>CBDEHK010000001.1:0-1705000 GCA_965238305.1 Alphaproteobacteria bacterium
GCGAGGCCCGCCCAGGCTGGAAAATTCTTCGGGTAATGGGCAATTTTCTTGGGCTAAATGGTTTTGAACAGGTCACAATCGACGATGTCACCGGGGAAATCAACCTCACTGATATCGCCCCTTCCTGCCGGTTAGTGGAGTTGCAATTTCACCCGGCCCTTTCATACAGCGAAAAGGGCACCCCCGATTTCGTGGAATCCAGCCCATTAACCCGCGTTGTTGACATACCAATGTATCGCGCTGAGGTCACCTTGCGACATGCTCAGGCGCTCCAACAAACCGCTGATAATCCGCCCCCGGCCGCCAGCCTGAATCCAGTCACTGCTACCGGATTGCAGCTCAATGATGGCGCTCAGGTTAAAGTCCAGAACGAATCAGGCAGCGCAACGTTGCAATTAAGAACCAGTGATCGCATCGCCGAGAACTGTGTTTATGTGCCCGCAGGATTCATGGAAACAGCTGGATTGGGCGGGCATGTCATGGTCACCGTTGAGGCAATAGAGTAAACCAGGCATGACGGAGAAGACATGATGCACGAGTTTTATCTTGCCTGGACTGGGTGGTTGCCCGAAGCACTCCAAACGACCTCATGGATAGTCATTAAAATTATGGCAATCCTGTTGCCATTGATGCTCAGCGTCGCCTATTTCACCTTCGCAGAGCGCAAGGTGATTGGCTATATGCAAACCCGGGTGGGGCCAAATCGTGTGGGGCCCAAAGGCTGGCTTCAGCCGATTGCCGATGCCCTGAAATTGTTGATGAAGGAAATCATCATTCCTGCCAAATCAAATAAATTTCTGTTTTTGATTGCCCCGATTCTGTCTCTGGCGCCTGCGCTGGCCGCCTGGGCGGTGATGCCATTTACTGATTCCTTGGTGTTGGCGAATATCGATGCCAGCTTGCTGTATGTGCTTGCCCTCACTTCCATGGGCGTTTACGGGGTAATCATCGCCGGCTGGGCTTCAAATTCCAAATACGCTTTTCTTGGCGCCATGCGCTCGGCGGCGCAAATCGTGGCTTATGAAATCGCCATGGGCTTCGCGCTGGTCGGGGTTTTAATGGTGGCCGGTAGCCTCAACTTGCGGGAAATCGTGCTTTGTCAATCCGGCGGGTTCTGGCAATGGTACTTTTTACCTTTGTTTCCATTGTTTATTGTGTACTTTATTTCTGGTGTGGCGGAAACCAACCGCGCGCCGTTTGATGTTGCCGAAGGCGAATCAGAAATCGTCGCCGGTTTTCATGTTGAATATTCGGGCATGGCTTTTGCGGTATTCTTTTTAGCCGAATACGCCAACATGATTCTGATTGCCGCCCTTGCTGCGTTGATGTTCCTGGGCGGGTGGCTGCCGCCTGTTGAGGTCGCGCCTTTTACCTGGCTGCCGCCATTATTTTGGTTTGGCATCAAAACAGCCTTTGTCGCATTTTTCTTTTTGTGGTTCAGAGCGACTTTTCCTCGCTATCGCTACGATCAGATTATGCGGTTGGGCTGGAAAGTCTTGATTCCGGTGACACTGGTTTGGATTACGGTCATTGGATTAGGCAAGTTTTACACCCCCTTTGGGTATATTTTCCAATAACGCAATCATTTTCGATCGTCGATCGTATTAATTAATATAGGCACAAATTATGGGGCTGCCACAAATAATAAACGCGGGCAAACAGTGGTACAAAACTTTTTCACTGCAAGAGTTAAGAAAGGGGCTCGGGGTGACCGGTCGACAATTGTTTCGCAAGAAAACCACCATCATGTATCCCGAAGAAAAAACCCCGAAATCGCCGCGCTTCCGCGGGCTGCACGCCTTGCGACGTTACGCCAATGGTGAAGAACGCTGCATTGCCTGTAAATTGTGTGAAGCCGTTTGCCCGGCTTTGGCCATTACCATCGACTCTGAAGAACGTGAAGACGGCAGCCGTCGCACCACGCGCTATGACATTGACCTGTTCAAATGCGTTTATTGCGGTTTTTGCGAGGAAGCATGTCCGGTGGACGCCATCGTCATGACCGACATCCATGAATTTCATATGGAGGAAAACCACGAGTGCATAATCGACAAACAACGCTTGCTGGAAATCGGCGACAAACACGAACAGGAAATCGCGGCGGCGCGTAAACAGGATTCAACCTACCGATAAACACGATGCCAATCGGGATAAAACAAAATTTATTATGCAACCACAAGTTCACAACCGCACGATTTTCACTGGTGACAACCTGCCGATTTTGCGCGGCATGAATACCGAGAGCGTCGATCTGGTTTATCTCGACCCGCCGTTCAACAGCAACCGCAATTATGAAGCGCCGGTCGGTAGCAAAGCCGCGCATAAAATCGAAAAAGGCGATTACGACAAAATCGTGTATCGGCATGGAAAGACCGAGGTTGCTTTGAATGATTGGTGGCACATTTCCATCCTCAACTCGCAGTCAAAAGAACGCACCGGCTACCCAACACAAAAGCCGATGGCTTTGCTCGACCGAATCATCAAGGCGAGTTGTCCGCAAGGCGGTTTAGTGCTGGATTCGTTTTGTGGGTGCGCCACCACTTGTGTTGCAGCGGAAAAATATGGTCGGCAGTGGATCGGCATTGACATCAGCGCAAAAGCGGTGGAGTTGGTAAGAACCCGATTACACAAAGACTTAGGCATCGTCACCGCCGACGACAAAAAAACCACAGTGTGGGATGCCAAAGTCATCCACCGCACCGACATCCCGAAAAGAAGCGCGCGCGGTTTGGCTCGCTCGCACAACATCAAAAATATTTTATACGGACAACAGGAAGGTTTTTGCAGCGGTTGCCGCACGCATTTCCCCATGCGTAATATGGAAGTCGATCATATCGTGCCAAAAGCGCACGGCGGGCAGGATACCGACGACAACCTGCAATTGCTGTGCGGCGCCTGCAACCGCACCAAAGGCATCGGCACAATGGCCGATCTGATGGCGCGGTTGCCGACACAAGTGGTGGCGCGCATATAGTTTTGGCAACCATTTTGATCACATTATCAGTATGACCTTCCTGCAATTCGCGTTTTATGCTTTCAGTGTGGCGCTGGTGTTCGCCGCGACCATGGTGGTGACTATTCGCAATCCGGTGAAATCAGCGTTGTTTCTGGTGCTGGCATTTTTCAGCGCCGCCTGCATATGGATTACGCTACAAGCGGAATTCCTGGCTATTGTGCTGGTGTTGGTTTATGTCGGCGCAGTCATGGTATTGTTTCTGTTTGTGGTGATGATGCTGGATATTGATCTGGCTAAATTACGCGCTGGATTTACCCGCTATCTACCGATTGGAGGTTTGATCGCGGTATTGCTGGTTTTGGAAATTGCCCTGGTAATGTATGGCTCTTTTGATGTCGGCGATTCAGGAAACTACGGCAACCCGGCGGCATACGGGGTTGAATACAGCAATACAAAAGCCCTAGGGGCCCAGATTTACACGCATTATGTTTATGCCTTCGAAATTGCGGCTCTGATTTTACTGGTCGCGATAATCGCAGCCATTGCCTTAACCATGAGACGACGACCGAACAGCAAATACAACAATCCCGCTTCTCAGGTGCAGGTCAATCGAGAGGATCGCCTAAGAATCGTGAATATGGACTCGGCAGATCCCAGTGCAACGGGATTTTTAACAGAAGCCGCGCCAACTGAAACCGCGTCTAAATCCACCCCTGAAGGCATCGAATCATGATCCCTTTATCGCATTATTTAATTCTCGGCGCAGTATTGTTCTCCATTGGCGTGGTGGGGATTTTCCTGAACCGGAAAAACCTGGTGATCTTGTTGATGTCGATTGAATTACTGCTGTTGGCGGTTAATATTAACTTCGTCGCTTTCTCCCACTATCTTGCAGATATCGCGGGTCAGGTTTTTGTGTTTTTTATTTTGACCGTGGCCGCTGCAGAAATCGCGATTGGCTTGGCAATCCTGATTGTTCTGTTCCGTAGCCACCAAACCATAAACGTCGACCAACTCGACTCCCTGAAAGGTTGAACAGGAAAAAATGGGAAATATCCACTTCGCAACCCTAATATTTTTGATGTACGAGCACGAGCTTGAATTCAAGAATAAACTCAAACAAAGGCTATACTCAATGCCACGTTCAAAGGATAACTAAACGAGGTGCAAGAATATATAAACGAGGTGTACCTCGCAATTCCCCTGGTTTGTCTGGCCGCTTCAATCGTTTGCGGATTATTTGGAAAGGCAATCGGTCGTCGCGGCGCACATTCGATAACTATTGCCGGGGTAACCTTGGCTTTCGCGCTTTCTCTGGTGGTTTATTCTGACGTGCAAGATGGCAACATCGCCAACCAAACATTATATACCTGGGCGATTAGCGGCGGCATTCCATTTCAAATCGGATTCCTGATTGATCAACTTAGCGCGACCATGATGGTCATCGTTACCTTTGTATCGTTGATGGTGCATATTTATACCATTGGCTATATGGCTGATGATCCCGGTTATCAACGCTTCTTTTGTTACATCTCATTGTTCACTTTTTCCATGTTGACGCTGGTTATGTCCAACAACTTTCTACAGTTATTCTTTGGATGGGAAGCGGTCGGATTAGTATCCTATCTGTTGATTGGGTTTTGGTTTGAAAGGGACGCCGCCATTTTTGCCAACATGAAGGCGTTTTTAGTCAACCGCATCGGTGACCTTGGGTTTTTATTGGGTATCGCCGCAATACTTTACGTGTTCGGCTCTCTGGATTATGCGGCTGTATTCGCCAGCGCGCCCTTTGTAAAAGAGGCCACCGTTATATCTCCGTTTGGAGAATGGCAGTGGATGACCGTTATTTGCTTGCTGTTGTTTATGGGCGCTATGGGCAAATCCGCTCAGGTGCCATTGCATGTCTGGTTGCCGGATTCAATGGAGGGGCCAACACCCATTTCTGCATTGATCCATGCCGCGACCATGGTGACCGCCGGGATTTTTATGGTGGCGAGAATGTCGCCGCTGTTTGAGTTTTCTGAAACCGCCTTATCCGTGGTATTGGTAATCGGCGCCACAACGGCGATATTCATGGCGCTAATCGGTTTAGTACAAAACGATATCAAGCGTGTGGTCGCCTACTCAACATTATCCCAGCTGGGCTATATGACGGTTGCGCTTGGCGCGTCTGCCTACGAAATTGCCATCTTCCATCTTGGCACCCACGCTTTCTTCAAGGCATTGCTTTTCCTCGGCGCCGGTTCGGTGATTATCGCCATGCACCACGAACAGGATATGCGCAAGATGGGCGGCCTGAGAACCATCATGCCCATTACCTACATCACTTGTGCAGTGGGTGCGCTGGCTTTGGCAGGCATTCCGCCGTTCGCCGGGTTTTTCTCCAAGGACGCCATCATCGAAGCGGTCCATCATAGTGAAATTTGGGGGTCACAATATGCCTACATCGCTGTGTTACTCGGGGTATTTGTGACTGCGTTTTACGCTTTCCGATTATTGTTCATGACCTTTCACGGCCGCAACCGTTCCGATGCCGACATTATAAAACATTTACACGAATCACCTAACGTGATCATCCTGCCGCTGGTCGCGCTGGCCATACCATCGGTGTTCGCGGGATTCATGTTCTTTGGCCCGGTCGTGGTCGGCGATTACTTTGGCGATTCCATTTTCATTATACGTCATCATGATGTCACTCAGGAAATTGCCGAGGGTTTTCACGGCAAAACCGGATTTGCATTAGTGCTGGCAGCAATTTGGCGCGGCGTGCTTACCTGGCCATTTTGGTTAGCGGTGTCCGGGATAATCGGAGCTTGGTATTGCTACTGTAAAAATACCGCCCTGCCCGGAAAAATTGCCAGCGCATCGGCGCCAATTTATCGCATTCTCGACAATAAATATGGCTTTGATGACTTCTATCAAATGGTGTTTGCAAAAAGCGCCGTTGTTTTCGGCAAATTACTCAACAAGCATGTCGATGCGGGTTTGATCGACGGCACCCTGGTAAACGGCACGGCAAACACCATCAGGGGCTTTTCAGCCATCCTGCGCCATATCCAGACCGGATATACCTACCATTATGCCTTCGCCATGATCATCGGGCTGTTCGGGTTGATTACCGTTTTCGTATGGTTATAACCCGGCAGGCCATGAGAAATAAACGACATGGAAAATAAATTACTCAGTTTGCTCATCTGGCTGCCCATTGTCGCTGGTGTGCTGGTGCTGGCCACTGGCAATGATCAACGAGCCGGAATCGCGCGCAAGCTGGCACTCGGCTTTTCTGTCATTATCTTCTTGCTCAGCTTTTCGCTGTATAGCGGATTTGATGCCGGCACTGCGAATATGCAGTTCACGGAGCATTATAGCTGGATTAGCGCCTTCAATATTTACTATTCAATTGGCGTGGACGGTATTTCCATGCCGTTAATCTTGCTGACCACCTTATTAACTGTGGTTGTGGTCATTGCCAGCTGGCAAGTCATCACCGAGCGCGTCGCCCAATACATGGCCGCGTTTTTGATTATGGAAGGGGTCATGATCGGTGTTTTTTCGGCATTGGATGCGGTGTTGTTCTATGTTTTCTGGGAAACCATGCTCATTCCGATGTTCCTGATTATCGGTATTTGGGGCGGCCCCAACCGAATTTACGCCACCATCAAGTTCTTCCTTTATACCTTGTTGGGTTCCTTGCTGATGTTGGTGGCGCTGCTTTATTTATACAATGTCAGCGACGGCAGTTTCCGTATTCTCGATTACCATGCCCTGCCCTTGACGCTTAAGGCGCAAATCCTGATTTTCCTGGCATTGTTCAGCGCATTCGCAGTAAAAGTGCCGATGTTTCCGGTGCATACCTGGTTGCCCGATGCGCATGTCGAAGCCCCAACCGGCGGCTCGGTGATATTGGCTGCCATTATGTTGAAAATGGGCGGCTACGGGTTCATTCGATTAAGCCTGCCGATCACGCCTGATGCCAGCCATGAACTCGCCTGGTTGATGATTACGCTTTCGTTGATTGCGGTGGTGTACATCGCGCTGGTGGCGCTGGTGCAGCAGGATATGAAAAAACTGATCGCCTACTCTTCGATTTCTCACATGGGCTTCGTCACCTTAGGCTTGTTTATTTTTAACGCTCAGGGCGCCGAAGGCGCGATGATGCAAATGATCTCCCACGGGTTTATTTCCGGCGCCTTGTTTTTATGCGTCGGCGTGCTGTATGACCGGACGCATTCAAGGATGATCGACGCCTACGGCGGCATCGCTACGCCGATGCCGGTTTTCGCCGCATTGTTTGTGCTGTTCGCCATGGCCAATACCGGTCTGCCCGGCACTTCTGGCTTTGTCGGTGAATTTCTGGTCATTCTCGGCTCGTTTCAAGCTAATCCCTGGTTTGCCATTATTGCCGCGCTAACCCTGATTTTTGGCGCCGCCTATACCTTGTGGATGGTGAAACGCGTCATTTACGGCAAAGTTATCAATAAGGATGTTGCTGCCCTGGAAGATGTCAACAGCCGTGAAATTTTGATGCTTGGGATTCTTGCCGCAATGGTTCTGGTGGTTGGAATTTGGCCCAATCCGGTACTCGAGGTGATGCATACTTCCATCGAAAACTTATTGCGTCATGTGGATATTTCAAAATGTCCCCTGATTTGTCGATAATGATCTGCCGTTTAATGACCTGATGACTCTGCAATCACTACAAACCGCATTGGCGCTCCCGGAGATTTTTGTCGCTTCAATGGCATCGGCAATACTGCTTCTGGGTTTGTTTATTAACCAGGACCGTAACGACATTGTTTGCTTTTGGTTGAGTGTTTTCACCTTGCTCGCCACCTGTGTATTGATTGTCAGTGATTTTTCTGCCCAATCCGCATTTGCCTTTAACGGCCTGTTTGTTGATGATCCCATGGGCGATCTGCTGAAAGTGGCTATTTGTTTGTTGTCCGCCACGATCTTTATCTATAGCCGACAATACAATCAGGACCGAAATATCTTTAAGAACGAATATTATGTTTTGGGGCTGTTTGCGGTTTGCGGGATGATGGTGATGGCGTCGGCTAATCACTTGTTGACGTTGTACCTGGGTCTGGAATTGATGTCGTTGTGCCTGTATTCGATGATTGCCTTTTTTCGGGATGACAAACTGGCCGTTGAAGCGGCAATGAAATACTTTGTGCTCGGCGCACTGGCATCCAGTGTCTTGCTGTACGGCATGTCGTTGCTTTACGGATTAACCGGCTCCCTTGAACTTGCCGTGATTAGCTCGGTTGATCTTGCCAGCAATCATATCGAGCAACGGCTTACCGGCCCGCATGGCGGTCTCAAATCCGTCGATATGGGGATAAGTCTGATAACCAGCTAGAATATCCACATTCTCGGCAATCGCCTGATACATGTTGGTATGCATATCAAGCGAAATCGCCAACGGCGTGTCAGGCGCAACTTCTCGGATGCGGCGAAGCAATTCGCCTTCGCCGTCTTCGCGACTTTGCGTCACCATGGCACCGTGCAGAACCAGCATGATCGCGTCGCAGCCATCTTTCACCGCACCGACTATCGAATCACAGATCGCTTCATAGGCATCGTCATGCACCGGGCCACTGGGCCAGGCACTGGCGGCAATCGGGATCACCATTTCGGCGCCGGCTTCTTCCGCCAGATCGAAAAATGCACCCAGGCCGCTGCCGGTGACTTTGAAAGCCTCGTACACCTCATCCCCACTGCCCGGCGTTTCCATGCCGCGGGCAAAACGGCTCAGCGGTGTCGGGACCGGTGAAAAAGTATTGGTTTCGTGGCTCATCATCGCAACGACTAGACGCATAAATGTTCTCCCTGAAAATTTCTTATCTCAACGTAGCAGCAATATTACCGCCGTCCACTGTCGTCACATCGCCGGTGGTTTTAAGAGACACGGCGTGGTGCAGGAATGCCTGCGCTACATCTTTTGCAGTTACTTCCCGGCCAAGCAGGTTGCCGCTCATGTAACTTTTCTCATTCTGGCCGCGGGCTTTTGAACGGCTGGCGATCATTTCATCGGTTAACAAGCCGCTGCGGATGCGATCCGCATTAACCGCATTGGCGCGAATACCTTCGCTGCCATGATCCAAAGCATATTGGCGCACCAAGAACAGCGTCGCAGCTTTCGCCAAACCATAGGGGCCAAAATCGGGACCCGGATTGATTGCCTGTTTCGACGTATTGAACAATAAACAACCACCTGTGCCTTGTTTTTGCATTATTGATACCGCGGCCTGCGCAACGGATTGATGGGCAAAGAAGTTCAATTCAAAACTTTGCCGCAGAACTTCGTCCGCGACTTCACCAATCCGCCCCTGCCAAGCCGCCCCAGCGTTGGATACCACAATGTCGACGCCACCGAATTTTGCGGATATCTTGTCGAATGCGGTCTGTACAGAAGATCGATCCGTCACATCGCAGGTAAGCCCGAGTGCGGTGCTGCTGATATCCCTCGCCGCTTGTTCGCCGACGCCTTCATTCAGATCAAGCAATGCAATTTCCGCCCCTGCTGCTGCCATGACTTTTGCAGTCGCCAGACCGATGGCGCCAGCCCCACCGGTAATCACCGCGACTTGCCGAAGCAATGGCGGCTCCGTCGCTTTACCCAGTTTGGCTTGCTCTAGCGCCCAATATTCGATATCGAACAAGTCGGCTTCGCTCAGTGCTTCGAATTGGCCCAACGCCTCCGCATCGGTAATCGTTTCGATATTGTTTTCCGCCAGATCGGCGGCCACCGCCGCTTCCTTGGCATTCCGGCCCAGACCAAACAAGCCAATGCCCGGCACCAGGATGACCCGTGGCAGTGGATCAAGTTCGGTCTTAGAATTGTCATGACGCCGATTGTTACGGACAAAATACTGATGATAGGCGTCAATATAATTCTCTACTGCGGTGACGACCGCCGCTTTGAACCTGTTTAGATCGCCAGCCGGTGGCACGATCAACGGCCGGTTTTTGATGCGAATATTGTGATCCGGCGTCACCACGCCTTGCTGACTATAACGCGCCAATTCCGTGCCATTGACGAAATCCAGTATCTTATCATTGGCCCGATGAGCGAGAATAAATCGCTTGTGCCGACCATCCACATCGTCCTGAATGGCGCAGGCGCCGCGCAAGATCGGTCCAATATCCGATGCATTGGCTAATGGGCTGGGCAGTTCGATTGAGGGGAAAACCTTTGCCACCGTGGTTGCGACTTTTAGTTCGGCTTTTGACACCGCTTCGATCATCCGTTCGTAAGCTTCGCGGGCGCTGTCGCCGAATGTGAAAATACCGTGTTTGAGCAGAATAAGACCGGCGACCGAAGGATCCTGTTCAAAGACTTCCACCGCCTTTTTCGCCAGTGCAAAACCAGGCATGATGTAGGGCACGATACCCACCTGATCGCCATAAAGGTCACGGCAGATATCTTCGCCATCGGCCTGATCGGTCAGGCTCAACACCGCCGTTGAATGGGTGTGGTCGATAAATTTATGGGGCAAGAAGGCATGCAGCAGGGTTTCAACCGATGGGTTCGGTGCGGTGCTGTCGAGCAGATTACCGCGTTGGGCGTTGACCATGTCAAAGTCGTCTAAGGTCTCTAGCCCGCGCAACTGTTGCAGGGGAGCCAGGCGCACCGCGGGCAGTCCCGCCGGTTCAATCGCCCCCATATCCCAGCCCGATCCCTTCACGCAAAGCACATCGAGTGGATTTCCCAACATATCCGACAGAATTGTTTTTACAGAGGTGTTGCCGCCGCCATGCAGAACCAGACGAGGGTCCGATCCCAGCAGACGGGTGGTATAAACCCGCAAAGCCAAGTCTTCATTCACGCCGTCAATTGCATAGTTTGCAACCGCTTGGGCAGCTTCTGTGTCGGACCAGCAGCTTTTCAATACTTTACCCTTTCAGTTTCGCCGTTGTTTTTGCCAAGGCGGCACCAATCCCCGCAGCCATATTTCTGGGGCCTTCGTCCACCATATAATCATTTTCGTCGAAGGCTTTGTTGGCGCCGCTCAGGCCAAATTGTTCCGGGATCACATGGACGCCAAGAACACTCAAAATCTGCCGCACCGTAAACAACCCACGCAAGCCTGCAAGGTTTCCCCCGGAGGCCGACAACAACGCCGCTGTCTTACCGGTGTAGTGCACAAGACCGGAGACACCATCTTGCGGACGTGAAACCCAATCGATGATATTCTTCAATAACGGCGTGATGGAGCTGTTATATTCCGGGCAAGCCAACAGGAAACCATCGTGATTATCGAACAGGGCGCGTATTTTTTGAGCGTTTTCAGGAATACCTTCGCCATCTTCCAAATCGCCGTCATAAAGTGGGATGGGATAGTCGCGAATATCAATAACGGTGACTTCCGCGCCGGCATCTTCCGCGCCTTTTACTGCAGTTTTCAAAAGTTTCTTGTGGATCGAATTCCGTCGCGCACTGCCGGAAAACGCCAAAATCTTTACTGTCATTACCCCATCCTTATAATCACATATTCGTTCCCTAGCGAATTAGCACGTCGGGCTGGCCAAGACTAGCGGGCCTTTAACAATCCTTGAAAGCCGGTAAAACACCTTTCAAAAATTCCTGAAAAAAATTTCTTGACCTCAAGTTAGGTTGAAGAATTATTTTAGGAAGGACTTATCGTCAATCAAGTCAAAAATCAGAGGTTACAACGACAAATGCAAATATCACTGAGAGCAACTCGCAGAAATTGGCCAAATTTCCGCGCACACTATTTGGTTAGAAATTTGTCGGCAAGAAGATGCGGTTGACGGCGGGTGTATGTTAAAATAGTCCCCAATATAAGGAGAATAAAATGACGCAATCCGGACTTCGCGACTGGGTACAGGTCGCCACTACAGAGGATTTCGGTGGCAAGAATCACAAGATTATCCGCATCAGCAACAAACAAATCGTTCTGTTCAAACGTGAAGCTGGCATCTTTGCCTGTAACAATCGCTGTCCCCACGAAGGCTATCCATTAAGCGAGGGCACCTTCAGTGGCGAATGTGTGCTGACCTGCAACTGGCACAATTGGAAATTCGATCTGGCCAGCGGCGACAATCTTACCGACGGCGATCGTCTGAGGACTTATCCGGTGGAGCTGCGGGATAATCAAATCTGGCTCGATCTGACGGAAGCACCCGCCGCTGAACGGCAAGCCAAGGCATTGGAGAATTTACAAGATTCCCTGACCCGACATGAATATGACCGCATGGCACGAGAATTGGCGCGCTTGAGCAAAGCCGGCGGTGATCCGCTAGAAGCCATCCGTCAAGCCATTCACTGGAGCCATGATCGTTTCGAATATGGCATGAGCCATGCCTATGCGGCGGCGGCGGACTGGCTGAGGTTACGCGATGAAACAGCGGCGTCGGAAGCCGAAAAACTAGCGCCTGTGGTCGAGGTCATGGGTCATATCGCCTGGGACACCTTGCGGGAACCACGCTTTCCTTATCCGGAAGGTGAGGCGGACTATGATAGTGACGCCCTTATCGCCGCCATCGAAGCAGAAGATGAAATCACTGCAATGGCGCTTATTCGAGGGGCATATGGCGCTGGCCTAACATATAGCGATTTACAACCGGCTTTGGCCCATGCCGCCTTGGCGCATTTTCAAGATTTCGGCCATTCCGCTATCTACACCGTGAAAATTGGCGAATTGGTCGATCACTTGGGACCGACGGTCGCATTGCCCCTGACGCTTGCTTTGGTGCGGGGCTTGATTTTTGGTCGTCGCGAAGACCTAATCCCGGAATTCCGCCGCTACCGGAAAAGCCTTGTCGCATGGGATGGCCTCGGCAGCGATCAACCAGTAGCGGCCGATTTTGTTGGCAAGTCGGTGAACAAATCACTGACCCTGGCCAATCAAAGCTCCGCTCATCCAAAAGAACTCTATGACGCATTGTTTGGGGCGATCACTCGGCAAATGCTGATGTTCGATCTCAAGGTACAGGTCAGGACCGATAATCAAGTCGATGACAACGTTAATTGGCTGGACTTCACCCATGGCCTGACTTTTTCCAATGCGGTGCGACGGCTTTGTGAAGACCAACCGGCGCTGTGGCCGCAAGCGTTATTGCAGATGGCCTGTTTTGTCGGCCGCAATGCCGGTTATCTGGATCTTTCGCAGGACCCGGCGCAGTGGCAAGTCGACAACCCCACCACTTTTGCTGAAGACAGCAAACGCAGCTTGTTTGATCATAGTCAGTTTGAATATATCGTTGCCTGTCACATCGTGAAATTGACTTTTGCGGTCGGCAGTGAAGTTGCCGCTGCACCAAACGCACTGTGGCTTGGTGATGCGACAGCGGCCCTCAACCGTTTCCTCAATTCACCTTTGAAACGTAAACACGTCATCCGCACTGCCAAACAAGCGCTGGATTTTGTCGCCAGCGAAGATTAACGGCGTATTATCTATTCCGCCCGGTGAAGCCGAACAAGTTTCCAGCAATTTTGCGGATTTGAATTTCTTCCGCCCCTTCGGTAATGCGATAGCGGCGGTGGTGCCGGTAGATATGTTCGAAGGGTTTATGGCGGGTATAACCGATGCCACCATGGACCTGCATGGCGCGGTCCGACGCTTCGCAGACCAGTCGGTTGGCCCGGTAATTCGCCATCGAGACTTGTTCCGTCAAAGACATGAAATCCTGTTGATCTAATTTCCAGGCAGTCTTGTAGACCAGGTTCCGCACCATCTCCGCTTCGGTATGCAATTCGGTGAGTGGAAATTGAATACCCTGCTGGGTGGCCAACGCCTTGCCCCAGGTCACCCGCTCGCGGGCATATTCAACCGACTGATTGATACAAAATTGTGCGGCCCCCAGACTGGAAGCGGCTTGACGGATCCGGTTTTCATGGAAGAAATGCTGCGCCACGATCAAGCCTTCGCCTTCCACATTGAAGATCGTGTCGTCGCCAACACGAACATTATTCAATGTCACTTCGGCATGATCGGTCGGCATGTTGAAGGTCCAATGCATGTAATCGACGGAAAACCCCGGCGTCTCCACCGGCACGATGAAGGCGGTCACGCCGGTGGGCTGACCCGGTTTGCCGGAAGTACGGGCAAAGATCAGGTCGTGGGTGGCGTGATGCAGACCGCTATTGAAACGTTTGGTGCCGTTGATCACCCAATCATTGCCGTCGCGCACCGCAGTGGTCTCTAAGTAGGTGGCATCGCTGCCGTGGTTCGGCTCAGTCATGCCGAAGCCGATGCGTTTTTGCCCGGTAATCGTAGCTTCGAGAAATTCTTCCTTCTGGGCCTGGGTCCCAAACGCCAGCAACATATGGGCAAGGGGAAAATTACCGACAATGGAACTTTCATTTTGCAGATCATTGTGCAGACCCAGGCCTTTCATTGCCAAATGTTCGCGGATCATCGCCATCGCGAGGTTGGAGCCGCCTTGACCGCCGGCTTCTTTGGGCAAGGCAAATCGCAGATGTCCGGCCGCGTCAGCGCGACGCTTCATCTCGCGCAATAGCGCTTCCCATTCTTTGGTCGGCTGACCGTCGTTTTCCCAGTCGGTCCGCGCCCATTCCCGGCGATGGTCGAAGAACTGAATATTCTCTGCTTCCAGCGGCATGATTTCCTGTTCGATGAACGCATCGAGTTCTTCCAGTTTCGCTGTGATTTCCGCCGGTGTGGTAAAGTCCATTTCTAAGGCCACCTCTATTTGTTGAACTAAAGAGGTCTAAGTTTGCGATCTTCGCCCGCAGCCGACAAGTAGATTAATTTGAGCTGGGACGGCGCTATTTATCGCTGGCAAGGAAATTTCGCAAAGTCAGGATCGATTCACGCGACCGCGCCGCCGCGGCGATCTCGGCCGCTTCCAATAATTCCTGATACATTTGTTCTTTGGTAGCAAGGTTTTTTACGACATTTTCGGTGTTTTTTCGCGCCTCCCTCAACTTGACGTCTAGGGCCTCGCTAGCTTCTTCGCTATCTTTGAGCTGACTTTCGATATTACGCTTGGCATTTTTAGCGTCCCTCTCGCGTTTATTCAGCTCCGCTGTCAGTCGGCGAATTTGTTCGCCCGCAGTCCGTAATGCCAAGTCGCGCCCGCTGTCAAAGCCGACCTTATGTCCGAGCCAGGCGCCAAAGCCGGCAAACACAAAAGCAACAACGATAATTATGTATGTTTCCATAGTCGTGAATGTAAATGGTGCTGAATCAATTTATTGATAATCTAAAATATACCGGCCAATTGTTAAGAATTTCTATCATCATCGGCAAAATCAGCAGCAAGCCACTTAGTGACGGTAGCAAACTACCGACAAATTTACCCTATTCAAAAAAATAATGGGTTTGGACTGCTTAACGTGCCAACAGTCGTGAAAATTCAATCGTCGTCGAATTCTCTACTTGGATCATCTTTAGTGTCATCGACATCGCCATCACGGCTGCCCCGATCAAAATTGTCACTACTTTCGTCATCCAAAGGATCGCCGCTATCGTCACGATAATAGTTTCTATCGTCACTTAAATCGTCGCGATCACGACCGTATCGAGATCGACGCTTGCGCCGCTCGACTATTTTGCCATCGTTATCCAATCGTTTTCCAGATACCGAACTACCATCTGAATCTGAGAAATCGGCATTCATTGCCGTCGGAATTATCAACAACAGGACGAACGCCACCGCCAGAATCCAGGTGATCTGGATCGACAACGGCAACCTTTTAAAGGCGTCAATGAGAAACATAACCCATCATCACTCTAGTTCTAGTCAATTCGACGATAGTTTACATGATACCAACCGGAAGTCGGGAAAGAAAATTAAAATATTCGAATGATTTGGAAATAAGCCTGCGTTCGCATCGATCTTTTACGTCGAATTGCTGCGACGACCAACAAGCAGCCGAAGCGCATTTTTGACAAGACGGTGGCCACCATCGCCATCGAATGACAAAATCGATTCCGGATGAAACTGCACCGCCGCGATTGGCAGATCCTTATGGGTCACTGCCATGATTAAATTTTCTTTGGTTCGGGCGACGACATGCAAACAATCCGGCAATTGCTCCGGTACCGCGACCAGCGAATGATAGGCGCCAAACTGACAATCGTCGTCCATGTCATCGAATAGTCCTTGGCCATTGTGGACGATCTGCCAGGTTTTACCGTGGCGCGGTTCCCCAAGAACCGTCAATGTTCCACCAAAGGCTTCAACAATTCCTTGCAGGCCCAAGCAAATACCAAATTGCGGAATGTCTTCAGCTGCCAATCGGCGAACCAGGTCAGGCACGCCGAAATCCGCCGGCCGGCCGGGCCCTGGAGAATGGACCACCAAATCCGGCTTCGCGGCCAGTGCTGCCTCCAGACCGGGGCCATTACGATAAGTTGCCACGTCAGCTCCGGTTTGCCGAAAATAGTCGGCCAGCGTATGCACAAAACTATCTTCGTTATCAACAAAGACAATGTGGATATCTTCGAATTCCAGCGCCGTCGGCTCAAGCTGCTGTTGGCTTTGGCGCTGGGTTAGCGTGTCCATCGCCTGGAAGAACGCCGTGGATTTAATCCGGGTTTCCATCTCCTCCTCCACCGGAACGGAATCCCAGACCAAGGTGGCGCCAACTTGATAATTCGCTCTCCCTTGTTTCAGGTGCACGGTGCGAATGGTGATGCCCGTATTCACACTGCCGTCAAAATGGAAAGCCCCGACGGCGCCGCCATACCAGCCTCGCGAACCGACTTCCATATCTTCAACTATTCGCACGGCCATGCGTTTTGGGGCGCCGGTCAAAGTCACCGCCCACATGTGCGAAAGGAATGCGTCCAGCCCATCGAAACCGGCGCGCAAGCGTCCTTCAACGTGATCGACAGTATGGAATAGACCGGCGTAACGTTCGATCATCCGACGACCGAGCAATTTGATCGAGCCCGGCCGACAGATACGCGACTTATCGTTGCGATCGACATCCGTGCACATGGTTAATTCGGTTTCATCTTTATCCGAATTATAGAGCGCCTTGATCCGCTCCGCATCTTCCATCGCATTGGCGCCACGCCGCGCGGTGCCGGAAATTGGCGAAGATTCAACCCGATCGCCATTAACCCGGACGAACATTTCAGGTGAGGCCCCGATCAACTGATCGCTGCCGAATTGGAAGAAAAATTCATAGGGGCTTGGATTTATCCGCCGCATCAACTGATACATATCCGAGGCCGCACCATCAAAATCAGTGGTGAATTTTCGCGACAATACGACTTCGAAAATGTCACCGATCCGCATCCTCTCGCGGGCGATGTCGACTTTCGCCATATACTCTTCATCCGTATGGTCAGAAGTAATGGCGCGGTTAGGCGGCGTTTCAAAACGATGCGGCATTGGCACCGGTTCGAACGCGCCGTGCGGTTCTCCGCGGGTACTCAGTTCTTGCCGACTGAATTCATAATCATAAGCCTGCGCCGTTTCCAGCCGGCGGTCGAGGACGAAAATACGGTCGGGCAGAAAGACATGCAAAGCCCGGTCGTCATCCGGGCGCTCATGAACCCATGGCATATCATCGAACTGGAAAATCAAATCGTAGCCAAAGGCACCGTAAACACCTAGAAAATCATCTTCAAAGCCCGCAAACTCCGCCAACAAGCTTCTAAATGGCGTGAAGAGCGAAGGCTGGCGACTGCGTTCCTCTTCCGGGAACTCACCTTCGCTCGGCGCTATTTCCAGAATAAATTGGTTCTGCTCTTGTGTCAGAATGCGGACGTTCGGGTCCGCTGACATAATCGGCGCCAGCATCGCAAGCAACGGCAAGCCACGCGGATTTAGCGCATTCACGATCACTTGCCTTTCACGGCCGATAAACTCGACCGGTGGATCAATAAAGCCAAAGTCCCAACGCGAATAGCGGTCCGGATCCTCGACGCCAGACGAAAGAAAAGCGCCGCGATGGCGGTCCAAATCTTCCACTAGATGATCGATCCCTTCCGCATAAATCAGCGCTCTGGTCTTACGCTCAATACGAACATCGGAAGGTCTTTGGAATTCGGTTGAATGACTATTCATGATGACTGAGCCTTTGGATTTGTCCGCTCATTACCATGCTGGCGGCACAAACTTCAATTATGTAATCGGAGAAGATATTAAATATCAGAACGCCCAAGGCGCTAGTGCCGCTAGCGTCACCAGAGGAACGAGATGAATTTCGGCGGATGCCGATCTAGGACTTGGATTGCACGTCTCATCATGGGCGGACGCTAGCACGGCTGATTGTCCCCGTCTAGCGGTCGAAAATACTGGAATGTTATCTGGGAGCTCGCTAGTCTGACCCCATGTCAAAAACACAATCCACTGACTGGCCGCTGGCCATTTTCAATTGTCTGGTTGCGCTGCAAATCAAACAAGTCGCTTACGTCCCGGATTCTGGTCACGCCCAATTGATCGAGTTATGCCACAATAACAAAGGCATGCAAATGGTGCCGCTTACCACCGAGGAAGAAGGCATAGCGCTTTTGTCCGGCGCCTGGCTAGGTGGCGCGCGCGGCGTCCTGTTGATGCAATCAAGTGGCGTCGGCAATTGCATTAACATGTTGTCGCTAGCGCGGACTTGCCGCTTTCCCTTGCTGATGTTGATCACTATGCGTGGGGAATGGGGAGAGTTTAATCCCTGGCAAGTACCGATGGGACAGATGACCGGCGATGTCCTGAAGCTAGCTGATGTGCTGACTGTCCATGTCGACGACGCCGAAAACGTCGGGGCGACAGTCCGATCCGTTGCAACCATGACCTTCGAAGGACCGACGCAAGGTGCTGTCTTACTGGCTCAGCGTTTGATCGGTGCCAAATCGTTCAAGGATGAAAACTAATGGATCGGACCCGCGGCGATAATTATCCCCTGCGCCGGCGCGAAATTGTGCCGGTGCTCCTGGCAACGCGAGAGGATTTGCTGGTTGTAACCGGGTTGGGGGCACCGGCTTGGGATGCCACGGCAGCCGGTGACCGCAATCTGACTTTCCCGCTTTGGGGCGCCATGGGTGGCGCCGCGATGATCGGTTTGGGTCTGGCCCTAGCGCAACCGGATCGACGGGTGTTGGTCCTTACCGGCGACGGGGAAATGTTGATGGGGTTGGGAGCGCTCGCCACGATCGCCACACAGGCGCCAAAAAATTTAGCGATCGCGGTGTTGGATAACGAACGGTACGGCGAAACCGGAATGCAGGAAACCCACACCGCCGGCGGCGTCGATCTAGCGGGGATGGCGCAAACCGCCGGATTCATCGAAACCGGAACCGTCTTTGACGCGGACGCATTTGACGCTGCCAAGAATGGGTTATTGCGGAACCCGGGACCGGTATTCTACGACATCAAAATCAAGGCGGAAGAATTGCCGATTGTGATGCCACCCAAAGACGGGGTTCACCTGAAAGAACGCTTTCGCGCCGCCTTGGGCTTAGCCGTCAACTGAAGCTTACTTTGATGCCATTTTCGATCAGATTATCGAGCATGGAGCGGACCACGTCCGGGCCCATATCTTTGGTGATGAAAACAATGCGGGAACGTCGATCGTCGCTGGGCCAATTGGGAATTTCCACTGGCGGGTGGAACATATGCTGGACCCCATGGATCACCACCGGACCGTCGGTTTCCTTCACATTCAGAATGCCTTTGATGCGCAGAAGATCACTGCCCCGATAGATCGTTAACAAATCGAGCCATGTCGCCAGTCGGTCCCAAGGCAATTCCCCTTCAAGATACAGACAATAGGCCTTGATATGATCGTCGTGCCGGTTCACGTCGTTGTGGTGATGATTGTCGCCAGTTTCTTCATAGGCTTCGTCACGTAGCCAGCGTTGTACGTCCAGGGTTTTGGTTTCAGGATTATAAAGCCCGACACCAAACAAAAGGGCCGGATCGATTTCGCCCATTACCGCTTCATATTGTGCGGCGGAAGGATTGAGATGCTGCAGCCTGGTTGCAAGTTCGGTGCTTCCAGCCGCGTCGGTCTTAGTGATCACCAGCCGATCTGCGACCGCCGCCTGCTTAACCGATTCGACGTGATTATCCAGTGTCGTACCGCCGTTTACCGCATCGACAGTTGCGATTACGCCGTCCAGGCGAAAGTTCGCCGTTAGGTAAAGATCGCTCATCAAAGTGTGCAGGATTGGCGCCGGATCTGCCAGACCGGTGGTTTCAATCACCAATCGTTCGAAAGCCGGGATCTCTCCTTTGGCACGACGAACCAGCAAGCTGCGCAAGGTATCGACTAGATCGCCGCGGATCGAACAGCAAAGACAACCACTGTTCATTAATACCACATCGTCACTGGAGCTTTCGACGAGGGCATGATCGATACCAATTTCGCCAAACTCGTTTACGACGACGGCGGTATTGGACATGCCGTCATGCTGTAACAAACGGTTCAGCAAAGTTGTCTTGCCGCTGCCCAGAAATCCGGTAATCACGGAAACCGGCAGCAGATCGGTTTGTTCATTCATCGGATCGCCTATTGGTCATCTTCCCCCGTCATCTTATGATAGCTTGTAGAAATAATGGCAAGCGGGGATGCGGGGATGACAAACCGGGGCGATCTGATATTTGACGGGCCGGACGATGGCACGACCATTATTCTGGCCCACGGCGCCGGTATTCCAATGGACCATCCGTTCATGAACTTCCAGGCCGAAGGCTTGTCGAACGAAGGATTCCGGGTTGCCCGGTTCGAATTTCCGTATATGTGGCAACGCCGACTGGATGGCAAAAAACGCCCGCCCAATAGACCCGATGTGTTGGCGGAAACCTGGCGACAGGTAGATTCCCGGATTGGCGCCGCGCCGGTGATTGTCGGCGGTAAGTCTATGGGGGGTCGTTTCGCCAGCATGCTGGCCGATGAATTGGGCGCGCGGGCCTGTATTTGTCTCGGCTATCCCTTTCATGCACCAGGCAAAGAAGATCAACTGCGCACCGCCCATTTTGAGGCCATTAAGACGCCAACACTAATCGTCCAAGGCACCCGTGATCCGATGGGTAATCGGGCCAAAGTCGAACCGCTTCAATTGTCAGAAAATATTAAGATCCACTGGGTCGAAGACGGCAATCACGATTTTGTCCCGACCAAGAAGAGCGGCCGGACAACGGAGCAAAATTGGAACGAAGCCATTCAAGCCACCGTTGCTTTTATCGAAGGCCTTAATATTTCGCCATCACCTGTTCGGCAAAGTCGGTAAAGTTCGACCGCGCCACGGCTTGTGGCGGTAGCAGGACAAGCTCAGTCAAGCCGGCATCCTCCATATCCTTGATCTTGCTCCTGATCTCATCTGCTTCGCCGACTAGGCCGCCGGTGGCGCGGATTAGATCTGGGGTGATAAAACGACGTTCAGCATCTGGTAAAAATGCACAATGGCCGCGATGGACCATTTGATGGCGCCGTTCTACCGGCATCTCGGTTTCGACGTAATGTTTATAGTCTTCCCAGATGCCGCGGATGCTTTCATGGATGAAGCCGTCATGACCGCGCTGGCGGTAAATTTCGTACCAAAAGTGCAAACTGGAAACGACTTCGGCCCCGGTTTCATCGATTACTCGGTCTGAATCCAACTTTTCGCTAGGTTGTAACAGACAGGCATAAGTCATAATCGCGGAAGGGAAAGGATCAGGCAGGCTCCGTCCAACCGCCACAGCACCCTGTTGGATGCGCGCCATATTGCGTTCTAGCACCGGGAAGGGCTCATGCCCGGCGCCAATTCGACCGTCGCCGTAGGCACCTGCCGCAGCCAATGCTTTCGGCCCATTGGCGGCGACGTAGATCGCCACTTGATCGTCCGTATTCACACATGCCAGTTCGCGATCAAGAAACTTGATCGGGCGATCTTCAAATTCCACTTCTTCGCCCTGTAGCAAACCACGCACGACGCGCAGATAATCTCGAAAAGCCGATGGTGGAACCGGATTTTGCCCCATAATCCGCATCGCCGTATGCCCGGTCCCAATGCCCAGAAAAGTCCGACCCGGTGCAAGTTTGTTGATCGATGCGATAGAATGCGCCGTCACCGGCGCCAGACGGGTGCCGGCGACCGCGATCCCGGTCCCGAGGCGTATTTTAGTGGTATGCCACGCGGCCAGAGCTAAGGTGGCATAACAGTCGGACCAAATCATCTGCGAATCCGGAGCCCAACCACTGTCGTAACCAAGATCTTCGAGATGTTTGAATATCTGCCAGTCGTCGATCTTCGTCGCGACCATGCCGCCGAATTTCATACTTTCGCCCTTTCGATCAAATAGAAGGCGACAGTATCCGGGAAATCAGCGGTCGGCAATTGTCCTACTAAAGCGTCATGTGACGGGCGCGGGCGCCGCGTTCCAGCGCCGCAGCATTAAGGCGATCAAGGTTCAGATCGTGGCGGATCATCTCCAGGATGCGAATTTCCTCATCCTGTACTTTCAGATCGGCAGCGGCGACTTCGAGAGAGAGCGCATAAGCGGTCTCTCTCAACTTTTCCGGCAACGCGGTCACCGCTTTCGCGAGGACAAATTCCAGACCATCTTCACGATCCAGTTCCTGCGCACAACGCTCGGCGATGGGGATCAGCCATTCATCGTCAAAATCCCGGAAGATCGGCAGATTGTGCACCATATGACCGATACGGATAAACTCCGCGTCGGTCATGTCCCGGTCTGCGGCGGATACTAAAATCATGATATAGACGAGTGCCTCTTGCGGGCTCAATTGCGGATCACTCATTAACTTACTCCTAAAAATTATTCCGACGGAACATAAGGATGGCGGCGCAGACTTACAAGCGAAAAGCCGTCAATCGTTCTTAAACTGCGTCAAGAATTCTCCGGTTACGGTAACCGCTTCTGCTAAGCCGATGCGCTTAACTTCTACATCTGGTGGAAAGGCCGTCGTCAGTCGGGTCGGCAGGCGCGCATCCAGCAGCACAAAGATACCGGCGTCCTGGGCACTGCGCATCAAGCGGCCATAGGCTTGTTTCAATTTCAAGCGGGTCAACATGTCGTCATAAGCCGCCTTACCAAAAACCGCTTTCCGGGCCCGGTGTAATATGTCGGGTCGCGGCCACGGCACCCGGTCAAAGACGACCAGGCGTAGTGATTGTCCTGGTACATCCACCCCGTCTCTAAGCGCGTCGGTCCCTAACAGACAACTATCCTGTTCGGCCCGGAAAATATCGACCAAGGTGCCGGCATCCATCGCATCCACGTGTTGCGCATAGAGCGGCAAACCTTCGGCTTCCAAGGGGGCAGCGATGCGGTTATGTACCGCCCGTAGGCGATGAATGGCGGTAAACAGACCCAAGCCGCCACCGCCGGCCGCCAAGAACAACTCGCGATAAGCCGCGGCAACCTGATCGGCGCTGTCCCGGCGTAAATCGTTGACCACAATGACCAGACTTCGACCGGCATAATCAAAGGGACTTTCGACGCTGTGACGGATCGCCGGCATCGCCATATGGGCCGCCCCTGTACGCACTTCCGCCGAGGTCCAGTCATCCGGCACGTCCGGCGGGCGATCACGCAAACTGGCCGAGGTAATCAGCACCCCATGTGCTTTGCGCAACAAAGTTTGCGAAAACGGGATCGTCGGATCGACCCAATGGCGATACATGCCAACATCATGTTCGCGCACGTCATTGCGGGCCAAGGCAAACCACTCGACGAATTCCGCCGGCGTCTGCTGCCCCAGACCACCCAGCATGGCGCGCCAGGCGGCAATCAAATCGCGACGGCGTTCCAACGATTTTACTGCCGCCTCAATACGTTGCCGCTCGCCACTATCCAATTCGCTGGCGTCTTGATCCAGGCGGGTCGCCAACAACCCCAACAGATTGTGCATCGGTTTGGCCAGTTTATCCAACGCTGCGGACAGGCCGCTTGCCGCGGCCAGCAGCTCAGCGCTAGGATCGTTGATATCGGCTTCCAAACCAAATGGGCCGTCCGCTTTTGCACTGCGCGCCAAGACGTGCTGGCGCACCGTGGCCAGGAAGTTTTCATACGGACCGTGCGCCGCCTGTTCGTTCATTCGTTTCAGCCAACCTGGCGAGGGTAGGCAACGTGCCGCATGCTGCAAAGCGCCCAGCAGGTCCGGTCCCTTCTCCACTGCCGCAAGCAAATCGCCGACTCGGTTTTCCAAGCCTTTCGAGCGGCCGCCGCGGCGGCGCGCTTCCGCCCCTAACAACCAACGCCGCAACTCTGCCCCTTCGAGGCCATCCAGATGGGCTGCAAAGGCACTGTCAGCGGCACTGAATACATGATGTCCTTCGTCGAAGACAAACCGGGTCGGCGGTCGCACATCCTGATCCGTGCCCATCGCCGCACGCATGATCACCAACGCATGGTTAGCAACCACGATATCCGCCTGTACGGAACGGCGCCGGGCATTCTCGACAAAACAGCGGCGATAATGTTCACACGCCGAATAGATGCATTCGCCGCGCTGATCAGCCAACCCGTGGGTGACATCGCGGCCCAGCAGATCGACCAGCCAAGCCGGAAAATCACCGCCGACCATGTCACCGTCCCGGCTATGCGCAGCCCAACGCGCCATCAGTCCAAGGCCCACTGCATGGCGATTACTGACCGCTGTCGCCGACAACGATTCCTGATAATTCAATAGACAGAGATAATTTTCCCGGCCTTTGCGAATGACCACATGATCATGTTTTTCCGCTTCGCTTTCGTAAAGTCGGCTCAATTCCTGATCGACTTGACGCTGCAGGTTTTTAGTAAAGGTGGATATCCAGACCGTACCGCCATTCTTCTCCGCCCAAACGCTGGCGGGCGCAATATAGCCGAGGGTTTTACCGACCCCGGTGCCGGCTTCCGCCAACACCAGGTTGGGTGATCCTTCCTGCTGTCGTGGCGTGAAAGCAGGGGTCACAGAGCCCGTATACTCGACCTGTTGCGTTCTGGCTTCGCTGCCCTGATGGAGCAGAATTTTCAACCGATCGGTTGCCGCGGTTGGTGAAATTGGATGATCTTCCGGTGGCGGTGGTGGTGCTTGCTCTTCCCATTCGGGGATATCGCGCCAGACATCAAGACCGCGCTGACCGCTACCATCAGATTCCCGCACCCCAAGCGCTGCCAGCACTTCCGGTCCCCAAGCCCATTGCGCCTGCGCCATGGTCCAGGCCAATGAGCGGAGTTTTTTGCGATCCGCTGCACTTTCGCTAAGCACTTGCAATAACCGGTGTTTTGCGGCCAACAGAGCGAGCGCCTGATCTTCTAGATTTTTGCCGGATTTCAAACCCAATGCCTGCGCCAGGCCACCCGGCGTCGGCAAACAAAACTTCGCCGGGAAAACAAACGCGAAAAGTTCCAATAGATCGAACGGGCGGAAGGGGCGTGTATCCAAACGCCGGGCCAGCGCCCGGGCATGACAGACTATCACCGGCTTAGAAGAATAAACCGCTGTTGCCTCCTCCCGACTGAGAATTTCGATTTCCCCGTCCGTTGTCAGCAAGCAGGCCTTGGTGGCGCCGGCCACCAAGGCTGGTGGGTCAATTTGTTGCCCTGGAGTTGGTGAAGACGAGACTGATTCCATGATAATAAAACTATACCCTGCCGCGGCTTTCGCTGTAGCTATTTTCACTTGATCTGCTAACTTTCTTGTTCCTATCTATGCGTGGCTAGGGTTCCGTTGCGAATTGCAGGTCTGGACCGAGCGCCACAGAAAGCCGCGAACGGCAGACACCTTAAAGGCGAGAAAACTAGGGGGGATAGAAGGAAGCCATTCGGCACGCCTGAAATCCAAGAGTTTGGGGTTTACTGATGTCCTTCTTCGCCTTCGCTCTCGTTATCGCCGCCGCTTTTTCTCACGCTTTCTGGAACTTTCTAGTCAAGCGATTGGAGGGTGGGCCGGAACTGATCTGGCTGTTCTCCGTTGTGTCCGCGGTCTTATATCTGCCGCTGGCGGCCATCATTTATTATCAGAATGCAGAATATTTTGGCTGGACTGAATTTGGCTTCTGCGTCATCAGCGCCGTCATCCATATGGGCTATTTTTTGCTTTTGCAGCAAGGTTATCGTCGCGGCGATTTATCCCTGGTTTATCCAACAGCACGGGCAACTGGGCCGGTCCTCTCGACCGCCTTTGCAGTGATGATCCTGGGTGAGCATTTGTCGCCCCTGATTATTGCAGGCGGTGTGGCTATTATCGTTGGCGTTATCTTCCTGACCGGTGGATTTTCCCGCGCCGCCAAGGATATGAAAGTGTCGCTTCTATTCGGCTTGGGCGCCGGATTTCTCATCGGTAGTTATACCGTTTGGGATGCTTATTCGGTCAGTGCCTTGCTGATTCCGCCCTTGCTGCTGGATTATATTTCCAGCCTCGGACGGATGGTGTTCCTGGCACCCGTCGCCATCAAACGCCGCCACGCAGTTGTCAGACACTGGCGGCAACATACCAAAGCCGTCCTCGGCATCGCGATATTCAACCCGCTGGCCTATATCCTGGTTTTGACCGCTTTGGTCACCACCCCAGTGGTGTATGTTGCGCCGGCCCGCGAAGTCAGCGTTCTGATCACCGTCTTGATGGGGACGATTTTGCTAAAAGAAGGCTCATTGAAAAACCGACTAGGCTGGGGGTTGCTGATTTTTGCCGGTATGGTCTTGCTCGGGCTCGGATAATTCCCGGAATTCACCGCTCCACCATTGACCTTGTGGTGGAAACGGGTATTTTGCGCCGCTCACGTACCTTGGGATTTACGCACATGACCACCAACTCAGAACTCGCTCTGGCCAGCAATGCTTGGCCGTTTGCCGAAGCCAGCAAGATTATCAAGCGGCTGGGCGGCAAACCGGCGGACAAAGGTTATGTGTTGTTCGAAACCGGCTATGGACCCTCGGGCCTGCCCCATATCGGTACCTTCGCGGAAGTGGCGCGCACTTCGATGGTGCGCCGGGCGTTTGCCGAGTTAAGCGATATTCCAACCCGTTTATTCGCATTTTCCGACGATATGGATGGCTTGCGCAAAGTCCCGGACAATGTCCCAAACAAGGATATGCTGGCGCAACATTTGGACAGGCCATTGACGCAGGTGCCCGATCCCTTTGGCACCCACGAAAGTTTCGGCGCCCATAACAATGCCCGCTTGCAGGCGTTTTTGGATGATTTCGGCTTTGACTATGATTTTGTTAGCTCCACCGATTGCTACAAATCCGGCCGGTTCGATGACGCATTGTTGGCCATACTGCGCAACTACGACAAAGTCATCAATGTCATCCTGCCGACGCTGGGTGAAAAACGCCGCGCCACCTATAGCCCGTTCCTGCCGGTCAGCCAGCAGTCGGGCCGGGTCTTGCAAAACGGTATTCTGGACTGGGACACCGACGCCGGCACCGTCATTTATGAAGAAGAAGATGGCAGCAAAGTTGAAACTGTCGTCACCGGCGGGGCCTGCAAACTGCAATGGAAAGCGGACTGGGCGATGCGCTGGTTCGCGCTGGATGTCGATTACGAAATGTCCGGCAAGGACTTGATTGATAGTGTCAGATTATCAAGCGCGATCTGCCGGATACTCGGCGCGCGGCCACCGGAGAGTTTCAATTACGAACTTTTCCTGGATGAAAATGGCAGCAAGATTTCCAAGTCGGTCGGCAATGGTCTGACGATCGATGAATGGTTGCGCTATGGCACGCCCGAAAGCCTGTCGCAGTATATGTACCAATCGCCCCGGAAAGCCCGGCGGCTCTATTTCGATGTGATCCCGCGGGCGGTCGACGACTATTTAAAGAACATCGAAGATTTTGGCGTCAAAAACGATCAGAACATCTATGCCAATGCGGTTTGGCATATTCATGCGGGCGAGCCGCCCCGCGCCAAAGTTCCGGTTAGTTTTGCCTTGTTGTTGAATTTGGCGGGTGCCTGCAATAGTGAGGATAAATCGGTCCTTTGGGGTTTCATTTCCCGTTATACGCCAGGTTCGACGCCGGAGAACAACCCGCTGTTGGATAATCTAGTCGGCTACGCGATCAATTATTATCAGGACTTTGTCAAACCGACCAAGTCTTATCGCGCGCCGGATGATCAGGAACGCGCAGCAATGCAGGATTTGTTAACCCGTCTTGGCACGATGCCGGCAGAGGCGTCTGGTGAGGAAATTCAAAGTGCCATCTACGCGGTCGGCAAAGAGCACGAATTTGAAAACCTGCGCAACTGGTTCAAAGCGCTCTATGAAGTCCTGTTTGGACAAAGCCAGGGGCCGCGCATGGGATCGTTCGTTGCCCTTTATGGAATCGAAGAAACCCGCACCCTGCTCGAACGCGCCCTCGCCGGGGAAGATTTGTCTGCTCAATAAAAGTGTCTGACACTTTTATTCAAAAACCGGGAACTTTTTGGCATATTCCCAATAAAGCTCACGCGCACGGGTGGCGATGGGTCCCGGTTGCATGGCGCGGTCTTCGAACTGGATCACCGGCATGACCTTGCCAAAATTGCCGGTATTGAAGATTTCGTCGGCACCATCGATATCTTCCGGCGATAATGTCGTTTGCAGCACTTCGATACCATCATCACGCAACAATTCAATTATAGTTTGTCGGGTAATGCCGTTTAGGAAAGCGCCAGTAACCGCCGGGGTCATGGCGACACCGTCTTTGGCGATCCAGATATTGGCGCTGGCGAATTCCGCAACATTTCCGTTCGCATCCAGCATCACGGCGTTATCAAAGCCGCGATCCATCGCTTCTTTCACGGCCCGGCCGCTATTGGCATAAAGGCAGGACGCTTTGGCATCGGTCGGCGCCATATCGCGGGCCGGACGGCGTCGGCTCGACCAACAGGCTTTAAAGCCGGAAAAATCAGGCATCGGACTTTCGTAAACTGCCAAAGTAAATTCCGTCGATGCTGGCTCAACGACGACAAACCCCTCCATACCGAAAAACATTGGCCGCACGTAGAGTTCCGCTTCTTTTGGAAACTTTCTGGCCCCTTCTAAACAAAGTTCCGCAATCTCCGTTGCTTCCTTTGTCGGCTCCAGCATCATCGCTTTGGCGGAATGGATCAACCGCTCGCAGTGGCCCTGCAAATCAGGGGCACAGCCGTCAAATACACGGGCACCATCAAAGACTGTTGAAGCCATCCAAAAGGCATGGTTCATGGGGCCGAGAATATTCGGATTTTCGTCATACCATTGACCCTGATAATAAACTACTTGCTGCATCATAAAACTCCACCGCGGTCGCGGCCAAAAGGATGGGAAATATCGAGCCGGAGACATAGCACAATCCCGGGCCCAATTTCCAGCCGCGTCATTACCGCGAATGTTAGGATGAAGAAATCAGCAGACTTTGCATTCTTTTCTGGCTTGGTCGACTAACAAAGCCATCTGGCGATAGATGATCGCACCCGGGACTAATGAGTCACCAAATATCAAGGTTGGCGTACCGCTGACACCAATTTTTCGACCCAACGCCAGATTCTGATCGATTTCCGCCTGGACTTCCACCGAATTCATATCATTTTTCAACCGCGCCACATCGAGGCCAACAGAAGCCGCAAGTTGCATGATAATATTCTCGTTTATGGCGCCTTTATTTGACATCAACGCATTATGGTATTCGACATATTTTCCTTGTTTCTTGGAGGCGATTGCCGCTTGCGCAGCCAGAACCGAATTAGGGCCCAAGATCGGAAACTCTTTATAGATGAAGCGAACATCCGTCTGTTCGTCTTTTAATTTCGTAACATCCGCATGCACCCGTTTGCAATACCCGCATTGATAGTCGAAAAATTCAACAACCGGAATTTTACCGTCCGGATTGGTAACGTAATCCGCGGGTGAGGCAAAAATGGCGTCGCGATGGGTGACCACCATCTTTTCGTTCTGCTGCCGCGACGCCATTTGCTGACGCCGTTGCAATACCGCCGACATTTCGTTCAGAATTTCCGGGTTTTCGAGCAGATATTCCCGCACGATTTTGATCACATGTTCGTCGTCGAGTGACATGGACTGCGATCGAGTTGACATCGCCGATCCGGATGTTGTGGCCGTCGACACTGTCGATTTCTCGCCCGCTTTCCGGGCCGTCGCCGGCATTTCCGCAGTGACCGAATTCGGTTGGGTCCAATAACCCAAAACAAATCCAGTGGCCACGAGAAGCAGAAGAGCGATAACAATAACGCCCTTGTTTGAATTTCCGTGCTTTACCATAACTCAATACCTGTAATGCTGCCGATTTAACCATATCATGGGCGATGGTCAGCTTTGCTACAAGGCTTGGTTTATCACATCCCCTTGATTTATTTTCTTTTATTTGGTCGTTTTTGGCGTTTTTCAGGTGAACCGATAGCAATAATGTCCTGGGCCCGTAATTGACCGGGGGAACCGGCAGGCAAAGCCTGCTCGGCCCGACGGGCCTGGGTCACAGCATCTTTGCGTCGACCGCTCAAAATATACCTTTCAGCCGTTGCTAAAGCGGCATTTCCGATATCTCCGTTCCGCCCATAAGCCACCGCCAGCCAGCGCCAAGTGCTCGAAAGACGCGGGTCCAGGCGCCTAGAGTTGTTCAGAATTACTAACGCCTCCGCCAGGTCGGCTGCCGTTTCCGTCGCCAACAATGTCTGGCCCAATCCGGTCATTAATTGACTTTCCCGTGGCAAGGCACGAACCGCCGCGCGATAATATGGGACAGCCGCAGTGGCCTTCCCATGTTCCAACAATACCTGTCCGCGCAGTTCGTTGAAATAGGGATCATTGGGCGCCGCCGCAAGCAATTGATCAAGCTCCAGCAAACTATCGTCAAGCTGATGAGCACGATGATAAGCCACGGCGCGGGCATAAATCGCCGGCATCGAAATATTGGATTTCGGGTAGGTTTGCAGGGTCTGATCGGGTGGCAGAATAAATCCCTTCAACTTTGCCCGCATGCGCGCATGGGCGATTTGATAGTTTGCCGGATCGAGCTTGTCGGAATTCACCGATTTGGCGATGTGATTTTCGGTAGCTGTAATCCGATCGGAAAAAATCGGATGGGTGCGGACATAGGGATCCTGGTTCGACGTGATCAAAGCTTCTTGCGAGCCGAGCATTTGAAAAAACGACAACAATCCTTTCGCCGATTGACCGGTGGCATCCAACGTAGAGAATGCGGCTTGGTCGGCGGATGATTCCTGCGTCCGGCTATATTTAAGGAAATTCCGCTGTGCCACCTGCTGACCACCGGCAATAATAGCGCCGCCGACGTCGCCACTGCCCGCAACGACTGCCGCCGCGCCCAGGACCATGGCCAAAATCGTCTGCCAGCTGGCGCGGCTCAATTCGTCATGGGTGCGGGCCAAATGACCGCCGGTGATGTGGCCGGTTTCATGGGCGATCACACCAATCACCTGATTGGCCGTATCGCTGGCCATCAACAGGCCGGTATTAATAAAGATATTCTGCCCACCGGCAACGAAGGCGTTAATACTGGAATCATTGACAATAATTACATGAACAGACCTTGCATCCAGGCCGGCCATGGCGAATAGTGGCGAGCCGTACATCCGAATTGTATTTTCAATTTCAGCATCTCGGATTATACCTGCAGCACGTGCGTTGTGTGCTGTCGGCAACACAAAAAAAGCGGTCAATAACAGGGTTAGGTAAAGTCGAATTATGAAGCGTTTCATCAAGGTGTCCATGCAAACCTTAGTACTACGTAATCTTAGGCCCGCTAAACGTCAATGGGCAGTTCTTTTGGCGATTTTTTTGTTTCTGCCTTCGGCCTGCAGCGATTCAACGCCGCCAGTAGGCGAACTGGGAGCGGTTGAAGGTTTTGTCGGCGTTGTCGCGGTGGAGGAACCGCGGGCTGCGTTGTTAGCGCAGGATATTCTATCTGCTGGCGGTACGGCATCTGACGCCGCGACTGCCGCATTTTTTGCCATGACGGTCACTTACCCGGTCGGAGTGGGTTTAGGCGGCGGCGGCATTTGTATCGTATATGACGCGATAAGTGCCACCGTCGAAAGTCTGGACTTCTTACCGCGACCGGCCGCCGCTGGTGGTGAAGTATTAATACCCGGCAGTTTGCGCGGCATGGCCAGCCTTCATGCCCGCTATGGCCGGCTACGCTGGTCGCAAGTTGTTACGCCGGCTGAGCGGATGGCCCGCTTTGGCCACCCAATGAGCCGTGCCCTCAATCGACGCCTCGCCAATAGCAAACAAATACTGGATGGCGATCTGATGTTGAAGCGCTTGTTTCTGAGCAACGATGGTGCTGTCAAGGCCGAAGGTGTGCAGATAGAACAGGTGGAACTGGCCACGGTTCTGGGCCGTATTCGGGCCAAGGGCGTGTCCGATTTTCACGGCGGCGAAAGTGGCAAACTATTTGTCGAGGATACCACAAAACTAGGCGGCAAAATCACCATCGACGAGATACGGAAGTATATTCCGTCGTGGAAAAAAACCCGAACCTGGGAATTTGGGAATTTGGTTGTCCATGGACCGACAGAAGATATTGCCGGTGGCCGCATTTTGGCCAGCATGGTCGATGGTTTCGAAAGTGCCGGTCAGTTCGATGCGACGACCCGACTTCAGGTCACGGCGGCGGCAATTGGCGATCAGGTTGTCCAGTCCCATGGTGGCGACGCGGCGCTTGCGATCATTGATAGCCGCGGCAACGCTGTGTCCTGTCAGTTTACGATGGGCAAGGAACTAGGCATGGGGCGGATGCTACCCTCCCTTGGATTTGCGGCCACGTCAGCCGCCAGTCCGATCGATCATGTGGCGCCGATGCTGGCCAGCAATCCCCATTTGGATCAAGGCTATTTTGCCGCCGCGTCAAGCCAAGGCTTGGCAGGATTGGCGGCGCTCGCCCCATTGGTGGTTGGTGTGTTGGAAGAAGATCAAGAATTGGCAGCGGCAATATCTGCGTTACGCGCGGTCAAACTTGGCACCCGCGGTGAAGAGATCACGGAAACGGGCGATGGCAGAGGCGCACGGATCGGCTTGGTTCAAGCAGCACATTGTTTGACTGCGGTGACGCGAAGCCCGGAATTGTGCACTGCGGTTTCCGATCCTCGCGGCTATGGCTTGGCGCCCGGACAGGTCCGCTAGAGCACATCTTTCTGATCTGAGAGGATCGATTGTGAAACTTGCAAAAACCCGCGATATCCCGCCCTTCATCGTGATGGAAATCATGAAAGAAGCCGCCGCGCGAGAACAACAAGGCGGCGATATCTTGCATATGGAGGTCGGGCAACCTTCTACCGGCGCGCCTAAAGGTGTTATCGAAGCGGCAAAGCGTGCTTTGGACACGCATGTCCTGGGTTATACACTAGCGCTAGGCATTCCGGAATTACGCCAAGCGATCGCGACTTATTATGCCAGCGATTATGGCGTCGAAGTCCCAATGGAACGAGTGGTTGTGACGACCGGATCGTCGGGCGGTTTCTTGCTCTCATTTCTGGCTTGCTTCGATCCCGGCGATAAAGTTGCGATCCTGCGACCGGGCTATCCCTGTTATCGCAATATTCTCACTGCCCTTGATATTGATGCAGTAGACGTGCCGGTTGGTCCGGAAACTAGGTTCCAACCGACCGTGGAATTATTGGACAAAACCGGCGGCAGCGATCTTGATGGCCTACTGATCGCCAGTCCCGCCAATCCGACCGGGTCGATGCTAACTGACGACGAATTCGAGAAACTGTTGAATTATTGCAGAGATCGCGACATTCACTATATCTCGGACGAAATATATCACGGTATCAGCTACCATCGACGTGCCCGTTCGGCCTTGGAGTTCAATCATGATTCCTTAGTCATCAACAGCTTTTCAAAATATTTTTCGATGACCGGTTGGCGACTGGGTTGGATGGTGGTGCCGGAAAATATGGTCGAGCCGGTTGAGCGACTGGCGCAGAACTTGTTCATTTCAGCCCCATCGCTGTCGCAATATGCAGCGCTTGAAGCCTTCAATTGCCGGGCCGAACTAGATGCCAATGTCGCGCGCTATAGCGACAATCGAAAATTGTTGCTAGACCGCTTGCCGGCTGCTGGGTTTGACAAAATGGCACCGGCGGACGGCGCCTTCTACATCTATGCCGATGTCCGCGACGTTACCAATAACGCTGAAATATTTTGCCGCGAAATGATGCAGGCGACCGGTGTCGCCGCCACCCCCGGTGTCGATTTTGATCCGGTGGATGGCCGCGCCTATGTCCGATTTTCATTTGCCGGTGCAACCGAGCACATGGGCGAAGCCGCGGATCGGCTTACAACTTGGCTAGGAAACTAGCCAACCGAATTAACTCCGATCAGCCACCCAGACCACGTTGCCACCAACCACGCTTCTTCGGTGCCGTCGGTTGTTCCAGTACTGCTTCGACCGCCGGTTCCGGTGTAGTCGTTACCGGTTCGAGTGTTGGTTTCGCTTCTGCTTCTGGGACAGCAGCTTCAACTGTCACTTCGATAGGAGCAGCTGGTGCCGTGCCCAAACCTGCGTCATTTGCATCATCCGCAGCACCTTCATCTGCAGAGATTTCAACCGTCACTTCTGGTTGCGCGTCTTCGGCTTTGGCTGCACCTGTTCCTTCGTCCCGGCGCTTGCGACCGCCACGGCGGCCACGGCGCCGACGGCGAGGTTTTTCTTCGCCTTCATCATCTTCACCACTAACCGGCGCGGCGCTCGCATCATTATCTTCAGCGACCTCTGCGGATTGAGCGTCGCTATCCGCGGGTTTATCGGCTTTTTTGCGCCGGCGGCGACGGCGTTTGGGTTGTTCTTCTTCACTGTCGGCTGTTGTCTCCGCATCGTCCGCGGCGACGGCTTCAGCGGCTTCACCATCAGCCGCCTGACTTTGATCTTGATCCGACCGGTCATCGCGTTTCTTGCGCCGACGGCGACGACGTTTGCGTTTGCCGCCTTCTGCATCTTCTTCCGGTGTTTCAACCGTTTCCGGTGTAAATTCAATGAGCGGTTCGGCCTGATCGCGTTGAAGCGTGCCTTCGATATTGAAATTGGGCAGGATCATTTTGTCGTCGCCCAGAACCAGCACGACAAACCCATAACGTTCTTCGATTTCGGTAACGACGGAGCGTTTTTGGTTGAGGATGAAGAGCGCGACGTCAGTTGGCGCTGTGACAGTCACTTCCGCCGATCGCCCTTTCACGCCCTCTTCTTCGATGGCGCGCAAGACCTGCAAGGTTGCAGACTCAATCGATCGTAACAGGCCGGAGCCTTCGCAATGCGGGCAGGTGATTGAGATTGCTTCCTGCAAACTGGGTCGCAGGCGTTGACGCGACATTTCCATCAGTCCGAAGGATGATATGCGACCAACCTGCACTCTCGCCCGATCGGACTTCAGAGAATCCCGCAATTTACGTTCGACGGCTCGATTGTTTCTGCCTTCGTCCATATCGATGAAGTCAATCACGATCAGCCCGGCAAGGTCGCGCAGACGCAATTGGCGGGCCAATTCTTCTGCCGCTTCAAGGTTAGTTTTGACCGCTGTGTCCTCAACATTATAGCCTTTGGTGGAACGGCCGGAATTTACATCGACGGCGACCAAAGCTTCAGTTGGGCTGATCACCAAATATCCACCGGAGCGAAGCGTCACGGTGTTGGAATGCATCGAATCCAATTGTTGGTGAATTTGATAGCGATGGAATAACGGTGCCCGATCTTTATAAGGTTGCACTTTCTTGGCATGGCTCGGCATCAGCATGCGCATGAAATCCTTGGCAAGGCGATAACCGTCTTCGCCTTCAACCAATACTTCATTGACGTCTTTGGTATATAGATCGCGAATGGCCCGTTTAATCAGGTTTGCTTCTTCATAAACCAGTGCCGGGGCGGATGATTCCAAAGTCAGGTCCCGAACTTTGTCCCAAACCCTGAACAAATAATCAAAATCGCGACGAATTTCGGATTTTGTGCGAGCCTGACCGGCGGTCCGCACAATTACGCCCATTCCTTCCGGTACCTGCAAATCGGTCAACGTCTTTTTCAACTTGCGCCGGGCAGTTTGGTTAGTGATCTTACGACTAATCCCGCCGCCTCGTGCGGTATTGGGCATCAAGACGCAATAACGACCGGCCAATGACAAGTAGGTTGTCAACGCCGCACCCTTATTGCCGCGCTCTTCCTTGACCACTTGAACGAGCAGAATTTGCCGTTTCTTGATCACTTCTTGGATTTTGTAGTTGCGACGAGGACGGGAACGTCGCCGGCGTGCCTCCTCCATCACTTCGGCATCGGCACTGGTATCGTCTTCAGCGCCATTGTCATCACCTTCGTCATTGTCGCCGACAATTTCAACCGCTTCGACGACTTCGCCATCTTCACTGACGTTAGCAGCTTCGGAAGTCTCTTCTTCGGAAGCAACGATCTCGCCATCGTCGTCGTTAGCAGCTTCTGATGGTTCTACGGCTTCAATTTCACTATCGTCGCCTTCGCCGCTAGTTACAGTAGCATCGTCAGCCGCATCATCATTGGCGGTTTCGGAAAGCTCACTTTCCTCATCCTCCAGATCTTTTGCGACATGGGCTGCTTCTTCTTCAAGCAGGGCAATACGATCTTCAACCGGAATTTGGTAGTAATCAGGATGGATTTCGTTAAAGGCCAGAAAACCGTGTCGGTTGCCGCCATATTCAACAAAGGCTGCTTGCAAGGAAGGTTCCACGCGGGTGACCTTGGCAAGATAGATATTGCCTTTGATTTGTTGTTTTGTAGATGATTCGAGATCGAATTCTTCGAGGCGATTACCTCGCAACACAACGACACGGGTCTCTTCCTCGTGCGTCGCGTCAATTAACATACGCGTCGTCATATAATTGTCCGGCTTAAGATACGCACAATTTCGACGTATCTTCCACCGGTCCCCAATGTTGAGAAGCCCAATCTGTGATGGTCTCACACCGCCAAACGACAGGTGCTTTCGCATCTCTGTCAGGGCGGGGACATCAATCGCCAGACTTGCCTGTAAATCATCAATTAGTATTTAACAGGCAGGCTTCGATGTTCTTCACCATATTCCGTGGCCATTTAACGCGACATTTAGAGTTTGGAAACCGTGGGGCTTTTGGCCCAGTAATATTTCCGGTAGCGCTCAAACTTTCAATCGGCGCGCCGCCAATAAATCACCGATTTAGGGCTTTGCCTCGGAACGTTAGGATTGGCATACTACTTCTGTGTTGCAAATTCTCCAATCGTTTTTTTTACCTAATGTCTTAACCCCATAAAACAAGCAATAATTAGTGGCTGACCGACGAATTCGACTTCGATATAGTGTGGCAAATTGTATAGAGTACCAAATCTGCTATGAGAAAAATCCTGTTCGCAGTCCTGTTCTTTCTGTTCGCTGTCATGATTGTGCCGGTAAACGCACAAAGTGTCGCCCAGGTGCGCGATATTCGGACCGGCGAGCACCCGGACAAGACCAGACTTGTTATCGAACTCGACAATAAGATCGACTATTCTATCTTCGCGTTACGTCGGCCAAACCGAATTGTCATCGACCTACCTGAAGTGAGCTTCGACGATGAACTTGCAAAGTTGCGCGCCACCGGATTGATCAGCGCCTTGCGCTTCGGCTTATTCAAACCCGGCAATTCCCGTGTCGTTCTGGATTTGTCAAATCCGGCCATTGTCGACAAATCCTTTGTGATGCCGCCACGCAACAACCACGGCTATCGACTTGTTATCGACCTGAAACCTGTTTCGGACAAAATATTCCTCGCCTCGATCAAACCACCGCCGGTGCGAAAATCCGTGCCAGCGCAAAAATTTGAGCCGAAGAAAAAACCGGTCGGTCAAAAACCGACCATCGTGATCGACCCCGGTCATGGCGGTGTCGATCCGGGCGCCATCGGCGTCAGCGGCGTCTATGAAAAACGCACAACGCTAAGCTTTGCAAAACAATTGAAACAGCAATTGGACCAGTCCGGGCGCTACAAAGTCGTACTGACGCGTACCCGCGACGTCTTTGTAAAACTTAGAGATCGAGTTAATTTTGCGCGCCGCAAAGGCGGTGATTTGTTCATTTCCGTCCATGCCGATTCGATTCGCGACAAATCGTTTCGTGGCAGCGGTGTTTATACCTTGTCCGAAAAATCTTCTGACAAAGAAGCCGCCGCATTGGCGACAAAGGAAAACAAATCCGATGTCATCGCCGGCATCGATCTTGATCATCACGACAATGAGGTGGCTTCGATCCTGATCGACTTGACCCAACGGGAAACCATGAACTACGCCGCCAGCTTCGCAGAGTCTTTGGTCCTGCGCCTGCGAGAAGAAGGGCGTATGCGCCGCAAACCGCATCGCTACGCAGGTTTTTTGGTGCTCAAAGCTCCAGACATTCCCTCCGTATTGGTTGAGATTGGTTATCTATCCAATCGCAAAGAAGAGCAAATGTTGAGGAGTGCAAAAAAACGCCAAAGCATCGTCCGGGCGATTGCCAATGCCGCAAACGACTATTTTGATAAACATCCGAACTAACTTTGCCCAACGTCAGCGCCGACCGCCTCTCGAATTGTTTGATAACCATCCCGACACAGCAATTTTGCTAATTCCCGATTGATCCGGGCGACCAAGCCAGGCCCCTCATATACCAAAGCGGAATAGAGCTGCACGAGAGTGGCGCCGGCGCGAACTTTACGATAAGCGTCTTCCCCGGAGGCGATTCCACCGACACCAACTAATGGCAATTTGCCGCCTGTCGCTCGGTAAAACTGGCGCAATATGTCGGTGGATAAATCCATTAAAGGCCGGCCGCTCAAGCCGCCCGTTTCGCCTGCTGCAGCATCGAGCAAATGATCGCGCAAGCCAATTGTCGTATTCGATATGATCATCCCATCAATACCGGCGCTAATCGCAACGGCGCTAATATCTTCGATATCGTCAGGCTTGAGATCAGGCGCAACTTTCACCAAAATTGGTGCCGCCACCTCGCCACGCGCCGTCAGCACCGCACCCAATAGAGCTTCCAACTGCTCACGTTCCTGTAGATCACGCAAACCCGGCGTATTCGGGCTGGAAACGTTGACAACAAAATAGTCGGCCAAATTACGTAACCGCTCCATACCGATGACATAATCGCCAACGCGGTCTTCACTGTCTTTGTTGGCACCCAAATTCGCCCCGATTATACCGTCGTGGCGCGGCAGCGCGGCAAGACGATGGGCGACCTTGTCCAGGCCGTCATTGTTGAAGCCCATGCGGTTGATAACGGCACGATCATCCCGCAAGCGGAATAGTCGGGGTTTATCGTTTCCGGTTTGTGGACGCGGCGTCACCGTACCAATTTCTGTAAAGCCAAATCCGGCGCGTAGGATTTTCAAGGGAACTTCTGCGTTTTTGTCAAAGCCGGCAGCAAGCCCAACCGGATTGGGAAAATTCAATCCCCATAAATTCTGCTGCAGGTTCAACTCGCTTCGTTGCCGCCGGCGCGGCCCCAGATCGAACGCGAGAGCATGAATTGACAATCGATGCGCGGTCTCCGCATCCAGGCTGCTGAGTGCCCGTGTTGCCAGTCTATAGATATCCATACTCGTCGCTCGATTTGGGCTTTTGTAATTTATTCAGTCCCTTAGTCATACCGCGATGTTGTCTTCGCGGCATCCTTTATTCACGACCCCAGGGATGGCGGAAAGTTGGCGCACTTCGACCTCACCGCGATCAATTGCCACAACGACAATCATGCCATGCGCCGGCATCGACCCAATTCCGGCATTGATCAGGATGAAGTCGCCAACCCGAAACATGTGCGCGGCAGAATTGAAATAACTTTCCGCACCCACTTTACGGGATGGATCCGAAGTCTTGAAATGCCATAAGGTAAAGCCGTTGGCATAACCGATTACACTTAAGTCGCGAGCGGAAAATGGCATGGAAACTCCTATAATTTGAGATGAAAAATGTAGATTGTTCCTATGATGTTCTTATTTACAAGATTTTCTTGTTCAGAAACTCGAATGATTGTCGATAGTTGTAACAAATATACGATTATGGAACAAAAAACAAGAATTATTTCCTATACACACAGAACATTATTGAACATAGGTTGGAAAGGAATTTATTTTCAATAGCTTGTGTTTTTTGTTGTCCTATATTAGGTATATATTCAGTAGTTTTTCAAAGAAACCTGTACCTTAAGCGATTATTCTATGGAGAGATTCGGGATGCTCACACATCGTGCCGTTTGGCAGGCGTTGGACCGCATTGCGCGTTTGCGTGGCTTGTCGCCATCAGGGATGGCAAAGGCAGCCGGCCTCGATCCCACCACATTTAATCGAAGCAAACGCATGACTAATGCCGGACGAGCGCGCTGGCCCGGCACTGAAAGCATTGCCAAAGTATTAGACGCCACCGACACTTCTTTGGCGGATTTTGTTGATGAAATTGACCGGGTCAGCGGCGGCGGCGGCATTCAGTTGCGTACCCTGCCGGCGATCAATCTGGAAGACGCCATGACATTCGATTGCTTCGATGAAAGCGGCATTCCTTCCGGCGACAAATGGGAAGCAATGGATATTCCAATGTTGTTCGATAACAATTGTTTTGTCGTCGAGATGAACGATGACAGCATGAGTCCGGTTATCCGCCCAGACGATGTCTTGATCGTATCGCCAAATTCCGGCGCCCGCCGCGGTGATCGAACACTGGTGCGCTTGAAGGACGGCACTTTACTGGTTCGGGAACTTATCCGCCGCACCGTCAATCGCGTCGAGCTATACGCATATGGCAATGACCCGGCGGCGCAAGACTACGACCCTCGCGACGTTGTCTGGATTGCCCGCATTGTTTGCGTCGGGCAGTTTGGCTAGTCCAACAGGAACTTTATTTCAACAGCAATCGTTCCGGATGCATGCTATCGACATGGCCCATAAAGGGCGGATGGATGCTGTAACCCATCAACGCCCGCACTTTCGGAGATAATTCGCGGGTGATTTCCGGGGATACCGCCAGCATCATATTTTCCTGTTGGCGGGCCCAGGGTGCGCAATATTGCATCGTGATCGCCAGTCGATTGGCCGTCGAGCGATTGCCGCCGCCACGATGCCAAAGCGTGCCGGGAAAAATCAATGCCGAGCCTGCGGGCATAATGGCGTCGACCAATTGGTCGTTAAAACTTTCCTCGTCGTCGATTTGATAGGCGTCGCTATTGCGTGGGAATTGGCTTTCACGCACGTCATGCAATCCCTCCGGTGACTGTTCGCCCCACATATGACTGCCAGGAATAAGCTGCGTGGCACCGTTTTCCTTGGTGAATTCGTCAATCGCCCAAATCACACTCATGCTTATTGGTGGTCGTGGGCGTGGAACGTCGTAAAAACCATCGTCAAAATGCATCGCTTGCTGGGTTTCGCCGGGATGCAGGTCAATCGACAAACCGGCCGACAGTAGATAATTAGGCGCCAAGGTCCGATCCAAGACTGCCAGCATCAGTGGATGTTCTGTCAAATCGGCAAAAACCCGGCCGCGGGCAAGCAGACTATAGACCCGTTCAGTTTTATAGCCTTCAAAATCATTGCGGCCGGTGATACCGAGATGATGGGCGGCCAAAGCATCCCGCACCGCCTGGCAGGTATCCTGGTTCAAAACCGACGGAATAATCGTATAGCCATGCAGATCTATTGCGCTCAGTATTGTGTCAACTTTGTCCGTCAATTTTTACCACCTTTCTTCCACCCCGACCGTCTCCACACTTGTGAGAATAGCGCAAAATCGATACGGTTCAAACCAATCACCAACCAGTAGAGAACGACCAGATGAAACCTGTCGAAAATGGATTAGTTGCTGTCGTCAAGCGGGATTGCCCAACCTGCGTCCTCATTGAACCGATCTTAGCGCAATTGGCGAGCGCGGGTTTGACTGTGTTCAGTCAGGACGATCCAACCTTCCCGGAAAATGTTGCAAATGTCATCGACGATGGCGAATTGGAGGGGTCATTCCGCCTGAATATTGAAACCGTCCCGACTTTGTTGCGGATGGAAGCCGGCGAAGAGCGGGCGCGGGTGATTGGTTGGGAACGCGATGAATGGCGCGAATTTACTGGCATCGATGACTTGGGTGAGGACTTGCCGGTCTACCGACCGGGTTGCGGTTCGAAAAGTGTGGAACCGGGTATCGCCGAAGAACTGGCAGTGCGGTTCGGCGATTTACCGATTAATTCCCGCCGCATCGAAGTCGCCGAATTGGAAGACGAAATCGAAGCCTGCTTCGATCGGGAATGGAGCGACGGCCTGCCGGTGGTACCAACGACACCGACCCGGGTTTATCGGATGTTGCAGGGGACAACCCGGTCACCGGATGAAGTGATCGGCAATGTTCCCCCTGACTTAGCCCCCTGCACCGTTGAAAAAGTGGCAGTGAACGCAGTTATGGCCGGCTGCAAACCGGAATATCTGCCAGTTGTTCTAGCCGCTGTCGAAGCCGCCTTGATCGATGAATTCTGCATGCACGGTATTTTGTGCACGACAATGTATTGTGGCCCTATGATTGTCGTCAATGGCCCGGCAAGTCGCGCCATCGGCATGAATGCCGGCGGCAACGCGCTCGGCCAAGGTAATCGCGCCAACGCCACTATTGGGCGGGCGCTGCAACTGGTGATCCGCAATGTCGGTGGCGGCAAGCCCGGTGGGATCGACCGCGCCGCCCTTGGCAACCCCGGCAAATACACCTTCTGTTTTGCCGAGGATGAATTGAATTCACAATGGGAATCACTGGCCGTGGAACGTGGATTTTCGGTGGAATCTTCCACGGTTACACTGTTTGCGGCCAATGGCACGCAAGGTATCGTCGATCAGAAATCCCGCGAGCCGGAATCCTTGTCGAAAACATTCGCCGCCTGCATGCGGGCGGTCGATCATCCAAAAATGGCCGGGTCAAGCGACGTATTTGTTATTGTCTCACCGGAACATGCGCGGGTATTCAATGACGCCGGTTGGACAAAAGCGCGCTTCAAACAGGAATTGGAAAGCCTGCTGATGATCCCCGGCAAAGAGATCGTTGCCGGCGTCGATGGCATCGCCGAAGGCATTCCGAAAAAACTGGCTGACAAAATATTTTCGAAATTTCGCCCTGGCGGCATCCAGATCGTCCGCGCCGGCGGCACCGCCGGCATGTTCTCGACCATCGTCGGTGGTTGGGTCAGCGGCGAAAAAGGTAGCATCCCAGTAACCAAGGAGATTGGCACATGAATGAAAGAAGGATCATGCTCGACCCAACCAACGAGCGAAGTCCGGTGCGGCGGCAACGCCTGCAGCGACCGGAAAAGCTTGAAGGTTTGACGGTCGGACTTTTGGACATATCGAAAGCGCGAGGCGATATCTTCCTCGATAAACTCGATAACCTACTGCGTGACAAAGGGATCGCAGTAAAACGCTATCGCAAACCCACCTTCACGCGGGTTGCGCCGACCGAGTTGAAACAACAGATCGCCAATGAAGTCGACGTCGTTGTCGAAGGCTTAGCGGATTGAGGCTCGTGTACCTCGTGCTGTATGCATGACATCACGGATCTTGAAAGTCGCGGCATTCCGGGCGTCGGCGTTGCCTCGACGGAATTTATTGCCGCGGCGGAAGCACAGGCGCAATCGCTGGGGTTCGATCCCGCCGTGGTCTTCGTTCAGCATCCGATCCAAGATCGCAGCGACGAGGAAATGCGGGACTTGGCGGACCTGGCCTTTGCTGAGATTGTCTCGAATATCAGTATGAACTAACTGCCGAAAATATAAAGGAAATCCCAATGGAGATGGGGCCGCTATCTTCAAAACCACCGACCGACGTGATGGACGCGGCGCGCGCTTACGATGATCCGGTCGCTGCCGTCGATCGCTTGTGTGAGATATATGCCGACGGCCAAACCCTGTTGCGGGAGCATTTTGAACGCTACGCCAGCGGCGACGAAAGTTTGGCCAAGGCGGATGCGCGCTATCCTTGCCTGTGGTTCGACGTGCCGGACGTGCCGGCCCGCGAAGCCGGCGGTCTTTCCTATGGCGCCGTATCGGAAAGTGGTGCCTATAGCACGACGGTGACCAACCCGGAATTGTTTCGAAGCTACATGATCGAACAATTGCAATTGTTGATGGATAATCACGAAGCGCCGGTATGGGTCGGAATTTCAAAACGGCAAATCCCCCTCACTTTTGCACTTGAAACCCTGACCGTGGATCTGAAACAAGATCAGGTTGCTCGCCTAGCCCAGAAATTCTGGTTGCCGGATTTATCCCGCATCGATGACGACGTTGCCAATGGCGTGCACCGAACGGTCGCTGGAGAAGCTAAGCCGTTATCGTTGTTCGATGCCGAGCGGGTCGATTATTCGCTTTCCCGGTTACGCCATTATACCAGTACCGCACCGGAACATTTTCAGCGCTTCGTTCTGTTTACGAACTACCAACGTTATGTCGATGAGTTTGTCGAATTTGGGATCAATGAAATTGAGCATGGCGACACCTTCCGGGGTTTTGTGCAGCCGGGTAACGCGATTCGATGCAATCCGAGATTGACCGAAGATGTATCTGCCGGCGACATTGTCGCCAAATTACCGCAGATGCCTGCCTACCATCTGATCAAAGATGGTCATATGGGCGTTACATTAGTGAATATCGGGGTTGGCCCGTCGAACGCAAAAACCATCACCGACCATATCGCTGTCCTGCGGCCTCATTGCTGGGTCATGATCGGCCATTGCGGGGGCCTACGCCATACCCAAAGGCTGGGCGATTACGTCTTAGCCCACGCCTATGCCCGCCTTGATCACGTCTTGGATCATGACTTGCCATTGGAAGTCCCGGTCCCGGCGATTGCGGAAGTGCAGGTGGCGCTGACCGAAGCGGTCGGGAAATACACCGGCCTCAGCGGCAATGAGATGAAACAACGCCTACGAACTGGCACCGTGGTATCCACCGACGATCGCGATTGGGAGTTACGTTACGAAGAACTCTCAACTTTTTTCAACCAATCCCGCGCCATCGCCGTCGATATGGAATCGGCAACTATCGCCGCCAATGGTTTCCGACTGCGGGTGCCTTATGGGACTTTACTCTGTGTTTCCGACAAACCCCTGCATGGGGAGATCAAACTTCCCGGCATGGCGAATGCATTCTACGCCGAACGGGTCAGCCAGCATCTGAAAATCTGTCTCGAAGCCGTCGACACGATGCGCGAGGGCGTCACCCACCAGGCCCTGCATTCCCGCAAATTGCGTAGTTTCGACGAGCCGGCATTTCGCTAAAACGATTGCATTACGTCAGAGGTAATTGAGATTACCGCGCCAACACCTTTTCTTGTGTATGAGCAGGAATGAAAAGGTGAAGCATATGACCATGGCGCCATCCGTAACGCCACCAAAACCCGAATCGATGGACCAGACGACGCGCATCCTTGAAGCGCCGGTATTGCCAACCTTGTTACGTATGGCGGCTCCGAATGTTGGGGAAGCGATAGCGCGGGTTGCCTTTATCGCCTTTGACGCAATTTTCGTCGGCTGGCTGGGGACTGACGCACTGGCCGGGATAAGTTTGGTCTTCCCGTTCTTTATTACCATGCAATTGATGTCAGCCAGCGGTCTCGGCACCGGTGTGGCCGCGGCTATTGCCCGCGCCCTGGGGGCCGGCAGAAAAACGGACGCGAATGTTATCGTTGGTCAAAGTTTGTTACTTGCGGTTATCATCGCCACTGCCTTCGCGGTTCTGTTTCTCACTACTGGGCCGATGATTTATCGCTGGCTAGGCGCCGAAGGTGAGGCGCTGACTGCCGCGACCACCTATTCGACGCTGGTGTTCAGCGGCATCGCCGCTGTTTGGTTGATGAACATATTGGCCAATGTGGTGCGCGGTACTGGCATTATGCTAATTCCCGCTAGCGCCATTATCATCGGTGAAGTTGTTCATTTGTCACTCGCGCCAGTATTGATCTTAGGTCTGGGTCCGATCCCTTCGCTTGGCGTTAGCGGCGCCGCAATCGCTATTCTGGCGTCCTATTCGGTCGGTACTTTGATCTTGTTTGTGTATTTGATCAGAGGGCGCGGTCTGGTTGTCCTGCGCCTGCAATTCTGCCGTCCGTCGTGGAGACACTTGCGCGAAATATTGGGTGTCGGTGGTGCGGCATCATTGAACGTGATCCAGGCGCAATTGATCATGATTGCCGCGATTGCATTGATGGCCAGTTACGGTCAGGCGACCCTGGCCGGTTTCGGGGTCGCCAATCGACTTGAACTTCTGCAAATGCCGATCACCTTCGCGCTGGGGACAGCGATCATCACCATGATTGCAACCAATTTGGGAGCCGGCAACAACACCCGTGTGCGTCAGATCGCTTGGACCGGCACCGCCATTGCTTTTGTTGTCGGACTTCTTTTTGGCACTGTCGCGTTCTTCGCCGGCACGCAATTGATGTCGTTGTTTTCGCAAGAACAGACGGTGATCGACGCCGGTACGCTCTATCTTGATGCGATTGGGCTCTTGTTACCATTTGTCGGGGCCGGCCTGGGTCTCACATTTGCATTTCTGGGCGCCAACAAACCGTTGTTACCTTTTTTTGCCGTCAGTGTTCGACTGCTCGTCATAACCGCGATCGGCTGGCCGGCGGTCAATCTATTGACAGTTAGCGCGATCACAACAACTTACATTCTCGCTGTTGCCATGGCCCTCTTCACCATCATCATCATGATCGCCGGTTATCGACAGTGGGGCCGGTCCTAGTTGACGCCGACCGCATCGCCGAGGGTCGGGCCGATTTCTTCATGCAGGATCAAATCGGCGATCGGATCAAGTGGGGTTTCTTCGCGATTAAGGATAGCGAGTTTGGCGCCATTGCGTTTTGCCAACTCGGGAAAACCGGCGGCTGGATAGACCACCAGGGAAGAACCGACGGTGAGACACATATCTGCTTCAAGTGTTGCTGCCTGGGCCAGCAGCATTTCCTTTTCCGGCATCGCTTGGCCGAAAGAAATCGTCGCAGTTTTGATGATGCCGCCGCATTTTTCACATTCCGGCAAGGTTTCATCGTCAGCAAAGAGTTCCCTTACCCACGCCAGATCATAGCGTTCGTGACAGTCAAGACACTTGGTATAGGTCGTATTGCCATGCAATTCGATGACCCGGTCGTCCGGCACGCCAGAAGCTTGATGCAGGCCGTCAATATTCTGCGTGATGACATGGGTAACTTTTCCCTGTCGCGCCAGTTTTTCCACCGCGCGATGGCCGCGATTGGGCTCGGCTGCTTGTAAGACGCTCTCCATGCCGAACTTACGGCGCCAGGATTCCCGCCGCATTTCTTCCGAGGCCATAAAGTCACCGAACTCTATGGGTTGGTACTTGGTCCAGAGGCCACCAGGGCTGCGAAAATCGGGAATACCGGATTCGGTGCTAATGCCGGCACCAGTGAAGACCACAACCTTAGTTGCCGCGTCCAGCATCGCCCGCAGTTGATCCGCTTTGCTTTGAAACGGTAGTATATTTTCACCCATCACCACGCCTCTATTCCGTATCCATCGCTAGCGATAGAATAGTCGGAAATCGGTGAAATTGTGAAAGAAATATTGTGACGGGTATCTAAGCAAATATTTCGAACAGGGCGTCGCCCATTTCATCGACGGTCTTCAGCACCAACAAGTTCGCCTTGTAAGCCAATTCCGCCTGCAGCAGATTGACCACTTCTTCGCCCAAATTCACGTTCGGAAATTCTACCATACCATTGTCGTTGGCGGCAGAATGTTCCGGCGCATAAAGTTCCAGCGTCGGCTGTTCTTTTTCTTGTACCAGCACATAGGGGGCGCCATATTTTGATGTTTGAGAAGCTTCCATCGCACGATAGGCATCGCCCGGGTTTTCACCGGTGCTCAGGGCATTGGCGATATTGGAAGCGGCAACGCCCAACTGGTCGGTCGCGGCATTTAGCCCGGCCAGGGCGCTATTGAGAGCATTTATCATATCGACATCCTGTCTACTTTGATTCATTCTGAACCACGCGCACATTCTGGCGCGTAGGGTAAAATATAGGATCAACTGTTAAGGAGTCGATAATAAAAGCCTAAAACTTTATCTTTCGGAAATAACTTTAATTTAGTAATGGCTAAATAAGTTTGTATGTGTGGAAACAATAATGCAGAAATTTGAAGGTATTACCGCTTTTATTACTGGCGGCGCCAGCGGCCTCGGCTTTTCGCTGGCGAAGTCCTTGCTCGCCAGAGGAGCCAAAACCGTATTGGCGGATGTCGAACAGGCAGCCCTCGACAATGCCTTGATGGCGCTGGAAAGTTATGACAACCGGGTCAAAGGTATTGTTTGTGACGTGAGTACACGGGAAAGTTTGCGCGGCGCGGCAAACGAAGCGATTGAAGACTTCGGCGACATCCAATTTGTTTTTAACAATGCCGGCGTCGGCGGCGGCGGCGGCTTGATGGAAAATGTGCCAGATGAAAGTTGGGATTGGACCCTTGGCGTCAATCTGGTTGGTGTGATCAGCGGTATCCAAGCTTTTGTCCCTCATATGAAGTCGCACGGCCGACCCGCCTGCATCGTCAATACCGCGTCGATGGCAGGCATGTTAGGTATACCGGGCATGGGCCCTTATTGTGCCACCAAGTTTGCCGTTGTCGCCTTGTCCGAGGCCTTGTCCGGCGAGTTGGCGGAGAGCAATATACAGGTCTCCGTCCTGTGTCCGGGATTTGTCAAAACCCGTATCGCGGAGAGCAATCGAAACCGACCATTCGAATTGGCAGAGCGACCGACAACGCCTGAGCAACAGGCACGAGCGAAAGAGGTGTTAAGCGCAATCGAAAATGGTCTTAGTTCCGACAGAGTTGCCGAACGCGTACTGGAAGCGGTTGCGGCGGGCGAATTGTATATCTTCACGCACGCTGATTTTGCCGATGCGGTTGCGGAACGTCATGACCGACTGCAAGCGGCTTTCCTATCAGCAAAGAATTCCACCGTCCTGAACGCGGATTGAACTTGTTTGCATCATGACCGAACTTGCCCACAACACGCCAACGCTGACAAATGCAACCAGATCGGCCAAGTCGGTGACCTGGCGGGTCAATTGGGATCGACAGAAATTTACCCATTTGGATCGGGAGGTGGAAAACCTGCTGGGTTATCCGGTGGAAAGTTGGAATGATCTGAACGACTGGGCCGACCGAATTCATCACGACGACCGTATCGACGTGGTCAATTACTGTTTCCATCAAGCTGAAGCGGGGCGTGACCATCAAGCCGAATACCGTGCGCGAACCGCTTCAGGTGATTATGTTTGGCTGCATTACGAAGCCAAAGTAGTGCGAGAGGGTGACGCGACAAAAGAACTGGTCGGTTTCATCTTTGATATTTCAGAACAGAAGCTGATAGAAGCGGCAACTACAGGCACAACGGATACCAATCGTGCGAATAATCGGCTCGGACAAGACGACGATCAATCAGTCGATTTCATCCGTACAATTTCGCATGATTTAAAAGCACCCTTAAGCGCAATTAACGGCTATGGCGAGTTGCTGCGCTTGACGGCCGGCCCAAAGCTTGATGAAGCCTCGCGCAGCTATGTCGATGCAATTATGGAAGGAAGCGAACGGCTGATCATGTTAGTTGACGACCTGGTCACCTTCGCCCGCGCGCGCGACACTTCTCATAATGTGGAACCGGTCAACCTAAATACCGCCTGGGCCGCGGCAACTGCCAATCTTTCAATGGAGATCGACAAATCAGAAGCTAAGATTTCCGCCGAAGACCTGCCAACAGTGGCCGCCAATCATTCGCAAATGATGCAGGTATTTCAAAACATCATCCAAAATTCGATCAAATACCGCCATCCTGAGCGTCGGCCCATGATCATGATTTCTGCGAAGCGGCTGGGCGAATACTGGCAATTCGCTATCGACGACAATGGTCGTGGCATCGCCGATGAACATCTCACGTCAGTCTTTGATATTTTCCATCGTACCGATCCAGGTGATGTCATCGACGGCAGCGGCATTGGTCTTGCCACCTGCAAAATTGTGATTGAACATTATGGCGGTGAAATCTGGGTGAAAAGCGCGCCGGGCGCCGGCAGCACATTCTATTTTAATTTGCCCGTGACCGATCAATAAGGTTTATTCCGCTGGTAGATTGGTGAAATCAGCGGGGCGTTTTTCCTGAAAGGCGGCAATCGCTTCGCGGTTCGCTGGGGCGCCAACCAAACGGCCAAATGCAGCATTTTCTCTAACCCGGGCCTGCCGCGTCGCGTCCAAACGCGGCGCCAATAAGAGTTGCTTAGTCTCTTGAAGCGACGAAATCGGCATCGCGGCAATTTGTTCGGCTATAATTGTCGTCTCCGCCAGCAATTGATCATCGGCCACAACTTTCCAGACCAGCCCTTGTGCGACGGCAACTTCCGCGCTTACCCATTCGGCCGTGTAAAGAATATGCGCCGCGTTCTGCCATCCGACCCGCGCCGGCAACAGGAAACTGTTACCGGCTTCGACGGTGACGCCCAATGTTGGGAACGGCGTTTTCAACCGCGCCGCTGCCACCATCAAGACCAAATCGCAATGGGGCAGCATGGTCAGGCCTATGCCGATACCAATACCATTCACCGCTGCGATAATCGGTTTCGGGAAGGCTTCCAAAGTCGCGATAAAAACCGGAAAGCCCGGCTCCTGATCGGGATCGAGGTTCGAACGATCAAGTTCCGCCAAATCTTGCCCGGCCGAGAAGGCCCGACCTTCGCCGGTGATGACAACAACAGCTAAATTGGGATCTGTTGCCGCTTCCTTTAGCGCGGCAGCAGTTTCCAGATACATCTGATCGTTAAATGCATTCAACGCCTTTGGTCGGTTCAGGGTCAGCCAACGAACCCGGTTGCGGTCTTCGTTGCGAATGAATTCAGGTGTCGTAGTCATTCTAATGCTCCAAGTTTGTCAGCCCGCCAGACCACGGGGAAATCTTCGCAATCCATAATAGCACCGGGACGGAGGCCTGGATCATCGGTTGGAAATCCGGTTTCGCCATTTCGGGGATCATATCTGGCATCGTCACCGGTCCAGCGGGTCGCCAAGGCGCGGCGACGGTGGGGCGAGTTCTGAGTGCCAGGGGCGCCATGAACGATCATCGCCTGAAAGGCCAGGCAATCCCCCGGCTGCAAGTCAAAAGCGACAATATTATGTTTATCACGCTCTGCCTCGATGTCGGGCAGCGGCGGCAAACCGGTTCCACGATAGGCGGAACCGTCGGAAAAATGCTGTGGATTGAAGGCGTCCCATTTATGGCTACCGGCGACATATTCAACACAAACTTGCCGAGCCACCGGATCGAAGGGCAGCCAGATCGACATCACATCGCGACCACTGACCGCCCAATAGGGCTGGTCCTGGTGCCAGGGAGTGCGTTCCGCCGTCCCCGGTTCCTTGACCAATAACTGGTCGTAGAAGAAATTTATTTTTTTCGCCCGCAATATTTGCGCCGCAATGCTCGATGCCGGACTTTCAAAAACAAAGCGATGGAAAGCGTCGTGACGCCTCCAGACGTTCAGGTCGCCGAAAAAACGACCTGCGTCAGTGTCCGAGGAATATTCCTCAGCGTCGGGGCCAGGGTCCGCCATCGCCTGGTCAACGGCAGCAGCCATGAATGCAAGCCAGTCGGAAGGAATAATCTGCTGCAAGCAAACTATGCCATCTTGTTCATAAATCGAAATTTCTTCGCTGCTGACGGGACGGCAGGGAGATCGGGTCATATCGTGTTTGTTCAATTCGATTGACATATTGTCGCCCACCAAAGCGAACGCGGGGTAAAATACTTACCCCGCGCCCGATACGCCTCCCGTTACATGGGTATGCGAAACCTTCTCACTCAAGTGACCTGTTGCGTTCTCCTTAGACCGCCTGGTCCGGTTTCAGCACACCGCGCCGAATCTGGTCAAGCTCCATGGATTCGAAAAGTGCCTTGAAATTGCCCTCACCAAAGCCTTGGTTACCTTTGCGCTCAATAATCTCGAAAAAAATCGGTCCGATCAAGTTTTCTGTGAAGATTTGTAATAATATTCCCCCGCCTTGATCTGGGCCACCGTCGACTAAGACATGATTTTTACGCAATCTTGCGATGTCCTCGCCATGATCGGGGACCCGTTGGTCAACTTGCTCGTAATAGGTGTCCGGCGTCTTCAAAAATGGCACATGTTCGCCACGCATCACCTCGACACTGGCATGAATATCACTGGTACCAAGGGCGACATGCTGAATGCCTTCACCGTGATAGGCGTGCAGATATTCCTGTATCTGCGATTGATCGTCGGTAGATTCGTTGATCGGGATGCGAATTTTACCGCACGGACTGGTCATCGCCTTGGATTTCAAACCGGTCAATTGACCTTCAATATCAAAAAATCGAACTTCTTTGAAATTGAACAGTCTTTCGTAGAAATCCGCCCATTCGTCCATGCGGCCGCGATGAACGTTGTGGGTCAAATGATCGATATAGGTCAAGCCGGCACCGGCAGGATGGCGTTCTTCACCTTCGAGCGGGACAAAATCGACGTCATAGATGCTGCCCTGGTCCCCGTAACGGTCGACCAGATATATCAGTGAATCGCCAATGCCCTTAATGGCTGGAATATTTAGCTCCATTGGGCCAATGGGGTTCTCGTAGTTCCAGGCGCCACGCGCCAGGGCTTCGCGGTGGGCAAAGGCGGCATCCTGCACCCGGAACGCAATGGCGCAAATGCTGGGCCCATGCAGGCGGGCGAAGCTTTGCCCAAAGCTATCCGGCTCGGCATTGATAATGTAATTGACGTCCCCTTGGCGATAGAGGGTAACATCTTTCGAGCGGTGCTTGGATATCGCGCGAAAGCCCAGTTGTTGAAATAACGCCCCCAGAGCGACCGGATCGGGCGCGGCAAATTCGATAAATTCAAATCCATCGGTGCCCATGGGATTGTCCCACAGGTCCTGTCCGATGTCGGATTGGTCGATTGTTTCTACAGTCATTTTGGTCATCCAAATTTTCAGAACTGACGGACCGCCGATTTCAATATCGACGGTAACTACCTGATACTCAGCTCAGAACAGGCGACCCACGGGACAGACCACGCGCCGCATTTGCTAAATATTGACCAATGACAAGAATTTGCGTTCGAGGTGACGGCGCGGTCGACATTTCTACCCTATGAAATTGCGAACGCCATTATAGTTGCGAATGAAACAAAATTCAAACGCTGTGAATTCGACGCTCTATTTGCCACCATTTTGGTCATGGCGAGAGACCACACCAAGGCCGGCATAGTGCGGTCGGGCATCGATTTTGCGACTGCCGCAGGCCGAACATTTCAACCGCAGGCCCAAATCTGCCACGGTGGCACGGCGATCTAAGCGACGAGCCAGTGGTGCCGGGTCGATCACCCGGTGGCGCCCGCATTGTCCGCACCAGGCGGATAATTTCAACCGCAGGCGGGTCATCTCACTCAGGCGAAGGCGTTGTTCGGGGCTCATTCTGATGTTCGATTCTCAACTCTTTGAGGACATTTGCACGCATCTCCATAAAGATAGAACAAAACAGGAACATACTCGATGAGTCAAGCGCTATCCTGCCACGGCGTCCCTTTTTCCAGATCGGCAAGGATTGTTTCAGTGTGCTCGCCGCAGGTTGGTGCGACCGCATTCCTGCCGCCTGGTTGCAACGGCGGCGCGCCCGGCGGGTTGGGCACCGGTACGGGCTCCTTAAAGCCCGGCTGATCAAGCCAGGAAATCAAACCGCTGGCCTGGACATGGGGATGTTTCAGGAATTCCATATAGTCCAGCACCTGCTCGTTCTGAATGCCGCGTACCGTCAGCTTTTCATTCCAAACCACCGCCGGTTTTTGTCGTAGTGCTGCACCGACCCGTTGATTGATTTCAACGATATGATCCAAACGGTCCAAACGGCGTTGAAATCGGGGATCCGCAGCTACATCCGGCAGGTCGACGACATCGCAGACAGTTTGAAACTCATCATCGCGCATGGCGACGAGCAATAGATAATTGTCCTGACAAAGGAAAGCGCCGCTGGGGGCTGAAACGGACAATGGTGCCTCACCTAAAATATGGGTCTGCATCATGCGCACGATTTGTAAATTTGCCGCCCCGTGCATCAAACTGATATCAATATAGCGGCCTTTATCTTCGTTTTGTCGGGCGAAAAGCGCCGGCGCCACGGCCTGAAAACCATAAAGTGCCGTTGCCATATCAACGACGATCGGCGTCATCCGTACTGGTTCGCCGTCTTTCTCCAGCGTTGACATCATCATGCCGGAAAAAGCTTGCAGGATCGGATCCATGGCCGGCTTCTCCCGCAACGGGCCGGTCTGACCAAAGCCGGAGACTGCAAGGTAAAGAATACGCGGATTGATCGCCGCAACGGTCTTATAACCGAAACCAAGGCGATCAATGACCCCGGGGCGGAAACCTTCCAGAAAGATATCCGCGTCCTTCAGCACGTCCCAAAGACGCCCCTTGTCACGATCGTTTTTCAAATCCAAGGCGATCGACCGCTTACCTAAATTGCCGGCGATGGAAAAGGCGGTGTGATCGCCATGGGCCTGGCCCAGGCGGCGGGCCCAGTCGCCTTCCGGCGGCTCGACCTTGATGACATCGGCGCCATATTGGGCCAGCAACATGGCGCAATATGGCCCGGCAATACCTTGCGAGAGGTCCACTACACGGATGCCTTTGTAAGGCGCGTCATAACTCATGAAATTGCGTTCCTGGTATTTTTATTCGACCGCGCTAGTCTAGAGCCTAGATTTCTATCGTCAATTGGCGGCATAGTTCGCTGGTAAAATAACATTAGGGAGAAACGAAGATGGCTAATTTCCGCTATATCGTATCGGATGTCGGCAAATCAGTGGCGTTTTATACGGAACAGTTAGGTTTCGAGCTGCAACAGCAATTCGGTCCCGCCATGGCCATCCTCAATCGCGGCGATCTGCAGCTGTGGCTGGCCGGACCGCCGGCATCCGCTTCCAAACCAATGCCCGATGGCAGTCAACCGGTCCCCGGCGGATGGAACCGCATTGTCGTGACGGTTGACGATCTCGAGACCCTGGTTGAAAACCTACGCGCATCCGGCGCCAGCTTCAAAAACGACATTCTGAGCGGCCCCGGCGGTCAACAGATATTACTCGAAGATCCTTCCGGCAATGTCATCGAGCTTTTTCAGCCGGCATAACAAGAAAGTTTATCCGACATGACGATGAAACGCATGGTGCTCGAACTGGGCATGGGCACCGATATTCGCGGCGGCGATTACACCAAAGCAGCGGTCCGCGCCCTGCGCGACGCACTTTGGCATAATTGCCTGACGATCACCCGCGCCCTCGATATACCGACCGACGCTATGGAAGTCGAAGTCCGCATCGGGGTGCCGCAACCGGATCAAGTCGACAAAGACGCCGTATTGGCGATCCTGCCCCATGGCAGCGGCACCGTGACGGTAGTCGAAGGTGGTCTGGAAATTGAAAATGATAGACGCGATGACAAAACTATCGTTGCCAACGCCGTGGCCATTGTCCGCCTCGATATCCCGGAAGGGGCCGGTGCATGACCATAAAACGCGTGATAATCGAATTCGGCACCGGCAATGATCTGCATGGCGGCGATTACACCAAAGCGGCAATCCGCGCTGTCGAGGATGCCTTGCATCATTCCTCTTTGACCATGTTGCGTAATTTGCCTGTCGACCCGAAAGAAATGCAGGTGCGGGTCACCATCGGCGTGCAACAGCCGGAACAGATCGATTGTGATAAGGTCGCGGTGAAACTGCCAATCGGCAAGATCAGCGTCGAGGCAGTGAAAGGCGGACTGGATGTCCCCGACGATGAGGGCAACGATATCGCAGTTATCGCGACTGCTGCCATCGACGTCTATTTGGAATTACCCTAATCAGCAGAACGGAAGAAAAATGAATAGGAATGTGATCGATATGTCCGGCAAAGTCGTCCTGATCACTGGTGGTAGCCGTGGTCTGGGCCGGGAAATGGCGCTTGGTTTCGCTGCTGCTGGGGCCGATTTGGCGATCGCCAGCCGGCGCCAAGAAAGCTGCGATGAAACGGCGAAGGAAATTGAGGCGCTGGGGGGCAATTGTCTACCCCGGGCTTGTCACGTCGGTGATTGGCAGCAATTGGATGATTTGGCCGACGCGGTTTATGATCATTTTGGCCGCATCGATGTACTGATCAACAATGCCGGCATGTCGCCGATCTATGACAAAGCGGCGGACATCCCGGAAGGCCTTTATGACAAGGTTCTCGATGTCAATCTCAAGGGGCCATTTCGTCTTTGTGCCAATGTCGGGCAACGCATGGTCGATGGCGACGGCGGCGCAATCATCAACGTATCCTCTGTCGCCGCGATCCGGCCGCGCAAAAATGTTATCACTTATGCGGCGGCAAAAGCCGGCTTGAACGCGATGACGGAAGCCTTCGCGGATGCTTACGGGCCAAAAGTGCGGGTTAACGCGATCATGCCGGGCCCGTTCTTGACCGATATTTCAAAGGCTTGGGATATGGATGCTTTTAACGCGCGAGCAGCCACCAATATTGCCATGAAGCGCGGCGGGGCCCCGGACGAAGTGGTGGGCGCAGCGCTATATCTGGCTTCCGACCATGCCGGTTACACCACTGGGGCAATCCTGCGTATCGACGGTTATTCGCAGTAACTGACTAATTAAGCAAACTTCTTGCCGTAAAGAATGCGGGCACCAGCCGGACCACCGGCTTCACCATGGTCGAAATTTGCCGCAATCTTGCACATTTCGCCGACCCCATGGCGGACTTCGCTGTCATCGGTTTTAAGGATATATTCGCCTTCAAGCACGAGGCCGTAGGTTTCCCAATCATGGCTATGGGTGGCGAAACTTTGATCCTCCGCGAAATCGAAATAGCCGACTTCCTGATAGCCTTGTTCTTTTAATTCAGCCCGAAAACTTTCTTCATTCATACTAGCGATCCTTCGATTTGCTTTATTATTAGTCGGCGGCGTCGGCGGCATCTTCTGGCGCATCGACGATATGGGTTTCGAAGTTTGCCGGAGATACGATTTCCAGCACTTCAAAATCTTCCGAACATTCCAATTCCCGATGTTTCAGTTTAGGGGTTTGCAGAATGCAGTCGCCCTTTTCGATTTTGCGCACGCCCTGATCTTCATATTCAAACTTGGCCCAACCGTTCAGCACAAAGACAAATTGGAAATTGCAGTCATGAATGTGCCATTGCTGAACATCGTCTTTGGATTTTTTGCCATTGGCCTTGACGATATGGGCGACATAGTCGCCTTTGGTACCGTCCTTGATGCCGAGGTCGCGGTATTCGAAGATATCGCGCATGCCTTCAGTCCATTTGGCATCTTTCGCTTGATTATGGACGTAGTCCCATATTTCTTTCATCTTGCTTCCCCTAACTTGATTAATTTCCAATAGACTAGCGTGATTCAGCGACGACGGAAAGATGTAAGCAGCATGAGTACATTGCAGGCCACTTCATTCGGCGTTGTGGCGATCCTTCTTTGGGCCATTCTGGCGTTATTGACCGCCTGGACTGGTGCCGTACCACCTTTTCAGTTGGTCGCCATGTCGTTTTCGGTGGCCTTCATGTTGGCCGCTTCAAAGTGGGCTTGGCGGCGGGAAAATCCATTTAATTATTTGCGTCTACCGATACATGTCTGGATTTTTGGTGTCGCCGGATTATTTGGTTATCACCTGTTTTATTTCTTGGCGCTACGCAATGCCCCAGTGATCGAAGCCAGTTTGATCGCATATTTGTGGCCATTGCTGATCGTCTTGTTTTCGGCCCTGCTGCCGGAAGAACGTTTACGATGGCAGCATATCGTCGGCGCACTGGTCGGATTTGCGGGTGCCTATCTGCTCGTCGCGAAAGGTGCCTTGCCGAATTTTGACACGCGTTATGGTCTCGGTTATTTGGCCGCCGCCGCCTGTGCTTTAATTTGGTCCAGTTATTCGGTGATTTCGCGCCGCTTCGCCTACTTGCCGACCGATACCGTGGGCGGATTTTGCGGTATCACTGCGGTATTGGCATCTGTCGCCCATTTTTTCTTTGAAGAAACAGTTTGGCCAGATACGGGCGGACAATGGCTGGCTGTTTTGGCTTTGGGCCTAGGGCCGGTTGGCGCGGCCTTTTTCTTTTGGGACGTCGGCGTAAAACGCGGCCATATTCAGGTTCTTGGGGCGCTATCCTATCTGGCGCCGTTATTGTCCAGCCTGGTTCTCATCATTGCCGGCTTGGCAATCGGCAGCTGGCAAGTCATCGTCGCCTGTTTGTTCATCACCGCTGGCGCCTTCATTGCATCCTTCGACGTGATATTTAATCGTCAGTCGGATGGCCTGGGCGGGAATGGCGGATAGAGATCGAGAGCAGGATCACCGGAATAATTCCAGCGGCGGCAATCGACAGCGCCCAGATACCAATCTCCTCAAACTGCTCGTCGCTGGCAAATTCGTAGACCCGCGTCGCCAGGGTCGAAAAATCAAACGGACGCAAGATCAAGGTAGCCGGTAGTTCTTTCATCACTTCAACAAAAACCATCAGGACCGCCGTCAGCACCCCGCCACGGATCATCGGTAAATGGACCCTGAACAAAGTTGACCAGCCGGCATGGCCCAAGGTTCGCGCCGCCCCGTCCATATTGCGGGTAACCCGGCCAAAACTGGCACTGACCGCCCCAAATGACAACGCCATGAAGCGGGCCAGATAGGCAAAAATCAAGATCGCCATGGTACCACTGATCAGCAGACCGGTGGAAATACCGAAAGTGCTGCGCATGACCCCGTCAATCTGATTATCCAACCAGGCGAAGGGTACCAGCACACCCACCGCTATGACCGAGCCTGGAATGGCGTAACCGGTGCCGGCCAACCGCGTCGCCGCCCGCAACACCGGATTCGAAGCCGACCGGAGCGCATAAGACAAAAATACCGCCGCCGCTGCGGCACAAAGAGCGGCGATCAAAGCCAAGATGACCGTATTACTGAGATCAACCAGAAAAGCGTCAAATTCGATACCGTCCCAACTGCTAATCGACCATTGCAATAAGACAAAAGTCGGAATGACAAAACCGATAATAACCGGGATCGTGCAAAAGGCGATAACTTGAATGGCGCGCCAGCCCGTCAACTCAAATCCGGGCAGATCGCGGAAATGTCGGCCAGCCGGATGATAACGCCGGCCACGTCTTGAAGAACGTTCAAGCCAAATCAACAATAGGACAAAGGTGAATAAGAGGCCGGCCAGTTGGGCCGCCGCGCCACCGTCATTCATCCCCAGCCAGACTTCGTAGATGCCGGTAGTAAAGGTATCGACGGCCAATTGCTGCACGGTGCCAAAATCGCTTAATACTTCCATCAATGCCAACGCTACGCCGATCGCCAAGGCAGGCCGCGCCAGCGGGATCGAGATCGTTGTGAAGGCACGTTTCGGTGTAATCCCCAGCGTGCGACCAACTTCAATGGCGACCACTGATTGATCCAGAAAGGCCGAACGCGCCATCAAATAGACATAGGGATAAAGCACCGATGTCAGGATCAGCGCTGCCCCGCCTATCGACCGAATTTCCGGAAACCAATAATCTCGCGCCGTCGACCAACCAAATACATCGCGCAGGAAAATCTGCAAAGGACCGGCATAGTCGAGCAAATCAACATAAATATAGCTCACCACGTAAGCTGGAAAGGCCAGCGGCAAAACCATCGCCACTTCGAAAAAACGTTGGCCTGGGAAGCGGCACATGGTGACCAGCCACGCCGTCGGCACGCCCATCAACAAAACCCCACCTGTCACCAATAACATCAAGATTAGGGTATTGCTGACATAACGCGGAATAACCGAACTCAACAGATGCGACCAGATCGCCCCATCGCCAGTAAAGGCGATGGCCGCTACCGCCAGGACTGGCACCGCGACAATGAGGGCCAGCAAACAGGCCCCGGTCGACCAAAAGATCGACCGGGTTTGTGCCGTAACACCCTTGAAAGAGGTGTTGTCGTTTATATTTGCGTCAATTGCCAATAAGCAAGTCCCTACGGCATACCAATAGTTTGAAAGATCATCGTGGCTTTTGGCGACAGATCGGCAATCACTTGCAAATCGACTTTATCGGCCTTGAATTTGCCCCAGGACGCAACTTCCCGATCCGGTTTCACCCCGGCTTTTACTGGATATTCATAGTTTGTCGAGGCATACATTTGCTGCGCCCGCTCGCTTGACAGAAATTCCATCAGTTTCAAGGCCTTAACAGGATGCTTGGCATGTTTGGTCATGGCGACACCGGAAATGTTCACATGCACCCCCCGGTCGGCTTGATTGGGATAGACCAAACGCACCGCGGCAGCCCATTCTTTTTGCTCCGGATGTTTGTCATTAAATTTCATCTTGCCGTAATAATATTGATTGCCGACGCCGATGTCGCATAATCCTTCCTTGATGGCTTTGACTTGACCGCGATCGTTGCCCTGTGGTTTGCGCACCATATTGTTCATCAGGCCGGTCGCCCAAGCGGTCGCTTTTTCTTCTCCGTGTGCCGCAATCATCGACGCCATCCAGGCTCGATTGTAGGGGTGGCGCGACGACCGCATACAAATCCGCTGTTGCCATTTTGGATCGGCCAGGTCTTCGTAACGAGTAATTTCGCCTTCCTTGACCCGATCCTTGGATACGTAAAGAACTCGTGCCCGGCTGGTCAGGCCAAACCAATGTCCTTGGGGATGACGAAAATGCGCCGGTATGTTTTCTTGCAAGACGGCCGACTGCACTGGTCGCGTTAAGCCGGCGGCAACCAAGGCGCTAAGGCGGGCGATATCGACCGTCAGGATCAAATCCGCCGGGGTATTTTCCGCTTCCGCCTTTAACCGCTCCAGGACGCCTTTTTGGGCAAAAACCACTTTCACTGGAATGCCGGTTTCCTTGGTAAACTCATCTAAGAAAGGGCGGATTAAGAACTCCTGGCGATAGGAGTAGATATTGACGCTATTGCCATCGTCCGCCTGAGCCGAATAAACACTGAATGTTAAGACCGTTGCCACCACAACGGTAAAGAATATCTCAATTACACTTCGTACGCGCATCGCCAGTTTTCCGTCAATTACTGTTAATAGGTTCATGACAACCTAATAATTTTTGTTGCAAATGCAAATCATTTGCAACTAGAGCATATTCAATTTCAATCCTCCGGTGGACTTAACCATCAAAATATCAATAAATCTGCGCTTTTTTACGAATTGCGGCGAAGTGTCGCATTGTTTGAGTGAAAGCAATCGGCCGCCGATTTGGGGGGCTTGCCTATTGTGTTGATATTCGTGACCTAATATGTCCAAATAAATTCCCAACCCAAGGGCAAAAACTGGGCGTGACGCAGGGCTCAAGGCACTTAAGATGCTGTTCAACACGGATATATTTATCTTCTTATTCTTGCCGGCGACCCTGCTCGGATTTTTTCTGCTCGGCCGCTTGGGAAATGAACGGGCGTCGCTGCTCTGGCTGGTCTCCGCCTCGCTTTTCTATTATGGCTGGTGGAATCCGGTTTATCTGTTGCTGGTTGGCGCTTCCATGGCGGTCAATTTCACCTTGGGGCAATATATCGCCGGGGCGCGGGAAGCAAAACTGCACCGCAAAGCACGAAACATCCTGATCATCGGCATCATCTTCAACCTCGGCCTGCTCGGCTATTTCAAATATGCTAATTTTTTCCTCGACAGCATTGGATATTTATCCGGCACAGAATTGTCGATCGGGGAAATTATTCTGCCCATTGGAATTTCGTTTTTCACCTTTCAGCAGATCGCCTATTTAGTCGATACCTCGAAGGGGGAATTTGGCCGTTATGATTTTGTCGAATACAGTCTATTCGTGCTCTTTTTCCCGCAGCTCATCGCCGGCCCCATTGTCCATCACAAAGAAATGCTGCCGCAATTTGCCGACGCCCACACTTTTCGTCCAGATCTGAAGAACCTCAGTATCGGGGGATCGATCTTTGTCATCGGCTTGTTCAAAAAAGTGGTTTTGGCGGACAATTTGGCGCTGGTTGCGACGCCGGTTTTTTCGACCGCGGAAGCCGGCGGCAGTCTGGATTTTTTTACCGCCTGGACCGGCACCTTTTGTTACGGCCTGCAGCTCTATTTCGATTTTTCCGGCTATTGCGATATGGCGATTGGCGCTGCACGCCTATTTGGCATTCGCCTGCCGCTCAACTTCAATTCGCCCTACCAATCGACCGGGATTACCGATTTCTGGCGCCGCTGGCATCTGACCTTGTCTCGTTTCCTGCGTAACTATCTCTATATAGCGATGGGCGGCAATCGCAAAGGCAAGGCCCGGCGCTATTTCAATTTGATGGCGACGATGGTGCTGGGCGGATTGTGGCATGGCGCCGGCTGGGGCTTCTTGTTATGGGGCGCCCTGCATGGTCTATTCCTAGTCATTAATCACCTCTGGCGAATGATTTTCGGCAAGGCCAGCGACAATCCGTTGCCTAGAACGTTTTCTCGATTTTTCACAATTATCATTGTGATGCTGGCCTGGGTGCCATTCCGGGCCGAAAGTATCGAGGGCGCCTTCGCGATTTATACCGGCATGATGACGTTGCCGTTGGACTGGCAATCGACCCTTGGCGCTTTAGGCTTGCTCGGGTTCACTTTTAGTGGACCCGAAGTAAGTTCGGACAATCTTGAAGCTATCGCCTGGCTGGCGTTCTGGTTGCTGCTGCTATGGCAAGCACCGAATACCCAACAAGTGATGGCCCGTCACGAGCCAGCCTATAAATACGATCAAGAAGTGATGACGCGTGACCCACTGCCGTGGGTAATGCGGGGACCGAGGGCGCTATTTTGGCAGCCGAATTGGCGCTGGGGTATAGGTATCGGTTTATTATTTGCGATTTCGATCCTGAACCTTAACCGGGTCAGCGAATTCCTCTATTATCAGTTCTAAAGGACAGGGAGATGGCAGCGCATAAAACATATTTGACTATTCTCACCCTGACCGTTCTGGCGATAGGTATTTTGTCTGCCATCGTCAATGTTGTGGTTGATCCCTATGGCGTCCATCGACTGGTCTCAATTGCGGGCTTCAACAAATTGAAGCCGTCCGCTCAAACCAATCTGCGTCTGGCTAAAACCTATGATGTGAAGCGGGTACGCCCGGATGCTATCTTCCTTGGTAATTCCAGAGTTGATCAGGGCTTTGACCCCCATCTCGCCTCCGTCAAATTCAATCGGGTGGTTTATAATGCCGGCCTGCCCGGCTCCTCAATTTACGAGCTCTATCGTTTCTTGGAACATACCCAGGCAACCGGCCGGCTTAATCGGGTGGTGTTGGCGTTGGATGTGTTCAGTTTCAACACCAATATCGACCGCGCCGCGTCGTCGTTCTCGGAAGGCCGGCTTTTGGTGCAAGGCGACGGCACCCCGACGCCTTTTTGGGATATCGAACGCATTCGCGATGTTCATCACATTTATATAGCGTGGCCGACTTTGATGAAATCGATCACAACGATCGCCGATCAAGACAAAGGATGGGCGTCGACCCGCACCATCTTGGGTTACAATCCAATGATCGAGGGTCAATATTTTATTGAAAAAACCGGCTACAAAAAAACCTTCGAGAAAAAGGATAAAAATTATCTGCGCCGCCTTCGCCGTCGGCAGATGAACCTGGCGCCGACAAAATCCTGGCCCATTGGCTCGATGGCTTATTTCACCAAAATCGTCGAATTTTGCCGGAAAAATGATATTCAGCTTGATCTGCTCATTCATCCTTTTCACGCCCATGTGCTTGAAATTATGCATGAAACTGGGATTTGGCCAACTTTCGAAGCCTGGAAGCGGGAGCTGGTCGCGGTGCTGGCCTCCGATAAGGCGCGGCATCCGAACGCGCCGGAATTTCCCCTATGGGATTTCAGCACCTATAACCCGATGACGACGGAGGCCGTTCCCGCTGACGATGCTAAGCAGCAAATGAAGTGGTTCTGGGAATCATCCCATTATAAAGAAATCGCCGGCACGGTTATGGCTATCCGCATGTATAACCTGCCGCGCCAAGAATTGGTGCCGCCAGGCTTTGGCGTGAAACTCAATCCACAGAATTTGGAAGCACATTTGCAATCGTATGCCGCGCAACGCCAAATCTATCATCGGACCCATGCAGACGAAATAACAGTCCTAGAACAACTGTACCAACGTAAATAACCAGGATCAGCCGTCTTTGACGGTCTTTTTCGACAACATCATCGATGGAATTAGGGTTAGCGTGAAGATCAATCCAGTGACCAAAAATCCATCGCGGAAGGCAAATGTCGAGGCCTGCGCCATGACCGTTTGCATGAGATAGCCAAATGCCGTTGGCAAGCTGTCGATCCCGAATAAGCCGGCTTGTTCAATCAACTCGCCCAATTTTCGTAATAATTCCTGTGTCGCGGTATTGTCCGGCGTTTGCGTAGCGATCAAATGGTCCCGGTGGTGGCTCAACCTTAAATCCACATAGATTGCCGCGATATTAACACCCAATGCACCACCCAACTGGCGAATGAAATTAAAGGTTCCGGCGGCGTAGGGTAAAAGCTGCGGCTCCAAGGTTCGAATGCCATGAAATTGCAATGACGGAATGATCAAGCCCAATCCGATCCGACCAAATAGCACTGTAAGACCGATGAACCAGAAGCTTGTGTTCACATCGACATCAAACAACATAAATGAGCTGCTGGCGAAAATTATCAGACCGATTGTTACGGTACGGCGCGGCGACCAAACTTGCGCCAACATTCCTGACAAGGGAAATACCACGATCATGATCAGGCCGGCGGGCAGCAACATCATGCCAGCCGTAGTGGCGTCAAAACCCTGGATCGTTCGAACAAAAAGCGGGATTAAATAGATGCTCGCGAACATCCCGGCACCAAAGGCAAAGGCCACAATACTGGTATAGGTAAAGTTGCGATTAAGGAACAACCGCACTTCCAACAATGGCGATCTTGTCACCAATTCCCAGGCAATGAAAATTAAGAGTGCGACCGCCGAAGCAATGAGCGGCAGGATCACGTCCGTTGAACCCCATCCCAATCTCTGCCCATTTGACATCGCATAAAGAAAACTGATCACACTAATTGTCACTAGGGCGAAGCTCCACCAGTTGAACGGCCGGCGTTGGCTGGCTTCAATCTTTTCCGGCAACCAATAAAGGGCAAAAGCGGCCGCGATAAAGGACAGCGGCAACATCGGCGTGAAGAGATAACGCCAACCAATCTCATCAACGATCATGCCGCCAAGGACCGGCCCAAAGGCCGGAGCCATAACGATCCCCATGCCGAACAAACCCATCGCCCGGCCGCGTTCGGCCAACGGAAAAATCGGATAGATAACGGTAATCGTCAGCGGTTGTAACAACCCTGCCGCTGCCCCTTGCACACAACGGGCAGCAATGAGAGTGGTAAAGTCGGTGGCTTCCTGGGCTGCGAACGAGCCGACCGCGAACAGGATAATAGAAAAAAGAAAAGTCCGCCTGGGCCCTAAGTTTGTTACGAACCAAGCGTTCATTAACATCGTCACCGTAGTGGCGCTTAGGAACCCGGTGGAGAGCCAATGGGCAGTGTCCTGACCGACGCCAAATGCGCCCATAATATCTGTGGTCGCCACATTAACTGCAGTCGACGCCATAATCGTCGGCACCAGACCCATCAGCAACACTAAAAGAATGATCGTGCGTTCGCGTTTGGGCGGGTAGGTTGGCTCGACCGCGCTAGCGCTGACGGACATCGACAGATATCTCGACCATCATGCCGGGTTTCAGCAAACCGTCTTTTTGCGCCAGCGCGACTTTAACCGGCAGACGCTGGGTCACTTTGGTAAAATTACCGCTTGGATTGGGGCTCGGCAGTAACGAGAACTGCGACGTTGCAGCATGACCGATGCGAACAATTTTCCCAACAAAGGCTTGCTCCGGATAAGCATCGATAAAAACATCGACCTTTTGCCCGAGCGTAAGCTTGCGGATATCGGTTTCTTTGACCAAGGCTTCAACCCAAATATCGTTGGGATTATGAACCAAGGCGATGCGTTGACCGGGACTGACGAATTCGCCTTCGGTAACAAATGTCCGGGTGATCACGCCATCAATCGGGCTGGTCACATCGCGATCTTGAATTTCGACCAACTGATAGTCCATTTGCGCTTCCCGTTCGGCAATTTTGTGCTGCAGTCGGATGCGTTCCTTTTGTAGGACTTTGACCCGCTCGGTTTCAGCGGATACCGTATTCAATTCGGTCTGCGCGATCCGAATATCCGACAACGCCGCCACATAAGCGCGTTCCGCCCGCAGACTGGCATTGCGCGTACTCTCCATTCGATCCCGGGCAATCACACCCTTGTCCCAGATCTTCTTGATGCGGAGATATTCCTCCCGGGCATAGTCGCGTTCCAGGTTATATGTCTTCAATAACGCTCTCGCCGCCGTCAGTTTCGCCTGCTCATTTTCGATCTTCAGCTTCGTTTGTAACTGCACGAGTTCAATTTCAGCGCCGATACGATCTCGTTCCGCGGCAATTGCGTTCATTTGCGCCGTTGTTTCCGCCAATTTCAATTTCGCGGCCCGGGCGTCGATCAATATCATCGCCTGCCCTTTGCTAACCACTTGCCCTTCGCTGACTGGGAACTCTGTGATTCTACCGGCGATGCGACTGCTGATCAAAGTGACATCGGCGACGATCCGGGCGTCGCTTTCCTTCACATAGTTTAGGCGGTCCAGCATGAACTGCCCGCCCCAAGCGACAAGTGCCAAAGCAGCAATGACGAGCAACAACGTCGGCACTATTCGCCGGCGGCCGGCTTTCGACTTGGCCGGAACTTGTGGCGGCGCGGGCGGGGTGCTGAGCCCGCTAATAGGTTTTTGTTCGTTCACGTGGTCTTAAACCCCTGATGACTTTGAAAGCAGACGATCGAATACCCGCAAGCAAACTTCCAGGTCTTGTTCGTCAATATCCGTCATAAATTCGTATCTAACACGTGATACGACGTCGTTGAATTCTTCCATGCGTTCTTTAGCTTTTGGGCTCAAAAACACCGTTTTGTAACGGCGGTCGTGTGCGTGTTCGCGCCGTTCGATCATGCCGGCTTGCGCCATTTTATCTAAGATCCGCACCAGGGTCGGCCCTTCGACCCCAATAGTTGTTGCAATTTCGCGTTGAACAAGACCTTCACCATGTTGGTGCAAAGCTCTTAAGACCAACCATTGCGCCAAGGTCAACCCATGGGCACGCAGGTTTTTGTCAATCTGGTGACGCCAAGCGCGCGCAACTTCACCAAGGCGAAATGCAAAACGATCACGAAGCGGTTCATATACGTCCATATCCATAGTCCAAAAATTCGTTGCTTATTTAATAGATAGCAAGCTAACTATTAGTATATCAATGGCGAAAATATTATCAACAATCTTAATGTACATAAATTTCTGGTTATATAATTTTTATTCACGTATATTTTTGTTTTAATAGTTGAAATACGGAATTCAATTGGTAATATATCCTATAGTTCCTGTGGCGAGGCGGATCGACGCAGGTATCCAAGGAAAACGACCATAGAATGACGACTATTGAAATAGAGGAATAGTTCACCTGGGTTCGCTCAAAAGAACTCGCGGGATTTGATAGGGCAGCTTGCTACCGCGTTAAAATTGCTAAAGCGCCACGGGGAATGCCTCCGTGGGCCCGGATTGTAGCTGTTGAGCAAACAACCCAGTGGAACGGAGGATGAAGATGTTTCCAATTTCGAACAGCCAGCAACAGACATGCGACCTGACCGGTGCGTCCGCGCAACGTCAATCGCTGCCGATATTTCTAAATTTGGCCGGCAAGCGGTGCCTGGTTATTGGCGGTGGTGAAGCAGCGATCGCAAAAATTCGACAATTATTCGACGCTGGCGCCAAAATCACCGTCGTCACGGAAAATGCCCATGCCACACTTATTGATTGGGCCATTGGCGATGCCTTAATCCTCGTGCGGCGGACTTTTGTGGCCGACGATTTCCAAAATGTTTCACTCGCCTTCATTGCCGACGAAGATTCGAGCCAAATCGGCGCCGCGGTGACCTTAGCGCATCAAGCGGGTGCCTTGGTCAACGTAGTGGACGGACCGGAGCATTCAGACTTTATTATGCCGGCCCATGTCGATCGCGGCCCGATAACCGTCGCTATCGGCACTCAGGGCTTGGCGCCGACATTAGCGGTGAAATTACGGCAGGAAATGGATGCGTTATTACCGGAACGGCTGGGCGAACTCGCCACCTTTGCCGGGCGTTATCGCGACGCTGTGAAATCAACAAAATCCTCGCCAGTGGCGCGGCGCAAATTCTGGCAGGGGTTTTTCGATGGACCGGTCGCCGAAGCGGTGCTGGCCGGCGATGAGGCGTTGGCCTTTGACGGTATGTTGAGAGCGATCAACAAAACCGGCGATAATTCGGAAGATGGCCGGGTAACGTTTATAGCGGCGCCGGAATTTGACATCGACTTGTTGCCGATCGGCGCCTTGCGCCGGCTTTATCGCGCTGATGTGGTCGCCTTCAGCGGTCGCCTGCCGATCGCTCTGGCGAATAAAATCCGCCGCGAAGCCGAGTTGGTAAAATTCGGTGCGGATGAAGCCCAAGCCCTAGCCGACCTTAGCGAAAAGGCGAATTCTGGCGCGCGCGTGGTGATCTTAAGCGATCAGGCAAGCCACTTGGAAGCGGCGGAAGACTATCTATCACGGAATGCCCATCACCATTCTGTCGAACGATTTGATAGCGGTCAGTTCAAGACGGGTAATCCATTTGTTTCCGCGGCTACGGTGTCAAGCCATCCGCTTGCAGCTAAATTAGGAGGCGCAAACTAATGCAAATCGTCACCGCCAACCGCTTAACCGATGGCCGCGCAATCTATTTAACCTCGACCGACGAATGGCATGAAGATGTCGCGCAAGCCTGCTGTGTCAAAGGCGAGGACGCCGGTGCGCGTCTGTTGCAGATTGCGGATGTCGCCGTCGCCCAACAACAAATTGTCGATCCCTATTTGATTGACGTCGATGACAACGACGCTGCCCGCCCAACGCGTTATCGCGAATGGATCAGGGCTTCCGGCCCTAGTGTCGAAACCGGGCGTGTCGAAACCGGGCGTGTCGAAACCGGGCGCGTCGATACTGACGCCCCACTACAGCCTTAGGACTAACATTATGTATCAATATGACAGTTTCGATCGCCAGCTGGTCGATGAGCGGGTCTCGCAATTTCGCGACCAAGTCGAACGGCGCATTGCCGGCGACATTACTGAGGACGAGTTCAAACCGCTTCGCTTGATGAACGGCCTGTATTTGCAATTGCATGCCTATATGCTGCGTGTGGCGATCCCGTACGGGGTTCTGTCGTCGGATCAATTGCGCAAGCTGGCCCTGATCGCGGAACATTATGATCGTGGCTACGGCCATTTCACGACCCGGCAAAATATTCAGTTCAATTGGCCGAAGCTGGTGGAGACGCCGGATATCCTGGCCGAGCTGGCGGATGTCGAGATGCATGCGATCCAGACCAGCGGTAATTGCATTCGCAATACCACGACGGATCAATTTGCCGGTGCTGCGGCGGATGAGTTGGCCGATGCCCGTATCTATGCAGAAATGATCCGCCAATGGTCCACCCTGCATCCGGAATTCGCCTTTTTGCCCCGGAAATTCAAAATCGCTTTGAATGGCGCGACGAAGGACCGGGCCGCCGTGAAAGTGCATGATATTGGCTTGAACCTAGTGCACAATGAGACCGGTGCGCTTGGTTTCGAAGTCGTGGTCGGCGGTGGTTTGGGGCGCACCCCGGTGATTGGCAAGATCATTCGCAATTATCTGCCGGAACAACATCTGCTCAGCTACTTGGAAGCGATCCTGCGGGTCTATAACTTGCTCGGCCGGCGGGATAATAAATACAAAGCGCGGATCAAAATTCTGGTCAACGAAACCGGGGTCGAGGAGTTTACCCGCCTGGTAGAAGCAGAGTGGGTTGAGATCAAAGACGGCCCGCTGATCTTGCCGCGGGAAGAAATCGAACGCATTCGCGCCTATTTCGCCCCGCCGGCTTTTGAGATCGCCCCTGACAATGTCCGTTATGCCGACAATGCGGACTTTGAACGTTGGCTTCAGTCAAATGTCTCGGCCCATCAACAACCGGGTTATGGCATTGTCACAATCTCGGTGAAACCAACCGGCGGTATTCCGGGCGATGTGACGGCGGCGCAAATGCGCCAAATCGCCGCGCTATCGGATAGTCATAGTTTTGGCGGAATCCGCGTTGCCCATGAGCAAAATTTGGTCCTGCCTCATGTCCGCAAGGATCAGCTTTTTGTAGTTTGGACGTTATTGCGCGACATCGGTCTTGGGGAAGCGAATGTTGGCCTGATTGGCGACATCATCGCCTGCCCGGGTCTGGACTTTTGCGCGCTGGCCAATGCCCGCTCGATCCCGGTCGCCCAGCAGATCAGCAACCGTTTCAACGAAGTCGCCCGACAACATGACATTGGTGCGCTGAGCTTGAACATTTCCGGCTGCATCAACGCCTGCGGTCATCACCATGTTGCCAATATCGGTATCCTGGGCGTCGATAAGCGGGGCGAGGAGTTTTACCAGATCACCCTTGGCGGTCGGGCCGACCAATTTGCCGCCATTGGCCAGATTATCGGCCGCGCCTTTTCCGCCGACGAAATTACGGACGCTGTCGAAACCATCGTTGAAACCTACCTGACCGAGCGCGATGAAGATGAAGCTTTCATCGAGACTTATACCCGCATCGGTCAGATCCCCTTTAAGGAGGCGCTTTATGGCCCTAATTAAAAACAATCGGATCGTTGATGATCACTGGATAGCGCTCAGCGAAGATGACCCATTGCCTAAAAGCAGTCCGATTTTGGTGAGTTTGGCCGACTGGCAAAATCGGCGGGCGGAAATTATCGCGCGCGGCGGTCCTTTAGGTGTCAGCTTGGCGAGCGATGAGAGCGCCGATCAGCTTGCGGATGACCTCAGCCACCTGACCCTTATTGCCATCAGCTTCCCAAGTTTTGGCGATGGCCGAGGCTTTTCCACGGCCCGGCTATTGCGTGAACGTTATGGCTATAGCGGTGAATTGCGGGCCGCCGGCTACGTCATTCGCGATCAGGTCACGTTCTTGAAGCGCTGCGGCTTCGATGCTTTCGAATTCTCCGACAAGGCCTCCGTTGCCCCGTGGGAGAAGGTCGAGCGCGAGATCAGCGTGCAATATCAGCCAGCCGGCGACAACAAACCAAGCGCCATTCAATTACGTCATACTTCGGCTGCTGCCGCCGAATAGGATTTGTCATGGAAACGTCAGTTTCACAGACCGCCAACGAACTTGGCGGTGACGGGCGAACTGCGCCCGAGCGGGAAAGTTTCGATCTACTGAAACTGTTGATCGAAAAGACCTTTGCCGGGCGAATTTGTGTGGCCTCGTCGTTTGGTGCCGAGAGCGCGGTGCTGTTGCACCTGGTGGCCGAAATCGATCCGACAGCACCGGTCATCTTCACCAATACCGGCAAACTGTTCGGTGAGACCCTGCGCTATCGCGATCGGCTGATCGCTGACCTCGGCCTCAGCAATGTCCGCGAGATCAAACCCGACATCAGCCAACTGGCAAACGATGATCCCGACGGTCATCTCTGGCTTTCCGACCCGGACCGCTGCTGCTTCATTCGCAAGGTCGAGCCCTTCAACCGCGCCATCGCCGGCTTCGACGCCGTCATCACGGGCCGCAAGGCCATGCATGGCGGTGGTCGGACGACTTTGGACACTCTCGAAGCCTCGAGCGATGGGAAAATCCGCATCAGCCCGCTGCTGGCCTGGCAAGCCCACGATCTGGAAGCTTATGCCGCCCGCCATGCCCTGCCACCGCATCCCTTGGTCGAAGACGGTTACTTGTCGATCGGCTGCATGCCGTGCACCGAAAGGGCAATCGATCAAACCGACCGCCGCGGCGGCCGTTGGGCCGGACAAGACAAAACCGAATGCGGCATCCACCTCGACCTGCCGGGTTAATACGGCCAGCTTTGGCACCTCGCCTGCAACATCGTCGCGGCGCCGGCCTTTGTATTCCTCGCCATGACAGACGCTATGAGGCTATGAATTCTCTGATCGCAAGAATACTCCGGAATATTTCCTACCTTGTGGAATAACAGCCGATCGCGCACTATGTGGCGGTGTCGAGCGTATTTTCGAGGGGGTAGAAAAATATGACTATCGGCGAAACAATAACAGGCCTGCGCACGTGGTTCTGGGCAGTGCTAATCGTAACTGGTATCTTGCTGGTGGCCTCGCCAGCTGACGCCGGCGGCGATGATAAGGTTCAAATAGACTGCACAGCGGAAGGCCGGGGTCCGGGCATCCAGATGCCCAAAGCCGGCAAAACCATCACCCGAGAGGTTGTTCCCGGACAATCGATTTTGCTTTGTTTTGATCCTAGTCCAGCAACGTTGAAACGCGTGGGCGACGATATACTCCTTATATTCGATAGTGGACTGCTTGTGCTTCAAAATTTTGCAACGGCGGCGGAGAGCGAAAATCCGCCGAATTTAGTGATGTCAGATGGCACCATGTTCGCTGGTGATGTTATCTTGGCGCAGATGCCGTTAGGGGAGCAAGAATATACAACCGCGGCAGGAGGTGCCGGCGGCGGCGGCGAGATATTCGGCCTGATCAACGTTGTCTCGTGGCTGCTCGACCGCTTGGATGTCATCTCCACTTCGCAAGCCGCCGGCGCGCCCGGCAATATCGTCGCTGTGGAAACGCCGCTCTACCAACAAATAATGGCACAATTGGTGATCACCCGGGACAACCGCGTCCTTGAAATAAGCAAATCTCATCGCCAAAATACGGCTAAGTTGTTTGCGGAAATTAAAAAACGATTGACAAGCGGCAGCAGCAGCGAGGTTGATCGGAATATCGCGGAGATCAGCGATCTAGATGCGCAAATCGAACTCGAGAATGCGCTATTTCGCAGCCAGCAGGCCATTGATGCATATCAGGAAATCTATAACACCTCACTGGTACAGCCCGCCTACCGCGAGTGGCAACACCCGGCCCCACAGGATTTGGCGAAGATTGCTGTGAAACATGCCGGGAACAAGCAGGTGATCGCCGCCGCTCAACAATATTTGAAGCGACTAAGACATTTGCAGACGGTGCAGGGTTTATTATTGAAGTTGCTGCCAATCGCCGAAAGCGCCCGCAAAGATGTCCACGAACATTTCGATGTCGGACAATTTACGTTGAATGATGTCATCGGAATTATGAATATTTCAGTGGAAGCGCAGATCCGCCAGGTTAAAAATGAATACGACCGCAAACAGGCCGAAGCCTGGCTGCTTTCCGCCGCCGGGCAATTGACCGCCGACGACCTGCAAAAAACCAAACCGTAGTGCCGGCGACACGATATTGAGGGTTTGAACCGCATGAATTTTGACGCCTTGATCAAGCTTATCCCAAATTACGTCGATCAGCTTTTGCGTTTGGTTGGCGGACCACAGCAGTTTTTCGACGGGCGGCAGTTAGGGGAAAGGGAGGCTGTTATGCAGTCGCTTGTATTCTTCTGCAACTCAGCAATTATTGCCTTCGTTTTGCGTATTCCATTTCAAGGTGGCGATGAAACCTATTGGCAGATCGCCATGATGTCGGCCATCTATTATCTGCCGACCGCCATTGTTCTGGCAGCTTTGGTCCATGGCGTCTGTCGTCTCGCCGGCGGTAGCGGCAACCTGCCGGGACATGCCACCATTTTTGCCTATTACGCCGGCGTTTCAATGTTGATCTTTTCCCTTGCCTCGCTTTGCGCTCGCGGCGTTATACAGGCCAAAAGGCCCGAAGACATGGCGCTGTACAAAGAATATTTAGCACGGCTTTTTGGCGATATGGAAGGTTTGGAGGCGCCGAAATTCGCCGCCCTCGCCGACAGTCAGGAAATGCTGATCGCACTTTTAGTTTTAGGGGCCGGTTTTGTCCTGACGGCGGTCTGGTTGCTGGTTATCTGGCGGGTACTAGGGCGCTGGAACAAGCTTACCCGCACCCGTAGCGCGCTTGCCCTTATTGCCTTTTTGGTCATCGGTTATGGCATCAGTACCATCTTCTATTATGTCCAACTCGCCGCCAAAGTCAGTTTATTCTAACCACTGCGCCAATTGCGTACAGCCGCGCCAAGATGCCGTTACTGAACCCGGGTGACGGTAAGCTTGATACTGCCGTGATTATTGCCATAGAGGCTCCAGACATCATTCGGGAAACAATAGAGATAACCCGGATTAACGATTTCAAGGGGGTCGATTTCGTGCGCCGGCAGCGAGACATATTGGTGCGGCACCGGACTGCCGTCATTCTCTACCTCTTTCTCGGTGCCGGAATCGTTGGCGATGGCGCCGACCAGAATAAACCAGTTCAAATGTTCAACCCGTTTGGTGCCCAGAAAGTCGGTCGATTGGTTGTTTGTCCGCTTTTTGAACTCATCTTCAAAAAATCCCAAAAATGACGAAGCGGCGCGCACCACGTCACCGCCGGTGAGGTTGCCATCTTCCGTTCCGTTCCAATCGCAACTGTCCTTGCTGTCCTGCCATTCTCCGATGGCGGAAAAGGTGTAGCTATGGCCCTTTTCCAAGTAGAGCCCGCAATCGTTCCAATGGGTGTCGGCGAAGACATCGACGGTGTGACTTTCGCCAGGCCCAAGAATCCGTGTTGGATGATAGGCAGGGTAAGCAAGTGGTGAAATTTCTTGTCGTTCGATCGCGCTTTGGTGAAAGTGACGATGCTGTGCCGGCACCATGGCTTCAATGTTACGCGGGCGAGAACGCAGCTTCGCAAAGGCGCCTTTGTAGGAATTATGTTTCACACCCAACGGATTGGGGGCGAGGGTACGCAATACCTGCTCGCGGAACTTCAGGCCGATACTCTTACTCTCGTCAATCATCCATGCCAGGGGCCCGTCAGAAAGGTCGGTGATCGCGTAGCCGCCACCGACGTCACAATGCACGCCGGGGAACCACAGTTCTTTGGTGTCCCCGTGGGCCGCCGCATTTTCCCAATGCGTAATGCAAAAGCTCGACCGTATTTCATCCAATGCCATGGCGTGGCGCGCCGACTTAACATTGCTGCCGAGCTTGGTGTCGTGAAACTGCCATTTCTCCTTTTTGTCGAAAAAATTCAGTAATTCGAGATCGTCGGGAATGCCGAGGGCACCAACGGTATCCCAAACTCCGATAAATCGTACCGGTGTCACATCTTCGCCGTGAAAGAAACTCCAGTCGGCTGCCGCCCATTTGCGATCCGTCCGGCTTGAACCTTTGCGACGGTAGGACCCGAAAGCCTTTTCGACTCGTTGCCAAGATTGTTTGGGGCTGAGGCCACGTAGATCCAGCAGGCCGCGGCCGAGAAAGCCACCAATACTGCGAGCGGTGAAAGCGCCCCGACTGAACCCAAACAGATATATTTCGTCGCCGACTTCATAATTATTGCCCAGCCAATGATAGGCGCTGCGGATATGTTTACCGATGCCCGCCCCAGTGGCGCCGCCGACGATCGCGTTGATGACGGTTCCTTCGCTGCCGACCCCTGGATGATAAAACTTAAGCTGCGGCGTGGCGCCGTCTTTATCGGCGATGGCATTGTAGATTTTGAATACATTGGTCGGCGCCGGGATACCGTTTTCCTCGAAATCCGGTGTCGCCCAAGTACCATCGCTACAGACAATAAGACGTTTCATAATTTTATACCCCTCCATGCGTACTGCTGGCAAAATCATCGCGTGTGGATATTGAATATGAGACTATCAGTATGGCTATTCGCCAAAGAACGCGCAACTGTAAAGTAGAAATTTATAAACTTGTTAATCGTCTCATTTTAGTATTTAGGCGGATTCGCCCTACCACTAGTCACCCTACCACACCCCGACAAAAACCCGGCGGGACGACGCCAGGCCTACCCTTGGCGGATACTCCGAGTTGCAATAAGGTAAGCATGCCTAGAGACCAGTTTTGGAGCAAAGCCATGGACGTCCCTGCCAACCTTCCCGCCCCGCTGCAAACCGATGGGCCGTGGCAGCATTGTTTTTCTTATCATCCGATGGATGTGGAGCTGGCCGGGGCCGAGGGCATTTATCTGACCGATACGCAAGGCCGGCGTTATATCGACGCTTCGGGCGGACCGATGGCGGTGAATTTACCTCATAACGATCCGCGCATGGTGGCGGCGATTACCCGGCAGATGGCGGATTATGCTTATGTTCATCCGACCCTGGCCAATCCAAAGCGGGCGGAATTGTGTCAGGCCCTGGCGCAGATCGCACCGGCTAGCCTGAATACCAGTTATCTGGTTTCCGGCGGCTCGGAAGCCGTTGAAACGGCGATGAAGATCGCCCGGCAATATCACCTTGCCACCGGCCATCGGGAAAAATACAAAACCATCAGTTGTTATGATTCCTATCACGGCATGACGCTGGCGACCCATGCTTTGGGCGGTAATCCGAATTCCATGCGGGCCTTCGATCCGATGCTGCCGAAATGGCCGCATCTGCAGCAATATAGCGACTATAACAAACCTGACGGGGTCAGCCGGGACGATTGGGGCCTTGAATGCGCCCGCGAGTTGGAGCGTACCATTCATTTCGAAGGACCCCATTCAGTCGCGGCCTTTATCGCCACGCCAATAGGTTCGGGCCCGGAATATGGTTTGGTGGCGCCGGCCAGTTACTGGCAGGAAATCCGCCGCATTTGTGACGCTTACGATGTCCTGCTGATCGCCGATGAAGTGGTGACCGGTTTTGGCCGCACCGGCAGCTGGTTCGCGATGGAGCATTTTGGTGTCGAGGCCGATATCATGACCATCGCTAAGGGGATTTCCGGTTGTTACATGCCGTTGGGCGCGGTCATGGTTTCCGACAAGGTCAACGAACCGTTCACCACCGGCACCACGTTTATCCATGGCTTTACCTATGGTGGCCATCCGCTCGGCTGCGTCGCCGGCTTGACGGCGATTGAGATCCTGAAAGAAGATGATTTGGTGGAGAATTCGCGCGTGGTCGGCGAACATTTGCATGCGCAACGGAACCGCCTATTGGCTCATCCGAGTATCGCCGATGTGCGCGGGCGCGGCCTGTTCATGGTGATGGAACTGGTGCAGGATAAAATAACCCGAGACTATTTTGCACCGGAGGCCAAGGCCGAGGAGCATTTCCAGGCGCTTGCATTAAAGAACGGCTTGGTCTTTTACGGCACCCTTTATGGGCCGCGCCGGCAGCCGATGTTCCGCCGCGGCCTGCCGATGTGGATCGCCCCGCCGCTATCGATCACCGCCGAACAAATCGACGATCTGCTCGACCGTCTGGACCATACCTTGGCCGAATGGGAACAGTCACTCGGTCTCAGTTGAGGCGGCGCAGATCGTCCAGGATTTTGCTGGGTTCCGGCCGGTGGGTGTAATCAACGTCGACGTCGGCCGCCTGAACAACGCCGCTTCGATCAGCCAAAAAACGGGCCGGGATCGGCAGGGTCCAGCTGTCATCGCCATTATATTTTGGCAGATCGATGCTGAAGCTGTCATAAACTCCCCGCAAGTCGTCCGGCAGCGAAAATCGCAGGCCAAGTTCCGCGGCATAGCTATTGCCTGGATCGGTCAGCAAATGAAAATTGAGATCGTTTTTGTCGGTGCTGGCCCGATTATGTTCCGGCAATTGCGGCGTGATCGCCACCAAGTTCGCGCCAAGTTCTTTGAGTTCGCCCAAAATGCGTTGCAAAGCATACAGCTCTGCATTGCAATAGGGTCACCAAACGCCGCGAAAGACCGTCACCACCATGGGGCCCTGGGCCAACAGGTCGCCTGACCGCACGACCTGACCTTGAGCGTTTTCAAGCGCAAAGGCAGGTAATTTTCCGCCGGGCTTCAAGGCTTTGTCGACAATACCGCTATCCCGCAAAGCCTGTGTCGCGGCGGCCATGATCGCGCGTTTATGTTCCGGAACACGCTTTGCCCCGCCGGCACGTATCTTATCGAGCTGTTCAGCCAAACTCATGTAGGAATTCCTTATCCAATAAACCACTGTTACGCTGAATATGACGATAAATTAAGACAGGCACAAATCAAATATCTGTAGATGCGTTCGTCTATCCACTATTCAGGCCGCAAGGCTCGCCGGGGGGTTGGATTCGCCGTGAATTTCCGTAAACTGCAATCTGCGATGCGGGCGCCGCCCGTTCTTTCGAGCGATCACTAATTTCATAGGAGTTTGCATGACCGTTTCACCGGTTGCCATGCCCCAGGGCTATGAGGTCTATGACCCGATAGATCCCTTCGAAAACAATGCTGGGCCATTTTATTACAACACCGACACCTCAGACGGTTTGGAATTCGCCATTTTGGCAGAGAAGCGTCATTGCAATACCCATGGCATCGTTCATGGCGGCCTGATGATGACCATGGCTGATTTGGCGATCTGCGTCACCGCCCGCCAGGGCACCGATGATGATTATGTTCTGACTGTATCGCTCAACTCGGACTTCGTTAATGGTGGCAATGTCGGGGACATGATCAAGGCGCGGGCCGACGTGATCCGCCGGGCCGGGACATTGACTTTTGTCAACGCCAAGGTCTATGCGGGGGACAAGACTTTGTTGAACTGCAGTGCCGTGGTGAAACGGATGCGGAAGAAAAAATAATCCGGTCGACCCTCAGTCCCGGAAATTCAGAAAGGTTAACTGATAATGACGCGTATGACAGGGGGCCGTGCGGCGGTCCGATCATTGATTAATAATGGTGTCGACACGGTATTCGGTCTGCCCGGAGTGCAAATGGATGCCTTCTTCAACGCCCTGCACGACGAAGCCAACCATATCAAAGTAATCAATGCCCGCCATGAACAGGGGGTCGCCTATATGGCCAATGGCTACGCCCAAGCGACCGGCAAACCCGGCGTTTATGCGGTGGTGCCAGGACCTGGCCTGTTGAATACAACGGCGGCGTTATCGACGGCCTACGCAACCGGCGCACCGGTGTTGGCGATCGCAGCGGAAATCTCAACTTTTGGGATTGGTCGCAAGCTTGGCATGTTGCACGAGATCAACAACCAAAGCGAAGTCCTGCGCGGACTGACCAAATGGAGCGGGCGGGCGATGCACCAAGCTCAGGTGCCGGGTCTGATCGACGAAGCTTTTCGGCAGATGCAATCGGGTTACGTGCGTCCGACGGCTGTGGAAATTCCATGGGATGTGTTAGCCGATGAAGCCGAAGTGCGCCTGAAGGATGCGGCCAGCGGTCTTGACCCGGAACCGGTCGACCCCGAACTGATCGAAAATGCAGCAAAACTGCTTGGGCAGGCGAAAAATCCACTGATTTGTGTCGGCAGTGGCGCCATGGCGGTCCGCGACGACATCAAAACTCTAGCCGAAGACTTGCAAGCGCCGGTGATTTCCAACCGCACGGCGCGCGGCCTGTTGAGCGACAAGCATCATCTCTCAATCACTAACCTGGTTGGTTTTGAGATTTGGGACGACGCCGATGTGGTACTGGCGATCGGCACCCGGCTGCAGCATCAGCGCATGAGCTGGGGCATGAAGGCGGACCGCAAGATCGTCATGATCGATATCGACCCTGATGCAATGTTCCGAATTTCCCGTGCTGACGTCGGTATTGTCGGGGACGCCCGGGTCGCGGTGCCGGACTTACTGGCCGCGCTTGGAAAACATAACAACAGCCGTCCTTCGCGCGAAGCCGAAATGATCGAACGAAAAGCTGCCGCGGTTAAAGCGATCGAAGGCAAACTAGGGCCGCAAATGGCCTATCAACACGTCTTGCGGGCAGCGCTGGGCGAAGAGGATATTTTGGTCGATGAGTTGACCCAGGTCGGCTACCTAAGCCGGGTCGCCTTCCCGGTTTATGGTCCCAATACGTTTATCACCTCCGGGTATCAGGGCACCCTTGGTTCCGGTTTTGCGACAGCGATTGGCGCCAAAGTCGGGCAGCCGGACAAGCGGGTGCTGTCGATCAACGGCGACGGCGGCTTCATGTATACAATGGCGGAGCTGGCGACCGCGGTGCTGCACAATATCCCCCTTGTCGCGATTGTCTTCGCTGATGGTCACTATGGCAATGTCCGCCGCATGCAAGAAGAACTATGGGACAATCGCATCATCGCGACGGAATTGAAAAATCCGGATTTTGTCAAAATGGCGGAAAGTTTCGGTGCCGTCGGCAGGCGCGCGGAAGGACCGGAGGAATTGGCCACAACGCTGGAGGATGCTTTCGCAGTTGGCGGTCCGGTTCTGATCGAAGTGCCGATGCCAAAAGTTCCCGATCCCTGGCCGGTGATCATGCCGCGGCGATAGCTGACCTATTCGAATGGCCTCGAACCTATCCGATATTGTCGCTGAAGCGGGGGCGAACTTCACTTTGTTGTGGCCTTTGGCCTTGACCCAGATCGCCACCGCCGCAATCGGCATCACCGATATTCTGATGATGGGTTGGCTGGGCCCGGCACCCCTTGCTGCCGGGACTTTGTCGGTGCATTTTTTCACCATTATTTCGGTGATGTTTGGCGGTTTGTTAACCTCGGCATCACCCTTGATGGCGCACCGCGTCGGTGCTGACCGCTACGACGACGCCAAACGCATCCTTGGGCAGAGCTTGAAGATTGCCGCCGCACTGTCAGTCGTTTTGACCTTCGTTGTCTGGCACACGCCGGTGATATTGGGTTGGTTGGGGCAACCAGCGGCGCTGGCGCAACTGGGGGCGGATTTCACCCATGCCATGGCGGTGGGTTTCGGCCCGGCAATTTTCATGCTGCTATTACGCAATTATGCCGCCGCGTGCGGTCGGCCTAACCTAGGCTTGCCAGTTCTCTTCCTCGGCATTGTCACCAATGCCTTCGGCAATTATGTTCTGATGTTCGGCGAATTCGGCTTTCCAACCTGGGGCTTGATGGGGGCTGGAGCGGCCACTTCTTTATCTTATTTCGTCATGATGTTCGCCATCATCTTTCTTATTCAGCGGAAACGGAAACTGCGCCTGACCAGAGCGGCGTTTATTGGCTTGGATCATATTGGTGAATTATTGAAGCTAGGCATTCCCATATCTTTGATGGGATTGGCGCTAGTCGGGACTTTTTTGGCTGCCACCATGGCGATTGGCATATTTGGCACCAGTCAAATCGCCGGTCATGCGATCGCGCTGCAGTCGGCAAATGTCGGTTTTGCCTTGCTTTGGGGTGGCGCGCAGGCGACCACAGTACGGGTTGGCTGGGCCGTGGGCGCAGGAAAGCAGGCAGCGACGGAACGGGCCGCCTGGGTCGGCATGGGGGTCGGCCTGATTGTCTCAACTTTGTTGGCCACGGTGGTGTTTTTTGGCCGGCACGAGATTGTCGACCTGTTCCTCGACATTGATTCACCCGATAATCAGTCGACGGTGACGATTGCGCTGACAATAATGATGATCACGGCAGCCTACCAGCTGGCCAATGGGCCGCAATTGGTGGCCAGCTCAGCCTTGCGTGGCCTGAAAGACATGCGGATCCCGATGCTGGTGATTTTGATCACCTATTGGATCGGAGGATCGTCGGCAGCATATCTGTTTGCCTTTGTATTTGAACTCCGGGCCGCCGGCATTTGGTTAGGTTTGACCTTGGCAGTTGCAGTGTCGGCAACGATAATGACCTGGCGGCTTCGGCGCATGTTGCCTGGCGCCATAGAGAGATTGGCCAATTAGCAAGGTTCGCCGACAATAGAATTAAATCGTTTGAGAATTAAATCGTTTGCGACGAGACAGGAAAGTGGATCATGACAAATGCCGAAGATCACAAGGCGGCGAAGCCGGCGCATCCAGCCACAAAAACCGCAAATCAGGCGATGGCAGCAAAACTTCCGTTTGATAACACGATGGACTTTGACGATGCCCGGCGTGGATTTGTCGCCACGATCCCGGATGGTCGGATTGAGAATAAGAACGGCTTCGTCGTTTGGAACCTGTCGGCATATAGCTTTCTGGAGCCGGAGGACGCGCCGGAAACGGTCAATCCCAGCCTCTGGCGGCAAGCCCGCCTCAATATGATCAATGGTTTATTCGAAGTCTGCCCGCGGGTCTATCAGATCCGTGGTCTCGACCTCGCCAATATGACCATCATTGAAGGCGAAAGCGGGATAATCATTATCGATCCCCTGACCGTGACCGAAGTGGCCCATGCCAGCCTGGAGCTTTATTTCGAACAGCGCGGGCGCAAACCGATCATCGCGATGATTTATAGCCACAGTCATGTCGATCATTATGGCGGTGTCAAAGGCGTGATGGATGCGGCCGATGCGGCATCTGGCAAAATCAAAGTGATTGCGCCGGATGGGTTCATGGAAGCGGTTGGCGGTGAAAACGTGCTGGCCGGCAATGCCATGACCCGGCGGGCGCTCTATCAGTTTGGCGCTTTGCTAGTGCCGGGCGAACAAGGCCAAGTTGATGCCGGTCTGGGCAAAGTGACGGCGCGTGGTCGGGTCTCCCTGATCGCGCCTAATCAGCTGATTGTCGAGGATACCGAACATCACGTCATCGACGGGATTGAAATACACTTTCAGTTGGCACCGGAATCTGAAGCGCCGGCGGAAATGCATATGTATTTCCCGCAGTTCAAAGTCTTGAACATGGCCGAGAACGCCACTCATAATCTGCACAATTTTTGTCCCCTGCGCGGCTCCGTCGTCCGTGATCCGCGCCTCTGGTCGAAATATCTCGCCGAAGCGATCGAACTTTTTGGTGACAGTGAAATCCTCATCGGGCAACATCATTGGCCAACCTGGGGGCAGGCCCGGATCGTCGATTTCCTTGCCAAACAGCGCGATCTTTATAAGTTTATCCACGATCAAACCGTGCGTTTGATGAACCATGGCATGAAACCGGTGGAAATCGCCGAAGCACTGGAGCTGCCGGAAGATTTGCAACGTGAATGGGCTTTGCGCGGTTATTACGGCACCGTCAATCACAATTCAAAAGCGGTCTATCAACGTTACCTCAGTTGGTATGACGGCAATCCAGCGAACCTCAACCCGCTGCCGACTGTCGATAGCGCCGAACGTATGGTGAGCTATATGGGTGGGGCCGATGCGATCTTGGCACGGGCCCAGGCGGACTTCGACAACGGTGAATTCCGGTGGGTCGCACAAGTGGCCAGCCAACTGGTCTTCGCCGAACCGGACAATCAAGCGGCCCGGCACCTGGCCGCCGACGCCTTCGAGCAATTGGGTTACCAGGCGGAAAGCGCGACCTGGCGCAATGCCTATCTTTATGGCGCGCAAGAACTGCGCCACGGGGTTCTGCAATTGCCGCCGCGCCCCTTGCTGAGTCCCGATCTGATGGACGCTATCGATACCAGTACGCTGTTTGATTATATGGCAGTGCGTTTGATTCCAGAAAAAGTGGCGGGCCAAAGTTTCGTGTGCAATTGGTTTATCCGCGACCGGGTTGAAGAAGTGATGTTGACACTATGTCATGCGACCCTTAGCCACTTGATGGGAAAGCATGCCGACGAGGCGGTGGCGAGCGTCTCGCTAGATCACAAAACTTTATCGGATCTATTAGTCGGGCATGTAGATTTCGCTGCCGCGTTAGAGGCCGGCGATATCGTCATCGACGGCGATCAAGCGGCCATCGCCAACTTGATCGAGACATTGGACACCTTCACCTTCATGTTCAACGTTGTCACCCCTTAAACCAGCGCCGACCTAACCTTAACCGGGCCATGCAAAGTGCGGTGGACCGGACATTTATCCGCGATTTCTAGCAGTTTCCTACGTTGCTCGTCGTCCAGCGGGCCGCTTAATGTGACGCCTCGTTCAATGAGGTCAAGGCGTCCTTCGACCTCCTCGCAATCGGCACAATCCTTGGCGTGGACTTTGCTGTGTTTCAGATCGATCGCCACATCCTGCAACGGCCAACCTTTACGATTTGCATACATGCGAATGGTCATCGAAGTGCAGGCGCCAAGGCCGGCGAGCAGGAAATCGTAGGGCGTCGGACCAGAATCGTCGCCGCCAACTGACGGTGGTTCGTCCGCCCGCAGGATATGGGTCCCGTTGACCGAAATCGTCTGACTGAATTTACCGTCGCCGGCTTCCGCCACCACCACATGCCCTTCTTGCGACAATCGCCGTTTGGCAACAATATCGTCAGCTTGAATATGGCGTTTGCTCCAGGCAGTTATCATATTGGCAACATATTCCGCATCTTCTCGCCGGCTGAGTAGATGATCGGCCTGATCCAAAGAGATGAAGCTTTTGGGATGTTTTGCGGCCAAAAAAATCCGGCTGGCATTATCGACGGCGACGGTTTGATCGATGGGGCTGTGGAATACCAACAACGCTTTACGCATGTTGGCAATCTCCGGCTCCAGTATTTGGCTCGAAATATCGTCCAGGAATTGTTTCTTGATGGTGAAAGGACGCCCGCCCAAACTGACGTCGGCGACCCCGTCGCTTTCAATCCGGGCCAGATCGGCGTCGAAATTGTGCTTCACATGTTCCGGGTCCGCTGGCGCCCCGATGGTCGCGACAAGGCTGGCTTCCGGCACCTGGCTAGCGCCGGCCAAGACCGCAGCACCGCCAAGGCTGTGGCCGATCAAGATCGCCGGCGCGGCGTGATTGTCACGCAACCAGTTCGCCGCGGCGACAAGATCACCGACATTGGAGCTAAAGTTGGTGTTGGCAAATTCGCCATCGCTATGGCCTAAGCCGGTAAAATCGAAGCGTAATACCGCAATGCCATTTTCAACCAGATTTTCCGCCACCCGTTTGGCGGCAAATATATCCTTGGAACAGGTAAAACAATGGGCAAAGAGGGCATAAGCAATCGGTGGCGCCGGTGGCTCGTCCAATCGCGCCGCCAGTTTGTCGCCAGTTGCGCCGGTAAATTCGACTTTCTCACTTGTGCCCCAAGCCATTGTTCTTTCTCCTGTTACAAAATGTGCCATTCCGAACTTGATCCGCGATGACCAGTTAGAAGTAGCGTTCGTTCAGAAATCAATAAATCAAAATGGCGTGACGGGTGGTTGATGGGTTAATCCGGTCCTTCTTCGAATTTCGGCAGGCCATCGGTAATTTCATCCCAGGGCGCCATGTAAGCGGTAAATATATGATCCTGGCCACGACAACCGGGATCATCGTCCAAGGTGCCGAAAGGGATCCCCACGGCGCCTTCGGTCAGGCCGGCATTGGGCATGCCGGAACCGCAGATGGTGCAGAAACTTTGTGAAAACCGATCCGCATCCGGCACTTTATAGCGCCGCAGTAATTCCGCGCCCTGGGTATATTCAAACTTATCTGCCGCGACAAATCCGTTAGTGGTGAACGCGGCGGCCCGGGCTTTGCGGCACCGGCTGCAATGACAATTGTGGACCACACTGAAGGGTGGCGTCACCAGATAAACCGCGCCGCCACACAAGCAGGAGCCCTGCAGGCGGCCGTCCTCGCGCGGCTGTGTTGTGGGCTGATCAATCACCGGTGCGGTCGAAGTCGCCGGGTAATAGTCATGGCGCGGCAGATCGCCGGTGATCTCAAACCAAGGCGCTTTCGCGGCGGCGAAAATATGCACCGACGGGCGAATGCCGGGGTCATCGTCCAAACAACCGGCGGAAACCACCACCTCTTCGCTCCGCGCCGCATCCAACAGCCCGACGGAAACAACAGTGCCGCAGTTTTTGCAGGACGAGCGAATGAAAGATGGCGAAGATTGGTAGTGAGTGATGTTGTCGGCCCCACTTAGCCAGTTGAACTGCGTCTTTTTCAAAGTGACATAAGTCGCAAACGGGGCGGCGTGGATTTTCCGGCACATCGAACAATGGCAATGGCTCATGCGTTCATAGGGCCCCTGCATTTCCCAACTGACGGCACCGCAAAGACAGCTTCCCCTGACCATGATTATTCTCCCTTGAACTGTGGTTTGCGCTTTTCCATGAAAGCGGTGCGGCCTTCTTTGAAGTCGGCGCTGGCAAAGCAGGCCATGATCGCTTCGTCGCATTTATCGAGGTCACGGCGACTTTCGTCTTTCAGCAATTCATTAATGGTCATCTTCGCCGCCTTGATCGTCAAAGGGGCATTGTTGCCGATGGTATTGGCATAGTCGGCGACATAATCTTCCAATTCGGCCCGTGGCACCACGCGGTTAATCAGGCCCATGGCGATGGCGTCATCCGGCGTGAACAAACGCGCCGTGAAAAAGATTTCCTTGGCGAAAGACGGCCCGACCAGATCGATCAACTGCTTCAAGCCGCCGGCCTTATAACCAAGGCCCAATTTTGCCGCCGGCACGCCAAATTGGCTATCGTCGGAAGCGATCCGTAGATCGCAATTCAGCGTAATCGCAACGCCGCCACCAACGCAATAACCTTGGATCATGGCGATGGTCGGTTTGCTCGCATTGGCAATGGCGGCTTGCGCTTTGGCGCCGACGGCATCGTATTTTTTGGTCGTTTCCGGCGAGTTGCGATTTTCACCAAATTCAGAAATATCCGCCCCAGCGACAAACGCCTTGTCGCCAGCGCCTGCCAAAACGATGACGCGGATGCCCGGATCGCTTTCGAAAGCCTCCATGATCTCGGGCACGGCAGCCCACATCTCCATCGAAACCGCATTGCGCTTTTCGGGCTGATTGAAAATCATCCAGCCGACCGCACCTTCTTTACGGGCAATCATTTTCTTGGTCGATAATTGTATGTCACTCAAGTGATTAACTCCTCAAACACTTTGGTTTTCTTTGATGGCGGTAATATCGGCGTCGCTATAACCGATATCAGCCAGGATTTCATCCGTGTGGGCGCCCTTCTCCGGTGCGCCGATGGCCAATTTAGCTTCGCTCCGGCTCATGGTGATGGCTTGTCCGACCAGGGTAATCTCGCCAACTTCCGGGCCGGTGGTTTGCTGCGCGATGCCAAGATGGCGAACCTGCGGGTCGGCAAAGGCTTGATCAATCGAGTTGATTGGGCCAGACGGCACACCGGCATCATTCAAGACTTCAATCCAGTGCGCCGTGGTTTGTTTTTTCATCTCAATTTGCAGTTCGGCTTCTAAAGCGATGCGGTTCTTAAACCGGCGTTTGCCACCGACATAGTCCGGGTTGTCTTTCAGATCAGGGCGCTCAACGGCGTCGCAAAAACGCTCAAATAGCCGATCCCCAGCCCCGGCGACATTCATGAAACCGTCCGCCGTTTCGTAAGCGTTTGTTGGCACCGCGGTCGGATGATGATTACCAACTTGCGGCGCCACATCTTGATCGACAAGCCAACGGGCAGCTTGAAAATCCAACATGAAAAGCTGCGATTCCAGCAACGACGACTTCACCCATTGTCCTTCGCCGCTTTTTTCCCGCTCTATAATCGCCAGCAGAACACCTTGTGCCGCCATCAAACCGGCGGTCAGGTCAGCAACGGGTATGCCGACCCGCATCGGCCCTTCGCCCGGTTTGCCGGTAATTGACATCAGGCCGCCCAGCCCTTGGGCGATTTGGTCGACACCCGGCCGTTTGACATAGGGCCCATCCTGACCAAAACCGGAAATGCTGGCATAAATAATGCGTGGATTGATCCCTTTTAGGCTTTCGTAGCCGATGCCCAGTCTGTTTTTCACATCCGGGCGATAGTTTTCGACCACCACGTCTGCATTTTTGACCAATTTGCGAAAAATCTCCAAACCCTGTTCCGACTTAAGATTGAGCGTAATGGAGCGTTTGTTACGGTGTAGGTTCTGAAAATCCGGGCCGTGTCGGGCGCCGCCCAGGCCGCCATCGCCGCCAGCGTGGTCTGGCACTTCAATTTTGATCACGTCGGCCCCCCAGTCGGCCAATTGCCGCACTGCCGTCGGGCCGGCGCGTACCCGCGTCAAATCCAGTACCCGTATATGATCCAGAACATCGGAAGCGGCAGGGATAGGCATAAAGCGAAACTCCAAATTTTCTATATAAAATCGATGGGTTTACCAATGGTGCGGGTTACTTGCAGTATAGTGCCATCGTGAATTTGTGAAAAGGGTTGCTCAAGATGGCGGAGCTTGACGCTTTCGAGCCGGATCGTTTCGAAACGGATTTTTGGAAAGACGCGGAAAGTCGCGCCGGCTGGGATGATCTGGAACCGGGGAAGACGCTGGAATCTCGTCCAGTTACCATTACCAAAGAAATCATCCAGCGTTATGCCAAATCCATTGGCGACGACAATCCGCTTTATTTCGATGAGGACTACGCCCAAAAAAGCCGTTTTGGCGGTCTGATCGCGCCACCTAGTATTCATGCGCTGTTTTTGTTTGCTTGTACCGGCCATGATCATTTCATGCGCACCCCGGGCACTGTCAATATGGGGCAGAATTGGTGGATCGAACGCCCGGTTCGCCCCGGCGATACCATCAGTTTGGAAGCCCGTTGCCTGGATAAGGTCATCCGTAAGGGCAATATATTCGCCATTCACGACAATGTTTTCCGCAATCAAGATGGTGATGTCGTTTGTTCCGGCCGCGGCTGGACAATGCGGCCCTATTGAGGGAGCCTGAAATGTCAGCGACATTTACTTACGACGATATCGAGATCGGGCACGAAATCGTGGGCCCGAATATCAACGTGACCCGGGAAGCGATCAAGGAATTCGCCCATGCCTCCTACGACCATAATCCTTTGCATTGGGATGACAAATTCCTCGAGGAAACCAATTTCGCCGGCGATAAAAAGTTCGACGACGTCATTCAACATGGCCTGATGACCTATTCTCTGATGACCCGCCTGATGACCGATTGGCTGTGGCCGGACAATGGCAATCACCGGCGACTGGAAACCCGCTTTCGCAAACCGATCTATCCGGGCGATGAAATCTCAATCCGAGCCCAAGTCGTCGGCAAGCGCGAAACCAATAATGGCAAGTGGTTGACTTGCGAAATCACCGTGAATAAAGCTGACGGCACGATTGCCGCAACCGGCGAAGCGCTGGCTGAAATTTTGAACTAACACCGGGGGTGTGCAGATGGTTAAGGGAATGATTTCCGCGGATTCGCATATTACCGAACCGCCAAATTGTTATACCGACTATATCGAAGCCAAGTTTCGAGACGATGCACCGTATGTGAAAGAGGATATGGGCGGCGATGTTTTTGTCGTCCCTGGCATCCCGCGGTCAATACCGCTGGGCCTCGTGGCCGCGGCTGGTAAAAAGCCCGAAGATTTGAAAATGTTCGGCACCAAATTCGAACAATTGCACGCCGGTGGGTGGGATCCAAAAGCACGGCTCAAGGATCAGGACCGCGACGGTGTGATTGCGGAGTTTATTTATCCGACCGTCGGCATGATCCTTTGCGGCCATCCGGATATCGATTACAAGCAGGCCTGTTTCGAAGCCTATAACCGTTGGCTGGAAGAATATTGTGGCACTGCACCCAACCGTCTGTATGGCTTGGGGCAGGCCGCGATAAAATCGCCGACGGAAGGGATCAAGGAATTCCGCGCCATCAAAGCCAAGGGCTTCAAGGGTGTAATGATGCCGGGGGAGCCGGGGGAAGCGGATTATGACGATCCGATCTACGATCCGCTTTGGCGCGCCGCGATTGAACTGGAACTGCCCCTGTCGTTTCATATTCTAACGACAAAACAGTCGGGTTTTGAGACCCGCGGGCCAAAAATCAACGGTTTCCTGGGTATCATGCGTTCCTGTCAGGATATCATGGGGATGTTCGTATTCGCCGGTATCTTTCAGCGCCACCCGGACCTGAAACTAGTTTGTGTCGAGGCCGATGCCGGCTGGGCGCCGCATTTCATGTATCGAATGGATCACGCCTATAAGCGTCACCGGGCCTGGCTGAAATGCGCTGAACTTGAACATTTGCCTTCGTATTATTTCAAGCAGAATATCTGGTTGACCTTCCAGGACGATTGGACGGCCTTCCAATTCCGCCATGCCTGTAATATTGAACGCTTGATGTGGGCCAACGATTTCCCGCATTCGGACAGCACCTGGCCGTGGAGCCAGGAATTGTTGGATGAACATGCGAAGGATGTGCCGGCTGCGGAACTGGACTTGATTTTGAAAGATAATGTAAGCGCGCTTTATCAGCTGGCGTCATAGGGGTAAGGAAAAGATATGCAATTCGATCTGAAGATCAAAAACGGGACGATTATCGACGGCACAGGGACAGCCGGCTATCAGGGCGATGTCGCGGTCAAGGATGGCAAGGTCGCAGCGCTGGGGACCATCGAAGGCGAAGCGGTCCAGGAAATCGATGCCGCCGGCAAAGTCGTCTGCCCAGGTTTTGTCGATATTCACACCCATTATGACGCTCAGGTGATGTGGGATCAGGGACTGACGATTTCACCGCAACATGGCGTCACGACGGTGGTGATCGGTAATTGCGGTTTCGGCGTCGCGCCGACCAAACCCGGCCATCGAGACATGATGAAACGGACCTTGGAAAAGGTCGAAGGCATGAGCTTCGATGCGCTGACCGTTGGTCTAGGAGAAGAATGGCCGTTCGAAAGTTTCCCCGAATATATGGACGTGATTGAAAAAGGCGGTGTCGAAATCAATGTCGGTGTCCTCGCCGGCCATACGCCGATCCGTACATTTGTGATGGGAGAGGATGCCGTCAAACGCGAGGCTTTGGCACCGGAAATTGCGCAAATGGAAAGCATTGTCGAAGAAGCCATGGATACGGGCGCGGTCGGGTTTTCGACCTCTCACGCCGGCACCCATCATGGTTACGGTGGCAATCCGGTCCCCAGCCGCCTGGCCAGCATCGACGAAATCGACAGCTTGGTCGGCGCCATGAACAAATCCGGCCGGGGCATCATGCAGGCCACCATCGGCCGCAGCCTGTTCCACGATCAGTTTGCCGAGCTGGCGGAAAAACATCAGGTGCCGATCACCTGGACGGCATTGTTGGCTGGATTGTCGGGTCCCGGATCGCATCGCCGCCATTTGGACATGACGGCTGGATTTGTCGATAAAGGGCTCAATATTGTTCCCCAAGTGTCCTGTCGCCCGCTATTGTTTGATTTTGAGTTCAACGAACCATTCCCGTTCGAGATGCATCCGATATTCCAACGGACGATGAAAACCGACCGGGCCGGCCGCCGTGAAATTTATCGCGACGATGCCTTCCGCAAGGAATTCAAGGACGCGACTGCGATTGGCGAGCGCACACCATTAGCTGGATGGGCGGAACGGGCGGAAATTTCGTTTTGCCCGCTGGATCACAGCTTAGACGGCAAGTTATTGGCGGAAGTCGCGGCGGACCTTAACAAACATCCGATTGATCTGGCCTTGGATTGGTCGCTGGAAACCGATTTCACCATCCGTTTCCGCTTTGCCATCTTCAACAATGACGAAAGTGAAGTGGCGGAACTGTTGCAGGATCAGAACACCGTCATTGGTCTTTCCGATGCCGGGGCCCATGCCAGCCAATTGTGCGATGCTTGTTTTTCGACCCATTTGCTGGGCCGTTGGGTCCGCGAACGCGGCGATCTGGCAATCGAACGGGCAGTCCATATGTTAACTCAACGCCCGGCGGAGTTATTCGGCCTGACCGATCGCGGTTTATTGTCCGACGGTCGGCCCGCCGACATCGTTGTTTTTGATCCGAAAACAATAGCCGCCAGCAAATTGCGCCGGGTCAATGATCTGCCGGCAGGTGCCGACCGATTGGTCTCCGATGCCTCTGGGATTGACGCCGTCATCGTCAACGGTTCGATGTTGGGGGCAAATGGGATCAATCGACCGGGTGCCCTGTTGCGCGGCGGCCACGCATAAAGCCATTATTTAGACACCTTTTGGCTTTACCTGATGGCTCGGCTTTGCGATATTCCGCCAACTTTGCGGAAATGAATGAATTGAAGGAGCCTTAAGCGATGGGTGCAACAATTGGCACCAGGTTCATGACCTGGTGGAAGGGCAAGCCAGTCGGCGAAGACGAATTTGGCAATCGCTATTTTGAAGAAAAAAATGGCCCCCGCCGTTGGGTGATTTATGCCGGACGCCCGGAAGCGTCGGCGGTGCCCGCTGATTGGCATGGCTGGCTGCATAAAACCTTTGAACATCCACCGCTGGGGGACCATAAACCGGCCGTACCATCTTTTAATGCTGAACATGAGCCAAACCAAACCGGCACTGTCGAAGCTTATCGCCCCTCCGGCAGCATGACCGAAGGCGGAAAACGCAAATCGACGTCAGGCGATTACGAAGCCTGGTCGCCGGATGCTTAATTTATGCTTGGGTTCAATCTTCGACAATGCTCCGTGGGTGATAGTCTATGAATGGAAATATAGTTGAAACCTTAGTCGGGGCAGTCGTGCTTGCGGTCGCGGCGGTTTTTTTGTGGTTCGCCGTCGATCGGGCAAATGTCGGCGGTGTGTCCGGTTATGAATTATCTGCCCGCTTCCAGAATGCTTCCGGCGTTTCCGTTGGCACTGATGTAATGATGAGCGGCATTAAGATCGGTTCGGTTTTGGAGCAACAACTTGATCCAAAAACCTATGAAGCGGTGGTCATATTGTCGGTCCGCGATGATATTAGGCTGCCGACAGATTCTTCGATCCGGATCGCCACGGCTGGCTTGCTAGGCGGAAACTTCCTGGCGATTGAACCTGGTGCCGAAGAAGAAATGCTGGTTGCCGGGGACGAGTTTGAGCTGACCCAAAGCGCCATTGACTTAAGTGACTTGATCGGCCGGGCGATCCATGGCGCCACGGCCGCGCCGGCAAAAGAGTAATGGTGTCGAGCACGAATGTCTGACGAAAACGCTATTCCAACAAAATCGCAACATTGGGACCCGGATCGCTATGCGCAAAACGCCCGTTTTGTTGCTGATTTAGGGTTGCCCGTTATAGAATTGTTAGACCCAAAACCGAACGAGCAAATTCTCGATCTCGGCTGCGGTGATGGCGCCCTGACGCTAAAATTGCGCGACATGGGGATTGATGTAATTGGTGTCGATGCCAGCGCGGAACAGATAGCGGCCGCTCGCGCCATCGGCCTCAACGTTTCCGTTCAAGATGGTCACGAGTTGTCGTTTGAACAGGAATTTGATGCCGTCTTCTCAAACGCAGCGCTGCATTGGATGAAACGACCGGATGAAGTAATAACTGGCGTATTTCGAGCCTTGAAACCGGGGGGACGTTTCATCGGCGAAATGGGTGGTTATATGAATGTCGCCGCCCTTAGGGTCGCCTGCTATGCTAGCTTGAAAGCGCGCGACATCGATGCGGCGGCGTACGACCCCTGGTATTTCCCCTCGCCGGCAGCCTATCGGCAGAAACTGGAAGCCGCAGGGTTTCACGTGAAACAAATTAACCTGATCCCCCGGCAAACGCCTTTACCAGGCAATATCCGCGGCTGGCTCGAAACTTTTACCGAATGTTTTTTAAATGCTGTGCCCACCGCAGAAAAACCAGCATTGCTGGACGAAATTGCCGCCCTGGTCGCCCCGATGTTACAGGACGAAAAAGGCGACTGGACGGCTGATTATGTGCGTTTGCGGTTCTACGCGGTACGTGGCTTATGAAAATTGTCGGCCCTCTTTTCCTTGCATTGCTGATGATCCCGATAGCGACTGCGCAGACCGCCGCAGGCAAGATCGGGGTATTACGGGCACTCGATAAAATCACCGCCCGGGTTAGTGTCGTTGAAGCCCCGGAAGGATTGGAAATTTCGTTCGGATCGCTACTCATCACCATGCAAAGATGCGAAAAAAGTGCGCCTGAGGATCCCCCGGAAGTGAAGGCTTTCCTGCGGGTCGATGAATTGCGTCCAGGCGACGAAGACCGCAGTGAAGTGTTTCGCGGTTGGATGTTTGCTTCCAGCCCCGCGATATCGGCGATGGAACACGCGGTTTATGACGTCTGGGTAATCGACTGTAAAACCGCCTCGGCGGTAATCGCCGTACCGGCGCAGAAAAAATCCGCCGATTGAGCCATAGCGTTTGATAATAGCTGCTGATATTCTTCGCGTTCAACTTCTAACGCGCCAAATTGTTTTAAGTGGTCGGTAATAAACTGCGCGTCCAGTAGGCTAAATCCGCCGAGTTTCAAGCGTCCGACCAAATGCACCAAGGCAACTTTGGACGCATCCCGTTCGAGCGAAAACATACTCTCGCCGAAAAATGCCCCACCCAATGCTAAACCGTACAAACCACCAACCAATTGACCATCGCGCATCACTTCAATCGAGTGTACGTATCCCATATGGTGCAGTTCAGTAAATAGATCCTGTATTCCATGATTGATCCAGGTGCCGGCGTCACTGCGGCTGGGCTCGGCACAGGCAGAGATGACATCGGCAAAACATTGATCGATTTGAACGTCGAAATGGTTCGAGCGGACGGTTCGTTTGAGGCGCTTGGGGGCATGAAAAGTGTGCAAAGGAAAGATCGCCCGCTTATCCGGATCGACCCAGAATATCCGATCGTCGTCGCGGGATTCCGACATCGGAAAGACGCCGGCGGCATAAGCTTTCAGAACAAGTTCCGGTTCGATTGCAATCATCGGCTAACGCTGCCGCAACTTCGACGGCGTTTCAACCCTTCCAGGTCTCCAAATATTCTTCCAGCCAGTGGATGTTGTAGTCGCCTTTATTAAAGGCTTCGTTGTCCATCAAGCTTAAGTGGAGCGGAAGGTTGGTGGAAATGCCGTCGACAACCATTTCTTCCAGGCAGCGCTTCAACCGCATCAAACATTCTTCACGGGTTTGGCCAACAACAACCAGCTTAGCAATCAGGCTATCGTAATGCGGCGGCACCTTGTAGCCCGAATATAGTGCCGAATCGACTCGCACCCCCAGGCCACCCGGTTGATGAAAATCAATCACCTTACCCGGTGAGGGGGCGAAGGTTTTCGGATCTTCCGCATTGATTCGACATTCGATCGAATGGCCGCGCCAAAATACCGAATCTTGGGTAAATGACAGCGGCTTGCCTTCGGCAATACGGATTTGTTCCCGCACCAGATCAATCCGGGTCACCATCTCCGTCACCGGATGCTCAACCTGCAGTCGGGTGTTCATTTCGATGAAATAAAACTCGCCCTTTTCATAAAGGAATTCGATGGTGCCGAGGCCACGATATTTTATCTCCGCCATCGCCTTCGCGACAATGCCACCGATACGTTGACGCGTTTCCTCATTCAGAACCGGCGATGGCGCTTCTTCCAGGACTTTTTGATGGCGCCGCTGCAGCGAACAGTCGCGCTCCCCCAAATGCACCACATGGCCATGCCCGTCGCCAATGATTTGCACTTCGATATGGCGCGGCTCGCCCAGATATTTTTCGATATAGACAACGTCGTCGTTGAAGGCGGCTTTGCTTTCCGCCTTCGCCGCCGCCATTGCAGCGGCCAGTTCCTCAGCTTTGTTCACCACTTTCATACCGCGACCGCCGCCGCCGGCTGAGGCTTTGATCAAGATCGGGTAGCCAATTTCGACACCGATCGCTTCGGCTTCTTCCAGCGATTTAACCTCGCCATCGCTACCGGGAACGACCGGGACACCCAGCTTGGTCATAGTTTCTTTGGCGACGATCTTGTCGCCCATCAAGCGAATATGTTCTGGCGTCGGGCCGATGAAGACATAACCGTGTTCTTCCACCATTTCTGCAAAATTGGCATTTTCCGACAGAAAACCATAACCCGGATGGATCGCATCAGCACCGCTCACCTCCGCCGCCGCCAGGATTGACGGAATGTGCAGGTAGCTCTGCTGGGCATTCGGCGGCCCAATGCAGACGCTTTGGTCAGCTAGACGCACATGCTTAGCATCTGCATCAGCGGTCGAATGAACGGCTACTGTTTCAATGCCCATCTCACGACAGGCCCGGTGAACCCTGAGGGCGATTTCGCCGCGATTGGCGATAAGGACTTTTTCGAATTCTGCCACGGTCAATGAACTTTATTCAATGATCATCAAGACATCGCCGAACTCAACCGGCGACTGATTGTCAAACATGATGGCTTTGACCATACCCGACTTTGGTGAGGGAATTTCATTGAAAGTCTTCATGGCTTCGATAATCAACAAGGTTTGCCCTTCGATCACCTGCTCGCCGACGGAGACAAAATCCGCTGCCGTCGGTTCCGGCGCAAGATAAGCGGTGCCAACCATGGGTGAAGTAATAGCGCCCGGATGATCGGCATCGAATTCCGCCTCGACGCCGACGACTTCGGCAGGGGCTGCAGCCGTCCCGGAAGCTGCGGCAATGGCGGGCGCGGCGGCCATGACAGTCCCGGCCATGCGCGCCACCCGTAGTCGATTATCGTCATCGCTGACTTCGATTTCCGTCAGGCCAGTTTCGTCCAGCAATGCCGCCAGTTCACGAATGAGGTCCTGATCGACTTCCAATTTACCCATTGATGTTGCTCTCCCGAGGCTTGGTATTTTTATTGATCTTATTATTTAACGTGATCTGCCGCTGCATCCAAAGCATAAAGATAACCCTTGGCGCCAAAGCCGCATAACACCGCCGTCGCCGCAGCCGAAATATAGGAATGATGACGAAACTCTTCGCGCCGAAAAATGTTCGAGATATGCACCTCGTAAACCGGCAATGCGACTGCTTTCAAGGCATCCTGGATCGCGACGGAGGTATGCGTATAGGCGCCCGGATTAATGATAATGGCAGCATGAGTATCCAAGGCTTGTTGAATCCAAGTGACCAGCTCGCCTTCATGATTGCTTTGCCGGAAGTCGACATTTATCACCAGTTCATCCGCGCGGGCCTGTACCATGGCTTCAATATCGCTTAGCGTCTGGCCACCATAAATCTCCGGCTCGCGAATGCCGAGCATATTAAGATTGGGGCCGTTCAAAACCAGAATTGTCGTTGTCATCGAATTACTATACTGATTGCTCGAAATAATGGGTAGTTACGTCAACCTTAAGGCCTATATACCGGCTTCGGAGTCAAGTGGGAAGCCATGGTAGTTGAATGCCGACTATCGTCGTACCATAATTGAACTAGCGGACACAGAATAGCGAATGAGCATGCAAATAACGTTAAACGGTGAAGATCAGGAAATCGCTGAATCTCTTAACCTTGTTGGGCTTTTGGAACAATTGGGCCTGGATGCACGAAAAATTGCCATCGAGCGAAATTTGGAGATCGTGCCGCGCTCGACCTATGGCGACGTGCAGCTGAACCAAGGCGACAAGCTGGAGATCGTCCATTTCATCGGTGGCGGCGACGCCTCGGCAGAATCACAGGACGACAAGTCCTTGGTCATTGCCGGTAAACGTTATCAATCGCGGCTGATTATCGGCACCGGAAAATACAAAAGTTTTGCCGAAAACGCGGCGGCGTTGGAAGCATCCGGCGCCGAGATTATCACCGTTGCTGTGCGCCGGGTGAATGTCACCGACCCAAACCAGGAAATGCTGGTCGATTTTATTGATCCCAAAAAATACACCTATTTGCCCAATACCGCCGGCTGTTATACGGCGGATGAGGCCTTGCGTACGTTACGCCTGGCACGGGAAGCCGGTGGCTGGGATCTAGTGAAGTTGGAAGTGCTGGGCGATCAAAAAACTCTCTATCCAAATATGCCGGAAACGGTTGAAGCGGCGAAAGTGCTGGTCAAAGAAGGCTTCAAGGTGATGGTTTACTGCAACGACGATCCGATCCAGGCGCAGGTGCTGGAAGATATTGGTTGTGTTGCGATTATGCCCTTGGCAGCGCCCATCGGTTCGGGTCTAGGCGTACAGAACCCGGTACATATCCGTTTCATTATCGAAAATGCTAAAGTGCCGGTAATTGTCGATGCCGGCGTCGGCTGCGCCTCCGATGCGTCGATTGCCATGGAAACCGGCTGTGACGGGGTTTTGATGAATACCGCGATTGCCGAAGCGCAAGATCCGGTGCTGATGGCGGAAGCGATGAAACACGCAATCAAGGCCGGCCGGCTTTCCTATCTGGCCGGTCGCATGGCGAAAAAACGTTATGCCGATCCCTCGTCACCCCTGGCCGGCCTTATTTAGTGATCGGGCGATGTGGCGGCGCGGCTTGTTAGCAATCCTCATTCTCTTGCTGCTGTTTATACTGCCGCTAGGCTGGTCCTACCTTACCTACAAACCACCGGCGGGGAACTGGTGGGATGCCAGCCACGCTGCCACCGGGTTATCGCCACAAACCAGCGACGCGGTTGTGCAGGTGTTTGCCGCCCCGACTTTCGGTTGGCGCGGTGCTTTCGCAGTCCACACATGGCTCGTGTTGAAGCCGCGCGGCAGCTCGATTTACGAACGTTATGAAGTGATCGGTTGGGGGGTCGGCAATGGCGCCCCTGCCTTGCGCCTCAGCCACAATAATCCGGACGGCTTTTGGTACGGATCCAAACCGCAAGCGCTGTTGGATATGCGCGGTTCGCAAGCGATGCGATTCATTCCGCTAATCAAAGCGGCAATTAAGTCCTATCCCTACCGAGATAGCTACAAGGTCTGGCCCGGTCCGAACAGCAATACCTTCACCGCTCATATCGCCCGGGAAGTGCCGGCGCTTGGCTTAGCCTTGCCGGTCACCGCCGTGGGTAAGGATTATCTGACCCTCGACCGCTTCTTTGCCCAAAGCCCCAGCGGTACGGGTTGGCAAGTCTCGCTAAATGGCGTCGCCGGTGCGACCATCGGTCTGAAAGAAGGGTTAGAGATTAATTTATTCGGTTTCTCTCTTGGTTTGGCGGTTTGGCCACCAGCATTGAAATTGCCGGGCGTTGGACATATAGGATTTAACGATGACTAAAACGATCATTCATTATACCGACTACAAAAGCCCGTATGCCTATCTGGCGGTTGAAGACACCGTTAAATTGGAAGAAGATTTCGATATTGACCTTGATTGGCGCCCCTATACCTTGGATATCCCGTCATACCTAGGCGACGTCGAAGGGCGCGACGCCCATCAGTGGCGTAAAGTGAAATATTCCTACATGGACTGCCGGCGAGAGGCCAATAAACGTGGCCTGGTCCTGAAAGGGCCAAAAATCATCTATGACAGCCGCGACGCCAATATCGCGCTGCTTTACGCCAAGGAACGCGATGGAATTGTCGCCTTGAGCCGGTTGGTTTTCGAACGGTTTTTCACCCATACGATCTATATCGAGGACCGCCAGCAGGTCAAACAAGCGATCCAAGATGCCGGTATGGACGCCAGTGAATTTGATGCCTTCGCGGACGGTCCGGGCGGTATTGCGCATGACCAAATTCGCGCGGACGCCGAACGGATGGGCGTCTTCGGGGTCCCGGCTTACCTGGTCGACAACGAACTTTTCTGGGGCGGCGATCGCCTACCTGCCCTACGCGAACAGTTGGCGGCAATGGGCCTCACGCGGGCGTAACACCGATTATGACGGCTCCGGATGGTTGGCGAAGGCCGCTTCCATTTCCCGGCGGAACTGATATGCCGGATCATCAGGATCAATCGCGACATCGTTCCAAGTTAACTGCGCACCCTCAGGGATATCACTATTCAACGTAACATTCTGCGCCAGACCGATCGGCAGGCCGCCCAACGCCAGGGATTTCGCAGACGACATTTGTTTCCCCCAGACGCAATAGCCGCCTTCGCCATCCAGCATCTCGCCCGCCTTCAACGGCTTTTTCGCTGTCGCCACGACATCGGAATTGAAGCACACTGCTGAACCCGTGGCTTCCCGGCGAAGCGCGGCGGAAGCAACGGATATACCCAGTTCCAGGCCGATGAAATGGATTGGCCGGTAAAGGGCGGCAAAATCATGGGTCTTGTCCGGCAAAAGCACATATTCTTCGAAACAATGCCGCACATAATCATTATCCGCGGCCACCACGACATAGGTCCCGAGCATGAGGTTATGCGCCACTTCCGTTTCATCCCGATTGAGGGAGGAGACCACTTCCGTGGTCCCGCGATGACTGATCGTGCCGCCATTAGCCGTTGGTTTGCAGATGTCGGCAAGTTCAAAACGATTGGCCGGCGGGAATGACAAACCATCTGGTTGCGGCGTCAGGCCGGTGGCGTTACAGACCGCGGTCATTTCGATACCGGATTTGGTGCCGTCGATGAAACTGTTGAACATCTTTGGGTTCATACGTCCGCGCTTTGCGGTTTCCGCATCAAAATGAAAATTATCCCACACCGTATCCGGCGTCGATTGATGGAAGCGCGGTAAATAACGTGTGCCCTTACCGGCACAAACCACTTCAAAACCGCAGGTCCGGGCCCAATCCACATGATCCGCGATCAACGCCGGCTGATCGCCCCAGGCCAGGCTATAGACAACGCCTGCCTGTTCGGCTTTCCGCGCCAGCAATGGGCCAGCTAGGACATCCGCCTCGACATTGACCATGACGATGTGGCGGCCCAGTTCAATGGCTTTCAAGGCGTGGCGAATACCGATCGCCGGATCGCCGGTGGCGTCTATAACCACTTCCAGCCCGTCTGCCGCAATCAACTCATCCCCGCTTTCGCAAAGATAAGTCGTTTGATTTCGATAGGCCTCGGCAAAATCCCTAGCGCCGACTTGCGCTTCATCCCAGCCGGTGAACAGACAGGCATCCTTGGCCCGCGCAATATCCAAATCAGCGATGCCGAGAAGATGCATGCCGGTGGTTAGGCGCACTTGCGCCAAAAACATCGAGCCGAATTTACCGGCTCCGATCAGCCCGACACGAACCGGATTTCCCGCTTCTGCCCTCTCCTGCAATAGTTTGCTCAGGTTCATCTGCTTCCCTTTTTTTCGATTTGCTCGGACAATCCTAGCCGCAAGGCTTCCAATTAGGAACCGGAAACCCATATGATGGGAAACATCATTCGTGTTGGAGATTATCAATGACTGACCCGCAATCGGGTATCGTGACGGAGCCGGGACTTCATCGCCGGTTTCTGGAATATACTTGCCGAAAGGGTGCCGACGAAAACGCGCTAAAATTAGCCGTTTGCCAAGCCCGGCAAGCCGCAACCGACGATACCATAATCGTCGTCGGGTTCGGCCATGATCTCTGGCAAAAACTTACCGACGGTCAAGCACCGGCAGGATCGCGCGCTTTTCTGCCGGTCGGACCTGCCCCAGCGACACAAGGCGATATCTGGTTCTGGATCCACGGAGACAATCACGACGTTGTCCTGGAAGTCGCGATTGCCATTCATCAGGCGGTTCGGGATTCGACCGAACTGACGATTGAAATCGATGGTTTCAGCTATCATAACAATCGCGATTTGATTGGTTTCGTCGATGGTACCGCTAATCCGAAGGGCGAGGCCGCCCCGGCCGCCGCATTTCTAAACAACGGTGGCGCCTTTGTTTTAACCCAGAAATGGGCGCATGACCTGAGCGCCTTTGATAAGCTAGCGGTGTCTGAACAGGAGCAGGTCATCGGTCGAACCAAAGCGGATGATATTGAATTGGAAGGTGATGCCATGCCGGCAACATCCCATGTCAGCCGCACCGATTTAAAACTGGACGGGGTGCCGGCGAAGATCCTGCGGCGTAGCACTCCTTATGGCGGCGCTGGTGAAAATGGTCTCTATTTTGTCGCTTTTGCTTGCGATATCGACCGCTTCGACGTCCAGCTTTGCCATATGTTCGGCCTGGCAAAGGACAGGCTTCATGACCGCTTGACGGAATTCTCAACGCCGGTCAGCGGGGCCTATTGGTATGCACCCGCAATCGATGAACTAGCGTCTCTGGACTTTTAATCTTCCGCGCCAGGCGTGGTGCCGGATCTGATATGCAGGTCGCGCTGCGGGAACGGGATTTCGATTCCGTGTTCCTTGAATTTATGCCAGATACCGAGAAAAACTTGGCTGCGAACATTGGAGACACCACCTTCCGGGTCGGCAACCCAAAACCGGGCTTCCAGATCGACCGAGCTGTCGCCAAATCCTTTGACCAAACAATTCGCTGGCGGATCATTCAGTACCCGGGGAATAGCATTGCAAACGTCGATGATCAGTTGTCGGGCCAGTTCGATATCGGCGCCATAGGACACCCCCACCGGCGCTTTGATGCGAATAAGCCGATCTGTATGAGACCAATTGATCACCGTGTTGGCGATTAGTTCTTCATTCGGGATCAGATGCTCCGTGCCATCGCGGGTTTTTACCGCTGTGTAGCGGGCACCCAAATTTCGTACTTCGCCATAGGTGCCGACAACTTCGATCACATCGCCTGGTTTAACCGAACTATCGAGCAACAGGATAATCCCGCTCATCACATTCGAGACAATTTTCTGCAGCCCAAAACCGACGCCGACGCCAACGGCACCCGAGAACACGGCGAACGCCGTGAGATCGATACCGACCGTGTTCAGGGCGATGGCCACGGCAATGACGATCAGGAAGAACCGAATGGTTTGACTGATCAGAACCTGTACCGATGGCGTTAGGTGCGGCAATCGTTCGATGCGGCGATGCAATAGGCGGGAGCCAGCCAGCGCAGTCCACAACAACACGGCTGCGACAATGCCGCCTTTGATGACCATATAAACTGATATTCGGGCGTCGCCAAAATGTATCGCCAGGGCGTCCAGGAAGATCCGTACTTGGTCAAATATACCAAGAATGATAAGGGCTGCGACGGTCCAAATAACCGTCGCCATTATGCGAGACCAATAGACATTTGCGATCAAATTGGATATCAGCCGGATCACAATCCAGGCAATTGTTAAGGATATCGCAATATCGATAACCTGGCTTTGCAAGCCGAGGATCGCGTTCAGCGCTTTCGCGAGCCAAAGAAACAAGACGCTGAAAAGCGGCGTCAAGATCCCCTGTAAAACCACTAAAGTCCGCGCTTTAAAACCATCCAGATTTTCTGGTGCAAGCCATTTTGTAACAGCCGGTCGAAATATTGCAGCTACCGCGACACCAAGAACGATCGCGGTCACGATCATCGCCAATTGCACCCCGGTCGATAGGGTCAAAACTTCCGTTTCGATCCAATCGGCAATATAGGCGACAAGATCGCCTATTTCCCTGATTTCCTTGGCGACTTCTGCCGGCAGGATCGCTTCCGCCGGTACTGCAGTGGCGGCTTCAGATTTCTCGCCGACCGGCATCGTCGGCAATGCGTCGTTATTTTCGTCTGTTGCCATGCCTTCGCTTCAACTCATTGCTACGCTAGAACTCACTCGACTGTGTGCTAGTTTCCCCGACGGTGCAAGACGACGTGGCGATACGCCCCTTCTATGTTCAGTTCGCGCCATTTACTGTACTGCGACCAATTGGCATAGGACCCAAGCGTGATTGTTTTTTTCATTTTTTCCAAGGATTGCCCCTCGCGCGCCGCCTGCATGACTGCATCATAAAGCTCTTGTAGATATTTCCCATGCGCCGCCGCGTCGTTTTTACCACCCATGGGACCATGGCCCGGCATTATCAAGTCATAGTCTATCTGGTTGAGACGTTTTATCGCCTCCATCCAATCAGGGAAATAGGCGTCCGACAGATCTCTGAACGGCAACCGCCGCACCGAGACAAAATCAACCGCAAAAACCGCCCGATGGGCTGGAAAATGGACAACGATCATATTGTCGGAATGGGAGCGGCCGAGATACTTCAAATGGACCTTTTGACCGCCCAGCTCAATTGTCATTGAATCGCTAAAAGTAATGTCGGGTACCGCGGTCGGGCGTTTTTCGTTCAGGATCGCCCGCTTGGTATTTTCATGCGCAATGATCGTGGCATCGTCAGCCCAAACTTCGCCACCGGCGATGTGATCGCGATGATCGTGGCTATAGATCACGTACTTTATTTTTTTATCAAAACGGGCGGCGATAGTTTCTTTCAGCCAAGTCGCCGCATCCGCATCAATCGGGTCGGTCGCAATCACCCCTTCCGACGTCACCAAGAAGACCGAATAGTGAAAGTTATTCTGAAATCGGTACAGGTCGCCAAATATTTTAGTGATTGTCCGCCGTGGATCTTCCGCCTGCACCGTCGTGACGACCATGAACGCCAAAAATGAAATGCAAATCGACTTTACCAGCTGTCTCATACTCAGAGCTCCCGATGAAAGTTGCGGCCCAACGCTAGCCGGCAGAGCGCCTGTTCGTCAATTCCGCCACGTTCATTTTTCAGTGTTGCGTAATCAATCGACAGCAGCGACAGGTTAGAGCCGGCGCTTGACCATCATCTGCTTAATCTCGCCGATTGCCTTGGCTGGGTTCAGTCCCTTCGGACAGGCTTTGGCGCAGTTCATTATGGTGTGGCAGCGATAAAGCCGGAACGGATCTTCAAGATCGTCAAGCCGTTCGCCGGTCGCTTCATCGCGACTATCGGCAAGCCAGCGATAGGCCTGCAGCAATGCCGCCGGGCCCAAATAACGGTCTGAATTCCACCAATAACTTGGACAAGAGGTCGAACAGCAGGCGCATAGAATGCATTCATAGAGGCCATCCAGCTCGCGCCGGTCTTCGGGACTTTGCAATCGTTCGCCATCCGGCGGTGGCGCCGTTTCCGACTGGATATAAGGCTTGATCGAGGCATATTGGGCATAAAAATTAGACAGGTCCGGCACTAAATCCTTGATCACCGGTTGATGCGGCAAAGGATAGACATTGACGTCGCCCGAAACGTCTTCGCTGGCGTAGGTACATGCAAGCGTATTGGCGCCATCGATATTCATCGCACAAGACCCGCAGACCCCCTCGCGGCAAGAACGTCGGAACGTCAATGTCGGGTCGATCTCGTTCTTAATCTTGATCAATGCGTCCAGCACCATCGGGCCGCATTCATCCATATCGACTTCATATGTATCGATGCGTGGATTGTCTTCGCTATCCGGATCGTAGCGGTAAACGTTAAAGTTCCGCACATTGTCGCCGCCGCCATCGGCTTTGTGGGTTTTACCCGGTGTCGGTTTCGATTTGGCGGGAAGGGTAAACTCGGCCATCTAGGTCCCCATTAATAAACCCGCGCCTTCGGCGGGAAATACTCTACATCATCGCTCATGGTATAGGCATGAACCGGTCTATATTCGATTTCGACGTCGCCCGCATCATTGTGCCACGCCAAAGTGTGCTTCATCCAATTTTCGTCATCGCGGTCCGGGTAATCTTCGCGCGCGTGGGCGCCTCGGCTTTCGGTCCGATTGACGGCACCATACATTGTCACCATCGATTGCCGCATCAAATTGTCAAGTTCCAGGCTTTCGACCAAATCTGAATTCCAGATCAAAGAACGGTCAGTGACGCCAATGTCCGGCATCTCGTTCCAGATTTCTTTGATCAAGCCGCGGCCTTCTTCCAACACCTCGCCGGTGCGGAAAACCGCACAGTTATTTTGCATGGTGCGCTGCATACGGTCGCGAATTTTGGCCGTTGGCGCCGACCCCTTGGCGTAACGAAAATTGTCGAGCCGGGCAATCGCCTCATCCCCAGCACCGGCAGCCCAATCTTTATGCACGGTTTCCGGTTTCACGACTTCCGCGGCGCGCACCCCGGCGGCGCGGCCAAAAACAACTAGATCGATCAAGGAGTTCGATCCCAAACGATTGGCGCCATGAACGGAGACGCACGCTGCTTCACCGACTGCCATTAAACCGGCAACCACACTATCGGGATCGCCGTCACGGAGAGTGAGCACTTCGCCGTGGTAGTTGGTCGGGATGCCGCCCATATTATAATGCACGGTCGGCAACACCGGCACGGCTTCTTTGGTGACATCGACGCCGGCAAAAATTTTCGCCGACTCGGCGATCCCCGGCAGGCGTTCATGAATAACCGCCGGATCCAGGTGATCGAGATGCAGCAGGATATGGTCCTTGTCGGCACCGACCCCGCGGCCTTCGCGAATTTCAATTGTCATTGAGCGGCTGACGACATCGCGACTGGCCAAATCCTTGGCGCTGGGCGCGTAGCGTTCCATGAACCGCTCGCCTTCGCCATTGACCAGGAAACCGCCTTCGCCGCGCACCCCTTCGGTGATCAGGCAGCCGGCGCCATAAATTCCGGTTGGATGGAACTGCACAAATTCCATGTCTTGCAGCGGTAAACCAGCCCGCAAGACCATGCCGCCGCCATCGCCGGTGCAGGTATGGGCCGACGTGCAGGAAAAATAGGCTCGGCCATAGCCGCCGGTGGCCATGATCACCATATGGGCGCGGAAACGGTGGATGGTGCCGTCTTCAAGATTAAGCGCCATGATGCCCCGGCAAACGCCGTCTTCCATAATCAGATCAAGGGCAAAATATTCGATATAAAATTCGGCGTCATATTTCAACGACTGTTGATAAAGCGTGTGGATCATCGCATGCCCGGTGCGATCGGCAGCCGCACAGGTGCGCTGCGCCGTGCCCTCGCCATAATGGGTGGTCATGCCGCCAAATGCGCGCTGATAGATTTTGCCCTCTTCGGTGCGGCTGAACGGAACCCCGTTATGTTCCAGTTCCAGGACAGCGCGTGGTGCTTCCCGGCACATATATTCGATCGCATCCTGATCGCCCAACCAGTCGGAGCCTTTGACGGTGTCATACATGTGCCAACGCCAATCGTCCTGACCCATATTGCCCAGGGAAGCGGAAATGCCACCTTGCGCTGCCACGGTGTGACTGCGGGTCGGGAAGACTTTGGTAACGCACGCTGTCTTCAGTCCCGCTTGTGCGGCCCCCATGGTGGCACGTAGGCCGGAGCCACCGGCGCCAACAACGACGACGTCGTAGGTATGATCGATTATATTGTAGGCTTCACTCATGCGTTTCAGGCTCCCAAATGCATCGACAAAGTCGCCAACACGACCGCCGCGCCAATGGCAATGCAAAAGAAATTATTCAAGACAAGGGTGGCAATTTTCAACCCTTCGCTATGGACATAATCTTCGATAACAATCTGCAGACCCAACTTCATATGCCAGAAAGCGGCGATTGCAAACAAAATCAATAATAAGGCGGCCAGCGGGCTGGAGAGCCAGGCCACGACAGCATCGCGTTCGCCGCCAGCCAACGAGACCAATGAAATCAGCAGCCAGATGATCAGCGGAATAATGGCAATCGCCGTCAAACGTTGCAGCCACCAATGCTGCGTCCCATCCTTCGCTGCGCCAAGGCCACGGACCCGGCCCAGGGCTGTCCGCAAGCTTTTATCGCTCATTGCTCAGCCCCTCACCGAATAACCGGCAACAAAAGTCACCAAAGTTAAGACAATTGCGGCGATCACGACCAGCCAGCCGGTTTTTGCCGCAGTTTCCAGTTCGTACCCCATGCCGGCGTCCCAAAACAGGTGTCGAATGCCGTTACACAAATGATAAAATACCGCACCGGTGAACCCGAGCAGGATGAGCCGGCCGACAACAGAACCGATAAATCCATTGGCGACGTCGAAGGCTTCCGAACCGGCTGCCGCAGCGGTTAGCCACCAGGCCAGCATCAAGCTACCGATCGCCAAGGCAACGCCGGTAAGCCGGTGCAAAATCGATAAAACGGAGGTGATCTGCGGGCGATAGATTTGCAGATGCGGGGAGATCGGGCGGTTTTTCGCTACCATTCTAATTAGCCTCGAAAAAATAAAGCACGTCGATGGGTTGAAACTCAGAGTGTGGCCAAGATATGTCAGGCGACGGCTGCTTGCAACGCCTCAATCGCGTCTGCCAGCGCAATTAGCCGATTTGCGTTTTGCACATGCAAGTTTTCGATCAGTTCACCGTCGACCAGAACCACGGCTTTTCCTTGATGCGCAGTTTCCGCGAACGCCACGGTTATTTTTCGCGCCCAAGCCACCTCCGCCTCACTTGGCGAATAAGCTTCGTTCGCCGCCGCCAATTGGGAAGGATGGAAACAAGTTTTGCCGTCAAAACCCAACTCGACCCCCTGGCGACATTGTTCTGGGTAATTTGGATCATCGCCCAGTACAAGCGAGACGCCGTCAAGCACGGCCAAATCATAGGCGCGTGCGACCAGGATCGTGTGCGACAAACTATGCCGCATCGGGACCCGGTCAACCGTATGCCGTGCCCGCAGGTCGACCGTCAGGTCCGACGTCCCCATCACCAGACAACCGATCTTGGCGGATGAGGCAGCAATTTCTTCCGCCCGCAAGACGCCTAATGGGGTTTCGATCATGCACCAGATCGCTTGTTCCGCCGCCGCACCCGCTGCGTTCATGCGACTTTCCACCGCTCGCACGGCGGCGGCACTTTCGACTTTCGGCACCAGCAACGCATTCGCTCCGCATTTGGATACCGCTGCAATATCGTCATTTGCCCATTCTGTATCCAGTCCATTGATCCGGACAATGCGTTCGCGGTTGCCGTAGTGAACAGAACTTGCCGCTTCAACCGCTTGGTGCCGCGCCATTTTTTTGGCTGCCGGCGCTACCGCATCTTCTAAATCAAAGATCAAACCATCAGCCGGCAGGTTTTGTGCTTTTGCGAGTACTTTTGGATTTGACGCGGGCATATAAAGCACCGAACGGCGGGGTCGGATGACGTGCGACTGAACTTGCGACATGGGCTTTACAAATTGTCCTTATTCGGAAATGAATAGTCGGATGGCACAAGTTCTAGCAATAAACAGTCAGGTCGCCTATGGCCATGTTGGCGCCGAAGCTGCCGCCTTCGCCTTGCGGCGCTTAGGCCATGAAGTTTGCCTTATCCCGACGGTGCAGTTTTCCAACCATCCGGGTCATGGCGGTTACCGGGGTGGACCGGTCGCACATCACCGGGCAGAGAATTTGCTGCAAGGGATGCTCGAACGCGATCTTTTACAAAATTGCGCCGCTATCCACAGCGGCTATCTGGGTGACGGAGAAATGGCCAGGATCGTCCTGGCGGCCAGACAGGCACTACCAGAAGCGATCTATTGTTGCGATCCGGTGATGGGGGATGGCGGGCAAGTATACGTTAAAGACAATGTCGTGCAGGCAATCGCTCAGGATCTCGTCCCCAGCGCCAATATCGTGACCCCGAATGCTTTTGAATTGTCCCTGCTCACAGATTTATCGGTGAAAAATTTGGACGAAGCCCGGATCGCCGCACGCCAGCTCATAAGCCTAGGGCCGGCGCTGGTATTATGTTCCTCCGCCGCGATCGAAAACGGACAGATCGCGACGTTGGCGGTCACGGCGAATGAAGCATGGGTAGCTTGGACGCCATTGATTGAGAATGCGCCGCACGGCACCGGCGATACCCTGGCCGCTATCTTTCTTGGCCGCTATCTTCAGTCCCGCGATTTCTGGGACGTATTAGAGCTTTCGGTCGCCAGCGTTCAAGGGCTGATTGCGGCGGGTCAAGAAGATCAGCTGAAAGACATCGCCATCGTCAAAGGTCAGGACCAGATTGTTGCCCCGACAGTCATTGTTTCTGTCGAACGGTTGGTGGATTAGTTGGCTGGATTGTCGGAGAATTCCCTTAAAATCTCGGCCGTTTGCGGGTCGGCGGGGAAAAACGCTTCGACGGCCAATTCCGACAATGTCACGTCGACAGGGGTGCCAAACACCGTCAATGTCGTAAAAAGCGAGAGAGTGCCAACCTCGGTCGCAACTTTCATCGGGACCACAACACCTGCAAAATCATTTTCCGACGGCGGTAATTTTGACGCAGGCGCCGGATAAGATTCAAGCTCCTCATAGAGTTCTGCCAATACCGGGTCCGCGCTCATTTCCACCTGACGGCGAAGGCTGGCAAGCAAATTATTGCGCAACTGCCGTAAATTCAATATTCGCGGTGCCAAACCGTCAGGATGCAATGTCGCCCGCAACACATTGACCGGCGGCACCAATAGTTTGGCATCCACTCCCGTTGTCAATGGCGTCACGCATCGATTGGCCAGGACCATGTTCCAATGCCGGTCTACAGCCAAAGCTGGAAACGGTTCGTGCCCGGTCAGGACCAAATTTACCGCCGCCAGCGCCGATTTCATTTCCGGATCATCCAATGGGCGTTCTTTGAAGGCCGGGGCGAAACCGGCGGCCAAAAAAATTTCATTCCGAGAGCGAAACGGTATTTCTAAATGCTCGGCCAAATGCTGGATCATATCCCGGCTCGGTCGCGAACGGCCGGTTTCGACAAAACTCAGATGTTTGGATGAAATGTTCGCTTCAACTGAAAGATCAAGCTGGCTCATGCGCCGGCGTTGTCGCCATTCGCGCAAATAACTGCCGACAGTGGGGGTTCCGTTTTCCATAAATGAACGGTAACAAGAAAATAATTCATCGTCCAATTACCTTGCAGGTAATGGACCGCAGGCAGGTTCGGACATATTTTCCTTAATAACGAAACAACAAAGGAAGATTCCCATGACCGACTTAAATACAAACCCGCTATTGAAAACGATGATTGCTCTGGATGTGACGGCCAGTGTGGCGGCGGCATTGTTATTGTTATTCGGCGCCAACTTGCTTGCCGGACCACTAGGCATTTCATCGGCCTTCCTGTTTTATATCGGCGTCGTCCTGGTGCCCTGGGTCGCTCTTCTCGGTTGGATCCTGGTGAAACGCAGCGTCCCCAACTTCGTTATCTGGCTGGTGATTGCGGTTAACGCCCTTTGGGTGGCCGACAGTATAATTCTGATGTTGGGCAATTGGCTGCAACCGACGACATTCGGTTATGCCTTTATCATCGCGCAAACAGTTATTGTTGCCGGATTTGCCGAGTTTCAATTCGTGGGCATGCGTAAATCCCGCGCGATCACAGCTTGATTTAATACAAAAACAGCCACCCAAAGATTTTCTTTGGGTGGCTGAATTGATTAATAAGGTCGCTTTAGGCGGCTTTTTTAGGCGGCCTTTTTTAAGTGCCGGGCGCAAAGCAGTTCGGCAATCTGGACGGCGTTCAGGGCCGCCCCTTTACGCAGATTATCGCTGACCACCCACATCGCCAGGCCGTTATCCACGGTCGGATCGACACGGATGCGGGAGATGAAGGTGGCGTAATCGCCAACACATTCGACCGGTGTCACATAGCCGCCGTCTTCGCGTTTATCAACGACCATGCAGCCCGGGCTTTCGCGCAGGATCTCACGGGCTCGCTCTTCATCGATCTCATTTTCGAACTCGATATGGATCGCTTCGGCGTGACCAACAAACGTCGGGACCCGAACGCAAGTGGCAACAACCTTGATCTTTGGATCGACAATCTTTTTCGTCTCCACCACCAACTTCCATTCTTCGTTGGTAAAACCGTCGTCCATAAAATCACCGCAGTGGGGAATGACGTTGAAGGCAATCTGTTTGGTAAATTGCTGTGGCGTCGGATCGTCGGCGACATAGATGCTTTTGGTCTGATTAAAAAGCTCATCCATGCCGCTTTGTCCGGCCCCGGAAACAGACTGGTAGGTCGAAACCACTACCCGTTTGATCGTCGCCACATCATGCAGGGGCTTTAGCGCCACCACCATCTGCGCCGTCGAGCAGTTTGGATTGGCAATGATATTGCGCTTCGCAAATCCGGCGATAGCTTCGGAATTCACTTCCGGCACGATCAACGGGACGTCCGGATCGTAACGAAAAGCAGACGAATTATCGATCACTACCGCCCCTTTGGCGGCAATTTTCGGCGCCCATTCTTTGGCCACGGTGCCACTGGTCGCCATCAAAGCGACATCGGTACCGGTAAAATCAAAGTTCTCCAAAACTTTACATTTCAAGGTCTTATCGCCATAGGAAACTTCCCGACCGATCGAACGGGTCGAGGCCAACGCCACGACTTCATCCGCCGGAAATTGGCGTTCTTCGAGGATATTCAGGAACTCACGGCCAACCGCGCCTGTCGCTCCTACAACTGCGACTTTGTATCCCATTGTTCAAGACCTTCTAAATAAAGTAACAGAGCGCGGTTAATACGCTCAAACACGGTATCTAATCAAGAGCTATAACGCTTGTCCGTCGTCATTTGAAGCGTTAGGACCGGCAGGTAGAGGAATTTTAGTTTCTGACTAAACCACTCGTATTTATTGCAGATCGGTCAATTGTAACTATTAAGATTGAATACTTAATAGAATCTTGGTAATGTAATACAATCAACTGATAAACTTGAGACTTCCAAAGTGGGCAGGGTGGCATGGTGCTTTTCTCAAATAGTAGAGCAAAATCGCTGGCTTCGATGGCGACGGCAACGTTACTCCTCGCCGGGTGCGTCGGCGTGACCGACCCCTTCCCCCATGCCGAAAATCTTGAAATATACAAAATATCTGATGACGAACGAAAAGTGAAATTCGCTGGCGATCTGCCAAAAGCCATTGATGTGGTCAATGATCAACGCCTTGAATATATCCAAGGCGCGAGGAATCAGTCCTACATGAAAACTTATGGCGCCATTGGTCTAGTTGCGTTGTCGGCGACGTCGCTATTTCTAGGCATCACATCCTCCAGCCGAGCCAGCCGTGACGCCATCACCGCCATGGGTATCGGCGGCGCCAGCTATCTTGGTTTGAACACTTTTCTTTCCAGCCCCCCACGTCAGCAACTTTATTTCAAGGCGACCGTCGCCTTGGACTGCGCTGTCCTATCGATGCGCCCATTGCTGATGTTGGCAAGCGATTACACCAGCTTGAAATCGAATATGACGAATTTGGGCAATAAAATTGCCGTCACGAAAGTGAAATTATCCGCGGTCGAGGGTGCAATCGCCACATTAAGCCAAGCGAAGCCAAATCATCCTTTATTAGCGAACGCGCTTTCACAGGTTTCCGACACCAATAGTCAACTCACTAAAATGGACGCATTGCAGACGAATGCCGCTGGACTGATCGCGCAAGTCGATGTCGCCCATGTCACGTTGATTACCCATGTTCGGCAGATTGTCGACCTCGTGAACGAAGAAATCCGTAAGACAGAACCAAAGCTCGAATCGATTCAATCGACCTTGATCGGTTTAGGCGACCTGGCCGGGACAATTGCGCCCGGAACCGACTTCACTGCCAAGGCAAAATCAGGCACAAAAGCCGACCTGCATGCCACTGGACCAGACTACGAAGGCGACCTGAAGAATGCCCTGGCAAACCTAGCAAGCGAGCAAGCCGAAATGTTGAAAGCCGCGCATCCGGTTGCCGTGCAAGTCGCCAAATATGAAGACCTGAAAGCGATGGTGAATTCCAAAATCACCGATTGTGAAGCGCCGACCGCGGCCCTAGCGCTAAATGTCGACCCCAATGTCGATGAAATGTCCGTCACCGCCGGTGAAACCTATTCCTTCGCCGTCTTTAGCGAAGTTGGCGCCCCGCGGGCCTATTTTTCTGGTATCGCGCCGCCGGAAAGTGCCATCACCATCGCGCTCGAAAATGGCGTGCATGTCGTGAAAGTGAAAATAGGCGCCTCGGAAGACCTGCGGGAAACGGTATTGGTGCTTGCCGACAGCGCGTCGCCACCAAACAAAAAGCGAATCTTGCTGAAAATAAAAGGAAAACCTCCTCAATCGGACGATCAGACTGACCCGTCCAATGCGCCTGAATTGCCGGACGCGGAAAAGAACAAGCTTGCCACCCTATCTGTACTGCAAGCAATGACGTTGCAAGCGGGCCTGAACGATTGGAGCGCCAACCGGGCCAAGACGCCTTTCAAAGCGAAATTGATCGTCGACGGCAAAATTGGCAGTAAAGACAATAGCAAGACTAAATCGGCCGTCGCTCAGTTCCGAAACGGCGAAAGTATTCCCAAAGACAAGACGAGTTGGGACAAAATCTCCGCTTTCCTGACCGAAGAATCACCGTCGGATGGTAAAGGTTTAGTCAATCTTTCCGCAAAACTAAATAAAGCGAAAAAGGCAATTAACAATACCGAGGAAGTCCTTGTTGACGATGATATCAAAGGCTTGCAAAAATCCCTCGGCGAAATGAACTGCGGGACAGATACTCAGTCCGGCGAATTTGATGAAGAGACCCGCAATGCCATTTTAGCTGTGCAGAATAAAAATGACTTGCCAAAGACCGGCACAATCTTGGACAGCAAAATTTCAACCTACCTCACGGACAAAAAAGACACAAAGGCCTGCAATTGATGGAGGATAGTGATGGCCTCGAAATTTGGCGGTTTGATCTTCAATCAGCGCGATCCCGAAAAAATGGGCACTGTCGACTGCCTTATGCATACAGGTTCGGGAACTAACCGATCCTATTATCTGTTAACCTGCGCGCACGTTCTGGCGGGGAGATCTGATACGGAAAAAGGCGACCCAATCGTCTGGAAAGATTTCGAAGGCGAAGATTTGGTTGTGGGCGAGCTTAGACGATGGACAACGCGAAACCGAAACGACAATGCATTGTTAAGCGCCGATGCGGCGCTAGTCGAAATCAAACCGGAATTAGCGAAGAAAATTCTGCCGAAAATAAACCTGCCGACACAGATCACCGGACAAATTTCGATTGGCGATAAAGTATCGATACATGGTGGAAATTCGCAGAAAAGCTACAGGCTGACCATTGTAGATAGCGATTTCGCCGTTCCTGAAGGATTTAGATCGGGAAATTTGGGGCTAAAATACCGCTATTTTGGCACCATGCTTTGCGCCCCAACGAATGGCAGTCCTATTAATGGCGACAGCGGTAGTGCGGTATTTGATCAACAGGGCCGCTTGGTCGGTGTGTATTTCTTAGGTGCGACCGACAGCGACGGAAATCCCCGCGCCGCTTTTTTCCCAATTGAAAAAATTCGCTTGGCGCTAAATCACGAAGCAACTGGCTTTGAACCGATCGTGCTCACGCGAGCAAATATCCCGGCCGATTGGGCAAGCGAATTGGCGATCGAACCACCTGCGCCGGCGGAAGAAATATCCATCACGGAGCCATCCACGCCAGTTACAACAGAACCCACAGCCGAAATTGAGCTAGACGATCTTTCAAATGATCATATCGTCCTGGCCAAAACCTTGTGGGGCGAGGCGAGAGGGGAAGGAGAGGCTGGCCAAATTGCTGTGGCCGCAGTCATACTAAATCGCTTAAGGCAAAACAAAGTTCAACGGTTTGGCGGTACAATTGCCGAAGTTTGTCAAAAACCACTGCAATTTTCGTGCTGGAATGTCGACGATCCAAATTTGGGAAAAATGAACAATCTTACGACGTCGGATCGTGACTATGCAGCTTGCTTGAATGTGGCGCGGCGCGCCATCGCCGGAGAACTGGTCGACCCGACCAATAGTTCCGATCATTATCACCACACAAATATTACTGCATCCTGGTCCAACGGCCACACACCGGCGAAAACGATCGGTCACCACAATTTCTACAACGACATCTCGTAGCTCACTACGATTTTCAGTTACGCCGCCAGTTTATCCAGTTCGTGGATCAGGGTTTCGCCCATCGCTTCGGTGGAAACTTTAGTCATGCCCGGTTGCATGATGTCGGCGGTGCGGATGCTGCCAGCGAGAACGTTTTCGACCGCTTTGTCAATCAAGTCGGCGTCTTCGGCCAATTCGAAAGAATAGCGGAGCGCCATTGAGAAAGACAATAAGGTCGCCAGCGGATTGGCCAGGCCCTGACCGGTAATGTCCGGAGCGGAGCCGTGCACCGGTTCGTACATGGCTTTGCGGCGGCCAGTTTCGTCGACCGCGCCCAAGCTGGCCGACGGCAACATGCCCAAACTACCGGTCAGCATCGCCGCCGTATCCGACAGCATGTCACCGAACAGATTGTCGGTGACGATAACGTCAAACTGCTTCGGCTGACGGACCAGCTGCATAGAGCAATTGTCGGCATACATGTGGCTGAGCTCAAGATCGTGGTATTGCGCATTGTCGTCATAAAGCTTCTGCACTTCTTCGCGCCAGAGCACGCCTGATTCCATCACATTGGCTTTTTCCACCGAACAAATCTTGCCGTTGCGTTTTTGCGCCAGATCGAAGGCGACTTCCGTCACGCGGATGATTTCGTTGGTGGTGTAACGTTGGGTGTTGACGCCTTCACGCTGGCCGTCCGGTAGATCAAAAATACCGCGTGGTTCACCGAAATAGCTGCCTGCGGTCAGTTCACGGACAATCATGATATCAAGACCGGACACCAGTTCCGGCTTAAGGGTCGAGGCATCAACCAAAGCGTCAAAACACATGGCCGGGCGTAGATTGGCGAACAGGTCCATCTCCTTACGCAAACGCAGAAGACCGCGTTCAGGTTTGATGTTAAAGTCGAGATCGTCCCATTTTGGTCCCCCGACCGCGCCCAACAACACACAATCGACGCTTTGGGCCACTTCCATCACTTCATCGGTTATTGGGATACCATGAGCATCGATGGCGCAACCGCCAACCAGCCCTTCTTCCAGGTCGAACCCGACGGCCCGACGCTTATCCATCCAATCGATGACGCGGTGTACTTCGCCCATTACTTCCGGACCAATACCGTCGCCGGGCAGAACCAGCATTTTTTTGTTCGATGCCATGGAATCTCTTTCTTGTTTCTTAGGTTATTTGTTGGTTTTAGCCTTGCGCATAAAGCCAAGGTTGAGAGGATTTTTGCCCATCTTCAAAGCTGTCGATCTTGTCTTTTTTCTCCAGCGTCAAACCAACTTCATCAAGGCCGTTCAGCAGGCAATGCTTGCGGAACGGGTCGATCTCAAAGTTGATGCTGCCGCCGTCCGGGCCGGTGATTTCCTGGGCTTCCAGATCGACCGACAAGGTGGCATTCGCGCCGCGCTCGGCATCGTCGAACAAAGCATCCAATTGTTCCGGCGTCACCTTGATCGGCAGGATGCCGTTCTTGAAACAATTGTTATAGAAAATATCAGCAAAACTGGTCGAAATGACACAACGAATGCCAAAATCCAGCAACGCCCAGGGGGCATGTTCGCGTGACGAACCACATCCAAAATTGTCGCCGGCGACGAGTATTTTTGCTTCCCGGTAAGCCGGTTGGTTCAAGACAAATTCCGGCTTTTCCGATCCGTCGACTTCAAAACGCATATCGTTGAACAGGTTCTTGCCCAGTCCGGTGCGTTTGATGGTTTTCAGGAACTGTTTAGCGATAATCATATCGGTGTCGACATTGATCATTTTCATCGGCGCTGCGACACCGGTCAGTTTATTGAACTTTTCCATGATCTTCCCCCTCGCCTAATCCAGGTTCCGCACATCGGTCAGGGTGCCGACAATCGCTGCCGCCACTGCCATTTCCGGGCTGACCAAATGGGTCCGCCCGCCAAATCCCTGGCGGCCTTCAAAATTGCGGTTCGAAGTTGAGGCGCAGCGTTCCCCTGGCGCCAATTGATCCGCATTCATCGCCAAGCACATCGAACATCCGGGTTCGCGCCATTCAAATCCAGCATCGACGAAGATCTTGTCCAGGCCTTCTTGTTCCGCCTGGTCTTTTACCAGTCCGGAGCCCGGCACCACCATGGCATCGACATGATCGGCCACTTTGCGGCCTTTCGCGATCCCGGCAGCGGCGCGCATGTCTTCGATCCGGCCGTTGGTGCAGGAACCAATGAAGACCCGGTCGACTTTTAGGTCAGTCAACGGCGTGCCGGCCTCCAGGCCCATATAATTGAGGGACCGTTCAATCGCCTGCTTCTTACCCTCGTCCGCGACGTCATCCGGACTGGGGACACTGGCCGTGATCGGCAGCGCGTCTTCCGGACTTGTGCCCCAGGTGACGTAAGGCACGATCTCTGCGGCATTCAACAACACTTCAATATCGTAGCTAGCGCCGTCGTCTGTCTTCAGGGTTTTCCAATATTCAACCGCCTGTTCAAAGGCGCCGGCTTTAGGGGCCATCGGCCGTCCAGCGACATAGTCAAAGGTGGTCTGGTCGGGCGCAATCAGGCCGGCCCGGGCACCCCCTTCGATGGTCATGTTGCAGATCGTCATCCGCCCTTCCATGGACAGATTTTCAATTGCCTGGCCGGTATATTCGATGACGCAGCCGGTACCGCCGGCGGTGCCGATTTTACCGATAATCGCCAGGATCAGGTCTTTTGCGGTGCAGCCAGCGGGCAGATCGCCTTCCACATGAAGGCGCATATTCTTGGCGCGTGCTTGCACCAGGGTTTGTGTTGCCAGCACATGTTCGACTTCCGACGTCCCGATACCGAAGGCCAAGGCGCCGAATGCACCGTGGGTAGCGGTGTGACTGTCACCGCAAACAATCGTCGCACCCGGTAGGGTAAAACCCTGTTCCGGGCCGATAATGTGAACAATGCCCTGACGCACGTCATCCATGCCGTAATATTCGATACCGAATTCTTTGCAATTTTGAGCCAAGGTTTCGACCTGGATGCGGCTTTCTTCTTCGACAATGCCTTGGCTACGATCTGTGGTCGGCACGTTATGGTCGGCCACGGCCAAGGTGGCTTCCGGGCGGCGCACATTGCGACCGGCATCGCGCAGGCCTTCAAAAGCCTGCGGGCTGGTGACTTCATGGACCAGATGGCGGTCGACATAAAGTACGGCACTGCCGTCGTCGCCTTCATGGACGATGTGGCTGTCCCAAATTTTGTCGTAAAGAGTACGGAATGTTGTCATCAGCGCGGTCCTTCGCTTCTTATCCGCTGTCCCGAGACAGCAGCTTTCTCATATGCAAGTTTGGCGCGCGCCAATTGCCACGAGAAAGCGGCGAAGCCGCGCCTGATGAAACTAACGTCAGACGGTGCTATTTTGCCCGACGGGTGTGATCGACTTTTTCGGCAATCCGAGCGGATTTGCCACGGCGACCACGAAGATAATAGAGCTTGGCGCGACGGACCCGGCCACGACGGATCACTTCGATCGAATCGATCCGTGGGCTGTAAGTTGGGAACACCCGTTCCACACCTTCGCCATAAGAGATTTTGCGCACGGTAAACGAAGAATTGATGCCATCGTTCTTCACCGCGATGCAGACACCTTCATAGGCCTGCACACGCTCGCGGGTGCCTTCGACCACCTTGACATTGACCCGCATCGTATCGCCGGGCCCAAATTCAGGTGTCTCACGCAGTTCCTTGAGCTTCCCCAGCTGCTTGTCTTCAAATTTCTGCAACAGGTTCATCGCCCTATCCTTCCTTAAATACCGCTGCCGGGCTTCGTTGCCGACAAACGGGTCAAATCTTCTTACCATCCAGGTAGCGCGCCCATAAATCAGGTCGTCGCTGTTTTGTCAATTCCTCCGCCTGACTTAATCGCCATTGACGGACTTTTTCGTGATGACCGGAGGTTAAAACGTCCGGCACTTCACGCCCTTCCCAAACTTGTGGTCGGGTATATTGCGGGTATTCCAACAGGCCCCGCGAAAAACTTTCTTCTGCCAACGCCGCCGGATCGCCGATCACGCCGGGCAATAGCCGGATCACCGCATCCATGAGCATCAGCGCCGGCAATTCTCCGCCTGAGACGACAAAGTCGCCAAGGCTTACTTCTTCCACGTCACGGGCGTCCAGGACACGTTGATCCAAGCCTTCGAAGCGGCCACATAACAAGACCAATCCCGGCTCTTTGGCAAAGTCTTCCGCCGCCGCCTGATCGAAAGGTCGCCCGCGCGGGCTCAGATACACCACTCGCGGTGTCACGTCCAGCCCGGAATCGCGAAAATTCTGACCGGCTCGTGCCGTCATATCGTCCAGCGCCCGACCCACCACATCCGGCTTTAACACCATGCCGGCGCCGCCGCCCATCGGCGTGTCGTCAACCGATTTATGCCGATCGGTGGCATAGCTGCGTATATCGGCGCATTCCAGATGCCAAATCCCATTTTCATGCGCTTTGCCCGCCAAGCTTAACCCCAGCGGACCCGGAAACATTTCCGGGAACAAGCTCAACACCCAGGCCGTCCACAAAGGTCGGTTATTCGGACGCATCTTCGCCTTCGTCCTTACCGTTTTGTTCGTCCTTGTCGTCACTAAACAGGCTTTCGACACCATTTATCCGCACCATACCGGCAGCCACATCTATTTCCGGCACGGATTCTCGGGTAAATGGGATTAACACAATTTTCCGGCCTTGCGGCAAGCGCACTTCCAACATGTCGCCGGCGCCGAAATTCTGCACTGCGTGGATGGTGCCAAAAACCTTCTCCCCGGCACCGACAACCCGAAGGCCGATCAGATCAGTTTGATAGAATTCATCCCCATCCACATCGTCATCCGGCAGTTGGCTGCGCGGGACATGTAACTCTGTTCCGCGCAGTTTCTCCGCCGCGTCACGATCATTAACCCCATCGACACTGACCAAAAGCGCACCTTTGGCCATGCCCTTGAAGGATACCTGATATTCGCGCCCGCCCCGGTCTGAGAGCGGGCCATAATTCAGGATCGCCGCCGGGTCATCTGTAAAACTGCGCAGTTTGATCAAACCACGAACGCCATGCGGTGCCGTAAATTGACCGAGCATGACAAGGTTTTGTGCATTCTGCGTCATCGCAAATGTCCATACTTGCGCCAAGAATCTAAAATCGATAACGACATATATCTTTAGAATATAAGCCGTCACTCCTGCGCAGGAATGACGGGCAATAAACTACCGCCAGCTGGCACAGCAGAGTTATTCCGCCACCGCTTCTTCTGCCGGTGCTTCTTCCGCCGGTTCTGCTTCAACCGGCGCCGCAGCGGCTTCCGCAGCCGCAGCTTTTGCGGCATCTTCTGCTTCCTGTTTCTCACGCGCGCGTTCTTGTGCTTTTTCCTTCGGCAACGCTTTTTTCGGATTGCTGCGTTGCGCCGGCATCGCGATGATCTCAGCCTTGCCTAGGAAACCGGCCACCCGGTCCGAGGCTTTGGCACCTTCACCCAACCAATACCGAATACGCTCTTCTTTCAGAACGATGCGGTCCGGATTATCTTTTGCCAACAGCGGATCATAAGTGCCGAGGCGTTCGATGTAACGACCGTCGCGGGGCATCCGGCTATCGGTGACAACGATGCGGTAGAACGGCCGTTTTTTAGCACCGCCGCGTGCTAAGCGTATCTTCAATGACATGATATTTCTCACTTTCAGTTAGTTAATTCAATGTTTCGTTCTATGGATTTACTTGAAGCAATTTTACTTCAAGTAAAATAACTCGTTCATACTTTGGGCAGCATGCCACCGGGGCCGCCACCGCCCAGCAGGCCTTCCATGCCGCCGCGCATCAGACCTTTTTTGCCCATTTTCTTGACTTTTTTCATCATCCCGACCATCTGCTTATGCTGCTTCATCAGCTTGTTTACTTCCTGCACGCTGGTCCCGGAACCGGCCGCAATGCGTTTCTTCCGTGAGGCGTGGATCAGTCCGGGTTTGACCCGTTCCGTCTTGGTCATGGAAAGAATAATCGCTTCTTGCCGGTTCAGCAGTTTGGGATCGATCTTGGCTTCCGCCATCTGTTTTTTCATCCCGCCGATACCAGGCAACATGCCCATCAGACCTTCCAAGCCGCCCATTTTTTTCATCTGGCGCAATTGCCCCAGCAGGTCGTCCATATCGAACTGACCTTTTTCAAGCTTTTTGGCCAGCCGCGCCGCTTCCTCTTCTTCGATGCTCTCACTGGCTTTTTCGACCAGGCTGACGACGTCGCCCATGCCGAGGATGCGCGAGGCAATCCGATCCGGATGGAAGGCTTCCAATTCGTCGAGTTTTTCCCCGGTTCCCAAAAGCTTGATCGGGCAGCCGGTGACCGCGCGCATGGAAAGCGCCGCACCGCCGCGGCCATCGCCATCGATCCGGGTCAATACAATACCGGTCAGATCCAAGCGATCGCCGAATTGTTCAGCTACGTTCACCGCGTCCTGCCCGGTCAGGCTATCGACCACAAGCAGGATTTCCGTCGGACTAGTCGCTTGCTCCACTGATTTGGCTTCCGCCATCAAAGCTTCATCTACATGCAGCCGACCGGCGGTATCGAGAATGACGACGTCGTGGCCTTGCAATTTACCGGCCTGCACGGCGCGCGCGGCGATATCGACTGGCATCTGCCCCTCGACGATCGGCAGGGTTTGAATATCAGTCTGTTGGCCCAGCACCCGCAATTGTTCTTGCGCCGCCGGACGTCGAGTATCAAGGGAGGCCATCAAGACCTTTTTCTTTTCCCGCTCGACCAGGCGTTTGGCAATTTTTGCTGTGGTGGTGGTTTTGCCGGAGCCTTGCAGGCCGACAATCATGATCACAACCGGCGGCACCGCATTCAAATTGAGGTCGACAACTTCCGTGCCTAACATTTCGACCAGGACATCATTGACAATCTTGACGACCATCTGACCCGGCGTGACGGAGCGGACGACTTCCTGCCCGATGGCTTGCTCTTTGGCTTTGGCGATGAAATCGCGGGCGACAGAAAGCGCGACATCGGCTTCCAACAACGCCGTCCGCACTTCACGCAAAGCAGCATCCACGTCCGCTTCGGAAAGCGCACCTCGCTTCGTCAGTTTGTCGAAAATATCGCCGAGACGGCCTTGTAGGCTGTCGAACATCGGATCATCCGTTTCAGTTGCGACGCCTCCCAAGCGGGCGCCTACATATACTCAACGGGTCAAGAGACCATTTGGTGGCCGGTTAATAGGTTGATTACAGCGATAATGCAAGGGATAATTCAGCGACGCTTTTCAATTTCAAGCCCTGGACGAATATGCAAGATAATCCCGGAAAAATCATCTTTATCTCCGGCTATCCGCGCGCCGGTACGACATTGTTGCAGAGTATTCTGTGCTCACAGGGCAATACCAATCCAGTTATCGGGGAAGCTATATTTCATAAGGATATCGTACTTCTTTTAGCGAATAGCCTGCGGGTATATGACACCCAAACGAAACATTTTTTCGACGACAGGTATGAAATGCTCGATATGGTACAGGGTTTTGCAGCGACTTTCGTTACGCATATGAAAAATCGCTTCGGCGTTGACAATTTGGTTTTGAAAGATCCTCTACTGATCAAGGCATTGGGTGCCACCATCAATATTCACCCGACCGCAAAATTCGTCATGATCATACGCGATCCCCGTGACATCATTTCCTCGTTAATGCGTGTCAATGATAAGTTGGCGGACGACGATAAGCGGAAAGAAGCCGGTAAGTTCGACGATATTGAAGTCCACGCGGCCAACATCAATCGTTATTATAAATCCGTTCGTGGCGACGATAGCTTGAACCGGCGGCGGGAAGTATTGACAATCCGCTATGAAGATCTGGTGCTGAACACAACAGCAGTTGTTGAGCGGCTGCGCGCTCACACCGGGTTGAGTATGGACAAATTCGATCTGGCCAAACCATGGTATAATGCTAGTGAGGATTTTAAGGATCCCAACGACGCATTCTATTCCGATAACTATTTGAAACCCGTATCGACAACTTCGCTCGGTAGCTACAAGCAGAATTTATCGCCGGCGCAAGTCCAATTCATCGAAACCGAATGCCGGGACCTGATGCAAGAATACGACTATCTAGAAAGCAAGTGATATGGCCGATCAGCAAACCAAAGCCACTGCCTTTAAGGCCCTTCACGAACGGGCGGGACCGTTTTTGATCCCCAATCCCTGGGACGAGGGCACAGCACGAATATTGGAACATTTGGGATTTGAAGCTCTCGCCACGACGTCGCTGGGGGTGGCAAATCTGCACGGCCGCAAGCGGGTGACTTTGGATGATATTCTGGACAATGTGCGCGCCATTTCGGCGGCCACGTCCCTGCCGTTGAACGCCGATCTGGAGGATGGTTTTGCCGTCGCCCCACGGGAAGCAGCCAAAGCCATAACGTTAGCGGCGGAGGCCGGCGCTGTGGGCGGTTCGATTGAAGATTCGATCAATGACCCGGCGGCACGACCTGGCGGTGGCGCCCTGCCGATCTACGATTTCAATCTGACGGTGGAGCGGGTTCAGGCAGCAGTCGAAACCGCCCGCGCCCAACCGGTCCCTTTCATGTTAACGGCCCGGGCAGAAGGGATGCTTTATGGTCAAACCGATCTTGATGAAATTATCACACGGTTGCAGGCTTTCGAAACTGCCGGCGCCGATGTGCTTTACGCACCCGGCCTGAAAACCCTGGATCAGATACGCACCGTAACGGCGGAAATCAACAAACCTTTCAATATGGTCATGGGTTTTGCCGACCCGGACATCACCTTGCCGGAACTTGCCGACGCCGGGGTGCAGCGGGTCAGTATCGGCGGCGGTCTCTCCCGCTTGGCCCTAAAAGCCTTCCAAGACGGCGCCAAAGAGATGTTGGCCGGGCGCTTCGGTTTCCTGCCGGAGATGCTCCCAATCAGCGACCTGCACGCCGCCTTCAAAGACGAAGAATGAGATGAGCCAGAGCGAAATTCAGGCCGCCGAATAAGTGGCAACTGCGACAACGCACTCCTTCACCACCGCCTTCAACGCGCAATTATTCTGCCAGTCTCCTTGCTGTTCCGCAGGTATTGGTGAACTAGTGTCAAGGCCGCCGACAGAGTGTACTTCTTCGCCTCGGATCAATCTTCGTCGTTGGCGCCGAGCCAGCGATAGATCAAGCCGCCAAGCACGCCGCCGACCAAGGGAGCGACCCAAAACAGCCAGAGCTGTGTTATCGCCCAGCCGCCAACGAACAAGGCCGGGCCGGTACTGCGCGCCGGGTTGACCGAAGTATTGGTGATAGGGATGCTGATCAGATGGATCAGGGTCAGGCCGAGGCCGATGGCGATCGGCGCAAAACCGGCCGGCGCGCGTTTGTCGGTTGCACCCATGATAATCAACAAGAAGAACATCGTCAGCACCACTTCGGCCAACAAAGCAGAGATCATATTGTAACCACCGGGCGAATTTTCCCCGTATCCGTTGGACGCAAATCCACCTAGTTCAAAGCCGGCTTTGCCGCTGGCTATGAGATATAATACGCCCCCGGCGGCAACCGCTGCCGCCACCTGAACAATCCAATAAGGGATGATGTCCGCTGTCGAAAACCGGCCGCCGGCCCACAAGCCAAGCGTTACTGCCGGATTAAAATGACCGCCGGAAATATGACCAACCGCATAGGCCATGGTCAGCACCGTCAGGCCAAAGGCAAACGAAACGCCGACAAAACCGATACCAAGAGCGGGAAAAGCCGCCGCCAGTACGGCACTGCCGCAACCGCCAAAAACCAGCCAAAATGTTCCGATGAATTCTGCGCCCAAGCGCTTCGTCAGTGTCATCTACCCAATTCCCCATAACTAATATGTTTATCAATTTATTTAGCAATGCCGTGATTCTAGCCAATCTGACCTGCTGAGGAAAGGTGTTTCCCTCTACCAAGTCGCAATTTAGTCCAAAACAAGTCAATCCGATTGGGACCCTGTTGGCTCGCTTGGTCGGGGATATAATCGTCTAAAACTGAGGCGGACCCATTTAGCTGGCAATGCGAGGGCTTTGGACGGCCGCCTAGCCGATCTCTCGACTGTCGCGCCAGCGATAGAGACTGAGCGTGAAGGGGCGGGAAACGCGGCGTAGCAGTGGCTGCAGCGGCAGCGTTTTAATTTCGGTGATCGGGAATGGCAGGGCCTTATCATTGGGTTGCGCGACGGCGCGGGCCAATTCTTTGCCTAAGGCGACCGAAAGCGCCACACCGCGACCATTGCAGCCGACCCAGGCCCAGCCATTGGGGCCGAGTTTGTGGAAATGCGGTGTAAAATCACGGGTCATGCCGACATACCCGGTCCAGACAAAATCGATTTCCGGATTTTCGAACTGCGGGAATATCTTCGTCAAACGGCGCTCGATATGGGCCTTGATACGGGGCTTTTTGTTGAATGGCAGAGCCAATGCGCCACCAGTGATCAGGCGATTGCGGGCGTCATAGCGGAAAAAATGAAGATCCCCATGGGTGTCGGAGACGGCTTGGCGGCCGGGCACAATGCTCTGGCGCAACGCCTCACTCAAGGGTGCCGTGGACATCTGCCAGGACGCCACCGGCAGCACGCTTTTAGCCAATTTTGGCAGCAGGCCGGGTGACAATTCGCCAGTGTACGTATTGGTGGCGACCACCATTGCTTTGGCTTTGACGCTACCCTTAGCCGTCGTCACCCACCAATTGTCGCCATCACGGGCAATCACTGTCGCGGGTGAATTCTCATATATCTTCACTCCGGCCGCAACGGACACCCTTGCCAGTTCGCGGACCAGGGCCAGGGGATTGATATGGCCACCGGTTGGATTGCCAAATCCGCCATAGAAAAAATCCGTGCCCAGTCGTTTGCTTACTTCAGCGCGATCCAGCAATTCCACCGGCGCACCATGGGCTTGCCATTGGCGGAAGCGATTTTGTGAAATCGCCCGGACTCGACCCGGACTATGGGCCGGTTGGATCCAGCCGCTTTGCTCGGCTTCGCAATTGAGCTCCAGTTTGCGCACCAAATCGAACAGAAAGCCGGCGCTGCCGCCGATCAATTGAACAAAACGTTCACCTACTTCACCAAATTTGGCGACCAACATATCCGGATCGGCCCGGGTCATTACCGGAATGACCTGGCCATTATTGCGGCCCGAGGCGCCATAACCGACATCGCGACCTTCCAAGACCACGACGTCAAGGCCGCGTTCGCGCAGGTGCCAGGCGGTCGAAAGACCGGTGAAACCAGCGCCGATCACCACGACATCCGCCTTGATCCCATAATCCAAAGTTTCGCACACCGGTCCTGGTGGCGTGACATGGCGCCATAATGACGTCAGGGACATTTATATTCTCCGCTTGCCATAAAGAAACAGACTATAAGCAATCAAACCGCTGAACAAAATAACCGGCATCAGATAGATCGCCGCGTCGATGTGGCCGGTTTGATCAATCATCCAGCCGGCAAGCGGTGGGGCCAGTAGCGAGCCGGCATAAAAGACGGTGAAAAATATGCCCAAGGCAGTGCCGCGCACTTCCGGGCGGCTAATTTCCGCGTTGGCCGCGACGATCGGTCCCGCCGCCGGTGCTGATGCCATCGCCGCAACGAACAGCAGGGCACCGACCATCATATACCAATCAGCAAACGGAATAATCACCAGAACAGACAAGGCCCATAGCGAATTTCCGGCATAAATGAAAAGCGCCGGGCGCTTGATGCGGTCGGCCAGAATACCGCCAATCGGCACCATCAGCATGCCCGCCAATGGGCTGATGGAAACAAGAAAACCTGCTTCTGGTGCAGTCATACCATTGTCAATCAGGAACGATGGCATAAAGCCCAGCATGATCAAAAAGGCGCCATTGACACTGGCCCAAACACAGCCGATCAGAATGGTCAGTCTGATTTCTCTGGAATTTGGAAACAGCTTGCTCACCGGCATCTCCGCGATATCTGGATTGGCCCGGAAAGACAACAGAAACACCGCTAAACTCAGGACTGTGACACCGGTCACCACCCAAAATGCCAAATGCCATTCACTAGGTGTCGAGAATTGCCCCAGAGTTGCTAGGGCCAGGGTAATGCCGGCAGGGTATCCGGTCAGGTTGGCCGCCATGGCGGTGGAAATTTCTTTGCCGGCGAACCAATCGACGACGGCTTTTGTCGCTGACACGGTGATCATGACACAACCAGCACCGGCCAGAACCCGGCTTGCCATCATCGGCCAATAACCGCTGGTCATCGCCGCTAGACTGCTGGCCAGGATCATCAGTACCAGGCTGACAGTGATCACCGCACGGTCGCCGAATTTTTGCGCCAAGGCCCCGCCTGGCAAGGACAGAAAAATCCCCGGAGCCATAAAGATGCCCAGCAAGATGCCAAATTCGGTGTTGCTAAGACCGGTATTCTTCAAATAACCGTCGGATACTGCCGCCAGACTTTGCATCTGAAAACCAAAGGCGAAACGCGCCGCCATCAGACCGATCAACACGATCCAGCGACTGGATATGCCGCCAGCCATTAAAGTGGCCAGACAATCATGATAGTCGGCACGGAAATAACGACAACGATGATCTCCAGCGGTAAGCCCATCCGCCAATAATCGCCGAAACGATACCCGCCCGGCCCCATGATCAGGGTATTATTCTTGTGTCCGATTGGGGTTAGAAAAGCACATGAAGCCGCCACCGCCACCCCCATCAAAAAGGGATCGGGATTGACATTCAGACGGGCCGCCATATCGACCGCGATGGGCGCGGCGATCACGGCTGTGGCGGTATTGTTCATCACATCGGAAAGGGTCATCGTCACCACCACCAACAAACCCAGAACCGCCCAGGCCGGATAGCCGGTGGTCAGATCGACGATCCCATTGGCGACCAATTCTGTGCCACCGCTGGCTTCCAGGGCGCTGCCGATCGGGATCATCGAGCCCAACAGAACAATAACCGGCCATTCGACGCTCTCATAAACCTGCCGCAATGGCACCACCTTCAACAACACCATGATCGCGGCAGCACTGGCCAAAGCGATGGGCAGATAGAGCCAACCGAAGCTGGCTGCGATAATTGCGGCGGCAAAAACTCCGATGGTCAGGAACGCTTTGTCCCGTTGCACCACCTGCAAGCCACGTTCCCGCAACGGCAAGCAACCGAGCCAGGTGACGACATAAGATAGGCGTTCTGTTGGTCCTAACAGCAACAAAATGTCGCCGGCTTCGATATCGAGCTTGCGGACCCGCTGGACAAAACGGCGACCCTGGCGCGAAATCCCAAGCAAGGTGACGCCATAACGAAAAAGCAAGCCGAGCGACAGCGCCGATCGTCCTTGAATTCGCGCGCCGTCGGGCACCACGACTTCTGCGAGGCTAACATCGTCGGCCACCAGCGCCTGGGTCGGCTTGTCTTCATCCCGGCGCACATAAGCCAAACCCAGACCACCGACAATTTTGTCGACTGCTTCGGGCGCAGCCTGCAGGACCAATATGTCACCAGCTTGAATAACTTCGTAACGTGCCAGGCCTGGCAAGCGGCGACCATTGCGGACCAGACCGACGATGGTCCCTTCATGTTCTTCCGCTTGCTCGGCCATATCCGCCACTTTAAGGCCGATGGCTTTTGAATTTTCCGGCACTTCCATTTCCAGCGTGTATTCGGCGATACTCGCCAGTTCCTGCCCACTATCGTGGCTTTGCCGAGCTTTCGGTAATAACCGCCAGCCGATCAGCGCCACATAAGCGATGCCGACCGCTGCGCAGGCGATGCCAACCGGGGCAAAATCGAACATACGGAAAGGCGCCCCCAAGGCATCGTTGCGAAATTCCGAGACAACAATATTGGGTGGCGTCCCGATCAAGGTGATCATGCCGCCCAAAATGGCCGCAAATGACAATGGCATCAGGGTCAAGGATGGACTGCGCTTGGCTTTTGCCGCGGCTTGGATATCGACCGGCATCAACAGGGCCAGGGCGGCGACATTGTTCATGATCGCGGAGAGCAATCCGGCCACCACGGCCATCGTCGAAATATGCAGCCAGAGAGAGCGGCTACCGTCCGAAACTAACCGCGCCAGCATGTCGATGGCACCGGAATTCATCAGGCCACGACTGACTATTAGGACCAACGCGATGATCACCGTCGCCGGATGGCCGAAACCGGAGAACGCCTCAGAGGTCGGCACCAAACCCATAATGACGGCGGCGATCAAGGCAACGAATGCCACCAAATCATAACGCCAGCGTCCCCAAATCAAAAAAACAAAGACAAAAAACAGCAACGCAAACAACATTATTTGATCATTTGTCATCGGCGTATTATTTCTCCGCACTCATTATTTTGCCATGCTAGCATACCTGATTGTCCGCCATTGGAAAGCCGAACCTATGCCCCAGTCTATGAACGAACAACCAGAGGACGTTACCGAACAACAGCGAAAATTCTGGAATTCAGTTGCGGCCGATAAATGGGTCGAAAATCAAGTTGGCATGAACCGGCTGCTGACACCCTTGACGGATATATTATTCGGCGCAGCGGCCATCCAGAAAGGCGAAAGCGTATTCGATATTGGCTGTGGCGTCGGCCACACCAGCCAACGCGCCGCCGAACAAACCGGCGAACATGGCCGGGTCTTGGGCATTGATATTTCAGCCCCGATGTTGAACGCGGCGCGGGCTCAATTTGACAGCCATCATCTCGAATTTTCGGAAGTCGATGCCGCCAACCATAGTTTTGTGCCGATCCAGTGGCCGCTTTTAAAAACATACGCCGCGCCCTAAAACCGCAAGGTCGAATTGCCATGGTCTGCTGGGCGCCCAGGACCGAAAATCCATGGTTTCAATTGCCGATGGAGGTGGTTGGCGATTTTTTTGGTGCCCAGCCCAAGCCACCTGCCCGCGCGCCCGGTCCGACAGCCTTTGCTGAAGTTGCCTACGTTTTGGAAATTTTAGAAGGTGCCGGTTTCAAAGACGTATCTATAGATACTAAAACCATTGAGTTGGATGCCGGCGACGACCTGGACAGCACCGCAAAACAAGTCATCTTTATGGGCCCGGCAGCGCGCGCCCTTCTGCAGTACAAACCTGAGCAGGCGACAATAGATCAAATGATTGCGGCGATGCGTGAAAAACTAAGCCCGTTTGTGACCAAGGACAGTATCCGCGTGCCCGGTCTGGTACATTATTTGACTGCAAAAAATGCCGAATAAGCCATAGTCGTTTTGTCCTGTTTCGCGCTAAAGTGTGTGAATGAGTTCCTTGGAAATCTGCGAAACCCTAAAGGGGACCGGTCCGGTCTTTCACCGCAGTTGCCAGGTTCGTAGCGGCGAAAAGGTCGGTGAAGCCGTTTATGATTTGGAAGTATGGCGTTCATATATCCGTCTGGGCAATTCGACCAAGCGTCATTACGACTATGTTTCTGGAATAGTCAGCGGACTGGATAATATCCAACTGATGTCAGATTTACTGACCCTACATCTCGACGATGAGCGGCGGTTGAATTTTTTCATCTACGACTTTGTTGGCCGCATTGTCGCCGAGGACGGCGTTTATTTGGCGGATTCCGAGCAAGCGCCACAACCGGGACAGCTCTGACAAAAGTCGAAATCAATAGCGCGAACAGAAAAAGCGGCCTGAATGAACAGGCCGCTTTTGTCGATAAACTATAACTCTTACAAATACAAACTCTACACTTACAAATACAAACTTTACACTTACAACTACGAACTCTGATCGATTTCTTTGTTCAATTGAGCTGCTTGTTCCGACATGGTATTGGCGGCTTCCAACATTTCGTTGGCAGAGACACCGGTTGATTCTGCCGCTTCCTGCAAGGCGCCGATATTACCGGATACTTCAGAGGCGCCAGATGCGGCCTGTTGGACATTGTTGGCAATTTCCTGGGTCGCGGCTTGCTGTTCTTCGACCGCCGTCGCAATCGTCCCGGAAATATCGCTGACTTCCTTGATACTTTCTTCAATCGACTTCATGGCTTCCACCGCCTGCGAAGTGACTTTTTGCACGTTCGAAATTTGACTGCCAATTTCCTCCGTCGCATTGGCGGTTTGCGATGCTAGACTTTTCACTTCACTGGCAACCACGGCAAATCCTTTACCGGCATCACCGGCTCGCGCCGCTTCGATGGTCGCATTCAAAGCCAACAGATTGGTTTGCTCGGCAATGTCGTTGATCAGATTGACGACTTCACCAATTTTCGAAGCGGCTTCATTTAGCCCGCCGATAACCGCATTGGTGTCTTCCACCACCTTCACCGCTTCATCGGCACGGTCCGCTGAATTTTTCACCTGCGCGGCGACGTCGTCAATAGTCCGGGACAGTTCTTCGGCAGCTGCTGCCACTGTCTGTACATTTGCCGATACCTGTTCTGTTGCAGAGGCGACCGTCGTCGTCTGTTCGCTCGATTCTGTCGCAGCGGCGGACAACCCGGTCGCGGTTTCCTGCATTTGCGAAGACGAAGAGGCGACCGAGGTGGAAATCTCGCGGACAGTTTCGGCAAGTTTCACCTGATCCGTCACAATCGACCAATTTAACATCGCGCCTAAATAATGATCGCCATCCATGATCGCCGCGACATTCAAATCCAACCATTCGTCACCTAATTGGATTTTTGCATTATGCGGCAGATTTTTGGGATCCTTCAGGATATTCTGCTGATGACTTGGAACTTTGTGGAAGATATCGATGCTGGAGCCGACTATTTCTTCGGCTTTTATCGGCAGCAGATGTTCCAGCGTTCTCAAGGTTTTGATGCTGGTATCGTTGGCAAAATTTATCGTAAATGTTCGCGGATCGCACATCATCACGTTCAGCGGCATATTATTGACCATTTTGTCCAATCGCTCGCGATCGGTGACCACGGACCAGTTCAACATCAGGTCTGAAATTGCGCCGGCGCGACCGGTCAGACCGGTAATATTCAAATCCAGCATATGCTCGCCTAGGCGGATGACAGCCGAATGCGGCAGATTTTTTGGGTCGCTGAGCAAACTACGCTGATAACTTGGTGTCTTGTGGAAGACATCAATATTTTGTCCAACAATTGTACCGCCGTCGACACCTGGAGGTAACAGATCCCTGAGGTCGTTCAGTGTGTCAATGCTGGTTTTGTTCGCATAGGTAATCACAAACGTCTTTGGGTTACAAAGCAGAACATTTGCTGGCATTTCATTCAATGCCCGTTTGGCGACGCTATTGCCGATCGCCCCTTTTCCTATTGCCGCGTTCATGGATTTTCCCCATCCGTTCAAACAATTTCGATAAGACAGGGGTTAGCTTGGCACAGAGAAGTAAATGGATAATTAAAAGGGAACAATTATATTCAAATTGTCTTATTTACAAAGATTGAAGCTACGTTATGCAGGCACCGATTTGCCTGGAAACACTATTCCGTCGGCGATATTTTACCAGTTCCGGCGCTTCGTAAATTGATTGTTCATGAACTGGTTCGACGTACGACCCATGCCAAAATCGAAGCAAAAGATCCGAAACAGGCAAACACCAAGACCAAATAAGCTATTTCTCCACCAGTCATTTCATTTTTCCTAGCTTGTTAATATCCGGATGAAATCTGTCGGATGGCGCGATCCATTGCACTGATACAGATCAAACTAATTTTTTTTGAATTGAAAACTTGTTCATTGAATTGAAAACTTGCTCCAGTGTCACTCGAAGACACCGGGTCCAACGACACCGGGCATTGTGCATTTAACGGAGCTGTGGCAGGTTTCCCCGCACGTCTTTCTCCGATCAATTCAAAGCAGACCAATCATATGAAGCATATCAACACCTTTGCTGGCAGCCCGCTTAATCGGGCCGGGAACGAACGGCGCGACCCCAACTGGGTTGCCGCACAAATGAATGCAGCGAATGCTAGATTTTTGCCGCTTTGGCAGTTGCGTGCATTGATGGCGCTAGGTGACCCATTGCGGATATCCTGGCGTAGTAAGGGCGATGTGCAGAATTATCTCGACAATGACGACACCGTAGTTTTTCTGGGCCTACAGGACGGAGAGCCCTATTTCTCCGTCGATGTTACAGCTGCCGGCAACAGCCGGGCCGATGCACCCTTCAAGGAGCAAGGCAAATGGATCGACGTCCGGAGTGCTGCCGGGTCAGCGCCATTGGGGGACGCGGCGATCCTGGCGCAATCGCGATCGATGATCGATTGGCACGCACGTCATAAATTCTGTGCCGTTTGCGGCAATGCTTCGGAAATAGGTGAAGCCGGATATGTCAGGATTTGCGGCAATTGCAAAGCCCATCATTTCCCGCGCACCGATCCGGTCGTCATTATGTTGGTGTTGGACGGCGAACGCTGCATGCTGGGTCGTCAATCGATGTGGCCAAAAGGTAATTGGTCGGCCTTGGCGGGTTTTGTCGAACCGGGCGAAGACATTGAAGAAGCGGTTGCACGTGAAGTCATGGAAGAAGCCGGTCTGAAAGTGGGCGAGGTCAGGTACATCTTCTCGCAACCTTGGCCCTTTCCCTCTTCGCTAATGATCGGATGTTGGGCGGACGCCAAAACAACCGACATAAATATCGATGAAAAAGAACTGGAACAGGCCCAATGGTTCAGCCGCGACGAAGTGAAGGAAATGCTGGCCAATTGCAACGACATGAGCAAAACCCGCATACCCGGTCCGCTGGCTATCGCTCACCAACTGGCCCGGGTTTGGATTGAAGAAAATTGAACGGTCGTTGAATTTGGACGCATCGACGCAAACTTGTGAGCCATCCTAAACTAGTCATAACACCTAATTCACTTGACCCTTTCGTCGTTGCCGGATAAGAAAAACGCTGCTGGAATGCCAGCCACTGATGATGTGAATATATTTGTAGAAACGTTGACGCGTAATGAGCCGACTGAAGTCGGCCGCCGGCGTCCAGGGAGGCAAAGGGGTTATGTCGCAGCAACGATATCAACTCAACTATACAAACAGTTGTTTGTTTGCTATGCAGCCTTCCGGACGACATCATATACGCGTGAACCAAAGTGAAGGAACCGGCTAAGCCATGACCGATGTTCAAGCTTCCCTCGACGCCTGCGATACGATTCCGAAGTTATTGCTGCGGAATGCGAAGATATTCACCGATCGTATTGCATTTCGCGAAAAAGACCTTGGCATTTGGCAGAGCTGGACCTGGGCCGAAACTTTGTCGGAAGTGCGTGATCTTTCGCTCGGTCTAATGGCGTTGGATATAAAACGCGGCGACAAGGTCGCCATCGTCGGTTCAAACCGGCCGCAGCTCTATTGGTCGATCGATGCCGTCGAGGCCTTTGGCGCAATTCCAATTCCGCTTTACGCCGATAGCGTTGCCGATGAAATGAAGTTCGTGTTGGAACACGCAGATGTACGTGCAGCGGTCTGTGAAGATCAAGAACAGATTGATAAAATACTTTCGATCATGGAGCATTTGCCGGGATTGGAGATCCTGATCTACGAAGATGATCGCGGCATGCGTCATTATACGGAGCCATTCATTCATTCATTTGGTAACGTCCAGGAAACCGGTAAAGCAGAATTTGCGGCAAAACCGGATCTATTTGGAAGCGAGATTGCGCAAGCCAGTGGTGAAGATATGTCCTTGGTGGTTTACACTTCGGGGACAACTGGTAACCCCAAGGGGGTGATGCTTAATCATCAGTCATTGATCGCGGCAGCGAAAGGTATATGCGACGTCGAGGGCTATACGGCGGATGAAGATTTTCTCGCCTATTTGCCGATGGCTTGGGTTGGTGATCATTTGTTTTCGACGGTTGCCGGACACTATGCCGGTTTTGCCGTCAATTGCCCGGAAAGCGCCGATACGGTGATGACCGATCTAAGAGACATCGGTCCGACAATTTTGTTTTCGCCCCCAGCAATATTTGAAAATTTTCTTACCCAAATCCAAATTCGCATGGATGATTCCGGTAGATTAAAACGTTGGCTTTATGATCACTATTTGGCCGTGGCTAAAAAGATCGGGGTCCGGGCGTTAGAGGGTGGCGAATTAGGTTTTGTAGAGAAACTCTCTTATAAACTCGGTCACTATCTGGTGTTTGGACCGCTAAAGGACAATTTAGGTTTCACGCGTTGTAAAAAAGTTTACACCGGTGGGGCACCCCTAGGCGAAGAGGTCTTTAATTTTTACCGTTCGATCGGCCTAAATTTGAAACAAATCTATGGCCAAACAGAATCCACCGCCTATTGTACTCTACAGATGGATGGCAAAGTGCGCCGCGATACGGTTGGGCCACCGATGCCGGGCGTGGAATTGTCGATTTCAGATAGCGGTGAAATTCTCTATAAAAGCCCTGGAACATTTATGGGTTATTACAAAAACGACGAAGCCACCCGAGAAACCATCGATGCGGACGGCTGGGTCCACACCGGTGACGCCGGTATTATTGACGATAGCGGTGAATTACGGGTCATCGATCGGGCCAAAGATGTCGGGGTGATGAATGATGGCACCTTGTTTGCGCCGCAATACATTGAAAACAAGCTGAAATTCTTCCCTTATATCCGAGAGGCTGTCGCCCATGGAAACAAACGGGACGACGTCAACGCGTTTATCAATATCGATTTAGAGGCGGTTGGGAATTGGGCGGAACGCGAAGGCCTAAGTTATACCAATTATACTGACCTGGCTTCAAACGATGCGGTTTACAAACTGATCCAGAATTGTATCGAGGAAGTGAATCAGACATTGGCGGAAGACTCGAGTTTGGCGAATGCACAAGTCAATCGTTTCCTCTTGTTGCACAAAGAGTTGGATGCGGATGACGGAGAACTGACGCGGACCCGCAAGGTACGCCGCCGGGTTGTGGCGGAACGCTACAAAATGATGATCGATGCGCTCTATAGCGACGTCGACAGCATTGATGTTGAAACCGAAATGACATTTGAAGACGGTCGCAAAGGCAAATTGCGGGCGCATCTTAAGATATCGGCGGCGAAACGTTTCGATACCGCTGCGGCCAAAGCAGCTTAGGCTTGAATTTGTGATAGTGGAGAGCAAACAATCGTGACAGATCAGCAATCGGCGGGCGAGCAGGACGGTGAAGTTCTCCTCGAATGCAAGAATATCAGCTTGACCTTTGGCGCCGTCCGCGCGCTGACCGGCATCACGCTGGATATTCGCAAAGGAGAGATTAGGTCGATCATCGGCCCAAACGGCGCCGGCAAGACGTCCCTTCTTAATTGCATCAACGGCGTTTATCACCCGCAAGAAGGTGAGATTACGTTTAAGGGAGAGACCCGGCGGCAAATGAAACCGCATGATGTGGCAGAAAACGGCATTGCCCGGACTTTCCAAAATGTGGCTTTGTTCCGTGGCATGTCGACCCTCGACAACATCATGACCGGGCGCAATTTGAAGATGAAATCTAACGTACTGTTAGCGGCGCTACATATTGGGCCGGCCCGGCGGGAAGAAATGGAACACCGCGCGATTGTCGAAAACATTATCGACTTCCTGGAAATCGAAGCGATCCGGAAAGAACCGGTCAGCCGATTACCATATGGTTTGCAAAAACGGGTGGAATTGGGGCGCGCTTTGGCAGCGGAACCGGAACTGCTGCTGCTCGACGAACCGATGGCCGGCATGAATGTGGAAGAAAAAGAAGATATGTGTCGTTTCATTTTAGATGTGAACGATGAATTTGGCACCACAATCGCCCTGATCGAACATGACATGGGTGTGGTGATGGATCTTTCCGACCGGGTCGTGGTGTTGGACTATGGTAAAAAACTGGCCGACGGCACCCCGGACGAAGTGCAAGGCAACAAAGACGTGATCGACGCTTATTTGGGGGTCGCGCATTAAGTATGAGCAAAACAATCAAACAATGGCATCGCGCAAGGAAAACTAACCGATGACGGCATACGAATCATTTATGTTTTTCATGGAAGTCTTGATCAGCGGCCTGTTGGCCGGGGTGATGTATTCCCTCGTCGCCCTTGGCTTTGTGCTGATTTTCAAGGCGTCCGGCGTTTTCAACTTTGCCCAAGGCTCGATGGTGTTGTTTGCCGCCCTGAACTTTGTCGGGTTACAGGAATTGGGTGTACCACTTTGGTTGGCAACAATTCTAACCATCGTGATCATGATCGCTTTCGCCTGGGCGGTGGAAAAATTAGTTCTTAGGCCCCTGGTTAATCAGGAGCCGATTTCACTCTTCATGGCAACAATAGGCCTAACTTTCTTCCTGGACGGTTTCGGTCAGCAAATCTGGGGTAGTGACATCAAGAAAGTCGAAATCGGCGTCAGCTCTCAACCGATTATCATGTTTGATGGCATGATGTATATTAACCCAATTGATGTGGTTGCGGGCGTGATTGGCGCGGTTATGGTGTTCGGCTTGGCGATCTTTTTCTCGAAAACAAGGATAGGCCGAGCATTACGCGCCGTGGCGGACGACCATCAGGCGTCATTGTCGGTGGGTATTCCGTTGCAGCATATTTGGGTCATCGTTTGGGCTGTTGCCGGTGTTGTTGCTTTAGTTGCTGGGGTCATGTGGGGCAGCAAAACGGGCGTACAATTTTCATTGTCGTTGCTGGCGTTGAAGGCTTTACCGGTACTGATTTTGGGCGGCTTTACCTCGATACCAGGCGCCATTGTTGGCGGCCTTATCATTGGCGCCGGCGAAAAACTGGCGGAAGTATATCTGGCCGAAATTATTGGTGGTGGGATTGAGGGCTGGTTTGCCTTCATGCTGGCCATGTTGTTCTTAATGTTCCGGCCTCAGGGTCTGTTCGGCGACAAGATTATCGAAAGGGTGTAGCGAGATGTTTTATCGCGAAGCGGGACAGTTCAAGACCAGATACGATACCGATCAGGCAATTTTTCCTCTGAAACAGGACAGGATCGGTATCATGATCCTGTTAGCGATCGCGGTCGTCGTCGTGCCGCTGGTTGGGACGGAATATCTGCTCAGCACTTGGCTGGTGCCAATGTTGATTTATGCGTTGGCGACCTTAGGCTTGAATGTCCTGACCGGCTACGCTGGACAACTTTCGCTCGGTACCGGCGGTTTCATGGCCGTCGGGGCTTATGTCGCTTTTAAAGTTGCTACAAATATTCCAGAAGCGAATTTTTTGGTTGCTTTCTTATGTGGCGGCCTGGCCGCGGCATTTGTTGGTGTAATATTCGGCATACCAAGCCTGCGAATAAAGGGTTTTTACTTGGCCGTCGCGACCTTGGCCGCGCAGTTCTTTTTGGACTGGGTATTTCTAAAGTTTGACTGGTGGGTCAATTACAATCTTTCCGGCGTGGTGGCGATGCCGGAAATGACGTTGTTCGGATTTGCCTTCGATACCGCACCAAAAAAATACTTATTGACCTTGGTAATCGTGGGGCTCATAGCGTTGGCGGTGAAGAATATTATCCGCAGCCACATTGGTCGATCCTGGATGGCAGTCCGCGATCAGGACGTGGCAGCGGAGATGATCGGCATTGAGCTATTGCGCGCGAAATTGTCGGCCTTTGCCGTCAGCTCGTTTATCTGCGGCATCGCGGGTGCGTTGTGGGCTTTTGTCTATCTCGGCACACTGGAAGGCGTTGAAGCCTTCAACATCAACACGTCTTTCACAATCTTATTCATGGTGATCATCGGTGGTGCCGGCTCTATCATGGGGTCATTCTTTGGTGCCGCCTTTATCATGTTGGTGCCCATCGTCATCAGCATTATTCCAACCTCATTGGGAATTCCGATTGGGATTGATACAATTTCGCATTTTGAATTCATGATTTTTGGCGCCATGATCATTTTCTTTTTGATTGTGGAACCGCTTGGATTGGCCAGATTGTGGAGTATCGGCAAGGAGAAACTGCGTTTATGGCCATTCCCGCATTGATCCGAAGCCTGAAATATGCGGAAATTGGCCAAAGTTGGTATTTTTGGGTAAAATGTTTTTTGGGAGGGCAGTCCGGGGAGCGGACTGTCGCAATAAAATAGGGAGACAAGCATGACGATTAGAAAAACATTGATGGCAGCAATTGGTGTTGCCGCACTGTCATTGCCGACGCTGGCAGCGACAACAGCTAGTGCGGAGGAAATGCATCATATCACTTTCCTCGGCTATCGTAGCGGTCCGTTCGCGGTTGGTGGCGCCGTGATCGCCAATGGTTATGGCGATTACATCAAAATGATCAACGCCCGTGACGGCGGCATTAATGGTGTCAAGGTTGTCGCCGAAGAATGCGAGACCGGCTACGCCACCCCGCGCGGTGTTGAATGTTACGAACGACTGAAAGGCAGTGGTTCAGTCGGTACCGCGTTGGTACAACCGAACTCCACCGGCATCACCTATGCTTTGTTGGACAAATCTCGGGCCGACAAAATTCCTGTGATGACCATGGGTTTTGGCCGTACGGATGCCGCCAATGGTGCGGTATTCCCATACGTGTTCCCAATCGTGGCAACCTATTGGTCGCAAGCAACCGCAATTATCAAGTTCATTGCGGCCCAAGAAGGCGGATACGACAAATTGAAGGGCAAAAAGATTGCTCATCTTTATCTTGAATCTGCCTATGGTAAAGAACCGATCCCGATTTTCAATCAATTGGGCAAACAACACGGTTTCTCGGTCCATGAATTCCCAGTGCCATTTGCTTCCGGTTCGGAACAAAAAGCGGTTTGGCTTCAAATCAGCCGCCGCCTGAAGCCTGATTATGTTGTGCTTTGGGGTTGGGGCGTTATGAACGCGACAGCCATCAAAGAAGCGATTGCTACAGGCTATCCGCTAGATCACATGATCGGCAATTGGTGGTCGGCATCCGAACAAGACGTAGTACCTTCAGGTGCTGCGGCAAAAGGTTTCCGTGGTGTCGATATGATGGGTGTTGCGAACTATCCAGTGCACAAAGACATTCTGAAACATGTGCATGATGCCAAGAATTCCGCAGGTCCGCGCGAACATGTTGGCCAAGTGCTTTATAATCGCGGCATGTTGATGGCTGCTTTAAGTGTTGAATCTATCCGCACCGCGATGGAGAAATTCGGCAACAAACCAATGAGTGGTGAGCAAACCGCTTGGGGCATGGAGAATCTTGATTTGACGGCTGAAAAGCTTGCAAATTTGGGTTTTAAAGGTGCTATGGCTCCGGTGAAACTGTCTTGCTCCGACCACGAAGGTGGCGGTCGCTTCCTATTCAAACAATGGGATGGCAGCAAGTTCGTGAAAACCGGCGACTGGCTCGAAGGCGATGCGTCAGTGGTTCGCCCGCTGATCGAGAAGTCTTCCATGCAATACGCGAAAGAAAAGAAAATTACCCCGCGTAAATGCTAAAAACTACTCTGGATATCGGGTCGGATGGTTCTCATCCGACCCGAATTCTTTTCTTTTATACTATTCCCAGCAACGGAGTTGGCACGTGAGTGAAGCTGCTGTTCAAACCGAACCAAATATCATTCTCAACCTCAATAATATTGAAGTGATCTATGATCACGTGATCTTGGTTTTGCGGGGAGTGTCATTGCAAGTGCCGGAAGGCAATATTGTTGCCATTCTGGGCGCCAATGGAGCCGGCAAAACGACAACGTTGAAAGCGGTTTCCAATTTACTACGGGCGGAACGCGGCGAAGTGACCAAGGGCAGCATCACCTATCAAGATGAAGAAGTTCAAGCCCTCAGCCCCAATGATTTGGTGAAACGCGGTGTCATCCAGGTGATGGAAGGACGCCATTGTTTTGAGCATTTGACTGTCGAAGAAAACCTTTTGACCGGCGCCTACACGCGCGGCGGGGATCGCAGCGGTATCGCCGAAGATTTGGAAATGGTTTATAGCTATTTTCCTGCTCTGAAAGAGCGAAGTTCCAGCTTAACTGGCTATATTTCAGGTGGCGAACAACAGATGACAGCAATCGGCCGTGCGCTGATGGCACGCCCCACATTGGTGTTGCTGGACGAGCCCTCTATGGGCTTGGCCCCGCAATTGGTTGAGGAGATATTCCAGATTGTAAAACGCCTCAACAAAGAACAAGGTGTGAGTTTTCTGCTGGCGGAGCAGAATGCCTCGATTGCCTTGCGCCATTCCGATTATGGCTACGTGCTCGAAAATGGCCGGGTTGTACTTGATGGTGTCGCGAGTGAGATGGCGGAAAATGAAGACGTGAAGGAATTCTACCTTGGCTTCTCCGGCGGTGATCGAAAAAGCTTTCGCGACGTTAAACATTACCGTCGCCGCAAGCGCTGGCTGGCTTAGATCAAACCAGTGTATATCTTCGCCGGCATCTTCGGATGGCCGGCGAAACTTTTTGGAGTGCAAGACGATGACAGACGGCAAACATTACGACGATTTGGAAATTCGTGATCCGGAAGCGCGCGAACAAGCTCTGTTAACGGATCTCAGCGAACAGCTGGCTCATGCGAAAGCCAATTCCAGCTATTACAAAGAGGCGTTGGCTGATATCGATCCGGCCCAGATTAATAGTCGAGATGCTTTGTCGCAGCTACCCACCACCAGAAAGTCGGATTTGGCTGTGCACCAGAAAAAGCAACGCCCCTTGGGTGGTCTGAACGCGGTCCCGATCCATCAACTGAAACACATCTTTTCGTCCCCAGGCGGGGTTTATGAACCGGATGATTATGGCGACAATTATTGGCGTTTCGCTCGGGCCATGTGGGCTGCCGGCCTGCGCCAAGGAGATATTGTCCACAACACCTATTCCTATCACCTGACACCCGCCGCGATGCTGGTTGAAAGCGGCGCGCACGCCATCGGCTGCCCGGTCTTTCCGGGCGGCGTCGGCAATACGGAAGCGCAACTGCAGGCTATTTCTGACGTGCAACCGACATTTTATGCGGGCACGCCGTCTTTCCTACGCATCCTGCTGGAAAAAGGTAAAGAGCTGGGGTTCGACACCTCCTCAATCAAGAAAGGTATGGTCGGCGGCGAAGCCTTACCGCCCAGCTTGCGCGAAGAAATCGCCAAACTCGGTGTCGATGTGTTGCAAGGCTACGGCACCGCCGACTTGGGCTCAGTTGCCTATGAATCCGAAGCCAAAGAAGGCATGATCATCGACGAAGGCGTATTTGTTGAAATTGTCGAGCCCTTAGGCACAAAACCGGTGGAGCCGGGCGAAGTCGGTGAAATCGTCGTCACAACGTTCAATAAATCATACCCGCTGGTGCGTTTTGCCACCGGCGATCTCACCGCCTTACTGCCGGGGATTAGCCCTTGTGGGCGAAGCAATATGCGGATCAAGGGCTGGATGGGCCGGGCCGATCAATCGACCAAGGTCAAGGGTATGTTCGTCCATGCCAGCCAAGCGATGGCGATCGCCGCCCGCCATCCGGAAATCAAAAAAGCACGGATAGTTGTCACCAGCGAAAACAATCAGGATATCCTGACCATGAAAATCGCCGTCGATGGCGCCGGCGACGGTTTGACCGAAGCGGTGGCGGATTCCATCACGGCGGTCACCAAACTGCGCGGCACAGCAATTATTGTCGATGCTGCTGATATCCCCGATGATGGCAAAGTCATCGAAGACGCCCGAACCTATGAATAAACCTGCGATACCCAGAACCGGTGGCCATCACTATATCGACACCATCAAGCGCTATTACGACGGTTGCAACACCGCCAATTTCGATCTGATGATGTCGACCTTCACCGACGATATTGTGCATTATTTTGTCGATCACGGCGCCGTCAAGGGAGCCAGCGGGTTGGCGAATTACTGGGTCAAAGTGGGGCCGCGCACTGCCGCACACTGGCGGCTCGACCATGCTTTGGTGCAGGAACCGGAAGCTGTCATCGAATGGAGCATGCGCTGGACCCCGCCGGCGACCGGAGAAGCGGAGATATTGCGTGGCAGTGAATGGTATCTATTCGAAGACGACAAAATTGCCGAGATCCGCAGCTATCACAATAATATCTATCTGCAGAATGAGAAAAACCGGGAGCTTTGGGATTTCGCCTATGCCGAGCGAGACTACACGGTTTAGCGGATGTTAGTCGCGCCGTTCTAGATTATCTCTTAAGCGCCCTTGCAAAGCCCTGATATCGACCTGGTGCACGGAACCTGAACCAGCGAGATCTATGGTATGCGCAGCCGCCGCTCCCATGGCAATGCAAGGACCCATTACCCGGACCGACGCCAGGGCGGCGACATCACCATCGATGCAGCGTCCGATCGCGACCAGATTATCACTTTCGTCCGGCGTCAAACTGCGCAAGGGGGCATAATGCATATGTTCGTCATCGAACACTTCCCAATAGGCCTCGGCTTGGTTTTGATGTAATTCGATGGGCCAGGAACAGCGTAGGATCGTATCGTCATAGCGCACCTGCTCACGCACTTCTTCGACGGTCATATGGTGCCGCGCGGTGATCCAGCGGGTTTGCCGCACCCCCAGTTGACCATAGGTGCGAATATTGGCGTTCCCAAGCGCCTCCGGGAACTCCGCCCGCAGGAATGCAAAAACCCGATCCGCCGCGGCGCGGCCTTCCAAATTTTGTGAGGAAAATGCCAATGGCTCCAGAGGTGTCTCTAAATGGGTCATATTGACCAGGGCGCGGCCAGAGCCGGCGATGGTGAAAACGAAACCATCCAGACGGCTCAGACCGTAAGAGACGCCCTTCGCCTGAAGGCGGCGCTCGACGTCCTCGCGATCCAAGGTCGCATCGGCAGTTAGCCCTTCCAGCACAAACATATTGGTGCCCAATACCGGCGCAATCGGCTCACGACAGGCGAGGCCAGCCTGCCAGGCAATGGCGGCATCACCGCTGGCATCAATAAACTGTGTCGCCTGGACAGACAAATCCCCGAACCGATGGGAGATTTCCAGACTTTGAACCCAGCGATCTTGCCGTTCGACGCGCCGCAACAAAGCACCCGAAAGCACCCGGATATTCGCTTGCGCCAATATTGCGCGTTCAATCCAGCGGGCCAACTTCACTTCGTCATATTGCACAATGCAGGTATTGCGACGGCCATACATAAAGTTGACGGCGTCTTCGGCGGTAAGCGCACGCAAAATCTCGTCGGCAATCCCGTGGGTCACTTGGTAAGGTTTAGGGCCATTGGAAAAAAGCCCGCAAAACGTGCCGATGACACTCATCACGGATTGGCCGCCCAATTTCGGCTGCCCGTCAATTAAGATCACTTGTAGGCCGAGCCGGGCGCATTCGATGGCGGCGGATATCCCAGCAATGCCAGCGCCCAAAATAGCCACATCACCCGCTATTGTTGTGGGATCGGAAGCTAATCTTCGGACGGTCCTTGTGGTGCTATCGAATTGCATGGGTATTTAGCCTAACCGCTTATCAAAATCGTTCAAGCGAAGGTTTAATATTCTCGATTTTGCATCATGTCCCGATATGAGACATTGTTATAGTTAATAATGCTAAAGAAATACAGTTTTTAGACAAACTTGCCGCGATCGATCGACGATCTATTGGTCCACGCCGGTCGCCGTGATCGGAAGCCCCAAAAACATCATTTTTCTGCACCACCCACAACCCATTTCGATTGGCACGCTAATTGCTGTTATAATGTTAGAAGCGTGGACGATTATTTGTAACTCTAGTTATGGTCGAATGCGCTTCTATGCTGTCCGGCTAACCGATGCCCTCAACCTGGCTGGATAGAAGCGGGGTCGATACTTTGTATCACCCCGCTTTTTTTATGTGTCAGAAGGGCCGCTTACCTTGTTCCAATAATTTTATCGCGTTAGCCAAGGTCTGATGCTGTCCTGTGCCTTCGGGAATTTGAACCAGTAATCGACGCCAGCGTTCAAGCGCCTTCTCAAATTCTCCCGCCTCGACCGATGCCAGCCCAAGATACCAAAGCGCTTCGCCTTGATCAGGTGCAATCGTTTCGATTTGTTGGTAAAGCTTTATTGCAGCAACCGAAACCGGCTCGTCAGGTGTTTGACTGGTAATCGCGCGGGCCCAAAGCGACAGGATGTTCGCATCGTTCGCGTTGAGACGATCAGCATTCTTATAGGCGTTTGCCGCGTTTTGCCAATCTTCCAACACGGTATAGGCCCGGCCGAGCCGCATCCACCCCTGCAGATCATCTGGTTCATCCAGCAACCGTGCCGCCAGCCGTGCGACCATGGATTTAATGAATTCCTGTTGTTCTGCCGGGCTCATATCTTTCGCCGCGGCCACAGCGTCTTTGTCAATCGCCGGGGCGGGGGATTGCAATTCCGGCTCCGCGGCAATATCGATGCCTAATTGTTTGGCCGTGGAAAGCAAGGCATTAAGCAAAGTCTGCCGCGCCGGATCTGTGACCGGCAGTCGCCGGTACAGCGCCAACCAGCGATCATAGGCGGCTTGCGGTCGGCTTTGTTGGTGATCGTAAAGCCCCAGATAATAGACTGGAATCACCTGCGCGGGATCGAGTTCCGCAGCCTTCTGAAAAGTCATCAAAGCGGCCCGGCTAACCGTCCCACCGCCACTTTGCACCAACATCTGTCCCAAGTTGGCGTGCAGGGCGGCGTCATCTGGATCAAGCTTAATCGCCTTGGAGAAGGCCTGCGCAGCGGCCGCGGGTTGGTTCAGGGTCGCATAAGTTCGAGCGAGCAGTCTCCAACCTTGCAAATCCTCTGGATTGGCCGCCAGACGCTGGCTTAGCTTTTCGATCATCTGCGCCATTTTAGCCCGATTGGCGTCACCCGCTGTCTTCTCGATTTGCGGCGTCGCACCCGGCAATTGTGGTGAGCCCATGTCGAGATAGAGCCCGATCGCACCGACCATCATGACGAAAACCAACAATAATGACAGGATATGGCCCCGCTTGGGGTTCTTCGCCGGCGCCATGACGGCATCATGGTCAGCCGCTTTCAAAATCCGCCGTTCGATCTCACGGCGTGCCGTTGCCGCTAACTCGGCGGCTATCGCGCCGGCTTCTACATCGACGTCAAGCTCCTGCAATTGAGCTCGGTATATCTCCAGATCATAGTCCAGCCGAGACTGTTCGCTCTGGCGGGAGCGTAACAACGGCCAGATTAGTATCGGTGCCGCCAGGGTTACGCCTAGTGCAATAAGGATCCAAAGACTCAATGATCCAAACTCTCATCCAGTAGGTTTTTGATGCGAGCTTCGTCTTCGGCGCTCAAATCCGCTACGGCAGCCACGCTTTGGTCGCGAGCGCGGCGCAGCCGCAATAAAACGAACAATGTGATCCCTGACAACAGGATCAAAGGCCCGAACCATAACAACAATGTGCCTATATTCAACGGCGGCTTCAGCATCACCCAGTTGCCATATCGCGCGACGATGAAGTCGAGGACCTGCTGATCACTATCACCCAAGGTGAGGCGTTCGCGCACCAACATCCGCAGATCGCGCGCCAAATCAGCGTTCGAATCTTCAATCGATTGGTTTTGGCAAACCAGGCAACGCAATTGTTTGTGAAGTCCCCGGGCACGCGCTTCCAAGACCCGGTCCTGCAACGGTTTGTCAACAGCAACAGCCAATACCGGCGAACTGATAAACACAAATAACAGCGCCAGGACTGAAACTATACCAGCGCGTTGAATGATCAACATTTTGGCGTCTCTCCAGCCCTCAGGGCAGCGATTGCCGGCTTCAATTTGCCAATCCAGTCCCGCTCCTTGTCGATGGGGCCAATATGCTTGCAGACTATCTGACCTTTTTTGTCAATCAGGAAAGTTTCCGGCACGCCATAAACTCCGAAATCGATACCCACCCTGCCCTTTCGGTCAGCGCCAATGCGATTGTAAGGATCGCCAAAGCGGTTCAGCCAGTTAAGCGCCGCTTTCGGTTTGTCTTTGTAGTTCAACGCATGCACCGGGACTTCACCGCTGGCCAGGATTTCCATCAATAAGGGATGCTCCACCCGACAAGCGACACACCAGGATGCGAACACGTTCACTAATGTAACATCGCCAATCAAATCAGCAGTCTTCAGACCCGGTGGCCGGTTTTCGATCGGTGGCAGGTCGAAGTTCGGCACCGGTTTGCCAATCAAAGCGGAAGGAATTTCCCGCGGATTGAGGGAAAGGCCATGAAAAAGAAAAGCGCCGATGGCGACGGCGACCGCCAACGGGACCAACAGCATCCAACGACGACCGCTTGATCGTTCTTCGGGCGCCTCGGTTTCACTCATGTTTTTACCTCCGCCCTATTGGACATCGTTTGGCGGCGCCGTCGGGCCGGTGCCCCAATACGCAGGCGCCGATCACTGAGTGAGATTAACCCACCCAACACCATGATTGCGGCCCCACCCCAAATCCAATGAATAAGGGGCTTGTGATAAATCCGCGTTGACCAGGCGCCATCACCGGTTGGATCGCCAATGACGGCATAAAGATCGCCAGACAAGCGTGGGCGGATCGCCGCTTCCGTGGTTTCCATCGGCGGATTGGCATAACTGCGTGCTTCCGGCGTCAGTTGGGTGATCAGCTCGCCTTCCTGACGGACGTTGAAACGGCCTTCGATAGAGCTATAGTTCGGACCCGGGATCGGTTCCGCACCCAAAAACTCAAGTTCGTAACCGGCTATTTCAATGCGGTCGCCCGGTTTCATCACTTGTAGATATTCAGTTTCCCAGGCGCTCACCGCGACGATGCCCAGAACCACTGCACCCATTCCAGCATGGCCCAAGGTCATACCCCAGGCACTGCGTTTTAGGTGGCGGGCGCGGCGTAGCGTTTCCCCCATTGGCGCGCGGAAAAGTTTAATTCGACTTAAGACTTCCGCCAGCGCCCCGACGATCAACCAAACCCCGAGTGCCATCCCAGGGATTGCGAGCCAAGGCCCGTCGTTGGTCATCGCGAACGTCACTATCGCGGCGACGGCCGCGGCCAAGGCTGCCAGCCATAGTCTTTGTAGCGCTGCCACCAGATCACCGCGCTTCCACGGCATCATTGGACCAATGGCCATGGCGATCAAGAGCGGAACCATCAACGGTCCGAAAGTACCGGTAAAGTAGGGCGGGCCGACGGAGACTTTTTCGCCGGTGAGTGAATCCAAAAACAACGGATAAAGAGTGCCGAGCAACACCGTCGCGCAAGCCGTCGCCAGCAGGATATTGTTCAGTACCAGCGCCCCTTCCCGACTGACCGGGGCGAAAATCCCACCGCCTTTCATAGCCGGAGCGCGGGCTGCAAACAGGGTCAACGAGCCGACAATGACAATCACCAGAAAGGCCAAAATAAAAACGCCCCGTTCAGGATCGCTGGCAAAAGCATGCACCGACGTTAACACGCCGGAACGCACCAGGAAGGTGCCCAACAGACTTAGTGAAAATGTGATGATCGCCAGCAGGATCGTCCAGTTTTTCAAACTATCGCGTTTTTCCACCACAATCGCGGAATGCAGCAACGCTGTACCCGCCAGCCAGGGCATGAAGGAGGCGTTTTCCACGGGATCCCAGAACCACCAACCGCCCCAACCGAGTTCGTAATAAGCCCACCAGCTACCGAGCGCGATGCCAACTGTCAAAAAACACCAAGCAGCCAGTGTCCAAGGCCGCACCCAACGGGCCCAGACCGCGTCGACTTTGCCTTCAATCAAGGCGGCGACAGCGAATGAAAACGCCATCGAGAAACCAACATAACCGAGATAAAGGAACGGTGGATGGATCGCCAAGCCAATATCCTGCAGCAAGGGGTTCAGACCATTGCCCTCCAGGGGGGCTGGGTTCAATCGCTCAAACGGATTCGAGGTGAACAGCGAAAAGGCCAGGAAACCTACAGCGATCAGCGCTTGTACCGACAAGACCCGGGCTCGGAATGCAGCCGGCAGATCGCGGCCAAATAGCACCACAGCCAAGCCGAACAGAGACAGAATTAGAACCCAAAGCAGCAGCGAGCCCTCATGATTGCCCCAGACACCCGAGATCTTGTAAAGCATGGGTTTGAGTGTGTGGGAATTCGCCACGACCGTGGCGACCGAAAAGTCCGAGGTAACATAGGCATGGGTCAAGGCAGCGAAAGCCAGGGCAATGGCGCCAAATTGCACAATCGCCGCAGCCGGCGCAAAGCGGATCCAGGGGTTATAGTTCGCTGCCGCCCCCACCAGTGGCAACGTGCCCTGTGCGACGGCCACCACCAAGGCCAAGATCAAGGCAAAATGTCCAAATTCAGCAATCATGACAGACGATCCTTATCTGCGTGCGAACAATCACGGGCAAGCAAAACGAACGCCGGCATCGTGTCAATTTGCTTTCATATCGGCTCAAGATATCACCCGTGTCAGCACGTCGTTGCCGGCAAAATAAGCCAGCAGATTATCAATCATCAGATCACCCATAGCTTTACGGGTTTCGAAGGTGCCGCTGCCGTGATGGGGTTGCAGAATGACATTTTCCATCGCTTTTAACGCGTCCGGCACGACCGGTTCCTGCGCGAAGACATCCAAGGCGGCGCCAGCGATTCTGCCGTTCTGCAACGCCTCAATCAACGCTGTCTCATCGACCACGCTACCCCGGGAAACGTTGATCAAAAAGCCGTTCTTGCCTAGGTAGTCCAAGACCCTGGGTCCAACCAAATTCTGTGTCGCCTGACCGCCGGGACAGCAAACCACCAAAAACTGTGAAACATCAGCCAAATCCGAGGGATCTTCGAAATAGGGATAATCGAACGCGGCTTTGCGGTGCGGACCTTGATAAGCGATATTCATGCCGAAGCCCACCGCCCGGCGCGCCACCGCCTGTCCAATGCGGCCAAAACCAATAATACCAAGGGTTTTGTGGTTCAACGATTTGCCCAGGGGATAGATTTCTCCCTGCCATTTACCGGCCCGAACATAGCGGTCGGTTTCCACCACTTTGCGGGCTGACGCCAGTATCAGAGCAAGGGCAAGATCGGCCACACAATCGGTCAGCACGTCTGGCGTATTCGTGACAATGACATTATTTTCGTTCGCGTAGTCCAGATCAACCGCGTCGACCCCGACGCCAAAACAGGAGACGATACTCAAGCCCGGCAGCGCCGCCAGCAAAGCCGCATCGGCCCCATCAAAACCGCTGGTTGCTAATCCTTTGACATGACCAAGGTCGGACAAGAAGGCAGCCTTATCATCCGCGAGCCAATGCTTATGGCAGGTAAATTCTTCATCCAGCCGGGCTTGCGTCACCTCCGGAAATTCGCAAACTTGAACGATCTCCGTCATTCATTTTCCCCCTTTTTATCGCCTTGCTTATTCCCCTGCCAAAGGTCTGCTTTTTTGAGCGCTTCAGCGACTTCCGGCGGCATGTAATTTTCGTCATGCTTGGCCAGCACTTCAGTGGCGACAAATACGCCTTTCTCGTTCAAACTGCCTGCGGCCACAACGCCTTGGCCTTCGCGGAACAAGTCCGGCAACAGGCCAGTATAACGGACCGCGACAGTATTGGCACCATCGGTAACGATAAACGATATGGTCAGACCATCGCTCTCGCGCTTGATGCTTTCGTCTTGCACCAATCCGCCAAGGCGAAAGCGGCGCCCCGCCTGCATCGGTTTTTCTACCAAGGCGGTGGGGCTGAAAAAGAACGACAGGTTGTCTTTAAGCGCCATGGAAACCAACCCGGCAGAAGCCCCCAATGCCACCAAAGCAAACACCACCACCAATAAACGCCGGCGTTTACGGGTCACGTCTGATCCTCCTGAGATTGCTCTGTTTCACTATTTTTTTGTCGCGCCAAATCATCTTCCAAGCTGCTGAGAATGCGCCAGCTGTCGGTAAGACCGCGCTGACTGACCAGCCAGATCACAACCATTAGGATTACCGGAATGGCATAGGCCGGCCAGATAAAACTTGCATAGCCATCCATGGCGAAAAATTCACTCATGCTTGTTTCCCCATGTTTTTAGCTCCACGCAATCTGACGCCGCAAAGCATCTATTTTACGCAAATTAACTTCCCGGCGAACCCGTAACAGCAACATCGTCGCAAAATAGAGCGTGAATGCCAGGATCATCACCAGCAAAGCCCAGAGCATGTCCGGGTGAATACTGGGCCCGTCCAGGCGAACGATACTGGCCGGTTGGTGCAGGGTGTTCCACCAGTCAACGGAAAACTTGATGATCGGTACATTGACAAATCCTACTAAGGCTAGAATTGCCGCCGCTTTTGCGGCTTTTGTTTGATCGTCGATTGCCTGCCATAGGGCCATATAACCGAGATAGAGAAAAAACAGCACTAATACCGACGTCAGGCGTGCATCCCAAACCCACCAAGTGCCCCACATCGGTTTACCCCAAAGCGATCCGGTGACCAGCGCCGCAAAGGTAAAACAGGCACCAATTGGGGCCGCTGCTTTCGCCGACATATCGGCCAAGGGATGTTTCCAGACAAAACCGACCAAACTGGCCAAGGCCATAAAGCTATAACAAGCCATTGCCATCCAGGCCGACGGCACATGCACGAACATGATACGGACAGTTTCGCCCTGTTGATAATCAGCCGGTGCGACGAAAAAACTCAAATATAATCCAACCGCAAGGCTGATCACCGTTGCCGTCGCCAACCATGGCAATAGTTTTGTCGACAGGCGCATGAAGCGGGCGGGATTTGCGAATTTGTGTAAATTTACCATCTCAAAAGCTCATGTAGCGCGGGAACTTAGCCGGTGCAAGCCGGACGCGATCACTATTGATCTATCTCATGTTTAGACGATTGCACAATTAATCCAGAAATAGCTTCAACGCGGCCGCACTGGCCCAAGGACAAAGCGGTAGCGCGAACAAAAACATGGCGGTCAATAACATCAAATGTCCTTCATATGGCAACCCCTGGGAGGCTGCATCGACCGCTGCCACAGCAAATATCAATACCGGAATATAAAGCGGTAAGACCAACAATGATAGCAGCACGCCACCGCGCCGCACGCCAACGGTTAAAGCCGCCCCGATCGACCCGATCAGGCTTAGGATTGGTGTGCCGAGGGCCATTGTCGCCAGCAGAGCGGGAAATCCATCAACCTGCATATTCAACAACAATGCAAGCACCGGTGCCGTAATCAGCAACGGCAGACCTGTAGTCAACCAATGGGCCGTGGTTTTCGCCAGTGTTATGGTGCCTAGGCCGGCGCCGGTCAGGGCTAGTTGTTCCAAAGAGCCATCTTCGAAATCTGCCTGATACATCCGGTCTAGCGACAAAAGGGCCGCCAATAAAGCTGCAACCCAGACAACGCCGGTGGAAATTCGCTCCAATACGCCACTTTCCGGGCCGACGCCGAAAGGAAATAATGTCACCGTGATAACAAAAAATGCAATCACCAGCAGCGTCGCGCCACCCTGGCGAATGGCCAGACGCAAGTCACGAGCGACAATGGCGCGAAAGGCTGCAATCCAGATCATGCAGCCGCCATGGCCGGGATGATTGTGAGTTCTTGCAGATCGTCGAGACCGAGATCAATATGCGTCGCCGCTATCACCACGCCGCCGTCCGCCCGATGTCGGGCGATCGCCTGGCCAAGTCGATGGACGCCATCGTTATCCAAGGACACTGAGGGTTCATCCAACAACCATAATGGTGCGGGTTTCAACAACAATCGCGCCAAAGCCACACGCTTGCGCTGCCCGGCAGAAAGGTGCTGGGCTGGCGTGGCCGCTAAATGATAAATGTCGAATGCGGACATCGAGTTTTCTACCCGCGTCGGGTTTTTCGGATCACTTGGGCAAAAAATCATCGCCCATTGGTGCAAATTTTCTTGCACGCTCAAGGCCGGCTTCACGGCATCCAGATGGCCAACATAGGCGATCTGGCGGCGAAATAATTCTGGCTCGGCCTCAATTGGATCCTCATTCCAATAAACCCGACCTTTGAAGGGCTTCAACATTGTTGCAATGATCTTCAAAAGACTGGATTTACCAGCCCCGTTTGCGCCGCGCAAAACCATGGCCTCGCCGCTATCAAGGGCAAAGTCGAGGTCTCGAAAAATGACTCGATCGCCACGGACACAGGTCAATTTTTTGCCTTCAATCCCCATCTTGGAATCCAAATCCTTATACAAACTCGGCGGATATAACATAAGCGGGAATTATCGCCTATGCCATGTATCAAATTCTATGCTTGAATGGCATTGATTCTAGTCTGTGTGGGTTGGGAATATGGAAGGGCTGTACATTTCCGAGCTGGCGGCGCGGTTGGCGACCGGCGATTTATCCGCGACCATATTGGCGGACTATTATCTCGAACGCATCGGTGCCTACGATCAATCCGGTCCCAACTTGAACGCGGTCCTGACTTTGAACCCGGAAGCCATGGACGAGGCGGCGGCGCTAGATCAAGAAATTCGCACAAATGGCCCCCGAAGTCGCTTACACGGCGTGCCGGTGTTGTTGAAAGATAATATCGCCACCGTCGGCCCGATGGCGACAACTGCCGGTTCGCGGGCCCTGAAAGGTGCCGTCGCCAACCGCGATGCCCACATCGTCATGTTGTTGAAACAGGCCGGCGCATTAATCCTGGGCAAAACCAACATGAGCGAATGGGCCAATTTTCGCTCCAGTAACTCCTCTAGTGGGTGGAGCAGTTTGGGTGGGCAAACCCGCAATCCCTATAGTCTCGACCGCAGTCCGGGTGGTTCCAGCGCCGGCTCCGGCGTTGCCGTCGCCGCTGACTTTTGCACGGTCGCGGTGGGAACAGAAACCGACGGCTCCATTGTCTCACCATCGTCTTTGAATGGCATTGTCGGCATCAAACCGACGGTCGGTCTGGTTAGCCGATCCGGCATTATTCCGATTTCCGCCAGTCAGGACACTGCCGGCCCGATGGCCCGCAATGTTGCCGACGCCGCAATGCTGTTAAACGTACTGGCCGGCAGCGATCCCGAGGATGCCGCCAGCTCGGGCGCTGATCAGCGCCGGGAGCCCGATTATACGGAATTTGTCCGCAATGACGGCTTAGCCGGCGCCCGTATCGGTGTCGCTCGCAACTATTGCCGTATCAACGACCATGTCGATGCGATATTCGAGACGGCACTAGAAACAATTGCAAAGGCTGGAGCGGAGGTTGTTGATCCGGTTTCGTTGCCCAAAGTAGAAGAGATATCCGGCCACGAACGCCGGGTGCTGGTCTATGAATTCAAAGATGGTGTGAACGCCTATCTCAAGGAGTATCTCAAAGACTTTCCAATCCAGAGCTTGGCCGACATCATCAAATTCAATCATGACCATGCAGAGCAAGTGATGCCCTATTTCGGCCAGGACATATTGCTAAAATCAGAACAGTCGGGACCATTGAGCGACGAAACCTATATCACCGCGCGGGCGGCTTGCCGCCGACTGGGTCGCGCAGACGGGATCGACAAAACGCTCGCAGATCACAATTTGGACGCACTAGTGGCGCCGAGCCGGACCTTGGCCTGGCCGATCGATTGGGCGACCGGCGATGGGCGGCGCGGCGGTTCTTCGACAGTCCCGGCAATCGCCGGCTATCCGATGATTTCGGTGCCGATGGGATATGCCTTCGGCATGCCGGCAGGGTTATCATTTTTTGCCGGCGCCTATGCCGAAGGCCGCTTGATCCAATTGGCTTCCGGCTTCGAACATGTCGCGCAAATGCGCCGGCAACCGAGCTTTCGGGAAGAAATATTCACGCGCGGCTTAGCCCGGCAAGCAACGCCCTGACATTTCCGGGCCACGACAGTTTGACGACGCGTTTTGACGCAGGCGGATCGTCCAGATGGATCGCCATGCGCGGTGCGTACTCTTTTTTGAATCGCCAAACATATTTGATGAATTCCCAATCCCAACGCTCGGGACAGCCGGGTGCAGAATCCACCCTGACCTGACCGAAATTCGTCGCGACCCGTTTGAGGACACGATAAACGCTCAACCAAGATGGCACGTCGATCCAAATTAGGACATCGGCGCGGGCAACGCGTAAATCGATGGTTGAAGAATAATTCCCTTCGATAATCCAGCGATCGTTGGCGATTTCGCGTTCGACTATGGATATCCATTCCTGATCGCTGCGTGGTTGCCATCCGGGCAGCCAGAAAATTTGATCCAAATGGACCACCGGCAGCTCTAACAAAGGCGCCAAATGCCGCGCCAACGTCGATTTTCCGGCGCCGCAATCGCCAACAATTATAATTCGCCGGGCCCGCTTGATCGCGTCAATGTCCGCCTGAGAGATCGCCACCATCGCCAGTTAGGTTTTCGCCACCGGATTCGTAAGCGTGCCGATGCCTTCGATTTCGACTTCGACGACATCACCGTCGGCCAAGGCGCTGGTCTTGCCTGGCGTGCCAGTGAAGATCATATCGCCAGGATGAAGGGTGAAATAACGGCTGGTGAAGCTGACAATTTCATCGACATCATGGATCAGCATAGTGGTGCGTTCCGATTGCCGCACTTCGCCATTGACCCGCGATTGAAGCCGCAGGTCGTTATAGTCGACACCAGCGACCATATACGGGCCGACCGGGCCAAACGTGTCGCTGGCTTTGGCCCGTAACCATTGCACATAGCCTTGCTGCCAGACCCGCTCGCTGACATCGTTACCGCAGGTGATGGCGAAAAGATGGTCCGCCACTTGGTCCTTAGTAATATTTTTGGTGGTTTTGCCGATTACGACGACCAGTTCACCTTCATAATGCAAATTGGTCGAATCTGCCGGCATTTCAATATTGCCGCCATGACCAACCAGGGATGAAGGTAGTTTGGCGAAAAGTTCGGGTTTTTCTGCCCCGCGCTCGCCGGCGTGGGAGCGGAAGTTGAGACCGACGGCAATGACTTTGCTGGGCTCCGACGGCGGTAATAACGTGACCTGATCCAGGTTCACGGTTTCGCCGGTTGGCTGATCCCCATCAAAGGGGGCGCCGGCGAGTTGTTGGATCGTATCGCCATCAAGGCGACCATAGTGATTTTGATCATTTAGGCGATAGCGGACATATTTTCCAACTGCCATGAATAGGGTTTCCTTCAATAAAAGTGATAATGAATGTGCGACTGGGCGTTTCTACTCGCGTACTACCGGGTTCCGCAAGGTGCCCACGCCTTCAATAGTGATTTCGACCACGTCACCGGCTTTGAGACCGCTGGTGCGGCCGGGCGTGCCAGTGAATATCATGTCACCTGGTTCAAGGGTGAAATAACGACTGGCGAAACTAACGATGGCGGCAGCGGAATGGATCAGCATCTTCGTACGTTCCGACTGCTGGACTTCGCCGTTGACGCGGGTTTTCAGCAACAAATCATTGTAATCCAGTCCACGTACCATGACTGGGCCTACAGGACCGAAGGTATCGCTAGCCTTGGCGCGCAACCATTGCAAGTCACTGCCTTGCCAACCGCGCTCGCTGACATCATTGCCAGCCGTTACCGCAAAGATATAATCGGGTGCTTCAGCGATACCGACTTTCTGGGCCCTGCGGCCAATAATCAAGACAAGCTCGCCTTCGTAATGCGGCTGTCCGGCGTCTTTGGGGATACGGATCGGATCGCCCTGCCCGACCAGCGACGAGGGAAGCTTGGCGAACAGCGCCGGTTCTGCCGCCCCGCTCATCCCGGCGTGGGAGCGATAATTGAGGCCGACCGCGATAACTTTGCTGGGCTCGCTCGGGGGCAGTAATTTTACCGCATCTAAGGCATGATTTTGCCCGGTTTTTTCAACCCGTGCGAAAGGCGGGCCGCTCAATTGGACAATCTTGTCGCCCTCAAGCAGACCATAATGGCTTTTTCCGTCGAGGGCATAACGAACAAAGCGCTGCACTTCTTCAGCCAAAGCGGTTTGCGCGATAAGAATGAGTAACAAGCTGAGAACATAACGCATCACAATCAGACCGCCGGGCGAAGCTGGTTGTTCATGACTTTTATATGCGCCGGACCGATGCCACAGCAGCCGCCGATGATCGTTGCCCCCATGTCACGCCAGTTTTCGGCGTGTTCGAGATATTGATCAGGCGCAAGATCGGTTCGCGCGCTGTCGATAACATTATCTTCCATGACATATTTGTCCGGCATGCGACCGAAAGAATTGGCATAGGCACCGATCGGCTTGTCGGTCAATTCACGCATGATCGGCAGGGCAGCGCTAATCGCCTCCACTGAACAGCAATTGAATAGGAAGGCGTCAATCTTGTAATCCGACACCGCCTCCAGCAGTTCGGCTAAAGATTTACCGCTCCGCAAACAACCGTTTGCCGCTTTGTCCAGCGACATAGACAGCCAAAAGGATTGGTCAAAGCCCGATACCGCTTCCGCCGCGGCCTGCGCTTCCCGAATCGTCGACAAGGTTTCGGTGACGAACAGGTCGACGCCCGGCGTCATGGCGTCAGCGATAGCGCGGTAACTATCGACCATGATCCGCTGATCCTGGACCATATCGGGGCGATAACTCATCTCTAACGGGGGCAAACTACCGGCAATCCGGACATCTTTGCGGCCACTGGTCTGGCGCGCCTTTTGGGCACAGTTCACCGAAACCTGGGTTAGTTCAGCCAGGCGATCCTGCAAACCCTCTTTTGCCAGCATTACCGGTACGACACCATAATTAGAGGTGATAATCACATCCGCACCGGCATCGAGATATTCGCCATGCACTTCCGTCACCACTTCTGGGTGATCGATCAGGGCAAAGCCGGACCAGATCGATTTCAAATGGCCAAAGCCACGGCCAACGATTTCCGCTCCCATGCCGCCGTCCAAGAGGATGAATTCTGCCATGATGTGAGGTGTCCTAATCGTCCGCCGTGACTTCTTTTTCTTCGATGAAATAGCGCTTAAAAAGCGGGATTTGCAGCGCTGTGAAAAGCATGGTCAGGGGCAGGATGCCAAAAACCTTGAAATTGACCCAGGCATCGGTGTCGAAATTGCGCCAGACAATTTCGTTCAAGATCGCCAGGACAATGAAAAACCCAATCCAGCGGATGGTCAACTGCCGCCAGCCTTCGTCCTGTAACTTCATCGCGTGACCGACAACATTGCGGAGAAAATAGCGCTTCATCATCAGCCCGACGAATAGCGCGATGGCAAACATCGAATTGATGATCGTTGGTTTCAATTTGATGAACAGTTCGTCCTGTAAAATCAAGGTCGCACCGCCAAACACCAGGACAAACCCGGCCGTCACCAGCGGCAGGATCGGCAACCGTTTCTCCACTGTCCAGGCGACCACGACGGCGATCACGATCGCCACCATGAAAGCGCCAGTGGCCCAGAATATTCCGGCTTTGGCATTCGTGAAAAAGAACACGATCAAGGGGCCGATATCGACCGCCAATTTCGCCAGTGGATTTATTTTCGCTTTTGTCTTGCCTTGCATGGCGGGGAAGATATCTTGGTGCGGCAATTCGCGCCAGTGACAATTTTGGCAACTGCGGGTTTTTTTGGAGAATTCGGATGAATGACAAGACCCCTCAGGATCAGGCAAAAATTAACGCCGCTGAAGCCGCCTTAGGTTTAGTGGAGGATGGTATGCGCCTGGGTATCGGCACCGGCTCGACCGCGGCGATATTTGTCGAACTGTTAGCGGCAAATGTGAAAGCCGGCCTCAAGGTGACCGGCGTCCCAACGTCGGAGCGCACTGCCGAACAATGCCGGGCGCTGGGGGTGCCACTGACGACCTTGGATGATAATCCGGAATTAGATCTGGGCATTGATGGGGCCGACGAATTTGATCCCGAGTTGAACTTGATCAAAGGCGCCGGTGGCGCCTTGCTGCGGGAAAAAATCGTCGCCTCCTGCTGTCAACGTTTTGTCGTCATCGCAGATGAAAGCAAACGCGTAGCCGTTTTGGGCGCCTTCGATCTGCCGGTTGAGGTGATCCCCATGGCGGTCAAACCGCTGGCCCTACAGATCGCCGACTACGGCGCCAAAGTCACTTTACGCCGGGATCGGTGGGGGGAAGTTGTCCTAACCGACGAAGAAAACATTATCCTCGATTGCACCTTTGGGGCCCAAATCAAAGATCCGATGACCCTCGCCCATAATCTCTCCAGCCTTGCCGGTATCGTCGAGCACGGTCTTTTTGTCGGTATGTGCGAAAGCGTCATCATCGGCCGCCCCGACGGCGTCGAACATTTTTTCGCGCAAGGCAGCGATGAATTTTAGAGCGACGGCAATTCCCGTCTAAACAGCATTCTGTCCATGGCCACCGGGTCTTCCTGAAATTCGCGGGCGGCGAGGTGGCCGGAATAAACCGCATGCGCAATCAGGCCGGGGGCGTGGCAATCGCCGATCAAGCGGATATTGGTGCCGGATAGCGATTTCGCTAAGGCGTCGTTGGGGTGGCGTTCGGTGACGAGGACGGCGCTGTCGCAGGCGATCTCGCTTTTCTGAGCGCTATAAACGCAAGTCAGCTGGGCCTTGGTATTGGTGAGGCCGGCCAGTGATTTGCCGGTGACGATCTCCACCCCGAGATCGATCAAGCGGCCTTGAATTTTGCTTTGTTCCAAGGTGTTATTGGTCCAGATCGAGACTTCCGCCGCCGGCGTCACCAGCACCACCTGACAATCTGCCTGCACCAATGTTTCCGCCAGCACGCCGGCCATATAGGCGTGATCATCGTCATAGATCAGCACCCGCCCCGCCGGCCGCTGCCCGGCCATCAGATCATCCGGGGTGAAGACGGCCATCTGATCAAGCCCAAGTAAGGACGTCCGCGTTTGCCGACCGATCCCGTCACGCCGCCAGCTCGCCCCGGTCGCCACGAAAACCTGATCGGCGGCGAATTCGGCAATGCTGTCCGCATCCATCCGACTGTCGAGATAGATTTCCACATCGGCCATCTGCTGCAATTGCTGTTGGCGGTAATCGGCGACCCGGGCCCAGCTGGACAGGCCGGGTAAGGCCGCTTCACGACGGACCCGACCCCCCAGGCGATCCGAAGCTTCCGCCAGCGTCACGTCGTACCCGCGCCGGCCCAATTGCAGCGCGCATTCAAGTCCAGCGGGACCGCCACCGACAACCAAAACATTGGCCTCGGCGATTTTCGGCTGGATTTGTTCGGGATGCCAGCCACGTCGCCATTCTTCGCCGACAGTCGGGTTCTGGGTACAGCGCATCACCACTTCCCGGTTATCGCCGGATACACAGATGTTACAGCCGATGCATTCGCGGATTTCGTCGATTCGCCCGTGTTTGATTTTTTTGGGCAGAAAGGGATCGGCAATTGACGGCCGGGCCGCCCCGATCAGATCGAGCACGCCGCGCTTGATCTGGCTGACCATGGCATCCGGCGAAGTGAAGCGGCCGACGCCGACCACCGGCTTGGCGGTCACCTGTTTGACAAAGGCGGTGAAGTTTTCCTGATAACCTTCTATCGGCTCGAACCGGGCGGTGGCGCTGTCGTTCGACCAGCCGGAGACATTGACGTCCCACAGATCCGGCAATTCAGCCAACATCTCCACTACTTCGCGGCCTTCGCCGCTTGCTTCCATGCCGTCGCTGCCGAGCAATTCGTCGGTGGCAAAGCGGAAGGCGATGGCGACCTCGCCCGCCGCCGCGTCTTGCGCATCTTCCAATATCTCGCGAGTCAAGCGCACCCGGTTTTCCAGGCTGCCGCCATAATCGTCGCCGCGCTGATTGTAACGCGCCAGCAGGAAGTGATGCAGGATCGACATGTTATGGCCGGCATAGACATAGATGATGTCGAAACCAGCCGCTTTCGCCCGCTTCACCGCGTCCTTGTGCCAGCGCCGCAAATTGGCGATATCCTGTTTATCCATGGCGCGGGCTTGCACCGGATCGTAACCATCGTAAGCCGCATGCATGGGCGCGATCGGCACTGCCCGGCTCATCAAATTGGCCGCGTGCTGACCGTTATGGACCAATTCGATGGCCGCCAGGGCGCCATGTTCATGCACCGCATCAACCGTCAGCCTGAGCGCCGGGATGTCGTTATCGTCCCACAAATGCTGCTCCACCGACGGCGAAATATCGCCGGAGGGATGGATTTCGCATTCTTGTGTTGCGATCACGGCCCAGCCGCCTTCCGCCTTGACCCGCCGCATCGCCGCGCTCGTCCGAGGCCGCAAATGCCCGGCGCCATCGCAATGCGGCACCTGATAAAACCGGTTCCGCGCGGTGACCGGACCAATTTGCACGGGCTCAAAAAGGATTGCATAGGGATTATCTGGCATGCGCAACGTCTCCTGAATGATCGGAGAAATGTCGGCGCGCAAGGTGGTCCTTGTCAAGTCGATGACAATCCTTGAAGATCACGCGGTGAGGCAGGCGTTAAATAGTGAAATCAGCCGGAGATATTGTGACGCGAGTTATTGAAAAGATCTGTTGCGCTGGCGTTTTGTTTGTTTTGTGTCTGCTGGCGGCGCCTTTTGCTGAAGCCGAGGACGTGACCATCGCTTCGGCCAGTCCCTACCAGTTGGCAAATCTGCTGCAAGAGGCAAATCCAACTTACGACGTCCGGATAAACGCCGATCTGGTTTATTCTAGCCAAACGACTGAAAAAATGCCGGCGCTTGTTTTCATGCATGGCTCCGGGGGCCGGCTGGCGCGCCATCAACGTTATCTTGAGTTGGCTCGCGCGCTCGGTTTTGCGACGTTGCAGATTGACAGTTTCAGGGCCCGTGGGATTGGCTCGACGGTTGGCAATCAAGCCAATGTTACGGCGGCGATGATGACGGTCGATGCCTTGCGGGGGTTAGATTTTCTGACCCAACGGCCCGACATCGATGCTAACAAAATTGTCATCATGGGTAGCAGCAAGGGCGCCACCGCGGCACTTTATGCGACCTGGGCACCAACGCGGCGCAAAGTGGCGGGCGATCTTGACTTTGCTGGCTACGTCTTGCTTTACCCATACTGCACGACTATCGAGGACGGTGACGTCACGACAAATCCGGTGCATGTCTTTATCGGCGAAAAGGACAACTGGACACCGCCGGCGCCTTGCCTCAAACAGGCTGAGAGGATGAAGGCGCGGGGGCGAAACTGGGCGATCACCCTTTATGAAGACGCCTATCATGGCTTCGATGCGCCGATCAAAGGCATCCGCAACATGCCCTACGCCTATAGCATGGTCGGCTGCAATATCGCCTTGCGGGCCGATGGTTATGAATATGAAACCGGCTCCGGCTATCTGTTGAGCAAAGCCACCCGGCGAAAGGCCTTCGCCAATTGCGCCAAAAAAGGCGCGGTTAAAATGGGTGGGTCCGATGCCGGCGATGTACTGTTCCGCGATATCAAAACCTTTCTGACAACGATAAAGAAACGACGGCCTTAGAGCGTAGGTGCAGAGCATGAAGTCATAACTAGCCCACCATGGCGGCGAAATATTCGACTTGTGTTATTCCTAGAAATCGCAAATATGGCAGCCAAATCTGCACCAACCCCAGCACGAGGCCCCTGATGATCGAACTTGAACGGCACGATGATGTTTTTGTCCTGACCATGGATGCGGGCGAGAACCGCTGGAATACCAATTTTGTTCGGGCCTTTGCGGCACGATTGGATGAGGTCGAGGCATCGAGCGGGCCGGCGGCGTTGGTGACCACGTCAAGCGATGCAAAATTCTTCTCCAATGGGCTGGATATCGAGTGGCGGCTGGGCGACGGCGACGGCGCGGGCGGCGACAAGGCGGTCTTTGGCGCCGAATTTATGGCCCTGATGGGGCGTTTGATCACTTTTCCGCTGCCGACGATCTGCGCCGTGAATGGGCACGGTTTTGGCGCCGGTTTCATGGTCGCACTTTGCCATGATATGCGAGTGATGCGGGAAGATCGTGGTTTTCTCTGCGCCAATGAAATTCAGATCGGGCTGCGCATTCCGGATGCGGAATTCACCCTATTTCGGCACAAAATGTCCGGCAGCGCCTTTTTCGAGACGGTGCAACTGGCGCGCCGCTGGACCGGACCGGCTGCCAAGGCCGCTGGATTTGTGCATGATATTGCCGGACCGGATGAGCTCACGCCGCTGGCGATTGCCAAGGCCCGCCAACTCGCCCCGCTTGGGGCCGACCGGGCCCTTTATGGGCAATCGAAGGAACGCATTTTCGGCGAAGCCCCATCGATCAATCACCCCGACGGTGCCGCCCACTGGCTGCGTCATCGTTCCGGCCATTAGAATAGGAATAGTAGATCATGAATGATTGCCCCTGTGGCTCCGGGAAGGCGCTGGCCGAATGTTGCGGGCCTTATATCGATGGGGCGGCGGCGCCGACGGCGGAAGCGTTGATGCGCTCACGCTATTCGGCCCATGTGCTGGAAAACGTTGAATATCTGGCCGCCACCTTATCAGCGGACCAACGGGAAGATTTCGATGCGGAGGAGACGCAGGAAAGCTTCGCGCAGGTCAAATGGCTTGGCCTCGAGATCCGCAAGACCAATGCCGGCGGCGAAGCGGATCAGACCGGCGAAGTCGAATTTGCCGCTCGTTATCGCCAGGGCATGGAAATCGGCGTCCATCACGAATTGTCATCTTTCGCCCGCGAAGAGGGCCAATGGGTCTTCGCCGGTGCTGAAATGAACCCAAAAGCCCCCACAGTCCACGTCACCAAAATCGGCCGCAACGCGCCCTGTCCCTGCGGCAGCGGTAAAAAATACAAAAAATGTTGCGGGGCGGCAGCTTGAGCAAAAAAACCGGCCGCTAAAACCGGCCATCCCAGGCGTGGGAGAAATCGGGTCGCACATCGCCCCGGCGGGCCAGACCGGCAGCATGCAGTTTGCCCCGGATCAGCGCCAGATGCTCGCGCCCGAATAGACCCAGGGTGCGGCCGGACGCTTCGTCGTCAAAGACATAATGCGGCACCCCGGCGACACCGCTGGCTTCGGCCTCGCTCTGACAAGCCTCCAATTCCTGCATCCCGTCGCCGTCGGCGCCCATAAAAGCATCAAAACCGCTGTCGTCGCCGCCGACCGCAAGCAAGGTATCGCGCAGCTGCGCCACCGAATCTAATTCATAGTCGCGCCAGCCGCTGCCCCAACCTTCCAGATAGACCCGCATCAGGAACGGCACCTCCAGGCCCTGGCCCTTGGCGAATAGCATCGCCTTGTTGGCGGCGTCTGAATTGAGCAAGCGCTGCGGACTTCTAAACGGCAGGCGTTGCAGGGCGGCATATTGCCGGGCCGCGGCATAATACATCCGGGCCTTGCGATCGGCGGCGGGATCATTGGGCCGCCGCTTCATGTCGCCATCGACAGTTTTTGTGATCCCCAGCGCCACATAACTCAAGCTATAGGGCCGGAAGTTCAGTCGCACGGCATAGTCCCGCGCCACCATCAGGGTCGGCCGGACCGCCAGATAGGCGTGCGGCGACTTGGCGTCCAGATAAACCTGCAGCGACTTTTCCCCCGGCAAGGCCATGATCTGCTGCCAGAGCGGCGCCTCGGCCCAGATCGCCGCGCCCGCATCGCTTAAACCGTCCTGCGTCTCCTGCTGAACCGTCATGGCCCCTCCCGAAATAAGATCTATGTTGGCGACACCATAACCAAGCCTGCCCACCGCATGCAATTCAGAATACGTCGCTGCCGACTTACCTCAGTCCGCATCCTTGCCCACATCCTTAAACGACAAGTCCGACCAGTTTTCCCAAAGCTGCGCCAAGGCGGCATAATCCAATTCGCCCAGGCCCTCAGCCTCGGCAATTTCGTAAGCTGAATGGGAAGCCAGGGTGGCAAACAGCGGCACCCCCAATTCCTGCGCCGTCTGCAGGGCCAGCACGGAATCCTTGCGGGCATTGCTGACCGACATGCCGCCCGTATAATCGCCCTCCTTGATTCGCTGCTGGACCCGATGCACCAGGGGCCGCATCAGGCCATCCTCGCGGCTGAGGATATCAATCATGGTCTGGGTCGATATCTCCAGCTTGCTCGACATGGCGAAGGCTTCGATTAAGACCACCATTAGCGCATGCATGACGCCGTTATTGACCACTTTGACGCCCATGCCGGCACCGACCGGGCCAAGTTCGAAGATACGCTGGGCCAGCAGATCCAGGACCGGTCTGGCCTTGGCGATATCGTCGGCGCCGCCCCCCGGGAAAAAGGTGATTTCCGCCGCCGCCATGCTGGCGACGCCGCCGGCAATCGCGGCATCGACATAGGCGATGCCCTGGGCCCGGCAGCGCCCGGCGCTCTCGATGGCGTTATGCGGCGTGATCGTGCTGGTTTCGATGATCACCTCCGGCAGGCTGGCGCTGGTCAAGATCTCGTCGATCACCGCCAAGGAGATTGCCGGTTTCGGCAGGGACAGGATCACCGCACCAGACTCTTCTGCAACCGCCGCCGCCACCTCGCCGGCCGAGCCGACGCAGCCGATCCCTAATTCTTCCGCCGCGTGGCGGCGCCGCGGATCCAGGTCACAGCCGATCACCGCCGCCTTCCCCAACAAACCCCGGCAAATCGACAACCCGGCATTGCCAAGCCCGATCACACCAATCAAACTAATTCCCTCCGTCATATCAACGCACTTCCTTCGCAATTCCGTCATTCCAAGCGCAGTATACGACAATTCGCGATTTTGGGGATTTCCGGCGTGGAGATGATGGGGTCTGGTCTGTTAATGAGGGGCCGGACCTGAATGAAGTGAACTGTCTGCTCCACCTTGTCATTTCGGTCAAGCGCAGTGCGAGCCAGAATCCAAATCGACGCTGGACGCAGAAGAAAGCAAAATTAAGTTAACTGTCACCGTAATCTACGGTAATCCAGAATTCATGGGCGTGCGACAGAACTTGAACGTCGGACAGGCATTTGACACCTAGAGATATCCCACGATAAATTCAAAATTCTTAATCAACTTAAGTTGGCAACAATTAAGCACTATGATATAAATAGTTTGGCGTATATTTAGACGCACTGCCAAACATATGCATTGGGAGCAATGAAATGTCTGGGAACCGAAGAAACCCAATTATTCTGTTGGCTCTCGCAGTAGTCGTTATTATTGGTGGCTCCCTTTTTTTATTTCCAAATCGTTCAAGTGTGGGTGTCGAAGAACTCGAATCTGCAATATCGGAATACCTTGACCAGGACGTATTCGTTACATTCGAACCCTCCACGCAATCTGGTTTCGGTGCCGGTGTAACGAGGCAATATTATTCCAACGCGCTGACTTTGCTGCAACGGAAATACAAGCGAACTGACATCAACGCTATCGGAATCAATGAGCCGATTAGCGATGAACGCATCAACATCTATTTTTTCGACGATGATCCCATCGGACTACTGAAACCGTTCCAATCTAACTGCACATACACCGGCCATCGCCAGATAATTGTTTGTGACATGGGGCATATTAAAAGAACATTGCTGCTGGGAAATGACTTCGCCAAAGGCTCCGGAACTATGCCTGGTTTTTCGGCACAAGAAGTTGAACAATTACTGAACACAATTGTGGACCATGTCTATCTTTGGGTCATTGGCCACGAAATCGGCCATATTGCGCACGGTCATAGCGGGCGAGAGTTCAACTTCGACGGCAAGCGCTGGGGCATATTTAACCGCACTCGGTTCGCAAGCGGAGACTCAAGAGAAGTAGAAGCAGATGACTTCGCCGTTGAAGCCGTAGGAAACCAAGGCGTCGGATTCTTTCTTTGGCTTGGTCTTAGTCAAATTGTAGCAAATCCGAAGATGTTTTCTTTACCGTCATCGGACGATCAAGCGATCTTATTGTCTGATTGTTCGCTTACTCATGAGCCCCTTTTCAAACGTGCTGTGGACATTGCCCAGAAAACGATCGACTCCGGTTTAGTAATTGATTCAACAGGTCATTTCGAACGCATCGCGGAACGAATAAAATTAAATACGGAGAATTGCTCTTGAAAAATTTACTGTTTCTTGCAGTAGCGGCTTCGATTTTCATAGCGACTTTCTCATTGGATAGCGCTTGGAACTTCGTCGGGCTCAATTTTGATGGTTCTGATGGCAATCTCGAAGGCTCCAACGGTTTACGCATGATCTGGATATTTGTTTGTATGCTCATTGGAATTGCTTTCGGCCAAGGATATCGTGTTGTTTCAGTCGATCGTAAACTTTCCTTGAAAAATTTGCTTAACGCGGACCTTTGGCGTTCCTTGCTGTCCTCACCTATAGTTTTCGGCGCTGTCTATCTTGGCGTACGAGGACAACCAGATGTTGTTGTTGCATCTATATTAGCATTCGAAAACGGCTTCATATGCAACGTTATTGCCGAAAAACGTTTGGCTAGGCTGACCGACGGAAACATAGACGAACCGTCATGACATATCGCGGTTTTTCTACAAACGTCCTTTCCCCCTCCGCCGTTTGCATTTTTCGCTTATCCGCGCTATTGAGGCGGCGTTAATCCAAATTATTCACTTTCGGGCTTGGCCGCGCCGCGGGCACTCCTAGCGCCGCGCCGCCTGATCCATCAAAACGTACCTGTTCGAAGGAGAATAGCTCATGACTTCCGTTGGAAAAGACACCCTGAAGACGCGCCGCACCCTGAATGTAGCGGGCGTCGATTACGATTATTATTCGATCCCCGCCGCGGTTGACGCCGGCGCCATCCCGAACGTGGACAAACTGCCATTTTCCCTGAAGGTGCTGCTGGAAAACATGCTGCGCCATCAGGACGACCGGAGCGTCACTGTCGAGGATGTGAAGGCCGTCGCCGGCTGGTTGGAAAACAAATCTTCCGACGCCGAAATCGCCTATCGCCCGGCGCGCGTACTAATGCAGGATTTCACCGGCGTCCCCGCCGTCGTCGATCTGGCGGCGATGCGCGAAGCGATTGTTGAGATGGGCGGCGATGCCAAAGCGATCAATCCGCTGAGCCCGGTCGATCTGGTCATCGATCATTCGGTGATGGTCGATCATTTCGGTTCCGCCGGGGCGATGGAGAAAAATATTGAGCTTGAGTTCGAGCGCAATGCGGAACGTTATGCCTTCCTGCGCTGGGGTCAGAAGAACTTCGATAATTTCCGCGTCGTGCCGCCGGGCACCGGCATCTGTCATCAGGTCAATGTCGAATATTTGGCGCAAGTGGTTTGGGCAAGCGAAAATGACGGCCGTCAGATCGCCTATCCCGATACCCTTGTGGGCACCGACAGTCACACCACCATGGTCAACGGCCTGGCCGTGTTGGGTTGGGGCGTCGGCGGCATCGAAGCGGAAGCGGCGATGTTGGGGCAACCGATCTCGATGCTGATCCCGGAAGTGGTTGGCTTCAAACTGACTGGTAAATTACCGGCGGGCGCGACGGCCACCGATCTGGTGCTGATCGTGACGAACATGCTGCGCGAACAAGGCGTGGTCGGCAAGTTCGTCGAATTTTACGGTCCCGGCCTGGATAATCTGCCGCTGACCGATCGGGCGACGATTGCCAATATGGCCCCGGAATATGGCGCCACCTGCGGCTTCTTCCCAATCGACAAAGAGACCGTGCGTTATCTGGAATTCACCAGCCGCGATGCGGATCGCATCAAACTGGTCGAAGCCTATGCCAAGGCGCAAGGCATGTGGCGGGATGAAAACACCCCCGATCCGGCATTCACCGCCAGCCTGGAACTGGATATGAGCACCGTGGTGCCCAGTATCTCCGGGCCCAAACGGCCACAGGATCATATCGTGCTAACGGCAGCCAAAGCCGCTTTCGCCCGGGACGTCAAAGGTATCGACGCCGATGCCGATATTGCCAACAAAGTCGCGGTCGACGGTAAGGATTACAAAATCGGCAGCGGTGATGTAGTCATTGCGGCGATCACCAGCTGCACCAATACCTCAAACCCGACCGTTATGATGGCGGCCGGTATCCTGGCCAAAAACGCCGTCGCCAAAGGTCTCACGCGCAAACCCTGGGTCAAAACCTCTCTGGCGCCGGGCTCGCAAGTAGTCTCCGACTATCTGGAAGCCGCCGGTCTGCAGGAACCGTTGAACCAGCTTGGCTTCAACGTTGTCGGTTATGGCTGCACCACCTGTATCGGCAATTCCGGGCCGCTCGATCCGGCGATTAGCGCCGCGATTAATGAAAACGACCTGGTCGCGACCTCGGTCTTGTCCGGCAACCGCAATTTCGAAGGCCGGATCAGCCCTGATGTGCGCGCCAACTATCTGGCCTCGCCTCCGCTAGTGGTCGCTTACGCGCTGGCCGGCAGCATGAATATCGACATCACCACCGAACCCCTGGGTCAAGGCAGCGATGGCGAAGACGTATATCTGGCCGACATCTGGCCGAGCCTGGACGATGTGCGGGCAGAGGTAGCGGAAATTCTGACCCCGGCGATGTTCGCCAAGCGTTATTCCGACGTTTTCAAAGGTCCGAAAGAATGGCAGGCGGTCAAGGCCGACCACAGGCTGACCTATAACTGGGACATGGTCTCGACCTATGTGAAACACCCACCCTATTTCGACGGCATGCCCGCCGATGCCGGGACTTTTTCGGACATCATCGGGGCCCGGCCGTTGGCAAAGCTGGGCGATAGCGTCACCACCGACCATATTTCCCCCGCAGGTTCGATCACCCTGAAAGGCCCCGCCGGCAGCTATCTGACCGGCCATCAGGTGCCGCAGCGGGAGTTCAATTCCTATGGCGCCCGGCGCGGCAATCATGAAGTGATGATGCGCGGCACCTTCGCCAATATCCGCATCAAAAACGAAATGGCGCCGGGCACCGAAGGCGGTGTGACCCGCCATCAACCCTCGGGTGAAGAGATGAGCATCTATGATGCCGCCGAACGTTATAAAGCCGATGGGGTGCCGCTGGTGGTTGTTGGTGGCAAGGAATATGGCACCGGCTCCTCCCGCGATTGGGCCGCCAAAGGCACCACTTTGCTGGGCGTCAAAGCTGTCATCGTTGAAAGCTTCGAACGCATCCACCGCTCCAACCTGGTCGGCATGGGCGTTTTACCCCTGCAGTTCAAGGATGGCGAAAGCCGCGAGAGCCTGGGTTTGATGGGCACGGAGATCTTCGATCTGACCGGCATCGCCGCTGGCATCACGCCAGCGATGGATGTCGCCTGCAAGATCACCTTCGCCGATGGCAGCGTTAAGGAAACCACCTTGCTCTGCCGCATCGATACCCTGGACGAAGTCGAATATTTCCGCCACGGCGGGATTTTACCCTACGTCCTCAGGAATTTGATGGCAGCATAAAACTTTTAACAGTGTGAATGAGAAGGGTGTCTAAACGGACGCCCTTCTCTATGATGCCCAAGTCATAATTTCTGATGTGCACGCACGAAGTTCCAGAGCGCCTCCGCGCTATCAATATCTCGGTTGTGACCACCGGATTTTTTGAGCCAATTTTCTGAAATCGGCTCCCGCTTTGGCAATGAATGCCCACCTCCGGTCACCCGCAACAGCACGACCGTATTGTCGCGACGACATTCAGTCCAAGTTATACGCACAATGTAGCTGTTGTCGTCTTTGTCGACGTCGTCTAGTCTTTTCGCCTTCTGCTTTTTACACCCCTGCAAAAGCCGGAAATGATTCATCGTTTCTGGGATAGAGATTTCTCGGCCGTTTCGGAAGATCCAACCGTCGTATGGAAGTATTCGGTCCCTCGTACCGGCGATGACCATCATAGGGGGCGGATTTTTGTTCGCGCAATTTTTTTGGTCCTGTTCGTGCATCGTTCCAATCATCGGGACCGCCGCGGCGAATGGTGTGTCGGCCTGACAAATAAACTTGTAGGACATAATAGCGCCGTCCGAAATACCGGCCAGATATACGCGGGCAGGGTCAGCCAGCCGCTCCTCGATCAGTCCCGCAACAACCTTGTGGATGAACCCAACATCATCAATCGTCTGCCCGTTCGGAAACGTATTGTTCTTTAAACCGGCAACCAAATTCCATTGCCCGAAATAGGCAGCAGGATGGACGACAAGAAAATTCTCCTTCTTGGCCAATTCCTCAATTCTCTGCCAAGCTACTGGGTCAAGAGTGGTGCGTGCCCTAATTGCCACCTCTTTATTAAAGTAGCCGTGCAAAACAACAACCACCGGCGCGGGGCCCGCCAGCGCCGCAAATTTGTTATGGAGCCGATACAGACGATTTTCGTTTTGATGTTGAACGCTTCGAACTTCTGCTGCCAAAATTAAAGGACATGCCAAGAGGATAAATACAATCACGATTAATTTCATTTTGACCTGCCCGAAACTGACAATTAATTCAACTTAAACGAAAAATAATATTTCCATAATACGCTATTTTTTGTCGAATTCTAGATGCATCAAGCATTGCACGGATGTCGCTTGAAAGATCACCTTCGCCGATGGCGCGATCAAGGAAACCACCTTGCTCTGCCGCATCGATACCCTGGACGAAGTCGAGTATTTCCGCCACGGCGGGATTTTGCCGTATGTGCTCAGAAACCTGATGGCGTAGAGGCGGCGGCCAGCTCTCACACGCGCTTCGACCGACGGCGCAGGCGGACCCAGCTGACCGGACGGCCGGAAAGTGGAGCCCGGTGGCGGCCGACCGCTTGAAACCCCTGGGCCCGGTAAAACCGCAGCGACGCCCGCCCCGCCTCCAGACATTGCAGGCTTAAGGGACCGCCGGCGATCATCTGCGCTGCATCCAACAGGGCACCGCCAATGCCGTTCCCTTGCAGGTCCGGTTCGACAAACAGGTGCCAGACATGCCGGTGGGCGATATCGAGATCGACAAAACCGGCGATGAAATCCCCGATTTCCGCCACCCGCCGCTGCCGCCCCTGGACCGGCAGGGGGGCGCCATCGTCGAACATCGCCACCGCATGGGGCAAGCGCACCGGTAGCTCGGAAGCCATCCAGGCCGCCGCGATAATCTGGCCGCAACGAATATCATCGACCGGCCGCGCCCGCCGAATGGAAAGCTGATTTTTCAACGTCATCGACATATCGAACCCATGGCAATCACCCGATCCCGCGTCGCGCCCGCGCAAGAGGTACTGGCCACACGATCAAAACACAGCCACCAACCCTCAATCGAGAGCCCGAGATACATCCCAACACCTAACCCCGACTCCGTCCTGCGTTCGAATTAAGTATTGGAATTAAGTATTGAGTCCCCGGAATTGTGTGAAGCGCTCAAGTTTGACAAATGAACAATGGCGTAATTATGCTGGTCGGCATAAAACAAAATTGGTTTAGACCTAAGATTTTCAAAATTCAACACATGCTAATGCCGAAACTAGGAAATTCTAAATGCGTGGAATATCTGTTTTATTACTCATAATTTTGTTAGCGGCTTGCGAAACAACGAATAGAAATCCAACAAATTTCAGCGAATTAGCGAAAGCAATTGCGAAAAAGTTGGATGAAAAAATTGATTCAGAACAGTGGGAATCGATAGACCCGTCGAAAGTCGAATTCACAATCACAGGCAGCGCCTCAAAATATTCTCGCTGGTTACAACAAGTGACACCAATCGGTAAAATAAATGCAGTTGCGATAGTCTCCGACGATCCTGTTGACTTAAGTTTTATTGTAACAATGAGACTAACGAAAAAGGACGTCTACTTAACAGAGGTGGACGTTGTTGAATTAGAACGCGAAGTGTTGAAGCATGTCGAAAAATTTGGTGACCTTGTCAGCAAGTCCGAATTTGGCGACAACAATATCAAGCTGTATCGATTTCTAGCTAAGAGGAATAATAGCTACTTTGAGCCGTTTTTAGCCTTTTTCGATCGACCGGAATTTGGCCCGCAAGCTACTTCGGAGGATGTCAATTTTGATTTTATGATGGCGGGTTTCTCATTCCCACGAAGTTATTTGCAACGTCACGGCGCAAGTAGGGAATTCGCAAGAGCGGCAACCGATGAATTTTTTGGCCGGATCAAGTTCAAGGATGATTCCCTGAACAAGTTATTCGCTCGAATGCAACGCCTTCCGCAGGTATTAAATTAGTACGGAATTCCGGGGACACAATACATAATTTGAACTAATTTGCGTAAACTGGTCGAATAAATACGACAATTCAATACTTAAACCCGCGCGTATTTGCTACTGCGAAGGTACGTCCCCCAGTTTGCTAACTCCGCAGTCGTGGCGTGTTGGCGACGAAGACGCCGCTGAGGACCAGGGCGAGGCCGGCGATCAGGATGAGGGTCACGGTTTCATCCAGCAACAAGGCCGCCAGCAGCATGGCGGAGACCGGGTTCAGGGTCAGATAGATCACGGTCCGGGTCGGCGGCAACCAGCGAAGTGCCCAGGTGAAAAGCGAAAACTGAATGGCCCCACCAAAGGTGCCGAGGAACAGCACCGCGAGCCAGCCGGCGGTGCTGAATTCTGGCCAGCTCAGGCCGCCGGCGGCGGCGCCAAAACCGGATAGCGACAACGGCGCCAGAACCAAGGCGCCGCACAACATCGCCAGGGCGGTGACAAATAACGGGCCCAGGTGGACCAGGGTGGCGCGGGCGAACACCGAATAAATCGCCGCGGAAAACGCCCCCAATAACATCAGGCTATCGCCGAGCAGATAATTGTGCCCGCTGACTTCTAATGCCGCCGGGCCAAAGACCAGGGCGATACCGGCAAAGGCCAAGATGACGCTGATGACTTTCCAGCGGCTTAAATTTTCGCGGCCAAACAACACCGCCACAATCAACGTTTGGATCGGGATCGTTGCAAGGCCGATGGCACCGCGAGCGGCCGGAATATATTGCAGCGAGGCGTTGAAGGCCCAGGGGAAAAAGCCAAAAAAGATCGCCCCCAGGATAGCGATCTGCAGATAGTCTTTGCGCCGCAAGCCACCCTGGGGCCAGGCGAAGATCAGCACCGGCGCCAGACAGACCGCGCCGATGACATAGCGGTAAAACGCCAGGCTCACCGGATCGCTTTCCCCGATCACCAAGCGGGTCGCGACTACGCAGGCCCCGGCGCTTAAGGCCGCCGTGAGGGCCGCCGCATTCGCCCATAAAATTTTGTTCACCTCGCCCTCCCGATTTGCCGTCACCCGAATGTCCCGCAGTGGCCATATTAGGCGTCAGCAAATTCAGTGACTTTAAAAATGGAAGTTACTTTGTAAAGAACAAACTTTAAAAATGCAAGTCACTCGGGTAAACTCGCATTACGCGACGCCAACAGGTTTAAACAAGATCATGACAAACGCGCTTGAAAACCAAGATCATGTCTATCGCTCCGGCTGTTCGATTGCCCGCACTCTGGAGCTGATGGGCGATAAATGGACCCTGCTGATCATTCGGGATTTGTTATGGCACGGCAAACATACTTTTCAGGCGCTGCAGGATAGCGCCGAAGGGATGCCCAGCAATATCCTGTCGGCACGCCTGCGGCGCCTGATGGCCTGGGGCCTGGTGGACCGGGAAGCCTATCAAAACCGTCCGATCCGCTATCGCTATCAGCTGACCGCCGCCGGTCAGGCCCTGGAACCGGTGCTGAAACAGCTCATGCAATGGGGCCACCACCATCTCGACGGCGGTTTTTATGCGCCGCCAAAGGAAAAATAACGGAGCATCATCATGGACGTGGCGCGCTGCGGCATCATTCTGTTCACCAAAAACTACCGGGCTTGCGTGGATTTTTATACTCAAGTGCTGGGCCTTAAAGTGATGCATCAGAAGGACGAGCCGGGCTCGGTGCTAACCTGCTGCGAATTCGGTGGCGCTTATTTGATGATCGAAGCTGGCGACAGCCTGGCGCAAACAGAAAAGTCCTTGGACGAAAACCCGACGAAATTGCGCTTCAATGTCACCGATGTCGAGGCCACCGCCAACATATTACGCGCCCGCGGGATCGATCTTACCGTCGAGCGCTTCAGCTGGGGCACCATCGCCAATTTCACCGACCCGGACGGCAATCTCTGCGCGCTGCGGGATGAAACTAGTTTTCAGTGAATGGCTAGGTTCCAAGCGGTGTCATTCGATCGAGACGTAACCCACTTCGACGGCCCGTTGCAGGGCGGTATAGGCGTCGCGGGTTTCTTCGAATTGTTTGCGGTAGGTCGATAGCTCTTCGATCGCGTCCGAATTCTGTTGTGCTTCGCCGGTATTGTTATCGGCAAAATTAAACGCCGCTTCGATATATTGTGCCCGAAGTTTGGCAACCGATACCGCGAACGACAACATCCGTTCGGTGGTGACCGGCGGGATGACTTTGTGGATAATTTCTTTGTTGGCAAGCCGGATGCTCTGCTCAGCCGTCATCAGGAAGCGTCTGTTTGCTGCCAAATCGTCACTCATCTTGATCTCCGTGGAAGAAACTTTAGCCGCTCATTTTGCCTCTAAAATTCTTAAGCAAGTGTTACGACGAAATCGCTGTACAAATGATTCCGCTATACAAGTATTTGCTAATTTTCTACTAGACTCACTTGCACCATTGCTCCTACCATTCAATCAGTACCTGTCAGTTTGTGTAAATCAACAAAATCAATCTAACAAAACGAGGGGAAATATCATGACCGTAGCATCAATGACATTTTGGTCGATCGAGCCCGCAGATGTCGAAGCCGCGTTGGCGCAAATCGCGGCGGCGAAAAAACTGGTGATGGCATCCGGCGGCGAAGACATGCGCGTCGGCCAAATCCAAACCGGGCAATATACCGGCAAGTGGATCGCGACCGTGCGCTACGCCAATATGGAGGCATTCGGCAAATCCAACGACAGCTTGGCGACCAATCAAGAGTGGCTGGCGATCATGGCTGATCCCAAGGCCACCCTGCTGGCCCGCAACCTCATCCGCGGCGTCGATATCGCCTAGGCGAAGCCGATCCAACGAACTATGGGCTGAATGTCATCGGCTCGAAACCTTCTGAGTTTCCGCCCCCTAGCCAGGGTCGCCGCTTGTCTATAGGCTTTCCGCGTTGAACGATCATACATTGGGCGCGGGGCATTAGAGATGAAAATTCAGGCGGCTTTATTGGCGGAACAGGGACGCGAACATCCTTTTGTCGAGACGGCACCGCTTGAAGTGGTGGAGCTGGATTTAGCGCCGCCCGGGCCTGGCGAAGTGTTAATCAAGACCGGCGCAGCGGGGCTTTGCCATTCGGATTTGTCGATGATACGGGGCTTGATGGCGCGTAAATTACCAATGGTGCCGGGACATGAAGCCGCTGGCATCGTGGTTGAGACCGGACCAGACGTGAGCCAATGCAAAGTCGGCGACCATGTGGTGATGAGCTTTGTGCCGATCTGCGGTAAATGCGAATATTGCCAGACCGGGCGGCCCAATTTGTGCTCAACCGCGTTTGATGCCCGCGCCACCGGCGCCCTGATCAATGGCCAACGGCGGCTGTCCCGGGAAGGCGAAGCAGTGAACCATACCAACGGCGTCTCCTGCTACGCCGAATATATGGTCGCTTCGGAACTGTCGGTGATTGTCGTCGATGACGACGTGCCGATGGTCGATGCGGCGCTATTCGGTTGTGCCGTGGTTACCGGCGTGGGCGCGGTGATCAATACGGCGAAAATCACCCCTGGCGCGACGATTGCCGTGGTCGGGCTGGGTGGGGTTGGGCTTTGTGCCTTGATGGGCGGGGTTTTGGCCGGCGCCGGGCGCATCATCGCGGTCGATATCGCCGACGATAAACTTGGCTTTGCCCGCCAGTTGGGTGCCACCGATACTTTCAACGCCAGCGATGAGAATTGCGTCGGGGAGATCATCGAAGCCACCCAAGGCGGCGTCGAATATGCCTTTGAAGTCGCCGGCGTTGTCGCCGCCATGCAAACCGCTTATGAAATCACCCGGCGCGGCGGCACCACGGTGACCAGCGGCCTGTCGAACCAGCTGCACAATTTTAGTGTGCCGCACGCTCAGTTGGTGGTCGATGAGCGAACGGTGAAAGGCAGCTATATGGGCAGTTCTGTCGTGCGTCAGGACGTGCCGAAATTCATCAGTCTTTATAAACAAGGCAAACTGCCGGTCGATAAACTTCGCAGCGGTAATATTGGTTTGAGCGATCTGAATGCCGGCTTCGATAAATTGGCCGCCGGCAATGCAATCCGCCAAATGCTGGTCATGCATGGGGAGTTCGATCAGTGAGAGGACGGTAATAATCCGACAAATTGTCAGCGCTTATCTGGCTTCGAATGTCGCTCGTAAGTGATTGGCAACCGCCTCTACCGGTGCCGTCGGATCCTTTGTAATCAGCATGCCGAGGGTGTATTCGGGTAGCACTGGCAAGCCATATTCGGGGCCAAGCGCAACGATAGCGCCTTCACATGTTGACGCCGGCAGCGGGGCAATGGCGAGGTCGGCGAGAATGGCGGCCTTCTGGCCGGAGATATGCGCGCTTTTGTAGGTTATCCGGTAATCGCGGCCTTGACGTTCGAGACTAGAAAGACCTTCTTCGCGCCAGATGCAGCCCTCTTCCCAAACCGAAACCGGCAACGGGATTTGTTCGGCTGCGATACCGTTTTTGAGACCGGCCCACATCAGCGCTTCGCAATAAAGCGTTTCGACCTCTTTGCTGATGGCGTCCGTTGAACCGCAGGTGATGATGGCGATGTCCAATTCATTGTGGCGTATTTTCTCAACCAAAGGGGCCGAGTTTTCCACCGTCACGTCAACCGTTATACCGGGATGAGTTTCGGCAAATCGGCGCAGTACTGCCGGTAAAAACTGCTCTGCCGCGTGATCCAAAGCGCCCACGCGCACGACGCCAGAAACCTCCGGCGTGATAAATTTGGCAACGATATCCCGGTTGAGCGCCAAAACGCGTCGGGCATGGGCAATCAGCATCTCGCCGTCGTCGGTCGGCGTGACGAAGCGGGCCGCACGCCGGAAAACTCGATGACCCAAAAGGTCTTCAATGCGCTTCACTTGCATTGACACCGCCGATGGCGTTCGAAAAACCACTTCCGCGGCCGCAGAAAAACTTCCGGTTTCCGATATCACCACCAGCGTTCTTAACAAATCCAGTTCGAGAAGTGGCATCTGGGGCACCGGATCAACATTCATTGCTTTGCCTCTAACTATCAATAAAATTGAACAACTATATCAATATTGTTCGTTGGATTGATACTTTTAATTTTGCCATTGTGTATTTTGAGGGGTTAGCGAGACCTCGATAACCAATAAATGAAATTCTCCCACTGCCGAAAGAGAACAAAATGAGTATCAATACTTCACCCAATGCGGCCGGTGAAAATGCAGCTGTAGGTGTGTCCGCAACTACCCTCACCTCACGCTTCAACAATTTTGTATGGCGATATATTGCGGAACTCAAAAAATATCGTGTGCTTCGCCATTCGCAACAGATCAGTCGGCAAGCCTTCGATCGCATGCTGGCCCTTGATGACCGTACTCTAGCGGATATTGGCGTTACGAGAGACGATGTCTTATGGGCGAGCAAGCTGCCGCTTTCGGCAAACGCCGCTCAGGAACTACAGAAAATCTCACAATGGCAGCGCCGATGACGCGACCCATAACCGGATAAATCTCCATCCAGATGTCAATAGGTTTCAATTTCGCTACTTGACGGAATATTCGATTGTCGAGAGTATAAACAACATTTAATTACGTATTTAGTGTATTTCGATGGTCGCCCGATTTTTACTCATACTTCTTCTATTTGTTTTGTCCGCCTGTGCGGTCAATGTGAACGATCCGGTATTTTTGGCCCGGAACCAGCAACTGATCGATGGGCAAATTGCCGCGGCGGCGGCGGAAATTACGGCAGGTCGGCGGCAATTTTATTTAGGCGCCGGGCTTTGGGGCGGCGATGCCGTGTTCTCCGAAAATGACGTGGTGGATTTTTACGCCAGCTTAGCCCGCCATAGCGAAGCGCCGGTGATCCCATTTCTGGCCAGCAACAAAATTTCAGGAGCGCCGGGCGATTACCCTTATGCGGGGCTATCGACGCTCAAGCAACAGGTGATGGCCATCGAAGCCGAGGCGCGGGAAGACGATTTAATTTTTGTTCTGCTGTCATCGCATGGCCGACCGAACCGGATCGCTTGGAAAGTCGGCGCGAACCCGCATGGTTATTGGAGCGCCGGCACTGTGCGGGATGTCTTCGCGCCGCTCAATGGCCACCAAGTTGTGTTCTTCATCCAAGCTTGTTATGCCGGATCGTTAATCGACGACCTGAAGCGGGCGGAGCGTATCATTTTGACGGCGGCGGCGTCTGACCGGGTCTCCTTTGGCTGTTCACCCAGCGATCACCATTCGTATTTCACCGATGCTTTACTGGCGGCGCTAGCCGGCCCGCCCGATAATCTCGCCGACATTTTCAGGTTTGCCGCCGATCAGATCGAACAACGTGAAGCAGAGCTGGAGCTGCCGCACTCCCAACCGCAGAGTTTTGTCGGCGCCGATATGAAGGCGATCTATCATGCTAGAATTCTTAAGGCGGCCGGCGAATAGGCGCCGTGCTGCCGGAGTTCCAATGAACCCCAGTGGTTCACGCGTGGTGAAAGGTTTGCTCGCGGAAAGAATTAATGGAACAATATTGCGATAACATATGATCGCTCAGAATTCTTTTGCCTGAGTTATATATTATCGGAGTGTCAAAACAATGAGCCAAGCCACGACTATTACAGACCTTGCGGATTATGACGTTAGCGACCCAACGCTTTATCAACAGGATAGTTGGCGGCCGATTTTTGCCCATATGCGGCGCGACGATCCGGTGCATTACTGTCCGGACAGTATTTATGGTCCGTATTGGTCAGTGACAAAATACGACGACATCATGCAGGTCGAACTTGATCATGATAATTTTTCGTCAGAGCTTGGCGGCATTCAAGTGCTTGATCCGCCGGCCGGACATGACCGGCCAAATTTCATCCGTATGGACCCGCCCAAACATACGGCGCAACGTAAAACCGTCGCACCCGTTGTCGGGCCGAAAAACCTGAAAAATTTCGAGGCGACGATCCGGGAGCGGACGAACTATGTCCTTGATAGTTTGCCGCGCAACGAAGTCTTCGATTGGGTTGATCTGGTCTCCATCGAATTGACGACGATGATGTTAGCGACATTGTTCGATTTCCCCTGGGAAGATCGCCGTTTGCTGCCCTATTGGTCGGACGTCGGCATTGCCAATATTAATGACCCCGACGCCTTGGTGAAAAGCGAAGAAGAACGAACCGTCGAGATGATGAAGATGGGCGCCTATTTCAAAGACCTATGGGATCAGCGGGCGGAAGGCGAACCAAATTTCGACTTGATCTCGATGATGGCGCGGGGTGAAGCCACCAAAGAAATGCCGATGGCCGAATTCGTCGGCAACATTGGTCTGCTGATCGTTGGCGGCAACGATACCACGCGCAATTCCATGACCGCTGGGCTGATGGCGTTACAAGATAATCCAGACGAATTTCGCAAATTGCGGGCCGATCCATCGCTGATCAAATCCATGGTGCCGGAAATCATCCGCTATCACACGCCGGTCATCCATATGAGGCGAACCGCAGCCCGCGACATCGAATTGGCCGGTAAGATGATCAAAGCCGGCGAGCGGGTGGTGATGTGGTATCTCTCCGGCAATTTCGATGAATCCGCAATTTATGATGCGGAACGTTTCGTCATCGACCGAAAAAAGGCGCGGCGGCATCTGGCTTTTGGTGCTGGCATCCATCGCTGTGTCGGCGACCGCCTGGCGGAACAGCAACTCCGTATCCTTTGGGAAGAGATCCTTGCCCGCGACCTAGAAATCGAAGTGATGGGGGAACCAACCCGCATCTATTCCAATTTTATCCGCGGCATCAGTTCGCTACCAGCGCGGATAAATGCGTAGGATCGACGAGTGAATCTAATTATTTTTGATTGCGACGGCGTCCTGGTCGAAAGCGAAGCGGTATTTATTGAGGCTGAAATGAGCTTTCTTGAGGAAGCCGGGTTCAGCTATCGCCGGGACGACTATATCCGACAATTTATGGGTCTACCGCCCGACATTTGGAAAGCCCGCATTCACGACCTGATCGTTGAGAAGCACGGCAAAGCCCCACCATTGGATTTTTTCGATCATCTCTATGACCGTACCAGAACTAAACTGGAAGCCGAGTTGGTCGCCGTCGCCGGTGCCCGTGAGACCATCCTATCTCTGTCGCAACGTAAATGCGTCGCCTCCAGCTCGTCAGCAAAAAGCATGGTGCGGAAACTTGCGCTGACAGATTTACTGGATTTATTCGATGACAATTTATTTTCCACTCAATTGGTCGAAAATGGCAAACCGGCGCCGGATTTATTCCTGCTGGCAGCAGAACGCATGGGAATAGCGCCATCTGAATGCGTCGTCGTCGAAGACAGCTCCAACGGTGTGATCGCAGCAACACGTGCCGGCATGCGTGTAATCGGCTTCACCGGCGGCAGTCACTGCCCCGATAATCATGGCGAAATCCTGCGCGGTGACGGCGCCGATGTAGTTGTTTCGTCCTACCCGGAATTGGCGGCAGTTATCAACCGCGTCTGATCGTTCAAACAACGTCCGATGACAGCGGAATTGAATGCCCCTATGATGTCTCAGAATATTCACACGAAAGTAGGCTACAAGTATGAGCGGAAGATTAGACAGTAAAGTGGCGATTGTAACCGGGGCAGCGTCGCGTGGGGACGGCGTTGGAAATGGCAAGGCCATGGCAATGCAATTTGCCCGTGAAGGCGCCAAAGTGGTGCTGGTCAATCGCGATGAAGATCGCGCCCAGGCCCTGCAACGTGAAATCGCCGAAGAAGGCGGCAGTGCCCTGGCCTTTGCCGGCGATATGACCGTCGCGGCGGACGCGCAAGCGGCGGTCGATGCGGCGCTTTCGAACTATGGTGCCCTGCATATCCTGGTCAACAATGTCGGCATCGGCGGCGGCGGGCGGATTGCGGAAGCAAAAGAAGACGAATGGGATAACCTGATGCAGGTGAACTTGAAATCGATGATGCTGGCGACCCGGGCCGCGATCCCGGCAATGCAGGCGGCGGGTTGCGGCTCGATCATCAATATCTCCTCTATTGCCGGTGCCCGCGGTCTGATTTCCAAGGGTGGGGCGGCCGCCTATGCCACGTCAAAAGCCGGCATGCATGGTTTCAGCTATTCCGTTGCCGCCGATTACGCCCGCGACAATATCCGCTCCAACGTGATCATCGTCGGCACCGTCGACACGCCCATGGTCGCCTATCTGGATGAAGAAGCCCGCGAACGCCGGGTCACCATGGTGCCGATGGGGACCCGCGGCACCGCCTGGGATATTGCTTATGGCGCGGTTTATTTGGCCAGCGATGAAAGCCGCTGGGTCACCGGCGCGACGCTGCCAATCGATGGCGGCCTGATCAACCTGCGCGATTGGCCGAGATAACAACAGGAGAGTTACAATGACGGCGACCAGAGGCAACGAAACAATCACTTTTTCGAAAGAGACCATCCATAGCCCCCATGACGCGCGCCATTTCATGCGCCTGAAACCGATTGCCGGGCGGGTACGGATCTTGCGCGATGGTCAATTGCTGGCGCAATCGGATAACGCCATGCGCCTGATCGAAGTCGGTCGGGATATTTATGACCCAACCATTTATTTGCCGGCTGCCGACATCGTCGCGCCGCTGAAACAGACCGAAAAACAAACTCACTGCCCGCTTAAAGGAGATGCCAGCTATTTTGATCTGCTGTCAGATAGCGGCGACATCGAAGCCGCGGAAATCGCTTGGAGTTACCATATCACGCTCGACTTTGCGGCCGAGCTGAAAGACTTGATCGCCTTTTACGGCGACAAAGTCGTCATCGAAGAACATCCCGCCGCCGCCGACGCGGCTTAAGCCTTCGCGAATTCGCGCAACATATTTACTTCGTTACTGATTTCGGAAATATGAAGGAGTACTGTCTCGCGGATGTCCACCACGTCATGATTTGCGCAATTTTTTGCGAACCAGAATACCTCTGCTAACGGTTCGGCCTCATGCCAAGTCGTCTCAACATACTTATCGTCTGGAATTTCATCGTATGAAAATAGCTCAAGATTAGCGTCATCGACAGCATCATCCCAACGGCTACAGTCGCGACCCCATGCCATCATATAAAAACACCCGGATGCAACCAGCCAGTCACTTACCAAACCGCGCAAGCGAGCAGTCACATCCGCCTCAACAATCACAACGGCGCGGAATGGAGACGACAAGCGACGTTTAGGCGGGTCGTCACCGGGTTTTATATGCTGATATGTGACATGCATGTTCGCAATCATAGAATCATTTCTGAATTTCATACCCTACATTGTATATACCGGCCACAATAACTAAATAAAGTTATGCGCAGTTGCTGGGTCCGCAATCGAACTATCGCTATGAAATTTGACGGCGTGGACGAACATTATTATTGGCGCGATTGAATACGTGCTTGTGACCTCGCTGAAATGCTCTACTGTTTTGCCCTCCCAATTAGAGTGTGATAGTATTATTACCCGGCGTTCAATACAAATGAATCTTGGTTTGCACTCATGATCGACCGCGAGGCCAGAAATCACACGGCGCAGAATCTGCGGGATTTTATTTCCGGGAAGATTACCAATGATACATTTGACATGAGGCAAGTTGAATCCGGCGATCCGGGCGTAAATGCGATCGATGCGTGCGCTTGGTTGCTTTATTCCGACATGGAGGAACACTATCTTACGGGCGACCATCAAATTACCAATCAGGATCGCCAAGAATGCCTCAAATGGATTTTGTTCCTGGACAGCAATGATGATTACGTGTGGCCCCATATTTATCTACCTGTTTATGACCCGAGATTGCGGCGAGCCGAACCAGTTTCTTTTCTGAATTTTTTCAGGTCACAGAAGAAGAATACGCTGCATAATTCGGTCGTCGATAACTTTCTTGCCGCTGGTGACTATGCTGTATGGCCGTTCGCATCTCGGCGGCAATATAAGGACGCGTTGAGAAATCCGCGGCGCTTATCGGGTCGGGTATAACGACGTCCAGCCCAAGCGGCCAACTCAGATTAAGCCTTGCGTGCTCGCTGTTTTTCCAGACCGCGTTGAAAATCGGCAAGGGCGATGGTGCGGTCGACTTGGCCGTCTTCATCCAAAAGGTCGTAAACCCGACCATCGACTTCTGTCATCATCAACAGGATAACGGCGCCATCGGGACCACCGCCTTCCCGGTGCATTTCGTTGCCATCATTGGTCGAAAAAGTGCCGGGGCGTTTGATCTTGGCCAGTTCTGGGTTTGGACCATTTAGGTGCCAGACCTGATGCTCGCCAGCCAATACCAGGGTCCGGGTCGCACCGACGTGGTTGTGGGGGACACATTGGGCGTTGGGGGCGAATTTCATCAACATATCAACACTACGCCGAGCGGTATCGACATCCAGGATGTGGTACCAAAGATCATTAAAACCGGCGAACAAAGACCAAATGATTTCCCGGTCGTCAAATCGATAACTGTCGTTCATTGCCTGTCCCAATCTGCTGAAAAATTGTCAAAGCTTCATGCTGTCGATTTCTTCGTGCAACTACAATATGCCGCGAATGTTTTGTGCCATAACAAAAAAACGAGCGGATGATCGCCATGACGATAAAAAAACACTATGAAAAAGAATGAAATATCTATTATTACCGTCTAGCTAGGATCGGCGAAAAGATATTGCCTGTTTATTAATAAGACGACACGACAACATTGCCGGAATAAATTTTTATCCTGTTTGCCTGCGGATTTGTGGACCAATTGTACCGAATGAATTACAACAAAAATACTCAGCTTAATCAAACTGACGTCGGCCGGCTGGCAGCAATTCAAGCCGGTATCGGTTTCATGTTATGGGATGTTGCGAGCGACACCTGTCATGAATGTTCCGATATCGCCAGACAACTTTTCGAATTGCCACCTGTTGCGCAAGCCAAAAGCTTCCCCGCCGACGCGCTGCGGCAGCGAATTGTAGAAGAAGATCGATCCCGGCTACCGGTCAATATGACCCCAGCATTCAATATAGGTGAACGCTACGAGCTGACTTATCGTTTGATAACGCGCGATAAAACATCGCGGTGGCTGCATGAAACTGGCGAACCCGTTCGCGACGATGAAAATACTGCGAATATCTATCTGATTACGGTTCGTGATGTCACAAACGACGTCAGCGAAAGACGATTGTTGGAACGCGAGCGGTTTTTTGTGCGCCAGGTCGAACATGTCATTGGAGCCGGCGTATTTGTTTGGGATGTCGAGAGCCAGCGCAATATCTATACCAGCGACAGCCTTGCCTATATGCATGGTATGACGCAGGAAGAAATGGTGGCCGCGATCGATGGCGAGGAAGCGGATATCGAATTGGCGCATCCTGACGATCAAGCTCATGTTGCAGAAGCCTATGAGCGCAGCCGGCTATACGGTGATCCAATCGATGTTGAATACCGCTTTGAACATCCGACAAACGGTTTGCGCTGGTTCCATGAAGTCGCCGTTCGGCGGACCCTAGGTGATGACGCGCGGGTCGTGACCATGGGTATGTTGCATGACATCACCGATCTTAAACGAACGGAAAATGTTGTCGAAGTTCACCGACGACTTGCCATCGAAGCGGAAAAGGCAAGTCGGGCGAAATCAGAATTTTTGGCCAGCATGAGTCACGAGCTGCGAACGCCGCTCAACGCCATTCTTGGCTTCGCGCAAATGTTACAGCATATACCGGATATTTCACTTCGCGAGCGCGAGCTTGAATATATCGACTATATTATTGGTGGCGGCAATCATTTACTCGACTTGATCAACCAAATTCTCGATCTCGCCAGGATAGAAGCCGGGCAGCTCGACCTCGCCATCGAGAATGTCGACGCCAACAAAATTGTCGCCGATTGCGTCGCCATGACAAAACCGCTTGGCGCGGGAAGAGAAATCGAGATCCATGATCACTTTAGCGGCACCGGTTCCAAACCAATTATGGTCGACCCTTTGCGCTTCAAACAAATCGTTTTTAACCTGTTATCGAACGCGGTCAAATACAATCATGACCACGGCTCGGTTACGGTCGAATGTCAGGCGTGCGACGCTGACCGTATTCGCCTTGCCGTCACTGATACCGGCATTGGTATCGCAAAATCAGATCAGGCCAACATCTTTGAGATGTTCCATCGCACCGAAGCTGCCCCTACTATCTCCAAGGAAGGGGCCGGTATCGGACTTTATGTCTCTCGGATATTGGTCGAGAAAATGTCCGGTCGTATCGGCTTCGATACGGTAGAAGGGGAAGGCACGACATTCTGGATCGAGCTACCGCAAGCCACCACATAGTTGACGTAGCTCGGCTAGTTGCCGCTTAAATACGATCGCGCGATTTGATAATATAGATCGCTGGCGGCATCAAGTGCGTCGACCTCACACCATTCATTGACCGCGCCGGAGCCGCCTAAGGGCCCCGGACCGATGATCACCATGGGCAAATCGAAATGCGGGCTGAGGACAGCGGCATCGGAGAAATAACCAACGCCTTTCGCCGCAACCGATCGACCGCGCAGCTTTGCCGTTTGCTGCAAACAAAGTTTCAGAAATGGATCATTCAAGGCCGTCGCGACCGCGGCTTTGTAGTCGATCCGCTCGACGACAAACTCGCGGCCAGCGAGGCTGGACAAAGCTTCTTCTATGTCACCAGGCGCGACATCGGGCGGCAAGCGAATATCGATCTCCGCCCAACAGCTTTCCGCCGCGAGGTTAATGGCGTCGCCACCACCAATCCGGCCGACGGACATTGTTGCGGGACCGACTAGCGGGTGGGCGGTTTCCGGCAAGATCGATGGGGCCTGCGACAAAAACGCCAGCATCATGTCTATCGCATTTTTACCGGGCTCGGCGGCGCTGGCAGCATCTCGCGCCGAAGTGTGGCCGGATCGGCCTATTGCAGTCACACGAAGCCAAAGCGCACCCATTTCCGTCGAAAAAACTTCCATCGAAGTGGGCTCGCTGACCAACAAAGCACCGCAATCACTAAGCGCTTGTTGCGCCACCAAGCGTCTGGCGCCGAGACAATTGGAGCTTTCTCCGCCGGTAAACGCCAACACTAGGTCTCCACTAAGCTCCAAGCCATCAATTTGATCCTGGCGCAGTTTCTCTGCCGCCACAACCATCGCCGCCAAACCGGACTTCATATCGCTGGCGCCGCGTCCGATCACCCGACCCTGGCAAAGCGTTGCGGCGAAAGGATCGTCTGCCCAACCCTGTTTACCAGCCGGTAAAGTATCCATATGGGCCGAGAAGACCAAGCCGGGTTTTTCGCCTATACCAGTCAAGCGAACCAAGATGTTAAAACGGTTTGGCGCAAATTCATCAAGATCAACCTTAAATCCGCGACGTTGTAAATAATTCGCCAAAAACGTCGCAATCGCGCGTTCATCGCCTGGGGGATCTGGACTAGGTAGTCGGATCAATTGACGCAACAATTCCATCGCCGACAGCGCAGATTTTGTGTTCATTACTTGACCCCAATCATAACGCATTGAACCGAACAGAGGATTTGCGTAAGCGCGGCCCGGCAAAATCGACAAAGGCGCGGATTTTGGCGGCGCTCAACCGGCCTTCGGAATGAATCAAGTGAAGCGGCATGTCACGATCTTCCCACGACGTTAAAATCTCAACCAACGAGCCGTCGGCAAGTGCGTCAGCCACTTGGTAAGACAAGGCCCGGGCGATCCCCCAACCGGCCAGGGCACTATCTATTGACGCGGTCGCTGTATTGACTTTGAGCACCGGCGCAATTTTGACGCCTCGGTTTCGACCCGCCGCGACGTACTGCCATATCGGGGTTTCCTCTAGCGGTTGGGTTTGGATTGTCCGATGCCGGATCAAATCTTCCGGGACAGTCGGCGTACCCGACGCCACCAGATAGTCGGGTGCGGCAACGGTAACCCGGCGAACCACGCCGACCTTGGTGGCGGTCAAACTGCTGTCGGGTAATTCTCCGATCCGAAGCGCCACGTCTAGTCCTTCATCAATCAAGTCAACAATCCGGTCGACAAATAATGTCGTCGCCGACATTTCCGGATAGGCATCTAAAAACTCACGTAAAATCGGCAAAATATGACGCTGGCCGAACAATACCGGTGCCGTGACCCGCAAAACGCCGCGCGGGGTCTGGCGCGCACCTGAGGCTTGCGCCTCAACCGCATCCAGCTCCGACAGAATTCTCATACCGTCGCTCAACAGGCGCGCACCGGCATCCGTCGTGGAAACTTTGCGAGTGGTGCGGCGCAGCAACCGAACGCCCAGGCGCGCCTCCAACGCGGCTACCAGGCGCGTCACCACAGGCGGCGTCATACCAAGGCGCAATGCCGCACGATTAAAGGCGCCGGTTTCCGCCACCGCCACAAATGCCGTTAACTCGCGAAATCGATCCATATTATTTCATAATACAGAATAAAGTATTATAATAATCATATATTATTTATTTTTCTGGAACAATTATTTTTGGGGAACGCGCAAATTATCGAATGAAGGAGCTAATTATGGCCCGCCGTTTCGCTGAAATCGCCTTTTCCCCCAATGTACGCGCTATACAAGAGGCGCAGGGTTCCGCCAAAGCTTACGACAAATTTTTGAGGCCGGAGGCGGAGCGCAATGATCACCTGTCCGCCACAGAGGCAAGTTTTATTACCGAACGTGATGGCTTCTATCAAGCCACGGTGTCGGAGACCGGTTGGCCTTATGTACAGTTCCGAGGTGCCCGGTAGGATTCTTAAAGGTCCTGGATAAACGTCGGATCGCGTATGCCGACTTTTTTGGCAATCGGCAATATATCAGCGCTGGCAATTTGAGTGGTGACGGCCGTGTTTCGCTCATCTTGATGGACTATGCCCAACGCCGTCGTTTGAAAATCCTTGGACAGGCTGAGTTGATTGATGTTTCAGACGATCCGGCGCTAGTCGCCGAATTACATGATCAAAACTATGAAGCGCGGCCGGAACGCGCTGTCGTGATCACCATCGACGGCTACGACTGGAATTGCCCGCAACATATTACGCCGCGTTTTACCGAAGCGGAATTTGCCGACGCCGCGGCACCAATGGAAGCGGAAATTCGGATATTACGCCAGGAAAACGGTAAATTGCGGGCCGCGCTCGATAAGTCGTAGCAAATAGTCTTGGTGCTTCCTATATGGGTCTATTGAAGTCGACGCCCTCACTCCATCGTGTATAGGCGTGATTCTAGGCCGTCGCTTTTGCATTCTATGATGCTTTGCAATGACGCTCCGGCTTAGGCATGAGCATTAGGAGACGCACAATGCACAATATTCCTTTGGTTCTGGCGCTTTGGCTATTGCCGACGCTGGTCGGCGCCATGGATGTTAATTCGATTGCCCAACAACGGCACAGCGACGCCATGCGCTGTTTACCGGATGCAAAAATGACGAGTTATCTCGATCAAGCTTGGGCAGAACTTCCGGTGGCGCTCGGCGATCTGGATAATGGCAATCCAACAACCCTGTTTTTGTCCCATCGCGGATCCTGGACCCTGGTGGAGCATCGCCGTGACGGCCTCGCTTGCATTGAAGCGTCTGGGACCCGGATGACGATCGACGCAAAGAATGTCCGAAAGATCGCCACGCCTAGCTAATCGTCAGGGGCCGGTAAATCTACCCAACACATCAAGTCCGAAGAGGAGTGCGCTGATCGGCTCATTTCCAAAAATAATTCAAGTGCTTTAAAATTTTCCTCAATCATGCCATATTGCGCACTGAATCTATATCTAACTTCGATAGGTGTGCCATGAGCGATGCAGCCGTAGATTTCACAAACGAAGATGCCTCTTTCAGTGTTGAACGGATGAGCCCCACTATTGGTGCGGTCCTGCATGGCATTGATCTGCGGCAAGTGTTGGACCCAGATACCCGGGATGCCGTCTTTCGCGCCTTGGTCGATCATGGCGTCATCTTCTTCCGTGATCAAGACCTGACGACCGAACAACATATCGCTTTCGCCGCCCAATTTGGCGATTTGGAAGTGCATCCATTTGCTGAACACAAAGAAGGCTACCCGGAAGTCATCACGATCTATCACGATGAAAATTCGAAATATGGACAAAACCGCTGGCACAGTGATTTAACTTGGCGGATAGAACCGTCACTCGGTTCTGTGTTGCGAGCGCACGACGTCCCGCAAGTTGGTGGCGATACGCTGTGGGCGGATATGGAATCTGCCTATGATGGTTTGGATGATGAACTGAAGGAAAAAATCGATGGCCTGGTTGCGATCCATGATTTTACCCATTTTCGCGACCGCATGAAGAAACGCGGCGCCAGCGCGGAAGAAGTTGAAGAGTTCAATCGAAAATATCCCATGGCAGAGCATCCGGTGGTCCGAACGCATCCAAGTTCCGGTCGCAAGTCACTTTATGTGAACGCCGCCTTCACTGTCGGCATCAAAGATATGTCCGATGATGAAGCGAAACCGTTATTGGAAAAACTTTATCACCAAGCCAGCTTTCCTGAATATCAGTGCCGCTTTAAGTGGCAGAAGAATTCAATCGCTTTCTGGGACAATCGGCAAACCCAACACTATGCCACCTTCGACTATCATCCCCAAATCCGTCATATGGAACGGGTCACCATCGTCGGCGATAGGCCGGTTTAGAACCAACAATCCGCCTATTTTCGACGGTAGCGCACCCTAAAAGCCACCCGCGACAGGGATGATGGTGGCGGTGAGATAATCGGGGGCGTCGAGCAGCAGCCAGCGTACCGCTTCCGCAATTTCTTCCGGATCACCAGCACGGCCAAGTGGGATGCGCGGGGAAAACTGTTCGATCCGATCAGGACCACCGGCCCGGGCATGGCTTTCCGTGTCCGTCAAGCCCGGCGCAACAGCATTGACACGAATGCCTTCGTTGGCAACTTCCAACGCCAGGCCTTTGGTTAGCGTATTAACCGCGGCTTTCGAGGCGGCATAGTCAACCCAATCGCCCGGACTGCCGCGTTCCGCCGCGGTGGAAGAGATATTGACAATTCGCCCACCGGCGCCGCCGTGGTCGGTTGACATCCGCTTTATCGCTTCCCGACAACAGAGAATTGTTCCAGTGACGTTGATATCAAAGGTTTTGCGGATATCGGCAGCGTTGGCAGTGCCGATACGGCGACCAACTTGGCCCAAATAGGCAGCGTTGTTAACTAATCCAAAAGGCCGGCCGAGTTCTCGCTGCACGGTTTCGAACAAAGCGATGATGTCTTCTTCGTGGGCGAGATCGGCCTGACACATCAGGACGGGTCCACCGCCAGTTAAACTATTGGCCAACGCCGCAGCTTCGCTAGCACTATCGCGATGGGTGATACAAATCGGCTTCCCAGCCAAATGCAATGTGCGGGCGATGGCGGCGCCGATGCCGCGGCTGGCGCCAGTTACGATGATTGCGCCGGTCATAAATCCTGCCGCCCTTCTGCAACAAGGCGGGCTGTGGCCGTCTCGATACTCTCCTCCAATTCTTTCATGAAGATTTTTCGTTTTTGTCCGGACGGGATTGGGGTTAAGAATTCGACGACGATCTTACCTGGATGACGTTGCCAACTGCGACGCGGCCAGAACAGTCCAGAATTTACCGCCACCGGCACCACCGGTGCGTCCAGGCCATTATAAAGCGCGGCAACGCCGATCTGATAAGGTTTTTCGCTGGTATCATCATCCGGTGCAGTCCGTGTACCTTGTGGAAAGATGACAATATGCCGGCCATCGTCCAACGCACGCTGGCCATCCATGATCATCTTCTTCAAGGCCTTGGCCTGGCCTTTGCGATTGACGATAATCATGCCGGCTTTGATACACATCTGGCCATAGATTGGAATCCACAGCAAATCCGATTTCAGCACAATCGCTGGGCGCCGAATGGTATTCAACCAGCTGACCGTGTCCCAGGCCGATTGATGTTTCGAAGCAATAATACAAGGGGTGTCCGGCAAATTTTCCCGGCCTCTGACCTCGACCTCGATCCCGACCAGGCGTGCCATCAGCCAATTGATATCTCGGCCCCAACGCCACTGTGCGTCCAACAAATAGCTCTTTGGCAACAAAAACACCGGCATATAGACAATCGCCGATATCACTGTCCATAAGTAAAAAGAAATGTTGAATATGGTCGATCTGAACATGCTGTCGAGCACCAATGAGTTATCGTGTAAGCGGCGGTCTTATCATACCGCGCAGCAAAACGATAAGATATTTGCTGTATTCCTGGACCAGAAAGCGGGCCGTGCCGGGGCGGCGCCACCAACCGTCCAGCACAACTTTACCGCCGGCAACTGCGAACGGAATAATGGTCTTACCAGGGATGGCTTGTTGGCTTAGATAAAGGCTGCGCGGCATGTGATAATTCGACGTCACAAGGAAAAAACTATCGATAGATTGGTTTTGCGCCCACGCGGCGGCCTCCTTGGCATTGCCGAATGTATCATGCGCTGTACGACCGAGCGTAACGCAACAATCAAATAGTTGCGCCGGCACTTTGGGGAACAATTGACGACGCATATCTTCCTGGCTAGTGCCCGCATCGACACCGGAAATCAACATTTTCTTGGCCTGCCCCGAAGCCAACAAATGGGCGGCTTCATCGATCCGATTGGTTCCGCCGGTGAATACGACGACCCCACCGGCGGTACGAGAAATTGCGGCGTCAGTTTCCGGTAGCGTTTCGACGAACTGGATAAGGCCGCCAAGCCACAAGCTAAGCAACATCACTAAAATGCGGGTTACCCAACTCAGGCTTCCCCAGAATATCGCAGTCGATATGGAATGCCCTCTCACCATCACTACGGCATCCGCTTTAATGCCCACATCACCGTCAAGCGGACCGTCAATGCCGATACAGCGGCAGCAACAAGCGGCAGCATGACGAGGCTGGCGGCAAGCAGAAGATAAGACGAAACAGTCGTTGCGCCCGGTAGCAAACCAACGACCAAATAGGACAGTGAAACGATCACAAGACCTGCAAACACGAGGCCGATGAGGCCACCCTTCAAGCCTAACTTCAAAGCGCTTTTCTGAAAATGTTCGGCAATGAATTTGTCATGCGCCCCTATCAAATGCAGTAATTCGACTATTGCGCGATGACTGGCTAAGCTGGCGCGGGCGGAGAACATTACCACCACGGTAATGGTCATCACCACCAATGCGATCGCGCCAAGTGTCAGCCACCGCACCACCTGGGCGAATTGCGTGAACTTACCGAGCCAAACCTGATGGTCGTCAATTCGCGCGCCCGGCACCTCCTTTTGCAGGCGTTGGCTCAAGAATCCCAGATCCGCCGGATAATCTTGATCCAGCGTTACATCGATTAACTGCGGGATCGGCAGATCGCTGGTAACGTTTCCAGACCCCAACCATGGCTCTAGCAAAGCAACCATATCGTCGTGTTTCAAGGCCTCGACCGCAACAATACCGGCCGTCGATCGCAGCAGCGCCAAGGCTCGTTTGGTGCGCGCTTCGCTTTCGGCACCGACGGCTGGCAATTCCACTGTTATGGTGCCTCGGACATTGTTTTCAACATGATTAACGGCCTGATTTAACGAGGCACTCACCGCGATCGCCAGGGCACCTAAAAACACCATGACGGCGATGACCCAAGGCAGATATCTGGCCGCACCGTCATAATCGGGTATCAGTTGATTTGGCCCCCTACGTTGCATCACGACGCTACCTCGATACCCGTCGCCTCTTGCTCATGCGTGGTTGATATGGCACTCAGCCCGCCTGCTTCCAATTGCAATATCGGATGAGGGAATCGTTCGGGTAATATCTTGTTGTGGGTGGCGACCAGGACCGTCGTGCCATTGCGATGCAACTCCTCGATCAGACGCATCAATCGAAGACCAATGCTGTCGTCAACATTGCCCGTCGGCTCATCCGCCAGAAGGATTTTCGGCCGGGCTATGACGGCCCGAGCAATCGCCACGCGTTGCTGTTCGCCACCGGACAATGCCGTCGGCGGCGCATTCAAATTGTCCCCTAAACCGACCCAAGCCAGCAACTCCTGCACATGTGAGCGGATCAGCGCCTGATTGATTCCGGCGATTCGCAACGGCAAAGCAACGTTTTCTGTCACACTTAGATGGTCGAGCAGGCGAAAATCCTGAAAAACAATGCCAATCTGGCGTCGCATGGCGGCGCGCTCGTCGCGGTTCAGGGTTGCGATATCGCGGTCGAACATTGTTAATTTACCGCGCGAGGGTATTCGGGACAGCGACAAAAGACTAAGCAGCGAAGACTTTCCGGCACCGCTCGGGCCGGTCATATAATGGAAAGAACCAGCCTTGATTTCCGCCGAAATATCCCGCAACACCTCCGGTCCAGTGTCATAACGCATAGCAATTTTTTCTAAACGGATCACGGGATCACTTTCCATAGACCGATACGAGCCGAAATGAATTATTCGGTGACGGAATCTGCGCTGAGCATGCCACGCCACCCAGATTGGGTCCAGTGGAAGGTCATCTTCCTTCCTTCATTTCGCGGGGACTTGCATGCCCTGCACCAACCCCCTACTAATTGGAGCGAAACTCAAGAAGTCGGGATGTTTTCGGTTACATGAATCTAGCTTGTCCGTCATGTGAAACCCGCTTTTCCGTCGGTTCGGTCACTATTAAGCCGAGCGGCCAAACGGTCAAGTGCGGGCGCTGTCAGCACCAATGGCGGGCGCAAGCTGAAGATCTGCTTGCAGACGAGATGGACGAGCCTGTGACGGCAATGGCTGATGCGGAAACGCCGGATGCTGAAACGGCCGAACCGACCGCTGACATTGTTGACAACACTCCCGTTGATAGCGTCGTCAATACGCAAGAAGACGAGTTGCCGAACGCAATCAACCCGGCCATCCTCGATAATACACCGGGTGCGACCACAGTATCGGCCAAATCCAGTTCACTAGTCGACGAGATTGAAGAAAAAGGCCGTGGGCGCGGTTGGTTGCGTTGGTTAATCCTGCTCATTTTGTTGGCGCTGCTTGCTGCCGCAGCGATGTTCCTGCGACCGCAAATCATTTCGATATGGCCCCCAGCAACAAAGCTCTACGAATTGGCGGATTTTTATCTGATCGACAGATATGAGGGATTAGAAATTACCGCTTCGACCGAAAACGGATTTCAACAAGGTCGACCGATTTTGACGATAAAAGGCGAAATATTGAACACCTCGGATCGGAAGAAAGAATTGGCGCTGTTGCGGATCGATTTGCTGGACAAAAACGACAATATTCTGATTGATGTGAAGCGACCGCTAGCAAAAAGCCATTTGAACCCAAATGAAAGATTGTCATTTTCCACCGTCATGCCGAACCCGCCGAAAGATGCCGTGCGGGTGAGCGTGACTTTCATAGATGGAGGATAGCCTTGGCGCATCCCAAAGGCTCCGTTGAAATAATGTATTCCGCCGGGGAAATCGCCGCTCGCGTCGATATTTTGGCCGGCGAAATTGTCGATGCCCTGGGTCGCGACGTCATTGTCGTCGCCGTTTTAAAGGGCAGCTTTGTCTTCACCGCCGATCTGCTACGCGCGATGCATCACAAAGGGGCACATCCACTTATCGATTTCATGACTTTATCGAGTTACGGTAAGGGCATGGAAAGCAGCGGCAAAGTCATGGTCACGCGCGACATCACCGATGATGTGGCCGGCCGCAAAGTGCTGTTGGTTGATGATATCTTGGAATCCGGTCGCACTTTGGCGTTCGCCAAACAATTGCTCGACGAACGCGGCGCCGATAGCGTCGACATCGCAGTATTACTGGAAAAACCCGGCAAACGAAAAGCCGATTTGGATGCCAATTATGTTGGCTTTGTCATTCCCGACAAATTCGTCGTCGGCTACGGTCTCGATTATGCCCATAATTTCCGTGAGTTGCCCTATATTGGCGTGTTGTCGCTGGAAGAAGATTAACCGGCATGCAAGCTGGACAACTGGGTATAGAGCGTCTCCAGGTCATCGGCCAATTCATCATAGCCCGCTTCCGCCAGCTCTTCTCTTGAGCCATAACCATAGGTGACGCCGATGGCGTAAGCGCCTGAATAATGTGCTGCTTCACAGTCATGGCGTCGATCGCCGACCATGATCACGGTTGCCGGGTCTAGCCGTTCACGCTTCACAACATGGGCCAGCAAATCAGTTTTATTCCCAAGATGGCCATCCAATTCGGGACCGTAAACAACTTCGAAAATGTCGCTAAGGCCGAAATAATCGACAATCGGAATAGCGAAAGCTTTTGGTTTCGCGGTAACGATAAAAAGTTGCCAACCATCGGTTTTCAGGCGCACTAATAATTCTGGAATCCCGGGATAGAGGGTATTTTTGAACATCCATTTTTCGGTCGAAAAGCGGTGACGATAATGAGTTAACGCAGTCTCCGCCAAGTCGTCGTCATCCGTCTTCAACAATGTTTTGAAGGATTCCCGCAACGACGGTCCGATGCACCAGGTCAATTCATCCGCAGCCGGCACTTCCTGGTTCATCTGCGCCAACGCATATTGGATGGAGCCGATGATACCCGGCTTCGGATCGGACAAAGTTCCGTCCAAATCGAAGAATATGGTTTGATACATGAAATCGGGCCTAATGAAACCAGCAAGCGATGGCTTAAACTTATAAGGCCTAAAATGGTTGGATCAAGCGGTCAATATAGTTTAGTTCAAGTTTTGGCCGCTCGCGTTCGCCGGCGCGTTTGCGCAATTCGTTGAGGATCTGGCGAGCCCGCTGCACTTCACTCTCTGTCGGAATACGGACAAAGCTAGAATCCAGGCCGCCGCTTTGCCGCGGCCGCCCGGAGGGATCTTCGCCCGTATTGTTGCCGGCGGAGCCTTGGCCTTCTTCCCCTTGCTCGCCAGCGCCCTGCGTCATTATCGAACGGATACCTTTCGCCAGCTGATCTATGGCTTGGCCTTGCGACGACATCGCCTGATTATTATTACCGCCTTGCAAGGATTCACGGGCATCCCGCATGGCCCGTTCCGCCTTACCCAAGGGATCGGGGATTTGGCCGGCGCCCTCACCCAGCCGGCGCATCAATTCGCCCAATTGTTTGCGCAAGGCTTCTTGTTGCCGAGCCAGGGACTCCGCCGATGGCTCACCTTGTTGGCTTGGTTGCTGGCCCGGTTGTCCCTGTTGCTGACCGGGATTTCGCCGTCCTTGCTGCATACGCCCGCCGTTGGAGGGACGCTGGCGATTGCCTTGCAAGGTCTTGTCCATCAATTCCTGCTGCTGGCGCATCATCTCGTTCAGCTGGCGCGTTGCTTCGTTCATTTGATTTTGACTGTTATTCTGACCGAATTGCGGGTTGGATTGAAGATTTTCCAACATCGCACGCATTTGCCGTAACATTTCCATGGCCGCGTCTTTGGCGCCAAGTTTTGACAATTCCTGCATGCGTCGCAGCATATCCTGAAGCTCCTCCCGGCGAATCTGTTGTGCTTTGGAATCCATTTCCTGGCCGATTTCGCCTTCTTGAGCTCTTTTCATTGCCTCTTCAGTCATGGCCTGCAGGAAATCGTTCATCGCCCGGGAGAGTTCTTCGGTTAAGCGAGCGATCTCTTCATCACTGGCGTCGCGCGCCAGTGCATCCATCAGCGCATCTTCGGCTTGCCGCAATCGTCTCTCTGCCAGCGACAATTTACCATCTTCAACCCGAAGTGCGAGGTCCCAGAGCAGACGGCGGGAAGATACAGCAGCTGCAATCGATTTGTCGTAGCGCAAACGTGCAACAACTGACGCCAGCCCCAGCACCACGGTAAAATCATGATCAAACGCCGCCGGTACCTGACGGATCGCCGCCAAGGCCCGCGCGACCCGGTCCCGTCGCCTTGGATTACGGGTCAATTGTTTACGCTGCTCGATCATCGCGCGGGCCACTGGGTGGCGAAAATTGCGCTCCGGCAATAGGATCGACACCACTGCCGACTGTCCGATCTGTTCAGCATAATCTTCGGCTTCCAAATGCAGATTGACCTGCAAGCCGGCCCAGGGATGCCCCGTCAGGTCATTGTAATAGGTTTCGGCCAGATCTTTTTGACCGTCCGAATTTTCTCTGAACGTGAGCGCCAATGCAAAATTATTCAGGGCGCCGAGCGGAGATTTCAGCGCCTGGTCGCCTTCGTTCAAATCGATCTTCAGCCGCAGTCCGGCAAGGCCGTAATCGTCGTTCGCTTCGACATCGAGTTTAAGAGCGCCGCGCACCGATTGCCCGGGCGGTGTGATCAGGCGGACCGTCGGCGTCTGATCCGGAACTAGCCGCAAGGGCCAATGGGCGCGTTCCGCAGTACCTTGTTGAATTGTCAGGGCGCTACCTTCGGTCAACACCATTTCCAGTTCATTGTTCAATGCGTCGACCCGCTTGAAGGGTTTGTTTTCTGCTTCGGCGATTACTAAAACTGCGTCGCCTCGGCCCCCATAAAGCCGGACAAAAAGTTCGCTATTGACTGGTACTACCAGTTCCTCGATAGCGGCTTTACCTGCCGCCGCGGTCAAATGCAACGGCGCCAAGCCGGTATAGGCAGGCGGATTAACCCAGGCTTCTACCTTGATCGCGGGCACCGGTTCACCGGGTATAGTGGGGGACAATGCCTGCGCCAATCGTGGTCCGAATTCGCCGCCAGCGCTGATCAAGGAAATCGCTAACAATAGAAAAACCCCGGCACGCAACGCATAGGGGTCTTTCGCCGGCAAGCCCGGCCGCGGTAGACCAACTTTCAGATTTTGGATTGCCAGCGCCATGCGCATCCGATGCACCCGCCAAAGTACTTGGGTTTCTCTGTTGGTGCCACCGCCGCTCAAGGGGTCGCGCAGCGCCACCAACGGACGATGCAACATCTCACTATCGAGCTCGAGGCGTCGTTCGGCGGCTTCATTGTTTGGCCAAACCAAACGTCGCGACCCCCAAAGCAAAGCTAATAGGAAGAGCAAGGCAAGTAAAACAACGACAATAAGATGCGGCCAGCCGGGGAAATACGCTGCTAAATCAGCGCCGGCATAGGCTAGAAACAAACCCGCAACCAGCATCGCTGGTGCGAAGGCGAGCCAGAACCCTTCCCACAACAACGCCAATTTCGCCAAGATCATTTTGGCGTGAAATTTTCCTTCAAACCCCACCGGCATCCATCCTAATTTAGTCAGGTAATGCAGCTCTTAACTACATATTGTACAATCTTAGCACAAATAAGGCGCGGGCAGAATGACCGGTTTTATAACCAGTTCGGGATCGGCTCGTGCGTTATCAGTTCTTCGATCTCCATGCGTTCGCGAACAACCGCAAAGTGATCGCCCTTGACCAAAACTTCCGGAATCAAGGGGCGACTATTGTATGTCGAAGACATCACTGCCGAATAGGCCCCAGCCGAGCGAATAGCGATCAAATCATCGGGAGCGAGCGGCGGCATTTTGCGTTTTTCCGCAAATCGGTCCGTACTTTCGCAGATTGGACCGACCAGATCGACTTCCGACCAGACAGCACCAGGAGCCGCTTCAACCACTGGCTCGAAAGTATGATGAGCCTGATAAAGTGCCGGGCGGATTAGATCATTCATGGCGCTATCGAGGACTACAAACCGCCGCGCTTCGTCCTTCACGTAAACCACTTGCGTGACCAGGATACCCGCATTGCCGACCATCACCCGACCCGGTTCACAAACCAGCTTGATGTCGATCTCGGCGGTCACTCGTTTTGCCATCGCCGCATAGTCGGCAATCGTCATCGGCTCTTCATCATCGTAGGTGATGCCAAGGCCACCGCCCAGATCGAAATGACTGATGTTGTGACCACGACCGCGTAATTCCTTGATCAGGTCGACAACCCGTGTGAATGCCGCTTCAAGCGGTCCAAGTTCGGTTAGTTGTGAGCCGATATGCAGCGCGATACTGCTGATATTCAGCCCTGGCAAGCCGGCGGCGAGATCGTAAATATCGAGAACCCGGTCCCAGGGGATCCCAAATTTGTCTTCCTTGCGACCGGTGCTGATATGAGTATGGGTTTTTGCATCAACATCCGGATTGACCCGGACAGCGATATTCGCAATTGCCCCTTTGCTCGCTGCAACTTCGCTTAGAGCCTCCAATTCCGGTACGCTTTCGACATTGAACTGGAAAATACCTGCGTCGATGGCCCTGGCCATTTCCGCACGGGTTTTTCCGACGCCGGCAAAGACGATCATTTCTGGTGCGATCCCAGCGGCAATAGCGCGATCCATCTCACCGATCGAAACGACATCGGCACCGGCACCTAGATCGCCAAATATCTTGATCACCGCTTGGTTCGAATTCGCTTTCATGGCGTAGCAGATCATCGTATCACTGTCGGCGAAGGCGTCTTCAAAGGCCTTATACTGTGCCGCCATGGCGGCATAGGAATAACAATAAAAAGGTGTGCCGACGGCGGCGGCAAGGGTCGGCAGAGCGACATTTTCGGCATGCAATATGCCATTGCGGTAAGTGAATGCGGTCATGATCGTATCCGGTCTATTCGCTAGGCGTTTTCTTTTTTGTTTCGTCTTCTTTCTTCTCCTCTACCCGTTTCAATGGACCTTTACGACCACAGGCAGCGATGGCCAGTACGGGCAGGATCGATAGAGAAGAAACCAATTTTCGCCGGCTCATTAAAGCTGTCATTTTTACCATCATGACAAGCGCTCCCGGGCCGCCTTGATCGCATCGCGAATCTGCACCGGCGCGGTGCCGCCAAAACTGGTGCGGCTGGCGATCGAATTTTCGGGACTTAGGACATCGAAAATTTCGTTTGTAATGCCTTTTTCGACGCTTTGCATTTGGGTCAGCGAAAGCTGATCGAGATCTTTGCCGTCACTTTCCGCCAGCGCCACCAGCTCCCCGGTAATATGATGCGCGTCACGGAAAGGCAGGCCCAGCATCCGCACCAGCCAATCGGCTAAATCGGTCGCGGTCGCGAAGCCGCTACCGGCATCGGCCGCCAGAACCTCTCTATTCACCGTCATATCTCGGATCATCCCTGTCATTACCGGCACGGTTAGGACCATGGTATCAACAGCGTCGAAAACCGCTTCCTTGTCTTCCTGCATGTCTTTCATGAAGGTCAGCGGCAATCCCTTCATCATTACCATCACGCTGTTTAAATGGCCAATAACCCGGCCGGTCTTGCCACGCACCAATTCGGCGGCATCAGGATTTTTCTTCTGCGGCATGATTGAAGAGCCAGTGGAGAAGGCGTCGCTCAATTGAATATATTTGAACTGCGCCGAGGACCAATAAACCAACTCTTCTGCCAACCGTGACAGATGCACAGACAAAATCGATGCAGCGGCGAGAAATTCCATCGCGAAGTCCCGAGAAGCCACAGAATCCAGCGAATTTCGGGTTGGTCGGTCGAAACCCAAAGCCTTGGCGGTGGCGTGGCGGTCGATGGGAAATGAGGTGCCGGCCAAGGCCGCCGCCCCCAATGGCGATTCATTCAAGCGTGCGCGACAATCCTGTAGGCGCCCCAAATCGCGCTCGATCATTTCGGCATAAGCCATCATATGGTGGCCGAAGGTGGTTGGTTGCGCCACTTGCATATGGGTGAAGCCGGGCATCACCCAATCCACCGTCGCTTCCGCCCGGTCGATCAAAGCGCTGGCGAGATTATTCGTTTCAACCAGCAAATAATCAATTTCGTCACGTAACCAAAGCCGGAAATCGGTCACCACCTGATCGTTGCGCGAACGTCCGGTATGCAAGCGGCCGGCGGCATCACCAATGATCTCTTTAAGCCGGTTTTCCACATTCATGTGGATGTCTTCCAATGCGGCGGAGAAGACAAACTCACCGGCCTCGATCTCCGCTTCGACTTGATCAAGTCCTTTCAAAATAGCGTGACCATCGTCAGCCGCTATGATGTCTTGTGCAACCAGCATGTTACAGTGCGCCCGGCTGCCGGCGATGTCTTGGCGATAAAGGCGTTTATCAAAATCGATGGAGGCGTTGATCCGCTCCATGATATCGGCGACGCCTGTGACAAAACGACCGCCCCAAAGGGCATTGACTTGCGTTGACCGCTTTTCGGTCATAGGTAGTACCTCAACGGAAATTAGATGGCTCAATAAATGAAGTACTCAAATAGCATGACCAAGGGGCTTCTGGCGATGGCTTTCCTTGCCATTTTGTCAATTTCTGCGCTGGCGATCTCGGACCTATTTTCTCCTCTTTCGGCCGACGATGGAAAACCGCCGATGAGCGGCGCGATGGCTCATTTTACGCTTGCGAAGACGCCGAAGCCGGTACCGGATATTTCCTTCCAAGATGGAGCGGAGAATAAGCGTTCGTTGGCAGAATGGCGCGGTAAAGTGGTGCTGTTAAATTTTTGGGCCACCTGGTGCGCGCCCTGCCGGCGGGAAATGCCGGCGCTTGATGCGCTGCAGGTAAAATTGGCGGCACAGGGATTTGAAGTGGTGGCGCTATCGAGTGACCGCAAGGGATTCGATGCGATCAATCCGTTCTATAAAAAAATCGGCATCCAGAATCTCGCCCCCTATGCCGACACAACCATCAAAGCACAGCGCGCCTTTCGTATCATCGGCTTGCCGACGACTGTTTTGATCGACCGGGAAGGCCGCGAAGTTGGACGCATTGCCGGTCCGGCGGAATGGGACAACGACGATGCCATTGCCCTGATCGAACATTATTTACATTAAACTTTGCTTGTTTTTGTGCCACACTGCCGGCAGCGATAGTCAAATTAGCTGCAAGGGGTGAATGATGCATAGACCACGCGAAATGATCAAAGAAAAGGAAAAGGTCAAAGTCCGTTTCATGGTCGGCGATATGAACTTGGTGGCCTTTGTCTATGCCGGTGGGCAAGAACGCGTGCTCGATATCCTCAATAATGACGACCGGTTTATCCCGATTGAAGTGCATGGAGAAATGCGCATCATCAACAAAGATGCGATCCAGTGGCTCATTCCGGAAGATCAGGAACGCATGGATTCCGGTCAAAGCACTGGCATGAAGCTTTAATTAATCACAATAAAAGTGTCAGACACTTTTATTGTGATTACTCGTCTAGTCCTTCGATCAAGAAAAAACTTCCCGTCGTGGCGGCGTGACGAATGCCGATGATTTTGCCATATTCTTCAGAATTGTAGAAATTCTGCGCCTGCTCATAACTGGGAAATTCAATAATAACGTTGCGGCTTTTGGGCGGCGTCCCTTCAAGATTTTCAACTTTTCCGCCGCGGACAATAAAACGACCGCCAAATTTCGCAATAATGCCTGGAGTATGGGGCGTATAAGTCCCGTAATGATCCGCGTCGTTAACGTCTAAAGTGCCGACGATGTAAGCTTTTGCCATGCCTCAAATGTCCTTCTATGCAGATGCGTTATCAGCAGCTTTAATTTCTATTTGATTGCCGTCGAGGTCATGAAAATAGATCGACGCCGCAGTGCCCAAAGCACCATATCGGTCCTGCGCCGGATCGGTTTCAATGCCTTGTTCCGCCAGGAAGGTCCGGATCGCGGCTTCGTCGAAAGGCTCTACTCGCAAACAAAAATGATCAACATTGCGCGGGCCTTCATCTACTGGCCGGCCATCGCCACCCAGCGGTCCCGTCAAATCCACCAAATCGATGAGAAAATTGCCGCAGCGCAAATGATAAAGACCAAGATCGGGCCGCCGCCAGTCAACATCGCAGCCGACCACTTCCTCATAGAACTGAATACTTTTTTCCACATCTCGAACTCGCAGAACCAGATGGTCGAAGGCGGCGGGTTTGAACGGTCGGGCCATTGCAAGCTCCTCAGGTTTCTAATAATAACCATATGGTGCAAGACGGCAAATAGACAAGCGGGAGAAAAAAATGACCGAAGCGATAGATGTCAAAAAAGAAATAGCCGATTTACCGATCCTAAACAGTCGTTCGGAAACAACGGAGGCAGAAGCAGACGCCGCCTTCGCAACTTTGGCGCCATTTGGTAACGGTGCCATCTTCGCCGGTAGTTTTTCCGGTCAAAGCCCGTGGGAAAAACATGCAAACGGCGATGAATTGGTGCAAATTCTGGACGGCGAGACGACTTTAACCCTGCTGCTGGAAGACGGTGAAAAAGTCCTGCAAATGAAGGCAGGTGTGATCACGGTCGTGCCCCAGAACATCTGGCACCGTTTCAATGCGCCAGATGGTGTCACCGTTATGACCGCAACACCGCAACCAACCGACATCAGTTTTGCCGACGACCCCCGAAATGAAGATGCGGTTTGATCCCGTCCCTTGCGTCAACTTTCGCGCTATCGTATTTAAATGTTTCAGCAGTCAGCAATATTACCGCCGCCGCCCACCAGATTGAAAACAACAGGTAATAATACATGCAGGTAGAAGAAGCCATCCGCTCGCGGCGGTCGATCCGCGCCTTCACGGACAAGCCGGTTTCGAAAGAACAGATTGAACGCATCCTAGAACTTTCGCAGCGCGCCCCCAGCGGCACCAATACGCAACCTTGGTACACCTATATTTGTACGGGTGACGTCCGCGATGCCATCGTTGAAGATACCGTCAAGCAGTTTGAAGCCGGCACCGCTGCCAAATACGAAGACTATGACTATTATCCACCGACCTGGACCGATACCCACCGTGACCGTCGTCGCGGCGTTGGCTGGGGACTATATGGTTTGCTGGGGATCCGGAAAGGCGACCGGGAGAAAAGTCATGCCCAGCATCGCCGCAATTTTCAACTCTTCGGTGCTCCGGTCGGCCTTTTCTTTACCACGGACGCCTATCTTGGCCGTGGCAGTTGGTCCGATGTTGGCCTTTATATGCAGACGGTGATGCTGGCGGCGCGCGGCGAAGGCCTTCACACTTGCCCGCAAGCGGCCTGGATTTTATTTCAGGATGCCGTCTTCAAACATCTCAATATTCCCGACGATCAAGTGCTGGTTTCCGGCATGTGCCTGGGTTACGAAGATACCGTCGCGATCGAAAACACCCTTGTCAGCGAACGCGAAGCAATGGAAAATGTCGCTTTCTATCACGGATTCTAATATCGATGATTGACCTCGCCACTTACCTGATGTTTGTCGCCGCTTCTGCCGCCATTGTTATCGTGCCCGGACCAACGGTAACGGTGATTATTGCCAACAGCTTGCGGCAGGGGACGTCCGCCGGCTTCCTCAACATCGCCGGCACGCAAGCCGGCATTATAATGATGATTTTGATATTGGCCGCCGGATTAACGACGATCGTAAATATGCTGAGTGTGCTTTTCGAGATTGTGCGCTGGTTGGGGGCGGGTTATTTGATCTGGTTAGGCCTCAAACTCTGGTGCGCCGATGGCTCTCTGGCTTCGCCATCAAACAAGGACAAGGCCGAACGGTCACGGGCCAGCTTTTTTTGGCAGGGCTTTTTAGTGATTTGGTCAAACCCAAAAGCGTTGGTTTTTTTTGGCGCATTCATCCCGCAGTTTGTTGATCCGACGGCGGCGGCGTTCCCACAAGTTGTCTTGTTAGGTCTTACATTTATGGCCGTCGCGACAATATTTGACGGAGGTTATGCGTTGGCAGCAGGACGCGCCGGTGCCTTGCTGTCAAAAAATAATATCCGTTGGTTAGAACGAATTTCCGGCACTTGCCTGATCGGCGGCGGTATCTGGTTAGCGCTTGCACGGCGCTCTTGAATTGCGACGTTCGTTCTAGGAATGGCGGCGCTCTTCGCCAGTTCGCCCCGACAGGGCCATCGGGATCAGCTGATCGGTAAGCTGAAAGGTATGCCGGCAGGCCTGTTTCAAATTTGCCTCGAAGTCTTCGCTGGCATTCTCACCGGAACCGTCAGAGAGTGCACGGATGACAACAAACGGTAGATTGTTCAAATGACAGGTGTGGCCGAACGCCGCCCCCTCCATTTCCGTCGCCAAGGCGGCAAATTCCCGCTGCAGCCAACGCAGCATCTGAATGTCTTGAACAAACTTATCGCCGGACGCGATGGTGCCGAGCATCAAATTTGGTCCCTCTTCTGAATCCGCGAAAGCGACATCGAAGGCCGCCGTCGCTTTGCCGACCAGATCCGGATTACACTCGATCAGGCGGTCGCGGCCCGGCGTTTCACCATGGCGACGACCAAAGGCGGTCAAATCCATGTCGTATTCAACGACATGACTGGCAATGATAATATCGCCTGCCCGCATATTCGGTAACAGGCCACCGGCAACGCCGCTGAAAATCATTTTTTCCGGTTGATAGAGATCGATTAACATCTGCGTGCAGATGGTGGCATTGACTTTACCTATACCGGATTGCGCCAGGGCAATCGGAGTGTTTTTGTAGTTGCCGCAGGCCACCATAATACCGGCGTGGCACGCTTCATCCACATCACTCATTTGCGCCCGTAAGGCTTCGACTTCTTCGGCCATCGCGCCGATTATGCCTAGCATGTCGCTCTCCGTTGTTGTCGTCGCGGCGGTCTTTATGACATGCTGGGGCTTAACGTTCCCTTACCCTTGTTGGTTTTGAAATAAATGCACATCGCGCTGCGGGAACGGGATCGAAATGCCAGCTGCGTCGAAAGCCAGTTTAACCTTCTCATGCATATCGAAATAGACCGGCCAATAATCGCCCGAGGCAACCCAGACCCGCATCAGGAAATTGATCGAGCTGGCGGCATGTTCGGACAAGAATAGATCATGAGCAGGATCATTCATAATGCGCTGATCTGCCACGATCAAGCCTTCCAGGACTTCACGGACGTGGCGAATATCGTCGCTATAACTAACGCCAAAAGTCATGTCGACCCGACGGCTGTCTTCGATAAACAAATTGGTAACGCAGCCATTGGATAAGATACCATTGGGGATAATCACACGCTGATTATCCAAGGTGCGGACGATGGTATTAAATATCTGAATTTGATGGACCCGACCCAAATACCCTTGGGCTTCGATGACATCGCCGACCTTGAAAGGCTTGAACAACAGGATCAGCACGCCACCAGCAAAATTCGCCAAACTGCCTTGTAGGGCGAGGCCAACCGCCAGCCCCGCCGCACCCAGAAGCGCGATAAAAGATGTTGTCTCGATCCCAACCATCGACGCAACGGAAATCAGCAACATGATCTTCAGGCCGACGCCGAAAATGCTTTCCAGGAAACCTTCCAACGTCGGATCGACCTGGCGCTTGGCCAGCGTAACTTTGAATAGCCGCATCAATCTGCCGATTAACCACAAACCGACAATTAGCGTGACGATCGCTAGGACCAGTTTGGGCCCAAAGGCCACAAACATGCCCATCAACATGTCCCAATATTTTTCAACTTGATCCATCGAAATTTCCCTTTTTTATCAATTAACTATAATTCCAAACAATCCTATCATGCGGACCTTATAGGAGAAACCCGATTTGCTTGTCAGCGACAAAAGCTTTCGCTGCAAGTTATTGGGCGCGGATAGAGGTCACCATCGCCGCCAAATAATAATGAAAGTGAAACGATCGTGTGTGGAATTTGCGGCGTCATTGGGCATAAAAACGATGCGGCCGTGACGGCGATGGTCGATGCCATGAAGCACCGCGGGCCAGACGATTTCGGAATCGAGAATTATAGTAACAGCAGTCTTGGCATGACCCGCCTGTCGATCCAGGATGTCAGTGCGGCGGGTCATCAACCGATGGCCAACGAAGATCGATCGATTTGGATCGTCTATAACGGCGAACTTTACAACGCGCCTGAACGGCGGGAAGAACTAACGACACTGGGACAGAGTTTTTTTTCTCGCTCGGACACCGAAGTGATCCTGCGACTTTACGAGCGGTATGGTGACGATTGTTTGAACCTGTTGGAAGGCATTTTTGCCCTGGCGATCTATGATCTGCGGCGGGGACCGGGGAAATCTCGGGTTCTGCTAGCCCGCGACCCGATGGGGGTAAAACCGCTGCTGGTTTCGGTCCGCGATAATAGCCTAATTTTCGCATCGGAAATGAAGGCGATGTTGGCCAGCGATCTTGTTCCCCGCCATGTCGATGCCGACGCCTTTCGAAGTTTGTTGACCAATGGTGCGGTGGCGCAGCCAAAGACCATGATCAAAGGCGTGCAGATGATCCCGCCGGCGCATTTTCTAAAAATCGAAAATGGAAAAATCGTCGGCGGGCGTTATTGGCGTCTGGGGGCCAATCGACGACCGGAATTAAGCACTCTCGACTATCCGGATCAGGTCGACGCGATGCGGCACATCATCGATCAAACCGTACGCTCGCAATTGATTTCCGACGTACCGGTCGGTGCCTTCCTGAGCGGCGGGGTCGATAGCGCGACATTAGTGGCGAGCATGGCGCGGGCACAAACCAGTAAAGTAAAAACCTTCTCCATCGGCTTTTCCGACCCTGCCATTCATGGCATTGACGAAACCCCTCTGGCAGCGAAGTTCGCCCGCCATCTCGGCACCGATCATCACGAAATCAAAATTGGTGCCGAAGATGTTGGCAATTTATTTGATGACTTCATCATGGCGATGGATCAACCGTCGATAGACGGCTTCAACACTTATGTGGTGTCGCAACACGCCGCAAAAGAAGTGAAGGTGGCGATCTCCGGCACTGGTGGTGACGATCTGTTCATGGGTTATCCTTGGCACGCGGCGATGCTCGGATGGGATGGCGAAGCGGATGGCTTTATTGCCGGGTACCGTAAATCCAGCCATCAGTTCCATGGCACCCTTAACGATCAGGAAGCGTTGGCGGTGATGGCCCCTGAATTACGGCAGCAAATTAGTCAGGATCCGCTAAATGAATTCCGCCAGGCCGATGAAATGGGTGACGGGGACCGGGTGGAACGGCTCACCGCGCTGACTTTGCGGGGCTACACCGCCAATCAGCTGCTGCGGGACATTGACGCAATGTCGATGGCGCATTCGCTGGAGGTGCGGGTGCCCTATCTTGACCGCCGGGTCATTGATGCCGGATTGTCCCTACCGCTGGAAGCGAAAATTAGTCGCAATATCCCGAAGAACCCGATGCGCCATTCTTATCGGGACGCCGGTATTAAAAAAATCCTCATCGACGTTGCCCGGCCCTATTTACCGGAAGGTTTCGATCTGGTCCGCAAACAAGGATTTGGTATCCCCTTCAAACCTTGGTTGGAGGGCCCCTTGCGCGATCTCGTGCGCCAGACCATCCAACCGACACGCATGGCCAAAACCGGTTTATTCCATGGCCCGGCGATGAATTCGGTCCTCGATCTCTACACTCGCGGTCGCCTTGGCGGTTTCCGCGCCTGGCTTCTTCTGGTCACGCAACATTGGTTCGAACGCATGGACGTAAGCCCCGGCTAATCGGTTCGTTATGTGACATGGATAGAACTGTCGGTAATTCAGTCCGCGCAAGCCGAGGCGTTGGCGCTCATTCGCCTAATTCGATAACACGATGAGAGGGGAACGAAACGGTCGCTGTGGTGCCGACATCAAGCGTGCTTTCGATCAACAGTTCTCCGCCATGGGCTTCGATTAGGCGCTTTGCAATCGTCAGACCCAGACCGGTACCGCCGCCACCGGTGGTGAAAGCGTCATTCAATCGATTGAAGGTACCAGTTATGCGTTCGATTTCAGCTGACGTAATACCATTGCCGCAGTCCGAAACAGAAAACCTCAAAATCCCCTGCTCACATTGCTCCGTCTGAACCCGAATTCGGCTATCCGGCACGGTGTATTTAATCGCATTCGACAACAAATTGAGCAGAATCTGTTTCAATTGGCGCCTGTCCGCATTTAACAAAAGCTTGATGTCCGACCCGGATATGTCTATTGCGACCCTGTTCTCGCCTGCCTCTCCGCGGATTAGCCGGACACATTCTTCCACAACTTGGTCTGGATCAAATTCGCTTTCATGAAGCTCCAGCCGTCCTGCTTCGATCCGCGACAGATCCAGAATGTCGTCGATCAACGCCAACAGATCTTTACCGCTTTGATTGATGCCTTCGACATATTTGTTGTAGCGTTCATGACCAATCGGGCCGAACATTTGCTGATGGATCATATCCGAAAAACCGATTATGGCGTTTAAAGGTGTTCTCAATTCGTGGCTCATGGTGGCGAGAAATTGCGATTTGCTTTCGTTCGCGACGTCAGCTCGGACTTTCGCTGCTTCCAGATCAAGTTGTAAATTGTGCTGCTGCGTGACATCGACCAAGAAGATAAGAGAGCCGCCATCCGGCGAGGCGATATCAAAATGGTCAAGCCAAATTTTGTTCTTACCGCCGCGACGCATTCGTAAAGGACTAAGATGTTGTTGGTGTTGTTCGACCCGCGCGCGTATCCATTCTTCTTCTTGGCCTGCGGCCTCTTCGACATGGCCATGGATCACGCGATGTCTAATTGCCTCCTCGAAAGTAAAACCAATGGGATCCTCGTCAGAATATAGCGCAAAGTTTTTACGATAATACTTATTGACGAATATGATCTGATCGTCCTGATCGTAAAGTACAACCGCTTGCGGGAAGGCATCCAGCGCATTGGCCAGACGATCATGCGCGACGGCCGCTGCGTTCAGGGCCCGATATTCTTTACTGATGTCTTGACCAGTTCCCCAATAACCATTGAAATTTCCGGCAGAATCAAATTTTGGAACACCGCTCACCCGGACATGTCGGATTTCGCCGTTCCTGGTCACCAAGCGGCATTCAAAGTTTCGAAATTCACGGTGTGCTTCCAAATCAGCGAAATGAAGACGCCATTTTTCTTGATTTTTACCGACTTCCACGGCTACCGCGTGATGATCCGGTCGATGGCCAATTTTGTCAATTGGCAGATAGCCGAAAAGCTCAAAGTATCTCGGCGAGTGATAGGTAAACCGCAAATCCGGGCCCATTTCCCAAAGCCAATCGCTGGTCAATTCCGCGAATTCACGAATTTGATCGTCGGGTTCTGCCGTACATTTCTCTGGAACAACAGGGTCAAGCAAGCCCAGTAGTTCGCCGATAATCTCATCCCGGCGATCGACAGCGTTTTCTGTATTCTTAGGTTCGCGGCTCAATGCCGAAACTTTTGCCTGCAGGCGAAAATATTCTGTCGCGCTCAATTCATTAACTCTCAATAAATTCGGAGATGGATTGTTGGCACCGACAAAGAGACCACACTTGAACACTCCAACAATATTTAGAAAAGAAATTATTGTAGCAGAGCTGATTTGAACTGCAAAAGAATGGATGATGGCTATTGATCATATGACAATTATTTGAAAACAAATATCTAAAAATGATTATGAGAATTATTTAATGATATGGTGCTTTGGTTACCAATTGATTTACGAATTCAGCGAGTTCTATGAAATTAAGAAACTCTATTGGATGAGCTTCCGAGCATCTGTAACGGGGATCAAACCGGCACCGTTCCAAGCCGCAAGAAACATCATTCGTCGGGACGTATACTGTCAACTATGAGCGGAAGCAAGGGTGAATTTCAGATTTCTCTAATCTTCAATATCAGAACGCTACTTCGCCATTTTTCCAGGCGCGTAATATCTATTCCGTCGGCACAGCCACCGCCGAAGAAGGTTTGTGACCTGACTTTTTCATACAGTTTTTTACGATCGCGCCGAGCCATTTCCGGGCAATGGAATACCCCAGCGAATAGCCAGTGTTGCGCGCCCATTTAGGATCGATTTGCCTGCCAAACATCCAAGTGGCGAAATCGAACTCGGTTTGATCGACAATGTTTAGGGCGGTTGCCATATACGTCTAAAATTGGCAAATCAGTTTGTCTTTGATGCGCTCATCCGCATTTCGAATGGCCGCAGCTTAGGCAGGTATCGCAGTTTTCCTGACGGACAAGGCTGCGTTGACCGCATTTGGGGCAGCCGCGCATTTTAGGCATATTATCGTCGGGGTCGCCAGCCTGATCCAAATTGACGACTTTTTGCGCCATTTCCGCTTCACCCGGATCGGCGTTGGGATCGGCAATGAAACCGATGTCGATCATATGCTGTTCGATCACTTCGCCGATCGCCGCTAATAACGACGGGACGTAGCGGCCGCGATGCCAGTGGCCTCCGCGGGGGTCGAACACCGCTTTCATCTCCTCAACCACGAAGGAGACATCACCGCCGCGCCGAAAGACGGCGGAAATCATCCGCGTTAACGCGAGCGTCCAGGCATAATGCTCCATATTCTTGGAATTGATGAAAATTTCGAAGGGCCGGCGGCGGCCATCCTGGATCACGTCATTGACGGTGATATACATGGCATGATCGCTTTCGGGCCAGTTCACCTTATAAGTATTGCCTTCCAGCACTTCCGGGCGATCCAGCGGTCGGGTCATATAAACGATACCGCCGGCTTCATAAACATCTTTGGGCCGAGCAACCTGTGGATCCAACGGTAATTCCGGTTCCGCAACATCTTTAGCCGCCGGTGGATCGAGGCTCAGGACCGACCCGGTGACATCGTTCGGACGATAGGTGGTGCAGCCTTTGCAGCCATTATCATAGGCCAGCTGATAGATATCTTTGAAATCGTCAAAGGCGATATCTTCCGGGCAATTGATGGTTTTGGAGATCGAGCTATCGATATATTCCTGCACCGCCGCCTGCATGCGCACGTGATCGGCCGGGCGTAAGGCTTGGGCATCGACAAAATAATCCGGCAATTGCGCCTGCTCGCCAAACATCTGCCGGTAAGTGCGATAAGCATAGTCGGAGACTTGTTCATCTTTGCGGCTACCGTCCGGCATTAACACCGTGCGGGTATAGTTGAAACTGAACACCGGCTCCAGCCCACTGGAAATATTGTCGGCGAAAATCGAAATCGTCCCTGTGGGCGCCACCGACGTCAGCAGCGAGTTGCGAATGCCATGTTGGGCAATGGCGCCACGGATGTCGTCGTCCAATTCCTGAATGCTTTCGCCGGCCAAATAGGCTTCCGCCTCGAATAACGGAAAAGCACCTTTTTCCGCCGCTAGTTCGGCACTGGCCAGATAGGCCGCCCGCTGCAATGCCTTCATCCAGGTCCGTGTCAGGGCCAAGCCCTTGTCGGAACCGTAACGCGCTTTGCAAAAGATCAAGGCATCGGCCAGCCCGGTGACGCCGAGGCCGATACGCCGTTTCGCTTTCGCTTCCTGTTCTTGTTCCGGCAACGGGAAATTGGAGATATCGACGACGTTGTCGAGCATGCGGATCGCGGTGCGCACCAGATCATCCAATGCCCCCAAGTCCAGGGCGGCGTCATCGCCAAAGGGATCCTGCACCAGGCGGGCCAGATTGATCGAACCCAATAGGCAGGCCCCATAAGGCGGCAACGGCTGCTCGCCGCAGGGATTGGTGGCGGAGATGGTTTCGCAATAATGCAGATTGTTGCGCTTGTTGATACGGTCGATGAAAATCACGCCAGGCTCCGCATAAGCATAGGTAGAGCGCATGATGCGGTCCCACAATTCCCGCGCCTGCACGGTCTTGTAGCTAGTTCCGCCGAAACTCAATGGCCAAGCGGCATCGTCTTTCACCGCCTGCATGAAAGCATCGGTGACCAGCACCGAAAGATTGAACATGCGCAGACGGCCCGGCTCTCGCTTCGCTTCGATAAAACTTTCGATGTCCGGATGATCGCAGCTCAAGGTCGCCATCATGGCGCCACGGCGATGGCCGGCGCTCATGATGGTGCGGCACATCGCATCCCAGACATCCATGAAGGTGAGCGGGCCCGAAGCATCGGCGCCCACGCCTTTGACCGGCGCGCCCTTGGGTCGGATGGTGGAGAAATCGTAACCGATACCGCCGCCCTGCTGCATGGTCAGCGCGGCTTCTTTAAGGTTTTCGAAGATCGCACCCATATCGTCTTCGATTTCACCCATGACGAAACAATTAAACAACGTCACCCGGCGTTCGGTGCCGGCGCCGGCGATAATCCGTCCCGCCGGCAGCATCTTAAAATCGCTAAGAGCATCATAAAACCGAGGCTCCCAATCGCCAGGATTGTTTTCCGCCGTGGCCAGCGTCTTGGCAATGCGCCGCCAACTATCCTCAATGGTTTGATCGACCGGCGCGCCATCCGTCCCCTTAAGGCGATATTTCATGTCCCAAATCTGCTGTGAAATCGGCGCAACGGAAACCATGTCGGACAAACCTTCTCTGAAGATACGAAACATAAAGCGGGAATCGGGGCAAAAAGAGTACTGGAAATCCACCAAATCGTCAACCAATCGTTCTTGATATGTACCCCCAAGCGACCCCCGCTTAAGCCCTGAAATATAATGCTTTTTCAGACTTATCCCCGTTATTCACAGGGCTGCACGCAGGAAAAGTGGAGGTGATATTAGAGGATTGTAATTTGACAAAAGTCTGCCTCTAAATAGCGCTTACATTAATCGAATTGCGCTTTCGCCGTTGGACGTCCGGACTTTTACTGGCGCCAATTCTGGAATGTCGCTACCTTTGAGAAAACATTATTCGAAAGGCGACACAATGGCGGTCGATATGGTGTTGAGTGTGTTGGCGGGCGATCGGCCGGGATTGGTGGAAGTGTTGTCGAAAGCAGTGGCGGATGTCGATGGCAACTGGATCGATAGTTCTATGGCCCGCCTGGGCGGGGAATTTGCTGGCATCGTCCGGGTCAGTATTTCCGAAGAGGCGGTCGACACCTTCGAACAAACGGTGATCGCGCTGGCAGCAGACGGGATCACGGTGCAAGTCCGCCGTGGCGGCGAAACCGTGGTTGAACCCAGCGGCTATAGCGCCAAGATCGAACTGACCGGGGCCGATCATCCAGGCATCGTCCACGAAATCTCCCGCACTCTAGCGGCGCATGGGGTCAGTATTGACGATCTACAGACCGAAGTTTTCACTGGCAGCATGTCTGGCGGCCAGCTTTTTTCGGCCCATGCCCGCATTATCGTTCCCGATAGCCTGAATATCGATGACTTACTGGCGGAGTTGGAACGTACCGCTTCCGACATCATGGTCGAAATCGAATTGATCGACGCCGAAGCTCTTGCATCAAAAGGCTAAGCAAACCTGCAATCCTTGCTCACTCCTATTTACTCCGACCCGTTATTCTGAATAGATCGTAGCTAATAGGAATACCGGGTCGGAGTAAGTAGAGGAATTTAGGACGAAAAAGGGGAGCGATAAAACGCTCCCCTTTCGGAATTTAGAACAATAAATCCGCTTACCACATGGCGACCGGATTGATGATCATTTGCACCGTGCCTTTGATCCGGGCTTGGCCAAGGACGAACATGAACTCATGCACGCCTTCTTTCGCCAAACGACCGGTATTCATGGTTTCCAGGATGTAGACACCTTGCTCTTTCAAGAGTGTTACATGGCCATAGAAAACCTTGTCGCCTTTGGCTGGTGGCACAACGTCGACGCCCCAGGTATCGGCGCCCACGGCCATCGGATTGAGTGTCGCCAAATAGACAAATGCCTCGTTGTTGAGTCCCGGTTCACCCGAAACCCATGCCGTTGGATCCGACGCCAATTTTCCATCGGTCCAGCCGGTATGGAACAGCACAACGTCACCTTGGCGAACTTCGACGCCTTGGGCTTTCATCGCTGCCTTAATATCAGCAGATCCGATCGCCTGGCCGGCCGCCATGGTGGCGACGCCAAAATGCTTGGCCATATCGATCATGACACCGCGACCAATCATCGGTGGGATTTTGTCGACACCGAGTTTCTTCAGGCCGGTGATGTGGACAAAATCTTTGGCATCGTTGCAATTGTAATACATTGCCCCTTCGCCCAAATGGCCGAGACCATCAATTTGCGGCCCGGTGCCGAACCATAGTTGCGCGATATCGTCGTTGTAGACGACGTCCCAACCGAAATCCTGGGTCATGCCGCGGCCATTATGCTGACCCGGTTGGACAATTTGCAGCGAGGTCGAGCGCGGCGGGAAAGCCGGCATTTTTGGATCGACGACGATCCCGAGGGGATGGCTTTCACCCTTCTTGACCAATTTCGTTGCCATCAGCACTTGCGCCGGGGTGACATAATTAGCGGCCCCGATTTCATCGTCGGCGCCCCATTTCGACGGTTTGCATTCCGCCGCCTGGCTGGCGCCAGCCGCGAGCAACAAACCGCTCGTGACAAAAGCCAAAGTCACTAATTTCGAAAGATTGTTCACAATTACTTCTCCCTGGTTTTCTTTATTAGGTCCATAGATACGAACTGATCTCAAGCGCCGGACAAACAGCAAGCGGTTTGCTCGTGATAAAAGGCGAATATGAGGCAGCCCGAATTTACCATAACGCAGGACCTGATAAGAAGCAAACAAGCGTTTGTTTGCGCCACGAATAGGGTTTGTCGCCGTCGAAAAACAACTTTACCGATGGCTGACACCTGCGCCCGGCACCACCTGCCGACGGCAGCGCTGTAACCACGATAGCGTCGGCAAAAGTTACCTGTTACGATGCGGATAGGGAGACTGCATGACTGCTGACATCACCTTCGAACCTGCGGCAAGCGAACAGATCGATGATATAGGCGCTTGGTTATACGAAACAGGCCCCGAATTTTTCTCTTATATCTTCCAAGGACGCGAAGCCGCAATTGCCACATTGGCAGTGCATTGGAGGTTAGAAAGCGGCGTTTTCTCCCATCGTCACGCGGTCGTCGCAAAACGAAATGGTCAAACCCTAGGTTTGGAGCTCGGTTTCACCAGGGCGGAAAAAGCGCCGCACAATCAGGCCACCGGGTTACGCCTGCAGAAAGATTTGGGGGCGGCGGAGTTTGACGCGCAAATGGCCCGACTGCGGGATATCGGACCGCAGTTACTGGAGGCGCCGGGGGATGCCTATTTCCTGCAAAACCTGGTCGTCAGCCCACAGGCCCGAGGTTGCGGTTGCGGCAAAGCCTTGCTAAAGCACGCTTTCGAACAAGCCAAATCGCAGGGCTTGAACACCGTGCATCTGGATGTTCTGAGCAACAATCCGGCCCGCAGTTTTTATCTTGCCAATGGCATGGAAGATCAGGTGGAAACCTATGTCCCCAAATTGGTCCGCGAGCACAACATGCCTGGCAGCATCCGCATGGTGAAACAACTTTAAAAACCTATCTCCACCTTACTTAAACACACGCGCATGAATTGAAGGTAACTCCGCCTCACTGGGTGGTGTCAGTGTTCGTTCTGTGTTATCCGCGTGGCGGCGTTGATAATCGTGACGCCTTTGGACGCGTCAAACTATTGTTCGCGCCCCTTGATCAAGCGCCCGTTGCGCGCAGATAGAAAGAACTTAGATGACAAGATTTGATGGCGTTGTACCGGCGCTGAACCAGGCGTTGGAGAAGCGCGGCTATTCGGAACTGACGCCGGTGCAATTGGCGGTTTTGGAACCGCAGTTAGCGGACGCAGACCTGTTGGTCTCGGCACAAACCGGGTCCGGAAAAACCGTCGCTTTTGGCATGGCTTTGGCGCCGACTTTATTGGTCGGCGCGGATCGATTTTCCCGTGGCGGCAAACCCCTAGCGCTGGTGGTGGCGCCGACCCGGGAACTGGCTTTGCAGGTCAAGCGCGAGCTGGAATGGCTCTATGCCGGGACCGGCGCTGCCTTTGCCTCCTGCGTCGGTGGCATGGACATGCGCACGGAACGCCAAAATCTTGGCCGCGGGGCGCAAATCGTCGTCGGCACCCCCGGACGCTTACGCGATCATATCCAACGCGGCTCTTTCGATACTACGATGTTGCGGGCGGTCGTCTTGGATGAAGCGGACGAGATGCTCGATCTCGGTTTTCGCGACGATCTTGAATATATCCTGGAAGCAGCGCCCAAGGACCGCCGCACGTTGATGTTTTCCGCTACGGTCCCACGTACCATTGCCAATTTGGCGAAGCGTTATCAGCGAGACGCGGTTCGTCTCCAAACCACAGCGGAAAAAGAACAACATCTCGATATCGACTACCGCGCTATGACTGTCGCCCCAAATGATCGAGAAAACGCTGTCGTCAATGTGTTGCGTTATTATGAAGCCAAAAACGCGCTGGTGTTTTGTGGCACACGGGCTGCCGTTAACCATATGACCAGTCGATTTACAAATCGCGGATTTTCCGTTGTCGCCTTGTCTGGCGAGTTGAGCCAGAGCGAGCGCACTCAAGCCTTGCAGAAGATGCGCGATGGCCGGGCCCGGGTTTGTATCGCCACCGATGTGGCGGCGCGTGGCATCGACCTGCCGAATTTGGAACTGGTCGTTCACGCCGACCTGCCGAAAAAATCGGAAACCCTGTTGCATCGAAGCGGGCGGACCGGGCGGGCCGGGCGCAAGGGAGTTTGCGCCCTGATTGTACCGCATAGTTGGCGGCGGCGCACCGAACGGTTATTGCAAAACGCCAACGTCAAGGCGACCTGGGCCGCGCCGCCTTCGGTCGAAGAGATTATAAAACGTGATCAGACGCGGATCATGGATGATCCGGTCTTGAGCGATCCCTTGCGTGAAGATGAACAGGCTTTTGCGGCTGAACTGCTGGCGCGTCACGGCGCCGAACAAATCGCCGCGGCTTTCCTGCGTTCACGGCGCGAAAGTCAGACCGCTCCGGAAGAGTTGCTGAATACCGCGCCGCCGCCCGAACGGGATCGGGAGCGCGACCGAAAACAGCGTAGCGACTTCAAGGGCGGCGCTTGGGTTTCGCTTTCGGTCGGCCGCGAACATAATGCCGAGCCTAGATGGCTGCTGCCGATGCTTTGTCGGGCCGGTAAGATCACCAAGCGCGACATCGGCGCGATCAAAATCTTCCAAACCGAAACCCATGTCGAGCTGACCGCCAATAGCATCGATAGCTTTCTGGAAGCGATCGGCCCCTCCCGAAAGGTCGACAAAACTATTTCCATCGAACGCATCAAGGGCCGACCGTCGAACACACAAGAAGGTGCCGGAGATTACAAGCCAAGACCCCCGTCTAAATTCAAGCGAAAATCGCGCCCTCAAGCGGCTCCGGTCGCCGCCGCGGGTGCCGATGAAGTGGTCGAAGCGGTCGATAACAGGAGCGATAAACCGCGCGAAGAGAGCGACGGCAAAGCGAAACGAAAGTTCAAGGCCAAGAGCCCGAAAAAGGCCAAAACAAACGCTAAAAGCCGTTCTGGCACAAAACCCGGCTCACGGCCCTTGAAACGGAAGAAACCCAAGAAATAGCCTGCCCGGTCTATTTATTCGTTAAAAAGGAATGTCGGCCCAGCACCGAGGGTCGCGGCGTGATCACCGGTATTATATAACGCGCAGCGTTTAAGAGACAGGCAGCCGCAACCGATACAGCCGGTGAGTTTGTCACGGACTTTTTGCAAATGGTCGATGCGCCGATCCAGGTGACGTTGCCATCGTCGAGATAGCCTCTCCCAATCCTTTTTTGTTGGCGTCCGCTTATTTGGTAGTTCCGCCAGGGCTTCGGCAATTTCCTCCAAGGTAAGACCGAGGGTCTGGGCCACGCGGATGACCGAAATACGCCGCAGCATAGCCCGATGATAGCGTCGCTGATTGCCCGCCGTGCGTACTGATGCTATCAGCCCGCGCGCCTCATAAAATCGTAACGTCGATGTCGCCAGTCCCGCCCGCGTCGCAGCCTCGCCGATGGTGAGATAAGGGACGTTTTTTGTCAGCAAAATACACTCCTCCATAGATATCGAAATTACCCCTTGACTTAAACTTAACTTAAACTTTCGGAACAAAAAAAGATAGTTTTCATGGATGGAGAGTTCACTTATCAACTGTCATCGAAAACACCGGCTGGGCTGCCCTCTTTCGTTCCGGCATTGTGGCGAAGTTTGCAATCTTTTGTTTAGGCGTTTGGCTGCACGCCGCGAGTAGTTTGTTGGCGGCGACAACCTTGCCACGCGTCGTCGACGCGTTTGGTGATGCGCATCTGGTCAGTTGGGCCTATTCACTTTATCAGTTGGGCTCGATCCTGGCCGGTGCGAGCGTCGCATTGTTTGTAGCCAGGCTCGGTCGCCGTCAATCGATGATCGGCGCGGCGGCGATCTATGGTGCCGGCTCGATATTGTGCGGGAATGCGCCTGAAATGACCTATCTGCTGGCCGGACGTCGGCTGCAAGGGGCGGGAGGCGGATGTTTGGTGGCGCTCGCCTGGAAACTGACAAAATAGCCAGGGAAACAGGTCGTCCTTCCGGTAGGCCAAATTGTAACTGGTCCACCAAATCTCAATACATATGCTGGCCGCCGTTGATCGACATAGTCGAACCGGTCACGAAAGTGGCGTCGTCGGAGACCAGAAAGAGCACACCGCGGGCGATTTCACCGGCATGGCCGAGGCGACCGACGGGCACTTGCGCGACGATTTTTTCCAACACATTGTCGGGTACTGCGGCAACCATATCGGTATCGATATAACCGGGTGCAATGGCGTTCACCGTGATGTTATACCGCGCGCCTTCCTGGGCCAGGGCTTTGGTGAAGCCATGAATGCCGGATTTCGCGGCGGCGTAATTGACCTGACCATATTGGCCGGCCTGTCCGTTGATGGAGCCAATATTGACGATGCGGCCAAAACCGCGTTCGCGCATCCCGGCAAAGGTGGCGTAAGAAAGATTGAAGCAGGAGCCGAGATTGGTATCGATCACCTTCTGCCAGTTTTCATGGCTCATCCGCATCAGGGTGCCGTCGCGGGTGATGCCGGCATTATTGACGACGACGTCGACCGGGCCAACTTCTTCTTCGATCTTGGCGACCATTGTTTGCGTCACCTCATAATCGGCGACATCCCATTTATAAGCTGGGACGCCGGTTTCTTCGGTGAATTTCGCGGCGGCCTCGTCGTTGCCAAAATAGTTGGCGACAGTTTTGTATCCTGCGGCTTGCAGCGCTTCGCAAATCGCCCGCCCGATGCCACGTGTTCCGCCCGTGACCAATGCTACCCTAGACATGATTTAGATCCTTTTTGTTGATGGTGATAAGGCCGCACCTCCCGCACCCCCTTTCCCGACCGCCCATTAATGGTACCCTGTGGGTGGTCGGAAAAGGGGGTGCGGGAGGCCGGGACTTCGACATTAGTCGATAAACAAATTAATCCCGCTCAACACACATGGCGATGCCCATGCCGCCACCGATACATAGGGTCGCCAAACCTTTTTTAGCATCGCGTTTCTGCATTTCATACAACAACGTCACCAGGACCCGGCCGCCGGAGGCGCCGATTGGATGGCCGATGGCAATGGCGCCGCCATTGACGTTGACTTTATCAGCATCCCAGGCCAGGTCCTTACCCACTGCCAAGGCTTGCGCCGCGAATGCTTCATTGGCTTCAATCAGGTCGAGATCGTCAATCGTCCAGCCGGCTTTTTCCAACGCCGCCCGGCTGGCCGGGATCGGTCCAGTACCCATGATCGACGGATCGACCCCGGCTTGGGCCCAGGAAACGATGCGGGCCAGCGGTTTGATGCCGCGTTTTTCCGCCTCATCGCCCGTCATCAAAACCACCGCGGCGGCGCCGTCATTGATACCGGAGGCGTTAGCCGCCGTGACCGAGCCATCCTTGGCAAAGGCCGGACGCAGTTTTTGCATATTTTCAATCGTCGCGCCGTGGCGAATATATTCGTCGTCTTGGACGACAGTTTCACCCTTGCGGGTTTTGATCGTCACCGGCACGATTTCATCCTTGAAACGGCCGGATTTTTGCGCCGCCTCGGCTTTGTTTTGCGAGGCAACGGCGAAAACGTCCTGCTGCTCCCGAGTGATCTGCCACTGCTCAGCGACATTTTCCGCCGTATTGCCCATGTGATAGCCGTTGAAAGCATCCCACAGACCATCGCGGATCATGGTGTCGATCATGCCAGTATCGCCCATCTTGGTGCCGTCACGCAGATGCATCGCGTGTGGCGCTTGGCTCATGCTTTCCTGACCGCCGGCGACGACGATGTCGCTATCGCCATTCAGAATGGCCTGATGGCCCAAAGCGACGGTGCGCAGACCGGACCCGCAAAGCTGATTAACCCCCCAAGCCGGCACTTCCACCGGCAGGCCGGCATTGACACTTGCTTGTCGGGCCGGGTTCTGACCCTGCGCCGCGATAAGGATTTGACCCATGATGACTTCGGAAACATCAGCAGCTTCAACACCGGCGCGTTTCAGCGCTTCGGTGATGGCGATGGTGCCAAGGTCATGCGCTGGGACACTTGCAAATGCGCCATTGAACGATCCCACCGGCGTCCGTGCAGCGCCTGCAATTACGATATCCGTCATTGATCTTCTCCCGAAATGAAGTGATTGGTTAACGTCAACATAGTGTATTTTTTGTGCAGTGCCACATAACTTTGTAATAATACGAGCAAAGTTCCCGTAGCTCCCATTTACCATACTTGTGATAAAGATGAGACTTCGCTAATTTAGGATAGGTTATTAAGCCTAAATGCAAGTCACTTTAACGGAGTCTTGATCCATGGTTACGACGGTTAACGGTTCTGATCTTGATGATGCCATTACACTATCCGGCGATACGGCTTATGAAGCCAATGGCATGGGCGGCGATGACACGGTCACTTCAACCGCGCCTAATTTTGGCGCCGCGACGGTCATCGGTGGCACGGGCGACGATTCAATATTTTTCTTCACCGGCTCCTTACTGGCATATGGCAATGAAGGCGATGACACTATCAGGTTGGCCGTCGGCGACGCCTCGGTCTATGGCGGTCAGGGCAATGACAGCATCGCCGTGAATAGCGGCGTCAGCGGAAGCGTGCACGGTAACCTAGGCGACGACACCATTTGGGCTTGGGGTTTTCATGGCGACGTCTCCGGCGGTGGTGGCGACGACCAAATTCGCATCACTGGCGACAATAGCAACTTTTCGGTCGATGTCGATTTAGGGATCGGTGATGACAGCGTCCGCGTCTCTAACGTCAACAATCTGGCAGCCACCGGAGGCGCCGGCGAAGATACCATTCGACTTGAAGCCGGTGTCGCCGGTGCCGTGGTTTATGGCAATCAGGACGAAGACCTGTTTCAGCTCTATACTAACAGCGCCACCACAGTCTATGGCGGCCAGGGCAATGACAGCATGTTCATCAACGGCAACTTCACCGGTGATTTACATATGAACAAGGGCGATGGTTCCATCAACGCCGATGCAGTGAATGGGAATATTATGCTCGGCACCGGCAACGATCTGGCCTATATGAACGGAACGTTCAGCGGCGATCTAGCGGCCGGCAGCGGCAACGACAGTGTTTTTGTTAGCGGTAACTTGAGCGGCAATGTCGATCTTGGTGGCGGTGATGATAGTATCCGGGTCGCCGGCGCGCTTAGCGGTAATATCGCGGCCGGCGGCGGCGAAGATACCGTGTATATCGTCAACACGGCCAGCGGCGACGTCGATCTGGGCAGCGGCGCTGATTCGATGTATGTCGGCAGCTCTGTGATCGGCGATGTATTGGCCGGAACCGGCGACGACAGTATCAATATCGCCGGCGACCAAGTCGGTGACATCGATTTAGGAGATGGCAACGATACCTTGACCGTCGCCAGTGTCATGAGCGGCACGGTATTTGGCCGCAGCGGCGATGACACCATGTATCTGGATACCTTGGATGGCGTCGCTTATGGCAATCAGGGCGACGATACAATATCCGCCGACGTTTTAACCGGCCAGTCTGCCCTGATCTTCGGTGGTCAGGGGAATGATTCGATTTATTTCTACGGTTCCGGCGACGGCACCGCCTATGGCAACAAGGGCGACGACACCATGTTCGGGGCCCATGATATGCATGGTGGTAGTGGGGCCGATGTCATCGATGGCGATAACGCCGTGCAACTGATCTACGGTAACCAGGACGGCGATTCGATCGACGGGGGTGCCGGCGCCGACACCATCTATGGCGGCCAGGGCGACGATACGATCATAATGAGCGTCAGTGGTGGCACTGATCTGGTCGCCGGCAACAAGGGTGCGGATCTTTTCAATGCCAGTGTTGTGACGGCTGCAGGATCGATAACGGGCGGCGGCAACTTTACAATCGCCGACTTCTCAACCTCCGACACGCTAATGATCGATGTCCAAGTTGGCACCGCGACAGCGAACATGTTTACCGTTAGCGATACTAGTGGTGATGTCCTGTTGATGCATGGCGGCGGTACCATCACCTTGGAAGGCATCGGCGACGGCACCCTGACCGATCTATTCCTGCTGGCGGGTGCGGGCTACACTATTACGCTGGCCTGACCGTGGGCGTAAATTTAACGTAATTGCAGCTTAGTCAGGGAAAGGCCGGTGGAAGGCCGGTCTTTCTTTTTGTGCTGATACACCATATCGGCTATGGTCGCAGCGCTCTTCTTCCTCTCCCTTTTTTGGACATCCCTATATGACAGTGGTAGCACCTTTGATGCCTGAAGATCGCGACCCGAGCTATGGTTGGATCATGGTGGCAACAGTCTTTGCCCTGACCGCGCTGTCGTTTGGCGGGTTGGGCGCGGTGGGGGTGTTCTTAAAACCGTTGATTGCGGAATTCGGCTGGGGCCGGGGCGAGACGGCATTTGGTTATACTGCGGTTTCTGTCTCCTCCGCCGCGCTGGGCCTGATCTGGGGATTTGTCGCGGACAAATTCGGCAGCCGTCGTTTGGCCTTCATGGCAATCGTGGCGATGACTTTGTCGATGTGGTTGTTGAGCCGGGTCGAAACCCTGTGGCAGTTTTATCTGGCTTATGCGGTTTTTGGCGGTTTTGGTTTCAGCGCCCTAGGCGGTCCGCTCATCGCCAACGTCGGATTTTGGTTTCGCAAAAATCCAGGCTTGGCGATCGGTGTAACGGCGGCAGGTGGCGCGCTGGGACAGGCGCTTTTTCCCTTCATTGCCAGCCTGATCATCAGCGCTTATGATTGGCAGACCGCTTATCTTGTTATGGCTGTACTTTATCTTATTCTTGGCTTGCCGCTTTGCTTGTTGGTGCGCGAAAGTCCGCGTCGGCTTGCCGCATTGCGCAGCGGTAAGATGGATGACGACGATAGCCCGCCCTTCCCGGTTCCACCGGTTAAAGTGATTGCCGGGATTAGTTTCGCGGTGATCTTTTGCTGTATCTGTATGGCCGTACCCATCGTCCATGTGGTGGCGTTGGTATCGGATCGAGGGGTCGCGCCAGAACTGGCGGCAAGCGTTTTGTTAGTGTTGATGGGGGCTGGGGTTTTTGGCCGCATCCTGGGTGGCAAGCTGACGGATATGATTGGCGCTTTGCCGACCTATATGATCGCCTCGGTGTCGCAAGCCATCCTGGCTTTTTGGTTTCCCCATGTCACCTCGCTGACCGGCATTTACATTTTGGCCGCCATCTTCGGCGTCGCTTATTCCGGTGTCATGGCGTCATTCGTGATCTGCATTCGGATGATGGTGCCGGCCGGGATGAGCGCCCGGGGCATGGGGTTTGGCACCTCTTTCGGGATGATCGGGATGGGTCTGGGCGGCTTCATCGGCGGCGCTTTGTTCGACATGACAGGTGCCTATATCTGGTCCTTCACCATCGCCGGGCTAGCTGGATTATTCAATTTCTCGATCCTGGTGTTATATTTCTTTTACATCCGACAACAAAGCCAAGGCGGCCCGGGTGCCGTGGCAGCACCAGCCTAGGACATTTAGGAACAGGAAACAGATCATGCAAGAATTTGACATTGAACTTGAAACGGCGGACGGCAACTTAGACTGCTTTTTTTGTCATCCGGAAGAGCTAGGACCTCACCCTGCGGTCATTTTGTATATGGATGCGCCGGGTATTCGCGAAGAATTGCGCGACATGGCCCGTCGGCTGGCGACTGCCGGTTATGCGGTGCTGCTGCCGAACCTTTATTACCGGGTCGGCCGAGAAGGGCATTATGGCTACGATCTGGCGCGGATTCGCAGCGACGATAGCGAACGCGATGCCATGTTTGCCTGCATGAATTCATTGAGCAACGCCAAACTTGTGGATGATACTGCCGCGATGTTGCCGTTTTTGCGCAGCCATGATGGCGTTGCTGCCGGGCCCATTGGCTACGTCGGTTATTGTATGAGCGGCCAGTTTGTCGTCGCGGTCGCTGCCGCCTATCCAGACGACTTTGCCGCTATTGCCTCATTCTATGGCGTCGGCATCGTCACGGACGAAGCAGATTCGCCGCATCTGCAAGTCGATAAAATCAAAGGTGAGCTGTACTTGGCCTTCGCTTCCGAAGATGTTTGGGTGCCGCCGGCATTGCTGGCCCGCATGCCGCAAATTTTCGCCGGTGATAATCACCGGATTGAAGTTTATCCCGGCACCGAGCATGGTTTCGCTTTCCCACAGCGCCCAGTCTACGACAAACCATCCGGCGAGCGCCATTGGGAACGTTTGCACAGCCTGTTTGACCGTAATCTGAAACCCTAAACCCCTGCATGTTCAGCCATCAGAAGCCAAGCACGATACATTGCGAATGGGGCGGCGCGGTCGCCTGGCTTAGTGCTGATATGGAGGTGACGGTTATTGTCGACGTCTTGTCTTTTTCGACGGCTGTCGATGCGGCGGTGAGCGTCGGTGCGATGGTTTACCCTTTTGCCTGGCGCGATCAGCGCGCACAGGAATTTGCTGACCGAGAAAGCACCCGACTTGCCCACCGGCGGCAAGATGATGGCGACGGCCCGGCGCTTTCGCCACTTTCTCTATTACAACTTCAGGCCGGCGAAAGGTTGGTGTTGCCGTCACCAAACGGATCGCATCTTTCCAGTCAGGCCAAAAGTCGCCACGTTTTTGCCGCCTGCCTGCGAAACTACAAAGCCGTCGCCGAAGCGGTTCAACGGATTGGCGGTAATGTTCTTGTCTTGGCCGCGGGTGAGCGGTGGCCGGACGACAGCCTGCGGCCGGCCCTAGAAGATTGGCTTGGCGCCGGTGCGTTAATTTCTGAAATGACCGGGCAATTGAGCATCGAAGCCGAAGCCGCGCGGGACGCTTATTTAACTGCCAAGGATAAATTGCAAACGATAATAAAGAACAGCCATTCAGGCCGCGAGCTGATCGATATGGGGTTTGGCCAGGACGCCGAATTTGCCTGTCAGGTCAATTCCAGCCAAAGTGTGCCCAAACTAATCGGCGGCATTTATAGAAACCAGCAAACCACAGAAGGAAAGCTTGATGCCGGGTAAATCGCAACGACTTACAAACTTGTTAACGGCACGATTTGGCCCGAACGCCCAGGCACCGGCGCCTTCGACCGAACTGCCCCCGCTTCTTGAAAGCCTGCTCAATCATCGTACTCATCGCCGTTATAACGGACGTCCGGTCGAAGAGGAATTATTGCAAACCTTGCTCGCTTGTGCCTTTTCAACACCGTCGAAATCGGATTTGCAGCAATGTTCGGTAATTGTGGTGCGCGATCCGACCCGACGGCAGCAACTTGGGGACTTGATCCCAAGCATGCCTTGGATTGTCGATGCGCCGGTTTTCTTGGTGTTTCTGGGTGACAGCCGGCGCGTTCGACGGATTTGTGCGGAGCGCGGCAAACCCTTCGCCAATGATCATTTGGATGCATTTCTGAACGCCGCCGCCGACGCCGCGATGCATTTATCAACTTTCATCGCAGCCGCCGACGCGGTGGGTCTTGGCACTTGTCCAATCAGTGTCCTACGTAATCATATCGAAGCCGTAACAAAAATTTTGACCCTGCCGACAGGGGTTTTCCCACTTGCTGGTTGTTGCCTAGGTTGGCCGGCACGGGAAGGTTTTGCGTCGATGCGGTTGCCCCTAGACCTGACCGTGCATGAAAATCGTTATGACGATGAAAAATTTACTTCCCTATTGGATCAATATGACCATGACCGCGACGTGCGATATGCTATTCCCGAAAGCAGTTACAAATACGTCGATGACTATGGCAGCGAGGCATTTTACGGTTGGTCGGAAGATAAAGCCCGGCAAATGTCGAAACCGGAGCGGGCCAATTTAGGCGCCTTCCTGCGTCACCATGGCTTCAACTTCGATTGATTCACTTGGCATCACGCTGCCGCATATCCGAGCAATCGCCGGATCAATGGCAGCATCAAACAAAGAATTCCAATCTCTCGATGCGGGTAGAGTTTTGATCAAAATAAGTTACCGACCGCCCCGACGCGCCACCCGATTACCATTGGAGGCACCGATCAACGCCCCTGCAATCGCACCCCAGATGGTGCCACCACCCGCCGCCAAGATCGACAAATCGGGCATCAGTTCTTTTTCGAGATAATCAAACGCCCACAGCACCGCTATGGTGACGATGAAGCTCGCGATCGAACCGATTGTTGCCGCTGCGACAGCGACGATGAAATCTCGCGATTGCCGTGCAATCATCTCAGCGGCGACCCAGCCAATAAAAGCCGCCAACGCAATCCCAACAATAGACATTCACAATACCTCACTTGCAACATGTTGGTTTTGCCCTACAACCTGGCGACATATTAGTGGCTGACACGCCCGAGATCAATCCGTTGCTTGCACAAGAGTGGCCAACTGCGGCAAACTGAACACAGAATTTTACCTCTATTTTGTTGAAAGCCATGTTTGGAACAATTTCTCCTCCACTTCGCGCCGTCGATCATCCTGGTATCGCAATTGAACCTAGAATTTTATCCACGATCGCGCCACCAGGCCGCGACTTTCGTTTGTTTTTACCGCAAGACACTGACCTTCTTAGTGGGTTAGCAAACAGCTTGCGACACCACGGCATCGCCACCGCAGGAGTGCGCCTGGCTGGTGGTGGTTTCAAATCCTTTTCCTATTACACCGGGGTCGAGGATCCGACCGGCGCCAGGGTTGCAACGTTCTCGCCGCCGCACCAGCCAGCGTTGCCGGTCACCCTGGTGATCGCCAACGCCATCATCGGTTTGGATGAAGATGACGATCCGAAAAGCCATTGCCACGCCATCTTCATCGATGCGGACGGGCAATGCCATGGCGGCCATCTTATTTCCGGTAAATGTATTGTTGGCGCTAGCGGCCTAATTGCCTGGGTCACCGACAGCGGTCAGGCGCAGCTGAAAGTTCGCCACGACCCCGAAACCAATTTTCCGATCTTCCACCCTCAGTCCGGTAAGGGAGCGCGAACGGATGAAAAATAGCAACCCAAATACCGAGATCGAGGCGGGCCGGTTCGCCCGGGTGATTTCAGCCCGTGTTCGCCCCAATCTCGATATCGTCGAAGCCGTCGAGGCGATCTGCAAAGATCACGACATACGCCATGCGGTCATCCGCGGCTGTGTCGGAAGTCTGATGGACGCCAATTTGAAGCTCGGTAGTAGCGACGATGCGCCTCTGCAACATGTCCAAGGTCCGGGCCTGGAAATCGCCGTCAGCAGCGGCGAAGTGCGCCCCGATACGAACGGTCAACCGCGTGCTCGCTTGCATGGCATAGTTGCCAACGCTGCCGGCCAATCATTCGCCGGTGAATTTTTACGCGGTCAAAATCTCAGCTTTGTTACCTTGGAACTGATCTTGCAGGAATGGCTGCCAGAAGCCGTAGGCGATGAATGAAAGTCGGAATAGATGGCTGACGCGTTTAAGAATGTTTTCAATGCTGAACTGATCGCGATGATGGCACGACATTTCAAACGAGTTTGGGCTGGGTTCGATGAACTTGCTTTTATCGATCACGCAGGCCGCGACCTCGACAGCTTGGAATTAAAACAGCGCAGCGATCAGATCACCCAGGCGATGGTGGAAACTTTGCCGCAACATTTCACCGAAGCCGCGACGGTCGTGATCGCAAGCCTGCATCCTAAAGATGACATCGACCTTTCCGACATGGGCAGTGATGATCGCGGACTACGCGGTTGGGCGACCATGCCGATGACCGAATATGTCGGCCGCCATGGGATCGCGGATTTTGATCTCGGCATGACAGTGCAGAAAGAAATAACCAAGCGTGGCAGTTCCGAATTCGGTATCCGCCGGTTTATCATCGCTAATCAGGATCGGGCCTTGGCCACACTGGCCGATTGGGCCGGTGACCAGAACTACCATGTACGCCGCTTAGTCTCGGAAGGCAGCCGTCCGCGCCTGCCCTGGGCAATCCGGCTGCCGTCGCTGATTGACGATCCGAGCCCTTTGTTTCCCATTTTGGAACGTTTGAAAGACGACGACGAAGAATATGTTCGCCGCTCCGTCGCCAACAATCTTAATGATATTGCCAAGGATCACGCTGACAAAATCGCCGAGATCGCCGCGGCCTGGTCAACCGATGCAAATCCGGCGCGCCACAAACTGATCCGCCATGCCTGCCGCAGTTTAGTGAAACAGGGCCACAAGCCAACCTTGGCGGCGCTCGGTTACAAGGCCCCTGAAGTGAATTTAGCCCGGTTCAATATCCTGACGCCCAAGGTCGCATTTGGCGATAAATTGCAATTCGAAATTGCCCTCCGTTCAACCGCCAACAACTCTCAGAACTTGATCGTGGATTACGTCATTCACCATATGAAAGCCAACGGCAAACAAAGTCCCAAAGTCTTCAAATGGAAAACGTTAAAGCTCAAACGCAATGAGTGCCATCAAGCCAGCCGCAACCACGCGATCAAACCGATCACAACGCGCAAATATTATCCCGGCGCCCACAAAGTCGTTATCCAGATCAACGGCGAGACACTAGGCAGTGCAAGTTTTGAATTGATGATGGAGTAAGAGCCGCAAAACCCGTTACTGATCAAACAGCGTAATCGTTTAGCAATAATTTTCTCGTCTCGTGGTTCTAGTTGGAATAAGCCCTGTTTCAAGTCGGCACCCAATTCGGTTTTCTCAAAACGATAGCGATTGAGTGAAACGTGGGGGATGTTATAAAGTGCCTCGATGGACAGGATTTTGGCGCTACAGCAATTTTACGCCCGATTTGTAACGGCGGTATCCGGTGTCGAAGATGAACGTATTTGTCAGGCTTTCAGCGTCGTCCGGCGGGAGGATTATCTGCCGCCGGGACCTTGGCAGGTCTATGTTCCCGATGGCTATATCGAGACCGCGAACGACGATCCGGCGCAACTCTACCAAAACATCCTCATCGCCCTGGATGCCGATCGCGGCATAAACAATGGTGAACCCGCTTTGCATGCGCGTTGTCTCGACGCGGTCGCGCCACAACCCGGCGAGACCGTTTTACATATTGGCTGCGGGACCGGCTATTATACCGCCTTGCTGGCAACTCTTGTCGGTGACGGCGGCAGGGTTAAAGCAATTGAAGTCATCGAAAACCTTGCGACACAAGCAAAAACAAATCTGACCAACTTCCCCCATGTCCAGGTTTCATGTCGCTCCGGCACGAGCAACGCCCTGCCATCAAGTGACGTCATCTACGTCAATGCGGGCGCGACGGAACCCACAAAGATTTGGCTTGATGCGCTCAAGCCGGCGGGGCGCCTGATATTTCCGCTGACGCCGGGTTGGGGATATGGCGGGATGTTATTGGTCACTCGACCTAAAACTGGGGCCGGCTTCTCTGCACGCGTCATTTGCCGCGCCGCCTTCACCCCCTGCGTCGGCGCCCAAACAGAAAGCTTGCTTGTTCCATTGGCGGCGGCATTCGAAGATGGCAGTTGGCGAGAGGTTCGCTCGCTTCATGTCGGCGGCAATGCCCCTGATGAAAGTTGTTGGCTCGCCGGCCATGGTTGGTGGCTCTCGACGGCGATACTGTAACACCGACCGGGGCAATTTCCCGGAGCCCGCTAAATTTTCCACCTGACGATCGTGTCACCGACCGTTGAACTTGAACTTTGGATAGCTTCCGAAGGGATGGATGCTGTGCGGATGGCGCCAGAGCGCGGCCAACGGGTCTTTCACCGGGATCCGCCGCTCGTCACTGAACGTACGCCGCCCCATGTCAATCAATTGAAGCGCGAAGATCGTCGTCAATAGACAGACCCAGACCGCAAAAAAATCACCCAATATCAGCTCGCTGACGCCGGCTGTAACCATCAGGGCAAATAGGCACAATCCGGCTAGGATCAGTACCGAGCCGGCGGCGCGCTTAAACAGTGTCGGCCGTGACGGTGGGGCAGCATTTGGGGACATTTGACGCTTCGTTGACAAAATCGACATAATGACATGCTCCTGCCAGAATTTTGTGAAGAAGATTAATCTTATTATAACACATGCGGGTCATCGCAGACACGGTTTCATCTGTGTACGGACGAGCAGAAATTTATGCCAATTCTACCAACTACCAATCCTGCGTTCATATTGGCATTAAGATACTCCCTTAAAGGCTTCATTTTCTCGTTTTTTAGCGCTTAACGCGAAAATCCAGGGTTTGTGTCTCAAATCGACCCCAGCCATTGTCGTAAGGGCGACCAGAGTTGGGCCTCTGCTTGACGCCCCATCATCATGCCAATATGGCCGGCTTGCGGTTCCAGACAATGCGGGTCAGGCAGTTGCTGCACCAGAGCGGCGGCGGATTGCGGCGGTACGATGCGATCACGGGCCGGTAATGCCACGAGGGTTGGCAGGGTGACATGGGCCGGGTCAATAATCTGGCCGCAAACTTGCCAGGCCTTGCGTACTGGGGTGTTTTTGCCATACCAGTCGAGGAAACAATTGCGCGCCACACCCGGCGTCAACGGCACCCCATCGTTCAACCAATCCTCCAAAGCAACAAAGGTCGTCGCGGCATCCTCGCCATCTTCACTTTCTCTGTCACCCAGGTCGGCAAAATCACGGAACTTGCGCTGCGCCAGATTTGGATCAAGGCTGGCAAACAGGGCTTGCAACAAGTCCACCGGAAGTTCTCCGAAGGCATCCAATATACTATTAAGCAACGGCGCGGTCGCCAGCAGGCCCGCCGCCTGGCCTTGATCGGCGGTATGGAAATCCCACGGCGTCGCCAGCAATGACAAGCTCGCAAAAGCGTTGGGGCGCTGTAACGCCAGCCCCAGTGCCAGGTTGCCACCCATGCAATAACCAAGCAAATGCGGTGCTGCCAGTTCTTGTGACCTCAGGAAATCAACCATCGGGATCAACCGATCACCAACATAATTGGAGAGATCGAAGTCCTTTTCCGCTTCCCCCGGACTGCCCCAATCGACAATCAGGGGACGCAGACCACGGGCCACAAGCCAGCTGGCAAAACTGATTTTTTCGGTCAAGTCGAGGACGTAATAACGGTTGACCAGAGATGGCACCAAAAGGACCGTCGGGCCGCCCGCACCCGTCCCATAATCAAGCAATCGGACACTACCGAGACGAAAGATTTCTCGCGCTTTGGGGGGCGGTCGATGATAACGATGATGTTGATAGGCCTGCATTCCAGCCATCATCGCATGCAGACGCTTGGTGCCCTGGCGGATCACGGCTTGCGTTAAGGCCACTTCATCAACACCTTGCATATCGGCAACAAGATCTGCGGCTTCTCGCACCAGCGAACGGCTCCATGGTAGATCGCCTGAACGTACAGCCGGCAGGGCCGCGACCGCGCTTAACGAAGACAGCATCGCTGTCATCAAATGCAGCGGCAGCGGTCGAGGTCCAAAGCGCGCCTGCGTCTCCTCAGACATCTTCGTCGCGTCGATGCACTTGCCATGTCGCCAGCCAGGTTTCGAACTGACTTTGCAAGTCGGCTTCTTCATTCAGTCGGCTCGCCTGACGCTCCCAAAGATCGAGATAACGCCGCGCCAAGTCATCAATATCCAATTCACCATCCATTTTTCCATAATAACGGCGGTTTGCAGCCTATTCAAAGCCTGGATCGAGTAAAATCCCCGAATTGGCGCAATGCAAAAAAAACTTGCGCAGTGCAGCATATTGGCGCGATAGTCCGGCAGATTACCAGCCCCTATAGTTTGAGGACATGCAACGTGGCTGAGAAAAAACCGAATACCGACGTTACCATCATTAAGAAATACGCCAATCGACGACTTTATAACACGGCGTCCAGTTCCTACGTCACTTTGGACCATCTGTGCCAAATGGTAAAAGACGGTCAGGACTTTGTCGTCTATGACGCCAAATCAGGCGAGGATATTACCCGTTCTGTCCTAACCCAAATTATCTTCGAAGAGGAAGGCAAAGGACAGAATATGCTGCCAGTCAATTTCCTGAAGCAAATTATTGGGTATTATGGCGATAGTTTGCAGCCGATGGTGCCGAATTACCTGGACGCCTCGATGGCGGCGTTTAGCAGCAACCAGGACGACATGCGCGATTATATGAGCCAGGCTTTCGGCGGCATGTTGCCGATGAAAGAAATGGAAGAAGTCGGCAGGCGCAATATGGCGATGTTCGAACAATCCATGCGAATGATGAACCCCTTCCTGGCAGCCAAGGGTAAAGCAACAGGAAATGGGTCTGGAGACAGCACAAGCAACGCCACGCCCACTGAACCGGTGATGACCAATTCAGACAAGGCGTCCACCGACACTGCTGAAACGCTGAATTTACTTCGCAAGCAAATGGCAGATATGCAAAGTCAGATCGAAAAACTGGCAAAAACCTAATAGGTTCATGATCTTCGTCGAGCGACCGAGCAGGCACAGCTGAATGGCGCCTTAATTGCTTTCCGGCTCCAACATATCGAAATCCGGGACCAAGACCGGGCGGCCAAAACCATAACCTTGGAAATAGTCGACGCCCATTTTGCGCAAGATTTCCGCTTCGTTCTGGGTCTCAACACATTCTGCAACACAATAAATTTCGAAGGCCTTCGAAATATCGACAAGCGCCTGCACAAGACGTTGATTGCGTGGCGCATTTTCCAAGTCGCGGATAAATTCACCATCGATTTTGACCATATCAACGTCGAGCGCTTTCAGCTGGCGAAACGACGTATAACCGGCACCGAAATCGTCAAGCGCAACCCCGCAACCGATACCATGCATGGCGGCGACAAATTTGGCCGAAGTCGTCAGATTTCTAATCGCCACAGTTTCAGTTATTTCGATCGTCATGCGTCGCGCCACGTCGTGCACCGCGCTTAGTTTCGCAACCATGGCGTCCACCGCGTCGGGTTCCAGCACCGTCATACCCGAAACATTAACGGTTACTCTCAATGCCGGACGCATTTGCAGCGCTGCAATGGCCTGGTCGAGAACAAATTTATCTACTCGTCCGACTAAGCCCACTTCTTCAACGGACGGCATGAAAACCCCAGCGTTGGTGAGACGGCCGTCCAATTCTTCCATCCGGATCAGACATTCCGCATGAACGGTTTTCCCGGTGTTCGAATCAACAATAGGCTGGAATGCCAATTTCAAGCGATTGTCGTTCATTGCCCCCAGCGCATTATTGGCCGTCATCAGCGCTTTATGGCGGTATTGTTTTTGCCGGTTCGACAAACGGTACTCGACGAAACAATTTCGGCCATTGGACTTGGCATCCTCCAGCGCTTCCTCGGCACGGCCCATAATTGAGCGCACTTCATCTGCTTCCAGCGGAAACATGATGCCGCCCACAGATGCGGTCGCAGAGACCGGTCCATCACTGGTTTCGATGACCATCATGCGCACCGCTTCCAAGATTGTTTCTGCAATGACTTCCATTTCCATCGCCATGCAATGACCCAAGATAACGGCAAATTTATTGCCATCAACCCGGCCAACTTGGTCTTGATCGCGAATACAATCGCGCGCGCTCTGGATGGCCCGGATAATCATTTCGTCGGCCAATTGGTGTCCGTAGGATTTGTTCAACAATCCGAGGCGGTCAATGCTAATCAGTAAATAGGCCGAGGTATCGCCACGATCTTGGTGACCGCGTAAAAGTTTGCCAATCATTTCGCGCACCAGATAACGGTTCGGCACGGCGGTTAATTCGTCATAATTGGCGCGTCGCTCCAGTTCTTGACTGCGCAGAACTTGTTCAGAAATGACCCGCACAGAACCCATCAGCCGGTGCGGATCGCCTTCATCGTCGAATTCCGCAGCGGCAATTTCTTCAACCCACTGAAAGGCGCCATCATTGCAGCGGATTTGGTAGCGGCAACGAAAGGCTTCGCCGCCGTTCAAGTGGTTGAGTAGTTTGACCGCTCGACTTAATCGATCGTCGCTGTTTAAGCGGGCTTGAAACTGGTCCGCATTCAAGGGATTGTCGGCGATGCCGTGACCAAACACCACCGCCGGATCGCCAATCCATGAAATGATTTCCGCCCTGACGTCCCATTCGTAAAATATCTCGCGCGCTATGCGAAGTGCCTTGATAACTTGCTCCGGCGCAGCAACTCGTGCCCCACGAAGAACTGTAAGGTTATCGGATGTGACGGGACCTTCCGCTATCATTAGATGCACTTTCTCGCCTTCGAATTCGCACTTTCTGTACGCTCTAAAATGACGATAAAGGCAAAAGGTTAACGCTTAGAGAATCAATTTTAGAATTTGCACCAAAAGCATTGCTCCTTTTTCCACGGCATTAATCATACGTACGAATAGTTGATTGACTGAGGCCTTTCTAAAGAAGGTTGGACTAGGATATGATCGTTGTGCCATGGCCCGTCATGACACATTCGCACGCGGCGGGCATGAAAACGACCGCGTCAGTATAGTCTGTACTTCTAGTCCTTTAATGATTTTCAGCGTTGGGGATGGCGTAAATTGGTGACGATTGATTCGCATAATCCGTTGATGATTACCTATCGTGAGCAGCAGGCTTTGACGGCTTCCGTCCAGGCAGCAGCTCTGGCTCGTCATGCCACAGCCCAGCACGAAAATTTGGATAAAGGTTCGCCCGGTCGCGACCGACTTGACGCTGAATATATCGACACCGCACGGTCGCAGATCTATTCGGACGCGGTTGAGGATTCTGATTATTCCGGTCGACCTAAATTCAAGTTCGAGGTGTCGGTGCGCCAGACATTTTCAACTGCCTTCATGACCCAGTTCATCGCCCAAGAAATTGTGCCCCAACACGACAACAAAACAAGCCAAAATCTAGAAATAGCGCCGAATGCATATGCAAAGTCGGAAGCTCACGCGGACAACACTGGCAGCCAGTTCGACATAACAATCTAGTCGCAACGTGCTGGATAGCGATATTGCGCCCTGGCCTTGACCGCAGCCGCAACATCTACGATCTTGACAGCTTGGATGATCAGTCCGTTCTTATTCATTTGTTCGAGAGTGTATTGCGATGCAAAAATCCACCGATCTGATCTCGATGTTAAATTATTGCCCAAGCGACGCACTGGCAATTGGCGCACCCGGCCGGCCATATTTGACCTATGCCGCCTTGCGCGACATGGCAACGGACATAGCGGTCGGGTTCAATGCGGTCGGGATTGATTGCAGCGACCGGGTCGCAATTGTGCTCCCGAACGGGCCAGAAATGGCCGCGGCCTTCATAACCATGGCCGCATCAGCCACAACTGCGCCCTTGAACCCGGCATACAAAGCCGAAGAGTTTGAGTTTTACCTGGACGACCTGAAACCGAAAATACTGGTCGTGCAGGAGGGACAAGAAAGCCCGGCAATCGAAGCGGCAAAGTCGAAGAATATTCAGGTTGTCACCCTAATCCCCGACATCGCGGGCGCCGCCGGTAGTTTCACCTTAAATGGCTTGAGCGGCACTGTCGGCGAACACAAAACCTCCGGGTTTTCGTCAGCAGACGATATCGCTTTGATCCTGCACACGTCCGGCACCACATCACGGCCAAAAATGGTGCCATTGAGCCAGCGAAATCTATGTGCCTCTGCCTATAACGTAGCCGCCACCTTGCAGCTCACCAGCGACGATCGCTGTTTGAACATCATGCCGCTATTTCATATTCACGGCCTGATTGCCGCCGTCTCAGCCAGCCTCTGCGCCGGTGCATCGGTTAGCTGCAGCTCCGGTTTTAACGCCCTGCGAGTATTTAGTTGGATCGACGAAGTGCAGCCAAGTTGGTACACCGCCGTGCCCACCATGCATCAAGCGATTTTGGCCCGCGCCGCACGTAATAAAGACAGTGTGGCCGGGGCAAAGTTGCGCCTGATCCGTTCCTCATCTTCTTCGCTGCCACCGCAGGTGATGGCGGAGCTAGAGGCAACTTTTGGCGCGCCGGTGATTGAGTCCTATGGCATGACGGAAGCGGCCCATCAAATGGCCTCCAACCCGTTACCGCCGGCATCCCGTAAACCAGGGTCGGTCGGCATCGCCGCCGGGCCGGAAGTCGCAATCATGTCGGAAAGTGAGGATATTATATTGGCGCAAGGCGAAATCGGTGAAATTGTCATCCGCGGCGACAATATCACCGCTGGCTATGTTGAGAATCCAGCCGCCAATGCCACTGCGTTTACGGACGGCTGGTTCCGCACTGGCGATCAAGGACAATTCGACGCTGATGGATATCTATCCCTAACTGGGCGCCTGAAAGAAATCATCAATCGCGGTGGCGAGAAGATCAGCCCGCGTGAAGTCGATGAAATCCTGATGGATCACCCTGCCGTGGCGCAGGCCGTGACTTTTGCCATACCGCACGACAAGCTTGGTGAAGACGTCGCCGCTGCAGTCGTCCTGCGCGACGGCGAAACAGCCGATGAAGCCGGTATTCGGAAATTTGCCGGGGAAAAATTGGCCGATTTCAAAAACCCCAGAAAAATCCTGATCCTGGACGAAATCCCCAAAGGCGCGACCGGTAAGTTGCAACGCATCGGTCTTGCCGAAAAACTCGGCCTGGCGGGATAATTCATGACCTTCGATTGGCGAGTGGAAACGCAAGCGAATATTGAAGCTCACTTCAATCCCCGCGTCGCCGTACCGGAAGCGTTGGAGTTGATGGCGGAGATGATTGCCCGCTCGCGCCAGGTGCGCGACCGCTTGGGCGGGCAGTATGACTTGCACTATGGTGAAGGTGAAAAACAGACTTTTGATTTGTTCCCAGCTGCGAATGACAGCTTCGGCAATCCACCTCCAGCCCAAATTTTCATCCATGGCGGTTATTGGCGCGCCTTCGACAAAGGCGATCACAGCGTTTGTGCCGAGGCGATTGTTAACCGCGGTATCAGCCATATCTCACTGAACTACGACCTTTGTCCCGACGTCAGTTTGAGCCGGATTGTGGAGCAGATTTACGCCGCAATCCATTATATCCATTCTCATGCAGGTGAACTGGGCATTGATGCAGATCGGCTTTATCTCTGTGGCCATTCCGCCGGGGCCCATTTGGCGGCAATGATGTTGTCGCAAGCCTGGCCAAACGGCTGTCCGATCGAAGGCATCGTTGCGATTTCCGGCATTTATGAACCGGAACCGGTGTTGCAGGTATCAATCAACCATGAAATCGGCCTTGATGTGGATAACGCACGGGCAAATGATGTTCTAAAATCAAAGTTGATTGAGACGCCACCAGTGGTCGTCGCAGTTGGAGGTGACGAGCCGGAAGGCTGGCGGCAACAATCCCACGCCTTTGCCGATCATTGTCAGGCCGCCGGTATCGATTGCCAGATGGTGGAAGTTCCTGGTCGCAATCACTTCACCGTCGTCGATAGTTTTTCCACCGCCGGTGAGCCGTTATTCGAACAGATCGTCGCGCAGATTTCAGCTTCCGGCTAAATCAATAACCCAGCGCAATGCCATCTTTACGAGGCTCGGAGCCTCCCGAAAGCGTGCCGTTGTCCCAGTCGATGCCGATCATTTGGCCGCCCCCCCAGGGCATCTCAGGCGTTTTAGTTTTGTGCCCAAGCGCAGCCAACCCGGCAACGACATCGGGGGCGACGCCGCGTTCAATATCCAACATCCCTTCGGTGTGGAAGACCCGGGGACAATCAAGCGCTTCTTGCGGATCCATGCCATAGTCGATCATGTTGGTCAGGACATGGGTGTGGCCGACCGGTTGGTAACCGCCGCCCATCACACCGTAACTAAGACTAACCCGGCCATCTTTCATGCACATGCCCGGAATAATAGTGTGCATCGGTCGTTTGCGCGGCGCCACATTGTTCGGATGTCCCGGTTCCACCCGGAAACCGCAACCGCGATTCTGCAGCACCACCCCGCTTTCAGGGCCGACCAGGCCGGTGCCGAAACCGAAGAATAATGAATTGATGAATGAACAGGTATTGCGGTCCTTATCGACAACGGTCAGATAAATGGTGTCGCGATAGGCCGGCCCGGTAGCCTCCGGCGCGTTCATGGCTTTTTTTGGATCGATTTGTGACCGCATATCGTCGGCAAATTCTGCCGATAACATCATCTCTACCGGTACATTTGAATGACGCTGATCGGCAACATATTGATCCCGCGCCGCGTAAGCCAAACGTGACGCTTCGGTTTCCAAGTGCAAGCGCTCCACACCGACAGGATCCAAACCGGTAAGATCGAAACCGGATAGAATATTCAGCATCATCAGCGCGGTGATGCCCTGACCGTTTGGTGGGATTTGATGGATGTCGTAGCCTTTATAATTGGTCGAAATCAAGGGCACATATTCGGCCCGCATCTCGTCGAAATCATCAAGACTGTGTGTGCCGCCAACGCTATTGAGATAATTCACCATGTCTTCGGCGACGGCGCCTTTGTAAAACCCATCGCGCCCCTTGGCGGCAATTGTCTGCAAAGTTTTCGCCAGCTTCGGCAGTTTCCAAACTTCGCCCGCCGCAGGGGTTACCCCGTCACGGGTATATTGTTCTTTGGCCGAGGCAGTGGCGCTCATCTTGCCGGTATTACGTTCCCAGTCATGGGCGACCCGTTGGGTCACGGCCCAGCCACCTTCCGCATAACCGATGGCATGCTGCAGTACTTTATCCAGGCCCATCGTGCCGTGATCGGCCAACAACATCGCCCAGGCATCAATCGCACCCGGTACTGTTACCGCATGCGGGCTGGTCACGCCAATCGTGTCGATCCCCTCACCCAACAGATAATCCGAAGTTAGCGCCGCCGGCGCCCAGCCGGAACCGTTCAGGCCAACCACTTCCCCTTCGCCGCCTGGAACGTAAAGTGCAAAACAGTCACCGCCGATGCCGGTCGACATTGGTTCGACCACACATTGCACGGCGCAGGCTGCGACCGCGGCATCAGCTGCATTGCCGCCATCACGTAAGATATCCAAGGCGGCCTGGGTTGCCAGCGGATGCGAAGACGCGGCCATGCCATTGACGCTATAAGCTGGCGGGCGACCCGGAAGTTGTATATCGCGCATTAATAAATTCCTAGAAATTCGAAAAAGTTCGCTGGCAGTATAGGCATTCTTCGCATTTTGCCAATATGATGTTGATGAATTCGATAAACCATAATCTGAAGGAACACCGCCATTGGAAAATCAACTAGAGCTATCGATTGCCGTTTTTCCAGGCGACGGTATCGGCATTGAAGTCATGGAAAGTGCTATGACTGTTCTGAACGCGGTGCAAGCCAATAATGGCGGTTTCAAACTCAACACTACGATGTTGGAAGGTGGTGCCGGGCATTATCGCGATCACGGCAAGACCATGCCGGACGATGCCTTGGGCATCGCCGGCGATGCGGACGCTATTTTGTTGGGGGCAATGGGCTTGCCGGAAGTACGCTATCCCGATGGCACCGAAATCACCCCGCAGATCGATCTGCGCTTTCATTTCGATCTTTATGCCGGGGTGCGACCGTTCAAAACCTATCCCAATGGCCCAGCGGCGCTAGCTCATGCAAAAGCAAGGGATATCGATCTGATCCTGGTGCGGGAAAGTACTGAAGGGCTGTTCGCGGCGATGAATTCCGGCATTGTCGAGAACGATCAGATCGCCCGCGATACCCAGGTGATTACCCGAACAGCTTCGGAACGCCTGTTCCATTTTTCCTTCGATTTGGCGCGGCAGCGAAAGGCCGCGGGGAAAATCGGCAAACTGACCCTGGTCGACAAAGCCAATGTCTTTACCTCTTTTGCTTTTTTTCGCAAGATTTTTGACGAAGTCGCCGAACATTACCCCGAGATTGAGACCGAGCGGCTTTATGTCGATGCCTGCGCCTTGGATATGATCCGCCGACCCTGGGACTTTGATGTCATGGTGACGGAAAATATGTTTGGCGACATTTTGTCCGATCTGAACGCCGGTCTGGTCGGCGGCATGGGTTTCGCCCCGTCGGCCGATATTGGCGATGCGCATGCGGTATTTCAGCCGGCCCATGGCACCGCGCCAGATATTGCCGGCACCGGCAAAGCCAATCCGGCGGCGATGATATTATCCGCCGCAATGATGCTGGACTGGTTGGCGCAGAAACACGCCCATACCGGCCTGAGCGAAAGCGCGATCCTGATCGCCGACGCGGTCGCCCAAACCATTAGTGACGGCGATATTCGCACCTTCGATGTCGGCGGACAAGACGGCACTGAAACGATGACCCAAGCGGTGATCGCCCGCATTGAGCAGATCTAATAATGGCCACCCGGCTTCGTGTCGCCACCGTCGGCGCCGGTTATTTCGCCGCTTTCCATCATGACGCCTGGGCACAAAACGAAGATGTGGAATTCGTCGCGATCATCGACACCGACTTAGCGGCGGCGCAAGCGGCGGCATCGAAGCATCAACGTCTTGCCAGCGACAATCTTGAACTTGTCCTAGCGGAACAGAACCTGGACTTGTTGGATATTGCCACCCCGCCGGCCAGCCATTTAGATCTTGTGCAATTGGCTGCCGCGCATCCCTTGACAATGATTTGTCAGAAGCCGCTTGCAGATGATTTGGCCACTGCCAAGGCTGTTGTTAATGCGGCCGGTGGCAATCTGCTTGTGGTGCATGAAAATTTCCGCTTCCAACCCTGGTACCGGGAAATCAAGCGCCTGATCGATGCGGGTCAGTTCGGGCGGCTGCACAATATTGCCTTTCGTTTACGTCCCGGTGACGGCCAGGGTTCTGCTGCGTATCTGGATCGACAGCCCTATTTCCAAGCCATGGATCGGTTTTTAGTTCATGAAACGGCGATCCATTTCATCGACACTTTCCGTTATCTCTGTGGTGAGATGACAAGCGTTTATGCGGATTTGCGTCAGCTTAATCCAGCCATCACAGGCGAAGACGCGGGCCAGGTGATATTCGCTTTCGAAAATGCGGTCCGCGGCCACTTTGATGGCAATCGCCTGAACGATCACGTGGCGACAAATCCACGCCTGACGATGGGGGAGATGTGGTTGGAGGGTGAAGCCGGCGTCATGCGCCTGGATGGCGACGGACGGCTATTTTGGAAACCGCACGGAGAAGGCGAGCGGGAACACCTCTATGCCTGGGACAATATCGGTTTCGGCGGCGACTGTGTTTATCGCCTGCAGGCCCATGTGGTTCGGCATCTACGCGACGGCACGCCACTAGAAAATAGCGCCCGAGACTATCTACGCAATCTGGAAATCGAAGACGCGATCTACCGCTCTCATCAGGAGAAGCGGCAGATCGCACTTTAATGTTTGCTTACGCCGAAACGATGGTTTGCGCTTGTTCCAGGGTGACTTTGTCCTCGCTGAGGATCGCCGCCACTGCCGCATCATCACCGGCGTCATTCACCGCCAGTGGATCCTTCGGGCTGAGCTTGTGGTCGACAACCATGCGGGCCAGGATCAAGCGGCGGGCGTCGCGTCCCATCTCACCCAACACTGCCCCTTCCGTCGCCATCAGGGACGCGGTCGCGACATTATATAGTGCGTCGGAAGCTTGCCGCGCCAAGGGTTGGTTGCCGTTTGCCGCCACTTCGCTGGCGAACGTAAAGGCACGATCAATTGTCGCATTTAGTATGCCCTTGAACTGACCCGGCAGATGCTCGCTGTCGTCGATCATGTCGGTTAGATCTTCCTGCAGGGTTTCCTGCGCCCCAACCTTGGCAATCGCCCGCGTCGTGATATCCAACGCATTGATATTCGAGGTGCCTTCCCACAACAGGCCGGTCATGGCATCGCGGATCAGGCGCGGATTGACCCAATCTTCAATAAAGCCATTGCCACCACGAATTTCCATCGCCCCGGTCGCGACATCGACATTGTCGCGGCAGATTCTGAACTTCACCAGCGGCGTCATGATGCGCAGGATATTCGCCGCCACCTCGTCACCGGCATTGGCCCGTTCCAGCATCTGTGCGGAATAGAGACAACCGGAGATCGCCTGTTCCGTCGGCACGATCACTTTCATCAATTGCCGGCGCAACAGCGGTTTGTTGATGATCATTTCACCAAAGGCTTCGCGTCCCCGTGCCGCCACTAATGATTCGTTGGCGCAGCGCCGCATCATCGCCGCACCACGAACGCCATGTGAAAGCCTGGACATATTGACCATGTCGAGCATCTGTTTCAGACCTTGGTTGGTCCCTTCACCGACGTCGCCGAGGGGGTAAGCCACGGCGCCATCAAAAATAATTTCGCCGGACGCCATCGATTTGGTGCCGAGCTTCGATTTCAAGCGCACAATGCGATAGCTATTGCGACTGCCATCGTCGAGCGTGCGTGGCAAGGCGAATAAACCCAGGCCCCGGCTGCCTTCGGTAGCTCCGGTAGGCCGGGCCAGTAACACCGCCACATCCCCATCTGCACAGGAACAGAACCATTTCTCGCCATAAAGCCGCCATTGGCCGTCTTCCTGGCGCGCTTCTAACTCGATATTGCCAACGTCGGAGCCGCCGGTTTTTTCGGTCATGAATTGCGCACCCTTGAAGATATTGTTCATATCCTGGCTAAACATCCGTGGCAGGAAGCGATTTTTTACTTCTTCGTCGCCGTAACGTTCGATCAGCAGCGCCGAAGTATCGGTCGCTGAAATCGGACACATCAGGCCGAATTCAGCCTGCACAAACAAATACTGGAAAATGTACTTGGCCATCTGCGGCATATTTTCCTGCCAGCCAAAGACACCAGGTTTGTGGGTCATACAGTGAATACCGAAATCGCCGAAGCCAATTTTTTCCATCTCCCGATAGGACGGGTGAAATTCGATCCAGTCCTGGTCCCGGCCATAATGGTCCCGGTGATGAAGGACCGGTTCATGACGGTTCGCCAAGGCCGACAATTCATCCAACCGGCCGCCGGCGATTTCGCCAAGTTCGCGATAGTGCGGCGTCAAATGTTGACGAAGATCATCCGGCATATAGAGCCGCAACAGGTCATCCAAATAGGGGTCAAGATCGTAAAAATTCTCGCCCCGGCAATCCGGCGCAATCCAATCTTCCAGACTTTGTTTTCCATCACTATTTTCGGAATAGGCAACGCTCATTTTAGTCTCCAATCCATTCAGAAATTTATCTTTAGGCCAACAGCGCACCGACAGCCGCCATTCCTTGCGGCGCTTCGGCGAACAACATGTTGGCGATTTTTGTTTCAAGTTCACTATCGTCCCCAATAAACGGATCGCGCGGGGCGAGACGATGGTCGGCGACCAAACGAGACCATAACAAGCGACGTGCGTCGCCTCGCTGGGTATAGATCTGCTGCCCTTCCCAGGCCATCAAGATCGCTGACGCAGCATGATAAAGGCCACTGGTGGCCTGGCGGCATTGCGCTTCATCAGCCCGTTCGCTGGCAACGTTTTCGGCATATGCGGTGGCACGATCAAGGTAGCCGGCTAGCCGGGCCACATAATCTTTCGGCGCGTCGCTCAGGTCGGCGAGACGGCTTTTTAATTCAGCGGCAAACGCGCTTTGGCAATCATGCTTGCGGATGGCGCGGGTCATGGCATCAAGCGCAACGATATTGCCGGCACCTTCCCAAATCGAGCCGCAATAAGCATCGCGTAGGAGACGCGGATTGATCCAGTCTTCAATATAACCGCAGCCACCACGCATTTCCAAAGCATCCCCGGCGACACTGCGCCCATCCCGGGTAGCGCGAAATTTCAATAAGGGTGTTGCCAGACGCAGCACCGTGGCGGCTTCCTGGCTTGGTGGTTGGCCGGTGCGACCTTCGGCTTTATCCAACGCATCGGCGGTGAAAAAGACAAACGACAAAGCTTGTTCGACCGGCAATTGGATCTTCATCATTTGGCGCCGGGCCAAGGGTTTGTCGATCAAGGGCTGGCCAAAGACGACCCGACCGCGCAACACGGCCTGGGCATCGTGGACGGCGCGGCGCATGATGGCGGTGGATTTCACCCCATTGGACAGACGTGACCAGTTCACACATTCCATCATTTGATGAAAACCGCGATCTAGTTCGCCAACCGGATAAGCGACGGCGCCTTCCATCATCACTTCCGCACTGGCCATCGACCGGGTGCCGAGTTTGTCTTTCAGACGCACCATGCGGTATTGATTGCGGCTGCCGTCATCCAACTCACGCGGCATCAGGAACAGTCCCAATCCGCGGGTTCCCGCCGGCGCCCCTTCAGGGCGGGCGAGAACTAGATTGACCGCCGCATTGGCGTTCGAACAGAACCATTTTTCGCCATAAAGACGCCAATTCTCACCATCGTGGCGGGCTTCGGTGGTCATGCTGCCAACGTCGGAACCACCTTCTTTTTCGGTCATATACTGACCGAATTGGCTCAAGCGCGCGGTATCGTTGGTCAAAATATCGTCGATGTAACGATCGAGAATTTTTTTGTCGGCGAATTGCAGTAAAATATGGGCGCCCGAATCCGTCACATTGATCGGACAACCAAGACCAAATTCGGCCTGATTAAACAAATAGGTGAAAGCATGCTTGATCACCGTCGGCATCGGCTTGGAATATCCGAGCGCCGGGCGGTGGCTCATCGCGTGCATTTCAAATTCGCCGAATGCCGCTTCTTCCAGTTCGCGATAAGCCGGATGATATTCGATCCATTGTTTGTCCCGACCTTTGTGATCGCGATGATGCAAGACCGGTCGATGACGGTCGGCCAAAAATGCGGCGTCTTCCAACTCGTTGGCAATCATCCAACCAAGTTTATGCAAATGCGGTTCGACACAAGCCAACGCCTCCGCCGGCGCATATATCCTGAGCAGATCTTGCAACGCCGGATCGGCTTCATAAAAATTCATCCCTTTGGTATCGGGCGCGATCGCAGTTTCGTCCAAATTCGCAAGCCTTGTCGTCGCAGTCATATCCAAAGCAGAAGCATCCGTCATCTATCATCCGCAAGCAAAAATCTTGGCTGGATTTTGACCGCGGAACGATTGCTTCGCAAACGAAATCTTGGTAGGTTTTGAGTGAGTTTTACTCAATCTATTTAGGTCACATATGAGCGATTTTCCAAGTGTTTCCGGTCTTCGCGCGTTCGAAGCAGCAGCGCGGCATTTGAGTTTTCTGCATGCTGCGCGGGAATTAAACGTAACCCCGGGGGCGGTGAGCCGACAAATACAGGCGTTGGAAGAATATCTCGGCGCCGCTTTGTTCCAACGTCATCATAAACGGGTGGAGTTAACGCCGCTTGGGCGCGACTATATCGCCGAAATCAGGGCGCCACTGCTTCGTATCGGAACCGCAACAAAACGTATCAGAGGGGGGACTGGGACCCAAGGGGCCATTTCCATTTGCGTCTATCCGACCTTTGCCATCCGCTGGTTGGTGCCGCGATGGGGTCGATTTTATAATCGACATCCGGAAATCGACGTGCGTCTGACCACGTCCCTTAACCCCGTCGATTTCACCCGCGATGATTATGATCTCGCTGTTCGGGTCGGTGAAATTGACGCAAATTGGGGGCGTTTGCGCGCCCACAAATTAATCGATATCGAGGTATTTCCGGTCTGCAGCCCGGATTTGGCCAAAAAAATCAGAAAGCCGAAAGATCTGGCGCAGCAAACCCTCATCCACGGTGCCCCGCGTCCGGAAGATTGGCGGCTGTGGTTAAAAAAGGCCGACGTTTCTTTGATCGATCCCGAACAAGGACTGCGTTTCGAAAGTTTGAATCTTTGTATTCAAGCCGCGATTGAGGGCATTGGCGTGGCCATGGGGATCAAGGGTTTGATCGAAGACGATCTGGCGCAGGGTCGTTTGGTGCGGCTGTTCGATATCTCCCGTCAATCCGGGCGGCCATTTCACTTGGTTTATCCACAGGCGCGCGAGAATGATCTCAAACTCATCTCCTTCCGGGATTGGGTATTAGAAGAGGCTGAGCAGACATTTACGCCCTAATGCCGGCAACAAATGCTGAGACGGCCCGGCCGATCTCGTCAGGGCTGTCTTCCTGAATAAAATGCGTTCCCTTAACGGTGATTTCCATTTGGTTTGGCCAGGTCCGGCAAAAATCGCGCTGCGGGCCGGTCAGGATTGAGCCGGGATCTGCATTGATGAAGAGTTTTGGCAGTTCGCTTTCTTTCAGCCAATCGGCATAATTCTGCACAATCTCCGTGACATCGGCTGGCTCCCCTTCGATGGGAATCTGTCGGGGCCAGGTCAGTGTGGGGCGGCGATCTTCGCCAGGTTTTTCAAAGGGTTTCAAATAGACCGCCATTTCCGCCTCCGTCAAACCACGCAGGACGGAGCCGGGCAAAACCCGTTCGACAAAAATATTCTTCTCCAACACCAAGCTTTCACCAGCATCCGAGCGGAAGCCTTGGAAGATGCTGCGAGCGTTGTCGGGCCAGATATCCCAACTCGGGATCGGACGCACAATCGCTTCCATGTAGGCGATGCCTTGAATGCCGTCGCGATGGCGGTTGGCCCAATCGAGCCCAAGGGCCGAGCCCCAGTCGTGAATGACAAAGACGGCGTTGCCGGTCATGCCAATTGCATCGAATAGACCATCGAGATAGTCGCGATGTTCAACAAAGGTATAGCTGTCCGGACCGCTGTTATCCAATTTCTCGCTATCGCCCATGCCGATCAGATCTGGCGCAATCAGGCGGCCTTGACCGGCCAAATGCGGCATCACATTGCGCCATAGGTAAGAAGAAGTCGGGTTACCATGCAAAAAGACGATCGGATCGCCCTCGCCTTCATCAATATAGGCCATCTGTTTACCATTCACGTTGGCGAACTTCTTGGTGTAGCTGGGACCAGCTGAGATCATGTCAATATTCCCTTTCAAATTCTTTATTTGCCAACAAACTTCGGCGCCCGACGTTCGACGAAGGAAACAAACCCTTCTTGACCATCTTGGCTGGCAGCCATCGCGGCAATCGAACGGGTTTCACGTTCCATTTGTGTTTCCAGTGTTTCATTGGCCGTCAGCATCATGAGCTTTTTGACCCCGGCATGGGCCAAGGGAGCGCCGGCGGCTATTTTCGTCGCCATCTTCTCCACCGTCGGCATCAATTCCGCTGCCGGGACAACCTGGTTCACCAAACCCCAGGCTTCCGCTTCCTGCGCGTTCAGGACCCGGTTGGTGAGATAAAGGTCCATGGTCCGGCGATGACCGATCAGACGCGGCAGGAAATAAGTCGAGCTGCCGTCCGGGGTCATGCCGATCTTAGTATAGGCACTGGTGAAGCTGGCATGGTCGGCAGCCACCGCCAGATCGCAACTGGCCATCAGGCTTAACCCGGCACCGGCTGCCACCCCGTTCACCGCGGCGATCGTCGGGGCCGACATCCAGCTGAAACGTGAGATTGCCGTGTGCAAATGCGTTGTCATATTAGCCATGCGCCAGGAGGCATCGGTTCCCATACTGGCGAATGCCGCAACGTCGCCACCGGCACAAAAAGCCTTCTCGCCTGCGCCCGTGATGATGACAGCGCGAACATTCTTATCGTAACCGCAATGGCTGGCAACATCGTAAAGGTCTTTGCTCATCTGCTCGTCAAGCGCGTTGAAACCTGTTGGTCGATTCAGCGTAATCGTCGCAACATTGTCAGCAAGCCCGTAAGTGAGAGTTTCGAATTGCATCATTCTGCCTTTTCTAGGTTTCGGTTGGGGGCGCCAGGGAAGCAGCAAATTGCCGGGCGGTGCGCAATATTTCATCGGAGAATTCTTCGCCGGCTACGGCGCGAGATAGATTGAGGGCGCCGATACAGAGCGAAAGAAATACAATCGCCTGACTGCGGGCTTCCGCCGCCGGCAGTTGATCCAGTTTCGCCGCCACGGCCGCCACGGTTTTCCCTAATGCTTTGTCAAAAACATCCCGGGTTGATGGCTGATCCCGTGCCGCATCCATGGACAAGGCAGCAAATAGGCAACTATCTTCCAAATGCTCGCGGTGACGTGGCCGCAAATATCTGCCGGCCAGCCATTTCAGGCTTTCCGCCCCGCGGATATCGTCCAACCGCTCGAACCACATGTCGCGCGCTTCATCCGCGGCATCGGTGAAAGCGTCTTTGACCAGCGCCTGTTTGTTATCGAAATGGGCATAAAAGCCGCCATGGGTGAGGCCGGCATCGGCCATAACTTCGCCGACCGACAGACCATCAATGCCGTCTTTGCGCAGATGCCGCCCTGCCGCCGCCAATATCCGCCGATGAGAGGCCCGCTTGCGTTTTTGCCAAGTCGCCGGGTTGTATGCGGCCATATTTTTGTCCATCGGCGCATCTTAAAGGCAATATATATGTTTGTCATCATATTTATTTCCATATTGACAGGCATCGTATCTGGATCATACCGGAAATTCAGCTCGCGATATAAATGGGCGTTATAACGGCGTCAAATATTAGCGACTGGTCAACGTTATCAACAACAGTATTGTTATTGGACAAAATCATCCCCGGCTAACCTTTGGCCGGCCAAACAGTTACAACGTCATCCGTTCCAGCATGATGATATCATTACGTGAATTGAGTTTGATTCAAAATATGATCACTGCCATATTATAATAGAAAGTGGATTTTTAGTTGCTTTGAGAGGCGTCAGTGGTATGAAAGCCGGCATGAAATCGTCTTTGCACCCCTTCCTCGAGCACCCTGGTGTGATTCCGTTTGCTCATCGTGGCTTTTCGGCTTTGCGTCCGGAAAATACCATGGCGGCCTTCGAAGCGGCGGTTGAGCTTGACTACCGTTATATCGAGACCGACGTCTTGGCGACGGCGGATGGGCAATTGATCGCTTTCCATGACGACGAGTTGGAACATCTGACCGATCAGCACGGTCGCATCAGCGAACTGACCTGGGCGGAAGTCAAAAAAGCCCGGGTCGAGGGGCAGGAGCCGATCCCACTCTTCGCCGAACTGCTGACGACCTGGCCCGATCTGCGGATCAATATCGAACCGAAGGACGACGCGTCGGTCACCTTGTTGTTCGATCTTTTGGAGCGCGAGCAGGCTTGGCACCGGGTCAATGTCGGGTGTTTTTCCGGCGCCCGGCTGAACCGGATGCGCCTGGAAGCGGGACCTAAACTTTGTTCATCGATGGGGCCGTTCGATGTTTTTCGCATGCGCGCTGCCAGTTATCATCTGCCGGTCGGCCACTTCGACGCTAATTGCGTGCAGGTACCAACCCATCGTTTCGGCCTTCGTATCATTGATAAAAGCTTCCTGGCGGCGGCCAAAAAACGCGGCCTGCCGGTGCATGTCTGGACCATCAATGAAGAAGCGGAGATGGCGCGCCTGATCGACCTGGGCGTCGACGCCATCATGACCGACCGCGCCATTGTCTTGAAAGAACTGATGCAACGCCGCGGCATGTGGCCTTATTGACCGCATCGCTCAAGCGATCGATTTGATTTTAATAGAGGTAAATTTACCTGACGGAAATTTAGCGGCGGCGCGTTGTTTGGGCTCGGCATGGCAAAAGTCGCGCAGCATCTGCCACACGAACCAAGAACTCTGCTGTCTTCCTCAACAAATATGATGAAAATCATATTTGTTGAGGAAGCTGCGCCCCTGAGGCAAAGGGCCGGTGAAGCAGGAGAATGTGTTGGTATCGGCCTTAGGTTTGCAGCAACGGGCAAAAGCCGCGCCAAACCACACCATTTCTGCCTGCAAATGATCAATTTTCGGCGACAAAAAGTAAAGGGACGATCCGAAGATCGCCCCTTCCGCCCTCAACCTGATTTTTAGGTCGTCTTAAAAGTTATACTGTCATCGGCTTCTTTTACCGATAGCAACGTTGCGCTTATGGAGCCCCGCTATCGTCCGTATCGATCGCCGCCAAGACTTGGGCAACCGATACGCCGCCGGCATTCTCGACCGTGATTGAGAAGTCGGCGACACCCGTGACAGTCACTTCTACGGTGTTAGCATCCACCTGATTGGTTAACAGCATCGCATCGCGTGCAGCTTCGCCGTCGGCTTGCGGGATACTGTCGAACAGGCCATCCAGATCGATGACATCGACGCCCGGTTCGAAGTCGGAGATCACATCATGGCCGTCCAGCACACTGTTATAGACAAAGGTGTCCGCACCGGCACCGCCGGTGTGCAGATCGTTACCGGCACCACCTATGAGCATGTCATTACCGCCGCCGCCGGACAACTGATCGTCGCCGAGCAAGCCGTCGAGAATATTGTCGTTATCGTTGCCGATGATGACGTCGTCCGGAAATTCGGCATTCTGATCGCCGGTCAGGTTATTCGAATCGCTGCCGCCCTTGATGGTCACGACCAGCGGCCCGCCATCAACATCGCCGTCACCGTCCGTGGCGCCCAGATCGAAGGTCAAGGTGGCATCATCCGCCGGTACTGTCGTTCCATAGGCCAGACCGGAGACGGTGAATTTCACCCCAGACGTGCTGGCATCAGTTCCGCCGCCGTCAATCGGACGATCGACGCCAACATCTTGAGCCACCAGAATCAGTTGGTCAAATTCAGTATCCGATTGCGGCAAAAAGGTGAAGTCCCCGCCAACATCAGCACCAGATATTGCGATATAGCCGTCTCCGACACTCAAACCATCAAGGAAAGTCTCCCAATGCACGACCATGACATCGCCGTCCTGGACGCCGGACCCGCGAATAACGCTGATCGTGGCGGAGCTAACAACCGGAATGCTGTCTGCAAACTGGATTTCGAGTGTTTCGCCCGGTTGCCACTGGTTATTGCCGATGCCGATTTGCGCACCGGAAACATTGATCGTATTACCATCTCCCGAGAAGATGATGTCCGCATCCGCAGCCGGATCAAAACCGGGCTCGTCTTTACTAGTGTACCATTCGTCGGCGTCCTGATCGTAATACAGGAAGTCGTCATTGCCCGCAGGTGCGCCAACCAAATCCACGGTTACATCTTCACCCGGTAATGGCGTCACCAGTTCGAAGCAATATTGCCCATCCGGCGCAATATAAAGGATATAGAAAATTTCAGTCTCCACCTCCGGCGGCGCAGAGCCGTTATAGGTGGCAATAATGAGCGAGCCGCCTTCCGGGATAACATCCGGGAAAGCACCGCCAGCACCAAGGTAGAAGGCCGAAATGTCGCCATCGCTATTGTCATAAGCTACCGGCGTCCAGATCTTGCCCGTGCTGGTGTCGGTCAGATTGAACCCTGCCATCCCATCGGCGCCGGCCGTCACATCGACCTGACCGGCGGCTTTTCCAGGCTCATTCGCACGCACCAGGTTTTCGATATTGTCGATAACCGGCGCGTCATCCTGAATGTTGATGATCATCGGATCACTGGAAATCGCGGTCGCAACATCGCCATCCAAATCGGTGACCGTAATGGTCGCGCGGATATCCGCCGTGACCGTCTCGATATCGTCTGGATCAAGGTCATCTAAATGCAAAATGGATTCGAACTGCGCGACCCAAACATCGCTGCCATCGGCTTCCAAATAGATCGCGAAGGCTTTGGTGCCGCCAGCTAGATCACCGCCATAGACTCCCCAAATAATTTGCGTGCTGTCGCCACCACCCAAATCAACAACTTCGCTATAGAGGTTGATTGGCGTGCCGTCGGTGATTGACAAGCCCGAGGCTTCGCCGGCGAATAGGCCACCAGCACCGTTACTGACGGCATAAACAACACTGTCTTCGCCGTCCGCACCGGCCGAATAGGTCGCCGCCAAAGAGGTTGCACTACTGGCTTGGCCGATAACCGTCAAGCCGCCAATCGCCGTCGATAGAACAAGCGGCATACCGGTGCCGTCATTGTCGTCGGAATCGTTCCCAGCAGGATCCGGCACCGGCTGAATTCCCGGTGTTTCATCATGCGAAACTTCGCCACCAATCAATAGACTATCGATTGTCGGCGTATCATCGTCGACGATCACGGTCACCGAACCTGTCGCGGTATCACCGTCGGTGTCAGTTGCAAGCACCGTGATGCCGGAGATGGTGATGTCACTTTCAGTATTGCTATCACCGGACCAATGCAGGAATGGCTCTTTTAGCTCCGCTTCCACCGTCATATCGCCGGTGGCCACCGTACCGGAAAGGGTCAACCATATTTCGCCGGTACCGCTGTCGGCCGTGCCTTTCAAGACACCGACGTCGATCGTCCAATTCATGTCAATGACATTGAGATCGGCATCCAACACCGTCGGATCGCCGCCAACTAGATCGAATACAATGCTGGTGAAATCGTGGGCCGCCTCACCCTTGGTGAAGACCATGGGTTCGGAGCTATCCGGCGACGCCAAATCGCCGTCGCCACCCGGATTGCCGTTGGCGCCGACAACATCGTCGTCATCCACCGACAAGGTCGTTAGGGACGGACCGCTCGGCTCGAGACCGTCGGCAACATCGATGGTATGACTGGCGGTTTGTTGGTCGCCGTCATTGTCGGTCACCGTGATCGTGAAGGTAAAGCTTAGGTCCGCAAGGTCGTTGTCCAGATTGTCATTGGCCGCAAAGCTCCAGGTCCCGTCGTCCGCAACAACCAGGTCACCCAAATCGCCATCGCTGGTAATCACGTTGATGTTAACGCCCACCGCACCGGCGATCGCGGTGCCATTGATGGTGATTTCGACACTGTTCTGGCTAAACAGGGTGCCACCGTCGGCGCCGAAGGCATGGGCCCAATTGCCGTCCGGCAGGGAATTGCCTTCGACCACTTCCGTTGGACCGTTACCGCCGTCATAGTCGACCGAAACCGTCGGGCTGTCGTCATCGATGGAGATGCTCAGATTACCCGTGTTGCTGCCGCTGATGCCGTCGGAGATACCGAACTCAAGATAAAGGTTGATATCGTCTTCGTCCGAAGTGCCGTTCGAGGGATCCGGATCGTTATGGGTGATCGGTTCGTGGATTTCGACCCGATAATCGTCTGGCGTGGCCGGATCGTTGTCGGTATTCGGCGAGATCGAGATCACAGCCGCCTGATCATCATTAGCTTGCGCTTCCAAAGTTTGCGTGCCGGCATTCCAGTTCCATGTCATAAGCTCGCCGTCAATGGTGGTCAGCGGGTCGCCACCGGAATCTTCTACCGCTAGGCCATGATAAGCCGAGAAGTCGAGGGTGCCGGAATCTTCGGTGCCGAAATCGACAGTGAAGAGCGCGTCTTCATCCGCCGGATCGGGGGCATCGTTCGGCCCATTAGCAACACCGCCAAGCAAGCCATCTTCATCTAAATCCAGACTGAATTCCTGACTAGGGATATCGTTGGCGCCATTGACTTCAATGGTCAAAGTGGCTTCAGCCGTATCGGTATCACCATCATAGGCGGTGTAATCAAACTCTTCCGTTTCGGTATCGCCGGCGCCCAAGGCTTGAACAATTGCGGCGTCGTTATCCAGGACATAGCGGTAATCGCCATTGGTTTCGACAATCAGCGTGCCGTAAGTACCGACAACCACTGTCTCACCGGCAAAGTCGCCGGCGCCAGCTTCCGCACCGGCCCAAACGATGTTGTCGAAGCCGTCGGCGCCCATGGTTTCGGCCGCACCATCGTTTGGCGCACCATTCGCATCCGGATCGACGGCAACGTCAACACCAGTCACGACGTTACCGGTCGCAATCGTATTGGCGTCTTCGGTCACGCTATCGGTTTCGTCTTGTCCGGGTAACGGTGCGTCGTCGACGATGGTGACGTCGATAGTAAAATTCGCCTCGTCCGGCACCAGATCGTCGTCGTAAACTACCAACGCGATATCGTCACTGATGTTAGTGCCGTCACCCAGCGCTTCGTGATCGAGATTGTTGCTCAAGACATATTCGTAGCTCACCGTACCGCTGATACCTGCGGTATCTTCGGTAAAGCCGGTGATTTCAATCACGCCCTTGCCGGTATCGAAAGTTGTCGTACCGCCGAAGGTGTTGGCTTCGATATCCCGCAGGTCCTGCAGGCTAAGATCGAGGGTGGCGCCGATCACGATGCCGCCAAGGCCGTCGCCAGCGGAGATATAGAATTGGTTATCGTCTTTTTCGCTATCGGCACCGGAATCTGTGCCTTCATAGGTCGAAGTAGCCGGGCCGTCCAAGCCTTCTTCATAGACGGTGACGCCGCCGACTTCTGCGGAGATGCGGTCATCTGTCCCGAAAATCGTGATGACCAGGCTTTCCGGGACGTCAATGTCGCCGTCGCTGGCGACATAAGTGAACGGATCGGTTAGTTCTTCATCGTCGCCCAAGCCTTGCACGGCTTCGTACGCGCCATCCGGTCCTTCGTCGCCATCAGCATAGAGGACATAATTGTAACTACCATCCGGATTAATCGTCAGGAAACCATAGTCCCCTTCCACCGTCGTGGCGCCCGCGACAGCTTGCGCGCCTTCGCCGGCATCGATGCTGGCGACATGCAGCGGCTGCGGACCGTTATCCGGATCAGTATCCTGCAGATCTTCAAACTCGCGGACAACTTCCTGTTCGAATTCACCGACAAATTCAACAAAATCGTGATTACGGTCTTGCAGCACATTGCCAAGCTCGGTGTTATTATTATCGGTTTCCGTCTCATTATCTTCGCGCACCCAGTTGGTATCCGGATCGGGATCCGGTGACACGTTCGGCGGTGGTGGTGGGGGGGGGGGTGGGGCATCAATGGTGATGGTCAGGGTGGCGGCCGAGAGATCGCCTTCGGTATCGACGATGGTATAATCGACCACGGTGACGCCAAAGAAACCGGCCGTCGGGGTGAAGGTGACTTCGCCGGTATTGGCGTCGATCACAACATTGCCGTCAGCGGCGTGACCAGCCGCCATGGCGGCGCCTTGCAGGGTCGAAGCATCGGCCCCTTCCAGATCGTTCGCCATCACATCGTAAGTTACCGGCGTATTCAACGCCGTCGTCGTCATATCATCGACCGCAATCGGGCCATCGTCGGTAACCGCCACAGTCAGCGTGTCCATGGCGCTATCGCCATCGTCATCGGTGACCCGAACGGTCCAGCCGTCCAAGACGATATCGCCGAGGCCACGGTCGCTGTCGCCATCAACCGTGCTGGTATCGTTATGATCCAAGGTATTGGTGGTCAGGGTATAGTGCCAGGTATAGTCCGGATTGATCACCAGGGTGCCATATTCACCCATCACCACGCCGCCATTGGTGATATCGACCCAGATGCCGTCCGTGCCCATGATCTCCAGGGCCTCTAACTCATCGTCGCCGGTATCAAACTCAATGGTCCCGTCCGTGACCAGGGAACCGCCATTGCTGCCATTCGGCAGGGCCGCTTCGTCGACAATGCCGCGGGCCCCGTCCAGTTCGATCGGCAGCTCGTCCGTCGAGACAAATCCAGGGGTGTCCGGCACCAGTTCCGGCGGTGTCACCAAAATGCTCGGCTGATCGTCGCCAATCGGCTCGACCGGCGGTTCCGGCTCCGGCGTATCGCGTGGGAACGGCGTCGGATCAAGCGGCCCTTCCGCATTCAGGCCGGCCAGCGCATCGCCGCCATCGTCATTATAGACACTTTGCCCGTCGCTCGACGGGGCCGCGTCACCAAAGGTTTCCAATTCACCGTTGGTCAGTTGCGCCACCAGCACGTCACCGGCATAAATACTGCCGTCCGACGACACTATTTGCGGCGGATTGTCGCTTTCCGAAGTTGCCGCGAAACCGTCCAGGACGATCTTGCCGCCATTCTCAAGAAGCAAAACCAGATCGTCGCCATCGCGATCGACGGTAACGTCAGTCAGATCGAAAGCAAACTGCACGGTTTGACCAGGCTCGACCACCACCGTGATCACCTGACCGGCATTCGGCTGTTGCACAGCCTGGCCATTATTGGCCAGCGCCGCCGCCGCCTGATTGGCTTGTCCGGTGGCTTGGCTGTTTTGGGTATCCGTGTTCTGTGTGCTTTCCGTCGCCATAACGTTACCTTCTTCTTTCAATACGCCAACTTGCCGATTTCCCTCGTTACCGGAGGATGGCTCGAATTATACTGGATCCGGCAGTTTGTTATTTTCTCTTTGCGCCGGATTTATCCAAATTTTCCAAAGACATTGCAGTCCTCTATGACGATATAAATAACAACTGTCGGGCTTAAGCAGAATGTAAATAAAATCCAAACCTACATAGTATATTATACATTGTGACGATTCTTGAGTATTTCGCTAAATTTTTAAGGATTGACTAATCATTTGCCCCGGATATGGAAGTTCATGTACCTTGGCGGCTGCATTGACAGCCCTGAAAGACAATTGACGTCATCGCATGCGTATTTATTTTTTGGCCGCCCGTGACACCGGATTTACGAAGTTGCGGACAGCAATTTGTATATTGGACGAAACCCGGTGAGTTCCGCAGTCGAAAACCAAGCAGAAAAACCAGCCGCTACTGATGGCGAAGCGACGACTATCGAAGCCGCTGATGTTTTGCGCGAAGATGATATTGAACAACAATGGGACGTCTCCGCCAATACCGGTACGTTCGACGACCCGTTGCTGATATCGCTTTCGGCGTTAGCGGGCTTACTGGACCGCCCGACCTCCGTCGAAACCTTGCGGGCCGGCCTACCGATCGACGCCGAGGGGATTTCACCGGAACTTTGTGTGCGCGCGGCCGAACGCGCCGGCCTCAATGCTAGAATTTCCAGACGCGGAAAATTAAACAAGATTGCCCCGCTGACGATGCCGTGCATTTTGTTAATGAAGGACCGCGGCGCTTGTATTTTGTTGGAGTTCCCGAACAAAAAGGAAGCTAAGATATTTGCGCCGGAAAGTGGCGGCACCATTGTCGTCGATTTGAAAGACCTACAGGAGCAATATGCCGGTTACGCGTTTTTCGCGAAAGCAACGGCGCAGTTCGATGAACGGACGGCAGATCTACAGCTGATAAATACCAAACGCTGGTTCTGGGGTACCCTATTTCGCTTTCTGCCGATCTATCGCCATGTCTTGCTGGCTTCGTTTTTGATCAACATGTTGGCGATCGCGACACCACTTTTTACAATGAACGTTTATGACCGGGTAGTGCCCAATAACGCGATTGAGACATTGCAGGTTTTGGCCATCGGTATCCTGATCGTTTTTGCCTTCGACTTTGTGCTGAAAAATCTACGCAGTTATTTTGTCGATGTCGCCGGTAAAAACGCTGACATCATTATCGCCAGTAAATTGTTGCAGCAAGTGATGGGAATGCGATTCGACCAGCGCCCAGCCTCAAGCGGTTCATTGGCTAATAATCTGCGGGAATTTGAGTCGCTGCGGGATTTTTTTAGCTCGTCAACCCTGATTGCTGTGGTCGATTTGCCATTCATCGCGATATTTATCGCGGTGATCTATTTCATTGGCGGCCCGATCGCCGCGGTGCCGATGATTATGGCCCCTATTGTCGTTATCGTCGGCATCGTCCTGCAATATCCCCTCGGCCGTGTTGTCGAAAAAACCTATCGCGAATCGTCTCAGAAACATTCTTTGTTGATTGAGGCGATCAACGGCCTGGAAGCGATCAAAGCTGCCGGTGCGGAAGGGCAAATTCAACGACAGTGGGAAAAACTGGTTGGCCTAACGGCCAAATCATCGGGCAAAGCGCGCATGATCAGTACGGTCTCTACATCATTTGCCCAAACCGCCACCCAATTAACCACCGTCGGCGTCATCGTCTTTGGTGTTTTCGAAATCGCCGAAGGTAATATGACGATCGGCGCTTTGATTGCCTGCACCATCCTGGTCGGTCGCGCGATGGCCCCACTCGGTGCGGTTGCCGCCATGTTGACTAAATATCAACAATCCCGAATTGCGCTTAGAGGCCTCGATGAACTCATGAAAACGCCGGTCGAGCGGCCGGCAACAAAAGCATTTATTCACCGGCCAAAAATTGAAGGTTCGATCGAGGTGCGCAACGTCACTTTCAGCTATCCAAATGCTCAATCCAATGCCCTAGAACAAATCAGTCTGAAGGTAAAGGTGGGTGAGCGGGTCGGGATCATCGGACGTATCGGTTCCGGCAAAAGCACTATCGGCCGCATGTTGATCGGGTTATACGAACCTTCGGATGGAGCGATGATGATCGGCGGATCAGACATTCGCCAGCTTGACCCAGCCGAGCTACGCCGCAATGTCGGCTATGTCAGTCAGGACAATTACCTGTTCTTCGGTTCGGTTCGCGACAACATCATTTTCGGTGCTCAGCATGTTGATGACCCGACAATCCTGCGCGCCGCCGAAGTTTCAGGCGTTACCGATTTTCTGGGACGCACACCCCTGGGCTTTGATTTGCCGGTCGGCGAGCGGGGGATGGGTTTGTCTGGCGGTCAACGCCAAGCTATTTGCGTTGCCCGGGCATTATTGCTGGATCCGCCAATTCTGGTTTTGGATGAGCCGACAAGTTCCATGGACAATTCGTCTGAAACCACATTCCGCAAACGCTTGAACGAAACGATGGGGGACAAAACGTTGATCTTGATCACCCACAGGGGCTCGATGCTGACCTTGGTTGACCGCCTCATCATCGTCGACGCTGGACGTATAGTTGCAGACGGTCCCAAGGAAGATGTTTTGGACGCCCTACGAAAGGGTCAGGTCCGCGGCGCTAACTAGTTGGACGGAGCCTTTATTAACGGCCGGACTTCGACCTCAGTTTATGGCAGCTAAACCGAAAGAAATTGCAGATGGCTAAATTATCATCCGACGACCTTGCCTTCGTGCCGGATCTTGAAGCCGCGGCACGCCGCCGCGGCCATCCATTTGCCATCATGCTCACTCATCGTTTTCATCTTTTTTGTCGTCGCGATCTATTGGGCTGACAATGCCATCTTGGATGAAGTGACCCGCGGCCAAGGCCAAGTCATCCCGTTCAGCCGAATTCAAGTCATTCAGAATTTGGAGGGCGGCATTATTGCCGAGGTAGCGGTTGCGGAAAGTCAGATTGTCGAAGCCGGCGATATTCTGGTGCGAATTGACAATGTCGCGGCGAAAGCGGATTACCGCGAAAATAAACAACGCTTCTTTTCCACCATGGCCGAAATTTCGCGCCTAGAGGCGGAACTCAAACAGGAATCGCCGGTTTTTTCTGACGAAGTGAAACAAAATAAACCACGCGTGGTCATCGAGCAGACCAAACTATACCACGCCCGACGGCGACAATTGACGTCGCAAATTAAAGTATTGCGCACGCAAGCCGAACAGCGGCGGCAGGAAATCGCCGAAATGTTGAGCCGACGGAAACAATTGCAAGCAAATCTGAAGTTGGCCGTTGAACAACGGGACATCGCCAAGCCCTTAATGATCCGAAAAATTTATCCAAGAGTGGATTATCTGCGCTTGGAACGCGATGTACAGGATTTGCAAGGCACGCTTTCAACCTTGAATTTAAGCATCCCCCGGGCCCGCACAGCCTATCGCGAGGCGCAGGAAAAAGTGCAGGCATATATTGATGAAACCCGGGCCGACATCACGGCGGAACTGAACACCCGCATCGTCGATATGCAGTCGCTGAAAGAAATGATCACCGAAGGCGCGGATCGGGTCACCCGGACGGAGGTTCGCTCCCCAGTTCGCGGAACTGTGAAGCAAATTTATCACAATACAGTTGGCGGAGTCGTGCGTCCGGGCGAAAATATAATGGAGATCGTGCCTTTAGACGATACGCTTTTGATCGAAGCAAACATACGACCGGCCGATATCGCTTTCATTCGACCGGGACAGGAAGCAACGGTCAAACTGACGGCATATGATTTTTCGATCTATGGCGGTTTGAAAGCAAAGGTTGAGCAGATAAGCGCCGACACCATAAAGAATGAAGATGGGGAAAGTTTTTATCATATTCGTCTCAGGACGAAAGAAAACAAACTGACGCATAACGGTTCGGATTTACCCATAATACCAGGCATGGTCGCTTCGGCGGACATTCTGACGGGTAAAAAAACAGTGCTCGACTATTTATTGAAACCGATCCTGAAAGCTAAGCAGCAGGCGCTGCGTGAGCGTTAGTCCGGTCAACATAGATTGACGGCGCGCGTCGACAACAGACAGACGAGTTGCCGCAGACCGGCGGGCGAATAGCAGGAGCAGGATGCGTAGGTGATATCTGTAAATAGGAAATTGTTGTTTTGTTTTTTGTTCGCCTGTGTTGTCGCCCTAACGCTGCCAGCCGGGACTGTCGAAGCAGCTAAATTCGGATCGCTTACAGGCAAAAAAACCAATAGCAAATCAGGCCTGTTCGGGAGCACCGAAATCCGCGGTGGATCGTTCCAATCCTTACCAAAATGGCGCCGCGTCCTAAACAAAATGAAAAAACAGAAGGCGCTATTGAAGGCCTGCTCCGATGGCCGCGCGAATTGCCCGCGCGGTAGTGCCGAAGCCTGGCGGAAAATTATTCAAGAAGCCAAGGGGCTCAGTAAAAAGAAACAATTGCTGAAGGTGAACAAGTATTTCAATCGCTGGCCTTATAAACTCGATAAGGCGATTTATAATGTCACCGACTATTGGGCGACACCGGTCGAATTTATGAAGTTGTCGGGTGATTGCGAAGATTATTCAATTGCAAAATTCCATGCCCTCAGGGAGCTTGGTTGGGCCAACAAGGATATGAGGATTGCGGTGATCGTCGATCGCATCCGTGGCGTCGCGCACGCAGTTTTGGTCGTTCGTTTCCGTGACAAAACACTTGTCTTGGATAACGTATCCAACATCGTCACGTCGCATTTGCTTTATAAGCATTACATTCCGCATTATTCAGTAAACGAAACAACCAAATGGTCGCATATTAAAGTTTCGAAAAAACGCCCTAAAAAGAAATAGTCGCAGGAGCGCCTCAAATGACAGATAATATTGATCAACGCGTGGACGAGCTGCTGACGGGCGATCCCGATCCGCGCCAGTTTCGGCCGCAGCGAAAAAAGTCGGTAGTCATTGGCGGTATTGCGATTGCGATCATCGTCGCCGCGGCCGTTTTCATCCCCCTGCATCAGATTAGCGTTCACAAGGAACAGTTTCATAAGTCGCTTAGCCAGCATTTGGTAACTTTGGCGCAGGGTCGCGTCGATGTTATTACGACCTGGCGTGACGGCGTTTTGACCCTCGCCGGGCGGGTTGTTGACGATGATTTCTACAAGGAATTTGCCACTGATATGGATTTGAGTGTTGGCAATATTCAAAAGCTGACGTCACCGCAGGACGACGAGAAGTGCGAAGAAGACGAGGACTGTTTTGAACCGTCTTTGGAAGCACGTACGGAATTGATGAAAAACGTCCTGGTCGAATATGTCCAAAATACCGGATTCTTGGCCGCCCACTTAATGAACCGGGAAGCCACGATTAATGTGACCACAGATTTCAATTTTGTCCTCAACCAGAACCAAAATGACACTGTTTTAAAAGTCTTCGAAACCGCCAAAGCTTATATCGCACCGACGGAAGCCAGCGCCGAAGGGTTTGTCATGAATTTGTACCTCCCACTCTTCCCAGTACACGAAACGAAAGAAAACATGCGCGTGGTGGCCGTATTATTGCTGACCCGGCCGATAACGGACAGAGTAGCGGAGTTTTTGAAACCGTCGCCACACTCGCAAAAGGGTGAGTCCTATCACATCCTGCAAAAAAACCTCGGTAAGATCGAAAAGCATCGCCCTGGTAACGTCAAGCCATTGGCACCGCTTGACACTTTGGATTTGAATGTGGCCGATCAGGGTTTGGATTATATGATCAGGCAATCCGTGAACGACGGCGCAGAAGTGTATTCCGTCGCTCTAACAGTCCCCGGCACCCCTTGGGTTTTGGTTCAAGAAACTAGCGCCGAATTAGCCCGGCAAGAACTGCGGAACTATAACAGGACCATCATAGCCATTGCTGTTTTGGTCGTTGTGGCAGTGATTGTCGCATTCGGCGCCTTCTGGTGGCGCATCGTTGGCGACCACAATCGCAATTTGGCGACGCAGTTCCAAAGCCTGGCGGCGCAGATCGCCGCGCAGAAACGTTTTCTCGACAGCATTAACAATACCATCCAAGACCATATCGGCCTGAAAGACCGCGACGGCAACTATCGCTATGCCAATCCGGCCTTTGCGACGGCTGTCGGGCGCACAATGGATCGTCTGCTTGGCCAGGACGATGAAGCGATCTTTGGTCACGGCACCGCTGAACGTTTGAAAATTTCTGATCAAAAAGTCGGTGATACCGGCCAGGGGATCACGGTCGACGAAGAAATCTATCTGGGCTCGAAAAAACACTTTATGCAAATATCAAAAGTACCGTTGCGCGACGACGATGGTGAATTGTCCGGCCTGGTATCGGTAACCCGCGACATTACCGACGTCGTCGAACAACGAGAGAAACGCGAATTGGCGGTCAAACAAACGGTCGTCGCACTTGTCCGCGCGATTGAATTGCGTGACCCTTATCTTGGTGGCCATTCCCGCCGGGTCGCCGGCTTCGCTGGCCACATAGCGAAATTTATGGGGGCACGGGCAGAGCAGATATCGACCGTCGAAGTGGCCGCCAATTTATCGCAAATCGGCAAACTCTCCATCAGCCGCAACTTGTTAAACAAACCCGACAGATTGACGAACGATGAGATCAATATCATCCAACAACACGTCAATCATGCGGCTGAAGTTTTGAAGGATGTGGATTTTGGACTGCCGGTGTTTGAGGCGATCTATCAAATGAACGAACGGTTAGATGGTGGCGGTTATCCGCAAGGTCTTGCGGGTGACGACATTACTTTCGAAGCGCGCATCCTAGCGGTTTGCGATGTCTTTTGCGCCCGTGTTGAACCGCGTTCCTATCGGCCTTCGATCAAACCGTTGGAAGCGGTAGACGTATTGACACAAAACAATTCGCGTTATGACAGTGAAGTAGTGGAAGCGCTGCGCGCAATTGTTACGTCGCCGGAAGGTGATAAATTAATGCAAGATCTGCATATCGATTAACAGTCCGAAACGGCTCAAATTTAGTAGGTATTTTAGATTATCGTGGCTTGATGGCGACGGGTATATCGGCGTAGGTTGGCGCAAACCTACATAATAGATTAACCAGTATGACCGATGTTACGATAATTGATCAGGCGCGTATTGCCGATAAGCCAAAATTACGGCAGGTCCAACATAGCGGACGGCGATATGCCATTAGTATTGAGCCGGTGTTCTGGAATTGCCTGGAAGAGGCGGCCGACGATCTTGGCATCCGTCTCAATCAACTCGTTTCTCTTCTTGCTAATCTGGACGAAGGGCCCAAAAACTTGGCCGCTCGGCTGCGCCTATTTTGTGTTCGCCGGCTTCGACGACTAAGCCTTGGTGTCAATATGATGACCCATGGTGCGGATATTGTCAGCCTGATCGATGCGGTACCAACGCCCTGTTTCGCGATCACCCATGAACGCACAATCGCGCATGCCAACCAACCGCTACATCTTCTGATTGGCGAAAATATGGGCGATATTATCGGCGAACCAGCGGCCAAATATTTTCGCATTAGATTTGCGGAACGCGGCGAATTGGACGCGACCAATGCCGATGGTCGCCCATCGGGTTTGGTCAGCGGTAATGTCGCGCTAATGATCCCCGGTCGCGTTTCGGCTCGCCGAATGATTGCCTGTCCGGTGCCGCTGCGCCAGGAAAACCGATATCTGTTGGTTGTGTTCTTAAAATAATACCGCTATGCACCACTGGCACATCAGTCAATATCATCAATATTGGTGAAAAATTAAACCGTCGTATCGTCGGTTATTTGAATTAGCGAGTCTGCTTCAAAATAGACCGTCAGACCGCTTTCAAAAGTACGGAAATTCAGACCGCTCACGTCGATCCCAGCGGCAGTAACATGTGGTTCCGCGACCCCCGACTGATCGACCGGCAAGGAAGCCACCAGATTAATCGGCACGCCATCCGCTGACGAAATCACAACTTCGCCGTTTTCGTCCGGGAACAAATCGTCCAAGGTCAAGACCATAGTATCGTCATCTGCGTCCGAAGCAATGTCCGACAATCCGAGCGGGTTATTGTTATCGGGCTCAGTCACCAACGATATTCCTTTTACGGGTGCATCGGCAGGAAAGCCTTCTCCTGCCAGTAAGTCGAGCGGGAGGTCACCGTCGACCAGAGGAAGATCCTCATGATCAATCAGGTCGTCCAACAAATCTTCCGGCAAACGACTGTTCATACCCAGTTTATACCCTTAACCAACGCAATTTTACGCTGTCAAACTCTACGCAAACGGCTTAATCACCATCAAGATCAGACAGCAACCGCACTTCGCGTATTGTCATAGATATATGGTAAATCTGACAAAAGGTCAATCTGCATCCCGAACGTTGCTGTGACGCCACAGTCTGGCCCCTTATCCAACTTAACCACGTACTTTTCAGGTGGACAGCCGACGTCAACTATACAATAGTGGATTAGTAACAACGCAGGTGACACGGCGCGCTGGATTATGCTTTTGCTGGAAATTGGGCAATCTGGATAAATCATAGAAAGCAGTAGGTCTGGGCAAGCAATTGATTTGAATTAGGTTTTGGTTGGAATTCAGTCAATATCCGGATTGGACAGAGCGCATTAGTGAGAGCCAGTAAGGTCAAATCACGCGGAAGCAGTCTTGCGCCGACGTGATGTGGAAATGAAAAAGATAGGGGGGAGTTTGCGAAAAATTCATCATAAGCTACTTATGCGATTATTTTCTGTGCGTTATTCGCAATAATACTTTAATATTCATGATAAAAATTAAGGTTCTGTAAGAATAAAGTCACGGATGAGTGAAGAAATTTCCGCAAACACAAATGCTTAGTTGAAGTAACCTTATCAATTGTTGTTAAATAGTTAACAACGCTTAATGAGTATATCGGGTTTGTTAGAAATATAATGTGTGATTATAGAAATTGAGGGGTCAACTCATGTCACTGGCAAAACTAAAGGGATTGTGCTTAGCGACCACATTTTTAGGTTCGACGTTACTCGCTAATGTTGGTGTCGCCGACAACATCGAAGATGTCGTTCGGCAGGCACTCACCACCAATCCACGGATGAGCGTGTTTTTGAGCAACCGCGAGTCTATTGATTTTGAACTTCGGCGGGATCGCGGTTTATACCTGCCACAGATTGATGTTGCGGCAGGCATTGGTTATCAGGAATACGATAGTACGGCGACACGTTTGGTCGGAACCGATGACGAGTGGCTGACCCGCGAAGAATATTCGGTGACCTTGACGCAGCGCATCTTTGATGGCTTCGATGCCGTCAGCCGGATCGGCAAACAAAAGGCGCGGGTCGAATCCGCTGCCGCCCGGGTAAATGAAAATGCGGAAGTTCTGGCACTGGATGCAATCAATTCGTATTTGGAAGTGCGCCGCCAACGCAACCTGAAAGGTTTGTCGGAAGATAACCTGCAAGCCCACGAAGATATGCTTGTGTCATTAAGAGATCGCGAAGCATCTGACGCCGGCAGTAGTGCCGACGTGGTGCAAACCGAAGCGCGGAAGTCCCTCGCCCGGGCGACCTTGTTCCGTGTGCAAAATGAACTTCGTGATGCTGCGGCAAATTATAAGCGTGTTGTCGGTGAACATCCGACCGAACTTGATGTTCCAACCGTTGATGTATCGGCGTTGCCAAAAACCTGGGAAGACGCCTTGGAATTGGCCAAGACCAATAATCCGACAACTAAAATCTTTGAAGCAGATATCGATGTCGCCAAAAAAGATGTCGATATTGCGGAAGCCAACTATTACCCGAAGGTCAATCTTGAGGCTGAATACGCCCACCTAAAAGATGCTGATGGGGACGAAGAAGAAACCGACAGCGCCATGGTGATGTTGCGCTTGCGTTGGAACCTTTATCGCGGTGGCTCAGACCAGGCTGAAAAACGTGCGGCGCTGGCGCGGGTTATGCAAGCCAAGAACCGACGCTACGACGCTGCAAACGGTGCCGTCGAGGAGATACGAATTTCCTGGAATGCTTATGAGATAACCGCTGAACGGGTCAAAGTTTTGGGTGACGCGGTAAGATTCAACCAGGAAACCTTGGATACTTACCAAGAATTGTTCAATGTCGGTCAACGCAGTTTGTTGGATGTTTTGGATGCGGAAAATGAATTGTTCGTATCCCTCAGCCAGCTCGTGACAGCGGAATCCAATCAAATATCAGCGTCCTATCGGATGCTTGCGGCAGGTGGGATATTGCTCGATACGCTTGATATTGAAGCGCCGAAACAAAGCAACCCGGAATCACCTTCATTTGGTGACCAAGTGTTCGGAAACCAATAAAGCAAATAAAGACGAAGACAAAGGGCTGGATGCCGAGCATCCGGCCCTTTACTATTCTGTGAGCAGCATTGCGGTTTCGAGATTGAGGTATCAGGACATTGGTAATGCCAAGTATCAAGTGGTAAACTAAGGGCCAGTATCGAATTACCCATTTGTAGAATAGGCGTTCGACTATGCCATTTGTTAAGCGCGATAAAAACGGCGACATCCACTCTATTCATGCGGTGATGATCGACGAAGATTGCGACGAAGTTGCAAGCGACGATCCCGCTCTAGCTGCGTTTTTGAAAACCCATACCGTCGAGAGCGTTGACGCCGCTGACTTTCAACAACTTGATCTGGATTTCATTCGGGTTATTGAAGACGTCATCTATCTGATGATTGATAAGCGGTTGATCGTTCTGACCGATTTACCAGTCGCAGCACAACGAAAACTGGCGGAACGGCGCAATTTACGCGGCCACAAAGGTGACTTGGGCGACATTGTCGCCGATGATGAGGAGTTGTTGATCCCTTGACCGGGCTCGACGATAAATGGCCCCGCAAGCACAAGAAAAACTCGATCGACGCAGCGAAATATTGGCTGCCGCTGCCAGACGTTTTGTCCGGCAAGGTTTCGTCAGCTCGTCACTGCGAGAGATTGCCGCCGATTGTGGCATCCAGCCAGCAGCGATCTATTATTATTTTCCCTCCAAAACAGATATTCTGACCGCCGTTCACGAAGAAGGCATGCGGCAAATTGAGTATGCTGTTTTGGCCTCATTGGCTCTCGAAACCGAACCCTGGCAACGATTGGAAGCGGCATGCATTGCGCATTTGAACGCGGTGTTGGACGGCGGCATCTTCTTTCAAGCGCTGATGCAGGAAAGGCCAGGAGAAAAAGAAGCAGCACGGCATATCATTGCCCTGCGTGACAAATATGAAGACATATTCAAACAACTAATTAGCGCGCTAAATATGCCCGCAAAAGAAGATCAAGCGGATCTGCGTTTGATGTTATTGGGTGCCATGAACTGGGCCCATTATTGGTATCGTCCAGATAATAAGTCGCCTGAGGTTATCGCCCGTCAATTCATCAAATTCTTACGCACGCGGTTAGATTGAATGCGCAGGACTTGCTTCTGACGGCCAACAAGGCCAGGATATGTCAACAGATCAGATCGACAGCTAGTTCAGGAGACATCCCATGAGCCTTGCAACCCGTAGCGACCTTACCGAGGTGCGCGAACTCCGTCATGACTACGGCTGGTTTCAGGTTGAACCGCTGACCCCGGTGATTGGCGCCGAAATACACGATGTCGATCTGTCGCTGGATATGAGCGACGAACAGTTTTCAGGCATTCGCCAAGCGTTCAACGATCATTCCGTGCTGGTCTTCCGGGAACAAAACCTAGAGCGCGAGGATCATAAACGCTTTGGTCGAAAATTCGGCAAGTTACATGTCCATCCCCTGAACAAGATCGACAACAACGATCCGGAAATCCTTGTGGTCAAGACGACGAAGAATTCCAAATTTGCGGCCGGCGACGGCTGGCACACAGACGTGACCTGCGACGAAAAACCGCCGATGGGATCAATGCTCTATATTACCCGTACCCCTAAATTGGGCTGTGGCGGGGATACACTTTTTTCCAGCATGTATGAAGCCTACGAAACCTTATCCGCACCGATGAAACAATTCCTCGAAGGTCTGACAGCGGTGCACGACGGCGCCCGCCCTTATATCGGTTCCTACAATATCGCGCCGGAAGAAGGTCGAAATTACCCCCGCAATGAACATCCGGTGATCGGGGTGCATCCAGAAACAGGCCGAAAAGTACTTTACGTCAATGGCAGTTTTACCAGCCATATCAAAGGCTTGAATAACAATGAGAGCCGCGCCATTTTGGACATGCTATATCGCCACATTGAAAGCAATGTGCGTTTTCAGTGCCGCGTCAGGTGGGAGCCGAATACGCTGGTGTTTTGGGATAACCGCTGCACCCAGCACCACGCCGCCTGGGATTATTTCCCTCATACCCGCTATGGCGAGCGGGTCTCGATCATTGGTGAACCACCAGCGGCGGTCGCCTAGCCCCGTCCTATATAAGGCATCGCTGTGGCCATCACGGTCATGAATTGTACGTTTGCATCCAACGGCAGAGACGCCATATGCACCACCGAAGTGGCGACATGGGCGACGTCCATGCGTGGCTCCATCTTGCTCGAACCATCCGCCTGCGGTACGCCATCTGCCATCCGCTCGGTCATGTCGGTGGCGGCATTACCGATATCGATTTGACCGACGGCAATATTGCAGCGCCGACCGTCCAGCGAAGTGGCCCGGGTCAGACCGGTTATGGCATGCTTGGTCGCGGTATAGGGCGCCGACATCGGGCGCGGCACATAAGCGGAGATGGAGCCGTTATTAATGATGCGGCCGCCCTGCGGATCTTGATCACGCATCATCCGAAAAGCTTCTTGCGAACATAAAAAAGCGCCGGTCAGATTGACATCGAGTACCATTCGCCAATCGTCAAAGGAAATATCCTCAAACTGCACGGCTGGGGAACCGGAACCGGCATTGTTAAACAATAAATCGAGGCGACCGAATGTATCTTTAGTCTGCGCAAACAATTTTTTGACCGATTTCGGGTCGCCCACATCGGTTGGCACGACGATAGTCCGCGCAGCCGCATCACCGGCCCGACCTACAACCCCGTTCAACGGCGCTTCGCGGCGACCGGCCAAGGCAACGGAATATCCTGCTTCTAACAAGGCCAGCGCGCTGGCCGCGCCAATACCGGTCCCGGCCCCGGTTACAATCGCAACTTTAGTCATTCTGTATCTCCTTAAATTCGATCATTCTGCGGTTTATACCAATGCATTATCCAAGGCGGCAATTAATTGATCTTGATTAAGCATGTGACGCGCGCCGATGAAAACAATTTCGCTGTCAAAATGCTGTGCGTTTGATGGTGCCAGCGAAATACTGTGTCGTGAACCGACAAGCTGGAAAATTTTCCGCCCACCTGCCTCAACTTCAACAAAACCCTTGGCGCGAAATAGCCCGGCTATCGGGGCGGTGAATATCGCCGCAAATTTTTCTTCGTTTAGGATACCACCGGCCCGCCAGACGAAGGTCAGATAATCCGTTTGATGGTCAGGTTGCGGTTCGACGACACTAACAAGAGATTTGCCCGCAGGTGCGAACAGCAAGTTAATATCCAAGACGCCAAATTCGCTGACCACAATCGGCACATTGGGTGCCTGCGACCGCAGCCATGATTGCGTCGCGGCCAGGGCGTCACGATCCAGCAAATCCGATTTATTAAGGATCAGGATATCCGCCGCCCCTAATTGCTGGCAAACGGTTGCGCCGACAAACTTGTCCTTGGCTAGCGTCTGTACTTGCTCGCCATCGACAAGGACGATCACCGCATCCAAGGTTATTCCGGGCCACCCTTGGCCATAATAAGCAATCTTTCTGGGATTGGCGACGCCGCTCGCTTCGATCAAGATCTTTTCTGGTGGCGGCAACACCGTGCGAACCTGATCCAAGGCGGCGCCTAAATCGTCGGCAATGGAACAGCAAACGCAGCCATTGTTCAAACTGATTGTTTTCCCATCATGCTGCATGATTAAGTCGGCGTCGATATTCAGGCTACCGAAATCGTTCACCAACACAGCAATACCCGTCATCGATTTTTGCGACAAAACGTAGTTGATCAAGCTGGTTTTACCGGCGCCCAGATAACCGGCGACGATCGTTGTCGGAATTAAGTTCGGGTCGCTGTCTGTCATGTCCCAATCTCAAACGGCCGTCCTTCGAAGATGGTGCCCCAGATCGGAATGTCTTTCAGGTTTTCCACTGGCTCTTCGAAAGGATCCTGACGCAGGACCGTGAAATCCGCCATCTTGCCGGCCCGGATAGAGCCAACTTCATGCTCCATACCCAAAACATAAGCGGCATCATAAGTAATCGCCCGCATTGCTTGATAAAGGCTGAGGCGTTCTTCTGGCGCCAGAATACCCCCCTCGCTGCCGATACGGTTGGCCGCGACCCAGGCGTTGTTCAAAGGTAAAGCCGGTGCCATGGTATAATCGGAATGCAGCGCCGTGGTCACATTGTGACGCGCCAAAGTACCCAGCCTGGCCATTTGGCTGGCCCGTTCATGGCCAATGCTATGCTGCCAATAAGCTTCGCCCAATTCATACACATAATAAATATTTACCGACGCAATCGCGCCTAAATCGGCCATTCGGCGAATTTGCTCCGGCGTTGAAACACCAAGATGTTCGATTGTGTAGCGATGGTTGAAGCGCGGGCGTTCCCACTGCAATTTCTCCAATACGTCCAAGGCCAGCTCGAGCCCCAGGTCGCCGGTGCAATGAACATGAATTTTGTAGCCGGCATGCCAATAGACCCGCGCCGCAGCCTCGAATATCTCCGGCGGCATCAACCATTCGCCATGATGGCCGTCGATGAAGCCCGGTTCCTGCAACTGCATCAGTTCAGCGAAAAATCCGCCGTCGGTGAAGAGCTTGACGTGATCGCGAAACTGCAAACGATGGGTATTGCGTGCTGGAAGCTTCTTAATCTTTTCCAATTGCCCTTCGGCACCGCCCGTATCACCCTTCAACAAACCGCGTGGCACCAAATGAACCCGGAAGGGCGTGTCGTCCGTATCCAGTATTTCCGTCAACGGCCCCCATTCCATCTCCAGATCAAAAATGCCCGCCGCCATATCGCCGATTGTAGTATGACCACCAAAATGAGTAACCTGCTTCAATCGTTTCAGACCATCGCGGAAACGTTCAGGGCCTAATAAAAAAGGGTTCATGCGGGCCGTCGCCACGGCCATGCCGGTTTCAAAAAAGCGACCCTTATCGATGTCGATTTGCGGATGGCGGCCGATTTCCCCTTCCTCCAGTTCCAACCATTTCAGTGCCGCATCGTTCAAATAGAGCTCATGAAAGGATCGTTGCCAGGCAATGACCGGACGCTCTCTTGAGACCTGATTCAATATCTCCCGGCTCATCTCGCCATGCCAAATTTGATGATAGCCCCAGGTAAAGAGCGGTTCAGCTGCGTCCACCATCTGCTGGTCACAGATTTTCAGTTGGCGCACAAAATCGTCATGACTACGTACCGGTGGGACCGTCGCCCAGGGCAGGCGCCATTCCATCGCGGTGATAAACTGCATCGGCAGCAATATAGCGGCCATCGCGGGATGCAGATGCGGATCGATAAACCCCGGCATTAGAACTTGATCGCCAAACTGCTCGTCAATCACATGGGGATGCGCTTCCAACCACGGCTGCATATTCTCCAACTCGCCGACTTCTAATATTTTTCCTTCCCGCACCGCCACTGCCGTTGCAACCGGCAAAGACGGGTTCATCGTGTGAATTTTTTTGGCCGTATAAACGGTTATCTTGGACATTGGCACTCCCAATCGGCTATTGCTTTGTCGTCTTTCGTCAATATCCGATATATTTCGACAATGCTCAATGAATTGAAGTGGTAGGAACAAATCCATGTCAAAAAATAACAACCAAACTGATTTACCGGCCCTTGAATATGACGATATCCGCCACCAATTTGCGGATGCGGACTTGATGATGTTCGAAGGCAAGACCTTTGGCTCGCGTTTCATTCAGTGGGTATCCGGTAGCCGCTTTTCTCATGTCGGCCTGATCGCCTATTGGGGTGATCGATATATGTTGTTACAGGCTGAACCGGGCAAAGGCGTACAAGCTGTGCCCCTGAGTATCGCCGTTGCTAAATACAAAGGCACGGTCGAATGGTACCAATTGAAGGACGATGCGCGCAGCATCGTTGACTTGGATAAATTACTCGGCGAGGCCCGCATTGACCTGGGGCTTGAATATAACTGGAAGATCGGTCTGCGTTGGACGGCGCATGAATTATGGGGCTGGCGGCCGGGGAAGAAAAAAGTCCGTCCGAAAGCGCTATTCTGTTCGCAATTTGTCGAGCGCTGTTTTCAAGTTGGTGGTTTGTCGCTGACGGCGGAATATGATCCGCAATGGACCGATCCCGGCGAGGTGTCACGCTCTCCGCATATCGAAATAAAGGGCAGGGTCAGCCACAACCGCGGCATCCAAGCACATCGCTAACGAATCCTAATTACCTAAATTGTTCATAAACGCCAATGCATCACCGACATTTTCGATTTCTCCAGGCGGCTGATTGTGAATAGCACCGGCAAGGTTGAGTACCGCGTTGTGCAAATCCGATAACGGCCTTTTGAGAGCGGTCGCCGCATCAGACGGTCCGGTATCGATTTCGTCAGTTTTCTTAGGCGCAACTAAATTGCCGTCGCCATTGCCGCACAAGACAGCCCCAAAATGTGGTGCGGCAGCGTCCCGATCGGTTAGCGGCGCCAAGTCCCAGCGCGCGCAAATACTGGCGATAATGGAGGTGTGATCGAAAGGTGTTTCCCCTGTCGCCCGAATGACGGTGCCAGCTTCCACATAGGGCGAGACAAAGATCGTTGGCACCCGGACCCCAAAACGATCGAAGCGAAAACCACATTCCAGCGGATAATCGGGGCTCGCGGCTGGCGGTATTGCGTTCATCGGTGTCGGCCAATGATCGAAGCAACCGCCATGTTCATCAAACGTAATGATAAACAAAGTCCGCGGCCATAGAGGACCGGCCCGCAAGGCGTTATAGATCTGTTTTATTAGATTGTCGCCGGCAGCGACGCTGGATTGGTGAAACAGATCAAACTCCAGCGGCGGATGCATATCGTTATGGGACCAAAATAGCCGCGGTTCAATAAAGGTATAGGCCGGCAGATCCCCTTTTGCACAATCGGAGACAAAATCCTGGTAATGGGAAAAGTTGTCGGTATAACGCTCATGCTGCAGCGGTGGGTGGACATTTTCGTTAGCGAAAAGACGTCATGGCGATCCCAATAGACCCGCCAATCCTTGCCCTTCTCAAATTTTTCCGATAACCGCTCAAAGATTGTCACGCCCTTGTTTTCCAGCCATTTTACATAGTCGGAATTATTGACAAAACCATGTGAGTTCGCCGCATTGACAAAGGACCGGTTGCACATGGTCTGGCTCGGCACCGAAGAAAACCAGGCATCCGACACTGCGTACTCTTTCGCCAGCTGGCTGAGCATCGGCAACGCTTCGGGCGTGTAACCGTGCATGACCTGATTATATTTTTTCTCCTTCGGTCGGCGCGGCCAGAACAAAATCGGATCTTTTTTCAAGACGCCGATATAATCGCGAACAAATCCGTCCATTGGCGGTTCGGGCAATTCTGAAGCAGGCTTGTCGACATCTTCATGGCCGAATAATTGTCGGCACGTATGCGCATAACCTTCGCCCGGATCGGGAAAAGGGCGACAAAAATCGGACTTCTTGCGATGCGGCGCCTTCCCAAATGGAATGGCTTTTGGTGGTTTCGAGGCGTTCGGGTTGCTGACGGTGCCGGCTTCCGGAATGCCCCGAAAGGTTTGCTCCCGGTCCGGAATAAATTTTTCCGGCTGTTCATTTTCGTATAGATAGCCAAGCAGATTATCGAAAGACCGGTTTTCAAGCATCAAGACCACGAGATGGTCGAACTTCCGCAGATTATCCGTCACTTGGGTTCGTCCTGTCGCAGGAAATACGACAGATCCGTAAAGTGTTCTTTGACTTCTGAAGCACCCTGCCACCAGCCCATCTCGCGATAGTATATGTCCTGCTGTTGGCAAAATTCGCGGGTAATATCACGCGCCTTGGCAAGATGCATAGTTGGAATATCCGGAAACAAGTGATGCTCGATATGATTGTTCAGTCCGCCGAAAAAATTATCCGCCAGACGCCCCGAAGAAAGATTGCGTGTCGTCCAAATTTGCCGGTGGAAATGAGAGGTCCTGCCATCATCTGGGATTGTGCGAGTGCCAATATGATTGAGCAGAAATACCGTCCCCAGATAGGGTCCGATGAACCAAGTCATAATCGCGTAGTTCACTAACGCGTCGCCTATCCCGATGACGAAAGCAGGCCCCACAAGCCAAAAACAATAATGCATTAGAATCGCCAATTGGTCGGCCCGGGTTTTCTTCGGGTGTCGCATCAGGCGATGCAAACCGTCGAGCTTGATACTAAAACCTTGCAGAGAAACCAGCGGCCAGATCAGCCAACCCTGGTAGCGGGTGATCAGCCGGCCAAAGCCGGTTTTTTCCCGCACCGAGGCTTCGTCCATACTGAATATGCCCGATTCTATATCGACATCACGCTTCGGAGTATTGCAGTGAGGGTGATGCTGACGATGAATGGATTGAAAGTGGACATGACACAAACCGGCGACAAAGGTCATAAACACATGCCCAATCAGATCTCTATATTGCCGCTTTTTTGTCAGTGCCCCGTGGCCGGCTTCATGGCCTAGAAAACCGCCTTGCACGGAGACCCCAGCCAATAGGAATAGAAGCAAAACTCGCAATGGCCAATCCGGCGCCAACATCAACAGCGCATTTCCCACGCCATACAAGACAAGTAACGTGACCCCAAACAAGACCGTTCGCGAAACTTTCAAATCGAAACAGCCAGCATCTTTCAGAATCGTATGAAGTTCGCGGTGAAGTCGATTGCCGTCCTCTATCGAATGAGTTGAGTAAATTCGATCAAATTTTATCGTCTGCCGATCTATGTCAGCTTCTTCCACTCCAACAAACATCCCGCCCCCAGTCCTGTTTTCAGCTTTGATTATTACAGTTGCCAACACATTATTCAAATCTAATTGTCGGAAGGAACCCGCGTTAACGCGCCGCCATATTCATCGGCAACGGCTTGGGCACGTGCGATATATGTTTCCGCTTCAGATTGCTTGCCCTGCCGCTGTAAACACAATGCGATACCGTATAAGCAATTCCCCATATCCATCGGTTGTTGCCGCCGCTCTGCGACGTCGATGCCATGTTCAAAATAACTAATCGGCGAATTCATGTTCCGACTTGGCAGTCGAAGCGCCAATATCCCCTGCAACCATAGACAACGCGCTTCCATGATCTTTATTTTATGGATTTGAACCCATTGCCACGCCTCTTCCGCTAACTCTTTAGCTTCATCCAACCGTTCAGTGAATACAAAAGCTTCAGCCAAATATACCCGCAGCGTCGAGCCATGAGTTTTGACACCCATCTTGTCCATAACCATTTTTGCTTGGCTAAGTATTTCGGCCGCTGTCTCATATTCTTGATGGATCAAATAGGCGAAGCCCATTTGCACCATCATCCAACTTTGTAATATCTGCGTTTCGCTATTGGTGCAGGCGGCCATTCCTTGCTCCAAGGTCGCGAGTGCGGCGACCGGCTCTCCGCGATGATTCTCAACCAGACCATCAATGTAGTGAGCCAAAGCGGCATCACTATCGCGATTGGTTTCGACGGCAATTTCGATCGCCAATGACGTACATTCTTTCGCCGCCGCAAAAGATCCACTAAGCGCGTAAGCAGTCCCCAAACAGGCTAAGCAATTGACCGAGCTTGCGGTTGATCCGCCAATTCGGGCATGGCGATACTTGGAAAGCAGGGTTTCGCGATAGGGTTCCAGCAAATCGATGACTTCGTTCGGCGTGCTTGCAAAATTGCGAACTTGTGCGGTGGCCAGGCTGGCGCCCATGAGCAGACCTTGATCGTCTAAATCGCTGGCAATATCGCGCGCTCGATCACCATCTTTTAGGGCTCCGGTGAGATCGCCGGTCACATGGAAAGTAATTAATCTTGCTAATGATACGCGGGCCACCCGTTCGCGATCACCAATTTCATCCGCGACCTTGATCGCTTCTGCCAGACGTTTGCCGATCTCAGTGACTTTGCCCAAGGGGAAATAGGCAACGCGGAGTTGCAATCTAAGATCAACCGCCTGTCGCTTGTTATCATCTGAATGGGGTAACTTATCGAGCGCCTGAATCGCCTGCTCAAGGAAACTTGCCGCTTCTGTATTGGCCGAACGCGCCAAAGCTTTGACTGCCGAACGTTCCAACAATCGCACCGCCTGATCCCAGTTTTCGCCTTGTATGGCGTGATGGGCCATAATTTCAACTTGCTCATCTTGGCGTTCAGGCTCGCCCCGTGACATAAATTCAAGGGCCCGCGAATGTAAGGCCTTCGAATCGCGCAACGGTAAACTTTGATAGGCAGCGTCACGAATTAATGCATGACTGAAGCAGTAAGCCCCGGACAAATCGGAATCGAGCGGCCCAATTAATCCACGAGCTTCAAGTTCGGCAACATCATCACCCACACTCGCGAGTGAACCGCCGGCTATTTGGACAAGTTGGCTTAGTTGAAATTCGCGACCGATAACGGCCGCTATTTGCATCGCCTGTTTTGCCGCCAGTTCTAGCCGATCAATACGAGCGGCCAGTATGGATTGTACGCTGGACGGTATTTGGGTTTCGAGTTGAGCCGTGCTCACGGCGCCGCCCGCATCTTTCCATTCACGGATAGTGCGAGCGATTTCTTCAAGAAAAAGAGGCGTCCCGCCAGATCGTTCGATCAAACGATCCAATATGTTCTGATCAATATCAGAGAGCTCTCCAAAAGAATGAACCAGCAAATCGCGGCTGTCGGTGGTCGACAACGGGTCCAAGGTCAAATTTGTCAAATGACCCCAATCTTCCCAGTCAGGTTTATATTCCGGCCGATAGGTCGCCAAAATAAAAAGGTTTTTCGCCGGCGGTTTGGTGACCACAGATTCGAAGATTGACTGCGTACCTGGATCGATCCAATGCAGATCTTCAATCACCAGAACCGTCGGCCGATCGGTTACCGCCTGTTCAATCATCGCCCGGACTGTGCGTATAATTCGCTGGTGCCGTTCCTTCGGACCGACCTCTTCCCAATCCGGGTCATCAACCGGCAGGTCTAACAACGAACAAAGGGAAGAACTTATTTCTGCCGAACTGTCATTGGCGTAAATGTTGCGGGCATGCAGTTTCGTCCTGATCTCTGCGTGACTGTCGATCGGTTCGATTTGCAGCCACGAACGCAGGAAGCGACTGATCGGGTAATAGGTAATTTTGCCGCCGTGCGAAACCGTGTTGATCCGGAATACCTGCCATTCTGCTGGCAATTTGGTTGAAATAAACTCGTGGATTAGACGTGATTTGCCGACCCCTGGATCCCCGGAAAACGCAAGAACCTGCGGGCGGTCTGTGCAGTCACGCAAGCGATCGGATAATATTCGCAATTCGCCTTGGCGACCTTTGAAAGGGGACAAGCCTCCGGCGGCGCGGACTTCCCATCTGCTTTTCCCGGTCGATATCCCGGTCAGCCGATAGACATTCAAAGCTTCTCTGGCTCCGCGAATGGTGGTCGGGCCCATAAATTCCGTTTCGATATAACCGCGGGCCAACTGGGCCGTAACCTCAGTCATCACGACGCCGCCTTCTGGTGCAATATTTTCCATTCGAGAAGCCAAATGGACGTTGTAGCCAATCGCTTCATACGTCGTGGAAAAATCGCTTTGCACAGTCCGCAGCATGACATCGCCGGAATGCAGTCCCACCCGAACTTTCGTTGCAAAATCGTCCGCATGCAGCTTTGTTTGCACTAAATCCCAAGCAGCGTTACAGGCACGAATTGCATGATCTTCATAAGCGACCGGCGCCCCGAATACCGCCATGATACCGTCGCCCTGACTTTTGTTGACGGTACCGCCATGGCGGTGTACCGCCCGCGACATCGCACTTAGAATACCGGCAAACCACTCATCCAATTCGTCAGGTGTCAAATCCTGGACCAGACTGGTGGAATCGACCAGATCGGCAAACAGGATCGTCACTTGTTTGCGTTCTTGTGACGGACGCACAAATTCCGCTGTAACTAGCCCGTCTGCACCGATGACGGGAGCGCTGCAATTGTGGCAAAATCTACTGACTGGCGCGAGCTGTTGCCCACACTGGTTACAAAACATTTTTAATTAAACCTATAGCCCTTAACACTAATAATGATTTCGATGCTACGCCGCCTACGTGAGCAAGTCTAGTTATGCAAGAGGGCTGGTTGTGTAAGAATGATTGACAATTACACTGTTCTGCAGGTTTAAGGGACGCAAGCAAAGATCGCCAACAGATCGGCGAACGATTAGTATATCATCGAAAATTTGACGCAAACGAATTGGAAATACCTTGGAAACTATTCAAAATTTGTCAGCTGCGTTAGCGGTCGGCACTGTCAGCAGCCGCGACCTTGTTGAGGACTGTCTATCAAAAATTGAAGCTGCCGACGGCGAGGGCGCTCGGGTGTTTGTTCGGGTTGATCGCGATGCCGTAATCGCGCAGGCCGACGCCATCGATCAATTGCGCCAAACCGGGGCCTCTCCTTCTCATTTGGCCGGTATACCGGTGTCGATCAAAGACCTATTCGACATGCAGGGCCAGGTCACCGCGGCCGGTTCAAAAGTGCTAAAACAAACACCGCCGGCGAAATTTGATTGTCCCGCCGTATCACGTCTGCGGGCAGCCGGGCTGATCCTCATCGGTCGCACCAACATGACCGAGTTCGCCTATTCCGGTCTTGGCCTCAATCCGCACTATGGCACCCCACGCAATCCCTATGACCGGGAAACCGGACGGGCGCCTGGTGGATCGTCCGCCGGTGCAGCCGTTTCTGTCACCGACGGCATGGCGGCGGCTGGCTTGGGCACCGATACCGGCGGGTCTTGCCGAATTCCCGCCGCGATGTGCGGAATCACCGGTTATAAACCGACTCAGAATCGCGTCCCGCTCAATGGAGTGGTACCTCTATCCAGCACCCTTGATTCGATCGGCCCCTTGGCGCAAACCGTTACTTGTTGCCGCGAACTCGACGCTGTTCTGGCCCAGCAACCGATCCACCGGCAGTCTATTGCGGCACCGGGGCTACGGTTGGGTATCGTGCGCGAAATAATGTTGGAGGGCATGGACGGCAAAGTCGCCAATGATTTTGATCACGCATTGAAGCGTTTGCGAGACGCCGGTGCGACCGTCATTGAGGCCGACCTGCCGGAGTTATTGGCGCTTGACAATATCAACGCCAAAGGCGGTTTCGCCAGCGCCGAAGCTTATGCCTGGCATCGCGCCTATCTTGAGAACCAGTTCGACGAATACGATCCTCGGGTCGGTGCCCGCATTATGCGAGGCAAGGATCAATCCGCTGTCGACTATATCGAACTATTGGCGGCGCGCCAGCGCGTCATCCAGGCGATCGGTCGCAGGTCGAGCCGCTTTGATGCCATGATTTGTCCGACCATTCCAGTGATCGCACCTACCTTGGTCGAACTTGAAGACGACAATGAATATGGGCGGATCAATATGCTGGTGCTGCGCAATCCGTCAGTGATGAACTTCCTGGACCGCTGTGCCATATCGGTGCCGATGCATCAATCAGGGACGGCGCCGACTGGTCTGATGATTACCGGCGAGCATGGTGGCGACAATACTTTGTTTGATATTGCCGAAACGGTCGAACAAATCCTGGCCAATTGAACAAATAAAAAATTTGACCAGTTGGTAAATTTATCCCACGATACCTCCGCAGCGCTGTTTCGACGACCTTGATTGCGTGAAACTTCGCCGAAACAAACAAGGGGGACGACAATGGAATTTGCCATCTGCTTTAAAGGTTTTGTGCAGCCGGACCGGGCCCGTTATTTGGTTCGTCAGGCGGAGGAAGCCGGTTTCAGCCATTGCTGGTTCTATGACAGTCATATTTTGTGGCGTGAAAGTTACATGGCGATGGCGATGTGTATGGAGCACACCAAAACCATGCATTTCGGCCCCTGCGTCACCAATCCGAACACGCGTGACTGGTCGCTGGCCGCATCGATGTTTGCTTCGCTGGCCCATCAATCCGGCGGGCGGTTCGATATCGGCTTGGGTCGCGGTGACAGCGCCGTCCGGGTGATGGGTCAAAAACCGGCGCCGCTGGCGCGGGTCGCCGAATTCACCGAAAAAGTCAAAGCCATGGTCCGGGGCGATGAAGTCACGTACGGCAATATCGCGGAACCGGTGCAATTTAGCTGGGCGACCGGTTACGAGCTGCCGGTGTGGATTGCCGCCTATGGCCCGATGGCATTGAAATGTGCCGGAGAATACGGGGACGGCCTAGTGCTGCAGATTGCTGAACCAGGTATTTGCAAGTGGCTTGGTGATCAGGCTAAAGCAGCGGGCGAAGCAGCGGGCCGCGATATGTCGAATTTCCGCATCATGTCGGCAGCGCCGGCAATGACCGGTGACATGGCTGACGCGGTGGAGCGGACAAAATGGTTCCCCGCTATGGTCGGTAATCACGTTGCCGATATTGTCGAAAAATATGGCGCCGATACCGACATGGTGCCGAAGTCTTTCACTGCTTATATCGAAAAGCGTCGCGGCTACGACTATTCCAAACATGGTCAAAGCGACAATCCCTATCTTGACTTCATCACCGACGACATCGTTCGGGATTTTGCCGTCCTTGGCGAACCGGATGCGCATATTGCCAAGATCAGACAGTTGGAAGCAGCCGGGATTACGCAGTTTAATATTTATCTCGACAGCGGGCATGAAGAAAAAATCATCGCCGACTATGCAGAAACGATCATTCCGGCGTTCAATACTTAAAGGGGATAGCGAGAGATGACCAAATTACGCGGCGGCTTGATCCAGATGAGCCTGAAAGGCAATACCGAGATGACGCCGGAGCAAATTCGCGACGCCATGCTGGAAGCGCATTTGCCTTTGATCGACGAGGCCGGCAAACAAGGCGTCCAGGTGCTGTGCTTTCAAGAAGTCTTCACGCAACCCTATTTCTGCCCCAGCCAGGACGCCAAATGGTACGCGGCTGCCGAAGCCATTCCCGATGGTCACACCACCAAGCTGATGCAGGAATATGCCAAGAAACACAATATGGTCATTGTCGTGCCGATTTATGAGGAACAGATTACCGGTGTTTATTACAATACCGCCGCCGTGATCGACGCCGACGGTACCTATATGGGTAAATATCGCAAAACCCATATCCCCCATGTCGGCGGCTTTTGGGAGAAATTTTTCTTCAAACCCGGCGCCTCCAATTGGCCGATGTTTGAAACCGCCTATTGCAAACTTGGCGTCTATATCTGTTACGACCGTCATTTCCCGGAAGGCTGGCGCGCCCTGGCTCTGAACGGCGCCGAATATATCGTCAATCCATCTGCGACCGTCGCCGGTATCTCCGAATATCTTTGGCAATTGGAACAACCGGCGTCGGCCGCGGCCAACGGTTGCTACATCGGTGCCATCAACCGTATCGGCACCGAAGCGCCTTGGAATATAGGCGAGTTCTATGGCCAAAGTTATTTTGTCAATCCGCGCGGCGAGATTGAGGCGATGGCCAGCCGCGATAAAGATGAACTGATTGTCCACGACATGGACATGGATTTGATCCGCGAAATTCGCAATAACTGGCAGTTTTTCCGTGACCGCCGGCCGGAGACTTATAATTCGCTTCTGGACCTCAATTGAGGAGACTTGGTTATGACATTACATATCAAAGGCGGCACCCTTGCCACCGCTGAATTGACCAAACGTGCTGATATTTTAACCGATGGTGGAAAAATCGTTGCCGTCGGCGAGGATATTGACGTCCCTGCGGGTGCCGAAGTCATCGACGCCGGCGGCTGTTATGTGATGCCGGGCGGCATCGATCCGCATACGCATATGGAGTTGCCCTTTATGGGCACGGTGGCGTCGGAGGATTTTTTCACTGGCACATCGGCGGCAGCGGCCGGCGGCACCACCATGATCATCGACTTCGTCATTCCCGATCCGCAAGAAGACATCATGGATGCCTATACCAAGTGGCGCGGCTGGGCCGAGAAAGCAGCGCAGGATTATAGTTTTCACGTCGCCATTACCTGGTGGGACGACAGTGTCCAGAAAGCTATGCATACCTTGGCGCGTGAACACGGTGTCAATAGCTTCAAGCATTTCATGGCCTACAAGGGCGCCATCATGGCGGACGACGAAATCCTGGTGAACAGTTTCAACACTGCACGCGAACTTGGTGCGATCTGTACTGTACACGCGGAAAATGGTGACCTGGTCTTTCATCTGCAGCAGGAAATGTTGAAGCGTGGCATCAACGGGCCGGAAGGCCACCCCCTTTCCCGGCCGCCGGAAGTCGAAGGCGAAGCGGCCGACCGTGCCATCCGTATCGCGCAAGTCTTGGATGTACCGCTTTATGTCGTCCATACCTCTTGTGAAGATGCGGTCAAAGCGATTACCAGAGCGCGCCACGAAGGGCAGCGGGTATTTGGTGAAGCCTTGGCCGGGCATTTGTTGATCGACGACAGCGTCTATCGCAATCCGGATTTCGACTTCGCCGCCGCTCATGTGATGAGCCCACCCTTCCGCCCCAAAAGGCATCAGGAAGTGCTTTGGAAGGCCATCCAAGCCGGTATGATCCAAACCACGGCGACCGACCATTGCTGTTTCTGCGCGCCGCAAAAAGGCGCCGGCAAGGATGATTTCACCCTCATCCCGAACGGCACCGGCGGGGTCGAAGATCGCATGGGCGTGCTTTGGCATCATGGTGTCAATAGCGGTCGCCTGACGATCAACGAATTTGTCGCCATCACCTCGACCAATGCGGCGAAAATATTCAACATCTACCCGCGCAAGGGTGCCCTTGCCGTTGGCGCCGATGCCGATATCGTGGTTTGGGATCCGGAGAAGGAGCGCACTATTTCCAAAGAAACCCACCACCAGAATGTCGATTTCAATATCTTCGAAGGCATGACCGTACGGGGCGCGAATACCACCACCGTGAGCCAGGGAAACATCGTCTATCAAGATGGCGATTTGCGAACCGTGCGAGGGGCCGGCAACTACGTCAACCGCCCTACTTTTGCCTCTTACTACGACGCCATGCTTATCAAACGCGAAGCCGAGGCTCCGACCAGCGTGGCGCGGGGATAGATCGTCGAACTAGTGGGAAGTTCGACGCTAACGGATGATGCCGCCCGGGCCTTTGAGGTGCTGCAAGCCGGTGGGATTGCAATCCTACCGATGTCGGTCGGTTATTCGCTGATTGGTGGCTCCGCCAAGGCGTTGAAAACGATTTTCGACGCCAAAGGTCGGACCGATAGCAAATTAAATGCGATGTTGGGGGATATGACATTGCATCGCGAACTGCATGATATCGACGATCGCGGACGCGAGATCGCACGGGTGTTGGTCGAGGACTATGATCTGCCTTTGGGGGCGATTGCACCGGCCAATATGGATCATCCGATCTTACAGAACATGGAGGCCGATGCCCTTACTGGCTCGAGCAAGGATGGGTCGGTATTGATGTTATTGAATGCCGGGCCGTTTCATCGGCAGATTTGTCGCCTCAGCCGGGAAGCGCTGCATCCGCTCTTCGGTTCCTCCGCCAATCTTTCCCTGTCGGGCACAAAGTTCCGGATCGAGGATATTGAACCGGAACTGCTCGACATTGCCGATATCGTCATTGATCACGGCCTTCGCCCTTATCATCTTTATCGCGCCTCATCGACCTTGTTGAATTTGGAAACTATGGACGTGGTGCGATATGGTGCCTGTTTCGAGTTGATCGCAGATGTTCTGGCGCGCCATTTCAATATCAAACTATCGTCGCCGCCGGCTGGACATATCTTGGATTTAGTCGGCGATCGGTTATAATTTCCCATCATAGGGGAGACGCAAATGTTTGAGGGCCAACCGATCAAGGAAGACGCGGCGCGGATATTTGATGTCGTCCGCGACGGCGGCGTGGCGATTTTTCCAGTCAGTGTCGGTTACGCTATTGTTGGTCACAGTGACGACGCGGTGCAGCGGATTTACCGGGCCAAGGAACGATCTTTCGACAAACCTTGCGGTAATTTCTGCGACTGGCCATTATTTCAGGACGCCATCGACGTGCCGCAACAGGGCCGCGATGTCGTTCGCTCCATCATCCAGAAGCATAAACTACCGTTTTCCATTGTTGGACCGTTTCATCACGACCATCCGGTGGTGCAAAGCCTAGCGCCCTTTGCCTTCAAAAATTCGACCAAAGCCGGGACCATGGATATGTTATTGAATGCCGGTCCGCTGCACGACGAAATTGCGCGTTTGGCGCGGCAGAATTCGTTTGCGATTGTTGGATCATCGGCAAACCGATCATTGACCGGCAGCAAATTTCGTTTTCAGGACATTGAAGAACAGGTGCGTGACATCGCCGATATCACTATCGATTACGGCCTATGCCCCTATCACAATCAGCAAGGCCTAGGCAGCACCATCATCGATCTAATCAATTACGAAACCATCCGGGTCGGCTGCGTCTATGACCGCATCACCGATATCATCTTGGATGAATTCGAGATCGACTTAAAAGCGATCATGGCGGCGAAGGATTAATCCAATTCATTCTGCCGCACTGGCACGACTTATCCATTTTTGGAACACCGGCGCCCGTGGCGGTTCAAGATGGGTATCGGCAAGACAGCGGGCCTTTAACTCTTCCACCGTGCCGCCGAAATCGAACAATTCAACAGAGCCACGTTCCGCTGCCATCTTGCGGCGAAGGTCTTCTGTGGCGCGTTCATCGACCTGCCAATCACTGCTTAGAACGACACCATAGCGCTTGGCGCCTTCGATGGTGATGATACCGCGCTCCGCATCCAGCGCAACGATGTCGGTAGCCCGTTCCAACGGATCGCCCCAACCGCCACCGCCCCAGGTATTAAAATAAAGCGTATCGCCGGCCGCCACTTTAATGCGGTCGCATTTCGGTTGCATCCACTCCTGGCTGCCGTCGGCGCGAACCATTAGTTTGTCGCTGCGTTGTCCTGGCAGACCGCCATTGACACCCCAGGGATGTGTGAGCCAACGATCGTCGTGAATTGAAATCTCTCCCGGCTCCAGGAACTGATACCCCATCGAGAGGCCATTGCCACCACGATGCAGGCCCGGGCCACCGCTATCGGCAATGGTTTCATATTTGACGATGCGAAGCGGAAAATAGGCTTCCAAAAACTCATTCGGCACATTGGTGAAAGCCGGCCAAAGAGAATGCCCATCCGGGCCATCGCCGGCGGGTCGACCCGGTACGCCGCCAAAGCCGATCTGATAGAGCTGATACCACTCGCCGTTCTTGTCATAGCCTGAATAAAAGAAATGCGGGCTGTCGGAAAATCCGGCGGCACAGAGCGCATCGGGCGAACCCTGGCCTAGCAGGCCGCTCATGATATCGAAAATCCGCGCCAGCATATGCGTGCGCGAACTCAACGCCGCCGGCCGGATCGGCTTCAGGATGGTGCCGCGCGGAATGCGCACTTCGACCAGGTCGTAAAACCCGTCATTGAAAAGAATTTGCGGGTCGAAGATGTTGATGAAAAAAGAGCCCAGGAACATCTTGAACATCTCTTCATTGAGCAGAAAATTGACCGAGCTGATTGACTGCGGATCGGTACCTTCAAAATCGAAAATCACGCCATCGCCTTCACGCCACATCGCACAGGCGATCTTGTAGGGGCCCATACCGAGGCCGTCGTCATCAATATAGTCTTCGAAATATTGCTTTTCCGTCGGGATCACGGTCTTGAGAATTTCCCCCATGGCGCGTTTGTTGCGGTCCAGCATCTCCGCCATGCCGGCAACCAAGGTATCGACACCGAAGCGATCCACCATTTCGAAGATCCGCCGCTCCGCCAACCTCATGGCCGCAACAAGGGCATTGAAGTCGGATCGATTCCATTCCGGCAAGCGGCAATTGCGCAAGATCAGCTCCAGAATTTCTTGATTCAATTGTCCCTTGTGATAAATTTTCACCGGCGGCACCTGGATGCCTTCTTCGAATATCTGCGCCGCATCGGTTGGCAAGCTGCCGGGCACCTTACCGCCGATATCCGTCATATGACCGAACATGGCGGCCCAGGAAACGATGCGCCCATCGACATAGATCGGCATCATCATCAACCAGTCGTTCAAGTGACTGATCGCGCCATTGCAGGAATAGGGATCGTTGGTCAGAAATATGTCGCCCTCTTCAATAGTACCGTCATAGCCTTGTTGAAAGCCCCAAAAGAACGAGCCGAACTGACCCACCACCATCTTGCCTTCGTTGTTGGCAATCATAGGGAAAGCGTCATGTTGCTCGCGAATGCCGGGCGACATGGCGGTGCGGAACAGCACCGCGTCCATCTCGCTGCGGGCATTCCGCAATGCGTTTTCTATAATGTCCAGAGAAATCGGATCGACGTCGACTTCCTGAAAAGGCGTATTATTCGTTTGAATGACTTGCGCTGGCATGGGGCTCTCTCTCGCTAGTTATTCGGATTTATGATGATGTTGCCGACCGCGTCGACTTCACCTAAATGTCCGGGCAGGATCAAGGTTGTCGAATCCATTTCCGTGACAATCGCCGGACCTCGGATGCGATCGCCGGCTTTCAACAAAGCGCGGTCGAAGAGATTGGCCTTGTGCTCTTGTCCTTCAAAATAGATCGACGACTTTTCATAGATGGCAGCACCGGGATCACCGCTGCCCGGAGCCAATTCTTCTGCTTTCGCCGTACTTTCGCGGCCCTGCACGAGCGCCCGTAAATTATAGAGTTCGCGGTCGCTCTCCAGGGAGAAGGTGAAAAGTTGTTCATGCAAGCTATCAAATTGTCGACCGACAGCGTCAAGTCCGGATTTGACGAATTCCGCCGGCGTCACATCAACCGTCAGACGCATGCCCTGCCCGGCATAACGCAGATCAATCTGATAAGTCGTGGATTGATCCTCCCGACTGACCCCTTCTGCATCCAAAGTCTCGCCGGCATGACCGGCCAACTCCTCAAGAATACCTCGCACTTCCTCATCGCTGGTCTCGCTAAAGCGGCGCACAAATGTCCGCGACGCTTCGTCGCGCACCCGAGTGGTGGCATCGCCGTAAGCACAAAGCACACCTGGCCCAGGCGGAATGATTACCGGCCAGGAATTCATTAACCGACCCAGCGCATTCGCATGCAAGGGGCCGGCACCACCAAACCCGATCAAGGCAAAATCGCGCGGATCGAAACCTTGTTCGACGCTCACCAACCGTAAGGCGCCGAACATATTCTCATTGACGATATTGACGATACCTTCGGCCGCCTGAAGGAGCGGCAAGTCCATCGCGTCGGCGACTTTTTTCACGGCCGCTTCCGCCTGTGCCCGATCGATTTGCATATCACCGCCCAATTTTGCATCCGCCGGCAAATACCCCAGCACGACATCGGCATCGGTGACGGTTGGTTCGATACCGCCGCGGCCATAAGCCGCTGGTCCCGGTTCGGCACCGGCGCTTTGGGGGCCGACACGCAGCGCTTTTGTCAGGTCCGGCACATAAGCAATCGAACCTCCGCCAGCGCCCACGGTTCGCACATCAACGGATGACGCCCGCACGGTTATGTCGGCGACGCGGGTCTCACGCCGGGTCTTCGCCACACCATTTTGAATGAGCGCGACGTCGGTGGAAGTACCGCCCATATCAAACGTCAAAAGATCGCTATACCCTGCCTGCTTGGCCATCCAGATCGCGCCGGAGACTCCACCGGCCGGACCGCTCATCAATAGATTTACCGGCGTTTCCTTCGCCGCATCCGCCGAGGCCAAGCCGCCGTCGGAGCGTAAGACATGCAGCTGCACGCCGTTCATCCGTTGGTCCAGCTCGCTTTTCATGCTCTCGATATATTTCGACACCACCGGCCGGATATAGGAATTCACTACGGTTGTTTCAGTGCGTTCGTATTCATACATTTCCGGCACCACTTCAGAAGACAGCGACACCGGAATACCGGGCATGACACTTTCGGCGATTGCCCGAACCCGAACTTCATGCTCTCCATTCGCATAGGCATTCATCAGCGAGACGGTAAGAGCCTCGATGTTTTTCCCCTGCAACTTTGCCAGGGCGTCGCGTAAGGCTGCTTCATTAAGGGGCTCAACGATTTCCCCTTTGGCGCCCATACGTTCGTCTGCTTCAATAGTATGTTCCAGCGGCGCCAACGGATCGCTTTTGTTGAAAATAACCCACCCCCCCAACCCACCTGGAACATAGGATCGAGCAATTTGCAGGACTTGTTTATAACCCTTCGTCGTGATCAAGCCGACTTTCGCGCCACTAGCTGTCAGGACGGTGTTTGTCGCCACAGTCGTGCCATGCATGACATGACTGATTTCGCTGGGATCGATACCGGCAAGGTCGCAAATCCGCTCGATTCCGTGCAAGACGCCAATCGCCGAATCTTGCGGGGTCGATGGCACTTTCGCGGTAAAGGTATGACCGCTCGCTTCTTTAATCAGCAGTAAGTCCGTAAACGTACCACCGACGTCGACGCCCAATTGAAAGCCGCCGCTGGCGCCGCCGTGCCGCGCCGGTGATGAACTTGCTTGCGGACGGGGCGGGGAAGCTACCGGTTTTGGTACCGATTTGGTCTTTGCTTCAACAGACCTTGGTGCTTCAACACGCGCAACAGGTGGGGCAGCCGCAGGAGCCGGCGGCTTCGTTGCCGGCGGCGCCATTGGCGTTGGGATCTGCGCCGGTGCTGATCTGGCCACCGGTTGATAGTCTTGACGATCGCGGATCGGGCCACCCAGCTGATCAAACTCGCCGCGGATTTTGCCAAGTTGGCTATCGAACCAATCCGTTAGATTATCACTTTTTTTTGCCATCTATCCCTGCCCAATCCTCAAGCTCAAGTGTTGTTCCTGCCGCGCCAAACTTCCAGCCAGTCTATTATCGCTTCTGTCGTGGTCACATCACAATAGCGCCGTCCGACGTCACGCAGATTGTCAAAATGCGGGCGTTCATCATGATCGCCAACGCCATCTTCGGGCACAATAGTCCGGAAACCCCATTGGAAACTGTCGATAACAGAGGCACGGACGCAGCCGGACGTGACGCAGCCCAAGACAATCACCGTATCCACGCCTTCTTTGTTCAGAAACGCCGCCGCTGGCGTTTGAAAGAAGATTGATGCACCGGATTTCCGCATCGCCATATCATAATTTTTGTCATAGATGCGGGGGTCGAATTCAGTCGATGGGTCGCCATCTATCAAATCTTCCAGAACGGCGGCGACTTTCCAATGCGGCATGTCGCGTTTTGAATTATAGGCCGTGTAACAGGTCGCGACCGGCACATCATAACGCCGCGCTACTTCTAATAACCGAGCTGAGTTATTGACCGCGCGATCAATAAGCGGGGCGCCACCTAAAGAAAATTTCGGGTCGGTAAAAGCGGTCTGAAAATCGACGACAACAATGCCCGGATGATCGCCATAGCCGATTTCCTGGGCACCATAGGTCCGCTCGGCATAAATATCGCTCGACGTATCGGTCGCCATTTTCCCCTACCTTTCTGTTACCGTGATCTGCGATACAAAATCGTATAAACCGTCAGGAATAATCCAATCATCCCCAGCGAAAAAATTGTCGACGCCGTGCCCAGGGCAAATAATGTTGGCCTAATCCGTTGAGTCATTGAGGCGTTGATATCCAGCGGCAAGGTGTTCCCTTCGCCGGCAAGGAGCGTCGTTCGAGCGAACTCATCATACGATAAAGTAAAACCGAACAGGCCCGCCGCAACAATCCCCGGCGTGATCAAGGGCAAGGTAATCTCTTTGAATACCGTCCACTCACTAGCGCCCATATCGCGGGCCGCCTCCTCCAAACTACTATCGAAACGGTTGAATACAGCCATCATGACGAGAAACCCGAACGGCAAAGTCCAAACCACATGAACACCAAGGCCGGAAGACCACCAAGCCGCCGGTATCCCTATCTGTCGCATTAAGGTCGCAAGTCCGAGGCTCAACAAGATCCCCGGCACCATCAAACCGGCCATAATTGTGTAAAAAAGGACGCCTGAAGCGCGAAAATTTTTCCGAAACGCCATCGCCAACATCGTGGAAAACAGGGCCGTGATCACCATTACGACGATGGCCAGGATCAACGAGCGGCCAAGCGCACCCTGCAAATCACCCACCGTCGAGGGTTCGATCAGTTTCTGCCACCAGTGCAAGCTGAAGCCGCGCATGGGAAAACTGGTGCCGCCGCGCCGGCCCTGAAACGACAATACGAACATGGCAAACATTGGGCCATAAATAAACGCCAGGAAGACCGTGTAATAAACCGAGAACCCGGTTTTCACCGCCGCCTTGCGTTTGCGTTCCCTGGACCAGCGCGCCATTGTTACAACGCCTTCCTAATATCGACCAGCTTCAGGATGATAACCACGCCGATCATCATCGACAGCATCAACATCAATGCGTTCACCGCTGCAAACGGATAATTGGCGATCGCATAATAGTTCAAAATGATGGTGCCGGTGGTGCTGGTCTTGCCACCATAAACGACAACGGCGGTGGCAAATTCACCCATCAATAAGACAAATATAAAAATCATCCCGATGGCCACACCAGGTAATGACAAAGGGCCGATGATTTCACGGAAAATCTGCCATGGCGTCGCTTCCATATCGCGCGCCGCCTCGATAATCCCTTTGTCAATTTTCGCGAGAGAGAAAAATATTGGCCCCACACAAAGCACAACATAGAGCTGCACCAACGCCATGGTGTAGCCGAATTCGGAATACAAAAACAACGTTATCGGCTTATCGATGAGGCCAAGATTGAGAAGCGCGGTGTTGATCAGGCCGCGTCGTCCCAACATCGGCAACCAGGCAACGGCGCGGATCAAATAGCTGGTCCAGAACGGTACCATCCCCAACAGAAACAAAGCCATTTGCCATTTGAACGACTGTACCTGCATGGCCAGAAAATAGGCGATGGGATAGCCAACGATAAGGCAGAGAAACATCACCAGAGCGGTGAAATAGAACGTCGAACCCAAAGCACGCATGAAAACGCTGGGCCTTAGAAAATTGTCGGACCCGGGGGTAAAAAATCCTTCGTTGAAAAAATACTCGCCGTAATTGGCGATTTCAAATCCAGGCTCCATACCGTGACCGGTCGGTTTCCAGAAGCTGAAGACGATGATGCCGACAAGCGGCAGGACCAAAAACAACAGCAACCAAATTGTTGCTGGCGCGATTAACCAGCCGACAGGGAAACCTTCCTCCCGGCTAATCTTTATCTTTTCAACAATGTCCGATGACGGCGCCGGTTGTGACCCGATCAAACCATCATGCTGCGGCAGACGTTGTTCGTTCATGCCCTTAAATTTCCGGCCTGCGTCTCGAGTCGTTTTCCGCGCTTTCGACAAGGAAGCCGATGGACATCATACCCATCGGCTCCTTGCCAATTTGTGCACGACAAACGCGATCAGGCGCTCAGGAACTCTGTCCAGCGTTTCACCAGATAATTGTTCTCATCCATCAAGGAATTCCAGACCGCAATATTGCGGAACCGATCCCAATAGGATCCACCGTCACGGACTTCGCCTTTTGCAACGACAGGATTACCGAACGGATCCGGCAGTTCTTCCGCCGCCGGTTTACCCATATACCAGAAGTCCCACTCATTAGCCGGCAGGTGTTTTTTCACATTTTCAGGCACGCTCATGTAATAACCCTGGCGCGCGACAAAAGCCCCGGCCCAACCGTCAAGCCACCAATTGATATATTCGTACGCTTGATCAAGGGCTTTACCCGAGGTCTTGGCAGAAATCGACAAGCCACCATGCCAGCCGCGCATGCCTTCCTTCGGAGCCGCATAAACGCAGGGAACACCTTCCGCTTTCACCGCCGTCACCGCCGGCGACCACATGCTTTCGAGCGCCACTTCGCCACTGACCATCAGGTTAACCGACTGACCGAAAGTTTCCCAGAAGGCGCGGAAGTGGCCTTCTTTTTTCTTCTTGATCAGGAAGTTGATGAGAAAATCAATTTCCTTCTTGGTCATGTTACCTTTGTCTTTGAATTTATAAAGGCCAAGCGCTTCAACCCCTAACGCCGCGTCCATGGTGCCGATTTGCGGCACGTTCAACAAGGCGACGCGGCCTTTGAAATCTTCATGAAACAGATCGGCCCAGCTTTCGATTTTGCGCCCGGTCTCCTCCGGGTTGTAACCAATCGAATCTGCATTATGCCAACCTGGTACCATGGTGATATAGCGCGAAGGCCCATCAACCATTTTGCCATCTTTGTCGACCCAAAGATGGCGGAAAGGCGCATCGCCCTGACCTTCGTTGGAATCCGGCGATAATTTTCCGGTCTTCGCCAAATTCGAAACCTTGTCCCAGTCTTTGATCTTTTTGGTGTCGATAGGTTGCCAAACACCGGACGGCCACATCACATCCATGTCGTTATAATAACCTTCGGCAACTTCATATTGGTCGTTCTGGTTCAGCATTTTGCCGAACATTGCTCCATAACCAAGCGCCTGACCTTTGATGCCGAAGCCGATGTCTTTTGCCGCTTTGCTTTGGATTTCGTTGATAATACTTACCCCCAAACCGACGGAGCGGATGGGATCGGCGGCTTGCACGATCGCCGGGAAACCGCCGATTGCACCGACCGCGGTTAACGCTGTCGCCCCTTTCACAACATTCCGCCTGGAGAGCGTAAATGCTGCGTTACCTGATTTTTGTTTTGATTTTTTCATTCTTATCCTCCCGTTTGCGAGGTGCCCTTTTAGAGGCGCCGCTAGATGAATTTTCATGACACGAAGTGCGAGATTGGAACTCAGAACAAATACGTAGTCGACACTTCACCTTAGCCATGGGTAGACTAGACCATGAATGCAAGAACCGCAAATGTCTGGGAGGCAATACGGTGAGTGTCCTAATCAAAAACGGTCGGATCGTCACCGCGAGTGACGATTATCAAGCAGATATCTTTATTAACAACGAAACGGTTGACCTGATCGGCAAGAATTTATCGATCGATGCCACAACCGTGATCGACGCCAGCGGAAAGCTAGTGATACCGGGAGGGATCGACCCACATACCCATTTGGAATTGCCCTTCGGCGGGACGACTACCTCCGATACTTTCGAAACCGGGACGCGTGCAGCGGCGTTCGGCGGCACAACCTGTATCATTGATTTCGCGGTGCAAACCAAAGGTACATCGACCATCGAAGCATTGGATACCTGGCACGGCAAAGCGGCCGGCCAAACCGCCATCGATTATGCCTTCCACATGATTATCACCGACATGCCGAAAGACCGTTTGCATGAGATGCGCCAATTGTCGGATGAAGGGGTCACCAGCTACAAAATGTTTATGGCCTATCCCGGTGCAATGATGAGTGATGATGGCACGATTTTTCGGGCCATGAAGAAAGCCGGCGAGGACGGTACTTTAGTTTGTATGCACGCGGAAAACGGTCTTGTGATTGACGAGCTGGTCAAGCTGGCCCTGGCCGATGGCCATACCTCACCAAAATATCATGCTTTGACCCGACCGACGCGTTTGGAGGCGGAAGGCACCCACCGTGCGCTTTGTATCGCGGAAGTGGCGCAGGCGCCGGTTTATATCGTCCATCTAAGCTGCTACGACGCCTTGCAGGAACTGCGCATGGCGCAATCGCGTGGGGTGATGGCGCATGCGGAAACCTGTCCGCAATATTTGTTGTTGGATGTCACCGCCTACGATCAACCTGGTTTCGATGGATCGAAATACGTCCTGACGCCACCATTGCGGGATAAATGGAATCAGGAAGAGTTATGGCGCGGTCTGCGCGGGAATGCGCTGCATTCGATTTCGACCGATCACTGCCCGTTCTGCGTCAAGGAACAAAAAGAACTCGGCCGCGACGATTTCAGTAAAATTCCCAATGGCGGCCCGGGGATCGAAAATCGAATGAGCTTGATCTACCATTATGGCGTCAATCAGGGGTTCATCGACATCAACCGCTTTGTCGAATTAACTTCAACCGCACCGGCCAAGATATTCGGCCTATTTCCGCGCAAAGGTACGATCGCCATTGGCAGTGATGCCGATATCGTCATCTTCGATCCGGACCGCGAAGAAACCATCAGCTACTTCAATCCGCACACCCACCATATGAACGTCGATTATAGCGCCTATGAGGGCATGACAGTGCGTGGCTTCACCGATACGGTGCTCTCTCGCGGCCGCGTTATTATCGCCAACAACGAATATCTCGGTCGCCCCGGCGACGGCAGCTTCGTCAAACGTGGCCCCTATGGCGGCCTTTATAGCCCCAGTCAGGCTGGTAAAATAACCGACAACGCACCGGCGGCGGTGGCCAGTTTGGGGGCCGGTCAAGCGGCCCCGGGACGTTAGTCGCGATCAGATGGGATGATTGCAGCTAGGTATTGCTTACGGGGCGGATGATTTTCAGGAGCCAATAAATGATGCAGAACAGACCGGTCAGGATCACCAGCACGATGATCGCGGCTAGACGTTTGCCAAAATCGCTGCCTAAACTGTATTGCTCCGAGAGCAAATAAGCACACATAATCTGCACCGATTGCAGCGTTGCGCCGGCGCTCAATAGGATTGCCGTGAAGGTCGATCCCTTCAGTGAACTCAACACCATTGCTTCAATACTGTGTTGCTGCACGATATAGACGCGATAGGCGCGCCAGTGAAAAACGCAGAAACCGATGATGCCGATGATCAGCGCCACCCAGAAAATCGAATTTTCGTAACTTAAGCCATAAGCAACAATATTGAACAGTGCTTCAAACGGCGGATAAAAATAGAGGAAGATCAATACGATGATGAAGATCAAAAACCCAACAAGGGTCCAAAACCACTGCCAACCAGTCATATCGTCATCGCCTCCCCGTCATCGGTTGTTATTCTAATGCAAAGCATCGACTTGTCCATCAACTTGGCACTGCCGCTTCCGGCACCGCAATTATCAGCAAGATTGCGTAAACTAAAACGAACAACGTGTCCTTCACCGCAGGCACTATTTGTTGCTTGCTCCCCCGCGTGGCGATCAGCGAAATTATCTCGAAAACAAAGAAAATAATCGCCAGGATGAAGAACGGCCACAGGCTGCTCCAAAATTCAACTCCTTCTACAACCGGCAAGCCCAGCATCACACGCCAGATAAGGAAATTTATCGGCATCAAAATCAGATACCCATAGGCGACCAAAAAACGGAAATTCGTGTGTGTTCTATCGACCAGCAAAAAGGTGATCAAAAACAAGACCACGTGCAGGAAGTCCCAGAACATTGCGTTGTAAGCCGCTTTGTCCGCTAACTCAGTTACATTCAGGTAACCCAGCAGAAGGAGCAATACCAGGCCACTGCAAAGGATCCATTCGCGAAAACTCTCCGCCCCTAGTTTCGGTGTCCAGGTGCGTGTGGCCTTGTCGACCAACAAGACCAAAGCGACGACAAAACCGGCGGGGTAAAAAATTTGCGTCATCAATTGATGCTGCATCGCATGATCCAGATAAATCCAATTGATCAACAGATATCCGACCGCCAATATTAACAAACCGATCAGTCGGACACTGCCGGGCGCTTTGTGAACCTCCGGCGTCTGCACGGTGTCACTTGTTATATCCGAAATTGCCGTATTTGAAGGAACTATCGCAGGTTTTGCCGAGGCATTTTTCGACAATTGGGCGAAAACAAAAACAACAAAGCCCACCAGTCCAAACACCGCGACCACCAGCATGACGACGGTAAAGGCAACGGCGCGGTTACCGCTGCGCCAGTCCGCCGTCGAAAGCGCTTGGGTGGAGCCGGAAAAAAACTGCCAAACCAATAGAGCGATGGCAACGACAATTGCCACTGCAGCCAGAATGAAAGCAAACCATGTTGCTTCCGACGGCGTGGTCTTACCCACATCATCGTTTCCAATGTCACGTTGTTTAGCGAACTGGCTGACCAGAAAAATAAGGAATGCGACAATGCCAATCAGTCCGAGCGCGACCATGATTTCCAGGAAATGGAATGTCCGGTCATCCATTCAGCTTACTGACCCACCTGTTCCAACAGCACGCCAGCTTGTGCCGGCCAGCAAATCACTTCTTTTGTTCCCATAGAATATAATTTGTCGGACGCGTTACGGTGTTGTTCGACATGCACAATCAGGCCCGGCGAAATTTCAAAAACATCGGTTTCCAAGGAACCTAGAAACTCCGTCGTGATGTAGCTGCCAATCACCCGGTTCGCCATATCACCATGTTCACCGGTATGAACAAGATCGGCACGGACGGAAAAGTGGGCTTCGGCGCCGATCTTAACGGTGCGGATGTAGTCTGGAATGCGGACATAAAAAAGGTAATCATCGCTTTCGATAAATACCATTGAGCCACTGCGCGATTTTATGGTGCCGGAGAAGATGTTGTTGTTGCCAATAAATTCCGCCACAAACTTCGTCCTCGGATTTTCATGGACGTCGCGGGATTTGCCGATCTGCTGAACTAACGCGTCCGACATCACAATCACCTCGTCGGCCATCGACATCGCTTCCATTTGCGAGTGTGTGACCATGATAAAAGTGATGCCGAGTTCCCTTTGAATCTTCTTCAATTCGACCATCATGGTCTGGCGAAGATTAAAATCCAAGGCGCCCAACGGCTCATCCAACAACAATACTGTCGGGCGACTAATCAGCGCCCGTGCCAAGGCGACACGTTGCTGCTGACCGCCGCTCAAATCGTGCGGATAGCGGTCAGCGAATTGTTCCAAACTGACCATCTCCAACATCTGCCAGACTTCGCGGGCGCGAATATCTTTGTCGATGCCTTTCATCTTCAAACTGAATTCGACATTTTGAAAGGTCGTGCGATGGGGGAACAGCGCGAAGCTTTGGAACATCATCGAGGTGTCGCGGTGCGATGGCGGCAGTTCGGTGACATCTTGACCAGAGATAAAAATTCTACCGGCCGACACTTCCTCCAGGCCACCAATCATTCTGAGTGTGGTGGTTTTCCCGCACCCGCTAGGCCCCAGCATGGCAACAAACGAGCCATGCTCAATCTTCGCATTGAAGTCGATAACCGCCCGTACGTCGCCCGGAAAGGTCTTGTCGACATTCTCCAATATCACGTCATAGTCAGCCATATCTCGACCGCTTCCGCACGTTTAATCAGCGGACTTGGCGATGGCTTGCAGCAGCGACCAAACATTGTCGAACGGCACATCATCGAAGACGCCAGCATCGTTCACTGACTTCAAGATCGAAACGGTGTCCTGTAGCGCCATATCGTCGCCGGCCTGTTCGTCCAACAAGGCCAAGGCTTCGGTGAAGGGAATTTGGCGATCCTTCTTAGTGCGCATGATGGCATCAATCATATTGTTCAGGTGTTCAACCGCATCCTTCCACTGCCCTTTACCATAGGGGCGGCCAAATAAACCGCGAATACCGTTTTGCGCAAACCGTTGTTTTAAGCCATCGGGCAAAGATTGCGCGGCCCCTTCTAACACTTCACCCAGCGCAAAGCCTTGGGTGAACATGCCGCGAATGGTATCGACGGTACTATCGCCGCCGCCATACATGCGGATTTGGGCTTGCGACAAAGCATTGCCCATGGCTTTCGCCTGATCGATATGGACATCGCGGTCCGCCTCGATCTGCAGCTTGGCTAATTCAAGGAAGGTAGCAGCGTCGTTATATTTCGCCAAGGCCTCCGCTTTGGCCTCAATACCGCTGGCTTCCGCTTTCAGCAAACGTTGGGTATTGGCCGTCCGCAGAGCGTCGATTTCGGCTTCCGCCCGACCACGGGCACCAGCTTCTTTTTCTATACCCTCGGCGGTGATCTTCTGTGCCTGACTGCTCGCTTCCGCACGAATAACCGTCGCTTTAGATTCTTCCTCCGCCGAGGCGCGACGCGCTTCGGCCTGCGTTGTCATATGCATGCTGGTGATCTGGGCTTTGTTTTCTTCCGCAATCTTGCGCGCTTGGGCCGCTTTTTCGCTATCGATCCGTTCCAATTCTTTCTCCCGCTCCGCATCCGCTATGACCCGTACGGAATCCAGTTCATGGGAGGCTTTTTCGCGCGTGACGGCGGCTTTCATGCGGGTCGCTTCGATCGCTTCCAACTCCTTGGTCTTTTCGGTCAGAACGATCTCGCGCTGCCGTTCCTCCATCTCCCGCGCCAGGAAACGTTGGATGTCGGTTTTCTCGCGTTCCTGCTCCTTGCCGATCAGAATGATTTCGCGATCTTTTTCCTGTTTTTCGATTTCCAGATTCCGTTGAATTTCCGCTTTGCGCAGCTCCTCCTCTTTGGCGACCAGGGCAATTTCTTTGTCCCGGTCTTCTTGTTCGCGCGCCAATTGGCGGCGAATTTCAGCACGCTCCAACTCTTCAGATTTGGCCACTAACGCAATTTCGCGATCGCGTTCTTCTTGTTCCCGGGCCAATTGCCGGCGGATGTCGGCGGCCTCACGCAATTTGTTTTGATCGATGATCGAAGCATCTTTCTTTATTCTGGCTTTTTCAACTTCAAGAGTGATGCTGATTTCTTCTTCTTCGACCTCCCGACGCCGCCCCAGGATTTCCTTCTGCTGTTCGCTGAGCAACCGCGCCCGTTCGCGGGACACTTCCAATTCTTGTTCAGCGGCAGCAACAGACTCGCTTTTTTCGATTTCCAGCACCTTCAATTTGGTTTCCAAGGCCCGCCGCCGCATCGAACGCGCCGTATCTTCGGCCAATTCGTGACGCTGATCGCGGGCTGCTTCCTCAGCCTTCAACACCTCGGTTGCCCGGTTAATTTCCGCTTCCTGGCGCTCCCGTTCTTTCTGTGCCAGCTCAATTTCGCGGTCTTTTTCGGCGCGTTCGCGTTCCAGCGCACGTTTGATATTGGCCACTTCTTCCTGTTTCGATTTCTCAATCAACTCGATTTGCCGGTCTTTTTCGGCTTTTTCAAGTTCCAGCTTGCGTTGAATATCGGCCAGTTCCTCTTCGCGGGCTTTCGCGATCAGCTCAATTTCTTTGTCCCGGCGTTCTTTTTCTAATTGCAACATTTTTTTGATGTCGGATGATTCGCGACGCTGCGCTTCTTCGGTGATGGAAATGTCGCGTTCAGTCCGTTGTTTCTCAAGCTCTACTTCATTAGTGATTTCTTTTTCTTCCACCGCTTTCCGCTGATCCAGCACGTAGATCTGTTTTTCACCCAACTGCAAGGCCTGTTCGTTTGAAACCGCTTTGTCCTGACCGGCGCGGGCAAAAGCTTCTTTGCGTTCGATTTCCAGGAGCTCCATTTGCGTGTCCAGATCTTTTTGACGAATCGCAACGGTGGTGCGTTTTTCCGTGTCATGTACTTTGCGTTTGGCGTCTGAAGTGATCTCGGTGATAATTTTCAGGCCTTCCGCATCGAAAATATTGTCAGTCTTGAAGTATTCCTTGCCGGTTTGTTCCAATGTCACGATGGTCACTTCTTCTAGCGTCAAACCGTTGACAGCAAAACTTTCGAAAACATTCTCTTTGATATCATGTGCAAAGGTATCCCGATTTTCGTGCAGTTCCTTCAGGGTCTTGGTCGCAGCATAACTGCGCATAGCGCTGATAACCTTGGCTTCCAGCAGGTTACGTACTTTTTCTGCGTCAAATGTCTTTTCACCCAGGCTGCGACTGGCGGTCAGCAAGTCATCTTCGGTGCGGCCAACATGCGTATAAAGCTCGGCATTGATGTCAACCCTGATCTTGTCCGACGTCAACACCGCCTGATCGCGCGAGCGGCCAACGATCAATTTAATCGTCTCCAACGAGATCCACGACACTTCATGGAATACCGGCAGCACTACCGCACCCCGGCCCAAACACACTTTCGTGCCCAGAAAACCGGTTCGAATGAAACCCATATTCGCGGGCGCCCGCTTATATACCCAGATCGAAATAATATAGAGGATTGCAATAACAACAATCAGGGTAATGAGAAGGGAGATGACTAGTTCAACCATGTTCCAATTTCCTGTCGTCCAGATTATCTACTTGCTTACGCAAAGATTATTTTCGAACTCGATTACTTTGTCACGCTTAAACAGTTGTTCTGGGATCGGTCCCAGGCGGCATCTGACCAAAATCATACATGGCAAGCGCCGGCCGGGTCCGCGCTTTGCTTTCCCGCGTCGCTAAGGTCGCTTGCATATCGAGGCTGTTATTATCGCCCGACAGCACCACCCCATAACTTTCGCGTGCTTGCGTCACGCTGACAAGTTTACGCGCAACATCGGCACGAACTTTTTCCGGTTCCCGCTCCAACGGATCGCCCCAACCGCCTGCCCCGGCAGTTCTGAAGACAATCCGCTCTCCTTTGCGGACCCGCACATTGTCAATTTTCGACGGCAACGCTTCTCGCTCACCATCATGCTTAACCAGCCACTTTTCCGAACATTGCCCCGGTTCACCGCCAAGAATGCCCCAGGGTTGCGTTAGGTGGCGATCATCATGAATGGAAATGTCGCCGTCCGCCAGCATCAGGTAAATTTTTTCAACCCCATTGCCGCCGCGGTGTTTGCCGGGGCCGCCGGTATCGCGCATGCTGCCATAACTTTCGATCACCATCGGATAATAACTTTCCAGATATTCGGTCGGGATATTTTCGAATAACGGCCACCAGGAATGACCGTCCATGCCATCGCCCACGGGCCGGCCCGGAATACCGCCATAGAGAATTTCCATCAATTGGAATGGTCGGCCATTCTCGTCAGTACCGGAATATAGGAAATGCGGGCTGGAGCCATACCCGGCCGCTGTCGCCATTTCCGGCGCATTCTTAGACAGCGCCCCACCCATGACATCAAACTGCCGCGATAGCGCATGCGTGCGGCAACCAAGGGCGGCGGGAAAATCGGGATGTACCAAGGACCCTTTTGGCATGGTGACATGGACGAGATCATAAAAGCCGTCATTGAAAAGGATCTGCGGATCGAAGACCATGATCATGTAGACGCCAATAAACATCTTGAACATGCCCTCATGCATATAGAAATTGATCGGCCCTGGCGCCTGTACCGAAGTGCCGGTCCAGTCGAAATAAGCATGTTCCCCTTCGCGCCAGACCGTCAGTTTCATTTTGAAAGGACCGTTGCCGATACCGTCATCGTCGACATAGTCTTCGAACGATTGCGGTTCTTCCGGCAGGTTTTGTACGATCAGGGCACGCATCGCCCGATTGGTCCGCTCCAGCAACGCTTCGCAGGCCTGGTGGTATAGACTTTTACCGAAGCGGGCACAGATTTCGATCACCCGTTTTTCCCCTGCCCGACAGCCGGCAATAATCGCCATCAGATCGCTATAGTTCATTTCCGGGGTGCGGGTATTGTTCATGATCAAGTCGAGGACTGGTCTGTTCAGTTCGCCACCGTCATACAGTTTCACCGGTGGAATTCTTAAACCTTCGCCGAAGATCGATGTTGCCGCAGTTGGCATGCTGCCGGGCACCGGTCCGCCGACGTCCATCATATGCCCGAACATGGAAGAGAAACCGATCAGTTCGTGATCGAAAAAGATCGGGATCAGGATCATCCAATCGTTAATATGACTGATGGCACCACCGCACTTGAAGGGATCGCTTTGCAGGATCACGTCCCCTGGCGCCAGTTTGAAATCCTGTTGCCGTAACATTTCCGGAATGTAGGAACCGAATTGTCCGACGATCATCCGCCCCTTGGCGTCCGTGATCATGGGAAATTCATCATGCTGTTCGCGGATAACCGGCGACATCGCCGCGCGGAACAATACCGCATCCATTTCATGGCGGGCATTGCGCAAGGCGTTTTCGATCAAATCCAAGGTGATTGGATCAAGTCCGATCGGTTGTTGATCCGACCGCGCCGCCAACGGTTTTGCGGTGGAAGGTTCGCGCGGCGTTTTCGAAACTTGCATCGCCGTCGCGGCTTCCGCTACCGGCTTGCTGAGGTCGTTCGCAACGGAAAATAATTCGGCGCATTTCGCCAACGCATCGTTGGTGGCGCGTTCTAAAGCCGCGGCGAAATTTCCGTTCGTCCGCGCCGAACCGAACTGCATTTTCGAGACACCATCAACCGTCAGTTTGCAAAGCACCGTCGCCATGCCGCGTTCTTGTTTGTGTTCAACCACTTCCGACGACCAATCGTTGCCAAACCGGCGGGTTAATTCAGCCGCAACATCACGGGCACTGGCAGTCTCGCTTCGTCGCAGACTTTCCGATTGCAAATCCGCCTGCGTAACCGGGGATGACGTCGACCGGACGAGACCGGCCGCGTCCATCTGTTGGGAGAATAGTTTGTCGAACTGATCCTTATTCGACTTCAACAAGTCGTCCAACGATATTGACACCTGACGGTTTGAGTTTTCGTTCACGGCATCCTATCCCTGCGACCCTGCGCCCAGCGGCTGAATGAGGATATTCGAATATTCATCGACTTCGCCTTGATGGCCCGGATGAATGACAGTGGTGGAATCCGTCTGCGTCACGATCGCCGGACCAGGGATACTGTGTCCTGGCAGCAATTTCGCCCGCTCATAGATGTTGGTGTTGTGAAAATTGTCATCGAAATAAACTCGGTGCTGTTCCACTATCGACTGGGATGCGTCAGGGTCAGACTTGTCTTGCCGGGGCAACGAAATTTTCTCAACCTTGCCCTCTCCGACGACACGCAAATTCACCACTTCAATCGGTTGCTCGAGCCGGAAACCATAAAGCTGTTCGTGGGCCACACCAAAGCGGTCGCGCAGGTCGCCAAGCCCGCCATCACCGATCCGGCCTGGGTCGATATTCATCGAAAATTCATAACCCTGTCGGAAATAACGCACGTCGACTTCGTAGCGGGAACTTTGGTTGCCTTCCGATACGCCTTCTTCGCCCAACCAAGCCGCCGCGTCTTTCGCCAGCTTGTCAAAAATACCGGCAATCTGACTGCTATCAATATCATCTAGATTGCGGACGAAAGTTTGCGCAAATTCATTTTTGACGTCGGAATGCAAAAATCCAAGCGCCGATAAGACGCCTGGCGTCGGTGGCACAATTACCGGATAACACTGCGCCAGAATACCCATAGCGTTGCCATGCAAGGGACCGGCGCCGCCAAACGCGACCAGGGCAAAATCCCGCGGATCAAGACCTTTTTGCACCGTGATCAACCGCAGGGCGCCAAACATATTTTCGTTGACGATATCGATAATGCCCTGCGCGGCCTGATAAACGTCGAGCCCCAATTCGCGCCCAACTTTCGCCACTGCTTCTTCTGCCGCCTTGATATCGAGCGCCATGCTGCCGCCTAACAACCAGGGTGGCAGCCGACCCAGGACAACGTTTGCATCTGTTACCGTCGGCTCCAGGCCGCCATGACCGTAGGCTGCCGGGCCCGGTCGGGCACCAGCGCTTTCCGGTCCAACGCGCAAGGCACCGGTCATCGGCACATGGGCAATCGAGCCCCCGCCAGCGCCGACGCTATGGACCTCAACCGAGGGGATTTTGATCGGATAATATCCGAGAGAGGTTTGCCGGGAGATGTTCGGTTTGCCGTCCTGGATCATCGAGACATCGGTCGAGGTGCCTCCCATATCGAAGCCAAGGGCGTTTGGATGGCCGGCTAAATTGGATAAGAAGGCGGCACCTGAAACCCCACCGGCGGGACCGGACAACATCGTGTGGACCGGAGAATTCGCCGCCCGCTTCACGCTCATCAAGCCACCATCGGAGCGAATGATATTGACATGCGGCGTGAGTTGCAGCCCCGACAGCTTGTCTTCAAAATTGCTCAGATAGCGCTGCATACCCGGATGTACATAGGCATTCATGACCGTCACCAGCGTCCGCTCATACTCCCGAAATTCCGGTAAGATTTGCGACGATCGCGACACCGGGATGGTCCCATCCTGTTCGCGGACCAGATCATACAGACGATCTTCATGGCTGCTGTTCGCGTAAGAATGCAATAGCGAGATGGTGATGCTTTCGACCCCGGCCGCCAATACTTCACGAATAGCGTCGTTGGCTTGGGTTTCATCCAACGGCGTCAAGATTTCGCCCTGTGCGCTCATTCGTTCCTGAATGCCACGGGTGTGCTCCAGGTCAGCCAGCGGATCCGGCTTCTCCATAATAATCCAACCGGCCAGCGGACCAGGGGTTTGCGAACGTGCCAAATGCAGGACTTGTTCGAAGTTCTGGGTGACGAGCAGGCCGACTTTGGCGCCTTTTTCTTCCAGAATAATGTTAGTCGAAACCGTTGTGCCATGCAGAATGGCACCGATTTTGGAAGCGGACACACCGGAATTCGCAACAATGCCTTCGACGCCATTGATGATGCCCACCGACTGGTCTTCCGGCGTTGTCGGTGTTTTCAATAACTGAATATCGCCGGATTGCTCATCGAACAACAGCAAATCCGTAAACGTCCCGCCAACGTCAATGCCCAGTCGACGCGTCATTGTTTCTCCCATCACGTATTTTAGCATTTTCTGGTGTTATGATCACCCTAACCGGCTACCAGGTCAACCAGTGTCGTTCTTGAATGTTTGACAGCGGCGAAAGTTCAGTTACCATTAGCCTGGTATTTTTCCTGTTTTGATATCCAGAGGAAGATAAACAATCATGGCGCAAGAACAATCCGACCGGCAGAGGCCTCGTTTCTGGATGATTGTTATTGCTCTGGTGATCTTTTTGATTTTCCTCTATTTCTACGCCCCATTCGAAACATTCCTGGTGGCAAGCATTCCGAATGTGCATTTTTCCAATGTGATATTCTGGTTTGTCTCACTGGTCGGACTGGTTGCATACGCGATCGCCCATTGGCAGTCTTTCAAGCGTAATATTGTCCGCAGCGTCAGTGAGTTGGAAGTCGATGGCCTGGTATTCGAAACTTTGCAAATATCCATCCTCGTGGCGGTGATCTTCTGCGCCGGGGCCACTATCCAGGCGATTGAACTGGTATCGCAACACTTAATCACCCATGGCACTATCTTTGGCGGTGGGGCCGGAGCAAAGCTTTTGTCCATCGTCCTGCTGGTGTTACTGGCGATCGCCTTTTATTTGCTGCACCATGCGGTACGCGGTTTCCGTCAGGGTTGGCGACCGAAAAGGCCGCCGCGGGTTAGCTCGAACGATTAACTTCCACGTCTGGGATCAAGGTCTCCGGATTGGCCAGGCTGTTGAATATGGCCAATGACCGGGCAATTCGATCGCGATCGATATCCTGTCCAATCAAGACAATGCGAGAGCGACGGTCACCGTCACGCCAAGCCCCCAGATGGGCCGGCGGGTGTATGATATGTTGCACCCCATTAACGACAACAGGACCGGACAAACCGCTCACATTCAGTAACGCCTTCAAACGCAGGATGGTTTCCCCGTGGCGATGCAGCAGCATCGTGGTCCAAATACCAAATGCCGTCCAGTCCATCGGCTGCTCGAAGGTAAAGCTGAAGGATTGGAAACTGCCGCCTTCAGCGTGAGGATGTTCGCTGTCATCAATCCGCATCCAGCGATCTAACTCGTTTGTTTTTTCCATCACGTCGTATGGGTCGGCGGTGAGTAATTTTTCCGCATCCAAGGGCAGTTCGGTTTTGATCTGGATCGGCGCATCCGGGTTTATCTGCCGCAGCGAAGCCGCCAAATCAGCGACGACACCATGGTCGGTCAAATCGGCTTTGGTGATGATCAGTCGATCCGCGATCGCCACTTGTTTGGTGGTTTCTTCGAACCGTTTCAGCTGGCCGGGCCCATTTACCGCATCTATCGTCGTCACCACATTGCCGAGGCGATAATGATGTTGGATCACCGGTTCGCTCAGGATCGTATAAGCGATCGGCACCGGATCGGCGAGGCCGGTGGTTTCCACCACGACGCGGGTGAAGGTCGGGATCTCGCCTTTGCTGCGTTTAGAGAAGAGGCCACGCAGGGCTTCCTGAAGATCGCCGCGAATAGCACAACAGACGCAGCCGTTTTCCAGCAATAAGGTGCTTTCCGCGACTTCTTCAAAGAGATGATGGTCGAGGCCGACTTCGCCGAACTCATTCACCAAAACGGCCGTATTCTCCAATACCGGCAGGTTCAATAACGCTTGTAACAAAGTGGTCTTACCGCTGCCCAGAAAGCCGGTGATAATATTGACGGGGATCAGACTTTGATAATCCATTGTTATCCAGCCAGCCGGTCCAGCAGGTCATCGCCAAGCGGGTCACAAGGACGACCAATCATTTGCTCCGCTGCCGGCCAAAGCTCACTCATATTCTCGACAATGGCGGTTTGGCCGGTGCGACTTTTTAGGACATATGCATGGCCGCCCCAGTCGGCGAGATTTAAACCGTAATGGGCCAAAACCTGATTGGTCAACGCCGTTCGGGTTTGCCTTTCGCGGTGCCAGGTATGGGTGCTGGTGCGATCTTCAAAAGCTTCGGGATGACTGGAGGGATCGGTCCAATGGCCGCGTCCCGACAATATGCCGCATAGATTGCACATGAACCGAACCTATTCTGCAATTTGCCGAGGGAAGCGCTGCGCAAAATCGTCGGCGATTTCGTCAAAGGTGCAAAAGCGGACGCCCTGGTGACTGGCGATATGTTCAAAAATCCGCTCCAACATCAATTGCACTTGCGGCCGGCCGGAGACGTCTGGGTGGATCGTCATGGTGTAGACCGCATAATCATATTCCCGGTAAACCCAGTCGAATTGATCGCGCCACAATTCTTCGATATCGCGGGGATTGACAAAACCGAAGCTATTGGGCGCGCTTTTGATGAACATCATCGGCGGTAAATCGTCCAGATACCAAGAACCTGGAATATCGATCAGGTCGGTTTCTTCGCCGCGCACCAATGGTTTCATCCATTCTTCCGGTTGCTTGGAATAGTCAATCGGCGTCCAACTGTCGCCAACTCGCACATAGAAGGGATGAAAATCATCATTCATCAAGCTGTGGTCGTATTTGATACCGTTTTTCAGCAATAACTCGTTGGTCACTGGCGAAAATTCCCACCACGGCGCGACATAGCCGGTCGGGCGCTTGCCGCTCAGGCGTTCAATCAGATCGATACACTTGTTCAGCACCGCCTCTTCCTGCTCCGGAGTCATGGCGATAGGGTTTTCGTGGCTATAGCCATGCATGCCGATTTCGTGCCCCGCGTCGACCACCATCTTGCATTCGTCCGGAAAAGTTTCGATGGAATGACCAGGAATGAACCAGCTGGTGGGGATTTGCATCCGATCGAACAGCCGCACCAAACGCGGCACCCCAACTTCGCCGGCAAACAGCCCGCGCGAGATATCGCAAGGACTATCCTGTCCGCCATAGGAGCCGAGCCACCCCGCCACCGCATCCACATCAATACCAAAGGCGCAGAGGATTTCTTTCTTGCCGCCCGGTTTTGATAGCGAGGATCGCGCCGCCGCCGGCGTGAACGAGGTGCTAGAAGGATTTAGCAATGGACGCGGTCGATAAGTGGGACCGGTGCTGCCGCTCATGATGATGCCTCCGCTGTTATGATCTTGTTTTTCGGGCGCTATTATAGGGGGATAGCACCGGAAGGAAGCAAGCCCCGATTTTCTGACGCCTCTGGGCTTGCGTTGAATTGGAGCGGATCGCGTGCTAACATTTTTGGCAACATGACGGGAAAGTTGAGGCAGCGGGATGAATGACTGGCAAGACGAGACGCTGAAGGGCTACCAAAGCAAAGGGTTTGCAGATCGCTCCGGCTATGGCCAACGACCGGCCCTGTTGGTGGTCGACTTCATCAACGGCTTTACCGATCCTAGCTCACCCCTGGGTGGCGATTTTTCATCCGAGCTGGCGGTGACAAATTTGCTGCTGGGCGAATTTCGCCAAGCCAATCTACCCTGCATCTACACCATCATCGAATATGACCATGATTATAAAGACGCCGGTGTCTTCATAAAAAAGGTCCCGTCACTAGGCGTCTTAAAGCGAGGCTCGCCGCTCTGCGACGTCGATCCCCGGATTGCCCCACAAGTGGGTGATCATATTGTCAGTAAAAAATATGCCAGTTCGTTCTTTGGCACGGAATTGGACAGCTATCTGCGCAATCATGGCATCGATACATTGGTGATTACCGGCTGCACTACCAGTGGCTGCGTCCGCGCCTCCGCCGTCGATAGTCTGCAATACGGCTATCAAACCATTGTTGTCCGCGACGGCGTCGGCGACCGGGCCGATGGTCCCCACGAAGCAAATTTGTTCGATATCGACGCCAAATATGGCGATGTCGTCGCGGCCGATGAAGTGGCGGATTATGTTCGCTCGCTCACCCGCGAAAAAATCGAAGCGTAAGGAAGCAGCCATGACAAAAGAGACCTATAGCAGCGACTTCGACAATATGCTGCAGCGCTCACGGAACAGGATGGACGAATTGGGCGGTGCCGGTACGTTCAAGAATTCCGAAATATCGAGCCTGGTTGATCAGGACTACCGCACCAAAAGCCTATCGTCATCCGCCGCACATACGACGCCTCAGCCGACCAGCGGGAAGGTGATCGCCGGAACAGCGGATGGTATTCATTTTTCCTTCAAACCATAAAGGATCAACCCATGCCGATGCCCAAGGCCGGCGACATCGCCCCTGATTTCATGTTGCTAAACCAGCACGGGATCACCACCGGATTGGCCAATTATCGCGGCCATCATTTGTTGCTGTGGTGGTATCCGAAGGCGGATACACCCGGATGAACTATTGAAGGCAAAGGGTTCCGTGATCGAATCCACGACTTCACCGCACAGAACACGATGATCGCCGGCATCAGTTGCGACAGCCCGGAAGAGAACCGCTTGTTTCAGGAGAAATTCAATTTCCCCTTCGACCTGCTATGCGATCCGACCCGCGTGACGGCAATGAACTATGGCGCCGCCGACAGCGTCGATACGGAATATCCCGACCGCATCAGCTTCCTGATCGATCCATCGGGGCGCATCGTGAAAACTTATCGCGAAGTTGATCCGGCGGCTCATCCGGAAGAAGTCCTGTCGGATCAAGCCTTGATGGATCATTGAATTAAGCCGATTTCCGCCTGGCAGACTCCGGAAACAAACCTGCTTTCATGACTAGGCCCGGTAACGGGGCCGGAAAATATTCTTCTGCCCATTCGGCGACGCCAATCAAGGCGTCGAGGTCGATGCCGGTTTCGTAGCCCATATTCCTGAGCATAAAACTAAGATCTTCCGTGGCGATATTGCCGGTTGCCCGCGGCGCAAAGGGACAGCCGCCGATACCGCCGACGGACGCATCCAAGAAGCTTGCCCCTGCCGCCACCGCTGCTGCCGCATTGGCATAACCGGTATTGCGGGTATTGTGGAAATGTCCACCCAGCGGCAGATCGTCGCCGATCACGTCGCGCACGGCGGCCAGACGAGCCGGAATTTGTGTCGGCAAGCCAGATTTCCCGTACGCCACCGGCCGCAAACCGTTTGGCGATCGCCTGAACTTGCGAAATCGGCACGTCACCTTCGAAGGGGCAACCGAAAGCGGCGGCGACACCGGCGGAAAGGGGAATATTGGCGGCCGCGGCTTTTTCCGCCACCGCGTCAAAACCAACTAAGGTCTGCTCGATGCTGGCGCCTTGATTGCGCTGATTGAAGGTTTCGCTGGCCACGGCGACATAGCGGATTTCATGGACGCCGGCGTCAATAGCGCGTTCGGCGCCGCGTACATTCAGGGCCAGGCTGGTAAAGGTGACGCCATCGGGGCGGGCGATGCCAGCCATGACGTCTTCCGCGAAAGCCATTTGCGGTACCCGTTTTGGACTGACGAAGCTGACCGCTTCGATCCGGCGCAGGCCGGTTTTTGCCAAGCGGTCGATCAGGGAAATGCGCTCTTCGACGCTCCAATGCCGCTCTTCGCTTTGCAAACCGTCGCGGGGGCCAACTTCACAAATATCGATTGATTGTCCGCTCATGCTAAATAATCCCCTGCTCTTTCAAGGTTGATAACTCTGCCCCACTGATACCCAACATATCACCGTAGATTTCTGCGTTATGTTTGCCCGGCACATCCGGGCCTAGCCAGGCCAGATCAGCCGGTGTCTCGCTGAATTGCGGGGTAAATCCAGGGACTTTCATATCGCCAAAATAGTCGTCATGAATTGTCCGCACCATACCACGGGCCTTGAACTGCGGATCGTTGGCAATATCTTCAATCGTATAGATCGGCCCGACGACCACATCATGTTTATCAAGCAGCGCGCTGAGGTCCTGCGCGGTCAAGGTTTTGGTCCATTCAGCGATCAACCCATCCAGCTCTTCAGCGTGATCGCCGCGCGCCAAATGGGTGTAATAACGTTCGTCTGTCGCCAATTCCTGCTGCCCCATGGCAGCGCAAAGACGCACGAACATCGGATCGAAATTAGCCGCGATGATCACCCATTTACCATCCTTGGTGGGAAACAGGTTAGAGGGTGAAACATTAGCCAGGCCGGTCCCACTGGCTTCCCGGATGGCGCCGGTTTTATCGAATTCGGACAATGAGCCTTCCATGAACGCGAAACAGCTTTCCATGATCGAGGCGTCGACCACCTGCCCCTTGCCGCCGCCCAAGGCGTCGCGTTGATAGATCGCCATCAGTAACCCCTGCGCCGCAAACATACCGGTCAACGTATCGCCCAAAGACACATGCATGCGCGGCGGTGCTTCGCCCGGAAAGCCATTGATATGTCGCAATCCGCCCATCGCCTCGCCGACGCTGGCAAAACCCGGCTTGGGGGCATAGGGGCCGGTCTGGCCGTAACCGGAGACCCGGACGATGACTAATCCTGGGTTTATTTTGTGTAAATCTGTTGGACCCAAGCCCCATTTTTCAATCGTGCCGGGTTTGAAATTCTCGATCAGCGCGTCCGCATCTTTCACAAGCTTGCGAACCAGCTCGCGCCCGGCTTCTTCGCGCAAATTCGCCGTCACGGATTTTTTGTTGCGTGCCAGGGTTGGCCACCAGAGGCTGCGATCTTTGAATCGATGATGACCCCAATTGCGCATCGGATCGCCACCTCCTGGCGGTTCGACCTTGATCACTTCGGCGCCAAAATCGGCAACCCGGGCGGCCGTAAAAGGACCAGCCAACAACTGCCCCATTTCAATCACCCGAATGCCGGCCAGGGGGCCCTGCAATCTCGGGTCTCGTTGTTCCTCGGGAACTGGCATATTTTCCAACCTTGCTGTTTCGAAGCTATCGTACTCCAATTGGAAAATCAGTCGCAACCAAATTGGCCGCTGCCCGGCAAACCGATTGTCGGTTTTGTGCGAACGCCTGGAAACAGGCTTGTGGCGGAGGGAGTGGGATTCGAACCCACGATACGGCTCATCACCGTATACACACTTTCCAGGCGTGCGCCTTCAGCCACTCGGCCACCCCTCCTTGAGGGCCTCTATATAGCAGGAATTTTTTTTCGGACAAGACCGTGAATGTGCCCTTTTTTCAAAGACATGGCATAATAAAATAGTACAAGTGATTCTGCGGCTAATCGGTGGGGTGAAGCGATGTTTTCGAGAGAATATGAGCGACGCAGCTTTCGGGTTCGATTGATGTTGTTATTTGCCTGGATATTCTTCATCGCCGCCCTGATCGCCGCCGGCGCTGAATTATTGGCGAGCCTAAAAGCCGACAAATGGGTCATCATGCCGCTCGGGACCTTTTGGTACGAACATCACCGAGACAGCCTGAATTTGCTCCAAGCCGTGACCCAACGATATCTCTTCCCTTGGCTTTGGGATCCGACTTTTGTCGCCGTTTTGCTGGCGCCGATTTGGTCGACTTTGTTGGCCTTCGCGGTCCTGTTTCGGCTTTTTGCTATTCGCCGCAAACCCAAACGCAGTCAAAAATCGACTGGTCGCTTTCGGCGGGTTGACAAAGATAATTAAGCGGCCGCGTCTGAGCCATCACTCGCCGGTTTTTAACGCCGCGATGAAAGCTTCCTGGGGGATTTCGACTTTGCCGAATTGGCGCATGCGCTTTTTGCCGGCTTTCTGTTTTTCCAGCAGTTTGCGTTTCCGGGTGACGTCGCCGCCATAACATTTCGCCGTCACGTCCTTGCGGAGTGCGCCGACGGTTTCCCGCGCGATTACCTTGCCGCCCAAAGCCGCCTGGATGGCAATTTTGAAGAGTTGCCGCGGGATCAGCTCTTTCAGACGTTCACATAGCGCGCGGCCCCGCGGTTCGGCCCGGTGGCGATGCACAATCATCGCCAGCGCGTCGACTTCTTCGCCGTTGACCAGGATCGACATTTTCACCAGATCGCCTTCGCGATAATCTTCCAGGTGATAATCAAAACTGGCATATCCACGACTGACCGATTTCAGGCGATCGTAAAAATCAAACACCACTTCGTTCAACGGCAAATGATATTCGATCAGCGCCCGATTGCCGGCATAAGTCAGGTTTTGTTGAATGCCCCGGCGATTTTCGCAAAGTTTCAAGACGCCGCCCAAATATTCGTCCGGACAAAGGATCGTGGCTTTGATCCAGGGCTCCTCCATCTTTGCAACTTTGACGATGTCGGGCATGTCGACCGGATTGTGGATTTCCTGCACACTGCCGTCATTCATATGGACGTGATAGACCACACTTGGCGCCGTGGTAATCAGGTCGAGATTAAACTCCCGCTCCAAGCGCTGTTGAATGATCTCCATATGCAGCAGGCCTAAAAATCCACAACGGAAACCGAAGCCCAAGGCCGGCGAGCTTTCCATCTCCCATTGGAAGCTGGCGTCATTGAGACGCAGACGCGTCAGGCTTTCGCGGAGGTCATCAAAGTCGGCGGCGTCAATCGGAAAAAGGCCGCAGAACACCACCGGGATCGAGGGTTTGAAACCTTCTAACGGTTTTGCCGTCGGATTTTTTTCTTCCGTCACCGTGTCACCGACATGGGTTTCGGCAACTTCCTTGATGGAAGCGGTGAAATAACCGATCTCGCCCGGGCCCAACTCACCGGTCTTGGTTTGTTTTGGCGTGAAAATGCCGACCTGTTCGACCAAATGGCCGCTTTCCGCCGCCATCATCTGCACCCGCATGCCTTTTTTTAAGGTACCATCGACGATCCGCACCAGCACCATGACGCCGAGATAGGGATCATACCAGCTGTCGACCAGCAAGGCGCTCAACGGCGCCTTTGGATCGCCGGCCGGGGCCGGCAGCCGCTCGACCAAAGCTTCCAGGGTTTCTTCGATACCTTCGCCGGTTTTGGCACTGGTTGGGATCGCGTCCGAGGCATCGATGCCGATGACGTCTTCAATTTGCTGCCGCACCTGTTCCGGCTCCGCCGCCGGCAAGTCGATCTTATTCAGGATCGGCACAATCTCGTGACCATTGTCGATCGCCTGATAGACATTCGCCAGGGTTTGCGCTTCGACACCCTGGCTGGCGTCGACCACCAATAGGGAGCCTTCGCAAGCCGCCAGCGAGCGGTTCACTTCATAGGCAAAATCCACATGCCCCGGAGTATCGATCAGGTTCAGCTGATAGTTTTCGCCATCCCGCGCCTTGTAATTCAACCGCACGGTCTGGGCCTTAATGGTAATGCCGCGTTCGCGCTCGAGCTCCATATTATCGAGCACTTGTTCCTGCATCTCACGGCTTGTCAGTCCACCACATTGCTGGATCAGGCGATCCGCCAGGGTCGACTTGCCATGATCGATATGGGCAATGATCGAAAAATTACGAATATGGGACTGGTCGGTCATGTTCTGGTTTATCTACTCATTTCATCTCAACTTCCGCCCAGGCCGGCAGGGCGATTTCCAGGCTCCCTGCCTAATACCCATCCCGATCAAATCCGGCAAGCGCTATTGTTGAGGCGAGCAAAGATGGCCAAAAATTGAGCGGCACGGGTTCTTACATGAATGGGTCATTCGGGATGAAATTCCAGCGGAAATAATAGCTGCTACCGGTCCAAATAGCCGGTTTCCGCAGACTGAGATTCTATGTTCGAGAATTTATTCCGTCCCCGCAATCAGCCTAATTACAATAGCCGGACAACTTAGATGCCGGCAATCATCGCCCGCGATTCCTTCAACAACACACATACCTTGCGCCGTTGCCTGATTGCCTCTGCTGTATATTGGTCGGAAGTAGCGGCGTAGGCGTAAAATGGTGACTGATCCCGAATTCCCGTGGAAATCGTCACCGTAATGACCGTAATTGTGTCCGCAAACTTCCTAGCGGCAATTATTCCAGCAATCACAAACTGAAAAATACTTGATTCAACTCGAAAAACTACAAACCCATGTTTTGAATTTGGCACTATTAAACTCACCGTCATCCAAACCAATTTCCTTTTGCATCAGGAATTCCGCTATCATCTCGCAATCTAAAGCCAGCACGCCCGCCTTTTCAATCATCCGCCACGCGTTGGCTGAAATAACACCCGTCGTTAGAATAATAATGAGCACGGGCTCCAATGGACGAAACGAAAACGGAATTTTATCCAATGGCGTAGAGCCGAAAATTTTTAACTCAGCCAATTTGTATGACCCTATCAATTCCCGAAACTCAGACGTCTTAAAATGAACCTTTGAATAGTTTTTTGACTGACCGAGCAGCCAAAATTTTATCCGATTTGTCGATTTGTGATACCGGTGGATTGACAAGAAATTTTCTTCATAGTCCACTTCACCCCAACAATCAAAACCCTCATCTCCAGAACGCTTTGTAACACCATAGCGTGCTGCGCCAAGAAGATTTACGATTCCGGCAGACAGCCATTCGAATTGATCGTCTCCGATTTCTGACAAGCTATCCATATAATTAGCGTATTTAAGCCTGCGATTTTTTTCATTTCTAACAAGCTCATTATCGTTACTTTCGATAAACGCCCCACCTTGTATCATATTTGGCGATATTGAATTTACGTCGACAGGAAGATATTTACCTAGCTCTCTCGCAGCGCTAATCTCGCCGCTTAACATGCTTAGAAATTTGGGTTTCCATTTCTCAGCCAACAACTGGGCATCAATCTGATTTTCTGCTTTACCCTCAGCAACAATAATTCGGGATAGAATAGAAATACAATCCTGCGGCGGCGCATCAATAGCTATGTAACGATGCAGATTGGATGAAAGATATTTAGGTCCAAAACGCAAAATGTATTCAAGCTCGAATTTTCACTAGGGTTTCAAGCAAGGTGGTTACTGATTGTTGGAGATTCTCCAATCCCTCTATATCTTCATCGGATAAATCTATTAACTCCAGTGCACCCACATTCCCTAACGCCGCAATGGCAGAATGAATTTCACTTCTCCAGGCTGCTTTCAGCTCATCCTTTCTGGAAATACTTATGGCGTCCCAAAGTGATTTATTCGGATCCAGCAATACTCGCTTGGCCTCAGCATTCTGGAGTATCGCTCGTAGCTCTCTTACATCTTGGTACGAAGCAATTTTTGCCCCCGAATCCTTCTGACCATCTTCGTTGGGTGTCGGCGTAATGAGGTCATAGAAATGAGCAAGGTTAGAATAATCTCCAAAACTGGCATCCTCTTCATCCCAACCCAACCATTCCCTGACAAGCGGTACAGCTAACGCTTCGTGAAATATTGGATACTTTTCCGGATTTGCCCACTCCCCGTGATCACCATCTTCTCTCATTTGTTCAAGCGCCTTGAAGGCACGATACCGGCGAAACACCTCGTGAGATGACATTCCAAGTCTTTGGGCAACCTCTTGCGGCGACAAACCCAATCGATCCTTCATTTCGGCAACCAATTTCGCTCTTTGATATCCTCCCCATTGCTTTATTCCCGATACATGCCTTATCCCCATTAACGCTGATCTTTCAGCGATACCGCGATCCTCCACGTCTTCGAGAACGATGACAGGAACAGCAGATAACGTGTCGCCTAAAGTCTCGGGGGCATCTAATCCACCGTCAATCTCTTGTTGAATCCACTTGAGCGCCGCTGTTCTTCTATTGCCCTCAACTACGACGTACAGGTTTTCTCCATGCGGGTAATCAATAACGACAATTTTTTCAACAGGAATAAAGCCGTTGTGAGTGATAGAATTTTTTAGGCTTTCTAGACTTTCATCCCTGAGTTTTGCGAATGCTTTTCTTTGAACGCCAGGGTCCGCATATCTCTCTTCCTCAGTAAAGAAAAAATCCACCTCATCTTGGTAGCGGTAATTATTGGGGTCTAAAATAAGCTGATCGATGCCTAGGTTCTTTTCAACGTATTTTACCAACTTTAAATACCTCTCAATGTTCTATCGTCAAATCTGTCTACTAATCTTAACCAAAACTAGTAGTTAAAGGTACGAAAGATTGCAAATCGATTTCAATTCAGAGGCTGCAATATCTAATAAATACACACTAAAAGTACCGCATAGTGCTGATCGCAGCGCCAGGGGGAAGTCCTCCGTTTTCCCCGTCCGCGCTTGGGGCGATGGATTCCGGATCAAGTCCGGAATGACGAGAGATGGCGGGGTCACATAGTGGCGGAAGCGTTTGGTGATTTCCGGCGACAATATCCATACCATGCCATTTATATTCATCTATCTGCCCAATAGGACCGCGAAGACTACCGGCGCGGAGATTGCGGGTTTCATCATAACCTGCCAGTCTAAGCGGCGATATTTGCAAGCAGCGGGATCATAGCGTGACCGACGACACCACCGAACGAGAGGCTTATCTGGCGCGGACTTTTCGCGAAGCTGAGCAGGCCGGCCTGCGTGTCGCCATCAAAGGTCGGGTGGTTGTATTGCTGCTACTGGGGGCGTTTTTGGTTTGGTCACGCTGGTCGAACCCGGCGCACGCGATTGAACTAGGTTTCGGCGTCGCCGGATTTATTGCCCTGGGCCTGGTCCATTACGCCTTTATCGGTAGCCGCTACGACCGGGCCTGGCTGAAATACGCCTTTGTCAGCCTCGATATCGCTATCCTGTCAATGTTGATGGCGACGCAACCGCTATTTGAGAGTGTCGATCTGCCCCAAGCCATAGCGTTTAAAAATAACGTCTTCCCTTATTATTTTCTAGTTCTTGGTGCGGCCGCCTTCAGCTTTTCACCGGGCCTGTTGATTTGGTCCGGGGTCATGGTGGCGGCCGGCTGGTTGAGCGCTTTTGCCTGGGCCATTCGCGACATGTCGGGGCGCCTCGACTGGGCCGATATCGGCACGGCGCCGACCACCGAACATTTTATCGCCACTTTCTTCAACCCGAATTTTGCCAGCCTCGGCAGCCGCGTTGCCGAGGCTCTCGCTTACATGCTGGTCGCGATATTAGTCGCCACAGCCATGTGGCGGGCCCGTCGCATCGTTCAGCGGCAGTTAGAGCTGGATGAGGAGCAGCGCACTCTGTCCGAGGTATTTGGCCGTTACGTCCCAAAAACCATCGCCGACGCCTTGATCAGCGACCGCGGATTGTTGGAACCGGTGGAAGGCGTCGCAACTGTGTTATTCATCGACGTCGCCGGTTTCACCCGCTTGACCGAAGCCAGCGGGCCCAGGGGCGTGGTCGGCGTGCTGAACGCGTTTTTCGATGCCGCCACCCAGGCCATCACGCACCATGACGGGGTGGTGACGCAGTTCATCGGCGATGCCATCATGGCGACCTTCAACTTGCCGGTAAAAGATCCCGAACATGCCGCGAAAGCGGTTCTGGCCGCCCTCGATATTGTCGATTTGGCGGCCAGCCGGAGCTTCGAAGGCGAGCAACTCTCCATTCGCGCCGGCGTTGCCACTGGGCCGGTGATCGCCGGTAATGTTGGCGGCGGCGGGCGGCAGTCCTATTCGCTTTACGGCGATACGGTCAATCTCTCGGCCCGCTTGGAAGCGCTTAATAAGGAGCATGGCACGGTCCTGCTAATCGACGCCGCCACCGTTGCCCAGCTGCCTGATATCCCCTTGCGTGAGATCGGCCAGATCGCCGTGCGCGGTTTTTCCGAACCGGCCGCCGTCTTCACCACCAGCGAAGAAACCAGCGCCCAGTTACGCCAGAAATTCGGTGGCAATACTTAACTTTTAGACGCTACTTTCTTCCGCGGTGGGAGCGGTGAAATAGTCCCGCATTCTGCACTTCAACCTATCCACGACGTTGTCCTCCAACGGGATGTTTTACCGTTGTCTCGCCACCACCGTATCGATGACGGAAATTCTTCTTACTGAAGAAAACACTAATTTACCTTTCTTTCATGTATCTAGGGATAGATTGATTGGATAATTTGGAAGGACCAAGGTTTAGGGCGGCAAAACGAAGTCTGCTGCGGCGTTAAATTGCTGCAGATATACGTTGGAAATTTGATCAAAAATGATCGACGGTCGATTGGGATTTGCCCACCTGGGCGTGCTTGAAACGAACTAAACTGAATGGAGAAGGACGCCATGATCGGTAGATTAAAACTGAATCTGAATAATTTCGACAGAATATTCCGGTTTATCGGTGGATTGATCCTTACTTATGCAACGGCGCCCGGTGTCGATTATTTTGACGATCAATTCTTCAAATACCCGGTCCTCGCGTTTGGTGTGTTCAACGTCATATTCGCGCTTGTCGGCTGGTGTCCGGTCTACACGCTCATTGGAATCTCATCAAAAAAACAGCCACAAGAATGAAATTCGGTCCAGCGTGGTCAAGCCATCCGAACAATTTGGGACGCATGGTCGCAGCTGTCTCTTCGAAGACGGTCATCGACAATATCTGCAATCGTCGCTAGCCGATCAAATATGAGAAATTTTCGTGCCGGTAAAAAATATGGAAAATCATGGCCGTCACTGATTCCATAGTCAACGATGTCGCCGTTCGTACGATGCGAACTGAAGGCTTGCTCGAAGCTCCAAAAACGGTGCGTTTCAAGATTCTCATCGGCGCTGGAATTATATTGATGATCGTCAATATTGGGTATTTGTATGATTCCACAAAATCGTCCATCAAACATGGAGCCAGAGTTGAATTCGCCGGTTTCATTGCCAAAATGGTATTCGTGCGTGAGCACCTGGAAAACGAAGAAGCCGCAACGCGTCAGGGCAATCCGTTACTTTCAAACGAAGACATCGCCAAAAAGCTGATTAACCATATATCGGAGAAAAATTACGTCGAATATTTTCATATGGTCGCGCCGACAGTCATGCGTATCGAAATTGGAGGATACTCAAATTTCGTCTCCAACAAAATCGATCGCAAAAGTCAACTAGCGTTGTTGTCGCGCCACGACGCTTCAAATTCTGGTCCATTCATTATGCTTGCTGACGGCAGCCGGCCAGAAGATCTGCCAACAGCTGACAAATACATCCAATTCGGTGACAAGCGTTACTTGTGCCTGGAAACGACATTTGCAGAAGGGCGTGGCTCCATAACGCTGATACAATTGTCGACGGCGCAATCGGCAAGTGAACTCAGCGCCCTGAAACATTCGGCATTATATAGTCTGGTTGTCTTCTGGCTTGGCATGTGGGGGGCGATTATTCTTTCTTTATACGTCGAGCGGCGGCTGAAAAACTCCCATGTCGCAATCTCTAACACCTTCGACACGCTTATCACCACTAAAGCCGAAGCCGAGGCCGCCAACAAAGCGAAATCGGACTTCTTAGCCAATATGAGCCACGAGTTACGCACACCACTGAATGCCATACTCGGGTTTTCGGAACTCATTAAGACAGAGACGATGGGCCCAATCGGCAACGATATCTATCACGGATACATCGACGACATTCACTTGTCCGGCGTACAGTTGCTGCGCGTCATTAACGAGATACTCGACGTATCAAGAATCGAGGCCGGCGCGGTTCAACTGGAAGAGTGCGAAATTGATGTGGCAGAGATGATTAACCTATGCCGGGTGATGCTTGTCAGCCGGATCGAAGAACATAATGTGACCGTGACATTCAATATTGACGACAACCTTCCCGCGCTTTACGTCGATGAAACCCGTTTCAAGCAGATCGCGATCAATCTCATTTCCAACGCGTTGCAGTACAACCGGCCCGGTGGCACCGTGGATGTTAGCGTCAATTTGAACGCGGCAAACAATATGGTTCTAACCGTCGAAGATACCGGCGTCGGAATAAAAAACTCAGACTTACCGAGTATCTTGCAACGGTTTGGTCGCACGGCTTCAAGTGAAGTGCGACAAGTCGATGGGATTGGCCTTGGGCTGACCATCGTAAGTCTTCTATGCGAATTGCACCAAGCGGAGTTCATTCTAGACAGCGTATTCGGTGAGGGAACAACGGCGGCGGTGGTTTTTCCCGCCAGCCGGGTCATTCGTGCTCCCTAGGCAGAACCTATTTCCTTAGGTTTGCCGGGCCATACACAGGCGTGTTACTGTTGCGATAGGAACAAAGTTTGAAGGAGCATTGACGACATGGGCGAATATATTCCACCGGCACTGGATTGGGTGCGCAAGCAAGTTGAACTTTATGAAGGCAGTGGGGGTACCGAGGGCACGACACTTCGCGATTCCGGGATGCCCTGCATCATTGTCACCCATATGGGTAATAAGTCGGGCGCAATCCGGAAAATCCCGCTGATGCGCGTAAAAGTCAATGCGGGTTATGTCCTGATCGGTTCATACGGCGGGGCAGAGAAACATCCGGTCTGGGTCCATAATCTGCGCGCCAATGGCGAGGTGGAAATACGCGACGCCACCGAAGTCTTCAAAATGCGCATCCGCGAAGTCGAAGACAATCCAGAACGCGACAGCCTTTGGGCCGCTGCCGCCGATGCCTACCCGCCCTATAACGACTACCAAGCCAAAACCGATCGCAAAATCCCGGTTTTCCTGGCCGAAGCGGTCTGAAGCCGCGTCGTAGACGCGCAATCAGCCTAGCCCCTGAGCACACCGCCTGTCGCTTTGGCTACACCGGCGATAATTTTGTCGGCGACAGCGTCAATTTCTTCGTCAGTCAAGGTCCGACCTTTCGGTTCCATGAGGACCGAGAGAGCGATCGATTTCTGACCTTCCGCGATGCCTTTGCCGGTATAAACATCGAAGACATTCACCGCGGTGATGAGTTTTTTATCAGCCCCTTTGGTGGCGCCGACCAGCTTGTCGACGGTCGTCTTCTCATCGACAACAAAGGCAAAATCACGTTCGACCGCCGGGAAATCGGAAATCTCCAAATTCGCTCGCGCCTTGGTGGCTTTGCTTTTCGGTTTTGGCAAATTGCCGATAAAAAGTTCGAAGCCGATCACCGGCGCCTTCACGTCCAGGGCCGCCAATATCGCTGGATGGATTTCGCCAAAATGCGCCAGGATCAGTTTTGGACCCAGCTGCAACGTACCGGATCGTCCGGGATGATACCAGGCCGGCGCCTCGGCCACCACACGGGCGCTCTCCGCTGGGCCACCGATGGCGGTCAGGGTTGCCAGCACGTCCGCTTTTGCATCATAAGCGTCGACGGCGCGGATATTGTCGGCCCAGTGCCGGGCGCCGATGGCACCGCCACGCACACCGGCGGCGACCACCGCCTGACCGTCGATGCTCGCGTCGCCATATTGCGGGCCTACCTCAAACAAACCGACATCGACAAAACCACGGTCATTGTTGCGACCGACCGCCTGCAATAGGTTCGGCAGGATGCTGGGGCGCATGACGTCAAGTTCGGAACTGATTGGGTTTTCCAACCGCAGTTCGTCCGCCCCGCCGCCAAACAGCGCGGCAAAACGTTTTGGCATGAAAGACCAGGTGACGCATTCGACCAAGCCCCGGCTGGCCAACGCCCGCTTGGCATAGGTGACCCGGCGTTGCCCAATCGTTAGCGGCGGTTTTGTCACCGCCGAAGTGAGGGGCAACGGCACCGCCGGCAGGTCGTCATAACCGACGATGCGCAGAACATCTTCGACTAGATCGGCTTCGCCATAGACATCTTGACGCCAGGTTGGCACCGTGGCGGTCCAGACCTCACCGTTGGTTTCAAGTTCGAAACCGAGGGCGGTTAATATTTCTTTTTGACGATCCGCTTCGACCGCCAACCCGCCCAAGGCTTCGACCCGGCCAGGGCGATAGGTAACATTTTTGGTTTCGACTTCCGGTGAGCCGGCGATGATGATTTCGCTCGGTTTACCGCCGCAAAGGTCAAGGATAAGTTGCGTTGCCGCTTCCGAACCGGGCACCACCATGGCCGGATCGACACCACGTTCAAAACGATAACGCGCGTCGCTTTCGATGCCCAAGGTGCGCCCGGTTATCGCCGTGCGGATAGGATCGAACAGCGCCGCCTCCAGAAACACATTGGTGGTTTCCGCCGTACAGCCGCTTTCTTCCCCGCCCATGATACCGCCGATACCTTCGGCACTTTTATCGTCAGCGATCACGGTCATGGCAGAAGTCAGGGTATATTCCTTGTCATCCAGAGCCAGCAGTTGTTCGCCATCCTTGGCGTAGCGGGCCTGGATGTTCCCGGTCACCTTGTCGGCATCGAAGACGTGCAGTGGCCGGCCTAGATCATAGGTCACATAATTGGTGATATCGACCAGGGCGGAAATCGGCCTGAGGCCGATGGCGCGCAGGCGTTTCTGCATCCAGGCCGGACTGAGACCATTTTTGATACCGCGGACATAACGACCGACAAAACAGAAACAGCCGGGAAGTTCGTCATCAGCGGGAAAATTCAATGCGACGTTTATCGGGCTGGTGAATTGCCCCGGCACCGGTGGTGGAGAGAAAGTTTTTAATCTGCCTATACCGGCGGCGGCAAGGTCGCGGGCGATGCCATAGACGCCCGTGCAGTCCTGGCGATTGGGTGTGATCGCGATTTCGATGACCGGATCGTTCAGACCGGCGACGTCAGCAAATGGTGCCCCAATCGGGGCATCTTCCGGCAAGTCGATGATGCCGTCATGTTCGTCGCTTAGACCCATTTCGCGTTCGGAACAAAGCATGCCATTGGATGCTTCGCCGCGAATATTCGACGGTTTGAGGAATAGCCCAGTGCCGGGAATAGTGGTGCCGGAAGGCGCAAAAACACCCTTCATACCGGTTCGTGCATTCGGTGCCCCGCAAACCACCTGGACTTTTTCGCTGCCGGTATCGACGATGCAAACCCGCAAGCGGTCGGCGTTAGGATGCTGTTTGGCTTCCACCACATAACCAACCGTGAAAGCGGCCAGTTCGCTGGCCGGGTCATGGACATCTTCGACTTCCAAACCGATGGCGGTGAGTTTTTTGACAATCTGATCCAAGCTGGCATCGGTATCGAGATGGTCTTTCAACCAGGAAAGGGTGAATTTCATCGCGACAATCCTTGCGCCAGGTTCGGTATGTCAAGCGGCACGAAGCCATAATGTTTCAACCAACGTAGGTCGCAATCAAAAAAGGCCCGCAGATCCGGGATGCCGTATTTCAACATGGCGATCCGATCGATGCCCATGCCCCAAGCAAAACCCTGCCATTCGTCGGGATCGACATCGCAATATTCCAACACCTTGGGATGCACCATGCCGCAACCGAGGATTTCCAGCCAGTCATCGCCTTCGCCGATTTTCAATTGCCCGCCCTCATAGGAACAGCGAATGTCCATTTCCGCCGACGGTTCGGTGAACGGGAAGTGGGAGGGTCGGAAACGCATTTCCACATGGTCGACTTCGAAAAAAGCCCGACAGAACTCTACCAGCACGCCTTTCAGATGGCCCATATGAATATCGCGGTCGATCACCAGGCCTTCGACCTGATGGAACATCGGCGTGTGGGTTTGATCGCTGTCGCTGCGATAGGTCCGTCCCGGTGCGATAATCCGATAGGGTGGCGGGGAAGATTGCATGGTCCGGATTTGCACCGATGAGGTATGGGTGCGCAGCACCATCTGCTCACCGTCTTCCGGCTCTGTCAGATAGAAGGTGTCGTGCATCTGCCGCGCTGGATGTTCGGGCGGAATATTCAAGGCAGTGAAATTATGGAAATCGTCTTCGATGTCCTGCCCTTCGGCGATATCGAAACCCATATCGGCAAATATCGCCGTCAGTTCGTCCATCACCTGGCTGACCGGATGGATGCGGCCTTCGGCTTCTGGGCGCGCTGGCAAAGTGACGTCGATTTTCTCGCGCGCCAGCCGGCCGTCTAGATCGGCGCGTTTGAGTTCTTCCCGTCGCAAGCCCAGGGCATCGTTCAAACGTCCCTTGGCTTGGTTCAAGGCTTGTCCGGCGTCGCGCCGTTCCGCCGGCGAGAGCGCGCCCAGGCCTTTCATCAACAAGCTGACCTTGCCCTTTTTACCAAGCGCGGCGATGCGCACTTGCTCCAACGCCTCAATATCGCCAGCTTCGCTAATCGCTTGCGTGTAATCCGCTTCCAGCGTTTTCAGTTCGTCTAACATACACTCGCTCTTTGATAGATAAATGAAATCATAAATGAAAAAGGGGCCGCCCCCCAAGGACAGACCCCTTCAATTCATCACGCTATCGCCAGCGTCAAAGGGCCTGTCGGCGGCCCGGCATCAAAAGCCCGTTAGGCCGCTTTATCAAGCGCCCCTTTGGCTTCTTCGACCAGTGCCTTAAAGGCCTCAGGTTCACGGACAGCGATGTCAGCCAGTACTTTACGGTCGACCTCAATGCCCGCGGACTTGAGACCGTTCATAAATCGCGCATAGTTCATGCCATGCATGCGGCTGGCCGCATTGATGCGCTGTATCCACAGCGCCCGGAAATTCCGCTTCCGCGCCCGGCGATCGCGGTAGGCGTATTGCCCCGCTTTCTCCACCGCCTGTTTGGCGACCCGGATGGTGTTCTTGCGACGGCCACGGTAGCCCTTGGCCTGATCCAAAACTTTTTTGTGCTTGGCGTGAGACGTCACGCCGCGTTTTACGCGTGCCATTTTGCTGTCTCCTGCGCCTTAGCCGTAGGGAAGAAATTTTTTGATGATCCGGGCATCTTCCGGGCTTGCGATGGTGGTGCCACGCAAGTTGCGAATCTGCTTGTTTGAACGTCGGATCATAAAGTGATTTTTACCGGCCATCGAGCGTTTGACCTTGCCGGAAGCGGTGAGCTTGAAGCGCTTTTTGGCGCCGCTCTTGGTCTTCATCTTGGGCATTTGGCTCTCCTATCTAGTGAAAGCTGCGAAAGAACCGCCGGGCATGCCCCGGAATGAAACTACCGCGCCACGACTGGTTCGTTGAACGCCTCCCCGCAGGAAGGCTGGCGGTTTATAGCGGGGACGGCGGAGACTTGCAAGGATGAAATGGCTATTTTTGACAACTAGCGTAGACACCGCAAGACCGATAACGCACACATAATTTATTAGTATTAATATAAGATTAATACTATAATTACGATCTCTGTATTTGAATAACTGGAACTTAAAATGGGCAGGATTTTTGTACGCGGTCTAATTTTCGGCTTCGGCTTCGTTTGCGCCTTAGTTATAGCCGTAATTGGCCTAAATTTTGCGGCACAAAATGGTTATTTAGGCTTTCGTTATATCGACTTCGAACCCGACGTTGAGATTGCTAGAGAAACACGCGAGCCTGAATTTTCTAGCCCTAAGAAGGCTGAAGTAGCGCCGTCAGCCGGCCAAACTATTCCATTGCCAAAGAAACAGAGCCTGTTCCGGGACAAAGATGGGTTCGAGCCGTCATTGTCCAAAGGCGGAGGTATATTGGCAGTCGTCCCAATGCCAACAGACGACGGCTCAAAACGGCTTCGAACTTATCAGTTGTGGCTCTCGGACAGCGAATTTTGGCAAATCCGTACCAATGACCAAGGCGTCGAAGTCGAGAAATTGCCTTACCCGGAGACACCTACGGGAGATTTTTTATTTCAAATGGTTGCGGCAAATATAGGGTTTGTCAAAGGCACATCGACAATTTCTGTATCGAAATCAGAGATCGAAATGATCCGACGTAAGCAAAAAACCCGATGTGATGCCAACTTAAACGGCGACATGACCATCACAAAAAATGGCATTGTTTTCTTCATGCCAAATGACGTGGCGGCAGACAACCACGAAAAAAATAAATACCGGCTTGAAATTAGCGAAAAACGGAAGCCAATGATCCCACCTAAGGGCGGTGGTGTATTTGCGATCGCCCCTAAGCCGACGTCGGCTGACGCAAAACGCCTTCACACCTACCAATTGTGGCTCACGGAAACGGAATTATGGGAAATCGAAACAGACGATGAGGGAGCCAGTTTCGAAAAGCTGTCCTATCCTGACCAGGCCACAGGAGAAAGGCTCTCTGCACATATAAAAGACAAATTGAGAGATGTGTCGGAGATATCAACAAGAACAATCGGAAAGAAGACGGTCAATAGGTACAAAATGGGCCCGAATTTTGCGGAAGATAAAAGTCTTAATGGCCGCTATATTGTCGAAGACAGGGGCATCGTCTATTTTTTCCCTAATCCATCAGATCGCTGAACGTCTCGGCCGCAAATCATGGGTTGATTGGCTTATTTGGCCATCTGGAAAGTGTTCGCGGTTGGATTCCGCAAGCTGGAGACGGAGCTGTTCGAAACCGCCGAAAGCAACAACCCGCGCCTAACCAACAGCATGACTATGTATGCAGACTAAAAAAGCCCCGCGCCGGCGTTAGGCGGGCGCGGGGCGGGGTCTTGCTGGATTTGACGGTCTAACCGCAGCCGTTGACTTGAATTTTGATCGTGCGGCTATTGTTGTTCTCCTTGCTTTCATTGACTTTGTTGTTGCTGTCGAGGATGGCGCTCAGGGTGTGATTGCCACTTGAGAGTTGGAATTTGCCCGCCACCCATTTCGCTTGTTGGGGGTTCAAGATAATGTTGTTTTTCGTATGTTGGGTTTGGTTGCCCATCTTCAACACCGCCTTGAAGGCTTTTTCCGTCACCACACCGCCGCGATTGACAATGCTGTATTTATACGGGAATTCGCATTTGCCATTGCCCAGGGTCTTTGTCGCATCGCCGGCGTTCAGCTGTAGGGTACCGGTCCAAGGCTTCGATTTGGCGCCGACATAGAAGCGTTTTTTGCCAAGCTTCATTTTGGTGAAAGTAATATCGGCTTTACCGCTGCCTTGGCCACCACCGCTACCACCGCTGGTGCTCGGCGCTTTGAAGCCGCCGCTGGTGGGTTTTTTGCATTCGACGGTGAAATGCTTCTCTGCCGTCTTCATTTGACCGGTTGGCGAGACGATATGCAGCTTGACGAAATGGTTCTGCACGCCCGGAGGGGTTTGCGTCAGGCCACCCACCTGGCCGCTCTGGCTTGGCGCTTTCAGGCTGCCGCTCGGGCTTTTGATGGCGCCCTTTTCATCGATCGTCAGGGTCGGTTGCGGGGTATATTTTGTCCCTATTTTCTGAAAAGCAAGGTTGTGGGTCGGACCCATGCCGCTGGTGCTGGTCTGCCAGCGATATTTGACCAGGCCGTCCCGGTTTGCAGTAATGGCGGCACCGAACTTGATCTTGGCCGGACAGGTGCCGACATATTTCTTAGGATTAGTGTTGACCACCAGTTTCGTGACCTGGAATTTCAGCGTTTCGTGGCCGGTATCGGGGTCGCGTTGCGGTCCCGACTGGCCGGTCGCCGGCACCCGCGGCACATAGCCTTCGCAACGATAGTTCAGTATTGCCGACTGCCAGCCATACATGCCGGAACTGTCGTTCTTCTTACACGATAATTTATAAACCAGCATGATGTCCTCATGCCGGGTGAGTGTCGTCGTTTGGCCTGGTACTTTGCCATTTTTGACCAGGGTGTTGCAGACCGCATATACGCGCTGTTTTATTGAATTGTCGAGGAAACCGCCGACCGACATTTCGCCGGAATTGTAGCGGCCTGAAGGTTGTGTGGACTTGTCCCAAAGCGCGGTATTGGTATAGGGCTTCGAGCCGTTCCAGTTCGCTTTGACCATGACTTTGCCCTTTTTGCCTGTCCAGCCGAGGCGACAGGCGCCGCTATATTTGGCCTTGAAATAGACAGCGGTCGGGCTATCGACAGTATTGTATGACTTGCCGTCGCTCGATTTGACTTTAATAGTCGGTGGTGGTTTGGCGATATCGCGCACTGTCGCCTTGACGGCGGCGGAATTGTCCCCGTGGTCATCGCCAGTAATCAAGGCGGCGGCCGGTGCGGCATAAAAAGCGGTAAAACCGGCGAATAAACAGTTATGAATGATTTTGCGGCGCATGGGTTTTCTCTCTTATTTTTAAAGCCGAAATCTCTCGGCACATCAGTTAGTCGCGACTGGATGCCTAATAGTTCATAATTGCGTGCATTATTATTCAGGTCCTTGGGGCGGCAAGCTGGCTCGGGAACCGCTGGTCCTTTGCAGCCCAACCCGTTCGGTTTAAGCTCAAGTTTGTGTGGGATTGAATATCTGGCGGCGGCAATGTTAATTAATCCCCTACCGCAACAAAGGCAAAAAAGGGCGATGGCGAAAAAACCGACAGGACGACTGGCGCAAGTGACCGGGCGGGTAGGTGAGATTACGGTCGATGCGGCGGCACATTATGATGAATGGGCTTCAACCTACGACGATGAGTTGCGGAACGAATACGGCTATATCGCGCCTCGGATCGTGGCCGAAAACCTGGCCCGGCTGGTGCCGGCGAAAACGGCAGTAATCGCCGATATGGGTTGCGGTACCGGTCTGGTCGGCGAGGAACTGGCGGCCTGCGGGTATAGTTGTTTTGACGGCCTGGACTTCTCCGCCGGGATGTTGGCGAAGGCAAAGGCGAAAGGCCTATACCGCCGTCTCTATGAAGGTAGTTTACTCGCCCGCACGGCGCTTGCAGACAGTGCCTATGACGCCGTCGTCTCCGCCGGCACCTTCGGCAGCCATGTCGGCCCAGAAGGTATTGCCGAACTGATCCGCGTCGCCAAACCGGGCGCACCGATCGTCGTCTATATGAACGCGCAGACATTTGAAGAACTGGACTTTCAAGGCCATCTCGAAGATCTGCAAGAACAAGGCTTGTGGCGGTTGCAACACGTCATAGGGTCAAATTATATGGACGAGATCGAGCGGGCCGGCAATCTAATCATCGGCGTCCGGACCCCGTGAATGATGCCACCCACTATGCCGGATTGATCCACGCCGCCTTCCCGGGCCTGAATTTCGAACGAACGCGCCTGGTCACCAAAGGTTGGGACAATGATGTTTTGATCTTGGATGACCGTTTGGTCTTTCGCTTTCCCAAACGGGCGGAATACAAAGCGCGTTTTAAATCGGAAGTGGCGTTATTGGCAGAACTGCTCCCACGCCTGCCTTTGGCGGTGCCGGACTATATCTATCTGCCGGACGGTTTGAGTTTCGGTGGTTATGAAAAAATTCCCGGGCGGGAGTTGTTGCCCGGGGATATTGCGGCAATGGATCGCGTCGCGCTGGGCCAAATTACCGCGCAACTGGGTCAATTCCTAACCGCCTTGCATGAAATGCCGGTCGATATCGTTAAAACATGCGGTTTCAAGGAGGAAGCGGACGGATATTGGTGGAGCCCAAAAAACGCCCGACGCATCTTGCCAAAAATCCAAAATAGAGTGTTTCCAAAACTAACTGACGCGGAGCGCACCTGGATTGAAGCGCAATTCGAGGCCTATTTGGCCCTTGATTTCGATATTCCGACCACGGTCATCCATCAGGATATCAATGACGATCACATCTTTTTTGATCCGGACAAAAACCAGCTAACCGGTGTCATCGACTTTGCCGATATCGGTTTCGGCGACCCCGCCTTCGATTTTGCAGAACTTTGGTACTATGGTGGCCAATTCGTAGAAGATGTCTTGGCGCATTATGGTGGGGCGGTGGATGAGGATTTTCTGGCCCGCTCGAAATTCCCGCGTCTGATTGGGATGGTCGGTTTCATGCTGGAGCTCGAGGCCGGTTGGGATATCCCGATAACTTGGCCGACCTGTCAAAATTGGCTGGCTGAGGCGATGGCGTCAGGTTTAGGAACTAATCCGTGATTTTAAAAATTTCCGACGATATGGCGGAAGATAATAAGTCCTGAATTACAAAATTCGTCAAAATGTATAGTATACTATGTAGAATTAGAATATTATTACGTACTGATTTGCCATAACTGTTGTTATTTTCTCCTTACCAAGGATTTCGAGGCCAACGCGCAAGTTGGCGTATTGAAAGAAGAAGGTAACGTTATGGCGACGGAAAGCACACAGAACACGGATACCCAAAACAGCCAAGCCACCGGACAAGCCAATCAGGCGGCGGCGGCGCTGGCCAATAATGGCCAGGCTGTGCAACAGCCGAATGCCGGTCAGGTGATCACGGTGGTGGTCGAGCCTGGTCAAACCGTGCAGTTTGCTTTCGATCTGACTGACGTTACCGTCGATCGCGATGGCGACGATCTGGTTTTGCTTCTTGAGAATGGCGGCAAGATCGTCCTGGACGGTTTCGCGGCAACTTCGGAAAGCGACAATCCGCCGCAAATAGTGTCGTCGGACGGCAGTATTTATGCCGGTGACGTGCTGGTGGCGCAACTGACCAACGGTGAATTGGAAACCTTTGGTGACGCGGCCCCGTCGAGCGACGGGCAAAGTGTCTATAATGACGATGGCGGCGATGCGCTGGCCGGCCTGAATGCGGAAGGGCCGCTTGATCCGACGCCGTTCCCACGCGATACGCCGGAGCCGGAACCGCCGGTCGAGCCGATTGGCGACGATCAGCCGAGCATTTTGGTGACACCGCCGGAACTGGTGCCGGACACCCCTGGATTTGTCTCGACGGACGAGCTGCCGATCGAACTGGACGGGGCCCGCGGCATTGTCGACGAAGCGGCCCTGCCGAATGGCAGCAATGGCGGTTCCCTGGTCACGGACGGGACCATTGAGTTTGATACCGGCGACGATGAGTTAGAGGCCCTGGAGATCATGGGCACGGACGGCATCTGGGTCGATATCACCAATGGCGGCGTGGTGATGGGTGAATATGGCACCCTGGTGATCAATCCGGACTATACCTGGCACTATACCCTGACCACCAATACCTTGGATCATAACGATACCAGCACGGTTGATGGCGACAGCGACCGTGGCCTCGGCGATATCGTCTTGGACGGCTGGACCGTTCGGGTCACCGATGACGATGGCGATAGCGCCATGGACACGCTGACTGTGGCGGTTACCGACGATGGCCCGATTGCGGTCGATGATATGACGACGACGGCGTTGAATACGCCGGTAACTTACGATGTGATGGCGAACGATCTGGAAGGGGCCGATGCTTCGACCCTGCAAGGCGCCGCCATGGCGGCTGGTCACGCCGCTGACGGCAATGTTGTGATCGACGCCAATACCGGCGAAGTCACCTTCACCCCGACGGCCGGTTTCTTTGGCGTCACCGTGGTCGATTATACCATCGTCGATACCGAAGGCGATCTCTCGGCCGCCACCCTGACCATCACCATTGATGCCCCACCCCCCCCCACCACCACCGCCGCCGCCGCCGCCGAATAGGCCGCCTTCAGCAGTGGATGACACCAACTGGGTGCGTGAGGATGGCCCGGAAGAAACAGATAACAATCTGACCGATCTTGGCAACGTTCTTGCCGATCGCGATCACGACATCGTTGAGTTTGTCGGTGAATTTGAAGAACCGGAAGTTGTCCGCGAATTTGATGACCATGTCGATAGCGACGGCGATGCCGGGCCGCTACCCCTGCATCTGTTGAGTATCGAAAGCACCACCGACGGCGTCCTGGCGATTGCCGGTGGCACCGACAAGACCACCGGGACAGAGATTGAAGGTCTTTATGGTACCCTGCATATCGGTTCGGACGGCAGCTACAATTATGTCCTTTATACCAATACCGACGAAGGACCGGAAGGCGCCTATGAAGCCGTTCAAGCTTTGGCCGATGGCGAGGAGCTGACCGACAGCTTCGATTATGTCCTGAGTGACGGCGACCTGACCGACGATGGCAATCTGACCATCACGATCTTCGGCGACAACGATATCCCGGACCAAGAGTTTGGTTTGACAGTCGACGACGAAGGTCTAAGCGGTATCGTCGGCGGCCCGAATGATGCACCCGATGCCAACGCCGATGGCGACAATGACGAAAGCACGACTAAATTCACAGTTGATTTCGGCGATGCCGGTAGCGGCACCATCGACTTCTCCGCCTATCATGGTCTAGCGGTCAAAGACAGCAGCGACAATCTGGTCTACACGGTTGACGGTCAAACTATGACCTGGGATTGGGACGCGGCAACGCAAACCCTGATCGCCGAAGCAGATGACGACCAGGACGATGTGATCAAGATTTCGCCGGATGGCGGCAACGATTACAAAGTCGAAATCCTGGAGCCGCTTAAGCATAATGATCCAAGCCCGCCGGATGGTACCTCGGATGAAGATAATATCGATTTCTTCTTTGAGTTTGGTATTTCCGACGGTTTCGGGGAAACGGCCACCGGCCAACTGGGCCTGAGCGTCGATGACGACAGCCCGGTAGTGATTGATCCGGATACCGCTTATCTGGTCAATGAAGTCGATGCATTCGATCACGATGTCCCGCTTGATATCGACAGCGACGTCGTCGACAATGCTGGGGCCGACGGTCTTGGCAGCCTGGTCTTCTCAGGCGTCTCTAATGGTGACGACAGCGGCAAGACCAGTGGCGGACAGATTATCTATCTCTATCTGTCACCGGATGGAACAACCCTGATCGGCTCGACTACCGTAAATGTCGATTATACGGCTAACGATACCGAAGTCACCGATAACAAGGTCTTCACAATCGCCCTCGATCCAAGTGCCGGTACCTATGATTTTGACCTGCATGTACAAATAGACGGCGGCATCACCACCTTTAATGTTGGCGACCTTGGTTACGATTTCCATGGCGGCAATGATCCCTACGCCTATTTCGATGACACAACAGCGGACAACCGCGATGTTTTGTTGACGCCGAGAGAGTTTGGCTTGCCCAATGGCACCGCCAACACCAATGCCAATGAAGGCGGCGTATCGGCGGGGAATAGTGTCGGCGCCGATGAATCATTGCTGGTTGATTTTGTCCATAACATCGAAGGCGACACGGACGCCAATGTCGGCGGCGACGATTATGGCAATGCGCTAAATCGAGACCACGGCTATTCCGGGCACTATATGGTGAACGGGGCATCCGCTTCGATTACCCAGGTTGTCAGCGGCCCGACGTCGATCGAAATTTCGGCGATGATCGACGATGATACTGGCGCAGGAATCCCGATTGGCGTTGTTGGTGATGGTACTAATTTGACCCCGACAAACATCAATCAGGTCAGAATTACTTACAACGGGATGACCGTCATAGTTTTTGAGGGTCTTTATGTGAATCTCTCGGACTTCGATGTCGGCGGCCAGACTTTCTCAATTGATTTCTTAGGCGACAGTGTCATTGTTAACGGCGTTGAGACGGATACTGACATCGCAGTCTTTGCGGAAGATAACTATACCACCGTTGAATATAAATATGTTGACGGCGGCACTTTCAAAATCGGTGGCTTCGGCGCCGGGCAACCTGATCCCGGCGAACTTCTGACCCTGGAATACGATCTGGCGCTGACGGACGGCGATGGCGATGGCGTTATCATCGACGATGCCATCAATATCAGCCTCAGTCCGGAAAATCACGTCATTGAAGAAGGCGACGACGGTAATGACATGTTGACGGCGGTGCCTGGTGGCGGCACGTTGATCGGTCATGGCGGCGACGATGACCTGATCGGCGATGTCGGCGAAGACATTTTGATCGGCGGTGCCGGTAATGATGCTTTGGCCGGCAATGAAGGCGATGATCTTTTGATAGGCGGTGCCGGCAATGACACCTATGTCTATAACGACCCGCTCGACGGCCATGATGTCATCTCCGGCTTCGAACCTGGCTCTGACGTAATCGACCTGGATGGCCTGTTCGACACTCTCGGCGTAGATCCGGCAGACCGGGGGGCTGATCTTAACTTCGCTCAAGTCGACGCGAATACGGTTGAAGTCACCGTTGACGGTGTGGCGGACTTCTCGATCACGGTCGAGAGCGCGGTGCCGATCGACCAAGTCTCCGTCTTGGCGGCGATCGACACGAGTGACGTTTAAAGACACGAAACCTGAACATCAGATTGAGGACGGAAGGGGCGATCTTCGGATCGTCCCTTTCTTTTTGTGTCCCTTTTGGGCCTAATTAGCGTATTCTGATCTAGCTTGCGATCACGAAAAAATGGCTTTGTCGAGTGGCCAATCTTGTCGGATAATTAGATCGATTAATCAATTTGAGCAAGCAAACGAGTAATTGTTGGTTTTGTACAGAGGTAAATCATGCGGATAAATTTGGGTGGCCGCATCGCGTTGACAATCGGGATTTTGGTGTTCCTGATATTTGCCACCAGTTTAGTGACCTATTTCGCGTCCAAAAGGCTGGAAAACGAAATCGCCCGCTATGCCGATGTCGCGGCACCACAAGAACGCGCCGTCGCTGATCTGCAAACCGATTTAGCGGAATTCGCCTGGCAATTGACCCTCGCGGCATCCAACAACGAAAAATCCAGCGCTGCATTCAGTGATGCGGCAGCACTCCTTAGGAATTCTACCGCGACATTTCATGATTCCATGGGTGAAAAAGGCACTTCAAGCCGGGTAGAAGATATCGGCGATCGCATTACTCAATTGGAGAAACAAGCAAGCTTGGTGATGTCGTCAGGGGTCGACGAGCGGCCGCAATATCTTCAGTCTTTTCAACATCAGGTTAACGCCTTGTTGGCCCTATTGCGCACAGATTTGCTGGCCGACCTGCGTGAGCGCGGCGGCGCCAGCCTTTCGAGTTTTCGCCAACTGGCGCGGCAACCGACTTTGGCCTTGTCGTTGATGTCCGCGGCCGCCGCACTGATTGGCGCGATGGCGGTCATTGTCCTGTTACGCGGGGTGCTTTATCCGCTGACAGATATCTTGACTCAGACCAAAGCGTTGGCGAATTCATCTAGCGACGGCCTGGTCGAATTCAGTGGCGATGACGAACTAAGTCAATTGGCCGAAGCCATCAATCAAGCGTTGGAGAAACGCCGGTCGCGTGGCTTGGCGATGGAGCAGTTGGCGCATTTGGATCCGTTGACAGGACTACCAAATCGCCAGCTTTTCAGTGATCGGTTGGAAGAAATGATCGAACATGCCCGCCGGCTCGAACGCCAAGTTGCGGTCTATGTTATGGACATAGACAATTTCAAGGACTTGAACGATACCTTAGGCCATGCTGCTGGCGACAGTCTATTGCTGCAAGTCAGCACCCGCTTGCAGGAAGTGTCCCGGGACACGGATATCGTCGCCAGGCTGGGTGGCGATGAATTTGCCATTATCCAAACCAATATCAATCAATCTGACGGCATTACAATTTTTGCCGACCGAATGCTTAAGGCGTTGACGGAAGCCTATGAAATAAACGGCGTCCCGTTACATAGCACTGCGAGTGTCGGGATAACGGTATACCCCGATGATGTCACAGACTCACTTCAACTTCTGCAAAATGCGGAGTTGGCGCTTTATCGCGCGAAAACCGAAGGGCGTGGGCGGTTTCAATTGTTCGATGCGACCATGCAAGCGGCGGTGCGGCGACGCCACACCTTGGAAGCCGAGCTACGTAAAGCCCTGGTAGAAGGTGGACTAGAAGTTTATTATCAACCACGGGTACGCACCAAGGACCAAAACATCGTCGGCGCGGAAGCTTTGATCCGCTGGACCCATCCGGAAGAAGGCCCAATTTCGCCTGCGGAATTTATCCCGGTCGCCGAGAGCAGCGGCTTGATAACCGAAGTGACAGAGCTGGTTCTAGCGACAGCCTGCCGGCAAATGGCCATCTGGTCGGAACAATTCGCACTGCCCCTGATGATCTCGGTGAACCTGTCGCCAATCGATTTCCGCCGGGCCGATATTGTTCAATTTATTGATGGAAACCTGAGAGCAGCCGAATTGTCGCCGTCGCAGCTCGAAGTCGAAATTACGGAAGGCATGGTGATGTATGGTGCCGAGCAGGTACGCAGCCGTCTTGGTGAAATTCGCGCCCTCGGGGTGCTATTGGCCATCGACGATTTTGGCACCGGCTTTTCGTCGATGAGTTATCTAAAAGATTTCCCCGTCGACACGCTTAAAATTGACCAGTCTTTTGTCGCCGGTATCCCGGAACAACGCGACGACGTTGCCATCACCCAAGCGATCATCAGCTTGGCTGAAAATTTAGATCTCACCACCATTGCCGAAGGTATTGAATCAGAAGCCCAAGCACAATTTTTTGCTGAACGAAAGTGCGATCAACTGCAAGGCTATCTGTTTTCCCGTGCCGTCCCAGCAGCTGAATTTGCCGCACTGGTTAAGGCACAGGTCGAAACCTGAAATAGACTGGAAAGTTTGCCGTAACACAAAGCTTTCCGGCAAACCAATCACTACTACTGGATATTTCAGCGAAAAACTTCGAAGGCTATTTCGGTACCACCACCATAGTCATACGGCGGCCTTCAATCTTGGGGAACTGCTCGACCTTGGTTTCGCTTTCCAGCTCATCGCGAACTTTCTGCAATAGATCGCGGCCCAGTTCCTGATGCGCCATTTCCCGGCCACGGAAGCGCAGGGTCACTTTGACCTTGTCCCCTTCACCAAGAAATTTCCGCATCGCCCGCATTTTCACATCATAATCATGTTGATCTATGTTCGGCCGCATCTGAATTTCTTTGACATGCACAGTCTTTTGCTTTTTACGCGCAATATTGGCTTTTTTCTGCGCTTCGAAGCGAAATTTACCGAAATCCATGATTTTGCAGACCGGTGGGTCGCTGTTGCCAGCAACTTCCACTAGATCGAGCCCGGCTTGAAAAGCCTGCTCCATGGCGTCGTCCGTTGGGACTTCGCCGACATTCTCCCCAGTTTCGTCGATCAGTCGTACGGATGGATTATCGATCTGCTCGTTAACACGCGGTCCTTCGCGGACAGGTGGCGTGTTTGAATGTGGTCGACGTGCGATTATTTTATCTCCTTAAGCTGTTTCGTCGTTCCATTGAGTATAGGTTATATCTCAAGCGCAACAAATGGTTAAGCGGCATCTAATCTATAGGTGAAGCAGCTTCCTCGGCTATTGTCACCAAGGCTGCGTCCAGTGCAAGTACTTCTTGCGATTTACTTCCGAGCCGGCGCAGGGACAACGTGCCTTCTGCGGCCTCGCGTTTGCCGATCGCAGCAATTATGGGCACCTTTTTCAAAGAATGCTCACGAACTTTGTAATTGATCTTCTCATTCCTCAGATCAAGTTCGATCCGCAAACCTTGGGCGCGCATTTTTTCGGCAACTACTTGGGCGTAATCGTCGCTTTCTTGCGTAATTGTGGCCAACACGACCTGCACAGGGGCCAGCCAGAGCGGAAAACGACCGGCATAATGCTCGATTAGGACACCGATAAAACGCTCAAAAGAACCCAAAATGGCCCGGTGCAACATCACCGGGCGGTGTTTTTGCCCGTCTTCGCCGACATAATTCGCGTCCAGCCGGTCCGGCAGCACCAAATCGACCTGCAGGGTGCCGCATTGCCAATCACGGCCAATAGCGTCGCGCAAGACAAAATCCAACTTCGGACCATAGAACGCGCCGTCGCCCGGATTCAATTCATAGGGTAGGCCAGTGGCGTTAATGGCTTCGGTCAGCGCGCTCTCCATTTTATCCCAAAGTTCGTCACTACCGGCACGCACCGGCGGGCGAGTTGATAGCTTGATGACCACGTCGTCGAAGCCGAGATCGCGATAGATGTCGAAAAGCAGGTTGCAAAATCGGTCGCATTCAGAATTAATTTGAGCTTCCGTGCAAAAAATATGAGCATCGTCTTGAACAAATCCGCGCACGCGCATTAGACCATGTAACGCGCCCGAAGGCTCGTAACGGTGACACGCTCCGAATTCCGCCATCCGCATCGGCAAGTCGCGATAGCTTTTCAGCCCTTGGTTAAATATCTGCACATGACAGGGACAGTTCATCGGCTTTAGCGCCCACATGCGCTCTTCCGACTCCGTAATATACATATGCTCTTGGTATTTTTCCCAGTGGCCGGATTCTTCCCACAGCCGGCGGTCCACCAACTGCGGGGTTTTTACTTCGCTATAGCCATTGGCATCCAATTTCGCCCGCATGTAATCCTGCAGTGCTGTATATAGTGTCCAGCCCTTTGGGTGCCAGAACGGGAAACCGGCGGCTTCTTCCTGAAAATGAAAAAGCTCCATTTCTCGGCCGAGGCGACGGTGATCGCGCTTTTCAGCTTCTTCCAAACGAAACAGGTAGGCTTTCAGCTCTTTATCATTACGCCAACAGGTGCCGTAAATGCGTTGCAGTTGCTCATTGTTAGAATCGCCGCGCCAATAGGCCCCGGCAATTTTCATCAGCTTGAAGGCTTTGCCCAACTTGCCTGTCGACGACAGATGCGGCCCGCGGCAAAGGTCCGTGAAAGTGCCTTGGGTATAAACCGAGATTTCTTCCGTCTCCGGCAGATCGGCAATGATCTCGGCTTTGTAATGTTCGCCGATGGATTTGAAATAATCGACGGCTTTGTCGCGCGACCAAACTTCGCGGACGATCTCTTCGTCGCGGTCGACGATTTCCGCCATCTTCGCTTCAAGTAACACCAGATCTTCCGGTACAAAGGGTTCGGCGCGGGAGAAGTCGTAGTAAAATCCATCTTCAATGGCTGGACCAATCGTGACCTGAATATCGGGCCAGAGTTCCTTCGCTGCCTCCGCCAAAACATGGGCGCAGTCGTGGCGAAGCAATTCCAAAGCGTCGTCATCAGTTCGCGTGACGATGGCCAAATCGGTATCTTGCGTTAAGGGCAAAGATAAATCGATTAATTCGCCATCGACCTTCGCGGCTAGCGCGGCCTTGGCGAGACCTGGACCAATGTCTCCGGCAATTTCGCCGGCATTGATCACCCCATCGTATTCACGGACGCTGCCGTCCGGTAGCTTGATGTTGACCATGATTTCGCGACGCTTTGTTTATCTAAGTTCATCCAATTTTTCCGCCCGTTTTAGAACGGTCGCGGCAACTTAGTGCGTTTCCATCGCCTGTCAAGCAAAGCCTTGATTTATTGTAGATTCAGCGCTCAAATGTGGTTGTATTGTAACGAATTTGAATAATTTATTGGTTGGAGTATTTTTCTCTTGGAAAATTCTGAAAATTCGTCCCCAACAGCTATGGCGAAAACAATCGAAGTTAATCACACTGGAAAATCAGGTGAAATGCTAAAAATCGTGTTGGTGAATTTTTTGCTGAACGTGGTGACGCTTACCTTTTACCGCTTCTGGGGCAAGACAAAAGTTAGACGATATCTCTGGCGGCACACTGTCCTTGATGGCACGCCGCTTGAATACACCGGCACCGGGCTGGAATTGTTTCTAGGCTTTCTGGTCGCGGCAGGGATCTTTTTCGTCGTCACCTTGGTCGGCCAATTTACATTGGGACAGAGCGCCGAACCAGCCCTGATCGGACTTTACAATTTGGCGTTTTTTATCTTCATCATCCTATTCACCGGATTTGCTGTCTATCGGGCCCGTAATTACCGCCTCAGCCGAACCAATTGGCGTGGCATTCGCGGCGCCATGAGCGGTTCCGCCTGGCGCCATGCGCTACGTTGGATGAGCTATTACATTTTGCTCGGTTTGAGCATGGGACTAGCTTATCCATGGGTGCGCACCCGTCTTCAAAAACCATTGACGCGACAATCCCAGTTCGGCGGGAATAATTTCGATCTAACTGCCAATGCAAAGCCACTATACAAACCTTTCTTGGTTTGTTTTGGCGCGAGTTTTTTTGCTCTTCTCGCTGCATTTACTGTTGCTGGCATACTCATAATTGTCTTGGGTTTTGGCGCGAAATATTTCGATCTCGCAGATGGCGGTTCTTATAAAGAAATTATGTCGGGCATCGGATTTATCGTTGGTATCGCAATCGTATTGTTTATGTACATCGCAGTAGCGGCAATTTACTCTTGCTACTTCGTTTTTGAGATGCGTCATTTCATTCGGCACACTAAATATGCGTCGCTGGATCTAAACTTGGAAGCGAAGGCTGGGGCGCTCATCAGGTTGTCGATAGGAAATTTTTCATTTCTTTATTGACCCTGGGGATATGCCATCCGCTGGCCCAACTCCGCACGTTCAAATTCTTTATAAATCGCCTGGGTTTCGAGGGTGGTATCGATCTCGATGCAATTGTGCAAAGTCAAGGCAACAAGCCGGCTACTGGCGAAGGCTGGGCGGAGATGTTTGATGTTGGGAATGTCTAAAATATGACTGAATATGCCGGGCGCTATTTCGATGGACGAAGCGCGAAAGAGCGCCTGGTTGTCGTGCGGCTAACGGCGCAGTTTGTCGAAATCACCGGCCGCCAGGGCGATGTGCGTGAAAGCTGGCCGCTAACGGAACTTTGGACCCCGGACAAGAAACTGAAAGCAGGCGCGCCGGCGGTATTAGCCTGCCATCAGAATGACGAAGCGCGGCTTTATATCGACGACCCGACTTTCACCGGCGTATTGCTGACCCAATCGCCGCGCCTCGGACGTAGTTTGATGGCCGGGCCGGAGCGGGCAAAACAGGTGGTGATTGTTTTTGCACTGCTTGTTTTCTGCGGCGGTGGCTTGATCGCCGGCTTGCATTTTTACGCTGCGCCGATGGCGCGGCTGATCCCGCCAGCCTGGGTCGAACCCTTGGGCGACCAGGCTTATGGATTGTTAGTTGGCAAAAGCAAAATATGCCGGACCGACGCTGCCGATCGAGCGATTGGAAAATTGCTCACGGCCTTCTCGGAACACCTAAATAATCCACCAGACATGCGGGTATTGATCGCCAAACACAAGATGGTCAATGCCTTTGCCTTGCCGGGCGGTCGGATCGTCTTCATGCATGGGATCATCAAAAAATGGACAGCCCGAACGAATTCGCAGCCGTCCTGGCGCATGAAATGGCCCATGAGAGCGAGCGTCATCCAACGGTGTCGTTCCTGCGCTCCCTTGGCATTAGTGCCGTCATCAGCATTATTACCGGCGGATCGGATATTTTGGAAACGATCGGGGAGGCTGGTGGTCTGCTGGCAATGTTATCTTATTCCCGCTCCTTCGAACGCGATGCGGATCGTATCGCGTTCGATCTTCTGGAACGGCAGCAAATCGATCCGCGCGGCCTGGCAACTTTGTTCACAAAAATGTCCGCAAAGTCGAAAAAGAAGAAAGCCGAGGCGAAAGCAAAAAAACCCGATGATGAGGAAAAATTCAACCTCTTCGATTATTTGAACACTCATCCCGGGACTGATGACCGCATCGCCCAAGCCGAGGCTGAATTCCACACTTTGGGATATTCAAAGGAAGCGTTGACACCGGCCGAATGGCAAGCGATCAAAAATGTCTGTCGCTAAGATCGCACCATGTCTTGAAATTGCGCCCACACCTCCGCCACTGGCAGTTCGGCTAGATCATCCCGTTGAAGATAGCCAGCACTGGGCCCACGGGGGGCGCAGCGAACAGGATTTGAGGCGGCGGAAAACAGCGCAACAAAGGGCGCACCGGCAAGTGCGGCGATATGAGAGGGGCCGGTATCATTGCCGACCCCACCACAGGCGCGCGCGGCAATTGCGGCGATTTCTTGAAAACTGGTCTGTCCGCTCAAGTCGATAACCCCGGCAATATCTGCGCCGAAGGCAGTTTCGTCCTTGCCGCCAATGATCACCGGCATGATCCCGACCGCGTACAATTTGGCCGCAAACTCAGCATAATATTCTTCTGGCCAACGTTTTGCCAAACGATGGGCCGAGCCGCCGGGGATCAGGACAGCAAAGCGTTCGGGTAAATCGAACCGGCCAATATCAGCCTCGACCCAAGAGAAGTCAGTGAGCGGTACGTTTTCTAACCCGGCAATGCGCAACTGATCCCGCTGCCGTTCCACCGTATGCATTTCCCCGCGTGTCGGTGTGTCCTGAAAATGCGAACAGCCGGGCGCAATACCGGACCATTCTGGGCGCTCCGACTTCGGGAAGAAGCGATAATAGAGATTGCTGCGGTCGGAAGTTTGCAGATCATAGACCCGGGAAAAGCCGCCTTTGCGAAATTGCTTTCGCATTTTCAAGGTTTTGCCAAGCTGGATAACCGGTGCACGCTCATCAATCCAGATCTCGTCGAAATAGCCGCTCTCTTGCGCCAAAGTTTCAAAGGGAGAGGTTGTCAGAAGAATAATCTGGGCTTTCGCGTGATGCCGGCGGATTGCCTTGCAAGGCCCTAACGCCAGGACAAAATCGCCCAACGCGCCGTGTTTGATAATCAGAATGCGCTCGTTGGTCATGCCTCTGTATCCAACAAATCGCGATAGACCGCCAAGGTATCGGCGCACATCCGAGCGACAGAGAAATTTTTCTCGACATGATCACGGGCTTTTGTCGCCAGCGTTCGTCGCGCCTCGCTATCCAGGTTTAACATTTGATCGAAGGCGCCTGCCATCGCCGCCGCATCATTGTTCGCCACCAAGGCGCCGGTTACCCGATCCAAGACGATTTCCATCGATCCACCATGATTTGTGGCGACCACGGGCTTCCCCATGGCTTGACCCTCAGCACTGACCCGGCCAAAACCTTCCGGTTCAATAGAGGCGGATACGACCACATCCGCCAACATGTAGGCCGCCGCCATGTCGCGGCAGTCTCCCGGCAAGCGCACCCGATCGGTCAACTTCAATTGCCCGATTTGCGCCTTCAACTCGTCGCTATAATGCTTGCGGCCCTGATCGTTGCCGACCAAAACTAAAACGGCTTTTTTGTTTTGCAGTCTTGCCAGCGCTTCGATCGCCAGCAGTTGCCCTTTCCATCGGGTCAAACGTCCGGGCAGCAGGATTACCGGCATGTCATCTGTTAGCTGCCAGCTTTGTGCTAGTTTCTCGACCCGCTCTTGAGCCACTTTGGCCGGATCAAAATGATCCAGATCGACCCCGCGATGAATACGGACCATCCGGTTTTCATCGATATGATGACGCCGGCGGATGACATCAGCGACATAGTCGGAAATCGCAATCACCCGGTCACCGGACGCCATCACAGCATTGTAGGGTCGCTTCAGCCAGCTATCGCCGTAAGGACTATGATAGGTGGTGACAAAAGGGATGCTGGCGCGTCGAGCGGCAAACTTCGCACTCCAGGCCGGAGCCCGGCTGCGGGCATGAAGCAGATCAACTTGCTCTACCGCGATCAAGTTTTCCAGGCGTGTTATATTTGACCGGATCAAAAAAGGTGATTTGCCGGCCAATGGTAAGGTTACATGGCGTCCTCCCACCTGTTCCAACTCGGCCACCATACGCCCGCCAGCAGAGGCGACGACAGCGCGCCATCCGGCAGCCACCAAGGCGCGCGCAATCTCCACCGTCCCGCGCTCAACGCCACCCTGTTCCATCGCCGGCACCACCTGCAATATGGTCTTGGACGAAGCGTCTTGGGTGTTATAGTTCGCGTCTGTCGCCATTAAGCTAGGTTTTCAATCCATGTCCATTGCGCCCGAGCCACGTATATTAACCCGACCTGACGGTACCGCAATCGCTTATCACCATTTCGCTGGAAAGTCCCCCGGTATCATTTTCTGCGGCGGTTTCATGTCTGATATGGAAGGCAGCAAAGCGCTGGCGTTAGAAGCCTATTGCCGCGATCACGGACGCGCCTACACGCGCTTTGATTATCGCGGCCATGGTGCCTCCGGCGGGGAATTCCGGGATGGCACCATCGGTGCCTGGAAAGACGACGCGCTTGCCATTTTGGATGACGTGACCGACGGCCCTCAGGTTATTGTTGGCTCCTCCATGGGCGGCTGGATCATGTTGTTGATGGCCTTGGCACGGCCGGAGCGCCTGCAGGCGCTGATTGGGATCGCCGCCGCACCGGATTTTGTCGAACGCATGTGGGAGGAGTTCCCGGCACCGGTGAAGGCGGAAATCCTGCGTGAAGGTTTTTTCGCCCGCCCTTCGGAATATAGTGAGGAGCCCTATATTATCACCAAACAATTGATCGACGAAGGCCGCGATCATGTCATTTTGGATAAACCCCTGGCCATCAAATGCCCGGTGCGCCTATTACACGGTATGCAAGACCCCGATGTGCCTTGGCAGCATTCTCTGACCATCTGCCAGGCGTTGGAAAGCGAAGATGTGGAAATTACTTTTGTGAAAAACGGCGATCATCGCCTGTCCGAACCAGCCGATTTAGAGCGACTGCTGAAGACCGTCGGACAATTGTGCGGTTAACGACACATAACCCCCATGTTCCCGATCCCAGACAAATAACGGGTCTGTCACTCGGTTTAGATCATAGCCTTCTTCGATCATTTTCACTTTGCTTTGCTTGAAGGTGCCGGTGACGTCGATTTCCGTCACCAAACGAAGAAACACTGGTCGGGCATAGCTTGGCAAGGCCTGCACCACGGCCCGACTGACTCCGCTTAAGGTAAAGTCGTCGTCGACAACAAGCGTCGCCATGCCGGCGCGGCCTTCATGTCCCGGCACTCCTACGCCATACACGCTTGCTTCCAAAATGCCAGCGATCCCGGCCAGGGTATCGGCGACTTCCGCGGTTGAAACATTTTCGCTTTTCCAGCGGTAGGTATCGCCACTCCGATCGACGAAAAAGATAAACCCGGCCTCGTCAAAGCGAAACAAATCGCCGGTGCGAAACCAGGCATCGCCGTCAACGAACAAATCCCTGAGGACTTTCGTCTCTGTTGCCTTTGGATCGGAATAACCTTCGAAACGCCGCCCGGCATTGTCGGACGCGTGACCGATCAGACCAACCGCTTCCCCGATGTCGCCAATACCGCAAGCAACCCCGCGCCCGGCCTCATCCCGCAGCACCTCGCCGCTATCCGGGTCGTGTCTTATCAACCGAATTGATCCGGTATTTTTGGTGAGTTTTGGCAAATAACCACAAGCGCCAATTTTTCCTTCCATGTTCGACATCGAGACATTGCCTTCGGTCGAACCAAAAAATTCCAGCACCCACGGGATGTCAAAACGGTCCTGGAAGGCCTGCCAGATGTCGGGCCGCAACCCGGCGCCACAAAAAGCGCGGATATGATGGCCCCGTTCCCTTGGATGGGCCGGCGCATTCATCAGATAGCGACAAATCTCACCAACATATTCGATTAGGGTGATGTCATGTTCGGCCACAAGATCCCAAAACTTCGTCGCTGAAAACCGCTTCTCAATCACCAACATGCCGCCGGGCGCCAGCGCCAGAACCGGGGCGCAGATACCGCCGGAACCATGATACATTGGCAGGACACAAAGCACCCGATCGTCAGCGGTCGCCGCAACCGCACCGACAATACCGATCCCCATGGTCAAAACCCGGCGATGGGTCATGCGGGCGGCTTTTGGCCATCCGGTGGTGCCGCTGGTGTAGATATAAAGCGCGACTTCGTCGATATCACCGCGCCGCCGCAGCGCCGTTGGCAACGGTCCCGCTTCGTAGCTTAGGAAAAGATCGTCGAACTGTCCCCAAACCCAAAGCGTTCGGTCCCCCTGTGGCTGCCGGGCGTACGCAGGTGAAGCGATAAGATGTTTGGCACCGGCCACATCCATTGCATGTTTCAGCGCTGCGCCGGTCAGGTTTGTATTGATCAACACGCCAATTGCGCCGATGCGATTGAAGCCGTTCCAAGCCGCAAGATAGCCGGCACTATTTTCCATCATGATGGCGACACGGTCGCCGGGTTTTATCCCCTGCGCCAGTGCCCAGCGGGCAAAACGGTTTATCATGCCGTCAAAAGCGGCGTAACTAAGACACGCTTCGCCACATATCACCGCAATTTTATCTGGCTTGTCCTGTGCGTGCGCTTCGATCAGGTCAGCGAATATCCGCCTTGGCTGATCCCGAACTTCTTTCAAGGCGCGGGCCGCACCGGCACGGGCGGCGGCTCCCTTGGCGATATCAAGTCGTTCCGACACTGCGCTAGCGGCCTTGCCAAACCGGTGGGCGTTTTTCGATAAAGGCACGGATGCCTTCCTTGGCATCGTCGCTTTGCATCATTTTGTTGTTGGCCTGGAACCCGGCTTGCCAAAGTTCGGCGTCCTGTTGGCTGAGGGTGTGCCGCGCCAACGCCATATTCACCTGAACCGCCAGGGGCGCGTTGGCGGCAATATCCCGCGCCAGTTTGCGGGCTTCAGGCAGCACTTGATCCGGTGCAACAATGCGATTGACGATGCCCCAGTCTTTTGCCTGCTGGGCGTCAATCGAGATCCCGGTCAACAACAATTCCATAGTTCGATTGAGACCGATCAGGCGCGGCAAATGGATCAGCGCCCCGCCCGAGGCGATGACACAGCGTTTTACTTCCGGCAGGCTAAAAGTCGCACCTTCGGGGGCAACAATCATGTCGCAGGCGAGTGCGATCTCAAAACCACCGGCCAAAGCCGGGCCGTTCACTGCGGCGATCAATGGTTTTTTACGCTGCCGCCGGATCAAGCCAGCAAAACCGCCGTTGGCCCTGATGATGCCAGATTTATGGCCCGCCTCTAAAGCCAATTCGACCGCCTTCAAATCTGCGCCGGTGCCGAAATAATCTCCTGTGGCCGTGATAATTGCGCACCAGATAGCTGGATCATTATCAATCGTTTCGAACGCATCCTCCAACGCCGCTGACGTTTCACCGTCGATGGCGTTGCGTTGATCGGGACGGTCGATGGTGACCAAAGCAACCCGGTCGTCAATCTCGAAATGAACGCTCATGGGTCATCTTTCTCCGTCAGGATTTTTCGCAAGCGGTAGAGCGCTTCCAGTGCTTGCCGAGGGCTTAACTCATCTGGACGAATGTCCCCGAGCGCCGCTTCGACCAAAGAAGGCTCATTGTTTTTCGTGCCGACGGAAGCCGGTCGACTGGCGGCAAAGAGCGGTAGATCATCGGCGAGTTTGGTTGCCGGCGAAGATTTTTCCCCCTCACTCGATTCGAGGGCCCTTAGAACTTCAGTGGCGCGCGTGATCACAGCCTCCGGCAGGCCGGCCAGTTTGGCAACTTGGATACCGTAAGAGCGGTCCGCCGCGCCGGTGCCGACTTCATGCAGAAAAACCACATCGCCTTTCCATTCTTTGACCCGCATGGTGACATTGCTGAGCGCGTCAAGTTTTGAAGAAAGCGCCGTCAGTTCATGATAATGCGTGGCGAACAAGGCGCGGCACTTGTTCACTTCGTGGAGATGTTCGACCGCCGCCCAGGCGATCGACAGGCCATCGAAGGTGGCGGTGCCGCGACCGATTTCGTCCAAAATGACCAATGCGCGAGGGCCCGCTTGATGCAAGATCGCCCCAGCCTCAACCATCTCGACCATGAAAGTCGAGCGTCCGCGCGCCAAATCGTCCGCCGCGCCGACGCGGCTGAACAGGCGATCGACGATGCCAATTCGCGCCGCCGTGGCCGGAACAAAGGCGCCCATTTGCGCCATGATCGCGATCAGCGCATTTTGCCGCAGAAAAGTACTCTTACCGGCCATATTGGGCCCGGTGACCAGCCAGATCCGCTGATCGGTATCGAGGTTGCAATCATTCTCGACAAAACTGCCTTCATTGCGTGCTGCCAATGCCGCTTCAACCACGGGATGACGCCCACCAACAATTTCGAAGGCATGACTGTCATCCACTTTGGCGCGTATATAGCGATTTTTGACGGCCAGATGAGCGTTCGCCGTCGCCACGTCGAATGAAGCTATGGACTGTGCGGCGGTAGAAATCGTTTCCGCCTGGAGCAGAATTTCGCGGCGCAAATTTTCGAAAATTTCCAGCTCCAAAGCCAAGGCATTGTCTGCGGCCTGGCCGATTTTGCGTTCAAGTTCGCCTAACTCAACGGTGGTGAAGCGCACCGCATTGGCCATGGTCTGGCGGTGAATGAAAGTTTCATTGAGCGGTGCTTGCATCATGTCATCGCCGCGCCTAGCCGTCACTTCGATGAAATAACCCAAGACGTTATTATGCTTGATCTTTAGATTGTCGATCCCGGCGAGCTGACTATATTTCTGCTGCAAAGCGGCGATCAAGCGGCGGCTTTCATCGCGCAAGCCGCGAATTTCATCTAGTGCGGCATGGAAACCGGTGGCCACAAAACCACCATCGCGGGCCAGCAAAGGTAGCTCCGGAGCCAAGGCGTGTTTCAAGCGGTCAACCAAACCTGCATGCTGGCCCAAAGCCATAAGATCCACATCAACGCCATCCGGCGGCGCTGTCAAAGCACTGCCGTCAAACAAACGGCGAAGGGCCGAGGTTGCAGCCATACCATCGCGGATCGCGGCCAAATCTCGCGGTCCACCGCGTTCCAGGCTGAGGCGGCCGAGGGAGCGTTCGATATCCGGCACGCCGCGCAAGATGGCACGAATATCGTCACGCTGCCGCATGTCCTGAACAAAATAATCAACCATATCGAGGCGACGGTTGATCGCTGTCGGTTGCGTCAGGGGTGCCGACAGGCGTCCGACCAAAAGACGGGCGCCAGCGCCGGTAATCGTTGCATCAATTACGCTACGCAGACTGCCTTTGCTTTCGCCGGACAAAGTCGTCAGCAATTCCAAGTTCCGCCGGGTCGCTGGATCAATCGTCATGACCAGATCGTTGCGTTGCTGCTTCGGTGCTTTCAGGCGCGGCAATTTGCCTTTCTGGGTATCGGCCACGTAAGCCAACAGTCCACCGCAAGCGGCCAGCTCCGCCCGACTAAAATCACCAAATGCCTCCAGCGCCGCCACCTGAAAGAGGTCCCGCAGGCGCCGCGCGCCGCGCTGACTATCAAACAGTCCATCCACTTCGATGGTAACACAATCCCCTAAATCGTCCCTTAAATCCTTCAATTCATCAGCGGTGGCCAAATTTTCCGAAATCAGCAATTCGCCCGGATCAAGGCGTGCAACATCCGCTGCCAATTGCCCAAATCCGGTCAAGCAAACGGAAAAGTCGCCGGTTGAAATATCCAACCAGGCCAGCGCAAAGCGGCCTTCTGCCTGCGCCAACGTGGCCAGAAAATTGTTCGCCCGCGCATCCAACAAAGTCTCTTCAGTCAAGGTGCCGGGGGTAACCAAGCGCACAACATCCCGCGCGACGACGGATTTGTTGCCGCGTTTTTTCGCTTCCGCTGGATTTTCGGTCTGTTCGCAAACCGCAACTTTGAAACCGGATCTAATCAGGCGGGCCAAATAACCATCGGCCGAATGCACTGGCACGCCGCACATAGGGATATCTTCACCCTGATGTTTGCCGCGTTTGGTCAACGTAATATCCAGCGCTTTCGACGCTTTAACCGCGTCATCGAAAAAGAGTTCGTAAAAATCGCCCATGCGATAAAACAACAGACTATCGGGATGATCCGCCTTGATCGCCAAAAATTGCGCCATCATGGGCGTGACATCACTGTTTTTAGCCGGTGCGGCCATCGCTATATCGTCCAACAAAGAATCTACTCGCCCCTTGTATGCCATGGCCGCTGGCTTTTCGGCAATGCAGGCTTGCCCTTTTCCCTGCAGTATGGCTTAACCGCTGTTTCCTACCGGATTTGGCGTGAAACGAGCAGAAGAAAATGGACAATACCTACAAAAATGAAGAAGCCCTGCGCTTTCACACGCAAGGCCGTCCCGGCAAGCTGGAAATGGTGCCTACAAAGCCGATGGCAACCCAACGGGATCTGAGTTTAGCGTATTCTCCCGGCGTCGCCGCGCCCTGTCTTGAAATCGAAAAAGACCCCAGCAAGGCCTATGACTATACCTCCAAAGGCAATCTGGTTGCGGTCATTTCCAATGGCACCGCCGTCCTAGGTCTCGGAAATCTAGGGCCCCTCGGCGCCAAACCAGTGATGGAGGGGAAGGCCGTTCTGTTCAAACGTTTCGCTGACGTCGATTCCATCGATCTGGAACTCGATACCGAAGACGTTGATGAATTTGTCAATTGTGTTCGTTTTTTAGGGCCCGCCTTCGGTGGCATCAATCTGGAAGATATCAAAGCGCCTGAATGTTTCATTATCGAACAGCGCCTGCGCGAAATGATGGATATTCCGGTATTTCACGACGACCAACACGGTACCGCGATTATTGCAGCGGCCGGTCTGATCAATGCCTGTCATTTGACCGGGCGCAATCTCGAGGATGCCCGGGTTGTCGTCAATGGCGCCGGCGCCGCTGGCGTGGCCTGCACGGAACTGATGAAAGCAATGGGCCTTCGAAGCGACAACGTAATAATGTGCGATACCCGCGGCGTCATTTATCAAGGCCGCGAGGACGGCATGAACCAGTGGAAATCGGCCCACGCCGCCAGCACCGACCTGCGCACCTTGGAAGATGCGATGCGGGGCGCCGACGCCTTTTTTGGGCTTTCCGTCAAAGGCGCGGTCACACCTGAAATGGTCCGCAACATGGCCGATAACCCGATCATCTTTGCGATGGCGAATCCGGAACCGGAAGTGACACCGGAAGAAGTTGCGGAAGTGCGCGGGGACGCCATTGTCGCCACCGGGCGCTCCGACTATCCCAATCAGATCAATAATGTGCTGGGTTTCCCCTATATCTTCCGGGGCGCCCTTGATGTCCGTGCGACCACCATCAACGAAGATATGAAGATCGCCGCCGCCAACGCCCTGGCCGATCTGGCCCGCCAGGAAGTGCCGGACGAAGTTGCCGCCGCCTATGGTACTGCCGATCTGCGTTATGGGCCGAATTATATAATTCCGACCCCCTTCGATCCGCGTCTGATCAGCCACGTTCCGGCAGCGGTTGCCGATGCGGCCGTCAAAAGCGGCGTAGCGGGGCGGGAAATCCCCGATCTCGACGCTTATCAAATGGAACTGCGCGCACGCCTGGACCCGACCGCCAGCAGTTTGCAGCGGATTTTCGATCAGGTCCGGGCCCAACCCAAACGCGTTGTGTTTGCCGAGGGCGAAGAAGAAGCGGTTCTGCGGGCGGCGTTGAGCTACCGCGATAGCGGTTATGGCGCCCCGATCCTGGTGGCCCGCGAGCGCCGGGTGAAAGAAACCATGGATCGCATGGGGATTTCAGATCTCGGCGACATTGTCATCGACAATGCCAAATTCTCCGACAGCAATGAGCGCTATACGGATTTCCTGTATGACCGGCTGCAACGCAAAGGTTATCTGCATCGCGATTGCCAACGTTTGGTGAACCAGGATCGTAACGTCTTCGCCGCCTGCATGGTGGCGCTGGGCGACGCTGATTGCATGGTCACCGGCATGACGCGAAATTATTCCGTCGCCTTCGAAGAGGTCTCCAGGGTTTTGGATCGCCAACCGGGCAAGCGGGTATTCGGTATTTCCATCATCGTCGCCCGCGGCCGCACGGTATTTGTCGCCGATACCAACGTCCATGAGCTGCCGTCATCAGTGGAAATGGCCGATATCGCGGCGCAGACCGCTGATGTGGCCCGCCGTTTTGGCCACGAACCGCGGGTCGCCTTGTTATCTTATTCAAATTTCGGCAATCCGACGTGGGAGACGGCTGATCGGGTCCGCGATGCGGTTTCCCTGCTCGATAGCCGGGTCACCGATTTTGAATATGACGGCGACATGTCCGCTGATACCGCCTTGAACCCGGACATTCAGCAGCTTTACCCATTCATCCGCCTTTCGGGACCGGCGAACGTATTGATTATGCCGAACCTGCATAGCGCCAATATTTCCTCCAAGTTGCTGCAGGAATTGGGTGGCGGCACGGTTATCGGCCCGATGCTGGTGGGGATGAGCCAGTCGGTCCAGATCGTCCCCATCGGGGCCACTGTCACCGACCTCGTCAACATGGCCGCGCTTGCCGCTCACGAAGCGGCACGGTAACAGATTAATGTAACCCTATGGGTGAGTTTCTTGAGGCCCAAACGCGGATGTGGGCTCTTGTCCAACAATTTACTGACCAAGTCGGATATGAGCGCGGCGCAAAAGCCGCAGGGCTGTTTTCAGCCCCACCGGTGATAGATTGTTCCGGTTGGGTCGCATTCTTACTTCGCGAGGCCTTGCAAGCAGAAAATGCTGCCAGCGGAAAACGGATTTTCGATCCAACCATATTCGACGTTGAAAGCCCGTGGTCGGACCGAATCATTTTGGACATCGAAGCGGCTGGCTCAAACGTTCTCGAAGGAGCCGAAATTACTGCCGGGAACCTTCCCCGATACGCGACAATCGGACTAAACGAAGGCCATGCCGGATGGGAGAGCAACCGACCCCGCACCCGCGGCATCAATCACATCGTCCAAATCGTCAGGCGGCCATCGGACGATGCTGTTTTTGTCAGCGAATCATATGGCGCTGCCCCGGCCGGTATACGCATTTCCGCAATAGGTGACTGGCTTATTCGGTGGCAATCTGAAATTGCCACTGGGAACGCCTGGGCCGTAGATCCATTCGCGCCGATTAACCTGGATCATTAACGCGCACGTCCGTGACTTGAAGGATATGGGCGACTAAATCTTTTATGAGTAACGGATTTTGCCACGCCTGCAATCCGTCAACGCGGAATATTAACGCCATGACACACCGCAAGACGACATAATAAGACAAATTTTCACGCTCCAACGGTCGCTGACTTTCATAGACAGCTATAAATCGGTCGACATAGTCATCCCAATCTATCAAATCCGTCCTGCCGTCCGGCATGGGAAAATATTTCGCTGCGAAGGTGAATGTCATCACGGTCTTGGCAATATCAAAGACCGGATCGGCAATCGCAAAACCGGACCAATCCAACAAACCAGTAACCTGGCAATTGTCATAAAGGATATTCAGTTCATGGATATCCCCGTGGCAGACAGACAATCGAGACGGCTCGGCAGGTAGATTGTCGGTAAGCCAATCAACAATCTCTATAAGCCAAGGCATTTTCTTCGATTTCTCCGCGATCCAGTCGAACCGATCCGCCAGTCGATATCCACTGATCCCCTTGTCGATTAGAATTCTGTTGAGGGCGCTTGGGTCGACGTCATGAAGACCGGCTTGCGTTTCACCCAGCACTTCTGGACTGGGACCCGGTAAAGCGGTCAGCAGTTGCTGCCCCGGCAAATAATCCATAATGAAAAAGGCACCGCCCAGGATCGATTGATCGGTCGAGACAAAATGCACTTTGGCAACCGGCGGGCCTTGTCCTAAAAGCGCGTTTTGCACAACGCTTTCGATGACCGCGCTGTTAGAACCGGGTGGATAAAGACGTAGGACCAATGGTATCGCATATTCCGCCGGCGCGTCGCGCAAGCAGAAACGATAAATCGACGTATGAAATCCGCCTAACAAAGGGGTAAATGGCGCCGATATCTGCACATTCGGATTGTTGAGTTGACAACGCAGATAAGAAAGCAATTTGTCCGATATTTCGGAATGTGATGAGGTCATGATAATACCCAGTAACGGCAAACAAAAGCGATGCGCGCTTCACGGAAGTGAAGTTCGCAACAGTTGTGTCTATTCGCGCTACTGAACTATCATCGTATTCCCATTGATAATTCCTGACAGGGACCGCCAGGATAACCGAAGATGGTGACGTGTCAAATGCTGATACAATCGATTGTAACGTACACAGGCACTATTGCGGATGCGACAATCATGTGTCGTGTTCCCCAGCGCACAAATTGACGAGACAGCGAAGAAATGCAGATCGTAAAACAGTACAGCATAACTTTTTCTTTTTGCCTTTTTGTGCTGGCAGTATTTTTTAGCGTTTTTCCGATCGATTTCCTCAATCACGATACCGCCTGGTTTAGTTATATGGGGCGACGGATTTTGGACGGTGCCATTCCCTATGTCGAGATTGTCGACCCGAATGCACCGCTCGCTTGGCTGAGCTTGCTGCCCGCGACATTAATTCAGAGAATGACCGGTTGGCAGTTACCGACTTCGGTGACGATTTGGGTGCTGGGGATTGCCGCCTGGAGCATCCTAATATCTAGTGTGGCGCTGCGCCGATTTGCGCTCGGTCCAGTACGACGATCGCTCATTATTGCAGCATTTTTGTTTATCGCAACGGTCATCGCCGGTTACGATTTTGGCCAGCGTGAACATTTGTTTTTTGTATTGGTCACGCCTTATGTTCTTGCCGTCGCACTGCGGGGATCAGCAGGTCAATTGGGGCCTGTATTTGCCGTTATGGTTGGTGTTTCCGCCGCCCTAGGGGTCGGGATCAAACCGCCCTTGATCTTTGTTATCGCGGCCCTTGAAGTTGCTTCATTATGGTGGAGCCGGCGAATTCTATTCTCTGAACTGATCGCTCTTGTTGTCACTTTAATTAGTTATGTCGGGGCCACGTTCATCTTTTTTCCTGCCTATTTTGAACTGTTCGACGAAAGGTTGGTGAAGCTCTACCTGCACTACAACGTTCCGCCGGCGGGGATTAACCCGATCCTGCTCTATGTTGCCCTGGGCTGCTTGCCACTGTTGTTTCGAAATCCGGACTTGCCCGTGCCGCTCAATCGAGCGCGCTGGGCTTTTGCGATTGCAGCACTTGGCGCCTATGGCGGCTACTTTATCCAACAGAAAGGTTGGTATTATCAGGCGACGCCGGCGCTCTACTTCTCTATTTTGGTCGCGGCAATCAGCGCCGTCGCGCTCGTATCGACCACTTGGCAGGGTATTGTTGCCGCCCTGACCGGTATAGCGGTCTGTTTACCCCTCACTTACTTCAGCCTAACCGCAAAAGCCGCCCGCCCTGATGAAATAGCGGCCGAACTCAAATCGGCGGTAGCCAAAAGCGCGGGTCCGTATCTTGCATTGTCGACCAGCACCCATGCCGGCTTCCCAATGGCCGCCTTGCACGCAGAAGGCTGGGGCTATCGTTATCCAACACTCATTTTTCTTCCGGGCCTGGTGCAGGTGTCGAAGGCGAATGGCGGCATCGTCCCCAAGCAATACCAAGACTTGGAACAGAAATTTCGTAACGATATTGTCACCGATATTCGTCATTATAATCCGGCCACGATTGTCGTTCGACGTCGCGGTGATCAATCGCTGCCCAAGGATTTCAATGTCCTTGACTGGCTTATGCAAGACTTGGAATTTGTTGCTGTGCTTGACACTTATCAAGAAAAAACCGGCACCAAAAATTACCGGATCTTCGAACGTAATAACTCGGCATTGAGGTCTGACTAATAGGTATGGAACCCGATCGACAGGTTCTACTATGGCTCCGATAGTCCCGTTTTGTTAGCGACGTTTTTCAGGGGAGTCGCAGAATGTTATTTTGTGGTCGCCACGTAGATTCCGGCCCAGTCAGGACCTGGTGGATCCGCACGGAATTGCAAAATACGCGCCGCCGTCAGGTCATAATAACCATCCAACGGTCGCGGCAGGAAATCGTCCAAGGCCCGGCACTCGGCAATCAAGATATCCGCTTCATCCCAAACTTGATTGCGGTAAGCCTTGACTAGCTTCTCGTGATGAGTTTGCAACGCCCCGAACGCCGCCGACAACGCTAATTCCTGCCGTCCCAACAAAGTATATATCCGCACCGCACCGTGACGACCTTTTACGGCGATCAAATCGAGTTCCAGAGTGGCGAAATCCGGCAGTTGGGCGGCGGTATCCTCACCTATGACAATGCCAACACCGTAGGTCTTCGATTGCCCTTCCAGGCGGGAGGCCAGATTGACCGGATCGCCCAAGACGGAATAGTCAAAACGTTGGGTCGAGCCCATATTGCCGACACAGGCCTGCCCGGTGTTGAGGCCGATACCGATCTCGAGCGGCAGAAACAACTCACCCGCAGCCTCTCGTTCCTGTTTAATATCCAGGTTCAAATTTTCTAACGCCGAAAACATCGCCAGCGCCGCATCTGCTGCATGATGGGCGTGATCGGGATCGTTTAAAGGCGCATTCCAAAAAGCCATGATGCAATCGCCCATATATTTGTCGACGGTACCGTGGCGGGCCAATATCATGTCGGTCATGGGACTCAAAAATCGGTTGATCAGACCGGTCAAGCCTTGCGGGTCGTCTTTGAATTGTTCCGATATGGTGGTGAAGCCGCGAATATCCGCAAACAATAAAGTCATCTCGCGCATTTCACCGCCGAGGACCAGGCGTTCGGGTTCTGCCGCCAATTGTTCAACCAATGCCGGCGCCAGATAACGGCCAAAAGCGGTGCGAACCTGTCTCTTTTCCAGCTCCGTCCGCATGAAATTCATCAAACTGGCGACCGCATAAATGACGATAACAACGAGGGCCGGAAAACTGGCGTCAAGCAACAAGCGGTAAGATGAAAACGCCGTCCAGGATACCGCGACAATTCCTGTTAATCCGATCAATGCGATCAGCGCGCCCCATACCGCACCACGGAAAGGGATGGCAAAACTCAAAATCAGCCCGAAAACTAGAATAAAGGCCAATTCCGCCCCCAAGGACCAGTCTGGATGGGCCAGATAATGTCCGCTCAAAATCTGCTCTATTGCCTGAACATGCACCAAAGGTCCAGGCAGCGCTACGTCCAACGGGGTGGTATGGCGATCCTGCAAGCCGGTGGCGCTGACGCCTAAAATTACGATCTGCCCCGCAAGCGCCGAAGCGTCGAAATCGCCCTCTAATAAGCGCCAAGCCGGTATTGTGCGGGTCGCCACCGGCTCAGTGAAATGCAGCCAAAGTCGGCCCGCGGCGTCGGTCGGTACGGCAAAGGCACCGATCTTGATATGGTTGATACCGGTGTCCTGACCAAACGCCAGCTCTCCGCTGGCACCGGAAGCTTTGACGACATAGGTGCCAGCTCTCTGGGCGGTTCGCAAAGCTTCCGCCGTCAGTGATGGAACGATAGTTTGCCCCAAGCCAAGGATAAGCGGGACCCGGCGGACGATGCCATCGCGATCCGGCGAAACATTGATCGATCCGTTGCCGCTGGCCGCTTCTGACAGCGCCGCTAGGGTGACCACCGCACCATTGAAGCTTGTTAGAAATTGCTGCGGTGGGTCACCTGTTTCGGCCATACCAGCTTTGATCTTCGGGATTACGCCATTTCCGTCATTGCTCAGCGCAAAACCTGTACTGACGTTGAGCTGCGTAATTGTGTCAGCCAGTATTTCATCGTGATCCGGCAGCGTCGATTGCCGCGCCTGAAGTTCTCTGGTCAGCGGCGTTGCCGGCCAAAGCGGTAAAATATTCGCCGGTGAGGTGCGGTCCGGTTCGGCAAACACGATATCCAAGGCAATCGCTGCGGCACCGGCATCCCCTATGTGTTGCAGCAGCGCGGCCACAAGCGTCCGAGGCCAGGGCCACTGGCCGTATTTTGCCAAGGTCTGATCATCGATATCGACAAATCGAACCGGACTATCGACATAAATTCTGGGCTGAATGCGTTGATAGAGGTCGAACGACTTGAACTGGAATTCTTCGATATAGCGAGGGAAAATCACCCGTACGGACAACGCGACAAACAAAATCATAAACGGAATGATGATATGAATTCGGCTGCCCATGATTTCGACTTAGCGCCCCGCGCCGCCGCCGCCATCACCACCACCGCCTTCGCCACCGCCCATGCGATCCATCGTTTGATTGTTCCACGCCGGCAAATCGTCAGACAATCCAGGATCGTTGGAAATGCTGCGGCCGGTCGTGATGCCGATCCGGTCACTGCCGTTCAAAATTGTTGCAATCCGCCCGGCAATCAAGGTTTCTGCGGCGCTTCGGTTCAATGTCGTGATCTCCACTTCACCTTCAAGAACTTCAACCCGGGTATCGCCGGTCACCGCCACCAGAACAATGAAATCGGTGCCGCGAACGCCGATCACAACCGTTGGTGTTTCCACACGTATGGCTTTTTTCTGCATCTTGCCGGAGATAAACCTTGGTGCCCCTTTGGTGATGCGAGTAACCATTTCGCCTGCATCATTCGCTGGATCATAAACAAATCGATCCAAAATAACGGTGCTGCTGGAGCCAAGGCGAAGTGTTGTGTCATCTGCAAAACTAAGGTGCAGGGCACCGTCCGTTACGGTTTCGACAGTTTCTTGCATAAAAACATTGTCGCGGGAAAACAGGCTGGCACGGCTTTCTCCCGCTGGCGTTCCATAGGCGAAAATATGTACATTGGACACTTGCCCGATAGAGGCCTGCTCGGTCGAAGACTGCGCCGCTATTTCGGACACAAACAACAAAGTCGTTGTTATGAACAAAACAAATATTTGGATGACCTGGTATGGCCTTACCTTCACCCCAAGGTAACTACCCCCTATCCGATATCAGTTCGACAAATCGCTAATGGTCGGTAAGGTCTATTATGCCGCTTGTGGATATCTGAAGGCAAAGCTTTTAGTGATTTGTTTGGCAAGTTCGAGGGAAATATCGCTTGGATCCGTCGGCGCCACATAGAGATTGATAAAAAACGCCGGCAGGATCGGCAGCCCATGCTCCGCGCCTAGAATTTCCAAGTCTTCCGGTACACTTTGCATGAGCAACGGCGCCACCGCCAAGTCCGCATCCAAGGTGGCACGAAAGGCCGACATATTGCTGGCGACACAGGTAAATCGCCAATCCCGCCCCATCTCGCTTAAACCTTTTACGGCGGCGGCGCGAAAGGCACAATCATCGTCACCCAAGGTCACCGGCAGGGGGCTCCGTTCATAGGCCGTGCCGCCCGACGCACCAACCCAAACCAACTGATCGGGCAACAAAACTTGACTGTCGTTATTGGGCGCGGCTTCGGTGGTGAGGATGACATCGACGTCGCCCCGATCCCGCGCCCGTAATAATTCATTGGTATGATTACAGAGCAACGATAGTTCAACCCGTGGCCACGCCTTAGAAAACTCGCGCAAAGCCTGCGGCAGAAAAACATTGATCAGATCGTGCGGCGCCCCAATGCGAATACACCCCTCGTAACCGCGTGACGTCATCAGTCCCCAAATTTCGTCATTCAAAGACAGAATTCGTTCGGCATGCGCCATCAAACGATCGCCGTCCGATGTAAAGGCCAAGCGGCGCTGGCGGCGGTCGAAAAGCGCCGTACCAAATTGCTCTTCCAGGCGCTTGATCTGCTGGCTGATGGCGGCTTGGGTCAAATTCAGCTGTCGCCCGGCAGCGGTCATGCCACCGGTTTCCGATACCGCGACAAATGCGCGAAGGAGAGAAAGGTCTATTTCTCGAGCCATCGTCCTATCCATAATGATAATTTATCATCAGCATAATAAACATTCATTTTCATTATGCAAGGCGGCGACCTATCTTTTCTTCAGGTAACAATCACAAGTGGAGCAAATGTCATGTCGATGCTGACACATTATACGAAGAGACAATATCTCAGCCACGGCCAAACCGTCCGGGCCTTCATGCATTATGGATTGAGCTTCGCGCGTTATTATTTGGCCTGCGTCAATGTCGCGAAACAGCGGCAAAGTTTGAGCGATTTGAGCGCGCGCGAACTGCAAGACATCGGCATCACCCACGCCGACGCCCTGCGGGAAGCTGATCGCGACTTTTGGGATATTCCCGAAGAATTGATTCCGCGCCAATTTAGGACAAAATGAATAGTCTAATTAGGTGAGCGCCGAAGTCTCACTAATCCTTGCTCGTGCCTGAGGAAATGTTATACATGCCGGGTTATTTCAACGAGGCTTGCGGCTTTGCTCGCACCCGGCTTCGCACCCACGAGAGAGGATAATTATGGCTCGCAGTAAGATCGCGCTAATTGGCGCCGGCAATATCGGTGGCACGCTCGCGCACCTGATCGGCTTGAAAGAACTTGGTGACGTTGTGATGTTCGATATCGCCGACGGCCTGCCGCAGGGCAAGGGTCTGGATATCGCGCAATCGTCGCCGGTCGACGGTTTTGATATCAACCTGAAAGGCAGCAGCAAATATCGCGATATCAAAGGCGCCGATGTCTGCATCGTTACCGCTGGCGTTGCCCGCAAACCGGGGATGAGCCGGGATGATCTGTTGGGCATCAACATCAAAGTCATGCAGCAGGTTGGCGAAGGCATCAAAAAATATGCCCCGAACGCTTTTGTAATCTGCATCACCAATCCGCTCGACGCCATGGTCTGGGTATTGCGCGAGAAAACCGGCCTGAAGCCGAACAAGGTTGTCGGCATGGCCGGTGTCCTGGATAGCTCCCGTTTCCGGCTCTTCCTGGCGGAAGAATTCAATGTCTCGGTCGAAGATGTCACTGCTTTCGTCCTCGGTGGCCACGGCGATACCATGGTACCGCTGGTCCGTTATTCCACCGTTGCCGGTATCCCACTGCCCGATCTGGTGAAGATGGGTTGGACGACCAAAGAGCGTCTGGCAGACATCGTGCAGCGGACCCGCGATGGCGGCGCTGAAATTGTCGGCCTGCTGAAAACCGGCTCCGCCTTTTATGCCCCGGCCGCTTCCGCGGTTTCGATGGCGGAAAGCTATTTGAAAGACAAAAAGCGGGTGATGCCGGTCGCCGCCCATCTAGATGGCGAATATGGCTTGAAAGACATTTATGTCGGCGTACCCGCGGTGATTGGTGCCAAAGGGGTCGAACGCATCGTTGAAATCAACATGAACGCGTCCGAAAAGAAGATGTTCAACAATTCCGTTGGCACCGTGAAAGGCCTAATCGCCGCTTGTAAAAAGCTCGATCCAAGCCTCGCCAAACGGCGTAAAGCGGCGAAACCGAAAGCCAAAGCGAAAAAGAAATGATCGCAATGTTGCGGCTGTTGGTTGCATGATTTTGAAGGTTACCTTTAACATCATGACTGACAGGCGCGATTCGATTTGCCGAGTAGTAAATTTGCCAAAATTTAAGGGACGAACATGAACATTCATGAACACCAGGCGAAAGCCCTTCTGGCCAAATATGGGGTCGCGGTGCCAATTGGGAAAGTCGCTTTCAGCGTCGATGAAGCGGTGGCCGCAGCCGACGAATTGTCGGGCCCAGTCTATGTCGTCAAAGCGCAAATTCACGCTGGTGGACGGGGGAAAGGTGGCGGCGTCAAAGTTGTTAAATCCGTCGACGAGGTACGCAGCGAAGCCGACACCATTTTGGGCATGAACCTGGTCACCCACCAAACCGGCCCAGCGGGCAAAGAAGTCGGCAGGCTTTATATCGAAGACGGTTGTGACATTGCCCGGGAATTGTATCTGAGCATGATCGTCGATCGCGGCACCTCCCGCGTTGCCATCATGGCCTCGACCGAAGGCGGCATGGATATTGAAGAAGTGGCCGCCCAGACGCCAGAAAAAATTGTCACGGTCTTCATCGATCCGATCACTGGTTTGCAAGGTTTTCACGCCCGACAGATTGCCTTTGCATTAGGGCTGGAAGGTAAGCAAGTCGGCTCCGCCGTGAAGCTGATCAGCGCCTTATATAACGCCTTCATCGATACCGATGCCAGTCTGGTCGAGATCAACCCGTTGGTGGTAACTGGCAGCGGCGAGGTTATTGCTTTGGATGCAAAAATGAATTTCGACGATAACAGCCTCTATCGGCATAAAGACGTTGAAGAAATGCGCGATCCGACGGAAGAAGATCCGGCCGAATTGGAAGCCGCCCAGGCAGAACTGAATTATATTAAGCTTGATGGCAATATCGGTTGCATGGTCAACGGCGCCGGCCTGGCCATGGCAACGATGGATATTATCAAACTTTGTGGTGGCGATCCGGCCAACTTCTTGGATGTGGGCGGCGGCGCGACCAAAGAGCGCGTCACCTTAGCCTTCAAGATCATCCTTTCGGACGACAATGTCGCCGGCATCCTGGTCAATATCTTTGGCGGCATCATGCGCTGCGATGTGATTGCCGAAGGCGTTGTTGCCGCGGCCCGGGAGCTGGGCATGACCAAACCGTTGGTGGTGCGGCTGGAGGGCACCAATGTAGAAATGGGCAAACAAATCATGGCCGAAAGCGGCCTGGCGATCATTCCCGCCGACGATCTAGGCGACGCGGCGGAAAAAATCGTCAAAGCCGTGAAGGAGGCCGCGTAATGGCTGTTCTGGTCGACAAAAACACCAAAGTAATCTGCCAGGGTTTCACCGGCAATCAAGGCACCTTTCACTCCGAACAAGCGATTGCCTATGGCACCCAAATGGTTGGCGGGGTCTCACCAGGCAAAGGCGGCAGCGAACATCTGGGCCTACCGGTTTTTGATACGGTCGGCGATGCGGTGGCGACAACTGGTGCCAATGCCAGTGTGATCTATGTGCCCCCGCCCTTTGCCGCGGACGCGATTTTGGAAGCGATTGACGCCGGCATCGAACTAGCCGTTTGCATTACCGAAGGGATTCCAGTTTTGGACATGGTGCGGGTCAAACGCGCCCTGCAAACCTCTAACACCCGTCTGATCGGCCCCAATTGTCCGGGCGTGATCACGCCGAACGAATGCAAAATCGGCATTATGCCGGGCCACATTCACACCCGTGGCAAAATTGGCATCGTTTCACGTTCCGGCACCTTGACCTATGAAGCGGTTGCGCAGACAACAGCGGCCGGCCTCGGTCAAAGTACCTGTATTGGGATCGGCGGCGATCCGATCAATGGAACCAATTTTGTTGACTGTTTAGAAATGTTTTTAGGCGACGATGAAACTGAAGGTATCGTCATGATCGGCGAAATCGGCGGCGACGCGGAAGAGCAAGGGGCGGATTTCCTGACCCAGTCGAAGGTCAAGAAACCGGTCGTTGGTTTTATCGCAGGTGTAACAGCGCCGCCGGGACGACGCATGGGTCATGCCGGTGCAATTATTTCGGGCGGCAAAGGTGGTGCCGAAGACAAGATGGAAGCGATGCGTTCGGCCGGAATTACCGTCGCCGACAGCCCCGCAACCCTTGGCACTAATATGCTGGACGTAATGAAAGGCTGAAATACCGGCATGGGGTCGGTATCCGAAGGCCGAAACAAATAGGGGGCGGCAACCGCAGTCCTTGGGATATGGCGTTGCCGAATTTCGTATGACAACACAAGAACACGAAGGCTCCTCCTTCCTGTTCGGCACCAATAGTGCCTTTATTGAGCAGCTGTATCAGAAATATCTGACCAGCCCGCATTCCGTCGACGCCAGTTGGCAGCAGTTCTTTTCCACTCTCGGGGACGAAAGCGAAGACGTTTCGGCAGAAGCGCGTGGCGCTAGTTGGGCCCCGCGGGCGCAACTGGATTCGCCTTCGGACCCCTATGGAGTGTTGGAAAGCCCGCCGGCAATGTTCGAAACGGCGTCGCGCGCACCAGGCGCGGTCGGTGCCGTTAGTGCCGGCGACGTCCGCCGGGCCACCATGGATAGTTTGCAAGCCTTGATGATAATCCGCTTGCATCGGGTCCGCGGTCATCTGCACGCCAACTTAGACCCTTTAGGCTTATGGAAATTTCCGCCCCATAGTGAACTGGATCCCCGGACCTATGGATTTACCGATGCGGATATGGATCGGCCGATCTTTATTAACTTCGTCCTCGGTTTGGAAACCGCCACGTTACGGGAAATTCTCGACATCCTGAACCGCACCTATTGTTCGACCATCGGTGTCGAATTCATGCATATCCACGATGCGGCGGAAAAAGCCTGGATCCAGCAACGCATCGAAGGACGGCAGAAAGAAGTTAGTTTCACCGATAATGAAAAACGCAAAACCTTGCGTGTGTTGGTCGAATCCGAAGGCATCGAACGCTTTTTGCATGTTCGTTATACCGGCACCAAGCGCTTTGGGCTGGAGGGTGCGGAATCGATGATGGCGGCATTGGATGCGGTGGCTTATCGCGGCGCCCAATTGGGCGTAAAGGATATCTCCCTCGGGATGCCCCATCGCGGTCGCTTAAACGTATTGACCAATTTCATGATGAAACCCTTCACCGCGATTTTCAGCGAATTCGAAGGGATCTCATCACACCCTTCCGACGTACAGGGCTCGGGTGACGTGAAATATCACCTCGGCACCTCCACCGATCGGGATTTTGGCGGTCACATGGTGCATTTGTCGCTATCCGCCAACCCCTCGCATCTTGAACTGGTCAATCCAGTCGCGTTGGGCAAAGCGCGGGCCAAGCAAACCCAGTTACTGGATCATGACCGCAGCGAAGTGATGGCCGTGCTGATGCATGGCGATGCCGCTTTCGCCGGTCAGGGCCTGGTCGGGGAATGTTTTATGCTGTCGGATTTGGCTGGCTATACCAGCGGCGGCACGATCCACCTTATTGTCAATAATCAGATCGGTTTCACCACCAATCCTCATGCCAGCCGTTCTTCGCCCTATACCTCCGATGTGGCAAAACAGGTGGCGGCGCCGATTTTCCATGTCAATGGCGACGATCCCGAAGCGGTCTGTCACATGGCCAAACTTGCGGTCGAATTTCGCCAGCAATTCAAAAAAGACGTTGTCCTGGATATCGTCTGTTATCGCCGCTTTGGCCATAACGAGAGTGACGAGCCCGCCTTCACGCAGCCACATATGTATCGGGTGATTGCCAACCATCCAACGACCCGGAAAATTTATGCCGACAAGCTGGTCGGTGAGGGGGTGATCAGCGCCGAAGAAGCGGAAAACATGGTGGCCGATTTCCATGCCCGATTGGATCAAGACTTCGAAGCCGCCAAATCCTTCCGCGCCAACAAAGCAGATTGGTTGGAAGGCGAATGGTCCGGTCTGGAAGTCGCCAAAGGCGAAGCCAGGCGCGGCACCACCGGTGTTCGCCTGGACACCTTGAAGAAGATCGGCGAACGGCTAACCCATGTGCCCGAGACCTTTAACATGCACCGCACCATCCGCCGGCAGGTCGAGACCAAACGGAAAATTTTCGAAACCGGCGAAGGCGTCGACTGGGCAACGGCAGAGGCTTTGGCTTTTGCCTCGTTGCAACTGGAAGGTTTCCCGGTGCGATTGTCCGGCCAAGATTCAGCCCGCGGCACTTTTTCACAACGCCACAGCCAGTGGATCGACCAGGAAGACGAACATGTCTATACGCCGCTGGAAAACATTTCCAAAAAGCAGGCCAGCTTCGAAGTCATCAACAGCCCGCTTTCCGAACTCGCGGTGCTGGGTTTCGAATATGGTTATTCGATGGCGGAGCCGAATGGTCTGACCCTCTGGGAAGCGCAGTTTGGCGATTTTGCCAATGGGGCGCAGATGATCATCGACCAGTTCATCTCCTCCAGCGAAAGCAAATGGTTGCGGATGAGCGGCTTGGTGATGTTGTTACCGCATGGCTTCGAAGGGCAAGGGCCGGAACATTCCTCGGCCCGCCTGGAGCGCTATCTGCAACTTTGCGCTGAAGACAATATGCAAGTGGCGAACTGCACCACGCCGGCGAATTATTTCCATGTCCTGCGCCGACAATTAAACCGCAAGTTTCGCAAACCGCTAATCATTATGACGCCGAAATCACTGCTGCGGCACAAGCTTTGCGTCAATACCTTGCCAGAACTTGCTGCAGGCTCGACATTCCATCGGGTTTTGTGGGATGACGCTGATTTGGAGCATATCCCTTATCAACTGAACGCCGACAACAAGATCAAGCGCGTGGTCGTTTGTAGCGGGAAAGTCTACTACGATCTACTTGAGGCGCGGGAGAAGGCAAACAAGAAAAATGTCTACCTGTTGCGGGTCGAGCAACTTTATCCCTTCCCCAGCCGGCCATTGGTGAAAGAAATCAAACGCTTCCCAAATGCGGAAATTGTCTGGTGTCAGGAAGAACCGCAAAACATGGGCGCCTGGACCTTTATGGAGCCGAGGTTAGAAAGCGTTTTGACCCGCTTCAAACACAAATACAAACGCGCCAGTTATGCCGGACGACCGGAAAGTGCCTCAACCGCAACCGGGTCTGGAAAACAACATACTGAACAACAAAACCAACTTGTAAACGAGGCATTGGGGCTTTGAGTGCCGCTGCCGACTTGAATGTAACCAGAAAAGATAGGCCGGAAAAATGGCAGATATAGTAGTTCCCGCCCTGGGCGAATCGATTACTGAAGCGACCGTCGCGCAATGGTTTAAAAATGTCGGCGATGCGGTCAAGCGTGATGAGCCCTTGGTCGAGTTGGAGACTGACAAAGTGGCCTTGGAAGTCGCTAGTCCGAGCGACGGCGTGTTGACGGAAATTGCTGCCGGACCGGACGCAACGGTGGCCCCGGGCGCGATCCTGGGCCAAGTCGCCGAAGGTGAAGGCGCCGCGGCGGAGCCGGCGGCCGCAGCAACACCCGCACCGGCACCCACACCCACTCCTGCAGCGACCCCGGCGCCAGCGCCGGTTGCCGCAGCTGCCCCTGCACCGGCACCTGCTGCACCGGTCTCGGCGGCGAGCCCGGCCCTGTCTCCGGCAGTGCGGCGCCTGGTGCAAGAACACGGTTTGAGCGCCGCCCAAATACCAGCAACTGGAAAAAATGGCCGATTGTCTAAAGATGACGTGCAACGCTTTGTCGATAGCGGTGCGGCGGCGCAACCAGCGCCAGCGCCTGCCACTGCACCCGCTCCAGTCGCCCAGGCGCCAGCACCGACATTGGCACCAGCCGACCATCAACCCGCCAGCACGCGTCCCCATGCGGCGCGGGAAGAAATCGTCCGCATGACCCGCTTGCGCAAAACCATCGCCAGGCGCCTGAAGGATGCCCAGAACACGGCAGCAATGCTGACCACCTATAACGAAGTCGATATGTCCGGGGTGATGAATGCGCGGAAGAAATATCGCGATCTGTTCGAGAAACGCCACGGCGTTCGCGTCGGGTTCATGAGTTTCTTTGTCCGCGCCTGCGTCCTGGCTTTAAAACAAGTACCGGCGGTGAATGCGGAAGTCGACGGCGACAACCTGGTTTATAAAAACTACTACAATATCGGCGTTGCTGTGGGCACACCAAATGGCCTGGTCGTGCCGGTTCTGAATGACGCCGATAATATGAGTTTCGCCGACATTGAAGGGACAATTTCCGATTACGGCCGCCGCGCCCGCGATGGCAAATTGTCGATTGATGAAATGCAGGGCGGGACGTTCACGATTTCCAATGGCGGTGTCTATGGCTCGCTAATGTCGATGCCGATCTTGAACCCACCGCAATCGGGAATTCTGGGCATGCATAAAATTCAGGAACGCGCGATGGTCGTCGACGGCGAAATAAAGATCTGTCCGATGATGTATCTGGCGATGAGTTACGATCACCGCATCATCGATGGCAGCGAAGCCGTCACCTTCCTTGTGAAGGTCAAAGAATATGTGGAAGAGCCGGAACGTTTGCTGCTGGAAGTCTGATTGAGACGATCGCATTGGGAATTGAGAGATGAGTGAAGATAACTTCGACGTCATATTTATAGGCGGCGGCCCGGGTGGTTATGCCGGGGCGATTAAAGCGGCGCAGCTGGGTCTGAAAACGGCTTGCGTTGAAAGCCGCGGCAGTTTGGGCGGCACCTGCCTGAATGTAGGCTGCATTCCCTCGAAAGCGCTGCTGGAAAGCTCGCATCACTATGCGACGGCAAAAGAGGAATTCGCCGAACATGGCATCAAAGCGGACGGCTTAACCGTCGACCTGCAAGCGATGATGAAACGCAAAGACGATGTCGTCTCCGGCCTGACCGAAGGCATTGAAGGGTTATTCAAGAAAAACAAAGTTGAATATATCGAAGGTCATGGAACCATCGAAACTGCCGGTAAAGTCGCGGTTAAGATGAACGATGGCGATGATCGCACGTTAGAAACGGAAAACATTGTGATCGCCACCGGCTCTGATGTCATGGGGTTGCCGGGCATTAAAATCGACGAGAAAAAAGTCGTTTCCTCCACCGGCGCGCTCGCCCTCGACAAAGTGCCAAAACATCTTGTTGTTGTTGGCGGCGGTTATATTGGCCTTGAAATGGGATCGGTTTGGGCCCGCCTGGGATCGAAAGTTACCGTTGTTGAATTTCTCGACCGGATCACGCCGGGCATGGATACCGAATTGTCCCGCCACTTGATGCGGGCGCTCACCGCCCAAGGCATGGAGTTCCGCCTGAAAACCAAAGTCACCGGCGCTGCGGTCACGAAATCCGGTGTCGACCTAACCGTTGAGCCGGCCGCCGGCGGTGATGAGGAAGTCATCAAGGCGAACACAGTCCTTGTCTCTATCGGTCGCAAACCCTTCACCGATGGCCTGGGTCTGAAAGAAGCGGGCGTCGAAATGGATGCGCGTGGTTTTGTCCCGGTCGACGAAGATTATCAAACCAATATAACCGGCATCTTCGCCATTGGCGACGTGATCCCGGACAAGCCGATGCTGGCCCATAAGGCGGAAGAAGAGGGCGCGGTCGTCGCCGAACTGCTGGCCGGCCATGTCGGTGCGGTGAATTACGGCGCCATCCCCGGCGTCGTCTATACTTGGCCGGAAGTCGCCACGGTCGGCAAAAGCGAAGACGAATTAAAAACCGACGGGATCAAATACAACAAGGGCCGCTTCCCCTTTGCCGCCAATAGTCGGGCCCGCGCCACCGGCGACCAGGAAGGATTTGTCAAGATCCTGGCCGATGCCACAACCGACCAGGTGCTGGGTGCGCATATCATCGGTCCCGACGCCGGCACCATGATTGCGGAACTAGTCCTAGCGATTGACGCCGGCTTAAGTGCGGAAGATGTTGCCCTGACCTGTCATGCCCACCCGACCCTGAACGAAGCGGTCAAAGAAGCCGCCATGTCAGTGAACGGCAAACCGATCAATATGTGATTTCCCGCGCATGGCCGAAGATGGACTAAAATTTGTCTGGGGTGAATTCGACGATCTGACAAATCGCGATCTGTATGCGACTTTGCAACTGCGTCAGAACGTTTTTGTGCTGGAGCAGAAGTGTTTCTATCCCGATATCGATGGCCTGGATCCCGAAGCGTTCCATTTGCAGGCCCAGGATCGACAATCGGGGGCGCTTGCCGGATATCTTCGGGTGCTTTGGGAAGACCCTGACCTGGCGCGTATCGGCCGGGTCGTGGTCGATCCGGCTTTTCGCCGCCGTGGTTTATCCGACAGCATGTTACAAGTCGCCATCCGGCGAATTCGCGGCGAGCAGCCGGCGGCGACGATTATGTTATCGGCGCAAAGTTATCTGATCGAAATGTATGCCCGCGCCGGTTTCCAAGTTACCTCGGAAGAATATCTCGAAGACGGTATTCCCCATACCGACATGTCGTTACCGCCCGCCACCTGAGCGGGCCCGGGGATGAGATTTATTGTAGATATCCAACAGCCGTTGCGTGTCGACTTCGGTATAGCGTTGGGTCGTCGAAAGGCTGGCATGGCCAAGCAATTCCTGGATCGTTCTTAAATCACCGCCACCGCCGAGTAGATGGGTAGCAAAGGAATGACGCAAAGCGTGCGGTGTCGCCGTTTCCGGCAAACTCAGCAACCGGCGGACCTCCTGCAGGCGGCCTTGAATGATACGCGGGTTCAGACGTTTGCCGCGAATTCCGACAAAAAGCGGCCCCTCAGCGGACAATAGATGTGGGCAGAGATCGACATATTCATCGACCGCCTCGCGCACCACCGGCAGCGTTGGCACCAACCGGTCTTTGCCGCCTTTACCACGAATATGCAACGCCTCACCCAGCGGCGCATCTTGTCGGTCCAATAACAAGGCTTCCGAAATCCGCAAGCCACAACCATAAAGCAGCAAAATTACCGCCAGGTCGCGGGCCTGCACCCAAGCCCGCGGGTCCAGCGACGGCAATTCATCCTGCACCGCTTGAGTTTCGGAAACGGACAATGGTTTCGGGATCGAATGCGGCAGCTTCGGCGTTCGGACATTGCTGATCGCCGCATTTTTGAATATTTGATTGCGCTCGCCATAGCGAAATAGACTGCGCACCGCCGAAAAACCGCGGGCGATGGAGGTCGTGGTCATGCCGGCGTTATGCTGTCGGCTCAAATAGGCGCGGAAGTCCATCGTCGACAGATCCGCTAGGGCTGCAAGCGAGATTTGCGCGGCCAAATGATCAAACAGGAAGGTGTAAAATGTCAGCAGATCGTGGGCATAAGCGGTTTGCGTATGCGCGGCGACCCGGCGCTCCGTTTGCAACCAAACAAACCAGGCTTGGGTAAGTTTGATAATGTCCCGATCACCATATACCGCCAGGCGGTCGTTATCGAACTCGATTGCGGGCTGGCCCGCTATACCGGCAGATCCAACCATGCCCGAAACTGTTGTTCAATCACATTAACCAGAAAGCGTAAAAGTTCGGTTCCCTGCCCCGATTGGAATTTATCTTTGTCCCGGGAACCGAGCGCCAAGACCCCAACCGATGCTTTCGAGGATATATTCATCCGCGCGAGCGCAAAACTATTGACCACGCCACTGGCCGGACCAAAGATAACAGTGTCTGGCGGCGAGCCTTCTTGCAGTAAAAATTCCTCGCCCGGGCCCAAAATATTGTCGACCGCATCTTGCGGCAAAACATAAACGGCGGAGCGGCCGACCTGACCCAAAGGATCATTGTTCGCGGCTTCCACACAAAGACTGACCACATCGATACGCAGAATATCGGCCAAATCATTGGTGATGATATTGACCATGCGTTCAAAACTATCGGCGGACAGGATCGACAAAATCCCGTCTTGCACTTCCGTCTGCGCTTTCACGTTGGCGCGCCACGCTTCAACAATATCGCCTTGCGAGCCTTCCAGGCGACCGACATCTTGACGCAGGCGCTCGACCATGAATTGTTGCAAGTCGACAACCTGACGCTCCTGATAACGTTCTGCCGGCGTCAATTGACGTAGAATATCGGCATTTTCATCAAAGAATTGCGGGTGGTCGAGGAGATATTGGCGAACCAGGTCCGCCGACACAGTACTCGCTACCGCGATTTCCGATTTCTTCTGTTTCTTTTCACTCGACATTTACAAAACCACCACGCTAATCAACAATCTTCTGTCCGGTTTTTTCCCAATCCGCCAAGAACGCTTCCAAACCTTTGTCGGTCAGCGGATGCTTGGCCAATTGCCGGATCACATTCGCCGGCATCGTCGCGACATCCGCGCCCAAGCGGGCGGACTGCAAAACATGCTCTGTATGACGAATAGAGGCGACCAACACTTCGGTGGTGAATTCGTCATAATTATCATAGATGTCAACAATATCGGCGATCAATTCCATCCCATCCAGACCAATATCATCGAGGCGTCCGACAAATGGCGAGATGAAAGTGGCGCCGGCTTTAGCTGCCAACAACGCCTGATTGGCAGAGAAACACAAGGTCACATTGACCATCTTGCCTTGATCCGACAGGGTCCGACAGGCCTTGAGGCCAGCCATGGTCAAGGGAACTTTGATACAAATATTGTCCGCTATTTTGGTCAAACGCGCCGCTTCCGCCAACATCCCATCAGTATCCAAGGCCGTAACTTCGGCACTCACCGGACCTTCGACGATGTCGCAAATCTCCGCCACGACTTCAAAAAAATCGCGGCCTGTTTTGGCGATCAAAGAGGGGTTGGTTGTAACCCCATCCAACAGCCCAGTTGCCGCCATATCCCGGATTTCTGCCGTGTCGGCTGTGTCGACAAAAAACTTCATACGAAAGACCCTTTGTACCGTTACCCTATGATTGATTCGAATCTTGAAAAGAGTTTAACCGATGGCGGATGCACAAGCCAGCATTTGGGAAGACCGGCGGCAACGTTGTCACGTGTTATTGCCGTTGCCCTTGGGCACCGCCTATGATTATGCCATACCAAGCGAAATGCCGGTGGAAGTCGGCAGTTTTGTCCGCGTACCGCTTGGCAATCGTATGGTCAACGGGGTGATTTGGGGATTAGGCAGCGCCGATCCCGAAAATGCCGTCGGCGACAATCGGCTGCGCGATATCGCCGACGATCATCCGGTGCCTCCGATGCCTGAAGTTACGCGCCAGTTCGTCGAATGGGTGGCGAATTACACCTGCAACGATGTCGGTTCGGTCTTGCGGATGGCGATGAGTGCGCCTGCCGCCCTGGAAGTGCCGAAACCGCGGCTTGCGTTCGAACTTTCCGGTCCCCCGCCTGATCGCATGACCCCGGCGCGTAGCCGGGTGATCGATTTATTGGCGGCACAACCGTCCCCGACCCCCCTGTCGATGGCAGAAATCACCACCCATGCCGGCGTCGGCAATAGCGTGGTTCGTGGCCTTCTGAGCGCCGGCACCATTGCCGAAGTGTTCTTGAGTGGCGAAGCGGCTTATCCCCGCCCCGACCCAAACTGCAAAGGCCCCATATTAACCGCCGATCAATCGTCGGTCGCGGAAGCTTTGGTCAAAGAGGTCAATAAAGGCGGATACAAAGCCGCCCTCATTGACGGTGTTACTGGGGCCGGCAAAACCGAAGTTTATTTCGAAGCCGTCGGCGAAGCGCTGCGGCAAAACAAACAAGTAGCGGTCTTGTTGCCGGAAATTTCATTGACCTCGCAATGGCTTACACGTTTTGAGGATCGCTTCGGTGTGGCCCCGACGCTTTGGCATTCAGAACTGAAAACGGCGGAACGCCGACGCAACTGGCGGGCCATTGCCGATGGCCGAGCTCGCGTCGTGGTCGGCGCCCGCTCCGCTTTATTCCTGCCCTATAATGCCTTGGGCCTGATCGTCGTCGACGAAGAACATGATCGCGCCTTCAAGCAGGAAGATGGGGTTATTTATCATGCCCGTGACATGGCCGTGGCCCGTGCCTCCCTCGCGGATATTCCAATTATTCTCGCCTCGGCCACCCCCAGCCTGGAAAGCTTGATGAATGCAGAGCGCGGCCGCTATGACATACACCGGCTCAGCAAGCGGGTCGGCGGCGCCGAGTTACCGGATATCGAAGCCATCGACATGCGCGTTGCTCCGCCGTTGCGGGGCGAATGGCTGTCGCCCATCCTCATCGAGGCGGTCAGCGAACGGTTGGAGAAACAGGAGCAATCCCTGCTGTTCCTGAACCGCCGGGGATACGCGCCATTGACCCTATGCCGAACCTGTGGGCATCGTTTGGAATGCCCTCATTGCAGCGCCTGGCTGGTCGAACATCGGTTTCATGGCCGACTGCAATGTCACCATTGCGGTTTCTCCATGCGCCAACCCGATACCTGCCCAGAATGCGAATCGGAAGCGTCCTTAGTCGCCTGCGGCCCTGGTGTCGAGCGCTTGTTGGAGGAAGTCGGCGTGCATTGGCCCGACGCCCGGGCCATGGTGATCGCCAGCGACACGGTCTACAAACCGGCGATGGTGGTCGAAGCCATCCGCCGGATCAAGGATCACGAAGTCGATTTGATCATCGGCACCCAGATCATCGCCAAGGGTCATCATTTCCCGCTTTTGACCCTGGTCGGTGTGGTTGATGCCGATCTTGGTTTGAATGGCGGCGATTTGCGGGCCGCAGAATTGACCTTTCAACTTCTGTCACAAGTTTCCGGACGGGCGGGACGGGCGGAAAAACCAGGCCAAGCCATGTTGCAGACCCATATGCCGGAACATCCGGTGATGCAGGCCATGGTCTCCGGCGATCGCGATCGCTTCCTGGCCCAAGAGCAGGAAGCCCGAAAGCTGCAAGGGCTGCCTCCATTTGGGCGTTTGCTGGCATTAATCATCTCCGGGCCGGACGAAGCACTGGTGCAGGAGACGGCAAACCGGTTCGCCCGCCAGGCACCGCGAAATTCAGCGGTCAATGTCCTTGGCCCGGCGCCCGCACCCTTAACCTTGTTAAGAGGTCGGTTTCGCTATCGCTTGTTAATGAAAGCAACGCGTTCGACCGATATTTCCGCGTTGGCGCGGCAATGGCGGGCAAGCGTCGACGTCCCCAACAATATCAGGGTTGCGGTTGATATCGATCCCTATAGCTTCCTTTAATCAACTGTTGCGTACTATTTCAATTACGTCTCACGTATTCGTCAGGCCAGTTGATTGGTGTTTTTGGTCCTAAAAGCGCAAGTCTAAAATGTTGGTAGACCGGGGAACAAAATTGGCCTGGCAACACTATTAAAACAATCACAACAAATAAGAGGCGAACTCGAATGTTGAACAAAAAAACCATTGCGGTTGCGGCCCTTTTGACGATGGCTGCCGCCGCCCCGCTGCCGATGGCTTATGCCAGTTGCGCGCCCAAAGGCTGCGGTGCCAAAAAATCCTGCAATGCCAATCCGTGCGCAACAACGAAAAAAGGCTGTGGCGCCTGCAATCCAAGCGCAACGGCGAAAAAGAAGTGCAACCCCTGTAATCCGTGCGCAACAACGAAAAAGGGTTGTGGCGCCTGTAATCCGTGTGCAACGGCGAAAAAGAAGTGCAACCCCTGCAATCCGTGCGCAACAACGAAAAAGGGTTGTGGTGCCTGTAATCCATGCGCAACGGCGAAAAAATGCAACCCCTGCAATCCGTGCGCGACGAAGAAAAAATGCAATCCTTGCAAACCTAAGTCCTAATCCCGACTTCCTCCATCGATTTGGGACATACCAAGACAATATTGGCCAAGTCGATTTCGGGCTCGCGCCGGCACAGCGCGGGCCCATTTTCATAACCTCGCTCTTTTCCGTGGCCGTCACCGATCAGACCGCGTAATCTGCCGCCCTTATTGGTTGCTTATTTGTGGGTTTGAGATTGATGCGAATTGTTATTTATGGAGCCGGCGCCATTGGCGGGGTGATTGGCGCCGAACTGTTTGAAGCCGGGCATGAGGTTTTGCTGATTGCCCGCGGCGCGCATTTTGCCGCCATCAAAGAAAACGGGCTCCATTATCAAACGCCAAAAAAGTCGACCGTTCTTGCGATTCCGGTCGCAGCGCATCCGAATGAAGTTACTTTTGGAACCGATGACGTTGTTTTTTTATGCATGAAATCACAACATACGACAGCCGCATTACAAGATCTACGCGCCGCCGCCGGCGACCAGATCCCCGTAATCTGCTGCCAAAACAGCGTTGCCAACGAACGCATGGCGGCAAGGTTGTTTGCCCATGTCTATGCCATGTTGGTATATTTGCCGGCGGAAGCCCTGGAACCGGGAAAAGTCGTCACTCACGCGGCTAACAAAATTGGCGTGCTGGATGCCGGTTGTTATCCAAGCGGTGTCGACGAACTGATTACCGATGTCACGGCTACGTTGGAAAGCGCAAATTTTAGCGCCCAACCAACTGAACAAGTGATGCGATTTAAGTATGCCAAGATGTTGACCAATCTATCGAACGCCTTGAACGCCGCCTGTCCGTCAAGTGACCAAGCGAAATCAATTCGCAAAATACTTCGCACTGAAGGTGAAGCAAGCTTAACGGCCGCTGGTATCGATTTCGCCAGTCGGACGGAAGAGGCGGCAAGGCGTGGCGATCTGATGAAATTCGGCGAAGTTGATGGGCATCCGCGCGGCGGCGGCTCGTCGTGGCAAAGCATCATGCGCGGCACTGGCGATATTGAAACCGATTATCTGAATGGCGAAATCGCCCTCTTGGGTCGGCAGTTTGGCGTCCCAACACCGGCGAATATGGTCCTGCAACGCACCGCCAATCAACTTGCCCGCCAGCAAGGTACGGCGCAAAGTATCGCCGCCGGTATTTTGCTGGATGAAATCGAAGCCCTGTCGGGCACGTAATATCATCTGGCCAAGAAATGCGTTAGGCTGAACACCGCAAACCAAAGATTATCGAGGATAAGTATGCCCGATACCATCGATTACCCCGAAGGCGCCCGATTTATCCGCATCACCGGTACGGATATCGACGATTTGCCGATCCGGCTGTTCAAAGATGTGGATGTGCGAAAGACCATCGAAAAATATCTAGGGGCCTGATTTGGTTGTCGATTTCCACACCCACTGGGTGCCGCCGGCACTTGCAGATTGTCTTCGCCAACGCAAGATCGCGCCATGGATAGAAACCCAAGGGGATGGCAGCGAACGCCTGCATATGCCGGTCGGTGTCTTGCCTTATGATGAAAGTTATAGCGATATCCAGGCCCGCCTTCGTTTCATGGACGAACATCGGATCGCGACCCAGGTGCTGTCTTTTCCTGGGCTATTTGGTTTGGATACACGACCGGCTGCGGAAGCCATGCCGCTGTTGGAACTTTACAACGATGCCACCGCCGCCGTGGTGAAGGCGTATCCGGGGCGCTTCATCGGCCTAGCTTCCCTGCCGCTTGCGGATCTGGATTTGGCAGCGCAGGTTTATCGCCGGGCGCGCCGGGACCTGGGTATGTCAGGCGCAATTCTGTCGAACAATTTTTTCACATCGCTTCAGCACGCGGCGTTATTGCGACCGCTGCTGACCGCTGCGAATGACGAAGGTGGACATATCTTTATCCACCCGGGCCGCCGCCCGGACGAAGTCGAAGCCATGGATGCCGCCGGTACCGATCGATACGTCGACAATATTATGGCCCGGCGCCAGCTAGAAATTCAGCACGATGTCGCCCAAGCGATGGTGACTTTGTTGTGGGGCGATCTACTGGATGGGCTGAACGATATCACCCTGCATATCGCCAATATCGGCGGCACCTTACCGCTGGTGATCGAGCGCATGGATCAGAACGTCAAATTACGCGCGCCGGAGCCGATCTTGCCGTCGGCGCGATTACGGAATAGCCAAATCTATGTCGATTGCTCATCCATGGGTCCCGACGCTATCACCGCGGCAGTACGTTGTTATGGCGCCGACGGGGTGCTCTTCGGCAGCGACTGCCCGATCTACCGCAGCGATTGGACCCTGGCGGCGGTGCACGACGCCGCAATTTCAACGGCGGACAAACAACTATTGTTGAATGGGAACGCGGAGATATTGCAGAAGGCCTGGTAAGCCCAAATTAATCAGCTGCGCTATCGCCGGCCTTTGTTTGCCGCAGGATCGCATCGTAAATCTCATAATCACCGATACACCCGACCATCTGTCCGTCGGCCAGCAAAATCACCGGCACCATCGTGCGGTGATGAATTTCGATAATTTGCCGCAGACTGAGCTCGGTTGGCACCGCGACCAGAGTACCCGACGTGATGCTGTTCAAATCGCTGTCACCATCTAGGTAAGGTAGCGCCTCAACTGGTCTACTCTTGTCATCGAGGGTGATGGTGCGATCGCCATGCTCGTCCAGCCGCACCTGGTTGCCTTGACGCTGCAAGTCCGCAAGCGGGGTCATCAACGTACCGGCCCGCAAGACGTTTAGCGGGTTCATATGGGCGACAAATTCAGCCACATATTCATTGGCCGGGTTCTGGACGATTTCTTCCGGCGTCCCATATTGCACAATCCGCCCGGCCTCCATGATCGCGATGTGACTGCCGATTTTTAGCGCTTCGTCCAGATCATGACTGACAAAGATGATGGTTTTACGCAGACTACGTTGCAATTCCAGCAACTCATCCTGCAGATAATTTCGGATCAGCGGATCAAGAGCTGAAAACGGCTCATCCATCAGCAGGATATCCGCATCGGTCGCGAAAGCCCGCGCTAGCCCTACCCGTTGCTGCATCCCGCCGGAAAGCTCATGGCTGTATTTGTCCCGCCATTCGGTCAATTGTACCATCGCCAATTTTTCGTCGACGATGGTCTTGCGCGCTGTTTTCGAAAGACCGCGCAGCTCCAGCCCGAAACCGACATTTTCTTCCACGGTACGCCATGGCAGCAAGGCAAATTGTTGAAATACCATGGCCACGCGTTCCATGCGCATGCGCCGCAAGGTCGTTGCATCGCAGGTCGCGACATCCACTTGATTACTACCGTCATGGACCAAGACCCGGCCGCGGCTAACTTTGTTTAGACCGTTAACGGCGCGCAGCAAGGTCGATTTTCCGGATCCGGAAAGGCCCATTAGGACGCAAATTTCCCCTTCCTCAATCTGTAAATTGGCCGCCGCGACGCCGATCACCGCGTCTGTTTGTTCAAGTATTTCAGCCCGGCCCAAGCCGTTGTCGAGTAGCTTCAAGGCTTCGCTTTGACGCTCGCCAAAGACAATATCGACATTATCAAATTGTACCGCCGCCATGACCTAACTCCGGTCCGTTGGGTCACGCTGTTTGCAGACCCGATCAAGCAAGATAGCGACAATCACGATGGCCAGACCGGCTTCGAAACCCTTGGCGATATTCACCGTGTTCAGGGCACGTAGGACCGGTACACCCAATCCAGGTGCGCCGACCATGGCGGCAATCACCACCATCGAAAGCGACAACATGATGCATTGGGTGATGCCCGCCATGATCGTCGGCATGGCATGCGGCAGTTCCACTTTCCACAAGAGCTGTCGTTTTGTCGCACCGAAACTTTCGCCGGCTTCTTTTAAGGCGGTCGGGACCCCGGAAATGCCTAGATAGGTCAGGCGCACCGGTGCCGGGACAGCAAAAATCACCGTTGAAATCAAACCCGGGACCACGCCCAGACCGAACATGATCATGGTCGGGATTAAATAGACAAAGGTGGGGATCGTCTGCATCAAGTCCAAGATCGGGCGCAGCCAGACATAAAGGCGTGGGCGATGGGCCGCAGCAATCCCCAACGGCACGCCGACAATCACACAAACCAGCGTCGCAAAGATGATCAGACCGAAGGTTCGAATGGTTTCTTCCCAATAACCCAGATTGATCACCAGCAATAATGATACGGCGATCAATGCGGCCAATTTCCAGGATCGATGCAGCCAGAAAGCAAGACCCGCAAATATCGCCATTAACAGCAGCGGCGGGCACCAAAGCATCGTATCGACGAAGCCTTCGAGCAGAAATTTCAGGCCATCGGAAAAACCGTCAAAAAACCAGGCCCCGTGGTCGAGAAGAAAATCAACGAATGATTTGATCCATTTCCCCAACGGAATCTTGTTGTCAGTTAGCCAATCCAGCATCTCACGCCTCCCCTTTTCAGGCAGCATAAACGCAAACGGCCGGGCGTAAAGCCCGGCCGTGCATTAAACACAGTAGATATTAGAGGCCCAGATGTTTTTTCACTGCCGCCGCGCCATCGCTACCGCTAAGGGTAGACACACCGGCAACCCAAGCCTGTGCGACATCCGGGTGTTTTTTCAACCACGCCGCCGCGGCTTTTTCCGGATCGACGCCATCGTCCAAAATCGCCCCCATGATTTCGTTTTCCATGGCTAGGGTAAATTTCAGGTTACCCAGCAGTTTGCCGACGTTTGGGCAAGCCGCGCTATAGCCCTTGCGGGTGTTGGTAAAGACTTCGGCACCACCGAAATTCGGGCCAAAATAATCATCGCCACCTGACAAATAGGTCAATTTGAAGTTGGCATTCATCGGATGCGGCTCCCATCCTAAAAAGACAATCCATTCTTTCTTGCGATTGGAGCGGGCAACCTGCGCCAACATGCCCTGTTCGCTACTTTCGACGACTTCAAAACCCTTTAGGTCGAAGGCGTTTTTATCGATCATATCCTGGATCAGGCGATTGCCGTCATTGCCAGGCTCGATGCCGTAGATCTTGCCACTTAACTGATCACGATGTTTGGCAATATCGGCGAAACTTTTGATCCCACCGGCGGCCGCCAATCCGTTGACAGCAAGGGTATATTTTGCCCCAGCCAGGTTCATGCCTGTGGTTTCAACTGAACCTTCTTCGCGATATTTCTTGATATCGCCTTCCATAGTCGGCATCCAATTGCCAAGGAAGATATCGATGTCGCCATTTTTCAGGCTCGCATAGGTGACCGGAACGGACAGCACGGTGGCGCTTGGTGCATAACCGAGGCCTTTCAATACCACGGAGGTTGCCGCAGTCGTCGCGGTGATATCGGTCCAGCCGACGTCGGAAAATCGAACCGCTTTGCAACTGGCTGGGTCGGCCGCCTGAGCGGCCGCCGCCAAAGCCGAAAGACCCGCCGCAAGAACCAGCGCTGTGAAACGAATTGGATGATTGGAAAACTGCATTGTAGAACTCCCCTTCTCCCTGTCTGGGAATAGAATTTTTATTCAGTACGCAAGAGCAACAAATAAACCGTCGACTGGCATTCAAAAAGCTCAGGCGATCGATGCCTAATCTTCGACCGCGCGATGCAAATGCCTCAAACACCACGGAATATCTAACGGAATAATCAGGTTACTCATCTTTGAGCTTACTATTCGAAATATTATCATCTTTTTTAATTGGTCATTCAATAAAAAAAGATGATAATAAAAATAATGCCTTAACAGGCAGTACTTTTTGGGGCGAAACCGAGCCTACATTCGACCGAAATACTGCGTAGACAAGAGGACTTTGCGGGTGCCGAGAGTAGGAATGCAGCCAAAACGACGTCGCCAGCTGATCGATGCGACCATCGCTTGCATTGACGCCGACGGTTATAGCGGCACCACAGTGGCAAAAATCTGCGGCCGGGCCGGCGTCTCTGCCGGTCTTGCGCATCACTATTTCCGTAACAAAGACGAATTGCTTTACGCTGCGCTGCTTGATCTGTTGAAGGAATTGCGTCAGGTCGGGATTTTGCGCTTGCGGCAGGCCAAAACGCCGCTCGAACGTGCCGGTGCGATCATCGATGCAAACTTTGACGAGGAATTTTTTACCAAACCGAAAGTCGCGGCCTGGTTATCTTTTTGGGCCGAAGTGAACCGCTCGTCGCAATTGCAACGCCTACAGCAAATTAATGGCCGCCGCATGCGAAGCAATCTACATGACGCAATCAAACAATTGCTGCCTGGAAAACAAGCCGGCGACGTCGTCACGGGATTGTGTGCTTTGATCGACGGCCTATGGCTGCAATGGGCGGTCAATGATGGCAAATTCGACAGCGCCTTGGCTAAGCGTCTGTGTCACGATTATCTGGACAAACAAATCGCGGCGAGCGGATAAACCATGGCGACAGAGGCAAGTTTTGACTTTGTGATTATCGGCGCCGGCTCCGCCGGTTGCGTCCTGGCCAATCGATTGAGCGAAAATCCCAAAAATCGTGTCTTGGTTTTGGAGGCGGGCGGCGGTGATGGCAGCATCTTTATCCAAATGCCCACCGCGCTTGCCGGCCCGATGAATAGCCATCGCTACGATTGGCAGTATTATTCCGAGCCGGAGCCACAATTGGATGGCCGACGCCTGCATTGTCCGCGCGGCCGCGTCATCGGCGGCTCGTCCTCCATCAACGGCATGGTCTATGTACGCGGCAATCCCCATGATTTCGACCGCTGGCAAACGGAAGGCGCTAGTGGCTGGTCCTACGCCAATGTCCTGCCCTATTTCAGAAAATCCGAGACCTTCCAGGAAGGCGGCGACGATTACCGCGGCAGCGGCGGTCCAATGCACACCAAACGTGGACTTCGGATCAACCCGCTTTACCAGGCTTTCATCGATGCCGGCGCCGAGGCCGGTTACGATGTCAGCAGCGATATGAATGGCTGCCAACAGGACGGCGTCGCCGCGATGGACATGACGGTTCATAACGGCCGACGCTGGAGTACGGCGAACGCGCATTTGAAACCAGCCATGGTCCGCCCAAACCTGCGGGTCGAAAAACGCGCAATCGCACAACGGCTTCTGTTTGACGGCAAAACCTGTCGCGGCGTCGAATATACCGTTGGCCAGGAAAAAAACACCGCCTTGGCGCGCCAGGAGGTCATTGTCGCCAGTGGTCCGATAAATTCACCCAAACTGCTGGAACTTTCGGGCCTCGGCAATGGTGAGATACTGCAAAATTTTGATATTGATGTGGTTCACCATTTGCCCGGTGTTGGAGAAAATCTGCAGGATCATTTAGAACTTTATGTGCAACAGGCCTGCAGCCAACCGATCACGCTTTATGGACAGATGACGCCGTTTCGAAAAATGCTGATCGGAATGGAGTGGCTGTTGTTCAAAACCGGCCTGGGCGGCTCCAATCATTTCGAAAGTGGCGGCTTCATCCGCTCCCGCCCCGATATCCCATATCCCGACATTCAATTTCATTTTCTGCCGATCGCGGTTTCCTATGACGGCAGCGCCATGGCCTCGCAACATGGATTTCAGGCCCATGTCGGGCCGATGCGGTCGAAATCGCGCGGCCATGTGCATATCCAATCCATCGATGGCAAAGTGCCGCCGGCAATTCAGTTCAATTATATGTCGCACGAAGATGATTGGCGTGAAATGCGTGCTTGCGTCCATTTGACTCGGCAGATATTCGCCCAGCCGGCGTTTGCCGAATTCAGCGCCGGCGAATTGGCACCGGGCCCGGATGTGCAATCGGACACGCAGATCGATGAGTTTATTCGCCGGACCGTGGAAAGTGCCTATCATCCGTCCTGTACATTAAAAATGGGCACCGATGAGATGGCCGTGGTCGACCCGGAAACCCGCGTCCATGGCATCGACAAACTACGCGTCGTCGACAGTTCGATCATGCCGTCGATTACCACTGGCAACTTGAATGCGCCGACCATCATGGTCGCCGAACGCGCCGCTGATATAATCCTCGGCAAGGAGCTGTTGCCACCGTCGAATGCACCTTATATCTAACGCTTGGTAATGAATTACTTTTTGCAGGAGCCACCTTCATGAGCCGCCAAATCGTCGATATCTCCATGCCGTTGGAAAATGACGTGATTTCCGATCCGAAACCCTTTGGCCCAAAGATCGACTATATCGATCATGAAATGTCGCTGGCGCAAATGCTGCCGTTTTTTCCGGGACTAAAAGCGGAAGATTTACCCGATGGCGAAGCCTGGGCGATTGAGCGGGTTGAGCTGATCACCCATAACGGTACTCATTTGGACGCGCCCTATCATTTTGCCTCGACCATGAACAAAGGCGAACGTGCCATCACCATTGACGAAGTGCCGCTTAACTGGTGTATGCAGTCGGGCGTCAAGCTTGATTTCCGTCATTTCGACGATGGCTATGTGGTTACCGCCGATGATGTCGCGGCGGAACTGATTCGGATCGAACACGACCTGCAAGCGCTGGATATCGTCGTCATCAACACCCGCGCCGGCAGCGCCTATGGACAGGATGATTATGTCGATGCGGGCTGTGGCATGGGTTACGAAGCAACCATGTATCTGTTGGAACGCGGCGTCCGGGTCACCGGCACCGATGCCTGGTCCTGGGATGCGCCGTTCAGTTATACGGCGGAGAAATATGCCGAAGGCAAAGATCCGTCGATCATCTGGGAAGGCCACAAGGCCGGCCGTGACATCGGCTATTGCCATCTGGAAAAACTACATAATCTAGAGGCACTACCCGGCGATGGATTCACCATCTGTTGTTTCCCGGTGACAATCCGCGGCGCCAGCGCCGGCTGGACCCGGGCCGTCGCTTTGATGGATTAATCCGGCAGCAGGTCCAATCCCGGTACCGCATCACCGCGCTCCACCCGCTGGACTACTTTTTGCATGGCCGCATTTGTCGGTACCGCGATGCCCAATTCCTGGGCCCGGCGCACCACTTCGCCATTCAATTCATCAATTTCGGTGCGCCGTTGTTTGGCAATATCCTGGGCCATCGAAGGTCTGGCCCCATCGCTCATCCGCGCCGCCCCGGCAAGCAAGATTTCTTCCGCTTCCTTCAGCGCCGCCGCATCATTGACCCCGTCGGCCATTGTTTTGCCGGCCTCAACCCACTTTTCTGCCGGCAGGCCGTTGATGGTTTCCAGCTGATGACCAAGCGCCAGGCCGATCGCGGCCGCTTCGGCGGCCAGGCGGATTGAAACATGGCGGGATCGCGGTTCGTTCAAATAAGCCTTCACCGGCAAACCGGTGGCCGCGGAAACGCAGTTCGACATCGCATTCTGCACCAATTTGGTCCAGCGCTCGCCCGACAAATTCGGTGTCACTTTAGCGCTGTCGATGTGGCTTAAAGCCGCCGCCAGCGCTTCCGTCCGGGGCCGGATTTCATTGTCGCATTCACCGACCCGAAAAACCGTATGTTTGGCGCCGCCCTTGGCGACACCGCGGATGATATGGCCTGGCGCCACCAGTTCGACGACAATCTTGCTGGCGATGCAGCCAAGGGTCCGCTGCCAGCCGACCAGCGCTGCAATTTTGTGTTCGTTGATGGCGTTTTGCAAAGACACCATGCAGCCGTCATCGGCCAAATAAAGCGCCGCCAATTGTGCCGCCCAACTGGTATCATAGGATTTCATTGACAAAAGAATAGTTTGAAAAGGCGCTTCCCGGCTGAGGCCCTGAAGTTCCGTCAGGTGAAGGGCGCGGGGATGGCAGGTGACCGCTTCCTCAGGCGTCGTACCTTCTAATCGCAGACCCTGGGCGCGGATCGCTTCGATATGGTCGGGCCAAGGATCGGCCAAGGTAATATCGTAACCCGCTGCCTGCAGATGGCCGCCAACATAGCCACCGACCGCGCCGGCGCCCATCACCAGAATGCGCTTGTCCATAGCGCCGCTCAATGGACGCAGACGGTGGCCCGCCACATGCGGCGGCGCTGACCCGGATAATCGTTCAAAGCATAATGTTGCGTACAGCGGTTATCCCAGATTCCCAAGGTGTCGACTTCCCAACGCATGCGACAGGTGAATTCGGGGCGCACCGCGTGTTGGGCCAGGAAATCGATCATCGGTTTGCTTTCTTCTGGGCTCATGCCCTCGAAACTGACCGTATGCGGGCGATTGAGATAGAGGGCGCGGCGACCGGTATCCGGATGCATCAGGGCGATCGGGTGCACCGCCTCAAGCGCATCGGACGAGGCCATATTTTGCCGTTTCATCTGGCTATTCTGCTTGGTGATCGCCGCCCGGCCCCCGGCGCCGGCCAAGGCGGCACTATTGACCCCATTCAAGTCCTCCAACAAAGCGCGCATCCCATCCGACAATGCCTCATAAGCAAGTGTGGTACTGGTATAGAGGGTATCGCCACCAATCGCCGGCACTTCCTTGGCATGCAGCATGGTGAAAGCCGGCGGTTCGTCCAGATAGGTCGAATCAGAATGCCAGGCACCGCCAAAATTTCGCTCGTCATTTTCGGATTTTAAGATTTCAAAAATTTCCGGGGCCTCCGGCAAGCCCTCGACAAAAGGATAAACATTAGGTTTGCCCAACATGCGGGCAACTTGAACTATTCCCGGACCGTCAAGATCCTGATCCCGGACAAAGACCACTTGATGATCGCGTAGGGCATCCCGCAGGGTGGCAATTGTGTGATTGCTCGGCTCACCGGATAAATCCATTCCGGTGATGACCGCGCCCAGCGCACCGGCCACCCGCTCGATTTCAATCTCCTGCGTTACCATCGTCTTCTCCTATTATCGACTGCCGGTAACCTAGCGGAATATGCCGAGCGCTTCAATCTTCCGCGATCAGAACACGTTTGGCCAATTCGCCAAGCTGCTGATTTCGGGTCCAACGCTCGATGGCAGCATTTTCCGCCAGCCCCGGCATAGCGGCCGGATCGCCCCGTTGCTGCGCCAGCATCGCCTGATAAGCGGCTTGCATAGCCGCCATAAAGGGTTGGTGCCCGGCCAGGCAAATACGCACCCCCAATGCCGCTAGATAATCTTTGTCCCGTAAATCCGCTGCTACTCCACCCAACATGATCGGAAGTTCTGTTGCGGCACAGAGCGCTTCAAGCTCGTCTTTCGTCCGCACCCCGATCAGGGCGATGGCATCGACCCCGGAGGCTGAATAGGCTTGCACTCGGGCGATGGCGTCGTCCAGGCCGTTGATGCGGATAGCGCTGGTCCGCGCAATAACCACCAAATCATCGCCCGCGCGCCCCTCAATTGCCGCCGTCATTTTACCAACGCCTTCGGCGATCGAGATCAGACTTGGCCCGGCTGGACCAAAGGGTTGCGGCAAAGCGGTATCTTCCAAGGTCAGGGCGGCAATGCCGGCGTGATCCAACAGGGCCACGGTCCGCGCCACGTTCAAGGCATTGCCATAACCATGATCGGCATCGACAATCAGCGGCACCTCGCCGGCCCGGCAAATCCGATGCGCCAGTTCGGCAAACTCGCTGGCGGTGATCAGGATGCGGTCGGGCGCCGCCGCTACCGTCATGGCGGAGATCGAACCGGCCAGCATCGCCATCTCAAAACCCAGTTCCTGGGCCATTCGCGCCGTCATCGGATCGAATACGGAAATTGGAAAATGACATTGTTCGCCGGCCAGCAGCTGGCGGAAGGCCCGGCGCTGCGGCTGCCAATTCATAGCAAATCCTCAATGATCTTTTTATCCAGCAGGGGAAAAGCGCTGAAGACATGCGGGTCTCTTGTCGCCGGCGCCGCCATCACCCGCTCCGGCGTCAGTTCGGCCAGGCAGGTGACACCCAACAGACCCATGGAGGTCCAAATCTCCTCCAACAGCAGATCGAGGGCGCGAACCACGCCTTCTTCGCCACCTGCGCCCAACGACAAGGCGTTCAGGCGGCCAACCGCCACTGCATCGGCACCCAGGGCCAACGCTTTCAATACATCGCTGCCACGCCAGATGCCGCCGTCGAAGATGATGCTGGCCCGGCCAGCCACCGCCTCGACGATCTCCGGCAACACCGTCAAGCTGCCGACCGCATGGTCGAGCTGCCGGCCGCCATGATTGGACACCCAGATCGCTTCGACCCCATGCTCGACCGCCAGCAGGGCATCTTCAGCCGTCATGATCCCCTTCAGGGCCAGCGGGATATCGTGGCGTTCCTTAAACCGTGCGACCTGTCGCCATGAAAGCTTGTCGAGATAACTCTCGACGACCTTGTTATTGCGCCAAGGTTTGACGAAACGGTTGGCGATGTCGCGTTCCCGGCGGCTATAAAGCGGCACATCGATGGTCAGGCAAAAGGCGTCGTAGCCGGCGGCAATTGCACGGGCGGCGCGCTCGTCAACCCAGGCATCGTCGCCTTTGACATAAAGTTGATAGATCCGTGGAGCGCCGGGCGCACTGGCCGCGGTTTCTTCCAGATCCGGCTGCGAAACCGAACTGAGCGCCATCATAACCTGCTGTCGGGCCGCCGCCCGCGCCACCGCCGCCGCGCCTTCGGGATGGAAAGATTCTAACGAGCCCACCGGCGCCATGATCACCGGCGCCCGCAGCTGCCGGCCAAAAAGTGTGCAACTCAGATCAATGCTGGAGACATCGACCAAATAACGCGGTCGGAAGGCGAGCTCATCAAGGGCCAGGCGATTTCGCCTGAGCGCGGTTTCAGTTTCCGTCCCGCCGATCAAATAGCCCCAGATATTCCGCTCCAGCCGCGCCTTGGCCAGTGGGATCAACTCGTGCAAGGCCTGCACCTTGTCCTGCCATTCCGCAGTGGCCCGCGGCTTTGGTGCCTGTGTTTCGATTTTATGCTCATTCATCCGCCAAGTGTAGGCGGCGAAAATCGACCTGACCAGCCCCTTCGCATCCCAAGCGGGCCAATCGCAGGCCCAAAATCATCCCTTGTGAGGACCAGACCGACAGCGTATATATCCCCCCGTCTATTCCAGAACCAACCCTAAGCACCCGTAGCTCAGCTGGATAGAGCGCTGCCCTCCGAAGGCAGAGGTCACAGGTTCGAATCCTGTCGGGTGCGCCAATGATTTCAGGGGGTTAGCCAAAATTTCGATTTAAACAGTTTTATCTAGGGCACCTATAGGGCACCCGGGGGGCGATTAATCGCAATCTCAAGACATATCCAGATCAGCAAAAAATTCCGACGCTGGTTTGATGCCTGTAACTAAAAGACGATCTCTTGCGCGGGTACAGGCGACGTAGAAGAGATGGCGTTCGGTTTCGTAAACCACGTCTAATTCTGTTTCGTCGGCGACGGTTTCGATACGTCGTTGCAAGGGCAAGATATCATCATCGCATTCAATGACCGCCACGGCTTTGAATTCCAGCCCTTTGGCTAAATGCATGGTGCCGATAGAGACACGGCCTTCTCGTTCTTCTACCCGATCGGAAAGTTCCAGCGTCTTTTGACCGGCTTGCTTCACAACTTTACGCGCCCGCAGCAGTTCATCATTGCTGCGTACAAAGATGCCAATCTCGTCCGGTCCGATCCCATCGTCGATGGCCTGGCGCAGCCACCTTTCGACGCCCGCAGTTTCCTCGGCTAAGTCAGGAAAAATTTGCACTTCTGGTTCTGGCCCGTTGAAAATCGAAACCGTGCCTGAGCGATCTTCTTCGTTGCCATCGACATCGCGTACAACGGGGGGCAACAGACCATCTACGGCTTGGCGGATTTGGTGCGACGTCCGGTAGTTGACCTTCAGCGTGTGCGATCGCCCACGAATATCGACGCCTAATGCCTTCCAGGAAAAGGGTTCCTGAAAAATGCGTTGCCCCAGATCGCCAGCGAAGAACAGGGCGCCTGGCTTTGGATCGGCGATGGCCGCGAGCATACGTAACTCAGACACGCCTAAATCCTGGGCTTCATCGACAATGATGTGGGTAAACGGTTTGTCTTGTCGTTCGGCAAAATGCGCTGTTACCTTGGCAAATACACTCGGCCAGGTGTCGAGGAGGTGAGCGCCCAATATTTGGCGCGCCTTTGCGAAGACAGGCCAGACGCGTTCACGCTGCTTCGATCCCAGTCGGTTCTTGCGACCTAGACGGCGAACATCGCGGTAGGCTTCCAGATCATTAAGTTGCCAGGCATCTACAACGTTGTTCCATTCTGAGATCAGGAAGCGATCGGTAAAACCTGTCAGCTTGAGTTCTTCGGCAGCGCCTTCAAGGGCCGCCTTTACATGTTTAGGTGTCGCCAGGTGGGGATGACGGGCAAAAGCCAGGGTAAATAAATCATCGGCGACGCCTTGGAATGGCAGGATGGTCGCCTGACCGCCCGTTCCGTCCTTTCCGGTTAATAGTTCAAGTTTATGCTCAAGCGCGTTGGCAAGCGGCGACGAAAACGTCGTCAGCAACACTTTCGCCCGCTTGTCTTTGTTCATGATCGCGGCTGCCCGGTGTAACGCCACAACGGTCTTGCCGGTGCCGGCGGAACCGGATACGCGGGCCGGACCGCCAAAAGCTTGATCGACAATCCGGCGTTGGGATGGATGCAGAAAAATCGTCCATTGTTCCCATGGATAATCGAGCGCCCTTTGCAATTCTTCGACGTCGTCCAGTACCCGGAAGCGACGCTGGGCATCGGGATGCTCGAAAGGATCAATATCGACCGGCGCAGTTTCAGCCAACCGCAGGACGCCGGTTGCGGCATAATCCAGCAACGCTTCCGCCGCTTCTGCCGGCATATGGTCAGCGAGTTCGAAGAAGTTTTCTTCGGACGCTTGCAAAATATCGCCAATCCAATCTTCCGGCACCCCGATGTCCAGCAACTGATCGGCCGATAGATCCTGGAATAGCGGCGGCAGGTACTTTTCCTGCGGCACATCGCTGGCCGGAACGGGTTCAGGCGCGACATAAACCGGCAGGGTTATTTCCTCGACCCGCTCCCGCACTTCGACAATTTGCGCGGCGCCGGTCTTCGGGTGGGCCTCGATCCGCCGCCGTTCCGCCCATTTATAAGCGTCATCATGATGGTCGGCGTAACAAACCAGAAAGCTTTTCGCCGTTTTGTGGACGATGACGCGGATATCGCGGTTAACCCGGATCGACCAGAAGTTCGGGTCCTTCGATTTGTCAATGCGATGGAATTGCAACCCCGGCGACGACGGATCCTGCTGCATGTCGAAGACAGTGATCTTGACCGCCGATTGCTCTTGTGCCGTCAACCGCGCTAGGGCTTTGGAGAAACTATCAGCAAGGCGGAAAAGCATTAGTGGGATTTTTCGTTTTTGTCGTTTGAATTGCGTTTCAAGGCTGTAGTCAATTTCTCAAGGAGAGAATTGACCATCGCATCTTCGTCGCGATTTTGGGCAAGTTCGATCGTTTTTTCATCCTTGCGCATAATGATATTTCGTTCTGATTGAAGCAGTTCTTTAGATAACTCACTCACCTGTTTGAGCGTCCCATGCTCAATTGCCAAAAGCGCACCGGCCTGGCGAAGGCTTAAAGTAGTTGCTTCGTTGGAAAAGTAGCGCATCATCTCCAAAGCCTTGGACTGATAGCGGAACATTATCAATGCCAGAACTTCTGCCAAAATTATGAAAGGAAGAGTGAAGGGGAGGTGACGAAACATGAACAATACTGAACTGCGCCCGCCTGGTTCGTTAGCGGAAACGGCATTCGTAAGGTCTCGTACGGTGCCAGACAACGTCGCATCTTCGCTGAAGTATAATATCAAGCTGTATGCGGCTATTGCAATCCCAGACAAAGAGAGCGCTAGTCCGATGAGGCGAAATAGAACAGCGGTGCGTTGTGCGGCAAGTGTCTGATCTAGAATACGGATTCGGTTAAGGTTGAATAAATCCGAAATACTTTGAATTAATCTTATTCGATCGGCATGATCTTTCGCCTGCTTTGCAACACGCTCGCCTAGCGCAGCAACGATATCGCTGCCAAGCTCTTCATCCAATTTCACCTCAATTATTGCGTCTGCATTCGCCGTCAATTCACTAATATCAAGATTGTTCGTTTTCTTCTCTAAGGAATCAATACGAGAAACAAGATCCCGGCGAAGACTTTCTATTGCAGATGACTGCTCTCGTTCTGCACTTGCAAGTTCAGAAAAATCTGCAGCACCTCTCCGAAGAATAAACTGACGAACAAACCTGAAAAAAATAACTGAAATTGTAAAAACTCCAATGGCCATCAATCCGAGAAAAGTTAGAAGAAGAAATGTGTCTGTGAATATAGTGCTGTCGCTCTTTCTATTTTTGTCCTTCTCCAGAATCGAGCCAACTTCTGAGAAGAAACTTTCGAGTTCGTTGCCGATTGAGAAGACCACCGCCACAATAGCAATTGCGATAGCGGCGGCGATTAACACATATTCAATAGCTGTGTTTCCTTTTATGTCCGAAAGGAAATTGCTACGTTGATTAATTCGTTCCATATTCTATACCCCAAAAACTTTCATCACTTCGTCACCGAAGTGGTTGATGACTTTGACGGCGAAGCGGCCGGTGGAGGGGCGGGCGAAGGGGATGCTTTTGTCGCGGTAGAGGGTTTGCCAGGCTTCCTCATCGATCTCCGCCTTCAGCGTAGTCTTCAGTGATTTGTACGGGTCCTGGGCGCCCATGAAATAGGCATGGCGGACGAAAAAACTTTCTTCGTCATAATCGCTGTCGATGAACCAGGCGGCGATGTCGTCCTTGCCGCTGGCGCGCACCTCGCCGGTCTTGGGATCGAAGACGTCGACGCCCAGAACTTCGACGGTGATCATGCCGTCGTCACCGAAGGCCCATTCGATGTCCGGTTCGCCAAAAACGACGAACAAATTGCCGGCTCCGGTATTTTTTAACTCGTCCGACATATGTAGGTCCGGGTTCATCTTCGCCTTTAGGATCGGCAATGGACCAAGCTTGCTCAGCTCCGACGTATGGGCATCGAAGTTGAAGCCGCAGGCGATCAAGGTATCGAAGCGGGCATCCAAGGCTTCGCGCGCCGCCGCCGTCAAATCGGCGCGGGTGATCGAGCCGAATTCAGGGCCGATGAAGATGGCGCCCCGGCGTTCGGTCTCGCCCTCCATATAGCGGCCTTCGGCGGCGATATAGTTGCCGGGCCAACCGTCGATGGTGGTGAAGCTTACGCGATCTTCCTTGGCGGCTTGATGGACCCCGGCGGATTTCAAATTGTCCAAGACCATCGTTGTGAAATCGTTCAGCGGCGCCGGCGTGTCGCGTTTTTCCTTCCGGCCTTCGGCGGCATCGACCAATTCGATCAGTTCTTCGTTATCCGATGTCTGCATGCGGTGCGGCGACAGGCTTTCGACCGTGAAAGGCCCGGCGACGCGGACCTTGGCCTTGTCCTCGTAAGGCCGATCATAGAGATATTCGACGTCTGCTTTTTTCGCGATGGAGGCGTCGATTTCCCGCTGCCGGGCGATCCGCTGTTGCCACCAGTCGCCGTGTGCCTTCAATACTGCAGCGGACCAACCTTCGCCGGCTTCGCGGGGAATTTCCCATTCCTCCCAGGCTTCGCCCAGGGCATCTTTCAGCGCCACCCGCAACGATTCCAGTTTTTCCTGATAACTTTCCAAGATCACATCGATTTCGGCGTTGTTGGCGATGACGCCGGATGTAATGTACCTAGACCTTTTATAAACAAAGCCTTGGCGGATATCGCCCTGGGTCGAAGTATCCGGCTGAATGACGCCGGAAAGCTCCTGTTCCTTTGTTTGGCCTTCGGCGCTGTCGGCAAGCAGATAATAGGGATAACGCGCGCCCATCAAGCGCGCCCGCGCCAGGGCCAGCGAGACCCGAGAGGTATCGACGGTGATCCAGCGCCGCCCCCACTGCTCCGCTACAAACGCAGTCGTGCCTGAGCCGCAAGTAGGATCGAGCACGATGTCCCCTGGGTCCGTGGCCATGAGAATACAGCGTTGCACCAGGCGCTCATTTGTTTGAACAATATATACTTGGCTGGAAGCCCCCCCAAATCCATCCCACCAATTCGAGATGCTCTTAAAAGGAAAATCCTCCAAATATCTCCTATAATCTAGGCTTGTCTTTGATGGGATTAACCGCCCAGCAAGTTTTACTCGTTCCATCCCAGTAAGGCCGACCATCGTATCCTTGGACGTATGGCTCCAACAACGCCCCTTTGGCGGATCAAAAGACTTACCTGACAAAACAATCGGGGCCATTTGGTTTTCACGGAATCCACCGTTGGTGATTGGCCATGGTCTGAATAGTCTAGCGTTCGGGTAATCTTCCTGAATTCGCTTTGGGTAAAGGCGGTAATCTATGTATTCGCCATCAATATCTTCATTGGACTTGAGGTTAATAGTTTTTCCATCAGGCAATTCCAGTCTAGAAAACTCGTCGATCGTTTCATTATCAAGAAGTCTGTCAACGAATAGACTTCTGTATTTAGTTACGCCCCTTGCGCGTTCTGATTTCCCGTACCACAAAATGAAATCATTAACGGGATCTATCATTGAGCTTTTTTGTGATCCTTTTTTCTTGACAAGAATTTCAGTGATAAAACTCCCCTCCCCAAACACCTCATCCATCAGCGCGCGGACCCGGTGGACGTTTTCGTCGCCGATTTGCACGAAGATGGAGCCGCTGTCCGTGAGCATGTCGCGCATTACGGTCAGACGGTCGCGGAGATAGGTGAGATAGGAATGGATGCCGTCTTTCCAGGTATCGCGGAAGGCTTTGACCTGTTCCGGTTCGCGGGTGATCTGATCCAGCTTGCCGTCCTTCACGTCGCGGCTGCGGGTCGAAACCTGCCAATTGGAATTGAACTTAATGCCATAAGGTGGATCGAAATAGATGCATTGCACTTTGCCGCGTAGTTGTTCCCGCTCAGCCAGGCTGGCCATGACCTGCAGACTGTCGCCCAGGATCATGCGGTTTTGCCAATTGCGGTCGTGCTGATAAAACTCGGTCGCCGCTTCCGGATCGATGCCGTTGAAATCGCCGAACAAGTCCGGCATTGCCGCTTCCTGTTCCCGCCGTTCGTCGGTTTGGCGTTTCAAATCGTCAATGATTGCCTTGGGGTGAATTTTTTCCTGGATATAAAGCGGCGGTGCCTGCACCACCAGGTCAGACCAGTCTTGTTCATCCTTGCCGCGCCAAACCAATTGCGCATCGCCGATTTCTAGCTTGCCGGTTTCCTTTAATTCTTCGATCTGCGCCGGATTCAGACGCAGGGTCGCGCCCTTCCAGATGATTTGCGGGTCCAGATCGCCTTCGCGCGGCCGTGTTGCCCCTTCCATCAACGGATCTTCGCGGGCATAAGTCACCGGCTCCACCGGCGCCATCTCCTCCGCCCGCTGCGCCACCGTCTGCAACTCCGCCGTTGGAATATTCTTCCGCCGCGCCTTCTCATGCTTCAGCGTCTCGACTTGCTTAGCTTTTTTTGGCTTACGCGCCATCTACTTGCCCCGTAGTTACAAACATCGGCTTTTGGTGCGGACCCGGCGAGTGGCCAAGAACTTCCACTATTTCATAACTGTCATTAACCCATGCGCCGATCATTTCATCTTTTTTTTGATGGATGCGGAGCATAACTCGCAATGTATCACCAGTTCCAATGACGTATTCATGGCTAGCTAATTTGTCGTAAAACATGTCATCTAGGATCGGCGCTGATATCTTTATCCCGTCACGCCAGACAAACTGCCATTTACGTGGCCCGCGTTCAAAGATTGCGCGGATAATCAGAAGTTCGGTTTTTTCATATTTGTTGCGACGATTTTCTTGAGAAATGACGATATCACGTACTTCGGAAAGGCGAGGGAATTGAGCGCGCGGAACATTTACGAGAAGTTGCTCATCCTTAATGTCCTTAGCAATTCCAAAATTCTGTACGTCTTGGTCTTTTTGCAATATTTCGAACGCATTCGAGACCCTTTGTTCAAGCTCAAGATTTTTAGAGATTTTCTCTTTCTGCTCGCCAACTTCTTTTGGAAGAATAACCCTTTGGTTGCCAGATTCTACGACGTAATGATCGTCGTTCACGTAGATGTTAATGTCGGGATCGTCTGCGATAAATTTCTCATAAATAAAGGCCGTAAGTAATCCAAGTACGATCGTCAACGCAGCCGTGCGAATGAGTGGAGTCGCTCGTTTCGATAATGTCCTTATACGTGCCCTAAAAGAGCCTTCGCCCAAAGCATCAATGTAAATCTCAATCTCAAAATCAGGATTAATCGCCCTACTTATTTCCTTTATTGCCGAACTGACTTCGAGCAAGGTATTGGCAAATGTTTCTGCGTTAATTCGGCCGAACTCACCACCAAAGTGAATTACAAATTCGTCGCCTAGACTTGTAAGGTCAACGGTTTGCATCAGCTACCACCCTTCTGCGCGGCTTTCTCGATCAACGCCTTAAACCGCTCATCCATCTTGAACACCTCACCGAATTCTTCGAAAGACCAGCGGCCGTAGGTGCCAAGATTATTGACGCCGGGGATCCACTGGGTCTTCATTGTTTCGGATTTCAGTTTGACGTTTTCGTTGCGGTAACCTTTCACTTCGACGATCAAGTGCAGCGGATCGTCCGCGCCATGGCCGTCGTCGATTTGGACGATGAAGTCGGGGATATAGTGTCGGGCGGTTGAGCCGTCCTTGTATGGCACTTCCAGGCCCAGGCCCTGGTTCTTCACATAGGAAATGACCTGCGAATGCTGTTCCGCGACACGAGCGAATTCACCTTCCCAGTCGCTGTCTTCCACGACGAAGTTGATGTGGCATTTATCGGCTGCGGTCTTCCAAAGGTCTTTGGTGGTACGAAAGCCGACATGGGCGGTGGAGCCATTGGGGTTATAGGGATCTAATACGGCTTTGATCTTTTGCTGATCGCCGATGGAGCGGATGATGGCGTGATAGATGCGTTCAGAGGCTTGATTGGCGATGTTCAGATATTCCAACATCCAGGCGCCGGTATCGCCGGTGCAAACAAGATACCCACCTTCAATCCATTGTCGAGCAATACGGCGTAAAGGCCAAAACAGGTGCAACTTGGGCTCGCCATCCTGGTCAGTGTAATATTTGTACATCAAATGTTTGGCGAGATCGTAGGCGATGGTGCTGGGTCGTTTGCTTTGCGCTTCCGCTGCCGTGATTGTCATGCCTTCACCGACGATACCTTCCATCCGCGTTTGGCCGGGTCCGACCAATTCGGGCGTCAGCACGAATTTTGAATCCTCGGTGAATTCCGCCGTCAATTTTTCTTCCGGCATTTCGACGCGATAGCCGGTGACGCGCGGGAAGGTAATTTCCAATGCGGCGCGTTCCTTCACCGCCGCGACCCAGGTCGACGGCTTGGGTGGTTTCACAGGGGCGACTTGCGGTTTGGCGGTGAAATCAAACGGGATGCCTAGAATGTCGGCATATTCAACGTCGAACAGATCTTCGTCATTCAGATCATAAGAATAACGACGTAATCCGCGGCCGACCACCTGTTCGCAAAGCAATTGGGTGCCAAAGGCGCGAATACCAAGGATATGGGTAACGGTGTTGGTATCCCAACCTTCAGTCAACATGGATACGGAGACAACACAGCGCACTTGCTCGCCCAAGCGTCCGGTTTTGCCGACCGTGTTCATCACTTCACGCAACAGGTCGGCATCGGTTTCGTCCGCCAGTTCGCCCCGTTGTCGGCGTTCGCGGCGGAACTGTTCGATTTCGCCTGCCGCCATAGTTCGAAAGTTCTTATCCAGCGCTTCGCCGGATTCCAATTGAAAGCTGTCGATTAGCAGCGTGTTCGGTCTGGCCAGCGGCTCGCCATATTCGTCGTAATTACGAAATAGTTCCAGATGGCCGTGATGCTCAAAAACCATCTCACCATCTTCGTTCGACCGTTGCCAGCCGGAAATCCATTCATGGACCAATTTTGATGTCGAGGTATTGTTGCAGACGACGATGAAGACTGGTGGTGTTTCAATCCCCGCACGCTGCCATTCCGCATCGGTTTCTTGATAGTGTTTATAGAGCGCATATAGCGCTGTTTTAAGCGTGTCGTGGATCAACAGGGGATCGCTAGTGGTTCGCCCCTTCTTCGGCATATACTTGCCGATATGTTCCCAAAGATCGCGGAAGATCGGCATGTCTGCGCCGGGGATATTGTCGGCAACCGGGACGCGCGGCAGCTTGACGATGCCGCATTCAATGGCGTCCATTAATGAGAAGTCGCAAACCGTCCAGGGGAACAAGGTGCCTTCGGCCCAGCCCGACCCGCTTAAGAAAAACGGTGTGGCAGAGAGATCGTAAACGGCACGGACGCCTAGCTTGCGCTTGAAGGCTTCTAGGCCGCTGATCCAAACGCGCGCCGCCTTGTTGTCCGCTTCCGCTTCTTTTTTTTCGTCACCCCTTAGATCCGCAACATCATCCGTGCCTGTTTTCGCGCGGTAACAATGATGGGCTTCATCATTGATCACCAAGATATTTTTCAGGCCCATTAGGGGATCGGCGACACGGCGGATCATCTGACCTTCGGTTTCCTGTGTCTTTGGCGCTTCACCACGGCCCTGCAGCAGCGAGCGGCCAATTTTATTGGTTGCCATCTGCTCGCGCAGCTGAAAGGCGTGGTAGTTGGTGATGACGATCTTGGCCTTATGGACGTCCGGCAACATATCCGCAGGTACCAGTTCGCGTGACTGATAGTAACTGTCGACATCGTTGGGCTGCAGGACCCGCAAACGGTCTTTAATAGTAATACCCGGCGTGACGACCAGAAAACCACGCGTGAAAAGTCGGCTGGTGGGTGAGCGCACCGCATTCACGGTCTGCCAGGCGATCAACATCGCCATCACCGTGGTCTTGCCAGCACCGGTGGCCATTTTCATCGCCAGGCGGATCAGTTCCGGATTGGCTTGCTCATTGGCGCCATGGACATGATCCCAATACCCCTTGTGCGTCTTTTGCGTCCGCGCCACTTCGGTTAGCCAAATGATCGTCTCGACCGCTTCGATCTGGCAGAAGAAAGGGCGGATGCCCTGGAACTCGTGATGACGCCAATGCTGCAGAAGTCGAGCGGTCGCCGGGGTGACACCCCAATCGGACTGGCTTGGCAGTCTTCGCCAATTGGCAACATGCGTGCGGATCTCATTAATGATCGGCGTTGGGTTGTATTCCTGCTCTTCCGATGAAATGCCATCATTGCCAGCCAAATCCATAGCCGCCTGCTTCGGGTCGGCTTTCTGGCGCCGTTTCCTGGGTTTTGGCACCGGCGTGATAAACTCCGATCGTCGGCGGCCAGCGTTGGGCGGATTGTCTGTCGGTTGCCCTTCATCGTCCAAGTCGTGATAGCGGCCTGGCTCCTCATAAGGGGAGTTGAGAATTGGCTGTTCGTAAAAGCTATGGGCCATTGATAGTCATTATTCGCCATTTGTGTGATTAAGTTGGACGAACAAGATGAATCGCGCAACTAGTAAAGCTGGAATTCTAAACACCTATCGAGAATTTGGGCAATAGCGCATATTGAATGTCGACTGATAAAAAACAATCCTAGATCCGTAGGGTAGACTTGTGACGATATGAATAACCGGCGAGCTGCAGTTGAGCATCGCTGGCGGCATCGCAAAAAGCATTAGGCGCGTGAACTTGACGTGGCTATTTCCACAAAAACACTCGTCGTATTATGTCTGATATGTTATGTTATTACATAGCTAATTGTGTTAATATCGACACATGTACGATGCGTACGCGTCATGGGGTTTTAGAAAATGCGGGTCAGAACGCAAAGCCGATTGAAAACGGGCTATATCTGTGGCGCCAAGACGCGCAAAGGTACCGCTTGCCTTGGCATGCCGTTGGAAAATGGCCGTTGCCTACATCATGGCGGCCTCAGTACCGGCCCGAAATCGTCGGAAGGTCGGGCCAGGATCGCCACCGCGCAAAGTCAACGTCACGCTGCGGCAAGGCAACGCGCCAAACTCCTACGCGACGCTGAAATGTGGTACACGCAATTTTTGGCCCAATATGACCCATCAAAACTGTCCACGTTTAAGTCATTGATTTATGAGGAGAAATCAGATTGATTTGACATAATGCCAATTATGCGCTTATTGGTTGCGCTGCACAAAGCAGTGATTACCGTAACAACCCCAGTTACTTACACAAATATACCGTAACATTAGTTGTCATATTGCATCGCATCATTTGGCGCCTAATCTCGTGTTGCGATCATTTTTTGCCACGTCAGTGAATTCGAATTAGGGTCCCATATTTGGCCTTTGGGGGGCGGGGCGCATCGAAATATCAACCCTAAAGGCCTTGTGACAGCGTGACTGCGTATCAGTTACATAAACTTGTCATTAAGCATATGTTTTCGGCGTCCAGAATAATTCAATGATTGCGGCAATATTCCCAAGCCGAATTGGCAACCGATTCGCAGCGACAATACCCAGGTTTCGCCGGTATCGATGTTCATGAAAACCCGAAAATGACCATACTCAATGGGCGTTACGTGCCCGCCAAGTGAAAAAATATTATCGGTACATTGATCAAAGATTGTAGATGCGCCCTTTCAGATCTCACAAGCGTGAACTCCGGCGCAATAGTCGACCATCTGACGTCCAAAAAACTCCTGGCTTTCACCGGTTAGATTATTGTAGAGCAAAGCAAAATCTATCGGTTATAATCCTTCCGTTTCATTTCGAATCGCACTTTTAAGCGAGATCAAGTGGCCAGAAACTTCAAAGGTCAGGATAATTGTCCGGTACGCAAATTTAGTGTCGGTTATTCTTTATCACCCGTGTTTATAAGATCTGGCGCTGTGGTCTGTGAGAGCCCTGTTTGAATTTGTCTCGCGCGCATTCAGTAAATTGGACTTATGTCGAGCTGGTAATCAGTCATACCCAGGCCACGTTGAATTACTATCCGAGTATTTCTTGAATAGCTAATAAGCCATTGAGCAGATGGAGGATCAACATCCTTTCTTGTCATTGTATTTTCATTTAAGCCGGTCCAAACGATTGTTTTATATGATAATCCGCTTATGCGTAATTCCACTTTGTTGACAGGCCTACCGTCATCGTAAGTGGGCCAGATGAGCCAGAAATAGTTATCTATTCCACTTACAATTTGACCGTCTGTAAATGAGGCAGGCGAGTAGGTTATCGGGTGCGGATTTTCAGAATCGGTGACCAACAAACCGTCGTTAATGATACTGACAATCTGTCTAGTTCTTGCGATATCAACCTCTTCCTGAGAATCTGCGTTATTAACCTGTTCTTGTTGAACATCCGACGATCCATCAGAATCGGTGAACATCCACTGCAGGGCGGTTAAGCCAGCGACGAAAATAATGGGAAGAACAACAATCACCACGACGGTATTCTTCGACACGAACTTCTTCATGGCAGTCTTCCATGCAGGCGCCGGGATTTGCGTGGGTGGTTCCTCGGTCGGTTGGTCCGATAGTGCCGTCGCGCCGGGCTCGGGCGCATTCACCTCTTCTTTCGCTACCAGTGCATACCATTCCTCAATGAACTGCCCGATGTTTGGTGTTGGATCCAATAGTCGCTCGAGCAGATCGTCGTAGCGTACTGCCATGTCGGCACGACTTTCGGCGAAAGGCAGATCCAACACACCCAGCCCCTTGTGCAGGAACTGGTTGGAAATAGTGCTATCCTGCGCCAACGCAAACAGTCGATCGCGGATAGCTTGGCGGCGTTCCTCACGCGGATTACGCCCGCTCTGCGCAATCACCAGTTCACCCTGAACGTTGAGGTCCCACTTCATCGGCTCCTGGTAGCCCTCTGCCAACACCGCCTTGTGGACGTAGTTATAGAGCTCGTTCATAGTGACGACACCGTCGCCGTCGGCATCGGCCGCCCCGCCCTCGAGCCCGGCGATCACATGCATAGTAAAGAGCCCGAGACCACCGACGCCTTCCTCGCGCGCGGTCTGCATGTCTGTCGAGGCGGTCATCACGAATGTGCCGCGACCGCGGGACATTATATTCAGTTCCTCGCCGACATCGCCACGCAGAAGCGCACCCTCAATGGCGCCGCTATAACAACAATCAAGCATCAACACGGTTTTCGATGTGGCGGCGTTCTGGATCAACTCCCAGATCCGCTTTGCCGGAACCGAAGTTGTTTCCAATTCCCGGTTGACGGTATCAAAGGTTGCCAGATGCAGATGCCCGGCCCGGTCAAGCTTACCGTGGCCGGCATAGAAAATCAGCACAAGGTCATTGCGCCCAGCGAGGTTCAAGGTCTGCTGGATCGCGCGCAGGACTTCATGTTGGGATTTATCCCTTTTTATCTCAATGTGCGTAAAGCCGCCAATTTTGTCGTCGTGTAAAATGCCGTACAGGCCGTCGACGTCATTGTCAGGACTTTTAAGCTTGCTCAGTTTGGGCTCGTCCGGAAACCGGCTGTTGGCGACCAAGACGCCGTATCGGCTTGGTTCAGGTTGGCCAATACTCACAACATACCATCCTAACCTTCCTTGTCCGATTCGGCGAAGAAATTCTGCGCCGCCGCTAGCGCCTGACCGATGTCATTGGAATGAAGGTTTTTGGCGTTGACTACCATGGTCTCTCCGTCCGCTCGCGTGAGGGATAGTTCAAGACTACTGTCACGCTCGATATAGGCCTTGAAGACCTCGAACAGGGCGACAACGCCGCCGCTTGAAAGAAAAGTTAGCACCAGTAGGCCCAGAGTAACCGGTTCGCCACGCTCACCTGCCTGGCTTTCAGTTTCGGGAATTTTGGCCTGGGCCGAGCCGTGGCGATTGATGCTGGCCGCAAGGTCACGGGTCAGCGCTTGCAGCGCCCCAGGCGCCAACTGGTCAGAGGAAACAGTGAGTGTATCAGACATTTCATACCCCCGATGCGCAAATTGTCTCGTCTGGCTTTGCCGGATCGCGCAATAATTGAAACAACCGTACGGATATTAACATAAGCTTCTATTCAAACTACGTCAATCAACCTTCGGGCATCCGCGCTTTCTGAACCAAGCGGAAGTTTTTCGCCCCGCCGCCAACGTATGGACAACCTCGGTCCGCTGGTCAGCCATCCAGTCGTGTTGACACTGTTCATGCAGCCAAACTGGCAACGCTTCAGCGCGGTTGCTGACAAGCAAACACTGGTGCGCGGCTATTCGGTTCGACAATGGGTGAAATAACAATGAGCAGTTTCAAAACTGTGGTCGCAGGTCGTACGGTTCAAGCACACCATCTATGGCCCAAAACATGCGGCGGGCCCATTTACAATTCTTGATATTGGTGAATTCGATTTCCGCATCGCGCATGAAAGACTTGCTGGCGAAGCCAATGACCATAAATAGGTCGAAGGTGCCGGCTGGTGTATTACGTTTGATTTATCGTGTCGTGGGATTTGATTTAGGGTCCACTGTTTGCCAATTATGACGAGCTTGCCGCCAATTCATACCTAAAGACCGCGTGATCGCACGCACGATAGCGTGCTGCACGGCGATAATATGCAATTGCTGATTAAGTCCGATTTCTTGCCATGTATGGGCGCCGAAGAAGAGCAACTTGATGGGTGACGCAGTATTCAGCGTAGAGTGTCGAACGCGGCTGTAGAAGGTTAATACCAGCTTGCAAACACCTAGGCGCCGCAAAGACTGGCCAACAGTTTAGTATTCGCCGTGTCAGGGAATATGCCGCGATCGCGACAGTAAAGTCCAAGCCGGACCGGTGACCGATCCGTGGCGACAAAGATCCAGATGTCATCGCCACCCTTCGGCCGCCGTTTTTGCAAATCCCAGAACACCACTTCAACGCCCCCGCAATGCAGGACGTGACGGCGAAAGCGGTAATCTTGGTTGATCGGAAAGATGCTGGTTTCCGACTGATTGATGTCGTCTTGGATAATGTTTTTATGATCCGACATGGCACTTTCCAACCTTTAAAGGATGACCCGGTCCGGGCTTTTTGATGTTGGGCGATATCGTCGCGATCGCTTCCGCCCGCCGACGCGCCATCCAATCGTCGTGACAATTGCCATGCAGCCAAACGTACGGGCCACCACCGCCGTTTAAGAATGGTAAACCTTCGTCCTGTCCAAAACGTTCGCCGCAATAGGCGCAGAGGTCCTGTCCCTTCGTCTCCGCTGGGTTGACGTTCGTCCATTCGATGACGATTTGTGCGAAGATATTTTGTTCGGCGACTTCCCGTGATTGCCCGCCCTCAAGCTTGGCGACGGCGACGCGTTCATGAAAGTCGGACAACCAATCTTCGGCCGTCCATGAAGTGGATGGTTGACGACGAAAACGCCGTTTTGGCAGCATGGGGTCTGCTAAAGCTGCTAAAGTTATGCGGTCGGCGGGGACAACTTTAGCAACTTTAGCAGGCGCTGCGCTCGATACTTCGTTTCTTAATTTAGGAACGAATTTGGTGAATGACATGTCACGGCCTCACAATCTGCCAGGCGTCGCGACGTTTTTGGCCCTGGACTTCCGCGCCGTTTGGCACTTTCCGCAAGTGGCCGTGGTTTTGCAAAACGCCCGCCATTTGGATGGCGGTCTGGCGATCCCGGATGCCGGACGGGCCTTTCTGATAAATGTCTGGCAGAGAGATAAACTCTTCGGGCCAAACATTCACTAACCAATGAAGGAGTTTTTCGGCTTGTTTCAGTTCCGCGCTGATCTGGCCGTTTTCGAATAGGCGGAGGGCTTCCGCGGCGTAATGTTGAGCTAGTTTGATGCCGGCGGCCATATGGTCAGCGGACAATGCCGCCGCGCCGATATCATCGACCAAACAGATTGTTGCAGCTAGCCGCGCGGCATGTTCTGGCAACTTGTTGGCCAAACCTTTTGCCGGTTCCAATTCACCGCCTGGACCAATCCGCGCCTCAACATGGTTCACGAATTCAATCCACATTTCGCGGGCGTCATTGGAAAATTTCAATATGAGTGGTGCAAGCTGATTGCGTTTTTCTTCGGCAAGAGGCAGCGGAACCTCAAGAATGTTCATCATTCTTCCGTAGTAGGCCCTAATCGCCGCATCACCCTCTGGTCCTGGCTCGCGCCAGAAGCGGCTGCCTGAAGTGCTGTCTGGGGCCGTAACTAGGACGCGGGACAACAAACCCTGATCCGCCAAAAAGTGATCGCTGAGCAATTCGTCCGCCACGCCTGGCTGCAGCATGAGATGCATCGCGACGCGCCTTCCGGGATAGACCGCAAATGCGTCACCGGCCCGCACACGTTTAAGCGTTTCGCCATCCCAAAGGGTGGATAACGCCGCCGATGTTTTAAGACGATTATCCTTGTTCATGCCATGGCCGCCAATGAATTGGCCGCCTTCGGCGCTAAATACGCCTAGGCTGGGTAAAGCATCCGGGAATAGTCGGCAAAGCCCTTCGAAGGTCGGTTCCTCGCAACTTAATAGCGGTAGCAATGGCCGCTCTGGGGCTTGCCCAAGGTCTTTCAATTTCTGCCGCTTGCTCGAACCATCATCCTTTTTGCTGTTTACGATGGTGGTTCGCGCCCGCTCCCAAATGGCATGATCGTCTTCCCATTGGGGGTATTCGGTATCATAAACATCCCGCATTACGGCTTCGCGCTTCCTGATAGGCCTGAGTGCAACGCTGTCAGCAGCGCTCTTGCGCTCGCCCGTGCCAGCGACCGACACGAAAATGCAGGAAATCGGTTTTACTTGCCCGCTTGGTAATTCAATATCGGCATGCCCTTGGACAGCCAAATTCGCGGCCGCAAGCACCGTTTGCCCGCAGATCGCAAGCGGCGCTTGAATTTGGTCCTGGATGCCCAGAGCCGCGTTCTGAAGAATTGGTCCAAGCGCGTCAATGGGGAAGGCACCAGCGGGCGGCAGTTCCCGGACCAATGGCTGCGGCAGTTCCGCAGGATTTTCGTTACCGCCGCTATTGCTGCTCACGCTGCTATTACTGTTGAAAATTTCGCTGCCGGAATTTGGTGCCTTGCGCGGTTCTTTCGCCCCATCGTCTAGACCGTGCTGGACTTTTTTCGTAACCATTTGTTTGGTCCAAGGGGCGCTCGCTTTGTGGTTCGTCATCGCCATACCGGCGGCAATGAGTTCGCGTTCTGCGAACGCCCGGAGGATCTCGCCGCCAGCCACTAACCCACCGATCTTAAGAGCGGCATTGTTCAAGGTCTCTTCCTGCGCGCCATCGGGTGCTGCGAGGACTTTTGCGCATTCGTCCAACAAGGCCGTGGTGCCATAGCCTTGTCCGATTGAACCTGGTGTTGGCAGTGGTTCGGTCGCAACTGACTTCGCTGCTGGGTTTTCAGGCCTCTTTTCCACGCCGTTCACAAGTTCGACGAGCTGATTAGGCGCCAGTGCCGGCTCAAACTCAAGCAAACCATAGTTTTGATACCAGCTGTAGGGTGTCTTAGTGTCTGGATGGATTGATGGCGCGACGACGATGTAGCCACCATCGCCGCGAATATCTACGCCAGGACCGAAAAAGTTCGTACGATTGCGGACCTGGCGGTCCTCGGATTTGAAAAACAGGTGAAAGCCGTTGCCGCTAATTTGACAACAAGTCTTCGGCAACCTGCCAAGTTTTTGTTCTAACGCTGCCAGGGTGGCTTCACCAGACTTGCCATCGCCGCGATCGACATCGACGACTATTAGTCCGGACACCGATCCAGTCGCTAACCCGATATTGGCATTTGGATATTGTTGCCACCAAGCGTTGATAACTATCGGGTCTGTGGTGGCGTCATTGATACCGTTTCCGCCAGCGGATTTTGGGATTGCGGGGACCTTGCCATTTAAAGGTATGACCGGGTAGCCGCGCTTGGCGTATTCTAAGGCTGCGTCAAGAAATTTGTTCATAAGAAGGTACTCTTTTACTGGCGCCCGCTGTCATTGCCGGAAATTCTCGCAAGACGGACGATGTCGGATGGAAATAGTGCTCGGACAAGATCGGATAATCGGCTGCTGGAAAGTGTGGTGGTGGCGCGTCAGTGGATGACAATGTCAGCACGGTCTGTGTCGCGCGCGCCTGTTCCTGTGCCCATCTCTCTATAAGAAGAGCGATTACCCGCTCGCGCATGTCGTCCGATAAGCGACGCCGTGCTGATGGCGGAATTTCCCAACGCAGCGAGGCGCCGGGCCGGCACCAAAGCCTGATGCCCCTTATGATGGCTGGGCCAGCGAAGATGTCGAATACCGCCTCTTGAATGTCCCAAGGTGATGGATAAAACCGGCACGATAGGATCTGTATGGGCGGCGGTTGATTGTTGCCCGCTTTCCGGTTAGATTTATGGATATTCCGCGCAAGAGAGCGTATTGGAATTCCGGCCCGGTTGCTGTTGGTAGACAGCGCCGGGCCTTTTACATTAAGTGATCGCATTTTTCGCGTTCCCCCGATGTAATTTCCTTCGGCCGCATTAGCCACCGGAGGCGTGAGAATTTGGTTCACCCATTCGTCAAGCCATTCGGGTGTCGACAACGCATCACGGCCATCAAGTTGATAGCGTGGGCCGCCGCCAATTGACGCGAGCTTGCCAAGTGTTTTTGGGGAACGTTTGATGCCGTGTTCTTGCAACAGGTATTCGGCCTGCTGTCGGCGGTTTAGACGTTTTGGATAATCGACCATGGTGATCCTCGTTGAGTTAGCGAGGTCAGCATAGACGAGTTTTCACAGAATTATAGTCTAAGTAACTGTTTTTAAAAGAGTTTTTGTAATGGTAAAGTTCAATCTTTACCGTTACATTCCTGGTCGAGCGCTATTTCAATTGCCGCGGCACTTTGATCAAGGGCGGATTTTTCGATGTCAGCACGTATTATTGCCAGGGTCTTTTCAACTTCTATTCGCGATGGCGCATATCGATTGCTGCGGTCGAAGACAAAGTCTGGCGGTGGACGACCATCGGATTTACTAATCGCCGCATCACGACGCTCGTAGAATTTGCGGAGGTTTTCGTAACGCACCCGCAATGCCTCGGCGCGGGCGCGATCAGATTTACTTGGCAAAGCATTAAATGGCGCTTCTTTCGATAACGTGCTGCATGTCAGTGAGATCGATGCAGGCTTCTTGCGAAGCACTAGTTCGCCCTTTACCATTCGATATTTGCGCCGATAATTTACCGCCTCGTACAATTCTAGCTCTCGTTCATGCGTCCAAAATTTATCAGCTCCTCGCTGCTCAACCTGAAAACCCGGAACATGTTTAAAAGCGAGCGCGCATGTAAGCAGGTACCAACAGTCGGGGTCGGCGGTGTCAATTTCATAGTGCCGCATCAGCTCACCTTGTTTATGGGCGATCAATTGTTTCTGCATGGCGACAATCTCCGGAGCCGTCGGTCCACCGGCGTGACCGACAGCGGGCAACAATGGCAACCGGGTTTGAAGTTCACCGGAGTATCTAGTTTTTTCAGAAGCAGTCATTATTTGTCCCTGGTTCTAATACCGATAACATCGGCTCGCCTACGTTCTTGTCCATGCATCCGGGCGTATATGGTGTCTGCAATATGATTTGCCGCCGTCCGTAATGCGTGATCGATTGGGTGGGCATAGCCTGACGTTACGCTGTGCAGGCTGTGGCCCAACAATCCTGCAATCGTTAATTCACCATATTCCAACTCCCTCGCCACCGTAGCGAAAGTGTGGCGAAGGGTGTGAAGGGTGACTCCGTCAAGTTCGGCAATTTTGCAAGCCTCCTCGAACACCTTCGCGCTATTGATATGACCTTTGCTGCCCCGTTTCGTTGAAAATACGAACAATCCATCATCGGCGGAATTTACGCCACCTAAGATGTCCAACACCAGTCCGCCTACCATCCTAGACTGCTTGCCGGACTTAGTATCTTCTAAGTCCAGACATTGCCGGTTCATATTGATGGCGGATTTCTTCAACGCGAAGATTTCGCCACGCCGACAGCCACTTAATGCTATGGCGCGATACGCCGCAATAATCGAACGCTTTCTGGGTGTTTTTTCAAGTTGTACAAACGCGTCTTCGAGCGCGGTCAATTCATCCGCGCTAAGGACGCGGTCGCGTTTGTTATCCTTTGGTAATTCAAGCCCGGTGCAGGGATTTTTGTCGATCAGGCCTAATTTAACTGCATAGCTGAAAATGGAACCTAATAGGCCGACGGTCCGTCTTGCGGTGCCGGCACCGCCTGTTACCCGTGCCACCCCTCTAGGCTTCGTTTTCACGACGGTGGCAGTTTTGCCGGATTGCACGGATCGAAAGAAACGATATACATCTGCTTGCGCGATATCGGTCACAAGTTTTTTCCCCAACAGCGGTTTGATGTGTCGCTGGATGCGCCCTTCATCGACATCCATCGTACTAATTTTTTTCGCTTTACGCCGATATGTCACCAGCCCATTCCTGGCGTCTGTCATATAGATGTCGCAAAGTTCGGAAATAGTTTGGGCATCTTGAGCTGAGCCTTGCTTGGCAGTTCGTTTTTCATAGGCAGGACACGCGCCATCTTTGATGCCGGCGAATTTTCTGGTTGCCGTTGTTCGAGCCTGCTCCAAAGTTATTTGCCCCAATTGGCCCAATGCAAAGCGTTCCTTCTTGCCTGTCAATGGGCTGCGATACTGAATAAAAAAAGTTCGCGTGCCAGTCGGTTTTATCCTTATGCCTAACCCTTTGACACGATCGTCCCATAGTCGGTTTTCTTTTTCGCTCGTCTTTGATTGGCGGGTGGCCTTGTCGATCTTGCTTATGGATAGTCCGGCCATGATTGGGTGCCCTGATCAATACGGGCACCTCTGGGGCACCCACTGAAAGTAAAATTGAGTAAATGTGAATTCGACCTTTACCATTGAGAGTATCACAATTACCAGAATTTACAATGGATTCAGGTTATGCGGGTAAATTTTCGGGCACCTTAGTATATGTCCGAAATCAAGTCAGCGTTACCCTCCGAAGGAAAAGGTCACAGGTTCGAATCCTGTCGGGTGCGCCAATGATTTCTCCAACAATATAGTGATTTGAAAATGGGGATTAGACACGGTGTAGAGTTTTAGTCTCGCAAAAGTCTCTTTAATTTGGAGCAAGAATTGCCTAGTCATCTGGAAACACAGTCTGATGTGATGGGCATGGACGTCAAGAAAGGCCCAACTCCAGAACAGCTAGCAGTCATCGAGAGTGTGGCAGATCGGTTCAATGAAGATTGGGAACTAGTTTTTAAAACCCGCGAAATCCGTCGAAGGAAGCGGAACTGGTTGCGTGTTATAAGAGATTTTGTCTGGCCACGCCGACATACCGTATTTGTGATGTACTGGTGGTGCAACCGCCTTTACACAGGGAGTTACGAATACGACCAGTCAACTTACATGCCGTTCACCTTCCCTCTTGAGCATGATAACATGCCGTTTCCTGGCCATCCGGTAAAATACAGGCTTATCAGTTGGCGTATTCCGAAGCGAGACATGCGTTACCTGATACGCGGACCGCTCGCTGACGCGGCGAACAATGATGTAATTATTGTCGATGACAAGACAACCTGGGATCGGGCGAAGGAGCTCTGGAAGAAACTCACTTTGCCAACCAAAGCGGTGATCTGGCTAATGGCGGCAGTGGTTACAGCGGTAAGTTTTCTTAAGCTTTTTGGATAGCCGAACTCTCCCTTAATGTCGTCCCGAATTTGCTGTAGCTCTTTCAACTTCTTCACATCCATCTTGTTACACTCTCGCCAAGGCACTTTCATAATACCCATGGGCGCGGGCATGGGTGGCATTGGCGTTGCCGGCATTCTGCGCCAATGACCTCTCCAGCAGCTTGATGCCAGAGGCGTGGTCGCCGGTCTCAACCTGCGACCAGCAGAGATAACCCAAAAACCACCAGTCTTCGCCCCAGGCATTGGCCACACTTTCAAGCAACTCACGTTGCTCACGATGACGGTTGACCCGGCCGGAAAAACCGATCAATCCATAGACCCCAAGCGCCTGCGAAAGCGGCAGACCGTCTTATGGATAATCCTGCAGATGGGCGGTGAGAGCGTCATAGGCGTCGCCCGTCCGCCCTTCAATCGCCAAGGCGATGACCTCGACATGCCCCATTTGCCGGGCACAGAGATCATCAACCATGGCGCGAGCTTTGTTTGCCGCGGCCAAGGCCTCGACCCCACGGGCCTGCATTTGGTAGGAGCGGGCTTGGGCGATCCGGGCGATCCGGGCCAAAGCAAAGGCCGGATCCACCGTCAAAGCCGTTGCCAACAAATCGTCGGCACCCAGATCGGACGCCATGAGCAAGTCCAATGCCTTTACATAGCGTTCTCTGGCGTCGGGATTTTCGGTTGTTAGCCGCAGGCCGAAGCGGTCTTCAAGCATTTTTATCCCCTTTTGAGGTTATTGATTTTAGTTTGCTCTAAACAAGCAATATAACCGCGGGGAAAGTGAATTCAAGAGCCGTTATCTGCTTGTTTTTGCCGTCGCCGTTTGAGGAAGCCGCCGACAAACAAGCTGGTCCGCGGCAGGTAACGATAAGGATCACGGTCCACCAATGTGGGCCGCCTGGTCGCCCGCCAGAGGCCGAAAATAAGCAGAAATAAATGCGCCAGAGAAATAAAGGCGAACATTGAATTCGGCCCAAACTCGGCCATCAACCAGCCGCTCAATGCCGGGCTGACGATTGCCCCCAGAGCATAAAGGAAAATTAATGAAACGCTCAATTCCAAGGATTGTGTGGGGGTCGAAAAATCATGCGCATGGGAGGCGCTGATGGAATAAATCGGAAAGGTCACGGCGCCGAACAGGAAGACCAGAATATAAACGTTCCGCACCGAGCTTAAGCCGATGTCGTTGATAAGGCCGTAACAAACGGCCAGGGCCAGCAACGACAATGCCATCAACACCCGGCGCCGGTCAAAACTATCGGCCAGCCAGGCGATCGGAAATTGGGCAGCGGCGCCGCCGACAATGCTCAAGGCCAGGAATATGGCGATTTTATCCTGGGTCAAGCCGATCCGATCCGCAAATATTGGCCCGACCATGCGGAAACTTGCGGTGCTGAGGCCCGCCACCATGACGCCGACGGCCCCCAATGGCGATAGGGCGAAGGCCATGAAGGGCCGTACCTTGATCTTTTCCGGCAAGGCCGGCGGCACACTTTGCGTGAGCGCCAGCGGCAACAGGCAGAAACAACAGGCAATCGCAATGGTGTTATAGGCAGCGTAACTGGCCGGCTCCAGCCCAGCGATAATCGACTGCGCCACCAAGGTGCCGGACAGGTCAACCAGGCGATAGATCGAAAACACCCGGGCCCGATTTTTGTTTTCCAGTTTTGCCTGCAACCAGCTTTCGATCACCGTATAGGCGCCAGCGACGGCAAAACCGGTGGCAAAACGAAGCAGCAACCAAAAAATCGCGTTGAACCACATCGGATGCAACAAGGCGGACAGGATCGCTAGGGTGGTCATGGCAACAAAGGCGCGGGCATGACCGACCCGCATGATGACCCGGGCAGAGACCAGGCAGCCGAATAAAAAACCGGCAAAATGGGCGGAGCCGAGAAAGCCGATTTCTTGCAAACTGTAGCCGCGGGCGACGCCGGACAGGGCATCCAAGGGGCCCAGCGAGCCACTACCGATTTGCGTAAAAAATATCGAGACAAATAGCGCGGATAGTGAGACCAATAATCGCATGGCGGCTCAACCCAAAAACACCTAACCGATCCGGCCAAGGCTACCATCGAAATTGTTTCGATCAGAACTTCAATCCGGCAGGGCTGAGTTGCGCCGGGCGCATGGCCGATGGTCCCCACGGTGTTTGCGGAAATCGTCAAAGTGAAGATGATTAAGGCATAAATCTGCTTGATCAGCCTTTGGTTTGGCTGAGGATCGCCATTTTTCACCAACTATCGACAAAAAAACCATTTCGGCGCTTGAATAAGCGGTCGCGATCCAGCAAGATTTACCTAGATTTATTGTTGAAGCCTGTTTGGGGCGCGGTACTGGTTGCGACGCGCCTCTAATTGTTTCATATAACGATCACTTCTGCGGCGACATCTGCCGCATGCCATCCTTTGGGAGGACGAATAGTTATTATGCGATATGAATCACCAACAAACGTGGATGACGCGGTTGCGTTGCTCGCCGGCGAAAGTGGGCTAGCTAAAATATTGGCCGGCGGGACCGATCTTTTGGTCCAATTACGAGCCGGCATGGTCGCGCCCGATTTGGTTGTCGACATCAAACATATTGAAACCATGCGCACGATTACCGAAGAGGCCGACGGCAGCTTCCGCATCGGCGCGGCGGTCAGCGGTGCCGAAATGGGCGAACATGAGGCTCTGGTAAAAGCGTGGCCCGGTGTTGTGGAGGCGGTGGAACTGATTGGCTCGACCCAGGTACAAGGGCGGGCCACGGCGGCTGGCAATCTCTGCAATGCCTCGCCGGCTGGCGACAGTGTGCCGGCTTTGGTCGCGGCAGGGGCGGTTTGCACTGTCGTGGGGCCGAATGGCAAGCGCGAAGTGGCGGCAGCAGATATTTCAACCGGACCCGGCAGTACGTCTTTGGCGGCGGGTGAAATCGTTGTCGACATTATCCTGCCGGCCAGGCCGGCAAATTCCGGCGATGCCTATCTGCGCATGATCCCGCGCACCGAAATGGATATCGCCATTGTCGGTTGCGGCGTCTCCTTGACCTTGGATGGTGACGGGACTTGTACCGATGCGCAAGTCGCTGTCGGTGCGGTGGCGCCGACCGTGCGCCTGGTGGAAGCCGCCGGTGCCGCCTTGATCGGCAGCAAACTGGATGATGCGGCCATGGATGCCATGGCCGCCGCGGCGTCCGCTGCTTGCAGTCCGATTGACGACAAGCGCGGCACCATTGAATATCGAACAAAAGTCGCCGGCGTGTTGGCAAAACGCGCCGCCGCGATTGCAAAAAAAAGGGCAGGTAACTGATCATGGCGAAAATTCACGTCACCACGAATATCAATGGCGAGGAAGCAGAATTCCTCTGTGAACCGCAACAAACATTGCTGGATGTGCTGCGCGACGAAGCCGGCCTGACCGGCACCAAGGAAGGTTGTTCCTCCGGCGATTGCGGCGCCTGTAGCGTCATGCTGGATGGCCGCTTGGTTTGCTCCTGTCTAGTGCTTGGTGCGGAAGCCGAAGGCCGCGCCGTAGAAACCATCGAAGGTATGGCGGACGCCGATGCCCTGCATCCACTGCAACAGCGGTTTCTGGAGGAAGCCGCGCTGCAATGTGGTTTCTGCACACCAGGCTTCCTGGTCGCAGGTAAAGCGCTGTTGGACCGTAACAATAATCCAACCGAAACCGAAGTACGCTATTGGCTGGCGGGTAATCTATGCCGCTGCACGGGTTACGACAAAATCGTCCGTTCAGTACTGGATGTCGCCGCAGAAATGAGAGGGGCCTAAGTTATGGGAAATGAAGGACAAACATTTAAATGGATCGGCACTCGGCCCGTTCGCCCAGACGGCATCGATAAGGTAACTGGTCGCGCCGCCTATAGCGCCGATTATGACTTGCCGGGCATGCTGCAAGGCGCCATTCTGCGTAGTCCCCATGCGCACGCCAATATTAAGTCCATCAACACCGATAAAGCGGCGGCGTTGGCTGGGGTAAAATCGGTCATCACATCTGCCGATTTCCCGGCCATGGAAGCGATCGTGGCGACGGCCGGCGAATCGATGACCAATTACCGCGATCTGACCCGCAATGTGATGGCGCGGGGGAAGGCGCTTTATGACGGCCATGCGGTTGCCGCAGTGGCGGCGGTCAGCGTCGCGATTGCCAAACAAGCATTGGATCTGATCGAGGTCGACTACGAAGTCCTGCCGCCGATGATGACAGTTGGCGATGCGATGAAAGACGATGCAGCGATCCTGCACGACGATCTATTTACCGCTGGGGTCGATCCAAAACCGGAAACCCCGTCCAATATCGCCAAGAAGATCGAAATGGGTCTGGGCGACGTGGAGGCCGGCTATGCCGCTGCCGACCATGTGCTGGAGCGTGAATACGACACTGCCATGGTGCACCAAGGTTATATTGAACCCCATGGTGTGGTTGCCAGTGCTAATGAAGGTGACCAGGCGGTCATCTGGGGCTCCAGCCAAGGACAATTTATGGTCCGCGAGTTCTGCGCCCATTTGGTCGGCGTCGAAATCTCCCAAATTCGCGTGATCCCGGCGGAAATCGGTGGTGGCTTTGGGGGCAAGACAACGGTTTATCTGGAACCGGTGGCACTGCGACTGTCGCAACTCACTGGTCGCCCGGTGAAGATTGTGATGACCCGGGAAGAAGTCATGCGCGCCACTGGTCCGGCCCCTGGCTCAGCCAGCCGGATCAAAATTGGCATCAAAAACGACGGCACCATTACCGCTGGGGAGGCGGAAATAGCCTTCGAAGCAGGTGGATTTCCTGGCAGCGCGATTGGCCCTGCCTGCATGACTGCTTTTGCCTGCTATGATTTGGAAAATGTGAAGGTCACCGGCTATGACGTCGTCGTCAATCGACCGAAATCGGCGGCTTATCGGGCGCCGGGTGCGCCCCAGTCCGCTTTTGCGGTCGAAAGCCTGATTGATGAGCTGGCTCAGCTGATCGATATGGACCCGATCGAACTGCGCCTGAAGAATGCCGCGGCCGAAGGCACGCAAGCCGCCTATGGTCCCAAGTTCAAGGCTATTGGCATGGTCGAAACCTTGGAAGCGGCAAGGGATCATCCGAACCTTCAGGAAAAGCTTGGCCCCAATCAGGGCCGCGGTATCGCCAGTGGCTTCTGGTTCAATATTGGCGGCAATTCCACCGCCGCCGTGCATATCAACGAAGATGGCACCGCCGTGGTGATGTCACCGAACCCGGATATCGGTGGTTCGCGGGCCAGTATGGCGATGATGGCGGCGGAAGTGCTTGGTCTGGATTATCACAAGATCGATTGCATCGTTGCCGACACCAGTTCCATTGGCACCAGCGATGTCACCGGCGGTAGCCGGGTCACCTTCGCCATTGGCATGGCGGTCATTCAGTCGGCCGAAGCGGTTGTTGATGACCTGCGGGCGCGCGCCGCCAAACTTTGGGATGTCGAACCGGAAGCAGTTATCTGGGAGGACGGCTGCGCCAAACCGGCAGGCTCCAACGTCGGCGAATTCGAACCGCTGTCAATTGCCGATCTGGCGGCCAAGGCGGGACAAACCGGCGGGCCGATTTCCAGTGGCGCGGCGATCAACGCCAAAGGCGCAGGGCCGGGTTTCGGGACCCATGTTGTCGATGTCGAAGTCGACCCGGAGACCGGTTATGTCACCGTTCTTCGTTATCTAGTCACGCAAGATGTTGGCCGGGCCATTCATCCGAGTTATGTCGAGGGTCAAATGCAGGGCGGCGCCGCCCAAGGCGTTGGCTGGGCTTTGAACGAAGAGTTTATCTACAACAAAGATGGTCAGCTGGAAAATACCGGCTTCCTGGATTATCGAATTCCTGTGGCTTCGGATTTGCCGATGATCGACACGGTCATGGTTGAGGTGCCGAACCCCAGCCATCCGTACGGTGTGCGCGGTGTCGGTGAAGTGCCGATTGTCCCACCGCTTGCCGCCGTGGCGAACGCGGTGTCAGCGGCGATTGGCAAACGTATGACAAGTCTGCCGATGTCGCCACCCAGGATTGTCGCGGCAATCGACGGATAGAGCAAAACCAAGGGCGGGCCAATAACTGGCCCGCCCTTAAACTTTGAAAGTTTGCAAAAATGGTGCGGGTGGTTATTCCAACCGGTTTGGCCAAACAATTTTCCGGCGGCGTCAGTGAAATCGATGTTGACGGGGGAACCGTTCGTGAGCTGATCAAAAATCTCGATGAACGCTATCCCGGAATTGGCCGCACCCTTAGCGAAGAGATGGCCGTTGCCATCGACGGCGAAATATTTCAGGATCCGTTGTTGGAAACGGTAAACAACGACAGCGAAATTTTTTTCCTACTGCAAATAGGCGGCGGTTAAATCGTCGCCACACTGCCACCATCGCAGGGAATCACCGCGCCAGTAGTATAAGCGCTGGCCCGCGAGGACAGGAAAATCGACAGGCCGGCAATATCTTCCGGCGTGCCGATGCGACCACGCGGATTGGCGGCGATAATCTGCTCGCCTTTTTCCTGCAACGTGGCGCGCATCATTTGGCTTTGAAACGGTCCCGGCGCAATTGCATTGACCAAAATATCTTCCGGGGCTAGCTTCCGCGCCATGACTTTCGTCAGTTGATGGACCGCCGCTTTGGCCGCCGAATAGGAAAAATTATCGCCCGCCGGGACATGCAACCCATCGACCGAGCCGATATTAATGACCCGCGCCGGATCTTCTCGATTATGCGCGGCCCGCATCAGAGGCAGCAGCCGCCGGGTGAGGAAAAAGATCGACTTCACATTCACGTCCATGACTTTATCCCAGCCGGCTTCCGGGAATTCTTCCAGTGGCGCGCCCCAGGCAGCGCCGGCATTATTCACCAATACATCAAGGCGCTCTTCACGCTTTTCGATCATCCCGGCCAATTTTTCAATCCCTTCGATGGTCGAAATATCGCAAGGCAGGGAAATACAGCTGCCTATTTCTGAAAGTCTTGCAGCAGTTTCGTCACAGGCTTCGGCTTTGCGGGCCGAGATATAGACTTTTGCACCATTGGTGACAAATCCTGTGGCGATCATTTCGCCAATCCCGCGTGATCCGCCGGTAACCAGAACCACTTTGTCTTTAACCGAAAACAATTTTTCCAACTTCAATTTTCATATCCTTCAAATGATGGCGCTTTTGTTAAATGCGCGTTAATATTAGACCAGTTATAGATTGTCCATGAGTGATAACATGCGTTTGGATCGTCGACAAAACCAAAGACCAAATTCCTTGTTGGAACGTTATGGTGGCCAAATGGGTGCCTTGATGGAACAGCGATTGCAGGAAGCCGCGCTGTTGGCGGCGAAGCAAAACGCCGAACAATCGGCGGACAGCGCGATCGCCGCCCAGCGCGAGACTCAAGAGGCGAATGAAGCGTTGGTTGAAGAAATGCGGCAGCGCAAACGGGCGATGTCTGATCTTGAACATTTAGCCAATCACGATCCGTTGACGGAGTTACCCAACCGCAACTTGTTCAATAACCGCCTGGCCGGACTTCTCAATCGGGCGCGTCGGGACAAACAGCATGTTGGTTTGATGCTGCTGGACTTGGATCACTTTAAAAATGTCAACGATACGCTCGGCCATATTGTCGGAGATGAATTACTGCAGGCGGTTGCGGTGCGCCTCGACAATAGTATTCGGGCGCAAGACATGTTGGCCCGGTTGGGCGGCGACGAATTTGCCCTTATTCAAGTTGGCTTGAATTATCCGGCGGACGCCCATATCCAGGCGGAAAGATTGTTAAGGGCGTTGGGCGAAGTCTTTGAAATTGGCGATCATCGGCTATATTCCGGTGCTTCAATTGGTATCACCGTTTATCCCGACGATGGCGACAATGTTGAGCAGTTGCTGCAAAATGCCGATATGGCGATGTACAAAGCCAAGGACGAACAACGCAATAGTTTCCGTTTTTTTGACGCCACTTTGAACGAAACAGTGCATCGGCGTAATTTTTTGGAGACCGAGTTGCGGGCGGCGATCGATGCCGAAGAATTGATGATCTATTTTCAGCCGAAAATTGATCTGCGGACGAATACGGTGGCTGGCGCGGAAGCCCTGGTGCGGTGGAAGCATCATGAAGAAGGGATGATTTCACCGGAGGAATTTATTCCGGTCGCGGAACGTTCCGGTCTGGTTAATCCACTCGGCGAATGGATGTTGCGGCAGGCTTGCCAGCACCTGCGGGCTTGGGCCGATGATAACCTGCCCGCCGTCAAAGTTGCGGTAAATTTGTCGGCCGTGCAGTTTCGTGATCGCGACATTCCGAAATTGGTATCGGAAATGCTGAGCGAAGCGGGTGTGGAACCAGCGTTGCTGGAGCTCGAAGTAACCGAAAGCGCGGTCATGCATGACATTCAGAACGCAGTGTCTGTGTTGCTGCAACTGCATGATCTCGGCATTAGCCTGTCAATCGACGATTTTGGAACCGGCTATTCGTCGCTTAGCTATTTGCGGCAATTGCCGGTCAATCGCTTGAAGATCGACAAATCCTTTATTGCCGAAGTCGATACAAGCAAGTCCGCTGCGGCTATCGCCCTGGCAATCATCATGATGGGCCAAAGTCTGGAGCTTGAAATTGTCGCCGAAGGGGTGGAGACCAAGCCGCAATTGGACTATTTGCGCGAAGTCGGGTGCGAAGAAGTGCAGGGTTATTATTTTGGTCGCCCAATGCCGGCAGAGGAATTCGAAGCCTTCATTAAGGACTGGCAGATCGACGCGTAACGGCTAAATTAACTAGCGTCTGTTCACAATTCACTTAACCTACCCACGCCTCCTCCCGGCCACCTACTGGAGCGTAACTTATGGGTGGCCGGGAGGGCGCACGAGCAGGTAATGACTTCATGTCTTATGAAGATGCTCTAGCGCCGTTGACTGCGCCAGCGTTCGATGGTGTCCTGCAGCCCTTCCAGCGTGCCGGCTTCCCCGCTCCAAGATTTCGAGAATTCGGCCGTGGCACTGCGGGGGCGTTGATTTTCCGGCAATTGTTTGAACTTCAGCCGCATCGGCACTGGCACCCCTTCACCAATAGCAATCGCTTCTGCATTGCCAAGGGACGGCAGGGATTCGATCAAACCCGCCGCACTATCTGAAATAGCTGCTTGCATGAAATCTTGGTCTTTTTGGCTGGTCATGCGCATGGCGAAAACAGTGCTGCATTGCGACAATATTCCAATCGCCAGTTCCGAGGGGCGCTGCGAAATGACCCCCAAGGATATAGCGTATTTTCGGCCTTCCTTGGCCAGCCTAGATAGGGCCTCTTTTGCCGGTTCAAAATCGGCAATAGAAGAATTCGGGGCGTAGCGATGCGCTTCTTCGCAGACCAAAAGGACCGGCATTTGCGGATCGCTCCACTGGCCAAAATCGAAAGTCAGGCGGCAGATAACGGAAATCACGATATTCAGTATTTCCGACGGCACGCCGGTAAGGTTGAGAATTGAAATCGGCTTGTCGTTGACTGGAATTCTAAACATCCGCGACAACAATATCGCCATATTGTCGCGCACGATCACACTGCTTGGAAACATGAAGGAAAAGCGTCGATCATTGGTCAGCGTGTTGCGGCGATTTCTTATTCTCAAGTACGGCGCCAACTCATTGCGGTTGTCCAGTCGGCCCATCGTTTCATCCAGGATGCGATTAAGATCGCCCATTTTGTAAGGTACAGGCGTGTCGACAGTGACCGGGTATTCTTCGCCTTGTTCGCCCAAGAAACGAAGTTTCGATTTCTGGATCAAATCGCGCAACAAGGTTATTTCGGTCACTAAATCCGCGGTTTCGCGGCCGAAGACAACGCCGCAAAATTCTTCGAAACTGAATAACCAATAAGGTATTTCCAAATCCCCGGGGGTGATTTGCTCTGCCATATGCCCAAAAGCAGCATCATATTCACCATGTGAATCAAGCAGCAATACATGGGCGTTCGGATGCTTTTCCAACATCTGGTGTAGCAGCAGCGAAACCGCACAGGATTTACCGCAGCCCGTGGTCCCGAGGACGGCGAAATGTTTGCCCAACAAATTGTCGACGCCAACATGGGCGGGCAAATCTTTCTCAAGATGGATATTGCCGATTTCAATTGTCACCGCATTCGGCTGCGCGTAAACGGTCGCGACATCATTGCCTGTGGCTGCAAAAATGGGGTCGCCCAAAGCGGGCGAATGGGATATCCCACGATTGAACTCACCGGCCCCATCGGCCGGTGCAATGGGGACTTCGCCAACCAATTCCAGTTCAGAAATCTTAAGTTCGGCGCTGCTGCCGTCGGCCGACGGGATCGGAATACTTTGACCGGTCACCATGCCATAGACCTGAGACTGTGGTGTTTGCATTTTAACCAGCGATCCAACGGAGATTTTCGGCCCGTCGTCCGTCGAAGATGTTTCTGTATCTAGGAGAGCAATTACTTTTAACCAGCGATCCAACGGAGATTTTCGGCCCGTCGTCCGTCGAAGATGTTTCTGTATCTAGGAGAGCAATTACTTGTGCCCCGGAAATCGAGACCAAGCGACCAAGCTGTCGTTCATTACGCATCGGAACCCCGTCACACTTGCTCAAGCCCTCAAACACCAAATAGACTTTAAGCGATAAGAACCTTTTCGTTCAACCGAAATTATATTAGAGATTGATAACAATTGGTTTATGTCAGGCAGGTTGGCGCGTAATATTTTTGTTGCCGACCGTTAATCATTTAATTTCTTTACGCGGCCGTGATCTCGGTCATTTTTGGCGGCGGGTCCATATTCATTTGCACATAAAGATTTTTCATGGCGTCGGCGACCCGGTCCATTGTCATTTGCGGTGAAGTGTTTTCATATTTGCAGGCGGCCAACACCTGGTCGCAAATGAACTTCGGTTGGTAATAAGCCAGCTCATAGTCGTTTTTCACCTGTAGATGGTTGACAATATAGTCGAAGATCTCATCCGTGATGTTCAAGCCGGAACTCTTTGCGACCATTTCGAAAATCGTACGAAAATCCTCTTTGGAAGGTTCGAACAATTCAATCTTGTAAGGGATACGACGCAGGAAGGCCGGGTCCATGAGATCGTTGGGCTCCAGATTTGTCGAGAATATCAACAATTCATCGAATGGCAGATAGAAGCTTTTGCCGGTTTTCAATTTGAAGAAATCGATCCGGCTCTCCATCGGCACAATCCAACGATCGAGAAGCGCTTCAGGGGAGACAATTTGGCGACCAAAATCGTCGACGATAAAGGTCCCACCCAGGGCCTTGATATGCATCGGCGCTTCGTAGAATTTGGCGTCTTCACTATAGGAGATTTCGAGCATGTCGAGGGTCAATTCACCGCCGACGACAACCACCGGGCGGCGGATCGCCATCCAACGTTGGTCAAAATCTTCGCGCCGCAAACCTTTATTTTGCTGCGCCAATTGCATCGCCGATTCTTCGTCCACCGCCGGCTCATGAACTGTGGCATCAAAAATCTGAATTATCTGTCCCTCGACTTCGACGGCATAAGGAACATAGATAATGTGGCGGAATATTTTTGAAACCGATGTTGCAACCGATGTTTTACCGTTGCCAGGCGGACCATATAACAGAATCGTCCGTCCCGAATTGACCGCCGGACCAATTTGCCGGGTGAAAAAATCAGGAATAATCAATCCTTCAAAACAATTTTCAATCGCCGATTTATCCAGAACTTCATTGGTTATCCGTTGTTTTAGGACTTGTTCTTGATAAGCCGTCAAGGAAACCGGGGCCGGCCCCATATAAAGATTGCGGTCCAGATAATCCGCGGCAACGGCGCGGCCACGTTCGCTCAGTTCGTAACGCACATCGGCGACGATGCCGACCCCTTCAGCGCTCATGGATTGAACGTATTTTTTCTCCTCCGCGTCCTTGAACAATTGCGCAACGATATTCATCGGCAGCTTAATCGCGTCGGCCATGCCGCTGGTGGTGTCGATCTGCTCTACGTATAGGAATTTCATCAACAGGGTTTGCAACGTCGCAAGGCTAGCGCCCGTGCCCATCAACGTTTTTGGCGACCGCGGCGTTTCATGCATAACGTCGTCAAGTTGATCAGTCGTGAGAGATCCAAGCGCGACCAGGTTGTCGCCCAATCTTCCGCCTTCTTCGATCTGGCGGTTTAGCGCGTCTTCGACCTGCTGGACGGTGATGAGACCGCGTGCGACCAATATATCACCTAAACGCATCAAGTATCCTCTCTACAGTTTCACTCTTCGCAATTCACCGCTATTTTAGGCCTAAGTCGCTGGTCTAATCCACTAATTCGATAGTTTAGGGCGCAAACAGTCGCGCAGTGTTGCTAGTTTCCCGCAACCCGCCGCGCATGGCCTTGCCAATAGGGCTCTCGCAAATCTTTCCGTTTGATCTTACCGACCGGGCTTTTTGGCAGCGCTTCAGTGGTAAATACGACCAGACTGGGTTTTTTATAAGAACCTAATTCCTCGACACACATATCGATGATAGTTTGTTCGTCGATTTTTGCGTCTTTCGCGATAACGCAGACGATTGCAGGCGATTCGCCCCATTTTTCGTGCGGAATGCCAAACGCGGCGACCTCAATCACCTCTGGATGATTGTTGGCGACATTTTCCAGCTCCGCCGGCCAAATATTGAACCCGCCGGAAATGATCATGTCGTCGGAGCGGTCGAGCATATAGAGGTAACCGTTTTTATCCAGACGGCCAATGTCCCCGGTCAGGACCCAGCCATCGACAATCCGCGCCGCTGTCGCCACCGGATCGTTCCAAAAGCCGGTCATCTGTCCTTCGGTCTTGGCAACAATTTGACCGGCTTCGCCAAGCGGCACCACTTCGTTGTTTTCATCCCAAATCTGCAGTTCAGCGAACGGCAGCGGCATGCCACAGGCTCGTAACGGGGTGGAGCCCTCAACTTCTGCAAACCACTGTCGCGGCCCCATCATGGCAACCGGCAGAACTTCCGTCTGCCCGTAACCCTGGAATAACGCATTGCCGAATATTTCCCGCCCGGTCAGGGCCGTGTCATCGGCGATGGGCGCAGCGGAAATCAGCAGGCATTTTAACTTGCTCCAATCGCGCGCCCGCACACTTGGGTCCTGGTTCACCACATTCAACATGGTCGGTACCATGAACATGTAGGCGATGCTCTCCGTTTCCATCACTTCCAGTGTTTCTTGGGGATCGAAATGTCCAAGCATCACATTGACCCCACCGCCTAGCCACAAGGGTAAAAACAAATAGCCGGAGCCATGGGAAATTGGCCCCAAATGCAGGCACTTATCTCCTGGCTCCACCGGTGGATAAATATAAAACCAATCACGCGCGGCGCAGAGCCAGCTTTGGTGGGTGTAGGCCACGCCTTTGCCCATGCCGGTGGTGCCGCCGGTATGGCGAATGATGTAGTTATCGTCGGCAGCGGCTTCGATCATCGGGTCAATCGACGATTGCGCCGCCAGCCAGCTCTCATAGTCGTCGCCGCGAACAACGATGGTTTCCAATTTGGCAAGCTCTTCCAACAAACCTTCGACTTCACCGGCATGGTTTTCGGCAACGAACAATAGTCGGCAGCCGGTATGGCCCAACATATGCGCATGCGCAGCCTTGCCGTTACGGGGATAGAGTGGTACGCGGACAATATTGGCGATCGCCGCACCGATGAAAAAATCCGCCGCTTCGACCGTATTGTCTTCCAGAACACCGACCCGATCACCCGGCTTGATCCCATGCGTAATAATGGCATTGGCCACCCGCACGCCGCGATCCCAAGCCTGGGCGAAGGTCAGGCGTTTGTCGCCGGCGACGATTGCTTCCAGATTTCCATAAATATGCGCCGATCGGCGCATCAACGTCGTCACGTCCATATGCGTCCCCATTCGAGAGATTCGTTTGGATTGTCGACAACCTGAGGGAAGATTGCAAGCTTCCGGCGCAGCCGCCATACTGGATCAAACAAAAAGGACGCGTAGCATGGTTGCAAATGGCATGATATCGGCCCCCCAGCCCGAGGCGGTGGAAGCGGGGGCTTTGGTTTTGAGGCGTGGTGGCAATGCGGTTGATGCCGCCATGACCTGCGCCTTGGTTCAGGGCGTGGTCGATCCGATGATGTGCGGGATTGCCGGTTTCGGTAGCCTGCAAATTTATCTGCCCAGCCGGAATATCCACACTTATATCGATTTTCACGGCAAGGCGCCCTCAGCCGTGACGCCGGATATGTGGGAAAATCTAATCGAAGGCGAAACCCGCGACGGCTTCGGTTTCATCCTGCGTGGCAATGTCAACGATGTTGGTTATCAATCGATCACCGTGCCTGGCAGCCTGAAAGCCTATTTTGAAGCGGTGACGGAATTTGGCTCCATGGCGTGGGCCGACATCGTGCAGCCGGCAATCGATATCGCCGATGCTGGCGTGATGATCCGACCGCATGTGCATTTCTGGTACACCCTTCGCGATCAATTGGGGCGGGTCGACAACGAAGATCGATTGCGGTTCTCCAAAACCGGACGCGAAGTTTATTTCGACGCCAATGGCGATGCCTTGCGTCCCGGCATGATCCTAAAAAATCCGGATATGGCGAATACGTTGCGACGGATCGCCAAGGATGGCGCCGATATCTTTTACCAAGGTGAGATCGCGGCCCAGATCGCCGACGACATGAAAACCAATGGCGGTTTGCTCAGCCTTGCAGACCTGGCGAATTATCAATCCCAGCGCCTTGACCCGCTGTGGGGAGAATATCGCGGCTATCGTGTGGCGACCAACAATCCGCCAGGCGGTGGTCTGATGATGATTGAAATGATGAATATTCTGGAGAATTTCGACCTTACCGGCATGGGCCACAACAGTGTCGATTATGTCCGCATCCTGGCGGAAGCAATGAAATACGGCACCATCGACAAGGATGCCTATATCGGCGATCCGAATTTTTTTGATGTCCCCGTCGCGCGCCTCTGCGATAAGGAATACGCCGCCGGCTTGGCCGAAAAGATCAAAAACGGCGACCGCGCGAGAGTACAACGGGTGGAACGAGCGGCAGAAAGCAAAGATACCACGCAAGTCTCGGTTCTGGACAAAGACGGCAATGCGGTCAGCATGACCCATTCCTTGGGCATGCCATCGGGCGTGATCAGCGATGGGCTGGGTTTCATGTATAATGGGTGCATGGGGGTATTTGATCCGCGCCCCGGCCATGCCGATAGCCTGGCGCCTGGAAAAAGCCGCTTCAGCGCCATGGCACCGTCGCTGGTCTTCAAAGGCGACAATCCGGCGCCATATCTGGTCATCGGTGCGCCTGGCGGCACTCAAATAAATATTGGCGTCATGCAGGCTGTTTTGAATGTCATCGATTTCGATATGGAGATCCTGGAGGCGATCTGCGCGCCGCGATTTTCCGCCACCTCCAATGCCATTGACGTCACCAATCGCATTCCACGTTATGTAACGGATAAACTGGCGGCGGACGGCTATGAAATTATCCGAAACCCGCTTGGTTTTGCGATCGCCGCGGTGCACGGGATCAAGAATGAAGCTGGCAAGTTGACAGGCGCGGCAGACCCAGGACACGACGGCATGGCTTTAGCGGTTGAATAATCAGCAAAGGCGCGAAGATGGCAAATACAATTCTCTCATTCACCTATGGTTCAAACATGGCCAGCGGCTATCTGCGCGAATATTGCCCAGGCGCGATGACGGTGATGCGGGCCGTCCTGCCGAATGTACGCGTCGAGTTTCGCCGTTATTCGACTGACTTGGCGGGCGGTATTTCGACGATTATGCGTTCGCCGGGCGAATTGGTGCATGGCGTGTTGTATAATATTCCACGCCTAGAGGTCGAAGCACTGGATCTGTTGGAAGATGTCGATAAAGGCCTTTATATACGGGAGACCCATTTGGTTCTGGGGGCGGATGGGGCGTGGCACGCGGGCGACCTTTACCGCATCGTCAAGCCGCAAGGTCCTTTTAGACCATCCGAAAAATACCTAGAATATATGATGGCCGGCGCCACTGAACATGGTCTGCCGGCGGATTACGTGCCCGCCGTCGCCAAGCGTGGCCAGGAAATGGCGGTCGACTAAGTCGACACTCGGCAAAAATGACATCCAGTTAAAATGACATCGCGACGGCGCCGAGGATCGGGCCATTACGACTTTTCTGCACCAGGATGGCGCAGCCATCACGACCACCATTGACCAAATCTTCCTGCATCAAGGCGATTTCAACCGCTTCGCCGCGCCACATGCCGATGCTATGAAAGTCGCGCACCACATTATGATAGGTGATTTTGCGGCCCCGATTTTCTCCACGTTTGATCTCGACCTCATGTTCGCGGTCAAAACGCACCAGCCAGATCACCGCTTCGCCTAAATTGGCCGGCCCGTTGAGGCGCACAACAACCTTACCATGCATCTGTGCGATGGAAATTTCGACTTGTTGTTGCTGATCCGCGTGGCTTTTACGAAAAGCTTCCGTAATCGCACGTTGATCGGAGCCGACAACGGAATATTTACCGTTGATCATGGCTTCTGGCGTAAACACGTTGGCACGGCCAGCGTGAGAGGCATAGTTTTGCTGACGCCGGGTATTTTCGGGGCTCGCCAGCGTGTCTTTCCAACCGAGATAATCCCAATAGTCGACCCCATAACTCAAGGCGACGACATTTTCTTGTGTCGAATATTCCTGCAGCAGGGCGTCTGCCGGTGGACAGGAAGAACAGCCCTGCGAGGTGAAAAGTTCAATCACTTGGATCGGGGTCTGATTTTGCGCCTGTACAGCTTGCGCGCCTATGAAAATGGCAAGCAGCAAACTTACAAAAATTCTAATCAACGGTGTTTTCATGAGTTAGAATGTAAATTCCCGAGCGCTCAATAGGAAATCACGTGTCAGTGACAAGCCTGGTTTCGATTCGTTTCCGATTGTTGGGCACAATCTAAAAACTTGCAAGTTGGCAGTCGGAAAGCCATATGAAATGATCATCACTGCATGGAAAAAAGGCTTAAGCTCATGGAAATAAATGCGGACTTTTCGGAACGTGTTGTCATTGACACCAATACCATGACTTGGACCGGTTCCCCCAGCGACGGGGTGGAGCGAAAAATGCTTGACCGCATTGGCGCTGAAGTGGCGCGCGCGACCACTATTGTACGTTTCAAGCCAGGCGCGGATTTCAACGCCCACAAACATGCAAAAGGGGAGGAATTTTTCGTTCTCGACGGCACATTTGGCGATGAACAGGGAAACTACCCAGCCGGCAGCTACATCCGCAACCCTGCCGGTACCCATCACACCCCGATCTGTCCCGAGGGCTGCACAATATTTGTCAAATTAAGGCAATTCGCCGATGACGACGCACGGCAGTTTGTGATCGATACCAACGAAGCGGCCTGGCAACCGCGGGAAATTCCGGGATTGTCGGCAATTCCACTGCATGAACATGGCAACGAAAAGGTCTATCTGGTGCGGTTCGATCCGGGCGCTGCGGTCGAACATGACCCTCATCCAGGCGGTGAAGAAGTTTTTGTGCTCTCCGGCGAACTGCGGGACGAACATGGCGTCTATCCCGCCGGTACCTGGCTTCGTCAACCCGACGGCAGTCAGCATGCGCCTTATAGCGAAACCGGTTGCATCTTGTGGGTCAAACGCGGCCATTTGGGTGACGGTTACATTGAATAGTCTTGCTCTCTACATCTAATCCGCTATACTCCGCCTGTCTTTCTGGGGTGTCCATTACGGACTGAGATAACACCCATAGAACCTGAACCAGATTATGCTGGCGGAGGGAGAAAGAGGCGAGAAGTTCCAGATTTTCGACTTTTCCAATCTTTTGCACCGCCGCTCTTTCATCGTTAAGGGAGTGTGCAGATGTTTTCACTAACTAAGTTCATCCAATTCACAATCGGCCTAGCGGCGGCAATTGGAATTTTTGCCGGGGCCGCGTTTGCCGCCGAGAAGCCAATTCTGACCGTCTATACCTATGACGCCTTTGCGGCCGATTGGGGGGCCGGGCCAAAAATCAAAAAGGCGTTCGAAGCAGAATGCGAATGTGTTTTAAATTTTGTCGCTACCGATAGCTCGATTGCCATCGTCCGGAAAGTTCAGTTGGAAGGGGCCGCCACAAAAGCGGATATCGTCTTGGGGCTGGATACCAACACTATGGAATTGGCCCGTTCGACGGGACTTTTTGCAGATCACCAGGCAAAACAGGGGCAGTTGAATTTGCCTATGGAATGGAACGACTGGACTTTTGTACCTTTTGATTATGGCTATTTCGCTTTTGTTTATGACAGCGAGAAACTGAAAAAAGCCCCAACGTCATTTGAAGACCTGGTCAACCAACAGGGTAATTTCAAAATCGTCATCCAGGATCCGCGCTCCAGCACCCCTGGATTGGGTTTGTTGCTGTGGATCAAGGCCATCTATGGCGACAAGGCAGCGGATTATTGGCGGAAATTGAAGCCGAAAATTCTAACCGTTACCAAAGGCTGGTCGGAAGCTTATGGCCTGTTCCTGAAAGGCGAGGCGGATATGGTGCTGTCCTATACCACGTCGCCGGCTTATCACCTGATTGCGGAAAAGAAATCGCAATATAAATCAGCGGAATTCTCCGATGGTCATTATATGCAAGTCGAAGTCGCCGGCATGTTGAAATCCAGCAAACAACCGAAATTAGCGCATCGGTTTCTGGATTTTGTCTATAGCGCCGGATTTCAAAGCGCCATCCCAACCGGCAATTGGATGTATCCGGCGGCGCTTTCGGGCCTGCCGCTGCCCAAAGGTTTTGAAACCTTGACCGTTCCGGCCAAAGGTTTGCTGCTATCCGGTGAAGAAGTGGAAAAATATCGCAAGGCTTGGCTCGACGAATGGCTGACCGCGCAGGGGCAATGATCAGGCCGACATAAAATGCGGGCGCCAGGGCAAAACGGCGGGATTTTGTGGCCGGGCCTATTGGTCGGCGCCCTGCTGCTGGCCATGGCCGGGGTATTTTTCACGATATTGCTGAGTTCTGATTTTGGCGATGGCGGCAGATCGTTGTTCACGCCGCGGGTCTGGCGACTATTTTGGATCAGCAGCGTTCAAGCCGGTCTCTCAACGGTGATTTCCTTATTGGCCGGGATCTTGCTGGCCTGGTGCTTACATCACCAAGCCAACTTTCGGGGCCGCGCACTGCTGATTGGGCTACTTTCTACTGCGATGGTGCTGCCGACCTTGATTGTGGTTCTGGGCCTGGTCACCGTGTTCGGACGCAGTGGCTGGCTTAGTCAAATCTGGGCCTTGGCCAGCGGCGTTGGTTTCAATAGTGGCATTTATGGACTGGGCGGCATTCTGTTGGCCCATAGCTATTTGAACGCCCCCTTTGTTGCCCGCAATCTGCTCATTCGATTGGACGCAATACCGATAGAGCAGCAGAAACTTGCGGCGAGCTTGGACCTGCTGCCGCTGACCCGTTTTCGTCTCTTGGAATGGCCGGCAATGGCGAATAATGTTTTTGGTCTGGGTGTCACGGTCTTTTTGCTTTGTTTCACTTCCTTTGCCATAGTCCTAACCTTGGGGGGATCGCCCAGTTTCAATACTTTGGAAGTCGCCATTTATGAAGCGGTGCGCTTGGATTTTGACCTAGCTTACGCGGCAAAATTAGCACTGCTGCAATTGTTGGTCTGCGGCTCGCTGATTTGGTTTGCCAGCCGCTATCAGATCGCCGCGACGGCGGTCGCGACGGCCCGACCCTGGACGACAAGCAACGCTCTTGGCATTTACCAACAGCTCATAATCGCGGTCTTTGGCGTCCTCTTTCTATTGCCGTTGCTGGCGATCGTGATTGACGGCGTGTCGCCGGACTTGCTGCGGATTTTTCAACAACCATCCTTCCAACGCGCCCTCGCGACCAGCTTGCTGATTGCCAGCCTGTCGGCTTTGATCACCCTGTTGCTGGCTTGGTCGTTGGAGGAGGCGCGGGTTACCCTGACCGCTGCGTCACGGCGTTCGAACCTAACTTCGGCGGCCCTGATCGACCACCTGCTGAGCTTCGCGGCGATGATGTTCCTGGCGGTGCCGGCATTGGTTTTAGGACTTGGACTTTTTCTCCTGGCGCGCTTGCTGACGGATGATTTGTTGGCGGTTGGGCCGGTGGCGGTGCTTTTGGCCAATGTATTGTTGGCGTTGCCCTTTGCCATGACGATCCTTATGCCCGGCGCCCGCAATGCCGCCGCACGCTATGATCGCTTGGCGCAGTCTATCGGCCTAAGCGGATTTACCCGCTGGCGGCTGATTGAGTGGCCGGTGATGCGCGCGGAACTGGGCTTGGCGGCGGCCCTGGCCTTCTGTTTTTCGTTTGGCGATCTGGGCGTGATCGCGTTATTTGGCAATCAGGATTTTATTACTCTACCTTGGTTGTTGTATCAGAAATTCGGTTCCTACCGCACCGACGAAGCCGCCGCGATTGCCCTGGTCATGTTGGTTTTGACGCTTGTCGTATTTTTGGCGGTGCCGCGTCTGATTGCCGGGAAGCGTCATGCTCAAGATCACTGAGGTCGGTTTTAGATATTCCAGCGACGGCCCCGCCTACCGGTTCGACCTGAAGGTCGGACCGGGTCAGATTGTCGGCCTTACCGGGCGCAGTGGGGCCGGCAAGTCGACCTTGTTGGACCTGATCGCTGGTTTCCTGAGCGGCGAAGACGGTGCGATCGAGGTCGATGGACAGGAGATTTCCGCCTTGCCGCCGGATCGCCGTCCGCTGACGATTTTATTTCAACGCCACAACCTGTTTGATCATCTTTCGGCGGAAAAGAATGTTGCCTTGGGCTTGCGCGCGAATTTGAAATTGTCCGCTGAAGATCGCGCCGTCGTGCAGCAGGCTTTGGACGACACCGGCATCGGTGCCTTAGGGGCGCAACTCGCGGCAAAATTATCGGGCGGGGAACAGCAACGGGTAGCGCTGGCGCGATCCTTGGTGCGGAACAAACCGGTGCTACTACTTGACGAGCCTTTCAGTGCGTTGGATCAGGAAACCCGAGCCGAAATGTTGGCGTTGGTGCGCCGGATTGTCGACCGCGATCAACTGGCTTGTCTCATGGTCACCCACGATCCGGCGGATTGCGAGAAAATCGCCGACCGGCATGTGGTGATGAACGGCGGCAAGCTGTCGCCTATTTGAAGACGTAGATCGGGCTGCTCAAACCGTCTTCCGTCGTCACGCAAACCCACAGCGGATTGTCGCGATTAGCTGCGAGTGGTATTTCCACGTCCGCCGAGAGTATGCTTTTGGCCTCGGCTGTAAAAAACGTGAAGTCTGCCGGAATTCCAGCATGTAAATGACAAGGATTTTGATGAGGCGTTTTAATGCCGGCGAAGACCTTGATCGAAAGCATGTATGATTGTTTTCGTTATCGCTTGTACAGCAGGCGATCTGCCGCGTCGGTTTACCTCCAGAACCAGATTGGAATCCGGCAATGCGGGAAATCCGTCGGCGGACGACAAAACCATTAGGTCTTCGCTTACTGAACTTTCCCCGAGTACGCCAACTGCGGCACCAGCCGTAATTGCGGCTTTTATGCCGGCATTGCTTTCACTTGTGTATACAACGCGAAATCGCATGCCCGAAGCTTCAAGCGCCTCAAGTGCCCGATCACGCCACCAGCAGGCGCGATGGAACAGAGCCACCGGCAACGGATCCTGTTCATGGGTCGGATGATTTCGCGAACCAACCCAAATGGTCTTTTCTCTCATAAGGACATGCGAATTGGAATTTTCCGTTTCAACGGTGTGGACTGCCAAATCAAGCTCACCGCCCGACAATGCTTCCGGGAAACTGGCGCTGAAACCGCAACGCACGTCAAGCTCAACCCGAGAATTGTCACGAGCAAATGCGGCAATAATCTCTGGCAAGATCGTTTTGCCATACTCGTCCGGAATACCAATTCGTAGCGATCCATCGAGCGAATCCGGCCTCAATTCGCCCAAAATTTCGTCGAGTAAATCGGCGATACGTTGAGCATCGGGGCGCAGCTGCTCTCCAGCTGGCGTGAGGGTGATGCCCCTCGCGTGGCGCGCGAACACAGGTTGGCCCAACAGTTCTTCCAACCGTTTAATCTGAAGGCTTGCAGCAGATTGAGACCGAAGAATCCGGTCGGCCCCCTTGGAGAAACTGCCAGCTTCTGCGATCGCCAGGAAAGTTCTAAGGAGGTCGCTATCAAGTCTTTCCGCTGAGTTAAAGCTATTGATAATTCTCATATCAAATATGTATATTATTAATTTTTTAAATGTCAATACCTGCGCTATCCTTCGATGAAGTTCTACCAGTGAAACACGGAGAAATTTGATGAAACGGATGCACGTCGGACTAAAAGTTGACAACCTAAAGCAAGCAGTTGCTTTTTATAGTCGATATTTTGGTGCCGAACCCACTTTGCAACGGTCCGACTATGCAAAATGGATGCTGGACGACCCGCGCGTAAACTTTTCCATAGACACCCATGGCGATGGCGCCGTCGGGTCTGCGCATTTTGGTATCCAAGTCGAAAGTTCGGAAGAACTGGCGGAAATGCGGTTGCGGATCGACCGCGCGGATATTCCGCGCCGTGATCACAACAATCTAATTTGCGGATACCAAAGACAGGACAAATCCTGGGTCAGCGATCCGCTCGGCCTTCAATGGGAAACCTTCTTTACCTCGGGCGTAGTAGAGGGTGCAGGCTATAGCTGCAAAACTCGATTGGAAGCAAATGTCAAGATATGATCCTGTCCATGATTTGTCGGACATCTCTCATGCCTTATTTCAAGACTTTGGAAAGAGGCAGGGTTTCGGGATGAAGCCCGATCCCGCGAAATGGGCGTAGATTGAAGCCACGGGCCGTTCTGATTTAGAGCGCGAACAGCGGTGCTGCGCTTCCAGGCGGCAACACACTCTACGATTGGCTGGTCCCTATTTAAAGACGTAGATCGGGCTGCTCCAGGCTTGGAAACCGTCTTCCGTCGTCACGCAAACCCACAGCGGATTGTCGCGATTAGCTGCGAGCGGGATTTCCACGTCCGCGGTCAGTTCCCGGCAGGTGTTTTCTTCCGGCAGGCGGAAGGCAGTGATCCGCCGCTCCAGGCCGCCGGCATCCAGCACCACGTCTTCCAGGCCTAGTTCGTCGAGCGGGATTTTGATCTGCCCAAGATTGGTAGTGACCGCCAATTCGCCGCCCGTGCCCTCCAGCCAGGCATCGAAGCCGCCAAAATTGCCGGTAGTGATGGCATCGAAGGCGATCACATTATCGCCCTGCTGTTCGAACAACCGTTCGTGGTTCCAGGCATTGATCTTGGTAAAACGCTTGATCGTTGCGCCGTCGAAGACCGCCTGGCCTGTCCAGTTGGTATCGCGACCACGACCACGATATTCGGCGCCGCTCCACAACACCCGTACCCGGTTGCCAAGTTCGCCCGCCCCGTAGCCGCGCAGCGTTTCGATAACCTCGGTGCCGTTGCGCACTTCGATGCGTTCGATCGGGGCCTGGGTGATCGCCTTGATCTGCAGCGTGACTTTGTCATCGCCGGTCTTGACGATATCGCCCATGATCGCGTCGGCGACCATTTCACTTTCGGTATCGGGAAAATTGTTCGGATCGCGCCGGAACAATTGCGACGGCGTGGTGAAGTTCGCTTGTACTTCCAAATGCATGCGGGTGCCGGTGGTGCCATAGTGATGGCGCCGCTTCAGGCATTCGAAAAAGCTGTCGCGGGTCAACTCATCGGTCAGGAAACAGGTCAGGCCACCATAAGCCCCGAAGGTAGAGGCGCCCGGATAACTGGCGCCGGGCCGGCCCTTGTGGCCATCGCTATTGCAGACGACGCCATTCCGGTAACCAAGCGGGAAACCGTCGGTCAGCAGCCATTCAAAAGTGCCCCAGGCGCTGTGGATTTCCATCGCCACTTCCAAGCGGCCATCATGCGCAAACTTTATGTCAGCATACCGCCCGCCAACATGGGCATAGACAACGCAGTCTTTGTCGGCCAACCGTTCGAACAAGGCATTAGCGTCATTGGCGTCCGTATCGAGATCGCTGCGGTCTTCCAACAACGCGTGGGAGGAGCGGTAAATCGGCTGCCCCTCCTGGCGGTAATAAACATTGCGGTCGCCGCCGACGGCGGTATTACCCGACCATTCATAGCCCGGGAAAGTGACGTACTTGCCGTCTTCGTGATATTCGACGGTCAGCTCGTTCAGATGGGCCCAAAAAGCGTTATTGACCTGAAAGTCATTGGCCTGATGGCTGAGCGCATCCAGCACGGCGCAATCGCGGCCGAAATCGAAATATTCCCTGGCGGTGCTGATGCCGATGCTTTCGCCGCTTTGCCCATGCAGATCGGCCCAATAACCGGCGACCTCGCCAGCCCGGATCAACAACGGATGAGATTCCGCTAGTGCATTGCCCGCTTCGTCGCTGACGGTAATCCGCAGCAAGCCCGCTTCAACCACCGACAGATCGTCAAATACCAGCGTGCGTTGGCCCTGGGGGTAGTCGACGCTCTCCGACAAGCCATTGACCGGCAGGGTGGTGGATAGCATCAGCTTGGCGGCGGCCAGCGGCGTTGGATTGCCCCAGGCATCTTCCGCCTTGATCCCGAAACGGAAGCTTTCCCCGGGCCGCCGCAGGCTCGGCAAAACAGCCCGCCAGATCGCCGCTTCCCCCGGCACGATGGCGATATTCGGGGTGTTCGGGATCGGCGTATAATGACCGACGGCGCAGACATCGGCGGCGACCTTAAATTCGAAATGGCTTTCGACCATGGTCTGCAGCTGCATCCCCGGGGAGCCGCCGGAGGTATCGCCGAAGGTGATAATGATCGCATCCCCCTCACGCAGACAGCCGCCGACGACACGCACGGTCAGAGACTTCCAGCGTGGCCGCGGCGTCGCGCCATAGCGGCTATAATCCAACGTTAGCGGCACCCCGCTGGAGGATTTGGCGGTCACATAGTTGGCCGCTTTGGCATCGTCGGTCTGTAATGTCCCGGCGTCGCTCATGGCGCGGAACATCACCCGGATGGCGCCGGTATCGTCGAGGCCGAAGCGACCGACCGTGTAGGTTAAGTGAAATGTCTGAAAGCTGCGGGCCGGAAATGCCCCCTTCGGCTCGATATCAACATGACCATAAAGCACCGGATCCGTCCCCGGCTGCGCCACCGTCCACACTTCCCCGACCAGAGGGGAATCCACCAAACTCGCGTTGCTCAATCGGCTCATTGTTGTGTATATCTCCACATTGGTATGAATATCTATTTAACGCTTTATCGTCGATCTAGGCAAACGCGACCGGCGAACAAAGACGCAGTTGAAGATGCAGGAGATGGGCTTTGAAAATCAGAGAATTTGGCGTTGAGATTTGGATGAACGAGTTCGAGAATAGCTGTGAATTCAATCTGGCGGAGACTTGCGTGGAATCGCTGACCCTGGGGCAGTTACTCGACCTCTCCGGCAAGAATGACGATATCATGAACGACCTGCTGCCGATGAAGATGACTTATGGCGCCATCGAAGGCTCCGACCGTTTGCGAGACAATATTGCCAGTACCTATGGCGAACAGAGGCGGGAGAATATTGTCGTCACCCATGGCGCCATCGGCGCCAACGCGCTGATCCATGAAACCTTGGTCTCGCCGGGCGATCGGGTGATTTCGGTGTTACCGACCTATCAGCAACATTATTCCATTCCGGAAAGTTATGGCGCTGATGTGCAAATCCTGCACTTGCGGGAAGAGAATGATTTTCTGCCGGATCTGGACGAACTGCGGACGCTAGCGACAGAGGCAACAAGCCTGATTGTACTAAATAACCCGAACAATCCCACCGGCTCCTTGATGGACCGGGAAATGCTGCTCAAGATTGTCGAGATCGCCCAGGCCTGTGACGCTTATATTCTGTGTGATGAAGTTTATCGCGGCATCGATCAGGCGGGCGACGGTTACACCGCCTCCATCGCCGATCTTTATGACCAGGGCATCAGCACCGGCAGCATGTCGAAGGTCTATTCCCTGGCCGGTCTCAGGCTCGGTTGGATCGCCGGTCCGGTGGAGGTCATCAAAGCCGTCTCGATCCACCGCGATTACAATACCATCAGCGTCGGTATGATCGACGACTATTTCGCTGCTTTGGCGCTGGAAAACCGCTCGAAAATCTTGGAACGGAACCAAAAGATCACCCGTGACAATCTGCAGATCTTGGATGACTGGGTGGCAACGGAGCCGTTGATTTCCTACGTCAAACCGAAATCCGGTACGACAGCTTTGTTGAAATACGATCTCGATCTGCCCTCGCGGGAGTTTTGCGTCCGCCTGCTCGATGCCAAAGGCGTCATGTTCACGCCGGGCAGCGTGATGGATATGGAGGGCTGGGTCCGCATCGGTTACGCCAACAATGCAGAAATCCTGCGCACCGGCCTTGATCACGTCTCCGCCTTCTTGGCCGAGCTTGCACGCGAAGATGCAGGGTAAGGGCTTGTCGCGAATTTTCTATGGTTGGGTGATTGTCGCCAGCGCCTTTGTGATCATGTTTTTAGGCTTTGGTGTGGCCTATGCTTTTGCGTCTTTTTTTACCAGCTTGCAAAGCGAATTTGATGCCAGCCGCGGCGATATCTCGCTGATCTTTTCAATCTGCGGCTTCCTCTATTTCGGCCTTGGTGCCTTTAGCGGACCGATCGCCGATCGCTTCGGTCCGCGCTGGATCATTTTAGCCGGAATGATTTTCATCGCCGGCGGGCTATTGCTGGCCAGTCAAGCCAATAGTCTATGGCAGGTCTATTTGACTTATGGGCTGGCGGTCGGGATCGGGGTGGGGTTTTCCTATGTCCCGGCGATTGGTGCGGTGCAGCCCTGGTTCGTGCGGCGGCGCGGTTTTGCTTCCGGCCTGGCGGTATCCGGCATCGGCCTTGGTACCCTGGTGGGGCCATTGGCCGGCGACGCTTTTATCGATCTATGGGGTTGGCGCGGTGCCTATGTCGCCTTAGCGGCGATCACGCTTGTGTTTGGCTGCGGCGCCTCGTTACTGATGGAACGCTCGCCGGCGAAGCGCGGACTGAGCCCCGACGGCGACGGCCCGGCGCAAAAACCGGCCGTTGGCGAGACCACTGGCATCGCCGGTGCAACCCTCAAAGAAGCGATGTTTGCACGGCCGTTTTTGTTGATGAGCCTGGCCGCCGCCTGTTGTTCGTTCGGTCTTTTCGTGCCGTTTGTGCATCTCTCGAACTATGCCCGCGACCACGGCATCGATGCAGATACCAGCATCCTGATTTTTGGCCTGATCGGGCTCGGAAGTTTAGCTGGTCGATTTGCCATCGGCGGTTTGGCAGATAAGTGGGGCCGGCGTCAGGCGTTGATCGCCATGTATGCCGGCCTGCTAGCGATGACGCTTTGGTGGTATAGCTCCACCAGCATTTGGGCCTTGAGTATCTATGCGATCCTATTTGGGACATTTTACGGTGGTTTTGTTGCCCTTTCGCCGGCTCTTTCGGCGGATTATTTTGGCGGCAAGGCAATATCCGGCATTATCGGCGTCCTCTATTCAGGGGTCGCGATCGGCATTCTCGCCGGACCGGTTATTGCTGGTTATGTCTACGACCTGACACAAAGCTACGATGGGATTATCTTGGCCAGTGCGGTGCTATTTTTCGCCGCTGCGCTGTCGGCCGCATGTTTGCCGAAGCTTCCAGTTTGGCGCGCCAAGGCCCCCTGGTTTCAGAGTAATTAATACGCCCGATTTGTGAACTATTTCCCACACCAACAATTTTATGTATGATCAGCACTGACCAAAGCGCTGAAATTGCTTTGGAATAAAAAATAGTGTTGAACAGGGCGATGGCGACGCGGCCTGGAGGAAGACGAAATGCAAAAAAAGGGGAGATTTGAAATGTACAAAAAATCCATCACAATGCTGGGTGCAGGAATGGCGGCGGCGCTAGTTTCGATTATCGGTGCACCAGCGAATGCGGCTGAAGTGACGTTGTCGGCGGCCAGTTGTTTTCCGATCGGCAGCCCGCCTTCAAGACCATTCGAAGCCCTGGTCAAGGAAGTCAATGCGCAAGGCAAAGGCGTCCTGCAACTGGATCTTAAGGGCGGTGCCCCGGCGATTGGCAGCCCCTTCACGCTGACGCAAAAAATGGCCAAGGGCGCCTATGATATTGTCGGCTGCCCGGAGGCTTATTTCGGTAACGTCTTGCCGGAAGCGCCGGTATTGCGGTTCTCCGATTATACTTTTACCGAACTGCGTCAAAATGGCGCCCTCGATTACGTGCAAAAACTCCTTAACGCCAAAGGCATCCATTTCGTCGCCCGGCATCATGCGTTTGGACCGTTTCATCTTTGGCTCAGCAAACCGATCACGGGGGCGAACTTGAAAGGTCTCAACCTTCGGGTTTCTCCGGTTTATACGGCATTCTTCAAATCCCTGGGGGCCACGGTTCAAACGTCCAACTTTGCACAAGTCTATACTTACATGGAAAACAACACTGTGCAGGGCTATGGCTGGCCGGCCTTGGGTTGGGGAGGCCCCTCTTGGCTAAAAGTCACAAAGTATCGGGTGGAACCTGGATTTTATCACGCGGTATTGCATACCTTGGCCAATCTGGAAAAATGGAACACCTTGAGTAAGGCGCAACAGGATGTCTTGAACAAGGTTGGTCTGTCGTTTGAGGGAAATTCAGAAACCACAAGCAAAAAATTCCAGGCAGACATGAAAAAGCAAAAAGACTGGATGGCTGACGGGGGGATGAAGACGATCACTCTAACCGGCGCTGAACGGGACAAATGGGTCAATACAGCGGTTGCCGAAGGCTGGGCCGAAGTTCTGGAACGCAGTCCGGAGCACGGTGCAAAACTTAAGAAACTTTTCACGAAGTAAATTTGTGAAAATTAGGATGGCGACGGAACCGGCAATAGGTGTTGGTTCCGTTTCCGCTCAGGTTGTTCTTAAACTAAACAGAGTTATCCATGCATCGGCGATTTGATGCCCTTGAAGCCGGGTTCGGCAGGGTCACATTATTCCTGGCTGTTCTGGTGGCAATTTCGATCGGCCTGATTGCGGTCCTTATCCCCCTGAACCTACTGCTCATCAAGTCACAAATCGGCGGAATTTGGTGGCTCTATGAATCTGTCGAATATACGCTTTACGTCGGCGTCTTTTTGGCCGCACCCTGGGTGCTGCAGGCCGGCTCTCACGTCCGTGTCGACATCCTGATCGCAGTGCTGCCGCAGGGTATCTCCCATCGCCTGGAACAATTGGTCGATGCAGCAGGCGCGATCCTCTGCGCCGTACTCTGTTTTTATGGCGTCCGCGCGGCGCTGTCGGAATTCGAAGACGGGACATTGCCGGACAAGGACTTGCGGATCGCCAACTGGTATATGCTGGCTATCTTTGCAATTTCGTTTCTCTTGCTGGCGATCGAGTTTCTCTTTCGCCGACGCCGGGCAAGCGACGTCGATGATGCCGACGCCGCGGCCGACAGAGCGGGATTTTAGTCGATGGAGTGGTATTACGCCCTGACGCTCCTGCTCGGCACCGTTTGCCTGCTAATGTTTTTAGGTCTGCCGGTCGCCTTCGCCTTTTTTGCCGCTAATATTCTGGGCACCTTTCTATTTATCAATGGCGACATCGGTTTGATATTCATGCCGATGGAATTCCATAACGCGATCAAGTTTACATTTGCCCCCATTGCTCTTTTCCTGCTGATGGGGGAAATTTTGTTGCAGACCGGGGTTGCGTTTAAAGCCATTGGTGCGGTCGATAAACTAATATCCAAGGTGCCGGGCCGCCTTTCCGTGGTTTCCATTGCCGGCGGCACAATCTTCTCTTCTTTGTCCGGCTCGACCATCGCCAATACGGCAATTTTAGGCTCGGTCTTGTTGCCCGACATGATCAAGCGCGGTTACAAACCATCTATTGCCATGGGACCGATCATGGCCGTTGGCGGCATTGCCATGTTGATACCACCCTCGGCGCTGGCGGTGTTGCTGGCCAGTTTGGCGGAGCAGTCGGTGGCGCAATTGCTGATCGCCGGGATCGTGCCGGGCATTTTGATGGCGGTGCTGTTTTTCGCCTATGTGGTCGGGCGCTGCATGATCAACCCGTCGCTGGCGCCGGCCTATGCACCGGATCAAAGCGATCTTGATAACCCGGTGACGTTCTCGCTGAATTGGCGGGGCCGGCAAATCGTCGGCTTTGGATATAGCGGGCGATTTCGCCAGGCGATCAATCGCATCCTGCCCTTCATTATTTACATCATGCCGCTGTTTGTGATTTTTGTCGTCGTCGTCGGCAGCATCTTTTTCAAGATCGCGGCGCCGACGGAAGCAGCCGCGCTCGGCTGTCTCGCTTCATTGACCATCTGCTATTTTTTCCGCCTGTTCAAAAACGTCATCTGTATTTCCGGCGTCGACGGTGCCGACTTCAGCTGGCGGGCAATCGCCAAATCGCTGCTAGAGACCGCGAAGATCAATACCATGATCCTGTTTATCATCGCCGGATCGTTGGTTTTCAGCCAAGCTTTGGCGAATTCCGGCGCCACCGATGGCTTGCTGCAGCAGATTACGCAATTGGATTTGACGCCATTGATGGTCGTCCTGGCGATGATGGCAGTGCTGTTGTTCCTGGGCGCATTCATGGATCAGGTTTCGATGCTGCTGCTGACCCTGCCATTTTTCCTCTTGGGCTCGCAGTCGCTGCAGGTCGTATTCCAGATCGATGTAGTTTGGTTGATGGTGCTGATGCTGATCACCATGGAGATCAGCTTATTGACCCCGCCCTTCGGCCTGTTGCTTTATGTGATGAAAGGGGTGGCGCCATTTGATGTTTCCATTGGTGAAGTGATAAAATCTGCCCTACCCTTTATTGTCATTGAAATGCTGGTTCTGGCGTTATTGATTTGGGTCCCGGAAGTCGCAACCTGGTTGCCGAAGCAAATCGAATAGGTGAGAGCTAAAATGCTGCTGCGCACCACCTCTGAAAAACGACCCTATCATTTAGGACCTTTTCCGCTGGAGGTGTTGCCGAAAGACGACCGCATTACCGCTATTGAGACGGCGCGAAATAAAGTAACAGCGCCAAATTTTGCCGACCCGCCGGTCGGACCGCTGGCAAAATCGTTGCGCGACTATCTGGATATTTTTGTTGCCAATTCAGCTGGCGAACCGGCAGTAAATCGAGCGCCGGTGCCCGACGATCCGCATCGACGCATGGTCGATATTAAAGGCTATAGCTATTTCATGAACGCTTCGCAGGTTGGCATCTGTCGCTTGCCGGCAAATGCCTGGGCCGTTGATACTGAGCCGCTGGATCACGACTACGCTATTATCTTGCTGTTGGAGCATGGCCGGATACCGGAAGCGGGAAATCCCGCGCGCGACTGGATTGCGCCGGCAGTTCAAGACGCTGCGGACAGTCGGATCGGCGGCATCGCCGTCTGTTTAAGTGGCCATATCCGCCAGCTTGGCTGGACCGCAACACCACATGTGATGGGGGCGGGGGCGGTCGATGCGGAGCGCTTAGCGGTCCTGGCCGGTCTGGCGGTGCGCGATGGCGATGCGTTGAAAAACCCCTATATTGAATGCGGCTTTTCCCTCGCTGTGGTGACGACATCTTATGACATGGCGACCGATCGCCCGTTGGCGGCGGGCGCCCTGAAAAAGCCAGGCTGGCGCTATTGGTTGGGTCAAAACGGCGCGATGAGTGGGCGGGAACGCAATCGCCGCCGTAAGCGGCGAACCGATCTAGGCGCCTATCCGATGGAAACCGTGAAACGGGTGGATCGACCGACGACCTTGATCCTTGATGATGAGGTGCCGCAGGTATCGAAGCGCGCCGCCTTTTTCGATCGTGCTCATCGCGGCGATTTGGGTGCAAAAACCCAAAAAGAACGCAGCCGCTTCGCTTTCAAGCAACCCCATACTGCCGGCATGATGGCGTCGATGCGGGCCATGGTGCCGGTTCAAGGTGGCGAAGTGACGGCAGAAACCGAGCTTTCGCAGCTGACGGACCCGGGAAAAAACAGTCAAGCGCTGAAGTCGCTATCCTACTTACTGGGTGCCGATGTAACGGGGATATGTGAGATACCGGACTATGCCTGGTATTCCCATGGCTCCGCCGGCGAGCCGATTGCGACGCGGCACAAATATGCCGTGGTCATGCTGATCGATCAGGAATTCGATACCATGGAAGGGGCCTCCGGCGACGATTGGATTTCTGGCACCCAATCGATGCGGGCTTATTTGCGCGGCGCCGAAATTGCCGGCGTGATGGCGGACACCCTGCGTCAACTCGGTTTTCCGGCGCGGGCACAAACCAACGTCGACAGCGACTTGTTGCATATCCCGCTGATGTTGAAAGCCGGTCTCGGTGAACTATCGCGGATTGGCGAGCTGGTGCTCAATCCGTTTATGGGCCCAAGGCTGAAGACCGTGGTGATGACGACCGACATGCCGCTTGAAGTTGATAAACCGATCGATTTTGGGCTGCAGTATTTTTGCAGTAATTGCACAAAATGCGCCCGCGAATGTCCTTGTGACGCGATTTCCTGGGGCGATAAAGTGATGTTCAACGGTTACGAGATGTGGAAGCCGGATGCGGAGCGCTGCGCCCGTTATCGCCTGACCAATGCCCGGGGCTCCGCCTGTGGTCGCTGCATGAAAACCTGCCCGTTGAACAAAGTGGTGACAGCCGATGGCGCCTTGTTGCAACGTCTGGCCAGTTGGTGCGGCATCAATGCCCGCTGGTTGAAACCGATGCTGGTGCCAATCGCCGTGCGCCTGGACGATTGGTTGGGCAACGGCAAAATCAATCCGGTAAAAAAATGGTGGTTTGACCTAGAAGTTGTGGACGGCAACTGCGTCGAGCCGGTCAAAGGGGTAAACCAGCGAGAACTTGATCTGGATCACCAAATTGATCCGGAAAAACAAAAAATGGCCTATTACGTTGCCAGTATGATGCCGGTGCCGAACGATCTCAACGCGCAACCGGTTGATCGCAAAGCCGCGATGGCGGTCAAACTAGAAACGCCCGCCACAGCAGCCACGCGGCAAGCGCAAGCCGGCCCGAGGCCCGACATCTATGTCCCGACGCCGCCATTAGCGGCGGGCCCGCAGGGCTCTGATATTAAGCCGACGGTGTATGGGTCGACGGATAGAGCAGCATCGACAACGCGATAATCGAAAGTGCTTTGGCGCTAGAGGTACCCTAACCATGCAAAGCTTCGGTGATCTCAGCACAGGTCGAAATCTCCGCGATGGTTGATAGCGAGGCGACGGAAGATCGGTGCGCCTGTTCAGAAAATGCCCCACAGCCGTCCGCCAGCAAAATGCAGCGATAATCGCGCACGTGGGCATCGCGCAGGGTCGAGGCGACCCCGCCATTGGTGACGATACCGCAGAATATCAGCGTCTCCAGATCGGCGCGACGTAACACCCAATCCATCCGGCTATTGTAAAACGCCGAAAAAGCAACTTTCTCAACCGACAAGTCGGCCGGCTGCAATTCATCTATAAACGCTTGACCAAAAGAGCCTGGGGCAAAATCGCCCCGGCCCAGAAAGGGGCGAAGTTTTCTGAGATGATCCGAAATGAAGGGCGCGCCGTCACGTCCCGGCACCAAGGTAAAATGGGTCGAGACAATCCAGCCACCGGCTCTGCGCATGGCCTCGGCAACCGGCACCAAGCGTTCCGGCAACGCCGCAATCATTTCACAGGCTTGACCGGCCCGCCCATAAGCACCGTCGGGATGGATAAAATCATTCTGCATATCGACGATCATCAAGGCGCTGCGAGCAGCGTCGAAAGGTGCCATGGTCATTCTTTCCCCGGCTGCCGGGTGATCACAATATTGCCAAACTTATCGACCGTGCCGGTCAAGCCGGGCTCGATCAAAATGGTCGTATCCGGTTGCTCCAGTATCGCCGGTCCATCGATCCGCGCCTCAATCGGAAGCCGCAGGCGGTCGTAGATCGCGGCTTCATGCCAACCGCCATCGACCCAGATTTTCCGCTTGCCGCTTTGCGCGGCAGCCATATCGAGGTCGGCTTTGGGGGCCAAGATAGAAAGATCGAATTTTGGCCGCCGGCCGATCACCGAGACGCGCAAATTCAGGACCCGCACCGCGATCCCCTCGAGCGGCCGGCCATAAACCTGGGCATAACGTTTCTCGAAGGCCTGGCGAACAAGTTCCTCTGAAATTCCGGTTGTGCTGTTTTCCAAAGTCAGCGGTAGGGCCACATCGACCGTGTGGGTTTGGCCGAGATAGGACATATCGAGTTCGAACTGCTGATCGATGCCGCCGAAAGTCACGCCGGCGGCGGCCAGTAGTTCTTGGCCTTCATGGGCCAAGGAAACCATGCGCCGATCCAACGCCGCCGCATCCAAACCGTCCAGCATGGTATTCAAGGTCTGGACAAAATCGTGCCGCATGTCGGCGATGATGCAGCCCAAGGCACTGGTGACACCGGGATAGAGCGGGATCAAAGCGTTTTTTAAACCGACTTCTTCAAGCAAAGCACCGGCATGCAAAGCGCCACCGCCGCCAAACGGCATGGCGGCAAATTCGCTTGGATTGTGGCCGCGTTCAATCGACACCAATCGGATCGCGCCGGCCATTTTGGAATTCGCCACTTTGATAACCGCTTCCGCGGCATTCATCACCCCAAGCTTTAGGGGCTCGCCAACATGCTGTTCGATCGCTGCTTTTGCCGCCTCGACATCAAGGCTGTCAAGCTTGCCGCCAATCGGGCGGGCGGCATTGATGCGGCCCAGCACCAGGTTCGCATCGGTGACCGTCGGACGCTCATTGCCTTGGCCATAACAAACCGGGCCCGGATCGGAGCCAGCGGATTCCGGACCGATTTGCAACAGGCCGCCGCGATCGACCCAGGCGATAGAACCGCCACCGGCACCAATTGTGGTGATCTCGATCATCGGCGTGCGCACGACCAGGCCAAAATCGATTGAGGTCTGGGCCGCCAAAGCACTTTGACCATTCGCCACCAAAGAAACATCGAAGCTAGTGCCGCCCATATCGCAGCTGATGATGTTGGGGAAGCCGGCAGCACTGGCAATATGGGCGCTGGCGATTACCCCAGCGGCGGGGCCAGACAGGGCAGTGCGAATAGGCAGGCGCCGGGTCGTATCGACCGACATGACGCCACCATTTGACTGCACGATCAAAATCTGCCCGGCGAAACCATCCGCCCCCAGCGCAGTTTCGAGACGGTGCACATAATTGCCGATCGGCGGCTGTAGGTAAGCGTTCAGAACGGTGGTGGAGGTGCGTTCGAACTCGCGGATTTCCGGCAGGATCTGGGACGACGCATTGACATGGTCGTTCGGCCAAAGCTCACGCACGGCAGCCAGGGCGGCCAATTCGTTTTCGGCATTGGCATAGGCATTAATGAAGACGATGCAGACCGCTTCGACACCGGCTTCGATCAAAGCTCGTGTCGCGGCGCGGACCGCTTCGACGTCGACGGCTTGATGGATCGTGCCATCGGCTAAGGTCCGCTCCGCCACTTCGAAACGCAGGTCGCGCGGGATCACCGGTTCATACTGTCCCCACAAGCCCCAAGTTTCTGGCCGGTCGCGGCGACGCATTTCAAGGGCATCGCGGAACCCTTTAGTGGTGATGATGCCGGTGCGCGCGCCCTTGCGTTCCAGCAAAGCGTTGGTCCCAACTGTAGTCCCGTGCACGACGGTTGAAATATCGGCAAAATTATCGGCGCCTTGCAAAATGCCGTCGATAAACCCGACCGATTGATCGGGACGGGTCGAGGGTACTTTTGCAACCTTGCAATGTCCGGTCGCCTGATCGAGGAAAAATACATCCGTGAAGGTGCCACCGACATCAACCCCGACGACATAATTCGCTTGATCCGCCATCTATGATGCCGCGCGCAAGGTGGCTGTCGCCGCTTCGTCGACGTCACCTGTAGCAGTAACGATAACCTGATAATCCTGTTTGGCAGCGTCAACGCTGACATAGCCCAAAAGGACGTCTTTGGCGACGGCAGAGGGAGCGCGCTCCGCCGCCGGACCGTAGCCACCGCCACCGGGCGATTCAAGGCGGACATGTTGGCCCCGGTTAATTTTGATATCGTTCATTTTCGACGCCAACGGCGGATGTCGGTCGCCGCCTTCTTGTTCGTAGGTGAACTTATTCAGGGCCCCGGCGGAACCACCTAGAACACCCGGCGGGGGAAAATTACCACGTTCCCCAAACAAATATACTTCCGCCGATTGTTCCAATAATTCGATTTCATAAACCGCACCAAGGCCGCCGCGATGGCGACCCGGCCCGCCGCTATCCGGGCGCAACGCCCATTGCGTGAAGAACATCGGATAGGCCGCTTCAAGAATTTCGATGGGTGGAATAGTCGCCGTCGATATCGGCGCATTGCCGTGGTTCAGGCCATCGCCCTTGGGGTGTCCGCCATGGCCGCCACCAAAAAAACTGAACATGATCCAGCGTCGTCCGTCCTGGCGATAACCGGCCAGCGACAAGGCATTGATGGTGCCGTATGCCGCCGCGTTCGAACGTTCCGGCGCCGCTTGCACAATGGCGCAGAAAAAGACATCGATGATGCGTAGGATGGTTTCCGTATAACCGCCGACCGGTTTGGGCGGACCGACCGATAGCAAGGACTGTTCCGGAATGATGATGTCCAACGGCTCGAGTACACCGGCATTTGCCGGCACGTCATTGAAGACATGTTTTGTCGCCACGTAAATAGCGGCAATCGCCGTCGACCTTGAGATATTGACCGGTCCGGCGCAAGCGCCCGAGGTGCGTGAAAAATCCAATGTCATGCGGTCGCCGGCAATGGACAAATCCAAAGCGATTTTCAACGGCTCGTCGGTGATGCCGTCATTGTCCAGCCAGTCGTCGCTGGCATAGATGCCGTCCGGCAACTCTTGAATATTTGCCTTCATCAATTGGGTCGCGCGGCTTTTCAATTCCGCTAATGCGTTCAGGACAAGAGCGTCGCCATAATCGTCCAGCAGCGCCGTCAATCGCCGCGCCCCCAGGCCAAGGGCGTTGAGCTGACCATTCAGATCGCCATAGAGACTGATCGGCTGGCGTGAGTTGGCTTGCATGATCGCGATGATGTCTTGGCGCAACTCGCCGCGTTCGTAAAGTTTCACTGGCGGGATATACATCCCCTCCTGAAAACTTTCCGTCGCCACCGGATTATAATTGCCGGGGACGTTACCACCGACATCGTGCCAATGGCCGACCGAGGCGAGGTAACAAAATAATTTTCCCTCACGATAAAATGGCTGCACCAGTTTGAAATCGGACAGATGGGTGCCGCCTTCATAGGGGTCGTTGAAAATATAAACATCGCCTTCCGCCATATCCCCGTCGCGGGCGGCTTTGTCGATGATCGCCTTCACCGCGAAAGACATGACACCGACAAAAATCGGCAGTCCTGATTTACCTTGAATGAGGGTTTCACCGCTCTTAGCGTCATAAAGACCGTGCGAGGCGTCATGGGCTTCGGCGATGATCGGATTAAAGGCACTTCTGAACAATGTCGCGTCCATTTCGTCAGCGATCTGTTCTAAACGGCCCTTTAGGACAGCCAGCGTTACCGGGTCAATCATCACGATCTCCGAAGTGTTTGCCGTCGTAGCGTTCGCCGGCGTCGAGGATATTTTGCGTGCCCAGAAGCTCATTCAATTCGCCCAAGTTCAACATCCCCCGGCTAAACGGATCGTTCCAGCCGTGTTTTTTCAAACTGGCGAAATAGTCCTGTTCCATCCGGGCGCGGGCGCGAACCAGGCCGCCCGGAAAGATAACCAGGGCATAGCCTATTTTTTGTAAGTCATCGGCGCTGTGCATTGGGGTGGAACCGCCTTCGACCATATTTGCCAATAACGGCACCCGATCCCCGAAGCGCGCCACGATCTTCGCCATTTGTTGAACATTTTCCGGCGCTTCGATAAACAGGATATCAACCCCGACTTCCAAATAACGTTCGGCACGTTCCAGCGCCGCTTCAAACCCTTCCACCGCAATCGCGTCAGTTCGCGCCATGATCAAGGTTTGTTCGCGGCGCCGACTATCAAGCGCGGCCTTCAACTTGCCGACCGCTTCGCCAACGCTGACCAGGGTCTTGCCGGCAAGATGACCACACCGCTTCGGCATATTCTGATCTTCGAGCTGGATCGCATCGGCGCCGCAGCGTTCGAACAAGCGCACCGTTCGTTGCACATTCAAAGCGTTGCCAAAGCCGGTGTCGCCATCGATAACGATCGGGATATCGATCCGTTCGCGAATGTTCGAAAGGGTTTCGGCCACTTCACTCATGGCGACGAGACCAATATCGGCGCGGCCGAAACGGCTATAGGCAATATTGGCGCCGCTCAGATAAGCGGCGGAAAATCCGGCATTCGCGGCCATGGCGCCACTGAAGGCATCATAAATTCCCGGCGCGACCACAATCTCAGGTGCTGCCAGTTGGGCGGAAAGGGTATTTGTGGTCATGTTTGTCTAAACACCTTTCTGACCCGCCAGCTTGGCTTCCAGATAGGGGACAAGTCCACCCGCATAGATCATTGCCATTAAATGGTCCGGCATGATATCGCAGACGATCACCGAATGCCTGTCTAAGTTTTCTAGGCGCCCGGTCGACCCATCGACCCGCAGACGGTCACCGGTTTGATAATCATGCGGTGCCTGATAGGTGAGTGCGAGAAGGCCAAAATTAATCGCGTTACGGTAAAAAATCCCCCCGAAGGAGCGCGCTATAAGAGCAGAAATCCCGAGCACTTTGAGCACTTGTGCGGCTTGTTCCCGGGAAGAGCCAATGCCAAAGTTTTCCCCGGCGACGACAATATCGCCGGCCTGCACAGCGCCGGCGAATTCGGGCAACACGGCTTCCAGGCAATGTTGCGCCATCACCTCAAGCGGGCCTTTCATATAAAGGCCGGGTGCCAACACATCGGTGTCGATATCGTCACCGAAGACCCAGGCCCGGCCGCTGAAAGTATTTGCTTTGGTCATGGCAAAACCCCATCTAGCATCTCGCGCGGGTCGCAAATGTGACCGGCAACGGCCGCGGCGGCAACGGTATAAGGTGACGCCAAATAGACCTTCGACGACGGTGAGCCCATGCGGCCTTGGAAGTTGCGGGCGGTCGAGGCGATACAGGTTTCGCCGGCCGTCAAGACACCGGCGCCATATCCGGCACAGGCGCCGCAACCTGACGGTAGCAAAATCGCCCCGGCATCCAATATTGTCGCTAGACTGCCGTCAGCGATAGCGGCAGCGGTGGTCTGACCGGAGGCTGGCGCAACTAACAAGCGGCTCGATGAAGCTATTTTACGCCCTTTCAAGACCCGGGCCGCCATCTGCAGATCTTGCAATTTGGCCCCGGTACAAGCGCCAATATAAGCCTGGTCTATGGTTTGACCGGCCTGTTCCGTCACGGCGCTGGTATTGGCAGGACTATGGGGCGCAGCGACTTGCGGCGCCAAAGCGGCCGCGTCAAAGTCATGGATCGCCTGATAGTCGGCGTTTTCGTCGCCGCGCCAAACTTTTTTGTCGCTTAGATCACCGCCGTGGCTTTCCAGATAATCGATGGTGATGTCATCAGCGGCAATGATCCCGGTCTGCGCGCCGAGTTCGGCCGCCAGATTGCACATGGTCATGCGTTCGGTATGGGAAAGGGCGGTGACCGCTTCGCCGGCATATTCGACGACTTGATAAGCGCCGCCACCCAAGCCCATTTTTGCGCACGTCGCCAGCATCATATCTTTGGCGGCGACGCCGGCTGCAAGCTGGCTTGACCAGCGGATCAAAATCGTTCCCGGCACTTTGATCCAGGTTTCGCCGGTAACCAGAACGCCGGCCATATCCGTGGCGCCGACGCCAAACATGAAACAGCCTGCCGCCCCACCGGTCGGTGAATGGCTATCGCCACCGACCACAAACATGCCGGGTTTCAGATAGGCATTTTCCTGAATAACGACATGGCAGATACCCTCCATATCGTGGAACTTCCGAACCCCGTTCGATCCCACCCATTTGCGGGTGAGATCCAGGATCGCGGCGCTTTCGGCGTCGACGGCGGGCACATAATGGTCTGAGATCACAATAACCCGCTCAGGATCCCAAACATTTGCCTTAAGCTGCGCCAGGATCGGCGCCACCCGTCGGGGTCCACCCGAATCATGCATCATCGCCAGATCGACCCGACAGGTCACGATCTCACCGGGCGCGACGGCGTCTCTACCGGCAGCGCGTGCGATGATCTTTTCAGCCAGCGTTTGTGGCACCCTCAAAGCCCCTTTATACAGAGGAAACAGAAATCGGAACGTAATTAGATATTACAGCAATGAATTTGCCTGTCTATCGCCCGCACCATCGAAGATAAAAGGATCAAGGCTGTTCCGGAAATGATGCACAAAATCCTGCAGCAGCAGAGATTGCGGATGGTATTTCGGATACAGCAAGTCGAGGCGGAATGGCAGATCAGGCTTGAACGGGCGAATAACAAGTCCATCTCCGACATATTCGGCAGCGTCAATGGAGCTGACGACCGCGGCACCGACGCCTTTCGCGGCCAACAAACAAGCGGTCGCAAATTGCCGGGCTTCGATGCGTTGATTAAGGGTGACGCTAGCGCTGTCGAAGGCGCGCTTTAAGGCATGATAAAAGACGTTGTCCCGGTCCGGCGTAATCATCGGGACCCCGTCCAGGTCCTGCGCACTAATGCTGTTGCGGGCGACCAGGGGATGATCCGAGGCCAGCACACAGACGGTGCGAATATCGATCGATTCGTGATTAATCGCACTATGACCGTCGAATTCATCGGCGATGCCGACATCATATTGCTGCGCCGCAATCCATTCGCGAACACGCGTCGAACTTCTGGTCTGAAAGGACATGGTCACTTGCGGGCGTTCGCGCAGAAATTCCGCCACCACATCCGGCAGCAAAGATGTCGCAAATCCAGGCAAGCAAGCGATGCGTAAATGCCCGGCCTTCTGGTTTCGGATATCGTCCGAGAGCTGAGAGATATGTTCCAAATTGGCGATCGCCCGCTCCACCTCATTGAACAAAAAATCCGCTTCCACCGTTGGCAACAAGCGGCCATGGCGGCGATCGAACAGTTGAAACTCCACCGATTGCTCAAGATTTGAGATCAAGCGGCTGACCGCCGGTTGGGATATATTCAACATCCCGGCGGCAGCGGTGGCGCCGCCTGTGATCATCACGGCGCGAAAAGCTTCTAATTGGCGTAATCGGATCACCTCTAGTCCCTCCTTCGAACGGTCACGCGGGAACTTACTTGAACTTTCTCCATAACATAAGGTTATGTAGGCATTCAATAATTGTATTAGACACAATAGGTTTTTCGAAAGACCATGTAAACATAATGAAATCGTACAATTGGGGGCTCGAGGTCTGTTATACCTCCGGCCAATTCTAAGCGACGTGAATGAATGATTTGCTGGTCGTTAGGATCCAACAAAAAGACGAACAACGAAATACTTCAACTCTGAGGGAGATGAGAATGTCCAATTTAAGAATATTTGCCGCCGGCGCGGCGATTGCCACGATAGCTGGCTGGGCCAGCCTGGCATCAGCAGCGAGCGAAGTGCAATGGTGGCACGCCATGGGCGGTACCAATGGCGAGCGGGTCAACAAAATTGCGGCGGACTTTAACGCCACCCAATCCGACTATAAAGTGGTCCCGACGTTTAAGGGCAACTATACCGACACCATGACAGCGGCGATTGCGGCTTTCCGGGCGAAGAAACAGCCCCATATCGTGCAAGTTTTTGAAGTTGGCACCGCCACCATGATGGCGGCTAAGGGCGCGATTTATCCTGTTGAACAGGTAATGGCTGACGCCAATGAACCGTTCGACAAGTCAACCTTTCTGCCAGCAGTGATCAGTTATTATCAAACTTCCAAAGGCGAACTGTTGTCGATGCCGTTTAACAGCTCGACACCCGTGCTTTGGTATAACAAGGATGCGTTCGCGAAAGCCGGCGTCTCCTCTGTTCCGAAAACCTGGGGGGAAATGAAGACGGCCTCCGAAAAACTTGTCGCCGCGGGCTATAAATGCGGCTTCTCTTTCGGATGGCAGTCTTGGGTGATGATCGAGAATTTTAGCGCCTGGCATAATATGGAAATGGGCACCATGGAAAATGGCTTTGCCGGTATCGACACGAAATTCTCGTTCAACAACGATAAGGTCAAGATGCATTTGGCCAATTTGGCAAGCTGGTCGAAAGACAAGCTCTTTACTTATGGCGGTCGCCGCGGCGATAGTTTGTCCATGTTCACCAATGGTGAATGCGGCATGTGGATGAACTCCTCAGCTTATTACGGCAGCATCAAGAAGCAGGCGAAATTCAATTTCGGCCAATCGATGCTGCCATATTATCCCGATCTCATTGCCAAGCCACAAAACTCCATCATCGGTGGCGCGACGCTTTGGGTTCTGAAGGGCGGCAGCAAGGACGAATATAAAGGCGTCGCCAAATTCATGACCTATTTGTCCTCCGCAGAAGTGCAGGCTTGGTGGCATCAAGAAACTGGTTACGTGCCGATCACCACGCCGGCGTATGAATTGTCGAAGAAGCAAGGCTTCTACAATTCTAACCCAGGAACGGATACGGCGATCCAGCAACTTAGCCTGAACATACCGACGCCGAATTCCCGCGGCATTCGCTTTGGCAATTTTGTGCAGGTTCGCGATGTTATCAACGAAGAGATGGAAGCGATTTGGAGCGGTAAAAAAACCGCTGCGCAAGGTCTGGACGATGCCGCGGAGCGTGGCGACAAGTTGCTACGGAAATTTGAACGCGCGAATAAATAACGCGCGATTGCTTGAGCCCGCCGGTCACCTGAAGCATGGGAATCCGGCGGGTTCCCCTTTTTATTTGACTTAATGAAATGCTAAAACGCGTCCATTTCGGGCCTTCCATTTTGCCGTTCTTGCTGGTGACGCCACAGATCGCGGTGACCATCGTATTTTTCATCTGGCCGGCCAGTCAGGCGCTTTATCAATCTCTCCTCATTCAAGATGCCTTTGGTCTCAGCACCGAATTTGTTTGGTTTGAAAATTTCCAATTGCTGTTCGAAGACGAGCATTATCTGGGGACGTTCGAGCGTACTTTGTTCTTCTCAGTTTGCGTCGCCGGTATTTCCATGGGCGTGGCGCTGGTGCTGGCGACGATGGCAGATCGAGTGATCAAGGGATCGTCGACCTATCGAACTTTTTTAATCTGGCCTTATGCGGTTGCCCCAGTGGTCGCCGGTGCCTTATGGGTTTTCATGTTCGATCCAACCCTGGGCATTTTTACCTACGGTCTGTCGATGATGGGTTATGAATGGAACCACAAACTCAACGGCGGCGAAGCCATGACTTTGGTGATCGTTGCCGCCGCTTGGAAACAGATTGCCTACAATTTCCTATTTTTCCTGGCCGGCATGCAATCAATTCCCCGGTCGTTGATCGAAGCCGCAGCGATTGATGGCGCTGGCCCGTTGCGGCGCTTTTGGACTATCGTCTTCCCATTGCTGTCACCAACGACGTTTTTCCTGCTGGTGGTGAATGTCGTCTTCGCTTTCTTCGAAACTTTCGCCATCATCCACGCGGTCACCCAGGGTGGCCCGGCCAAGGCAACGGAAATTCTGGTCTATAAAGTTTATAACGACGGTTTTGTCGGGCTTGATTTGGGCGGCTCTGCGGCGCAATCGGTGATCCTGATGGTCATCGTCATCATGCTGACGGTGATCCAGTTCCGCTACGTCGAGAAGAAGGTCGAATACTAATGATCGAAAATCGACCCATTCTGACCCTGATCTCGCATATCACGCTCATTCTTGGCGTCATGTTGATTGCCTTCCCGATCTATATCACCTTTGTTGCGGCCACACACAACGACATCCGTATGGTGCAGGTCCCGCTGCCTTTGCTGCCGGGTGACCAGTTTTTCACTAATCTGGAAGCAACCTTAACCAAAGGCATCTCCGGCGCCAATAGCCAGGGAATCGCGTTGATGCTGATGAACAGTTTGGTCATGGCGATGATGATCGCGGTCGGAAAAATCGCCATTTCATTGCTCTCGGCTTTCGCAATCGTTTATTTCCGCTTCCCCTTCCGGATGGGTTTTTTCTGGATGATATTCATCACTTTGATGCTGCCGGTGGAAGTGCGAATTCTACCGACTTTCGAAGTGGTCGCCAATCTGGGGCTGTTGAACTCCTATCTGGGGCTAAGCTTGCCACTGATCGCGTCGGCCACGGCTACCTTCATGTTTCGGCAAACTTTCTTGACCATACCGGACGAATTGTTGGAAGCGGCACGGATCGATGGCGCCGGGCCGATGCGCTTCTTCTTTGATATCCTAATTCCGATGTCACGGACCAATATTGCTGCTTTGTTTGTCATTCTATTCATCTATGGCTGGAACCAATATCTCTGGCCGCTGCTGATCACCACCGACAAAGACATGTACACCGTGGTTATGGGCATCAAACAATTACTTGAAGCAGCCGAGCAGGCGCCGGAATGGAACATCATCATGATGACAACCCTGCTGGCCATGCTGCCGCCGGTCTGTGTTGTCATCTTCATGCAAAAGCTGTTCGTCCAAGGTTTGACCGAGACGGAGAAGTAGAAGGAAATCCATGGCACAAGTGCAATTACAAGGGGTAAAGAAAGAATACCCAAACGGCTTCAAAGCGATCCATGGCATCGACGTGGATATCACCGATGGCGAATTCATGGTGCTGGTCGGACCGTCCGGCTGCGGCAAGTCGACATTGTTACGGATGATTGCCGGGCTTGAATCTATTTCCGAAGGCACGGCGAAAATCGGCGACCGGGTGGTCAATGATCTAGAACCTTCAGAGCGGGATATCGCCATGGTTTTCCAGAACTATGCCCTTTATCCGCATATGAGCGTCTATGCCAATATGGCCTATGGCCTCAAAATCAAGGGCTTGCCAAAAGAAGAGATCGCCAGCCGGGTCCGGAAAGCGAGCGACATTCTGGAGCTGACCGAAGAGCAACTGCAACGTAAACCTCGGCAACTCAGTGGCGGTCAGCGCCAACGAGTGGCCATGGGCCGCGCCATTGTGCGGGAACCAAGCGTCTTTCTATTTGACGAACCCTTGTCCAATCTGGATGCTAAATTGCGAGTGCAAATGCGGGTCGAGATCAAACGCCTGCAGGAACGCCTGGGGATTACCAGCGTCTATGTCACCCATGACCAGGTCGAAGCCATGACCCTTGGTCATCGTCTGATGGTGTTAAATGATGGCCGGGTGGAGCAGCTTGGCACGCCGATCGAACTCTACGAAAAACCCGCCTCGATATTTGTCGCCGGCTTCATCGGCTCGCCAGCCATGAACTTGATACCGGCACGGATTGATGACAGCGGTCAAAAGGTTAAGATCACGGACGGCGCCGAATTACCGATTGGCGACGGTACCTTAGCCGATGCTGCAAATCGCCCGGTCATTTTGGGCATTCGGCCGGAGCATTTGGAACGTGCGCAGGATGGCAACGGTAATACCGAACTGGATGTGACGCTGGTCGAGCATCTGGGTGCCGATACCTTGGTTCATGGCCATTTTGGCACTGATCAAACCGACCTTACCTGCCGCCTGGGCGGAATTCAAAAAATCAAGACAGGGGACGCATTGTCATTACGGGTGACGCCGGACCATTTGCATCTTTTTGATCCTGAGAACGAGAGACGGCTGCTTTAAAGCCAGTAATGATGACAAAAACCATTGCCCTATCAAGTCTGCTAATTGGAGTAATCGTGACGCAAATTATGGGATCGGCCGGTGCGGCCTTCAGTTTTGATTTGCAAGGCCATCGCGGCGCCCGGGGATTGGCGCCGGAGAACACTTTGGTCGGCTTCGCCAAAGCCCTGGAGATCGGCGTCAGCACCCTAGAGCTTGACCTGGCGGTGACCAAGGACAATGTCGTGGTGGTGGTCCATAATCAGCATCTGGAACCGGAGTTGGTGCGTGATGCCGCCGGCAACTGGCTATCGGAAAGCGGCCCGGCAGTGCATTCCCTTACCTTGGCGGCGCTCAAGCAATATGACGTCGGACGATTGGACCCAAAAACCCGTTATGGCCAACGCTATTCGACGCAAGCGCCGGCCGACGGCGCCCGGGTGCCAACATTGGCGGAAGTATTCGCGCTGGTCAATAAATCCGGCAATGACATCGTGCAATTCAATATCGAGACCAAGATTAATCCGGAAAAGCCTGACCTCTCGCCAAGCCCGCGCGACTTTGCGCAAGCGGTTCTGAAAGTGATCAAGGAATTCGGCTTCGAAAGTCGTGTCACCTTGCAATCGTTCGATTGGCGCATCTTACAGATCGTTCAAGAACTCGAACCGATAATTTCGACCTCTTATCTGACCGCCAGTCAGCGCTGGACCGATAATGTCAAGTTGGGCGAACCCGGACCGTCGCCGTGGCTTGCCGGCTTCGATATCGACAATTTTGGCGGCAGCATCCCACAGGCCGTAAAAACCGCCGGTGGCGCAATCTGGTCATCGTATCATCGTGAAGTGACGGCAGAAAATGTACAGGCAGCGCATGATTTAGGATTGTTGGTCAAAGTTTGGACCGTAAACGACCGCAAACAAATGGAATATCTTATCGATCTGAAGGTCGATGGCATCATCACCGATTATCCGGATGTCCTGCGTGACGTGATGGCGGCGCGCGGTATGCCCTTGCCACCGTCGACGCCCGTTAAACCCTAACCGTGGCCTGATGGCAGCCATTCCGCTGCGTCGGAACCGAGCGCCGGAGAGGGCCGCGACCAACCGGGCTTCGTTTCCGAGAACTTGACAATTGGCGCCAGATGACGGATCGCGCCGTAGGCGGTATCCGATTCCATCTGCAACGCCAAACCCTCCGCCGGCGACAGGTCCATATCGGTTGCGGAAAAATCGACTTTGCCTTGGCGATAAAGGAACATACCGGACTGGCACAGCGAAACTTTGACATGATAGCTGCCGCCTTCAGTCGCGCGGCGGGCCAAGGCCAGCAGAATGCCGTAAGCGCCCAAATAACCGGTGCTGTAATCACAGGCCGGCACTGGCAAAAGCGCCGGGCGATCGCTGCCATTGTCGTGACAGATCCCGATCATCGATTGCGCCACCTGCTCCCATCCGGCTCGATTTTGCAGCGGCCCATGTTCGCCAAAACAGCTGATTGAGGTATAGATCAGACCGGGACGCAAGGCCGCCAGCTCGCGCGGGCCGAAACCGCGGTTCTCCAACACGCCGGGGCGATAGCCTTGTGAGAAAACATCCGCCTGGCGCACTAAATTCTTCAGTTTTTCCGCTTCGCCCGGAATATCCAGATCCAGATAACAACTTCGTTTGCCATGGGACAAATCAATGACAAAGTTTTTGATCTGCGGCGTATGTTCGGCAGCAACCATTAACACATCGCCACCATGCTCCGCCAGCGTCCGCGCCGCTACCGGTCCGGCCAGAATGCGGGTCAAGTCCAGCACCCGGACGCCGGCCAAAGGCGGGCCGTCGCTTGGCAAGGGTTCCGGGTCGCTATCGCCGATCTTCTCGATCTCGACCACCGGCTGCGCCGCTAACGCCTGACCGTGGGGGTGAGCCAGCCATTCGGCATTTTGGCGCACCATGCCACCGCAGGCTTTGGCTTCGGCAATGGTATCTTCCAGCGTTTGGGCGTCCCATTGGCGGACCGCTGCCGCAACGCTTTCTGGCGTGGCTTCACATTTGAGCACGCCGAGGACGCGGTTTTTAAGATGTTTAATACCAAAATGGGGCAGGAACCAGCGGTCATCCTTGGTCTGAAAGGGCTGCGTAATCAGATAATTCGCGGCCGCAGCTGCAGAATTTCCCATCGGCTCATAAGTGCCATCGGTCTGACGGGCCTGCAGATAGGCGAAGCTGTTTAACGCCGCGGCAGCGGCACGCACGTCAATAGCGACTTTTTGCCGGCGGTCGGTTTTCAGTTGCCAAATGTCCGAGACCGCAACGCCGACAGCCGCCAAGATCGCGGCACCGGTTTCGGCGACTTTGAATTGTGTCGAATAAACCGGGTCCGCGCCTGAAATTTCGACGCCGGAAGGTTCCGCCCCATCGCGGATGGTCATGAGTTCTTGAAACGCCGCGTTCATGGCTGAGATATCTCCGTGTTCGTATTCTCGAATTTCGCCCGAGAGCACAAGTTTTACAAATTAATTCCTAAGTTCATCAATAGATTTATTGACCCAACAAATACGCCAATCGCCACCGCCCTGTTCGTTGGCGAGCCACGTCAATCGAGTGATCGACAAGGGGTCAATCTGGAAATTTAGCGCCGTCGCAGGCGCGATCGACAGGGCAAGGGCGAGGGCGGCGCGGATGGTCCCGGCATGGGCGACGCAGACGACCGGCCCCGAAAGCGTGGATTGCAAATTTTCGATTTCTCGTTGCACCCGTATAGTTAGGTCGCTAAAACTTTCACCGCCTGGCGGCGCCATATCTGCCGGCTGAGCCCAAAATTTACGACAATCTCGCACAGCCGGGTCATCATAAGAAAGGCCTTCCCATTCACCAAAATTTTGTTCGCTGAAAGCCGCATGGATAGATATTTTGCTCGTCCGCGCTGCTTTTGTCACCAAAGCGTCAGCAGTTTTGCGGCATCGAATGAGCGGACTGGTCAGCCAATTTTCGGCTGCCGGGAGAAATCTACGCACCCGCTGGATGGCGATATCATCTAGCGGAGGATCAACATCCAGCGCCCCGCAGAATTGCCCGGTAAGGCCCGTCGGCACATGGCGTATCCACCACCAGTCGATAATTTTCGAATTCGTCTCTGTCATTTCGGGATAACGCTAAATTTCGGTCAAAATTACGGGTCTGGGGCAAAATACCTGTTTGAACTTTGCCGATCACCTCAGTATGCTACCAAATAATCACAGGCTATTCAGATGTCCAATCCGAAGTTCATCTGAATACGATAACCCAATTGTAAGTTAGGAGAAACCGGCATGGCGCAGTCTAATTCGGCGATACATTCAGATGTCGTTGCCAAGGACACCAGTAAGCTATTGCAAGCCGTTTCTGCCGCTTTGATCGGCATGGCGCTGTTTGCTGGCGTGGCTTTGTCCCACCCAAACGTCGTTCACAATGCGGCTCATGATTCGCGTCATGGCATCGCGGTGCCGTGCCACTAAAGCCGCTATTTTCTGGGCACATTTTATGAATTTCTTTTTACGGATAGTATGTTCCGCCGGGATCGCGGGACTGCTGGCGGCTGTGCTTTTGACGGTATTGCAGACGACAAAAGTTTATCCGTTGATCTTAGCGGCGGAGGTTTATGAGAACGACAACGCCGCCACTACGGGCGTCAGCCAGCATGAGCATAAAACAAATGACGCGGCGGTCGAAAATCACCACGACGAAGATAGTTGGGCGCCGGCTGATGGGCTCGAGCGATTGTTATTTTCATTCTTTTCCAATGCCTTATTGAGCGTCGGCCTCGCATTGGTTTTGGTCGCGATCTTTGCCCTACGTGGCGTCTCGAATTGGCGGCATGGCCTGATCTGGGGCATTGGTGGTTTTGTCGCTGTGCAATTGGCCCCGTCGCTGGGCCTGCCACCAGAACTTCCAGGCTTGCCGGCAGCGGATATTATGGCCCGACAAGTATGGTGGGTGGGGACTGTATTCGCCACCGCCAGCGGTCTGGCGGCGATCTTTTTGACCGACAAATACTGGAGCCGTGCTGCCGGCGTTTTGCTCATTGCTGTACCGCACATTATTGGCGCGCCGCATCCAAGCGATATTGCTTCTTCGGTCCCGGCAAATCTTGCAGCTGAGTTCGTCAGCGCCAGTTTAGCCACAAACCTGGTTTTTTGGGTCGCTTTGGGGCTGCTTTGTGCAATCGTCCTGAAACAGTTCGAAGGACCTGAAGAGCGCAGCGATAGAACAGCGGCTTGACCGGACCGGTTCAGCCTGATTTGCCTGCCACGCCAGCTTCGGCGAAAGTCGCCATGCCATTGTAGGTCGCAATTGCCGCCCGCAGGATCGCGACTGCAACAACCGCGCCAGAGCCTTCACCCAGGCGCATATCCAGATCAAGCAATGGCTGCTTCGCCAGTTTTTCGAGCAGGCGTCGATGACCGGGCTCCACCGAACAATGCGCGGCAGCGCAGTGATCCAGAAATGTCGGGTTAACTTGATGGAACGGGGCCAATGCCGCGGTCGCGACAAATCCATCCATCAAAACCGGAATTCGATGCTGCCGCGCGGCGAGGACAGCCCCGGCTATTGCCGCCAGCTCCCGCCCACCCAAACGACGCGCTATTTCCAACGGATCGTGAAGATGCTCATGGTGGAATTGGACGGCGGTTGAAATTACGTCGCTTTTGCGCTTCAGGCCGGCATCGTCCACCCCGGTGCCTCGGCCCACCCAATCCGCCGCGTCACCGCCATAAAGCGCGTGGCAGATCGCCGCTGCAACCGTGGTATTGCCGATACCCATTTCGCCGATGCAAAGCAGATTTGCGTGCGGATCGACCTTTTCCACTCCCGTTCGAACGGCGCTCAGAAAATCCGGCCAATCCATCGCCGCGGCGGCGCAGAAATCCCTGGTCGGGCGATCCAAATCCAGCGCACAAACCTCCAGCTCTGCATTGTTCAATGTACAAAGCTGATTAATCGCGGCACCACCATGGGAGAAATTAGCCACCATCTGTTCCGTAACTTCTGCCGGAAAAGCGGAAACGCCGCGCGCCACGACCCCGTGATTGCCGGCAAAAACGAGCGTTTGCACTTTCGCCAAAATTGGTTCTGTCGTCGCTTGCCAACCGGCTAGCCAAATCGCCAGTTCCTCCAACCGACCAAGTGCACCTGGCGGCTTTGTCAACTGATCATTGCGCGCCTGCGCCGACGCTCGGGACGCCGGGTCAGATTGCGATAAATCGGTAAGCAATGACCTGAGTTGGTCGGCATCAATTGGCATAGAGTGGAATCCGGATTTATTATATGAAAAAGGATGGTATCGTCGAAAAATTCGCCGCAATCATCGGCGTTGCAACAGGGTAGGTCAAGCATGATCGGGAGTTATTGGCGGCAATTTCTGCTGGCGCTGGGGTTTCTAACCCGTCTTCCAGTTAGGCCACCCGATGGCGACTGGCAGGGGCGTTTGGCGGACGCCGCCTGGAGCTTCCCCCTGGTTGGAATGGTGGTTGGATTTGTCGGCGGATTAACTTTCCTGGCGGCCAGTATATTAGGATTGCCGGCTTTCGTCGCGGCAATTGTCGCAGTCTCCGCCCAGGTGGTTTTGATCGGCGCGCTGCATGAAGACGGCCTAAGCGATGCTGCCGACGGCTTCGGCGGCGGACAGGATAAAGAACAAAAATTGTCGATCATGCGCGATAGCCGGATTGGCGCTTACGGTGTTATCGCCCTGGTATTGATGCTGCTGGCGCGGGTTGGCAGCGTTGCTGATATCACCCAGGTCATGTCAGCCTTGATCTGCGCCGGTGTTTTATCCCGTGCCATGATGGCGGCGGCATTGGCATGGTTGCCGCCGGCGCGCCCGGACGGACTGGGTTTCATCGCCGGCCGTGCCCAAAGTTCGACCTATGCGGCGATCGCCATCGCTTTCATTGTGCTGATTTTGCTGTCGGGATTTCTGAACGCAGTTCTGTTCCTGGTGATTGGCGGCCTTGTGCTTGGCGCCGTATGTTGGTTGGCGAAACGGCAGATTGGTGGGCAGACCGGAGATGTTCTTGGCAGTTGCCAACAGCTGGTGGAGATCGCCACCCTATTCACCTGGCTTGCGTTGCAGTCTTAAACCCGATCAATCAGATGCATGAAGGAGCCCATAACCCGGCCGCGTCGTTGACCGGCCGGGCCAAGGTTTTCATCGAAACCATCGCGGGCCCAGAACAAGGGGGCATCATCGCCTTGTTCGATGATGCTGGCATAGTGAAATTCGTGACCCCGCATGGCTTCAATATTGTCGAACATTTCCGGCGCCGCCACCTTCAGCTTGCGATATCCCAGATGCAATTTTCGTTTGGCGAATGACGTCGTGAGCGAGAGCAATCCGATCATCTCATGACCTGCACCTTCGCCATCAATCAACCGATCGCCCAGAACCATATAGCCGCCACATTCGCCAAACACTTTGGCGCCTGCCGCGGCCAATTCGCGGACCCCTTGTTTGAAGTTTTCCGCCGTTGCCAGTTGCCCGGCATAAAGTTCCGGATAGCCGCCCGGCAAATAGACCGCGTCCGCCGCCGCTATCGGGGCTTCATCCGCAAGCGGAGAGAAAAAACACAGTTCAGCGCCGGCGCTTCGCCATTCTGCCAATAAATGCGGGTACGAAAAGGCAAATGCAACGTCACGGGCAACGGCAATCCTTTGGCCAAGTGGCGGAATACCGTCGGATCCGGTGGCGGTTGTTTCGATACTCAATTCCTTCATCGCGGTGGACAATAGCTGCAGATCCAAATATTTGCTGAGCCACTGCGCCGCCTTGTCGAGCACGAGGTCTAGACCTTCTTGTTCATAGGCTTGCACCAGGCCAAGATGCCGGCTTGAAAGGCGAAGTTCCGGTTGCATCGGCGGGCAGCCCAGAATTGGCACGTCGATATCTTCGCAGGCCCTTCGAATGATCCGTTCATGGCGCGGACTGGAAATGCCATTAATGATCACGCCAGCAAACCTAATATCCGGGCGAAAGTGCAAAAACCCGCTAATCGACGCGGCCAACGAGGCGCCCTGGCCTTGGGCGTTGGCGATCAGAATAATCGGTAAACCCAACTGAACGGCAACATCCGCGGTGCTGCCGGCGCCATCGACGGTGCCATCGAACAGACCCATGACACCTTCAACAATGATATAGTCGGGCGTCGGCGCGATATCGTTCATAACCCCAGCCACAGTCGCGGCGCGCATCGCCCAAAGGTCGAGATTGGCGCAATCCCGCCCGCTGGCGATGCGATGAAAACCGGGATCGATATAATCCGGCCCGACCTTGAGACCACGCGCCGTGTGACCTTGCTGCCTCAACAAGCGCAGCAATGCCGCGACGATCAAGGTCTTGCCGGCATTCGTCCCTAAGGCCGAAAATATTATGCCCTTGCTCATGACTACGGGTTATTCTTTCGTCGCATTATTATCGCTCGTCAGGGGCAAAATATTGGCCTTCAATTGACTGGATTAGAGTAATCTTTAAGTTGTCTATTTATGGACCGTGGTGAGCGGAAGGACAAGCAGCAGGTGGCGCGACAGGATAAACCATTACGGCGAGGATGGACGACGGGCGCCTGTGCGGCGGCGGCGGCCAAAGCCGCCTATTCGGCGCTGCTTTGCGGTGATTTTCCTGACCCGGTGCCGATAAATCTGCCAGGCGGCAAGACGACAAGTTTTAGTCTGTCGAAAGAGGCGCTTTACGAAAATCGGGCGATGGCGGCAATTGTGAAAGATGCCGGTGACGATCCGGACGTCACCCATGGCGCCTTGATAATTGTCGCGGTGTCGCCCGGCAAGCCGGGCAGCGGCCTCTGTTATGTCGCTGGCGAAGGCGTCGGGACAGTTACCCGACCGGGTTTGTCCCTTTCGGTCGGGGAGCCGGCGATCAACCCAGCACCACGGCAAATGATCCGTGACGAGCTGATCCAGTTGGCCGAGCGGTATGCGGTCGAATTGGATGTTGTGGTCGAAATTTCCGTCCCCGATGGCGAGAAACTGGCAGAAAAGACCATGAACGGTCGTCTCGGGATTATCGGCGGTATATCCATTCTTGGCACTACCGGGATTGTCGTCCCCTATTCCTGCTCCGCCTGGATCGCCTCGATCCATCAGGCGGTGGATGTTGCCCGCGCCGAAGGCACCCGCCATATGGGCGCCTCGACCGGCAATACGTCGGAAAAAGCTTTGGCCCGGGCGACCGGTTTGGCGAAAAATGAGCTCATTGAAATGGGTGACTTTGCCGGTGGATTGCTGAAGTATCTACGCCGCAACCCCCTAGATCGCCTGACCATTGCCGGCGGGTTCGCGAAGATGACGAAACTAGCGGCGGGCCATATGGATCTACATTCCGCCAGAAGCAGCGTCGATTTTCAGCAACTGAAAGGCCTGTTGGGTGAATTGAAAGCGCCTGAAGAATTGGTGGCAGCTTGCGATCGGGCCAATACGGCGGCGGAAATACTCGATCTTGCCCGCCAGGCTGAAATCCCTTTAGCGGATCTGGTGGCGATGCGTGCCCAGGCGATTGCGCAGGATATTTGCGACCGAAGATCGAAGATCGACATTCTGGTCACGGATCGTGCCGGCAATATCGTTGGTTCAGCGCATGACTGAAAATCGCCGCCGGGTTCTATTGCTTGGCGGCACGGCGGACGCCCGGGCAATTGCAAAGCGGCTCAAGAATGGGGTGTCGGTGGATGTCATTTATTCCCTCGCCGGGCGAACAAAAGCACCGATTCTACCGGATCTGGAAAGCCGCAGCGGCGGTTTCGGCGGTAGCGCCGGACTGGCATCCTATTTGACAAGCCATGCGATCGATTTCGTGATCGATGCCACCCATCCCTTCGCGATCCAAATGAGCACGAATGCAAAAAAGGCCTGCGATCAGGTAGATATCCCGCTTTTACGGTTCGATCGGCCGGCCTGGCTCGCTACTGCCGAAGATACCTGGACACATGTCGAAACTATCGCGGCGGCGGCACAGGCGGCGCCTGAACTTGGTCGCCGAATTTTGCTGACAACTGGTCGCCAGGAGCTTTCCCCGTTCTTAAAGCAGACAGTCTGTTGGTGGTTGGTCAGAGTGGTTGAAGCAAATGCGGATCTTCCAGCCTTGAACAATGGCAATTATGTTTTTGGTCGCGGTCCGTTCGACAAGGAGGCGGAACTGACGCTTTTGAAAAATCATCAAATCGACTTGGTGATTTCAAAAAACAGCGGCGGGCTTTCGACCTACGGAAAAATCGCCGCCGCCCGGGAACTGAATTTACCGGTAATCATGATAGACCGGCCCGCCCAGCCGCTCACAAGCACGGCCAAAACCTATGACGAGGTGGTTAATTGGTTGGTGGATCACCCGTGACGCAGGATATGTTGGTGATCGGGCGCGTAGAGCCGACTATCGCTGGCGTCATCACCACTTAGAACCTGGCCAACCAAGATCAGTGCAGTGCGGGTGATTTTCGCCTCTCGTACTTTCTCCCGTATATCGCCCAAGGTGCCGCGCAGAATAACCTGATCCGGCCAACTGACCCGATAAACCACGGCGACGGGGCAGTCTTCGCCATAATGCGGCACCAAATCGCGACAGACCTGGCGTAAGTTTCGAACCGACAAATGGATCGCCAGGGTCGCTTTCGCGCAGGCCAGTTGCGCCAGTTCTTCACCGCTTGGCATCGCCGAGCTTTTCATTGATGTCCGGGTGAGGATGATGGTTTGGGCGATATCGGGCAATGTCAATTCGACCCCCAATGCCGCCGCGCTAGCAGCAAATGCCGGAACCCCAGGGGTGATTGTATAATCGATCCCAAGCTCGCGAAGCCAGCGTATCTGTTCGCCAATGGCGCCATAAATCGATGGATCCCCGGAATGGACACGCGCGACGTCTTGCCCGTTGTCGTGGGCGGTGACTATTTCCGCGATGATCTGGTCCAAGGTCATGGCCGCGCTATCAATGACCCGGGCCCCGGCGGGTGCAAATTCGATAACTTCCTTAGGCACCAGGCTGCCGGCATAAAGGCAAACGGGAGAAACCGCGATAAGATCGCGACCGCGGATGGTGATAAGATCGGCGGCGCCCGGCCCGGCGCCAATGAAATGTACGGTCATTGCTCTTGTTTAACCTTATTGAGCGGGTATCCCCGCGGCGTATAAATAAACCGCTCCGGGCCTTTTTCAGCAGCCGCGGTCATGGTTGAACCGATGATCACGATGGATAACATATCAACATCGTCGACCTGCAGACCGGCCAACTGGGTCGTGGTGATACGTTCATCATTTCGACCCAGATTGCGGGCGATCACAACTGGTGTCTGGGGCGGGCGATGGTCAAGCAGAATATCCCGGGCCTTGGCCAAAAGAACCCGACGCCGTTTCGAAACCGGGTTATAAAAAGCAATGACAAAATCACCGGCGGCGGCATTTTCAACCCGTTTTATGATGACATCTGTCGGGGTCAGCAAATCCGATAAGGAGATGGCGCAGAAGTCATGGCCTAACGGCGCCCCGATACGCGCTGACGCGGCCTGCATCGCTGAGATACCGGGGGCATTCACAATCTTTAGCCGGCGCCAACTTGCCGGGCTGTCCGGATCGGCCAGCAATTCGTGGGCCAGTGATCCCATGGCAAAAATTCCAGCATCGCCGGAGGAAATGAGGGCGACATGTTGACCAGCCGCGGCCAGGCGTAAAGCCTCTCGGACCCGCGCTTCTTCTTCGCCAAGTTCATAGGCATGGCAGGTTTTGCCGTCGGTAAGGTCCGCAATAAGGTCAAGATATAGGCCATAACCGACAATGATGGTTGCCGACCGGATCAGTTTGGTCGCTTCGCCAGTGCGCCAGTCGCTGGCCCCCGGGCCGATGCCGACGATGGAAAGTTGACCACGCGGTTGGCCGGCGCGCAAAACATCAATTGGGGTTTTCGCCGCCGCAATTGCGCAGGTCGCTCGTTTGCTTTTTCGCTTCTGTTGAACAAGCCGACCGGAAGCGCCAACAGCCGCCAGCGCGGCCGCTTCGGCGACCCCCGCTACCCCGACTTCCGACATCACGATGTCGGAGGGATTAAGCAAACGGTCATGTTCTTTCGCCAGATCCTCGGTCGCGAAGAATCTAATCGGTTTGTCCAACGTCTGGGCGATTTCATGCAGGGCGGCCTCATCCGACTTGATGTCGATTGAGAAAAACCCGGCAACCGCATCGATGGTCAGGTTTGCCGCCGACAAGGTATCCGCGATTAATCTTTCTATTTCCGCCGCCGCCGTCCCGCGTTCGCAACCAAGGCCAATGGCCAGGTTATGTGGATAATAGACCAGGTTTTTTGCGTCACCCGGCAGCGGTTTGTTGGTCACGTGGATCTGTAAATCCCCGCCGCCGCCGAACGGCAGTTTGCTTGTTTGCAGCCAATTCGCTTCGCCGTGTAGTTCGATCGTGGCGCCGGCCATCGCCGCCACCAAAAAGGCCTTCACATCGCCTGGATTAGCAAGGGTCCAGCCGGCGGGCGGATCGTCCAAGGCGACATCGTACAACAGATCGCTGGCAGACGTTATTGCGGCGGATACCTGCAAGCCGTCCGCCAATTGTTTTGCCAGGTCATTGGCGCCATGATGGCCACCAAGCAGCGGCACTACGACGCTGCCGTCGGGCGCGACCACAACCACCGGCGGATCGGTTGTTTTTCCCTGCAGTTCGGCAGCGAGCAGGCGAATAACAATGCCGGTTGCACAAATGGCGATCACCGATCGATCGGCTTTGAAGGCATTCAAAAGTTCCGCTTTGAAGTCGCCCGTTGCCGCCAGCTCCGCTTCCGGCAAGACCGTCCGCACCTGTTTCGCGACACCTTCGGTGCTTTTGTTCAGCGGTATGATAATTGGTATTATCGTCATATCTCAGCCAACCGGCTTGTCCATGCGCACAATAATCGTGGCGAAATAGGGTATCTTGGCGGGATCGACCTGCGACGCCTTGGCAACTTTCTGGCTTTGCATCGTTGCATATTCTACGCAATAGGCGTTATCCAGCAGGTCGAGCTCCCTAAGAAGGTCGATGACTTTTTCACCATGACGGCCAATTTTGATGATCGCGGCGGCTTGGCAGTCCAACAGGCGCCGTCGCAAATCGGTTGGTGATAATCGCGCCGGCAGCACACAAAACACCTCGCTGCCGCTGACCAAAGGCATTAAGGCAACATCGGCACTCGCATTGACGGAGTTCACGCCTGGGATTACTTCGGTTTTGAAGCGATCGCTCAAACGATTGAACAGATACATGAAGGAACCGTAAAAAAACGGGTCGCCTTCACAAAGCACCGCCACGTCTTCGCCGCTTTCAAGCATCGCGCCGATCTGGGTCGCCGCGGCATCATAGGCCGCATGATCCGGATGTTTGTCAGTGGTCATTGCCAGGTCGAAGACGATTTCTTTTTTGCTATCGTGCAGATAAGCGTCGGCAATGCGCCGGGCCAGAGGCTCCCCCTTAATGGCCCTGGGATAAGCGATAACTTTGGTGCGTGCCAAAATTCGCGCCGCCTTCAAGGTCATCAATTCCGGATCACCAGGGCCAAGACCGACGCCATATAATGTTCCGGTCATGTCTTGATCCCACGATATTGCACCACCGGCCGCATTTGCTGCCAGGCATGAAAATTGCCCAGCGGTTGTAATTTCGCTACCGAATGACGGCTTAGTTCGCCACCATGTCGGGAATGAAATTTCAGCAGCGCCGCTTCACCTTCTGTCGTAACTACATTGGCGAGCAATCGTCCGCCATTTGGAAGGGCGCGCCAACAGGCGGACAGGAGCTTTGCATCGGTAACGCCGCCGCCGATGAAAATCGCCTGTGGTTTTGCCAAACCCTTTAGGGCAGCAGGGGCTGTGCCGGTGATAATTTGCAGATTCGGAACGCCTAGATTTTGCGCATTTTCGGCGATCAACGTCGCCCGCGCGCTATTCTCCTCGATTGCGATCGCTTTGGCCGTCGACTGCTGCAGCAGCCATTCGATGACGACGGAACCGCAACCGGCCCCGACATCCCACAACAATTCCCCCGGGCCCGGCGCCAGGGCGGCAATTGTCAGGGCACGAATATCCTGTTTGGTGATTTGACCGTCATGGACAAAAGCCTCATCCGGCAGGCCGATGGTGTGCTGCGGATGTTGTTCTGTTGCGTCCCTAATGCATTCGATCGCAATGGTATTAAAGTCTTTGGTACGGCGCCGCCAAGACTTCGACAAACCATCATAACGCTTCTCCGACGGTCCGCCCATATGTTCAAATACGGTCATGCGGCTAAGTCCATAACCGCTTTGCCGCAGCAGTCGGGCGACCTGTTTTGGGGTCGATCCATCGTCGCTTAAAATCAGCAAACGCGCATGATGCCGGATCGAGCGGCGCAACAGATCGAGCGGGCGGCCATGTAGGGTGATGGTCTCCACTTCCGCCAGCGGCCAGCCGAGGCGGGCGCAGGCCAACGTGAAAGCGGACAAGTTTGGCACGACGTGCACCGCTTCTTTGCCAAACTCCCGGCAAAGCGTGACACCGATGCCATAATGCATCGGATCGCCGGTGGCCAGCACACAGACTTTCCGGCCGCGCATCTCGCGGATCAGCTGGACCGTATCTTTCAGCGGGCTTAGCCATTTAAGGCGCTGCCGGGGATCGTCTTTCAACATCGCCAGCTGGCGCTCGCCACCAATGAAAATATCTGCCTTGTCGATCAATGCCAAGGCTTCCGGCGTCAATTCAGCCAGCCCGTTTTCACCGACGCCGACGATGGCTAACCAAGGTTTCGTCATTTGGCTAACCGTGCCATGGCGTTGACCGCGGCGGCGGCGAGGGCACTGCCACCGCGACGTCCGTGTAAGGTTAAAAAGGGGATGGAAAGGTTGGCCTCAATCAAGGCCCGCTTGGATTCCGCGGCACCGACGAATCCAACCGGAAAGGCCAAAATCGCCGCCGGCTTCGCCACGCCGGCAGCTAAATGTTCAAGCAGACGGAAGAGCGCCGTCGGCGCATTGCCGATTGCGACAACCGCCCCGGCAAGGTCGGGTAACCATAGATCGACCGCCGCCGCCGACCGTGTAACTCCACTTTCACCGGCTCGTTCAGCGACCCCATCGTCATTCAAAGTGCAAATAATGCGATTGTCGGCGGGTAAAAATTTGTCGATGACGCCTTCTTTGACCATGCGGGCGTCGACCAGAATTGGCGCGGCGTTTTTCAGCGCCCCAACGGCGGCGGCGGTTATGTTTTCACTGAACTCCAACTCGTCCACAATGTCGGTCATGCCGCAGGCATGGATGAGGCGGACAATGACCGTTGCGATATCGGACGAAAACCCGCCCAAGGAGGTTTCGTTGCGGATCATTTGGAAGGACCGCTGATAGATTTGATCCGGTAGTTTCAAATAAGGTTCGGTCACTTGCTTCGCATCCTAGTCTTCGGTCATGCTGCGCGGGCCGAGGGGATGGTCCGCATGGGGATAGGGATGGTGGTCATGGTCGTGTTCATGGCTGTGTGAGTGACTATGTCCGGTGAAGACATGAGCGGTGGGGTCAAATTCGGCCCCGTCTAAATTATCGTCGGTGCCAATCCCTTCGACATGATGATGATGGCTTTCCTGCGGCAGGCCAACCTCGGCTTCGAAACCCAACACCTGTTCGCGATATTTGCAGGTCTGGCAATTCATGTTGTTGGCGCCCTCCAGGGCTTCCCGGACGCGGTCGGCAAAGGTATCCAGCACCAAGGGATGGTCGTTTAGATAGGGCGCTTTGACAAACTCAATCTCAGGATGACGTGCCGCGACGATGTCGGTGTAGTGAAAAATTCGGCGCACCAGGATGCCTGTAAACAGAAAATATGGAAACACGATGACCCGTTTGTAACCCAATCTGGCGACATGTTCTAATGCCGGCTCGACCAGCGGGAAAGTGACCCCGGAATAGGCCACCTGGCCCCAGCCGACACCGATACCTTCCCATAACATCCGGCAGACTTTGGCGATATTGGAGTTTGCGTCGGGATCGGAGGCACCGCGGCCAACCACGACCAGGCAGGTGTCGTGCCGCGCGACAGTGTCGCCGGCCGCCATTATCGCCTGCTCAACACGTTCGCCGGCGGCCCTGATCATGCGCATATCCAAACCCAGGTCGCGGGCATAGGTGATGTTCAAGTCGGGATTTTGTGCGGCATAGGTATTGATCACCGATGGTAAGTCGTTTTTGACATGACCGGCGGCGAACAACATGCCGGGGATGGCGATGATCCGCTTATTACCGCGTTCTTTCAGCGCATCAAGGCGTTCGCGGATGATCGGCTTGGCGAATTCGAGAAAGCCGCTGTCGACGTCATATTGCGGCAGGCGTTCTTTGATGCCGCGCGCGACGCTTTCGAATTCGCGGATCGCGGCACCATCCCGACTACCGTGGCCGCAGACCATAACGCCCGTTTTTGTCATATCTGTATTCCCTTAAAAGAGTTATAGCTTTCGCCGATCATGTTTATATTCCAACTTCGTTCGTGTCACTAAGCCGAAGGTAAGTATGTTCGAAATATTGCTGCCCATGGCCACCACGCAAGGTCTCCAGAATGTCGCGTTGGTTTTGTTTGGGGCCCTGGTGATCGACGCGATCATTGGTGAGCCCAAATGGCTTTATCAACGCGTGACGCACCCGGTCGCGATCATCGGTAAATTTATTGATGTTCTTGAGACGGCTTTTTTTAAGCGCCGACAGGGCCGCGGTTTGCAAATGGCCAGTGGGCTTTCTCTGGTTCTCATCTGCCTGGCGGTATTCGCCGGCGCCGCCATGCTTATCGCCTGGATTTGCACGAAGTTCAGCGCTGGAAGCGTCGTTTTGATGCTCCTGACAAGTATGTTTTTGGCCGGACGAAGTCTTTTTGATCACGTTCGCGAAGTGGCCCATGGTTTGACCACCTTGTTGCAAGGCGGGCGTGAGGCCGTTGCCAAAATTGTCGGTCGCGATCCCGATAGCCTGGATCAAGCCGGCATCGCACGCGCTGCAATCGAAAGTTTGGCGGAGAATTTTTCCGACGCTGTGGTGGCGCCGGTATTGTGGTTTCTGCTGCTCGGTTTTCCAGGCCTGGTGGCCTACAAAGTCATTAATACGCTGGACAGCATGATCGGCCATCGGAACGACCGCTATGAATGGTTCGGCAAGGTAGCAGCCCGGCTTGACGACGCCGTGAATTGGCCGGCGGCGCGATTGAGTGGTTTCATTCTGGTCTTGGCGGCAGCGGTTGTTCCCGGATTTCATGGACAAAGCGCGTTGGTGACGATGCTGCGTGATGCCGGGCAGCACAAATCGGTCAATGCCGGTTGGCCGGAGGCCGCCATGGCCGGCGCCCTGAATATCGCCCTGGCTGGCCCTCGGGTTTATGACGGCAAGCGGGTAGAAGATGACTGGATGGGCACTGGCCGGCAAGATATCGCGGCGCCGGATATCGACCGCGCCCTCAGGCTTTACCTCACCGCCAATGTGATTTTGGCGTCGTCGGTTTTGAGCCTGTGGTGGCTGTTGTCTGAGATTACCTGACATGAGCAATCTCCAGCATGTGGTCTAGGGACAATTCTTTTTCCAACTGCGCCGCCAGTTGGTCCAGGGCCTGGTCGACAACAAGATCGTAAGCGAGCTTGGAGGGCTCTCGATGGCGCAATCGGGACAGGAAGGCGTGGCGAAAATCATCGCCCCGGAACAGCCCATGCAAATAGCAGCCGGCAACCAGTCGATCCGGACTTTGCGCGCCGTCATTTCGCGTGGAGAAAGATAAAAACGGGGTATCGCAGTCGGCGCCGCAGCTATCGCCGATATGGATTTCGTAACCGTTCACATTCTTCCCGGTGGCGATATGGATACCGCCGGTCTCTCCCAGCTCTTTGCGCCCGCGTAAGGTTGTTTCGATGTTCAGCAGACCCAGACCGTCGATTTCTTCTGTCGCGCTTTCGATCCGCTCCGGGTCGCGGATTTTCTTGCCAAGCATCTGATAACCGCCGCAGATGCCCAGGATAGCACCGCCGCGGCGGTGATGGGCCTGAATATCGATATCCCAACCTTGCTGTCGAAGGAATGCCATGTCGGCAATCGTGGCTTTTGTGCCGGGCAGAATGATCAGATCGCAAGCAGCTGGAATAGCCTCACCGGCCGGGACAAACAGCAGCGACACATCGGGTTCCAACTTGAGCGGATCAAAATCATCGAAATTTGCGATCCGGGACAGTTTGGGCACGGCAATGCGAATGGCCCCTGCAGGCGCCTTCGTTATCGCCTCCAACGCCATGGCGTCTTCCGCCGGTAATTTGGCGACAGCGCTGCTATGTTCAACGACACCGAATGAAGCCCAGCCGGTACGTTGCGTAATCATTTCCAAGCCGCTGCCGAACAAGGATTTGTCGCCGCGGAATTTGTTGATGATGTACCCTTTTACCCGGGCCTTATCATCGCTGTTTAGTAATTCGAACGTCCCAACCAAGCTCGCGATCACCCCGCCACGGTCGATATCGGCGACCAAGGCAACCGCAATGTCGGCGGCGTCAGCAAACGCCATATTGGCGATATCCAAGCCCGGCAAATTTATTTCCGCCGGGCTGCCGGCACCTTCGACCAACATCAGGTCCGCGTCGTTGGCCAAGCCTTGGTAGCTGTCCAGTATCTGCGGCAGCAAGGTCGCTTTCATCTCCTGATAAGCCCGCGCGTTGGCATTGCCCAAGCGTTCTCCCAAGACAATGACCTGCGCGCCAACGTCACTTTGCGGCTTTAGAAGCACCGGGTTCATGTGCACGCTCGCCGCGGTCCGGCAGGCCAGGGCTTGTAGATGTTGGGCCCGGCCAATTTCACCACCATCTGCGGTGACGGCGGCGTTATTCGACATATTCTGCGGTTTAAAAGGTCGGACGGTTAAACCGCGATTGCTATAGGCGCGCGCCAGTCCGGCGACGAGGACTGATTTCCCCACGTCCGACCCGGTCCCTTGCATCATCAGTGCGCCCGTCATTTCGCCCCCTAAAATTCGATACCGACTTGGGCTTTGACGCCGGATCGGAAAGGATGTTTGATTTGCGTCATCTCGGTCACCAAATCGGCGCAGTCGATCAATTCATCTTTCGCATTGCGTCCGGTGACAACGATGTGCAGGTTTTCGGGTCGGTTCTGCAATGTTTCGATGACATCGTCCAATGGCAGATAGTCGTAGCGGAGAACGATATTTAATTCGTCCAGGACAATCATGTCGTAGGCCGGATCCGGCCCGCGCGCCGCTTCAATCATCGCCTTCGATTTTTCCCAAGCCGCATTGGCGGCGGCAATATCCCGGGCCCGGTCCTGCGTGTCCCAAGTAAATCCTTCGCCCATGGCGTTGATCGTCACCAGATCGGGATAATTCTCCTGGATCGTGCGTTCGCCGGTTTCCCACGCACCTTTGACATATTGCACAATGCCGACCCGCATACCGTTGCCGATGGCGCGCAAGGCCAGGCCGAAAGCGGCGGTCGATTTGCCCTTGCCTTTGCCGGTATGAACAATCAACAAGCCTTTCTCGATCGTTTTGGTGGCGATCATTTTTTCCCGCGCCGCCTTTTTCTTTGCGGCTTTTTCGTTGGCCCGTTGATTGGCATCGTCGTCGCCAACCGTTTCATAGGCTTTTTTCTTCTCGTTCATGCGCTCCATTCCTCCTCTATAGCGGCAAGCCCGGCTAATTCCGCTTGGGCAGAATTTGATCGCGGTTGCCATAGCTCACGGGCGCAGGCTTCCAGCAATTTTTCCGCCATTTCCCGCAACGCGGCCGGATTATGTTTCAACAAAAACTCGCGCACTTCCAGATCGTTTAAGTACGCCTCAAAGACGGCGTCGAAATGATGGTTTTGAACCACCCGGGCGGTGGCGGCAAAGGCAAACATATAGTCGACGGTGGCGGCCATTTCGAACGCCCCTTTGTAACCGTGACGCATGACCCCGGCGATCCACTTCGGATTGACCACGCGGGCCCGGACAATGCGGCCGATTTCATCTTCTAGGGTACGGATCCGTGGGTTTTCCGGCCGGCTATGGTCGTTGTGATAGACCGTTGGCTGGGTCCCGGAGAAATGGCGAATGGCCGCCGTCATGCCACCTTCGAACTGATAATAGTCGTCGGAATCCAACAAATCATGCTCGCGATTGTCCTGGTTCTGAATGACCGCTTCGGTGGTCGATAACAATTGCTGGAATTGCTGATGGGTCGGTTGACCGGCCTGCCCACCGCCGTAAGCGTAACCGCCCCAAACCAGATAGGCTTGCGCCAAGTCGCGGTCGTCGCGCCAGCCTTTTTCATCGATCAGGGCTTGCAATCCGGCCCCATAAGCACCGGGCATGGAGCCGAAAACACGGGCGCCGGCCAGACGTTCGCTGTCGCTCTCATTATATCCTTCGGTTTTGAGGCGGGCTTTGTCGACTTTAACCCGTGCCGCCATTGGGTTGAAATTGTCCGGTTCGTCCAATGCCGCAATCGCGCGTGCCGCACTATCGATTAGATCGACTTGCGCCGGGAAGGCGTCGCGGAAAAAGCCGGAAATGCGGAAGGTCACATCGACCCGTGGCCGGTCCAGGATCGACAACGGCATGATCTCAAATCCGGTGACCCGTCTGGAGGCCGGCTCCCACGATGGTTGCACCCCCATCAACGCTAAAGCTTGCGCAATATCGTCGCCGCCGGTGCGCATATTGGCGGTGCCCCAGGCGCTGATCGCCAGATGCCGGGGCCAGGCACCATGTCGCTGGCGGAATTCATCGACCAATAACCCGGCGGAGTGCCAACCCAGTTGCCAAGCCGCCGGCGTCGGCACCGAGCGGCTATCGACAGAATAGAAATTACGGCCGGTTGGCAACACATCGATGCGCCCCCGGGTCGGTGCGCCGGACGGGCCAGGTTCAACAAATCTACCGTCCAGACCGGTCAACAAGGCGGCGATCTCCCGGCTGCCGCAGTCATCGACCGCGGCGGCGATTTCGGTTTTGATGGTATCGGTCACGGCTTTGGTGATCTGCCAGCCTTCGTCTGCAATCACCTCACCATCGACCAAGGCAGCGGCCAGCAGCTCCAAGCGCTCGACCGTATCGCCTTGGCTGCGCCAACTATCAGCGGTGATTTTTGCCAAAACATCCGGCTTCGGTCCGGCCCAAGCAGCGCCTAGTTCGCAGGCCAGGGGATCGAAAGCGTCCTCTCCGACAGACAAACCGAGATCGATCGCCAAGCCGCGGATAATTGAAGCATTGCCGTCTTTGCCATCATGTCGGGGCAAGCGTGCCAACGCCACCAACAAATCCCGGCGCTGGCGCCCGGATGGCGACAGGCCAAAGATGTGCAGGCCATCGCGAATTTGCAGTTCTTTCAGCTCGCAAAGATAATTGTCCAGCTTCGATAGCGCCGTGTCGTCGTCATCCTTTTTGCCGATGCCGATATCCCGGTCGAGACCGATATCGCGGCTAAGCTCTAGGATCTGTTCTTTCAATAATTTCACCCGCCGCGGATCGACACTTACCGCGTCATAATATTCGTCGACCAGAAGCTCCAGATCGGCCAGCGGCCCGTAGCTTTCCGCCCGCGTCAAAGGTGGTGTCAAATGGTCGATAATGACCGCCTGGGCCCGGCGCTTGGCTTGCGTGCCTTCGCCTGGATCGTTGACGATGAAAGGATAGAGATGGGGCAACGGTCCCAATGCGGCTTCCGGAAAACATTGTTGCGAAAGCGCGTTCGATTTCCCCGGCAACCATTCCAAATTGCCATGTTTGCCCAAGTGGATGATCGCGTCAACGCCGATATCGTCGCGTAGCCAGCCATAGAACGCCATATAACCATGCGGTGGCACCAAATCCGGATCGTGATAGCTGGCTTGCGGATCGATGTTGTAGCCGCGGGCCGGCTGCAGCCCGACGATTATGTTGCCAAATTCAAGCGCCGGTAGGATCAGCTGGGCGCCAACGCAGAACGGATCGTCTTCAACATCGCCCCATCGCTCGGTTATTTGCTGCTGAACCGCCGCCGGCAGGTGATTGAAAAATTCACGATAAGCCGCGACCGGATAAGCGATGCCGCCGCTTTTCTGAGCCCGTCTGCCAATGTCGTTGGTGGGTCCGGCGGCCAATTGATGGATCAGCCGATCGCCAGTTTCTGGAATGGCTCCGACCTGATAACCAGCGCCTTGCAATGCCTGCAGCACCACAATCGCGCCCGCCGGTGCATCCAAACCAACCCCATTGCCCAAGCGTCCATCCTTGTTTGGGTAGTTTGCAAAGATGATAGCAAGTCGCCGGTCCACCGGTTTTTTGCGTCGCAACTTGACCCAATTGGCGGCAAGCTGGCAGGTGAAATCGATGCGATCCGCTTCCGCTTCATAGGCGATCGTTGGATATTGCGTTTCCGCATCGAAGGTCACTTCGGACTTGAACGAAACCGCGCGCGCGATGATCCGACCATCGACCTCCGGGAGGGCGATATTCATAGCGATATCACGGGCGTTTAGACCGTGACTTTTATCGGCCCAGCTTTCCCGGTCGCTGCCGGCAAAAATCACCTGCAGCACCGGGCAAGCCGGTTTCTCCAACGGCGACGCTGCCCGCTCGGTGTTGGGACGGGAAACCGCAAATCCGGTGGCGTTCAAAATCACCTGCGGTTCGGTTTGCGCGAATATCGCATCGACCAGGGCGGCTGACCCGGCATCCTTTAGACTGGCAACATAAAGCGGCAGCGGATTAAGACCCTGGTTACGCAAACCTTCAATTAAAGCGTCCACCGGCGCCAGATTGCCGGCCTGAAATAGGGCTCGATAAAATACGATCGCCGCCGTTGGTGCCGCTGGTTGCCATTGTTTTTGCACATCATCTAATGAGACATCTTCCAGCCCAGGCCAATAAAGCCCGGCCCGCAACAATAGCTGCGGTTCGAACCAAGTTTCGTTTTGTTCGCCAAGCAGCGACGCGCCATAGGCAAGCAGTGAGCGGGCATTTGCCGGTCCGCCCTGCACACAATATTGCCAAAGCCGGTGGCAGACATCCGTTCCAAGCGTCGATAATCCGGCTAACTCCGGGTCCGGTTGATCGTCGCCCGGCACAATCGCCAGCTTGATTTGTTGATCGCGGCAGGTCTTGACAATCTGCTCGACCCCATAAGGCCAATAATTGGCCCCGCCCAGCAGTCGAACAATCACCAGCCGCGCACCAGAGATCACCTCGCCAACATACAAATCGACGGAATAGGGATGCGCCAAATTCATCAGATTGGCGAGACGCAGGCTAGGCAAGTCAGGGCCAATCGCGTCGCGGGCGGCGACCAGCATTTGCAGGTCGCTATCGGCGGCCGAGAGCACGACAATATCGCCGGCGCTCTGACCCAGGTCGACGGCTTCGCTGCCATCGACGATCCCCCCTGGTTTTGCCGCGAGTAAGTGCATGAAAAAGGTCCTAAGCCTGAATGATGGCGTTGATCGCGGCCTGATCCAGGCCGGCTTGCCCGATCACCACGATCTGCCCTTGGCGGCTCTCCTGGTTTTGCCATTCGCGGTCGAAATAATGTTGTAAGCGGCGGCCGACCCCTTGGATCAGCAAGCGCATATCCTTGCCTTCGACGGCGACAAAACCCTTGAGGCGCAGGATGTCATGCTCTGCCGCCGCCCGGCGCAAGCGATCCAGCATGCCATCCAGATCTTTGATGACATCGACGGAGACGATAAAACTTTCGAAATCGTCATGTTCATGATCGTCCTCGTCGTCGTGATGAGAGGGGCGGTTCATCAGATCATCTTCGGCCGCCGCTTCCAAACCCAATAAGGTGGCGGCGTCGATGGCGCCGTGTCGGGCCGGCACGATGGCGATTTCCTGCCGCAATTCTTTGCGCAGATCATCGGCGGCCTTGCCCAAACTGGCTTCGTCCATCAGATCCGCTTTGTTCAAAATGACCATGTCGGCACTGGCCAGCTGATCTTCGAACAATTCAGCCAGCGGACTTTCATGGTCCAAAGCGTCATCGGCCAGGCGTTGCGCCGCGACCGCGTCCGGATCCTCGGCAAACAGACCGTCGGCAAAAGCCGGCCCATCGACCACAGCGACGACCCCGTCGACCGTGACCCGGGTACGGATATCCGGCCAGTTGAAGGCTTTGATCAAGGGTTTCGGCAAGGCCAGGCCAGACGTTTCGATGACGATGTGATCTATCGGGTCGGCCCGGTTCAATAGCGCGTTCATGGTCGGGACAAAATCGTCGGCGACGGTGCAGCAAATGCAACCGTTGGCCAATTCCACGATATCGGCTTCGCTACAGGTTTCCTCGCCGCAGGCTTTCAAGATTTCGCCATCGACGCCGACATCGCCAAATTCGTTGATAATAAGGGCGATTTTGCGCCCGTTGGCGGTTTCCAACAGATGCCGAATAAGACTGGTTTTGCCGGCCCCTAAAAAGCCAGTGATCACGGTGGTGGGGACACGGTTGAGACTATTCATCGGGCAACATCCTCGGTTAGTTGGCCTTTTAGGATTAGCGGCAGGCCGGCAGCGGTGAAAATGACATTATCGGCGATCATGGCGGCGCGTTGGTTCATGCAGCCGCTGAGGTCGCGAAATTTACGGGCGAGATCGTTTTCAGGCACGATGGACAGGCCGACTTCGTTTGATATCAAAGTGATTGGACAGGTAACGGCTTGCACCGCCTCCAGCAGCGCCGTTACTTCGTGATCGATATCCCCATCGGCCAGCAGATGATTGGACAGCCAAAGGGTCAGGCAATCGACCAGGATCGGCAAACCGATTTGGCCGGCTTCCGCAATCGCTTGGGCCAGGTCCATCGGCGCTTCAATCGTGCGCCATGTGTGGTTGCGTCGGGCCTGATGGGCGTCGATGCGTTGTCGCATTTCCTCGTCAAAAGCTTGCGCGGTGGCGATATAGATGCGGTTTTGGCCTTGCCCGCAACACAGGCGTTCACCCAAACGGCTTTTCCCCGAACGGGCACCCCCCAGGATTAGTGAAATTTCCGCAAGTCGGCCCTCTGATCGCATGACGCTCCTGCTCTCCCTCCGAAGCTTGGTCAATACCGCCGTGCGCGTCTCCTGACTTAGGCTCATGGGTCCCGAGGCCTTCCCAGCAGATTAATCTGCCAGTGGCTGTTTCCCGGTTCCTCGCCATTCACAGTTGCGGGGGCAGTGTTGGAATTTCCATGATTTTTACCTGGAGCACCAACTTCCGCGCCGCAGCGGTCCAGGAAACTAGCACGAGAGGCCGGGCCAGAGCAATCGTGCTGGACGGCTTTGCCTAAGCGCTCTATACGGAATGCTGATATTAAACTCCACCCGCGCCGAGCCACACTGAAATGACTGCAATTCTGACCCTTGGTTTTCTCTTAGGTTTGCAACATGCGATGGAAGCCGATCATGTCGCCTCGGTTGCCAGCATCGTCGCCGGACAACGAAAACTCAGCCATATTGCCGCGCATGGCTTGTTCTGGGGCATCGGTCATGCCCTCACGCTGGCGGCTTTTGTCGGCACAATAATATTACTTCGTGGCGAATTGCCCGCCGGATTGACGCCGCTACTGGAAGCCGCGATTGGCGTCATCTTGATCGGCCTTGGCAGCTCCGTCCTCTATCGCTTGCATAAAGCGCGCATCCATTTCCACCTCCATCGCCATCGCGACGGCGCCGTGCACTTCCACGCCCATAGCCACAAAGGCGACAAACAACCGCATGATCTGAACCCGCATCATCATGCCCATGCGCCAGCGCCGCGACGGCGGCGTAGTTTTATCATCGGGGTCATGCACGGCCTGGCCGGATCGGCGGCGGTCCTGGCCCTGGCCTTTCCGCAAGGCGGCTGGGCCGGCTTTGCTTTGGTGCTCTTGTTTTCGCTCGGCTCGATCATCGGCATGGTGGCGTTATCAGGCGTCATCGCGATGCCGCTTATCCTCAGCGGCCGGCTGGCGACCGGCCTGAACAATACCCTGCAAAGCGCCATCGGAGGGCTCAGCGTCGCCATCGGCGTTATCCACATCGTCAGCGTCTATCCCGAGCTGTGATTGAGCGGGTTTTCGGCCAAAATTTGCTGTTACGTTCAGAAGCAAACACTTCATCCACGACCGGACATTTGCAACATCTAGTTGTCCGGCCTTCGGACGGTAAACTGCGCCCCGTCATCGACGAACAACGGTAGGTAGTGTTTTCTAATTTAGCAACTTATTGTATTATAACAGTGCATATGAATAACCTTTAGTTGACAAATCTAATATATTTATGATTAGTAAATTTATATTCTATTAATCATTATTTTCTCGACGGAGTTTTTCACTGTAATGTTGTATAAGTCGGGTAGCGAATTTCAAATCAATTCATTCGCCAGCAATAATCCAAATTCCGTCCGTCTTGCGGACCTTGATGACGGGACATTCGTTGCGGTTTGGCAGGGCAACAGTGAAACCCAAGGCGACAGCTTTCCTTTGGACGTGTATGGCCAACGGTTCGACGCCGAGGGGAACAAAATCGGCGACGAATTTTTGGCCAATTCTACGACAGGTGGTACCCAGTGGGTCCAGGACGTCACCGGCCTGGAAGGCGGTGGTTTCGTTGTCACTTGGCGTGATGGCAGCCCTGGTGATTCGGGTTGGTGGTCAGTTCGAGGTCAAATCTACGACTCAGACGGAAACCCTGTCGGTGGCGAGTTTGAAATACCAACCACCACAACGGACAATCAAAATCATCCTTCGGTCACCAGCTTGGAAGACGGCGGCTTTGTTGCCGTTTGGAGCGACAGCAGCGCGACGGGCGATGACACATCTTTTGAGGCGGTTCGTGGCCAAGTGTTTGGCGCGAACGGCGCACCGGTCGGCGATGAGATATTGGTCAACACGACAACGAATGCGAGCCAATACGATGCAACTGTGCAAAGTCTGGAAGGCGGCGGTTTTGTTGTAGCTTGGGAAGACTATGGCGAGACCGGTGCAGACCTTTCCGGTCTTGCAATAAGAGCGCAATTGTTTGATTCGGCCGGAAACAAAGTTAATAGCGAATTTCTGGTCAACTCCTCAACTGAGGAACACCAATTCGATCCAGTTATCGGTGGCCTTCAGAACGGTGGGTTTGTTATCGTTTGGGTCGATGGAAGCGCTACAAACGGCGATTCCGATCATGCTATTCGCGGACAAATCTATGACGCAGACGGCGCGCCGGTAGACGGCGAGTTCTTAATCAATACTATAACCGCAGGAACGCAATCGGTCGCGTCGGTCATCGGTCTACAGAACGGCGGGTTTTTCGTCACATGGAACGACAGAAGCCTAAGTCCGGACGATCCGTCCGTAACCGCGATCCGCGGGCAGCTTTTTGACGCCAGCGGCGCGAAGTCCGGCGATGAGATTCTGGTCAATACCACGACCGACGGATGGCAGACGACATCTTCGATTACTCAATTGGAAAGCGGCGACATTGTTGTCGCCTGGAGTGATGGCAGTCAGTCCAGGGACACAATCCTTAATGGACAATTCTTTTCCTTTGATGATGGTGGTGGCACCGGCGGCGGTGGTGGCGGTGGCAGTGGTGGCCCGTCCCCGACCGGCTCCGCCGGCAATGACTTCATCGAAGGTGGTGAGTTCGGTGATGTGTTGGCGGGAATGGCCGGGGATGACATTATATTCGGATTGGCTGGTACTGATATTATTTACGGCAACCAGGGCAGCGACATCATCTATGGCAACCAGGGCGAAGATGTCATCTTCGGTGGCCAGGGCAACGATATTGTCTTCGGCGGTCAGAACGCCGACGTCATCTATGGCAACCTTCAGAACGATGTAATTTACGGCAACATCGGCAATGACGTTATCTACGGCAACCAGGGCGACGATGTAGTTTACGGCAACATCGGCAACGACGTGCTTTATGGCGGTCAGAACGATGACGTTTTATACGGTGGCCAGGATCAGGACACTCTATACGGCAACCTCGGCAACGATGTGCTGAATGGGAATTTGGGCAACGACATCCTGTACGGCGGCGCCGGCGTCAATACCATGATCGGCGGGCAAGGCGCGGACACCTTCTATGTCGATGGCGATGACGTGGTGCTTGATATGAGCGCGGAAGATACGCTGATATTTTTTTAGTTACGCCTCAAATGCTCAATCGGTGGGCGGCGGTTGTTGGAAGCCGCGAATGGTGCCATCCTGATCAGCCCTGGCGGCTCAATCCTCTATCGCTTGCATAAAAAGCGCATCCATTTCCATCGTCGCCGTCTATCCCGAATTCTGATCTCGCCGTTTACCGGCGCTTGACCGCTTCCCTTCAAGAAATCGGAATGCCAGCAGATGTTTTTATCTTTGCCAGACGCTCCATGCTCTCGGGCGACCAGGTCGCTTCGAAATCATAAAACTCTTCAACCCGCAGGTCGTCCCTTGGCAGCGCGACCCACGGCTGTTTTGAGCCCGTGTAAATATGGACATCCGGCGGTAATTGGTCCGGGTCATCAAGCGTGCCGACGCGAATAAAGCGGATCCGTTCACGTAAACCGCCAAAATTGTAGTTGCTCCAAACTGCGGCTTTGCAATTGGCGCATCGGGCAATGATTTGACCCGTGCCACCAGGCGTCGGAACGGTAATTTCCTCAACCTCACCTGACATCAGCTGCACCTGATCAGCCTCAAAAAGGGCGTTCAGGGCAAAGGCAGAACCAGAGTTTTTCTGACAGCCGCGGCAGTGGCAGCAATGTACGATCATGGGCGCCGAAGTTACTTGATACCGCACCTGGCCGCAGGTACAGCCACCCTCTCTGGTTTTGGAATTGTTGTTCATGGCGTCCTCCGTTGTTATTCGGTTTCCCCGGAAAGGGGATGTACTGGAGTTGCCGGCCCTTCGCGGGAACCTGCCAAAGTTTTCTGACACCTAGTTGGGCTAGGCTGTCACGATATCCGCTTTAAGGCCGTCGAGGAAGGCCATCACCTCGCCGCCTTCATTCGGGCCAACGCCCATATCACCGGCAACATCGACCACGATCTCGATGAAGCGGGTCCAGTCTGCCTCGGTAATCCCCATGCCCTGATGGGCAAGCGCCATGTCACGGCCGCTATAATACATCTGCCCACCGGTTTCTTTAACGAAAAAATCAATCAGAAGCTGGAGTTCGCGCGCAATTCTGTCTTCACCTCGGTTGGCCCTGAAACGCCCCAGAAGATCGTCCTTGCGGGCGAGCCCGACGACAGTGGTTGAGAACATCGCAAGGCCATCATAGCCACCAAGGCGGGAGTAAAGAGAAGTTGTCATTTTCTAAATTTCCTTATATTGGCAAAATGGTCAGGCTATTTTGATCTCTAGTTTTGAAGGCGTTTCGCGGCGACTGCCGTCAGCGACCGGGGAATGGGTCACCGCGAAATCAACAATCTCACGCAGGGTTTTTTCGTCCACGCCCGCGGCACCAATCGTCACGCGGGTTCGCAAGCTCAGCGGACCGGCAGGAACCGATTTATCCAGGCCGAGCAGGCCGCGGTCGTCGGAAACGCTGTCGGCCGTGACCTCGAGCGTGTCCAGCGTTACCCCTAACTGTGCGGCGTGCAACGCTATTCGAGTGGCGTCGCAAGTGGCTAAAGCTGCCCGTGACAGCCAGCCCGGTGACGGTGCCGAACCGCCCCCGCCGATGGCTTCCGGCATGTCGGTGACGATCGTTTCGCCGGCCGCCCCAGTGGCCCGGCAGCGCAGGCCGCCTTCCATGACCGCAGTGACCGGTGGGTCGTCGCTCAACGCGTCTTTCGGGTTCTCTTTCAAGTAGGCGATAACATCTTTAACCGAATTCTGGATGTGTTCGACAGACATTGTGTTCTCCTTGATTAGATCGATATTCCAATTAAGTTTTCTAGTCGTGCGCGACGCTTTGCAGGAGCCGGATTTCGTTCGCCCGCGAGCAGCGCCAGAGCTTTATTCACTTGCCAAATTGGTCGCATTGGATAATGGTTTTGGGAATTGGGGAAAAATCGACACTCGTTTTGCAAAAATGCACATGGTAGGGAACACCGGATGCAATGGGATGACGCGCGAATATTCCTGGCCGTAGCCCGTGAGGGTTCTTTCAGCAGTGCCGCCAAGCTGTTGGGTGTGCAGCATTCCACCGTTTCGCGGCGAATTCGCGCTTTAGAGCATAAACTGGCGACGCCGTTGGTTGAACGCAAAGCATCCGGCTATGTCCTGACCGAGGCCGGAGAAGAGTTGAAGCTTTCCGCCTTGCGTATCGAGAGCGAACTGTTGTCCTTTGAAGGGGCGGTCGGCGGTCAAGCCGAAGATGTCGCCGGGCAATTGCGGGTCACCGCAATTGCCAACATGGCGTCAACCGTGCTGATGCCGTATTTTGCGCGCTTCACGACCGCCTACCCAAGGATCGAACTAAGCGTTCAGGTCACCAATGACTCAGTGCGCCTTGCCGAACGTGAAGCCGACGTTGCCATCCGGCAGACCAACAAACCGCTGGAAACCTTGATCGGGACACGCCTGACAACGGTGGCTTCGGCGGTCTATGGCGCGCGTGATTACTGCGCCGCGGTCAAATCCGGGCACGCCAAGGAAAAATGGATTGGGGTTGATTGCTGCGAATATCATAGAACCTGGACCAAGCAGGCCTGGCCACAAGCGGAACACGAGTTTTATGTCGACGAAACCTCGCTGACGCTAGCGGCGTTGAAAGAAGGCCTGGGGGTTGGCTTTCTGCCTTGCTTTCTAGGTGACAGCGACGCCGAACTGGCAAGATTTCACGAACCTAAAAAGCAACATGAACTTGGCCTTTGGCTGCTCTATCACCGTGATCTGCGCAATACCAAACGAGTGTCGCTCTTCCGCCAGCATATGCAGCGCGAGATCAAACAAGCCGCCGCACTGTTCGAAGGCGCTGTGCCAACATCGAAGTAGTCAGGCGAGGAAATGGCAAGTTATCATTGGCCTGGCCGGATCGGCGGCGGTAAATTGCGAGCGCGACGTAATTTGCACCGGAGCGGGGTTAGATAAATTTATGTATTGGAAATTTCGGCTTTGGGTTCGAGTTCAGACATTTAGAGACAAATGAACAACTTCTGCATCTTGCCAATCTCGGACATTTAATCCGTGATTGCTATACATGACCTTCGAGCAAATCAGTTTCTCTGGGTCGATGTCCCTTGATTTTGATTTCGCCACGTGAGGATGTTTGATAGCGGTTGGAGAGCATTTCCCTGGTTTCTGCTGAAATTTGGGGTTGATCGGCAATGCCTTCGGATTCGATCTGGCTTGCGACATTCATAGTATCGCCCCAAAGGTCGTATGAGAATTTTTGTTTGTCGATCAAACCGACGATGACCGCGCTAGAATGCTCAGGAGAGGGCGTCAAGAACCCTTTCCGGGGTCATAGGAAGCCTACGCATTCTAACACCTGTCAGTGCCGCAACAGCATTGGCTACCGGCGCAACGCCCAATGTAACTCCCATTTCCCCTGCACCTCCCGGTGGGTTGTCCGTTGTCAAGACTTGCACATGTATATCTGGGACGTCCGACATACGCGGTATAAGATAATCGTGGAAGTTTGACTGCTGTACCACGCCGTCTTCCATAGTTATGCGTTCGCTGAGCGCCACACCCAAACCATAGATTATCCCACCTTCGATTTGAGCTTGTACAGTATCAGGCTGCACAGCCAAACCCGGATCAATGGCAGCCCAGATATTGTGAACTTTAATTGTCCCACTATCGCGATCAAGCGATACCTCAGCTACTGAAGCCATATAGCTGCCAGAGTTATGGACAAAACCAATGCCGAGAGCACGATCTTTTGCCACTTCGTGCGGCCACGCCGCCATCGCGGCAACTCTGTTCAATACAGCTAGTGCCCGCATATCGTGGCGAAGCAACCCCAATCGAAATTCCAAAGGGTCAACGCCTTTTTTAACGGATATTTCGTCTAGAAAAGATTCGACGGCAAAGTTGTTGGTGGTGACAGATGTGCCGCGAACAGGGGCAAGCCGCATACCATCAACCTGCTTTATATGTTCCGCCAAGAAATTTGGGATAGCGTAGTCGATGTTAGAGCCATTGATTGACAAAAAAGGCCTGCTGCCAAAAGCTTCATACATCGAAGGATGACTAAAAGAAAAAGCGGTTTCGGATGCTATTCTGTGGTGCAGGGCAATGATATTCCCGTCACGGTCAAAGGCGGCTCGTATGATATGTGCTGCCATGGGGCGAAAACGCCCGTTATGAACATCATCTTCACGGCTCCAGATACATTTCACCGGCCTTCGGGATGCCTTCGCAAGCAACGCGGCATCGACGGTAAACTCCTGATCCTCATGGTTCCGACGCCCAAAACCTCCGCCCGAGAAACTACGGTGTAGGATGATCTTGTCCTCAGCCAAATCCAGGGCTTTAGCAGCGGCTGCGATTGCAAAGGTTGGAGATTGTGTGCCCACCCACACATCGGCCCTGTCGCCAGCTTCATTCAAAGCAACCACAGCATTGAGAGGCTCCATCTGGGCATGGTAAGTATAGTCATGACGATACTGTCCTTCGAAAACTGTATCAGCTGCATCGAACGCCTTACGAATGTCGCCTGTGTCAGCAGGGTTAAAGTCGTTGGTGTGGGCAAAGGCGCTTTTGATTGAAAGATCATTTGCAGCCTCGGCGTATGAATCAAGTGCAACCTCGCTATTAAAACTGCCCGCGCCCTCGACAATACTCCATTCGACTTCGAGACTGTCCTTAGCTGCCAGTGCCGCTTCCATCGTTTCGGCTAAGATACCCACGCCGTGAGGAAGGACCACCGTTTTGACAAACCCGGGCACACCTGAAGCTTCAGCGGTAGAAACTTTCACTGGCCGAGAGCCCTCAATCGGTGCCCGTAACACCACGCCATAGAGCATACCCTCAAGGCGCACATCGATACTGAATTCCGCCTTGCCGTTTACTTTGGCGGGTAAATCCACACGAGGTATATCTTTGCCAATGTAGCGAAATTCGCTCCATGGTTTGAGGTCATTTTTTGTAATCGCGGGTGTGGGATTTGGGTACTTTGCAAAGACAGCGATGTCGGCGAAAGTGATTTTGCGACCGGTTTTTTTATGGACGACCTGGCTTGGTTCTTCGCTTAGTTCAGAAACGGGCACATCCCAGTTAGTAGCAACCGCATTATGTAAAATTACTCTGATCTGGGCTGCTTGGGTTCTAATAAGAGCGAAATATCCGGCTGTACCGGCGCTCCCGCCTGTAAGCATAACGCCATAGTAAGGATTGCCATATATCTTATCGATGGCAGGCGATGGCACCACCACGACGTCGGCCCAATCTGCGCCCAATTCGTCGGCGAAAACGAGAGGGAGCGCTGTTGAGGTACCCTGCCCAATTTCATCAACAGGGTAAACGATGGTGATTTTTCCATCAGTCCCTATTGTAACCCATGCGTCACTGATTTGCCCGTCACCCACCGCCAACGAATGTCCCCCCGTTGCTTTCAGGCCTAGCGACAGGGCAAATGTCAGGCCCGCAACTCCCGTATGGAAGTTTCGGCGAGAGAGTAACGGTCCAGATGAATTTTCGGTGCTGGCTAGTTGATCAACCATAATTTACCCCTCGTTTGCGATGCGCTCTATTGCGCGAATAATCCGTGGATAGGTGCCACATCGACAAAGGTTCGTAGTCATATGCTCCACAATCTCTTCGCGACTTGGATGGCTGTTTTTTGCCAGTAAATCTGCGGCACTCATAATTTGCCCCGATTGACAATATCCGCATTGCGGTACCTTCTCCGAAAGCCACGCCTTTTGAACAGGATGACTGTAATCAGCTGACAAGCCCTCAATAGTTGTCACGGATTTACCGCCTATTTCAGCGATACTTGTCTGACAAGAGAAGGTTCGATTCCCATCGACATGAACCATGCAGGCACCGCATAAGCCAGCGCCGCATCCAAACTTTGTGCCAGTCAGCCCTATATGTTCGCGGAGAGCCCACAGCAACGGTGTATCGGGATCGACAGAAAGGCTTGTTGATTTCTCGTTAAGGATAAAGGTAATTGGTTGATATGCTTCCTTCATTTTCTTTTCCCTGATATTCGCGCAGTAATTTATGTTTCCGGCCACTTGACGGAAATCGCACCATAACTACTGGCCTAAAGATAGGAAATCATCTAAAATTCATAATACTAATGATTAAAATCATATATAGGCATGATTATGGACCTGAACGCCGTAAAGATTTTTGCAAAAACCGCTGAACTGTCCAGCTTCACAAAAGCTGCCACAGCCGTCAAAATGACACAGTCCGGCGTATCCCGTGCGGTCAGTCGACTGGAAGAAGATCTTGGTGTAAAACTGATGAACCGTACTACCCGCGGCCTGAACCTAACACACGATGGACAGGCTTTTTTTGAACGCTGCTCATTGTTACTGGAAGAACTTGAAGAAGCTAAACAACAACTTATTGGACGCCAAGCGCAACCATCCGGTCATTTGAAAATCTCGTCTCCACACGGATTTGGAAAACTAATCCTCTCGCCAGCCGTAGCTCGGCTTTCTGAAAAGAATCCTGATCTTATTGTCGAAACCACGCTAACGGACCGCCTTGTCGATCTGATCGCTGAAGGATATGATGCCGCCATTCGCGTCGGGCAAATCCCTGATTCTCGTGTTGTCGCCAAACACCTGGGCACCATTCGCCTGGTGACCATCGCGTCGCCTACTTATTTGAATAAATTTGGCACCCCAAGGACGCCGGGCGACCTGGCTCAACACAACTGCTTAAACATGCGTCTTCCTCGCACAGGGCGACTATATGAATGGCGATTCATTGAAGACGGCCACGAGCGTAAATTTTCCGTAACCGGTAATATAATATTGGATTCTGGCGATGCTCTTGTTGACCTGGCTGTTCGAGGCCATGGCATCACGCAAGCCCAGAGTTTTATGGTGACACAAGCGTTGGACAACAAACAGGTCGTGCCCGTGCTCTCCGCTTATGCGGCTAACAGAGGGCCTATTTCCCTAATTTACCCACAAAGCAGGCAACTTTCGTCAAAAATCGGAGCCTTGACTAAAGCATTGAAAAACTTAAATTTTTGACCACACGATTAACGAAAAAAATGCACCTTTGCGTGTGCATTGCCGATCAACCAGATCGTGTCATGGCAATGTTCGAAGGGTATCACGGCAAGAATATTCGTCGCGATGATTTGGCGATGGTCGGGTTTAGATTGTGAATTTCCGGGAGTGCCGATAGTCCGCTCTGGGTCAAACTGAGACGAAATAACAGCAGTATTGGAAGGTCTGCTTTTACCAGCAGAAGACATTATCTGTCTGCTCGCCTAAGGTGTTACATGATTGCAAGCCTATACAGAGTACCAAATTCCACAGTCAAAAATTCGGCTAAGCTCACCTATTCTATAACCTATTGAATTACGTAGAAAAATGGTGCCGAAGAGAGGAATTGAACCTCCGACCTACTGATTACGAATCAGTTGCTCTACCCCTGAGCTACTTCGGCATGTTGGCGGCGTGGTCATAACGGCGCGCGGGGTGGGCACCCCTCGGTGCCTTAATCGGCGCGGAACATAGGCGTTTCGCGACTTGATGGCAAGGGCAAAGGGACCCGGGCGGCAGATCCAGCTAGATTGAAAACAACAAGGTCGTGCAGTTGCGCCCGGCGACTTGTTGGTAGTCGATTTCATCGCTTAGGTTTTCGATCAAATGCAGGCCCAGGCCGCCGATTTGACGCTCTTCCAAGGCCCCGTCCAAGGAGGCCTGTTGGCTTTGTCGGGGATCGAACGGCCAGGCATCGTCAATGACGACAATTTTTAAGCTGCCACCCGCTTTCTCGCCGGCTGCCACGCCCGCTACCTCAATCGTGACGTCGATCAGATGAACGCCGTCGCGGCGGAAACCGTAACTGACCGTATTGGTCACCAGTTCCTCCAGCGCCAGGGTAATTCGATGGGCGGTTTTGGCGGCAATCCCCTGCGCCGCGCAATATTCGGCGATGGCGCGACCCAAACGCTGCACTTCGGCAAGATTGTTTTTCAGTTGCAGTTGAATGGGTGCCGACATCGGGGATCGTCGTTAAGTTGAAACTGTGCCGCTTGTGCCACAATTTGCACGCAAAGGGTAGTCCTGGCGCCAAATTCCGCAAACCATCGCGCTGGACAGGTCGCGGCAAGCTCATTATTCTATTCATATTCGTCAGAATTGAGGGATTCGCTTTGTCGATAGCCGGATGTCGACAGAAAAACTGATTTTTTGAGGACTGATTATGAAAAAAGTATGTTTATTAGCGTTTGCCATGATGTTCGTGACCCTCACCGCTTGGGCCGAAAACAATGTCATCGGTTATGTCAGAACGACCAGCGGCGAAACCTTTCTAGTGCGGGATGCGGTCCGGATGGCGGCGCATATCGGCGATGTGGTGCAACGTGCCGATATCGTCGAAACCGGTAAAACCGGTACCATCGGCATCACTTTTGTTGATAACACGGTGTTTTCCGCCGGCCCCAACAGTTCCATTACGCTGGAGGAATATGTTTTCAACTCGTCCAGTTTCGAAGGTAATTTACTGGCGCGCATGGACAAAGGAACTTTGTCGGTGGTGTCCGGTGACATCGCCCGCACCTCGCCAGAGGCGATGAAAATCAAGACCCCGACGGCAATTTTAGGGGTTCGCGGCACCACCTTCCTGATCAAGGTCGAAGAGTGAGAAATCCGCTCAGTAGAGCATGACAAACCGGGGGATGATGGGCAATGAACTGGCAGCCGATACGCAGACTAGGCCTAATCATCATGCTGGGCCTGTTCGCCACGGCGTGCGAAAGTGGCCTCGGTAAAACGGTCTTCGTGGTCCTCCCCGACGATGACGGCAAGGTCGGGCAAATTACCATCGACGATGGCAAAAGCAGCCAAACCCTGAACCAAGCCTATGCCACCGCCCATGTGCAAAACGGTGACTTGAAAGCGACGACGCTAGATCGGAAACAAATCGAACAAATCTTTGCCGAAGCCCTGAAAGCGCAACCGATCTTACCGGCCCGGTTCACAGTTCATTTCGAAAGCGACACCGACGCCTTAACGGCCGAATCCATTGCCGTCCTCGATATGGTCGTTACAGATATTGGCCGTCGATCCTCTTATTTGGTCGAAGTCGTCGGCCATACCGACCGCAAGGCGAGCGATGCCTATAATACCGCGTTATCGTTGCGCCGGGCCTCGGTGGTGCGGGAATTTCTGATCGAAAAAGGCATCGCCGGCGATACCCTTGTCGCCACTGGCCGCGGTGAATTCGATCCGGTAATACCGACCGCCGACAAGGTCGCCGAACCCCGCAACCGCCGGGTTGAAATCACCGTTCGCTAGGGCGCGTTCGCAATTCACCGAGCCGGCCCACGCCCCCTGCCCAACCGCCCATAGGGTACCATTGTCAAGCTTTGCTTGCGGAGCAAGACGGTGGTTGGGCAGGGGGCGTAGGCCGGTGATGCTTCAAGTTTCATGAGCTCTCGATCGCCTGAACATTATCTTGACCGATATATTTCACTGCCAGAATGGTGATGTCGTCCGAGGGCTCGGCCCCGGCGGCAAAATCGTGCACCGCCCGGAGGATAGCTTCGACCAATTCGCGGGCTGTGGTTTTGCCGCTCACCAAGCGTAACAGATCCTCTATTCGCTCTAGCGTGAACATGGCCCGTTTGTCATTCATCGCTTCACTAACACCATCGCTGGACGAGACCAGGAAATCGCCGCTTTGCAAAGCGATTTCGGACGCCGTATAGGTAAAATCTTCCAAAATCCCTAGGGGCGGACCACCGGCCGTATGCAGCGCTTGCGCGGGGCTCCCCGGACGCGCCAGGTAAGGGGTATCGTGACCGGCATTGCAGCACTCGACGAGCCCGGTGCGCAAGTCCAGAATACCCGCCAAGACGGTGACAAACATGGCTTGCGGGTTCTCTCGATAAATTTCCTTGTTCACTTCCGTCATGATCCGGGCAATGTCGCGGCGCCGGCGCAGCGCCCCACTTTTATAAAGCGCTTTCGACAGTGCCATGAACAAAGACGCCGGCACCCCCTTACCGGAGACGTCGCCAACCATGAAAAACAGATGGTCTTCATCCAGCAAGGCAAAATCGTAAAGATCGCCGCCAACGGACCGGGCCGGCTCGATCAGCGCATGCAGATCAAAATCTTGCCGCGCCGGGAAAGCCGGAAAATCGCGCGGCAAAATTCCCATCTGAATTCGCCGCGCCGCCTCCAGTTCGCCTTGGATGCGGGCCGCGGCGGCGCGCTCGATACCCAGGTCATAATCGAGTTGCCGGCGCTGCCGGTCCGCCGCCGCCCACGTCGACGCCGACATCACAATCAACAAAGCAACGCTGGTTCCGATCGCCAGACTGCTGTCAATCAGCCACAATTTCAGATCGTAGGCATACCAAGTCACCGCTGCCAGGATCAGAACAACGGCGACGGCCGGCATCGGGCTCCAAACCGGGCGGAACATCGGGATCAGCACAACCATGGCAAGGCCGGCCAAGGCGATCATCGCCAACTCCATCCAGTGGGCGAAGCCTGGGCGTGTCAGGGCGTGACCGGGGGCCAGCATTTCCAATACCTGCGCATGAATTTCGACACCGGCCATTTGTGGCTCCAGCGGCGTTGCCCGTAAATCCAACAAGCCAGCGCTGCTGGTCCCTAAAAGGACAATACGGTTGGCAAACGTCGCCGAACTTAGACCACCGGCCAGTACTTCCTTGGCGGAAACATACCGGGCCGGCTGGTGGGCGGTGTAGTGGAGCCAGATCTGCCCGTCCGGCGCGGTCGGATAAAAGAAATCGGCGATCGAAATGCCCCGCACGCCGGCCTTGTCGCTATGCACTACAAAATATTTTTCGCCAAATGCAACCCGCAGAACTTCCAAGGTCAGAGACGGATAAATTTTCCCTGCCACACCGGCCAATAACGGCACCCGACGGACAATGCCGTCGACGTCGGAAGTCGAATTCAACACCCCTTCGCCGCGCGCTCGACGGCTTATCGCCGGCACGTTGCGTAAGAAGCTTTGGTAATGTGGGATAACCGCCGCAGGATCGTCGCCGCGTACAAAATAGACGGTTTCTGGCGCGTCCGTTTGGCCGCCGGCGACCGCCGCGCCAATTGCCACTACACCGACGACGACGGGATGGCCGCGAAAACTTTCTCCAAAGCGGATATCGTTGGATGGCATGTTGGCAAGTTCACGCGCCGCCGCCGCCGGTAGATCGGGAATTTCGGCTGCCAGATTATCCGGCGATAGTCGATCCGGTTCGCTAAACAGGAAGTCGAGCCCGATCGCCAATGGGCCCGGCGCGGCGATTTTGTCGATCAGCGCCGCCAGGCGATGACGCGGCCAGGGCCATTGGCCATGGGCCGCCAGGCTGGCTTCGTCAATATCGACAATGACCACCGGTGCATGCTTCCATTCTCTCGGTTTGATCGATTGCAGCACGTCAAATTGCTTGAGGCGGAGCCACTCCAGCTCGCTTGGATCACTCCACCGCACGGCCAAAAATGCGATCAGAAACAACAGCGCAATTGGTGCCCCCTGCCAGCGTCCCAGACCCGCCAGCCCCAAACGTTCGAATGAGCCGGCGATCAGGCCGCTGGTCGGGCGATCTTGGGGTTCGGGTTTAACACTATGGTCCTGCGCCACGATTACCACCCGCGCCTAAAGAGCAATATCCAAGCCGTCAAACGCCATCGTCACTTGCAGCTCACTTTCCGGCGCTGTTATTTGCAGATACCGCTTGGTCTCCTGCAGAATTTCGAACAATGCGGCGTCGCCGTTGCTGGGTTCATGATGGAATAGGCAAAGATTTTTCACTTGTGCCCGCTGCGCCAGTTCAACGGCAATAATGTTATTGGAATGCCCCCAGTCGGCTCGCACTGTGGCGGCGTCGGCTAAGGAATACATGGCGTCGAATATCAACAAATCGGCGGCGCGGATAAATTCTACAATTTCATCCAGTTCGGGCAGATCCTCCAGCCGATATTCCCCATCCGTGGAATAAACCACGGATTTACCCCCATGTTCAAAGCGGTAGGCGTAAGAATCGCTATCGTGATGTTGTTTGATCGCCTTGACTTTCAGGCCGGCGATGTCATGGACCTGGTTCGCCGGCAGAGTGACGAAAGAGATTTCCGCCGCCAATTCGGAAAAATCGACAGGAAAATATGGCCGGCTTTGTTGGCATCTGAATATCTCTTCCAGCTGGTCATGGCATCCATAGATGATGATTTTGTTACCGGGAACATAAATCGGCGTGAAGAATGGGAAGCCCATAATATGATCCCAATGGCCGTGCGACATAAAGACGTGGAAAACCGATTTTCGGCCTGGCCAACGACCGCTCAACACCGCATTGCCGAATTCCCGCACGCCGCTGCCCATGTCGCAGATGATATATTCGTCCCCAACATCATCCAACTGCACGCAAGAGGTGCTGCCGCCATAGGTGCCGGCCACATCAAATGGCATCTCGTCAGCAACGAACCGAGCGATCTCGTCGTCATTGGAAAAGGAACGCCCTTGGGCGGCGGCCACAGCAGAAATCAGATTTTGGTTAACTTGCTGGCTTGTGAGGGCAACCGGTAGCGACCCTCTTGTTCCCCAGAACCGCGCAAGCATTTCATTCGCCCTCTTGACACTTGTGCCGTAAAATCGGTTTAGCTCAGCACGCTAGTTGTTGGCGTCATAACTTTCCACCGAATCTGGTGAAATTGACATGATGGCTTGCCGCACATCTTCAAACACATCGATAATTAGATTGAAACGGCTAATTTCAAAAATTTCACTTACTACCGGCGACAAATTGGTGAGCGCCAATTGACCATTGCCGGCGCGGCATTGCTTCGCGACAATCATCAAAGCCCGCAGGCCGACGCTACTGACATAGTCGACGCCACTCATTTCGAGGATAACACGAGGCCGGTCCAGGGATTCTTGCGTGATCAGCAGCAAAAGCTGCTTTTGGAAAATCTGGCTTGTATCTTGGTCTAGGCGGCCGCTAGGATTCAATACAAGAACATCCGCATAACGGATTTCCGCAAACTGAACACCACTATCGCCCATTTAGATATCCTTCGCCAATTCCCAAGCTTTCCTTCACCAGGCATTACGTCATGACAGACGAAACTGCAAGGCCTCGATTTTCATCCTAATTGGTCTTCGTACCGACTGTCGATGTTTCTGTTGTAGATTGTTCGCTTAGAGCTGGCGGTCCTTCCAGCGAAGTGGCGCTTTCGGCCTGCGCGGTCATTGGCGCCTGGTCCACCGCAGGGCGCTCCGGAACAACGGTTTCGGTCCCTTGCGGCCAGGAAATACTCGCAAAATCACCGCATTCGGGACATTCAGGTGACCATTTGGCCGACTGTGCCTGGCAACTATCACAGGTCCATGTATCGGCGCCCGGCGCATCATTTGCGCGCCGCAGCCATTCCCGCGCCGCTTCCATATCGCGGCCCTGCGCTTCACTAAGTTCGGCCATGAAAGCACAGACGGTCTTGTTTGCCCTTGCCCCCAGCAGCGGTGCCACCAGATCGCGCGCCTGGGCGAAATTCCCGGCTGCTTTCGCGGCTTCCGCCAATAACATGATACTTTCCCGGTGTTCGGCGTTTTTAGCTGTCAGTGTTCGCAAGCGCCGCAGCCTTGTTTCAGGCGTCTCGCCCGGTTGCAGCACCATCGCCAAGGCGGCAAGATCTGGATGCGGGCATTGCGACCAGGCCGCCAGCAGAACCCGGTCCGCCTTGCGATAGCTTGTCTGTTGATACAATAATCGGACCGCCTCAACCGCTGCCGGCAGGGGCGAGATCGCCGCCGCTTTTTGCGTCAATGACAAAGCTAACGGTAGCGCGTGATTGGCCTCCGCTTCGCGGGCCTGGGCCAGGAACAAGGCGACCCGTTGGCGGCGCAACTCATCACCGTCGATGGTGTGGCGTTTTTCCGCTTGTTTCAAATGCCGAATGGCATTGTCCCATTCCCCCTGGTCCGCTTCCAGCAGGATTAATTCGCGGCCCACCCACGGGGCTTTAGGCTTCAGTTGATAGGCCCGCCGCGCCAAAACCAGGGCTTCGACGTCGTCGCCTTCGCGCCGGGCGTAGGCCAACAAACCGCGAAGGCCAAGAAATTCGGTATCGGGGCGCTCCCGCATGGCTTGAAAATGCGTTTTTGCCTTTTTATCGTCGCCGTCCAATTGCGCCGCCTGGGCAGACAACAAAAGGCTCAACGGATTGTCTTCCAGCATGTGATCGGCCCGCTGGGCTTGTTTCAGCGCCAACGGCACGTCGCCTGCGGCCACCGCCACCAAACCATCGCTGAGGGCCGAATAACCGCGCTGGCGACGTCGCTCCAACGCCGCCTGGCGATAAGATGCCGGCCCGCGCAACAGCCAATGCAGCAGGCGATATAGCGCCAACAACAAAAAAATCGCCAGCAAGATCGCAACCAAGGTCATCCCTAAAGAGGCTTCGATCAACCAGCCTTGCCATTCAATGGTCATCAACCCTGGATGGTCGGCATACCAGGCGGCGACGCCGGCAATCAATGCCATGGCCAGGAACAGCAGGGCAAACTTCAGCATCAGCCGGCCCCCGCCCCGGCCAGGGCCTGCTGTTCCAGGGTGTCCATCGCCGCTTCGACCGCGATACGGGCTTTAGCGTCATCCAACCAAGGCGCCGCTTTTGCCTGCGCCGCCGCATCCAGGCTTTCAATTTCCGCCACCGCGACTGTCAGATCGCCATCGTTCAAGGCATGTTCCGCCCGCGCCAAGATCGCTTCGGCGCTGTCACCATCGATGGCGCCGGTGCGCCGTACGGTCACCAAATTTGCCAGTTTCTGCTTGGCGGTATCCCAAAATCCAGGCGCCGCCATATCGCTGCCATGTAGGACGAGCCGGATCACCTCAGGAAACTCGCTCTGCAAGGCGTCGATATTCTTGACCCCTTCGTCAGCGTGTTCGTTGAGTGTTTTTAACGCCTCATCGACAATTGTTTGACCGCCGAAGCGCTGTCCGATCGCGGCCAGGACATTGGCGAAGGATCGCCCCTTATCAATCGCCACCCGCAACTGCACCAAAGCGATGGCAAATGCTTCTTTTTGCACCGCGGCCACTCGATTTGCCGCTTCCGCCGCCATCGCCTCGACTTTTTGGCTGAGATCTTTGATGTCGTCGCCAAGTGGCGCCACCGCGTCGTCGGCCATTTCACGGGCCTGTCGCGCCGCCTGCTGCAATTCGCCGGTCAGTTTAATCATATTGGTTTCCAGCGCGTTCAGCCTGGCCTGCAATCCATCGACGTCGATTTCAGCTGTCGCAGAATTCGCCTGCCCGGCCATTTGTTCGACTTGCCGGGCCACCCTGTCCAGCGCGGCCTTGGTTTCCGCCAAGCCTGATTGCAAACGGTCTTCCAGCGCCGTAAGTTCGCCGCTTTGCTCGCGGGTGGCGGTATCGCCAGCGCGGCTGGCTTCCGCCGCCCGCAACTCCCGCACTTGTTGGGCCAAGCCATCAAGATTTTTCGCTGCCACGGCCGCTGCCGTCTCCAACCGCGTCGTTCGCCTCGCCAACGCTGAAAGAATTTGACTATTGCCGTTTGTGGGCACCGCCACGGGTTGCAATGCCGCCGGCAGATAGGGTGTCAGCAAGGTCTGAATGAAAGGACCAACGACCAGCCCGACGATCAAAGCGATCAACGCCAAGGTCACGCCACTGGAACTTTTGCCGGTAGTTTCAGGCTCCGTCACTTCGGCATTGATAACTTCCGCCTCAACTTCGATGGCTTCATCTTGTTCTGTTTTATCCGCCATTTTGGTTTCTTTCTTATTCACACTCGTTCCAGTTACGCTTGCCCGATTTGCGCTAATATGGCCGTTTGACTAGGTTCCGCCGCAATACAGACGCGGGCCCAATTTAACCGGCTTGTTGCCTGCGCCACGGCATCGGACAGGCAGAAAACCGTTACATTCGAGACCTTATCCTGCAGCTGTTCGCGCAATACTAACCTAACAAAAGTCTTCGCCGTGCGGGGAGAGAAAATAACCACAGCGTCGATATTTCCATTCGAGATGGCGGTTCTAGTGGTCAAACTCAAGCTTTCGCTGGCCCGTGCCTCATAAAGCACCTGCCGGCGAAGAACATAACCCAACGCACTTAATTGGCCGGCTAGATCGCCTGCTACTTTGGTGCCGGCAATATGCAGCAGTATTTTGTCGTCAACCGGTTGTTTCGATGTGATCAATCGCACCAAATCGTCAACGTCGCCATGGGCGCTATCGATATTTTCGAAACCGAGCTCTTGAGCTGCCCGCGCCGTCGCCTCGCCAACAGCCAGAACGGGGATTGATCGGACCTCACAATTTTGCGTAAAAGCGCGGATGCCGTTGGCACTGGTTACGATCAAGGCGGCCACGTCTAGCAAATCGATCGCTTGATTTTGATAAATTTCGATCGTCAGCAGGGGTTCGATCAAGCTGTCATGACCGAAATCTTGCAAAATTTCCGCGAGTGCTTCTGCATCCGCTCGTGGTCGGGTCAGCAAGAGCCGCATAACCGATCAATCCGTAAAAAACTCAGGGCCGCCCTTGGCCTTGAGTTCCTGGCCGGCATCGTCACCCAAAGCTTGCGCCTGGCTTTCTGGGCCTTGCCGTCGGGCGGTATGACAGACTTTACCATCCGGCGTAAGGATTTCGCCATGCAGTATAATATCGCCCGCCTGCAATTCCGCCAGAGCTGCAATCGGGGTTCGGCAGGAGCCGTCCAGAGCGGCCAAAAAAGCCCGCTCCGCGGTGATCCGGGTCCAAGTCGGGGCATGGTTCAACGGCGCGATCAGTTCGCTGATGCGCGGATCGTCCTGGCGGCTTTCCAGGCCGATTGCGCCTTGTGCTACTGCCGGCAACATGATCTCCGGCGCCATCGCTTCGGTGATACGCTCCGCCTGCCCCAAGCGATTGAGGCCGGCGCAGGCCAGAAAAGTTGCGTCCGCCAGGCCTTCTTGCAATTTTCTGAGCCGGGTTTCGACATTGCCGCGAAACTCTACAATTTTCAGATCCGGTCGCATATGTCGGACCTGCGCGGCCCGGCGCAGCGAGGAAGAGCCGACGACCGCCCCTTCGGGCAGCGTTTCAAACGACGCCGAAGTGAGCGATATAAAGGCGTCGCGGGCATCTTCGCGTTCCAACACACAGTTCAAGCCCAACCCGGCCGGCAATTCGGTCGGCAAATCCTTTGACGAATGAACGCCAATATCGACCTCTCCGGCCAACATGGCGTCTTCAATTTCCTTGGTAAAGAGGCCTTTGCCGCCAAAATCACGCAGGGACTTATCTTGGATACGGTCGCCACTGGTGCGGAAGATGCAGATCGCTATATCGCCGCCGCTCAAATGCGCGTGGGCGGACAGCAGAAGCGATTTTACCTCCTCCGCCTGAGCCAAAGCCAAAGGACTGCCACGGGTGCCGATTGTAATTCTCTGTTGCCGGGTCATAAGCACAGGTGCTAAGGCCTGAATTGGGAAAGCGCAAGCGCTAAATCGTCGCATCGGACGATAGATGGAAGGAAGAATATGCGGGTCCTGGGCATTGAAACCAGCTGCGATGAAACCGCTGCCGCGATTGTTACCAGCGAGCGTGAAATCCTTGCCAATGTGGTATTGAGCCAGATCGACGAGCACCGCCCCTATGGCGGCGTGGTGCCGGAAATTGCCGCCCGTGCCCATGTCGAACATCTGGACCGGCTCATTGCGCAGGCCATGACCGAAGCTGATATGGATTTCGATGATCTGGACGCCGTCGCCGCCACTGCCGGGCCCGGTTTAATCGGTGGCGTCATGGTCGGCCTGGTTACCGCAAAAGCGATTGCCGCGGCCACCGGCAAGCCGCTGATTGCCGTCAATCATCTTGAAGGGCATGCCTTGACCGCGCGATTGACCGACAAGGTACCGTTTCCCTATCTCCTGCTGCTGGTTTCGGGCGGCCATTGCCAGATATTAGTGGTTGAAGGGGTCGGACAATATCGCCGCCTTGGCACCACCATCGATGACGCCATTGGCGAAGCGTTCGACAAGACCGCCAAAATGCTCGACCTCGGCTATCCGGGCGGACCGGCGGTGGAAGCGACCGCGTTGAACGGCGATCCCAAAGCCGTTCCGTTGCCCAGACCGATGAAAGGCCGCGAAGGTTGCGATTTTTCCTTCGCCGGCTTGAAAACCGCGGTGCTGCATGCGTTGAAAAAAGACCCTCAAATTTCCCCGGCCGATATGGCGGCAAGTTTTCAACAAGCCGTCGTCGATGTCGTGGTCGACCGTCTAGACCATGCTTTGATCTGGACAAAAGACCATTACCCTGACGTTGCCCATGTGGTGGTGGCCGGCGGTGTCGCCGCCAACAAAGCTTTGCGAAGCGGATTGGAGGATATCGTCCGGCAAGCCGAGATGGAACTGGTGGCGCCACCAATCGGGCTTTGTACCGACAATGGCGCCATGATTGCTTGGGCCGGCCTAGAACGATTACGGGCCGGACTGACCGATGAATTGGACGCTGAAGCCCGCCCGCGCTGGCCGCTGGATCCCGATGCCGCGCCCAAACCCTTTGCCGGCGTCCGGGCATAAGGTTAGGATAAGGCTATGAAACGCATTGCAGTTATCGGCGGTGGTGCCTGGGGCACAGCGCTGGCCCAGGTCTGTCGGGCCAATGGCCGCGACACCGTGATCTGGGCCTTGGAAGACGACGTTGTCGGGGCGATCAACCAGAGCCACGAAAACAAGGTTTATCTGCCGGGTGTGCCGCTTGATCCCGATTTGCGTGCGACCAGGGAACTGGGCGAAGCCGGCGACGCGGATCTGGTGCTGTTGGTGACGCCGGCGCAGCATTTGCGTAGTATTGCCAGACAACTCGCGGGGCAGGTGAAGGGCGGTGTGCCAATGGTGATCTGCTCCAAAGGGGTGGAGATCGGTAGTTTCGCCTTGATGAGCGAGGTGTTGGCGGAAATCCTGCCGGAAAACCCGCCGGCTATCCTGTCAGGGCCGACCTTTGCTCAAGAAGTAGCGTCCGGCCTGCCGACCGCCGTGACTTTGGCGGCAGCGGGCGAAAAAACCGGCGGCGCCATTGTTGAAGCCATCGGCCGGCCCACCTTCCGTCCTTATTTGAGCGATGACATTATTGGTGCCCAGATCGGCGGTGCCGTGAAAAATGTGATTGCGGTCGCCTGTGGCATCGTTGAAGGCAAGCGCCTGGGTGAAAATGCCCGCGCCGCGCTGATGACCCGAGGGCTGGCGGAGCTGGCGCGCTACGGGATCGCCCGTGGCGCCCGCATGGAAACCCTAATGGGATTATCCGGCATCGGCGATCTGTCGCTGACCTGCAATAGTTTGCAGTCGCGCAACATGTCGTTTGGCGCCGAACTAGGGCAGGGGAAGACCGCGGCTGAGATTAAAGCGGCGCGCAATTCCGTCGCCGAAGGGGTCCATACCGCGGCGGCCGTGACGGCGGAGGCCACGGCCAAGAATATCGACATGCCGATCGCGGCGACGGTCGATCTAATCGCCAATCAGGGGGGCAATGTCGACGACGCCATTCAGGCCTTGCTCAGCCGCCCCTTCCAACCGGAATTCCGCGATTGAGCAAAGACTTGCTATAATATCAAGATCGCCGCAGAATTTCCCCAGTATGGATAGTCGCGCGGTAAAACAGCTGGCTTTGGATTTGGGTGCCGATTTGGTCGGTATTGCCAGCGCCAAAATTTTGAACGCCTTTCCCCCCGATTTGCGGTTTCCGCAAACGCCGGAGCGGATTTCCCCCCATGTCAAAAGCGTTGTCGTGCTGGTGCAGCGGATACCGGTCGGTGCCTTCCGCTGCAAAAGCAACGTCCCGGTGCAATATATGGATATGCTGGTATTGCGAAAAATGGACCGGGTCGCCCACCGCCTGGCGGAAAAATTGGAACGCGCTGGGCATCCAAGCTTCGTGACGGCGGCGCAAGAGACCGACTGGAATTTCAAGAATGCCAGTTATGGCCATTTATCGACCCGTCATCTGGGGGTTGAGGCGGGACTTGGCACCTTCGGTTTGGAAGTGAATATTCTGACCCCGGAATTTGGTCCCCGGCTTTATTTGACCGGGGTCTTGACGGAACTTGAACTGGACGCCGATGCGCCGATCAGCGAACAGGTCTGTATCGGGGAAAGCTGCAGCCGTTGTCTGCATTCCTGCCCCACTGACGCGGTCGGCCATTTTGCCATCGACAAGCGCGCCTGTGCCATGGAAGCGCAGGAATTCGGTTTCGCAACGATCCTGAAATACCTAAACCGGTTGATCGAGGCGCCGGACGGCAAACATCAAGAGATGTTGAAATCCCGCGACGTCTTCGGTTTCTGGCAGGGCCTGTTGCGCGTTGTCGGCTCGTTCGGCGATTGCCCCAGATGTTTGGCGGTCTGCCCGGTTGGCAATGATTATCACGCACATCTAGCGAAGGTGCAGAAAGTCATCCCGGAACGCACGCCCGAAAAAGTGGCGAAGGGCAAATCTTTCAAAGAAGCGCGCCAGGAAGGTGGCGAAATTGCCGGCTTAGATAACTGGAATATCCGCTGGGTCGGCCCAGACGGCTATCAGGGCATGGTGGCGCGGCAATTACAGGCCTTCAAAGCCGAACAGCGCGAACGCGAAGTGGCGTATCAGAAGGAGGATGATTAAGGTCATGGTCGCGGCTTTTCAAGAACCGCTCACGCTTAGCGAGATCAAACAACAGGCCAAGGCGTTTGGTGCCGACCTGGTCGGCGTGGCGGCTGGCCAAGTGCTGGAAGAATACGCCGGGGAAGGGCGCAAACCGTCCGACATCACCGATCATGACGCCAGCCGGGTCATTGTTCTGGCCAAACGCTATAGCGCCGGCACCGCGCGCATCTTGGACTGGAACAATCGGCATAAATATTACAATGACGAATTGACCCTGACAGCATTGGAAGAAACCTCCCTGGAACTGGTCTATTGGCTCGAGGATAAAGGTTATCCCGCCATTATCGTCCCGCCGACCCATGTTGATCCCTGGCGCTATTGGGGCGACCCGAACGCCCATCAAGAAACCCTGTTGTCGATGCCGCACGCGGCGGTGGAAGCGGGGCTGGGCACCTTGGGCCTGAATTTACAACTGATCACGCCGGAATATGGGCCTCGCGTGATCCTGACCGTCGTCTTGTGTTCGGTCGACTGCGAAACCGACCAGCGGCAGGAAAAAGCGCTTTGTTTGGGTCCGGAATGTGGGCGTTGCCTTTTGGCCTGTCCGGGCGACGTGATTGGGCAATGGCAACGCGATTGGGAAGCGTGCGATGATTATCGCGCGCCCCATGGTTTCAAACAACTGACCAGCCACATGACGGAAATTTTGGAAACGAGCGACGCGGAAGCCCGCAAGGACTTGGTCCGCTCCGAAACCAGTTTTAATCTGTGGCAAAGTATCTTGCGGGGCAGCGGTGTCATTACCGGCTGCCGGCGTTGTCAGGACGTCTGTCCTGTCGGCGCTGATTATGGCGGTTTGCAGGACGCATTGGATACTATTCCAGAGGCGACTGGTGATAAACAAAAGCGCCTTGAGGGATATAAATCGTCGCCGATCGCAGCTGGATACGAAGCGCAGAAACGTTGGATTGGGAAATTCGATGATGAATGAGGCACCCCTGCCGACGCCAAAATCAAAGGCCGACATTGAAATACTGCAACGGATGCGTAAAAAGATCGCCGTTGAACGGGCCCGCCAAAGCCCCTTTTGGGCCGACAAACTGGCCAATATCAATAGCGACAAACTGGACGATCCCGAGGAATGGGGCAAAATTCCGATCCTGCACAAAGAAGAACTGCGGGCCTTGAGCGCGGCAGAGTTCTATCGCGATTTCTGCCACGGCACAAAGTCGGATTATGCGGAATATTGGCGGTCCGGCGGCAGCACTGGCAAACCCTTATTCTATCCGCGAAGCAAGGAAGACTTGCGTTACAATATGCTGGGTTTCACCCGCACCTTTACCTGCATGGGGATTGCGGCCGGGGCGGCGGCGCATCTTTCCTTCCCCCTTGGCATTCATCCGGCCGGCCATATGTGGGCCCGCGCCGGCGAAATCATGGGCCTGGCCATGGCTTGGGTCGGTGCCGGTAACTCCGCCCCGTCCGAAGCCCAGCTGCAATTGATCGAGATGCTGAAACCCGATCTATGGATGGGGATGTCGAGTTATGGGCTACATCTGGCAAATCTGGCGGAAAGTCTGGATATCGACCTGACCGCATCCAGCGTCGAACGTATTCTCTGTACCGCCGAGCCTTTGTCGATGGCAAAACGGCAGAAGCTGCAACGGATGTGGGGCGCCGATGTATTCGATGCTTTCGGGATGACGGAAATTTCGATGATGGGGGCGGAAGCGGGCAGCGCCGGCGAATTACATATCTGGACCGATCTGGCCCATATTGAAGTGGTCGATCCGGAAAGTCATCAACCGGTGGCGCCGGGAGCGCCCGGCGCTCTGGTCGTCACCTCGCTTTACGGTAACAATTGCACCCCGTTCCTGCGCTGGTTCTCCGGCGATATCGTGGTCTATCAGGAAGAAGGCTCTAGCGACAGTCCGCTATCGGTCTTCCCGGTTCTACGCCACGCCCACCGCACCGCCGGGTTCTTCAAAGTCCGCGGTGTCAATATCAACCATGCGGAATTGGAAGATCTGATGTTTGACGACGCCGCGATCGGTGATTTCAAAGCCGCGGCAGTGAATGATGGCGGTCTGGACGATTTGCGCCTGTCCATTGAGATTGCCAAGGGGCAGCACCCCCAACAAGTGAGCGACTTGATCGCGCAGAAAATAAAAGCAACTTTCGAAATTAGTCCTATTATCGAACAACTGCCGACCGGAACATTGGCGGCGGAATTTGAGAGCAGCGTCAAAGCGCCACGCTTTGCTGATTTGCGGGAATAAATTAGGGGAAATTGATTATGGAATATTGGCTGTTTAAATCGGAACCGGGCGCCTGGTCCTGGGAAGATCATCAAAAAGAGGGCAAAAAGGGCGCGGAATGGGATGGTGTCCGCAACTATCAGGCCAACAATTATATGAAAGCGATGAAAATCGGCGACAAAGCTTTCTTCTACCATTCGGTGAATGAAAAACGCATCGTCGGCATCGTCGAGGTGATCAAAGAACATTACCCCGACCCTACAGATGCAAAGGGCCGCTTCGGCATGGTCGATCTGCGGGCCATCGAAACCGTGCCCAATCCGGTCACCCTGGAAGATATAAAAGCCGATGCGCGGTTCAAGGATTTGGCGTTGGTGAACAATACCCGCTTGTCGGTGCAGCCGGTGGACACAAAGTCCTGGAAAGCGATCTGCAAGATGGGCGGCGTCAAAGGGTAGCGGCGTTCGTGATAGCCAGAACTTTCCAATCGATGCTACCACGCCCACTATTTTCCGCGGCGAATGAAGAACGATTTCAGACGGCGTGCCGGCAACGGTCGGTGGCGATATCGAAACGCGTGGTTTATTTCACGATGGTGAACCTTGTCCTTTTCACCGGTTGGGACGCCCTTATCGACGCCGAGCAGCTAATCATTACAATCCCTATTCGCATTGGCTGCATCGCTTATTTTGTTTTTCTTGCCGTGATGACAGGAAATCAGCGAGTCACCAGCAGCAATCGATTATGGTTATTGCTGGTTGCCTCAGCCAATGCGGCACTGACGCTCGATTTCGCGTTGATCTTAGCGGTGCTGCCGAACGGTGCGTTCATCGGTGTGCCGGGTCATATCATCGTTATTGTCACCATTCCGACCTTGATTTCCGGACTAAGGCCCGCGGCGGTCTGCCTTCTGCCCATGCTTATTCTGCCTAATCTTGTGATGTTGATCAGTGGCGAAGCGGCGGTCGTGGTGATCAATGCCAATATCTGGATTGTTAGTGCCGCGTCATTGACCTTGCTGGTCAGTTATTTTTTTGAACTGCTGGATCGACGCGCCTTTGCCCTGGAGCTGTCGGTCGAGGCCGAAAAAGAGCGCGCCGACGATCTGTTACGTAATATTCTACCGGTCAGCATTGCCGAGGAATTGAAAGAACATCACCGCACGGTGCCGCAAAATATTCCTGCCGCCTCCGTCCTGTTTGCCGACCTGGCCGGCTTCACCCGCTTGGCGCAAGACATGCCGGCGGAAAAACTTGTTGGTTTGTTGGATGAACTATTCACAAGCTTCGACCAACTGTCACATAAATTAGGGGCGGAAAAAATCAAGACCATCGGCGATAGCTACATGGCGGCGACCGGCGTGCCGTCATCGCAAGAAGATCATGCCGAACGCGCGGTGAAGCTGGCCTTGGCGATGCAGGACGCGCAAAACGTCTTCAATGGTCGCCACGGCTTGAAACTCAAACTGCGCATCGGGATTAATTCGGGGTCGCTGGTCGCCGGCGTCATCGGGCAGCATAAATTCGCATACGACTTGTGGGGTGATACGGTCAATGTAGCGCAACGCATGGAGGCCCATGGCGTTGCCGGTGAAATCCAAATCTCCGAACCAACCAAGACCTTGCTGCCGCCCGGCTATATTTTTCGCGCGCAAGGTTCGATCGACCTGAAAGGGCACGATCCGATCGATGCCTATTTTGTCAATCGCGCGTAATATTTTAAAAACGGTTTGTAACATGACAAAAACAAAATGGTGGGGAGACAGATTGATGGAACGAGCGGACTGGTTAGCGCAGACAAGGGAAGAAATATTGGAGCCGGATTTGCCGATCTGCGATCCCCATCACCACCTTTGGGACTTTCCGAATTATCGTTATCTGCTAGATGAACTGCTGACCGATACCAATAGCGGCCACAAAATCGTCAGCACGGTCTTTGTCGAATGCGGTGCTTTCTATCGTGCACAGGGCCCGGAGGACTTGGCGCCGGTTGGTGAAATTGAGGCGGTCAATGGTCAAGCGGCGATGGCGGCCAGCGGCCTCTATGGCGATACCAGGGCGTGTGCCGGTATTGTCGGTCATGCCAACCTGTTATTGGGCGACAAGGTACAGGACGTGTTGCAAGCACAAATTGCCGGCGGCGGCGCGCCCAGCCGCTTTCGCGGTATTCGCCATTCCGGCAGTTGGCATACGAGCGACGATATTCGCAATTCCCATTCAGGCGCGCCTGAACACATTTTCCTCGATGACACGTTCCGCCAGGGCTTTGCGCAGCTGGCGCCCCATAATCTCAGTTTTGAAGGTTGGCTCTATTTCAATCAAATTCCGGAACTGACCGAATTGGCGCGGGCGTTTCCGGAGACCACGATAATTTTCAATCACTTCGGCGGACCTTTAGGCATTGGCCCCTATGCCGGCAAGCGCGATGAGGTATTTGCGGCCTGGCGCGACAGTGTTGTCGAGCTGGCAAAATGCGAAAATGTTGTTGCCAAGCTGGGCGGCCTGGGCATGGCGATCTGCGGCTTTCAATTTCATAAACGTGACAGACCGCCAGGATCAGAAGAGCTGGCGCAGCATTGGGCACCTTACGTTCAACACGCCGTCGATTGTTTTGGCCCCGATCGCTGCATGTTCGAAAGCAACTTTCCGGTCGACAAAGTCTCCTGCAGTTATGCGGTTCTGTGGAACGCCTTCAAACGCCTGGCCAGCGGCCATTCAGCGGGCGAAAAAACGGCGCTGTTCCACGATACTGCCAGCCGAATTTACCGGCTCGATTCGCAAGATAGTTAAAATTGTTGATAAAATAAAATCGCATATTTCTTAACATTAAGGGAAAATTAAGTAGCAGCTGGCAATTCTGTTTGTGTTGAAACGTATTATCCAACAATTTATTACTAGGAACACATTTTATGAAGAAACTCATAGCTGCTCTTTCAATGACCTCTGTCTTATTGATCGCGACCGCGGTTCACGCTGAAGGTGAACATGTTGCCCCGATCAAGGCTTATATTGCCGAAAGCTTGAAAGCCGCCATGACCGAGACCGTCGTCGTCGAAGCGATCGTGGGGCAGAATACAGCCCATGCGAACCTCAACAATGGCGACATTGACAAGCTGGACAAACAATGGCGGGCGGAGGTCGACGCCGGTAGTAAACCAATGATCGATGCTGTGACCAGCAACGCCCTTTCCGCCTATTTGGTGGGAATGAAAGAGGCTGGCCAAGGTAAGATCACGGAAGTCTTCGTTATGGACAACAAAGGTTTGAATGTTGGCGTCAGTGACGTGACCTCCGACTATTGGCAAGGCGATGAAGGGAAATTCAAAAAATCTTTCGGGGCCGGCGCCAGTGGTGTTTTTATTGACGACGTCGAAAAAGATGACTCAACTCAAAGTTTGCAGTCGCAAGCCAGTTTTACCATTGTCGATCCAGCTAGTGGTAAAGCCATTGGTGCCGTGACTTTCGGCATCAATGTTGACGAACTTTAAACCCGCAATACCAACACATGTTGCCGAAAATCGGGCAAGCTTTGGCCTAGGCCTTGGCTTGCCCATTTTCCTTTCCCTTTAGAAAGCTCCTGCAAATGTCTGTAGATACCTCGCTAACCGAACAGAATTCGACCGAACCCGCTGAAAAGCAGAAAAAGTCACTCGGCCGAATTGTAGCGATCCAGATCGCCTTTGCGTTGTTGGTTGGTCTAATGGCCATGGCAGGTATTCTGTTGATGCAACAATCCCAGCAGTCGAAAGCGGCGGCCATGCGATCAGCGGCCGCCACCGCCGACCTGTTCGCTAAACAAATTGCCGGGGCGGTGCGGTGGAAAAAAGTCGACTTGATTAAAACCTCTCTGGACGACCTAAGGGCGACACTGCCAACGAACGTCTCGAACGTTAATGTCTATGCGAAAGGCCAAAGCATCTTCTCTGGGGCGCCGGAAGAAGGGGGCGTGCCGGTATTCGACATCGACGGGCATGTCGCCAACAGCAGCGATTTATTGACGCGCGAAAAAGGAAACGTGATCGAAGTTGGTCGTTTCTATCTTGCCGTGCAGCCGATCCAAATGATCAAGAAGGGCAAAGCCATCAGGGTTGGCACGCTAGTTTTTGCCTGGAGCCATGCGGATGCCGACGCTGCCTTTCGCCAGGCGTTGACAGTCTCGGCCATTGTCACAGTGGTAACCACCGCCTTGATCGCGCTGCTGGTGGTATATTTGCTTCGACGCACCGCCTTGACCCCGATTAATCAGATCACCGAAACTATGCGCAGTTTGGCCAGAGGCAATCATGATGTCGACGTGCCCAACCAGGACCGGGTCGACGAAATTGGTGCCATGGCACGCGCCGTATTAGTCTTCAAGGAAGACCAAGCCCGTATCCAACAACTGGAAAAAGACCAAAAAGAGCAAGAAAAAGTTGCCCAGGAAAACAGCCAAAAAGAACGAACCCGTTTAGCCGATCAATTAGATGAGAAAGTCAAAGGCTCCGCCGCGACGATAGCGACGGCGGTGGACAAACTGCGTGAGGCCTCGCAGGTATTGGATCAGAACGCGGCGGTAACGTCAGAACGCAGCGACAATGTCGCGAAGACAATCGAGGACGCCGCGGCGGCCGTTGAAGTTGTATCCGACGCCAGCGGGCAATTAGCCGAGGCCGTGTCCGAGATCGCGCAACAAGTCCGCCAAGCCCAGGATATCTCGGCGCAAGCTGTCGAGCAGGCCGAAGAAACCAATCGACGGATCGATAATCTGTCGGGTGCGGTGCAAAAAATTGGCGAAGTGGTTAATTTGATCAACGATATTGCCGAGCAAACAAACTTGCTGGCGCTCAATGCCACCATCGAATCTGCACGTGCCGGTGAAGCCGGCAAGGGCTTTGCCGTGGTGGCCGGAGAAGTCAAAAGTCTGGCCAGCCAAACTTCCCGAGCGACGGATGAAATTGCTGCGCAAATAAACGAAGTGCGAAACGAAACCGAAGCGTCCGTCATCGCGATGCGCGGTATCAACGATGTGATTGGCAATATCAATGAATTATCGGTGATGATTAGCGGCGCCGTTGAAGAACAAGGGGCGGCAACCCGGGAAATCGCTCAAAGCGCCGCCCGTGCCGCGAACAGCAACAACGAAATGCGCGAAAGCATTGGCGAAGTCGGCGAAATCGCTCAACGGACCGGCCACAGCGCCAGCGACGTACGCGACGTAACCGATGAATTAACCCAGGAAAGCGCCCAGCTTGCCGACGCCATCGAAAGCTTCCTACAGGTTATCCGCGCCGCCAAATAATGTGCGGCGGTCTATAGCGCCATCCGCATGTACACGCGCGCGAATGGCGGGTCTTTGCCGCCACCGGGGGCTGGGCAATAACAATTGCGTTGATCAGTAATCTTGTCGAGGGCAGCGGCTATTTTGTTACCAGACCCTTAAAAGATTTGGCCGCGATCTGTTTAAACACGTCCTTGCCCTGCTGAATTTGATTGTTATAGACCAAATTCCAATCGGTCGTGATCGCGCCGTTAGCATAAAAACCGGTCCAGCCTGTAATCGACATACAATTGGCTTGGGCGTTGTTCCAATTGACGCTCCACGAGATCAGGTTGGCATAGACATATCCAACCGCATCATAGGCGATATTCTGGCAACCTGTGTTCGGCGCCCGGTTTACGTAACTGCCCGTCAACTCGCCAGTTGGCGAAATCGTATTGATGGTGAAAGTCGATCCATATTGGTTCTGCCAAGCCGATAACCCAGCCAGCTGGCTTTCCTCGCTCTGAGCGGTATAGCTAAAGAAAGCCAATGTGAACGTCAGGATCAAACTCAAAATATGTTTCATTGTATTAGTTTCCTCAAATTTTAAGTTGTTTTATTGAACAAAATCAGAACCCAAAACAGAGATACAGACGTATATTATTCTACATAAAGTAATTGAATGCACGTATTTTTATTATTTAAATACGGTTTATAATTTCCGTTTAAATTCGCGCAAGTCTAATTATATGACATGTAGATCCGGCCCCAACGCTGATCGTCGGGAAATTCTGAACGAAATAAAAACAGCCTGCGAAATTCTCGCCGCTTATTTTCATCAACTTGTCATGGGGGTCGTTTTCTATGTCAGGGTTAGCTCAGAGCGATTTTTTCATATCGACCCGATCGAAACCGCTTTCCTGGCCGCGGTGATATTCCCGCCAGCCTATTTTGCGGTAGAGCGCAAGGTTTTCAACCATTTTGATGTTGGTGTAGAGACGTATTTCGCGGTAAGCCATTTCACGTGCCTGCTGATCCGCCAATTCAAGCAGCGCGCGCCCTAATCCTTGGCCCTGCACGTCCGGATGGACGGCGATATTGTCGAGGAGCAGATGGTCCTCTCGCCGCATTAACACCAAAGCGCCGGTTAGGCGTCCGCCAACCTCGGCCAGCCAAACAATATCATTCCGGATTTGTGCCGCATGGTCGTCAACCATCGGTCCGGGTTCGCGCCCCATTCGCGTGATGTAATGGCGATACGCGTCCGCCACCAAATCGGTCATAGCCGGCGCATCATCCGCCTCAGCACGTCGCAGGGTCCAGTTGTTCATTGATCGGGATCGCGCACCGCCCCATAGGCCGCAGAGCGGGTCATTTTGGCATAAGCCCGCAACGCCCGCGACACTGTGCGATCGCGGTCGATCGGCTGCCAGGCATTGCCTTCGCGCGCCACCATCGCTTGGTGGCGACGTTCAAGCTCCTGCGGATCGACGTTCAGGGTCAGCTTCCGGCCCGGGATATCGATCTCGATCTCATCACCGTTTTCCACCAAGGCGATAAGGCCGCCTTCGGCGGCTTCCGGCGACATATGGCCAATTGACAAGCCGGAGGTGGCGCCAGAGAACCGGCCGTCGGTGATCAGGGCGCATTTTTTGCCCAAGCCGGCGGCTTTGATCATGCTGGTTGGCACCAACATTTCCTGCATACCGGGGCCGCCACGCGGTCCCTCGTAACGAATAACAACAACGTCGCCGGCCTTCACTTCGCTGCCGGCGATTCCGTCGGCGGCCTGATCCTGGCTTTCGAAAACCACTGCCGGGCCTTTGAACGACCAGATGCTTTCATCGACCCCGGCGGTTTTAACGATGCAACCTTCTTCCGCCAGATTGCCAACCAGCACGGCCAGGCCACCTTCTTTCGTATAAGCGTGCTCAATATCGCGGATGCAACCGCCTTCGCGGTCCAGATCGAGATCGGCATAGCGGTCATCCTGAGAGAAGGCGGTGATCGAAAAACGATTGCCGGGCGCGGCCTTGAAAAAATCGACCACACGCGCATTGCTGCTGCGGCCGACGTCCCACATCGCCAGCTTATCGTCCAGATTATCGCCGGAGACGTCGTTGACGTCAATATTCAGCAAGCCGCCTTTTTCCAGCTCGCCCAGGATCGACATGACACCACCGGCGCGATGCACGTCTTCCATGTGATAATGCGGCACCGCCGGCGAAACTTTGCAAAGGTTCGGTACTTTCCGCGACAGGCGGTCGATATCTTTCATGGTGAAATCGACTTCACCTTCATAGGCCGCCGCTAACAGGTGCAACACCGTATTAGTTGAGCCGCCCATGGCGATATCCAAACACATGGCGTTTTCGAAGGCGTCGAAATTGGCAATGTTGCGCGGCAGCACGCGCTCGTCTTCCAGTTCGTAGTAAGCCCGGGTCATTTCGACAATGCGCCGGCCGGCTTCCAGGAACAACTCCTTGCGGGCCCCGTGGGTGGCAACAATGCTGCCATTACCGGGTAGCGCGAGGCCCAGCGCTTCGGTCAGGCAGTTCATGGAATTGGCCGTGAACATACCGGAACACGAGCCGCAAGTCGGACAGGCCACTTCTTCCATCGCCGCTAGCTCTTCGGCATCAACATTGGGATCGCTGGAGGCGACTAGGGCATCGATCAAATCGACCACCCGTTCTTTGCCATGAATTTGCGTTTTGCCGGCTTCCATCGGCCCGCCGGAAACAAAAATCGCCGGAATATCCAGCCGCATCGCCGCCATCAACATGCCCGGCGTGATCTTGTCGCAGTTCGAAATGCAGACCAGCGCGTCGGCGCAATGGCCTTGGACCATATATTCGACCGCATCGGCAATCACTTCCCGCGACGGCAAGCTATAAAGCATGTCATCGTGGCCCATGGCGATCCCGTCATCGACGGCGATGGTATTAAATTCTTTAGCCACCGCACCGGCCTTCTCGATCTCCGCCTTGACCATCTGACCCAAATCTTTCAGATGCACATGACCGGGGACAAATTGGGTAAAAGAATTGGCGATCGCAATGATCGGCTTGTCCATATCTTCGCTTGCCGTGCCGGTAGCGCGCCAGAGCGATCGGGCATGAGCGGCGCCTTGGCCTTGGGTCGTGCGGTAAGAGCGATAAGTAGGCATGATGGCTGTCCTATTCGATCAACAACGTTAGAAACATTCCAACTCACGCGCACTTTAATAGTTTCGTACCAAGAGTGGAAGGGACAGCGTCCGTGGACTTGAATTTTGCCGCAAAAAGACAAATGATGGCTGTAGGAGAGACGCCACTGGGGGGTAAAATGCTTTTCTTACGCGCAATTTCGACCGGGCTCGTGGCCATCGCGCTGCTCGCGACCGCACAAGCCAAAGATATCAAGGGCGCCAAGGACCATCCGCTGATCAAACGGTATGAAGGATCGGAAATTTACGCCTATCAAGTGCGCGATTTCGAAGAATATGGTTTGTTTATCAAAGCCGCGGCCAAATATGGCGGCAAAGAAAAGAATGCCACCGCCCTGAAACCGTTGGAGGGCAAGCTCATCAATATTTCCTATCGCGGCAACAAAGGCCGCAGCAGTCTGGAAGTTTATCGCAATTACGAGGCAGAATTGAAGGCGGCCGGGTTCGAGGCGCTTTTCCAATGCAAAAATGAAAGCTGCGGCGGCCGCAATTTCAATCATGCTGTCGTGCCTTATGGCGGCGGCTTTTCCGAAAATTATAAGGATCAGCGGTTCTATGCCGGGTATCTGAAACGACCCGAAGGCGACGTCTATATCTCGTTATATGTAGTACGAAATTACGCCGAAGGTGGCCAGCGCAAGAATATGATCTTCAGCCGCTTGGACGTGATCGAGTTGAAAGCCATGGAAACCCGCATGGTCACGGTCAGCGCCGAAGAAATGAATAAAGGTCTAGGCGCCGATGGTCATATCGCCATTTACGGCATTCTGTTCGATACCGACAAATCCGACATCAAACCCGCATCTGATCCGGTATTGGCAGAAATAAATAAACTCCTAACAGCCAATCCAAAACTAAAACTTTGGGTCGTTGGCCATACCGACAATGTCGGTGAGCTGGACTATAATCGCAAACTTTCCAAGGCCCGGGCCAAGTCTGTGGTGCAGGCCTTGCGGCAACGCTACAAAATCGACAAAAACCGTCTAAAATCAGATGGCCTCGGTTTCCTCGCCCCTGTCGCCAGTAACAAATCTGAAGCTGGCCGCGCCCTCAACCGCCGGGTCGAGCTGATCGAACAATAGCGGGAACGCTAATTGGATTGCCGGTTTCGTCGGCTTTTCGATTGTCCGTCACCGGTTTTCAAATTGCAGAAACTCGGTTAAATTCCACCAGATACGAATGAACGGCGCGAATAAGGTGATTATGGCGGCATCCGAGAATAATAATCTGGTCGATAGAGTAATGGAGGGTTTGCTAAACTATCCAATAATCGCCGTATTTGTGGTGTTTGCGATTGTTGTTATTGGTCTAGCAACTTTCACCGATGCGATCACCAAACTACGAAAGTTCTTTTCCGGCGCAAAAAAGTCCAGCGATCTGACTTCGGAATTCATGGTCGATATCATCCAGGCAGTCACGGAAAAACATCAACACGATCTGTCGACCCAACAGGACGGCCATGAAACGGAAGTGACCCGGCTGCAGGCGGAAAACGATGCTTTGAAGGATGCCATTCGGGCGCTGGCCAATAATGCCGGTGACCCGGCCTTGCAAGGCCGAAATATGACCGAAGTCCTGCGCCGGCTTCGTCAGTCCGGCGATACGGCGGAATCGGAAGGAATTTTTGCGACCCTGGAACACGACCGGGCCGCCAATACCGCACAATTGAAAGAAGCAGCCGCCTTCGCCCGCCATCGCGGCGCCCTGGCAAGATGGCGCGATGCCCAAGCCGCTGTTGCGGCCTACCGGGAGGCAACGGAACTGGACCCGGATTACTTCGAAGGCTGGATCGAGCTTGCCCGCGCCGCCAAAGTTGCCGGAGATCTAGGACAGTCGGAACTCGCCAGTCGTCAGGCTTCGACAATTGCAGCTGATGCCGACGACCGCCGAAACCAAGGTGTCGCCCACAGTGCTTTAGGCGACACGCTAACCGCGCGGGGAGATCACGACGGCGCCCTCAACAATTATCAAACCGCCCTGGATATCGCCAAAGTCCTGGCCGACAGCGACCCCAGCAATGCCGATTTGCAGCGCGACCTTTCCGTCAGCTATGACAAGATCGGCGACATGCTAACGGCGCAGGGGGACCGCGACGGCGCCCTCAACAACTATCAGGCTGGTCTGGATATCGCCAAAACCCTGGTCGACAGCGACCCCGGCAATGTCGATTGGCAGCGCGATCTTTCCGTCAGCAATAACAAGATCGGTGACATGCTAACGGCGCAGGGGGATCACGAGGCGGCCCTCAACAATTATCGGGCCGCCTTGCAAATTCGAAAAATACTGGCCGACAGCGACCCCGGCAATGCCAACTGGCAACGTGACATTTCCGTCAGTTATAACAGGATAGGCCACATCCTAACGGCGCAGGGGGATCACGACGGGGCTCTCAACAATTATCAATCCGGCCTGGGTATTGCCAAAGCGTTGGCTGACAGCGACCCGAGCAATGCCGAATGGCTGCGCGACCTTTCCATCAATTATGACACGATCGGCAACATCCTAACGGCGCAGGGGAATCGCGATGGGGCCATCAGCAATTATCGGGCCGGCCTAGATATTGCCGAGGCCCTGGCCGACAGCGACCCTGGCAATGTCGATTGGCAGCGCGGCCTCTCTATCAGTAACTACAATTTAGCTCTGGCCGTTTTGGAAGACGACGGCGCCACTGCGGCGATTCACCTGCGCAAAGCAGCGGATATATTACGCACGCTGAAGAACAGCGGGCGGCTGCTGCCGACGGATGGTGAGTTTTTGTCCAAGTTGGAAGCGCACCTATTAGACATCGACACCGACAGCGATTGATTTGGCACCGGCAAGGGTTAGAGATGGCGGCGCAATTTTTATGCGAAACCCGAGGACGAAGCCACCTATGACCCTGACCCTATTCAGCAATTATATGAACTCCGCTGGGGAGCGGGTGCGGATTGCGTTGGCGTTGAAGGGGATTGATTATGAATATATCTCGGTCGGGCAAATCGGCTGGGAAGCGTATGAAAAGATCAATCCGCAACGGCTGATGCCGGCGCTGAAAATTGGCGAGCAGATTATCCCGCAGGCCACCGCGATCCTGGAATATCTGGAGGAAAGGTATCCCGAACCGGCCCTGTTGCCGGGCGATCCGGTGTTGCGGGCCCAGGCCCGTGGTTTCGCCCAACATATCACCAGCGAGATGCATGCGGTTGACGTCATCCGCATCCGCCGTTTCCTCAGCAACGAACTGAAAGTCGATAAGAAGGGTATAGAGCATTGGCAGCGCCATTGGTTTGCCAAGGGTTTCAACGCCTTGGAAGCGCTGCTGCAGCGACGGCAACAGGCTTGGCGCTGTTGTTTTGGCGACGCGCCGGGCTGGGCCGATCTGCATCTGGTGCCGCAGGTGCGCAAAGGCCTGAGCCGTTTCAACGTCGACATGACGCCTTATCCGTTGATTGCCGGGATCTTTGAAAACTGCGTCGACCAGCCCGCTTTTATCGCGGCGCGGCCGGAAAATATGCCCGATTATCCGGGCAAATTAATCGAACCGACGTTGAAATAAGCTATTTGGCGCGGGCGATAATTTCCACCGGTGCGATCCGTCCAGCCAGCAACGCCTGCCGCATATTGCCGATTTTTTCGCCCGCATTCGGTCCCATTAGCTTGTCGACCCCCAGCGGCGGCGGCTCGGCCGCAGCGGCAGTTTTCTGCAGGCTTTCGAAAAACGCAATGGCGCGGTGGCGGCGATTGCTAAGCGCCAGCACTTCAAATCCGGCCGCCTGCAGGTGCCGGATGACTTGGTCCGGCGTTATCACCGCACTGGTGCTTTTGTCTTCGGCCCAGGGCGCGGGAAATATCGGCCCCTCAGGGTCCAACGCCATGACATCATAAAGGCCAAAAATGGCACCGGTTTTTAACACCCGGCGGGCTTCGCCATAAAGGCCGTCTTTGTCGGCAATGTTCATTGCCACGTGAATGGTGTAGGCGCCATCAAAATGGCCATCGTCAAACGGTAGCGCCAAAGCGCTGGCCTGGCGAAAACTAACCTGATCGCCCATCTGGACCATGGCCGCCAATTCGGTGGCGGCATCGCAATATTCCAGCGTCAGATCGATCCCGGTGACCTGACAACCAAAATTGGCCGCCACGTAGCGGGCGCTGCCGCCGATACCGCTGCCGATATCCAGAATATGCTGCCCGGCTGTTACCTCCAGATTTGCCGCAAAGGCTTCGGTCGCCGGCCGCCCACCGATGTGAAATTCATCTGCCATGGCCAGATCGTCATGGCTCAAATGAGCAGGATCTTTACCCAACTTGCGCAACCCGTCCTGGATCATCTGAACGATATTATCGGTGCTGTAATGAGCGCTGACTTTTGCTTCGATATCCATTAATTTATCTTTCAAAAAAGGACATAATTGGTGCGGTCAATATAATCAAGATTGCAACCTGAACAAGTTGCGACATGGGCAAGTGTGCGACAATAGCAGCCAACCCGCCTATTCTGCAGTTTCAATCAGCGTCAGATCTCGTATATCGAAATAGAGCGATGGCGGTTGGCCGATATCGGGAAAGCGTTGGCCAATATTTTTCGTACGGTATAAATACCGGGTTATGCCAAGCACCAGCGTCGCTTGCCCATTATCATCGGTCAACGGCACAATCAGTCGCTCAACATGGCGATCCGCATTATCCGCCGTTCGCGGAAGATAATAAATGGCCGGATGGCGGGCAACATAGAGCCAGACATTTTTGACCCAATCGTCATAAATCGGGCCCAAAAAGTCACGCACCGCACCGCCGACGACTTGCCCACCGATGACCCGCTCCACTTCTTTCCCGGCTTGGCGGAAATAAAATTCGCCATCGCCACCTAGGTCACAAACCCAGGTCCAGGGATCCGCGTCACCAAAAGCATTAAAATCTATATCCCGGTGAGCGGGCATCGTTCGATCGCCGCGGACAAAATGCCAATGATCGAATACCCACTTTATATAGGGGTCAACGTGCTGGTCCGGAAATATGTCCATATCAGTCAGATTAATTCATCAATATCGGTTAATACTGCCTGCGGCCAGTTCGTCAGCCAAGCTTTATTATTCACCCGTTCCAGGAATTGTGTTGCTTTTTGACGCCCAGAAGGGGTTGGCCGAATTTTCATCGCCAATAAATCTGCTACGCCATAGGGCGCGATCAGCTCAATATTGTCCTTTCCGCTCAACGAAACCGCCACCGCTGTTGGTGTTTCCAGCCAATATGCCAGGGCATCTTCGGTGCAGGCATAGGGCGCGTCGCCATTGCGTAAATGCATGCGTGCTTGATTTTTTACCGACCAGGGAATTTCCGGCATCATGGCGGTAAGGCGGGCTTCCTGGGCTTTTTCGAAATCTTCGTCCAGGCTTGTTTGATCGAAATAGAGCACGTCGACATCCGCCAATTGGGTCGCCTGCGTGAATTCATGAAGCTGGTCCCAAACCAGCGAGCGAACAAAACCGGCGCCGATCCACCAGTCCGGCAAGGCCAGGTCGCGCGCCGCCCTGAGTGCTTTCATCCGCCAAGGATCGCCGGCGATCGCGGCGATGACATCGTCAATCGTTTTCACTTTTTCGCCCCTTGGTAACTGATCCGCCAGACCACGCCGCCGGTATCGTCGGCGATCAGCAGGCTGCCGTCTTTGCCTATTGCAAGACCGGCCGGACGGCCCCAGACTTGCGCTCGACCCTCACCGCTGGCCCAAAACCCGGTAGCGAAGTTTTCATAAGCTGTCGCCGGTATACCGGCGCTGTCGAAACCTATTCGAACAATTTTGTAACCCCGTGGCCGCGCCGCGTTCCAAGATCCATGAAAAGCAACAAAGCCGTCGCCATGAAATTCTTCTGGAAACATCTGGCCGGTATAAAAAGCCAGGCCAAGCGGCGCCGAATGGGATTGAAACAACAGATCCGGGGTTTTTGCGCGAGCCACCAGATCCGGTCTTCTGGCGCCATATTCCGGGTCGGCATAGGTTCCGGCATAGGCATAGGGCCAACCGAAGAAATCTCCCTTTTCGACCGCCGTCAAATAGTCCGGCACCAGTTCTTCGCCATAGCCATCCCGCTCATTCACCGTGACATAAAGGGATTTTGACCGCGGATGAAATTCGATACCGACGGGATTGCGCAGGCCGCTGGCAAAGGTCGAAAGCTGATTTGTCGCCAGATCAAGCCGCTGCACGCTGGCCCGCGGCAAATCCTCTTCGCCGATATTGCCGCGGCTGCCGATGGCGATAAAAAGTGACTTGCCGTCCGGCGAGAGGGCCAGATTGCGAGTGGAATGACCGCCGCCATTACCCAGCGCCCCTTTCGCCGTGACCCGGGCTTTGGTCCGATCCCGGACGCTTTGCCCCGGCAGGTAGGGATAGCGCCAGAGCGTCGTCGGATCGCTGACATAGAGCCAACCGTTGGCAATCTCGAGACCGTGCGGACTGACAATTTCGTCGCTAAAGACGGAGGCAAATTCCGCCACCCCGTCGCCATCCCGATCCCGCAGCATCCACACTTGATCGTTCCAAGTCTCGGCCAATATGACGTCGCCGTTTGCCGCCACTTTCAGCCACCGGGGGCCCTTGAAACCGGCGCGGAAAATATTCGCCTGGAATCCCGACGGCAACCGTAACGTTGCATCTTTGGGGCGGGGAATTCTTTTTGGACTGCGCCCGGCGCTTGGGGTGGCATGCGGCTTGGGCAAATCCTGCGGCAAAATTTGAAATACCTTGCCGACTTTTTGTTCATCATTACTGTGGGCAAAACTAATATTGAAAAGGCTTATCGCCAGGGCAAAAAATATCCAATCGAACCGCATCCAACCGTTCCTTTCACGGCAATGATAAACCTTCGACGGACTTAGGAGAAGAGAGGACCAGGAGAAAAATCGAACTCGCCGCCGATGTTAGAGGGGAGGGGGCGTGGGCAACACCGGCGGCGAAGTCCGTAACAGAACCGCCTCTCTAGTTGAATTCTGGATCAATGAATTCTGAGCCGGTCCAACGAACATACACACTTAACCTGAGCTGAAATATGCATGTTCCAGTAACTCAGATATTGGTATTGTCCGTCCGGATTCCAAGATGGGAAATGTGCCTATCAGGTCAAGTTCCTGTGAGCGGGACGAAGTTATTATCGCAATATAGAGAAACCGTCGATTTTGAATTTATACGAAAACTACGGCATAATTATGGCATGTTGATAAAGACCGAACGCTTGCAGCTTCGCCCCTTGGATGATCGTGATGTGCAATCGCTAAGCGTTCTATTTGTGCAGGAAAATTTCACCCGTTTTTTGGCGCTGGAAAACATGGAATTGACCGCGGCGCGCCTGTTTGCCAGTGAATTCGTCTATTGCAGCATCGCCGAATTTCAACATTCCAATACCGGCGCCATGGCGGTCGTAACTGCCGCAAACCAGGAATTTTTGGGTTACGCTGGGCTGCGGCCGTTGCCGGACCGGACCAGTGCTTTGGAATTGACCTACGCTATCGATCCGCTGCGCTGGAGTGAAGGGCTGGCGGCGGAAGCGGCAGCCGCCATCGTTAACTGGGGTTTTCGCTCCTTCGAAACGTTACATGAAATCATCGCCCTGGCACGCGACGACAATCCCGCCTCGATCCGGGTGATGCAAAAAATCGGCCTTGAACCGCAGGGGCGAACCGATCGATATTATGGTGAAACCTTGGCTTTATTCAGCCGCCGCCGCGATGCGGGGCCGTGCCTCGACGTGCCCTTGCTCAAGCCCCAGACTTAACCAGTGCGCGAAAAAATGCCGGGTCCAGTCTTCGACCTGCCCATCATGATTGTCATGACCAATTAAGTGCGTTTCCCGTGGCTGCGCACCGGCCAGAACCATACGATGAGCCGCGAACATCGTCCAGCGCTCCATCATCTCGCGGGTCATTTCCGGGTGAAACTGGATGCCATAGGCTTTGCCGTAACGGAAAGCTTGATTATGAAAGCGCTGCCCGGAGGCTAATAATTCACAGCCGGCCGGCAATTCAAATCCTTCGCCATGCCATTGATAAAACATCTGCTCGTCTGCGAACAATCCGACACCATCGCCAGTTGACCGCACCGGGTAATAGCCGATTTCGTGGTAGCCTTCGTCATTGTGGCGAACATCGGCACCCAAATGCCGGGCCAACATCTGCGCGCCCAAACAGACCCCTAAAAACGGTTTGTCCTCTTTCAGGGCCAAGCCGATCCAGTCCAATTCACTGCGGACAAAATCGAGATGATCGTCATTGGCGCTCATCGGCCCGCCAAATATGACGGCGCCGGCGTAACCATCCAAGGTATTCGGTAACGCTTCGCCGCAGGCATGGCGGCAAATCACCGGCTCATGCTCAAAAAGCTCTACCATTTGGCCGATGCGGCCAGGGTCTGAGGATTCTTGGTGGACAATCAATAAAATACGTTCACGCGTCATGGCAGTAAAAATATGCGGTTTTTCTGGGAAGAGCAACCTTTGCTGTTGTTTAGAACGTCGGTGGCAACTTCGCCGCCCACCGCTCAACCAGGGCCAGGCCGAATTCGCTTGGTTTTTGCGCCGGACTGCGGTCATGAACATCGCCCAAAGCAAGGCGGCGCGCCGCCAACCGCTTGCCATAACAGAGCAGATGATCGATCGAGTGCATCAGGAATGAAAGCAGCGGCAGCAATTCAGCCCACATTTGATCGGCGACTTTTTCCTCGCCCGCTTCGAAGGCGGCAAATATCTGCGCCTGCAGGTCGCAGGCCTCGACCCCGGGAATGATGCCGACGCAACCGGCCCGCAAGCTATCGACCAGTTCTAAACCATTGCGGCCATTCAAAACCTGAAAGGCGCCTTCGGTATCGCGGATCAGTTGCTCGATATAAGTTGCCGGACCTTCCGCCTTCAGAATACTGACATTCGGATGGTTACGACGCAGGGTCGCGAAGCCCTGATTGGACATGCCAATGCCGATATATTCAGGCGCGTTCTGAATCCCCACCGGCAAAATCGCAGCGTCGGAGACGGCGCCATAAAACCGAATCAGTTCGGCTTCGCTGGCGCCTTTGACCGGTGGCGGTTGCAGAACCAGCCAGGCCGCCCCCAGGTCGGCCGCCGCCTGCGCCATTTCCCGTTGCCCGGCGATGCTGGGCTCGGCAATGGTTAGGCTGATCGGTAGGACGCCGGCGACGTCTTCCACGACCCATTCTAGCAATTGCCGCCGCTCCGCCATCGACAGCTTGTTGGTCTCCGTTGCCAGACCGCCGACGGCAATGCCGCTGATGCCTGTCCTAACGATTTTTTCCACCTGTCGCCGCATGGCGCTGCGATCCAGCTGTTGGTTTTCATCGAAGAAGGCATACAGCATCGGGTAAATGCCTTTGATCGGTTCCGAATTCGACACGTGGCCAGACATCTAGTCCTTTTCATTTGGTTTTCGCCATCGAATTGGGTTAGTTTGCGGCCTTCCAACCGACGACACAATCCCAAAGGTCAGGGCCCGATGAGTAACAAAGAACGACAAAGCGGCGGCCGCCGTAGTTTGATCAAACCCTTGGTGGACGCAATGCCGCTGTCGCTGGGCCCCAGAACGGAACGAAACTTACGCGCCGACGGTTTCGACGGCGCAACCCATCGGATGAGTTTGAACGAATGCCCCTATCCACCCTCGCCGAGAGTCGCAGGCGCGGTCGCAGAAGTCGCCGCCGGCGTCAATCGATATCCGGATGCCGGCTATACCGACCTGATCGACTTGATGAGTCAAGACCTCCAAGTACCGCGCCATCGCATCTTTTTCTCCGGCGGCAGCGATACGTTGTTACAGGCGCTGGGTGAAATGGTCGTCGACGAGGACACTTCGGTGATTGTGCCGGACCCGTCCTTCGCACGTTATGGCATGGCGGCCCGGGTGCGTGGTGGTGACGTGATCCCAGTGCCGGTGGCGCAAGATGGCCGCAACGACGTCGATGCCATGGTCGCCGCCGTGCGTGACGATACCCGCTTGATGTATGTCGCCAGCCCCAACAATCCGACCGGCCAGATGATCAACGCCGACGAAGTGAGGCGAATTTGCCGTGATACGCCCGCGCATGTGTTAGTGGCCTTCGATGAAGCCTATTTCGAATTCGCCCGCCATGCCGGTGGGCCGGATTGCCTGGAAATCATCAAGGCCGAACGTTCGGGACCTTGGGCGCTGTTGCGCACCTTCTCGAAAGCTTATGGCCTGGCCGGCGCGCGCATCGGTTACGTCATCAGCGGCTCCGACGAAGTTTCCGACGGCTTCAACAAAATCCGCACTTCGTTCAATTTAAATGCCTTCTCGCAAGCCGCCGCTTTGGCTGCCTACAAGGATCAGGATTATTGTCGCGAAATTGTCGGCAAAATGTCGGCGGAGCGTGACCGCTTGATGGCGGCGATGCGCGAGATGGGTCTGGAGCCGATGCCGTCGGTCGGTAATTTCTTCACCGTCACCATGCCCGGTCCCGGCCCTTTGATGGTTGAGGCGCTGTGGCGGCGCGGCATCATGATCGGCGCCATTCGCACCCCGACGCCAGGTTTCGAAAACTGCATCCGCATCACCGTCGGGCTGCCGGAAGATGGCGACGCTTTCCTGGTCGCATTGAAAGACGAACTCGATAGTGGGCGGGTCTATCCGAAGACCTAGTATCTGTTCGTAGAATCACCGCGCCAGCCCAATCCCCCGTTCCTCTCGGTTTCCACTACTTGGAATTCCAAGAGGTTCCTTAATCTCCGACATGTAGCGGATTTTTCATCGCGAACAATTTCGCCAATAGGCTTTCGGTGTCATTCACATTTCCGTGCCCTGGTTTACATTCTAAAAGGTTCATTTTAATGTAGGGGCATGGTTCGACGTAAGGAATATGATCGACAGGAGGTCTTGGACAGGGCCGTCAATCTGTTTTGGCTGAAAGGCTACAAAGCCTCTTCGATGGCTAATATTGTCCATGCAACCGGGTTGAATACGGCGAGCATGTACAAAGAGTTCGGCGATAAGGACGGCCTGTTCGAGGAAGCGCTTGAATATTATGGCGAGAACATTCTTTCCCATCGTACCCAGATCTTGATTGATCAACCTGACATAGACGGTATCAAGGCGTTTCTCGAAAATGTCGTCAATGGGGCGGTCGGCGCGGAATACAAGGGTTGCCTGATGATGAACCATCTTGCCCAGAAACATTCCATCAGCCCCCAAGCGGCAATACTCATCAGTGATTTTTGCGTAAAAATGGAAAGCTTGTTGGAAACCGCATTTCGCAATGCGCAGGCCAATGGTGAAATTTCCACCGGCAAAGATCCAGCGGTATTGGCGAGTTTTGTCATGTGTTGTGTTCATGGCTTGGTTTTGTACGGGCGGCACCCGAACAAAAAGGATGATATCCCCAAACTCCAAGAAGTTTTGTTCGCTGCTTTGGGGACGTAACTGGTCACCGCGACTTGATAAGTAAGTTTTATGTTTGACATATTAAAACGATCATTTGAGTATGAAGATGAACTTATCTTCCGTGTTGAATTGATTCAAATAGACGGAACTTAGAGTTCGCAGCCACTTCAAACTAAGGAGATCACGGATATGTCAATCAAAGAAACTGCGATGGAATTTTTTGAAGCTTGTGAAACGGGAAAAGGCGGAGAGGCCTGCGCCCATTGGTGCCAAGACAATGCCAGTTTTTCCTGTCAGGCCGACGCGCTCGCCGATGTGACGACAATTTCAGGCTATGCCGACTGGGTGCAGGGATTGCAGACGCCGATCCCGGATGGGGATTTTGAAGTGAAAGCTTTTGCCAGCGATGAAGAACGCGGCCGGGTGATCGCTGCGGCGGTGTTTAGTGGTACGCAAACGGGCGAAGGTGGGCCGGTTGCGCCGACGGGTAAAGCCGCCGCAACCGACTATGTCTATGTCATGGACTTCGAGGGCGACAAGATCCGTCACATGACGAAAATCTGGAACGACGGCTATGCCCTAAGGATGCTCGGCTGGGCGTAACTCGATCGCCCGGCCAGCCTGTTCCGGGCGCGGCAGTTTGGCGTGAACGGCGGCGAGAGCTTGCAATTTTTCGTCGGCCCCCACCGGAAACGGCGCCGCTTTTGGACCGGCCATATCGACATGCAGAAGCATCTGCTCATTGGTTGCCAACAAATCGTCATTGTCGCTTCGATACATACAATGGATCAGATGAATTCGTTTACGATCCGCTTTCAACACATAAGTGGTGACGTAATAAGCTTCATCAACGGCGATTTCCAACAGATAGACGACATGGGTTTCTAGAGTGTAGATGGTCCCGCCGTGCTTTTCCCGGTAGACCGCGCCAATGCCAATTAAGTCCATCAGCTCGTCGGTCGCCAGCCCGGTCGCCAAGACGTAAAATGCTTCGCTCATATGACCGTTATAATCGATCCATTCCGGCTTCACGCGCCCTTCGATCAAGCGCAGCGGCCCGTTGTCGGACAGCTTGGTAGCGAGGGACATCGGGGAAAACTCCTACCTATTGGCGACCAGATGGATCGCGATACCGGCAAAGATCGACGCCGTCAACCAGCGCCGGAGCCGCAAGGCGGACGGATTTCGCAAGGTGCTGACTGAAATGCGGCGCGCCAACAAAGCAAAAAACAGATTGATGCTATTGCCGAGCAGATTGAAAATCAGGCCCAAAATAATGAATTGTGCAAAGACGCTGCCACGTTCCGGATCGGTAAACTGCGGCACAAAAGCAAGATAGAAAAAGGCCGACTTCGGGTTCAGAATATTAGTGACGAACCCTTGACGGTAAGATTGCCAGGCCACGGCCCGCCCGCCATTATCGCCCTCGGCGCGGTCGCTACCGACTTTGTCACGGATCGCCCGCCAAGCCAGATAAATGAGATAAGCCGCACCCAAATAACGGACAAAGGTGAAGGTCAAAGGGTTCAACGCCAATAGGGCTGCCAGACCGGTTGCCGCGATAAGGCAATTGACGAAGGAGCCGGACCCAAGCCCCAGCACGGCGACGACGGTGATCCAAGTATTGCCGCCCAAACCGCGGCCGACGGCGAAAAACATCCCCGGTCCCGGCGCCACACCGACCAGGAAAGCCGCAAACAGGAAAGCGGAAAAAGCCGCCGCGTCGGGAAGTAGATGCATAATAGCGCCGGTTTAGCGGAATTTCGACGGTCTGCATAGCTGCCAGACCACCAGCCAATGGAAATAGACCGCTTCCCGCAACAACCACAGCCAGCCCCTGCCCTTGAGCCGTAAGTGATCTTCCCCGCCGCACGGTGTCATGGCATAGCCAAAACCACGGGCCAGCCGCAGGCTGCGGGCCAAATGCAGCCGGCTAGTGACCAGGATATGCTCAATATCATTTGCTGGCGGCAATAACGGCTTCAAATTGGTAAAATTTTCCCGGGTGTTGACCGAGCGTTCTTCCAGCACCAATCGCGATCTCTCGATGCCGGCGGCGACCAACCATTCAGCCGCCTGGGCCGCTTCCGATTGTGGCATCGGGCCGGTCACGCCGCCCAAGAGATAGATTTTCTTCTCCGCCGGTAATTCGCGGCCCGGGCCAGGCGGGTTTTGAAAGCAGCAGTAATGCCATGTCGGTTGGGCCTGAGGCCAAGCACGACAATGTCACCCGCCGCAGCCGCCGCACTTGGCGCCCCCCGCGCCTGTCGCCAAACATGCAGCAGCGCCCAGAGGCCGGTTAGGCCGGCGGTCGACAAGCCAATGCCGGCCGTAAGCAGCAAAGCCAACCAGCCGTCGATGCCGACAGACCGTATTCGCGCGCTGGTCGACAAGGTCTATGCAGCGCTGGTCAAATCACCCTTGATCACATAAGTCAGCAGTTGCACCACCTGCGTCGGGGTTTCTGCCACGGCCAAAGCAGCGGCATCAACCTCTTTCAAGGCGTGGGTCAAAGCCGGATCGTGCAAGGTGATGATCGATGTGCCCATGGCGGCGGCAAAGCCCGCATCGAAAGCGGCATTCCATTGTTTATACTTGTCGCCAAACCGAACGACGACGATATCGGCCCGTTCGATTAATGTGCGGGTCCGAATAGCATTGACTTTGGCACCCTTGTTATCTTTCCAAAACGGTTTATCCTCGCCCCCCAGGATCGCCACGCCACAATCGTCGCTTGAATCATGATCGGTATTGGGAGAGACGAACTCGACCGGCAGGTTAGCCGCCGCCGCCCCGGCGGTGATTTGCTCGCGCCAGTCGCTATGGATTTCGCCGGATAAATAGATTGTCCACATTTGATTGCTCATGATTGTCCTCTTTACGTTGGATTTCCCAGATTCTGTACCTAATATAACGCGCTTAACAATGAAGGAGTATGTATATGTTACCGCTTACAGGGATCAAGGTCATTGAAATGGGGCAAAATCTGGCCGGTCCTTATGCTGGATATATCCTGGCGATGCTGGGGGCCGACGTGATCAAGGTCGAACGGCCCGACAGCGGTGACGACGCCCGGGCCTGGGGGCCGCCCTTTGTCGACGATATCGGCGCCTTGTTTCAGGCCGTCAATGGCAACAAAAAATCCATCACCATTGATTACAAGGATGCGGCGGACCGCGAGCAGCTTTTTGGCCTGATCGAAAGCGCAGATGTGGTGGTGCAAAATCTGCGTCCAGGGGTGATGGAAGAATTAGGCTTCGATGCCGAAACCCTGCGGCGGCGCAATCCGGCCTTGGTTTATTGCGCCATGGGCGCTTATGGCCATAAAGGGCCGATGAAACATCAACCTGGATACGAGCCGATTGTGCAAGCTTTCGGAGGTTTGATGATGTTGAGCGGTCATGATGGCGCGCCGCCGATCCGCCTCGGCACGCAAGCCTTGGATCAAGGCTCCGCGATGTGGGCCGCGATGGGGATCTTGGCGGCACTGACCAGTCGGGCCCGTACCGGCGACGGCTGCGTTGTCGACACCTCGTTGTTTGAAACCGCCCTTGGTTGGCTGACCATCGCGCATTCGTCCTATGCGGCCAGCGGCAAGCCGCCGGTTCGCCACCCGACCGGCAGCGCCCGGGTCGTCCCGTTTGAAGCTTTTGCCACCGCTGACGGTCCGCTGATCATTACCGCCGCGAACAACCGCTTGTTTTTGAAATTGGCGACCGCTCTTGGACACCCGGAATGGGCCGAGGACGAACGTTTTATCGACAATGCCGACCGGCAAGCGCATCGGGATCAATTGATGGAACTGATGGAAGCCGAACTTGGCCACCACGACCGGGCCCATTGGGGCAAGGTTCTTGCCGCTGTCGGCGTGCCTTCGGCCCCGGTGCAGACTATTCCGGAAGTCTCCGTCCATCCGCAAACCGACGCGGTTGCGATGATCATGCCCGTGCCGGGACTGGATTTCCGCACCATGGGGCTGCCGCTCTCCTTCGATGGCGAACGCGGAGCGATATCGACCGCCGCCCCCGCGCTCGGCCAACATAACGATGAGATCTTGCAAAAATGACCATGAGTCAAGCCGCTATGCTGGCCAAAGCCGCCTGGAGCCATGGTGACCGCCCCGCCGTGTCCTTGGGTCGCGAAGTGATTTGGGATTATCAAACTTTGTCGGCGCGGGTCGCCAAGCTGGCGGGTGGCTTGCACCATGAATTCAAGCTGCCGCCAGGGGCCCGCGTTGCCATCGCCATGAAGAATAGCCCGGCTTATTTGGAAGTGCTCTATGCGATTTGGCATGCTGGCTTCGCCGCCGTCCCGATCAATGCCAAGCTGCATCCCCGTGAGTTTGCTTTTATTCTGGAAAATAGCGGTGCCAGCCTATGTTTTGTCAGCCATGATCTGGCCGAGGCGATCACGCCGCTGAGCCAGGAAATCGACAGTCTTCGCCATGTCATCGATGTTTCTAGCCAGGCCTATCTGAACTTGCACGATAACCAGGCGGTTGCGGTCGCGGACACCGGCGGGGACGATCTGGCCTGGCTGTTCTATACCTCCGGCACCACCGGCCAGCCAAAAGGGGCAATGCTGACGAACCGCAATCTGACGTCGATGGTGATGAGTTATTTTGCCGACGTCGACACGATCAGCGAACAAGACTGCATGATCCATTGTGCGCCTTTCAGTCACGGCTCCGGCCTTTATGGTTTGCCCCATGTCGCCAAAGCGGCCAATAACATCTTCCCCGCCAGCGGCGGTTTCGATCTGGCGGAATGCCTAGGCCTGATCGCCCATTGGCAGAATTGCAGCTTTTTTTTCGCCCCCACCATGCTCACCCGCCTGGTCAATGCACCGCAATTGAATGATACCAACATCGCCAATTTGAAGACCATCATTTATGGCGGTGGACCGATGTATGTGGAAGATACCCGGCAGGCACTTGAAGCCCTGGGCCCAATACTGGTGCAGATTTTCGGCCAGGGCGAAGCGCCTATGACGATCACTGCCCTATCAAAAGCAATGCATCGCGAACGCCGGCATCCGCGCTTTCTTGACCGCCTAGGCTCCGCCGGTATTGCCCGCACCGACGTCGATGTGCGTGTCGTCGATGAGAATGACCATGATGTGGCGGTCGGCGAAACCGGCGAAATCATCTGTCGCGGCGATGTTGTCATGGCCGGTTATTACAATAACCCCGCGGCCAGCGCCGAGACCTTGCGCGGCGGCTGGTTGCATACCGGTGACGTTGGCGCCTTCGACGAAGAAGGTTTTCTGACCCTGAAGGACCGGGCCAAGGACATGATCATTTCCGGTGGCAGCAACATTTACCCCCGCGAAATTGAAGAAGTGTTGCTGCGCCATCCGGGTGTGCTGGAATGTTCGGTGATCGGCAAAGCGCATCCCGACTGGGGCGAAGAGGTGATCGCCTTTGTCGTCCCCAAAGACGGTGGCAACGTCGACGACGCGGCCCTCGACCAACTCTGCCTCGACCATATCGCCCGCTTCAAACGCCCAAAGCACTATCACTTCATCGACCGCCTGCCGAAAAATAACTACGGTAAAGTCCTGAAGACGGAACTACGGGCGTCACTCGATCAGAATTAACCTTAGAACTGCAGTTTCACCGCTCCCTTTCAACCCAATCCGCCGTTTGCATTTCGATCAGGCGGGAGATCGTGCGGTCGAATTCGAAGCGGCCGTCGCCTTTTTGGTAAAGCGCTTCGGGCGGGCCGTCGGCAGAGGCGATCAATCTGGCGCCTTGGTCATAAAGCACATCGATCAGCATGGCGAAGCGGCGGGCTTCGTTGCGTTTATCGGCCTGCAACAGCGGGATATCCGACAGCACGAAGGTATGGAACTTCTCCGCCAAGGCGAGATAATCACCGGCGGCGAGTGGCGCTTCGCAAAGATCGGCGAAGGTGAAGCGGGCAACGCCCGCGGCCTGCGCCGGAACTGGAATTTTGCGGCCCTTGAAGTCGATTTCATCCGGCTGAATATGAGCCCCGGCGGTCAGTTGAGCGAAGGCGGCGTCGATGGCTTTTTTGGCGCCGCCATCGAGGGGGTGGTGATATACTTCGATCCCTTTCAGACCCAGTAGGCGATAGTCCTGGCGCGCCTGCATCGACAGCACATCCAATTTCGACTTCAGCAAATCGATAAAGGGTAGAAAGAGCTGCCGATTGAGGCCGCCGTCATAGAGCATGTCCGGTTGCCGGTTCGAGGTCGCCACCACGACCACGCCATGCGCAAACAAGGCTGTAAATAGCCGGCCTAAAATCATTGCATCAGCAATATCGCGGACTTCGAATTCATCGAAACAAAGCAGCCAGGCCTGATCGGCAATGTCGCTCGCCACCGGCGGGATCGGATCGTCACCGTCGCGGCTGGCGGCATCGGTTTTACGGAAATCGTTAATGCGGCGATGCACGTCCTGCATGAAACTATGGAAATGCACCCGTTGTTTGCGCGCCAGCGGCGCCACATCAAAAAACAAATCCATCACCATCGATTTGCCGCGCCCGACTTCGCCATAAAGATAGATGCCTTCGGGTGCCGGATCGCGGGATTGGCCACGCAGCCTGGCCAACCAGCCGGAGCCTTCGCGCGGATCGTAGCCGGCCAGGCGGTGATGCAGAATTTGCAGTTTTTCCACCGCCAGTTCCTGGGCCGGATCGGGCTGCAGCTCTCCCGCCGCCAGCAACGCGCGATATCGTTGGATCGGGGTCTCAGTCATTTTGACAGCCCTTCGCCCGCATCCCTTTTGGTCACCCCTACGAAAGCAGGGGTCCATGTCGACGACGGGCTCAATTGCTGCAAACACTTCAACCCAACGATGGATTCCTGCCTTGGCAGGAATGACGTGGGAACGCCAGGCAATTGCTTAGATCAATTGTTCAGCGTCGGAATATTGAAATCCGCACCGGAACGGATGCCGGTCGGCCAGCGCGAGGTCACGGTTTTGATCTGGGTGTAGAATTTCACCCCTTCCGGGCCGTGTTGATTGGTGTCGCCGAAAGCCGAGCGCTTCCAACCGCCGAAAGTGTGGAAAGCCACCGGCACCGGAATGGGCACATTGACGCCGACCATGCCAACTTGAACTTTGTCGACAAAAGACCTGGCCGCATCCCCATCGCGGGTGAAAATCGCCACACCATTGCCGAATTCGTGTTCGCTGGGCAAGCGCAGCGCATGATCGTAATCATCCGCCCGCACCACCGAGAGCACCGGGCCAAAAATCTCTTCCTTATAAATCCTCATGTCTTCGGTGACGTTGTCGAACAGACAGCCGCCCAGGAAATGACCGTTTTCATAACCTTGTAAGGAGAAATCGCGACCGTCGACCACCAAATCGGCGCCTTCTTCAATGCCCAGATCGACATAGCCGCGCACTTTCGCCAGATGTTCCGCCGTCACCAGTGGGCCCATTTCCGAAGCCGGATCCATCGACGGGCCAATTTTCAGGCTATCGATCCGAGGCCGCAAGGCTTCGACCAAGCGATCGGCGGTATCCTTACCGACCGGGACCGCCACCGAGACCGCCATACAGCGTTCGCCGGCGGAGCCGTAACCGGCCCCCATCAGGGCATCGACGGCCTGATCCATGTCCGCATCCGGCATCACGATCATGTGGTTCTTGGCCCCGCCCATGGCCTGCACCCGCTTGCCGTGACGGGCCGCGGTTTCATAGACATATTGCGCAATCGGGGTCGAGCCGACAAAACTAACCGCCTGCACCATCGGGTCTTCCAGGATTGTATCGACCGCCAGCTTGCCGCCATTGACGACATTCAGGACACCTGCCGGGGCACCCGCTTCCAGCATTAATTCGCCAAGCCGTAGCGGCAGCGAGGGATCTTTTTCAGACGGTTTCAAGACAAAAGCATTGCCGCAGGCAATGGCGACAGCGAACATCCACATCGGCACCATGGCCGGGAAATTAAATGGCGTGATGCCGGCCACCACGCCTAAGGGCTGATGCATGGAATAAACATCGACACCGCTGGCGACGGCCTGGGAATATTCCCCTTTCAGCAGATGCGGGATGCCGCAAGCGAATTCGACCACTTCCAGGCCCCGAATGATCGAGCCTTTGGAATCTTCGAAGACCTTGCCATGTTCACGGGACAGCATTTCCGCCAGCTCGTCCATATTTTCTTCGACCAGCTGTTTGAACTTGAACATCACGCGGGCGCGGGCGACCGGGCTCGTCGCCCCCCAAACTTCCGCCGCTTCCGCGCTTGAGGCAATCGCCTGGCGGACTTCTTCGGCTGTCGCCAAGGGTACTTGCGAGGATTGTTCGCCAGTACTGGCGTTAAATACCGGGGCAAAATTGCCGCTGGTCCCGGCGACTTTCTCGCCATGAATATAATGATGCAGGTCTGTCATTTTTCCGCCTCCACGTTGGCTCTTAAACTTGTTCAATATTGGTTCTAGCCGTCATTATCGCGTTCACTCCCGCCAGCGCAAGGAAGAACTGCAGGCCCTATTCGGCGGCTTGGCTGTTTTGTTTTTTGCGCCAGATCGAATAGCCACGTTCAAGCGTCGTTTGATAGCGTTTCTGCATCGTGACATTGTCCGGCAGGACATTGACCTGGCGGACGAAGCGGCGCTGAATTTGATGATCTTTGACATCGACATCAAAGATATTCAAACAACACGTGTCCTGCTCAAAACCGCCCATGCCCATGACCCCGCCGCGCGTAACCCACGACAGAATGGCCCGGTTGACCATGCCATGCAGGACCAGAACCATGGAATTCCAGCCCGGTTCCAGCAGCACGCTTTCAAGTTCAGTGGTCACCCGATCGCGAAATTCATGGATCAGCTCACCACCGGCCCAGCGCAAATTCGGATCGTCGGCTTTGTCCAGCAGATGCACATGCGGCGGCAAACCGGTTACCGGGGGTTCCGGATAGGCGCCGCCGGATTGGATTTCCTTCAACAAAGGCCGTTCTTCAAGACGTAGATCGCGCCCTTCGATGATCGGCGCAATCGTTTGTTTGGTCCGGAGCAGGCCACTGCACATGGCTCGGTCGAATTCGATATGGCGCAGAATTTCGCCCATGCGGGCGGCTTGACCCTGGCCATGATCGGTCAGATGAACCTTCTCGGCATCCGGCACCCGCTGGCCGTCGTCAGTGACATAACTGACGTCACCGTGACGCAAAAGATAAACGCGGCGGCGGTCTTCCGCCCCGAGCAATGAATTATCCATAGATGAATTTTCCTCTAAGTTCGGTATTTACCATTCACCGGTATTTTCCATCGACGCCCAAGGCTCTTGCGATGGCAAGGCATCGCCCAATTGCAGCAGCTCAACCGAAATATTATCCGGTGAGCGGACAAAAGCCATGCGGCCATCGCGTGGCGGCCGGTTGATGACAACGCCCCCATCCTGCAATTTCTGGCAGGCGGCATAGATATCTTCAACCCGGTAGGCGAGATGGCCAAAATTACGCCCGCTGTCATAATCTTCCGGATCCCAATTATAGGTCAGCTCTACCTGCGCCTCTTCATCACCTTCGGCAGCGAGAAATACCAGCGTGAAGCGGCCCTGCGGCACCTTGACCCGGCGGACTTCTATTAGGCCCAGTTTGTTACAGTAAAAATCCAGCGATGCGTCCAAGTCTTTCACCCGAACCATGGTGTGCAGATATTTCATGGCAAAGTCTCCGTAAGTAGCAGTCAGATTTGCGGCGACCATACCCGAAGATGTGAAAGTGACAAACCCTGTTTTGTGTTAAGATTGTTTATGCGCACCCTATCAATCTTACTATTTGCCCTGTTGCTGACGCCCCTGGTTCCATCGACGGTGCTGGCGGGGCAGGCGTGCGAAAAATCGGCGACGATGCCGGAAGCCCGCGCGCTCGCCCTAAAGGCGGCCGATCATTTGGCCGAAGTTGGGCCACAAGCGGCCTTCCATGCTTTTATCGATCCCAATGGGCCGTTCATCCGCGACGATCTTTATGTCTTCGTCTTTCGCCGGGACGGTTTGATGCTGTTGAATGTGGCGTTTCCGGAATTGATCGGCTCGAACGTCTTTGGCGGCGATTTGGGCGGCGGCTGGCCGGCGGCGCACGATGCCATGCGCCTGACCAAAGACGATGGCAGCGGCTGGATCGAATATAATTGGTTCAATCCCTGCAGCGGCCAAAACGGGCCCAAACGCAGTTACGTCGTCGGTCGCGGCAACCTGATTATCGGCGTCGGCGCCTATGGTAATTTGCTGGCAGTCTAGTGTTTTGACGGCCTTACCGGCCCGCTCCCCCGGCTTCAGGACTATCCACTCAAACGCTAAGCATTTTGACTTTTCTTCGGATTACCCAACAATGCCGCCTTTATTCTGTTGAGGGGAAATCATGCGCCTACGCCAATTTGTTTTTGTTGCCAAAGATCTGCACGCCACCGCCGACGATATTTGTTCGACCCTGGGGCTGGAGGTTTGTTACCAGGACCCCAATGTCGGCAATTTCGGTTTGCAAAACGTCCTGATCCCGATCCACGGCAATCTGATCGAAGTTGTGGCGCCGAAAGAAGAGGGCACCACCGCCGGGCGTTATCTCGAGCGCCGGGGCGGCGATGGTGGTTATATGCTGATCATGCAATGCGAAGATGCGGTGCAAGAACGCGCCCGCATCAAAGCGCTGGGCATCCGCGATGTCTGGCAGCATGATGACGCCGACGTGCAAGCAACGCATTTTCACCCCGGCGACGTGCCGGGCGCGATCCTTTCGATCGACACCATGAAACCAGGCGAAGACTGGCACAACGAAACCGCCTATTGGCAATGGTCCGGACCCGATTGGCAGCGCGCGATCAAAACCGACATCAGCCAGGCGTTGGTGGCGGTGGAATTGCAAGCCGACGATCCGGCCGCTCTGGCAGCTAAGTGGAGCCAGGTTCTCGGTATCGCCATCGACGAGGGCGCCACGGAAATCCCCCTCGACAATATGAAACTGCGTTTTGTCGAAGCCCGCGATGACCGTGGCATCGGCATCTCCGCCATCGATATCCTGCCGCAGAACCGCCCGGCGATCCTGGCCGCTGCCGCCGAACGCGGTCTTAAACGCGGCCCTAACCAGATCGAACTCTGCGGCGTGCGGGTAAATTTGGTCTAAGGGAGAAAACCATGTCATTGGACCATCAGAAAGCAGCGGAAGTTATCCTTCAGGCGATGTTGTACCAGCAGGATTTCCCGGACGATGTGCCAGTTATCGCGAACTTCGAAGAAGCTTACGAGGTACAGTTCGATATCTTGCAACTCCAGCAACAGGCGGGCCAGCGTCATGCCGGCTGGAAGGTTGGGCTAACGGCGAAAGCGATGCAGGAACAACAAGGTGTCCATGAACCGGTTTTTGGCCACCTGTTGGCCAGCGGGCAAGTGCAGAGCCCGGCCACGATCACGTTTGACAGCATGCTTTCCCCCGGTTTTGAAAACGAGCTTTGTTTACGTTTGAAATCGGCATTAGCCGGACCTGACGTCACTTTCGAAGAAGCCGCCCGGGCTATCGATGCGGTGGCGCCAGCGGTTGAGATCATCGAAAAACGGGGCGTCCTGAAAGCTAGCCTGGCCCTGGGTATTGCCGCCAATGCGCAGCAGCGTTTTTTCATCACCGGAGAGTTTGTGCCGTTTCACCCAGACATCGATCTGGCGGCGGTCGAAGTCAGCGTCGGCGTCAACGGCCAGACCATGGAAACCGCTTTTGGTAAAGAAGTGCTGGGCAATCCAGTCCATTCCGTCGCCTGGCTGGCCCGCAAATTGAGCGAATATGACCGCCAACTGCACCCCGGCGATCTGATCATGACCGGCTCCTTCACCAAACAATACGACCTCAACAAGGGCGACAAAATCGCCATCGCCTTCAGCGGCATCGGCAGCGCCGAAGCGCATTTCAGCTGATCAAACGCGCCGAAAGTTGAAACCAGCCGCGTCGACACCTTCGACGCCGTTGTAATTTGATTGATTTACAGCCTGATCTTGATGGGCTTTGCGTTCTCATCGACCTCTACCGCTATCTCGCCCAAGGCAACGATACCTATCTCGATCAGTAACGATGATTAGTATTTCGACAGCGACAAAAAGGCAGAACGCAATCCCCGACCCTGCTTTTCGACGCTATTCTCGTTCAAGAAGTTTACCCGTGATTGGGTCCACCCGAAACATTTCCAACGACCGCAAATAACCTGCATTTCGACAAACCGAGAGCAATCGAACAATTTCTAGGCATGGCCGCTCTTCGCCTGCGTTATTCCCTCCTTCGGAAAAAGTCGGATGGTTCAATGCATAATTCATCAACGCAACACCCCACTCTTCGCCTTTCTGCAAATCAGACAATCCCGCATTATTCAGAATGGACAATAGTTGCTTACTCGAAACTGCGGAGACTACCATTTCGGTCAGAATTTTTTGGCTCGGCAATGAATTTCTGCTTATTTCCGTGAGCGAAAGAGCCACTTCAATAAGCTCAGCGGTTGAAAAGTTACTAAACTCAAAATCAGGTGATGATAGGAAAAATCTTCCGAAGAAAGCATCTTCTCTTTTTACCGTACTCTCCAAAGCTCGAACGTTGTCTGTTCGGTCTGCATCCAGCAAAACAATGCTGAACACATGAGACTTTTTGTCATTCATTAACGAATTAGCAAAGCCGAGCCCCTTGCCTGACCTCTGCACAAACTGGCCCCTCAGATTAATGAATTCGATCCCGCCGCCCTCACCAACTGCTGAAACAAGCGCAGCAAATTCTGTTTCGCCTTCAACATAACAACGCGCTTTGACACCCCCATGCAAACCCATGCTTGTCAAAAAATCGCGGCGCGTTTCAGGCGATGCATCAATTATTCTATCTGTGCCGAACAATGACTTTCTGGCTTCTTCAAACCACACACCAAAACCTAACTCGTCTTCTTCGGGTAATTTTGCATTATTCGCTTTTTCGGCTGCTCTTCGAATGACTTCCGCCATGCTGAGAAACAACATTGATTCCCCAAGCGCGCTCTTAAGTTTTAGCCTTTCTCGTGATGACATTAATCGAAGTAAGACATGAAGTATTTTGTTACCATCAACTATTTCGGCGGCTCTGCAGAGCTCACTCCTAAGCTCGTCTATATTTGGCAAACTTATCGAAAGCAGAAATTTTTCGATGCGTTCATAGTGCGTCTGGATTTTGACTAACAACCCTGTTTCGCTATCTGGATGCCTCCACCGTATCGTATTGAATACTTCTTTCCAGACAATTGGTTCCAACAAAATGGCAAGTTCGGCAAGGCTGTTCCAGTAATTGAAGCGATCAACGAATTGCTCACTCTTGGTCCATCGGTCCAGATGTTCAATATGGATGTTTGATATTTTTTCGTATCCATGTGGATAAACGAGAAATTGTGTCGCGTTCACTTCTAAATCAAACACGCGAGCTATATGATAAAGGACATAGAGCCGAAAAGGATGAAAATAAATCTCAAGATCGCCCAAGATTGGCAATCCATTGGAGATCGCTCCACCGTATCCACCCTCCCGATGTTCGACCTGTCTGTTGTCACAATAAACGTTAGTACCTCCGTCTTGGGAAGCTAACTCAACACCAGGTAATTTAATGATGTCTGTTGATCTTATGAGATCGGCCCTAAGCAGCCCAATACGCCATAAGTCATTAATAGTTTGCGCATTATAAATTCCAATATTTCGATCTTTTGCAAACTGCCAAAATTTAGTTGGATTCAAAAGGTCATATTGCCAAATTTCGGCCGATTTCACCAATTCGATCCGCAGCGCATTTAATTTGTCGCCATTCATGGGGTGTTCATTGCTAAAGGTTATCCTCCTGAGGGGGCGGAGAATTCACTCCTGCAACGTTCCCTGACTGTCATTTGAGAGCGTTGGATTAATTGCGTGTTGCATGATTCAATACTACCATACGACGAAGTGGTTCACAGACTTAATTTCGAACCTATGCTCAAACCTCTCCGGGGACGATTTCGCAATTAAAGGGGTGAAATTCCGCATGACCCACAATTCATCTCTCTTAAATGCAAGGTCACAAGCGCAGGGTCAAATCTTGCGTTTTGCCTTTTCTGTGAAGCGGCGAAGATGCACTGCCACCAATCGGGTTCGTCTTTCAGAACAGAGCGGCAAGAAATGCGAATATTTCGGATGATGTCAGGGATCACCCCTATCCTGCCGCGGGAATGCCAAACACGGTAATGATTAGGCAAAAAACTGCGATGAGGGCATAGAAGACGCTGCGTGGGCGGTCGCCGGCTTGCCTGGCGACCATTGCTGCAACGACGCATTGCAGACAGTAAAAAAGCGCGAAGGCGCGAGATGCCAGCGCGACGATCGCGACTACGTCGGTCTCCCAGATGACCAAAACTGCGACAATTCCGATCAACACATAGGCATGTTTTGGCGTGATGTGCTTTTTACTGGTGTCACTGATCAGGCCGCTGGCGCCGATCGAGTCTGCGACCGAGGCGCTGAACTGGCTGGCAATCGCGCCCGCCGTGACGATGAAAGGCAGCCACGGGCTGACCCGGCCGATCACTTCAATAAAGCCGGCCACGTCTGCCGATGAGGTGAAAAAAGGGAACAGCGGGATCATCAGAACGAAAAATACGACATAGATGGCCGATGATACAATTTGCGCCCGCTTCATCGCCTCGATGCGAAGTTTGCCGTTATAAAGCTGACCCATAAACCGGGTGGTCTCAAAGCCCTGCACGATAATCAGGAGGCCCAACAGAAAGCGGAAGGTTTCCCAATCGAAGGTATGTTTCTGCTGGCTGGCGGCGGTCCAGCTATATTCTTCCGGCAGATTAAGGCCGAACAGCACCAGCGCCACCAGCAAGGCGGCGATTGCCGCCAGGTTCGCGCTGACGGAAAATTTCTCCGCCTTCTCAACCCCCGCAAGGCCCTTCAAGGCGCCGGTCGCGCAGATCGCTATGATAAACGTAGTGGCGACAAGTTTGCCCCAGAGCGGATCGTCGACCCCCAAGAGTTTCAAACCGAAAGCCGCCAGAAGGGCCAAATAATAAGCAATCGAGATGAAGAAGGCACCAGTGAGCACAAAGTGTGACAAAACTTCTATCGATTTGATCGTGGCGCCGGTTGCTGATTGATCCAGCAGCGGCTCTGCGAACTGGATATTGTAGCGAATGGCGCCGCCGACCAAAAACGCCGAAGCCGACAATGCGATAACCGCGGCGATCGCCCAGATACCAATAGAGCTGGCCAGCAATGGCACCGACACCAGGAAACCGCTGCCGATGATTGAAGCCAAAGGTGTGACGGTTGCGGACCAACCCCGACTGTTGCGAACCGGCGCACTGACAAGCACCGAAAATACTGCAAGCAATGTAACAACAAGAATGACGTCGTTGAAATTCATCCGACCGACCCGTTTCTTGACGTGGGTGATAATTTGACCGGGGCGCCGGTAGAAAGCAAGTCCGGCTTATTGAAGTTCAATTGATCGAGCCACGATCGGTGCCGATGAGGCCTTCACGCCGATCGATCCAGCGCACAAAAAGCGCTGCGGCAAGCGCCATGGCGGAGCAGAACAACATCATCGCGAGCAGCGTATAAGCACCGTTGGCCGCCGTTAGGATGGCGCCGGTGATCGAGGTCAGCAACGCCCCGCCGCCAACGATCAAGGCGCCCGACAACCCCGCCGCGCTGCCGGCTAGCTTGGGCCGGACCGACAACAAGCCGGCATAACAGCTGGGGTTGGTCAGGCCATTGCCAAGGCCGACAAATATCGTCGCCCCAAACAGCGTCAGCACATGAACAAAACCGGCCAAGTTCACGATTAGGCCGATGCTCAGGCCGGCACAAGCCACCAACCGGCCGGCTATCATCATCGTCGTCAGTGGATAATTCTTGGCAACACGGCCGGAGATAAAACTGCCGAGCATGAAACCAGCGGTGATCGAACCGATATAAAACCCCAACATCGCCGGCGGCAGGGCGAAAATCGCTTGCGCCACGAACGGGGCGCCACCAATAAAGGAATAAAAGGCGCCAGTGGAAAAGGCCGCGCACGCCGCGTAGCCCCAGAAGCGCCGTGACCCGATCAGCTGTGGATAGCCGCGGAATTGAATGAGAAAAGTTTCTGACGGGGATTTATTAGTCTCGCCCAAATCGAACCAGCACAAAAACAGCACCGCCAAGCCAAAGCCGACATAAACCAAAAAGTTGGCGCGCCAATCAAAAAGCCCTTCCAAAACGCCACCCAGCATCGGCCCCAACATCGGCCCGACCGCCATTGCCATGGCGACATAACCCAGCAGGCTGGCCGCTTGCCGCGCCGGCACCATATCTCGGATCACCGCCGGCGAAAGCGCTGCGCAGGTAATGACCGCGCCCTGTAGCATGCGAAAGGCCAGAAAGACCCAGATGTCGGTGGCCAAGGCGCAGGCCAGCGAGGCGAGGATGAAAATCACCAACGCCGACAGGATAACCGGCCGCCGCCCGAACCGGTCCGACAACGGTCCCATGATCAACTGCAGGATCGCCGTCACGCCTAGATAACCGGCGATCGACAGGTTGACCAAAGCATAGTCGGCCCGAAACGATAGCGCCATATTCGACAGTGACGGTGCAAACATGTTCAACGACATCACCGTCAGCGCCGACAGCAGCACGAGGGTAATCAGTTTCGGTGGTGAAGTGGCGGCGGCAAACATAAAATTCTTTCGGCTCAGCAATACGCTTCCAGCGCTAGCACATTCGCATTACCTTGAGAAACTGAAATCCACTTCATCCGTAGTTAATAGCTGCTTCGCCACCCATACCAGACAATATTCGCCACTCCCTAAATGAGCTGCCGTTGACCCAAACCGGATGTTTACAATGGCGATCATGCAGCGTTGTTTTGATGTCAGCTGTATGACATAAGAGAAAACTTTTTATGAATACGAAGGGGGTCGTATGATGAATATTATTATGACTTTCGTTGGCATTGTGCTTTCGACGGTGATGATTTCTACCTCTTTAGCACGGGACCGTCCAAACATCCTGCTTGTCGTCGCCGATGATTTGGGCTGGACAGACCTGGGCGCATATGGCGGCGAAATCGATACTCCTAATCTGGACGCGCTTGCGGCGGCTGGAGTGAAATTCACGGATTTCCACGTTTCCGTAAGCTGTTCGCCAACTCGTTCAATGCTTATGACTGGCAATGACAATCATATTGCCGGCCTCGGCAACATGGGCGAATTGCGGACCGAGAACCAGATGGGGAAGCCTGGCTATGAAGGACATCTAAACAATCGGGTCGCCTCTCTGGCGGAAGTTTTGCGTGACGGTGGCTATCATACTTACATGGCCGGCAAATGGCATCTCGGGCACGAGGAAGGGTCATTGCCGTTCGATCGCGGTTTCGAGAAAAGTTTTTCGATGCTCGTTGGCGGAGCCAGCCATTGGAGTGATATGCGCGGCATTCTGCCACGCGATGATCCTGCTGCTTACAGCATGAACGGTAAGCACCTAAAAAGTCTGCCAAAAGATTTCTATTCCAGCAAGAACTATGCAGACTTTCTCATGCATGCGATCCGTGGGAACCGCGGCGACGGGAAACCATTTCTCGCCTATCTTGCATTCACTGCCGTGCACGACCCGGTTCAAGTCCCGGAGCCCTGGCATTCGAAGTATCGCGGCAACTATGACGACGGATATGAAGTCTTAAAGCTGAAACGCTGGCGGGCTGCGAAAGCAGCAAATATCGTTCCACAAGACGCGGCGTTGGCGACCCGGAACCCGGCGATACGGCAGTGGGCTGACCTCACCGACCAGGAGCGGGCCATCGAAGCGCGAGGGATGGAAGTCTATGCGGGTATGCTCGATGCCATGGATTATCACTATGGTCGGGTAGTTGATTTCCTAAAGGATATTGGTGAACACGAAAACACGGTGGTGATCTTCCTTTCAGACAACGGCGCGAACCCGTGGTATTCTGATACCTACCCAGGCGCCGACAAACCGGACTTTCGCCAGCAGTTTGATTACAGCCTCGAAAACGTCGGACATCCTGGTTCCAACCATGCCTATGGTATTGGTTTTGCCAGCGGCTCAGGTGGACCTCTGGACCGGTACAAATTTTCTGTTGCCGAGGGCGGCATCCGCGTGCCGATGTTAGTCGCTGGTCCGGGCATCGACGCTGGTGTCCAGAACGATGCTTTTATTTATGTCTGGGATGTCATGCCGACAATTCTGGATATTGCCGGGGTTGAATTTCCTGAAAAAATGGGTGGTCGAGCTATAGAAAAAATGCGCGGACGCTCGGTTCTCGGTCTACTCGATGGGTCGGCCAAGACAGCCTATCGCGCCGAAGAGTATATTGGCGGCGAGATGCTTGACGGCAAATGGATGAGGCAGGGAGATCTTAAGGCAATGCTTGTCCCAAAGCCCGAGGGCCCTGGAATATGGCAGCTTTATAATGTAGTGCGTGACCCCGGTGAAGCCAACGACCTTGCAGCAGAAATGCCTGAGAAGCTGGCGGAGTTGAAATTGGCATGGGACCGTTATGCGGCTGACGTGGGCGTGGTGCCTACCGAGTAATCACCGAATGATAGGTCGAAGGCTGATTGAAGCTTATTGCCACAAGATGTCGCCTTCTGGCACCAAGAAGCCAATTTGACCGGTAGCGCAGATCGTCCGCTTCTGCGGGCATCGCCGTCGTCGAAATTCTGACGCTCATATTTCGCCCATAGTTTTCGTCCGTGGTTAATAGCTGCTCGCCACCCATAGCAGACAATATTTACTGCTCCCCAATTCGGCTGCTCTTGACCCAACCCGGAAGTTGCGGCGATCAGCAAAATTTGCCATTGTTCGGGACTATGCCGATATTTTGGTTTAGCCAGAGAACGCTCGTTCGTTGCCATTATTCCCACCAAACAGGAAACTAGACGCATTAAATTTTTCATGGTAACCGAATAGTACAAGCTTTGGGCTCGCTACAACGCCCGCCCTAGGTAGGTAATCCTCGCCAAAGGATATGACTATGTTTAACCATATTGTCGTCGCGACGGACGGCTCCGAGCCTGCAAACAGGGCGGTTGAAGTGGCGATCGATCTTGCGGTGAAATACGACGCCGAACTCGCAGTAATATACGTGATGGAGCATATCGGCACCACTCGAGTGCCGGTCGCACTAGACAGCTACACCGATATGCAGTTCTTTGACGCCGGCGAGCGAGAGCGTCTGACCTCGATCGCCGACCAGATCGTCGAGCGTGCCGTCAACAAGGCAACGGGAGCCGGTGTCTCGCGCGTCGAGCAGAGCGTCAAAGCCGGTAGTCCAGGCCCAGCCATCGTCGCGTATGCGGAAAAACAGAACGCCGATCTAATTGTCATGGGCCGTAGCGGCCTTGGTAGGGTCGCCGATTTGTTGCTCGGAAGCGTCACCTATCGCACGACCCAGCTGTCGAAATGCACCTGCATGACGGTCAAGTGAAGGTCCGGCGAGGCGGCTCAAACAACGAACATTTAGTCTGCGTGCCCCAATGATGGCAAAGCGCCGCCGGGCACGCTGTAAAGGCATATGCTCAAGTTTGGCTTGCGGGTGTCCCGCTTGAAACTCACCCTGCTTATGACGTAAATGGCATCGCCGTGTCTGACCGGCAGGTGGACCCGCCGTTCATTGACCCTTAGCAGGGCCACAATGGTTCCATAAGTAGCCTACATGGCCTATGTGACAGGTCGTTCGCTTCTGCAGGCATAGCCGTCGTCGATTTTCGACAACCGTATTTCACTGGAAAAGGGCTGATGTAAGAGACAAAGCAGTCGCAATTCAGAGCATCCCAAGTCGGCTACTGTTGGCACAAAGCAGCCGTCTTCAATAACATGCCAATATGGCTGCAATTGACCCAAAGCCGCCTTGGTCTATGTCGTGCCGCTGGAACTGCCCGTATAATTGACGAGCGTCAAAGAGCACGCTCGGTCCATCCCATTAGCCGACATGGGCCGCCATTATCAAGCTCCGAGCCGCGAGCAATCTCCCTCATCCAAACGTCGAGATAGCCGATCGGCAGGTGGCCGATATCCGTCGCGCCTTTGGCGGTTCGAAGATTCGTTTGGCGCAAACCTCCAAGTGGGGTTCTCTCCCGCTAGGGATGACTATTTGAGTGGTAACTCTGTCAGCACATAGTCTTTTCCTGCGGCGTGGCATCCGAAACATAGCGGGACCCCATTGCCGACTGCAACGGGATTGGAACGATCGGTCGTGCTGGTGACCTCGTACCAAAACCAGCCTTTGCCGCCAGCACTGTCAGAGGCAGTTTTCACCATTACCGCCCAACCTTGCAATTTTCGATTAGCATCAAACATCTCCTTGACGATGCCCGCGCCTACCGGGTGCGCGTCGTTGCCCGCTCGAAGCGATGCGTCCATTTTGGGGTCAATGAAAACCCGAACCGGCAGACCGACCTTTGTATGGGGCCCGGATGAAGGATGCGAAGCGGTTTCTTTAGCCGCAAAGTTCTTGTACAACCCTTTTTGAAGATAACTGAACAAAGCAGGCTGGTCGGTTGGGATCACACTGTTTACTTTTGGTGTTTCCGCTGTTGCTTTGAATGCGCCATCCGTCGCGCTGGTCATTGCTGTAACCAGCTTCTTGAAATCCTTCGATTCAATGTTCATGACACGACCTCGCCGTGACGCCTTGGCGGCCCGCAAAACTGGATAGTATTGAGTGAAAACGAAATCGTCCGCTGCACTGTTTTCGTGGCAGGTGTTGCAGGCCGCGGTCGGGAACTGTTTCGCGATGTCGGCGAGTGGATAGGAGTGACCAAAGCTAAAGTACGCCCAGTAACCGGGTTCATCCTTGAATCGCTTGGAGTCCTTGATTGTAATCTCCAACCCGGCGAAATTACCCATGAAATAGCCCGTCCCGCTTACCGCTTGCTTGGAGCCGACCAGAACCAACTCCTTGGCGATGACTGTGCCGTCGGCAAACGTCCCGGTATTCTTCCAATGATCAAAATCGTCCGGGTGAATGTAGACGTTGTGGAACTCGGGGAAGGGCGCTTCAGGGGGATTCAATTCGTTGGGCGTTAGTGGGGTTCCGATATAGACCCATTCGCGGAAGCGGAAATCGGGGCGAAGTAATTCACCTTTGGCGTTGAAGGAGGGCTTAGGTAACGTTCGGTCGCCGGCTTCCACGGAGATCGTTCCGAGCACACCAATGGCACTGAGCGCCACTCCAATAACAATGCGCCGAAAAAACAATGGAACGCTGTTCATTATTTAGTCCTCCCGTTGATCGATATATTTGACTACTTGCCGTCCACCTATTCCCATTTCAAAGTAAATCGCCGATTGCATCAGCCTTCGAACTATCTTCTACGCAACCCTTGAAGTCAACATTCGGCCAACCTTGCTCCTCATTGGCTTTTCGCAGATTAGCCTCCCGCGAGGACGGCGAATATTCATGAGTTATCGACCTGCTTGCGCTGGCACGCGACTGGCTTTCTTTGGGTTTCGATATTGCAGACCGGAAAGATGCAAGATCGCACAGCTGCAAGACTCAGCTAATGTCTGTTCATGGCACTTAACAGCCGGCTTGACCCGTGACGCAATTGGTCCGGTGATACGCAGTAAGCAGGCATGGTGAAACTGAAATCCACCGCGTCCGTATTTTCGTCGGTGCTCAATAGCTGCTTCACCACCCCGAACACGTCAAAAGCCCATTCGCCTTATCTGGCGAAACGGAAATCCAGATAACTCCGGCCTTCGCGATTTGCAGTGAGCGGTGTTAAGTCTATTCTTTAGCAAAGGGGCCACCTTCGGGCGGAATAACTCCGACTTCTTTGGCATAGACATTCCAAGCGGCGATCAAGCGTTTTTTTAGCGCCGGTCGCTGTGTTGACAAATCCTTGCTTTCGCCTGGATCGACGCTCAGATCGAATATCTGCCATTCACTTGGACCATAGGGCTTGCTGATCCAGGTCCCTTTGTAGTCGCCCATCCGTATCGCCTTGAAGTTGTTATATTCCCAAGCAATGGCTTCATCCGGCCCGTGAACCGTTGAGCTTTTTTTGGTTAGCAGCGGAAGCATTGATGTTCCGCGCGGTTGCTCGACTGGTTTGCCGTTGTAGGTCGCCGGATAGGTTGCGCCGGCAAGTTCAAGAAAGGTGGGCGCTAAATCCATCACATGCGCGACGCCATCCACGGGCTCGCTCTGATAAGCAACGCCGGGCCCACTGATGATCAACGGCGAGCGAATGCCACCTTCGGCAAGAAAGTGTTTGAAGAGATGAAATGGCGTGGAACTGGCTTGCGCCCAGCCGGGGCCCTGGGCGATACGGGAGCCGCGTTTGCCCCAGTTGGCAAATCGGTTATCGGAATTGCGCGCCACTCAAGCTTTACCGGTGCCAGGATAACTATCCATCTCGGAGCCATTGGCACCGTTATCCGAAAAAAATACGACCAGAGTGTCTTTCATTTTTCCCGAGCTCTCCAGATACTGGAGAACGCGTCCGATATGATGGTCGATATCTTCGACCATCGCCGAATAGATTTCCATTCGGCGTGTTTCTAACTTTTTCTGCTCCGTGGTGAGTTTGTCCCACTTTGGAACCTGCTGCAGCCATGGCCCTAAATCCGTTGTGTCGGGAACAATGCCCAGTTTCTTCATTCGGGCAAGACGGGTTGTGCGAAGGGCATTGTAACCGCGATCATATTGCCCTTTGTTGCGGTCAAGCCATTGGTCCGGCACGTGCAGTGGATCGTGTGGTGCAGTAAACGAAAGATAGGCGAAGAACGGTTTGTCGTCTTTTTGCTCGTCTATGTATTTGACGATCCGGTCGGCGTAAAATTCGGTTGAGTAAAAGCCCTGGGGAACATGGGTTCGCACGCCGTCTTCCCGGTAGGTTGGGGTATAATTTGCATACATCATCCACTCGTCATCAAAGTGGCTGGTCCCGCCTTGCAGCATAGCGAAGACCCTTTCGAACCCACGTTTTGAAGGGTCCTGATCGGGTTCGTGACCGAGATGCCATTTGCCGGCCATGTAGGTGTGATAGCCGGCGCTTTTTAATAGCGAGGCTATCGACACCACCCGGTCGTTCAGGAAGCCTTCGTAACCTGGTTGTCCGATCTGGTTCGGCGCCAGAAGTTCGTTCATGGTGCCGAGGCCGGCAATGTGGCTGTCATTCCCGGAAAACAGCATGGAACGGGTCGCTGAACAGCTCGGTCCAACATAAAAATTGGAAAACTTCAGGCCTTTCTCGGCAAGCGAATTGATGCTTGGGGTCTTAATCTCGCTGCCAAAAGGACCGATATCCGAGTAACCCATATCGTCGACCGCAATAAGCAATATGTTCGGTCGATTTGCTGCTTCGCCAGTTCCCCAAGCGGCAGAAAGCAAAACAAGCGCAAACAAAATAGAGGCAATAATTCGCTGTTTCATTTGGCACCCCCAAGCAACCTTCAAACTTTAAGACTAATGCCTAGCCGCACAATTGCCCAAAGAATTATTTCTCCGGCCACCTGGCGAAACTGAAAGCCATTTTATCGCCGGGGTTCAGACACAGAAATCGCTTGGGCTACGCCCGAGGGTACGGCGAAACATGTAGCTGAACGCGCTTGAAGACGCATAGCCCATGTCGAAGGCGACCGAACTGACCTTCTCGCCGGTGGCAAGCCTGGAAATGGCGTGAAGAATGCGCGCGTGTCGTAACCATTGCGACGGCGGCATGCCCGTTTCGGAGGCAAACAATCGTTCGATGGTCTTGCGGCTGGCGGGGGCTTCAGCGAGCCAGGAGCCGACCGTTTCGACGGCACCCGGATCGTTCAGCGCCGCTTCGGCAAAACGGCGAATTCGATGATCCTGTGGCATCGCGATCGAGAGCGGTACGTCCGGGGCAGCGACGAGTTCATGTCGCAGAAGATGGTGAAGCGCATTGTTGTGGTCGTTCGCGCGGCCGGTCCCATTCTCGGGCATGGTGCCGGATATCAGGGCGTTCAGTATCGGCGTCATTGCCATAATTCGGCAGTCCGCGCCGACTTTCTGGGCTTCATCCTGGCGCACGTCGACGTAGCGCATTTCGTTGTTCGATCCGTATCGCATCCAGTGTTCTACGCCCGGCGGAATCCATAGTGCCATCGCCGGGCTGAGCAACAACACACGGCCCGGCGTGCCAACATACATAGACCCCGAAGCCGCAGAGATGAGCTGCCCGAAGTCATGGGCGTGCCAGCCGTAGCTCTCGCCGGATGTCGCTCTGATTAACTCCCCCAGATAGCGCGGCATACGCGTTTCGCTGGGATCGCTCAGGGGGTGTTGTTGCGGGTTGGTCATGAATTTTGACGATTTCTAGATATAATTGGTCTCAGTGTCGACTGAAAGACATATCATTTTGAACTAGGGTGTTCAAACTATTCAGACACGATGTTCGCATTTCTAGATCAGAGCTTGCCGCCACCATGAAAAACCGTACCCTCTTGACTTGGTTCACGCTGGGCCATTTCGCCAACGACTGGCCGATATCCGCGCTGTGGCTGATCGTGCCGACGGTCGGCATTGCCATGGAACTTTCGCCGGCCGAGGTCGGCCTGCTGTTTACGATCTGCAACGTCGGCGGCGCCCTCGCCTATCTGCCAGCCGGTATCCTTGCCGATCACGTCTCGAACCGGGGCCGGCTGCTGGTCGCCACGTTCTGGTGGGTCACCGTCGGTTACCTGCTAGCCGCCATGGCGCCAGGATTCTGGAGCCTCGCATTGCTGCTCGCGTTCGCCGGCTTGGGCGATGCGGCGTGGCACCCGATCGCCACCGGCGTGCTGACGCGTGAAAACAAGGAGAGGCGCGCGCACGTGCTCGGCATTCACGCTATCGGTGGCTCGCTGGCCGAGGTGCTGTCGCCGCTCGCCGTCGGCTTTCTCCTCGCCTATGTCGACTGGCGCGAGGCGCTGGCGATCTCGACGCTTCCCGCCGCGTTCATGGGCGTCTGTTTCTTCTGGGTGTTGCGCGCAGTTCCGCGTATCGAGAAGAAGTCGGTCAGCAAGCAGGACATGCTTGGCCTTCTGAACATGTGGCGGCGGGGCAACGGTCTCCGCATGGTGGTGATGATCTGCCTCTACAACATGGCGCTGATGGCGCTTCTCAGCATGATCCCGTTCTATCTTGCGGACCGGCACGGGTTCGGGCCGGCGGCCGGCATCGCATTCTCGACCATGCTGATCGTCGGCGCCTTGGCGCAGCCCTGGGTCGGCAAGATCTCCGACACCGTCGGACGCCGGCCGATCGTGGTGATCGGTAATCTCACGGCGGCTCTCGCCTGCGCGCTGCTGGTTTTCCAGCCTTCGCTCTGGGTCATGATCGCCGCGATGATTGTCGCGGTCGCCGCGCTGGCCGCGATCCGCGCCGCCATTCTTGCCGGTGCGGTCGATCACACCGGCCACAGCGAAGGGACGACATTGGGTCTCGCCTTCACGCTGATGGACGGCATCGGCGCGCTCGGTGCTGTGCTCGCCGGCATCGCGGCGGGGCTCTCGTGGCCGCACATGTTCGCCCTCGCCGCCGCCTTCTCACTCGGTGCCGCCGCGCTGGGCTTCGTCACGGTCTTCAGGCGCTAAGCGGCTTCCGTCACCACGGAAGCGGCGCCGACGCCAGCAACCGGCTAGTTCTACCCGCCGCCCGTGCTCTCCTGCAACTTCTTCATTACCTGATCGATGCCAAAGGTTCCGGCTTGCGCTCGTGGCGGAAACTCCTTGAATGACACCAACATCTGCGCCACGTAGTCCTGAGCTGGGACGAAGTAGAATATGCGGTCCAGCATCCAATCGTAATAGGAGTTCGAGGTAAAGTAGGCCCGTTCATAGGGGTCGCGGCGCAGGTTGAAGATGATAGGTGCGCGCAAAGGTGTCCAGGGTTCCATCCACGCCCGCAGCGTCTCCTTCTTCTGCTGCTCTAGAAAGATGACTTTCCAGTCACCGTGGCGGAGGGCCGTGAGGTCTCCTGTGTCCGAGAAGTAGAAGATCTCCTCGCGCGGGCTCTTGTCGGTCCCTCCCGTCAACAGCGGCAGGATGTTGTAACCGTCAAGGTGGATTTTGTATTCCCGGCCGATGGCCCGCACGCCGCCGCGCTTCAGCTGTTCCTTGATATCCGGCACACCTGCCGCCGCCAGGAAGGTCGGAAGCCAGTCCATGTGGTGCACGATCTCGTTGGTGACAGAACCCGCTTCGATCTTGCCCGGCCAGCGAACCATGGCGGGGACGCGCCAGCCCCCTTCCCAGTTGGTGTTCTTTTCGCCCTGGTACGGCGTCAGGCCAGCGTCAGGCCAGGTATTCATCTGCGGGCCGTTGTCTGTCGAGTAGATGACGATTGTGTTGTCTGCGACGCCGAGATCGTCCAGCTTGGCGAGCAGCTGTCCGACGTGCCTGTCATGTTCGACCATACCGTCGGCATACTCGTCCTGGCCGGAAATCCCGCGCAGTTCTTTCTTCACGTGGGTTCGGAAGTGCATGCGCGTCGCGTTCCACCAGACGAAGAACGGCTTCTTCTGCGCGTGGGCGCGATCTATGAAATCGAGGGCGCCGGTCACCGTCTCGTCATCGGCGGTCTCCATGCGCTTCCGGGTGAGCGGTCCGGTGTCCTCGATCCGACCATCCGCGTAGGAATGGATGACGCCGCGAGGGCCATATCGCTCCTTGAACGTTCGACCGTCCTTGGTCACCAAGTCGGCCGGGTAGTCAGGATGCTCCGGTTCCTCTTCAGCGTTTAAGTGGTAGAGGTTGCCGAAGAACTCGTCGAAGCCATGGTTCGTCGGCAGGTGCTCGTCCAAGTCGCCCAGATGATTCTTGCCGAACTGGCCAGTCGTGTAACCCTGCGCCTTGAGCAGCCCCGCTATGGTCGGGTCTTCGACGCTCATTCCGAGCTTCGCACCCGGCATGGCGACCTTGCTCAAGCCCGTGCGGAAGACGTTCTGACCCGTGATGAAGGTCGACCGACCGGCGGTGCACGACTGCTCTCCGTAATAGTCGGTGAACTTCATCCCTTCCTTGGCGATGCGGTCGATATTCGGCGTGCGATACCCAACCACACCGAAAGTGTATGCACTTATGTTGCTCTGACCGATGTCGTCGCCCCAGATCACCAGTATGTTCGGCTTGTTTGTCTGGGCTGACGCAGGCGCGGTAACAAAAATAGCGACAACAAGTGAGGCGATAATACCTGCAGCAAAAAGTCCCATTGCAGGGAACGTTTTCAACCAAACCATTGTGTTTTTTCCTTTGTTGCGCGGCCTTGCTAGGCAGGTCGACGCTCTAAATCGTTGGCCCTAATTATTAGCGGTTTTTGTATTAGATATGTCAAGCGCGTGCAAAGGTCAGGCCGGAAGTTCAGTCCAATTACTTGTCGTATTACGACAAACAGGATACCGATGGCGGAATGCGAGAAACTCGCAAAGCGTATGACGCCAAATCAAATCAGCCGCGCCGAAAGGTTGAACTACAAGTGGCTTGCCTAGCGTCCCCAACAATGACGGCAATTAGCGCACCATAGCCTATTGGCCTTGCTCACTGCTTCCGCTTCTTTGCACAAGGCAGTCATCGAATATTCCACACCCGGTTTTCACCGAATAAAGTCCGGTATCAGAGGTAAAGCTGTCATCTTTGACTACATACCAAGTCGGCTGCTTTTGACCCCAAGCCGCCTTCTGCTGGGACTGGTGGTTGCAATTTCTCAGCAGTAAGACTTATGCTTGCTTGATTGCAACATTGTCGGTTGACCTTAAGGAGGATCACGCCATGCGCCGCAACGAGTTGACAGAACATTTCCGTGCTCTACATGTCGCGGGCCAGCCTTTGGTGATGCCAAATCCCTGGGATCTGGGATCGGCAAAGGTGATGGCGGGGCTGGGTGCGCAAGCGTTGGCGACGACCTCGGGTGGGCATGGCTTTGCGTTGGGTCTAGGCGATGGCGGAAAGGTGACACGCGACATGGCGTTGCAGCACGCCGCCGATATCTGCGCCGTAGTCGACGTGCCTGTGAACGCTGATTTCGAAAACGGGTTTGGTGATGATCCCGAAACTGTCGCCGAAACTGTGCGGCTTGCAGCGGAAGCCGGGCTCGCTGGCGTCTCGATTGAGGACACAGCCCTGCCAGCGCCGGAATCCTATCCGTTTGATCTGGCTCTAGCCCGGATCGAGGCGGCAATCGACGCGGCCGGTGCGGCGGGAATCGTTCTAACGGCCCGCGCTGATGGTTGTCACACCAAGAGCTATGATCAGGCCGAGGCCTTGCGTCGATGCCAGGCGTTCGCCCAAGCGGGGGCTGACGTAATATATGCGCCGCGGGTCGATGCCGATACCACCCGCTCAATGGTCGCCACCGAGACACCGGTCAATCTGTTGGTCGCTGGTCCGGTAGGCAATCTGACGGCGGACCAGATAGGTGCCTTGGGGGTCGCCCGCATTTCGATTGGCGCGAGACTGGCCCGGGTCACGCAACAGGTAATCCTTGACGGTACACGCGCGATGCTAGACCGGGGCGATTTTACTATGTTGAACGGTGGCGCGAACGTGGCCGAAGTCGAGGCATTGTTGACCAAATGAACTGCAAGATCGTAGGCTTCGATGTCCGCTCCTGGCACTTAGCAGACATTATCCAAAACAGCGCATGACGTCTGCCTTCGGGGGTAAAGCGGATTTCCTCGATACCCCGTCATGATGTCTGCATTTGGCCCAAAGGGGGCATCCTTAAGAATTAGAGCAATTATTTAATTCGCTTGGTATCGCGAAGCGGACCCATGTGATTGAAATTGCTCCGGCTCATCTCTTTCCAGGATTATCTGGGCCTTGGCATGCCCCTGTTGCCGCCTCAGAAAAAGACATAGGATCGGACCACGACGTTCTTGCGGCAGGGAGCGTCATCGGACGCGGTTGGGTCGATGCAGGCAGTGTGGAAAGACCAGCGCGAGACGGAGCCGTCGGTGACACTGTCGTAGCACTTGAGCATGGAGACCTCGGTGGGTTTCTGCTCTGGAAACCAGAACCATTCGTGGTCGGGGCGGTGGGTAAAGCGGGTAGTCTCTCCGACGCGGTCGTCGTAGACCCGATAGTTGGTGATGTACGGCTGGTCGGCGAAAGAGGGCCAGGCGCAAAGCACAAAGGGGTACTGGCGAACGGTCTCCATCGGCTTGGCAAGGTTGATCGACATGAACCGCCGCGACATCTTCGCGTCGGCCTGCTCGCCCGTGTAGTGCTGCTCGCGCCCGAAGTTCCGCAAGTTCTTGGTAAGCAGCTCGCGGCAGCGAACGCGGCCGCTGTTGTCGTTCAGGTCGTTGTGCACGATGTTCGCGTAGTTGGCGTTCACACCCGGGTTCTTGTTGTCCTGGTCCTCCGTGCGGTCGCCCTCGTAGTCCTTATCGAACACATCGTGGTTGTAAACGAGCGCATCCGTCGCGCCCGGGAAAAAATCCAAGAGGAGTTTTTCCATCTCCGGGTAGAACACCCGCTCCACCTCCGCCGCGTCGTAAAAGTTCTCGCATTTGGACTGGCAGTGCGCCAGCGAGACGCCAAGCTTGTCCATGCACTCAGGGCTGTTGGGCGAGAGGCCAGGATGGTAATCCTGCATTCGTCGCGCGTCGCGCAACACTTGCGGAAAATAGAGGCATCGCCGGGCGTTGTCCTGCTCGTCTTTGCGCAACGCTTTTGCCTCGGCCTCGCGTGCTGGGTCCCGCCAGAGTGCGTTGGACGAGACGATGGAGTAGGTCGGCTGCTCGTGGATCGCATAGCGCAGCGGCAGCGCTAGGCCGCCTTCAGGGGCTTCGAAATTGTTCGCCCTAATATGTTCTAGGCATTCTGCGTAGTCACGAAACCCGACGCCCCAGTTGGTCTCGATGGGGCCGGGGGGAGCGTTGTCGAGCATGTCGATAACCGCCTGCCCCTTGCCTTCGGCAATCTGGAGGAGCGCTGTCTTTGTCGCTGCGGCAGTTCCCGCATCCCCGTCCCGATCGAACGACATATAGGATAAACCTCCGTTCGCAGCGATGGGTGGCGGCTGCCCTTCTGTACGTTGAAGCGCCGGCACAAAGACCGATGAAACTGTCTTCGCAACCGCCGCAACGTCGTTCGCGATGTCTTTGCGCTGGTTCATAGCATACCCCGATCAAAATCCCATCGTGGCACGCAAGGTTGCTATTTACTAGAGCATATTAGTTTCTGATCGGCTCTAGGACAGAATATGGGGCAGTTCCAATACAGCTCAGAGGTCACCTGTGAGAACTTGCCTTTGCCACAAATGGATTTGTCCTAAGTCGCTATGAAACCATTGTTGTGCTCACGTTTATCGGAGGGGAGGAAGACAAAGTCTGAAAAACGACACAATAACGCTCTGTAAGTTTTATCAGCGTCGCAAGTTGTTCATCCGTCAGGTCGCCGTCAATATCGAAGGAAAGGCGGATATCACGGAAACCGACCGAGGCTTGCTTTTCGACACCAAGCGTCCCTTTAAAATCAAGATCGCCTTCGGCCGTGACGCGGGCGTCCCGGACATTCAGTTCCAGTGCCGTCGCCACCGCATTGAGTGTAACACCAGCACAAGCGACCAGTGCTTCAAGGAGCATGTCACCTGAACAGGCGTGCAGTCCGGTTCCTCCGGTTGCTGGATGCAGACCGGCCTCGACCAACGCGCGACCAGTTTCTACCGAGCAGGTAACGCCTTCGCCAGTAGCCCCATGAGCTCTAAGTGTGATAATCGCGGCGTCTGGATCGTCACGGTAACGCGCTTTTATCGGCGCTTGAAGTTCTCTTAGTTCCGTAGCTTTCATTCTGATTTTCCTCCGGAGAACATGTCCTGATGATAAAATATTCCAAAACATCCATGATGTCGAAACTGGCTAGATGACGTGGTTGAAGTTGTTTTGGTACGAAGATCGCCGAAATCAGCGCTGCGGAGCACATCGATGCCATCGCCTCTCACAAAGCGTGCGCGGCCGCGAGCCGCTGCGCTTGGAGCTGGGCTTCAATGGCGACCTCGGCGTCCTCGACGCCCTCTATTCCGACGGGCAAATGTTCTTGGCCGGGAGCCACGAAATGCGTCTCCAGCCCAAGTCGCGGCAACCTGCGGAAGGTCTGGTAAACGACGCAGTAACGCTCGGTCAACTCAATCAGCCTGTCGCGCTCGGCCGGTGTCGCGTCGGTGTCCAACTCGAAGATCAGTCGCAGGTCCGAGAAACCGACCGCCACCTCGGGGTCGACACCGAGCGTGCCACGGAAATCGAGGTCTCCCTCGGCCCGTACGGTGCCGCTCCTGAGCGTAATGTCGAGGACTGTCGCCACGGCCTTCAGGGTGACGCCAGCGCAAGCCGCCAAAGCCTCCAGCAGCATGTCACCCGAGCAAACAGTTTGGTTGCTTCCGCCCGACGCCGGGTGCAGACCGGCCTTCACGTCTGTGCGGGCCGCGTCGATCCTGCAAACGATTTCATCATCGTCAATGCGACCGGTGGCCTTCAGAGTAATGCGCGCCGCGTCAGGCTCCTTGCGAAACCGTGTTTTGAGCGGCGCTTGTATCGACCTAAGTTTGCGTGCGTCCATGTGTTTACCCCTCCGCAAGGACGAATATTGCGTCCGGCAATGGGGCTCACGAGGGCAATCTCATCACAGCCAAAGTATATTTAGGGACACTACTCGCTTTAGCTGAACTTGTATTGCGCCCGCAAGCTGAGTTTCAACCAGGCGCTTACCAGGAGGTTAGCGATCTACATTTCCAATGTCAAATAGCGGAAAACGCCGCCTTTACCAGCTTTCGAAGATGCACCGGGTTCGACAAAGGGCGGCCGAGAAAATTGAGTCGCCAAGCCCTGTCCTCAGAACGGTGGCGAACGCCCGCAATCGACCGCCATCTCAACCGGTTACAGCAACACATTGATTAAAACTTCCGCTCCTGCGGGATAAGCAGACATCGCGTCGTTGATTTTTGCTTTTCGTCGAAAGGTGTCTGGTTCCGAGGGCAAAGCAGCCGCAATATACCGGTCATCAATAGGACTGCTTTTGACCCGGAGCTGCCATAGGATCACAAGCAGACCGATATTCCTCAAATCACGCTAGCCTACGACAGCTTCGTAAATGTGGCTTTTCAATTCGTGAACAAAGGGGTGAAATCCCCCCATTTCGCGTTGTGCCAAAATCACAACTGCAAGGTTATGACTTGGAGATACCCACCAATGGGTGCCAGCCAATCCAGACCAGCCATATTCGCCTGTCACGTATTTCGATTCATTCGGCAACGGCGCCATGCTCACACCACTGGCAAGGCCGTGCCCTTTTCCAGGTAAAACTCCAAGGCCTTGAAATTGTATATTCATCCCATCCGGTAGTTGGTTTGTTTGAACTAACTCCATGGTCTCCGGCTGCAATAGTGTTCCGTTTCCCCCGATCAGCCCCTTCAGAAGCGCAATTGAGTCTCGCAATGTCGAAACTAATCCGCCTGAACCGGATTGGCGCTTCGGTTCCGCTAAATAAGCGTTCGGATAGGGAACATCCTGCAAACGCGTCAAGCCGCTTTTCATTGGGTCCATGAGGTCGGCACCGGCATAGTAGGCAACCAGACGGTCGTGTTTTGCCGGCCGCACCCAGAAACCTGTATCCACCATGCCAAGGGGGTGAAAAATCCTCTCCTCCAGGAAGTCGCCAAACTTTTGACCGCTGATGATTTCAACTAGCCTTCCCAATACGTCTGTTGCAGGCGAATAATTCCATGCCGTTCCAGGATGAAATCCTAATGGAATCGAAGACAAGGCGTCAATCATGTCAGCCAATGAGGAATGAGGATTGGCAACTTTGTGGGCAACATAGAGCTGCGAAAGTGGGCTATCCGGTTCCAAAAATGCTGCAATAAGACCTGAGGTATGTGTCATAAGGTGGCGGATGGAAATCGAACTTTGTGCCGGTTCAGAATCCATTGGATTATTCGCATTGGATTTGACTACCTGCCGGTCGCCAAGTTCGGGAATATACTTTTCTACGGGGTCGTCTAATTGAAAGTGTCCGGCTTCAAAGAGCATTAAGACGGCGATAGATGTCACCAACTTCGTACTCGAATACATACGAAAAATGTGATTCTCAGCCAGCGGGATGTCGGCTTCCCGATCCGCCCAGCCCGCGCTATGAACGTCTACAAGATCATTTCCTACAAGGACTGCCGACGAAACACCCGCAAGGATTTCCAGATCGACATATTTCTGCATTGCTGCATGAAGGTGTTCGAAATCGAATTCAGCTAGCACGGCTTTCATCTCGGTCATTCTTTCATCCCCCGCCGGTCAAAACTTTAAGATTTTGTATAATTATTATTCGACAATACTACCTCAAAAAACAATGCATCACCATTCGTGTGAAGAACTGGCTAATGTCCGTTCCTGGCACATAGCAGCCTACTTGGCCCATGTCGTAAGTCGTCCGCTCCTGCGAGCAAAGCGGTCATCGAAAATTCGACGCCGGCCTTTCACCGAATAATGTCCGGTATCGGGGCGATGCAGTCGTCATTGAAGGTATGCAAAGTCGGCTGGAATTGACCCAAAACAGAAGTGCGGGGGTCAGAAATTTATCCAAAAATAGTGTATCCTAAATTTCGAAATTGCGAACTTTTGTGCGACCGCACTGGCGAACCGCTTGTGCGGGCGTTGGCTCGAGTGAGAGTTTGGGAGAACAAGTATGGACTATGAGAATATCAAATATGAAAAGCGGGGGCCAATTGCTTACGTCACGCTGAACCGGCCAGATAAATTGAACGCGCTGTCGGACGACCTGCAACTGGAAGTGCGACACGCGCTGGAAGATGCCGGTTGGAAGGATGAAAACATCCGGGTGATCGTGCTCAAAGCGGCGGGGCGGGCGTTCAGCGCCGGCTTCGACATCACGGTCGGAAAGAATGCCAATGCGGTCGAACGGCGGGCCGGGTACCTAGACGGTAAGACATTTAGCGCTTCGGCGTGGTGGGATGTGTTCTGGAACAACCCGAAGCCCATCATCGCCCAAATACATGGATTTTGTATCGCTGGTGGGCTTGCCACCGCAACCTTCTGCGATCTGCGGATCTGCTCGGAAGAGGCGAAATTCGGGGCGCCCGAGATCCGCACCGGCGGCCCCTACATCCCGGCTATCTGGCCGTGGGTGGTTGGCATGACAAAAGCGCGCGAGCTGCTTTATACCGGCAACTTGATTGACGCCGAGGAAGCAAAACGGCTGAACTTGGTGAATGAAGTGGTGCCGCTCGAGGAGCTGGACGCCGCCGTTGAACGCCAAGCGCTGACCATCTCCAAACTGCCCGCCACAACCGTTCAATACAACAAAAAGCTCATCAACATGTCTTACGATCTGATGGGGGTTCGTCAAGTAATCGAACGTTCGATGGAGCTTGAAGCGATCGCGCTCGCCAGCGCCGACAACTCGCCCGAGATCAGCGAGTTCAACAAGATCCGGGAGAAAGATGGACTAAAGGCCGCCCTCAGCTGGAACGCCGCCCGCTTCGCCGACGAGGATGCTTGGTTCAAGAAGTCGCGCGAGCGCAGCTGAGCCGTCGTTGTTTTCTGCGAAATCCTCCGCTCACGGGGGATAAGCAGACGACTTCAGGCGCGGCCCACATGGGCTGGTTTTGAGCCAGTACGGACCTAGCAGTAATTCGTGGACTAAAGACTTTTGACCGCGCGCTCGTATTCCTGAAATTAATGAATGATCTGGTTTTCGTCGGCAGTGTCATCTTAAATACCTGTCACCGAATATGTTGAAACGGGTTTGGAAAATCCTTTCATCGCAATGGCCTCCTGTTGTTCTGCTTGCACCCAGTCCTTGACCAAAGAATAGGTCTCTTCACTGATCAGAATTCCGCCTGGACCCGCGTTAGATTCCAACCGGGACGCCATATTCACTTCACCACCGATGATCGTGTAATCCATGCGATCGTCGCTGCCAAAGTTTCCCACCGTGCAATAGCCGGTATTGATACCCATGCGGGTCTGCAGCGGTTGATCGATCAAGTCTTGCTCGTGCCAAGCCACTTGAAGCTGGTTCAAACGCCTTTGCATGGCAATTGCCATGCGTACGCAGGCCGACGCGTCTTCCTTGACGCCATTGGTTTCCGGATCACCGAAATAAAACATCATGGCATCACCAATGAATTTATCGAAATAGGCGCCATGCTCCATGGCGATCACCGACATCTCCGACAAGTAATGATTTAATAGGCTGGTCAATTGTTCTGCCTCCAAGTCCTCGGTTAGGCTTGCGAAGCCGACAATATCGGAGAAAAAAACCGTTAGTTTTTTGCGTTTGGATGTTATAGCGACCTTTTGCTCGCCAGTAAAAACCGCCTGATAGAGTTGCGGTGAAATGTATTTCGCGAGCTGATTTGAAACCCGTTCAAGGGTAGCATGCGCTTCGATCAGATCGGCTTCCGCCTTTTTTCGATCATCGATTACATATATGGCATTGAGCCAGCAATCTTCCTCTTCATATCTCAGCGGAAGGGATGATAGGAGCGCCCAAAATGGCGTGCCTCGCGCGTTTTTCAATTGCAGTTCATAGCCTTCGATCCGGCCTTGCGTCGTTTGCAATTCCGCCATTTTCTCAAGATCATCAGGGGCCACCAGGAAATCACGAATGGCAAGACCGTCGGCCCCACCTTCTGGTATGCCGAATTGTCGGGCCGCAGTTTTAGAGGCCTCCAACGCGCCGGTCTCCCTAGTCAGGACGAGTGGAAATGGAATGGCTTCGATCATCGAGCGCATGGCCTCCGTCTCGCGTCTGCGGGTCTCGGCCTCTGCCTGCAATTTTTCCAGGCCCAGCTTCACATTATCAATGACTTGCCGCCAATTCATCCAGATCGTCCGGGCCAATGGAAAACAGACCGCGCCAACGAAGATGATCAACAAATCCAGCGGAACGGTGTCGTTCTTCAACAATCCAACGGTAAGCGCAATTAACACAAAGCCACAAAAAGCCGTTGAAGCCCGCGGCAGTCCCGGATTGAGGGCGGCGGCGGCGAAACACAAACTGAAAATCAATGCAACGATGAAGGCGCTGTGAAAAGGAGATAGCTCGGACAAAACAAGATATGTTACCGCGCCCCAGACAACTCCAAACAGAGCAGTGTAAATTTCCAAATTGCGGATGCGTCGTTTACTCACAGCAGCAGGGCGGGGCGATTTACGAAGACGCAGGTAACTTCGCAACGGCAGAAACAACATGAGTACGATAAGACAAAGCGGATATATCGCGTAGCTGGAAACTGCTGCCTGCCAATCCATATAACTTACAACCACGGCACAAAGCGCAAGTCCAGACAGCAAAGCTGGCAGATTTTCCTGGCTTTGAACAGACTGCACAATGCGGATTTCATTTTCAATGGCCTCGGCTGTTACGCCATTGACCGGTTGGGCGCGTTTCAATTCGACCTTTGAAGAAGTCGTCTTTCCTCTGTCCTTCCCGATGTTCTTCATTTCCTTATTCGGCATTTCATGGATTGCACCTCCCTCACGATAAATATTAGCTGATAAGAAGATAAAATCTAGATGCGGCGACAACAGCTTTTGGCGCTTTCCAGACTCTTTTGGCTGTGCCCTAAAACGTCTGCTCCTGCGGACAAAGCAGCCGTCGTTTAGAGTATGCGGTGAAGGCTGGTTTTGACCCGAAGCCGACCTATTTGGAATACTGAAAAGTGATCTCATTTGAGGCCGAATAACGCGTTGGCAATAATGTAGGCACCGAGCAAAAATAGCGCGCCAAAAAATATCTTCCTGAATAGCTGCTCTGACAATCTTAGCCGTATTCGCTGCCCAAAGGCCATTCCCATTGCTGCTGGAAGTAATGAGGCGGCAGACAGAGTTCCAAGCTCGGCGGTGAGAAAATTGCTTCCTTGCAATGCGATTGCAAGAGCCAAAGTGGACGCTGTAAACAGCATTCCCATTGCTTGAATAAGCATATCACGCGGCAGTCCGATCGCCTGAAGGTACATAACGCCAGGGACGACAAATGAACCTGTCATCCCCGTCAGTATACCATTTGCAGTACCAATTAACGGCCCGCTCCAAATTTCCTGCCGTTTTGTGATAACGAAGCGGGTGCCTGCAATATTCAGTATCGAGTAGACTACTAATAGGGTTCCAAGAAGCGCCGAAAGTAACGAGATATCGACCCGCGTTAGTGCGATGGCTCCGAGCCAAACGGTCAACGTAGCCATCGCAAGGAATGGCCAAATTCGCAGCATAATTGCTTTACCGTTACCGCCCACTGTAGCCTGCCAAAGATTGGTTACGAACGATGGTACAAGTAATAGAGCCATAGCGGTCGGCATATCAATTGCTACGGTCAAAAGTGCGAGACTCACCGTTGGAAGCCCAAGTCCGATAATCCCCTTTACTGCGCCGGCGAGCAAGAAGGTTGCAAGTACGGCAACTATTGTTACGTCGTCAAACATGCGTCAGGCTAACATCTGTGCTCCGCGAGTAGAAGAAATGCCTAAATGTCCGTTGATGGCACCAAGCGGTCGGATTTGTATTGGAAGCAAAACGACTGGTTCTGCGCGAAAAGCGGACATGATTAGTGTCATTCCGTTCCGGCTGCCCTTGACCCGGGACGGCCTTAACGCCAACGCTATTCTTGCTCTGGGAACCAGGAGAACTCTATTAAAAGGCACCCCTCGTCCGTGCGGACGGGACCATGCAGAAAACCTGGTTTGCGGCAGGCGTAGGCGGGTGCGGATATTCGCTTCTCCTCACTTTCCGGTGTGCCCTCAATCATGCTCCCTTCAATGACATATATTTCCTCCCAATAATTATGCGTATGCGCAGCCGGTGTTTGAGCGCCCGGCTCAAGGCGGAGTAGACGCGTGCGTTTTCCGGTCTTGGCGGCCATATTCATATCGTTGGATAGGACTTTCTCGGAAATGCCGTCAGCCTTGCCAGTATAGGCGTCGAATTCAATTGCGATATTCAGGTTCTGAAACGGTATGTTCGTGCGCATTCAATTCGACCTTTTCGCCAGATATTCAATCAGGATTCCCGACCGTGCAATCTCCCGTCCGTCAAAGTGTAGTATAGATAAACTTGCCTGGCTATCGGATCGCCTGGTAAAGACGACCGTAAGATTTGAGAAAACAGCAGTGCGCAACAAACCCAGGTTACGCAGACCTATAGTGCCTCCGTCTGGAACGAAGCGGACCACATCGCCAATGTTGTAAGTCGTCCGCTTCTGCAGGATACGCAGTCGTCGTTTGGCACGCGCCAAGTCGGCTGCAGTTGACCCAAGGCGGAAATTTCGATTTCAATTGTTAGGGAAACTGTGGGGCGCCGGGAACCGATGATTAGAAACCCGTTGTGTCTCGGCTAAATCTCTACGCCGCCCCGCTGGGGGCTCGTTTCGGCGACTTACTTTCAAAAATAGTTCGCGCCGTAGTTTGTTCCGAAAGGCCCGTTCGAAATCCTCAAAATCGTCGGCAATTTCGACAAATGCACCCGGGCCCAGGATCACCTTCTCGCGGTAATATTTTGCCAATCCGGCCTTTCGAAGGTCCGAACCACTGACAATCGGCAAGCCATTGATGGTGATGCCCAAGGCGCTCGCCCGCTGACGGGCTTCGATCATGGGGTGACCGGCATTGCTCTTACCGTCTCCGGAAATATCGATTTTGCGTTGACTGCCAGCAAAGCCATTGCTCTGCATCAGATCAAGGGCGAAATTAACGGCCTCGCCCATCGCGGTCAAACCGTCATTACGGCTGCGGACCGCCGTTTCGATGCGTTCGGCAAAAGCCAGAATGCTGGAGCGATCACGGAGCAGTTGCCACGAAATCACGCTTGCGGGATCGGCGGCGGAGCTCCACTGAAAGAGCGTAACTGCAACGCCTTTTCGAAGACTGATTAGTTCGATAATTTCCGGGTCGCGAAAGGCATTGGCCATGCCGCGCATAATGAGGCGAAACTCTTGGTCATCAATGCTCGCAGAAATATCCACTGCCAAAGCCAGCTCCAGCGAGACCGGTGACTGAGCCAGGGCGGCCGGCGGGGCCGGGCCGGCGACAATCAGGTAGGATGCCAGCAGCGCTACAAAAACCGGACCCGTCGGAACGCCCACGGGTTGCGATCTGTCCTGTCGCCTTGCTTGTTGCGAACGCAAAATAACCCAAACAAAAATCAGGATCCAACCAACCCTCATCCTGTCCTCCACGATATGGTGAACAAAACCATGATCAGTTAATCAGTTTCCTAGAGTTTTGAGCAAGCCTTTCAATTTCGACGTCAAAATAAGTTACACATAATGTAACGATGACCGGTCCTGGCACTTTTGAGACCACTTAGCCAATGTTGTAGGTCGTCCGCTTCTGTGGGAAAAGCAGCCATCGGATTTACGATGTTGGCTTTCCGTCAGTTTTTGTCCGCTATTGAGGGCAAAGCCGTCATCATTGAGGGCGCGCAGAGTCGGCTGGAGTTGACCCGAAGCTGACATCTGGAGTTGAACGCTGTATGCGCTGGAACCATGTGGTACAATAGGCTGATGTCAGCAAAGAATTAGTAAAACGGAAATCACAATGGGGACCGAGAAAGGCTACCTAATAATCGCGGACATCAGTGGCTATACTGAATTCACGGTCAAATCCGAAATCGAACATGCAGAGGGCGTCATGCAAGGTTTGATTGGCACAATACTTGACGCCATGGAACCGCCGTTTGCCGTCGCCAAACTCGAAGGGGACGCGGTGTTTGCCCACATTTTGCATGATAGTTTTTACCAGCATCAGAGTATTCTAGAGACCGTTGAAAACATCTATTTTCGATTTCGAGACCTTTTGTTTCAGATGCAAAAGAACACCGTTTGCCCATGCGGTGCCTGTGTCAACATGAAGGCTCTGGATCTCAAGTTTGTCGTGCATTACGGCGAATACATAGTATCTCAGATCGGCGGTGGGACTGAACTGAGCGGATCTGACGTGATTGCCGTGCATCGCTTGCTGAAGAATAGTGTGGTAGAGAAAACCGGTTACGATGCCTATTGCTTCATCACCAAGGCCGCGATGATAGCGATGGGTCGTCAGGACCCAATTAGCGGGATGATCCATCACGCGGAGACTGTGGACCAAATCGGAACAATTGGGGGATATGTTTATTCTCTCAACAAAGCATGGCAGAACCATCGGGAACAGAATGTTGTTCGCGTTGATCCGGCCTCTGCTTACCTGGTTGTTTCTGAAACTATTCCTCTGCCACAAGCTGCGACCTGGGATTTCATGCACGATGACAAGAATTGGATCGTGTGGAGCATGACGACCGGTGAACCGGACTTCAAGAAGCCAGCTTCGGGACGCAACGGTATTGGGTTGGAGAAGCATTGCGTTCACGGCAAGGAAAACATCGCCCACACCATCGTTGATTGGCGGCCATTTGATTATTACAGCACTGACTTGCTGATAAACGGACAGGTTAATTGCCGACACACAATTACTTTGCAACCAGTTGAAGGCGGTACTCAGGTCAGCTTCATTTCCCAGGCACCGACTAGCGAAAAATTTATTCCCAAATTCATCATCAAGTTAATGGGCAAAAAGCTTCGGCAAAAAATCGAAGCGGATTTTTGTAGTTGCCTAAGCGCCCTGAAGCGAATGGTTGAAGACGATTTGGCTTTAAGCAAAAAAGCCCACGATGCCTGATCGTGCAAAGTTTGCGGTAATCGATAGCCGTCAAACACCAGCGACAGCTTCCACCTTTTGCACTCAACAGAAGTCGCAGTTTTCTGCGAAATCGTCCAAAGCTGGGTGATGAGCAGACCACTTTTGCGCCTAGTCATTTAGGCTAGAGATGACCCAACTCGGTCACCGGCGATAACGACCTGAACCCGGGTTCATGGCTCCAAGCCGCGTTCACGGAGCCAAAACTTCAGTGTCTGCATGTTGAACCGGGTTGCTATTTCTTGCGCCGCAAGAGCAAACGGGCGCCAGTTACCTTTGCGAAGTTTCCGTAACCGGGCGGCGGTAAAATATGTCCAACCCAAGTCACCGACTTCTCCTTGTTTCTGAGCCATGTCGATCGCTTCCCTATTATTCTTTTCGGCGGCGGCCAAGTCGCCACAAAGGATAAAATAGTCGGCTAGAGTTGTCCGAACAATCGCCGTTAGATGCCTATATTCCAATCCGGCCGCAGTGTTACGTGCAGCAGCTATGTCACCCAGTTCAGCCTGCGCAACGGCCTGCGGCACTCTTATGAGCGGATCAAATATCGGCAGTTCGGCCCAAGCCGCCAATTGTGCCGTCTTTTCATACCAATCGAGCGCCGCGGCGAACGACCTTTGGCGAAATTCAGTCGATGCACGCGCAATATGAATGTGAACACGTGAATATAGATCGTCCGTTGTTCTTGCCAGCAATAGCCCGTCGTCACCAATCCGCACGGCATCTTCAAAACGCCCCAGTTCATTGCAGGCCCAAACCAGCCAAGACCGCGTACGCACGGCAATATCGCCCGGCTCCCAGTCATTTGAAGATGGCCGGTCAAATGGAAGAAGATGGAGATTTTCTTCCAGCACGTTTATGGCTTCGCGATAGCGCCCGCGTGCGTAATGTGCCGCGCCAAGGCGCAAATTTGAAATCGCAACTAAATCATTGTCCGCCGCTGCCCGTGCCATTGCTAAGGCATCCCGACCTGCATGATCGGACGCATCATGTTGCCCGCGTTGGCGAAACAATTGCGCTTGATCCAGTTTCAATCGTACCGCCAGTTTTGGTGACGAAATACTGGCGGCACGGCGCTCGGCTATTTGTAACTCCTTTTGGGCTGCCGCCAACTCGTCTAACGCAAGATATGTTGTCCGCAGCCGCAATCGCAGATTTAACTCAATCTCCTGCTGATCCGAGTGTAGACTTGTCAGTAACTGTAATGCCTGTTCTGTCAATGTTGCGGCTTCACGATGCAAACCAAGTCTGAACACGCGCTCCGCTGCTTCCTGCAAATAATTGATCGCTTGCCGTATAGTTTGATTACTTTCCGGCGGATCTTGAACCGATGGATGGCGCGCCGGTCCCGTAGGCATCAATAGCTTTTCTGTGTCATGCGCCGGTCTCACGCCCAACTCTTCGGATAATAGTTCCCGCAGGTCGTCATAACAACTTTTTGGTCTGCCGCGCTCGCCCAAGTCAAGCAAGGCCGCGATACGTTGGTGGTGGATATCCTCCAGCAAGGGATCGATGGCCAGCAGTTTTTCAGTAACTTCGACGATGGCGTTTTGATCACGATCACGACGAAGCTGATCAATGATTTTACGGCCGACAGTAACGACCTCCACTTGCCACCGGCGGCGTTCCAATTGCAGCCATTCTTCAAAGATCTCAGAGTTATTATCCAGACCAGCCAATAGCTCGCCCTCGTATACGCCAAGTGCGGAACGCCAATTGGACAATAGGGCATCTGAGGATTTGCGGCTGAAATGACCTACATCGGTGTGGACCATATTGACAGGTAGGCTGATTGATCCGCCAATGTCGTCGAGTGCAAAGGGTTTGGGCAGGTTGCGTCGGAGTTTTTGAATTTCTTGGCGTAAACTGGTCCGTGCGCGTTCGAGATTGGCGTTGGGCCAGAGTAAGTCGCAAAGTTTCGTGCGCGTTTGTGGTCTTGGCGCCGTCAGAGACAAATACGCCAACAAAGCCTGACTTTTTACTGCTGATATATTGACCTGTTCCCCGTCCGCAGTGGACGCGCGGAAACCACCAAATAGCTCCAGATACAAAGGAATTTTGCGAGACACCTCCGCAATCACGGAAAAATCACGCCAGCATCGCATAATCCACAGAGCTGCAAAAGGAGAAAACGATGTCAGACTGCATTTTCTGCAAAATTGTTAATGGTGAAATTCCTTCAACACCGATTTATGAAAACGACGATATGATTGCAATTACCGATGTCGGGCATGTCAATCGGGGACACACGCTGGTCATCGCGAAGACGCATGCGGAGACCATGATGGATTTGGATGAAAATATCGCCGCCAGTGCCTTCAAAGCGGCAAACCGCGTCGCGAAAGCCATTGAGAAGGCCTACCAGCCCGATGGCATGACTATATTGCAGGCAAATCGTCCAGCGGGCCTGCAAACGGTTCCGCATTTTCACGTGCACGTTTTGCCTCGACATCAAGATGACGGCGTCGCAATTACCTGGCCAGCAAAAAATCCTGCACCAGAGGAACTCGCTGAAATCGCATCGGAAGTTCGCGAAGCGCTCGCCCTGTAATCCTCTATTCAGCGGCGGTGGCACTTTCGCAGACAAGGGATTTCAGTGACGGCAATGTCCGATGTTGGCACTTTCCGGACTCTTTGGACTGTGACCAAAAACGTCTGCTCCTGCGGGCGAAGCAGCCGTCGTTTAGGGGATGCCGCGAAAGCTGCTTTTGAGCCAAAAGAGACAAAATTCACGAAACGTTCGTAGACAGTCAGGCCGCCCGGATGTGGTTCACCAAACGGTCTCTACCAAAGGCCTGTTCAGGAAACCGAAACAATGCCCGTCAAACGGCATTGTCGATATCCGGCGTGGAGGCCTCTGGATAAAGGCTTGTCGCTTCCGGCGACAAATTGGCGGTCAGGGCAACTGCCGTGATCTGATTTTGTGCCCGGGATTGACCGCGCCAAAGGCGGAATAACGCTGTCAGCACGGTTATCGCCGACGTGGTGGCGAGTAGATAAAAAAGCCCACCGGGGCCAAAGCGTGCAATCGCAAGAGCGCCCAGTATCGGACCGAGGGTCATGCCAACCGCCAGAACCAAAACCAGAGTGCCGCTGGCGGCAACCACCTGCCCGGGTTTCAAGTGGTCGTTCAAATGCGCCATGCAAACGGAGTAGAGCGGCAGGGTAAGCCCACCGAGCACGGCAACCGTCGCGTAGAGCAGGGCGCCGTTGTCGGCCGGATTTTCCAGCATTGCGAGAAAGAAACAGACCGGGATGGCAAGGCCTGGCGCGCCGACGATGACCAAGCGCCTGTCGATCCGGTCAGAGAGCTTGGCGAGCGGAAACTGAAACAACATGCCGCCCAAAGTCATAAAACCGATCAGGCCACCAATGGCGCCGTTGGATAGTCCTATGGCGCTACCGTAGATGGCGAGTGCGACATAGAGCGTTGTTTGGGCAATGCCATTGAGAAAACTTCCAGATAATCCCATCGGAGAGAGGCGGAACAGTTCCACCAACGAGATTCTTTCCGGCAATTCGTATGGCGGCGTAGAACTGGTCGAAATCAGCATCGGAACGAGTGAAAATGAGATCAGAATTGAGATTATGATAAAAAGTAAAATACCGTCCGGACTGGAGAGATTGAGGAGCAGCTGCCCGATCATCACACCGCCGGTTTGGATGATGAAGTAGACCGACAATAAACTGGCGCGGCTTTCGTTGCTTGCACTGCCATTAAGCCAGCTTTCCGCAACGATATAGAGACCTGAAAAGCAGAAACCAGCGAGCAGTCGCATGGCGCCCCAACTCCAGGGATCGTAGGTCACGAGATGGACAAGTGCGGCGGCGCTGGCGATCGATGCGAAGGCGGCAAATATACGAATGTGACCAACTTGCATTATCAATCTGGGCGCTATCAAACACCCCAGCAAAGAGCCAACGGGATAGGCCGATTGCACCAACCCAATTGTTGACTCGCTAAACCCCAGTCCGCCCGCGCGTAATGTCAGCAGGGTTGCCAATAGCCCGTTACTGACCATGAGAAAGATCATGCCCGTGAATAATGGCCAGGATGAACGAATTGCGGACCACATGCTTTTGCTCCCGTTACTGCAGGTCAGGAATTATTCTAGGTGTTAAAGGCAGCACGCATGTGCGCTTCATCCGCGCCCGTCAGACGGGGATAATCGACCACATCGGCGATCAATATGGCGGTGCGTCGTCGCTGAGTTTTCGTATTCATAGCGGGAGCTTAGCGACAAGCGCATAGTAAATCTATATGCTATTGCGATGCATGCTCAATGTCACCAACTGGCAGATACTATTGATAAAGTCGAAATATGGCAGCATTGGATTTTTCGCAAATGGTGATTGATTTCCAAAATCGTATCCACACTGCCGATTAACGTTCCCAGGAAAGGCGCGGGAAGACAACCGGCAATTTTCACCTTCCCCAGCCAAATTCTAGAGCTTCCCGCTGACGGCCCTAAAATTTCTCTGACCTCTCGGAAAAAAACTTTATCAACAGTATCGGCACATAGCAGCCTATTTGGCCGATTACATAAGTCGCCCGCTCCTGCGGGATAAGCAATCATCCGATTTTCGACGTCGAATTTTAGCTGATTTTCGTCCGCTCTTGAGGGCAAAGCCGCCGTCGCCATGGGCATGCCATTTGGGCTGCAGGTGACCCAAAGCAGCCATTTGGACTGGACTTACAATCGCAGCTATTGCAAAGAATAAGAACGAAAACCAATAATTCTATGGAGCCGAGATGCAGGCGATTGTTCGCGATAAATATGGTTCGCCCGATGTGCTCAGGCTCGAAGAGATCCCGACACCAAGTCCAGCGGATAACGAGGTGTTGGTGAAGGTCTGTGCAGCGGCTGTCAACAAAGGCGACTGGGAAATTTTGCAGGGCTCCCCGTTATGGGTCCGCTTAGTGGGCTTTGGGTTGCTGAGACCCAAAGTCCGGATTCTTGGCTCAAACATTGCGGGACGCATCGAAGCCGTTGGTCAAGCCGTCTCCCAGTTCGAAGTGGGCGATGAGGTATGTGGGGACATCTTGTATCACGGGCTAGGTGCGTTCGCTGAATACGTTTGCGTACCGGAGCATGCAGCGATTGTGCGGAAGCCTGCCAACATCACATTCGAGGAGGCCGCCAGTGTGCCAGAAGCGGGGCTCATCGCATTGCAGGCGATCCACGACAAGGGGCAGGTGAAGTCAGGGCAGAAGGTTCTGATCAACGGTGCTGGAGGCGGTGCAGGCACGTTTGCGATTCAGCTTGCAAAGTTAATCGGGGCGGAAGTGACGGGCGTGGATAACTCTGAGAAGTTGGATCTAATGCGTTCTCTGGGTGCCGACCATGTTGTCGATTACACTCAAGAAGATTTTGCGGAGCGTGTCACGCAGTACGATTTTATCCTCGACGTCGTTGGCTTTCGATCAATCCATACGTGGAAACGCGTCCTCCGTTCTGAAGGAATCTACATGGCGGTCGGTGGCTCGATGGCGCAAATCGCCAAGACATTATTGTTTGGCGCATGGGTTTCGTGGCGAACGGCGAAAAATATCGGCGTGCTTGCTGTGAATTTCAACAAAGAGGATTTGGTTGCCGTCTTTGAGTTGATGGAATCCGGCCAGGTCGCGGCGACGATAGATCGATGTTATCCCCTGCAAGACGTTCCCGAAGCAATTCGATACCTCGGCGCAGGGCATTCAAAGGGAAAAGTCGTTATCGTGATGTGAAATATCCTCACCATTTGCAATGGCGGATCGCAAGTCCGCGATAATCGTCTGCTCACGGCACATCTTGGCCTACTTGGCTTAATAGTGTAAGTCGCCCGCTCCTGCGGGATAAGCGGTCATCCGATTTTCGATGTCGAATTTTAGCTGATTTTCGTCCGCTCTTGAGGGCAAAGCCGCCGTCGCCATGGGCATGCCATTTGGGCTGCAGGTGACCGGCCAGCGGCATGCGCTGTTCAACCAGCACCAAACCGGTCTACCCGTCAATCCGTTTGACAATATTGGGGTTGATCCCACATCAATATTATGTCTGACCATCCAAAACTTCTCGCACGCGCCGGGCCAGGGCCGAAATCTGATACGGTTTACTCATCAACACCGCGCCCTCTTCAAGTCCACCACGAGGACCAAGGGCCTCTTGCCTGTTGCCCGATGAATACAGCACACCCGCTGCCGGATGGATTTCGTGGTAAGCGGCAGCAATATCAAGCCCGCTCATTCCCCGGGGCAGGATTACGTCGGTCAGCAGCAGATCGATTGGGCCGGCCACAGCCATGACTTCAAGCGCCGCCGGGCCGTCCTCGGCCTGCAACACCTTGTATCCAAGGCGCTCGAGCGCGGTGACTAGATAATCCCGCACATCCTCCTCATCCTCGACGACCAGGATGGTTTCTGTGCCGGTCGGCCGATCCCCCTCGGGCGTCTGGGTGGCTTCTTTAGTCTCGACCGCCGCATCGGCCCGGGGCAAATAGATCCGGACCACCGTGCCGACGCTTTCTTCGCTGTGGATTGTAACGCACCCTCCGGATTGTTTGGCGAAACCGAAGATCATGCTCAAGCCCAAACCACTGCCCTCACCGACGTCCTTAGTTGTGAAGAAGGGCTCGAAAACTCGCTCGCGCACTTCCGCCGACATCCCGGTGCCGCTGTCGCGCACGGCGATCATCACATAGTCCCCGGGCCGTAAATCTTCTGAGATTGCCGGTTGGCCTTGTGCTAGAACCTGGTTGGCGGTTTCAATGGCTAACTGGCCTCCCCCGGGCATGGCATCACGGGCATTTATGGCCAAGTTCAGAAGCGCATTCTCGAGCTGCCCGGCATCGACCACGGCCGGCCAAAGATCGGCCGCCAGCTTCATCTCGATGGTGATGTCGGCACCAATGGTCCGCTCGGCTAGTTGCTGGAAATAGGGCAATATTTTATTGATATCGGTTAGCTTGCCATTCAGGGCCTGCTGACGCGAAAAAGTCAGCAGGCGATCCGTTAGTTCCGCGCCTCTGAGCGCCGCCTTTAAGGCCACGGCGGTGCTTTTCCGGTCAACCTTGTCCAACTTGCCGCGATCCTCGATGATATCAAGATTGCCAACGATGGCGGCCAGAATATTGTTGAAATCGTGGGCGATGCCGCCGGTGAGTTGCCCTACCGCCTCCAACTTCTGGGCCTGGCGCAGTCTCTCTTCGGCCACCTGATGCTCTTCAATTTCTCGCACAAGACTGTCGTTCAAGGCCTGCAGCCGTTCGGTGCGGTCGGCGACCCGTGCTTCCAGTTCGGCATTGAGACGCTGTAAACGGCGGCGGAGTTCAGCCTGCTCGGTCATGTCCTCTTCATTCAACACCGTGACGAATTCCCCTGTCACCGGGTCGCGTCCCTTGCGCGCCAAGACCCGGTGAATTCGCTCCCCGTTCACCGTTCGCACAGCCAGTTCGGCCTCAAAGTTTCCTTCCTGTCCAACGGCGAGCAAGATCGAAGCGTCGATGGTTTGGTCGACAAAGCGGCTTGCAAGATCGCTGTGGCCTGAACAGATTACCGGATGCTCAAAACAGGAGAGAGAGGCAGGATTCTGGGTTAGGAGACGTCCAGACATGGTGAAGCTGCTGACCATGAGGGCCGAAGAGCGCGCGACTTCGAGGATGCGCAGGGCGTCTGGGTCTTCTTGAAGGTCGAGGACCCGCGAAGCCTCGAACAAAATGGCGTGACGACCGTCCTCGATCAGGATCGGTAGCTGATCGACTATGACAGTAGTGGGTTTCCCCCCGGGATAAAGAGTCCAAGTTTCCTGAACGCGGCTCGGTCCGCTCGGACTATCGACCACCTGGTGCAGGCGTGTACGCACTGTTTCGCTGTCAGTGGAATAATCACGGGCCAGGAGAGCCGCGAGGCACTCCGCCCGCCAAAAGACCAGTGCACTCGGATTGGCCCACCACATGGCGTGGCGATCGACGTCGAAGACCCATAGCGGGGTGTTCAAGGGTTCGAACTGTGCAAGATCTTCATGGCTGCGATAGCGCGGTCTATCCTGGTTCCAACTGTCCATCTCGAATTCTCGGAACTTCCCCCCATCCAGACACACCCTTCTCATCGTTTAGATTGGCCGCGGATTTCCTTGGCCTATGCGAGAGTGGGGCTTCGTCGTAGGTCATCAATCTAGGAAAAATTATTGGAACAGGTTCCGTGACGCAGCAACCTCAGCCAATTGGAAAGTGACATGACGACCATACTCAACGAAAATAGTGATCAGTTAATTTAACTCGGAAAATTATTCAAACTATTAGTAAATATATCCTTAACAGCCCGCTCAAAAACATTCGTAATTGCATCAAATTGCCGGGTCGAAAAAATCCAATTCAGGCTGCAAAACGACTGCTTTTGTGCGGAGAGAGCCGTCGTCGTGGAAATGTCAGTAGGGCTGCTCATGATCCGAAATGGACATGCGGCTTAACCGGTTCGCCTCGATGGTATAAGCTCTGGCGAAAGTAACCTGGGTTTTCGGTGAACGGCGATAAGTCCAACGGACCAAAATAATGGAGGACCTCACATGTCAGAAAGCAAAGATAGGCGAGAAGGCATCGTTTTACTGCCAGGCCAAGGGCGGCATTATTCGATGGGCGGCATGACCGCCGTCTTCAAAGCCGACCGGGACGAATCCGCTGGCGGTTACAATATTTCCGAATGGTGGCTTGAGCCGGACACGAAGGGCCCCCCAATTCATTCCCATCCAGAAGACGACGTGTTTTTTGTTATTGAAGGAACAATGCATTTCATGATGGATGACGAATGGATCGAGGCGCCGAAAGGTTCCTTTATTTTGATCCCCGGAGAAGTTTTGCACACCTTCGAAAATCGAAGCACCACCCGGGCCGGGGCATTGAATTTTGGCGTGCCCGCCGGATTTGAAGATGGTATGCCGAGCATCGTTGAGTGGTTTACGAATAATCCTCCCGGGCCGGCCCGCTAGGATCAGCACATTGGCTGCTTGTGGTACCAAGCAAACTCATTGGGCGCTGCCGCAAGACGACCGCTTTTGTAGGTAAAGCGGTCCTCTTCTTGGTCGTGCAAAGAAGGCTGCTAGTGACCCGAAGTCGACATTTCCAGGAATTACGAGGCTCCAGTCAGTCGGGAATAGTAATTTCTACCGCCTCGTGAAATCCCTTTAGTTGGCTAGATAAGAATGGACTTTCTGTCCAGCAGAGCATATTCACTGAAGGGTCACGAACACGCTTTAGCTTACAAAAGCTAGGTCGGACCAAATCGTTTTCCAGCGATCAACCTTCTCTTGATCGCTCAGTAAACGAGGTTGGATCGGGATTTGTTCTCCAAGCGCTTCTCTATCAGTGAGCGTGTTCGAATTTAGGGCCCCGCGCAGCCCTTGGTCGGTTTGGATACCAACACAAATGAAATCGTTGCAGTTCTTGCAATGATAATACCTAGCGGATGTTTCTCCGTTTTTGTTGACTGCAAGCTGCGAAGCGATGTCCGCGAAGACTGTAATTTGTGTACTCGGATGAGAGAGAAATTGGCCCAGAGTTCGCTGGCAATATTGGCAATCACAAACTCGAGGTTGAAATTCTGACAAGGGCAAATCTGTTTCGAACTCGGTCCGACATGTCGAACACTTACAAGCGCCGTAGTATTTCATTGAGACACCCTTTCCAACACGCTGAATAAACCGACATTCCCCATTTGGGGCGCAGTGTCGGCTGCTGTTGACCCAACTCGGACATAATCACTGATTAGATCAGCTAAATCATTATACTGGGTGTTAACGGAATTGGTCATCTAAGTCGCAAGGTTATCACTAACGGGGAGAAAATCATGTTGAACGATGGTGTGGTCGCGAATTCGCCGATAAGGCGCCGCTTTCTTTCACTTCTCGGTATTGGTTGCATTGCGGGAAGCAGCATTTGGTTCCGAGATAGTGCTGCAGCCGGTCAAACCTTGGATCGCTTGTCTTCGCAGCCAATTACTCAACCAACTACCGGTTCACCGCGAAATTTCATCACGCGCGCATTTGAGATGCGTCAATTGGCAATGGACCATAGTGATCAAGCCTATGGTGCCGTCGTCGTTCGGGGAGGTCGAATTATCGGTCAGTCCTGGAGCCGGGTAATTCTCGATAGTGACCCGACCGGTCACGCTGAAATGTCGGCTTTGAGAGACGCCGCGCGACGCAATGGTCGCGAAAGTCTATCGGGAGCGACACTCTATTCAACTAGCCATCCTTGCAGTATGTGCGAAGCGGCTGCAGGTTGGGTAGGCATAGTTTCCATGGTTTATGGATACTCGGTGGTGGATGCCGGCCCGCCAGATCCATGCTCCAAAGGATAGCGCGAACGATAAAACCTTCATGGTCGTGCTTTGGGTTTGCAGGGTTACGTACCAGTCAGCAGATTCTTGCAGAATTGTTGAAGTAGGCTGATGTCCGAAATTTGGTGATAAGCGGCCGACTTTGCCAGCCGCCTTTATCGCCTGCAGTTGACCCGAAGCGGAAATACCTTCTTGTCTGCTAATACATCCGGTTTTCAAAATCGTTATCGATAATGCCTTGCATTTGTTTCCTTGTCTCAGCGAGTTTGCCGTGCGCTACCATCGCTTCAGCAAGCGAAGGAACATCTGCAATGTCGGGCCAAGCTTCCGGTTTCCAGATATTGGAACGCGCCATCGATTTAGCGCAATGCATGAAAGCTTCTTCAACAGTCACTACCAAAATAAGATTGGGTGCCTTCCCGCCAACGGAGAGTTTTTCTTGCAGCGCGGCATCCCGAACAAGACTGCCAGTACCGCTGACCCGAAGCGTGAAATTATAGCCTGGAATGAGGAATATTAGACCTACTTGCGAATCTCCCAATAGGTTTTCGAAGCTATCGATCCGTTTGTTGCCAAGTCTGTCTGGAATGGCCAACGTTTTCTCATCGACAACATAGACGAAACCCGCTGGGTCGCCCTTAGGCGATAGGTCCATGAGACCATCAGCACCTTTAGTCGCTACCAAAATATAGGGCGAGGCTGCGATGAACCGCCGGCAAATCGGGTCAATGTGATCAATGACTTTGTCAGAAACAAGATGACTGGGTTCCCCCATGATTTCACGCAAGCGTTCACGGGTTGTAATTGTTTCTTCAAATTGGTTATCCATCCTATTCCCCACCTTGGTACCAACAATGTCTCGCCATCACCCTAGCCTATTTTGAATGGTCATTCGCGGCAAGAGTGGCAGCTAATGGCACCAAGCAGACTCATTGGGCCAAGGTGGAATATGTCCGAAGCCGCGGGACTGGCAGACAACATTGCCGGCCCGTCATTTTGTCCTCTTAGGACCCGAAGCAGCTTTACGAGCGGTTAAGATGGCCGCAACCTGAGGCCGGCGCCACTATTCGACAACGAAGCGCTTAGACTTGCCAGTCGGGACCCACGTCGCGTTCTAATTTACGGATCATTGCTGCCCATTGTCGCTTCTTGACTTCCTCGCTACGTTTGGCGGCGATTTTTTTGCCAATGTCGATGGTGTAGTCTTGCGTTTCTTTTGACGGCAATTGCAGTTCTTGGCCGGTGCTCAGAATATCGAGTTGATACTGGCAAGCGGTTTCCATCGTATACATCCAGAAAAATGCTTCCCCGATGGTGGCGCCGACCGTCATCAGGCCATGGTTCCGCAGCACCATCACCCGATTGTCGCCCAGGTCGGCGACCAGGCGGTCGCGCTCCGATAGGTCCAGGGCAACGGATTCGTAATCGTGGTAACAAACATTGCCCAAGACGAGCAGGGCTTTTTGGTGATAGGGCAGCAAGCCGTCTTTCATACAAGCGACCGCATTGCCGGCGCGGGTGTGGGTATGGAGGACGGCATTGAGTTGGTGCGATGACATGTGGATAGCGGAATGAATGGTGAAGCCCGCCGGGTTAATCGGAAAATCTGCCGCGCCAACAATATTGCCTTCCTGATCCACTTTAATCAGGGAAGAGGCGGTGATTTCCTCAAACAGCATGCCATAAGGATTGAGTAAAAAATGATCCGTCCCCGGCACGCGCAACGAAATATGGGTGCCAAAAAGGTCTGACCAGCCAAACAGGTTGACTAAACGATAACAGGCGGCCAAGTCGCACCGTGCTTCCCATTCTTCCGCGCTGAATTGATCGGGCACGGTCCCGTATTTGCTAAGGCTGCTCGATGGCATGAATTCAATCCTCGTTCTTGGTAAATTATTCTGCCGCTAATCTAGCACGCCCAATTGGCGCACGGGAAGGTCGGATCATAATCCTGATTTTATGACCCGTGGATACACGTTGAAAACGGCGCTAGCCATGCTGGACAGACCGCATTTCCAGTCGTTCGTTGTTGGCTGATAAGCGGTCATTCGAACGCACAGCAAAATGTCGCGGGATTAGATCAAAGACCAGCCACCGGATGGTTGCCGGCTTGCACGGGGCGCCGCAACGCCAGCAATCGCTTGGCCTCGTCGGCATATCCTTGTTCAAGCAAGCAAGCTAGCAGTGCATGTTCAAGCAGGTCGCGCTGTGCTCGACTGCCGCCAATCCGGGCGTGATCGCCTAACGAAATGGTCAAGTGATCCATCGCCGCTGACCAGTTTTGTCTCACGATGGCGTCGAAGGCTCCCGCCATTTCACGGACCAGATCAGCAGCGGGTCCCGCTGGATTTTCAATGATTGCGTTCAAAGCTTCGACATTTCCTGCCATCGCATGCGCAAGGGCGGCATGGACGTCCGCGAAGCCAAGACCCGTCTTCGGAAAAAACTTGGTAGCATAGTCGCTAATCGACTGCCAACGTTCGGCCGACACCTCGCCGCCGGCAAGCTGCACGCGGTAGAGAATGGCGACGTTGTCGGTTAACACATTGAGCGGCGGACTTTCCGATATTTCGGGGGAGATGTTCTGGTCTACCAATTCCCAAACACTATCGAAATCGCTGGCTTCCAGCTTCCAAAGTGCGGTGTGCCAAGAAAGGTGGCCGTGCATCAGGCCGCTTCGATCATAGTCCGGCAACCAACCTTCAAGATAACGAACGCCTTCCGCGCGCTCTCCCGCCTCATAGTGGGTGTGCGCGCGGACATGCGCGCCATGGGCATTTCGTGGGTTGAGAGCCAGGGATTTGTCGATCAAATCCGCGGCCGGCCCGACTTGCCCAGTTTCGCAAAGTGAAAACGCATGTTGGCTCATCATCCACCAATCTTCCCCATAATGGGGTGCAAGACCGGCGGTATAAGCCAATAGTTCTGCTTCGCGGCCCGGCTGGCCTGAGAACCCTATCAGGCCGAAGACACTGGTGCAGGTTTGTGCGAGCGCGGCGTCTCTTGGATGTTCGGCAACATGGCTGCGGACTGCGCGATAACCTTCAGGCACCTTGCCGTCGACAAGAAGCCCCATAGCGTGCAGATGCGAAGCCTCTCGGGCCGTGACGTTGTCAGAAACAGTTCGGGCTTCCGCAATCGCCGCCCGTGCACCAACCGGGTCAGCCATAATCTGCCGGCAGCGTGCCAGGCCGCTATGGGCCAACGCGAAATTCGGATCCTCGGCGATGACCGCTTCGAAGCCATCGATCATTCCCGGTGCTGCACCGAGCAGCCGGTCGACAGCGTCAACGTACAAATCCTGAGCTTTCGCTGACGAGGTTGTCAGTTCGTTCCCGTACCGATCTTTATGCACGACATACCCCCAATCAAAAATCCAATTCGCGAAAGCGTAACCGCATAAAGCCCGTTTGTCCGCCTATTTTTCAATCTGGAAAATTACCGAACGTTGTCCGATTTAAGAACTGAAGCGGACACCCTCGGCACCCCGTTATAATGTCCGCTGTTGATCCAGCTCGGAGATTGGCAGCAAATTGAAAGATGATAAGGTTGTACTTGGGTGTTCATGATGGATGGGGCGAAGAACTGTGAAGAATTATTCAGGTTTTCAGATTAGCGAACAGGCTCCGCGCTATTACGAAAGTATGGTTCAGCTCTTTATGCAGCCATTTGTCCGCGCGATGGTTGATGCGGTCGTGAAAAAGGAAGATGCGGTGCTCGATGTAGCCTGTGGGACCGGATTTGCGGCGAGGGCGGCTTCCGTGGCGACTGGTTCTTCCGGACGGGTGGTGGGAAGTGATATTAATCCAGGAATGATCGCGATGGCCATATCAGTGCCGCATGAAGAAGGTTGCAATATCTCCTGGAAACAGGCATCCGCCCTCGAATTACCTTTCACTGATGCTGAATTCGATGTCGTTCTCTGCCAACAAGGTATTCAATTTTTCCCAGACAGCGCCGCAGGTCTTCGAGAAATGGCTCGCGTTGTAAAGCCGGGTGGGCGTTTAGCGGCAACAGTTTGGGCGGCTCGAGATCAGTCACCCTACCTTGACGCTGTGTTTGGAATGTTGACCCAGCATTGCGGTAGTGACCCCATCGCGAATGCCCGTGCCTACGCCAACGATGGCGCCGAGCAAATCCAAAACTGGTTTAAAACGGCCGGGATGGGGTCCGTCAGCATAGACCTGATTGAGGCGGTCGTGCCGCTCCCTCCTATCGCGCGGTATCTACCCGAGCATCTCAAAGGGCTTCCACCGCTATCACTTGGAAACTATTTTGATCTTAGTCCCGAGAGGCAACATCAGTTGCAGCAATCTATCGACGAACGGTTGGATGAATACCGCACTGACCAAGGCGTTGAAGTGCCGTTTCGGTCCTACTTAATAGTTACAGAGATTTGATGTCACTGCCGATCAATGGCGGTGTTTGGCACAACGCAGAGATAATCCAAAACGCCGCATAATGTCCGCTCACTGGGGTTAAGCGGACGTTCATTACCGACTTCAACTATGACCGCTTGTGACCCACTGCAGACATTTGAATTGTTCAAAACTAATCCATCTCGGCTATCATCGGATCGATATGTCGTTCGGCGTTCATTCGGATGAATCCACTAATCAGGAGAGCGAATACACAGGCGTCTCGGGTCACAGCAATATCGGGCTGTGTTAATACTTGCATTTGAATGCTGGTTCGAATTATGGCAGCAATCTGGTTGACTACGGCCATTAGTGCTTATGTTAAAAATTGACGCCTTTATTAAAGGGCGTTCAAATAAGGAATTCTTACCCTTTGGAGAATCTATTCCATGGTTACGGCTTTTTTCCGCTGGCTGGAGAACCTAACTGAGCCATTTCCCGCCCCGGAAGCGGAGATGCCGCCGGACCGGTTACTGCCGTTTATCGTTCACTTCGCTAGGCCGTTCTGGCGCCTATTACTGGCGCTGGCCCTGTTGTCGGCCCTGATAGCTGTTCTGGAAGTTTCCGTATTTGCTTTTGTCGGCCAGTTGGTCGATTGGCTGGCCGAAGCGGAGCGCGCCAACTTTTGGGAGGACCATTGGTCACGATTGATCGCCTTTGGGATTTTGATCGTGATCGTGCTGCCGCTCCTGGATTTCCTGTTTGAAGCCATCAGCCATCAAGGCCTGATGGGCAACTTTGCCATGCGCACGCGCTGGCAAGCGCATCGTTATTTACTGCGCCAGAGTATGGAGTTTTATCAGAACGATTTTGCCGGCCGGGTTGCTGCCAAAATGATGCAAACCGCGATAGCGGTCCGGGATGTGGTGATGAAATTGTCGGATATCCTGATTTATGTCTCGGTCTATTTTATCACCGCTATTGTTCTATTTGCCAATAATGATCCCCGTTTCGCCGTACCCATGGTGGTTTGGTTGATCGTTTATATTGGCACGCTAAGATATTTTGTGCCGCGTTTGCGGGATATTTCCATGGCCCAGGCGGAAGCCCGTTCCATGGTCACCGGCCGGGTGGTGGATAGCTATACCAACATCGGCATCGTCAAAATGTTTTCCCACACGGCGCAGGAGGACGGCTACGCCCGTGCGGGTATGGAGGATTTCCTCGGCGAAGTTTATCGCCAGATGCGGTTGTCTACGGTCTTGGTCAGCATTCTCAGTTGCCTTAACGCCGGCCTATTATTTTCCGTCGCCGCCATGTCGCTTTGGCTGTGGCATCTGGATGCGGTCAGCGCTGGCGCCATTGCATTTGCTCTGGGTTTGGTTCTGCGTCTGCAAGGGATGTCGCGATGGATCATGTGGGAAGTTTCCAGCGTATTTGAGAATATTGGCGTTATTCAAGACGGGGTCGAAACCATCGCCCGGACCCGCGCCGTCGAGGATGAACCGAATGCCAAGACCCTCAAGGCAACGCACGGCGCAATTCATTATGATTCCATATCCTTTAATTATGGCAAGGAACGTGTGGACGTGGATCAAGGCGTCATCGACCGATTGAGTTTGACCATCCGGCCAGGTGAAAAACTCGGCATTGTCGGCCGCTCCGGCGCCGGCAAGTCGACGTTGGTCAGTTTGCTGTTGCGGTTTTATGACTTGGAAGATGGGCAAATCCGTATCGACGGCCAGGACATAACCGGGGTAACGCAAGACAGTCTGCGCCGCGCCATCGGCATGGTGACCCAAGACACCTCGCTGCTGCACCGGTCGGTCCTGGACAACATCTGTTACGGTCGTCCCGATGCGAGTATGGACAATGTGATCGCGGCGGCAAAACAGGCGGAAGCATACGATTTTATCCTCGAATTGGACGATGGCAGTGGCCGGCGTGGGTTCGATGCCCATGTTGGCGAGCGCGGCGTTAAACTCTCCGGAGGCCAACGTCAGCGCGTCGCCATTGCTCGCGTCTTGTTGAAAGATGCACCAATCCTCATCCTGGACGAAGCCACCAGCGCCCTGGACAGTGAGGTGGAGGCTGCGATCCAACAAAGCCTTGATAATTTGATGCATGGCAAGACCGTCATCGCCATTGCCCACCGCCTCTCGACCATCGCTGCTATGGACCGCCTGATTGTTATGGACGGCGGCCGGATCATCGAGGAAGGTGATCACGAATCCCTGTTGGCAAAAGGCGGTGTCTATGCCGGTTTGTGGAACCGTCAATCCGGTGGCTTTCTGGCCAGCCAAGACAGGCCGCCGGCAGTGGAATAAAATCTCTGCGGACGTCCGTTGGACACGGGCTAAATCGTCTGCAATTGGCCCGAGGCGCGCGCCTAGTCTTCGAAGCCGACGAACACGGTCGCCTCTTCGATACTCTTGCGTTCCGAAACGACTGCGTTAGCAGGGAAGGATTCATCGGGCCAGCCGAGCGCGATGCTCTTCATGATGACCTGATCGTCGGCGATGCCGGCATGCTGGCGCACCACGGGCGATTGCATGATACCCTGGCTATTGATCACGGCGCCAAGCCCGCGCGACCATGCGGCGTTCACCAGCGCCGTAGCCACAGCGCCGCAATCGAAGGGCGTATCGTCGCTGCCGTCCAGGACACGGTCATACGTCACGATCACGCATACCGGCGCATCGAATTGGCGGAAGCCGCGCATCACCCAGTCCTGGCGCCGGTCCTTGTCCTCGCGGGCAATGCCCATGGCGGAAAACAGTTGCTTGGCGACGCCGATCTGCCTGTCCCGGTGCTTGCCGGTGAAGGGTTGACCGGTGCGGAACTCGCGCGAGTGGGGGACGCCCGCCATGTTCCGCTCGGTATTGCCGGCGCGAATGCGGTTTAGCGGCTCGCCCGTGATGATGTAGAAACTCCAGGGTTGGGTGTTCATCGACGATGGCGCGCGCATCGCCAGGGTTATGATTTTTTCGATCAACGCCCTTGGCACGGGATCGGGTTTATAGCCGCGGATGCTGCGGCGGTCGAGGATCACATCGTCAAAATTCATTTGTCGTCCCTGAGAAGATTTGCACTGGGTTGGTTTGGATTGGTTTGGATTGGTTTGGTACAAGTAGCGAATTTCGCGGCGGTAGGCAAACAATCGCGTGGCGGTGTGCCGGTGGCGCTGGCCTATTGCACCCTCTGTGGCTCAGGTATTCTGTTTGAAACCAAACTCGCCGGCCGTCGAAAGCCATTGGTTTTTGGGTCTTCCGGGCTGTTGTACCGCTACAACAAACTGATGTTTGATTGGGAGACCCGCCAGGAAAGGTAGCGGTTAACCGACAACGTCAGCAAGCCATAACGGGGGCGAAACGGCGTTCTATATAAATGCTCCTTGCTGGAATGTTTATCGGCGATTTATTGGAAAATCTATATGGTCACAAAGCGAGTCCAATGACCGCAATTGGCACTTTGCAGCCGTCGCTGTATTCAACTAACAACGTCCGCTGTGGCAAGCAAAGCAGCCGTCATTTGGCGCGCGCGGGAAGGTCGGATCATAATCCAGATTTTTTTACCCGTTGTTAAACGTTGAAAACAGCGTTACCCATGCTGTACAGGTCGCATTTCAAATAGTCCGTTGTTGGCCCTGAGCGGTCATCCGCACCCGCATGGCAAAGCACCCAAATTCAAGCCAGGGCAGAATTTCGACGGCTATCAGTGAACGAAGAGAGATCATTCATTGATGACTGCAGTTGGCACGTCGCGAACTACTTGGCCAAACATCACGGCTTCGATATCTGCCACGAGACTGCGCGCGCCGGGTGGAACTGGTCTAACCTGGTGTTTGCTGCCGAAATACGCAGAGATCGGTCCGTAACGATCCAGACGACAGAAAGGCGAATGGACGATTTTCGCGATTGTTAGAACTATCCTTAGCTGCTTCATCTACAACAGACCGCGCAGTAAAAATATCCCGGGGATGGTGACCATGGATGCGGCGAGGGTCGCCAGAACCAGTTTCGCAGCGAGGCGGCTATCCGCGCCGTAGGCGTCGCACAATACAACCGGCACCATGATTGCCGGCATCGCGCCCTCAAGCATTAAAACCTCGATTTCCCAATGCGCCAGATCCATTGCATGGGCCGGCAGCAATATCAGCAGCGGCATGACAATCAAATTAACAAACGCGACGCATCCAGCGAGCGCGATCACCCCCCTAAAATTGTGCAACTGAACAAGCAGGCCAACAGCAAGCAAGACCAATAATGTATTGCCTGCGCTTACAACGCGAAGGCCGTCCAAGATACTGTGGATAATTGAATTGTCATGATCTGTTAGATTTGCAAGCGCTAAGCCCGCCACAAGCGCGCAGAAGATGGGCGAGCGAAAATAGTCCAGCGCGGCCCTGCGTCTTTCCTGAGGTGTCGACGCTGTATCGCCATAATATTGCGCGATCATCGTGCCTACGGTGAAAACCAATGGGGCCATACCGAGCCCACTAATGATCACGGTATCGACTACCGCCTGTTCGTTCCCTGGGAACAATTCGGCGATCAGGGCAACACCCAGAACCGATGAGCTGCTAAAGCCAGCCGTTAGGATTACCGGAGCCACGGCCGGCCCCTCAAGCCGGAATATCCGCGCGATCAACCACCCCAAGCCAAGGCACACCACACTGACGCCCATCAATAGGATGGTCATCATACCTTGATCCCACTTCAATTCGGCGTGAATCAGGGAAAGGAATATGAGTGCCGGCAACGTTACCTTTGTCACCAGCGTGGAACACACCCGGCCGTGTTCTTCCTTGAGCAAGCCGATGCGTTTGAACAACATAACGCCGAAGATCAGAATTAGCAGGACACCGATTGACGAAAGAGCTCGGAGCTGAATGTCCATATTGCGCTGTCCTATCAAGTGCCGCTCGAAAATCCAAACCAATATACGACATCAATCCGCGCCTTGACGAGATGCCAATTGTGCGCTCAGAGATCAATGCACGGCCGACACAGAGCGCCGCGTCATCCGATGGGAGCATGAACATCTGCTTAAAACGCTTCCGCATAGATTAGATGGATATCCCCAAGCTATGCGCACCCGCCGTTATTGCTTTGGCTCGATGGTGGTAAACTCCCAACGGCTTCGTTCGGGTGGCGCAGTAGCGCAATCGTCCAGATAGAGGGCACGCCACCGGTGTTGCATCGAGTAAGTTCGGGTTGAGCGAGACCCAACCGTCAGGCACAGGTTCGTAGTTGCAAGCTTCAGTCGTCCGTCAGAATGTTGAGAAAAGTGCTGCAAGGCGTCGGCATCCATGAACGAACTGCGTTCTCCGCATGGGCGAAGCAGCATCGCACTTCCGGGCAGGGATAGGCCATTAACACCCATGGCCGTTACGCAAAGCTTGTAGGCAGGAAAACGGATCAAGCCAATTTCATCAAAACGCACAGCTTCGTCTGGGAAGCGCTCGGAGCTGCAGTTATGCACAACCAGTGGCAGATCCGTGCGCGCGTCCGCTCCCACTCCAACGACATCTACACAATAGCCATCTTGCGGCCGGTCTAATTTATCGAGAAGACGCAGTACTTTGGAATCCTCGGCCCATTGCTGGGCCTGTGCGCCGTTCGCCAATAGGACCAGCGCTAGACTTAGGGCAAACATTTGGATCGCCTTGCCGGTCATTGAACTGCTCCTCCTTTCTGTCGAATTGCCTTAATTGCGAGTTCTAGCTCGGCGCTGAATGTCCATATTGTGCTGTCCTATCAAGCGCCATTTGAAAATCTAAACCAATATACGACATCAATCCGAGCCTTGACGAGAGGCCAATATGTGGACAGCTCCGTGCGGTCAAAAGGTTGCAAATTCAAATCCCTCCCCCCGTAACCAAATAAACCCGGCCAAATTTGAAAGTCTTGGCAAGGGTCTAAATACACCGGACTTACTTGACGCAAAATCAGTCCTCTGCAATTAGTGCAGATCAATTTGAAAATCCGGCTTCATTGTCGGCATGTCGAGAAACTGTACATTTACAACGTCTGCAGATGGCACATCTCGGAAGTAACGGGGTGTGGGCTGAAACTTCCGCTCCTGCGGGATAAGCAGCCGTCGTTGAGGACATAATAAAATGGCCGAAATCGACCCCGAACGGAAACAGTTTCTGCTTTTCCTGGTGCTTACTTTTGCCTCAGATGAGAACTCCGGGTCTAAGTTCTAAAACGCTTCGGCCTCTTCCGAAAAGCGCCCTCTTTGCATAAATAGGTCCAAATTGATTTGCGCAGTCTCGACGAATTTCACCCAATGGGGCTGATGGCGTAATCGTTCAGCATTGAATTCGTCATCATGTGTCACGTCTGCTGTTTTGTTCCACAAAGTACAGAATAATTCAATTGCCCGCTGTTCTGGTTTACTGAATACAGGGTCGGCAAAAAACTGCGGGTCCCAACCATCCGTGACAAAATCTTCCCAATTTATTAATGGCTTCGAACACTCCAAATTTTGCGACGCCTTCGAAGCTTGATGCACCTTCAAAATACTCAATGATGCGGTTTCGGGTACGCTGTTGAAGGAGTTTGGTGCTAATATCAGTCATTCTCAATTTTAGCGTGCAGAGCTCAATTTGCCAATGTCCACGTTTGGCGCAAAGCAGGCTAATTGGCCCAAGGTGGAATAGGTCCGGTGCTGCGGGATAAGCAGACAACTAAGCCGGCCCGTCATTTTGTCTCCTTATGACCCGGAACGGGCGATGCTGCCATTTTCAATGAACGAGCAGGGTTGCCAGGCGGCTTTCATCTGATCCTATTCTCTTTGGGCACCCCAAGCATTCCAAGAGACCTTTTCTTGAGCTGGTGTCCGCCGCTTTGGATCAGGCAAATGTGATGATGGAATGATCGCGGCCAGCGGGAAAGTTGGGCTATCCTTGGGAAGGATATGTTTGTTCCAGCGGGGTTACCAGGTTGTCAAATTTTTTTGCCAGATCTGTTGCCGGATTGTCTCTTTGGCTCTTGGCCGGTGTTGCCCCGGCGGCCCCTAGTTCCAATTTGAGAGCATCCGATCCCGTTGTCAGCCATAGCCGTGCCGTGATGTTCGGCAGTGAGGCCGAGCTGCGCGATGGCCTTGCCTTTCTCTCGCGGCGCGGCACGCGAGACGCTGTTGCTTCGTTAATTATGGCTTTGCGTTTCCGTCGTGATTTCACCAAAGACATTACCGCGGCACTGCATGCAATCACCGGGCATACCGGGGATGAGTGGCGGGATTGGATGATCTGGCAACAAGGCCAAAGTGACATCATTCCGCATCGCAGTTTTCTGGACATCAAGCGTGACGGTCTTGGCCGCATAGACGCCCGCTATCAGGTGTTTTTTCGCACCGGCTGGGATCGGCGCGAAGACATGCGGATTCGTTTGGAAGAGGTTGTCTGGGGCGGCCCACGTGCCCTGGATGGCATTCCATCGCTGGATTTCCCGACGATGATCGCCTCCGGCGAGGCCGGTTACATGTTGGACAATGATTTGGTGTTTGGCATTGAAATCAACGGCGATGTCCGGGCCTATCCGCTGCGCATCATGGGCTGGCACGAGATGTTCAACGATGTCATTGGCGGTGTGCCGGTGGCGCTGGCCTACTGCACCCTCTGTGGCTCAGGTATTCTGTTTGAAACCAAACTCGCCGGCCGTCGAAAGCCATTGGTTTTTGGCTCTTCCGGGTTGTTGTACCGCTCCAACAAACTGATGTTTGATTGGGAGACCTATAGCCTTTGGAACCAGTTCATCGGTGAGCCGGTGATCGGTCCCCTCGCCAAATCCGGCATTCGCCTCAAAACCCGCCCCGTGACCATCACCTGCTGGCACCAGTGGCGGCAGGCCCATCCCGACAGCAAGATACTGTCGTTGCAAACCGGCCATATCCGGGATTACGCCTCGGGTGCGGTTTATCGTGAATATTTCGCCAGCCCGGATTTGATGTTTCCGGCCAATGTCGGGGCCTCGAAGGATTTCCGCGCCAAGGACTATATTTTTGGCATTCGCGATTTTGGTGTCGCCAAGGCCTGGCCGGTGGCCGCCTTTAACAACCAGCGGGTGATCAACGATCGGATCGGTGGTCGCAACATCGTCCTCATTGGCAATGCGAAAACCCGAACGGTCCGGGCTTATGAAAGAAACGGGGAGGAATTTGGATCAATCACTGCGACAGGCCTACGCGCCAAATCGGGAGAGATCTGGCACCTGTCGGAAGCTTTTTTGACCAATGCGAAAGGAACCAAGTTGGCCAGAATTGCCGGTGTCTTGTCCTATTGGTTTGCCTGGGACGGCTATATGGGCCTGAAAAGCCAATACTATAAAGCCCCGACCGGCCAGAAAAGGTAGCGGTTAACCGACAATGTCAGCAAGCCATAGCGGCGGCGAGACGGCGTTCCATATAAATGCTCCTTGCTGGAAAGTTTAGTGGCGATCTATTGGAAAATCCATATGGTCACAAAGCGAGCCCAATGACCGCAATTGGCGCTTAGCTGCCGTCGCTGCATTCAACTCATAACGTTCGCTGTCGCAAGCAAGGCAGCCGTCGTTTGGGGCGCGCCAAGTCGGTTGCAGCTGGCCCATAGCAGACAATTCAGCTAGTCAATAATGCGGGATTTTCGTATCAACTAATATTCGAAATTTTTGTACGGGCGGACGTCATGGGTGAATTACCAGATAAAATGAGCGGGGTTCTTTTGCTAGGACATGGTGGCCCAGAAATGCTGGAGTATCGGAACGATCTAGCCCGGCCTCGCCCGGGACCGAACGATGTGCTGGTCCGGGTCTCTGCGGCGGCTGTGAACAACACAGATATCAACACCCGGACGGCATGGTACTCGAAAGGTGATCATGACGATGGTGATGCCAGTTGGTCCGGGCAAGCATTGAAATTTCCACTTATTCAGGGCGCCGACGTCTGTGGAACAATTGCCTGCGTCGGAGACCGCGTGGACAAAGGCCGCCTTGGCCAGCGGGTGCTTATTGAACCGTGTATTCGAGAGGCAAACAACCGCATTCTTGACAATCCTTGCTACTTTGGCTCCGAATGTAATGGCGGCTTTGCGGAATATACTGTTGTGGCTTCACGTCACGCTTATGCGGTCAACAGTTCATACCAGGATACCGAACTGGCCTCATTTCCGTGCTCCTATTCAACGGCTGAAAACATGCTGACACGGTCGCAAGTGACTGCCGGAGAACGGGTCTTGATCACCGGTGCGTCAGGCGGCGTCGGTTCTGCGGCGGTTCAGTTAGCGAAGGCGCGTGGCGCTGACGTCATTGCTGTCACGAGTTCGTCAAAGGCCGCCACACTGCAAGAACTTGGCGCCGATCAAACCATCGATCGAGCGGATGATTATGTCGAACTTTTGGGCAAAAATAGTATCGATGTCGTGATCGATCTGGTTGCTGGCGAAAAATTTCCCGCCCTGCTTGGCACCCTGCGCTCGGGGGGACGATATGCGGTCGCAGGGGCAATTGGCGGTTCTTTCGTGGAACTGGATATTCGGTCACTTTATTTGAAAGACCTCAGCTTCTTCGGTTGTACGGTACTCGAACCAAAGGTTTTCAGAAATCTGATCGCTCAGATCGAAAATGGGTGGGTCAAACCTTTGGTCGCCGAGACCTACCCATTGAAGGAAATTGGAACTGCTCAGGCGTCCTTCAATAGCAAAGGTCATATCGGAAAAATCGTGCTTAAGATTGGGGATCAAGCGAACTAAACGCCCTGTCTCCCATTGTTACCACGCAGCCTAATTGGCCGATTACATAAGTCGTCTGCTGCTGCGGGATAAGCAGTCGTCGCCATGGGCCCGCGATTTCGGCTGGGAATAACCCATTTGAGACATTCACTTTGATATTACTCCGGCGCATAGAGCTTCAAGAAACTCCCGCGAATTAATCTGATCGCTCCAATGAATTAATCTGATCGCTCCAATAAGGTCGAATTTCGGAACCTGGACCAAAGAAATAAGGGTTAATCCGAAGCAGCCCTACCACCAACTGTCTTACCGTTTCATGCTCGCCGGTTTTTTTGCCTTAGAAAACTGGCGCGATTGTTCAAGATCGCGCCGCAGGATCGTCCTATATCCATGCTGTCATTAATGCAGAGGATTAAAAAGATGAAGATCCGGGTCAACGATCGAACATACGCAATTCCGGCGGTATGGCGGGATGATACCTTACAGCAGATATTGCGAGAATGTCTTGGTCTCGTTGGAACTAAGTATGGCTGCGGCGACGGTCTTTGTGGTGCTTGCACTGTCTTAGTGGACGGACAGGCAGTCCGCAGCTGCCAAACCGGATTGACCGAGGTTCTGGACAGCAAGATCGAAACCGTCGAGGGCCTGAGCTCTGGAGATGGCGCATTGCATCCTTTGCAGGAAGCCTGGTTGGCAGAAGCGGTCCCGCAATGCGGCTATTGCCAAGCCGGACAATTAATGTCCGCTACGGCACTCCTTAGAAATAAACCTCATCCCTCGGAAGCTGAAATCAACACGGCGTTAGCGGGAAATTTGTGTCGGTGCGGGACCCATCAACGAATTCGCCGGGCAGTACATAAAGTAGCGGCGGGCGCGTCATGAAGAGGCGAGCCTTCCTGGGCCTAACTGGCGGACTGGGCGTTAGCTTTGTTGTCGGTGGTTGCCTGCCCGTGATCCCCAAGCGGCCAGACCCAACAGTGAAAGCAGCAAGCGGCTGGATACGCTATGATCGCGGGCGTTATCTGTTGACCCTACCGCGGGCGGAAATTGGACAGAATATTGCTACGGCGATGAAGCAAGTCGCTTGTGATGAGTTAGGCGTGGATTGGGATATGATCGACGTTGAAACCCATGCCACAAGGCGTCTGGACTTGGTTCGTGCGACAGTGGGGAGCGAATCTATCGAGCACTTTATGCTTCCCCTCGCACATGCCTGCGCTACTTTACGTGATGCATTGGACAGTGGACAAATTAGCGGCATACTAACGGTAGAAGAGCGGCCGATTAGCGAGCTTAAAATCTTCTCCCGCCAGACCAGGTTTGTTGGTAAGAAGGCGGATCTCGTCGACGGACGCAATATCGTCACCGGTAAGTCGCTTTATGCATCTGATATTCGCCTGCCGGCAATGGTCTATGGCCGTGTTCTCCGGGCACCGGCCAGCCCTGAAATACCATCGAAGCCCATATCGTGGGACGAAAAATCCACCAGGAATGTAGCTGGATATATTGCTCTTGTGCATGACAAACGTCTCATCCAGGGCAATAGCCGGGGCCTTGGGATCGTTGCCGCAACACCGGGTGGACTAGAGCGAATGGAGGAAGCGCTTAATGTTCGGTGGCAGGTCGAAGGCTCTCTGGAACAAGAAGATATCGATCGTTTGCTCGATATCGACGCCCGTCTGAGCGCGGGTGATCTTTCCCATCAATTGGTCGATGACAATGTTGCGGCGGACGAAGAATGGGATATCGACCTGCGGTTTGAAATCCCGATGGCGGCGCATGCGGCGATGGAGCCTCGCGCTGCGGTCGCTGCATTTTCCGACGCAAAACTGAAAATGTGGGTGGGGTCGCAGGATGCTTTCTATGTCCGCGATGTACTGGCGGACCTTTTTGACCTCGATAGTGATGACGTCAATGTCCAGAACATGCGCGTCGGTGGTGCTTTTGGTGGCAAGACCATTTGTCTAGTCGAACGTGAGGCCGCGGTTCTGGCCTATCACACAAAGCTTCCGCTAAAAGTGCAATGGACCAGAGTGCAAGAATTCCGATATGGCTTCCATCGCTCGCCTTCCAGTCACCGAATTCGCGCGCGCCTGGAAAATGGCCAGCTGACGGACTGGTGGCATTCGTTTGCCAGCGGCCATATCATTTTCACCAATGCCGCGATGCCGCCCTGGATGCAGCAGCTTACCGATTTTGTGAGCGATAAGGGCGTCGCACGCGGTGCTTTGCCGTCCTACCGCATGGCGCGTCAGCGAATTGAGCATGATCAAGTCCGTTTACCCGTTCTAACCGGTCCCTGGCGTGGTCTGGGTGCCGGGCCAAACGCGACGGTCATCGAATGCATGATTGATGAATGCGCATATCTGGCCGGTCGATCGCCCTTGGAATTCCGCCTTTCGCACATTGACGATCCGCGCTTGGCACATGTCTTGCGCAAAGTCGCCAAAAACGCGGGCCCGGCAGGATATGGAAGGGGATATGCGTGTGGCATTTATAAGGGCAAAAGTTATGCCGCCGTTGCCGCCGATGTTAGCGTGGCAGGCGATGGTCAGGTGCAAGTTGATCAGCTCTACTGTGTTCACGATTGCGGCCTGGTCATCAATCCGGATCAAGTCCGCGCTCAATGTGAAGGAAACTTGGTCTGGGGAATAGGACTGGCTCTGAGTGACAATCTGCAAGTTGCCGACGGTGGGATCGACGCAACAACATTCGCAGATTTCCCGGTTCCGCGGTTCGAAGATATTCCCGCGCTGGAGATCGAACTGGTGTCCAGTGACAAGACCTCTACTGGTGCCGGGGAAACCGCAATCGTCGCCGCCTCCGCCGCAATATTGAATGCGGTGCGGGATGCAACAGGAAAGCGGGTAACGCGGCTTCCTGTACGGCCGGAGGATTTGCTAGGATAGCTGGCATGGGAGATTTTGCCTCAGCTGCAATGATGCGTCTTGTTAAGCTTGCCCTAGAGCAAAAAGGGTTGAGCCACGAAATTTCGCCACCGACGAAAGCGCATATATCATTTGCCTACAAACGCTCTCTCGCGGAAGAGTTATTGGCTGCGCACGGGCCACTGCTATTGCTGCAAGTTGGCGAGACGATCGAGCAGATACCAACGGAACCGGTGACGATCGCGCTTGCATTGGCCCGTGATCCCCACGATCTGTTAGCACGCTGGCAGAAGCTGGAGCGTTTCGTCCACTCCCGCCACCGTATAGACATTGTTGCGCAAACCGAAAACGCTGTTACGCTTACGCATCAGGGGTTGGCACCTGATGCCCCGCCGACAAAAGCAGAAGATTTGCTGGTGTTTGGTTTGCTGATTGCGCTCTTCCGCTATTGCGGCGCGAAGGGCCTGAAGGCGAGATTGCAGGCGGACACTGAATGGCGGTTTCAGAAGGGCCAGTGGTTCGAACAAACATATCCCGACAATTGCGCAAGCTGGGAAATGACGTGGGATAGAACGGAAGGACCCGGCTTACCTGATGCTCCTTCTTCCATCAATCAAAATGCAGCTGACCGATCGCGCGTCCTGTTTTCCGCAGATCCATGTCGCGGCTGGACCGTCGCAATGTTGGCGCATGATCTGGTCTTGTCGACGCGATCACTGCAACGACAATTGAAGGCGCATGAGGTGACATTTTCTGGATTATTGGTAACGGCGCGATTGAATGCAGCGACGCAATTGTTGCTTGGCTCGCACGCAACTTTGGCGGAGATCGGTTATGCCTGCGGGTTTTCTGACCAGGCCCATTTTGCGCGTGGATTCAAAAAGCATACCGGCACCACACCCTTGGATTTCAGGACCCGGTTCGCGCGCGAGTAAGTGTCAAGAATATTTGAGCGGGATAAGCAGTCATCCGATTTTCGATGTCTGCTCATATCTAAAATTCGTCTGCTCTTAAGGGCGAAGCCGTCGTCGCCATGGGCCTGCGATTTCGGCTGCAGGTGACCCGGAGCGGACATTCAGCCGAAGCGACAAACCGAAAATTGATCTCGCTTTCCGAAAAGTGTTAGACCTTGGACAAATGGTATTCGAGGAACATGCGGAGAATTGGAAATCGGGCCATGACAAATGCGAAGCTCGTGGAACTTAAGCCCGTACAATGGTTGCTGACCATTCCGGATCACGTGCCCAAGGACACCCGGCGCTATTACCTATATTGGAAGGCCACTTATTTCGTCGCCCTTCTTGGCCATGTTTTCGGACTTGTTTCGTTTGGCCTCGCCGGCGTCACATTTATGTTTTGGTTTAACCTGGTTAGTGTGCCGCTGTTCATTGCCGCCATAATCTTTCTGCAGCGGGGTCATTACCGCCTGCCCTTTTGGGTGGTGAACGCGGAACTTATCCTGCATGGCGTCGCGGCGACAATTTGCATTGGACCGATCACCGGTGTGCAAACCTTTATCGGCTTGGCTGTGATCTTGTGGTTCATGCAGCCCTTCTATGGCTTGCGGATTTCCTGCCTTTGTGCGAGCACGGCATCGGTCGTGCTTCTTGGTTTGATGTTATATGTTTGGAACGAGACGCCGCTTTACCAGCTTTCGTACGTTTGGAACGTTACGTTCACGGCCGTTTACTGGTCGGCTTTTCCCTTGTGTCTGGCGGTCATGATCTTGCCGTTCATCACCGAAGCACGTCGGGCGGAAAAGGCGTTGGAAGCCGCCTATGGGGAAAGCGAAGGATTGCTTCTCAATATCTTGCCCGAGCCTATCGCGGCCCGCCTAAAACGGGATAGTGGTATGATCGCCGACGATCATGACAAGGTGGCGGTGATGTTTGCTGATATCGTCGACTTCACCAAATATTCCGACCGTCTGCATCCAGCTGAGGTCGTTGAGATATTGAACGACGTGTTCAACGCCTGTGACCAGTTGGCGGACAAGTATGGTGTCGAGAAGATCAAAACCATAGGCGATGCTTATATGGCGGTTGCCGGCCTACCTTTTGCACAAAAGCAGCCGGAAGCCATTCTGGCCCGTATGGCGATAGACATGGTCCGTACGGTGTCGCAGTTTAAGTTCCCAGGAACCGATGAGCCGGTGCGCCTCCGCACCGGCATGAACTGTGGCCGGGTCGTGGCGGGTGTCATCGGCCAACGCAAGTTCGCCTACGATCTTTGGGGCGATGCGGTGAATGTTGCCGCCCGCATGGAAGCAACGGGAGAACCAGGCAAAATCCAAGTGCCCGATTACCTGGCCGATCAATTGTCTGACCGCTTTGATTTGGAGCCCCGCGGCAACATTGAGGTAAAAGGCAAGGGCATGATGGGCACCAGTTTCCTGATTTCTGAAAAGCCGTCTGTTTAATCAGTTTCCGTTCATGGCACGAAGCGGACATTATTCAATATACCTCGTTATGTCTGCCTTCGAGGGTAAAGTGGACACCCTCGGCACTCCTTTATAATGTCCGCAATTGACCCTAAGCCGTCATGTCAGCTGACGAAATAGGCTATTGGAAGTCGGGACGCAAACGAACGAGTATCGCATCCAGGTGGCTCATTACTTTTTCTTTATCCTGATTAACCAGAGAAAGCCGGCGTACGACCAATCCTTGACCATCCCGTCATATCCGGCGGCGGAAAAATCGGTATGGTGATAGAGATATCGACCGTAAATCTCTCTAAGTTCGCGGTTTACAAAGAACGCTGGAAAACAGAACATCCGGTAGGTCTTGAAACTGGAAAACTGTCCGCACCTCGAGACAAATAAGGAGAAATCTGATGAACGAATTAGCGACACACTACAATGCTAAGGGCATAAGCGATCACACAGCCTATGCGCTGGTGAAGTTCTTCAGAGTGTTTGCCGATTTATTTTTCCAAAAACGCTATGGCCATCGCGCTGTTGTACTCGAAACCGTTGCGGCGGTACCCGGGATGGTTGGCGGCCTGCTTCAGCACCTCAAAGCATTGCGACATATTCGAGACGATGAGGGCTGGATCACAGAGTTGCTTGACGAAGCGGAAAATGAACGCGTGCATCTGATGACGTTCGTAGAAATTTCGCAGCCAACAACATTGGAACGAATTTTGATCATGATCACGCAAGCAATCTTCTACAACTTCTATTTCTTCATGTATCTTCTATTTCCCAAAACCGCGCATCGTTTTGTCGGCTATCTGGAGGAGGAAGCGGTTTCCAGTTACACGCATTATCTAGAAGAAATAGATGCGGGGCGGTTGGAAAACACCGAGGCACCAGCTTTCGCGATCAATTATTGGCAATTACCTCAGAATGCTCGCTTGAAGGACGTTGTGCTTGTTGTACGCGCGGATGAAGCCCGTCATCGCGATACAAATCATAGATTTGCCGATAATCTTGCAGGAGTACAAAAAGATGAAGACGAAAATTGATGGACATTCTAAGCTGCTCGCACCAGGCGGCGAGATCGCGCATATGCGGGGACGGTTTTAGGTGCAGCGAATGGCGACAATCGACACCAAGCGGCCAACCCGGCGAACACTATATTTGATCCGAAGCTGAGGGGTAAACAGGCCTTTGCTTTCATCGCGTAAACTTCCGGTTTTGACCGGAAGCGGTCATGATCCTCGCGGGTGTATCTCGTTGAAACTGGCTGACTAACGGCGGATAAGCGCTCCGAGGTAGTCGGGAACTCCGCACCCTTGCAAGCCGTCCAAATGATAAAATCCAATATTGAAAGTACGATCCATCCCCATAAAATTTTGGGAAATTTGATCATTCAATAGGGCCGCTTCAGGCACCAGGTAACCGACTTGACCAATAGCGCAAATCGCCTGCTTCTGTTGGCGTCGCAGTCGGCGGTGCGTAAAGCGACCGCGCGTGAGCAATTCAGACCTTGGCGATTTCACTACGGTCCTTGGCGTCCGCTTACCAGCTCAGTACTCGAGCGCTATTACTCAACCAAGGCCGTTGTAGAATAATAAACTCGTATGACCAAATACTCATAAGGTTGCCCAAATATCGGCTGGGCTTCGCGAAATTCAGTGCACCAATTATCGATTGCTCAGCCAGCTGGAATTCCAATATCATAGAAAACTTCGTAAACTTCGGTGAGGCCTATTTGTCGGTTTGGGGAGGTGACTATGTCCGCAACGACTAAAATTCGAGCGCAACGAATGCGCCAGACGAAAGCGCAATTACTCGATGAAATCGAGAGACTTGAGCAACGCGCCACCGCGGTCGAAGCCGCTAATGGCAGTGGCGTGACGGCGCGCGATCGAAAGCTCGGCAATCAAATCGTCGCCGAATTCGACGGAATCTTGTCCGAGAACCCGAACCCTGTCCTCAGCGTCCTGCCCGACGGCACTGTCCTCTACGCAAATGCTGCCGCACGCAGGGTGAAGGGGTTGCTCAGGGGGCGTAAGAAGTCGACGCTGGCGCCCGGCCTCGCCAAAATCGTTACCGGCGCATCAGGCAAGGCGGAAGCGCGGGAGCGTGAGTTCGAAAGCGCCAATCGCGTCTTCGCCTTCTCGATCACACCAATTGCCGGCCAGGCCCAGATCAACATATACGGCCGCGACATCACCGCGGAGCGCCAGGCCCAGCGGGAACATCGATCGGCCGAGAACCTGCTGCGCGACGCCATCGGCATCATGTTCGATACCTTCGCTATCTTCGATACCGAAGGATATCTGGTGCATTGTAACAAGAGCTTCCGTGAGATCTACGAATACAGCGAGGCTGAGACGGAGCCGGGCGTTGCCACCTATGACGGCCTAGGTACAACAGACGCCGCGCACGGCACCCTTGGATACCAACCGATGAGTTTTGCTCAGCGTCTATCGGAGGCGCGTCGACACAAGAGTGCGGTGACCACGCAATATGTCGGTGACCGTATCCTTGAACGTCATCAGTCGGCGACCAGCGAAGGCGGCATCATCAGCATCGCCACGGACATCACCGAGCGTAAAAGGGTTGAGCAAGAGCTGGTGGAAAAGGAAGCGCAGCTCCGCTTTGCCCTCGACAACATGCCAGGCGGCATGATGCTTTGTGACCAAGGTCTGAATTATGTGCTCCATAACGCTCAGTATAGCGAACTCTATGAATTTCCCGATCGCCTGGTTCAAATTGGGGGGAATTTGCGCGACGAAATGTACTTTCAGGCCGACCGTGGGGATTTCGGTCCCGGCGACAAGGACGAACTGATTAAACAGGTGGTCGCAACCTATCAGCGGGGCGACCCAGTGAGCTACGAACGTGAGATTGCGGGTGCTGGAAAGACGCTTCATGTCCGCCTGGCGCCGACACCCGGCGGTGGCTCTGCCACCATTGTCACAGACATCACCGAGCGCAAGCGGGCCGAGGAAGCGCTGGCGGAAAAGGAATCTCATCTTCGCGTCGCGCTGGAGAATATGCCCGGCGGAATTGCGTTTGGCGATAAAGATCGGAATTATGTCTTTATCAATTCGCAATATAGTCAGTTACACGATTACCCGGACGATCTCCTCAAAGTTGGCGGGCCTATGCTCGATGAGGCGCGATTTCAGGCTGAACGAGGTGATTACGGCCCCGGCGATACGGAGGAGTTGATCAAGGGGATCTTCACGACATATTCCCTGAAGGACAATCTAAACTACGAACGTACAATCGCCAACGGACGGACACTACATTTTAACGTAGCGTCGACCCCAGAAGGCGGGTACATCACCGTCGCGACCGACATCACCGAACGCAAACAGGTCGAAGAGGCGCTGCTTGAGGCCAAGCAACGCTCGGAAGAAGCCAGCGAACTGGTGGCGGAAAGGAACCGCATGCTGGAATCGCTTTCGAACCAATTGTCAAAATATCTTTCACCGCAGGTCTATGCCTCGATCTTCTCGGGCGAGCAGTCTGTCGAAATTGCCTCCAAACGTAAAAAGCTGACCGTCTTCTTCTCCGACATCGCCGATTTCACCGGCACCACAGACAGTTTGGAATCCGAAGAGTTGACCAATTTGCTGAACCATTATCTGACCGAGATGTCGAAGATCGCCATGCAGCACGGCGCGACGATCGACAAATATGTCGGCGACAGCATCATCGCGTTCTTCGGCGATCCGGAAACCCGGGGTGTCAAGGAAGACGCCAGAACTTGCGTAAAGATGGCGATCGCCATGCAGCGGCGCATGCGGGAACTACAGTCCGAGTGGTTGGACATGGGGTTGGAGCAGCCGTTCCGCCAGCGCATCGGCATTAACACCGGCTTTTGCACCGTCGGCAATTTCGGTAGCGCCGACCGCATGGACTACACCATCATCGGGAACGAGGTGAACCTCGCCGCCAGACTTGAGGCTTTGTCCAAAGTTGGCGGTATCCTGCTGGCCCATGAGACCTATTCGCTGGTCAAGGATAGCGTGATGGCGGAAGAAGGCGACACCCTGAACGTAAAGGGCTTCGCCAAACCGGTACGGACCTACAGCGTTGTCGGCCTTTACGACGACCTGGCCGCGCAGGGCACCATTATCCGCAACGAACGAGGTGGCGTCCGGGTATTGGTGGATCTGAAGACAGGTGACAAAGCGGACGCGATCGAGGCCGTTAAGGAAGTGCTTTCTCAGCTCGAGGACGGCGCCGATCCGGAGCCATCCATCTAAGAACGGTGTGCAGGGAAAAATCTCACGGCCGTGCAATGGGTAAGAACACGCGCCACCAGCTTGCCAGCGAAATTCCGAATGGATACTTTGATAACAAGGAACGGCAAACGGCTACGCCAAAATATCGTCCGGCAAGATCAGAACCCGAGCAAATTACCCGGCGATTTTGACGAATTTTTCAGCCCGTAACTTGGCGTTGGCTTTCCGTTGCGATCAAAACATCTCGGTGTCGCCCGGCTGCATCATCTTCACGCGGCTGTCACCACCGAGCACCGCCTTGACCTCCGATTCAGGTGCCAAGATGCCAAAAGTACCATAATGCATTGGCACAATGACTTGGGGTTTGAAGTATTTCTTTATCGCCAAGGCTGCCGCTTTGGGATCTTGATTGAATGGCCCACCGCCGACCTGGAACAGAATGATGTTCGGCTGATGCAGCTCCTGGATCAGTTCCATGTCACCGAAGATGCCGGTGTCGCCGCTGTGATAAAGCGTCCGACCGTCGGTAAATTCAAGCACGAAACCAACTGGCCGTCCGCCGGGTGCGCTCGAATGCATAGCGGGCACGAAATGCACGATAACATCCCCGACCTTAACCTTGCCGCCTGGATTTCCTCTAAGTGCCTGCCCTTTCGGCAGTTTATAGCTGCGAATATGGTCCGAAGCGCCGACCACCTTGGCACCGCTAGCCGCTGCGATAGATTTGGCATCGGCACTATGGTCAAAATGCGAATGTGTCACCAAAATTCCGGCCGGTTTGTAACGCGACAAATCCTTCATGGCCGCCGGTGTTTTCGGGTTTTTCAAAATGAAAGGATCGATCAACAACGTCGTCCCGCCGGGAGACGTCACCTCGAAGGTGGCGTGTCCGAGCCAGGTCACTTTGATCTTGCCATCTGCCAATACCGATCCGGGCAGCATTAATGTCAAAACAAATACAACAACCTTCAGAATATCATTCGAACGCATTTTCAAAACCTCCCATGTTTCAATAGATTGTATCATAACATCTCCCAATCAATTTACTTTTCAAGTTTTTGGGAACATATGTGTTGTTGTCGCCCAGCTGCCACGTTATTCGAATGAGAAACCGGTGGCGCAACAGCCGAAAATTATTTGCCTGTTATGAACCACCAAGTACGCCAGCTTGCCAGCCAAATTCCGAATGGATATTCTGATGGCTAACCGACGCCGGGGAAGGAGGGGGTGTTGACGTGAAACCTAAGTTGCTTTTTCAATTGACCCTGGCCGCCCTAATTCTCGCCAGTGACGTGATCTTTTTGCCGCTTTCTTTATCTGCAAAACCGCGTTCCGTGGCGCTGCCCAAAATCGAGAACAAGACCATCCGACCGCGTATTCTATATATCAAAAATCCGCGCTTCCCAGCCGTTACGCCAACTGACCTGCGCCGGGTCGCCAGCGCCGCCGCCGCCTTGGTCGAAGCCCATTTTGACATCAAAGTGAAGCTGCCGGAACAGATTACTGTCCGTCATATCGATGCGGTTTTTAGTCCCCTAATCGGCGCCGATCCGCCAGGATTAAAAAGAGCGATGGCTGATTTTCGCAACGACAGGGTCAATTGGGAAATCGTCCGGAAAAACCTCGTCAAACAGATCGAAAAGCAAACCGATCCGCTCGATAAACAGATCGAATTTGCCCGCCCTTACCTGGTCCGGCCTTTAGTCACAGAAGATGTCGCCTCGTTTTCGACGGCGGTGATGGAAACCTTTAAGGCGCGGCTCTCCTATTGGACCAAAGCGACGCTAGCGGACGGCCATCCAGTGATCGGCAAAGTGCCGGGACGCCCGGACCTGCCCTTCAATGAATACGGCTATTGGGCGCTGATGGCGAAACGCGGCATCGAGGCCGAGATCATTTTGACAAACCAGCTTGTCGCCAGCGTCGAATATCTGCCGATCCCGGTCCACACCTCAATCCGCGGCGGCATCACTGGGGGCTCGTCGGAATATAATCCAGCGTCCCATCTTGGCGCTTCGGTCTGGGTATCGTTCTTTCCATTTTTATCCGACGATCCGAACATTGTCCGCTATCGCAATGGCGATCGCTACGCAAGAGATGAAGCGCTTTCCCTTGCCGGCGCCATGCTGGCGCACGAGATGGGGCACCAACTGCTGCATCTACGGCATCCGTGGTCGAATGCGGCCTGCCTGATGCGCCCGGCGGCGATGCTGGACTTTGCCGCCTGGGTCGAAAAGTTCGATCCGGCGAAGTGCGGAATCGGCTCCAGCCCGGCCATGCAGCCCGGCACTTTGCGGATCCCGATCTGGTAAGGTGCGTGGGATTCAGTGAAGAGCCGGAACTGTGATATTGTCGCAAACAAGTTCAGGCATCGAAAGATGAGGAGGATTTTGCAATGAAATTGACCGACGCGGAACTCAAGACCTTCGATGAAGAGGGTTATCTTTTCTTCCCTGAAGTTTTTCGGCCCGAGGAAGCGGCTCTTTTGAGGCAGGAGGCGGAAATCGTCTACGCGATGGACCGCAAAGAAGTGTGGCGGGAAAACTCCGGCATTGTCCGCACCGCTTTCGCGGCGCACCTTTATAATGAGGGCTTTCGCCGCCTGGGTGCGCATCCCCGGTTGCTTGATCCGGTGCAGCAGCTTCTCGACGGCCCGGTTTATATGCATCAGTACAAGGTCAACGCCAAAGAAGCCTTTGATGGTGAAGTTTGGCAATGGCACCAGGACTACGGCACCTGGCACCGGGACGATGAAATGCCGGAGCCTCGGGCGATGAATATCGCGGTCTTTCTGGACGATGTGACCGCCGCCAACGGCCCGTTATTGTTCCTACCGGGCAGTCACAAGATGGGCGTGATCGAGGCCGGCCACGACCTCGAGACGACCTCTTACCCGCTCTGGGTGCTGGATCGCGACATGATCTCAAAGTTGGCTGACCGCGGCGGCTGTGTCGCCCCGACCGGGCCCGCCGGCAGCGTCTTGTTGTTTTCTTCGCTATTGGTGCATGCCAGCCCGGCGAATATCTCGCCACTCAGCCGCACCATCGTCTATCTGTCGCTTTGCCAGGTGGATAATCACATCCGCGCCTTCAATCGCGAAGCATGGATCGCCCACCGCGATTTCACCCCGATCGAAGCCCTGGATGACGACTGTCTGATGGAATTGGTCGCGGCCCAGCAGCAGGTTGCGGAATAACGACAAACGCACCTTTTCGGGAACTTGCGGCTCGCGCTGCCGCTCAATCTCCGCTGCGCGTGGGGCTCATCGGTGCAGGGGAATTCGCCAACATGGCAGTTATGAATTGTGTCCCCGGAACTGGAATTCGCAGCCTTGCTTTCAGCAAACACGGTGTTCATTGTGTTGCCTAAAAGTTGTGGTCATTTAGTGACGGAGATTTAGGCTGACTATGAAGAACCGCCTCACGCCGCTGTCGATACCTAAGCCTGTAAAAGGTGGCGTGATCGATTGGATACACAGACTCCTTCTCTTGCTCCTAAATGTCCTCATGTTGGTGTCGATCTTCGCGTGGCCGCTAGTGGTTATAATACTGCTCTCGGCACACAACGCGCCCAATTGGGGCGGTGGATTATTCTCTAGCTTGCTCGTTGTCCAAATCATGTCCTATCCCGCACCGGTAGTCGTTGGTGCAGTTGGGGCATTGTGGACCAGAGGTCGGTCCCCTCGAAAACTCTACATGTGGACGTTGGTGACATTGGTAGCACCGGCAGGCCTGGCCATCTCGATCAATATCTATCCTATTCTCTGTGGCGGTATCGGCAGATGCTAGTAACCACGGAGAAGAGACTCTAGGGGAATTCTGGGGACACAATCCTCAATTACCCACTACTTAATTGCCGTGTCGACCCGCTCAGCTTTGATTTTCACAACCAACGAATGTGTCACTGCCGCCGCCGCCGACGCACTCATCGGTGTGCCAGCCGCCGTCGATATGGTCGTCGCCGGGGCCACCGTCAAGTATGTCGGCATGGTTGCCGCCAATAAGGGTGTCGTTGCCGTCGCCACCCATGATGGTGTCTTCGCCGCTGCCTGCGTTTATACAGTCGGCGCCGTCTTCCCCATAGATGGAGTCGTCACCACTGCCACCTTTCGCCAAATAGATTGTGCCAATGGCTGTTTTTAGTTCACACGCGACCCCTGAGGCGGGCGAGGCCCCGACCCCGCCAAAGATGGTGTCGTTGCCGTGCCCGCCCCAAAGATCGTCGTCCTTGGCGCCACCGTCAATGGCGTTGTTGCCGGGGCCACCAAAGATGGTGTCGTTGCCACCGCCACCGGCAATGAAGTCGGCGAAAATGCTGCCACAGATGGTATCGTCGCCGCCGTTACCTTGGATGCTGACCCCGCCGGGATCGTCAATGTAGCGGCAGTCGATCTTGTCGCCCTTTTTGGTTCCTTCAATCACAAAGGTGTTCGCTAATTGTTTTCCATTGAGCGTACACCAGTTTCCCGCCGGAGGATTATCTGGAAGAGGGCAATATCCGTGTTCAGCAACGCTACTGAGCGGGATGAGAGCCACTAAAGCTGCTAGCGTAACTATACGTAAATTCATGTTGTCCCCTCCAATAAGATTAAGTGCCCGTGTTGATCAGGTTTAGCTGCCTGCGTTCCTGCCGAGAAAAATTGCCCGTCGTCATATCAACTGGTCGCCTTGGGCGCTTTCAGGAACAGAGACTTTCGATAAACACAAGATCTGGCGAAATACACAAGATCTGGCGATAAACACAAGATCTGGGTTTCCACTAACGCGGTACTAGATGGCCGCAAAATCGGCCCGTTGTTTCTACGACAAAACCTAAGCAAGTACTTTTTACAGGTTGTCGGAGCTCATGACCGGCGTGAACTCAACCGCCGTATCAAGCTTCATGAACAATTGTTGATCGACCGATCGGAATTTTCGATGGATCAACCATATCGAAGACTATCAGAAGCACAGGCTAATATACAGTACTGGCTGAGATACCTTAAATGTCGGGGACACACCAATTCCGAGGACGCAATACTTAATTTCCCTCTATAATTAAGTATTGTGTCCCCTTTATTTCCGGACGACGACTGCCTGATGGAATTGGTCGCAGCGTGGCGGCAGGTCGCGGAGTAACGAAAAATGTAAACTCTTTCAGGAACTTGCAGCCGTTCCACTCGAGCTTGGCTTTTTTAATATAACTCTCGAATCCCGCGTGACAAAAGGTCAAAGAACTCCTTCTCCTTGCCGGGAGTGAGAATGTCCAACCTGACGTGGTCCGAGAAAAACTGGCTCTGTTCAATCGCACCGTCCGCCAAGGCCATCAGCGGTTCGTAAGACGTAGTCACAATCACATCCGGGTTCTCAGCCGCACCCGCAAGCAGCTGGCCATCGCCGTCTTTCGCTGTCAACCGAAAAGCCTCCCCATCTATTATCAGCGTGGCCTCGAAATTATGCTCGGGGGAGATCGCCCTTTTGCAGGCCGTTCCAAGCGACACCGCAACGGTTCTAAGATTGCCGGGTTTCTGGATCTTCGATGGTCGGGGCATTCGCCCACCAAACCGCACAAGCTCGAATATCAGTTGCCCGGTTCGCTCTCCCAGTTCGGTTAACGAATAGAGCGACACACCAAACTCCGCATCGTATTTTTGGATGAGGCCGCTGGCTTCCAGCGCCTGCAGCCGATCAGACAATAGGTTCGATGCGATGCCGGTTAGCCCAGTTTGAAGGTCCTTGAAACGCGCAGGGCCTGCATGCAGATCGCGCAGGATCAACAATGCCCAGCGGTCGCCGACATGATCAAGCGCGCGGGAGATCGGGCAGAGCAGGTTGTAGCTTCTAGCTTTTTGTTTCATTTCTTTCACAAATCTATCGCTTTACTTTTTAAACTTCTTACTTTATATATTAAAGTCATATTACAAAACAACAACCGGAATGTCCACAAAGTAAAGGAACAATCAAATGTCTGCAAAGCCCAAAATCCTCGTCACATCCGCCACCGGAAAAACTGGAATGCCAACTGTTCTGCAATTGCTTGAGAAGGGTTTTCCCGTCCGCGCCTTTGTGCGAAAGCTGGACCACAGAAGCGAAGCGCTTGAAAGCGCCGGGGCCGATATTTTCGTCGGCGACCAGTATTCGATCACCGATATGCGGGCGGCGATGGTTGGTGTTAAGCGCGCCTATCAATGTGCGCCAACCGCACCCAACGCCTTGTTTTTCAATGCGGTATTCACCGTAGCCGCCTATGAGGCTGGGCTCGAACACGTTGTCACGATCAGCCAATGGCTGGCAAGCGCCAACCACCCATCCGTCGGTACGCGCGTCGTGTTTCTCGGTGACATCCTAATCAAAATGCGGCCTGAGATGACAGTAACCACCATCAACGTTGGATGGTTTGCCGATAACTACCTACGGGGGTTGGACACGGCAGCTCATCTCGGCGTGTTCTCCATGCCACTCGGCGACGGGAACGTTAAAAAGAATGCGGCGCCCTCCAACGAAGATATCGCGAGCGTGGTTGTCGGCGCGCTGATTGATCCCATCGCTCATGCGGGCAAGACTTACCGGCCCACTGGTCCGGAACTAATATCGCCCAACGAAATTGCCGCCGCGATGGGTAAGGCGCTCGGCCGCAAAGTGACATATCGAGACATCCCCGAAAAGATGATGTTCAAAGCTCTCAAGGCGTTTCCACCGCCCAACTATACCGAGACGGCTCTTACGCAAGTCAGATTATACGCCGATGAATACCGACGTGGTGCATTTGCGGTTAATGCCCCGACCCGGGATGTTGAGACCGTAGGCGGACGGACGCCAGAGAGCTTCGAGAGCATTGCCCGCCGCTACATCGCCGAACGCCCGGACGACTTCAGGCCGAGCTTCGCGACCAAGTTCAAAGCCATCGCTGGCTTCCTGAAAATCCTCATCACTCGGGCACCCGACATCGCCGCCATCGAAGCGCAAAAGGACCTCGTCAAGCTCGAGGCACCGACATTCTGCCTGGACGACGCAGAGTGGCGCGAGAGCCACTTATCTGCGCCGGCGCATACCATTCACGGGAAGGGTCGCCTAGCGCCAGTTCCAATTGCGTCGTAGGCGACCGTTTCCTCAATTCTGGGCAATTCTGGGGAAACATTTCCTAATTGCCATCTCGACGCGCTGGCTCGTCAGCCTGAATATTAACACCCAACCAACGACCCAGACATGGGGCCGGGCCTGGGCATCATTCCTAGGCTGGTAGCATCCATCGTCGACTTAAAAAACCCAAACGCTATAGGCCTGCTTAGAAGTACAGCCAATCTCGGTTTGTTAGAATGAGTTCAGTATTACACTATTAAGAACTATCCAATCATGTTATTCTTGCGAAGCGGCTTGAGAAAATATCCGGGGGATATTGGGTGGCATGCCAGACGAATTAAGCAATTTCGCTAAACTAGCTATTCAAGAATATTTGGCGGCGATGCTTACGATGACGCATAGAGAAATTCTTAGCAGTTTGTCAACAATCCGAACAAACGAGTTGGGAACGACTATCCAGAAGCACAACTAGATGAAGTACGCATACAGACTGGTCGATATATTAGTAAGGGTGTACAGCCTAAAGTACTTGATTTTCTACTTTTTTGGCTCTGGATATGCGCCCATATTAACTGCGATACCATTATTGACGTATGGGTTAATCGTAGCGGCGCCCTTGCGATTGTTCGAAAACCCTTACATTGTGATCCCCCTCGGAGTTCTATTTTGGATTGTAAATTTGCTGTTTTTTGTCGATCTAGGACTTGAAGAACCAAGTGCTTTTGAATGGATACTAACCGATGAAGGCGGCGTTATGTTCGTTGCTATTTGTACAATTCTCCCGCTTTGGCTATTCGTCCGTTGTTGGTACGCGAATAGCGAGACCTATTACAAATCTCTGAAAAGAATATAGCAATACTGCGGTCGTCGGTGGCGGGGTGACCGACGGCCTAGGACGCGCTCGATCCTGCTAACGTCGCTATATTTATTCGCGCAGGCTGATGGACATGATAATGCACAGGACTTTGAGGTTTCGCTCTTTGCCATCACAAAGAGCTTTGGTGGAGGGCGAAGCCCAGTAGATTAGGATATCACTCTCGCTGTTAGCTTTGCGAGATCTGGGGACACATTTCCTAATTGCCATCTCGACGCGCTGGCTGGTCAGCATGAATATTAACAGTTTTTTATTATCTTAGAATTACCCTCAATAGGCTGACTAATCGAACCCCGGTTTATTGCAGAGGAGTGCGAGCAATGGGTAAGCACGCTGAAGTCGAGCATGAAAATCGCGCCCACCGGCGCCATCGGACGTTAAAAACAGCGCAGGTGATATTTAACGACGAAAACTGTGTCATGAATTGTCATGTCCGCGATATGTCTGAAGGTGGCGCCAAAGCAAGGTTCGACATTCCCTTTATTTGTCCGAGCGAGATTATTCTCTATTTTCCGATCGATGAAAAACAGGGCCAAATAAGACATTGTGAAACGGCCTGGATAAAAGGGACTGACGTCGGTTTTCGCTTCCGCTCAGATAGCCACTCGGTTCATTTGGATGAGATATTCGGCGACCAGATCCCCGAGGCCAACTGGAAAGCGACTTGGGCTTTGTCGTGAGTTAAGACTAATAAAGCAGCTATTTCGCATCTAATTTCTTGCTCCAAAATCAGCATCGCCAATAACTGCGGGGGTCTAATCTCGCCGCCGGACTTTGACTGTAATCCACTCGCTTCCGCAACCGCACCCCAGCGCCGGCACCGTCCTCTGGGGTCTATATTCACGCCCTATTGGACTTAGATTTCGGATATTGCATCTGGATCGTCCAATGCTCTCAAAGTTCAAAATCTTGAAGCCAACTTTCTGGCAAATAATCGATGTGATCCCGCACTTTTCGGACCATGTCTTTGTGTTTTTCAACTAGAAACAGTCGAATATCGTCAGGCACTTCGTATGGTTTCTCGGTTTTGTTAATGTATCTGTCTTTGAAGCTCTCAATATCGATGTTGTCAATTTCGAGTTCCAAAAATCTTAGTATTCGCCCCATCTCGCCGACAGGGTCACTAAAAATATCTTCATAAAAACCATAGTGAATTCTGTTGCGCGGAAAATAATATTCCCAATGAACCATTGTACGCCAATATCCCGTCCTAAAAACGTTCCGTGGGTGGGAAAGGAATCCCTGAATATCTTCAGATTTCATCCCCTGCACGCCACCATCCGCCCGTCCTGGATGACCGTATTTATCGTCTGGAATTTCGGGGTCGGACGGGTCAAATTCCGTCTCATAACATAGCTGCGACCAGGCGCGTTGGATCGGATTGCGCATAACAAACAGTATTCTTGCATCGGGAAGCAATTTCGCAATAGATTTGATTTGTTCCGGGCCAAATACACTGTAGCTAGGTGTCGCATCGACGCAATATTTGTACCCTTCAGCTGGATACAACGAACCGTACCAATACTCAGAGCCATCCCTGTTATTTAGAAAATTAGTCCACCAACTTTTGTCTTCGGCAAATTTTTCAGGGTTTGTGTAGATTTCTCGGTGATGTTTTCTAAAAAATAGTCGAAATTTCTCCTGGTCTGCCTCAAGTGTGTCGAAATAGTGGATTTCTTTTGCTGGCGGCACCCAAATATCATCATGTAAATTTAGCGCCGAAGCGACCCAACTCGTCCCAGCCTTCTGCGCTCCAATGAAAAGTAAATTTGGCAGCATATTCTAAAACTCAAAAAGGAAAATTCTTTGATAGGTCCGCGCATTTTAAATGAATGATATCGCTTTAACACAATTGAAATGTCCAGTCGAACCTATTTAAATCTATTCTACCAATTTTGGCCGGTGAGATGATTGAGAAAGGTGATGCCGATGGTCGGGCGGTTTGCATTGCAAACAGTTGCCGCTTAATGCACGGTCCATTGGGGTTTTGCTCTTTGCCTTCGCAAAGAGCTTTGGTGCCGAGGGGAGTTAGTTCAAATCTCGGCTCTCGCGGTTTGCTTCGCAAACAGCTGCCGCCTCATGCACGGACATTTGGGGTTTTGCTCTTTGCTTCGCTAAAGAGCTTTGGTGGAGCCAGGCGGAATCGAACCGCCGACCTCTTGAATGCCATTCAAGCGCTCTCCCAACTGAGCTATGGCCCCTTAGAATTGTCTCCGGCGCCAGTTTGGGTCCGGCGGTGCCGCGCAACTTAGGGTCCGCGGCTGGGGAGATCAAGTGCAAAATCAGGTCGCCGGCGCTTGCGCTACACACGCCCAGCGACCGGATGATCAGGTGTCTTCTTTGTCGTCTTTTTCGACTTTGATGCCTTCCAAGGCTTCGACGTCGTCGTCGTCATCGTCGTCATCGTTGGCCAGCGCGACCAACTCATCGTCATCGTCGTCGTCGTCCAGATCGACATCCAGATCATCAGCGCTGGCAACAGCATCTGCCTCGTCATCGCTTTCCGCCGCCGCGACAACGGCGACCTTGGCCTTCGGTGCAACCACTTTTGGCGTCCGTTTACGCCGGGTCTTGACGACTTCTTCGACAAAAACAGTTTCACATTTCGGACAGGTCGCCGGCTTGTGTTGCATGTCGTAGAACTTTGCGCCGCATTCCTGGCAAGTTCGTTTGACACCCCATTCGGGCTTCGCCATGTGTTCCGTCTCCCATTCCTATACCGGACATTGAAATTTGGCGATGGCAATGCCATGAAGAAAGCGATCTGTCAAAGCTTATTCGAAAATAATTTCGAATTCTGGCCAGGCGAAAGGGTTTATGTTAAAGAGCGCCCGGTTCCGACACTTATAAATTAACCATTGGTGATTGCTGTTGTCCGCATTGTTAAGCCGCCCCGGCGGCCCCTTAATAGGCGTGGTCCGGGCGCCTGGCGATAAGTCGATATCCCACCGGGCCCTGATGTTTGGCGCTTTGGCGGTCGGCGAAACGGTCATCGAAGGTCTGCTGGAAAGCGAGGATACACAAGCAACCGCGGCCGCCCTGCGGGCCTATGGGGCGGAGATCGCTATTGACGCGGCCGGCCACTGGCATATCCACGGCGTCGGCGTCTCCGGCTTTCACCAACCCGAAGATATCATCGACCTGGGTAACTCCGGCACCAGCGCCCGGCTGCTGATGGGCTTGGCCGCCAGCCAACCAGTGCAAACGATCTTCACCGGTGATACCAGCTTGCGCAGCCGCCCGATGGGCCGGGTGATCACGCCATTGTCGCAGATGGGGGCGGAATTTATCGCCCGCGACGGTGGTTTGATGCCGCTGACGGTGATCGGCAGCAATAATCCGCTGCCCATCGAATATACCCTGCCGGTGGCCTCGGCCCAGGTCAAATCGTCGGTGCTGTTGGCCGGTCTGGCCGCGCCCGGCGAAACCACCATCATCGAAAACACCCCGACCCGGGATCATTCCGAACATATGTTGCGGCATTTTGGGGCCGAGGTGCGGGTCGAGGATTTGGCGGGCGGTGGGCGGCGGATCACCATTGTCGGGCAACCGGAATTGACCCCGGCGCGGGTCATTGTCCCTGGCGATCCTTCGTCCGCCGCCTTTCCCCTGGCCGCCGCGGCAATCTGTCCAGGCTCCGACGTGACCGTGCGCAAGGTCGGCTTGAACCCCCTGCGGGCCGGCTTTATCGATTGCCTGCGCGACATGGGGGCCGATATCGAACTGCAGAATGAAGACGCCGCACAGGGTGAACCGGTCGCCGATATTCGCCTCCGGAGCGGTCCCTTGCGCGGGATTGAGGTGCCGCCCTGTCGTGCCGCCAGCATGATCGATGAATATCCGGTCCTGGCCATGGTCGCCAGTTTTGCCGAAGGGCAAACGGTGATGTTGGGCGCAGAGGAACTCCGGGTTAAAGAAAGCGACCGGATCGATGCGGTCTGTTGCGGCCTGCGGGCTTTCGGTATCGAGGTCGAAGAGCGCCCGGACGGGATGATTGTGCACGGCCAGACCGCGATCTCCGCAAGCGAAAATCAACCGGTGACGGTGGCCAGCCGGCTCGATCACCGGATCGCCATGTCCTTTGCCATCCTTGGGCTCAATCAACCGGGCGGGGTACGGATCGACGACGGCAGTGTGGTCGACACCAGCTTCCCCGGTTTTCGCGAATTGATGACCGGTTTGGGCGCCGACTTGGTGCTGGAGGCTTGAAGATGGCGGCGGCGCGGAAGACGATCATTGTTGCCATCGACGGGCCGACCGCCTCCGGCAAAGGAACAATCGCCCGCAAATTGGCGGCGCATTTCGATTTTCGCCATCTCGATACTGGGGCGCTTTACCGGGCCACAGCGCTAAACTTACGGCTCAAAGGCGGCGATCCGGACAAGCCGGGCGAGGTTTTGGCGGCGGCAATTGCGGTCGGCGACATCTCCCTGAGCGATCCGCGCCTGCGGCAAGAAGAAATCGGTCTGCTGGCAAGTCAAATTGCGCCGATCCCGGAAATTCGCCGGCAATTGCGTGCTTATCAGCGGGATTTCGCGGAAAATCCGCCCAATTATGGCCTGGGCGCGGTGCTGGAAGGGCGCGATATCACCACTGTCGTTTGCCCCGATGCGGAGGTCAAAATTTTCATCACCGCTGGCACCGAAGTGCGGGCCAAGCGGCGTTATGAAGAACTCAAGGGGCGCGGTGAAAACGTCAGCTACGACAAAATCTTAGCAGATTTGCGGCGGCGCGACACCCAGGACACCGAGCGTGCCGTAGCGCCCCTGAAACAAGCCGCAGATGCGCACTTGCTTGATACGTCAATATTAGATATAGACACGGCGTTCATGAAAGCGTGCGAAATTATTGCGTCCTATGTGACGGATTGAGTTAATTTCGAACGCGATCAACGAACTGAAGTTTGAGTAGGATCGACCTATCGTATTTAGATCGGCTTGAGCAGCGGCAAAAGTCGCCGCCCCGGCATTGTGTTTTACTGAAATTGTTGAGGATAGATCTGGCCGCGTTGATAAGGTGGTCGGACCGAAGGCGATTTTGAACTTTGCGACGATAACCATGCGACGATAAAAGACCATCGGAGACAACCGGTAGGCCAGGATAAACAAGTATTAAAGGTATGAACAAACGATGACACAAGAACAACCCGCCGAGGCGATCTCGGATTTTGACGATTTTGAAGCGCTACTCGCTGAAAGCTTCATCACCCAGGACAACCTGGAAGGCAATGTGGTCAACGGCATCATTATTGCGATTGAAAATGACAATGCCATCATTGATGTCGGCTTGAAAACCGAGGGCCGTATCGCGGTCAAGGAATTTAGTCGGGCCGGCGAGGAAATCGCCGTAGGCGACAAAATTGATGTTTTCCTAGAACGGATCGAAAACGCCATTGGCGAAGCGGTGCTGAGCCGCGACAAAGCCCGCCGGGAAGAAGCCTGGAACCATCTGGAAGTTGCTTACGACAAGAACGAACGCGTTGAAGGCGCCATAATCGGCCGTGTCAAAGGCGGCTTCACGGTCGACCTGTCGGGTGCGGTTGCATTCCTACCGGGCAGCCAAGTGGACATTCGCCCGGTGCGCGATATTGGCCCGCTGATCGGCCTTAAACAACCGTTCCAAATTCTCAAAATGGATCGCCGCCGCGGCAATATCGTGGTCTCCCGCCGGGCCGTCCTGGAAGAAACCCGGGCCGAGCAACGCAGCGAAATTGTCGCCAACTTGCAAGAAGGTCAGGTCCTGGAAGGGGTGGTCAAAAATATCACCGACTATGGTGCTTTTGTTGATTTGGGCGGCGTCGACGGCTTGCTGCACGTCACCGACATGGCCTGGCGCCGGGTCAATCACCCGAGCGAAGCCCTGGGCATCGGCGAAACCGTAAAAGTCCAAGTGATCAAGGTCAATCCGGAAACCCAACGTATCAGCCTTGGCATGAAGCAGTTGGAAGCCGATCCTTGGGAAGGCGTCGAGGCGAAATACCCGCGCGACAGCCGCTACAAGGGCCGGGTCACCAACATCACCGATTATGGCGCCTTTGTCGAATTGGAAGCCGGCGTTGAAGGCTTGGTGCATGTCTCGGAAATGAGCTGGACCAAGAAGAACATTCATCCGGGCAAAATCGTCTCCACCAGCCAGGAAGTCGAAGTTCAGGTCCTCGACGTCGATCCGGAGAAACGCCGCATCAGCCTGGGTCTGAAGCAATGCCTGGATAATCCATGGCTGACCTTCGAGACCACTTTTCCAGTCGGCTCCACCGTCGAAGGTGAGATCAAGAACATCACCGAATTTGGTTTGTTTGTTGGCCTGGACGACGATTTGGACGGCATGGTTCACATGTCCGATCTGGATTGGAACCGCTCCGGTGACGATGCCATCGCCGACTATAAAAAAGGCGAAACGGTACAAGCCAAGATCCTCGACATCGACACCGACAAAGAACGCATCAGCCTCGGTATCAAGCAATTGAAAAGCGATCCGTTCACGCAAGTGTCCGGCTTCAAGAAAGGTGAAATCGTCACCTGCACTGTCGCCGCAATCCAGGAGCATGGCATCGAAGTTACGGTCGGCGACAATGTGACCGCCTTCATCAAGAAGACCGATCTGTCGCGGGACCGTTCGGAACAAAAACCGGACCGCTTCGCTGTTGGTAATAAGGTTGACGCCCGCGTCACCCAAATCGACAAATCAAGCCGCCGCATTTCCCTCTCCATCAAGGCGCGGGAAATTCAAGAAGAGAAGGAAGCCGTGGCCCAATACGGTTCCTCCGATTCCGGCGCTAGCTTGGGCGATATCCTCGGCCCGGCCTTCCGTGCCCGTCAGGAAGCAACCGACGACGATGGGGAAGAGGAAGCGACTGGCGATGAAGAAGAGCTGGAAGTAGAAGCCGCCGCCGAAGTTGCAGCGGCTGAAGAAGCTCCTGTGGAAGAAGCAGCGGCTGAAGAAGCTCCTGTGGAAGAAGCAGCGGCTGAAGAAGCGCCTGTGGAAGAAGCAGCGGCTGAGGAAGCGCCTGTGGAAGAAGCAGCGGCTGAGGAAGCGTCTGTGGAAGACGCGGCCGCCGAAGAAGCGCCTGCGGAAGAAGCAGCTGCTGAAGACGCAGCGGCTGAAGACGCAGCGGCTGATGAAGCCCCTGCCGAAGAGGCAGCGGCGCCTGCGGAAGAAGCAACGAGCGAAGAAGAAGCAAAAAAAGACGCTTCCTAACGCCAGGGTAATCGACCGGCGGCAGAGTTTCGACAGTGCCGCCGGTCACCCATTCTGTTAACGAATAAATGTGGTCCCTATGGATGCAGACAGCATTATTGACCGCCGCCGATTAAAACGGCGCTTGAACTATTGGCGGGTTACCGCGATTGCGGTTCTGGTTATCTTGGTTGCTGTCGTCGCCAGCGAAACCTATCAGCGCGAGCGCGACCATATCGCCCGCATCTCCATCAAAAACATCATTCTCCAAGATGCCGACCGCGCCTTAGTCCTGAGCAAGATCGCGACGGACGACAACGCCAAGGCTTTGGTCGTGCATATCAACAGTCCCGGCGGCACCACCACCGGCAGCGAAGAATTGTATCTGGGCCTGCGGGCCATTGCGGCTGAAAAACCGGTCGTCGCGATTATTGGCACGTTGGGTGCTTCGGGTGGGTATATTGCCGCCATCGGTGCCGATCATATTCTGGCGCGCGAAACTTCGTTGACCGGCTCGATCGGCGTCATCCTACAAACGGCGGAATTTTCCGGGCTGATGGAAAAAGTCGGCATCACCACGGAAAAGATCACCAGCGGCAAGATGAAAGGCGAACCCTCTGCCAACGGGCCGATTAAAGACGACGTCCGCGTCGTCTTTCAGGAATTGATCGACGATACCCATCAGTGGTTTGTTGGCCTGGTCAAAGAACGTCGGGATTTGAGCGACGCCAAATTGTCCGAAATTGCCGATGGCCGGGTCTTTACCGGCCGCCAGGCGAAGGAAAATGGCCTGATCGATGCCTTCGGTGGCGAGGCGGCGGCGATTAGCTGGTTGGCGGCCGAAAAGAGCATTGATCGCGAAATTCCGGTGCAAAATGTCTATTGGGGCCGCGAGGCTGACCCAATCAACCGTCATTTAGACGGTTTAGCGCAACAATTTTCACCTTTCGCGCAGCATACCCTTGACGGCCTGTTGGCGCTTTGGCAACCTAAGTAAGTACATGATATTAGGGAATGAATTGGTTTCGTACGAAACCGTTCATCAATCAGTTTCACAAGCTGGATTGGATGGCCAATGATTAAGTCTGAATTGATTACACGATTGGCAGAAGCAAACCCTCACCTTTATCAGCGCGATGTGGAGCGTATCGTCTCGGCCATATTCGATGAAATCACCACAGCCCTGAAAAAGGGCGATCGGGTGGAGTTGCGTGGTTTCGGGGCATTTTCGATCAAACAACGTCCCGCCCGCATGGGCCGCAATCCGCGTACTGGTGAAGCGGTTCATGTCGCCGAAAAACATGTGCCGTTTTTCAAGACCGGCAAAGAGCTGCGGGAACGCTTGAACGAAAGCGAAGAATAGGGTAGTACCAGCAGCGTTATACTTGAATGTGAGCGCTGAAAACCGTGAAATTTCTGTCCTGGATAATTTTGCCAATATTGACGATTGTGCTAGCGGCTTTTGCTATTGCCAATCGCCATCTCGTCATCGTGAGCGTCGAGCCATTCCCTCTCGCCTTCGAATTACCGCTCTACGCAGTTGTATTCATAACCTTGTTCTCAGGCTTGCTGCTCGGCGGCCTGGTGGTTTGGTGGCGGCAGGGACGATGGCGGAAAACCGCCCGCGCGAATAAGCGCGAAGTCGGCCGGCTTCAGCAACAAATGAACAATCCCAGTCCGGCAAATAGCGACCGGCAGATGGTTCAAGTTCCCGATGGCGCGGTCGCCCCCGGTAGATAATCGCCCCCCAGGGTGCGAAATCGCATCCTTCCAAATTTGCTTTTATTTCCCTATATATACGGCGCCTCCAGGAGAGCTTGTTAAATGAATACCAGCCCGATCAATTTGCCCCGTGTCCCGGTTTTTTGCGCCATCGATACGACCGATGTGCAGCATGCCCAAAGCCTTGCGGAAGCCGCCCTTACCGCCGGCATCGGCCTGAAATTTGGCAAGGAATTTTTCACCCGCAACGGTCCCGACGCGGTGCGTCGGATCACCCGCGACGGCGAAGTGCCGTTCTTCCTCGACCTCAAATTCCACGATATACCGAACACCGTGGGCGGTGCCATTGCCGCCGCGGGGCCGCTAAATCCAGTGGTACTGAACGTTCACGCCAGCGGCGGGCGGGCGATGATGGAAGCTGCCAGAGATGCCGCCAAGTCTTGCCTGCAAGCGCCAATGGTGGTTGGCGTTACCATCCTGACCAGCCTGGACGATGAGGATCTGGCCGATATCGGCATCATCGGCCCGGCCCAAGCGCGCGCCGTTGCCTTGGCAAAACTCAGCCAGGATTGCGGTCTGGCAGGCGTGGTTTGCGCCGGCACCGACATCGCCGCGATCCGACAGGCCTGCGGTGATGATTTTTGCCTCATCGTGCCGGGCATCCGGCCCGCCGGAGCCGCCCAGGGCGACCAGAAACGGGTCTTGACGCCGCGTGCTGCGATCGATTTGGGGGCCAGTTATCTGGTCATCGGGCGCCCGATCACCGGCGCCGACGATCCCGCCGCAGCGGCGCAAGCCATTGCCGCAGAATTGGCGGCCTGAACCATGGTGGCGGCAAAAATTTGCGGTATCAACGATCCCATCGCGTTAGCCACTGCCTGTGAGGCGGGCGCGGCGTATTTGGGATTTAATTTTTATCCCCCTTCGCCACGTGCTCTGACACCCGCGGAAGCGGCTGAATTAACCGTTAGGGTCCCGACCGGCATCTGCAAAGTCGGCCTTTTTGTCGACCCCACTGACCGCGAACTCGACGCCGCGTTACGGGTAAATGAATTTGACCTGATTCAATTGCATGGCAGTGAAAGTATCGAAAGATGTAAAGAGATAAAAGATCATTTCGCTATCGAAATAATGAAGGTGATCAAAATAGCCAGCCGCGAAGACCTCGATACCGGCCATGATTACGAAGCTGCCGTAGACCTGTTGTTGTTTGATACCAAAGCGCCCAAGGAGATGAAAGATGCCTTGCCCGGCGGCAATGGCCTGACCTTCGATTGGAATTTACTGCGCAACCGCAATTGGCCGGTGCCCTGGATGCTGGCTGGCGGGTTGCACTCTTCAAATGTGGCCGAAGCCGTCAACCTGAGCGGTGCCGCAATAGTTGACGTTTCCAGCGGCGTTGAAAACCAGCCCGGAGACAAGGATCCGGCCAAAATAAAAGCTTTTCTTGACGCCCTGAAAGGGCTCTGACATAGGTCCATGCAGATGCAAAAACTGAATTCATACCGCGCCGGACCCGATGAAACCGGCCATTTTGGCAATTTTGGTGGACGTTTTGTCGCCGAAACACTGATGCCGCTCATCCTTGATCTGGAAAAGGCCTATCTGGCGGCAAAAGCCGACCCGAGCTTCCAAGCAGAGCTGGACGACTATCTGAAACATTATGTTGGCCGACCCAGCCCGCTTTATTTTGCCCCGCGCCTGACCGAACATTTTGGCGGCGCCAAGATCTATTTCAAGCGCGACGAGTTGAACCATACCGGCTCCCACAAAATCAATAACTGTCTGGGCCAGATCTTGTTGGCCAAGCGGATGGGCAAAACCCGCATCATCGCCGAAACCGGTGCCGGACAGCACGGCGTTGCCGTAGCCACGGTGGCGGCATTGTTCGGCTTGCCCTGTACCGTTTATATGGGCGCCGTCGATGTCGAACGCCAGGCCCCCAACGTCTTCCGCATGAAACTGCTGGGGGCGGAAGTGAAACCGGTAACTTCCGGCTCCAATACCTTGAAAGACGCCATGAACGAGGCCCTGCGCGATTGGGTCACCAATGTCGAGGACACCTTTTACATCATCGGCACGGTGGCCGGCCCGCACCCCTATCCGGAACTGGTGCGCGAGTTCCAATCGGTCATCGGCAATGAAGCCAAAATCCAGATGCAGGAAGCCGAAGGGCGCCTGCCTGATACCCTGGTCGCCTGCATCGGCGGCGGCTCCAACGCCATGGGGCTGTTCCATCCCTTCTTGGATGATGCAAGCGTCACGATTTATGGCGTCGAAGCGGCCGGTCACGGGGTCGAAACCGGTGAACATGCGGCCTCCTTGACTGCCGGCCGGCCAGGCGTGCTGCACGGCAATCGGACTTATTTGTTACAGGACGATGACGGGCAGATCATTGAAGCCCATTCGATTTCCGCCGGTCTGGATTATCCCGGCATCGGGCCCGAACATTCCTGGTTACACGAAACCGGGCGAGTCAATTATGTCACCGCGACCGACCAAGAAGCCTTGGACGCGTTCCAGCTTTGTTGTCTGAAAGAAGGCATCATTCCGGCCCTGGAGCCGGCCCATGCCTTGGCGTTCGTCGGCAAAATTGCGCCGGACCTGCCTTCTGACCATATTCTATTGATGAACCTCTGCGGCCGTGGCGACAAAGATGTGTTCACCGTGGCCGCCGCCTTGGGCGTCGAAATGGAAGAGGCGTGAAGCGGATGAATATGACCGGAACAGAACGGATCAACCGCCGCTTTCAGGCTTTGAAAAAAGAAGGCCGCGCCGGTCTGGTCACGTATGTGATGTCCGGCGATCCAGATATCGAGACGGCGCAGGAAATCCTTGCCGGACTGCCAGCCGCCGGTGCCGATGTTATCGAACTGGGCATGGCTTTCACCGATCCGATGGCCGACGGGCCATCTATTCAGGTCGCCGGGCTGCGCGCCTTGGCCGCCGGCATCAGCTTGCGCAAAACCATCGCCATGGTGGAAACCTTCCGCCAGCAGGATCAAGAGACGCCGATCGTTCTGATGGGTTATTATAATCCGATCTATAGTTATGGCGTTGACGTCTTTCTAAAAGACGCCAAAGCGGCGGGCATCGACGGTTTCATTATTGTCGACACACCGGCGGAAGAGGACGAAGAATTGTGCCTGCCGGTCTTGGCCGCCGGCATGAGCTTCATCCGCTTGGTGGCGCCAACCACCGATAATGAACGCTTGCCGGTGGTTTTGGCAAACACTGCCGGTTTTGTCTATTACGTCTCCTATACCGGGATCACTGGGGCCCAGGCGGTGCGGGCCGATTTTGTCAACAATGCGGTGAATAATCTGCAGACTTTCACCGGTCTGCCGGTCGCGGTAGGCTTTGGCATTCGCACGCCTGAGCAAGCCTCGAACATCGCTCGGGAAGCAGATGCGGTCGTTGTTGGAACAGCCATCATCGATTGCCTACGTGATAGTTTGGATGAAAATGGCAAAGCTAGCGGGGATACGGTACAAAATGTACTCAATATCGTCCGTGGCTTGGCCGACGGCGTACGAGGAGCGCGCGCATGAACTGGTTGAATAATTATGTCCGTCCCAAAATAAGGGCGCTGGTCAAAAAGAAAGATATCCCAGATCATCTTTGGACCAAATGTCCGAGCTGCGCGCAAATGCTGCATCATAAAGAATTGAAAGCGGCGCAATATGTCTGCGTCCATTGCGAGCATCATATGCGCATTGCCGGGGCCGACCGCTTCGATGCGATTTTCGACAATGGTGAATATGCCGAAATCGAACTGCCGGAAACTCTGACCGATCCGCTAAAATTCCGCGATGAAAAACGCTATACGGACCGCCTCAAGGAAAACCGCGCCAAAAAAGGTCAACAAGACGCCGTGCAAGTGGCGCATGGTGATCTGGGCGGTCATGCCGCCGTCGTTGCGGTGCAGGATTTTAACTTCATGGGCGGATCTCTCGGTATGGGCGCGGGCGAAGCGATTATCGCCGCGGCCCGCCTGGCGGTCTTGCAGGAAGCGCCGTTGATCATTTTTGCCGCCGCCGGCGGAGCCCGCATGCAGGAAGGCATCCTATCGCTGATGCAATTGCCGCGCACCACGATTGCAATTCAAATGGTGCGAGAAAAACAGCTGCCCTATATCTGTATCCTGACCGACCCGACGACCGGCGGCGTGACTGCCAGTTATGCGATGCTGGGCGATATCGCCATTGCCGAACCAGGCGCCCTGATTGGCTTTGCCGGACCCCGGGTGATCGAAAGCACGATCCGCGAAACTTTGCCGGAAGGGTTCCAGCGGGCCGAATATCTGTTCGACCACGGCATGTTGGATATGGTGGTACATCGCCACAAATTGCGCGATACCCTGATCCGCGTGATCGGCTTATTGACCAAAAAAGCGCCGCCGGGTGATGTTGTGGCGCTTAGCGAACAAGTCGCCGACGGCATCGAAAATGGCCCCGCCGATGAGCATAGCCCAGCAACCTGAAGAAATCCTACCGAGCGATTTGGTGTTGGCGCGCCTGCGTCAATTGCATCCGCGCAAGATCGACCTCAGCCTCGAGCGGATCGAGAACCTGTTGCGCAGGCTGGGTCATCCGGAGAAGGATTTTCCCCCGGTCTTCCATATCGCCGGGACCAATGGCAAGGGTTCGACCCTGGCTTTTGTCCGCGCCGCGATGGAGCGGGCGGGACATCGCGTGCATGTCTATACCTCACCGCATCTGGTGCGTTTCAACGAACGCATTCGCTTGGCTGGCGAGTTGATCACCGACGCCCATTTGCAGGACGTGCTGGAAGCCTGCGAACGCGTCAATAACGGTGAAGCGATCACCGAGTTTGAAGTCGTTACCGCCGCCGCCTTTCTGGCTTTCCGTGACGTAGCGGCGGATTTCCTGCTGCTGGAGACCGGTTTGGGCGGCATCGGCGATGCCACCAACGTCATTGCCCGCCCCGCCTTGACGGCGATCACCACGGTGTCGATGGACCATCCGGATTTCCTTGGCTCGACGGTGGATGAAATCGCCATTTCGAAAGCCGGCATTCTCAAGCCCGGCGTTAGGGGCGTGCTCAACCGGCAAACCCCCAGCGTGCTGGCGATGATGAAAGCGCGGGCGGCGAAGATCGGCGCATCCCTGTCGGCACGCGACGCCGATTGGTGGGTCGAGCGCGACAATGGCCAATTGCATTACCGCGATGACGCGGGCGGCTTCACCTCGCCGCTGCCCAGTCTGCGCGGCAGTCACCAGACCGAAAATGCCGGCTTGGCGATCGCCTGCCTCAGGCAATTTCCCGGCCTTAAGATCAGCGAAGCGCACATCATCGCCGGTCTACAATCCGCCGAATGGCCGGCCCGCCTGCAACAATTGGAAGCGGGGCCGATCGTCGACGCCCTGCCTGCGGGCAGCCAATGCTGGCTTGACGGTGGTCATAACGAAGCCGCCGGCGTCGTCCTGGCGCGGACGATGCGGCGCTGGCAGGATACCGATCAACGGCCGATCAAACTGATCATGTCGATGCTGTCTTCGAAAGATCCGGCGACATTTTTAGAAGCGTTTCAAGGGTTACCGCTGGACATACATTGCATCCCGATCCCCGATTACGACGCCATTATTCCAGCCGGCGAGCTAGCCGAAGCGGCACGTGGCCTCGGATTTAAGGCAAGCGCCCACGACAGCGCGCTCGACGCAGCGATGGCGATTGGGCGGGCCGATGGCGGCAATTCGATCGCGCCAATCGTGCTGATTTGCGGTTCGCTCTATCTGGCCGGTGCCATCCTTAGCGAGCACGCATAAAAAAGACCCGGAATCAAACCGGGCCTTTCATTATTCGCATTAATGTCGCCTAAAGCGAGCCTTCGATCCATTCGACCAGTTTGCCTTTGGGCATCGCGCCGACTTTCATCGAGGCAACTTCGCCGCCTTTAAACAGCAATAATGTTGGAATGCCACGGACACCGTATTTTGCCGGGGTGCCTGGATTTTGGTCGATATTGATCTTCGCAACGGTCAATTTATCGCCCATTTCCGCGGCGATATCTTCCAGCGCCGGACCAATTTGTTTGCACGGGCCGCACCATTCGGCCCAGAAATCCACCACCACCGGCTGCTCTGAATTCAGCACATCGGTTTCGAAACTGTCGTCGGAAACGGCTATCGTACTCATGGTTTCTCCTTACATCGTCAAATTTGTGATCTTGGTTCATGAAGGTAGGTATCGGGTCGGCAATCGTCAAGGCGCGTGATCGTCCAAGAGCTCGTCCGGCACCGCCATCAGGGTTGGACTGTTCGTCCATAGCAGCCCACAAGTGATTGTTTTATCGCGATAAACCTGTTGTAGCAGCGCCCGGTAGGCGGCCAATTGTTTGAGATAAATTTTTGGTGTGTCGCCGAGTGATCGCGGCTCCGGTCGATTGGTCTTAAAATCGATCACTAGGACTGTCGAATCGGTCACGACAAGGCGATCGATTTGCCCGCTGATGATCTGCCCATTGACCAGGCCGGAGATCGGCACCTCGGCTCGGGAGCCTGCCGCGAACACCGCCCGAAAGCGCGCCTCGTCGATAACCGCCTCGACTTCCCGGACCATCTCGTCGACGTTTTCTTCACTCAGATCGCTCGCCTTACGGCGCAGATGTTGTTGCCCGACCGCCGCCCGACGGTCGCGGGCAAGCGTCGGCAGTGCCTGCAACAATTCATGGATCAGTTGGCCGCGACGATAGCGGTTGCCATCGCGCGTCAGCGGGCTCAAGGTCGCCGGCTCGGCTTCATCCGGGCGCGACGGGGCCAAGGGGCGTGGCGGCGACGGCTCCGGCGCTGGCGGCTCAAGAGCCCAATTCGGCAAAGGAGAAGGGGCTTTCTGGCCGCGGGCATAGACGCGGCCCGGCGGACCTTCGGCCACTTCATCCTGCAAACGCCAGACGATGCGGTCATCGGCGACCGAGACGGCTTCGCCGATTTCCCGGATTGCCGGATCGATCAGATTATACCAGCAATCGGCGGCCGCCTTGGTGCGCCCTTCCCAACCGCCGACATAAAGCCGGTCACAGGCCCTGGTCATCGCCACATAGAGCAGGCGATGATATTCTTCGTCGCGTTCCTGTTCCGCCGCCGCCCGCACTGCCGCCGCCACCGGATCATCCAAATTCTTCGCCGGCGACCATAAGGGCAGGCGCGGGCCTGCACCCTGGTCAAGCCAGAAAATTCTGGGCACCCGTCTGGATTTACTTAGGGTATCGGGCAGAAACACTACTGGCGCCTCTAGCCCCTTGGCGCCATGCACGGTCATGATCCGCACTTCATCGCGTTGCTGATCGGTGGCGCGTTTGACCTCTTCATCGCTGCGACCGATCCAGGCGATGAAGCCTTGCAAAGACGGCGGATGGGATCGTTCGAACTCTAGCGCCCGGCCCAGCAATTCGTCGATCGGATCGTTCGCTTCCTGACCAAGCCGGGACAAGATCTTGCGGCGCCCGCCGAGCGGCCCTAGAATTTCCGCCAGCAAGGCAAAGGGGCCGCCAAAATCGACCCGGCCCAACAGCAAACTCAAATATTTATACGCTTCGGCAAAATCAGGATTATCGCCGGATTGTGCACGCAATTGCCGCCACAGGGGGTTTTCACAGCGGTCATAAGCAAGCTGAAACAGGTCGTCGTCATCGAGACCGAGCAAGGGGCCTTTCAAGACGACGGCCAGGGTCAAATCATCTTCCGGCAACAGTAGAAACCGCGCCAGCGCCAACAGATCCATCACCGCCAGTTGTTCACGCAGCGCCATCCGGTCGACCCCGGCGACCGGGATACCGCGCAGTTTAAGCGCCCGCACCAATTCTTCCATGACGGTGCCGCGCTGGCGCACTAGGATCATGATATCGCCGGCCCGGATGAAGCGGTCCAGGCTAGGCAGATATTCCCCGTCATCCAGCCAGTCGCCGATTTGCGCGGCAATCCGCTTGGCCAAACGTTGGCTGGCTTTGTCGCTGCGCTCCTGCATCAGCGGCAGGGTCCAAGGTTCGCGCGCCGGCGGGTTTTCCGGCGGTTCCAGCGGCCAGACCTCAACCAAGCCCGGCTGGCCCTGACGTTCAGAGACGTGACGGACACCGGCAGCGCTAAAATCGACCCCGTCACGGGCTAATTCACCGGCGAATACTTTATCCACCAGCCGCAATATCGCCGGCACGGAACGAAACGACAGGTTCAATTCCACCGGCCGCCAGGCTTTGTCGATGGCTTCAACCCGGTCTTTGAAATATTGCTGCATAGCCGCAAAAGCGGCCGGATCGGCGCGTTGAAAACTATAAATCGACTGCTTCGGATCGCCGACCGCAAAGATTGTCCGCTCAAGCGCGCGGGCGCCGCTGCCGGCGAAAAATTCCTCCGCCAGGGATTGCACGATTTCCCATTGTTCGGGATTGGTATCCTGCGCTTCGTCGATCAGGATATGATCCAAGCCGCCATCCATCTTATAGAGCACCCACGGCGCGATCTCGCGATCGGCGACCAAATCGCGGGTTTTTAAGATCAGATCGTCATAGTCGAGCCGGGCGCGGCGATGTTTTTCGCCATCGTAGGCATCGATCATCGCCTTCGCTAAGCCAAGTAAACATTGGTTGGCCTCAAGCAGATGGGCCGCGCGCACCCTGCCGGTCACCGCGACGATGCGGGCGATCTCGCTGTCGATAATATCTTCTAGTTCAGGGTGCTTTTTCAGCAGCGCCGCCGTTGCCACGCTTTTATAGGGCGCCTCGCTGGATTTGGAGATAAAGGCGTAGCGATAATCTTCGAAGCCAGAAATTCGACCGACCGGGTCACGCAACCAAGCGGCGATTCTCGCACCGCGTTCGTTATCTCGTTTACCCGACTGAATCATTAAATCGGCGAGCTGACGAAGGCCGCCAGCATCGAAATTATCGTCATTGCCAAACCCGGCCAGGATAGTGTCTGCGTCTTCGCCTTCTTGCAACGCCAAAGTGTCGTGCAACCGCGCCAAGGCGCCGGCCAAGCCGCCGGATAGGTGAAATAAACGGCTGAGGCGTCCGCGTTCGCTCATCAACAGCTGCATCACTTCGCGAAAACCATCTTCATCGAGAAATTCCGCCAGGGCCGCCAAGCGCGGCTCTTCGCTGGCGCTGTCGCTTGCCAAGACCCGCTCGCGCGCGTCCAGAAACAGCTCTTCCGACGTCCGCTCGTCCATCACCTGAAAATTCGCCGGCAGCCCGGCTTCCAACGGAAATCGTCCCAACAGCGCTTCGCAAAATGAATGAATGGTTTGAATTTTCAAGCCGCCCGGGGTTTCCAAAGCGCGGGCAAACAGACGGCGGGACAAGGCTTGTTCCCCAGGCTCCGCTTGACGTCCCAACAGCGTGAACAGCGCCTCGCTCAATTGATCATCCGGCATGATCGTCCAAGCGCCCAGGCGGTCGAACACCCGCTGTTCCATTTCCGCCGCCGCCGCCTTGGTGAACGTTAGGCACAGAATGCGTTGGGGCAAGGTTCCGGCCAGCAACAGACGCATCACCCGATCGGTCAGCACATGGGTCTTGCCGGTCCCGGCCGAGGCTGAAACCCAGGACGAAACGGCCGGATCGGCGGCCCGACGCTGACCCAGGAATTTTTCCTCAATCCGCATCCGCACGCCCGCCTTCGCCAGTTGACCATTCCTTCAAGCGGGCCAAATGTTCGTAGTCGTCATAACGCAGGGCCACTTCCGGCCTGGGCCGTGCCCGATAGGGGGTTTTGTGATCGTCGAAGACGGCGATCAAGCGACGCAACCCGGCATCTGCGTCCGCCATCGCCGCATCGATATCAAGCTTCAGCGGCTGTGCCTTGCCCGGCTCCCGCCCGCCGCTTAATTTCCAATAGCTGAGCCCGGCGATGGTGCGGCTGGGCAAATTGTCAAACCCGCCGGCGGCCAGGATCAAGGCTTCCAACACCAGTTGCGGCGCTTCCCCCAACATCACATCCTTGGTCGTTGGCACCGCGCCGCTTTTGTAATCGAGGATTTCGATTTCGCCATCCTGCCGCAAATCCAGGCGATCGGCGGTGGCGCTCAAAATGAATGTCCGGCCCTCGACGGTTAACTCCAGCTCGCCTTTTTGCTCGACAAAGGACTGCAGGATCTGTTGCCGCCAGTGAGCATCGTGGCTGACAAACCAGGCGGCAATGCGTTCAAACCGCGGCCACCAGAAGGCCGCCACCGCCGGGCGATCCAACATCGCGGCAAACGCAGCGCGGCCGTGGTCGAGCAGATTTTCGTAAGCTTGCGCCAGCGGACGTTCGGTATAATTGCGAACATAGTTCTCGATCGCCAGGTGGATCGCCGTGCCTCTGTCGGCCAAGCTCGGATCGGCATCAATATCGTCGAGCGGATAAAGCTTCAGGATATGCGAAGCATAAAGTCCATAAGGGTTCTGCATCCAGGTTTGAATGCGGGTGGCGGATAGCCGCCTGGGCCGGGCCGCAAACGGCGGCGCCGGTTGCGGCGGCGCGCAGGCTTTGATCCGGTCCGGCTGATCCAATAGCTGCGCCCAACCACGATAGCGCGAAGCGGTATTGTCGGTCGGCTCAACACCGGCCGCTTTCATAACCTGTTCCAGGCGCAGCAACCAGCGCGATGGCACCGTCGGCGCACCGTCGGCGCGTTCGGCCCGGGTCAGCACGACATCTTCCCCCGCGGCGGCTTGAACAAAATCGTGGGCCGACATGCCGATCCGCCATTCCGGCGCCATCATCCTTAATTCTTGGCGCATCGGTCGATTGAGCCAAGGATCGCTTGGCGGCAAGCGCGGCCAGCTGCCTTCGTTCAAACCTCCCAGGATCATCATATCGGCCCGCTGCAGACGCGCTTCCAACGGGCCCCAAATATGCAAGCGTGGATGGCGGCCATAACGTGGCCGCACCACCTCACTGGCGATCAGTTCAGCAAACATGGCCGGATATTCAGGCCCGGCGATCGGCGGCAAATCCGTCACTGAAAGGCGCAATTTGTTTATGAACGAAGCGGCCGCTTCGCCATCTTCGCCATGCCAAAGCAGCAATTCACCGGCCTCGTCATGGCAGAGCCACTCCGCCAATTGCAGATGTCGGTCCAGGATGTCCGGCATCGATATCGCTGGCGACTGCAAAGCGGCCTCGAACTCGCGGCAGGCTTCGGTGAGGCGCAAAAACAGCTCCAGGGCATCGCCGCGCAAGTCCTTCGCCTGGCGTAAACTCTCCGCCAAGCCGTCGAGACTGGGGGCCGGACGCGGTCCGCGAAAACCCTTTCGATCCCATTGCCGCACCAGATTTCGCAGCCGCGCAACCGGCATTCCAAGCCGGCACATCGGATGTTTCATCAAAGCTAGCAGCTGATGCGGCGAAGAACCTTTCGAGATCGCCGCGCCCAGTAAGCGCAAAAAAGCCCCGGGCGGAGTTTCGCCAAGGGCGATGCCGGCGCTGTCATCGACCCGGATCTGCCAGCGCGCCAACTCCGCCGCAACCCGTCGCCCTAAATTCCGATCCGGGGTCACCAGCGCCACGGTCTTCATAGGGGTTTCCAATTGTTGCCGCATCAACAAGGCGACAACCGTCGCTTCCTCGCGCTGATCGGCGCAGTCAATGCGGTGCAACCCGGCAACGGAAGAGGCCGGCAAGGCGTTAATATCACGCCACTTGTCGGTCGTTTCCGACGGTTGCATCGCGGCCGACAATAGCCCTGCACGCGCCGCATCGCCGCAACCTTTGTGACTGATCCAATTTTCCACGTCGCCGCGATCGATGCGCATCCGGGCCAACAATTCACGCATGGCAAATTGCGGGTGATCTTCTGCCAGCGCCTGCCAGCTGTCGCGATCTAGCGCCAGGTCCAACCCCGGCAGCACCACCATGCCCCTTGGCAAACGCGCAATCGCCGACAATAAACGCGCCGTCGGCCGCATACTACCGGTCGAGCCGGCGGCAATGATCGGATAGGCCGGGGCGGCCATTTCCCATTCCCGTAACAAGGCTGCAATGGCGAGTTCCCGCCGGGGCATCGGCTCCAGCACCCCTTCCGCCTGCAAAATCGCCTGCCAGGGCTGATTGAAGGTCTGCAGGAACAAGATGGTCTGCTGCCAATGGGCGGCAAAATCTACCGGCGCTAGATCGTCAAGATCATCCAAGGAAATGCTGGAGACCTGCAATTGATCCAGAAAACTCATCAATTCCGCCGCCAGCTCCAAAGCCTGCGCCGCCGCCAGGTCCGGTCTCGATTTTTCGATCAGACGGGCCAGCAATAGCCGGCGGCGCAAGGGCTCCACTTCGGGCGCCAAAGACAACTCCTGGTCGCTGGCATAGAGGCCGATTTCGCTCAAGTCATCGTCAATTTCCCCGATCGCCAGCAGCCGTGGCAATAACATCGGGGCGCCGTCGGTCAGGCGCAGAAACGCCTCCTGCAAGGCCCGGATGGCCCGCCTGGTCGGCAGCAGAATGACCAGATCGGATAGTTGCTGCCGCTCATCACCGAAACGTTCCAGCAAACCTTCGGCCAAACAATCGACAAAAGAGGCGTGCGAAGGGATAACATAAACGCGCGGCGGTTTGCCGCTGTCGATGCGCGTTGGCGTTGTCACAGCTCGATCTTGGCCTCCAGCTCCTGAATGCCGGCGGGGGAATTCAATTGTGCCCACAAGCCGTCATGGCGGACGCCAAAAAGGGTGCCCGCAAGCTCTGCGGCATCGAACAATTGCACCGCCGAAAATGGCCCCCCAGGGGCATCGTCGAAGACTTTTGCCTGCATTAGATAAATGCCGCAAAACATAAATGGCGCCACCATCCGCTCTGTACGTTTGCGGAGCGCACCATCGGGCGCCATGAAATAATCGCCGTTTCCGGTGAAACCAACGACTTGCGGTGTGGCTTCTACCAAGAGCTGAATAGCGGCCCCGGAACGGGCAAATTCGGCCGCCAGACGGAGCAAATTCGGCGGCCCGGCATCGAGCCAGAAGGCGTCTCCGTTGATGACAAAAAAGGGCTCGTCGCCCAACAGCGGCAGCGCTTTGCAAATGCCGCCGCCGGTATTCAACAGAACCTTGCTTTCGTCGGAATAAGCGATCTGAAAACGGCTTTCTTGCGCCAGATGTTGGCGAATTTGGGCCGGCAAATGATGCAGATTAATGACCAACCGCTCAACCCCGACCTCGGCCAAGCGGTCGAGGATATGGTCGAGAATGGGCCGACCCAGCACCGGCAACAGGGTTTTTGGCGTCGCTGCCGTCAATGCGCCCATGCGTTCGCCCAATCCCGCCGCCAAAATCATTGCTGTGCGTGGCGTCGTGGTCGTCATCGGAATATCCTGACTAAACTGAGGCGTTGGCGATTCGAGACCCCATTCTAAGTGATTACACCTGCCTCGTCGCGGATTTCAGACGGGACATTGGCGGCGATCCAGGCCTGCAAGGGTTTTGCCATCGGGTCGCGAAGGTGGTCGTCCAGATAGTGCCAGAGCCGGGGCAGGTGACGCAAATAAGCGCGCTTGCCATGACGGGCCAACCGTAGAAATACGGCAATTACCCGGAGATGACGGATAATCGCCAGAGCCGGATACGCCCGGGTGAACATTTCTGCCTCTAATGGCGGCAATTGCGCCCGATAGGCGGCCATCGCCGCGGTTTGACAGGCCGGTGCAATGTTCCGGCGCGCATCCTCCAATAAGGAAACCAGATCATAACCGATCGGGCCGATGCCGGCGTCTTGAAAATCCAACAAACCGCATGCCTGTTCACCCGACCGCTTTGGTAACCAGATCAGGTTTTCCCCGTGATAATCGCGTAATATCAAGGTTTGAGGAAGCTGCGCGACGATGTCCAATATTGGCGCCATCGCTTGATCGAACCTCGCTGCCTGCTCATCGCCCTTCGATCGTATCGAAATTTCGGTGGGAAAGAGGCCGGCTTGGGCCTTGAACATCGCCGGATCGAAAGACGGCAGGTCGGCTGCCCGCTTGGGATCAAAGCGTTGCCGGAGAGTAATTAGCACTTTTGTCGCCAACTCGATCAGGTCTGCCTGTGTTTCGGCGTCGTCGAAAAAATTGGCAAACAGATCGTCACCAAAATCTTCTATCAACATAAAACGATTGTCCCCAGAAGCGGTGCGAATGAGCGGTGGGGAAAGGCCGAGCGCCATTAATATGCCACCAACGCGCCGAAACGACAGGGCGCTAAGCAAATCGACGCCGGCATCCATCAGCAATAAATTGGCGGCCTTGCCGCCTGGCCCTAACAAGCGAAAATATTGCCGGCTGGAGGCATCGCCGGCCAATGCGGTCGGCTGCAGATCTGCCATGTTTTGGGCGGCGAGAAAATCCGACTGGGCGCTCATTTTTTCAGGACCCGCGCGATCACCGCGGCAAGTGACGGCGGCGCCTCAATGATGGCCTGCCGGGCCTCAGGATCCGCGGTGGTATTTAGGGTTATGTGAAGATGATCCGCCGGCAAATCAGCGCCTAGTCGATCCGGCCACTCGATCAAGGAAATTGCCCCGGCAAAGGCATCTTGTAACCCCAGTTCATAGGTCTCTTCTACGTTGGAAAGGCGGTAAAGGTCGCAATGCCAAATCTCGCCCTTGGGGGTGTCATAAACCAGGACCAGGTTGAAGGTTGGGCTGGGGATATCGCCGGCCACCCCGGCCGCCCGCAGGATGGCCCGGGCAAAAACAGTTTTCCCGGCGCCCAAATCACCGCTTAGGGCCAAGATATGACCGGGCGCCAGCAGCGCCGCGAAATGTACCGCCAACGCTTCGGTGGCTTGCTGATCCGGCAATTCGACGCAGTGGCGAAAGCGGGCCGATGCGGGCTCAGTCATCGACTTGACGGTACGGCAGTCTGAACGACAAACGGGTGCCGATCCCGACTTGCGAGGTTAGGTCGACCTTGCCGCCATGCAATTCGATGATGCTTTTCACCAACGATAGACCCAGGCCAACACCATGGCGTGCCATCGCATTGCCACCATACTGAAACTTTTCGAAGATCCGTTGATGATCTTCTGGATCAATGCCGACGCCGGTATCTTCGACCCAGACATCAAGGTCGCCGTCGACTTTTCGAGCGCCCAAACTAACCCGGCCGCGCTCTTCCGTATAATCAACAGCGTTGGTCAAGAGCAGCATCAGAACCTGCCGAATTCGATCCGCATCAAGCATGAAGGTGCCGATATCGCGAGGACAGAGAGTTTCCAACTCCATTTCCTTTCGCCGGGCATGCGGCAGCACCAACGAAACCGCCTGTTCCGACAATTTGTAAATATCAACCTCTTCACTCAGAAGCTCCATGCGATCGGCTTCGATGCTGGCCAGATCGAGGACACTATTGATCAGGGTTAACAAATCCGCCGAAGCTTGGCGAATATGGCCGATATATTCAAATTGTCGCTCGTTCAGCTCGCCGAAGAACTGATTTTTCAGCATATCAGTAAAGCCGATGATACTGTTCAGTGGTGTCCTGAGTTCGTAGGACATATTGGCGATAAATTCAGTTTTGAGACGATCCGCCTCTTCCAACGCCAGATTACGTTCCCGCAGGGCCCGCTCGATGGTAGCGGTGTCGGTGATATCGACATAGGTCAGCAAGACATTGCCGTCCGGCAAGGCAACGCAGGCATAATCGATGACCGACCCGTCGGTGCGCTCGAAGTGCAGGCTGTGGCTATCCCGCCCGGTGGCGTGGCCGACCAATTCGTGTTTCAGGCCCTCCCAGTCGTCGGCTTGGAAGATGCCGCGCGTGGCCTCCAAGACATCGCTCACATGAGGTTCCGCCTCCAGCATGTCTTCCGACAACCTCCAAATCTCGGCAAATGCTGGATTGAACAGTTTCAAACGGCCGTCACCGCCATAAACCGCGACCCCTTCATAAAGGTTATCCAGGGTCTCGCTTTGGGTTGCGATCAAGGTGTTATAGGACCGCTCGAGGGCCAAACTGTCGGTCACATCCTCTTCGACGAACATCAGGCCGCCAAAGGGGTGTGGCGTGACGATGCGTCGCAAAATGCGGCCATCCGGCTTATAAAGCAGATCTTCCATCGGTTCGATAAGATCCGTGTAGAGCTGGAATAATTGACCGCGATAGGCCGAAAAATCAGCATATTCGGGCAACTGGCGATTTTCGCGCATCTTCTCCAACACTTCCGCATGGGTTGGTTTGCTGGCCAGCCATTCTTCATCTAGGCGCCACAGGGTCGCATAGGCCAAGTTATTGTAGTCGACCCGTTTGTCCGGGCCATAAATCACAATCGCCGTGTTAATGTTGTTCAGCACTTCTGCCTGGGCGTTGATATGACGGCTCAATTCTGCGCGTATTTCGACCTGATCGGTGACATCCTGGGCAAACCCGACCACGCCATCGTCGGGGGCGGGGATTTCGGTAATTTCCAATGCGCGGCGTTGTCCGGCGATGACAAAATAGCGAATTTCACTTGCCGGCGCGGCGGTTTGCACCGCCTTGCGGGCTAATTGTTGGGCCTGATTTGGGATCAACGCCGTTTCAATCTCGATCTTTCGTTCGACGGCATCGCCGGGGCTGGCACCAACCGCAGCCTCATAGGCAGCATTGCACCAGGAAAGCGATAAATCCGCCTGCCGCCGCCAAATTGGCGCCTTTACCGCCGCCAACAATGCCTCGAATTCGTCCAATTTGGCGCCGATGTCGGCGACATCTGACGTTGCGGCTGCCAGCGACGTTTCAAGTGCCTCAACTTCCGTGCGATCTTTGAAAAAGACGATCTGGCCGCTCTTTCCCCCTGGCGTTGCAAAATCTTTGCCGGTAACGCGGAGTTTGCGCCCGTTGCCATCATCTGAAATTAATACCTCGCAAGCGGCGGCGCTGTCGCGTTTTAAGTCCAACCAGTCGGTCAGCGATTGCCCGGACGCGGTCGTTTGTAGGTCGGCAAAACTCTCGGCGCTGGTATTGCCGTCTGCAAGCGCCAGCAGACGCGGCAATTCAGGCGAAAATTCCAACCGACTATCGGACCAAATCACCAGATAGGGGTCCGGTGACGCTGTCAGAAGCTGTTGATAGGCCGCAGCCGATCGCTGTTCAGCCAGCAATTCATTACCCAAAGCGGCATATTTCCGGTGCAGATAGAACAGGGCGATTATGGCAGCGAGCAAAGCCGCGGCCAGCCCCATCAATCCGCCGATCCACATGGTCCCATTGCCGTCAGCAGCAGCTGCCGCCTCGGCAAAAGCGACAGATATCGGCAGGACAAGCCCGGCAAGGACCAACAAGCTTCGACTAAGCAGTTTCGACAAAACCGCTCGCTCCCTCAAAAAGAAACGCCACGTCAGCAGAGAGTAGGCGGCGCGGCGCTTCGAAACAAGCATCCAATGCAAGGTTAAGCGTGGGCTCAGTAGCGGTAATATTCCGGTTTATAGGGTCCGGCGATATCGACCCCGATATAGGAGGCCTGCTCTTCATTCAATATTGTCAGCTTCACACCCAGTTTTTCGAGGTGCAATGCCGCGACTTTTTCGTCCAAATGCTTCGGCAGGGTGTAGACTTTACGCTCATAAGCGCTGGCATTATTCCAAAGTTCGATCTGCGCCAAGACTTGGTTAGTGAAAGAGGCGCTCATTACGAAGCTTGGATGTCCGGTGGCGCAACCAAGATTGACCAAACGGCCCTCCGCCAAGACGATCAAGCGATTGCCGTTGGGCATTTCCACTTCATCGACCTGCGGCTTCACATTGTTCCATTTGTTGTTGCGCAAGGCTTCGATTTGGATTTCCGCATCAAAATGGCCAATATTGCACACAATTGCACGGTCTTTCATTTGCCGCATGTGATCGATGGTGATGATGTCTTTGTTGCCGGTCGCGGTGACGAAAATATCGCCTTGGCTGGCCGCTTCGTCCATGGTCACCACTTGATAGCCGTCCATCGCCGCCTGCAAGGCGCAGATCGGATCGATTTCCGTGACCAACACCCGCGCCCCGCTGCTTTTCAAACTGGCCGCGCAGCCTTTGCCGACATCGCCGAAACCGCAAACGACAGCGATTTTACCGGCGATCATCACATCGGTCGCCCGGCGCAAGCCGTCAATCAGACTTTCCCGGCAGCCGTAAAGATTGTCAAACTTGGATTTGGTCACCGAATCATTGACGTTGAAGGCCGGAACCAACAGGGTCTTGTCCCGTTCCATCTCGTAAAGGCGATGCACCCCGGTCGTAGTCTCTTCCGACAGACCCTTCACATCGGCCATCATTTCGGGATATTTTTCGTGCATGATCTGGGTCAGATCGCCACCATCATCAAGGATCATGTTGGGCGTCCAGTCATCCGGACCCTGAATGGTCTGCTCTATGCACCACCAGAATTCTTCTTCTGTTTCACCTTTCCAGGCGAATACCGGAACTCCAGTTTCCGCAATCGCCGCCGCCGCCTGATCCTGGGTGGAAAAGATATTGCAAGATGACCAACGCACTTCCGCCCCCAAGGCGGTCAGTGTTTCGATCAAGACCGCCGTTTGTATTGTCATATGCAGACAACCGGCAATGCGGGCCCCGGTTAACGGCGCCTGATCGCCAAATTCGTCGCGCAGGGCCATCAAGCCGGGCATCTCGGTTTCAGCGATGTCAATTTCCCGCCGGCCCCAGCCTGCTTCGGCCATGTCGGCAACTTTATAATCTGTCATTGGTATTTTCCTTAGGGTTCGCGCCCGCAGTGTTCGTAACGACTGTCAGGTAACATAAAGATATCTTTATATAGTAATGAAGGCCGGCCTGCAATCAAAACAATCACCGTTTCTGGGCTATCCGCCTTCGTCAAAATGCCCGTCAATGAGTTTCTTTAAGGCCACCATAACCGCCTTTGCTTGCTGCCCTGTCGCGGTCACGCTGATCTCCGTCCCGTTGGCGGCGGCGAGCATCATCAGGCCCATGATCGAGGCTCCGGAAACGCTGTTTTCCTGCTTAGTCACGGTCACATCGGCATCAAATCTTTCGACACATTTGACGAATTTAGCCGCCGCGCGCGCATGCAGGCCTTTTTGATTTTTGATCACAAAAATCGCGGCGACCGCCTCATTCTGCTTTTTTGCCATGCGACTAGTCAACGCTGTCAGCTGTCCGTGCCAAGTAGAACCGATGCGATATTGATGTATTTTCGACCCGATTCCTGGGCTTGCCGCACCGCCTCATCAAGGCTTTCACTGCCGCGGATTTTCACCAGCTTGATCAACATGGGCAGGTTCATACCGGCCACCACTTCAACATTGGGTTTGTCGAGTAGGGAAATCGCCAGATTAGACGGGGTGCCGCCAAACATATCCGTCAACAAGATGACACCTTCGCCGCTATCGACATCATCGACGGCGCGGACAATTTCATCCCGGCGCATTTCCATATCGTCATCTGGCCCAATGCAGACCGAGCGGACGCCTTCTTGCGGGCCGACGACATGTTCGGTGGCGGCGATAAATTCATCCGCCAGGCGGCCGTGGGTGACTAAAACCATTCCAATCATAAAATCTTCCTCGACCCTGCGCCTCTATAGGGGCTGAAATCCGAATTAACCGTCTGCGACCAACTCGCGGTGGCGAAGATACACATCATAGCCTTCCGTATGCAGCCGTTTGTTCAATTGTTCCGCCACGGCAACAGAGCGATGGCGCCCGCCAGTGCATCCGATTGCAATGGTCAAATAGCTTTTACCCTCGCTCCGATACCGCGGCAGCAACGAAAGTATTAAGTCAGATAGCGATGTCATGAAAGGGGCAAATGCATCATCGCCGGCAATATAATCGACGATGATGCCGTCCTGGCCGGTCATGGCCCGAAGTTCGTCGACATAATGCGGGTTTTTCAAGAATCTGACGTCAAAAACAAGATCGGCTTGTCGGGGCAAGCCTTCCCGGTAAGAAAAGGACAATATCGAAATTGCCATGCGCTCCTGGGCGGCCAAAGCAAAATGACCGGCGAGTAGATTTTCAACTCCCGCGCCGACAAATTCGAGGTGTCGACCAACAGATCGGCCCGGCGGCGAAGCGGGACTAATAAATCCCGCTCGCGCTTGATCCCGTCGTGGACCGGGCGGTCTTCGGCCAAAGGGTGGCGGCGGCGGGTTTCGGCAAAGCGCCGCAATAGAATTTCGTTCTCGCAATCAAGGAAAATGACCTGAACATTCAGATTTTGATCGGAGGCCAGCAAATCGGCGGTGCGGGCGAAGCTGTTTTCGTCAAAATCCCGGGTCCGGATATCGACCGCTAGCACCATTGGCCGAGCCGGGCCGCCACCCTCGGCACTGGCGGCGGAGCGCAACAAGGGGACAATAAAATTCAACGGCAGATTGTCAACCGCGTCGTAGCCTAAGTCTTCCAGCGCCTTGACCGTCGCGGTGCGTCCGGCCCCGGACATCCCGGTAACAATCAAAACCCGCCGTTTTTCACTCGCCTGGGTCATCATTCTCTACAACTGTTTTCAATGCCTGCTCAATTTTGATCGTGGCGGACGCTTCGAAAGGCCGGACTCGCAGCACTGATAGCTTCAGGCCACAAATTTCGCAATGGGCCGTTTCCGGCATTCGCTCCACATTTTCCGCCAAATCTATTACCATATCGATGGCCGCACTGTCCCGATGGGCCATCGAGACGATCCCGAGACCGCGAATTTCCAGCAAGCCGGCCAGTGCCGGTGGCGGCGCGGCCCACACTTTGTTGGCCTGCCGGCGAATGGCGACCTGATCGTCGGCAACCAAAAGGCCGCCTCGATCGATCAGACGCAACGCCAGATCAGACTTTCCTGCCCCCGGCGCGCCCCGCAGCAGCACCACGCCGGCTTCCAGCGCCACGCATGTTCCATGAATTGTTTCCATATCGAGGCCCAGAATGGGCCGCACCGCCAGCAGCGTCAAGCGCGGGAATTCGATCTAGCGCGCGTTCATGAAACTTGCAGTCATCACCAGCCCGCTCCCCGACCTGGTGTTTTGTAAACACGCGCTAGCGCGGCAACGGCAGCATGATCGTGAAACAAGCGCCGGCCGCCCCGCCCAACGGTTTGACCCGATTAGCGGCGCTAATCCGCCCGCCATGCGCTTCGACAATTTGCCGGGTAATGGACAGGCCCAGGCCGGAATGTTGGCCAAATGCCTCCTCTTTCGGGCGTTGCGTGTAAAACCTCGAAAACACCTGTTCTTCGTCGCCTTCCGGAATGCCGCTGCCTTCGTCTTCGACGGTGATCAGCGCATCTCGGGCCTGCTGGGCCAAGGTGACGGTGATGGTCGATCCCGGTGGGCTGAAGGAAAAGGCGTTGCTCAACAGATTGTCGATCACTTGTCCCAGGCGAATGGGGATGCCTTCGATCAGGGGTAATTCAGGTTCGTCGATTTGTAATTCGAAGCGAATGTCCTTGTTGCCATTGCTCTGTTGATGAATGTCGACGGCAGTTTGCAGCAAGCCAACCAGATCAACTTGTTCCGTCTGCGCCCGGACCATTTCCGCATCAACCCGGGAGGCGTTGGATATATCGCTGACCAGGCGATTAAGGCGGGTGATGTCGTGGACAATCAAAGCCAATAGTTTTTCCCGCTGCTCTTCATCTTTGGCCAGCGGCAGGCTTTCGACGGCGCTGCGAATGGAGGTCAGCGGATTTTTGATTTCATGCGCGACATCCGCGGCGAAGGCTTCGATGGCGTCAAGACGGGCGTATAGCGCTTGGGTCATGTCGCGGAAGGCCACCGACAGATCGCCGATTTCATCCCGTCGACCGCTGAGGTCGGGGATTTCGACCCGTCGGCCCCGCCACATCCGGACCCGATTGGCCGCTTGCGCTAGTTTCCGCAATGGTCGCTCGATAGTGCTGGCCAAGAATATCGACAGAAACACGGTGATCGCCAAGGCAATACCAAAGGCTTGGAATACCGCGCCGCGGGCCTCTCGCACCGCTTCCGTCACTTCCCGGTCATCCGCCGATATCATCAAAGCGCCGACAACCTGGCGCAGTTCCTGAACCGGGACGGCAACAGTTATTATCAAAGTACCGCTGGTATCGGCCCTTATCGCACCGTCAACTCCGCCATTCAGGGCCTGCGCCACTTCTTCATAGTCGCGGGCACGTTGGGCCCAGCGTTCTTCATAAGGCGGATAGTTGCGGTCCTGGCGCAAATAAGGCGCCAGCCAATCGTAAATTCGCTCAGAATTTTCGATGAACCAATTGTCGTCATCGGGTGCCGGCAGATAGCGCAATTGCACTTGCCGGCCGGTCCCCGCCAGATCCCGACTATCCGCGATCAGAATGCCGTCGCGATTGAATAGACGCAGCCGGCTATGGGATGACAAGGCCATCCGGGCGACCAGATTAGCCGACTGATAGGGGTCGACATGGCGATTTTCCGGCGGTCCGGCCAGGGCGCTTTCACCGATCGCCGCGGCGATCAGGCGGGCTTCTATCCGCAACGCTTCAATGCGCGCATCGAACAAGCCGTCACGATATTCATCGAGATAGAGTATGCCGCCGACCAAAATGCCTAACGCCACCAAGTTTGGCGCCAAAATTCTAAGCGTCAGGGTCGAAAGCCGGCGGCGGCGGCGGCGGCGCGGCGGCGGGGCCACCGCTGCCTCGGCCGGTTTTGCCGCCGGCCCAACACCTAGTCTGGGGCCCGGATGGTCAAGACGGGGGCCGTCACGTGACACGGGTTTCAGCTCTCCTTAAATCGGTAACCGAGGCCATAAAGGGTTTCAATAGCATCGAAGCTATCTTCGCGTGCCTTGAATTTGCGCCGCAGCCGCTTGATATGGCTGTCGATCGTGCGGTCATCGACATAGATATTGTCGTCATAAGCCGCATCCATCAGCTGATCGCGGCTTTTGACATGGCCTGGGCGTTGCGCCAAAGCATGCAGGATTAGGTATTCTGTGACCGTCAATTGCACCGACTTGCCATTCCAGCTGCAATGATGGCGGGAAGGGTCCAAGGTTAGTTTGCCGCGTTTGAGCGTCGCGGCGCCTTCGTCGTCGGCGTCGATTTTGTCGGCCACACTCATCCGCCGCAAAATGGTTTTGATCCGCTCGATCAGCAGGCGTTGCGAAAACGGTTTGCGAACATAATCGTCAGCGCCCATTTTTAGACCCAGCATCTCGTCGATTTCATCTTCTTTCGAGGTCAGGAAAATGACCGGCAACTGACTGGAGCGGCGCAATCGATTAAGCAATTCCATCCCATCCAAGCCCGGCATCTTGATATCCAACACCGCCAAGTCAGGCGGGTTGTCAAGCAAGGCCGCCAAAGCTTCTTTACTGTCGCTATAACTGCGGACCGTAAAACTTTCTGCTTCCAAGGCGATTGTAACGGACGTCAGAATATTCTGATCATCGTCAACCAAAGCAATGGTTTCGCGCATATTGTTCCTCCATTCCGTCGCCTTAGCCGGCCCCATTTTGGCACGGCCGGCGGCCAAACACCCACATCAATTTTTCCCTTTTGCCAAGACTTTGTGGCGGAAACTAGGCAAATTATAGGCGTTTTACGCCACGATTGCAGACCTGGCGAAAGCGTAAGGCCAAGAAAAGGGCCGCCAAATGAACCCCGACGGTGATCCCCAGCATCAATCCAGGCAGCCCCAAATCAAAACCAAATGCAAATAATAGGGCCGCCGGTATCATGCCGCAGACGAAAGTCGAGAGATGCAGGACAGTTGGAATCCACACATCGCCGGCGCCGCGTAAGGCACTCATCATGACGGCCTGCAGCCCGTCGCCGGGCAAATTAAGCGCGGCGATCAGCAAACAGGATACCGACAGCGCCACAACTGCCATGTCTTCGCTATAGATACCGGCAATAAAGTCCGGAAAACTTGCCAAAACAACGCCCATACCGGCCATGAAGATAAGCACGATCAGCGCCCCGCTCCAGCCGGCGCGGGCGGCATTGGCGCTTGACCCGGCGCCGACCGCTTCCCCGACCCCGACAATAGTGGCTGTCGAGACCCCGAGCGCACCCATAAAGATGAAACTGACGATATTGATATTGATCGCCCAGGCCGCCGCTGAAGCCGTTCCCATCCAGGCGGCAAAGATCATCATCATGGCAAAAGAAGCTGATTCCAGCCCTTGCGCCAAGCCAAGGGCGTAACCGAGCCGGCGCATGGTGCGGCTGACCCGCCAGGGGCGCTGCATCGGGCCCAGCAGATTGTACCGCTGTCGGTCCAGTCGCAGCAGGATCCAGACAATAACGATCAACGCCATCCCATAGCGGGTGATTGACGTCGCCAAACTGGCGCCCGCTGCCCCCATTTCAGGCGCCCCCCATTCGCCCCCGATCAGCAGCCAATTGAGCGCAACATTTACACTATTCGCGATGATCATGGCGACAAACACGCCGCCCGGGCGCCGCAGGCTTTCCAACACCATGGCGCCGGCCAGGAACAAATAGGCCCCCGGCAATCCGATCGCCTGGTAAAACAGGGTATGATCCGCGCCCGCCGCAAGTTCCGCGGTCTGCCCAAGAGCCATCAGCAGGAACTCCCCCGGCAGACAGAGCAAAAAAGCGATGGCGCCCATCACCAGGGCATGCACTGAGCCGATCCGCCAGATTGTCCCGATGGCTTTTTCTTCGCCAGCGCCGACGCTTTGCGCGGTCAGAACGGCGATCCCCGAGAGCGCCCCGATGCCAAGGACAAAAAAGACAAACTGAATGGTGTTGGCGAGGCCGTAATAGGCCAGTTCCAGGCTATCAAATCGCCCCAGCATCAAGATGTCGGCAAAAATAATGCCGAACATGCCAATCCGCGACAGGATCACCGGCGCCCCCAGCTTGACGACCGCTGCCAAATGACCCGAAATGCTGACTGTGCCGGGGGTTAACGCTGCCCCGGCTTCACCTTGTTGCATGGCACATCCTGAAAAACTTGTGTTAGTTTGCGATCATGACAAAAGCAAGCCAAAAACAAAGCTGGCGCAGGCAGGTGCGCGAACTCATGCGCGGCGGCGCCATCGGTGCGATTGCCACCATCGACCGGGAAACCGGAGAACCCTATTGCGCTTTGACAATCCTGGCGGTCGATCACGACGCCACCCCGATTTTACTATTATCCGGGCTTTCCGATCATTACAAAAATCTCGCCCAAGACGATCGCGCCTCGATCTTGTTCGATGACGCCCGTGGCCTAACCCACGCCATGACCGGGGCCCGGGTATCGGTCCAGGGAAGCATCGTTGAAAGTCTGGCGCCACGTCACCGCGCCCGCTATCTCGCCCGTCATCCGGCGGCGGTGGAATATGCCGATTTTGGCGATTTTGGTTTTTTCGCGCTGCAGATTGAGCGGGTCCATCTGGTGGGTGGATTTGGCGTCGCCAAATGGCTGGCTGGAAAAGATGTTTATTTGGACGTCGGTGGCGCGCAAGAGCTGATCGACGGCGAACGTGCTATTGTCGATCATATGAACGAAGATCATCGCCAAGCGCTCGACCTTTATGCCGCCCATTATCTTGGCCGCGAAAACAAAGGCTGGGAAATGACCGGAATTGATCCCGAAGGCATTGATCTGCGCCGACAGCAAGAATTCGCGCGTTTGGCCTTCGAATCGTCGATTTCGACGCCGACGGAAGCCCGCAAAACCCTTGTCGAACTGGTCCATCGCGGCCGCAGCGAAGCCTAAGCAGCTGATTCCGACGCCATTTCAACGCTTCCATGGCTTGCCTTTATTCCACTGTTGCCACGCTTAAGCTGGCCCTTTATAGAAGGTCCCTAGGGGTTCATCACTGATGAAGTTTGGAGGACGTCTTGACTGACGGCAATACCGGCGCCACCCGCTTGGCGCAGCAGGGAATTTTTAACACGCGCTCGCTTCACTGGAATCTTTCCACATCGGCGCTGTATGAAGACGCGGTCAGTCTTGGCGAAGCAAATATTGCCGCCGGTGGGGCGCTGGTCGCCAATACCGGCATCCATACCGGCCGCAGCGCCAACGACAAATTCATTGCTCGTGAGGCGGCCAGCGAAGAATTCATCGATTGGGGCGATACCAATAAAGCCATTTCACCGGAAGATTTCGAACGAATTTATCAACGCCATCTGGCTTATTACCAAAATCGCGATCTTTATGTGCAGGATTGCTGGGCCGGCGCCAATGTCAACTACCGTTTGCCGGTCCGTGTGGTCACCGAACATGCTTGGCATAATCTGTTTGCCCGTAACATGTTTATTCAGCCGACGGCGGAAGAACATGCCTCGTTTGAACCGCAGTTCACCATTCTGCACGCCCCGAATTTGATGGCGCCCGAAGGCACGCCGGGCCTACGCTCCGGCACCTATATTCTGGTCAGCTTCGAAAAACGCGTGGTTCTAATCGCGGGGACAAGCTATGCCGGTGAGATTAAAAAATTGGTTTTCAGCATTCTGAACTACCTGCTGCCGGCGCAAGACGTGCTGCCGATGCATTGTTCGGTCAATGTCGGGGAAGCCGGTGACAGCGCCATATTCTTCGGCCTCTCCGGGACCGGTAAAACCACCCTGTCGGCGGACCCGAAACGGGCCCTGATCGGCGATGACGAGCATGGCTGGGGCGCCGATGGCGTCTTTAATTTTGAGGGCGGCTGTTATGCCAAGGTGATCAACCTGTCGGCGGCGGCGGAGCCCGAGATTTACGCCACCACCGGACGTTTTGGCACCATTCTGGAAAATGTCGCCTTTGATCCCTTAACAGGGATCCTCGATCTAGACGACAATCGTCATACGGAAAATACCCGCGCCTCCTATCCGCTCAATTTCATTCCCAATGCGGATCTAAGTGGCATCGCCGGACATCCGCAGAATGTGGTGATGTTGACGGCGGACGCTTTTGGGGTGTTGCCGCCGATTTCGAAGCTCAGCCCGGAACAGGCGATGTATCATTTCCTCTCCGGTTACACGGCGAAAGTTGCCGGTACCGAAAAAGGTCTCGGCAACGAACCACAAGCGACCTTCTCGACCTGTTTTGGTGCCCCCTTCATGGCCCGCCACCCAAGCGTTTACGGCAATATGCTGCGGCAGAAAATTGCCGATCATGGGGTCAATTGCTGGCTCGTCAATACCGGCTGGACCGGTGGCGCTTATGGCACCGGTTACCGCATGCCGATCCAGCATACCCGCGCCTTGTTGACGGCGGCGCTGGAAGGTGGTTTGAAAGAAGACGGCCTGCGCGACGACGGCGTTTTTGGCCTGCGGGTCCCAGGCGATTGCCCAGGCGTGCCGGAAGACATGCTGACGCCGCGCGCGACCTGGAGCGACAAAGGCGCCTATGACGCGCAAGCCGGCGATCTGGTCGGCCGCTTCCGCCGTAATTTCGAAAAATACGAGAGTTACGTCGACCCCAACGTCCGCGAAGCCGCACCCCGCGCGGCTTAAGTTTTAGCATGTCGGTAGACGTCGAATTGACGGTTTCGGTTATTTCGACCACCAATTCCTGACCTATTTGTCACCACCAGGACCAGAACTCGACTTTTAAGAACTGCACAAAACGCCGTGAAATGAGCATGTAGAGCGGCCGCTTTGGGCCGATGATCTTGGCATTTCCAGTCATCTCCGGTTTCAGCATCAAATCGGCATTGTCGATTTCTGTTGTCACTCGAATGAGGCGCCGGCTTAGCCCGTCGGCGCTAGCGACGGCGCGCGGGGCAATCGCGGTGATGCGGCCCAGAAAACGCCGCGACGGGAAGGCACGCGCTTTCAAGTTCACTTCCTGGCCCACCGATACCGCTTGCACATCTTTTTCCGGCACGAAGATTTCCGCCTTCACCGTGGTGAAGTCGTAAACTTCGGCGATGAGGTCACCGGCCTCGACCCGCTGGCCAATTTTTTCCTCAAGCCGCTCGGTCACGACGATGCCGTCGATCGGGCTCAGAATTCGGCTTTGTGCAAGCCGCTCGCGGACCAGTTCCAAAGCCACGTGATGGCGGGCGATGGTGGCGTCAATGGCCTGGCGTTCTTCGGCCCGCGATCCGGCCCTGAGCATTGCCAGTCGCGCCGCTGCCTCATCCCATTCTCCTTTCGCCAGGGCCTGTTCCCGCCGCACTTCACCAAGACCGTCGGCTTCGGCCACAGCGACGTCGCTCTGGGCCTGTGCTAAGCGGCTACGGTCGTTGCTCAGTTTGCGCCAAACCGCGGAATGGCGGCTCTTAGCAACAACACCCGAGTTGGCAAGCTTGCGGTAACGCGCCTCTTCTTCGCGGGCGAAAGTCAGGTCGCTTTGCGCGATCTTTACCGTTTGCCGGGCTCTGGCCAGGGCCTGAATTCGTAGCCGTTCGGCCTGTTGGTAGAGCCCCTGAGCGTGTTCATGTCGGGTTCGCGCCGTCGCCACCTGGCGTTCGGCAACCACCAGTTCTTCTGCCCGGGTGCCGGCGGTAAGCAACCGGCGCTGCGCCTTAGTTTGGGCGATTTCGGCCTCGATTTCACCGTGCCGGGCGCGATAGTCGCGCGTGTCGATGCGGGCGATGAGCTGGCCTCGTTGAACCGCCGCGCCTTCGCCGACGACGATAGCCGCGATCAGCCCGTCGATCGGCGCGCGGATGTCGGCGTTGTGGTCCGGGTAGACGGTGAACTCGCCGGAGATCGTTAAATCCAGGCGGACAAAAACCAAGGCCACAAATAACAAAACCCAAACCAGCGATTGCCTGATCCAGCGCCGTTTTCCAAGCAGCTTCGGCGGCGGCGCAAGCGCAGGGTTCGCGGTCGCTCCAACCGGCAGCCGATTGCTCATTTCCGCCGCACCCCAACGGGCCAAAGATATGCGCGCAGACTCTCCAGCCGTCTTTGAACCGGCCGGCGAACGACGAGCCCCACCAACACCATCGCGGCGACGAAGCCAAAGGCCTGGAACTGCTCGGTCAAATAGTGGAAGGCAAAGTACAGGATCGAGCCAAGCAGGCAAAGCGTGAACAGGGCACCGAGCAGGCCATACCAGAACAGCACGCGGCGCTGGAAATAAGGCATATTTTCATCGCCGGTCTGGAATGGGTGGCGCAGTTTTCGAGCCACATAGGCAAAGGACTTGGCCCGAAGATTGGCGATACCGGTGAGATCGCTAAGCAGATAATAACCATCGAGCTTGATCAGCGGTATCAGGTTGATCGCCGCGCCGATGGCGCTGGTGGCGATCAGGATCAGGGCGATCTGGTTGATGACGGCTTCAGGCGCGCTGATGCGCCAGAGCAGCACCGCCAAAGCCCACAACACCAAGTCCGCCAGCGGCCCGGCCAACGTCACCATTAAGCGCTGGGCGCGCTTGGGGAATAACCAGGCGTCCGATACATTGCAATAGAGCGCCGGCTGTAAAAATATCAACATGAAGCCCATTTCCCGCACCCGACCACCAAAATGTGTGCAGGTCAGCCCATGGGCGTATTCGTGAACAATCGTTGCCAGCAAAATCACCAGCCAAATGAACGGCAGACTGCTCACCGTGGCGGCACGGGCCAGATCGCGCGCCAGGATGTCAAAACTGCCCAGAGCGATGTAGAGGGCTAGCAGCACCAGCCAAGCCATCGACCAGAGTGCCAGGGGTCTGAACAGAAATCCAAGCCGCCCATGGAGCCGGATCAACAGGGTTTCAGGATTATGCAGGGCAAAACGCAGGTAAAATATCTGGCCGCGTAGCTTGCGACCAGGCTTGCCGGCCTCGACAACGTCCGGGTAGGCGCCGTCGAGCAATCCGCAGGCGTCCAATTGCGCGACAAAACCAGCCAGGGTTTGTTCCGGGACACGCTGTCCGAGGGTCGGTTCCAGATCCCTAGCAACGGTCGCCAGAGACCTCCGGCCATCCAATTGGGGCAATAGCGCGGCTTCCACAGGGCCAAAACGGAAAAAGCGTTCCCGGAGCGGATCTTTGACGACGACGGCGTTAGCGGCGTCGGCCGGCGCCAGGATTAAATCTTCGCGCAACTTGGGCGCCAGCGCTGTGCCGGCACTTGCCTGACGGTCAAGCCCATCCGGCCCCAATCCAGGAGGCAATGCACCGACAGAGCCGACGGCCGCACCGTCGGCTCTGTCTTTACGCACTAGTTCGTCATAGTCCGGAGTGACCGAAGACACGGACGAGGCTGCCGTTGAAGTCGGCCTTGCCGGCGCTGTCGAAACCGGATCCGGAAATATTATCCTGCGGGACCGTGTGGCCCGGCGTGTGCAGACCGTCGCCTTGATAGGTAACCGGCGAATGAGCCTCCGCCATCGCATGGGCGGCGTTCATGAAGCTCGGGGCAATGCGCTCTTCCAGTTCTTCGATCTCCAGTTTGAGTTCTTTTTTCATCGTATTTATGCTCCCTATGGCTTGTGTTTGATGATAAACTGCATATAATGTGCATATGCAGCATCAATGCAGTTTATAATTATTCCAAATGCAGACAAGACACAAAACAGTGAAACGTTTGTCAACGGCTGGCAGGTTAAGATATGGCGCTGCCAGTAAAACAAGGTTGAACGGACAATTGGATGAGTAAAGTTTCGTCTGAGCGTGATCGAGCTCTCTACGATGCCGCGCTTGAACTATGCCCGACATTCAATTTGAAAAAGATCTCGCGGGTCATGACAAAATTCTATGACGAAGCCTTGCAGTCGGCGGCGATTTCGTCTGGGCAATTGGTTATCCTGCTGGTGCTCGCCCGGGACGGCGCCACCTCTTACGCGCGTCTGTCGCGGGAATTGTCCATGGACAGCACGGCGGTCGGGCGCGCTGCCAAGGCCCTATACGCCCGCGGCCTGGTCTCGATCGATCCGATTGAAGGCTCGCGGCGGAAGACCGTCGCCATCACCGAGGCCGGTACGGCCTGCCTTGAAAAAGCCGTCCCGCTTTGGCAGCAGGCGACGGAACGCTTCCTCAGCGACTTCGGCGACGCGGCCTGGTCACGCCTCAGAAGCGACCTCTCCCGCGCCTCAAAAACCATCCCCACGGCTTAAAGCGGTTTCTAATTTGAAGGCGGCGCTGCGCCAAGGGCGGCTTAGGGCCGGAATAGAAAAGCCATCGCCGCTCCCGTGCAGGCGGGAGTCAATTTTTTAACTCGGATATCACGGTGATAAATAATTCCTCCATCACCATATCGAACAGCGCATACAGCACCGCCAGCCCAAAAACACCAGCCCACTAAGTTATTCTTCTTTTCATCCGCCTAATTAAAGTGCTGCTGGCTCACACCAAACCTCGATGCCGGTGGGTTCGCCGCTGGCCATCTTGTCGAGGGCAAATTTGCAATAGGGGATAATTTCCTCCGGCAGGTCGTTTGGGTCGAACCATTGCCAGCCTTCGCATTTCTCCGGCTCGGTATTGGCGATCTCGCCCTGCCATTTGGTCGTTTCGAAAAAAAGCAGATGCGGCCCTCATGCACTATTTCATGCAAAACCAGGACCAGCGACAGATCGGCAGCAGCGATGGCAACGCCGGTTTCTTCCGCCGCTTCGCGGATGGCGCCATCAATAATGGTCTCGCCGATTTCGAGATGACCGGCGCAGAGGTGATAAAGGCCGTCGCCATAGCCGGTATTCTTGCGTCGACCCAGTAATATCTGATCATCGCGACGAAAAACAACATGCAGATCGACCGGAAAGCGGCGCGGGTCGAGGGTGTCACTCAATGGGCCTCGTCCCAATTGTCACCGGCATGGGCATCGACCGTCAGGGGGACGCTGAGATGGGCCGCCCCGGACATCACTTTCGCCACCAAGACTTTAGTCTCTTCGACTTCCGCTGCCGGGGTATCGAAGATCAATTCGTCATGCACCTGCAGCAACATTTTGGCCCCCAGACCGGCAGCTGCCAGGGCATCCGGCAGGCGCACCATGGCGCGGCGGATGACATCGGCGGCGGAGCCTTGGATCGGCGCATTGATCGCGGCGCGTTCTTGGAAACCTTTACGAGACGGATTTTTGTCGTTGATGCCCGGCATATGGATGCGGCGGCCAAAAATCGTCGTAACATGACCAAGCTTGCGGCAGCTCTCAATCGTCGCATCCATATAGGTGCGGATGCCGGGGTAGCGTTCGAAATAGGCGGTGATGTAAGCCTGCGCCTCGGTGCGGGAGATGTTCAAATTATTGGCCAGGCCAAAGGCGCTCATGCCATAGATGATGCCAAAATTGATCGCCTTGGCACGACGGCGCACCATCGGGTCCATACCCTCAATCGGGGTGTCGAACACCTGCGACGCGGTTAGGGCGTGAATATCGAGGCCGTCATGAAAAGCTTGGCGAAGCGGTTCGATCTCGGCAATGTGGGCCAGGATACGCAATTCGATCTGCGAATAGTCGGCGCTGATCAGCTTACAGCCCTCACGCGCGATAAAGGCCTTGCGGATTTTGCGCCCTTCTTCGGTGCGGATCGGAATATTCTGCAAATTCGGATCGGTTGAAGCCAGGCGGCCGGTCGAGGTCGCCGCCATCGCATAAGAGGTGTGGACGCGTCCAGTTTTAGGATTGATCTGTTCTTGCAAACTGTCCGTATAGGTGCTTTTCAACTTCGCCAACTGGCGATGATCGATGATCCGGGCCGGCAGGTCATGGCCCTGTGCCGCTAGTCCCTCCAACACATCGGCGCCGGTGGCGTAGGCCCCGGTTTTGGTTTTTTTACCGCCCGGCAAGCTCATCTTGTCGAACAGGATTTCGCCCAACTGTTTCGGCGAGTTGACGTTGAATTCCTCGCCCGCCAACTCAAATATCTGCCCCTTGAGCTCGCCCATACGGTGGGCGAAATCTTCCGACAGGCCGCTTAACACCTGCGCGTCGACCCGGATGCCTTCCCGCTCCATCGCCACCAACACCGGCGCCAAGGGCCGCTCCATGGTCTCGTATACCGTGGTCAGGCGGTCTATTGGCAGGCGCGGTTTCAAGACCCGATGCAGCCGCAGGGTAATATCCGCGTCTTCCGCGGCATAATCGACCGCCTTGTCCAGCGGTACATAATCGAAAGTAATGGCGGCTTTACCGCTGCCAGCGACTTCTTTAAAGGGCACCGGTGAAATATCGAAATGCAGACGCGACAGCTCGTCCATCCCATGACCGTGCAAGCCGCCTTCCAGGACATAGGACAATAACATGGTATCGTCGATCGGCGTCACATCGATGCCGACTTGTTGAAATATCAGCAGATCGTATTTGATGTTCTGACCGATTTTCAGGACCCCGGGGTCTTCCAACAGTGGCTTCAGCGCCGCCAGCGCCTGGTCGCTGGGAATTTGCGCCGGCGCCTCCGTCGGGGCTTCGCCGTCGCCGCCTAAGTCCAAGGTGGCCTGTCCGACCGGGGCTTTGTGGGCTATCGGGACATAACAGGCTTTGCCCGGTGTGATCGACAAGGAGATACCGACCAGTTCCGCCTGCATCGCGTCCAGCGAGGTCGTCTCCGTGTCGACCGCTACCTGTCCGGCGGCGACGGCGTCGGCAATCCAAGCCTCCAGCGCCGCCATGTCGATGACGCATTCATAGTCGCGCCCGGCAGCGGCGAGATTTTCCGGCGCCAGCGCCGCGCCGCCGCCGCTATCGGCGATTTCCGGCGCTTCCAAGTCATTGCGCGAAGCTATTTTTGTGACCAAGGTTTTGAACGATTGCTCGGCCAGGAATTCGAACAACATGTCGAAATCACGTTCCCGCATGCGCACTTGATCAAGGCTATGTTCCACCGGCACGTCTTGACGCAGGCGCACCAACTCCCGGCTGACCCGCGCCAGATCGGCAAATTCTATCAGGTTTTCGCGCCGCTTGTTCTGTTTGATCTCTCCCGCCCGCGCCAGCAGAGTATCCAAATCGCCATATTCATTGATTAGCAGCGCCGCCGTCTTCACCCCGATGCCGGGGACGCCGGGCACGTTGTCGGTCGAATCTCCACACAAAGCCTGGACGTCGACCACCTTGTCGGGACCGACGCCAAATTTTTCGTGGACCTGCTCATCTAGGATACGGCGGGATTTCATCGGATCGAACATTTCGACGCCGTCGCCAACCAGTTGCATCAGGTCTTTATCCGAAGATACGATGGTCGTCGTCATGCCGGCTTCTTTGGCCAGACGGCTGTAGGTGGCGATAATATCATCGGCTTCGAAGCCGCCCATTTCGATGGTGGCCAGATTGAAGGCGCGACTGGCATTTTTCACAATATCAAATTGCGGCCGCAGATCGTCCGGCGGCGGCGGGCGGTGGGCTTTATATTCCGGATAGATATCGTTGCGGAAGGTTTTTCGCGCCGCATCAAAAATCACCGCAAAATGGCTTGGCTGTTCCGGGCCGGACAAATCTTCCAGCAATTTTTCCAGCATGTTGCAGAAGCCCAAGACCGCATTGACCGGGGTGCCGTCCGGCCGCGTCATGGGCGGCAGCGCATGATAGGCGCGGAATATATAGGCCGAGCCATCGATCAGATAAAGGTGGCTGGCATTTTCTTCAGACATACACTATTCCCCGCCCTGACACGCCGCTAATGGGCGCTCGCCGCTGCTTTGCCGAGCACAAACCGGCAACCACAATAAGGGCAGTCGATGCTGTCCTTGTCGCCCATATTCAAATAAACCGCCGGATGGCCCAAGGCCCCGCCGCCGCCGTCGCAACGAACCGAGCGGTCCGTGGTTTCGACTATTTCTGGTGCTTCCATGCCTTGTTCTTCCCTAAACTCATCTCTAAAATTCATTTTCCTTGGCCGCGCCTGACGGTGAATATTGACCGCGGGCTTCTGGCGATGATACCCATGGGCGCCTGACATTCAACCGATCTGGCGACTTCGCCCGAACTTATCATATCCATTCACGTTATCACTGTTTTATCTCAGAGTTGTATGACCGCCAAACATTCATATGCCAACGCGCCGGACCTGGCGCTGGAAACCCAGGCCTTGCGAAAACAATATCGCAACACGCCTCCCGGTACGCCGCCGGCGTTGTCTGGCATCGATTTGGCTGTACCGCGCGGCTCGATCTTTGGTCTGTTAGGCCCCAATGGCGCCGGCAAGTCGACTTTCATCAATATTATCGCCGGCTTGGTGGTAAAAACCTCCGGCACGGCGAAAATCTGGGGCTTCGATATCGAGCGAGAAAGCCGTCTGGCCCGCAGTGCCATCGGTGTGGTGCCACAAGAACTGAATATCGATCCGTTTTTTACGCCGAAGGAAATGCTGGAATTTCAGGCCGGCCTGTATGGCGTGCCAAAGGCGGCCCGGCAAAGTGACGAAATCTTGGCGGCCGTGCATCTGAGCGACAAGGCGGACGCTTATACCCGCAGTCTTTCGGGCGGCATGCGCCGTCGTTTGCTGATCGCCAAAGCCTTAGTCCATGCGCCGCCGGTTTTGATATTGGACGAACCAACCGCCGGGGTCGATGTTGAGCTGCGCCAGCAACTTTGGCAATATGTCCAGGATTTGAACCAGCGCGGGGTAACGATTATCCTGACCACCCACTATCTGGAGGAAGCCGAGGCGCTTTGCGATCAGATCGCCATTATTAACCACGGCGAAGTGGTGGCTTGCGACGATACCGCAAATCTGGTCAATCAGTTGGACACCAAAGAATTGATTATCACAACGGTGGAGGCGATAGAGGCGCTGCCGCCGTCGCTGGCACGCCATGACGCCAAACTGGTTGGGACCAATCAATTAGCGGTCCATTATCGCCCCAGCCGGACGCAAATTTCCGATATTTTGGCGTCCACGCGAACCGCCGGCCTGACCATTGCCGACCTGACGACAAAAGAAAGCGATTTGGAGGATGTTTTCCTGGCCTTGACGAAATCCGACGCAATTTCGGGTCAGAAAAGCCAATAGTTGAGGTTTGCCGGCCAACGGCGGTCGGCCCAGATGCCTTTGATGTCGGCGATCAGGCCGCCGTCGCGCATTAATCCGCCTGCTTGCTGGGCTGTCAGGGCGACAAAATCTTGGTGCGGTACGGCGGGTATGACGCCGTCATAGGCCGCCGCCACTGGCAATTCGGTCAGCAGCTCCAAACCATACATCGCCCGCGCTTCAGTCGGGTCAGCATGAGGGTCGAAGACGTCAACCGCCAGGCCATGGACGCTCAACCCGGCAATCAGGTCGGCGACCTTGCTATTGCGCAAATCGCGGACATTTTCCTTGAACGTCAGGCCCAGCACCAACACCTTGGCCCCTTTCGCCAGGCGAGCGGCGATAATATCGGCCAGGCGGTAGCCCATTTCATCGTTGATTTTGCGGCCAGCCAGGATAACTTCGGGCTGATGGTCGACCTTTTTAGCCTGATGGGCCAGATAAAAGGGATCGACACCGATACAGTGGCCGCCGACCAGGCCCGGCTTGAAAGGCAAGAAATTCCATTTGCTTTTTGCCGCCGCCAGTACTTCATGCACCGAGAGATCGAGTTTTTCACAGATCAAGGCAACTTCGTTGACAAAGGCGATATTGATGTCCCGCTGGGCGTTTTCAATCACTTTCGCCGCTTCCGCCGTTTCGATCGAGGCCGCCTGAAAAATACCGCCTTGAGTTATTTTACCGTAAATTCGCGCCAGCTCGGCAGTGAGGCCGGTATCTTCACCGGCCACCACCTTGGTGATTGAGGCCAGACCATGGGCACCATCGCCGGGATTGATCCGTTCGGGTGAATAACCAAGGTGAAATTGCCGGCCCGCCGTCATTCCGGAAGCTTTTTCCAGCGCCGGGCCGCAAATATCTCGGGTGACGCCCGGATAGACGGTGCTTTCGATCACAATGACCGCGCCTTCGGGCATGGCCGCGCCAACTGTCGCGCAAGCCGCCAACAAAACCGACAAATCCGGCTCGTTTTTGCTGTCGACCGGCGTCGGGACGGTAATGATATAGAGCGCGTTGGCCGCAATTGCCGCTGAATCTGTGGTGATTTCAAGGGGCGACGCGGTAAGCTCGGTTTTGCTCACTTCGCCGGCCACATCCTCGCCCGCTAACAATGCAGCCGCCCGGGCCTTAGATGTGTCGTATCCGGTCACCGAATAATGCTGCGACAAGGCCAAGGCCAGCGGCAGACCGACATAGCCAAGCCCGATCACGGCAATTGTCGGTTGATCAGTAAGCTTCGCCACCATGTTTTGGCTCAATCCTGTTGTTATTAGGTGCCGCCTAACACCAAACCGACATAGCCGGCAAGTTAATAGGGACAATTATTGCGATTACTACTGTTCTTTCGCCCCGGAAATGGAGTAAAAATAGTCGGTTACCTTTTTATTATCGGGGATGGGCGTCCCAGAATGAAGCAAAATAGCCATTGGCGTTTTTTACTTGTTGCTGTGCATGACGCAACGATGGCGGTGATTGCGTTCGAACTATCGGTTTGGATTCGGCTTTATTCCGTCGGTACGCCGCAATCTTTGCTCTATCTTTGGCAGGGCACCTTGGTCTTCACCATCGTCGTGATTGCGGTTTTTTGGTGGCAGGGTCTGCAACGCGGGATCTGGCGCTACACCTCCTTTTCCGATGTTAAGGATATTGTCCGGGCCACCACATTGGCGGTCTTGATATTCTTGCCGACGATGTTCTTGCTGACCCGCTTGGAAGGTTTACCGCGCAGCGCCATGGCAATTACCTGGATCACGATGATCGTTTTTCTAACGCTGCCGCGACTGACCTATCGGTTATTGAAAGATGGCGACCTGAACCTCTTCCGCGAACGCAATGGCGGCAGCGAGCGGGTGCCGGTTCTGTTAGTCGGCGCCGGCGATCTTGCCGATATTTTCCTGCGTGAGATGGAACGGACACCCAACGACAGCTATCATATTGTCGGTATCCTGGACGATAAAGGGACCCGGGTTGGGCGCAATCTGCGCGGCGTGCGAGTGCTTGGCAATCTGCAAGCGATGGAGGCGGTGGTCGAGCAACTGAGCCAACAAGGCCAGCGCCCGCAGCGGGTTATCATTGCCACCGATCGCATCGACGGTGCCGCCGTGGCAGCAATGGTCGAAAAGGCGGATTTGCTTGGTCTGCCATTGTCGCGCATCCCACGTCTAACTGATTTTAAAGATAACCGGGCGCACGCCCAGATTGCCGAACGCCCGATCGATGTTGAAGATTTGTTGGGCCGCCCGCAAAAAGTCTTAAACCGCGCCGAGATGGAAAATCTGGTGGCCGGCCGGCGGGTCATTGTCACCGGCGCCGGTGGCACCATCGGGGCCGAATTGGCCCGGCAAATAGCCGCCTTAGGACCGGATCGGTTGGTTTTGTTCGATAATTCCGAATATGCCCTCTACCAAATTGATCTCGAGCTGGCGGAAAACAATAGCGACGTGAACCGCATCGCCTATTTAGGCGATGTGCGGGATCAGGCGCGGATTTCTCAGGTCTTCGCCCTGGAGACGCCGGAGCTGGTCTTCCACGCCGCCGCCTTCAAGCATGTGCCGATGGTCGAAGCCAATCCGAATGAAGGGGTGCTGACCAATGTGATTGGCACCCAGATCTTGGCCAATGCCGCGATGAAAGCCGAATGCCTGGCCATGGTCTTAATCTCGACCGACAAGGCAGTCTATCCGACCAGCGTTATGGGCGCTTCAAAGCGGGTCGCCGAAATGATTTGCCAGGGCCTTAGTCTGCGTGGCGGCTCGACCCGCTTTGTCACCGTCCGGTTTGGCAATGTTTTGGGCTCAACCGGCTCCGTGGTGCCGTTATTCCAGCGGCAACTGGCCCGTGGCGGCCCCTTGACCGTCACCCATCCAGAGATCACCCGTTATTTCATGACCACCCGGGAGGCGGTCGAACTGGTCCTGCAGGCCACTGCGGCAACGCCGGAGCAGGGCGAAGAAGGCAAGATATTCGTGCTCGATATGGGTGAGCCGGTAAAAATCGTCGATCTGGCGCAGCAGATGATCCGCCTGGCCGGCCATCAACCGGATCGCGACATTGACATCACCTTCACCGGTCTTCGCCCCGGCGAAAAATTGCATGAAGAGCTGTTCCACGACAAAGAAGCCTTGATTGCCACCCATATGATCGGCGTCATGTTGGCGGCGCCCAGGTTCATCGATTATGAGCTGCTGGACCGCCGTTTGGGCGAATTGGAAGCGGCCGCGCGGGAGCGCAACACGGCATTGACCTTGACCAGTTTAGGTCATTTGGTTCCGGAATTTACCAATGGTGACGTGGAACTTCGCCGTAAAAGCAGCGGCGCGTCTGATTGACCCGAAATCGGCGCAAAAATACGATCTGATATTCCGCGCCGACCAGAGCCGTGTTATAGCTGCCCATCTGGTCAATTATCTATTCAGCGGAACATTTTCACCATGGCAACGACTGACTTCGTTAGGGTGCGGCGCGCTCTGATTTCCGTATCGGACAAAACCAACCTTGTCGAATTCGCCGGCGCTCTGATCGCGCAAGGGGCGGAAGTGCTGTCGACGGGCGGCTCCGCAAAAGCCATCGCGGCGGCCGGCTTGGCGGTGACGGAAGTTTCCAGCCATACCGGATTTCCCGAAATGATGGATGGGCGTGTGAAAACCCTGCACCCGAGCATTCACGGCGGCTTGCTGGCGCTCCGCGACAATGACGAGCATCTGGCCGCCATGAAAGCGCATGACATTCCGCCGATCGATCTGATCGCCGTCAATTTGTACCCGTTTGAAGAAACCGTGGCCAAGGGCGCGGCCTTCGATACCTGTATCGAAAATATCGACATCGGCGGGCCGGCGATGATCCGCTCGGCAGCTAAAAATCATGGCTTCGTCACCGTCATCACCGATCCCGCCGATTATGATGAGGTGCTGGCGGAATTGAGCGCCAATGGTGGTGCCACCAGCTTGGAACTGCGCCGCAAACTGGCGGCCCGCGCCTATGCCCGCACCGCCGCTTATGATGCCCGGATCGCCAATTGGTTTGCCGGACAGCTCGGGGATACCTTCCCGCAACGTTTTGTGACCGCTGGCGCCAAGCCGGATATTTTGCGTTACGGTGAAAATCCGCATCAGCAGGCCGCTTTTTACCGCACCGGCGATGCCCGGCCCGGTGTCGCCAGCGCCCAACAGCTGCAGGGCAAAGAGCTCAGCTACAACAATCTGAACGATACCGATGCGGCCTTCGAACTGGCAGCGGAATTCGATCCGGCAGACAGTCCCGCGGTCGCCATTATCAAACATGCTAACCCCTGCGGTGTTGCCATCGGCGAAGATTTGCACGACGCCTATCTAAAGGCCTTGCGTTGCGATCCGGTCAGCGCTTTTGGTGGCATTATCGCCATGAACCAAACATTGGACGGGGCGACGGCGGCAGAGATCGTCAAGATCTTCACGGAAGTGATCATCGCCCCGGACGCCGACGAGGCGGCGAGGGAAATTCTGGCGGCGAAGAAAAACCTGCGCCTGCTCATTACCGGCGGCTTACCGGATGCAGGTGCGTCGGGCATGATGATGAAACAATTGGCCGGAGGCTATCTGCTGCAAAACCGAGACAATGGCCGCATCGGCCGGGCCGATGTCAATATCGTCAGCAAACGCGCCCCCAGCGAGCAGGAAATGGCCGATATGATCATCGCCTTCCGGGTCGCCAAACACGTCAAATCCAACGCCATCGTCTATGTGAAGGACGGCGCCACCGTGGGCGTCGGGGCCGGGCAGATGAGCCGAGTCGACAGCGCCCGTATCGCTGCCCGTAAAGCCATCGATGCGGCGGATGCCGCCGGCGTCAGCGAACCACTGACCCAAGGTTCCGCCGTTGCCTCCGACGCTTTTTTCCCGTTTGCCGACGGCCTATTGGCGGCAGCCGAAGCCGGCGCCACTGCGGTCATTCAACCGGGCGGCTCGATGCGCGATCAGGAGGTTATTGACGCCGCCGACGAAGCCGGCCTGGCCATGGTCCTAACCGGCATGCGCCATTTCCGGCATTAGTTTAAGCCGCTTCGGTTCGCACTTCCCGTACCGGCAACAGCAGCAGCAGACCTAGACCCAAAAAGACAATGACCACGGAAACACCGGCGCGTTGGCTTTCGAAGGCGCCGGTCAAGGCGGCGACGGTAAAGGGGGCGATGAACGCCGTCGCTTTACCGGACAAAGCATAAAGGCCATAGAACTTGCCGACCAATTCGGGCGGGCACAGGCGAGAGACCAAGGTGCGGCTGGCCGCTTGCGCCGGACCACCGCAAATCCCGATCAGGATACCGAAGACCAGAAACAGCCATTCCGCCACGGTCGCAAACATCCCACTATCTTCGGAAATTGTGTTCACCTGGGTGAAGAAGAACAGGAAGGTATCGGCCCGCTGCCCGCCGCCAAGATCTTCGGTGGTGACGGAAATGATGCCTATCGTCGCGATCATCAAGCCGATGACAGCATAGATGATGGTTTTTTTCGAGCCAATGCGGTCATCCAGCCAGCCACCGCCAAACGCGCCGATCGCCGCGGTGATGGTGATGATGATACCAAAGACGCCGAGGTCGACCGTGGTCCAGCCAAAAATACCGGCGGCATAAATACCGCCAAAAGCGAATATCGCCGTCAGCCCGTCATAATAAAGCATGCGGGCGATCAGGAATAACATCACATTACGATAATGCGAGACTTGCCGCAGCGTCGCCCATAATTCGCTCAGGCCCTGGCGCACCATCTCCGCCTTGCTTTTACCGGAGCGGTCCAGGTCCGGGGTGAACAGCACGAAAGGAACCAGAAAGACCAAAATCCACAGTGCCGTCAACGGCCCGACGATGCGGTCATGTTCATGGGCCGCCTTGTCCAGGCCAAACGCCGGCACCTCCGGCAAGCTGAACGCCAACAGCACCGCAAAAAGCGAGACCAGGCCGCCGACATAGCCAAGCGCCCAGGCATAACCGGACAGCCGGCCCAAGCGAGCTTCCGTGGTCAAGCCCGGCAACATCGCATTGATAAAAACGATGGAAAATTCGGCCCCCAAACTGGCAAGAACAACAGAGCCTAGGATCAAAACGATTTGTCCGTCATCGGCGCCGGGCACTGCCATCCACAACATCGCGCAAAAAACGATGCAAACCGCCTGAAATGCGTAAATCCATGGTTTGCGCGGCCCGCCGGCATCCGCGATGGCGCCCAGGACCGGGCTTAACAAAGCAATGCCCAGACCGGCCAAGGCCTGACTATAACCCCATAATTGCTGCCCCAAAATCGAATCTCCGACGACGGCGGAAGTGAAATAGGGGGCAAAAATAAATGTTGTGATGAGGGTGAAATAGGGCTGATTAGCCCAATCGAACAGCGCCCAGCTCCATTGTCCCGTTCGCCCGGCGACCGGCCCGCCGGTCACTGAGCGCGGGGCCGCGTCATTCGTGCTTGTCATTTTTATCTAATCCCGCAACAACCGGCCGACATGATGGGCCGCATAACTGAGTTTGGAAATATCGATACTGCCGGTCGCCTGAACATCGCCGATTAGCTGGCGGTTGCGTTCAATCGCATCGCCGTGCGCGGCCAACCAGTCTGCGACAAAATCGTCTTTTTTGGCCTTCTTGCCGCCGCCGTCGGCCAACACCAAATTGGTCAGACTGCGTTGATGGACCAACAGATCCAGTTGCACCGCATTGATCGCGGCGCGATCCCAATGGTCGACAGCTTCAACGGTTTCCGCCTGACTACGCAACCAGTCGAGACCCAGTTTGGCGCCGAGGGTGAAATATACTTGCGCGACTTCGGTCACCGGTCGCCCGGTGTCGTTGGCAACAAGAACGATATCGCAGGCCGAAGCGAGCGGATCGAGCGCCGCAATTTGCCGCGCCAGTTGTTTCGGGACGCCCTGTTTTTCGTAAGACTTTGTCTTGGCTTTGAAGGCCTTGGTATCGACCGCCCCCAATAAGGTGTCGATTTTGCCGGTCAAGGTTTCCACAGCCGGCTGATAAACTTCAATCGCTTTGCTAATGCTGCGCGGCGCCGGGGTATTGCGAAGGAACCAGAATGTTGCGGCTGCCGTTAGGTAAGCGGTGCGCTGAATGATCTCATTTTGCAGTTCCGCCGAAACTTTATTGTCCAAATCTTCCACGGCGCTCCATATCGCTTTCAGGGCAAACACTTCGCGGGCGCTGGCATAGGCGCGCGCCACTTCGCCAACGGTTTCACCGGATTCGGCGATCATCTCATGCACCAAGGTGGCGCCCAGGCGATTGACCATGGAGTTGGCGGTAATCGTCGCAATGATTTCGGCCCGCAGCCGATGCTCGATAATCGCCGCGCGGTGCTGTTTGCGCAAAGGACGGGGAAAATATTTCACCAGGTCGGAAATCAGCGCTTCGGAATCCGTCAGATCGCTGCTGAGGAGCTGGTCGTATAGCTCCATTTTGGCATAAGCCATCAGCACCGACAGCTCCGGTCGCGTCAGTCCCTGTCCGGCGGCCCGGCGTTCCAACAACAGTTCTTCATCCGGCAGGAATTCGATCTCCCGGTCCAACCGTCCCGAGCGCTCTAGATGGCGCATGAAGCGGGCGTGCGATTCTAGTTCCGCAACACCGCTGGTTTGCATCATCGTCATCGCTTGGGTTTGCAAGTAATTGTCCCGCAGCACCAACTCGCCGACCTCATCGGTCATGCTTTGCAGCAAGCGGTCCCGTTGTTTCGAGGTCATCTCGCCATCGGCGACGATGGCATCGATCAGAATTTTGATATTCACCTCATGGTCAGAACAATCGACACCGGCGGAATTGTCCGTCGCGTCGGTGTTCAGGCGGCCGCCCTGCAAGGCAAATTCAATGCGTCCCAATTGGGTCATCCCCAGATTGCCGCCTTCGCCGATGGCTTTGGCGCGCAATTCCCGACCATTTATGCGGATCGCGTCATTGGCACGATCACCGGCATCGCTTTGACTTTCGCCAGCACCTTTGACATAGGTGCCGATGCCGCCGATCCACAACAAATCAACCTCCGCCATCAACAGCGCTTTCATCAACTCCATCGGTGTGGCCTCGTCTTGTTTAAGGCCGGTCAAGTTTTTCATCTCCGCGCTGAGGGGGATCGACTTCAGGCTGCGGCTGAAGATGCCGCCGCCGTTGGAAATACGTTTTTCATCATAATCCACCCACGAGGATCGCGGCAACTCGAACAGCCGCTCTCGCTCTTTCCAGCTCGCCGCCGGATCAGGGTCGGGGTCAAAAAAGATATCCCGGTGATCGAACGCCGCCAACAGGCGGATATGCTTCGATAACAACATACCGTTGCCAAAAACATCGCCGGACATATCGCCGATGCCGACGACGTCGAAATCCTGGCTCTGGATGTCGTGACCGATTTCGCGGAAATGTCGTTTCACCGATTCCCAGGCGCCGCGTGCCGTAATCGCCATTTTTTTGTGGTCATAGCCCTTGGCCCCGCCGGAGGCAAAAGCATCGCCCAGCCAAAAGCCGTATTCGATCGCGATGGCATTCGCGATATCGGAAAATGTCGCGGTGCCTTTGTCTGCGGCCACCACCAGATAAGGATCGTCGTCGTCATGCGCCAACACCCCGGCCGGGCGCACTGCGTCCTGGCCCGACAGATTGTCGGTGATATCCAACAGACCGCGAATGAAGGTCTGATAACAGGCGATCCCTTCGGCCATAAAAGCATCGCGATCGGAAGGTGGCGGCAGATGTTTCGGGACAAATCCGCCTTTGCTGCCAACCGGCACAATCACGGCGTTTTTGACCATCTGCGCTTTCATTAAGCCCAGGACTTCGGTGCGGAAATCTTCCGGCCGGTCGGACCAGCGCAAACCGCCACGAGCGACCCGGCCGCCGCGCAAATGCACCCCTTCGACGCGCGGCGAATAGACGAAAATTTCGCGGAACGGCCGCGGCAGCGGCAACTCCTGAATCTGCTGGCTATCGAGTTTTAGAGAAACGTATTCTTTCGGCTCGCCCTCAGCGTCGGGTTGATAATAATTCGTCCGCAGGGTCGACTGCACGAGGTTGAGGTAGCGCCGCAGAATGCGATCTTCGTCCAGGCTAACGACGTCGCCCAAGGCGTCATCGATCTTGCCGGCCAGCAGCTGACTTTGCACTTCGCGGCGGCCCCCATAAGCCGGATCGAACCGGGCATGGAAAAGCTCTATCAACATCCGTGCGATTTTCGGATGTTGCGCCAGGGTTTGCTCCATATAGGTTTGCGAATAAGCGATTGCGGCTTGCCGTAAATATTTGCCATAGGCGCGCAGGATTACAACTTCGCGCCAGGCCAGGCCGGCACGGGCAACCAATCGGTTGTAACCGTCATTTTCGACCTTCCCCTGCCAGACCATTTCCAGCATGCCTTCTAGTTTCGACTTCAATTCGGCCAAATCCAAAGCCCCGCCGCTGGGGTCTTCGGTCAGAAAGTCTTGCAACCAGATTTCTTCGCCTTCGCTCGGGCGGATCAAATAAGGTGATTCACCGATGACTTTGAGGCCCATATTTTCCAGCATCGGCAGACAATCCGACAGCGGTACGGCGACCCCCGGATGGCTTAACTTCAACCGCACCACATGGTCTGCGTCTTCGATCACGCGATAAAAGTTAAGGCCGATATTGGCGCCTTTGTTCAGCCGCTCGATGGTTTCGATATCGTGCAGGGCCAGGGCGGCGGAAAAGGTCTCTGAATAAGCGGTTGAAAACGCTTGAGAATAATTTTCCGCCATACGATGGCCGGTTTCCTCACCATATTTTTCGATCAGGTCGTCATAAAGATCATCGCGCCACAATCGCGCCGCTTGGATCAGTTTGGTCTCGATAGCATCGAAATCGACTTCCGGCTGTTGCGCTTCGGATTGATTGATGCCGACAATGATGTGCACCCGCGCCAAAACATTGTCGGTCACTTGCGTGTAATAATTCGAGATGCGCCCGTTCATGGCACTAACGAGAATCTGTTCGAAATCACGCCGCAGTTCGGTCGAATGGCGTTCCCGCGGCACATATATGATGCAGGAATAAAACCGCTCGAACGGGTCCTTGCGGGCAAACATACGAATGACCGGGCGGTCCTGTATGGCCAAGATCGACGCCACAAAATCGTTCAACAAGCCGATATCGACTTGGAATATTTCGTCCCGCGGATAAGTCTCAAGAATATGCATCAGCGCCTTGCCATCATGGCCGCGCATGTTGAGACCTTGACGTTCGATCACGGAAGCGACCTTGCGGCGAATGATCGGAATGTCGCGGACCCGCCGGTTATAGGCTGATGAGGTGAAAAGACCGACCATGCGCCGCTCGCCAATCGGGCGGTTCCTCTTGTCGAAGCGCTTGATGGCGATATAGTCCATATGAACCTGGCGATGGACCCGGCTACGACTGCCGGTCTTGGTGATCAGGGTCAATTCCGGTCGTTCAAGAAACTGCCGAATAATCGGTGAGACATCGGTATCGACGCCATGCAGCCCGGCTAGAATATTGCGCTCGGGATCGCGCAGGATACCCAAGCCGCTATCCTCGACGATTTCCAGCTCGTCCTGGCCGTCGCATTTGACATAGTGATAGTCACGCGCCCCCAGAAAGGTGAAATGATCGTCGCGCAGCCATTTCAAAAATTCGACCACTTCCATGACTTCGTCGCCCTGGTCTTTCAGTTTGACCTGGTCCAGCTCTTCGGTGACTTCGTCGGCCCGCGCCATCATCGGCCGCCAATCTTCAACTGCCAAGGCCACGTCATGTGTCGCGGCCAACACAATATCCTCGATCTCCTTGCGCTTGGCTTTGCTGGATTGTTCATTGATCTGGAGGTGCATGAAGGATTCGCTACGCTCCCCCTTGCCCCAGTTCATATCCGCCGCTCCACTGGTGAACGCCGTGCGGTGACCATTGTCATCCCGATCGAGAGCAATAACCGGGTGTAGGGCAATGTGTATTTGTTGGCCCGCGTGACTTAGCGCCCCAGTTACGGAATCAAAAATAAATGGCATATCGTCGGTGACGATTTCCACGACCGTATGCGAGGTTTTCCAGCCATGCTCCTCCACCTTAGGGCTGAAGACACGGATTTTTGGCTGTCCGGGCGTTCGCTCCGCAATAAATTTCCAACTGGAAAGCGCCGCGCCGTAAAGATTTTCCGGACTGGTATCGACGACGTCTTCAGGCGCGGCCCGGCCATAAAGGTGAGCAACAAAAGTTTGTAGATCGCCGCATTCGGGTCCTTTCATCCGCTTCTCGATTAAAGCATTGACCTTCCCAAGCCGGTCCCGCTTTATTTCCGACGCACGAATTGAAACCATCTTCGACTTTCCTCCTGGATTGCCGCGGATGTGATGCGATGGCATCGCGAATCACGCTACAAAATATTAGAGCACAAATTCGTATATTGGAAATGAATAGAATTGGGATTTATACCGGGCGCAATAAATTGACGACGCCGGATCTATCCGCTTGCGGCGGCCCGTTGGTTGTTAACTGCGGTTTTCTGCCGTAATCGCCAAAACCGCATGGCCCGTTGCGCTGTTTGCTCCGGCAATTTCATATAAACGTCCAACAGATCGGCAACCTCGTTGCCGGCCCGCTGACTGCTGGCTTCGGTTTCCCGCAATAGTACAATGGCGGAGAATGTCGACAGATCAAAATTTGTCGCCCGGCAAGCAATCGCCACTGCCTCCATGCCCGGGTCCGACAAAATACGCATGGTGGTCTTGATATCCAGATCGGTCAAATAGGCAAATGCATAAAGGAACTGTTCGCGTTCCCCCTGACGCAGGATTTTGACCATAAAATCTTGGTTCAGCTGGCCCAATTGCGAGCGTTTCTGAATTTCAATTTCGGCTTTGCTCATGTGCGATTTTTGCCGGGCTCGGTCCGCCACCAGCGAGGTGCTGGCGCGCAGCATTTCTTCAACCGCTTCACTATCGGCACCGGTTTCATTGACAATGTGTTCACGCAAAGCCGATGACACCCACCAATACATATCGTGCTTCAGATCGGCATCGACATCGGCGCGGCCAACCAATGGCTGGTGCAAGGCTTCCGTGGTCTCCGATTTCTCGATCAGCGTTTGCATGCTGATGCGAGAGAGGGCGGCACCTTCATTTTGCGCCACCGCCACCATGACTTTTTCGTTGCCCGTTTCGACTAGGGCGTCGGTGACTTCTTCGCTTACTTCGACCCGGCCGGCGACCGCGACCTTATGTTCATTGCCCCTTGCGCGGATAATATCGACCAGGTCGACATCGTTCAGTACGGTGCTGCGCAACAATTGCGGGGCCGCAACCTCAATCACATCATTTGCCAGTTGCAGGACCAAAGCGCGCGGTGCGGTTTCTACATCGGAGAGACGCGCGCTCAGACGAATGCGAACCTGCTCTTCCACATCATGGGCAACCCGGCCTAGAATATCGCCAAATAGATCGCTTTCCTGTTGATTGTAGTCATCAGGGTTTTCTAGAAACATGCCGGTTACGCCCTCAAGCAACTCGCGTCGTTTTTCACTCGACGTTTCGCTTGCTAGGGCAACCAAGTCCTGTAATCGACCAGAATTTGTATTCATTCGGCCTGCGGCTCCGAAACTCACTAAAATCAATGCTTAGGAAGCATATGAGATGAACAACGTTAGTAAATCATTAAAATAAATCAGCCAACTTCGAAATTCTCTAAAGTCTGCCCTCTAAATCGTCGTTACAGCATAGGGGATAATAAACAATTTAGACAAATTATATTGTGGTTAGGGCAAATAGCCGAATTTCTCCATTTCTTTGTGTTGCACAGAAACAACGGCGTCGATTTGCGCTGAAGTGAGGGTTGTTTTCCATTGTCCGGCGCGGCCGACCCGGAAAAATTTGTCGGAATGGCTGCTGCGTTCGCGGAATCCGTGTTGTTGTTCCTGCCGTGAAAGCATTTTGAAAGAGGAAAATTTTATCGCTTTGTCGAGCCTCGCGCGCGGCGGCGATAGATTAAGAAATTGTGCGATCTGCTTAAATGTGGCGCGTGGATTGTCCGACATATCCTCGTAGCGGACCACCTGTAGGCCTGGATTGGGCTGGCCGGTCCAACTATCCACATGGTGGGACCAGGTCCCATAGAACTCAAAAACATTGATCTCATCGGTGAAGGTACGGGCGGCCGGATTGGCCATCATCTCTATCGCGCCATCGATATCGGTCCCAGCATGGTCGGCGAGGGAAAGGCAGATATCGAGCGGATTGCGCACCACATATATCGCCGCCGCCGTGCATTCCATCGTCACCAGTGGCGTATCCAGCACCGACTGCAAAGCATTATGGGTTTTCACGAAGATGGCGTCTTGGGAGCTCTGGGCAATACCCAAATGAACTTTTGGACGTAGCTTCATCACCTCTGCATCGGCCAGCTGGGCCACCGGTTCATTGACATAAGGCAGATAATAGAGGTTTTGTGAATCGCCTCGACAAAACCGGTCCAGACTATTGATATCGGCCGGCGACGAGGGATTAAGCAGCAAATTATGCAAAAAAGCCCGAAGCCAGGTATTCCCCGACTTTGGATAGGACGCGAGCCAAATTATGCCGCCCATGGCCGGTTTCTCCTGTTATTCGCCAAGCTGGTTCAAAACCAGTATCGTGCGCCAGCGGCGCCAGGGTTTGTTAACATAGGATCGAAGCCGCTGCCTATTGTCTAATCCCTATTCGCCAGCTTTGTCGGCGGCAATATCAGCCGCCACGGCCACATCATATTGCGCGATCACCGCTTGGTTAAGTTGCATCAGTTCCGGATTGGCTTGCAAAATTGCCAGGCAATCGGTCCAGGCGAAGGCGGGATTTTCCGGTAACAGCTTCGCCAACAGAGCGGCCACGAACTGAAAATCTTCCGCATAATCGACCACCCAACGATAGTTGCGATAGTCGCCATCGGAGGGGAAGTGGGCGATACGAAAGCGATCCTTGTGGCGGTGCAAATAGGCCGTGACATGTTCGCGGTCGAAGCGTGACGTGGCTTCCTTGGCCATCGCATCAAACGCTGCCCGGGTCATGATTTCCGCATCCAGCCCGCGCGGATAGCGAGGCGGGGTCAAAGAATATAGATCATTATGATCGCCTCGCGCCGGCGGCTGTTCGGCCAGCATTTGTTGGCAAAGCGCGTCGACCAGCCCCGGATCGATCAGCGGACAGTCCGCGGTCACCCGGATGACATATTGGGGATCCTCCTGCGCGACGCACAGCTGATAGCGGCTGACCAGATCGTTGGCGGCGCCGCGATAACAGGTGATGCCGATTTCCGCACAATAGTCGGCGATCGGATCGTCTTCCGGCAGGGTCGACGTGGCTAGGACCAGCCGGTCGACAAGGTGGGCCCGGCGTAAGCGCTCCAGATGATATCCCAGCAATGGCTTGCCCATTACCGGCCGCAAGACTTTGCCGGCCAGCCGCTCGGAGCCCATGCGGGCCTGCGAAACACATAATATACGACAAGTGTTCGCCGCTGAATTCATCTAGCTGGTTCCACGATCATGTCCCAGGCAAGCGGTTCCCCGCGCCGCAGATCGCGGCCGGCGCGTTGCCCCAAGACATAATTCAGGTGTTTTGGCGCCAGCCCGAAACCAGGGCGGATCGAGCGGATATTTTCGCTGTTCAGTGGCGCCCCGGCCTTAATATCCGCCACAACATAGAGCGAACGGCGATGGTCGGCGGCCGCAAGCTCGCTTGCCTGCTGGGTGAATAGTGCCGAGCCTAGCGCCGCATGGGCTTCCCGGCAAGTCTCGCACAGGCGTTTGAATTCCGCCGGCTCAAGTGAAAATTCGACGTCAGAGCCGCCGCCGGAACGATCGAGGGTGAAATGTTTCTCCACCAGCACGGCGCCACGGGCCACCGCCGCAATGGCGACATGGACATCAAGGGTATGATCGGAAAGCCCAACCTGGCAGCCGAATTGTTCGGACAGAAAATCCATCCGGCGCAAATTCGCCTGATCGACCGGGGTCGGATAGCCGCTGGTACATTGCAACAGCATAAAGGGCGTCACGCCGACCGCCGCAACCGCATCCCGCACATCGTCTAGCGAACATAACCCAGTTGACATGATTACGGGCTTACCACTTCTTGCCACCCGCTCGATCAAGCCGATATCGACCATTTCAAAGGACGCTATTTTAAACGCCGGCGCCGCCAGTTCTTCCAACAGCGCCACCGCTGTCGGGTCGAACGGTGTCGAAAACAGCGTCAGCCCGATCTCACGGGCATGCGCGAATAGCGGTTCATGCCACTCAAACGGTGTATGCGCCTCTTGATAAAGGTCATACAGCCGGCGCCCGGCCCACAGGCCGTCGGTGATATCAAATCCAGGGCCCCCATGGTCGATGGTAATGGTATCTGGTGTATAGGTTTGCAATTTGGCGGCATCGGCACCGGCCGCTTTGGCGGCATCTAGCATCGCTTTCGCGCGTTCGATATCGCCGCCATGATTGCCGGACAATTCAGCGATCATGTACGGGGCCTGGGTCCGGTCGATCCGCCGACCGGCGATCTCAAACGTCGGGGCTGTGCTAATCTGCCTCTCCCGCGTTTTTTTGGCCCTGATCGCTGAGCAGCCGATCGAAATAGTCGATCGTCAGCTTCAGCCCTTCGCTGAGTGGGGTGGTCGGCTGCCAATTCAGTTCCTGGCCGGCAAGGGTGATATCCGGTTGGCGCTGTTTCGGATCATCCCCCGGTAACGGGTGGAAGGTGACCGCAGATTTTGTCCCGGTCAATTCGACCACCAGCTCAGCAAGCTGCAGCATTGTGAATTCACCCGGATTGCCAAGATTGACGGGGCCGGCAAAGCCATCGCGGCTGCCCATCAGGCGGATTAGGCCGTCGACCAAGTCATCCACATAACAAAAGGCCCGGGTTTGTTTGCCGTCGCCATAAATTGTGATCGGTTGCCCGGTTAAAGCGTGGACAATAAAATTCGACACCACCCGGCCGTCGTCGGGCTGCATGCGCGGGCCATAGGTATTGAAAATCCGCGCCACCTTGATGGCGACCTGGCGTTCGCGTTGATAACTGAAAAATAGGCTTTCGGCGCAGCGCTTGCCTTCATCATAACAGGAGCGGATGCCCAACGGATTGACGTTGCCCCAATATTCCTCGCGCTGGGGATGCATTTCGGGGTCGCCGTAAACTTCGCTGGTCGACGCCTGCAGAACTTTGGCCCGGTCGCGGAAGGCCATTTCCAGCACATTGATGGCGCCGTTGACGTTGGTTTGCACGGTTTTGATGGGATCGAACTGATAACTTACAGGCGACGCCGGGCAGGCCATATTGTAAATCTCGTCCGCATGAATGAGCATCGGTTCAGTAATATCTTGGCGCAGGGCCTCAAACTTTGGATTATCGCCCAAGTGCTGAATATTGCCGCGATTGCCGGTAAAAAAATTATCGATCGCGAGTACTTCATTGCCCGCCTCGATCATGCGGTCACAAAGGTGCGAACCGATAAATCCAGCGCCACCGGTCACGACAACCTTTTTCGAAAGACCATTTGCCATATGCGTTCCTGTACTAAGATGGCGAAAGATAAACTCAATTCTGTTCATAGACTATCAACCTTATTCGAACAAGCTACCGCCAAATCACCACGCACCTCATTGAAGTGTTGCATTCGCCGTTAAATCATCAATCATGTTGGTCATGAACAAGCCGGCCCAAATCCTTATGTTAAGCGCCAACGCCAAAGTGCCGCTGCTGCGTGCTTTTCAGCGGGCCGGTGCGGTTGCGCATGCGGCCGATCTGTCGCCTGAACGGGCCGCCATGGTCTTGGCGGACCACCAAATCGTGCTGCCGCGGAGCGGCCACAGGGCCTTTGCAGCGGCCTTGATCGACTATTGCAGCTCACAAAGTATCGATCTGGTGGTGCCAACCCGAGATGGCGATTTGCGGCCACTCGCAGACCTTGCCGATCGTTTGCGGGCCCGCGGCACTGAATGTTTGGTACCGTCCGTGGCGACGATTGAAACCTGCAGCGATAAACGGGCTTTCGCGCAATATTGTCTGGACCACGGCTTCCCGGTCCCCAGGCTTTATACGCCCGGCCAAAAAGGGCCGTTCTTCGTCCGCCCCCGCTTCGCCGCCGGCGGCTCGGACGGTTTGCGCGTGGACAATGATCGCGACCCGGCATTTCGCCATGACGAGGATTTTCTGGCCCAGACGTTGGTTGAGGCGCCGGAATATTCCGTCGATATCGTGTCCGACTTTTCCGGCCAAGCCTGGCAGGCGGTGGCCCGGCGGCGGGTTTTGGTCGCCGGCGGTGAAGCCCAAATTTCTGTTGTCGAGGAGCAGGCGGAACTGGTGGCGCTGGCGTTAAAGCTGGCGCAAGCACTGGGCCTGGCCGGTCATAGTGTCATCCAGGTTTTTTTGCATCCCGAACATGGCCCGCTCTTGATCGAAGTTAATCCACGTTTTGGCGGCGCCTCGACGCTTTCCATCGAAGCGGGCTTAGCCTCGCCCGAACGCTTGCTCAGCCATCTTCGTGGCGACGAACAGGCAGCAAATCCGCGAGACATCAAATACGGTCTGACGCTGCTGCGCTATGCCAGCGACATCTATCTGATGGCGGACGAGATTGCCGGGCGGGATCGCTGATGCCGCGCCCGGCCCTTTTGATCGACATGGATGACACGCTTTATCCGGAAATTTCATATGTCGCTAGTGGCTTTCAGGCCGTGGCGGCGGCCGTGGCGGCCCGCGGCGGCGGCGAACCGGCGGATTATGCGGCTTTCATGTTGCAGGCGCTGCGGACAGAGGGCCGCGGCAAGATCTTCGATGGCTTGCTGGCGCATTTTTCGATTCTCCGCGATTGCGTGGCGGTTGCTGAACTGGTCGAGATATATCGCAGCCACAATCCGGCGATTGAATTATTCCCCGGGGTTGAAGCCGCCCTGAAAGATCTGCAATCGGCCTATCGCCTGGCCATCGTCACCGATGGATTGGCAGCAATGCAGCGCCAAAAAGTCACCGCTCTTGGCCTCGCAAATATTGTCGATTGTATCGTTTATTGCTGGGACGAAGACGCCCCAAAACCGGAATCACGGGCCTACCGACGGGCACTTGCGCAATTGGAGGTCGAGGTGGAGCAGGCAATTATCATCGGCGACCGGCCCGATCACGATATCCAGGCGGCGCTTTCGCTCGGCTGCCGGGCGATCCGAATTCGTGGTGGTGCTCATGATGCAGTACCGACACCGAAAAATCCTTTGGTCCTAGGTGAAACTTCGCGTTTTGCCGACATCGGGGCCTTGTTGCCATGACAAGGTCTTTGCTCATTCGCGCCGACGCAAATGAGGCCATCGGCATCGGCCATGTCATGCGCTGTCTGGCAATCGCCGAAGAAGCAATGACGCGTGGCTGGACCTGTTATTTGTGCGCTGATGAACTGCCCGCCGCTGTGGCGCAGAAAGTCCGCGCCGGCGGTGTCGAAATCCTAGGCGGGGTCACGGTGGCTGAAGCGGTCAAAACAAGATCGCCCGCCGCCCTTATGATCGACGGTTATCGCTTCAGCGCGGATCAACGCCGGACTTGGCGGGCGCTTGGTCTGCCGGTCGTCGCGATCGACGATAATTGCCATCTGCTGGCCTATCATTGCGATTTACTGATCAATCCGAACGCCCATGCGGCGACCCTGCCCTACACCCAGGATCAATCGATTGATCAACGTTTATTGGGCCTGGACTATTTTCCTTTGCGGCGGCGGTTGCGGGAATTCACAAAGGCGGACAAAACACCATTGGCGGAGCGCCGCCGCCTCTTGATCAGTTTTGGCGGCAGCGATCCGCTTGCTTTAACGCTGCCGGTTGTGCAGGCGCTGCAGCGGGCGACCTTACCGGATATTGCTTTGGATGTCGTATTGGGCCCGGGGATTGCCCATCGACAACGGCTTGAAAAATCATTGTTAGAGTGCTTAGAGCCGGCGGATATCCATTTTGACCCAGACGATTTTGGCGATCTGATCTGCCGAGCGGGCCTGGCGATTAGCGCCGCCGGTGGGACGGCGATGGAGCTTGCGGCGCTCGGCACGCCGGCCTTGTTGGTCACGATTGCCCCGAACCAGTCGATCGCCGCGACATGTGCGGATTATCCGGTCATAGACGGGACCGAAACGGACGCCGCGGCGACCATCGCGCGGCAGGCTATCGAGCTTTGGCACGATCCGGACCGCCGCCAGCGATTGGCGGAAAATATGGCGGACAAAGTCGACGGCGAAGGTGTCAGGCGAATTGTCACGAATATTGCAGGACTAATTTGTTGAGTGGGTCGCGGGTGTTCAGCTTTGCGGCCATTGGAATGTTCGATATATTAGAGAGATCGCACAGTTAGGGGATAATGGTGGCAAAACCGGCAACAAAATCGGCGACGAAAAAGGCGAGGCGTAAAATCGTTCATGTGCCTCGCGATTTCAGCACCGATAGTCTGGATTTGAACGGCGAGGTTATTTTGGTGACCGGCGGCACCGGATCGTTCGGTCAGGAATTTGTCAGACTTGTGGTGGAGCGTTATCGGCCCCGCAAGCTCATCGTCTTTTCGCGCGATGAATTGAAACAATATGAAATGGCGCAGAAGTTCCCCACTGAAAAATATCCTTTCATGCGCTATTTTATCGGCGATATTCGCAACCGCGATCGCCTCGAAATGGCCTTGCGGGACGTCGAATATCTGGTTCATACGGCAGCGATGAAACATGTGCCGATCGCCGAATACAATCCCTTCGAATGCATCCACACCAACGTGTTGGGGGCCGAAAATATCGTCCATGCCGCAATCAGCCGTGATGTTCGGAAAGTAATCGCCCTTTCGACTGACAAGGCCGCCAACCCGGTTAACCTATACGGCGCCAGCAAACTTGCTTCGGATAAAATTTTTGTCGCCGCCAATAATCTGGTCGGTGAAGACGAATGCCGGTTTGCCGTCGTCCGCTACGGCAATGTCTTGGGCTCACGCGGCGGCGTGGTCGACTATTTCAACCGTCTGGTGGCCGAAAAGGCGAAAGAATTGCCGATCACCGATCCGCGCATGACGCGGTTTTGGATCACCCTGCAACAAGGTGTCGATTTTGTCCTGTCCAGCTTGGAACATATGACCGGTGGGGAGATTTATGTACCCAAAATCCCCAGCATGAACATCGTTGATTTCGCCAAGACCGTGGCGCCGGGGATCAAGCACAAGATCGTCGGGGCCCGGGCCGGTGAAAAACTACATGAAGTGATGATCCCTGAAGACGATGCCCGCACCACCTACGAATTCGACGACAAATTGGTTATTCTGCCAGCTTTCGCCTGGTGGCCCCGCACCCACCTCACCGACCAAGGCGCCAAGCTGGTCGATGAGGGGTTTCGCTATGCTAGCGACAACAACAAAGAATGGCTAAGCGTCAAAGGCTTGCAAAAGATGCTGGAACAAACCAGGCATGGCTAAGCCCGACAGCGCCTTGCCATTTCTACCCTATGGCCGGCAGTGGCTTGATGACGACGATCTCGACGCGGTTCGCCAGGTTCTGGAAAGCGATTGGCTGACCACCGGACCGGCGGCTGAAAATTTCGAAGCGGCGCTGCGAAGCGCCACCGGGGCCGAGCATGCGGTCGTTTGTTCCAGCGGCACCGCCGCTTTGCATCTGGCGACCCGCGCCCTCGGTTTGCGCCCCGGCGATGCCGTCATCGTGCCGGCGCTAACCTTTGCCGCCGCCGCCAATATGGCCCGGCTTGAGGGCCTGGAGGTTATTTTTGCCGATATCGACCCGGATAGCGGCCTGATGGGCGTCAAGGATGCTGATGCCGCCCTGCAATCAGCCCCCGACGGCAAGCGGGTGAAAGCCGTCTGTCCGGTGCATCTGAATGGACAAATCAGCGACCCCCAGACCCTGGCCGAATTTGCCGAAATTCACGGCTTGGCTGTCATTGAGGATGTTTGCCATGCCCTAGGTGGCCGCTATCAAGACCAACAGGGCAACTGGCACCAGGCCGGCGACAACGCTTATGCCGCGCTGTCCTGTTTTTCCTTTCATCCGGTTAAAGCCATCGCCATGGGCGAAGGCGGCGCGGTCACGACGGCGGACGCGAAACTGGCCCATCAGATGCGCCAACAACGAAGCCACGGCATTGCCCGCGGCAGTGATATGCGCGACGCCAGTGCTGATGAGCCTTGGCAATATGAGGTGCAACAGGTTGGCCTAAATTACCGCGCCAGTGACATTCATTGCGCTTTAGGCGCCAGTCAGCTGAACAAACTGGATCAGTTCATCGATCGTCGCCGGGCGATCGTCAACCTGTACGAAACTTTGTTGGCGCCCCTGGCGCCGCTGGTCCGCCCAATTGCCCGGGTACCAGGGTGCCAGCCGGCCTGGCATTTATTTGTCGCCCAGTTCGATTTTGCTGCCATCGGGATACCGCGCCAGGCCTTGATGGAAGCGCTTCACGACCGCGGCATCGGCAGCCAGGTGCACTATATTCCGTTGCACCAGCAGCCTTATTACCAGACCCGATACGGCCCGCAAAACTTACCGGGGGCGGAGGATTATTACCGGAAAAGTCTGAGTTTGCCGCTGTTTCCAAAGATGACGGACGGCGATGTCGAGCGGGTTGTGGTTGCCCTCAAGGACATTATTGCTTAGCCGGCGGTGAAGACGGGGCCCGGTTGCGATTGAGATTGGTGCCGGCGGCAGTCTGCTGGCGCGCCAGACCTTGCAAAATTTCAATCAGACAATCGTCACGCTGTTGTTCGAGGGCCCGCACATTTTGCCCTTCGGCCTGTTGATCGGTTTGTTCGACGATGCGATCCAATAGCTGATCGGTCAATTCCGGCGCCTCCAGTTTTGACCAGGGCAATTTCAGGGTCGGGCCGAATTGTTCCATGAAATGGCGCATGCCGCCTTCGCCGCCGGCCAGCCAGAATGTCAAAAACGGGCCCATGAAGGCCCAGCGCAAGCCGGCGCCATAGATGATGGCGTCGTCGATTTCTGCCGTCGTCGCGACGCCGTCATTGACCAGGTGCAGGGCTTCGCGCCACATCGCCTCCATCAACCGGTCGGCGATAAAACCGTCAATTTCCTTGCCCACGATAAGGGGCTGCATGCCAAGATCGGAATAGAAATTTTCCGCTTTTTTGATTGTCGCTGCCGAGGTTTGGTCGCCGCCGCAGATCTCCACCAGGGGCAATAAATAGACCGGATTGAAAGGGTGGCCAACGACGATACGTTCGGGGTGGCGGCAATTCGCCTGCAGCCGGCTTGGCAGCAGTCCGGAGGTGCTGCTGGCAATCAGGGTATTGCCTTCGGTGTGCTCTGATATCTCCGTCAGGATGGATATTTTCAACGCCTCGCGCTCCGGCGCGTTTTCCTGGACAAAATCCGCCCCCTCAACCGCCGCCTGCAGGCTGTTGGTGAAAGTGAGAGAGCCGCGCCGGGCTTGATCAAGCCCCAGACGTGCACAGGCGCGTTCGGCGTTCGCAATCACCGCTTCAATTTTACCTGCCGCCTTCGGGTCCGGATCATACACCGCCACGTCGATACCGCGCAGCATAAAGCGTGCCGCCCAACCCCCGCCGATGACGCCGCCGCCAATGACCGCAACCTTGTTGATCCCGTTTGTCATCAGCAGTTTGTCATCCGCGCTTTTTCAGATCCATTTTTGCCCGCACATCGGCCGCACTCATGATGTTGACGCCGACTTTTTCCAGCACCTCGCGGGCCCGGGTAACCAAAGAAGCGTTCGACGCCGGGACGCCGCGTTCGAGGTAAAGATTATCTTCCAGGCCGACCCGCACATTGCCACCCGCCAGTGCCGCCATCACCGTGAACGGCAGCTGCATACGACCAATGGAAAACGCCGACCAGGTGGTATTCCGCGGTAGCTGATTGACCATCGCCAGCAAAGTGCCGGGATCGTCCGGGGCACCATAAGGGATGCCCATGCAAAGTTGGATCATCACCGGATCGTCGATCAGACCCTCGCGGACCATTTCTTTGACAAAAACCAAATGACCGGTATCAAACACTTCCAATTCCGGGCGCACGCCTAGTTCCTGCACCCGCTTTGCCATGGTTTTCAACATCGATGGCGTATTGGTCATGACATAGTCGCTTTCGGCAAAATTCATGGTGCCGCAATCAAGGGTGCAGATTTCCGGCAACAATTCTTCGACATGGGCCAGGCGTTCCAACGGGCCCGCCATATCGGTGCCTTCCGGGTTCGGCGGCAGCGGATTTTCGCCACTATTAAAGGTCAGGTCACCGCCCATACCGGCGGTCAGATTAAGCACCACATCGACTTCAGCGGCGCGAACCCGCTGGACCACTTCTTTATAAAGCTTGGGATCGCGCGCACCTTTGCCGGTTTCCGGATCGCGTACATGAATATGAGCGATCGCCGCTCCGGCTTTGGCCGCTTCAATGGCAGAATTGGCGATTTGTTCCGGCGTCACCGGAATGGCTGGATGTTTGTCGACCGTATCGCCCGATCCTGTGACCGCACAGGTAATAAAAACGTCCCAGTTCATTCTGAATTATCCCCCTCCTTAGACAAATTCGATCTTAGAAATGTTAGTGCGCCCGGGTCTGGAAAAAAAGTACGAATGCGACCCTTAATGGGCAAAAATGGTCAAACTCACGAACCCGCCAGGACATGGGTGCGCAGGGCCTCGTCCACCACCGGCACTTGCCCGAACCAGGCTTCGAACCCGGGCCGGGCCTGATGCAATAACATTCCCAGACCATCAATCGTCGCCAAGCCGCGATTTGCCGCCTGGGCCAGCAGGTCGGTCTGAAGTGGCGTATAGACGATGTCGTGCACAATGGCGGTTTCCGGCAATACGTCCAAGGCGATTTCAAGCGGCGGCTGGCCGGTCATCCCCAGATTTGTGGTATTCACAAGAAATCCGGCATTGGCGAGACACTCAGATCGTTCCGCCCATGGAACAATGCTTATATTACCGTCAAGTTCCGATGAAAGCTGCGCTGCTTTTTGGGCGGTTCGGTTGCTCAGGCGAAGTTCGGAAACGCCGGCATCCAGCAAAGCAACGATGACCGCTCGGGCCGCCCCGCCGGCGCCAAGCACAACAGCTGTTTGACCGGACAGGTCGAACTGCGGCTGGCGATCGCGGATATTCTCCATAAATCCGAAGGCATCGGTGTTCTGACCGGTCATGTTTCCGTTGTTGTCAAAAATGACGGTGTTGACGGCGCCGATGCGTCGGGCGGCGGGATCGATTTCATCCAGCAGGGCGATGATTGTTTCTTTATGGGGCAGGGTGACGTTGATACCGGCAAAGCCGGCATTCGCCAGGCCGGGAACAACTTGCGCCAGGTTTTCGGGCGCCACCGGCAGCGGCACATAAGCACCATCGATGCCGTAATGATCCAGCCAATAGCCATGCAGACGCGGAGAGCGGGAATGCGCCACCGGCCATCCGATCACCCCTGCCAATTTTGCCGCTCCGGATTTTACTGTCATGTTCGCGCCATCATAAATCAACCAGTCTATCAGCCAACAGGCCATGAAGGCGCAAAAAACCGATCAAAGGCAAGAGCGGCAAGCCCAAAATCGCAAAATAATCGCCCTCTATCTTGGAAAAGAGCTGAATGCCGAGGTTTTCTAACTGATAGGCGCCGGCGGACGCGATCACGGCAGCGCCCACGGCGGCAAGATAATTGTCCAAATATCCATCGCTATAATCCCGCATGGTTAGTTTTGACGTCGATATCTCACGCCAAAGTGTTTCGCCTCGGTGTGCCACGACAACCGCCGTATGAAGCCGGTGTTGTCGTCCGCGCAACGCTTGCAGAGTTGCCCGCGCGCCGGTCAAATCTGCCGGCTTGTCATAGATACGACCGCCACATTCCAGCACTTGATCAGCCCCGATCACCATCGCATCCGGTCGCTGCTTGGACACGTCGATCGCCTTTAATTCGGCCAAAGTATCCGCCAGACGCGCCGCGCCGGCTTCACGCAGTCCGGCCGACGCCTTAATCTTGTCTTCATCGACCCCGGAGGGTTGGATTTCACACGCAAGCCCGGCGTTCCGTAACAATTCCGCGCGAATGGCGCTGGCGGACGCCAAGATCAACGAATTATTACTTATCCACAGTTTGCTCATTTTGTTTTCATTCGTTATAGTTTTTAATCGGGGGGTGATATGGCGCAGAAATCTGCGACTTTTCTCCTTTTCAGAACCGTACTTTTAGCAGGATATCCACAGGCGATGTCACAGCCGGACAATGTTGTATCCCTTTACGATCCAAAACCGCTGCCGTCTTATGCTGAAGCGGAAGCTAAAGTATTGCAGGAACTGGTGCAATATTGTCTGATTGAAAGCCTGGAGAACTTTCAAGGTCATCAGCGCGAATATCCCTTCATCTCACCCGATCATTTGTTGCCAGCCCGCAGTTTGCACACCCGGGAATGGCAATATCAGCACCCGGCTTTTGTGGTTTTGCTCGATAACGCCCTACCCAGAGCATTGAACAAATATTTTCGATTGCGCAACTCCAACTTGGTGTCCTGGCGCAATCTATTGAAGGTCCTGCCGGAAGCGGAATTGGAAGACTTCCGGCTTGCCGATTGCAATGTCGAAGCGCCGGAATTCAATCGGATGTTGAAAAATTTACTGCCGTTGGATTTTGCCCTGCTCATTCAAAGCGACGATGCCGCCAGCGCGACAAATCAGCCCAGCGCCAAGCGACTAAGTCATATGCATGTGAAGGTTGAGCGCTTGACCGATATTGCCCTGAAGGAATTGGGCAAAGAATTGAACTATATCAAGCGTTCTTTGTTTGAACGCGGTAAAGATTATGTGGAAGCCCTGGAAGCCAAATTTTTCGAGTATTTTGGCTTTTCGGCGCATGCTTCGGGGCGTAAAAGTGCCGCGGCGATGGCAGCCCAGTTATTGATGAAGTACGATACCCCATTCACCGTTTTTGCCGCATCGCAAAGCGATTTGCGTTTAACCCTGCTGCGCAATCATCATCGTATTGAGCAATATTTCTTGATTTCGTTGTCGGATCGACAGGTCGAAAATTTGCTCGCCGACGACCGCCTTCACGATTGGGACGATTTGTCCGTCTATCAAGTCGATCATCTGGAAAGTGGCGAACGTATATTTATTTATCGGGCGGAGTTTGAGCGGACAGCGGCGGCATTGCCCGCGAGCCAGCCGCCACGCGATCAAGGTCTGCAGGAGGCTTGGCTCGATTATGTTGACGGCCATATCGTCGCGCCGACCATCGACCGCCCACCGCTACCCTATGATTGGGCGGCGGCACAAATTGTCACTAGTCCAACAGGTTGATCACGGCGGCGGCGGTTTCTTCAATCGATCGCCGGGTCACATCGATGACCGGCCATTTGTTCTTGGCAAAGAGTTTGCGGGCATAGGTCACTTCCTCGCGAACAACTTCCAAATCGACATATTCGGTTTCCGGCGTTTGTTTTAATGTCAGCAGCCGATTGCGACGAATTTGGATAAGGCGGTCGGGATTTGTCACCAAACCGATAATCATTGGTGAGCGGACCTGATCCAAGGCTAATGGCAACGGAATGTTTGGCACGATCGGGATATTCGCCGCTTTGACGCCGCGATTGGCAAGATAAATACACGTCGGGGTCTTCGACGTTCGGGAAACTCCGACAAGGATAACATCGGCGCCGCCAATTGTCTCCATACCTTGGCCATCGTCATGGGCCATGCAGAAGTGTATGGCGTCGATGCGATTAAAATAAGCGTCATTCATTTCGTGCTGACGCCCCGGCTTTTCCTGCGCTTCGTCATTGAGGAATTCACCCAGCGCCCCCATCACTGGATCCAAGACCGGGACGCAGGGAAGCTTCAGGCGTTCGCAATGTTTACGAACGATTTCACCATGGTGATGGTCGACCAGGGTATAGAGGACCGGTCCCGGTTTTTTGCGAATGCCATCCAGCGCCTGCGTCAGTTGATTTTCACTGCGGATCATCGGCCAGAGATGTTGTTCGGGATCGGCGGTTTCGAACTGGGCCAACGCCGCCTTTGCCAGCGATACCAACAATTCCCCGGTCGCATCCGAAAGCAGATGGAAATCAAATTTTGTCATAGACCTCACTCTTACCCACCCTGTCGCATATTACATCTTCGGCCTTGGGATAACTACTAAGAACGGGGATAACCATGCGTAATCATGCCACCACGATATCGAAGCCCCAAATGCTCACATATCGCTATTGTTTTATCCAGTCTGTGACTTTTGTTATACCGTAGATGTGCGTTTGATGTTCGTGCAATTATCATCCACAATTTGTTTGCCTGGATATTTAGGGCACTCATTAGGGTGCTATGGGGAGATCAGGCTTTTAGATTTTGTTTTCCACATCAGCAGAAAAAGACCTCACAACGGGAAAAGTTTCTGGATAACCATGTGGACATCAATTAATGCTGCTTATCCACAAGGATTCACAACAACTACTATTTAAGTTTATAAAATTAATCTTTTAGTTGAATGCAAAAAGTAAGTGGATAATTGGACCGATGTCGCAGACAAACCCGATATTGCGCGTACTCAATGGCGAAACCTTAACAAGACCGCCATTCTGGTTCATGCGTCAGGCTGGCCGCCATCTGAGCGAATATCGTGCTTTGCGGCAGAATGCCGGCAGCTTTCTGGAGCTTTGTTATAACTCCGACCTCGCATCCGAAGTAACTGTGCAACCGATTGACCGCTACGCCATGGATGCGGCCATATTGTTTGCCGATATCCTATTGATCCCGGATGGCTTAGGGGTCGATCTGGCCTACAAAACAGGTGAAGGGCCGGTGTTATCGACCGTCCGCTCTGCCGGCGAAGTTGCGAAACTCAGCCTTTCAAAGCTGCATGATACGGTAAATCCGGTATATGACACGGTGCGCAAGACCCGGGCCCGGCTGCCGGATCACGTCGCGTTGATAGGCTTCGCCGGTTCACCCTGGACGGTTGCCACTTACATGGTCGAAGGCGGCGGCAGTGCCGACCATGCCGCCACCCGGCGCTGGAGCTATCAGGATCCGGTGGGTTTCGGCAGTTTGATCGATCTTCTGGTGGTGGCAACGACGGAATATTTGGCCGAGCAGATCAAGGCCGGCGCCGATGCGGTGCAGCTTTTCGATACCTGGGCCGGAATTTTGTCGGAACCTGGTTTTGATCGTTGGTGTATCGAGCCGACAAAACAAATCGTATCCCGCCTGCGGGATCAGTTTCCGGATATCCCGATCATCGGTTTTCCCCGCGGCGCGGGTCCCAGACTAGCGAAATATGCGGCAGAGACCGGCGTCAGTGCGGTGGGGATGGATTATTCCTTGCCGATTGGTTGGGCCAGAGACAATGTTCAGGACAAAGTCGCGGTACAGGGCAATCTAGACCCGTTGTTATTGGCCGCTGGCGGCGACGCGATGATGGACGAGGCCGAGCGCATTCTGGCGACTTTTGCTGGGGGCCCATTCATTTTTAATCTCGGTCACGGTATCGTGCCGGAAACGCCGGTCGAACATGTCAGTGAATTGGCCCGGCGTCTGCGCGGTGAATGATAGGGTCGAGGCGATGTCAAAGCTGGCGGTTGTTTTGTTTAATCTCGGTGGACCGGATGCGCCGGCCAGTGTTGAACCGTTTCTCTTTAACCTCTTTAACGATCCGGCCATTATTGGCGCGCCCGGACCGTTGCGCTGGCTTTTGGCAAAATATATCGCGAAAAAAAGAGCACCTGTAGCACGGCAAATCTATCGCCATCTTGGTGGCGGCTCGCCTTTGCTGGAACATACCCAAGCGCAAGCCGCCGGTCTGGAAAGTTTGTTACGGGCCGATGGCGTCGATGCCAAAGTATTTATCGCCATGCGCTATTGGCACCCGATGACGGCGGCAGCGGTTCGGGCGGTCAAAGAATGGCAACCGGATGAGGTGGTTCTATTGCCGCTCTATCCGCAATATTCGACAACGACGACCGGCTCATCGATTGCCGCCTGGCATCGCGCCGCCAAGGAACTGCACTTCACCGTCCCCACCAAGGCGCTTTGCTGTTACCCGGCCTTGGCCGGATTTGTCAGCGCGCAAGCGCGCTTGATCGGCGAAGCCCTGGCGGCGAACACAAACGACCAGCCCTATCGGTTATTGTTCTCCGCCCATGGCTTACCGGAACGTATTGTCGACAAAGGCGATCCCTATGTATCGCAGATCGAACAATCGGCCGCCGCCATCGTTGAATGCCTGGCGAAACAAGGCGTCGAAGTGCCCAATTGGCGGGTCAGCTATCAAAGCCGGGTCGGTCGGCTAAAATGGGTTGAACCTTATACCGACGCCGAAATTGCCAAAGCCGGGGCCGAGGGCCTGGCCCTGCTTATTGTCCCACTTGCGTTCGTTTCCGAGCATTCGGAAACCCTGGTTGAACTTGATATTGAATATCGGGAATTAGCTCAGCAAAATGGCGTTCCAGCCTATTGGCGCGCCTCGACCGTGTTGTCGGCGTCGGAATATCTGGGCGGCCTGAGGGACCTTGTTTTGGGCGCCGGTGGACATAACGATAACCAACCCTGTCGGGGCGACGGTCAGCCGGCCTGCGGCGATCCGCACCTGGCCTGTCCGATGAGGGGTCGATGATGGAAGAATTTCTGTTGGACTTCTATCTTTGGATTAAAGCCCTGCATGTCATCGCGGTGATTGCCTGGATGGCGGGGATGCTCTATCTGCCGCGCCTGTTCGTCTATCACGTCGAGGCGGAAATAGGCTCGAAACATTCGGAAACCTTCAAGATAATGGAACGCCGGTTGATACGCGCCATCATCAATCCGGCCATGACTATTGCCTGGATCTGCGGTATCGCGATGTTTTTCACCCCCGGCGTGATCGATTGGGCTGGTGACCATTGGTTCCAGGTGAAATTTGTTGCGGTCGTGCTTCTAAGCGGCCTGCACGGCTGGTTCTCGCGCTGGCGCAAAGCCTTCGAGCGGGATGAAAACAAGCACAGCGCCAAATTCTTCCGCTATTGGAACGAAGTCCCGACCCTGGCCCTGATCGTCATCGTCATCATGGTCATCGTCCGGCCGATTTAGGGCCCACAAACGGCAGCGCTAAGTGCGTTGTTTTAGAATTTAGAAAAGAATCTCCTTTTTAGTACGTTCGAATTTCGAGAACTAATACAGTTATAATATATTTATTGTTACTCAATCGTGTGTTAATTTTTGTTAGATGACCGCATTAAGAGAAAACCCTGATTATAGCTATGTAGCCTATATCGACGAATCTGGCGATCCCGGCCTAAACAAAGTGAAACCAATCGATTCCAACGGCTCCAGTGAGTGGTTAGTGGTTTCTGCGGTTGTGATCCGTGCTGAATTGGAGCACGAAGTTGCCAAGTGGGTCGCTGATATGATGTCCGCAATTAATAGCCATCAAATGCGAGACATTCACTTCAGCAAACTCAATCCAGCGAGAAAACAGTTGGTTTGTCGATATTTGGCTGAGCGAAAAGTAAGATGTTTTGTAGTGCTGTCAAATAAGCAGAACATGAAAGGATACCGCAATCCGTGGGCGGAACAAATTCCTTCAGACAATTGGTTCTATTGCTGGATGACAAGATTGTTATTGGAAAGAGTAACACATTTTGTGAATGAAAAATCTCAAAAAGAATTTGGCGAAACTCGGCGCATCAAGTTGGAGTTTAGTGAACGAGGGGGCTTATCATACAGCCAAATGAACGCATATTACGAATGGTTGAGGGGAAAAAGCAGGGGAGGAAACCTATTTTTGAACCAAGGTGATTTTGCTTGGGCTTCGATTCATCCAAATTTGTTGAAAGTGTATAATCACACCCAGAGAGCGGGATTGAAATTGGCGGACATAGTGGCAAGTGCTTTTTTCAAAGGTGTTGATGTTTGGGATACTAAAAAATGTGATCCCGAATACGCGATGTTGCTAAAACCAAGAATGGCTACAGACACCGACCTCAAGGACGGACTTATTTCTGGCTACGGCGTAAAACTGATGCCGAAATGGCGAACCTTGAATGTTCTTCCAGAACAAAAGGAATTATTGACGTTCTACGGGTATCCAAAACAGTGGTGGCAATTCAATGATTAAGATTGTGGGGCCCGGACCCGTTTAATCTGTCGCCATTTAGCCCGACTCTAATTGTCCGGCGTACTACTCAGACGCCACGGGGTTATTTCTACCCACAGCCCGAGCGCTCCGGCGCCCCACGGGTAATTCTACCAAACCGTTGAAACTATCTCAACTTTTATCTTTTGAATCAATAAGTTACGTAACTTACTGATTTTGAATCAATATTTTTTACAGGTGTCTTTTCGTTGGACAATTGTGTTCTGATTTTGTCACAGCCCCATCTTTGTCTTTTGAAAAATATTTCTTACCGGAATTTTATGTTTCACTCTCGAAATAGCCGGTGCCATTATTTCAGGACCGTTAGCGGATGAATTAGCAAGTTTATCCCCTTGGATAAAGCGATAAAATTGTCACAGGTGTGTGTTTATTGCTTTTCTTTCTTGATATCGTGCCTAAATTATGTAACAGGATAGGCGACGGACCGGTAGGAAAATCGCGGCCGGAAAGCGGATAGAAAAAAGCCGCTATTGAGGTTACCTTTTCTCTGACGGACCACCTTCCGAATTTCATCTCTATCATCGCCGTAATCGGCCTCTGTTGGCATATCGACTGACATTCCACACACCCACTCCCCCTCCTTATCCTCACCTTTCTGGTAAAAAATAATGAACTTACAAGAGTTAAAAAAGAAAAACCCAACCGACCTTTTATCCTTCGCCGAAGAACTTGAAATTGAAAATGCCAGCTCGTTGCGGCGCCAAGACATGATGTTCGCGATTTTGAAGGAACTGGCGGATCAGGACGAAGAAATTACCGGCGGCGGGGTGCTGGAAGTTTTGCAGGACGGTTTCGGCTTTCTGCGCTCGCCGGAATCGAATTATTTGCCGGGCCCGGACGATATTTATATCAGTCCTAGTCAAATTCGCCGTTTTGGCTTGCGCACCGGCGATACCGTGGATGGAGAAATTCGCGCCCCGAAAGAAAGCGAACGTTATTTCGCCCTACTGCGGGTCAATCAAATCAACTTCGAAGATCCGGACCAAGCCCGGCACAAGGTTCACTTCGATAACCTGACGCCGCTTTATCCGGATCAACGATTGATCTTGGAACGCAACGATCCGACGGAAAAAGATTATATCCCGCGGGTGATCGAAATGACCGCGCCGCTGGGGAAAGGGCAACGCGGTTTAATCGTGGCGCAGCCACGGACCGGTAAAACGGTGATCCTGCAGTCGATCGCGCATTCAATTACGCAGAACAATCCGGAAGTCTTTTTGATTGTGTTGTTGATTGACGAACGCCCGGAAGAGGTCACGGACATGCAGCGCTCGGTCGATGGCGAAGTGATTTCTTCGACCTTCGACGAGCCGGCGCAGCGCCATGTTCAGGTCGCCGAAATGGTGATCGAGAAAGCTAAGCGCTTGGTTGAACATAAACGCGACGTGGTCATTTTATTGGATTCGATCACTCGGTTGGGCCGGGCTTACAACACGGTGGTGCCATCGTCAGGCAAGGTGCTCACCGGCGGTGTCGATGCTAACGCCCTGCAACGGCCAAAACGCTTTTTTGGCGCGGCCCGGAATATCGAAGAAGGCGGGTCCCTGACGATCATCGCGACCGCCCTGATCGATACTGGCAGTCGCATGGACGAAGTAATTTTTGAAGAATTCAAGGGCACCGGTAATTCGGAAATCGTGCTCGACCGCAAGCTCGCCGACAAGCGCATCTACCCGGCCATCGACATCACCAAATCCGCCACCCGCAAGGAAGAACTGCTGGTCGACAAGGCCGCGCTGGCAAAAATGTTCGTGCTGCGCCGTATCCTATCACCCATGGGCACGGTCGACAGCATGGAATTCCTGCTCGACAAGCTGAAAGGCACCAAAAACAACGACGACTTCTTCGATCATATGAATACCTAGAGTTTTTCAATACACAAAGCCATCACCAGCCCGCTCCCCCGGCCCAACCACCCAATGATGGTACCCTGTGGGTGGTTGGGCCGGGGGAGCGGGGCGGCCTGGCATCTAATAAAAAGCCTCTAGACGGTGTTCGAAGAAATCTAAACCCGAACTATTACGGCGGCCTACTTGATCCCCATCCGGCAGCCTTTTTTGATGCATTTGGCGAAAGCAACGCGCGTGCGTTTGCCATATTGGCCATCCACCGGGCCTGGGTTATAACCCTTCTTTTTCAGGTTGCCCTGATAATAACGGATCCAATATTTACCGCCGATATCCATCGCCGCCTCGTAGGTTTTTAGGGCCATTTCGGGCTCGCCATTCTGCACATAGGCGGCGGCCAAGGTTTCCATCATTTCCGCATCTCTGGGTCGCAGATCAATAGCCCGCAGGCCCCAATGCACGGCTTTGGGTCCATTGCGGGCGGTTTTGTCGTTCGCGTTGGCGTATATCCAGGCCAAAGCATGCATCGCTTTTGCGTGCCAGACATAAAGTTCCATCACCTGCTCAAAATCGGCGATCGCCTCGGGATAGGTTTCTTTCAACAGATAGGTAAAGCCCCGGCGATAATAGGCCTCGATATATTCCGGCTTTAAGGTGACGGCGGCGTTATAATCGGCGATGGCATGGTCATAGCGTTTCTGCCAGCGTTTGGCTTCCCCGCGGGCATAATATATTTTCGCGTCTTTCGGGTTGAGCGTCAGGGCTTCCGAATAGTCTTTTTCGGCGCGTTTGAAATCGCGTTTGGTAAAATAGGCATAACCACGATTATAAAGAATAATGGCGCGCCCGAAGGAGGCTTTGGCCTGCGGCAGAATTTCCGAGCACACTTGAATGCGGTGATCTGGCTTTTGCTTGTCATCGAAACAAGCTTGGCGGGCATTGTTATTTTGCTGGGCCAGGGCACTTGTGGCAATGAGGGCGGTGATGCCGATCGAAACACTCAAAAAACTAAACTTAATCATAGATACACCATTGGTAATATTCGACTATTTATTGATCATAAGGCGCGCCGCCGGCGACATCAATTTACAAATATGGTTAACTCGCAATGTCGAGCCCGTCACGTTGCCCGGCGATTTTGTCTTTCAGCTCCAACCCGATGAGCAAGCCGACCGGCAACCAATAGACCAACCATACTGGCTGTGCATTGACCATGACAGTGCGCATATTGAAGCAGCCAATCACCAATCCCAGACAGATCAGGGCAAGGCTCAAGCGCGCCAGATCGCTGGACTTGAACAGTTTTAAAGCGGTTTTTAAGGCCATGGCCAGGGTCCCGACAAACAGCCCCAGGCCGATGATGCCGCCATAAAACAAGGCGCTGAGGTAGATATTGTGTGGTGACTTCCAGCCAGTCCATCCGGCCGCAGCGGCGAATTTCGAATTATCCTTGATGCCCCAGCCAAAGTAGGGCCGGGCCGAAACCTTTTCCAGCGCATCGGCCCAGATGGCGAAGCGGTGACTGTCGCCGCGTTTGATCAGATCGATTTGGTCTAGGAAACCGCCCAGCACCAAAAGCAAGGCAACAAATGCCAAGCCACCGAGCAGCAGGGCCCATTTTCCTCGCCCGGTTAGGGCGAGAATTAGAAGTGTGATCAAGCTAACGGCGATCAAGGGTCCACGACTAAACGTGAGTAAAAAAAGGCAGATCACCGGCACCATCCAGATTGCGAACCCCGGCAGTCCGACCGCGGCAAGATAATACCGGCGCCAAAGCAACAAGGTGACGATGACCACTGCAAAGACGGTTGCTGCCTTAATTGGGTTTGCGGTGATGCCATAAATTCCGAGGCGACGTGCCAACGAAAAACCGTCATAGGCGTAAACCAGGATGGCCCCGACCGCGACGATCGCCGCCGCCGCGCAAAAAAGGTGAAAGGCCCGCTGCATAGTCGGATTTTCCTGATCGGTGGAATAGGCGGCCCAAGCCATAAACATTACGAACAAGAAGATGACCAAGCTGGTCCGAAGGGTTTTCAATGCCTCCTTCGGATCGATAGTGTCCTGCCAAAAAAGACTGAATAGGGAATAAAGAATGAACAAACAGGCAACTTGTAGGATGTGCGATTGTTTGCAGGCGAAGGGAATGAATTGGCGCCCCTGTTTATACAGAAAAGCCGCTAACACCAGATAAATCAGCCACCGTTGCGCTGCCGTCGACAGACCCAGAAACCCGACTAAAATCAAGGCCGGGCCAAAAAATGCCAAGCCGCCGTGGCGCTGCCAGAATGATGTTACGATGCCTCGGGAAAAAATCGGCGAGCCGGCAGTCATATAGAAATCCAACGCAATAACATATCCAACGCTTTCGCTCGGTTGGCATAATCGAACAGTGATTACTTATACCCGATCAGCGCGAATTATCACAAAAAACTTCCGGTTCGCGGAGATATTACGCGATGCCGCTTGTCGCGGGGGTCGACCGGTTCTTGTCTGACACTGTTGGCTGTGATTATGCTAAGTTCGATTGCCTGGAAACGGAAGGAAACAAAGTATGTCCGACGAACGATTAGCGATTTTGGAACAGCGCCGCATTGAGGCGGCCGTGATCAAGCCGATATACGAAGTGATGAAAAACCGCATTGGCGGCGAAGCGGCGCAAGAAATTCTGCGTGAAGCGATCACCGAAAGCGCGATCGCTGCCGGGGCCGAATTCGCCGCTGAATTCGACGGCCAGACCGATTTGCAGGCGTTTCAGGAAATTGGCAAACATTGGCTGAAGGGCGGCGCGCTGGAGAAGGATTATCTTAAACAAACCGACACCGAATATCATTTTAATGTCACCCGCTGCCGCTATGCGGAAATGTACCAAGAAATGGGCCTAGGCGAAATCGGCCATTTGCTTTCCTGTCATCGCGACGCCACCTTCTGCCAGGGCTTCGATAAACGCATCGGCTTTGAGCGCACCCAGACCATCATGAGCGGCGCCAGTCATTGCGATTTCCGCTATAGCTTCGATGCCGACGGTGAAAAAGGAGATTAATTGTCCGACGGCGGCGAACTTTGGGCGATAACTTCAGCCTCTGTCAGCCTGGGATGATCACCGGCAAAATCGTAGCCGTCCGGTTTGTTGTCGATATAGATTTCTGCCGTCAAGTTGAATATTGAACTGTCATCAAAACAACCGACATTCATGAAATAGCGGTTCTCCGATGTTAATCGATAGAACAACCCGGACCCGCACTGCCGGCAAAATCCGCGCTCAGCCCATGACGAAGAGCTATAGCGGCCGATGTTTTCCTCACCTTCAAACTCGATGCCGGTGGCGATTACAGCAAATCCCGGCCCGCCACTCCACCGCCGACACATCCCACAATGACAGGCATGATAGTGATGCTCGACACTGTCAACTTTGAAGCGAACCGCGCCACAAAGGCATTTTCCTGTGATGTTTGACATTTTTCCCCTTAGATCGACCCCTGCGAACGAATTTGAGATGCCTTGAAGTCATCCTTACCGATATTGGCAGCGCGTTCGACCGCTGGGCGGCCGCCAACCCGCTTGAACCAGGCCCGCAAAGCCGGATAATCGGTCATATCGATGCCATAGGCTTTATAGCCACGCAACCACGGCCAGCAGGCCATATCGGCAATCGAATAGTCGTTCGCTAACCAGTCCCGGTCTTCCAACCGCGCATCCAAGACGCCATATAGGCGGACCACTTCATTGCTATAACGCTCGACCGCATAGTCGATTTTCTCTTTTTTGTAGTTGCGGAAATGGGCGGCTTGTCCGGCCATTGGCCCCAGTCCGGCCATCTGCCAAAACAGCCATTGCTCGACTTCGCTCCGGGCCCGCTGTTCGCTTGGATAAAAACGGCCGGTTTTGTTGCCGAGATATTGCAGAATGGCACCGGATTCGAAAATCGAAATCGGCGCCCCGCCGGGGCCATCGCGATCGACAATCGCCGGCATCCGACCGTTCGGCGACAGGGCCAGGAATTCGTCAGTAAACTGCTGCCGCTCGCCCAAATTCACCGGCTTTATATCGTAGGGCAGGCCGCATTCTTCCAGCATGATGGTGATTTTCCAACCATTAGGTGTCGGCCAGAAATGCAGATCGATTGGGGGCATGAATTTCGTCCTAGGCTGGATTGGGCGATGCCGGGGCTATAGAATAAACTTCGACAGGTCGGCATTCTGGGTCAATTCACCGATATGGTCCTGGACATATTTGGCATCGACGGTAATGGTATCGCCTGGCCGGTCGGTAGCGGTAAAGCTGATTTCTTCGAGAATTTTTTCCAAAATCGTATGCAGCCGGCGGGCGCCGATATTTTCCACATTCGCATTCACCTCGGTCGACATCCGGGCCACCGCATCAATGGCATCGTCAGTGAAATCCAGGGTGACGCTTTCGGTACCCATCAAGGCGACATATTGTTTGATCAAACTGGCTTCCGGCTCCAACAAGATGCGCCGGAAATCTTCTTCCGTCAGCGGCTGCAATTCAACCCGGATAGGTAAGCGGCCTTGCAGTTCCGGCAGCAGGTCCGATGGCTTCGCCAGATGAAACGCGCCTGAGGCGATGAACAGAACATGGTCGGTCTTGATCGGGCCGTGTTTGGTTGAGACCACGGTACCTTCGATCAATGGCAGCAAATCGCGCTGCACCCCTTCGCGGGATACGTCGCCGCCATGGCGGTCGGAGCGGGTCGTGATCTTGTCAATTTCATCAAGGAAGACAATACCGTTTTCTTCCACCGCCTGCAGGGCGTCGCGGACAATTTGTTCGTCGTCCAGCAGCTTGTCGCTTTCTTCGATCATCAAGGCATCATAACTTTCCGCCACCGATAGTTTCCGCCGTTTTTTCTGTTCGCCGAAGGCTTTGCCGAAGACATCGTTCAGGTTCAGCATGCCCATTTGCGCGCCGGGCATCCCGGGCACGTCAAAAGTTGGCAGGCCGCCACCGCCGGATTGTGCCAGATCGAGTTCGATTTCCTTTTCCGCCAACTCCCCGTCGCGCAATTTGCGGCGGAAACTGTCGCGGGTCCCGGCACTGGAATTTTCCCCGACCAGGGCATCCAGCACCCGTTCTTCCGCGTTCAGTTCGGCCCGCGTGGCGACGTCTTCGCGTTTTTGTTCCTGGATCATCGAAATGGCGATTTCGACCAGATCGCGTATGATTTGCTCGACATCGCGACCGACATAACCAACCTCGGTAAACTTGGTCGCCTCAACTTTGATAAAGGGCGCTTTGGCCAGCCTGGCCAGGCGGCGGGAGATTTCGGTTTTGCCGACGCCGGTCGGGCCGATCATCAGGATGTTTTTTGGCAGCACCTCGTCGCGTAAATTGTCGTCCAGCTGCATGCGGCGCCAGCGGTTACGCAAGGCGATGGCGACGGCGCGTTTGGCGTCCCCCTGGCCAATGATATAGCGGTCAAGTTCGGAAACAATCTCGCGCGGAGAAAATTCGGTCATGTTTTAATCGTTTCTAACGTCAAGTTGGTGTTGGTGTAAATGCAGATATCGGCGGCGATGCCCATGGCTTTCCGGGCAATCGCCTCGGCTTCCATGTCGTCCCGGTCGGCCAGGGCCTTGGCCGCCGCCAGCGCGAAGGAGCCGCCGGAGCCGATGCCGATCAGGCCATCTTCGGGCTCCAGCACATCGCCGGTTCCGGTCAGCACCAGGCTGACGGAGGCATCGGCTACCGCCATCATCGCTTCCAAGCGGCGCAAGTAGCGGTCGGTGCGCCAATCTTTCGCCATTTCCACCGCCGCCCGGGTCAGATTGCCCGGATGTTGTTCCAGTTTCGCTTCCAGACGCTCAAACAGCGTGAAAGCATCGGCGGTGGCGCCGGCAAAACCGGCAATAATATCGCCATTGGCCAAGCGGCGGACCTTGCGGGCATTGGCCTTGATCACGGTTTGTCCCAGGGTGACCTGGCCGTCGCCGGCAATCACCACATCCTTGCCCTTGCGCACCGATATGATTGTGGTGCCGTGCCAGCTTTCCATTTCTTTCTCGCTTTCGCTCATGCGCAATAGTTTCCCGCGGCTCGTTCGATCTCCCCCATTTAAGCCAATTTCGCTTCGGGTCAAGCTCTTTAACGGCCACGATCCCCGCTGGCACTTTTTTGCCGCGCCTGCTATACCCTGGCCCGCGAGGTAAGTTCTTGAATATGGCGAGTAATATCATGCGGCAAGCGAGTGTCGAGCGGAAAACCAACGAGACCAGCGTCGAAGTTGAAATCAACCTGGATGGCAGCGGGAAGTATGATGTCGAGACCGGCATCGGGTTCTTGGATCATATGCTGGAACAGCTCGCCCGTCACGGTTTGTTCGATTTGACGGTGAAGGCGAAGGGCGATCTGCATATCGATTTTCACCACACCACCGAAGATGTCGGCATTGTCATCGGCGAAGCGGTCGCCAAGGCCTTGGGCGACCGCAAGGGCATCACCCGCTATGGCGCTTCGCTGGTGCCGATGGATGAAACCCTAAGCCGGGTCACCTTGGATTTATCGAACCGGCCTTATTTGATTTGGAAAGTTTCGTTTTCGAAACCAAAACTGGGCGAGATGGACACGGAATTGTTCCGCGAGTGGTTCCAGGCTTTTGCCCAGGCCGCCGGCATCACCCTGCATGTCGACAATCTTTATGGTGAGAACAATCATCATATCGTCGAAAGTTGTTATAAAGCCTTGGCCCGGGCCCTGCGGCAAGCAGTGGAAATCGATCCGCGCAAGGCCGATCAGGTGCCGTCGACCAAGGGCGTGCTTGGCGGCTCGCTATAGAGAGCGAAGATGTATCGCATATTTACCCTTCATCGCCCGATGGGCGGCAAACTGGATGAGACGGTTTTCATCAAAGAAGGCATCGCCTGGTGGGCGTTGTTGTTCGGACCCTTGTGGTTTCTGTATCACCGCCTATGGCTGCTGACGGCGGCGTATTTTGCTCTGCTCATTGCCTTGGCCGGCGCCATGACAATGTTCGGCTTGCACGAAATAGCGCAATCGGTGATCGAGCTAATTGTCGCCGCGGCGATCGCCGCGGCCGCCAATGATTTGCGGCGCTGGCATCTGGAGCGGCGGGGTTATGAGTTTGTCGATCTGATGGGCGCGCCGAATTTGGCGCTGGCGGAAGAGATCTATTTTAGGCGCCGTGGGGCCGAGTTGGCGCCGTCGGAGGCGCCGACGGGCCCGCCCGCCATTCGACATCCGGGTCGCCGCCGCCACGCCCTGACCCCCTTTGCCTCGGGATCAATGGGGCCGTCATGAGGGTCGCCATCATTGACTATCAGTCCGGCAACCTGCGGTCGGCGCAAAAATCCTTTGAACGCGCGGCTGCAACGCTTACCAGCCGCCAGGAAATCATCGTCACTGCCGACCCTGAAATTGTCGCCAGTGCCGACCGCGTGGTCCTGCCGGGTGTCGGTGCTTTTGCCGATTGCCGCCACGGCGTGGCGCCGATGCTGGCGGCCCTGGAAGAAGCCGTTATCAGGCGCGGCAAACCGTTCCTGGGGATTTGCGTCGGCATGCAATTGATGGCCAGCCGGGGCCTGGAACATGAAACCGTCGAAGGTTTCAATTGGCTGGCCGGCGACGTCCGGGGGATGACGCCGGGCGATACCAGCCTGAAAATCCCGCATATGGGTTGGAACCAATTAATCAAACCGGACGACGGCCATCCGGTGTTGGCCGGTATCGAAACCGGCGCCTATGTCTATTTTGTCCATTCTTATGCCTTTTTTCCGACCGATCAATCGAGTATCAAGGCGACGGTGGACTATGGTGGTCCGGTCAGCGCGGTGGTGGGCCGCGATAATCTGGTCGGGACACAATTTCATCCGGAAAAAAGTCAACAAATTGGCCTGCAGCTGATTAGCAATTTTCTGCAATGGTCACCCTAGGAAGCAAAGCTTTGATATGAACATTTATCCAGCCATTGATTTGAAGGACGGCGCTTGCGTCCGCCTACTGCAGGGCGAGATGGCGGCGGCCACCGTGTTCAATGACGATCCGGCAGCACAAGCCCGCAGTTTTCAGGCTGCCGGCTTCAAAAAGCTGCATTTGGTCGATCTAAATGGCGCTTTCGAAGGTAAAGCGGTCAATGACCGGGCGGTGCGGGCGATCTTAGCGGCGGTCAATATGCCAGTGCAATTGGGTGGCGGGATTCGCCGTGAAAGCGATGTCGCCGGCTGGCTGGATGCCGGTGTCGACCGGGTCATCATTGGCACCATGGCCTTGCGCGACCCGGAATTAGCTTGCCAGCTTTGTAAAAAATATCCCGGCCGCATCGCCATCGGCATTGACGTCCGCGATGGCCTGGTTGCGGTCGAGGGTTGGGTTGAACAATCGGATAAACCGGCCCTGGAGCTGGCGCGCCATTTCGAAGACGTCGACGCCGCAGCGATTATTTATACCGACATCGCCCGCGACGGGGCGATGCGGGGGGTCAATGTCAGCGCCACCGCCGACTTTGCCGAAACTTTGAGCGTGCCGGTCATCGCCTCCGGCGGGGTCAGTAATTTGGCCGACTTGCGGGCCCTGCAAGCGGTCTCGGCAACGGGCATCGAAGGCGCGATCATTGGCCGGGCGCTTTATGACGGCAGCATCGATCCGGCGGCGGCGCTGGCTTTGGCGGCGGCGTAACGGGCGATGTTGACCAAGCGCATCATTCCTTGCCTTGACGTCAAAGACGGGCGCGTCGTCAAGGGGGTGAATTTTGTCGATCTGGTGGATGCCGGCGATCCGGTCGAACAAGCCCGATTGTATGATTTGGCTGGCGCCGATGAATTATGTTTTCTCGATATCACCGCTTCGTCCGACAATCGTAACATCATCTTTGAAGTGGTGCAGGCGACGGCGGAGCAATGTTTCATGCCACTGACCGTTGGCGGTGGGGTGCGTGGCATTGAAGATGTGCGCAAGCTACTGCTGGCCGGGGCGGATAAAGTCTCGGTCATGACGGCGGCGGTCGAGCGCCCGGAACTGGTCCGCGAAATGGCGCAGAAATTCGGCAGCCAATGCATCGTTGTGGCCATCGATGCGAAGAAAAATGCCGCCGGCAGCTTTGACGTCTTCACCCATGGCGGTCGCACCCCGACTGGCGTCGATGCGATTGCTTATGCGCAACAAGTGGTCGCCCTTGGGGCCGGCGAGATCCTGCTGACTTCAATGGACCGCGACGGCACCAAACAGGGCTTCGACCTTGAATTGACCCGCGCCATTAGCGACGCCGTCACGGTGCCGGTGATCGCGTCGGGCGGGGTCGGCACGCTGGATCACCTGGTTGAAGGGGTGGTTGAGGGCGCGGCGAGCGCGGTGCTGGCGGCATCGATATTTCATTTTGGTGAATTTACCATCCGGCAAGCCAAAGAACATATGCACGCCGCCGGTGTGGCGGTGCGGCTCTAGCGGGAGGCGATCATGCGGACACTTTTTTTACTCAGACACGCAAAATCGGCCTGGGACCAGCCGGAGCTCAGTGACCATGACCGGATATTGAACGATCGCGGCCGCTGGTCGGCCCCGGTGATCGGCCGTTTTTTGCAAGAACAAGCAGTTCAGCTGGATTTGGCACTCTGTTCGTCGGCTTTGCGGGCTCGGCAGACCTGGGACCTGGTCTCGAAGGAGCTGGCCGCGCCACCGCCGGTTAGCGTTGAGCAGCGGTTATATTTGTGCGGTGTGGAGAATATGGCGATGCGCTTGCGCGAGCTGGAGGCGGCGCAGAAAACCGTCATCCTAATCGCGCATAACCCGGATTTGCAGATCCTGACCGTGTCGTTGACTGCCGATCGCGGTAGCCCGATGGCGGCCCGGGCGCGGCATAAATTCCCCACTGCCGGGCTGGCGCGACTGGACCTGAATATCGACAGCTGGGCTGATCTGCAGCCCGATTGCGGCAACTTGGTATCTTTCGAGTCGCCCAAAAGACTGGCCTATCAACCCGACTGACAACGTTCGACGGAGACGAAAAATGAGCGACAGCGCCATTTTAGAAGAATTGTTTAAGGTTATCGAAAGCCGCAAGGGGGCCGACCCGAAAAGTTCCTATACGGCCCGGCTATTTGCCAAAGGACCGGCAAAGATCGCGCAAAAAGTCGGCGAAGAAGCGGTTGAAACCGTGATCGCCGGGCTTACGGATGATCATCGCGAACTGGTCTATGAAAGCGCTGATTTGCTTTATCATTTGTTGGTTTTGTGGGCCGACAAGGGGGTCGATCCACAGGATGTCTATGACGAATTACGCCAGCGCCGTGCCGCTATGGCGACAGAATAACCGGGAGAAATACGAATGGCTTATGACGACAGCAATATATTTGCCAAAATCTTGCGCGGTGAAATTCCCTGCAACAAAGTCTATGAGAACGACCATGCCCTGGCTTTTCGCGACATTAATCCGCTGATGCCGGTGCATGTACTGGTAATCCCCAAAGGGGCTTATGAAAATATGGACGATTTCAGTCTGTGGGCCAGCGATGCGGAAATGGCCGGATTCACCAAGGCCATAGGCGCGACGGCGCGTCTGGTTGAAGTGGAAGAAAGCGGTTATCGGCTGGTTTCCAACAATGGCGCCGATGCCCATCAGGAAGTTCCGCATCTGCACGTTCATATCTTCGGCGGCCGCAGGATAATGGGCCGCATGATCAAGGGCGATTAACCGATACCTCAAACTCATATTTTGGCGGTTTAGTTGAATCGTCCACTGTTGTGGTGCGATCCTTGCTCGAGATAACGTGAATTTCATCGTTTGTGTCGTTTTGACACAGAATAACGGCCGCTATGTGAGGATCATCCCCGTGAGACACATCTTTCGCTTTTTAAACATCATTGTTCTATGTGCATTGGCACCATATTCGTTCGAAGTTGCCGCCCAAGGGGCCAATCCGGGCGCCAATGGCAAGGGGCGGTTATTTGTTAACGCGGATGCCGAAGCCAGTGTCGAGGCCGGGGTTAAAGCCGTGCGGATCAATTTTGGCTTGTTACGATCCGGTCGGTTGCAGTTTGATCTGCTCGATGGCCTTAGCGTCGATGGGGTGCGGGACCGGGATTTGGCGATGGGGCCGGGCCGCCGGGCCTGGGTCGGTCACGTCAATGGTTCCTCCGGCGATCGCATTGTCTTGGGGCAAAGCGGCGACGCTTTGACCGGTATCATCAATGTCGGTGACCGCAAGTTCCAACTCTTTTATATCGCCCAAGGCCTGCACGGCATCCGTGAAATCGGCCGCAGCCAACCTTTTCCAGGGGCCGCCCCGATCGCGGTCGCGCCGAGCTCGGAAGATACCGGTGGCGCTGGATCGACCAGCGAACCACAAACGGCTGGCGACGGCAATACAGTCATTGATGTTATTGTAGGATATACTGTTGCGTCTAAAAACCTCTGGGGCGGCACCAGCGGGATCGAAGCCCTTATTGTTACGGCGGTAGCGGAAACCAACGATGCTTACGCCAACAGTAATATTCCGGTGACCATGCAATTGGTTCACACGATGGAACTTGTCGGTGCTGAGGGCGCTAATGAGTCCGATGATTTGAGTGCCTTTCGCTCGACGACGGACGGCAAATGGGATGAAATCCATGCGGCCCGGACCACTTATGGTGCCGATTTTGCGGTCCTGATCGAAGAAATGCCGATTTATTGCGGCATTGCGTACGTGATGACCACGGCGTCCGACAGCTTCAAAACCAGCGCTTTCAGCGCCGTCGATAGTGGTTGTGCCACGGGTTATTTTTCCTTCGGCCATGAAATCGGCCACAACCAAGGTTCGAACCATAATCCAGGCGATGGCGGCAGCCGGGTCTATACATTTTCGCAAGGCCATCGGGACCCTGGTGAAGTTTTCCGCACCATCATGGCGTATAATTGCGACGGTAATTGTCCGCGGGTGCAGCATTTTTCCAATCCGAATGTGACTTATGCACAAACCGGTTTACCGACTGGCGTCACCAACGTCTCCGACAATGCCCAGTCGATTACCTTGACGGCACCCACCGCTGCCGCTTGGTATAGCGCCGCCACGCCTGTGACCGCGCCGTTGGCGCCAACCGTTTTGTCGGCAAGCGCCACGTCCGACAGCACAATATACTTGGATTGGCTGGATAATTCGGACAACGAAAGCCAATTCCTCGTCGAGCGCTCGACGGATAATATTAACTTCACACAGATCGCTACAACGGCTCCCGACGACAATGATTACGACGACAGCGGCTTAAGCGCGGCGACGATCTATTATTATCGGGTTTTTGCCTATAACAGCGGCGGCACTTCGGCGCCGACCAATACCGCTTCAGCGGAAACCGATCCGGCACCGGCTTATGTTGACCAATATGCGACCGGCGAACAAGCCGTGCACGGTCTCCTCAGCGGGACATATTTAGCGACACAAGCAGCTGATGACGATAACCAGCGGATTAGCGAAAGACATTCTGGCGGCAAGCCGCAAAATCGATATACCTGGCTTGAGCATCGCTGGACCTTCTCGGTTGCGGCCGGGACCGCGGTCAGCGCCCATATCGACGCCACGGCAAATCTGACCAGCGGCGAAAGCCTGCAATTCGCCTATTCCACGGATAATTCGAATTGGACCGATTTGGTTGCCATCCACGACAACAGTGATCAAAACATCGTCGTGCCATTGTCTTCTAACATCAGCGGCACGGTCTATCTGCGGGTTGCCGACGAGCAGCGACAAAGCGGTCTGCAAACCAGTTCTTACGTCGATGTCGATTTTTTGATGATCCGCACCGAGAACGGCAGCGTCAGCGGCACCGCACCCGATGCCCCGACAACGCTTGCGGTCACCGGTGTGACCTCCAGCTCCATTAGTTTATCCTGGATCGACAATGCGGGCGATGAAACCGGGTTCGAGCTGGAACGCTCGACGGACGGGACGAATTTCTCGATGGTCGCGACGATCCCGGCCAATGATGAAAGCTTTACCGATATCGGCCTGGCGGCCTCAGCAACCTATTATTACCGCCTGCGGGCCGTGAACGGGTCCGGGAATTCGGCTTATAGCGGCCCGGTTTCGGACACCACTCTGGCGCCCTCCGGCATCACCCTGAGCGCCAGCGGCACAAAAGTGAAAGGCGTGCACCATGGTCTGCTGTCCTGGGGCGGGGCGGCAGGTGATGATGTCGAAATCGAGCGTAACGGGCTTATTGTCGCGACGACCGCTAACGACGATTTTCATGATGACAATATCGGCAACAAGGGTAGTGGCAGCTATGGTTACCGGGTTTGCGAAATACCACCGAGCAGCGTTTGCTCGGACTTAGTGCAGGTGAATTTCTAAGCCGCATCGTGAAAAATAATGCCCAAGGTGTGGCGTTCACCGCTACGCAATTCGCTGACCCCATGGCGCATTTTTAGCCGGTAGTAACCCCGCGCGCCTTTCGCCGGGCGCTCACTGACCGCAAATAAAACCGCGTCGCCTTGGTTCAGTCCGACGACATGCGCCCGCGATTGGCTGCGCGGCTTCTGCTCCGTTAAGACAAATTCGCCGCCTTCGAAATCTTGCCCGGGCCGGTCCAGTTGCACCGCCAATTGGATGGGAAAGCTTAACTCGCCATAAATATCCTGGTGCAGGCGATTGTAATCGCCGGGCCGGTAGCGCAACAATAAGGGCGTCGGGCGGGTCTGACCGGCTTGTCGGCACTGGTCGATGAAACCGCCGTGACGGGATGGAAATAGCGTTTCAAGGGCCAGATTTTTCGACCATTCATTGGCGATTGGGGCCAAGCGTGGGTAGATATCCTGCCGCAATTTGGCGATTAAATCCGGCAACGGATAGGCGAAATATTTATATTCGCCCTCGCCAAAACCATAACGATGCATGTGGATGTGTGCGCGATAGAGCCCGCCGTCTTCGAACCCGGCGGAAATCGATTTACAGTCCGCGGGTGCCAACAGATCTGTCAAAACGGCAAATCCGCGAGCATCCAAACGAGCTCCTATGTCAGACCAATCGTAGTTATTGAAAGCCATTAACGCGCCTCCGCATACAGAATAAGATGGCGCAGTTTGGCGCAGTTTAAGGCTTGTTTGCTATCTGATTGTTGCGGGATTATTTCCGCATCTTAGATTATTTTCGGACCTTGAGAGTGATGTTGATTTCGCTGACGACGTTGTTGTACATCCGTGCCGCCTCCATCAATTGCGGCATTTTGATTTCACCGCGCACCAGCTGGCCGCGCCATGGCTCGTCCGGGACATAATTGACCGCTTCAATCTCGAAATCCACATCGATGAATTCCGCCAGTGGCGAATTGGCCAATTTCTTTTTGCGCCATTCCTTGTTCTTTTTACGTGAAAACATCTGCAGGCCCTCGGCGGTGATAGGGCGCACATGGGTGGGGTCGTTCAGATAGTGGTCGTGTCGGGGATGTGGGACAATCACTGTCACTTTCGCGTTATTTTTGCAGATCCGATAAAGTTCCTTGATGATGTCGAGATAAAGGACCGGGCTTTGGCCCAAATGCTCCAGCACATGGCGCAGCATGACTTCTTGGGCCGCGTCATCCGGCCAAGGCCACGGCAATATCTCTAGATCGACGATTTGGTCGGTTGCGGAACTTTCAAATTTGTCCGCGTTTACCCAGCCGTCCATGCGGTCGCCGCCGCAGCCTAAATTAAGTTTCATGATTCCCCGCCCAATTCAGCTTCGTCCCTACGACCGCATCAATAGCGAACTCGAAAGCAATAGCCAAGGGCCTTGCGGAAACTAGCGATATTACTAGCGCATACCGCGATTGAAATGTTTTGTTAACGAATTGCCCATAAACTCAAGGCTGATAATTGGCGGGATAAATTTTACATATTCCGCCTACAAAAACTTGTTCGGACAAAAATAAATATTATTTAGTAGTGCTGAAATTCCGAAATTATGTAGCGCAATCCATGGCCTTGTTTGTTTGGTGTCGCCAATTTCGAATAAAGCAATTTTAAGGGATTAGCCTTTTGGGGGATTTTTGCACAATACGGTTTTCGTCGCGGAATACAGCTTGTTCAAAGCGCCTCTGAGCTGAATTTTCTATGATTTTACCTCTATATCAAGACGTCCCGGTGGCGCTTTGCCATTTCGATCTCGAGCACCGCTTCGCCGACGTCAATAATTGTTTTGCCGCGCTAAGTGGTTTGCCGATTGCCGATCACATCGGCCGCCCCATCGAAGAGGTGCTGCCGACGCTGACATTGCAGGTGCAGTCCCGGTTGCGGCAGGTCGTTGCAAGTGGGTGCGCCCTGGCAAGCGATATCGTGCAGGAGGACCGGCCCAGCGCGGATAACGCGCGAAGAGTATTCGAAATTAGCTACCAGCCGGTTGTCGACGGCAATAGTAAAATCACTGGCGTTTCTTGTGTCTTCACGGACAAATCCGGTGCGGAGAGTATCCGACAGCAACCGCGCGATATCGATCAAATCCCGGAATTCGCAAAGTCTTCTGGCGACTGGTTTTGGGAAATGGACGCGGAGCTACGGTATCAGTGGTTTTCCGCCGAAATGGAGGCCATTACGGGTGTTGCGCCAGAATTGCTTTATGGCAGGACCCGGCAGGAACTTGGCGCCCCGGACATGCCGGACGAATTGTTGGCAGAACATTTCGCTGCCCTGGAAGCGCATGAGGCGTTTTATAATTTCATCTATCGGGCTGCGGGACCCAACGGTTTGCGGTGGGTACGGGTAAGCGGGGTCCCGTTTTTCGATAAAGACGGCGAATTCCAAGGCTACTGGGGGTTCGGCTCGGACATAACCGAGCAGGTCACCGCTCATGACGCCGCCCAATCAACCCACGAAGAACTGTTCCAGGCAATTGAAAGTCTGAACGAAACCTTCGTGTTATGCGATCGCGACGACCGAATTGTCCTTTGCAACGACAGATTCCGCAAAATGAATGCTGAAATTGTCGAATACACACGACCCGGAACACCTTATGTCGATTTTCTGAATGCCGGGGTACAGGCAGGCTTGATGCCGCAGGCCGACAATAATCCCGAAGAGTGGGTGGCCCAGCGCATGCGTCAGCATCTCAATCCAAATGGATTGATCGAGGTCGAGCGGCAAGACGGATATCAGGTCTTGATCAAAGAGGAAAAAACCAAACATGGCGGGATCGTTCAGACCACTATTGATGTAACCGAACGCAAACGATTGGAAGAAGCACTGCGTGAGCGAGACGCCATAATGCGGCAGGTCGGCGATGCCGTTCCAGTCTTGATGGTCTATTTGGATCGCTCTTTCCGATATCGTTATGCCAATCAAACCGCGGCGATTTGGTATAATCGCGAGATAGACGACATAATCGGGCTTTCGATTGACGACGTATTCGAAGAAAAACAAATATTGCAGGGGCATCAACGGCTGGCCTCGGTCTTACAAGGGGCAAATATTCACTTTGAAGACAAGCGGACCTATCCAGACGGCGTCCACCGGATCACCGAAACCTCATTTTTGCCTCATTATGGCGAAACTGGTGAAGTCGAGGGAATTTTTGCTCTAACCCGCGATGTCAGTGATCACCGCAGAGCAGAGCGGGCTTTGCGAGACGTGAATGCGCGGTTCAAAGACTTCGCCGATGCGGCATCGGACTGGTTCTGGGAAATAGATGCCGAGCTTAAGGTTACCTATCTGTCGGATACCGTCAAAACAGTCAATGGCGGCATCGACCCGAAGGAATTTTATGGCAAAATCCACATGATGGAGATTGCCGATGAAGCAGAATCCCAAGCGGCGTTAGATTGCTACCTTGCCGATGTTGCGGCGCACCGACCGTTCAAAGAGTTCGAATTTGTCTACACAATGCCAGATGGGGACAAACGGCATGGGTCGATCTCCGGCCGGCCGATCTTCGGTGACGATGGCGAATACCTCGGTTATCGAGGGGTTGGCCGCGACATCACGAGGCGCAAGCGCATTGAATTGGACTTACACGCTGCGATCGCCAAGGCGGAGCAGTTGAGCCGTGAAAAATCCAAGTTGCTGTCAATCGTCGCCCATGACCTGCGTAGCCCGTTCAACAGCTTGTTGGGTTTTACGGAACTGTTCTCCACGAACCTTGAGCAATGGCCGCTGGAACGCGTTGCCAGCTACGCCAAGCAAATTCACGAAACCGGTGAAAATGTTTATGCGCTGATCGAGAATTTGCTGGAATTCGCAAACGCCCAAATGAATAATATTGAACCGGAATTTGCCGCCACCGATATTTCGAAAGTTGCCCAGGAGGTGGTGCGAAGCCAGCAGCCGACGGCAAAAAACAAAACCATCCAATTGGCGTCAGATGTTACCGCGGCGACGGTCCTGGCAGACCGTCAGATGATTGCCACTGTACTTAGAAATTTAGTCGGCAATGCGATCAAGTTTACGCCAGCCGGCGGCTCGGTGGCGATTTTGAACACGGTGACAGACGAGGGCGTAGAAATCACCGTTCGCGACAATGGCATCGGCATCACGTCCGAAAAAGTAGACACCCTCTTCCGCCTTGACGTCAAAAATTCAACCCCCGGCACCAATGGCGAAAAAGGTTCGGGTCTGGGAATTATCGTCTGTCAGGAATTTGTCGCCAAACATGGCGCCGACTTGAAAGTAAAAAGCAAAGTTGGCGGCGGCAGCAGCTTTAGTTTTGTTTTACCGTTTGCCGAGAGCAGGCGCGATGTTGCGGGAGTTGCCGCGAAATGAACGCCCTGATTAAGCGCCTTGCTGATCTGTTTCATCATCGTTATGTCAGCGCGCTTTCGCCGTTTTTTGTCCTGTTTGTCGTCAGTATTGTGGTTACCTATTTAGTGATGTCGATTTCGGCAAGGTCATTGGACGAAAACGAACTATCACGGTCGAAACATCTGGCGCAGGCGGCGTTGGAGGGGGAAAATCAAAAACTGGTCCGATTAGCGTTGGACTATAGCTGGTGGAATGAATTTTACGACAATATTATTGTCGATCTCAATCTCGATTTTGCCGACGCCAATATCGGCAGCTATTTTACCGATAATTATGATATCAAAGCCGCCTTTGTCCTGACCAAGGACGATCAGCTCGCGGTCGGTTTTGTTGATGGCGAGATTGTCGAGGATGATGCATTTTTGCGCCGTCTGGGCGTTGGCTTGGCGGAACTTACGGCCCGCACCCGGCGGACCCCGACTGAGAGCCCGAAACCAGCGCACGGCTTATTGGCCCGCGGCGACGATATCCTGTTGGTGGCGGTAAGCGTCGTCACCCCCGAGGCGGAAAGCTCACCGGCGCGCATGCGGACCGTCGCAAATGGTGTGAACAGGCCGGTGCTGATTGTTATGCGGGCGCTTGACAAGGCCCTGGTCAACGAAATCGGCGCGACTTTTCTACTCCCCAGCTTAGCATTACACCACGGTCAAGACGGTCGCCTTGAAGGCGGTATTTTGTTGTCGTCAGTGGATGGCGCAATGTTGGGACGATTGATTTGGGCCCCGAGCAACAGCGGTTCAGCCCTTGGCAGCAGACTGATGCCACTAGTGGTTCTGATGCTTGCTTTCATGACTTTACTGGGCGTCATGTTTGTGCTTTCCACGCGCCGGGAAATTGCTGAAAAAGAGCAGTTGCATCAGGAAGTGTCGGATAGCCGAGACCGCCTGCGGGTAAGCGAGGAGCGATTATTATTGGCGTTCCAAGGCGCCAACGATGGCATGTGGGACTGGAACTTCAAAACCGGCGTGTTTTTTGCTGGTGCCGGCATGACGACGATTGCTGGATTGGAAAATTGTTACGGAACCCTATCTCCGTCTGATGTCTACGAGCTTGTTCATCCGGACGATCGGCCAATTTATCGAAAGGCCGTCATCGATCATCTCAAAAACAGAACCAGCCATCTTCGGGTGGAATATCGGATGAATTTGAGAGACGATAAATCTATTTGGGTTCTCAATCGGGGTTTGGCGATTCGCGATGAGACCGGCTGGGCCTACAGGATGTCCGGCTCGATTACGGACATTACCGAACAGAAGCAAAATGAGCTTGCCCTTATCCAAGCCCGCCAACGGGCCGACCAAGCAAACTTGGCAAAGTCGGCCTTTCTGGCCCATATGAGCCACGAATTCCGCACTCCCCTGAATGCAATTATCGGCTTTTCCGAAATCATGGCGGAAGAAATATTCGGCCCCCATGGCGCGCCCAAATATCGGGAATATTCGCACGATATTTTGCACTCCAGCCGCCATCTGTTGGATGTGATCGGCGATATTCTGGATCTGTCGAAAATTGAAGCTGACGAACTTGAGCTTGACCTTCAAGTAACTGATATCCGCGGCCCGATTGGATCCAGCGCCAGATTGTTGAATGAAGTGGCAGTTGAAAAAGGATTGCATTTATCTTGTCGCATGCCGGAAGAGGCCATGATGGTGGACTGCGATATGCGGGCAATTCGCCAGGTCGTGCTGAATATATTGTCGAATGCGATGAAGTTTACTGGTCGGGGCGGCAATGTTGACGTCAAAGTTGAGCCAACCAGCGATAATTGTCTAATTTTGTCGATTACCGATACGGGGTGCGGCATCTCACCGCATGATATCGACCGGGTACTGGAACCATTTGGCCAGGGCCGTACCGGGCAAAACATTTCGCACGAAGGAACCGGCCTGGGCTTGGCGATCTCGAAACGGTTGGTCGAGATGCATGGCGGTCGTCTGAAAATCCAAAGCGAAGTCGGTGTCGGAACCGAAATTATCATCACCCTGCCACTAATTGACGGGCCGGTCCGCCTGGCCTCGTAAAATAGCTGCCATAAGGGCCGTGTTTTCTCTACACCTTGTGGTACACCTGCCGTATAATCACTAGATATGTAGGACTCTTGGCAGCGTACGGTGGGCGGCATGCGTGAAATTGTATTGGATACGGAGACCACGGGGCTGGACCCGCGGGATGGCCATCGGATCGTCGAAATCGGCGCCATCGAGCTGATCAATCATCTGCCGACGGGGAAAACCCTGCAATTATATATCAATCCCAATCGCTCGATGCCGTCGGAGGCTTTCGAAGTACATGGAATTTCGGCAGAATTTTTGGCCGACAAGCCAGCCTTCGCCGATGTCGCGGGCGAATTCGTCGCATTTATCCAAGACGCCAAGCTGGTCATCCATAATGCCAGTTTTGACCTCAAATTCTTGAATGCGGAACTGGCGGCGCTCAATCGCGAGCCGATCGCAATGACCCGGACAATCGACACTGTGGCCATGGCCAGGAAAAAATTCCCAGGCGCGCCGGCGAGTTTGGATGCGCTCTGTCGCCGCTTTGGCATTGATTTGTCGAAACGCGATAATCATGGCGCTTTATTGGACAGTGAATTACTGGCCGAAGTCTATCTGGAATTGGTTGGTGGCCGCCAGCAAGGGTTCGGTCTGGATTCCGCGGCGCAGAATAACCACCCGGGCGGGGATCTGACGTCCCTTCAAGGTGAACTCAAGTCGGCTCGGGAAACGCGCCCGCCACGACCCCATCAGGCCAGCGCCAGCGAACGCGACTCGCATGCCGCCTTTGTCGCCGAGCTTGCGGCGCCGATCTGGCAAATCTGACGTACAAATAAAGCTTGCCTGGCAGGATATCTTACCCTGCGGCGCCGTTTCCCCCGTTGCCCCCATTTCCCTCTTCGGCCGCGAGATGGTTTCGCGAACTCTGGAAAAGTTGTGCAAAATCAATCGGTTCCAGCATCAGGGGCGGGAATCCGCCGTCTCGGGTGACGTCGGCGACAATGCGGCGCAGGAAGGGAAAGATAAAGCGCGGGCATTCGATCAAACAAACCGGCTCCAGGGCTTCCGGCGGGAAGTTCATCAGGGTAAAAATACCCGCATACTGCAATTCGCAAATAAAAACTTTTTCATCGTCGCGCAGGGCTTCGGCGGTGACGCGAAGTTCAACTTCATACTGATGTTCGCCGATTTGTTGGGCGCCAACGTCGACCGACACATTAATCGTCGGTGTTTCCGCACCGCTTGCCAGGGAATTTGGCGCCTCTGGATTTTCAAAGGACAAGTCCTTCAAATATTGCGCTTCGATGTTTAGGGTTGGGTTTTCGCCAGCGGCGGCATCGCCGGCCGCGGCACCAGCATCGTTATCGGTATCAGACATCCTGGAGACTCCGTGAGAATTTCGGACCGATGGCTATCATGGCTGCCAGACGGGAACAAGCCAAAGACCGGTTTAGGGCAGCTTTTTTGGGTCGAGATTGGCCGGATCGACAGTTTCCCCGGTCACATCCTCGAAATCGCCATCGATAACGCCACTTTCCGATCCACGGGCATTCGTTCTACCAGGGCCGCCGCGGTGAAAAGCGAACTGTCCGCTCGCCAAGATTTTTTGGATCAAGGTTGTTGCGATATAGCGCCTGACTGGCGTGATTAACAACAACGCACCGACGGCGTCGGTCACAAACCCGGGCGTCAACAACAGGCAGGCCGCAATCAACAAACCCACCCCTTCCAGCAATTCCAGAACCGGCGGACGACCTTCGGCGACTTGTTGTTGGGCGCGCGCCAAAGTCGCGAAACCTTGATAGCGCAGCAATATTGTCCCGGCGACTGCCGTTGCAATGACCGTCGCAATGGTCCAGCCCAAGCCGATCCGCTCGCCAACTTCAATGAATACGGCGATCTCCATGATCGGAATGCCGATAAATATCGCTAAAATGATGAATCCCACGGTTGCACCTCGTCCGAATAAGTCCTATGTGATATTTAGGTATTGCGAACCCGGATTTCTGGACTTATTTACCTGGCGGCCTTAAAATGGGCCAATAATGTTGATAGATGTTATAGTGGCTTTTCGCGGGGTTCGGAAAATCAATCCGAATCTTGTCGGAAAAGACGCGTTATGACCTCTCATATCATATACTCGTGGCAATGATAGCGGAAAGACGAATATGGGCGAAGGCGGTTATCTAGACCTTATCCTATTGGCAATGGTTGCGGGCTTTGTTGTTCTGCGGCTGCGTAGCGTATTGGGCCGGCGGACCGGTCAGGAACGTGACCACAACAATCAGTATGAGGCGGGCGAAACGGCAAAATCTGACGACGACAATATCATCCAAATGCCAGGCCGGAACGATGGCGAGGCGGACCAAGCCGACGCTGACGAAGCGGCGTTATGGTCCGACGATAGTCCGATCGGTGCTGGCTTAACGCAGATAAAAATCGCCGACCACTCGTTTGAGCCGGGAAAATTCGTCGAAGGCGCGCGCATGGCCTATGAAATGATCGTCAGCGCTTTTGCCAAAGGGGACCGTAAGGCCCTGGGCAACTTGCTGAACGAAGAGGTGCTGGAGAATTTCGAAACTGCCATCGATGAGCGTGAAAACCGCAATGAGACGCTTGAGACCAGTATCGTCGATATTAAATCCGCCGATATCATCGAAGCCTCGTTGAACAATAATATTGCCGATGTGACGGTCAAAATTGTTGCCGAGACTATCAGTGCGGCAAAAGATGCGGATGGCGAACTGCTGGATCCGAATGCCGTGCATTCTTATGAAGTGACGGATATCTGGACCTTTTCCCGTGACACCAAATCGCGCAGCCCAAACTGGCTACTGATCGAAACCCGCAGCCAGAATTAAACCAAGCAGAAATGATGTATCGTTTTCTCGCGCCGGGTCTGCTGCTCATCCTGGTGGTTGTGCAGGGCTGTGTCGAGAAGATCGAAAAGCCGGCTGCGGTGACCTTAAAGTCGGTATCGTTTGCTGACTTGCCGGGGTGGTCCAGCGATCAGCAGGCGGCGGCGCTGCCGGCAATGGTGCAAAGTTGTCGCGGCTTTGCCCGCCGTCCAAAAGATCGCCGCCTTACCGGCGCGGTCGAAAAAGCCGGTCAGTATGGCGATTGGAGCCAGATATGCGCCGCCTTGAAAACACTAACAAGCGGTGATGACGCAGCTGTTCGGGCGTTTGCCGAACGATGGCTGCGGCCTTACGAGGTCGCGGCGCAAGGTGCCAGCCTGTTCACCGGGTATTACGAACCCTTGCTGCATGGCAGCCGGCAAAAAACCGGGCCCTATCAACACGCCTTGTTACGCCGCCCGGATGATTTGATCACCGTTAACCTGGGTGACTTCAAAGACAGTTTGAAGGGCCAACGGGTGGTTGGCCGGGTCGAAAAACAACGCCTGCAACCTTATTACGACCGCCAGGCCATTGAAGCGGGTAAGATCGACAAGGATCGATACGCCATCGTCTATGTCGACGATCCGGTGGAGGCGTTTTTCCTGCAAATTCAGGGTTCGGGCCGGGTCGCGTTGGCTGGCGGCGGCGAAGCCCGGATTGGTTATGCGGCGCAGAACGGCCGGCGCTATTACGCCATCGGGCGCGAGCTATTGAAACGCGGAGAGTTGCAGAAAGGCAATGTCAGCCTGCAATCGATCCGCGCCTGGTTGGCCGATCATCCGGCGCAGGCCCAGGAAATCATGAACACCAATCCCTCCTATGTGTTTTTTCAGGAACAGCAAGGACCGGGCCCGATCGGCGCCTTTGGTTTGCCGCTGACGCCGGGCCGCTCCCTGGCGGTGGCCCGGAAATTAATTCCGCTGGGTATCCCGATTTGGCTGACAACAACCGTGCCGGACCCAAATGACCCGGGCAAACAACTGCCTTATGAAAAGCTGATGCTGGCGCAGGATACCGGCGGTGCCATCAAGGGGCCGGTGCGCGGCGATATTTTCTTCGGTCATGGGGCCGCTGCGGAGATGCAGGCCGGCCACATGAAATTTCCCGGGCGCTGGTTCCTGTTGCTGCCGAAGTGATTGCCGAAAAGATTGCTGATTGGTCTGCAAATACGATAGGGTCGGAAGCAAGCTGATCGTGAATGTGGAAATGAAAAAGAATGCCTGAACGCGCCCTCAATGTCGGTCTGTTGGTGACCTGCCTGGTCGACGCCATGCGACCGAGTATCGGATTTGCCACCGTTAAATTGTTGGAAGACGCGGGCTGCAACGTTTATGTGCCGACGCAAACCTGCTGCGGCCAACCGGCCTATAATTCCGGCGATCGCCAGGATACGGTGGCGATCGCCAAACAGAATATCGAAATTTTTGAACGTTACGACTATGTCGTCGCACCGTCGGGGTCGTGTGCCGGCATGGTGATCACGCATTATCCGGAACTCTTCCGCGACGAAGCCAGTTGGGCCGCTCGGGCCCGGCAATTGGCGACCAAGACTTTTGAGCTGACGTCGTTCTTGACCGATGTGCTGCAGATCGAAAGCATCAATGCCCGTTATGACGGCAAGGTCACCTATCACGATTCCTGCGCCGGTCTGCGGGAATTATCGATCCATCGGCAACCGCGCAAACTTTTAGAGAGCGTCGAAGGGCTGGAGCTGACGCCGCTGCCGGCGGGCGAACAATGCTGCGGCTTTGGCGGCACTTTCTGCATTAAATACAGCGAGATTTCCGACGACATCGTCGACAAAAAAACCGACAATATTATCGCCACAAAAGCCGATTTGTTGCTGGCCGGCGATCTGGGCTGCTTAATGAATATGGCCGGCAAATTGAAACGCAAAGGCGCCGATATCGAGGTGCGCCATATCGCCGAGGTGCTGGCGGACATGACCGATGCGGTGGCGCCCATCGCCGAAAGCGCGGCAGGGGGTAGGCGATGAAGTTCATGCAGCCGCTGGCCTTCAAGGATAATGTTCCCGATGCCCTGGCGGATGAAAACCTGCGCGAATCGTTGGGTAAAATGGAACCGGGATTTGTCGCCCGCCGGCGCGAAAGCGTCGAGGAATTGCCCGAATTCGAAAGCCTGCGCGAACGTGGCCGCGAACTGAAGGACCACGCCCTCAACCATCTTGATTATTATCTCGAGCTGTTTGAAAAAAACTGCAGCCAACAAGGCGGCCAGGTGCATTGGTGTTCGACGGCGGACGATGCCCGCCAGGCGATCTTGCAGATTTGTCAGCGGGTCGAGGCCAAAACTGTGACCAAAGGCAAAAGCATGGTGGCGGAAGAAATTGAACTCAATAGCTTTTTGGAGGCCCATAACATCACGCCGGTGGAAACCGATCTGGGTGAATATATCATCCAACTGGCGGACGAGCCACCAAGCCACATCATCGCCCCGGCCATGCACAAGACCAAAGATCAAGTCTCAGATCTATTTCATCAACATCACCCCGAATATGGCCTGCACGAACGGCAGACCGAGCCCGAAAAAATGATCGACGAGGCCCGCCAGGTGTTGCGGCAAAAATACTACGATGCTGACGTGGGCATTACCGGGGCCAATTTTCTCGTTGCCGAAGCCGGCTCCTCGATCATCGTCACCAATGAAGGCAATGGCGATCTGACCCAGCTTCTGGGCAAGGTTCATATCGTTATCACGACGATTGAAAAAGTCATGCCGACTTTGGAAGATGTCAGCACCATCTTGCGCCTGCTGGCGCGCAGTGCAACCGGCCAGGATTTTTCCGCCTATACCTCATTTTCCACCGGACCAAAGCGGGCCGAAGATTTGGACGGGCCGGAAGAATTCCATGTGGTGATTTTGGACAATGGCCGCTCGTCATTATTGGGCACGGATTTTCAGGAAATGCTGCGCTGTATCAAATGCGGCGCCTGCATGAACCATTGCCCGGTCTATCAATCCGTCGGCGGCCACACCTATGGCACGGTTTATGTCGGTCCCATGGGCTCGGTGATCAGCCCGGCCCTGGACGGGATTTCGACGACCCGGCATCTGCCCAATGCCTCGACCTTTTGCGGCCGCTGCGAAGCTGTCTGTCCGATGAAAATCCCGTTGCCGAAACTGCTGCGGCGCTGGCGCGAAGTCTCGTTCGAAACCGGACAAGCGCCGGTGGTCGAGCGCTTCGGCATTCAGGCCTGGGCCTGGCTGGCCAAGACGCCTTGGCTTTATGGCCCGAGTACCCGCCTGGCGATGAGAATTCTGGCCCGCCTGGGTCGCCAGCGCGGCCATTTTCGAAAACTTCCATTGATGCGTGGCTGGACCGATGGGCGCGACTTCCCGGCCCCGGAGGGCGATACCTTCCAGGCCCGATGGGCGAAAGAGCGCGGTAAAGGCGCCGGCAAGGTGGTGTTATGAACAAACCATCGACCAGCAATCCGGCGCGCGAAGCGGTGTTCGCGTCCATCCGCGATGCCTTGGGGCGCGGCGCCATGAGCAAGGATGCGGCGGCCGATCTGGATCGCCGGGTCAAGGCCCATAAGGCCAGTTTGCGGCCGGCACGGGCCCAGGGCAAGGGTGCAGTGGTGGTCCAGCGTTTTGTTGGCGAAGCCGAAAAAGTCTCCTGCACCGTGGTCGCTGTCAAAACCACCGACGAAGTCCCAGCGGCAGTGGCGGATTATCTGCGCCAACACAATTTACCCGGCGAAGCGGTCATTGCGCCGGACAACTGGTTGGGCGATATGCCGTGGGACAAAGAAGCGATGCTATCGTTACGCCAGGGCGCCTCCGTTGCCACTGACGCGGTCGCCATCACGCCGGCCTTTGGCGCGGTGGCGGAGACCGGCACCTTGGTGATGACGTCTGGGCCGGCCCATCCGACCTCGCTCAATTTCACGCCGGAAAATCATATTGTGGTGCTGCGGAAAAGTCAGGTCGTCGCCAGTTACGAAGAAGTCTGGGATCGTCTGCGTAAAGCCCAAAAGAGCAAAGACGATATCCTGCCGCGCAGTGTCAACATGATAACCGGGCCGTCGCGGACCGGCGATATCGCGATGAAGATTTATCTCGGCGCGCACGGGCCGCGTCGCCTGCATATCGTGTTGGTCGATGACTGAGCCATGGCGAAGAAAAAACCGACAGCCAAGGAAGATGACAAAAATCTGTTCGATCGGGTGATGCAGGAAGTGCAGCCGCTGAGCAAGCGCCCGCCGCCGCGCCATCGCTTCATGTCGCCGACCGCCGAAACCGCGCCGGCCAAAAATCAAAAAACAAAGAAAAAGCCGCCATCATCGCCAAAGCCCGCCGTGACAAAGCCAACACCTGCCGCAATTGATAATCCGGGGATCGATAAACGGCAAGCCGAGCGCCTGCGCCGGGGCCAGGTGCAGATCGATGGCCGCCTTGATCTGCATGGCATGAAACAGCAGGAAGCGCACGACCGGTTGCGGGAGATTATATTTCGCAGCTATGACCGGGGGCAGCGTTGTTTGTTGGTGATCACTGGCAAGGGCAATCGCCGGCGTCGGGAAGACGCCAGCTTCATGCCGGACCATGACTTGGGCGTACTGAAACGCAATGTGCCGCGCTGGTTGCAGGAGCCGGGGCTGCGCGACAAAGTACTAAGCGTCAGTGAGGCGCAAGCCCGCCATGGCGGCAGCGGCGCCCTTTATGTCTTGTTACGCCGGCGACGAACATGACCCCCTTTGGCCAACGCATTCGCGAACTTCGCCAGCAACAGGGTATCACCATGAAAACCCTGGCCGCCGAATTGGAGGTGTCGTCGGCCTATTTATCGGCCCTGGAACATGGTCACCGCGGCCGCCCCTCGGCGATGTTGGTCGATCGCATTTGCGCCTATTTTGGTTTGATCTGGGACGATGCCGACGAATTGCGCCAGCTGGGTCGCCTCAGCCATCCCCGCATTGTCATCGATACCGCCGGCCTGAGCCCGGCAGCGACCGAGCTTGCCAACCGCCTGGCCCGCAATATCGGCGATCTTTCGAACGCGCAGATCAAACGATTGCTAGCGGAATTGTCTGATCACCGTTAGGCGTCATCCATTGCATCAATCCAACCCGCTTTCATTGTCACTCCTGCGCAGGCAGGAGTCCATGGCAGGGCTAGGCACGAGCCTTTGAAATTCCATCAATCCAACGATGGATTCCCGCCTTCGCGGGAATGACGAAGGGGCGGGCGGGAAAGCTGATTGCAGCTTCCCCGTCGCCGTTTGTTTGGTGTCGAGGATTACGGTATCAAAACCGTCGAACCGGTGGTCTTGCGATTTTGTAGATCGCTATGGGCTTTCTTGGCGTCTTTCAGCGCATAGGTTTGATTGACCTCGATCTTAACCGCGCCGGATTTCACCACCTTGAAGAGGCTGCGGGCACAGAGCTCGAGATCTTTGCGGGTCGCCACATAGGAGAACAAGGTCGGCCGGGTCAGATAGATCGAGCCTTTGGCGGCCAGAACTGTCGGTGCAATCGACGGCACCGCACCTGACGCATTGCCGTAGGAGACCATCATACCGCGCGGCTGCAGACAATCGAGCGAACCGTCCCAAGTCGACTTGCCGACGCCGTCATAGACCACCGGCACGCCGGCCCCTTTGGTCAGGCGTTTAACGGCTTTGACGAAATCCTGTTTGGCATAATTGATCACATGATCGTATCCATGCGCTTTCGCCAGTTTGATTTTGGCGGTACTACTGGCGGTGCCGATGGCGGTCACGCCCAGCGATTTCAACCATTGTCCAGCGATCAGGCCGACCCCGCCGGCGGCGGCATGGAACAACACGGTCTCGCCCTTCCGGGCCCGATAGGTGCGGCGGATCAGATATTCCGCGGTCATGCCTTTCAACATCATCGCGGCGGCTTCTTCGTCGCTAATGCCAGTGGGAATTTTTAATAAGACATGCGCCGGCATCACCCGGGCTTCGGCGTAGGAGCCAAGCGGGCCGCCGGCATAAGCGACCCGGTCGCCGGCCTTGATATGGCTGACGCCGGCACCGACCGCTTCGACAATGCCGGCACCTTCGCTACCCAGACTGCTTGGCATCGGCAGGGGATAAAGCCCGCTTCGGTGATAGGTGTCGATGTAATTAAGGCCGATGGCGGTGTGGCGGATCAAAGCCTCGCCCTTTTTTGGCTTGCCGACTTCGACGTCCTGCCACTTCATGACGGAGACGCCGCCTGGTTTTTCGAAACGGATTGCTTTGACTTTCATGGACTTGGCTCACTTGTTGTGGGTGTTGGATGCCCGCCATGTTGCGGGGCGCGGGAAGAAATTACAATAGGCATCTAGTCTTTTGGCGCGCTAGAGCCGCCAGACCGTAAGGACCTGACGCATGCGGGCGGTTGCTTCGTCCTGCACGACGCCGGGCAAGCGGGCGATCAGGCGGCGTGCCGAGAGGCGATATTTATAGGCATGGGGATCGTCATGAAGCTGATCGTAAAACCATCTATCGTCGTCAGCGCCGCGATCGGAAAAGTGATGGGCCTGAATATCGGTATTCGCCGCCGCGGTTTCCATTTGCCGGCAGCAGACGACGTGACGCCACCACTGTTCCAGGCCAGCGCGATAAAGTTCGGATTCGCCAAGGTCGCGCCACAATAGCAAGGCGTCCAGATGGGTGACGATATGGATTTTTGAACCGGTGAAAATATAGCGCCGCGCGTCGATTGTTTGATCGCGATAGCGCGGCCGGCTGTCTTTGATCACTTGCATGATCATATCGGTCTCATTCGCCGGCGGGCGGTCGGCCATCGCGACGGCGTCATAGTTGGCGACGCCGAAATAGCGATCAAGCTGATCGTGCGCGGCCAGTTCGCTAAGCCGTTCAAATCCAGTCAAAAGGCGCTCGCTCGCCAGGTTCGGATGGTGGTTCAGGCAATGGGCGGCCAAAGCCAAAAAGATCGTGCCATGACCGGAATTCCGCAATTGCTGGCTGAGCGGATGTTGCGCTGCCGTCAGCCGTCCCCGCCAATTTTTGTCCGCTGTGCTGGCATCGCTCCAACCGCGGTCCGCCAAGTAGCTTTGCGCGCGTCCTCGATATTCATTTAAGGTCGGGCTTTCTGACGTCAATTCACCCATCTGGGCGAGCTCTGTGAGGGCCAGCAATCCGGCGCCGATATGGGCGAAAAACCAGGCATGATCGCCGCTGGCGGCCATGGCGGAAAGCGCTAGTTTGACGTCAGTGGTCGACATGATTAAAGCAACACGCCCTCAAACCGCAGCAGCTCGACTTTGGTCTCGACCCCGCCCTGGCCGGAAAAACCGCCCAAGCCATTGGCGGCGACAATCCGGTGGCAGGGAATGATAACGGGAATGGGATTGGCGCCGCAGGCCATGCCGACGGCGCGGGCGGCGCTGTTCAAAGTATCGGATAAGTCGCCATAGGTTTTTGTCGCACCCTTGGGGATCTTCAACATTTCACGCCAAACCGCTTTTTGAAAAGGCGTGCCTTCGGGCCTCAGCGGCAGGTCGAAGTCGTCCCGTTGATCGTCAAAATAGTCATTCAGTTGTTGTATCGCTTGGTCGAGCAGCGGTGTCGGGGTCTGATCCCGGCCCCAACCCCAATCGAGGCCGATAATCTTACCGTCTTCTTCGCTGACCGTCAGGTCGCCAACTGGGCTATGGGTTGAAAGTTGTGGCATGGTGCGCAGCCCTTTCTATGGTTTGGTCTAAATATCCGGATTTTTCAGCTGCGATGCAAGCGCCTCGGGATCGGTGATCGGCAGGGAACAGGCGCTGCCGATACAGACATAGGCGGTGGCTTTGCCGTCGATTTGGGTTTTACCGGCGGCGGGGTGTAATTCCGGTAATTTCATGCCTTCGTCGATGCGCTGTAGAATGATGTTGGGATTGCCGTCCTGATGAGCAATCCGGCGCAGTTTTTCTGTCGCTTCGCCGTCACCGGGGCCAACAATGACCACTTGCACCGCATTCAGATAAAGATCGGCGCTATTCAATAATGTCGTCAGCGGGAAGAAATTGTTTTGTACTTCCGGGGTGAAGGCATCGAACAGGGCATCGGCCCGCTCGCGATAACTGACGTCTCCGGTCAAATACCAAAGCCGCGCCAGAACCTCACCGGCCAAACCGTTGCCGGATGGGGTCGCTTGATCGTTGGCGGTGCGTTGCCGCGCGATCAGACCTTCGGCGTCATTGGCGGTGAAATAATAGCCGCCATTGACGTTATCCCAATGATATCGGTCCATTTGCCCGACCAAATCTTGGGCCGATTGCAAAAATCGTTCTTCTTCCGTCGCTTGGTAAAGTTTCAGGGCGGCAGTGGCCAAATGGGTATAATCGTCCAACATCGCCAGATGTTGGGCTTTGCCGGCGCGGTAGGCATGCAATAGGCGATCGCCATCGCGTAAATTGACGTCAACAAAGTCATAGGCTGCTATTGCAGCGGCAATCCAGGCGCTTTCGCCATGAGTGGCGCCGGCTTGCGCCAGGGCGGCGATCATCAACCCGTTCCAGTCGGCAAGGATTTTGTCATCCCAGCCGGGGCGCACCCGTTCGGCCCTTAGAGCGAGTAAAGTTTCACGGCATGCGGCTAATCTTGCTTCCTCTTCATCAGATCTTAAAGAAAGGCTGTTACTTCTATTGAGGATGTTTTGGCCTTCCCAATTGCCATTTGACGTCACGTTATAGGTATCGTTAAAAAGATTGACGTCAGTATTGAGCGTATGTTCGATGTCGGCAGCGGACCAGACATAAAATTTGCCTTCGACGCCTTCGCTATCGGCGTCCAGGCTGCTGGCGAAGGCCCCGCCTTCACCGATCATTTCTCGCATAAGCCATTGAATTGTCTCATATATTCTGGCCTTAAAAAGATCGTCGCCGGTTTCGGACCATAGTGACGTCAGTATTTCGACGAGCAGGGCATTGTCGTAGAGCATTTTTTCAAAATGCGGCGCCAACCATTTTTCGTCGGTCGAATAGCGGGAAAATCCGCCGCCCAGATGATCGTAAATGCCGCCCTGACACATCTGCCTCAGACTGAGCAGGACCGGTTCGGCCAGTTGTTCGCTGCCGCTGCGCAAATATCCACGCCAGATCGTCCAAAGCGCCGTGGTATGGGGAAATTTTGGTGCCTGACCGATGCCGCCATAGGTCATATCGACATTCTTGACCATATGCATGGCCACTTGGTCGAGTAAATCTGACGTCAATTGCAGCGGCGCGTTCTCTACATTGGGGGTCGAAATTTTTGCGAGGGCCTCCAACAGGGCCTCTTTGTTCTTGTTCACCGAAGCCGGGTCGGTGCGATAGACTTCAGAAACCCGGCGCAATACGTCGGCAAAACCGGGACGGCCATAGGCCGGACGGTCGGGGAAATAAGTGCCGCCCCAAAATGGTTCGCCCGCCGGGGTTAAAAACATCGTCAACGGCCAGCCGCCTTGTTGCCCCATCAGGGCCAGGGATTGCTGGTAAATTGCATCAATATCCGGGCGTTCTTCGCGGTCGACTTTGATATTGATAAAGAGGTCGTTCATAACTTCAGCGATATCCACAGCTTCGAAGCTTTCATGGGCCATCACATGGCACCAATGACAGGCTGCATAACCGACGGACAGCAATATTGGCTTTTTTTGTTCTGCCGCGGCCTTTAAAGCCGCCGGGCCCCAGGGCTGCCAATGCACCGGGTTATCCTGGTGTTGCAGAAGATAGGGGCTGGTTTGATCGGCCAGGTTATTTCGCGCTAATTCGCTCATCTGTTATATATCCCAAAAATTGACGTCAAGTATGGTAAATGCTGAATTAACTATATCTGACGATTCCCCGGCTTCTTTTGTCGTCCCGTCTCAGTTATAGTAGCCCAAGCTAACACGGAGCGAATGGCAAAAGGCAAGGGCGAATATGAAAGTAAGCATCGACATTGATTGCACTCCCCAGGAAGCGCGGGAATTTCTCGGCTTGCCGGATGTCAGCGCCATGCAAAATGAGATGATGGCTAAAATTCAGTCGCAGATGGAGGAGGCGGTAAAAGGCGCCTCGCCGGAAGAACTGTTTAAGACCTGGTTGCCGGCCGGCTTCGAAAACATGGATGCGATGGGAAAGATGTTCTGGAACGCCGCTGGCTTGAAATCCGGATCCGACAAAGACTGATCGATCACACAATAATAGAGAGATGTTCGCGTGAGTGACGAAAACGGCTATTACCGTCTGCATATGTTTTGTTGCACCAATATCCGCCCCGACGGCCATCCCCGCGGCTGCTGTAAAGCGCGCGGTGGCGAGACCTTCCGCAACTATCTAAAAGCGCGGGGCAAAGAACTGGGGCTGACGGATATCCGGATCAATACTTCCGGCTGCCTCGATCGCTGCGAATTGGGCGCGACCATGGTGATATACCCAGAAGGGACCTGGTATACCTGCCAATCCACCGAGGACGCCGAAGAAATTCTGCAAAGCCACATCATCGGCGGCAAAATCGTGGCGCGCTTGGCCTTATCGACGGCGCAAACCGAACTTCGCTCCGATCAGGTGAGCGCGGCGGCGGAATAGCCGGCCTGGTCATGACAACCATCGGCGAAACGATCTTTGCTTTGGCCAGTGGGCGCGGCGTTGCCGGTGTGGCGGTGATCCGGATATCCGGATCGGCGGCATTTTCCGCTCTTGCCATCCTTACGCCCGGAAAAGAGACCCCACCGCCAAGGCATTTATTGCGGCGCGACCTGGTCGACCCAGAAAGCGGCGAAATCCTTGACCACGGCATGGCGGTCTGTTTTCCAAGCCCGGCCAGCTTTACCGGCGAAGATGTGGTGGAACTATCGATCCACGGCGGCCGGGCGATTATTGCGGCGATTTTGGATTGCTGCGCCAAATTGCCCGGCTTGCGGATGGCAGAGCCGGGAGAGTTTACCAAACGAGCCTTTTTGAACGGCAAGCTCGATCTGCTGGAAGCGGAAGCCTTGAACGATCTAGTGCAAGCGGAAACCGCGATCCAGCGTCGCCAGGCGATGGGTCAATTTGATGGCCGATTGGGGCAGATCTACGAAGATTGGCGACGCCGCCTCATAAAACTACTCGCTTATGTGGAAGCGGAGATCGATTTTACCGAAGAAGACCTGCCAAGCGAGCTGGGCCAATCGGTCAGCCAGCCGGTTGCGGAATTGCGGGCTGAAATGCACAGCCACCTGGCCGACGATCATCGCGGCGAACGCTTACGGGACGGCGTTTCGATTGCCATTTTGGGCGCTCCAAATGTCGGTAAATCCAGCTTGCTGAATGCGCTCGCCGATCGGGATGTAGCGATTGTCTCGGAAATCGCCGGCACCACGCGGGATGTGATCGATGTGCATTTGGATTTGGGCGGCTACCCGGTGATCATCGCCGATACCGCCGGCCTGCGGCAGACGGCCGATCAGATCGAAGACGAAGGTATTCGCCGGGCCTTGGCCCGGGCGGAGGATGCGGATCTGAACATTTTGTTGACCGATGCCCGGGATCGTGTGGCCGCCTGGCCGCAAGAATTGAACAATATCCCAAAAGAAGACATTATTTTCGTCGTTAATAAGGCCGACCTCGTTTCTACAGTTGAAACGCAAGCCACTTTGTGGGAGAAAGCGCCGGTCATTTCAGCGACGACGGGCGCCGGCCTTGACGGGTTGATCGTTCGATTGAAAGAAGAAGTCGCGGATCGGTTTGGCGGCGGCGAGGCGGTTTGGCTGACCCGTAAACGCCACCGCTATTTGGTCGAAAGCGCGATGACTTCGTTGGCTCGCGCCGCGCGAGGGGGCGATGTTGAACTGGTGGCGGAAGATCTCCGCCTCGCCGCCCGTGATTTGGGCCGGATAACCGGCCGGGTCGATGTGGAAGACATCTTGGATGTGATCTTCGCCGAGTTCTGTATCGGGAAATAGTTCGCGTAAAGCACCGACAAAATGTTTCACGTGAAACATTTTACCGCGATGGAGACGATATGTACGACGTTATAGTCATTGGGGGCGGTCATGCGGGCTGCGAAGCGGCGGCCGCCGCGGCGCGGATTGGCGCCCGCACGTTAATGGTGACCCATAAGCTTGAGACGATTGGCGAAATGTCCTGCAATCCGGCCATCGGCGGGTTGGGCAAAGGCCATTTGGTGCGCGAGATCGACGCCTTTGACGGGATCATGGGGCGCACTGCCGATGCCGCCGGCATCCAGTTTCGATTGCTCAATCGCCGCAAAGGGCCAGCGGTGCAGGGCCCACGGGCTCAGGCGGACCGCAAGCTTTATCGCCAAGCCATGCAGGCCGAACTGCAAAATACCGAAAACCTGGAGATTCGGGCCGGCGCGGTGGAAGATCTACTGATCCAAGGAAATGTCGTCGGCGGTGTGGTTTTGGCGGATGGCAGCGAAATTCGCGGCGCCCGGGTGATCCTGACCACCGGGACTTTCCTAAAAGGGTTGATCCATTTGGGTGAGCAGACCTGGCCGGCTGGCCGGGTCGGCGACGAACCGTCGATTGGCTTGTCGGATCGTCTTTATGCGCTCGATTTGCGCATAGGTCGGCTGAAGACGGGGACGCCGCCGCGCCTGGACGGCCGGACGATTGACTGGCAGCGGCTGGAAGAACAGCCGGGCGACAATCCGCCGGAACCGTTTTCCTTTCTGACCAGCGAAATCACGACACCGCAGATCCCTTGCCATATCACCTGGACCAACGCCGCGGGCCATGACCTCATTCGCGACAATCTGGACCGGGCGCCGATCTATTCCGGTCAGATTGAAGGGACGGGGCCGCGTTATTGCCCGTCGATTGAAGACAAAGTGGTGCGTTTCGCCGACAAAAACCGCCATCAGATCTTTCTTGAACTGGAAGGTTTGGATGATCACACCGTCTATCCCAACGGCATTTCCACTTCGCTGCCGCGCGATGTGCAGGAAAAATTGGTTGCTGGGATCGCCGGATTGGAAAAAGCGACCATTATTCAGCCTGGATACGCTATCGAATATGATTATGTCGATCCACGCGAACTGCGACCGACCATGGAAGTGCAGAAGATTTCCGGACTTTATCTGGCCGGTCAAATCAATGGCACCACTGGTTATGAAGAGGCGGCGGCGCAAGGATTGATGGCGGGCTTGAACGCGGCGATTTCAGTTGGCGGCGGCGACGCGGTCATTTTGGACCGGGCGGACGCCTATATCGGCGTCTTGATCGACGACCTCGTTACCCGAGGCGTGGACGAGCCTTATCGTATGTTCACCTCGCGAGCGGAATATCGCCTGCGTTTGCGAGCGGACAATGCGGATCGGCGGCTCACTCCGAAGGCCATCGCCATCGGCGCGGTCAGCTCTGCGCGCATTTCGGCATTCAGCGAGAAAAACGGCGCGATTTCCTATTGGCAGGAAGAATTGCAGGGACGAAACGTCACGCCGAACGAAGCCAACCGGCATGGCCTGGAGATCAATCTGGATGGCCGCCGGCGCAACGGTATGGAGTTGATGGGCTACAGTCAAATCGGTTTTGAAGAGATTTTGCGGATTTGGCCCGATCTGGCGGCGGTGCCGGCGGTGGCGCGGGTGCAATTGCAGATCGATGCGCATTATGCCAGCTATCTTGTTCGACAGGACGCAGATGTCGCGGCCTTCCGCAAGGACGAGCAATTGTTATTGCCGACGGATATCGATTACGACGATTTTGGCAGTTTATCCAATGAAATGATTGAACGCCTGAAAACCCATCGGCCCCGGACTATCGGACAGGCGGCGCGTATTCCAGGGGTAACGCCGGCGGCGGTGTCGATATTATTGGCCCGGGCGCGGCGGCGGACCGACCGAAATGTCGCCTGATCCGGGGCGAGACGACTTTCTTGCCCTCCAAAATGTTTCACGTGAAACATTTGAGCGATTGGAAATATACCAGGCGCTGTTAAAAAAGTGGAACCCGCGGATAAATTTGGTCGGGCGCAAAACTTTGGCCGATGTTTGGCGGCGTCATTTCCTCGATTCGGCGCAACTTGTCGCATTCCTGCCAGATAGCACACAAAATTTGGTCGATTTGGGCAGCGGCGCCGGATTTCCCGGTCTCGTATTGGCGATGTTAAGACCGGACGTAGCCGTTCACCTGGTCGACAGCGATCAGCGGAAATGTGTTTTCCTGACCGAAGTGGCGCGCCAAACTGGGGTAAATGTGCAGATCCATGCAGCGCGAATTGAGGCCCTGACGGGCCTGACCGCCGATGTTATCAGTGCCCGCGCGCTCGCCTCGGTCGTCGATCTACTTGATCTCAGTACCGGTATCGCGACAAAAAATACGCGATATTTGTTTTTAAAGGGACGAGATATAGATGCGGAATTGACCTTAGCCGCAAAATGTTGGAAAATGAGCTATCAATTAACGCCTTCAATCGTCGATCCCAAAGGATCGGTATTGCAGATAGATCAGGCGACCCGGATTTCCGACAACGCCTTGTAGTCAACGGCGTGCTGAGGAGTATACAATATGAACGAAGCCCAAGCGCATTCTGGTACACAGCCGCGTATTTTCGCTGTCGCCAACCAAAAAGGTGGTGTTGGCAAAACCACGACGGCGATAAATCTGGGTACCGGTCTGGCGGCGGTCGGCAAACGCACGCTTGTTTTCGATCTGGATCCGCAAGGAAATGCCAGCACCGGCTTGGGGATCGACCGGGCCCACCGCAAAATCAGCTCTTACGACGTGCTGATGGGCGAGGCCACCATAGAGGCGGCGGCGGTCGACAGCGCCATTCCGAATCTGGCCGTGGTGCCCTCCAACATCGACTTATCGGGCGCGGAACTGGAATTGGCGAATATGGAGCGCCGCAGTTTCCGCTTGAGAGAAGCCTTGGGCCGGGTCGCCGCGGACTATGATTATGTTCTGATCGACTGCCCGCCATCCTTAAATCTTTTAACCGTCAATGCCCTGGTCGCCGCGCAAGCGGTGTTGGTGCCGTTGCAGTGCGAGTTTTTTGCCCTTGAAGGACTGAGCATGCTGATGCGGACGATCGATCGCATCCGTCATGCCTATAATCCGTCCTTGGAAATGCACGGTGTCGTCCTGACGATGTTTGATCGGCGCAACAATTTATCTGACCAAGTTGCGCAGGATGTTCGCAGTCACTTGGGCGACAAGGTTTATGACACCGTCATTCCCCGTAACGTTCGGGTTTCTGAAGCGCCGTCCCATGGTAAACCGGCGATGCTTTATGATCATCGTTGCACCGGCAGCGTCGCCTATATGAAATTGGCCAGCGAAATGTTGCGGCGGGAGCGCGCCGCGCTGGCTGCCTGAGGGTTGATAAATGAGCGATGATAGTGGCAGGCGAAAAGGTTTGGGGCGCGGGCTTTCCGCCCTGATCCAGGACGAAGGCGAAGATATGGGCGCCATTGATCGCATGCGCGACGCCCGCGAAGTGCCGATTGAGCATATATCTCCAAACCCGTATCAGCCGCGACAGCATTTTAGCGACGAAAACATGGCCGACCTTGCCGAATCGGTAAAGGAAAAAGGCGTTCTGATCCCAATCCTGGTCCGCCGGGTCGATGAAGATCCGAACAATTACCAAATCGTCGCCGGCGAGCGGCGCTGGCGGGCGGCACAATTGGCGCAGCTCCATAACATCCCGGTATTGGTCCGGGATATGGATGATCGGGAAGCGTTGGAAGTCGCGATCATCGAAAATGTCCAGCGCGAAGACCTTTCGCCGATTGACGAGGCCGGCGGTTATAAACGACTGATGAAAGAATTTGGCTATACCCAAGTCGATGTCTCTCAGATGGTCGGCAAAAGCCGCCCGCATGTTGCTAACATGCTGCGTTTGTTGCATTTGCCGCTGCAGGTGCAAAGTTTGCTTGAATCCGGCGACCTGACACCTGGTCATGCCCGCACGTTGATCAAGGCAGAAGACCCGGTTGCCATGGCCGAAGAAATCATGCGCAGCGGCCTGAATGTGCGGCAAGCGGAAAAAGCGACCAAGCGTGACGGCGCCAGCGACGGTGGCCCGCCGGCAAAAGACCCGAATTTGCGCGAGGTCGAGCGCCAATTGGGTGAACGCACCGGTCTCAAGGTCACGATCACGCAAAAAGGCGAAGGTGGCGAAGTGCGGATTGCTTTCCAGACCCTGGAACAATTCGACGATATCCTGCAGCGTCTTAGTCAACAGCCGGACCATCACAAATAATCTGACGTCAGTATATCTGGTTAGGTACTGCCACGGCCCGCGGCGGCAATGCGCATAAGGGCGCGGCGGCAAATCACCGGTGCCGGATAGCCGGTACTTTTGCACTCAATTTCCGCATCGCACAGAATTTCCAGGGCCTGGGCCAGACGTTTGCCGCGCCACCGCTGAGATTGCCCGAGAAATGCCTGTTTATCCTTGAAAAACAGCGGCGGACGCAGGCTTTTTGCCGCTTGATCGACTGACAGGCCGTTATTTCGACCGGCATCCACTAAATGCAACCTTTGGGCATGGCGGGTTACCGCGATCAATATCGCGATCGGGCTGGTCAAAGCTTGAAATAGTCGGTCGAGAGATTGTTCCAACCTTAGTTGGTCGCCGCCAAAAGTGGCATAACACACATCGTTCAATTGCAGGCTTTCACCTTCATCGGTGATCTGTGCGGCATCGTCAATTGTGACGTCACGGCCGAGATCTTGAGCATAGAGCGCGAGTTTCTCCAGTTCGCGCCGCGCCACCTGCCGGTCGTTGCCAAGTTGGCTGGCCAGAAACCCCCGCACCGTGGGGTCCGCCGTGACCCCTTGCGCCGCCAAAAACGTGCCGACAAACTGTTCCATGCTGGCATGATCATCGGCATAACAGGGGATTGCGGCGGCGCGCGCATGATCTTCGAACAGTTTTCTGATCTTGTCCCGGGGGGGCAAGTTATCTGACGTCAAAATTATGACCCCATCGCCATCGGTGGCGGACGACAATATATCCGGTAATACCTTAACGATTTGTGCATTATTGCCGCGTAACCTGATAATCCGACGGCCGCCCAAAAGCGATCGTGCCTGCACTTCGTCGGCCAGCAGTGACGGTGTTTCTTTGAGGCGCGCTGGTGTGACGTCAACTATTTGCAGCGGGTCGGGTTGGTCGCCCAGCAACGCTTGGATAAGGCGCTTGGCGCGTTCTTCCGCCAAACCCTGATTTTCACCATAGATCAGGATGCCGGCAATTTCCGGCCCGGGCGCTTCGCAAAACCGATCGGCTGATCGCGCGTCGACCTTCATGATGATTTATTACCGATAATTTGACGTCAAATATGTGATTTGGAAACCCCTAAGAGGTCTTTTTGCGGCTGGCAAAATATGTGGCCAGGCGGGTCCGAATTTGATAGGCGAGTTCTTTGGCGGCGCGATCTCGGGCGTCGCGCTCGGCAATCAGGTTAGCATAATCCGATTGCACTAAGTTATAGGCGGCATAGGATCGTCCGGCCGCTTCAAAGATGGTTTTTCCGGTGGCATTTTCTTCTAAGCGGAACTTTGTTCGCAAAATCAAATTACGCCGGGTCACGCTGTCATCCAGTTGGATGGCCAAATCCAACTGTTGCTCTGTGTAACTGGTGTGCAATTGGTATATTTTGTCGCCGCGGCCGCTAACTTCAAGCAATTGCAGAAGTTCGATATAGACGATCTGCGCGGTGCGGTCGCGCGGCTCGACAATGGCGACCTGGCTAAGGCCGGTGCCAACCGGACCATCGCCCGAGGAGCCCTGATACAAAGGCTGAAATCCACATGCTGTGGTCAATCCCACAAATAGCACTATAGCTAGTATGTGATTCAGTTTCTTGTGCACCATTCCCGCCTATACGACGATGTTTATCAATCGATTCGGGACAAAGATAACACGCCGGGGCGTTTTACCGGCTATGGCATTTAAGACCCCGGTATCGCGCATCGCCAACGACGTGACGTCATCTTCGCGCGCCCCAACAGCCACATCTAATTTGGCCCGTAGTTTGCCGTTGACTTGAACCACGAAGGTGATCTGGTCCTCGACTAATAATTCACCGTCAACGATCGGCCAAGGCGCCAGCGCCAGCATATTGTCGTGGCCCAGCTTCAGCCAAACTTCCTCGGCCAAATGCGGCACCATCGGCGCCAGTAATTTCGCAATGAATTCTAGGGCTTCACGAAGCGCCCAGGCGTCATCTTCGGTCTGACTACGAAACTGGCCGAGATGATTGGCAAGTTCATAGATCTTGGCCACGGCGGTATTGAAGTGAAAGCGTTCAATGCCTTCGGCCACGGCCACGGCGCTTTGATGAACTTTGCGTCGTAAGGCCAGGGCGTTTTCGCCAAAATTTACTGGTGTTTCGGTACCGATGTCCGGCAAACCGCCGGCTAAAGCCTCATCGACGAGACGCCATACCCGCTGCATGAAACGCCACGCCCCTTCGACGCCGGAATCGGTCCATTCCAGGTCGCGCTCCGGCGGGCTGTCGGACAACATGAACCATCTGGCGGTGTCGGCGCCGTATTTCTCGATAATTTCTTCCGGATCGATAACGTTTTTGCGTGATTTCGACATTTTTTCCGAGCGCCCGACTTGCACCGGACGATTGTCCGATAGACGAACGACCCGACCGTTGTCACCACGCTCGACCTCAATGGGGCTCAGCCAAGTTCCGTCTTCGGCCCGATAGGTTTCGTGACAGACCATGCCTTGGGTAAAGAGGCCGGCGAACGGTTCGCGTTCGGACAAATGTCCGGTCTCATTCATCGCCCGGGTATAAAACCTGGAATAAAGCAGATGCAGGATGGCATGTTCCACACCACCGATATATTGGTCGACCGGCAGCCAATAATCGGCCGCGGCACGGTCGACCGGGGTATCTTTCGCGTGTGGACTGCAAAAGCGGTCGAAATACCAGGACGAATCCACAAAAGTGTCGAATGTATCGGTTTCACGCTTTGCGGCGCCGCCACATTCGGGGCAGTGTGTATCACGCCAAGTCGGGTGGCGATCCAGTGGGTTGCCGGGAATGTCAAATTCTACATCTTCCGGCAAGATCACCGGCAAATCTTGCCGTTTAACCGGCTTGACACCGCATTTGTCGCAATGCACGACCGGAATTGGGCAGCCCCAATAACGTTGCCGCGAGGCGCCCCAATCACGCAGACGGTAATTGATCTCCGTCTCGCCAAAACCGCCGGCACGAATACGGTCGGCTATTTCCTGCTTAGCGGCTTCAATTGTCATGTCGTTCAGGAAATCGGAATTGATCAACCGTCCCGGCCCGGAATAAGCGATGTTTCCAACTTTAAATTCATCCCCATTTTGGTCTGATGGACAGACGACCGGGACAACTTCCAGGCCATATTTGCGAGCAAAATCAAGATCCCGTTGATCATGGGCGGGACAGCCAAAAATGGCCCCGGTGCCATAATCCATCAAGACGAAATTCGCGATATAGACTGGTAGTTTATGGCCGGCGAGAAACGGATGTTCAGCTTCAATTCCGGTATCGAACCCAAGCTTTTCAGCTTTTTCAATGGCCTCTTCAGAGGTGCCGAGGGCCCGGCATTGGACAATAAAGTCTGCGGCCTCAGGATCTTCCGCCGCGATTTGGGCCGCCAACGGGTGATCGGCGGCAATGGCTAGAAAACTGGCGCCAAACAAAGTGTCATGACGGGTTGTAAACACTTCAACATTATCGTCGCGGCCGGTTAAATCGAAGCGCAGGCGTGCCCCCTCGGAGCGGCCAATCCAATTTTGCTGCATGAGGCGGACTTTGTCCGGCCAGCGGTCCAATTCACCCAAGGCCGACAGCAATTCATCCGCATAAGCGGTGATGCGAAAAAACCACTGCGACAATTCACGCCGTTCAATTGGCGCGCCCGAGCGCCAGCCCTTGCCATCAATGACCTGTTCATTGGCCAGAACGGTATGTTCGACAGGATCCCAATTGACCCAGGATTCTTTGCGATATGCCAGATCTGCGTCAAGAAAATCCAAAAATAGCCGCTGCTGATGGACATAATAGCTTGGATCACAAGTGGCGAACTCCCGGTCCCAGTCCAAAGACAGACCCATGGACTTTAATTGCCCCCGCATGGCATCGATGTTTTCGCCTGTCCATTTGGCCGGATGCACCTTGGCTTCCAGCGCCGCGTTTTCCGCCGGCAGGCCGAATGCATCCCAACCCATAGGGTGTAAGACATTGAAACCACGGGCTTTTTTGTAACGCGCCACAACGTCGCCCATGGCGTAATTGCGGACATGGCCAACATGGATGCGCCCCGACGGATAGGGAAACATTTCCAGCACATAGTATTTTTCGCCGGTCGTTTCATCGGCAGCGGAAAATGCTTTGGCATCGGCCCATTTGGCCTGCCATTTCGCTTCGGTTTCGCGGGCGTTATAGCGTGACATCGGAAATCTCACTTCGCATCCGGTTAAGGACGCCTAAATATGAGTAGAATTATGACAGAAAAATATCGTAACGATCAAACAGAGAAATTTCTGGGAAGGGCCGTCTATTCGCCAAACGTATTGAGACGAATTTGCCGGGCCCGATGCAATATAGCATTTTCAAGCTGCCGGGCAGTCGCATCCGTTACGCCCGAATCGACCCAATCGGCGCTGGTTTTTTCCTGCCGGAACACCGCCACCTTCAAGCCATCGGCGCGCAAGCGACGATCAAGGATGTAAACCGTCATCTTAAAGCGCTCTGCCGGGGTTTCCGGCGGGCTGTACCAATCGGTAATAATAACGCCGCCAAACGGATCCGCCGAGGTCAGCGGCATGAAAGAAATGGTGTCAAGGGAGGCGCGCCACAAAAAGGCGTTCACGCCAATGCCATTGCCATCGCCCTCGCCACTGCCGAAAGATTCGAGAAAATTGATCCCGCCGGGGCCAAAAATCGTTTCCCGTTCCTTTTTCGGGTTCGGATCATAATATCGGCCTTCTGATTGCGGATAAGTCGATTGGGTGTCGACGCTGCCACAGGCGACCAATGCCAAAGCTACGCCCAGCCCCATTGCCAGGGAAAGGACACGTTTACGACAGATCGTTTTGGACATTGATATCGATCTCCTGATCATCAAATAGACAGCGCCCCGATGACGACGGCAACCGTCATATCTTTCCCAACGAATAATTCCACCCGGTTATGCCGGAAAAATCCATTGTTGCCTATAGAAAAGTCGCCTAACGAGACGGTGTTTGAATCAATTTTTGAAACAACTTGAAACAACTTGTTGCGAAATAACCACACTGGTGGCGAATTGACACAGCCGGACCAAGGGCATGCTTGCAATTAAGGGTGGATGTTGGCCTTATGTCGCCAGGGTTTAGGACGCCCACGTGCCGCCGAGCGTATCGAGTATTGTATAGAGTATGAGTAAAAAGTCCGAAGATAGGCGGTTTAGTTTGAGTATAAATGAAATGTATCAACGTTGTTACGTAACTAACTTTACTTTGAGGGGTTTGGCTTATGAATAAGCTTTTACTAGGTACCACAGCTCTCGTCGCGGCCGGCATGGTCGGTTCCGGCGCTATGGCTGCGGATAAGATTAAGATGGGTGTTGGGGGTTATTTCCAAATCTCCATGGCCGCTGGTAGTCAAGATGACGACACAGACAAGCGCATGCATCTGATCTCAGACGAAGGTGAAATCATCTTTAATGGTTCCACCAATCTTGACAATGGCATCCAAGTTGGCGTGCAAGTTCAGTTGGAAGCTGAAACCTGTGCAGACCAAATCGACGAGCACTTTATGTGGTTCTCGGGCGGTTTTGGTCGGGTTCAACTGGGCGCGGAAAACTCCGCTCCTTACGCGATGGGTTATGCGTCTCCAGCGGCTTCGCACTGGGCCCATGGCTTGAACTCTCCTAACTTCAGCCACACCAGCTTGTTCCTGGCGACGACGATTTCGATGACGTCGGATTCGGACAAGATCACTTACTTCACGCCACGTATGGCTGGCTTCCAATTAGGTGTTTCTTACACACCTGAAAACGACGAAGCAGGTAATGGTGCGGGTTACAACTCGTCCTATTCCGGTTTCCCGTCGGATGCTGAAGCTGGTGAGCAAGGCGAAGTCTTCGAAGTCGGCGCCAACTATGTCAACAAATTCGGTGATGTAAGCTTGGCGGTTTCTGGTGGTTATGCTGGGGGTAGCCTTGAAGCTCCTGGTGTTGACGACCGGACCCAATGGAATGTCGGCGCCAGCATTGGCTTCTCCGGCTTTACCATCGGTGGCGCTTATCGTGTCGATGACCGTGGTATTGATAGCGATCGCGACGATTACAATATCGGCCTTCGTTATTCGACCGGTCCTTGGGGCGTTGGCATTCAGTATGCACATGCTGAAGTTGACGAATCCGATGACGAAATCGACGCAATCGAAATCGGCGGCAGTTATGCATTCGGTCCGGGCATGTTGCTCATGGCCGGCGTGCAATTCTGGGATCACGAAACTGATACCGGAGCTCTCGGCGGTGCTTCTGACGGAGATTCAACGATCTTCTTCTTGGGTACCCACGTATCGTTCTAATTTGAACATACGAGAATCCCGGAAAGGGGCGGTCTTCGGATCGCCCCTTTTCATTTGTCGTCGTTTTATTTTTCCGTCGCCAGAATATTTGGCGCTGCAGTTCAGGTCACCAGACCGAGGCGGTGTAGATCGCTTTGAATATCGCGGAGCAAGCCGGAAGCATCCGCTGCCAAGGCGGCAACGCAGGGCACCGGGTTTTCGAAAAGCGATTTGACCAAACCGACATTTTGCCCGCTCGGCGTTGTCGGTAATTCTTCCACCGATAACTGCAGCGAGCCCATGCAGCCGATGTCACCGGCGGCGCTTTGGCGCACTTTCGCGAGACCGCAGGGGGCGGCGCAATATTCACCCTTATAGGGCACCGTCCAGGATCGCATATTGGTGAACCGCCCTTGCAGGACATCCCCTGGGGCGGAAGTGTAGACCGCCATGCCAGGGGTGCCGAATAATTTGGTCATATGGGCGGGGCCGGAATCCGCCATCACCACATAGTCGAAATCCTTGATGGCCTGTAAAATGGCGCCGATCGAGGGAAAATTCTCCACCACCTCAATCGTCGCCAATTGCCTCGGGTCCAAAGCCGATAGCAACAGTTTTCCCTGCTGTTGAAAGCTGTTCGAACATAACGTGACGTCACCGACATCCGCCAAGCTGACGATCAAGGCTTGCACGCATTCCGGCGGCAGGGTTCGCAACGGTGACGATGCCATCGGAAATAATCCGATTCGCGGCGGCCCATTTGTCGTTGGCGCCCGGGCTTTGCCGCTAAAGCGCGCCGATGGCGTCAATTCGAAGGCGTTCAGCAATTCCGCCTCCATATCGATGGGCCAAAGATCGATATTGCGCCGGCTCTCAAGATGGCCCAGATCGATCACGTAGTCCCACAGGCCAAACTGTTTCTGACTTACCCAGAGACCATGAATTTTGAAGGCTTTCTCCAGCAGGAATATATCACTGGAAGATTCGGTGCAGCACACCCCCAACGAACGCAGTTGTTGTTGTTCCAAAAATGCCTGCAGGAAAAACCAAATACAAACATTGTTGCCCAAGGCCTGACTGGGCAGCAAAAACAGCACCCGGGTGTTTTGAAAATCCGTCTTTGCCCACACCGCTGGGTCTAAACAGGGAATTTGTACGCCCTGATCATGGATGGTGAAAACTTGCGGATTGGCGGCAATTCCGCGGCGGGCGAACTGGCTGGAAGTGGTAAAATAATGCTCCCGCTTGCGACCTTGTTGTTTTGATTGCGGCGATGCATTGCCGGCATGAAATGAAAATTCTCGGTTGGCGGAAAACTCCAAAAACTTCGTCGTTGATGGCACCGTCGGGCCTGTCGTCTTTTTCATTTTCCGCGCCATCGACGTGACCCTATCATCCGCTCTCTGCTCAACCGCTTTAAACTTAGCGAAACATTGAGATGGCGGCTATCCCTATCGCACCGCTTGGCTGCACGCGGCGGCAATTTGCCGGGGTGATCCCGCCTAGGGCGACGACCGGCAATAGGGCATCGCAGCAAAACCGCGCCAATTTGAGCGGACCCAGGGCGCGGCCACCCGGATGGCTGGCAGTAACAAAAACCGGCGACACCAAGGCGATATCGACGCCGCATCGTTGCGCCCGCAATAATGCCGACGGTGAATGTGCGGCGGCAGTGACAATCCAATGGCGCTGTCGCTGTCGTCGGCCAAAGCGCCGCAATTGGTGTTCCGGCAAGTGCAAGCCCTGGGCCTGAACCGCTGCCGCCAAGCGCCCATCGCCGGCCACCAACAATTTCAAGCCGCGGCGGCGACAAAGCGCCGCGACCTGTCGGGCGACCCTTTGGCGGTCAGCGATGTCGTAATGGCGAAATATCACCCAGGCGTCTTTTGGCAAGCGCTTGATCGTATCAAGCGGATCCGGATCGCGTTCCTCGTCACTCATGTAAATCACCACCGCCGGCCATGGCCGCCGCTTCTGGGTGTGGTGGAAAGACGAATTGAGCTTGCTCAGGCCGGATGTTAGGTTCGCCATCAATGACATCTTGTTTTTAGTGGAAGCCAATCATGATCTCCGACCGTGAAATACCAAACGAAGATTCAGTTCAGCCCAATATAGCGGAAAACCTTACCCGGGTCCGGGGGGAAATTGATCGGGCGGCAAGTGCAGCCGGGCGTGGCCCCGCTGACGTCACCTTGGTGGCGGTGTCAAAAACCAAACCGGCCCCCTTAATTCAGGCCGCAATTGATGCCGGGCAAAAAATCTTTGGCGAAAATCGCTTGCAGGAGGCGGAAGAAAAATGGCCGGCCTTGAAGGCACACAATAAGGGCGTCGAACTTCATCTGATTGGACCCTTGCAAACCAACAAGGTGCGCAAGGCATTGGAGTTATTTGACGTCATCGAAACCGTGGACCGGCCCAAACTGGCCCGCCATCTGGCCCGGTTGATGGCGGAGCTTGACGTCAGAATTCCGCTATATATCCAAATCAACACCGGTGAAGAGGAACAAAAAGCCGGCGTCAGACCGGCGGAGGCGGATGATTTTATCAAACTTTGCCGCGCAGAGCTGGCCTTACCGGTGGTCGGCCTGATGTGTATCCCACCGGCCGAAGATGAACCGGCGCTGCATTTCGCCTTGCTGCAAAAAATCGCCGCCCGCAACAATATTGCCAATCTTTCGATGGGGATGAGTGCCGATTATGAAACCGGCATCACTTTCGGGGCCACCCATGTGCGCATCGGCACAGCGATCTTCGGCAACCGCGCCTGAAATGACGTCAGTTATTTGATTGTTAACAAGCTATCGGCGTCGATCACGCGCAGGAATATGTCCATATGCGCCGGCGCCAGGGCGACACAACCTTCCGTGCTCGAATAATCGTCGCGCGCCAGATGGAAAAATATGGCGCTACCCATATTGGCTTGCGGGGATTGTCATTATGGCCAATCACCATGATCAAATCGTAAATGTGATCGTCGCGCCACAGCGTTTCGGCGCTGGCCGGGTAGGGCAAAGTAACGGCCTGATTATAGGCTTGGTCATTTGGCGCGTCGCACCAGCCGTCTTGCGGCGTCAACGCTATTGTTTTGATCGCGGTATCCGGTCTAGAAAGCCGATCCGGGCGCCAATAAAGGTAACGAAGCGGATATTGGCCAAGCGGGGTGCAGCCATCGCCTTCCTGTTTGAGGGCTTGTTCGACGGTACCGTTGCGGCCAAGGGCGCAGGGGAATTGCTGCGCGCCAATCGTGACAATTCGGCGCTGCGTGTCAACGTCAATATGGCTTGCCGCGATCACGGTTGGATACGCCGTGCGGCGCCGGGTTCACGATAAAAATTGCTAAGCGCGCGATGGATGTCCATCGCATGGCGGTGCTGGGTTGGACTTGGCAGAATGTTGTTTTCGTCCATGGCCACGGTTTTAGCGACGGGCTGCCAAATTGCTGTTGATTGCGCGGCATCAATCGTCGCATCAAGCGCCGGCTTGGAAATTTGTGTCAGGGCCGGTGCCGCGCCAAATTTCCAGCCAGGCGACGGGGACAGTTGGGTTGCCGGGGTCGCACCGATGCTTTGCATCAGCGCGTCGAAGGATGCCCCGGTCATCTGCGGCGACGGCCGAAGGGCGGCTTGGCGGGCCGCTTCATGTTGCGAGGCGGTGCCAATGGCCGGTTCTGCAGTGGCGGCCGGGGACTTACCCGTGGCCGGCGCCGGGCCGGAAGCCAGGTGCATATCGGCGTTGGTCGCGGCCGGCAAGGGCCCCTGATCCACCGTTGCCGACCTGCGGTTTTCAGCAAAACCGGCTTTGTCGCCATTATCGCGCCCGGACGGCGAAAGATCGGCCATCATTGTCGAACTATTCTGCCCTGCCGGGGCGGCGTCATCATCGCTGAGGAGGAGGGCAATCATATTGCCGCCGACATCTTTGCCGCTGCCGTCTTCGATGACCGCATTGGCAAGGGCGGCGACAAAACCCAGCGGGCCGCCAAACAAGGTGCCGCCGGCCAGGCGCGCCCCGTAAGATATCTCGTCATCGGTAAGGGCGCGATAAATACTGCTGACGACCGGAATATGTTGCAGCGGATTGATCACATCGATGAAGTCGTCAAAGCCAAAGCCATCTTTGCCCCAAAAATTTGTGGCTTTGTTGTGACGACCGATATCGCCGCCAAAATCGACAAGGCCGCGATGGGCGGTGACATCCTGGTGATGTCCGCCCGCTTCGCGCATTTCATATCCGGCTACAGGCATCGATGGCGTCGAAATGGTCATAAGCATGTCTCTCCAGGATAAAAATATGCAATAACTGGACCAATAAATAACCTATATACTTCAACGATTTAGCCTGGAACATATACGGTAAAAATCGCCCCACTGGGCAACTCTGAACGCTTATAAAATATGGCCGGAACGTTTTTTCTTGGTCGCCAGATATTGTTCGTTATGCTGGTTCGACGGGAAAATATGCTCAACCCGTTCGCTCACCTCAATACCGCAGTCGCGCAGGCCGTCGACCTTATCCGGATTATTGGTCAGCAAACGAACTTTGTTATATCCCAATATCTTTAGCATCTGTGCGGCAGGCCGGAATATTCGCTCATCGGCGTCAAAACCCAGGCGCAAATTTGCATCTACCGTGTCAAAACCATCCTGCTGCAGGCGATAGGCGCGAAGTTTGTTCATCAGCCCGATGCCGCGGCCTTCTTGGGCCAAATACAGCAGGATACCGGCACCGGCCTGTTCGATCTCGCGGATGGCACCGCGCAATTGTTCGCCGCAATCGCATTTCAGCGATCCCAACAGATCACCGGTGAAACATTCCGAATGCAGTCGGACCAGAATTGGCGTTTTTGGCGAGGGGTTGCCGATAATAATGGCAAGATGCTCGACCCCGCCATCGGCCGGGCGAAAGGCGACAATGCGGGTATTTTCCGCCTCCGCCAAGGGCACCTGGGCACTGGTGACCGGGCTTAGCGTGAGCGCCGCCTCTTCTTCATAGGCAGCAATGGCGCTGGCATCGACGACTAACAACGCATGCGTCTCGGCCACGGCGCTGACCGCATCTACCGGCAACTTCCCAACCACGGCGGACGGCAATAGTCGCGCATGTTTGGCCAACTGAATGGCCGCGCGTTCAGCCAATTCCGGTGCTCGGCGTTGGCGCTTAAAAGGTCCGCGCAACGGCATTTCCATATCTGTCGTGGCATCCGCCAAGGTCCGCAGCGCATCGATCCCCAACCAGGAATTCAAATCCAATAAAATGACCTGCCCGCCGGTCGGTTTAATATTCAAAGCCCGTCCTCGGCTTTCCGTAATCGCCAACGCCAGCGCCCCGTTACAGACACTTTCCAGCGTCGCGACCGCTTCCGCCGTCGCCAGTTCGGCTGCCAGCGCCAGGCATGCCCCGTCTTCGCCTACGATCAGTACCGCCCGGCCGAGGCGGTAATCCGCGACGGCGCGATTGACTTGTAATGTCGGAGATAATTCACGCATATGTGTACAAATCGTGTTGTGTAATCATAATAGCAACAGACATAGGCGATTTTACGGGCAAAGGGCAACAAACTCTTCCTTGGACAGCGGCATTTTGTAATTATTCAAAACAGGCTAAGCTTGTGCCGCTGTTATCGAGAATTATATGTGTTAGGGGCGAGGTCGGGCAGGTAAGCAGATCTCTAGCCGGAATTTTGAAACCTGATTTCGGAGTAAGCAATGACGGCAAAAAGAATCCTCTTGGTGGATGACGAAGAATTGTTGCGGCAATCGATTGCCGACCAACTTGAATTGCATGACGAATTCTCGACCACCCAATGCGACAGCGGTAGCAGCGGCCTTGAAGCGGTGAAAGAAGATCATTTCGATTTGATTTTACTGGATGTCGGACTGCCGGATCTTGATGGTCGCGAAGCCTGTAAAATGATGCGCCGTGGCGGCGTCAAATGCCCGATCATCATGCTGACCGCCTTGGATGGCGATGCCGACACAATTTTGGGTCTTGAATCGGGCGCCAACGATTATGTCACCAAGCCGTTCAAATTTGCGGTTCTATTAGCCCGCATCCGGGCCCAGCTACGCCAGCACGAACAAAGCGAAGATGCGGTCTTCACCATTGGCGACTATACCTTCCGGCCCAGCGCCAAACTGATGATCCATAATGATAGCGCTCAGAAAGTACGGTTGACGGAAAAAGAAGCGGCTATTTTGAAGTTCCTCTACCGGGCCGGCGATAAAGTTGTCAGCCGCGACGTGCTGTTGAACGAAGTCTGGGGCTATAACGTGACGGTGACGACCCATACTTTGGAAACCCACGTTTATCGGTTGCGTCAGAAGATCGAACGAGACCCATCGAATGCCGAATTACTGATTACTGAGCCCGGCGGGTATAAATTAGTACCTTGAACAAAATGCGCTTGAATATATGTTTCAATTTGCGCCAATAAAAGGCAAATTCGGGCGTGTGAGACATATATCGGTTCGACATATTTAACTTTGGTAGAATTACCCGTATACTGTTTGCCTTGTTTAGATGGATTGAAGGACGCGTAAATGGCGTCGAATAACAATTTACACTGTGATCTTGGCGATTTTTATGTACGCTTTTGGGGGGTTAGGGGCAGCCTGTCAGTATCAGATCCGGATAGCATCCGCTATGGCGGCAATACCTCTTCCCTGGAAATTCGCTGCGGCGACCGCGTATTAATGTTCGATGCCGGCAGCGGCATGCGCGAACTCGGTAATCATCTGTTGAATGGCGGCGGCAATGGCGGGGCGGTTGATGCCGACCTTTTTCTGACCCACGTTCATTACGACCATGTCTGCGGTATTCCGTTTTTTGCGCCGTTCTATATTCCGGAGAATAATATCCGGGTCTGGAGCGGCGATCTGGAGCCGGCGTTGAAGACCGATAAGATATTTGAAGAGCTGATGACGGCGCCGTTATTTCCGGTGCCGCCGTCGGTGTTCCAGGCCGATATCGATTATCACCCGTTTAAGACCGGCGATCGCATTGACTTGAATAATGAGATCACGATCTCAACCGCCGCCTTGAACCATCCAAATGGCGCCACCGGTTACCGCGTTGAATTTGGCGGCAAGTCGATTTGTTATCTGACCGACACTGAACATGTGGCCGGAAAAGTCGATGAAACCATCGTCGAGTTGATCCGGGATGCCGACGTGGCGATTTACGACGCGATGTATACCGACGAAGAATATGCAAATTGTGTCGGCTTTGGCCACTCCACCTGGCGCGCCGGGGTCGAACTATGTGAAGCGGCGAATGTGAAAACTTTTGTCGCCTTTCATCACGAACCGGGTCACAACGATGAAATCATGGATCAGATCAAACGCGACATCGAAAAATTGCGCCCCGGCTCTGTGGTCGCGCAAGAAGGCATGATCCTGCGGCCTTAGCAAATTGCTGAAAAATCATCATGGAGAAATTATATCCCAGCTGGACTTTGGCCTGGCGTAATATTCGCTTTGCCGCTTCGACCCTATTGGGCGGCCCGGCGCGGGGTTATTTCATTCCCTATCGTTATGCCGAGGATATGCCGACAGGCCACGAAGTTGCCGCTTATCGCCCCATCGAGGATATTTTCGATCGCGCCCTGCCGATCTTTGAAGAGGTCTTTGCTCTGGCGCAATCTTATCGCGATGAGTTGCAACAAATCGGGACAAAGCCGGCCCCAGCGCCGCGCTTCGACCAGGGCTGGTTCCCGACCCTTGATGCGGTCGCTGGCTATTGCCTGATCCGCCACCATCAACCGGCCCGGATAATCGAAGTCGGCAGTGGCCACTCGACGCGGTTTTTCCATCAAGCGATTGTCGACGGCAAATTTGCTTGCGACTTCACCGCCATCGACCCAGCCCCGCGGGCGATTGTTAAAGGCCTGGACGTTACCTTCCTTGCCCAGACCTTGAACCAAGTCGATTTAACCATGTTCGACACCTTGCGGGCCGGCGATGTTTTGAGCATCGATAGCAGCCATATTCTGATGCCGGGCAGCGATGTCGACGATTTGCTTAACCGGGTGTTGCCGCGATTACCGGCCGGCGTGTACCTGCAGGTGCATGATATTTTCCTGCCCGACCCTTATCCGGCAGCCTGGACCTGGCGTGGTTATAATGAGCAATTGGCCATCGCCGCGTTGTTGACCAGCGGGGCCTATCGGCCAATCTTTGCCAGCCACTATATGCGCAGCCGACAGCGCCCGCAGTTGACGCAAAACGTGATCGCCGATCTACCTGACTTTCCGGATAGTTATCCGGCCAGCCTGTGGTTGGTGAAGGCCTGATTTAACATCATATTCACAGAGGTTTGAGGTGAATTCGAAGGCTGTCGAGATTTGTGGCACTATATGACCGAAATGATTGCATGTTCTGAAATTGCCAACGGGGATTTATCGTTTGCTAGATAATCCGTTTAAAAAAATCGATTTGCCGGCGCGCATCCTCGCCTCCATCGACGCACATCAAATCCAAAGCGAACGCTTGATTGGCTGGGCGCAGCTGGTCGTCGGATTAATTTGGGCCAGCCTTTATACGCTGTCGCCAAAAACCTTCGAAGCCAATATGTCGTTCGAACCGGTGCCAGTGGCGCTGGCGTTGTATATTTTCTTTTCGGTCGTTCGTTTGTTCCTGCTGCATCGCGGGTTCATGGCCAATTGGTTCCTGACCCTGTCCGTGTTCATCGATATGACGATTTTATTGACTCTGATCTGGAGCTTTCATCTGCAATATGGGCAGCCCGCCGCGTTTTATCTGAAAGCGCCGACGATGGTCTATCTGTTTGTCTTTATCGCCCTTCGGGCCCTGCGGTTCTCTGCTGGGTTTGTCATTCTATCGGGCTTGCTGGCCGCCGGCGGCTGGTTGGACATGCTTTATTTTGCCTTGGCGACGTCGAACGCGCAAATATGGGCGTGACCCGGGATTTTGTCGAATACATGACCTCGAATGCCATCCTGATCGGGGCGGAATTTGACAAGATCATTACGATCCTGGTGACCACGGCGATTTTGGCGATCGCCATTCAACGGGCCCGCAAGTTGTTATTGTCGTCGGTGATCGAGGCCCAGGCGCATCAGGACTTGAACCGGTTTTTTGCCCCTGAAGTTGCCGCCCGGATCACCGCCGCGACCAGCGAATTGACCCCCGGACAGGGCGAACTGCGCGAGGCGGCGATCCTGTTTTGTGACATTCGCGGCTTCACCCCGATGGCCATGCAGATGCCGCCGGGCGAAATAATGATGTTGTTGGCGGACTACCAGCGCCGCATGATCGAAGTGATCAACACACATGGCGGCAGTGTCGACAAATTTCTGGGTGACGGCATCATGGCGACTTTTGGCGCGGTGGCGCCATCGGATAGTTATGCCGGTGACGCCCTTAGGGCGATGACGCAGATGTGCCGGGCCGCCGCCGCCTGGAACGAAGAGCGCCGGGCGCAGGCCTTACCACGCTTAAAATTCGGCTTCGCGGTCGATAGCGGCCCGGTGATTTTTGGCGCCGTCGGCGATGAACGCCGGCTGGAATATACAGTGATCGGGGATGCGGTCAATCGCGCTGCCAAACTGGAAAACTGGAATAAACAAACCAAAAGCGCGGCGCTAACCACTCAAGCAACGTTGGAAACCGCCATCGCCCAGGGCCTGGAACTGGAAACCGAGCCGGAGGTTTTGCCCGCCAGCGCGGTCGACGGAATTCGCAGCCCGGTCGATTTGGTCGTTCTGGAACGTTAGTGCGCGTTCATAAATCTTGAAGGCATCACCGGCCCGCTCCCCCGGCCCGCTCAATACCAGCCGCAGATGCGTGGCCAGGTGCCGCTGACTTTGCCGTCGCTCAGCAGGTGGTATTCACTATAGGCCGCCGCCGTCATGCAGACGTGATTGGGTAATATTCTAAGCAAACTGCCGAGCGGCAGACGTTCATACCAAGCATCATCGCTGATCGGGATGGTGCCATGTTCCTGATGCACGGTAGCGACCGCCAGATCCCCTAAGGGCGTCGCATTTTCCAGATCGCAGACCTGACCATAGCCGATGCTGGGCAGGTAATCGTTGGCGCCCAGGTCTTTTGACAAGGCCAGCGCTCCGGCATCGATGGTGATTGCCGCACCGGCTTTGTTATGCCCGATCACCGTCGCAAGCACCGAGACGGCAATATCTTCGTGACGGCAGACATGACGCGAATATTGCGACAGGTCCATGAACAAATAGACCCCGGCGCGAACTTCGCTCACCCCTTCGAAGTCTTTGCCAAATAGTACCGTCGGGGTCGAGCCGATGGAAGTGATCTCCACCGGAATGCCGGCCTCTCGCAAGCCGCTGGCGGCGGCGGCAATGGCACCGACCTCTTCGGCGGCGACCCGTTCAATATCGGCGATCTGGTCGTGGCGATAAGAATGGCCGCCATGGGTCATCAGGCCTTTAAAATCAATGTTGGGCGCTTGATGTAATATTCTCGCCACCTCGATCAGTTCAGCGGACCCCGGTGGCAGACCGCCGCGATGTTCACCACAATCCACTTCGACAAGAAATTTCAGGCGCAGGTTTTCCGCGGCAGCGAAGGCGGCGGCGGCGACGGCGACATCCCTATGATCGGTCAACAGGGTCAGATCGGCGCCCGCCTGCCGGATCAACTGGGCGACATGGGAAAATTTGTTGGCGCTAATGCCGACGGCGTAAAGAATGTCGCCAAAACCGGCGCGGGCGAAATATTCCACTTCTTTCAGGGTTGAGGCGGTAATGCCGCTTTGCCGCCCGGCAAGGGCAACATTTGTCACCTCGACAGACTTGCAGGTCTTGATATGCGGGCGCAGACGGACCCCGATATGCTGCACCCGTTGGCGCATTTGTTCGGCATTTTCGGCCAGGCGCTTGGTATCCAGCAACAGGCACGGCGTCTGCAGGCCGGAAAATCGTTCGCTCATTTATAGGGATCGGCGGCGTCGCGCAGGCCGTCGCCCAAGAAGTTGAAGGCCAACACCACCAGGACTACCGGCAGCATCGGGAAGATCAGCCAGGGATAGGTGGCGACGGCGTTAATATTCTGCGATTCGTTCAATAACACCCCCCAACTGGTGACCGGCGGACGCAGGCCCAGACCCAGGAAGGAGAGCGCCGTCTCGCCTAAAATCATCGACGGCACCGACAATGACAAGCTGGCGATCAGATGGCTCATGAAATTCGGCAGCAGATGGCGGGCAATGACCCGGCGCGGACTGGCCCCCATTAAGGTGGCGGCGGTGGCGAAATCCTCTTCCCTAAGGCTGAGCAGTTTGCTGCGCACGGCACGGGCTAAGCCCGGCCAATCCAATAGCCCCAGGATCACCGTGATACCGGCAAATACTGCGATTGGGCTCCAGGTGATTGGCAAGGCGGCGGAGAGCGCCATCCACAGCGGCAATTCCGGGAACGAGCGGATCATCTCGATCAAGCGCTGCACCACATTGTCGACCCAACCACCATAATAACCGGCCAGGCCGCCCAAAGTCAGGCCGACGACAAAGCTGATGGTAATACCGATCAGACCCACCGTCAGGGAGATGCGGGAGCCATAAATAATACGTGAAAACATGTCCCGGCCCAGGCGGTCGGTGCCCATGATGAAAACCGTACCGTGGACGGTTTTACCGTCGATTTTTTCTTTATAGGGACAGAATAGATGGAAATTCCAACGCCACAGGCCCCAGAATTTGTATCTGTCGCCCTTGCAGAAATACCTAAGCGGCTGCACTTTTGTCGAATCGGGGGTGTAGATGCGGCGCAGGGTCTCGACATCCCGCGTGCGTTTGAAACCATAGGTGAAGGGCCCGACGAATGAGCCGTCATGGAACAGATGCAAACCTTGCGGTGGCGCATAAATATATTTTGAATGCTTTTTGCTTAGGCCATAGGGCGCAATGATCTCGGAAAAAATAATCGCCAGATAGATCGCCAGTAAAAAAACGCCGGAGGCAATCGCCAGCGGGTGGCGGCGGAATTTCCACCACATCAGCTTCCATTGCGAGGCCAGATAAAACTGTTCCTGTTCCGGCGTCAGGATCTCGCGGGACATCGGATCGAAGGGCGCGTCGGACACCCAATGTTCCGGTTTTTCATCCAGCCGTTTCATTTTGACGCCGCCGCGCCCAGGCGAATGCGGGGATCAAGGACGGCGAGCGCTAGGTCCGAGATGAACATGCCGATGACCGTCAGGAAAGCCAGGAACAACAGGAAACTGCCGGCCAGATATTGATCCTGGCTTTGCAGGGCGCTGACCAGCATCGGGCCGGAGGTCGGCAAGCTCATCACCACAGCGACAATGGCGGAACCGGAAATCATCTGCGGCAACAGATTGCCGATGTCGGCGACAAATGGATTGAGCGCCATGCGCAGGGGATATTTGATCAGCACTTTCGACGACCGCAGCCCCTTCGCCCGCGCCGTCATGACATACTGTTTCTGTAATTCATCCAGTAGATTGGCGCGCAGGCGGCGGATCATGCCGGCGGTACCGGAGGTGCCGATGACAATCACCGGTACCACCAGATGTTCGCAGATCGAGAGAAACTTGTCCCAGGACATATCCTGGCCGATATATTCATCGTCCATCAGGCCCCCGATGGAAACGCCGAAATACTTCTTGCCCAGATAGAGCAGGATCAGGGCCAGCAGAAAGTTTGGCGTCGCTAGGCCGATATAACCCAGAAACGTCATCGCATGATCGCTGATGGAATATTGCCGGACGGCGGTATAGACGCCAATTGGGAATGACACCACATAGACAAACAGGATGGTTGAAAAACTGAGCACAAAAGACAGGAACAACCGGTCGCCGACCACTTCATCGACTGGCCGCTGATATTCGAAGGACCAACCCAGATCGCCCTGCAAAAGGCCAGAGAAACCGTTGCTGCCGGGCCAAACCCCTAGCCAGATAGCATATTGCTCCAGCATCGGTTTATCGAGGCCATATTCCGCCCGCAGGAAAGCAACTTTTTCAAGCGCCGCCTTGTCCCCTTGCGAGCGCAATTGATCGATCAAATTGGTCAGATAATCGCCTGGCGGCAGCTGAATGATGACAAAAGTAATGATCGAGATCACCAGCAAAGTGGGGATCATGATCATCACGCGATGCACAAAATATGTGAACATGTAGCTTAGGCGCCTATCTCAGAATATTATTATCATTATGTCTTGATTAGCTTATCTCAATTTTTCGGTTTGCGCCAAAAACTGTCGGGGCGGTAGATGCCGAACTGGGCGCCGGGATCCCAATTGTAAATTGCTTTTTCCGGCACATTCATGATGCCGTTTTTCACCACGATGGGTTGTTTCACGCCGGAGACGATGCCGATGCTAAAGACCTGTTCGGTGTAAATTTTCAACATCTCCTGCCAGACTTTGGTGCGGCTTTCCAGGGCGGTATTGTCCTGCCATTGTTTCAGCATACCAAGCAGTTGATTGGGGATTTCCATATCCGGCGGTTTGCCGCCGCTGGCGCTGGTTTCGTAATATTCCCCCCACATCGGCCATTGCAGCTGCAATTGCGACGTCGGCGCCAACTCGGCCGGGCTCATCATCGCCGTGGCGATACCGTTTTCCAAACCGAACCAAACTGACATCTGCGTGTCGCCAGAAAATACCCGATTGCGGAAGATTTCCCGCTGCGAAGGTTTGATGAACAGCTTGATGCCGATTTCGGCCCAATTTTCGGAAATCAACTGCAGCACATCCACTTGTTCGGTCTCTTCGCCGGCGGTTTCGACAATTATCTCCATTGGCCGTCCGTCCGGCAAAAGGCGGATGTCGTCGTCGTCAAACTGATCCAGCCCCATATCGTCGAGAATTTCATTGGCCGCGTCGACGTCGTAGTCGGTCCAGATCTTTTGAAATTCTTCTTTGAACAGCGGACTGGAGGGCAATAGGGTATTGTTGCCTTCGATGGCGAGGCCGAAATAGAGGGTTTCATTGATTAGTGTGCGGTCGATGGAGAGGCTCAGGGCGCGACGAAAACGGACGTCCCGCATCAATTTGCGCCAGACCGGATCATTGACGTTCATGTTCGGGAACAAGGCCAAGTGCGAACCCTTAGCGATATTCCAAAGATAGGTCTTAAATTCGCCCTCGTCCTGATGTTCTTTCAGAAAAGTGTAATTGTTAAACGCCACATTTCGCGATTGTAGATCAACTTCGCCGGTGCCGGCCTTGGCCGGGATCAACTTGCCATCGGAGACCGCCAAGATGATGCGATCGAAATAGGGCAATTGCTGACCGGTTTCGTCGACCCGGTGGAAATAGGGATTGCGCTCGCCGATGAAGCGCACCGCCGGCGGCCGGGTGTTATTACGCCACGGCTGCAAAGTTGGCAGGTCCGGATTGTCAAAGCGGTACATATTGTCCAGGCGATTGTGCAGGCTGGCCCAATTGCGTGTGCGATGTTCTTTCAACAGCTTCTTCAAGCTCGCAGGATCGGCATAATCGCCGTGGAATTTTGAAAGATAGTGCGCTGGGCGATAAATAAACAGCGGCGACGCCCCGGCCAAGCGCGGCAAAAACATGTGGTTCGGTTTTTTCCAACTATAACGCACGGTGTGATCGTCGATGATCTCGAACTTCGGCGGCTCGCCATCCACCAGCATGTCGATGGGCGGTCCGGACGGCGACAGTTTTTTATAGTTCGCGACATTGTCCCAGTAATAAGCAAAATCTTTCGCCGAAAAAGGCTCGCCATCGGACCAGCGGTGCCCTTTACGCAGCTTGAAAGTGAATATGCGTCCTTCGTGCACATCATAGGATTCCAGGATATCGGAGATAAATTCCAGTTTTTCATTATAACCGATAAGGCGGGCGTAACCGTAGACCACCAGCAGGCGGGTATCGCGGGCCCGCCCGATCAGGGTTTTCAGTTCACCGCTATATTGGCCGATGCTTTTACCGCTTGCCGCCATATTCAAGATCATCGGTTTTGTCGGTAACCGCGCCGCCACGGGCGGCAGATCGCCGGCGGCGACCTTGACGCTCAAGGACGGCGCTTCTTTATAATCTGCGGCAAATAATGATGTTGCCGTCACGGTCGCGATCGCTAAGACCAGCGCGCCGCCAATCAGGCGTTTGCACATTCCATCACGACCGGGCGACAAAACAGTTCCCATTCGCATCCACCTCTCCCAAACTCGTCGCCCTGCCCGACATCCTGTTTATGTTACAGTTTAGCGTCGGTGCTGGCGCGCACAAAATGCCCTTCTGTCGTTTCAATCATATCGACCTTTTCTTCTCCCGCAAGGGTGAAAGGTGCGGGCCATTCCGAGGGGATCGAAGCCTTGCCTTCCATCAGCGCGGTTAAATCCAGTCTAGCGTGTATATCCGCCTTCGGTACCGCCGCTAAAAGTGCCTTGGTATAGGGATGAATGGGGTTCTCGAAGAGCATTTTACACGGCGCGGTCTCCACCACCCGGCCGGCACACATGACGGCGATACGATCGGCAACATAGTCGACAACGGCTAGATTATGGGACACAAACATGTAAGTCAGACCCAATTCGTCCTGCAGATCCTTCAATAAATTCAACACTTGCGCCTGCACCGAAACATCCAGGGCCGAAACCGGCTCATCGCAGATCAATAGGTCCGGCTGCAGCGCCAAGGCCCGGGCGATCCCGATGCGTTGACGCTGACCGCCGGAAAAACTGTGCGGATACCGGCGCAGAAAACGCGGATCGAGGCCTACCAAATGCATCAATTCCTTGACCCGCTCGGCCCGCTCCTCCGCATCGCCGACATTATGGATCACCAGCGGTTCGGAAATGATATCGTACACCGTCATCCGCGGATTGAGCGAGGAGAACGGGTCCTGAAAAATAAACTGCACCTTGCGGCGATAGTTAAAAAGCTCGGCCCCTTGTAATTCCAGTACATTCACCAGACGGCCGTGGTCGTTGTAGGTAATTTCGCCCTGATCGGGGGTAACGGCGCGCAAAATCATTTTCGACGTGGTGGTTTTGCCGCAGCCACTTTCGCCGACCAGGCCCAGGCATTCGCCGCGTTGAATGCTGAGGCTGATATTGTCGACGGCTAGAATTTCGCCACCCGGCTTGCCGCCTAACAGACTGCGTTTGCGGGTACTGAAGGACTTGGAGAGATGCTGTACATTCAATAAAGGCGCGCTGTCGTCCACGCCTTCGGGCCACGGCTCTTTTTGTTTCAACAAGGCGCCGGCTTCGGCTTTGATCTCCCGCAACGGAACCAGGCGCTCGTCGGCGCCCATGCCGAAGCGCGGCACCGCATGCAGCAGGGCTTTCAGATAGGGATGGCTGGCTTTGGCAAAGATATCCTCGACGCTGCCGCGTTCCATGATCTTGCCGTGATACATCACCACCACTTCATCGGCGACATTGGCGACGACGCCCAGATCATGGGTGATGATCAGGACCGCCATATGCAGCTCGTCTTTCATATCGTTAATCAGCTTCAGGATTTGCGCCTGAATGGTCACGTCCAAGGCGGTGGTCGGCTCGTCCGCGATTAACAATGCCGGCCGGCAAATCAACGCCATGGCGATCATCGCCCGTTGCCGCAAGCCGCCCGACAGTTCAAACGGATATTTGTGGATCGCCTGCTCGGGTTCCGGAAAACTGATCAGGCGCAGCATTTCGACGGCCCGCTCCAGGCCGACTTTCTTGGCCATGTTCTGGTGCTGCAGCAACGCCTCCGAGATCTGATCGCCGATCGTATGCAGCGGCGACAAAGACGTCATCGGCTCCTGGAAGATCATCGAAATCCGCCCGCCCCGGATCATCCGCATATCCCGGCTATTGACCGGCAAGCGGGTGATATCGACGAACGAGCCCGGTTGATCGGGATCGAAAAACAGCACTTCGCCGTTGGTAATTTCCGCCGCCTTCGGCAGGATGCGCATGATCGCCTGACTGACGACGGTTTTGCCGGACCCCGATTCGCCCACCAGCGCCACCGTTTTACCGGCTGGCACGGCGAAAGAAATCCCATCGACTGCCTTCACCACGCCTTCGGCGGCGCGGAATTCGACGGCCAAGTCACGCAGGCGTAAAACGTTCGTCATGCTTCCCCTTTTGCGCCCGGCGCCTCTGCGGCCGGCCAATTATCGGCGTCAATGCCCAAGGATTTCAAGTTCGTCATTGTTGTTTGGCCAAGCGAGATTTGTGACTTCGGGACCGCTTGGCAAATATATTCGACGAGTTGTTGAAATTCCGAAACTTGAGAATCAATTCTGACCACCGTGTTGGCCCCGTCAAGGCGAATTTGTAGCCAACCGTTGCGGCGATCCCGCCGGGTAGAGAAATACCGCAGATCGATTTTCTCTACTTCCGCCCAACGCAGCTGGCGCGACAGGCCACCACTACTGCGAATACCGGTTTCGTCCAGGCTGACACGGGTTAGCTGACGGTTCAGGGTACGGGCGCCATAGACGAAAAATATCGCTGCCAGTGACAACAATACGGTCAGCGCTATCCCGCCCAATTCCGTCAACAAAGCCGGCACTAAAACAAAAACCAAGCCGGTGCCGGCGCGAAAATAGTCGCCAATAATATTGTCCAGTGGATAAGTATGTGTCGTCATGAGGCCACGTTAAAGATATCTGTCGCATTTTTCCAGTTTGCTGCGACGTGGCCGTTGGTGGCCTGGAATAATTGCGCCAAAAATGACCAACAGGCGTCATCATGGTCTAAATGATGGCTCAGGACCCCGATGGCGTCTTCGCGGTTGGTTTCCCGCCGCTCTTTAAGTTCGTTGCATATTTGCGCCAGGGCTTGCCGGGCGCCGATGAAATCCCGGCCGCCGCGCCAATTGACGATGTCGATTTGGCAGTTTGCCGCCGTGACCCCATAGTCAGACAAATCCGAGCTTGGCCCGAAGGCGGAATATCCGGTGATCTGGGCATTCTGTAACCTAGGCACCATGCCTGGGGCAAACCGGTTCCAAGGTGGGACAAAGACCGGCAAGGCGCTGTTCTTGAACAGCACCTTTAAACCTTCGAAACCCAGCGAAATATCCGCCAACATGTCATAGGCGATGCGGTGGTTCGGGAATTCGGATTTCTTTTCTCCGGGATGGGCGTGATTTTCGTGACGGTAGCCATGCGACAGGATTTGTACCTGTTGGCCGTCGGCATTCGCCGCCATGACCCGATCCGCCAAGGCCTGGCTTGCCACCCCGCCGATCACCGCCAGTGCCAGGGGCACGCCCTGCACCCGCTGCAGGGTCAATAACTGTTGCAGCGCCGCGGTATCCGCTGTGGCGTCATCGTCACGCCACCAAAATTCAGCCGTTTGCCCGGCTGCTTGCCAGCGGTCGAGCTCGCTCGTCAGTTCCTCCCAGGCAATATCTACCATGCCGCCGCCTCACTCCAGCCTTGCACCATTGTTGCCGCCGTTGCGGCACCGTCGGTATTGAGATCAAGATTTGCGCCGCGTCGTTTGGCCATCGCAATTTCGATCGCGATGGCCATGTTTTCTGGGTTCAAGTCAGCCTCCTCGATGGTTTCGATCAGGCCTCGTTCGGCCAATAGTTCGGCCCGCAAAGTTTGTTCGGTTTCCAAGCCGCCGGCATAAGGCACGATCAAAGCCCGGCAGTTGGCGTGTAACGCTTCCATGATGGTATTGTAGCCGCCCTGACTGATCGACAAGGCGCAATTCATCAGCAGGCTTGGAAAATCGCCCCGGGCCCTTTCGATGATGACGCCGTCGCCAGCAAGTTCTTTCAAGGCTTGCAATTCTTCGCCGCTGGCGTTGACGCCAGCCAGGACGCGCCAGGTCAGGCTTTGGAAACCGGTCATAGATCGCGCCTGCAAGGCTGTGCGCAATAATTTTTCACCGACCGCGCCGCCCCCGGCGGAGACCAATATTTCCTCGTAACCGGGGCTCTCGGGGCCGCCCTTTTGACCGGTCGTATCGACCACATAACCGGTATAGGCGGTTTTATCTTGGATATCGTTGGCGAGGGGAAAAGTCCGTTCAAACGGGATCAGATTGGCGTCGCCATGCACCATGACATGATCGAAATAACGGTCGACGCGCTCGCGCATCTCGTCGATGCGTTCCGGTTTTGGCGACGCCACCAGAATATCGCGCACCGAACTGACAATCACCGGGCGTTGCGGCGCCGCCAGCGCCGCGTCCAACAGCGGCAATAGTTCGAAACGCATTTGCCGCCGCCCGAAGGGATAAAGCTCCAAAATGATGACATGGGGTTGGCAATCCTGCCAGACCTTCAGTAATTGGTCCCGCCGTCGCATCCGCCAGGCATCGTCAATCGGTTGGTCAAATTCATCGACCAGCTCTTTGAAAAAAAGGTCGGTGGCCCGGGTTGGCGGCAATTGCACAAGTTTGCCGCCACCCAGGTTCAGATTTGGAATTTCCGTGCCGCCGGACACATAAGTCACCTCCAGACCGGCGGCCTGCATGGCCCGCGCAATGGTGGCGCCACGACGTTGATGGCCGATCCCTAGCAAATGCTGAACATAAAATAGAACCCGTTTGGCGCTCACACCGTCTCGCTTTTCAGGCTGCTTTCGAAGGGGATGTTCATTTCTTTCGGTTTGGGCTGAGCCGCTTGATCGAGGGTGAAGAGATGAATTTGTTCCCAGCGCAATTTGACCGGCGGCCGGCCCAACATATTCCAATCGTAAGCGTCCGCCATGATCGCGCGAATGACGCTTTTGTGGGCGACGGCGATATGCAGGCCACCCGCCCGGTGCAGGCAATCCAGAAAAGGCTGCAAACGTTGACGGACCAGGCGCGGACTTTCCCCGTCCGGCGGCTGAAAATCCAAACCTTGGTCTTCCATCGCCGCCATATCAAGGGCCGGGTCCTGGCGCAGGCTTTCCAAGGTCCGCCCTTCGAAGACGCCAAAATCCATTTCGATCAGACAAGGTTCTATACGGGCCTCGTGATGTCCCAGCAGGGTCGCGGTTTCCCGGGTGCGCCGGAGGGGACTGGTGTGCCATTGCGCCTGGGCGAAGCGGGCCGGCAAGCGCCGAGTGGAAATTTCCAGCCGCCCTTCCGGCGCCAACGAAATGTCGGATCGCCCGGTCAGGCGCCCGGCTTTGTTCCATTCCGTTCGGCCATGGCGAATGAAAGCCAGTTCAGTCATGTTGTCAACTCGTCGATCATCGTCTTCAGTTTCGCTGCCGCCTGCGCCAATGTCCGTTCCCCGCGAACAAAAGTTGCGGCGTTTTTGCTTAATTGCTGCCGATGTGCCCGATTTTCCAGCAATTCGTCAAGCGCTTCTGCGAAATCGGCGCAATCGCCAACTTTGGTCAACCGCCCTGTTTGCCCATCCCGGACGACGTCGTGGACACCCGCCTCACCGCCGGCCACCACGGGCAGGCCCGCTGCCTGTGCTTCCAACAGCGCCATGCCGTAGGCTTCGTTGAGTGCCGGCCAAGCATAAATGTCACTGGCGGTGTAACATTTATGCACGTCCTCGCCCGCCAAAGCGCCGGCAAAACGCACTTTGTCGCCAAAGCCGGCGAACAATTGTTTCACCTGCGTTTGCTCCTCCCCGTCGCCAACCACCAGGAATTGCCAGTTCCGATGCGAAAGTTTGGCCAACGCGGCGGCCAAGACGGTATAAGACGGCAGCTTGTCGCGCCGCCGCATCATTGCGACGCATAACAGCCAAGTTTTCGCCGGGTCCAAGTCATATCTCGCCGCTACGTCGCGCCTGGCCAATTCCCGGTCCAGTGGCGGCGCCACATCCAAGTACGGTGGAAAATACTGCGCCACTTGTGCCGCCGGGCGCAGCGCCTCGACGCAAGCCAGATCCAACCGGGTCATGCAGAGAATGCGATCGGCTTGCCGAAAAGCTTGTTCGGCGGCACGGTAATTCAGGGCCCAATTGCCGGTCGCCTGTTTTGGCGCGTGCGACGCTTCGGCAACGACATAGGGAATATTCAAAGCTCTGGCAATTGTCGGGCCCAGCCAGTCGGGCGCCTTGTGATACAGATGATAGGTGAACCAAAGCTCCGGCATTGCCGCCGTCCCGTTTTGATAGGCGGCCAGCAATTGGGCGGCGACGGCTTCGCCTTCCGCCTGCAATTTCCGCTGCAAAACGGCCTCACCAAGTTTGTCATAGGCTTTGAATTCGCTGGCGACCGCAACGTCATAGTCGGCCATGGTCAGGGCGGCGACAAATAGTTTGGCCATTTCCCGATCGCCGGAGGGGACCGGGTGATGGGGTGACTTCATGGGCGCATAAAAGGCGATGTGCCGGGCTCGGGTCATGAGGCTTCCCCAAGGGCCGCCTCCAGCAAGGCAAATTGCGCCGCCAAGGGTCCGATCATGTTGTTGAAGTCGAAATGCGTGCGCACTCTGGTTTCGCCGGCGGCGGCCAATTTTTGGCGCAATACCGGATCGCGCATCAGCTTCGCAAGCGCCGCGGCAAGGACAGCGGAGTCACCGGGCGGCACTAACAGGCCGGTTTCACGGTCGATGATCAGTTCTGGGATTGCTGAAACCGTGGTGGAGATACAGGCGAGGCGTTGGCTTTGGGCTTCCATCAACACATTTGGTAAGCCGTCCTGATCCCCACTTTTGTCTTGTAAGGCGGGCAGGACAAAAATATCGGCGCGGCGATAGGCCGCCAGAACCTCTTCCTGTGGGCGGGCGCCCAGCCATTCGATGCGGGCGCTTAACCCCAGCTCTTTCGCCGTGGTTTTTAAGCTCGCCAACAAGGGGCCGCCGCCGATATGGATCAGCCGCCATTGCAGGTCTTTTGGCAGTTGCGCCAGTGCCGCCAATAAATCGGCGAAACCTTTTTTTGGCACGGCCCGACCCACCGCCAGTAGTTCGAGAATGCCGTTATCTTCCCGGCGGCCAAGCATCGCCGGGAACCGGGCTAAATCGATACCATGATAGTTGAGCCGCACTTTTTGATCATGACCGCCGCTGGCCGCCAAAGCTGCCAGGTGATCGCGGGCGTAACCGCTGCAGGTGGTAAGCCATTGGCAGGCTGCAAGTTTCTCGGTTTTTTCCCAGTCAGGGGAGGTCCAAATATCTTTCGCGTGCGCGGAGACACTCCATGTCAGGCCGCGCAAGGTTGCCGCGTAGCGGGCCACGGACGCCGGCGTATGCAGAAAATGAGCGTGAATGTGGCGAATATCCGCCGGCAGTTCCTGGGCCAGGACCATGGCCTGGCCGAAACGCCGAATTCGGTTGGAACTGCGGTCGCGCCATAAGTCGCGCCACCAGATCTTGCGGGCTGCTCTATAGGTTGGCAAACGGCGCGCCGCCCACCAGGCCCGAAAAACCCGTCGCGGCTCCTGATAAAGATATTCCGGCAGGTAATTTACCGGGGCTTGGATTTCTTGGTGAATGGGGTGTTGGTGCGGGTCGGTCGGATGGCGCAGCGAGACGATGCGGATATCCAGACCGCGCACTTCCAAGGCGCGAATTTCCTGGGCGATAAAGGTTTCTGAAAGGCGCGGATAACCCTTGAGGACAAATGCAACGGGCGACACGGGCGCGGCTTTCAACGACAGCTGTCCTTTATGGCCGGTTCAGGCTGATTTGCTGGCGGATGATTGAACGTCGGTGTTTTGTACCCACGGTGCAACCAATCGATTGACGTTTGTTAAACCCTCCAACAAACCGGGAACGACCACTTCCGATGGCCGTTTTTGATAGGGTAAATCCAGCAATGCCTTGATCATCGCTTCGGGATTATGGTTGCCGGTGTTTTCCAGCATCCGCAATAACCCCAGGGATTGCGCCCGACTGGCCCGCAAATGCTGCTCCATCCGCGGCTGCGTGCGGGGCACGATCAAAGCGCGCTTGTCCAGGCTCAGGATTTCGCAAAAGGTGTTGTAACCGCCCATTGCCACCACACCGGCGGCGTTCGCGACCAGGGTTTCCATTTCCGCGTCGAATGTGATCGCCTCGACATTCTCCAGGCGTGCAGTCCGTTCGAGGAAATCGTTACGGAAATCCGGTGCCATGAAGGGACCAAAGACGATCAGCGCTGGGATCAATTGCGGGTGCCGGGTTTCATAAGCCCGTAAAACCCACTCGACCATGCTTTCGCCATCGCCGCCGCCGCCCGGGGTCACCAAAATATACGGGTTTTCGACGATATCGGGAACTTGACTGAAATGTTCCTCGCGCGCATTGCGCCGCAGATAACCGGTATAGGTGATCTTCTGATCGACGCCGCTTGGCAATCGGATGCCTTCCAGGGGATTGCAAATCTGCGGCAATCCGTAGATCCAGATCTCGTCGTAAAGTTCTTTCAACGCCGGCATGACATTTTTTCGCTCCCATTCAGGGACCAGAAATTCCGGCTCGTCAAGGATATCACGCAAACCAAGCACCAGGCGGGTGCCCCGCGCTTTCAGCATTTCCAGGGTCGCCGCACATTCACCGCGTAGGCCCAAAGGTTCTTTATCGACAATAAAGACGTCGGGCGCGAAAATCTCAGCCGTATGTTTAATGATCGAAGCCCGCATCGAAACCGTTTGTTCGATATCGATATCCAGGCTGAGCGAGGTATATTCGCCGTTGCGCAATTTGATGACGCCTGGAACCCGTACAAAATCGACGCGCGCGCGGAAATCGAAACTGCCGATAATTTGCGAACCGGACAAAATCAAGACCGACATATCGGGATTTTGTTGAACCAAGGCGTGCGCCAAGGTCCGACAGCGGCGCAGGTGTCCCAGGCCCATCGTGTCGTGACTATAGATCAGTACGCGGGAGCCCCGCACCGTAGGTTGCATCCAACAATCTCCCAAATCGACAATATTAAAGAATACCGCACAATTCCACCGTAGTTCAATCATGATTGTGCAGTAATTTCTAGTAGTCATTTCCTGGGCCCGAATGCACCAAGGGCGTTTACCCGAGCCGACGAAGCAGCTAAAGTCAGTATTAGGGCATTGCATATTGTTTAGGACGAGTGAGTTAGCCAGGACGCATGGATAAGACGCTGTTTGCATATATCCGTCGCTATAGCGGTCGGCAGCAAGTTATTGTGACCCTCATGGCGGTGGCCTCATTCCCTTTTCTGTATCTATTTTATGAACTACCCAAACTGATAATCAATGAAGCGATTAGTGCAACGACATTTGAATTTCCGCTCGATGTAAATATTGATTTTGATGCCTTCATTTTTGCGATCAGTTGGGAAACCGGCCTTAGTCTGGACCAGGAAACGTTTCTGTTTGTGCTGTGCGGCGCTTTTTTGGTCTTGGTGGTTATCAATCAGGCCTTCAAATACGTCATCAATGTCTATAAAGGGCTGACTGGCGAGCGCATGTTGCGGCGGCTTCGGTTTGAACTTTATTCCCGCGTATTGCGCTTTCCGCTGCCGACTTTCCGGAAAATGAGCCAAGGCGAGATCATTCCGATGGTCACGGCGGAAGTCGAGCCGTTGGGCGGTTTCATCGGCGACGCTTATTCTCTGCCCTCGTTCCAGGGCGGCACCCTGCTGACGATTTTGGGCTTCTTGTTTTATCAGGACTGGCGGATGGCAACCGCCGCGGTGACGCTTTATCCCTTGCAACTATGGTTGATCCCAAAACTGCAGCGCCGGGTCAACATTCTGGGTAAGGAGCGGGTCCAGAGGGTCCGCCGCCTGTCCGACAAAATCGGCGAAACCGTGCAGGGTGTGCAGGAAATCCACAGCAACGACGCTTCCAACTATGCGATGGCTGATTTCGCCGAACGCCTGGGCAGTATTTTCGATATCCGTTATCAAATTTACAAACAGAAATTTGTCATCAAATTCCTGAATAACTTCATCCAGCAATTGGGACCGTTCTTTTTCTATGCCATTGGTGGTTATTTTGTCATTCAGGGTGAGTTGGCAATCGGCACCTTGGTGGCCGCGATTGCTGCCCACAAAGATCTGGCGGCGCCGTGGAAAGCGCTGTTGACCTATTATCAACAACAGGCCGACGCCAATATTAAATACGATCAGGTGATCAGTCAGTTCGAACCGGCGGCGATGCGGGATGCCAGCAATCAATTGGCCGACGCGGATACCAGCGAGGCGATCGAAGGCGAGTTTTCCGGCACCAATATTATCCTTCTCGATGAACAGGAAGTGGCGGTTATCGATAGCGCTTCTTTCCGCTTCCCGCTGAGCGAACGGGTCGCGGTCGTGGGTTCCTCCGGCAGCGGTAAAGAAGAGCTTATCCAGATCATGGCGCGGCTGTTGGATCCGCAAAACGGCGGTTTGAATTTTGGCCCGATCGACCTCGATGAGGCGCCGGAAGCAATTACCGGCAGGCGCCTTTCATATGTTGGCCCGAACGCTTATATCTTTGCCGGCACCATCGCCGATAATTTGTTCTTCGGCCTGAAACATCGCCCCCTCATCCTGCCTGAATATAGCAGCGAAGAAGCGGCAGAGCGCAAAGAATGGCATCATGAGGCGCGGCTTTCCGGCAACCTCGATTTCGATGTTCGCGCCGATTGGCTCGACTATGCCGCTGCCGGGGTTGGGGATATGCCGTCGCTCCGGCAAAAATCGTTGCAAATACTGTCGACCATGGGGTTGATGGAGGACGTCTATCGTTTCGGCTTGCGCGGCACCATCGATCCGGCGCAGCGCCAAGATGTTGCGGAAAAAGTTCTGCAGGCCCGCAAGGCGCTGCACACAGCGCTTGGCAACGATGCGGCGCTTTCGGTGTTGGTCGAAGGGTTCGATAAAGACCTCTATAATGCCAATGCAACGGTTGGCGAAAATCTGCTGTTTGGCAACCCGATTGGTGATGCTTTCGATATGGAACGCCTGGGTGAAAATGAATATGTGCTTGAGACTTTGGCGGCCGCTGAATTAACCGAAGATTTCTTGCAAATTGGCTTCCAAGTCGCGGCGACAATGATTGAATTGTTTGCCGACTTGCCGCCGGAACACGAACTATTCCAGCAGTTTAGCTTTATCGCGGCGGAGGAATTGCCCGATATTCAGGCGCTTTTGCATCGTACCGACCGCAGCAATTTGTCGACCTTGACCGAAGAAGACCGCAACCGGTTGATGTCGTTGCCGTTTAAATTGATCCCGGCCCGCCATCGTCTTGGTTTGATCGAAGGCGAACTGCGCGAACAAATATTGCTGGCCCGGCGGCTGTTTGCCGATAATTTGCCAGCGGAACTGGAAAATACGGTCGCTTTCTTCGATTTTGAGCTCTATAACCCGGCAGCTAACATTCAGGATAATATTCTGTTCGGCAGAATAGCGTATGGGCAAGCGGAGGCGCAGGAGCGGGTGAGTGCGTTGATTGGCGAAGTTATCGCCGGGCTGAATTTGCGTGATACAATTGCCGAAGTGGGTTTGGATTATAATGTCGGGATCGCGGGTTCTCGTCTGACCGGCGAGCAGCGGCAAAAACTGGCCCTTTCACGCGCCATGATGAAGACGCCGGATTGTTTGCTGCTGAGCGATGCGACAAACGCCTTCGACAGCACCAATCAGGCAATGGTGTTGGCGAACATTGTCGAAGCCTTCGACGGGCGGTGTTTGGTTTGGGGCGTTATGCGGCCCAGTATGGCGGAATCTTTTGACCGTATCTTGGTCATGCGTCAAGGACGGGTGGTTGAACAGGGGACCCATAGTGAACTATCGTCAAAACAGGGATTGTATAAAGAACTACTTGATGCAGAATAGATATTGTAAAGGGAACTAATCATGTCTGGTTGTATTGGCAGCGATGGAGGGTTTGAATGAGCCTCACGGAAGAAGTCGAGCTGCTGCGGAGCATCCCGCTCTTTCAAAATGTCGAGCCGTCGAAATTGAAACTGTTGGCTTTCACCAGCGAACGGCTGACATTTGCGCCGCAACAGAAAGTGGTTTCGCAAGGCGATGTGGGTGATGCAGCCTATGTGGTGGTTAGCGGCGAAGCGGATGTGATCATTGAAACACCGGATGGGCCGCTGAAGGTCGCGACCCTCACCAAAAATGCAGTGGTTGGTGAAATAGCGATCCTTTGCGATGTGCCGCGGACCGCGACAGTGGTGGCGAATACGCAGCTGGAGACTTTGAAAATCACCAAGGACTTATTTTTCCGCCTGATTTCGGAGTTTCCGACCATGGCGGTGGAAATTATGCGCGAATTGGCGACCCGGCTGGAACTGACCAACCTGCAAGTGGCGGAGCTGAACCGGCAACTGAGCGAGCAGAGCGGGGCGTGAAAATTTAGTGAGCCGACTAGACAGTTTCATCCGGCGGATGACGGCGCAACGGTTGTGCCTGGACGCCGCAACCGACATGGTTGGCGATCTGCCGGGACCGATTTTGGAGTTCGGCCTGGGCAACGGCCGCACCTACGACCATTTACGCGAACGCTGCCCGGACCGCGAAATCTTCGTTTTTGACCGTCAGATTGCGGCCCATCCCGACTGTATCCCCGATGCACAGCATATGTTGCTGGGCGACGTCCGGGAAACAATCAAGCTAGCAGCGTCAAGAATTGGCGCGCCGGCGGCTTTGGCCCATTGTGACATCGGTTCTGGCGACAAAGCGGCGACCGAAGCTTTGGCGGCCTGGCTTGGCCCTGAACTGGCGACGTTGCTTGCTCCGGGCGCCATCATTTTGGCGGATCAGCCTTATCGCCTGGACAGTTTTCATCCCCTGCCCTTGCCTGATGGGGTCGCGGCAGGACGCTATTTTTTCTATCGCTTTCAGCCTTAAGGAATCAAATTTTTGACAGCCGATGTACCAGCCGCAAGCGGCCCGCCCGGTGGTCTGCGACCACCCGCAACTTTTGCCTATATGGGTGGCCAACTGGTCGAACTCGACGCCCAACGGGGTTATGCAAAAACCATCTATCAAGGGCGGGCGGAATTTTGCAATCCAGGCGGGGTCATTCAAGGCGGCTTTTTGACCGCGATGTTGGATGACGTCATGTCCCTGGCCGCGGTGGCGCAGCAGGAATTCAAACGCGTCGTGCCGACGCTGGATTTCAAAGCCAGCTTTCTGGCCCCGGTCGGGCTTGGCGATATCATCGCCGAAGGCTGGATATTGAAAGCTGGCCACCGCATCGTCTATCTGGAAGGCAAGCTTCATAATGCCAAAGGAGAGCTGGCGGTGGCAGCATCGGCAACGGCACAATTGAAGGATATCAAAGGCTGATGGTTTGGTTAAGCGATGAAAAATTGGCCGGCTTTATGGAGCGTCGGCCACATTCCCCGGCGGCAGCGGAGTTGGGTCGCGAATTTCTGGCCATCGATCCAGAGGCGCAGGCGGTCCGCCTTTCGTTTGAGCCGACGGCGGATCACTGCAACCCGATGGGCGGCGTGCAGGGCGGCATGCTCATTGCGATGCTGGATGAAACCATGACCGAGGCGATCGTCCTAGCAACCAAGGGCGAATTCTATATTCCGACGCTTTCCATCGAAGCGCGGTTTTTGCTGCCGGCGAAACGGGAAAAACTGTTCGCGGTTGGCCGGGTTTTAAGGCTGGGGCGCCGCACCGCCTTTCTCGACGCGGAATTATACGACAGCCAACAAGAAAACCTGCTGGTCAGCGGCCGGGCCACGGTGACGATGGCCTCCTGGGAAAGCATCCGCGCCAAAGTCGGAACTTAAACCTCGATCTCGATAATCGCCGGGGCATGATCGGTGGGCGGTTTGTAAGCCCGTCCGGCCTTGTGGATATAGGAATTCTTCAGCTGCTTTTTCAGCGCCGGGGTCACCCAAACATGGTCCAAGCGGCGGCCCTTGTCGGACTGTTCCCAATTCGGCGAACGATAGCTCCACCAGGAATAAAGCCGTTCTTCTTCCGGGGTGAAATGACGAATGGCGTCGACCCAGTCATGGCTTTTTTGCATCCGCGCCATATGTTCAACTTCGATGGGCGTATGGGAGACGACTTTCAAAAGCTGCTTGTGGCTCCAGACATCGTTTTCGTGCGGCGCGACGTTAAGATCACCAAGCAGAATGAATTTATTGTCGGCTTTTTTGCGGCGGCGAAACCATTTTGTCACATCGGTCATGAAGTCCAGCTTATGGGCGAACTTGTCATTGGCCTCACGATCGGGGTCATCGCCACCGGCGGGGATGTAAAAATTATGCAGTTCGATGCCGCCGGGGATCTGGCAGTAAAGATGGCGGGCATCGTCGATGCCGCACCATTTTTTACGCTTGGCGTCGCTCAATTCAATGCCTTCGCGGGCAAAAGTGGCGACACCGTGATAGGCCTTTTGGCCGAACAACGCATGCATCGGATAACCGAATTCGCTAAATGCTTTCAGGGGAAACTGCTGATCGGCGACTTTGATTTCCTGCATGCATAGAATGTCCGGCTTTTCCGCCTTCAGAAACTGCGCGATCGCATCGAGCCGCGCGCGCACCGAATTTACATTCCAACTGGCGATTTTCAACCGCATGGCATTCCTATCCTTGTTTGTTTGATTTTAAGCTTGATAGCGGATCGTCAGCGGGCTCAGTCCGTCGACCCCACCTTCCAGATGATCGCCGGTGGATACCGCCGCGACCCCTTCAGGCGTGCCGGTATAGATCAAATCGCCGGGTTTGAGCGTGAACAGACCGGAAAGATAGGCGATGGTTTCATCGACCTTCCAAATCATCTGCGCCAAGTCGCCGTCCTGGCGGGCCTCGCCATTGACGTTCAGCCAGATCCGGCCTTTGTCCAGATAGCCGATTTCTTCGATCGGGGTCAGCGGTGCGATCGGCGCGGCATTGTCGAACCCTTTTCCGGTATCCCAGGGCCGTCCCTGTTTTTTCGCTTCGCCCTGTAGATCGCGCCGGGTCATGTCCAGGCCGACCCCGTAACCATAAATCATCGCGCGGGCATCGCTGACGCTGATATTGGCGCCGCCGGCTTTCAAGGCAACGACCAGTTCGATTTCATGGTGCAGGTCCTGGGTTGCTGGTGGATAGGCAATGGTGCTGCCGCTGGCGATCAAGGCATCCGCCGGTTTCTGAAAAAAGAACGGATCGTCGCGGTCCGGGTCATGGCCCATTTCGCGGGCATGGGCAGCATAATTGCGCCCGACGCAATAAACCCGCCGGGCCGGAAAGCGCCCCTCCTGTCCGGCGATCGCGACGCTTGCTTGCGCCGGGGCGTCAATAACAAAAGTCATCAAGAAATAACTCCAATAACATCGATAGAATTTTAGAAGAGGTGGAAAGTACCGCCGACAACGCCAATAGGCCAGCGCCCAAATTCAAACAGGCGATATTTTTGCGCGAAAGGATGGCGGTCTTCGTCTTCATGTTCCGCGGCCAACACCAACGCCGCCAGGTGACAGCCCTGGACCGCCGCCCCAATCGCTGCTTTGACCAGCTCCTCGTCGGCGATGCGGTCGATATGGGCGTGCGCGATGGCGGCCTCCTCGATCACTTGTGCGGCCTGATTGGTGACATGGGAAAGCGTCAGCGAGACCAATTCTTCATCATAGAGCCCACAGGCATCGGTAAAAAGGCCCATCCGCATCTGCTCTTCAGCGTCCCAGGAAAGATTGTGCCAGTCCGGATTGTCGGCGGCGTCAGCCGCTTCCTCCCAGGTCTCCACCCGTAAAACACTGGTGTCGGGGAAACCCAGACCGAGCAAATAATCTTCCGCCACGATCAGTTCACGTTCATCCAATTGCGCGCCGAGGGCTGAAAACCAAGGCACCTGCGCCACCATCTGCGCGAACTGCGCGGCACTTTGCAGACCCGGATAGTCGGAAAGATCGGGATCGCCTTCTGGGTCGTAAAAAGTGTTCAAAATTTCATCTCAGATGCATGTTTGCAAAACACCAGGCCAGCCCACTTCCCCGGCCCAACCACCCGTCTTGCTATGCAAGCGGAGCTTGACGGGTACCATCATTGGGTGGTTGGGCCGGGGGAGTGGGCTGGTGATGACTTCAAATATCATGAACGCGCTCTAATGATTGCCGCGGTCTTCGCGCCAGAAACCGAGCTTTTCTTGCACCGGTCGGTCGGAAAAACTGAACAGTACGGCGTCTTCATCGGCATTTAATTCGACGTGCTGCCAGCTTGGCGCGACAAAAATATCACGCGGACCCCAAGCGAAGGTTTCTGCCCCGATCGTGACCTGGCCTGTGCCTTCGACGACGCTATAGACCATGCTGTCAGTGGCGCGATGGGGCGCCCCGGCGAAACCTTTTGGCAATAGCTGCATAAAGGTTCCGATGGTGGCCATCGCATAATCGCCATTGACCGGGTTGGTGAAACGCAGCTTTAGGCCGTGGCACGGATCCCATTCATCGCTTTGGCGCATCTTCTCCAACGCTTCGCGGGTGCGGCTATAGGGATAACTGAAGACCGGCGAAGACTTTGATACCTGTTCATAGCCGACCGGCAACATGCCGCTGCCGAAGCGGGCCAAGGTATCGCCGCTGGGGCGCGTGAGTTCCTGCCGCTCGGCTGTGGATTCTTCTGCAAAACCGGCTTCGAAGGCGTTGACGATGGGAATATCCAAACCGTCGAGCCAGACCATCGGGCCGCTACTGTCATTGCCGTGATCATGCCAGGTCCAGGCCGGTGTGATGACAAAATCGCCCGGCTCCATAATGGTTTTTTCGCCTTCAACGGCGGTATAGGCGCCACTGCCTTCGACAATGAAACGAAGGGCGCTTTGGGTATGGCGATGGGCCGGCGCGACTTCGCCGGGCAGGATTAATTGCAAGCCGGCAAAAAGGCTGTTGGTAATTTTCGCTTCGCCGGCGAGGCCGGGATTTTTCAAAATCAGTACCCGCCGGATTGCTTCTTTCGCCGTGATCAAGTCACCGCTCTGCATAATCGCGTCGCGAATTTCGTCATAGCGCCAAATCGCCGCCATGGTTTTTGTCGCCGGCTCCGGTGTCACCAGGTTGTGTAAAACTTCCCACAACGGCGCCAGATTTTGCGCCGCGATGGCATCGTAATAGGCCTGTCGGGTGGTGTCCTGTGTGCTCATAATCGCGAGATTACGGACCGGGAAGCATTGGCGCAAGTAATCTGTTTGGCACCCCAACGAATTTGCTATAGTGGAGGAGACCATTATTACTTGGGATGCCAGCGGTGTGAGCAGCGAACAACGACAAAATCTCGGCATTTTACCGGAACTGATCGGTTATAATCTGCGCCGGGCGCAAGTTGCGACCTTTCAAGATTTGATGTCGGCCTTGGGCGATCTTGAGCTCACGCCCGGGCTCTTTGGGGTCTTGCAGATTGTCAAGATCAATGCCGGGCTCAAGCAAACCGATCTTGCTAATGCCTTGAACGTCGATCGATCAACCGTTGTCGGGGTTGTCGACAAGTTGGAAAATCGCGGTCTGGTCAATCGCGCCGCGGCGCTGGGCGACCGCCGCTCCTATGCCCTGCACCTGACGCCGGCGGGGGAAGAGGTTTTGGACCAGGCGGAACAACGCGTGCGTGAACACGAAGATCGCATTGCCCGCGAACTGACGCCGATGGAACGCGATCAACTGCTTACCTTGCTGCAAAAAGTCGCGCCGAAGGATTAATCGGGCGGGCCCTCGCCGCCCTGGCCCAAGGCCAGCTGCATGACCACACAATCGAGCCAGCGATCGAATTTCCAGCCGATGTTTTCAATTTTTCCGACCTGGTGGAAACCCATCTTCTGATGAAAGCGGATCGATGGCTGGTTGGCGCTATCGCCGATCACCGCAACCATCTGGCGATAGCCGGCTTCGGTACAAACGTCGATCAAAGCGCTCAGCAAGGCTTGCGAAATTCCCAAGCCGCGCGCTTCTTCGGCCAGATAGATCGAATTTTCAACCGTATAACGATAGGCCGGACGCGGCCGATAAGCGCTGGCATAGGCGTAGCCCAACAGCACGCCATTCTGTGTCGCCACCAGGTAGGGATAGCCTTGCGTTTTCAGCGCGTGAAAGCGGTGGGTGATCTCGTCCAGGTTCGGCGGTGTCAATTCCCAAGATGAAACGCCGCTCATAACTTCCTGCGCATAGATTTCGGTGATGCATGGCAAGTCCGGCTCGGCTGCCGCTCGAATATGCAAGTCGTCGTTCATGGGCTTCCATAATCCAGCAATTGCCTGGAGGCAAGAGAGCGGCTAATAAAAGCAGCCCTGGAAAAAGGAAGATGACGCGGATGAATGAAATCAAATTCGATCCCAAGGACCCCGACAATTACGACCATTGGGTCGAAGACAATATCCGTTTCTGCGATCAGGACGGCAGCGGTCACGTCAACAATACGGCGATTGCGCAATATGTCGAAAGCGGCCGGGTTGGTTATAACCGCGATCTGTTGTTGCCGCACCTGGCCGGGTCGCGTTTTGTCGCCGCCCGGGTGGCCATCGATTATCTGAAAGAAGCCTATTATCCGGGCCGCGTACGCACCGGCACCCGGGTCAGCCGGGTTGGTAATAAATCGGTGACGACACTATGCGGCGTTTTCATCGACGATGCCTGCATCGCCACCGCGGAATGCGTGATCGTACATATGGTCGGTGCCAACACCGAACCGCTGACCGGTGAGATGCGCCAAGTCCTGGACGCCGATTTATTGTAAGCGTTCTTGGGACCGTTCGCGGGCGGCTGCGCCCAAGGCTTCGAAAATTGCCTGGTAAAGGGGGTGTTCGCGCGGGTACCATTCGGCATGCCATTGCACACCCAGGGCAAAGCGTCTGGCGCCGATGACGCTCAGCGCTTCGATGGTGCCATCATCCGCCACCGCTTCAACTTTTAGACCGTCGCCCAAGCGATCGACGCCCTGGGCATGCAGGGTGTTCACCATCGCCTCCGTGGCGCCGCCATTCAGCGCCGCCAGCAGGCCATCCGGCGTGATCTCGATCCGCTGGCGCGGCCGCAGGCGTTCCGGCATCGGCAAATGGCGCTCCATCCGGTGATCGTCATAGCCGTCCAATTCGTGGAGATATTGATGCAGGCTGCCGCCAAAGGCGACGTTGATTTCCTGATGGCCGCGGCAATTGCCTAACACCGGCACGCCCAGTTCGACAGCCCGGCGCACCAACGGCAGCGCCACCGCGTCCCGGCCTTTGTCGATCAGGTTCTGATCGCGGGCTTCGCCGCCGCCATAATGATGCGGTTCCACGTTCGAAGCGCCGCCGGTCAACATGATGCCATCTAGACCGGCCAGCAAAGCGTCGATATCCATGTCATCGCCAATCGCCGGGATCAATATCGGCACCGCGTCGGCCACTTCGGCAATGGCCTGGATATAACGTTCGTTGGCGATATGACCGGTCATATGCTCTTCGACCTTTAGATTGCAGGAAATCCCGATGATCGGTTTTGACGCCATGGTCTGGTCGCTTTCTTAGTTATCGCCGTTGTCGGGTTTGAATTCTTCGAAGAAGAACAATTTTGGATCCAGGGAAATACCGGTTTGAATATCCGTTAGGCTGACATTGGTCCTGCCGCCCTGGCTGTCGGTCACGGTCCAATGCCGCAGTTCCAACGCCGGGGCAGCGAATGTCAGTTCAATGCCGCCGTCGTCCGGGCGTTTGCGATCGCGCAGCGCCACTTGCAAACTGCCGGGCTGCCGGGTGATGCGGTCGACCAGTAAATCTTTCGCCAGATCAAGGTCTTCGGCCACCAAGACACCAAGCGGGGTATCATAAATCGGCCAGCGGTCGGCCTGCGCCAGTTCTTTGTCGACCAGGATCAACCACAGGCCATCCGCCATCACCATGATTGGGGTCGGTGGATCATATTCAAACCGCAAACGCCCGGGCCGCCGTAAAAACAAGGCGCCGCGGGACAATTCGCCATTTGGCCCCAATTGCACAAAGCGGGCTTTAAGGGTGGTGATGCTGCCCAAATAATTTTCGATCTGCTGTAGAGAGGCCTTGTCAGCAGCGCTCAATTGTTGCGACTGCGCCGCCAGGGCGCCAAACATCATGATTGCAGAAGCCGTCACGAACCAACGGGACCGGCGGCCAAAAACCCATCTAAAATTCAAACTTTCGCCTCGACGCTAAATTTCATCCTCGTCGGGATTACGCGTGAAGACCTCACGTTTGCCAACGTGATTGGCCGGCCCGATAACCCCATCCTCCTCCATCATCTCGATGAGAAGAGCAGCGCGGTTATAACCGATTTTTAGATGCCGTTGAATAAAACTTGTCGAGGCTTTCTGATTTGTCGCCACAATATGCACGGCTTTGTCGTAAAGCGCATCCTCGCGACTGCCGGCGGGTCCCCCGGTTGGATCGATGCCGCCATCGCCTAGATCTTCGGTGACCGCGGAAAGATACACCGGTTTACCCTGTTTGCGCAGCACCTTGACCACATCCTCAACTTCTTCGTCGGAGACAAAGGGCCCGTGCACCCGGGTAATGCGGCCGCCGCCGGCCATGTAGAGCATATCACCCTGACCCAGCAGCTGCTCTGCCCCCTGTTCGCCGAGGATCGTCCGGCTGTCGATTTTTGACGTCACTTGGAAGCTGATCCGGGTCGGGAAATTGGCTTTGATGGTGCCGGTAATGACGTCGACGGAGGGTCGTTGGGTTGCCAGAATGACATGGATGCCGGCGGCCCGGGCCATTTGCGCCAGCCGCTGCACGGCCCCTTCGATATCCTTGCCGGCGACCATCATCAGGTCCGCCATCTCGTCGACGACCACCACGATATAAGGCAGTTCTTCCAGATCCAGGGCCTGTATTTCGATAATCGGTTCACCGGTTTCCGGATCAAACCCGGTTTGCACCCGGCGGGTCAGCTCCTCGCCCTTGGCTTTGGCGTCTTTCAGGCGCTGGTTATAGCCATTGATATTACGCACCCCCAAACTGGCCATCGCTTTGTAGCGGTTTTCCATTTCCCGCACCGCCCATTTCAAGGCTACTACGGCCTTGCCCGGATCGGTCACCACCGGGGTCAATAAATGCGGGATGTGATCATAGACGCTTAGTTCCAGCATTTTCGGATCGATCAGGATCAGGCGGCATTTTTCCGGCGGCAAGCGATAAAGCAGCGACAGGATCATGGTATTGATGCCGACCGACTTGCCCGAACCGGTGGTCCCGGCGATCAGCAGATGCGGCATCTTGGCAAGATCGGCGAAGACCGCTTCGCCGCCAATATCCTTGCCCAAGGCCAGGTTCAGGACCGACGATTGATCCTCATATTCATTGGTGGTCAACAACTCGCGCAAATAGACCGTCTCGCGACTTTGGTTCGGCAACTCGATACCGATGGCATTGCGACCGGGAACGACGGCGACGCGGACACTGACCGCGCTCATCGAGCGGGCGATATCATCGGCCAGGCCGATCACCCGGCTGGCCTTGGTGCCGGGCGCCGGTTCCAGCTCATAAAGGGTCACCACGGGGCCGGGTCGGACATTAATAATGCGGCCACGCACCCCATAGTCGTCCAAAACCGATTCCAATAGCCGGGCATTTTGTTCTAAAGCTGCTTCGTTAATACGGCCCCGCTCCTCCGGTTTCGATTGATAGAGTAGATGCAAGGGCGGGAACTGATAATCCCCTTCCGGCAGCAGACTAAGGGTGGGCTGTTCTTCGGCCACGGCGCGGCGGCTTTTTCTCTTCGCTGGGGCATTGCGCTTGGCCACCCGAGGGCTGGCGACGCCCTCTCTCGTTTCCGACCCGTCAGCGAATTGATTGTCACGGCGTAGGATCGATGGTTCACGCCGGGCCGGTTTTTGGACGACCACAGGTTTGCTGCGGCTAAAACGCTGGTGCAGCGAACGGAAAAATTGCGGGATGGCGGCAAAGACCTGACGCAAGGCTAATCCGCCACCGCGAAGCAGCCGCCAGGTCGCGACAACAAGCGTTTTCCATTCCCCCGGCGTGATACCGAGCGTTAAAATCGCAAACACGGTGGTCAGGCCGGCGCTGAAATAAATCACCATCGACGCCCAGCTTTGCAGGCCGGTCGCACTCAGCCCATTTAGCACCAGAGCCATCAGCATTTCGCCAACGGCGCCGCCCAGGCCGACAGCCAATAGCCAGCCTTCCCCAGGCTCCAAGGCCGCGGCAAAGATTGTCGCCGACAGCACGGCAAAGGGTGCAAAAGCAAAATTGACCCAGAACCAGCGGAAACCACGGTGGGAAATCACCCGCCAGCCCCAGCAGGCCAAAATCATCGCCAACAATAGTCCGACCAAACCGATCGCGTTCAGCACCAGATCGGAAACATAGGCGCCGGTCTGGCCGAGCCAATTTTGCGCCGGTACACTGGTCGCGTTGTTGAAACTGGGGTCGCTGGGTTCGAAACTGCCGAGCGCCACACCCAAGGCAACGGCAGCGATGAAAAGAATGATACCGGCGACTTCGCGCAGTCGACGATGAATGAATTCACGGGCACCGGCGGGAAGAATAACCGTCTTTTCGGTGCTGCGGCCTGGTTTTGCGAGGTGTTGCGCCATCACCTTACTCCTTACAAAATCCCGTCTTACACATCTGCACGGCAATACCACAAAAATGGCAGATTTCGGGCAACTAATTGCGAATCACCCGCGTGATTCGGCAATTTGGAACAGAACATAAACGTAACGGATATAATGTATCTGCCTTTTTCCATTCACACAAGTTATTGCGAATTTGCGTTCAGATTCCGACTCTTGGAGAGGGCAAAACCGATGGTTTGTTTCTGCTTTGTTCCGATTATTCGGATTTTCGAACAATAAATTGACGTCAAGCCGATATCAAGGTTATCGATACCGGCTTGACTGTCTGGAAATCCTCAATCGCGCTTAGCGGGCCGCCATATCTTCTTCCGGATAAGCGCTGATATTGTGGATCGAAAGGTCGGCGCCGCGGAATTCCTCGTCTTCGTCAAGGCGAATGCCCATCACCGCTTTTAAGCCGCCATAGACTACAAATCCGGCGATCAGGGCAAAAACCACGCCGCAGGCAGTGCCGACAGCTTGCGCCCCAAAACTGACGCCGCCCAAACCGCCCAGGGCTTCCAGGCCGAAGATGCCGCAGGCCAAACCGCCCCACAGACCACACAGCCCATGCAATGGCCTAACCCCCAGGACATCGTCAATTTTCCACTTCGCTTGACAGAGGTTGAACGTGATCACGAATAGACCGCCGGCAATCCCACCGGTCGCCAAGGCGCCGATCGGATGCATCACGTCGGAGCCGGCGCAGACCGCGACCAGGCCAGCCAGGGCGCCATTATGGACAAAACCCGGATCGTTCCGGCCGACGATCATGGCAACGATGATACCGCCACCCATCGCCATCAGCGAATTCATCGCCACCAGACCGGTAATGCCTTCGACCGACTGCGCACTCATCACGTTGAAGCCGAACCAGCCGATGCTCAAGATCCAGGACCCGAGGGCTAAAAATGGAATATTCGACGGCGGAATGCCAATCAATTGCCCGTTTTTGCGGTAACGGCCCTGGCGGGCGCCGAGCATAACCACCGCCCCCAAGGCGATCCAGCCGCCCACTGCATGGACGACGATGGAACCGGCAAAATCGTGAAAACCAACGCCGAACATACCTTCGATCCAGCCTTGGAAGTTAAACCGGCTGCCCCAAACCATGCCTTCGAAAGTTGGATAGATAACCGCGACGACCAACGCAGTGGCGATCAGCTGGGGTAGAAATTTGGCCCGCTCGGCGATACCGCCGGAAATTATCGCCGGGATCGCGGCGGCAAAGGTCAGAAGGAAAAAGAATTTAACCAGATCATAGCCGCTTTTGGCGAATTCATAGCCTTCGGCCTTACTTTCGCCAACCAGGACGCTGGCATTGACCAGAAAATCAACGCCATAAGCAATCGCGTAGCCGATGAAAAAATAGGCCATCGTCGAGACCGCAAAATCGACCATGATTTTGATCAGGGCGTTGACCTGATTTTTGCGCCGGACCGTGCCGACCTCTAGAAATGCGAAGCCCGCATGCATCGCCAGGACCAAAATTGCCCCCATCAATACAAAAAAGACGTCCGCGCCCGTTTTGAACGTGTCCATAAATGCCTCCTCAGTGAACAGCCAAAGTCCCCTCGAAACCAGACTCACACCAAGAAGCGTGCCAACAATCATTCGGCAAATTTGCGCTTAAATAACAATGTGTTAAGAGATATTCCAGAATTCAGGGTGGACGCCGCCGGAAAATTTGTACAATTTTTGTTCAAATTGAATTTTCTTGCATAAATATTAGGCAAACAAACTGGGCGCGGTCATTGCTGACCGCGCCCTGATCGAACGCAAGGTGGCTGTTCCCGCTTAGAAAGCCCCGTTTAGAAGGCCCCGTTTAGAAGGCCTGGGACCCGCGTCCGAATTCGGGATAAGCCTCCAGTCCCAATTCACTGACGTCACCGCCATTATGTTCGCTTTCTTCGTCGAGGCGGATGCCGACCGTCACTTTCAGGAGGTACCAGAAGAGACTGCTGGCAACGATCACGAACAGGCCGATGGCCACCACCCCGGTCAACTGGGTTACGAAACTGGCGTCCGCGTTAGTGATTGGCACCGCCATGGTGCCCCAGATGCCAGCCACCAAGTGAGCGGAGACGGCGCCGACGACATCGTCGATCTTGAACTTATCCAACATCGGAATGGCCAGGACCACCAGAATGCCGCCGACCGCGCCGATCAGAAGCGCCAGACCCATGGAGGGAGTATCCGGGCCCGCAGTGATCGACACCAAACCAGCGATGGCGCCATTGAGGGCCATGGTCAAGTCGACTTTCTTATACAGCAATTGCGACATTACGATTGCCGCGACGACGCCACCGGCCGCTGCCATATTGGTATTGGCGAAGATATTGGCGATGGCGATGACGTCAGCGGCGGAGCCCATGGCCAACTGCGAGCCGCCGTTGAAACCGAACCAACCGAGCCACAGAATGAAGGTGCCGACCGTGGCCAGCGGCAGGTTCGACCCCGGCATCGGATTGACCCGGCCATCGGCGCCATATTTACCCTTGCGGGCCCCTAAGATGATGGCCCCGGTTAAGGCGGCCCAACCGCCCACGGAATGAACCAGCGTCGAGCCGGCGAAATCGACAAAGCCCATTTCGGAAAGCCAACCGCCGCCCCACTGCCAGGAGCCTTGGATCGGATAGATCAGACCGGTCAGAAGGAGGACAAAAATCATGAATGGCCAAATCTTAATCCGCTCCGCCAAGGTGCCGGAAACGATCGAGGCGGCAGTGGCGACAAAGACCATTTGGAAGAACCAGTCGGAAGAAGCGGCATAGGGATTGTCGTCGCTGAATTTACCGCTCAAGGCGGCGCCATCGTCGGCCGACCAGATGCCGGGGATGCCAAAAAAGCCCCCATCGACACCGTTATACATCAAATTATAGCCGATCAGGTAATACATGATTCCGGCCAGGGAATAGAGCGAGATATTCTTCAGACACATGGTGGCGACATTTTTCGAGCGCACCAGGCCGGCTTCCAACATGCAGAAACCGGCGGCCATCCACATCACCAGGAAGCCACACATCAAAAACGACAGGCTGTTAAAAACAAAGGCGGTTTCACTTTCCACCGCCGCCCAAGCCGGTGCCGCCGACAGTGCGGCCAGGCTCAGGCCCGCAACAGCAAGGTATTTTTTCAGTTTGATTTTCATCATTTTTCCAATCTTTCGGGGCTTAATTTTAAAGCGCGTCGGCGTCGGTTTCGCCGGTGCGAATGCGCAATACTTGCGTCAGGTCGAGGGCGAATATCTTACCGTCACCGATCTGACCGGTATTGGCGACCTTGGCGATGGCTTCAATCACGCTTTCGGCCTGATCTTCGGCGACCGCGATTTCGAGTTTTAATTTCGGGCGGAAGTTCACCGCATATTCGGCCCCGCGATAAATTTCCGTATGGCCTTTTTGGCGGCCGAAACCTTTGACTTCGCTGACCGTCATGCCTTCGATACCGAGTTGTCCCAGCGCGTCATGCACATCGTCCAGCTTAAATGGCTTAATCACCGCCACAATCATCTTCATGGAAACTTCTCCTCCATTGTCCCGCAGTACAAACTGCTTCGCGGCGTTGGATTTCAAGAAGCATGCCGATTGGGGCACTTCCCATAAAGTATTGAAATATATGGTATAAATATTTCGCGCGGGCGCATTGATAGATAGTTATGCCTAATTTTTAAGCATAACTATACTACCGCCTAATAATTATACAGTAAAATCTGCTGAATATCTAAGCCTCATCCAATCCGGTCATGACGCGGAATTCGGCGGTGGAATTTAACCGCGGATAGGGTGTATCGGGGACCGGAACCTCCAGGAATTCACAAAGCGGTTGCCAACCTTCCGAAACTTCATAGGTCAGTAAGCGCGCGGCGGGGATCGCCGCCTGGACGGTCTTGATATGATCTTCGAAAACCCGTTTGGCAAAATCCCGTTCGCCCAGACGGCCGGAAAAGGTCCGTTGCATGATGATTGCCGCCGCCATGGCATGACGGTCAGGGTCGGTTGCCGGCCGTAGCATCGCCGGCAGAATGGTTTCGGAAATACTGTCGTACCAGCGATCGGCGTCGCGATGGGTCAATATCACTTTGGCGTCGGGATAAGCGTCGGCCAGTTGCCGCCAAAAGTGACAGGCCGGCCAGTCCACCGCAGCGCGATAGTTACTAAGCAGCCCTGGCCAATCCATCTGCGGATTATCGATTGCCTGATGCCAGCCAACGGCATGGCCGGGATTATCCATTACTTCCAACATATGATAACAGGGCCCGAAACCAAGCTCCTCCAGCGCCGCCTTGAACGACAAGGTCCCGGTCCGCCCAAAGCCGGCCCCGATGATCTTAAGTGTCATGTATTTTGCCTCTATTCTAATCCGCCAGAACCTGTTCCGCCGCCGCCGACAGGCGCAGGATCTTGCCTTCTTCATGGGCCCGGCCCATCAGTTGCAGGCCGACCGGCAATTCCCCTTCGCCCTGACAAGGCAGAGTGACACCGCAGGTTTTCATCAAATTTCCCAGGCGAGTATTGCGCGAGGAGCGGATATTGGCCCGGTCATAAGCCGCTTCATCGTCGATCAGGTCGGCAATCCGGGGCGGCACTTGCGGCGATGTCGGCAGTACCACGGCGTGATAACCGGCGATGCGGCGGGCATAATCCAGTTGCAGGCGGGCAACACCGATCTGCACCGTTTCTTCATCGATGGCGCTGAGATTTTTGGCCAGGCGGAAGCGGTCGATGATGCCCTGATACATCTCATCGGCCCGGCTATCGAACAGATCGCCCCACAGGGCGTAACCTTCGGCGCTGATGATGTTGCCATGTTTGGCGACCAGCTCGAAGGCGGCTGCGAATTCCGGTACCTCCGCCTCGATAATTTCGGCCCCGGCATTGGCCAGTTTATCGAGCGCGGCGGACATTGCCGTATTAACTTCGTGATCCAGCTCATCAAACACAATGGTGCTCGGTTTCAAAAGCCGGACACCTTGCAAGTTCGCGCCGGCTAAATCGTAGGGCTGGCTGGCATTCAGAACGGCGAAGATCGCATTGGCGTCGGCGACGTCCTTGGTCAAAGGCCCGATGGTATCGAAGCTGGGCGAGAGCGCCAGGATGCCATCCAAAGGCAATAACTTAATCGTGGTCTTGAGACCGACCAGGCCGTTATAGGCAGCGGGAATACGGACCGAGCCGCCAGTGTCGCTACCGATCCCGGCGGGCGCCAAACCGGTGGCGACGGAGACCCCGGCGCCGGACGACGAACCCCCCGGCACCCGCGCGTCATTGCCGCCGCCCTGGCTTGAGGGGGTGCCAAAATAGGGATTGATGCCAAGACCGGAATAGGCAAATTCCGACAGCGTGGTCTTGCCAAGGCAGACCATGCCGGCCCGGCTCGCCCGCTTCAGCAATAGCGCATCTTCCTCCGGCACCCGGTCCGACAGTAATTGCGAGGCGAAGGTGGTGCGGATGCCGGCGGTATCGGTTAGATCCTTCCAGCTCATCGGCACGCCATCCAAAGCGCTTCGCCGAAGGCCGGATTTGGCCCGCGCGCTGGCCGCCTTGGCTTCTCCCCGGGCGCGATCCGCGGTGACGGTGATATAGACCGCATGCTCCTTGTCAGCCGCGCCAATACGGTCGAGAAAATGTTCGCACAAGTCGACCGGATCGATCACGCCGGTACCGATCCCCGCCCCCAATTCCAGGGGCGTCATTTCGTGCCAGTTCGCTTGCGTCATTTTGTAACTCTCCATCGCGGACAATGTTCTTGCCAACATGCAAACAGAGCGCCATGGTGAGCGCAAGATGAAAATTCAGAAAAATATCGACGCGGACCTGTTGATTGTTGGCGGCGGCATGTCCGGGATGACCATGGCGCTGGCGGCGCAACATGCCGGGCTGCGGGTGGTGATGATCGAGCGGGCGGCGCCGGCGGATGTGACCGCGGCGCCTTACGACGGCCGGGTTTCGGCGATTGCTTATGGCTGTCACGCGATGTTTGAGGTGCTGGGGGTGTGGCCGCATCTGGCGGCGGCGGAACCGATCCAGGAAATCCGTGTCTCCGACGGCCGCTCGCCGTTTTTTCTGCATTTCGACCACCGCGAAGTCGGCGATCGGCCGTTTGGATTTATGGTCGAAAACCGCCATCTGCGGATGGCCCTGCATGAATGCTTGGCGGCGGCCACGACTATTGAATTTTTCACTGCCTGCCAGTTGGCCGACTTGGACCGTAGCGGCGGCCTGGCCCGGGCCCGGTTGGATAATGGCGTCGAGGTGCAAGCGCCGCTGGTGATCGCGGCGGAAGGACGCAATTCGCCCTTGCGCGAAGCCGCCGGCATCCAGCTGTTGAAATGGCGCTATCGGCAAACCGCCATCGTCAGTGTTGTGGAGCACGAAGCGCCGCATTATGGCGTGGCGCTGGAACATTTTCTGCCCGGTGGCCCGTTTGCGCTATTGCCGATGGCAGGCAATCAATCGGCTTTGGTTTGGACCGAAGATGAAAAGCTGGCACCGGCGATGGTGGCCTTGCCAGACGATGAATTCGATGCCGAGATACAACGCCGCCTCGGCGATCATTGGGGCAAGGTGCGCTGCGTGGCGCCGCGCTGGACCTATCCGTTAGGCCTGCAGAATGCCGAACGTTATATCGATCGGCGCTTGGCGCTGATCTCGGACGCGGCCCATTCGATGCATCCGATCGCCGGCCAGGGCCTGAATGTCGGCCTGCGCGATGTCGCCTGTCTGGCGGAAGTCCTGCAGGATGCGCAGCGCCTTGGCCTTGATCTGGGCGGGCAAAATGTTCTGAAAAAATATCAAGAATGGCGGCGTTTCGATGTCCTGACAATGCTGGTCATGACCGACGGTCTCAATCGAGGTTTCTCGACCAACTTTGGCCCGCTGCGCTTGGCCCGCGATCTCGGCCTCGGCTTGGTCCAGCGGATCGGTCCGGCCAAACGTTTCTTCGAACGCCACGCCGCCGGCTTTTCCGGCGACCTGCCGAAACTGATCAAAGGCGAAGCGCTGGGCTAAGCCCAGCCTGCGACTCCCCATCCAGCCCTATTTGCGCTAAAATCCCCCGGCGCGTTCAACCGCGCAACAGAATGGGGACGGGCGATGGACGAAAATCCAGAGGAAAAGGGTGGCGGAAAGAACGGTATTTCCGAATCGGGTCAATCTTCCGGGGAGAATGAGGCGGACGTCATCACCGGCGTTGGCAACGTGCAACAGGAGCCTGGTACCGCGTCCGGAAGCGGTGTTGTGACACCGCCGCCGGCTTCCACAACATCGGCTAGCAACAACGATGAATCCGATAAAGCTACACCGGGCTCGCCTGAAAACCCGCCGCCAGATATCGATCCTTCTGGCGATGGGGCAGGTTTGGTTCCCTTAACAATCGAACTGGTCCAAAACGCGTTGCCGAAACTGGGCGAGTTTAACGTGGTGTTCGTCCCAACGGATAATCAAGGCGGGCGCGGCGAACTCAGCACCGCAATAATCGATAGCTTCGGCGTCGATCTGGATTTCCCGAATATAGAAGAACTCGCACAGTCCAAATTCGCCAGTAGGACCATCGAGGGCGGTACCATCGTCTACTTCGTCGTTGTTGAGGTCGGCAGGCCAGGTGAGGATCGCATCCTGCGACTAGGATTGTCTGAAGCCTTTGCCAATCTACTCAATACCGTCGCGCCAGCACAAAGCCGGGCAAATATTGCTATTTGGTTGCCGCTCATGGCGACAGGGTCGGGCGGTTTGTCGCCTATAAGAAGTCTAGCCGTCACCTTGGAATTGACTTCGGTAATGCAATTAGGTTCAGTGACATTATCTGTGCCGGCGGGACTAACGTCGAAGCAAAAAACCGAAATGGTTGCCACCTGCAAGGCGGTGATGGAAAAAAATCGAACACCTGTCGATCGACTATTCGATCCTGCTGCCCGACACCATTCTGGAAACCGAGACCGGTTTCCACCATGACGGGCCGGCGCAGGTAGACCGCTTGAATTTCGCCCCACAGGTCGAGGCGCTTCGGGTTTTTCTGTCGAACGAAGAGAAGACCAAAACGCCGATCTCCAGCGCCATCGACGGGCCCTGGGGCAGTGGCAAATCATCTTTCATGCTGATGCTGCGGGAAGCCTTGCAGCCCAGCGACGGTGAAGTACAACGCCTGGATTATTCCTCGGCGCCGGAATTGTTGGGGTTCTGGAGGACCAGCTGGCGGTTACTCAAAGCCTTGTTGCCGCGACCGCCGAAGTTCAAAGTGGAAACCGATCAGCGCCTGTTCGAGACGGCCTATATCAATCTCTGGCGGGTTCAGTCGGCAAAAAATGTCGCTGCCGGCATTGTCCATCAATTAATTCAAGATCTGACGATCCGCCGTGGTTTCGACTTTTTTGTTCGCCTCGGCCTGGTGCGTCTCAATCGCCTGCAGATCATTACTTATCTGGCGGAAAAAGCGGTCGGCAATATCGTCACCATCATCGCCCTGACGGTCATCATGCTCTGGACCGGCGAAGCCTTTATCGTGTCAGGGCTTAAATTAGGCCATTTCCCCGGTGCGGCAGAGGCCACCGGATTTACCCTATCGGCGATTTTGTTGGTGAAAGGGATTGCCACGCGCTTGTCCAAGGCACCGGCGAAATTTCGCCTCAGCGAATTTATCCAAAAACCCAATTATGTCGATTTGGTCGGTCCCATCAGCGAAGTAGAGCAGGATTTTCAGCGCATCCTGCAGGTGCTGAAAGCCGAAGGCAAAACCTTGGTGTTGTTCGTTGATGACCTGGACCGCTGCGCGCCAGACGAAACAGCGAGCATCGTCGAAGCCCTGAACGTATTTTTCGCGCGCGAAGGCGAGGAGAACTGCATCTTCATCATTGGCCTGCATCGCGATTTGGTCGCCGCCAATCTGGAAATTGCATACGGCAAATTGGTCGAGAAGGTAGAAACGTCAGAGTTGCTGGCGGCGCAGCGGCCTTATGGGCGGCGCTTCCTGGAAAAGCTCACCCAACTAGTGGTGCATGTGCCGAAGGGCGACGATACCACGATCAATCGCTATGTCAGTGGCCTCAGTGGTCGCGCCGTGGTTGATCTGGAACGCGCATTTGCCGATCGTCATCGCCGCCAGGAAGCCGGCACCGCCGACGATGCCGCCTGGCAAAAGACCAGGCAACAATTTGTCACGCAGGGGGTGAACGAAGCCCAATTGGACGAAGTCGAAAGCAAGGTCGTGGCTCAGTTCGCCCGTTTAGAAGCCGCCGACCGTCTGGGCGAAGATGATCAGAATTTGCGGGATATCTTCACGCTGATCCGCCCGGCGTTGCATAATAGCCCCCGGCAATATAAGCGCTTTTTTAATCTGTTCCGGTTGAACAATTTTGTTGCCGCGGCGACCCTGAACCACCAATCCGTTGGCGAAGAAACGGCGATGCTGGAAATCGCGCAACGCACGGTAATTAGTTTGGAATACCCGCTTGTGGACCGCTACATCAACGAAGAAGATGAGAATTTGCAGCTATGTAAAAATTTTGCCGACCTAGCGTGGCAAAGCAAACTACAATATTCGGACAAAATTCTTCAATTTGTCGAAGAAGTAAAAATGGTCATCGACAAAAGCCCGACCTTGCAAAATTTACTCCTGCTGACCCCAACAATTCCGCAGGATCGGTCAAAACAGGACGACAAATCTTCGTTATGATCTTGCCATGGATCGACTGAAGCACTCCATAGATTATATTGAAACCAATTTGGCCCGCGACCTGACGGTCGGGCGGATTGCCCAGGCGGCTTGTTATTCGCCCTATCACTTTGCCCGCAGCTTTCGCTTGCTGACCGGCTGGTCGGTGATGGCTTATGTGCAGGCGCGGCGCTTGACCCTGGCGGCGGAACGTTTGCGGGCAGATGATCGAAATGGTGAACGCGTGGCCCTGATCGAACTTGCCTTCGACAGCGGTTTCGAAAGCCAAGCTGCCTTCACTCGCGCTTTTAAACGAAAATTCAAGCAAACGCCGGGGGCCTTTCGCCGCCTTGGCGGTATTCACCATGACCCGACGCACACGCCACGACTGGTGTTGGCGCGCGATTTCAGCAAAGGAGACCCTGTTATGCTGACACCACGATTTACTGATCGTCTCGCTTTCATGGCGGCGGGCCTGAAGGGCCATTATGAAGAAACCGCGAAGGCCGATATCGGCAATCTATGGGAACGGTTTGGCCCGCTGATCGGGCAGATCCCACATGCGGTCGAAGGGCCGACCTACGGCATCTGTTTTCCCCCCGACAAGACAGATGGCCGTTTCGACTATTTCGCCGCCATCGAAGTTTCCGATTATGGCGAGCTGCCGGGGGCGGTAGAGCCGGTCACCGTGCCGGCACAACATTACGCCGTTTTCACCCATCGGATTAGCAATCCCGACATCACCCGGGATTTGCTGCCGACCCTCAGTTTCATTTGGGAAAGCTGGTTGCCGGCCTCAGATTATGACTTTACCGGCGGGCCCGATTTTGAACTTTACGACGAACGTTTCGACCCCTTCGCCCAGAACGGGCTAGCGGGCGAATTCGACATCTACATTCCGGTGCGGGCGAAATGAAGCAGCTGCGAAACATAGATAATTGTGCCTCGCAAATTGATGCTGCCGTCGGCACGCACGCCTTCCACAATCTGCATAGTGTTATCGTGCAGCAGGCTGGCAAGACGCTGCTGGAGCGATATTATCGCGGCAACGATTCAAAACGCGGTCATCCGCTTGGTGTGATCGAGTTCTCGCCCACTGTCCTGCACGATCTGCGCTCGGTCACAAAAAGCATCGTTAGCCTGCTTTATGGTATTGCTCTTGCGGCCGGTAAGGTAGCGCCACCGGAAGCGGTCTTGGTTACGCAGTTTCGAGACTATGGCGATCTGGCGGCAGATCCGGCGCGCCGCCAAATGACCGTCGCCCATGCCCTGACCATGACCATAGGGACCGAATGGGATGAAGATGCGCCTTATACCGGTCCCTGGAATAGCGAGATTGCGATGAACATGGCGGGCGACCGCAATCGCTTCATTCTCGACCGCCCGCTTCAGCACAAGCCCGGCTCAACCTGGCTTTATAACGGCGGCACAACAGCCTTGTTGAGCGACCTGATCGAACGCGGCAGCGGGCAAAATTTGCTGAGTTACGCCAAAGAAGCGCTATTTCAACCTCTCGGCATTGCAGACGTCGAATGGGTATGTGAATCTGATGGCCGTTTCGCGGCCGCTTCCGGTTTGCGGTTATTGCCGCGCGACTTGGCTAAGATCGGTCGGTTGATTTTGCAGCAGGGAAAATGGGAGGGCGAGCAAGTGGTGCCCGCCAGCTGGTTGCAGCAATCGTTCGAACCGCAGGCGTCCATTGATGAAAATTTCAGCTATGGTTATCAATGGTGGCTGGGGCGATTTCTTGAAAGCGACGGGCATCCCTGGATCGCCGGTAACGGCAATGGCGGTCAACGCTTGATCGTCCTGCCGCATCTCGATTTAGTGGTGGTGATCATGACCGGCAATTACGATCAGCCGGATCAAAGCGATATCCCGGTGGCCTTGATGCGCGATATAATCCTGCCGGCCGTGACCGCTTAACAATTTTTAATGAGATTTCTTTGAACCATTTCGCCGCCTGCAGCGACTTACAGTTAACGCGGCATTCTGAGGAGAAGGGAAATGACCAGGATAGATATCTCAATGACCAAATTGATCGGTGCGATCGTGCTTGGCGCCAGTTTCTTTGGCTTTTCACAAGCCCAGGCGGATTCCGGCGATGGTTATGTTTATAGCTCTGCGCCGAAACCTTGGGTGGTGATCAGCAACGGCCAAAGCTACACAAAGTTCAGCCACAATGGCAATGTTACCGTCGTTGGGCGGCTGAAATATGACACCCAGGTCGGTGGTAAAGTAAAAAGCTGGTGGGGTTATCCAAGCCTTGTTAACGGTTATGGCATTGCCGCCCCAGTCCAGGGTACGGATGTCTATAAAATATCGAAGTCCTATTCCGTCGGCAACCGGCCGAAGAAAATAGACAAGAATTTGCCTTTTTCAATACCCGCCAGCAAAGTTGGACCAATTGCCATTAGCATGTGTAATTCTCTCGCTAACAGTTTGCGCAGCCAAGGAAAATCCAACAAACAGATCTTTGGTCAAAACCGTGAGGTCAGTTTTAAGGCTAGTTTGAATTACCACGTCAATGCGTCCGGTTCCGGCTCAAATAATCCGATTTGGCAAGCCTACTCGCCTTATGTCATTCCGATCCGTTGCGCCAAATGGTCCGGTGCCCAAGTCCCGACCGCCGGCAGCTTGACCACTGCTTTCAAGGTCATCAAAGCAACCATGAAGCATCAAATGATCGTCACTCTGGGTGGGACCTGCAAGGTTAAGCTAACCACGGCGATCAGCACCAACAAAGCCAATGAAAATGTCAAGTTCCGCTATAAAAGCCAAAGCGGCAAACAAAGCAATATCTTCACCGTCAAAACAGCTGCCAACAAGATTGCGGTGGTGACCCACACTTGGAATATCACCAATACCCCCAGCGTCTATGACGGCACCTGGATCCACATGGACGGTGTCGCCCCTAAATTTAAGTCAAATACCGTTGCCGCTTATACGGAATGTAAAGAAGGTGGCCCAGACGATCTGGCCCCGAACCCGAAAAAACCAAAAGTCGGGGTTCCCCTGGGTGGCGACAACAAGGTCACAAACTAGAACCAGTACGAAGTGATTTGCGGGAGCCGTTCAGCGGCTCCCGCAATTATTTTACGGCTCGAGCGGTATTATCCTAATTTCGGGAATGGACCCCGGCTGCCGCTTTTCGCGGCCAATGCTTGATCGTCCTGCCGCACCTCGACCTAGTGGCGGTGATCATGATCGGAATTTACGATCAACCGGATCAAAGCGATATCCCCACGACCTTGATGGGTGATATAATCGTACCGGCATTCGCAAACAGCAAAGACATAAGGGTCTGTAGAAACTAGCAAAATTTTTTGTCGATCTAATTTTGAACCATTTCCAGCGTCACTGCGACTTACTTATAATGAAACCGTAATATAAACGGGCTGAAATTTTCATTCGTTGGCATTTTGAGGAGATGGACAATGACCCGTGTAAACACGTCGATTTCAAATCTGATTGGCGCCGCTATTCTCGGTGCCGCCTTTATGAGCGTGAGCCAAGCGCAGGCGGATACCGTTGCTGGATTTATTTACAGCTCGGCGCCAAAACCCTGGGTGGTGTTAAGCAACGGACAGTCCTATAGCAAATTCAACCACAAAGGCATGGTAAGTATTTCCGGCCGTTTGAAATATGATACCGCGGTTGCTGGTAGGGTGAAAAGCTGGTGGGCCTATCCCGTCATGAAAAATGGCTTTGGTATCGCCAATCAGGATGCTTACAAAAAATCAAAATCTTACCCAAGCGGCAGCCGCCCCAAAAAGATTGACAAAAAGCTCACTTTTTCCATCCCGGCAAGCAAATATGCATCAGCAGCGGTAGGACTGTGTAATTTGCTTGCCAAGCAACTGCGCAGCCAAGGTAAATCGAATAAACAAATCTTCGCGCAAGACCGGCAAGTCATTTTTGACCCTTATCTTCGGTACAACGTGGATGCCTCGGGCGCCGGTTCGAACAAACCGTCCGAGGAAGTGCAGTTGCATCACAAAATTACTGTGCGCTGCGCTAAATGGGCCGGCGTACAAGTTCCAACAGCGAGTAGTCTTTCAACTGCGTTCAAGGTGCTTAAGGCGACTATGAAATATCAGATGATCGTCGCCCTAAATGGAACCTGTAAGGTTAAACTGACGACGGCGATCAGTACGAATAAAGCCAATCAAAACGTCAAATTCCGATACAAGAGCCAAAGCGGCAAACAAAGCAATATCTTCACCGTCAAAACCGCTGCCAACAAAATTGCCGTGGTGACCCATAGTTGGAATATTACCAATATGCCGAGTGCCTTTGACGGCACCTGGATCCACATGGACGGCGTGGCACCTAAATTTAGGTCAAATACCGTTGCCGCTTATACGGAATGTAAAGAAGGTGGCCCAGACGATCTGGCCCCGAACCCGAAAAAACCAAAAGTCGGGGTTCCCCTGGGTGGCGACAACAAGGTCACGAACTAGAACCAATAAGAAGTGATTTGCGGGAGCCGTTCAGCGGCTCCCGCAAATTCATTTGTATCAACCGATTTTTGGAAACGGATCCCGGCTGCCGCCTTTGGCGGCCAGGGCGCGCTCGTAAGCGGTCCATTTTTCCGCCTTCTGCAGGCCCAGGTCATAAAGATAGGCCCAGGTAAAAAGGCCGGTATCGTGACCGTCGTCAAACAGGATACGGATGGCGTAATTGCCAACCGGTTCCAAATTGGCAATCGCGACATATTGTTTGCCGCCAATAATGTCTTTTTTGCCGCCATGGCCCTGCACTTCGGCGCTGGGGCTTTCAACGCGCAGGAATTCCGCCGCTAGATCAAAACTCAAACCGTCGTCAAAGGCGATGGTCAGCTTCTGTTTGTTCTTGGCAACCGTGATCTCGGTTGGTTTCGGGTGGGAAGTCAATGCCAATACCCAACTAGTCAGCAAGCGTGCGGGCTTCGTCGGCCAACATGATCGGAATGCCGTCCCGTATCGGATAGGCCAGGCCGGCGCTTTTGCTAATCAATTCCTGGGCGTCAGCATCATAGATCAGCGGCCCCTTGGTTAGGGGACAGACCAACACTTCGAGTAATTTGGGATCAACTTTCTGTTCGCTCATCTTTGTCTCCAGTTACCGCCTTAATGGACTTGCGGCGGCTCATCTTCGCTCACCTCGTCGTCTTCGCTGGCGATCACCAAACGCGCCTGTACCGCCATTGCCATCAAAGTCATCATGGTGCCGGCCCGGGCGATCAAATCATCGCATTCCAGCAACGCTTGCCGTTCCGCCGGTTGGAACGGACAGATCATAGCCAGGAAATTGATCAAATCGTGATCTTCGGCAGCTTCAATGCTTTTCCAGTCGGCATCAATCTGATGGACCTTGAAATAAATCGCCAATTGTTCGCGAAAGGCCGTGCGATTTCCGAGCGCCAGGGGGTCCGCATAACGATCCGCATCAAACCGTTGCCAATCTGGATTGACTTGGCGGTATTTGGTCATGGTTTCCAGTTCCTGGACGATGCCAAAACGGCTGAGCCCGGTCAGAGTGATCAGGAAGCGGCCATCCTCGGTTTCTTTGCACTTGGTAATCAAGCCGGCGCAACCGATGGAATAAACCTCCGGGCTTTCCAAATCGGCTTGCGGATCAATCGGCTGCACCATACCGATCAAGCGGGCGCCGGCCATGGCGTCGCGAACCATGTCAAGATAACGCGGTTCGAAAATATTCAGCGGCAATTGCCCGCCGGGCAGCAACAAGACCCCCGGCAGCGGAAAAATCGCCAGGGCGGCCGGCAATTCTTCCAAGGCTTCCAAATCGTCATCGCGGTCGTTCTGATCGTCCATCATGCCGGCTTTAAGAAAACAGGATTGCGCCCAGGCGAGAACGGCCATCCATAGTCACCGGGTCGGTCATGCCAAAAGCTTCAAAATAGGTCAGCAATTGTTTGCGGGCAGCTTCGTCGTTCCAAGTGCGATCGCGCTGGATGATTTCCAATAGATGATCGATGGCTTCTTGGCGCCGATCGGCGGCGGCAAAACCTTGCGCTAGTTCAAAGCGCGCTTCATGATCGTTTTCATCGGCTTCCAGGCGGGCCAGCAACGGCGCCATGTCGCCGACATTTTCGGATTGCGCGGCCAACTCCAGGGCCGCCACGGCGGAGGCGATTTCCGGCTTCGATTTCAGTTTGTCGTCCAAACCATCGAGCATCTGGCGGGCGTGATCGTATTCGCCGTCTTTGATAAGGCAGTGCGCCAGGCCGCCGGTCGCCACCGCATTTTCCTCATCGACCTGCAGAATTTGTGTATAGATTTGGCTGGCGCCGGTAAAATCACCGGCATCGAAAGCTTCCTGCGCTTGGGCCAAAGCGTCGTCCAGGGGCGAGCCACCGGCCCGGTCGGTCAGGCGTTTGACAAAATCCTTGATCTGGCTTTCCGGTAACGCACCGGCAAAACCGTCGACCGGCTGACCTTGATAAAAGGCGAATACCGCCGGGATCGATTGCACCCGCATCTGGCCCGCCAGTTCCTGGTTCTTGTCGACATCGATTTTCACCAGCTTGACTGCGCCGCCGGCCGCTTTGACGACTTTCTCAAGCGCCGGGCCAAGGGTTTTACATGGCCCGCACCATTCGGCCCAGAAATCGACAATCACCGGGGTCTCATTGCTGGCGTCCAGCACGTCGGCGGCAAAATTGGCGGTGTCGCTGTCTTTGATCAAATCTGTTTGGCCGCCACCTTGGCCAATGATCAGTTCATTCGCATCCATTATTAATTCCGCTTCCTGAAGAAATACAATATTTACCTACATGTAAGGTGAACCGGGTTACGGTTACAAGTCTATATCTTCACCCGCATGACCTGATGACCGCAGTCGGCAATGAAGGTCAGTAAATCCGCCCGCTTAATTGCCGTGGTCCGGGTGTTATCCAGGGGATGATAGTTCAATAGATCGTGGGCTAACATATCTTCATCCAAGACCACCTGGACCTTTTGTTCCGGATCGTTGATCAGCGCGAAGGGCGTGACGGAGCCCGGTTTGACGCCCAGAAATTCCATTAGGCGATCGGCGCTGGCGAAACTCAGGCGGGCCGAGCCGATTTTGTCCTGCAAGCCTTTCAGGTCGACGTCTTTGTCTTCCAAGGTCACGACCAGCCAATTCTTTTTCTTCTTATCCCGCAACAGCAGATTTTTGCAATGTCCACCCGGCAGATCGCCGCGTAAAGCCTGGCTTTCTTCGACCGTGAACAGGGCTTGATGTTCAATCGTCGTGGTTTCAAAATTTAGTGCCTCAAAGCGGGCGAATAGATCGGTTGGGCTTGCCGGCATGGCCGCATACTTTCCAATATCGTCGATAAGCTGTTCGCGGTGCAGCATAGCTATTTCAAGAAATTTTGGAAGGCCGGTATTTGGCCTTTTAGGCGGCCCTTGCGTCGCCCGCGCGGGTCGAATAGCGTTGCGCCATTGGCTGCAATCCCGATGACTGATGCGTGAATGATGTCAAAATCAAATTTTAGTGGCGTGTCCGGTGGCGTGAATAGTGTTTGTTACCTGATTTTGGCGCTGACGATCGCGGCCCTGGTGTGGCTGATCACCGATGCCGGCAACGGACAATTCCTCTATAATCTGGACGATCCCTATATTCACCTGTCGATGAGCGAGCAAATCTCCCGCGGCGGTTATGGCATTAACCCGGGCGAATATGCTTCGGCCTCCTCCTCAATCCTGTTTCCGTTTTTGTTGGCGCCGTTCGCCAGCGCCGCCGTTCATCAATATGTGCCGCTGATCATCAATATCGCGGCGTTGTTCTTGAGCTTCGAATTTCTGCGTCGCTATTTTCAGAAGCGGATATTTTCGGGCGACCTGCGGATGCGTGGTACGGCGGCGGTCTTCGCCCTGCTCACCGTTCTGGCCCTGAATATTTTCGCGCTCGCTTTCATTGGCATGGAACATAGCCTGCAAGTATTGGCGACGGTGATGTGCCTTTACGCCCTGATCGGGATGCTGGAGGGCGAACCGATGCCCTGGTGGCTGCCGCTCATGGTGGTGGTGATGCCGTTGTTACGGTATGAAGGGCTGTCGCTCAGCCTGATTGCCCTGGTGGTGATGATAAAATGCGGCTATTGGCGTGGCGCCCTGGCGACTTTTTTGGTGATGATTGTTTTGCTCGCCGGCTTCAGCTTTTTCCTGCTCGGTCTTGGACTGGAGTTTCTGCCTGGCTCGGTCCTGGTGAAGGCGCATATCCGCTTGGGTGAAACCGATATCGTCAAACTGCTGGGGAACGGTTTGGCAAAATCCCTGCGCCATCCCCGCGGCCTGATGTTGTTGGAGATTGCCGCCATGACGGTCTTGGGCATGGGTTTGGCTGCATACAAAAAGAAAGCCATCAATACGCCCGAGTTCTGGGCCGGCCTGATCCTGCTGGGGATCGCACTGGGGCATATCCTGTTCGGTGAATATCACGGCTTCGCGCGCTATGAGATTTACGCCTTTGTCGCCGCCTTGTTATTGGGCGCTTATCTGCTGCGTCCGGTCGTCGAGCGGTTGATTGTTTCACGCGGCGGCAGAATTCGCCTGCGGCTTTGGTTCGTCATTCTGCTGGCCGCGCTTGGCGGTTCCTACATCGTTGGCCCGACCGCCGATTTGATCGCCGCCAGCCGCAATATTTACGAACAACCATTTCAGGTGGCGCGTTTCGTCCGCGATTTTCACCAGGCGGACGTGGCGGCGAACGATATCGGCCTGATTTCATACCGCAACGAAGACCGGGTCTTTGACGTCGTCGGCCTGGCCAATCGTCAGGCCCGCCAGATCCACCATGGCCGGGATTTTTATGCCCTGTTGAAAACCATGGCGCAGCAGCAGAATATCAAGCTGGCGATCCTGCATAAAGAAATCCTGCCCTCCAATATCCCGGACAATTGGCGGCAATTGGCGGTGCTGCATTTAAGTGCCAAAAACTTGATTTTAGCCCATCCAAGGATGTATTTTTTCGCCACTGCGCCTGAATATGCGCCGGTCTTGCAGGAGAAATTGCGCCGCTTCGCCGCCACCCTTCCGGAAAATGTGGTGCTGAAACTGGACAAAATCAAATGAGGGTATGGCCGGTTTTCAGGCGCGCTTGGCCACAACACAAAAAATTTGAAATCAGCCGCAACTTGGCCCTTGCATCGCGGGCGGATTTTCCCCTATATAGCGACGCTCGTCGGCGGCCCTCGTGGCTGGGCGATGACCCCACCTATTGAGCGGGCGTAGCTCAGGGGTAGAGCGCAACCTTGCCAAGGTTGAAGTCGTGAGTTCGAATCTCATCGCCCGCTCCAATATTTTCAACGATTTAGCGGTGATATAGACCGGGCAGTTTGTTATGGGGCACCCATAGGGGAGCCAGCACAAATTATTTGTATAAACACGACATCAGTGCGTCGGCGCGTTTGAGGCGGCGGGCGATGAAATGGCGGGTGTGCTGGAAATTCTCGCTGCGATCGTTGAGCCAGTATAACACGGCGGCGGTAAACAGCAGCGTCAGCCCCAGTTCTTCCACCGACTTCTGGCTACCGGTGGCTTTGAGCCTAACCGTTTCCCTCAACCATTGCACCCGCCGGCTGGTGGCCACGACCAGGGCTGCCTGTAAATGGATATGGCTCGGCTGTAATTTGTAGGCCAGGATCGCCCTGAGCATATCGCGGCGCCCGTCCAACGCCCCAAACCATGCGCTAAGCGCCGCATGAAGGCGATCCGGCATCGCCGCGTCCGCCATTTTTTTGTCCTCGGCGACCGCCAGCATGGCGTCATCCGCACGATCAAGCCAGGCGCTTCCGACCGCGTCCAAGTCGGTAAAATGGGTCCGGATCTGCGCCAGTGTCACATCTAATCGGTCCGCCACCTGATGCAGGTGCACCGCCGGCCAGCCCCCTTCGTCGGCGAGTTCGATCGCCGCATCGACAATACGCATCCGTAATGGCGGTTTGCGGGGCATGCGCAATTCTACCCCAACAGCGGTTTCAGCGCCATCCGTAAAGGCGGATTTGTGCGCTCCTTCACCGCTTCAGCCCCGGAAACTTCGCCGGACGCCGGATAAACAAAGAAGGCAGTTGCGGGCGTTTGCTATTTATAACAAATTGTCTGGTGACTAAGAAAAAAGTGGAGGCATTGTATGGCGCGTTTTTTTGAACCTGACTTGGGGGCCGACCCCAACAACCCCTTTGCCAGGGATGAGGCGGGCAAGCTTATTCGCCGATCATATTGGATGGATATGATGGATCGGTCGTTTGTCCTGGCGATGACGCAAGGGATCGGCGCGCATCTAACGAACGAGCAGAAACGCATGCATCTGGCGGACCTGCATCGCGACCACCTGATCGAGCAAATCTGCATCCAGGAAATCCTGCCGCCGGAGCGGTGATTATTTCAATGCGGTCAAATTAGGCGCGATTGTGCGTCTCGGAATAGATGTGCTCCGAAATGCCTGCATGTGCACACCTAATGGATACGCCCGCGAAATGAAAGGATGATAGATAATTGACGCAGTAAGTGCTGGGCTTGTGTTACCCGATTTCAATGCCTATTGGGTTTGAATCGATTAGGCCAAAAACATGTCGAATCCCGTGAGCAACTATAATTCCCGTATTGTACCTATATGTAAATGGCGACTGTTTGCTATCCATATACACCGGTTCAATTTCATATCTATACGCAGATATTACCGCTGCTACTTTATATTCGATGCTGTTTGGTCGACTGAAGACAACAGGCCCACCAGAAAACCCAGGATTATTATGCCCATCTAGGAAGATTGTGTGTAGTTCGTCGTTGCAAAAATATAGATTTGATACAATAGCTTTCTTCACAAAAGGAAACGGAAACTCGAAATTTATCGGGACGCTTTCTCCTGTCATGCCGTAAGGGAAGCCTAGAAAATATACATCTTGTCCGTAGATAATTTCACCAGCGGTTAATGTTAATTCATAAGTAGGCGCGAGTTGCACATCCGGCGCCAATACCGAGATGTCAATGTCGCCATCACAATGCCCAACTAAGGTAGTTTCAACCGCCTTCCACTGTTTCTCGTGATTAATCAGGATAAAATTCGTGCCTATTAGGTCTTCGACAAGATGTTTGGCGGTAATAAGATATTGCTTGCCATCAACATCGGCAGCAAAACAGGTGCCCGATTGTTCTCCGACCTTTATGTGAAAGGTTCGTTGGATAACATTTGTGGTGATCAAGTTAATCTCCTTATCAATGCATCGTCGTCTCTTTGCTAGATTTGCGTGTGAGCAGATCTGTAAATGTCGAGACTTGAAGTCATGAATATTATTTGATTCGAAATCGATTTCTCAATGCCAGGCCAACTAGGAAGATTAGTATCAACGTGAAGACGCCTTGAAAAATTGCATACGTTTCTACCCACCAAGGCCAATCCGAAATGTGTGCCTCAAGACCTTTCAACTCAGTGATCCATTTATCCCTTTTGCGGAGGTCAAGGATTAACGATCCTGCGCCAAACATGTTCGCCAAGGTGAACTTCGAAACGATCTCCCATTCGGCGAAATTGAATTTTTGAGTGTAACCGACAAATGTGCTGAAGTTGATTAATAGTCCTAATAGTGCGCTGACGAGCAGCCAGAGTGCGGGTCTGCCAATGCTGCGACCGTAACCAGACAGTCCCTTGTAAGAATTGATTACCCACCGCTTGGATCTTGGCGACATCGCCGCAACAACATCGAGTTCGAGGGCAAAAAACATCTGCTCGTCTTCGTGGAGTTGCAGTCTGCTCATCTCAGTTTTAAGACGGTTCCAATGGCGACGGGTGAAATCTAGAGACTCTTTGCTCTCCGATTCCGGGGGATCCGGCCAAACAACGTCAATCCAACTGGTTTCCTCGAAAAGGGTTGCGCCGTGAAAACGCGGGGCCATTTCAAAAACTACCTCACTAAACGATGTGGTAGACGAGAAATTCGCATTATTAAACGATACATCCGAGAAGTCACTGCCTCGGAATGACGCTGTGCTCGAAAATGCGCAATTCTCGAAAGAGCTCTTGTTTAAAAAGCGTACGTCATCGAACTCCGAACTCTCACTAAACTTACAATCGTCGAAATACGCGAATTTTTCAAAAGTTGCGCCTTCCATTCTAGCGCTCGTGATTTGAGAGTTTTGGATATCAAACGAACTGAAAAATTTGCAACCTCGAAACACCATCTCTTTCAGAAATTCGGAGTTTCGGAAAGCGGCCAAACTTTGAAACTGGCAATCAGAGAAATCGACTCGCTCGCCAAAATGAGAATTTGAGAACAAGGCTTGTCCGGCGAAATATGCACCACGAATATCCGTACCTTTTACGAACCTCGCGTTTCTGAAGTCCACGCCAATACCATTTTGGTCAGGCTGGAAATAGAAACCGTTAAAGTACTGCCCACCTTGGAAATGAACGCCCCCAAAGTCAGCCGCTTGCAATCTTGGGTCCGTTAGTTCATCAATACGGAGATTAGGTGATATATTGGCTATTCTACTCCGCATTAGACCGAGAAGTTGATTATGCTCGTCTTCTTGGAATTGTCTGTCGATCCAACCGCCTTCAGTTTTCTCTATTCCTTGCCACCTGTTCCACCAGTGGACTGGCGCGTCTCTGGCGAGGTGTTCAACGGTAATTTCATATACCAGGATTGGAACGATATGCGGATGTTCAGCCCAAGGCCCACCATAGTTATACTGCGCCATCGTCGAAATTTCCTTATTCCAGAATCACCCTATAATAGCAAAAACCCCGCAGCGAACCACGAGGGAATGCAATTTTAGCTGATATTTTAGTTAGATATTTTCCCCCTCAAACCTCAAGCACCTGAAATGGGCGCAGGGTGATGAGGGTGGCTTGGCGGTCGGTGTGTTGGATTTTTTCGGTTAGATAGGACAGGATTTCGCCCTGAAAACTCATCGAGGCGATGGTGATGATGGCGCCGGTGGGGATATCGAAGCTTTCCGGGTCGTGGACCGGAAAACCGCCGACCTGGAACGAGCGCTCGGCGGCTCTTTGGTCGGCACGTTGATAATCTCGATCTGAAGATCGTCGAGCTGCGGCAGCAGACTATCAAAAAATTCGCCGTTGCTGTTATTTCCGCGCAATGGGGTAGGTATTTTGATAGCTACCGCGCCAATCGTGCTGGTAGGCGGTCTCTATCGACAAGCCACTACGTTCACATAACCGGACGGCTTCCTCTGCCGGCAACCCGCGAACATGTGAGAATGTTCCGACCCGCTCGCTCGGGGCAGAAATATATAACTTACCGCCTGGTGCCAACATAGACGCGGCTTTTGCAACAATTGGTTCCGGGTCGATAACATGCTCTAGCGTTTCAAGCAAAAGCACGGTTTCGAATATCGGGTCCAAATCCAGATCTTCAATGAACCCTGTTATTAGCTGAATTCTTGCTTGTGTGTCGTTGTTTTCAAGGGATACCAGGCGGGCTGCTTCTGCCAGTAAAACTGTGGAAACGTCAACGCCGACGATGTTGTAACCTTTGCGTGCATAATAGATCAGGTTGAAACCGATATGGCAGCCCAATTCAATTATGTTCCCTTTGGGGACCACAAAGTTCAGTCGTTCCAGCTCACATTTCTGTTTGGTTTGGATTGGGTCTCGCCCGAGTTCGTCATAAAATTCCTGAAATCGGGTACGACTTTGGACATGGGGCATGGTCGGGTTTTCTAAGTCAGACAGGTATTCTTCACGTCCATATTTCATAACAACCTAATTTTTCCAATTTTGCTTTTTTGACAGATAGTGAGGGTGATGCAGCCGGCCCATATGCATCTATCAAATCTTCCAGAACTTGGAAACTGTAATTTTGACACAGGCACCGCGAATGGAAAGTTACGTGCATAATGGCGCAATCATCCGCTCAGATTATGAACTCGATACGGTCTTAACGTGATGACGGTAAATTCCGTGTTTTGTGCATTTGCCTTTGACTCTAAGCTTCGCAGGATTTCGCCCTGAAAACTCATCGAGGCGATGGTGATGATGGCGCCAGCGGGAATGTCGACGCTTTCTGGGTCGTGAACCGGATAACCGTTGGCGTGGAACGGACGGTCGGCGGCCCGTTGGTCGAGCACGGTGGTGATCTCGATCTGACGTTTATCGAGCTTTGGCAGCAGACTATCAAAAAATTCCCCGGCGCCATAAACGATGATGGGCGCGTCGTCCCGTTCGTTTAGATATTGCCGCAAGGCGTCGCAGGCCTGATCGAGGCTGAGGCGCTGCATATGGCCATCGATGAGAGCCGCCAGATCGGGCCGTTGGTCCAGGCGCTCACTCACATCTTCCAGGTTGAGTTGCAGGGCATTATCCCGCAACAGGCCGATTTTCACGAACGGATAACCGCGATCCAATAAAAACGCCGCCAGATGATGGGTCGGGATCAGAAACCTAGGCAGCCGGCAATGCATCGCATAACGCAACCAAATGGGCCACGGCCTGGACCAGGGGATTTGTGATAATAGATAGCGATAGATTCGGGCCGTGCTGAATTGGCGCAGATCGAACAGCGCCTGATAGGCGATTTTCTCTCGCTGCAGCAGTTCGGAAAAGCCAATTTCATGCTTGTAGATCACCTCACGCTTGCGCGGCAATATTTCTAAATCCTGCCAAAACCGCTCGATGGCGGGGTGATCAAATAATTCGGCGCGCAGGGCAAACCAATAAGATTGCAGGAACTGGGTTTTGGCACTGGGCTCCCGCCCCAGGGTCAGGCCCCAAACCGGCGCGCTTAACTGTTCCGAACGGCGCAAGATCTCCGGCAATGGGACGAGCGGGCCATAAAGGCTGTCATTACAGAAAATGATTTCGTCGAACGGCAAGTCCGGGAAATCGCCTCTTAACGCTTCGCGGCCGATTTTCAGGCTGTAAAAATCATACCCGACATTTTCCCTGAGGATCAGACGGTCGACCAGGCCGGCGGCGCGCGCTTGCGCGTCGGTGTTGAGCTCCGCCGTGGAGACCAGATAGATCACTTCGGCGACCTCTCGCAGAGCGGTCAGCAAGTGCTCAAGGTAAGGATCGATTAATCCATCCTGGTCATAATGGGCCATGATCACGGCGCGTCGCATGGCTGTTCCTTATTTTCGTTTTGGCATGTGCGATATGGCCACATTCGTTTAGCAGGTGACAGTTCCAGGCGCTTTAGCTTACGTTTATCGCTTATGATGATTGCGAAGACGACAGGATGAACAATTAATGCAGCTTTCCGCAACCATCAATTTTTTCAACGGCGAGGAGTTTCTGCACCAAGCGGTGGAGAATATCCGGCCGCATGTCGCCCACCTCTCTATTGTTTATCAGACCGTGTCGAATAATGGCCACCCGATCAGCGCCCGGGCCCGTCAGGTGTTGGCCGGGCTTGAGGAAAGCGGGCTGGTCGATGACATCGCGCATTTTCGCCCGGATTTTGCCTTGGCGCCGAGAGAAAACGAATTCCTGAAGCGAAAAAAGGGCGTCGAGTTGGCGGCCGGTTTTGGCGCCAGTCATATCCTGCTGATGGATGCCGACGAATTTTATCTCGGCGCCGAACTGGAACGGGCCAAAATCCTGATCGAGCAGCAGGACATCAGCTATTCCTGCGTCAAATCATATTTCCACCTGCAGCAGCCGACCTATCGTTCGCGCACCGCCGACCGGACAAATGTCTGTTTCATCGCCAAAATATCGCCGTCGCTTTCTTTTCATTTGGATGCGGAATTTCCCATCGACAATGTCGATACGACCCGCCGTCTGGTCAACAACAGCGGTAATTTCTATTTTTTCGCCGAACAAGACATTTTTATGCATCACATGTGTTTTGTACGTGCGGATTTCACCTCAAAATTCGCCAATAGCAGCGGCGCCGCTAATCGCGACTTCATGCAACAGGCCGAAGCGGCAATCAAAAACTGGACCTATCCGGAAGAATTTCTGTTCCCCAAAAAACCACCCTTTCAGATCGACATTGTCGAGGATCAATTTGGTTTGCGCGATCATTTCGAAAGTCTTGTCGGTGAAAACGAAAATAGTCTAGAACGGCATCCCCCAGCGGAGAGCAGGAAAAAGCTGCTGATCTGTCAACGCCGCCTGGATAATTTTACCGGCAGCGAAATCGTCACGTCAGAGATTGCGGAATTATTTCTGGCGATGGGTTGGGATGTATATCTCTTCACCTCCCTGGCGGAGGGCGAATTGCGCCAGCGTTTGATCGGCTTGGGGGCGGTGATTGTCGAAGTCCAGGACGAAGCGGAGTTAGCAGAACACTACGATCAACTGGACCTCTGTTGGGTGCACCAGCAATTTCTGCCGCAATCGTTGGTCGATTATTTAATCGACGGCGGCAGGAAGCCGTTTATGGTCTTCAACCATATGTCGCCTTATGAAAGCTTTGAATTTCCTGTGGCGGTGGAGGCGGAAAACCTGCTGGCGGACCTGGTTTTGTTCAATTCGAACGAAACCCGCGAAAAACTTGGCGAATTTTATAGCATCGACAAAAGCAAACTGCGGATCTTTCCCAATCCCGCGCCCGCCGCCTTCGAAAACAAAACCTTCGCGGGCGCCGGCGGCGGCAGAAACCTGAGCCGGGTCGCGGTGGTCTCGAACCATCCGCCAAATGTGCTGACAACCGTCGCGGCGAGCCTGGCCGAGCAAGGAGTTTTGGTCAACTTTATCGGCCTGAACCAAGACCTTTCGGTGCAGGTTTCGCCTGAACTTCTGGACAATTTCGATGCCATCGTCACGATCGGCAAAACCGTGCAATTCTGCCTAGCGATGGGAAAACCGGTTTATGTTTATGACCGCTTTGGTGGACCTGGCTATCTAAGCGAAGAAAATATCTCCCAAGCGGCGGAACTGAATTTTTCCGGCCGTGGCTACCGCCATAAACCGGCCGCGACGATAACGAAAGAACTGATCGAGGGTTACCGGCGCGCGCAAAAATTTGTTGCGGCGCTGCCGCCATCGATCCTTGATCCGTTTTTGCTCAGCCAACAGATCGAGACAATTCTGGCGGATTTCCAGGCGGCCCCGCCAACTTCGGTCGCGCCGGATCGGGTCCATTATCTGGCTTTGTTAAAGGCCTGGTCGCGGGCTTTGATCGTCAAGCGGCAACACGCGGACGAGACCCGCAAACTACCAAAAAATATGCGCCCGCAGGCGCTTGAGATCACGCCCCCGGCGGAGAACTTGCCTTTCGACTTGACGACGAAACAGCCGGATTTTATTTCTTCCCTCAACGAGCTTGCCGCCTCCGGCACGGAAATCATCATTTATGGGGCCGGTGATTTTTGTCAGGAAATGCTGGCCTGTTCGGAACTTGGGGCCGGCAACATCGTCGCCATCGTCGACCGATCCTTCCTCGACGGCAAGAAGGTTGCTGCTTGGACGATCGCACCACCGTCAATCATTGCCGATTATCCAGCCGCCAAAGTCGTTGTCGCCTCGGCGGGGTCGATTGCACTGATTTCCCAGACATTGCAAAGACTGAATTGTTTCGCTGACCGTATTTACGCGATTTCGTGATCCGTCGCGCAACAAGGTAGCGTTAATAATTTGTGAACATCGTCATGTTACAGACGGTGAAGATGAAATAATGAATGCATTGGTTGGAATTTGAAAACCTGGAAACAAATCAAAGAACAGGAAGAGCGCGATCTTTTGCGGGTCTGCACCGTCGAGGGGCCGTTATTTTGGAGCCGGGGCGACTTTGCCGGATCGATCCCGCTTGCTCCAGGCCTGCCAAAAACCTGTACCTGGTTCCTGCCGGCATTTTCGCATTCCCAAAAAGGCGGCATTCGGACAATTTTTGAATTCGCCGCGCATTTGTCGACCACCAAGGGCACCCACAATATATTTGTCATCTGCGATATCAACAGCAGAATAAAAGACCAAGAACGCACCGATCAGGACATCAAAAACAATTTTCCGGGACTGGATTACGAAATTGTCCTGATCAAAGAGCTCTCGGAAGTGCCGGACCTGCCGGCGTCGGATATCGCCATCTGCACGCTCTGGACGACCGCCTATTTTTTGCTGAAATATCCGCAGACCAAGAAAAAATTCTACTTCGTGCAGGATTTTGAGCCGCTATTTTATCCTGCCGGCGCCATCTATGGCCTGATCGAAGCGACCTATCGCTTCGGTTTCCATGGCATCTGCAATTCGCAAGGCATCCATGACCGTTACAAACAATATGGCAACATATCGACCGCATTTGTACCGGCCATCGATCAGGACATCTATCACCCCCGGGGCCGGCGAACTGCCGGGCCGCCCCACCAAGTGGTTTTTTATGGCCGCCCGGATAATTCCAGAAATGCCTTTTTATTGGGGCTGGAAACCCTGCGTTTGGTCAAAAAACGGCTTGGTGACGCGGTGCGCATCGTCTCCGTCGGGGCCGAGTGGGAGCCCCGGAAATACAAAGCCGACAGCTATCTGGAGAATCTCGGCCTGCTCAAGACTTTGGACGAAGTCGCAGCGCTATATCGGGCCTCGGACATGGGCCTGGTGTTCATGATGACCCCGCATCCGTCCTATCAGCCGCTGGAGTTCATGGCCTGTGGCACGGTGACGGTGACAAATATCAATGACGGCACGAACTGGCTGTTTGATGGCGCGGAAAAGGCGATCCGGGAAGAACCGATACCGACGCTGCTCTCGAATAAAATTTATCACGTTTTGAACGATGAGGCGCGGATGGGCCGAATTCGGGAAAACGGCTATGAAATGGTCAAAAACCTCAATTGGGGCGAGGTTTATGCCGATCTATCGAATTTCTTAACCAGTTCGTGACATTTTGTCGGGATATTGTTCAGAGGCGGTGATGAAAAACCCAACCACAAGTGATGAATTTGTCGATTTTGTAAGACAGGGAAAATTTGATTTCCTCGATTTCGGCTGCGGTCACGGCGTCTCCCTGGCTTGGGCGGATAAAGTTTTTGGCCGGAAAAACGGCTTGGGTATCGATATTCGCCAGGCAAAAATCGACGCCGCGCGTGCCGCCGGTCATGCGGCGATAAATTTTGACATCAAGAAAATCGCTGCCGCCGATTTGGTGCAGTTCACCGTGCTTTCGCATTTTTTGGAGCATGTGCCGGATATGCGCGATGTCGCTGAATTTGTCCGGGTCGCCTGTCGGGTGTCAAAAAACTTTGTCATCATCAAACAACCTTTTTTTGATGCGGATGGGGCGCTTTTCCAGAAAGGCCTGAAAACTTTTTATGCGGACTGGACCGGACATCCAAACCGCATGACGACCTTGCATATGTTCCGTTTGTTAAAAGATCTGCAGGACCTGGACATTATCGGAGAATTTTCCATTCACGGAAGAACACCGATCAAATCCTCCGACGATCCGCGCATTCATCCAGTGACGGCGGCATCCGACCAACATGAATTTGACCCGGTAAAACATCCAGCCAAGCCAACCGGCCTGGTTTTCGATTTCCCGCTTTATTATGAAACCGTTGTTTTCATCACAATGAAAGGTGTCGATCATCAAAAGCCGTTTCGAAAAATTAACCTCGATCAAACTTTTGTCGGGAATGATGGTCAATTCCCGCTGGCGGCGATTGCGTAGCGGTGCAGGCGGCAGGGATCCATCTTCATGTCAGATAGAGTACGCGTTCAATGGTAAATAGTCCGCAAATGGCTGTGTCGGAAAAAGTCGAAAGAATTGCTGTTTATACGGCGGTTTCCGGCGGCTACGACAAATTAAAGGCGCCGGAAGTGATCGCCCCTGATTGCGACTATTTTGTCTTCTCCGATTTCCCAGTTGTATCGGAAGTTTGGCAATGGCGGCCCTTGCCTTATGCCGATGCCGACCCGACCCGCAGCGCCCGGTTCATCAAGTTGCACCCGCATCTATTGTTCGAAGATTACGAGCTTTCGATTTGGCTGGATGCGAACCTGCAAATTCTCGGCGACATAGTCGAATTTCGCCAAGATCTGCCGGCTCAGGATTGCGTGGCAACCTGGCAACATCCGCACCGCGCTTGCGTCTATGAAGAAGTGGAAACCTGCCTCGAACTTTTGAAGGACAATCCGGATTTTATCAAACCGCAAATTGACCGCTACCGGGCCGAAGGGTTCCCGGCTGGGCGCGGCCTGTTCGAAACCAGCGTCCTGGTCCGCCGACATCACGACCCCCGCTGCATCAAACTGATGCGACATTGGTGGGGAGAGATTTTGGCCGGCAGCCGACGGGATCAACTTAGCCTGACCTACGCGGCCTGGAAAAGCGATGTTGAAGTGCAAAGTTTTGCCGACAAAGAGGTGAATATGCGGAACGATCCCAGGCTGCGGCATTCGCGGCACGCCGGCTCGCCAGAGAAACCTTCGAACAATACAGTTGAATCTTTTATTCAATAGCATACCAAATCCGGTCGTTTTTTAATGTATGGCACCGGGGTCTTGAACCGCGAAATCGTCGATTATTTGGACACCTTGAATGACCTCGAAATATTCGGTTTCATTGATCGAAATCCGAAGGTCAAAACCTGCATGCGGCGACCGGTCTATACACCGGAAGAAATCTTATCATTGGATTTTGACAAAGTGATCGCCCTGCATCGCTTGAGTGAAGACGAAATGGTGGCGCGCCTCTTGGATGTCGGTCTATCGCGCGATCGCATTATCAATGTCTGTTCCCATCCCGATCTCAAAAACGAAAGAGAGCGGGTACGCAAAGCAAAGATGGAAGAGTTCAAACAAGAGCTGCAGGCGCGTCAGGAAGAAATCGACGCCAGAATTCGCGAAGCGGAAACCGATCTTGCTGGCATAAGCGACGGCGGACATGTGCAGCCGCTGTTCATTGATCCAGATGATATTGAGCGTTCCACCAGCCATCTGAAAACCATCGATTTTGTTGTCTGCGTCCACAACAGTCTGGAGGACGTAAAGGAATGTTTGGCCTCCATCTTGGCCGCAAGACGGCAATCCGATCGCCTTTTGATCGTTGATGATGGTTCGGACGCAGACACGCAAAGCTATCTGCAGCTGTTCGCCGCGGCGACGGCGAGAGCCTTGCTGTTTCGTAACGACGCCGCGCAAGGTTACACAAAAGCTGCAAATATTGGGTTGCGCGCGGCCCAGGCAGACTACATTGCCTTGGTCAACAGCGATGCGATCCTGCCCAGCCATTTTGCCGCCAAGATATTGGCGCAAGGCGAAGCGCATCCGGATATCGGTATTCTGGGCGTGATGTCGAACGCGGCCAGTTGGCAGAACGTACCGGCTTTATTGAACGACGACGGGGCCTTTGCTGTGAACGATTTATTGCCCAACCATTCGATCGATGAGATGGATGCACTGTGCGCTCAATTTTCCGCCGGCAGTCCGACAATTGTCCCTCTCGTCAACGGTTTTTGTTTTGTGGTCAAAGCAAAGGTTATCGAAAAGATCGGCTATCTTGACGAAATTGCTTTCCCCGAAGGATTTGCCGAGGAAAACGATTATTGTTTCCGGGCTTGGGACGCCGGCCTGCTTTGCGCCTTGGCGACCGATATCTATGCCTATCACGCCAAATCGAAAAGTTATGGGCACGAAAGACGCATTGAGTTGTCGCGCCGGGGAAAAGAAAGGCTGGAAGAAAAGTTCTCCCGCCATCGCATCATGCGTTCGGTCGCGACGATGCGAAAACATCCGGTATTGCAGAATATGCGAGAGCGGATGAGTGCTTATATGCAAGCCCCTGAATAGGCTCCAACGAGCCTTATTAAATGCTTCGCGCGGCCAGTTCGCCGACATCCCGCCAATTGAGGTTTTTCTGGATGAAGTCATTTTGGCCGGCCAGTTCCAACAACGGCTTTTTGTTGATCTCCCGGTAGTTTTGTTGATTGGCCGCCAAATAATCCAGGATCACCGGCGCTGGATCGAGATCCAGCCGGGCCAACAAATCGGTCAGGCAAGCCTGGCCGTCACGGCCAAATAGTTTTTCATAACTAACCAACAAAAATCGTTCCGCATCGGTTCTGTGATGCTGCAAAGCGTTCGCCACGTTGAAATTGTAGTTGCTTACCGCTTGCCTGAAATCATTTTCAGCCGGCCAGCTATCCGCGGGCCTTTGGGCGCGCACATTCCACGATGAACACATTCTTTCAATGTCGCGAAATATAATGATGAATTTGCAGGCGCCAAGGCGCTGATTTAACAGATCAGCGAATTTGATAATCGACGGCAATTTGTCACCGTGATATTGGGCGGCGTCAAATTTGGCCTCCAGCAGCTGGCGCCCATTCAGCCCGTAGGCATTATTTTTTGCATTCCCCAGCGAAATATTGGTGTCGGTCGCTTGGAGGTCAAAAAAGCGGGGCCGCAGATAGAGCGGCGGGCCAATTTCATCCCATCTCGATTTGTCGCCATATACATATTTGTACCTTTCGACGCCCAAAGCAATTTGCGGGTGCTGGTTCAATAATTGCACCAACGCCGTTGTACCCGATCGTGGGGGGCCGCCGAGAAAAAGGAACTTCATTGTTTTGCTTTCAACAGATTTCGGCACCATACCGCCATCAATGGACATCATCCCCTGGAGATATTGAGATATTATTAACCAATAGAGCCGAATATCGGTGCGGCGTTTGTGGATTGCCGCAGGTGGTTATTGTCCTGCCGGGATCAAACCAGCCGGCCTGGTTTTTTTGTTGAATTGTGGAACTTTTGCATGACGAGAAAATTGTTATTTCATATCGGTTTGCCGAAGACCGGTACGACCGCTATACAACAATTCTTGTCGCTCAATTATGAACGGCTTCGCCAGCACGGCATCTTGTATCCAAGCTCCCTTAGACAGACTGCTTCGGGCTCGCTTTGCCACGCGCACGCGTCCGTTGCCTTCAGTTTTGACGTTTGTGACTATTCCCAGGCCCGCAAGCAGCAGTGGAGCCACTGGCGACAAATCGATGATCAAGACATTGAAAACTTCAAGCAAGAATTAACACCTGGGCAGTCCGACATCGTTGTCATCAGCAGCGAAAACATGTCCTGCAAGAATAACGTGCGCCGCCAGCTCGGCAATATGAAATCGGTTTTTGAACAAATTGATGATTTCAAGATGCAGGTGGTTGTTTATCTTCGCCGCCAGGATCTGTTTTTGGAAAGCGAAAATTATCACCGAATTCTAAGTGGAAAGAAAACGCTCAAAACCCATGTCGACATAAATTACCTGCAGTTAATTGAACAATATAGCGACATATTCGGCCGGGCCAATGTAATCATTCGCCTATTTGAAGATGCCCAGTTGCATCGCGGGAACGCCATTAATGACTTTATGACCCTGGTGGGTTTTGATGACATAGACGGTTTTGACCTGCCACCAAAGCGGCAGGGCAATCACCGCCTGCCGATAGAATTTTCAGAATTGTATCGCCATTCGGCGGAGCACCTGAACGCCCAGGAGCGGGCGATCTTTATGCAGCGGTTGAAGTCCTTGGCCGAAGATGGCGATGACGGACCGGCCTATACTTACCTCTCTCGGGTCGAGAGAAAACGCGTCTTGGCGGACCATCGTGCCATCAACGAACAGATCGCGCGGCAGTTCCTCGGCCGCGAAGACGGCGCGCTTTTCCGTGAGCAGTTTCCTAGCAAGGATATTGATCTGCCGACCTGGCCAGGACTGGAACCGGCCGCCGCGCGGACCCTCATGGGGAAACTTTTTCCTGCGCCGGAACATGAGAGGTCCTCTGATCCGCCATTTCAGTAAAACAACTCCGATCAGGGCGTGAGTTAAAGCTACCCTGCCGTCGAATTAATTTGGTCCCTATTTATGTACGCAATGCAACAAAACCAAAACTTTAAACAAGGCCGCAAGCTTGCCCGGCAAGGCAAATTGCTGCCGGCTATTGAAGCATTTGAAAAAGCCCTTGGCGAAAGCCCGAACGACCCGGTCATTCTGTCCGAACTGGGTGAGGTGGCGCATCAGGCGGCGATGTTCGAAATCGCCGCTGAAATGTTCAAGAATGTTCTGCAAATCAATCCCGCCGATTGGGGGGCCTGGAACAGTTTGGGTCGCACCCAATCCAGCGCCGGGCAATTCGAAGGCGCCGTCGTCGCCTTTCAGCAGGCGATAAAATTCGGCGGCGAAACGCCGGACCTGCTTTGTGACCTGGCCCTTGCCCTGCAACGCGCACAACGACCAACAGACGCCATGCGCATGCGGCTTCGGGCGTTGGAGATAAATCCCAAGAATGCCGCCGCCTTACGCGGTATGGCTGACCATCTGGCGGCGATGAACCAATTTGCAGACAGCCTGCAATATTATCAGCGCGCCGATAAGGCGTCGCGAAAGGATTTGTTTGCGAACCGGCAAAATTGCTACAATCACAGTTTGGCTTTGTTGAATGCCGGCCAGTATGCCCAGGGATGGCAGCAACACGAGGCCAGATTGCATCCCAAACTTCGGACGATAAAATACAAACACACCATCAAGCCCTATAAAGGGCAGGAGCTAGCGGGCAAAAACCTGCTGATCATTGCCGAACAAGGTCTCGGCGATCAGATCGAATTTGCGGCGCTCATCAACGACGTCATCCCGATGGCGAATGAAGTACATATTTGCGTTGAGTTTCGCTTGGCCACATTGTTCGAGCGCTCCTTCCCGAAGGCCATCGTGCATGCCTATGACCATAAGCAGGTCGGTTACATCAAAGAGCTGACGCCGCTGTGGCGGGGCGACAAACCAAAAATCGATTGGGCGGTGCCGATCGGCAGCTTACCGCATTTTTTCGGCAACAATTCGGACCCTCAATCCTCGGACCCTCAACCCAATGTCACGCCCTATTTGTTGGCCGATCAAGAACAACGCGGGAAATGGCGACGCCATTTGGATGGCTATTTCAAGAATAGAAAGCCGATCATAGGCGTCTGCTGGCGCAGCGGCCGCTTATCCGGCGATCGCTGGCGTGGTTACGACAAGTTGCGCGATTGGAAGCCGTTACTGGACGTCAAGAACGTTCATTTCGTCAATTTGCAATATGACGGCGGTATTCAGGAATTTGTCGACCTTAAAGAAGAATTCGGCATCAAAATCCATCATTTCGCCGACCTGGACCAAACCGTGCGAATTGACGAAACGTCGGCCCTGATTTCCGAATTGGATTTTGTCGTTTCCGCCGCCACCGTTGTCAGTCAATTGGCCGGCGCGCTTGGCGTGCCGTCGATCAAGATGGGTAAATCCCATCTCATGCTGGGTTGCCAACCGATGCCGCTGCAACCTTCCGTCTGGCCGCTATGGCAGGGCAACAAATATGCCCAGGCGGCCGCCATGATAAAGGATTTCCGAGAAGAGTTTTTCGCCGCAGACTATTCGGCGGCGCAATTGCGGGCCAATTACAACCATCGATCGTTGGCGCCGGCCCTCTTTGCCCGCCCGAAATTCCTCGATGAATTTGATCTTTGACCGAACCCCGAAAATCAATAACAATTCGGAACTTGCTAATATTAGCGTAAGACAATGTTTTATCGCCGCGTTAGCGAAATAGTAGCATTTGTCGGTTTACGCTGAGTTTTGAGTAATTCGAGGCTTGTCGATAGTCGTCCACAATTTTTCGTGTGAGAATATTTGTGACAACGGGCTTGAATAGACGAAACGCACCCTATGTGAGCGTCGGTATTCTAGTGCTGATCGCCGTCTGGGTTACCTGTTTTTGGTTGAATTCAGGTGAGCGTGAAAAACAATCCGAAGTGTTCAAACAGCGCGCCGAAGCGATGGTGCAGGAAATTGCCGTTCATAGCGCGCAAACCTTCGACTATGCCGATACTTACATCCGCTTTGCCCGGGAAGAATTTGGTGAAGCCGGCCTGGAGCACGTGGAGTATCTTTTAGAATTCATTCCACTGGATCAAAAGTTCGTCTCGCATATTACCATAATCGACCAGACGGGAACGCCGCTGCTGTTGTCCGGGCGAACGCCAAAACCTGGCGTTACCGCTAAAGATCGCCAGTATTTCAAGTTTCAACAACAACGTAACGACGATGTCACTTACCTGTCGCTGCCCAAGCGCGGGCGAAATTCAGGCAAGGAGCTGATCAGGTTGGTCCGTCGGTTGACCAACCATGAGGGTGAATTCGACGGGGTGATTTTTGCCGCCATCCATGTGCCCCAATTTCGCCACCTCTTTGATGTCCATCAGTTGAGCCCAAACAGCGAAGCGCTGTTGATTGGCATGGACAAAAAAGTTCGCATTCATTCGTTTGCGAAAATCCCGAAAAAAATAGGCGATTACGAGAACTCGGCCCTTTGGCAGGAAATCCAAAAAAGCCCGGTCGGTTTTTTTGCAGAGGTCAATCCAATCGATGGCCAGGCGCGGGTTTATTATTACCAAGTGCTGGATAGATTTTCGCAGGTTGTTGTGGTCGGCGCTGCCACAGCCGATGTCGCAGCTTCGGTGCAAGACTACGAAAATAACGCCTTTCTGATCGCCGTGCTGATTTCGGTCGTGGTCATAGTTTTGTTGATCCTGATGTTGCGTGAATTGCGGATTAGCGAGTTCCTCAAGAAGGCTGAGCAACGGCTGCAGATCGAGGTGCATGATCAGACCGAAACCCTACGCGAAGAAATAAAAGAACGAAGAACCATTCAACGCGCCTTGGAACAAAGTGAAGCCAGGATGACAGGTTTTGCCGGAGCCAGTTCCGACTGGTACTGGGAAATGGATGATAAATTACGCTTTAGCTATTTCTCGGAACGTTTTGAAGAAATTAGCGGGGTGGCGCCGCTCGACTTGCTTGGGAAAACTCGGCAGGAATCCGGTGTGCCCGACGTCGAACCCGATCAATGGGAAAAACAATTGGCCGATTTGGCCGCTCATCGCGCCTTCCGGAATTTCGATCATCCGCGAACCCGGGATGATGGTTCTGTGGTGCACTTGTCAATCAGCGGGCAGCCATATTTTGATGATGCCGGTAAATTCATGGGCTTTCGCGGCACCGGTACGGATGTCACAAAACAGTGGGAAGGAGAGCGCGCTGTCCAACAGTCGAAACAGCAATTGGAACAACGGGTCGAGGAACGGACTACGGAATTACGCGAATTGAATAACAAACTGCATGAGGAAGAGGGCAAACTTCGCGAAATCCTGGAAAATAGCCCAGTGGGCGTTGCCATCGTGGCCGATACCGATGATGGCGTCGTTATGGCTGGTGAGCGATTGTTCGTCAACGACGCGTTGGTGAAAATGTTTGGCGCCGAAGACAAAGATGCATTTCTGGCGACGCAGATTCCAGAAAGTTGGATCGATCTGGAAGATCTTAGAAATATGCAGAAAATGATGACAGAAAAACAGGAGATCCGTAATTTTGAGGTCGAAAGATATCGGCTCGACGGCTCGATCTGGTGGGTCTCGGTAAGTTCGCGGCGGATTGTATTTGGCGGGCGCACCTGTTCCATTAACTGGCATTTCGACATTACTGAACAAAAGCGTTCCGAAGAGGAGTTGCGGCGCGCACAAACAATGCAGGCGATCGGTCAACTCACCGGCGGCGTCGCCCATGACTTCAATAATCTATTGGCCGTGATTATGGGCAATGCCGAGCTATTGGCCGATTCATTGCCGGATGACAATCCGATGTCGAAAGCGATTTTGCGCGCCTCCAGCCAGGGCGCCGAACTGACGCAACGGCTATTGGCCTTTTCCCGCAGCCAGCAACTGCAACCGCGCATCATTGATCTTACCGAACTGGTTGAAGGGATTTCGGAAATGTTGAACCGAACCTTGGGCGAAACGATCATGATCGAAACGACTGCCGAAACCGAACTTTGTGCGGCCTTCGCCGATCCTGGACAAGTTGAGCGGGCGCTTTTGAACCTTGCGATCAACGCACGCGATTCAATGCCCGACGGCGGTGCGCTGACAATTGACTGCAAAAATACCAGGCTGTCAGCGGAAGAGGCTGCAGCAAACAACGAACTTCGAGCCGGCGACTATGTCGTGCTTTCGGTTAGCGATACCGGTAACGGGATGACCGCGGACGTCGCCAAACATGCTTTCGAACCTTTCTTCACCACAAAGGAAGTGGGAGAAGGTAGCGGCCTTGGCCTGTCGATGGTTTATGGATTTGCCAAACAATCCGGCGGCACCGCTACAATCTATAGTGAAATCGGCATCGGGACAATTGTACGGCTATATCTGCCGCAGGCGAGAGCGACCGCAATTGCGCAGGCCCCGTCACAAGATGAGACCATACCCCGGGGTAAGGGTGAGAAAATATTGGTCGTCGAAGACGATCCGGGTGTCCGGGCGCTAACAATACTGATGCTCGAAGGTCTCAACTATTCAGTGATCGAAGCGACCGACGCCACGCATGCTCGCGCGATATTGACAGCCGGTACAATACCCGATTTGGTCTTGTCCGACGTGATCCTGCCTGGCGGTATCAGCGGTCCGGAATTTGTCGAGACGGCCCGCGCCGATTGGCCGGCGCTCAAGTTCATCTTCATGTCCGGTTATTCGACCGAGGCTATTAGACGGACTGATTTCCTGTCATCTGGCGGCTTGTTGCTCAATAAACCATTCCAGCGCCAGGCCCTCGCCGAAGCTGTGCGCAGCCAACTTGATCGCGATTAATGAACCTCATCGGCGGCTTTACTCTAGCTATTTCACCACGATCGTGTAGGTGTAAGACGACCCATCGCCGCTATTTTGATCGGCTGGATCACTTAGCAACGCCAGCGTCGGACGATAAAGCCCGGGCTTGTTTCCAGCGGTAAACTGCAACAGCCCGATGGCGCCGCCAAAGCGCTTGCCGGCTTTGCGACTAAACGCTGTCGTCGGTCGGGACAGATCGGCGGCGCCATGAATGTTTAGGCTACGCAGCTCTTGCCCTTTTGCCCCGGCGGGGGCTTTGGCGAGAATACCGCCGATGATCTGATCCTTCTTCGGATCAAGCACGCCATCGTTGTTTTTGTCCCGAATTATCAGGCCGCCATTATAGCGCGCCAATGCCGTCGGCTTTTGGTACTTCATTTTCGCAAGTTGTGGCGTCGACAGAACCCCGACCCCAACGATGCCTTGCTTGAATTTGGCCAAGGCCTTGGCCGACTTGCCGGTGGCTCTGGCATAAAGCATGATCGGAAGCGGTATCGTGCCGGCGCTTTTGCCAACGGTTTGTCCGGACTGGACGGTTTGCCAATTGTGATTACGCTGGCGATTGGGAAAGTTGGTCGGTTGAATTTGCGGCACCGGGGCGGTCGATATATCGACCGAGGCGCTGCCGGAATGAACCACCTTGCCAGCCGCATCGAGGAAGCGGACATGGGCCGTAGCGGTCGTGCCGCGGGAGATAAAGGCGCTTTTTAGGAAACCGACGTGAAACACCTTGATACCGCGTTGGCGGACCGGATCTTCCTTCGCCCCTTTGGCCGGCGACATCAGGCTTTCAGCCGGTAATCCGGTCTCTTTGCTCGGCGTGATGGAGATGATATTGGGGCGGCTGCCTTCGCCGACTTTATAGCCAACGGCCTTTCCAGGCATCCCTTGTTGTGGTGCCCCGGTCACCACCATAATGGCCTTTTGCGTAAGCTTCACTTCTGTTATTCGCTCAAAACCATCGCCCAGCTCAACTTCGATGCGCCCGCCGGCCGGCACCCCATAGCCGATCACCGCCGGGTTCATGAACTCGATGCCTTTGGCCGCTGCGGATTGCAGATAAATGTTGATCCCGGCGGGCACATCTTGCACCAATCCGGCAGCCGAAAGCGGCGAATTGACGATTTTTGCGACAATGCCGTCAGCCTTCACGGTTGCTGTCGTGGCGATCATAATAAATGCTGTAAGGAAAGAAATATTTCTACTGAGCTGGTTCATTTTGAGCCCCTCTCTTACGCAATTTTACATAGTCTCGATTGGCCCAAATTCAAGTAGCGGGCGTATAGCGCCACTGTCTCGGTTACAAACGTGTCCGCCGGTGCTACCATGGGCCGGTCTCAGCAAACAAAAATGGGGGCCTTGATGAGCACGTCAGATCATGTCGACCTGGGTCAATTTATTGCCGGTGTAAAAAAACGCAATCCTGGCCAGCCGGAGTTTGTCCAAGCCGTGCAAGAAGTGGCGGAAGATGTCTTCGATTATATTCAAGACAAAGTCAAATATCACGAATATCAGATCTTGCGTCGCATTGCCGAACCTGACCGGGTGGTGAGTTTTCGGGTTTGCTGGGAAGACGATAACAACAATATCCGCGTGCAGCGGGGCTGGCGGGTGCAGAACAATAACGCCATCGGGCCCTATAAGGGCGGCATCCGCTTTCATGCCAGCGTCAATGAAAGCGTATTGAAATTTCTGGCCTTCGAACAGACCTTCAAAAACAGTCTCACGGGCCTGCCGATGGGCGGCGCCAAGGGTGGCGCAAATTTCAATCCGAAAGGCAAATCAGAGCATGAGATCATGCGTTTTTGCCAATCCTTTATGACCGAGCTTTTCCGCCATGTCGGCGCCGTGGTCGATGTCCCGGCCGGCGATATCGGGGTTGGCGAGCGTGAAATCGGCTATATGTTTGGCCAATATAAGCGCATCACCAACCAATTTAGCGGCGTCCTGACCGGTAAGGGGCTGGCCTATGGCGGCAGCTTGATCCGCACCGAAGCGACCGGTTATGGCGCCGTCTATTTCTTGCAATATATGCTGGAGCGGATGGGCGACGCCATCGACGGTAAATCTTGCGTTGTTTCCGGTTCCGGCAATGTCGCCATCCATGCGGTGGAAAAGATCCTCCATCTCGGCGGTAAAGTGCTGACGCTATCGGATTCCGGTGGCTTCATTCACGATCCAGATGGCATCGATGAAGAGAAACTGGCGTGGGTAAAAGATCTAAAGAATAATAAACGCGGCCGCATTGAAGCCTATGCGCAGACCTTCAAAGGGGCTGAATTTCACGCCGGCCAACGGCCCTGGGCGGTCGCCTGCGACCTGGCTTTTCCCTGCGCCACGCAAAACGAACTGGATGGCAACGACGCCCGGACTTTGGTCAAGAACGGTTGTACCGCGGTATCAGAAGGCGCCAATATGCCGACCGACTTGGAGGGTGTGCATGTCTTTCGAAATGCCAAAGTCATGTTTGCCCCCAGCAAGGCCGCCAATGCCGGGGGGGTTGCCGTCTCCGGCCTGGAAATGAGCCAGAATGCCACCCGTCTCTCGATGAAAGAAGAGGAACTGCAAGCACTGCTGACGCAAATCATGAAGAATATCCACGACCGCTGCGTCGAATATGGCGGCACCGCCGATGGCAACCGCATCAATTATGTGCGCGGCGCCAATATCGCCGGCTTTGTCAAGGTCGCCGATGCCATGCTGGCCTACGGGGTCGTCTAGGTTCGGGCCCGTTGTCCGCCGGCTTATGCGTTCAGGAAAATTTGCACGGCTAAAACCATCAAAGCAAGCCAGGCGACCGTGAACACCATCGTCCGCGCCATCAGCTGACTAACCCCGGCAATAAATATCACGGCATGAACAAGGCGGGCAAAAAAGAACACCGCCGCCGCAATTTCCGTCACAGAATTTGAAATGTTGGCCAAATGCGCGACTACAATAAGGCCCGCGAAAGCGCCAAATTGCTCGACCAAATTGATATGCGCCCGGTTGGCCCGGCGCGCCCAATCCGGCAGCCCTTCACTATCGCGGAGCTGGCGATAATCGTCCGGCGTTAGCGGCCCTTTGTTTTGGACTTGGCCAACAATATACGGGATCCACAACACCGCCAACAGGACCGAAGTCAAAAACAGATACCAAAGTTCCATCGTCATCAGAATAATCCTTCCATTTGACCAGGCGGCAAAAGTGCCTGGAATTCCTGTTTGCCGGTGCCGATCATAGCAAATTTCTACCGAGTTGAGATATCTTTCCCGGTTGCCCTGTCAGGGCCTCTCGCCATGGTCCCGGCGGCGTCAAGTGCTGCCCAGCCCTCTGTTTGTGATTATGGTAAATATTGTCTTAATGAGTTATTTCCGTCATGCTATTAGTCGATTCTAAATTAGCGGCTGCGGCTTCATAGAACGGGGAAAATTCCATGGTTACGACAGTAAACGGTTCAAACCTTGACGACTTCATCACGTTATCCGGTGATACGGCTTATGAAGCCAATGGCCTGGGTGGTGACGATACCGTCACGTCGACAGCGGCGAATTTCGGTTCGGCAACGGTGCATGGCGGCACCGGCGATGATTCGGTCTATCTCACCACCGGCTCGTTGCTCGCCTATGGCAACGAAGGCAATGATACAATTTACAACAGCTATGGTGATGCCAATGTCTTCGGCGGCCAAGGCAATGACAGCATCTATGTCAATTCCGGCTCCGGCACGGTTCAGGGCAACAAGGGCGATGATTCGATGTCCGCCTGGAACTGGTCCGGCGATGTCGTGGGCGGCGCTGGCGATGATAGCGTCGGCGTTTCCGGCACCGGTAATTTCGCCCTGAATGTCGATCTTGGTGACGGCGACGATAGTGTCCAGGTTTGGGATGTACGTGGCCTGGAAGTCACCGGCGGCACCGGTGACGATACTGTTCATATGAACGGTAACGTGACCGGCGCTACGGTCTATGGCAATCAGGGTGAAGATCTCTTCCGAATCTTCACGCATTCCGCCACCACGGTGTATGGCGGTCAAGGCAATGACAGCATGTTCATCTCCAACGCCTTCACCGGCGACTTGCATATGAACAAGGGTGATGATTCCATCAACGCCGATGGGGTCATCGGCGATATTATGCTCGGCACGGGCGATGATACGGCCTATATCGCCGGCACTTTGAGCGGCGATCTGACGGCGAGTGACGGTCATGACGACGTTAATGTCAGCGGCAACTTGAGCGGCAATGTCGATCTTGGTGGCGGTGATGATAGTATCCGGGTCGCCGGCGCGCTTAACGGCAATATCGCGGCCGGCGGCGGCGAAGATACCGTGTATATCGTTAACACGGCCAGTGGTGACGTCGATCTGGGCAGCGGCGCTGATTCGATGTATGTCGGCAGCTCTGTGATCGGCGATGTATTGGCCGGAACCGGCGACGACAGTATCAATATCGCCGGCGACCAAGTCGGTGACATCGATTTAGGAGATGGCAACGATACCTTGACCGTCGCCAGTGTCATGAGCGGCACGGTATTTGGCCGCAGCGGCGATGACACCATGTATCTGGATACCTTGGATGGCGTCGCTTATGGCAATCAGGGCGACGATACAATATCCGCCGACGTTTTAACCGGCCAGTCTGCCCTGATCTTTGGTGGTCAGGGGAATGATTCGATTTATTTCTACGGTTCCGGCGACGGCACCGCCTATGGCAACAAGGGCGACGACACCATGTTCGGGGCCCATGATATGCATGGTGGTAGTGGGGCCGATGTCATCGATGGCAATAACACCGCGCAGATGATCTACGGAAACCAGGACGGCGATTCGATCGACGGGGGTGCCGGCGCCGACACCATCTATGGCGGCCAGGGCGACGATACGATCATAATGAGCGTCAGTGGTGGCACTGATCTGGTCGCCGGCAACAAGGGTGCGGATCTTTTCAACGCCAGTGTTGTGACGGCTGCAGGATCGATAACGGGCGGCGGCAACTTTACAATCGCCGACTTCTCGACCTCCGACACGCTAATGATCGATGTCCAAGTTGGCACCGCGACAGCGAACATGTTTACCGTTAGCGATACTAGTGGTGATGTCCTGTTGATGCATGGTGGCGGTACCATCACCTTGGAAGGCATCGGCGACGGGACGCTGACCGATCTGTTCCTGCTGGCGGGTGCGGGCTACACTATTACGCTGGCCTGACCGTGGGCGTAAATTTAACGTAATTGCAGTTGCTTCAGTAAAGGGCTGGGAGAAAACCCGGCCCTTTGTTTGTGATTATGGTAAATATTGTCTTAACGGGTCATTTCCGTCATGCTATTAGTCGATTCTAAATTAGCAGCTGCGGCTTCATAGAACGGGGAACATTCCATGGTTACCACAGTTAACGGTTCAAACCTTGACGATTTCATCACCTTAAGCGGCGACACGGCCTACGAAGCCAACGGCCTGGGCGGCGACGATACGGTAAGCTCGCCGACGGCGAACTTTGGTTCCGCGACGGTAATCGGTGGTACCGGCGATGACAGCATTGGTCTCAGCAACGGCACGATGTTGGCTTACGGTAACGAAGGTGCAGATTCCATTTACCTTAATAGCGGCAATGCCAGTCTATATGGCGGCCAGGGCAATGATACGATCTGGGTCGAAAATGGCGGTTCCGGAATTATTCAGGGAAATAAGGGCGACGACACAATCTGGGCCTCGAACGGTTTTGCCGGCTCGGTTTCCGGCGGTACTGGCGATGATACTGTTTACGTAGTTGGCACCGGTAACTTCGCAGTAGATGTTGATCTCGGTGCTGGCGCCGACACGCTTTATGTTTCCGATGTCAACGGTTTGGCGGTCACGGGCGGCACCGGTGACGATTCGATCTATGCCTATTCGAACTCCAACGCGGTCATTTACGGCAATCAAGGTGAGGATACAATCCGCGTCAGCGGCAATAGCGCCGCCACCATCTATGGCGGCCAAGGCAATGACACGATATCGCTCAACAACGATTTTACCGGCGATCTGCATGGTAACAAGGGCAACGACACCATCAGCGCCGACGACATTGTCGGTAATGTTATGCTGGGGACCGGCGATGACACGCTTTATGTCAGCGGTGAGATTACCGGCGACGTGGTCGGCGATAGCGGCGATGATTCGGTTTATGTCGGCAGTGACATGGCCGGCAATGTCGATCTGGGTGCCGGCAACGATACCTTATATGTCGATCTTACGTTGACCGGTAACATCTCCGCCGGAACCGGCAATGATTCCATGCGTTTGGATTCGGTCTACATCGGCGATGCCGATCTAGGCACTGGCGACGATACAATCTATGTCCATAGTAATATGACCGGCGACATCTTGGCCGGCAGCGGCGACGACAGTATCAATATAGTCAGTTCGATGTCGGGTGAAGCTGATGTTGGCGCCGGTAATGACACCCTCAAACTTAATGGCTTAACCGGTTCGGCCCATGGCCGCACCGGCGATGACACGATGTGGATTTCCTCCCTGGATGGCGCCGTCTATGACAATCAGGGTAACGATTCAATGACCGCAAGCGCAAGTGGGGCGAATTCTGCGGCGCTGTTTGGTGGTCAAGGTAATGATACGATTACAATTTACGGAGCCGGCAGCGGCACCATTCACGGCAACAAGGGAGATGATTCGATCACCTTGCAGAGCGGCAATCACAATGCCCATGGCGGCAGCGGTGCAGATACCGTGATTGGCGGTGGCGGTACAAATGTTATCTACGGTAACCAGGATGCCGACAGCATCGACGGCGGCGGCGGCATTGACACCATCTATGGTGGCCAGGGTGACGATACGATCTTCAACTTCACAGGTGGCGATGCCGACTTGCTGCACGGGAACAAAGGCGCCGATTCATTCGTCGCCTGGGTCGACAATACTGGGGCAGCCATCAGCTTTGGCGGCACTTTTACGATCGCTGACTTTTCGACGGAAGATAGTTTGCTGATCGATGGAACGACAGTCACCGTGAACATGATTACAGTTAGCGATACAGGTTCGACCGCGGCGATGGGCGATGTCCTGTTGATGCATGGCGGTGGCACCATCACCCTGGAAGGCATCGGCGATGGGACCCTCACCGATCTGTTCCTGCTGGCGGGGGCGGGTTACACGATTACGCTGGCGTAGCAACCTACGCTCAATGGACTTCACAGAAGGGTCGGAGAAACCCCGGCCCTTCTAAATATATGTTTTCCGGTATAAAGTGATTATGTCAAATTTGTGGATATTTTTTGGGGGTGAAAAATGGCTACCACAGTAAATGGCTCAGACCTTGACGATTTTATTACGCTATCCGGCGATACCGCCTATGAAGCCAATGGCCTAGGTGGCGACGATACTTTTGTCGCGACGGCGGCGAATTTTGGCGCCGCAACAGTCACCGGCGGCAGCGGTGAAGATTCGATGTTCCTGTCCACCGGTAGTTTGCTGGCGTACGGCAATCAGGACAGCGATACCATCTATCTTGCTAGCGGCAACGCCAGCCTTTATGGCGGCCAAGGCGATGATTGGATCGAAGTCAATACTGCCGGTGCCGGGTTAATCCAAGGCAACAAGGGCGACGACACAATATTAGCAGATGATTGGGCCGGTGATATTTCCGGCGGTGACGGCAACGATACCATTAGCGCCTACGGCATCGGCAATTTCGCCATCAATGTCGATGGCGGCAACGGTGACGATTTTGTCTATCTGTCGGAAGTGAATGCGGCGGCGGTGCTGGGCGGGACCGGTGACGATACTTTCTTTCTCGATCATGCCGTCGCCAATGCGGTTGTTTACGGCAATCAAGGTGAAGACGAAATTACCCTGAAAAGCAACAGCGCGACGACGGTTTATGGCGGTCAGGACAATGATCTGATTTCCCTGACCGGTCCTTTCACCGGCGATGTACATGGCAATAGGGGCGATGATACGATTATCGCTGACGCCGTCAACGGCAACATCATGGGCGGGGCGGGCAGCGACCTGATTTCGATGACCCAAACCCTGGTTGGAAATATCGAACTAGGGTCAGGCGACGACACCATATCCAGCGCCGGCAATCTGACCGGCGATATTGTTGTTGGTGAGGGTGAGGATTGGTACATAATCAAGGGCAGCGTCAAGGGCGACATCGATTTTAGCGCGGCTGATGGCATTAATCTTGCGTTCTTTGGCGAATTTGCCGGTGACGTGATCGGCGGTGATGAAAATGACATAATCCAGGTGTCAAAAACCGCTGTCGGCAATTTTGATTTTGGCGCCGGTGATGATGGCCTGGCGGTCGGCAAAAATCTAACCGGCAACATTACCTTCGGCAGCGGTAACGACACCTTGTTCGTCGTTAATACAATAGCCGGCGACATTACCTTCGGCAGCGGTAACGACAGCTTGTTAGTCAATTCAGGCAACATGGATGGGATTGTCTATGGCAACCAGGGTGACGATTTCATCTTTGTCAAAGGCACCGTCGTCGGCACCCATGACGTTTTCGGTGGTCAGGGCGACGACATAATAGTAGTTACCGGCAGTGTCGATGGTGACATTCATGGCAATAAAGGCGACGATATTATTCAGGTCGTTGCTGGCAACGGCAATTTTTATGGCGGCAGCGGCAGCGACACCATCGCCGAAAAATCCGGCTCCAGCATTATCTATGGCAATCAGGGTGATGATAGCATGGCGGCGATACTGGGCAGTGACACGCTTTATGGCGGTCAGGGCGACGACACCATTTTTAACCTTCATACCGCCGACACCAATCTGATCCACGGAAACAAAGGCGCCGATCTGATCCAAGCCATCGTCAAAACCTCCGGCAATTCCAAAATCACTGCAGGTGGCGACATTATTATTGCCGATTTTTCGACCGAGGACGCCTTGGAAATCTACACCTTCTTCGGTAGCGGCACAGTCACCGTCAATATGATTGGCGTGAGTGATAATGGCACTGACGTCTTGTTGACCCATGGCGCCGGCACTATCACCCTGGAAGGCATCGGCGATGGCACCCTGACCGATCTGTTCCTGCTCGTTGGTGCCGGTTACACGATTACGCTGGCCTAACCACTGGCGTAAAAACAAAGTATCTGCACATTAAGCAGGGAAGGGCCGGGAGAAATCCCGGCCTCTTCAATTAGATATTACGAAATTAGTAATATTGAATTAACTAATTTTTCCCCTCATACTCCTTACGAATTGATGATTCGCAATTGCGGCTTCACGAAGGGGAGTGCACCAAAATGGTTACCACAATAAATGGTTCGAACCTAGACGATTACATTACCTTATCCGGCGATACCGCATACGAAGCCAACGGCCTGGGCGGCGATGATACAATCACCTCGACGGCGGCAAATTTTGGCGCCGCCACGATCACCGGCGGCACCGGTGATGACAGCATAACCTTGGACACCGGCACATTGCTGGCTTATGGCAACGAAGGCGGCGACTCGATTTATCTTGGCCAAGGGCAAGCGCATCTTTTCGGCGGCCAAGGCAATGATACGATTTGGATCAATAGTGGTGGCTCCGGCGTTGTGCAAGGCAACAAAGGCGATGACCTCATTTGGGCCTCAAGCTTCGCCGGCACGGTCATCGGCGGTGATGGTGACGATTCGATCTCTGTCAACGGCACCGGCAACTTCGCCGTCGAGATCAGCGGCGGGACCGGCGATGACACCATTCGTGTTTCCGATGTCAATGGCTTGCTGGTTGAAGGTGGGACGGGCGATGATTTATTAACCGTATCCGCAAACAATGCGGCGGTTTACGGTAATCAAGGCGACGACACCTTCTTCGTAACGCTAACCGGGTCGGACGCCATGTCGGTTTATGGCGGCCAGGGTAACGATTCAATATATGTCACCGGCGCTTTGACCGGCGACCTGCAGGGCAACAAAGGGGATGACAGTATCTTCGGCGAAACGGTCCTCGGCAATGTCGCTCTCGGCACCGGCGACGATACCCTTCGCCTTGCCCTCGGCCTGACCGGTAACCTTTCCGGCGGCGCCGGCGACGACAGCATGTGGATCGATAACACCGGTGATTTAATTGGCGACGCCGATCTGGGGACGGGCAACGACACCCTTTATGTGGGCGGCACGATCACCGGCGATGTTATGGCCGGCAGCGGTAACGACAGCATTTTTGTGAGTGCCAATTTGACCGGCAATGTTGATCTTGGCGAAGGTAATGACACGGTTAATGTGTGGGTTTCTAATCTGAATGGCGACGTCATGGCCGGTGGCGGTGACGACTTTATTACAATCAACAATACCCTTACCGGTAACGCCGACTTGGGCACCGGCAACGACACCCTATATGCCGGTGCCGTAACTGGCGACATCCATGGACGTAGTGGCAACGATTGGATCTACGCCGACGAATTGGACGGCGTGATCTATGGCAATCAGGGTAACGACCTTCTTACTCTGCAGGCGACCGGGACGGCCGCCGCAGTGGCCTATGGCGGTCAGGGTGATGACACCATAAGAATTGAAGGAACTGGCGCCGGTACGGCTTACGGCAACAAAGGCGATGATTCTATCTTTATAGTGAATGGCGACCTTACCGCCCATGGCGGCAGCGGTGCCGAAGTCATCTATGGCAATCAGGACAATGACGTGATCGATGGCAGTTCGGGTGCTGATACGATTTACGGCGGCCAGGGCGACGACATCATTATGCATTCCACCAACGGTTTGGCTGACGTGCTATACGGCAATAAAGGCGCCGACATGTTCATGGCTTCGGTGAGCACCGATGGGGCCGGCAATAGTATAACCGCCGGCGACAGTTTTGCCATTGCCGACTTCTCGACCGAAGATAGCCTATTGATCAACGGCGGTACGGTCACCGTGAACATGATCGGTGTCAGTGATACCGGCACCGATGTGCTGCTCACCTATGCTGCCGGCACTATCACGCTGGAAGGCATCGGCGATGGCACCCTCACCGATCTATTCCTGTTGGCAGGCGCGGGTTACACCATCACGCTGGCGTAACCACTATTCGGTGATTATCGGTGTAAGGTCAGGATGCCGATTGCTGGCTGGTATCGGACTCAGGAGAGTCGATAAGGGGATTTTAGGTGGTTCGGGTAGTGATTAGAGTAGGGCGCGATTCCTGAGTCCATATACTGGGGTTAAGATTCATGTCTGTCATGCGCGGGAACACTCACGTCCCTGAGCTAGACAGTCCGGCCATATTTAATCCTTCGAGCCAGACTAGTTGCTCTGCCGGGTTTTCGTAAAACTCCTGCAACAGGTTTTCCGGGCTTCGATCGGTATTGAAACAAGAGAAATTACGCCATTCGGCTTGCGCGGCGTCAGTCTCGCCAATTTGGCCGTAGCAAGCGGCTAGTTGTAGGTGGTTCCAACTGTTCTTCTTGTCCATAGAATTGAAAGCTTCGATTGCCTTGTCGAAATGCCGCAGGCTGAATTGCATCAGCCCCAGCCCCTCCAAGTGCCAGTTCGGCGTATGTGGAAATTCGTCGAGGACGAATTGTGCCAGCTTCAACCCCTCTTTCGGTCTGCCGACAAAATCGAGAATTTGTGATTTGTACGCCAATAACAATGGTAGTTCTGGACTGAGCGACAGCGCTTTGGAGATGCAGGTTTCTGCTTCCCGGAATTCCCGTCGATAGAGATGCAGAAAGGCCTGAACGCCGCGAATATGGCCATCGTAAGGATCGATAGCCTCGGCTTTGCGGGCGATCACGAGGGCCTCGTCAAGATAGCGATCCGGGTTTGATTCCCACCAAGCCGAAGAGGCGACAAACCAAGCCAAAAAAGCCTGTGCGCTGGCAAATCCGGGATCGCTTTTGACCGCCAATTCCATGAACCTACGTCCTGCTATCACGCTATTTCGGTCATATTGATCGAGATAATACCGACCCCGCATATAACAACCATAGGCATCTAAGTCCGCGTCCGAAGACCGCAAAGCATTCTGAACGCCCACTGCTTCCAAGCGGCCCAGCAACGCCCGCGCAACCCGCGTCGGCAGTTCTCGAACACATGCTACATACTCTGTAATCGACGGTTGAAAGCGTTCAGCCCAGAGTTGCTGACCGGTAGCCGCTTCGACGAGTTGAAGGCTGATCGCCATGCTCTCCTCGTGCCGTTTGACGGTGCCGGTGATAATGTATTTTGCAATTCCATCTTGACCGATTTGACCAGGTACAGGCGCGTCGCGCTCGATACGTTCCACCGTCGCCTTAGAGATTACGCGCAACCCTAAGAGGCGGGTCAGCTCGGTTCTGATACCTTCCTCGAGATCGCGGAATTTTCCAGCATCAGTCAATTCCAAACCGAGATTGTCAAAAGGCAGCACGGCAATAGAAGGTAGCTTAACTCTTCCACTCGCCGATGTGATATTTGCTCCCGCGGTCTGCTTGTCGCCAGAAATACTAAGATAGAGTGCGGTCGTTTCTGCTTCGGGTTCAACGTCCAACTCGTGGCGAAGGCGCTTGACACAAGCCTCGTATTGGCGTTTCGCAGCTGCCTTACGGCCCTGTTGCAAATATAGACCGATAAGTTCGCGGTGCATTTCCTCTGCCAGCGGATCCAGTTCTAGTAAGCGCAACGCAATCTTTACCGCAGTTTCGGGCGATCCGTTGTCACGATGAAGTGCAAACAGTTTGGCAAGAGCATTCCAACGCAATTCGCTCAGATGCTGTCGTCTTAGGCGCAACCACATATCGAAGTCTTCGCCAAGATCGCAAAAGCCGGCAAGCAAGTCGCCTCGGTAAAGCAAATCCGCTTCTGCTAATGATTCAAGCGTATCCTGCGCCAGCAAGCATTCGTATCGGCTGACATCGCTTTCAATTTCGGCGCCGTCCAAAACAATATCCTGGCGCGTCGCGTGCAACTCGCATGTGCCGTTGGTTGAAAGCACCTTCCGTATGGAAGATAGCGTTTGGGCCAGGTTATGGCGGGCAGCGCTTTCGGGACGATCACCCCAGAAGAGCGCCGCCAATTCGTCTCGGGAATGCACTTGATCAGAGGTTAGAGCCAGATAGGCGAGGAGAGCTTTGCTTTTGACAGTAGGCAGGCGTAATTCCTCAAGCTCCAGATTGAACCAAAGCGAGAAACCTCCCAAAAGATTGAGCCGGTATCGAGCCATGTTGTACCCCTGATAATCACATGAAATCATAGAGTTAGGTCTGCAGTCAACCCAACTATCCGGCGTTTTGATAATTCATTGATGGAGGTTAGATAAAATAGTTCCATAGGTGATCCACGCACCTTGGGGATTGGCAGTGTTAACGACACTTTTTATCTGTTCCCACAGTGCGGATCGGTTGTTCGCCATTGCTCCCTCTAAGGAAGGGAGCGCTTATCCGTTGCACTTTGCGCGGGTCCGAATTTACAGCTGCGGCTTCATAGAACAGGGAAAGTACCATGGTTACGACAGTAAACGGCTCTAATCTCGACGATTTCATCACCTTATCCGGCGATACGGCTTATGAAGCCAACGGCCTGGGGGGCGACGATACTGTCACCTTTACGGCAACAAATTTTGGCGCCGCCACGATAGTCGGCGGCACCGGCGATGATTCAATGTATCTCTCTGACGGTACGTTGCTGGCATACGGCAATGAAGGCGACGATGTGGTTTACTTCAGCAGTGGTGATGCCAGTATCTTTGGTGGCCAAGGCAACGACTCTATTTCTGTCCATAGCGCCGGTTCCGGTCTCGTCCAGGGCAACAAGGGTGACGATACGATCAATGCCGGAGATTGGGCCGGTACCCTTTCCGGCGGCGACGGTCACGATATGATCGACGCAGATGGGACCGGCAATTTCGCCATAAGCGCCAGCGGTGGGGCGGGCAATGATACCTTCGCGATCTCGGATGTGGTCGGTCTGGATGTCACTGGCGGTACCGGCGATGATGAAATTCAGGTGAATGGCGCATCAGACGTTACTATTTATGGCAATCAGGGCGCGGATGATATCGACATCACCAGTGGCGATACAATCGCCGTTTTCGGCGGCCAGGGCGATGACACTATACATTTCAGCGGCTCTAATTTTCTAGCCACAATACAGGGCAATAAAGGCGATGATTCGATCATGGCCAATGCCACCCTCACCGGCGATATTGATTTAGGCACCGGTGATGACACTTTGTACACAACCGGCGATATCAACGGCGATGTGATGGCCGGTGACGGCAATGACCTCGTCTACAATAACAACGATTCCATTAACGGAGATGTCGACCTTGGGGCTGGCGATGACACATTGCATTCAGACGAAATCAACGGCAACGTGACCGGCGGCGACGGCAATGACAGCATCAGAGCTGATAATGATGTCGTCGGTGATGTCGATCTCGGTGCTGGCGACGATACGTTTTCTGTCGTTAGCGGCTCAATGACCGGCAATATCGCGGCGGGAACCGGCGACGATGACGTTTTTGTCAGTGGCAGTCTTTTGGGCGATGCTGATCTGGGTGATGGTGACGACACCTTGAGTGTCACGAGCACCCTGACCGGCAATGTTTATGGCCGCAGCGGCGCTGATTCAATGTCCCTCCACGAAGTGGACGGCGCTATTTATGGCAACCAAGGCGATGACGATATCGACATAGTTAATGCTGGTACGTCCGGCCAATCAGCGGCAATTTATGGCGGACAGGGCAATGACCAAATTCACGTGCAGTTGACGAATGCAAATGTTGAAGTCTTCGGCAACAAAGGCGACGATGTGCTCACTTTTGTCGGCGGCAGTCACACCGTTCATGGCGGCAGCGGCGCAGATTCAATATTCGCCGGCAGCGGCAGCCACTTGGTCTACGGTAATCAGGGCGATGACTATCTGCGCGGCGATACCAATTCCGACACGATCTATGGCGGTCAAGGTGACGATACTCTGCGCAACACCCGGACTGCCGGTGACGATTTGTTCTTTGGCAACAAGGGGGCGGATTTTTTCCGAGTCGAAGCGGTCACATCCATGGGTAAGATCACTATCGCCAACAACGTGACCATCGGTGATTTCTCAACTGAGGATATCTTGCAAATCACTGGTACTAGCAACACCTTGACAGTGAACATGATTACCGTCGTTGACACCAATACGGCAGCCGGCGGCGACGTCCTACTCCAGCTGGGGACAGGTGGCACCATCACCCTGGAAGGTATCGGCGACGGCACGTTGACCGATCTGTTCCTGTTGGCGGGGGCGGGTTACACGATTACGTTGGCCTAGTTGCCAATGTAGAGTTTGCGCTGGGGTAACCATCGGCGCGAAAATGAAGTAATTGCAGTTGCTTCAGGGAAAGGGCCGGGCGAAATCCCGGCCTTTTTCTGTGGTTATGGTAAATATTGTCTTAATGGGTCATTTCCGTCATACTATTAGTCGATTCTATATTAGCAGCTACGGCTTCATAAAACGGGGAATATTCCATGGTTACCACAGTTAACGGTTCAAACCTTGACGATTTCATCACCTTAAGCGGCGACACCGCTTATGAAGCCAACGGTATGGGCGGCGACGATACGGTTACGGCGACGGCGGGGAACTATGGTTCGGCGACGGTGAATGGCGGTACCGGCGATGATAGTGTTTATCTGGCGACGGGTACCTTGCTGGCCTATGGCAACGAAGGCGACGACTTTATTTCTAACAATACTGGTGACGCCAACGTCTATGGCGGTCAGGGCAACGATAGCATTTTTGTCAGTTTAGGCTCCGGCACGGTGCAAGGCAACAAAGGCAACGACACGATATCGGCCTGGAATTGGGCTGGCGATGTTTCGGGTGGCACCGGCGACGATAGCATCGGCGCTTCCGGCACCGGTAATTTTGCCCTGAACATCGCTCTTGGCGGCGGCGACGACAGCGTCAGGGTTTTTGATGTACGCGGTCTGGAAGTCACCGGCGGCACCGGCGGCGATACCATTGAGCTTTGGAACACAGTGACCGGCGCTACGGTTTATGGCAATCAGGGCGATGACAGTATGCGGATCAGGACCAATTCCGATACCACGGTCTATGGCGGTCAGGGCAACGACATCATCGATGTGATCGGCGCCTTCACCGGCGACCTGCACGGTAACAAGGGCGATGACAGTATTTCTACGCCGGGCAAAGTTGTCGGCGATATCACCCTCGGCACCGGTGACGACACGTTCTATAACAATGGCACGGTTACCGGCAATATCGACGCTGGTGCAGGCAATGACAGTCTCCAATTTGTCAAAATGGCTGGCGATGCTGACCTGGGCGCTGGCAATGATACCATTACCGGCTCCGTTGTTACCGGCGATGTCTCTGCTGGCACCGGCAATGACAGCGTTTATTTTAGCATTTTTGTCGGCGACGCCGATCTGGGCGATGGTGACGATACCCTGGGTATAAACACTAATATGACCGGCGATATCATGGCTGGCGGCGGCAACGATAGCATCGTTGTCTTTGGTTCCTTGTCCGGCAATGCCAGTTTGGGCACCGGCGATGACAGCATTTATGCCAGCAATCTGCTTTCTGGCAACGTCACCGGCGGTACCGGCGCGGATACATTTTTCGCAAGTGTCCTTGATGGCGTCATCTATGGCAACCAGGACGATGATTCGATCTTTATAAGCAACGCCGGCACGTCGAAACAATCCGCCGTTGTATATGGCGGCCAAGGCAACGATTACATCAGTGTCGATATGACCAGTGGCAATGCCACTATTCACGGCAATAAAGGCGACGATACGCTTTGGATGGGCAACGGCGACTACGAGATCCATGGCGGCAGTGGGCAAGATAATATTATCGACAATGGCGGCGTTAGCCTAATTTACGGTAACCAGGATGGAGATTCGATCGAGGCCGGCACTGGCGCCGATACGGTCTATGGCGGCCAGGGTGACGATACCATTCTAAATTTCGTGAACGGCGCGACAGATTTGCTGCACGGCAACAAAGGCGCGGATATGTTTGTTGCGTCCGTGGTAACATCGGCCAATACAAAAATCCTTACCGGGGCGAACTTCACCATCGCCGATTTTTCGACGGAAGATGCATTGTCGATTGTCGCCACTGTTACTTCGGTCACCGTCAATATGATCGCCGTCAGTGACACAGGTTCGACGGCGGCGATGGGCGATGTTTTGTTAATGCATGGCGGTGGCACCATCACGCTCGAAGGCATCGGCGACGGCACTCTGACCGACCTGTTCCTATTGGCCGGCGCGGGATACACGATTACGCTGGCGTAACCACTGGCGTAAGTATGAAGTAATTGCAGTTGCTTCAGGGAAAGGGTCGGGATTTTTCCCGGCCCTTTTCTATGGTCTTTCAATGACTTATCTGCAGTTGTCTTATCCCCGCGGCTGCGCCATACTATTAGTAGATTCTAAATTAACGACTATGGCTTTATAGAGCGGGGAACATTCCATGGTTACGACAGTTAACGGTTCGAACCTTGACGACTTTATCACCCTATCCGGCGATACCGCTTATGAAGCCAACGGTTTGGGCGGCGACGATACTGTTACAGCAGCGACAGTGAACTATGGTTCGGCGACGGTAACCGGCGGCACCGGCAATGATTCGGTCTATCTCTCCACCGGTACGTTGCTCGCCTACGGCAACGAAGGCGACGATTATATCTCCAACCAAAATGGTGACGCCAATGTCTTCGGCGGCCAAGGCAATGACAGCATATATGTCAATTCCGGTTCCGGCATGGTTCAAGGCAACAAAGGCAACGACACGATATCCGCCTGGGACTGGTCGGGCGATGTGTCGGGCGGCGACGGCGACGATAGTATGGGCGCTTCCGGCACCGGCAATTTCGCCCTGAACATCAATCTCGGCGCTGGCGACGACAGCGTCGAAGTTTGGGACGTGCGCGGCCTTGAAGTGACCGGCGGCACCGGCGAAGATACCATTGAATTGCACAACACCGTGACCGGCGCGACGGTTTACGGCAACCAAGGCGATGACTCCATTCAGATTTGGACCCATTCCGCGACCACAGTCTACGCCGGTCAAGGTAATGATATCATCGATATCAATGGCGCGTTTACGGGCGAAATTCACGGCAACAAGGGTGATGACAGTATTTCTACACCGGGCAAAGTTGTCGGCGACATCGATCTCGGGACCGGTGACGACACGTTCTATAACAATGCCACTGTCACCGGCAATATCAACGCTGGCGCGGGCAATGACAGCCTCGATATTAGCTCAAAAGTCATCGGCGATGCCAACCTTGGCGACGGTCACGATACATTTTTCCTAAACACTGTCACCGGAGATATCAACGCCGGGGGCGGCAACGACAGCATCGCTCTCAATTCCATGAGCGGCGATGTCGACCTGGGTGACGGCGAAGATTCTTTGTTCGTGAACAATACCCTGTCCGGCGACCTTAGCGCCGGCGGTGGTGACGACAGCATTCAGATTTGGGTGATGAACGGCAATGTTGACCTCGGGACCGGCAATGATTCAGTTTTTTACGGCAGCCGCATTGTCGGTGACGCGATCGCCGGCACCGGCGACGACACCTTCTACGTGAACGACCTGGATGGCGCCGTCTACGGCAACCAGGGGAATGATTCGATCTCGGTCGCCGGCAACGGTTTCGCGACCTGGTCGGGCGTGGTCTATGGCGGCCAGGGCGATGACACGATCAACTATCAGAATACCACCGGCGCCGGTGCCGTCTACGGTAACAAAGGCGACGATAGCATTTCGATGGGCGGCGGTGACCAAAGTGCTTTTGGCGGTAGCGGCGAAGACATTATTGTCGCCGGCGCTGGCGCCAGCCTCATATACGGCAACCAGGACAATGACAGCATTTCGGCCGGCCAAGGGATCGATACGATTTATGGCGGCCAAGGCGACGACACCATCATTAATCGCACGACCGGCAGCACTGATTTAATTTTCGGCAACAAGGGCGCGGATCTGTTCCATGTCACCGTCAAAACAGCCGGCTCAACCACGATTGCCGTTGGCGGGACTTTAACCATTGGCGATTTCGCAACCGATGATACGCTCTCTATTGAACGGCTCGGCGGTGCTTTTATAGTGACAGCAAACATGATCACGGTCAGCGACACTGGCACGGATGTACTTTTGCAACATGGTGGCGGCACCATCACGCTCGAGGGCATCGGCGATGGCACCCTGACCGACCTGTTCCTGCTGGCGGGGGCGGGTTATACGATTACGCTTGCCTAGGTGCCAATGTAGAGTTTGCGCTGGGGTAACCATCGGCGCGAATATGAAGTAATTGCAGTTGCTTCAGGGAAAGGGTCGGGAGAAATCCCGGCCTTTTTCTGTGCTTATGGAAAATATTGTCTTAATGGTTCATTTCCGTCATACTATTAGTGAATTCTAAATTAGCAGCTACGGCTTCATAAAACGGGGAACATTCCATGGTTACCACAGTAAACGGCTCAAACCTTGACGATTATATCACCCTATCCGGTGATACGGCGTATGAAGCCAATGGTCTGGGCGGCGACGATACCGTCACGTCGACAGCGGCGAATTTTGGTTCGGCGACAGTGCATGGCGGCACCGGCGACGACAGTGTCACGCTTGGTACTGGCGATTTACTGGCCTACGGCAATGAAGGCGACGATTCCATTTTTCTCGCCAGCGGCAGCGCCAGCATCTATGGCGGCCAAGACAATGACACCTTATGGGTCGCCAAGGGCTCCGGCGTCATCCAAGGCAATAAGGGTGACGATACGATCTGGGCAACCCAATTCGCCGGCGATGTGTTCGGCGGCGGCGGCGATGACAGCATGTATGTCCAAGGCACTGGCAACTTTGCTGTTGAAGTCAGCGCCGGCACCGGCGACGACACGCTTTCTGTAGAAACTGTCAATGGCTTGGTTGTCACGTTGGGGACCGGCGATGACAGCATCACCGTCCAGCGAATTACCAATGCCGTGGTTTATGGTAACCAGGGCGAAGACACGATCTATATGTCGACCGCGCAATCCGGCACCGTTTACGGCGGTCAGGGAAACGATATCATTTATGTTGGTGGCGGCGATCTGACCGGCGATCTGCATGGCAACAAAGGCGATGACAGTATCTCCGTTGGTTCCGGCGATTTGGTCGGCAACGCCATGCTCGGTACCGGCAACGATACGCTTTATGTAGGCACCAATTTGATCGGTGATGTAACCGGCGGCGACGGTAACGACAGCGTATCCGTTAACGGCGATGTTTCCGGTAATGCTGATATGGGCGCCGGTGACGATACCCTTTATGTCGCTGGCAATTTGACCGGCGATATCACGGCGGGGACCGGCGATGATAGCATGCGCGTTATTGGCGATCTCTTTGGCGACGCTGATCTCGGCGCCGGTGGCGATACGCTGCGGGTGCAAAGCACGATGACCGGCGACATCATGGCCGGCACCGGCGATGATAGCATCCTCATGCAAGTCAAAATGTCAGGCGATGCCGATCTGGGCGATGGGAATGATGTATTTTATGTCCAAGGCGGCAGCGTTACCGGCAATATCATGGCCGGCAGCGGTAACGATACCGTCTGGGCCGATGCCCTGGACGGGGTTGTTTATGGCAACCAGGGTGACGACAGCATCACCGGCGAGGCATCCGGCACCCATTTGGCGGAGTTTTACGGCGGCCAAGGCAACGATACGATTTCTATAAGAGGTTCCGGCGATGGCGTTGTCTTCGGCAACAAAGGGGATGACAGCATCTACCTAAGCTCAGGCGATCATACAGCCCATGGCGGCAGTGGCGCCGACACGATCCAGAACTTTACCGGCTCAGCAGTGATTTATGGCAACCAGGATAACGACTTGATCGATGCCGGTTTTGGCGACGATACGGTTTATGGCGGCCAAGGCGATGATACCATCGTCAACTCGGTCAGCGGCGCGACCGATTTGCTTCATGGCAACAAAGGTGCGGATATGTTTGTTGCGTCCGTGGCAACCACAGCCAATACAAATATCCTTATTGGCGCCAATTTCACCATTGCCGATTTTTCGACGGAAGACGCATTGTCGATTGTCGCCACTGTTACTTCGGTCACTGTCAACATGTTCACCGTCAGTGATACAGGTTCGACGGCGGCGATGGGCGATGTGCTGTTAATGCATGGCGGCGGCACTATCACCCTGGAAGGGATCGGCGATGGGACGCTGACCGACCTGTTCCTGTTGGCGGGCGCCGGCTATACGATTACGCTGGCCTAGTTGCCAATGTAGAGTTTGCGCTGGGGTAACCATCGGCGCGAAAATGAAGTAATTGCAGTTGCTTCAGGGAAAGGGCCGGGCGAAATCCCGGCCTTTTTCTGTGGTTATGGTAAATATTGTCTTAATAGACGATTTTCGTTATGCTATTAGCCGATTCTAAATTAGTTGCTTCGGCTTCATAAAACGGGGAAAATTCCATGGTTACGACAGTAAACGGCTCAGACCTTGACGATTCCATCACATTATCCGGCGATACGGCTTATGAAGCCAACGGCATGGGCGGCGACGACACTTTTGTTACGACGGCCGGTAATTTTGGCGCCGCGACGATAACCGGCGGTACTGGCGATGATGTGATCAGTCTTAGTACCGGCAACCTGTTGGCCTATGGTAACCAGGGCGCTGACAATATTCGATTGAATCATGGCGATGCTGACGTTTATGGCGGTCAGGGCAACGACAATATTACCGCCGGTACCGGGTCCGGTTTGCTTGCCGGCAACAAAGGCGACGATTTTATCACCGTCACGCAGTGGGCCGGTACGATAGCGGCGGTACCGGTGACGACATAGTCAATGCCGACGGCACCGGCAATTTCGGCATGTCAATCATTCTTGGCGACGGTGACGATAACTTGCAGGTTTATCAGGTCCATGGCTTGAACGTGACCGGCGGCACCGGCGACGACACCATCAATGTGAATACTGGAAATTCAAATGCGGTTATTTACGGCAATCAGGGTGACGATTATATCACCTTGACCACTGTCGACCAGGGTACCGTCTATGGTGGCCAAGGTAATGATATCATCGACGTGACCGGTGTATTCACTGGCGACCTTTATGGCAACAAGGGCGACGATAGTATTTCTACCTGGAGCACATTCGTTGGCAATGCCGATCTCGGCACCGGTGACGATACTTTGTATAACAACGCTGCGATTACCGGCAACATCAGTATGGGCGACGGTAATGACCTGATCGATTTTGGTTCGAAAATTGTTGGCGATGTCGATCTGGGTACCGGCCACGATACACTTTCGGGGAACGCGATAACCGGCGACGTTTTGGCCGGCACCGGCAATGACAGCGTGAGTTTCGGTAATCTGGTCGGCGACGTCGATCTGGGCGCCGGCGACGACTCGTTGATCATCAATACCAACATCACCGGTAACGTCATCGGCGGTGACGGCGCCGACAGTATGGTTGTTCGTGCCGACGTGATTGGCGATGTCGATTTGGGCGCCGGCGACGATACGATTTCTGTTAGTAATCTATTTTCCGGCAACCTGGTTGCCGGCTCCGGCAACGATTCGATGATCCTGAATTCTGCAGTCGACGGTGCCATTTATGGCAATCAGGGTGACGATAGCATCTCTGCGAATAGCAATACGGCCGCCCATTCCGCTGATTATTTTGGTGGTCAAGGCGACGATACGATCCGCGTCGGCGGTTCGGCGGATGGTGACGTTTACGGTAATAAGGGCAATGATTCGCTCGATATCGGCAATGGCAGCCAAGACGTTTTCGGCGGCGAAGGCAACGACATTATTGATGGCGGCGGTGGCTCCGGCGTCATCTACGGCAACCAGGGCGCCGATAACATCGAAGCCGGGGCCGGTGACGACACCATCTTCGGCGGTCAGGACGATGATATCATCGTCAATACCACCAATGGCGGCAACGACCTTGTTGCCGGCAATCTGGGCGCGGACATGTTCATCGCCGAAGTGGCAGTGAAGACCACGGCAACGTCGATTGCGCAAGGTGGCGATTTCACCATCACCGACTTCTCTACCTCGGATACTTTGTTGATCACCGATACTGGCACCGGCGTCTCGAATGCGGTGACGGCGAATATGTTCACCAGCATCGTCGACAACGGCTCCAGCGCCAGCGCCGGCGACGTGCTGCTGCATCATGGCGGCGGCACCATCACGCTGGAAGGTATCGGCGACGGCACCCTGACCGATCTGTTCCTGTTGGCCGGTGCGGGTTATACGATTACGCTGGCCTAGGTGCCAATGTAGAGTTTGCGCTGGGGTAACCATCGGCGCGAAAATGAAGTAATTGCAGTTGCTTCAGGGAAAGGGTCGGGATTTCTCCCGGCCTTTTTCTATGGTCTTTCAACGACTTATCTGCAGTTGTCTTATCCCTGCCGCCGCGCCATACTATTAGTTGATGCTAAATTAGTAGCTACGGCTTCTTAGAACAGGGAAAATTCCATGGTAACCACAGTAAACGGTTCGAACCTTGACGATTTCATTACCTTATCCGGTGATACCGCCTATGAAGTCAACGGCATGGGCGGCGACGATACAGTTACTGCCACGGCAAGCAATTTTGGCTCCGCCACGATAGTCGGCGGCACCGGCGATGACAGCGTTTTCATGCACACGGGCACTCTGCTGGTCTACGGCAATGAAGGAGACGATATCATAAGTGCCGATGATGGTGACTACAGCATCTATGGCGGCCAAGGCAATGACCTGCTCACTTTCAATGATGTCCAAGGTATTCTGCACGGTAACAAAGGCGATGATACAATTTATGTCAGCGACTTCGCCGGTGAAATCTCCGGCGGCACCGGCGACGATAGCATATCAATCTGGAGCGCCGGTGTTGGAAATTTCACCGTCAATGTCGACCTGGGCGCCGGCGACGATATACTTTATGCGCAATCTATCAAGGGCCTGAGCGTAAGCGGCGGCACTGGCGACGATTCGATCTCTGCGTATTCGAACACTGACGCGGTCATTTACGGCAATCAGGGCGATGACAGTATCCGGATCAGAACGAATTCCGATACCACGGTTTATGGCGGCCAGGGTAACGACATCATCGATATCATCGGCGCCTTCACTGGCGATATTCACGGCAACAAGGGCGATGACAGTATTTCTGCATCAAGCAACGTTGTCGGCGATATCGACCTCGGCACCGGCGATGACACTCTTTATGTCCTGGATGATATGACCGGTAATATTTTTGCGGGTGACGGCGACGACAGTGTCGCTGTTACCATAAATCTCAAAGGCGATGCTGACCTGGGGGCTGGACATGACAGCGTTCGGATCGCGACAATGACCGGCGATCTTACCGCCGGCGACGGCAATGACACTATTTATGTTTCCAGCGGCATCCTGAAAGGGGACGCCGATCTAGGCGGCGGCGACGATTCTTTATCCGTCAACAACAACGATATGACCGGCAATGTCATGGCAGGGACCGGCGACGACTTTGTTTATGTCAACGGTACTCTGGACGGCGATGTCGATTTGGGCACCGGCGACGATACTCTTTCTGTCAGCACGATGTCCGGCGATGTCCACGCCGGCAGCGGCACGGATTCGATTTCGGTCGATAAATTGGACGGCACGGTCTACGGCAATCAGGGCGATGACACCTTGAATATTAGTGCGACTGTAGATGGCTTTGCTGCCTATGGCGGTCAGGGCAACGACACGATTTCGGCAACAGGGAGTGGTGCGGGCACGTTTTTTGGAAACAAAGGCGACGATTCGATCTATGTGAATTCGTCCGCTGACCACACCATCCACGGCGGCGAAGGCGACGACACCATCTATGGCGATAGCGGGGCCGAGCTGATCTACGGTAATCAGGATAATGACTCGATCTCCGCTTCCCGTGGCATCGACACGGTCTATGGCGGCCAGGGCGATGATACGATTTATCATTACATTAGCGGCAGCACTGATTTGGTGTTTGGCAACAAGGGTGCGGATCTGTTCATCGCATCGGTGTCCACCGCGGGTGGCACGACTATTAACGCCGGGGATGGCCTCGTCATTGGTGATTTCTCCACCGAAGACACTTTGTTGATCACTGGAATTGGCGACACCGTCACGGTGAATATGATCAATGTCGTCGACAAATCGACCACGTCTGATGTGTTGTTAGTGCACGGCGCCGGCACTATCACCCTGGAAGGCATCGGCGATGGCACCCTCACCGACCTGTTCCTGTTGGCGGGGGCCGGCTACACGATTACGCTGGCCTAGTTGCCAATGTAGAGTTTGCGCTGGGGTAACCATCGGCGCGAAAATGAAGTAATTGCAGTTGCTTCAGGGAAAGGGCCGGGAGAATTCCCGGCCTTTTTGTTAAGCGTCCATGCTTGCCCGGCCGCATTATTGGCTGCGATGTCAAATTGTGCGCGCCGGAGGGAAGCGCAGTTCAACAATTGTCCCCACCCCAACTTCACTATCGACGGCAAGCGTGCCGGCGAACAGATCCATAAGTTTGGCGCAGAGATACAAGCCCAGACCGGTTCCCTGATACCTTCTGCTATAGGTCTGATCGACCTGTTCGAAGGGTTGCAGGGCTTTTTCAACATCGCTTTTGGACATGCCAATGCCCGTATCCGTTACCGTGATGACGATCCTGTTGGCATCATCGACATTCGCCGCGACAACGATTTTTCCGTTCTGCGGGGTGAATTTAATGGCGTTGGAGATGACGTTGTTGAGCATCTGGATCAGTGCTCGTTCGTCGCCAAGCAATCCTGGGATGACCGTCGGTATATCGGCGCTCAGATGCACCTTGGCGCCTTCAGCGGCTGATTCCAATTGGCGAAGGCTGAAAGCAATTTGTGACGTCACGTCCAACTTTTCGTCGATCAGCTCGAGTTTGCCGGCTTCGACTTTTGACAGGTCCAGAATTTCGTCAACCAGGTCGATGAGGAGGGTGCCGCTTTCAAATATGTAATTGGCATATTGCTGATAACGGTCATTGCCAAGCGGTCCAAGCGTGCTGTTCCGCATCATATCGCTAAAGCCCATGATGGCATTCAGCGGCGTCCGCAATTCGTGGCTCATGCCGGCCAGGAAACTGGATTTGGCCTCGTTGGCACTATTCGCCTCCCGCTTCATCGTCTTTTCGGATTCCAACGCCTTCATAAGTTCGCTGGTGCGTTGATCGACCAACAGCTCAAGTCGATCATGTGATTGCCGCAGTAAAGTTTGCGAATGCTGTAGTTCCGCTGTTTGATCCTTCACCTTGGATTTGACGAGGGCGTTCTGGAAGGACAGCAGGCCAATCGAATAGACCACCAATATGGTTATGATCAGGCCACCGATCTGCACCATTGTGGCGTTTGCCGTCGGCGCGCCACCTAAATATTCGGAGGTCACGTCCCAATGGTAATTCCACCGGGCCTGGCCGCGGGTGACCCGCACGGTGACCGTGTGGGCGGTGTCATTCCCCGCCTTCAGCGCGCCAAAAACAGGGCGTAATAAAGTCGTCGCGCGCGCTTCGCTATCCCTTTCGGAAATACGCAGCTTTAGGCCTTCCGGTACATAATTCGACCTTATGTTATTGATCATTTCAGACAGATCGACCTGCCCGACAATAATGGTATCCCGCTTGTCAGCTGGTAAACCGACGCCGACGAGAGAAACCAGCCGTCCGTCGGGGCCGGAAAAAGCCGGGCCTAAGATAGCTTTTTCAGGCACCCGTTGTGCGGTGGTTACGACAATTCCCATTTCCGGCTTGGTAAGAAGATCGACCGAAGGGCGAAGGGGACCGACGGCCTCTGTGCTATTGACAACGACCATATGCACAAAAGATTCAGGCACCGTCTTAACCGGGTCGGTGGCGTCGGACAACGGTTGTCCCAGCTCTTCTGTTTTTTTCACCCGTAACGAGCCGAGCACACGTTCGACGACGGCAACCGCATCCAAGGAAAATTCCGAATTCCAGTCTTCGGCACCCAGCACCAGATTTTCAAAGTCGTCGTTACTGACCGGCAGACTGTCCCTGAAACCCAGGGCCAAGCCACTGATGATGGTTTCCGACTGGGCCAACCAGCTTTGCGCCGTTGTCGTCGCAATTGCGGCGTCAAGCTCGGCTTGGCGTATCCAGCTATCGATGGCTTCTTCTTCAATGTGACGACCGATTGCGAAAGTCCCGAAGATGCCGATCCCTGCAACAACCAGCAAAACGACGCCGTGCATAAGCTGCAGTGCTTTCATGATTTCAAATAATCTGCCCATTCGAATATCCTTGTTCGACGCGAAGACGGAGCAGCAGCTTCCTGCTCCATTTTATCCAGCCCTAATCTATCATTCAGATAAGAAACTACTAATATTATTGGCCAAAATCCGTTTCGAAGTTGTTAATTTACGCTTCACCATAAACAGGACTGAAAATGCCGACGTCTTCCAACCCTTTGTCGCGCCGGTCTGTGACCTTGTCAAAGTCATCGCCATGTGATCTTGATTGGGCATGAGCCAAGCGAATTCTCTTCCCTACCGATTGCGATTGCCCGGCCCGTCGGCGGTGCCTGCACGCGTGCAACAGGCAATGATGGGCCCGGTGCTGAACCATCGGGGCCCGGAATTTTCCGCGATCATGGCGGCAAGCAATGCGATGATGCAGCCGCTGCTGGGGACTGCAAACAACCTGCTGGTCTTTGCCAGTTCCGGCACCGGGGTGATGGAAGCCAGCCTTGCCAACGCCTTAGGGGCAGGCGAGCGGGCCTTGATATTGTCCAGCGGTAGCTTCGGCGACCGTTTCCTGGCGATCGCGGCAAGTCTTGGTATTGAAACTGACGCTTTGACGGCGCCCTGGGGCGAGGTGGTGCCACCCGATCAGGTCGCCCGGCAATTAAACCAACAGAATTACCGGGCGGTGGTCGCGGTTCATAACGAAAGCTCCACCGGCGCGGTCGTCGATCTGGCCGCCCTTGGCGAAGTGGTGGCGGCAAGCGATGCAATTTTGATCGTCGACAGTATCAGCGGCGCCGGCGGCATCGAGATGCGGCAGGATGACTGGGGCGTCGATATCCTGATAATGGCTGGGCAGAAAGCGTTGATGTGTCCGCCCGGACTGGGTCTGGTCACGGTCAGCAACAAGGCCTGGAAGCAGATCGAGCAGGAGCCGGGAAAAAGTCGTTATTATTGGGACTTTCGCAAAGCCCGGGCAGAAGCAGATGACCACCAAACGCCATTTACCTCGCCGGTCACGCTGGTTGCCGGGCTGCATGAAGCGCTAACAATGATCCATGAAGAAGGGGTCAATCACGTGATTGCCCGCCATCAATTCTTGGCTGACGCTTTACGCGCTGGCGGTGAAGCGCTGGGTTTAACGGTCTTCACTCAATCGGCGATCAAGTCGAATACGGTGACGGTGTTTTCGACACCGCCTGAAATTGACGGCAATCAAGTGGTGGCGCAGCTGCATGCGCGCTACAATACGGTGATTGCCGGGGCGCGGAATTGGATGGCCGGGAAAGTCATCCGCATCGGCACGATGGGGAATACCACGGCAGCTGATATCGTCACCGACCTTGAATTTTTGGGACAGACGTTACACGGCCTGGGCCTGGCTATCGACCCGGAACAAGGCGCCAGCGAAGCAAAACGGCGATTGGGCAAAATGGCGGAAGTGGCATGAACGCTAAAACAAATATCGACTGGTCGAAGCAGCTTTTTGACGAGCTGATTGGCGCCGGCATCACGCTCTTTCCCTATGTCCCCGATGCCGGTAACAAAGCCCTGATCCAACATGCTGAAGCCCACAACGAAGCCCGGCCTATTCTGCTGACCACGGAAGAAGAGGGCATTGCGCTCGCCGCCGGCGCCGATTTGGTCGGCGCGCGGGCGATCATGTGCATGCAATCTTCCGGGGTCGGTAACATCCCGAATTTTCTGACCTTCGCCAATGGGGGTCGATTTCCACTTCTGATGATGGTCTCTATGCGGGGCGATTATGGTGAGCAGAATCCGTGGCAATATCCGATGGGCCAAGCGGTTGCGCCAATCCTAACGGCGATGGATATTCTGCAGTTCCGGGTGGAAAACCAGGAAGATTTGGCCGCGGCCACGACCGCGGCCATTGCCGCCGTTTTCAAAAGCGGAAAATCGGCAGCGATCATCTTGTCGCAACGTTTTCTGGGCGCGAAACCATTTTAGGGAAGGGAACGGGAATGACCCCCGCAACGCTTGATCGCCGCTACGTCCTGCCCGCCTTGTTTCCGGCGCCGCAGGATTATCTGTTCGTATCAGGCCTTGCCGGTTCCGCCCGCGATGCCGCAGCGTTGACCGGGGATGGCGCCAACATTTATACCATGGCCGGGGCCATGGGGGCGGCAACGTCGATGGGCCTGGGCGTGGCGATGGCGGCACCGGATAAGAATGTTGCGGTGATTACCGGCGACGGCGAACTGTTGATGAATGTCGGTTCCCTGGCGACCGTCGCAACCATCGCCCCGGCAAACTTGTCGATCATCTGTATTGACAATGGCTGTCATGGCGAAACCGGCGGACAGAGCGGCCATACCTCGAACAAGACTGATTTGGCGCTGATGGCGAAAGGTGCCGGCATCCCCTCGACCCTGACGATCGTCACCGAGGATGAGCTGGCGGCGGCGGTCGATTTTCTGACCCAGGCAGCCGGCCCCCGCTTTATCCAGTTGCGGGTCATGGACGGCCCACCAACGGCCTATCGGCGGAATATGGACCCGGCCGAATGCCGCCTGCGGTTCCGCAACGCCTTTATCGGTCAGAACTAAGTTTCACGCCCTGCTAAAAGTGCCGCGTAATTCGCCGGAAGTGACATCAATATGTTTGATCGAGGAATTCTCTCGGTGCCGGGTCGCGAACGGCAAAACCGTCGTCGGTGATTTCCAGCACCGCCAAACCGCGATCGGCATTGCCGTCTTCCAAGAAACGGAAAACCCCGTCCTTGCCGTCAAATCCGCCGGACAGGCGCAAGGTTTCTTCAGCGAATTTGTCAATGCTTTCCTGCTGCGCCAAGATCGCGGCCATTGCCGCCGCATCATAGGCAAGGGTCGCGATACGCGGCGGTGCCGCGCCATACATCGATTGGAAGCGGTCGCTAAATTCGGTAAATCCTTGCGGGTCGGGGGCGGCAAACCAAGCGTTTTTCAGGGCCGGTTCGCGTAATAAAGTATCATCATACCAAAGTCCGGTGCCGAGCAGTTTCACTTCTTTGAAGTCGACGTCGTAATACTGCAAAAAAGGCGCGATCCGGGTGAGCTGAATGCCGCCATCGGCAAGAATGATCGCATCGATCCCCAATTCCCCGATCGCCTGCAGGTTCTTGATGCGCCGAAGCTCCCGCTTCGCCGATTTTGTCCCCAGGCGTTTCAATTCCTGGCGGCGATTGGTTAGGGCCGCGCGCCGCGCGTCGACCTGAGCGATCTGTTTGGCAGCTACTTCCACGCCCTCGCCGCTGGCCGGATAATATTCCACCTGGATCAATTCGCCGCCATGGCGTTCCATGGCCTGCATGATGCCGGCTTCGACCGCATGGCCATAAGCGCTTTCCGGCAGCATGGCGGCGAAAGTCAGCAAGCCTTGGCTGCGGGCGTAAGAAACGATGCGATCGATTTCCTGATGCGGTGTGAAGCTCAGAAGGTAAATGCCGGGTTCGGCCGCATTGCGGTCGGAAGAAAATGCAACGACCGGCACCTGGCCGTTATTCGCAACTGGCGCGACCGCGCGAACCGAGCTGGAGAGGAGCGGGCCGATGATAATCTGCGCCCCTTCATTGATCACGTCCTGGGCGGCAGCGGCGGCCCCTTCAGGTGTCCCTTGGGTATCGCGTGGCATCAGTTCCAAGCGATCGTCGGCCAGATCGAACATCGCCATGGCGGCCGCATCCATCAGGGCCGGTCCGACTTCCGAGCCTGGCCCGCTGAACGGCAACAACAAGCCGATTTTAACCGTAGCGGCGGCCGTTTTGAGTTTTGCGGCATTTTCGGCTTCCTGGGCCGCCTGCAATTTCGCCCGTTCAATTTCTACCGCGCTCAGGACCGGGGAAGCGGAACCGGGCGGTGCTGTCTTTGTCGCGCTTTTGCTGGCGCTATCTTCAGCCGCTGTCCTGCCATCGCTAGGCATCTGCGGCGATTGGCAGGCACTCAACAAGCCCAGGCTAAGGAGAGCCGCCGCCACTTTTTTGCCAGCAGGTAATGTTAGCGATGGGCTTGCTAGATCACGCGTCTTGACCGAAACTCGAAACCATGTCGGCATCAAACAAATCCTCTTCTGGGAACAACACTGGCGATACGGGTAACCGCCGGGTGGTGGAAACTAGCGAAACGCCGCCGCCAGGACAAGGCTCTATGGACACTCAGCAGAGACAAACCTCCAAACCCGAACCGGGCCTCTATATTGTGGCGACCCCGATTGGCAACCGCCAAGACATCACCCTTCGTGCCCTGGAAACCTTGGCCATTGCCGATCTCGTCATCTGCGAAGACAGTCGGGTCACCGGGCGGTTGTTGTCGATGCACAATCTTTCGGCGAAATTGATTGCCTATCATGATCATAATGCCGTCAGTTTGCGCCCAAAACTAATTGAACGCCTAAAGAATGGCGAGATCGTGGCAATGGTCAGCGATGCCGGCACGCCCTTGATTTCCGACCCGGGCTATAAATTAGTTAGCGAAGCACGTACCGCCGGTATTCATGTCACCGCGATACCGGGACCCTCGGCATTGCTCGCGGCGCTGGTATCTTCCGGCCTGCCGTCGGACGCTTTTCTGTTTGCCGGGTTCCTGCCAAACAAAGAAATCGCCAGGCGTCATAAAATTGCCGAATTTCAGGATTTAAAAGCAACCTTGATATTTTATGAAAGTGCGCAGCGGCTGGCCAAATCACTTACGTCTTTGGCGGCTGTTCTGGGTGAGCGGCAAGCTGTTGTGGCGCGGGAGTTGACGAAGATGTTTGAAGAACTACGTGGCGCTTCGCTGCTGGATTTGGCGGCGCATTATCAGACGGCGGGACCGCCAAAAGGCGAAATAGTCATTGTCGTCGCGCCGGCCGAAGAAGCCCGGGCGATGACAAGCGAAAAACTGGAGGCGTTGCTGGCAAAATTGTTGCAAACGCATAGTGTCAAAGATGCCGTTCGCCTGGCCACCGAAGCCAGCGCTTGGAAGCGGCGAGATGTTTATGACCGGGCATTGGTGTTAAAAGATGGCGATAATGAATGATACCCTGCGTCGGCAACAAGCCTATCGCCGTGGACGTCGTGGCGAAACTTTGGCCCGGCTGGTTTTGCGCTTAAAGGGCTATCGGATACTCGCCATGGATTACAAATTGCCGGTCGGTGAAATCGACCTAATCGTAAAGCGGGGCAACCTATTAGCTTTCGTCGAAGTGAAGGCGCGCTCCTCCTATGCCGGTTGTCTGGAAGCCGTCACAATCCATCAGCGCCGGCGTATTGAACGCGCCGCCCAGGCTTATCTAACGGCTAATCCTGGACAGCAGCCGGAAAATATTCGTTTTGACCTTGTCGCGGTGGTTCCCAGACGCTGGCCCAAGCATATAATGGCGGCATGGCAAACCGATTCGCCCTAAACCCCATGCGCTCTATCCCTTGACTTGCATGGAAATGATAGTAGTTGGAAATTTCATGATGAAGACGATGAATAAGAACTTTCACCCCCTCGCCACGATGATTGTCATTCTGACCGCCGCCCTAGCCCTGAATGGTTGTGTCGCCGCGGTATTGACTGGCGCTGCTGTCGGTGGCGTTGTCGTGGCGCAAGAACGCTCGGCGGAAAGCGCGTTGGAAGATACCAGAATTAACACCGAAATCGCGACGGCTTTGATTAACAAGGACGAAGCGCTATTTCGCCAGATTGATGTTGACGTGGTGGAAGGCCGGGTCCTGCTCACGGGGGCCGTTCCAAACGCGGACGATCGGGTGGAAGCGGCGAAAATTTCCTGGAACGTAGAAGGTGTGCAGGAAGTGCTGAACGAACTCCAGATCGATGATACGTCCGGATTGGACGACTTTGCCAAAGACACCTGGATTACCACCCAATTACGTGCGAAAACCCTGGGCGACCTTGATATCAACGATTTGAACTATACTTTCGATACGGTCAATGGCGTCGTTTATATCCTTGGCATCAGCCAAAGTCAGGTCGAAATGGAACGGGTAACGACCCATGCCCGCAACATCGCCGGTGTTAAACAGGTGGTCAACTATGCCGTCATCAAAGACAGCAGCAAACGCAAAAGCTCGTAAGCCAACACGTTGGCGGTAGCTTGGCCCTAACAGCAGGAATTATCTAAATGGCACTGAAAATCGCCTTTCAGATGGACCCGATTGAGCCCGTCGATATCGACGCGGACAGCACTTTTGCGCTGGCCTTGGAAGCGCAAGCGCGTGGCCATAAGCTCTATCATTATCTGGTTCAGGATCTAAGTTTGCGTGGCAACAAAGTGATGGCCCGTGTCCGCACCTTGGTCGTGCGTCGGGAACTTGGCAATCACGCGACCTTGGGTGACTTTGAAATTATTGATTTGAGCGAGATGGACGTGATCATGATGCGTCAGGACCCGCCGTTCGATATGGCGTATATCACCGCGACCCATGTATTGGAGCATATTCATCCCAAAACCTTGGTGGTCAACGATCCGGCCAGCGTACGCAACGCGCCGGAGAAGCTGTTTGTCACGCATTTCCCCGAACTGATGCCGGAGACCTTGATCAGCGCCAACCCTGACGATCTGCGGGCTTTCAAGGCGGAACATGACGACATTATCCTGAAGCCGCTGTTCGGCAATGGCGGGGCCGGTGTGTTCCACCTGCAGCCGGGCGATGAAAATCTTAATTCCCTGATCGAGATGTTTACCGAAAACTCCCGCGAACCGGTGATTGCGCAAAAATATCTACCAGCGGTGCGCCAGGGCGACAAGCGTATCATTTTGATCGATGGTGAGCCGGCAGGGGCGCTGAACCGGGTCCCGGCGGAAGGTGAGGCACGCTCCAATATGCATGTTGGCGGCACCCCGCTGCAAAGCGTGATGACAGCGCGCGATCTGGAGATCTGCGCCGCCATCGGGCCGGTGCTGAAAGCACAGGGATTGATATTTGTTGGCATTGACGTAATTGGTGACGTGATGACCGAAATCAACGTCACTTCGCCGACCGGCATTCAGGAAATCGGCCGTTATGATGGCAGCAACCTGGCGGCCCAGATTTGGGATGCGACCGAACTAAAATACACCGCCACGCGGAACTAGGATAAAGCGGCAATGGTCAGCTTTGGCAATACCGCAGACGATTATGCCCAGCACCGGGCCGGCTTCCCGGAAAGTTTTTTCGATGCGTTAAGCCGCCGTGATCTGGTTGACGAAGGTCTGCGGGTGCTTGATCTTGGCACCGGCACCGGGACAATTGCCCGTGGTTTGGCACGTCGTGGCGCCGCAGTCACGGGCTTGGATATCTCCGCCAACATGATGGCGCAGGCAGAGCGTTTGGATCAGGCAGCCGGCGTGAAGGTTGATTATCGAGTTGCAAAAGCGGAAGAAAACGGTCAGGTCGACAATCAGTTTGATCTGGTCACGGCAGGGCAATGTTGGCATTGGTTCGACGCCCGAAAGGCGGCGGCGGAGGTGCAGCGTGTGCTCAAACCGGGCGGCGCCTTGGTGATCGCCCATTTTGACTGGTTGCCCCTGCCGGGCAATGTCGTCGAAGCCACTGAAGCAATGATTTTGCGGCATAACCCAAAATGGCATTTGGGTGGCCTGAACGGCATCCATGGCCGCCATATCACCGATATGCGGGTCGCCGGGTTTGAAGATGTACACAGTTTTTCTTACGATGAACCGGCTATTTATAGTCATGCAGCCTGGCGCGGCCGCATTCGTGCCAGCGCCGGTATTTCGGTCAGCCTCTCGGATCAACAGGTCGCGGCGTTCGATAAAGAACATCGGGGAATGTTGCAGCGACAATTTCCGCAAGATCCGTTGAGGGTCGACCACTGTGTTTTTGTGGTGATCGGGCGGCTCGCCGGGCCGTCCAATCCAAGTGCATGATAAATAGCTAGCTTTCTAGACTTTCATTGTCGGGTTTGACGTTCTGTAACCGTATCATGGCCCGGCTGCGATTACTCACCGCGTAACAATAAGCGCAACCCTGGGCGCAAGTATCGTAGGCGCCGATGTCGCGGCTTTCGGCGCAAAAACAGCCAGGACGATTGCCTTTCTGCTTTGCTACCAATTCGCGTCCGGCAACCTCGCTCAAGCGATCTATATCGATGCACTTTGCTCCCGGGACAGTTAAATCCGGTGGCGTACAGGCGGTGAGCTTCATTTTGTAATAATTCGCGAACATTGTTAAATCGGCTAACAGGGAAGATTTTTCGTCGTGATCAGGAATGCGCCAGCTAAATCCGTGTGCCTCGGCCACAATGTCCATGTTGCGCCGGGTTTTTAAGTAAGGCTCCATGAAGCTGACCACGACTTCGTCGACATAACTGTACAAACTGCCGGCGATGCGGGCGAAATTACGCCGGTGGAACATCATATCCGTTGCATCGGACATGACAATTGGATCATAACGCCAAACCACGGAGCGGCGGCCATAGCGATTGGCGCAAACGCGGATAAGTTCGACCGCACGGCCCCAATGCGGCGTCGCAATTTCCAAAGCAGCGGGATAGCCGGTGACTGTATATTGGATGGTGAATGGGCGACCAGTCGCGTGCAACAGATCTAATTGTTCCAGAAATGGGGCCACATTTCGGGTCCAAAAGACAAAACCATCGACGTCCTCTGCGGCCAGCGAGACGCGAAAGTCATTTCCCGAATATGGGTTCTTCACCATGACATAACGACGTTTCAAACCGGCTGTAAACCAAGCCCCAAAATATGCCGGTATGGCGGTCCGATAGGACGCTGAAATTATCATACAATAAGGCCCGAAATCGCTATTGCTCCGTTAGCTCATATAGAATACTCCGCTAATTCGCATAGAAAGTTGCATTTTGCAGCATTTTGGTCAAATTCTCTGTCGATTCTGTGCTCCTAAAGGTTGCGCCTGCATTATGTTGGTCCTATATACCCCTGGAACAGACGGTTCACCAAGATTCGTGGGCCAATTACACCAAAATGGGAATTGGCGCGGCGCCGCCGGATACGGGGGCTAAACAGGCTTCCAACGTCTAGGGCCGCGATCAATTTGCCACGGTAAAAAGGATGAGAATATGAGCAAGGTTATTGGTATTGATCTTGGTACGACGAACTCGTGTGTTGCCTTAATGGAAGGGACGCGGAGTAAAGTCATCGAGAATTCAGAAGGCACGCGGACGACACCATCGATGGTGGCGTTTTCAGGTGACGGCGAAATGCTTATCGGGCAACCGGCGAAACGTCAGGCGGTAACCAATCCGGATAGCACGTTTTTTGCGATCAAGCGGCTAATTGGTCGTACTTTCGGCAGCAAGGTTTCGACGGCAATGGCCAACTCGGTGCCCTTCGAAATTGTCAAAGCAGACAATGGCGATGCCTGGGTCAAAGGCCCGGACCAGAATTATGCACCCAGCCAAATCAGCGCCTTCACGTTGCAAAAAATGAAGGAAACGGCAGAAGCCTATTTAGGCGAAACGGTAAGCCAAGCCGTGATCACGGTGCCGGCCTATTTTAACGATTCTCAACGCCAAGCGACGAAAGACGCGGGCAAGATTGCCGGCCTGGAAGTTTTGCGGATTATCAACGAGCCGACGGCAGCGGCGCTTGCTTATGGCCTCGATAAATCAAGCGATGGCAAGACCATTGCGGTTTATGACCTTGGCGGCGGTACCTTCGACGTTTCGATCCTGGAAATCGGCGACGGCGTTTTCGAAGTGAAGGCAACCAATGGCGATACCTTCCTGGGCGGCGAGGATTTTGATCTACGCATCGTCGTTTATTTGGCCGACGAATTCAAAAAAGAAAACGGCATGGATTTGCGCGGCGACAAGATGGCGCTGCAGCGGCTGAAAGAAGCCGCCGAAAAAGCAAAAATCGAACTGTCGAGCACGACGCAAACAGAAATCAACCTTCCTTATATTACCGCCGATCAAAGCGGTCCAAAGCACCTGACGATGAAAATCACCCGGGCGAAACTGGAAAGCTTGGTCGAAGATTTGGTGCAAAAAACCATTGGCCCCTGTAAAGCCGCCCTAAAAGACGCTGGCATCAGCGCCGGCGAAATTGACGACGTTGTGCTTGTTGGCGGGATGACCCGGATGCCGCAAGTGAGCGGTGTGGTGGAAAAATTCTTCGGTCGTGAACCTCATAAAGGCGTGAATCCGGACGAAGTTGTCGCATTGGGTGCGGCGATCCAAGGTGGCGTTCTGCAAGGCGACGTGAAAGACGTGCTGTTGCTGGATGTGACGCCGCTGTCGCTCGGCATCGAAACTTTGGGCGGTGTCTTTACCCGCTTGATCGACCGCAATACTACAATCCCGACCAAGAAAAGCCAGGTTTTCTCGACCGCTGACGATGGTCAGACGGCGGTGACAATCCGGGTTTTCCAGGGTGAGCGGGAAATGGCGTCGGACAACAAATTACTCGGTCAGTTCGACTTGATCGGTATCCCGACCGCGCCTCGTGGCATGCCGCAAATCGAAGTCGCTTTCGATATTGACGCCAACGGCATTGTAAATGTTGGCGCCAAAGACAAAGCCACCAACAAAGAGCAGCAAATTCGCATTCAAGCCTCCGGCGGACTAAGCGATGACGAGATCGAGCAAATGGTCACGGATGCGGAAAGCCATGCCGAAGAAGACAAGAAGCGCAAAGAAATGGTCGAGTTGAAGAACCAAGCCGACGCGCTTATACATTCCAGCGAAAAGACCATCTCTGAAAATAGCGAGCAAATTGCGGAAGCGGACAAAGCTACCGTAGAAGCCGATATCGTTGCCCTGCGCGAAAGCCTGGAGGGCGAGGATACCGATGCCATTCAGGAAAAACTGCAGGCCTTGGTACAGTCTTCCATGAAACTTGGCGAAGCCATGTATGCCAGCCCGGAAGGGGACGAGGCTGCGACAGCGCCAGGCGAAGATGATGGTCCGGAAGCGGCGTCGACCGACGATGATGTGGTCGATGCTGATTTTGAGGAGGTCGACGACGACGACACCAAAAAGTCGGCATAAACCGGCTGGTGCGTCATATGTTGATTCAATCGACACAACACACCCAAGAGATACCCGCGCGGTCGTCAGCCGCGCGGGTTATCTGCGTATTGGGTTAACTGGGCTGGGGCCGGATGTCGAAACAAGATTATTATGAACTTCTAGGCGTCGATAAATCTGCTGATGCCTCGACGCTTAAGAAAATGTATCGCAAGCAAGCGATGCAGTATCACCCGGATCGCAACCCAGGCGATGAAGTCGCGGAAGCGAAATTCAAGGAAATCTCCGAAGCCTACGAAATTCTGTCGGATCCGGATAAGCGGGCCGCCTACGATCAATATGGCCATGCCGCTTTCGAAGGGGCAAACGGGCAAGCCGGTTACGACTTCAATTTCTCGAGCTCATTTGCCGACGTCTTTGACGACCTGTTCGGTGAATTCATGGGCGGCGGGCGACGAGGCGGCGGCCGCGGCGGTGCCATGCGCGGCGCGGATTTACGTTACAATCTGGAAATCTCCCTCGAAGACGCTTTTAGCGGCATGAAGACGGAAATCGAGATCCCGACCACCGTGGGCTGCGATGCGTGCGGCGGCAGCGGTGCTTCTAAGGGTTCGAAACCGTCCAGCTGCGGCACTTGCCACGGTCATGGTAAAGTGCGGGCCCAATCCGGTTTTTTCACCATCGAGAGAACCTGCCCCAGTTGCCAGGGCGCCGGCCAGGTTATCGACGATCCTTGCCGCAGTTGCGCCGGGGCCGGGCGAACGACCAAGGAAAAAACCCTTTCGGTTAATATTCCCCATGGGGTTGAAGACGGCACCCGCATTCGCCTTTCCGGCGAAGGAGAGGCCGGGATGCGTGGCGGCCCCATCGGTGATCTTTATATTTTCATTTCCATCGCCGCCCATCACCTGTTTCAGCGCGATGGCGCCGACGTTTATTGCCGGGTGCCGATTTCAATGGTCAATGCTTCCCTGGGCGGCGCTGTGCAAGTGCCGACGGTCGGCGGTGGCCGGGCCAATATCACCATTCCTTCGGGCACCCAAGGCGGCAAGCAGTTCCGCCTGCGTGGCAAAGGCATGCCGCATCTTCGCGGCAACGGGCAAGGTGATCAATATATCCAGGTGATGGTTGAAACCCCGGTTAGTCTGACAAAAAAACAAAAAGAACTTTTACGGGAATTCGAAAAATCCGGTGACAATGCCAAGACCAGTCCGGAAAGCGAAGGTTTCTTCAACAAAGTCAAAGAGCTTTGGAACGACTTCACGGATTAGCAACTCTGCCGTTGCTTCACCTCCTTTAATCTGAAATTATCGCCTGCGAAATTAGAACGGTGGGCGAAATCATGTCACAAACAAAAATTGCGATTGTCGGCTGTGCCGGGCGCATGGGTCAGAACTTGTTGCAGCTCGTCAATGACACGGACGGCTGCACCGTCGCCGGCGCCAGCGAGCGACCGGGTCACGATTGGATCGGTGGTGATATTGGCGGGTATACGGGCATTGATGATATCGGTGTTCAGGTTTCGGGCGACCCCGCAACGCTTTTCGCTGCCGCCGATGTGGTCGTTGATTTCACCATTCCCGAAGCAACCGTAATGAATGCGGCATTGGCGGCAGAGCACGGTGTCGCACTAATTGCCGGGACCACCGGCTTAACCGCGGCGCAGGAGGAAGCGATCGTTCAGGCGGCGGAAAAAGCGCCGATCATGCGGGCCGCGAATTTCAGTGTTGGCGTCAATCTTCTGCAACAATTGACCAAACGCACGGCGGCGATCTTGGGGGAAGATTTCGATATCGAGATCTTGGAAATGCATCACCGGCACAAAGTTGACGCACCTTCGGGTACCGCTTTGATGTTGGGCTATGCGGCGGCCGAAGGGCGCGGCGTCGATCATGACGCGATCGCGGCGCGGGGCCGGGATGGCATCACCGGCGCGCGTAAGGCGGGTGATATCGGTTATGCGGTGCTGCGTGGCGGCAATGTTGCCGGCGAACATTCAGTGATGTTTGCGACCGACAATGAACGCATTGAATTGACCCACAAAGCCACCGACAGAGTGATCTTTGCGAAAGGCGCGATCCGCTCCGCACTCTGGACCGCGGGCAAACCTGCCGGTCTTTATTCGATGATCGATGTGCTTGGATTTAACGATTAAAGGCGGCTCAATTGGCGGATGCCCTCACCCTGCTTGGCGCTCGTTATAGCGTTTATGTTCGCATCGTCCGCTTGATCCTGGCGGCCAAGCAGCTCAGCTATCGGTTCGAGGAAGTGGACGTATTCGCCGCCGGCGGGCCGGGCGCGGAATACCTAGCGCTTAATCCATTTGGCCGTATCCCCACTCTGATCGATGGCCAGTTGGTGATTTATGAGACCCGCGCCATTGTTGAATATTTGGAGGAGCGGAGGCCCGATCCGCCGCTTCTGCCGACAAGCCTGCAAGGGCGGGCGCGCTGTCGGCAGATTTGTAGCATCCTGGACAATGATGCTTATCCGCACCTGGTCTGGGGCGTTTATGTGCCCGAAGTAAGCCGCCCAAGTCCTGAGCAATCGGTAGCGCAAGCCCTTTCGAAAGCAACGGTTGTTTTGGATGTTTTGGCCGAGTTTCTGGGCGACCGCGAATATTTAGCCAGTACCGATGGCGTCAGCCTGGCAGATTTTCACGCCCTGGCGATGTTCTTTTATTTCGATCTCGCGCCCAGCGGTACGCAGATGTTGCGCCGCTACCCGACGCTTCTTGCCTGGCTCGATCGCATGCGTAAATTGGCGCGCGAACTAGACGCAGATATTCTAAAAGCGGCAGATTAAGGCAGTTTGGTCCAGCCCTGGGCTGCCGAGGCTATTATTCGGTGTCAGCTTCAAATTAAGGTGCGGCGCCGGCGCGCTTCCATTTTCATACCCTATAATTGAAAATGTATGCTGTTGTCGCAAATCTGGCAATTCATCCTTTCCCACGATCTCATCAGCGACTACCCTGCTGTCATGAAAAAAGCCGATATCGATACGTTCTTTTCCCGCCTACGAGAGAAGAACCCGGAGCCCAAGGGCGAGCTGAACTATGTCAATGATTACACCTTGTTAGTGGCTGTCGTCCTCTCGGCGCAAGCGACCGATGTCGGGGTCAATAAAGCCACCGGGCCGCTATTCCAGAAAGTAACGACACCGAAACAGATGATTGCCTTGGGCGAAGCGGGGCTGAAGGACTATATCAAGACCATCGGGCTTTATAATGCGAAAGCCAAAAATGTCATCAAACTCAGCCAAATTCTGTTGCAGGATTATGATAGCGTCGTTCCACCGGATCGCGCGTTACTGGAAACTTTACCGGGTGTGGGCCGTAAAACCGCGAATGTCGTGGTCAGCATGGCCTTTGGCCAGCCAACCATTGCGGTCGACACCCATGTCTTCCGGGTCGGCAACCGCACCGGCCTGGCAACCGGTAAAACACCGCTGGTGGTGGAAACAAAGCTGGAAAAAGTGGTGCCTGACGAATTCAAGCTGCACGCCCACCATTGGCTGATCCTGCATGGGCGTTATGTCTGCAAGGCCCGCAAACCCGACTGCCCGGCCTGTACTGTTGCAGATTTATGCCGCTTCAAGGGCAAAACAATCATGCAATAAAAGTTATTGCATATCCGAAACAAAGTCGAAATTAACTCGTTGGAATCGCATGTTCGCGTTGCCAAAGTCCATCAAGGCAGGTTTGCGTTTCGCTTGCCGTGGCCGGGCTGGGATTTTTTTGCTTGGGCGCGGTTCGCACCGCCTCGAGATGGCGAATTTGGTAGGCCGCGTCCTTTTTGGGGGCATAGAAAAACAGATAAAGTTGGCAGTCCTCGCCGCCATAACGCCAAATTTGCGCAGCGGTTTCGCGCCGTTTCAAGGCCGGCTCACCGAGCAATTGTATGGTTTCAACCGCCGCTAAGCCGAGTAGCTGAGAAATATTCGGTGGTTTATTCTTTGGCATCGCAGGGGCCGTGGCGGTGGCACTGGTTTCTTCAGGTTCGGCAATATTGCCAGCACCAGATGTAACCGTCCCTGTCGTGGGAGGCGCGGACTGCTGTGCACAAGCTGACAAAATCAGAGCGATTGTCAGCGCCAGGCCGGCAACCCGGTATTTCATCGTTTTGGCGCGCCTTATAATGTTTCGCTGTCGGGTTCGTTGTCACTATCGTCCGGCGTAACAATCGTCTCGACATTGCCGCCGCCGGTTTGCCCATAGACGTCCATATCACCACGTATTTCGCCGCCAGACTGGATTTCCAGCTCACCATAACGCACTTTGCCATCGACCCGACCGCTGGACTTGATGACCAATCGGTCGCGCACGGTCAAATTACCTTCGAAATGACCGGCAATGACCGCCTCATCGATTTCCACGGAACCTTTGAAGGTACCGGTTTCGGTGATTTCGATGCGCTTGCTGTCCGTTAGCTCGGCTTCGACGCGCCCTTCGACGATCAGGTTGTCACAGGCACCAATCGATCCAGTGAGGACGATTTCGCGACCGACCACCAACCGCCGGCCATCATCGTTGCCGCTACTGGTGACGCGACCTGGTGGCTGAAATCCCGGCGTCGGACGGGCAACTTGGGGGGAGAAACCGGCAGACATACCGGCGCTTTTCTCATTCATATCGGCAACCATAATTTCAATTCCAGAAGCATTTAGACAATATCTAGTCGAATGTGGTGATATCGTGACCACTTCGCCTTATCATACGCGTTTTGGGCCTATTGTTCGAGATGTTTCAGCACATGAACCATCGCCGCTGTGGCGATAATTGGCGCCACCAAATTGACGATCGGGATGCTGAGCAGAAAGGCGATAACCACACCGCAAAGAAAGAGGTCGCGGCGGTTGCTTTTTCGCAAATCTTTGACGTCGCTAGCATCGTGGTGACGAATGGCGACCAATTCAAAATATTCCCGGCTTAGCAAATAACCGTTCAAACTATAATATAAGATCATCGAAATCGGCGCAAAAATCAAAAACAGCAGGTAAAACGGCAAGGCGATTAGGTTCAACACAATTAGGACAGCAGCGAACTGCGCCGCCATCCATAGCGATACCGACAATTTTGCCGATCTCCCCGGCTTATCACCGGGATAAAATCGCTGTTCCACGGCTTCGGCGATATCATCCAGATAGAACGAAATAAATAGCGCTGAGATCGCCGGAAACAGGATCAGCAGGACCAGGAAAAATATCGCAAAACTGCCAAGTTCCGCCAGGGTATTCAGCCAGTCATAATCAAAAATGAACAGATCACCGACCAACCAGCCGAACATGACCATCAAACCGACGAACAAACCGCCGGTCAGCAACAGGCTTCGAACAAGGACTTTGCGGAAAGCCGGTTCCGGCAATTGCGAAAGGGCCATCTGAAAGGAAGATATCAACATGCCAGTAATGTAATGCCTCGAATTTCTGTTGCAATCCCCGAATTTCGGATTAGTGGCGGACAATCGGGTCCATGGGGACGGTAGTGGCAAACCCAAGTTCCGCTTCCAAGGCGGCGGCGGCGGACAATAATTGTGCCTCGCCTTTTGGCGGCCCAACCAGCTGCAGACCGATTGGCAGGCCCTGATCGGTGAGGCCAACCGGAATCGAAATCGCCGGCAGGGTTGTGATCGTCAAGACAAAGGTATGCATCAACCAGTCGACATAATTATCGAACACCACCCCTTCGACTTCGCTGACGTAACGTTCTTCGACCGGGAAAGGTGGGACCATCACCGTCGGTGTGACCAGCAGATCGTGATCGCTAAAAAATGCCACCATGCGGTTATAAAGCGTGCTTTGGTCTCGCCAGGCTTGGCCAATCTCATCGGCGGATAATTCCAGCCCTTTTTCGATATTCCAAATCACTTCCGGCTTCAAGGCGGCGCGATGATTGTCCAGCAGCGCTTTTTTTCCGGCGGCGAAATTTATGGCCCGCAGGGTTTGGAAGGCGTCACGGGCGCCGGCAAAGTCCGGGCAATCGTCGGTAATATCGACCCCCATTTTTGCCATTGTCCCGACCGCTTTTTCGCAAACCGCGCGCACCCTTGGATCGAGCGGGGCGATGCCAAGATCGGCACTCCAAGCCACCCGCTTTGGCGCCGTTGCTTGTTCCGCGGCTTCCCGGTAGTTTCGTGCGCGCGCTGGCAGGGAAATCGGATCTTCCGGATGTTCACCAACCATGGCGTCCAGCATCAGACCAACATCAGCCACATTGCGTCCCATCGGACCCTGCACACTTAGCTCATCAAACGGTAATGCCCGCGGTCCAAAAGCGACCCGACCGGGGGCGGGGCGAAGGCCGACAACCCCTGAAAAAGCCGCGGGAATGCGCAAACTGCCGCCTAAATCGCTGCCAGTCGCCAACCAGGCTTGGCCGGTCGCAAGAGTGACCGCGGCGCCACCGGAGGAGCCGCCACAGGTCATCCGCGTATCCCAGGGATTGCGGGTGGCACCGAACACTTCATTGAAGGTATTGGCGCCGGCGCCGAATTCCGGGGTGTTGGACTTGCCAATCACCGTTGCGCCATTCGCTTCCAAGGTTTCGACCATGATATCGGAACGTTCTGGGACGACATCGGCAAAAATCGGCGAGCCTTGGGTGCAACGCACGCCGGCAACCGGGTTAAGATCTTTCACGGAAATCGGCAAGCCGTGCAGGATCCCCGCCGGACGGTCGCCCGCGGCGATAGCATCCGCATGGGCTTCGGCGCGTTCATAACAAGGCGTCACCAGCGCATTGACAGCGTTGTTGGCGGCTTCGATGCGTGTCCTTACGGACTGGATCAGCTCTTTGGCGCTGACCTCTTTGGCGGCTAGCGCGTCGACAGCGGCCCGCGCCGTCCATTGCCAATATTGTTCGGTCATTTCTAGCTTGCCCTTATATCCGGTTGCGACATTGCCAGCTCTTCGTATACTGAGCCGATAGGTTTGCCAATAGAGGAAGAGCCCTGAATGTTAAGTGATGCGCGCTACGATGTGGCCGGGATTGGCAATGCGATTGTCGATGTCATCAGCCAGGAAGATGATGCCCTCATCGAAAAATTGTCCCTCACCAAAGGCGCCATGACATTGGTGGACGGAGAGAAATCGGCGACAATTTACGAGAATATGGGGCCATCGGTCGAACAATCCGGCGGCAGCGGCGCCAATACCCTGGCCGGGGTCGCCAGTCTGGGCGGCAAAGCGCTATTTTTCGGCAAAATCGATAACGATCAGCTGGGCGATATCTTTACTCACGATATTCGCGCCACCGGCGTCGATTTTGACACCCCGCGCACCGTCGACGGCGTCGGCACTGGCTGTTGTCTGGTCATCGTCACGCCGGATGCGCAGCGCACCATGAACACCTATTTGGGGGTTGCGGTGGAATTGGGCCCGGATGATATCCAAGACGATCTGATCCGCGCTTCCGCAGTGACGTATATGGAGGGCTATCTGTGGGATCCGCCGAAAGCCAAAGAGGCGTTTTTGAAAGCCACGGCGATTGCGCATGAGGCCGGTCGTAAAGTATCAATTTCACTTTCAGATCCCTTCTGCGTCGACCGCCATCACGCCGAGTTTCTCGATCTGGTTGACAATCAGGTCGATATTTTGTTCGCCAACGAAGATGAGATCAAGGCGCTCTACGATACCGACAACTTCGATGACGCCGTTCGGGCGGTGCGGGGACGATGCGAAATTGCCGCGCTGACCCGATCCGAAAAAGGCTCCCTAGTGGTCACCAAAGACGAGATTGTGGAAGTGGCGGTAGTGCCGGTCGCTCAGGTCGTCGATACCACCGGGGCAGGCGATCAATATGCCGCCGGCCTGCTTTATGGTTTAACCCACGGCCATGGCCTGGCGGAAAGTGGGCATATGGCGTCAATTGCGGCGGCGGAAGTGATCAGCCATTTAGGGGCCCGCCCGGCAGAACCATTGAAAGATTTGATCGCCGGTTAAGCGCCGCGAAACGGGGTACAGAAGTTGGCTGAAAAACGTAGTTTGAATTCGATTTTGCAGCGCCTCCGCTTGATCAGTGGCAGTTTCTTGTTTTTCTTTTTGGTCACGCATTTGCTCAACCATTCGCTGGGATTGATTTCGCTGGAAGCGTTGGATGCCGGGCGTAATCTATTTATCGGACTTTGGCGCAATCCGGTCTTCACCTTGTTGATCATCCTGGCGTTTTTCATGCATGTGGTTTTGACGATCGTTGCTTTGCTGCGCCGCCGCAGCTTGAAGATGGGCGCCTGGGAAGGTGTGCAAGTTATCTTCGCTTTGTCGATGCCGTTATTATTGGCTGGTCATATGGCCGGCACCGTTGGTCCGAGCGTGCGCTATGACGTCAATGACACCTATACCTTTGTCATCCTTTCGAATTGGGGTCGTTTTGCCTGGAACGGGGCGATGTTGGTGGCCGGATTGATCGTGATTTGGATCCATGGTGTCTTGGGATTGCATTATTGGCTGCGCCTGAAACCAAGCTATCCACGTTACCGTCAGGGTTTGTTCCTGCTGGCGATTTTGTTGCCGGCGGCGGCGATCGGCGGATTTATCGCCAGCGCCCGCGAGATCAGCGTTTTGAGGCAGGACCAGGCCTGGCTTGGCGCTGAATATGCCCGCATGAATTTGCCTGACGACGTCAGCGACATGGTTGCCTGGGTCGGCCAGGTCAGTGACGGTATTCGTGGCGCCGTCATTGCCATGATCGGCATTGTGTTATTGGTCCACGTGATCCGATTTGTGGTCGGTCGCCGCCGCAAGCGTATAACGGTGACCTATCCGAACGGTAAAAAAGTGACCGTTGAACCGGGCGTCAGTATTCTGGACGCCAGCCATATGGGAAATATCCCCCATGCCGCTGTTTGTGGCGGACGCGGGCGTTGTTCGACCTGCCGGGTGATGGTTTTGACCAGCCAGGTCGAGTTGCCGGAAGCGGATATTGCCGAACGCAAGGTCTTGGATCGGGTCGGCGCCGCCGACGGGGTGCGGCTGGCCTGTCAACTTCGACCCAGCAGCGATATTTCAGTGATCCCGATCCTGCCACCGACAGCGTCGCCAAAGGACGGTTTCCGTCGGCCAAAATACCTGCAAGGGATGGAACGCGACATTGCCATCATGTTTGCCGATTTACGCTCCTTCACCAAGTTTTCGGAAGCTAAATTGCCTTTCGACGTGGTCTTCGCGCTCAATCAGTATTTTCGTCACATGGGCACGGCGGTGGAAGAATCCGGCGGCCAATTGGATAAGTTTATCGGCGACGGGGTGATGGCGTTGTTTGGCGTGCAATCGGATCTCGAGACCGGCAGCAAAGAGGCCTTGCGCGCCGCCAGCGCGATGGCAACGGCGCTGGAAGCCCTGAACGAGCAGTTGAAAAGCGATCTGGATGAACCCTTGCGGATGGGCATCGGCATTCATGCCGGCCCGGCCATTGTCGGCGAAATGGGTTTTCGTCAAGCGGTTTCGGTGACCGCGATCGGCGATACGGTGAATACCGCCAGCCGCCTGGAGACCTCGACCAAGGAATTCGGCGCCCAATTGGTGATCAGCGAGGATGTCGCGCGCGCCAGCGGTTTGGATTTCGCTGCTGTCACGCAGGAACAAGTCACCGTACGCGGGAAATCCGAACCGCTGCCGATCTATGTCTTCGACGATGCCCGCGATATCCCGTTTGAGGATTAGGGCCGGCTCGGTGTTTTGCAAACAAACGCTAACCAGGCGCCGAATAAGACGGGCGTTCGTTGAGGTTGTCTTTGGCGAAGCCGGCGACGAGTTTGTAGCGATTGGCGATTTCCGCCAATTCCGATTGCGCGATGACATCGTCGATGTTGGCGAAGCCGTCCGGCGCGCGTTCTTCGACCATCTGCATCACTTGTTCGGGGCCGTTGCCGCGATTGGCGAGGACGATTTTTGACGTCGGTGGGCGGCGCTCCGCATCATAAGCTTTGAAGGCCGCGACCGGATCGCCCAGCTGGCGCATGTGTTTGGCCAGAACGCGGGCATCCAGAACGCTTTGCGAAGCCCCGTTGGAACCGATCGGATACATTGGATGGGCGGCATCCCCCAAAAGCACAATCGGGCCAAAAGCCCAGGTCGCCACCGGTTCCCGGTCGACCATGGGGAATTCATAAGCGCCTTGCCCGGCCCGGACCAGAGCTGGGATATCCAGCCAATCGAACACCCAATTTTCGAATTTCGGCAGGAAATCGGAAAGCTCGCCAGCCCGGTTCCAATCTTCCCGTTCCGGCAATGGCCCGGCCGGAAAGCGCAATTCGGCGATCCAATTGGTCAAGGAACGGCCGTTTTCATAATGGGTATTGGAAATCGGGTAACAGACGAATTTCTGATCTTCATGTCCGGCCATGAACATCGAGCGGCCGCTTAGGAAGGGCGCCCCGTCGGTGATGCCGCGCCAAAGAATGGCGCCATTCCAGATCGGCATACCCTCATTGGGGTAGAATAACGCCCGAGCCCGCGAATGAATGCCATCGGCAGCAATCACCGCGTTCGCAATCTTGCTGCCAATTCTGGTCCCACTCTGCCGGTCGATGAAGGTGATTTGCACCCGACCATCGCTAAGCTCTGCAAGGTCTTGCAGATGGTGGCCGGTGACAATTGCATCTTTTCCCAAACGGGCGGCCACCGCGTCGCGTAGTATACCTTGCAGGCGGCCGCGATGGACCGACAATTGCGGCCAGTGATAACCGGCGGCCAGGCCGCGGGCTTCGTTCCAGATCAACTGACCAAATTTATTGAAATAGCTAAGATCGATAGTTTCGATCGCTTCCGCCTTTAAGGTCGCGAGCAAATCCAGCTCGGTCAGCTCACGCACCGCATGGGGCAGGAGATTGATGCCGACGCCGAGTTCACGGATTTCTCCGGCGCTTTCATAGATCGTCGCTCGAAAGCCGGCGGCATGCAGGCTTAGGGCCGTGGTCAGACCACCAATGCCACCGCCGATGATGGCGATATCGAGATCGGCTTTAACCATCCTTAGCGCGGAAAATTTTCTGGTGTGAAGGCTTCGAAAGTACGCTTGATATCGGCTGGATCGGCGCTCAAAGGGGCCAGGATATGGGTGTGGATACCGGTTTCCCCGGCCCAACGGATGCGCTCGCGGCATTCTTCCGCGGTGCCGATGATACCGATTTCGTTGGCCAATTTATCATCGATCGCGCCGGTCGTCTTGTTGCGGTCTTTCTCCGCCCACCCTTGACGGATGGTTTCCGCGACATCCTCGTAACCGGCCCAGGCGAGGAACCGATTATAAACTGGGGTGGCATAATAGGGCGCAAAATTGGCTTTGAAGCGGGCCACCGCCGCCTCTTTATCGTCGGTGACCAGGACCATGGCGCGGTTGACGACTTCGACTTCGGCTGGATCCTTACCGGCCCGTTCGGCACCGATGCGAATATGCTCGATCATTTTTGGCAGGGCGCCCTTGGGCCACAGATTGAAGATCACGCCGTCGCCAACTTCTGCCGCCGTTTCGATCATCTTGGCCCGTAACGCCGCCATATAAAGCAGCACCGGCTGTTCCAACGGCGCCTGGCGATACCCTTTCGAATGCAGGGTCGTCAGATCGAATTCGGACTTTTCACCGGCCAGCATCGAGCGCACCATCTGCACGGTTTCTTTTACCCGGGTGACCGGTTTATCCAAGGGCACGCCGTGCCAGCCGTCCATCATGTTCTGGCTTGATGCGCCCAGGCCCATGACAAAGCGACCGGGTAACATTTGCCCCAGCACATTGGCCGTCGCCGCCAGCACCGCCGGGGTGCGGGTAAAAACCGGTGTTACCGCCACACCCAGGCGCAAGCGCTCGGTATGGGCCGCCATCGCCGCGACCATGGTCAGGGAATCAGGTGCCCCTGAATCGCTAAACCAGGCATCCTCGTAGCCGTTCTCCTCGGCCCAGCGAATACGGGCGATGGTGTCGGTGATTTTGGGTCCGGCGGGAATGGTTACGGCAATACGTTGGCGTGGCGGCATGAAATTTTCCTTCAATTCTATGGCTGTGTTTTTTCTATGCTAAAGCATATTAGGTCGCGGCGGGAACATGATTTCGCTGCTGCGCTTCGATAAAGGCCGGCCGGGCGCTGGTGCGGGCGAAATAGTCGAGATAGGATTGATCTACAGGTTGGTCGTAATTGACAGCCCAGGCGATGCAGCTCGACAGCAGGATATCGGCAACGCTGATCTGGTCGCCAAACAAATAAGGGTCGGCGGCGGCGGCGCGCGGCGCATAGGCTAACATCTGTTTATGAAAATATTCTTCAGCGGAGCGGACCGCTTCCGGCGCTTCGCCATAGATGTGCGAGAGATAGCGGTGGCGGCGAATGATGTAGAGTGGATGCGCGTCAAATTCGGTCATCACAAAATAGCACCATTCATCGGAGCGAGCCTGGGCGGCGGCGCTGTCTGGCACATAGACGTCCTGTTCGGCGCCATATTGGTGAAACAGATAATGGGCGATTGCCGGGCTTTCGGATATCCCAACGTCACCATCCTGCAGAAAGGGAATTTTCTGCTTTGGATTAAGCCGGCTATAAGCTGGTTCCTGGGTTTCGCCGGTCCGCGCCTGGATCGGGATGACCTGGTAATCCAGGCCAAGTTCCAGCAGCGCCCAATGCACCCGCAGGACCCGCGTGGTGCCGGCTCCCCAAAGGGTGATATCCGAGCGCGCCATCGGCCGCGCTATTCTTTGCTTTTGGCGGTGCTGAGCGTGACCGTGTCGCCGACAATTGCGAAGGTCACCTGACCGTCGCTGGTTTCATAGGTCCAGGTGGCCAATGGACCGGCTTTGTCGATTTTGTCCGGATCACCGATGGCGTCCTTCAACGCCGCCGTGGTCGAGGCGTTCTTGGCTTTTTCCAAAATCTCGGCGGAAGTCTTTTCGCACGCTGTCAAAATTAACAAAACCGTGGCGAGCAGACCGCCGAAACATAATTTGCGTAACATCAATTGTCCCCAAGTGATAAATCAGTCACTCTTCGGATACTGGCTTTCGTCCGCGCCCGCAAGGGCGTTTTGATCAAAAGGAAATCTTCATGGCAGCAATAAAACTAGGTGTAATCGGGTTTGGTATCATGGGCGAACGTCTCATTCGCGCCGCTTTGGATCGCCAGGATTCACCGGTTAAGATCGCTGGAGTTTGGGACCCATCCGTGGCGGCGCAGTCCCGTCTGGCTGCCGAATTGCCGCACGTCGCGATTGCCGCGAATGCGGAAACACTAATCGAAAGCATCGACTGCCTCTATATCGCTTCCCCGCCGGATAGTCATTTGGCCCACGCCCAAGCCGCCTTCGATGCCGGCAAGGCGGTGTTGTGTGAAAAACCCCTGTCCGCCGATATTGACGCGTCGCGCGCCTTTGTCGCTGCCGCAGGCGCGGCGCAACAGCGTATCGGCGTCAATTTTGTTTTCGCCTCCTCCCCGGCGGTGGCGCAATTGGCGGCGTGGTTAGAAGCGGGTGAGATTGGTGAGGTTGAACAGCTGAATATAGAAGTCGATTTTGCTGCCTGGCCACGCCCGTGGCAGGAAGATGCGTCCGGCTGGCTGTCAAAACGGCAACAGGGCGGCTTTACCCGGGAAGTGATCTCTCACTTCATGTTCCTAAGCCGGCGCTTGTTGGGCCCTCTGGCGCTTTTGAACCATCATGTGACTTACCCGGATGGGGACGGCGCGGAAACGGCCATGACGGCGGCGCTGCGGGCCGGCGAAGTGCCGATAACACTGGTCGGACAGGTCGGCGGCACCGAGAAGCCGGATCATAATTTGTGGGTTTTGCAGGGCTCCAGGGGCTCAATCCGTCTGCGTGACTGGTCGGTGGCGGAATGTTTGGCAAACGATGGCAGTTGGCAGGAAGCACCCGATGCGATGGCCAATGAAGATGCCCGCCCTTTGGTTCTGCAAGGTCAGCTGGACAAAGTTGCCGCCATGGTGCGGGGCGAAAGCCATAATCTGGCCACCATCGAGGAAGCGCTGGAAGTACAAGAAATCGTCGAAACCCTGTTGATTGCTTGAACTTCGAAACTTGCGCCTTATATGTAAAAAGCACTTACATTTGAAGGACGCGCTGATGACACAGTCTAGGTATATTGAAGCCAGTTGGAATCCGATCACAGTTACTTTGATGATCGTTGGTTTTATGATTTTTTGGCCGCTTGGCTTTGTCGTTATCGGCTATATTTGCTGGGGCGATAAGATCAGAGACAGCCTGCGCGAAATGAGTAGTGATTTCCGCGCCCATGCCGGCGCCGCAAAAACCCAATCGCGCAACCGCTCAACCGCCCAAAGCGGCAATTTTGCCTTTGACGACTATCGCCAGATGGAATTGTCCCGGTTGGAAGAAGAGCGCCGCAAGCTGGATGAAATGCGCGAAGAATTCGACGCCTATTTGCGCGAATTACGGCAAGCCAAGGACAAGGCTGAATTCGATCGCTTCATGAAAGATCACAAACGCCCGGGTAGCGCGGCTTCGTAGAACGACCTTTTGGGCCAGCTCGGTGTTAAGCCAACAAACGCTATCCGGTTGCCATCGGCATAGCCGGATCACCGGCCCATTCTTCCAGGGAGCCGTCATAGACCGCGACATTTTCCTGTCCCAAGATTTCCAGGACAAAAGCTGACATCGTTGCGGCAATGCCGCCGCCGCAATAACAGATCGCGCCGTCACTATCCGTGCTGGCCATCGTCGCGGCCGCCGCCGCCAATTCCGGCGCGGCTAGGAAAGTCCCATCATCCTTATTGATAAACGCCAGCGCGGAGAAGTTTTCGCTGCCGGCGATCCGACCCGGTCGGGCATAACCGAGATCGCTTTCGCCGGTATGTAACTGCCGCGACAAGGCATTGAAAACGGTCACATCGTTACCGCTCAAAGCATCCCGCACGGCTTTTTTATCGGCCACTAATTCGGCGCGAAGGGTGGCATTGAAGGCTGCAGCCGGGAAGCTTTGCACTTCCTGTACGATCGGATGGCCGTCGGCCTGCCACTTACCTAGACCGCCATTCAGGATCGCGACATTGTCGTGGCCCATGGCACGGAACATCCACCAAAGCCGGGTTGCCCAAAAGGGCACGGCGGTGGTGTACACAATGACCCGGCTGTCGTTGGAAATTCCCAGTGCACCGGCGGCGGCGGCAAAATCGGCGGGCGAGGGCAACATATATTTCAGCGGGCTAGCCGGATCCTGCCAACCGGCCAACAGATCGACAAACTGCGCCCCTGGAATATGGCCTTTCGCATAGTCGGCGCGGCCACTGGAATTCCGCCAGCTTTTGTCGTTCTGACGTTCGACGATCACCGTACTATCGATGATGCGAATGTCAGGATTATTCAAATTTTCAGCCAACCAGCTGGTTTCCACCAGCCAGTCACGACGCGCATATTCATCTGTCATATTTGTCATCTCCGTCATACCGGCCAACGCTATCTTGTTTCCGGGAGGACGGCAAATGAGTAGAGTTGCATATTCGTCAGCGGATCAGGCGAGACCCATTTTTTCACGTTCCAGCCGGATCGGATAACGGGCGCGCAGATGCCCATCCATTTCGCCCGTAATATGGCGCGGGAAATGTTCGCGCAACAGCCGCTCTTTTTCTGCCGTTGCCTGGACCAAAAGTTCGGGTTTGCCATTTTCGACCCATTCTTTCGGGCTGGTCCGGTCGGCGATGGCCGGATAAACGAATTCTCGCTCCATCAATGACAAGGTTTTTTCATGGCCCAGATAATGCCCCGGTCCTTCCAAACAAACGGAGCGCATGGTTTCCAGCGATAGGCTGTCTTCGGTGACTTCGATGCCGCGCACGGTGCGCAGGCATTGGCCGATCATATCGTTGTCGATGATCAGGCTATCAAGGCTGAAGCCCAACAGGCTGGCATACATGCCGGCGGATTCGTAGATCAAGTTCAGGCCGGCCAGACCGGCCATGGTATTGGAGATCGCTTTTTCGTAACCGGATTGGGCATTGGGCATTTTGGCGTCCGCCATGCCGGCCGCCGCGCCGCCGGGCAGATCATAAAAATGCGCCATTTGCCCACAAGCCGCGGTCAGCAAAGCCTGCTCTCCGGAACCGCCGGACATCGCCCCGGTCCGCAGGTCGGATACAAAAGGCCAGGTGCCAAAAATGGCCTTTGCACCGGGTTCAATCGCATTCACGTAAACCAAACCGGCCAACACTTCAGCCACCGCCTGCATGACGGCACCGGCGAGCGAAGCAGGTGCGGTGGCGCCGGCCTGTCCGGCCGACAGCAACAGCACCGGCATCCCGCCACGGACGCAGGCTTCCAGCACATCGCAGGCATCGGCGGCGAACTTCATCGGCGGCACCACGAAACAGATGCTGCAGCTGACAAATGGCCGGGCCCGCCAGGCCGCTTCGCTGCCGGCGATCTCGTGCAGCAGGTCCAGCCCGCCTTGCACATTCTCTCCAACCGTGAAGGCGGTGCCGACATGCTTGGTGGTGCCGGATACGCAGGCATAGAGCGTATTCAGGTCAAGTTCGAACAAATCCTCCAAATCGCGCGCAATCAGAGAACGTTGGAAGAAATGAATATTGTCCATGGCGTCGACGATGCGGGCGGCATCGTAAAGGTCTTGCAAGACCGAATCGCGATAAGAATTGGTGGCGAGATCGACGATTTGGGTGGCGGCACCGGCGGTGCCGTAATAGACCTTATTGCCCTGCGGGATTAGATCATTTTCTGCCACTTGACCGTGCAGTGTGAAGCCGCGTGCCGCCTTGGCGATGGTGTCTTCGACCAAAGCATTGGGGAACCGCAAGCGACCGTCGCTTCCCAATTCGGCGCCGGCTGCTGTGCAAACGTCGATACAGGACGGCGTCGGATCGCCAAAGCCGATTTCCGCCAATGCCGCCAAAGCGGTGTGGTGGATGCGGGTTATATCATGGTCTGATAACGGTTTGTACCACCCACCTTCCATGCCCCCGCGAACAGGACGTAGATGCGCCGCTGGTTTACTGGCGCGTAAGGCGTGACGGGCTTGTCGGCCGCCGCTACGGCGGGGCTTTGCTTGCGGGGTACAGTTGGCAGTCATGGTTTACCTCACATTCTCAGTCTTTCATTACTCGGATCGTATAAAGGTTCTGTCGCGACGATAGCTTGACGGCGGTGGCCAAAAATCTCGATTTCTAGTTCTGTGCCCGCCACCGCCAGGTCGCTGCGGATATGGCAAAGCGCGATCGACTTGTCGATCCGATGGCCATAACCCCCGGAGGTCACTAAGCCGACCCGTTCATCGCCTAACCATACCGTGGCCAGATAGGGCGTATCGACGTCGCCGTCATTGAGCAGCAGCGGGACAAACCTTTCGACCGGCCCGGCCTGCTGCTCCGCCAATAGTGGCGCCCGCCCGATGAATTCAGGTTTATCCAGGTTAATGAAGCGATCAAGTCCTCCCATCAAAGGGGTATAGTCGGTCGACAGATCCATTTTCCAGGACCGGTAACATTTCTCCAACCGCATGCTTTCCATTGCATACATGCCAAAATCGCGAATATTGTGCGCTTCACCGGCCTGCCAGATCAGATCGTAAACACCGGCCATCGCTTCGACTGGCAGGTGCAGTTCCCAACCCAATTCACCGACATAACTGACGCGGACGGCAAATCCTTGGGCCATAGCAATGGTGATCGGCTGATGGCTCATCCACGGAAAGGCAGGGCTGGAAAAGTCTCCTTCCGCAACCGCTTCCATCACGGCGCGGCTTTTTGGCCCACTCAGCACCAGGGTGCCCCAACGTCCGGTAATATTGTCGACGGTAATTTGACTGTCATCGGGCAAGTGTTTAAGCAACCAATCGCGGTCATGCCATTCGGCACCGGCGCCGCCCAGCAGCCAAAAATGATCGCCGCTAAACCGGGTCGCGGTCATTTCCGTTAGAATGCGCCCTTTTGGCGTGGTGAAATAGATCAGTCCGATGCGGCCTACTTTCGGCAACCGCCCGATTATCAGTTTATCCAGCCAGGCCGCCGCCCCTTCGCCTTTCACCTCGAAGCGGCCAAATCCAGGTAGGTCCAGGATGCCAACGTCATGTTGCACGGCCAGGCATTCTTCCTTCACCGCTTCGAACCAGTTGGTATGGTGATAGGAGAGGGTGTTTTCCGCCGTATCCTGCCCGGCGCGGGGGAACCAGACGGCCCGCTCCCAACCGGCCCGCGCCCCCATCACCGCGCCCTTGGCTTTCAATTTGTGATAAAGCGGCGAAGTTTTGGCCGGCCGACCGGCCGGGCGCTCTTCATTCGGATAGCCGATGGCATATTCGTTCTGATAAAGCTCCACTGCTTTGGCGCGGGTATATTCCTTGGTTGCAAAATCGGTGAAGCGGCGGGGATCGATCGACCACATGTCCCATTCGGTCTCCCCCTCCGTAATCCATTCGGCCAAAATCTTGCCGGCCCCACCAGCCTGTACAATACCGAACGAAAAGACGCAGGCTTCGAAGGCATTGGGCACGCCCGGCATCGGCCCGACCAGCGGATTGCCGTCCGGGGTATAGGGGATCGGACCGTTGATAACTTTCTGCACCCCGGCGGAGCCCAAAATCGGCACCCGGGCGATGGCATCGTTGATATACCATTCCAAACGATCGAGATCGTCGGGGTAAAGCTGGAAGGAAAAATCTTCCGGCATCGGATCGGACATGGCCACCCAATGGGGCGTGGCCTGCCATTCATAAGGTCCAAGCAATAGGCCATTGCCTTCTTGGCGTAAATAATAGGACGTATCCGGGTCGCGCAGCAGCGGCAATGTATCCTCCCGCGACTGCAACGCCTCGATGGCCTCGGTGACCAGATATTGATGCGACATCGCCACACTCGGAATGTTCCGGCCCAGCATGCGGCCGACTTCGTCGGCCCGATAGCCGGCGGCGTTGACAACAAATTCCGCCTGGATCACGCCCATTGGGGTTTCGATCCGCCATTCGCCACTGCCAGCTTTCGAAATTCCGCTCACCGGGCAAAACCGGACGACCTGTGCGCCCAGGTCCCGCGCCGCTTTGGCGAAGGCCTGGCTCATCTGCGCCGGATCGATATCGCCGTCGGTCGGATCCCAAATACCGCCTGCCAAATTGTGAGTTTCCAGAAACGGATAGACCTCAACCATCTCCCCGGGCGACATCATACGGAAGTCGATGCCCTGATAATGCGCCATCGAATGCACCTGTTCGAATTCTTCCATGCGGTCTTTTGAATGGGCCAGGCGGATCGAACCGGTAACATGATAATTGATCGGATAATCGGCCAGACCGCCGAGTTTTTGATAAAGTTCGGTCGAATAGTGTTGCATTTTCATGAGCGACCAGGAGCCGGAGAAATTCGGGCAGTTCCCCGCTGCGTGCCAGGTCGAGCCGGAAGTTAGTTCGTTCTTTTCCAGCAATATGCAATCGGTCCAACCGGCTTTTGCCAGATGGTATAAAACAGAGCAGCCGACCGCGCCGCCTCCGATGATGACAACCCGCGCCTGGGTAGGGAAACCGGCCATTCGCACAAGCTCCGCACTATATTAGCAACGGCGTTATTGTGACGACCTTCGACGGTTCTGGGCTTGCCAAAAACCGACTTCATAAATTGTCGCGTTTTGAACAGTTTGCTTTGGTAGCCGAAGGAAAATGGGATGGCAATACTACTAAATCTCCAATATTCTGTTCCCAGGTCATACTGAATGAGCAAAGCCAATAATCAACCATGAACGAAGTGAATGAACTTAAGGGCCAAATCGCTTTGGTCTCCGGTGCCGGCCGCGGCATCGGGGCGGCGCTGGCGAAAGCCCTGGCCGCTGCCGGTGCCGATACCGTCTGTGCGGCGCGTTCCGAAGCGCAAGTGACAGCGGTCGTCGCCGAAATTGCGACGACTGGGGGTGCGGCGGAAGCGGTGGTTTGCGATATTTCCGATCCCGCCTCGCTTGGCCAAATGTTCGATCATATTGAGGCGACAAAGGGCGGTCTTGATCTTGTCCTCATCAATGCCGGCACCAGCGGCGAACGGGCGACAATCGAGCAGTCCGATCCCGATGCTTGGCGAGCCGTCATGAACGTCAATTTAATCGGCGCCTATGATCAGGCCCGCCTGGCAATCCCGCTATTGAAAATACGCGGCGGCGGCAAGATCGTGATGATGGGCTCAGGCATCGGGCGGCGACCAACAGCCGGCGGCTCCGCTTACGCCGTCAGCAAAGCCGGGCTTGCCATGTTGACCCGGGTTTTGGCAATGGAGCTACGGGAACATAATATTGCGGTCAATGAAATCGTCCCGGGTCCGGTCCGCACGACCTTGACCGGGGTGCCGGCGGAAAGTGCGGCCAGCGAAGCAGAGCTTGAGGGCATTCGCCGTCGCTTCCCGACCAGCGAATGGATCAAAAACCCGGAAGATGTGGTGCCAGTAATGATGTATCTGGCGAGCTTGCCAAATACCGGCCCGACCGGTCAGACATTTAGCCTGATGGGCCGGGACATGTAGGACTAGAGCCTGTTTTGTGAACAGAATCTAAAGTAGCAACGCCCGCACGATTTGATTCCACTCGTCGTCGAGCGGATTTCGGGCCTGTTCTTTACCGGCCCGATGATACCAATATCCCGCATTGCCCAAATCCCCTTCGACCCGGTGCAAATAGGCGTGCACCCAGGCGCCTTCGGCGTCGTCCTGTTGTTGGGCGATTTTATGCGCCTTGTCCCAGTCGCCCTTGCGCGCCCACCAAAGCGCTTGTAACGCCGGAGAAATCTCTGTGGGTGGGCTCGCCACTACCAAGGACGCGTTATAATCGCCAATGTTCATCATCAATTTCGATCTGTCTTACAAAATGTGGTGTTGTTCGTGGCGGGGCCGCCAGCAAAAAGTATACACCATCTGCTGCCAATAAGCAGTGTTAACATTCACTAACCACATATTGTATTTGTTGCATATGCACAGCAGATACCCCCCGTTATCCCCATGATTTTCCACAAGAAATTTGATTTTTGGCAAAATTTTATATTGTTTTCAAGGCGGATTTTTGCTCTATTAATACCTGACGCTGTTGGTGGCTCAACAGAGGTCGGGAGGGTAGCCAGAGAGTTGTTTCGTGAACGCCGGCCACGGCAGAAGCAGCAGGAAGGTTACGGCAAAGGCGAGGGCGCCGATGTCAGACCCTCGGAAAGCGAGGTGGCGATTATTCTTCGGAGTAGCCAAAGCCAAACTGGATAAGGGTTAAGGGGTCGCTTCGGCGGCCCCTACCTTTTTGTGGGTCCTAGATCAGTTCAACTCAGATTGGCGCAATAACATTCGCACTAATAAGGTCCGCGCCCTGCGGAATTTTGCTTAAAGTAGAATATGCGAAGACAATATGCGGGCCGCTAAAGGTCGGGACGCAGCTTCGTTCGAACCGCACCGCCGGCAACAACTTCGCCGGTGTCCTGGCGACAAAATTCAAGCTTCACCTTCGCGCCGCTATCATGATCGGTCATAAAAATTCGTGGCCCCTGGGGATCCTGGCGCCAGTTTTCGCCCCAATCCGCCAACGCCCACAATACTTTGCGCAGTTCCTTGCATTTTTCCGTCGGGTGATAGGCATGGCGGCGTGAACCTTCAATCAACACCCGTTCCAGCAAACCATTACCAACCATTTGTTTGAGCCGACAGGAGAGCAGATTGCGGGAAATCCCTAGGCTTTCCTGAAAATCTTCAAACCGCTGTTGGCCTCGCAGGGCGTCGCGAACGATTAACAGGGTCCATTGATCACCGACTTCGGCCAGGGTCTGGGCTATCGGACAATTAAATTTTTCGTAACTACGAGTAGTCATTTTTACCGACCTATCCGCCAACAGGTAAGGCCACATTACCACAAAAGTTTAGTTTTTGAACGGATTATTCGAAAGCTGCGTCCAGGCCTTCAAATAGTCGATCGACATCACCAAGATCATTGAACAAATGCGGACTGACCCGGATGGCGCCACCGCGCAGACTGACATGAATGCCGCGGTCTTTTAGCTTTGGGATCAGATCTGCCGGCATGGCCTCGGGGTAAAGGCCAATAAAGTGGCTCACCCGATGACGTCGCGGCGGCACCTTCATACCGCGCGTTTCCGCCTCGGCCGCGATTTTGTCGGTAATCGGGCGCAGGCTTTCATCAATGTTAGCGATCCCCCAAGCGACGATCTGCTCCATCGCGGTGACGCACATCGGCAAATAGACCATGTTATCCGAAGCACCTTGATCGAAGCGGATGGCGCCCGGTTGATAGCGCTCGCCATAACCGGCACTGGTTTCCATTGAACTTTCTCCGACCCGGCCGGCATGATTGTCTTCCACCGGACGGCCATCCAGATGCCGGTCGGCGACATACATGAAGCCGGCGGAATCCGGGCTCAGCAGCCATTTATAGGCGGAACAAACAACGAAGTCGGGATCGAGCTTGGACACATCGAACCCTTGGACCCCAATCGATTGCGTCGCATCGATGACAAATGCGGCGCCGACGTCGTGAACTTTGTCGGCAATCGCGAGCAGGTCCAAGCGCCCGCCATCGGTCCAGTGGCAATTCGGTAAAGTGACGATGCCCGTTTGCGGATTAATGGCGTCCAGCACCGCGCGGGTCCAATCCCCGTCAGCGGGACGCGCAACGGTCTTGATGGTGCCATCGTCGCGGGCTACGAGATGTTGCCAACAATAATAGTTGGATGGAAATTGGTCCTGCAGCAGGACAATATTCTGACCCGGCCGCAGCGACAAATTCGCCGCTGCCACCGCGGCGCCATAACTGGTGGCCGTCATCAAGGCAATATTGTTTGCGGCACTACCAATCAAGTGGCCAAACAATTCCCGCGCCTGCGTTATTTCGGTGTCGAGGTTGGCGCGTTCGGGATCCCAGGGGTGAAGCTTGCGGTTCAGGCCGCGCGCACCGGCATCGAAACTCACTTTCAAGGCCGGCGACTGTGCCGCACAATTGAGATAGGTGATATCGTCGGGGATATCAAATAGATGTTTTTGATTGTCTAAAACTGTCATGTTTATCTTTCTGAAATTCCGAAATCAATATTTACCAACTGCTGCCACCACCGCCGCCACCACCGCCGCCGGAAGAACCGCCGCCAGAACTGCTGCTGCCGCCGGACGATTTCGAAGGTGCGGTCGAAGCGCTGGCCGCCGCTGTCGCTAGACCCGACGATAGGGTGCTGGAAAATTGCCCGACCTGGGAATGACTGAAATTTCGCCCGCTATACCAGTGATGACGATAGACCGGCTGTCCTTCCACCGTCGTCGCCGACAGAATATCGGAGAATTTGTCCCCCCACTGATTTTCAACGCCCAAAGCGATGGCGAAAGGCAAAAAGCGTTCAAACAATTCCGGGGTCTTTTCCGGCGGGTGCTGGAATTCCAATAGTTTTTCTTCCGCCACCTCGAGATAAAGTTTGAAGCCGGCTATTTCATCCATCAAGGCGCGCCCGCTCAAGGTTGGCGCTTCCAACAGGTACGAGAAGATCAACGCCAGCAGCACGGCCGACAGGATCATGACGCCGCCCATGATGGTATTGCTATTCAGATCGACTGTGTCGACAAAACCTTGCGCCATATTGGCCATAAAAAACACCCCGACGCCCAAGGGCAAAAACGTGATAATTTTTTTGAGCGGCCGGCTGGCGCTACTGCGGCGCAGTTTGTTCAATACCGTCGCACCGGTGAAGCCAAGAAAGACTGAAACAAAAAGACCGATGGCGAGGAACGGGAAAAACTTTTCCACCTGGCCGGAAAGCATGACAACAGAAATCACGATGATCGCCGAAAATCCGACACCGAAAAACGACCAAATCCGGTTTTTTCGGAAATTCTCGCTGCCATATTCCTGATCCAGCACGGTTTCAAAGGCGTCACGGGCGGTTTTCACCCGCTGGGAAAATTTTCCGCCGATATGGGTGCGACCCTGACCAACAAATAGATATTTGCTCAGCGCCCGTTCACCTGGAAACAGGTCTGGCACCTGACCGGTTTTTTCGAGCGTATATGCGCCCTTCCTTTCACCATCCGACATGGTGCAGAAGCCTTTGACCGCGAGCGCAATAATGGCGGCGGCGAAACCGCTATTGTTGGCACCGCGATCCATAATATATTGACACGCCGCGGCGGACAGACCTTTGGGTGGTTCGAACCGCGCAATGATTGTGCCTTTACGCGGATCCCGGCCAATCCAGGCCCAGGCGAAAATGTAATAAGCGAACATGACAAAAATGCCGATTGCCGACATGATGGCGAAAAAATTGTCCCTAATAAACCAGTTCAGTTCGGCTGTTGCGCCCGGCTCCTGCACGATGCCTTTCTGCCAAGTAATCGACGCGGTCATGCCCTGATGCGGTAAGAGTGGTTTTGTGGTGCGCAGGTTGACTTCGTTTGCCCGCGATTTTTCGATCACCGCGTTTTGCGCCTTACCGCCCTGATAACCGGTCCAGACCCGGCTTTCCAGAATGTCCGCTCCCGCAGGCAAATAGATTGAAGCGGTTGCTTGTCGAATAGTGAATGCCCAGCCATGGCCGATGACGTTGAAATAAAGCTCATCCTTGTCTTCGTGAAAAATCAGCTGCCGGTCCGTGCGGTAGCGCAGGCGATAGGTATGGATGCCACTCGGCAGGAAAAAATCCGCCTGGCCCAGCCGGATGCGGACGCCATTGGATATTCTCTCGACTTTCGCGGTCTCCGGCTTTCCGTTACGTGTTGCACTGATCAATTCAAAACCAACGACATGATCATTACCGCGATCATCGACATAGCGGGTTGGGAAATCGCGTAGGATGCCACGCTTTTTCTTGTGCAGCTGCAGGTCATATTCGAAAGTTTCGGTGATCAGCACATCACCATCCGGTTCGACTTCGATCGCAGTATGGAAGCTGAGGAACCGCTCCTGCGCCGAAGCCGGCAAAGTAATCAAAACAATGATCAGGGCGGCGAAAATTCCGCGCATGTTAGAAATCAACTTCAGGTACCTGCCGCACGCTCGCCGCCTCCGCCGGATCGAGTTCGAAGAACTCCGCCTTGGCGAACTTGAACTGATTGGCGACCAAGTTGGAAGGAAAACTTTCGACGGCAATATTATAGTCACGGACGGAGCCGTTATAGAACCGCCGGGACATTTGGATTTGATCTTCCAGCTCCGATAATTCGCTTTGCAGGTCCTGGAAATTGCTGTTGGCTTTCAAATCAGGATAGGCTTCCGAGAGGGCAAACAGTTTGCCTAGGGCTTGCGTCAAGATGCCTTCCGATTGCGCGATTGCGGCCGCGCCGCTCGCTTGTTCGCTGGCGCCCTGGCGCGCGGCGATTACACCTTCCAAGGTTTCCTGCTCGTGGCTCGCATAACCTTTGACGGTTTCGACCAGATTGGGGATCAGATTATGGCGCCGCTTCAGCTGTACTTCGATCCCGCTCCAAGCTTCTTCTGCCTGGGTGCGGCCCGCCACCAGCTTGTTATAAATCATGATGCCATAGCCGACGATTGCCGCAATGACGATCAGGCCAATCGATAATTCCATGACTAACTTTCCCCCGACTGTTTATGGCTTGCGAATGCGATGCCGATTGTGGATTTGTCGCCTGGATGGATGGCGCGCCGATCGTCTGTTTGGCCGCGCCCGTGGCGGCCAACATGAACCTTTTTCTTCGCTATAAGTTGCGATCATATCTTTGATCCGGTTCAGAGTATAGTTCTTGCCCAGGCCGGACGGCAACACCACATCGGCGCGCAACCGTTTGACCCGATCCGGAACTTGTTGTTCGAGGATGCTTTGATATTTTTCGACCGTCATATTAGGCCGGGCCAAGACCCGGTGCTGTTGGATAAAACGTGGCGCCGAGACCACGGCGGTGACATCGCAACGATCTTCACCGCTGCCTTCGAACAGCAGGGGAATATCCAATACCACCAGGGGCCGGCGTTCACGGGCGGCCCGGGCCAGGAACTGACGCTGCATCTGGCCGACCATGGGGTGCAGGATCGCCTCCAATTGCCGCAATTCTTCCCGCTTGCCGAAGACTTTCGGCCCGAGTTTGATCCGGTCGACGGAACCGTCGGCGGCGGTGACGTCGGGGAAAATGGCTTCGACCTGTTTCACCGCTCGACCCCCCGGTCCCATGATTTCATGGACGGCGGCATCGGCATCGAATACCGGCACCCCCAGGCGGCGGCACATTTTTGTCGCTTCCGACTTCCCCATGCCGATGGAGCCGGTTAAACCCACAATGATCATTCAACATCCTTCACTGAACACGAGGCATCAGCATATTTCCAAGGCCATGGCGGAAGCAATAGCTAAGCAACTCGCCCTCGGCTTCGATCACCTTGGCGGCCAGGCTGTCTTCGTCTTCGCCGTCAATAATGGGCACTTTGCGTTGCAGAAATATGGCGCCTTCGTCATAGGCTTCGTTGACCAGATGGATCGTTGCACCGGTAAATTTTTCGCCCGCCGCAAGGACGGCGCGATGCACGTGGCGGCCATACATGCCCTTGCCGCCATATTTTGGCAACAGCGCCGGATGCAGATTGATGATGCGGCCCTCATAGGCGCGCAGGACTTTTGGGCCGATTTTCCGCAAGAACCCGCCAAGCACGATCAGATCAACCTTTGCCGCCTGCACCTTAGCCAAGCAGGACGCATCGTTTGCCGGCTTTTCGACGTCACGGTCGAGGATATGCACCGGCAAGGCCTGGGCACGGGCCCAATTTGCCGCCCCGCAATCGGCTTTGTTGGTGATCAGCATGTCGATTTGTACGGCCAAAATCCCCGCTTCCACCTGGCTTTGCACAAAACGCACAGCACTGCCGTTGCCCGAGGCGAAAAAAGCGATCGAAAGCGGTGCTTCACGCATCAAATAATTCCGTATTCAGTTCGATTGCTTTAACATAGCGCGATGGCTGAAAAACAAAAAATTATCCTGGACACCGATCCGGGGCAGGACGATGCGCTGGCGATCCTTTTGGCGCTGGGCTCTGGTGAAGAAATCGATCTGTTGGGCATCACCACGGTGGCCGGCAACGTGCCGTTGGCTCTGACGACGCCCAATGCAATGAAAATCTGCGAATTGGCGGGCCGGCGGGACGTCAAGATCTATGCCGGCTGTGCCCGGCCAATTTTGCGGCCCTTGGTGACGGCGGAATATGTTCATGGCAAGACCGGTTTAGATGGCGCCGAATTCCCCGATCCAACCATGCCGTTGCAAGACCGCCATGCGGTCGATTTCATTGTCGATACCTTGATGATGCATAAGCCCGGTTCGGTGACGCTCTGTCCGATCGGACCTTTGACCAATATCGCCTTGGCGATGGTGAAGGTGCCGGCGATCATTCCCCGGATCAAAGAAATCGTCTTGATGGGCGGCGCCATGAGCCATGGCAATGTGACGCCAGCGGCGGAGTTTAACATTTATGTCGACCCGCACGCCGCCCGGGTGGTCTTTGAAGGCGGCGTGCCGCTGACCATGATGGGCCTAGATGTCACCCATCGGGCGCTGGTCAATGAAGAGCGTTTGGCGGCGATTAGCGCCGTCGGCTCACCGGTCGCCGTTGCTGTGACCGGGTTGCTGGATTTTTTCAATCGCTTCGACCGCGAACGCTACGATATTCCGGGCGCGCCGCTGCATGATCCCTGTGTGATCGCCTATTTGCTGCGCCCGGAACTTTTCCAAGGCAAGGCCTGCCATGTTGCCGTTGAGACCGATAGCGAAGTGACCATGGGCGCAACCATGGTCGATTGGTGGGGCAGCCTAAACCATCAAGCTACCGCCACGGTGATCGATCAGATCGACGCGGAAGGGTTTTTCGCCTTGCTGACGGAACGCCTGGCGCGGCTTTAACTTAGCAACTTAGCCAAAACAGCGTTTAAGACAGGTCGTCCTTCAGGGGTGGCGCGCAGATGGTCATTGTTCGAACTAATCACGCCGCTATCGATCAGGTCAGCCAGGTTTTCACGATAGGCATCGCGAAAAGAAATGCCGGTCTCCGCTTCGATGGCACTTAGCGAGATCCCCTCCTGCATTCGCAGGCCCATCAGCACCATTTCGATCAGGCGATCGGCGGCGTCGATAGCAGTGAATTCTTCGTCGCCATGGCCTAACTCTTGCATCTGCGCCAGCCAGGCGCCGGGGCCGCGGATTTGCTGGCTTGCCATCCGCTGGCCCTGCTGGATCGGCCGGCCATGGGCGCCAGGTCCAATGCCGACATATTCGCCATAACGCCAATAAACTAGATTATGCCGGGATTCCTGACCGGCCTGGGCATAATTGGAGATTTCATAGGCATCATAACCGGCCGACTGGCAAAGCGTTTGCGTCACTTCGTAAAGTTCGGCGCTGACATCTTCGTCAGTGGTGAGCACGGTGCCGCGTCGGTCTTGTTCAAAAAACGCCGTACCGGGTTCGATGGTCAACTGGTAAAGCGAGAGGTGTCCTTTGGCCAGTTCGAGGGCGCGCGACAGTTCGTCTTCCCAAGCCCGGACGGTTTGCCCTTTGCGGGCGTAGATCAGATCGAATGAGACGCGGGGGAAATGTTGTTTCGCCAAAATCAAGGCGGCCAAGGCTTCGTCGACCGAATGCTCCCGGCCGAGAAATTCCAAGGCCGCTTGCGACAGGGATTGCAGGCCAAGGGATAGCCGGTTGACCCCGGCCGCCGCCAAAGTTGCGAATTTTTCGGCTTCCACCGAAGTGGGATTGGCTTCCAGGGTGATTTCGATATCGCTGGAAAATCCCCACGCCTGCTCCAGCGCCTGCAGAATAGCCGTCACCGTGTCGGGCGCCATCAGCGACGGGGTGCCGCCGCCAAAAAAGATGCTGTCGATCCGGCGTGGACCCAGCTGATCGGCCTGACGCCAGACCTCCTGGACCAACGCTTGTCGCCAGTGCCCTTCGTCCAAATCACGGGCGACATGGCTGTTAAAATCGCAATATGGACATTTCTTCAGGCAGAAAGGCCAATGAACATAGACCGCGAAGCCGCGATTATTTGCCGATGAGGAAGCAAGCATCTATTAATTTCTCGAAGGCCCGGGCGCGATGGCTCAGGCGATGTTTTTTTTCGGGCGCCATCTCACCAAAGGTAATCTTGAACCCGTCCGGCTGAAACATCGGGTCATATCCAAAGCCACGATCCCCCTGGGGTGGCCATACCAAAGTACCGTCGACGCGCCCTTCGAAACTTTCCCTATGGCCATCCGGCCAAGCCAAGGTGAGGGCAGCGATGAAATGGGCGCTGCGGTCAGATTTACCGGCCAAGGCGTCTTCGATCTTTTGCATCGCCACGGCGAAATCTTTTTCTGGGCCAGCCCAGCGGGCTGAATATATACCCGGTTCACCGTCTAAAGCATGAACACAAAGACCCGAATCATCCGCTAAAGCCGGCTTACCGGTGGCAGTTGCGGCCGCCAAAGCCTTCAATTCGGCATTCGCAACAAATGTAATGCCGTCCTCCACCGGTTCCGGCAGACCCAGTTCGCTGGCGGCGACAGGGTTGACAGCAAATGGCCGCAGCAGATCGCCGATTTCGACGACTTTGCCTGGATTATGGCTGGCCACAATCAGTTGGCTGTCGCTGAATTTTCGTGCCGCCATCGCGTAATAGACCTTTTAAAGTACTGCTTTTTGCAGTTCGACCAGTTCCCCAATGCCTTTTTCGGCGAGGCCGAGCAATTGGTTGAATTGATCGCGGCTAAACGGGCGATCTTCCGCCGTGCCCTGGATTTCAACAATACCGGCGGTGCCGGTCAGGACAAAATTCGCGTCTGCCTGGGCGTTGGAGTCTTCGTCATAATCCAGATCAAGCACCGCTTCGTCCTGGAAAATACCGCAGGAAATGGCCGCCACATGATCAAATAACGGCATCTTCTCGATCAACTTCTTCGCAAGCATGAAATCGAAAGCGTGATGCAAGGCAATCCAGGCCCCTGTGATAGACGCCGTACGGGTACCGCCGTCGGCTTGCAGGACGTCGCAATCGACCTGAATTTGCCGCTCCCCCATGGCTTTCAGATCGACGACCGCACGCAATGAACGCCCGATCAGGCGCTGAATTTCCTGGGTCCGGCCGCTTTGTTTGCCGCGGGCGGCTTCCCGGCCCATGCGTTCATGGGTCGATCGGGGTAACATGCCATATTCCGCCGTCACCCAGCCTTTCCCGGAATTGCGTAGAAATGGCGGCACCCGGTCTGACAAACTGGCTGTACACAGCACGTGGGTATCGCCGAATTTTACCAGACAGGACCCTTCCGCATGCTTCGCAAAACCGGGTTCCAGAGTGACTTGGCGCATTTGGTCGAGCTGACGGCCGGATGGTCGCATGGGTTCTTTTCCTTCGTATATAATGATAGTTGGTATCTGTTGCGGTGGTTCTAGCTGTTTGTCCGATGTCGGGCAAGCCGCTAAAGGCGCTCACATTGACGGATACCTAGGCAATCAATAGGCTGGCGATATGGCGAAGGGTTCAGGATTCGATATCAATTCGCTCGATGCGCGCAGTCGGGAGATTTTCCGCGAGTTAGTGGAAAGCTATCTGGAATCCGGCAGTCCCATTGGATCCCGACACCTTTCGAAGCGCATGGCGGCTAGCCTGTCACCGGCAACGATCCGCAATGTGATGTCGGATCTGGAAGAAGCCGGATTACTGTTTGCCCCGCACACGTCGGCGGGACGACAACCGACCGATTTGGGTCTGCGCATCTTCATCGACGGACTGTTGGAATTCGGTAATTTGACGGAGAGCGAACGGGCTTCCATCGAAGGGCATTGCGATCAGTTGGGTCGCAGTATGGAAAACATGCTGACCGATGCCTCAGAAATGCTGTCAGGTCTTTCCGGCTGGGCCGGTATCGTCACGGCGCCGACCTCCGATGCGCCCTTAAAACATATCGAATTTGTCGGCCTGAACGAAGGCCGGGCGCTGGTTATCATTGTGACCGAGAACGGCTCCGTCGAAAATCGGATCGTTGAAGTGCCGCCGGGGCTGCTGCCGTCGACGCTGATCGAAGCTGGCAATTATCTGAACGCGCGGTTGCGGGGACGCACGCTGGACGAAGTCGGCAGCCTGATAATCAAAGAACTTGAAAGTTATCGCGCCGAACTGGATACGCTGACGGCAAAAGTAGTGGAAGCGGGTCTGGCAACCTGGGGCGGCGGCGAAGATCGCCCCGCCTTGATCGTTCGTGGCCGCGCCAATTTGTTGGATGACGCCAGTGTGGCCGGCGATTTGGAGCGCATCCGACAGCTTTTTGTCGATCTGGAAAACAAGCAGCAGCTGATGGAGTTATTGAAGGGGGCCAATCAGGGGCACGGTGTCCGTGTCTTCATCGGTTCGGAAAATCAACTATTTGGCCTCTCCGGCTCTTCCGTCATAGTCGCGCCCTATCACAATAGTCAACAGCGTGTCGTCGGCGCTTTAGGTGTCGTCGGACCGACGCATTTGAATTACGCCCGGGTCGTGCCGATGGTCGATTATACGGCTCAGGTGATCAGCCGCATGCTTTGATCGACGCTTCCGTTATTCGCCCATTTGCAACAGCAAGCCGCGTTTTCTGGCTTGCCGGAAAGCGATCAAGAAGACCCCGACGCCGACCACCAGATAGATCACGTTCAAGCCGATTGCGTTCAACAATAGATCGGTGCGAAATTCGCCGTCGACCATAACTGCCCGCATGCCTTCAAAGACTTGCGCCGACGGCAAACACAGCGAAACCGGTTGTAACCATTCCGGCAGGACGGAAATCGGATAATAAACGCCGCTGATCGGGCCTAGGGTGAAAATCAAACCCCAGGCCAGGCTTTCCGCCGCCAACCCAAAACGCAGCAACATGCCGCAGATCAGCAAGCCAACCGCCCAACCCATCACCAGCAAATTGACAAAAAATGCAATGAGCGGCAGGCCCATGTCATAAATCGAATATTTGAAGGCAACGATCGCCAGGATTGTCGCCGGCACAATGCCGATCAAAGTGCGCAGGACACTCATGAAGATCATCGCCAGGACCAGTTCGACCGGGCGCAGCGGGGCAACAAAAAGATGGCCTAAATTTCGCGACCACATTTCTTCCAGAAAGGAAACTGAGACACCCATCTGGGCCCGGAACAAGACGTCCCACAACAACACCGCAGACAATAAAACCCCAAAGGCCTGCATAAGGTAGGTTGAATGGGTGGCGAAAAACTGGGTGATAAAACCCCACATCAAGACCTGGATGCTGGGCCAATAGGCGAGTTCCAGGGCCCGCGGCCACGAACCGCGCAGCAAATACCAATACCGAAGCGCCATGGCGTAGACCCGCCTGGCGGTGCTGCCATGCAACGCAACACTGCGGCGGGAAGTCATGGCGCCGCCTGCAGGCGGCGATGGGCGCGGGCGATATCCAGAAATACTTCTTCCAAATCTTTACGGCCATAACGCGCGATCAGTTCGTTCGGTGCTCCTTTGTCGACGACCTTGCCGGTCCGCATCATGACCACGTCATGGCACATCCGCTCCACTTCCATCATGTTGTGAGAGGCCAGTAAAATACTGGCGCCCACGCGTTGTTGGTAGGCCATCAGGTAACGGCGGACCCAATCGGCGGTGTCCGGGTCAAGCGACGCCGTTGGTTCGTCCAGCAACAGCAATTCCGGTTCATTGATCAAAGATTTCGCCAAGGCGACCCGGGTTTTTTGTCCCGCCGACAGGCTGCCGGTACGGCGGTCGAGAAACTCTGTCAATTCCAAGTCTCTGGCTAGATCACGAATTCGCGTCGGCACATTCTGCACGCCATACAGATGGGCATAGATATTCAAGTTCTGTTTGACGGTTAAGCGATGCGGCAGATCGACATAGGGCGAGGAAAAATTCATCCGTGGCAGGGCGTCGTGGCGATGGCGTAACATATCGACCCCAAAAATCGAAATCGCGCCGGATGTCGGCAGAATAAGGCCAAGTAACATTCCGATTGTGGTTGTTTTGCCGGCCCCGTTTCCGCCGAGCAGACCCAAGATTTCGCCGCGACGGGCAACAAACGAGATGTCATCGACCGCAACGACGTTGTCAAAACGCTTCGCCAAGTTATCTGCTTTAAGTATAATTTCGGACATAGCGGCAATATGGCCAGAGATAGTAGGATTGTCCAGGCAACCCGCAATTGATTTTCGAAACACAACTCATATGATGAGCGGCGATGATTTCGTTGAGGCAAAAATTGGCAAACAGTGACCGCGGACTGGAACCGCAGCGGCCACGAAGCGGCGGGCGCACTCGTGTCCGCGTTCGCACCTTGGTGCTTATTCGCTGGCTCGCCATTACCGGTCAGCTGATCTCGCTGTTGGTGGTTTCAGTTTTGGTCGGCGGTAGTTTACCAATGGTGCCGGCTTTAATCGCGCTTGGCTGTTCGGCGCTGTTGAACTTGGGCATCGGCATGCGTTGGGACCTTAACGGTTGGCACAACGAATTGGAGGCAACAAGCTTTCTTGCTTTCGACATCGTGCAATTGTCGGTCTTACTTTTCCTGACCGGCGGACTGGAAAATCCGTTTGCCGTGCTGCTGGTGGCCCCGGTCACAATTTCAGCAACAATTCTAAGTTTAGTCAGCACCTTAGGGTTAGGCGTTTTAGCGTTCGGTTGCGGACTGGTGTTGATGTTCTTTCACTTGCCATTGCCGTGGCCGTTTGGCGTTTTTTCGCTACCGGAAGGTTACGTCAGCGCGATTTTGCTGGCGCTGACGGTTTGCATGACGTTTTTGCTTTTCAATGCCTGGCGGGTGGCGCAGGAATCCCGCCGTATGGCTGATGCCTTGTCGGCGACCCAATTGGCCCTGGCCAGAGAGCAGGAAATGTCTTCCTTGGGCGGACTGGCAGCCAATGCGGCGCATGCGCTGGGCACCCCGCTTGGGACCATTGCACTAGTGGTGAAAGAGCTGCAAAACAATAGCCCGGCGGACGCAGACTTAGCGGAAGATCTTCAGCTTCTACAGGAACAGACGGAACGCTGTCGCGATATTCTAGCCGGCTTATCCAAACAAGGTTTCGCGGAAGAGGATTCGCGATTTTTCTTGCAAACATTGGCGGTGATTGCGATGAGCGCTTCGGAACCTTACCAATCGGGGGATGTCGAAATCGTCTGTCTTGAATTGCCGAAGGACCCCGATGATCCGGCGCCGTTAATTCAGCGCAGTGCGGAATTGTTGCAAGGCTTGTCCAATTTGATCGAAAATGCGGTTGATTTTGCGGAAACTCGGGTTGTCATCGAAGCTGATTGGGACGATCAGGAAGTCCGCCTGTTCATCCGGGATGATGGGCCCGGATTTTCCGCGAATATGTTCGCGATGCTGGGCGATCCTTATGTCAGTACTCGGCGCCATCGCGGCGGCATGGGATTGGGGGTTTTTATCTCAAAAACTTTGTTGGAACGTACCGGCGCCAACATCCGCTTTGACAATCAACGCAACAGCCAGGGGGCGGTGGTGACAATTGCCTGGCCACGCGCTGAAATTGAGGCTATCTGAAGTTCAGAAACAGCAGTACAGGAAATGAGTGAAGCGAGATGAGCGAGCCAGGCACGATTGATGTTGAAGACCGAGGTCTATTGCTGGTCGATGACGATACCGCCTGGCTCAATCGTTTGGCCCGCGCGATGGAACAACGGGGTTTCAAGGTTTTCACTGCAGAAAATGTTGCTCTGGGGATCACCTTGGCAAAGCAGCAGCGGCCCCATTATGCAGTCGTCGATCTGCGGCTTGAAGATGGTAGTGGCTTGGATGTCGTGGAAGTGCTGCGGGAATTACGCGAAGATACCCGTATCGTCATGGTCACCGGCTACGGCAATATCGCGACCGCCGTCGCCGCGGTTAAAATCGGCGCGGTGGATTATTTGTCGAAGCCGGTTGACGCCGATGCCATCGAAGCGGCGCTGCTGACTGTCGGTAAGGACAAACCGGCGCCACCCGAACGTCCGATGTCGGCCGACCGGGTCCGTTGGGAACATATCCAGCGGGTTTATGAACTCTGCGACCGCAATGTCTCGGAAACCGCTCGCCGGCTTAATATGCATCGCCGCACCCTGCAACGCATTCTCGCCAAACGATCACCAAAGGAATAGGGCGCCTGTTGGCTCAGCCGTTTTGCCCGGCCGCGCTTAGAAGCCGTTCAATATAGCGTCCCTGAAAGAGCGTGATCCCATGGGCATGGCCAAAATCCAGGGCCTCGCGGCTGTCGCAACGACATAATACCACCCGCGCGGCGCCGTTCGATTTGACCGCTTCGCGAAATTCATTGCTCTTATCCCCGACTACCTCTTCTTCGGCGCCATTTTGCCAATAGATTTTTTCCATATCCAGGCCCAACTCGGAGCGACGGATCAAGGGGAAGGTCTGATGGGTTAAGCCATCCAAACAAACGCGGTAGCCGCGCTCATGCAAAAAATCTCGGGCAAAAATAAAAGCCGAAAGGTCGGAAAAAATATCGATGCCCTGAAATTCCACCAATAGGGTTTTTTGGGTCATGATCCTGAATTGGCGCTCGAAAGTGGCAAATTCATCGGACAAAATTGACGATACATTGATATTGATGCTGGCCGGCAGCTCAACTGCGCGTTCTGCATCCGGCAGTGCCCGTAACAAACGCATGTCTAGAGCTTCGGTTAAATGTTGAAACAGCCAGCGATTGGAATGCAGATTAACGTCCGGCATCACTCTTTTGCGCAAAGTATCGATGGAGACAAAAATTTCGTTAAAAACCGGTCTTGCCACCTCTCCCGGTATGATCGCGCAAACTGTTTGCCGGCGCAGCAAACTGGTGACGTCGCTGGTGGCGATAACCTCCAACATTTGTCCCAGTCGTTTCGGATCCAGCGGTTCCGTTGGAACCGCCTCTTCCGTTGCTTGCGCTTTAGCGGCGCCAGAATTATCTGCGGCCCGCTCGCGCAAATAGCTCTCATGGTTCGACTTTATGTCGCTGATGAACCGGTCATAGTCACTTTCTAGATTGTACCAGGTGGCAAACTCTCGCCCATCGGACCCTTCTTTGTCGACCAACGGATCGTCGCCGAACAAGTATTTGATCCGCAACACCACCTCGTCGATTTGCGTGACCGAGGCATGTTTGACAATGACGAAGATATCATTATTTCGCAGGCGATAGAGCTGGCCTTCGTGATCGTTCACGAGATTGGTAAAACTATTCGCCGCAATCCTTAAATAATGGTCCCGCTGGTTCAGTCCCCGCAGACCCGACATATGCAAATGCACTGCGCGTCTGCCGTCGACATGACGCTGCAATCGCACAGCATAGTCAAACAGCAGCTCTTCATGATCCGGCAGGCCGGTTTGTTTTATCGGTGTTAGCGCCATCTACAATTATTCAATTAATCACGTATTGGTCGATCAATCTGGAAAACTACCACACAGAACGTAAACAAACAGTTGCGTCTTAGGGGGTGTTTCCTTCTCCCAAGTCCCAAAACATCCCAGCCATAATAACCAATCCTTCGCGAACCATCGGCGCCAACACATGCTCATTCGGGGCATGTTGCGAGCACGCGGCATAGGAATGCGGAACCCAGATCGTCGGCATATTCAGGGTTTCCGCGAACACATCGTTCGGCAAAGACCCACCTAGATTTGGTAGGATGTTTGGCGCAATACCGGCTGTTGCGGTAATCGAATTCGCCGCCCATTGCACCCAAGGATGATCCGGCAGCAATCTAGTGGCATACATGACAAAATCGTCTCTTTCTTGCACCACTTCAATTTCCGGAAATCCAGCGCTGTCGAGATGCGTCCGGATCGCCGGCAAGAAGGTTGCCGGATCTTTGTCGGTGGTGAAACGCATTTGACACCACGCCGTGGCCTCCGGCGGCACCGCGTTGACGACTTTATCCGGATTGCCGGTTTTGAAAGCCAAGATCTCAAAGGTATTCCAGGCAAAAACCCGCTCCGCCGGAGTCAATCCCGGCTCGCCCCAATCGGGATCGATCTCAGGGCCGTTTTCAATTGGTTGAATTTCGCAAGCTGCAAGGGCCTGGCGGATCGAGTTTGGAATATGATCGGGTTTTAGGGCGTCGACCAAAATCTCCCCCTTGGGCCCCACCAAAGTGGTCAAGGCGTGGGCCAGCCGGGTGCCTGGGTTGGCCAGCAGGCCGCCCCAATTACCGGAATGATGGCCGCCATCGCGATATTTCAGATGGAGGTTGAAATTGATCGCCCCTCTGGTGCCCATGAACAAGGTCGGCCGCGAGGGGATCAATCGCGGCCCGTCGGAGCCGATCAAAACATCGGCTGCCAGGACCTCTTTGTTGGCTTCGGCGAATTCCTGCAGGCCGGCGGAGCCGGTTTCTTCCGAGGTCTCTATCAGGATTGTCGAATTGAAGCCCAATTTGCCCCTGGTTTCCAAAACCGCGCGTAGGCCGGCAATATTGATGCTGTGCTGGCCTTTGTTATCGGCGGTGCCGCGACCATACCAGCGCTCGCCGTCTTTGCTCAGGGTCCAGGGATCGCGGTCGTCGTCCCACATCCCTTCGAGGCCACGCACCGTGTCGCCGTGGCCATAGGTCAACACGGTGGTGTAATTTGCCTCCTCGATACGTCTGGCGATCAGAAACGGTCCGCCGCGCGCCTCGGTATTTTCATGAATGGAAATTTCATAACCCATGTCGCTTAGGCTATCGGACATTTCCTGTTCCAAATATTGATAAAGGGCGGGGCGGAATTCGGCTTCCTGGCTGGTCGACGGAATGGCGATCCGGCGCGATAAATCGTTGAAAAAACTGCCGCTGTCGAAATGATCTTCAGCCCAGGCTATGGCATCCGCTCTAGTCATGCTATTCCCTTTTCACTTATTTTGAGTATCGTTCGATAGCACTATCATCCAGTTGGGAGCAAGCAAGTGCGTGCAGTGATTTGCCATGATTTTGGACCCTATGAAAGTTTACGGGCCGAGGCGGCGCCAACGCCGGCCCTGCCGGAAGATGGCGTTTTGGTCGACGTGCATGCAGCAGGCGTCAGCTTTGCCACCAGTTTAGTGGTGGCGGGCAAATACCAACGTCAGCCGCCGCGGCCCTTTTCACCCGGCACGGAAATCGCCGGTGTGGTCCGGCAAGTTGCGCCCGGCATTAATCGGGTGATGCCGGGCGATCGTGTCTATGCCGGCGTCGACTGGGGCGGTCATGCCGGGCAATGCGCGACGCGCGCGATCAATGTTCAAAAAATGCCGGAAGGCATTGATTTTCCGGAAGCGACAACGCTGGCGCTGTCCTACCCGACCGCCTATGGCGCCCTGGTCTGGCGGGCAAATCTGAAATCTGGCGAGACTTTGCTCGTCCATGGTGCCGCCGGGGCAATTGGTTTGGCGGCGGTCGAAATCGGCAAGGCTTTGGGGGCGCATGTGATCGCTGTTGCCGGCGGTGCGGAAAAAACCGAAATGGCGCTACAACATGGCGCCGGTGACGTTATTGATCATCAACAGGATGATTTTCGCAATGCCGTGCTGAGCATTACCAACGGTCGCGGCGCCGATGTGGTTTTTGATTCGATCGGTGGCGAGGTGACGCGGCAATCGATCCGTTGTCTGGCGACCAACGGGCGCTTGCTGACGGTTGGTTTTGCTTCCGGTGACATTCCCGACTTGCCGGCCAATATGTTCCTCTTAAAGAATATTTCCTTGATCGGCTTCAACTATGGAACCTATATCGGTTGGGCTCCCAAGGATGAACGCGACCGTTATTCCGCCCAGGTCGACGAGATGCACCGCCGGCTAGCTTTGATGTATGAAACCGGCGAGTTGAAACCGGTGATTTCAGCCTATTTTGGCCTGGATGAGTTCACGGAGGCGCTGGATTATGTGCTGGCACGGAAAGTTATCGGCAAATGTGTTATCGAACCCGATGACGAGGATCGCTAATTTCAGCAAATCACCCCTTGTTTTATGATCTAACGAAGCAAATATTCGTTTCAAATCGCAACCGCAACCAGACCCATAAGTGACGGTGATAAGATGCAGCAAACGACCCAAGAATTCATGCAAATTGTAGGTTCGGTATGGAATACGGCCGTTTTCGGCATCGGTATCGGCTCGGTCATTCTGGCCTTGGCAATATTTATTCTGTTTCTCCTCGCCCGCGGCCTGTTCACGCGTTTTGTTACCGGCTTCATTCGGACGATCGCGAAGCGAACCGAATCCGAATTTGACGATGAATTGGTGAAGGCGCTGGATTTACCTTTGCGTTTTGTCTTCGTCGTCTTGGGCCTGTTCGTCGCCGGCGAAATCGCCCCCTTCCCCGAAACTGTCGATAGACTGTTGCTGCAGTTCGTCCGCTCGCTGGTGGCGTTCACGATATTCTGGACGATTTATCGCATGATTCGTCCGCTCTCGTTCTTGATGGATAAGCTCACCAATATGTTCGGTGCCGATGAACTTGGGGAAAGTTTGCGGGAGTTTTTTGTCAAGGTCCTGAAGTTTGTCGTTGCCTGCCTGGGCGTTGCAGCTTTTCTGGAAGAGTGGAATTTTAATGTCGCGGCGGTGTTAGGCAGCCTTGGACTGATCGGTATGGCTTTGGCTTTCGGGGCGCAAAACCTGATTTCCAACTTATTCGCCGGGGTCTCGATCTTTTTGGATCATATCTTTGAAAAAGGCCATTGGATAAAAGGTGGCGAAGTGGAAGGGACGGTCGAAGAAATAGGTTTTCGAACGACAAAAATCCGCTGTTTCGACAAATCTCTGGTAACCGTTCCCAATAGTGTACTGGCCGGTGGCGCCGTGACCAATTATTCGCGCATGACCCATCGCCGGATTTATTGGAAAATCGGCCTGGTCTATGATTCCACAGAAGATCAATTGCGCAAAGTTGTGGAGCAAATCACCGACCATATCGAAAATAGCGGTGATTTTGAAACCGACCCGGCGCGGGCGACGACTTTGGTCAATGTCGATAGCTTCAATGCCTCCAGCATCGACATCATGGTCTATTGTTTCACCAAGACCACAAACTGGGGCGAATGGATGGTGATCAAAGAACGCTTTGCCTATCGGATGAAAGAAATCGTCGAAGGGACGGGAAGTTCGTTTGCGTTTCCCTCGACCTCCGTCTATGTGCAATCTTGGCCTTTTGGCGCGCCGGACGAGTTTCCGTTCACCCCGGCGGATCGTAGTGGGACAGAAGGATAAGCAGCCATGGCGTTTGATATTTCAAGCTATATGCAGAGCGAGCTGGAGGCCCATCAATTGGCTTTCGAGGCCACCGCCGCCAGCTTGCAGGACGAACTGGCGAAATTGGTCGATCATTGCGCCAATGCCATTGATCAGGGCGGCAAAATCCTCTTCTTTGGCAACGGCGGCAGCGCCGCCGACGCGCAACATTTAGCAACCGAGCTTGCGGTCCGTTATTTGCAGGATCGTGGCCCCATCGCCGCCATCGCGATTACCACCGATAGCTCAAGCCTGACCGCGGCAGCGAACGACATGGGCTATGATCATGTTTTCGCCCGCCAGATCGAGGCGCTGGGAAAACCCGGCGACGTTGCCATCGGCATTTCCACCTCGGGCAACAGTCCGAATATCCTGAAAGCATTGGCGATGGCGCAGTCGAAGAGCATCATCGCCGCTGGCTTTACCGGCCGCGATGGTGGCAAAATGGTGGGTTTGGCGGATCCGCTGCTGATTGTTCCGGCAACCGCGACCCCACGCATTCAGGAGATGCATATATTGTTGGGTCATATGCTCTGCGGCGCCTTGGAGTTACAGCTCGGCCTGTTATAGTCTAAGCTGGCGGTTTTATTCGACCAGGTTACGAAGCGAGCAGTAAATGTCGAGCGGGCAGGAACTACAAAACTACTTGGAAGCCTTCAAAAAGGTTCGGATCGTCTGTCTGGGCGATGTCATGCTGGATCGCTTTGTCTATGGCCGGGTCTCTCGCATTTCTCAGGAAGCGCCGATCCCAATTCTGGAAGCCGAACGCATGGAGGCCATGCTTGGTGGGGCCGGCAACGTGGCGCGCAATGTTCAGGCCTTGGGTGGATTGGTCACCCTTGTCGGGCTCATCGGCAACGATACGGCGGCGGCGGAAATTCGTCATTTGTCCGCCGACGTGCCGGGATTGACGCTGGCTTTGGTGGTCGATGAGACACGCCCGACGACATTGAAAATTCGTTATGGCGCGGCGGGACAACAATTGCTGCGCGTCGACGAAGAAAATGCCAACGAAGTTAGCGCCGCCGCCAGCCAGGCGCTGCTTGATGCCTATGACGCCGCCTTGCTTGATTGTGATGTCGTCGTCCTCTCCGACTATGCCAAAGGGTGTTTTAGCGATGCGGTTCTGTCGACCGCGATCGAACGCGCCCGTCAGCTTGAAAAACCGATCATCGCGGACCCGAAGCGGGCCGATCTGTCGATTTATGCCGGGGTTACGGTTCTGAAACCGAACCGCAGTGAACTTGCCGCTGCGGTCGGCAAAACTTGCGACAGCGATGAAGAAATTACCGCCGCCGCGCACGATCTTTTGGGCCGTATCGATCTGCAGGCGATTTTGGTCAGCCGCTCGGAACAGGGCATGTCATTGATTGCGCGTGATGACGTGCCGCTACACCTGCCGGCCTTGGCGCGACAGGTTTATGATGTCTCCGGCGCCGGCGATACGGTGGTGGCGACCGCCGCGATGGCTTTGGGTGCGGGGGCGTCTCTACCGGAAGCAACCCGGTTGGCGAGCCACGCCGGCAGCATTGTGGTGGCGAAATCCGGCACGGCGACAGTAATACTGGGCGAATTGGCGGCGGCCTTGCAACAAGCGGACTATTACAACGCCGAAGTCACAGTGATGGCGCGCGATGCGGCCGGCGACCGGGTGCAACGCTGGCGCTCCGCCGGTTTGAAAGTCGGCTTTACCAATGGCTGTTTCGATCTGCTGCATCCGGGCCACGTGACCTTGTTGGAAGACGCAAAAAGTTATTGCGACCGCCTGATCGTCGCCATCAATAGCGATGCCTCGGTCAAACGACTAAAAGGGGAAGGTCGCCCGATCCAGGATGAAGAATCTCGAGCTCTGATGTTGGCGGCGATGTCGGCGGTCGATCTGGTGATCGTCTATCCGGAAGATGAACCGATCGCATTGTTGGAGCTATTGAAACCGGACGTGTTGGTCAAAGGCGGCGATTACGGCATCGACGGCGTCGTTGGCGCCGAATTGGTGCAAGCCTATGGCGGCGAGGTGCGGCTCTCGCGCCTGGTCGATGGCCGCAGTTCGACTAATTTGATCGAAAAGATGTCTGGCGATGGCTAAGCCAAGCCTGCCCCTTGATGTTGTCATATTTGGTGGCGGTATTGCGGGCCTGTGGCTGTTAGCGGAATTGCGCGCCAACGGTTACGCGGCGGTGCTATTGGAAACCAACGCGCTCGGCACCGGACAGACTATTGCGTCGCAAGGTATCATCCACGGCGGCACCAAATATACCTTGGATATGAACGTCAGCGCGGCGTCGAAAGCGTTGCGGGAGATGCCGGCGGTTTGGCGGGCGGCCTTGGCCGGCAGCGCCGGGCCGGATCTACGCGCCGCCAGGGTCACTGCCAGCCAGCATCATATGTGGGTGCCACGGCAATTTGCCGGCAGCTTGATGAGTTTTTTTGCCACCCGCGCCATGCGCGGCCATGTCGATGCGTTAAAAGAGAACCGGCCCGCGCCCTTCGATAATACGGCATTTGCCGGCGAGTTGTTAGCGTTGGATGAAATTGTTCTGGACGTGCCATCGGTTCTGACGGCGCTCACTGCACCGCAATTATCGGCGATTGCAGCGGTTAATTGGCCAGATGAAGTGCTGTTGGAACGACAAAATTCCGGCCCTTGGCAGATCGATTTGGGTCCCTTGGCCTTGCAAGCGAATACCATTGTCAGCACCGCCGGCAGCGGCAATAGCGCCATTGCCGCAGAGATCGGCATCGACACGAAAATCGCCCAATACCGCCCCTTGCAAATGGTCCTGATAAAGGGTGCGCCGGTCGACCTGCATGCCCATTGCATCGTCAAGCATAAAAATCCACGCCTCACCGTGACCAGCCATCGGGCCCAAGATGGCGAACGGGTTTGGTATGTCGGCGGGCAGATCGCCGAAGAAGGGGTCGGCGTGCCGGCGGATGAATTGATTGCTTCGGCGAAACACGAAATTGCCTCGTTATTGCCCTGGCTCGATTTCTCGGACACCGCCTGGGCCACCCACGATGTCGATCGCGCCGAAGCCTGGCAGGCCGAAGGCCGCCGCCCTGATCACCCGGTGATTACCAAACAGAACGATGTGATCTTCGCCTGGCCGACGAAATTCGCCTTATCGCCGCAATTGAGCCGCCAGGTGATGGCGGAACTACCGCCGCCGACCGTTGGTGCGGCGGCTGACCTGACGGCCTTGCAGGATTTACCGAAACCCGGCATTGCCAAGCCGCCTTGGGACGAGGCTAAACGATGGAGCTAAGGGAACTTGGCCAGACCGGTTATAATGTCAGCGTGCTGGGCCTTGGCACGGTGAAATTTGGCCGCAATGAAGGTGTGAAATATCCACATGCCTTCGATTTACCAGGCGACGATGAAATAGTCGCCCTGTTGACCCAGGCCCGCGAGCTGGGCATCAATCTGCTTGATACGGCGCCGGCCTATGGCCTGGCGGAAGAACGCTTGGGGGTGCTGCTGCCGGACCCGCGCGGTTGGGTGATCGCCACCAAAGTGGGCGAAGAATTTATCGACGGCCAGTCCCGTTTCGATTTCTCCGCCGCTGCCGTCCGCGCCAGCGTCGAACGCAGCCTGCGTCTACTTGGCCGCGATTATCTCGATCTGGTGCTGATCCATTCCGATGGCCGGGACCTAGATATTCTGCAGCATTCCGGGGCGCTGGAATGCTTGCAGGAATTAAAGCAGGTTGGCGATGTTGTTTCGTTCGGGATGTCGACAAAAACCGTCGAAGGCGGCCTGGCGGCGCTGGCGGTCAGTGATCTTGTCATGGTCACGCTCAATGCCGACGATCAAAGCCAACTGCCGGTGATCGAGGCGGCGGCTGGGCTAAACAAAGGCGTGTTGATCAAGAAAGCCCTGGATAGCGGCCATCACGGCGCCGCTGCATTAACAAATGTCGTCAAGACGCCAGGTGTCCACAGCGCCATCGTCGGCACCATCAGTTCGCAACATTTGGCGGAAAACTGCCGCGCCATTGCTTAAGTTAGAGCGTATTCATGAAACTTGAAGTCATCACCGGCCCGCTCCCCCGGCACGGTGTTTCGTAAACATGCGTTATTCTTCGTCACTTTCGATTTTGGCAAGTTCGGGATCGTAAAGCTGGCGCAGGCGTTTGCCGGCGGCAAGCGCGAAGCGCAAGGTTACCTCTTTGCGGCGGCTGGCATGCATGCGCGGTTCAACCTTAGGCGCTGGGCGGATAATTTCGGCACCGTAGCGATCCGCCAATATCAAGCCGCAATCGTCCGGCAGAATGTCAATCGGAAACCCCTGCGGCACGGCAAAATAGAGATAGTCGCAATAATCGCGATATTCCGGCCATTTATTGTCGCTGCGAAAATCCGCGACGCTGCGCTTGATCTCGACAATGATCATCTCACCCTTGGTGCTAAGGGCGGCGACATCGGCGCGGCGGCCAGACCGCAGGCTGAATTCGGGGATGCCGACATAACCTAAATGGCGGAGCAGACGGCTGACGCCACGGGCCAGCAGATCGGCCGGGTCGGGAATATCGTCAATTGTCGTCATGGCTTCGGTTGATCTTCGGGCAGCAGATATTTGGGGTTTGAAATCAACAGTTTATCGCGCACGGTTCGCCGCATATGGGCCAGCAGGTCAGCCCTGGGGCTGGGGATATCGCCGTTGCGGATACGCTCTACCAGCCGCCAATTCAATTCTTCGGTCTCCTCGTCCCGGTCCAGGATGTCTTTCAGCCGGGCTTTTTCCTGGCCGGTCAATTCGGCTCCCTCAGCCATTTCCCGCAATACAATGGCCAGCGCATTGGCCGCCACCCGGGCGTGAAAACCGCCTTGTCCCGGCAGGTTCGGCACCGCGACCTCGGATAGGAATTCGCGGACGGCTTCGATCAATTCTTGGGCATCAGGGCGTTCATGGGGCATATATTCGGAACCTTTCTTCAGTCCACTAGCTGCAGCAGGTCGTATTCGGTTTCCGCCGCCCGTCGGGCGATCACCGCCCGTTCGATCGAGCGATAACTTCTGGTCAAATGGGCATAGCCCATTTGCAGGCACATGATGCCCCAACGCATACAACCGAAGATTTCCCAGAAGCGGACGGCTTCGGGATCGACCGTTGGTCCGCCGCCTGCTTCATAGCCAGCAAACAATTGCTGGCGCTCTCCAAATCCGCCAACCGGTTTATCCGTCCCACCATAACGCCAGGAACGGATGCAGAGCCAACCGAGATCGCACATCGGATCGCCAAGATGACCAAACTCCCAATCCAGGACGGCGGTCAGACCGGCCGCATCGACCAGCAAATTGCCGTTGCGGAAATCCCCATGGACCAGGGTCTGGCGGGCACCTGCCAACTCCAGGCGTTCCTGCAGCCATTTCGCGCCATATTCAAAACCCGGCTGCGGGGTATCGAACAGATGCAGGGTGTCGCGATAAAGCGCCAAATGCGCGGCCGGGTCCAGCAGCCGCAAGGCCGGCAGGCGAGCACGTTCGATGGCATGGGTTCGCGCCAACGCTTCGCCGCATTGATAAGCCAGAACTTTTCGCGCTTCTGTGAATTCTTCGTTGCGCACGATCCGCCCGCCCAGGGATTCCCCCGCCACCCGGGTCATGACGAAGCCGGCGCCGATGGCGCTGTCCGGTTCGGTGATCAAGACCACCTCAGGTTCTGGCACGCCGGCGTCGCCGGCCAGCGACATCAGCTTGGCTTCGCTGGCCCGGTCGATGCCGTTGGTGACCTGGATATCGCCTTCGTTCGCGACCTTCGTTGCCGGTGGATCACGCTTCAGGATCAGGTCGTGGTGTTCGCCGCTGGTGGTTGTCGCCCGAAACGACCAAGTGTCGCGGCTGGCACCGGCCGCGACTGTCAGCATATTGTCGATCACAAGGTTGGGGCCGTAGTGGGCCCTAAGCGCGAGGGTTAATTCGCTTGCCAAATCTTCTTTGCTTGTTACTTGGGCGACCATTATCATCCCTAATCTGTCATTTGTCCTAACCTAGCGGCTCAGCTATTTTTGGCAATGGACGATCGAGTAAAAGGACGAATGTGTGGTCGATTATGTAGACAGCCATTATGCGCGGACCCGTATCGCGCTGCCGGCCTGGCCAGTTCTGGATGGCGACGTGGAGGTGGAAACCTGCGTCATTGGCGGCGGTCTGGCCGGATTGAACACGGCCCTGACATTGGCGGAGATGGGACGCAGTGTCTGTCTGTTGGAAGCCAAACGGATCGGTTGGGGCGCTTCCGGGCGCAATGGCGGTTTTGTCGGCGCCGGCGGTTTTTCCCGCGAATTATCCAGCCTGGTGCGGGCCTTCGGCATCGAGGAGGCGCGCATATTGCACGACTTGTCCCGTGAAGGCTGGCAAAAGGTGCGGGACCGCATCACCGCTTATAATATGACCGGGATCGGCCGCAAGGATGGAATCTTGGTCGCTTCCTGGTTCGATGACGATGATGGGTTGCAAAAATACCGTGATTTCATGGCGAAAAATTTCGACCGCGAATATCAGTTCATTGATCAACGCGCGCTGGCGGATTTGATCTCATCGCCCAAATATTATGGCGGCCTGCTGGACGAAGAAGGATTTCAGTTTCATCCACTGAATTACTGCCTGGGTGTGGCCAAAGCGGCTGGCGATCTGGGGGTGAAGGTATATGAGAATTCGCCGGCCATCGGGCTTGATCTGGCCGGCCCGGAAAAACGTATCACCACGCCTACTGGCCGCATCAAAACACAGAATGTGGTTTTTGCCATGGGCGGCTATCAGGAAAATCTGCACGGTAAACTGAAGCGGGCAGTGCTGCCGATCGCGACCTATGTCACGGTGACCGAACCGTTGGGCGATAATCGCTTGAAAGAAGCGATCCGGGTGCCCTATGCGATCGGCGATACCAAGTTCGCCAGCGACTATTACCGGCCCCTGGACGATACCCGCATTCTTTGGGGCGGGCGCATTTCCGCGCGCTTGCGCAAACCGGCGGATCTGAAAGCAAAAATGCTCGGTGACCTGAGCAACATCTATCCGCAATTGGCCGGCGTCAACGCCGAGGTCGCCTGGATGGGGACGATGAGTTATGCCGGGCACAAAATGCCGCAGATCGGCACCCTGGGACCCGGTATCTGGTATGCGCAGGCGTTTGGCGGCAGCGGCATGTCGACAACCTCGATGGCCGGACTGCTGCTGGCCGAAGCGATTAGTGGGCAAAGCGATCGTTATCGCCACTTCGACCGCTTCGGCATCAATTGGGCCGGTGGCGATTTCGGCCGCCTGGTCGCCCAAATGGTTTATTGGGGCCTGCAAATGGGCGATGCCTGGCGCGTCGCAACGAAAAATTAGGGATTTTGCGCGACCATAGATTAAGCAATTTTGAAACCTTGAAATGAACGTCTTCGGCGTTCGGGGTCAGATAATCTATGGGCGGTCAAGTGGAGAAACGGCGGGCGGAAATAAGGGCGATGGCGGCGGCCGCCAATATCGACGAACGCACTCTGCTGGCAACCGACTACCTCAATCATTTCAACGAAGTGGTGATGTTGATCGGAATGGTCCCGGATATGCCGGAATGTCTGGATGACGTCATGAATTGGCGTCCAAAAAGCTATCCCGAACACTTCCGCGACACCAATTTCAGCGCCAAGGAACTGGCCATCGAAGCCTATGAACATTCGCCGGCGGAATTCCGCGAACCGTTTGATAATACGGTCGAACAAGCCGATGGCATCGTGCAGTCGTCGCGCGCCCGGATGATCCAACTGATGGAAGAGCAGAAGCTGGAGGAATTGGGCGACTATGCGATGAATGTGTCCGCCGGCCTGCAAAAACTGATCGATGTCGCCAGCGCGGTGATCCATGGCTCGACCGAATTGATGGCCCAGAACGACATCGACATCTTGTTGCAGGCCGACCCACCAAGTACCAGTCACGAGCCGGCAATGTCCCAGGACGATATCGATAATATGTTCTGAAGAGGTTTATGAAACTTGAAGTCATCACCAGCCCGCTCGCCCGGCTTTTAATAAAAACGCGCTCGGCGCCCAAACAAAAAAGTGCCCGCCCCCTTACTCATACGCTCGGGCCGGGCACAGTACGCGGTACAACTGCAAAATGTTGAAAGTTCGTTTAGCCACTCAAATCAGAGAAAACAACGCTCCCCTTTGCCTGATTCGCTCGGATCAAAGCACTATCCCTGCGAATCACTTAAAAAACTATATCGGCTAAACGATATTCCAGCAAATACTAAATATCGCCGAAATGCGCTTATATAGTGGGATTGAGGGGAACGAGATGTTTATTGGACGTACGTGGCCGCCATCCGGGTCGCCGAGGCATCGGGTAAAGTAATAAACGGTGGCGCACCGGGAAATACCTTCAACAACACAAGATTATGTACCAGGGGGGAAATCGTCACGGTCACGGATGGCGTCACGACGTTGGCTTGCGCGATCACGACGTCATTTGATCGGTAGGTGATCGTCAATTGACTGGGATCAAGGTCTTTTTTGATGCCAGCCGCTTCATTGAAAATAAATGTAAAGTCGTCGTAATCATCGTCCGTTAGGGCTGGGGCATCGCTTGCGACTTGACCTGAACAGGTATAGGTCGGCGACGCTGCGGTGCCAGCATCGCCTACACAATCAACAACATAATCGCCGCTGGTATCCATTTTGGTCAACAACGGCATAATGATCGCTTCACGCGCGGCCTCACGTGAGGCTTCGTTGGCGAAATGCATTTCACCGATCAATAAAATCATTTCCAACATGCCGAAAGTAACGGCGCCAAGCACCGGAAAGATAAACGCCGCTTCGATCGCTGCTGTTGCTTTAGAATCTGCAACGAACATTCTGATGAATTTACGCATCATTCTAAATCCCAATATGCACTTGCTCATGATTAGCGGTGATATTTATGGTGCCAAAATTCTGATTGGAAAAAAAGAAACCGGAAAATAACGGAATATATCCAACGGTGGCGTCCAACGTCACGACATTGAGGTCGAGGTCGGTGCCATCGGTATCGGTCACCGTTCTTTGGTCGACGGCAATCGCGATGGTATAACCGCTGCTCCACCCACGCATCGTCAAATTTGTGGTGTCGCCGGTTGGATCGCCATATCTGACTATGTTATTTATTGCCGTTTCAGCGTCAGCATCGACGGTCGGGGTTAGGTCACCAATTTGCAGACGCACCGCGTACCCTACGCCCGCCCGCATGCCTTTTCGCGCCACCGTAACATCATAGTAGAGATTGCCGGCCTCAAAAATAAACACCATCACGGCCAGCATCAGCGGCAGCATGATGGCGAATTCGATCGCCATCACGCCGCTGACGTTTCGCCGCCAGGCGGCAAATTTTCTATTCCACCAGACGAACATTTGTATGCACCCCTGCATTGGAGGCGATAGAGCCACTGCCGCCACCCTCACCAACGACTACCGGACCTATTAGTTCGCCAACAGCAGATTGATCATCGCCAGCGCCGACTTCATCGATATGGTGAACGAGGAATACTTGCACATATTTGCCGTGACTATTGTATGTGCCTTTGCCCTGGACGCTTTGCGATTCGCATTCCAGCACCGCCATTAAGACGACCCGCCGCAATGCTGCTGCGATGGGATCGGCGATCTCTGACCGGTTGGGTGTCGGACGACCATCGTATTCTGGCATTTCTTCAACACCGGCGGGTTCCGCGCACACAGCGCCAGTAAACGACATGTTGTCACTGCCATCTCTCCGCCCCGCCGCAAGATCGGCCTCACAAGGCAACATTTGGCCATTTGGGTTTGTGTATGCGTCCCATGCAGATCCACCGGTTGGTAGATTGGGTAAAGGGCCGCCGTTCGATTCTGTTTCCTCAATAGTATCTGTGTCGGGGTCGTACAGGCCAGTGGTCGGAAAGACTGTAACCTGACCAGACGCCAGGAAGGTTAGCCCAAGTTCGTAAAGGTAGGTCTGATAACGGGTCGCACCCGCACCTGAATAGCCCAATAAACCGCCATATGCTTCCAACACATCCGGTACGTGGTTGAAATTAAGGTCAGGATCATTTTGATCCGCATCGACAAGCAAGACGGGGTCGTTATCCGCCGCATCGTTATCCGGGTTTGCAACACCGGTATCTGGATCAAGTCGATTTAGGATATGCCAATTTGGATGCTTGGCAAGCCAATAATCAACAACATCGCCAGCCGTGCTCCAGGAAGCGTTCGTCAGCATTTGACGTTCTGCGGTGACTTCATCGATATCTGTGTCATCGGTATAGTTGATGATATTTGAAGCCGTATACCAGTCTGGATGATTACCGGTTAGCGGTTCAACGTCAAATCGGGTATTCACAGCATCGCGAACTTGGTTAACACTGTTCCCTGGCGCTGTTTCCACGTCTGTGTTCGTGCATTGGTCACCTGAATTTGACATGATAAAATTTGCCAAGGCCGAAGCACCACAACCAAATCCTGAATCTTCGGGCGGACAAATCAAACCAAACTGCCCGGGCGCGCCGGCGGCACCGCCGGAAGCATTTTTGACGACCATTTCTCGACCGGCGTTTTCCCAATCAAAAATGTTATATTCGGTACCATCCGTCCACAATGTCGGGTCTTCATTCGGATCACAGACCATGAACAAAGCGGGCTCACAGACAAAACCTGCCGAAGTAGCCGTCGCGCGGGCATTAACACTCACCAGTTCACGCGCCGTCGCGTTGGATATCAAAGCCAGTACCGGCTGTAAAATCAAGGTGACCGGTTCGCGCTGTAAAATTACTTCAACATATAGTGTGGTCGCATCTTCCGTCGGATCGTCAAGATCATCCATCAAGTTAGCGTCAATTTTGTTTTCAATCGAGGTCCAAAACCGCACCCCGCCGTTCATACCGTTGCCAAGTTTCACGAAAAAGTACTTATCACCGTCGGATTCATCGATGTCGGTCGTGCTTGCATCATCGGAAAGCGAAATCCGGTCCGTGGTCAAATTGGAATAATCTTCTATTGCCTCCCGCGCCACCGCATCTGCTTTAACACGCGCACTGGCCAAGCCGTTCAATTTTAGCGCCGCTGAAAGCGCCGCAGAATCAACCGCGTTTTGCATTTCATTGCGCACGGCTTCAAGTTTACCCAGATCGACGGCCAAGACCCCGCCGCCTAAGGCTAGCGCGGTTACCAAACTGGCATAAATCGCGACCGAGCCGCGTTTTTCGTCGCTGAACCGCTTGAAGGGTTTCAAAAGCTGTTTAAAGGTTTGCCGCCACATTGCCGTTACCTCTGTTTTTCCAAGTGCGTTTTTCCAACTGCCTGCTGCACAAATGTTTACTACATTTATCAGCTCATCGTCTCATATCGGGTCGCAACCCGTATCTCGCGTTCTATAATGGCGCGGTTGCGCCGGGAAATCAAAATCACAAACTGGCGATCCTGGCTGGATTTCCGCCATATATGCATAAATGGCACATATATCAGAAGACCGACTAAGCTTACGCAACTTACACGCCAATTAACCGACGGCGCCACACATACTAATCTTTCAAGTCAAGATATATCACATTGCCTACAAAATATCTACTATTGAAGTAAAAAAATAACTAATATCAGTTCGATATAAACGTTAGTACACCAACAGCCTGATTTTTCTCAGCAAAATGGTGTGTTTATTTAACTATAGATCGCTGAATTCTCTAAATATAACAGTAATAGAAAGAATTTTGGTAAATATTTGGCAAAATTTTAACTATCATGAGGTTTGCATGCCGAGGCCCCTCGACGTGCCGCGGCGGACTATTTAGGATGCCTCAAATGCAACAGTTTTTAGGGAGTTAGGCGAATGGATGTAACGAACTGGTCGGTCATCATAACCGGCGGCGGCACCGGCGTCGGGGCGGCGGCGGCGCGGCAATTGGCCGCCATGGGGGCAAATCTGATCGTCAATTATTCCCGCAGTAGCGACGCGGCGGAAGCGGTGGCGGCGGAATGTCGCGACCTGGGCGTCGATGCGGTCGCGGTGCAGGGGGATGTCGCGCAGCAAGCCGATTGCGATAAACTGGCGCAAGCGGCGATGGATAAATTCGGCAAGATCGACGGCCTGCTGAGTAATGCCGGGATCACCAATTTTCGTGGCGGCGGCGATTTCAATGAGCTGACGGCGGAAGATTTCCTGGAAATTTACCGGGTCAATGTGGTCGGCTGTTTCCAGGTGACCCGCGCCGTTGCCCCGCCCATGCGCGCCCAAGGTCAGGGCAGCGTTGTCATGACCTCGTCTATAGCAGGCGTCATGGGCATCGGTTCTTCGATTGCTTATGCGGCCTCCAAGGGGGCGCTCAATACCATGGTTCTGTCTCTCGCCCGGCAATTGGCCCCGGCCATCAGGGTCAACGCCATTGCGCCTGGGTTCATCACCGGGCGCTGGTGGCAGGAGAAACTAAGTGACGAGGGCTATGACAAGATGGTCGCCAATGTTGCCGCGACAACGCCCTTAGGGCGGGCCGGCACACCGGAAGACATGGCGGAAACCGCGATCTTCCTACTCAGCGGCAGCGCCAACGTCACCGGTCAGGTGGTGATCAGCGACGCCGGCATGCATCTGGGCCAAGCAACCCCAATCCCGAAGGAATGAAAATATGTTGCGGCCTAGTCGGCCCACTCCCCTGCCCAACCACCCAGTAATGGTACCCTGTGGGAGGTTGGGCAGGGGGAGTGGGTCGGCTAGGCAATTAGACAATTAACCCCTAATCAATAATCGACGAATGGATCAGGCTGCGCATTTCCGGGCGCAGCGGATAGGTCGAACTGGGCATCAACTGAGTTAGGAAGATCACCGACAGGTCTTCTTCCGGGTTATTCCACCAAACCGTCGAGGCCATGCCGCCCCAACCATATTCGCCGGGCATGGTATGGTAGGACGCCGTCGCCGGGTCCAGCACGACATGCACGCCGAGGCCGAAACCGACGCCTTCATAGGAAACTTCAGAAAATACCGATTGCCCCATCGCCGCCATGTCGCAATTGTTCGGCAGGTGGTTGGTGGACATGAAGTCGACGGTGCGCGGGCTGAGCAGGCGCTCGCCTTCCAGCTCGCCACCGTTGCTCATCATCTGGGCGAATTTGGCATAGTCACCAATCGTCGACATCAGCCCGCCGCCGCCGGAGAGGATTTGCGTCGGCCGCGCGAAGCGGCTTTTGCCCGGCGCATCTTGCAACTTCATGCCGCCCTCTTTGGTGGGCAGGTAACAGGCGGCGAAACGATCGACTTTGTCTTGTGACACGGCAAAGCAAGTGTCAGTCATACCCAAGGGCTCAAAAATCCGCTCTGCCATGAATTGATCCAGGCTTTGGCCGCTGATCACTTCGACCAGATGACCCAGGACATCGCTCGCCATGCTGTAATTCCAGGTCGCGCCCGGTTGCGCGATCAGGGGCATCTGGCCCAAGCGGCGACAGAACTCATCCAGGCCATAGTCGGCGTTGCCGGTCTTGATCTTGGATTTGTTATACATCTTGTCGACCACGCCGCCGGCTTCGAAACCATAGGTCAGGCCGGCGGTATGGGTCATGATTTCGCGGATGGTGTAATCCCGCTCCGCCGCCACGGTTTGCGGATTGTCTACATCACCGCCGATGAAAACGGTCGGGTTGGCGAGCGCCGGGATATATTTACTGACCGGATCGCCCAGCTGAAACTTAGCTTCCTCATATAACATCATCGCGGCGACAGAGGTAATCGGTTTGCTCATGGAATAGGCCCGGACAATGGTATCTTCACCGATATCCTTACCCGCTTCGACATCCATCTTGCCATACATATGCAGAAAGGCTGGTTGGCCATAGCGGCACACCAGCAGTGTGACGAAAGGCAATTTTCCAACGTCGACATAACCATTGAGATGTTTGGCGACGCGGTCTAAACGGTTGGCGGAAAGTCCGACTTCTGCCGGATCGACAATATTGAGCATGAATTCTAATTCCGATATTTACTAAGCGAGCCTGAATGCATGATGCGACCGTTCAGGGTGCGGCCAATGATCTCTTCCGCTAATAAAGCGGCATCGATCAGGGCGTCAAGGTCAATGCCGGTTTCGATGCCCATTTCGTGGCACAGAAAGACCATATCTTCGGTACAGATATTGCCGGCGGCTTTCTGCGCCCCATGGCCGGCAAACGGACAACCGCCCAGACCGGCGACGGAACTGTCGAATAAATCGACCCCCATTTCCAATGCGGCGACCACGTTTGCCGCCCCGGCGCCACGGGTGTCGTGCAGATGCAGACCGATGCGTGCTTCCGGCATGATCTCTTTCACAGCGCCGATGCGACGTTTCATTTCCAACGGCGTCGCCCACCCGACGGTATCGGCGAGATAGATATTCGGTAGCGGTTCGGCTTTTTCGGCAAACAAATCCCGTAGCCACAGCGCCCAATCGGTAATCCGTTGAAGCGGTACATCGCCGGTGAAGTTGCAGCCGAAAGCGACCATCAAATAGGCGTTCGACGGTTTGACGTCATTTTGTCGGTAGAGATCCAGCCACTCGACCTGCCGGTCCCGCATTTCGGCGGCGCTGCAGCCATTGTTATGCTGGCTGAATTCGTCCGTGGCATAGAATAACAATTGCCCTTTCAGGTCGACTTCCGGCACTTCCAAGGCGTTGAAAAAACCTTTTTTGTTCAGCCACAAAGCCGTGTACTCAATGCCTGCCTTCTTTTCGATCAAGGAAAACAGCGCTGCCGTATCGGCCATCGTCGGGACCCATTTCGGGCTGACGAAAGATCCGACCTGCACTTGTTTCAGGCCGGATGCGGCCAAAGCTTCGATCAGTTTGGCGCGTCGTTCGATGGGATATATTTGTTGTTCGATCTGAAAACCTTCGCGCGGTCCTTCTTCATGAAATTCAACAAATTTCGGTAGATCGCTCATGACATGGTCCTATCCGGCTAAATCCAATTCGACGATAATGGCGCCGCGTTCGACATTGCCGGCGACCTGGCAATAAATGTTGGTGATGGTTCCAGCGGCCGGTGCGGAAACACGAATTTCCATTTTCATGCTTTCCAAAATCACCAGGACGTCGCCCTTGTCAACCTGATCGCCAATCACGTTGTTGATCGCAAGTACCTGCCCCATCAAAGGCGCGGCAACCGCGCCATCGACCTCGGCGGCGCCGGCCAATCTGTCGGTTTCCAGGTAAGGACGGGTATTGATTTTGATTTCGCTATCCCCGGTTTTGAGGGTGATCCAATCGTCGCCCTGCCAGAAGCTGACCGTGATGGTTTCATTCATGTTGCGAGCCAGGAATTCACTATTGCCAAGCCTTTCGACGCCGATCCGATACCGTTCTTCGCCAATCCCGACAAGAATGGCGCCGCTGGCGTCTTGCGGTCCGAAATAAATGTCATGAACTTCGCCCTCAACCAGCATTTGCAGATTTGGCGCCAGCGACAATCCATCGCTGCCATCGCCCAAGCGCCAACCGAGCTGCCAGCCCAGTCCGCATGTTTCGGATAACCAAATCGCCGCCGCGATCGCCAGTAAATTGAGCGCCGGTTTCTGATCGGCCAATAAACTATCGAGTTCACGGTCAATGAAGCCGGTATCGCCGGCACTTTGCCTGATCACGGGATGTGACAATAACGCGGTCAAAAAACCGCTATTGTCGGCAACCCCGGCAAGCGAAACCTGCGCCAGTCCATTTAACATTTGAGCCATGGCGGTGGCGCGGTCTGCCCCATGGCTGATCAGTTTTGCCACCATCGGATCGTAGTAAGGAGTAATCGCCATGCCGGCGGCGATCCCTGTGTCGACGCGCAATCCTTTATTAGGTAACGAAAGATGTTCAATCATACCGGCTGACGGCAGGAATTTCTGCCCCGGGTCTTCGGCATAGAGACGCGCCTCGATGGCGTGTCCGCTGGCGTCGACGTTGGTCTGGCTAAGCGGTATTTTTTCACCAGCGACGACGCGCAATTGCAATTCGATCAGGTCCAGACCGGTAATCATCTCCGTCACCGGATGCTCGACTTGCAGGCGCGGATTGACTTCCAGGAAATAGGCCCGTTCATCCTTGACGATGAATTCGACCGTCCCGAGGCCAAGATAATCGACCGATTGGCAGAGCTTGACGGCGCTCGATAAAATTTCCTGCCGCAACACCGGATCAAGGTCGATTGCTGGGGCCTCTTCGACCACTTTCTGATGGCGGCGTTGTAGGGAGCATTCCCGCTCCAGAAGGTGAATGACCTCACCTTTGCCGTCACCCAATATTTGCACTTCAATATGGCGAGCTTCCGGCAGAAATTGTTCGACCAACAGGCGTGGATCGCCGAAGCTGCTGGTGGCTTCCCGCATCGCCGCTTCGATTTCCGTTTTCGCCGCCGGCAAATCTTCGATCACCCGCATGCCCTTCCCGCCACCGCCGCCCGCGGCCTTTAGCAACACTGGCATTTGCATGTCTTCGATCTGCGACAGGATGACAGCCGGTTCGCTGCTGGCTTCGTCGCTGCCCGGCACCACCGGCACACCGGCGGCGGTCGCGGCCCATTTGGCCGCTGCCTTGTCACCGAACTTGGTCAAGACATCCGCGCTTGGACCGATGAAGACAATATCCGCCGCCGTCGCGGCGCGGGCCAAGTCCGGACTTTCCGATAGGAACCCGTATCCTGGATGAATAGCATCGGCGCCGACCTGCCTGGCCGCCTCGATTATCACCTCGATATTCAGATAACTGGCGCTCGCCGGGGCCGGCCCAATAAAGACCGATTGCCCGATCTGCCGCACATGCAAGGCATCTTGGTCGGCGTCTGAATGCACCGTGGCGCAGGCAATGCCGAGACGGCGGCAGGTCCGCGCGATGCGGCAGGCGATTTCGCCGCGATTGGCGATGAGGATTTTTTTGAACATTATTTCTGCGCCCGCCTTACATCCGCCCGCCTACATCCGAAAGACGCCGAACTTGGTTTCCTCGACCGGCGTTCGCGAGGCCACGTCCAACAACAAGCTTAATGCGTTGCGGGTTTCCAGCGGATCGATGACGCCGTCGACCCAAAGATTGCTGGCAAAATTATAGGATTCGCCGAAAGCTTCATATTCAGCCCGGATCGGGGCTTTGAATTGTTCCTCGTCTTCGGCGCTCCAGTCTTCGCCCTTGGCTTCGAAATTCTGGCGTTTGACCATGGCCAGGGTATTGGCGGCCTGATCCGGGCCCATGATAGCGATGCGGCTATGGGGCCACATGAAAAGCGCACGGGGGCGAAACTGCCGGCTGCACATGGCTAGATAACCGGCACCATAGGCGCCACCGATGACGATGGTGTATTTCGGCACGGCGGCGGAACTCATCGCCGTCACGAACTTGGCGCCGGCTTTGGCGATGCCGCCGACTTCCGCTTCCCGTCCGACCATAAATCCGGCAACGTCGGACAAAAACAGCAACGGGATATCACGTTTGCAGCAAAGATCGATGAATTGCGTGCCTTTCAGGGCGGCTTCAGTGAAGAAGACCCCTTGATTGGCCAGGATACCGATCTGGTAGCCGTTGATGCGGGCGAAACCACAGACCAGGGTATCGCCATAAAGCGGTTTGAATTCCTGCAACCGGCTGTCGTCGACCAGACGCCGGACGATTTCCCGATTGTCTGTCGGAATGCGGGCATCACGACTGATCAGACCATAGATTTCGCTTGGATCAAGTTTTGGCGGCAATGGTGTCTTCGGCGTCCATCGGCGCGGCGCTTGTTCGCCCAGCTCGCCGACAATGTCCCGGGCGATCGCCAGGGCGTGGGCGTCGTCTTCAGCGATATAATCGGTGACACCGCTGACCGCGGAATGTAACTGCGCCCCGCCCAAGCTTTCGCGATCCACTTCTTCTCCGGTGGCGGCCTTTGTCAATTCCGGCCCGCCCAGATACATAAAGCCTTTACCGCGTACGATCACCACTTCATCGCTGAGCGCGGGGATATAAGCACCGCCTGCGGTGCAAGGACCCATCACCACGGCAATCTGCGCGATGCCTTCGGCGGACATGCCGACTTGGTTATAGAAGATCGAGCCGAAATGATTTTCGTCGGGGTGAATATTGGCTTGATCGGGCAGGAAAGCGCCGCCGGAATCGACCAGGGTGATGCACGGGAGTTTATTCTCCCAGGCGATCTTTTGCGCCCGCGTATGTTTCTTGACGGTCATGCCAAAATAGGTGCCGCCTTTCACTGTCGAATCGTTCGCCAGGATCATGCAATAGCGGCCCCGCACGCGCCCGATGCCGGTGATCATACTGCCGCCGGCGGGGACGCCATCATAAAACCCTTCGCCCGCCAATTCCGCCAACTCCAAAAATGGTGATCCAGGATCCAATAGTGCATCGACGCGGCCCCGGGGCAGCATACGACCGCGTTTGATATGACGATCGCGGCTGGCTTCAGAGCCGCCGATGCGGGCCGCCTGCCGGCGCTGGTGCAAATCGTCGATACGGGCAAGATATGCGTTGTTGTTGAGCGCGAATTCTTCCGGTGACAATGCGTCCATCAATCGTCTTTCAAAAGTTTATTCGGGCTAAGCGGCGGCTCTGTCGGCATTGAGGCCCTTTAACGCGATCGCCGTATAGGCTTCCGCCAGTTCCTCGATCGACAGGCGGCCAGAGGCGCGGAACCAGGTGACAATTCCGGTCAGCATCGCCAATAATGCATAGGCTGAAACATCCAAATCTTCAAAAGTCCAGCAATCCTGCGCCTTGCCGTCGGCAAGTATCTGGCGCAGGCGATCTTCATATTGGGTCCGCATGGCGACGATGGCTTTGTAGTTTTCCCGGCTCAGGCTGCGCATCTCCATATTGGAGATAAAGACTTCTTTCCGCCGTTTATTGTTGAAGCGAATATGATAATCGATAAACGCCTTCAGCTGTGTTTGCGGATCGTCGCTATCCGCCAGGGCGACGTTCAGCCCGTCGTGCAGGTCTTGCATCACCGTCCGCATGATTTCATAAAGCAGATCCTGCTTATTGCGAATATGATTATATAACGAACCAGCTTGAATTCCGACATCTGCCGCCAATTGGCGCAGGTTCATCGCTTCATAACCGCGGTCATGAATTTGTCGAATAGCGGCCTTGCGAATGGCTTTCAGGGTCTTGGCCCCGCTGGAGCCGGCGGTACGCGCCATGACACTCTCCCATAACGAATGTTTGTTTGTTATGGGAGTCTTAATTGATGGGCACTCTGTGGTCAATGCGAGTACCGAATTGAGTTGTCGGAATTGGCCGTTACGTCGTTATCCCAAAACCCCTTTTTCGCGTAGACCGTCAATTTCTGCTTGATCGAAACCCAGACCCGTCAGGATATCGTGACAATGTTCACCGAGCGCCGGGGCTTTGCCGTCGGAACATTTATCTTGCCCACGCAACCAGAGCGGGCTGTCGATGGCATGACTTGTGCCCGGACCCATGGACTGGGTCGGGACCAGAGCGCCGCTGATGATCATTTGCTCGTCCTTCGGCAATTCGGCCATGCGTGAAATCGGACCGAAGGTGATGCGATGGTGGTCCAGGATTTTCCGCCATTCCGGCCAGTTCTTTTGCGGGAACACCTGATCCAGAACTTCGATCAGGGCGACGGAATTGGCATGCCGTTCGGTCTTTTCGGCGAAGCGCGGATCCTGCAATAAATCGGGACGTTCGATCGCCTGACAGAAACCTTCCCATTGGCGATCTTCATTGACCATCGACAGAATAAACCAATGCCCGTCTTTGCATTGAAAGTGATTGGTCATGGCATTTGGAAATTTTTCCCGCACCGGCCGGGTCGGCACTTCACTACCGCATAGCGCGGCTTGCGCGTAATAAGCGTTCGACCACAAACCATTGGCCAGAAGCGAGGTATCGACCTGCATCCCTTCGCCAGTTTTTTCGCGTTGGTAGAGTGCCGTTGCAATCGCCGCAAACAGACTGACCGCCGTCGGATGATCGCCCATACCGGGGGCCGACCGCGCCGGTGCGCCATCGGGATCGGGGCGGACCAGATCCATCAACCCGCTTCTGGCCCAAAGGGCGGAACTATCAAAGCCCGGTTTGTCGGCTTCCGGACCCACTTCCCCATACCCGGTAATCACCGCATAGATTATTTTTGGATTTACCGCCCGTACGTCTTGGTAGGCGAGTTTCAGGCGTTGGCGAATAGCGGGCATGAAATTGGAGACAACGACATCGGTATCGACAAGCAGGCGATCAAGCACAGCGCGGCCTTCGCGCTGTTTGAGGTCCAGGACCAGACCGCGTTTATTGCGGTTGTCGACCTGCCAATGATAATCGACGTCGGAGCGGGGCATGCCGGGGGCAAATTGCAATTGGCGGTACGGGTCCCCGCCCGGCGCTTCGATCTTGATGACGTCAGCGCCGAAATCGCCCAGGATCGTGGCGGCGGCGGGCCCAGCAATAAAACTTGCTAGATCCAAAACCTTCAATCCGGAAAAAACCAACCCGCGATCTGACATCACTCATCCCTTCGACATGCATATGATTTAGCCGGCGGGATCCCGCCGGGCGTGAAGCGACATTGTGCCCTGGAATGGAATCGAAACGGAAGCCTTAATTGTCGGTGCTGCGGCTGACAATTTCCCAGCTGCCATCGGGCTGCCGACAGGCGATGCCATAAGCGTCTTCGGTCTTGCCATCGATCGTCACCGTGGTTTGGTATTCACGGCAGTAGCGGCCCGATTCCGTTTGACCGTCGCGGGTCGGTGTAACGGTGCCGTGGTGACCGGATTCTGGGTTTTGCCAATGAATGGTTTCACCCAGCGGCGCTTTGGTGGCTTCACCTTCAGCTTCGGCCATGGCCAGGCGATCTTGTTCGTCCATGGATTTACCAACCGATTGGCCGACCAGGGCGCCGATCATCATCCCCGCCGCCGCCGCCAGCACCTGACCGGAGCCACCACCCACCGTCGCGCCTAAAGTCGCGCCGGCGACGGCGCCGATGAGCGCTCCTTGATCCTGTTTGCTTGGTGCGGTGGAACAGCCGGCCAGGACCAGCACGCTACTCAATGCACATATTGCAAACGATTTCTGTACCCGCATGAACGTTTCTCCTCATTCGCGCCATGTATATTTGTTGGCGCCATGTATAACGTTCATTATGGCATGATTATGTCGGCAGCCGTTTATGATAGTTCAGCCTTCGCCTGGGCAGTGATGGCGCCAAGGGTGTCCATGTGGGCGCGGTGAGCGATATTTTCTGCCGCCGTCTCCGCCGCATCCAGGATATCCCGATTGCTGGAAATATTGCGGATGGCATTGGCGATCTCGTCGGCACTTCGATTGTCGGTCCTGGCTTGATGAACACTGGCGCCAAAAGTGAGCAGACCGCGGGCGGTGATAAAATGTTCCAAATTTTGCGATAACACAAATTGCGGTGTCCCGGCCAGAAGTCCGGCCAAGGCGGTTCCAAGTCCGGCGTGATGGATTAGCAATTTAGTTTCCGGCAGCAAGTTTTTGAGGTCGAGCGGCTTATCGTGTAACCGAACGTTTTCACCAGCCCACGACGTAATTTTTTTGGGAGCGCCGGAGATATACACTTCACAAAGCAGACCGCTGCCGGTCATGCCGCGGATAATATTTTCAAGCTGAGTGTGATTGCCAGGCAAATAGGCGACGACGGGCGGACCGCTACGCCCTTCTACTTTACCGCCAGACCTGGGAATATCGATATTGAAGGGGAAATGATCCGTTTGCTCACGATAGGCGGCGTAGGGGTCGAATTCATCAATCGAGCACACAAAGGTTTGATGGCCGGAAAACAAATCGCCAAAATAGTCGATCGCCGGGTCCTTGAATTTCTGCGCCACGCTATTGAAGGCGGCCAAGGCTTCGCCTTCATGTATTCGGCTATAGGGCTGAACTTCGCTCACCCAAGGTCGCATCGGCGGCAGCAGTTGGCCGGCTGGCGGCACCGTGTAACCATTGCCGACAACAAGGCGACGGACCCTGTCACGGGCCGCCAAGGCGACGGAAGGACTGAAGTCGGATACGATTAAATCCGGTTTCAGGCGATCGATCATCTGGCGCCATTGGGCGATATAATCGACTAAGCGGTCGGCCTGATAATAGCCAAATAAATGCAACACGTCGGCGAAGGTGTGGGTCGGAATTTCGCGAATTCGCGGATTATTCGGCGGCTGCCAAGATCGGGCCTGCAATAGCTGATAGTCGGTACCCGGCTCGGCCAAGGCGGTCAATTCGGCCTGCACTTCCTTTGGATTTGGGGCCGCGATAGCGATCTTGTGGCCGACTTTTTTCAGCTCCGCAGCAATCGGCAGAAAGCGTCGTAAATGGCCCAGGCCACCGCCGAATTCCCAGGTAAACAATACATTTGCCATCTACAATAATCCGAACGAAATGCACAATCGCGAGTTCGGCTACCATAACGATAAATTTAACTTGCGCCAATTCATCGCTTGATCTGCTGTGACGACCTGGACATATTGCGGACGCAACAATTATGGAAGTGTTTCCGTCACCCATGCGCATACTTTTCACCATCCCGCATTATTATAGCCAAACCGAAAATGGCTTTTATGGCTCGCTTGCTTCGCCAGCCCAGAAGCGGTTGAATGTATTAAGGACCACCATTGCTTCCCTGTATCAGAATTTCGGTCCACGCCAGGGGCTGACTTTTTCAACGGAACGGCGGATCACCGGCGCCAATCGGGCACGTGATAACCGGATCGAAATTGTCGTCTGTACAAATGGCGACAATCATCTTCTGAACCATTTACCCAAAGGGCTGGTAAGCGGGCGTGATACGCCAGGTGATCCGATGTATCTGGGTTATGGTTGCCAGGAAGTGCTGGCTTCTAGGGTTGATGATTTTGACTATTTCTGTTTTTTGGAAGACGACATTTTTGTTTCCGATCCGGAGTTCTTCGCCAAATTAGCCTGGTTCCAAACCCTGGCCGATGAGGAAAGCCTGTTGCAGCCCAATCGCTATGAGCTGCGTCTCGATCAACCGGTACACAAGCTCTATATTGACGGGAATCTAGGAAAACCCGGGATCAGCGAAAGATTTCAAGACATTTCCGTCGATCCCAATCTACAGGGTGAACATCTTGGTCGCCGGATCAACTTTCAGCGCGTTAACAATCCCCATTCCGGGTGTTTTTTCCTCAGCCAAGAACAAATGCGGCGCTGGATGGCGCGCTCCGATTTCCTCGAACGCTCGGATGACTTCTGCGGCCCGTTAGAAAGTGCCGCGACTCTTGGCATCCTGCGTACATTTAAGATTTACAAAGCTAGTCGCGAGAACGCCGGCTTCCTGGAAGTGCGGCACGGCGATAACCGTTATCTCGGGAATCGCATGCAAATCCCACCGAACTGGCAGCCAGACTAAGTTGACTGGCCGTTCTAGGCGGCGGCGGGTTTTGGAAATTCGTAGGGACCTGGTTTCGGCTTGCGGCCAACTGCCAAGTTGTTCAGCAACTCAATTTGTCCAGCCAGACATTCGCGTAGTCGGAACCGGGTTGCCACCGATTCCCGAGCCGCCCGTCGAAGCGCTATCGCCCGCTTCGGATTATTGAGAATTTCGAGAACCCGGTCAGCGAGTTGCTCAGGATCGTCAAAATCAAATAACAACGCATTCTTGCCGTCTTCGATCACTTCTAGCACCGGTTCGGTAGACGAGGCAGCGATCGCGCAGCCGACGGCCATGGCTTCCAGGAACGACCAGGACAGCACAAACGGCGTGGTGAGGTAGATATGGGCCGACGAAATTTGCAGCAGCCGCAAATACTGACCATAAGGTAATTTGCCGACAAAATGGACGCGGTCGAGATCGAGGTCGACCTGTTGCAACAGTTTTTCGCGCCAGGTGCCGCCTTCCCCCGGCATCGCCGAATAGCTGGTTTCGTCGCCGCCAACAACGACGAATTGCGCTTTCGGTCGTTCGCGGCAAAGACGTTCCGCTGCTTGCATGAATTGCGGGAAACCGCGAGTCGGCTCGAGATTGCGGGAGACATAGGTGATGACCTCGTCCCCAGCGCTTAATACCTTGTCGTTCGGTAATTTAAACTGAGCTTGCGAATTCGGCCGGCACATCCCCATGTTGATCCCTTCATGCAGGACCGACATCTTGTTCTTGAATTCGGCGGGAAATTGCTGATATTGCCAAATCGTCGGCGCGACCCCCCAATCGGCCTCTTTCATACTGAAGAGGCCAAGGATATTCCTTGTCCGTGTCCGATAAACATCGGCCAGCCGCGACGGCTTTCCCGGCTTTGGTTTATTGACACCGCGAAAGGGGTGAAAGTGATATTCGCAATAATGCAACTGCGGTACCTCCGGCCAGACGTCGCGCAAATACATGGCTTCGCCCCAGCCCGGATGGACGCTGATCACGTCGGGGGTAAAACCTTCTCGTTTTAGCGTCTGGGCGATGGCAGCCGCTTGTTGGCCATGAAAGATATATTCTTCCATTTTGTCGATTTCCGGCAACGTTGTCGGGGACGCTTCTTCGGTAATTTTGTATTTCAGATGGCGGACATTTTTGATCAGGTCGTCTTCCCGCTTGGAAATCGCCACCACTTCATTGGCCGAATCGGCGGCAAGTTGGGCGGCTAGATTTTTGTACTGGCCGGGAAAATTCTGATGAATGAATAGGTAACGCATTTACAGCAGTTCTTTCTGGTCTGGCCGGTTCGGCTGGTCTGGTGCCAAATGTTGGCTTCTGTCGTATCCCAGTTGGCGATAAAAGTCGTTGCAGTTTTTGAACAAGGCGGTGGTTTCCGCCGCTTCCAGGTCGGCCGGTTTGACATAGCCTGGGTCGACGAAGTGATGTTGATTGCCACTGGCGACTTTGGGCTGGGTATTGATTTTACGATCCATGACGGCGCGGTTGATGCGGTCGGTGCCAAGAAAATTTTGCAACTGATCAATATGCCCGTCGGTGTCGGCGACCATGTTTTCATACTTGAAGATGAGTTTATGCTTCGGCTGCAGCTTGTGGATAGCGTTGATATTCTCCATCCAACGCTGCCCGAAGCGGGTATAGGCGGCCAGGTTCGGGTAATCGCCTGGCCATCTGGCCTTGGCCGAGCGGGTCACCGGATAAAGATCCCGGTAGATGCATATATAATAAGCTTCCGGCAATAATTTGGTCAGGAAAGCATAACCCTGGGCGTTGAAAATCTGATGTTTGATGCCCCAGCTCTCAAAACCCAGATCGCGGGAATAATCCGCATAAAACTTGACCAAATGATGAAAACCGGCCCGCACCGCCGCCAAATACTGAAAGCGATCGGGGAACAAGCTGCTGCCTTCGAAATCGTCGTCGCTGTTGAGGAAAGTTTCCCGCACTGCCTTGGTCGCCTGATGTTTTTGTTCGGCGTCCATATGCTGGCCCTGGATCATCGCCGGAAAGCGATCGAACATATAGAAATTCTCACCATAGATGATGTAATCACGGGTCGAATTCAGTAGCCGCTGCAATAACGTGGTACCGCAGCGGGTGGTTGGGCCGACAATTATCACCGGCGAATTCGGTCCTGGCGGCATCGTGATCTCCAAACGCTAATATCGATCTGTTTTGCGAAGATATAGAATTAATTCGTGAACATATATAGGGGCGAACAGATGCCGTCGACAGTAGATTGGATACTAGTTGTTTACTCAGTCAACGCGGCAATTTATATACGAGACCAAATCAAATGATCACGCGGAAAAAGACCACATTCATGGCAAGCAAAATTTTCGGCATCGGGCTTTCGCGAACAGGCACCTCCACCTTGATTAATGCTTTTGGCGTACTTGGGTACAAAGCCATCCATTTTCCGTTTCGCGCGGACGATTTTGACACCCATGAAGCGGCCGCGGACACACCGGTGGCGGCGCGCTTTGTTGAACTCGACAAAATATATCCGGGCAGCCGATTTGTTTACACCACCCGTGATTTGGAAAGCTGGTTGGCTTCGTGCGAGCGCTTTTGGGCCAAACGGCAGGTGATTTTTGATCGCTCTGATTTCGTCAGCGACATGCATCGGTATCTTTACCAGACCACCACCTATGACGCAGATAAATTTGCCGCGGCTTATCGACGACACGATAGCCGGATACGCGAATATTTTGCCACTCGACCAGACGATTGGCTGGAGTTTGATATTTGTGGCGGCGCCGCGGAATGGCCTCCACTATGCGATTTTCTCGGTCGCGAACGGCCATCCTTGCCGTTTCCATGGTCGAATAGAGGCGATATCATCGATCAAATGTTAATTCGCGCGCTGCACGTTCTGGACGATGTGGAACTGGTGGGTCGAATTACCAATGTTTCGCCGGTCCATCTCAAGAAATTGACCAATTCTAATGGTTATGCAGATCACGACGTCAAGACGATTTTGGCTTATGACGATGGCGCCGAGACGGCCTATTTGGCCACCCGCTTATGCCAAGGCGTAGGCGGTGCGGCGGCGGCGGCGGAGACTTTTGGTTTCGATCAAGAAAAACTAGAAATCAGTGTTGAATTCGTCAATGCTCGCCACTAATTGGCCGTTAACCATCTGTTAACTACATAATTTTGTTCACTTTCTTTGGTTTGTTGCATTATTATCACAAAATACCCACCTATCGCCAAATAATCCCCATTTCGCCTGACAATTGAACTTGCATTATAAAAACGATCAGGTATCTTCCAAGTTGGCCTTTGGGGGGAGCTCCCGGGCGAAGTGTATTTCGGTTTGGCGGCGCGAGGATCATATCTCTCGCGGGAGCTGAGCCAGGAATACCGAAGTAGATTTTGAAGCAACTGCAAATTTTGGAGTAAATTTTATGGTTACAACAGTAAACGGCTCAGATCTTTCTGACGCCATTTCGCTATCCGGCGACACCGCTTATGAAGCCAACGGCATGGGCGGCGACGATACCTTCACAGCAACAGCCGCGAATTTCGGTGCGGCGACGATTAATGGTGGCACTGGCGATGACAGCGTCTATCTGTCGACGGGTACCTTGCTTGCCTACGGCAATGAAGGCGATGACGATATCTATCTTGCTAACGGTGATGCCGACGTCTATGGCGGTCAGGGTAACGACGACATATCTGTAAACAACGGTTCTGGTACCCTTCAGGGTAACAAGGGCGATGATAACATCACCGCCAATAACTGGGCCGGCGCGATTTCCGGCGGCACCGGTGCGGACTATATTAATGCTAATGGTACCGGCAATTTTGCGCTCGATGTCGATGGCGGTGCCGGCAACGATACCTTTACGATTGCCGGTGTTGTGGGTCTTAATCTGACCGGCGGCGCAGGCGATGATAATATCATTGCTGGTGGCACCGGTGGGTCGATTTACGGTAACCAAGGTGACGATATTATCACCGTGAACGATACCGCAGCCAGCGTATATGGCGGTCAGGGCAACGATGTTATTGCAATTACGGCAAACTTATCTGGCGATCTACAGGGTAATAAGGGCGATGACAATATTGTTGCGATCAATGTTGTCGGCGATATTTCGCTGGGCACCGGCGACAATATTCTTTCCGCCGTCAACGTAACCGGCGACATTAGCGGTGCTGAAGGTAATGACGACATCACCGTCGCCAAGTTGGTGGGTGATGCCGACCTGGGTGACGGCGACAACACCCTCGCAGCCAATACGTTGACCGGTAATGTCTTGGGCGGTGCTGGTGACGATTCGGTTGATATCGCTGCCAACGTGGTTGGCGATATCGATCTAGGTGACGGTGCGAATACGCTGACCGTCGCAGGCAAGATGACCGGCGATGTTGCCGGCGGTACCGGTGTTGACGCGGTGCAGATTGCGGGCGCTTATTCGGGCGATGCAATGCTCGGCGATGAGGCTGACTTTTTTACCGCCTCCAACGCTTTTGCCGGTAATCTCCACGCTGGTGCCGGTGATGATAGTTTGAATCTTGGAACGCAAGTCAGCGGTGCTGTCTACGGCAACCAAGGCGACGATACTATAATCGCTTCGGTGACAGGCACTAATTCGCTTGGGATTTATGGCGGTCAAGGCAACGACGTGATCACGGTGCAAGGTGCCGGCGATGCGGTCGTGCATGGCAACAAAGGCGACGATGCCATTAATATCGTTGCCGGCAGCCAAGAAGTGCATGGCGGCAGCGGCGCGGATGTCATCGGCGATACCGGTGGCGGCGCCCAAGTCGTTTACGGTAACCAAGACGGTGACATGATCTCTCTGGGCTCTGGTGCCGATACGGTCTATGGCGGTCAAGGCGATGACACGATCGTTCACTCCACCGCAGGTGGCAGCGACGTGCTCTATGGTAACAAGGGCGCTGATTTGTTCTCGGCTGCCGTGGTGACCGTGGCTGATTCAAAAGTCACTGCCGGCGGGGACTTTACGATTGGCGACTTCTCAACCGAAGACACACTTCTCATTGATGGTGGCGGCACGGGCGCCTCTTTGGTGACCGTGAATATGATCGCGGTGGCCGATGGCGGCTCGACCGGGACGGCGGGTGATGTAACCCTCGCCTTTGCGACCGGCACGATTACCCTGGAAGGCATCGGTGATGGCACTTTAACCGACTTGTTCGCGTTGGCGGCAGCAGGCTACACGATCACGCTTGCCTAAACCAACGAACGCAGTTGCTTCGAAAGGGCCGGGGATTTCCCCGGCCCTTTTTCTTTGTTCGGACTACATTTTGTTAATCTTGCGTTAACCATCTCTTTGGGCGATAATTTCGACCGAATCGAATTAGTTGCTGCGGCTTCATAAAACGGGGAAAATTCCATGGTTACCACAGTTAACGGCTCAGACCTTGACGATTTGATCACATTATCCGGCGATACCGCTTTCGAAGCCAACGGCATGGGCGGCGACGATACTTTTGTTACCACGGCCGGTAATTACGGCGCCGCGACGATTACCGGCGGCACCGGCGATGATAGCGTCGATATCGGCACCGGCGATTTGTTGTTTTACGGCAACCAGGGCGCCGACGACCTATATATCGCCAGCGGCAATGTCTCTCTATTCGGCGGGCAGGGTAACGACATCATGGAAGTTCATACTTCCGGTTCGGGCGTCATCTACGGCAACAAGGGCGATGACGACATCATCGCCATCAATTGGGCTGGCGACGTCTTCGCCGGCACCGGCGACGACAGCGTCACCGTGACCGGGGTCGGTAATTTCGCTGTCCATGTCGATCTCGGCGACGGCGACGACACGTTCTTCGCCTCCGATCACGGCAATCTCAACGTCGTCGGCGGCAGCGGCGACGATTCCATCAGCCTCGACAACAATGTCGTCAACGCGGTGGTCTATGGCAACCAAGGCCATGACAGCATTTATGCCCTTTCCAACAGCGCCACGACGATCTTTGGCGGTCAGGGCAACGACACCATCTTCCTGAGCGGCGGTTCCTTCACCGGCGATTTGCACGGCAATAAGGGCGATGATTCAATTACGGCGGACACCATTGTCGGCAATGTCAATCTGGGGACCGGCAATGATACGCTCTACATGACCGGCGACCTGACCGGTGATTTGATGGCCGGCAGCGGCAATGACAGCGTTTACAATAACAACGATTCTATCAATGGTGATGTCGACCTTGGTGCGGGCGATGACACCTTGAGGGCCGATCATATCAATGGCAATGTTACCGCTGGCGCTGGCAGTGACAGTGTCTGGTCCGACCAAGGCACGGTCGGCGATGTCGATCTGGGTGACGGCGACAATCTGTATTTCGTCCACAACAACAACCACACCGGCAATATTACCGCCGGTTCCGGCGCCGACAGTGTCGGCATTTCAACTGGCTCCATTGTCGGCGATGTCGACCTCGGTGCTGGCAATGATACCTTAAATGTTGGCGCAGGGCTTACCGGCGAAGCGTTTGGCGGCGAGGGCGAAGACACCCTCCGGGCCGGATTTTTGGACGGCGCCGTCTATGGCAATCAGGGCAACGACAGCATCACCCTGGGGGCCAGCGGCACCGCCGAGGCGGCAGCCTATGGCGGTCAAGACAACGACATATTTTATCTCTTTGGCACCGGCACCGCCACCGCCTTCGGCAACAAGGGTGATGATTCGATGTTTCTGGATACCGGCGACCATATCGCCCATGGCGGCAGCGGTGCCGACACTATCCTTGCCGGCAGCGGCGCCAGTCTGATCTACGGCAACCAGGACGGCGATAGGATCTCCGCCGGTGGCGGCAACGATACCATCTATGGCGGTCAGGGTAATGACACTATCATTCATACTACGACCGGCGGTAATGAAGTGGTCGCCGGCAACAAGGGCGCTGATCTGTTCATGGCGTCGTTCAATAATACGGCGGCATCGGTGACCGGTGGCGGGGATCTGACGATTATGGATTTCTCCACCTCGGATACCCTTAATATCACCGGCACCAGCGGTGGCGGGGTGACGGTGAATATGGTTGTCGTATCGGAAACCGGCACGGTCGTCGGTGGTGATGTTCTGTTGGTTATGGGCGCGGTGACGATCACGTTGGAAGGCATTGGCGACGGCACCATGAACGATCTGTTCGATCTGGCGGGCGCAGGTTTCACGATCACGCTGGCCTAAAACAACGAACGCAGTTGCTTCGAAAGGGCTGGGAGAAATCCCGGCCCTTTTTTTGTTTTTTTAGTCATTATGGTTAAACTTCAAACTTCACCAAATCTCAACCTTATTACGCATATGAATCAATTTTTACGAGTGTATTTGACGCGTTGCTTTATCCGCACTCATTAGTAAAAAGTAATGTAAAATTAAGCAGTTACAACAATATACGAAATTAAGCTTGATCATTAACCATATCCCGATCATACTGCCAGCGATTCAATTTGTGCTGGTGGATTGGGCGTGTTGCCGTTTCCGCAAAGTTTAATAGAAACCGGAGAACAATAATATGGTTACGACAGTTAACGGCTCAGACCTTGCTGATCTCATTACGCTAGCCGGCGATACGTCTTATGAAGCCAACGGCATGGGCGGCGACGATACATTCGTTACGACGGCGGGGAATTTTGGCGCGGCGACGATTACCGGCGGCACCGGCGACGATTCGATTTCTTTGGGGACCGGATCGGCGCTTATTTATGGTAATGAAGGCGACGCCGATATTTATGTTGATGAAGGCGACGCCGATATTTATGGCGGCCAAGGCAACGACACAATTTCGATATCGACCGGTGCCGGCACTCTGCAGGGCAACAACGGCGATGACAGCATCAACGCATGGGTTTGGAATGGCGATATATCTGGTGGCGCTGGCGACGACGTTATTGGCGCGTCTTCGACCGGCAATTTTTCACTTAATATAAGCGGTGGCGATGGCGCCGATAGTGTCCAAGTCTGGAACGCTGCGGCGGTTGAAGTGACCGGCGGCACTGGTGACGACACCATTAAAATCAACAATACAGTCGACGACGCGACGGTTTACGGTAATCAAGGTAATGACACCGTCCTACTGGAAGCCATATCTGCAGTCGCGGTTTTTGGCGGCCAGGGCAATGACGTAATTGCAGCTACTGGTAAGCTCACCGGCGATATTTTTGGTAACAAAGGTGACGATGATATTGATGTTCTTGCCGTTGTCGGCAACATCGATTTGGGAACGGGTGACAATTTTCTTACCGCGGTGGGCAATGTAACCGGCGACATAAGCGGTGCTAGCGGTGCCGATTCTGTCGACGTGCAAGGCAAATTAGTCGGCGATGCCGACCTGGGCGATGGCGACAACACCTTCAGAGCCAATACCATGACCGGTAACATTACGGGCGGTGCTGGTGCCGATGCGGTTAATATTGACACGGGCAAAATGGTTGGCGATGTCGATCTGGGCGACGGCGCCAATAAGTTGACCGTCGCAGGCGCGATGACCGGCAATTATTCCGGCGGTACCGGTGTTGACGCCGTGAAAATCGTGGGCGCTTACGCGGGCGATGTAATGCTGGGTGATGGTGCTGACGTATTTACCGCGAGCAACGTTTTTGCCGGTAATCTCCATGGTGGTGCCGGTAACGATGTCCTGAAACTCGGAACGAACGTTAGCGGTGCCGTCTACGGTAACCAAGGCGAAGATATTATCACGGGCACGGCGACAGGCACTAATTCGTTAGGAATATATGGCGGTCAAGGCAATGATGACATCGGTGTCGGTGGTGCCGGCAATGTTGTTGTGCATGGCAATAAAGGTGACGACTTAATCGGAATCTTTAACGGTGACCATGAAGCGCATGGCGGCAGCGGTGCGGACAATATTATCGATGGCAGTGGTGCCGCGCTTATCTACGGTAACCAGGACGGCGACATGATTGATGCCGGTGCTGGTAATGACATGATCTTTGGCGGTCAAGGCGACGATACCATCGTTCTCGGCAAGTCAGACGGCACCGACATGCTTTATGGTAACAAGGGCGCTGATTTGTTCTCGGTTACCGTGGCGACGACAGGCAATGTAGCAGTTACTGCCGCTGGGAAAATTACGATTGGCGATTTCTCAACCGAAGATACGCTTCTGATTGATGGCACCGGCGCGAGCAACGCGTTGGTGACCGTGAATATGATCACAGTCGCCGATAGCGGAAAGACTACAGCCGTGGGTGATGTAACCCTCAGCTTTGCGACCGGCACCATCACCCTAGAAGGCATTGGTGATGGCACCTTGACCGATCTGTTTGCCCTCGCTGGGGCGGGCTATACGATTACGCTGGCGTAACCACTGGCGTAAAATGAAGTAATTGCAGTTGCTTCATGGAAAGGGCTGGGAGAAATCCCGGCCCTTTTTTTGTTGACGTTCTTTTGCTTGTGTCGACTTGGCAAGAAGCGGTAAATATGTCCGATGTTGAGACGCCGGGACGATGGCCGCCTAGTTGTCTTTGTTGTTGGTTTGAGGAAAATAAATAGATGGCAAAACGACAGGATGCGGCGCAACTCGTCCGTCAGATTGAACAGAAAATTCAAACCGGCGATCGCGCCAGCGCCCGCAAACTCTATCGCCAGATCGGCCGCCAGGTGGTCAAAAACCCGAAACTGCTGCAGCAAATCGGCGCCCTGGCGTAACAATGTGACGACTTTCGCCCGGCTATTGAATATTGGCGTCAGGCCAGTTTGCTGGCGCCAAAAAACGCCATGCTGTTCAGTCAAATGGGCGTCGCCTGGCGCAAACTTGAACGCTTGGAAGAAGCCAAACAACAACATTTAAAAGCGGTGGCGCTGGCGCCGGAACAGGCGGTCATTCACAACAATCTTGGCAATACCCTGCGCGATCTGAAAGAAGCCGAAGCCGCCGAGCGCCATTTCCTCGAAGCAATCCGCCTCAGCCCCGAATACCATCAAGCGCATGCGAACCTGGGCAATATTTTCCTCGATCGGGAAGAATTTGCGGCAGCGGAGAAACATTATCGCCGGGCCTTGGATCTCGACAAAAGCTATCTCAGCGCTTGGGCCGATCTTGGCAATGTCTATCGCTTGCAGGATAAGTTTCCCGCCGCCATCCAATGTTTCCGCAAAGCCCTGGCAATCAATCCGAATTATGCCCCGGCCTATCTGAACCTGGCGGCCACTTTGCGACGCACCGGGCGCCTGGATGGTACCGAAGATATGCATCGCAAGGCCCTTGAGCTTGACCCCGGATTGGCGGAAGCCTGGGTGGCGGTGGCGAACGATATTCAGCAGACCGGCGACGACGATGAAGCGGTGCGCTACTTACGCAAAGCAATGGACCTTAATCCGAAGCTGACCTCGCCCTATCTGACTCTGGCCTCGATCCAGCATATTGGCCTCAGCAAAGACGAAATCGATAGGGCGGAGAACCGCTTGACGGGCGAACAGATGAAGTCCGACGAACGCTCCACCCTGCATTTCGCGTTGGCGCGGGCCTATGAAGCAGAAAAAGAATATGATGCCGCTTTTCGGCATGCCGCGGCGGCCAACCATATCGACCACGCGTTGGTGGATTATGATGCCGAGGCCAACCGCGCCTTCACCCAGCGCACAATGGAAATCTACAATCCGGAATTTTATGCCGCGCGACAGGATTTTGGCGTCGATGACAATCGCCCGATCTTGGTCTTGGGGCTGCCGCGCTCCGGCACCACCTTGGTGGAGCAGATCCTGGCCAGCCATCCGGAGGTGTTTGGGGCGGGCGAATTGGTGGATTTTCCCGATGCGCAGAAAACCATCGCCGCAACCTTGGTAAAGCCGAAGACCGGACCGGATTTTGTGTTTGATTTGACGGCGGGAAATGCGGAAGAAATCGCCTTTGAATACCAAAGGTTATTACGGACCCGAGATGAAAATTCACCGCGCATCACCGACAAACTACCGTTCAATTTCCGCCAGCTCGGGCTATTTCATCTGTTGTTTCCAAAGGCCAAAATTGTCCATTGCCGGCGCGATCCCCGGGACGTGGCGATTTCATGCTATTTCCTGAAATTCACCAAACCGATATCTTTTGCTTACGATCTCAACGATTTCGCAACCTATTACGAGCAATATTTACGCTTGATGGAGCATTGGAAAAGCCTATTCCCGGACGCGATTTACGATATTCGCTACGAAGAGCTGGTCGAGAATAAGGAGCAGAAAACCAGGGAAATGATCGATTTTGTTGGTCTACCTTGGAACGATAGCTGTTTGGACCACCAGAATACCCAACGCGAAATCAAAACGGCAAGCAGCTGGCAGGTTAGGCAGCCGGTTTACAAAACCTCTGTCGAACGCTGGCGGCGCTATGAAAAACATATTGAACCAATCCTTCATCTGCAATAATTAAGGCATCTACAGCCAAGCGCCGCAACTTTGGTGGCGCTGGGGTATTCGCCGAAAAATCAATCGGCAAGGTTTCTGGAAATTCGTAATGAACCAAGCGCAAACAAAACAAGCTGATCCCTTTGACGCAAAATTGCAGAAAAATGCGGAACGCTACAAAAACAAGGCCTATCACGAAGGGCTAGCGATTGCCGAGACCCTGGTATCGCAATTTCCCCGCAAGCCTCAGGCGTGGGATCAAAAGGGCATGTTTCAACGTGCCCTTGGCGACCATCTAGCGGCAAAACAGTCGTTTGAAAAAGCCCGCGATCTTGATCCCAAGTCGGCCGACTTTCATGATCACCTGGCAATTGCTCTGCGGGCCTTGGGGAAGCGCGAAGCGGCGGTCGAGAGTTATGAAAAAGCCCTGGCGATCGATACCAATCGAGCCATCACCTGGGGCAATATGGGCAATGTGTTGCGCGATCTCAAGCGCGATCAAGAAGCCTTGGATGCGTATGAAAAAGCTGTCGAGCTGACGCCGAAAGCGGCCAATATGCGGGTCATGTACGCGCAGGCATTGATCGGTATGGACAAGCCTGAGGACGGCTTGAAACAAGCTTTGGAAGCGATCAAATTAGATCCTGACAATGCTTCTGCCCATTCAGAAATTGGCTGCGCCCATCTACAATTGGGACAGTATGACGATGCCATCGTGGCACTGAACCGATCGATCGAATTGAACCCGAACGTGCATGGTGTACACCATAATTTGGCCACTGTGTATCAGCAAACCGGAGTTCTGGATAAAGCCACCGAATGTTACCGTGAGGCGCTGAAGATCAATCCAAGTTTTGGACCGGCCCAACGCCAGCTTTCATCGATTACCAAATTCGAAGCCGGTGATGCGAAACTGGACGAATTAGAAGCCATGGCAAAGTCCGTCGGACTGGAGGAAAGCCAGCGCGCCGACGTTTATTTCACTTTGGCCAAGGCTTACGACGATACCAAAGAATTTGACAAAGCCTTCCCCTATCTTCAGAACGCCAATCAAATCGTCCGAAAAGACATCGAGTATGACAGCAAGACGAACGCCAATTTCGTCAATCGCATCATCGATACCTACTCAACGGAATTTTTCGAAAGCCATCAAGGCCAAGGGGCTTCCAGCCATGTGCCGGTGTTCATTGTCGGCATGCCGCGTTCCGGCACGACGTTGACGGAGCAGATTATTTCCAGCCATCCGGAGGTTTTTGGGGCCGGTGAGTTGATGAAAATGAGCGAGCTGACCAGCCAAATGCAGAAAGATTTTGGTTTAAAAGGCCGCTATCCGGAATGCGCCGGCGAAGCCAGCGAAGGGAATTTGCTGAGTTTTGCCGGGAATTATCTGGACCATCTGCGGGAATTTGACGGCAAAGCCCATCGGGTTACCGACAAAATGCCCTTCAATTACCGCATGCTCGGCTTGATATCGGTAATATTTCCGAACGCAAAGATCGTCCATTGCCGCCGCCACCCCTACGACATCATCATTTCTTGTTATTTCGCACGCTTTAAGGAACAACTGGCGTTCAGTTACAATCTATTGGAAGCGGCCCGATATGTCCGCGACTATGAACGCCTGATGGATCATTGGCGGCAAACTCTGCCGATCCCAATTTATGAAACCCGCTATGACGAATTGGTTACCGATCAGGAACAAAAAAGTCGCGAGATAATCGAATTTTGTGGTTTGCAATGGGATGACGCATGTTTGCAATTCCATGAAAACAAGCGACCGGTATTGACCGCGAGCAACTGGCAAGTGCGTCAGCCGATGTATTCGTCCTCTGTTGAACGTTGGCGGAACTATGAAAAATTCCTGGCCCCATTGCAGACGGTTCTGGGACCACCGGAAGTGATCTATCCGTAATCGATGGTACCAAATATCCCTTATGATAGGCCAGCAAATGCTTGCTTATTAGCGGGATTTTGTGCATGTTCCGCCAGCATTATCGTATGAACGCCGGCCAACTTTTTAGGTAGAAATGTCGCAAAATAATCAACAAGAAGTAAGTTCGTTGAAGGCGGATCTGTCGTCCCAGATCGCGCAAGCCAAGTCGCTTCGCGATGCTGGTGAAAATGCTGCGGCTGAAGTTGAGCTGCGCCGCTAGCTGCGCGAATATCCTGAAGACACTGATATATTACGGGCGATCGGAAAAGTTGCGCAAACCGGGCAACGGTTCGACGAAGCGCTGGATTTCATGTCGCGCGCCTTGCGGGTCGCGCCAAAGGATGCCGGCACGTTGGCTGATCTTAGTCATCTGCATTTTGTCATGGGCAACCTGCCGCACGCCGAACATTTTGCCCGCCGCGCCTATCGTGCCGATAACAACTCGGCCCATGCGGTTAAGACTTTGGGCGATGTATTGGCGACCAAAGGCGAGCTTGACGATGCGGAAAAGTGTTATCGCCGGGCCATTCGCTTCAATAACGAATATGCCGAAGCGCATAACAATATTGGCAACGTGTTTCGCCAGCAAAACAAAACCAAATATGCGGAACAGGCTTTCCGGCGGGCCATTGAGTTGGATGTTAAACTTGTTCAGGCGCATAGCAATCTCGGCGTCTTGATGATCGAAGCGGAGAAGCCGGAAGAGGCGTTGGTCCATTTCCAGAAATCTATCGAAGTCGGCGCCGGCACCCAGACAATCTATCGCAACATGGCAAAAGCGTTTGTCGGTTTGGACCGGGTCGACGACGCCATTGACTTGCTTCGATCGAACCTGTCGAACCTCGTCGGTGATGTTCCCAATCTTATTCAAATCGCTGAATTGGAAATCACCAAAGAAGAGTTCGAACAGGCAGCCGAGACCCTTAATCAAGTGTTGGAACTGGACCCGGCGGTGAACCAACCGCATATCCTGTTATGTAGCCTTTACCGCAAGACCGGCGAATTTGAGCAATCGATCCAGCATGGCCGGCAGGCGGTGGAAATTGAGCCGGATAATGGCGATACCCATGTCGGCCTCGCGCGTGTCCTGGCGGAAACCGGTGCGATCGACGATGCGGAAATTCATTTCCTGCGTGCCCTGGCCTTGGACGAAGATAATATTGTCGCCCATATCGGGATCGCGGCGATCGAAGAAAGCAAAGAAAACAACAAGGAAGCGGAAGAGCATTATCAAAATGCCCTCAAGCTTGATCCAGACAATGTTTTTGCCGCCGTTAGTCTTAGTCATTTTTATACCAAGCTCGGACGCTACGCCAAAGCCCGCGACCTGCTCGAACCGATGCTTGAAAGTCAGGTCGATTCTGAACGCGTACATTTGAATTACGCCAGCGTCATGCTGGAACTGAACGAATATGAAAAAGCCCGGGTTCATATCGACCGCGCCCTTGAAATCAAACCCGAATACCCTGAAGCGCAGGTTAATTTGGGTATCTGGCATCAGCAAATGGGCAATTTGGACGCTGCCAACAGCGCCTATCTGGAGGCGCTGGAAATCCGACCGGAATTTCCTGAAGCCCTTTTTGCCCTTTGTTATTTGAGCGCTGATCTGCCGAGCGATGAATTGATTGAAAGTATGAAGACTTTGGCGGCGCGGGAAAGTCTGGCCGAACATCATCTAAGTACGCTTTCTTTTGCGATCGGGACGTCGCTCGATCGCCGGGGCGAAACGAAAGAAGCGTTTGAATATTTGGCTAAAGGAAACGCCATTGAGCATGGCAAAGCAAAATTCGACTTGCCGGCCTTTGTGAAGAGCATCGATCAGACGATTGAAACCTTTACGCCCGAGTTCCACAGCCAGCGCGAAGGTTTTGGCAGCAGCTCGAAGATTCCAATTTTTGTCATCGGGCTGCCGCGATCTGGTACCACCTTGGTGGAACAGATCATTTCCAGCCATCCGAATGTGTTCGGCGCTGGCGAACTGGCCCAGGTGGCTGAAATTGCCCGCCGCGTTCCGGAAATCAATCAATCCAAACGAAGTTTTCCGGAAGGGGCTGTAGATCTGAATGAAGCCGACATCCTTAGACTGGCCGGGGGATATCTTCGATATTTGCGCGGCATCAGTGGTGGTAGCGAACGTGTAACCGACAAAATGCCGTTCAATTATACTCGCGTCGGGCTGATAAAATTATTGTTCCCGGAAGCTAAAATAATCTGTTGTGATCGGGATCCGAAAGATATTTTCATTTCCGGCTACGGTTTGAAATTCAAAACTCCGATTGCGTTTACCAGCAATCAGGAAGAATTCGCCGGTGTTTACAAGCAATTCCGGCGTTTGATGCAGCATTGGGACGATTTATTTCCGAATGCTATTCAGTATATTCAATACGAAAAATTGGTGCAGAACCAGGAAGCCGTCAGTCGCGAGATATTGGCACACTGTAATCTTGAATGGGATGATAGTTGCCTCGAATTCTACAATTCCAAGCGCCCTGTAAAAACCGGCAGTAACGTGTCTGTCCGCAAACCGATGTCGGAGCAGTCGATCGGTCGTTGGCAACGCTACGAGGAATTCCTCGGACCGCTGGTCGCAGAATTGGCGAAATAGATCGCCGTTCTGTTGTCGCCAATTGTATATGTTAACGACCCAAGTGTCGTTGAAAAGAAAGTCGAATTAACATGAGCGAAGCTTCGATGACCCTAGGCGCTGCGATACGTACGGGGCGAACGGAATTTTGGGTTGCTTTTGTGCTCAGCTTTTTCATCAATATGCTAATGCTGACAATGCCGCTTTATATGATCCAGATTTTCAGCCGGGTGTTGATGAGCAACAGTAAGGAAACCCTTTTTGTCCTGACTGTTGCGGCTCTCGGTGCCCTGGTCTTGATGGGTGTGTTGACGTCGCTGCGCGGCCGCTTATTGGCGCGCTGGAGCGCTAAGGTGGATACCCATCTGGGCGAACGGGTCCATGCGGCACTGGTTCAGCGTGCCTTGTTGAACCATTCCGGCCGCAATGTGCAGTCGCTGCGGGATCTGTCGCAAATTCGCAATATGATTGCCGGCAGCGATGTGCAGACCCTGTTGGACTTGCCCTGGATGCCGATCTTCCTCTGGGTGATTTGGCTGCTGCATCCCCTGATGGGCATGGTCGCGATCGCTGGCGCCTTGGTGCTGCTCGGTTTCGCCGTCTTGAACGATGTCTTGACCCGGAAACCATTGGAAGAAGCCAATGGCGCCGCCACCAAAGCTTACGGCGCGGCGATGATGAATGTCCGCAATGCGGAAGTCATCCAAGGCATGGGCATGTTGCAAAATGCCTTGCAAAGCTGGCGTGGATATAATGCGCAAGTGCTGGATAACCAATCGAAGGCGATGGACACGGCCGGCAATATCGCGGCGATGACAAAATCCGCTCGCCTGATGGTGCAGGTGTTGATTTTTGGCACTGGCGCCTATCTGGTGTTGAACCAGGAAATGACCGCCGGCCTGATGATCGCGGGTGTGTTTATTCTAGGCCGCGCCCTGGCGCCGGTCGAAATGTCGGTGCGGACCTGGAAGAATATGGTCTCCAGTATCTCGGCTTACCAACGTCTGACGACTTTGTTGAATAATGTGCCGGAGCAGGCGGAAACCATGACCTTGCCGGCACCAAAAGGAAAGCTGCAGGCACAGCATCTGCTTTTTATGCCCTTTGGCGCCGACAAAGCGACGGTACAGCGGGTGACATTTGTTCTCGAACCGGGCGAATCTCTTGGCGTGATCGGTCCCAGTGGCTCCGGCAAATCGACCCTGGCGAAGTTGCTGGTCGGCGTCTGGGTGCCGACCCGTGGCCATGCCCGACTTGATGGCGCCGATGTTTCAAGTTGGGACCCGAATGACTTGGGCCAATATGTCGGTTATCTGCCGCAGGACGTCGAACTATTCGAAACCAGTGTGCGTGAAAACATCTCCCGCCTGTCAGATGCGGAATCGGAGGAGATCGTTGCGGCGGCAAAAGCGGCGGGTGTCCACGAGATGATCCTGCGCCTGCCGGAAGGATACGAGACCAATATTGGTGACAGCGGCAGTCTGCTGTCCGGCGGCATGCGGCAGCGCGTCGGCTTGGCGCGGGCATTGTTCGGCAACCCGAAACTGATGATCTTGGACGAGCCGAATTCCAATCTTGATCGAGAAGGCGAGATTGCATTGATGAAAGCCCTGGCCAACGCCAAGGCGCGCGGCTGTACCTGTGTCATCATTGCCCATCGCCCGTCGATCCTGACGAATGTCGATAAGATCATGGTGATGAATAACGGTCAGATGGAGATGTTTGGCGATCGCGCCGACATCTTGGCAAAACTGGGCCCGCAACAATGGCGCCCGCAAGTGGTCGGTCGTAAACCCGGACAGCAAGGGGCGATCGCCGATGACAGCGATGGACAAAAACAGCAAAAACCAGCACAGACGCCGCCAAAAGCACCGCAACAAGGCCAATAGGCGAAAGTAGTATTGATGGCAAAATTATCGATCGAACCAAACGAACGAATTGCCCAGCTTAATCGCAGCACCCGGCGCGTGATCTGGACCAGTATACTGACGGTCGTAGTGATCTTCGGGCTCGGCGGTTATTGGGTTGCGACGGCCAAACTAGACAGCGCGGCGATCGCCAACGGCGTGATCATCGTAAAAAGCGAGCGTAAAACGATTCAGCATTTGGAAGGCGGGATCGTCCATAAAATATTGGTCGCTGCGGGGGACAAAGTTGCTGCTAACCAGGTGATGATACAATTAGATGCAACCAGCGCTGAAGCCAATAAAGAACTATTGCAGGGCCGCCTGTTTACGGCGACCGCCTTGGAAAATCGCCTGCTGGCCGAGCGCGACGGACATGACCAGATCAATTTTTCGGACAGTTTATTGAACAATGATCACGACCCGGACGTCGTCGAAGCGATGTCCGGCGAAACCCATATCTTTGTTGCCCGCCGGGAAGCTTTGGCCGGTCAAACAGCGATATTGCAGCAAAAAATTGCCCAGTTAAAAGAAGAAATTCGGGGCTTGGATGCACAACAGAAAGCCGAGCAGCGACAAGTGGTCCTCATTCTCGAAGAAATCCGGGACCAGGATTCGCTGGTCAAAAAAGGTCTGGCGCGGAAAACCCGGGTGTTGGCGTTGCAACGGCATCTGGCCGAATTGGAAGGGCAACGTGGCGAATATCTGGCCTCCATTGCGCGGGCCAAACAGCAAATTGGCGAAGCCAAGTTGAGCATGATCGACTTGAAAAACCGGCAAATGAGCGAGGTCGTCACGACCTTGCGGGAAGTCCAAGCACGGATAGACGATACCGAAGAACGTTTGCGCGCTTCGATCGATGTATTGCGGCGAACTGAAATCAGAGCCCCGCAAGCGGGCACCGTTGCGGACTTGCAGATACACACCACCGGCGGCGTCATTCGCCCAGGCGAACGGATTATGGACCTGGTTCCGAAGGACGACGAATTGGTCATCGAAGCCGATTTGCGCCCAGAAGATATTGATGTGGTTCACATTGGCCTGCGGGCGCAAATTCGCCTGACGGCGTTTAATCGACGCTCCACACCACCGGTCGACGGTCGCGTGACCTTCGTTTCCCCGGATCGCCTGATCAACAGCGAGACCGGTTTGCCTTATTATAAGGTTGTCGTCGAAGTCTTGCCCGAGTCGTTGGAAAAATTACATGACATCGAATTGTACCCCGGCATGGGCGCGGTGGCGTTCATTGCCACGGGTTCACGGACCGCGTTGGACTATCTGATATCTCCGATCGCCGACAGTTTTGAACGCGCGATGCGTGAAGATTGATGGCGAACCGCAATTACCTGGGTTAAGCGATCGAACGCACGGGCTGGCCCGGCGGTACAACCGCGTTGGGATCCGTTGCCTGCGGTCGCCGACGGTTCGCCAAGGTTTGTAATAGACGCAATTGCGCCGGCAGACATTTTTCCAGATCATACCGCTCGAGTACTGTTAGCCGGGCATTTTCGCGAATTTCGGTCATGCGCGCCTGCCCGTCCAATGCTTCGATGACCCGATTGGCAACGTCATCTGAAGAGAAAAAGTCGACCAGCAAGCCGTTCCATCCATCCTCGATCACTTCGGTTACCGGACCGGTATTTGAGCCGATCACGAGACAGCCCGCGGCCATCGATTCCAGCATCGACCAAGACAGGACAAACGGTTTGGTCAAATATATGTGGGCGGCTGATACTTGCAGGACTTTTAGATACTGGGCGTAGGGCAGCGTGCCGAGGAAATGCACCCGGTCGTGATCGATATCGACTTCCTTTAACATTTGTTCTTTGTGGGTTTCTCCCTGCGGCAGTTTGCGGCCATACCCGGCTTTGTTCCCGCCAACCAAAAGAAAGTGGCAGTTTGGGCGTTCTTTGCAAAGCCGTTCGATCGCTCGCATCACCGTTGGAAAACCACGATAGGGATCCATATCGCGGGCCACGTAGCTTACCACTTCATCACCAGGGCGGATGACGCTGCCATCGGGCAGGGTGACTTGTGCGTTGGCATCGGGACGCACGATCTGGGTGTTCACGCCTTCGTGGATGACGCTGATTTTCGACTTGTACAGATCAGGTTGTTGATTGAACTGCCAATAGGTCGGGGTTAGTCCCCAATCGGCGCTGTCCAGGGCCATTAAATTGATTGAGTTCTTGGTGCGAATGCGTAGCAAATTGTCCCATTCCGGCTTTTCCACCGGATCAAAATGCACATCGGCGCCAAAGGCATGATAGTAGAATTCGAAATAATTCAACAAAGGCACATCGGCCAGGACATCTTTGACATACATCGCCTCACCCCAACCAGGATGGGCAACGACAATGTCCGGTGTAAAACCTTCTTTGCGTAGATTGTTGACCGTCTGCGCCACCGGCTGACCGTGGCAAATGCCATTTTGTAGGCCCTGAATATAGTGATGGGTGCCGGGCGGCTTTTGGGCTCGCGGCTTATATTCGACTTTGCGGACACCCTGCAGTTCTTTTTTCGTCGCTTTGGTAATAAACACGACTTCGTTGTCCGGACTGCGCGCTATGTGGCGCGCCATGTGGACAAACTGGCCAGGCATGTTCTGGTGAATAAAAAGTGCTTTCATCGCAACTTCAAGGCTCACGTGACGGTTGAACAAAATGAAGCCCCGGTCAGGCTGTCGGGGTCGAGCGGAGTTTAATCAACTCGGCTGCGGCAATCAATTGGACAAATATTAATATCGACGGAAATTCAAGCCAAGTCCGTTCAATAGCCATCATTCATTCACACATACGACCACTATAGAAGAGGCAGAAATGACAAAACGAGACTTGGTAAAATTGTTGACGATCCTGGCGGCCACTGGTGCGATCGCGGGCACCGCAATGGCGACGGGCGGGGATTGGCAGGCGCGTTTCGACAAATTGGACGTCAATGGAGACGGTAAAGTCACGCAAAGCGAAATCGATCTACAGCGTGCCGCGCGATATAAAGAAATCGATAAAAACGGCGATGGCGTCATTGACCAAGGCGAATACAAATCTCACGTGATCTCAAAAATGGAACCGCGCATCGAAAAACGCTATCAGAAAATGGATAGCGATAACGACGGCAAGGTCACGGTAGCTGAATTTCAAGCCCAAAAACACGGTCGCCATTTCAAACGCATGGATGCCGATGGCGATGGCGTCATCAGCAAAGAAGAAGCTGCCAAGGCGGCCAAGAAACGCGAAATGAGGAAACGTCACTAACAAATTCGACTGGACTTCACCAAATCGCTAGGTCCGCGTAAGTTGATGGTGAGGAATAACGTTGTTGATGGAAAGCGACAGAATAAAGGACGCGAATTTGATGACGCAGGTGGCGGCGGGTGACCGCCGCGCCCAGCGTCAGCTTGTCGACGCCCATCTGGGACCGATATTCGCTTTGGCCAGGCGGATGTTAAATAACACCGCACAAGCCGAAGACAACTGCCAGGAAGCCTTTTTACGGCTATGGCAAGTCGCCCCGCGTTGGCAACCGGACGCCAAAATCGGTACCTGGCTTTATCGGATTACCTATAATCTTTGTATCGACGAATTGCGCCGCCAGCGCCGTTTGTCGGACGAAGAGGCGCCGGAGCAGGCCGACCCGGCGCCCAATGCGATGGAGCAACAGCACCGCCGGGAAGTTCTTGCAACCCTGGAGGGGGAGATGGAAAAACTACCGCTCAGGCAGCGGACGGCAATCACCCTGGTGCATCATCAAGAGTTGAGTAACATCGATGCGGCAGACATTATGGAGATCAGTGTCGATGCCTTGGAATCACTGCTGGCCCGGGGGCGGCGAAAATTGCGGCTGGCCTTGCTTGCACAGAAAGAAGAGCTGATAGGAGCGCTATGATGACAGAACAGCGAAGGGAAGATATGCAGCGTCTACACGCGGTTATTGATGCCTATGGAAGCGTACCCCGACGCTGGCCGGAAGGTGAACGCGCGGCGCTGAAAGCTTTATTGTCGGAAAGCGCCGAAGCCCAGGCCGCCTTGACAATGGCAGCGGAATTGGACCAGGCGCTGGATAATATGGCGCCGCCGCAAGCCTCGCCAGAACTGATGGCGAATATCCTCTACGTGCCGCCAAAAGCGGATTGGCACCAAACCTTGGCGCAATTCTGGCCGTTTGGGGCGCTTTGGAAACCGGCAAGTGGATTAGTATTAGCCGCCGCATTGAGCGTATTTGTTGCCCTTTCGGTGCCTTTGCCGGGAGCCGAAATGGACCTGGTTGAAGAAATAGAGACGGAGATATTGGGATAAGATAATGCGGACACAAAAACGCCTTTCAATTGCGCTGTTTGTTTCGGTCGCGGTAAGTTTGTTTTTAGCCGGGATGCTGGCGACATTGCTTGTTCGCGGCGACGGCGACGGTCGACATCAACGCTTTTCCCGCTTTGATCGGGAGGCGGCGGTCGCCACCTTGAGCACCGACGGCCAGCAAATTGTTCGGGAAATTTGGCAAAAACGCGCGGAAACAATCCGTGATGCAGCCAAAACCAGACGTGCCTTACGCCGTGAAATGCGCGAATTACTATTAGCGGATGCATTCGATTCTACGCGTTATGCAGCATTAAGCGAGGAATTTCATCGCAGTTCGGCTGTCATGTACCGATCTTTGCGCGCCGCGATCGGAGAAACAGCGGCGGCACTAACGTCGGCAGATCGAAAGAAGTATTTCACCAGTGGCTTCAAAAAACGCCATCGTAAGAAAAAGAAGGACTAATTTTTCGACGGAAATCTTTCCGTGCGACGTTTGAAGATGTGTTGGAGGGGTCATGACCGACAAAACGGGAGTAGACAAAATGACTCGTACAAAAAAACTGACAGTTTCTCTTATCGCCATGGTGTTGGCAGGCGGTGTATTCGCAAGCGGTGCGTCCGCGCATGGCAAGAACAAACATTCAAAGCCGGCCTACAACAAGCATGCGGCGCCGTATCATAATGGAAATTCAAATGGTTATCGCCATAATGGTCGCGGTCGGGGCAATAACAACTGGTATCCTGGCCATTCTAATCAGGTAAAGTTGTATGGCTGGCCTCCGGTCGGGCAGGGCTACAAACGAGGTTATGGGCACAAAAAAGGATATGGCTACGGCCATAATAATCACCATGGTCGCCAAAGCCACAAACATTATGGCGGTTATAGCTATCATCGCGTCCACCGCGACGCATTTAAATGGGCGGCGATTACCGCCATCACGCTAGGTGTGATCAATCATATCGGCCATACGCATCAACATAGCCGATAAAATTTTCGCGGACTTCTCAACTTAAGCCTAGTCCTTTGTTGGCGCTGCGTGGCCGGATTGATGATCTTTCATCGGGCCTGCGGCGCCGATTTTCATGATTTTGACCATCACCGGAATTTTACCGGCATTCTCAAAAACCAAAGGCATGGGGAACATCTCCCCTTCCTTTAACGGGGACTTCAGCTTCATCAACATGACGTGCAGGCCGCCAGGTTTGAAAGTGACTTTGCCGCCGCTCGCAATTTCGATGGGTCCGGCCGGACGCATTTTCATGACCCCACTTTCATGTTTGTGCATATGCACTTCGGCCCGCGCGGATATGTTTGTTTCGATCCCTATCAGGTGGTCGCTTGCGCCCTGATTAGCAATCGTCACATAGGCCGCGCCATTTGGTGAATTACCCGGCGTTGCCCGGGCCCAGGCTGTTTCTACAATCAAGCTGCCAGCGTCGGCTGTCGTGACCAGGAATAGAACCGCTGTGACCAATAGTGGCGCAAAACAACGGCATAGTTTATTGAACATTTTGGGTCTCCGACCGGCTGGCAATAATGGCGAATAAAACTGGGATGTCTTTTGTTTGAATGATCGAGAGACTATAAACGATATTTGAATTCGTACCCAGAAGCAGAATGTCGCAGGGGGAAACATTATGGCGCCACTTGTGAAAATCTTTGTCCCCCAAACCGCGGCCGAGTTGGTGTCGGTGCAAGAGCTGTTTGCGGACTATGTGGCCTCTCTTACCATTGATCTGGAATTCCAAAACTATCAGGCAGAAAAGGTGGGGTTTCCGCATGTTTACAAGCTTCTTCTTGCGGCGTCTGTTGATGGTGAGATCGAGGCGGCGGTGGCGATGAAACAGCTCAATCTCGAAATATGTGAGATGAAACGACTTTATTGCCGGCCGGAATGTCGCAGCCTCGGCCTCGGTCGTCGCCTGGCCGCAGCCTTGATCGTCAAAGCCCGCCAGATGGGTTTCCGTCAGATGTATCTCGATACCTTCGACGATATGGCAGCAGCTCTGGCGTTATACCGCAAACTTGGTTTTGCAGAAATACCGGCTTATTACGACAATCCTCATCCAGGCGCCCATTTCATGGCATTGACCTTATAACGATCAGCGGGTATTCGGCGCGTCTAGTCCTCATCCACCCGTTCAATCAGGCCCATTTTCAGCAACCAACCGATCGTCCGATAAATCTTCGACGGCGCTGGATTGCCGCTAATGGTGGTTAATAACGCCACGACGCTCAGCGGCCCTTGGTCGGCCACCGTCGTCAGCATCTGTTGGCATTCCTCTTCACTAACAAGGCCGTTATTGCCGAGACTGGTGAGTTTGTGCTGTCGCAATGTTGCCAGATCAGGCACCACCTCGAGGCGACCAACACGGAGCCGCAGGTTATTGTTCAGTCGGGCTGTCGGATAGGTGTCAAAAAGCTGGAAAGGATCGGGGCGCGATGGATGGCCTTGTAAGGCCGGATTGGCATCAATCGCCGGCCCGTCCCGGTGGCGGCGATCACTCATTTCCTGCCACAGATTTTGATAGCTTGCGATCACATGTCGCCAATCAAAGATATCGCGCGCCCGTTGTTTGCCAGCGGCGCCCATTTTTCGACGTAGAGCCGGATTTTCAATTAAGGCGACAAGGGCATCTCTGGTTTTGGCAATATCAACCGCCGTGCTGATCGATGCGTGGCCGATATAATGGTCGTAGTTCATGACATCCAGCGCATGTTGCTGGGCCAGAACCTGGCCGCTGCCGTCTGGTGGTGTCAGCGTTGGGATCGCGAAGCCGTCGACGCCTTGACGCATGGTGTCGCGATAGCCATCCCAATCGCTCACCACGAGCGGTAATCCGGCGGCCATTGCTTCGATTGGCGTGAGGCCGAAAGTTTCCTGCACATTGTCGACCAGGGAACAGAAAATATCGGCTGCCGCCCAACTGCAGGCGCGGCTATTTTCTAGTTTGCCATCCGCAAAGATGACGTTAACCGAAGGGGCAAAATCCCGTGCCCCGTCTTTAAAGGCCTGTTCGATACCGTCGGTACTGAACCAACCGGTCTGCACCAGATGAATGTTTTTGCCGGTTTGCCGGCTGGCTTGCTCGAGCGCCAAATACATCGGATAGGGGTTGGCTTTGGCATGGAAACTTAGCCGGCCTAGAAACAAGACGACGATGTCGTCGTCGCCGATATTGTGCTGGCGGCGGAAATCTTGTCTTTGCTGGGCCCGTTTTTTGGTGTCGGCGAAGGCGTCGCAATCGACCCCTAAAGGGATCACCGGCAGCATCGGTTTGGGCACTTTTGTCGCCCCCAGGCGTTCCGCCAAATAGGGCGTCCAGCGGTCGTATATATTTTCCACCGTTTGTTTCACGCAAATGGAGGTGCAGATCAAAGCGTCCCAGGGATAAACGGGCGCCAGTGGCAAGGCGCCAAAACTATCCATTACAGAATGGGAAGCGGTAGTGTGGGTGATGCCGCAGATGCTGAATGAACTGGCGCCAAAAAACTGGCGCTGCCAGGCCCATTTTGGTAGCCCCGGATCATACGTCATCAAACAGCCAGGTTCGCTGACTTGATCCAAACGATGGGGCCGAATCCAATTGACTTTAACTTGATCGGCATTGCCGCGGGCTTGGGATAATTGCTTGCCGAATTCCTGAGCCGCTTCGCGGGACGGGGAGAGTGCGAAATAACGTTCGATTTCGCCATGGCGCCCTAAAGCTTTGACAAATGCCTCGCCCGCCGACTGCCGGCCCATCAATTTGCCGCGTTCGCGGCTAAATTCCGTTGGCAGGTAATAGATCGCCGCGTTGTTTTTTGTTCGATCTTCAGCGGTCATCATCAAGCCTGTGTCCTCTACGCCCTACGTGCTAGACACAGATAATTCATTCCGCTTCTAAAATCACGGGATTTTCAATCAGCGCCGACTAACGGCTTCGCCATCCAGGAAAAACAGCGTCTTCTTGCCGAAACCCTTGATGTCATAGTCGCCACGTTCGGTAAAAATAAAATCATCGCGCAACAGATCACGGGTTTCTTCCGTCAGGGTGATCTGCATCGGTTCGGAATGAAACTCCATCCGTGCCGCTAGGTTCACGCCCGGGCCAAAAATATCATAGACATATTTCTGTACACCCACGATCGACCCGATCATCGACCCGGTATTGATGCCGATGCGGCACTGCCAGGGTTCCGGATGCGCGATGTTGCGACGCTCAATATAGCGTTTCATACGTAGGGCTACTTTTGCCACATTGTGGGCATGGTCCGGTGTCGGCTCCGGCAAGCCTGAGACAGCGATATATGCATCGCCAATGGTCTTGATCCGCTCACAGCCGAATAGTTCGACAATCCGGTCAAAAGCCGAGAATATATCATTCAATTCGGCGACCAGGGTGCTGGGGTCGCGGGCGACCGACATTTCCGTGAAATTCACGAAATCCAACATCACCACGGAAGCAGATTCGACCCGGGTTGGCGTCGTGGTGCCAAAATCCTTCATCTCTTCATAAACCGATTTTGGCATGACGTTGAGCAGCAGGCGTTCGACACGCTCCTTCTCTCGTTCCAACTCACGGGTGTGTTTTTCGGACATGCTGGCATAGGACTGCAGCATATATTCCGCTTCCTTGATTTTAGTGATGTCAAAACATTCGACCAGTATCATGGTGACATCGCCGAGCGTTAGATTACGCATTTCGACGCGAATTGGGGTCGAGCGCGCGCCGTCTTTGATTTCGCGTTCAAATTTGTAAGGCCGGTTTTTACTCAGTCGATCTATCGCCCGCATATCTTCAAACTTGCTGATCCGCCGATCCAAGATTTCGTCCTGATCCGACAGGGTCGGGAACCATTGAAAGAACTTGCCGTTTTCGCTGATTATCTTCCAGGTTTCAGGTTCAACAATAGCCACCCCGACATTCAGGCTTTGCAGGACCTGTACTGACTGCAGATCGCTACCGGGGGCTTCTGTTTCGCTATCCATGTCTACTACGTCCGTCATCACTGCCTCTTCCATACCGTAAGCTGTTGCGCCGCGCATTGTTGCCGATTATTGCGAGATTACATAGCGGCTTCGTGCAACTAGTTCTTGTTCAACAGCCCGGATGTCATCTTCGTCGAAATCGAAGTCTTCCAAAGTTTCGCGGAATAGCTCCGCCATTTCGGAAAATGCGTTTTCGTCAATATTTAGCTGCGCATGCACGCGCTTCAATTCCGCGTCTGAATAACTCGCTGGACCGCCCATCAAAGAAGCAATGAACTTGGTTTGATGGTCGATGACGCGCTGCATATTGGCGGTTGCAAAATAGGGCGATAAAATATCCGAATCCAATGCTTTGTCATAGAAGGCGGAGACCACCCGACTAACGCTGACAAAGCCTCCGTATCTTTCAAACATGCTTGCATTCATAGTGTTCTCCAACTCGGGTTATATTTAATAAAAAAGCGGGCCCGGGACAGTCGTTCAATCGACAAGACCGTTGGCAACCAAATAGATCGCGAACGCCAAGCATTCGGGTCCACCGGAATTGCTTTTCGCGACTGCCCCAGGCACCGTCATTTTGCTGAATATCTTTGCCCTTCTTCACGTGACTTACGATATTTAGCAAAAATCTATAGAAACTTCTTCGATTTTCTCGATCCCCTTCGGATCCAGCATGGCGACGGTCGCCAAAAAATTTTCATGTGTCATCCCAGCGCCTAAAAATGCCCACCGGCTGGCCTGTGTCTGTACCGCCATCAACTCTTTTCGCTCATGATTGGGGAGCTGCCGCCGGGATATGTTTTCCAGTGTCTGAATGTCCAGCTCGACCTGGCGCACCAAGACCGCGTCGAAATGTCGAATGAGGCCAAGATATTCGTCGATGGCATGGGTAATTTCCGATTTCGTACAATGTTTTGCCAATGTCTCAATAATCAAAGTGTCTAGTTTGGCATGCTGCGCTTCTTCAAGCCAATGCGCCTTCAGCATTTCTTTGAACACCGGATCCATCTGATTTTCGTCGCGGACGCTTTCGGTGTAGTGGGTTTGTGATAACCACTCGATGTGCAGGATCGTCAGACAAACCGCCAGCGGATGATGTGTGAGGACAAGCAAGCGCAATTCTTCGGCCGAGACGGCGAGCGAAAACGAGACAGGAAAAGCCTTTTCAATTACGGCTTGGAAGGTATTGAATAGCTGAATATGTTTAGCTTCGTTATTGGCGAAAGCTAAAATCGCGCGGGTTCGGTTATCGTCACCGGTCAAGCGACTTCTTGCGTGATCGAGGATGAATGGCAGGATAAATTCTTCGACCATGGCGAAGTAGCTGACATAAGCGTACCCTCGAATTTGGTTCAGCCAACGTTTTTCCTGATCGTTCAAGCAAGAGACGATGTCGGTCCGGACCAAGATTTCGGGCAGAAACGGTCGATCGAAATCAAGCTGTTTTTTGCCACCGATCAAATCTTCAATTTTCCAGGCCACTTGCACCGACCCGGAAAGAGCTGATTCATAGGAATAATTGTGATCGCCGGGTGAAGTGTTCAACTGCAGCATAAGGGCTGTCCGATCGTCTTGGTATGTTGTTCGTTGTCTGCAATTCAATATGGGGAGGCATCATGTAATACAGCGTTTGATTTTGCGTGGAAATTACGCCTTTAGCGTGGAATTTGTTCTTTGACCGGCGGAATGCACCTAGACAAATTTGCCTAGAGTCGAGTTTGCCTAGCAAGACTTATAGGAAACGTTAAATAATTTCAAAGCCTTACGAGGAATTTCACGCTGGCATCGTCTTTGCTTGTTGAATTGAGTGATTAATTTTATGAAAAATCCGTGAGGCCGCCCTTGACACAATCATCATCGATATTGGATCCGGACTGTTTAGAGCAGACGGCAAATTTGCTTTTCCAGTTTTTTGGCAATCAGGCCCCGGTCTTAGCCCGGCGCTGCGCCAGCGATCTTCGTCGCAAAGGACAGGACGAAGTTGCGAATGAATGGGAACTGGTTTCCCTAAGAGCGTTGGCATTGATCGAAACACCCGATCACTGGGCTTATTGTCAGAACTCTGGGGAGTTTAATTGACCGCTAATCGGGCCAATCCGACCTCATCAAAGATTGGCCATGGCCCGATCGATCATTTTTTCCGACATCTCAAATTCAACGTCGTTGAACCGACTTAGTGTTTCCACCTGATTGACAATCCATTTCGGTTGAAAGCGTGCGGCTTCGGCTATTCCGGCATCGAAATAAGTCGTATATAGGTAGTCGATTATGCCGCGAATTTGTTCTTCATTGTAGCTGGGAAGTTCCTTCGACAGGATAAACTCGAACTCTTCACGATCCGGGGGACCGAAGGTGATTTTATAGCGTATCCGTCGTCTAGTTGCGGCATCGAACAATTGATCGGTATCGAGATTAGTCGAAAACACCACAAATGCATCAAATGGTACCTGGAAGGTGCCGCCAGTTGCCAGACTAAGATAATCGTGACCTTCTTCCAACGGGATAATCCAACGATTGAGAATTTCTTCCGGCCGGATAGACTGGCGGCCGAAATCGTCAATCACAATAATGCCGCTGTTTGCTTTCAATTGGTGCGAAGCATTGTAAGTGCGGGCCATAGAATTATAGGTCAGATCCAGCATTTCAAGACTAAGCTCGCCGCCCGTAACAACGATTGGCCGGTGGCAAGCAACCCAACGTTCATCGGTGATGTCGCCGCGTTTGCCGTTCGCTTCCTCCGTCGTACTGCCAAGATCGACCATTCGATGGACGGTTGGATCGTATACCCGAATGATTTCTTCCCCGACCGTCATCGCGTAAGGGACATAAATTGTATCGTTGTACATTTCGACGATTGACCTAGCGACCAACGACTTGCCGTTTCCCGGTGGTCCAAAAAACAGACAGGAATGGCCTTCGACGATCGCCGGTCCGATGGCGTCCAGCATGCCGTCCGAAATTGAAAGATGTTCCAGGCCGCCGCGAATTCGATTGATATCGAGATCTTCATTGCGCAAGGATTGGTGGCCAATTTGGTTACGATAATCGGTCAAACAAACCGGCGCCGGGCCGATATAGCGGTCGAGTTCCAATTCGTCTGCTGCCGCTCTGCGGCCTATATGGCTTAACTTATAGCGCATGGTCCCGGTCGTATTACCTTCACTGCCCAGTTTATCGACATAATCCAAGTCTTCGATAAAGCGCATCGCGCGGGCCAGGACAAGCGGCGGCAATTTTAGGAACTGCGAAATATCCGGCAGCGTTTCGTGGCCAAAGGCATTCATCGTTTTCAAAATTAAGCCGGTGACCTGGCGCAGCGAAAGACCGGTACTTTCGAAGGTCCTTGGCGCCAGGGGTATATCACTACTCTCAACCGCTTCTACGATTGTTTGCCGTTCTGGTTCGACGCCAGATTTAGGTCCAATGCTTCTCATGCCACATTATGCCCAATCAAAATTGCAACTACTAATGTTTTAATCGGCGAATAGCCCGCAATCAACATCTATTCCGAAATAAGAACAATTGGCTGATGCAGCAACGCCTAATAATCGACAAACTGATCAACCGCTTCGCGATTATATCCTTCGCTAGCTAATAGTAATTGTTGCGTATATCCTTCTTTTGTTTGCCCTTGACGCAAGTTATCACGGCTCATTTCCTCGACAAAAAGCCCTCTATTCATAACCGCAATACGTTCGCAAAGATGGCCGACGACAGCCAAATCATGACTAACCATGATATAGGTGAGGCCATGTTCCAGCCGCAGTCGTTTCAGCAAATTAAGAATTTCTGCCTGCACCGATACATCAAGGGCGCTGGTCGGTTCATCCAACAAAACAATCCGTGGTTCTAGGATCAGGACCCGCGCAATGGCGATGCGCTGGCGTTGGCCGCCGGATAATTGATGCGGATAGCGGAAGCGGAACGCCGGCCCCAGGCCAACTTCTTCCAGCGCTTTCAAAATACGCGTTTCTTTATTGTCGAGACGATGAATGATCAACGGCTCTTTCAGAATGTCGTTGACGGTATGACGGGGATGAAGGGAGCCATATGGATCTTGAAACACCATTTGGACCCGGCGATAAAATGCCGCATTGCGTTTTTGGCCTAAAACTTCTCCGGCTACCACCATCTCACCGGTCCAAGTTTTTGTTAATCCGGATATAGCGCGCAAAACGGTCGATTTCCCGGATCCGGATTCGCCCACCAATCCGAAACTTTCGCCTTCTTGGACCTGAAAAGAGACCCCGCGCACCGCATGAACGGCCCGCTTAGCAAGGCCGAAAGTGACGGTCAAATTGTTAATCCGGATCATATCGCTTGGTCCCTCACGTCCAACCAGGCAGGATCTCGTTGCATGACCGCTAAATCTTCCTCTCCGCCATCCAGCCGTGGCAAGCATGACATCAATCCTTGCGTATAGGGATGTTGGGCTTCGGATAGTTTGTTGGCATCAAGGGTTTCCATCACTTGTCCGCCATACATGACAACGACCCGGTCGCAAAAACTGGCGACCAGATTAAGGTCGTGGCTGATGAAGATCAGGCCCATCCCCTGCTCGCGCACCATGTCGTCTAGGATCGCCAGGACTTGCAATTGAATTGTGACGTCTAACGCGCTGGTCGGCTCATCGGCGATGATCAGGTCGGGTTCGGGGATCAGCATCATCGCAATCATGATGCGTTGTCCCATGCCGCCGGAAACTTCGTGCGGATACAGGCGATATACTTTTTCTGGCTCGCGAATACGGACCCGGTACAGCATTTCGATCGCCCGTTCGCGCGCTTCCGCGCGCCTGGCGCGCGTGTGGACCATGTAAGCTTCGGCAATTTGATGTCCGACCGTCATCACCGGATTGAGCGAATATCGCGGATCCTGCATGATCATCGAAATGCGATCGCCGCGAATCGCACGCATGGTGCGTCGGCTAGCTTTCTTTAGGTCAATGCCGTCGAAATCCAATTTGTCGGCAGTAATTTTTGCATTGTGGCCATTGAGATCGAGAATGGCGCGTCCGGTCTGCGACTTGCCGGAACCGGATTCCCCGACGATGCCAAGGCGCTCCTGACCGACATCGAAACTAACCCCGCGCACCGCTTCGACAACGCCCTGCGGGGTGGTAAATGAGACCGATAAATTACGGATTGAGAGCAGCGGATCGTTCGGCGCCATGGTCATTTCCCGCTTCTGGGGTCAAGGACGTCGCGCAGGCCATCGCCTAACAAGTTGAAGCCCATGGACACAGTCAAAATAGCCAAGCCCGGAAACGCGGCGACCCACCATTGATCCAACATGTATTGCCGGCCGGTGGAAATCATCACCCCCCATTCCGGCAATGGCGGTTGCGCGCCCAGGCCCAGGAAACCGAGACCGGCAGCGATCAAGATGATGCCCGCCATATCCAGAGTCAGGCGCACGATCACGCTGGAGATACATAAAGGGACAATATGATAGACCAGGATACGACTGGTCGATGCCGCCTGCACACGGGCCGCCAGAATATGTTCCGAATTGCGGATCGTCAGGGTTTCCGCCCGGGCAATTCTGGCAAAAGGCGACCAGGTCGTAATAGCAATCGCCAGCACCGCATTTTCCAACCCCGGGCCCAAAGCTGAAACAAACGCCAAGGCCAGGATCAAACGTGGAAACGCCAGAAATATATCGGTGAAGCGCATCAGCACTGTGTCGACCCAACCGCCGACATAACCGGCGACGGTGCCGATCAACAACCCGATGGGCACGACCGTGATGCCGACCAGGCCAACAATATAGAGGGTGATGCGGGAGCCCCAGATAATCCGGTCAAAAATGTCCCGGCCTAATTCGTCGGTGCCGAACCAGTGCGCCATACTTGGCGGCTGCAGTCTACCGGGCAGATCTTGCGTTGTCCCGTCGCCGCTGGTGACAATCGGTGCCAGGACCGCCAAGACAAGCAAAACGGCAATGATAATCAGTCCAATCATGGCGATAGGATTGGCGGAAAAACTTAGCCAGGCCAGGTAAAGCCGCTGGCAGCGCGCTTGCCATATCGATGCGGGCGTTTCCGAAAGCAACCAGGCGCGCAGGCCGTCTTTGTTATTCTTGTTGGGCGTTGTGGTCATGCACGCGCCCTTGGATCGGCGAAACGATAAAGGATGTCAGATAACATATTGATGCCGACAAAACAGATGCCGACAACCACGGTACCGCCGATGACGGCATTCATATCTGCGTTGAATAGGGAGGCGGTAATGTATTGGCCAATGCCCGGCCAGGCGAAAATGGTCTCTGTCAGGACCGAGCCTTCCAGCAACGAAGCGTACGTCAGGCCGATGATCGTTATCAGCTGCACCAGCACATTCTTAAAGGCGTGGCGCCAAATAACGCTGAATTCAGACAAGCCCTTGACCCGGGCGGTCAGGACGAATTCCTGACTTAACTGATCGAGCATGAAACTGCGGGTCATGCGGGCGATATAGGCAAGGGCGAAGGTGGCTAGAACCGCCGAGGGCAGCACCAGATGCGCCGCCGCGTTCTTGAAGATTTCCCATTCGCCTTGCAAGGCGCTATCCAATAGGATGATACCGCTTCGATGTTCGACAATGCCATCATAATACACATCGATACGGCCTGGTCCCGGGAACCAATCGAGGCGGGCGTAAAATACCAGCAGCGCCATCAGGCCAAGCCAGAAGATCGGCACCGAATAACCAAAAAGGCCGACGATCCGCACCAGATGATCAATCCAGCGGCCTTGATTGACGGCGGCCAAGACACCCATCGGCACGCCCAGAAATAGCCCGATAATTGTCGCAATTGTCGCCAGTTCAAGGGTTGCCGGGAAAAACCGGATAATATCGTCCAGCACATCTCGCGATGTCATGATCGACTTGCCCAGATCTCCTTGTAAAACTTGGCCAAGATAGATGAAATATTGCTGTATTATCGGTTTATCGAGACCGAGTTGGTGATAAACCAGATCATAGGTTTCCTGATTGGCGCGGTCGCCGACAATGGCGAGGACCGGATCAGCCGGCATCACCCGGCCAATAATGAAGGTGATGGCGGTTAATCCGATAAACGTTAAAGCGATGGTTAGGAAGAAGTTCGCGGTTTTTTTGACGGCAACCGGTATGGCCGGAGAAGAAGGGGACGGACTATTGTCCGCCCCCTCAGCTTTGGTGGTTTTATTCGTCACTTTATATATCGTCTGTTATTTGCTCACATTGCGATAGAAGACCAAATCGAAATTGGCCCCGCTGACATAACCTTTGACATTTTTACGAAGTGCCGTCTGTTGGGTTTTTTGGAACATCATGACAAAGTTCGAATTCGTTTGAACCTCGTGTTGCAGATCCAAGTACATCTGTTTGCGCTTCACCAAGTCCAGTTCCGCCGCCGCCGCTTCAGTTGCAGCGGTGACTTTTTTGTCAAAGTAACCAGTGCGCCAAGCTGGCTTTCCGGTCAACTTCGCTTCGTCGCGATTATCTGGATTGTGGGCGAAAGCATCCGCATTGGAATGCGGATCTACATAGTCCGGAGACCAATAGGCAATAATCATATCATGCTTGCGCGCCCGGTACATCGGCCAAAGCGTTTTGCCTTCCGACAAAACAATCTCCGTGTCGATGCCAATTTTTGACAGCGACTGCTGAATAGATTGGGCGATATCCGAAAAAGGTGGATTTGTTAGTGTCGCAATCTGTAGTTTTGTGCCCGATGCACCAGCACTGTCGACCAAGCCTTTTGCTTTGTCCAGATCGAGAGAGAAGTGGTTTTTTTCATACGCACCCCATAATCCTGCGGGCCAAAACGACTGATGTACCTTGTATTGTCCGGCCAGGAATGAATTTTCCATCCCTTTGTAGTCGATCGCATAACGGATCGCCTCTTTGACTTGAGGTTTTGCGAGTGCTGGGTTTTTGCTATTGAGCGCGATATAGTATAGCGACGCCTTCGGGTAATTTCCGACCACAACATCGCTGTTGCCAGCCAATCCCTTAATCTGATCTGGCGTTAAATCACGGGCCAAATCGACGTCGCCTTTTTCAATCAATAGGCGTTGCGCCGACGGTTCCGCGACGTGGCGCAGAATGACACGCTTCATTTTAGGTTCGCCATGGCGATAAACGCTGTTGGCTTCCATCATGATCAACTCGTTGGCTTTCCATGTCTTCAGGCTATAGGCGCCGGACGCCGCGGAATGGTTTTTTAACCAAGCGTACCCCATATCGCCGTCTTTGGCGTTTGCTTCGACGGTTTTCATGTCGACGACGGAGCCTACGCCTGCCGACAAAGCGTTCAACAACAGACCTGGCGAGAAAGCCGAATTAATGGTGACCGCTACTGTATCGGGGCCGGTCGCCTTGATCATAGTGTCGACATTGTCTTTATCCCAACCGAATTGGGTAAAGATAAAGGACGGGGTTTTTTTCAGTTTGATCACCCGCTGCAGCGAATACGCCACATCTTGCGCCGTCACATCGTTGCCGGAATGGAATTTCTGCCCGGCGCGAATTTTGAAGGTGACGGTTTTGCCATCATCCGAGACGCTAAAACTTTCCGCCACGCCACCAACCAATTCGGTCAGATTTTCGGGCTCGAACATCATCACCCGATCATAGATATTGGCAATCACTTCGCCACCGGTAAACTCAAACACTTCTGCCGGATCAAGGGTAATCGTGTCGGAAATATTCTTCGCGTGCACCAGCACGTCATTTGGCGTGCCGGCATTGGCGGACATCGCCCCTGCGGCAATCATGGCGGCAACCGCGACGCCTGCCAGAAGCGGCGTGGTTGTCAATGAACACTTTCTAAGCTTCATCTCGTCCTCCCTTTTCGGATTTTTAAGTTGGTCAGAGTTTGGGCCGCTATATTTTTCTTGCTTTGCCCATTTGGTAAACTCAAACTCTACGCTTGGCTTTAGCCAACGGCAAGACCTGAAATATTTTGGCCAGAAAATTCAATCTGCGTGGAGACGGGAAATGAACAATATCATTTATCTGAATTTTGGCTTTAACAAGACCTGTTTTCGCACCGGTGCGGATGGCCGGCTCACATATCATCCCTGGGCCCATTCCGGACCCGGATATCCGATTGACGATCCTCAGACCGAGGTGGAGTTGCGGTGGAAAATCGGCCTGTTGAACGCTTTTTCGCTGTTTGTAATCCTGCCGCTGATATTTCTGATGTCGTTTATTCTAGGACCGCAGATATGCTTGGTGATGCTGGTTCTGGGCATGGTTGGGGTGTGGTATTATACGCGTCAGCTTGTGTCCGATTTGCAGCAATGACGGTGGAATATTCATAGCGGCAATTATAACTAGTTTGTTGACGAAGGAGCCGGAATGAACGACCAAGTTGCGGAAAATATAGGTATTTATGATTACATTATCATTGGTGCCGGCTCGGCCGGCTGTGTCCTCGCCAATCGGTTAAGTGCCGACCCCGATAAACGCGTTTTATTGCTCGAAGCCGGCGGCAAGGACAATTACTTCTGGATTCACGTGCCGGTCGGTTATCTCTATACCATGAATAATCCGCGCACCGACTGGATGATGTCGACAGAGGAGGAAACCGGCTTAAATGGCCGCTCCTTGAGTTATCCGCGAGGCAAGGTATTGGGCGGATGTTCGTCCATCAATGGCATGATCTATATGCGCGGCCAGGCGCGGGATTATGAACAATGGCGTCAATCGGGTAATCCCGGCTGGGGTTGGGATGATATTTTGCCCTATTTCACGAAATCCGAGGACTATCACAAAGGCGCCAGCGCCGCCCATGGCAGCGGCGGCGAATGGCGGGTTGAAGCACCGCGCATATCCTGGCCTATTTTGGATGCATTCCGTGAAGCCGCCGGTGAAGTCGGCATCCCGAAAACCGATGATTTTAATCAGGGCAATAATGAAGGAGCGGGGTATTTCGAAGTCAATCAACGCACCGGCGTCAGGTGGAGCACCGCGAAGGCTTTCCTGAAACCAGTACGCCGCCGCGAAAATTTACGGGTCTTGACCTACGCCCATAGTTCACACCTTTTGTTGGATGGCAAACGTGTCACGGGCGTTGCCTTTAATTGGAAAGGGCGCCAAGCCAAAGCGTCGGCCGGCGGTGAAGTTATTCTGGCGGCTGGCGCCGTCGCATCGCCGCAATTGCTGGAATTGTCCGGCATCGGTCGCCCGGCAGTATTGGCAAAACACGGCATCGACGTCATCCACCCGCTGCAAGGCGTCGGTGAAAATCTGCAGGATCATTTGCAAATACGGACCGTTTTCAAGGTCCAAAACGCAATCACTCTGAACCAGATCGCCAACAGCAATTGGGGCAAAGCAAAAATGGCGGCGCAGTATTTGTTTTTTAGGCGCGGCCCCTTGACCATGGCGCCCAGTCAACTGGGTCTGTTTGCGAAAAGTGATCCGGCCAAAGAAACGCCGGACTTGGAATATCATATTCAGCCGCTCAGCACCGACAGGCTTGGCGACCCCTTACACCCATATCCTGCAATTACCGCTTCCGTCTGTAACCTACGGCCGGAGAGCCGGGGCCGAATTCACATCGCCAGCGCGGATTTTCGCCAACAGCCGTCGATACGGCCGAACTATCTAACCACCGATAACGATCGCTTTATCGCCGCCAAATCGATCCGCTTGACCCGCCAGATCATGCAAGCGCCGGCGGTGCAAAAATTCCAGCCGGAAGAAATCTTACCGGGACCGGAGGTGCAATCTGACGAAGAGCTCGCCTTGGCAGCCGGCGACATCGCCACGACAATCTTCCATCCCGTCGGCACCTGCAAAATGGGCATCGATGATGACGCCGTGGTCGATCCGCGGCTCAAGGTTTATGGTCTTGAAGGTCTACGGGTAGTCGATGCGTCTGTGATGCCGACCATCACTTCCGGCAACACCAATTCGCCGGTTATTATGATTGCCGAAAAAGCTGCCGACATGATCAAAGCAGACGCCCGCAGCGCAAATTAGCTGAAAATACGCTTTAAACAGCCATTTCAACATTCGAGCATGTGCTTCTGGAACATCCTTGATTACTTCTGCCGAGTTGCGTATTGCTCGAAAACTGACGCTTCTCTACTAGCATTCTTCGTCCACTTGTCCTACATGATAGCCAACAGGAATTGAGCGTTGGAAGAGGTAGGAATGTCCGGCGAAAAACGAGATGAGGAAGAGATCGATTTGGCCGAAGGGGCGGCGCCAAACGCGGCGGACCAAGGTCATGAAGTTACTTATGACGCTGGGCTGGAAAATACCCCGGAGCCTATGGGCGAAATCGCCGATGAAGGCGAATTGGGTGATCTCGGTGATCTGGGTGACCCGTCGGAATTGGCGGCTCAACTGGAGAAATCCCAATTGGAAGCGGCCGATTTTAGGGACAAATTGCTGCGCGCCATGGCCGAGCTGGAGAATGTCCGCAGGCGGGCCGAGCGCGACAAAGTTGATGGGCGGAAATACGCGGTAGCGGAATTTGCCCGCAATATCTTAACCGTGCCGGACAATTTGCGCCGAGCCTTGGATGCCACGCCGGCGGAGGGCCATGATGCGGGCACGCCGCTAGCAAAGTTTGTCGAAGGGGTCGAGCTGACGGAACGCGAATTATTGTCGGTTCTTGAACGACATGACATCCAGCAGATCAATCCGGTCGGCGAAAAACTTGATCCCAACCTGCACCAGGCGATGGTTCAGGTCGATCATCCAGAGGCGCCGGCGGGCACCATCATCGACGTTCTGCAAGTTGGTTATGTCCTGCATGATCGGTTGTTGCGTCCGGCAATGGTCGCGGTGGCGAAAGGACCGGATGGCGGCAACGGCGATAGCCTTGACGCCGGCCAGACCATCGATACCACGGCCTGAAGCGCTCGCCGTGTTTGCTGAACTTCAGAAAGGCTTCTTTTACTAATCGCGAAATTTGAATATATATAGCTTCAGTTATCGTCGTTTTTGGGACTGAATTATATGGCGGCGCAGGTTTCCACAGTCGCATTCCACAGCATTAATCAACCCTCTGATTTTTCTACTATTAACATAAATTCATCATAATTAATACAACTTGTCTGCATATCTCCTTCAATATTACCCGCTAGTCCTGTTTTTGTATATTTTGCTAGATCTTGATCAAACTCGATTTGATGTTTTACAGACCTGAGTGGGGGCTCCAACAAAGCGCAGGTACTCGGCGACACCGGTGATTATTCTCGCGACACCGAGCTTGATCTTGATACTGGCCGTGCGGGCCAGCACGTAGTTGCTATAGTAATGCATATCACTCCGCATGATTCAGCTATCGCCTCTAACCATCTCGGCAGAGTTATTGGATTTCCACCACTATTTGCAGTAACTGATACTCGGACTGCTTTTCGCGACTGGCGGTCCAGAAGCTATTGATGGTGTCGGAAATACCTGTAAGCGTGCCTAACATGACGAAAGTTATTTCATACTGGGTCTCATTGACGAGGAACCGGATCGGGAAATGAGAGGCAAAGATGACGGCTTATAACTATTTACCTGATATAAAACTTGTATTGCGATCGGTCGCGCGTCCCGGCCGTAAATTGTCCAATCGGCCAGTCTGAAGAGGGAAGTCAGGAGGCTTGCCTAGTCGAGAGCCATTCAAGTTGGCCTATCATTGTCGACATACTCGATTTCGAGTTCGCCGGCCTGTGCCTCGTCGATGACCATTGGGTATAGCTTTTGATAGGCGAGCCGGCTAGACGTCACGCGTAGTTCGCCGTCATCGACCGAAGCGTTCAACCCAACCAGCAGGCACCCGGCGGTATCCTCGTCGGAATTACCAATGTGAATAAGGATAAATTCGAATTCAGGAACATTAAGAACTTGCAGCATCCCGCGATGCATTGCGGGAAATTTTTGGCTGTAGCGCCCATGGAAACCACCTTCTTGGCGTACACCTATTTTATAACGGCCGCTGGGAATGCGCGTTTCTTTGGCAACCTTATTGTCCCGGTATTCATCTTCCAGGCCGAAACAGACGAACTGCCCGTCGACATTCACCTTGCTTATCGTTGCGTCCGCGTCGCTCTGAAACCGGTCGACTGTGATCATCATAACGTCATCCCTCCTCTAAACGATTTGCAATACTTCGCGCCATTCGCTGGATCAGAGTGTCGGCACTGGACCGGCAAGAATTGTCTGCTCATGCAGTTTAATCATCGCATACCCGTCTGATTGTAAGCGCTTGGCCAATGACTGTTTGCTGTTGCTCTCTTGTGATTATTTCAATTGGATCAATGTTAGAATGAGAATTTTCGACTAAATGATAAGCGTTTCGTCTTTTGCGGGTGCTAGTCGCTTTGATTTCGCGGTAATCTCCTCGTTGTTTGGTCCGAGAAGGCGCAGGATATATGGATCTGGAGGTAAGCTTATAGGAACGGTTTGGCCAGGTTTTACGTCGCTAAATCTTTTGACCTCCTTGCCACTCCGCTCCTCAACAATGAGAGTCAGAGGTGATTTTTTTTGACCAGCTGAAATAGTTACGTCCAGCAAAACGGCTTCTGTTTTGAGCTTTTCTTGTTCTTCCTTCTTGAGCAATTCTTTTGCCGCTTCTGTCTCCCGCTTGAACGCATCCTCGGCAACCTTTTTCGCCTCTTCCGTCGTTGTTTCGATCTTCTGTCGTAAGATCGTCATGGCTGACTCTTGATTTTGGCTCCAGCTTTCGGTCTCCGCTTGTATTTCCTTTTCCACGGCTTGGAAACTTTCGGTGGCCATGATTCTCGCGTTGTTGAACATATCTACATAATTCTCGCGTTGTTGAACACATCTAGGGTTATTTGGTCTTCTTGCTTTGTGCCGTATTTACTAAGAAACGCGATCTCGAAAGCTGTCCGCATGATGCGAATTTTATATTCAGTTACGCGCCATCGAGCATATCGCGCAGTTATTTGGAAAACCAAATCCAATAGCAGAATGCCGCCGGCTATTATAGCAATCATAACTGCAAAAGCCGTTAATTCGTTAAAATTGAGGCCAAAGAACGACAGTAGGGTATCATATGGGGTGCCAGACCCCGGGGCAGAGCTAAACGCGCGAGCGTTTATGAAGACGAGGCTAATTGTTACGAGGATGACGGCGAGCAGCCGCACGGTGCCGGACCACCAGCGCCTTCTGCTCGCATGTGTGTCGTACCAAGTGATTTCCGCGTCGTAGCGCACAAGCAATTTTGTATAAACGTGGTTGAGACTATCTTTCTTTTTTGTTTTGCAGAATTGAAGGTTATCGAATTCCGTCTCTGCGTCTGCGCGTTTGTGCTTGTACGTTCTGGTCAACATTGTAAATCCCTTTTTGCCGCTAAAATGTCGAGTCAGGCGTGAGCTTTTTTACATTACCGGATTGATTCACAACGATGAGCTGGTATCGTTTCAACTCGCCAAGCAGTTGTTTTTTCGAATCTTTGTGTAATTTTCGATGCAATACGCCCTTGCGATAACCCCGGCATAAGCGTCAGCTACCCGTTTGCCGAGCTGTAAAAGCGATTTTTCTGAGTTCTTTATTGCTTCGGCAAAATCGCTGATGGGTTTTTTTGTAATCGCTGATTGAACATAAAAGTACTACGAGAGACGTGACTAGCAGACGCCTTAACTTTTGGTTCATTGTTTTTCTCTCAGTACGAGCTGAGATAGCATAGAAGCGTAGATTAATCAACAGATTCTATTCGATTTAGTTGAAAATTTGAACTATCTTTAATGATTAATCTGGTTTGTTGGCGTGTCTAATACATATTCTACATGTGTTGGTCGCGGTGTAACCGGACTACAGGTCGATCATTGCCCACGCCAAAAAAACGCTCGAACAACAATGGAGCGTTCCGATCATTACGGAAACACACTGTCAGTAGCATAAAGAGATACGCAAATCCTCGATTGACGCTTACGGAACGCGAATTATTATTGGTTCTCGAACGACATGACATCCAGCAGATCAATCCGGTCGGCGAAAAACTTGATCCCAATCTGCACCAAGCGATGGTGCAGGTCGATCATCCAGAGGCGCCGGCGGGCACCATCATCGATGTTCTTCAAGTTGGTTATGTTCTGCATGACCGGTTGTTGCGTCCGGCGATGGTCGCCGTGGCAAAAGGGCCCGAGGGCGGCAATGGCGATAGCCTTGACGCCGGCCAGACCATCGATACCACGGCCTGAAGCGGGCACGGTTTGATTTTGTGGTCGGAACCTAGGCAGTACCCAGTTTGTTATAACTATGTGGACTTCAATAGTATCAGGAGATTCTGAGAGGCGGGGTGCTGCTGTTGTTGCTTTCAACGCTCGCAGGGTCAAAACATCGCGGCAATCGGCTATCCAAACAACTTGTGACCAGCGATAGTGGCTCCTTCGGCGAGGGCACGAAGTTTAGCCCAAGCGATTTCCTCGACGACAAATGATACCCCTGTTGATGTTTCGAAGCCGCAGTCGGTGCCCGCCATAATCCGACTTGGATCGCCGACGGCACCTGCCGCCAACATCAGTCGGTCCGCAACCGCCAATGGATGTTCCACATAATTTGTTGTGGTGTCGATGGCGCCGACAATCAACGACATGTCATCGGGCAATTTTTGTGTCTCAAAGCAATGATACTCATGGGCGTGTCGCGGGTTGGCCATCGACAACATCAAGGCACCGGCCCGCGTTTTAATCAATTCCGCATAAATATCGCTAAGCGCGACGTCGTGATCATGGGGTCCTTCGTAATTTCCCCAACAGACATGAAGGCGCACACGATCTCGCGGCACGTCCCGCAAGGCATCGTTTATGGCGGTAATCACCATGGCGATAAACTCAATGAAATCGCTGAGTGGTTTGTCAGCGAAAGAGGTATGGCGCTCCAGCGCCAAATCAGGCGCATCGATTTGCAGCATAAAACCGGCGCGATGAATTGCATCATACTCCGTCTTGAGCGCCGCTGCCAAAGCCGACACATAAGATTGTTGATCGGGGTAATAGTCGTTGTTCATCGCCGCCGCAATAATGCCGGGTGAAGGCGCCGACATGAAGCCGTCGGTAAAACTGGCGCCGGCTGCGATCTGAAGATCATAGTAGTGACGGAATTGCTGACACTCCGCTTCGATAACCTTCGGCCTGGTGTAGCGAATTTCAGCCAGCGCCCGTGGTGCGGCGAGCAAATTTACCGCTTTTTCGTCTCTTGATGTTTTGACCATTCGCTCGCGATAGCCGGGATAGGCGACGGTGTCGCGCATGACAGCCCGCTCGCTGACGCCGCCAAAGCCGCTCATTCGATGCTGAATATAAGTAAAGAAACTTTCTCGACCCTGTTCGCCGTTATTGACGATGTCGATGCCCGTGACGCGTTGTTTCTGAAGAGCGTCGGCAGTTGCCTGCGCCACGGCTTCATCCAGTTCGTGGACAGATACGTCTTCACCAACAAACGCTGAAGTTAGCAACGCCTTCACTTTCGCCGGACGTGGCAGACTGCCTGCATGGGTGCACAAAATTCGATTGTCGGGCATCGGTCTCCCTACCTCATGAGGAACTCTCGGCTTGGCCAATTATCAAATCAACTTCGATAGGCATTGTCGAGGAATGAAATCAAATGAAGTCGGGTGCAAAAGTGGCAATCCAATATCCAGCGTCGAACTTGCGAGACGACTTCACGGTTGAATCTCTTTCAGTTCAACTAAATTTCCCGTAACATCCAATTTGCTTCGAGGGTTGAATTTATTTGGTTCGACGACGCCAGCAAAAATAATAGACAAACAGCCTTTAATTCCGAAGCACCAGTTTGAGTACTGATATTGATCATGCGTTCGTTCGTGCAGGCGTCAACCAGCATGGGGATTTGACTATGAAACTTCACGTCATCAAGCCAAGTGTAAACAATATGACCGCGCGCATTTTTGTCCGCGCCGCCGGGATCGAAATTGAGGAAGTGGATGCTTATGAGCAAACGCGAACAGATGCGTTTCTGCAGCTTTGCCCGGCCCACCTCACACCTCTCATGGAGGCTTCCAGCCTGGTCAACGGCGCACTATGGGAAAGTTGCGCCATCATGCAGTTTCTTTGCAACAAGCATGGCCTGGCCCAGTTCTATGCTGAAAACCCGGAAGAACGGGCAAAACAAGACAGTGCGATGTTTTATATGTCCGGCAGCCTCTATCCGTTGGTCGCACGTGCTGCCTATCCACGGCTCGGTTTTCCTCTTTATCCGGGGGAAGTCGGTGCTAGCGACGCCGATGATGGGACTAAAGAGGTCGCTCGCCAGGCCGCCGAAGATGGACTTGCGGAAATAATCGAAGTTATTCATGGCTTTTTCCTGAACGGAAATACATTCATCGGCGGCGAGAAGCCATCCATTGCCGATATGCGATTTGCCGCAACCGTAGAATTTCTTCGCATTACCGATTTTACGTTCCCCGATTGGCTCGAAAGCTATATGTCGCGGATAGCGTCGGTGCTTGGTGACGCTTATGACGAACCGGCCGCCGATGTACGGGGCTATATCGAATATGTTCGCTCGCAATAAGTCGATTGGCATCGTCCAGCGGGAAAATGATTAGCTAAGGGGCTGCGTCACACGTCTTCGTGAGAGCCCCTTTCATTCGATAGGGTTTGGCTGCATGCTCTTGAAGAATGGAGGATGAATTGGCCGACAACAAAGTGACCCGGCGCCAGTTGTTGAAATCCGGCATGGCACTCACGTTGACAACTTCTGCTAGTGCTGCATTCGCCGAAACAAAAAAAATGCCACTGACGCCCTCCTGTGGTGGGGATCCGGAACTTACGCAGGCGCAAACGCCGGGCCCGTATTTTACCCCTGATACACCGGCGAAGAATGATTTTCGCGGTGATGGCGTGGGCGGTAAAGAAATGTCGCTCCGCGGACTTGTTTTAGATCAGCAATGCCATCCTGTCGCCAGCGCACATGTCGAACTTTGGCATGCGGGTCCCGATGGCCGATACGATAATCAAGGCTTTCGCTTTCGCGGGCACCTATTCACCGATCAAAACGGACGGTATGATTTCATCACTCTTATGCCTGGCCTCTATCCCGGTCGCACGCGGCATTTCCACGTTAAAATCCGTCCCCTCAACGGCCCCTGGCTGACTTCACAGCTCTATTTTCCAGATGAAAAAAGCAATCGCTCTGACTTTATTTTTGACAAGCGCCTTATCATGACAATGCAATCCGGCGCAGCTGGGTTGCAGGCACGGTTTGATTTTGTGGTCAAAACCTAGGCGTTAAACCGAAACTCAGTCGCAAGGGACCTAACCGGTGAAATTGACATTCCGATTTATGGGGGCCGCTATTGCGCTCGTGGCAATAACCTTTTCCACTGACGCCAGCGTTGCCGAGGGGCCGCAAGTAAACGCCGGTAATGTGGGGTGGATTGCACCGCCGAAAAATTATGCTGGTGCGGCGTTTGCCAAGGCGTTTAGATACAAAACACTTGTCGGCGGTCAAAATTCTCCTGTTCAAGGTAAAAATGTATTTTTCGGTGAGGCGGAATTCGCGCCCGGTGCGATATATGTTGGGCACAACCACCCTGCACCGGAAATCTATTACGTTGTCAGTGGCGAAGCGGAATGGACTGTCGATGGCAAAACCTTCAAAGCGACCCCAGGGACGGTAATTTACGCCAAGCCCTATGCCGTCCATCGCATGGTAAATGTAGGTGAAGGCATCCTGAAAACGGTATGGATGTGGTGGGGTGAACCGGAAGTGACCGGTCACTTTCCAAAAGTGGTGGAACCGATCGTGAACCAACCAGCCGGCGCAATATTTACCGATTAGGTCACTGCCGTAGGGTCATTGAGGTGTGGATAAAATGCCCGCCAAGCGCCGTTCTATCCGGTTCGAAGTCTACGCCGGATCACGAAAAGAAGTTTCTGTTACAAAGACAACGGTCAGCTGTGCCTCCTGCTTCGGACCAATGCGATCTAGGCCATGTTGTCCGTGAAGTGCCAAAAGCGACATAGGACTGCTTAACCAAGTTGATCTCTTGATAACCATGCGGTTGGTTTTTTCCAGGAACGGCAAACCGCAACCGATGGCTCTTTTGTGAAGCAGAAAAGACCCACCGGTGGCGTTATCACCTGCTGCCGCGAAAACACTAAGCCCAGCCTAGGGCCTTCAATGAGTATCCGTCGTTCCAAATTTTGGTCATATGGCGGATTTTTCCGTCGTCGAAACTCATCACATAGACATAATCCGCGGCCACAGTATTGCCGGTTGCCGGCACCGGTCCGCCGTCAGCCGTATGAGTGCCATGAAATATTGCCGCCGCGACGACCGTATTGCGCTCTTCATCACTTGCAAAAGCCGTTAATTCGTAATGCCCGTTAGCAATCGGGCCAAGCAGACCTTGCATCCAATCCGCATATCCCGACACCGTGGTCACATCGGCTAGCGCATCAGATTGACATGAAAATGTCGCCCCATCGTGACAATATTTCGCGCAACCGTCCGACCCCTTACCGGTCTCACAGGCTTCGAAGAAATCGCGGGCGCTATTGGAAATAGTCATCGTGTTTTGCTCCTTCATAATCGTGAAATTTGTTTGGACTCATAAATACCTAGGCTAATCGCAACGGTTTTCAGCGAGTATCCAGCAGATGATGTATTTTGATACAGCATATGACTTAATTGCCGAATGCATCCATGGTATGTTTTTCTGGCAGCCTGAAATACTTGGTAACCGGAAGCGCTCGCCTCCGTTGCCCTGGGGAAAACAGTCGAGACGACGTTTATGCGCGAAAGCCGGTTAAGTGATAGAGAAACTGAAATTGCGCAAGCTTATGCGAACGGAGACAATTATCGCCAAATCGCCGAGGCTTTGTACATTGCGCCGTCGACGGTCCGCACCCACATAACGACGATTTACCGAAAACTAAGTGTCTCCTCAAAGCTGGGGCTTCATAAAGCACTTGCAGACTTCGAACTGGAAACCCGGCAAAGTCGACAAGAAGGGCGGGCAGTAACAGATTCTGAACAGGATTTCCGTTCATCAGAAGTGAGCGGTTCGACAAGCAACACTGGTGGTTTACAAACGCCGCAACAGGATTGGCATTCTTCGATCGTCGTGTTGCCCTTCACCAACATTTCTGGCAATCCGCATCAGACGTCATTCGTCGATGGCTTGACCGAAGACATAACATCAAACCTGTCGCGCATTCACGGGTTGCTGGTGATCGCGCGTAATTCCGCATTTTTCTATAAGGATGCGCCCACAAACATTCATATAATCGCAAAGGAATTAAATGTCCGCTATGTGCTGGAAGGCAGTGCCCGAATGTCCGGCTCACGCGTGAGAGTGATCGCACATTTGGTCGACGCGGACAATTCTCAACAAATTTGGTCCGAGACATATGACAAGAATCTAGACGACTTGTTTGATGTTCAAGACGAGATCACCAGGGCGGTTGCCTCTTCCACGCAAACCCAGGTCGTCTTGAACGAGGGCGACCGAAGACGCGCCCAAGTAGATACCGATTTTCAGGATTTGCGCGATATTTCGAAAATAGGTTGGCGCTATGTTTACGATCTTAAGGCAGAATCCTTTGCCCAGGCTCTGATTCTGGCGGAGAAGGCACAACAGATCAATCCAGAGCATCCATGCAGTCATCAATTGCGGGCGGCGGCACTTTATCACAGGGCATTGCAAGGTTATTCGCAAGATGCTGCGAGTGATTTGTTCGCGGCCAGAGAAGCGATACGGGCGGCGATAAATCTCGACGATCAAGACGAGTTCTCCCATTGGATTTTGGGATTGACCGCATTTCACGGGCAACGCGATGTGGCGCTTGCGATCAACGAGCTGAAACGGGCCATAGAATTAAATCCAAATTTCTCCCTCGCTCACGCCGCCTCTGGGACGGTTTATGCCTATGCCGGCATGTTCGAGGAAGCCTTGGCCAGCTGCGAATTGGCCCTTCGCCTCAACCCCCGCGACCCGAGTAATTTTTTCAGATATTCAGCCATGTTGGTCGCTCATTTCACAATTGGAAAATATGGCGAAGCACAGGCGCTGGCCGAGCAATCACTGCGCAGTGGGCCGAGTTGGCGAGTAGCCCATATCATCAGGATTGCCAGTTTGGTTTTGCTGGGTGATATGCAGAAAGCGGAACGAAGCGTCTCCAACTTCCTAACCCATTGGCCGGCGGAAACCGTGGCATGTGCGTCAACGTTGCCGTTCATAGACCCAAAACACAATGATCTGGTTGCGGATTGTTTGGGAAAAACGGGCCTGCAAGACGCATTGCGAATCGTCGAGTAGGTCATTTTCCCAAGCAGTCAGCGCGGAACGCGATGACTGCCCCGAATTGCGAAATGAAGTTCCTGTTACAAAGACAAAGCTCTGTTATGCCGTCAATTTCGGACTAAATGCGATTTAGGCCAAGTGGTCCGGATATGCCAAAAGCCGCCGTTCAATCGGTCATTGACGGTTGAAATCAGAGCTTGCGGAGAAATTTGGTTGTGCGGATCTTGCCAAAACGAAAAGGCCGATTTTTGGCCATTCGTGAAGATGAATTACGATATGATAGCGTAGAACTGAAATATTTGATTTAGATAGGACAGATGACACAATCTCAACCGATGAAACTCTATTATCACGTCGCCAGCAGTGCTTCGATGAGGGTAACACTATACTTGGCTTGTCGAAAGGTGCCGCTGCAAATCGTGCAGTTGGTCAGCACCGGGCTGAAAACCGATCATCGTGGCATCATGGTTTTTACCTTGCCTGATGGTGATGCTGTGACGGTTGAATTAGGCACGAATGACTTAACGGCGTTTAATCCCGAGGGACGAATACCAATTCTACTGTTGCCCGACGGTCGTAAAATGACCCAGTCGGGCGCAATCATTGATTATATCGAAAGTGTAACACCAGCCACGGATGGCATGCATTTGGTGCCTTCGGATCCATGGGCAAAGGCGGAGATGCAGCGGATCATGTACATCATCGCAGCTGATGTACAGCCCTATCAGAACATCCCCTTTATCATCCAGGCCATGGGAGAATGGGGTATGGTGAAGGCGCCGCCGACGGTGCATCCTTTGCGGATACACTTCATCCGCCGAGAATTTTCTGCTTTGGATAAAATTCTGGCGGTAAGCGCAGGGCAATTTGCTGTTGGTGACGAGATTAGTTTGGCGGATTGTTTCCTGGTGCCTCAGATCCGCAACGCCTTGTTAGCCGAGATTGATTTGGCCGCGGAGTTCCCTCATATGGCCCGCATTTGGGACAATATGCTGGCCGTGCCGGAAGTGGACAAGGTTGTCCAAGCCGCTGGTGGCAAGGTGCAGCCCCTGGCCTTTGACGCAGAGAAATTTGAGATTTATGCCACAAGGCCAAAAACCCATCTAAGCTGATATGGTTTTTCAGGCTTTAGGGTTTTAATCACATTGATGGTCGGACGCCCCCATATTTTCTGAGTGCTGCTTTCAGCGGTTTGGATCAAGAAATCAACTGATGGCCGCCCGGGTCAACTGCGGTCGACTTGGCGCGCCCTAGACGACGACTGCTTTACTTGCAACAACGGACGTTATTTGTTGAATGCAGTGACGGCAGCTAAGTGCCAGGAGCAGTCACTTTTCGGCTCGCATTGGGCCAACGTAAAGCTAAGGGGCGGGTAAAAACGCTTTCGTCCCACTTGAGCACAATGTTATCCAGGTGAAGATGCGCTTTCAGCCTGAACGGCAACAAATAATTTGCCATATCCCATACCTTCCCGGTTACTTATTTCAAGCAAATGATTGTAAGTATCGCTTTGGCCAGCAGGAATAATTTCTTTTAGTGGTTCCAGACGTTTGTCTTTATCAAATAGGGTTTCAAACACCCAACCAACTAATTATACGGCAGATGGGCACCCTTCGTCGAAGTGATGCCATATCTCAATAGATAATATCATATCGGTAGACGACATGGCACAATAATGCCGAAACGCAAGGGAAGGCTGCCGCGATGCAAACGGTACTTTATTATTTGAATAGGGGATTTGGAATTGAGAACCCGGACGATCTTACGTTCTTAGCCGCAGTATCGTTGGGCATATTAGCGGCTATTGCGGTGCTGGTTTATATCATTTCTATGTTCAAGAAGAAGTAGGAACGCTCTATATCCCGCCGCTTGCCACGACTGCTTCGTGCAAATTCGACCCTATAGGCAGGTTTTCTAACGCGGCTGCTTTGTCCGCGGAAGCGGTCGTCCTGGTTCGGAGGCATTTTCGACTGCTTTGTGTTGTCATCTCAACCAGTCGCCGCAACACATTGGTTAATTCTGTCTGCCGGGGTTTCAAATTGCAAAGTCTTTCTTGGTCGTTCATTTAGCTGTCGTGCGTTCTTGTTGAGATGCAACTGCAAGTGTACGGACAAGTCGGTGCCCTTTGGGAAGTATTGTCTAAGCAGTCGGTTTGTGTTCTCGTTGGAACCGCGTTGCCACCGGTTTTGTGGATCACAGAAGTAGACATCGACATCGGTTGCCCTCAACGACCGCTGCTTTGCCCGCAGGAGTGGACGACTTGCGCCATGGGCCAATTGGTCGGCGATTTGCCAATCGCAGCCATCCCAACATCTAGCATTCAGTCGCCCCTTTGCCAGATAATGTTCTCTTTCGCCCTGTCAAAATGTGGTGCATAGATTGAGAGGGCCGACATCGACCCTGTGATCGTTCGCACGCGACCATGTAGCGTATTGCGTGGGATAAAGATAAAGTCACCTGGACCGACGTGTCGCGTTTCGTCGCCGACCAAGAATTCTGCTTCACCATCAATCACGATGACAATCTCGTCGTGGTCAGGCTGTGTGTGGAGCTTACTACCGTCTCCAGAACTGGTTGCAATATTCGCAGTGATTGCTTCTCCGTCACAAATAAACATCCGTTTGACGGGATCGTTTTGGGTCGCAGGGTCAGTTTGAAACTGCTGGATGATGTCGTTCAAGTTCTTGAAGTTGGACATTCGATTATCCTCGGCCAGATTGGAGGGATATTGGAAATACTCGCACGATAGTCACTAGGTGCCGATCATTTCAGATTTCATTGTTGGATCAGAGTCACTTTGTCCAATGGTAGGATGGCCGCTCCGGATCCACTCCAGCCCAAATCACTGTGTAGCAAATTGATCTGCTTATCCCCCAGCACCAGACGTTTTCGCAGAAACTTGGGTCTACTGCCTAGCGCCAAATGCAGTCTCAAAGGAATAAAGTTTAGCCGGTTTTCAGGTAACTTGAAGTCTGGTGGCATAAATTACTTTCAAATTTGGCCGGAAAAACGCAAGAGGGCATGATGACTGCATATATGATTGTTGATTTAGATCTAAAGGACGCGAACGGTTTCGTCCGATATCGCGACGAAGTTCCCAAACTAATTTCTAAGCATGGGGGAGAGTACATTGTTAGGGGTGGCGAGTTTGAAGTCATGGAGGGGAATTGGCAGCCGCATCGTTTGGTGGTTTTTCGTTTTCCAAATAGGGAAGCTATTCATAACTTCTTTGAGGACCCAGATTACGCCGCGTTGAAGGCGCTGAGACAACGAACGGCCAACTCAGATATCGTCATCGTCGATGGTACGGACTAGCAATGCATCGTCTGCTTTGGGTCACGTTCCGAACTTCGGGGCTTCGATTTTGACTTCCGATTTGCTTGCCAGAACGGACCGCGGCTCGAGCAAAGATTGAAGCCTTCGGGGCATGGCTGATTACTGCACTCACAACGGACGGAGAGGGATTCGGCTGCAAAACCTTCATCGATAGGTGTTCAGGGAGAGCCTATCGCGACCACGGCTTGACCGGGCGGGAAGGCGGTGGGGCAGGTTCGCGCGCTCAAGCGCTCTAGAATGCCTTTCCGGAACCTGCGCGATATTTGTTCGACGGCACGAAAGATGTCTTGACCGCATCGCGCGGATTTTTGATCCACAGGACCCGGTCCGGATGCATGCCCGCGCCGAACACCGCCGAGACCGCAGACCGTCGCATACGGTTCAGCAAGCGCGTGTCCGCCTCCCCGATTGAGGGGTGGCTGCCGCCGTTTCCCTCAACAACCTTTTGCCAGGAAGATTTTCTTGCCTGCAAGGTTCCGGGGTTCGAAAGCGCCGTGCAATTCAGCTCATTTGTATTCAGATCGACGACGATTTCATCGCCATTTTCGACAAAAGCAATCGGACCGCCCAAGGCGGCCTCCGGTCCGACATGGCCGATAACAAGCCCAACCGACCCGCCGGAAAATCTGGCATCCGACATCAGCCCGACGACAATGTTTTTTTCGCGGCAGAGCGTGGTGATCCTGGACGTGGAATCGAGCATTTCCGGCATGCCCGGCGCGCCGCTGGGACCTTCGTAGCGGACAATGATCATATCGTGATTCTCGATAACATCAGGTTGGTTTTCCAGCGCCTGTAACAGGTCGCTCTCGCTATCGAAAATGCGCGCCTTGCCAACAAAAACATTGTTCTCCAGGCCGCCTTCAACGCCGGCCAGCTTTAGCACGGCGCTGAATTCCGGCGAGAGGTTGCCGCCGAGGACCCGTAATCCGCCGGTCGGTTTGTACGGCTTTGCGACGCTATATATGACCTCGCCATCGGGGGCCGGGGGATTGAGCCGCGCGACTTGCTGCGACAGGGTCTCGCCCGTGCAGGTAAGCGTGTCACCGTTAAGAAGTCCGGCGTCCAACAATTCCTTGACGATAACCTGGATGCCGCCCTTCTCGTCGATATCAACCATCGAATAGGTGCCGAATGGTCTGGCATCGACCAGAACCGGTACAACCTGCTGCGACAGGTGATTGAATTCATCAAACGACATGATATCTGTGGCGAAATCCCCAAAACCGGCGGCTCTCGCGATTTCCGGACCGTGCAGCAAGACATTGGTCGACCCGCCAACAGCCATGGCAACGATCATTGCGTTGCGAATTGAATCGCGGCTGACAATCTTTCGAGGCGATAGATCCGCGGCCATCATGGCTTGAAGATAGCTCACAAGCTCGTTCGGAAACTGTTCCATTCGTCGGGGGTCGTCCGACGGTGGCGACACCATATGCAGTGGTTCCATACCGACAACGGCGATGAATGTCTGCATGGTGTTGTAGGTAAACATGCCGCCGCAGCTGCCGTAACCCGGACAAGCCTCGCAAGCGACACGCTTCTTCATTTCCTCATCATCGCTGCCCGCGACCTGAAAACCGGTAATGATATCGATCCGCTCGTTGGTCACGGAATCCGTACCGGGGCGAATGGGACCGTCCGACATGATGATGGCGGGGCGGTCATGTTCAAGAAGGGCTGAAAGGGTCCCAACGGGCGGCTTGTCGCAGGCGACAACGGCGATGGTTCCCTCCAGACCGCTGGCGCTCAAATGCTCGCACACGGTGTCGTGCGTGACCTCGCGGCCAATCAAGGAATAACGCATTTCCCGCGTGCCGTTGCGCATGCCGTCCGAGGTCGCAACCGTATATTCCGGTTGCACCAACCGCATACTCATCTGATCGTTGCCGCGGCCCATTTTCACGCGCAGGCATTCATGGATCACCTCGACCTTCCGCTGGACGCCGAGATAACATTGGGAATCGCCCTTGTTACCGATCACGCCGACGGATGGTTCGTGGATGAGATCAATATCCGTTCCAAGTTCGCGCGCGATACCAACCGTCTGCGCGTTTCGGCCTGGGTTGTTGTCGAAAAGAACTGTTTCGGAATTTCGCACGGCTAACTCTCCACCAAATCTTCATAAAGAGGAGCCCACAGATCGGTCTTCTTTATGGAGATTTGGTATAACGCCATCCGAACCATCATTCCAGCCACAAATTTCAAGCTATGGCCGGCGTCGAAAATGAAATATGGCCGGCCTGCTACGATTGTGATTTCCGCTTTGGGTAAATTCCAGCCGAAATCGCATGCCCTTGACGACGACTGCTTCGCCCCTGCAACCGGTCGTGAATGGCCGTAAATCCGAGATTGGCGCTGATTAGTCATCTGCCTCGATTTTCATTGTCCATCCGGAATGACCCAATTGACATATTTCGTCTGCCAGGACACCGTTGACTGCCGTATTGCCAAATCCGCAAAACCAGGCTTTCAGACAATTCTGTCGATATTGATTTGGTGAGGAATGGTGATAAAATTTCCGCGAGACTGAAATATATCCGGGAACTGTCAAGTCAGGCACCAGGAGGATCCAATCTCTTTGGCATCTGGAAGGAACCAGCGCATGAGCATTGTACCTGTTATCGATATCTCTCCCTATCTAAGCAATGACGCCGACGCCAAGGCCAAGGCCAGTGTCGCTACCGAAGTCGATGCTGCCTGCCGTGATATCGGTTTTTTGGTCATAGACGGGCACGGAGTGTCGAGCAATCTGATTGACGAAATGTACAAAAGTGCTGGGGAATATTTTGCCTTACCGTTTTGGGGAAAAATGCGCCACAAGATGCCAGCGGACTGCTATCGCGGCTACACGCCGTTCGGCGCCGAGACTTTAGCACTCAGTCTGGACGACGTGACACCACCCGACATCAAGGAATCGTTCAGCATCGGCCCGTTCGCGCATGCCGCCGACGCCTATCATTTTGGCGATGCCGGTTATCCCTATTTTGCCCCGAATAGGTGGCCGCCGGAGTTGGCGGATATGCAGTCGATATGGCAGGCCTATTACACCGAGATGAACCGCCTGGCGACGGATCTAATGCGTATTTTTGCCCTTGCCCTCGATCTGCCCGAGCACTGGTTCGATGAAAAGATCGATCGCCACATCACTAATTTCAGTGCCATTCACTACCCAGCACAGACCACGGCGCCGTTGGACGAACAACTACGCGCCGGGGCTCATACTGATTACGGCAGCTTGACTATTGTTCAAACAAACACCGAGATCGGCGGTCTGGAAGTGCAAATCAGGGAGGGTAAATGGTCACGCGTGCCGATCCTGCCTGGTACTTTTGTCGTCAACATCGGTGACCTAATGGCAGAATGGACGAATGATCGCTGGATCTCCACCATGCACCGGGTTGCCAATCCGCTGCCCGATCAAAGCGCGGAAACCAAGACCTCGCTGCTATTTTTCCACCAGCCTAACTATGACGCTGTTGTGGAATGTCTGAGGACTTGCACTGGCCCGGAGAACCCGCCACGCTACCAAAATACAACCTCGGGCGAGCACGTCACAGCCAAGATCAACAAACATCGCGAGTTATAGACCGAGATAACAGCACACGGCTCGGCCATAACCGATTTCATAAAGGCAGATTTAGTGAAGCAGCTTTCTGCGAATAGCGTTGCAATTCATGCCATTGAAATTGAGCGTGAAATGTGCCAATACCGGGCTTCGCTGACGCCCGACATTTCCGGTACGATAACGTTTCTGAGGCGGAATGACCGCTGTGGGTCAAAACGACCAAGGGGTCGCTTCGGTTATTATCTCTGCTTTTGCGTTTGCGGTCCTTCATAAAGCTTTCTTTGACTCCTCGCGTAAATTGAATAAACATAGCTTCAGTTATTGTTAACATCGGGATTGAATCTGTATGGCCGCTCAGGTTTCCAGTTGAGCGGTAACGGACCTGACGCTTATGAAGCCTGTTGGGTCCCGGCGCAGTTGCGGAAGTGCGCAGAAGATTTGGTTAAAGCAGCGGATCCAAAATGCCCGTTCAGGCAGTCTTGAAAGAACTCCTGGTAGACTCCGATGGAAGTAAAAAAAATGCCATCGACTCCGTATATACAGATCGCATTGGTCGGGTTTTCTTTTGTGATTTCCCGGCTGGTTTCCCACCAGATATTTTCAATATATGACGACGCTTTTATAACGTACAGGTACGCAATCAATTTGGTTGACCATTTTGCCTTTACCTACAATTTGGACTCAACCGTCATGGGGACCACGGCCCCGCTTTTCGGATTGTTGGTCGCGGCGCTTTACGCCATTGGATTTGAGCCGGACATTATTATTCCATTCGTAAACATTCTAACTGATTGCATCATTTGTTTTTTGGTCTGGAGGCATTTCCTGGGGAACGATTCCCACTCTGCTCTTATGTTTATCGGGCTATATGCAATGAGTCCTTTTTCCAGCCGCATTACTGTTGGCGGCATGGAAGCGAATTTGTTTGTGCTCGTGACGATGATCTCCTTCCTTCTGTATGAGAAAGCCCATAAAAAAGCCGCATTCTCTCTTGCGGCAATGAATTATTTTTTCCGCCCGGAAGCAGTCTTGTCAGTCGCCCTGATGGCCTCTCTGGAATTTTTCGTCCGAAAGAAGCGAGTAAACGCCATTCGTCTCGGTCTTCTGGCCTTGCTCATCGTTGTCAGCGGAATGCTCATCATCTTCTTGATATACGGACAGCCTTTACCCCAGTCGGTTTTGGCGAAAAGTCATCACACCTATAGCGGATTTGGGCATGTATTGAAAAATCTTCTGGTTCCGGAGCCTTTTGCGGCACTTATGGTTCCCTTTGCAATCTACGGAGCATACACAGGCTGGCGGGAAAATCCGTTATTCCGGCATATGCTCTCCTGGGGCACGGTTTACTTGCTTGTTTATATAATGGCGGGTCCGAAGATGTGGTCGTGGTACTCGCTGCCTATTCAAGTGTGTCTGTTGATGGCGGCGGCGGTCGGTTTCTGCAATATCATAAAGTTGCTGCCCGATTTGGAGCGCCTTTTTTCCAGGCGCCGTGAAATTATGATTTCGATAGCAATTTTGGCGATGATCGGCGTGGAATATTCCTTTTTTGGACGTGATGCCGTGACCAAAAATATTTACAAGCCGCTAAAGGAATATTGCGGCACAATTGCCGACAAGGACGTATCAATATTAGCGAGCGATATTGGAATCGTAGGCTATGCGTGTCATCCAGCAAAGATCCTGGACACGGCAGGGTTGATATGGCCAGAAGCGCTGTCCTATGGAAACCGCACAGAGATAACTCGGAAATATAAACCAGAGTACATTTTTCTTGTGGCGTCGTATGGAAATTTGAAGGCGTTCAATGGATCGGAACTTAAAGCGCAGTATACTCCCGTCATGCAATTAGCCAAAGATGGGGACACCATCCTTTCGGGCAACGAAAGGAAGCCGGATTACGGATGGTTGCAAGAATACATATTGTATCATCGTGATGACGATTAAATGAAATGTAAATATTCACGACATTCCACAACAATATTTGACATAAACATCCCGACCTTAAGATATAGGCAAAATCTGGATTGACGCTTACGGAACGCGAATTATTGTCGGTTCTCGAACGACATGACATCCAGCAGATCAATCCGGTCGGCGAAAAACTTGATCCCAACCTGCAGCATGCGATGGTGCAGGTCGATCATCCAGAGGCGCCGGTGGGCACCATCATCGACGTTCTACAAGTCGGGTATATCTTGAATGATCGGTTGTTACGTCCAGCGATGGTTGTCGTGGCGAAAGGACTGGAGGGCGGCAATGGCGATAGCTTTGACGCCGGACAGACCATCGATACGACGGCTTAATACCCGCGCGCCCCGCGTTTGCTGTACTTCATAAAGCTTTCTTTGACTCCCCGCACAAATTGAATAAACATAGCTTCAGTTATCGCAATATTTGGGACTGAATTGTATGGCGGCTCAGGTTTCCACGGTTGCCTTTCAAGGCATCGAAGCGCTCGGCGTTGAAGTTCAGGTGCAGATGGGCTCTGGCCTGCCGGCCTTCACCATTGTTGGCTTGCCCGACAAAGCGGTGGCGGAAAGTCGGGACCGGGTGCGGGCGGCCCTGAACGCCATCGGCCTGGCGCTGCCGCCCAAACGCATAATTGTCAATCTTGCACCGGCGGATATGCCGAAAGAAGGCAGTCATTTCGACCTGGCGATCGCAGTTGGCCTGCTCTCGGCCATGGGGGTGTTGCCGGCAGACCAAATGGCTGAATTCATGGTTCTTGGTGAGTTGTCTTTGGATGGTTCGATCACCGCGGTTTCTGGCGTGTTGCCCGCCGCGATGGCGGCGAACGCGGCCGATCTGGGGCTCATTTGTCCGGCCGCACAGGGCGGTGAAGCAAGCTGGGCAGGTGAATTGCAAGTATTGGCACCGGCGCATCTGTTGTCGCTGGTCAATCATTTCAAAGGCGCCCAAGTCCTCACCCCGCCAAGCCCGGAAATTGCCGACGATATCGTATCGGTTCCCGATCTCAAGGATATCAAAGGTCAGGAAAGCGCCAAGCGCGCCTTGGAAGTCGCCGCCGCCGGTGGTCATAATCTACTGATGATCGGCCCGCCGGGGGCGGGTAAGTCGATGTTGGCTGAACGCCTGCCGGGAATATTGCCGCCCCTTACACCGGCGGAAGCGTTGCAAGCCTCTATGGTTGCCAGTATTGCCGGGCAGTTGCCGAACGGTCGCGTTAGCACCAGACGCCCTTACCGAAACCCGCATCACTCAGCCTCGCCGGCGTCGATGATCGGTGGCGGCAGCAAAGCCAAACCAGGCGAAGTGTCGTTGGCCCATTGCGGCGTTTTGTTTTTAGATGAATTGCCGGAATTTCCCCGTGCGGTGCTGGAAAGTCTACGACAACCGGTCGAAAGCGGTAAAGCTGTCGTGGCCAGGGCCAATGCGCATGTCACCTATCCTGCCGAATTTCAGCTGCTGGCGGCGATGAACCCCTGTCGCTGCGGATATCTTGGCGATCCCGAGCTTGCCTGTGCCCGGGCACCGCGTTGCGCCAGCGATTATCAAGCGAAAATATCTGGCCCCCTGTTCGATCGGATCGATTTGCACGTCGAAGTGCCGTCGGTTAACGCTTTAGATCTTACCTTGCCGCCGCCATCGGAAGGCTCAGCAGAGGTGGCGGCGCGGGTGCAGGCGGCACGACAAATTCAGACCAACAGATATCGCGACCGGGTTGCTGGCGATACCGGCTTGATCAACGCTAGGATTGATGGCGAACTATTGGATGAGGTCGCGATGCCCGACGCTGCCGGACAGGCATTGTTGTTGGAAGCGTCCGGTCGAATGAGATTATCGGCGCGCGGCTATCATCGGGTGCTTCGGGTGGCGCGAACCCTGGCCGACCTGGATAAGGTGGATGGGGTCAATCGCCGCCATATCGCCGAAGCATTGAGCTATCGCCGCATTCGCCCGCGTGTCTGAGCCCAGCCCCAGCATGCTTCGGGTGCGGGTATTGTCAGACCGGCAATAAACTTCTCAAAATAAGGCAATTGTTAATATTCGCCAGCGATAATAGCGCCGGTGACTGGGTGACGTTCGGCGCCGTCGGATTGTCGATTGGGCGCAAATTGCCGGTATGGAGTACTCTACCCTTTGAAAAGCGCAAATAGTCATCGATATCCTGCCCAAACGGCATCGGAACAATCCAAAGAACTGACCTTGCCGATCCGGCGAATGGGCCCGGTGGTCTTCGGCGCGGCATTGATTGCGGCCGTGATAACATTTCAAGTCCACTTGCCGTTCTGGCTGCCGCCAATCATTGGCAGTTTCGCCGGCGCGCTCGTTTTTTTCGGCTATTTTATTCGTCGTAGGGCCGAATGGCAGAATGCCGAAAAAGACCGCATAAAAGTCGCCGAAGAATTGAAACAACAAACCGGGATACTGCGGGCCACCAAAGCGGAGCTGCAGCAAAGCGAACAATACTTGCAGGAATATGTCGAACATCAAGGTGATATTGTCTTGCGCCTAGACGACGCCGGTAAGCTGATTTTCGTGAACGACGTTTTCTGCCAAATATTCGGTGTTGAGCGCGACGCGGTGTTGAATTCTCCCTACAGTTTTGAAAGCCGAAGCGCTGTTCGGTTCATGGATTTTGAACAAAATAATATCCGCCGTCTGGATCAACAGATCATGACAGTAACGGGCTGGCGTTGGTTTGCCTGGCGTGAATTGATCGGCGACGATGATCAGGTGCTGCGGGTTGGCCGGGATATTAGCGTTCGCAAACAAGCCGAACAAAAACTCAATGAAGCGAAAGAACGCGAAAGCCAAGCCAATCAGGCGAAAACTAGCATGATGGCAACCTTGGGTCATGAGGTGCAAACCCCGATCAACGGTCTGGTGGGGATGGCCAACCTGCTGCTGAGTACAGACCTTACCTCCGAACAGCGAAATTACACCCGGACAATTTATGAATCCGCCGATGCGCTGAACGCCATGGTGCAGGAGGTTTTGGAATATGCGCAGGTTGAATCAGGTGTTCTAAGGTTGCGGACGATTGAATTCGATATACAGGAGTTGCTGCAAAACGTGGCGGAATTAATGGCGCCGCAAGCGAATGCCAAAGGCATCACTATTCTGGCGGAAATCGATCCGACGTTGCCGCGGATTTTGCGCGGCGAAGTAAACCGTGTGCGCCAGGTCCTTCTGCACATTGTCGGCAATGCCATAAATTTCACTGGCAAAGGTGGCGTGTTGATTGCCGCCAAGGCGACCAAGCCGAAGGTGCACGGTCGCAATGTAAATATTCGTTTTTCTGTGCATGATACCGGCATTGGTATTGCCCGCGAGGCCCAGGCAAATCTATTTGACGAGTTTACGCAAATCAACAATCCCGCCTCTCCGCACAATGCCGGGACTGGACTTGGTTTGGCGATTTCAAAACGACTGATCAGTTTGCTGGGCGGCGATATTCGCGTTGATAGCCAACCTGGATACGGCAGTGAGTTCTGGTTTGATCTCGATCTTGAAACTGTCGGGGATGGGTGCCGCCCGGTTGTGCGCTATGCCCTGGAAAATAGCCGTATTTTGGTGGTCGACAGCAATCCTGTCAGTCTAAAATTCTTGACCGATCTGATCGCCGGAAACGGTGCCAAGGTCGAAGCTGTTGCAAATGCAAACGCCGCACTGCAGGCGCTTTGGCGGGCGGAAGCTTCAGGCGAACGTTTTAATTGCGCTGTCATCGATCTGAACCTGTCGGATCTCGGCGGCGATGCCCTGGTACGGACAATCAAAGAAGATTCGACAATTACCGATCCGTATATGCTGGTTAATCTGGAACCCAGTCAGCGCGGCAAAGTCGTGCGCCTGCGTGAAGACGGTTTTGACGCTTTTGCCTTGAAACCGACCCGACGCGATCACTTATTGCTGAAATTGACCGAGGCGTTGGGCCGGGCCAGTGCTTGGGTCGATGACATCAGCGTTAATCCGGCGGCAGATGATGCGTCTTACCGTTCCTATGCCCTGCCGCGGCGAAACGCCCGCGTATTGCTGGCGGAAGATAACGAAATCAATCGCATCCTGGCGGAAGCTTTGTTGGAGAAACTGGACGCCCAGGTAACGACGGCGAAAAACGGTTCGGAAGCCGTTGATGCGGTGCAAAACTCGGTCTTTGACTTGATATTAATGGATGTTCGCATGCCCGAAATGGATGGCCTTGAGGCGACCCGCAATATTCGCAGCCTAAGTGGCGAACGTGGCCGGGTGCCGATCATTGCGATGACCGGGAATATCGAAAAAACTGACAAGGTTGAATGTTTTGAAGCCGGCATGGACGATCATTTGACGAAACCGATTGATCTGCACAAGATCGAAATGGTTTTGGATGCCTGGCAGGGCGAAAAATCGACGACGCCAATCCGCCGCGCCATCGGCGCCTCTTTATAAGTTTAAGAGCTGCCCGATCTTCTGGTGACAGCGCCGCTGGCACTTGTTAGTGCTATCGCATGTGTGATTCTCAGGCTCAGGCATGGTAAGCGAGCGCGTTCAGTTGTGGCGACAGGCCCTGGCAGTTTATTGGGACCGCCGTATCCTCGCGATCTTCGCGCTCGGTTTCGCCAGTGGGCTGCCACTGCTGCTGACATTTTCTACCTTATCCGTATGGCTGCGAGAGGAAGGCGTTTCGCGTACCGCCATCGGTATATTTGCCTTGGTCGGCATTCCCTACACCCTCAAATTTCTGTGGGCACCGCTGGCCGACCATCTGCGTTTGGGTTTGTTTACGAGGGTCATGGGGCGCCGCCGGAGCTGGATTTTGCTCACTCAATTCGGCGTTATTGCAGCGATTTTACTACTTGGGCAAAGTGACCCGCGAAATGACCCCTGGACCACCGCTATCTTGGCGCTGACCTTGACGTTTTGTTCCGCCAGCCAGGACATCGTCATCGACGCCTTTCGGGTTGAAATACTAGATAAACCGCAATACGGCGCCGGGGCGGCAATGATCGTCTTTGGCTATCGCATCGGCATGTTCGCCGGCGGTGCCGGGGCGCTGTTCCTGGCCGAATTTTATGGCTGGTTTGTCGCCTATGCCGGTATGGCGGTGCTGATGTTGGTCGGTGTTGTTGCGGCGTTATTCACCCGCGAGCCTGAGTTGCCGAAAACAACAGAAGACACCATAATCGCCAGGCGACATTTCGATCGATTTGGCTTGAAATTTCAACGTCTGATCGAAGCTTTGGAAATCGCTGTTTTTCGACCTTTTGCAGATTTCATGACCCGGCCCGGTTGGTTGTTGGTCCTGGTATTCATTGTGTTCTACAAATTCGGCGACAGCTTGGCTGGCGTGATGGCGAACGTATTCTATGTTGATCTTGGTTTCACGAAAGTGGAGATCGCCAGCGTTTCAAAAACCTTCGGTCTCATCATGACCTTAGTTGGGGCCTTCCTGGGCGGCCTGTTTGTAGCCCGGTATTCGATCATTTAGGCCTTGGTCATTTGCGGTGTGTTGCAGATGTTTTCGAACCTGATGTTTGCGCTACAGGCTATTGTCGGGCCCGAAATCTATATGCTGGCGACAACCATCGCGGTGGAGAATATAACCGGCGCCATGGGGACGGCGGCTTTTGTCGCTTATCTATCGGCGCTTTGCAATCGACGTTATACGGCGACACAATATGCCCTAGTCTCTTCATTCATGTCGGTGGCCCGGACGACATTATCGGCCAGTGGCGGTTACATGGCCGACACCTTTGACTGGTTTTGGTTTTTTGTCGCCACCACATTTGCGGCCATTCCGGGGCTTATTCTACTCTACTGGTTGATCCGAAGTGGCAATACAGGCGAGGTGATCGATGAGCCCGCGCATTGAAGCGGTTGCAGCCGACATAACCGGCTTGCAGGTCGATGCCATCGTCAATGCGGCAAATGAAAGCCTGTTGGGCGGTGGCGGCGTCGACGGGGCCATTCATCGCGCCGCCGGCCCGGAGCTATTGGTCGAATGCCGAAGCCTGGGGGGTTGTCTGACCGGGCAAGCCAAGATCACCAATGGCTATGACTTGCAGGCAAAATACGTCATTCATACGGTCGGGCCGATCTGGCAGGGCGGTAACCGCGACGAGGCTGAATTATTGGCAGCCTGCTACCGCAATAGTTTAGCATTAGCCGACGATTATGGCCTGCGCTCTATTGCTTTCCCGGCTATATCCACCGGTGTCTATGGTTATCCGATTAACCAGGCTGCGGAAATTGCGCTGCGGCAAGTGCGCGCCTATGTCGCGGCCGGTAGCACTGTCGGACGCCTGATCTTCTGCTGTTTCAGCAGTCAGGATTTGGCGGTTTATCAGCGCTATTTGAATGTAGGCGCATGATCGCCTTCCTCTGCTTCGCCAATCGCGGGGAAATAATTTAAACGGCCCCTCGTGGTTTCCAATATCTTTGAACTTAGGGAAAGATAACCATGATCAAGAAGCTAACCGCGGCGGCGATAATTGCGCTCTTTACATTAGGGCCGATGTCCGTGGGTCATGCCTTCGCCGGCATGAGCAACAAACAAACGACGGCGACAAATTCGACGCCGTTGCAAATTCCGAACCCAAAAGACACCGGCAAATCCAGCTAGTCGCTGGCGCTGAATTCCTCTAACATCCGGCTCTGAATAGATAAATTTTTCAGCGGGCTTGGCCTTTGTGGTCAGGCCTTTTGGTCTTATATGGTTATATATTCAATACCGATGACAGGGGTATAGGTTGGGCGAACAGGATCTCCACGAGAAAAGGGCATTGCGCTGGTTTCTGACCGGTTACGGGGTCTGGAACTTTGCCAACGGGATGAACCAGGTGCTGTTTCCCTGGCTGATTGTCGTTTGGCTGAGCGAAAGCGCCAGTAATCTCGGTTTTGCCCAGATGGCGACGGTGGCGCCGACGATCGCGTTGATCATGATTGGCGGTCAATTGGCTGATCGCTTGGATGTTCGCCGCCTGCTGATCCGCTATGATTTTCTGGCCATGCTACCGGGCCTGGTCCTGGCGGCGTTATTCTATTACGACTTGGTTGGATATTTTGTTCTAATCACCTATGCCTTGGTGGTTGGCAGTCTTTATGCTTTCAACACACCGGCCCGCGACGCCATGTTATACCGGGTCGCCGGCGACGATTTGCAGGCGGCGGTGAAGAAAGCCAGCATGGCGCAGTTCGGCCCGCAATTGTTGGGGATCGCGGCGGCTGGCTTGGCCGCGACGATCGGTCCAATTCCGCTTATCATCGTGCACGCGTTGGCCAATCTGTTGGCCGCCGGCTGTGACCGTTTCCTGCCCAGCGTGCCGCCGTCACAGGCGGCAAAAGAAATCGGCCAGGAAAATACCATCCGGGAATCGATTAAGATCGCCGCCCGGATGCCGGAAATTTGGCCGGTGCTACTATCCATGGTCGGTGTTGGCGTCTGTTATGTCGGAAGTTTCCTGGTGCTGTTGCCGTTGCAGGTGCGCGATATGTTCCAGGGTAGTTCCGGCGAGATGTCGATCGTCAGTTTCTGTTTCTGGGTTGGCACGATCCTGGCGACAGTCGTTTTGATGAAATTCGGCCATGTCCGTTATCCCGGCCGGGTATTCATTGCCGCCGGTTTTTCCGGCGTCATCAGTTTAGTCCTAATTGGCCTGCAGAACCATTTCTACTTGCTGGCGGCAGTGACCTTAATCTGGGGCATCGGGGCCGGCTTCGCGATGAATATGGGTCGTTTCATCGTGCTGAATTTTGCCCCGGAAGCTCAACGGGCGCGTTTTATGGCGCTTTATCAGCTCGGCATGGTCGGTGGCGCACCGGCAGGCGCAGCGGTGATCGGTATTCTGGCTGATTACCTCGGCCCGGCCCATGCGGCTTTTGTGCCGGCCGGGGCGATGTTGGTGCTGGTGACATATGTCGCGCTGCGCAGCCGCCTTCGCAGCCTGCACGCCGATCCATTCGAAACGCAGCAACAAAGTGCAGATTAGTCATGCCAGATCCGCTTAAACTCGCGCTTGTTACCGATATCCATAACGGTGCGGAATCGCTGACGAAAAAAGGCGCGATGGCGTTGCCGTTGTTGCGAAAATTTGCCGATTTTGTCGCTGCCGAACAACCTGATTTAGTGCTGGAACTTGGTGATCGAATTTCCGATGTGGATTTCGAGACGGATCGACAATCGCTACAAGAGGTAGCGGATATATTCCATACCTTGGCGGCGCCGCGGTATCATCTGCTCGGCAATCATGACTTTATCCACCTTGATAGCGCCGATAATTGCCAGGCTTTGGCGCAAGACCTCAAATCCTGTAGTCGCGATATAAAAGGCTGGCATCTGGTGTTCTGGCAGGCGGATGTCCGGATGTCGCGGACGCATGTGCCGACCTTGACCGTACAAGATCTGGCTTGGTTAAAGGCGGACTTGGCGGCGACCAATTTGCCGGCCATTATTTTCACCCACATCCCCTTGGATGCGGCGTCGATGATCGGGAATTATTATTTTCAAGCCAACCCACAATTCGCGACCTACAGCAATGCCCTGGCGGCGCAGCAGATTATCTCCGCAGCCGGCAATGTTGCCATGTGTGTGGCTGGTCATGTGCATTGGAACAATCTGTCACGCATAGACGGCGTCCCTTATGTCACCCTGCAAAGTCTGACCGAAAGTTTCACCACTCAAGGTCAAGCGGCCGGCGGCTGGGCCCTGATCGAAGCCGACCATCAGCTCAAATGGCGCGGTTATGGCGGCGATCCGATTGAACTGACGGTGAATTTGGGCGGCGGTAACCAGCGCTGGATGACGCCGTTGCCGGATTTCAGGGAACTGGCGCGGCAGCGGGCGAAACCGCTTGCAGACTTGGCGGATGTACGGGCGCTCTTGCTGGATCTGGATGGGGTGATTTACCACGGTGACACGGCCGTGCCAGGGGCCATCGAATTCCTTAACGAAGTATTGGCTTCCGGTCGTCAGGTCATGGCGATCACCAATAATGCGCGCGCCAGTGCGGCAGAATACCAGTTGAAACTTCGCGCTTTGGGTGTCGAAATTACGGCTGACCATATCGTCACATCTGGTCAGGCCACGGCGCAATATTTATTGTCCGAAAGTCCCAATCCGAGGGTATTTATCGCCGGCTCGCCGGCCTTACGCCAGGAGATATTGACTGTCGGCGCGGTCGAAAGCGATGCGCCTGAGTTTGTCGTTGCCGGCATTGATGTCGCGATGCCGGTCGCAGTGTTGAGCCAGGCCGTACTGCACTTGAATAGGGGCGCTCGATTGATCGCCAGCAATGGTGATAAATCGATCCCGACAACAGCTGGGCTGGAACCGGAAGCGGGCGCCATCGTCGCTTTTTTAGAAGCCGCCAGCGGCCAACAGGCCTATATCGTGGGAAAACCTAACCCGGCGATATTCGAATTGGCGCTTGAACGACTAGACCTCTCTGCAAAGGATGTGGTGATGGTCGGCGATACCTACGATACCGACATCCTTGGCGCCAATCGGGCTGGCATTCGCGCCATCCATGTCGAAAGCGGCAATCCACCCGACCCGGATAGCGATGCGGTCCCTGACTTAACCATCGAGGATGTATCGCGTTTAAGTGAATTTTTGTAAGCAAGCCAATTCGGCCGTGCGCGCGATCCTGCCATTTTGAACCAACGCAGAAAAAACTAATCAAATTTTCTTGCCCGCGACGCTGCGCCGCAATTGCGTCGGCTGGGGAAATTGGCAATAATCAGCTCAATCTACAAAATAATAAATTGGCGGGAGGCAAGAATACCATGTCCGATATCGAAACCATCGCAGTGCCAGGGGATTGGGCCAGTCATGCGCATGTCGACAACGACAAATATCTAGAGATGTATCAGGCCTCAGTCGATGATCCGGAGGCCTTTTGGGGCGAACATGGCAAACGCATCGATTGGATGAAGCCCTATAGCGAAGTCAAAGACGTCAATTACAATGCCGACGATCTGCATGTGAAATGGTATGCCGACGGCACCTTGAATGCCTCCTATAACTGCTTAGACCGGCATTTGGCGAGCCGCGGCGATCAGACAGCGATCATTTGGGAAGGCGATAATCCAGCCGAAGACAAAAAAATCAGCTATCGCGAATTGCATGCGGAAGTTTGCAAATTTGCCAACGGCCTGAAGGCGATAGGGGCTAAAAAGGGTGACCGTATTACCATTTATATGCCGATGATCCCGGAAGCGGCCGTGGCGATGTTGGCCTGCGCCCGCATCGGTGCGGTGCATTCGATTGTGTTTGGCGGTTTTTCGCCGGACGCCCTGGCCGGCCGCATTCAGGATTGCGATTGCAATATTATTATTACGGCGGATGAAGGTCTGCGCGGCGGCAAGCCGATCCCCTTGAAAGGCAATACCGACGCGGCGCTGGCAAACTGTCCATCCATTCAGAAATGCGTCGTGGTGAAGCTCACCGGCGGCGATATTACCATGCAGGATGGCCGCGATCACTGGTATCACGACCTGCTGGCCGAGGCCTCCGCCGACTGTCCGCCGGAAGAAATGGGCGCTGAAGACCCGTTGTTCATCCTTTATACGTCCGGTTCCACCGGCAAACCCAAAGGGGTGTTGCATACCACCGGCGGTTATATGGTTTATGCGTCGATGACCCATCAATATGTCTTCGATTATCATGATGGGGATGTTTATTGGTGCACCGCTGACGTTGGCTGGGTGACTGGTCACACCTATATCGTTTATGGCCCGCTGGCCAATGGGGCGCAGACCCTGATGTTCGAAGGGGTACCGAATTATCCCGATAGTTCGCGCTTTTGGCAGGTTTGCGACAAACATCAGGTCAATATCTTTTATACTGCGCCGACCGCACTGCGGGCGCTGATGCGCGAAGGCGACGATCCGGTGACCAAAACCTCGCGCTCAAGCTTGCGTCTGTTGGGCACGGTTGGCGAGCCGATCAATCCGGAAGCCTGGCGCTGGTATTATCATGTCGTCGGCGAAGATCGTTGTCCGATCGTCGATACCTGGTGGCAGACCGAAACCGGCGGCATCCTGATCACGCCGCTACCTGGCGCCACGGCGATGAAGCCGGGCAGCGCCACCCGGCCTTTCTTTGGCATTCAACCGGCCATCGTCGATGCGGACGGTAAGATCCTGGATGGCGCCGGCCAAGGCAATCTGGTCATCCTTGACAGTTGGCCAGGGCAAATGCGCACGGTTTATGGCGATCATCAGCGCTTTTTTGAGACTTATTTTGCCACCTATCCAGGCTGGTATTTCACTGGCGATGGCTGCCGGCGGGATGAAGACGGTTATTACTGGATCACCGGCCGGGTCGATGATGTGATCAACGTTTCCGGTCACCGCATGGGCACGGCGGAAGTGGAAAGCTCTCTGGTCTTGCATGAAGCGGTCTCGGAAGCCGCCGTCGTCGGTTATCCCCACGACATCAAGGGCCAAGGCATCTATGCCTATGTCACCTTGAAACTGGGTGTCGACACCAGCGAGGAATTACGCAAGGAACTGGTGCAGTGGGTCCGCAAGGACATCGGCCCGATCGCCAGTCCCGACCTTATCCAATGGGCCCCGGGGCTACCAAAAACCCGCAGCGGCAAGATCATGCGCCGTATCTTGCGTAAAATCGCCGAAGACGATTTTGGTAATCTTGGCGATATCAGCACCCTTGCCGACCCGGCCGTGGTCGACGATCTAGTTGAAAACCGGATGAATAGATAATTGTATCGAAACCGGAATGATCAGGTTGCTGCGTAAAAAGCCTTAATTTTTGCACTTTTCGCGGCCATGCTGCCAGCCATGAAGAAGTGGCTTTGGATAGGCGCGGCGGTTTTGTTGCCTTTAATTCCAGTTGCCAGCGTTCAAGCGGGTGATTTTTCCGCCCGCTTTGTGGCGGCGGCGATGGCGCGGACCAACCATAGGATCACGTATGATGGCACGTATCAGCGGATATCTTATCCCCTGGGCGATGTCGCCGCCGATCGTGGCGTTTGCAGCGATGTGGTCATCCGTGTTTATCGTGCCCTTGGCATCGATCTGCAGCGGCGGGTCCACGAAGATATGCGGGTAAATTTCGAAGCTTATCCGACGTTTTGGGGTCTGCGCCGCCCGGATCACAACATCGACCATCGCCGGGTGCCCAATTTGCAGACTTTTTTTCGCCGACAAGGCGCCGAACTGCCGATATCCGACCGTGCGGATGACTATCGCGCCGGCGATCTTGTCACTTGGGTACTGCCAGGTAATTTGCCGCATATGGGCATCGTTGTAGGTCAGCGTAGCGGCGATGGTGCGCGCCCGCTGATTGTCCACAATATTGGCGACGGTCCAAAACTTGAGGATTTTCTGTTCGTCGCCAAAATCACCGGCCATTATCGATATGGGCCTTCCGGTCATCAGTGAGGCGGGTCGGTTGGCGGCATTGAATTGGTCAGCGACGACGATTTCGATGTCACTAATCACAACATATTTTTGGTAAATGTTCCCTTAATCTGACGTCAACTAGATTAACGGCATGAATATAACTGTCTGTATTTTATGAGTTATTCCTAAATCATAGCTAATTTGACGTCAATATTTGGCCTATATGGTTAATTTTTAAGGTTAATGTTCTGCTAAATTGACGTCACGAAAGATCACCGATTATGGCCGTCCCCCTACGTCTGAGCAGCGAATGCGGCTTTTAGGAAATCGATGACGACGCGGACTTTTTGCGGCAGATAACTGCGGCTGGGGTAAAGCAGCCAGGCGGCTGTATCGAAGCCGCCGGCACTGACTTCAATACCGGGATAAAGGTCGATCAGGCGGCCATCCGCCAGCGCCTCGCCGGTCAGCCAATTTGCCAATAAGGCCGGACCAAGACCGGCGAGGCAGGCTTCCCTGAGCGCCAGCGGATTGGAAATTTTCATCCGCCCTTCAACCGGCACTGTTTCGACATCGCCGCCTGGACTACGGAACTGCCATTTATCGCGGTAATTCGGCAAATCCAACAACAGACAATCATGGCTCGACAGCGCCGCCGGTTGCACCGGCCAGCCTTCGCTTTTGAGGTAACTGGTGCTGGCACAGACCCGATAGTGAGTTTCAAACAGTTTTAGCCCGATCAGATCCTGATTGAGCGCCGAGGCCTGTCGATTGCCCAAGCGGATCGCCAAGTCGATACGATCGGCAATGATATCGACATTGATGTCGGTGAGCACCAGATCGATCGATAAATCCGGGTATTCGGCAGTCAGTTTAGGCAACAATGGCACCAAACAAGCCTGCCCAAAGGCGACGGAGGCGGACAGGCGGATCGTGCCGGCGGGGGCCGAGCCATGGTCGGTCATGGCGGATTTTGTCGCGATTAGTTCCCCTACCAAAGGTTCGATGCGTTGGAAATATTCCTGACCGGCTTCTGTTGGCGATAGGCGCCGCGTGGTGCGCTGAAACAACCGAACCTGCAACTCCCGCTCCAGACCGGCGATGGCGCGGGAAACCGTCGAGGGGTCGATACCCCGTTCCCGCGCCGCCGCGGCGAAGCTGCCGTGGCGCATGACATCGACAAAAATTTCCAGGTTCAGAATTTCCATTAGTGAGAATATTACACGAATATCGTGAGGAGTTCAATATTTACTCCGAATATTTCACTAGTTAGGCTGAATAATCGACAATTTGAGCGGAATAGACAAATAAATGTATAAAATAGCAATAATCGGACTGGGCGCCATGGGCTGCCGGATCGCGCGCGGATTACTGGCGCATGGGGCCGATGTGACGGTCTATACCCGCCGCCCCGACCCGACGGCGAAAATGGCACAATTGGGTGCGCAGGTTGCACAAACGCCCAAATCGGCGGCAACGGAAGCGGATGTCATCTTTTCTATTGTGACAGATGATGAAGCCTCCCGCCAGGTCTGGTTAAATCCGGAAACCGGCGCTCTATTCGGCATGAAAGCGGGCTCCCTGGCGGTTGAATGCAGCACCTTGAGCCCTAAATGGGTCGCCGAGCTGGCGCAAAACATGATGAAAAATGGAATGGAACTGATGGATCTGCCGATCGTCGGTTCCAGGCCGCAAGCCGAGACTGGAGAATTGGTCTGGATGGCCGGCGGATCGACCGCCGCTTTTGCCATTGTTTCGGAAATCTTGCAACCCATCACGGTGGCGATGCACCACGTTGGGCCGGTCGGCCATGGCTGCCGGTTAAAATTGGCCATAAATGCGCTGCTGGGGATTCAAGTCGCGGCAATCGCGGAAATATTGGGGTTCCTGGAAAAGACCGGCCTTGATCAACAAAACAGCGCCGCAATCATGGGCACCATGCCGGTGGTTAGCCCTTTCGCTAAGTTGACGTCAGAATTGATGATAGCAGGCCGACACGCGCCGCTTTTCCCGGTCGAACTGGCGGCGAAGGATCTGCGTTACATGATCGAGGCTGCCCAGGATGCCGGCGCCGCAGTCCCAACCGTAAGCTCGACCATGCAGACCTTTGACCAGGCCATTGAGGCCAGTTATGGGCCGGAGAATATTTCCGCCGTGACAAAGTTATACCAGGATTAACCATATCTGACGTCAAGCATGATCCGAAAATCCAATCCAATAGGGTTAATATAACGTAAAACTGACGTCAGTAGAAAATCAAGCTGCTTTGTGACGGGGCCCGCACGAACAGACCGCACGGGCACCCAATGGTATTTTTGGGATCACGATAGGGCTGGCTTTCTAGCGAAATTTGCCTGAATATATCCCAACTGACGTCAGAACAATCACGCATGTTCCCAAGAACAGGGTTAACGTTCTATTAAATTGACGTCAGTTGGGAGAGAGCAAAACATGTTAGATAAGCTGGCAGCAGCGGCGCGGGCCCATCCGGGATTGAAACGCTGGGGCAAATATGTTTCCGCGACCATATTGATCGGCATCGGCAAGGAAGATTTCCTAATCGTGATCGAAAATGGCGATGTGGTTGAGGTTCGCCCCCGGCGGATCGCGGTCGAAAGTGGTGTTTTTGCCATTCGTGCCGACAAGGCGGTGTGGGACGAACATTGGCGACCCCATCCCAAACGCGGCTATCACGACCTTTATCACATGTTCAGTTATGGTCATGCTCGCATCGACGGCGATTTGCGCCTGTTCATGCAAAATCTACTATTTTTCAAGTTACTTTTGGCCGCGCCACGAGCTCTTAATCGAGCGGAAGGGGGTCAAAATGGTTGAGTTTGAGCCGATTACCGGACGCTATTTTCCCTTGATCGTGGGGACAGAAAGCTATCGCATTTATGTTGAGGAGGCGGGCCAGGGCATACCCTTGGTGTGTCTGCATACCGCCGGTGCCGATGGTCGGCAGTTTCGCCATCTGATGACCGATCCGACGATCACCAGCCAATATCGAGTGATTGCCTTCGATATGCCCTGGCACGGCAAATCCAACCCGCCGGTGGGCTGGGAAAACCGCGACTATCAACTTACCGCGGCCGGTTATCGGGAGATCATTCGCGCTTTTTGCCAGGAACTGGCGTTGGAAAAGCCAGTCTTGATGGGCTGTTCCATGGGTGGTCGGGTGGTTCTCCACCTGGCGATGGATCATGGCGAAGATTATCGCGCTGTAATTGCGTTGGAAGGGGCGGACAAGCTTAACCCCTATTACGACACCAGTTGGCTGCACCGGCCTGACGTGCATGGCGGGGAAGTCTCCGCCGGATTTGTTTCCGGCTCAATCGCACCGCAAAGCCCGGATGAATATCGCTGGGAAACCTTGTGGCATTATATGCAATCGGGCCCAGGCATCTTCAAAGGCGATCTCTATTTCTATTGGGAAGATGGTGATTTTGACGATCGATCGGCGAAAATCGACACCTCAGAATGTCCGGTTTACCTGTTGGCCGGCGAATATGACAATTCCTGCACGCCGGAGTTGGCGACAGCGACCCATGAACGCATCGCCGGCTCAAAACTAACGCTTATGGTAGCGATGGGCCATTTTCCCATGTCGGAAAATCCCCACTTGTTCGCCCAGCACATCCACCCGATACTCAGCGAAATCTCACGGACTTAGACGCCACTCTCCATTTCATACCCGTATAAAGGCTCAGTTAATGACCAGAACCGCCACCTTCGATTTTTCCGACCAGCGTGTATTTGTGACCGGCGGCAGTAACGGTATCGGCCTGGCCATCGCGGACGCTTTTCAGCATGCCGGTGCCTGGGTGACGATCACTGGAACCAAAGCCGGCGCCAAGGATTATCCAAGCGATCTTGGTAAGTTTACCTATCATCAGCTCGATATGGGCGATGGAGACAAGATCGTGCAGTTGATGGCGGCGCAAGACGGCGTTGATATCCTGATCAATTGCGCCGGCACCGCTCTTGGGCCGATGGAATATCAAGACGAAGGCTGGGCGCGGATATTGGAGATAAACCTGACCGGTAGCCAGCGTATGGCGATGGCGGCGCGGCCTCATCTAGCGGCCGCAAAAGGGATCATCATCAATATCGCTTCGATGTCCAGTTATGCTGGCTTTCCCCACGCGCCCGCCTATGGCGCCAGTAAGACCGCCATTGTTTCCTTGACCAAATCTCTGGCTGTCGCCTGGGCCGAGCAAGGAATTCGCGTCAACGCGATTGCGCCCGGCTGGGTCGACACCAATTTGACCAAACCCGCGCAAGCGGATAGCGAACGGAACGAGACGATTATCGCCCGCACGCCGATGGACCGGTGGGGCGCTGCCGGCGAAATGACCGGCGCCGTTCTGTTCCTTTGTTCCGCCGCCGCCGGTTTCATCACCGGTGTCACGATGCCGGTTGATGGTGGTTATTCTTCATCCTGATCGAAGTTTGCTTGCCTCTATCGCGGAAGGCGGGTACCTTCCGGCCGGTTCAGGATGGTCCTGAGCGGAAGGACATTAAGCCGATGTATTTGCATCCGATCGCATCAAAAGCAACGAATAGCGCCAAATCGACGGGCGTGTATCCGACCATGCCGCTTTCCGTGGCTGTGGCGCTTATCTGCGTATCCACGTTTGCAAACAAATCCGGGCTGACGCCTTAAATTACCACCTGTCGGCCCATCCCTGGGGCGGGTCGACGGAATTTCCAACCACAAGCAGTCTCCCCCCTTCGGGTTTACCGGCATTGATGCGGGAGAGACTCCAATGTTTGTTGTTACTAGTTATCATTCTGTCGTCGCCACCATAGAAATCGAAGGACCGCAGGGCTTTCGAATAGGGAGGGGACGTTATGTTCAAACTCCCTAGTGGTGCTGCCGTCGACCGCGATATCCGCCTTTTGTTCAGTGCCAAGGCGGCCCATAACGCGATGTTTCTCATCCCGGTCATGGTGCCCTATTATCAATATCAGATCGGCCTCAGTTTTCAGGAACTGTTGTTGGGCGAAGCGATATTCGCCTTGGTCGTTGTCGCCATGGAAGTACCATCCGGCTGGTTGGCCGACATCTGGCAGCGGAAATACGTCCTGATGTTGGGATCTTTTTTGAATGTATTCGGCTTTCTGGCCCTCTGGCTGGCTGACGGTTTCTGGCTGGCGATCACGGCGCAAGCCTTGCTCGGGATCGGCGTCAGTTTTATTTCCGGCGCCGATGTGGCGTTGCTATATGATCGGTTGGTCGAAGCCGGACGGCGCGATGAATTCCGCAGATTGGAAGGGGTTCGCCACGGTATTGGCATGTACGCCTTGGCCGCGGCCTCGGTGATCGGCGGTTTGCTTTATGTATGGCAGCCGGATTTACCGATCTTGCTGACCGCTTTGATGGAGATTATCGCATTCTTTTGCATATTTTTCGTTAAAGAACCGATCCGCCCGAAAAAGTCGACCAAGCACCATCCTTTGGCGGATATCATCGATACCGCGCGGCGTTGTTTTGCCCGGCGTCCGGAACTGATGTGCCTATATTTGTTCGCTGCCGTGACCTATGCGATCACGATCAATGGCTATTGGGTGCAGCAGCCCTATTATGCTTATTTGGGGATCCCATTGATTTGGTATGGCTGGTTGGCCGGTCTCGGCCATCTGTTGGGTGGTCTGGGTGGCACCTTCGGACGTCATTTGGAAAGATATTGCAGCCGCCGGCAAGTGTTGATGGGGGCGACGATATTTCTGGTCTTCGGTTATGCGATCAGCGGCTTTTTCCCCGGTTTTCATGGCATCCCGTTGCTGTTGACGGGCGGTATTGTCTGGGGCGTCACCGGGCCGATGTTCAATGATATCGTTAATGCGCGAATACCATCGGAACGACGGGCAACGATGTTGTCGCTCTCCAGTTTTGGGGTGCGATTGACCTTTGTCCCGACCAGTTTGGTGATAGGCTGGGCCCAGGAAACGTGGGATATCGCTGTGGCAATAACCCTCATGCCGATATTGTTGATCTTTGTCAGCATCCCAATTCTGCTGATGTTTTTCGCTCTTGATCAAAAACAACCTCAGCCGGCCTAGCGCAAGTTTTATATAACATGAGGTCATCACCAGCCCGCGCCCCCTCCCGGCCACCCATGGGATCGTACCTTATGGGTGGCCGGGAGGGCGCGCGGGCTGGCTAAGTGTTTTATGAACAGACTCTAGCCCAAACAAAGAAATGGGGGTGGGACCCTGCAATCCCACCCCCATTCCGAGGGGTCTTAGTTATAGGTAATTGTGACAAAGATTACACGTCACGAAACGTACTCAACTACCCGGCTACTCACTTAGAAACGCGAATTCAGACAATTGTTGAAACGAATGCCAAAAGCCCTACACCGGCAATCGCAATACTAGCGAGACTCACGATTTTCATTATCTCAAACATTGCATTTCAAGCCCGTTAGGACCTGCCTCCTGATGCCTCTAACTCCTTAACTATAATCAAACATGTTGGTACACCAATGACTAGGTAAATCGTGTCTAAGTTATTGATAATTTTAGATAAAATTCTTGCAGTTCTGATGACGCGGCTAGAAATCCGAGACGATACCCTTGCGTTCCCAATCACCATAGCGGGTCGGCTCAAGGCCGGCGGGACCACCGATTTCCTTTGCCTTCTTGGCCGGGTCTTTGGCCTCCGACACTGGCTCGTCTTCGCCCTGTTGTTGATTGTCTTTTTTATCCATCTCGACGATCCTTATTATCTTGATTGGCGTAATCCCATCCTTAAATAACATAAGCCGTTGGTTTTGTAAGATAAGCTTGGTTTAGGACAGTTTGATAGCATGAATATTATCCGTACAGCCGCATTGATGGCGGCAATGACGGCGCTCTTTGTTGGTATCGGCTATATGTTGGGCGGCGAAGCCGGATTATTGATCGCTTTGGCCATCGCCGGGGCGATGAACCTGTTCGCCTATTGGAATTCCGACAAGATGGTGCTGCGCATGCACAATGCGCGGGAGGTGGACGAGAGAAGCGCGCCGCAACTTTATGGTTTGGTGCGAACATTGTCGAACCGGGCCAATCTACCGATGCCAAAGGTCTATCTTATCGACGAAGCGCAACCGAACGCGTTCGCGACTGGGCGCAATCCGCAAAATGCCGCGGTGGCCGCAACCACCGGTCTGATGCGCCTTCTGACGACGGAAGAATTGGCCGCTGTCATGGCCCATGAATTGGCCCATATCCGACATCGCGACACGTTAATGATGACGATCACCGCAACGCTCGCCGGCGCCATCTCGATGCTGGCGAATTTTGCCTTTTTCTTCGGTCGCGGACGGAATAATCCGCTGGGAATCGTCGGTGTGCTGCTGGTGATGATATTAGCGCCGATGGCAGCCGCTCTGGTGCAGATGGCGATCAGTCGGACCCGGGAATATGCCGCCGATCGCGGCGGGGCGGAGATTTGCGGCCACCCGATGTGGTTGGCAAATGCCCTGCAAAAACTCGAACATGGTGCACAGGCGATCGATTATGAGCGGGCGGAGGCTAATCCGGCGACGGCGCATATGTTTATTATCAACCCTTTGCATGGCCGCCGCATGGATAACCTGTTTTCGACGCACCCGAATACGGCCAACCGGGTCGCTGCTTTGCACAAATTGGCGGGGGAGACGGCTAGCGCGCAACGAACCAGCCCTTGGGCATGAATATCGGTCGACGCCGTCGGTCCGATCCGCTAAACCCCATCTATGTCAGATAAAAAGAAATCTCCGCCTGCCGACGCGCGCCGTTTGGCCATGGCGATGTCGTTGCAGATCTTCCAGGATCGCGCGACGTTGACGCAAGTCTTGGCTGACCATCAACAGCAATTACAGGCCCTATCGCCACGAGACCGTGGTTTCGCCCGGATGTTGCTTAGCACGGTCTTGCGACGGCGCGGTCAGATTGACGAGGCGATCAAACACTGCCTTGCCAAGCCCTTGGATCGCCGCGCCCAACGGGTGCGCCCGATCCTGCAGCTTGCGGTGGCGCAGTTGCTGTTTCTGGAGGTGCCGCCCCATGCCGCGATTAACGAAGCGGTCAAGGCCGCCGGCCGATATCCGCAATATAAAGGCCTGGTCAATGCGGTGTTGCGGCGGATCAGCCGGGAAGCGGATGAGATACTGGCGGCGCAAGACGAAATCCGTCTGAATTGCCCGAGTTGGCTGTGGGATAGTTGGGTTGCGCAATGGGGCGAAGCGGCAACCCGCGAGCTGATCCGGGCGCAACTGCAGGAAGCCGCGCTGGACATCTCGGTGAAGGCAGATTCGGAAGGATGGGCCGAACGGTTGGAAGCGGAAATATTGCCCAATGGAAGCTTGCGCAAATCAGCAACCGGCCGGATCGAGGATTTGTCTGGATTTAGCGAAGGCGCCTGGTGGGTACAAGACGTCGCGGCGACATTGCCGGCACGCTTGCTTGGTGATGTCACCGGTAAGCGGGTGCTTGATCTCTGTGCCGCACCGGGTGGTAAAACCGCCCAATTGGTAGCGTCTGGCGCCAAAGTAACAGCCGTCGACATATCCGCGACGCGTCTCAAACGGTTGCGCGAAAATTTGGCTCGCCTGGATCTGGAAGCTGAAATTGTTGAGGCAGACGTGACGACTTGGACGCCGGCAGAGCCGTTCGAGTTTGTGCTTCTGGACGCGCCCTGTAGTGCGACCGGGACCTTGCGCCGCCATCCCGATATCTGGCGCTTGCGACGGCCCGAAGAGATCGCCCGATTAACGACGATCCAGAGCAGCATGCTGGCGCGCCTGCCGGATCTGCTGGCACCGGGCGGCACCGCAATCTATTGCACCTGTTCCCTGCAAGACGAAGAAGGGCCGGCACGCATCGCCACCTTCCTGGATGCCAATGCGGGTTTTGAACGCCACGTGATCACGACCGAAGAAATGCCTGACTTCGTGAATACGATCACAGGCGACGGCGACGTCCGCACCATGCCACAGCACATTCCCGGTGGTCAGGACGGATTTTATATTGCCAAGTTGGTCAGAAAAGCCGGCGATTAAGCAATTATAGCAAACCCTGCTTGTCAGCTTTGCAGCAAGCTGGTACGACAATTTCATGCAACAAAAAACCCGCATTGCGCCGTCAATTCTGTCCGCCGACTTCGCTTCATTAGGCGAAGAAATCCGCGCCGTGACCGAGGCCGGCGCCGATTATATTCATGTCGACGTCATGGATGGTCACTTTGTCCCCAATCTGACCATTGGACCGGCGGTGGTTAAGGCACTAAGACCCCATAGCGACAAACCGTTCGATGTTCATTTGATGATTTCGCCGGTCGATGCCTATGTGCAGGATTTTGCCGATGCCGGTGCCGACATCATTACAATCCATGCCGAAGCGACAGCGCATCCGCACCGGACTTTGCAACTGATCCGCAGTTTGGGAAAAAAAGCCGGCATTGCACTAAATCCCGGCACCCCGGTCGAAGCTGTCGACAATGTAATCGACCTTGTCGATCTGATCTTAGTAATGAGCGTAAATCCAGGATTCGGCGGCCAAAGCTTTATCGATAGTCAATTGGCGAAAATCTCGGCGTTGCGGCGGCGAATTGACGCCACCGGCCGGGTAATCGATCTTCAAGTCGATGGTGGTATCAACGACAAAACGAAGGCAGCTGTGGTCGCTGCCGGGGCCGATGTGTTGGTGGCGGGCTCCGCGACATTTGCTGGTGGTCCCGGAAAATACGCAGAAAACATTGAAAGTTTACGTAATACTGTTTGATCGAGGTGGGTGTGGCGTTTTCACCGGAGTATAAGGAAACGAGTTGGCTGCGTTTTCGCCGCCGTGCGCGGAACTTTCTCTATTCCAGCCGTCTATTCAATCAATATTTGAGCGCCCCCAGTTTCGAAGCTTTTTCTCATCAATGCATCAATCTTTGGCCCGGCGATCCCGAGCGCGGCAACGCCATATTTCAAGGAATTTTTGAATTTGCTGGGCACGAAGTGCGAAAGCCAAACGAAGCTCCCTGGTTTCTGGCCCAGGATAACCCGAGCTGGATGGCGGAATTGCACTGCTTCGGCTGGTTAGCAGATGTCGCCGCCGTCGAAGCTGACGCTGCCAAATTGCTGGCGCAACGCATGGTGTTATCCTGGATCGATAGCTGTCGCCAATATGATCCGACCATTTGGGCGCCTGAGGTAAGCGCCCGGCGAATACTGATTTGGCTCCGCCATGGCGATTATCTGTTGGACGGATTGGAACCGCGCCATCGCGACAAAATCACTGGCAGTTTGATGGGTCAGTATCGTTTTCTGCAATCCTGTTATCCGACGGTCGTACCCGGTCAACCGAGATTTCTGGTAGCGTTGGCGTTATTATTAGGCGCCTCGACGCTGCCTGGCGAAATACGCCACCAGGAACGCGCCAGCATCCGTTTCCTGCAGGAATTGGACACCTATGGCGCATTTAATGGCGAAAATGCCGATCGGGCGCCCGCAAGTTTGTTCGTCTTGGCGCGGGATCTGGTAGCGTTGAATGCGGATCTAAGTCGCATGAACCATCCTCTGGCGGCGCAACTTACCGAACCGATCGAACAGATCATGATGGTGTTGCAGATCTTGCGCCACGGGGACGGTAACTTGGCGGTGTTCGGCGAAAGTCGGGCTATTCGAAGCGATGATATCGATCACACGATTGAAAAATCCGGCGCTTCTTATCAACCAGCCGGCAGCGCTTCCTCCAGCGGGTTTCAACGTTTGGCGGTCGATCGCGCGATCACCTTGATTGATGTTGGATTGCCGGCCCCGGCGATGACCAAACGCGCCCTTGATCCAGGTATGCTCAGTTTCGAATTCTCCGTCGGCCCCAATCGGGTCGTTGTCAACGGCGCGCATCCGGTAAACAGCGAAAATTTTCCCAGCAATTCCAGTTTCTTAGTTGAAGGACAGGGAGCGAGAGACTTCAAGCTCAACCCTGGCAAAAAAGTCCGTCCGGATCGGATAAAATGCCGCCGCCATGAAGATGAAGCGGACAGTGTTTGGTTGGAAACGGTGCATGGCGGTTTTCAGGAAAGCTTCGGTGTTCTGCATCAGCGTCGCTATTTCCTCGATGGCAACGGCAGCAATTTGCGCGGTGAGGATGTGTTGCTAAGAGCGAATGACAAGTTTCAGGAAAATCGCGATTGCGCCGCCCTATTCTATTTGCATCCGGACGTACAAGCCTCTCGGGTGCAGGGCGGCGGTAGCATTATGCTGCGCTTGGCGACGGGCGGTGGTTGGCAGTTTCGCGCCGACGGTGGCGAGATCGAGTTATCGGATAGTCTTTATTTGGCGGACGGTGGGGCCGGCCGACGGTCACAATATATCCTGGTCCGGGGCAAGACCGCGCTGGCAGGGACGAAAATTCGCTGGGTCTTCCATCGCCTTTGATCCTTGTGAAGGATTGTTCTAGACTTTCATCAAACGGAATGGGCGCGGATGGTAAAATATATAACAACAACGATCATTGCTTTGATGTTTCTGGCCGGTATGGCGAGAGGCGAAGCCACCGACCGTTTTGTGGCGGGATTGGGCGAATTACCGTTGATGCCTGGCCTGGTTGAGCAGACGGATCAACGCTTAATTTATGAAAAACCGGATGGTCGAATTATTACCGCGATCGCGCGCGGTGGCTTAAGTGTTAAAGATATCAGTGCCTTCTATGCGGAAACCCTGCCGGAACTTGGTTGGCGAAGAACTGCGGTATGGGAATATCGACGGGAGAAAGAAATTCTCCGTCTCACCATCACCACATTCGCATCCTATACAGAAGTGCAGTATAAGATCGCCCCTGAATAATTGGTCGGCAAACGACTTTATGCAAAACAAATCATAAGAAGGACCATATTGCATGGCTTACGAAAACATACTCGTCGATACCAAGGGTCGTGTCGGCATCATTACTTTGAACCGACCGGACGCTTTGAACGCGCTATCCGCTGGCTTGGTTGCGGACGTAGAACAGGCGGTCGATGCCTTTGAAGCGGACGAAGAAATTGGCTGTATTATTGTCACCGGTTCGCAACGGGCCTTCGCCGCAGGTGCGGACATCAAGGAAATGGCGCCCAAGGGTTACATGGATGTCTATAAAGAAGATTTCATCACCGTCGGTTGGCAACGGGTCTCGCGCTGCCGCAAACCGGTGATTGCTGCCGTGGCCGGCTATGCGCTAGGTGGCGGTTGTGAACTTGCGATGATGTGCGATTTTATCATTGCGGCAGAAAACGCCAAGTTCGGCCAGCCGGAAATTAATCTCGGGGTCATTCCGGGCAGTGGCGGGACCCAACGTCTGACCCGCTTTGTTGGTAAATCAAAAGCCATGGAAATGTGCCTCACTGCGCGCATGATGGGGGCCGAGGAAGCAGAACGGGCCGGTCTGGTTTCGCGTATCGTGCCATTGGATGAATTAATGGACGATGCCTTAAAAACAGCGGAAAAAATAGCCTCGCTGTCGTTGCCGGCGGTGATGATGACAAAAGAATCCGTTAACCGAGCCTATGAAACAACGATGGAAGAGGGTATTCGTTTCGAACGACGCCTATTTCACTCAACTTTTTCGACTGAAGACAAAGCCGAAGGGATGGCCGCATTCATCGAAAAGCGTGAACCGCAGTTCAAACATAGATAAGGCGTTCGAATTGACGATGCGACGCCCAGACAATATGTTTTCGAGGCGTAAAGAAAACCCTTTAAAGTCGGTTGACCCGGCTTGCCGCTCCGTCTATAACCGCGCGTCGCGTCTGAAGACGCACAGTAATATTGACGATGAATTTGGAATTTGGTGTAGGACCAATGGCGAACAGTAAACAAGCGAAAAAACGTATTCGGCAAATTGCCAACCGAACGGAAGTCAATCGCGATCGGCGCGGCAACATGCGGACGCAAATCCGCAGGGTTGAAGAAGCTATTGCGAGCGGCGATCGGGAAGCTGCCGCAGGTGCCTTGTCGGCGGCCGAACCGGTGTTGACGCGGGCCGCGCAAAAGGGAATTTTGCACCGCAATACAGCAGCACGGAAAGTCTCCCGCCTATCAAGTCGCGTCAAAGCGATGGCGAGTTAAGTCAAGTTCCAAAAACCTTCAACCCCGATTCGGTTGAATGAAAGAGCCGCGCAGTACCTGCGCGGCTCGTTTTGTTTTTACTTCGGCGCATTTAGGTGGCTCATATATCGAACCGTCACCACTGCTCGACCCAAATCCCCCGTGTCGCATTGTGTTGGTTGGAAGCTCTTTCACCACATCTAGTGTTCGCCTGGGATTCGTGTCAAATGACCGCAAATATATTTTTGAAAGACCACCTTCATCCACTTGCGTGAAGACAGAAGCCCATGTAGTCTGAACTCACTTCAGCACGCGTTTCGCCATAAATGAATTTTTTAACTTTTTCTTTGGTTTTGCTGTGTAGGTTGTAATTTGTATTTAGTATTACTGAGAAATTGAAATTTTTACTGGTTTTTTAAGTAATTTAATCTAAGGCCCATAATATTGTTGCGTACTCTGGTTTTGTTTGGGGCCGTATTTCGAAACTTGGCGTTCTTTAATTTTGCGCCATATTGTATGTAACGTTAAACGGGGCTACACGGTCGAGATAGAAAAAACGCGGAAAGCGATCGGTTTTTTTATTGCTACATAAATCGCTGGCGGGTTAAGCAGGTTTAAGTTTTAGGCAGAGTTTGAAACCAAAAACTTTAAGTAAAGACTATTTTGCAGGACACAATTGGCTTGCGCAAAATGACTTTTCTTCTGTTCGATCCCAAACAAGCGATGCAGCAATTTTGCGAAGGAATTCGTAAATTCGATTGGCGGTATGGTTTCGGGGGAATGCAACGGAAATGTCAGGCCGGACAAAATTAGGCACCGACATTTCATTCGCAATTGGATCGGCGGCTTCAACAATAGCCGTCCAATAAAGCGAAACTGACGGGAACGTCGTACGGCGTGTTCGAACCGATTGTCGACCATTGGGTCGTGCAAACCAGGCTGTTGATCACAGAACTACCGTAACGCGAAGTTTCGATAAGCGCCTATCCAAGCAGTGAGATGTAACTGTTGATGGGGTCGACGTTGAAACGAGTAAGTTTTCCGGGCGAAGGCAGATTGGCCAACTTTTGATTGGTCTTCTGTAGGCAGCTTGTTTGAGGGGACAGCTGGTCACTTCATCGATTTCTACTGTTGGGCTTCCGCAAAAACACAAAAAAAGGGTTCGCTCGTGGATCAGGCGCGGCTACAACAGTGGGAGAAGGTCAGGACCCGGCTCAGGTCCGAATTTGGCGAAGCGACGTTCAATAGCTGGATAAAACCGTTAACGATCATGAACGAGTCGCGCCATTCGATCGAGTTGGAAGCACCAACCCGGTTTATGCGCGATTGGGTAAAATCTCATTTTGGTGACCGGATATTGTCGATCTGGCGGGCTGAAGATGGCGATATTCGTAAGCTATCGATCGAAGCGGCCGCGACGATCAAGTCGCGAACCGCGCCTTCTTTGTTGGCTGATCCGCAAAAATCAACGGCGCAGAGCGACAATAGTGGCGTTGTCAAAGGTCATAAAGCGAACGAAGATCACCTGGAACTGCCGCCCGCAGCAGCGCCACACCCACATACAGCCGACCAGCATGCAAGCGAGCCAATCGCCAATTTGCAGAACCTTTGTTCGCCGGTCGATCCGCGGTATCGCTTCGACAGCTTTGTTGTTGGCAAGTCAAACGAACTAGCCTTTGCCGCCGCCCAAAGGGTGGCGCAGCAATCGGGTGTGAAATTTAACCCGCTTTTTCTCCATGGTGGGGTTGGACTGGGTAAAACTCATCTGATGCACGCAATCGCCTGGCATGTTCAAGAACAGGACCCGCACCGAAAGGTGATTTATCTGTCGGCTGAAAAGTTCATGTACTTGTTTATCCGGGCGTTGAGAGATCGCGATGCCATGTCTTTCAAGCAGGCTTTCCGTTCGGTTGATGTCTTGATGATTGACGACGTACAATTCTTTTCCCGCAAAGATTCAACGCAGGAAGAATTTTTCCATACGTTCAATGCCTTGATGGATCAGAACAAGCAGATCGTGCTCTCTGCCGATTGTTCACCGTCCGATCTGGAGGATATCGAGGAGCGGGTGCGCTCGCGCCTTGGCTGGGGCCTGGTCGCGGACATTCATCAAACCGATTATGAACTTCGGGTCGGTATCCTAAGCGCTAAGCTAAATCAGGCCGGCTCTCACGATATCGATATAAAAGTCCTGGAATTCCTGGCCCATCGTATCACGTCGAACGTGCGGGAACTGGAAGGCGCGCTCAATCGCTTGTTGGCGTACGCTGGCTTGGTCGGGCGGCCGGTTACCATGGAAATGGCGCAAGAAGTTTTACAGGATTTGCTACGTGCCAATGATCGGCGCATTACGATCGAGGAAATACAGAAACGGGTGGCGGCGCATTACAATATTCGCATGGCTGATATGCATTCGGCGCGCCGCGCCCGCAATGTCGCCCGGCCACGGCAGGTGGCGATGTATCTGTCGAAGCAATTGACCCCACGGTCGCTGCCGGAGATAGGTCGGAAATTTGGCGGTCGCGATCATACGACGGTCATGCATGCGGTCCGCCGGATCGAAGAGCTGCGACAAACTGAAGCATCCCTGGCCGAAGACATCGATTTGTTGCGTCGCACGCTGGAAGCTTAGGTCTCACTGCATTATATTTCTGAGATTGTAAGGCTCGCGCTGGTGACGGGCAAAAACGGATTGTGACTATTATGAAATTGCGCAATATCGCCATGGCGGTGTCGATTGTCGGGCTTTGTTTTGTTGCCGGAATGGCAATTTATGCGCTGGTAAAGCAGAATTCCAATATCAAACTACCGGCCGTGGGCACCGTTTCTATCGGTGGACCATTCCAGTTGACTAATCATTTGGGGGAAACCGCGCGAACGGCGGATTACTCGGGTAAATTGATGCTGGTCCAGTTTGGTTATACTTTTTGCCCGGATGTCTGCCCGACCGAATTGCAAAAAGCAGCAGTGGTGCTGGATTTGTTGGGCGAGGATCGCGGCAAGATACAGGTGCTGTTCATCACCATCGATCCTGAACGCGATACGGCAGATGTGTTGCGTGACTATGTCAGCGCCTTTCATGAAGACATCATCGGTTTAACCGGCACCCGGGCGCAGATTAAGGACGCGGCAAAAGCCTACCGGGTTTATTACGCAAAGGCCGAAGCGGATGATGACGGCGCCTACCTTATGGACCATAGCGTTTTCACCTTCTTGATGGATGGCGAGGGCCGTTATCTGCGGCATTTCACCAATCGGGATGAAGCGGAATTTATGGCTGAACAAATTCGCGCCGGGATCCCCTAACAGCAAAACAATGGACTCTGCCGCTTGCCATCGAAATTTCTACGTCAAAGTGGTGAGCAAATAGTTTCGGATGGCGGCATGATCGCGGTCGCGTTGACGGGTGCTCAGCCAGTGCAGGGCGATCGGGAAAGGGTCGACTTGAAAAGGTAATTCTAATTTGATCAGCGGGAAATAACTCGCTGCCCGTTCCGCCAGGCGCCGCGGCAAAGTGACGACATATTCAGTTTCTGCCACTAATAGACAGGCCGGTAAAAAATGGGCGACCGAACAGATTACCCGGCGTCGATGGCCCAGGGCGGACAGGTGACTGTCCACTACGCCATGGCGACCACCGCGATCTGGTGACACTAAGATATGATTCTGGGCTAAATAATCCTCAAGTTTCAAAGTAATGTGGTCACCAAGCAGCGGATGATCGGGACTTAGAACGCAGACGAAATCCTGTTTCAGCAGGACCCGCGATTTCACGTTTTTGATCGGTTGGCGCAAATTTGCGATTACAAAATCGACCTTTTCAAGCTCCAGTTCGTCCTGCAAATTGTCGCGGCGGAACGGCCGCACATCAATTGTGACCCGGGGGGCGACTTCCGCCAAGGCGCGCATCAGGTCGCTCATAAACAACACTTCTTCCATATCCGACATCACGATGGTGAAATTGCCGCGTAGATTGCCGATATCGAGCAGATTGTCATCCGGCCTAGGGCGGATATTGTCGAGATTGGCTAAGGCCTGTTCGATAATCGGCGCCATGTCTTTGGCAAAATTTGTCGGCAACATGCCGTTCTTGGCGCGGACGAACAGCGGATCGTCCATTTGCCGGCGCAACCGGGTGAGCGCATTGCTGGTTGCCGGCTGGGTCAGGCCCAAACTTTGCGCGGCACGGGATACTGAGCCATGGCGCAGGATCGCGGAAAACACCCTATAGAGATTCAAATCCATCTTTATTGATATCATGAATAACTCGATATAATAAATATAAATTTTATCATTAGTAGTAATGCGGCTATCATCAAATGATTGAAACGCAACAAATGGAGAGACGAATATGTTCGGCATCCTTATTGAATATGACTATGACGGCGACGAAACTGCCTGGAAATCGGCGGTGACAGATTTTGTCAATAATATCGACGCGGATCCGGTATTGCGGGGGAACTTCTCATACCAGGTGAACATTGCAGCTAACGGCACCGGACGGGTTCATGTCGGCCGCTGGAATAATGAAGAAACCTTGGCGCACCTGCAAAGTCAGGATTTTTTCAAGACTTTCGCTCAGCAAGTTGGGAAATTTGCCGATGGCGCCCAACAAGCGACACGATTGACCGCCGCGGCGGCCACGGTTGGATAATATTCAACCCTGTTTTACCAGATAGGAACACAGAGATGAACGTGGTGTTGCTGGTTGCCGACGTTATTGCCCGGGTCATGGTCATCGGTCACAACAAGGTTGGTCGCAAACAGTTCTTTTTACCAATATTGCCGCGCAATTCGCGCCATTAATGTACGGCGACCATCTTTGGGCGACGACGACATTTTCTGAAAACTACGGTTTGGGACGCCTTCGAGCGGCTCGGACGCCTTATCTGAGCCCGTTGGCGGGATAGGTAGGTCAGCTATTTCTTGTGCCGGTTCGGCTCCTCCCTTAACTTTACCCCGAATAGCTAGATCCAGTGGGAGGCACTTGGCATGCTGAGCCAAGAAAAGAACGAATTGATCACCCGTATCGAGCCCGGCACCGCAGCAGGCAAAGTGATGCGGCAATATTGGCTGCCGGCAGCGTTGTCGGATGAGCTGAAAACCAATCGTCCGGTGGTGCCGGTGCGGTTGTTGGGCGAAGATTTGGTACTGTTTCGCGCCGGTGATGGCGACCTGGGTCTGTTGCATCGCCAATGCCCGCATCGTGGTGCCGATCTTTGTTTTGGCCGGTTAGAAGACGACGGGTTGCGCTGCCCATTCCATGGGTGGAAATATGCCGTCGATGGACAATGCCTGGAACAACCGGCCGAGCCGATGGATTCTACCCTGGCGCGGAAAATCAAAACGACCAGCTATCCGTTGATCGAGCGGAATGGCATTGTTTTTGCCTTTTTGGGCGATGGCGAGCCGCCGATTTTCCCGGCTTTCGATTGTTTCGAGGCCCCGGACAGTCATGTTTTTGCCTTCAAGGGTTTGTGGCAATGTAATTGGTTGCAAGCCTTGGAAGTCGGTATCGATCCGGCGCACGCGTCGTTTCTGCATCGATTTCTGCAAGATGAAGATCCGGCGGAGCAATATGGTAAGCAATTCCGGGATAAATCCGTCGATAGTGAGCTGACCATCACGGAAGTTCTGCGCCACTATGATCGCCCGGATATTCGGGTCCAAGAAACCGATTTCGGCCTGCGCATTAAAACATTGCGCTATCTCGACCAGCAGCAGACCCATGTCCGTATCACCAATCAGATTTTCCCCTGCGCCATCACCATCCCGATGTCGGCGGAGATCAATATTACCCAATGGCACGTGCCGATCGATGATGAAAATTGTTATTGGTATGCCATGTTCACCAGCTACACCGGGCCGGTCGACAAAGAGACCATGCGGGCGCAGCGTCTGGCTGAACACACCCTGCCCGACTACGCGCCGAAGAAAAATAAAAGCAATAATTACGGTTATGATGCGGAAGAACAACGCACCCAGACCTATACCGGGATGGGCCTGGACATCAACGTGCATGACCAATGGGCGTGTGAATCCATGGGTGTCATTCAGGACCGCACCAAGGAACATCTGGGCACGACGGATCGCGCCATTACCAGCTTCCGCCGGATGATGTTTCAGGCCATTAATCAAATTGAAAGGGGTGAAGCGTTAAGTCTTGGCCGCACGGCGGAAACGTCTAATCCAGTTGCGGTTGATGGTGTCGGACCGGCAGGCGCGGAAGAAACAATTTGGATTGAGCAGGACCAGGCTCGTCGGGCTCAATGTCCGTGGGAGAAGAATTAATGGCGAATTTTCAAACGGCCAGCCAAGAAGCGGTGGACGCTCTTATAACGCAGGTTAATTCGGCTGGCATTGAGGTTGTGCGGGTCTGTTTTGTCGATCAGCACGGTATCTTGCGCGGAAAGACCATTATGGCGGAAGATCTGGCCGCTGCCTTCACCAGCGGCATCACTATGACGTCGACATTATTGTTGAAGGATACGGCTCACATCACCGTCTATCCAGTTTGGCAGGATGATATCGGCTTTGGCCCGGGTGTGCTGACCGGGGCCAGCGATGTGGTGATGGTACCAGTGCCGGAAACCTTCCGCCGATTACCGTGGTCACCGACCAACGGACTGATCCTGTCCGATCTGTATTTTCCGAATGGCGACAAGGTGCCGGTCTCCAGCCGGGCCATCCTGGGGGATGCAATTGCCCGCTTGCATGATCGCGGGTTTGAATTAATGACCGGTCTGGAAGTGGAATTTCATGTCTTTCGCGAAGTCGATCCAAAATTAAGTCTGGAAGACGCCGGGCAACCGGGAAGTCCGCCGGAACTGGAATTGTTGTCCCACGGCTATCAATATCTGACCGAAGACCGTTATGACGAAGTCGAAACTGTGTTTGACGCTATTCGTAGAAACGCCGTTGAAATGGGTCTGCCGATCCGCTCGATGGAAATTGAGTTCGGGCCCAGTCAGGTAGAAGTTACCTTCCATCCCGCGACGGCAGCCGAACATGCGGATAATATGATCTATTTTCGTAGCTTGGTGAAACAAGTTTGCCGGCGTCAGGGATTGCACGCGACTTTTATGTGCCGACCAAAATTTCCGACCGCCATGGCCAGCGGCTGGCATCTGCATCAATCTCTGGTCAATCGCGACAATGACGACAATCTGTTCATGCCGAAAGAAGGCGAGACGATATCCAGCCTCGGCCGGTCTTGGATCGCCGGATTGTTGGAACATGCGACAGCGAGTTGTCTTTTTTCGACCCCGACGGTAAATGGTTACAAGCGCTACCGACCCTTTGCCTTGGCACCGGACCGAATTCAATGGGGTAGAGACAACAAAGGGGCCATGGTGCGGGTGCTATCGGCGCCCGGTGATCCGGCCAGCCGCGTTGAAAACCGCATTGGCGACCCAACCGCCAATCCCTATTTTTACATGGCGTCGCAGATCCTTTGCGGCTTGGATGGCATCGACCGCTATCTTGATCCAGGTGAACCGGTGGAACGGCCCTATGAAACCGCCGCTAAATCATTGCCCGCCAGTTTGCGGCAGGCAATCGAAGCGCTAGACCAAAGCCAGTTTTATCGTGCCCGGTTAGGAGACGGTTTTGTCGATTATATGGTGCGTCTTAAATCCTCCGAATGGGCGCGCTACGCGAGCACCGTGTCGGAATGGGAAGAAAGGGAATATCTCTCTATTTATTAATCTCGCGCCTGCGAAATCTTTAGTTGCAGTGCACAAATTCTTCCTTATAGTTGCCTGCGTTGATCATCGAGTGGAGTTCACGTTTGTTATATCATTTTCACGAGTTACAGAATGCCGTAGCCGCACCTTTGCGTATGGCTGCGGAAGCCAACCAAATGTTGATCAGCCATCCGTTCAATCCGCTGTCCTACACAAGGACAGGGCGGGCCATGGCGGCAGCCTGTGAATTGGTCGATGCCGGTCTTCGACCCTATGCCAAGCCGGAATTCGGTTTGGCGACAACGATTATCGACGGCAAGGAAGTTCGGGTTCGTGAAAATGTGGTGCTGGAAGAACCGTTTGGCCAGCTGCTGCATTTTGAACGCGATGGCGCGCGCGATGACCCGCGGCTTCTTATCGTCGCCCCACTAAGTGGCCACTTTGCGACTTTGTTGCGCGGTACCGTCGAAGCGATGTTGCCGAATCATGAGGTTTACATCACCGATTGGACCGATGCGCGGGACGTGCCGCTGAGTGCAGGTGAATTCGATCTGGACGATTACGTCGATTATGTCGTGACCTTCTTGGAACATTTGGGGCCAAACACCCACGTGATGGCAGTCTGTCAGCCTTCTGTGCCGGTGATGGCGGCGGTGGCGTTGATGTCGGAACGCAATGATCCTGCCTTGCCGGCGTCGATGACATTGATGGGCGGGCCGATCGATACTCGGATAAGCCCGACCCAACCGAATGACTTTGCCAAACAACATAGTATCGAATGGTTCGAGAAAAATTTAGTGAACCGGGTGCCGGTGATTTACAGTGGTTTCATGCGCAACGTTTATCCGGGTTTCCTGCAATTGTCCGGCTTTATGGCAATGAATTTCGAGCGTCACGTCCAGGCTCATTTCAAGCATTTTGATAATCTGGTGGCCGGCGACGGCGAAAGTGCAGAAGCGCACCGGACCTTTTACGACGAATATCGGGCGGTCATGGACCTGCCGGCGCCTTATTATTTGCAGACCGTGAAAAAAGTATTTCAAGACCATGACCTACCGCGCGGTGAATTTTGTTATCGGGATAAAAAAATTGACCTGAAGGTAATCAGAAAAACCGCCCTGATGACGGTGGAAGGGGAAAAAGACGATATCTCCGCTGTCGGTCAAACCATGGCAGCCCATGATATCTGTCCAAATATTCCCAAAAAATTGCGCGACCATTACGAACAGGCTGGCGTAGGTCACTACGGCGTTTTCAACGGCCGGCGCTGGCGTGATGAAATCGCCCCCCGGGTGAAGAACTTTATCGCCCGCCATAACGGCTAGTTCATGTCCGACGGTAGTGGAACACCCTTTTGGGAAACGACGCCACTGGCCGAGATGACGACCGGCGAATGGGAAAGTCTTTGCGACGGCTGCGGCAAATGCTGCCTCAACAAACTAGAAGATAGCGACACTGGCGAATTATTTTTCACCAATGTGGCTTGCCGCCTGCTTGATATCGGGAAATGCCGTTGCACGCGCTATGTCGAGCGCAATCGTCTGGTACCGGATTGTGTCATCCTCGACCAAAATAATGTCCGTGAATTGAAGTGGATGCCGGCGACTTGTGCATATAGACTTGTCGGCGAAGGCAAGCCGTTATATTGGTGGCACCCACTGGTTTCGGGTGACCCTGATAGCGTCCATCGGGCCGGTGCGTCGGTTCGCGGCCTTGCCATCACGGAACGCCACGCGGGTCCACTCGAACAACATATATTAGATAAAGAGCCCTGATCGGGGTGAGCTTAGTGAGGCAAAGATGACGAATAGATTGAAAGGTGTTTGGGCCGCGGCGCTAACCCCGCAGAAAGATGATTTTTCGGCGGACACGGCGGCCATGGTCGCCCATCACAGCTGGTTGCTGGCGAACGGCTGCGACGGTATCGCTCTCGGCGGCACCACTGGTGAAGCGAATTCGTTCAGTGTCGGTGAACGCCGCGCCATGATTGACGCAGCGGCGGCGGCCGGCTTCGGTGCCGAGCAAATGATGGTGGGCACTGGTTGTTGTGCGATTCCGGATACGGTCGAATTGACCAACGCTGCGTTAGCCCATGGTTTTGTTAATGTTCTGATGCTGCCGCCGTTTTATTATAAGGGTGTTTCCGACGACGGTTTGTTTGCCGCTTATAGCGAGACTATTTCCCGGGTTGGTGATGATCGTTTGAAGATCTATGTCTACGATTTCCCGACCATGACCGGGCTAGAGATATCGACACAATTGTTGGTGCGCCTTCATGAAGCCTTCCCGGATACGATTGTCGGGGTCAAGGACAGCTCCGGTCGGGTTGATGATATGCTGGCGGTTTGCGAAGCAATTCCTGGTTTTGGCACTTTCGCTGGCACCGAACAATATCTGTTGCCGGTCTTGCAGGCCGGTGGCGCCGGGTGTATTTCCGCTACCGCCAATGTCACCTGCGCTGTCTCGGCGCCGGTTTATCGCGCTTTCGCGGCCGGTGATCATAATGCCGCCGAAACCGCCCAACAGCATGCCACCGCCGTGCGGTTGATGTTGCAAGCCTATGGTGCCATTCCGGCAATGAAAGAAGCGATGGCGCATCATACCGGCAATACCGGCTGGCGCAATATGCGACCGCCGATGGTGGCGATGACCCAGGATGCGGCTTTGAAACTAGCTGGTGAAATGGCGGCTTTGGGCTTTTCCCTTCCCCTTGCGGCCTAACATTTAAAGCACGGACGATACGCATGACAGTTGCGCTGGATAAAATCACTTTCGAGTTGCCGAATGATACCTCGACTGTGATCCAAGTGCGGATTAACCAGCGGGCCAAACGATTGCGCCTGATTGTTGAACCGAATGGACAGGTTATTCTGGTCCTGCCCTCAGCAGGTAACTGGTTGGAAGGACAGGCTTTTCTTCGTGAAAGAGCCATTTGGTTGGCGTCGAGGCTGAGTACGATGGCTGTTCATACACCCTTCGTACCGGACGCAATTATTCCTTTTTTGGGCACTGATCACGTTATTTGCCATGCGCCCAATCAACATGGTGTGGCTAGGCATGATGATGACGCCGTGATCTCGGTGTCCGGACAATTAGAGCATCTGCCGCGCCGCCTTACCGATTGGCTGAAGCAGCAGGCCCGCGAAGAATTGTCACCCCGGGCGCGCGAGTATGCGGTAAATCTCGATCGCACTGTCGGTCGCATTACCATGCGAGATACCAAGGGTAGATGGGGCAGTTGCAGTGCCAAAGGGGATCTGTCGTTTTCCTGGCGGCTGATCCTGGCGCCTGAACATGTGCTGGATTATGTTGCCGCCCACGAGGCCGCTCATTTGGTTGTCCATAGTCATTCGAAAAGTTTCTGGCAGATCGTTAAGGACTTGCGGCCCGATTTTCGCGATAGCGAAAAGTGGCTCACCCGCCATGGCGGCGACCTGCATCGCTACGGATAAAACCCTGTATGCAGTCAAAAGAAAAAATAGACGCACTGCTTACCCAAATTGGCCGATGGGCAACGGCACGGGCGGACATATCCGCCCTGATGTTGTTTGGGTCCTGGGCGCGCGGCGAAGCAACAGCAGCTTCCGATGTCGATATCAAGATTATTTGTGACCTACCCGGTGACTACCGCAGCGGCGATGACTGGCTGCAGGATATCAACTGGGCCGGCGCCGGGTTTTCAATTTTAAGCTGGAAGATGGACGACTTTGGCGATCATTTGCGCCAAATGGTTTGTTTAGATCCAGAACTGGAGTTGGAATTTAGCTTTAGTACGCCTGACTGGTGCGATACGGAGGCAATTGCGACCGGCACAGCCAAGGTGATGGGGAAAGGGACCCATATCCAGTACGATCGCGATGGATTATTGACTAAACTAGTAGAATTTACTTATTAAGCCGGGCGCTGGCGGATAAACCAGGTGGCCAGAATGCTGCAAACGATATCGCCGTTCTGGCGGGAAATCTCAGTATAAAATTTCATCGCCCCTTCACTTGTTCGGCTTTTTAGCGGCCTGGTTTCGGTAATTTCCGATTGGCAACTTAGAATATCACCGGCATAAACCGGTTTTAGCCAGCGAATATTGTCCCAGCCAGGCGAAATCACCGTCGCGGTATTCGGAAACGCGTCCTTACTGAGGAGCCGGAAGAGGGCGGCGATTTGCAGGCCGGACGCAATCAATCCGCCCCAGCCCAACGCGATCGCGGCCTCCTCATCCAGGTGAAAAGGTTCCGGATCATAGATTTTGGCGAACGCCAACATATCCTGCCGCTGCATTTCCCAGGCGCCATAACTAAAGCGGTCACCAACGGCAAAATCCTCCAGCCAGCGCCGTTCCGGGAAAACGCCTGCGGTCATATGTCTCTCCTAGCCAATGGCCAATTCATCCAGCAGCTGGGCCATAAATATCGTCAATACATTTGCTCTTTTTTCCGAGATGCGGCGCCCTTCCGCCGTATTCATAAGGCCCGGCAGTTTCAGAAGTTTGGTCTTAAAATGATCGACGACATAGCGGCTGTCATCTAGCGCGCGGTGTTCCGCCAAGGGATCGACAGGATCGAATAAGCGGCTGTTCAATTTGCCGCCGATATAAAAAGTTCGGCCCAAACCGATCGCCCCCAAGGCTTCGATGCGATCCGCGTCCTGTAGAATTCTGGCTTCCAAGGTTTCCGGCGAGATGTTGGCGGAAAAACTATGCGCCTGGATTGCGTGTTGAACCGCTGCTATTCGGTCGGCAGGAAATCCTTCCTGCCTTAGAATTTCACCGGCCCGTTCGGCAGACAAACTCGATGCCTGCGACCGCAATTTGGAATTTTTTGGTGGATTAACAATATCGTGCAGATAAGCCGCAGCAAGCAGGACCAGGCGATCAGCATCAGGCGTTTCCGTTTGTGCGATCGTGCTGGCCAAGGCAAACACCCGGCGAAAATGAAAAAGATCGTGGGAGCCGTCGTCGCCGAGCTCTGCACTGGCGATTGCTTCCAAACGTGGCACCCATTCACTTAATGTGATATTGAGATTTTCCATAGAATTTGCCTGATGTTCGCATGGGAGCCATGCGATATAGACGCTAGACCAGTTCTTGGCGACGGTCCAGAATGGAAATAGAATTATTCGCAATCTCAACAAAGTTCGCCGATGTCACCATTCAGGGCTGATCAGGCCCCACCGGAACCGATACGCCCAAAAGATACGGCGCCCATAAAAGACTATTCCCCAACCCTGCGCGGCATTGGCTGGACGGTGATTTCCGGCTTGCTGTTCGTTGGCGTGACGGCGACAGTGCGTCACGTCGGTAGCGACGTGAACCCGGTCCAGGCTGCCTTCATTCGATACGCCTTCGGGATTGTCTTGATGGCGCCATTTTTCTTGCGGCACGGATTGCCAAGCTTCAAAAATGCTCATCTGGGCTTGAACGCGTTACGGGGCCTGTTTCATGGCGTCGGCGTGATGTTGTGGTTCTTCGCGATGACCCAGATCCCGATTGCGGATGTAACGGCCATCGGGTTTACCGCGCCGATATTCGTCACTATTGGCGCGGCGATTTTACTAGGCGAGAAATTCCGCATGCGGCGACTGATTGCGATCTTTGTCGGATTTTTCGGTATGTTGATTATCATTCGGCCGGGTCTTGTGGAAATTGAGATCGGCGCCTTGGCGCAATTGCTGGCTGCCCCATTATTCGCCGTTTCTATGTTAATCGCAAAAATGCTGACCCGGGATGGTTCGCCCCAGGAAATTGTCGCATACATGTCGATCTTCGTGACCCTGACCCTATTGCCGCCAGCGCTCTACGTGTGGCAGACGCCGACGTGGACGCAACTCGGTTGGTTATTGATGACGTCGATTTTCGCCACGGCCGGCCATGTGGCGTTGACCAAAGCCTATCAATTGGCCGATATCACGGTGACGCAATCGATTTCCTTCTTGCAATTGGTCTGGGCGGCTTTGTTGGGGTACTTTTTGTTTGCTGAGACCCCGGATGTCTGGACCATTGTTGGCGGCGGTATTATTGTTGCCAGCGCCACCTACATTGCCCATCGCGAAGCCCGGTTGGCGCAGCGCCAGGGATAAGGATGAGACGTTTTGACCGTCACGAAAATTTTTCAACCAGGGCAGAAGTTTGAACCTGTCCCGTTGCCTCATCGGGCGGAAATTTCTGCTGATGAGATGCAATCGCGGGCGCAGGATTTTCTCGCCGAAATCTCCGAGCGACATACGGTTCGTGATTATGCCCCGACACCGATCCCGCGTCAGGTGATCGAGAATTGTATTCTTGCCGCCGGTCGCGCCCCGAGCGGGGCCAATCATCAGCCTTGGCATTTTGCCGTGATTGAAAATCCGGTGCTGAAAAAACGCATTCGCTTGGCGGCGGAAGAAGAGAAGCGGGCCTTTTATGAAGGCAAGGCCGGCAGCGAATGGCTGGACGCATTGGGACCATTGGGAACCGACCCTGAAAAACCGTTCTTGGAGATTGCACCTTATCTGATTGTGGTCTTCGCTCAACGTTACGGTACCGACGCAAATGGGGGTCGTTATAAAAACTATTATGTTCCGGAATCGGTTGGCATCGCCTGTGGATTTCTGATCGCCGCCTTGCATCACGCCGGCTTGGCGACATTGACGCATACCCCCAACCCAATGGGTTTTTTGACGGACATCTGTGGCCGGCCCGGGCATGAAAAACCCTACCTGATATTGGTTGCCGGGCAGGCAGCAACAGATGCGACAGTGCCAAAAAAATCTCTGCTCAAAAAACAACTGGGCGAGATTGCTAGCTTTTTGTAAGGCGCAAATGAGAAATTGGAATTGATGAGCAAAATTGAAAATATTATCGCCCCGGAAGGCTACAAATCGATGCCGGGAAATGATCCGTTCATTGATCAAAATGGTCCGGTATTTCGCCGCAAGAGCGACGACGGTATCTGGTATTACGGTTTTTGGGCGAAAGACCATCATAACAATGTCGCCGGTGTCATTCACGGCGGCATGTTATTTTCTTTCGCCGATCATTTCCTTGGCATGTCGGTGGCGATGGCGGCCCGACGGACATCCACCACGATTTCGATGAATGTAAATTTTGTCGCGCCTGGTAAGATCGGAGATTGGATCGAAGGCGAAGCAAAGATCACGCGGCTCACCCGTAGTCTCGGATTTGCTCAGGCCCGGGTTTTTGTCGAACATCGTACTTTGATGACGGCGGACGGTGTTTTCAAATTTCTCGGCGAGCGGTTTTAGAAAAATCTAATAATATTATTGTTCTTCTTACCGAATCTTAACGATTGCCGGCGATAATTATGCTTCGCCTCACCTGCCCACTAAGCGCGCGGCAAGGTCTGCCTGGATTTCGGATCATTGGAGAACCAAATTGCAAGAATCCACCAATTTTTCGGCTCAAGAATATGATGAGCTAGAACAAGCCATCCTGCAGCGCCCTCGTGGGCAGGCCTTTCTTCGCGAACATGCCCATCGCCACAAAGTCATCGGCAATGATGTGGTCATTCGTGCGCTTGATGATTTTCGCGGCCTGTTGGCCGGGCAGGATAGCAAATCGCCGATTGAAATTTTACGCGCCGAACTGCAATCGATGGGCACCGCCATTGATCACGCGCGTCAGGATATTGCCGATATTAAGCCAAAAGATTCAACCAACAATCGCATCATGGCGGCCACCGGCGAGCTTGATGCCATTGTCACCGCAGCGGAACGGGCCACTAACGAAATTCTCGCTGCCGCCGAGCAAATACAGGATATCAGCGATAAACTGCGGGAAGCAGGTGCGGACCAGGACTTGTGCGACAGTATCGTCGATAAAGCGACCGACATATTCATGGCCTGCTCATTCCAGGATATTACCGGACAGCGCACGACCAAGGTCGTCAATGTACTGCAATATCTCGAACAACGGGTGGCGGCGATGGCTGAAATCTGGAGTAGCGATGCTGACAAAAGTGGCAATGCGACGGCAGCGATCGGCGAAACCCGCCCGGATGCCGATCTATTGGAAGGGCCGCAGTTGGAAGGCCAAGGCATCGATCAAAATGACGTTGATGAGCTATTGAATGCCGGTGCGACGGAAGCCGGTGAAGTTCCGACCGCGCGCGCTGGCGTTGCCGCCACAGATTCACTGCAGGAAATCGTCGCCTATGCGCTTTCGGAAGCGACCGCGCCGGACGGCGATGAGATTTCCATTGCCTCCGGACCGGCCGGTGTCGTCAAAAAAATGCCGGAAGATCAATCGCAGAACGACATCGATGCGATGTTCGATTAGCCGCCCATCACTCCTAACGCAGATGTTTTTTCGCCAGCATCATGTGGATGCCTTTGACCCCGTCAACAGTTTGCGTCACCCGCAAATCACCCGTTAGGCTGCACAGCATATAAGCTTCATGGCGGGCCAAATTCGTCCGCGATTGCAGATGGGTGATCATCTCGCGCACCGCTTGTCGGGCTGCCTCGTCCAGATCTTCATCCAAGCCAATGGCAATTAAATAGTCTTCATTTTCCGCAAACGGATGGCCATAACCCAGATCATCGCGCACCGTTAGGCGGAATTTGCCGCTCATTGCCGTCTCTATGGCAGTAACACAGACTTCGCCATCACCTTGGATGGCATGGCCGTCGCCGGCATAAAACATCGCCCCATCATTCAAGACCGGCAAATAAAGTGTGGTCCCTGGTTTCAACTCCTTGTTATCCATATTGCCACCGAATTTGCGCGGCATCACCGATGAGCAACGTCCCCAATTGGTTGGTGGAGCGACGGCGATGATCCCAAAAAACGGATCGAGATCGAGTTCCAGGCCCCAGGGTAATCGCCCGGTTCGGTTCTGCCGGTCGATCATGGTGTGGGCAATATGGGTTTCTTCAAAATCGTAAGGCAGGGTGCCCGCCAACGGGCGCACGATGGTATATCCCCAATCGCTGGCCAAAGTGGTTTCCAAAATGTCGATTTGCAAGACCTGTCCAATCTTCGCCCCTTCGACCGCGATCGGTCCGACGATGAAATGCGTACTTGGTCCGGGTGTCATCTTTTCGATTGCATTTAAGTGACGGGGGTCGACCAGGCTGCGATCTTCCGGCAGGGTCTTTGCGTTCGATGCGGCCCAACTCATCAAACTTACGGTATCGCCGGAGGCGATCGTTAAAATCGGATCAAGGGCGGCATCAAAATAGCCCCACACCATGTTTTCGGGTTCCGGGGCGATATCGTGGTGGCGGCTCATTTATTTTCCTTTTCGCTGATGGGTAAATCTGCTGGCAACGTCACTTCCAAGATCTCCAGATCATCGCTGTTGTGGCGCAGGCAATGGCACAAACCGGCTGGAATGGACGCACAATCACCGGCCTGGAGGAGATATTTTTCCCGATTGTCCGTCACAAGCGTTATCGTACCGGCCAAGATGAAGAAAAACAAAAACTCGCCTTGATGACTGATCGTGGTCTCGGTCTTTGGCCCGATCCAGCGCGCGGTTTTGACAGCGGCCAAACCGTCGGTGGCGGAGGCGAAACCGATGTCGCGGGCTTCAAAGCCGGAGAGGCGCCAGGGCTGCCACGTCGCATCCGCTGCTTGATGGAAGACAAAACGTTGACCGTTGAAGTCTCTGTTCGGATCGTTCTTGCCTGTCGGTAATTTTGTCGTTGGATCGGGACGGGTTTCGTGCTCCGCCGGGCAGCCGATTTCGATCACTTCCATGCCGTCGGAACATTCCAGAACCCGATGGCGGATTTCCGGTGGTTGCAGGAAGCAGTCGCCGGCCTGCATCAACATCGCCTCGCCTTGATCTTCATAGGCGACTTTCACCCAACCTTTGTAACAATAGATCATTTGAAAGCGGATTTTGTGGAAATGCACATAGTCCGGCACCGGCCCGCCCAGCAATATTCGGATATGACTGGCAATGAAACGTCCGCCGAGGCGATCCGGGATCAGATCGCGATATTGCATGCCGGCCCGTCCCGTGCCCCAGCTTTCTTCGCCGGCCAAATGCCGGATTACCAATTCCGACTTCAGCACCGGCATGGCCATCGGCGGGTTGGCGTCGGCAAATTCGATGATTGTGCCATTGGGGGCCTGAAGTATGTCACCAACTGCGTCAGTATTATCCATCAACAAGCGCAATCGAGCGGGCGCGGTGTCCGTTTCGGAAGACAATCGCAACCGCAGGCCGTGGCCTTCCAAGACCGCCTCGCGGGGATCGTCAGCAGGAAAGATCAAAGTCAGCTGGAAGCCCAGCCGGGCAACAAAAAAATCAACATCGGCCCCGATATCCGAGCTGGGTAATAGAATTTCAGCGGCATTCACAGCGAAAGGCGTCGTCATCCTTACTCCCAAACGGAAAATTGACAGTCACCTTTTCATCATACATGCTGCCGACCAGAGAGCGACCATTATCATCCAGAAGCGCCGACAACTGCCTCGGGTGTTTTGTACATGAAGGAAATTGATGACTTACAAGCAGATTAATTTTGCCGATAAATTTGGCCAGATACCGGGACATTGGACGCCCAGAGTGATCGCCGAGATGAATGACTATCAGTTCAAACTGGTAAAAATTGAGGGCGAATTCGTTTGGCACCAACATGCCGACACCGATGAAGCTTTCATCGTTATGGAAGGCAGCATGTCGATTGAATTCCGTGACGGCCGGGTTGACTTGTCGAAGGGCGAAATGTTTGTTGTCCCGAAAGGGCTCGAGCATAAACCGGTTGCCCAGAACGAGTGCCAACTTATGCTTATCGAACCAAAAGGCGTTTTAAATACCGGCGACAGCACTGGCGATCGCACCGCCGAAAACGACGTTTGGATTTAGTGGCCAATCTTTTTTTGCAACGGTAATTCTTGAAGGGGAAACAATTGTCGATTTCTAATCCAGTTCTGCTCACCGGTGGCGCGTCCGGCGTCGGTGAAGCGACCGTCAAATTGTTACAGGCACGCAGTTATGATGTCGTTTCTTTGGACATCAAACCGTCGAACAATCCTGACCTAACCTCGATCCAGTGTGACCTCAGCGAGCAAGCGAGTATCGATGCGGCGGTGGCGCAATTGTCGGGGCCATATTCAGCGTTGCTGAATATTGCCGGTGTGCCCGGCACGGTGGGGTCTGATCTGACCATGAAAGTAAATTTTTTCGGCCTTCGTTATTTTACCGAGCAGGTCTTGGAAAAACTGCAAGATGGCGGCTCGATCGTCAATGTCGCCAGCATTGCCGGTAATAATTGGCGCAAGCGGCGGGGTCATCTGGGCGAATTGCTGGCAACGGCGAACTTCAGCGATGGCTTGGCCTGGTGGCAAGCAAATGCGGCGAACATCGATACCGATGCCTACACTTTTTCCAAAGAAGCGGTGGTGGTTTACACCATGCATTTGGCCGGCTTGGTCTTAAACCGTGGTATCGCCGTCAATGATGTGGGGCCGGGACCGGTGGAAACGCCGATCTTACCCGACTTTACTGAACAAACCGGCGATGAAGTGATGCAGCAGATGATCGACATGGTCGGGCGGGCGGCAAAACCCGTTGATATCGCCGAAGCTTTGGTGACCTTGGCGGAACGGCAAATCGGCTGGCTGAATGGGCAGCATATTGTCGTCGATGGCGGCATGACCGCTGGATATTCCGCCCGCTGGAGCAAGACTTAATCGACGATCAACAGGGGAAATTGGCCGATGAGTAAAGACGCAGGGTTGACTTTCGGTTTTACTGCCGCCGCGGCTGCTGGTGGTGAGGAGCAGAAAAACGACGCCGAACGTTATCACCAAATGTTTGCCGATTGTCGGGTCGGTTATGACCTGGGTTACAGTACCGCATGGGTCCTGGAACATCACTTCACCGACTATTACCCGACCCCCAGTCCGTTAATGTTGATGTCGCATCTGGCGGCGGCGTTTGCAGGTCTCTCCCTCGGCTCCTGCATCATCGTCGCGCCTTGGTATAATCCCCTTCGTCTAGCGGAAGAAATCGCCATGCTGTCGCATTTCTGTACCGCCGAATTGCATTTGGGTTTCGGGCGCGGCACCGCGAAACTGGAATATGATGCCTACGGGTTGGATATGGCGGAAGCAAAACCGCGCTATGCCGAATGCATGCAGATCTTAAATAAAGCGTTTTCTGGTAAGCCAGTTGTCCATCACGGTGAATTTTTCCACATTGATCGCGAAGTGACGTTGAGACCGACGCCGAACCTTGACCGACTGCATTTTTATGGCGCTGTCGGCAGCATCGAAAGTGCGCCGGGGAATGCCGATATGGGCATGCCGGTTTTGTGCAATACCCAGTTTCCGCCTCACATGCTGATAAAAATACTAGCCGCCTGGCTGGCCCGTGCCGATGAGCTGGATTTAAACGTGGCGGACAAACCCCCGGTCTCCGCTAATTGCCTGATTGCCGATAGTGACGCGGAAGCCCGCGATCTGGCGCGCGACTATATGTCGAAGTTTTTTCCCTGCAGGCCGACCATTACGAAGCCGACGCCAATCATTGGAAAGACATTCCGGGTTACGAACAATTTTCCAAATCATTTGGAAATCTGCGCAAACTGGCGGATCCAAATAATCTGGACGGTTTTCTGGACAATCAGCTGGTCGGCACCGCCGCGACAGTGGTTGAACGGGTTGCCGCTTTGCGCGATATCGGCTTTGGCCATGTCATCGTCAATTGTTCCCGCGAAGGGGTGCCGGCGACCGTACGCCACGATACCATGACCCGCTTCGCCGAGGGCGTCGCCCCGAAATTTGCCTAAGAAAATATCGCTAAATGATGGCGTGGCGGATCTTGGTGGAGACCCGTTTGAAGCTATCAATTGTCGTTGTCTAATTTTTGAAAGCTATTCTTCGTTGAGGGTGGAGCCGGCCCCGGCGACGCGAGTTTGGCGCATATGACGGCGGTATTTGTCGGCATCATAACCGCTGCCGCGATGTAACAGACAGCGATTGTCCCAAATGACGAAGTCATTGGCTTGCCAGGCATGGGAATATATATGCTCGGGCTGCGTCGCCTGTTCATGCAGTTCGTCCAACAGGGCGCGGCTATCCTTACGGTTCCAGCCGACGATGGTTTTTGCGTGCGATCCGCCATAAAAATTTTTCTCCCCGCTCCGGGAATTCCTGCGTACCAGTTTTTGCGGCACCGGCGGCAGGGATGCGGCGTGCGACGGGCTGACCGCTTCGGGATGCACTTTGGAGCGGGAAAAGACGTAGTCATGCACACAAATCAGCGGGTCGATCTTTTCTTGTGTGGCGGTATCAAGGCGGCGATAGGCGGCGCGGCAAGAAATGAATTCGGTTTCACCCCCCTGCGCCGGAACTTCATAAGCGCACATGATAGAGACAAAGCTAGGGTTTTCGCGAAACGACGAATCTGAGTGCCACATATTATTGCCGGTCTGAAATAGTGTGCGATTATGGGCATTGCCCAGCTTTTCACCGTCTTCCATGACATTGCCGATGGTGCCGAAATAGGCGATTTTTCCGTCGCGGCCCAGGCTCACATGATTGGCTTCAGGCTCCCCCAACAAGCTGGTGACGGCTAACTGTCGCGCATCATTAAGGGGTTGATCCGGAAAACAAAGAAAAGAATAGGTGTCGATGGCGGCGTGGATATCTTCCACATCCGCCTCTGTCAATTTTTCGCGCAAGTCAATCCCGCTGATCCGCGCGCCAAAGTCCTCATGCAGTTTTTCTATCCGTAGTTTCGTCATTAAAACTTAGTCCACAAATTTGTTTATGGCGGCCACGAATGCCTTGACGGTGTGCCAATTTTGTTCATCTTAGCCTGCGGGTTAGAGGGACACTAGAAAAACATGTATTCAGCCACCTTCGACGGCTTCATTATCGGCATCGGCCTGATCCTCGCGATCGGGGCGCAAAACTTGTATGTCATCAACCAGGGTTTGCGCGGCGGTCATGTCTTCATTGCCGCTTTGGTCAGTACGGTCTGTGACAGCGTTTTGATTGCTTTGGGTGCCGGTGGCCTTGGCACCTTGTTGGCGGCAAACGAGACCGTACAGGCAGTGGCGCGTTATGGCGGCGCCATATTTGTGATCGGCTTCGGCTTTTATGCCCTGTGGCAGGCGACCCGGCCAAAAGAAGGAGGGTACGAGAAGGCCGAAGCTGAGGCGCGTGCGTCCGGTGGCAGGAGCGCTTGGGCCGCCGTCGTCACAACGCTGGCCTTCGCGCTGCTGAATCCGCACGTCTATATCGACACGGTGTTGCTTTTGGGTGGCATTGGGGCACAATATCCCGACCCAACGCGGCCGTATTTTGTTATCGGGGCCAGTGCCGCTTCCGCCATTTGGTTTTTCACCATCGGTTATGGCGCCCGATTGATTGCGCCGATTTTACGTAAACCGGTCGCCGCCCGTATCCTTGATCTGATTGTCGCCGCGATCATGTTCTTTGTTGGCGTAAGTTTATTGCTGTAAATTTTTTCGGCTTATTGCGCACGTAACCAGAAAATTTCCCGGCGTAAATGGCCCTTGCCGATAATGTCGATATGACGACGGTCGCTCTCAATTCGATCTTGATAATCTGCTTCACCCAGCAGTTCGATCAAGTCCGATTGATTGGCTTGATCGACGTGCAGAAACGTTTCCGCGCTATTTAGAAAATCGCTCGTCAGGTCGGTTCGCTCGATCAGGGACCAACCGACTTGGCGCAGCATCTCTTCATAACCGGTCGCGGCCTCGACATAGGGGGGACCGACATCGACGGCGCGAACATGCTCGTTTGTGGCTAGATTTTCGGCCACGTAAATGACCGTGAAGATCATTTGGCCATTATCGGACACGCAGCGTCGGCACTCTTTTAATACCTCAAGCTTGCCAGGTAGACAGCAAAGTACATCCGAATGGGTGATCGCATCAAAGTCGGCATCGCGAAACGGCAGGGCGCGGCCATCGGCGACGGCGACCCGGCTTAGGCTCTGCAAATCATCTCTCTCCGCCCGCTCGATCGCAAGCTGCAAGCCTTCCGTCGGCAAATCGACCAGGGTGACGGCACAGCCAGTGGTGGCAGCAAAATATAATCCCGGCCAGCCCGCACCGGCCCCCAGATCCATCAGCTGATGGCCAGGGCCAAGCGACAGGCGATCGGCAATATCGTCTATTTCCGAACGCGTCGCCCAACTGGTGCCGCCATAATCACACCCGCAGACCGCCCGTTCAATCCGCTGCATCACCGGCAATTGGTGGCGTAGATAGGATTGCGCAAACTTGTCGCGCAGCTCAATTTCTGCTTCTGATAAATGGCTCAAATCAATTCAACATACAGACAAGATCCAAAAGCTCGTCGAAGGCATGACCGGGCGCGTCCAATTGCAAGACGCCGTCTATGATGGCCTGGGTCTTGTCGTGACCAAGTATCGGGCTTGCATAACGGGTGAATTTTTCCAGGATTTCCTGTCCGCCCAGCAAATCGCCTGGCCCGCCGCGGGCATTGACAGGGCCTGACGTCAGTTTCCCGCCGTCTTTAAGAGCCAACGTGACTTCGGCCCAGCGGCCGTCGGGGAAACGATCATTGTAAAACTCACCCTCATGGACCTTAATCCGGGGCAGCAAATTCTCCACGTCTTGATCGCACAGTCCATCGCCGGTGATCTGCGTTATCCCGACTTCGCCATATACCAGCGCGGCGGCGAGGGGAAACGCCAGGCTATATTGTGCGATCGACGGCGTCGCCGGCATATCGGCATTCAATCGCGCCGCTTCGTGAAAGGTGATGACCTCCACTTCCATGATGTCATCCGCGGTTAAGTTATGGTCTTTTCGTAGCTGCAACACACCGTCTAGCGGCGCATGGGCCCAACGGCAGATTGGATAGGGTTTGACATATTGCTGATCCAGCAACCAGTTGCTGCCAAGATCGCGCCAATGGTGCGCGATCGCATCGGACTCAACGGTGATCGCCGGCGCCCCGGCGAAACCGAAAGCTGCCATATGGACTGCCGTGATCCCCGCCATGGTGCCCCAACCGGAGCCATCGTGCAGCATCGAAGGATTGTCGATCTCCCGCATCATTTGGCTGCGCGGTCCGTGATATTCCGCAATACCTAATGCGTGGCGGTATTGTTCCCTGCTCAGGCCCAATAATCGTGTCCCAACGCTGGCCACACCCAAGGCATTCCAAGCCCCGGACGTGTGATAATCCGCTACCGTGTCATGCAAGGACAAACCGGCGCGGCAGGCGATTTCGTAGCCGATGATCATACCTGTCAACGCTTCTTGACCGCTGATCTGCCGCCCCTCTGCTAGGGCACAAAGGGCCGGGACGATGGCGACACCGACATGGCCTTTGACCGGATTGTAACCATCATGGGCATCCAGATTATCGATCTGGGTCGCGCCGGCGAAACCGGCTCCGGCAGTGGATACTTTTGTCCCGTCAAACAGAATTCGCGCCGCCGGCCCGGTCGTCGATGCGGCATAAAGGTCTTTCGCGGTCCGTCGCGCGATGGCGCCTGCGTCCAGTTGGCTGGCGGCGGCGGCCACACCTAAAGTGTCCAGCAACAACAATTTTGCGTATTGTCGTGTATTGGCGGGAATATCGTCGTATCGCAAATCCAAAGTGAATGCCGACACCTGCTCAAAGGTATTTAGCGCAAGTGTCCCAACTACGTCATCCATCATTGTTGCCTCCTGACCAATCCTAAAGTTAGGCGGCGCTTCGCCACTTGTCCAATACCGACCTGCCAGAAGATACTTGCCAGGGCCGCGCCTGAAAAGCGATAGTGGCGGCCAACAATAAAAGGCGGGGAATATTGCGGCGGCGATTAGAGGCAGGTCTTCTAAGCGGGTTTTTTGGTCTGATTTGCGCAAGCTTTATTGCCATGGCGCTGTCGGGACTTGCGCCCGTTCCAGCCCAGGCCAAAAGCAAGACAATCTGCGACATCATGGCGACGGAGGCGGAACGGCGGCAGCTACCCTTGCTGTTTTTCACCCGCCTGATCTGGAAAGAAAGTCAATTTCATCGTCATGCGGTCAGTCCCAAAGGGGCGCAGGGGATCGCCCAGTTTATGCCGGAGACGGCGAAAGGTTGGGGTCTGAAAGATCCCTTCGATCCACGCCAAGCTTTACCGAAATCGGCGCAATTATTGGCACATTTACGCAAAACACTGGGCAATCTAGGGCTCGCCGCGGCCGGCTACAATGCCGGTAAATTGCGGGTCGAAGCGTGGTTGGCCGGTCGGGCCCAACTGCCGTATGAAACCCGCGATTATGTCCATGCCATCACCGGTTGGCCGGCGGATTATTGGCGGACCGGGAATTTGCCAATCGTCGATATCGACACGCCAACACCAAGCGATGTCTTGAAAGCCTGCAAGGAACGTAAAATATCGCTGTTCTCATCCCAGGGGAGGCGTGATCTTGGTCCGTGGCGACCTTGGGGGGTTCAGCTGGCTGCGCATTTTGTCCGCGCGCAAGCCTTGGCAAGTTATGACCGGCTGCGGAAACTGCATCCAAAACAGTTCAAGAAGCAAAAAATTATGGTTGTCGGGGTGCGTAATCTAAGCCGGGGCCGGCGACTGCGCTTCGCTATTCGCCTGGGTGCCAAGAACAAGACCGCCGCCAGCGCGCGCTGCAAAAAATTACGGCAAGCCAATATTACCTGTGTGGTGATGAAGAATTAAAGCCCGGCAATCAGCGCATCAACGCAGGCATCGATATTTTTGGCCGCGGTATCGATGACAATATGGTCGCGGTCCCAAGGGTGATAGTCGCGGGATATCACTTCTGTCCAAGTCGGTTTCACAAGACCCGGAATACCGACATCGCGGTTTTCGACCCGGCGGCGATGTTCGGCTTCATCGGCACAGATGACTTCGATTTCGATAACGCGCGCATCGCAAGCTTCGCCAACTGAACGCCAGGCATCGCGGGTTTCCGGGATCGGGTTGACGCTGTCGGCAACGACAATATGACCAAGGCGTAGATTGTCTTCAGCAATTCGATAGCCGACCGAATAGCCGGCCACCGTCACATCATGGCCAGCCTTGCGCATCGCCTGTTCGATGCTATCGATGCGGATATGTTGAGCCTTTATTCGTTTTGCCAAAGCTGACGCGATGGTCGATTTACCACTGCCCGGCAGGCCCGAGAAGATGATCAACATCGATTTGGATCATTTCCGTGGCAATTGATGTTTCAAGACCTTGCCGGTGGCGTTATGGGGCAGTTCTTCGATCAACTGAACTTCTTTCGGTACTTTGAAAGTGGCGAGCTGACTGCGGCAATGATCGACGACAGCGTTTTCGTCCAGATTGGCGCCGTCTTTTAGAACAATAAAGGCCCGGCCAACTTCGCCCCACTTTTCATCCGGGATACCGATGACGGCATTTTCCAGAACCCCGCTGAGTTGATAAATGACGTTCTCGACTTCCACCGGGTAAACGTTTTCACCGCCGGAAATGAACATGTCCTTCCAGCGATCGACGATATAATAATAGCCATCTTCATCGACGCGGGCGGCATCCCCGGTATGGAAAAATCCGTCTTCGGTAAAGGCGGCTTTGTTGGCTTCGGGCTTGTTCCAATAACCAGGCGTCACGTTCGGTCCTCTGATCATCAATTCGCCGACCTCGCCTTGCGGCGTTGGGCTACCGTCTTCTTCGCAAATCTTCAATTGAATATGCATCGCCGGTTGGCCGGAAGAGCCGACTTTTGCCAGCGCCATTTCACCGGTCAAGGCCAGACCCAGAGGGCCTGTCTCGGTCATCCCCCACATCTGCCGTAGATTGATACCGACGGCGCCATACTCCTTGATCAAGGCTTCCGGTGCCGCCGCACCACCGACGCTCAGGCAATCGACATGAGAAAGATCGGCATCGGTAAAACCCGGTGCTTGCGCCATCATCAGGAAATTTGTCGGCACCCCCAGGGCATGGGTGATGCACAGGTCCTTATCGCTCAACAGAGCCATGAAATAGGCCGGATCGAAAGTGCGCAAAATCACGTTGGTCCCGCCGGAATGAAACACCGGATTGGCGTAGACGTTCAGGCCACCGGTGTGGAAGGTCGGCAAGAACACGATGTTTGTCGAGCGGCTGGTCAAATCAACCATGGTTGCACATTGCACCGCGTTAAAGAGCACCATGCCATAGGTGATCATTGCCCCTTTTGGCCGCCCGGTGGTCCCCGAGGTATACATGATCGTCCAAATGTCATCGAGCGTGCGGACCGGAATATCGAGTTCACCTTCAGCTTCTGCGATGCCGTTTTCATAATCGCTGGCGCCGCCATTATTCATGCTGGCAGTGGCCGGAAGATTACAAAGGCGGGCAATTTCAGCCGCTTCGCTGGCAAATTCTATACCATAGAGCAAGGCCGCAGGCGTTGCATCGTTGCAGATATATTCCAATTCCGGCACCGCCAAGCGCCAGTTCAAGGGCAGGAAAACGGCGCCAATCCGCCGGCAGGCAAATTGAACTTCAAAGGCGTCGCTGTCATTGTGGCACAATATTGCGATGCGATCGCCATCCCCAACATTCAAGCCATCGCGCAAATACAACGCCAATTTAGTAATCCGCGCATCCATTTCCAGATAACTGAAATGCCGATCGGAATTGAGATCATGCAGGGCTTCTCGCTTGGGCGAAACCTTCGCATGGTAGGTGATCCAGTCTTCGGCAATTATCGTCATGAATTTTTTCCTCTCAGTTATTGGGAAACCCTAGACAGGTTCATTGCATCCCGCAACTGTTCCGCGCTAACTAGGTCGATGAGCGAGCTTCAATTTCCAACTGATCCCCACGGCTGGTCGGAGTTATTGCCGGCGCGACAAGCCAGCCCTCCCTTAGAGGGGTCCCATCGCGTGCCTTGGGTCATTATTGGCGCCGGCATCACCGGTCTGGCGGCGGCCCGCCGCCTAGGTGAAAATCATCCCGATGACGATATAATCTTGCTGGATGCGCGCCTGATCGGTCAGGGCGCGTCGGGCCGCAACTCCGGCTTTGCCGTCGCCATTAGCCACTTTCCACGCGGTTTTGTTGCCAGCGAGGTGGACAATTACCGCCGGGTCAATCGCATCAATCAAGCCGGCCTGGATATTCTGCGGGCGCAGGTCGAGATACACAAAATCGACTGCCAATGGCGCGAAGACGGTTTTCATCATGCTACCGCCGACCCGGTTACGGTACCGGAGGCCAGAAATTTTCAGGAATATCTGCAAGCTCTCGAAATTCCGCACACGCCGCTCGATAACGATGATTTGGCGGAAAGACTGGGCTCAAACCATTACCGCGCCGGTGTTCATGTTCACCAAGGTGCTTTGGTTCAGCCGGCTCAGATGGTGCGTGGTTTGGCGGACAACTTGCCGGGCGATGTCAAACTGTATGAACAAAGCCCGGTTCTAAGAATAGCATCCGGCGCGCCGATCACGCTGCACCTAAGCGGCGGACAAGTTCTGGCTGATAAGGTCATTCTTGCGACAAATTACGAGGCGCCAAAACTCGGTTATTTACGCCGGCGCATTAGCGCCACCACCCTGGCCGGCAGTTTCACCCGCAAATTGACAGAAGAAGAAATATCCAGTCTTGGCAGCCGGCGGGATTGGGGGCTGCTCTCCTTGCATGGGGCCGGTGCGACGATCCGGCTGACCACGGACGGTCGCATAAGTATTCGCAATACTTCGGAATTTAAGAACAAGGCGCTTTTGTCGGACAAGGCGCTGACGCTGCGGCAAGCAACTCATCGGGGCAGTTTTGAACGACGGTTCCCGCAGTTAGCTCATGTGCCGTTTGAATTCGGCTGGTCCGGGGTTGAAGGGATCAGCCGCAACGGTACAAATTTCTTCGGCGAACAATCGACGAATATCTATTTGGCTGGTGGCTACAACGGCTCCGGTGTCACCCGCGGTACCGCCTTTGGCACGGCGCTTGCCGATTATGCCAGTGGCGAGCAATCGCCATTGATCACGGATTGCCTGGCTTCGCCGCCAGCAGCCTGGATACCGCCGCGTCCGATCCTCGATATTGGCGCCTGGTTTACGGTGCGCCATCGCTTTCGCAACGTCGGCTTGGACGCCTAACCGCCGACCACGTTATTTTCCTTCAGACGATTAATCTCATCGCTGTCGAGACCTAGTTCAGTCAAGACATCGTCCGTATCCGCCCCTAGCGCCGGGGCGCCAAAGCGGTATTCGGGCGCGGTTTTGCTAAAGCGGGCCGCATTGCGGGTTTGCCGCAATAATCCGGCCTGCTCATGTTCATGTTCGACCAAAATACCGCTGGCCAGAATTTGCGGATGTTCGATGACCTGGGCGCGGGTTAACACCGGGGCGCAGGGCACGCCGGCGTCCTCCAGCCGTTGTAGCCAATTTTCCGTCGTATCCTTCAGCATTTCCGCTTGCACCAATTCCAACCGTGCATCGATATTGAGGTCGCGCAAAGCTGTGTTTAGAAAACGTTTGTCTTCGATCCATTCCGGCTTGCCAAAAGCCGTCGCCGCACCCGCCCATTGCACATTGGTCATGGTCGAAATGCTCATATAACTGTCTTTGGTTTGATAGATCAGATCGATAAAGCTGGCGGCGCGCTGTTGACTGACCGGTTTGCCGACATAAGTTTGCCCGCCCATGTCGGAAGACCATAAAAACGCCAACACACTATCCAACATCGACAATTGCACATGCTGGCCTTCGCCGGTGCGTTCGCGGGCCAACAGGGCGGCGGTGACCGCCTGCGCCGCTGTTACCGCGGTCAGCTTGTCCGGCAAAATAGTGCGGATTAGACGCGGGCGTTGCTGGTCCGAGCCGCCTTGCACGGACGCCAAGCCGGATATTGCCTGAACGATCGGGTCATAAACCGGTTTGCCTGAATAGGGTCCGGTTTCGCCAAAGCCGCTGATCGAGACATAGATGATATTGGGTGCGACTTGGCGAATATGTTCTTCTCCGATACCCATGCGATCGACGACGCCGGGGCGGAAGTTTTGCACCATCACGTCGCAGGTCGCGGCCAGTTGCTTCAGAACCGCCACACCTTCCGCCGCTTTCAGATCCAACGTAATCGAGCGTTTATTGCGATTATTGTTCAGGAAACTAGCCGATAATTCGCCACTTTTATTGCCGGCGACACGAGTGAAATCACCGTGGACTTGTGGTTCGACCTTAATCACATCGGCACCTTGATCGGCCAAGATCATGGTGCTATAGGGGCCGGAAATCACCGCGCTTAAGTCGAGTATGCGAAATCCTTCTAGGGGTCCTGGCATGAAAGTTCCTCGCGATCATTGGGCGTCGATTATAAAAAAGCTTGAATTGTTCCACTTGATTTTGCTAGACGATGGCAGAAAATTCAATCCTGAAGGACGATAGGTAATGGCAACGAAGACCGAAACCAAGGCGAAAAAAGAAACAAAGCCGACAACAAAGAGCGAAACGTCGAGTAAAGAGACGGCAAAGGATAAGGCAACGGATAGTGCCGGCGCCAGCGAAAGCAGCCCTGCGAGCAAAAAATCAACCGCGCCGGCGCGTGAGATCAGCTATTTCTCCAGTGTGTCGACGGACGATTATCGCGACGGTTGGGATTCGATTTTCAGCGCCAGGAAAAAACCGGCGCGGCGGAAGCCAAGGGTAGCGAAAGCCGTTGCCCCGGCGAAAATCGAACTGAATATTGCCAATTTGGACGAAAATTTGCGTCACCAATTGGAAGCGGCTTTCCGAGCCGAAGCGAAGAAAAATCGCATCAGCTACAACAAACTGGTTAAGGCCGGAAAAGTGAACTGGCAACTGACCTGTGAGCTGTCCGAATAAACCTGATAGTTTCCTGGTAATAGTGCGTTGTCTCTATGGCCGTAGTTTGTCGCGAAGGGCGAAGAACCAGGGATCGCGAATACCCGCATCTTCGAAATGCGCGGCGGTTTGGGTGACATAGTCGGGGTTTTCGCCGCTGCGTCCGCGGGCTGAGATAACTGTGTCATAGGCCTGTTGGACGGTTAGTTTGCCGGCGTATTGCGGGTGTTTGCGGTCGACCGTGAAGGTCAAAGCGCGGTGCTTGATGCCATTTTCACTCACCGCATTGCAAAGGGTCGCCACATAGACTGGCGTTGCCATTTCCCGACGATAGAGATAATCGGCGACGGCGGCCTTGTCGGCCTCGCGGACGCGATAAAGTTGGCCAATACAAGCGCCGCCACGGTCCAGACCTAGGACCAGGCCCGGACTTTTCTCGCTGCCACGATGCACCCAGGACCAGACGCAGAGCGCCCGGTGATAACCATAGAGCCGTGCCGGTTGCGACATCAAATGGGGAAATCCAGGATTCCACATCAAGGAACCGTAACCAAATACCCACAAATCGCCATCCGGTAGGATCAGGTCGGGGATTTCATATTCCAATCCGGTGACATCGACCATGTCTTATGCTGATCCTATGTGAACCAGCGCCACGCCGATCACCGCCACGACCATGCCGAACAAGGCGATGGGCGATAAGGTTTCGCCAAACATGAAATAAGCGATCAGCGCGGCCGATGGTGGCACCAGATACATCAAGCTGGACACTTTCGAAGCCGCTCCCTGGCGGATCAACAAATAAAGCATGGTCACCGCCCCAAAGGACAACACAACACATAGCCAGAACAGGGCGAATACAAACTCCCCGGTCCAAGTTATGCGCATTTCTTCGAAGGCGAAACTGACCAGCCACATCACCAGGGCGGCGGCGATAAACTGGATCGCCGAACCGCTGCGCAAATCCATATGTTGGGCGAAACGTTTTTGGTAAAGCGTGCCAAACGACATCCCCAGCAAGGCAAAACCCGATAAGGCCATGGCGAAGATCGATCCGGCCCCAAGGTCGAGTTTATCATTTACCACCAACATGACGCCGACAAGACCTAAGGCAAAGCCAAGCCATTGCCGGGGTTTTTGCCGCTCTCCCAACAATGGCCCGGCGAGCACCGCCACGATTACCGGCTGCAGGCCGGTAATCAACGCGCTGACGCCGGCATCGACACCTTTTGATATCGAGAAGAAGACACAACCCAAATAAACCGCATGCAACAGAATGCCAACAACGGCCAAATGGCCGACTTCGCGCCAAGTTTTTGGCCAAGGTGCCTTCATTAGAATGGCGAACGCGACCATCGCCAACGCAACAATGGAGTGGCGCAGAGCGAGGAATATCCCCGGCTCGGCATAAGGCAGGCCGAATTTAGCGCCGATAAAGCCGGTGCTCCATAAAAAGACGAAAACCGCCGGGACGGCGGTCACCCAGATATGAGCATTGTGTGACTTGCTTTCGAACTGCATGGCAGTCAATTTAGGGAGAATTACCGGCCCACACAATCGGGCATTTGGCATTATCCGGCGATTTTGTGTCGGGGAGTAGATTAGTTGATGAAATATTTTGTTTTGCTCGGCGCTGTACTCGCGGGGATGGTCGGCTATGCCGGATATTGGTTTTATCTCGCGGGACAAATGGAAGCCTCCATTCGGACTTGGCAGGCCGAACCACCGTCACCAATCGTTGCCGCGAATTTCAGCGATTTGCGGATCGAAGGTTTCCCCTTTCGTCTAAAACCGATCTTCACCGCGCCAGTGTTGAAGGTAGCAGACCGTCAGCAAATCTGGCAGTGGCGCAAGGATGAATTGAGTTTTGTTATCCAACCTTGGAACCTGACGCATGTGATAGGTGACCTGTCGGGGCGACAAAAGATCACCGACAATAATGCGCGTTCGATTGATTTGATATTTGAAGACGCTTTGGTCAGCCTGCAGTTCGACAATATCGGACAACTGCAGCGACTGGATTTCGACGGCAACCGATTGCGGGCAGAAATTCAACCGGCCAATCTTGTCGGTACGGCGGCACGGGTCGATGTCCATGCCCGCACCAGTGAACGCCCGGAAAGTGGCTATGATCTTGCGGTACGCATTTTCGATGCAAATTTGCCGGCGCAGCCGGATTTGCCGAATTGGGCGGTAAAAATAAACACCATAGAACTCGATCTATCGCTGGTGTATCCGTTTGCGCTGCCGCTGAAACCGGAAACCCTATCGGCTTGGCGAAGGAAGGGTGGCGCCTTGAATATCTTGACCGCTCGACTAACCAACGACGAGGTAAAAATAGCCCTGACCGGGACCTTGAGCGTTGACGAAATGTTGCGCCCCGTCGGTCGACTTAACGTCGAGATGCGGGGGCATCGCGCTATCGTCGACGATTTGGTGGCGCGGAAAAAAGTCAGTTACGACAACGCCTCGAAAGCGCGGGTGGCATTAAATTTCATGGCCGCGGCCTGGGGCGGAAAGCTGGTGGCGCCGATCCAGCTAAAAAACGGTGTCGCCACCTTAGGGCCATTGCACCTGGTACGCCTGAAACCGGTCATCGATTAACGAGTGCTATTTCAGCGCCGTTGCAGGACGTCGATACGACTGACTAATTCTTCCGTGTCGACATAAAGACCTTGCAGCACCCGGTCGCCCGTCGACGGATCAAAAGACCGCCGCGCATGCAAGACCCGGCGATTGTCAAAGGTCATAATTTGTCCGGCTTCCAGTCGCAAATGCAATTGCAAGTCGCTGCGTTTGGTCAGTACGGCAAACTTCTGCAAGGCCCGGTAATACGGCATCATTTGGTCGCTGCTGATATCAAGCGCCGACAGAATCCAGGAGTTGTAGCGAATTTCTTTGGTTTCGCCCTGGGCATCCAGTTCGATAATTGGAAATCGAGTATTGTAATCGACATCTTCGTCGAGAAATCGAAACGATGCCAGTTCATGGGCCAATATATCGAAACTCAAAGGATCTTCGTGGCGGAGCAGCGCCGCCAACTTGAAGCCATCGGCTAAAATTGAACCGCCGCCTTCCGCATCATTCTTGATGCAATGGAGCATTTGAATGCCGGGCTGCAGTTCACGCGCCGGTAAATCGGTATGCAGCGGCAATTCGTCGGCTGTATAAGCACTGCTGTTTGGCTCTTGCGTGGATATGACGTCGAATACCGGACCAAAATTTGTCGAGCGGGCAAAGCCAACACGCGCCGCCAATTTTGCGACTTGTCCGGCGCTTTGCGGTGCCCCAACGACTAACGCGAACCCATAATCCTGCAATACCTTCAGCCAACTCAACAACGTTGTGTCGTCTTCAACCAAGGAAGTAAACTCGTAGGTTGGTGGGTTCATTTTTAGGTCTGCGTCCCACAGGACTTTCGCTGCTTTGGACTGCTGCCGTTGCTGTCGACTGTCGTCGTCATAGGCATGCGCGCGCAGCCATCCGGTGTTGTAACTGCTTTGGTGACCATCCCCGGGCCAGGTAATCTGCAATTGACCGTCCGCTGTGATCTCCGCCGTAGCCGCGACAATGTCCAATGCCAAAGCCGTGGTATCGAAAGTCCGCTCCAAGGTGACCGGATCGCGACATTCGGCGCAGGCGCAATTGTCACGCAGCCAAATTGCGTGGAAAAAACTACGCTTACTGTCTTGCCAAACAACGTTGAGGCCGTTACCGGAAATGGTGCATTTTTGCAGACCTGAAACAACGTCATAGGTGCGATAATCACCCATCGAAGTAATCGGGATGATATTTGATTGGGTTTCTTGATGTTCCGTCGTCGACATTTGCCTGACCTCTCGACAAGTGACTTTAAGCATGCCTTTGCTTGATGAATAGCACGGTCATAATACTATAGGGCGAGAGCAGAAAATACTCTCAATCTTGCCTTATAAAGTGTCGCAAGGCGAGATCGGGAAATCAAGCCTGCAGCCTTGACGGAATCGGCCGAAGGCTTCTAGACGACAATCTTATTAAGTTAATTTTTGCAGTAAGTTAAAGAGTGTCTTGCGTTCCGAATTACTAAGCGGTTCCAGGGTACGTTCGGCAATCTCCCAAGCGATGGGGAATAGTTGCAGGAAAACCTTCCGTCCGTCTTCGGTCAGATCGACAATGATCCGGCGACCGTCAGCGCTGTCTTTTTCGACCGATACCAAGCCGCGCTCGTTCAAACGGTCGACAACCCCTTTGATGGTTGATGCGTCGACAGCAATATGGCGGCCAAGCAGGTTTTGCGAGCAGGCGCCGGATTCATAAAGCCAGGCCATGACGGCCGTCTGAATGCGGGTGATATCGCTATCCATCAAATCGGTAAATATCACCGTATGGCGTTGAAGGGCGCGCCGGAGCAGGAAACCGATCGATTCTTCGAACCGTAATGGCTCAAGCGAGATATCGTCTATGTCTTTATTCACGCCTTATCTCAATCCAGATGCGTCAATTTCCGTTGAAATTGCGACTAATCGACAACAATTTTTCAGCGCCAACTACACGGGTTTGACCGGCAAGGTGAAGCGCCGCAGCCAGGGCATGTCCCATATTAACGAACTTGTGGGCAGCTTCAACACCTCGTTCCAATGCGGCGTCAATTTCTGCCGCTGACAAAGTGCCGACATCGGTCACGACCAACTGGTCACCCAAATCGCTATCAGGGTCGAGATTGCTAGCCGGTACCCGAATAATGGCCGTGTGATCCGGCAGATCGACTGCATTTGCAATAAGCGTCGCGGCAACGTCGGCGATGGCGGCATTTGCCGCCAATATTGTGACGCTGTCGGCGATCCCGAGGGACAGACTGCGGCCATGGCGACCGCTACTCGCAATACCGCCGATACCGTCGTTGGATTTAATTTTTACTTGTCCAAATAACTGAGCTTTGCCAGCGATAGTAGCCAGGCCAACCTCGAAATTTTCTCCCGCGCCCAAACATACCGCGATATCGCCGCCATTATTCACATATGCCTTCGAGATTGTGGCGTTGTTTTGCATGGTCGCCATGATTTCGTCTGCAACTGCCCCGGCGACAGCGATCATTGGGGTAACGAAGCAAGCTTCGCTCCGGACAATATTTTCCACCGCACGCCCCATACGCTGCGCGATCAGGCCGACCATTTGCGAAGATTCTACGTCAAAGGGCCGACGTAATTGATCAAGTTCCCTGACCAGTTCGGACAAAACGGTTTCGAACCGGTTGATCGCGGATTGATAGGCTCGTTCTACGGACTGCGGATCGCCATAAGCTTGGATGATCAGATCGATCGGGCCATGCTGCAAATGCAGCCGTTTCCGATCGGATAAAAAGCTGACTTGGGGTCCGATTTGTTGCGGCATCAGCAAGCCGTCAATCGTCTTTTCCGGTCCAGGCGAAGCGTGACGGCGCCAGGGGCCAGCTCCGATCTTTGCCGCCGGCAATTTTGGCGCCGTCAGCTTCCGCCAATACTTCCGACAACTGCCGCACGGCCCCCAGATGCCCGCCCATTTCTCCATAATCACTCAGCCGCATGGTGAATTCGATTGGCGCGACAATGGCCGGTGTCGGCACATAACCGAAAGAATTGGCCGGCATAGTGGTGACATCGACCATAATGGTGATACCGCCGCCGGGCCAGACATACACCGGGGCACCGCCGGCACTGACATGGGTGAGGGCGGATTTAACGCTGCGGGTCAGCCGTACGGGATTTTCTGTTACTCCGGCGCGCAATGAACCCCCGGCGCCAGCCATAAACAAAACCGTGCAAAGCGCCGGTTCGCAATTTTCCTGGATTAGTGCCACCGAACGGGCCAAGGTTGCCGGCATCGCCGCCGCGATCGGCTTAAGATCTTCGTTCAGGACAAAATAGCCGGCTTGTTCGCCAGTGGTGGAAACCATCAGCATGGTCAGGCCCGGTTTGGCACGTTTCGGATTGAAGCGTTCGATGATGCTCAAGGGATCTTCAATATCGGTCCCGCCCCAACCGGTGCCTGGTTCGGCAACCTGAAAATAGCGCCCTGGCGTCGATTTTCGGCCCTTTATGGAAATACCGGTGTCTTCGGTTCCCAAGACTTTGCCGGCTTGGTGCTCCGATAGCACCCCGGTGATGTGATCGTCGACCACGACAACTTCGTCGACATGGTCGCGCCATTGTGTGGCAAACATGCCGATCGTGGCGGAGCCGCAGCCAACCCGCATGCGTTCTTCTTGGTCGCCATTGACGATCGGGGGTTGACCGGCCTGGACGACGATTTCGACGCCATCGTCGATGGTCATTGTCACCGCCGCCGCATTGCAAAGCGCCATCACGGCATCACAGGTGATCCGACCCTCACTCTTGCTGCCGCCGGTGAGGTGATTGACGCCGCCCAAGGACAGCATTTGCGAGCCGTATTCGCCGGTCGTGACATGGCCAACCGGTTCCCCTTCAACCCGGACCAAGCTCCGCTCCGCGCCCAGATGACGGTCGGTATCGATTTTCACTTTAACGCCGCAATAGCTGAAAATACCCTCTGTGACCACAGTCACCATGTCGATACCGTCGACCTCGCTGGCGACAATGAACGGCGCAGGTTTATAATCGGGATAGGTGGTGCCGGCCCCGACGGCTGTGATAAATTTGTCTTCATCGGCGACGATTTCGCCCTGCCAGGCTTCCTCACGATCCAAGAAACTAACCAAATCACCGCCGCTGCTGAGGGTCCGATCCATGATCACCAAAGGATCCAGACGCACCAATTCGCCTCGCTGGTTGGCATAGCGGTCACAGGCGCCGGATTGGCCTTCGGCGATGAAACACATCACCGGGCAGGCGTCACAGCGGATCTTGTTCGCGGTCTTGTTGATGCTGCTATCTCCTTCGTCAAAAAATCAGATTTGAACTCCGCGTCGTCTCAACATACCATAGGGCAATAATCACCGAAACCACTCCACACAATCGGCACACCAGCGACGCCGACAATCCAGTATATAGAAAGTGAATAAATGACTGCGTCCTTCAAACGTATCCTGGTTGCCAATCGCGGCGAAATCGCCATTCGTATTATGCGCGCCGCCGCAGAATTGGATATCGAAACAGTGGCTATCTATTCCGAAGATGACGCCACATCTTTGCATGTCCGCAAAGCCGACCTGGCCGTTGCATTGTCCGGCACCGGCGCGGCGGCTTACCTAGATGGTGCCGCCATTGCCGCTATGGCAAAAGAGCAAGGTTGCGACGCGATCCACCCCGGTTACGGGTTCCTGTCGGAAAACGCGGATTTTGCTGACCTTTGCGCGGCCCAGGCCATTACTTTCATTGGGCCCAGTGTGGAAAACTTGCGCCGATTTGGCGATAAGGCGGCGGCCCGTCAACTGGCGGCTGACTGCGACGTACCAACTTTGGCAGGGACGCAAATGGCGACCAGCCTGGAAGAAGCTGAGGCTTTTTTTAACGACCACGGCGCGATGGTGATAAAAGCCATCGCCGGCGGCGGTGGACGGGGTATTCGGGTGGTTGAAAGGGCCGGCGAACTGGCCGACGCCTACGAGATCTGCCAAGCGGAAGCCGCTCAGGCGTTTGGTAATGGGGACGTTTATGTCGAAAAACTGACCCGCCGGGCCCGTCACGTGGAAGTGCAAATTCTCGCCGACCAAGATGGTGCGGTCAGCCATCTGGGCGAGCGAGAATGCAGCATCCAACGCCGCCATCAGAAGGTCATCGAAGTCGCCCCGGCGCCGAACCTTTCCGCTGAGGTCCGCCAGCAATTGATCAACGCCGCGATGAACATGGCGCTGGCAGCCAACTACAGCAATATCGGCACCTTCGAATTCCTGGTCGATGCGGAGGACGAAAGCAAGTTCGCTTTCATTGAAGCCAACGCCCGCCTGCAGGTCGAACATACGGTGAGTGAAGAAGTAACCGGTGTCGATATCGTGCAAACGCAGATCCAATTGGCAGAGGGACGACGCCTGCACGAATTGGGCCTTACGGTCGACAACATACCAGCGCCGCGCGGCTATGCCATGCAGCTGCGGGTCAACATGGAAACCATGACTAAGGACGGGCAAACACGGCCGTCCGGTGGTACTTTGGCAACCTTCGATGTGCCAACCGGACCAGGCCTGCGGGTCGATACCTTCGGTTATGCCGGTTATCGGACCAGCCCCAGTTTCGACAGCTTGATCGCGAAAGTGATCGTCCATCATCCCGCGAGCGATTTTGCTCGCGTGATCAAGCGTGGTTATCGCGCCCTTTGCGAATTTAAAATTGAAGGGGTTGCGAGCAATATATCCTTCCTTCAGAACCTGTTGCGCCATCCGGCGTTTGTCGACGGCGGCATCTATACCCGATTTGTGGACGATCATATTGCTGAACTGGCGGCGGCCAAGGCGGGCCACGATCGGTTGTTTTTTGAACCGCTGGCGGCGAAACGGGCCGGCGCGAAGGTTGACAATATCGATCCGCTGGCGGTCTTGGACCTTGGCAAAGATGGTCAAGCGGCGGTCGCGTCGGTGGCGATTGGCGACCCTCTGGTAGATTCCGCTGCACCGGCGGGTACTGTTCCCATCACCGCGCCCATGCAAGGGACCATTGTTAGTCTTGCTGTCCGACCGGGCGACGCCATTCATCTGGGTAAAGCCGTGTTAATCATGGAAGCGATGAAAATGCAGCATGTCATCGAAGCCGACGTCAGCGGCGTCGTACGGGAATTTGCCGTCGGCGAAGGCGACACGGTTTTCGAAGGCAGCCCTTTGTTATTCATCGAAAAAAGCGACGTCGCCATACCAGACGATGCCGGGAAAATCGAAATCGATCTCGATCATGTGCGCCCCGACTTACAGGAAGTGATCGATCGCCACGCTTTTACCTTGGATGAAAATCGCCCTGAGGCAGTGGGAAAACGCGCCAAGCTCAGTCAGCGCACGGCCCGGAGCAATGTTGAAGATATTTGCGATCCCGGCTCGTTTTCGGAATATGGGGCGCTGGTCATTGCTTCACAACGAACCCGTCGAGGGATGGACGATCTGATCCGCAAGACCCCAACGGATGGTTTGATTGCCGGCTTTGGCCGGGTCAACGGCGACCTGTTCGAAGATGAAAAATCGCGCTGCGCCATCATGTCTTACGATTATACCGTGTTGGCTGGGACCCAGGGGAAAAAGAACCACGAAAAAAAGGATCGGCTTTTTGAATTGGCGGCAAAATGGCGTTTGCCGATGATCTTTTTTACCGAAGGCGGCGGTGGGCGGCCGGGCGATGTGGATTATTTGGGCGTTGCCGGTCTGCCGACCATGGCCTTCAATCTGTTTGGCCGCTTAAGCGGGCTGGTGCCGATGGTCGGGATCAATTCCGGGCGTTGTTTTGCCGGCAATGCAGCCTTGTTGGGAACCTGTGACGTGGTCATCGCAACGGAAAACTCAACCATTGGAATGGGCGGGCCGGCGATGATCGAAGGCGGCGGCCTGGGGGTTTTCCGCCCCGAAGATGTCGGTCCCATGAGCATCCAAGTGCCCAGCGGGGTGGTCGATATCGCTGTCAAGGATGAGGCGGAAGCGGTGCAGGTGGCGAAAAAATACCTCGCCTATTTCCAGGGCGCGCTGGACGATTGGAACTGTCTCGATCAACGGCTGCTGCGCAATATCGTGCCCGAAGACCGCTTGCGCATTTACGATGTGCGCGCGGTCATTGAAACCATGGCGGATGTCGGTTCGGTATTGGAGATCCGCCAGCATTTTGGCCTTGGTATGGTCACCGCTTTTATCCGTATCGAAGGCCGGCCGATCGGTATCATCGCCAATAACCCATCCCATTTGGCTGGCGCCATTGACAGTGACGGGGCCGACAAGGCGGCACGCTTCATGCAGCTTTGCGATGCGTTTGACATTCCGATTGTCATGCTGTGCGACACGCCGGGGATGATGGTCGGCCCGGAAGTGGAAAAAACCGCCTTGGTGCGCCATTGCTGCCGGCTATTTGTTACCGGCGCCAATGTCACGGTGCCGCTTTTTACTATTGTCTTGCGCAAGGGCTATGGTTTGGGGGCGCAGGCGATGGCCGGCGGCTCTTTCCACGGCGCCATCTCAACCGTGGCCTGGCCGACCGGGGAATTTGGCGGCATGGGTTTGGAAGGCGCGGTCAAGCTCGGCTTCCGCAAAGAGCTGGAAGCGATCGAGGACCCGGTCGATCGCAAAGACAAGTTTGAAGAAATGGTCGCCGCCGCATATGAACGCGGCAAGGCGATCAATACTGCCAGCTTCTTCGAATTGGATGGTGTCATCGATCCGATGGAAAGCCGGCATTGGCTCTCGAACGGTCTGCGGGCGATGCCGGCCCCAACACCACGGGAAGGCAAAAAACACGCCTTTGTCGATACCTGGTGAGGATCAGTCAATACCAGTTCGTATTTACTCCGACCCAATATTCCTAACAACAGTATTTATTCAGAATATCGGGTCGGAGTAAGTAGGTTGAATAGGCTGAAGTAAGTTAACTAGTCGATGGCCGCGGTGGTGACGGCGTAGCGCAGCGGGCCACCCGGCTGCCAATCGTCGAAGGGATAGCAGGTGAAGAGCACGAGATGCGGCCGCCGCACGTCCAAAGCCACCCGGGCGCGATCTTTGTGGACGATATCCATCGCCTGCACCTGATAGCGAAGAACGCCGCGATCGGGGCGTTGCACGCTGATTTCGTCGCCAATAATCAGGTCTTTCAGAAAGCGCAAATGAGTGTCGCGATGGCCGCCGACAATCGCCACACCGTCCTCTCCTGGCAGCGCCGTACCGTCGAGATGTCCTGGTCCGAAGGCAAGAGTGCGGCCACTTGCACCGGCCAACACATAGCGTTCGATCCCCAAACGCGAAACCGAGATTTTCGCCACCGGATGGGTGTCGGCCCAGGGCCAGGGAATTTGCGCGCTTGTCTCAGCTTGCGCCGTTGCCCAAGCGTGTGCAATCAAATGATGGGCGAGCCAGGCTTTGGCTGGAATATAAAGCCCCGCTGCCACTTGCCAAAGCCCGAGTGAGAGGGTCAGGGCGGCAAAGGCGAGGGCAAGGCGCTGCATCAAGCGGCGGCCCGGCGGCAGCCTAACCAGACCACCAAGGCGAGCAATAGTAGAATAAAGCCCAACGCCAGATGAAACAATGCCGGGGTGGCGCCACGGGCCCGCAAGCGGGCATGCTGGCTGTTGGCCGGGGTGAAACTGGCTTTGCGCAGCAGCGGCCTGGTTCCGGTTCCGGGCGCCGGGCCAAAAACTTTATCAAAGACCCAGCCATGCGGCAGGTTGGTCGCCATCGCCGTGGAGATCAGCTTTTTATCTTGCGGCCGCGCCAGCTCCATCTCGATCGCGACCAAACTGGTATAGCGGCTGACCAGATGATGGTTCAGGGCAACCTCAAGCACGGCGTCGCGGATTGCCGCTTCTTTGATGCCTTCGTGGCGTTGATCCATCAGGCTTTCGATTTTTTGCCGGGCCCAAAATCTAGCGATACCTTGACCAGGCCGGGCCTTTGCCAATGGTACCTTCAGGCCCCAGGGTTTATTCGCCAAACTGCCGATGAGCGCCAGTTCGCCTTCCCCATGTAACAAGCGCGCGGTCAGCATGATCGGCTCACCGCCATAGAGGTCAGGCAGTTGTTTGGGCCAACTTTCGGCGCTCGGATCGCCGGAAAAGCGAGCGTGCAGATTGCTAATTGCCGGCGCCTCCAGCTTTTCCAGCAACCGCCCCATGCGGCTGGCGACCTGGCTTTCTTCTTCGACAAAGGTATAGGTGCCGTGACCGAATTCTGCTGCCTTGCGCATCAGATAGCTGTTGGGGGCGGCGCCGATGCCAATGGTGAAAAGGCGGCTATCGCCCAAATTGCGGCGGATGAAACTGAGCACTTCGGCGTCGTTACCGACCGCCCCATCGGTTAAAAAGACAACTTGCCGGACCCGGCTGTTGTCGATTTTTCCGTCCAGCGACAGGCGCAGCGCGGCCAGAAATTCGGTGCCGCCGTCGGAAGTCAAATTGTCCACAAAGCGCCGGGCTTGCGCCAGGTTGGTCTTATCTAGCTGTCGCGGCGTGTTAAAAAGCGCCGTCGCGTCGTTGGAGAATTGCACGATGTTGAAGCGGTCTCGTGGTTCAAGACGGCCTAGGGCTTGGCGAAGCGCCGCTTTTGCCCCCTTGATCGAGGTCCCGGACATCGACCCGGAAGTGTCGATCACAAATACCACTTCGCGCGGTCGCTCATGACCGATCGCTTCCAGCGCCGGCGGTTGCATGACCGCCAATAGGTAGGTTTGCTTGCCGACGGTTTCCTTATAGAGATCCACCGCTGCCGCGGGTTGCGCCTTTGCCTGCCATTCCAAGACAAAATCGCGATCCGCCGGTAAGGCGCCATTTTTCAATGTCACAATTTGCGCGCCGGCCGCCGCTTCACTAGCGATATCGTGACTGACGCTCCAGATTTTAGCCAGCGGCGACGCGCTATCGATCCGAACTTCAAAAACCACCGGATTGATCTTGCCGTCATCGGGATGGCGCACCGGCGGGCTGATCCGTTCCGCGTCGGGCACCTGTGCGGTATTACGTAACGTGCCGCTGCCGCCGATGCCAACGATCGGACTACGGCCGGGGATATAACGCGGACCGACCACGGTCGGAAAGCGCAGGGCATAGACCCCCTTGTCGACACGCAACAGCTCCTGAAATTCTATTTCAACGGAGACTTGTGCCCCCGGCCCGATATTGGCCAGCGAGGTGGTGAATATATTGGCCCGTTCCTGACTGATCAGGCCGGCGCGGCGGCCTTCCCGCTTGGCTTTTTCGTAAATGCGTTTGGCTTCGTGGCGTTCTTTGATGATGCCTTGGATGATGCGGTCGCCGACCACCAGGCGCAGGCTATCGACGGCGGCGTCTTCCGGCAGTGGGAAAACATAGACCCCTTCGACCCAGTCCGCGCTTGGATTGACGAACAATTGCCGGACCCGGGTGCGGGCGATATTGCCGGTAATGGTGATGCGGATATCGGTCGCCAGCAACGGCGCGTCACTGGCCTCCGGCACCACTTGTTCGCTATCCGTATCCGCTGCCGCCAGCGGTTGCGGCAGGATCCGCAAACCTTGGGCCAGCGGTTGGGCAAACGCCGTATTGACGCCATAAAGAATGACAATTGAAATTATGAGTAGGCTGATTTTCTGGACCATCGCCGCCACCTGTGAATTGATTGGGTGACGTCAATAAAGCCAAGCCATGTGACCGCATCGGGCCCGGCAAGCGGCAATTCTGTGATCAATTAGGGCTGCAATAAGACCAACTGAAGTTGGATTGATGGCTGTTCTTCGCCGGTAATTCGGACGATCAGGATAGCGCACTATCGCCGGTCGCGGGAGTAACGGTGATAGCGCAATTAACCCCGCATGCGTTCGCCTTTGGGATCGAACAGGACTTCGGTGATCAAAGTGGCTTTGCGTTTTTCGCCAAGGATTTCGATTTCAAACTCGCCGCCGTCTTGCGCCAGCTCGCGGGGGATCAGGCCCAAGGCGACGGACTTTTCACTGAAATGGGCGTAGCCGCCGGAGGTCACAAAACCGACCACTTCATCGCCTTTGAAAATGCTTTCGTCGGCCCAGACATCGGCATCTTCGGTCTCGACAATGAAGGTTGCCAAGGTGCGCGCCGGTGGCGTGTCTTTTTCCTTGATCGCGGCATCGCGGCCGATGAAGTCGTTTTTCTTCCAGCTGATGAAGCGATGCAGGCCGGTTTCCGCCGCCGTATAGTCCGGGCGGTATTCCCGCAGCCAGGAGCCGAAGCTTTTTTCCAGCCTGAGCGACATCATCGCCCGCATGCCGAAGGGGCGAATGCCGAGATCTTCGCCGGCTTCCATCAGGGTGTGGTAAAGCGCCACTTGATGGTCGCATTCGACATAAATCTCGTATCCCAGATCGCCAGTATAGCTGATCCGCCCGACAATTGCCGGGACCGTGCCGATCTGCATTTCCCGCACCCCCAGGAAGGGATGAACTTCGGTTGAGACATCGGCGCGGGTGACGCGCGCGAGCAGTTCCTGCGCCCTTGGACCGGCGATTTGGAAACCGCGACGTTCGTCCGAAACATTGCGGATCGCAACGCCGCTATTTGGCAGATGATCGGTGAACCAGCGTAGGTGATAGGCTTGCGAGGTATAAGACGCGGTCAGTTGAAAACGTTCTTGGCCCAAGCGGGCGATAGTGAAATCGCCGATCAACTTGCCGGAATTATTCAGCATCGGCGACAATATGATCTTGCCCACTGCCGGCATACGATTGGCAAAGATATGATTGAGCCAGGTTTCCGCTTCACTGCCGGTGACTTCAAATTTGCTGAAGTTGTGGATTTCGTTGATGCCGACGGCGGTGCGGACGGCGCGGCATTCTTCACCGACCGGGCCAAACGCGTTGGAGCGGCGGAAACTGGGCGTTTCGATCGCCGCCTCGCCTTCCGGGGCGAAATAGTTCACCTGCTCCATTCCATAACCACTGCCGAAGACGGCGCCATTTGCTTTCCACAGACCATAAGCCGCCGTGGTGCGGAAGGGGCGGGCCGCTGGTAATTCTTCATTCGGATAGGAAATCGCAAAACGACGTTGGTAGTTCTCTATTACCTTTGTCAAGGTGTAGGCGGGTGTTGTGTAATGGCCATAACGCGCGACGTCCATGGCGAAGACATCGCGGGATGGCTCGCCCTCGATCATCCATTCGGCAACCGTCAGACCGACGCCACCACCTTGGCTGAAGCCGGCCATGACACCGCACGCCGACCAATAGTTCCGCAGACCCGGCACCGGCCCCACCAAAGGATTGCCGTCCGGGGCAAAGGTGAAGGGGCCGTTGATGACCCGTTTGATGCCGGCCCGTTCGATCACCGGATAACGGATAAAAGCCGCCTTCAGGGGCTCTTCGATGCGGTCCAGATTGTCCGGCAGCAATTCATGACCAAAATCCCAGGAGGTCCCGTCGACGGCCCAGGGATCGCAGGCCTGTTCATAAATGCCAAGGACCAGGCCACGGCCTTCCTGGCGTAAATAAGTCTCGCCACTGGGGTCCATTATGTGGGGATGTTCATGATCGGATTCATATATTTCCGGGATATCGTCAGTGACCAAATATTGGTGCTCCATCGGATGCAGGGGCAGATAAACGCCAGCCATGGCGGCAACTTCGCGGGCCCAAAGGCCACCTGCATTGACGACATATTCGGCGTTGACGGTGCCTTCTTTGGTCACCACGTCCCAACTGCCATCTTCCTTGGCGTTTAGTTCCAGCACCGGGTTGCGCAAACTGATCTCTGCCCCTTGCAGCCGCGCCGCCTTGGCGTAAGCGTGCGTGGTGCCGGAAGGATCGAGGTGGCCGTCAAGGGGGTCATAAAGCGCGCCGACGATGCCGTCGACGTTGGTAATTGGCGACAATTTTTTGATTTCGTCCGGACCGATGATTTCCGTATCCAGGCCCATATGGCGATGTTTGCTGCGTTCCGCCTTCAGGTAATCCATACGATCTTGGCTATCCGCAATGTTAATACCGCCAACATGGTGCAGGCCGCAGGACTGATCGGAAATGGCCTCCAGCTCCTTATAAAGTTTGATGGTATAGCCTTGCAGGGCGGCGATATTGGGGTCCGCATTCAAGGTATGGAAACCGCCGGCGGCATGCCAGGTCGAGCCGGAGGTCAATTCCGAACGCTCAATCAACAAAACGTCTTTCCAGCCGAACTTGGTCAGGTGATAGATCACGCTGCAACCAACGACACCGCCACCGATGACTACGACCTTCACATGCGATTTCATTCTGTGTTCTCCTTAATCTTCTAACCCGGCACCGCCTTCGGCGATCCGGCGGTCGACAAAAGCATTCAGTTCCTCTTTCACTGCCGCATCCATCGGAGGGTTTTCATGGGCGGCGAGTAATTTTTTGTAAATCACGTTGGCGCGAGTTGCGGCGTCTTGAGAGCCATTGTCGGTCCAGTTTTCGAAATTACTCCAGTCCGCTAGAATCGGCGGATTGAAGGCGGTTTCGTATCGCGCCAGGGTATGGGCAGTGCCAAAATAATGCCCGCCTGGTCCGACATCTTTGATTGCGTCCAAGCCGAAAGCATCTTCGCTGGTATCCAATGGCTTCAAAAATGCAATCATCATTTGGATCATTTCTGCATCGATGATGAATTTTTCGAAGGAAGCGGACAGGCCCCCTTCCATCCAACCGAGACTGTGTTTGGCAAAATTACAATGGCCCAAGATACAAGCCCAGAGGCTGTTGCCTGCCTCCCATGCGGCCTGCGCATCCGGCGCGTTCGACGCATTCACGTTCGAGGAACGGTAGGGGATATTATAGCGCCGGGCCAGCTGTCCGCCAATTATGACGGCTTGACTATATTCCGGCGTGCCAAAGGCCGGCGCCCCGGATTTCATGTCGACGTTCGAGGTGAAGCCACCATACATCACCCTGGCGCCTTTCTTGACCAGTTGGCAAAACGCGATCCCGGCCAAGGCTTCGGCGTTCTGTTGCACCAACGCACCGGCCACGGTCACCGGCGCCATGGCGCCCGCAAGAGTAAAGGGGGTGACAATGACGGGCAGGCCACGATTCGACATTTCAATCATGCCGATCAACATCGAGACGTCATATTGTAGCGGCGAATTGGCGTTCACGACCGTCGTAATACAGGGTTTTTCCCATAACTCGTCGTCGCTGATCCCAGCGGCAATCTGCGCAATGGTGATCGCGTCGATAATGCGCCGGCGTCCAAGCGAATAGCCGAAGGTTATTTTGTCGGTCAGAAAAGCGGCGGCGCGCAAGGCCTCTAGATGGCGGATCTTCGGGTCGATATCGGTCGGTTCAACAGGATAACCACCCATCATATGGCAGACATTGACCGACTGCACCAGGCGCAGGAAATCGCAATAGTCTTTGAAATTGCCGCTGCGTCGACCGCCATCGATATCGATCGCATTTGGCGGGCTGCTGACGGCGCCGAAAACAATGCGATTGCCGCCAATCGTGACATTATGGGCCGGATTACGGGCGGTTAAGGTGAACTCACTGGGCGCATGCTGGATCAGTTCTTCGATAAGGCCGCGGTCGAAACGGACCCGGGGATCGTTTGGTTTGACGTCGGCGCCGGCGGCTTTCCACATGTCGCGGGCTTCTTCCAAGAGGAAATTGATCCCCATATCCTCAAGCACCAAAAGTGAAGCATTGTGGATATCTTCCACTTGATCGGCGCTGATGATTTCCATCGGCGGATAAGGATTGCGTACTTCTTGGAATGGAATTTGCGGAATTACCGCGCCGGCGTCCTCGCGCCTGCGCACACTATCCCGAGTTCTACGCGCTCTCCGTGCCATAATGATCTCCTCCCGGCAGACGATAGGATATTTTCTTGTGGTGGATTATCATTGTCTTCCGACGACGTCTGCGCTGCCTGGAATGTCGCATGTAGAAAAGTTTAAAACAATTGCGTGCGAGACCATGGCAATGATTGTAAGAAGGCTTTCTTCGGTTAATCCTTTTAATGACGAGTGGATCGATGGCGGAATATTCACTTTTGAATGTCCTCAAGGCAGGCTTTCAGGGCCCAAAAATCTGGCAGCGGGTCTGGCGCGACCCGGAACCGAAAAAGTCCTATGACGTGATTATCATTGGCGGTGGCGGTCACGGCTTGGCGACAGCCTATTATTTGGCGAAAAATCACGGCATCACCAACGTCGCGGTGCTGGAAAAAGGCTATATCGGCGGCGGCAATGTCGGCCGCAATACCACCATCGTTCGCTCCAACTATATGCTGGAAGGCAATGCGCATTTTTATGAACATTCGCTGAAGCTGTGGGAAGGGTTGAGCAAAGACCTGAACTATAATGTCATGTTTTCGCAGCGCGGGGTGCTGAATTTGGCCCATTCCGACGGTCAGATGGACACTTTTGGCCGGCGCGGCAATGCTATGCGCTTAAACGGCATCGATGCGGAACTATTGGGCCCGGCAGAAGTGCAGGCTATGGTACCGATCCTGGATATGAGCCGGACCACCCGCTTCCCAATCCATGGCGGTTTGCTGCAGCCGCGCGGTGGCAATGCCCGCCATGACGCCGTCGCCTGGGGTTTGGCGCGAGGCGCGGACCGGCGCGGCGTCGATATCATCCAAAATTGCGAAGTCACCGGCTTTCGCATTGAAGATGGCGTGGTCAAAGGCGTCGAAACCAGCCGCGGTCCCATCGAAGCCAAAAAAGTCGGCATGGCGGTCGCTGGCCATACCACGCATGTGGCGGAAATGGCCGGTCTGCGCCTACCGATCGAAAGCCATTTGTTACAGGCCATGATCTCGGAAGCAGTGAAGCCGCTGCTGGATTGCGTCGTTACTTTCGGTGCCAGTCATTTTTATATTAGCCAGTCGGATAAAGGTGGATTGATTTTTGGCGGTGATTTGGATGGCTACAATTCCTATGCCCAACGCGGCAATCTGCCGATGGTCGAACATGTGATGGAAGCCGGCTTGACGATGATGCCGGCGATTTCGCGCCTGCGGTTGCTGCGCCATTGGGGTGGCATCATGGATATGTCGATGGACGGCAGCCCGATTATCGGCCTTTCGCCGGTTAAACATCTCTATCTGAATTGCGGCTGGTGTTATGGCGGCTTCAAAGCGACACCGGGCAGCGGTTGGGTGTTTGCCCATACCATCGCCAATGATGCACCGCATAAGATCAATGAACCCTTATCTTTAAACCGTTTTGAAACCGGCGCGATCCTGGATGAAGAATCCACTGGGCCGGTCCCGAACCTGCATTAGGAGGCATCGAATATGGAAATCAACTGTCCCTGGTGCGGCAAACGCGATCATTCGGAATTCACTTATCTTGGGGACGCCAGCGTCACGCGTCCCGCCGATCCTGAAAATGCGAGCCATGACAATTGGATGGACTATGTCTATTACCGGGACAATCGTAAGGGCGAGATCGAGGAATATTGGCATCACCAGGCCGGCTGCCGGCAATGGCTGCGGGTGACGCGGCATACGGTGACCCACGAAATCTCAGCCGTGACGGCTACAAAGGCAGGTGGAGCATGAGCCGCCAATCCCACCGCCACCCAAATTTGGGTCAAATCGATCGCCGCCAGGTCATCAAATTCCGGTTCGATGGCCTCGACTATGAAGGTTATGCCGGCGATACTTTGGCCAGCGCCCTGCTGGCGAACGGGGTACGTTTGTTCGGCCGCAGTTTCAAATATCACCGCCCCCGTGGCATTTTGTCAGCCGGTTCGGAAGAGCCGAACGCGCTGGTCGAAGTCCACGAAGATGACCAGACCACGCCCAATTGCCGGGCCACCATGGTGGAAATTTACACCGGCTTGGTGGCGACCAGTCAAAACCGCTGGCCCAGCCTGGCTTTCGACGTCGGCTCGGTCTTGAACCTTGTCTCTCGGTTTCTCTCGGCTGGGTTCTATTACAAGACTTTTATTTGGCCGAGTTGGAAATTTTACGAGTGGGCGATCCGGCGCTCCGCCGGGCTTGGAAAACCCGGCCTAACCGCGGATAATTCCTATTACGAACGCCAAAGCTTACATTGTGATGTACTGGTGGTCGGGGCCGGGCAAAGCGGCATCAAAGCGGCAAGTGACGCTGCGAAAAACGGCGACGATGTCGTGCTGGTTGACGAGAACCCACCGCTGACGCCAGTCGATCTACCGGATAATGTACGCCTGCTGACGCGGACCACGGCAAGCGCCTATTACGACCATAATCTTGTCGCTTGTGTCGAACGGGTAACCGACCATCTGGCGGACAAGGGCGACCTGCCGCGGGAACGGCTGTGGCGTATTCGCGCCCGGGCAGTGGTCTTGGCGAGCGGTGCCATTGAACAACCTATTGTGTTTAACAATAATGATCGCCCCGGGATCATGCTGGCCAGTGCGGTGCGTCGTTATATCGATCAATATGGCGTCCTGCCGGGTAAAGAAGCGGTCATTTTCACCGACAATGACGATGGCTATCAAACCGCGCTGGCGCTATTGACGGCGGGCGCCAGCGTAATAGCGGTGATAGATCGGCGTCCGCAAAAATCGGCAGCGGCGGAAGCCGCGGCGAAGGATCTGAACGTCCTAGTCGGTCATGCCGTGGTCGATACCAAAGGTCGTTTTGGGCGCTTGGCAGGTGCTGTTGTTCAGGAATTGGCAACGGGCCATACGCGGGAAATCATTTCCTGCAATTTGCTGGCGATGTCCGGCGGCTGGATGCCAGCCTTGCATCTTTTTTCGCAATCCGGCGGTAAGATCGAATGGGATGAAAGCCGCGCCTGCTTTGTTGCCGGGCAGAGCAAACAAGCGGTCAGTTGTGTTGGACGCGTTGCGGATACGCCGGTCGTCGAAGATAAAGTCTGGGAAATGCCAGACCCCGTGGGCGGCGAGGGGCGCAAAAAGTTCATCGATTTTCAGAATGATGTGACCGCTGATGACGTGCGATTGGCTCATCATGAAGGCTTTATCTCGGTCGAACATCTAAAACGCTATACCGCCCTTGGCATGGGCACGGAACAAGGCAAGACGTCAAACTTGGCCGGCCACGCGATGATGGCGCAATTGCGTGGTTCGACCATGAATGCGGTCGGGACCACCACCTTCCGGCCGCCTTTTGTGCCGGTGACTTTAGGGCTTTTTGGCGGCCGCAGCGTCCGCGAACATCTTACCGCTTTGCGCCTGACGCCGATGGATGATTGGAACGAACAACACGGATCCGAATGGATCGAAGCCGGCCATTGGCGCCGGCCCAGATATTACGATCAAGGTGGCGACGATATTCACAAAGCCAGTATGCGGGAAGTTCGCGCCACCCGTGGCTGCGTCGGGGTTTGTGATGTCTCAACCTTAGGCAAGATCGAAGTGAAAGGCCCGGACGCGGGGGACTTCCTGAACCGGGTTTATACCAATGGTTTTGGTAAATTACCGGTCGGCAAAGCGCGCTACGGTTTGATGCTGCGCGAAGACGGCATTCTATTCGATGACGGCACCACCAGCCGCCTGAGCGACGATCATTATTTCATGACCACCACCAGTGGCGGCCATGGTCATGTGATGGATTGGTTGGAATTTCATCTGCAAGCGGTTTGGCCGGATTTGCGGGTCAAGATTGCCGATGTCACCGATCAATGGGCTGGGATCGCGGTTGCCGGACCAAAAGCACGGGATTTGCTGGCCGGTTTGGTCGATATCGATATCTCCAACGATGCGGTGCCGTTCTTGGGCGTGCGCGATTGTCGGATCCTGGGCGTGCCGGGCCGGCTGTTCCGGATCAGTTTTTCCGGGGAGCTTGGTTATGAACTGAATGTTCCTGCGGATTATGGCGAGGCCGTCTGGCAGGTTTGCGTGACCGCGGCGGAAAGTATGGAAGGCACGATCTACGGTTTAGAAGCCCTTGATGTCATGCGTATTGAAAAAGGCCACATCACCGGCGGCGAGCTGGATGGCCGCACCACCGCGATCGATTGCGGCCTGGAATGGATGTTATCGAGCAAAAAACATTTTATCGGCAAAGGTTTGATGAGCCGCCCGGCGCTAAGCGACCCGGCGCGTAAAATGCTGGTCGGATTGGTGCCGGTGGACAAGACCAGCCGCTTAAAAGGCGGGGCGCAGATCGTGGCGCGGCCAAATGCAAGTCCGCCGGTTGAAATGCTCGGTCATATCACCTCGGCAGCATTTAGTCCGGAACTCGATCATCCGATTGCTCTGGCGATGATCAAAGGCGGCGAAAAACGCTTGGGTGAGAAACTTTATATGGTCCATCCCATGCACGATCTGGAAATCGAAGTAGAGGTGACCGCGCCGGTATTTGTCGATCCCGAAGGGAAGCGCATCCATGGCTGATCTCTTAACCCGTCAAGCACCCCTGCGGGATGTCTACGCGCCCGGTCATTACGGCGCTACCGGCCCCAATACACCGGGAATTACGCTGAAAGCACGTACGGGCTTGCGCATTTTCGATGTGCAGATTTGGACCGACAGCCCGGAGAAGGTCCGCACCAGCATTGAGAATGGCGATTTTACGGCGATATGGTTTGGGCCCGACCGTTGGTTACTCTCGGGTCGCGATGTTGACTTCACGCTGGGCGAAATGGACGGTTTGCTGGTCGATCTCAGCCATGGCATGTCAGTCATTCGTCTCGGCGGGCCCCGTATGCGTGACCTGTTGTCGAAAGGCAGCAATATCGATCTGCGTCGAAGCGCGATTTCCGAAGGCGATGGCGCCATGACCCAGCTTGATCATATTCCGGTCAAACTGCATTTTGTCGCCCAAGATTGCGTCGATATATATTTCAGGCGCAGTTATGCGGTAAGTTTGTTCGAATGGTTGCTGGCCGGCGCCCGTGAATATGGCTGCCGGGTCGAAGAGAGTGAGGATGCATGAGCCGGGATCCCGGGTTAGAGATACTTGTTGAAGGATTAACTTTTCCGGAAGGGCCACGCTGGCATGACGGACGTTTGTGGTTTTCCGATTTTTATAGCCGCCGGGTCCTGGCGATGGATGAACGTGGCGCCGTGGAGACGATTATTGACGGCAAAATCCAACCTTCCGGTTTGGGGTGGACGCCGGGCGGCGATTTACTGGTTGTCTCAATGACTGATCGTAAGTTGATGTGCCTCAGCGACGGCAAATTGGACGTTGTCGCCGAACTTTCATCACTCACCGGCGGGCACTGCAACGACATGGTGGTCGATGCCAAGGGGCGGGCCTATGTTGGCAATTTTGGTTTCAATTCCGAAGCCGGGGCCGCGCCGGTTGCGACCAACGTCGTGCGCGTTGATCCCAACGGTGAAATATCCGTGGCCGCCAGCGAAATGTTCTTTCCAAACGGTAGCGTAATCACGCCCGATGGTAAAACCATGATCATTGCGGAAACCTATGCGCGACGTCTCACCGCTTTCGACATCAAAGATGACGGCAGTCTGGATAACCGTCGTATCTTTGCCGAGTTTGAGGCTGATTTTCCAGACGGTATCTGCCTTGATGAAGAAGGCGCGGTTTGGGTTGCCAGCCCGCGTCATAATCGCACCTTTCGGGTTCATGAAGGTGGTAGGATCGGGCGGGTTATTTCGACCGGCGATCGCGGTTCTTTCGCCTGTATGCTGGGCGGTGAAAACCGCAAGACATTGTTTATCTGCACCTGTTCCAACAGTGGCCCGGAAGAAGCCGAAAAACGCCATGGCCGCATCGAAGCCATTGAAATCGACGTTGGCGGTGCCGGTCTGCCTTGATCAATTACCCTCGCCGCCATAAGTTGTCGGCGAACAGAATTTTAGATCAATAGGGCTATGTATATGAGTATTTCGGCAATCGACCAGGAAACCATTGAAATTCGCGACATGCACCGTTTCGACCAGGCGGCGCTGGTTGCCTATATGAAAGATCACGTGGAAGGCTTTAGCGGTCAGCTCGACATCAAACAATTTGTCGGCGGCCAATCAAACCCGACGTATTTGATGGATGATGGCAGACGCGGTTATGTCATGCGCAAAAAACCACCGGGGCAATTGCTGCCGTCGGCCCATCAGGTAGACCGCGAATACAAAGTCATGAAGGGGCTGGCCGGTACAGATGTGCCGGTGCCGGAAATGTACGCGCTTTGCGAAGACGAAGATGTTATTGGCACTAAGTTTTTCCTAATGGAAAAGGTTGAAGGGCGGGTGTTGCGCGATCCTTTATTGTCGGAATTGGCCAATGCGGATGAGCGTCGAGCCTATCTAAAAGATTTCTATCGGGTGATGGCGGCCCTGCACAATGTCGATATTGATGCGGCAGGTTTGGGCGATTTTGGCAAAAAGGGACAATATATCGAACGTCAAATCAGTCGCTGGTCGAAACAATATATTGCGTCAGAGACCGAAGACATCCCGTCCATGAACAAAGTCATGGAATGGCTGCCGGAAAATGTACCCGCAGACAACAGCGTCGGCATTGTCCATGGCGATTATCGGGCCGAAAACACCATTACATCAGCCGCCCAGCCGAAGATCGCGGCGGTGCTGGATTGGGAACTCAGCACCATCGGCCATCCCTTGTCCGATCTGGCCTATTGCTGCGTCGCTTACCATGGCAACCTCAATAGTAGCGGGAATTCTTTCTACGGTAAGGACTTGAAAAGCTTGGGGATACCCGAGGAGCAAGAAATCATCGCGCAATATTGCGAATTGACCGGTCGCGACGGCATCAAGGATTGGTATTTCTATATCGTCTTTTCCATGTTCCGTATGGGGGCCATTATCCAGGGGGTTTATAAGCGCGGTTTGGATGGCAATGCCGCGTCCTCCCGGGCTTTGGAATTCAAGGATATTTGTCGCTTACGGGCGGATGCCGCCTGGAATATGGTTGAAGCCAATGCGTGAAGATCTGATCGCCCGCTGCCGGACTTTCGCCGCGCAGGAAATCGCGACGCGCCCGGGATTGCATAAAAGCAAGGACTTCCCGCCCGAACTTTGGGCTGGCCTGAAAGACGCCGGTCTGCTGGGTATCGGCTTGCCAAGTGAATATGGCGGCAATGGCGGTGATTTTCGTTTGCTCTCCGCCTGTTGCGCCGCGATCGCGGAAGCTGGCGGCAATCTAGGTGTTGCGATGACCTGGATGGCGCATAATCTGAATGCCCGCCTGCACATTGCCGGGCTAGGCAGTGAAGAGCAAAAATCGACCTGGTTACCGCCCATCGCGGCCGGCGAGACGACACTGACTGTGGCGATATCCGAACCAGGCGCCGGCGCCCACCCGAAGCGGCTACAGGCCAGTGCGGTGCGTGATGGCGATGAATATATCCTGAATGGGGAAAAAGCCTATCTGACCAACGGACCGCTGGCCGGGGTCTTTCTGGTCTTGGCGATCACCGGCGAAGAGAATGGCCGCAAGCGGTTTTCCGGTTTCCTGGTGCCGCGCGACAGTGCCGGGTTTGAGCAAACGCCGGGGATCGATATCGATTTCCTGCATCCTTCCCCCCATTGTGGTATCCGGCTGACCGATTGCCGGGTGCCGGCCAACAACATGGTGGGTGAAGAAGACAGCGCTTTCGAGCGTATTTCCCTCAGCATGCGGGCGGTTGAAGACGCGATCGGGACCGCCTCGCGGGCGGGTGCCTGCGCTTTTCTACTGCGCCGGTTGGCGGCGGCATGTGTGGATCAAAAAGCCCCTGCTGTTTTAGGTGAAATGGGTCGTCTTTCGGTGCTAAGTCGTTCGTTATCGCAGTTGGCACAGGCGATTGCAGCAGAGTTAGATGCCGGGCGAACTTCCGGTGATCACCTCAATCCGCTGTCCGCTGGATTTCGTGAAATTGCGCAGGATTTGCAAAATCGCATCGATGGCTTTATCAATGCGCAACAGATCATTCCCGACGAGGCTTTCGATCTGATGCGCCGCGATCTGCAAAAATCCCAAAGTATCGCGCAATCGGTTCATCAGACAAAAGCCATTCAATACGGACAAACACTCATCGCCGAAAGCATCACTTCATGACCGACGCCCGCAATCAAAAACTACAAGATATCGAGACCATTGTCGCCGGCCTGGCGACGCAAAATTATATTGCGTCGCGGCAAATTTCGACAGCGATCTTGATCGCGCAGAACCTCAACAAACCGATCCTGGTCGAAGGTTCCGCCGGTGTTGGTAAGACCGAACTGGCGCTTTCGACCGCGGCATATCTCAACCTGCCGCTGATCCGCATGCAATGTTACGAAGGTCTGGACGAAAGCAAAGCCCTTTATGAATGGAAATATGGCAAACAGCTGCTTTATACCCAGGTACTGAAAGAGCAGATTGGGGATGTTCTGCAGGGCGCCAAAGGGTTGCATGAATCTATGGGGAAGCTGAACGAGTTTTCCGACGTGTTCTTTTCGGAACAGTTCCTCGAGCCTCGACCGCTGCTAACCGCATTGCAGCAGGAGGAAGGCGCGGTCCTGCTGATCGATGAAATCGACAAATCGAACGAAGAATTCGAGGCTTTCTTACTGGAAATTCTTTCCGACTTCCAGGTCACGATCCCGGAAATCGGCACCATCGTGGCGAAAGAGCCGCCGATTGTCTTCCTGACTTCCAACAATACGCGGGACATGGGCGATGCACTGAAGCGGCGTTGTTTGCATCTATTTATTCCGTTGCCGGACGCCAAGTTAGAAGAACAGATCATTACCGCCCGGGTGCCGGATTTGGATGCCCGTCTGCGTAAAAAGCTGGTCTTCTTCGTACAGCAAATGCGCGAACTGGATCTGAAAAAACTACCTTCGATCAGCGAAACCATCGATTGGGCGCGGGTTATGGTGTTGTTGCATGCGGACGATCTGGAGCGTGGCCTGGTGCATGAAACCCTGAATGTGTTGTTGAAGTTCGAAGAAGATATTCGCGCCGTCGAGCAAAAGTCAGGTGAACTGGTCCGCAATGCACAAAAAGCAGCGGAGTTTGGCAGCCTTGCAGCAACCGCTTGAACATTTTATCAAGGCCCTAAGGGCTGCCGACATCCGGGTATCTGTCGCCGAGGCAATGGAAGCTCACGAAGTTGTGGCAACAGTGGGCTATACAGATCGCACCTTGCTGAAGGACGCCTTGTCGATCACGGTCGCTAAATCGGAAGAGGAAAAAGACCGCTTCGAAGATACTTTCGAGTTATATTTTGCCCGCAACGAATTTCGCGATCCGCCGTCCGATGGCGAAGATGGTGATGAAGCTGGTGATGCGGCGATGCCGGAATTCCCCGACGGGCAACAGGCAACGGGCACCGAACTGGCGGACTTGTTGCTGGAAGGTGATCGTCAGGCGATGGCGACGGCGATGGAACAGGCGGCGGCGCAGGTCGGTGTTGGCAATATCCGCTTCTTCACGCAGCGTGGTTTTTTCGCCCGCCGGCTGCTCGATCAAATGGGTCTGCGGGAACTGGAACAATTGATTGCCAGTATTGGCATGGGCAAAGAATTTGCTGAGATGGACGGCGCGGGGCCGAGTTTACGCGGCGCGTTGGAGCAGGGTCGCGCCATGCTGCTGGATGAAGCACGTAGTTATGTCGACCGCCAGTACGAGCTTTATGCCCGTGCGGCTGGTGAACAATTGCGCGAGGAGTTTCTGGAGCAAACCAGCCTTGGTAACATCGACCGGCGCGATTTTGAGCGGATGAGCCGGATTGTTCGCCGCATGGCAAAAAAATTGGCCGCCCGCTATATGCGCCGCCACCGTCAAGCCCGCCGTGGTCAACTGGATATCCGCCGGACCTTGCGGGTTAATATGGCCAATGACGGGGTGCCTTTTCAGACCGTCTGGAAGACCAAAAAAGTCGATCGGCCAAAGATCATTGCGATTTGTGATGTTAGCCGCTCCGTCGCCGCGGCAGCGCAGTTCCTTTTACTGTTTCTCTATAGTCTAAACGAAGTGATTTCCCAGTTGCGCAGTTTTGCCTTCTCCAGCCACCTGGTGGAGGTGAGCGACAAGTTGGAAGACCACGACGTCGACGAGGCGATTCCACTTATTTTGAAAGAAGTTGGATTTCGACCGACTGACTATGGCCAGGCTTTCCGCGATCTGAAGGAAGATTTCCTCGATACCATCGACCGTCGGACGACAGTGATCATTCTGGGTGATGGCCGCTCGAACTATTCCGACCCTGAAACCGAGATCATGCGGCAGATCAATGAGCGTAGTCAGCGGGTGATCTGGCTGAACCCGGAACCGGAATCGTTTTGGGGCACCGGCGACAGTGAGATGCCGAAATATCGGCCCTTCTGTCATGTTGCAAAAACCGTCAATACCATCAAAGGTTTGGAACGCGTTATCGACGATTTGCTGCGTTCGACAACCCGCGCCTGATGCAAACGGGCAACGTCGTCCTTGGAACAACGTAGAATATGCGATATAATTGAAATAATTCGCCTAATTTGTGTTTTCACCCTTGCGGTTTGGGCTGAAATTCAGTTAAAAGGCGCACCTACCGATTTAGAGTTTATCTTTTAAGGAGTGATCCTTTGGTACAAGTTTTTGTACGGGACAACAATGTTGACCAAGCGCTTCGGGCGCTGAAGAAGAAGCTGCAGCGCGAAGGCGTGTTCCGTGAAATGAAAGCGCGGAAATTTTACGAGAAGCCGTCTGAGAAACGGGCTCGGCAAAAAGCCGAAGCCGTCCGTCGGGCGCGCAAACTTGCGCGCAAGCGGGCCCAGAAAGAAGGCTTGATCTAACAGGTCTCCTGCGTCACGGTTGCTTTTGCAATCGACGTATTTGCCTTCTCTAAGAATTTCAGCTGAAGCAGTATAAAAGGTGTGAATTTGGTCGCACCTTTTTTGCTGTCTGCCGCTATACTATTTGCGCCGCTATTTGGCTTTGCGGCCCAACCCGAATTGCTTCGCCAGTTCGGAGCGATGTTGCGCATAGTTTGGCGCCACCATCGGATAATCCGGCTTTAAATTCCACTTGTCCCGATATTCTGCGACCGACAGGCTATGCGAAGTTTTAAGATGGCGTTTCAGCATTTTGTGCTCTGTGCCGCATTCCAGACAAATTATGGCGTCGGCGCGCACGGATCGTTTTACCGAAACAGCCGGCGCGGATTTGGCGTCATTTGAGCTTTCAGGGTTTTGCAATCCTTGAAAAGTTCGATGCACTGATTGGATCACATCCGGCAATTCCGAAGCGGGCAATGCATTATTCGCTGCATAAGCGCTGACAACTTCCGCTGTCAGCTCCAGCAATGTATCTTCAATTTCCCGCATTATTGTTTAAGCTCCTCAATTATGCGAATTCAGTAAAAAAATAGGTCAATTAAACTCGAATATTGAATATCTTGAACATAATACCTAGTAATCACATAGTTTTTAATACACACAATAAGTCAATTTAGCAAGTTCGCTAAAGCAAAACGGTATTTCGTAATGTCTACATTGTTAATAAAAGGTTCCTTTTGAAACTGAATTAGTATAGCTGAAATGAAATTGGCAACGAGTGGCAGTATTATGATCATTGTTTCTTCGACGACATAACCAATTCGCGCTTAAAGGCCTGGAATTGTTACAATTATCTGCCGCTTCCACCCTTCTTGTTTTGTCGATTTGGCGGTTTAAGGCGAGTACATAATACCTTAAATTTTTTTGATCTAGTTTAAACTCGGCTTTGTCTCTGTGACGATTGGTCGCATCAAATCTAAATCCTGCGACGTCGCCGATACCAACAAAAAGCATTGGGCAATTGGGGTGAGAAAAGACGTCTATTCTGGACGGCATAGCTAGACGTTGAAGAAAATACTAACGCCCATCGAATTCAGTTCCTGTCACAAACAGGCTGGCTTGAACTAAGCAGGCTACCGATGTGTCAAAATAAGCGATCAGTTGACTGAAGAGCCAAGGCATTGCGAAATGAGTTCGGGTAAAAATATGTTGGTGCCCCCGGGGAGAATCGAACTCCCACTCCCTTACAGGAACGGGATTTTGAATCCCGCGCGTCTACCAATTCCGCCACAGGGGCAATGAAGCGAATGGCATCATAGTTTTCTAACAGCCCGCGTCAATGAATGATTCTCACTTTGTCGACTTTTTTCACAAATGTCTGGGCCAACAAAAATGGCGGCTCAAAGGTCACCATTTCCATTCCAGCGGGCGCCGGAATTAACTTTCGATTGCCATCTCCCAACCATAGACAAAAGCGACCGCCGCAGATAGGCCTAGCAATGTCGAATAGCGTAGAAATTCGCGGCGAAAATTATTCGTTATGGTGGGTTATGTGGTTGAGTACGATATCCGCTAAAGTTTTCCCTAGCGCTGGCGGAATGTCGTGACCCATGCCAGGGATGGCGACGAATTTAGCGCCTGGAATATTGGCGGCGGTGTCTTCACCACTGGTGATGGGTATCAAAACGTCGTCGCAGCCGTGCACCACCAATGCCGGTCGGGTAATCTTATTCAATCGCGAGCGGCGGTCACCTAATGCGCGTGCTGCCGCCATTTGCCGATGGACGCCGTCCGGATGATAACAGCGGTCGTAGGCGCGGGTCGCCAAATCGCGGGCGAATTCCTCGCTAACCGGATAACCCGGACTGCCAGTGATTAGCATGCTGCGGACCTCGTCTTCAATCTTGCTTTCCCGATCATTGGGATCGCCTGGCGGGCTAACAAGCGTTGCCACAATTTCCGGGGCCGGTTGGGGCAGGTCCGGATTGCCGGAGGATGACATAATCGAGGTCATCGAGAAGATCCTGTCGGGATGGTTGCCGGTGATCGTTTGAGCGATCATGCCGCCTAAGGAGATCCCGACGATATGGGCCCTGGACAGACCTAAGCCATCCATCAAACCGATCATATCCAGCGCCATGTCGTCCAAAGTGTAGGGCGCTTTAAAGGTTTCGCCTTTTTGCGATTTTTCAAAAACCTCTTTCATATCGACTTGACCGAGATGATCCATCTTGCTGCTCAAGCCGACATCGCGGTTATCAAATAGGATCACCCGATGACCGGTCTCTACCATCGGGCGGTAAAACTCTTCCGGCCAATAGATCAATTGCGTGCCGAGGCCACGCACCAGAATAATCGCGCCGCCATCTTTCGGCCCAAATTCTTCATATTCAATGGCGATATTGTTGGCGGAGATTGTGGTCATTTTGTCTCTGTTTCCAAATGCTTTGATTTGATGGATTGAGAGCTTATCCAGGAATTGCTATATGCACGATTATCTATTTCCAAAACAAGGCGATTTGTATGCTGCGCCGGCTATATGATTGGACGATGGGCCTGGCAGGCCGCAAACATGCCGATTGGGGTTTGGCGGGAGTTTCCTTTCTCGAAAGCTCATTTTTCCCGGTGCCGCCGGATATCTTGCTTATTCCGATGGTTTTGGCGCAGCGTCGGCGGGCTTGGATTTTGGCGACGATTTGCACGATTTCTTCCGTTCTAGGCGGTTTGGCCGGTTACGCCATCGGCTTTTTTCTGTTCGAATCCATCGGCAGTGCGGTCATCGATTTTTATGGTTATAGCGAAAAATTTGAGGATTTTAGCGGCCTCTACAATGAATATGGCGCCTGGATCGTCTTCACTGCTGGTGTGACGCCATTCCCTTACAAGATCATCACGATTGCCAGCGGTGTGACGGCCTTGAATTTTCCGATCTTTATCGCCGCCTCGATCGTCGCGCGGGGCCTGCGATTTTTCATCGTGGCCGGCGCGCTATGGTATTTCGGCGAACCGATCCGCCGCTTTATCGAAAAATATTTAGGGCCGCTTTTTGTGCTGTTTGTGGTGCTGTTGTTTGGCGGCTTTGTCGTCCTTAAGGCGTTTGGGAGTTGAATTTGAGTTTGATGTCTCGGTTATTTGAAAAACAATATGCCCCTCTCGTCGTCTTGATCATCAGTGCCGGCGCATTGGCGACGGCGTTCGTCGCCCAATACCTATTTGATTTGCCTCCCTGTAAGCTTTGCATCTATCAGCGCTGGCCGTTTGCGCTTGCGATCGGGTTTGGATTTCTTGGCCATAGCTGGCGAAATAAGTCGCTATTCTTGACCATAATCACCGCGCTATTGGCGATAACCCTGGCCGTTAATAGCGGTATTGCCATCTTCCATGTCGGCGTTGAACAAGGTTGGTGGCTGGGTCTCAGCGGCTGTACCGCAGAAGTCGGCAGTGCTAAAACTATTGAGCAATTGCGGGCGCAGATATTAAATGCGCCGATTGTTCGCTGCGACGAAATAGCCTGGTCCCTGTTCGGTATTTCGATGGCAGGGTATAATGCCTTGCTCTGCGCCGCGCTGGCGACTTTCAGTGGATCGCAGTTGTTTCGGAAGGAAAGCTAGATGCATAACAAAGGTCGACCCAGTTTACCGGGTGATGGCGATCGAGCAACCCGCCGGGCCCGCATGATCCGGGTCAATCAAGCCGGTGAATTTGGCGCCAAGCAGATTTATGCCGGGCAGCAGGCGGTTTTGGGACATACCGATCGTGGCCCGACCATCGCCCATATGAAAGATCAGGAACAGGTGCATCTCGACACCTTCAATGAGATGATGATCGCAGAAGGGGTGCGCCCAACGGCGCTGACGCCGCTTTGGCGGGTGGCCGGATTTGCCCTTGGCGCCGGGACGGCTTTACTCGGCAAGGACGCTGCCATGGCCTGCACCGTGGCTGTCGAAGACGTGATTGACGAACATTACCGAAAACAATCGGATCAACTGGGCGATGATCCGGAATTGCAGGGAATTGTCGACAAGTTCCGCGAAGAAGAACTGGAACATCGGCAAATTGCATTGGACGAGGGCGCCAAAAATACGCCCGGCTACCGGGTCCTGACCGGCGGCATCCGTGCCGCGACAAAGCTGGCCATCCGATTGTCGACGCGGATTTAAATCGGTTTACGGTTCCAGTTCCGCATCCCAATATAGATAATCGCCCCAGCTTTCATGTAGGAAATTGGGTGGGAAGCGGCGCCCGTTTTCATGCAACTGGTAGACGGTGGGTCGCATCGCTTTACGGAATGGTTTCATGCCGCAGCGGTTCGGCATCCGGCCGCCTTTGCGCAAATTACAGGACGCACAAGCGGTAATGACATTTTCCCAAGTTGTGCGTCCGCCGCGACTGCGTGGGACCACGTGATCAAAGGTCAAATCAAGCGTAGAGCCGCAATATTGGCAGGAAAATACGTCCCGTAAGAACACGTTAAAACGCGTGAAAGCCGGGTATTTTGCTGGCTTGATATATTTTTTTAAGGAAATAACGGAAGGCAGTTTCATCTGGAAACCGGGGGAATGAATGTAGCGGTCGTATTCTTCAACCACATTCACCCGTTCGAGAAAGACCGACTTGACCACGTCCTGCCATGACCATAGGGACAACGGATAATAGCTCAAAGGCCGGAAATCCGCGTTTAATACCAAGGCCGGTTTCAGTTCAATGGTCGCTTGCATCACTCCAACACACCGCCAGTTTAGCCCCAACGGCACTCACGTTAACCCTGTCGAATCGCATTTTTACAGGTGTGAACGGAATTATCCAGAAAAAACTATATGAAGTATTTTCGAAAGCTTCTGCCACCGTATTTAGGTTTCGTTGTTATTGAAGATTCGGTCTAGGAATTTACAGGCCAAAGCCAGGCCTTCCGGTGCGATGCCATGGCCTAATCCTTGACAGATATGCCACTCGACTTTGATGTCGGCGGCACCCAAGCCTTGTACGGCGTCGAACATTGATTGGATCGGCAACATTTGATCTGCGTCGCCGTGGATCATCAGCACCGGCGGGCGTGTGCGGATTTCCCCTGGCAGGGTTTCCGGTCCGACCAAGCCGCCGGAAAATCCGATAATACCGGCCACTTGTTGGCGTCGGCGCAGGCCGACATGCAGGCCCATCATGGTGCCTTGGGAAAAACCGATCAGCGCCAGATTGCCTTCATGCAGGCCGGCGCGTTCCAATTCCTGGGAAATGAAATCCTCCAGCACCGGGGCCGCTTTGTTGGCGCCGGCCAGGCGTTCTTCGGCCGAAAAACTGCCGATGCCCCACCATTGATAGCCGAAAGCTGACTGCGTGCAGGGTTCCGGTGCGTTCGGCGCGACGAATGCGGCGCCCGGCAATACTTTTGCCAAATGTGATGCCAGACCGATCAAATCTTCACCATTGGCGCCATAACCATGCAGCAAGATCACCAGCTGTTTTGCCGGGCCGCCGCTCGTCGGCGGTACTCTCGGTCCATCGATTTCAGTCATATATTCTCCTATTTCTCTTCTAGGGGCGCCCCACTGCGTCCGCGTTTCATTCCGTAATAGTGCCACAGCATGCGGGCGGCGATAGTGCGATAGGGCCGCCAAGCCAAGGCCAATTCGCGCAGCTGATCGGCTTTTGGCCGCTCTGGCAAGCCCTTCAATTCCTGCGCCGCGGTCATCAGAGCAATATCGGCAGCAGGCCAGATATCGGTTCGGCCCAAAGCCGACAACAGATATATCTCAGCTGTCCAGCGACCGATGCCTTTAACTTTTGTCAGTTCTTCGACCACCGCCTCATCATCTAAGTCTTTGAGCTTGCTCAGGTTCAGCCGACCCGACACCAGATCCTCGGCCAGCGCCCGGGCATACCGGATTTTTGGTCCGCTAAAGCCGACGGCGCGCAAGCCCTCTTCACCGGCCGCCAGCAATATTTCCGGCGTCTGTGGCTTGATCCCCGCCGTTAGGCGTTGCCAGATTGCCGCCGCCGACGCGGTGGAGACCTGTTGTCCGACGATGATCTGCAACAAAGTTGCAAATTCTTGCGGCCGTCGCCGACTTGGCGGTGGACCATAATTTTCCAGGATCGGGGCAAAATCCTCGTCCAGCGCAATCAAGGCCAGAATTTGGGTGTCGTTTTCTGAGGGCTGGATTTGTTCAGCGGTCATCGTTATGCCTGTGATTGCAACTTTCGCTTAACGTTAGGACGACTGCCGTCAAATGGCTATCATTTCCCGCTTCGCCCCTAGCCCCAATGGCTATTTGCATTTGGGCCATGCCTACGCGGCGTGGCGCGCTTATGATGCTTGCAAGACACAAGACGGACGGTTTTTATTGCGTATCGAAGATATCGATTATCTGCGTTGCCGGCCGGATTTCGAAAGCCAGATCATAGAGGATATGGCCTGGCTGGGTTTACAATGGGAAAGTCCGGTGCGGCGACAGTCGGATCATATGGCAGACTATGCGGCGGTGCTAAAAAAGTTGCAGGCGCGCGATTTGGTTTATCCCTGTTTTTGTTCCAGGCGGGAAATCGCCGCGGAAATCGCCGAAAGCGCCAACGCCCCGCAGGGCCCCGATGGTCCGCATTATCCCGGCACTTGTCGAGGTCTCAACGCCGATCAACGGGCAGCGAAATTGGCCGAGGGAATGGAAGCTGCTTGGCGGTTGGATGTTGTCAAAGCGATATCGACCACCGGCAAATTATCCTGGATTGATAAGACCGCAGGCGAACAGGTTTGCCAACCGAACATTCAAGGTGATGTTGTGCTGGCACGAAAAGATATCGCCACCAGCTATCATCTTTCGGTCGTTGTCGTCGATACCATTCAACAGATCAATCTCGTCACCCGTGGGCTCGACTTGTTTGCGTCGACCCACGTTCATCGACTGCTGCAGGCATTATTAGACTATCCGGTGCCGGACTATGACCACCACGCCCTGATCAATGATATCGATGGTCGCCGTCTGGCCAAACGCCACGGCGCCGAACCAATCAAAAACTTTCGCGCCCGCCGTCTCAGTTCGCACGATCTTAGGCGGCAACTCGGTCTCAGCTGATCGGCTATTCCGGTTCCAGCGGGATCGTATATTCGGTGTCAGTCAGGACGATACCGCCGCGATTTCCTACTTCAATCGGGCCATAACGTTCAGCGAAGATCGGTGGCAGTTTTCGGCCCATGGGCGGGCATAGCCACAGCCGAAATAAATGACGGCGGCGTTCCGGTTCATGCCAATCGGTAAAGCCGGTGCGGTCATGCAAAGTGCTGTGGTTCGACACGAATTGAACGTCGCCCAATTCCAACATCATCTCGATGTGCAGGTCCGGCTCGTCACACAAGCTGTCGAACAAATCCAAAGCTTCAATTTGTTCAGCGCTGAGCGTCGGTGCACCGTCGAGCTCTTGGGCGGAATTGATATAGTTCCGCTGATAAAGGGGCGTCAGCTCGCCATCAAACCAACTCAGCACCGGGACGTTGAACCAGGGCTGCATACCTGGCGGAATTTCTCCGCGTCGGTCAGTCGCTATCGGAGCAAAGAGCAATTTTGCCAGATCCGGACGTCGTCTCAACATTTCATTATAAACCGTGGAGGCGCTGACGACGGCGCTAAAACCGCCTTCCTTAGCTTTCTTCAAGCTCATCAGCGCGACAATGTCGCTGCTATCGGTATGGAAGGTCTGGCGCTCTGTTGTTTGGTAGATGCGGACATCAGGATTATCTGCATCATAACCCAGGTCGCAGACATGACCCAGCAAATGGCCTTTACCGTTTTGTGAACGGCCGTGGCCGACCCATTGTCCGAGCCCCCAAAAAATTGTCGCTTGTGCGGCTCGGTCATAATCTTCGATCGGAATTCCCCGTATAACGGCGAAGCCTCGGCCATCAAGCACTTCCTGCCGCAGATCCTCCAATATCGGACCCAAAGTCGGCAACGGAAAATCGTCTTTGGTAATTTTGGCTAGGTCGCAGTTTTTCGCCAGTGCATGATTAAGCGCCGCATCTATTTCCGACAATTCTGCGTCATTTAGGCGATAGAGCCACTCGTCGCTGTGTTGTAAATCACGCCCATACCAGGCTCGTGGGCCGATGATCGGTTCTTCGTTAGGCGGGGTCGGGTGCACTTCGGTCATGTTGATTTCCTAGATTAGATGTCGTCGGATTTTATACACCGAATTTGGTTCGGGACAAAATGGGCTTCGGGGCTTCCCCCCATCGTCGCATCCCGATACGTTGTGCCAGGATCATAGAAAGCGGAGCGATGAGAGCAGATGAGTTGGAAACCGGAAATTGAAGAGCTAAAAAAGCGGGAAGAATTGGGCCGGCAAATGGGCGGTCCGGAAAAATTGGCGCGTCACCGCAGCCAAGGCAAATTGCCGGTACGCGAACGGGTCGACAAAATTCTTGATCCCGGCTCCTTTTTCGAAGTCGGCACGGTGGCCGGCAAAGTCGATTATGACGAAGACGGCAATATTACCGGCATGGCACCAGCCAACCTGGTCACCGGACGCGGCAAGGTCAATGGCCGAACAATTGCGATCGCGGGCGACGATTTTACCGTTCGTGGCGGCGCTAATGACGGCGGTATTCGCGAAAAACTCACCAATATTGAACTTATGGCTAATCAGTTGCGCCTGCCGCTTATCCGTTTGGTCGACGGTACCGGCGGCGGCGGTTCGGTGAAGTCGATTGAAACGGCAGGTTATACCTATGTGCCCGGGGTGCGGGGCTGGGATGTGGTAACCGACAATTTGTCGACCGTTCCAGTGGTGGCGCTGGCGCTGGGATCAGTTGCCGGTTTGGGCGCCGCCCGGGTTGCCGCCAGCCACTATTCGGTGATGGTCAAAGAAACTTCGCAAATGTTTGTTGCCGGCCCACCAGTGGTAGCACGCATCGGCGAAGATCTGAGTAAAAATGAGCTCGGCGGCAGCGAAATTCACACGCGCAATGGGGCCGTCGACGACGAAGTCAATTCGGAAGAAGAAGCTTTCGAAGCGGCGCGAAAATTCCTCTCCTATTTACCGAATTCGGTCTATGAATTGCCGGCAAGGATAGAGCCTGCGGACGATCCGAACCGACGAAGCGAAAAACTGATCAAGGCGGTGCCGCGGGATCAACGCAAGGTTTATAAAATGCGTCCAATCGTCGAAACCCTGGTCGACGAAGGCTCATTTTTCGAAATCGGCCGTAAATGGGGCCGGGGCATGATCACGGGTTTTGCCCGCCTGGATGGTTGGCCGGTCGCGGTGATGGCCAGCGATCCCTACCATCATGGCGGTGCCTGGACGGCGGATGTGTCGCAAAAAGTGACCCGCTTTGTCGATCTAGCGCAGACTTTCCACCTACCGGTTGTCCACCTGGTCGATATACCCGGTTTCTTGATTGGCCGCCGGGCCGAAGAAGAAGCGACTATTCGCCATGGGGTCCGCGCCATGGCGGCGATCGCTCAGGCGACGATGCCGTGGTGTGCGGTTTTGGTGCGCAAAGTTTATGGCGTCGCCGGCGCGGCGCATATGAACGCCGGTCGTTTTAATTTGCGTTATGCCTGGCCGTCGGGCGATTGGGGCTCGTTGCCGATCGCCGGTGGCCTGGAGGCGGCTTACAAGGCGGAACTGGCGGCGTCAGACGATCCGCAGGCAAAGCTTGAGGAAATTGAAGCGCGGCTGAACAAATTGCGCTCACCTTTCCGTACGGCGGAGCAGTTCGGCATCGAACAAGTGATCGATCCGCGCGATACCCGCTCGCTATTGTGTGAATTTGCCAATTTGGCGGCACCCTTAAGGGAAACCGGCAAATCGGTCTTTCACGTTCGTCCATAGGAACCAAAATGCGCGCCAAACTACCGCAACAGGGCCAGAGCTGGTCAGAATTAGAAGCGCAAATGTCGCGCCGCGCTGAGGGCGACGTCGATTGGCGAGCTGGAAAAGCGGCGGTATATGTCTTCAATGCCGGCGACGATGTCCGACAGGTGGCAAAAGACGCCTATACCATGTTCATGAGTGAAAACGGCCTCGGCCCCGCGGCCTTTCCAAGTTTGCAGCAGATGGAACAGGATGTGGTCGATTTTGGTCTCGACCTGTTGCAGGCGCCGGTAGGCGCGGTCGGTGGCATGACGTCAGGCGGCACCGACAGCATCTTCATGGCGCTGAAAACCTGTCGCGACTATTGGCGGGCGGAAGGTCGGGACATGACGAACGCTAATATCGTGGTGCCGCAATCGGTCCATCCGGCCTTTAACAAAGCCGGCCATTTGCTGGATATCGAAGTGAAACGCGTTGCTTTGGCTGCCGATCTGACGGCGGACGTCGGTGCGATGGCAGACGCCGTCGATGCCCATACCTTGATGCTTGTCGGCTCGGCCCCCTGTTTTCCCTTCGGCCTGATCGATCCGATTGCCGGCCTTAGCGATCTGGCGGAAGATAGTGATATTTGGCTACATGTAGATGCTTGTGTTGGCGGATATTTTTCGCCCTTCGCACGCATGAACGGGGTGAATTTGCCGGCCTTTGATTTTGCCCTTGGCGGCGTCCGTTCAATGTCGGCGGATCTGCATAAATATGGTTATACGGCAAAAGGCGCCTCGACCGTTTTTTATCGCTCCACGGAATTGTATGAACACCAGATATTTCGTTTCGGCGATTGGCCGAATGGGATGATGACGACGCCGACCTTGGCGGGCACAAGGCCTGGCGGGGCGATTGCGGCGGCCTGGGCGGTGATGAATTATTTGGGCCGGGACGGGTATCGGGAAAAAGCTGCCGCAGTGGTTCAAGCGCGGCAAAAAATAGAAACTGGCTTACAGGATATCGGTGAATTGGACGTATACGGGCAGCCGCAGCTCGGGTTAATTTGCTTCGGTTCCGAGGCGTTCGATATCCTGGCGGTTGCAGAGAAAATGGTAGCCAAAGGGTGGGTTTCGGCACGCACGCAAGCGCCAAAGGGTTTGCATTTGATGTTGTCGCCGCGTCATTTGGAAGTGGTCGATGATTATCTGCAAGATCTCAAAGCTTCGATCGCACAAGTGAAGGCGTCAGGCACGACCGCGAAATCCGGCGAGGGGTTTTATAATTAGCCAATGGTGGTCGTAAACTATGGTATTGAGTTGAGGGGTCAAGGGCGCCAATGACGGCACATCACGTCGATTTATCACCACCGGTCGCGGACGAGGTGAAGACCACTACCTGTTACATGTGCGCCTGCCGTTGCGGTATCAAGGTACATCTGAAAAACGGCAAGATCCGTTATATCCAGGGCAATCCTGAACATCCAGTGAACAAAGGCGTGCTCTGCGCCAAAGGCTCCGCCGGTATCATGCAGCACTATTCACCGGCCCGCCTGCGCAAACCGCTGAAGCGGGTGGGCGAACGCGGTACCGGCGAGTTTGAAGAGATCGAATGGGAGGAAGCGTTGGAATTAGCGACGGATTGGCTGCAATCGGTCCGTCAAAGCGATCCCCGTAAACTGGCATTTTTCACCGGCCGGGATCAAAGTCAGGCAATGACCGGTTGGTGGGCCAGTCAGTTCGGGACACCCAATTATGCGGCCCATGGCGGCTTTTGCTCGGTCAATATGGCGGCCGGCGGGATTTACACCATCGGGGGGTCGTTCTGGGAATTTGGTGAGCCGGACTGGGACCAAAGCCGCTATTTCATGATGTTTGGGGTCGCCGAAGACCATGACAGCAATCCGATCAAGATGGGTCTTTCAACCCTGAAAGGCAATGGCGCCAAATTTGTTTCCGTCAATCCGGTACGCACCGGTTATTCCGCCATTGCCGACGAATGGTTGCCGGTGACACCGGGCACGGATGGTCTGTTGGTGATGTCGTTAATTCACGAATTACTACGCGCCGGCAAAGTCGATCTGGATTATTTACTGCGGTACACCAATTCACCGTGGCTGGTGATCCAAAATCCGGGTGGTGGGGATGATGGGTTGTTTGCCCGCAACGAGGACGGCAAACCGCTTTGCTGGGACCGTGGTCGCCACGATCCGGTCGCTGCGGATGTGACGGATCGACCCTTCGCCTTAACTGGTGAAGTGACCTTGCCGGATGGCCGCAAAGCCGTGCCGTCATTCCAGCTACTGGCGGAACGTTATGGCAGCGATGAATATGACCCGGATGCGGTTGCCGATCGCTGCGGTATTGCCGCCGATACCATTCGCCGCATCGCGGCGGAACTGGCCCATGCAGCCTTTGAAGAAGAAATTGTCATTGATCAAAAATGGACCGATTGGGCCGGCCGGGAACATCAACAAATCATCGGGCGCCCGGTATCGATCCACGCCATGCGCGGGATTTCCGCTCATTCAAACGGTTTCCATACCTGTCGCGCTTTGCATCTTTTGCAGGTCTTACTGGGCAGCATCGATGTACCTGGCGGCATGCGCTATAAGGCGCCATTTCCGAAACATATTCCGCCGATGCCACGCCCGGCTGGCAAGCCGAATGAAGTGGTCGCCGGCACGCCGATGGCAGGCCCGCCTTTGGGTTTTCCCGCCGGACCGGAAGATTTGCTCGTTGATCCCGACGGCACGCCCAGACGGATCGACAAAGCCTTTTCCTGGGATGCCCCGATATCGGTCCACGGCATGATGCATACGGTTATTACCAATGCCTGGGCCGGCGATCCCTATCCGATCGAAGTCTTGTTCATGTATATGTCGAACATGGCCTGGAACTCGGCCATGAATACGTCCACCACGATGGCTATGCTCACCGATAAAAATCCCGCGACCGGGGACTACAAAATTCCTAAGATCATCTATTCCGATGCCTATGCGTCTGAAATGGTGGCGTTTGCCGATCTGGTCTTGCCGGACACCACATATCTGGAGCGATGGGACAGTATTTCGCTGCTGGACCGCCCGATCAGTTCGGCGCATGCGGTAGCGGATGCAATTCGTCAACCGGTCGTTCAGCCCGATCGCGATGTACGGGCTTTCCAGGATGTGATGATTGATCTGGGCCACCGCCTCGGGCTACCGGGCATGACCCTAGAAGACGGCGGCGCGCGCTATCCAGGCGGGTATCCTGATTATCTGGTCCATCATGAACGCAAACCCGGCATTGGCTCGCTTGCTGGTTGGCGCAACGAGGACGGTAGCGGCCAAGGCAGGGGCGCGCCGAATGACGATCAACTTGCACGTTACATTGAAAACGGTTGTTTCTGGGAACTGCATTTGGCGGAGGATCAGTTATTCTATAAACACGCCAATCGCGCTTACCTCGATCTTGCCCATAGTCTTGGTTTCATCGACAGTACGGCGCCGATAGTGATGCAGCTTTATTCGGAGGAAATACAACGTTTCCGGCTTGCGGCAGAAGGCCATGGCGCGGTGCAGCCGCCGGCGGACCATCGCCCCCGGATCAAAGAATATTTCGATCCGTTGCCGATCTGGTACGCGCCGTTTGAAGACGACCAAATTGGAGTGGATGAATTCCCACTGCATGCGATCACACAGCGCCCGGCGGCGATGTACCATTCCTGGGGCTCGCAAAATGCCTGGCTGCGGCAAATCCATACCGCCAACCGGCTTTACGTGCCGCGCAAATTAGCCCAAGCACAAGACATCGCGGATGACGATTGGGTCTGGCTGGAAAGTCGCAACGGCAAGATCAAGGCGCAAGTTCGTCTGATGGACGGCGTTAATGAAAATACCGTCTGGACTTGGAACGCAATTGGCAAGCGCAAGGGTGCCTGGGCCTTGTCAGACGATGCGCCGGAATCCCGCGAAGGATTCTTGCTCAATCATCTGATTGACGATCTATTGCCAGAGCGGGAAAGCGGCTATCGTTATGCCAATGCGGACCCGGTCACTGGGCAAGCCGCCTGGTATGACCTGCGGGTGAAGATGCGTAAAGCCGCCACCACGGAAAAAGGGGTTTCTTCACCGCAATTTGATCGCCAGGCGTCCCCGCCCGGTGTCGGAGTTAAAAAGGCGACGCTGAGTTATGGGGAAGATTTATGACTTCCCTACCGCAAATTTCGTCGCCCAAAAAACTGGGTCTGGTTATCGATCTTGATGTCTGCGTCGGCTGTCATGCTTGCGCCGTCAACTGTAAGGAATGGAATACAGGCGGTTATCCGGCGCCACTGACCGACGACAATCCCTACGGCAATGACGTCAGCGGCGTGTGGTTGAACCGCATCCACGCTTTCGAAGTCGACACCGGGGAAGAAAGCCGGACGGTCTATTTCCCCAAATCCTGCCTGCATTGCGAAGATGCGCCATGCGTCACGGTCTGCCCGACCGGCGCCTCCTATAAACGCGAAGCCGATGGCATTGTCCTGGTCGACGAAAGCATGTGTATCGGCTGCAAACTTTGCTCCTGGGCTTGTCCCTACGGGGCCAGGGAGTATGACGCCCATGTCGGGGTGATGAAAAAATGCACCCTTTGCATCGACCGGATCGAAAACGAACACATTCCGGAGGCGGAACGACTACCGGCTTGCGTGCTAACCTGCCCAGCCTCGGCGCGGCATTTTGGCGATTTCAACGATCCGAATTCCGAAGTGTCAAAAATGACCGCCGCGCGTGGCGGATATGATCTGCTGCCGGAGATGGCTTTGCGGCCAACCAACAAATATCTGCCGCCACGGCGTCAACTGTCATCGGCTGAGCGCGGTGAAACACCAACGGTGCTGGCGGATGCGGCAGGCGCCGGCGGTTTTCTGGGTTGGGTCGATCGGATGTTGTCAAGTTCGGACGCGGGCTAGGAAGATAATATGCATGCGGCTTATTCCATCATCTTTTTCACCACCGCTTCCGGGGCCGGTTATGGCATATTGTTGTTGTTGGCGCTGTTGTCGCTGGGCGACTATGTCCCGGCGGAGCGTTGGCTCGGATTTTCCTGTTTCGCGCTGGCGTTCGGCCTGATCACCTTTGGTTTGTTGTCGTCAACTTACCATCTTGGCCATCCGGAACGAGCTTGGCGCGCGTTCAGTCAATGGCGTTCGTCCTGGCTTTCGCGCGAAGGCGTGATGGCGGTTCTGAGTTACCTGCCGGCCGGCTTGATGGCCATCGGCTGGGTGTTCCTGGAAGATGTTAGCGGAATTTTTGCGTTGATGGCGGTGCTGGTGATCCCGGCAGCAATCATCACTGTTTATTGTACGGCGATGATCTATGCCTCGATCGCGGCGGTCCCGGCCTGGCACAATAAATGGGTGCCGATGGTCTATTTGCTGCTGGCGCTCTATTCCGGTGGCGTGGCACTAAATTTTGTGCTGGCCCTGTTCGGACAGGAGAGTGCGGCGCTGTTGCATCTGACGATTATGGCGTTGGTCGCCGCGGTTTTTGTCAAATCGCTCTATTGGCGCTTTATCGATAATGCGGTGGCGGATAGCAATGTCGGTAGCGCCACCGGTTTGGATCGCCTGGGACAGGCGCGGCTGCTCGATAGCCCGCATACGCAAGAAAACTATTTGCAAAAAGAAATGGGCTATAAAATTGCCCGCAAGCATGCGGAAAAACTGCGAAAAATTGCTTCGGTGTTGGCTTTTGCGGTTCCGGTGGTGATGCTGGTCCTGCAGGTCTTTAACGACGGTACGATAGCGGCAATCCTAGCGTTGCTGGCCTTTGCCGCGGTGATACCGGGGCTGCTACTGGAACGCTGGCTGTTTTTTGCCGAAGCGAAGCACAAAGTCACCCTCTATTACGGTGCCGATGCGGTTTAGGGCCTGGCAGCGTCTATTGGCGGGCGGCCGCGGCGACGAGGCCCGGCGGATTGCCCGGTCAAGCCGGCGATCCAATTTCGGAAATGTTCCCCACCTAACGCATATTCGCCATTCAGACAGGCGCTGATCAATTCGTCTTGCGCCGGATCCGGGCGTTGTTCGCAGAAATTTCGATAGGCCCGTTGCCGTGACCCGTCGCTATCGCCCATCGCCAGATAGAGCGGATGCGGACTTGCTGTCATCTCACCACTTAAGCCCATGGCGTTTTGACCATAACTTGACCAGTTATATTCTCCGGGCGAGGAGGTGATACCGGCGCGCATCGGATTGAACTCGATATAGCGGTAACAGGCCATCAGATAACGTTCGCTATCGACAAGGTTGGCCCGATAGCGGGTTTCCCAAAGGCTACCGGTGCGGTCATGGCGGCGATTGATATGAGCGGCATATCGACGGTTTAAGGATTTTAAGGTTTGCCCCAAACTTTCAGCACTGTTCGGTGTCGCTAACAGATGGATATGATTGTCCATCAACACATAAGCATGGATCTGACTGTTGAAACGTCGACTGGCTTCCGTCAGATATTCCAAATAGCGACGGCGATCCTCATCAGCGAAAAAGATATCGGCTCGATTATTGCCTCGCTGCAACACATGCAGCGGTACTCCCGGTACATATACCCGCAACGGCCGGCCCATTTTATTCTCCATAAAGGTGTCGGACACCTTTAGTGTATTAGTTATAGTATAAAAAACAAGCCGAAATAGATACAAAAAGTGCCAGATACTTTCAATATCGCACTATTTATTGCTCAAAAATGATTTTAGTGCATCCAAAGTGGCGTCAGGGTGTTCGATCATGAGATTGTGGCCGGCGCCAGTGATCGTAACAACATCCGGATCGGCGAACTTCGCGGCAAACGCTTTGGCCTTTTTTAACGGCGTCATCATGTCTCGACTGCCAAGCACAAACTGCACCGGACAACGAACCGCGGCAGCCGCTTCGTCACCATCTTGATAATCGTTGCAAGCTTTAAGATCGGCATGCAGAACGCCGTCATCTGTGCGCTCCAGCACGCGCATTCCGGTGCCGGTCATCCAGATGCCGGGGACCCGATTGCCGCCTTTTTCCGCTGCCGGACCAAAAGACCAGGAGACCACCCGTTCTTTTGCCACATGCTCATTATTTGCCGCCGGCGTCATCAAGAGATCGCCGACCGGCATCGGATAGGCCATCCCGACCAAACTAATTGATGTTACCCGTTCCGGCTCACGCGCCGCGGTTGCCAGCGCCACTAAAGCCCCGAGGCTATGGCCGACAATCGCGGTTTTTGTCACGCCGGCGGCGTCCAGAAAAGCGATAAGCCAGTTGCGAAGGTTCGCAATTTCGTTCAGTGGAGATCCCTCGGAGCGGCCATGTCCAGGCAAATCGACCGCCAGCACGCCGAAACTGTGATAGGCGAAATAACGGCTTTGCAAATTCCACACTGTCCGGTCGAAAGAGGCACCGTGAATAAAAACCACCGTCGGCATAGCCGGATCGAATTCTTTCCCGCCGGTCGCCGCAAAAGCTTTTTGGCCATTTACCTGAAGTTCCATGACCTAACTCCTTTGCGAGACCTTTAAGGCGCGGCCCAGATCGCCGATCAGATCGCCAGCGTCTTCGATGCCAACTGACAAGCGCACCATGTCTTCACCGACACCGGCGGCGGCAAGGGCTTCGGCATCCATTTGTTGATGGGTTGTCGAGGCCGGGTGGATAACCAGGCTTTTGGCGTCGCCAACATTGGCGAGATGGGAAAACACATCCAAGGCCTCTATCAGTTTCCGACCCGCTTCGCGTCCACCCTTGACGCCAAAGCAGAATATCGAGCCGCAGCCGTTGGGGAACATAACCCGGGCCAGATTGTGATCGGGATGATCCGGCAATTCCGGATAACTTACCCAGGAGACAGCATCATTCTGTCCCAGGAACTCCACCACCTTGCGGGTATTGGCAACATGACGATCCATGCGCAGCGGCAATGTCTCAACCCCCTGTAGGATATAGAAGGCGTTCTGCGGGCTCATACAGGCGCCAAAATCACGCAAACCTTCGGCGCGGGCTCGCATGATCATCGCGGCGGGGCCAAATTCCTCGGCAAAGTCCATACCGTGATATCCGTCGTAAGGTTCGGTCAAAGTGGGGAATTTACCGGAAACTTCCCAGTCAAACGTACCGCCGTCGATTAACACCCCACCAATCGCGACCCCATGCCCGCCCAAAAACTTCGTCGCCGAGTGCAAGATGATATCGGCACCATAGTCAAAAGGTCGGAACAGATAGGGTGACGCGAAGGTATTATCGATCATCATCGGCAAGCCATGATCGTGTGCAATATCGGATACCGCTTTCATATCCATTATTTCCAGCCCTGGATTGCCCAAAGTTTCGCCATAGATCAGACGTGTATTCGGACGGATCGCATCCTTAAAAGCGGTCGGATCGCAGGGATCGACAAAAGTCGTTTCAATGCCAAAACGGGGGAAAGTATGCTGCATGATATTGTGGCTGCCGCCATAGATGGAGGCGGAGGAGACGATGTGGCTGCCTTGATCCATCAAGGTTGTGACGCCCAAATGCAGCGCCGCCTGGCCGCTTGCCGTGCAAACTGCACCGACACCACCTTCCAGCGCCGCCATTCGTTCTTCCAGCACTGAGACCGTCGGATTTGAAATTCGTGAATATATGTGGCCGGCACGCTCAAGATTGAACAAGGCCGCGGCATGATCGGTATCGTCGAAAACAAATGAAGTGCTTTGATAGATTGGTTGGGCTCTGGCCCCGTAAAGGGGATCGGGCTTTTGCCCGGCATGCAAACTAAGCGTGGAAAAATTTGGTTGATCGTCTGTGGTCATGAAAGCCCCCTTGTCACATGGAAAGTTGAGCGTGATCCTAGTGCAAATCTTTTTGAATGAAAAAGGCTAAGCGTGGAAAAATTATTGGGGCCGCTGAGCAAAGTGCCCGCGGCCCCATATTATTTTTGCCTCAAACCTGTCAAACTCGCTTACAAGAGACGCGAACCTTAGGCGGCAATTTGTCCAGCGGTCAAGTGTAAAATAAAAAAATCACATCAATTTTTTTCCCCTGTAGGCGCAGAAAACAGCCAAAAAAAGAGCCGTCGCTGATTTAGCGGCGGCTCAAGTTCAACAGGGAGGCGTCATCAAAACTGGGAGGGACCCAGTAGAGGGATCGCGAACGACCCCTTGAGACAACTACATATTGCCAAACAATCATTAACAATTGGTTTAGAGAATATAATTGAGCCAAAATAATTCTAGTGCGAGCCAACCAATCATCCGCAGAATTTACCGGAAGATCGATTTGCTAGTTCTTGAAAAAAGCGTCTGCGTCGCCTTTGGCAATTTGTTTATCTTTGATCATTGCTTTGGCGCGGACAATTTCTTCTTCCAAGTCAGCGATGTACTCTCGCAATGCGTCGATTGACATGGTCGCAAATTCGGGGGCTTCGGGTTGCCGTCGGCGCATTTCAAGTTCGTCTTCTTCCATTAAACTGCCCTCGCTGTTGTTGCGTCTTTGCATACTATCCATTAGATCAGGATCAAGATGCAATTCATCAATGTCTCTCAAGAGGATATCATGCCAATCCTACCTACTGAAATGACCGCCATCGGAATTTCGACGCCCGGTGGACCGGAAGTCCTGAAAGCGGTCAAATTACCCCTACCGCAACCGGCTCATGACGAAGTCCTGATCAAAGTCGCGGCAGCTGGCGTTAATCGACCCGATGTCATGCAACGCTTAGGCGGTTATCCACCGCCACCCGGAGCACCGGAAACACCGGGTTTAGAGGTTGCCGGCGACGTCGTTGCTTTGGGTTCCGGCGTCACGGACTTGCAGGTTGGCGACCGGGTTTGTGCCTTGGTTGCCGGTGGCGGTTATGCCGAATATTGCGTTGCCCCGACGCCGCAATGCCTGTCGGTGCCGCCGGGATATTCGATGCTTGAGGCGGCGGCATTGCCAGAAACCTTTTTCACTGTTTGGACCAACGTCTTTCAACGGGGCCGTTTGCAAGGCGGTGAACGGGTGCTGATCCATGGCGGCTCCAGTGGTATTGGGACGACGGCGATCCAGCTTGCTAACGCCTTCGGTGCCCGCGTATTCGCGACCGTCGGCAATGATGAAAAACGCGCTATCTGTGAAGAGCTGGGGGCGGAAAGGGCGATAAATTATAAAGACGAGGACTATGTCGCCATTACCCAAGAGCTGACCAATGGCGAGGGTGTCGACCTGATCCTGGATATGGTTGGCGGCGATTACATCATGCGTAACTTGGAAGCGCTGGCTATCGAAGGCCGTTTAGTGCAAATCGCCTTTCTACATGGCCCGAAGAGTGACGATTTTAGCCTGCTGCCGGTGATGCAAAAGCGGCTAACCATTAGCGGTTCAACCCTCCGCCCACGATCCATCGAAGAGAAAGCACAAATTGCGGAGGAGTTGAAACACGACGTTTGGCCATTACTGGCGAACGGAAGTGTCAAACCGATTATCGACAGCACTTTTCCGCTCAACGACGCTGCCGGCGCCCATGCGCGGATGGAATCGAGCCAGCATATCGGTAAAATCATGCTCGAGGTCTAATTCTGCGGATCTTATGCGGGCGAAAAAATTCGCAAAACCTTGGAACGAAGCTTTGCGATTTCGGGGCAAGCGCGCTATATAGGGGTTTACTCCCCTTAAATTTAGGTTTCGGAGTGTCCTTCTCGCCGAAGGACAGGGCGCACCCCTTGTTATTAGGAGATTTTATACATGGCGAAGCCATTAATGCCGAAAGCCACGGCGGTTTGGTTGGTTGATAATACGGCGCTGACATTTCAGCAAATTGCCGATTTCTGCGGTCTGCATTCACTGGAAGTGAAGGGCATTGCGGATGGCGAAGTTGCGCAAGGCATCCAGGGGCTGGATCCAATTACCTCCGGACAATTGACGCGGGAAGAAATCGACCGCTGTGTTGATGACCCGGGCGCCCGCTTGCAAATCATTGAAAGCGATATCGTATTGCCGGAGCCGAAACAACGCGGCGGCAAATATACCCCCTTGTCGCGCCGCCAGGATCGCCCAAACGCGATCGCCTGGCTGGTGCGCAACCATCCGGAATTGTCGGATGCGCAGATTTCCAAGCTTGTTGGAACGACTAAACCAACCATCCAATCGGTTCGCGAGCGCAGCCATTGGAACATGGCCAATATTAAACCGGTCGATCCGGTCACCTTAGGTCTCTGCCGACAAACCGAGCTGGATGAAGCGGTCCAAAAGGGTCTGGCGAAGGAACAACGCCGGCGCGAGAAGGAAGAAAAAGAGACTCGCAAGGCCCGGGAGGCGCAGCTGGCCGCTGCCGAAGCCGCCGGGATGCCGTCAACCCAACCAGTCGATGCCCCAGCGGAAACACCAGCCGCCGCTGAGCCCGCTGTGGACGAAGATAGCCCACAGCCAGAAACCCCGTCCAGTTATGCCGATCTGGCTAAATCCGTATTCGGTAATACGGACGGTCAGAATAACTGAGGCTGAACCAGTTTAGGAAAACGTCGTAGCGGAAAATGCAGTTGCCTTTAGCCGGCCTATCGACGGCTTCTTAGGCCTAACTAAATCCGTCAATCCGCCGCTTTTGGAAAGCCGATTTCCGCCAACGCGGCAGCGATTTCGTCCAGGATGATCGGATCGTCTATGGTCGCCGGTATCTTATATTCCTTGCCATCGGCGATACTGCTCATGGTACCGCGCAGGATTTTGCCGGAGCGGGTTTTTGGTAACCGATCGACCACGACGCAATCGCGGAAGGCCGCAACTGGGCCAATTTTTTCCCGCACCAGGGCGACACATTCGCGCACCACTTGGTCCGGGGCACCATCGGCACCCGACTTCAAGACCACTAAACCCACTGGTACCTGGCCTTTTAATTTGTCAGCAACGCCCATGACAGCGCATTCGGCGACATCAGCATGACCGGATAGTACTTCTTCCATGCCGCCGGTGGAAAGGCGATGGCCGGCGACGTTGATGATATCGTCGGTTCGGCTCATAATATAGATATAACCATCCTCATCCAGGAAGCCGGCATCGGCGGTTTTGTAATATCCTGGAAATTCCGCCAGATACGACTCAACATAACGACCATCATTTTGCCAAAGCGTCGGCAGCGCGCCGGGCGGCAAGGGCAGTTTCACCACGATGGCGCCAGTATCGCCTGCCGGCACCTCGTTATTCTGTTCGTCAACAACGCGGATATCGTAGCCGGGCACGGCTTTTGTCGGTGAGCCATATTTAACCGGCAAGGCCCCTAGGCCCATACAGTTCGCCGCCATCGGCCAGCCGGTCTCAGTTTGCCACCAATGATCGATGACCGGTTTTTCAAGCTGTTGTTCGGCCCATTGAATGGTGTCTGGATCGGCCCGCTCGCCCGCCAGGAAGAGAATGCGGAACTGGCTGAGATCATATTTCTGCAGAAACTCACCATTCGGGTCATCCCGCTTGATGGCGCGGAACGCGGTCGGCGCGGTGAACAGAGAGACAACTTTATGCTGCGCGATCACCCGCCAATAGACCCCCGCATCGGGCGTTCCCACTGGCTTGCCTTCGAACAGGATTGAGGTACAGCCATGGAACAGCGGCGCATAGACGATGTATGAATGACCGACCACCCAACCGACGTCGGAGGCGGCCCACCAAGCTTCGCCCGGGTTGACGTCATAAACGTTCTTCATGCTCCATTTCAGCGCCACCAAATGGCCGCCATTGTCGCGGACCACGCCTTTCGGTTCGCCTGTGGTGCCCGACGTATAAAGCACATAAAGCGGGTCGGTCGCTTTCACCGGCACGCAGTCCGCTGGTGCGGCCGAGGCGACCAAATTGGCCCAATCATGATCGCGGCCTTCGATCATTGAAGCGGTTTCCATCGGCCGCTGCAGGATGATGCAATGGTCCGGCTTGTGACTGGATAGAGCGATGGCGCCGTCCAATAGCGGTTTATATTCGACCACTCGACCGGGCTCAATGCCGCAAGATGCCGACATGATAACCTTCGGCTTGGCATCGTCGATCCGGGTCGCCAGCTCGTTCGCGGCAAAACCACCGAAAACCACGGAATGGACGGCACCGATACGCGCGCAGGCCAACATAGCGATAGCGGTTTCCATCACCATTGGCATATAGATGATTACGCGGTCGCCCTTTTCGACGCCAAGGTCACGCAACATTCCGGCACAACGCGCCGTCGCGTCTTGTAGTTCAGCATAGGTCAGGGTGAGGATTGTATCGGTAACCGGACTGTCGTAAATGATTGCCGCCTGGGCACCGCGCCCGGCTTCGACATGTCGATCGACAGCATTGTAACAAGTATTGGTTTCGCCCCCGACAAACCAGCGAGAGAATGGCTTGTTGCTGTCGTCAAAGACTTTGTCCCAGCGTTTGTACCAGTGGATTTCTTCCGCCGCCGCGGCCCAGAACGCTTCCGGGTCTTTCTGCCACGCACCATAGATCTCATCATATTGACCGGCCATCTTCGCACCTTCAACTGCAATTGTTTCTGTCAACTTGTCATAGCAAGTTGCAGGCCCGAAGAGTAGGAAGAATTGGCCCTGAGATAGCCAACGCGGCCGCAGGCATGACTGCAAACGAGTTGATTGTCGCTTTAGATTAAAACTACATCATCCTCGTCCAGGTTGGTCTCTTCGACACCAATGATTTTTTCCGGCGATGCTTGAAAGGCGGCCAGGCGACGCTCGACAGCGACCGGGATATCGCTGCGCCGGCGATCCGGGCCAAAATAGTCGTCTGATTGGACAAATAGGCGCGGTCGTTCGATAATTTCTTTGACGCGCAACATCAAGGATCGGGCTGAAATCGGCTTGGCGACAAATTCATTGACGCCGGCGTCGCGGGCTTCGAATACATTTTCGAGCGAACTATGCCCGGTCATCATGATTATTGGGACGTAGGGATTTGTGCTATTTTCGTTATTGCGAATACAATCGACGAGCTTGATGCCGTCCATCGGTGTCATCAACCAGTCGACAACAAGAATATCGGCGGCAAAATCCTTGAGTGTAGCAAAGGCCTCGCGGCCGTTTTCACATTCGCAGAAACGATGAACCCCCATGGCGCTGAGGATTGTTCTGACCAATCCGCGCATGTGGCAATTATCGTCCACAATCATGATTTTCAAAGCTTCAAAACCGGCCGACATAGATAATACGCTCTGTTGTCTTTATAATTTAAGTCCGTAGCTTCGAATATTCTTTGGTAAAACGAATCAGTTGGTATGTGTTATTTTAACGGTCATTACTTCTCAATACATCAACTTTTTCGCATCACGACATTCCGGAAGCAACTTGGCGGCAGGGCGGAATTTTGTTAGGAGGGCGACAAGCGTGTTCTCAATCGAAAGGCAGCACAATGAGTATTTACGACAGTGATTTGGATTTGAATAATGCAAATTTTCAAACCCTATCCCCACTTAGCCTTATTCGACGTTCCGCGGAAGTGTACCCACAACGACCAGCAATGATCCATGGTGCGATCCGTCGAAACTGGGGCGAGACCTATGCGCGATGCCGCCGTCTTGCGTCAGCACTGACAAATCTAGGCATCGGCAAGGGCGATACCGTTGCGATCATGAGCCCGAACACACCGGCGATGTTTGAAGCGCATTTTGGCGTGCCGGCGACGGGCGCGGTGTTGAACGCGCTGAATTATCGCCTCGATGCGGCCAATCTGGGGTTCATTCTGGATCACGGTGAGGCGAAAATTTTGCTGACGGATACGGAATTTGCCCCGGTAATCCGTTCAGCGTTATCGCAGGCGACAGTGAAACCATTGGTGATCGATATCGACGATCCGGAATTTCAGGGCGCCGGCGAACGATTGGGGGAACAGGAATACGAGGACTTCCTGGCCACCGGTGACGATAATTTTCCGTGGGTTTTACCGGCCGACGAGTGGCAGGCGATTTCGCTCAACTATACCTCCGGGACTACCGGCAACCCGAAGGGGGTGGTCTATCACCACCGCGGCGCCTATTTGAATGCATTGAATAATGTGATTTCCTGGCGAATGCCGAGCCATCCGGTCTATCTCTGGACCTTGCCGATGTTCCATTGCAATGGCTGGTGTTTCCCGTGGACTCTAGCGGCCATCGCCGGTGTCAATGTTTGCTTGCGGGCGGTGATCGCCAAAGATATTTATAACGCCATTGCCGACCATAAAGTCAGCCACCTGTGCGGTGCCCCTATCGTCATGCAGATGATCTCCGGAGCGGGCCGCGACGAGCGCCGTGAGTTTGACCACCAAATCGCCATGATGACGGCCGCCGCACCACCGCCGGCCGCGGTGCTGGAAGAAATGGCCCGTCAGGGCTTCGACATCACCCATGTCTATGGCTTAACCGAAACTTATGGCCCTTGTGTCGTCAACGCCTGGCAGGAAGAATGGGACGAATTGTCGCCGGCGGATCAGGCCCGGGAGAAAGCCAAGCAGGGCGTCGCCTCGGAAATGCAGGAAGGGTTGATGATTGCCGATCCCGAAACGCTTCAACCGATACCAAAGGATGGAGAAAGCATCGGCGAAGTGATGATGCGCGGCAATATTGTCATGCGCGGCTATTTGAAGAACGCGCGCGCAACGGAAGAATCTTTCGCAGGCGGCTGGTTTCATTCCGGCGATTTAGGTGTCTGGCACCCCAATGGTTATATCGAGCTTAAGGATCGCTCGAAAGATATCATCATTTCCGGTGGCGAGAATATTTCTTCGATTGAAGTCGAAGACTGCATCTATGCGCACCCGGCCACTGCCGCGGTCGCTGTCGTAGCCAAACCGGACAAAAAATGGGGTGAAACGCCGCTCGCCTTTGTCGAGCTGAAGCCCGGAAGCAATGCCACGGCGGAACAAATCATCCAGCATTGCCGCGATCGCATTGCGCATTATAAATGCCCCCGCGAAGTTCGCTTTGGTGATGTGCCGAAGACTTCAACCGGAAAAATTCAGAAGTTCATTCTGCGCGATCAAGTGCGCGGCGGAGCCTAATACTTTTGGATATGGGACAGGTGTTAACCAAATATTCTGATCGGGCGGGAGTTAAACCAACCCGTTTGCGCTAGACGATTTCTCGAAATGTTTAGCGCCTTGGTTTTCGGGCCGGCGCTATGCCTTTAAAGGTTCAGTGCCGACCATCGTTACCGGTTGGACTTAGCTCACATGCTCCAACTGGTTAATCCGATCTTTCAATCGGAGTTTTTCTTTTTTTAGTTCGGATATTCGCATCTCGTCCGGCGTGGCAATAAGTTGTTCCTGATTGATCAGGTCCTCTAACGATTTGTGTTGCGCGCGCAAAGAATCTATCTGCGATTCGACACTCATTCGTCACCTCCTTTGGATATGTGCAGCACTATTAAAACACCTCCGGGGGTAAGAGTCAGCAACCGTGTTTGTGGCAAGTGAAAAATCTTGTCTGCATCGGCGATTTAACGTGGATGCAGAGTTCCGCCGCCGCCAAAGCTATGATAAGTTCCCTATCATCAAAATTATTGAGAAACCAAAAACCATGTCGCAACTCGATTCCGAGGAGTTGAAACAAAAACTGCTTGAGCTGCAGGAAGAACATCGTGACTTGGATGGCGCAATCAGTGCCCTGGTCGAGCAGGCGGCGTACGATCAGTTGAAACTACAGCGGTTGAAAAAACGTAAACTGTTGTTACGTGATTTTATCCAACGAATTGAAGCTATGCTGCAACCGGATATTATCGCCTAGACGGCGTGACCGTTTAAGGCTCTGTGGCATCTTGTCCACGTTCATCGCCTGGCAAATCTTCCAAATTATCGCGCATCGCCTGACCGGCGGCTTCCATCATTTGGTTGACACTGAAGCCAGGCCGGAAGGTTGCCGTGCCAAAAGTCGCGCGAAGAACAAATGAATGCTCTTCATGCGTAATGCTGCTGCCACCGATTGCGATGGCCAATTCACTGGCTTTTAGGGCGGCACCGGTGGCATCAGTGCGCCACAAAATAACACCAAACTCGTCGCCACCGAGGCGACCCACGGTATCCGATTCGCGCAACTGGTCCAACAGCGTGTTGGCAACATAGCGTAGGGCTTGGTCGCCGGCGGTAAATCCAAATTCTCGATTGATCGCTTTGAAGCCATCGATATCGAGATAAATCAAACTGGTCGGTTCATGATAACGCTCACCAAATGCAATCACGCGGGTCAGCTCGCGGACAAAAGCCCGACGATTGGCGACCGGGACTAAGGTGTCCTGATCTGCTAATCGTTCCAGAAAAGAGATGCGTCGCTGGCTATTTTCCAGGTCATGGCGTAAGGCGTCGGCCTCTTCCATCAGCGATACAATTGCGGTCCGCACGCGGGGTGTCAATTCAACTTCCGGGATGCCCATTATCGAAACCGAATCTGACGGGGTCTCGACAACAAGATTCTTCGCACGTTGATAATGATTGGACGCGCCATGTTCGCGCCGGCTATGACGAATTCGGTCTATTGAACTGGGCTCGTCAACTCTCATGGTATCTACACCGCGCCAGCTGCCATCACGACCTCAAATTCAGTGATATTCAGTGGCGTCCGCGCTCATCCTTCTTAAACCAAATATTTCAAGCCCCATTTTAACCTCATTCGCAAGGGGTTGTCGAAACTTATCCGATAGCTATAAACTAGCCGTTTTCCCGTTCCAGATAGGAATGGGCGTTATATCGGAGTGCGAAATGAGTGAAGCAAAAGCCCGTGTCGGTGTTATCATGGGTAGCCGGTCGGATTGGGAAACGATGCGTCACGCGGTTGACGTGCTCACGGAATTAGGCGTCCCATGCGAGACCCAGGTGGTGTCAGCTCACCGCACGCCCGACCGCATGTATGACTACGCGAAATCCGCAAAACGCCGGGGATTGCAAGCGATAATCGCCGGCGCCGGTGGGGCTGCCCATCTACCTGGAATGACTGCCTCGATGACAACAATTCCGGTTTTTGGCGTGCCCGTCGAAAGCAAAGCCCTAAGCGGCATGGATAGTTTGTTGTCGATCGTCCAGATGCCGGCCGGAATTCCGGTTGGAACCCTCGCCATTGGTCGAGCCGGGGCAACCAATGCAGGTTTGTTGGCCGCTTCTGTTGTTGCCTTGGGTGATGCAAAAGTGGCCCGGGCGGTTGCCCGTCATCGCAAAAATCAAACGAACGCTATCCCGCTTTCACCGCAGGCCGATGAAAATTGACATGGCCAGCAATTCGAACATGATCGCACCCGGTGCGACGATTGGTATATTGGGCGGCGGTCAATTGGGTCGGATGCTGGCGTTGGCCGCCGCCCCGCTTGGCTACCGATGTCATATTTATGAACCTGAACCCAATGCACCGGCGGGTGATGTCAGTGCGCGGCTGACAACCGCTTACTATAGCGACGAGATTGCCTTGGCCGCGTTTGCCACGGAAGTCGACGTGGTGACCTATGAATTCGAAAATGTGCCCGGTGAAACGGCGGAAACCTTGGCGCAGATCACACCGGTGCGCCCGGCGCCGAATGCACTGGCGATCGCGCAGGATCGACTGACCGAAAAGGAGTTTGCCCGCAGTCTAAATGTCCAGACCGTCGCTTATGCAAGGGTCGATGATTTGGACGGCCTTCGCCTGGCGATCGAAAAAATCGACTTGCCGGCGATCTTGAAAACCCGTCGCCTGGGTTATGACGGCAAAGGTCAAGTCACTATTAAGAACGTCGATGAAGCCGCGGCCGCCTGGCAGACGATCGAACGGGAGCCGGCAATCCTTGAATCGTTTGTCGATTTTAGCAAGGAGATTTCGGTGGTCGCCGCCCGCAGCAACAATGGGGAAATCAAATGTTATCCCCCGGCCGAGAACGAACATGAAGACCATATCCTCGCCCGCACCCGCCTGCCAGCGCTGATCTCGCCGGAGGTTCAGCAGACAGCGACTGGGATTGCCTTCAAATTTCTCGAGGCGATGGATTATGTTGGCGTTCTGACCATTGAAATGTTTGTTACCGCCGACAATCAGGTTCTGGTGAACGAAATCGCACCGCGCGTGCATAATTCCGGGCATTGGACCATCGAAGGGGCGCCAACAAGTCAGTTCGAGCAACATATTCGCGCGATCTGCGGCTTGCCGCTTGGTGATCCACTGCCCTATGGGCGCATTGAAATGACGAACCTTATTGGTGACGATGCCAAGGCGTGGGCCGAAATCGTGGCCGATCCGACTGCCCATCTGCATTTGTACGGCAAGGCAGAAATCCGTCCTGGTCGCAAGATGGGCCACGTCACTCGCATCTGGCCATCTGGCGACGAATAACGATTCTCATTGCCAGCCAGTATCACCTCCGACCCGATATTCCTAATAATCGCATATCTTTAGGAATATCGGGTCGGAGTAAATAGAAGTAACTTGAAGACATAAATCGGGATTTGCGAGGCGGGAAGGATTAACGGCTCGGTTCCGCCGCTCGATGGCGGCAGCGGCCTAAAAGCTCCCAGGGTGAGGGCAGTTTACGCCGGCGCCCGTCGCGTTTGAACTTGCGTTGCTGGATCTTCATCACCCCGCCAATACGCCGATCGAGAAAGGCCCAACTTTCCTGAAAATCCTCACTCTCGTCGTTCAGCCAAAACAGCAAGGTCGAGAGATAGACAGCGGAGAGCAGTCCCCGCTTAGTATACCAGTTGAAGTCAGTGGCATTGTCGCCGGCCAGGCGCCAGATCGCGTCCATGGTGCGGCCAAGGCGGCGAATGGCGAGCGGCGCATGCCCGGGCAGGGCGATCTTAGCCAGGGCGCGGCGCACAGCTTCGCGATGCGGGCCGGCCTGATCCAGGCGAAGACGAATGATTGCGGTGATGCGTTCGCGGATTTTCATTCCCGCCAAGTCCAGCTCAGCGCAGCCCTCAATCATCAACCGATCTGCTTCGCTCAGATAAAAATCGAGCAAGTCGCGAGAACCTTCAGGAAAGGCGCGCGCTGCCATGATATCGTCGTAACCGGCCTGCCGTGCCGCGCGCGCCAAGGCTTTGTCGCCCCAGCCATCAAATGGGGCATTGTCGATGGCAATCGCCAAAATAGCACGTTTCTCAGTTATCAAGTGCGCGCTCATGCTACATTCTCCTCACTGCTATCGACTTCATCTTCAATATTGCGATCGGTACTAGTTACCACCATATCTTGGGCGGCAACATAATGGCGGTATTCGCTGTCAAAAATCAAATGTGACAAATCGTCCATACGTTGGGGATAAAGAACGCCGTCCAAATGATCGCATTCATGCTGCACGACGCGAGCGTGAAAACCGCTTGCTTCTCGATCGATCAGTTTACCGTTTTGATCGTAACCGCGATAGCGAACATGGCGATGGCGGGGCACCAAACCGCGCAGGCCTGGGACCGACAAACAGCCTTCCCAGTCAATTTCAAGCTCGTCACTCAAGACTTCGATGACCGGGTTGATCAGGACGGTCAGGACATCGTCATCTTCCTCAATATCGGGGTCTTGAGAAAACGGCGCAACAAACATAACGACGCGTTTTGGGACATAAACCTGAGGGGCGGCCAGGCCGGCACCTTGCGCATCCACCATGGTGTCTTGCATATGGTTGAGCAAACTTTGAATTTCCGGGGCGCCAGGATCAGGCACGTCTTCAGCCCGCTGCCGCAGCACCGGATGCCCCATTTTTGCAATTTTCAAGATCGCCATATTAATCCACCGCTAAATCTCGCGTCCAAGTTGGGACCGGATCGCATCGCTACGTGGTCAAAGCGCCTGTACGATTTCGTCGACCATTTGCTTGGCGTCCGAAAACAGCATCATCGTATTGTCGGCGTAAAACAGATCATTGTCGATCCCGGCGTATCCCGGCGACAAAGAGCGTTTGACAAACAGTACCGTGGCGGACTTGTCGACGTCCAGGATCGGCATCCCAGCGATCGGGCTTTGCGGATCGGTTCGGGCCGCTGGATTGGTGACATCATTGGCGCCAATGACGAAGGAGACGTCGGTACTGGCAAAATCGGAGTTGATTTCTTCTAGCTCCAAGGCTTCATCGTAAGGGACATTTGCTTCCGCCAACAGCACATTCATATGGCCGGGCATTCGTCCGGCGACCGGATGAATAGCGTACCGCACTTTGACGCCATGCTCCTTCAAACGATCAGCCATTTCGCGGACCGAGTGCTGGGCCTGCGCCACCGCCATGCCATAACCCGGTACAATGACGACGGAATTTGCATTCTTCATGATGAACGCGGCATCATCGGCACTGCCGGCTTTGAAGGGACGGTCGCTGCGGGTCGCCGAGGCGGCCGCGGCGTCACCACCAAAGCCACCCAAAATAACCGAAATAAAAGACCGGTTCATCGCCTTACACATGATGTAAGACAGGATCGCACCGGAAGAGCCAACCAAAGCGCCCGTAATGATCAAGGCCGAATTTTCCAATGTAAAACCGATACCTGCCGCCGCCCAGCCGGAATAGGAATTCAACATCGAGACAATAACCGGCATGTCGGCCCCGCCGATTGGAATGATCAGCAGGAAACCGATGCCAAATGCGATCAACGTCATGAGCCAAAAATAGAGCGGATCCGGTTGCATCGAAAACAGCACGATCAAGGCCAGGATCACCAGACCGATGACCGCATTTAGAAAATGCTGGCCTGGGAAGACGATCGGATTGCCGCTCATGATCCCTTTCAGTTTACCAAAAGCGATGATCGAGCCGGAGAAGGTAATGGCACCAATAACAACACCCAAAGCCATTTCGATCCGGCTGGCCAGTTTCAATACCCCACCGGCATCGGTAATTCCGTAGGCGCCGGGATTATAATAAGCGGCGGCCGCCACCATGACCGCGGCCAGACCGACCAGCGAATGGAAGGCCGCAACCAGTTCCGGCATATCGGTCATCTTGATCCTGAGCGCGATAATGGTGCCAATACCGCCACCAATGACTAACGCCGCCAAAATCCAGGCATAGGAAACTACATTCGGGTTAACGATGGTGGTGATGATCGCGATGGTCATGCCGGCGATGCCGAACAAATTACCAGTTCTGGAGGTATCGGGCGACGACAACCCGCGAAGCGCCATGATGAAGAGGACAGAAGCGACGAGATAGGCGAGAGCCGTAAAATCCGCTGACATGTCGGCTGCTCCCTATTTCTTTTTCTTATACATGGCGAGCATGCGTTGCGTGACGGCAAATCCACCGAATATATTCACCGCCGCCAACATTATGGCGATGAAACCCATGATTTTCGACAAACTGACGTCGGCAGGCCCGGCGGCAATCAACGCGCCGACGATAATGACCGACGAAATCGCATTGGTCACACTCATCAATGGTGTGTGCAGGGCCGGTGTTACGCTCCAGACCACGTAATATCCAACGAAAATCGCCAACACAAATATTGCCAGGCGAAAGATGAAGGGGTCGACTGTTGCTGCTACTTCCATAATTTCTTTCCTCCGCCCTAGCTATCGCTGCCGGTCAACAGTGGATGCACTACCTGACCGTCCTTGGCGATGCAAACGCCGGATACTGTTTCGTCTTCGAAATCCAAATTCAAGGCACCGCTTTCTTTATCAAAGTGCGGGGCCAAGAAATTATACAGGTTCTTGGCATAAAGCGACGAGGTATCGGCGGCCAGACGGCTAGGCATATTCAGATGACCGATAATGGTCACACCATCTACATCGACCACTTCCCCAGGCTTCGACATCGTACAATTGCCGCCAGTTTCAACCGCCAGATCGACGATTACCGAACCCGGCCGCATCGAATTCACCATCTCATCATTTACCAATGTTGGCGCCGGGCGACCTGGGATCAACGCCGTACAAATCACGATATCCTGTTTGGCAATGGTCTCCGCCACCAATTCCGCCTGTTTGCGTTTATACTCGTCGCTCATTTCCTTAGCGTATCCGCCTTCGGTTTCGGCGTTCGCACTTTCCTCGTCTTCGACCATGACAAAGTTCCCGCCCAGGCTTTGGACCTGTTCTTTAGCGGCTGGTCGGACGTCGGTAGCCGAGACCACGGCGCCCAATCGACGCGCTGTGGCGATCGCCTGCAGGCCGGCAACACCGGCGCCCATCACGAATACCTTGGCCGGTGCGATCGTCCCGGCCGCCGTCATCATCATCGGGAAAGCGCGATTATAATGCTCGGTGGCGTCCAGCACGGCTTTGTAACCAGCCAAATTCGCTTGGCTCGATAAGACGTCCATGCTTTGCGCCCGAGTGATCCGGGGCATCAGTTCCATTGAAAATGCAGTCACACCAGTTTTTGCCAAGGCGTCGACATGATCTTTGTTGCGCAGCGGATCAAGAGTAGCGACCAGGATTTGGCCGCTTTTTAACAAAGCCACTTCGTCGCTTGCCCCTTCATCAGCGGCCAGCGGACGCTGAACCTTCAAAATTACATCCGCCCCATCATAGGCTGCCTTGGCGTTCGTCGCGATGGTCGCGCCAACAGCCTGATATTGACTATCGGTGATACTGGCGCTAAGGCCGGCACCTGATTCGACCACGACTTCCGCACCAAGGCTAACGAATTTCTTCACCGTGTCCGGTGTTGCAGCGACCCGGCGTTCATGCGCGCGGCATTCCTTGGCGACAGCAATTTTCATCGCTTTCAAACCTTCCTCAACTCGGACAGCGAACAAATATGGTATGAATAATCAAGGCGAGCGCCTTTCGCAGCGGCGCGATCGCGCCCGTCACTAGAGCAGGAACGCCGCCATAAGAATCAATAGGACAATGATACTAATTGTCGACCACTTGAAAAGCGCAATAACACCATTATAGGTGCCTTGATGTTGACTTATGTCCATGCTGCCATGTGTGTAATCGCTCATCGCGACCTCTCAGTTCCAAAATACCAAAATCCGTGGCGCAATATAGGCGGAAGGCCGCGACCAATCAATCAATCTTCTCGCCCACCAGTGGAATTTTTCACAATTTATTGAGATTAGGCGGTGATGGTGGACATCTGTGCACATTCGGCTCATGAATGGCCATTAACGTTGATTTGATCGTTGATGTTATATTACGATTCGCCAACATTGCACGGCCATAGTTGCCGGAAATATGGAACAAAACAAACTTGCGCAGATACTGATTGTTGAAGACAACGCTGCACATCAGCTTGTAACAGCTATGTTCATGACCGAACTCGGTTGTCACGCACATGTCGTTGATGACGGCGCGGCTGCCATTGATGAGGTGCAGTCCAATCACTACGACATCGTGTTAATGGATCTCAATCTGCCAGACATCGACGGGTTTGATACCGCGCGCCAGATCAGAGCGCTGGGCGGCAACTACAAAAACTTACCTATCATTGCGGTATCGGCTAACAACTTTTCCGCTAACCGGGAAAAATGCCTTGCGGCTGGGATTGATGACTTTGTCAGCAAACCGGTTGACCGCCGGGCGCTCTTGGCGGCGATAAACAATTTCTATCCGCTCGATGTCCCTGACAATGGTTATCTCCCTGCCACGACTTCAAGTTCCGCCGATAAAAACAAAGCTGACGAAGTTTTGCGTGACCTTGAAAAGTTGTTTGATGAAAAAACTGACAATTGACTATGGAATTATCTATTTTCGATGGTCTGCCAAGCCGTCTAATTGAGTTCGCGGGCGACCCGCAGCCCGACAGCGTAGGATCGGCTATTGGGCTTGGTCCAACTACGGTAGGCTGAGCGTAAGAACGATTTCCGGTCGCCCCAGGAACCACCGCGAATAACCCGATAATCACAATTGCCGCCATTTACCCACGAACCACCGTCACTTGGCGCATTGCGGAAATTTTCGTGCCGGCAATCTTCGGTCCATTCGCGTACATTGCCGTGCAGATCGTGCAAGCCGAACAAATTCGGCGGATAACGGCCGACTGTTACGGATTTTTCCTGACCACTGGCACCGGAAACAGATTTGAACCTCGCTTGATTACTCGCCATTTCGTTGCCGGAATGATAGGGTGTTTGTGTCCCCGCCCGGGTCGCATATTCCCATTCGGCTTCACTTAACAAGCGGTAGACTTGACCCGACCGCTTGGATAGCCAATTCACATATTCTTGCGCATCATGCCAACTAACATTGATCACCGGTCGGCGCTCACGGCCCCAACCTTCATCGCCAGAACGATGATTGCAGCCACCATCCGCGACACAAGCGTCCCATTCTTCGAAGGTGATTTCAAATTTTGACACGCCGAGTGAACGAGGGATAACGACCTTGTGCTGTGGCATCTCGCGCTGGCTGCGTCGGGCCTCGCCTGGCGCCGCCCCCATCATGAATTCCCCGGCTGGGATCACAACGATTTGCGGACAGCGATCACAGTCGCTGACAGTTTGGCCGACCCGATAATTACTGTTGACCACAGGTTTTGCAGATGCGCCCGCTGATGTCTCGGTCGCGGCCGCTTTGTCCACTACTTTAGCATCGTCTTGCGTCGCCGGTATTGCCGCAGCTGGCGGTTTTTGCCGGGGTGTCGGCACCGCTGTCGTTACAACCGGGGTCGGTACCGTTGGTTCAGACGGCTTCGCTTGTGGCGTGGGATTTTTGGCCGTGGGCGTTGTATATTCAACCTTGTTCGCAACAATGGGGGCAACTGGCGCGGATTTGACTGCCGGCGCCTGGGTTGTTGAAAGACTTTGATCGCGTAAATTCTCCGCCATCGCGTAACCAAAGACTTTTTGCCCTTGCTCCACCAGAGCCCAGGTGCCGTCAATCGTCACGCCGGCAACAAATATCTTGTCCCCCTCGCTTAAAGAACCGACCCGAGTAGCGCCAGCTGCCGGCAGGCTGCGCACGATTGTTTCCCGGGTCGCTATATAGGTTTTTTCGACCGGGATGAGCTCAACACCGGTGGTCTGCGGCGTTGATGCTAGAGGCGCGCTGCTGATCGTCGCTGACTGTTCTAAGCGTTGCAAAACTTCTTTTGGCAAGCCGCCTCTTTTTTGCGTTTGCACATCCCGGTAATAAGCCAGATTTTCGTTTGCTGCTTCCTCTGTGAGATCGCGTCTCAACAACCCTTCGGCTTTCCCCATCTCACCTTGTAGCGCATACATCATGGCCAAATTCTGACGCACTTTAGATGTTGCATCAGGCAGGCCGGCCGCTTCTTCCAGCATTGCGGTAGCTTTTTCGAATTGTCCTGCTTGTGCCAACGAAAGTGCATAATTGTTCAGCACATTAATATTCTTTGGCGTCAATTTCATCGCCCGTTTGTAACGACGTTCCGACTGGTCGTACATGCCGATCCGGTCGAAGGCGACACCAAGCGCTAATATGGTTTCCCAAACATCGGGCGAAACAGTGTCCGCTTTTGACAATGTTTCGATAGCGTCCATGGAATCGCCCATCGCCAACTGCGCTTTGCCTAATTCCGCCAGTAACAAGGGGTGGTCCTTGTTGACTAACAGCCCTTTGTCCACATAGCCTTTGGCCTGTGCCGGCTGTCGCACCAAGCGTAAACTACGTGACAATCCTGCAATCAGCACCGGATTTTCCGGTTCACGTTCTAAGAGCCGGGCATAATAGACAACGGCGGCTTGATAGTCATTTTGCTTGATCGACCCTTCGGCCGCTTCCGACAAGGTTTTGGCGACTTTTTCTTGGACGTTTAGTTGGCTTACAGGTCGGTCCGGGATATCGCCGTCACCGCTGCAGGCTGTCAGCGCCAGACACAATGCGGCAACTGTACATAATGCACCGAGGCGTCGGTGCCTCCAATCAAACAAATTCACCTTCAACGCTGCCTGATCCTCCTGGACACCGGTTGCCCCCGGATAACTACGAATCATGCGATAACCATAGATAGGTTTTCGCGGAAGGCCAATACCATGAATTTTGCCGGATCGGCGCGCATATCAGGTCGCTTGCTTTACCCCAGCCGCCTGTAAGACCTCGGTTTGTCGAGAAATCAGCGTGTCGACGTGAAAGTCTTTGATCAAATCCATGAACATCTTGTGCCAATTCACTTCCGCGCTTAGATGCATGAAGACGCCACCCAAGCCGATGGCGGCCCGGTCCATGAAAACGAATTCTCTCGGCGGCGTCACACCACCTAATTCACGCAGGCGCTTATGGACTTTTTCGGCCACTTCGCGCCCATAGATACCGCTGCTATCACCTTCTTGAATGCGCCGCACCCGATCTTCGAGCAGAGGGCCATAAACAAAATTGGCCCACAGGTTCAGGGTTTCGATCACCTCTTTATTCAAACCCTTGAAACCCCAGGTCTTATAGGCGTGAACCGCCAAGTCGTTGTTGTCGTCCCTGATTGCCTGGTAGAGATCGATGACGCCCTTGACAAAGTGAGGTTCAAAAACCCGGATGCAGCCAAAATCCAGCAAATTGACAGAATAGTCGTCGCGGACCGAATAATTACCTAAATGCGGATCGCCATGAATAATGCCGTAATGATAAAATGGCACATACCAGGCCCGGAACATGGCTGTGGCAATGGCGTTCCGGGCATCGGCATCTGCGTCCCTAAAGTCGAGCAAGGGTCGACCGTCTAGCCAGGACATCGTCAAAAGTCGTTCAGTACTGAGTTCCGGCAAGACTTCGGGCACATGGACCAGGTTTTCGTCTTTCAGCATCGAGTTATAAAGCGCGATGTGACGAGCTTCTAAAACATAGTCCAATTCTTCACGCAAGCGGTCCGCAATTTCTTTGTGTACCTCGCTTGGATCGATGGTTTTGTCGTAGCGATGGTAGATCCCGAAGATCAGTTTCAGTTGTTTGAGGTCGGCTTCGACCGCCGATTTCATATCCGGATATTGCAGTTTTACCGCGTAAGTATCGCCATCGACGACGGCGCGATGAACTTGGCCCAAGGAAGCGGCGGCGGCGGCATCGCGGTCGAATTCATCAAACTTACGGCGCCAGTTCGGCCCCAGTTCCGACTGCATGCGGCGTTTCACGAAGGCCCAACCCATCGCCGGGGCGTTCGATTGCAGTTGCGCCAATTCCTGGACATATTCTTGCGGCATGGCTTCCGGGATGGTGGCCATGATTTGCGCCACCTTCATCAACGGGCCTTTCAGACCGCCCAGGGCGTTTTTCAAATCACGCGCATGATTCTCACGATCGACCTTAATGCCGAGATAACGTTCACCAGCCAAGCGTGCCGCCAAGCCGCCGACGGAGGTCGAAACTTTGGCATAACGTTTGACCCGGCCGGCTATATTGTCATCTTCCCGCGCCACTTATGCCGCCTCCAACTCGTCAATGAAACTTTCGATCACCGATAGCCCCTGTTGCCAGAAGGCCGGATCGCTGGCATCCAAACCAAACGGTGCCAACAGTTCTTTGTGCCGCAAGGTGCCGCCGGCGCGCAGCATCTCGAAATACTTTTTCTGGAAGCCCTCTTCGGCGTTTTGGTAGACCGCGTATAGCGAATTGACCAAACAATCGCCGAAGGCATAGGCGTAGACATAAAACGGGCTATGAAAAAAGTGCGGAATGTAGCTCCAGAAATTGGCGTAATTTTCATCCAGGCGAATGGCCGGCCCCAGACTTTCCGCCTGTACCTGCAACCAGATTTCGCCCAAGCGTTCTGACGTCAGTTCCTGTTCCCGGCGTTCGCAATGGACATGACGTTCGAACTCATAAAAGGCGATTTGACGGACCACTGTATTGAGCATGTCTTCGACCTTGTTGGCCAACATGATGCGACGGACCGCCGGGTCTGCTTCGCCATCCAACAGGGCGCGGAAGGTGAGCTGTTCACCAAAGACGCTGGCGGTTTCCGCCAATGTCAAAGGCGTGTCCGCCATCAAGGCGCCTTGCTCGGCGGCCAATATCTGATGGACGCCATGGCCCAATTCGTGCGCCAGGGTCATCACGTCGCGGGTCTTGCCCTGATAATTCAGCAACAAATAGGGATGTGCCGACGGCACCGTCGGATGGGCGAAGGCGCCGGGCGATTTGCCGGGACGCACTGGCACATCGATCCAGTCATTGTCGAAAAAGCGTTGTCCGATCGCCGCCATCTCCGGTGAAAATCGGCCATAGGCCTGAAGCACCAGGTCGCGCGCTTCCGGCCATGTCACTTTTCGGTCCGTATCATCTGGCAGGGGCGCATTGCGGTCCCAATAATTGAGTTGTTCCATGCCCAGCCACTTGGCTTTCAAGGCATAATAACGATGAGACAGACGTGGATAGGCGTCGACTACCGCTTGGCTCAATGCATCGACCACGTCGCTTTCCACATGATTGGCAAGATGGCGGGAGGTTTCCGGCGCTGGGAACTTGCGCCAACGATCTTCGATTTCCTTATCCTTGGCCAGGACATTGGTGATATGCGTAAAGAGGCGGATATTTTCCTGAAATGTCTTCGACAATGCCGCCGATGCCCGCTGCCGCTTGGCCCCATCATGGTCCGACAACAGGTTCAGGGTTTCTTCTATGGCCATGCTCTCGCCATCAACATCAAAACTCAGCGTCGCCATGCTTTCGTCGAACAAGCGGTTCCAGGCGGCCCGGCCGACTACATGTTTTTCATGCAGCATCTTTTCCAGATCATCGGCCAGTTGATGGGGCCGCATCACCCGGGTATCGCGCAGCCACGGCTGGTAACGCTGCAACGTCTGGCTGCTGTCCAGTATGCCGTCCAACGTTTTATCTTCCAGGCGATTGATTTCCAGCGTAAAAAATATCAAATCACTGCTGATTTCGGTGACCTGCTCCTGCATGGTGGCGAAAAACTGACCGATCTGCGGATCGCTCATATCGCTGGCATAGGAGAGACCGGCATAGCTCATAATGCGGCCCAAGATCTCTTCGGTTTTTTCATATTCACCGATCGCCGCCGCCAAGCCGTCGCCAGTGAGGCTCGGGATTTTGCCATGATAGGTGTCCTGAAACGTCTTCGCCGCCAACGCCGATTGCGCTAAGTCCGATTTTAGCGCGTCGCTGTCGCGGCCCGGATAAAGGTCTGACAAATCCCAAATCGGCAGGTCTTGCAAAGCCACGGCGTCGTTCATGTTGTCGTCCTTTGTTGGCAATCGTTCCCCCGCATATAGGCGAAAGCTGGCAGGGTTCCAAGCATTGTTTGTTTAGCTGGCTTCGACCGAAACAAAACCTGCCGCTCCGGTGCGGGCGGGAGTCAATTTCTCCTCAAGCCGTCACGTTGATCAATGAATTCCGGACTGCGCGGGAATGACGGGCGAAGTGCGGACACTGATGGTGCCGGAATTTCGGCGATCGTCCGTTTATCGGCAATCAGAACGCCGATGAAATTAATCTGGAAAATGGGCTAAGCGGAATAGAGCGCGCCGGTCTGCTGCATGGATGCGATCTCACTTTCGCTATAACCCAAGTTCGCGAAAACTGCTTCGTTGTGTTCGCCCAATGCCGCCAGTCCAAGATTTGGCGCAGCCGGTTCCTCGCGAAACTTGATCGGGTGGCCGATATGGTCGTTACTGTCGGCGTCTTTGAGACGCATCTCCCGGGCCGCCACATTCGGTTGTTCGAATGCGGTTTTAAGATCCAGGATCGGGGCGTAACAAATATCCCGGCCCTCGAACCAGGTGAGCCAGTCGGCCATGGTTTTGGTCTTGAAGGTTTCGGTGAGGTATTCCTTGACTGGTATTTGCGCCGGGCCAGGCTGATCGTGGGCGGCGGGGATCAGATCGGGGCGGCCCAAGCTTTCCAGCAGATTGGTGGCGAACTTGGCTTCGCTGCCGCCGAGGGTCATCCACTGCCCGTCTTTGGTTTCGTAAATGCCGTAAAGTGCGGCGCCGCCGAATAATCGTTCCAGTTTCGGTTCTGGTGCCCTATTTTCGGCGAACACCGGCCCAACCGTGTAAGGCAGCCAGCTCATCACGCAATCCTGCATGGCGATATCGAGATAGTCGCCCTGGCCAGTTTTTTCCGCCCGCAACAACGCCATCAAAATCCCCGACAGCGCCATCAAGGAAGCCGACATGTCGGAGGGTGGGGAGCCTGGAATGGCCGGTTTATTATCCTGCCCCAGGGTCAATCCGGCCACTCCGGCAAGCGCCAGGACCGAAAGATCGTGGGCCGGGCGGTTGCGCAAGGGGCTGTCCTGTCCGAAGGCGGAGATTGAGCAATAGACCACTTTCGGGGCCCGGGCCTTTACCGTTGCGTAATCGATGCCCAGGCGCGTGGCGACGCCCGGACGGAATGTTTCCAGCACCACATCGGCGCTGTCGATCAGGCGCAGCAAGGCTTTCCGCCCCGTCGGGTCTTTCAGATTGACCGAGATACTCTTTTTGCCACGGTTGGTGTTACGGAAATAAGTTGTGAAGTCGCCTTGTGACAATCCGATATTGCGGGTCGGCTCTCCCGCCCCTGGCGTTTCGACTTTGATCACTTCGGCGCCCTGATCGGCCATCAACATGGTCAAATGCGGCCCCGGCAAAAACTGCGACAAATCGATCACGCGCACACCTTCAAGTTTCATTGTTTTTCCTCTTCAAGACAAATTTTCGCCGACTGTAGAGGAAAAAACTGCATCGCACTACTTGTACCGAATTGGCACAGGTGATAGCATCTAGATATCCCGGGAACACATTCATTCGCGGGCTGGACGAGGGCAAAGATGTATAATGTATTAGTCGTCGACGATGATCCGACTCAGCGGCGCTTGCTGGAATCGGTTGTCAGCCGCGAAGGCTTTCGTGTTCACACGGCGGAAAGCGGTGCCAGGGCGATTGAAATGCTTGGCGACCATGACGGCGACCAAATCGATCTGGTGATTCTGGACTTGGTGATGCCTGACATGGACGGTATCGAGACCTTGGAAAAAATGATGCCGCAATGGCCGGATCTGCCGGTTTTGGTTCTGACGGCGCAAAGCGGTGTCGATGTCATCGTCAAAGCCATGCAAGCGGGCGCAGCGGATTTTATTGTCAAGCCGGCAAGCCCGGAGCGCCTGAAAGTTTCCGTTGAAAATGCCATGCGGATCAAAGGTCTGACCGGGCAGATTTCACGGATGAACCGCCGTGTCGAAGGATCCATGACTTTCGACGATCTGGTTTATACCAGTCCGATCATGGAAGAAGTGGTGCGCCTCGCCAGCCGGGCGGCCAGCTCCAACATTCCGGTTTTGTTGGAAGGCGAAAGCGGCAGCGGTAAAGAAGTGATCGCCCGGGCCGTGCAAGGTTCGAGCGAGCGGGCCGGAAAGCCGTTCATTACCGTCAATTGTGGCGCCATTCCGGATAATTTGGTCGAAAGTATTTTATTCGGGCATGAAAAGGGTTCCTTCACCGGGGCCGATAAAAAGCACGACGGCAAATTCAAAGAAGCCGACGGTGGCACTCTGTTTCTGGACGAAATCGGCGAATTGAAGCCGGAAATGCAGGTTAAACTTCTGCGGGTCCTGCAAGAAGGCGAAATTGACCCCATTGGTTCCAAAAAACCGACTAAGATAGATGTTCGATTGGTTTCGGCCACCAACAAAAATCTGATCAATCTAGTACGCGAGGAATTGTTCCGCGAAGACCTTTTTTACCGTATCAATGTCTTCCCGCTTTATGTGCCGCCGTTGCGTGATCGGCGCGAGGACATCCCCAGCCTGGCCTACCGATTTGTCTCCAATTTTGCCGCCAGCGAAGGCCGCGCGATACGTGAGATAAATAGCGATGCAATGGCGATGCTGGGTGCCTACGATTGGCCCGGTAATGTTCGTCAGCTTGAAAATTCGATCTTTCGCGCCGTTGTGCTGTGCGAAAGCGATGAGCTGAATGTGGATGATTTTCCGCAACTGGCGAATGCCCAAGGTCTCTTGTCGTCCCCCATGCATCAAGCCAATTCCTTCGCGCCAGAACTGCCAGATAGTGAGCCGGACGCGGCGTCGGCAAGCGGCGGTAGCACTGGCGCCGGGATGATTTCGGCACTTGATCAGGGCGGCAGTTTACGGCGCCTTGAAGAGGTCGAGCAGGACATGATTCGCCTTGCAATCGAGCAATGTAATGGCCAAATGTCAGATGTCGCGCGGCGACTGGGCATTGGCCGGTCGACCCTTTATCGCAAGATACGAGAAATGGATCTTGAAGTTCGCCGCCCCGCAGCCGCGGAATAAAACGCGGCTGAATTCTCCGCTGCTATGAATAACCGGCGGTGCGGCGATATTGACAGAATGCATCGAATAATATTAGGTAAGTAGCTCTGACCTAATAAACGCAGCTGTAGCCAGAATACGGAGAGAATGAATGCAACTTGCGCCCGTCACGCTGGACGACAAATACGAACTTGAAAGCGGCCGGGTCTTTCTGACCGGCAATCAGGCGCTGGTTCGCCTGCCAATCATGCAGCGCAATCGTGACCTTGCTGCGGGCCTGAACACCGGTGGTTTCATTTCCGGTTATCGCGGCTCCCCCCTCGGCGCCTACGATCAGCAGCTTTGGGCGGCGAAAAAATTTCTGAAAAAACATCACATTGTCTTCCAACCTGGTGTGAATGAAGATCTGGCCGCCACCGCCGTCTGGGGCAGCCAACAGCTGCACCTGAATCCAGGCGCTAAATATGACGGCGTTTTCGGAATTTGGTATGGCAAAGGGCCGGGCGTCGATCGCACCGGCGATGTTTTCAATCACGCGAATTTCGCCGGCTCCGCCGAACATGGCGGAGTCTTGGTGGTTTGCGGCGACGACCACAATGCCATCAGTTCGACCGTTCCCCATCAAAGCGATCACAATATGGCCGGCCACATGATGCCGATGCTCTATCCCGCCGGCATTCAGGAATATCTCGACTATGGCCTGTTGGGTTGGGCGATGAGCCGCTACGCCGGGGTCTGGGTCGGCTTCAAATGCGTCAGCGAATTGGTCGAAAGCTCGGCCTCTGTTCATGTTGATCCCAAGCGCCTGGAAATTAAAATCCCGGACGATTTTGAGATGCCGGACGGCGGCCTCAACATTCGCTGGCCCGACGATCGCTGGGTCCAGGAAGAGCGAATGATGAAGTACAAGGTCTATGCCGCCTTGGCCTTCGCCCGCGCCAACAACATCGACAAGACCGTGATCGACAGCCCCAGGCCACGCATCGGCATTGTCGCCACCGGCAAATCCTATCTCGACCTGCGCCAAGCTATGGATGACCTGGGCATCGATGAGGCGATGGCGGCCGATATCGGCCTACGCGTCTATAAGGTTGGCATGACCTGGCCGTTGGAACGCGACGGCATCCGCCATTTCGCCGAAGGCCTGGATGAAGTGATCGTCGTCGAGGAAAAGCGTGCCTTGATCGAAAATCAGATGAAGGAACAGCTTTATAATTGGCGCCCCGATGTCCGCCCTCGCGTGGTTGGTAAATTCGACGAAAATGGCGCCCCGATGTTACCGGCGCATGGCGAACATTCCCCCAGCACCATCGCCAAGATCCTGGTCTCGCGCTTGCAAAATTACGTTACCTCCCGCGATATCGAAGAACGCATGGCGCTGTTGGAGCGGAAAGAACGGGCCCAGGAAAAACGTGTGATCACGTCAATTGCACGCTCGCCCTATTTCTGTTCCGGTTGCCCGCATAATACCTCGACAAAGGTGCCGGAAGGCAGCCGCTCTATGGCTGGCATCGGTTGTCATTATATGGCGCTGTCGATGAACCGGCACACCGAAACCTTCACCCAAATGGGCGGCGAAGGCGTGCCATGGACCGGTTGCGCGCCCTTCACCGAAGAAAAGCATGTCTTTGCTAATTTGGGTGATGGCACCTATCACCATTCTGGCTTGCTGGCGATCCGTGCGGCGATTTCCTCACGTGCCAATATTACTTACAAAATTCTTTGCAACGATGCGACGGCAATGACCGGGGGTCAGCCGATCATCCAGGACGATCAATTGACCCCGTGGGAGATCAGCCGCCAGGTCCATGCCGAAGGGGTTGCAAAAATTGTCGTCACCACCGACGAACCGGACAAATACCCCGCCAGCACCCGCTGGGCCGATGGCGTGACGATCCGCCACCGGGACGAATTTGACGATGTGCAGCGCGAATTGCGGGAGACACCGGGCACCACGATCCTCATTCACGATCAGACCTGTGCGGCAGAAAAACGTCGACGCCGCAAACGCGGCACTTATCCCGACCCGGATCGCCGGGTCTTTGTCAACGATCTGGTCTGCGAAGGTTGCGGTGACTGTTCGGTGCAGTCGAATTGTGTTTCCGTCGAACCTTTGGAGACTGAGTTTGGCCGGAAACGACAGATCAACCAAAGTTCCTGCAATAAAGATTTTTCTTGCATCAAAGGTTTTTGCCCCAGTTTTGTCACCGTCTCAGGCGCCAAAATACGCAAGACCCGGGGCGCCGGGGCAGATGCCTTGTTGGCGGCGGCGACAAACTTGCCGGTACCAACGGTTGCCGCCAGCGGCGCGCCCTACAATATCCTGGTGACCGGCATTGGTGGCACCGGTGTTGTCACCATCGGTGCCTTGCTTGGCATGGCCGCGCATATGGAAGACAAGGGCGTCACGGTGCTCGACTTCACTGGCATCGCGCAGAAAAACGGCCAGGTCTTGAGCCATATACGCATCGCTGAAAAATCAGACGATTTGCACGCGGTCAGAATACCCGCCGCGACCGCCAGCTTATTGATTGGTTGCGACATGGTTGCTGCCGCCTCCGACGATAGTTTACGCAAACTCGACAGCGGTCATACCCACGCCATCGTCAACGGCCAGATGCAACCGACGGCGGATTTCACCCTTAATCCCGATATTCAATATGACCAGGGCTTGATGCGGGAGATGTTACGCGAATCTGTTGGTGACAATCTATTGGACGTGGTCGACGCAACAAAAATCGCCACAGCGCTTTGCGGCGATGCCATTGCGACTAATCTCTTTATGCTCGGTTATGCGGCGCAACGCGGCCTGCTGCCGGTCTCGATGCAGGCCATCGATAAAGCCATTCAGCTGAACGGCGTCGCCATTGAAATGAACCGGCAGGCCTTCGCCTTTGGCCGCCTCGCCGCCCATGACCTGAAACAGGTCGTCGATGCGGCGCTGCCGAAATCCGCCGATCCGGCGCCATCGGATGAAACCCTGGAAGGATTGATTGAACGGCGCCGTGACTTCCTGCGCGATTATCAGAACCAGGTCTATGCGGACGACTATGCCACCTTTACCAACAAAGTTGCGGCGATCGAACAGAACGCGACCCCGGGACATAGCGAATTGACCGAAGCGGTCGCCCGCAACCTCTTTAAACTGATGGCCTACAAGGACGAATATGAAGTCGCCCGTCTCTATACCGCCGGTACTTTCGAAGCAAAACTGCGGACCCAGTTCGAGGGTGATCTAACCATCAGCTATCATTTGGCACCGCCGATGATCGCCAAACATGACAGCCAGGGCCATTTGATCAAACAAGAATTTGGCCCCTGGATGCGTTCGGCCTTCAAACTTCTGGCGAAACTAAAGGGCCTGCGCGGCACGAGGTTTGACATCTTCGGCCGGACGGAAGAACGCCAGCAAGAACGCCAATTGATCCAGGATTATCGCGCTACTATCGAGGAGATGCTGGGCAGCCTCAACGCCGACAATCATACGCTAGCCCAAACCATCGCCAGCCTACCAGCAAAAATCCGCGGCTATGGCCACATCAAGGAAGAGAACTTGCGGGCGACAAAGGCCGAAGAAACCTTACTCCTGCAACAATGGCGCGAACCGGAGAAACGACCAGCGGCAGCGGAGTGAACAATTCAACATTCGCCGTCATTCCTGCGCGGGCGCACTGCTGTCCGTTGAATTTCACCTAAGCCGCCCTGGTTATCACCCAGCGTTTACGAAATAGGATAAAATCCTAAGCCGGATTCCGTGGAATTATTTTACCGATACAATATAATCGCGTCGAAATAATCGCTTCGAAGAGACAGGGACGGAATGATGGCTGATCGTATTAAGTTGAACAAAACACTGCGCAAATTCATTGAAGAGCAGCAAATGTTTTTTGTTGGCACCGCTGCGCCTGCGGGCCGTGTCAACATATCGCCGAAGGGCTTGGACAGCCTGAAAATACTGAGCGACACGCGGATTGTCTGGCTCAATCTTACCGGCAGCGGCAACGAAACCGCGTCGCATTTAAGTGAATTGAGCCGAATGACGTTGATGTTTTGTGCCTTTCAAGGGCGGGCATTAATCCTGCGCGTTTATGGCCAAGCGAAAGCCATTCATCCCAAGGATACCGCGTGGGCGGATTTGATCGGACTGTTTCCGGAAATGGCCGGGTCGCGGCAAATATTTGATTTGCAGATTGATCTCGTCATGACGTCGTGCGGCACCGGCGTCCCCTTGATGGATTTTGTCGATCAACGCGGGCCGGCCGAACTGCTGCCGTTCTTCCAAGACATGGGCCCGGATGGCGTTGAAGATTTCTGGCGCAAGAAGAATAGCGTCAGTATCGACGGCAAACCGTCCGGTATCCTGTCAGCGATCGAGCATTAAGGCACCGGGTGGTAGTTGCCGTCGAGGCCGAAGAATTCCTGACCGTCGTTGCGGTAGAAACTCTCAGCTTCGGCATCTTTCAGGACTTGCAGCATCGCCGGTAGGGGGGTGCCTTGTTCTTCCAGATATCCGATCACGTTCTTTGCCCCCAAGGCGTCGATCAGTTCGAACGGGCCTTGCCGCCAGTTGAAACCCCAGCGCATGGCGCGGTCGATATTGACCACATCGTCGCTGATCTGCGGCACCAAATCAGCGGCATAAAGCATGGTGCCGCCCATGACGGTGCGGACATATTGACCATGGGCGGTTTCCGCCGACATGATGCCGCCCAAGTTTTGCATCGCTTCGTCGAGAACCACGGCACCAGCATCGCGCCAGGTCTCGTCTTTCAGATCGAAGACTTCTTTGACTTTGGCCCCGTCGTCGGTTTTGCGCATGCGGTAGAAACCGCCGCCAGCCTTGCGGCCGATTTGGCCACGGCCATACATCGCTTCGACTTTCGTCGGCAGTTTGGCGTAAGCACGCCCGGCATCATCGCCAGGCAGATTATCCTGCAAATTTTTCGAGACCAGGCCCATAACATCAAGGCCGACCAAATCGACCAGGCCAAATAAGGCGGTCGGCGGCACCCCGACCGGCGCCCCCAGAGCGGCATCCATATCTTCCATCGACAGACCGGCGGCGAAAGCGTTCTGGGCTTCGTTCATGCCGGCCAGCAGGAAATAACAACCGATCCGGTTAGCGATGAAATTGACCGTATCCTTGGCCCAGACCACACCTTTGTCCAAGGTATTACCAAGCAGATCGCCCAACGCATCCATCACTTCTGGTGAGGTTTCTTCGCCCGGGATCAGTTCAACGAGCTTCATCACCTTAACCGGATTGAAAAAGTGGGTGACGGCGATATCGTGACGCAGGCGTGCCGGCATGCCTTCGGTGATCTTGTGCAGCAGAATGCCGCTGGTATTGGTGGTAACGATGGAGCCATCTTTGCGCGCCGCTTCGACTTTTTCGAACAGCGACCGCTTGATCGCCAGATCTTCGATGATTACTTCGACAATCCAATCGGCCTCGCCCAAGCGCGCCATATCGTCTTCGAAATTACCGATTTCGATGCGGTCGGCGTCTTCGACCTGATCCAGCATTGGGGCGCGACCTTCGCTCATCGCCGCTTTGGCACCGGCAGCGACAGCGTTGCGGTCGCCGTCTTTGGCCGGCATGTCCATGAACAGCACGTCCAGGCCTTTGCTGGCGCAGATCGCAGCAATACCGGCCCCCATGGTGCCGGTCCCAAGCACTGCAACTTTCTCTATTTTATGAGCCATCGCCGATCACTCCATGCCCAGCGCATGTTTATAGACGTCGAGCAAGGCTTCCTGCTCCTGGATATCTTCCTTATCCATGGCGCGGAGTTTGACGATCTGGCGCATAATCTTGGCGTCGAAGCCGGTCCCTTTTGCCTCCGAATAAACTTCCCGAATGTCGGCGCCGAGCGCCGCTTTCTCTTCTTCTAAGCGTTCAATGCGCTCAATAAACTGACGTAGCTGTTCGCCCGCGATACCGCCATGCTCGACCATGCGTCGAAATCTCCTGTAGTCCGATGATGTTGAGTTCACCGGCGAGGCCGGCAAGGTCGGTGAACATAACGAGCGGGGCGCTTTCGTGCAACGGTCGAATTATGTTCCGGGCTAATTTTCCGGCACCCAGGCGATGCGCAGTATATTGGTTGCGCCGGGCGTGCCAAATGGCACCCCGGCGGTGATGACGATGCGTCTGCCGCCACCGGCGATATCTTCTTCTCGCACCACTTTCACCGCCTTGTCGATCATATCGGCAAAACTGTTGGCATCTTCAGTCTCGACACAATGCAAGCCCCAGGCCAGGGTCAGCCGCCGGGCCGTATCAATCCTAGGCGTCATCGCGACGATTGGCGTTTGCGGGCGCTCTCTGGAAGCCCGGATCGCCGTCGAACCGGACGTAGTATAGGTGACAATCGCCGCAGCGTGAATGGTCTCCGCCACCTGGCGGGCTGCCAAAGTAATAGCATCCGCCGCTGTCGCTTCGGGATCCATGGTGTCGCTATGTAGCACTTCCAGATAGATCCGGTCACTTTCAACTCGCTTGGCGACCCGGTCCATGATCTCCACCGCCGCCACCGGATATTCGCCGGCCGCGGTTTCCGCCGATAACATTACTGCGTCCGCCAGATCATAGATCGCGGCAGCCACGTCGGAGACTTCGGCCCGCGTCGGCACCGGCATCGTCACCATGCTTTCGAGCATTTGCGTTGCCACCACCACCGGCTTGCCGGCATTCCGTGCTTGCCGGATCAGGCGTTTTTGTAGTCCCGGCACGTCTTCGACCGGCAGCTCGACCCCGAGATCGCCACGTGCCACCATGATGCCGTCGGCCAGGTCAACAATTTCTTCAATATGATGGACCGCCGATGGTTTTTCGATTTTTGCCATCACGGCGGCGCGGCCTTTGACGATCTTGCGCGCTTCCGCCACGTCTTCGGGCCGTTGTACGAAGCTCAGCGCCACCCAATCAACACCCAATTCTAGCGCGAATTCAAGATCTTTACGGTCCTTATCCGTCATTGCCGCCAGCGGCAGCTCCACGTCCGGCACATTGACGCCCTTGCGGCTGCGCAATTCACCGCCTTCGATGACGATTGTGTCGATGAAACCAGCGCCTGTCTTCGCGACCCGTAAACGAATGCGACCGTCGTCGATCAGAAGGTCGGAGCCGTCTTCGACCGCCTGTAGGACTTCGCGATGGGGCAGCGAGACGCGGTTTTTGTCGCCCTTTGCTTTTTTATTGTCGAGGCGAAAGCTAGCGCCGGTTGCCAATGTCACCGGCTCTGATGCCAAATCACCGATGCGGATTTTCGGCCCTTGCAGATCGGCCAAAATTGCGATTGGCTGGCCCGCCGCCTGCTCTAGAGATCGGATAATGTCGAAGCGGGCACGCTGATCGTCGTGACTGCCGTGGGAAAAATTTAGCCGGAAGGCATCGGCCCCGGCATCATGCAAGGCGCGAATTTCCTCCAAGGTTGAGCTGGCCGGGCCCAAAGTCGCCAATATTTTTATCTTACGCTCACGATGCATCAAAGATACGCCTTTGAATAACTGCTTCCAGACCCGCAAGTTTGCTCGAGCCTTGTTTGCGGAGCCGCATAATGGCATATGTTGGCGATCCTTGAAACATTCCCAAATAGCCAATTAAATGGACGCAACTGTTATCGATCATCTGCCTTATACCAACGTCAATGCGGACGCATTGTCGGAGTTGTTCATTATCGCTGACCATGCCAGCAACGCCATACCGACAGAATTTAATGGTCTCGGCTTATCTGCAAAGCAACTTCAAGAGCATATCGCGGTTGATATTGGTAGTGCGGAAGTGGCCCGCTTGATGGCGGCAGAAATGAATTGTGGCGCCATCTTGTGCGGCACCTCCCGCCTAGTCGTCGATTGCAATCGTTTCGCCGACGATCCGACATTGATACCGGAAGTGAGCGATGGCGTGACTATCCCCGGTAATCAGGCTTTAAGTGCGGAAGCCCGCAACCAACGCTTGGCGAATTATTTTGAGCCTTATCACGGTGAAATGGCCCGGCAGGTTCAACGCCGGCTCGATGCAGGTATCATTCCAGCTATCGTATCGATCCATAGTTTCACGCCTGAAATGGATGGCCTTTCACGGCCCTGGGATGTTGCTTTATTGTGGGACCGGGATCCAAGAATGGCGCCAAAATTGATCGATCATTTGCGCCGGGATCCAACCCTGACCGTGGGCGACAATGAACCCTATTCAGGCGTCGATCCCTATGGTTATGCGTTGAGAACCTACAATATTGAAATGGGCCTGCCGATGGCAGTATTTGAAATTCGTCAGGATTTGTTGGAGACTTCGAAGGGAATTGTTTATTGGGCCGATAAATTGTGCACCGCGCTTCGCGATGTCCTATCGGAAAAATCAATATTTCGGATTGCGCACTATTAGGGGGCTAGGAGATGTCCGTACCTGAACCAAAACTTACCCTTGGTGTTGAAGAAGAATACCTATTGGTCGACCGGGAAACGCGGGATCTTGCTGATGATCCGCCGGCCGAGTTCATGGTTGAATGCGAGCGCCAGTTGGGCTCCCGGGTTACCGGCGAGTTCCTAAAAGCCCAAGTCGAAATTGGTACGGGGATCTGTGCTTCAATCAAAGATGTTCGCCGCGAAGTGGTCGAATTGCGTCAAACCATCGCCCATATTGCCAATAAATTCGATATGGCGCCGATCGCCGCCTCGACCCATCCCTTCGCGACTTGGCGCAAGCAAAAACACACGCAGAAAGAACGTTACGATATGCTGGCGCAGGACCTGCAGGCCGTTGTTCGCCGTCTGTTGATCTGCGGTATGCATGTGCATGTCGGCATTGAAGATGCCGATATGCGGATCGACATGATGAACCAGGCGAGCTATTTTCTGCCCCATCTCTTAGCGCTTTCGACATCGTCGCCTTTCTGGACAGGTGAGAAAACAGGCCTGATGTCCTACCGCTTGACGGTATTCGACAGTTTGCCCCGCACTGGCGTGCCGGAACGATTTGACAGCTTTGGGGAGTATCAACGCCTCGTCGATCAACTGATCCATGCCGGCATGATCGAGGATGGCTCTAAGATTTGGTGGGATTTACGTCCCAGCTCAAATTTTCCAACTTTAGAAATGCGCATGACAGACGTCTGTACCCGGGTTGAAGATAGCCTTACCATTGCGGCCTTTTATCAATGCATCATGAGTATGCTTTACCGCTTGCGCAAACTCAATCAGCGTTGGCGTACCTATCCTTTGCTCTGTGTGCAGGAAAACCGCTGGCGGGCGCAGCGATATGGCAGCACCGATACGATGATTGACTTTGGCATCGGCGAACAAGTGCCGTATAATGAATTACTCACGGAAATAAGCGAATTGTGCCGGGAGGATGCCGAGCGACTGGATTGCGTCGATGAAATTGCCAATGCTCAACGGATTGTGACCAACGGAAGCAGTGCGCAAATGCAGTTGGCAGTCTATGATGAGGCAATTGAAAATGGCCAAGACAAGGACCAAGCCCTCAGGGCGGTGGTCGATTGGCTGATTGACACGACAGTTGAAGGCCTTGGCTGACTTCCCGCCTAGATTACGCCATCGAGTATTCTTGTCGCGAGCTAAGATGAAGACAAAGGACCTACTATGGATTCGAAGACCCAGACCGAACTTGAAGCCGCTGCATTCCGACGCCTGGTTGCACATTTGCGCGCGCGTACGGATGTGCAAAATATCGACCTGATGAATTTAGCCGGCTTCTGCCGTAACTGCCTATCTAATTGGTATCAAGATGCTGCTGACGAGATGGGTATTGATCTGTCCAAAGACAGCGCCCGTGAAATCGTCTATGGCATGCCCTATGGCGTCTGGAAATCAGAATTCCAGGTTGAAGCCACGTCAGAACAACTGGCCGGCCTGGAAGAAACCCACCCCGGCGCGCATTAGAGATTGCCCGTCATTCGCAACCATAAAATAACTTGATCGCAACCGCTTTTCGGTGAAACTCTATAGCTATGAGTAAGGCGCGTTCAGTCAATTCGCAGCATCGCCTTGTTGCGGTATTGGGACCGACCAATACCGGCAAGACCCATCTCGCGGTGGAGCGTCTGCTATCTTATCCAAGCGGCATGATCGGCTTGCCGCTGCGGTTGTTGGCCCGGGAAATTTACGACCGCATTGTCGCCCAACGCGGGCCCCGGCAAGTCGCCTTGATCACCGGCGAAGAGCGGATCATGCCGCCGCGCCCGAATTTCTATGTTTGTACTGTCGAATCGATGCCAACCGACCGGCCGGTGGAATTCGTGGCGATCGATGAGATCCAGCTTTGCGCCGATCCCGAACGCGGTCACGTCTTCACCGATCGATTGCTGAACGCGCGAGGGTTCAAGGAAACGATGTTCCTGGGGGCTGAAACCATGCGGCCGGTGTTGAAAAAACTCTTGCCGGAACTGGAATTCGTCAGCCGGCCCAGGTTTTCCGAACTCAGTTTCGCCGGCCATAAAAAAATCACCCGACTGCCACGTCGTAGCGCCGCTGTCGCCTTCAGCGCCAACGACGTCTATGCTTTGGCGGAACTGATCCGCCGCCAACGCGGCGGTGCCGCCGTCGTCATGGGCGCGTTAAGCCCGAGGACGCGAAACGCCCAAGTTGCCTTATATCAATCAGGCGAAGTCGACTTCTTGGTCGCCACCGACGCCATCGGCATGGGCTTGAACATGAATGTCGATCATGTCGCCTTCGCCGCGACCCGAAAATTCGATGGTCTCAATCATCGTCTTCTCAGCCCAGCTGAAATCGGTCAAATTGCCGGTCGGGCCGGGCGCTATATGAATAATGGCACTTTCGGTCTGACAGCTTCGGCTAATGCCTTCGATGGTGAAATGGTCGAGATGGTGGAAAGCCATCGCTTCAATCCGATCGAACGCCTGCAATGGCGCAATGCACGGCTGGACTTTTCTTCCCTGCATGCTTTACGCCATAGTCTGAAACGACGCCCCCGGCAGGAAGAACTGGTGCTGGCACGCGATTCCGACGATGTGACGGCGATGCAGAACCTAACCTTAGATGCGCAGGTCTTAGACCGCCTAAATCATCCCGAAGCCATCCAGACCTTATGGGACATCTGTCGAGTACCGGATTTCCGCAAAACCATGTCGGATGCCCATCATCAGCTGCTGAAACACCTCTATCTTCAACTGGCGAGTGACAACGGCGTAATCGCGGAAGACTGGCTGGCGCCGCAAGTCGATCAACTGGACCGCAGCGACGGTGACATGGATGCCCTGTCAACCCGTCTGGCCCACATCCGTACCTGGACGTATGTCGCCAACCGGGCGAGCTGGCTGGCCGATCCAAACCACTGGCAGGAGCGCACCCGGGAGCTGGAAGATCGCTTGTCCGACGCTTTACATGCGGCCCTTACGCAAAGATTTGTTGATCGTCGAACAGCGGCACTCTATCGAAGTTTAAAAAGCAAATCCGATCTATTTGGCGCTGTAACCGTGGATGGCGACGTTTTGGTGGAAGGTCAATTTGTCGGGAAATTGTATGGTTTGACGTTTTTCCCCGATGCGGCAACGCAGCTTTCCGATAGTCGGGCGATCCGCGCTGCCGCAAATCGGGTATTGGTGCGGGAATTGGACAAAATTGCCGCCCAGCTTGTCGATGCCGGCGGGGAAGAAATTTCCTGGCGTGACGATAATCGCCTGTGGTGGCGAGGCGCACCGATCGCTCGACTGCGGGCAAGTGGAAATTTTCGCCGGCCTCGCTTGGAAATTCTAGAAACAGATCACCTCACCGGATCCTGGCGTGAACAAGTACGCCGGCATTTATTGCGCTGGCTGGAAACGCGGATAGATCAAGCGCTGGAACCATTGATGCGGGTCGAAAGATTGGAGATGCGGGCGTCGGGACGTGGTCTCGTCTTTCAGCTCGGGGAAGGTCTTGGTTACGCAAGCCGCGCCCAAGTGGAAGATATTTTGGCCACCCTGACGAAATCCGAAAAACGAGCCCTGTCGAAGAGCGGTGTCCATTTCGGTTATGCCGATGTCTATATTCTGGCTCTTCTACGACCGGAGCGGGTGCAGATCAAGGCCCGACTTTGGCAAGCCCAGCAAAGCGCCGCGACCGTGTTCACAGCGCCAAACCCGGGCTTGGTGTCGCTGTCCGCGGAAGCGGCAACGCCGACGGCGTTTTATACAATTTGTGGCTTTCGCCGGTTCCGCACCTTGATTATGCGGGTCGATATCGTTGACCGTTTTGCGGCACTGGCGCACAAAGCGGCGAGTGACGGCCCGTTCTCGCCGGATCATGCCATGATGTCGCTGACCGGCTGTACCGCCGATGCTCTGGAGCCGGTGTTAAAAAGCTTGGGGTATCGGGCGCAGGCCCAAGGTGAGGTGATGACCTATCGGTTCAAGGGAAAAGGTCGGTCGAGACTAAAAAATCGTGGTCAAAGCAGTGACAAGGCCGCGAGCGGCCCCTTTGCCCAACTGGAACAATTGAAGGTCCGACGCCAGTGAGCGACGACAATGATAGGGTGCCAACAATCCGGGCCGACAAGTGGCTCTGGCAGGCCCGATTTTTTAAGAGCCGAACCCTGGCCAGTAAACTTTGTAGCGGTCGAAAATTGCGCGTCAATCGCCAAATCGTCGCGAAAGCGAGTGCAATTGTTAAACAGGGTGACGTACTGACATTTCCGCAAGGCAACCATATACGCGTCGTTAAGATCACAGAACTCGGTGCGCGCCGGGGACCAGCAACCGAGGCACAGGCGCTGTACGACGATCTGGCGCCGCCGCTGTCCGGCGCCGACGTCGGCACGACCAAACCCACTGCTTCGCCCGCCAGCAAACGGCCGACTAAAAAAGAGCGACGGGCGATTGTTCGCCTGAAATCCTCCGATCCGACTTGACCTTTGGTGGCGCTTGTGAGAAGCCTGCGCCAATAGGAAGTGAAAGATGATTCAACGCCTCGTCGACCTTATCAAAGGAAATAAAACGGATGCGCCGGAAGCGGCAGTGGTCCGAGATCCAGTGCCTTTGGCTGCGGCGGCTTTGCTGGTCGAAGCGGCCTGCCATGATGGCAATTTTGCCGATGCCGAACGCGTCGCCATACGGGACGCTTGTCAGCGTCATTTTGAATTAGACCTGGTGGAGACGGAAAATCTCATTGCGGATGCGGAAGCCGAATTCGCCAAGGGCGCGGGCCTGCAGCCCTACACCCAGATTGTCAAAAACAGCTATGAAGAAGCCGACCGCGTAAAAATCATTGAGATGTTGTGGGAAGTCGTTTATGCGGATGGCGAACTGCACGATTATGAAGCAAACTTATTGCGCAGAGTTGGCGGCTTGCTTTACGTTTCTGATCGCGACCGGGGCGATGCCCGGAAACGAGTATTGCATCGGTTGGGCATCGCTGGCTAAGTATTTTGAGAGAACTGGCGCCATAGGTGCCAAACAGTAGATTGTTTTGGAGGACCCATGACCTATGTCGTGACGGAAGACTGCATAAAGTGCAAATATATGGATTGTGTTGAGGTATGTCCGGTGGATTGCTTCTATGAAGGCGAGAATATGCTCGTCATCAATCCCGATGAATGCATCGATTGCGGTGTGTGCGAACCGGAATGCCCAACGGAAGCGATCTTGCCCGATACTGAGGACGATCTCGAAAAGTGGGCCGAGCTCAACCGCGAATATGGTGAGAAATGGCCGAACATTACACGCAAAGGCGAAAGCCCTGCCGATGCGGACGATTGGGAAGGTAAGCCCGGTAAGTTCGAAGAACATTTCAGCGCCAATCCGGGTCAAGGTTCCTAAATATAGTCTCACCATTTCAATTGCTTGGGACGGTCACGTAAATTTGGGCTTGTGGGGCTGCCCTTTATTTTGACCTTATTTTGTGGTATGTTGTCTTTATTGCGTGTCGAAATTCGCAATATAGATCGGGCATTCGTGTATGTGTCCTGTTGCATTCGTGGCGAGTTCATTGTTCGGCGCTTCTGGCGCCAATATTTTTGTATCCACGGCTGAATTACGGGCAACAGAATTGCGCGGGTGAATTGAAATCTTCTCCAATCATTGGGGTAACAGAGAAACCGGCGATAAACGTACTGAACAGGTACCGTACATTTCCGGCCTTTAATCTCGTAAGAAGAGTGAGTGACAATGGCAGCTAAAACAGCAAAAAAGAAAGCGGCGGCGAAAAAACCAGCAGCGAAAAAGGCTGCACCGGCTAAGAAAGTAGCCGCCAAAAAAGCGCCCGCCAAAAAGGCCGCACCAGCCAAGAAAGCAGCCGCAAAGAAGCCAGCTGCAAAAAAAGCTGCACCCGCAAAGAAAGCCGTAGCGAAGAAGGCACCGGCGAAGAAGGCTACAGCCAAGAAGGCTACAGCCAAGAAGGCACCAGCCAAGAAGGCTACAGCAAAGAAGGCTACAGCCAAGAAGGCACCGGCGAAAAAAACCGCAGCCAAGAAACCTGCCGCGAAAAAGGTAGCCGCGAAAAAAGCACCGGCGAAGAAGGCTGCACAGGCCAAAAAAGCCGCACCAAAAAAAGCGGCAGGAAAAAAAGCGGCAGGAAAAAAACCGGCAAAAAAAGCTAAAGCCTCCAATATTGTGGCGTCGGCCCAAGACGCGATGCCGGCGCCTGCAAATGACACCGCTCCCATCGCTTCGGCGGCGGCTGCGGCAGCTAAAAGTGTTGCTCAAGGTACGGCAAAGGCGAAATCGCCGGCGCGTCCCGTACCGTCCTTCAAGGTGGACGATTTTGTCGTCTATCCAACCCATGGGGTTGGCAAGATCACGGCACTCGAACTCCAGGAAGTGGCCGGTTCGGAACTGGAATTGTTTGTCATCGAATTCGAAAAAGAAAAGATGATCGTTCGGGTTCCTTTCGCCAAAGCAACGGCGACCGGGATGCGCAAGTTGTCATCGAAAGACAAGATGAACAATGCACTGACCACGCTGAAGGGCCGCGCCCGCGTCAAACGCACGATGTGGAGCCGACGCGCGCAGGAGTATGAAGCGAAGATTAAGTCCGGCGATCCGATCTCTATTGCCGAAGTGGTGCGCGACCTGCACCGCAACGAAGGGCAGCCGGAACAATCCTACAGTGAACGGCAGATTTACGAATCGGCGCTAGACCGCCTATCCCGCGAATTTGCCGCTATCGAAGGATTGGAAGACGACCAGGCGACAGCCCGGTTGGAAGAGGTTTTGAAAGCCGCCTAAGGCTGCCAAGACGACGCTTCTATGTTTTCGCAAAAGGGCTGGGGATAATTTTCCCGGCCCTTTTTCATTGATCGGGCCAGCGCTCGACATGGGACACAAGGCAGGACATTTCCTCTTCCTTACGAAGAAATTAATAAATTCGATTAATCGAAAATGGTATGTGTCACAGCGTCTCCCTTATGCTTCTCAGGGGACCACATACCAAGATGCAGGTTATGCTGCTTTCCGCCCTTTCAAAATTGTCGATCCCGACGCCCGGAAGCTCTATTAGCCTTTATCAGCCGTCGTTGTTTGGCCGGCTCGAAGCGGCAAACAAGTCTGCAATTGAATTGGCGATGTCGAGTAATTCTTCGATTTCCACCACGGCGCTGGCCAGGCCATCCATACGCACGCTTAGTTTTGCTCCGGCCAGACGAACATCAAGGCGAGCAAGCGTCGATCGCAAAAGCCGCACCCGCATTGTCTCAGACAGATGTGCCGCCGCAAAATCCCGATCCGGTCCGGTAATCTGAAAAGCCTGATCGAATTCATCGACCATCGTGTTGCTAGTTGCGTCGCCCAGTCCGATACCGGGGCCGGCGGTTGTCCGCGCCGGCGCAGAGACCGCTCGCCATAGGGCATCAAACACACCTGCCCGGCGGACGATCCGCGCCGTTCTGCCGGGGTGATCCGGCAAGGCCAACTCGACAAAGGTGAAGGGCCCGCTATAGCCTGATGTCCCGGCGACGACGCCGCCACTGGTCGCCAGCGCCGCCACCAAAACCCGGCGATTATCCAGCGTGAAGCGAAGCTGTGGCAATGCCAGCCAATGACGGTCGGTGATCTCGCCCTGATAGCGCGCGGCCAGACCGGCAAACATCACCCGCAATTCCCGGCTGTCGCGGCGGTGGGACCAATACCCATAAACCAGTGCCGCCATAATCCCCGTCGTAATTATCAGCCCCCAGGACATCCCAATCTTTTCCGCTTCTGCAGCCCATTACCCGCTTTGCCCACCATGATACCGATCCGGCCAGCAAAATGCGCAGTAAATGCGTCTATCGACTGCGCAATAAATACCAACTCAACGCTCAATCAAAAAAAAGCTGCCTGGCGCGTGGCGGAAGTCGCTGCCGCTTAGAAGTTGAATCCCAGATGAAGCTTTATTAGCAAAAAATTAACCTTACTGCATCATTATCTGAGACCGAAATAGAGATATTTGCGAGATTGCCTCGGATGTTTTTCGAGGCATTACGATCGAGTGGGTTGTTGCCTCCGAACCGGAATCAGCATGTGCTCGATCATGTGGGTTTTGATTTCGACCTCTCCTGTTTAGTTGCCCCGTGGAAAGCCGGATGACAGAACATAACAAATCACCAAAATCGAGCCGCAATCTGGCGGAATGTGAGCGACGTACCCTAGCGCTTGAGAAGGAGCTGGCAGATTGCCGGGCTGTTGGCGAACAGCAACGTCAAAAAATCGATATGTATCAAACGCTGCTAGACCATGCCGAGGGCGATTTCAGCGTCAAGGACCTGGACGGCCAATTTGTTATTACCAACCGAGTTTTCGAAGCAAGAACCCGCCTGGCAAATGAGACAATCATCGGCAAGACTTCAGCCGATCTTTTTGGCAGTGCCGCCGCCGAACGCTTCACCAAATTTGACCGGGAAGTCATTGCCACCGGGAACGCGGTCACCAACGATATACCTTCTGTGTTTGATAATGGCGCTCAAATTTTCCACAACAGAAAGTTTCCGGTCGCAAACGCCGCCGGCGAAATTGTTGGTGTTGGTACCATCTCTAAAGATATCGCAGAAACCATAGCCGCCGAGCGGGAAGCGCACGAAACCCATTCCCAGCTTATTGATGCGCTGGACTCAATGGTGGATGGGCTGGTGATATTTGATGCTGATGAGCGACTGGTGTTATGCAATTCGCAATACAAGGAACTGCAGCCGTCGATCATGGACATCATGGTGCCAGGTACTAAATTCGAAGACTTGTTGTGGGCGGCAGTGGATAAAGGGCTGCATTTAGAAGCGAAAAATAGAGGCGAAGAATGGGTCGCCGAACGCCTGAGGTTATTTCGAAACCCCGGGCAACCCTTTGAGCTTGAGTTCGCCGATGGTAGTTGGATGCGGCTATATGAGCGGAAGACAAGCACGGGCGGCACGATAGGTGTCCGACTGAATATTACCGAATTAAAACAGCGAGAGCGCCAGTTGGAAGAAAGCGAACAACGCCTGAAAGACGCGATCGAAAGCATCCCGGAAGGTTTTGTGCTGTTTGACGCGGATGAACGCTTGGTTTTGTGCAACAACACCTATCGGCAAATGTATCCCAAAATCAGAGACGTTCTAGTGGCCGGCAGCTCAATGGAGACAATCCTGACGGCGGCTCAAGACGTTCGGCGCAAGGCGGGTATAATGGATCCGGACGGTACCTGGCTGGCGCAGCAATTGGTGGAATTTCGCGGCGCCTCAAACTCCGTTGAAATTCAAACAACCGAAGGGAAATGGATTTTAGTCAACCATCGACGAACCGCCGATGGTGGGATCGTCGGCATCCGCACAGATATTACCGAACAGCGGAAGATCAACCAGGAATTAGTAAATAGTGAACAGCGCCTGATGGACGCTATTGAAAGTATATCAGAGGGATTTGTTCTGTTCGACGCCGACGAAAAATTGGTTCTTTGCAACACGAATTACAAGGAACTGTCGTGGGAAATCGCCGACATGTTGGTGCCGGGCAATACGTTGGAACAAATTCTCTTCGCGGCGGAGAAAGTTCGGCGATCACATGGCCTTATTGGCGCAGATGAGGATTGGCTGCCCAGGCGATTAGAGGAATTTCGTAGTGATGCAAAGCCGGTCGAGTTTGAGGTGTCCCCTGGCGTCTGGATACTCGCTAGCCACCGTCGGACAAAGGACGGCGGATTTGTCGGCATCCGCACAGATATTACCGAACAGCGGAATATCAGCCAAAAATTAGCAGACAGCGAACAGCTTTTGGCGGACGCAATCGAGTCTGTGTCCGAAGGATTTGTTCTCTTCGACGCGGATGAGAAATTGGTATTTTGCAACACAACATATCGGGAAATGTATTGGAGTGTGAAAGACTTGTTGGTGCCCGGAGCCTCACTTGATGAAATTCTGACAGCCGCTGCAAAACTCCGAAGCGATGCCGGTCTCATTGACGCCGGCGATGATTGGCTAACAAATCGGCTATTTGAATACCGGAACGGGACGAACTCCGTCGAATATCAAATGTCTGCTGGCGAATGGCTTCTTGCCAGTCATCGAAGAACCACGGTTGGCGGCATTGTCGGTATCCGAACCGACGTCACGGAGCAGAAGAAAGTTAGTCAGGCATTGGCAGAAAGTGAGCGGCGACTACGGCAAGTCAATGCCGAACTGGAAGATCGGGTCCGGCTTAGAACTGAAGAACTGCAAGAAAGCCAAGAACGTCTGCAAGCTATTGTGGACCAAATGCATGATGGCCTGGCAATTGTCGAGGATGATCACTACAGCCTGGTGAACCCAGCTTATGGCGCCCTTATCGGGCGTTCGTCGGAGGAACTTCTGGGCATGCCTGTTGGCAGCGTTGTAGCGCCGGAATATGCGGAAATGTCCTTGGATTATCATCGCCGTCGTGTTGCCGGAGAAGAGGTGCCAAGAAGTTATGAAGTTGAAATTATTAATGCTGCCAGTGGCGATCGGGTCCCAGTTATCATTAGCGCGCAACAGATGACGCTACCAGACGGGCGCACGGTAACATTGACCAATATCCAGGACACCAGCGAACGCATGCGTGCCCAACGCGAACTACGCGATAGTGAGCTTCGTTTCCAACATTTTGCTGAAAGTTCATCCGATTGGTTTTGGGAAATGGATGCCGATTTGCGTGTCACCTACGCTTCGCCATCGATTGAAAAGGCGATCGGCGTGCCACCTGAATGGTATTATGGCAAGACCCGGGAAGAGATGGCTAGCGAGAATATTGACAACGCGAACTGGCGGCAACATTTGCTGAAATTAAAGAATCGTGAACCCTTCCGTGATTTTCTCAGTCTGCGAAAGGTTGAGGGCGTACCGTCCAGTTACACACGAACTAGTGGCGTCCCAATATTTGACGACGAAGGAAAATTTCAAGGTTATCGTGGCACTGGTGTGAATGTTACCGACATTGTAAATGCCGAACTGGCTTTGAAAGATGCTGAAGAAAGACTGCGGGATTTTGCTGAAAGTTCGTCCGACTGGTTCTGGGAAATGGACGCCGATCTACGTTTTACATATGTATCTGCGTCCGTTGAGAAAGTGCTTGGCGTCTCACCGGAGTGGTATGTTGGCAAAACCAGAGAAGAGCTGCGTGACGTAGACATGCAAGACGAAGGTTGGCAGCAACATTTGCTCCAATTGAATAAACGTGAACCCTTCCGTAATTTTCTCAGTCTTCGAAAGGCCGAAGGTGTACCGCCTAGTTACACTCGAACCAGTGGCGTCCCAATATTTGACGGCCAAGGGGTATTTAAAGGTTATCGTGGCACTGGTGTGGATGTTACGGAAATTGTGAATGCCGAACTGGCTTTGAAAAATGCCGAAGAAAGATTGCGGGATTTTGCCGAAAGTTCATCCGACTGGTTCTGGGAAATGGACGCTGATTTACGTTTCACTTTTCTTTCGGCGTCAGTTGAGAAGATGATTGGCGTACCGCGAGAATGGTATTATGGCAAATCCAGGGCGGAGGTGCGTAGCGAGGAAACGCAAGACGAAAGCTGGCTGGAACATTTGTCGCAATTGCGGGATCGTCAGCCTTTTCGTGATTTTATTGTCCGACTAGACCTAGACGATCTTCCAACAGCTTATGCGAAAACCAGCGGCGTCCCGGTTTTTGATGATAATAATGTATTTCAAGGCTACCGCGGTATCGGTGTCGATGTTACCGACACCATCGCGACCGAACGCGCGCTGCGTCAAGCCGAGGCAAAATTCCGCGGTATCTTTGAGCAAGCGGCGTTAGGTATCGCGCTATCGACAACTTGTGGCGAAATTCTGTCGGTCAATAACCAGCTTTGTAAAATTTTACAAACCGAAGCGGAAAGTCTGCTTGGTACGCGGGGCCATGAATTTCTTAACCAAGCAGTTTTTGAAAAGGCGAAAGAACAGCTGAACCAATTGCTATCCTATGAAACGCCCGTTGGGGACGTGGAAATTCACTATCAGCTCAGCGGCGGCGAAGAACGCTGGCTTAATGTCGCGGTTTCGCTGTTAAAGGACGAAGAAAGCGATCATGTCGATGTGCTGTGGATTGTCCAGGATATTAGCGAGCGCAAAATCGCGGAAAATAGCCTTCGAGAAAGCGAAACGCGTTTTCAACATTTCGCTGAAAGTTCGTCTGATTGGTTCTGGGAAATGGACGCCGATTTACGTTTCACTTTTCTTTCGGCGTCAGTTGAAAAGATGATTGGCGTGCCGCGACAATGGTATTATGGCAAAACCAGGGCGGAGGTGCGTAGCGAGGAAACGCAAGATGAAAGCTGGCTGCAGCATTTGTCCCTATTGCGGGATCGTCAGCCATTTCGTGATTTTATTGTCCGACTAGACCTAGACAGTCTCCCGACAGCCTTTACGAAAACCAGCGGCGTCCCGATTTTTGACGATAATAATGTTTTTCAAGGTTACCGCGGTATCGGTGTCGATGTCACCGACACGTTCGCCACCGAACGTGCCTTGCGGCAAGCCGAGGCAAAGTTCCGCGGTATCTTTGAGCAGGCGGCGTTAGGTATCGCGCTATCGACGCCGAGTGGCGAAATCCTGTCAGTCAATAACCAGCTTTGTAATATTCTGCAAATAGAAGCTGAAAATCTACTTGATGCACGGGGCCAAGAACTCCTCAACCAAGTCGTTTTTGAAAAAGCGAAAGAACAGCTGAACCGTCTGCTATCCTTTGAAGCGTCAGATGGAGAAATGGAAATTCATTATCAGCCCAGCGACGGCGAAGAACGCTGGTTTGACGTGACGGTCTCGCTTCTTCGTGACGAAGAAAGCGATCATGTCGATGTGCTTTGGATTGTCCAGGACATCAGCAAACGTCGGCAGGCAGAGATCGGTCTGAAAGACGCCCAAGGCGAGTTATTGCGCAAACAACGTCTCAGCACACTGGGTCAGCTGACCGCAACGGTCAGTCATGAACTACGCAATCCGCTTGGCACGATGCAAACCTCCACGCATATTCTGCGCAAAGAAATCCAGGATGCGCAACCGCGCGTCGAACGCGCCCTAGGACGCCTGGAGCGGGGGATTGATCGGTGCGACAACATCATCGAAGACCTGCTAGATTTCACCCGCGGCACGGATGCGAAACTGTCGCCGGTCGAACTCGACACCTGGCTAGCAGAATTGCTCGATGAACAGACAACCTCGCCCGGGATTGTGATTGAACGGCAGTTCGGTCTTCATGACTATGAGGTTGTGATTGATCGCGAACGGTTGCGCAGGGCCATTGTCAACGCCTATGAGAATGGCTTACAGGCTATGCTGGGTGACCGGGAAAACAATACCACCCATGCGAACAACCGGTTGATCGTTGCAACGCGCATAATCGACGATCGCGTGGAAATTACTCTGGAAGACAATGGACCTGGAATTCCGGCCGATATGATGGAGAAAATATTCGAACCTCTATTCAGCACTAAGAATTTTGGCGTTGGGCTCGGGCTGACGGTTATCAAACAAATCATGGAGCAACATGAAGGCGGTGTCGAAATTCACCCAAACGAAGATCGGGGAACCCGCTTCACACTATGGCTACCAGTGTCCACCACAAAGAAATAGACGATCGCGCGCCGATTGGGCAGTGCGGGCTTGATCAGTGAGTTCAGTTTTGCGCGACTGGGAAAATCAAACTGACGGTGGTGCCGACGTCCGGTTGGCTGTCCAATTTCATCGCGCCGCCGCATTGGTCGACAAATCCCTGAATTGCGCTGAGGCCGAGACCGAGGCCAGCATTGTCGGCCAAGCCTTGTTCAGAATAAAATGGCTCGACAGCCCGGCTGGCCACGTCTTCAGGCATGCCATTGCCATTGTCCGACACCTGCAGCAACACGCCGGGGCCATGGTGCCATTCGCTCCCGACCTGCTCCCGACAGCGTTCGGCCGATAAATTCTCAACCGAGAGTTCGACTGTCATGTCGTTTGGGCCGGCTTTCGCCGCGTTCTGAACCAATTCGATGACCGCATTCATCAGCAAACTACTTTGCGCCAAAACCGGCGCTGAGTCCGGCACGGCGTGTTGTGTAATATTGAGCGTCAGCGCCGGGTCGGCCCTCAGCTTGTCGACCGCTTGGCGAACCACCGAAGCGAGATCCAAAATTTCCGGGTTGAATAATGCCTGACCGGTATAGGCAAGAAGTTTGTTGTTGATACCCGCCATTTTGTCCGTGGAATTGAACAATTCATCAAACAGCTTGCCTGTGTCCGACTGCATCGGCATTGATTTGCGCAACTGTTCCAGTTTCCATTGCATAACCATCAGAAGATTATTGCAATGATGCGCGACGCCACCGGTAACTTGTGCAACAACAGCCATTCGCTGCGCTAGCAGTCTGGCTTCCTCGACCTGCCGGCGTTCTCCCGTAAGCCTGAGCATTTCAAAGGTTCGCTCCAACGTATGCAAAACATCATCCCCCAATATTGGCTTGCGGATGTAATCTTCGAAACCGTGGCGCAAGGAACGGATCGCCAACTCGATATCCGAATAAGCGGTTAGCAGGAGACAAACCAAATCCGGGCGCTGCTTTTTTAAGGCGTCGAACAATTCAATGCCATCGCCATCGCCCAACTTGAAGTCGAGAACAGCAACTTGAGCATCGAAGCTTTCTATCATGCTACAGGCCTCGACAATCGAATAACTCGTCTGCACATCGTAACCTTCCGCCCCAAGCAAATCGGCAAGACCGTCGGCGAAGTCTCTGTCATCGTCGACAACGAGAACACGTCGATCAGTGAAAGGTTCGATGTTCTGCATAATTTGGCCCTAGTGGTTACCCTGGGTGAGGGCGCGATTTCTTGCGAATGTTGTTCGGTCGGCCGGACACCTTAGGCATGTTCGCCGATCAGAGCCTGCGCCATCACGTTGCAGGGTCGTAGCAACCGTATTTCTGCCGTCGAAGTTTGCACAATACTATTAATAAATTACTAATATACAGGCGTAAAAGTTCTTGATATGGAAATCTGACATGAAAATATATTCAGGCTCAGTTTTCGTCTGGGCTGACGTCGATGCCTAGGCTGGTGAGCAGGTGATGTTGCTGACTGGCGGAGATCATCAAGCCCTGGTAATCCCGGAGCGCAATCAGATCAAAGCTGGCCAGGTCCGAACTGCGCAGATCGGCGCCAGAGAAATCGCATTCGTCCAGATCGGCCTGATAAAGATCGCAGCCTTTAAGTTCCGCATTGCGCAAACTGGCGTGAGCCAAATCGGCATTGTTCAGGTCGCAATCTTTCAACACGCAGGTCGACAGATCGATTTCCCGCAAGCTTGCATCGATCAAGGAACAGCCATCAAACAAAGCCGCGTTGCGTCGATGCTGGCCGATCTCGTGGGCGAAACTCATTTTGTCAAAATTCACCCCGGCCATTTTTGAGCGGGCGAATTCGATCTCAAAACCGTCGCAAGCCCAGAACTTGCTGGCCGACAAATCACAATCGTGAAAACATGCCTGGCGAAGTTCGGAAAACCGGAAGATACAACCTTGCGCGGTCTCAACGTCGAAAAACCGACAATTTCTAAACACAGCTTCGCGCAGGTCGCAGCCGGCGAATTCACAATTCAGAAACTGACAGCCGCTCCAGTGTGACGCCTCTAACCCTTGCGACTTGATCCGCACCGCCTGCAGACGGCAATCGTGAAATTCAAATTCTCTGTTTGCCTCTAGTTCTTCGAAGCGAAAGATGGATAGATCATGTCCTTCAAGCCGCCCATTTGCGATCAACTGCGCCATCAACTCATCATGCCCCGGCCCGCTCATGCAATTCTCGCCCCATACCACCATCAATCTGCAATAGTGTGGGCAGTCTATCTACATTCAGGCAAGGATGTAATACCACTGAAATCACTTAGTGCTGGGAAACAAACAGTCGTCGTCGGTGTAAGTAGCCGCAGCCTTTGTCCAAGTATACTGGCATCCGAAGGCAGCTCTGTTTCATGTTGTTTGCTCAGCGGTTATTTAACCCCCAATTAATTATTTATGAACTATAATTGCCCGCCAGATTACTATTGCTCGTAGAGGAATACGAAGCGGAAGGTATTGCCGCTTTCAAAATACGGGAAGGTTTTGCCTCGCCAAATCGCGCCGCAGAATCCAATCGGGAGAGGGCAAATGCAACCTTTTGATGACAACAGCCGCCTTGCTGATTTTGCCGAAGCTGCGGCTGACTGGTTTTGGGAAACGGATGCGGACCATCGCCTTACCTTCGCTTCCGATTCATGCCGTGATGCCAGCGGGATCGGACCCGAATTTATGGCCGGTAAAAAGCGCGTTGAGGTTATTGTCGATGTCGCCGAAGGGAGCTCGATCGAGCGGCATGTGAAAGACCTGGAAGAGCACCGGGTGTTTAAGGATTTTCGATATTGTGTCGCGGATCCATGCGGCCAGCATCATTGGATTTCAACGAGCGGCAAACCAATATTCGACGTCGAAGGTCTTTTTCTCGGATTTCGTGGCAGCGCTCGTGACATAACAGACGACATCGTTGCCGCAATATCGCATCGGGAAACCCAAGATATGCTGTTCGCGGCGTTCGAAAAATTCACTGAAACGTTCGCGCTTTGGGGGCCGGACGATCGACTTATTATTCGCAATACCAAATGGGCGGAAATAAATCGAAACGTGGCGAATACGATTGCACCGGGCACTAAATTCGAAGATCACATCCAAGCAATTGTCAAAGCGGGATTGGTTCCCGAAGCCATCGGTTGTGAAGAGGAGTGGCAGGCCCAGCGCCTCGCCCGGCACCGCGAGCCCGGCGAAGCTTTTGAAATGGAGCGACAAGATGGCCGCTGGATTTTGGTTCGTGAGGAGCGGATGCCGGACGGCAGCACAATCACGTTGTCGATCGACATCACTGAATTGAAGCAACGCGAACACCAGTTGCTGGCAAGTGAACAACGGGTGAACGACTATCTTGATACATCGTCAGACTGGTATTGGGAAATGGACGAGCTTTGCCGGTTTTCATTTTTCTCCGATCAGTTTGAACAAGTCACTGGAATTTTGCCACAAACACTTTTGGGCAAAACACGCGCAGAGATTAATATCACGGGCGTTGACCCGCAGGTTTTGCAAGACCATCTGGATGATCTGGCGGCCCAGCGAACCTTCCGTGATTTTCGCCGTCTTCAGATGATTGCCGACGGTCGCATGATCACTCTTTCGGTCAATGGAAAGGCTATATTTGCCGCCGACGGTACTTTCCGTGGTTACCGTGGCACCGGCCGAGATATCTCTGAACTTGTGAACGCCGTGCAACAAGCTGATCGGGCGGAAAAAGTGTTGGCCAGCGCGATTGAGAATATATCTGACGGCTTTGTCCTGTTCGACGCCGATCTCAGAATAGTTCAAGCCAATTCAAAATTTACAGAAATTGCTGATTATCCCGATCATTTGGGCAGGCCCGGCACGTCGATTGCCGATGGTCTGCGTTTCGATGCGGAACGTGGTGTATATGGACCTGGCGATGCTGAGAAAATTGTCAGCGAGATGCTTTCACGGGCGCGGATACCTGGGGATCTCAAATTTGAACGAACGCTTAATAACGGCCGCCGGATCGAAATCCATCGCCATTCAATGCCGGACGGCGGTATCGTCGCTTTACATCGTGACATAACCGAGCAAGTTCGCGAGAGTGAAGCCCAATATCAGGCTCTGGCTGAGATATCACCCGAAGGTATTATGGTACATACGCAAGGTATCATCCAATATACCAACAACGCCATGGCCGAGTTACTCGGGGCGCTCTCGCCTGCCTCTCTCGTCGGCCGAGACGTCTTGGATTTCGTTCCGGAAGCAGACCAGGAGGCCGTCATGGCGCGGCGGCATGGCGCTGACAACCAGGATGCGGTCGGCTATCGTGAAACCTCGTATATTAAAATCGATGGTAGTTGTGTCGCCGTTGAACGGGCAATAAAGAAAATTCCCTGGCGCGGGATATCCTCGTATTTGGTTGTCACCCGCGATATCACAAATCGCAAGCTGGTAGAAAAGACGCTGGTTGAAAGCGAACAACGGTTCCGCGATTACGCCGAAGCCTCCGCGGACTGGTTCTGGGAAATGGACGCTGATCTGCGGTTTACCTACATGTCACCAAATGTCGAACGTGTCGTCGGTGTGAAACCGGAATGGCATTATGGCAAAACCCGCGAAGAGTTACTCGGGGGAGATTATGATCCCGCGATCTGGGCAGCCCATTTAGAGACCCTAAAGCGACACGAACCTTTCCGGGATTTTGTCTATTACCGCGCCGGCGAAAATATCGAGCCGCGATGGCTCAGTTCGAGCGGCGTTCCGATTTTCGATAAGGATGGAGAATTTTTAGGCTACCGTGGCAGCGGTAGCGACATCACTGAGTTCAAGTCCACCGAAGAGGCATTGCGGGAGCGAGAATCGATGTTGAATGCGGTGGTCGAAAACGTGCCTATGTCGCTCTCGCTGAAGGATCGCGAGGGTCGGTTCACTTTAATCAATCCTGGATTCGAACATTTGCACGGCGTCCGTTCAAGCGAGGTTTTAGGCCAAACTTTTCTTGATATCCTGCCCGCGGAAGTAGCCGCCGATGCCGCCCGTGAGGATCTTCAAGTGATAGAGAGCGGCGAACCAATGCGCACGGAATATACTTGGCCTATCGAATTGAGGGAGCAGCACGAATTGATCATCAAATTCCCTCTGCGAACTCAAAATCAGGGACCAGTTACCGGCGTTGGTGTCATCGCGTTGGATGTCACCGAGCAGAAACAAGCCAGTGAAAGGCTTCGCCAGGCCCAAAAAATGGAGGCGGTGGGTCAGTTGACGGGTGGTGTAGCGCACGACTTCAACAATCTTCTCGCCGTCATTATGGGTAACGCTGAATTGTTGGACAACAAGCTCGAGAAGGAAAATCCTGCACTCAACGCGATATTCAGAGCCAGTACGCGCGGTGCTGAGCTGACGCAACGGTTGTTAGCTTATTCGCGGCAACAGCCTTTGCGGCCACAAGCGATCAATCTCGGATCGTTGGTGCAGGACATGTCTGAGATGCTGACCAGAACTCTGGGCGAGCCCATTGAAATTGCGATCTCAGTGGCGCCCGAGCTTTGGACCGCGACCGTTGATCCGGGACAAGTTGAGAACGCATTGCTCAACTTAGCCCTCAATGCCCGCGACGCCATGCCGACCGGTGGAAAACTTTCGATTGGTTGTGTCAATGCCCGACTGGATGATGCCTATGTGGAGATAAATCCTGAAACAAAGGCCGGAGACTATGTGGTTCTCTCGGTCAAAGACGAAGGGATCGGCATGACGGCCGGTGTGCAAGCCCAGGCTTTTGAGCCTTTCTTCACCACCAAGGATGTTGGCGAGGGCAGTGGTTTGGGGCTCTCAATGATCTATGGTTTTGCCAAACAATCGCGCGGGCACGTCGCCATCGACAGTATCGAAGGCCGGGGTACAACGGTAAAACTATACATGCCAAGAGCGGAAGTTGGGGCGTCTGTCAATAATTCCCAAAGAACAGGGGAAATACCGCACGGGCACAATGAAACCGTGTTGGTGATTGAAGACGATGTCGATGTACGTTCACTGGTTATCAAAATGCTAGCCAGCCTAGATTATCAAGTAGTCGAGGCAGCTGATGTTGCAACCGCGCGGTCTATATTGCTGGATAGCCGCCAAGTTGACTTAATCCTGTCGGATGTCGTGCTGCCCGGCGGCACAAGCGGGCCGCAATTTACCGATGAAGTCCGGGAACATCATCCAGATACCAAGATCATCTTTATGTCCGGATACGCGCCGGACGTGGTTGAGCGGAATAAGTCGTTGCAGTCAAACACGAGGTTATTGACTAAACCTTTTGAACGCAGACACCTTGCGGCGGCGCTTCGGGAAGTGCTTGATACCTAAGCCCGTGCGACCGTTTCCTGTCTTGCGGACGCGCCTCGCCTTCGCCCCGTACCGAGGCATCTATTCATCCGGGTCAGATGGCAATTTTGCAACTATCTTCAATCTTGCAAAGGCCAACGGAAGCAAAGTGGCAAGCCAGCAGAAAGTCGACATCAAGTGGCATTTATCAGTGTTTGGCTTGCGGATTTAGAATATTTTCTTGAATAGTTCCATATTAAACCTTATATTAATTTAACGTTAAATTAATATAAGGAAGGAAGACGACCATGAATAGGCGCAAATTTTTGACAGTTGCCGGCTCCACCGCCGTCATATTAGCTGCCGGCGGGACCGGTTTTGCCCTTACACGAACGCCTGGCGAAGCATTGAAGCCGTGGCGGCAAGCTGGTTCGCTTTATTCCGATCCGATCCGCCAGGCCTTGTCATACGCGATCCTGGCACCCAACCCACACAATCGGCAGCCCTGGCAAGTCACATTAAAAAGTGAGACGGAGGCGGTGCTAACCTGTCAATTGGATCGCCGGTTGCCGGAAACCGACCCTTTTGACCGGCAGATCGTTATCGGGCTCGGTTGCTTTCTGGAACTTTTTGTCATCGCCGCATCGGCCAACGGGTATCAAGCCGAGGTGCAGTATTTTCCAGCTGGCCAGGGAAACACCGCACTAGACGCGCGCGCCATCGCCCATTTGAAGTTGTATAAACAAGCGGACTTGGTCGCCGATCCGCTTTTTGTGCAGGTGTTGAAACGTCATACTAATCGCGAACCCTATCTGACGGATAAAACGATCCCGGCGGCGGCGCTCGCCAAATTAACGGCTGCAGTGCGGAACCAAGTAACGGTGGGTACGGTTCATACAGGACCTCTGCTTTCCGACCTTCGCATCCTGACAAAGGATGCCTTGCAGGACGAAATTCGCGACCCGGCCGCCTATCAGGAAAGCGTCGATCTGATGCGTATCGGCAAAGCGGAGATCGAAGCCAATCCCGATGGCATTAGCCTCGGTGGGGTTTTCCTGGAAACCCTTAGCTTGGCTGGTGTCTTGAGCCGCAAATCCGTCGCGGACCCAAGCACCAGCTCTTTCCAAATCGGTCTCGACATGGCGGCTGACAGCGCGATGTCGGTAATGGGTTTCGTATGGCTTACGACCCCCGGCAACGAACGCCACCAGCAGATTGAAGCGGGTCGCGCTTATCTGCGCGTCGCCCTGCAAGCGACGGCCAATGGCTTGGTGATGCAGCCAATGAGCCAGGCGCTGCAGGAATATGCCGCCATGGCGCACTATTTCAAGACCGTTCATGCAAAACTAGCCGCCGGACCCCAGGAACGGGTACAAATGTTGGCGCGTTTGGGTTATGCCAAGGATGAAGGGCCGTCACCGCGTTGGCCGCTAGCCAGCCGAATTGTGAGTTGAAGGAAGGAAATCCATTGTCGACACCACCGCAAGATCCGCTGGCCTTCGACGTTTTCAACGAGATCGGGATCATCGAACAATTGGCCCGTCATGAATTTGAGCGGGTCATGCCGAATGGCTTGAAACAGTCTCAATTCATGGTCCTTAATCATCTCGTCCGTTTGGGAGATGACAAAAGTCCGGTAAATCTAGCCGCCGCGTTTCAAGTCACGAAGGGCGCGATGACCAATACCATCCAACGTTTGGATGCCCGCGGCCTGATTGATGTCCGCTCTGATCCGGCGGACGGCCGCGGCAAGCTGATCTCGATTACCCCGGCCGGTCGGCACATGCGCGCGCAATGTATCAAAAATCTTGGCCCCGTTTTGGCAAGTCTTTTGCGGGAAATCCCGCCTCAGGATTTCGCAAATATTCTGCCGGTGCTGCGAAAAGTTCGTAGCTATCTCGATAGCCATCGGGACCAATGACCGCACGCTTCAGAAGAACAGATCGTGCCGCTCATCTCGCCAAACATGCACCAACCACCTTTCTGTCCGGAAAGAATGAAACAGGCATTTTAGGGTGTCATGGCAAATCTACGCGGGTCCCGGGGCATTTCGTGTTAACATCGCTAGAACGTTTTTTAGATATGAGGAATACAATGATCAAAGGACTACACCACAACGCCTATCGTTGCCGTGATTCTGAAGAAACCCGGAAGTTCTATGAAGATTTCATGGGCCTGGAACTCACCAGCTCATTGGCGATTGGCAAAAGTGCAACCGGACGAGAAACCCAGGCGCTGCATACTTTCTACCAGTTGGATGACGGTTCTTTCCTGGCCTTTTTCGAAGTGCCGAGCATGCCGTTTGAATTCAAGGAACAGCATGACTTTGACCTGCATATTGCCTTGGAAGTGCAGCATGACGACATGATGGAAATGTTCGAAAAAGGCAAAGCCGCCGGCATGGAAGTGCGCGGCGTTTCCGACCATCATTTTGTCGATTCAATCTATTTCCGCGATCCCAACGGTTATGTCATCGAACTGACCGCCAAACGCGATAGCCACGATGACATCATGCTGACAGACAACAACGCCGCCCGCGACATCCTCGATACCTGGCAAGCCGCCAAGTAGTCGCGGCGTTATATATCTACACGTCGGGCTGAAATCTCGTAACTGTAGAAGTCGTCCCAAGTCGGGTGGATTTTCTCATCTTCGCCAACCTTTCGATCAGCCGGAATAGTCGTTTTTGAGACCGGGAATGATTTCCGTTGCAATGCGTTCGAAGGCAGCTTCTTCGTCGCTTATTATCGGGTAATACAAACCGATTTCGGTGAAGCCTTGTTCGCATAAGCGAGATACCTGATCGACAAACTGATTGTCGGATTGGTAATAACTAATCGAGCCACCGGACGATCTTGAGGCCGGGTCGAACATCAGAAAACTGCGCTCGAGCGTGGCGGGATCGCGATCGATCGAAAGGCATAAATCATCCAACCTTTTTGTCCGCTCGATAACTTCCGTGAGCTGCGTGTCGAAATCCTGGGCAAAACTAAGGGTGTTCCATTTGTCCGCATAGCGGGCGGTGATATCCAGCATCTTCGGCCCTAACGCGGCGACAACAATTGGCGGACGCGGCGATTGGATCGGCCGTGGGTTCACCACCGCATCTTTGATTTGATAATATTCGCCGTCGAAACTCGATTTTTCATTGGCGAGAAGTTGATCGACGATCTGAACATATTCCCGCAAGCGGGCCACACGCTCTGCATTGTCCCAATTCGGAATACCGATCATGTCGTAAACCGGATCGATGACCAGGCCGGTGCCGATCCCGACATCCAATCGTCCACCGGATATATGATCGAGTGTCAACGCTTGCCGCGCCAGCATCGCCGGATTACGCAAGGGGATCTGGGTGACATAGGTGGCGAGGCGAATTTTTGTCGTTTCCCGGGCCACGCCGGCCAATAAAGTCCAGGCTTCCAGCCACGGTCGAACCGGATCATTCCAATCCACGAAATGATCGCCGGTTGTGACCATATCGAAACCCAAATCTTCCACCCGTTTGAATTGCTTCAAAACTTCGTCAAAGGTGCCGCTCGGTAATGTTATAACTTGAAAGGTGAGATTTTTTGCCACTGTGTTGATCCCCGTGCTGAACTTAATTGGAAAATACGCCTTGAGAAAAACAGACCATGATCGGCTCAACCTGCGCCTTGGCCCATCACTCGTTTGCGCCAACGGAAGTCGCAGCAGGTGGCGCCTTGCATACGGGTTTGGGTGCGGCTGAATTCCCAGTTTGGGCGGATCCGCGCTTCGGCGGCGAAGTCGACGCCGCAGGTCATCAAGGCACCTATTTCCGCTTCCCCGATGGAACGGAAATAGTCGGCGAAAACGCAGCCGGTGACATCGTGGCCGTAGGCCTCGTCGCTGTCTTCGACGACGGTATTTTCCACAGGGAATGCCGGCGCATTGGCATCGTCGCGGGGGTGGCTGTTTTCAACAAAACCCAGCTTCTCGCGCCAGGCGACGTAATTTTCCGCGATCGCACGCCCAACCAGCGCGTGCGCCGCGTCCTTGCCCATTTCCGCTTCCAAAGCTTTGACGATCGGAATGACCGCCCGCGCCTGAATTTTCGTCGCCTCCAATATTGACGTTTTCATCGTTGCTGCTCCCCCTAAATACTTCCAACCCAACAATTGTCTGGAATGGCAGCATTAATGTCAACGACCGACGCGTAAGCTTACCTAAGATTTCGTCAGGCGCCGCGTTTGTCCGGGGCGACGTTACAAGTTCGAAAAAGTCGTTATTCAGCGGCGCTTGCCGTGACCATGTCGCCATTTGCCAAGCGGGCGAACCGTTTGGCGTCGCGGGGATGGGCCGGCCCATGATCGGGCCAGGGCCAGCCGCCAAAACCGGTCTGTTGATAGTCCGTGAAGGCTTGCCGCAATTCTTCCTGGCTGTTCATCACGAAGGGACCATAATGCGCCACCGACTCGCCAATCGGGCGGCCTTGCAGCAGCAGAAATTCGCTTTCTTCGGCACCATTTTTAAGCTCGATATCCGCATCCGCCTTTAGCGTCACGGCATGCCCGGCGGACACATCCTGGCCGGCGATTTGGGCGCTGTTGCCCTGGAAAAAATAGAGCCGTCGGTTGCTTCCGGGGCCTGTTGCCGGCAGGGTCCAGGTTGCTCCCGGGTCCATTTTGATGGTCCAGATCACGATCTCATTTTCTGGCGCTGCAGCCCAGGATTCCGGCGGCGGCGTAGGCGGCCGCTGGCCGTCCGTCAAGGCCCCGGCATAACTGACGACTGTGATCTGCAATCCCTCGGCATCGCTGCTTTCGTGGCTCGGAATATCGTCTTTCCAGAACATTGAAAAATGCGGTTCCACCATCTTGCTGCGGGCCGGCAGGTTGAGCCAGATTTGAAACAGCTCTGTGTGGTTGGGCTTGTCTTGATGCACCAAGGGAAACATTTCCGAATGAACGATACCGCGCCCCGCCGTCATCCATTGCAAATCGCCTTCGCCAAAACGGGCGGCGGCGCCCATCGAATCGGAATGATCGATAAAGCCGTGGCGGGCCACGGTCACGGTCTCAAAACCCCGGTGCGGATGCTGCGGGAAACCCGGGATGGTGTCGCCGTGATACATGCTCCAGCCATCCTTGCCGCTGAAATCCGGCCCGATATCTCGCCCCGCCAATTTCGCTTGTGGTGCCATCGCCGCATCGCCCGCCGGATAAGCATCGTCATGATGGACGCAAAATAGAAACGGATCCAAGGTCTGCCAGGTCGGCCCCAAGGGGGCTATTTCCAACACGTTTTCAATACTCATCGTTCTCAACTTTCTTGCAAGAATCCGTTCGAAATTATCATCGGTCAGGCCCATACATAGGGACGCATCCAAGGCTAAGCAAGGTGAGGCCTCTTAGTTGGTCAAGAACAGCCGTGCGGGTTGCGGCACGGCTTCGGTGGTTTGCCGCCACCACCGCCGCCGTCTGGATCGGTGACGGTGATCGCGACCAGGGCCTGATCGGAAAGCGTGCCATCCGATACCGTCACCTGAATTTCATAAAGGCCGGCTTTGCCCGGCGTCATCTGGGCTAACCCACCGCCGAAATCAACAAAGTTGGTCCGGTTCTTACCCTTCGGCCGGGTGACTACTTGCCAGGTGAAAATCAGTTCAACGTTGTCGTCCGGGTCATAGGAATTTGTAACCGCATCAAAGTTTACGGGATTATCTAATTCCACGTTTGTTTCATCTGCATCTAACACTGCAATCGGGGGGTTGTTCGTACCGCCGGCGCCTTCAATGGTGATGAGAATTTCGCTGGAAGTAACGTTGTTTTGGTCATCCTCCATAAAGGCAGTCAAGCGGTGCGGGCCGGGCGATAGGTCCCAAAGTCCAGGCGCGCGTTCCGCTGGGTCATTGTCTAAGGTCCACCAAACATCAAGGACGGCACCAACGCCTTCGTTGATGGCGGTGATTTGCACATCGACATCGGTGCCGCTCATCACCGCGTTATGAGCTAGCGGCAGATCGAAATGCACCCGGTCGAGATTCGGATGCAGGATGAACAGGCCTTGTTCAATATGGCTGACGATCACAGTGCCGCTGGTGAAATAAGGATAATTGCTCCAGGCGCCATTAAAATTGGCGCTATCGCCACCTGGGTAGACATCGAAATAGCCAAACTCGCTAAGGCTTGGAACGCTGCCGGCATCATAGGCCAGTTCGAGGACCCGGAGGCCGGCTTGATAATTGGCCTGATAGACGAAGCGGCCCTGGATATATTGATTGTGATCGATCGCGGACGAGCTACTGTCGAAAGACCGATCCGTCAATTCGAACGGATTATCCAGGTCCTGCACATCGAATATCCGCGTCCGGGTGTTATGGCCAAGATTGCGCTCGTCCAGTTCATCATCGAAAATGAAATATTTATGATCGGCGGTCAGCCAGCCCTGATGGGTATAGCCGGAACCGCCATAGCTTGTTTTTGAGAGTTGTTTTGGATTGGCGCCACCGAAGATATCGACAATGGTTAGGGTATCTTCGTTGGATGCCAGACAAATCTCACTGCCCTGATGGGTGGCGTCAGGTCCATGATAGGTCACGCATTGGGCATCATGGGTATAGCCATCGCCCGAAAAACAGCCGCCATCCACCGGATTGACCGGGTCCAAGATATCGACAATCGCTAATCCGCCGCTGCATTGGTTGGTGCCGACGCCATAAGCCATGCCGCTTTCTTCGTTGATGACCAGATTGTGGGCGCTGCCGAAATCGTCATAATGCGCCGTTTCGCCGAAGGTCTTCGGCGGATTGTTAACATTGCGCAGTTCGGTCAAGTCAAACACCTGCATACCGTGACTGCTCGCTTCACTAACGATGAAGGCATGGTTGTTATAAACTTTAATATCGCGCCAGCTCGAACCGAAATTTCCATGGGTCGGCAGCTCACCCAAATAAACCGGATTATCGGGATCATCTATATCGATGAAGGAGGTGCCAAAAACCCGACCAACAAGTGCATATTCCTTGCCGGTCGCCGGATCCGTCCAACCCCAAATATCATTTAACTTATCGTTCGAGCGGTCGCCGCCAAATGCACTTTTCGGCATGAATGTATGCAGGTCGATATTGCTGCAGGCGTAGCCACCGGCCATGTTTGATTGACAGGGTGTTGTTGCTAACGCTTCTGCAGGTTCTGCCAAAGTGGTATCGCCTGCCTTGTTATTCATGAACGCACGCATGGCGGCCGTCGGGTTCATCGGCACGTCAATATGGTGGGGCCTATTGCCCAATTCATCGTGGGCCGTAACGGAACCAGTCGCAAAGAACACAAACGCCCCCAACGCCAAAGCCGAAGATGCTGTCAACAACGCATGTAATCTTGATTTACGCAAAACCATGACATCCCCCCAAAGTTCCACTTAAAGCAAAACCTAGTTTAGCAGTTTTGCCTTATTTCTGCAAAATAGCTCAATTTTAAAGGCCCAACATGGCCTTGGCGACGATGTTGCGCTGGATTTCCGAGGAGCCGCCAGCGATGGTTTTCATGCGGTTGCTGAGATACATCGGCACCAGCGTGATCGCCTGGGTCGGTCCGACCGGCGGTTCATTATGGCCGGGCTCTAGCGCCCGCGGCTGATAAGGATTGGCATAATACGCTGCCGCTTCGACCCCCAGCATGTCGGCGCGTTGTTGAGTTTCGCTATGTTGCACATTCAACAGCGAAGAAACCGGGCCCGGCCGTTTACCAGCGCTGAAACTGGCCAGCACCCGCTGTTCGGAAGCCTCCAAGGCCACGATCTCAACCCGCAGTCGGGCGAGTTTTTGGCGAAAGCTCGGTTCATTCATCAATGCTTCGCCATCGACTGGCGTCAACTCAGCCAGGGCTTCGATCTGATCCAAAGTGCGGCGGATTTCCACTGATCCCATGGAAAAGCGTTCGAACTCCAGGAGATACTTGGCCACCGACCAGCCATCGTTTTCATCGCCGACGCGATTGGCCTGCGGCACCCGGACATCATCGAAAAATACCTGATTAAATTCATGAACTCCGGCGATATTGATGATCGGTTCGACTGCGATCCCCGGCGTTTTCATATCGATCAGCAAAAAGGAGATACCGGATTGCGGCTTGCCTTCGCTCGAGGTGCGGACCAGGGCGAACATCATATCGGCATGCTGCGCATAGCTGGTCCAGATCTTGCTGCCATTGACGATATAATCATCGCCATCGGCAACCGCAGCAGTTTTCAAGCTCGCTAGATCGGAGCCGGCGCCCGGTTCGGAATATCCCTGGCACCAAATATCTTCGCCACTCAGGATGCGTGGCAGGTAAAAGGCTTTCTGCGCGGCGCTGCCGTAACCGATCAGCATCGGGCCGCACATTTTCAAACTCATCGGGATCAAGGCCGGGGCATCGGCGCGGGCACATTCCTGGGCGAAGACATAGCGCTCCACCATAGACCAACCGGTCCCGCCATATTCCACCGGCCAGTCCGGCGCGGCCCAGCCCTTTGCATGCAGGATACGCTGCCAATCCATGCCATAACGTATGTCCTGCCATAGGCTGGTGCGTTTGCGACCGGCATCGCGGAACTCTTCGCTTAGTTCAGTGGCAAGGAAATCCCTGACCATCTTGCGGAATTCTTCGTCCGCCGGCGATAATTTCATGTCCATAACCGAAACAAACATCGTCCAGCCGTAATCGTCAACCGTTGGGGTAATTTTTTCGCCAGACAAAATCGCTGGCCTTGGCGGAAAGGGAAATATAGGTTCGAAATCTCACATCAACATTTCAGTAAGATTGGAATAATAAATGTCCGCTATTCAAGTCATCGCGGTGATTACCGCCAAACCGGGCCAACGCGGCCAAATATTGGAAGCTTTTCGGGGCAATGTCCCGGCGGTCCTGGCCGAAGACGGCTGTATCGAATATGCCGCACAAGTCGACATCGATGCCTTGGGCAAGTTTCAAACCAAATTTGGCGACGATAGTTTTGTGGTGATCGAAAAATGGGCCAGCGTCGATGCCTTGCGCGCCCATGCCGCTTCGCCGCATATGGCTGAATATGGTAAAAAAACCAAAGACCTGGTTGCCGACCGCCAAATCCACGTCGTCGCTGCCGCTTAGATTAATCTGCCGCCCTCCCCTACTTACTCCGACCCGATATTCCGAAAAACTTCATCAGTTAGGAATATTGGGTCGGAGTAAGTAGGGGAGGTGCGAATGTCGGTGCTATGAGCCGATGATTTCGTGTTCTTCGTTCAGCCAGATCGGTGAGTTTTCCAGGTCGATGAACTTTGCTTCGTCTGCCAGCAGGTCCCGCGCCGCCTGCCGTGCGGCCGGATCGTCGTTGCCTGCGGTCAGCGCGGCAATAGAATCGACCCAAAGTTCAGCGATACCGTCAAAGGGCTCAGGCGCCTTGCGCGCACCGGCCATCGCCGCCCCGATGGCATCGGCTGCCGTCTCAGAACAACGATGGCATTGCACATAGCGGCGAATGCCAAGCGCCGCTTGATGCGATTTTACCAACGGGGCATGATGATTGCGCCAATAATCATGGAATTCAGCCCGTGACAAGCCCGGCTTGCGGCGCAAACAAAAAGTGATCTTGATCATAACATTATCCGTTGTCCGTTGATTTCACGCTCAGGAAGGTTTCCACGGCTTCGCGGCCGCTCATACCGATGCGCACGCCCAAATCGGCAGCTTGCGGGGTCATGGCGACGATCTGCGCATCGAGCAGATCTTCCGGTTCGACCAGGGGTGTTTCCGGGGTGCCCTTGGCGACCGCGATCGCTTCGGAAAACTCGGCCGCGGTCTCAAGATCGAAAATGGCGCAGCCAACCATACCGGCCTGGGTCAGGATGGTGCAATATTGCCCGTTGCCCCAGACATCGCTGGTGCCGATGGCAGTGCCATTGCCAAACTGCATCTGGCGCGAGACCGATCGTGGGGTTTCGTTGGGCATCCTGTTTCTTTCGCCGGCCACTTAAAGTTTGGCGGTGTTCTCAGCGGCGCCATGATAAAGCACATCGCGTAAGGCGCCGGCGGCGCGGGCATGGAATTCGGCTGCTTCGGGGTCAAAATCCTGCGCCGGGATTGGCGTCGGGGCGAAGTTGCCGTGATCATCACGTCCCCGCACCAAAGCGGCACTATCCCAATCGCCGACAATTTGTTCGGTATCCGTCGGCATATAATGGATCGACACACCGATGCGGCGATCATCCGACAGATTGGGTCCGGAGGCATGTGCAAGTCGGTAATTGTGGATCGACAATTGTCCGATCTGCAACGGCATATGGACCGCCGTTTCATCATCGACACCGGCGGTGATTTCCTGCCCCCGGGTCAGCATATTGGCGTCGTCATAGCGATCGTCATGGGGCAGGACCTGGCCGATGTGGGTGCCGGGCATGACCCGCATGCAGCCACTTTCGATGCTGGCCGGCGATAATGCTAGCCAGGCGGTCACTACCTGATCGCTCGACAGGCCCCAATATTTGGTATCCTGATGCCAGGAGACAAAACTTTCGCTGCCGGCGTCTTTGATCCAGAAAATCGTGTTCCAGCAGAGCAGGTTCGGACCGATCAATTGCTCGACCGGGTCAAGAATACGCGGATCGCGGATCAGATCATCCAGCCACTTAAACAACAGATGCGATTTGTTGCGTTCCGCGGCATCCAATTTTCCGCCTTTTGTTGCTTCGTAAGCTTCCAGCTTTTGCCGTAAACCCGCCGCTTCCACTATCGACAAAACGTCGATTGGAAAAACATACCCTTGCTGCTGGAACTGCTCGATTTGCGCTGGACTTAAGGTCATCCTGGTCTCCTGTCATCGCTATCGTTGATGTTAGCAGAATATTGGCCCGATAGGAAAATGACAAAACCACCGGGACAATGTTACCCTCAGCGACAACAAAAAAGGGAAAGAGAAATTTATGACTGCATTGACAGGAAAGACCGCTTTTGTGACCGGCGGCGGCACCGGCATTGGCCGCGCCGTTGCTATTGATCTGGCGACCGCCGGGGCCAAGGTGATTGTTTGTGGCCGCCGGATGGAACCGCTAGAAGAAACCGTACAGGCGATCACTGATGGCGGCGGCAACGGCAGTGCGGTGACTTGCGACCTGACCGATCCGGCGGCAATCGAAGAATGTGCGACGGCACTTCTAAACGAACATGGCGTGATCGATATCCTGATCAACAATGCTGGATTTTCGTCCAAAGTCCGCAGCACACGCTATATCGGGGCGGAAGAATGGCGGCAGGTGATGGACGTCAATACCATGGGACCGGCGATGATGACCCGGGCTTTGCTTGAACCGATGATCGATCAGGGTTCCGGCGACGTGGTGATGATTTCTTCGATGGCGGCGATTACACCTGGGGTGATGGCGGGCGCGGTCTATAGTGCGGCTAAAGCGGCAGCGCGCAACTACATGGCGGTATTGGCGGCGGAAATGCGCCCGCACGGTATCCGCTGTATCACCATCTTTCCGGGCGAAGTGGATACGCCGATCCTGGACAACCGGGCGCTCTCTCCAGACGCCGATACCCGCGCCAAAATGATGCTGCCGGAAGATATCTCCGCTGCTGTTTTGATGGCGGTCAGCTTGCCGGGCCGCGCCATGGTCTCCGAAATCGCTATCACCGCCACCAACCCCCGCGACATGTCCGCCGATATCGCCGCCGCCAAAGCCCGACAACAAATCTGAATGAAAGTTCCAAATATTGCGGCTAGGTCCTAATTCGTCGACACGTCGAATTCGGCTTGTTAGAATTATCACCTGTTCAAATTTTTTTTTATCAACTAATTCAAGTGACGTGCTGCCCCGACTAGATGGATTACAATGAGTAGATCGATCAAAGGTTTAGAGACGCAGGTGACCGGGCCGGCCTTTCGCACGTTGCTCAGGCACTGGCGAACGCACCGCGGTCTCAATCAGATCGCCTTGGCCGAAGATGCCGGGATTTCGACCCGTCACTTGTCGTTTTTGGAGACCGGCCGCTCCCTGCCGAGCAGCACGATGGTGCATCGACTGGCGGAATGCCTTGATGTGCCGAACGCGGATAGAAATCTTTTGTTAGTTGCGGCAGGCTTCGCGCCGGATTATCCAGCGGACGATTTTGTGGCGGAGGAATCCGAGACATACGAACGCATGCTCGAAATTATCCTTTCGCAGCAGCGCTCTTTTCCGGCATTGGCCATCGATGAGGGTTGGAATATCCGGCAGAGAAATACCGTCGCCGCCAAGCTCTTTGGCGAGTATCGTTCTTCCTATAGATTGCCGCAGAACATCGCGAATAACGCCCTGCATATATTGTGTCACCCGGGCGGACTTCGCCAATTCATGCCGAATTGGCAGCAATATGTTGAACCGTTTGTACGGGAAATTAATCGCGAAGCGTCAATGGCGTCGCAATCCCCGGCGGGGCGACTGCGCGACGCTTTGTATTCTTATCCAGGCATTCCTGAATCCATTGACCAACCGGGTGCGCAAGAAGGCGGAACGCGACCGCTTATGATTATGCAGCTGCAGCGGAAGAATACGTCGCTTTCTTTTTATACAGCGTTCACGACCTTCGTCTTGCCGTTCGCGCTCAAGCCGCAATATATGAAGATAGAATGTCTGTACCCGGCGGACCCGGCGACGGCGACGGTTGTCGAAAAACTCGCAGCTTCGCCAGCTTAGGGCAGCTTAGTCGAACCAATTAAGTAAGCCATTCTCTCTCGGCGATGAACAGGAGACAGGCATGTGCCAATCCGAAACTTTGTGCACGGCTGCGTGCGTCCCTGTGCCCTGGATAGTGCCGGTTTGCGCCCAAATCGCTGAACTGCATTGCGCAACCATGGTCGAAAAAAGTGCGGTTTGTTTACCTCTGACGTAATTGCTTTTCGCCTTCCAGCTAAATACTATTTTTTTTGCGAGCGAATGATCTGTGTCGCTAATCGGCCGGAAAAATATGGGAAGAGGTGGAATTTATGAGCAGTAATGCCTTGGAAAAGTTGAGCGCGCTAAATGCGCTATTCATCCACAACTTCGTCACCAACGACGTTGAATCGCACGACGCTATCATTCATCAACAATTCATTTGTCTTATGCCCGACGGCGCGCGGCTTGAGCGAGATGCTTATCTAAAATTTTGGGCCTCGGCGTTTGATCCGGATGAATTCGTCTATTGGGATTATCGGGACCAGTCGATCTCTATCTTTGGCAATGTCGCCCTAGTGCGGTCGACCAACAAATATATCCGCCGCGCAAATGGGGCGGAGCGGACAGGTATGACAGTTTATACCGACACCTATCTGGAGGCGGAGGGTGAATGGCAATGCATTCAAGCGCAATTGACACCATTGGCAGCTGAACACTATCCCAGCGATGACACCGTTATATCTGCGTGGGTCAAGGGTCGCCCAAAGGCTGCATAGACCATGAATGCGAAAGCAAATGCAGCGCCGCCGGAATTGGAATTTCTTTTCCGCCTTGATGCGACATTTGCGCCGCCGCAGGATCTTGGCGAAACGCCAGCTGGCAGCCGCCGTATTCTGGTTTTGGAAAAGGGCAATTTTGAAGGTCCGCAACTTCGCGGCCTGATCCGGACTGGCGGCAGCGATTGGGTCTTGCTTCGCCGGGATGGCGTCGCCGAACTGGACATCAGATTGACTTTGGAGACCGAGGACAATGCGCTTATCTATGCCCGCGGTAACGGCATCTTCAACATGGCGCCAGAATTGAGGCAGGCCTTATCGCGGGGGGAAGAGATCGATCGAAATCTCTATTATTTCCGCACCGCGTTCACTTTTGAAACCAGTGCGTCGGCGTTTTCATCTCTTAATCAGTTGCTGGCAATAGGTATTGGCGAGCGCACGGCGGCGGGCATGGTCACAGATGTATATGCCGTCCAGTAAGATTGGATTATCGTCATCATGAACAAAAAGTCGGCTTGGAAATTGTCAGTCTTGATTTGCTATTACCATATTGTTTCTTGCGCCCACCTCGGCTATCCACATAATACCTTCGTTTTCCCCGTTAAAGGTTACCCAATCAGCGATGCTTCCGGTTCTGCATAAAATCGAAAAGATTATTATGACCATTGGCTTTGTCAGTGCGATGATCTTTCTGCCGATCATGGTGCTGGGGCGGACCTATGAGATCATTGCCCGTAAGGTCGCGACGGCACCGTCTGGCCTGCTGCAAGCATTTGAAAGCGAGTCCTTTTTTTTCCTGGTCTTTCTATCTCTCGGTTATGCCTATCTGACTGACAGTCATGTGCGGATCGATATTTTACGCGATAAATGGGGCCCGCGGACCCGCGCCTGGGTCGAGATTGCGGGCTTTGTGGTTTTCATGCTGCCGTTTGGTATCGTGGTGATCTGGTACGGCCTTGATTTTGTCGCTTTAAGTTATGGCCACGGCGAACGTTTGGGTTTTGCTTTGGGCGGACCTTGGCGCTGGCTAATGAAGGCGGCGTTACCCTTTGGCGTTTGCCTGTTATTGATCGCGATGGCGTCAAAATGTCTGCGTGCATTGGCCGCGGCTCAGCATGGGAAGCTGCCGGAATGATCGTCGATTTCTACGAAGTCATCCCCATTCTGATGATGATTTCCCTTGCCGTGTTGTTATTTTCCGGCCTGCCGGTGGCGTTGATCCTGGCCGGTTTGGGAGTATTGTTTTCATTGCTGGGGATATTGATCGGCGAAATGCCGGTGAATACGCTCTTTATCTTGCCTGTGCGTATGGCCGGGGCGATTTCGACAGGCTTCATATTTCCTGCCGTCGCCATGTTGTTATTTATGAGCGTGGCGCTGCAATTAAGCGGCATTGCGCGGGATATGTTGCTGTGTTTCAAGGCGCTGTTCGGGCGCCTGCCTGGCGGTCTGGCAGTGGCGGTGATTTTTCTTGGCATCCTGTTGGCGCCGGCCGCAGGTTTGGTTGGCGCCTCGGTTGCGACCTTGACTGTGGTGGCGCTGCCGACGATGTTGTCGCAGGGCTACGATACCCGTCTGGCCACCGGATCTATTGCCGCCTCCGGCACGCTTGGCATTATCCTGCCGCCGGCGGTGATGTTATTTTTCCTCGGGTTTCAGTTTTCCGTCTCCATCGGGGCGATGTATGTGGCGACGCTGCTGCCGGTGGCGATGTTGGCAGGGCTTTATATTTGCCTGTTTGTGGCTCTGGCGATCATCCGACCACCGGCCCCGACGCGCGCACCCGTTGAGGAGAATTTTACTGGCCTGCAATGGATGCTGTTCTTCACCCGCGGCTTGATCTTGCCGGCTGGTCTGATTTTCCTGGTCCTTGGCTCGATCATCTTCAGTTGGGCGACCCCGTCGCAGTCCGCCGCCGTCGGGGCCAGTGGGGCGCTGTTCTTGATGATTTTGAACGGCCGGCTCAATTGGACGAACTTCAAAGAGCTGATTGCCAAGACTGTGCAATTGAACGCCATGGTGTTTTTCATTGTCATGGCGGCGGCGTTGTTCAGTTTTCCATTTCGTTATTTCGGCGGTGACATGCTGATCCGCGATTTTCTGCTGACCCTGCCGTTCGGGCCCTGGACCATGTTGTTGATCATCCTGGGTATCTTGTTCGTCCTGGGATTTTTCATCGACTGGATCGAGATCATGGTGATCAGTCTGCCGGTACTGGTGCCGGTGATGTCCGCGTTGGATTTTGCCGGTTATGCCGGCGATGCACAGATGACGAAGATTTGGCTAGCGACTTTGGTGGCGCTGACCTTGCAAACTTCGCTGCTGACCCCGCCGTTCGGATTTGCGCTCTTTTTCCTCAAAGGCTCCGCTCCACCGGAAGTCAAGTTGAGCCAGGTTTATCGCGGTGTGGCGCCGGTGATCGTCATGCAGGTGATCGGCATATCGCTGGCCATGGCCATACCCAAGATCATTACTTATCTGCCGCAATTGGTCTTTGAAACCCGCGGTTAAGCGCTTACCAGACGCAACTTTCAGTGCTAGCATGGCCAACAGATGGATAAATCAAGGAGCAGCAGGCGATGAATATCTCGGCGATAAGAAAAAACGACATTCAAGATGAAAGTGCGGCCAAAGAGGCTCGGATCGATCTTGCGGCGGCCCATCGCCTGGCCGTCAAACATGAATTCAACGAAGGTATTTTTAATCATTTTACGCTGGCCGTGCCGGGCACCGACGATCGCTATTATCAAATCCCTTTTGGCACCCATTGGGCCGAAGTCTCCGCTAGCACCTTCATGGAGGTGGGCTACGACGGCACATTGCTGAAGGGGGATGGGGATGTTGAACGTTCCGGCTATTGTATCCACGCGCCCATTCATCGCCTGGTGCCGCGGGCAAAATGTGTGCTGCACACCCATATGCCATTTGCCAGCGCCTTGGCGCGCCTGAAAGACCCCAGTATCTTGCCGATCGGTCAAACGGAAATCGGCATCATGATGCAAACCGCTTATGACCCGCTTTATACCGGTCCTGCTTTCGATGTTGAGGAAGGGGAGCGCCTGGTTGGCGCCTTGGGTGACAAAAACATTCTGATCATGGCCAATCACGGGGTGGTGACGATCGGCAAAACCGTCGCGGAAGCTTATGACCGGCTTTATTATCTGGAACGGGTGGCGCAGGTGCAGCTTTATGCGATGTGGAGCGGCCGGGAGCTGAACCCATTGCCGCAAGAGGTGATCGACGAGACCATGCACCGCTACAAAATCACGGCGCCCAAATACAGCGACAAATCAAACGCCGAACATCATTTCGCCGCTCTCAAACGCCTGCTCGATAAAGAACAGTCGGATTATTGCGATTAAGGCATTTGGTTAAATATCGCAGGATAACGCGATAAAGCCGCACCGGCACAAGGCTAGTCTCAAAGTTTTGATCACGCCAGTATTGCATTTACTCAAGGGCTAGTTTCATGCCTTCATGACTGGCAGTAAAACCAAGGGATTGATAGAAACGTAGCGCATCGCCGCGTTGTTTGTCGGTTGTCAACTGGACCAATTCGCAACCGCGCGCGCGGCAGTTCTCAATCGCCCATTCGAAGAACTGGCGACCCAGCCCACTGCCGCGATGGCTGGCGGCGATGCGCACACTTTCAATTTGACCACGCCACATGCCCTGGCGCGAGAGGCCGGGAATGAAACTCAACTGCATACAGCCAACAACATTGCCATCGGCGACTGCGACCGCCAACACTTGGTTCAGATCATCGGTTATGGCCTGAAAAGCAGATTGATAGCGCGGATCGATACTTGCCGACACAGCTTCTCGCCTCGCCCCGAGCGGATCGTCTGCCAACATTGCGACGATATTCCCAAGATCGGCTTCTGTAGCGTCGCGAAAAATGATGCTATTCATAGCACCAACGCTAGCCTAGCGGTAGCGGCGGTTCAAGAACGAACGATTAGAAATCGCTCTACAAGCTCCATATTTCGGAGCTTTAGAGATGCTCTAAACTGCTACATAGTCCAATGGTTCTAAAGGTGTACGGTTTGAATAATCCAGATATTGGGGCAAAATATTTACCGAAATTTCGGTCCTTCAACGAATTCCAGGCGCTCTTTGCGGAAGACTTGGTGCCGCTCGGCGAATATACCAAGGCCTTGAACTATACCGGCTTGCGGCTCGCCGATATCTCGACTTGAAAATCTTATATGCGTCCACGAAAGAGCCTGCGTGCGCACGATCCTCATCCAGATGAATTGAGTATCTTTGGGGGTAGGGTTAAGGTTGCGCAATGACATCTGAACCAGACAATCAACCCAAGGACACCAATGTCGATCAACCTGGTTCGCGTGATCATGCCTTAGGCTAAGGGCGACTGTCGCGGTGGCTGTATTGGGGTTTTGTGCTGTTGTTTCTGGTGTTGGTTTCAAACCTAGCATTGAGAATATCAATTATCTCGACTGCTGTTCAGGCGCCTGGAAGTCCGCAAGTTCTTTGGATCTCTTCGATCTTGGCATCGATGGATTTATTGTATTCACCAGTTAAGACTTGCTCCCGGTCGTTATAGAACTCTTCCGACGTGCCGTCTTGATTGAATGAACGAAACACGTTGACGGCTGCGGCAACCGGTATGACGTACTGCGCCCCAATCTCAATCTGCTTCATGGTGCTAGCACGCTGTTTTTCCAAGATTGCGATGTCTTCTTCGGCTTCTGCGCAGTCAGGATGTTTGGCAAGTTGCATCTTCTCTTCATCCGAGATTGTTTGGCCGCAACCGGCGAGCAGAAATGTCATGCTGGCAAATAAAACTACAGCAGCGGAAGATTTGTTAAACTGGTGACGAGGCATCTGAAAACTCCTTGAAAGTTATGAAAGTCTATTGTCGTTCGAGATTATTCTATCTCACTTCTTCGGAAACAACAGTGTGGTTGTAAAACGGGCACCCAAACCCTCGGCCCTATTTGCAGCAGTGTCGAGCCAATACCGTGCGCCAAAGTCGCAGACCGCTTCAGATGGATGCGCCCAGCCGACATTGAACATGTCATCGAAGGTCTTGTACGAGCCGGACTGCCGAAATAGTGCGGTGCCGGTTTCTGTGAATTGAGTATCGTCGAGTGCGGGGTTAGGGTTGCAACATGACTTCTGAACCCGACGATAGTGCTAGCAACAACATCCCCGATCATCCTGGTTGGCGCGATCCTGCCATAGGCTATGGGCGACTGTCGCGCTGGCTGCATTGGGGTTTTGTGCTGTTGTTTGTGGTTTTGGTGCCATTAGGCCTACTGGGCGCCAATCAGCCGATCGGACCCATACGATTAGTCGCATTGAGTGTCCATAAGGCAATTGGGATTTTCATATTGCTATTTTGGTTATTCCGCATGAGCTGGCGGCTAAGCCAAGGATGGCCAACATCGCTTAGCGAAAGCCGCTGGATGCAACGGGCGGCGAAATTCAATCATCTGGCGTTCTATGTGTTAATACCATTGGCGGTATTGAGTGGTTGGGCCTATTCCTCCGCCGCGGCTTTCCCGGTCAGTTTTTTCGGCCTCATCGAATTGCCGGCGCTATTGGCGCCGGACGCGATATTGGCGGAAGAGCTAAAATCTCTGCACCACCTGATTGTCTTCACCTTGCTGGCGCTGGTGGTTTTGCACGTGATCGCGGCGCTCTATCATCATTGTTACTTGAAAGACCGTACGCTCAGACGCATGCTTAGGGGATGATAGGCGAAATATCACCAAATTTGTGTCGAATAGTCTTTGTTGGATTGTTGTTGGTCAGTCCGGCAGCGGCGCAATCGGCGGTCGATCAGGGATGTCGAATAGATCGCCAAGAAAGCCATTTGAATTTTACCGCCCGCATGATTTTTAATCTGCCGATCACCGGGCGTATTCAGGATTTCGATGGCCAGCTGATCCTGGACGATAAAAACCCGGAAAAAAGCCACGCCACGATTACGATCAATACCGCCAGTGTCGATACCATGAACCCGGATTCGGATAATTTCATCCGCAGCAAACCGATGTTGAATAGCGCTGCTTTTCCGACCGCAACCTTGGTGACTAAAGCCTTCAATCCGCAAAGTCAGACGGCTTTGAAAGTCAGCGGCGACCTGACCATAAAAAACATAAAAAAACCTCTCGTGATTCCATTTACCTATCGCCACGGACCAGACAAAGACCCGGACAAAGAACGCGTCGTCGCCGATAGCAGCATAAAATTTTCCCGTTTCGATTATGGCATCGGCGTCGATAGCTGGTCGAACACCACATTGTTTCAGGAAGCAATTCAAATCGATGTTCATTTAGAGATGATTTGCCCGAAACCAGCGGCCACTTGAACTTTTGCAACGCCGGCGTATCGGCCCCCACCTTGCATCCCATTCCGAATTGTTGATAGGCTTGGGTGGAAGCGGAAATACCATGCGTTGGATACCTATACTCATTATTCTTGGCGTCGCCTTTGTCAATGTGACTAAGGCCGATGAAACGGCGACTTTGAACCCGGTGGATCTGGCGATTGCGGTCTCTCTTGATCGCTCGGAATCCATCGACGCCGAAGATGCGCGGGTGCAAATCGAAGGTCTGGTTTTTGCACTGCGTCACCCGCAATTCAGGAAAGCCGTTGCCGTCGGCCGTCATGCCCGGATCGCGCTTTCCGTCGTCACCTGGTCCAGTTTTGGCCGCCATGACGTGATCCTGCCTTGGGTCATTATTTCCAATGAAGCAGAAGCTGAAGTCGCGGCAAAATTCCTGCGCCTGGATCACGCTCGACAGCGGCAAGCCTCGCATGGCACCCAGACCGACGTTGCCTTCGCCATCGAAGTGGGCTTGGCTCAATTTGATAATCTACCCTGGCCGGCCACGGAAAGCGTTATCAATGTGGTCGCCGACGGTATCTCCAATATCGGCAAGTTGCCGGCGGTCGACCGCAACGAAGCCATCGCCCGTCAAATTACCGTCAACGGCCTGATCATGGCGCGTGGTTCCGGCATCGAAATCATGTCGCGATATTTCCGCCGCGAAGTCATTGCCGGCCCGACTTCATTTGTGCAACTGAGCATGAGTAACGACGATTTCGCCGACGCCATGTTACGCAAAATGATCCTGGAATTGGTGCGGTTGCGGCAAACCAAAAAAGACGGCGCAAAGGATGCCGGTTAAGGACTCAAAACGCTGTTGAAATACTGGACCTTTGGGGAAATTGAGCCTATATCGAGCCTGTTATGACACATTCGTTTCTGAAAATGCATGGCTTGGGCAACGATTTCGTGGTTTTAGACAACCGCGATGGCGCCTTGACGCTTGATTCCGATCGAGCGCGGGCGATTGCCAATCGCCGTACCGGGGTCGGCTGCGATCAACTGATCAGTCTGGAACCTTCCGCCGATGGCGACGTGTTCATGCGTATTCACAACCGCGATGGCGGCGAAGCCGGCGCCTGTGGCAATGCCACCCGCTGTATCGCCAGTTTGATGTTCGATGAACTATCGCGGGACGAAATTGTCATCGAGACGATATCCGGCCTGCTGCATACCAAAAAAGCGGCGAACGGATTGGTGACGGCGGATCTAGGTCCCGCGCGGCTGAATTGGCAGGATATTCCCCTGGCCCGCGAATTTGATACGTTGCATGTGCCGATTGAAGTCGACGACGGCAAAGAGCATTTTCTAAAGGATGCGGTTGCTGTCAATATGGGCAATCCCCACGGCGTGATCTTTGTCGAGGATGCGGAAGCAATCGATCTGGAAGCGATCGGCAGTCAACTGGAACATCACCCGAATTATCCCGAGCGGGCGAATATGAGCATCGTCAGCCTGTTGAGCGAAAATCACCTGCGCATGCGGGTCTGGGAGCGCGGTGGCGGGATCACCTTGGCCTGTGGGTCGGGCGCTTGCGCCGTCGCTGTTGCCGCGGTGCGCCGCGGTCTGAGCGAGCGGAGGTGCCGAATTACCATGGATGGTGGCGATCTGTGGATGGAATGGCGCGAAAGCGACGGCCATGTGCTGATGACCGGCCCAGTGGCGACCAGTTATCGTGGTGAGCTGGCGCCTGAGCTGCTGACGGCCTAATCCGATGAACAAGCTCGATATTCTGACCTTTGGCTGTCGTTTGAACAGCTTTGAAAGCGAGATCATGCGTCAACACGCCGATGCCGCCGGCCTGGATGACGCCGTGATCGTTAATACTTGCGCCGTCACCAGCGAAGCAGTGCGGCAATCGCGGCAAGCCATTCGCAAGGCCCGGCGCGAGCGTCCGAAGGCTAAAATCATCGTCACCGGCTGCGCCGCTCAAGTCGACACAGACGGGTTCGCGGCGATGCCGGAGATCGATCAAATCCTTGGCAATGAAGAAAAATTACAGCTGAAGAGCTTCCTGCATGGCGCCAATGCCCGGGTCCAGGTCAACGATATCATGAACGTGAAGGATATCGCCGGTCATCTAGTTGACGGGTTCGACGGCCGGGCACGAGCTTTTGTGCAAATCCAGCAGGGCTGCGACCATCGTTGCACCTTCTGTATCATTCCGTTCGCCCGCGGCAACAGCCGTTCCGCTCCAATCGGCGCAATTGTTGAACAGACCCGAAATTTGCTCGAACACGGTTATCGGGAGATTGTTCTAACCGGCGTCGATATCACTTCTTATGGCAGTGACTTGCCGGGGCAACCAAGCCTGGGTCAAATGATCCGACGGCTCTTGCAAGCAGTGCCGGAATTGCCGCGCCTACGGCTTTCTTCCATCGATAGCGTGGAGGTCGATGACGACCTGCTGCGCCTGATTGCGGAAGAAGAGCGCCTGATGCCGCATTTACATCTGTCGTTACAGGCCGGCGACGATATGATCTTGAAGCGGATGAAACGTCGTCACGATAGAACGCAATCGATCGAGTTTTGCGAGACCGTGCGCAAGCTGCGCCCGGACATGGTCTTTGGCGCCGATCTGATCGCCGGATTTCCGACCGAAACCGACGCGATGTTCGAAAATACTATGAAATTGGTCGAAGATTGCGGTCTGACCTATTTGCATGTCTTCCCTTATTCCGAACGACCGGATACGCCGGCGGCCCGCATGCCGCAAGTCGAAGGCCAAGTTTGCAAAGCCCGGGCAAAACAACTCCGTCATCATGGCGAGCGGGCGAAGCGGCAATTTTTCGAAAGCCGGATCGGCAATCGCGCCCAGGTTCTGGTCGAACGTCCCGGCCTTGGCCATAGCGAACAATTCGCCCCAGTGCAGCTGCCCGAAAGCTGGCAACCGGGCGCCATCGCTGATGTCCGTATTGCCGCTGCCGATGGCGACGGTCTGATCGCATGAGTGACGATAAAGCAGGATATTTGACCCGCCTAAAATCGGGGCTTAGCCGCACGACCGGCAGCTTGACCGGTGGCATCGGCGATCTTTTTACTAAACGCAAACTGGATCAGGCCGCCTTGGACGATCTGGAAGATTTGCTGATCACTGCGGATCTGGGCCCCGGGGTTGCCGCGAAGGTGACCGGACGCCTGGCCGCAGATCGGTTTGACAAAGAGGTCAGCGACAACGACGTGCGTGACGCTTTGGCCAACGTCGTCGAAGAAATATTGCAGCCGGTGGCAATGCCGATCAATATTGACCCGGGCAATCAGCCCCATGTGATCCTGGTGGTTGGGGTCAATGGCAGTGGCAAGACCACGACAATTGGCAAAATTGCCAACAGCCTGGCGCAAGCGGACAAAAAAGTCGTGATGGCTGCTGCCGATACCTTTCGCGCCGCCGCCATCGATCAGCTGAAGATTTGGGGCGAACGCAGTGGCGCCGAAGTAATTGCCCGGGATGTTGGTGCCGATCCGGCTGCCGTCGCCTTCGAAGGCATGGCCCGGGCGAAAGAAATTGGGGCCGATGTGCTGCTGGTCGATACGGCAGGGCGGTTGCAGAATAAATCAGACCTGATGGCGGAACTGGAAAAGATCGTCCGTGTCATTGGCAAGCAAGATGAAACCGCCCCCCATGATGTGTTGTTGGTATTGGACGCCACCACCGGCCAGAACGCGATCCGTCAAGTTGAAGTTTTCACGGATGTTGCAAAAGTCACCGGTTTGAGCATGACCAAACTGGACGGCACGGCGCGCGGCGGAGTTCTGGTGGCTGTCGCCGATCGTTTCCACTTGCCGATCCATTTGATCGGTATCGGAGAGGGTATCGACGATCTGCAGCCATTCGATGCCGGCGAATTTGCGCAGGCCATCGCCGGCCGCAACTAGGCAGAACTCAGCTATGCTTTCGCTCAGTTTCTTGCGCTATAACGCGCGCTATCTCGCGTTTGGGTTCTTACTGAATTTCTCGTCATTTTTCGGGCAGACGCCGTTCATCGCGCTTTTTGCCGGTGATATCCGCGCTGCTTTTGGCCTTAGTCATGGTGATTTTGGCAGTCTTTATCTGATCGCGACCATCGCCAGTGCCTTAAGTTTGACGATCTATGGCCGCCTGGCCGATCGCATCAGTCTTGGCATTCTGGGCATGATCGCACTCGCCGGCTTGGCATTGATGGCGCTGTCGATGTCGCTGGTAGGTTCGATCGGGGTTTTGATCATTGTGCTTTATGGTCTGCGCCTGTTCGGCCAGGGCATGACCGGCCATGTCTCGATGACTGCGATGGGACGATGGTATACGCAGGCCAGGGGCCGCACCATGAGCTTCGCCAGTCTTGGCCACCCGATCGGGCAGGCGTTGTTTCCGATCGTGACGGTGGGACTTGTCGCGGCATTCGGCTGGCGGCAAGCTTGGATCGTTGGCGCAATCTATCTCGCCGTCGCCGCGCCATTGGCATTCTATTTAGCCATCCGCGATCCGGGCGAAGAAGCGGAAGCCGCATTGGCGCAAGCAAAGGAAGAATACATTCGCCCGGTGCGTCACTGGTCGCGCTCCGAAGTGATGCGTGATCCTTTGTTCTATGTCTTGTTGCCTGGTGTATTGGCGCCACCCTTCATGATGACCGGCGTGTTTTTTCACCAAGTTCATCTGATCGAAAGCAAGGGTTGGAGCCTGACGCTCTTCGCCAGTGGCTATCCGGTTTATTCAGGATTTACCGTTATATTATCGCTGTTGACCGGCTGGGCCATCGATAAATATGGTTCTGGCCGGTTGCTGCCTTATTATCTGCTGCCGATGGCGACGGCACTGGCGATCCTTGGCGCGGTCGATGCTCCCTGGGCGGTATTTGCCTTTATGATCTTAGGTGGGATTTCATCGGGCGTGGGGATGAGTTTGATCGGCACATTGTGGCCGGAACTTTATGGCACCCAGAATTTAGGGGCCGTTCGCTCGATCATCGTCGGTGGCATGGTCATGGCGACGGCTTTGGCACCGGGGATCATGGGCTGGTTGATTGACGCCAATGTTCATATCGAAAACCAGCTTTTTGCGATGTCGGTATGGGCCTTTGCAGCGGCTCTTCTATTCACCGTCCTTTCCAGGCGATCGCCCAGAATTCTGGCCATGCGGCGTTAAGTCGGTTTATCGCCCAAATTTGTCTTTCATCCGGCCCCACTGAACATAAGCCGTCGTCCCCAAATTGTGGTAGCGATGGAAAGGCAGCGCTTTCGGCTGCACCATCGGCAACGGTATCGGCTTTCCCATCACCCGGTCGGCCAGGATCTTGCCCATCATCGTCGCCATCGCCACGCCGCGCCCGTTGTAACCCAAACCGGCATAGGCATTGGGTCCAATATCCAGCAAGTTCGGCAGGCTATCCGGCGTCATGGCAACAAAGCCGTGCCAATAATGGGGCCAAGGTTGACCCTTCAAGATTGGGTACAATGCTTCCGCTTCCTGCTTTAGCATGGCCCGATTGGCGGCTTCGTTTTGTTCCCCCATTGTTTGCCCGCGCCCGCCAATCATAAACCGACCGTCAGGCGAGCGGCGAAAATAAACGCCGATATGCCGGGTTTCCGAGACATGGTGCCCTTCCGGCAGAATTTTTTCTAAGAGCTCCGGTGGCAAGGGTTCGCTGGCGATTTGGCACGAAACCACCGGCACCACGGACCGGCTGACATCTGCCTGTAGGGTATCTCCATAACCATTCACGCAAAGCAGCAGATGATCGCTGTGGATCACACCGTCGGCTGTTTCGGTCCGCCAGGCACCGCCTTCACGAATGATCTTTTCCGCTTTTGCCGGGGCAAAGATATAAGCGTCCAGGCCGGCTGCTGCCATGGCCAATCCGCGGGCATAATCGAGCGGTTGCCCGCTACCGCCACGTTTGTCTAAAAGCGCCCCGACATAACCTTGCGCCCCGGTCAGCCGCGCCGTATCCGCTTGCTCGAGCAGTTCCATCGCCGGGTCATCTTCGACATATTTCTCCTGCAAGCGGCGCCAACCGGCCTGGTTATTGGCCCCTTGAATGTAGCCGTTTTGCACCGGTGAACAGTCGATCTGATGTTCGTCAATGAGGAAAAATACCAGCTCGCAAGCGTCGTTGCAGACCGACAGTATTTGCGCCGCCGCGATTGCGTCATAGGCCGCTTCAATACTGCCGCGGCTACGTTTCCAACCCGGATTGACCTGACCGCCATTGCGACCCGAGGCCCCCCAACCAGGTCCGCCTTTATCCAAGACCACGACGCTTTTCCCCTGCAGGCGCAAATGCAAGGCGGCGCTGAGACCGGTGAAACCAGCGCCAATAATCGCAACATCTGTATGATGAACCCCATCAAGTTCGCCAGCGCGATATTCCGATTTCGCGGTCGCTTCCCAAAGCGATGGGGGAGAATGAAACGACGTGGACATAAACCAGTACCTTTACAAAGAATAGTGCGAATCATATCAATCATAAGGCAATTTTTCGGGAGGGAGCAAAATGGATTTAGAACTGCAGGGAAAGCGTGTCTTAATCACCGGCGCATCGAAAGGGATCGGTGCTGCCATCGCGCAAGGCTTCGCCGCCGAAGGGGCGCAGATCGTCATGGTTTCCCGCACCGAAGCGGATTTACAGAATATGAAAGCGGTGATTTTTCAAACCCACGGCGTAGAAGCGGAAATTTTTCCTTACGATTTAAGCGACAGTGACAATATTGCTGCGTTAGCCAGCCAGGCTGGCGATATCGACATCTTGGTCAACAATGCCGGTGCCATCCCAGGTGGCGATGTGCTGCAGGTCGATGAAGAAACTTGGCGCCGGGCTTGGGATTTGAAAGTCTTTGGTTTCATCAATCTGACCCGTATTTATCTCGAAAAAATGATGGCGCGCGGTAATGGTGTGATCGTCAATGTTGTTGGCATGGCCGGCGAACGCCCGGAATATAGCTATGTCGCCGGCAGCGCCGGCAACGCCTCGCTGATGGCTTTTACCAAAGCCGTCGGTTCACGCTCCATCGACCACGGGGTCCGGGTGCTGGCCGCCAGTCCTGGTCCGGTTCAAACCGACCGCATTGTCTCGCTGATGTCGGCGCGGGCTAAAGCCGAATTGGGTGATGCGGATCGGTGGCCGGAACTGTTGAAACCGATGCCGCTCGGTCGCGCCGCGATGCCGGAAGAATGCGCCGACCTGGTGCTGTTTTTGGCATCGGCCCGGGCCAGCTATTTGAGCGGCCTAGTCGTACCGATTGACGGCGGTCTGTCCTCACGCGGTAGTTTGTTTTGACCCGCGCCGATTATTAGAAGCGAAGATGGCTTTTCGGATAGGTGCCCAGAATTTCAAAACGCTTGGTGAAGAATTTCAGTTCCTCAAACGCAAATCCGACACTTTTGCTTTCCGGATGACCTTCAATATCGGCAAAAAACTGCGCTTGCGAGAAGCTGCCGGGCTCAATATAGCTCTCCAGCTTGGTGATATTGATGCCATTGGTGGCAAATCCACCGAGCGCTTTATAAAGCGCCGCAGGGACACTGCGGACTTCAAACATGAACGAAGTCATGGCGTCGCCATCGTCAGGATGCGGCACGATGCGTTCCCGTGACAGCACCACAAATCGGGTGAAATTATTGTCGTGATCGGCGATTTTGTCCGATAACACGTCCAGGCCATGGATCTCACCGGCCAGAACGGAGCCGATGGCGGCGATTTTCGGATCGCCCAGTTCCGCCACCATTTCGCAAGCCCCGGCCGTATCCGCATGCACGACCGCCTTGATATCATGCTGTTTCAGGAACTTTCGGCACTGCGCCAGCGCATGGACATGGCTATGGACCTCTTTCACTTCAGACAGCTTGGTGCCCTGGGGCGCCATCATATGCATATGCACTTTCTGAAAATGTTCGCCAACGATATAGAGGTTCGAAGACGGCATCAGGTGATGCACGTCGGCGACCCGGCCGGCCAGTGAATTTTCAATCGCGATCATCCCACGCACCGCTTGACCAGATGTTACCGCTTCAAAGGCGGCATCGAAATTCACACATGGCAAGGGTTTGAAATCCGGAGCCGCCTCGCGACAGGCGAGATGTGAAAAGGCCCCAAACGCCCCTTGGAAGGCGACGGTGGTTCGTGGATTGTAGTCTTCGTCACTCATACTAATTTCTCTATTTTCTAGCTTGATGGCGCCAGCAATTGGCGGGCTTTTTCCAAGTCGGCGGGAGTATCGACACCAATGGGAATACTGTCAATTACCCTTACGTCAATCCGCATACCATTTTCTAGCGCGCGCAGTTGCTCTAATTTTTCCCGTTGCTCCAAATGGCCGGGTGGAAGGGCCACAAAGCGTGCTAACGCGTCGCGGCGAAACGCATAAATACCAACGTGATGATATACCGGCCCCGCCCCCCAAGGTGCGGGATATTTAGTGAAATAGAGCGCCCGGCCACCGGCATCGCCGGGGGCCATAGATATCACAGCTTTATTGACACTTGCCTCATCCCGTTCCGCTGGATCGACAATTTCAGCTGCCAAAGTTGCGATATCAACATCAGGGTCGACCAAGGGCGAAAGAACGGAATGGACAATCTCCGCCCCTATCGTCGGGAGATCACCCTGCAGATTGATAATGATGTCGGCGTCTTCGTGACCGGACCTTTGCAGCGCCTGCCATATCCGATCCGAACCGGAGGGTAAATCGGCAGTCGTCAACACCGCTTCACCCCCAACATTCGCGATCACTTCGGCGATTTCCTGTTCCGCGCACGCAACCAGTACCGGGCCGACATCAGCCTCTATGGCGCGGCGCCAAACATGGACAATCATCGCCTCACCATGGATATCCGCCAGCGGTTTTCCAGGCAATCGAGTGGACGCCATGCGGGCTGGAATTATCGTTATTGCCTTCATATCACATTAGTTCTTTCGGTCCGGCTAAGTCGGAAACTTAGGCTCTGGTCTTCGTACAATGGCGATGTTATACGGACTGCGGCGGGAACTGGGAAGTCCCCGAAAAAGATTGGTTCGCCGGTTTTCCGGTCTGAAGAGGTTGATAATGAATTTTTTTGAGTTGAATAAGTTCATGGGCGCTGTGTTGGCATCGGCGTTATTGCTGATGGTGATCAATGAGGCCGGGAATATTCTGGTCCATCCGACGCATTTGGAAAAATCAGTTCTTGCGATTGATACTGGATCCGACAGTGCCGCCGAAACTGCCGTTGCGAAAGCCGACGACGGTCCGTCCCTTGGCGTCCTCTTGGCGGCCGGCGATGCCGAGACGGGCAAAAAAGTGGCAAAAAAATGCGCCGCCTGCCACACCTTCGAGAAGGGCGGCAAGAACAAGGTTGGCCCCAATCTGTTCAATATTCCCGGTAGCGATATCGCCTCAGGCGACTTTTCCTATTCCGGTGCCCTGACCGGTCTGGAGGGCGATTGGAGCTATGAGAGTTTGGATGCGTTCCTGGCTAATCCAAAAGGTTTTGCGAAAGGGACAAAAATGTCGTTTTCCGGTTTGAAAAAAGCGACCGATCGGGCCAATCTGATCGCCTATCTGCGCCAATCGGCTGACCAGCCTCCGGCGTTGCCGGCTGAATAAGCGGTTCGAATAAGGAAAGTTCAAATGGATACCTGCCCGCCTGAATTTATCGCCTTGGCGGAGCGGTTGGCCGATGCCGCGCGTCCGGTCGTCAAAAAATATTTCCGCACCTCGTTTGAGGTTATTCGAAAAGGCGATGAAAGCCCGGTCACCATTGCCGATCGCGAGGCCGAGCGGGTGATGCGGGAAATACTCGACGACGTGGTCCCCGACCACGGTATCAACGGTGAGGAGTGGGGCTTCAAAAATCCAAAAGCCGATTGGGTCTGGCACCTTGATCCGATCGACGGCACCAAATCCTTCATTTCCGGTTCCCTCGGTTTTGGCACTTTGGTCGGCTTGACTTATCGGGGCGAGCCAATGCTCGGCATCATCGATCAAGCGATTACCGACGAACGCTGGATTGGGGTGACAGGCGCGCCCGCGCACTACAACAATAAGACAGTGAAGACCCGGCATTGCCCGGACTTATCGCAAGCGAACCTCTATACAGCGAGCCAAGGATACCTCGTCGGGGAAAAAGAAGCCGCATTCGATCGCCTGCGCCAGGCTTGCGGCAATACCCGTTATTCCCACGATTGTTATGCCGCCGGCTTGCTGGCCAGCGGACATGTCGATTTTATGGTTGAAGTCGGTAACAGTACCCATGATCTGGCTGCCTTGGTGCCGGTTGTCATTAGCGCCGGCGGTGTCGTAACCGATTGGTGTGGCGAGAAGATAGTCTATGGCGGCCTCATCGATAGTTTCATCGCTGCTGGCGATGTTACTGCCCATGCAAAAGCTCTTGAAATCCTTAATTACTGAACTTTTCCGTGAGGAAGGCTTGATCTTCGGTCGATTCCCTACCACTCTTTCAAAACTGACCAGCAATCTAATCGGAGACTATATGCGCCGTTATGTGCTGCCCCTTGTGGCAATCCTATCCGCCCTTACCGGCCCGGCGCTCAGCGAGCCTAAACACGGTATCTCTCTGTATGGTGAGCTTAAATACGGTCCCGATTTTAAACAATTTGACTATGTCAATCCAGATGCACCCAGGGGTGGTGAGGTTCGTCTGGCGACATCTGTTGCGTTCGACACCTTCAATCCATTTGTAATCAAGGGAAATCCAGCGACAGGAGTTGGATTTCTGTACAGTCCGCTAGTTGAGTTCTCGCGCGATGAAGTATTCGCCGGCTACGGATATCTTGCTGAAACGATTGAGATGCCGGAAGACCGATCCTGGGTTGAGTACAAATTGCGACCGGAAGCCAAGTGGCATGACGGACAACAGATTACAGTTGAAGATGTCATCTTCTCCCTGGAAATATTACGAACAAAGGGCCGGCCAATCTATCGCCACTATTACAAAAATATTTCTAAGGTCGAAAAAACTGGCGAGCGTAAAGTGCGGTTCCACTTTTCAGGACCCAAAAATCTCGAGCTCCCGGTGATTGCCGGTCAGCTCACCATTCTTCCTAAACATTATTGGGAAGGGCGAGATTTCAACGCGACAACGCTCGACCCGCCGGTCGGCAGTGGTCCTTACAAGATTAAGAGTTTTAAGGCTGGGCGAGGAATTACTTATGAGCGGATTAAGAATCACTGGGCCGACAATATCCCGGTCCAAAGAGGCCGATATAACTTCGGTGAAATAAGTTTTGTCTATTTGCGCGATATGACGGTTTCTTTCGAAGCATTCAAGTCGCATGAAACTGACTTCCGCCGCGAAGCCGACACAAAAGTTTGGATGCGAGGCTATGATTTCCCGGCCCGAACAAACGGCTTGGTGATCAAAGAAGAAACTCCAGATGCCAACCCTCAACCGATGCAAGCGTTTATTTTCAACATCCGCAGATCTATTTTTCAAGACCGCAAAGTTCGCGAAGCGCTGAACTACGCCTATGATTTTGACTGGGTGAACAAGAATATTCTACATGGGCAATTTACACGCACAGACAGTTATTTCGAGAATACGGAACTCGCCTCCAGTGGTATTCCCATGGGCGAAGAGCTTGCTCTGCTCGAGCCCTATCGTGACAAACTGCCAAATGAAGTTTTCGAGAAAGAATTTGATCTGCCAACCACATCTGGCGAAGGCGGTATCCGGCAAAATTTGCGGACTGCTCGAAAATTACTTGAAAACGCTGGCTGGCGAATAAAGGATGGTAAGTTGGTTTCGGCTAATACCGGTGAACATTTCAATTTTGAAATCATGTTTCGACAAGCCAATATTGAAGAACGAGTCGCACCTTTCGTCGCAAATCTAAAACGTTTGGGCATTGAGGCGCGCATGCGGTTGATTGATACATCGCAATGGATTCACAGGCTACGAAACAATGATTTTGATATGACGGTCCAAATAATTCAGCAAACCGATTCACCTGGTAACGAGCAACGCGAATATTGGAGTAGCGCCGCCGCCGATCAACCTGGTAGCAACAACCGAATTGGCATTAAAGACCCCGTGGTCGACGCATTGATCGAACATGTCATTAGCGCCGAAAATCGTAAAGCGCTCATCACTGCAACCCACGCTCTGGATCGCGTATTGTTGTGGGGCCACTATGTGATACCGAACTACCACTTGGCTATCAACCGCATCGCCTATTGGAACCGTTTCGCCAAACCCAAGATCAAGTCGAAATATGCCATCGGCTTTGTCGATACTTGGTGGATCGATGCGGAAAAAGACGCTGCTTTGCAGGCCGCAAGGAAGAAGCGTTAAGCCGCGTAATCTGTTAGGTTGACCCCATGAACAAGCAAATCCTTTCCGCCATCGTGCTGACCGCAATGGCCGCCACTGCACAGGCCGCGCCAAAACATGGCTTCGCGGTCTTGGGGGAATTGAAGTATCCCGCTGATTTCAGTCATTTCGACTATGTCAATCCATCGGCAGACAAAGGCGGCAACATCACCTTCATGGGCCTGGGTAGTTTCGACAGCGTCAATCCGTTTATCTTAAAGGGTAAAAAAGCGTCCGGTTCGGACCCCTTCAGCATCCCCTTCCAGACAAATGAAGATTTTTTCCTCATCCCTTTTGAAAGCCTGATGATCCCGTCCGGTGACGAACCGGATTCTTTTTATGGCCTAGTCGCCAAAAACGTGGAAATTGCCGACGACGGTATGAGCGTGACGTTTCAATTACGCTCGGAAGCCCGCTTTCATGATGGCACGTCCATTAGCGCGGAAGATGTTGCTTATTCCTTCAATATCCTGAAGGAAAAGGGCCATCCGTCATTCGGCCTATTTCTAAAAGACGTCACGCAGGTCGAAATTCCAGCGGCGGGAGAAGTGCGCTATCATTTTCGACCGGGCGCGCAAGTCCGCGACCTGCCTTCGGTTACCGCCAGCTTGCCGATCTTGTCCGAGAAATATTATGACAGCCACGATATCACTAAGACCAGCTTGGACGGACCATTGGGTAGTGGCCCCTACAAAATCACCAAGATCGATCCCGGCCGGTCGATTACTTATAGCCGCGTCAAAGATCACTGGGCGAAAGATCTACCGGTCTATCGTGGGCGTTTTAATTTTGATGAAATCCGCTGGATATACTTTCGCGATTTCGATATCAGTCTGGAAGCATTGTTCGCGGGCAAACTGGATTTTCGCGAAGAATATACCTCACGCGCTTGGGCGAGCCAATATAACGCACCGGCGATCAAGGATGGGCGCGTCAAGCGGGAAGAGTTGGAAGACGGTTCCCCTTCGGGCTTTCAGGTTTACATGATCAATACCCGGCACGAAAAATTCGCCGACCGCCGCACCCGTAAAGCGCTTAACTATGCATTTGATTATGAGTGGACGAACAAAAACTTGTTCTATGGCGCCTATGCCCGGACTTTGAGCATTTTTCAGAATACCGATCTGATGGCCAACGGTGAACCGAGCGACGCCGAGTTGGCCTTGCTCGAGCCCCACCGTGATATGGTCGCGCCAGAGGTATTCGGTCCGTCTTATCAGGCCCCGGTTACCGACGGCTCCGGCAATCCGCGCCAGAACCTGCGAACCGCGAGGAAACTCTTTGCGGCGGCGGGTTGGCAGTTGCGCGAAGGTAAGCTGGTCGATGCAGCCGGGCAACCGTTCAAGATTGAGTTCTTGACCTACGACAGTCGCAGCGAACGTGTCGTCGCCCCCTTTATTCGCAATTTGCAACGCCTTGGCGTCGCCGCCAAAATCCGCCTCGTTGACAGCGCGCAGTTCCAGGCCCGACGTCAGAAGTTTGACTTCGACATTATCTCAGCGCGGTTTTCAGGTTCGATCACGCCGGGTTTTGGTCTGCGAAATGTTTGGCACTCCAGTGCCGCAGACACTACTGGTAGCTTGAATTTTCCTGGCGTCAAAAGCAAAGCCGTCGATGTTTTGATCGATCGTGTCACCGCCGCCACCAGCCGGGACGAATTGCGAACCGCGGCAAGTGCGCTGGACCGCGTTATCATGGCTGGTCAATATATCGTGCCGCAATGGCATCTGGCGAAACACCGGCTTGCTTATTGGGATAAATTTGGCCGTCCGGCGGCGAAACCCAAGTATACCCGTGGGGTTTGGGATTTATGGTGGATTGACAAAAACAAAGCCGCGGCTTTGTCGGCGAAACGCAATTGAAGAGGATAGGCCAATGAACCAGGAGACAACGTAGCGCATGCTGGCCTATATCATTCGCCGCTTGTTATTGATCATTCCGACCTTGTTCGGGATCATGTTAATCAATTTTGCGGTGCTGCAATTTTTGCCCGGCGGTCCGGTAGAACAAGTCATTGCCGAACTGACAGGAACCGCGGTGGATGCCACCGCCCGGGTCGGCGGCGGCAATGCAAGTGAAACCGGCGGCAATCAATCGACGGCAACGGAAAGCGCTGGACAAACCGGTGTGTCCAGCAAATATCGCGGAGCCCAGGGTCTGGATCCCGATCTGATCAAAGATTTGGAACGCCAGTTTGGTTTGGACAAGCCGGTCCATGAACGTTTCTTCACCTTGATATGGAACTATCTTCGTTTTGATTTCGGCGAGAGTTTTTTTCGCGATCAGGCGGTGATCGAGCTGGTGCTCGATAAATTGCCGGTCTCGATTTCGCTTGGTCTCTGGACAACCTTGTTGAGCTATCTGGTCTGCATTCCGCTCGGTATCGCCAAAGCCGTCCGCGATGGCAGCCGCTTCGATGTCTGGACTTCGACGGCAATCATCGTCGGCTACGCCATCCCCAGCTTCCTGTTGGCGGTGTTGTTGATCGTGCTTTTTGCTGGTGGTAGTTATTGGGATGTCTTTCCATTGCGCGGCCTGACGTCCGATCATTTCGACGAGTTGACTTGGCTTGGCAAGATCGGGGATTATTTTTGGCATATCGCCTTGCCGATTATCGCCATGGCAGTCGGTGGTTTCGCTACCCTCACGATGTTGACGAAAAATTCCTTCCTGGACGAGCTCTCAAAACACTATGTGGTGACGGCGCGCTCGAAAGGTTTGAACCAACGGCAAGTTCTTTACGGCCACGTCTTCCGCAATGCCATGTTGATCGTCATCGCTGGTTTCCCAGGTGCTTTTATATCGATCCTGTTTACTGGCAGCTTGCTGATTGAAGTGATCTTCTCTCTCGACGGCCTCGGTCTGCTTGGCTTTGAAGCGGCCTTGAACAGAGATTATCCAATCGTCCTGGGGACTTTGTATGTTTTCACTCTTATCGGGCTGTTGCTCAACCTACTGGGCGATTTGATGTATGTCGCGATCGACCCTCGTATCGACTTCGAAGCGCGGGAGGTTTAGGGGTGAGCGACCGCGTCTTCGGCTTGAAACTGACCCCGATCGGTCGCCGGCGCTGGCGCAATTTCCGCGCCAACAAACGAGGCTTTTGGTCTTTGTGGATTTTTCTGACCATCTTTGTCTTGAGTTTGTTTGCTGAATTTCTTGCCAATGACAAGCCGTTGTTAATTCAATTCAAGGGCAACTATTATTACCCGGTCGTAATCACTTATCCAGAAACTGAGTTCGGTGGCGATTTTGAAACCGAAGCGGCCTACCGCGATCCGTTTGTTATCGGCTTGATCGAAGATGAAGGTTGGATGATTTGGCCACCGATCCGCTATAGTTATCGCACTATCAACTATGACCTGCCGCAGCCGGCACCGTCACCGCCGACAACCGATAATATTCTGGGTACCGACGATCAGGGTCGCGATGTTTCGGCCCGGTTGATTTACGGATTTCGCATTTCCGTCCTGTTCGGTTTGGTTTTGACCATCTTCAGTTCCATAGCTGGGGTCGCCGCCGGGGCGGTGCAGGGTTACTTCGGGGGTTGGACCGATTTGATTTTCCAACGTTTTATCGAAATCTGGTCAGGCTTGCCGACACTATATCTGCTGATCATTCTATCCAGCTTGATCGAGCCTAATTTTTGGTGGCTGTTGGGGATCATGCTGCTTTTCGGCTGGATGTCTTTGGTCGGTGTCGTGCGGGCGGAGTTTCTACGGGCCCGGAACCTAGATTATGTCCGTGCGGCCCGCGCCCTAGGGGTCTCGAACGCCAAGATCATGGCCAAGCATGTGCTGCCGAACGCCATGGTGGCGTCCCTGACATTTATGCCGTTCATTCTATCCGGATCCATCACCACCTTGACGGCGCTAGACTTTTTGGGCTTTGGTCTGCCGCCCGGTTCCGCCAGCTTGGGCGAAATGTTGCAGCAGGGCAAATCCAACCTGCAAGCCCCTTGGCTAGGCGTCACCGCGTTTGCGATCCTATCGATCATGCTGACTTTGCTGATATTCATATTTGAAGCGGTTCGCGATGCTTTTGATCCACGTAAAAGTATTGCCGCGCCAGGGGGTGGGGCATGAGCGAAAAGTTGCTGGAAGTCAAAGACCTGTCTGTTGCGTTCGAAGGCGAAGACGCCATCACGGAAGTAGTGCACAAAGTCTCCTTCGCCATTGACGCCGGCGAGACTTTGGCCCTGGTTGGGGAATCGGGCTCCGGTAAATCGGTGACGGCGTTATCGATCCCACAGCTTCTGCCTTATCCAACAGCCAGTCATCCTTCCGGCAGCGTCCGCTTTCGCGGCGAGGAAATGTTTGGCAAGTCCGACGACCGCCTGCGCCATATCCGCGGTAAGGATGTGGCGATGATTTTCCAAGAACCAATGACTTCCCTCAATCCCCTCCATAGTGTTGAGCGGCAGATCGGTGAGACCCTTTGGCAGCACAAAGGGTTGCGTGGCAAAGCGGCCCGCGACCGGGTGATCGAATTGCTGGACCTAGTCGGCATCCCCAATCCCACCAGCCGGCTTGCCAGCTATCCGCATCAATTGTCAGGTGGGCAACGGCAGCGGGTGATGATCGCCATGGCATTGGCCAACGATCCAGATCTGTTGATAGCGGATGAACCGACGACGGCTTTGGATGTGACTATTCAAGCGCAAGTCTTAGATTTGCTGAAAAGCCTGCAGGATAGGTTCGGCATGGCGCTGTTGCTGATCACTCACGATCTGAATATCGTCCGCAAAATGGCCGACAATATTTGCGTTATGACCGATGGCGAGATTGTCGAGCGCGGCAATATTCGGCAAATCTTCCGTTATCCCCAGCATCCTTACACGCGACGACTATTGGCGGCACAACCGAAACCTCGCGCCGCCCGTAGCAACGACAGCAAGAAAACAATTATGGCAGCGGAGAACTTGCGGGTCTGGTTTCCTGTCAAGGAAGGCATTCTGCGCCGCACTGTTGATCATATCAAGGCGGTCGACGACATCAGCCTGGATCTAAAGGTCGGGCGAACGGTCGGCGTGGTTGGGGAATCCGGGTCCGGGAAAACCACCTTAGGTATGGCTTTATTGCGGCTAATTTCGTCGACCGGCGCAATCACCTATGATGGTCGGAATCTGACTGAAATCGACTACAAAGGCTCTATTCCGCTGCGGAAGGAAATGCAGATTGTATTCCAGGACCCGTTTTCCAGCCTCAGTCCGCGCCTGACAATCGCACAGATCGTCGCTGAAGGTTTGCATGTTCACCGCATCGGCAAGGATAAACATGCCCGACGAGCTTTGGTCAGTGAAGCGTTGCAGGAAGTAGAGCTTGAGCCTGATGTAATGGACCGCTATCCGCATGAATTTTCCGGCGGCCAGCGGCAGCGCGTCGCCATCGCACGGGCCATGGTTTTGCGACCGCGCTTTGTGGTTCTGGACGAGCCGACCTCGGCATTGGACGTTTCAGTACAGGCGCAAGTGGTCGACCTGCTACGGAAATTGCAGGACGATCACGATCTCGCCTATCTGTTCATCAGCCATGATCTAAAGGTGGTACGCGCCTTAGCCGATGAGTTGATTGTCATGAAAGACGGCAAGGTCATGGAACAGGGCAACGCCGACGACATATTCGACGATCCGCAGCAAGCTTATACCCGCGCCTTGATGGCCGCCGCTTTCGAACTGCAAGCGGTCGATCAAGATGCCGTTTCAAGTTAGAGGGCCCGATGCCGACACTTCTATTTTGTTCCGCAATCGATCCGATCGAACAATGGCGACCGGCCCTGGTGCAATTGATGCCCGATCTGAATATCCGGGTTTACCCCGATGTCGGAGAGGTCGCAGAGATTGATTATGCCTTGGTTTGGAAACCACCCCATGGCTTACTTGCCTCTCTACCAAATTTGCGCCTGATCCATTCCATTGGTGCCGGTGTCGATCCCTTGCTCAAGGATCCCAGCCTGCCATCTAATATTCCGCTGGTTCGCATGGTTGATAATTGTTTGCGTCGGATGATGAGCGAATATGCCATTTACGCAGTGCTACATTTTCACCGCGCCATGCCGACTTATTTGGCGCAGCAAAAAACCGGCAATTGGTCGCGCCACTGGCCGGCGATGACATTACAGAGCCCGGTCGGCGTATTGGGCCTTGGTGCCATTGGTCAGGATATCGCGCAAAAGTTTGCCGCACTTGAGTTCCCGACCTTGGGCTGGAGCCGTAGCCCCAAGACCGTGGCGGACGTGACCTGTTATCATGGCGAAGCGGGTTTGGGGACACTGCTGGCAGCCTGTCGATATATTATCTGCGTCCTGCCGCTGACAGCGGAGACAACTGGATTGATTGACAAGAAATTCATCGACCGGATGCAAAGCGGTAGTTACTTGATCAATATCGGCCGCGGCGGCCATATCGTCGACGCTGATTTATTGGCGGCGTTAGACAGCGGCAAGTTAGCGGGCGCCTGCCTGGATGTTTTCAACGAGGAACCGCTGCCCGAAAACGATCCCTATTGGCGCCATCCAAAAGTTCATGCGACCCCGCATATCGCCGCTGAAACCGATCCGGGGGAAGGCGCACAGGAAGTGGTCAAGAATATCCAGCGGCTGGAACAGGGCGAAGACTTACCCACCCTGGTGCAGTTGGACAAAGGTTATTAATCGCCAATATTGGCGAGCTTGGACAGCTGGAGATTTGGTCTTTGGCAACGCTCGGGTGGGAACCAGACAGTGGCCGTGGTGCCCGCGTTGACTTCGCTGTCAATAACCAAACCGCCGCCATGTAATTCTGCAAATGACATGACCAAGGTCAGGCCAAGGCCGGTGCCTTCAAATTGACGGTTTAGGCCGCTATCCACTTGACCGAAGCGCTCCAACGCCTTTGGCAAAGCTGCCGATGGGATGCCAATTCCGGTATCACTTACTGATAATTTTAGCGAGCCATCGTCAGCTATCGTCGCATCGACTTTGATCTCACCGCCTTCGGGGGTGAACTTCAAAGCGTTGCCCACAAGATTGGCCAGCATCTGCTTGATCATACGTTCGTCGCCGCGAAGTGTAGGCCCGGGATCGGAATTCTGCACAATTAAATTGATGGATTTCTCTCGCGCGGTTAAGCGAAACATGCTGATCGTATTTCGCGCCAAACCTAGAATATCAATATTGCTTTCGTGGATATCTATCTTGCCGGCGTCAACTTTGGAAAGGTCCAATATATCATTGATGAGGTTCAAAAGATGAAGGCCACTTTGATGAATGTCATGCATATAATTTACGTACCGCCGGTCGCCCAAGGGACCGAAAATTTGCGAATTCATGGTTTCGGAAAAACCGATGATTGCGTTCAACGGGGTGCGCAGTTCATGGCTCATATTCGCGAGAAATTCCGTTTTGGCCAAATTTGCCTGTTCGGCCGCCTCCTTGGCGGCGATCTCTTCTTCCAAACGACGGCGATCGCTGACATCCTGGGTCACACCAAACAAACCGGTTAATTTGCCGTTGTCATCAAAAATCGGCGTAGTCCGACCTTCTATGTAACGCAATCCCCCATCGGGCCGCTGGTTGATACGATAAGCGAAATCAATATGGCGGCCTTCGGCAAAGCCTTGCATGATGTCGGGTGTGCGACTGTGTTCTGCCAACATCCGGTCGTCTTCGTGAACGATGTCGATCAAATCCTGCCACTGCACTGGCGTGTCTGGGTCAACGCCAAAAATTCGATACACTTCGCGGGAGCAATCGAACGCCCCGGAATTTAAGTCCAAATTCCAATGTCCGATCATCCCTATCCGTTGAGCATCATAGAGCTGCTGTTCAAACCGGCGGCGATCAACTTCCTGGTCAAGGCGCTGCAGCGCTGGCATCCAACTGGACAATCCGACGCCAATCGTGACAGCACCCGGCAAATAGAGCGTCAGAGCCAAAATTGTCCTTTGATACGGCCATATCGGACTTGCCATGATCGCAGTTATTTCAAAATTCTCAATCACGCTGACTGCGTAATCGATAAATGTCGCAAATGTTAAGACCGTAACGCCGACTAAAACGAGATTGAAGCCGCGGTCGACTTGGGCCAACCGACCGCGCTCTGCGAACAACAGGATCGGGATCGCAAGCACACCTAAGAAGATTAGAAGGTTTGCGCTATAAAATGCGAGTACGAAATCCAACATCACAAATACCGCTCAGTTAAGTTACTGTTTTGGTGAACAAACCGATGCATTTTTATTTATCCCATATAGATCATAAATCCCGAGTTTCGGAGATACGGCGCACACTGGAATACGGTTCGTCATTTTTTTGAGCTCGATCGAGAACTTCACTCAAACTGTGAATGCTGACTTGCATGTCAAAAGCGTTTGCATGCAGAAACCGCCATTCGTCGAAAACGAAACCGACATGGCCGGGAAAGAAGATCAAGTCCCCTTCCTTGATGGCGCTAAGATCCTTGCTTTGATCGACCTCATAGCCAACGGCTTGTTCCAGTAGATCAGCATCTCTCGGCACATCTATACCCGAGCGCATCAAACAAAGTTGCACCAAGGCGGAACAATCCAATCCCTTAGACGAACGTCCGCCCCAAAGATAAGGCGTGCCCAGGAAGGTGAGGGCTGTCGATAGATAATCGGGAAATAAAGTGTCGAGAGGCAGCAAGTGTTTGCTGTAAATCCAATCGCCGCCGCGAATTCGGCTATAACTATCCTGTTCGCCTGTGACTGAAACCTTGCTGCCAAAACTAATCGTGCGATCGACCGGCAGTTTCATGTCCGGTTCGGGATAACAGAAGGTCCGGAGGCTATGGACCATATGGGTATTTTCGACCACTTCCTTGGTCAGGTGATTGCGGCGCACAAACCCGACATAACTGTCGTCAACATTCTGACCCCAGAACCAGTCGCCCTGCCGTTCATAGACATTGAAGACTTCGCCATAGAGCAGTTGGCTTTCTTGCCGCGCCCTGCCGCTGGCGGTAAATTTCAGCGGGGCGCCATCTTCGATGACCTGATAGGGGGTTGGATGGATGTATCGTCGCGCTTGCACCCGATCACGCAGCGACCAATCCGCCACGTCGGGGCGTGCGGGGGTCACTCTGGAATCGAAGTCCGCCATTAGATTTCACCTGCGGCCCTGATGACAAGCTCGGCAAAATCACTCAAATACACCGAACCTTTGATGGTGCGTTGAACGAATATATTGCGGCGATCATTTTCGTCCCGCCGGCGACGGATAAAGTCAAGGCGGCCCAAGGTATCGAGTGCACGCACGACGGCTGGTTTTGAGATATCCAAAGCCGCCGCCAGCCCCCGCACAGTATGTGGCGAAGCGCTCGAATACACTGTTAACAAGATCGCCATTTGTCGCGCCGATAAGTCAGGCCCCTCCCGCCGCACGCTTTCGACGAGCGAGTTCCGCCAAACAAGTAACGCGCCCTGTGTCGACAATTGCACGATGCCTACTCCTTACAAAACTGATCGCGCTGTGACTAAAGGTCTTAATTACGCATCCGGAACGTTCCGGTCGCGAATCAACCAGAGTGAATCGTGAAATCGACACTAATGCAAGTCTTAAGCGTGGGCCTAATGCAATTAGGTTTCGCTATAGCGTTCCTTGATCAAGCCATAAACGGTTCGCATTGCCAGCGGCTCGCCACCAACTGGGCGGCCCGGGCGGGCCTTGTCATTCCAGCCATAGGTATCGATATGAGCCCAACTTTTTGTCCGGGTGACAAATTCCTTCAGATAAAGTGCCGCCGTGATAGCGCCACCGAAGCCACCTTCGGAAACATTATTGATGTCGGCGACTTTGCTGTCCAACATGTCCCGGTAGGGGGCATAAAGCGGCAAGCGCCAAACCGGATCCATCCGATCCTGGCCAACCTCAGCAAAGGCAGCGGCCAAATCATCGTCGTCGGTGAAAATTGCTGGCAAGTCGGTCCCTAGTGCGACGCGCGCCGCGCCCGTCAAGGTTGCCATATCGATCAAAAGGTCCGGCGTTTCAAAATCCGCCTCGGCCAAGGCATCGCAAAGCACAATGCGGCCTTCCGCATCGGTATTGCCGACTTCAACCATAATACCTTTGCGGGTCTGCAAAACATCGCCTGGGCGATAGGCGGCCCCGGAAACAGCGTTTTCAACAGCCGGGATCAAGACGCGCAGCCGCACCGGCAGTTTTGTCGACATAATCATTGTGGCCACGCCCAACACGGTCGCCGCCCCACCCATATCCTTCTTCATTTTGAGCATTCCAGCCGAAGGTTTTAAATCCAAACCACCAGTATCGAAGCAAACACCTTTACCGACCAGCGTCACTTTCGGTGCTTGCGTGTCACCCCAAGTAAGATCGATCAGACGGGGATAATTGATACTGGCCCGGCCGACCGCATGAATGGCGGGATAATTTTCCATCAACAGATCGTCGCCGACCAGGACCTGACAGGCGCCGCCGAAACGCCGCGCCAATTCATTTGCTGCTTCCGCCAAATCACCTGGCGCCATGTCTGCGGCGGGCGTGTTGATCAAATCACGCGCCAAAGTCGCACCTTCAACGGTCGCGTCCGCGTAAGCAATATCGACCGCCTCTGGGGCGACTAACTCTGCAAATACGGTTGTTGGTTCTTTGTATTGGCTGAATATATAGGAACCTAAGCTCCAGGCAACGACAGCATCGGTTGCCAGGCGCTCGTCCACGTCGCCGTCAATGCGGTAAACACCGGCCGGCAATGCGGAAGCAAGATCACCAAATGCCCAAACGTTATAGTTCTCTCCCAGGCCCAATACGACACCCGCAATTCCGCCGTCGGTTGCCGGCAACAGAGCAAATTTTCCGTCTTTTGCCTCATAGCCTGTTGCGGTCAACCAGGTTTGCTCGGCCGCATTACGACCTGCTAGCCATTGCGGATAGTCCGTCGACGAAACAGGCCAGATCGCTACTGCTTCTGGGTCTTGTTCAAGGACAATATTTGAAAGCAATTTATTCCCCGATAACTTGGTGATAAACATGTCGCCGCGCAGGCAACCTAAGTCGGGCACAGAAAACCACAGGCCATCATCGCTGACAAGGGAAGGGATAATATTATGACGGATTATCATTTGTTAATCGGCAGCCGGAATTATTCTTCCTGGTCTTTGCGGATCTGGTTGCTGATGCATCATTTTTCCATTCCTTTTCGCGAGACGCTCATCCCGCTTTATCAATCGACTTCGAAGGCGGCTCTGGCCCAACAAACGCCAAGCGGGAAAGTACCAGTTTTGGAAACTGGAGATATCGCGATTTGGGACACCTTGGCGATCGTCGAGTATCTCGCCGAAAATCATCCTGACCTTGCCATTTGGCCAAGTGAACCAAATCGGCGCGCCATTGCCAGATCATATTGCGCAGAAATGCATTCTGGATTTGCCGCCATGCGGGCAGATTTGCCGATGGACATTCACGCGCGTGAAGTTCGCCCGGCGTTGCATGAGAACCTACAAGCAGATATCAACCGGATCGTCGAATTATGGTTAAAGGCCAGGATAGACAATGCCGACACAGGGGCATTTTTATTTGGTCATTTCTCTGCCGCTGACGCATTTTTTGCCCCCGTCGCATCGCGTTTCCGCAGCTACGATATCGTTTTGCCGGCGCTGGCGCGGGACTATGTTGACGCTATTTTCGACTTACCATCGATGCGGGCATGGATTTTGGCGGCAGACGAACAAACAGCTCAGTCTACCAGGCCGCGTTCTTTGTAATACTGTCGGGCCCCCGGATGCAAAGGCAACGTGACGCCGTCTATGGCATTCTCGAGCAGGATTTGTCGGCCTTTTGGATGACCGGTATCCAAAAGATGGCGGGTCGCATCGTTCCAGAGCGCCCGTGTCATCTTATAAACCAGATCGTCGTCGATTTTTGCTGAAACCAACCATAACGCATTGACGCCGATGGTTGGTGAATTGCCTACACCAGGATATACACCAGCCGGGATATCGGTCGTTATATAAAAGGGAAAGTCGCGCACCCACTTATCGCGCAGTTCCTGATCAATCGGCAAAAGTTTGATCGGATGGTTGCTGGACAGGCTCATTACGGCGCGCGAGGGCACGCCGGTAACAGCGAAAAACGCATCCAACTGGCCCTGTTCTATGGCATCGGCGGCGGCACCCGAACTTAAAAATTGCACATCCAATTCGGCGAGTTCAATCCCGGCCCGTTGCAGTAACAAGCGTGCGTCCACAGCCGTTCCAGATTCCGGGAGGCCGATCGATACCCGCTGCCCTTTCAAATCTGCCAGTGTGTTCATGTCGAGACCTTGGCGCGTCACCACATGCAAGGCTTCGGTATAAAGGCGGGCAATGACCCGCAGATTGTCGACTGGTCCCGGTTCCAAATAACGTCCGGTGCCGGTAAAGGCGGCGTGCGCGATATCAGCTTGACTGAGACCGGATTCCACCTCGCCCTTGACAATCCGATCAATATTTTCGACTGAGCCTTGGGTCGTTAGGGCGACGGCGAGCAGGCCAGGTACGCCACACTTATTAGGATCAGCGCAAAATTCGGCGCCGCGCGGATTGGAAACACCATTCGCAATAATTGTTCCGATAGGAAAATATGTTCCTGACGAGGAACCGGTGGCAATTTGGAAATAATTAGATTGCTGGCCCCAGCTAAGGCTGGCGGCAAGCAATGTCGTAGTCGCCACCACACATGTAATCAACAGCCGGTATGCCAAAATTGAAATGAGACGCCTATACATGTTCCTGCTTATACTCTCATAGGGACCGCTTCGCTAGTCGACTTTATGTGAAGATCAGGAAATTTGTGATGGAACTAAGTATTGATGTTGCAGAACAGTTAGTGACGAACGCGATACCGCACGCCAAGGAGATGGGGATCGAGTTCGTCGCCTTGGAAGACGCGCGCATGACCATTAAGGTGGAACAGCAACCGCATTTTGTCGGCAACCCGGAATCCGGCGTGATCCATGGCGGTGTCATCACCACTTTGTTGGATAGTGTCAGCGGCATTGCCGTTTATGCCAAGACCGGGCGGTTCGAACCGCTGGCGACTTTGGATCTGCGTATCGATTATCTGAAACCGTCGGCACCCGGCCTGCCGATTTTTGCGCAGGCGGAATGTTATAAAGCCACTAGCAGTGTCGCTTTTGTTTGGGGCATTGCCTATCAAGTCAACCGCGAGGATCCTATTGCCCATAGCGCCGGCTCCTTCATGTTGTCGACCAAAGGGGCGTCCATGCGAAGTAAAGCGAAAAAGGAAACCGGTCATGACCTTTCTTGATCAGATCAAGACGGCCGGCAAAGCCGGCGACTATAACGCTATCATTGAGCAAATCCCTTATATGAAATGGCTAGGTATTCGGCTTGAAAGCAATGCAGAGCTAGGTCTGATGGCGGTGCTGCCATTCACCGATCGCATTGTCGGCAATCCGGTTCTGCCGGCTATCCATGGCGGTGTTACCGGGGCCTTCCTGGAAAGTGCGGCACAGATGACGATATTTGCCGAACTGCAGGTGGAAAAATTGCCACGCATTATTAACATCACCATCGACTATCTACGGAGCGGTCGGCCGTTGGACACTTACGCGCAAGGAATTGTCACCCGACAGGGACGCCGGGTCGCCAATGTCCGGGTCGACGCCTGGCAAGATGATCGCAAGCGCCCGATAGCGTCCGCTCACACTCATTTCCTGATCGGCTAAGGAGTTTTTTTGCATGGCCAAGTCACCGTTCAAAGCAGCCGACATCTTCGGCATTATTCCACCGATGACGACCCCGTTTACAGCCAGCGGTAAAATCGATGTGACAGCCTTTCGATCCCAGGCTCGTTTTCTGATCGATGCCGGCGTCCACGGCTTGGCGGTCGGCGGCAGCACGGGCGAGGGCCACACCCTCGATACAGCGGAGACGGTGCGTTTATTGTCGATCGCGGTAAAAGAAGCCGCCGGGCGGTTGCCGATTATCGCCGGGATCATAGTCGACAGCACGGCGCAAGCGATCGAACGGGGCAAGGCGGCGGCAGCAACCGGGGTCGCGGCATTGCAGGTGACGCCGGTGCATTATTTGTTCCGCCCCGATGACACTCATATGCTGGAACATTTCCGGACCCTCGGCAAAACCTGCAAGATACCCATCATCATCTATAACGTGGTACCCTGGTCTTATCTGTCGCCGGACCTTCTTGCAAAGATTTTGCGGGAGGTGCCGGAAGTCATCGGCGTCAAACAAAGCGCCGGGGACTTAAAACTATTGGCCGACCTGATGATCAAAGCACCAAAAGATGCCCGCATCCTCTCCGCTGTTGATGCTTTGATGTATCCGTCGTTCGCCCTTGGGGCGCATGGCGCGGTGGCGGCGATCCTGACGGCGGCACCAAATAGTTATGTGAAGATGTGGGACGCTGTCCAAACCGGCGACCACGTCACGGCGCGACGGCTCCATGAAAAACTTCTGCGGCTATGGAATGCGATGATCGACGATAATCTGCCGGCGGCGGTAAAATTCGCCCTGAGCGAACAAGGCATCCCGGGCGGTCATCCGCGCGCGCCGATGCCCGCAGCCACCCAGAAGCAGCAGCGGGCCATTCGCGCGGCATTGCAGAAGCTTTAGTTATTCCGCCGCTTGTGGGATTGGTGGCATGGTGTTGACGTAGGCCGGGCGCTGAATCATTTCCGCGCCGCCGCGATGGATATTGCTGCACTTGCTTAACAATTCACCACCCTCCGGCATTTGCGAGACATAGAACAGGATCGGCGCCAAAAACAAATCGGCATAGCTTAATTGATCGCCCACAAGGTGTTTGCCGGCGCCAATTGCGCCATCAATAACGCCGAGTTGGCGTTCGACTTCCGGCAGTGCCGCATCGATGACAGCGCGATCTGGCGCGTTTCCGGACATCTGCGCCCGGACATAGGCCAGGACATATTGCCGGATCATGGTTTCATCAATGTAATCATTGATGGCGCTAACCCACTGCCACATCCGCGCTTCGTCTGCCGCATTGTCCGGCTTCAAGCTCGGACCATCGAAAACATTGTCGATATAACTAACAATCGCCGCAGTCTCGAAAATGGTCACGTCGCCATGGCTCATGACCGGAATTTTGGCGAACGGGTGCAAAGCCTTGAGGGCATCGCTGCCGAATTCGATTTCCTGCAACTCATAACTTATGCCCTTTTCCTCCGCCGCCATCCGGGCGGTGCGGGTATATGTCGATAGTGGGCTACCGTGAATAATAATGTCGGACATTTGTCTTCTCCCATTTTCCCAAAGTTTTTTAGATGATGCCTTCCAGGCAGTCGAAGGAACCGCTCCAGCCGGAATTGTGGTTGTCGCGGAACTCTTCGGTAGCAAAACCGTCATGAACAAGAACAACCTCCGTGCCATCGGGATGATCATTGAAGGTCAGGGCAACATTCGTCGCGGCGCCCTTTTCCTCGCCGACGCCCCAATGCCAGGTCATGGCGAGATGGTCGGGCGGTGAGATTTTTTGATATTCACCGGAAAGATGATGCACGTTGCCGCTTTCATGGTGCATCTCCAGGCTATAAGCGCCGCCGATCTGCAGATCGATCGTGACATTTTTACAGCTCACGCCTTTGGGTCCCCACCATTGCGAAAATATCTCCGGCTTGGTGAAGGCATCAAAGACCGTTTGGCGCGGTGCTTTGATGACCCGGCTTATTTCCAGGGTGTAACTATCTTCGTCGGTCATCTGTACTTTTGTGTTTGTTTCAGCGGCAATATTAGCCCCAGTATTAACCATTTTCGTCATCTCCCTTAGTTTTGGTTTCGTGAACATCTTCCAAATAGGTGGCCAGCTGATCGAGCTGCCCTTCCCAGAACCGTTTGTAGTGATTGATCCAGGCCGCGGCTGCTTCCAGGCTTTCTGGCCGCAGCTGGCAACGGCGAAACTGCGCGTCTTTGCGTCGTTCGATCAAAGCAGCCTCCTCCAACACTTTCAGGTGGCGGGAAATCGCTGGCAGCGAAATCTCAAACGGTGCCGCCAGCTCATTCACTGACGCCTCGCCTTCCGCCAATCGCGCCAGGATCGCCCTTCGGGTCGGGTCGGCCAGGGCCTTGAAGGTATGGTCCAATTTTTCTGCCATTAATCTCTCACTTAACAAGATGTTTAATTAACGTAATTGTTAAATACAGAAATTCAAGTGGCTTGTCAAACAAAAATCGAACCCGTCCAGATGATGATTTTTAGCTGACTAAGGGGGCGACTTCTTTCATGAATTGATCCATGTTTTCGATCGTCTTTGCCAGCAGGGGACTGCGAAAGTCGAAGATAACTTCGTCGACGCCCATGGCCTGATAGGTGCGGATATCTTCGGCGATTTGTGCCGCTTCACCAGTGAAGAACAAGCGATCATGGCCCATCGGGACGCGGCCTGGATCATAAGAGGGGGCTTTGAAAGATATCGTTAGTGCCGCGAAGTCGCGGCTTTCGCCGTCGCACATCATCTTCAGCTGATCGAGATGGCCTTGAAATTCCGCCGGCGCCAGCGGTGACGCCGAGGTCGCACCGACCGGATGCCAGCCATCGCCGTATTTCGCCACTCGCCTGAGCGCGGCGCGGCTATGACCACCGATCCAAATTGGCGGATGGGGATTTTGCACCGGCTGCGGTATGCAGCGCAATTCCTTGAAAGAGTAAAACTCACCGTCATGAGAGACCGGATCCTGGGTCCAGCACTTCTTGAAGATCTCTAGGTATTCGTTGCTGACGGCACCGCGCTTATCAAAGTCGGCAGCGTCCAGGGCCGCGAATTCTTCCCGCATCCAACCGACGCCAACACCAACGGTAAGCCGGCCCTTTGAAAGCACATCGATGGTGGCGAGTATTTTTGCTGATGCCAGCGGATTACGATGGGGCAGGATCATCACTGAATTCACCAGCCGGGACGTTTGCGTAATACCGGCAACAAAGGACATCAGGGTCAATTGTTCGAGCGCGTCTCCAACCCCTGGGAAGCCACCATCGACGGTATATGGGTAGGGCGAAGAAAATTCGACCGGGAAGACAATGTGATCGCCGAAGACGATCGTTGCATAACCAAAATCTTCGCCAGCCCGCGCGATTTCAGTGATGTCATCTGGATTACCGAGTGGCCCCCGCGTCGGTAGATAAAATCCATACCGCATTGCACCGCCTCCCGATCAATGTTCGAGAAATTATCAAAATGTCCGGGGTGCCGCGCCTGCGACCCCCCGGACATTTTTACTTGCACTTACGGCTAACTCGCTGCGGCCAGGGCTTGATCGAGATCGGCAAGGATATCGTCGATATGTTCGATGCCGACCGAAAGGCGGACATAACCATCGGTGACGCCGGTGGCAATTTGCTCTTCCGGGCTCAATTGCGAATGCGTCGTGGTTGCCGGATGAATGGCCAGACTACGGGCATCGCCGATATTGGCGACATGGTAGAATAGATTAAGGGCGTCAATGAATTTCCGCCCGGCGTCTTTGCCGCCTTTCAATTCAAAGCCGACCAGGCCGCCATAACCACCCGACAGATAAGCATCCGCCCGACGGCGCGATTCACCATCTTGATTACCTGGATAAATGACCTCTGTGACCGCGTCCTGTTTGGCCAGATATTCGGCCACCGCCGCGCCATTGCGGCAATGTTCGCGAATACGTAGGGGTAGGGTTTCCAGCCCCTGAATGGTCTGGAAAGAATTAAATGGCGAGGCCGCCGCCCCCATATCGCGCAACATCGTCACGCGCATTTTCAGGATGTAGGCGATCGGGCCCAAAGGCTTCACCGCTTCGGTCCACACCGCGCCATGATAACTTGGGTCTGGCGTGTTCAGCAGTGGTTGGCGTTCCGCATGCGCTTCCCAGTCGAAGTTACCGCCATCGACAACCAAACCGCCAATGGAAGTGCCATGACCGCCAATATATTTCGTCGTCGAATAGACGATCACCGCCGCCCCATGATCGAAAGGCCGGCAAATAATCGGCGACGCCGTATTATCCATGATTAGCGGGATACCAAATTCACGGCCAATATCAGCAACTTCCTTGATCGGAAAGACCAATAATTTTGGGTTCGGCAGGGTTTCCGCATAATAGGCCCTCGTTTTGTCGTCCGTCGCCGCACGGAACGCTTCCGGGTCAGCTGGATCGACGAAACGGGTCTCAATGCCCATCTGCTTCAAGGTATTGTTGAAAAGGTTCCAGGTGCCACCATAAAGATCGGTCGAGCTGACGATATTATCACCGGCTTGGGCGATATTTTGAATCGCAAAGGCAGAGGCCGCTTGACCGGAGCCCACCGCGAGCGCGGCAACGCCGCCATCCAGCGCCGCGATGCGTTGTTCCAGCACATCGGAGGTCGGGTTCATAATCCGGGTGTAAATATTGCCCAGCTCCTGCAAGCCAAAAAGCCGGCTGGCATGATCCGCATCTTGGAATTGATAGGAAGTGGTCTGGTAAATCGGTACCGCGACAGCACCAGTGGCCGGATCGGCACGATAACCAGCGTGTAATACTATTGTTTCAGGATTTTTTATTTCCGCCGTCATTTTTAATTCCCCTTGTTTCCGCCCAGCCAAAATTTTAAGAATTTTCGGTCTGAGTCGTTTGTTTTAATTGGCACGTCCGCGGCTTTACCGGACGCGTCATTGCACTATTTTGTGCAGCTCTGCGAGAGTTCCAGTATTCTGAATATCCCACGCCCTCTTAAAATAAGGAGATGACCTGCTAATTCAAAGGTTTTTCTTTTTTTATGCTATTGTTGCGATCAATAGCGAGATCTTGAGAGACTTAATCGTTCTCGTCTTTGACATCCGTATGGCGACCAAAATCGGTCAAATCGCTTTCCTGGCCCGCATCGATAATGCGTTGGCGGATGCCGCGGGCATTGGAGAATTTATCCATCAGCATGTCGCCGTCGCCCCAACGAATGGCCCGCTGCAAAGCGATCAGGTCCTCGGTAAATCGGCCCAAGACTTCCAGCATTGCATCCTGATTGTTCAGATAGACGTCGCGCCAAAATTGCGGCGGGGAGGAGGCAATGCGGGTAAAATCACGGAAGCCGCCGGCGGAAAACTTGATCACTTCGCTTTTTGTGACATTGCCGATATCGTCGGCTGTACCGACAATATTGTAGGCGACCAATTGTGGTAGATGCGACGTTACCGCCAACACAATATCGTGGTGGCCCGCCTCCATAAATTGAATACTGCTGCCCAGTTGCTGCCAGAACCAGCAGAGCCGCGAAATCGCCTGGGGATCGGCATCGTCGCCCGGTGTCAGGATACACCAACGATCTTCAAAAAGTTCCGCAAAGCCCGATTCAGGTCCGGCTTTTTCGGTTCCCGCCACTGGATGACCGGGGATCAAATGGACGCCGGCCGGCAAAAGCGGTGTGAGATCGCGAAAGACGCAAGATTTAACGGACCCGACATCCGTTAATATCGTGCCCGGCGCAAGGCCCGGCGCGATCGCTTCCATCATCGCCCCATACGCATTCAAATGGACGCACAGGATGACGAGGTCCGCATTTTTGGCCGCGTCAGCTGGGTTGTCATGGACGCTGTCGACGATACCAAGCGCTTCTGTCTCCGCTCTCGTTTCTTCGCTGCGGGAATAAGCGGTGATTTCAAGCGCCACACCGTGCTGTCGCGCCGCCCGAGCGATAGACGAACCGATTAGGCCAATTCCAATAAGCGCCAATTTTTTGAATGGCGCGTGATCCGAGGTTGCTGGGTCGGACATATTCGTTCCTAACTGGCCAAAAAATCTTCGATTGCTTGCACGACCCGAAGATTTTCTTCTTCCAGACCGATGGTGAAACGAACGTGATCCGGCATGTTATAAGCGCCGATGCCACGGGCCAATACACCGCGTCGCTTGAGATAATCCAAGGCCGCCGCCCCACCGCCTTTTGCCGTCGGAAATTCTGTTGTCACAAAGTTGCCGACGGATTTGGTCGAAGACAGGCCCAGACGTTCAAATTCTTCGGTCAACCAAAGCAACCATCGGTCATTGTGGTCGCGCGCCTTGTCGGTATGCGCCACATCTTCCATCGCCGCCAGACCCGTCGCTTGGGCCGTCGCATTGACGTTGAACGGCCCCCGGATCCGATGTAATACGCCAGCGATTTCAGCCGGACAATAAGCCCAGCCCAAGCGTAATCCGGCCAGACCGTAAATTTTAGAGAAAGTGCGCGTCATCACCACGTTTTGACTGTTTTCCACCAGCTCGATACCGGGTGAATAGTCGTTCCGCATGACGAATTCCGCATAGGCGCAATCCAACACCAGGACAATATCCGAACGCAGGCCTGCATGCAGTCGCTGAATTTCCGTCGACTGCAGATAGGTGCCGGTGGGATTATTCGGATTGGCGACAAAGATAAGTTTGGTATTTTCCGTCACGGCTGCCAACAATGCATCAACCGAACAGGTGTAATCAACTTCATCTGCAGTCACCGGGGTCGCGCCGACCGCCAAAGCGCCAAGCGGATACATCAAAAATCCGTGTTTGCTATAGAGCACTTCATCGCCGATGCCGGCATAAGCAGCGATCAATTGGCTGATCAATTCATCTGAACCGTTGCCGCAGACAATATTATCGGCGTTCAAATCGTGGAATTCAGCCAAACCGTGACGCAGTTGGTCTGCGGCCCCATTGGGATAACGATGCAATTCATTTGCCATCGATTGATAGGCAGCAATCGCTTTTGGGCTGGGCCCGATCGCCGATTCATTGGAGGATATCTTGACAATATCCGCCAAACCTTCAGCGTCGGATTCTCCCGGAACATAGGGCTGGATATTCATGATACCCGGCTGAGCGATGGGCGCGGTCATGGCAAACTCATCTTCTGGTTCTGCAAAACGTGAATGTCGGGTTGTTTATATAGCTTGCTTAGGGTTTTTCAAACATTCTAACTGAAGCTTTCCGAACGACTTTTGGATCGCGGCAGGGGTCTGGGATAAGCGCCAAGAATTTCCAGGCGCCGAAAGCCGTCCCCTAACTTTTCCGTCAATTCGACAAACAATGCGTCATTCGGTTTTCGAAAGCCGTCCAGTTCGATCATCAGACGGCGGCTGTCGCGGCCTTCATCCTCTTCGGCACCAATAATTCGGGCATTTACTTTGTGAGTATTAAAAATATCCAAAAGACGTCCGCGACTCCCGGCATGATCGCTTTCGACCAAAATGACGGTAATATCGTCACCGGTATCTTCCGGTTCAACGGCGGCGATCGCAAAAGCCTGTAGGTCTTCGAATTGACCTTGTCCGGAAGAATAGAACGGCAATCGCCAGATTATTTTCGGACTGGCGCGGCGGCTTGAGGTGGCCAAGTTAACCCACCAAGGATTTTCCTCGCCTTCCATCGGCAGCGGCATAATGCCGACCATGCCGCGTTTATCCAACACCCGTCCCAATACAACTGAAGGCGAGCGATGCAATGTCATGGCCGTGGCAGAACCGAATTGATTGCGCGCAAGATCCCAATAGCCAACCGACTTATCCGGTGCGCAGACGGAAATTTCCAAATTGCTTTGCATACGCGTGGCGGTGTTGACCAATTCCCGCCAAATCCGCCCGGTCATCGAAAGCGGCGTCAGGGAATCGTTTTGTTCGGACAAACGGCGCAATATCGCCGCCTCGCGCCCCGGACGCATGGCACTGGTGTCGTTTTGACCCGCCGCCGCTTTCGCCCGCGCCACGTCGCCGATCAAACTCAAACGATGGCGAAAATTTTCAAACAATTCCTGATCGATCGCATCGATTTTACGCCTGATGTCATCGAGAGTCGGTGATTTAGCTTCCATTATCTGCCACTCTGTTCACGCCGTTTCCTTGCCTTGTTCATAATCTACCCCCCAGCGAAAGGCAAAGAAAAGAAATCGTGACTATTTTGTCCGGATGCCGCTTTCAATGTTGTAATAAGTATTTCTTCGGCCAACTAGTGATGCCGTACGATCGGCTTATTGACGCTCGCGACAGCCGGTGCGGCGCGAAGTTGGGATTTTACCGGAATAGCAGTGCCGGCATAAATTTGCTTGTCCGCTTCGACCAATAAGACACCCGGCAACCCCATGCCCCATCGGGCGCCGATTTTCTCTACCGGTCCAGCCGCGCGCAACAACAGCCGCGAACGCCAGGGCGGCAGGTACAGGGCACCTAGATGGCGCAAAGGTTGATACATGTTGTCGCGTAACAAACGATTGAGCTGACTTTGGCTATAGGGATGACCATGACCGAAAGGCGTTCGTTCCATCAAGGCCCAAGGGCTGGCTCGATTGGGCGCGATCACCAGTAGACGGCCGCCAGACCGCAGAATCCGCCATATTTCCCGTAACAAGGCCCTACTGCGCCCAGCATGTTCCAAACTATGCGTTAGCAAAATTCGGTCAAAACTATTGTCATCGAAAGGCAGTTCATAATCGGGCGCCAGCGCCACCAGGCCGCCATTGTCGGTGCGAACGTGACCGGGATGATCGGGCCAGTGCATCACCCCTTGGGTCGCTGGCATCAGGGCGACAACCCGTTCCGCCTCACTTCTAAAGGGGCTGAGATAGGGAACAGCGTAACCGAGGCCTAGGACTTCCTGACCCGTCACGTCCGGCCAAAGCATACGAATTTGCTGCCGCACCCGTGCCCGTGTCATCTGGCCCAGGCGGCTACCGTAAAATTCCCAAAGTTCACTGACATCCGGCCGCATAACAAAAGTTTAGCAGACTAATGTTCAGTGCCTAGCGCATTTTCGAAATGATCGACGGCGGTTCTAAATTTATCCCGGCAGCCGGTGTTGCAAAATCCAACCACGCGCCCGTTGTAACGGGTTAAGGAATCGACAACGACGGGTTTGCCGGACCATGGGCAGGTTTCATTTACGCAATCTTCGATTTTCAATTCAGGCATCGTCTTTTCCTTAATCAACGGGTTGGAACCGGATCGCCTTCGCCGCGATAATCGTAAAAACCACGGCCACTTTTTTTGCCAAGCCAGCCGGCTTCGACATATTTCACCATGAGGGGACAGGGGCGGTATTTGCTATCCCCCAACCCTTCATAAAGTACTTGCATGATCGCCAGGCAGGTATCCAGACCGATGAAATCCGCCAGCTGCAATGGCCCCATCGGATGGTTGGCGCCGAGGCGCAGCGCCTTATCGATGCCCCCAACGTTTCCGACCCCTTCATAAAGCGTATAAACCGCTTCGTTGATCATCGGCATCAAAATGCGATTGACGATGAAAGCGGGAAAATCTTCCGCACTGACAGTTTGTTTGCCGGTTTTTTGCACCACCGCCTTGGCCGCCTGATAGGTTTCTTCCGAGGTCGCGATACCGCGGATCATTTCCACCATATCCATCAACGGCACCGGGTTCATGAAATGCATGCCCAAAAACTTCTCCGGGCGATCCGTGACCGAAGCCAAGCGGGTGATCGAGATCGACGAGGTGTTGGAAGCAACAATCGCCTCGGCGCTTAGATGTGGACATAAATTTTCCAGAATTTGGCGCTTGATCTCTTCATTCTCGGTTGCCGCTTCAATTACCAAGTCCGCTTTGCCCATAACCTTCAAATCATCGGCCGGAGATATCCGCGCCAGGGCATCGGCTTTTTCCGTCGGCTCGAGCTTACCGCGGGAGACTTGGCGATCAAGATTACCGTCGATGATCTTCAGTGCTTTGGTGATCTGACTGGCGTCCACATCATGCAGCAAGATATTATGCCCAGCGACGGCTAGCACATGGGCAATGCCGTTGCCCATCTGTCCGGCACCGATAATTCCGATGGTTTCAATCGTCATCTTCTTGTTCCTTTACTCTAAACCAAAAAAGCCCCGGATGTTTACGACACCCAGGGCTTTTTTCGAACGGGTGTTTGTTATGCCGGTGGCAGTTTAGCTAGCTCTTCATCCAGCTCCGGCAGGGCTTTGAAAAGATCCGCGACCAAGCCATAATCGGCGACCTGGAAAATCGGGGCTTCTTCATCCTTGTTAATGGCGACAATGACTTTACTGTCTTTCATGCCGGCCAAGTGCTGGATGGCGCCGGAAATTCCAACCGCAATGTAGAGTTCCGGTGCGACCACTTTTCCGGTTTGCCCGACCTGATAATCATTCGGGACAAAGCCGGCGTCAACAGCGGCGCGCGAAGCACCGACAGCGGCGCCAAGTTTATCGGCAACGGCCTCGATCAGCGGGAAATTTTCGCCCGATTGCATGCCGCGACCACCGGAGATAACGATCCGGGCCGAGGTCAATTCCGGGCGTTCGGATTTCGATACGTCGTCTTTCACATGCGACGACAGACCTGGGTCACCCGCCGCACTCACGCTTTCAACCACTGCCGAGCCGCCTTCGGGTTCCGCTTTTGCGAAGCCAGTGGTGCGGACTGTGATGATTTTGACGCTATCACCGGACTGCACGGTTGCCATGGCGTTACCGGCATAGATCGGACGTACGAAGGTATCGGCACTGACGACTTCGGTGATTTCCGAAATCTGGCTGACATCCAGCAAGGCGGCAGCCCGTGGCATGTAGTTTTTACCGTCGGTGCTAGCAGACGACAGGACGGCACTATAATTGCCGGCCAAGCTGACAACCAGGGCAGCCATCGGCTCTGCCAACGCATTTGCATATTGCGCATCGTCGGCGCAAAGAACTTTTGCGACGCCGGCGATTTTTGCCGCCGCATCTGCGGCCGCGCCACAACCGCTACCGGCCACCAAGACATGAACGTCGCTATCGATGGCCGCCGCCGCCGTTACTACGTTCAGGGTTGATGGTTTCAATTCCGCATTATCGTGATCGGCACATACCAGGACGCTCATTAGATGACCCCCGCTTCGTTACGTAGTTTATTGACCAGCTCGGCGACATCTTCGACTTTCACACCAGCATCGCGCGACGGTGGTTCGGCCACATTCAAGGTGGTCAGATGCGGGGCGATGTCGACGCCCAGATCTTCCGGGGTTTTTTCGTCGATCGGCTTCTTCTTTGCCTTCATGATGTTGGGCAAGGAAGCATAACGCGGCTCGTTCAAGCGCAAATCGGTGGTGACCACCGCCGGTAGCGACAACGACACCGTTTGCAAGCCACTATCGACTTCGCGGGTGACATCGACTTTGCCATCGGCAAAATTGAGTTCGGAAGCGAAGGTGCCTTGCGACCAGCCCAGCAGTGCCGAAAGCATTTGCCCAGTTTGGCTGCTGTCGTTGTCGATTGCCTGCTTACCAACAATAACCAATTCCGGTTGCTCTTCGTCGACAATCGCCTTCATCAGCTTGGCAACATGCAAAGGTTCGAGTTCCTGATCGGTTTTAACCAGAATACCACGGTCCGCACCCATCGCCAGCGCCGTTCGGATCGTTTCCTGACATTGCTGAACACCCATGGACACGGCAATTACTTCCGTTGCGGTCCCGGCTTCTTTCAAGCGAATCGCCTCTTCGATCGCGATTTCATCAAAGGGATTCATCGACATCTTCACGTTGTTCAGATCGACACCTGTACCGTCAGATTTAACGCGGATTTTCACGTTGTAATCGACCACGCGTTTTACCGCCACGAGGACTTTCATCGCCTTCCTCTCTTATAAAGGGGGAAACAGAATAAGTACTTTAATAAACGAACTAGTATTCGCCCGGCCAAATTAGGAAAGGCAACACTTATTGCGGCGCACAATAGTCGCGGATGCAAAGCCTGTCAACGCGGGAAAAAGCAAATAATCAGCGGCTTTTTGCGATAGCAAATAGCGCGCGCAATCAGCGGTTTTCGCCGGGTGTCCACAGCACGTCGGCTGCCCCAATGTCATTCATATAACGCGCCGCGACGAAGAAAAAATCGGACAGGCGATTTAGATAGTGGATCGCTGCGGGGTTGATGTCTTCTTGCCGCGCCAGGGCGACAATATGTCGTTCAGCCCGCCGCGACACGGTTCGGCAAAGATGCAGGTAGGCAGATGCGGCCGACCCACCCGGCAAAATAAAGGAATTCAAATCTGTCAGAGCGGCATTAAGTAGGTCAATTTCCGCTTCCAGCCGCTGCACTTGCGCTTCGACAATGCGGAGGGGGGGGTATTTTGGATCTGCGCTTTCTGGAACACAAAGATCGGCGCCTAGATCGAATAAATCGTTCTGGATGCGTGCCAGCATCTGTTCCATATCGCCATCGATATGCAACAACGCCAGACCAATGGTGGCATTGGTTTCGTCCACATCCCCATAAGCGGTAACCCGCAAATCGTCTTTATCCACCCGGCTGCCATCACCTAAACTGGTCTGGCCTTTGCCGCCGCCGCGGGTATAGATTTTTGTCAGCTTGACCATCGCCCTATTCAGCCCCGAAAAAATAAAATCGCAATAATGACCAGCACGGCGGCGAACTGCAATCCAACGCGCCAGCGCATCATCAAGTTGGACCGTTTGGCCCCGGCGTTACCGCCGCGCGCCATTGAGATAACACCGATCAATAATACGGCCACAACAGCGACTAAAACGATCCCAAGCAGAATGTCGAGGAAACCCATCGTCGCAGTCGCCGATTATTCGCTTGGCCTTTGGCGGGTAAAGGTTGCCGCGTAATAAGCTTCGCCGTCAAACAGCGCATTCGGTTGCCCCGGCCCTTCGATCATGAAGTATTTCCGCTTCACAATGGGCCCGGCGAGAGAGAAGCCCTGCTTGCCCATTTCCCGGCGGTGGTATTCCATCGCCGCAGGCATAAATTCCTTGGCCAAGACGGTTATCCGCTCGATGCCGTCGTCTTCAATATCGCTCATCTTCTTCTCCCGAAGTCGCGTTGATCATTGTTCTTTGCCGAATAGCGCAATTTCCGCCAATTGGAAACATCTAAACATGTCCGTCAGTGAAATTCGACCGCCAAAGAGGCTTTAAGCGGGCAATCTGTTCGTCCGCCAAGGGACCGGCCTGTTGTGCGGCGATGGCGACATCCAAATGGGCCAGTTCCGCCAGCCCAACAACGACGCATGAAATTGCCGGATGGCTGAGGCCAAATCGCAACGCCAACGTCGCGCCATTCTCGTAAGGCTGACCCATCGCGGTAAAGATCTTCCGCGCCCGGGCCTGCTCTGTCGCCAGTTCGGCATTCGGTGTGACCGGAATTTCACGGCCATGGACGACCGGGCTTGCCAACACCCCGGCGGCAAAGGTGCGAATATTCATCACCGCTACATTCTGGGCCTGGCAGTGATCCAATAAACCATTGAAATTGGCGCTGTCCCAATCATCAGCCACCGCATGGCCGGCGCTCGGATTGAGCAGATTATAATAAACCTGCGCCGCATTCATTCGCCCGCTATCGACAATTTTGAGGCATTCCGCCGGATCGCCCAAAGCGGTGAAACCGATGTGATCGAATAGCCCTTGGCCTCTGAGCTTGTCCAACGCATCCACTACGCCCCCGGAGCGCAAGACGTCATCGGCGGTGAAACCATCGATGCCAGGGAAATTGTGCAGCATATAAACATCAATACGATCCCGTTGCAGGCGTTTTAGACTGCCTGTTAATGACCGTTCGATTTGCCCTGAAATATCCCCCAAGTCCGACACATCGAGGGAAAATTTACTGGAGATATAAGGCTGTTGCGCCGCCGGCAGGGGTTTCAGCAAGGCACCAATCGCGGTTTCCGATTGGCCCTGGCCGTAACTTTCCGCGGTATCGATCCAATTGATGCCGACCTCAAGGACCCGATCCAACAGTTTTTGTTTTGTCGCATCGTCGCCATGGATCACGATGCCGCCAACAAAACCACCGCCAATAATAATTTCGGAAACTTCAAGGCCAGTGCGGCCAAACGGCCTGGTTTTCATACCGCTACTCCTATTTACCGAATTCATGTAGCTTGTCGCCTTCACCGTGTTGTGTGCAAGGACTAAAAAGTGCAAGGCAAATGGTTTTCAATCGCCGTCCTGGCAATTTGTGAAGTGGCCGCGTTGGCATTATGGTTTTCCGCCACCGTTATTGTGCCGGTCCTGCGGGATCAATATGATCTGACCGCGACGCAAGCTTCGCTCTTCACCTCTAGCGTTCAGGCTGGTTTTGTTGCCGGTGCCCTATTGAGCGCCTTGTTCAACATTGCCGACCGCTTCGACCCCCGGCGCATCTTCATGTATTCCACTTTGATCGCTTGTGGCGGCAACGCCGTAATTTTGCTGATTGAACCAACATCCTATTGGCTACCCGTGCTGCGGTTTGTGACCGGGATTTGCATGGCCGGGATTTACCCGGTTGGCATGAAAATGGCGGCCAGTTGGGCAAAAGCCGATATGGGCCTGTTGGTCGGCCTATTGGTCGGCGCCTTGACATTGGGTTCCGCCGCACCGCATTTTCTCAACGCTTTTGGCGGACTTAACTGGCAATTCACGATCGCCGGCGCATCGCTTGTCGCGCTGGTCGCGGCGCTGGCGATCAATCTGGTAAAGCTGGGCCCGAATATAGGCAAAAGTCCGCGCTTCCATCCTCGTAACGCTTTCAAGGCGTACACCACGCCATCTTTGCGTCTGGCGAATTTTGGCTATCTCGGCCATATGTGGGAACTTTACGCCATGTGGGCCTGGATCGGGGTGTTTTTGGAAGAAAGCTTCCGGCTCAGCCTGGCGGCGGCGGACGCTTCATTTTGGGGACGGATGGCAACATTTGCTGTGATGGGTGTCGGTGGCGCGATCGGTTGCCTGGCAGCCGGCCTATTGGCCGATCGGTTGGGACGTACGACAATTACGATTTGGGCGATGTCGATAAGTGGCGCATGTGCCTTGGTCACCGGCTTTTTGTTTGGGGCGCCACCGATCCTATTGTTTATCATTTGTTTGATTTGGGGGATCTCCATCGTCGCAGATTCAGCCCAATTCTCCGCCTCTATCGCTGAACTGTCGGATCCGGACCTGGTCGGTACTATGTTGACCATGCAAACGTCAGTGGGGTTCCTGTTGACGCTATTTACCATCCACATGATGCCGGTGCTCGTCGATGCCGCCGGTTGGGGCCCTGCCTTCGCTGTCCTCGCCGCCGGGCCACTATTCGGGGTCATTTCGATGGCCAAACTGCGCGCCCACCCCGACGCCCTGAAACTCGCCGGTGGTCGACGCTGATTATGTCAATAACATGAGAGGGCTGTCGAATGTCCCCTAGATGTAAACTAACTTTGCAAGTGCTGGCGGCAGTTATTTAGCTGTTTGGTATAACGGGCTGCGGTGGTCTGCACGCCTTGGGCGTAGGCTTTGACGGCCGGCTTGGATTTGTAGCTGCCTTTTGTGTAACCGGTCCAGCCTTCGTGATAGGCGAGGGCGTGGCGATAGCTGTCGTTGGGGGCAAATTCTAGTTTCTGCCGGCTGACGCTCATATACCAGCCAATGAAATCTATCGCGTCGTCAAAATCGTCACGGTCGGCCCAGTTGTTGCCGGTGGCGTCCTGATACATTTCCCAAGTGCCGTCCAAGGCTTGTGCGTAACCATAGGCAGAACTTGGCCGGCCCAAGGGCACGAAACCCAGGAACCAGCGTCGTGGTGGGCGGGCATCGTCGCGGAAGCTGGATTCTCGTCGCATGATCGCCATCATCACTGGGATCGGGGCACCCCACTTTGCTTCCGCCATCGTCGCTTCTTCGAACCAATCACTTTCATCTTCGAAAATCCGACAGACATTGTTGATATCGTCGGGCACAGAAGAGCATGCGGCCAGCAGCAGACAAACGAACGTAATCAAAACAAACCGCATCATTGCACCTGGCTCAGTTTAATCCAGACCACGCGCTCGCCCTGCCAGTCTGGCTCAATCTCACCGCCGACAATCGCAAATCCTCGGGCCAGATAAAAAGCCAATGCGCCGTCGTTCACGGCTTGAGTGCGTAGATGCAGGGGAAGTAAAACCGCATCGCCGGCACGGCCAAGCAGGGCGGCCGCCAATCCTTGGCCTTGATGGGTCGGATCGACGAACAACATTTTGATATAACCATCATCGACGCTGTAATCGACAAACCCGGCTGGTTTGCCATCGGCGATGGCGATGAAACGGTGAAGATCATTGATCGGCTCAGGGCCATCGTCGGCCAAAAATGTCTGCGCCTTGGGCAGACGCCGAAAGACCGGACTGGCAATCGATGCCGCGGCCCGCAATTTGCCGCAGGCGGCATCATCCTGGGGACCGCCCACGCGAATGGTATAAACGGAACTCATTACTGCTTGCACTCAAACTTTACTTCACGCGTAATCATTGCCTGATTCTAACACAAATTATGTCCATTTTTTGACATGTATCCAAAACTTGTTGCTTTTGACATCGACGGAACGTTATTGCCAGACACCACCATGTCGCGGGAGATGGCGATATATTTAGGCAATCAGGCGCTTATCGACGAAATGGAAGTGGCCTGGGACAACCATCAAATGGATCATCGGGAATTCGCCAGCCGCTCCGCCTTAGCGTATCAAGGCCGACAATTGGTGGAGATGGAGCAGGTGGCCGAAAACCTGCCGGTAATTGCCGGGGCGGCTGAGGTTGTGTGCAGCCTGCGTGATTCGGGCAGTCGCGTCATCCTCGCCACCGTCAGTGTGGCTTTCGCTGCCCGCGTGCTGGCGACAAAACTCGGCTGCGATCACGCCGGCGGGACAGAATTAGAGGTCGTCGATGATGTTTTTACCGGCAAAATCGCCCGCTTCAATGATGAGGCGGCGAAAGCGGCCTTTGTGAAAAGCGAGGCAAAAAAACATGACATTCCGCTAGCTGATGTAGCCGCTATTGGCGATTCCCGCTCGGACATACCGCTTTTTGCTTTGGTTGGCCGGTCGATTGCGCTGAACGCCGCGCCGGCGGCAAAAGCGGCGGCCAGCCTAAGCATCGAAACCCGCGATCTGCGCGATATTCTGCCGTTGTTGGAGGGTTCGAAATGATCGAGCTGGTCGATGCCGTGTCTTTCATGTTGATCCGCGATCGCGCGGTGGCGGAATATCGGCGGCTATACGGATGACGATCTTAGTCAGAGAATTGATCGAAGTCGATAGCGAGGCGTTTCTGGCTTTGCGATTGCAGGCGCTGGAAAGTGATCCCTACGCCTTCACGTCGACGTTGGCGGAGGAGACAGCGGCTGGATCAAGCTTGGCACTAGCCCGCCTGCGGAACCCACTCACGACGACGTTTGGGGCCTTTGATGGTGTGGATTTGATTGGCACAGTCACCTTAATGCACACCGACAAAGAACGCCCAAGGCACAAAGCAACCCTGGCGGCGATGTATGTCCAGGGCGACAGGCGCGGCCAAGGGGTGGCGGATGCATTGATGGAGGCTGTTGTCGCCAAGGCGGCAGCGGATCCGTTCCTGATCAAAATCATGCTCGAAGTGGTCGAAGGTAACGCGCGCGCCAAACGCTTCTATGAACGCCACGGTTTTGCCGCTTTCGGGACCGAAAGCCATGCCACCCGCTTTGGCGACGACTATCTCAGCGAAATCATGATGGTCCGTTTCCTTGGAGGTTAAAAGTGTCTGACACCTTTAACCTCCAAGGCGGCTACAGAATTTCCAACCCGACGTCGCGAACCGGGACGATATTGCGCATGCGCTGAGCCAGGTGGCAGGCATGTTGGGCGTCCAGGCCCTGAACGCGGACTTGGATAAGAAGTTCTGGGGTTTCACCGGCGACTTCTTGGCAAAAAACCATTTCTGGGATTAGGTCGCGCAGGGCGAACATCTCGATCACCCGGGACAAGACCGATGGCTCCCGCATTGCGGTCAGGCGATAACAAAAGCTCGCCACGGCATCAGCGTCAGGCACCGGCACGGCTTGAAGATAACTTGATTTTGGTTCTGCTGGCGCTTCAGGCTCAGCGACTTGAACAGACATTGGTTGCAAACTCCACTTTAGAAATATCGGCAAGAATCATTGATTCCCGGTCACACATCATGACCGGGTCAATAATTCGACCGATAATCGCCCGACCGGACAAACCGGCGGCTGTGGTTTTGCATAGAAAATCCATAGACAGGACCTTAGCAGAAATCATACAAAACCGCAAACGCGGGTCTTGCCGCCCCTTTTCCGACGCGCCATTATTCGCCGACCGCTTTCCACGACCTTTTTTGACAAAATTCCAGTTGGTGAGATCGAATGCCGTTGTTTGAAGCCCCCGCCGTCGACGTTGCGACCGGCGACAGTGTGTCCGCCCGGATCACCGCCGCCGCGACCCTAAATCCGAAAAAACCCGCCATCATTTGTGATGATGAAACAATTAATTGGGCCGATTTTGATGCCCGCGTCAATCGGATCGCCAATGCCTTGATCGCTATGGGTGTGATGCCCGGCGACAATGTCGCGATGCTCAGCCGCAATTCACCGGAAATGGCGGAAATGTTCATCGGTACCATTCGCGCCGGTGCCTGTTTTGTGCCGCTGTCGACCATGGCCGACGCCACCGCCCTAAAACGGATGATCGACGATAGCGGCTCGAAAGTATTCCTGCTCTCTGACGGCATGCGGGAGCTGGCGGCGCCTTTTTTGGAAGAAATGAATGGCGTCCTGCCGACGGGTCGGATCGCGGTGGATTTTGCCGCCGACGGCTGGGTCGACTTTGCCGGCTGGCGCGATGCCGCCAGCGATGAAAATCCAGGCCTAAACATCGGCCGGCGGGACAATTTTAACATCATCTATTCCTCCGGAACCACCGGGGTGCCAAAAGGGATTATCCATTCCAATGAAGTGCGGACCAAACTCTGTGATGGCTTTGCTGAAATGGGAGTCTCGGCAGATAGTATTACCGCGCTGTCGACGCCGCTTTATTCCAATACCACGATCGTCACGTTTTTGCCGACCCTCGCCCATGGCGGCACCGTCGTGTTAATGCGCAAGTTCGATACCGCCGGCTATCTGGAGATCGTCCAAAAATATCAATGCACCCATACCATGTTGGTGCCGGTGCAATATCAGCGCATCATGGCGTTTGAGCATTTCGCCGACTATGACCTTTCCAGCATGCAGGTGAAATATTCCACTAGCGCCCCGCTACGCGCCGCCATCAAGCGGGATATCCTGGACCGTTTCCCTGGTTTGATGATCGAACTTTATGGTCTGACGGAAGGCGGCGGCGGTGCGGTACTGAATTGCAATGATCATCCCGATAAATTGGAAAGCGTCGGTCAGCCGGGGGAAGACACCGTCTTGAAAATCATCGGCGATGACGGTAAAGAATTGCCGGCGGGGGAAACCGGCGAAATTGTTGCCCGCTCGCCGGCGATGATGACCGGTTATTTCAACCGCGACGATCTGACCAGCGATATCTTGTGGCAAGACCCCGACGGCAACAGCTATTTCCGTTCCGGCGATGTCGGCCGCCTGGATGAAGATGGCTTTTTGTTCCTCGGCGATCGATTGAAGGATATGATCATTTCCGGCGGCTTGAATATTTTCGCCAACGATCTGGAGCTGGCGTTGTTGAAACATGGCGATGTCACCGACGCGGCGGTTGTCGCGATCCCTAGCGAGGCTTGGGGCGAAACGCCCTTGGCCTTTGTCGTCAAAGCTAAAGATAGTCAGCTCAACGCCGAAGAATTATTGAGTTGGACCAACGCTCAGCTGGGCAAAGCGCAGCGGATTTCCGCGATCGAGTTCATGGATGAACTGCCGCGTAGCTCGATCGGCAAAATCCTCAAACGCGAGTTGCGCGAACCCTATTGGCGCGATCAGAATTAATCGACAGGAAACGAGCAACGATCATGAGCGAACGAATTCTTCCGGACCTTCTGTCCCGCTGCGGCGACGCCTTGAAGGCAGCGGAGTTCTATAAAGCGAAAGCCCGTCAAGCCACCGCTGAATTGGTCAGCACGGACGGCAAAATCTCGCCCGCCCTGATAAATCGAGAGCAATTTGCGGTCCACGGTTTCGCTTGGTTGGCCACCTATGTGGAAGCTTTGCGGGAAACCCTTGGCTGGGCCGAACGGCTGAACAGCGACGGTGAATTTGGTGAATTGGAGCAACTCCTTCTGCAAGCGGGTTTTGCCGGTTATCTGGCGCAGCTGGCGGGCGGTATTCCGATGTCGCAGGTGGAAATCGTTCCGCCCTGCGACATGGGCCTGAGCGATGATGATGTGGACGGTCTCAGAAGTGCCGGCGCCTTGCTCATCCAGCAAGGGAACACTCCCGCAGTAAAACTGCGTATTGCAGAGCTTATTCGCGCCGGCGCCGAAAGTGGGAATTTCGGCAATCAGGGTTTGGATGAAACCCTGCGCATGATCCGCGATCAATTTCGCCGCTTCACCGACGAAAATATCACCCCCTTTGCCCACGGCTGGCACAGCAACAACGAATTTATACCCATGAACTTGGTTAATCAGATGAGCGAGCTGGGTGTCTTCGGTCTGACCATACCGGAACAATATGACGGCCATGGCCTGGGTAAAACCGCCATGTGCCTGGTTTCGGAAGAACTCTGTCGCGGTTATATTGGGGTGGGATCTCTGGGCACGCGGTCTGAGATTGCGGCCGAGTTGATTATGGGCGGCGGCACCCAAGCGCAAAAAGATCACTGGCTGCCAAAAATAGCCAGCGGGGAAATTCTACCGACCGCCGTCTTCACAGAGCCCAATGTCGGCTCCGATCTGGCGCATTTGAAGACGCGAGCGCAAAAGGATGGCGAGGTATTCAAAGTTACCGGCAACAAGACCTGGATCACCCACGCGTCGCGCGCCGATTTGATGACTTTGTTGGTGCGGACAAAGGCGGAAGAGACCGGCTATCACGGCCTGTCGATGCTGTTGGCGGAAAAGCCGCGCGGGGATGACGATATTCCGTTCCCTGCCAAGGGTATGAGCGGCGGCGAAATCGAAGTGATCGGCTATCGCGGCATGAAAGAATATGAAATCGCCTTTGATGAATTTGAAGTCGCTGGCGACGGTGTCTTGGGCGGTGAAGAGGGGCAGGGTTTTAAACAACTGATGAATACCTTCGAAAGCGCCCGCATTCAAACCGCGGCCCGAGCTGTCGGTGTGGCCCAGAACGCCATGGAGCTAGGCCTCACTTACGCTACTGATCGCCAACAGTTTGGCCAGGCTATATTTGAATTCCCTCGGGTCCACGGCAAACTGGCCTGGATGGCGGTGGAGACCATGATGGCGCGGCAGATGACCTATTTTGCGGCGCGCGAGAAAGATCAAAACCGACGCTGCGATCTGGAAGCGGGGATGGCAAAATTACTGGCGGCACGGGTCGCCTGGGCCGCCGCCGACAATGCCGTGCAGATCCATGGCGGCAATGGCTTTTCGACCGAATTCCCGGTCTCCCGTGTCTTGGCAGACGCCCGCATTCTGAATATATTTGAAGGCGCCGGCGAGATCCAAGCGCAAGTAATCGCGCGGCGTATTTTGGAAGGAGCAAATTGATGAGCAACACCGATATTGAGCCGAATGCGGAGAGTTTTGCCGCCTTCACACAGCATCCTCGCAAGGGCGCAATCCATATGCTCAACCTGTTAAAATTCAAAGCGCAGGCTGTGTATCAACCGGGCGCCGTGGATAGCGATCCCTGCACTGGTGCGGAGGCTTATCAACGCTACGGTCGGGTCGCCGTGAAAACGATCGGGGAAGTGGGTGGCCGCGTCGTCTGGGCCGCCTCACCAGAGCTTTTCGTGATCGGCGAAGGACAAGACTGGGATCAATTGATCATCGTCGAATATCCGTCCGTCGAGGCATTTATGCAGATGATGCAATTGCCGCATTATCAAGCCGCCATGCATCACCGCCGCGCCGGCTTGGCCGCGACAAAACTCATTCGATGTCAACCAGCAACAACCTAGCCATTTCTTGGCGCGGTGAAAACATAGATGAATAATGGTGCCAGACACTTTTATTTTAACATACTTATCAGCATCTTAACTGACAGCTAAAGTGTCTGGCACCTAATTCTATTTTTGTTTGATTAGGCGGCTTTGTTCTCGAGTAACGGGCCGCTGCCAATCTCAATTTTACGTGGCTTTTTGTGTTCCGGCACTTCCCGCACCAGATCAATATGAAGCAGACCGTTTTCAATGTCAGCACCGGTCACTTTGATGGTGTCCGCCAGTTCAAAACGGCGCTCAAAACCGCGCCCGGCGATGCCGCGATGAAGATAGCTGGCGCCCTCTTTTTCGGCAACGCTGTCGGCTTTCACGACCAGGGTGTTTTCTTTCACGCTGACGTCAATATCGTTCGCTGCAAAACCGGCAACAGCCATGCTGATACGGTAGTTATCTTCGCCCGATTTCTCGATATTATAGGGCGGATAGGTTGGTGCCGTATCGTCGGCGCGTGCCAGTTGCTCGAACAGGCGACCGAAGCGGTCAAAGCCGACAGAAGAACGTAGAAGTGGATTAAGATCGTAGGTTCGCATAGCGATATCCTCCTTAGAAGCAATATCTCGAGAATATGTTTCTCGATGGTGAAAGGTCCGCCAATTGGCCAGACCCGCGATAAATACGCCGGACCCTGAACTGGCATCCGACTTCACAGATATAATTCGCTTCTGCGGTGGTTCAAGAGCGGGACAACGAAAAACGGCGTATCCGCAGATACGCCGTCTCACAAAACTAGTTGCTAAATTCGCCTTAGCTAAGACCGAAATTTTTGAACCGATTGCGGAATTTCGCCACCTGTCCGTCATCGCGAACATGTTGCGGGCCGCCGGTCCAGGCCGGATGGGTGCTGGGATCGATATCCAGCTTCAACGTGTCGCCTGGTTTGCCATAGGTCGATTTGGTCTTAAATTCGGTACCGTCGGTCATCACGACAGTAATCTCGTGATAATCGGGATGTAAATCTGCTTTCATCGGGTCAACTCCCAAACTGGTCATGACAATCATGTGGTCAAAAATAAATTGCATGATCGCCACGACGGAATTCATGCGGAGGCGTATATAACGAAAACTGACAATCAGTGCAAGTGAATAACCGGATTTTGATGACGGTTAAGCGATGATTTGTTGTCCTGTCCGGGCGCAGTTGCTATACCGCGTGGATTGGCTGATGCGCCGACAAATTCTGACCGGGGACCAACGATCATTGCCAGATAATTCAGATCAACAGACCGCCACCGCAGTTCTGCCTGAGAAACGTCAGATATCTGCTCTTGGCGGCCTAATTCCTTTTCTTAAGCCTTATAGCTGGCGCATAGCCGGCGCTTTGGTCGCTTTGGTGGTTGCGGCCAGTGCAGTGTTGGCCATCGGACAGGCGATCCGGCGCGTGCTCGACAACGGTTTCGCGGAAGAATCTAATTTTATCGACCAATATTTCATCGCCCTAATGGGAGTAGTTGCAATTCTGGCAGCGGCGACGTTCTGCCGTTATTACCTGGTGACCTGGTTGGGGGAGCGGGTTATCGCCGATCTCCGCAAGGCGATCTACGGTCATGTCCTCACTTTAAGCCCGGCCTTTTTTGATCAACTACGGGTCGGCGAGGTGGTTTCCCGTCTAACGACCGACACCACGCTTATTCAGACGGTCATTGGTTCCAGCGCTTCGGTAGCGATGCGGAATTTGCTGACCTTTGTTGGCGGCGGCATCCTGTTGTTCTTCACCTCGCCGAAGCTGGCGACCTATGTTTTTATCCTGATTCCGATCGTCCTTCTGCCAATTGTGTTGTTTGGCCGTAAAGTTCGAAAACTTTCGCGGGAGAGCCAAGATCGCATCGCCGATGTTTCAACCTATGCCGAAGAAAGTTTGAATGCGGTGCAGATCGCGCAAGCTTTTTGTCATGAAGCTATCGACAGCCTGCGCTTTGGCAAAGTCAGCGATGCTGCGTTCTCCGTTGCGGTGGAACGGACCAAAGCGCGTGCCTGGTTGACCGCATTGGTAATGCTGTTAATTTTTGGGGCAGTTGATTTTGTCGTTTGGATTGGCGCCAAAGATATTATCAGCGGGGAGATGTCCGGCGGCGAATTGGCGGCTTTTGTATTTTATGCTGTGATTTCCGCTGGTGCACTTGGCTCGCTCTCCGAAGTTTTTGGCGACCTGCAAAGAGCGGCGGGCGCGACCGAACGCCTGATGGAGTTACTGCATAGCGAATCGGACATATTAGCGCCGGAGAAGCCAAAAACGTTGCCCAGCCCAACCGCCGGACATGTGAAATTTAGCGACGTGACTTTCCACTATCCTTCGCGCCCACAAGGGGCGGCATTAAACGGATTTTCATTAGAAATCTTGCCAGGGCAAACGGTGGCGCTGGTCGGACCGTCGGGCGCCGGTAAAACCACGGTCTTTCAACTATTGCTGCGTTTTTACGATGCGCAAGGCGGGACCATCACCTTTGATGGCGAAAATCTGGCGGATTTGGATCCACGGGACTTGCGCGCGCAACTCGGGCTGGTGCCGCAAGATGCGGTGATATTTGCCGCCAGTGCGATGGAGAATATTCGTTATGGCCGGCCGGAAGCCACCGATGAGGAAGTGCGCGCAGCCGCAATTGCAGCAAATGCAGCGCAGTTTGTGAACGACTTGCCGGATGGCTTCGATACCTATTTGGGCGAACGCGGTGTGCGAATGTCCGGCGGTCAACGCCAACGTATCGCCATCGCCCGCGCAATTTTGCGCAATCCGCCCGTATTACTGCTTGATGAAGCGACCAGCTCTTTGGATGCGGAATCTGAACGCATGGTCCAGTCCGCCTTGGATGAACTGATGGCGGATCGTACAACGATTGTGATCGCCCATCGGCTGGCGACAGTATTGCAAGCGGACCGAATTGTCGTAATGGATGCAGGCGGCGTAGTTGAAGTTGGTAAACATGACGAATTGGTGGCGCGTGGCGGTCTTTATGCGCGGCTAGCCGCACTACAGTTCGATGCCGCCAATCAGTTAGTGGCGCGGAACAAGACGCAAACCGCTACCGTTGGGTCAGCTTAAACTCAATGCGACGGTTTTTACGCTTCGCTTCAAGAGTATCTCCGTCGACCAGCGGTTGATGTTCGCCAAACCCGGTCGCCGCCAGTCGATTGGCCGGCACACCGCGGATCATCAGAAATTTCACCACGGAAATTGCCCGCGCCGTTGATAGTTCCCAATTGGATGGAAATTCCGGGGTTTGGATTGGATCGCGGTCGGTATGGCCATCGATGCGCAGGACCCAGTTCAATTCGTCGGGAATTTCACCGGAAATATCGATCAGAGTGTCGGCCAACTGGATCAAACGCTCCTCTCCTTGCGGTTCCAGAAATGCTGAGCCGGATAGGAATAAGACTTCGCTTTGGAAGACAAATCGATCGCCGACGATCTCGATATCTTTCCGTTTGCCCAGTACTTCACGTAGGCGGCCAAAAAATTCTGAGCGATATCGCGCCAGTTCCGCGACTTTGCTGGCTAGCGCTTTGTTCAGGCGCCGCCCGAGATCCTTGATCGTTGCCTGTTGATCGAAATCGCGGGCTTCTGACGCTTCCAAGGTCTGATTAAGGATTTGAATTTGCCGGCGCAAAGCTGATATTTGCTGGTTCAACAAGGTGACTTGATTTTGCTGTTGTTCGGTCAAAATCAGGGTGTCGTCGTATTTTTCCTTCAATGAACTATACACACCAGACAATTCGGCAAGGCGAATTTTACGCTCATCAAGGCCGCTTTGGACCAGTCTTGTCCGCTCTTCCGCGGTTGACAATTCGGCCTGTAACTCCTTTGATCGGTCACGCAGGGCGGTATTTTCCGCCGTCGCTTGCGACAGATTTTCTCGCGTTGTCGCCAATGCTTGCTGCGCTTTGAACAAATCTTCTTTTGAAATGGCCAGCGTATCTGCCAGACGACCGACTTCGGTCTCCAGCTCCTCGCGAATTTCGCGCAAGGCACGAATGTCATCGCGCAAGCTGGTTACTTCCAGCAATTGTTGGCGAATTTCCTCTTCTCGCTCTGCCGCCTGCTCTTTGGACAACGTCAGGGACAGCTGGGCCGCGCGGTTTTTGCTTTCGAGATCCTCCAGGCGGGTCGAAAATTCATCCCGCTCGTCCGCCGCGCCCTGCAGCGAACTTGAAAGTTGCGTGATGTTAAGGCGCAGGTCCGCATTGGCCTCACGCTCCAGGTCCAACAGATCGGCAAGTTCCGCGACCTGTTCATTCAATCGTTCCAGGGCCGCATCTTTGCCGGTAATGGCGCGGCTCATGATCACTTGCGCTAGGACAAAAACCACCAGCAAAAAAATGATCACCAGCAACAAAGTCGCTAGTGCATCAACAAAACCTGGCCAAATATTGGCCGAACCCGCTTGTGAGGATTGTCGACGGGACCGTGGCACAGCTGCAGGTGCTCCTAATCTTGCCGTCGGGGATCACTGCTGGCGGCGATCGTGCGTGCCAGCAATTTGATTTCGCTACGGATTTCCGAAATAGCCTGATCGCGGCCGTCGCGATTATCTTCCAGTGACCGCTGCATATAGACGTCCAAATTGCGCAAATGATTGCGGCTGGCTTCGTCCATACCGCCACCTTGATTTTGCGCCAAACCGGTTGCGACCCGATCCATAGAAAGCCGTAATTCCCGCTGATTTTCCGCCATGTTGGTGAGGATCTGCTGATCCGACTTCATTTGGTCGGTCAAGGACGCTAGGCGTTCCGAGAGGGACAACAGAGCCTGATGACTGGAGACCCGGCTATCTTCATTGCGGGCGATGATCCGCTGTAAATTTTCCAAACTATCGGCGGTTTGTTCAAGCAAGGCTTGGACATAAACCGGCACCGAATATTCCCCACCATCACCGCCGCCGCCGGCGCCAGCGGAAATCCGGGTGTGGGTCGAAAGCCATTCTTCTAGCTCGTTATAAAACCGGTTCTGCGATTGACTGGCCTGCAGCTCTAAAAATCCCAAAATCAAACTGCTCGCCAGACCAAAGATGGAGGATGAAAACGCAATCCCCATACCGGTCAACGGACTTTCTAAACCGGATTTCAATTCGTCGAATAACTGCGAAAAATCACCGGCGCCGAGAGAAAGTCCGCCAATCGTATCGCCGACCGCACCGACGGTTTTCAATAAACCCCAGAAAGTGCCAAGCAGTCCCAGGAATATCAACAAACCGATCAAATAACGGGTGATATCCCGGCTTTCATCTAACCGCGCTGAAATACCATCCAACATCGAACGCATGGCCATGGCTGAAAGCCGCATTCGGCCTTGATGTTCGCCCAACATGGTCGCCATTGGCGCCAACATAACCGGCGCTTTGGGTGGGATCGAGGTCAGCTCCATCGCTTGAAAACCTTCGATCCAATCGACCTCCGCTCTAAGCGAGAGGACTTGTCGGAAGGCATAGGCGATGCCGAAGGCGAGCAGAAGTAGGATCAGGCCGTTTAACATGATATTGGCCTGCAACGCTTGCAGGAGTTGCTGCCAAATTAGGCCAACGGTGATCAGCACGACGATAACGAAGCCGATCATGCGGGTGAGGAACGCGGTTGGTTTGGTCAATTCAGGTGACCCCTTTTTTGTTCGATTCGGCGCGAATCAATCCCCTGCCGCGACTTTAACACGGGCCGAACGCGATTCTTTAAGCATTCTTAAAATTTTACCCTGTAGATGTCCGTTGGTCGCCAAGATGTCGCCTGTTTCCATCATATTGTCCTTATCGCCCGTCGTAGAGACATAACCACCGGCTTCCTTGACCAACAAGATCCCACCCGCGATATCCCAAGGCGCCAAGCCGCGCTCCCAAAAGCCGTCGCAGCGGCCGGCCGCAACATAGGCCAAATCGAGCGCCGCAGCACCGAAACGGCGGACGCCGGAAACGCGGGGCGAGATGTAGGCCAGATCGCTTAAAAATTCGTCGCCATGACTGCGCCCCATATGGGGAATACCGGTGGCCAAGACGGCGTCGTCGACTTCGCGGCGACCAGAAACGCGAATGCGGTGATTGTTGAGATAAGCGCCTTGGCCTTTTTCGGCATGGAATATCTCATCCAGCGCCGGGGCGGCGACGACGGCGGCGGTTATTTGGCCACGTTCTTCCAAAGCCACGGAAATCGCAAAAAAGGGGATGCCATGCAGAAAATTGGTGGTGCCATCCAACGGATCGATAATCCAGCGTCGCTCCGGATCTTCGCCAGTGATTGGTTTCGATTCTTCGCTAAGAAAACCATATTTTGGCCGTGCAGTCGCCAGGGCTTCCATCAAGGTTTGTTCGGATTTTTTGTCGGCAATAGAGACAAAATCACCCGGTCCCTTTCGTGAAACCTGCAAGCCTTCGACTTCGCCGAAGTCCCGCACCAGGCCGCGTGCAGCCTTGCGCACCGCCTGCTGCATGACGTTTATCAAGGGTGATTGAAAGGACATGGTGGAAAATTCCCTAAATTCGACTTAATTGTCGGCGCGTTTGACGTAGCTGCCGTCTTCCGTGCTGATGATGATTTTGTCGCCGATATTGACGAAGGGTGGTACGTTCGTGCGTAAACCGTTGTCAACGACCGCGGGCTTATAGGACGCGGCGGCGGTTTGTCCTTTCAAGGCTGGGTCGGTTTCCGAAACTTCGACAGTGATCTGTTCCGGCAACGATAGGCCCAAAACTTCACCCTCGTAGCTTTCGATCTGAACCGTCATGCCCTCTTGCAGGTAAGGCGCCTGATCTTCCAACATATTGTCGTTCAGTTCGATTTGTTCATAGGATTCTGCATCCATGAAAGTATAGCTATCGCCGTCACCGTAAAGATATTGATAGTTGCGCTGGTCAAGGCGAATTCGTTCGACATTTTCTGCCGCCCGAAAGCGTTCGTTCAGCTTGCTGCCGTCCCGCAGATTGCGCAATTCAACCTGCAAATAGGCGCCACCCTTGCCAGGTTGCGTATGCGCGGTTTTCACCGCCCGCCAAAGACCGCCTTTATGTTCGATGACATTGCCATGGCGGATTGCGTTTCCGTTGATTTTCATCGGAAATACCTTTGTCTAAGATTTTCAAACAGCACCGCGCAGCCAATTCCAGGCGACGCGCGGCGGAACCTATCAATTCGCCTCTCAAGACGCAACTCGAAAGAACGCGCAGAATGGATTGGCAAAAGAAATATTTTCCGCTTTGCGCCATTTCGATTTAGTCTGCAAGCGGAAGTTCTAAAACCCAATCATGACAAAATTGAGGAGAGTTATCATGTCGATTACCCGTCACCATATCGGCCCCCGGATGAGCCAGGCGGTCGAGCATAACGGCGTTATCTATTTGGCCGGCCAAGTTGCGGAAGATCACTCGGCCGACATCAAGGATCAAACTAAATCTTGCCTCAGCAAAATCGATGCTTTGCTGGCGGAATGCGGCAGTGATAAATCGAAACTGCTCTGGGCCCAGATCTGGGTCACCGATATGCGCTATTTCCAGGATATGAACGAGGTTTGGGATAATTGGGTCGATACCGAAAATCCGCCGGTGCGCGCCGGCCTCTGCAGCGATCTCGCCGATCCGCGCTTCCTTGTCGAAATCATGGTCATGGCGGCAAAATAACGCAACAAACGCCACCCCCTACTTACTCCGACCCGATAATCCTAACTGGTAACGTTTTTAGGAATATCGGGTCGGAGTAAGTACAATGCGTGGTAAGTGCAATGATACAATAATTGCTATGGCAGGTGGGCGGCGATGGTTTTGTTGAAATCGCCGACAGCATTTGCCGGACCGGCGGAATAATTCCAGATGCCACTGACGACCGCGAGGAAATCGGCGCCGGCTTCCACCAGGACAGGGCAGTTTTCAACGGTAATTCCACCGATGGCGACGCAGGGGATTTCAAAAACCTCCTGCCACCAGGCCAACAGATCTGGTTCCGCCTTCGATTTTGGCTCTTTTGTCGTGGTTTGGAAGAACGCCCCGAAAGCGACATAGTCGGCGCCTTTTTCACCTGCCTGCATGGCGAGATGGCGAGAATCGTGACTGGTCACGCCAACGATGCGGTCGGCCCCCAATAACCGGCGTGCTTCATCATAGGGCGTGTCTTCTTGCCCGACATGGCAGCCGTCGGCGCCCATTTCCAACGCCAGATCGGGGCGGTCGTTGACCAGGAAGGCGACCCCATGCGCCTCCGTAATCGGTTGCAACGCTTCGCAGGCGCGGCGGATGTCGTCATCTTCGCAATCTTTCAGGCGCAGCTGCAGGCAGGCGACGTCGCCACCATCCAAAGCTTGGCGAAGTTGCTCGCCAAAGGTGTCGATCTCAATGGCAGGTGGGGTGACCAGGTAAAGACGGCAGCGGCGTTCGGTTTCTTCGTTCAACGGGAAAATTCCTTTAATCTTAGGGGGCAGAGGGTTCAATAACGCAAGGCAAGGTTTGCCACAACCGGACATCTGCCTGTTCAGCGATTGACCGAAGGCTGTTGGCGGCGTTTGCGTGGCCGGCAAAAAAAACGTCCCGGGCACCCAAGCGAATGGCTTCTACCGCGATTGCGGCATCGTCGCCGCAATCGATCAGTAATTCTATCTCACGCCCGGGGCTACCACGGCGAAGTTCACGTAGGATTTCCAAATAGAAGGTAGGTCCGGCATATATTACGCCGCCAGGGGGCATCACAAACAATACCGAGCCGCCGCATCTTGCAAGCGCCTCGCTCGCTTGTTGCCGCCCGTGTAGGGCCCAAATCGCGTCAAACCTGTCAGCAGCCGGGGTCATTCAGCCAGCTTGTAAAGCAACAACGCCCGGCAGGTCTTTGCCTTCCAACCACTCCAGGAAAGCCCCGCCGGCGGTGGAGATATAGTTGAAGTCATCCGCCGCACTCGCATGTCGAAGTGCGGCGACGGTATCGCCGCCACCGGCCACCGTCACCAAAGCACCAGTTTTGCTGAGTGCCGCCGCAGCCTGCGCAACCGCGTTGGTGCCGGCATCAAAAGGCGTAATTTCGAAGGCACCTAAGGGGCCATTCCAAACCAGGGTTTTGATATCTTTCAATCGTTCGCTCAATTGTCGCCGGCTCCGTGGGCCGATATCCAGGATCATCATGTTTTCCGGCACGTTGCGAACATCGATAGCAGCACTGTCTGCATGGGCGGAAAATTCTTTTGCCACCACGACATCCACCGGCAACAGGATTTCGCAATTCTGCGCTGCTGCTTTAGCCATGATTTGTTGCGCCGTATCGGCCAGGTCATTTTCGCAAAGCGAGGTGCCGACTTCCAGACCTTGGGCATAGAGGAAAGTATTCGCCATGCCGCCACCGATGATCAAGGCATCGACCTTGTCGATTAGGTGGCTCAAGACCTCAAGCTTACTGGATACCTTAGCGCCGCCGACCAAGGCGGCGAGGGGGCGAGTTGGCGTCGATAGGGCCTGTTGCAGCGCCACTAGTTCCGCCGCCATATTACGACCCGCGGCGGCAGGTAAAAGATGCGCCAATGCTTCGGTGGAAGCGTGTGCGCGATGGGCGCAGGAAAAGGCGTCATTGACATAAAAATCGCCATTGGCAGCCAAAGCCCTGGCGAAATCCGGGTCATTGGCTTCTTCACCACTATGGAAGCGGACGTTTTCCAGCAGTGCGATCTCGCCATTTTGTAAGCCGTTGACGCAAACTGCGGCAGCCTCACCGATACAATCGTCGGCGAAAGCGATATTCTGTCCACCCATGGTGGTGGCGAGTGCGGTGGCCACCGGCTGCAATGACAATTCTGGAACGCGTTTTCCTTTGGGACGACCAAAATGGGACAGCAGGACCACACGGGCACCGGCGGCGACCAAATCTTTGACCGTCGGTAGCGCCCGGTCGATGCGGGTGCTGTCACTGACTTGGCCATCCTGCATGGGGACATTCAGGTCCAGTCGCACCAGCACCCGTTTTCCGCCTACATCCAGCGCGTCGAGACTTCGAAAGGCCGCCATATAGTTTAGCCTAGCTTCGCCATCGCCACTGCGGTATCGGACATCCGGTTGGAGAAACCCCATTCATTGTCATACCACGCCATGACACGGACGAAGCGGCCATCGATCACCTTTGTTTCGTTCAGATCAAAGGTCGAGCTGGCCGGATTGTGATTAAAGTCGATCGACACCAAAGGCTCTTCATTGGTCACCAATACACCCTTGAGCGGTCCGTTGGCGGCTTTGATGATGGCCTTGTTGACATCTTCGGCGGTGGTTTTCTTTTTCGAGCGGAAGGTCAAATCAATCATCGAGACATTCGGCGTCGGCACGCGGACGGAAGTGCCGTCCAATTTACCTGCTAATTCCGGCAATACCAAGCCGACGGCCCGGGCTGCCCCGGTTGACGTCGGGATCATCGACATTGTGGCGCTGCGGGCGCGATATAAATCGCTATGCAAAGTATCCAGAACTGGCTGATCCCCAGTATAGGCATGGATTGTGGTCATGAAACCATGATCGATACCGACGGCTTTGTTCAGCACAAAAGCAACCGGAGCCAGACAGTTGGTGGTACAGGAGGCATTCGAGACGACTTTATGCGATTTCCTTAATTTTTTGTGATTGACGCCATAAACAACGGTCAGATCGGCCCCCGCACCTGGTGCTGAGATCAGCACCCGTTTGGCACCGGCGTCCAAATGGGCCGCGGCTTTTTCTCTCGCCGTGAAAATACCGGTGCATTCAAGCGCGATATCGACGCCCAACTTGCCCCAGGGAAGATCGGCGGGATTGCGTTCCGCGCTAATTTTGATGACGCCATTGCCGAGATCGATGCCGGTCTTGGTCGTTTTCACTTTGCCCGGAAACGCCCCATGTACGGAATCGTGCCGTAACAAATGCGCATTGGTTTCAACCGGACCCAGATCATTGATCCCCACGACTTCGATATCTTTACGACCGGATTCGTAGATCGCCCGCAAAACGTTCCGTCCGATGCGCCCGAAACCATTGATTGCCACACGTACTGCCATCTTTATCTCCTATTCAATTGCGCCGGTGCATTTACATGGCGCTTAGCTGAGTTTCTTTTTCACCGTCTCGACCACCGCTTCCGCCGTGATCCCGAAGTGGCTGAATAAATCTTTCGCCGGCGCTGAGGCGCCGAAGCCGGTCATGCCGACAAAACCGCCATTGTTGCCGATGTAGCGCTCCCAACCCATGCCAATCGCCGCTTCGATGGCGACCCGCACGGTATCCGCACGCAGGACCTCTTGTTTGTAGGTTTCATCCTGAATTTCAAACAATTCCCAACACGGCATTGAGACCACCCGGGTCGGGATTCCTGCGCTTTGCAGCATATTTCGGGCCTGCACGGCGATGCCGATTTCCGAGCCGCTGGCCAGCAAGGTGGCTTGCGGATCGCCTTCCGCCGCAATTAATTCATAAGCGCCGCGGGCAACCAGGTTCTGTTCGCTTGTTTCCAACCGCACCGCTGGCACCGCTTGCCGGGTCAAGGTCATGATCGACGGGTTATTTTCGGCCTCCAGAGCGCATTGCCAAGCTTCCGCCACTTCCACCGCATCTGCTGGCCGGAACACCAGCAAATTGGGGATCGCGCGCAGGCTGGCCAGATGTTCGACCGGTTGATGGGTCGGGCCATCTTCGCCCAGGCCAATGCTGTCATGGGTCATGACGTAAACAACCCGCTGGCCCATTAGGGCGGACAGCCGGATCGAAGGCCGGCAATAATCGGCAAATACTAGGAAAGCACCGGAATAGGGAATGACCCCGCCATGTAGGGCGATGCCGTTCATCGCGGCCGCCATACCGTGTTCGCGGACGCCATAATACATATAGCGACCGGAGAAATCGTCTGGCGTGATCGGCGCCTGATCCGCTGTCTTGGTATTGTTGGAACCGGTCAAGTCGGCCGACCCACCCAATAAGTTCGGCACGTTGGCGTCGATGACTTTCAGGGTCTCACCGGAAGATTGCCGGGTCGCCAAATTTGGTTTTGCTTCGACTAGTTCTTCGATATGGGCTTGCATGACAGCGGCAAAATCGCTTGGCAAATTGCCGGCGAAGGCGTCGTGCATAAGTTGGCTTTCCGCTTCCTCAGCTGCCCCAATCCGCGCATTCCAGGCCGTCGATTGTTCTTCGCCGCGGGCCCCCGCCGCCCGCCAGGCGGCTAGAATATCTTCGGGAACTTCAAACGGCGCATGGGACCAGTTCAGATTTTCCCGCGCCCCGGCAATTTCTTCCTCGCCCAAAGGGGCGCCGTGGGCACCGGCCGTACCAACTTTTGTTGGCGCGCCGTGACCGATTTCGGTTCGACACGCGATCATCGAAGGTTGTGCCGTCGTTTGCGCGGCGGCGATCGCTTGGGCGATGGCGTCCGGGTCATGGCCATCGATGCTGGCGACGTCCCAGCCGCTGGCCTTGAAGCGGGCCACTTGATCGTCGCTGACCGACAAACTTGTCGGGCCATCGATGGTAATCTGATTGTCGTCAAAAAGGACGATAAGCTTGCCAAGTTGAAGATGCCCAGCCAGCGAAATCGCTTCATGGCTTAGACCTTCCATCAGGCAACCGTCGCCTGCCAGGGCATAGGTATAGTGATCGACGAAATCGGCGCCAAATTTGCTGGCCAGGATCCGTTCGGCTAGGGCCATGCCGACCGCGTTGGCAATCCCTTGGCCCAACGGCCCGGTGGTGGTTTCAATGCCCGGCATCTCGCCATGTTCCGGATGGCCGGCGGTTTTGCTGCCGAGCTGACGGAAATTGCGCAGTTGGTCAATGGTCGCCTCTTCATATCCGGTGAGATAGAGCAGGGAATAAAGCAGCATCGAGCCATGACCCGCCGACAACACAAAGCGGTCGCGATCCGGCCAATTGGGTTCGGCGGGATTGAACTTCAAAAATTGCGTAAATAATACCGTGGCGACATCGGCCATGCCCATGGGCATGCCGGGGTGACCGGATTTGGCTTTTTGCACGGCGTCCATCGCCAAAGCGCGAATGGCGTTGGCCATGGCTTGCTGGCTGACGGCAGAATTATCGCTGGAACTCATAAATAGGCCTATTTGCTGGCGTCTGATTCGACGGTGAGCGAACAGAAAGCGCGGATACAAAAAAGCTACTGGTACAATAAACGACTGTTCGCGGGCGCAAAATGACGCCAGAGCGCCCTTACGTCAACCGGCTTATTACGACAATCTGACGGTTGACGACGATTAAGTCAGGCAATTATCATTCAGATGGTTGTGTTATCACCTATATGGTTGGGTAACATCCATCAATTGGGCAAAGTTGAAATTTCACTATGGCAAGTCTTGAAAACCTTAAGATGCAGTTGGCAAGCGCGGTTCAGCGCTTGGAAGCCGCAGTCGAACCCACCGGCGAGCAACCCTCCGCCGACAAACTGGCGCAACATCGTGACGCTTTAATCTCTGATGTCGCAAAACTGAAAGGCGAGAACATTCGTCTGAAAGCAAAACTGACGGCCCTGGAAAAAGAGCATGTCACGTTGCAAAAAACGACGAATCGGGTGTCCGGGAAACTGGATGACGTGATCGGCGAAATTCAAACCGTGTTAGGAAGCTGAGATGCCGCAAGTCGATGTCGTCATAAATGGCCGGGACTATCAAATTGCCTGCGGTGAGGGGGAAGAAGCCCATGTGCGAAGTTTGCTCGGCACGATCTCAAGCCATGTCGATCAGCTGGCCACCGATGTCGGCCAAGTCGGGCAATCGAAGCTGTTGCTGTTCGCCGCCCTGGTCCTGGCCGATGAATTGGACGAATTGAAAGAATATTTGGGCCAATTGACCGAGCGCATGAAGGCGCCACCAGCGTCGCCGGGCGAGACGGAAACCATCGACCCGGCGGAGTTGGCGGAAATCTCCGCCTTAATTTCTCGCATTGATGCGGTTGCCGAACGGGTCACGAAGGCCTAAATAAGGGCGGTGATGGGTTTCTGCGCAGTTGGTAGGCAATGACGTCCCTGGGCCAATGCACCCACTACGGGAGCTGTCTCTGTCGAAACCCTGGTTTCGTTACGCGGCGCCCACCTACGTAAGTAGGCTCAGTGGTACGCTATGACCTACGGCTTGGGCGGTCCCATCACACTTCATCCAGATTTGACATGTCCATGAAACTAGAGTTGCGCAACAAAGCAAAAAAACGTCGCCAGGCGCATGTTGACGACATTGGCGACGCCGGGGTGCGAGGGGCGGGCGAGGCGGCTTGCCAACATTTGTTCAAGCTAGCATTGCTGGACCAGCCCACCACCATCTCCGCCTATTGGCCGCTGCCCGGCGAATTCGATAGCCGGCCGCTGATGGCGGCGCTGCATGCCGCCGGTCATCAAATCGTCCTGCCGGTTGTTGTCGGCAGAGCCAAGCCGCTGATCTTTCGCTGCTGGCAGCCGGGCCTGAACATGAGCGCAGATCGCTTCGATGTTTTGGTGCCGCCGGACGACAGCCCGGTGTTGCGTCCGTCGGTGTTATTGGTGCCGCTGTTGGCATTCGATGCCCGCGGTTATCGCTTAGGCTATGGCGGCGGTTTTTATGACCGCACCTTGGCGGCCTTGTCGGCGCGCGGGGATATCACCGCCATCGGCCTGGCTTTCGCCATGCAAGAGGTGGACAAGGTGCCGATAGATGCCTATGACCAAGCCTTGCATTGGCTGGTTAGTGATCACGCGGCCAGAAAATTTCAGCGGGAAGCGGCATCTTGAGAGTTCTATATTTAGGCGACATTGTCGGGCGCGCCGGACGGGACGCGGCATGCGCTAAAATGCAAGCCTATCGCGATCAGTTAAATCTCGACCTGTTGGTGGTGAACGGTGAAAACGCCGCCAGCGGTTTTGGCATCACCGAAAAAATCTGCCAGCAGTTTTTTGACGCCGGCACCGATGTCATTGTCACCGGCAATCATGTCTGGGATCAAAAAGAAATCATTCCGGTGTTCGATCGCGAAACCCGCCTGTTGCGGCCGTTGAATTTTCCCGCCGGCACCCCCGGCAGGGGCAGTTGCGTGGTCGAGCTGAGCCGCGGCCGCAAAGCCCTGATCCTGCAGGTCATGGGGCGGGTTTTCATGGACCCCTTGGGCGATCCCTTCGCCACCATCGACAAGGCCCTGGAAGGGCTGCGCCTGGGCCAGAATGTGGCCTTTATCATGGTCGATATTCATGGTGAGGCGACCAGTGAAAAAATGGCCTTCGGACATTATTTGGATGGCCGGGTCTCTGCCGTTTTTGGCACTCATACCCATGTACCGACGTCCGATCATCAAATCTTGCCCGGCGGCACCGCTTATCAAAGCGATGTCGGCATGTGCGGCGATTTCGACAGCGTCATCGGCATGGCAAAAGAGGAACCGATCCAGCGTTTCACCCGCAAAATGCCCGCCGGCCGCTTCACACCGGCTTTGGGTGAAGCCACCGTCTGCGGCGTCTATGTCGAAAGCGACGACAAAACCGGCCTGGCGACCAAGATCGAAGTGCTGCGCGATGGCGGCCGCTTGAGCCAGGAAATGCCGACTAGCTGAATTCAATAGGAACCAACAGTGAGTGGAAATCTGGCTGGAAAAGTCGCTTTGATTAATACTGTCGGCGGTACAGCGCTGGCGCAGGCCGGTGTTGCGCCGAGAAAGTCGTAAAACGCGACTTTAGAACCAGAACAGGAGACACCAGATGGATTGCCTTTCGAGGCTTGAAATAGAGCAGGCCTGCGGTCGTTGCGTTGTCGATTACACCCATTGTATCGATTTTGGCGATCACGATGGTTTCGCCACGCTTTTTGCCGAAGACGCCACATTGCACGTCGGCCGCGCTGCCAGCAACAGTCAGGCGGAGATCAGAAAAAGCCTCGTCCGCCGCCCCAAGGACCTGTTCTCTCGCCATGTCGCCAGCAATATCGCCATCGACGTGATCGACGAAAACAATGCTACCGGCGTCTCCTACATGACCCTCTACCGCAGCATTCCCAGCAAGGACATCAATCCCAACATGCTGCCCCTCGTCGCCGGCGTCGGCGTCTACCGGGACAAGTTCACCAACACCGCCACCGGCTGGAAATTCGCCGAACGCATTGGCACCTTCGATTTAGTCGACGCTTCGCAGTTCTGATAGATAGCCGGTCGGGTAAGACGCGAAATTTGGTCACCCTTTTATCAAATCAGACATTTTGAGACGTAAGATTAAGTTGCGGTCCGCAATACTTACGTCAGGACTTCACCGGCAGAATGCCCACCGGCCGCTTGAGCCAGGAAATGCCGGTGGGTTAAACGGTGAGCAAGGCCGTCCGGAAAATTCATTTGAACGATTGTCGCGGCAAAACTAACATTGGTTCATGAATGTTCCGATACTCATTCTCAGGATCATTGGCTGGGCGGCGCTGGGTGGGTTGATGATCGCCTTTCCGTTCATCCGGCCGCACGCGATATGGAAGCAGATGGTCGCCTTCATGGCGGAAAGTTTTGATATTAGCATTATCGCGGCGGCCTGGAGCATGGATGCTATTTTAGCGATCACCGTGATCGTCGTGCTGGTCCTGTTAATCGGGCCGGACAATCTAAAGCATCTTGGCGACTAAACCGCCGGATACGCCGTTCATTGGGGAACGTGGCAGATGTACCATAATTTGCAGGCCGCGCGGGAAAAGCAAGATCGCCAACGCCGAGTGGTGCGCTGGATTGCGGCGTTTGTTGGCCTGGGCTTAGTCGTCTTGCTGGCCTCGCTGTTGGCCATGTCGCAGGGTCTGCTGGCGATTGGCACGTCTTACAAATACCAGCAATGGTCAAAGGAGCCGGAGAATTTTTATGGTATCGCCGGCTGGAACAGCGGCCATTCCTGGGGCCTGGATACATTTTATTTCCGCCGTGGTCAGAAAATCTATATTGAATATGACGCGGTCATCTATCAGGGCGATGTCGTTGTTCGGGTCTATCAGCTTGCCGTGCCAGGTTTGCCGGAAGCGATGTCGCGCAGTATCATCAAAAGCGGCAAAGGCCGCCTGGAGGCGGTGATCCCGGAAAACGGCTTCTATAGTTTCAGCTATTTCTCCAGCCTCGCAATCGGCTCCGGCACCGGCGCCCACGAAGCCCAATTCAACGTCTCCTGGGGGGTGGTGAATTAGGCGGTAGCGTGGGCCTACCGCACCAAGTCAGCGACGATGATATAGGGATTCAGGACCACGACGTCAGTGAGTGTTTCCAAGCCACGCAATTGAAGGATTTTGAGGTTGGGTAATAGCGCTTGGAATAGGGACGGGCCCGAGATGCCCCTACAATTGACCATGCAAGATCAACGTTTTTATGGTTTTAGCGAGGAACGCCAGAAGCTTAAATCCGCCGAAATACGTGAATAATCCAAATAAAACTGTGCAAAAAACAACCAAAATCGTCTTTTCTTTGTCACTCATAATTTAGGAAACCCTTTGAGAGTAAGAAGTACAGGTTCGCACTTATCCGGCGAAGACGAATGGCGTAACACCGATCATCATCACCACCACAATGACATTGACCGCAAAGCCGAGGCTCTTGTATGGATGCGCGGTTAGATTACGGGTTCTTTGAAACCAGTCCCAGGCCGGCGCAATTCGCCTTAAAAATGCCATTCCTGCTAATCCAATAATGGTGAGCCAAAGCCAGATTGATGTAAAAAATGTGGAGTATAAGAAGATTGCCGCTAATCTATCTTCATCAACTATCTCGCTCTCAACCAGCGACGCAGTTTTGAGGAGTTCAAATGAGTTCTTTAGCGTGCCGGACATGTCTGCGTTACCGGTGATCAAAGCAACAACGAATACAACGGTTCCAAAAATAAATATCGTCAAAATAAAGTCGACAACCAGAACAATTAGTACAGATAGAAAGCCATGATTTGTTTCGATTGCACCAATTAGTTTTCGTGTGCAGACCAATGGGATATAGTCAGGTATTAAGTTAAGCAAAGCACCAAACGCAGATAGAAAAAGTATGAGCCCAAATAAGTTACCTTGTTTCAAACGCCAGCTGACAAATATCTCTGGCAATATGCTGTATAACAACAACGACAATACTATTACCGCAAATGTCGAAGCCACTGCCGAGCGACGGAAAAACCGAAAACTAAAAGATTTTGTACCGAACACTATATCGAAAATCTTGGCAAATTCGCGGGGCCAGTTCGTAGCCGCGCCCCTCGGCGTTAAATTTTTCAGCCACTCGCCAAATTCTGCTAAATGTTCGGGCGTTGATGTCGCGTCTGCTCTTTCGAACAACTTATAGATACCAGCCAACGCGCCAGCGCAAGCGGCGATATAAACCACAATTGATGGAACAGTGAACGTTTCCATAATTTTGCGAGGCTAGTGCAGCCTGTCAGAGAATTCAACGTAATTGCAAGTCGATCAGTTCAACGATCACATCTTGGAAGGAAGCTATTCATGATCACTAACCAACCCGGCGATTTAACGTGCAATTCAACGTCTCCTAGGGGGTGGTGAATTAGGCGACTGCATGGGCATCGACGCTGGGCGATGAAGAATTTCATTTAGTCGCTCTTCTTCACCGGATCATCGCCTTGGAAATCCATAATGATATGGTTCTTGCCGTAGCCCTTGAAACTTGATCCAACCAATCGGGCGCGGAAGCCGGGGGTGTGGCGAAAATTTCGCATATGAAGTGCGCGCTGCAATGCACCCCAATAAACCAGTATTAGAAATATTGTTATGCTTGCAGCTCCCCAAACACCATTTCGAATATTTTCGACTTCATTCAAGTCCGATGTGTCGGTCAATATGTATACGGCAAACTTCGCCGCGATTATACTCGCCGCAATCAGTCCAATGCAGATGAAAGCTAATTTAAGTCGTGTCAGCATATAGTTAATATAGGTATGATTGCGTTGATCGGCCAATGATTGATAAAATATTCTGCCGGGTTCGCCACCGAAACCGCATCACACGATGTGATTGAGGCGCTTGAATTAAATATTGTGTCCCCGGAATTGCGTGTCCCCGGAATTGCTGGGACCCCGTCATTTGTGTGGCCCCGTCTTGGTGACCCAGGTCCGAATTATTCCTTGTGGTACTGCTTCAACTGGAAAATTGGTAATTCCGTAGTTCTTTATTGAAGCGACTGAGGCGGTGAGCGCCAAAGTCGCCACAGCTGATGGATGACAACATAAAGGTAGTACGGGACAATAAAAAATGCCCACATACCAGCGATTACGAAAATAAACGCCGTAAATCCGATGTAATCCATGAACTTGAACATCATGACATAGAATAAAAACAAATAATCGAACAATGAACCAGAGTCTGGCAAGATTTCCGTGCCTGATAATGTAAAACTCATTCCGAGCACAAACCCCAACATTGGCGCACCGATCGGCGTCACCAGGATGAAGGTCCAAAAGAACAATAGCCACAAGTTATATGATAATGGCGCCAGTAGCGGCGATGTTTCTGTGAATAGGCGGCGCAGATAGGGAAACCGTTCTTGTAGTGGCGCAAGCAGCAGCGGATAGTTTTGCCAGTTATCTGGTGATCGCGAATAAGCAATCATGGCGGCGAAAAGAATACGTATCGCGATGAGATAGACGATTTGTGGCAAATACAAAAACAGATCTATTTGATCTTTGTATCGAAAATCGAAATCGAACACGAATTTTGCCAAAATCGCGGAACACACAGAGAGAATAATGATAGCGGCAAACCCGAACTTGAGCCGAATGTTAAGCTCGAAGAATACTGCCTCACCGACGTCCGACTTTCGGTATTTGGCTTTCCGAATTTTCCGATGTAAGAACAGCGAGGAAATGATCACGACGTAAACCGCGATGATGCCAAATACTGCATATTCCTGCCCTGCCGCCTGTCGAACAATATTCGGCAACCGATCCTCAACATGCATTACATAAGCCGCCTGCGTGACCAATAAGGTGGTCAAAATGCCGCCGATTTGCACGACCCAAAATATTGGGGACAGCACATCTATGATCAACGTCTCCCGCGAATACTTCAGCAATCTGGCGCGTAAGTTATTCATCTGGATCGAACCCATCAGCGATTTCCCGTTGGAACCGATGCGCGGCTGCTATTCGCGCAATTAGATATTCCGAGAAGTGAGCGACATCCGCTGACCAGCCATGTGACTGGTCGCGAAGATGCAAATGCATTGAGATGAAGGCGTCGTTGCCCAATCCGCCAAAGACAAAACAGCTGGGGGTTTCTATTTTTTTACAAAAAATCAGGTGCATGACGCGCCTCTCGCCACGCTTCAAGACATACACAAAAGCCTGATGGACGGTTCGGATAGTTTCGAGTTTCGGATAAGTGTATTTCGGCGGCAGAGCCGAAAGTGGTATCGATTGTAGGACTCCATCCTGTCGAAGCAAGTCGGATCCGATATGACGCTCGGCAAACTCCCGATGGTAAACCATCCAACTTGACGGACCGGTCCGGCGATGTTTGGGATGACGCCGACGGCTTATCAATGACAGGTGGTTAGTCTTTCGATCCCCGGTCCATGCGGATTTTGTCAGTTTGGTCTCGCCAGCCGCAAAGAGGCATTCGGCCAAATCGGTAAACGCCTCATTCATACATAACTCGATTTTGTTGCCATGACCAAGGAACGTAAAAATACTGACGCTGCGCTTCTGCGCTTGAGTTGAAATGCGCCCTCCATTCGTCAGGTCGATTGACACGTGACCGCGCACATCTCCCCGATAGCCCAAATACCCGGCCACCTGCCAAGCAAACCAACCGTAGAAAAGTAGAACCGCGATCATGGAAACCCAGGAGAGAGGGTAGGTTTTTATGTTCCATCGTAATAATTTTCGGAAGGAATGACGGTGATTAACGGTGTCGCATCGATGGCGATTTCCTTCATTCATGGAACGCATCCATCAACCCCGTGACAGAGGGGCGCCGTGTAGAGGGCGGTCGCGGACTGTGGAGATTTTTCAACCCGACGATGGATTCCCGCCTTCGCGGGAATGACGAGAAAGGCGATGGGAATAACGAGAGAGGTTGCAGATATAATGGAGAAACTGTGAGTGCGATGGCGTCGTCGTCGGCAATTTGCATTTTTTTGACGGTTGAATACATTTCACAGTATTCTTGCATAAGAATTTACGCGCCGTCAAACCGCTTCTCCTTCTGTCACCTCCCATCCGCGCTCAATCTGATCTCTCTCCCCATTCCTCTTGCCACATTCCTCACTTCGCGGTATCCCCATTCGCAGAATCTTAGATAGGTCGTAGACGCCAGATGTCGTGGCGTTTATACTTTGACACACTAATTGAGGGACGTTGCACGTATGGCTGGTCATTCCCAGTTTAAGAATATTATGTACCGCAAAGGCGCGCAGGATGCCAAGCGGGCGAAGATGTTTGCCCGGGTGACGCGGGAGATCATGGTCGCGGCGCGTTCGGGCCTGCCGACGCCGGAAGACAATCCGCGCCTGCGCTCCGCCATTCAGGCCGCCCGCGCCGTCAATATGCCGAAAGACAATATCGAACGCGCGATCAAACGGGCTTCGGACAGCACCGATGGGGATAATTATGAAGAAATCCGCTACGAAGGCTTTGGTCCGGGCGGCATTGGCCTGATCGTCGATGCCCTGACCGACAATAAAAACCGCACCGCCAGCGATGTGCGGACGGCATTTACCAAACATGGCGGCTCCCTCGGGTCGAACGGCAGTGTTTCTTATCAGTTCGACCGCGTCGGCCTGATCGAGTTTGAGGCCGCCGTCGCCGATGCCGATGGCATGTTCGAAGCCGCTGTCGAAGCCGGCGCCGAAGATGTCGCGACCAGCGCCGATGGCCACGAAATCTTCTGCGATCCCGAAAGCCTGCATGATGTCCAGAAGGAACTGGAAAACACTTTCGGCGATCCCCGGGTGGCGCGGCTCTCTTGGCGGCCGCAGGCGACGGTGGAATTAACCGAAGATCAGGCGACGACGCTCCTGAAACTGCTCGACGTGCTGGACGATAATGACGACGTTCAGCAGGTGGCGGGCAATTATGAAATACCGGATGATGTCATGGCGAAACTCAGCGCCTGACCGGGCCAGGGTTTTGTGTAACTATTGTGTATATTTTTTTGCGTAACTTTAAGGTCATGTCGCATGCGACTAATCGGGCTTGATCCCGGCCTCAGCCACACTGGATGGGGCATTATCGATGTTTCGGGCGTGCATATTCGCCATGTCGCCCACGGGGTATTGGATACCGATCGAAAACGGACGCTGGCTGCCCGCCTGCAGCAACTGCACGAAGGGCTGGTCGCCGTGATCGCCGAATTTCAGCCCGATGAAGCGGCCGTCGAAGAAACCTTCGTCAATAAAAATCCGGTCTCGACCCTGAAACTGGGGCAGGCTCGTGGGGTTATTCTGTTGGCGCCGGCGCAGGCCGGCCTGCCAGTCGCCGAATATCTGCCCAATCTGGTGAAAAAATCCATTGTCGGTTCCGGCCACGCGCAAAAGGAACAGGTGATGATGATGGTGCAAACCTTGCTGCCGGGGATCGGGCCGTTGAAATTCGATGCCGCCGACGCTTTGGCCGTCGCCATTTGTCACGCCCACTTTCGCCAGACCCGCGACAAGATCAGCCTGGCCGAACGCGCAGCGGAGCAGATGCGATGATTGCAAAACTGCGCGGATTACTGGATTCGATCAACGACGACAGCCTGGTCATTGACGTCGGCGGGGTCGGTTATCTGGTCTTTTGTTCCGGCCGCACGCTGGGCAATCTACCGCCGGTTGGCGAGGCCCTGGAATTACAGATCGAAACCCAGGTTCGCGAGGATCACATCCATCTTTTTGGCTTTACCGCGGTGGCGGAAAAACAATGGTTCAATCTGCTCTTGGGCGTGCAGGGGGTTGGTGCCAAGGTCGCCTTGGCCATTCAAAGCACGCTGAGCGCGGAAGAAATCATGAATGCCTTGATGGCGCAGGACAAGGCGATGATGGCGCGGGCCCCGGGCGTCGGCCCAAAATTGGCCGGCCGCATTGTCAGCGAGTTGAAAGACAAAGCCGGCAAGCTGGTGATCGAAACGCCGCTGCGCGAAGCGGCCGCGGCAAGTGTTGCCGGCGACGATGGCATCGGCAAGCTCAGCAGCGAAGCGGTCTCCGCCCTGGTTAATCTCGGTTACGGCCAGACCGACGCTTTTGTCGCGGTGCAAGCAGTAGTGCGTCAATTGGGTGGCGAGGCCGGCCTGCAGGATCTGATCCGTGGCGGCTTGCGGGAGCTGGCGACATGAGCGATCAAGGCAGCGAAGGTAGGGTCGTCGGCGCCGATACCCGGGAACGCGAAAGCAGCGAATTTGGCCTACGCCCGCAAAGCTTGGACGAATTTATCGGCCAAAAGGCAGAAAAAGAAAACCTGCGTATCTTCATCGAAGCGGCACGGGCCCGCGGCGAAGCCCTGGATCATCTGTTGTTTCATGGCCCCCCCGGTTTGGGTAAAACCACCTTGTCGCAGATCATCAGCCGTGAATTGGGGGTAAATTTCCGCGCTACTTCCGGCCCGGTGATTGCAAAAGCCGGCGACTTGGCGGCAATCCTGACCCATCTGGAAGAACGCGATGTTTTATTTATCGATGAAATTCACCGGCTCAATCCAGCGGTGGAAGAAATTCTCTATCCCGCGATGGAGGATTTTCAACTTGATCTGGTGATCGGCGAAGGCCCGGCGGCGCGCAATGTGCGCATCGATCTGCCGCCCTTTACTTTGGTTGGCGCAACCACGCGCGCCGGCCTGTTGACAACCCCATTGCGTGAACGCTTTGGTATTCCGATCCGCTTGCAATTTTATGAGATCGATGAGCTGGAATTGATCGTTTCGCGCGGCGCCAAGTTATTGAAACTGAACCTGACTGAAGATGGCGCCCTGGAAATCGCCAAACGCTCCCGCGGGACACCGCGGGTGGCGGTGCGGCTATTGCGTCGGGTCCGTGATTTTGCCGAAGTCGCCGGAGCCACGGAAATCGATCGCATCAAAGCCGATGCCGCCCTTAATCGTTTGAAAGTGGACGAAAAAGGTCTTGATGCCATGGATCGGCGTTATCTTAGCTGTATTGCCGTGGATTTTGGCGGCGGCCCGGTTGGGGTGGAAGCGATTGCCGCGTCCTTGTCGGAACAGCGCGATGCCATCGAAGACATTATCGAGCCCTATCTGATCCAAAAAGGCCTGTTACAGCGAACCCCGCGCGGTCGTTCGGTGACCCCGGCCTGTTATAGCCATCTGGGTTTGAAAGCGCCGAGCCCGGATCAATACGACATCCTAAGCGATGCCGTTGACGATGACCTGTTAAGCGGAGCGGACAACTGATGACCGGTTTGCTGCCGCATCATTTCAATCTAAAGGTTTATTGGGAAGATACGGATGCCGGCGGCATCGTCTATTACGCCAATTATCTGAAATTCATCGAACGCGCACGCAGTGACCTGGTTCGCCGCGCTGGCCTTAATCAGGTCACATTATTGCGCGATGACGGGGTGATATTCGCTGTTCGACGTTGCGTAATTGATTATCTGGCGTCGGCGAAGTTGGACGATGATTTGGACGTTGTGACGGAAGTGACAAAAGTTGGCGGCGCCAGTGTCAATATGGTGCAGAGCGTTTGCCGCGGTGATCTGGAATTGGTGCGGGCGCTGGTGCGCATCGGTTGCGTCGATCGTTCCGGTCGGCCAGTTCGGATGCCGGCTCAAGCGCGGGCCGCTATGCAAAACTTAAGAAGCGAATAGGGGAGTAGTTAGGCAATGGACAACCAAACGGTGGAAGCGGTCGCCTTGGCCGGTTCCATATCAACGGACCTTAGCCTTTGGGCATTGTTTCTAAAAGCCGATCTGATTGTGAAGACCGTCATGTTGGCGTTGCTTCTGGCATCTGTCTGGTGTTGGGCGATTATCTTTGAGAAGAGCATCCGTTTCCGCCGGTTACGCACAACGGCGGATGAGTTCGAGGATAAGTTCTGGTCCGGTGGCAGCCTGGAAAACTTCTATGACCGGATCAGCGAGAAACCACGCCATCCGATGGAGCTTATATTTGCTTCCGCCATGCGCGAATGGCGCCGCTCAACGTCAAAGGGAATTAGCAGCGAAGGCTCTCTGCGCGCCGGTATTCGCGACCGGGTCGGGCAAGTGATGAATGTTACCTTGAACAGGGAAATCGAACGTTTGGAACGCCATATGGGTTTTCTGGCTACAGTTGGCTCCACCGCCCCGTTCATCGGCCTGTTCGGTACGGTCTGGGGCATCATGAACAGTTTCCAAGCCATTGCACTCTCCAAAGACACCAATCTTGCAACCGTCGCTCCCGGCATTGCAGAAGCCTTGTTCGCGACCGCTTTGGGATTGATCGCAGCGATCCCCGCCGTCGTTGCCTATAACAAATTCTCCACCGATTTGGGCCGCTATGCCAACCGTTTGGAAGGTTTTGCCAGTGAATTCACGGCGATCCTATCGCGTCAATTAGAGGAGCATCCGGAGTGATGGCCGGCGGTATCGGAAATTACGGCAACGGCAATGGCCGGCGGAAACCCGGTCACTACCGACCGATGAACGAAATCAATGTCACGCCTTTCGTCGATGTGATGTTGGTGCTGCTGGTGGTGTTTATGATCACCGCGCCGTTGCTCAGCGTCGGGGTGCCGGTTGATTTGCCGGAAGCGACCGCCAACACGCTGAAAGGGAAAGACGAACCGCTGACAATTACGGTCGATAAGGAAGGTCAAATCTATTTGCTGGAACATCCCGTGACGCTTGATCAACTGGGTCCACGCCTGACGGCCATTGCCGGTAATCGTGACGATCTAAGGATCTATGTGCGCGGCGACAAAGTGGTGAACTATGGCGCCGTTATGGAAGTCATCGGCGCCATCAATGCAGCAGGTTATCGCCGGGTCGCCCTGGTTGCGGAAACGCCGAAGTCGGGTGGCTAGAAATTGTCATGCGCGGTTCGTTTGCCATATCGTTTGTCTTCCATATGGCGATCATTGTCATGGCCGCGCTTGGTTTGCCCAATTGGTTTCAGCCGGATGAATTTGTGATCGCGCCGATGGTTGTCGAAATTGTCGAAATTGATGAAATAACCAAAGCGCCGGCGCCGCCAAAACCGACACCGGTACCAAAAATCGCCAAAGCAGTTGAGGCGGCGCCAAAAGAAGAGGAGCCGGAACGCAAGGAAACACCCGCTCCACCGCCGCCGCCACCCAAACCGGAGCCCAAGCCGAAGCCCAAGCCGGAGCCGCCGAAAAAAAAGAAAGTGGCCGCCATGCCGCCACCGAAACCAGAACCGAAGCCCGCTCCGCCGCCTGAACCAAAGCCAATTGAAAAAACGCCGGAACCGCCCAAACCCAAACCTGAACCAAAACCGGTGGTGAAGGAACCTGATCCCGAGCCGGTAAAGAAAGAAGAACCGAAACCGGAAGAACCGAAGCTCTTTGCCGCCGCCCCGACGCCACGGGTGAAACCAGCACGCGAAAAAACCAAACCGAAACCAAAACCGAAAAAGAAATTCAACGCCAGCCGCATTGCCGCTTTGTTGGACAAGCGAGAGCCGAAGAAATCTTCTGATGGGGCCAAAGAAAGTAAATCCACGGCCCGGACGCGAAACAGCGCCGCCGCCGTCAACGCGCCTAATATGACGATGAGTGAATTGGACGCGATCCGTCACCAAATTGAGCAGAACTGGAGCATTCCCGGCGGTGTGAGGGATGCCGACGATCTCTATATTATGGTGCGGATATTTTTAAATCAGGATGGCACCTTGGCGCGGCCACCGGAACTGGTCGATAAACCATTCAATGCCGGGGATTATTATCGCGCTGCTGCCGACAGCGCTTTGCGTGCCGTACGGTTGTCGGTCCCGCTGAAAGGACTGCCATTGTCAAAATATGACCATTGGCGTGAAATAACGATAAGATTTGACCCGAAGGAAATGATAAATGGATAGAAACAGCAAAACCGGAAGGTTTGGCACGACGATGAGAATGAACCAAATCCGTATAAGTTTGCTGGCACTGGCGTCAATTATTTTGCCGCTGACGACTGCAACCGCGGCCATCCAGATCGATATCAGCCGCGGCAATCTGAAGCCATTACCGATCGCAATACCCGATTTTATTGGCAATTCTGCGGAAGAAAAGCGTATTGGCCGCAATACCACTAAAGTCATCACCAACAATCTGGAACGTTCCGGCTTATTTGCGCCCTTGAGCCAGCGCAGTTTCATCAGCACGCCGGCGTCGTTGCAGGTTAACCCACGCTTCAATGAATGGCGAAAAATCGGCGCCCAGGCTTTGGTCACGGGGGCCACGACGTTGCTCAGCGACGGACGGTTGAAAGTTGAGTTTAGGCTGTGGGACGTTCTGGCTGGGAATTCGATGGTTGGCGTCGCCTATTTTGCCACGCCTGGCAGCTGGCGGCGGATTGCGCATGTGGTTTCCGATGCGATCTACAAACGCCTAACCGGGGAAGACGGCTATTTCGACACGCGGATTGTTTATGTCTCTGAAGATGGTCCTAAAAACCGCCGTATCAAGCGCCTGGCGATTATGGATCAGGACGGTGCCGGCCACCGCTATCTGACCGATGGCAGTTATTTGGTCCTGACCCCGAGATTTTCGCCGTCACGTCAGGAAATTACCTATCTGTCCTATTTCAACAATACGCCACGGGTCTATCTCTTCAATATCGATACCGGGCGGCAGGAGTTGTTGGGCGATTTCCCCGGCATGACTTATGCGCCGCGATTCTCTCCGGATGGCGACAAAGTCATTATGAGTGTGGCCAAAAGCGGACGATCCGACATCTATGAAATGGATTTACGCAATCGGCGGACCCGCCGGCTGACCAATTCGCGCTCGATCGATACCTCGCCCAGTTATGCGCCGGATGCGGATCGCGTCGTCTTCAATTCGGACCGCGGCGGCTCGCAACAACTCTATGTGATGTCATCCAAAGGCGGCAATGCACAACGTATTAGTCACGGCAAAGGCCGCTATGCGACGCCCGTATGGTCACCGCGCGGTGATCTGATTGCTTTTACAAAACTAAGTAATGGCCGCTTTCATATTGGCGTCATGCGGCCAGATGGCAGCGGCGAAAGATTGTTGACGGAAAGTTTTCTAGACGAAGCGCCGACCTGGGCGCCAAATGGCCGGGTTTTGATGTTTTTCCGACAACGCCCGACCAAGCGGGACGGCACCGGTGGCAGCGTCAAACTTTGGACGATCGATTTGACAGGCTATAATGAACGCCAGGTTGTGACACCGATTGATGCTTCAGACCCGGCTTGGTCACCATTGACACCATTATCGCGGTAAAACTTCAATGAGGGGAGATCGGTGAAAGTTTGGCATTTGGACGATTTCCTGGCATGATGTCGATCAAGTAAGTAGCAGGGTTTAGCGGTTGTTTTTAGACGTCATTGCGTTTATGCGTAGTCGCTGCTCTAGTAGTTAGTAACGGTGATAGCCGAATAAGGAGTGGGCTCGATGGCCTTTGAAAGTATGGGATTAAAAGTAGCGGCAATTGGTGCGGCGCTATTGTTGTTGGCGGCATGTGAAACTTCGCCTGAAAAATCAATGGAATCTTCTAGCTCGGGTACGACAAGTTCGTCGACGAGCACCAAGACGACGATGACGGACAAGATCGTCCCTGGTTCGCAGGAAGATTTGGTCGCTAATGTCGGGGATCGTATATTCTTCGGATTTGATCAGTCGGACTTGACGCCGGCGGCGCGCGATCAGGTGAAACGCTGGGCCGACTGGCTTAATCAGCATCCCTCCGTCTCGGTCACAATTGAAGGCCATGCCGACGAGACCGGTACCCGCGAATACAATCTGGGCCTTGGCGAACGCCGGGCCGATTCGGCGAGCAAATATCTCGCGGCTTTGGGCGTGAACCCGGTTCGCTCCGGTACAATTTCTTACGGCAAAGAACGACCGGTTTGCGGGACCTCAAACGAAGCATGCTGGTCTCAGAACCGCCGCGGCGTGATGGTGGTGAAGTAACCCTTTCACTGACGGAATAGCTGAAATAGGCCCGATCGACCGTATGCAACGGTCGGTCGGGCTTGTTCGTTTTAGGCTGACTTGAATGAATGCGAAGATTGTTCCCATTCTTGCCTTATTTTGCCACTATCCCTTTGAATCGGTATTAGCCGACAGAATTTGAATAGAAGGACGGCGAAGATGACGATGCGGTTTATTTCGCTGGTAATATTTGCCTTGATTGCGCTCTTGCCAGTGGCGCAGGCGCAAGACACCCAGGCCCTGATAGAGAAGATTGACCGGCTGGAGCGCGACATCCGCACCATGGAACGCCTGGTTTATCGTGGCAAAGTGGAGAAACCCACCAGTACCGGCAGCGGCAGCGGCGACATCACCACCGGCGGCGGCACTCTGGTCGATGCCGAAGTCCGCATGAGCGAGATGGAAAATCAGATGCGCCAACTCACCGGCACGGTCGAAGGCGTCGACAACCGCATTGCCGTCCTAGAACGGCGCTTCGACAAGCTGGTGCGTGATCTGGATTTACGATTGCGGGAAATTGAGCAGCGCTTGAGCCCCGCCGACCCGGCGATGGACAAAGCCCAACCGGCAGCATCAGCAGCAAAGCCAGAGCCAAAATTAAACCAGAACGCAGCGGTGCAGGCGCCGAAACCTCTGACTCCAAAACCGAAGCCGGCAACGTCGGAAGCGACAACAGCGGTCGCGGTGCAGCTCCCCGCCGGGACCCCGGAAGATCAGTATAATTTCGCCATGAACCTGTTGCGGACCCACAAATATGACGAAGCGGAAGGGGCTTTCACCGCCTTTCTGAATGAAAATGGTGACGATCGCCTGGCCGGGCATGCGCAATATTGGCTGGGTGAGACCTACTATGTGCGGAACAATCTGGATGCCGCGGCACGGACTTATCTGACCGGCTATCAGAAATTCCCCGACGGTGCAAAAGCCCCGGATATGCTTTTGAAACTTGCCGTGACGCTGGTTAAATTGGGCGAAAATTCGGAAGCTTGCGTGATCCTGGAAGAATTGTCAGGGCGTTTCCCGGACGCGACGTCGGCAATTAGAAATCGGGCCAGACGAGAACGCAAGAAAGCGGGATGCGCTTAGAGTCTGAGGCCAACGCTGCACTCATTACCGAATTCGATCATGCCATGGTGGGATTAGGTCCTTTCGAGGCATCGCCCCAATTTGCCGTTGCGGTATCGGGCGGCGGCGACAGTTTGGCCCTGACATTCCTATTGGCGAATTGGGTGAAGGCGCGGGGCGGTCGGCTTACCGGACTAACTGTCGATCATGGCTTGCGCGTAGAATTCTGGTCGGAGGCGGAACAAGTTCGCCTTTGGTTTGCTACCCATGATATCGGTCATGAAACGCTGACCTGGACTGGGGTGAAGCCTAAAACAGCGGTTCAAGCCATGGCGCGGGCGGCGCGATATGACCTTTTGACCGGTTGGTGTCGCGACAACGGCATCCTTCACCTGGCCGTCGGCCATAATCACGACGACCAGCTTGAAACGGTCTGGATGCGCCGTCAACGCCAACAAAGCGGGATCGGCCTTGCCGGAATGGCGCGCCGGCGGGTGCTATCCGGCGTGCAGATATTGCGACCCCTATTGTCGGTCAGGCGTTCTGTTTTGCGGGAATTTCTAAAACAACTTCAACAGGATTGGCTCGACGATCCCAGCAATGATGACCAGCGTTATGAACGAGTTCGCGCCCGCACCGCACTTGCACAACTGGATGACGCATCGTGGCGGCGTTTGGCGTCTGAAACAAAGCAGGCGCAGGTTCAACGCGAACGCGAAGAAAGTGCGTTGAGCAAAATTATCGCCGCTCTGGTGACCCTGCATCCAACGGGCTATGCCAGTTGTCCGGCCGATAAACTGAGGGCCTTATCGAGGGTAGACGCAGGGCGGCTGCTGCAACGGGTTTTACAAGTGGTTGGCTGCGCCGAATATGCCCCTAAAATTACGTCGGTCGAGCGCCTTATCGCGCGCTTGCTTGCGGCAACTACACCCTTGCGCGGAAGCTTGGCTAATTGCCTGATCCGCGAAGTTAGGGGTGAAATTATCGTCTGTCGTGAAACAAGGCAGCAACCGCCCGCGGTCGAGTTACGTGATGGGATTGCTGAGTGGGGTAATTTTCGCATCGATTATCTCGGTGAAAATGAGGTCGAAGGCCTGCAAATTGGCGCTCTCGTTCTCGCGAAACTGCGGGATAAATCGATTATGGCGGATATTGAAAGACTTCCCAAAGCTGTTCGCGCGACGCTTCCGGCGATATGGAAAGGCGATGAGATTGTTTGCTTACCTCGGTTCGGGTCGTCTGCAGACAGTCAAAATAGCGGATTTTGTGCCGAATTCCGTCCAAAAAGCGCACTTTGCCGCAATTTTTAGATGATATTCCGCCTCACCGGTTGCTCTGCCATAGGAATACCCTATGTAATGATGAGTGACAGGCGAAACCTCATTTTGTCTCGGTCGGAATCGATTGCGCAATCTAGGAATTAGGCCTATGACTCCCGAAATTGTCGGTTGTTGCCGACGTAGCGATAGGAAATTAGCGTGAATAACCTTGGTCGGAACGTCGTTCTGTGGGGCATTATCCTGCTTCTCGTATTGATGTTGTTTAAGTTGTTTGACAATTCTTCGGCACAGCAACAAAGCACTCAACTGCCTTATTCGGAGTTTATGGCCCAGGTGGAGTCCGGTGATGTAACGGAAGTCGTCATCCGCGGACCCAATATATCGGGTCGATTTAGGAACCATGTCACTTTCGAGACCTATGCACCGAATGATCCGGACTTGGTCAATAAGCTGACGAACAAGGGTGTTACGATCAAAGCGGGCCCGGAAGAAAGCGGCGAGTTGACCTTGTCGGCGATTTTGGTGGGCTGGTTTCCGACCTTGTTATTTATTGCTGTCTTTATTTTTTACTTGCGACAAATGCAGCAGGGTGGCGGCAAAGCCATGGGTTTCGGTAAGTCGAAGGCACGCTTGCTGACGGAGCGCCAGGGTCGGATCACTTTCGAAGACGTCGCCGGCATTGATGAAGCCAAAGAAGAACTAGAGGAAATTGTCGAGTTCCTGCGCGACCCGCAAAAATTCCAACGCCTCGGTGGACGCATTCCAAAAGGCGCCTTGTTAATTGGGCCTCCTGGTACTGGTAAAACCTTGTTAGCTCGCGCCATTGCAGGCGAAGCAAATGTGCCGTTTTTCACTATTTCCGGCTCGGATTTTGTTGAGATGTTCGTCGGTGTCGGCGCCAGTCGGGTCCGCGACATGTTTGAACAGGCCAAGAAAAACTCGCCCTGTATCATCTTTATCGACGAAATTGACGCAGTCGGCCGCCATCGCGGCGCTGGCCTTGGTGGCGGCAATGACGAGCGCGAGCAAACCCTCAATCAATTATTGGTCGAAATGGACGGCTTTGAAGCCAATGAGGGCGTCATCCTGGTGGCGGCAACAAACCGCCCGGACGTTCTGGATCCGGCATTGTTACGACCCGGTCGCTTCGATCGCCAAGTTGTCGTGCCAAATCCGGACATCGTTGGTCGGGAGAAAATCCTGCAAGTGCATATGCGCAAAGTACGCGCGGCACCGGACGTGAACGCGCATACCATTGCCCGGGGTACGCCTGGGTTTTCCGGTGCCGATCTGGCCAATTTGGTCAATGAAGCGGCCTTGCTGGCAGCGCGCAAGAACAAGCGCGTCGTCACCATGGATGAATTTGAAGAAGCCAAAGACAAAGTCATGATGGGGGCGGAACGCCGCTCCATGGTGATGACGGAGGAGGAGAAGAAACTGACGGCCTATCACGAGGCCGGTCATGCGCTTGTGGGGATTTTTGTACCGGGGAACGATCCCTTGCACAAGGTGACAATCATTCCTCGTGGCCGCGCCTTGGGTGTGACGATGAACCTGCCGGAGCGCGATCGTTATTCCGTCTCGAAGCGGGAACTGCATGCTCGTTTAGCGATGATGTTTGGCGGCCGGGTTGCGGAAGAGCTGATTTTTGGTGAAGAAAACGTCACGACCGGCGCCAGCAACGACATTAAACAGGCCACCGGTATGGCCCGCCGTATGGTCACCGAATGGGGGATGAGCGAAAAGCTCGGGCGCCTGAGCTACGAAGCCAATGACGAGGAAATCTTTCTTGGCCATTCCGTGACCCAACACAAAAACGTGTCCGACGACACTGCCAAGATGATCGATGACGAAGTGCGCAGTCTGGTGGAAATAGCTGAAAATCTGGCCAAAAAGGTGCTAAGCGAAAATATGGACGATCTGCATGTCTTGGGCGAAGCACTGCTGGAGTATGAAACCCTGTCCGGCGAAGAAGTAAATAATTTGCTGAAAGGCGAAGAAATTCACCGCGAAGACCCGAGCGGGTCCGACAGCACACCACCATCCGGAACGGTGCCGACATCTGGCAAGAACCGCGACCGCGACAATCCAGGTGGCATGGAACCGGAACCGCAACCGGGTTCATAACTTAACCGATCGGGATATTCTGTCGCGCTGCATTGACCCAAAATGTGTTAGCCTTTTTGGCGATTCACGTGGCTTATTCTCTGATACAAGCGACATCAATGACGCGTAAAATTTTTGGTACAGATGGAATTCGCGGTCGGGCCAATCAATGGCCGATGACACCCGATGCCGCGTTGCGGGTGGGCATGGCAGCGGGCCGGCAATTCCTGCGCGGAAATCATCGTCATCGGGTTGTTATTGGTAAGGACACCCGGTTATCCGGTTATATGCTGGAACCGGCGCTTGTCGCCGGCTTTACCGCTGTTGGCATGGATGTTGTGCTGGTCGGTCCGATGCCGACACCGGCAGTGGCGATGTTAACCCGCAGCTTACGTGCCGATCTCGGTGTTATGTTGTCGGCCTCCCACAATCCCTTTGAAGACAATGGTATCAAGCTTTTTGGCCCGGACGGGTACAAACTGTCCGATGAAGTCGAAAGCCGGATCGAAAAACGGCTGGAGGCCGATCGTGGAATTGAATATGCAGCGCCGAACGAATTAGGTCGCGCCATGCGGCTTGACGACGCCCAAGGTCGCTATATTGAGTTCGTAAAAGGCAGCTTTCCAAGCAATCGCCGCTTGAGCGAGCTAAAAATCGTCATCGATTGCGCCAATGGGGCGGCCTACAAAGTCGCACCGACGGTGTTGTGGGAATTGGAAGCAGAAGTCATACCCATTGGGGTTGACCCCGATGGCTATAACATCAATCAGAATTGCGGCTCGGTCCATACCGAGTTATTGCGCGAGCAAGTCGTCACCCACGGCGCCGATATTGGCATTGCTCTCGACGGTGATGCGGATCGTTTGATAATTGTCGACGAAGCCGGCGCGGTCATCGATGGCGATCAACTGATGGCGGCCATTGCCGACAATTATCTGCGTCAGGATCGATTGCAGGGCGGCGGCGTTGTCGCCACGGTGATGTCAAATCTGGGTCTGGAGAAGTATCTGGAAGACCAAGATCTGCAGCTGCACCGGACCCAGGTTGGCGATCGCTACGTTGTCGACCACATGCGCCAGCATGGCTTGAATTTAGGTGGTGAGCAATCCGGTCATATCATTTTGGGTGATTACAGTACCACCGGTGACGGCCTTATGGCAGCATTGCAAATTTTGGCGTTGGTTGTGGCAACCGATAAACCGGTCAGCCAGGTTTGCCATCGTTTCGAAGCCTATCCGCAATTGCTTAAAAATGTCCGCTATGGCGGCACCTCACCACTTGAACAGGATAAAGTCTGCGCGGCAATTGATGCAAGCTCGTCGCGGCTGCAACACAGCGGTCGTTTAGTTGTTCGACCGTCAGGCACGGAACCGCTGATCCGGGTGATGGCGGAAGGTGAAGATATGGATCTGGTTCGTGAGGTTGTTGATGAACTCGTCGGTGTGATCGAAAAATCGATCGAGGCGAGTGCATGAAGGGTAGGGTTCTGATTGCCGCTGGCTCAGATTCCGGCGGCGGCGCCGGTATTCAAGCGGACATAAAAACAGTAACAGCCTTGGGTGGTTATGCGGCCACAGCGATCACCGCCTTGACGGCGCAAGATACCTCTTCCGTGCATGCCATTCAGGAGGTGCCGGCGGCATTTGTTTATCAGCAGATGCAGGTCGTGCTACAGGACATTGGTGCCGATTGCATCAAGACTGGCATGTTGCATCGAATTGAAACCCTTGAAGCGGTCGCCAGTGCCATTGGCGATTTTGCCGTCGATGTACCAATTGTGATGGACCCGGTGATGGTGGCGAAAGGTGGCGCCAAATTGTTGGAAGACGACACCATAGATTTTCTGAGCAGACACCTTATTCCTCGCGCCACATTGTTAACGCCGAATATTCCAGAAGCAGAAGTGTTGAGCGGGGTGAAAATCCGTTCTCGAGAAGATATGGAAGTGGCGGGGCAGGCGCTGTTGGCGCTGGGGGCTGACATGGTGCTGATGAAAGGTGGTCACATGGCTGGCCCGATCCTGATTGATTTGCTGATCAGTGCGGATAGCATTCTTGAATTTCAGTCGGAACGGATTGACAGTCGGCATACTCATGGCACCGGTTGCACGCTGGCCTCTGCCCTGGCGACCGGATTGGCGCAAGGACTGGCGATCAGGGATAATGTCGAACGCGCCAGGGATTATGTTCACCAGGGTATTTTACAAGCACCGAGATTTGGCCGCGGCCACGGCCCCCTCAATCACAGCCACGGGATAACGACAGACCCATGAGTGACCGTGAACGACGTTATAGCTGGCAAGACCCGCGTCCAGTTTGGCAATCTATTGGCGCCATTTCCGGTCTCGAGTTTCTGTTGCGGGAAATTCGCGGTGAGACACCGCCGCCGCCAATCTGCATCTCAATGCGCCTGAGGTTAATTGAAGCGGAAGAAGGCCGGGTCGTCTATATAGGATTGCCAGGCGAAGATCACTATAACGCGGTCGGTGGTGTGCAAGCTGGCTGGACGACCGCATTGCTGGATGCCGCCATTGGCAGCGCTGTCTTTTCTACCCTGCCCGCAGGTGGGCGTTACACCACTTTGGAAATCAAAGCGAATTTTGTTCGCCCGATTACTGTTGAAACCGGTGAATTGCGCTCTATTGGGACGTCGATCCATTGTGGCCGCCAAATTTGCACCGCGGAAGGTCGAATTGTCGATCAGCAAGGCAAACTTTATGCCCATGCCAGTACCACTTGCCTGGTCCTTGCTGACGCTTCATGATGGGCATAGCAAAAACATAAATATGTTGGGGAGTGCGATGACGATCCCGGTTTATCAGGTGGATGCTTTCACCAATGCCCTATTTGCCGGCAATCCGGCGGCGGTTTGCCCGTTGGACGATTGGCTGGACGATGCAGTGATGCAACAGATTGCGGCCGAAAATAACCTATCGGAGACGGCGTTTCTGGTCCCGAACGGCAACGGCTACAAACTGCGCTGGTTCACACCAACTGTTGAGGTGGCGCTATGTGGTCATGCGACCTTGGCGTCCGCCCATGTCATTTTCGATCATCTACAGAAAGACGCGACGCAGGTATCGTTCCAAACCTTGTCCGGTGAGTTGATCGTCGAACGCGATGGCGACGATCTACAGATGAATTTTCCATCCGTCGTGCCGCAACCGATGGCGCCGCGTCTGGATCTGCATACCGCCCTCGGTGGCGCCATGCCGGCAGAGTGGTTCCGTTTGACGCGCGTTCACGAGGCCGACTTTTTTATGCTTGTCTATCATTCTGCCGACGAGGTTGCGGCCTTGCGGCCCGATTTCAAGGGCATGGATGCCAACGTCATCGTCACGGCAAAGGGCTTCGATGTCGATTTTGTCTCCCGGTTTTTCGCCCCGGCTTCGGGGATCGATGAAGATCCAGTGACCGGTTCGGCGCATTGTTCGCTGACGCCTTATTGGGCGGAAAAACTTGGTAAAACAAAAATGACGGCGCGACAGATATCAGCCCGGGGCGGCGAATTGACCTGCGAATTGAAGGGCGACCGGGTTTTGCTGACCGGACGCTGCGTGATGTTTATGGAAGGCACCATCCGTCTTTGATGAAGATGCTGCGCAGGCGCCTGCATTCGACTTAACGCAGGCAATCGATTTCTCCTGGAACGCCATGCTGGTCAAAACCGGATCGCATTCAGATGGCGCCGGCGGAGCGGGCTGAGGCATTCAGAACTAAAATTCGACCTGCCACTTAGGACAATGTTTCAACCAGCTTGATGAAGCGATCCAGTTCGGCTTCGGAGTTATAATAATGAATACCGAGGCGATTGTAGATCTCGATGTCCCGGGCCTCCAGATCAGCGCGGGTGCTATAGACGGAGGAGGTGGAGATGTTGATTTTTTCCGCCGCCATGCGTGCCTTCACTTCGATCGGATCGACGCTGGCTACGGAAAAGCTGACGATACCGCTTTTTTCAACACCCAAATCGTGTGATTGGACGCCTTTGAGGCTGTCCAGGCGATCTCGTGTATCCTGTGCCAGATTTTGTACCCGTGCTTGAATATTGTCGAGACCGAGATCGAGCGCATAATCGACCGCGACGCCAAGCCCGACTTTACCGGCGAGATAGTTTTCAAAATTCTCAAATCGCCGAGCATTGTCTTGCATGATGTAGTCATCCATTGAAGTCCATTTGGCACTATGCAAATCGAGGACCAATGGATCGATTTTCTCCAACATCGATTTCCGTACATAGAGGAACCCAGTACCGCGTGGCCCGCGTAGAAATTTACGCCCGGTTGCGCTCAGCATATCGCAACCGATCGCCTCCACATCCAACGGTATCTGGCCGGCAGACTGACAGGCATCCAATAAATAGGGCACGCCTGCAGCCTTGGCCACTTTGCCGATTTCCGCTGCCGGATTGATCAGGCCACCGCCGGTCGGTGCATGGGTGACGGAAATCAGCTTGACCTTATCGTCGATCATATTGGCCAGCGCGCCAGTATCCATTTGTCCGCTAGTGTCATTCGGCACGATCTCAATTTTGATACCGCGGCGCTTCTGCATTTGCAGATAAGAAATATAGTTTGAGGCATATTCCGCCATCGCCGTCAGCACTTTGTCGCCCGGTTGAAAGGCTATGCCATAAAATGCCGCACACCAAGCGACCGTGGCGTTCTCGACAATGGCGATCTCGTCGCGCTGGCAGTTCAACATGCGGGCGATGGCGTCATAACTGTGTTCGATCGCCGCATCTTCCTGTTCTTCTGCCTCATATCCGCCGATATTGGCTTCCAGGTCGAGATAGCTTTTCACGCTATCCAGGACCGGTTGCGGCATCAGGCCAGCGCCACAATTGTTCAGATGGATGACGTTTTTAATGCCGGGCGTTTCGCTGCGGACTTTTGCCAGATCGATACTCATTCGTGTCCTATAATATTTTTGGGTTGATAGGGTGCTTCCAGGCTGGCCATTTCATTGTCGCTTAAGTTGACATCGACGGCGCCGGCCAGTTGTTCCAGTTGCGCGATGTTCGAAACGCCGATCACGGGCGCGACAATGCCCGGTTTTTGCAGCATCCAGGCAAGTGCGACCTGCGCCGGCTCTACCCCTTGCTTGCGGGCGATCTCGATGACCTGGTCGGCAACGGCAAAGTCGGCATCGGTGAAATAATGTTCTGCCGCCGTTGGATCATCCTGCGCGCGCGCCGTGGTGCCGCTGCCTTGGCGATGACGATTGCCAGCCAGGAAACCGCGGGCCAGCGGGCTCCATGGGGTCACCGCGACCCCCTGGTCAAGGCAAAGCGGGATCATCTCGCGCTCTTCTTCGCGGTACACCAGATTATAGTGATTTTGCATACTGATGAACTTGGTCCAGTCATTCTTCTCCGCCACGGCTTGGGCCTTGGCGAATTGCCAGGCATGCATACTGGAAGCGCCGATATAGTGCGTCAAACCCGCTTTTTTGACGTCATGCAACGCTTCCATGGTTTCTTCAATCGGCGTCGAATAATCCCAACGATGGATGATGAAAAGATCGACATAGTCGTGATCCATCCGTTCAAGCGAAGCCTCAATGCCTTCTATGATATGTTTGCGCGAGAGATCGCGTTGGGTCGGTTTGTCGCCCATTTCGGAATAGACCTTGGTGGCGACAACATACTCATCGCGCGGCGCCATTTCCCTTAACAAAGCACCGACCACCCGCTCGCTCTCTCCCAAAGAATACATATCTGCAGTATCAAAAAAAGTGATGCCCAGATCGAAGGCCTTCTGCATGATCGGGCGGGCGCCTTCGATATCCATGATCCAGCTGCGCCAGTTGGGATCGCCAAAGGTTAGGGTGCCGAGGCAAATTTTCGACACCATCAAACCGCTATTGCCAAGATTTACATATTCCATCATCAGTCCCTATCGAATGATTTGGCCAAGGACATGGATCAATTTATCCACATCGCCTTCATTATTGTATAAATGCGGCGTCACCCGCATGCTATCACCACGAACGCTGACATAGACCTGTTCGGCGGCCAATTGCGGCAACAAATCTTTCGGGACACCGTTTGGAAACCGCAGGCCCAAAAAATGCCCGGCGCGAAGGGAGCGTGCGCTTGCCTTTAGGCCCAGATCTTCGGCGCGTTCAGTGATATTCTCTGTGAAGGCGCTCAACGTTGCTTGAATATTCTCAACCCCCCAGTTTAACAATTGTTGCAGCGCCGTTACCGCCATGGGCATTTGCCCGAAATAGGCCCCCTCGCCCATATCGAAGCGGCGCGCGCCGGGTTGAAAATTCATCTGATAGTCGATCAGACGGGCGAAATCCTCGCTACCCTGGCGGGCGATCCAGTTATGCTCCAGCGGTTTGCTGTCCTGATGTTCCGGTGCGACATAGAGAAAACCAAGCGTATAAGGCCCCATCATCCATTTGTATCCCGCCGCGACCATGAAATCTGGTTTAATCTGTTGCACATCGAATGGCAGGGCACCAATTGACTGGGTAATGTCAAGGACCAGCTTGGCGCCAACTTCGCGGCAGCGCTCGCTGACCGCAACTAAATCGACAATGCTGCCATCGGTCCAATGGCAATGCGGCAAAGCGACCAGCGCCGTTGCCTCGTCAATGGCGGTCAAGATAGGTTCGGTCCAGCCACTATTGCTGGGCCGTTGGATGGTGATCAGTTCGCCGCCGGTATCGTTAGCCTTTTCGCGCCAGGAATAAACGTTCGAGGGAAATTGATCCTGCAGCACAATCATCTTTTGAGTTTTCGCAACGGTAATGTTTTGCGCTGCCGTGGCAATGCCGTAGCTCGCGGCCGGTACCGTGGCGATATCGTCGGCGCCGGCATTGACCAACTTAGCGAATAAACGCCGCGCTTCTTCCGGGGTATCGAAAAAATCCGCCGGCGCAATTTGCCAGGGCTGGGCCTTCCGCGCCGCCGCCAACCGGCCGACCTCAACCACCTTCTTCATCATTGGAGACATATAGGCGCAATTGAGATAGGCAACATCTTCTGGAATGTCGAATAGGTGACGTTGATTGGGGATCATAAGCCGGGCATCCAATGTGTTAATATGACTTGCGCAGCATGATGAGCGGCCAATGACAGAAGTCAATAATTTTGGCCGAATTCAGAGCAAATATTGCAGCGCAACCTCAATATTGCCTTATTGCGACACAAAAATGCTGCACTGCGACAATTCGGCTGTTGACATCCGGGCACTGGTCCATAATAACCGCATCTCTTTCCATCATTATTAATCGGCAAAGGAACGTCGTTATGAAGCCGAACCTGCGGCCACAGTCGCCTAATTTTTCTTCTGGACCGTGCGCTAAGCGGCCCGGTTGGTCTCCTGACGTATTGTCCGACGCCTTGGTCGGTCGATCTCATCGGGCCAAGGAAGGTAAAGCGAAATTGTCTGCTGCGATCGAACGAACCCGCGACATTCTTGGAATTCCCGCCGACTATCAGATCGGTATTGTACCGGCGTCTGATACCGGTGCGGTCGAAATGGCGCTTTGGTCGCTGTTGGGTGCGCGTGGGGTCGATTTGCTGGCCTGGGAAAGTTTCGGCAAGGGCTGGGTCACCGATGTGGTGAAACAGCTGCAAATCGAAGATGTCCGGCTATTGGAAGCAGATTACGGCCAATTGCCAGACTTGGCGGCAACAGATTTTGCCCATGATGTGGTCTTCTGCTGGAATGGGACCACTTCGGGTGTACGGGTTCCGAATGCGGATTGGATTGCTGCGGATCGCGATGGTCTAACCATTTGTGACGCCACTTCGGCGGTCTTTGCGATGGATCTGGATTGGTCGAAACTCGACGCGGTGACCTTCTCCTGGCAGAAGGTTTTGGGTGGGGAAGCACAGCACGGTATGCTGGTCTTAAGCCCCCGCGCCGTCGAACGATTGGAAACTTATACACCGCCTTGGCCAATGCCGAAAATTTTCCGCATGACCAAAGCCAATGTCTTGAACGGTGGCATTTTCAAGGGTGAGACAATCAATACGCCATCGATGCTCTGTGTCGAAGACTATTTGGATGCCCTCGATTGGGTAGAAAGTCTGGGCGGCCTTAAAGGTTTGATTGCCCGGGCGGAAGCGAATACGGCCGTGCTAAGCAATTGGGTCTCGGTCACACCGTGGATCGATTTTCTGGCCGACGATCCGGAAATTCGTTCCTGCACATCTGTTTGCTTGCGGATTTCAGCCTCTTGGTTCGCCGCTCTGGCGAAAGACGAACAATCCGCTGCGGCGAAAAAAATGGTCAATCTGCTCGATAGTGAAGGCGTCGCGTTCGATATCGGTGCCCACCGGGATGCCCCTCCAGGTCTCAGAATTTGGTGCGGTGCGACAATCGAAAGTGCCGATATTGAAGCCTTGCTGCCTTGGCTTGAATGGGCCCACGGCGAACTGGAAGAAACCTATAAATCTGCTGCCTAGCAATTTTTAAACGGACATAAAAATGCCCAAAGTACTGATTTCCGATAAAATGAGCCCACGAGCCGCCGAAATATTCACCGAACGCGGCGTTGACGTGGATGTTAAAACCGGGATGAGCCCCGAAGAATTGATTGCTTGCATTGCCGACTATGATGGCCTGGCGATCCGCTCTTCCACCGAAGTGACGTCGGAGGTGCTTGCGGCGGCGACAAATTTGAAAGTGATCGGTCGCGCCGGTATCGGCGTCGACAATATCGATCAAGTCGCAGCAACGGCAAACGGCGTCTGTGTCATGAACACGCCATTTGGCAACTCGATCACGACGGCGGAACACGCGATTTCGCTGATGATGGCAGTGGCACGGGATATCCCGACGGCGAATGCCTCGACCCATGCCGGAAAATGGGAGAAAAGCCGCTTCATGGGGGTTGAGCTTTTTGCCAAAACCCTGGGCATTATTGGTTGCGGAAATATTGGCGCCATTGTTGCGGACCGCGCGATCGGCCTGAAAATGAAAGTAATTGCTTTCGACCCATTCCTGACCGAAGAGCGGGCGCGTGATATCGGTGTGGAAAAAGTCGATCTGGATATTCTGCTGGCCCGCGCTGACTTTATTTCTTTACATACGCCGCTGACCGATCAAACCCGTGGCATCGTAAGCACGGCAAACATCGACAAAATGAAAGACGGTGTGCGCTTGATCAACTGCGCGCGCGGTCCCTTGGTGGTCGAAGCGGACCTGAAGGCCGCGCTTGAAAGCGGTAAAGTCGCCGGCGCGGCGTTAGATGTCTTCCCGGAAGAACCGGCGAAAGAAAGCGTTTTATTTGGCATGGAAGGGGTGGTGGCGACACCGCATCTGGGCGCCTCGACATCGGAAGCGCAGGAAAACGTCGCCATTCAAGTAGCTGAGCAATTGTCGGACTTTCTGCTGACAGGGGCAGTGACAAACGCGCTTAATATGCCGTCGGTATCGGCCGAAGAAGCCCCGCGCCTGAAACCATATTTCGAGTTGGCGCTGGAGTTAGGCAGTTTTGCCGGGCAATTGACCCGCAGCGGCCTGAAGGGCGTGGAAGTCGAATATGAAGGCCATGTGGCGACACTCAATACGCGCCCGCTGACGGCGTTGGTTTTGGACGGTTTGCTGAGTTCTGTGATGGACAATGTCAACATGATCAATGCGCCGATCATTGCCAAAGAACGCAATATCGAAGTGAAGGAAGTGCGCCGGGATGGGTCCGGCGATTATAGCACCCTGATCCGCGTCACCCTGACGACGGAACATCAGATACGCGATGTTGCCGGTACTTTGTTTGCCGATCAACGGCCCCGCGTCGTGCAGGTTAAAGGCATCAAACTGGAAGCCGAACTGGGCGACCATATGCTTTACGTCACCAACGAAGATAAACCCGGTTTCATCGGTGGTCTGGGCACCGCGTTGGGTGATGCAGGGGTCAATATCGCGACTTTCCATCTTGGGCGTCGCCCGGAAGGTGGAGACGCGATTGCGTTGGTCGAGGTCGATAGCGCTTTGAGTGATGAAGTACTGGCGACCGTCCAGGCGCTGCCAAATGTAAAACGCGCTCAGGCACTAAATTTCTAGGAAATATTCCGACCACGGCCTATCACTTTCGGGCGCAAAAGGGTAGAGTGCCGCCGCTATGAATGACTATGCCGATCTGGCGCTTCTGCCAGAAGGATTACACGACGAGTTACCACCAGAGGCCGAGCACGAGATTGACGTGCTGCGGGGCCTGACGGCTACCTTTTCGAGTTACGGTTACGAACGGGTCAAGCCGCCCTTGGTGGAATTCGAAGAAAGCCTGCTGACCGGGCTCGGCGCCGGTGTTTCCCGCCACATGTTCCGTCTGATGGACCCGATCTCGCAACGGATGATGGGCGTTCGTTCGGACATGACGACGCAGGTGGCGCGTATCGCGACCACGCGTTTAGCCGGCCAAACCAGACCTTTGCGACTTTTTTATTCCGGTCAGGTCCTACGCGTGCGCGGCAGTCAGTTGCGTCCAGGTCGGCAATTTACCCAGGCCGGCGTTGAGCTGATTGGGCAAGAAAGCACCGCCGGCGATGCCGAAGTCATCTTGCTGGCGGCGGAAGCCTTGAACGCCATTGGTGTTGACGATATATCGATCGATCTTACCCTACCGTCATTGGCGCCCATATTGTGCGACGCCCATGGTTTGACGGCCGCCGATACGGCGGAAGTGTGCCGAGCCCTCGATCAGAAAGATGGCGCCGCGCTGGATAGTTCGAAAGTTTCCGGCATCGATATTTTTCGCGCCCTGATGAACGCGGCGGGTCCCGTCGATGGCGCCTTGGAGGCGCTCCGGCAGATGGCTTTATCGGGTGAGGCACAGGAGCTTTGCAATAAGTTGTTTGCCACCATTGAGGCGATCCGCGCCGATGCCGATGGCTTGGTCCTGACCGCCGATCCTGGCGAAAGCCGCGGTTTCGAATATCAAACTGGTATTAGTTTCACGCTTTTTGCCAAGGGCGTGCGCGGTGAATTGGGCCGGGGCGGTCGCTATCGTTTATCCAGTGGCGAAAGCGCCATCGGTTTCACGCTTTATCTTGATAGTCTGCTGCGCGGGACTAGCAAGCCTGCGAAGAAAAATCGAATTTACCTGCCGTTCGGGACCAAAGGTGGAATTGGCGCTGAACTAAGGAGCGATGGTTGGCAAACCGCCCGCGGCTTGGTCGCAGAAGAACAATCAGTTGAAGAGGCCGCGCGTTCCGCCGGCTGTACACATACCTACATTGATGGAAAACCCGTCACGCTTTAAGGCGGTGGCGGTTATGAGGGAGAAAACGCCTTGGCGAATGTGGCTGTAATTGGGTCCCAGTGGGGTGATGAGGGCAAGGGCAAAATTGTCGATTGGCTATCCGAGCGGGCCAGCGTCGTGGTCCGTTTTCAAGGTGGCCATAATGCCGGCCATACCCTGGTGATTGATGGCGAAGTTTATAAACTTAGCCTTTTACCATCCGGCATCGTGCGACCGGACAAGGTATCTGTCATCGGCAATGGCGTCGTCGTCGATCCCTGGGCGATGTTGGAAGAAATTGACCGACTGCGTCTCCAGGGTCTGCAAATTTCCCCGGCCAATTTGCGGCTGGCTTTCAATGCGTGCCTGATCCTGCCGTTGCATCGCGAATTGGATACCCTGCGCGAAGGCAATGGCGGTGCTGGCGCCATTGGCACGACCAAACGCGGCATTGGCCCGGCCTACGAAGACAAAGTCGGCCGTCGCGCCGTTCGGGTTGGCGATTTGGCAGATTTGTCAACCTTGAATGAAAAAATCGACCGGCTGTTGGCACACCATGATCCGTTGCGCCGGGGCATGGAACAGACGCCCATCGATAAAGCGGAGTTGTACCAGAAGTTGGCGGATGTGGCGCCCGAAATTTTGCCTTTTGCCAGCAATGTTTGGCGCGAACTGGATGCAGCGCGGCGGCGCGGTGAACGGATATTGTTCGAAGGCGCGCAAGGGACCATGCTGGACATCGACCACGGCACCTATCCCTACGTCACCTCCTCCAACATGATAGCCGGTCAGGCAGCGGTCGGCTCCGGCATGGGCCCGGATGCCATCGATTTTGTCCTTGGCATCACCAAAGCCTATACCACGCGGGTCGGAAACGGCCCATTTCCAACCGAATTGCTGGATGATGTGGGTCAACGTTTGGGCGAGCGCGGCCATGAATTTGGTACGGTGACCGGCAGGCAACGACGCTGCGGTTGGTTCGATGCAGTGATGGTGCGCCAGGCGGTGACGGTTGGCGGTATCCACGGGATCGCGCTTACCAAACTTGATGTGCTGGATGGGTTCGATGAGCTGAAGATCTGTGTGGCCTATGATCTGGATGGCGAACGCCTGGACTATTTCCCGTTAGAGCCGATTGCGCAGTCACGGGTCAAGCCGATCTATGAGAGCGTGCCTGGTTGGTCCGAAAGTACTGAAGGTGCCCGTACATTCTCCGAATTGCCGGCAGCTGCAGTGAAATATGTTGTGCGAGTGGAGGAACTTATCGGCGCTTCGGTATCGCTTGTATCGACCAGCCCCGAACGCGACGATACCATTCTAATGCGCGATCCGTTCGCCGATTAGGGACGTGGTATAGGGCATATTTGGAAGGGGCCGTCGTGAATAGAAACGTTGATGAGAATGGCTGGCTAAGTTCCGCACAAGCTTGGATCGATAGGATGCCGGAAGCGGGAGATTTTGCCCGAAAGTACATTCTTGACCACATCATGATTGAGCGTGCATTGGACGCCGAACCCCAAACCGCGCTGGATATCGGATGTGGTGAAGGACGTTTCTGCCGAATGCTGAGAAAATACAGCATTCAGGCCATAGGCATCGATCCTGTGGAACCCATGATACGGCAATGCCAACAGCAGGATCCAGATGGAACGTACATTTCTGCATTTGCCGAGAATTTGCCTTTTGAAGATGCGTGTTTTGACCTTGCCGTCTTTTATCTCAGCCTAATTGATATTGACGATGTCCATGCGGCAGTTGGAGAGGCAGAGCGGGTGCTGCGCCCGGGCGGTAGATTGCTGATCGCTAATCTCACCAGTTTTTTCACCTCCAATGGCACAATTGGCTGGATCACGGGTGACGATGGTAATCGATATCATCCTTTGGGTACCTATCTTGAATAAAAAGCAGATTGGGTTGAGTGGGATGGGCTACGTGTCCGCAACTGGCATCGACCATTGTCTTTCTACATGTCAATATTGCTCGATGCGGGACTTACGCTAACTTACTTTGATGAACCTGGTCCCATCGGCGGTCCACTACATCAAGTTGAGAAGTATAAACACACGCCATTTACTATGCTGATGGAGTGGAAAAAGTAATTTTAAGCTGCGTATGATCATTTTACGGAAATTCGATACTCTTGCGACATGGCCATCGAATCAATTCGGGCGCAGTCTCCAGTCTATCGGTCGACACGGTAATTAGTCCTTCTGAACTTTGTTTGTCTCTGAATGCGGATTTGGATGCACTCAACACTGTCATTCCAAATAATTCGGGAAATTGTTGAATTTCTGAGGTCTGAATCCAAAAGTTCAACGCCGCCTTGTTAAGACGACAACTCAGTCAAGCGGTCAATAATGTAAGTCGGCTGGTGATCGCTTTCCCGGAGCAAATTTTCGCGTTCCCGCCCGTTGGTGATCCAGATGGAATCCATCCCGACGCCGGCGGCCCCGCCGACATCGCGCTTGAGATTATCGCCCACGTAGATGGCCTCCTTTGCCGTGCAATCGAACATTTTCAATGCCTGTAGGAAAAGGGCAGGCGACGGTTTGACATGTCGGCCATCAGACGAAAACACCATGTGTTCGAACAGACCTAAGATATCTGTGGTTCGAAACGCGTCGAGATAGAGGTCCTTGGTCGACCAGATGTCGCTGATGACGCCGAGAGGATGGGTTTTTCGTAAAACCCGAAGGGTCTCTGCATAGACCGCCGGCACGTAACCGACTTCATGAGCGGCGAAAGTTTGTTCCAATAGATCGGTTTTGGAATTTTTGCCGGCAACGATCTGAATTGCTTCGCGCAGGCTTGGGAAGTTCTGCCAGTAGGCCGGATCACGATACCGCGGCAGCATATAGTCAACGATACCGCGAATGATAGTGTCGACTGTCTTATCGTCCAGACCATCGCCGCCCAATAATCGATAAGTGGCGCCGAAATCTTCGTTCGGGCCAAAACGATCCTGCCCGAACATGAAAGTACCGTTCACGTCGAGTAGAATAACTTTGTACGGACTGAGGTCGATCGGCGCGATCAAGACAAGCGCTGATCGAGGGCCATTTTTCGTACCGCTTTTTGCAGCTTGTCGAAGGCGCGGACTTCGATCTGACGGACCCGCTCACGGCTGATGTCATAAACCTTGGACAGATCTTCCAAAGTCGATGGATCTTCACTCAGGCGGCGCTCGGTCAGGATATGCTGTTCCCGCTCGTTCAGGGTCTTCAAAGCTTCCATCAGCATTTGCTTGCGGTTATCGAATTCCTGATCCTCGGCAAGTTGGGTTTCTTGATCGACACTGTCGTCGACCAGCCAATCCATCCATTCCCCTTCACTATCGGCGCGCATCGGCGCATTCAGCGAATTGTCATGGGCGGCCAGACGGCGGTTCATGCTGACGACGTCTTTTTCTGGGACATTCAGGCGTTCGGCAATGGTTTTTACATTGTCAGGATGCAAATCACCTTCTTCGACCGCTTTGATCTGGTTTTTGACCTTACGCAGATTGAAAAAAAGTTTCTTTTGCGCCGCCGTGGTGCCCATTTTCACCAGCGACCAGGAACGCAAGATATATTCCTGCATGTTGGCCCGGATCCACCACATCGCATAAGTTGCCAGGCGGAAACCGCGTTCCGGCTCAAACCGCTTCACCGCCTGCATCAGTCCAATATTGCCTTCGGAAATAAGTTCGGCGACCGGTAAGCCATAGCCGCGATATCCCATGGCAATCTTCGCCACCAGACGCAGGTGGCTGGTCACCAATTGATGCGCCGCATCCAGGTCTTCATGTTCACGCCAGCGTTCCGCTAGCATATATTCGGTTTCATGCTCCAACATCGGGAATTTACGGATTTCCTGGAGATAGCTCGACAGGCTGCCATCTGGGCTGAGGGCAGGGATATTACCGATTTTGGCGCTTGACGTCGTTGTCGTTGCATTTGACATTTGATTTCAATACTCCCCCTAAAACTTGAATTTAGCCACAAATTCGGGCTCATTGTCCCGAAATGATACGCTTATTCGCGTCGATTGTCAATATACCTGAGTAATTTAGTCGGGTTCTATAGCTTGGTATGTTTGAGGATTGTTGAGATGAGGTTCACCATGTCATATGGGGTTTCTTTCTCAAATCTCAAGTCTTCACCGGTCACAGGATGGTGAAATCCCAGCACCGCCGCATGCAAGGCTTGGCGGGGAAATTGCCTTAACGCCGTGCTTAAGGCGCTTGGCACTTCGGCAGGCAGAGAATAATTCGTTCGTCCATAAAGCGGATCGCCAACAACAGCGTGGTTGCGGTGGGACATATGGACGCGGATCTGGTGGGTACGTCCGGTCTCCAGGATGCATTCCACTTCCGAAACCAGATTACCGTATGGTTGTATTAAGCGATAATGGGTGATCGCGCGTTTTCCATTGGTCCTGACAATCGCCATTTTTTTGCGCTGCACCGGATGGCGGCCGATATCGCCTTCAATCACACCGCTGGATGGCGACGGCAAACCCCAAACAAGGGCCCGATAGGCGCGTTCCAATCGATGTTTGGCGAATAATTTGGCCAAACCATGATGGGCTTGATCATTTTTTGCCGCGACCATGACGCCGCTGGTATCTTTGTCCAGGCGATGGACAATGCCCGGCCGGCGTACTCCCCCGATCCCGGACAAACTATCGCCGCAGTGATACAGCAACGCATTGACCAGAGTGCCGGAATAATTCCCAGGCGCGGGATGCACCACCAAGCCGGGCGGCTTGTTGATCACGATCAGATGATCATCTTCGAACATGACGTCCAGCGGGATGTCTTCAGGTTGTGGCGTGGCGTCTTCGGCCGGGGGAATTTTAATCGACAATTCAGTTCCCGGTTTGACCCGGTGCGAGGGGTTCGATATCGTCGCACCCTGAACTTGCACATGACCTAGTTTGATGAGTGATTTTAGCCGCATGCGTGACATATCCGGCAGTTGCATGGCCAAGTATCGATCCAGGCGCACGCCATCATCCGCGGCGGAAACGGTAAACTGAAAAATGTCTAATTCTGATTCTGAAACTGATTCTGGCGACATAAAACCACATTGGACCGAAAACACTCGGATCATCAAGATGATGATTTGGGTGATGAGCATTTTGTTGGTTGCCGGCCTGATTGCGTTGGTCGTCGGCATGGCACGCACGGCCAAAAATATGGGCAAAGAGGATACCGGTGTCCCGACAAAGATGCACGATATCGGGACGCATGAAGTCACTTTGCCGCCCGGCAGTCGGCTGATTTCAACCGCGGTGGACCGGGGGCGGATTTTTCTCACGCTCGATGTCAGTGGCAAACAAATCATCTTGATTCTAGATGCCGTCTCAGGCGCAGAACTTGGCCGCCTAGAGCTTGTTCCGGAGGCGGAATAATGCCCGCGGCGGTCGCTATCTCGAAAACCGATGTGCGGATGTTGCAAAAACTAGCAAAAGCGAGCTTTCCATTCGAAGCCTGTGCCTTGTTGGTCGGTGAAAACATGGGTGATGTGATTAGGGTAACAGGCATCGCAGCGGCGGAGAATGTTGCGGCAAATCCGGCCCGCGAATTTGAAATCGATCCGCAATTGATTTTACGGCTGCAAAAGGATATGCGGGACAGCGAACAAGAAATCGTCGGGGTTTTCCATTCTCATCCAACCGCCAGCGCGATGCCCTCGGAGACCGATTTGTCACGCGCTTGGTATCCGGATTTTGTCTGGCTCATCGCCTCGGTGCCGGGCGGCCGGATCGAGGAAACGAAGGCACACCGCCTAATACCGTGCGGCGACAAATTTGAAGAACTAGATTTGCAGGTAAAGTGAGACGGAGTATATAGATGGCGAAATTTTCCAGTGATAATGCGTCCGGCATCTGTCCGGAAATCATGACGGCACTGCAGGCCGCCAACGAAGGCGATGCCATGGCCTATGGCAACGATGCGATCACGGCACGGGCGGAACACGCCATCGCCGATCTGTTTGAAACCAACTGCCGCGTCTTTCCAGTCGCCACTGGGACAATCGCCAACTGCTTGGCTTTGACCGCGATCAGCAAGCCTTATGGGGCGATTTTCTGCCATGAAAACTCTCATATCGATGTCGATGAATGCGGCGGTCCGGAATTTTTTTCAGGCGGTGCGAAATTACGACCGTTGGCCGGCGACAAGGCAAAATTCAGCGCCGACACGCTTGACCGAGCGATCGCCAATTCCGGCATCGGTGGGGTGCACCATTCGCAAGCCACCGGCGTCTCGCTGACCCAGGCGACCGAATTGGGCACCGTCTATAGCTTGGATGAGGTGCGCGCGATTGGCGAAGTCGCGCACAAATATGATCTGCATTACCACATGGATGGCGCCCGCTTCGCCAATGCCGTGGCGACCCTAGGCTGCAGCGCGGCAGAGGCAACCTGGAAACAAGGGGTCGACGTGATGTCCTTCGGGGCGACAAAAAACGGCGCCCTGGCGGCGGAAGCAGTGATCTTCTTCAACCAGGCCTTGGCCGATGGGTTTGAATATCATCGCAAACGGGCGGGCCAGTTATTCTCGAAAATGCGCTTTGTTTCGGCCCAATTGGAAGCCTATGTCGCGGACGATCTGTGGCTCAGGAATGCCGGTCATGCCAACGACCAGGCACAAGTTTTGGCCGCGGCCCTACGATCGGCTACGGCTGGTGAACTTTATGCCCCGGTCGAAGGCAATCAGGTGTTCATCACCCTGCCGGCGCTGACCATCGAGGCGCTGCATCAAGCTGGCGTCCAGTGTCACCGTTGGGAAGGGGACACAGTGCGTTTTGTTACCTCTTTCAATACCAGTGACGATGCCATCGATCAGGTTATCAAAATCGCCGGCCGCGACGCCGCTTGACCTTCGTCGGCGCGCCGGCTACTAGATTGCAACGCACCGCCAAGGCCCCATCGTCTAGCGGTCCAGGACGCCGGCCTCTCACGCCGGAAACGGGGGTTCGATTCCCCCTGGGGTCACCAAGAATGTCCATGTTTTGGTTGCGTTTTCGTTTGAGCTTTCATTTGCCGAGTTTAGACTTTTTTGTTCGGTGTATTCGGAAGATTCCATTTCCTTAAACGCAGTAGCGATAGTGAATTGGCGCGATTGCTAAAACGTTGTTCGGATTCATCATTCCAGGGGTCTGGCTTTGCGGGGCGAGTACCTCACCATTTGCGTGATCCGGGGTTAATCTCGCCGCTAGGGTCAATTTCCATAACCTCAAAAACAGCAAAAATGACTCTCGTGCAAGCGGTTTCCGAATGCTAATATGCAAACCCAGGATTGCAATAACAACCGGGATTTAGATATGCCGCGCTGAATGACCGAAAATCCCTGCCCGATCACCTTTATTGTATTTTCCGCAGGATGCCATGGCAGAATGGTTAAAATTGTTGATGGAGTGGACACCAGTTCCCGCACAATGGGCCGTTATTGCCTTCGGTCTGTTGTTTATCGCGACAAAGACCATCGGTTCAGATGACCTGAAAGCCGAAATCAGTCTGTATCTACAGGGCGATTATCAGAAAAGCTGGTCGCAAAACTTTAGGGACTGGTTTGACAGTATCTTCGGGGAAAAACACCTAAGCCTGAAATGTATTATCAGATCAGCTCTTGCCTCCCTTATTGGCGTCGTTGCCTTGTACTGGTTTTTTACCTGGCAATTGGGCGAACGTCCAGGCGCGCCGCTTCCGCTTTTTGAGATCATTATTATCGGACTGAGCGTAAATGTCATCGCAGATTATACCTCCCTGCGCCAAAGTCGTTGGTTCCTGCGCTTTGTTCCGGTCTGGGAAATGTACTTCGGCGCCGCATGGGGAATGGTTGCGTCCGGGCTATTATGGCTGATATTCGATATCGTTCTGAGTGCGGTCATTATACTTACCGCTCTCTACCTCTATTTTTATGCCTATCCATTTCTTAGCGGAACCCCCATTGACATTCCGAGTTGGGGGCAACTATTCGGTATCTACAGTGTCTATGCGATCTTTTTATACTCCTCATTTCTGACGACGATCTGGGCCGTATTGTTTTTTCTTTCTGTTGCAACAATGCGGATTACCAGGGGGATATTTAGCTCCCGGTTTTTCAGCGCCGGAAATTATCCTTTGGTTTTATTCAGCTTTATCTGCGCCGCCTGGGTGTACTTGCTTGTGCTCGGGTTTCAGGGGCTTCAAAAACAAGGACTTCTTGATGATCTGCTTTGTCAGCAAGATGCGAAAGTCTGTGTTGCCCAGTCCAAATTAACCGGGGATGATAATAAGGCTCTTGATTATCTGTCCAGGGCCTGTCTCCGCGGTTCTACGGAGTTATGCATGGATAGCGCCCTTAAATACTATGAAGGGGATGATAGTAAAGCTGCAGAACTCTGGGCTAAAGCCTGTGACGGCGGCAATGCCCGGGGCTGTACCAGTCTCGGATTTATGTATGATAAAGGCGTGGGTGTTGATCAGGACAACACGAAGGCTGCCGCCTTTTACAAGCAGGGCTGTGATGGCGGCAATGCCTGGGGCTGTACCAATCTCGGATGGTTGTATAGAGATGGCCGGGGTGTTGATCAGAGCGACACAATGGCTGTCGCCCTTTCCAAACAGGCTTGTGACGGCGGTAGTGCCCGGGGCTGTACCAATCTCGGATGGATCTATAGAGATGGCCGGGGTGTTGATCAGAGCGACACAATGGCTGTCGCCTTTTCCAAACAGGGCTGTGACGGCGTCGATGCCCGGGGCTGTAACAATCTTGGATTGATGTATGAAGAAGGCCGGGGTGTTGATCAGAGTGAGACAATGGCTGTCGCCCTTTACAATCAGGCTTGTGACGGCGGCGATGACATGGGCTGCTCCAATCTTGGTTTTATGTCTGATAAAGGCCGGGGTGTCGATCAGGACAACACAAAGGCTGCCACCCTTTACAAACAAGGCTGTGATCGCGGCAATGCCTGGGGCTGTACCAATCTCGGATGGATGTATAGAAATGGCTCGGGTGTTTATCAGAGCGACACAAGGGCTGTCGCCCTATTCAAACGGGGCTGTGACGGCGGGGATGCTTCGGGCTGTACCGATCTCGGAGTGATGTATAGAAATGGCTGGGGTGTTGATCAAGACCACACTAGGGCTGTCGCCCTCTACAAAAAGGCTTGTGATGGCGGCAATGCTGAAGGATGCAAATATTTAAAGAAAATTAGTCCGTGAGGATCTGAAAGCGCCCCGCGCAACGCACCTGTCTACCTGAAGGTCTATGATCACTATCGAGGGGCTGGGGAGAGTGGGTATGCAGATTTTTAGTATTGTTGAGTTGAGTAGGTTGTGACGACTTAGAAATGGCGGTCAGCATAAGAGCGGCCGAGAATATTTATCGAGTAAACCCAACAATCAATCTGGCGCATTCTAGCGAATCCATGATTTCCATTATGGCTTGGGGACCAAATTATTGTCAGGCTGAATACCAAGATTATAGACTGGAACGAATGGACATCGTTCTGTCCGAAGGTCGTATTTCCTACTTCAGAACGGTGAGGCGAAGGCCGGGCCTTTGGGGAGGGTGAAGTCGACGTGGCTGGGGTTTCCGGCCAGGTTCACTTCAGGGCGGACCGGCGGGGTGGTGGCGATGACCTGGCCGCGGCGGACCACATACAGGCGCGCCGGACGCAGGCGGATGGCGTCAAACGGTGTCGCCGCCTGCAAAACAACAAAATCGGCATTACAGCCCTCTGCAAGGCCATATCCGTCGAAATGCAGAATTTCGGCACCAATTTTGGTCACGGCATCGAACATCGCGCGAATTTCATCCATGCCGGTCATCTGCGCCGCATGGACAGCCATCTGCGCAACTTCCAGCATGTCGTGGCTGCCCATCGAATACCAGGGATCCATGACGCAATCATGACCTAGGCTGACCGGCACGCCGGCGGCCAGAAGTTCCTTGATCCGGGTCAGGCCGCGGCGTTTCGGATAACTATCGTGACGGCCCTGGATAGTGATATTGATCAAGGGATTGGCGATCGCGGCAACCCCGGCTTCCGCCATCAAAGGGATAAGTTTGCTGACATAATAATTATCCATCGAATGCATGGAGGTAAGGTGCGAGCCGGCGACCCGGCCCTGCATGCCCAGCCGCTGGCATTCGGCGCTTAACGTTTCAATATGTCGTGACATTGGATCGTCAGTTTCATCGCAATGCATGTCGACCAGCAGGCCGCGTTCAGCCGCGATTTCCATAAGAAGCCTGATACTTTCGCCGCCGTCCGCCATCGTCCGTTCGAAATGCGGGATGCCGCCAACGATGTCTATTCCTTTGTCCAAGGCGCGTTCGAGCAGCGCCGCCGCCATTGGATCACGCAAAAAACCGTCTTGCGGAAAGGCGACAAGCTGCAGATCGATATAGGGTTTTATTTCCTCGCGAACCTCCAGCAAGGCTTCCACCGCCAACAATCTAGGATCGCAAATGTCGACATGGCTGCGGATCGCCAAGGTGCCGCGCGCGATCGACCAACGGCACAATTCGAGCGCCCGTTGTTTTATCGCTTCAACCGTGAGGTCGGGCTTCAGTTCACCCCATAACGCGATACCTTCTAATAGGGTGCCGCTTTGATTGACCCGTGGCTGCCCGAAGCTAAGCGTCGCATCCATGTGAAAATGACTGTCGATAAAGGGCGGTGTGACCATGTTGCCGCCAACATCGATCTCACGCGCCGCGGTTCCTTGCAGCTGCTTCCCGCGAGCGGCGATCTTGCCATCTTTGCAGGCAATATCGAGAACTTCGCCATCCGGCGTTCGGGCATTTCGGAGGATCAGATCAAACATGCTCAAGTCCTTTCACCGCGCCTGAATGGGACCAACAAGGCTTTCGGATAGAGCGCCTTGCGAGAGACCACGATCATGGCCAGGATCGACAATACGTAGGGCGCCATGAGGAAAAATTGATAGGGGATGGTAACGCCCGGAAGCTGTTGGATCCGGACCTGCCAGGCATCGATACCGGCAAACAGGACTGCCCCCAAGAGCGCCTTGCCGGGTTTCCAGGAGGCGAAAATCACCAATGCCACACAAATCCAGCCGCGCCCGTTGACCATGCCGAAATAGAATGCATCGAAAGCCGACATCGTAAGAAAAGCGCCACCGACCGCCATCAGGGCGCTACCCAACATCACCGCGATCGTTCGAACGGCCAGAACATCGATCCCTTGGGCTTCCGCCGCGAGAGGGTTTTCCCCCGCCATCCGGACCGCCAGTCCCGCCGGGGTGCGGTAAAGCCCGTACCAGACGATGATAACAATGATCAACGCCGAATAGGTCAGGGCGGTCTGGGTAAAGAGCGCCGGACCGACAACTGGAAGTTCGGATAGGAACGGGATCGGGATCGGTTGAAAGGGGTCAATTTTGGGTGGGGTCGTTGCTTCCGGCAGCAACATGCGAAAGACAAAATAAGAAAGCGCCGAAGCCAACATGGTAATGCCGATACCGCTCACATGCTGTGACAAACCCAGATAAACCACAAACAGGCTGTGCAATAGACCGAACAGGGCCCCGACAAAGGCGGCAAACAAAATACCGCTGACTAAATCACCGCCCATATAAACCCACATCCAGCCAGCCATGGCGCCCATGGTCATAATGCCTTCGATACCCAGGTTCAAAACCCCGGCCCGTTCACAGATCAATTCGCCAAGCGTGCCAAAAATCAACGGCGTCGCGATCCGTAATGTCGCCGCCCAGAAACCGGCAGTAAGCAGAATTTCGAAAATATCCATATCTGCCTCCTAACGCCATCTGATGCGAAAATGCGTCAGCATCAGGCTGACCAGCACCGCCAATACCGATGCCGCGACAATCACATCGGCGATATAGGTTGGCACATTGAGGGCTCGGCTCATGGAGTCTGCGCCGACATAAATGCCCGCCAGAAACAGCGCCGACGGGATCACGGCGAGGGGATGCAAGGCCGCCAACATGGCCACGGCAATGCCGGCGTAACCGAAACCCGGTGACAGATCCAAGGTCAAATACCCTTTGGTGCCGGCAACTTCGCTGACGCCTGCCATGCCGGCCAAGCCGCCGCTGATCAGCGCCGTCATGACAATGGTTTTATTGACTTTGATACCGGAGAATGCCGCCGCCGCCACATTATGACCGACGGCGCGGATCTCATAGCCCCAGACCGTGAAGCGCATCACCGCCCAGACGCTGATTGCCGCTGCCAGGGCCAGAATGAAACCTAGGTGAAGCCGGCTTTTTGCCATGATCGCCGGCAGCACCCCTTCGTCAATTATCGGTGCGGCTTGCGGCCAGCCAAGCGACATCGGGTCTCTCAACGGACCTTCCAGCAAATAATTCACGAACAACAGGACGACGAAGTTGAGTAACAATGTGGTCACCACTTCGTCGACTTTCAGTTTGTTTTTTAACAGCGCCGGGATCAACAACATGACCCCACCAGCGATGGTGCCCATGACAATCAGGAATGGAATCATCAGCACGCTCGGCAAGGTAATCATCCCCGCACCCAACCAAGTCGCCATCAGTGCGCCGACATAAAACTGCCCTTCGCCACCGATATTCCAAAGTTTAGCGCGAAAGGCGACCGCTGCCGCCAGACCGGTCAGGATCATCGGGGTCGCCCGCGTTAGGGTTTCAGTGATGGCGAAGCGCGAGCCGATACCGCCTTTCAACAAAAGTGCATAGGCGGCGAAAACGTTTTCACCAGCCCAAAGGATTAATCCGGCGCACAAAATCAGCGCTGCCACGACCGCTGCAATTGGGGCCACTAGGGTCAAAACCGGTGTCGCCTCAATGCGGGGCTCTAGTCTCATGACGCCGTCGCCTCGGTGGTGGTTTGGCCACTCATCATCAGACCAAGTTCGCGCGGGGTAACGGTGCGTGGGTCCAGGCGTTCGCTAAGCTGGCCGTGGTAGATCACCTGGATATTGTCAGACAAGGCCAAAAGTTCTTCCAGATCTTCCGAAATCAGTAATATAGTCGCACCACGCTCACGCGCTTCCAACAAGCGTCCATGCACATAGGCGATAGCGCCGACATCCAGTCCCCGTGCCGGTTGATCGGCCAGAATTACTGCCGGTTCCCCGTCCAGCACCCGCGCCAAAATCAGCTTCTGAACGTTGCCGCCCGATAAAAGTCTAGTTTCCGCTTCGGTACCTTGGCAGCGGACATCATAATCGGCGATCAGGCGTTCGGCGCGTTTACGAATGGCCTGGAAGTCGAGGACGCCAAAACGGGACTGCGGTGGCTTGCGGACGGATTCTGAAATCAAGTTTTCCCAGACCTTCATTTCGCCAACGACCCCGACGTGATTTCTGTCTTCGGGGATGCGGCCAACCTGTTGGGCCACCATTTTGGCTGGCGAGGCTGTGGTGAGAGCTTGACCAAATAAGCGCATCTGCCCGGCGTCCGGGCGCGTCACGCCGCTGATCAGCGCCGCCAGCGCCTGTTGTCCGTTGCCTGACACACCGGCAATGCCGGTGATTTCGTGGCGGCGCAGACATAAATTCACGTCTTGCAGTCGCCCAAAGCCCCTGTCGGCGGCCAGATTGACGCGTTCGAGCTCAAACAACGCTTCGCCTGCCTGCATCGGCGACCCTTTGGGATCCTGGATCGCGCGACCGACCATGCTTTCCGCCAACGAGGCGCGATCGGCGTCCCGGGTCGCCGTTTCGGCCACGACCTGACCGCGGCGCAACACCATCACCCGGTCGCTGATGGCAAGTATCTCGTGCAGTTTATGAGAAATAAAAATTATCGACAGGCCTTGGGCGACCAAGGTCCGCAAAGTCTCGAATAGGGCGTCGGTTTCCTGCGGCGTAAGCACGGCCGTCGGCTCGTCCAGGATCAAAACCCGGGCTTAGCGGTATAGCGCCTTCAGGATTTCCACCCGCTGGCGTTCACCGACACTCAAGCTTCCGACCAAAGCATCGGGATCGACGGCAAGGCCAAAATCCTGCGCCAGGGTTGTTAGTTTTTTGCGCGCTCCGTCGCGGTCCCTACGGAGCGACCATAGTGGTTCGGTGCCTAGCGTGACATTTTCCAGAACAGTTAAATTTTCCGCTAAGGTGAAATGCTGGTGGACCATGCCGATCCCACGCTCCAGCGCGGCGTCCGGTTGCCCCGGCGGTAAACGTTCGCCAAACACTTCCACATATCCTTCATCGGCGACATAATGACCAAATAAGATATTCATCAAGGTGGTTTTACCGGCGCCGTTTTCGCCCAATAAAGCCAACACCTCCCCTTCGCCGAGAGACAAGGAAATGCTGTCATTGGCGACAAGAGGGCCAAATCGAATGGTGATATCAACGAGCCTGAGGATATCCGGCATGTGCCCACGCTTTCAATATCGGTGACTGGCTGTTTGAAAACCGCTTCCGGAGATTACATTCCGGAAGCGGTTTGAACACAATCAGAAGGTGGACTTCGGCTTTTCGTCGTTTATTTTAACGGTATGCTTGCCGGCCTTGATATCGGCCGCCAGCATTTCGACTTTGGCCTTGATGGCCGGATCGATCTTATCGTCAAACTCGTAATAAGGTGCCAGAGACGCCCCGCCTTTGGCCATCATGGTCCATTCTTTGTAGTCCGCCGATTGAAAGTTGCCTGCTTTTACTTGTTTGATGGCGTGCATGACGGCTTCTTCCATATGCCAAAGCGCCGAAGTAACGACAACACCAGTGCCATTTTCTTCCTTGTTCATGTCATTGACATTACCAAAAGCAATGATGCCCTTTGCCCGTGCCGCATCGACCACGCCGGCCCGCTCTGCATATAGGACATCGACGCCTGCTTCGATTTGCGCAAATGCTGCTTCTTTAGCTTTTGGCGGATCGTACCAGGACCCGATGAAGTTGACCTTAAATTCGACCTTAGGATTGACCGTTCGGGCACCGGCCATGAAGGCGTGGAAAAGCCTATTCACTTCGCCGATCGGATAGCCCCCGACCATGCCGATCTTGCCGGTTTTGGACATCGAGCCGGCGATCACGCCCATCAAGTAACAGGGCTCATGAATATAGTTGTCAAAGACCGAGAAATTTTTACCATGGGGTTTGAACGGGTCGCCCATCAGGAAGGCGACTTTTGGATAGTCGTCGGCGACTTTGCGGGCTTCGCGACTAATGCCAAAGGCTTCGCCGACGACCAAATCAACGCCGCCATCGGCATATTCCCTTAACACCCGAATATAGTCCGTATTGGCTACTTTTTCCGAGAATACGTACTCGATTTCGCCGGCTTTTTCGGCTGCCACCAGCGCCAGATGCAGGCGCGCGTCCCATTTTTGCTGAATTGGTTGGGTGTAAATGCCAGCAACTTTGATTTTAGCTGCGATTGCCTCGGCACTGATCATGGCGTTGCTCGCAAGAACTAGAGCGGCGACAACGATGCCATTGAATAATCGTCTTTTCATCATGCGGTTTCTCCCTGTGAAGTTTTTATTTGAGGTTTTGCACCAACCCCATTCTGTCGGTATTTCCCGGCATTATTTCGATCGCCTTCCATGCTAATCAAATCGGCTCTTCAATGAAAGGGCCGCGGCTGACAAATCCAGTGAATATTTCCCACCACCTGGCGAGGGGTTAATCCGTCATGGTTATAAAGGGCTGAGTTACTTGTTATGCAGCCAGTCGGCGTGACGTGGCGGTTTTTTCGTTTCCGCCCATTCGTCGACCATCGCCTGTTTGACCTCATCCAAGCGTTTCTGCATAGCAGGTGCTTCAGCATCGTCATAAGTCAATTCAAGGCGGTGACCATTGGGATCAAAGAAATAGATCGAATGAAAAAGGGTGTGATTGGTGACGCCAACAACGTCGATGCCTTGGGCCTCCAAATTCGCCTTGTATTGCAACAGGGTTTCGCGATCTTTGACCTTGAAAGCGATATGCTGGACCCAATCCGGCGTATTCCGGTCGCGATCCATCTTTTCCAATGTCGGCAATTCGAAAAAGGCGAGCACATTGCCGCTGCCGGCATTGAGGAAGATATGCATATAGGGATCGGGTGCCTTGGTCGATGGTACCTGATCCTCAGCCATGGCCAGAACCAAATCCATATTCACATGTTTTTTGTACCAATCAGCGGTTTCCTTGGCGTCGTTACAGCGATAGGCGACGTGATGAATACGCTCGACTTCCATAACTACTCCCTTTCCTTAAGCTTGCAAAAAATTGAATAAACCGTCGTGAACTTGATCAGCCCTATTATACTGCATCAATTCTCTCAGCCAATCGCTGTACGCGCCGGTAATATTTTTCCGCTGCAATCCCCAAAGCCAATTCGGTATCCCTCTCCCTGGGCCCAACCGCTCAGGGTCAGCGTATCGCCGTCTTCGATGAAACTACGAAATTCGCCGCCGTCCAACGTTAAGGGTTTCGTCCCATTCCAGCTCATCTCCAGCAACGAGCCATAGGATGTTTCCACCGCCCCGGAAATTGTTCCGGAGCCGAGCAAATCGCCAACATTCATGGCGCAACCGCCGCTGGCGTGGTGGGCCAGCTGCTGAGCCGCAGTATAATAAAGTTCTTTGCTATTGGTTTGCGATAAGGTGGTTGCCGAAGCCGCTTCTTGCGGTTGCATGACGACTTCCAATCGGATGTCATAGAGCGACGATCCGACTTCCACCAAATAAGGCAGCAGTTCAATTTCACGGGCCGGCGGCGCTGTGCGAAACGGCTCCAACGCCGCTTTTGTCACCACCCAAGGGCTGATTGTGGTGGCAAAAGCTTTTGCTTGAAAAGGCCCAAGCGGCTGATATTCCCAGGTTTGAATATCCCGGGCCGACCAATCGTTCAACAAGACATAGCCAAATATCATCGCTTCCGCTTCGTCGACGGTGAGGGAACGGCCCATTTGGCTTGGCTGCCCGACCACCGCCCCGATCTCCAGCTCAATATCCAAGCGTTGGCAGGGACCGAATACCGGTGCATCAGATCCCGGTGGTTTGCTTTGGCCAAGCGGCCGGTGGATATCGGTGCCACTGACCACTACCGTCGAAGCCCGGCCGTTATAGCCGATCGGGATATGCAGCCAGTTCGGCGGCAAGGCGTTTTCCGGCCCGCGAAACATCGATCCGACATTGAAGGCGTGTTGGCGGCCAGCATAAAAGTCAGTGTATTCATCGACCTTAAACGGCATATGCAAAGTAACATCGGACATCGGGTTTAGCGCCTGCCGCCGCAAACTTTCAGAGTTTTTCAGTGCCGGATCGCCGTCGTCCAAAAGCAATTCAATTAGCCGCTCACGCATCTGATGCCAGACATCAGGCCCAAGCGCCATGAAGTCATTCAGCCCGGCAGTTGAGAAAATGGCGTCGCCGCTGTCGAGCGGAAGTAACTGTTCGCTTTCCAAAGCCGCAAGGTCGAGAACGAGGTCGCCGATCGCAACGCCGCATCGCGGCGCCGATGCTTCCCGGCTGAAGACACCATAGGGAAGATTATATATTGGGAACGGACATATCGCCGTGTTCGCTGATTGAATCCAGCTACTCATGAGCCCTCAAGATTTAATTTCAAATGAAACTAACATAGAAGATTGGAAATTGCAGGGCCTATTTTTGTTCATCTGCATAGGGCTCGGTATCGTTGCGGGTGATTTCTTCCGCGTTCATTCGTACCCGGTTCATGAGCTCCCACAAGGTGTCGCGTTCTGTCGCGCTCAGGCCCTCAAGCAGTTGATTTTCGAGCGCCTGCACCAACGGCACCAGGGTTTGAAAAACCTTCTGACCTTCCGGCGAAAGCCGCAACATCGCCCGTCGTCCATCATCGGGATCGACCTGGCGCTCCAGCAGCCCACGTTTTTGCAGGCCTTTGATGGCGCGGCTGGCATTCACTTTATCGATGCTGGAGCGTTCGACGATATCGCTGGCCGAAAGCGGCTCGTGGCTGCCCAATACCGCCATCGCCCGCCATTCAGACACCGTCAAACCGAACATCGTACTGTAGATGTTAGTGACGGACTGGCTGATGGCGCGGTAGAATATCCGGACCTGGTAGGGGAAATAGCTATCAAGTGCGAAATCGGGGACGTCGCCTAATTGATCTGACCTTGATTGATATTCGTCTTTAGCCATCGAATGTCCCGTTTTTATTGTATTTAATCATTCCTGAGGAATTCGGGCAAAGAAAAACCCTACCGAGGCGGGGCCATTGATAGATCTGTCAGCCTGGGCCGCTCAGCGGAAAGCTTCTTTCAAGGCATCACCGACATGCACCGGGGTTACCAAGACGTTGACGCCGGCGGTTTCCAAGGCTGACTTTTTCGAAGCATAAGTGCCTTTGTCGCCCATCACGATGGCGCCGGCATGGCCCATTTTTTTGTCCGCCGGGGCGGCACCGCCGGCGATGAACGCCAGCACCGGTTTGTCCATGGTTCTGGCGTATTCCGCTGCTTCTTCTTCCATCGTGCCACCGATTTCGCCAACCATGACGACGGCTTCGGTGCCCGGGAACTGGTCCAGGGCTTCCAAGGCATCCCTGGTCGTCGTGCCGATTATCGGATCGCCGCCAATGCCGACAAAGGCGGTCTGGCCAAACCCGGCGGAGACAATGTTCTGACACATAAGGGTGCCCAGGCTACCCGAGCGTGACAACACCCCAATGCCGCCTTTTTTGAATATTCGGGTGTTGAAGGCAGGCATGAAACCCATGAAGGTTTCGCCCAGGGTCACGCCGCCGGCGGTGTTCGGACCGACAATGCGGGTGCCGGCTTCTTTGGCCGCGGCCATGAAATACATCACATCGTGAACTGGGATATGTTCGGTCGTGATTAGCATCATCTTGGCGCCGGCGTCGATCGCATCCAGCGCCGCCGCCTTCACACCCAGTGGCGGGATAAATAACACGGAGCCGTCGAAGCCGACTTCGGCCGCCTCCACTGCTGAGCCATATACCGGGACGCCACAATGTTCCGTCCCGGCCTTCTTCGGATTGACCCCGCCGATCACGGTGGCGCCATAGTCCTGCATCTTTTCCGTCCAAAAAGAGCCTTGTTTGCCAGTGATCCCCTGGATCAGGATACGGGTGTTCCTGCGTGGAATTATCATACCTGGCTGGCCTTCGCGGCGATAACTGCCGCTTCGCAAGCTTCGCTCATGTTAGAAAGTGGTTTCAAGTCGAGCTTTTTTTTCAGCATGCTGATCGCTTCTTCGTCCCCGGTGCCGGCGATAGAGAAATAGATAGGTATCTCAGGCTCTAGCTCGTCCCAGGCATTGAGCAGGCCTTCCATCATCACATCGCAACGTGCGAAAGCACCGCAAAAATTGACCACCAAACTTTTGATGCCCGGTTTGGCAAGCACCATTTCCAGGGCGGTCTTGGCTTTGGTATAGGCTTCGCCGCCGATTTCGCAAAAATTCGCGGGTGCCCCGCCATGGTGGCGGATTACATCCATCGTGGTCATGGTCAAGCCGGCCCCGTTCGCCAGCACGCCGACGTCACCGTCAAGCTCGATATATTTGATCTCGGCCTCTTCACCGCGAATTTCAAGTTCAGTCAGTTTTTCCGGCGTGCTTTTTTTCGCCAGCTCTTGGTGCCGTCTGATCGCGGAATCGTCCATCACAAATTTACAATCAAGCGCCACAACCTCGCCCCCGCCGGTCACGATCAGCGGATTGATCTCCAACAGCTCAGCGTCGTTGTGCGCATAGGCCTGATAGAGTTTGACTAATACATCGCCGACGCCGTTTTGAGCCCCGGCTAGATCGAGCCCGGCAATCAGCCGCTCGGCATCCTGACGCGAAAACCCTTGGCGGATGTCAACTGCCTGCTGGCGCAATTTTTCAGGTGTTTTAGCCGCGATTTCTTCAATGTCCATGCCGCCTTCGGTCGAAAACATGACCATCGGTCCTTTGCTGACCGGATCGTTTAAAACCGCGGCATAGAATTCGCGCTCGATATCGGACTTCTCCTCGACCAAGACTTTTTCGACGACATGCCCGGCAATCGTCATGCCGAGAATTTCCCCTGCCTGGAAGCGGGCTTCGGCGGCGCTATCGGCGAGTTGGATGCCACCGGCTTTACCGCGTTTACCAGTCGGCACCTGTGCCTTCACGACGCAGCTGCCCAACGCTTCAGCGGCCAAGCCCGCAGCTTCCGGATCGTGGGCAAGAATGCCAAGCGGAACCCTGATCCCCGCCTCCACAAGACGTGGTTTTGCCGCATATTCCTCAAAATTCATCGTTTACTTTCCGTACTTGTCCCAATAGGCGCCGAACAGCTCTGCTTCCGACGGTTTGTCTTCGGGAATGGTCTTCACCAAATGCGTGATATTGATGAAATGAGTATAGTTCAGGTTATCGGAGATTGAGTTGCCAGCCCAGGTGCCGCCGCCCATGGTCAGGGTGAAATTGAGGCCGTTGTCAAATCCGCCGCCATTGCCAAAGGTATGGGCCTGGTTGACCAAAACCCTTACCACATCAATTTCTGCCGCCAATCGGTCGGCATGCTCCGGTGTGTTGGTATGAATGCCAACGGAATGTCCTTTGCCGCAGACATCCAGGATAGTGTTTAATTGTTCCACCACCTGATCCATGTCCCGGGCCCGATAAACCGTTAGCACGAGCGACAGTTTCTCATCGGTGAATTTGCTGTCTGGGTCGACTTCAACTTCTTCGACCATAAAAAATTTGGCGACCGCCGCGCCGTCGTCCAATTCACATACTTCCGCCAGCGCTGAGGCATCCTTGGCAATGATTTGACGATTGAGGTTGCCGCCGACCCACAGCTTGTCGCGGATTTTTTCTTTTTCCTCGAGGGAGCACAAATATCCCCCGGCCGTCTTCAGCGCTTCAATGGCCTGATCATAAACTTTGTCCAGGATGATCACCGAATTCTCCGACGAACAGGATGTTGAATTGTCGAAAATTTTTGAGGCGCAGATTTTTTCGGCGGCGTCCTGAAGTGCGGCGGTTTCATCAATCACCACCGGGACATTGCCCGGACCGACACCGATCGCCGGCGTCCCTGAGGAATAAGCCCGCCTGACATTATTTTGCGAACCGGTGACAACAACCAAGTCCGCGGCATACATCAACTCCTGGGTCAGGGTCTTGTTCACCGGCGCCGGCAAGACCTGAACAAGATCGCCTGGCAGGCCGATTTTCGCCAACTCCGCCCGCATATAATCGACCGTCATGGTGGTTGTTTTTAAGCCAGCGGGTGAGGGTGCGATAATGACCGCATTGCCGCCTTTGATCGCGAACATCGCTTTGTTGACCGGGGTCGCGGCGGGATTCGTCGACGGCGCCACCGCCGCCACGACACCAACCGGTTTGCCGTATTTCACCAGGCCTTTTTCTGGAATTTCCTCGATCACGCCGACGGTTTTGACTCGCATCAGGTCGCGCAGACAGCCGAAGGTTTTTCGGGTGTTTTTGATAACCTTGCTTTCAACATCGCCCAAACCGGTGTCGGCGACAGCAAGCTCCGCCAATTCACGGGCCCGGGCGGGCTCGTAGATAGACCAGGCTAGGGCGGCAACTGCTTCATCAACGCGGGCCTGATCCGCATTTGCGAATTCCGCCATGGCCACGCGCGCCTTTTGAATCAGTTCCGCAACCAGGCTTTTCTCGAGATTGGCTGCGTTATTCTGATCGCTCGCCACGCTATTCATATTGTATTCCTCGATCTAATATACTGATTTGCCCACCTCGCCTATTGCTCAGCTTCCACAAAGATATTATTCACATTAATAAACCCGTCAATCGTCCAATGGCAATGCCACATTGATGCCGCGAAGTTTTCCAAGGATATTTTGAATATTCGTCGGCAGGTCAAGTGGTGTGTTGTTGGAGCCGCACCCCAGGACGTCGCTCATATGGATCTAACCTATTCAAACTCGCATCAAGAATTACAGGCCGAAGTTCAGGATTTTGCCAAGGAATTCGGCCATCTTTCACCAAAGTTCGGAGGTGGGCGAAAACGCCCGGACAGCCAGGAATTGAACTGGCAGGGCCTGTTGCTGGAGCGCGGTTATGTCGCCCGCACGGTGCCGAAAGAATATGGCGGCTTTGGTGCCCCCTCGGATGTCCTGGAAACCGCGATCATCGCCGATGAATTGTCGAAAGCCGGGATATCGCCTGGCCTGTTGAACCAAGGTGTCCTGATCGTCGTGCCATCGTTGCTGGAGCTGGGGACAAAACAGCAATGTCAAACCTGGGTGAAATCAACCTTAAGCGGCGAGACGATCTGGTGCATCGGCAATTCCGAACCCGGTTCCGGCAGCGATATGGCCAACGCCCAGACAAAGGCCGCGGTTGAGGGGGATGAATTTGTTATCAACGGGCAGAAAATCTGGACCAGTTCGGCCCATTATGCGGACATGATGTTTCTGTTGTGTCGGACCGAGCCGGAGGCGCCGAAGCACAAAGGCCTGTCGTATCTGTTGGTACCGATGGATACGGAAGGTATTGACGTGCGACCCCTGGTGACGATGACCGAGCGGCCGGAATTTAACGAAACCTTCCTGACCGACGTGCGGGTGCCCGTGGATCAAATTGTCGTCGGTCGCGGCGAAGGCTGGAACGTGGCGATTGCGTCCTTGAAACATGAACGGGTGATGTTGGGTGATCCCAACAAACAATTGCAGCGCTTTCACAATATTCGCGAGATGATGCAGGAAACGATCATCGACGGTGTGCGGGTCCTGGACATGGCGGAATATCGCGACCGCCTGATGCGGTTGCAGGCCGAAGTGCTCGCGGCAAAATATCATCACATGCGGCTTTTGACCCTGCATGACCGGGGTGAGGAGCCGGGCCTGCCGGGCCTGGTGCAAAAAATTTATGGCACCACCCTGAACCACAAACTCAGTGCCCTGGCGATCGATGTTTTGGGCGAAGCGGGCTTGCCTTACGATCCGCATGAAATATCCGAAGATGATGCGGCGACGACCTGGCAGATCGATTATATGTATGACATTGGCCTGATCATCGGTGGCGGCACTTCGCAAATTCAGAAAAATATCATCAGTGAACGCGGCCTGGGCATGCCGCGCGAGCCGAAAGTAAAAATACCGCCGGGAAGGGCATAAATCATGGAATTCGGATTGAGCGAAGATCAACGCCTAATCGATCAGTCATTGCAGAGTTATCTATCAAGCGCCCTGCCGTTGGAAGAAATTCGCCGCATCGCGTCCGACCGCCAGGGTTTTGATGCCGGACTTTGGACCGGATTATGCGGGTTGGGAATTCCTGGGCTGCTGATTTCAGAAGAGTACGGCGGGACTGCCCTCGGCCTGCTGGACGCCGCCATTGTCGCCGAAGCTTTGGGGTATGGCGCGGCACCGGCACCATTTGTGGCGACATCTGTGATGGCGCCGCTGGCGATCATGCATGGCGGCAGCGCAGAGCAGCAACAGCAATGGTTACCAGCGATTGCCCGCGGCGAGATGCGAATTGCGGTCGCTTGTGGTGCCCTTGCCGGGTCCACTGGGGATGCTAATTTGGCATTGTCTGACGGGCGGTTATCGGGTCACCTCAGCGGACTTCTCGATAGTGGCGGGGCCAGCCATGCGCTGGTCTTTCTTCCAGATGGCCAGGCAGCAATCTTGGCAACCGACGCCGCCGGCGTGACCCTGACCCCGCGCCCCAGCCTTGACCGTACCCGGCCACTAGGTGATCTGTCCCTCGAAGATGTGGCGGTCGAGCTGTTGGATAGCGATTTAGAATTAGCGCACAGAATATTGGACGCGGGTCGGGTGATGCTGGCGGCGGATACTCTCGGGGCCGGTCAGTGTATGATCGAAAAAGCCGTCGCCTATGCCGGACAACGGGTTCAGTTCGACCGCGTCATTGCCAGTTACCAAGCTGTCAAACATATGTGCGCCGAAATGGTGGTTAGTTTGGAGCCGTGTCGATCCCTGGTCTGGTATGCTGCGCATGCCCAGGATGATGATGAAGCGGAAGGCCGGCATTTGGCCTGCCTGGCGAAAGCGCATTTGGGAGAGGTTGGTCGCGAGGTGGCACGGACCGCGACGGAAGTGCATGGCGGCATGGGTTTCACCGACCTGATGGGCCTGCACTACTGGTTCAAACGCATCAGCTTCGATCGCCAGGTTCTGGGCGGCCCGGAACGTTGTCGCCAAGAAGCGGCGGCGGCCCAAGGCTGGCTTGACGCTTAACGTTTAGCTACGTGCCAAGAACCGACCGGCGCGACTGCCGCTATGGCCGTTTTGCGACCAGGTTGGCACACCGGCGACAATCACCTGCTCGATACCGGCGGCGGGTTGCATCGGATCGTCAAAAGTCGCACGGTCGATTATGGTGTCTGCATTGAAAACCACGACATCCGCAAAGGCGCCAACGGTTAGAATACCACGGTCGCGCAAAATGAAGTTTCCTGCCGACAAGCCGGTCATTTTATGCACTGCTTGTTCAAGACTGAACAGGCCTTCGTCCCGGCAATAATGCCCCAATACCCGGGGGAAGGCGCCCCACAGGCGGGGATGGGGAAATTCGTCATGGGGCAGACCGTCGGAGCCGACCATACTTGATGGAAAAGCCAAAACGCGACGCATGTCGTCTTCGTCAATTGCATAATAAATTGCCCCAGCGGGATAAAGTCGGCGGGCCGCATCGGTTTTGGAACAATTCCATTCGTCGGCGATTTCAGCCAGATCGCGACCGGCCATTTGCGGTTCGGCCTTCGACCAGGTCACTGTCACCCGAACGTCGGGATCGATCATTTCCGGTTCCAGCACCGTCGAAGATGCATTGTAGGGATAAACATCCAGCGCCACCGATTGCTGTTTTTGTTGCGCTTCGATGAATGGCAGGGTCTCGCGCGTGCGGCCCCAATTGTTGGGACCGGCACATTTGTGATGCGAGATCACCACCGGGACTTGGGCCCGGTTCGCGGTCTCGAAGGTTTCCTGAAGCGAATCCATCACCCCGTCATGTTCGTCCCGCATATGGGTCGTATAAAGGCCACCACGATCCGCCGCGACTTCCGCCAAAGCGGCGACTTCCTCGATATCGGCGGCGGCATTGGGTTTGTACCAAAGTCCGGTGCTGAAGCCGATAGCGCCGGCATCCAAGGCGTCGGCCAAACGTTCGCGCATGAGATCGATTTCGCCCGCCGTCGCTTTGCGATCAAGTTGATCCATGGCGCCGGCCCGCAAAGTGCTGTGACCGACCAGGGCAGCGATATTGACGCTCGGTCGGGCCGCTGCCACCGCTTCGACATAGTCCTGCATCCGGGTGAAGCGAAAATCGTCCCGGCCGCCCAATAGGTTCATCGGTGGCGGCGGATCGATATTACCGATTGGCGCCAGACTGACGCCACAATTGCCGCCGACCACACTGGTGACCCCCTGACTGATCTTCATCACCATCTCTGGATTGACCAGAACGGCGTTGTCATCATGGGTATGGACGTCGATAAAGCCAGGGGCGACGATGCACCCGCTGGCAACGATCACTTCACTGCCGCTTGCGGTCAGTTGACCGGGCGGGGCGATGGCTGCGATACGATCCCCAACAATAGCGATGTCACCCGCTTGCCGTTCGGCCCCGGTGCCGTCAATGATCGTCCCACCTTGAATGATCAGATCGAAATTGTCGTTTGTATCGACGTGATTGTCTGCCATCAGCTCTGCCTTTTTTCTATTCGCCGTGATGTTATCGAAAAGCGGTTTCAGTCGCCAACTTTATTGGCTATTGTCCGGCCTGAAATTGTATAGACCTAACGGTGGGAGAGTAAATTTGACGACGGAACGTAAGCCACGCGGCATGTATTGGGAAGATTTCGAAGTTGGCATGGAGCTGTCGACCCCGCGCCGGACGATTACCCAAACAGATATTGTTAATTTTGCCTGCCTCAGTGGCGACTTTAACGCGCCGCACACCGATCACGGATTCTGCAAAGAGCAGCCATATGGTGAACCAATTGCGCACGGGCCCTTGATCTGGGCGATTGCTGCGGGCCTGAATTATGCCAGCGGCACCACCGATGGCACCATTCTCGCCATGCTGGGGGTCGATGAATGGCGGATACATTTGCCGGTGAAACATGGCGACACCATCCATGTGGTAAACCAGGTCACTTTCAAGAAAGAAACCAGCAAACCGACGATGGGGGTCGTGTCGTTTGATCGCGAAATACGCAATCAACGCGATGAGGTGGTGCATTCGGCGAAAGCGACCAATATGTTCCTGCGGCGACCGGCCTAGCTGACTTGCCACTGCACCAAAGTATAAGGCATATCGGCGTCATCGTGGGGTTCGAACAATGCGTCAACTGTTGCCCCGATAATCACTTCCTGGTCATGGTCCCCAAGCAAGTTACCGATCATACGGACATTGCCGGCGTGGGGTAGTTCGACCAATACCACGGTGTAGCGGCCATGTTCCTTTAATGCCGGATGCACCGGATGCCAGGGCCGCTCCCAACTATAGATCAGGCCTTTACCTTCGACTTGCTGCCATTGCATGTCGAAGGAACGGCATTTATGGCAGAGCCATTCCGGACCCCATTGCCAATTGCCGCAAGCGCCGCATTTTTGCACCAGCAATTCGCCGCGCCGGGTCCCTTCCCAATAGGGCAAGTCCAGACCATCGCCCGCGGGGACCGGGGCCGGCATTCCGGCGGGCAGATAATAATTCGTCGTCGTCATCACAATGTCTCCTCTGAACCCATGATCAAACTAGAGACCGGGGTGACCATGGGGCCAGCGATATTTATCGCCAATTTTGCGTTCGGGACCTGATTGCAGGATTGGCCGCGAATTTGCCGTACCGCTTCCAATTGTAGGCCAAGACCGTGCATATAACATTCCGCCAGATTGCCGCCGGACGTATTGAGCGGCATCTTGCCACCAGGCGCGGTTAGATTTTCCAGGGTCAGGAATTCATTGGCTTCTTCGGGCGCACAAAAACCATGTTCGACCAAGGCCATCATCACGCCGGTGGTGAAGTTTTCGTAAGACTGCACGACATCGATGTCGCTGGGTTTGACCCCAGCAGATTGGTAAAGTCGCGGCGCCACGGTCGTGAAGGACGAGGTGGCAAAATTGGTCGCATTCATTGAAGGCGCACCACAGCGATGGTCCGAACCCTGCGCCGCGCCGACAAGATATACCGGTTTTTGTTTAAGGTCGCGGGCACGTTCGGCGGATACGAGAATTAACGCCGCGGCGCCATCATTTTCCTGGCAGCAATCGAACAAGCGGTTAACCGGTTCGACAATCCAGCGGCTATTATCGTAACTCTCCGCATCCAAGGGCCGGCCATATCGAATGGCGCGGGGATTTGTCTGCGCATGTTGATAAGACGCCATGGCAATCGCTCGCAGGACGTCATTCTTCACCCCATAGTCATGCATGAAGCGGGTCGCGCGCATGGCGTATTTTTGCGCCGGTGACATCACCCCATAAGGTGACATATAGGCGGCATCACCGGAAACCGTCGGGTCCGGCATGGCTTCGCCAAAACGACGGAACTGCCCTTGGGCCAAGGCCCGGAAGACCACCACACAATCGGCGTAGCCGGCGGCGATGGCAGCGGCACCATTGGCCACCGCTGCGGCCACACCGCCGCCGCCGCCGCCCCAATGCATGTTGGAAAATCGCAAATCTTCGATCCCCAAGGCCGCCGCGATACGGGACGGGTCATTGCGGTCGTTGGAATAAGACGCGAAGCCGTCAATTTCCTGTGCCTCGATACCGGCGTCTTTCGCGGCCTTCAAGATTGCTTGCAACGCCAGGACAAATTCAGAATCCGGCGATTGCCCGTGTTTGTAATAAGTGCTTTCGCCAATGCCAGCGACGGCCACTTTTCCCTTGATTCCACGCGCACTCATGCCCGTCCCGCCTTTTTTGGCGGCATTAAATTTCTTTGCACTGGATCATCCCTCTTACCAATCGTTATTTGATTGGCGATACTTTAAACTCTGTTGACAGACGCGTCTATGCAAAATATCTATATGCGTATGGAATACGTATATGCGTAAAACGATGAAAGAACTAAATTCTTCATCACCGACCTCGCGCGGCGGCCCGCAATCAGTGAGCCGCATTTTTTCTATTTTAGATTCGCTCGCCAATAGCGCCCAAGGCGCGACTTTATCCGAACTTGCCCTGAATACCGGCGCGCCGAAATCCAGCATCGTTGGTTTATTGGCCGGTCTGACCGCGGAAGGGTGTCTGATCCGCGATGATACCGGGCGTTACAGTTTGGGTCCCCGGTTTATTTCGTTGGCGATGCGGACAGCGGCGGGGCGCGAGCTATTGGTGTTAGCGCGTCCGGTGTTGGCGCGGCTGATGGAAGCAACGGGAGAAACCGCCGTTATTGGAGCGCTGGCGAGCGATGCGGATTTAGCGACCTATTTAGATAAGGTGGAGACAAGCAACCCGATCCGCTACGCTGTCACGGTTGGCGAGCGTCGTGACTTATTCTGCACTGCGCTTGGCAAAGTTTTGCTGGCGAATTTTGCGCCGGAGCGACTAACGCAATATCTGAAATCGACCGCCCGCAAACGTTTTACCGCGACCACCGTCACCAAAATCAGCAATCTTCGAGCCGAGCTCGAGCAAATTCGCAAGGATGGAGTGTCGCGAACTCGCGATGAACGCATCGTCGGCGCCAGCGGTTTGGCCGCGCCAATTTTTGCCAATAATGGCGAAATAGTTGCTGCCGTTCTGATCGCCGGCCCGACAGAGCGGATTTGGGCGAATGTGAAGTTCAACGAAAATCTTGTCAAACAAGCGGCAGCGGAATGCACCGGATTAATCGGTGGTCAAGCTGCGCCTTCAGAACGATCAACGGATCGCAAACACAAGGATCGCAATTGATGCGGACAGAATTCACCCCGGAACAGCAGCAAATCAGGGAAAGCGTCACCAAGTTATGCGCCCGTTTTGACGATCAATATTGGCTCGACCGGGATAATGACGGCGTCTTTCCGGAAGATTTCTGCCAAGCCATTGCTAACGAAGGTTATATGGGGATCGCCATGCCGGAAGAATATGGCGGCAGCGGCCTTGGCATCGCCGACGCCGCCGTGATGGCCCAGGCAATCACCGAATCTGGGGCCGGCAACGCCGGTTTCGCGGCGGTGAATATCGGCATCTTCGGCCTCAATCCGGTGGTTGTCTTTGCCACCGACGAGCAAAAACGTCGCTGGTTACCGCCGATTATCAAACGTCAAGATATTGCCTGTTTTGCGGTGACGGAGCCAAATACTGGCCTGGATACCACGCGGCTGAAGACACGGGCCAAATGGGACGGCGAAAAATACATCGTGCGGGGGGAGAAAATTTGGACCTCGACGGCGCAGGTTTCCAACAAAGTCTTACTCATTACGCGGACCAAGGATGAAAGCGAAACGGAAAAACCGATTGACGGTCTGTCGCTTTTTTATACCGATTTGGATCGTAAATATGTGGATATCCGCTTGATCGAAAAAATGGGCCGTAAATGCGTCGACAGCAATGAAATGTTTATTGACGACCTGCCGATCCCCAAAGAAGACCTGATCGGTGAAGAAGGTAAAGGCTTTCGTTATCTGCTGCACGGGCTGAATGCGGAGCGGATTTTGATCGCCGCCTCGATGGTTGGGCTTGGCCGTTGCGCGCTGCGTCATGCCACCGAATATGCTAAGGAAAGGGTCGTGTTCGACCGCCCCATTGGCATGAACCAGTCGATCCAACATCCGCTGGCCGCTTCGTGGGCGGAACTGGAAGCGGCCAATCTGATGGCCTTCCAAGCCGCCAGCCTTTATGACGCCGGCAAAGAATGCGGGCGGGAAGCCAATGCGGCGAAGTATCTGGCCGCCGAAGCCACCTTCAAAGCCTGCACCAATGCGGTGATGACCCATGGCGGCATGGGCTATGCCAAGGAATATCACGTCGAACGCTATCTGCGCGAAAGCCTGATCCACCGCCTGGCCCCGATCAGCCCGCAAATGATATTGAACTATCTGGCCGAGCGTGCGCTGGGCCTGCCGAAATCTTACTAAATAACAAATCAAGGGAAAGAGAATGGCTAGAACAAGTAAGGCTTACATAGCGGGGATATATGAACACCCGACGCGGAAGGCGGTGGATAAGACCATCGTGCAGTTGCATGCGGAAGTGGCGCGTGGGGCGCTGGCGGATGCCGGTCTGACCAAGGAAGATGTCGACGGGTATTTCTGTGACGGCGCCGCACCGGGCTTGGGTGGTCTCTCGCTTGCCGAATATATGGGCCTGAATATCACCTATACAGATTCGACCGATACCGGTGGCTCCTCCTATGTGGTCCATGTCGGCCACGCGGTCGACGCCATCGCAGCGGGCAAATGTAAAGTCGCTCTGGTCACCTTGGCGGGCCGGCCAAAAGCCGAAGGGGTCGCCACCTTGGGGACGCGGGATTATGGCGACACGCTGCCCGAACGCGGTTTTGAAATTCCTTACGCACCGATGATTACCAATATGTACGGCATGGCGGCGATGCGTCACATGCATGAGTTTGGCACAACCAGCGAACAGTTGGCCTGGATCAAAGTCGCGGCCTCCCATCACGCGCAGCATAATGAACATGCGGTCTTGCGCGACGTCGTGACCGTTGAGGACGTGGTTAATTCGCCGATGATTGCCGATCCTTTGCACCGCCTCGATTGCTGTGTGATCAGTGACGGCGGTGGCGCTTTGGTGATCGTCAGCCCAGAAATCGCTAAGTCACTCGGCGACCGCTGCGTCAAGGTCTTGGGGCAAGGCGAAGCGATCAAACATTTAAATGGCGGTCGTTTCGATATCACCCATACCGGCGCAGTGACCTCCGGCCCTATCGCTTTCGCCGAAGCCGGCGTGACGCCGGCGGATATCGACTATGCCTCGATCTATGACAGCTTCACCATCACCGTCTTGGAAACTCTGGAAGACTTGGGTTTCTGCGAAAAGGGTGACGGCGGTAAGTTCGTATCCGACGGCAATTTGATCTCCGGCGTCGGTAGGCTGCCGTTCAATACCGATGGCGGCGGCCTTTGCAATAATCACCCCAGCAACCGCGGCGGCATGACCAAGGTCATCGAAGCCGTTCGCCAATTACGCGGTGAAGCCCACCCGGCGGTCCAGGTGCCGGATTGTACCTTGGCGCTGGCGCATGGCACCGGCGGCTCGATCTCTCAACGTATGGGCAGCGCCACCGCGATTTTAGGAAGGAACGACGCATGAGCCAGCCAGAACGCAGCTATTCGGAACCCAGCATCAATATGGAAACCGAAGCCTATTGGGCAGCCAGCAAGCGCGGCGTCTTGTTGCTGAAAAAGTGCAACGATTGTGGGGAGACGCATTTTTATCCCCGTGCCATTTGCCCGAATTGCTCAAGCGACAATACCGAATGGTATGAAGCCAGCGGCAAGGGCGTAATCTATTCCTATTCGGTCACCCGACGGACCCAAATCCCCTATGCCATCGCTTATGTGACCTTGGACGAAGGGGTAACCATGCTCACGAACATTGTCGATTGCGATTTCGAAAATCTGGCGATCGGGCAAGCGGTTGAAGTCACTTTCCGGGCGACCGAGGGCGATCAAGCTTTGCCGATGTTCCGGCCTATTTGAATACGAAAAGGAAATCTTAGAATGTCAGGTCTCTATTATGAAGAATTTGAAGTGGGCATGGAGTTTAAACATGCCCTGACGCGGACGATCACGGAAATGGACAATGTGATGTTTTGCGCTTTAACTCATAATCCCCAACCACTGCATCTGGATGAAGAATTCTCCAAAAAAACCATGTATGGCCAGCGTATTGTCAACAGCATGTTCACCCTCGGCCTTGTCATTGGGATAACAGTGGCCGAAACCACTTTAGGAACGACCCTGGGCAATCTTGGTATGACCGATGTCCGCTTCAAGAACCCGGTGTTCCATGGCGACACGGTGCGCGTTATCACGCGGATCAAAGAAATGCGCGAAAGCAAATCCCGCCCGGACTGCGGTTTAGTGGTCTTTGAACATGTTGGCTATAATCAGCGGGATGAAGAAATCGCTTATTGCATGCGCACCGGCTTGATGAGTAAGCGGCCATGACAATCATTCGCTCCTGGCTGTTTGTCCCTGGCGACAGCGAACGCAAACTGGAAAAAGGCCGGGACAATCCCGCCGATGCGCTGATCCTGGATCTGGAAGATTCGGTCTCCGATGATCGCCAGGAAATAGCCCGCGAAATGGTCTGCAATTATTTGATCGCCAATCCCGATCGTTCTCGCCAGCAGCTTTGGGTTCGGATCAATCCACTGGACACGGAACTGTCTTTGCCTGATTTGGCGGCGGTGATGCCGGGGGCGCCGAACGGGATCTGTCTGCCGAAAGTCTATTCCGCCGAAGACGTCGATACCCTGGATAAATACCTCTCCGCCTTGGAAGCGCGGGATGGCATTGCCTTGGGCTCGACAAAAATCCTTTGTGTGGCGACGGAGACGGCGGCCTCCTTGCTGACTTTTGATAGCTATCTACAAGGCGTCAGCGATCGTTTGGTGGCGATGACCTGGGGCGGCGAAGATTTGGCGGCGGCGCTGGGCGCCAGTGACAATCGTCATCCGCTAACCGGTGAGTATGACAGCCCGTTCTTATTGGCAAAGACTTTATGTCTGGCGGCGGCGCGCGCCATTGATGCGCAACCTGTAGGCGTCGTCTATGTCGACTACAAAGACAATGACGGTTTGGAAACTGAATGTCTGCATGATCGCCGTGGCGGTTTTATCGGTAAAATCGCTATTCACCCGGCACAATCGGACGTCATCAATCGCGCCTTCACGCCCTCGGATGAAGAAGTTGATTTCGCCAAGCGAGTGGTTGCGGTGTTCGAAGAAAATCCGGGCGTCGGTACCGCCGGTCTGGATGGTAAGATGCTGGATATGCCGCACTTAAAACAAGCGCGCAATGTGCTGGCGATGGCGGAACAAATCAATGCATTGGGAAAATAGACAAATGGCAGGCGCATTAGACGGTATTCGGGTGGTCGATCTGACCACGGTAATTTTGGGACCCTGGGCCACCCAGACCCTCGGCGATATGGACGCCGACGTGATCAAGGTCGAAACCCCGGCGGGCGATACCACGCGGGTTTCCGGGCCCAGCCGCAACGAAGGCATGGCTTCGTTTTTCATGTCGTCAAACCGCAATAAACGCAGCGTCGTACTGGACCTCAGGCAAGAAGAAGGCCGCGAAGCGCTCTTTAAGCTGGTTGGCACGGCGGATGTGTTTCTGCATAACATGCGGCCAAAAGTGGCAAAAAAACTGGGTCTCGATTATGAAAAATTCGCCGCCGCCTATCCCGATCTGATCTTCTGCGCCACCTATGGCTTTAGAAGTGACGGTCCCCGCGCCAATGCGCCGGCCTACGACGATGTCATTCAAGCGGCCAGCGGCATTACTGATCTGATGACTGTGGCGACCGACGAGCCGCGTTATGTACCGACCATCATGGCCGATAAAACCTCCGCATATAATGTCCTGGCGGCGATCTTGGCGGCCTTGGTGGCGCGCGAGCGCGGCGCCGGCGGTCAGTTTATTGAGGTACCGATGTTCGAAGCCCTGGTCGACTTTGTCATGGTCGAACATCTCTATGGTGCCGCATTTGAACCGCCGATCGATCAAATGGGTTATGCCCGGATATTGAATACTGGGCGCCGGCCTTATGCGACCATGGATGGTTATCTGGCGGTCTTGCCTTATACGGATCAGAATTGGCAGGATTTCTTCAAAATGGCCGGGCGCGACGATCTGGCGGTCGATCCCCGTTTCGCCGATCTGTCGACACGGGTAAAATATTCGCAGGAGATTTACGATCTGCTGGGCGAAATCGTCGCCACCCGGACGTCGGCTGAATGGCAGCGCGATCTGGATGCAGCCAGTATCCCGGTCATGGTCGTGAACACAAAAGAGATGTTGTTGGACGACGAGCAATTGGCGGCGAGCGGTTTTTGGAAATTCGCCGACCATCCGACGGAAGGTAAGATCAGGATGACCGATCCGCCGATCCGGTTCTCGAAAACGCCGTCCAGTATTCGCCGTTTGCAGCCACGTCTTGGCGAGCAAAGTGCCGAGATATTGACCGAGGCCGGATATTCGGAGGCTGAAATAGCAGATTTGATGGCGAAGAAAGTCAGCAAAACGCCAGTGGAGTGAGGCCATGGAAAATTTTCAAAACATCATCTACGACGTCGTTGACGGGCGCGCTCGCATCACGTTAAACCGACCGGCCAAACGCAATGCGCTGTCGATCGGGCTGCTGACCGAACTGCATGAAGCGCTTTGGGAAGCCGACAACGACAAAGATGTCCATAGCGTGATCATCCGCGGCGCCGGCAAGGCCTTTTCCGCCGGTTATGACCTGACGCCCGGGCTCAATAATCCGGCCAGCGGCGCGGGCAGCAAAAAAACCTATCGCGACGGCGGTATCTATGCCGACCCGACCATAGACGATGATATCTGGCGCTTGGAATATAGCCAGCGTTTGCGCATGGTACTGTTCGATATGCACAAACCGTCGATTGCCCAAGTGCATGGCCATTGCCTGGCCGGTGGTGCCGACATCGCGCTGCTTTGCGATATGGTGATCGCGGCGGACGACGCCGTCATCGGTTTTCCCCCGGCGCGGGATCTCGGTTCGTTGCCGAACCAAATGTGGGTCTATCATTGCGGCCCGCAATGGGCCAAGCGCCTGGTGTTGACCGGCGATACTGTCACTGGCGCGGAAGCCGCCGACATCGGTCTGGTGATGAAAGCAGTCCCGGCGGACCTGCTGGAAGCGGAAGTTGAAGGTTTGGCCGACCGTATGGCGATGATCGATCCGGATTTGCTGGCGGCCAATAAACGCATCGTCAATTTAGGCCTGGAACTGATGGGGGCCAGAACGCTGCAGCGCCTATCGGCGGAAAACGATGCCCGGGCGCATCTGGCGCCGGGGACGCGAAGCTTTCGCAAAGTCGCCCGGGAAGACGGTTTGAAAGCCGCGCTGGCCGGTCGCGACGCCAATTTCGGCGACGGCCGCGCCCGTGTCCACGGCCCGGAAATCAGAGATGAGAACGGCAACCTGATCGACCCCTGAGCCGGAAGGATAAAGGTCCTCGTCCTGCAGTATTGTCAAGCTTGCATTTGACGCATGCAGGCTTGCCGCGCCCTGAGCCAGGCGACATTCGCGATGTCATCTTCATTGACCCAAAGGATACCGTGGGACTATTATAAGATAGTTCTGATGCGACCGTACGCGTCCAAGTGTCATTGGCGATAGTAAGTTTTTTTGTAACATGCTGGCTTTCCTTTCGGGGCTCTGGCTTAGTAAATTACCAACTCATACCTTGATTGGAGTTTTGCGATGACGTCTCATGCTGGTTATCTTCTGATCGCTGATATCTCCGGCTATACCCAGTTCCTAACATCCTCCGAACAGGACCACGCCAATCCCATTCTGCAATCGTTGTTGAGTTCCATGATCGAGCAGGTGGGCGAGCCAATGCATTTCTGGAAAATGGAAGGGGATGCGGTGCTGGCCTATTCGACGCAGCAGGAATTTCCCTCCGGCGAGACCTTTCTAACGATCTGCGAGAACCTTTATAACGCCTTTGCAACGCGTAAACAGAATATCATCGCCAATACCACATGCCCCTGCCAGGCCTGCGCCAATGTTGCCATGCTGGATCTGAAAATCATGGCCCACCACGGCGAATTCGATGAGATGGAGGTGGGTCCGGTGAAGGACATCTCCGGCGCCGATGTCATACTGGTCCACCGCATGGCTAAGACTGACGTAAAAGAGGCCACCGGGATTAGAAGCTATGCGTTGTTCAGCGACGCGGCGGTCGAGGCCATGGGGATAGAGGCAGCGTTGGTGCCGTTTTCGCAACCGTTTGAGCATTTTGGCGAAGTTTCGATGCAGGTCTACGACCTAGCCAAGGCCTGGGAAGAGTTTCGCGCCAAGCGCGAGCGTCATTTTCTGGAGGAGGCGGACGGTATCTTTACTTTTCATCGGCATTTCGATCTGCCGATCGCAGTCGTTTGGGAACTGTTGACCGCACCGGAGCTGAAACAACAATGGATGGATAGTATCAAATCGATCACCTTCGAGAATGCCGGGGCCGGGGATCGCATCGTCACTGGCACGGGATATCACTGCGCCCATGAAATGGCGGACTTCTACTATTGGATCACCGACTGGGAACCCTTCGACTATTTTTCCACCCGGATTGCCGATCCCGGGCGCGAAGGCATTAGCCTGCCCGAGACCTATCATCTGACGGAGACGGAAACGGGGACCGCGTTGCGCTATACTTTCGGCCAAGCCCATGACGCCGACGGCAACCGATCAGAAATTTCGGAGCAGGAGTCTGCCGGCTTTCTTGCCGAGTTCTGGCGGCTATCCTTTGACGCGATGGAAGCGCAAAACAAGGCGGCGGACTAGCGGCGATGAAATAGTCTGATGCCACATATAAACGCCGCATTCGAAGCAGAGATAAAATTAGCGCGTAATATCGTTGCAACCAATCGACACAAGACACCTTAAGCCGGCGTTCGAATGCCGGAGAAGGCGGCGATTTTCCAGTCGCCATCGCGGCGCTGCATGATATAGACCGCGTTCACGGCCTCGATGACGGTATTGTCGGCGCGGTGGCGGGTGCCTTCGACCAGGACATGGGCTTTGGTGTGGTCCATGTGGATGACGCGATATTCCATTTCGGCATGGTGAAAACCGGTGAGTTCGCGCAGCTTCGCCGGATCGAAAGGATAGCGTTCCCTCATCTGCACGTCGTTTTCCGTGACATAGGCGACTGGCATATGGGCAAATGCTTGCGTTTCATCCCGGCTCCCGGTCTCTATCGCCGCGGTATAGGCCTTTAGAATCTTAACAACTTCTTCTGCCTGAACATTGTTTATTGTCATCAAAATATTCCTCGGTCCTTCTACTTATTAATTTTACCGCTGTCCGTTAACATATTAGCCGAATTTCTAACCTGAGGTAGGCCTGATGGATTTTAGCTTGAGCCAAGAACATAAAGCGTTGAAGGACATGAGCCGACGCTTTGTTGAAACGGAGTTTCCGCGGGAGAAAATCTTGCAATGGGTTCGCGACAAGGTCGAGCCGCCGCGAGAAACCTTCATTAAGCTGGGTGAATTGGGGGTTTTTGGCTTCTTGCTGCCGCCGGAATATAGCGGCTTGGAGAAAATCGACCCGACCGGCATGGTGGTATTTGTAGAAGAGCTATCGCGGGCGTCTTCGGCGCTGGCAACCCATTATGGCCGGGCTGCCGTCATTGTCGGGCCGCAAATCGCTCGTTTCGGCTCGAAAGCGCAGAAAGACTTGGTATTGCCAAAGGTCATGCGTGGCGAGGTACAGCTCGCGCTTTGTTTGACCGAAGCGGAAGCCGGCTCCGATGCCGCTGCGATTGCCACCAAGGCGGAGGAGCAGGCGGACGGTTCCTACCTGATTAATGGCACCAAGATGTTCAATAGCCAGATCGAAAGTGCCGGTTTCGCGGTGATTGCCGCGCGTACGGATCCAGACAAACCACGTCACGACGGGATCACGCTGTTCTTGGTGGAAAATCCGGGACAGCGGCCGGAAATCGACTATCACCGTATCGACATGCTGGGTTTGGCGATGATCCCCACTTATTCGGTCGCTTTCAACGATCTGCGGGTCCCGGCGGATGCGATCATTGGCGAACGTGGCGGTGGTTGGCGGGGCTTGATAGGCGGGCTGGACAATGAGCGGTTTTATCACGGCGCCATCGGCGTCGGCGCGGCCCAAGGCATAATCGATATGGTCATTGACTATGTGAACCAGCGCATTGCTTTTGGTAAGCCGCTCGGTCGCTTGCAAGTGGTGCGGCACAAAATTGTCGATATGCAAATGGCTGTCGATAGTGCCCGCCTGCTAACCTATCGCGCTGCTTGGCGGTTAGAGCATGAAGGCAGTTGCCATAAAGAAGCCTCAATGGCGAAAGTCGCCGGCTCGGAAGCTTATATGAAAGTCTCGCATCAAGGCCTGCAACTGTTGGGTGGTTTTGGCTATAGCGTTGATAGCGGATTGCCGATGCATTTTGCCGACGCCAAGATGTTCGAAATCGGCGGCGGCGCGATGGAAATCCAGCGTAATATAATTGCCAAAGAAATGGGCCTTTAGCCCAATCAAAGATGAATTCGGGTTGATTATGTTGTCAACCGCGATGAATATTTTCCCTATCGATGATCTAACTACTTGAAATAATTACAATACAAGCAACCATTGGGCGTTGGTTAATATTGTGTTAACGTTTCAGGATTATCGGTTGGCTTCGATTAAGCCAAATGAGGGCAGTACTAATCCACGGGGGTGGGGTGATGCGGCAATTTTCTGCCGAATGGGGATCAGCGCCATGAAAGGTGCTGAAAAACCGACAAGTGATCTTGTGTTATTACGCAAGACGGGACAAAAAAACCAAGCGGCTTTCGAAGAACTATATCGGCGCTATGAACAGCGAATTTACCGCTTTGTTGTGTCGAAATGTTGGAATCCAGCGGAAGCGGACGATATTTTCCATGATGTTATGATGACGGTTTGGCGAAATGCGAGCGAATTTAAAGGTAAATCCACGGTCGCTTCCTGGATGTTTGCGATCGCTTATCGAAAGCTTGTCGACCGGCATCGAGAAATCGAGCGGCAGCGGCGGTATACGCTTTTATCCGATCCTCACAATTTGCCAAATGATCAGTTCGACCAGGTTCTGGCAAAAACTCAAGCGCGGAACATTCGCGGCTGTGTCGAAAAACTGACAACGTGCCAACGTCAAGTTGTCGAGCTCGCGTTCTATCAGGATCTGAGTTACCCGATTATTGCGGACAAGGTTCAGGTCCCGGAAGGCACGGTGAAAACCCGGATCCACTATGCAAAGAAAAAATTACGGTATCAGTTGAAACGCGACGGCTGGGCATGATGCCAGCAGGATCGGACTTTGCCTAACAACTAAATTGCGCCTGGACCAAGCCGAAGCCAAAATTCTTATCGCGCCCAGGGGCCCCGAGGTCGACGCTGTTGCTCTTTAACAAGGCGCGCGTGATTGACAACGACAAATTTGGGTGTTTGGCCAGCAACCGGGCGGCAATCCCAGTGACAACGGGTGCCGCGAACGAACTACCGCTGTCGTAAGCGTATCGACCATCCGATTTTGGCAACCAGATATCAACCCCTGGGGCAACAAATTCGATAAAAGCACCGCTCGCTGCCCCAACTTCCAGTATATTGGCGGAATCTACGGCACTAATTGCGATGACCGATGGTGCGGCGGCTGGCGACGGGCTGACGAGGCCGCGTGGCCCGGCCGCGGCGATAAGGATATGACCTTTTTTGGCCGCAATCGTGGTGCCGCGGTCAAGCACTCGATTATTTGGTCCGGCGAAAGAAAGGTTGATCAGTTTCACCTTTTTGACCAGAAGCCAGTTCAATCCGGTTAGCACGGTTTCCGTGGAGGCGCCCGCTTTGCGTCGGGAGAAAACGATTGCGGCATACAATATCGCCCCGCGGGCCAGTCCAAGTTGATCCGTTTGCGTGCCTCCGACAAGCAGTGCGGCAACTGCGGTGCCGTGGTTTTTTGCTTCCGCAGCAGCCGCCCGCCCAGAAATCAGGAAAGATTTTTGCTTCACTTGCCGAGATCCGTCGGCGACTTGCGCGACGTTCACCGGGCCGTCCAGCATGCCGACAGCAACTTTATTCAAAGGCGGACATTTTTGCCTTCCTGGCCAATTTAGCATTGCATCGGCGTATAGGCGCGGGCTTTGCAGTAAATTGTACCGACCTTGCGCTGCAATTTCGGCACCCGGTGCGGCAACCAACAGGCGTTGGCGATTGACTGTTGACGCCATATCAACAGGTCCGCGTACCACGATTAAGCTGATTAGGCCAAATCCGGGCAAAGCGGTGCGGCGTACTACGCGACCGCCAAGGTCTCGGATGATTGTTAAGGCGGGGTTGATCTGACTGTTTGGTATCCATAGGACGAATTCCTGCTCGCCAGTGGACGGTATGACGATGGCAGCCGGTATTTTAACCGGTGGCACCACAATAGCAGTAGTTTTCGACGGTTCCGGTGTTGCTGGCTTCGTTGAAGGTGCAGCCTGTTTCGGCGCGCTGTCCTGGGTCGGCTTAGGGGCTGGTGGAGCTTTTTCCACGGGTTTTTTGGTTTTTTTTGTCGGGGCGGTTTGCGCGGTCGTTTTTTTTTGTCTTTTTCTTCCTCTCGATCCGGATCGATAGCGCTGCCGGAAGGTGTCGGATAATCAGGTGTCGAAGTGGGGGTTGAAGACGGCGTCGGAGTGCCTGTTGAACTGGCTGTCGGCTCCGGCTCGTCGCGTGGGTCCGTCGGTTTGCTTGAGCCTGCAAAAGCGCCGGTGCTCAGGATCGCGAAGCAAAAAACAAAGACCAGCGTCCGCGGCGACATATTATTGTGCCTCCACACTTTCGACAATTGTTGTGGCCGCGCGAAGGCGAACAAGGATAGCTTTAAGATCCTCGCCCTTGTTGTCCGTTTGTAAACGATAGAGGCCAAGGGCGCTCGGTCCGTCGACGATTTTCAGGTTCAGTGCTTGCATGAGGGTGCGGATTTCCACTTCGGTTGCGGTCGGCTTAAAAGTGACCTGCAGAACCGCACTCGATGGGCTGCCGGCTAAGTCCAAGTTGTCGTCGCGCATATTTGTGACTTGATAGCCAAGCAATATCGCGACAACGAGGCAAGCGGCAATTGCGATCGCGCGCCAGCCACCCCAGTCTTTTTGGATGATCGTTGCACCAGTGGATGTTTGCGGTTGGTGTTGTTCATCGATCTGTTCACGCTCAATACTTCGACGCAATCGAGCCAGTCCAAATTCACCGGGAGATGGGACGACATCGCGTTCCAATACCGCCGCCTGGATTTGCTTCAAAAACTCAGCTTCCCGCATCATATCCGGATTTTCTTGCAATGCGGTTGCCACACTTTCCGCCTCAGCGGTCGCAAGCTGCTCAGTTAGATACCATGGCAGCAGTTCTTCCGATTGACGACGATCGTCTGAAATTTCACTCATTGGACATTCTCCAATTTTGTGCTGAGGCAGTTTTTCAACAACCGTTTTGCGTGCATCGCACGGGTTTTGACGGTTCCTTCCGGACAATCGAGCGTGCTGGCAATTTCCTGGTAGGTCATCTCTTCAAAGAAAGTCAGTTCGATCACGGCGCGATGGACCATACTCAGCCCATCTAGACAATTGTTGATATGGACCCGCAAATCTTTCGTTGCAGCGGCGTCAAAGGGGTTCTGGCTATCGTCGATTTGTTCGGGCATTTCGTCCACCAGACTTTCTTTCGGTTGTTTTCGGTAACGGTCCATTACTTTTCGATAGGCAATGCCGAAAACCCAACTTGAGACATTTGCGCGTCCTTCAAAACTGGCAGCTGACCGCCAGACCGCTAACATCACTTCATTCAGGACATCGGCGGCGGCAAAGCTGTCACTGATCTTGCCAGTGATGAAACGAAACAGCCGCCCCTCATATTGGCGATAGAATATTTCCATTGCTGCCTCGTCACCATCGGCAATCGCAAGCAACAACCGCCTATCCTCGTCAGCAACGGCATCACCCTCTCCCTCCATCCGCTTTACCAGGCAATCGGCTGAAAGGGTGACGCCGCAATGACCTGGCCACTATTTCCGACCGCGACGATGCGCCAGGAAAGCGGCGAGAAACTACGTAACCGCGCAATGGTGAATGGTTTTAAGCGGGTCGCATCGCGTGTGCCTGGTAATTCCACTCCCGCGACCGGCCTGGAAAGCGGGCCAACCCGCCCATCGCGACTGGTGTTAAATTCCAGGCGATAACGTGTTGCTCCAGACACCGGCTGCCAGCGAAAAATCGTCGCATTGCTGAGTTGGCTGTCGGCGTTCGGACTATAGGTTTTAAGCCCGCCCCGCTGCTGGCTCGGCACCACGACATAGCGGATTTGGCTGTTCAGCGGCTGATCGCCATTCTCGATGCGGAAACGAACGATGTAATTGCCTTCCAGGCCGGTCGGCAAGGCTGGACTTCTAAATAGTCTGCGTCCCGAACCAATCAGACTTGTGCGCACGCGACGAAGCGGGAAAAATCGCGGGGTGCCGATCGATACAGAACTTGGTTCCGCTATTTCCCAGATACCACGGAAGGAGCCGCCGCCTGAATAGACCAACCAAAGATGAGCGGCGATGGCGCTATTGCGTCGCACAACGCGATATTGGCTGTCGTCATCGAAACGCAGTTCCACATTCAAAATGGTAAAACTAGGGATCGTTGGGGCCGGCGCCGGCGTTGGTGTCGGAGCAGGCGCCGGGGTGCCCGGCGTCGGGGTTGGTGTCGGCGTTGGCGTTGGCGTCGGTGGCGGTGGCGGCGCGATCGCTAGCGGCGTAATTGTCATGTTGCCTGCCGTCGACGAGAAGCCGTCAGTGAAGGTCCGCCGCAATTGCAAACTGCCAGCATTGCCAAGCACTGTCGCCAGCGCGAGACTGAACGGCACGGTTTCGTTGAACTGGTATACGATGATCGTGCCTGGAACACCGGTCGTATTTAAGGTCAAATTTCCGGCCACCGTGGCGATCGAACTGCCGCCGTTGAATATCCGCGCATTGTTGGATTGGATCTGTACAACCGTGTCTTCAAGTTCGACCCTCACCCGCCAGGTCACATTGATACTGCCGGCCGATATCGTCGACATCTGTCTGCTGCTGGGTTGCGCCGTGACATTGAGGACCGCCGCCTCTGCCAATGTTGCCAACGTTGTAATCGCTGCCAGGCAAAGTGAGAAAATAATCGATCTATTCATTATGCCGAAATGTTTCATGACGGACCTCAGCTATCGCTTGGTGTTGAAATACGAAGGATCAGGGCAAGCCGACCTTCCAAGTCGTCGAATTCAGCATCGCTCTCGATGCCGTCGCCGTGGATGACGTTGCCCCGTAACCCTAGTGTGATACCGGAAAGGGGTGTCCAATTTAACTCAGACGTCAACTCACCGCCTTCAAAAGCACCTGAAATGTTCGATATCGTAAAACTATATCGCGAACTATTGACGAGAATGTCGGGGATGAAGATAAGATCGGCACTCAGATTGCTGGTCAAAGTATCACCACTGTCTGCGCCCGCGGTTTCGGCATGTATCCATTGAAAGCCGGCACCGAGGTTAATTTTTTCTGATGCCAGCCAGTTGCCGGACAGGCCCGTCGTGTAATCGGTACGGTCTTGTTCCTCATAAATTCGGTCGTCATAACGGGTGATCGTATGATTAATCCCCCAGCCCCATGTCTGATAGCTGGTATCGAAGCCAGCAAATACCTGCGCCGACTGGACGTGCGCGTCGATGGCAAACGCTGAGTCTGCCAACTCCGTGCGGTCAAAATCATTACCCTGAGCGCCAAAACTCAAGGTCGCATTGCCGAGCCAATTCGGTGGTGTTTCGCCTTGATAAAGCGAATACGAACCGCCGATATTCAGTTGAATATTGCGATCCGTCGGCAAGTTGGCCTCGTCTTCAACATCGGTAGTTTGATACAGCGCCTCTGACGTTAAAGAAAACGGCCCTTTGGAATATTCCAAAGTGGCGCGGAAATCTTCGTGGTCGGGGAAGATAAACGGATTTGCGAGCGAACGATATTGCCCGCCGATGCGTAAATAATCAAAACTGAGGCGAAGCGACGGGGCCTCAAGGGCGTCGGAATCGCCTGAGGGGATGAACTCATAATCGACGCCAGCATTCCAAGCTTCGCCGGTTTCTGATTCTGTGATTGACCCTTCCGCATCTGCGTCAAATCTCGTTGAGGCGAAGCCGGCTTTGAAACGCAACTGATCTCGCAAAGTCGAGAAACGCAATGCGGCGGCATAACCATCGCCTTCGCTGACCGTCAAATCACCGAAACTGCTGCCTCGACCGGTGTAACCAGATGCAGTGAGAGACAAGGTCCCCCAGTCTTCTACGACCGGACTGATGGTGGCGCTGCCGCCATAAAGGCGATCGTCGTTATGGTCTAGACCGATAGGGTTGTCGAAACCCAGGGTGTCGGACGATTTTGACGCAAATGCCTTGGCGTTCCATAAATCTTCGTTGCCTGAAAGGTTGACACCGAGCCCGCGCCGGTTGAGTTGGGTAATCAACAGATTTTCGCTATGGAAGGTCTGATGTCCAATATTGCCGGAAATGTTGGCTTGTTCGGTTTGTCGGTTGAAGTTGAGGGAATATTCGCCAATGTCGAAGCCGTTTTCTGTCAAACGGGCTTCCCTTTCTGTGGCGGCCAGATAATTGATCTGTCCATCCATTTGCCAGTCGCCGGCGCTGCCTTGGACGGCGACTTGACCGGCGCTTTGCCCGGTGGTGACGTCATTTTCTTCTTGGATTGTACGGATTAATTCATGGCGGGCGGTAATGGCGTAATTTTGCACAAAACCCTGTTCGCCGTCTGTGCCAGCCTCGCCTTCGATATCAAAGGACCATTCGCCAACAGATTTAAAATCGCTGCCATCGGCAGAAATCAAGTGGACAATCAATTGATGCGCGCCGACATATGTATCCCCCAGGGGCTGTATGCGAATTTGTCCATCCGGGGTTAAAATGGCGACCGCCGTGACGTCGATGCCGTCCAATTCAATGGCGATGCGGGATAGCATTTCAGCGGTCACCGGTTCGGAAAACGTGACCACAAGTTCAATACCGCCATTGTTTTGTTCGAGCTGAAATTCCGCTTGTTCTGGTTCCGTGGCGGCTGATGCTGACACGACGTTAAGCACGCTCAAACTTTGGACGGCTACAAAAATAACCGCAAAATTTATAGCTTTCTGCCAATAAATCGATCTCGACATCATGGTCACAGGCCCCCTCAATAATAACCTTGCGAGAAATGGGTTTTTACATGGTTCGTCCTATTAGTCGTTCGAATGGATGAAATGGTTCAAAACAATTTGCAAATATTGTGAACTTTTTTGCGGCGAAAGGCGACTAACACATATGAATTGCCTATAATGAGGGCGGATGACGAGGAGGAGCAACAATGGGAACTGCAACTTCCGGCCAAATACAGCAAAAATTTGCTTCAATCGGCGCCTTCGGGCGAAAGAACTTTAAATCCCTTTATGCAATAGCGATTTTTGCAGGTTTACTTATCGCTAGCGTGCAAGACGCTGTCGCCGCGCACAATTCAATAGCGGATTTGAAGCCGGAACTCGATAGGACCCCAAATTTCGAAGTCGGGAGCAACGGCAGCAACTACACAAAGGTGCTAAAGCCAGAAATTGGCTTTAGGATCAAAAACTTGCACGTTTATATCTCATTGGAATCTCATGAGGGGAGAATTCTATTATGGTTTGCCGACCCCTATTTCGCTTTGAAAAGCAGCAACGCCAGCAAGGTGTACCTACCCGGCATTCAGGAAAGTTATACCTACGACAAAAAAGTCAATCCGAGAAAAATTGACGAAATCCATACAACCCCGACCGCGAACTGGGATAAATACAATGGTCCGATGGTCAGGGCCTGTAACGCTCTTGCGGCGCAGTTGCGAAACAAAGGCAATACCAACAAAAAGATATTTTCTGTCGACTGGAACATCGATGTGTTTTTTGGTGCCCGGCTGCGATTCACCCCGGTTCAGGCGTTTGTCGGCAGTCGTGAAGTATATTCCAAGAAATTCATTAAAAAGACTTTGACGTGCAAAAAATGGGCAGGTGTCTCTATGCCGACCGCCGGCGCGGTGCAGGCGAAAATGAAGATCACCAGCGCCAAGTTCCGGATCGACCCAAAGTATTTTGACGGCAAGACCGTGGTTTGTCCGGTAACGGTGCCGTTGCTGAGCAACATCATAACCAATGGCAAGGGCGTGGTGAAATATCGCTTGCGCAGTGCATCAGGAAAATATTCCCCTGTATACACCACAACCGTCAGCGCCAAAATAGGGGACGGGGTCTTTAAGAAAGGCCATATCGTGCAAATTAAAGTACCATTGCCGACCACAAGCAGTGGTGGCACGTCCGGCGGCAATACTTTCTCCGCTACCAAAACCCCGGGCAATGTGCACAAAAATTCTTTTCGGGTTGAGACATCGTCACCAAATAAAGTGGTTTCAAATTATGATGGTTACAATATCACCTGCAAGACCAAGGCCAGCACGGCTTTACCCGGCGCCGGCGCAATAACCGCCAAAGAAAAGAAACCGGGCGGGGCGAAATTGGCGGCCAAACCAGCAAAACCGGGTACATCCGTACCGGTCGGCAAACCAGATTTGATCGCCACCAAGGACGGCTTGTCGTTGGCGGGTGGAAATCGAGCCTGGGGTTCGACGGTGAACCTGAAGAAACAGCAAGTGGCAAAGAAAGGCCTGGGTGCAAAGAAAGATCTTTGCCAGTTGGACAATGTGCGGTTCCGACCGTTTAACAGGGGAGGCGCCAAGTCTGGCCCCTTTGCGGCTAAGCTGAGCGTCAAAAATGGCGGCGCTTCGATCTATTCGAAATCCCTCAATGTTCCGGCGCTGGAGGCGAAATCCGGCTTGAACAGCGGTGGCGGATGGTTGAAATATTCAATTCGCGTAAAAAAGGGCGTGAATAAAATCCTTTTGCAACTCGATACCGGTAACAAAGTTGCTGAGAGTAATGAAAAAAACAACAGTTATGCGCTCAATCTGAAAGTCAATTTTAAGTGTGTGGGTGGCTGATTTTGGCGTGCGTGAAGAATTCTTGAAAAACATTGAACCTTTCTCCGGTTCGCGACGACTAACTGTTATCAGAATACGAATTTGCCGTTATCGAGAGACAGGAGAAATCAAAATGTGGAATAAAGTCTCGCCTCACAAAACCACTGAAAAATCAGTTAATTCAAAGATTTATTCATCATTGTTACTCGCCACCGCGTTAACGGGCGCTTTTGCGCAACAGGCCGCAGCGCATAGCGGCGAGGCTAGCGTTACATCTATCCCGGCTTTTGAAGTGACCAGTAACGGTAGTAGCTATACCCAAATTGCCAGTCCGAAAAACGGTTTTTATGCCGATGTCCATGTGAAAATAAACACCGGATTTGGTGAGGGCAAGATTGAATTTTGGCGCTCATACCCGCTAATACATTTCGACAAATCACCGTTGGTTGGGGGCGGCGGGACAAACTACCTCGAACTGAACAGCGATAAATCACCGGCCCGCACTTATTCAAGCCCACGCCCCAAAGATGTCGACGGTAATTTTAAATCGAAGCTCTATGTGCCTTTGGATTATGCCGACCGAATGGTCAAAGCCTGCAACGATTTGGCAAAAAAATTACGCGGCCAAGGTAAGTCGAATAATGAGATCTTCGCAACTGACCGTATCGTCGATCTGTACGTCAATAGTGGTTTGCGCTATCGCCGGACCTTGACGGCAGGTGCCGATGATGGGTCGAGTGGTCTTGGCCAAATATCCAAACGCAATTTGACCTGCAAAAAATGGGCTGGAACGACGCAAAATACCGCTGGCGCTCTGGCCGGCAAGATGACCATTAACTCCGTGAAATTCAAGATCGATCCGCAATTCGATCCGATGACCGCAACCTGCCCGGTGATGGTGCCGTTGGTGGCGACGATCAAGACCACCGCCAAAGGCGTGGTGAAATATCGCCTGCGTAGTGCCTTTGGCAAAATCTCGCCGATATATACTACGACGGTCAGCAGCAAAACCGCTGGCGCCTATCAAAAAACCCATATCGTGCAAATCAAAGTGCCGTTGGCGCCCTCAAGTGGTAGCGGCGGTTCCGGTGGTGGCGTCCAGACAGGCGCGACCGGTATGGCCGCAGCCCCGAAGAAAGACGATGAAATTCCGCCCAGCGGCGGTGGCGTGAAACCTGGTCCCTCGAACAAAGCCGATAAGCCGACGGCCGGCAATGTGCACAAACGCTCCTTCCGGGTTGAGACGATTTCGCCAAACAAAGTGGTCTCGAACTATGACGGTTATATCATCACCTGCAAACCGAAGCCGAATACGGCCCCTATCGGCGGGTCGAAAAAACAGAATAAGAATAGCCAGTCCGGCCAAGCCGCACCGAGTACCAAACCGGCCGCAGGCGCAAAAAAAGTGACCTCGAAAAAAGGCAAGCCTGATTTGATGGCAACAACAATCGGCATGTCCTTGGCCGGCGGTGTGCATCCTTGGGGCTCCAAAGTTATCGTTTCCAATCAGCAACATGCGGCGAAAAAGGGCCTGGGCCGGAACAAGGATCTTTGCCAGCTGAACAATGTGCGGTTCCGCCCCTTTAACAAGGGCACTGCAGCCTCCGGTTCATTCAACATTTCGTTGGGGGTCAAGGCCGGTAACAAGACGGTTTATTCGAAATCTGTCAATATCGCGAACCTACCGCCAAAATCCGGGTTGGCGGCGAATAGCGGTTGGCTGAGCAGCAATACTCTGGTCAAGCAAGGCTGGAACAAAGTTCTCGTCAAACTAGATTCTTCCAATAAAGTGAAAGAAAGTAACGAGAAGAACAATAACTACAAACTGGATGTGAAAATCGACTTCCCTTGCACCGCCGGTCGGACGAAAAAAATCGGCAAAAAGAAAAATTGACCCTATTCATTGACTGAGTGACTGAGTGACTGAATGGTGGAAGGGAGATCAATTTGATCTCCCTTCTTTTTGATGAAATCCAATCGCAGCCGGCGGGCCGGTGTTTAGCCGCCTTCTTTATAGACCACGCCGTTGGTAGCGGCGAGTTGCCAACCTGCGCGATGGCGCCGCCAAAGAACCACAAGGCCGGTAAGGATGAGGATACTAGCTATAATGGGGCGGGGCAGGCCGCCCATCATGAAGAGCGGCACCGACCCGGCGAAACAGACGCACGGAAAATAAAACAGTGTCCATTTCTGTTTACTGCGCTGAGCCTGGAAAACCGGATAGACGGCGGAGAATAGCGCGATGGTAAAAAAGAACAGAGACCAGGGGCGGGTGAAAAATGGACTGATATCCGTGGTGATCGCCATGGCGCGGGCCAGATTCAGTTCGGCAATGTTGCCCAACACCACACCCAAGATCATCGGCGCCAGCGGGAAACCGAACTGCCGCATGATAAAACCGACAATGCCGAACCATAGCAGCGTCCACAAATCGAACTCGACATTGTTGATGGCGTAGACGCCAATACCACAGAACCCTAAAATTATCGCTGCCAGCATATACATGCGAATTTTTGTGACCAGAACAAACACCCGCAGCATGAACGACTGCAGGCCTAACATCATGAAGGTCGCGAGGAAAAAGGCGATGAAGATGGAATAGGCCAAGACCGGCTCTTCGGCAATAAACGTCGGGCTGGGTACAACGTCATGAATTAACAAGGCCCCCAACATCACTGCGGCGGTTACGTCACCGGGGATGCCTAACGCCATCATGGTGATCAGGGCGCCGCCTTCGACCGCATTGTTGGAGCTTTCCGGCGCGATAATTCCATCCGGAATACCGGTGCCGAATTTTTCCGGATGTTTGGAGGCTTTTTTGGCCTGATCGTAAGCCAGAATATTGGCGATCGATCCGCCCGCCCCCGGCAGGATACCGGTGAAGACGCCGATCAGGGCGGAACGAAGAACAATGGTCCAACGCTTCGCCACTTCCCGGATCGCGGCCATATGCTCAATTCGAACTTGCACGGCTTTTCGTTCGGTCAGTGATTTTCGCGCCACCGCCGGATCGCGCACATCGCGTAATAACTGGCTGAAGGCAAATAAGCCGATCAGGACAGCGATAAAATCAAAGCCCTGCAACAGGGCGTCGCTGCCAAAATCCAGGCGGGCCATACCAACCGCTTCATCTTCGCCAACGGTTCGTATGAGGAGACCAAGGACGCCGGCGATCAAACCTTTCACCAGATTGCTGCCGGCCAAACTGGCGGTGATCGTCAGCGCAAAAATAACCAGCATGAAATAGTCCCAGGGATTGAACTCCAATCCGATGCGGGCCAATTGCGGTGACAAGGTAACGAGAAGAATGGCGCTAATGATCCCGCCGCAGAAAGACGACCAGACACCGATGCCAAGCGCCAAGCCGGGCTTGCCGGCGCGCGCCATTGGAAAGCCGTCAAATGTTGTCGCGACGGACGAAGGCGTACCCGGGATACCGGTCAGGATGCCGGCCATTAGACCACCAGACAGGCCGCCGACCAACACGCTAACCATCGTTGCAAGGCCTTGGGCCGGCGGCATGCCAAATGTAAAAGGCAGGGTCAGGACCACTGCCATAGCGATCGTAAAACCAGGGATGGCACCGGCGATCAAACCACCGGCGACGCCAATCAACATCAAAACAATCGTCTTGAATGTGGCGATCTCGGCAAACGCGGCAAGGATATTTTCAACAATCACGGGTTCGGTTTCCAGTCATCAGAAGGGCGAGAATATCTCACCGGTCGGCAGGATCACACCCAAACCGTAAGTGAAAATCGACCACATGCCGCCAACCGTAACGAGCGCCAAAGTCCCGTGAACCAATTGACTTTTCAAACCCCAACCGCCGAGCGCCCCCATCAGAATAAAAACAAACAATACCCCACCGATCAGGCTACCGAGGATCGGTAAGGTCAGCAGATAAGCCAGGAATAATACAAAACAGAAGATTGGGTTCTGCCAATAACGGAACCAGCCGACGAGCCCCAGCTGCAAGCTCGACGGCTCGTTTTCTTTATCTTCCTCGGCAGCGTTGGCAGATCGCCCTAACGATTGAAGCAGATAGATGGCGCTTAATATTGAAAGGCCCGCAATGACCACGCGCGGCCAGGTCGATGGTTTCAGCTGACCATAATCCGGTGTCCGAATATCAAAGGTAGCCCAAAACAGGACCCCACAGGCCATCAACAGCAATATTGCGATGACAGCATCGCGGTTCAGTCGTTCCATTATTTTCGTCTATAGCAAGTTTTCGAATGGGTCCGCGCCAACGTTTTGGCACGAACCCAATGATGGACAAATTTGTCAGCTTATTGTTTTTTCCACATGCCGATCTTGATCGCTACTTTTTCGTGGTCGGCATAGGCTTTCTGGGCCCATTTACGATAGCCTTCCGGGCCAACCCAGTTGACGTCGGTGCCTTTTGCGTCCATTTGCGCCAGCAGTTCCGGGTCTGCCGCCGCTTTTTTGAAGATTTCCGACCAATGGGCGATGATCTCGCTTGAGGTGCCTTTCGGGACGACGATGCCGCGGTCGAGCGCGTAGATCATATCGACCCCAAGTTCTTTCAAGGTCGGCATGTCAGGCAGATGTTTTGAGCGTTCCGCCGCCGCAATGGCGAAACCTTTCAGATCGCCGCTCTCGATATATTTGCGCCCGGAAGCAACATTGATGCCGCCCATCTGAATGGCGCCGGACAATAACGCCGTCATCCGCTCGCGGGTGCCATCATAAGGCACGAATTTGAACTTCATCCCGGTCAGATCTTCTAAAATCAGCCAGTAAAACTGACTGCTGGATCCGAAAGTCGCGCCGACTTTGACGGTATCCGGCGCAGCCAATGTCGCTTTTTTGAATTCATCGAAGGTTTTCCACGGCACGCCGCCGGAGGCGCCGACGATGTCCGGGGTCGACGTGAGCAAGGAGACCGTTTCAAAATTATCGTATTGGAACTTAATGCGCCCATTTAGATAGCTGGTAATCGCGCTTTGGTGGATCGCGAATAAGGTGCAGCCGTCGGTTTTTGACTTGGCGGCTTCCTTGGCGCCTTTATTGCCACCTTGTCCCGGAATGGTGACAACTTTGATTTTTGGCGACACATCCATTTTCTGGATGGTTTTCTCAAAAATCGAAAATATCACGTGGGTGCCGCCGCCGGCTTTCCACGGCACAATCAATTTAGCGGTGCCACAGGAAAAATTCGGCGCCGCCTGAATTTGGCTCGTCATCGCCGATAAACCGCCGATGACGGCCGCGACCGCAAGCGCGGTTACAAACAAATTTTTCATTAGTCTTCTCCCTGATTACGTCTTTTTTTGTAATGGATAGAATAACTAGGTATCAATGGTTGTGCAATATAGTTGAGAATTACTTAACAAACTCAATTCTTGTTTCGAAGTCCCCATCGAATTAAAAGAGTGTGCAGCCAATCTTTGGCTTCCGCCTGGAAAACTTCTCTCGTCAATACGTTGAAGTGATCGTCGATTATTTGGCGCGTCTTTGGATCAATTTTTTGGAACTTCCCAGCAATGACCCCAGAATCAGCATCAACGCGCACCACGAGAATCTGACATTCAAACTCAAGCTCACCGCCGGCAAGTGGCAAGCGAAACGTCGTTTGGTACCTGCTGCCGATGCGGGGTTCGAATGTCGTTGGCCCGATGCAGTAGCCTGTCGCACTCCAGTTCCGCATCGGATATTGGCTCCCGTCGATGAATGCATCACCGAAAGTAAGTTCTTCGCGCACACCCTGTCGGCGTTCTTCGATGCTGGTGCGTCTCAATAGCCAAAATTTTTGCCAAATCGTTGGCATCAGTTTTCCTTTGAAAACAAAAAGTGATAATCAAAGCAAATACTTAACGGATAACTGGCAATGTTAGTACCGAAGCTACTTTTGTTGGCACAAATTCTAAAGGATCGGTGCTGCTTGTTGTACTAAAATTACCAACAATTGTTCCGAGTTCACATTCACTGATCGGCGTGCCATTCTTCCGGGCAGGTTATTCCCATGCGTGAAGGAGTGAAACAAATGGTTGGAAAGTCGATGGGTTCTCGAGATTGGGACGCCCATCCGCCCTTTATTCATGCCGATTACAAATCAACCGCATTGAGGGGCCCAACGAAACCTTTGCTGGCGATCCCGCAAAGTCTGTCGGAGATGACCGGGCCGGTCTACGGTCACGAGGCCTTGGATCCGCTTGATCATGATTTGACCAAGAATGCGGCAAAAGACGGCGCCCCGATTGGCGAGCGCATTCTCGTCACCGGTCGGGTACTGGATGAAAGTGGGGTAGCGCAGCCGAATATGCTGGTCGAGATTTGGCAAGCCAATGCCGCCGGGCGATATGTTCATATTGTCGATCAGCATGAGGCGCCGTTGGATCCAAACTTCGTCGGCGGTGGACGATGTGTAAGCGACGATAAGGGCCGGTACAGCTTCTATACGGTCAAGCCCGGCGCTTATCCCTGGCCCAACCATGCCAATGCCTGGCGCCCGCAGCATATTCACTTTTCACTGTTCGGGCCGACCATTGCGACCCGGTTAGTGACGCAAATGTATTTTCCCGGCGATCCATTGTTGGATTTAGACCCGATCTATCTTTCTACCCCGGAAGCGGCGCGGGAGTTATTGATCGCGGATTTTTCGCTGGCTGTGACAGAGCCGGATTTTGCCCTAGGTTATATCTTCGATATTATCTTGCGCGGGCCGCTGGCGACGCCGATGGAAAGCTAGGCCATGGCGCTTAAACAAACCCCATCGCAAACCGTTGGTCCTTATTTCGCTTATGGCCTGACGCCGCAGCAATATGGTTATCCCTTGTCCAGCTTTGCGGATGGGGATTTGACCGAAGATGGGACAGAAGGGGAGGCCATTCAGATCGAAGGGCGGGTCCTGGACGGTGCCGGCGCGGCAGTAGCGGATGCGATGATAGAGATTTGGCAGGCTGATCATCAAGGCCGCTATGCCCATCCGGGCGATCCTCGGGGCTCCAACCTTTCTTTTAAGGGGTTCGGTCGATTTGGCACCGGTACCGATACGGAAAGCCGGTTCCTCTTCAAATCCATCAAGCCGGGCCAGGTGGATGACGAACAGGCCCCGCATATCAACGTTATCGTCTTCATGCGCGGTTTGCTTAGCCATACCTATACGCGGATATATTTTGGTGATGAAGCGGAGGCAAATGCGCGGGACCCGGTGTTGGCATCGGTGCCGCCCGATCGCCGCCAAACTCTGATCGCTGACCTCATCGACGCCGGCGGCAGCAAGACATATCGTTTTGACATTCATATGCAAGGTGACCAGGAGACGGTGTTTTTCGATGTCTGACGGTGGTGCATGAGCTTCTCTATTTTTGATTCCGAGATCTACGGCGATTTGTTGAGTGACCCGGAAGTTCGCCAGCTGCTTTCCGACGAAACCGCTATTGCCCGAATGCTGCGGGTTGAAGCGGCCATTGCGACAACTCTGGGTGAGGCGAATATCATCCCTGCGGCTGCCGGCTTGGAAATTGCTGAAGTCGCGGGGAGATTAACGATCGAGCCGCAGGCTCTGCGAGAGGCAACCACGACAAATGGCGTGCCGGTTGTCGCGTTGGTGGAGATCCTTCGTGCCAACGTCTCTGCAGCGTCCCGTCCGCATGTCCATTTTGGCGCGACATCGCAGGACATTATCGATACCGCGACTAGCTTATTGTGCAAGGATTATTTGAATTTGGCCTCGGCACGCCTAGATAGTTTGCTGACCCAGCTTATCGACCTTGCGGATCGGCACCGTCAGACGAGGATGGTTGGACGAACCCGCGGTCAACCGGCGGTGCCCATTTCGTTTGGCTTGAAAGTCGCGACCTGGACGGCACCATTATTGGGTCATCGTGATCGCGTGGTCGAAATCATGCCGCGTCTGTTGCAGGTTCAGTTCGGTGGTGCCGCCGGCAATCTGTCGGGCTATGGCGATCGCGGGCCTACCTTGATGGCATCGTTGGCAACGGCCTTGGATCTTACATGCCCTGATATACCTTGGCATAATCAGCGCGAAAACATCGCCGAATTTGGTAATTTGCTGGCCATGCTGACGGCCTCGGTGGGGAAAATCGGCGGCGACATTTTTTTGTTGGCGCAGGCGGAGATAAGGGAAATTTCATTGTCCGGTGGGGCCTCCAGCGCCATGCCGCACAAGAACAACCCAATTGCTGCCGAGCGCCTGATGGCAGCGGCTCAGATCATGCCGGGTTTGCAGGCGACGTTGTTGGCCGCAATGACACCTGCCCATGAACGCGGCGGACCGGAAATGATCATGGAATGGGCGGCGTTGCCACAAATGATGGCGGTTGCCGCAGGCGCCTTGAAAACGGCAATCGACTGCCTCGGCGATATGACAATAGATGGTGATCGAATGGCGGCAAACGCGGCTGCATATGGCGACAAAATTGCCGGTGCCGATGGTGAATTTATCGACCGACTGATCGTGCGATATCGCGGTTAGACAGTCAGGCCGGCAGGCGCCTTGATGCCATTGGCACGGCACGCCGCCGTGACCGTGTTGGCCAACAGGCAGGCAACCGTCATCGGTCCAACCCCGCCTGGCACCGGCGTAATAGCGCTAGCGACTTCGGCGGCTTCGCTATAGGCCACATCACCAATGAGGCGATCTTTACCGCCTTCTTGGGGCACCCGATTGATGCCAACGTCGATCACGGTTGCGCCCGGCTTGACCCAGTCTCCCTTGATCATCTGCGCGCGCCCGACAGCGGCAACCAATATGTCGGCGCTGCGGCAGACGTCAGGCAGATCGGCGGTGCGGGAATGGCAAATCGTAACGGTGCAATTCTCGCCCAGCAATAACTGTGCGATCGGCTTGCCGACCAAATTAGAGCGCCCGACGATCACTGCGTGTTTGCCGGTCAGATCGCCTAACTTGTCCCTCAGCAGCATCAAACAGCCAAGCGGCGTGCACGGGGTTAACGCATCCTGGCCAACTGACAAGCGCCCGGCGCTGATGACGGTCAGACCATCCACATCTTTGGCCGGATCGATCGAATTAATGACCGTATTCGTATCGATGTGATCAGGAATGGGCAGTTGGACAAGGATGCCGTGCACCTTGTCATCTTCATTGAGTTTGGCAATTAGCGCTAACAATTCATCCTGACTGGCACCGGCATCAAGGCGGTGTTCATAAGAATTCATCCCGGCTTCAAGGGTTTGTTTGCCCTTGCTGCGGACATAAACCTGGCTTGCCGGGTCTTCCCCTACCAAAACGACAGCCAGCCCGGGGGTTAAGCCATGTTCTGTTTTTAACCTTGCCACTTCTGTCCCGACTTGCGCCCGGACGGTGGCCGCAAACGCCTTGCCATCGATCACGTCAGCCATCACTCTTACTCCCTCAACGCTACTAAAATAGTCCTTGGATCAGGCCTTCGTCATCTAAGTGGATCGCTTCCGCCGACGGTCGCCGGGGCAGACCCGGCATGGTCATGATATCGCCGCAGATGACAACCAGAAATTCTGCACCGGAAGATAACCGAATTTCGCGTACCGGCACAACATGGTTTGTCGGCGCCCCTTTCAAATCCGGATCGGTGGAGAAGCTATATTGGGTTTTAGCGACGCAGATCGGTAAATGACCATAACCTTGGTCCTCATAAGCGCGAAACTGATCACGGACCTTGCGGTCGGCAATGATATCGTCAGCCCAGTAAATATTCCGCGCCACGGTGCGCATTTTCTCCCAAAGACTGAGATTGTCCGGGTAGAGGGTGCGGAACTGGGCACTGCCGCCGTCGGCCAATTCAACAACTTTATTTGCCAGTCCTTCGGTCCCGGCACCGCCATCGGCCCAGTGCGTACATTCAAACGCCTCGACACCGAATTCCGTGCAGTAATTTTGCACCGCCACAACTTCGTCATCGCTATCGGCAGAAAAGCGATTGATTGCGACCGTCGCCGGCACGCCGAATTGCGCGATATTGCGCAAATGCCGACCTAGATTGTCCAGACCCTTTTTCACCGCATCGACATTTTTCTCGCCAAGTTCGGCTTTGTCGACGCCGCCATGCATCTTCAAGGCGCGGATCGTTGCGACAACGACGGCGGCATCGGGATGCAGGCCGGCTTTGCGGCATTTAATGTCGAAGAATTTCTCCGCTCCCAAATCGGCGCCGAAACCGGCTTCCGTGACCACATAGTCGGCTAACTTCAGGGCTGACTTTGTGGCGATCACGGTGTTGCAGCCATGGGCGATATTGGCAAAAGGTCCGCCATGGACAAAGGCCGGATTGTTTTCCAATGTCTGCACCAAATTTGGTTGCAGGGCATCTTTTAACAACACGGTCATGGCCCCGTCCGCATTGATATCCCGTGCAAATACCGGTTCGCGGCCGCGGGTGTAACCAACGGTGATGTTGCCCAGGCGGTTTTGTAGATCCTTCAGGTCATTGGAAAGGCAAAAGATCGCCATCACTTCAGAGGCCACGGTGATGTCAAAGCCATCTTCGCGCGGGAAGCCATTGGCGACGCCACCTAGATTGGCGACCGTCGAGCGTAAGGCCCGGTCGTTCATATCTACAACCCGGCGCCAAGTGATGCGGCGGCTATCGATTTCCCGGTCGTTACCCCAATAGACATGATTGTCGATCATTGCCGCCAGAAGATTGTTGGCGGCGCCAATCGCGTGAAAATCACCGGTGAAATGCAAATTGATATCTTCCATCGGGACGACTTGTGCATGACCGCCGCCGGCCGCCCCGCCCTTGACCCCGAAACAGGGGCCAAGCGAAGGTTCGCGCAGGCAAATCATGGCATTTTTGCCGATCCTGTTCAGGCCGTCGCCCAGGCCGACTGTGGTCGTGGTTTTACCTTCACCTGCCGGGGTCGGCGAAATCGCCGTCACCAGGATCAGTTTCCCGTCCGGTTTGTCGGCCAGCGTTTCCAGAAACTCGAATGGCACTTTGGCCTTTGTCCGGCCATAAGGAATGAGTTTTTCTTCTGGAATACCAAGTTTCGCCGCAATGTCACCAATCGGCTGCATTGCGGCATCGCGGGCGATGTCGATATCACTGCCTTGTGTCATATTCTTCCTCAAATTTAGGTGTTTCGAAGATGGGTCTGTATTAACATTCGACAACATTGACGGCCAGACCGCCTTTGCTGGTTTCCTTGTATTTTGACGACATATCTCTGCCGGTTTCATACATTGTTTTGATCGCGCTATCGAGCGGTACTATATGGCTGCCGTCGCCTCTGAGCGCCAACGAAGCCGAACTTACCGCTTTCACTGCCCCCAGCCCATTACGTTCGATGCAGGGTACTTGCACCAATCCGCCGATCGGATCGCAGGTCATACCTAAATGATGTTCAAGGGCAATCTCTGCGGCATTTTCAATCTGCTCGTTGCTGCCACCCAAGGCCGCTGCTAGACCGGCGGCGGCCATTGCCGCGGCGGAACCGACTTCACCTTGACAGCCAACTTCAGCGCCCGAAATCGAAGCATTATGTTTAATCAGACCACCGATCGCCGCCGCCGTCAGAAGGAAATCCCGAACCCCGGCCACATCAGCGCCCGGACAGAAATCCTGGTAATATTTCAACACCGCCGGAATAATGCCGGCAGCGCCGTTTGTCGGCGCCGTGACAACGCGTTTGCCGCCGGCGTTCTCTTCATTCACCGCTAAGGCAAACAGGCTGAGCCAGTCCATGACCGTGTGATCGAACTTCGCATTGATAAGGTCGTCCCCGCCAACGCTGCCGCCAGTGCTTTGGCCCTACGTTTTACTTTCAGGCCACCAGGCAATTCACCTTCGGCTTCCAGCCCGCATTCGATGCAGTCCTGCATCGCCTGCCAAAGGCGGTCGATCCCGGCGTCGAGGTCCGCTTCAGACAATTCGCAAGCTTCATTCGCACGCTTCATCTGGGCGATGGTGAGATGGCAATCATGCCCCATCCGCAGCATTTCATCGGCGCTTCTGAAGGGGTGGGGATAGGCGCCTTTGCAATCGTCCTGACTTCTCTCGCGGTCGACCGCAAGTTCGTCTTCATCCATGACAAAACCGCCACCGACCGAATAAAATGTCCTATCCAAGATGCTCGTTTGATCTGCTGTCAGGGCGCGAAAGCGCATGCCGTTTGGATGGCCCGCCAAAGGGGTCAGAAAATTGAAGACAATGTCACGGTCCGGATCGAAGTCGATTTCACCAACATTTGAGATATGCAAAGATTTATTCTGGGAAAGATTGGCAAGATTTCGATCTGCCAGGTCGACAATAATATGTTCCGGGGTCTCACCCAAAAGGCCATGGATAACCGCCCGGTCGGTCTGGTGTCCTTTGCCGGTCAAGGCAAGGGAGCCGAAAAGATCGACAACAATTCGGGTGGATTCGGGTGCATTTGGCGAAACCCGAAGCTCGGCAAGAAAGCGCGCGGCCGCCACCATCGGACCAACAGTATGGGAGCTTGACGGTCCAATGCCGATTTTGAATATATCGAAAACGCTCAAAAACATCGGTTAATCCGATCATTCCTGCAGGTTCGACGATATTGTTCTCTCGCGCGCTTAGTTCTGTCTCAAAGGCGACGGGATGTCATCCGCTTTCGACAATCTCGAATTTTCTAAGCCTCGACGTTAAACCTTATTCAGGACTATTTGTTCGGTATTAATTTGAACATAACAACAAACCTGATGAATGCGCGAAGAGAGATCTTGCGCGACTAATTTTGACTCCGACTGGCGGCGTAAAATTCACAATGTCCACGACGAACGTCGACGGGAAGTTGCCGATTTGATTGCCCGCAAGTCGGTCTAAACTCGGACAGACAGCTAGGCAAATCGCCTCCTGATCGCTAAACTGTCGAGAGAATAATTTTCTGCAATCAGGCGACAGGCGAGGCAAATCACATGAAATTAGGTTTGGTGTTGCGGGCGACAGGCCCGCACTGTGTAATCGATATGGACTTGATTAAGCATATTGAGAAATTGGGTTACGACAGTATTTGGACCTCGGAAGCCTGGGGGGCGGACGCGATTTCGCCGGCGGCCTGGATATTGGCGCAAACAACCAAAATCAATGTTGGTACCGGCATCATTCAAATGCCGGCGCGTTCACCGGCGTTGGCGGCGATGACAGCGATGACTTTAAGCGACCTGTCTAGTGGGCGCTTCATTTTGGGTATCGGCCCCTCCGGCCCACAAGTGATTGAAGGCTGGCACGGCGTGCCCTATGGCCGACCCCTGACCCGGACCCGCGAATATATTGAAATCATCCGCAAAATCATCGCCCGTGAAGGACCGATGACCCACGACGGATTTCATTATCAAGTCCCTTACATGGGTGAAGGGGCCACCGGCTTGGGCAAGCCTTTGAAAGGCATTCTGCATGGCGACAAGAATTTGCGGATCGTTACCGGCACGATTTCACCCGCCGGCATCCGCACCGCCGCTGAAGTTGCCGACGGGATGATCCCGGTATTCATGGACCCGGATAAATTTTCGCTTTTCGAGGATGCCTTGAATGACGGTTTCGCCAAGGCCGGTGGCGGTAAAAGCCTGAAAGATTTTGCCGTGACGCCGTTCTGTACGGTTAATGTGAACGACGATGTCGATGCCGCGCGGCGACCAGTGAAAGAACATCTGGCGCTTTATATTGGCGGCATGGGCGCGCGCGACAAGAATTTCTACAACGATTATTGCAAGCGCTTGGGATATGAAGCCGCCGCGGTCGAAATTCAAGATCATTTCCTCTCCGGTCGCCGTCATGAAGCGGTTGCCGCGGTGCCGGATCAGCTCGTTGACGAAGTATCCCTGGTTGGGCCGAAGGAAAAAATACAGGAACGCCTACAGGATTGGAAAGCGGCCGCCGCCAATGGTCAGGTCGATACCATCCTGGCCGGCCTCGCCTCTCAGGACGCCAGCGATATTTTGGCCGAAACGGTACTGTAGGAAGGAGCAGGCGATGACCGTCCATGTCCTCTATCTGGTGAAATACGAAAATGAGCAAAAGGCCGCGATGATCAGCAATGCGGAAATGCGCGACCGGGCGGAAATCCACAAAAAAGCAATCGCCGATTTTGGCGGCAAGCCAATCGCGCAATTCGGCAGCTACGGCGAATATGACATGGTCTATATTTATGAAATGCCGGATGAAAAGGCGGTCGCCGCAAATCTGCACCTGACCGACAGTTTTGGTTTGGCGAAATATGCCAAGGTCATCCCGCTATTGGGTCCCGGCGATTTTGCCGCTTCGTTGGCGCTTGCCGATGAGACCCCGACGAACTACTCACCTGCAAAAATACAAACGTCGGTAGAAAAAAATAGCAAGCCCAGTCAAGAATTCCATCTTGACGGCTGATATCATCGCTGTCATGTTGCGCGCCGGTTATCGACACCGGCCGCTCGCAAGCGAAAGCTAAGGTGAAGTCGAATTACATTTTCAGCCAACTTCAGTTCGCTCTGAGATGTGGCAACGCGAGCACCGCAAGATGAAAAGAAGCGATATGAGAATGAGGCTTGATGATGTCAACCGAACTCCCTTCTATTGCCGCGCTTAAAGAACAGGCAAAGCGTCTTCGCGCTGTGCTTGCAGAGGGCGGCCATTCTGTCGGCCATTCCGCCACCCTTGAGATGGTCGCAAAACAACATGGCTTTAAGGATTGGAACGCGATTTCCGCCCGCGCGCGGACGAATTCCATTCCGTTGCCGTTCAATCTCGGTGACCGGGTCCGTGGTGAATATATGGCGCAGCCAATCTGCGGTCGCATTCACGCCGTTGAAGAAATGTCGGCGGGTGAATTTTTCCGCCTTACCGTTGATTTTGACGAGGCGGTGGATGTTGTCACCTTTGATAGCTTTTCGGCTTTTCGAAAGCGGGTGACTTGCATCGTCGATAAAAACGGCTTGTCACCAAAGAAACGTTCGGACGGGGTGCCTCATATGGTGCTAACCGTCTGATCAAGAAACAATTTCTGTCGCCAATGGTGCCAGCACCTTGAGGTTATTCAAAATGAATACACAATCATCCCACGGGGTGAACCGGTATGTTGCCGGTTCGCTGCCGCGACTTTACCTGACCACGGCAACGCCGATCATATTGATCATGGTGACAAATGGCTTGTTCACCGTCGTCGATGCGTTGTTTCTTGGCATCTTTGTTGGTGCTGACGCACTGACCGCTGTGACTTTGATGTTCCCGGGATTTATGCTGATCATCGCGCTGTCGGCATTGGTGGGTGGTGGTATGGCTAGTGTGCTGGCCCGCCAATTAGGCGCAGCACGCATGGACGACGCTGCCAACACGCTATTTTCGGCACAAGTTTTGGCCTTGGTCGTGAGCGGCGGCCTAATCGTCCTGTTCATATTCACCGGTCGTACCATGACCGAATTCGCTGCCAATCACGATCCGAAGCTGACTGAACTCGGCTATCAATATATCTATCTCTTGATCTATTTGTCGCCTCTGACCTTCATCCTGTCCGTGCAAGGGGATGCTCTGCGCAGCGAAGGGCATGTCGGGGTCATGTCATTGATCGCCGTCTCTTCGGTGGGTCTTAACATCATCTTCAATTATATCCTGATTGTTGAATTGGAAATGGGTGTCTTCGGTTCCGCCCTAGGCTCTGTACTGGCGCAAGCGGTGTCGCTCTCGGTGGTCCTAACATTGCGGCTTTCAGGGCGGACAAATCTAGGGTTGTTTGTGAAGCCTGCCCGAAATCTGTTTGCCCATTGGGGCGAAATGTTAACGCTCGGGCTGCCGCCATCGCTGAATTTCCTGGGTGTGAGTATTATCTCTGCCGTAGTGATCTACGCGATCCAGACATGGGCGCGGGAAAGTTATCCCGAAACCGTCGCCGCTTTCGGCATCATCAACCGGATCATGACTTTCGTCTTCTTACCTCTACTGGGCCTGAACTTGGCTTCGCAGTCCATAGTCGGAAACAATTTCGGCGCCGGTGCTTTCGGACGCTCGAATATGGGCCTTAAAATCGCGCTTGTTTCGGCCGTTGTATATTGCTTGGTGAATTCGACAATTTTGGTTTTCGCAGCTTCTGCGATCGGCGGGATATTTGTTGAGGATGCAAAAGTTGTCGCGGAAGTGGGACGCATCCTGCCGATCATCATATTCACTTTTGTATTTTTCGGGATCGCAACAATATTGTCGGGTTATTTTCAGGCGATTGGTGATGCGCGCCGGGCCGCCTTATTGGGTCTGACGCGGACCTATTTGTTCGCCATTCCGGCAACCCTATGTCTGCCGTTCCTGTTCGGCGAATGGGGGATCTGGTATGCAACACCGGTCAGTGATGTGGCGATGATGGTTCTGACCGCCGGGATTTTATGGCTGAACCGACGACGGACCGGGGCCAGATACGGCTTATTTATCTCCGCGCCGGCGAACTAGGCCAACGACTTTTCGACGATTTCGAAGACGTCGCGGGAAAGCTCGGGTTTATCTTGGATGCGCGCCAACGCCGCTTTCATTTGCAGCTGTCGGTCCTTGTCGTAGCGTCGCCAACGACCCAAGGGGGCGAGCATACGGGCGGCGATTTGTGGGTTGATGCCGTCGAGTTCGATCGCTTTCTCAGCCAAGAAATCATAACCGCTGCCGTCGCGTTCGTGAAAACGCAGAATATTCCAACTGGTAAAGCCGGAAACCAACGCCCGTACTTTGTTGGGTTGGCGGATATTGAAGACCGGGTGGTCCAACAGCTTTTTCACCTGATCCAAGGTGCCGGGCAGCGACGACGTCGCCTGAACCGTGAACCATTTATCGATGGTCAAGTCGTCGTCCTTGAAGCGGTCGTAAAAAGCATTTAAGGCCTCTTGCCGAGCCGATCCGTCGATATCGTTCAGCCGCCACAATGCTTCCATCCGATCGGTCATGTTGTTGGCGCCATGAAACTGCGTTGATAGCAGTTCCATGCTTTCCTCATTCTCCAGTGCCGCCAGGAAAAACAGGGCTTGATTTTTTAGCGACCGCCGCCCGGAATTTTCGGCATCCGGTGAATAGGTTTCGTTACTTTGGTTGCCGTGATAAAGGTCACGCAACTCATCATTGAAGGTCTGTGCGATTTGCTTGCGCAGACATTCGCGGGCGCTATGGATACCTTCCACATCGACGATGGTCATCTGGTCGCCGACATAGGATGCCGCCGGCAGCGCTAACAACTGTGCTTGGTAAGCTTTCTCCAGTCCGCTGTCGTTCAAGCAGGTGCTATAGGCGCTCAGGTAACTTTCGGGCACGGCCATCGAATTGTCGGCGACCATCGCCAACAACGTCGAGGTGGCAAATTGTTGGCCGGCTTCCCAGCGGTTAAAAGGGTCCTGGTCGTGTGCCATCAGGAAAGCATGGTCATTTTCGTTATGGCGCACTTTCACCGGGGCTGAGAAGCCGCGATTGACCGAGGGGATCGGGGTGGCGGCCAAACCTTCAAAAACAAAACTTTGTTCGCGTTCTTTCAAGTTCAGGATTTCGGTGCCGCGGACTTCGTTGCCTTCCTTATCCAACAGGCCGACAGCGACAGGGATATGCATCGCTTGCTTGTTGTTTTGCCCCGGCGTATCCGGCAGGTTTTGCTTCAGGGTTAGGGTATAACGTCCGGCTGCTTCATCGAAATCACCGGCAACTTCGATCTCCGGCGTGCCGGCCTGTTGATACCAAAGCTTGAACTGTGCCAGGTCGGCGTCATTGGCATCTGCCATGGCGGCGGCGAAGTCGTCGCAGGTCACGGCCTGACCATCATGGCGTTGGAAATACAGATCGATGCCTTTGCGGAAACCATCTTCGCCCAACAGAGTATGGAACATGCGGATGACTTCGGCGCCTTTTTCATAGACCGTCAGGGTGTAGAAATTATTGATTTCTATATAGCTGTCGGGGCGGATCGGATGCGCCATCGGGCCGGCGTCTTCGGGGAACTGATGGCCACGCAGAACCGCGACATCCTGAATTCGTTTGACCGGCTCACTGCGCATATCGGCGGAAAACTGCTGATCGCGGAAGACCGTCAGGCCTTCTTTTAGGCTGAGCTGAAACCAGTCGCGGCAGGTCACTCGGTTGCCGGTCCAATTGTGGAAATATTCGTGCGCGATCACCGCTTCGATACCGGCATAGTCGCCGTCCGTTGCCGTATCCGGATTGGCTAGGACATATTTAGCATTGAAGATGTTCAGGCTTTTGTTTTCCATCGCCCCCATATTGAAGTCGGCAACGGCGACGATGTTGAAAATATCCAGATCGTATTCCAGGCCGTATTTTTCTTCGTCCCAGCGCATCGATCGTTTGAGCGCATCCATGGCATATGCGCAGCGATTTTCGTTGCCCTTGTCGACATAGATATTCAGTTCAACGTCACGTCCGCTTTGGGTAGTGAAACGATCCTGGACCCGGCCCAAATCGCCGGCAACAAGGGCGAATAGATAAGCCGGCTTTGGAAACGGATCTTCCCAACGGGCAAAATGGCGGCCGTCGTCCAGATCACCGCTAGCGCTCAGATTACCGCTCGACAGCAACACCGGATAGGCCGCCTTGTCCCCCCGGATCGTCACGTCAAAGGTCGCCATGACGTCCGGGCGATCGGGATAAAAAGTGATGCGGCGAAAACCTTCGGCTTCGCATTGGGTGCAGAAATTAGCGCTGGAGACATAAAGTCCCTCGAGCCGGCTATTGGCGGCAGGATCGATTTCTACCACCGTCTCCAATATACATTCTTCGCCGATTTCAATTTTCGAGGTCAGATTGGTATTATTTAGTTCATAGTCGTTGGCGGTGAGCACTTGACCGTCCACTGCGATCGAGTGCAGCTTCAGGTCTTCCCCATTCAAAGTTAAGGGCCCCGGTCCATTCCGTCGCAGCTTCAGTTTCGCTGCCACCCTGGTCGCCGATGGTTCCAGATCGAAGGTAAGTGCAACATGCTCAACCCAAAAATTCGGTTCGGCATAATTTTTCAAATAGATCGTCTGTGGTTGTTCGTCGCTCATGATCCGTCCTTTAGACCTGCTCCCGGGTCGCCAGGAATTTCAGCGCCGACCATTCTTCAATCGTCGAATTCAAATGCCAGGCATTGCGGGCCAGGAATACCGGCAAATCGTCATGATCGTCGGCCAACGCTGCTTCGTTTTTGTCGCTGAATTTTTTCAGTTCCAGATGATCGTCCGCTTCGACCCAGCGCGCCGTCATCAAAGTTGTAGCCTCAAAACGAACCGGAATATTGTATTCGCTGCGGATGCGGTCGGCCAGCACGTCAAATTGCAGGGCGCCGACAACCCCAACGATCCATTCCGAGTTGATCCGCCGTTTGAACACCCGGGCGACGCCTTCTTCGGCCAATTGCACAAGCGCATTGCTCAGATGTTTTGACCTCATCGGGTCTTCCGGCCGCACGCTCTGCAACAGTTCCGGCGCAAAACTCGGAATGCCGATGAAGGCTAATTCTTCGCCTTCGGTTAAGGCATCGCCGATGCGCAGATTGCCATGGTTGGGAATGCCGATGATGTCGCCGGCGAAAGCCTCTTCCGCCAGTTCCCGGTCGCGGGCCAGAAACAAAACCGGATTGTGGATATTCAACATCTTGCCGCTGCGGACATGTTTCAACTTCATGCCGCGTTTGAAATGCCCGGAACTAAGTCTTACGAAGGCGATGCGGTCGCGATGTTTGGGGTCCATATTGGCTTGAATTTTAAAGACAAATCCGGCGACATTTTTTTCTCCTGGATCGATTTCCCGACCAGCAGTCGGTTGCGGGCGCGGCGAAGGGGCGAATTGCGACAGACCCAGCAGCATCTCGCGAACGCCAAAATTGTTGATCGCGCTGCCGAAATAAACTGGCGTCAAATGGCCTTCCTGATAACTTTGAAGATCGAATTCGGGGCACAGCCCACGCACCATCTCCACTTCTTCGCGCAACTGCTTCACCGCATCTTCGGGCAATAACTCGTCTAGTTTGGGATCGTCCAGGCCGTTACATTGCTCGCCCTCCGGCGGCATGTCGCCCTTGCTGCGCGCGATCAGGATCAAACGGTCGCGGATCAAGTCATAACAGCCGAGGAAATTCCGTCCCATGCCAATCGGCCAACTGGCCGGGGTCACGTCCAACGCCAGGGTCTGCTCAATCTCATCCAGCAGATCGAACGGGTCCTGCGCTTCGCGGTCCATTTTGTTGATGAAAGTAGCGATCGGTACGTCCCGCAGGCGGCAAACTTCGAACAATTTGCGGGTCTGGGTTTCGATGCCGCGGGCGGCGTCCAGGACCATCACGGCGCTATCGACCGCGGTCAGGGTGCGGTAGGTATCTTCGGAAAAATCTTCGTGCCCTGGCGTGTCCAGCAAATTGAAGGTGCGGTCGTCATAATCGAAGGTCATGACGGACGACGCGACGGAAATACCGCGCTCTCGCTCCACTTTCATCCAATCGGAATGGGCCCGGCGCTGGGCCCCGCGGGCTTTCACCGCACCGGCCATTTGGATGGCGCCGCCGAACAATAAAAGTTTTTCGGTCAGCGTGGTTTTACCGGCGTCCGGGTGGGAAATAATGGCGAAGGTCCGCCGCCTGGCCACCGCATCTTGTCCTGCGTTCATCTGCTCATCAGTTTGTAGAAGTTAATTCGGCGCTTTCAATATCACCGACGCTTAGCCGGCGCAACCAACGCAATTGGGGGCGGCCGGGTCGAGTTCCAGGCGTTTGACCGGAATGTCCTCGCCGCAATTGACGCAATAGCCATAATCGTCATCGTCCAGGCGCTGAAATGCCGCTTCGATGCGTTGCAATTGCAGGCCGCGGCGGCGCTCGGTCTCCTGCGCCATGGCCTGGCCTTGCAAGGCGTCCATGCGCGATAGCCGGCCGACCTTGCTTTGATCAAGTTCGACCGCCTGGCGGCTTTCTTTGGCGGCTTCACTGCTGGCGGTCAGGTCCCGCTGCAACACCAAAAGCTGCTGGCGAAAGCCGTCATTGTCGATGTCATCACGCATGGTTATAGTCCGTTAAAATATCCCCCACAGCTTCCTATGGATGATCGTAAAATGTCCAGCCCCTTCCAATTGCTCTATATTTCGCAGCTTGCCGAAGCTGCCCGCTATGATAGCTCGGTCCATGCCGACGCCGCTGACGGGCGCGACGATGGCGAATGGATGGCGACCAGGCTCAGGGAACTTGGCTTGCAGAAGCGCATTGCCCTGACCGTAATCGATGTTTGTCAGGGCGATCCGATCCCGGATCATCGAGCTTTCGATGCCGTCATTATCGGCGGCAGCGCCCATTCGGTCCATGAAATGCGGCAATGGCACGATCAATTGCTGACCTGGATGGCCGCTTATCGGCCAACCGGCAAGCCGCTTCTGGGAATTTGTGGTGGCCATCAACTGATGTGTCTGTGGCAGGGCCAAAAAGTGGAAAAACTAGCCGGCGGCGAATGTGCGGCAACCCTGCCGATTGAGTTGACGCCGGCCGGCCACAGTCATCCTTTATTTGACGGCCTGCCTGATGACGTCGAATACAATTTTGGCAATTCAGAATATGTCGTTGGGGTGCCTCCGGGCGCCAGCGTCCTTGCAACTTTGGGTGAGGCCCGCTCTCTCGCCCTTGATCATGGCGGCAACTGGTATTCGATCCAGTTTCACCCGGAAATCTCCGCTGATATCATGCGCCAATTTTGGCAACATGAAAAACCAGCCAATATGGAAAACTATCGCCCGACCTTGGAAGCCCCGAAATTGTTGGCGAATTATCTCACACTTGCTGGTTTGCCCGCCTTGCCGGCTTAATTTTGTTTCATGTGATCGACCGTTTTTGATCGCATGGCTGATCTACTACATCCACTAAAAGAATATAAAACAAAATATAATTGCAATTTAATACAATCAATGATTTACTGGAATTGAAGTCAAAATATACTAATACTTGGGGGGTCCGTATTGCGTGTATTTTATTTATCTCGTGCAATGGCGGCGGCGCTAAGCGTTTGGACCATCCTACCCGGCTGCACGTTTGTCTACACTGACCCGATAGGAAATGATCGCATCGTTGGCTTGGCCGATGTTGAGATCACTGCCATGGACAATCCGCGCGGCAGTTTGGCCGGTCATTTAATAATTGTAAATTCGCTTGGGATGATAGTGGACACAAGTCGTGATAAATCTGGCTTTACCATTGGCTATACCAAGATAGCGATGGCCGGTTTGCAAAATTGTGCCTTATTCAACTTCGAGAGCGCACCGTCTGAATCCTCGAAGTCACAGTCGATTGAGTATGATGCCGGACTTTCGGTCGCACGAAATCTCCCCGACAACGGCACCGGTTATTTTGGGTTGGTCAATATTACAATTCCTGGACCGGGACATGGCGGCAGTGTCGCCGGCAACCTTCTGGCGCATGAAATAATTGGCCTTAGCATCGCTGAGCGGCCGCAAGGAACTGAGATTGTTATTGGATATTCCAGTTCAACGCTGGCGGCGATGAATAACAATGTTCTAGTCAGTCCCAATTTTGAAAACGTCGATTGCAACACGCTTGAGCCGTTAATCAGACAAGTAAAGCAGGATAAAATTTAGCGTATTGCTCGGACAACTATGAGGGTGGGTGAATTATAATGAATTTCAGATATGTTTTTCTGCTGACGGTAGTTGCGGCGGCGTTATCCGCCTGTGCTAATACCGAACGTGTGCTCTTCGTGACCTCCACACAGATTGGCATCGATGCGGATTCTAAAACACAAAGTGTAAGTATTGGCTACGACCGTTATGAGGGATATGTAGGCCCGGCCTATGAAAACGGTGGCTTACCGCCGGTGATTGCGCATTTGGAATCCAATTTGTCAGTATTCGATCCCAAAATCAGTCAGGTTTACGCCACGGGCGACGCCGCGCGATTGGCTGCCGGGCGCGGGCCAAAATGGTCCGAAAAACCGCTTTCCGGGAAAAAGAACATTACTTTTTTTGGCACCGGAACGAATTTCGGCTTGAAAGCGACATTTTCCAGTGAAGCGCCCGCCTTCAATCTAGGCTATAAACGACAAGAGTTTTCTTTAATTCCGATCGGCTCCGAAACCGAAAAAACAGAACCTGCGGTAAAAAATACAACCGGCAAGCTCGAGGTCCCGGATCCCAAAGACCCAGACGGCAGCGAAGATATTTATCCGTCGGTCTTGGCGGCATTCGACCTGAACGTCGCGAACAAAAGCTACGCCGGGACCGGCGCCGGCGTCAGCCAGTTTTTTGCCACCGGCGATGCCGCCGATTCTTTAGCGGTTCATCCCGATATCCGGGCGGCTTTCCAAAAGGAAGCGCGAGAGGCGATGAATATCCGTGATATCGATTGCGTCACCGGAACCGATGATGCTTCCAGCAAGATTCTGGCCTGGGTAAAATTGGATGCCAAGAACAAAAACACGTTGAAATCAATCGTTGAATCCGAATTTGGTAGCAATATCACGAATTGGGAGTTGATTAACTGCAAGGACTATGCCGACAAGCGTGCTTTGGTTCTAAAACGCCATAATTTAGCCCCATAATCTCGAAATCAAGCCAACGACCGAAATGGAGGATTATTATGCCGACCGTGTCCCGTACTTTTGATACCAGGCCGGAAGCAACGGCCTGGGTGAATGAAATCAAAGTCACAGATAATGTTGTTTCTGACAAAATCGAGCAAACACCTGATGAAAAATGGAAAGCAATCGTCGAGATAGAATGATTGGTGATGGGCCTTCCTGCAAGAACTGGAATAATGGAGAAAACTGATGGTAACCGACCTGCAAAAAAGTACCGCTCAGGCCATTGTCAACATTTTTGAAACCGGCAAGGCGTTGGGTGACTATGGCACGGTGACACTGCTCGCCGGCGACAGCGGTCATTTGACCTATGGCCGATCGCAAACGACGTTGGCGAGTGGTAATCTGTTTCTGCTGATCAAAGCCTATTGCGCGGCGCCGGAGGCTGAATTCAGCCAGACGCTGGCGCCTTTCCTGGGGCGGTTGGAGGATCACGACCTATCGCTCGATCATGATGGGGTTTTTCGTGACCTGCTGCGCCGGGCGGGCGACGATACGGTTATGCATGATGTGCAGGATGGTTTTTTTGATCGCGTCTATTGGCAGCCGGCGGTTGCTTCGGCACAGCATATCGGCAGCGAAACGGCCCTTGGACAAGCCGTGATCTACGACAGCAAAATTCATGGTTCTTGGCATCGTATGCGGGATCGTATCAATGAAAATAACGGCAGTTTAAACGATCTGGGGGAGCAAGATTGGATAGTCAAATATATTCAGACCCGATTTGATTGGCTTTCAAATCATTCGAATAAGTTGCTTGGAAAGACTGTCTACCGGATGAAAGCGTTGCAAAAATTGTGTGACGACAATGACTGGACCCTCGATTTACCGTTGACTGTGCGGGGCGTTTTGATTGACGAACCGATATTGTCGGGCATAATTGTCCGCGCCTCAGCGGGGGTTGCCGATGAACGCATTTTGCGGCTTCGAAACCCGATGATGCAGGGCGAAGATGTACGCGAAGTGCAGGAGGCGCTGAAAACAAAGGGTGTCGAAGTTGATGTCGATGGTGTTTTTGGGTCTGGCACTAAAGCTGCGGTGATCAGTTTCCAGCAAGCCAACAATCTGGAAGCCGACGGGATTGTCGGATCTTCGACAAGGGCCGCGCTTGGAATAGGGCTCTGATCCCCGGCTCGCGATTGAAAACCGGCCCTTCGAAGCTTTTTTAAAGTTGAAAACCGCCGACCGGGCGGGCAATGCTCTTGACTTTGACCTCGCTCCAATCTTCCAGTTCGATTTCCATGCCGTCACAGATTCCAACCAGTTTCACCCGGAAATCGATCCCGAAATCATGCGCCAAAATTGGCAGCATGAAAAACCGGCCAATACGGAAAACTATCACCCGACGCCTGCCGTCCCGAAATTGCTGGCGAATTATCTGTCGTTGGCCGGCGTTAGGACGGTGGCAAGCTGAAACAAATTTATTTGACCGCTCGTTCCAAACATGCATGATAATAACACGTGCATGTATCATTTCTGCGGAGACCTTCTTTGCCCTGGGAAAAGCGCTATGACGAAACCGACGTGCTTGAACGCGCCATGCAGGCGTTTTGGGCGCGCGGTTACGAAGCGACGTCGATGCGCGATCTGGTCGATGCGACCGGTATAAACCGGGGCAGCATTTATACCGCCTATACCAGCAAACATGCCCTGTTCATGCAGGCCTTGCGCCATTACGACAAGATTCATCGGGCCGATTATCTGGACCGTATTGCCGATCAATATGCACCGAAGGAGGCCATCCTCGCCGCCTTCGACGGGGCGGCTAAACAAACCGGTCGCAAAGGCGCGCCAGCCGGCTGTTTGCTGGTGAATACGGTTCTTGAACTGTCGCCGCACGACGGCGAAGCGCGGGACTTTGTTGATGGCTGCTTGAAAGCGGTGGAGGATTTTTTCTGCGCCCGGATTATCGCCGCTCAACAACAAGGCACTATTGCCAGCCCCGTGCCGCCGCGCAAAACCGCGCAGGCGCTACTGGGTCTATTTTTGGGACTGCGTGTACTGACCCGTGGGAAACCGCACAAGGCTGCTATCGACGCCATCACATCTCAGGCCAGGATGATGTTGGAATAAAAAAATTTGGCTATTTTGGAACGAACGTTCAACACAAACAGGAGAGCGATATGAGTGTCTCATTAGTGGAAAGAGAACAGGCCGACGACGAAACCATAGCTTTTTACGATAAAGCCGAAGAACGGTTTCAGGCCCTGTTGAATATCTTCAAGGTGTTCGGTCATCAGCCGGAATACGGTACCGTCTTCACCGATCTGATCATGGCGGTGCTGAAAGACGGGGTGATCGATTGGCAGACCAAGGAGCTGCTGATCCTGAAAGCGACCCAGCGCAATCAATGTCAATATTGCGTCGTCCAACACGAACGGGTCTCAAACATGCTAGGGATCACGGACGATAAAATTGCCGACCTGGATGGCGAGAAATACAAAACCAGTGCGCATTTCAGCGACGGCGAAAAGGCCCTATTGGACCTGACCGTGCAAATCGGCGAAGACGCCAACCGGGTCCCCAAAGAACTCTGGGATCGCCTGCACGCGCATTGGAATGAAGCGCAGATTGTCGATGCGGTGTTTGTCATCACCATCTACATCGCCGTCTCCAAGTTTGGCGATGCCTTGGGGGTACAATTGGAATCGATGTTCGACGGCGTCGAGCCGATCCTGCACGTCGCCCACTGAGCGGCTTGAGCAGTGCGGATTGTGCCGGGTCCGCACTGGCGTCAAGCTGGTTCCAATAGCGGCTTTAGGGGCGAGTATTTAGGCGTTCAATTAGAATAATTGGGCGATATTCCGGCGTCTTATTCCCCATTCACCGGAGTGGAATTTGTAGGACTGCTTCCAGATCGGTTAGGGCCTGGGCGGCGCCGAGGACTTTGATGGTTTGCATGCCCATGGCTTTGGCCGGCTTTAAATTGATCCCGAGATCATCCAGGAAGACCACTTCCGCCGGGCTGACATCGGCCATTTCGCAGGCGATTTCATAGAAGCGTTGTTCCGGTTTACGGACCCCGACTTGGCTCGATTCCACCACATGATGGAACAGCGTCATGATCTCGGCGATCTGCGCGGCTTTCTCCGCCGAGCGGGCCATGCCCGGGCCGGCGCCGCTTCGAACATTGTTGGTCAGACAGGCAATGGTGAATTGCTGACCGACCCGGCGCAGGGCTTCGACCATTTCCGGGCGCACCTCGCCGGACAGCAATGCCAGCACGTCGCGCCCCGGTACCCGATAGCCGAGGGCAGTGGCTTCGGCTTCAAATAGATCGCTGAAGCCGTCCGGATTGATGTCGCTGCGTTCCAGTTTGGCCCAGGCATTGTCTGCCGGATTATGGCTATTGACGGTACGGATGAAATCCATCGGCAGGCTATTTTGTTCTTCATAACGGTTGAAAGCGTCGAACGGACTGGACAGGATGACGCCGCCGAAATCCCAGAAAACGGCCTTTATCTGATGTGTCATGAAAATGGACTACTCTTTATCGGTGGGTTCAAACGCAAGCGAGGCGGAATTCATACAATATCGCAGGCCGCTCGGTTGCGGGCCGTCTTCGAAGACATGACCCAAATGGGCATCGCATTTGCTGCACAAAGCTTCGGTGCGGACCATGAAGTGGGAGCGATCGGTTTCCGTCTCCACATTGTCGCCATCGATTGGGCCCCAAAAGCTAGGCCAACCGGAACCAGACTCGAATTTTGTCTCGGACGAAAAGAGCGCCTGGCCGCAGCCGATGCAAGAAAAGACGCCGCTTCGTTTTTCGTCGTTCAGCGGTCCCGTAAAAGCCCGTTCGGTGCCTTTTTGCCGGGTAACGTAATAGGATTCCTCGCTCAATTGCTGGCGCCATTCGGCGTCCGTTTTTTGCACCTTTTCCGTCATGATCTTCCTTTCAAGGCCGTTTGGATATTGGCCATTTGGATATCGATGTCGATATTCATGATCGACGTTATCTCCAGGTCGCGATCTTCGAAGACATGAGTTTCCAGCTTCTTCTCGCGCCAAGCCGCGATCTTAATGTCTCTCTCCCGGATCAGCAATTCGATTTGCGGATAAAAAAACGCGACCATGGCCGTAAGCCAGCGATTGGTCGGCCAGGACGGCCAGGCATGGTCGATTTGGAAGTGATCCAACAAGGCGATGGTATTGTCGCCAGTGAACCAATTCTCGTCCGTGACCCAGCGATTGGTGGTGAAAAGCTGTTCGGGGAAACCCTTTTTGTCCATAGAGATCGCAATTAGGTGGCAGACGATGTCATCGCCGCTTGGCCACTCGGTATCACTGTCGTTTTCGACCGGACCGGTAATATCGAGTAACCCTTCTTCGCGGATGAAGGTGTGGAAATGGCCATGTTCGCCGCTTTCCGGTCGATGCGCATGATAATAATATTGCCCGTGGGTCTCGCTATCATAGACATCGCCGTCGGGGTAATGATCCCATTCGTAAAACGTCTCGACCCGATTAATCAGTTCGTCGACCACGTTACCACTGATTTTGTGCAGGACGCGGTTGCATTCAAACACTTCTTCGCCACCCGCCTGCATTTTCCGCAAGCGCCCGGTGGAGAGGTCGGCAAAATTTATCTCACGTGTGGACATCGTTCATATTCTCAAATTGAGGTTTCTTGATAACTTATTCCCGGACCAAGCGAAAGCCGATCAGGATATGTTTCAAATGATCTGGTCGGGAATGATGGGCGGCAGGCCGGCAGACGCCGCAACCTTTGTCGTCCCACGATCCACCCTTGACGATATGGCGGCCTTTGCCCTTTGCCGTTGCCGTCCATTCAAAAACTTGTCCAGCCGGATCGACAAGACCGTGTTGGCTGTTGCCTTTGGAGTATTGGCCGACCGGTACTGTATCGAAAGGCCCCATATCGTGGCTGTTGAGCCGGCTTGGATCATATTCATTGCCCCAGGGGAAGATTTTCCCTTCGTCACCGCGCGCGGCGCGTTCCCAGTCATCCTCGCTTGGTAGGCGCCAGTGATGGCCGGTTCGCCTGGACAACCACGCCGCGTAGGCCTGAACGTCGTCGAAGGACACCAATACAACCGGATGATCTTCCCGCCCTGCAGGCATCTGGCCATCCAACCAGGCATGCCGGCGGGTCCGCGTAAATGGGTGGATCAGGCCATAACTTCGCCAAGTTGCCGAATCGACATTCGGTGTCGGATGGCCGGTTTGGTTGATGAATTCAGCATATTGCCGATTGGTGATGAGGGTTTGGGTAATCGCATAGGCTTTACCTTGGCGTTCAGATAGGGGCGGTTCGTCTTCGTACCATTTCTGTTGCCGGGTCACGCTATGGCCGTAGGCGGCTTCATCCAGCATATAGGCCAGTTCTTTTTCGGCGCGGTTTGAACCGATGAAATAGGATCCAGCTGGAATGTGAATAACTTCAGGTGCAGCGAGATCGCTTGCGAAGGTCGGTTGGCCCACAAATATCGCCGCCAGCACCGGCAAAATACCAATTGTTCCGATTTTACATCTGATTTTCTGCATCACCCTCAGGTAAGTCGAAAATCCCCAAATAGAAAGGCCAATTGCGTCGAATCACATAATGGTGAGCCATTGTTACTAGTCTCCGTGATCAGAGGCGTCCACATTGGGTCCGGGAACATCAACAATCAAATTGAGGAGGCACCTCATGTACGCTCAAAAGAGCAAACTATTATCATCGACAGTCATTCCGTTGGTCGCCGTGGCGGCGTTGTCATCGGCTGGCGTCATTACCATGGCAAATATCAGTTTCGCGGCCAGCAGCGCGATACCCAACAACCCAACCGCGGTATCACGCCCGGCAACGCCAGACGGATCGTACCAGGTCGCAGCCTGTACCGCCAAGAAAGCGTGTAATCCGTGCGCGACCAAAAAGAAAGGCTGTAATCCTTGCAACCCCTGTGGGGCAAAAAAAGCCTGCAACCCATGCAATCCTTGCGCGACCAAGAAAGCCTGCAATCCTTGTAACCCTTGCGGTGCGAAAAAAGCTTGTGGCGCCTGCAATCCATGCAATCCGTGCGGTGGTGCATCTGCTGCGGGGTTATCACAAAAATGCATGGTGCCGCGGTTGATGAAGGCATCGCTTTGCAATCCTTGCAATCCTTGTGCGGCGAAAAAGGCCTGCAGTCCTTGCGGCGCAAAAAAAGCCTGCAATCCGTGCGCAACCAAGAAAGCTTGCAATCCTTGCGCAACGAAGAAAGCTTGCAACCCTTGTGCAACCAAGAAAGCCTGCGGAGCTTGCAATCCCTGTGGCGCCAAGAAAGCCTGCGGAGCTTGTAATCCTTGCGCAACCAAAAAAGCCTGCAATCCATGCAATCCCTGTGGCGCCAAGAAAGCTTGTGGAACCTGCAATCCTTGCGCAACCAAAAAAGCCTGCAATCCATGCAATCCCTGTGGCGCCAAGAAAGCTTGCGGAGCCTGCAGTCCTTGTGGCGGCGCGGCGGCACCTGAATTAACCGCGGCAGAAGCCAATTCGGTTTATGACTGCTTGAAAGCCGATATGGTCAAAGGTTATGCAAAATCAGGACTGAAAGACGCCAAACATTATGCCGATTGGGACGGTTATTCGACGCAGCCTTATGTTTCCGACACCCATGGCGGCCGCTATGTGTTCAATCGTGGGAATGCGCAGGCCAAATCTTACGGCAAATATGAAGCGGCCGGCCGCATGCCGGTCGGTGCAAAATTGGCGAAAGACAGCTTTGTCGTCAAAACCAACGGTAAAGTGGGCTCCGGGCCGCTCTTTATTATGGAAAAAATGGCCAAGGGCTTCAGTAAGGCAAGCGATAATTGGCGGTACACGATGGTGATGCCGAACGGTCAATTGTTCGGGATGACCAACGGCAAGAATTCTGCCGGAATGAAATTCTGTTATGAATGCCATGCCACTGTTGCGGAAGGCCAAGATAGTCTGATGTTCCTACCGGACGATTATCGGGTCAATTAGCTCGGCAATCGTTCGCCCCCGAACTTGGCGGCAGTCCGATGACTGCCGCCATTTTCTTTTGTTCCGCCCGACATTCACGTATGCTCGCTGCTCCGACAAACGGGAGCGAAAATTATGGCGCGGGTCGAGTTTTTCTTTGATTGTTCCAGTCCATGGACCTATCTGGCGTTCCACAATTTCGCCGTGATGGCCGATGAATTGGGCCAGGCAGTGGAATGGAAACCGATCCTCGTCGGCGGGATATTCAATACCATCAATCCTTCCGTCTATGTTTCACGTGAAACACCGGTGCCGGCGAAGGCGCGATATCAGGCTAAGGACATGCAAGACTGGGCCCGCCAAGCTGGAATAAAGATCACCTGGCCGACCACGGTCTTTCCGGTCAACAGTGTGAAGGCGATGCGGGCTTGTATTGTCGCCGCGCAAAGCGACCGCTTGATGCCTTATGCCCGGGCCGTATTCGAAACCTATTGGGGGGACGATCGGGACATTAGTCAGGATGACGTGTTGGCCGATATTGCGACAAAATGCGGTTTCGATGCGCTGGAGATGGCTGAGAAAATCCAAACTGACGAGATCAAACTGACGTTGCGAGAAAATACCGAGGCGTTGATGCGGCGCGGCGGCTTCGGTTCGCCGACGATTTTCCTTGATCGGGACGATATGTATTTTGGCAACGACCGCTTGCCCTTGGTGCGGGCGGCTCTGGCACGGGCGGCGGCTTGACAGTACCAAACGCAACTGGCTGAATATGCTACCTGCCGATCTCGATATCCCGCGAAAGGAGGCGACTGAGATGGATTATGTCAGTTATATCGACAAGACCCGCGATTATTATCTCTCGCAAGGTTACGACAAACCCTATCAATGGGCGCAGCATGATCAGGTGCCATTTCAAGCGCTGGAAAAACCGCTCGCTGGGTGCAAACTGGCGCTCCTGACGACCAGCGAACTCGCGATCAAATATGACGAGGCGACGGAAGAAAATCCTATCACCGAAGAAGGTTTCCGTAGCGTCTATGCCATTCCCGGCGACACTCGAAGCGAACTTTTTTATAGCCGCACCAACAGTTTTGATCGTTACGCCACCCATCTGGATGACGTGAACAGCTATTTCCCGGTCGATCGCTTGCGCGAAGCGCTGGCGGCCGGCCGCATCGCTGACATCCCAGAACGCCTTTATGGTGCCTATAATAATTACAGTGTCAAAAAAGTTCTCATCGACGAAGCGCCAAAAGCCCTGGCGATGTGCCGGGAAGACAACGTTGATGCAGCAATATTGGTCCCGGTCTGACCAGTTTGCCATCAGACCGTGAGTCTGATTGCCCGCTACCTGGAAGAACATGGCATCCCAACCGTGGTGATCGCGACGGCCCGGGATATTGTTGAAAGCTGCAATGTCCCGCGATTTTTGTTTGTCGATTTTCCCCTTGGTAATCCGTGTGGGGAACCCTTCAATGTGGCGCAGCAGCGGGAAATCTTCGAAAGTGCGTTAGGTGTGCTGGAAAACGCGACAGAACCCGGTATCACCATCGAAGCCGGCTATCGCTGGAGCCAGGGCGAAGCCTGGAAAGATAGCATCTTTACCGAAGCGCAACCGTTCCTATCAGGTGAGGCCAAGCAGGCTTGGCTGGATCGCAAAGACAAATACCGCGAGTTGAAACAGAAAGGCGAGCTTTGATGGCGGCGGCGGTGATCGTCTATTCGACGCCATTTTGCATCCCGTGCGAACAGCTGAAGCAGTATCTCACCGATCACAATGTCGTCTTCGAAAGCCGCGACCTGATGATGGACGAAGGCGCGGCGGAACGCTTGGAAGCCTTCGGCATCCGCTCCACCCCGGCCCTGGAAGTGGCCGGTCAAATCTACGCCGGCGCCACCCTAACCCCGGAAAAAGTGCAGGAATTGCTGGAGCTGTAGAATTTTTGATTTTTTGGGTCAGACCTCAAATATTTAGAATTGTCACTGCTATAACAACAGATCCTGCAGAAGCCGACGCTGATAAGCCGGATCGCCGAACTGGTATTGGTTCCACAAGGCCCGGCGTAGATAGAGTTGGGCATCGCAATCATAGGTGAAGCCGAAGGCGCCATGGAATTGGATGGCGCGGTCCCCGGCGAAGGCGAAGGTGTCGTTGGCTTTCGCTTTTGCCATCCGCACGACGGCTTCCTGATCTTCAGTTTCGAACATTGTGGCGGCATGGTAAAGCAGCGACCGGCTGGCGTCATAGCCTAACAAAATATCCACGGTCGGATGTTTGAGCGCTTGGTAGGAGCCGATGAAGCGGTCGAACTGCAATCGGGTGTTGAGATAATCAACAATAGTCTGCAACGCCCCTAAAGTGCCACCGCAGCTTTCCGCCGCATTCAATAAGCACGCAACCATGTCAATGCGATGCAGGGCAGCTGGTGTCCCCGCCGCATCCAACAAATTGGCGCGCGGCACTTTGATGCCATCGAAACATATACGATAGCTGCGCCTGGTCTCGTCCATCACCACTTCGCGTTCAAAGGCGGTGTCCGGTAAGGCGGATCTTTCAACCAGCAACAGGGAAGTGGCGCCGTAATATTGCACCGACAAGACAAATAGTTCCGCCGCCAGGGCATTGACGACAAGCGTTTTCGTGCCGCTCAGCGTCACTTCGTCTGTTTTGCCATCGGCGAGGCAGGCAATATTGCTCAAATCCCAATCGCCGTTGCCCTCCGTCAATGCTAGGGTTGCGGCCATGCCTTCGGCGAGGCGCGGCAACCATTGCCGTTTCTGTTCGGTTGTGCCGCCGCTGATGATGGCTTGCGCGGCGATGGTCGAGGAAACAAACGGCGTTTCCATCAGGCGCCGGCCCATCGGTTCGACGATGGTGACAACTTCACCCAGACCCAGGCCGCTGCCGCCGAATTCTTCCGGGATCGCGATGCCGAGCCAGCCGAGTTCTCCCATCTCCTGCCAGACCGAGGCGTCGAAGCCGTTATCATCCTCGATCGATGCGCGAACCGTTTCCATCGCCGCTTTGTCGCGACAATAACTTTCGGCGGTTTCCAGCATCATGGCCTGTTCTTCGCTAAATGCGATGGCTGAATTTCCGGTCATTTTATGTCTCCACCACGTTAGCTTTTAGGCAGGCGCAAGACGCGCTCGCCAAGAATGTTTTTCTGGATCTGCGTCGTGCCGCCGCCGATGGTGCTGGAAAACGCTTGGAAATACGCCCGCTGCCATTTCCCGCCGACCGGTGCGGCTTCATCGCCAACATAATAATTGGCGTTTGCTCCTTGCAGGGAAAGCGAGAATTGTCCGACCCGGCGATTATGTTCGCTGCGCACCAGTTTGTTAGAAAGTGGGATGGAGCCTGGATATTCACCCAACAAGCCAGGGATTTTGGCGCGTGCGGCGTTCAGTTCCATCGCCTTATCTTCGATCAGCAGTTCGACCAATTGATCGCGAATGAGCGGGTCTTCAATGGCCGGTTTGCCGCTCCGCTGGGAATTTCGCGCCAGATCCAGCAAATCGCCGATCTTGTTCGGCATCGACGAATGCCCGCCAGCTTGCCCGCCGGTGGCACCACGTTCGAAAGTGAGCGTTGTCATCGCAACCTGCCAGCCTTCGCCCTCTTCGCCAATCAGGCAGCTTTCATGAATGCGCGCATCGGTGAAGAAAGTTTGTGCAAAACCGGTCTCCCAGGTCAGTTTTTTGATCGGCTGCACTTCAACGCCGTCGATCTTCATCGGCGAGAGGAAATAACTAAGACCTTCATACTTGGTATTGGTATCGAGATTGGTTCGCGCCAGCAGGATCATATAACTTGCATAGGTTCCCAAGCTGGTCCAAATCTTGCTGCCATTGATGACATAGTCATCGCCATCCTTGACCGCGCGGGTTTGCGCATTGCCGAGGTCGGAGCCATTGTCCGGTTCCGAGAAACCCTGACACCAGATATCTTCGGCGCTCAAGATACGTTTGATATAGGCCTGTTTATGTTCTTCCGAGCCCATTTTCAGGATCAACGGGCCGGCCCAATTAAGACCGATGGTATTGACCATGAAGGGGACATCCTGGCGCAACATTTCCGCCGTGACGATGTCTTGTAACGCCTGCGGTCGGCTGCGTCCGCCATATTCTTTCGGCCAAGCCATGCCCAGATAACCGGCATCATAAACCTTGCGTTGCCAATCGCGCAGAAATTCGAACTGCTGATCGCTGCCAACTTCCATGAAACTTTGCGGTAGCAAAAAATCCGGCTCAGCCGGTTTATTGTCATTCAGCCAATTTGTGAACTCCGCCTTGAAATCGGCAAGTTCGGGTTCGCTCGGGGCCATTTATCGTCTCCTTATAAAAATGCTTAAGCGGCAATAAGACTTTTGTTCTTATCCAGCCACGCTATGTAATCGTCAAAGGCTTCATCCAAGCCAAATCGCGGATTGTAACCGATATCGTTGAGCAATCGTTTGTTGTTCAAATGTTGGCGGTCTTTGTCGCCATGATAACTGATGTTGTAGGTGTCAGTGTTTTCATCAACGCGGTAGCTAAAGTCCGGGAAATGTTCACTGAGTTTCCGGCACCAATCGGAGACCGGCCAGCCGGCACCGCCAAAACTAACATTCACCACCGGCGGTTCGGCTTCCTGGCGATCCAGCAAAGCCAGGATTGCCAGGGCCACATCCCGGCTATAGACCCAGTCAGTGGGGCCGCGTCGCGGCATCACGCCTTCGCCGCCAGAAAGTGCGATCCGGGTGGCTTGATGGGGTCCGCTCAACGTATCGCGAACCCCGGTGGCATATTCCCAGGCACCGAAGACAGCGCTTAAGCGCGGCACCACAACGTTCAGACCCAGGTCTCGATACCGCAGCGCCAGTTTTTCGGCGGCAAATTTGGTCACTGCATAAAGCGTTTCCGGCTGCGCCACGGTGTCCACTTCGTCTAATTTTTCGCTGCCATAGGAGCCGGCGCCATAGACCGAAGCAGAACTAATACAGGCGAAACGGGAGATGCCGGTAGCCAATGACGCGTCTAGCATGTGAACGGCGCCCAACGTGTTCACCGAAACCCCGGCCGCCATGCGGCCGGCTTCCAAATTGCCGGCAATGGTCAGGGCGGCCCCGTGGATAACCTGGCTTGGTTTGACAGCATCGAAGACGGCCTTAACGCTCTCGGGATCACTGACGTCGCCCGGCAGATAGTTATGCCGACCCGGCAGCGCTGCAAAGGCGGCAATCGCCCCTGCCGGTGGTGGCATAGGGCCAAATGAAGTAATCTGACCGCCGCGCTTCAGCTGTTCTTCAATGATGTTTAAGCCAACAAAACCGGAGGCGCCGGAGATCAGAATACTCAATGAATTTTCCTCACAAGATATTGTGAAATGTTGTACGAAAACCCCTAGAATAGAACTTACGAGTATGGGAAAAATTGGTTCTAGAGGGCGAGGCCCATGAAGGAGACCTACCATGACAAATGTCAGCAATCGAAGCAACATGTTCTCCTGGCCGATCGACGATGTGCCGATGGTGGATCGCGGTGAAGGCATCTATCTCTATGATCAAAGCGGGAAACGCTATATCGATGCCTCGGCTGGGCCACAGACCGCAAATATCGGGCATGGCAATAAACGTGTCGTCGAGGCGATGGCAGCGCAAGCTCAACGTGTGGCGTTTGCTTTTCGCAGTCAATTCCTAAACGAGCCGGCAGAGGAACTGGCCCGGGAAATAGCCGCGGTCGCACCATTCGATTTGGACAAAGTCTTTTTCTGCTCCGGCGGTTCGGAAGCGGTGGAAGCCTCGATCAAGCTGGCCCGGCAACATGCCGTTGCCACCGGGCAGGCGGGGCGTTACAAAATTATCAGCCGCATGCCGTCTTATCACGGCACGACGCTAGGCGCCTTGTCGTTGACCGGTGATCCCCAAGGCTTCGGCCCCTACGCACCGATGATGGTGAAACAACCAAAAATCGACGCGCCGTTCTGCCGTTATCGCCCGGGCCACGAAAGTGAAGATGACGCGGCCTTGCGCTTTGCCAATCAACTAGAAAAAACAATCATTGAGGAAGGCGCCGAAAATGTCCTGGCTTTTATCATGGAGCCGGTCGGCGGTGCCGCCACCGGTGCTCTGACGGCGCCGGAAGTCTATTATCATCGGGTGCGGGAGATTTGCGACCAATATGGCCTGCTGCTGATTTTCGATGAAGTGATGTGCGGTTCCGGTCGTTGCGGACGCTTTCTGGCAGCGGAGATTTGGGATGTGCGCCCCGATATTGTCGCCCTGGCGAAAGGGCTTGCGTCGGGCTACACCCCGCTTGGTGCCTGCCTGACTTCGGATCGGATCATTCAGGCCGTGAATGAAGCCGGTGGTTTCCTGCACGGTCACACCTATATGGCCAATCCGGTGTCGTGTGCGGTTGGCCGTGCCGTCTTGGCGGAGCATCTTGACCATGACCTCTACGGCAATGCGCGCCGGATGGGCGCGGTGCTGAAGGCTAAGTTATGGCAAATCGCTGAAGACATCCCCTTCATTGGCGAAGTGAAAGGGGAAGGCTTGTTACTCGGTTTTGACGTTGTTGCGGATAAAAAAACCGGCGCGCCATTGCCACCGGAATTGAACGCCTATTCGGAAATATCGAAATTGGCGCGTGAACGTGGTTTGATCATTTATTCTCGCCGTATGTTTGGCGGCCTGCGCGGCGACCAGTTCCTAGTGTCACCCCCACTTATCGTAACGGAAGCCGAAATTGAGGAAATAACCGATCTGCTAAGATCGACGTTGCAAGATTTTGTCCCTTTCGCGGTGGCAGCTGAATAAGCTTCGGCTAATTCAAGCGCGGAAATATTCCGATGAAAATGAGAACAGACTCGACAGTCAAGAATTTCTGTATAATGATGATTTGGTATACCACTGGTATACCAATCTAAATAAAACGTCTTTGATTAGTCAGGCGCGAGGGGATATGTCGGTAGGGGCGAAAATCGCTGATTTAGGGCGCGATCAGATGAAAAGACCGTCGAATGAAAATTTGGCGGAACTGGCGCATCAACGTTTACATGACATGATTTTGGCCGGCGAGTTGCAGCGCGAAGCCGTGCTGCAAGAACGCAGTCTAGCCACGCTGCTCAATATTTCCAGAACCCCTGTCCGCGAAGCGCTGAACCGATTGGAAGCGCAAGGTCTGATCTCGAAACTGCCTGGTCGTGGCTACCTGGTTCGCCAAATTAGTGCTGAAGAAGTGATCGAGTTATTGGATGTTCGGGTGCTCTTGGAAACAGAAGCAGCGGTGAAGGCCATCGGTCGAATTGGCACAAAGTCTTTGTCGAATTGGCGCAAAGCGGTGGAGAAACTGTCGTACCAGAAACAGGTCGAAGTTCGCGATCATTGGGCCGTCGACGATATGCTGCATGAAGGCATCGCCCTGGCCAGCGGCAACCGGGTGTTGGCGGAGACCATCGCCGGTTTGCGCCGGCGCACTCATATTTTTGACATAGCGCGTTTGCCGGATCGATTGCAACCTGGCTGTGTGGAACATCTGGCAATCATCGACGCCCTTAGTGACGGGGACGAGTTTACCGTTCGCCGGGCCATCGCCCTTCACATTGAAAATGTAAAAAATGGGATCATTAACAATCTTTCAGGAACAACCTAAATGAGTGAGCCGACTTCTCTCCTTACCGAAGACGCCAAAGGCGTTTATGTGATCTGTGCCACGCCATTTACCGAAGACGGTGAAATCGATTACGCTAGCACCGAAAGGCTGATCGACTTTTACGTCGACGAAGGTGTGCATGGCATTACCTTCCTGGGCGTCATGGGTGAAGCACCAAAGTTAAGTGACAGCGAACAGGCCGCATTTGTTCGTCATGCCTTAACACATCTTGCGGGTCGGATTCCTACGCTAGTTGGGGTTAGCAATCCGGGTATCGATAATCTGGCGGCGCTGGCCCGAACGTCTATGGCAGCCGGTGCCGCGGGCGTCATGATCGCCGGCATGCCCGGGTTGAAAACCGACGAACAGGTATATGGATATTTTGCCAAAGTTCTGCATAAACTCGGCTCGGATATCCCGGTTTGTGTACAGGACTATCCGCCGTCGACGACGGTCTATATGTCGGTGCCGGTGATCAATCGTCTGATCGATGATTTCCCGCAAATCAAAATGTTCAAACATGAAGATTGTCCGGGGCATCGCAAACTGAGCCAATTACGCCAGGCGCCGGAAACCGATGGCGTCCGCCGGGTCAGCATCTTGACCGGAAATGGCGGTCTTTATGTGCCGCAGGAAATGGCCCGTGGCGCCGATGGCATCATGACCGGCTTTGCATTTTCAGGGATGTTGGCGGCCGTGTATGAACTTTATGCAGCCGGGCAGGCGGAGCAGGCGGAAGATCTATACGATCTATATTTGCCAGTTCTAAGGCATGAGCAGCAAATCGGTTTTGGCTTGGCGCTACGTAAAGAAACCTTGCGTCGCCGGGGCGTATTGTCGTCGGCAAAAACCCGAGATCCGGGACCGGCGTTGGATGCACGTGATTTTGCCGAGATGGATCACTTGTTTGCCAGGTTAAAGAGAAAATTGACAGCTGCGGCTCAGACCCTGCCAAGTGGTCTATAGTTGCTAGGTTATTTGTTTCGGGAGCGCATTCATGACCTATCAGTCCGAGCCAGACCTTGTCATTTGGAACGGCAACATCATCACCTTGGATGAAGACAGCCGACAAGTATCAGCACTCGCTATTCGCGACGGATGCATTGTTGCCTTAGGCGACGATGCGGCGATGAAGGCGCTCGCCGGTCCGGCCAGTCGCACTCTCGATCTCGAGGGTCAGACCGTTATTCCCGGTATTGTCGATAGTCATTGTCATCCCGACGGTGCCGCCTCACGGGTGATCAATTGGCACGATGTCTCGCCGGCACGGATCCAAAGTCGCGAAGCGTTATTGGCGCACATCAATCATGCGACCCGCGAATTGCCCGCCGACGGCTGGTTCATCGGTTACCGTTTGAATGAACGAAAATCCGGTGGATATCCGACATTGCCGGAGCTGGACGCGGTCAGCAATGGCAAGCCGTTGTTTATTCTGCGTACCGACGGCCATCTTGGTCTGGCGAATAGTGCCGCCTTCGCGGCGCTTGGTGTTGATAAAAATACCCCCGATCCGGCTTTCGGTGCTTTTGATCATGACCCGGAAAGTGGTGACCTGACCGGCCTCGTGCGGGAGACGGCAGCGCAGATGTTTGTCGACCATGCCCAGGCCAGCGATACGCCGGACAGTCAGGTGGAAGGCTTGAAGATCGTTTTTGACGATTATCTGAGCCACGGCATTACCAGCGTTTATAACTCTCTGACCTGCTCTAAAGCGATCAGTGCCTATCAAATGATGAAAGCTGACGGCAGCCTTAAACTCCGCGTTGGCATCATCGCCAGCGGGCGCGAAGAAGGCTTGGTGGAAAGTTTGATCCAAAGCGGCGTGCGTTCCGGATTTGGTGATGATTGGGTGCGGGTGATCGCCGTTGAATGGTGCCCCGATTGCTCGACCAGCGGCCGCACCGCCGCTTATTATGAGCCCTATATCGGTGAAAAAACCTTAGGCGAACCGGACCACAATACCGGCATGTTGCTTTATGATCTCGACGACCTAAGCGCCCGGGCGATTGCCGCCCACAAGGCCGGCTTGCTGGTCTGCATCGAAGGGGTTGGTGACCGCGGTATTGATTTTGCTCTCGACGCCATCGAAGCTGCCTTGACAGCGCACCCGGTTGAGGACCATCGCATGCGGGTCGAACATTGCTGCTACGTGACGCCACCGATTTTGGCGCGGATCAAAAAGTTGGGTGTCGTCGATAGTTCCGCCACTGGATTTATGTATGATCTGGGTGATGCCTATGTGGCTAATCGTGGGGCCGTGGCAATGCAGCATATGTGGCCCCATCGTCGTTTGATCGATGCTGGCATTCCGGCGCCGGGACATTCGGATTCCTATGTCTGCACCCCCAATCCTTTTGTGGCGATCTGGGCTCTGGTCAATCGGCAAAGCGATAGCGGCGGCTCACTGGATACGCCAGGTGCACTTTCACAGGCGATTACAGCGGAAGAGGCTCTCCGTGCTTACACCACGCTTGGCGCTTTCGCTGGACGCGAGGAAGATATCAAAGGTTCGCTGGAAGTCGGCAAGTTGGCCGATTTTGCGGTCCTGGACCGAGACATTTTGACTATTCCCGAATTGGAGTTACGCGACATCGAAGTGACAATGACCATGGTAGGTGGCAAGGTGATGTATGAGCGACACTAAACTAGCTATCGACATCGGTGGGACCTTTACCGACGTCGCCATAGAGCGGGGAGAGGCCCGATGGACCACAAAAGTCCTGACCACGCCGGCACGCCCGGAAGAAGGCGTCGTTGCCGGGATCAAAGATGTGCTGGAAAAATCCGGCTTACAAAGCCAAATGGTCAGCCTTCTGATCCACGGCACCACATTGGCGACCAACGCGATTATTGAACGCAAGGGCGCGTCGACGGCGCTGATTACCACTGAAGGTTTTCGCGACGTGTTGGAGATCGGTTACGAAAGCCGCTACAACCAGTACGACATCATGATTGAAAAAGCGGTTCCGCTGGTGCCCCGCTATCTGCGCCTGCCGGTGGCGGAGCGGGTCGATGTGCATGGCAAGGCACTGCTCCCGCTGGATGAAATGACCGTCCGGGCCCATATTCCTATCTTAGAAGAAGCGGGCGTCGAAAGCATAGCCGTTGGCTTCCTGCACGCTTACGCCAATCCGGTCCACGAACAACGGGCCGGCGAAATATTGCGCGGGGCCTTGCCAAAAGTTTCCATTTCCCTGTCCAGCGACGTTTGCCCGGAAGTGCGTGAATATGAACGACTGACGACGACCACGGCGAACGCCTATGTTCGGCCGTTGATTGAAGGGTATTTGACCCGACTGGAATTAGCGCTGAGTGAGCTCGGCTTCACCTGCCCATTATTGTTGATGACCTCAGGCGGCGGTCTGACGACCTTGGAAACGGCAAAACGATTGCCGATCCGCTTGGTTGAATCTGGTCCAGCCGGCGGCGCCATTTTGGCCCAGCATATTGCCCGCCAAGCCGGCTTGGACAAGGTGATTTCTTTCGACATGGGTGGGACGACGGCTAAAATCTGCGTGATCGACGATTATAAACCGCAGAAAAACCGGGAATTCGAAGTCGACCGACAGGCCCGCTTTATGAAGGGGAGCGGCCTGCCGATGCGCATTCCAGTCATCGAAATGGTCGAAATTGGCGCCGGGGGCGGTTCCATCGCCCGGGTCGATGGCATGAAAAGGATTACCGTCGGCCCGGACAGTGCCGGTGCAGATCCCGGCCCGGCCGCCTATGGTCATGGTGGGGTTGAAGCAACCGTTACGGATGCCGATTTGACTTTAGGTAAGATCAATCCTCAGACTTTCGCGGGTGGCAAAGTATTGCTTGAAACCGACAAAGCGGCGGCAGCGATCGCCAGCAATGTCGGGCAGGCGTTGGGTCTGGACGATACCATCGCCGCCTATGGGATCTGCGAAATTGTTGACGAGACGATGTCGAATGCAGCTCGTGTCCATGCGGTGGAACAGGGCAAAATCGCGTCCGACCATACCCTGATCGCGTTTGGCGGTGCGGCCCCCTTGCATGTCGGTCGGATCGCGGAAAAACTCAGCATCGACCGGATTATTGTGCCGGTGAACGCAGGCGTCGGCTCCGCCATCGGTTTTCTTCGCGCGCCGGTCGCTTACGAGGTGGTACGCAGCCGCAATATGCGACTAAAAGCTTTCGATCCCGATATCGCCAATCAAATCATTTCCGCCATGTTGCAGGAAGCCGAAAAGGTTGTTCGCGCCGGCGCGCCGGAAGAACCACTGGAACGGCGAATTTCTGCTTTCATGCGCTATTTTGGTCAAGGCCATGAGATTGTTGTGGCGCTGCCGGATCGTCCTTTAACCGACGATGACTGGCAAACCCTGCAAAGCGCCTTTGACGTTGAATATCAACGGCTTTACCAACGCAGTCTACCCAATGCGGAAATAGAGATTTTAACTTGGGCCGTTACGGTGACGACGCCAGAGCAAGAAGTGCAGTCGCTGGATATGGTAGCAAGCCAGAAAGCAGCGGCACCGATTGAATTGCGTGAGGTTTTCGATTCCGAAAGCCAAAGTAAAAAATCCGTGCCAGTTTATTGGCGCGACGATCTGTTGCCTGGAGCTGCGGTTGCAGGGCCGGCGGTGATTGCCGAAGATGAAACCGCGACTTTAGTACCGTCGCGATTTCACGCGGCCATAGCCGGCAATGGCAATATAATCATAGAGCGACAGGCGGAGGCGGCGGAATGACCCAATCGATTGATACTATTCGGATGCAGGTGATGTGGAACCGCTTAGTTTCCGTTGTCGAAGAGCAGGCGCAAACGCTTTTGCGTACCGCCTTCAGTCCGATTGTACGGGAATGCGGCGATCTTTCTGCCGGGGTCTTTGATCGTCAAGGCCGGATGTTGGCGCAAGCGGTGACCGGGACACCGGGTCATGTCAATTCGATGGCCGAATCCGTTGGTCACTTCATTCGCCATTTCCCCCTTGATGAGATGGCGGAAGGCGATACCTACATCACCAACGATCCGTGGATGGGAACCGGCCATTTAAACGATTTTGTCCTAACCACACCCTGTTTTTTGGATGGCAAGCTGGTGGCGCTGTTTTCCTGCACTTCGCATATTACCGATATCGGCGGTTTGGGCAGCGGTCCGGATGGTACGGATGTGCATATGGAAGGCATCTATATACCGATGCTGAAACTGGCGGACCGGGGCAAAATGGACGAAACCCTGCTGGCGATGATCCGGCAAAACACCCGTCAGCGGGTGGAAACGGAAGGCGATGTTTATTCCCTAGCCGCCTGCAATGACATTGGCTGCAAACGTCTGGTCGAAATGATGCAGGAATTTAGCCTCAAAGATTTAGACGGCATCTCGGAATATATCTGCAATAATTCCCAAGCAGCGGTGTTGGCGGAAATTGCCAAACTGCCAAAAGGAACCTATCGAAATAGCATGACCATCGATGGCTATGACCATGCGGTTGAATTGGTCGCGGCCTTGACGATCAGCGACGATGGCATCGACGTCGATTTCGATGGCAGTTCGGTGATGTCGCGTTACGGGGTCAATGTGCCGGCGGCATACACCAAGGCCTATAGTTCCTATGGTCTAAGCTGCGTCATCTCGCCGGAAGTTCCAAACAATGCGGGCTCGCTGTTGCCTTACCGGATTTCCGCCCCGGAAGGGTCAATTTTAAATGCGCCCTATCCAGCTGCCGTCAGCAGTCGCCACGTGATCGGCCAGATGCTGCCGGACGTGGTCTTTGGCTGTTTGCATCAGGTCATCCCGGACCGGGTCCCGGCGGAAGGTGCGTCTTGTCTCTGGAACCTGACGTTTCGCGGTGAAACCGATCGCGGCTCCAATGACAGTCAGCTATTTACCATCACCGCCGTCTGCAATGGCGGCACCGGTGGGCGCCCGATCAAGGATGGGTTGTCAGGTACCGCCTTCCCAAGCGGCGTCCGTGGGACGCCGGTGGAAATCAATGAATCTGTTGCGCCGTTGATTTTTCATCGTAAAGAGCTGCGAACAGATTCAGGTGGGGCAGGAGAATTTCGTGGCGGCCTGGGTCAAGTGATCGAAGTCGAAAGCACAATCGGTGCGGATTTTGAACTGCTGGCGGCCTTCGATCGCATTGATTATGGCGCCCGTGGCCGGGCCGGCGGTGGCGGCGGCGAGCAAGGCTTCGTCGGAATTCGCGATGGCCGAAAACTGCGCAGCAAAGGCACGCAGGATGTGAAGGCCGGCGAACGGGTGATATTTCATACCCCCGGCGGTGCTGGTTATGGCGATCCGAAAAAACGTGATTCAAAAGCCGTGGCGGGCGATTTGCGCGATGGGTTGGTAAGTGCGGCCGTCGCGAAGGAAATTTATCTTGCTGACAGTTGAATTTTCGCGCATTGGCGTTGAAGAGGCTGGCTTCGATGCCCTACGTTTGCGCAATGCGGTTGATTTTTTCGAAGCTAACGAAACGCCTTGGCCTCGTGATTTGGGGGACGCGAAGATCATCCCAGGTCTCAATGAAAGCGAACCGGCGCCATGGAATGAAATCATCGGCCCGTTGAAAAACCGAATGGGACCGAGCGGAATAGTATTGCGAAGTGGCAAGCAGGTTGCCTCCTGGGGTGATCTGGAAAGCCCTGAAATGACATTTTCCGTCGCGAAAAGTTACCTTGCTGTTTTGGCTGGACTGGCCGTCGGTGACGGTCTCATTCCCAGTTTGGACGACCGCGTATGCGCGCAGCTGGATATTGATGAATTTACCTCCGAGCACAATAAACAGATCACCTGGCGCCATTTACTGACCCAAAGCAGCGAATGGCAGGGCACGCTGTTCGGCAAACCGGATATCGTTGATCACAACCGCACGGTTGGTGACGGCGATAGCGAAGCAAAAAAAGGCGAAGAACGCGCCCTGCAAAAACCCGGCAGTTTTTATGAATATAACGATGTGCGCGTGAATGTCCTGTCGCTGGCGTTGTTACATCTATTCAGTCGACCACTGCCGGAGGTGTTGAAGCAACGCATTATGGATCCAATCGGCGCCAGCGATACCTGGCAATGGCATCCCTACCGAAATGCCGAAGTCATCGTGAAGGGGACACCAATGATGTCGGTGCCGGGCGGCACCCATTGGGGCGGCGGAATCTGGATATCAACCTTGGATCACGCCCGCTTCGCGCGCCTGATCGCACAGGATGGCATCCATGACGGCACCCGGTTGCTGCCGACAGGTTGGGTGCAAGAAATGTGGAGCCCGAGCGCGACGAAGCCAGATTATGGTTTGTTTTGGTGGCTGAACACGGCTGGCGTCGGTTTCCCGGGCTTGCCGGAAACCAGCGTCATGGCGGTCGGCGCCGGCAGCAATATTATTTGGATCGAACCTAGTTTGGATTTGCTGGTGGTGGCGCGTTGGATCGATGCAGATGCCCGTAACGAGGCCTGTCAACTCATCCTAGCCGCCGTGAAATAGGCGTTCAAAATTCACAAAGGGATCCAGGCGAAACGGGCAAGCTGAGGAAACTACTTACACATGGTGATTTTTAGTTTCGAAGGCAGGCGGGTTTTGTCATCGCCGCAGGCTTCGTCCAGTTGCCGCTGCGCCAAACCGGAGGCGTCAGACAAGTTCGCGCCGCTAAGATCGGTTTGATGGAAAGAGGCATCGTCCAGGTCGGCGTCGGTGAAATTTGCGTTGCGGAAGTTAGCGCGTCTTAGTTTCGAATTCTCAAGATCTGTCCCAATCAACGAAGCATTTTCCCCGTCCGTTCGATCTAGATCCGATTTCCCTAATTTTGCGTTGTCCAACGTCGCATTTTTTAGGATCGTCCGTTCAAGATCACTATCGCGCATGTCGGCGCCGGTCAAATTCGCGCCGGTTAGATCGGCCCGGCGCATCACACCTTCACGCAAATCAGCCCCTGATAGGTCGGCATTTACCAAAGATACCTTGTACATATCGACTTCCCGCAAATCCGCCTTTTTAAGATTGGCGTCCGTCAAGTTCGATTTTTCCATGTCGGTATCTTGCAATTTTGCCCCTTCCAAATTGGTGCCGATCAAAATCGATTTCTCTAGGTCGGCGTGACGTAAATCGGCGCCGGCCAAATTCGCGCCCGAAAAATTGGCACCCTTCATATCGCTGCCGCGTAATTTAGCGCCAGCCAAATTTTTGCCTTTCAAATCAGCGCCCTTTAATTCGCAACGCACACATTTTTTGGTTTTAAGCAGTTGATCGACATCCGCCTGTTCAAACGCCAGTAGGGGGGACGCGAGCAATATTCCACCCGTCAAAACGACTAAAAAAATATTCACAGAATCAGCCTCATTTATCCTGTTGATCGCACCAGCTTAACCCATAGATGGGTATTTCACCAACCATATCAATGGCTTTGTCGGCAAACCGCCGAATAGCTTAATCTGCAATCTCGAAATAAACTGGCAACTCGTCCAATCGTGGTTGCAGGCGATCTTTTTCCGACAGCTGAGGTTCACCACTGAACGCCCAATCAATCCCGATATCCGGATCGTTCCAACGCAATCCTTTGTCATGCGCAGCGGAAAAAGGAACGGTGACTTTGTATAGCACCTCGGTATTTTCTTCGAGCGTGCAAAAGCCATGCGCGAAACCCTTTGGCACCAATATTTGCCGCCAATTCGCTGCATTTATCCGGGCCGAGACCCAATGACCAAATGATGGAGAACCATGACGAATGTCGACCGCGACGTCCAATATGGAACCGCTGGTGACGCGTACTAGTTTATCCTGCGCAAAGGGCGGGATTTGGAAATGTAACCCACGAATAGTACCGATTGCAGCGGATAGGGAATGATTGTCCTGGACAAAATCTAACTCGAATCCAGCCTCGTACCAAACCTGTTGATTATAGGTTTCGGAAAAAAAACCTCGGTCATCACCATGCTTTGTCGGCTCAATGACCAGGACATCGGGTATGGCAAGAGGAGTAATCTTCATATGTGTTATCTTTTGCTGCAGAATGCTTGCCTATTTGGCAGGAATTCTTAATAGTGCGCCCGCGCCTGAACTGCAAGTCAGAGCTGGGCAGCAAGGAGTTTTAACATTGGCTGAATTGTCGGACAAATCGATGACAAACAACCAGCATCCGATGATTTGCGTAGTCCTGGTGAACTATAATAGTGGCGCCTGTCTTCGCCATTGCCTAGAAAAATTGAACGACCAGATATATCGCGATTTTGAGGTAATCGTCGTCGACAATGCGTCCGATGACAATTCAATAGCGTTGGCGAACAGTTTGCTGAAAGATTTGCGTGTCCTTCAACCCGGCTCAAACACAGGCTTTGCGACGGCGAATAATTTAGCAGTGAAGGAAACCCAAGCCACGTGGATTGCCACCTTAAATGTCGATGCCTTTGCGGAAGCGGATTGGCTGCAACAACTTATCGAAGCAACGAAACGTTATCCTGAAGTGGTGATGTTTGGCTCCACGCAAATATTTGCCGATCGACCGGGCTATCTGGATGGGGCCGGTGACGTTTATCATGCTTCGGGCGTAACCTGGCGCGGCGCCTACAATCAATCCATCGATATGCTACCGGCAGAAGGTGAAATTTTTGCGCCCTGTGCTGCCGCGGCCCTCTACCGGCGCGATGTGTTCGAAGCGGTAGATGGGTTCGATGAGAAATATTTCTGCTATCATGAAGATGTCGATTTAGGGTTCCGTTTGCGCCACGCAGGCTATCACGCCATTCAAGTACCAAAAGCCGTTGTTCACCATAAAGGATCCGCAATTTCCGGGCGACGCAGCGCCTTCACCGTTTATCACGGTAGTCGCAATCGGTTCTGGACGTTTACAAAAAACATGCCATTGCTGGCCCTGTTCATGTTAATGCCAGTACATATACTGATGTCGCTTATCACGCTTTTAGTGGCGGCTAAGCACGGCACATTTGTCGCCACGCTGCGCGGTTATTCCGATGGTTTGATGGGGCTTGGGCAGATTGTTCTTGATCGGCGAATTTTGGCCAAATCCAAGAACACCTCTTCTTTGGAAATATTGCGGGCGTTGTCCTGGTCGCCGATCGCCCTACTGCGTCGGAACGCCGATGTTCGACCCTATCGACATGCAAAATAATCTGATTACCGCCGTCATGGTGACCTACCGCACCGGGCCGGTGTTGTTCGAAGCATTAGCGGCAGTGCTGAAGCAAGGCGAACTGGGCCAGTTAATCATTGTCGATAACGGCAATCCGGCAGATAAACTGGCGCAACTGCGTGACGTTGCGGAAGCTGACGCGCGTGTCCTGTTGATCACCGGTCATGGCAATATCGGCTACGCCGCCGCCTGCAATCTGGGGGCCGAAAAAGCTGACCATGATTTGCTTCTGCTGATAAATCCCGATTGTAAGTTGGCGCCAACGGCGCTTGGGGAAATGGTTCGCGCGGCCGCGCAATTGCCGGTGCCATGGCTGCTGGGTGGGTTTATCACCGATCAGGACGGCCGCGAGCAGCGGGCCTGCCGGCGCAATTTATTAACGCCCGAAACCTTGCTGGTTGAAGGTCTGCGCCTTGATCTTCTGTCCCCGGAAAAATGGGGTGGCAAGCGCCTAAATTTGGCCGACGACAATCCGCCGACAGAGCTTGCAGAAATACCGGCGATCAGTGGCGCGCTCATTCTTTTGCCGCGATCGGCTTATCAAGACTTGGGTGGAATGGATTCCGGATATTTTCTTCATGTCGAAGATTTGGATTTCTTTTGGCGTTTTCAGCGCGGACCGGGGAAGATATTTTTGGCCCCCAAAGTGCGAGCGACGCATCTGAAAGGCAGTAGTGACGCAACGGCGAATTGGGTCGAGTGGCAGAAATCCAAAGGATTTTTACGCTATTTCCGGCTTCATTTTTCGAACACGCATTCTTGGTTCGTGCGAACTTTGTTAAGCGGGCTTATCTTGGCGCGGTTTTTTGCCGGTATTCTGCGGCGCGCGTTTAGTCCTCGCCCGGCACGCCGTCGACAATAATTCGCTGCAGATATCGCCCGTAGCGGTTTTTTAACAATGGCGCCGCCAGTTCTTCCACCTGTGCGCTATCGATAAATCCCATGCGCCAGGCGATTTCTTCGATGCAGGCAATTTTTAGGCCCTGACGATTTTCCACCGTGCGGACAAACTCCGCCGCTTCGAGCAGCGAATCATGCGTGCCGGTATCGAACCAACAATATCCACGACCTAGGGTGACAACGTCCAAATTGCCCTGCTGCAAATACACCTCGTTGACAGATGTAATTTCCAATTCACCGCGGTCGGACGGTTTCACGTTTGGCGCCACCTCGACGACATTATTGTCGTAATAATAAAGGCCGGTAACTGCCCAGTTCGACTTTGGTTCAGTTGGTTTTTCTTCAATACTGACGGCTGTGCGATTTTTGTCGAACTCCACAACCCCATAACGTTCGGGATCCTCGACCCAATAGGCGAATACCGTTGCGCCGGACGCAGAAACAGCGGCTTGCTGCAGATGCCGGCTCAGATTATGGCCATAAAAAATATTATCGCCCAGAACCAGGGCGCAGGGATCGTTGCCGATAAAATCCTTGCCGATAACAAAGGCTTGGGCCAAACCATCCGGCGACGGCTGCACCGCGAATTGCAAGTTGATCCCCCATTGGCTACCGTCGCCAAGCAGATTTTGAAACTGGCTTTGATCTTCAGGGGTGGTGATGATTAGGACATCACGAATATCCGACAGCAATAGGATCGACAGTGGATAATAAATCATCGGCTTGTCGTAAATCGGCAGCAATTGTTTGCTGACCGACGCGGTCACCGGATAAAGCCGGGTGCCCGACCCGCCAGCCAAAATGATCCCTTTACGTGCCATAGGTTATTGACCCTTCATCGTCGCACAGATTTCATCCATAACCGGTTTCAAACTTTCCCGCCAGTGCGGCGGTAGAATTTTGAAAGTGCTGGCTAGCGCGCTGCAGTCGAGACGAGAATTTTTCGGCCGCGCCGCCAGCGTTGGATATTCGGCGGTGGTTATCCGCTCCACTTTCGGCGACGGTAAACCTTGTCGGGCGCATTCTTCAAAAATTTCAATGGCAAAATCGTACCAACTCGCTTCACCGCTATTGCTCAGGTGATAGGTGCCCCAGGCAATATCCCTTTCGGCGGCAGTCTGGGCCGCCAAGTCGATGATCGCTGTTGCAATGAAGGCGGCGGCAGTCGGCGTTCCAACCTGATCACCAACAACGGCCAGACATTCACGTTCACCGGCCAAACGCAGCATGGTCTTGACGAAATTTTCGCCGTGGGCACCATAGACCCAAGCCGTACGTAAGATCAGATGCCTGGCAAGATTATTGCGCACGGCTCGCTCTCCGGCTTCTTTCGATTTTCCGTAGATGCCCAAAGGAGCAACCGGATCGCCTTCGGTATACGGCCGATCCAATCCGCCATCAAAAACATAGTCCGTAGAAATATGAATTAATGCGGCATCTATTCTGGCCGCGGCACGGGCTAGATTATCCACACCATGGCAATTGATGGCTTGTGCCTCTTGAGGTTCGTTTTCTGCCCGATCAACAGCCGTATAAGCAGCTGCATTGACAAGAATATCATAATCCCCGGTACCGGCAGCAATTTCGACTGCCCTGGCCTCCGTGATATCTAGTTCTACACGCGTCTTAAAGTCGACGGTGAAGCCGGCGGGCCAGTTGGCGCGGGCCAACTCAAACCCGACCTGTCCGTTGGCGCCGGTGACCAGCACTTTTGTCGCGCCGCCATCGACCATCAAGCTTTGCCCAATCGTTCGCCGGCATAATTGTTATCAAGGATCGCTTGCCACCAATCCTGGTTGGCCAGATACCACTCAACCGTTGCCCGCAGACCGCTTTCGAAGGTTTCTTCCGGGAACCAGCCAAGGTCCGTTTTGATTTTGTTTGCGTCAACGGCATAACGCAAGTCATGGCCTGGACGATCGGCAACGTAAGTGATGAGGTCGCGTCTGTTGCTGGTTTCTTTACCCGGGGCCAGTTCGTCCAATAGATCGCAAATGGCATGAACGACGTCCAAATTGGTTCGTTCGCACCAACCGCCGATATTGTAACATTCCCCGATCATGCCGTTTTCCAAGACCGAACAAAGCGCCCGAGCATGATCTTCCACATGCAGCCAATCGCGAATGTTTTCTCCTTTGCCGTAAACCGGCAGGGCATCGCCATGCAAACCTTTGATTATCATCAATGGGATCAGCTTTTCAGGAAACTGAAAGGGTCCGTAATTGTTGGAACAATTTGTCAATATTGTCGGCAAACCAAATGTTTCCTGCCAGGCGCGGAGCAAGTGGTCCGACGAAGCTTTACTGGCGGAATAAGGTGAATTGGGTTGATAGGGGCTATCCTCGACGAACATCCCGGTGTCCCCCAAGCTGCCGTAAACTTCGTCGGTTGAAATATGATGAAAGCGGAAATAGTCCTGGCGCGAACTCGGTAACGACTGCCAATAGCCAAGCGCTTGTTGCAACAAGGTGAAGGTGCCGACGACATTGGTTTGAATAAACTCTCCCGGGCCATCAATCGAACGATCGACATGGCTTTCCGCCGCCAAATTCATCACCGCGTGCGGCTGCTAATCTGCCAAAATGTTGGCCAGCTGGTCGCCGTCGCAGATGTCGGCTTTGACAAAGCGATAGCGCGAATTCTGCTCAACCTGCCGCAAGCTGTTCAAATTTGCCGCATAGGTAAGCTTGTCCAAGTTCAGAACTTCATGCTCGGAATTGGCAATCAGATGGCGGATAACAGCAGAGCCAATGAATCCCGCGCCGCCTGTAACAATAATTTTCATCGCTGAACTCGCTAAGCTTGCAATTGCCCGCCGCATTCATTGCGCGGACGGACAGCGTTATAGGAGACTTTCTATTACTGTTCAATGACTGCGATCGGACACTTAGGCGTTGGACCGCAAACTTTCCTTCTTGGCGTCATCCGAACCCTCCTGTTCCGCGAAGCCGACTTGGTTTCGACCGGCCCGTTTAGCGCTGTACATGGCGTTATCGGCTTCCTTCATCAGTTGATCCAGGTTATCTGCATGAATCGGATAAATCGCCGCGCCAATGCTCGCACTGGTACTGACCCGCTGCTCGCCATCGCCGATCTCGATCTGCAAGGCTTGGTGAAAACGCTCTGCCATGCCACGCAATTCCGACTGCACCGATCCATTGATACAGGACGTCACCACGGCAAATTCGTCGCCGCCAAGCCGGGCGACAAAATCTTTACTGCGTATAGTGTCAGTTAGCCGCTTGGCAGCAGTGACCAGCACCATATCACCGGCATTGTGACCCAGGGTATCGTTAACCTGCTTGAAGTTATCCAGGTCGACATAAAGCAAGCAAAAATCTTTCTTGTCGGTTTCCGCCTCTTCCAGCCGTTCGTTCAAAACGCGCTGAAATTGACGGCGATTTGGCAGTTCCGTTAACTCGTCGTGCAAGGCCAAATATTCACTTCTTTGGCGATTATGTTCGGCCTCTTCTTTCTGAATGGCCAGTTCATCCGCCAATTTTACGGTCTCGGTCGCTTGTTGCTCCAGCATCGATCGGCTGAACTCCAGATCCTTAACATGTTTGTTCAATGCATTTTCGTAGGCTTCACGTTCAGTCGAATCGCGCAAAACGACGGTATAACAGGAACCTTCGTGGCCGCTCCGGTCGCCGCGCCGCCATTCGCTAAAGGTACATTCAAGCGATATAACTGTCTCATCGAGACGCCGGCCTTCGACGAATTTTTCTCGCCGGTTTTTGAGTATTTCCACCAATATCTCCGGCTCACCGTCGCGACGTTCCTGTCGGACGGGTATAAAATCACCGATATTCCGACCGACCGCTAAATACGCCTGGGTTCGGAAAATCACTTCCGCCCCATGATTGAAAGTCAATATGGTGCCATGTTCGTCGAGCGTTAACAGGCCTTCGGAAACGGTATTGATAATTGTCGCCAGATAGCGTTCGCGGGTGCGTAACATTTCCGCGTTTCTCAACTGTTCGGTGATATCATGGCATTCGATTAGCGTATGTTCCTCGCCGTCATGTTCGAATACGGTGATCCAGAGTTTTACATCGATGTATCGGCCGTTGGTTGCCCGCAATTTAGAAGGGATTGCATCCATCTCACCGTCGAGATCTTTAACATCAAGGTAAAATATTTCCTGATAATCCTCGTGAAGAAATTGGAACATCGGCAGTCCCGCTTCTTCATCGAATTTATCGATCGCCAGCATTTCCCGAGCAGTCTGGTTCAAATAATGGAATCGACCATTTTTGGAGACGCCCAGGAATATTTTATTTTCATCCACGAGCTTTCGAAGCACCGTGGCGGATGGATCGAACGATTTTTTGTCAGAAATCTTGGGCATATTGTCCAATTCATGCTGGCAACAATTTATTTCAACTCAGCAAATTCTTTTAGCGAATCGGTAAAATACTATTCAGTAATAATGTGACTTTACCAGTTTGTATGTTTGATCTATCCAACTTAATTGTCGATTATTAAGCTTATGTTAACCAGGAATGCAAAATATCTACCATTCCACCATACGGCATTCTCAAATACTGGAGCGGGCGAAGGGAATCGAACCCTCGTCTTAAGCTTGGGAAGCTCCTGCTCTACCATTGAGCTACGCCCGCCTTTCGACGGGCTACATAGCACAATGTGACCGACTGCTGAAACGAATTGATGACAAAATGGCAATGATAACGAGTGTTCACAGTCTTGCGATGCGTTGACGGCGTCGATTGACAATCAAGCATTACCTTCGCAAATTAGCTTATGAATCTTGCTTTATCGATCAACCAGCTAATCGATGCAGTTTGACAATTTATAATTAGAGAGTGTGAATGAATTTCCAATTTAAAGTCGAACCTTTGCAACGCCTGGATCCGGTAAAATTCAAAAATCCCGAATTCACCGCCAAAGGCGAGGTTCGAGCGTCGGTTCAGTTGCGGAATATCGAAACTTTGTGGTTCAACACCGGTACGCTTTGCAATCTCAGCTGTGGTCATTGTTATATCGAATCGACGCCGTCAAATGACCGACTGATTTATCTGACAGCATCGGAAGTCCGTTGTTTTTTGGATGAATTGGATGCTGATTGGCAGGCCACCGAAATCGGCTTTACCGGCGGTGAACCGTTCATGAACAAGGACATTATCCTGATGGTGTCGGAAGTTCTGGCGCGCGGATACGAGGTTTTGGTATTGACCAATGCGATGAAACCGATGACCCATCATCGTGCGGCGTTGTTGGCGCTGAAAGATTGTTATGGCGACAAGTTGAAGGTAAGGGTGTCGCTGGATCACTTTATGGAAGCGGCGCACGATCTTGAACGTGGCGACGGCAGCTGGAAAATAGCCCTCGACGGGGTCAAATGGTTGTCGGATCAAGGTATCAATTTCAGTATTGCCGGCCGCACTATGTGGCAGGAGAGCGAAGCCGGCCTACGAGCCGGATTTGCGGAGCTTGCAACAAAAGAAAAGCTACATTTCGATGCCAGCGACCCAAGTGCGCTGGTGCTGTTTCCAGAAATGGATATGGCGGTTGATGTGCCGGAAATTACGACGGCGTGTTGGAGCCTTCTTGGGAAAAATCCCAATGATGTTATGTGCGCGAGTTCACGCATGATTGTGCATCGTAAAGGCGAAGATCGAGCGGTCGTTCTAGCCTGTACGTTGTTACCTTACGACGATCAATTTGAACTTGGCCATCGTCTTGCGGACGCCGCCGGCGCGGTAAAATTGAATCACCCCCATTGTGCGAAATTTTGTGTCCTTGGCGGCGCCTCTTGCAGTGTGAATAGCTGAATTTCGACACCCAAATCTACCGATAATATCGGCCTTGGTAGTTCGATTGCGAACGTGTTAACTTTTGGCCACGACGGCAACTGGACGGAACATGACCAAGTCAAAAAATTTCGACGAAAATTTTGATCCCGCCGACCATGAGCTGGTGGTTCAAAAATCGTTTGAAGAACTTGCGATAGGTGATCAATTTCCTATTTCTTCGCGGACCATTGGGGATGCGAATTTTGCCGCCTTTCAGCTTGCGTCAGGTGATAATCATCCAATCCACTATGATATCGAATATTGTCAGGCGCGGGGCCATCCGAACCTGCTGGCGCATGGCTTTCACGCGCTTGTTCAGACCGCGCCGGGGGCTGGCATGTTCCCGCATGTGATCGGTGATTCACTGATCGGCTTCATAGATCAATCAAGCCGATTCTTAGGTCCACTTTATGCCGGCGATACGGTCTATCCGATGCTGGAAATTGTCGCCCTGGAAACACAGCGTACAACGGGTGTCGTGACTATGAAATCGACTATCCATAATCAGCGGCGGGAATTGATTTTGGATGGCGAGCAGCGTTATCTGGTCCGTCTTGGCACAACGAAACCGGCTTAGTTGAAAGCGAAGGGCGGGCGTTATGTATGTTGCTGAAACAAACGATATCCGGATTACGGCAACGCCAAATTATTTGGGCGCGCAATCGAACCCGGCGCTCAATCAGTTCTTTTGGACATATACGATTGTTATTGAAAATGTCGGTGCGATAACGGTTCAATTGCTAAGCCGGCATTGGCGGATTACGGATTGCGAAGGCCGGACAACTGAAGTCCAAGGGGAAGGCGTGGTTGGCAAGACACCAGTTCTTAAACCGGGGGAGCGGTTTGAATATACCAGCGGTACGCCCTTGGCCTCGGCCTCGGGTATCATGGTCGGAACCTATCGAATGCGGCGTGAGGGCGGCGGCGAATTCGACGTCGATATTCCGGCATTTTCGCTGGATGGGCCTTCCGCGCCGGCTGTTGTGAACTAAGTTTTGGTTATTGTTGAGCGGTTTGGATTGCGTGGGTAATGGCACAATATCGCCCTATATTTCTAGCCATTGGTTTGCTGCTGACGCTGTTGGGAATGTTTCAGATCATTCCAGCATTGGTCGATTTTGGCTTTGGGTCGCCTAATTGGCAGGTATTTGTCGCCTCCGGGGCGATTTGCACATTTTTCGGCGCCAGCTTAGCACTCACCAATCGCGGCCGCGAAGGTGACCTGACGTTAAAATCCGCCTTTATCCTGACCGCGGCGTCATGGGTTGTGATGCCTGGTTTTGCGGCACTGCCGTTTGCTTTTTCCGATCTTTCGCTCAGTTACACCGACGCCTATTTCGAAGCGATGTCGGGGCTGACGACAACCGGATCGACAGTTATTCAGGGCTTGGAAGCGGCCCCACCGGGGATATTGATCTGGCGCGCCTTACTGCAATGGTTGGGCGGCATTGGCATCATCGTCATGGCCGTGGCGATTTTCCCAATGCTGCAGATCGGTGGCATGCAGTTGTTCCGCATGGAAAGTTCAGAAACGTCAGAAAAGGCCTTGCCAAGGGCGGCGCAGATCGCCACCGCGATCGGCGGTATTTATTTTTTCTTGAGCGTGACCTGTGCATTCGCCTATTGGCTCGCCGGCATGAGCATGTTCGATGCGGTCAGCCATGCCATGACAACCATCGCAACCGGCGGATTTTCGACTTATGACCAATCGGTCGGCCATTTTGACAGTGTCGCTGTCGACTATATTGCCAGTCTGTTTATGATCGTCGGCAGCCTGCCGTTTTTGCTTTACTTCCAAGCGGTCAGGGGACGCCCTCTCGAACTTTGGCGCGATACGCAGGTTCGCACTTTTTTCGCCATCGTATTGACCGTAATTTTGGTTCTCGCTTTGTGGCGGGTAAACGCCTCCGGCGAAGGCTTCTGGGCCAGTTTACGTTATTGTACTTTCAATGCGGTCTCGATCATGACGGGCACCGGATATTCTACTGCTGACTACAGTAGCTGGGGTCCATTCGCGGTGGGTATCTTCTTTTTCATCATGATGATCGGCGGCTGTGCCGGGTCAACATCTTGCGGTATCAAAGTCTTCCGCTTTCAGGTCTTGGCGGAAGCATTGCGGGTCCGCATGCATCGCCAGTTACAGCCCCACGGGGTCTTTTTGCCGCATTTTAATCGACGGCAAATATCGGATTCGGCGATGGATTCGGTGATGAGCTTCTTTTTCCTGTTTGCGATTTCTTTTGCGGTGTTGGCGTTGCTGTTGTCGGGGTTAGGGTTGGATTTACTCACTAGTTTGTCGGGGGCGGCGACGGCACTGGCCAATGTCGGCCCCGGTTTAGGCGAAGTGATCGGCCCGAGGGGAACTTTTCAACCGTTGCCCGACGGCGCCAAATGGCTGCTGTCCTTGGGCATGCTGATGGGTCGATTGGAGTTGTTTACGGTTCTGGTGCTTTTTACGCGGACATTCTGGCGGTCTTGATCCCGAATATCCATTGGTAGAAACGGGTAAAGTCATATTGGATCGCCAGCAGCGCTGGGATAACAAATAGAATGAGCAATGTTGCGACTGCCAGGCCAAAGACTATGGTGATCGCCATCGGCAACAGGAATTGGGCCTGCATGCTTTTTTCCGTCAACAACGGTGCCAAACCGCCGATCGTCGTTAACGAAGTTAACAAAACAGCCCGCAAGCGATCCTGTGAACCTTGAATGATGGCCTGGATCACTTCTTCGCCATCGCGAATGCGTTCATCGACGGTGGTGACGAGAATGATTGAATCGTTGACCAATATCCCCGACACCCCTAACAGGCCAATCATCGACAACACGGTTAAATCGAAACCCATGACCATATGGCCGAGGATCGCGCCGACCATGCCAAACGGGATTGCTGCCATCACCACAATCGGACGCGTGTAACTGGCAAATACCCAAGCCAAGATAACATAGATCGAAATTAGGCCAATGATGGCGCCCAATTGCATGTCGGCAAAAGTTTGAGCTTGTTCTTCGGCCTTGCCGGCGAAGCGGTAGCTGACATTGTATTTCCGCGCGATCTCATTCAAACCCGATGTTTTTAAAGCATCAAACAAGACGTTCTGCGTGGTAATGGATTCATCGATTTCGCCGGTGACGGCAACCTCGCTGTGGCCTTCTTCGCGGCGAATTCGGGCAAAACCGGTTTTGCGGTCAATGGTAACGACTTCGCTTAGCGGGACTTCTTCGCCACTTGGACTCCGCAGATAGAGGTCGTAAAGATCGGCGATGGCGATGGCGTCGCGCGGATATTGCACCCGTATCGTGACTTCGTCATCGCCCCTGGCGAAACGTTTCGCAATCGCCCCCTCAAAAGCATTGCGAACCTGTCGGGCGACGCTTTCGGTATCAAACCCCATGGCGCGGCCTCTGGGGCTCAAGGACAATATCACTTCCCGTTTTCCAATCGGCAGATCGTCCTCCATATCGCTAACGCCGGGGAAGCGGGAGACCAGTTTGCGAGTTTCCAGGGCGGCCAATTTTAGCTGTTCGGTGCTGCCACCGGATAGCCGAATATCGATTTCCTTACCCGGCGGCCCGCCTATCCGTTCAGTCAAGGCAATCCGCTGGACGCCCGGCAGCTCTTGAATTTCCGCTCGCCAGGCCGCGATAAATTCAGCGGTGCGTACCTGCCGTCGATCACTCGTCTGCAATTCGGCATAGACGCCACCATAGCGATCTCCGCTGAGGCGTTCGAAGGATCGACCTTGCGATTGTCCGATCGAGCCATAAGTGAGGACCAACAATTCGCCTGCTTGATCAACTAATTTTGCTTCCGCGGCCCGCGCCGCTCGCTCCAGCTCCATGGTCATGTTTGCGGTTTGCTCTTTCAGCGTCCCGGGGGTCATGACGACATTGGCGATCACAATGTCGCTTTCGGGCGATGGGAAGAAGTGAAAGCTGATCCGCCCCCCGGCGACCAGGCCGCCACAAACAATCATCAGGGCGATGGTGCAGGCGAGTGTCAGGTAGCGCCAGCGAACGCACAGACCGACAAAGGCACGATAGGCATGATCACGAAAATAATTGAACTTGCTGTTGAACCACTGGCGGGGCCGCGAATCATGCTCCACGCCCCGGGTCAACGCGCCGCGCATGTGACCGGGCAGGACCAGGAAACATTCCGCCAAACTGGCCAGCAGCACCGTCACGACGATAAATGGGATGGCCCGCATGATGGTGCCGATGATGTCGCCAATTAGGAATAACGGCAGAAAGGTTGCGATCGTCGTAAGCGACGATGCTGCCACAGGAACCAACATTCGCAGCGCCCCTTTTTCTGCTGCGTCGGTTGCGTTCAGACCGCGCTCGCGCTGTGTCACCGCGTGTTCGGCGACCACGATCGCATCGTCGACGATGATCCCCAAGGTCATGATCAAGGCAAATAAACTGATCATATTTATCGATTGTCCGCTCATCAGCATAACAAACATGGTTGCCAGCAAAGCGGCGGGAATCCCCATCGCCACCCAAAATGCGACGCGAATATTCAAAAATATGAACAAAGTGATGAGAACTAACACCAGGCCGCTGACGCCGTTTTTGAGCAGGATGTCTATGCGTTCCTGGATCAATCCCGATTGCACATCGAATATTTCCATACGCAGCTGCGGCGGCAGAGTAGGCCTGATTTTTTCGACAAAAGCATCGACAATTGCCGCCACCTTCAGGGCATCGGCGTTGACCGAGCGTTGGACATGTAACACGATTGCCGGTAAGCCATCGCGAATCGCGAGCGGCTCGTCGTCATCGAAGGCTTCGCGTAAGGTTGCGATATCCCGGATCAGCACCCGTTCGCCGTTATCTAAGGCCCGGACTTCGATGGCGGCGAGTTCGCGGGCCGTACGACGTTGCCCGAGGCTGCGGATTTGCTGTTCCTGACCGCCCTGAATATTGCCCGATGGCATATCAATACTGTTGCTACCGACAATTCGCGCCACATCCTGCAGGGTCAAATTCATCTGCCGCAGGACTTCCGGCAGGATTTCAATGCGGATTTCTTCCGACCGTGCCCCCGTCAACGTGACCCGGTCGGCACCATTTTCCAGTAATTGATCGCGAAGGTCCTGCGCGATCGCTTTCAAGGCGCTTTCCGAATAAGGCCCGGAAAGGAGTATCTTCGAGATCGTGTCATAACGCACGGGATGTCGAATGATCGGTTCTTCGGCATCCTCTGGATAGGTCGTTATTCGGGCGACGGCGGATTCCACATCCGACAAGGCGGAATCCATATTGGCGCCTTGTTCGAATTCCATCACAATGACCGCGCGCCCTTCCAAGGCATAGGAGATCGTCTTTGTGACATTGTTCAAGAAGCGGACTTCCGGTTCTGTCGCGGCAATGATATTGGCTTCCACGTCTTCCGCACTGGCCCCCGGCCAGACAATGGTGACGGAAATGACGTCGATGCCGAAGTCGGGAAAGAACTGCGTGTTGAGGCGCTGGATGCCGACGATACCGACTGCCATCATCATCACCATCAGAAGGGTGGCGGCATTTTTGTGTCGAACAAATATCTGGATGAGGGATGCTGGAAACATGGCCGGTTACCGCGCGTCGACTTTTACGCCGGGGCCTATTTCGGCAAACAGATGACGGACAACTTTTTCGCCATCTTTCAATTCACCTTTGACCAGCACGTCATTGCCTTGCCGCGCGATCAGTTCGATTTGCCGACGCTCCAAACGACCATCTTTAATGACAAAAACCTGCAGATCGTTGTTTAAGGCGGTTTCCGGCAGACGCGCCACCTGGCGATAAACCTTATCCGGCAACAATATTGTCACAAAAGCGCCTGGGCGAACGGATCGGGAAATAGCGGCACGATCCAGGACCGCGTAGGCATCGACACCGCCACTGGCGGCGTTAATGGTTGGCGCGACCCGGTCAATCGTTGCGGCCAGACGGATTTCATCACTGCCAATTTTCCAGCTCACCTGTGCCTTTCGCCCGACCAGGGTTTCTCCGGACGAAATCAACCGGCCGAATTGACTATCGGAAAGATGCACCGCGACTTCCAGTCGGCTGGCGTCGATCAGGCGGGCTACTCGGTCATTGACGGACAAGCGCTTGCCGACCTCGGCGGTGATATCATAAAGATAACCATCGAACGGGGCGGCAAGGATGGTGCGCTCCAGGTCTCGTTCCATGCGGGTGATGCCGACCTCGAGGCGGGTGATCAACGCTTGTTGTTGCGCCAGGCGCGCCGCTTCCGCGACGATTTCATTGCTTCGGTTCGACATAATTTGCTGCTGTCTGGCGATATCCAACTTGGCATTGTCCAAAGCACGGTCGGTTCCGGCACCCTTCGCTTTTAGTTTCTGCACCCGCGACAGATGGCGCTCTTGCAAAGCCAGTATCTCCTGATCCCGAATTAGCGCTTCCGCATGCGATTTTTGACGGGCTTTGATTTCATCCAGTCGCGCTTTGGCCTCAACCAATTGGGCGCGGCGTTCGGCCAGGATCGTGCGATAATCGAAATCGTCGATTTTGGCGATCATGTCGCCGGTTTTGACCGCGCCGCCGTCGCGAAACCTTTCGCCGACAGCCAGAATTTCACCGGCGACCAAAGCCCTCAATTCAACGGTTCGCCCCGCGACCACATCGCCAAAGAGCTGTAGTTGCGGTTGCACGTCGGCAAAATTCACGGCATCCGCCTCGACCCGCCAGACGCGTTCTTTTGGCGGCGCCGGCGCAACTTTCGGCTTTGAAATATAAAGTTGAAAGGCCCCAAATGAGGCCGCACCGAACACAACGAGCGCGAGTATTGTTTGCACCAAAAAGCGGAAAATACGCATCCTCTTATCCTAAGTTATTCAATGGTAAAATAGTCCCCTTTATTTTGAACGCAAGTCACAAGATTTCCGTCGAAAATTCGGTTGATATATCTGTTCTGGACCTTCGAAGAAGAGACTTCTATGCTGCGCGACTTCCAATCACAGGTCTGCGGAGTATTTAAATTCATGGTGCAAGCCCGCTACAGCACTCGCGAAATGATCGACAAGTTGATCAGTTTCGATACCACCAGTCGAGATTCGAATTTGGCGCTGATCAATTTTGTCGCCGACTATCTTGCTGATTTGGGCGTTGAGCCGGTCATTATTCCGGATGAAACCGGTAAAAAAGCCAACTTATTTGCCACTTTGGGGCCGGCGGTCGATGGCGGTGTCGTGCTTTCGGGTCATACGGACGTGGTGCCGGTGGACGGGCAGGATTGGGATAGCGATCCATTTCAGGTGAAAGAGGCCGACAATAAGCTTTTTGGGCGCGGTACCTCCGATATGAAAAGTTTTTGTGCCGTCGCCGCGGCTTTAGCGCCCGACATGTTGGCAGCAAATATGAAAGTGCCTATCCATTTCGCTTTTTCCTATGACGAGGAAGTTGGTTGCCTCGGCGTTGGCGGCATTGTCGAGCATATTGATGGCCTGACCCACAATCCCCGCGCGGTGATTGTCGGCGAACCGACGGAAATGAAGGTGGTGAATGCGCACAAGGAATGCTGCGCCATCCGTACCACGGTGCAGGGGTTAGAGGCTCATTCCAGTGCGACCCACAAAGGTGTTAGCTCGATCATGTACGCCGCCGATCTGATCGGTTTTCTTGATCGCATGGCGCAGGATTTAAGCGACGGCCCAAAATCGGAGCGCTTCGATCCGCCTTATACCACCATTCAAGTCGGTCTCATCAACGGCGGCACCGCACCTAATATCATTCCCAAAGAAACCAGTTTCCGTTGGGAATTCCGCGCTGTCGATGCCGGCCAAGGTGATGAAATCTTGGAACGTTTTGAAAATTATGCGGTGCAGAAAGTTTTACCGCGCATGCGTGAGGTATATCCCGAAGCGCAGATCAAAATCGATGTCGGCGGACGCGTACCGCCCTTATTGCCGGAAGATGGCTCCGACGCGGAAACTCTGGCGCTAGCGCTGGTCAATAGCAATCAAACCTATGCGGTGTCTTACGGCACCGAAGGCGGCATTTTTCAACAGCAAAGTGGCATTCCGACGGTTATTTGCGGTCCCGGCAGCATCGATCAGGCCCATAAACCAAATGAATTCATCGCCCTCTCGGAAGTCCAGGCCTGCGAAGACTTTGTCCGCAAACTGATCCAACATCTGGCATAGCAGCGAAAAAAAAATTAAAAAAGTGTCTGACACCTTTATAATTGGCTGTCGCTTCAACTAGCGGAGATAGTTGGTCAGCTGCTGTTTGATTTTCGCTTCGGCTTCCTGATCCAGAGCGATTATCATATCTTTTGTCAATTGATAGAACGCCCGGTCGCGATCATTTAGCGAGGCGTTTTCGGCGACGGTTTGACTGCGCACTGTCACCGCCTCGATGCGACCCTGAGAGTTGTTTTTTTGAATTTGCAGTACGATTTTGAGGTGACCGTTATACCGCTCACTTTGCTGATTGGTAAAAAACGCTGTCAATCCAGTTTTTTTTGTAAGCTTTTCTTCAATAACGCTGGCATCAAAAATGACCAATGTCGCGGTACCATTCACGCCGACCGCCTGCAGTCGATCACGGGCCCAGTTCTTCAGCACCAATACCGGCGGGATCGGAAACTTATGTTCCACGTTTGGGGCACTGAGAGGGGCGCGATAACGATCGTCGATCTTGATCTGAGCGACATCCAGGCGGATTGCCGCTTGCTCGCTAAAGCGAATGTCTTCGAATTCCGGTTTTGGGGCGGCTATCTCGCAAGCACTTAATCCAAATAGACACAAAATCAAAAAGAGGCGAAATATTGGCTGCATGAATTAGTTTATAAATTGCGCCGCGTCATAGTCAAAGAAGGAATTGCAAAATTCGCACGTGACCGACAATTTATCATCGACAACCAGGTCCTTTAATTCTTCCGGCGCCAGGCTATTCAGCACATTTACCACCCGATCCGAAGAACAGCGGCAACCAAAAGTCAGTGGCGAAGGTTCAAAAACGCGGACTTTCTCTTCGTGGAATAAACGGTAAAGCAACTGATCGGGGGAAAGGTCAGAAGCGGTCAATTCCTCATCCTTGGCGCTCGCCAACAAGGCGACGGCGCGACGCCAATTGTCCTCTGCTTCGTCGTCGGGTACCGGTTCGCCGCCGCGGGCCAGAAGACTTGGGTCGCCCGCTGGCAGTCTTTGGATCATAACTGCCCCAGCGCGCCAGGAAGTTTTACCATCTTCCCCTTCGACTGGTTTGGCAGCCACCCGAATGGCGCTTTGCAGCTGTTCCGATTCGCGGAAATATTGGTGCGCACAATCGGCCAGATTACTGCCCTGAAGTTCGACGATACCTTGATAGCGTTCCGTGTCTTCGCCTTGATCGACACTGAAGGCGATGTAGCCGGCGCCCAATAGCTGCGGCACGCTGGCGCCAATTGCATCGCTGCTATCGACAAGCGGGGCTAATTTTTCCGCATCAAACTGGGCATAACCGCGCAATTTTCCCGGCGAGGCAAAATCCGCGACCAGCATCCCGACAGGACCGTTACCTTTGGTCTGCAAGGTGAAGACACCATCAAATTTCAACGCGCCAGCTAATGCCGCCGCCAGCGCCGTCGCTTCGCCCAGCAATTCGGAGACCGGATCGGGATAGCCGTGGCGGCTTAGGATTTCATCGACAGTTGGGCCGAGACGAACCAAACGTCCGCGCAGACCGGCGTCGTCCAGTTGAAAAGGACGGATTAAGTCGTCGTTCATCGAATGCTCCGTTTGCCGCCCGATTGAATTAGGTCAGACGATCCATGCACCACAGCAATATTCCCTTTTGCGCGTGCAAGCGATTTTCAGCTTCATCATAAATCACCGATTGCGGACCATCCATCACTTCATCGGTAACCTCTTCGCCGCGATGGGCCGGCAGGCAATGCATGAAGATGGCATCTTTGTCGGCTTCCGCCATCAGTCGATCATTGACCTGATAAGGGGCCAGCATATTGTGGCGATCGGAATTCGGGTCGTCATGCATGGAGACCCAGGTATCGGCAACAACGCAATCGGCGCCTGAAACCATGGCTTCGGGATTGCTCGATACTTTGACCTTGGCACCCTCTGTTTCAGCCCAGCGGATCAGGTCCGGCGATGGTTGCAACGCGTCCGGACAAGCCAGGCGCATTTCATAGCCAAAACGCGCCGCGCCGTGGATCCACGAGGTCGCAACATTGTTGCCGTCGCCGGACCAGGCAATGACCCGGTCCTTGATCTCTCCTTTATGTTCTTCAAAGGTCATCACATCGGCCATCAACTGACAGGGATGGGAAAGATCGGTCAGACCATTGATCACCGGCACTTCGGCATATTCTTGCAAGCCGGTCACCAGCGTATGGTTTTTTGCCCGCACCATGATCGCATCGACATATCGCGACAGCACGCGGGCCGCATCCTTGACACTTTCTCGTTGGCCCAATTTTGTCTCATCACCGCTCAACATGATTGCCTCGCCGCCCAATTGGCGCATGCCGATGTCAAAAGACGTACGCGTGCGCAACGACGGTTGTTCAAAAATCATCGCGAGAACTTTGCCAGCCAAAGGCTTATCTGGATCTAGCATCCCCTTGCCGCCGGCAGGACGATTGGCTTTCATGGCGACGGAAGCGTCCAAGATACCGCGAAGTGTATCAGTGTCGAGATCGGCCACATCGACGAAATGCTTTATGTCATTCATGAGCCTAGTTCCCGACAAACGTTCTCCATAATTTCCATGGCGGCGTCGATTTCGGCGTCGGTGATATTGAGGGGCGGTAAAATCCGAATGACGTCTTCGGCTGCCGGGACCACCAGCATCCCGGCATTTCGCAAGGCTGTGACCACATCGCCGCAAGGGATCCGGCATTTGACGCCCAAATGCAGGCCGCGACCACGCACTTCTTCGAATATATTGTCGTTGCGTTTACGCAGTTCTTCCAGACGGGTCTTGAGCTTGTCGCCCATCTCGACCACGTGATCCAGGAAGCCGTCTGCCAACATCACATCAAGGACTGCGTTACCTGCCGCCATCGCCAGTGGATTGCCGCCATAGGTCGAACCATGGGTGCCGGCTGTCATCGCGGCGGCGGCTTTTTCCGTGGCGATACAGGCACCAACCGGGAAACCGCCACCAATACCTTTGCCTAGCGCGGCGATATCGGGCACTGCGTCGGTCCATTCATGACCCAACAAGCGACCGGTCCGGCCCATGCCGGTCTGCACTTCGTCCAAAACGAATAACAGGTCGTTTTCGTCGCAAAGCACTCGCAGACCTTCCATATAACCTTCCGGCATGACCTTGATGCCGCCTTCGCCGATAATCGGCTCGACCAAGATCGCCGCGGTTTCCGGTCCAATCGCCGCCTTGACCGCGTCCAGATCGCCAAATGGCACCTGATCGAAGCCGTCGACTTTGGGTCCGAACCCGTCCAGCAGTTTGGCGCCACCACCAGCGGCGATCGTCGTCAAGGTGCGGCCATGGAAGGCCCCCTCGATGGTGATAATGCGATAGCGGTTCTCATTGCCCTTGTTGCTTTGATAACGCCGCACCATTTTGATCGCGCATTCGTTCGCTTCGGCGCCTGAATTGGTGAAAAAAACCGTATCCGCGAAAGTATTCGCCACCAGGCGCTCCGCCAGCCGTTCTTGCCCCGGAATATGGAACAGGTTAGAGGTATGCATCAGGGTCGCCACCTGAGCCTGCAACTGTTCAACAATATGCGGATGGCTGTGGCCCAGGCACAAAACCGCAATTCCAGTGGAGAAATCCAGGAATCGTCGGCCATCCGTCCCATACAAATAAGCACCTTCGCCCTTTTCAAAGGCAACATCTGCTCTCGCATAGGTCGGCAATACCGGATCGATCATGATTTCTCCTCCTTGAGATTAATCGGTTTTACACATAAGTCGTTAGTATGACAGGAAACCGGGACGAATATAGAACTGCTCGCCCGTCGTCAACATATTCCGTCAGCGGGGACTAGATACAATCTTTCAACATCTGCAATTGCTGCCGCGTTTCCTGCAAATGTCGGTCATCTAGGTCAATAACAGCGATCCCGCTTTGGTTCGCGCCGGCATCGCTCAGACATTGACCATCGGGGCCGTGAATGGCGCTCATGCCGCCATAGGCTAGGCCGTCATGCTCCCCAACATAATTTGAAAACGCCAGATAGATGGTATTTTCAAGCGACCGGGCTGGAAAATACACTGTTCGTCGATAGTCCGAGCGACCAAGCGGAAAGGCACCGGACAGCAGATAGACATCTGTTTCGGCCAGCGCATATTTACGCGCATGTTCTGGAAAACTACTATCATAGCAGATGCCCAAACCCAGTTTCCAACCGTCGATATTGAGAGATCGCTGCTGGGACCCACGGGCGAACCATCTTTTTTCATCACCGTCCAGATACATCTTGTAGTAAATCGTTTCGACTTCACCGCCTCTGTTGATCGCGATGGCGGAAAGATGCAGGCCTTGTTCGCCTGCGACCGGCGCCCCAACGACAGCGCCGATGTTGAAACGTGCGCAAGCAGCGCGTAAGTCGGTCAGGACCCCACCCATCGGATCGATGGCGCAGGCACGCGGATCTTTATCGAGCAGGCTTGAACAATACCCCGTAACGGACAATTCAGGAAAAATCACCAGGGCTACGCCTGCGTCGGCGGCTTGCGCCAGCAATTCGATGTGGCGAGCGATATTGTGAGCCAAATTTCCATTGACGGCGTCAAATTGCGCCACCGCCAAACGAATGGATGATCGAAGTCCGCTTTCCATCGGCCTCTTTCCCTCATCTTGCATTAAAACGGTTTAGGCCTTCAGTTTCCAGCCGCGTCGGAACATCGTAACAGCAGCTGTCCATAGAACAACATTCAGCGTCACGAAAATGGCGACCCCGATCCACAGATTACCATCAGCCTTGCCGATAAAGGCGTAGCGGAACCCATCAATGGCGTAGAAGAACGGATTGAACTGGCTCAAATCGTGCCAGATGCCGGGCAACCGCTCGATCGAATAAAAGGTGCCGGACAAAAATGCCAAAGGTGTAATGATGAAATTTGTGATCATCGACATCTGATCGAATTTTTCCGCCCAAACGCCGGTCAACATGCCCGCCAGCGCCAATGCCCGCGACGCTGAAATGGCAAAGAAAAACAGCGCCCAGAAATTGTGAATGCTGAGGTCGACAAACATGAACATGCCGAAAGCGACCGCCAGGGCGACGCAAATTCCGCGCGATATACCGGCCAGGGCAATACAAGTGACCAATTCTCCGGCACTTAAGGGCGGCATCAGGATATCGACTATATTACCTTGAATTTTGGAGATTAGCAGGCTGGACGAAGAATTGGCGAAACTGTTCTGGATGATCGCCATCATGATTAAGCCAGGCGCCAAGAATTCGCCATAACTCACTTCACCATTGCCGGTAAAACGGCTGCCGAAGGCCAAGGTGAAGATCGCTAAAAACAAAAGCGTTGTCGAAACCGGGGCCAGGATGGATTGGGCATAAACTTTTAAAAAACGCTGGCATTCTTTACTGTAAAGCACCCAGGCGCCATACCAATTCACGCCCCGCCCCACATAGGGTTGGAAGAGAGGTTGATCGTTGTCTTTGAAAGCGCCTAATTCGAGGTCAATTTTATGCTGGTTCAAAATACGCCAAATTTCTTGAATGCGTCGACCGGATCCATGCCGCCCATCAAGGCGGCGCGCATCTCGGTTTCCGTATTCGCTTTTTCTTCGGTTGCAATGATCGCCTCTTCTGCCATGGATCGGGGGATAATGACAACACCGTCAATGTCGGCCAGGACAAAATCACCGCTTTCGATATCAACGCCACCAATATTTATCGGCTCGCCCATGCTTTTGGCGACCCAGCGGCCGACAATATCTTTGGGCGTGTTGTGACGGCAGAAAGTAGGGAATTCGTTCTTCAGCAGAAAATCGACATCCCGGGAAGCACCGTCAACGACATAGCCGCGCACGCCCTTGTTCTTCAGGACTTCAGAGGATAATTCCCCCATCAAGGCGACTTCATAGGTATTTGGCTGGCAGACCAGAACTTTGCCCGCTGGCGCTTTCGATAACAAGGTCGCCCATTGGACCAAGGTTTCGTGATCGTCTTGTCCAGTTTGATAATGACCGTCGATTGTATGAATTTCACCGGCCAATTTTTGCGCAGGGATCAAGGCCCGAATGCCGGGCGGTAACACACAATTGTCGTGTCCCATGGCGCGCAATGCGTCATAAACTGCACTGGCATAAAGGTTTTCCAGTCTTTCCGTCAAAGTCATGGAAGCTCGCCCATCGAATTTCGATAATTTGATCGGCGCACTATATGTGAAAATAACCTTCGGTCCTAGGGTACTTTTATTTGCCGAGAAGGCGCGCTATATAGGGGTTATATTCAGTTTTGTATCCTCCTCGTCATTCCGGCGGAGAGCTTCAGTTTCATCATGCAGGAGAATTTCATATGAGAGAAGCGGTCATCGTATCAACCGCACGGACGCCGATTGGCAAAGCCTATCGCGGTGCGTTCAACAATACTCATGGTGCCGATATGGGCGGCCATGTCTTGAAACATGCGGTCGAGCGGGCCGGGGTCGAACCGGGCGAGGTTGAAGACGTCATTCTTGGTACCGGTGGTCCGGAAGGCGCGACCGGGACTAATATTGCCCGTCAAGCGGCTATTCGTGCCGGTTTCCCGGTCACAGTCGGCGGTGTTACGGTCAATCGGTTTTGCTCATCCGGCCTGCAAACCATCGCCATGGCGGCGCAACGGGTCATCGTCGATGATGTCCCAGTGATGGCGGCAGGTGGTCTGGAAAGCATCTCCCTGGTACAGAACGAACATGCCAACAATTATCGCCGCGCCAATGAATGGATTCTTGAAAACAAGCCCGATCTTTACGTCTCCATGCTACAAACGGCGCAAACCGTTGCCGATCGTTATGGCGTCAGCCGCGATGCCATGGACGAATATGCTTTGGAAAGTCAAATGCGCACCGCTGCGGCGCAGCAGGCTGGTAAGTTCGATGACGAAATCGTGCCAATGGAAACGGTGAAGATCGTTGTCGACAAAGAAACCAAAGAAACCAGCGAACAAGTCGTGACCTTGGAAAAAGACGAAGGCAATCGTCCGACCACGACGGGCGAGGGCCTGAGTGCTCTGGAGCCGGTAACCGGTCCGGACGGCCATATTACTGCCGGTAACGCCAGCCAATTATCCGACGGTGCGTCAGCTTGCGTGATCATGGAAGCAAAAGATGCGGAAAAACGCGGCATCAATCCGCTGGGTATTTTCCGTGGTTTTGCCTTGGCCGGTTGTGAGCCGGACGAAATGGGTATCGGCCCGGTATTCGCCGTGCCGCGTTTGCTGGAACGTAACGGCCTCACCGTCGACGATATCGATCTGTGGGAACTGAACGAAGCTTTCGCAGTGCAAGTGCTTTATTGTCGCGACAAGCTCGGCATTCCACAGGAAAAATTGAATGTCAGCGGCGGTGCGATCTCGGTCGGCCACCCTTATGGCATGAGTGGTGCCCGTATGGTCGGCCATTCACTGATTGAAGGTAAGCGCCGTGGCGCCAAATATGTCGTTTCCACCATGTGCATTGGTGGTGGCATGGGCGCGGCAGGCCTATTCGAAGTCGCCTAAGCGTCGCGATTTGGCGTCAAGTCACAGATCAAAAGGCGGTTGCTTCCGGGCAGCCGCCTTTTTCGCGTTTTAGCCGGTACAGGACGGCGCATCGGAGGCCCGTCCGGGGGCCTTGTCCAGCAGACTTTGTATTTTATTTTGGTTGGTTTCGGCGACCATGCGTGCGGCGACTTCGCCACCCGTCACCATAATCAATGTCGACTGACGTCTGACCGAAAACTCTATGCTGATCGGCGAACTGCTATGTTGATCCCAATCGACATAGAGGAAAGCGATGTTTTTGTCATAGTCGGAATTCGCAGCGCGTAATGCCTCGATCACACGGACCTGGCGTCGGCAAGTACTTCACCAGGAAGCGCCGAATTCGAGGAAAACAGCACATCCCTTCGCTTTCGCAGCCTCCATGGCCTGTGGTGAATACGGGATACTGCCCTTGCTGGCCTGCGCGCTAAAGGGCGCGGCAAGGGCCAGCGCAAAAATCGACAGCAAAATAAATTTCGGCAAAATTCTACTCCTTTACGAAATTACACCGAGACGGAGAAATCCTGTAACCAGATGGGTAGGATATCCAATAATTGGCCTTCCAGCCAATAGTTGAAGCCCAATAATATGGCCGTACCGACACACAAAAACGTGATCCCGAGAATGAGTTTGGCCCGATTCGCCAGTTGCTGGAGGGCAATTTGCCGACGAACAATGACTTCACGCGCACCGAACGCCAGGGCGATCATGACCGTCGAAACGCCTAGGGCGAAGAAACTCATGATCGCGCCGGCCCAGGCGATGTCTTGCCCTTGCGAGGCAAGCGATATCGCGCCGCCCAAGGTCGGTCCGATGCAGGGAGACCAAACCGCGCCCAACAGCACCCCGCCCAAAAACTGGCCGCGCAATCCGGTCATGCTATCCCCGGCGTCGAGTTGGCGCATGAGGATGTCCGCTTTGCCGGCCAAGTTGGCTGTTGCCGCGGCAAACTTCTCATTCATTTGCGGGACTAATAGGACAATGCCAAATCCGATCATCAGCCAGGCGCCAATCGTTGTCATGACTCCTTGATCAAGGCCGATGGAAGCGCCAAGAGTGATCACAAATAACCCGACAACAACAAATGAAAAACTAAGGCCAGCGGCAAGTGCAATTGGCCCACGCCGATCGCTCTGCAACGAGGCTGCGAGCACAATTGGCAGAACCGGCAAAACACATGGGTTCACCAAGGTCAAAATTCCCGCCGCATAGGCCAACAACAATTCCACTAGTAATAACTCCTGTAAGAACCGGTCATTGCCTCCGACACGATCATCTTCCGGCAGCAAAACAAAACCATACCATACCATAGGTAGCGAAACGCGCTTGCAACGTCACTTCAATTCCCCGCTACTATCGATCGCATTAAGCAATCGAACCGCTATTTGTAGGTTTCTAAACAGCCTGCTAATGTTGTGATGAACTGCACAGGGAATAGAGTTAGTGAAAGTCTACAAAGGGACGCGGGATGTAAATGGGATCCGGGTGACCGTTGACGGTCAACCGCTGGACCCGCGCACAGATCTGCGTGACTTTCACGCCGATACATTTGAATGGGGTTACGACGGGCCTGGCCCCCGGCAGCTCGCTTTTGCAATCTTGGCTGATTTTGAAAGCTCGGAAATAGCTTTTCAGCGCTATCGCGATTTTTCCGAAGACGTCATTGCAAAACTGAGTGACAGTGCGTGGGTTTTAACGTCGGAAGACATCGGCCAGAGCCAGGAAGGCGTGGTTTATGTCGACATGGATCTCGACACCTTGTTGAAGAAAGTGCGCGGTGAAATTGACTGAGCGAACGCTATCGGCGGTGCTGGCCAGACAGGTGCGGGATAACCCCGCCATCCCCGCGATTGTTTACGATACCCAAACCGTTAGTTTCGCGGAATTGGACGATCTCAGCCGACGGGTCGCAACTTCGTTGCAAAATTGCGGTATTGGGGTTGGTGATCGGGTCGCGTTTTGGTTGCCGAATACGATAGCCTATCTGACCCTCTATCTTGCCTGCGCCCGCTTGGGGGCTATCGCGGTGGCCGTGAACACCCGTTTTCGCGGCGTCGAGGTGGCTGATATCGTGAGCCGGTCGGGCGCCAAGATGCTGATCATGTGGCCGGGCTTCCGTAACATCGATTTTCCAGGAATCTTGGCGGAAATCGATGCATCGGCGCTGGCAGGATTAGCAGCGATTGTCATCTATCAGGAAGATGAGCGAGAGTTTTTTCTGCCCAGCAATCTGCAACATTGCGATCTGCACCACTACGGCGAAATATGTGCCGCGCCGGCAATGACGGAAGATTATTCGGAACCGAATCAGGCTTGCAACATATTCACCACTTCCGGCACCACAAAAGCACCGAAATTTGTTCTGCATGGGCAAGCTGACTTAACCGACCATGGTCATGACGTTGTGGCCAGCCTGCCAGCGGCGGCGGCCGGTGAAGCGATGCTTCAAACCCTGCCGTTCTGTGGTGTTTTTGGCTTTACGCAGTTCGTCGCATCATTGGTCGGCGGCCATACGATGATTGTGATGAACGCTTTTGACGCGCAGGAGGCGGTGGCGAATATTGATCGCCACAACATCCGGTATTTGAACGCGACCGACGACATGATCGAAGCTCTGTTGGCAGCGGATAGCCGCCCTCAAGCGCTGCCGAGCATCGAGTTCTGTGGTTATGGATCGTTCAATACCGACCCGGAAGAAATTGTTCGCAAAGCGGAGGACCGGGGACTTAAATTGGTTGGCCTTTATGGCATGAGCGAAGTGCAAGCTTTCTTCTCTCGTCAACCGGAAGATCTGACGGTAGAAGAGCGGATGCTAGGTGGCGGCAAGCTATTGTCTGCCAAAGCTAAGGTTCGCATTCGCGATCCAGATAGTGGTGAATTGTTGCCGCACGGCCGACATGGTGAATTGGAATTGACCGGACCAAGCCTGATGCTTGGTTATTTCGAGAATCCGGAAGCTAATGCCGAAGCATTCACCGATGATGGTTTCATTCGTAGCGGCGATATGGGCTACACCGTCGACGATGATCGTTTCGTCTTTCTGGCCCGCATGGGCGACGTTTTGCGGTTGGGCGGCTTTCTGGTCTCGCCGGTGGAAATCGAAACTCATATTCAGGAAGCTGCCGGCGTATCGGGATGCCAAGTCGTCAGCAGCAATATTGCCGGCAAAGCCCGTGCCGTTGCGTTTGTCACAATGGCCTCTCATGCGGGCTTTGATGAAGCGGCGTTGCGCCAACATTGCCACGCTGGACTGGCAAAGTTCAAAGCACCGGCAGCGATCTTCCAACTGAAGGAATTTCCAACGACGCCCAGCGCCAACGGGACAAAAATTCAACGCGCCAAACTGCGCCAATGGGCCGGGGAGTGGACGCGCGAAGCAGGGGATTGAAGATGGGGAAGCCGAATATCGATAAAACAGCGGCGAAGGTCGCGGTGCTTGAATATTGCAAGCGTAAGGGCGCTTTGGTTGCCGGGATCGCCGACCTAGACGCACTGGAACGCATTGCGCCGGCTGGCCACCGGCCCAGCGACATCATGCCCCGGGTGAAATCTGTCATTTCCTTGGGTGTTGGCGGCCAAACCCAAGGTGCTTGGACCGTCCCATCAAAGGCCATGGCTTATTTCGGCAGCACGGAAACTCGGGCTTATGGCATCAGTTATGGCCTGAGTTTTTTCCTGGAAAGCAGATACCATGCCCGCTCAATTTATTGTCCGCCGGATCTCGATAACGAAGCCGGACCCCGGGTGCCGTTGCAAAGTCTGAAATTACATGCGGAATTGGCGGGCCTGGGTGCGCGTTCGCTGGCCGGCGATATCCTGCTGCATCCGGAATTCGGCTACATGTATTTCGCTTCCGTCTTTACTGAGTTGGAGCTGGAGCCGGATCAACCATTGGCGGAAAATCCCTGTCCGGCGCCATCTTGCGTCAACATGTACAAAAGCATTGGCCAGACGCCGTGTATGAAGTTCTGTCCGGCTGAATGCCTCAGCGGGACAATAGACGACGACGGCGCGCAGGTAGAGATGAATTACGACATGCATGCCTGCGCCGAACTCTCACAGCAGTATGAAGCGGTGCCAAAAATGCTTGCCGACGCGATCCGCCAAGAAGATCCGGAAGCACAGGCCACTGCTTTGCTGGATCCCAGCAACAAGATGCTCTGGTACAAAATGTCGGTTGGTTCGGGCGGGCTGCTGGCGCAATGTTTTGAATGCATGCGGGTCTGTCCGATTGCAACCAAGGCCCCGATGGCTGATCCAATCCTGCGTTCGCAAGCGGCGGAGACGGATTAATGGTGGCCGGGAAATCGGCCGCGGAGACCGGCGTCACCAAAGCCATGATTGAAAGTTTTGGCGAAACAGTGTTTCGCCTCAGCCACAATGTGCAACGTCGGCTTGGCGACCCGATCCGCGAATTGGATTTTGAGGAGATTGAAAAGCAGCGCGCCCAGTTAGGCCTGGCCGATCATGAAATTGCTGCCAAGGTCGGCCTGACCCGTGCCCAAGTTGTCTATATCCGCAATGTGATGGAATGGCGGCATTTCGAACGCAGCACCTATCATCGCCTCAACGAGTTGGGTGGTGGCAAGCGTTATCGCCCCGAGCGCGAGGTGGCGGCGGGCGACTTGCGCTCCCAAAACGCCCGCGCTTTCGCCTTGCGGGAAGCCATCACTTATCCGTCTGTCTTAGTTCAAAGCTATATCGAACGCGGTTATTGGCAGGGTGATACGATCCGTGCCTGGATCGACAAATGGGCCACCGCGACGCCTGACGCGCCGGCCATTCTCCACGGCGAAACCAACATCAGTTATGCTGAATTTGCCGATCAAGTACGCCAACTTGCCAGCGCCTTCTATGATCTGGGCTTACGTAAAGGCGCCGTGGTGGCGATCCAGCTGCCAAATATTCCGGAATTCCTGATTGCCTATAGCGCGCTTGCCTATATGGGCGCCGTGATGACGACCCTTTATATGCCGCATCGGGCGCAGGAAATGCGCACCCTGATGGGTCATAGCGGCGCCCGGGCGATCATTTGCCTCAGTGATGCAGCCGGGTTCGCGGCAGCCGCCACGGCGGTGCAGTTAAGTGCTGACCTTGCGGATTTAGACCATGTTGTCACGATCGGTGCGCCAGTGGATGGCGCCTTGTCATTTGCCGACCTGGCGCAGCAGGCGGTTCTTGAAACGCCCGGTGAGGTGCCGGTCGCCGGCGATCCGTTGATGTTGCTCTATACCTCCGGCACAACTTCTAGCCCCAAGGGGGTGCCGCATTCGTCTCATTCGATCCTGTCGAACGCACGCCTAGGTTTGGCGGAACATAATGTCAGCAGCAATGATGTGCTATTGTCGGCGGCGCCGTTTGGGCATTTGTTTGCGCTGTATAGTTTTCATCTGGCACTTGCCGCGGGGGCGACTAATTTATTGCTGCCGGTCTTTACGCCGCCAGATATGGTCAAGACCGCGGCGACTGGAAAAGCGACAATGCTCTTTACCGCGCCGGCGCATATCGCGGCTTGTTTGGGACTGGGTCTGTTCGACGCGGCTGATCTTGGCTGCTTAAAGTTGGCAATTATGTCCGGGGCGGCAGTGCCACCGGATCTGGCGCGTGCTTTCGCGGCGAAACTTGAAAACTGTGAAGTGTCGCAATTATGGGGCATGACGGAAACGCAAGCCGGGCTTTACACCCGACCCGGCGATGATCTGGATGTCGCCGCCAGTAGCGCCGGACGGGTCAGCCCAGGCACTGAAGTCAAGATCGTTGGCGAAGATGGCGCGGCAGTTCCGACCGGTGAGATCGGGGAATTATTGCTGCGCGGGGCCTTGATGTTCCCTGGCTATTTCGACAATCCTGGGGCCAATGAAAGCGCCTTTTCCGATGATGGTTATTTTCGCTCCGGCGATCTGGCCTGCATCGACGCGGCCGGCAATGTCGCCATTGTTGGGCGGACAAAGGATGTGATCAATCGCGGCGGGGTCAAATACAATCCTCGCGATATTGAAGATCTGCTCGATAGTCATCCGAAGATCATGCAGTCCGCAATCGTGCCAATGCCGGATGAGATATTGGGTGAGCGAGCTTGTTGTTTTGTCACGCTGGCCGGCGAAGAGGGTATCGATCTGGCGGAAATATGCGATTATCTGGCCGCTCACGCGATCGCCAAAACCAAGTTACCTGAGCGCTTGGAAATTGTCGCAGAAATGCCGATGACGCCGACACGCAAGGTGATCAAGGCCAAGTTGGCGTTGTTGCTTTAGTCCGAAAAAGGATTTTCGATGCGTGGCCAAAAGGCGTCAGTGAATTTCTGAAATGGGATATTGGCAAAGTCCGGGGTTATCGCCCCGGGCGTTGCCACATATATCACTTCGCCGACGATGGGTGCAAAACCGGCATAAAAATGTTGCGTTGATTTGACCACCACCAGATCCTTGTCGCCTGGCTCAAGACCCAAACAAGTAAAGGCATCCGGGTTGAAGGTTTGGGTACGGACAGTGTTGATCACCAGGTCCAAGTTGTTCGCTGCCCTCAACCATACCGCCGTCCCCATACCCGCCTGATTAGCGCCGAAGGATTGTCGGGCGTTTTCCAATATTCTCACGACCTCGACATGCAGGTCGATGGGATCGCCCGAGTCCGGACCACATTTGCCGCCGATGCGTAAATCCAGGCTTGCCCCTTCGCCCGCTTCTTCGCAAATCCGAACCGCCACCGGATCCCAGTAAATACCGGAGAGAACATTCCCAAGCTGACGATCCAATATCCGGCGCAACAGAAAGGTGGAATCCGACGGCGCGCCGCCGCCGGCATTGTCCGCAACATCAGCTAAGACAACTGGTTTGTCCGATTGCACGCCGGCGCGATCCAACGCTTCGTCGATCGTTAGCGTGTTTGTCTGCGCCTCTTCCCGCATCTCCCAGACCTGCTGGCCAAGCGAGGCCGCGGCTTTCGTAGCTGTTGCCATGTCACCATCCGCAACAACTAATATTTTGGCGCTGGCATGTTCGACATCGCCCCAAGGAAAACCATGGGCAAAGGATACCGACAGGATACCATTCCGGCCTTCCAAATCTTTCATGTGTTGGACGAAATTTTTAGTCGGCTGATCCGGCGTGCGCCACATATTGATCATGCGGCAATCATGGACGGCAATAATAGGCTTGGTTTCTTTTTGCGCAGCGGCGCGGCAAATCGTGAAAAGTTCTTCCGCCCGCGCGCCGGCGTCAATGTGAGGATATTCCTTATAAGTAATGATGACGTCGGCATTCTCTGTCATTTGCGGCGTGATGCTGCAATGCAGATCCAGCTCCACGCCGATCACCACGTCTGGGCCGACAATTTCGCGCGCATGTTGCAAGATGTCGCCTTCGCAATCATCATAGCCGTCGGCGACCATAGCGCCGTGCATGTTGATCAGAACGACATCGAACGGCGCCCCAGCTTGTAAATCGGCCAATAACTCATCGCGCAGGTTTTCATAAACTTTACGCACGGTGATGCCGCCTGGTTGAGCAAAAGCAGCAATGCTTTCGACTACTTCACCCTGATGTTCTTCCGTCCGTCGGCGCCAGACATGCAACGGTTCCGTCGGCAAACTAGGCGCATGCTGTGTTGCGTCACCGCGATATAACACCGTCTCTTCAAAAGTTTTTAAGCCAGTTGGCAGCGAGGCAAAGGTGTTGGTTTCCGTACCCAGCGTGGCAATGAATACTTTCATAAAATGAACCTCGAAATATTATGAACCAAAAATCAAAATCGCGCCGGACTAAGCGCTGCGGCCTGGACCCCTAAATCCTGTAGATCCACGGGTACCTCGTGACCAATCGCGAGTTCCGCCGTCAGGCGACCCATACTTGGCGCAGTTTGGATGCCATAACCACCCTGACCCGCCAACCAGAAAAATCCATCGGCCCGTGGATCGAAACCAACCACTGGCGTTTTGTCGGCAACAAAACTTCGCAAGCCCGCCCAACGATGGTCTATCTGGCGAACTTGCAGATCGGTCGCCGTTTCGATCCGATCAACAGCAATGGCAATATCAAGTTCTTCGGGCTGAATATCTTGCGGGGCGACCGGCGTTTCGTCGGCAGGTGAGCCAATCAATTTGCCGGCGTCGGGTTTAAAATAGAACGTTTCATCCACGTCGACACATAATGGCCAGTCAGCAAAATCAACGTCGCTACCCGGCTGGAATAGAAACGCGGTACGGCGTTTCGGCACCAGACCGACCGCTTTGGCGCCCGCCAATTCAGCGGCCTCATCACACCAGGCACCGGCCGCATTGACAACGATGCCGGCATCGTAGCTGTCGGATGTGGTCTCCACCCTCCAGCGCCCGTTCACGGGTTCAAGTGCGGTGACCTCTGCCTGGACCATAAGAGCGGCGCCATGTTCCCTGGCGCCGCGCAGGAATCCTTGATGCAGGATGTCGACGTCAATATCCATGGCGTCCGGTTCCAACACTGCACCCGCGACATAGTCGTCGCGAAGGTGGGGGATGATGTTCAACGCGGTGAGGCTATCGACGCGTCTGATACTATCGATCAGGCGGCTCGATTCTTCCGCCACTTGATCGAGCCGATCGAGTTGATCTTCGCGCCCGATAAACATCGCGCCACGCTCGCTAAGAATGGCGTGTTCGACAAAACCTTTGGGCGGGGCCAGAAAGAACCCTTTGCCGCCGGTGGTCAGGGCGCGGATCGTGGCATTGCCATAGGCTTCACTATAAAGCGCCGCCGAACGGCCAGTGGAGTGGTAGCCGGGTTGGCTTTCGCGTTCCAAAATTAGCACGCGTCCGTGCTGAGCGAGAAAATAAGCGGCAGACGCACCGGCGATGCCGGCCCCTATGACCGCAAAATCAAAACTTTGCTGCAAAATCTGCCCTCGGACTGAAAATATGATTGCGGCTATACAATCATGCGGCGGGTCGTGCGGATACGCTTTAGAAGTGGAACAGAGGCCGTGAAAATAATCTCCTATTCGCGCACCACCATCACCGAGCAATCGACATGGCGAACCACCCGAGAGGCGTTCGGACCGAGAAGATAATCTTTTAATTCCGGGCGATGAGCGGAAATGACGATCACCTCACAATTAAGCTTTGCCGCGGCTTTGATGATTTCTTCGTAAATCGTGCCATGTGCGACATGGGCCTTAACTTCGATATCGTCGTCGATATGACTAGATACATATTCCGCAATCGCCGTCTTCATCTTATCCATGGCCTCGACTTCGAAATCCTTGGGAAAAAAACCGCCAACGACCGGCATGCCGAAATTCGGCAAGACGGAGACAATATGTAAAGCCGCACCCCACAGGCGCGCCATTTCAACCGAAGTTTTCATTGCTTTTAGCGAAGTATCTGCTTCGCCCAGGTCAACCGGCAACAGGATCGATTTATACATTTTTTCTCTCCTTAAGCGGCGGCTTTTTGTCGACTACGTTGCAGGAACACGACAAGCAATAACAACAAAATGGCAGGAATGTAGAAGATTTCCTTAAAGATGCGATCTCTGGGTATTTCGACCGAAGAAATCGTCACCGGCGTATCGCCATAGAAATCCATCTTCTCACCCAGCTTTTTTATAGTGTCGGGTGCGGTATTCAAGGGCTCTTCCAATACCGCCTTGTCGCCGTCGATTGTGACCATCAGACCGGCTTGGTTTAGGCGTGTCAAACCATCACCAGCCTTGCCCAAGGGTATCATCAAGCTGGTGGTGTAGGTCTCTTCAGCGTCGTCAAAATCGGGCCCGCTGATGGTGATGCGCAAAGCACCATTTTCAGGTTCTTTCCCAGCTAGGGTAACGGCTTCAGTGCCCGGTCGATCTTCAAACGGTTCGGATATTTTATCGAGCCAGAAGCCGGGCCGGAACAATGTGAAGGCAATGAGAAGTAATATAGCGGATTCCCAGATACGATTACGCACCAGGAACCAACTTTGCGTGGCCGACGCAAACAGCATCATCGCAATGACCGCAATAACAAAGACAAAAATACCTTTCGCCCAGCCGACATTTATCAGCAACAATTCCGTGTTGAACAGGAACAAGAACGGCAGCAAGGCGGTGCGGATATCGTAAGCAAAGCCTTGCAAACCGGTCTTGATCGGATCGCCTCCGGATATCGCCGCGGCGGCCAATGCGGCCAAACCAACAGGCGGCGTATCATCCGCTAAGATGCCGAAATAGAAGACAAACATATGCACCGCGATCAACGGCACGATCAGGCCGCTTTTTGCCCCCAGTGCGACAATCACCGGCGCCATCAAGCTAGAGACGACGATATAGTTCGCCGTCGTCGGCAGGCCCATGCCCAAGATCAAACTCATGATGGCGACCAGGATCAACATCACAATCAACGAACCACCGGAAAGAAACTCGACAAATTCACCGATAATATTATGCGCGCCGGTGAGGGAAATTGTCCCGACGATGATACCGGCGGCGCCGGTGGCGATGCCGATTGAGATCATGTTGCGAGAGCCGGCAATCATGCCGTCAATCCATTCACCAACGCCCTTCTTAAAGGCCGCGCCAAAATTACCGGTGCCACGCATCACCGCTTTAATCGGATGCTGCGTCAAGGCGACGGTGATCATGGCAATCGACGCCCAGAAAGCAGACAAAGCCGGCGACAGACGTTCCAGAACGATGCACCAGATTAAGATCACAATCGGCAGGACGAAATAAAGTCCGGTTATTGCCGTCGCCCCTGCTCTTGGCAGCTCAAGAATTGGCGCGTCCGGCGGATCCACCACCAGGTCGGGCAGCTTTGAAGCAAACCAAAGCAATATCAAATAAGCCGCGCCGCAAAGAGTTACAACGATTGGAAAAGCGGCTTCTGGCGCGACAACCTTGATCCAACCGATGCCGAAATAGACGATCAGTCCCAATACGCCGATGCCGATAAAACCACCTAAAAAGCCGATGATTTTGCTCATGAAGGTCAGGGATGAAGGGGGCTTGGGCAAGCCTTTCAAGTCCATTTTCATCGCTTCCAAATGCACGATGTAAACCAGCGCAATATAGGAGACAATCGCCGGCACCAGGGCGTGAAGGATTATGTCGGTATAGGCAACGCCGGTAAATTCCGCGATCAGGAAGGCTGCTGCCCCCATCACCGGCGGCGTCAATTGCCCATTGGTCGACGAAGCAACTTCCACCGCGCCGGCTTTCTCAGCAGAAAAACCGGTCCGCTTCATCAGCGGGATCGTGAAGGTGCCGGTGGTAACCGTATTGGCAATGGAAGACCCTGAATAAAGTCCACTCAATGCAGAGGCGATGACGGCCGCTTTCGCCGGGCCGCCACGGAAATGGCCAAGTAAAGCGAAGGCGATTTTAATGAAGAAATTGCCAGCTCCGGCCTTCTCCAATATCGAACCGAACATCACAAACAGGAAAATCAAGGTCGCCGAGACCCCCAAGGCGACGCCGAAGACGCCCTCGGTTTGCATCCAGAAGTGCCACATCGCTTTGCCGAAGGAGGCGCCTTTCCATTGCACCACTTCTGGCAACCAGCGCATATCGCCAAAGAAAACATATACCACAAAGACACCGGCGACGATCACCAGCGGCAGGCCAAGGGAGCGGTAAACGGAAATGGCTAGGATGACCATGCCAATCGACGACATCACCAGATCGGCAGTGGTGGGCAGGCCGGCGCGCTCGGCAATATCGACGCGGTTATAAATAATATAAAAACACGTAAGGACCCCAACTATGGCCAACAACCAATCGTACCAAGGGATGCTGTCGCGTGGGCTATTCTTAGTCAGTGGGAAAGCCAACGCAGCCAAGAAAAGGGCAAAAGCCAAATGAATTAATCGCGCATTCGAGTTTGTGACGATGACGCTAAAGCCGATATGTTCGGTCAAAAAGAAGGGTAGGTTGGAAGCGATATATAGTTGGAAACAGGCCCAGGTAAAACAAACGATCAGGATGAACTTACCCTGCCAATTTGTCGGGTTTCGCGCACCGGTATCAACCTGTGCGACTAAATCATCAACTTGATCGGCCGACAGTGCAGACTTCGCCATAGTCTTATCCCCCCCAAGGATTATGTATTTTTATCGTTATAATATTATGAGGTTACGGGGCGACCGAAGCCGCCCCGTCCCAATTGGACTGGCTTACATCCAACCTTTTTCTTTGTAATATTTGACCGCACCGTCATGCAGGGGCGCAGACAAACCGTCTGAAATCATCTCTTTCGGTTTCAAGTGGCCAAACGCCGGATGCAGTTTCTTGAACTGGTCGATATTGTCGAACACGGCTTTCACAACCACGTAGACAACATCGTTCGACACGGCTGCGCTGCTAACAAATGTCGCACCGACACCGAAAGTCATAACGTCTTTTTTGTTGTTATACATACCAGCCGGGATTGTCGCTGTCCGATAGTAGGAATTATCGGCAACCAGTTTGTCAATTGCCGGTCCTGTAACGTTGACTAGATGGGCATCGCAAGTCGCCAGCGATTCTTGCGTTAAAGCTGACGGATGGCCAACCAACCAGAAATAAGCGTCGATTTTACCGTCGCAAACCGCTTGTCCGGTTTCAGCCGATTTCATCTCCGCCGCTAATTTCAAATCGGAACGCGACCAACCAAGGGCTTTTTCCAAAACTTCCCAGGTGCCGCGGGTACCGGAACCGGGATTGCCGATATTTAGACGCTTGCCTTTGACATCGGTCAAATTCATAACGCCGGACGAGTCACTGGCAATTACAGTCACCGGTTCCGGATGGACCGAAAAGACCGCCCGCAAATCCTTGTAGGCACCGGCTTTTTCGAACTTTGACGTGCCATTATAGGCATGGTATTGCCAATCTGACTGAGCCACGCCAAATTCCAATTCGCCGGCGCGGACGGTGTTGATATTGTAAATTGAACCGCCGGTAGATTCCGCCGAGCAACGAATGCCGTGTTTTTTGCGGCCTTTGTTGACCAGACGGCAAATGGCGCCGCCGGTTGGGTAATAAACACCGGTAACACCACCAGTACCGATGGAAATGAACTTCTGTTGTGCTTGTGCGGTTGTGGCGGCGCCTAAGGTCAGGCCAGCGCCAACAACAACTGCCGAAGCAATTCCGATAAATTTCTTCATGATCTTTCGAATCCTCCCGTTATTATATTATTTGAAGGAGGTTTCGCGAACGGATTTCGTACACGGTGCAAATCAAATTCCCCCTTCGGACTTCGCCGTTCAGCCGACAAAGCCTTAGCAATGGACCCTAGAATAATCATTGCAATCGGCGCAAGGATTTTCAGTACAAAATACCGCTTTTGCGGCTATCCGGCCAATTCGGCAGCGTAGTTGGGGTATGAATCCTTCAAAATCGCGCTGTTTAGCAGGACTATCGCCTTCAATGCCTGTGAATTTGCGTCCAAAATGCGGGTTTCAATCCAATAGGATTCCGTCCGTCGGCTTTCGCTAAGGTCGACGATTTCCTTTTCCAACACATAATCTTCGCCAACAAACAGCGGCCCGTCGATCATGCGAATTTCCAAATCGGCGAACAGACCGACATTGGGGGTTTTAACCCGGAATCCGGTATTGCCATTTACATGATGGCTGAGGACACTGACCATTTCCAATGGAATGATGGCCCGGCCCCAGGGATTATCGGTTGCTGTATCCGGTGTATACCAAGGTGAATTTTCGGTAATTTTTTCCAGTTTTCCCTCCAAGGAAAACGGATACATATCGCCCATCCTGTGCTCGAAGTCCATTTTCACTCGATCCCGTGAGATGCCCTTCTGACCAACAGAAAGGTGTTCCAGTATCACCAATTGCTCTGGCCTCCGCAGTTTCGCACGGCGTTCATCCAAACAGGAGGGTGCGGCTTCTGTCCCAATCGATGCGGTGCCCTCCAATACTCGTGTGCCGTCGGCTTTTTCGGCCCAAACGCGGGTAAGGGTCCCGCCAAACGCTGGGGTTTCGACAAAAGCGCGAACTTCTTCGCCTTCAACCACCATGTTCTGGAAATGCGAGGAAAAACAGCCGCTCTGTAGCCATTCATCACCCCAGATCTGATATAGCAACGGCACAAATTGAGAAAAATGCGTCGGTCCCTCAATCGGTGCGCCGGGGAAACCCAAATCTTGTGCTTTGTCGTCGTCATGGATTGAGGCATGGCCGTCATATTCCTGTTCTGCCAGCATTTGTTTAGGCGCCCGCAAGGGGCTGGTCAGTGCGATTGGTGTGTCGAATGGGACAGTGCTCATGTTTGATCCTTTATTTGCCGACCGACATTGCGGGGGCACTTCGCGTGCCAGTTCGGCGACAATTTCGGCATTCGGCGTCATTTCAAAAATCTTTGGGTCGACGACAATTTTGCTGGTCCTGTCACCACCACCCAGAATGACGCTTTCCAAAGCCATAATGCGGCTATCGATCCAGACCGGCAAATCAGGCGGCAAACAAATGGGCGTGACGCCGCCAATTTCCATGCCGGTTATCGCGGTCGTGTCAGCTGCTTCGGCGAAGGAAACTTTACGCGCACCCAGTTTCTTACGCACCACCTTGTTGACGTCTAGGCGGGTATTCGCCAAGACCACACAAAGGGCGAATTTGGCTTCGCCAGTTTTGCTTTTCACCAAGATGGCGTTTGCGGAAATTTCCGCCGCATAACCATAATGGGCACAGAATATGGCCGTATCCGCCATTTCCGGATCGCAGGGTAATATCTCATACGTCAGGCCGGAGCCCAGTAAGAACTCTTCGATTTTTGCGTGTAAATCCATGTTGTTCCGCTTGTTCTTGCCAAATCAAATCAGTCGTGAACATATCATTTCCTATTTTTGCGACAAGAAATTTGGAGAATTTTCTTAGATGAGTAATATCCCGGGCAAGGCGCATTCCAACCAACTGGTGGTCGAAGAGCAAGAACTGATCGACGGTATTCTGGAATGGGTCGGGCATGAAACCCCATCCTATGAGGCAGCTGCGATCAATGGTTTAGCCGATCTTATTCAGGGTCAGTTCGAGGCCATTGACGCCACCATCGAACGCCATCCCGGCGAGCAAGGCTTCGCCGATACGCTTTGCGCGCATGTGGCGGGCAAACAGGCCGGCCCCGGAACATTGGTTTTAAGCCATATCGATACGGTGCACCCCATCGGTGTTGGTGAGAATGAAAACAAAACCCGGATCGAAGGTGACCGGCTTTATGGACCCGGCACTTACGACATGAAGGCCGGCGCGTTTATCGCCCACTATGCCGCCCGGCATCTCCACCGCAGCGGGATCACGCCGGAACTGCCCATCACGTTCATGTATGTGCCGGAAGAGGAAATCGGCAGTCCTTATAGCCGCCGCCTGATTGAAGACGCGGCGTCAACAGCGAAATACGTCCTAGTGACCGAACCGGCGCGGGACGGCGGCAAGTTGGTGGTTTCCCGCAAAGGGGTCGGCAGGTTCGATCTCAAAACCATTGGCCGTCCGGCCCATGCCGGCGCCAAACATGAAGATGGCCGCAGCGCGATCAAGGAAATGGCCCGCCTGATCCTGGAAATCGAAGCCATGACCAATTACGACACCGGCGTAACCTTCAATGTAGGGCAAATCAAGGGTGGCACCGGAGTTAACGTCGTGCCGATGGAATGTTCGATCGAACTGGATATGCGGGTTGTCACACCGGCGCAGGGCGAGGATTATGTCGCCCGTATTCATGCCTTGCAATCTTCCGATCCCGATGTCGAACTGATCATCGAAGGGGAGATGAACCGCCCGCCCTATCAATCTTCCGACGCCACCATGGAGCTTTTCAAAGTGGCAAAAGAATGCGCCGCGGAAACCGGCCTTGAGCTTGCCACCACGGTAACCACCGGCGGCGGCAGCGATGGCAACTTCACCGCCGCCATGGGCATCCCGACTTTGGACGGCATGGGGGCTGACGGCTATGGGGCTCATCAGCTGGACGAATATGTCCTAATTTCGTCGTTCGTGCCGCGCGCTGAAATGTGGTGGCGGCTGTTGGCGCGGTTGGTGTGAACGCCACCGTTCGCTAATTGACGTATCTCAATCTGTCGTCTCTTTTGCGCCTTCGTCTGATTGAAAGGAAAGTCATGAGCGCAAACGACAAGGTGTTTACGGGCTCACTACCGCAGTTTTACGATACCTATTTGGTCCCATTGATATTTGAAGTTTATGCCGACGATCTGGCCCGACGGTGGCGATGTCGCTGAGCAAGCCACCGCGGCCATCGCCGCCCGTTTCGGAGAAGGACCGGTTTCAGGTAAAATAAGTGCCCATGTAATTACGGCAACAAAGTAGCCAAGAAATCCGGCGCGTTAGCCAAGAAGCTTGGCCAGTTTATTGCGAAAAGTCTTGGCAATCGCCTCTTCGTCGCGATGATGGCCGTCCTGGATGACCTGGCGGCCACGAACATAGACGTCACGCACTGGGTTGCCGCCATTGAAGAATATCCAGGCATTGAGGATCTGATCGCCCTGGCGTCCGGCGAGGGACGGATGATCCGGATCCAGAACAATAATATCTGCCGAACTGCCCAACGCGATCCCGGCCTTGCGACCGGTTGCTTGTGCGCTGCCGCTCAAGGCCTGCTTGAAAAGGTTGGCACCGGTCGACGTGCCGGCTCCGCCGGCAAGGAAATTGCGGCCTTGCCGGGTCAATCGATAACCGTATTCGAGAGTACGCAACTCATCGCTCAGGCTGGTGGAAATATGACTATCGGACCCGATGCCATACGTGCCGCCGGCTTCCAGGAAAGGATCGATGTTGAATATGCCGTCCCCCAGATTAGCTTCTGTTGTCGGGCAGAGGCCGGCAATAGCGTCGGTTCGGGCCAGTTGGCGAGCTTCCGCATCGCTCATGTGGGTGGCATGAACTAGGCACCATCTTTCGTCGACGGCGAAATTTTCTAACAACCATTCGACCGGTCGGCGGCCGGACCAACGCAAACAATCGTCGACCTCCTTTTGTTGTTCGGCAATATGAATATGCACCGGACAGTCTTTTGGACTGGCTGCCAGGATCGCTTCCATTTCAGCCGCCGTCACGGCACGCAGGGAATGGAAGGCCACGCCGGACTTTCTTTTGAGCCGCTCTGATAACTTTAAGAAATCGTCGACGGAGTTGATGAAGCGCCGCTGCTCCCTTTCGGGCGCTTGTCCGCCAAATCCGCTATGGGCGTAAAAGACCGGTAGGTGACAAAGAGCAATACCACTTAGATCGGCCGCCGCAGTAACCCGCTCCGACATTTCGGCAGGATTGTCGTATGCGTGCCCGTCCGTTTGGTGATGCAGGTAGTGAAACTCGGCAACTTCGGTATAGCCGCTTTTCAACAGTTCGACATAAAGTTGTGCCGCGATCGCTTCGACGTCCGCCGGACCCAATTGTGCCAGGAAGCCATACATGACGTTGCGCCAAGTCCAGAAACTGTCATCTAAGGGACCCGCGACTTCTGCCAAACCGGCCATCGCGCGTTGAAAGGCGTGCGAATGCAAATTGGTCATGCCGGGAACGCAGACACCCTTGGTTAACTCTTGAGTTTCCGTTTGGATGCTGGTGATTATGCCAGCCTCGTCCCATTCGATGGCGACGTTATCAGCCCACCCCTCCGATAACATTGCGCTTTTGAAAAAGACCTTGACCATGACCTTGCCTCAAATGAAGATGGAAACTGTATATACATTTAGCAAAAAGGCGCAAGCGGGATGTGGGACAAGATTTGGTATAACGGTCCATTGGCAACCATGGCAGAGGACAACGGTTATGGCCTGATCCCCGATGCCGCAGTTGCCGTCGACGACGGACGGATCGCCTGGATCGGCCCGCTGGATGAATTGCCGGGTCCCATTGATGAGATTGCAGGCGATTGCCATGACTTGGGTGGCGCTTTGCTGACCCCCGGTCTGATCGATTGCCATACGCACTTGGTTTATAGCGGTAATCGGGCGCGCGAGTTTGAACTGCGGCTGGAAGGGGCCAGTTACGAGGAAATCGCCCGTGCTGGTGGCGGTATTCTGTCTACTGTGTCGGCGACCCGCGCGGCGAGCGAAGACGAATTGTTTGAAAGTACAAAGCGGCGCCTGCAGCCTTTGTTGGCGGACGGCGTGACGACGATTGAAATTAAATCTGGCTACGGCCTGACGGTTGCCGATGAAATGAAAATGCTCCGCGCGGCGCGGCGATTGGAAGCGGCTTGCCGGGTCCGCGTGCGAACGACTTTCTTAGGCGCCCATGCCCTGCCACCCGAATACGCGGATGATCGACAAGGATATATCGATCTGGTTTGTCAACAGATGATCCCGGCGGTCGCGGCGGCGGGTCTGGCCGATGCGGTCGACGGATTTTGTGAAAATATTGCCTTCACGACCGGCGAAATGGCGCAGGTGTTTGACGCCGCGGTCAAATATGGCCTGCCGGTTAAACTACATGCGGAACAGTTGACTGACCAGAAAGGCGCCGTGCTGGCGGCTGGATACAAGGCGCTATCCGTCGATCATTTGGAATATGTCGCGGAAGACGGTGTTGAGGCCATGGCAGACGCCGGTTCCGTCGCGGTTATTTTGCCCGGCGCCTTCTATTTCCTACGCGAAACGCAGCTGCCGCCGATTGATCTGTTTCGCCACCATGGCGTGGCAATGGCGTTGGCCAGTGACGCTAATCCAGGTTCTTCGCCTGTTTGCTCATTACTCCTGATGTTATCAATGGGTTGCACATTCTTCCGCTTGACCCCGACGGAAGCTTTAGCCGGGTTAACCCGTCATGCCGCGACCGCTTTGGGGCTTGCCGCTGAAATCGGAACCTTAGAGATTGGCAAGGCTGCGGACTTCGCGATCTGGCAAGTGCCGGAACCGGCGACGCTGGCTTATGCCATTGCTGACCGACCCTTGCAGGCGCGGGTCTTCGCCGGCGAGCTTGTGGCTTAGGCATGGCCGCGGTTCTGCGTTATCAAAAAATCAAGGCCTTTATCTTGAGCCAGATTGAAGAAGGCGTCTGGCAACCGGGCGACCGTATTCATTCAGAAGCGGAATTGGTGCGGGAATTGGGGGCTAGCCGTATGACGGTCAATCGGGCGGTGCGGGAATTGGCGGCAAGTGGTCTGCTCCGTCGGGTACCTGGTGCCGGCACCTATGTGGCGGCGGAGCGGCGCCAAGCCGAATTTTTGGAAGTGAAGAATATTGCCGCTCAAATGCGGGAGCGGGGCCAACAACATCGCGCCGAGGTTTTGACATTGGAACGTATCAAAGCAACCGCCGACTTGGCGGGTTATTTCGAAATCCGTCGCGGCGCGCCGTTATTTCATGTCTTGATTGTGCATCATGGGGACGATCAGCCGTTGCAGCTGGAAGACCGCTATGTGAACCCAAAAGTTGACCCGGATTTCATCCATGTTGATTTCACCAAGACCATGCCCAGTGAGCATTTGATCGAAACCGCGCCGGTATTTGAAGTTGAGCACGTGATTGAAAGTGTGATGCCCGGAGCCCATAGCCGAAAAATTCTGAAGTTGAACAAAGATGTCCCTTGCCTTCAGCTCACCCGGCGTACCTGGACCAGCAAAGATGTTGCGACCTACGCCTGCTTTTTGCATCCAGGCCCGCTTTACAAAATCACCACGCGGTTTTCTTATCGCGGGTGAAATATTAGCTCTTTCAAAGCTGTATATACAGATTTATACTGCCACTTACGCCAGCAAGAAGGATCAGCGATCATGAACCAGAACCGCCGTGACAATACCCGCAGCATCAAATCGCCAACCGGATCGGAACTCAGCTGCAAAAGCTGGGCGGCGGAAGCGCCGATGCGTATGTTGATGAACAATCTGGATGCCGAGGTGGCGGAAAATCCACAAGAACTGGTGGTCTATGGCGGCATTGGACGGGCGGCCAGAAATTGGGATTGTTATGACAAGATCATCGCCTCCCTGAAGGAACTGGAGGACGATCAAACCTTGTTGGTGCAGTCGGGCAAACCGGTCGGGGTTTTTCGCACCCATGCAGATGCGCCGCGGGTGCTGATCGCCAATTCCAACATCGTGCCCCATTGGGCGACTTTGGATCATTTCAACGAACTCGATCGCCAGGGCCTGATGATGTACGGCCAGATGACGGCGGGGTCGTGGATTTATATCGGCAGCCAAGGCATCGTCCAAGGCACCTTTGAAACCTTTGGCGAAATGGGGCGGCAGCATTTTGGCGGTAGCCTCAAGGGCAAATGGATTCTGACCGCCGGCCTGGGCGGTATGGGCGGGGCCCAGCCGTTGGCGGCGACGATGGCCGGGGCCTCAATGATTGCCGTTGAATGCCGGGCCTCCTCCATCGATTTCCGGCTGCGCACCGGCTATCTGGATACCAAGGCAGAGACCATCGATGAAGCCCTGGACATTGTTGAAAAAGCCCATGGGGAAGGCAAAGCGGTTTCCGTCGGGCTGTTGGGGAATGCGGCTGACGTGTATCCTGAGCTGGTGGCGCGCTCGGCGGACGACAGACGTTTTCAGCCAGACGCGGTGACCGACCAAACTTCCGCCCACGATCCTTTGAACGGATACCTGCCGCAAGATTGGACATTGGCGGAATGGGAGAGAAAACGCGAAAGCGATCCCGACGGCACTATCTTGGCTGCAAAACAGAGCATGGCGACCCATGTCCGCGCGATGTTGGCGTTTCATCATCGCGGTGTCCCTGTTGTCGACTATGGCAACAATATCCGCCAGATGGCGAAGGAAGTCGGCGTCGACAATGCCTTCGATTTTCCGGGTTTTGTCCCGGCCTATGTGCGGCCGCTTTTTTGTCGCGGCATCGGACCGTTTCGCTGGGCCGCATTGTCCGGTGATCCGGAAGACATCTATCGCACCGATGAAAAGATGAAAGAGCTGTTGCCAGACGATGCGCATCTGCATAACTGGCTGGATATGGCGAAAGAACGGATCAGTTTTCAAGGTCTGCCGTCGCGCATTTGCTGGATCGGTTTGGGTGACCGCCACCGCGCCGGCCTGGCCTTCAATGAAATGGTGCGCACAGGTGAATTGAAGGCGCCGGTGGTGATCGGCCGCGATCATCTCGATAGTGGCTCGGTCGCCAGTCCCAACCGGGAAACCGAGAGCATGATGGATGGCTCTGACGCGGTCTCCGACTGGCCGTTGTTGAACGCTTTATTGAATACCGCGTCCGGCGCCACCTGGGTCTCGATCCACCATGGCGGCGGCGTCGGCATTGGCTATTCCCAGCATGCCGGCATGGTGATTATGGCCGATGGTAGCGACGATGCGGCCCGGCGCATCGAACGGGTGCTGTGGAACGATCCCGCCACCGGCGTGATGCGCCACGCCGACGCCGGCTATGAAGACGCCATCGCCTGCGCCCGCCAGCATCAGCTGCAACTACCGGGGATTTTGGGGTAAACTCTGCTAATTGAAGGCCAAGCCACCCGCGCCCCCCTTTCCCGACCACCCATCAATGGTACCCTGTGGGTGGTCGGGAAAGGGGGTGCGGGTGGGTAAGTGCGCTATGTGTTTATCTGGGTTGCATCCGAATGGCGCCGTCGAGGCGGATGGTTTCGCCGTTCATCATCACATTTTCGCAGATATGACGGGCCAGCTTGGCATATTCGGACGGCTCGCCCAGGCGTTGCGGAAAGGGGACGCTGGCGCCCAGCGCAGCCTTCGCATCTTCCGGCAAGCCATGCAGCAGCGGGGTCGAGAATAGGCCCGGCGCGATGGTGTTGACGCGGATGCCTTTGTCGGCCAGATCGCGGGCGATGGGCAAAGTCATGCCGACGATACCGCCTTTCGAGGCGGAATAGGCAGCTTGGCCGATTTGACCGTCATAGGCCGCGACCGAAGCGGTATTAATGCAGACGCCACGCTCGCCATCTTCCAACGGCTCTTCCTTGATCATTTCCGTTGCCGCCAAGCGGATGCAATTGAAACTGCCGATCAGGTTGATCTGAATAATTTTGCTGAACGGGCCCAACGGATGCGGTTCACCCCGGGATGAAGTTTTGATCGCGATGCCAGTACCGGCGCAGTTGACCAACACCCGGGCCGTCATGCCAAGACCCTCCTTGCCATTGGCGAAGGCGGCAATGGTGCTAGCTTCATCAGTGACATCGCAATGGCAATATACACCGCCGATATCCTTGGCGACAGCTTCGCCTTTCTCATCCTGAATGTCGAAGATCGCCACTTTCGCGCCGGCCGCGGCCAATTCACGCGCCGTCGCTTCACCCAGGCCCGAAGCCCCGCCAGTGACGACAGCCGCTTTACCATCCAAATCCATCATTTCCTCCCGTTTGTTTGTTTTTTTGCTTTCAGTCATCGTCATATCAGAAATCACGGGCCGTTGGCGATAGCTCTTTGCTGCATTGCAATGGGACAAATTGCGCCCCATATTCTGCTTATGTCGACAAAATCGGGCACAAATCAGGACATCGTGGTTTACAACGCCAAGAAACTGCGTCGGGACGAACAGACCGTCGAACGCGGATTTTGGCGCAAGTTTCGCCGTGTGATCGGAAAAATTCCCTTCGCCAAAGATTTATTGGCAGCTTATTACGCCGCCATCGACAGTTCGACGCCGACATATGTGCGGGCGATTTTGATGGGCGCGCTGGCATATTTTGTCATGCCAATTGACCTGATCCCCGATTTTATTGTTCTGTTCGGGTTCGGTGATGATGCGACCGTGCTGGCCGCCGCGATTACGGCGGTGAAGGGGCATATCAAACCCAAGCATTACGACGAAGCAGAAACCTGGATCGACGAGAAACAGAGTTAGAAACAGATGTATAATCCAAAGCACTTTCGTGAAGACGATATTGACGTCCTGCAGAAAACCATGCGCCAAATCGGTGCGGCGACAGTGGTCTGTAACGGCCCTGACGGGATGATTGCCAGCCATGTGCCGGTCGAAGTCGTATCCGATCCAGGCCCCTTTGGCACCTTACGTTGCCATTTTGCCCGCCCCAATCCCCATGCCGAAGCGATCACTGCCGGCAACGAAGTGCTGTTGATATTTCAGGGACCGCAGAAATATATCTCGCCAAATTGGTACCCGAGCAAACACCAGAGCGGCAAAGCGGTGCCGACCTGGAATTATGTGACGATCCATGCCTATGGCGAGGGTCGGACCTATGACGATACGCAGAAACTGCGCCGTCATCTATCGGCATTGACCGATCATTTTGAAACGCCCTACGCCTTGCCGTGGAAACTTGACGATGCTCCGGACGATTATATCGAAAGCATGTGCCAGGCCATTATTGGCATCGAAATTCCGCTCCGTCGCATCGAAGGCAAATGGAAGATGTCGCAAAACAAAAAACAACACGACATCCAGGGCACCATCAATGGCCTGAAGGCGCAAGACGACGAAAACTCCCAATCCGTCGCCCGGATCATGACAGAGCGGACGTCTTAGGGCCCGTCTCAGAGATTACGTAGTATTCTGACCAGTAAATACAATTTTACATAACATTAATCTGCAATCCCTCTATACTGGAACTCTAACGTGAGATGAGGAGGGTAATCATGAATAGAAGAACAATCGCAAAATTGCTGGGAATCTTAACGGCGACAGTCATTGTTGCCTCTTGCACGGATACTGTCCAACCGATGATGACGGATCCGCCGGCACCTTCGCTGGCGCAAGATACGATTTGGCGCCGTGTTATGCCAACTCAAGTAATGGTCGGACTGCCCGGTTCCGCCGTGCCCGCCAATACAGCGCTTGAAAATTCGGCGAGATTAAAAACAGCGCTTGTGACGTACCTGCCTGAAGGCGCTTCAATACCGGACAATTTGGGTCAACTGATTCGGCAAATTCGCTCGGCTAACCCGGCGGCCTTAAAAGGGATCGGTGGCGTTGGCGGCGAAATGTTCCTGGATGCCGCGAAAGCCGCGTTAAGAGGCAACGGTCAGTTCAATGCTCAAACCAATGTTCAGATGATTATGTCCGGTCAAATTCTGGACTTTAGTTTTGATAGCATCACCGGCAACGGTCATATAACCTCCGCGACCTATATTGATACGGTGGTCGCCGGCGGAACTGTAATGCCACGGCGCGAAACCTTTGTCTGGCAAGTTACCGTCACCAAAGATGCGAGCGAACCAAATTCCGGGTTTAGCGTCCGGGCCAATGAAGGTGGCAACGATCCATTCCCGGGAACGATCCAATTCCCCCCGGAGATGATTCCAGGGATCAACGCGAATTTCCCATTCAAACTCTGGGCCAAGGGTAATTCGATCACGGTTAACAACGTTTGGTATCGCCCAAATCCAAACGCGAATTTTCAATATGTCGATGACCATCACAGATATAAGGAACTTCGGCTTTCCGGTCCGGGAAACTGTATCGACATGTTATTTGCCGCGACTCCGCCGGCTACATTGGCAGATTTGATAGCGCCGCCATTTTATTGCCTGGGTCGATGTGACCGGCCGTTGCTGGTCAATACTGGTTATTGATCAACGGTCGTGTTGTCGTTCAGCAACCGCCTGGCCTCTTTCAGATCCGAGTTGGAATAACTCGGATCGAAGAGACTATATATGTTGGCAAGATTTTGTGTTGTGGTGGACTGACGCCGGGTGCCGGCAACGGCTTTACACAGGCTTATCATTGCCCGCAGGCTGAGAGCGGGACTGTTTTGCTGCTGCGCCAAGCTATTGGCATGCCCAAACTCGGTGATGCCATCGCCTTGACCGGCCAAGCGTATTAGTTCGCCGCTAACCCGCATGGCCTCGGCTTCAAAAAAGACTACGTCGGTCGGATTGTCGACGCCGTAAGCTTCTTTCAGGATTTCTAAGCCGGTAATCGGGTCACCCGCCTGACCGTGAATTTTGGCTAACAAGGCCAGAGCATAGGGTTTTATTTGTCGGGCCCCGGTTCCTTCGTAGATATCAAGGCCCTCCGTCAACAGAGTGATACCCTGCTCGAAGCCACTAAGATTCGCAACGGCCCAGCCCTGCATCATGGTCGCCCAGCCGGACCAGTAAGGATAATTGTTGTCCTGTGCTGTGGCGTTGGCGGCTTGCGCGTATTCCAACGTTGCCGGTGCATTTCTCAAGCACTGAAATACTGACGCGGCGATACATTGCGCATAGGCCAAACTAAAGGGATGCTGCAGTTCTTCCGCGTGTTTTAGAGCCGCTGATATATTGGCCTCCGCATTCTCGGGTTTGCCAAGGAACCAATCGGTCCAAGCGATCATACTCAAACTAATCACAGCCGGGTCCGTACCAAGAGAAAATTTCTGCGCTGCATGTTTCGCCGGGTCGTAGATCGCATTGGCTTTCGCCAGATTTTCGCGGGCAACATCAAATTTACCGGTAAAGAAACTGCACATACCAACGGCGCGATAACCCCCCATTTCAAGTCCAGGATCTTTGTGGCCGGAGATTAGTTTAAGTTCCCGGTCGATCATCTCGCGGGCTTTGTTGACCTGGCCACGCAAAAAGAAAACATTGCCAAGCCCGCGCAGCGCGTTGATCTTTTTGTCGTCGTCACCGGTGTTTTCAGACAAAATGACTGCACGCTCGTAATTTTCCTGCACCACGTCCGCGGACCAGCCATTGATGGCAAGGAGTGAGACCCCGAGAATGATGCGAAGACCGAGCTCCATCTCTCCGCTCGCGGCAGTATCGGATATCCCTTCAAGCTCTTTGAGGCCGGCTTGCAACATCGCAATCGCCTCAATGTGGGCTGAGCGTTCGCCGGCCCGGCGGCCGGCGATGACCCACTGTTCGAACGCTTCCTCCGGAATTTGTGCAATAGACAAATGATGCGCCAGCACTTCCGGTGCTTCCTCGACATCGGTCGGAAAACGTTCACGTAGTGTCTTGGCGATTTTGGTGTGGATTTCCCGCCGCTTGCTGCGCAACAGAGTTTCGTAAGCGGCATCCTGGATCAGAGCATGCTTAAACGTATAGGTCGCGTCCGGCGGGTCGCCGCGACGGGACATCAGGCCAAGCTCGACAATGCGGCTAAGGGCATCGTGCAGGACATCCTCCGAACTGCCGCTAACCGCTGCAATCAGGTCATGGCTGAAAGTGCGACCGATTACGGCACCGGTTTGCGCCAGCTCCTTCGCCAGGTTCAGATGATCGAGGCGAGCGATCAAGGAAGCTTGCAAAGACGTTGGGATCGCATCGACAGCCGCTGTGGTATCGGCCGACAGTCCTGTCTCCAACACACTTTTCGTTAGTTCCTCCAGGAACAGTGGCACCCCTTCCGCCCGTTCGCGAATGCGGGCGATAACCTGATCCGGTAACTCGCCACCGCCGACGCTTAAGACGACTTCGCCGCTCAGGCTTTCGTCCAGCCGCTCGATTTCAATATGGGTAACATGCGCAAGTTCGCCGGCCGGCGATTGATAGCCAGGACGGTAAGTCATCACCACCAGCACCTGGTGACCGGCGATGCAGCGAATTATTTCATTGAGCAGGGTTCCGGTTGTCGGGTCTATCCAATGGGCATCTTCCAACACGAACAATACCGGCTTTATGGTTGAAAGCGCGACGAGTTGCCCGACCATCGCTTCGATGGTTTGCTCCCGCAATTGTGCTGACGATAGTTCCAAGGGGCCGTAGCGCGTGTCAGTGGGCAGGGACAGGAGGCTGGCAAAAAGCGGTGCGGATCGGCTGATATTCTCCTCAGCCAGGCGCAGCACGGCTTCCAACTTATCAAGTTTTTGGGTCGGGGTATCGTCCGCTTCAAACCGAGCGGTGCGTTCTAACCTTTCGATAATAGGGAAAAATGCGCTGCTGGTATGGCGGGCGGAGCATTGATAGCGCAAACGGAAATGATCTTGCTCCCCGATATGTTCGCGCAAGGCTTCGACCAAGCGAGATTTGCCGATGCCAGCTTCCCCTGACAGCATGACCACCCTGCCGGTACCGGCTTTTGCCGAGTTCCAGTTTCGGCGCAGCTGTTCCTGCTCGCATTCCCGGTCGACGATGGGGTTAAGGCCGCTGGTATGTTGGGCATGAAACCGGCTTTCAACCGTCTGTTCGCCGATCACGCAATAAGCGGAAACCGGATCTGTGAAACCCTTGAGATAACGCCGTCCTAAATCTTCCAATTCAAAATTGTTGCCAATCAGGGCGCGGGTGCCGGGACTGATGATGACCTGTCCTGGTAGAGCGATGCCCTGCAGCCGCGCCGCCAGGTTCGGGGTCTGCCCAACCACTGCTTCGGCTTCGGACGACGAAGCGCCAACCAGATCACCAACCACAACGATGCCAGTAGCGATACCGATACGGGCGATGAGGGTTTCGCTTTCGGCATAAGCGAGCGAAGAGACCGCAAGCGAAACGTCAAGACTGGCGCGGACGGCACGTTCGGCCTGATCTTCAAACGCAACTGGCCAACCAAAATAAGTCAGAACACCGTCGCCAAGGAATTTTGCAACATGGCCGCCATAGCGCGCAACCGCGCCAACCACGGCGTCCTGGTAGCGCCGCATGACCTCGCTGAGATCTTCCGGATCCAGTTTTTCCGAGAGTTCGGTCGAGCCCACCAAATCGCAGAACATGACCGTCAGCTGTCGCCGTTCGGCGGTGCGGCTGGAAAGCTCCGTCGCATCCAATTCTTTGGTCTGGTTCAATTCATCGGGCACGCCGGAGCGGGCGATGGCATTCAGTATGCGGCGACGTGGGCCGAGGGCGACGCCCAGACCCTTCAGGTCGTCATCGGAAAGCAGCCACAGATCACGGAATTCAATTTCATGTTCGGTGAACAACTCGGCCAGATAGGCGAGATCAAGCGCCGCCAACCAATCGTCGAGGCTTTTTGCCATGCCTTCCTCCCGACTGAAAGTTTAGCAGGTATCGCGGTAGCAACCACAAGAAATTGAAATATTTGAGCTTTGACGGGTTTCCACATCAACTTCTATTTTCCCGCCACCACCAGCGGATCACTGCCGGCAACGAAGTGCTGTTGATATTTCAGGGGCCGCAAAAATATTTCTCGCTAAATTAGTACCCGAGAAAACACCAGAGCGGACATAACCGAAGCCAGGTTCGACGCCACTCGGTCTTCTATCCAATTGGGGTCGCGGTGAATTTTTATGCCGGTTAAGTTCTGGAATTCGATTGTACGGCAGTTGTTATCTAAGCGTTAAGGTTATTATGTCAATTTGTGAAGATGGCCGGCGCCGCCAGGACTTAATAAAATTCTGGCTGCGACAAATTGGGAACGGACAATGACATTTTGACAGTTGTAGCGCACTTCGGTTCAAGTAAATCAATTAGGCCTCCTGGAAAATTCATCACCAATGGTTGGGCATAGTCCGGTGTTGTCGAAACTCTCCCGACATACCACGTTCTTACCGATCGCTATATTTGCGACTATGATCACTTTCGTTTTTGCGGGTTGGCATTTGGTCAGAAACGAACAATCGCTTCGGCTCGATGCCGAAACGATACGCAATGCGGAGCATGTTGCATCCCGGCTTGAGGCATTTGTTTCGACGCGTCTCGCCGCCGGTCAACATATCCAGCACGAATGGGCAAATGGTGAGATCACAAACTATGTAGATTTTTTGGCCCAGGCAAATTCTGCGCACGAGCTTTTCGGGGATTTTCAGGCGATCAACTGGGTAGATAATGACGGTATTGTTCGTTGGGTCACCCCGCTAAAAGGGAATGAAGCCGCACAAGACTTAAACCTTCGAAAACTTCCAATCCCAAAATTGACCATAGCGGCAGCCGAACGGACCGGTCGGGTGCAAGTAACGCCACCGATCGATCTTGTCCAAGGAGGAAAGGGATTTGTTGCCTATATTCCCTTGAACAAAGAAGGCTCTCGCGATGGTTTTTTAAACTTGGTATTTCGTACGGCGCCGCTGATCAACGAAGCGTTCGGTGACGGCGATAGCAGTAATTATCACTTGATTATCACAGATGACGGAAAAACCGTCTTTGGCAGTAAAATTACGACCGGCAAAAATTTGAAAGAGGTGCAAAAACAAATTCGGATTGGCGATCAGGTTTGGACCCTGTCGATAATGCCGACACCGGCGACTATTCGTTCAAACGCGACATTTCTGGACGAATTGATCCTCATACTTGGCTCGCTGTTTTCGACACTGGTGGTTTTTCTGATCAGGTTGGAATTGCTGCGGCAGAACGCTTTACGCAACAGCGAAGAGCGGTTCCGTGATTTTGCCGAATCCAGCGCGAACTGGTTATGGGAAATGGACGAACATCTGCGGTTCAGTTATTTTTCTGAACGCAATCGGGAAATAACTGGATTTGAGCCGGAGACCTATATCGGTAAGACGCGGCGAGATGTTGCTGCCGAAGGGACGGTCGATGAGAAATGGCATCGCCATTTGAATGACTTGGACAATCATCGGTTGTTTCGTGAATTTCGCTATGAATTTTTGCGTCACGATGGCAGCCCGATGACCGCTAGCATCAGTGGCAAACCAGTGTTCGACCGGACCGGAAATTTTTGCGGCTATCGGGGGACTGGAACAGATATCACCGCCCAACAGCGCGCCGAAGAAACACGCGACGATGCCTTGCGGGAAGCTGAACAGGCTAATCAGGCTAAATCCGAATTCCTGGCCACCATGAGCCATGAGTTCCGCACCCCACTGAACGCGATTTTGGGCTTCAGCGAAATGTTGCGCGTGCAATATTTTGGTCCCTTGGGGGCAGAGAAATATAAGGAATATGCGGCGGATATCCATGACAGTGGCGCGCATATGTTGGCGCTGATAAATGACGTCTTAGATATCGCTGCGATCGAAGCCGGCAAAAGGACCAACGTCAAATCAGAAATTGCACTTGATCATCTTATCGAGAATTGCCTTCGAAATATGGACAAGGCCGCCAGTGATAATGGCGTCAATCTGTTGATGGAGTTCCCGAAGGAAATCCCAGCCCTTTATGCCGACAAGCGTTCGGTTACCCAGATCCTGCAGAACTTAATTTCCAACGCGATCAAATTCAGCAATCAAAATGGATCGATTTTTGTCTCGGTGAGGGAAGCGACCGGTGAAATTGCAATATCGGTGAAGGACGACGGGATTGGGATCCCGCCCGACAAACTGCCAAAAATTACCGAGCCATTTTCCCAAGCAGACAATAATCCACACAAAGCGAAGGACGGAACCGGTCTTGGACTGTCGATCGTTAAGTCGCTTGTTGAGGCGCATCAAGGGAATTTGGACATTGAAAGCGAAGTTGGGTTCGGTACAACCGTGACGGTGTCTTTCCCGAGCTAACCGAGAAAGACCATATCCTCGTGATATTCCATTGATTATGAAACGGACAACCAACACTAGTTGTAGGGTTTATTGAAGGCGATAGGTAAGCGCGACAAATGGCCCATGCTCGAAGATGTCATAAGCAAACGTCCCGTCGCCCTTTTCCGTTTCATAGTCAATTGAATATGCCCGCCAGCCGAATTTGAGAGACAAGGCGTCCCAGCCTCTGTAATCAAAGCCGCCTGTAAGCGACCAAGTCAAATCGGTATCGCTTATGCCAAAGCCACCGGCGTCAGCACGAAAACCCGCTGTCCATTGATCATCAATGGAGACAGTTGCGCGAACACCGATTAGGGGATCAAGCCAAGTTTCACTTCCGCCTAAAGACTGGGCGATGCCGGCCCCCGGTCCACCGCTTACATCCAGATCGATTTCTTGTTTAAGATAGTTGTAACGAACCCCGCCCATCACCTCGAAGGCCCAAAGATCGCCGTCGGTGTTATAGGCCTCGTGAATAAGACGGTAGCTGAGCAAACTATCCAGGTAAAATTGTCGAACGTCGACGTCAACATTAGCGCCGATCATAAAGGGGCCCGGACCAGATACCGTCCCGCCAGCATCAAGATTGATATAGTTTGTGTCAAAGATTATCCCGAAATTACTTTTCCAGGCTTCTACCCTTCCAGAAACCGCGAAACTCAGTACCTCGAGCAAATCGGAAGTATCCAAATCGAGCGACACTGTTTGCCCGGCGACGGTTGAATCGCCTGAAACGGACGCTGGCAAAAACAGATAGGGGGTAATATCAATTCGCCATTCATCGTCATTGAAAGATGGCGCGGTCAGAGCGTCCGCACGAAGTTCATATCTTGGCAAAATTATAGTCGTCATGATCGCCACGGCTATCGTCAATGATCTTATCCACATAGCTAGTTTGCCACCTTCAAAACTACCAAAATTCGATTTTTTACGTATCCCGGACATTTGTAACTAAGCCAATGGATCAATCATGCGCGGTTAATTCCGCGCCCTTTGGCGTCACCTTTGAGACCCGATGGGGAAACTTCTGGATTAGTCCCATATGTTCTCGCAAGATGATCTGAACCGGAGTGACGGCGAATAGGCCTGGATAAAGCTGGCCGAACTTTTCGCCCGGGTCACGCATGACATTATAAAAGTCCATCCCCGGTAAGCCGCCATGTCCTTGTTTGAGGTGGATTTTGAAGTCCTCATAACGGATTGCCCCTAGAACGCCGCCACTATAATGGAACATTGAATTGCGCCGGCCATGGCCTTCGCCCAATAGCAAAAGTGCGGTTTGGTCGATCCCATCGGTCACCCGGTCGTTGGGGATATGATCCATGGCGCCAGCTAAACGAGCCGCCGTCGTGAATAGGTCGGTGAGATGCAATATATCCACCGGGTCCTGATTAGGCGCGATCATGCCGGGCCACCAGGCCATCGCGGGTACGCGTACACCACCTTCCAAGACAGCGCCCTTGCTGCCACGCAGCCATGAATAGCCAGAATTAGGGTAAAAGGCGTACATCGGCCTGTTGTCGCTGAACCAAACCACAAGCGTATTTTCCGCAATCCCCTCCGCTTTCAAAGTCTCGAGCAGTCGCTTGACCTGGGCATTGTGGGCCGCCATCGCGGAAGCTTGCGCATTTATCTTGTCAACATATTTGTCATTGTGATGGGCCTTCGAGCCTTGCAGTTGCTGCGTGTAAGTTGCCCAATAAATGAAGAAGGGATTATCATCCTTGGCCTTTTCTTTGACGTAAGCAATAATCTGTTTGGCGCTTTCGGTTTCGAAGGCTTCTTGGCGGTCCGGCCCTAGCGTTCCTGCAACTCCTTCAATGAGGCTGCGTCCCTTGCCTTTGCGGCCAACAAATGCGGCTTCAGTCAAGTCAATGCCCGTGCGTTTTTTGTATTCCTCGGCGCCAGGGAAGTCGTAGAACATCGCCTTCATCGGGTTCGGTGCTTTGTCGTAAAAGTCAAAGGAGCCCGGCCAGTTATCCGGCGCCCCATTCCACATGCCATAATAGGCATAATCATAACCTTGATTTTCCGGCGCATGCTCTGGCAAGTCACCCATATGCCATTTACCCCACATGGCGGTATTGTAACCGGCGTCTGAGAGCACTTCGGCGACGGTTTTTTCTTCGCCGGCTAAGCCCTCAATCTGACCCGGCCACAAAACGCTTAGCAAACCAGTGCGAACCGGATGACGACCGGTATTGATGGCGATCCGGGACGGTGTACAGGACGGTTCCGCATAGGCAGCCCAGAAACGCATGCCTTCGAAGGCCATTTTATCGAGTTCCGGGGTCGGCGTACCACGATGCTTGCCGCCGCCCTGCCAACCCATCTCGCCCCAGCCCACATCGTCAGCGAGAATGTAGATGATGTTCGGTTTCTTGCCGAACTTCTTCTCCAGCGCCGCCAACTTTTTATTGATGACTACATCTTCCCCGGCCCATTTAGTTTTGTTCCGTTCCTGGTGCGCTAGAAACGGTCCATCGGCCTGGAAAGCGCTTGCGGTCGAAAGTGTGACCACGGTCGCCATTATGATGATGGTCGCCGATACAACGGTCTTTCGAATGTTGTCTTGAAGCCTCATTTTCCACGCCCTCCCGTATTTCGCATAGTTTACTGCATTTGCTAAATTAGAAAAATGTGAATTAATACTAGACGGAGGCGTTTAGAAAGCAAGGGAATAAATTGTGACGAATAATATGAATGCGAGGCGGGTTAGCAAAGATCAATGGTTGTCGGTCGCGCTTGAAGAACTGGAAAAAGGCGGCATTGCAGCGGTGCGAATAGAAAAGCTGGCAAAATCCTTAGCTATTTCGAAAAGCGGATTTTATTGGCATTTCAAGGACAGCAGAGATCTGCATGCTCATATGCTTGATTACTGGAACAAGGAATTTACCCAGGTTGTGATATCGAGCCGAGCAGTCCTTACCGGCCCGCCATCGGAACACCTTAAACAAATTTCGAAAATGATTCAGCTACACGATCTTGGGAAATTTGATCTCGCGTTCCGGGCCTGGGCCAAACATGACGAGCTCGCTGCGAAGGCAGTTTGCCAAGTAACCGAACAACGACTGGAATTTGTCAAAAGCTTATTTTCCGCAATTGGATTTCGAGGGGACCAACTTGAAATGCGATCAATGTTGTTCGTTTGTTATTACACTTGGGAAAGCGCCACTTTCGCCAAATTTTCGCCTCGTCGACGCAATCGTCTCGACAATCTGCGGCTGAATTTATTAACGTCGAAATAGAACAGCGACGCGAAATTATTATTTATCCGACACCACTGGTGGATTGACGCCGGGTTCGGTGGGGTTGGCCTTCTTGCCCAGATTGGCTTCGCGGAGCGCGATATAAAGGGTCGAGGCAACGATGATCAGGGCGCCGACAATAGTCCAGATTTCCAGCGGCTCGGCGAAGATGAAGATACCAATCAGGCTGGCAAACAGCAGACGCGTATAGTCGAATGGGGTGATCGCCGTGGTCTCGCCGATCCGGTATCCGCGTATCATACAATATTGGCCGCTGGCGGCGATTGCGCCTACCGCCATCAGCAGAGCGAATTCCCAGAGGCTTGGCATCCGCCAAACCATTAAGGCGGGGACGAAGGATACACTTGTCGAGACGATGCCAAAATAAAACAGGATCACCTCGGGTTTTTCGGTCTCTGACAATTTTTTGATCAGGATAGTCACCAGCGCGACAAAAAAGGCGCCGGCGATCGCTGCCACCATCGCTAAGTCGAATTCACCACCTGGGCGCAGCATCACCAAAACACCACAAAACCCAACCAAGGTCGCGGTCCAGCGCCGCCGGCGGACGACTTCGCCCAAGAATACCACTGCCAGGGGTATCAAGAACAAGCTGCGCGCATAGGAAAAGGAAACGGCATCGGCATAGCTCAAATGTGTCAGGGCATAAAAACCACATAACATCCCTGCACTGCCGATCAAGCCACGCGACAAATGCAGGCCCAGACGATTCGTCTTAATACTGGAAATTCCGGTGCGCGCCAGGAACGGCAGCAGTGCCAAGAGGCCGAACAAGGCACGGAAAAAGGCCAGCTGGAAACTATCGAAGTGGCCGCCCAAAAATTTCACCAAGGTGCCCATGATGGTAAAGATCAGAGCGGCGGCAAGAACCCAAAAGGCGCCGCGCACATTCGGTGTTAGATCAAGAAGCCGGGCCCTGGCGGCACGGTGGGGAAAACGCATGGAGACCTGCTGTGGGGAAAGTATGCGGCGCAGTTTAATCCGCGCCCACAAAATATTCCAGTCAGCGATCACATTTAACATATCCTGCTTGACTCTCACAATTCCCAGGCGCAAAATTATTCCGTCGAGCGCAGAGTAAATTTCAAACTAATTGGAATAGAAATGCCAAAACTCCGGAAGGAGGGTGAGTAAAATCCATGACCCCACCTGATCAGTTTGCCAATACCTACAAATAATCGACTATAATTCGACAATAAAACTTATGCCCGGATTTATCGCCGGGCGCGAATTAACTTAAGAATTCGCTATGGAGCCCTGCCGTTACTTGAGTTTTAATTAACTCCTGTTCAAAGCGGCACGGGCTTCTTGCGTATGGAGGCGCGCTTGAATTCGCTGAAAATTCTTCGTTCAGAAGTGCGTCAAGCCGTTGACTTGACGAACAATCATCCTTATACAGCGACATTCTCATACGCGGGTTGGCGGACTTTAACGCTGCCCCAAAACAGAATTAACGGAGAAGACCGGTGAAGCGCACATATCAACCGAGCAGGCTTGTTCGCAAGCGGCGGCATGGGTTTCGCAGTCGTATAGCCACGGTCGGTGGGCGTCGCGTAATTGCGAACCGCCGGAGTAAAGGCCGTAAGCGTTTGTCTGCTTAATCGCAGTCCGAAAGCCACTAACATGTCAACTGAACTCGGTCGCCTGAAAAGGCGGGCCGAATTTCTATATGCAGCTAGACGCGGGCGTCGTTTTGCGACGCCGGGCCTGGTCCTGCAAGCTGTCCGCGCCTTGGACGCAGATGATCAGTCGACAGGCGCGAATATCGGATTTACCGCCAGTAAAAAGGTTGGAAACGCCGTGGCCCGCAACCGGGCCAAGCGGCGCTTGCGCGGATTGGTCCAAGATATCATGCCGCAAGCGGCAAAATCCGGGCACAATTATGTCTTGATTGCGCGTGCCGGCACCCTAAATCGATCATATCAGGACTTGCAAAGCGACCTGCAAACCGCTTTAACCCGGGTGCATCAAAAAAAACGCAACAAGCCACGTCCCCGTCAGGGGCCATCTTCGCCGGAGAGTGATCGGAAATGACGACCCACACAATCGCCCCTTTGGCGAACGGGAGCTGATAAGATGAGCGTGCTCGCGACGTTCTTTACCTGGCTGATCCGGATTTACCGGGTCACCTTGGCGTTGCTTATCCCTGGTCAATGCCGCTATTTGCCGACCTGTTCGGAATATGGTCTGGAGGCGGTGCAAAGCCATGGCGCGTTAAAAGGCGGCTGGCTAACCATAAAAAGAATAAGTCGATGCCATCCTTGGGGTGGACATGGGCACGATCCGGTGCCATTAAGCCCAAAATCTTTGACCTCCAGTAATCAGTGCCAGCGTCATTCAGATCGCCGGCATCCTTCGATTTGAGCGGAACGGAATGCAAGATCAAAAAAATCTAATTATGGCGATCGTTGTGTCGGTCGCCATCCTGGTGGGTTTCCAATATTTTGTCATGGGGCCGAAGCAGGAAATTGAGCGCCAGCAGCTGGCTGCACAGGCGGAAAAAGATCCGGCCCTGAAGGGCGGTCTGGAAAATGTACCGTCGCCGAAATCCGCACCCAAACGGCAGGACGGGATCACTGTTCCAGGTGCCGCCAGCGCCGTTGAAACGAAGGCCAATCGGGATGCAGCCCTGAAAACCGATCAGCGGGTGTTGATAAATTCGGCGCGGCTGCGCGGATCGATTTCTTTACGCGGCGCCAGCATTGATGATTTGGAACTGCTCGGATATCGCCAAGAATTGCCGCTTGATAGTCCGGATGTGATCCTGTTGTCGCCGCAAGGCGGACCAAGTCCGTATTTTGTCCGGTTTGGCTGGTCCGGTGCCGATCGTAGCATCGCGATGCCGCTTGCCGATACGGTTTGGCAGGCGGACCGAAGTGAACTGACGCCCGCTAAACCAGTGACATTGTCATGGGATAATGGCGCCGGTCTGATCTTTAAACGTATTTTGGCGTTGGACGAAAATTATCTTTTCACCGTTACCCAGCAAGTTGAAAATAACTCTGGTGCTGCCGTCACCTTGCACCCCTATGGCTTAATCGCCCGCATCGGGCTGCCGGAGATCTCCGGATTTTACATTTTGCATGAAGGGCCGCTTGGCGTATTCAATGGCGTGTTGGAGGAAGTCGACTACGACGACTTGCAGGAAAACGAGGAGGAAGTCACCTCCACCGGCGGCTGGATCGGGATCACCGATAAATATTGGCTGACCGCTTTGGCGCCGGACGCAAATGTACCGTTCACTGGTAAGTTTCGCTACAATGGCCAAAGTGGCGAACGCTACCAGGTCGATTATTTGCGCGAGCCGATCACGATCGCCAATGGCGGCATTGCAGAAGTATCCGACCGCCTGTTCGCTGGCGCCAAGGAAGTGAAACTGCTGGAAGCCTACCGGGATAATCTGAACATCGAAAAATTCGATCTGGCGATTGATTTCGGTTGGCTGCATTGGCTGACCAAACCCTTGTTCAAGGTCCTGGCCTTCTTTTACGCCGGCATCGGCAATATGGGTTTATCGATCCTGGCCTTGACGGTTTGTGTGAAGATAGTGTTCTTCCCGCTGGCCAACAAATCCTACAAATCGATGAGCAAGATGAAGGCGCTGCAGCCTGAAATCGAAAAGCTTCGCGAACGTTTCCCCGACGACCGGGCCGCCATGAACCAAGAAATGATGAAGCTCTATAAAACGCAGAAGGTCAATCCGGCCTCCGGCTGTTTGCCCATCGTGGTCCAAATTCCGGTTTTCTTTGCGCTTTATAAGGTGCTTTATGTCAGCATCGAAATGCGTCATGCGCCATTCTTCGGTTGGGTCAAGGATCTCTCGGCGCCAGACCCGACGACGTTGTTCAATCTGTTTGGTTTAATCCCCTTCACGCCGCCCGATTTCCTGATGATCGGAGTTTGGCCGTTGGCAATGGGGATTTCGATGTTCCTGCAGCAGAAACTGAACCCGCAGCCGGCGGATCCGATCCAAGCCAAAATATTTCTCTTTATGCCGCTCTTTTTCACCTTCTTGCTGGCGCCATTTGCCGCCGGACTGGTGGTTTATTGGACTTGGAACAACTTGCTTTCGATGACCCAGCAATATGTCATCATGAAGCGCATGGGGGTTCCGATCGGCGGCAAACAGACAATGACTTTACCCAGTTTCCTGCAGAAGAAGGACGACGACAAAAAGAAGGGTAGTTAGGCGATGACGCAAGACGCCCAAGCGGCCATGAACCCGGAATTCGAGCAGGCTGAACTGGAACATGGCCGCCTGTTATTTGCACAGACCTGCGACTTTGTCATGGGCGCAGCGGAAGAGCATCAGCTGCCCGAAAGTGCTTTGCCGGAAGTCGCCTTTGCCGGACGCTCGAATGTCGGAAAATCCAGCCTAATCAATGCGCTGACCGGTCGTAATACTCTGGCCCGTACCTCGAACACGCCCGGGCGCACCCAGGAAGTTAATTTTTTCAATCTCGCCGGTAAATTGGTTCTGGTGGACTTGCCGGGTTATGGTTATGCGCGGGCATCAAAAACCGAGATCACCCGCTGGAATAAGCTGATCCGCGATTATCTGCGCGGCCGGGTCAATCTGCGACGGGTCTTCATTCTGATCGATGCGCGCCATGGTCTGAAAGATAGTGACCGCGAAGTGATGGTCATGTTGGATGAAGCGGCCGTGGTCTATCAAATCGTTCTTACCAAAGCGGACAAAGTCAAGCGCGACAAGTTGGCTACAGTGATAAAGAACACGCTTGCGCAAGTGGCGAAAAGTGCGGCTGTCCATCCGGAAATTATCTTTACCAGTTCGGTGAAGAAAAACGGTGTTGCGGAATTGCGGGCCAGTGCGGCAGCGCTGGCGGAATAGTCATGATTGCGTTATAAGCGCCGCCATGACTGAAACAAAATCACGTTTGGATTTGGACGACCGGGTCCGTACTTTGTCGGAAGCTCTGCCTTATATGAGGCGGTTTGCCGGCAATACGTTTGTCATCAAATATGGCGGCCATGCCATGGGCGATGACGAATTGGCCAGTACCTTTGCTAGCGATGTGGTGCTGTTAAAACAGGTAGGTATCAATCCGATTGTTGTGCATGGCGGTGGGCCGCAAATCGGCGCGATGTTGGAGCGACTGAAGATCAAAAGCGAATTTGTCGATGGCCTGAGGGTTACCGACAAGGCAACGGTTGATATCGTCGAAATGGTACTGTCGGGCTCAATCAACAAACACGTCGTGACCGCAATCAATGCAGCCGGTGGGAACGCGGTCGGTGTTTCGGGCAAGGATGCCCGGTTGATCGAAGCCGAACGCCTCCATCGCACCGTTCGGGATCCAGATTCGAATATTGAGAATATCCTCGATCTTGGTTTTGTCGGGGAACCCAAGCGGGTCAATCCAGGTTTGTTAAAGACCTTTGAACAATCCAATCTTATACCGGTTGTCGCCCCGATCGGGGTCGGCAAAGACGGTGAAAGCTACAATATCAACGCCGATACGGCAGCGGGTGCGATTGCCGCCGCACTAGACGCCGACAAGTTGATCATGCTGACCGACGTTGCTGGTATTTTGGATAAGTCTGGGGCATTGGTATCGGAAGTCAGCCCCGCCAAAGCAAAGGAATTTTTGGCCGATGGGACCGTGTCAGGTGGAATGATACCAAAACTGGAATGTTGTCTGGAGGCGATCGACAACGGCGTCGGTGCGGCGCAAATATTGGATGGCCGCATTCCGCACGTCTTGCTGTTGGAAGTCTTTAGCGACGATGGCGGTGTCGGCACGAAGATCGCCGATCCTGAAAACAATAATTAATCAACACACCGCTAATTGTACGATTTCAGATGCCAGTCCATTTCACTTTCGTTCATCGGAAAATCGAACCCGCCACGGGCGTTGACAATTTTTTTCGGCGGAACGTGACCCAAAGTGCTTTGCAAGCGCATAGCGGTTCGCATGCTAAGTCCGGCTTTCCAGGAAAGAGCGGTAATGATATGCCCGTTACGGGTAGTGATAATTCGTTTCACGGAAGCATGCTTCAGACCACTCATCAAGGATAGCGCTTTCAAGACGAAATCCTTGCGGTTTTCATCCAACGATTCCTGAATGGTGTCGTCATCCAGCAGTTTCTGTTTGAACATGCGTTTGGCGCGGTCTTCGTCATGTTGTTGATCTTCGCCAGTCGCGGAATTGAGCCGGTGTTTGACGGCGGCGCGAATTTCTTCAACAGTTTCTTTCGGCAGATCATTGCGACGCGCCAGGACTTCGACCAGAGAAGTCGCAACGAAAGTAGCGATGCGGCGGACGGCGCGAACAGAAAGTTCCGGGCGAAGGATCAAAGGCTCGTGCCAACTTTCGATATTCTCGGCATTGTCGACCACAAAATCCAAGGTTTCTTCGCGGACCTGAGCGCTTTTGTTGGCCAATAACGAAGCCACGGCCGGGACATCCAAAGTTGCGATCAGCGCATCGCTGACGTCGCCCGATAGCCCTTCTCTCCGGGATACCGCCGATAATGCTTCCTGCGCCGTGCCGGCGGCGATAATCTCGATTAGATCGGCATCACTCAGCAGAGGCGAATATTCCAACACCGATGTCGATACGATCGCTTCCGTATCAAGCGCCAGTTTCATGACGATATGCTTCGGCACCGTGCTGGCCCGTTTGATTTCCTCGGCGATGATGGCTCTGACCCTTGGCAATTGGTCGTTCGCCAGCGCGTCCAATACTTCCAGCGTCAGTTCACGCACCCGTACTTGCTCTTCAGCGGACATGTCGGGGGTCAACCGGCCAATTTTCCGCGCCAGATCGGCCCGCACATCGGCTTTTTCATCTTCGGTCAGTAGAACATCGGCCTGCAGCGGGGTTGCCAAATTTGTTGCCACCGCGCGGCGGACATCTTCCGAAGCGTCATTGGCGAGAAAATAAAGAATTTCCGGTCGGGTACCCTGTTGTTCGGCTAAGCGCAAACGTGCCAGCGGATCGGTGTCCTGAGCCAATATTTTCTGTTGCTCATAGGAAAACTCGTTGGAGATCTCGACCGTTTGACGAGACCTTTTGAACAAACGTGTCAGCATCTTAGCGCCCGCCTTCTCTGTCGATCATTTCCAAGGTGCCGACATAAGCTGCGGATTTACCGGCTCTTTTGACTTGATAAAGTGCTGCATCGGAAATGGCGTACATTGTTTTAAGGTCAGATACGATCGGTGGTTTTGCAACGGCAATACCGATCGAAACACTTAATAATTTGTTTTTGTCACCGGAATAGCGTTCAAGACTTCGAAAATCCCGCATTACTGCCAAGGCTTTGGCCATCGCACCGTCTTCGTCGGTATCGTCCAGCCACATGGCAAATTCATCGCCGCCGACCCGGGCTGCAATATCAGTTACCCGACTGCTGCCAATCAGCATTTCTGAAAATTCACGCAGCGCCGCGTCACCGTCGGCGTGACCGTGATTGTCATTGACCGCTTTGAAGTTATCAAGATCAAAGTAGAGCAGAGCGCCATTGGATCTTGTGCGCTCGACCCGTTTCAATCAGATCGTTACTTCGTCGTCAAAGGCACGGCGATTGAAGAGACCTGTCAACTCGTCAGTGCGGGATAACCAGACCAGTCTTTCCTGTGCCTGGGCTTGAGCGATGGCGACGCCGACATGAGAGGCAACGCTGGAAATTAGAACGCGCTCGTCATTCGTCCAGTTTTTCATGTCCTGATGTCGTGCGGCGACCGCATAACCTTTGTTGGCATTCTTGTGGCCGCAACGGACAATCATCATGCGTAGATCATCCCGTTCGGCCTCGAAATAATGTTCATCCTGGTTTGTTGCGGCGGCGCCGACAATGTCGGAAATTTCGGCACTCAATGGTACGTCGTCGCCGACCTGTGCAACGAGTTTCAAGTCGTTCTGCGCATCGGCGCGCAGGATCCAACAATAAGGGACGTTCATTGCCTCGGCCAATGCATTCGCCGCCGTCGTGACCATCGCGTCCGGTGTCAGTTCGTTATGGATCGCATCGACAACACGCTGGCTCAAACGTTCTCGTTCCTGCGATTGCTGAAGCGCAAGCTCCTGCGTTTTTTGTTCCGTTATGTCGCGACAGACGCCGCGCGCGCCGTTCCAACCGCCGTCTTCGTCATGAACTGGCAGGCTTGATACGCGCATCACCACGCTTTGGCCTTGTGGCCCCATCAATAGAATTTCTTCGTCGGTGAGCTCAACATGGCTTTCAAACGGATTAGGTCGCACCTCAACCCCGATTTGGTGAATCAAGTTGCGGCCAAGTTTGCCGTTCAATTCAACTGCTGTATATCCAATGGCGCCATTTTGCGAGACGTAGGTAAAAGCGCCCTGAGCGTTTGTTTCCCAGGCAAAATCGGAAGAACAGCTGACCAAATCTTTGAATAATCGCCTGGACGCGACAAGGGCATTGGAAAAATTATGCTCCATGGTGCTATCGCGGCCGACCAGTAATATATGCAAACCTTTGGCGGTATTGGCCGGTAAAGCAGTGATGTCGTAAAACAGGTAATTGTTGCCGGCGGGAACAGAAATTCGTTCGGATACCGGCCTTTGTTGTTGCTGGCACACCAGCAAAACATTGTGCAATTTGTAACTTTCAACACGTTCAATATATACAAGGATTGGTTTTGCCATTTCGTTGGCGTATATAACCGCACCCGTATCATCCCAAACAACAGCGGCCTGATCTGATTTTTCTACGACATCTTGCAACCAGCCAAGATCAACGATCGGCATCGCCGCGGCCACATCCGCGCCGTCCTGTATCATTGGCTCTGCTGATTTGCTTGCCGACACGATTGATTTTTACCCCGCGTAATTGTCCTTGAATAAACCCAACGACAACCTGACAATCAGTTAAAAGGGTCAATAATTTGATAACGTGGTTATGAACTTTTTGGGTTTTCCGGTTACAAGGGCTCTGACGGACTGAATTGAACCTATGGGGATGCCATAACCAACATGTCAAAACGGCAAAAAAACGATCTTAAACACACAAAATGCTGGATTTTTGATCTCGATAATACGCTTTACCCGGCCAAATGCGACTTGTTCGCCCAAATGCATGAAAAAATGCAGGAATTTGTCGAAAAACGGCTTGGCCTGGACGCCGTTAGCGCGCAACAATTTCGTTCTCGCGTTTCGCAGCAATATGGCACCACTTTGCGCGGCTTGATGAGTGAGCATGATATCCCACCCGATGCTTTTCTTGATTTTGTCCATGACATCGATTTGTCCCCGGTGCAGCGCAATGAGCGCCTGAATGAGGTGCTATCGGCGCTGCCTGGGCGCAAATTGATATTCACCAACGCGACCGTCAATCACGCCGACCGTGTCCTCGAAAAGCTCGGTATTGCCCGGCATTTTGACGTCGTATTCGACATCGCAGCATCGGCATATCAACCAAAACCGGTGCGCGCGCCCTATGACCAATTGGTAGCGCAGCACATGATCTCACCGGCGACGGCTGTTATGGTCGAAGACATGGTGCAAAACTTGGCACCGGCAGCAGACATGGGTATGACCACAGTATTGGTGCCAAATTGGCATGGTGACGAAAGCAGTGAACTAGACCATGATCACGTTCATCACCAGACCGATGATTTAACTAAATGGCTCGAAGATCTGCTCGAAGGTTGACAGGACGGCCCTGCTGGCTATCGTGCGCCGGCACTTACAAATTCCGGAGATGAATAAAATGGACACCAAAAACCTGGAAGCTACGATTGAAGCTGCTTGGGAAAATCGCGACCAGATCGATACCAATACTACGGGCGATGCCCGCAACGCCATCGACACCGCAATGAACGCGATGGACAGCGGTGCCTTGCGGGTCGCCGAAAAGGTACGCGGTGAATGGCAGGTCAATCAATGGCTGAAAAAAGCGGTATTGCTGTCGTTTCGATTGAACGACATGGCGCCGATATCGGGTGGCCCTGGCGGCAATTCCCCATGGTTCGACAAAGTTGCGTCGAAATTCGATGGTTGGGACGATGCCAAGTTTCGCGAAGCAGGGTTCCGCGCCGTACCGAATTGCACGGTCCGCCGTTCCGCCTATATTGCCCCGGGCGTGGTGTTGATGCCGTCTTTTGTCAATCTTGGCGCTTATGTCGGTGAGAACACCATGATCGACACTTGGGCGACGGTCGGCAGTTGTGCCCAAATCGGCGCCAATTGTCATCTTTCCGGCGGTGTTGGCATCGGCGGTGTCCTGGAACCCTTGCAGGCCAACCCAGTAATTATCGAAGATAATTGTTTCATCGGCGCCCGCTCGGAAGTGGTCGAAGGGGTGATCGTCGAAGAAGGTGCCGTGCTTTCCATGGGTGTGTTCGTGAGTGGTTCGACCAAAATTGTCAATCGGGCGACCGGTGAAGTGATTTATGGTCGGGTGCCAGCCTATTCCGTTGTCGTCCCCGGTAGCTTGCCGTCGGTTGGCCCGGATGGCAATCCAGGGCCTAGTCTTTATTGTGCGGTGATCGTGAAACAGGTGGATGCGCAAACCCGCTCTAAAACCTCGATCAACGATCTGTTGCGCGACTAGAGTAAAAGAATGATGATCGCACCTCTTTCGCTTGCCCAGGACTTGATCCGTTGCGCCAGTGTGACACCGGCGGAAGGCGGCGCGCTCGACCTGTTACAGCGGGAACTGGAGAAATTGGGATTTGTCTGTCACCGCTTGCTGTTCAGCGAAGTCGGTACACCGGATGTGGACAACCTTTATGCCCGCTATGGCACCGGTCAGCCGAATTTCTGCTTCGCCGGGCATACCGATGTGGTGCCGGTGGGCGAGGCCCAGGCCTGGTCCGTCGATCCGTTCGCCGGCGAGATCAAGGACGCGCGTCTTTATGGTCGCGGTGCCAGCGATATGAAGGGGGCGATCGCCGCTTTTGTGGCCGCGGCAGCGGATTTCATTGACGCCAAAGGCGCTGCGTTCGATGGTTCAATCAGCTTGCTGATAACCGGCGATGAAGAAGGGCCGGCGATCAATGGGACGACAAAAGTCTTGGATTGGATGCACACTGAGGGGCAGAATATCGACCATTGCCTGGTCGGCGAGCCGACCAATCCCAACCAACTGGGGGAGATGGTAAAGATTGGCCGGCGCGGCAGTCTGACCGGACGGTTAACTGTGAAGGGTACGCAAGGTCATGTTGCTTATCCCCATTTGGCGGATAATCCGGAGCCACGCCTGGTGCGGATGCTGACCCGTCTTTGCGCCTTGGAATTGGATCAGGGAAACGAACATTTCCAAGCTTCCAACCTGGAAGTGATCAATTTGGATATCGGCAATGACGCGACTAACGTCATTCCTGGCAGCGCCGCGGCGGTCTTCAATATTCGCTTCAATACGGATCACAGCCACGCTAGTCTGAAGGCACAGTTATCGACGCTTTGTGAGGAAGTGGGCGGGGACTACGACTTAAGTTACGTGCCTGGCGGCTCGGAGCCGTTCCTGACCGAAGAAAGCAATTTCACTCGCCTGATTGCCGAAGCGATTACTGAGGAATGTGGCCAGACACCGGAACTTTCTACCACCGGCGGCACGTCGGATGCCCGCTTCATCAAAAACTACTGTCCGGTGGTCGAATTTGGTTTAATTGGCCAAACCATGCATAAAGTCGATGAACATGTCGGCACCGCAGACGTTGATGCGCTCAGCCGAATTTATGGTCGCGTGCTGCAACGTTATTTTGGGTAATTTAGATGACTTGGTCAGAAGAAATTAGTCGATCGCTCTTCGCGCTTTGGCGAATATTAAGGTTCGACCCGGATGGACCCTCGTATTTCAATCTAACGGTTGACGGGTTTTGGCGCTCGTTTGCCGTGCCGATCGTGCTGATCCCGATCCTCGGCGTTCTGATACTGCCAATACTCGGCCTTGCACCGGAAGAAATTGAGCGTCCGGCTGGGCTAGCATTTTTGGTGGCAGCAACGTTATCCGGATATTTATTTCTAGTCCTGTTTCCGCTCGCTATGATTGCGATAACGCGGCTTTTAGGGGTGTCGGAAAATTATTCAATTTACATTATTTCCTGGAATTGGACGATCGTTGTGCCGTTCCTTTTCATCCTGCCAATATCAGCTATGACTTTTGTAGGACTTCTAACACCTGGTTTTATCGGCTTTTTACAAATTGTCCTGCTTTGTTTCTTGGTCTTCTTTAAAGTGACGGTGACAAAAGCTTGCCTACAAATTCACGGCTTCGCCGCCATCGGTATTGTTGTGCTGGATATCGTCGCCGGCGAATTGGTTGATTATGTGTTTCAAAGTCTGATCTAGATTGATCAATCGTCGTAATCAACTGCCGTCAGATAAAGGCCATGCGCTGGGGCGACCGGCCCACAGTCTCGGCGATCTGCGGCTGACAGGGCCGTTGCCAATTTTCCTGTCTGCCAACGCCCGGCGCCGACTTCAACCAAGCTGCCGACCATTGATCGCACTTGGTTATGCAGGAATGAACGCGCTTGTGTGGTGACGTGAATTTCTTCGCCTTGGCGACTGACTGAAATCGCGTCCAAGGTTTTAATCGGCGATTTCGCCTGGCAATGCGCGGCCCGAAAAGTAGTAAAATCGTGTTTTCCGACCAGGGCTTGCGCGGCCTGTTGCATGGCACCCACGTCCAAGGGCCGAGGGACCCGCCAGATCAGCCCGCGTTCGAAAGTCAGAGGCGGCCGCCGGTCGATCATCCGGTATAGATAATGCCGCTTCTTGGCAGAAAATCGGGCATGAAACTCCTCACTTACGGCGACTGCTTCCAGAACTGCAATTGGCGCCGGCTTCAAATGAAAATTGATCGCTTCGCGCAGTTTCTCGGTCGTTATATCTCGGCTAAGATCGACATGCGCGACTTGCCCGATGGCATGGACACCAGCATCAGTACGTCCGGCACCAAATACTTGCGGCGTCGCAACCTCAAATCGTGCAATGGCCTCTTCCAGGGCCTGCTGAACCGATCGCCCGTTATCCTGCCGCTGCCAACCGACAAATTCGGTGCCATCATATTCGATTGTGAGACGAAAGCGTGTCATCTTCAGTCCAGCATATAGAGTTGCGTCCCGGCAACGAGACTAAATCCACGCAGAAATTCGACCGTTTCCATGGGTGCTTTGCCGGCCCGCTGCAACTTCAATAAACGCACCGCGCCGCGGCCGCAGCCGATCAATAATTGATTGTCTAGAACGACACCCGGTTTGCTGTTCTTTTCGCTGACCGCCACGCTTTCCAACACTTTAATTCGTTGGCCATTAACGTCAAACCAAGCGCCCGGGAAAGGTGAGAGACCACGAATTTGCCGATCAATCATTTCCGCTGGTAGGCTCCAATCAATTTGGGTTTCGCTTTTGTCGACCTTGCGGGCATAGGTGGTTTCACCCAATTGGGGCGTCGCTTTAAGCCTGCCAGCCACAATATCGGGCAGCTTTTCGATTAATAATTCCGCCCCGTCCGTCGCCAAAAGGTCATGTAGATGGCCGGTCGTCATATTATCGGTAATATCGAACTTGCGGCGGCAATAAACGGCACCGGTATCCAGACCTTCTTCCATCTGCATCAAGCAGACCCCGGTCTGTTCATCGCCGGACATAATGGCCCGATGAATGGGCGCCGCGCCGCGCCAGCGTGGCAACAAAGAGGCATGAATATTCAAGCAACCGATACGGGGCGCCTGCAATATTTCTTTCGGCAGCAGTAAGCCATAGGCGGCGACGATTGCGATATCGGTGTCTAAGTCGGCAAATGTTTTCCGGTCGTGCGGGTTTTTGAAATTGGCCGGCGCGAAGGTCGGGAGGTCATTTTCGTCAGCCAATTGATGTATCGGTGACCGATGTACTTGCTGCCCACGCCCGGCCCGGCGCGGTGGCTGGCAATAAACGGCGACAATCTGGAACCGACTATCGATCAACGCTTGCAATGCCGGGACTGCAAAATCCGGCGTGCCCATGAATGTTATTCTGGCTGTCGTCATTGAACACTCATGCCTTTGTTATCACAGGATGGCTTTATGCCGTTTGGCTTTGGTCAATTTGCGGATAATCATATTCCGTTTTACCGCCGACAGATGATCGACAAACAATATACCGTCGAGATGGTCCAGTTCGTGCTGCACGCAACGGGACAATAATTCGTCGATCCGCCGGCTTTGTTCAACCCCGTCATAGTCGAGATATTTGACCTCTACCCGGGCCGGGCGCAGAATTTCCGCGTAATGTTCCGGCAGCGACAGGCACCCTTCGTCATAAGGGGAAAGTTCTTCCGACGACCAGACGATTTCCGGATTGGCCATAAATAACGGTTGGCGATCTTCCCCGTCGCGGGAAACATCAACAACGACAATTCGCTTTGTTACATCCACTTGAACGGCCGATAACCCGATCCCGGGGGCATCATACATCGTCTCCAGCAGGTCATCCATCAAGCGGCGGACTTGATCGTCCACTTGATCGACATACGTCGATATTCGTTTCAAGCGCCCGTCGGGTGCGGTAATGATCGGCAGCAGGGCCATGATTCTATATTCTTTGTCCAAAACTTTGTTGCCGCTTCCTAATATGTCGCTGCCGAAGCGTCAAGATCAGCCCGGCCAATTGGCCAAAAAACAGCTATAGTGGGGCGAATCAATTCTTCGATTGGAGCAGACGGAAATGGAAATCTGGCTCATCCTGGCAAGCGTCGCGGTGTTGTTGCTTGGTGTTACTCTTGTGTTTCTGTACCAGCGGCAATCACACGAACGCCGCCGAACGGAAGAACGGCTGCTCGGTTTTAGTGAGACGGCAAAATCGCTGGAAGATTTGCAGCGTGAATTTTCCGGCCGTCTTGAGCAAATGTCTGCTCAAACTACCATTGAACGGGCGCAATTAACCGAAATGCTGAACAATCGCTTAGACGGTGTTTCGACGAAACTCAACGACGGCCTGAAACAGTCTGCCGAAACCACGGCAAAATCTTTGGGTCGCATCGGTAAACATTTAGACGTCATCGATCAGGCGCAAAAGAATATTGAAGAACTGGCCGGTCAGGTGATTGGACTGCAGGATATATTGGACAACAAACAAGCGCGCGGCGCCTTTGGCGAGGTGCAGTTGGAAAATCTTGTGCAATCGATCCTGCCGCCTTCTGCCTTTGGATTTCAGGCCACTTTGAGTAACGGCAAGCGGGTGGACTGTTTGATCAAACTACCCAATCCACCAGGATCCATTTGCGTCGATAGCAAATTTCCGTTGGAGAGTTATCATCAAATTCGGAACGCTGAGGATGATACGGCGTCCAAACGGGCGCAACGCGATTTCCGGGCTGCCATGCTGAAACATGTCAAAGATATTCAGGAAAAATACATTCTTCCGGGGGAAACCGCCGAATCGGCTTTGCTTTTCCTGCCCTCAGAAGCGGTTTACGCTGAGCTTTATGCGAATTTCCAAGACGTCGTCGAGCAGTCCTATCGGGCTCGGGTCTGGATTGTCTCACCAACGACGCTGATGGCAACGCTCAATACCGTACGCGCCGTATTAAAAGACGCCCGCATGCGGGAACAAGCTGGCGTCATTCAAAGCGAAGTACAAAAACTTCTTGCGGATGTGAGTAGGCTTGATGATCGGGTTGAAAAATTATCGCGGCATTTCGGTCAGGCCGAAGAAGACCTGAAACGCATTGGCACCTCGACTGGCAAGGTCATTCGCCGGGCGGAACGGATTGAAGAGCTGCAATTGGATGATGATTCAGACGCCGCGGAGCAATTCGAAGCCCCACCAGGGTCAGCGCAATTGGCTGATTGATCCCATTCGGCATCCGTTATCAACGCCGAATTTGCTCCTTTGGCTATAATTTTCGATCAAAAAGATAGATTTCAGCAGGTTTTTCGTGATTTTGTGGAGGTTTCATGGAATCGAGGTAGATATATCGAATTGATATATTGTAAATTTTATTATTATAACTACTTACAATCAAAGAATGGACATGTTAACAATTGAAGTGTCAATACACCGATGAGCAAAAAAATTGTAGTTAATGCCAATTTTTCAGCAGTTGAGGTGAATTGACGGACACGGAGAATAATAATGATAAATGAAGCGTCATATTGGTTTGCATCTTGGGTGATCGGATTGGTAGCGCTAGGGGCGGTACAATTTTCAACAGTCTGCGCCGAACCCTCCGTATTAAAAGACAATGCGATAGTTTATTACGTTCCGACTATGACAGTTACGCAATACCAAGACCTGATGGGCGAATTTACTTCATCGGGACCGGCCCTGAGGCCGGTTGTCACGGACTAGGGGGGTGACAAATACGTAACTGAGGGGCGTCCTAAATCTCATTACGTTAAGTCAAACTCGCTCTTCCAAACCGCCGCAGTAACCTGCGGCGGTTTTTTTATGTTGGCGACGCTTTCGTATCGGCGCGTTCATGCGCGATGAGATATTTTTTGGTTTCAATCCCGCCGCCAAATCCGGTTAGCGCGCCATTGGACCCGATGACCCGATGGCAAGGCACGACGATGGATAGTGGGTTGGCACCATTGGCGGCGCCGACGGCCCTACTGGCTTTCGGTCTGCCGACGCGGGTGGCAAGTTCGCCATAAGTTATCGTTTCACCGTAAGGAATTTGGCGCAACGCCGCCCAGACGTCGTTTTGAAACGGCGTCCCGCCTTTATTCAGGGCAAGGTCGAATTGCTGTCGTTGGCCGGCGAAATAAGCATCCAACTGCTCGAAAATTGACGTGAACAAACTGTCATCCCGCTGCCAGCTTGCGGCGACCTGCACGACCCGGCTGCCGGTCGGAAAACTAAGCAGATGCAAACTGTCGCGTGTGCCCGCAACCAGCAAAGAGCCAACCGGACTATCGTAATAACTATAGGAAAGCGTGGGGCTGAGCCGGGGCAATGTTTTGTTCCCTCTTGTTGTCAGACTTGGTGTTCACTGATATTTTCCTGGTTTTTCTGATTTCGTTTGGCGGTCGGCCGTACAGATCGGTGAACGCAGCATTAAAGCGGCGTACACTTTTGAAGCCGGCCTGAATGGCGACTTCCGCGACCGGCAGTTCTGTGTTGTCGAGCAGACGCTTGGCGCGTTGCAAACGGGTGGTCAAAGCGGTCTGCACTGGACTAGCGCCGATATGTTGACGGAATAGGCGCGAAAGATGCCGGCAACCAATGCCGAGGCGCGCTGCCAATTGATCGACTGTGCCGTTATCCAGGGCGCCGCCGTCTATTAACTTCAAGGCCCGTTCGACGGTGCATCTCGTCCCTTTCCAGGCCGGACTAAAGGGTGCTGTTTCCGGCCGACAGCGCATGCACGGGCGAAAACCGGCTTGTTCCGCGGCAGCGGCGCTGGGGTAATAAGTGACGTTTTTGGTCAGCGGTTGTTTAACCGGACAGATCGGGCGGCAATAAATTCCCGTTGTCTTGACGGCGGTGAAAAACACCCCGTCATAGGTGGCGTCACGGCGCAAGCGGGCTTCATTGCAGGTATCGAAATTCAACATGATGGTAGTTTAGCAAGCATTGATTTGGAGCGCGAGGTCAGGCTGACTATGAGGTCCGAATACAGCCAGTTGGTCGCATAATTGTCAGAGCGGCCGGCGCGATTTCAGCGCCGCGGCCAAGGTGCCATCGTCCAGATAGTCCAATTCGCCGCCGACCGGCACCCCATGGGCCAGGCGCGAAATAATGACGCCGGCGCCAGATAATCGCTCGGTCAGATAATGCGCAGTGGTTTGCCCATCGACCGTGGCGTTCATGGCCAGGATTATTTCCTTCACTTCGCCGGTTTCGGCCCGCCGCAATAAACCGCTGACGTTTAGGTCTTCCGGCCCGACCCCATCGAGGGCCGACAAAACGCCCCCCAGGACATGATAGGTACCTTTGAAAGCGCCGGCGCGTTCCAACGCCCAAAGATCGGCAACATCCTCGACAACGCAGATCGCCGTCGCGTCACGCCGGGCATCCTGGCAAATACCGCAGGGATCCTGTGCATCCAGATTGCCGCAAGTGGTACACGCGCTGATCGCCTGGCCAGCGGTTTCAAGCGCCGTCGCCAACGGTTGCATCAGGCTTTCCCGGCGCTTCACCAGATGCAGAACCGCGCGCCGGGCCGAGCGTGGGCCCAGGCCTGGAAGTTTGGCCAGCAGTTGGATCAGCTGTTCAATTTCCTGCGATGGCATCGATGCGCTAACTAGAAAGGCAGGGTCAGGCCGGGCGGCAGGGGCAAGCCGCCGGTGAGTTTGGACATTTCTTCCTTGACCAATTCTTCGGTTTTGGTTTTGGCATCCTGATGGGCGGCGACGATTAAATCTTGCAAAACTTGAACGTCATCGGGGTTCAGCAAGCTGGGATCAATTTTGAGTTCGCGCAGATGTCCCTTGCCGTTCATCAGTACCCGAACCATGCCGGCGCCGGCCACGCCTTCGACTTCATGTTGCTCCAGCTGTTCCTGCATCTCTCCCATGCGGCCTTGCATTTCCTGCGCTTTGCGCAGCATGTCACCGAGGTTTTTCATCTGTCGTCTTCTCCGTCTTGTGGGTTCATTTCGCCGCTCTGGTCAAGATTGCGCACATCGGTGATTTCGGCCCCGGGAAACGTCTCCAGGACCGCTTTGACCAGGGGATGCGCGGCCGCGTCGGCCTTTACCTTGGCCGCTGCAAAGCGACTTTGTTCGGCCAAAGTCGGCGCGCCAGCGGCTTCCGAATTGATCGTCACGACCCAGCGATCGCCGGTCCATTCTTGTAGTTTTTTGCCCAGTTCCTGGGCCAGGTCACGGGGCGCGTCATCGTTCGGGCGAATTTCGATACGACCGGCCTCGAACGAGACTTCGTGCACGTTTTCGCGCAGATTGTAATAGAGCATGGCGTCGCGCGTTTCCTCCGCCATGGCCGCCACATCGGCTAGTGACGCAAGCGCAATTGTTGGCTTTGCGACTTGCTCTGTTTCTGCTTCCGGTACCGGTGTAGCTTCCGGTATCGGTGCGGCTTGCGGCATCGCCGTCGAACTGATCAGCTGAGCTTTTGCGGCCGGGTTCGCGCTGGCGGTCGGCGCTTTCACCGGTCCGCCGTCGCTGCCCTGGTTCTGAAGATCTTTGATCACCTCGCCGGGGGTCGGCAGGTTGGCGGTATAAGCCAGACGTACCAGTACCATCTCGACCGCCGCCAGGCTGGACGGGGCGACGCGGGCTTCGCCCAGACCTTTCAACAACATCTGCCAGGTCCGGGCCAGCGCCGCCATCGACAATTTCCCCGCCATGGCGCCACCGCGCTGGCGTTCGACTTCGGAAACCGCGCCCGACTGGATCAGCTCCGGCACCACCTTCAGGCGGGTCACCCAATGGCTCACCTCCAGCAGATCCTGTAGCAGCACCAGCGGATCGGCGCCCAGCTCATATTGCTCGCGCACTTGCGCCAAAGCAGCGGCGATATCGCCCGCCATCAAGGCTTCGAACAGGTCATAGATGCGGCTGCGGTCGGCCAGACCCAGCATCTCGCGGACTTGCGCCGCTTCGACCTTGCCGGCGGAATGGGCGATCGCCTGATCCAACAACGACAGGCCGTCGCGGGCCGAACCCTCGGCCGCATTGGCGATCATCGCCAGGACCTCCCCGTCGGCCTCGATGCCTTCTTGGTTCAGGATATTGGCAAAATGCGCGACCAGTTCTTCCTGGCCGATGCGGCGCAGGTCAAAACGCTGACAACGGGATAACACAGTGACCGGAATTTTGCGGATCTCGGTGGTTGCGAAGATGAATTTCACATGCTCCGGCGGCTCTTCCAAGGTCTTCAGCAAACCGTTGAAGGCGGCGGTCGAGAGCATATGCACTTCGTCGATGATATAGACTTTATAGCGCGCCGTGACCGGGGCATATTGCACCCCCTCGATCAGCTCGCGGATATCGCTGATGCCGGTGCGGCTGGCCGCATCCATCTCCAGCACATCCAGGTGCCGCGACTGGGCGATGGCGATGCAATTGTCGCAAGTCCCGCACGGCGTGATCGTCGGGCCGTCGGCGGTGCTACAATTCAGCGCCCGGGCGATAATCCGCGCCGTTGTCGTCTTGCCGACCCCACGCACCCCGGTCAAGATAAAGGCATGATGCACCCGATCGACTTTGATGGCGTTCGACAGGGTCCGCACCAGGGCCTGTTGGCCGATTAATTCGTCGAAGCTTTGCGGGCGATATTTGCGCGCCAGCACCAGATAGTCGCCAGCTTTTTCCGGGGCGTTTCCTGGGCCTTTATCGGGCGGGTTGGCCGGCGCGTCGTTCATGGGGCTCCGTACTATAAAAGGGTCCGCGAGGCAAAAAAGCAAGAAATGGAAGGCTGGCTGCGACCCGAAACGATCCCGTTACGGCTGCTTCCTTTCGGACCTGACCGGGTTAGCGAGGGCTCCGTCCACCGCCAACCTCCCACCCCCATATATCCAGAACGATGGCGTGAAGGCAAGCCCGGAAAGGCGAATTCTTGGCCCTGGGCAAGGTGGTCGGATGGGGTGCAGGATGATGGGAACTTTCTCAATTCTATCGTACAAGAATTGAACCTTACATACTTGTGAACTATCTGCCGAATACGTAGGTGTAGCTGAGCAGCAGACCCAGGGTATTGCTGTTGGTGCCGTCTTCCTCGATACCGAGCCAGCCGGCCTCAATGGCGAAACCGTTGTCGAAACGGTAACCGGCGGAGATTTGCAGTCCTTGGTCAGCCTTGTCATGACCATTGATGTCACGGTACCCATAGACAATCGCGGCGTTCCAGCTGTCATATTCAAGACCAAGTCCAAGGGTCAGAAAATCCGTATTCGCACCGGCTTCACCGTCCAGATCGTTGAGCCGCACATATTCAAACAACGGTGTAATGTCCAGATCTTCTGTCGGCGTCAGAACATATTCGAGGCCAATTGCGAGGCCGGTTTCGTCTTTTTCATCGTTCCGTCCTTTGGCTTGTCTCACCAGACCCAGATGATAGTGCAGGCCCGGCGCAAATGGCATTTTTTCGCCGTCCAAGGCGAGGGAGAAGGAAGAGAAATTTTCGGTGTTGCTCACGCCGCCATCGGATAATTTCAAACGGCCGCGTTTACTAAACGCGCTATCGCTCAGAAAACTGGTATCGGCAAAAAAAGCGCTGGCTTCAAAACGATGTTCACCGATTTCGTCGCTGCCAAACAGCAGGTAGGCGCCGATCCCCAGACGTTCGGTGAATTCGTAATCTTCCGCCAAATCGGCACCATAGATGCCCGGCGCTTCGTCCCAGGCGAGGCCGAAATTGATCGTATATTTACCGGCGAACAAACCGAACCGATGATGATCGTAATTCACGGTCAGCTCTTCGACAAAGGCGCCGATGTCCTCGAAAACATAGTCCTTGCCGGGTCCAGGCTCGCCCACCGATTCCATCGTCAACTGGGAAAAAACAGATAGCGCCTTACTAAATCGATAGGTCGTCTCGATTTCTATTGTCGGCGACAATTCGCTAATTTCATTATCCTCGTCGTCGCTGTCATAGATATGATCGTTTTGTATTTCGATCGCTATTTCGCCGGAAAGGCCGGTATTGAATTCATCTGCGGCGGCTATTTCCGGCGCCGTTAACGACATCACGAAAGGGAATGCCGCCGCGACAAATCCAGTGGCTATTGATATCGGTCTGTTGTTCTTGGCCTTCCGGCTCACAATTAATCTATTCTCCCGGTGAACATGTTAAGTGGTTTTTCAGTGACTGCCGACAAAAAAGAAACCCTACCGAAGTAGGGTTTCCAGAGGGGGCCGGATAGATTCAAAGAACGGCTAGGGCGTGCCGGGCACGATGCTGGTTAAGAATACCAGCACGGTTTTGCCGCCGGAGATTTCCTCGATCAATACAAGTCCGTCGTCATCCGGGCAGTAGGATTTTTGTTCAACGGCGCCAGGCTGCAGGGTGGTGTATTCCTTAGTTGTCCGGCAATGGAGAAGAACCTCCGTGCCCCCGTCGTCTTTCAATTTCAACATACTGTCGGTCTTCAGCACTTTCGCCACATCCATCGCTTCTTCCGCCAGTTCCTGGAAATAGAAAGTGCCGGGCGTTAGTGGCTCGTTGGGGTCTCCGGTCGGCAAATTGCTCGGTACGACGATGCCGGCCTGGGCGACAATGCCACCACCCGCCGGGGCTTTGCCGGCTTCCCAGGAACCCTCATAACATTCAGGATTGGCGGCCCTGTCGATTTCGTTGGGGATGCCCGCATAACCGCTGCAATCGTCCTCGTAGCTGCGGCTTAGTTCGCCAAGATACCAGATGTTGCCGAATTCATCCTGTCGATACCAGTCGAAGGTGTGCTCCTCCTTCACCCAGGCGCCAGCGCAATCTTCCTGAAATTCTCCGGTTTCTTGAACTTCCAAGACCTCCAGTCCGTTATAGGGCGCGGCACCGTTCAACGGCATTGACCTTAGACCTAAGATCGTCACCATTTCCCGGATGCAGCCGTCTTCGGTTTCTGCTTCATAGGTGAATATACCGCCGGTATATCCCAGCGGGTTGAGCGGCAGGTAGGGATTGTCGACGACGAGCGGATCGGCGATGTCGTCGAAATTCACCGGATCGAAGGCGATCGATAACAAGCCGCCGGCGTGGGCCCGATCTGCCGCGACAAAGAGCAATGCCGCCGCCGCGAAAGCCGAGATGAGATATTTTACTACCTTCGTGCTGATGACCGGTTTGCCGATTTGTTGATACATGATTTTCTCCTTCCTGATTACCACCGCAAGGACACTAATTTCGCCGGCTAAGGGACCGTTAACCCGGTGTCGGCGATAAGGGTGGCGGCGAACGTCTGACGGGTAAATCCGACACCTGTCGGGTCGGCGCGTAGATGAGGCCTTCAAATTCGTTTTCGCTCTTCTTTCCAGTAGACCTCGGCACGCCACCACTGCCTGCCGCTATTCAGCCAAAACTACAAAATCTACATAAAATGGTGCGAATTCATGCAATAATGACTGAAATTAGTGTGATTTTGACCTATGGAGACGTTTATCTGCTTTTTGTCGGATGCCTACCATTTGTACGATCTGGTATAATTTTCATGTTTCCGATTAAATTTTCGGCGGGGAGGACTGACAGCCATGAATAAGCTCAGCCAACAGCAAACTAGCTGGCTATTTGGCGCTGGAGGATTTGTCTGCTTCGTTCTTTTGCTCACACTTGAGATCGTCACCGAACAAGATGAGATCTCGTTGAGCGATGTGCTTGTCGACGGCCTGGGCATTCTTTTGACGATCGGGGCGGCGGTCGGCGTCGGTTTGCTGATCCAGCGTATGCAAAGACAGCATGAAGAAAAACTGACGTTGATAAACGACCTGGAAACGGCGCGGATTGAAGGCGATGGCTGGCGCACAAAGGTGCAGACCCACCTTGCAGGCCTGAGAGCCGGTATGGATATTCAGTTTGAGGTCTGGCAGATGACTGCCGCCGAACGCGAAGTAGGCCTGCTGATTTTGAAAGGCCTCAGCCACAAAGAGATCGCCACCCTGCGTGCCACCACGGAGGCGACAGTGCGTCAACAGGCCCAAGCTATCTACCGCAAAGCCAAACTGCCGGGCAAAACCGCTTTTACGGCTTATTTTCTGGAGGATTTGTTCGCCGGTGAGGAATTAATAACGGCACCGCTAACAGCGGAAAGTGAAGAACTTTCACTTGTCGCCGCGTCCGGCGGTGCCCCTTCGCTCGACTAAAGCATATTCAGAAAACTTAAAGTCATTACCGGCCGCGCGCCGGCTTGGTAATTCGTGAATTCGCACAACTGCACGATTTTGAACGTCGCGACAGGCACAGCAAGGTTGGCCGTTTGGGCCGTTTTTGATGCCAAACCCTGTCCATCCGGTGCTTGTACCCGCTCACGACGATGGCTCGTGCATCGCGCTTCTGAAGTTCGCCCCTTGCGCTCGCAGAAAAGTGGTCCGAAACGGCAAGCTAAAGAAACTGTCACTGAAATCCCGCAATCAGGAGAAAAAGGGCGACAGGCAGCAACGACTTATCGCGCGCAATATGTCGTTGATGCTGTGCCGTATCCAACGTTGGATGTCGTGTTTGCAGCTGCGTTCACTCGTCGCCGCGAATTTTAACTACGGCAATCCATAAGCAGTTGAAGGAAATGACGCCGTCGCCAAACTGACTGAGGTTAATCGCGCCGGAGACGCGGGTTGCGCCGGTATCTTTGAATTGGCCCGTTCCGGCAATGATGTTGTCGCCATCAGGTAGAGATCCGGTCATGTGCGTGAATTCTCCACCGGCGTCACCAACACCGGCATAAAACGGTCGCACACTTGTCATGCCGTTCGAGGCGAAGGCGCCGCCTGGCAGAATGAAAAACGAGAAAGCTTCAACGATAACCCCATCGTCTTGCCCGTCGGGAGCCAGGCAATCGACACCAACGCCAACCACCACGCCGCTCGAGGGGTCGACCAAATCAAGTTCAAAACACCCAAAACCATCTAGATCACTGACGTTGAAGTCATTGTTCCCGGCAGCCAAATCTTCGATTGTGGAGACGGTATCGGTGGATAGTTCGTCCCAATCCGCGGCAGTATCCGTGCCCAGGAATTGAAGCGCCAAGGTTTCCTTGCGGCCCTTGGCGTCGACAGCCGACGCCATTGCAATGATTGTGATAACAGTCGTAGCGATAAGAAATTTTTTCAAGATGATGCCCCTCTGAAATTATTTTTCACTTGATCCTTGTTATTTGGACCAGCGGTTTATAGAACGATGACCAATAGCGGCCAAGTCGACACCATACTCTACAACCGCTGGTGCACCGATCACGACATACCAACATGGCGTCAACTATTAGTGAGATCATTTCAGATTGTCAGCGGATCGGATAACGCTGACAGCATATTTTTTAATTCTGCCCGGAATTGATTCTTGATGGCCGGTATCGCTTGCTTTGTTATGCCGCAGCATCCCGATTGTCTGATGCAACCAAGCTTAACCATGGCTGACGCCTTTGATGCCCATGCGCACGTCGGTGATTTCGTAATAGCCTGCGCTGAAAATTTCCGTGTCTTTGATGCGGTCCCACAGATGATGATAATCAATGATTGAGTCAGTTTCACAAATCACCAGATCGGAATGGCCGGCGTGGAAGGCATCGGCGTCGTAATATTGGAATGTGACTTTGTCCAAAAACTCTTGAATAATGTCGGCGACTTTTTGCCAGTGACCGTCGCGTTTTTCGCGCGTTAGTGTCAGCCAAGCGGGTTTGGCTTTGATCGACACGACATAACAAATATTCTTATTCATCTTAACCTCCTAAACGAATGAATTCAGGTAGGTTAGAATGGGCGGGAATTAATTAATTGTACCTTTCTGCTATGACGTGAAATTTTATGCGCGATCTGGAAATGGAAACACACTCACCGCGACCGATCCTGTATCTGTGGGATGATCGAAGTCTATCCTTCGGTGGGAATAGTCAACTGGCGCCGCATCACCACGGCGCGGCGGAACTGATTGTTGCCTTGGAAAAACCGTTCATGAGCCGCCTCCAAAATGGTCAATGTGTCACAACAAGAAGTCTGCTTATACCGCCGAATACCCAACATCAAAACATCCACCAAGACCCGATTTGTCCCATTCTATATCTAGATGCGGAGGGCAAGGATTACCGGTTGATAACCAGTTTGTTGGAGCAAAACGCCGGCGTCTTTCAGGACCTGGCGCTTGAAAAAAGGGCCGGCGACATTTTCAGAAAAATCTATCGCGAACAACCGAGCGCTGAGGAATGTTACGAACTGATACAAGAGGCGCTGTTTGATCTGCGGAGACCCGTGCGACCACTGTTGGATCCGCGAATTGGGAAAATCATCGCCATCATCAAAGATAACCTGTCAGAAAACCATTCGATTGAATATCTTGCCGCGGAAATTGAATTATCAACGGATCGGCTAATGCATCTTTTTTCAGCGCAGGTCGGCATTCCACTTCGAAAATACCGCGCCTGGGCGCGCCTGAAAGAAGCAACAAAGCTTTATTTCGCCGGCAACAATTTAACCACGGCTGCGCACGCGGTTGGTTTTGCCGATAGTGCCCATTACACAAAAACCTTCCGCAAATATTTTGGCACAACGCCCAGCGATCTTTTATCGAAACGCAAAAACCTAACGGTATTTTTTGGCTAGAGCGCCGCCAATTTGCCCTAAGCGGCGGCGTCTTTGCTACGCACAATAATCACACGCGGCGTAGATCGGCGGCGGCAAGACTGAAGGCGAAGGCCAGATAAGTCGAACCGGCGAGACGGTCGAACCACTTTTTACGCTGACCCGAGAGCAACCGCGTCACACCCAAGCCCATCGCAGAATAACCAAGATAAACAACCAAAGTAACGCTCAGGGCAGAGGGCGCCAGGACCGCCAGCTGCGGCCCGAGCGGCATCGCGCCATCGATAAACTGGGTGAAGATCGCGAGCCAGACAAAGATTGCTTTGGGATTTGAAAGCGATATCAAAATCGCCCGGCGGACCATTTGCCAAGGCGATGCCTGCGTCGAATTGCCCTCAATTTTTAAATCGTTTCTGGCGCGGATCATCGAAATGCCCATCCAAACCAGATAGGCCACGCCCAACCAACGCAGCAGGTCGAAAAGCAAAGGGTTGGCGGTCAAAAATACGGCAATGCCGGAAAGCGCCAACAACATGTGAATATTGGCCGCAATGAACACCCCGACAACGGACCACAGGCCGCGTCGAAATCCCTGCGCCACGGTTGCGGAAATGCAGTTCAACGCATTCGGTCCCAACGGTAGGCTTGCGAGAACCCAAATGATCATAAAAACCAACCAACTCTCAGAATTCATGTCGCGATAATCCTGTTCATGATGCGCGGCTAGTATGCGCGAATAATCGACTAAAGTGTAAAATCAATGGACCCGTCGAATTCCATAAAACCGTCGACTATAACTCTAACGCCTCGATAAAATATTCTTCCGCCCACGCGATCAGGCGGGCCGGGTTCGGGTCCATGGCGCGGCGATTGGCGGAAGCGTAATATTTTTCGTCTTTGTCCGCCCAGTTTTCATCTTCGCCGCAACTTAGCAGCCAGGCGAATTGGTTGTTTTCTTCAATCAGCCAGGCCCGCTCTATCTGCCAGCCTTGTTGTTGGCGCAGGGGCAATACCAGTTCCCGCCATTCCTCGGCAAATTGCTGCAAGCAGCCTTTGTTGATGGTGTAGAGGCGTAATTGTGTGGGCATGGCGGTCTCCCGATTTCTCCCACATCCTATCACCCGAACGAACATTTCGAAGCGCCGGAGACGCGGTTTCTGGGTAATTTTTCTGATGATGCGTTTTGTAGCCTAGCGACCGGATGGCCGCGTTTGTTATTCCGCAGGGGATTCCGAGTGGGCGTCGCCCCAGTCGTAGAGGGCATTGACTACATCCGCAAGTTCCCTACCCCGCTCGGTGAGTACGTATTCGGCACGGGGCGGATTGCCCTGATACATTCGCTTTTCCACCACGCCCGCATCCTCTAGACGCTTTAACCGGGCGGACAGAGTGTTCGGGCTGATACCTGCCTGGGAATCAAGCAGGGCTTGAAAACGAGCGCGTCCATCGACCAATAGGTCACGCACGATCAAGATGGTCCAGCGTTCGCCAATAATGTTCAGCGCCCTGGCCACCGGGCAATATAGTCCTTTCGGCTGCATATGAGGTTCACTATAACACAGTTCATTCCCATAAGCTATTGACTATAATTTATATAGTAACTATAAAAACGGGAGTTGATATCCAACTAGGAGATCCAGAATGGCCGTGATCGAAATACCCAATTACCTCAATATTTTGCAGCCTGCGATCGAAGTTGCGATGTTCGCGGTTATATCCCTGGTCGCGTTCTTTGCCATTCTGCGGGCCGACCTGAGCGATCGCGAAAAATGGCGTTTCGGCGTTACGGCCGCCGTCACCGTGTTTGCCTGGTTACTGCTGGTGAAGGGACTGTCGACGGGCGGTATATTCCGGCCCGACGCAATTGGGCCAGTGTCGGCTATTTTACCGGCCATACTGCTGCCGATCTTGGTTATTTCTTTCGCGCTCGCGCACTCCAAATCCGCCGTCGCGATGCTCGATGCCATTCCTCACGACTGGCTGATACGAATTCAGGTCTTGAGGATTGAAGGCGGCATATTCCTCGTCCTCTATCTGGACGGGTTCCTTCCAGGCGAGTTCGCCCTGTCTGCCGGTCTCGGTGACGTTGCAACCGGCCTTTTGGCTCTGCCGGTGGCCTATCTGGTTGCGAGGAAATCGCCATGGGCACGGTCGTCGGCCTATGCTTGGAACATATTCGGCATATTGGATCTGGTAACCGCGGTCATTTTGGGTTTCCTGAGCTCTCCCGGACCCTTCCAGCAACTCGCATTCGAAAACCCCAACGAGCTCATAAGTCAATATCCTCTGGTGATGATTCCCGCATTCGCGGTGCCGGTGTCTGTCATCCTGCATATCCTGAGTTTGCGCAAGCTCGCGCGCGATAAGTCAATAGTGACCGCGTCGTAGTTCAGGTAATTCCCGCAGTGGAGTTATATAGGCTGTCCCTGGAATTGGTGTTGATTTCACGCTTATATCACGTTGAAAGAAAAATGACCGCCGTAAGACCAAGCGGGGTCGCCATCAGGCGACCCCTGGCTGTCAGCCGTCGCGGTCAAGGATCGCTTTGCGTTGTTTTTCGTATTGTTCATCGTTGATGGCGCCGGCGTCATGGGCTTTTTTTAGGTCCAGAAGTTCTTGGCCGGTTGTGGTCGTTCGAATGTTTTGTTTGGTTTCGACATCGCCGCTGCCGCAGGCACTCAGGAACAACATTGCTACAAAAACAATCATGATATAGCGCATAGGAACTCACTTTCTAAAAATGACAAAACAATTGGTCCTCACGATACCTATTCTACGTCCAAGTGCAACCGTCTTTTGGCGATCTAACCTCGGTTGACGCAATTTCTTTAGCTCGGCTTCTGGGCGGAGAGGATACGGATATGGGCGCTTAGATGGTATTTTCCATCCTTCAAATAGGGCGCATGGGCTTCAACGATCTTTTCATTGAGGGCAGTAATTTGATCTTCGCTCATCTGCCGCATGGCGGCACCCAGGTTCATCCCGACAATCGGTTGCCAGAACGGGATCCCGGCCGGCACGCTCGGTTGAAAGCGCAGATCCGTCTCCTGGGTGTCGGCAAAACCGGCGGCGTCAAAAATTTTCTTGAGCGAACCGGCTTCGGCATAGACTTCGGGATGGGCCGCGGCTTCTTGGTCCAGAACCTTTAATTGCTCGTTGGCGGCATTGAGGGCGATACTCAGAACCGTGTTGTCCGCCATCAACCCCCAGACCATCAAGGCGACCCGACCGCCCGGACAAAGAACCCGCAGAATTTCGCCTGCGGTTTTGCCCGGCGCTTCGGAATACATGAAACCAAAGCGGCTGATGACTTGATCGAAGTGGTTGTCGGCAAAGGGCAGGGCCTGCATATCGGCCTGCTGAAACGCCATGTTGTTAAGTTCCTTGGCTTGCGCCCGGCGCTCGGCCACCGCCAGCATTTCCGGCGCATAATCGCTGGCGGTGACGTGACCGGTGGGACCGACAGTTTGAGCGGCTGTCAACGAAGGCTCCCCGGCCCCACAGGCGAGATCTAAGACCTTACTACCGCTGATAACTCCGGCCGCATCGATGAGCGGCCGGTTGAAACCTTCGGCTTGCGCCGATACGATCTCGGCCCACTTTTCCCATTCAGCTGCGTGATCGGCCCAATAATTATGTTGCCAATTGTAATAATTTTGTTCACTCATGATGGGCTCCTTCGTGCTTATTGAAGATTATCGATAAAGTACCAGATCAGGCGGCCCATGTCGGGATCAAGAATGTCGTTATGATTATCAACGATTGTACTGGCGTCGACCATGAAAACTTTCCGCCGGTCCTGATTTTTCAGGCTGGCGCGGCTGGCAGCTAATCCGCCATCGCTATATTGTGGGGTTGCTTGATCTGCCTGCCATTTCAGCTGAATGAACACATCTTCAATTTGCAGCGATTCTTCATAGCCGGCCTGACCCCCGGCCATTGCCGCGCCGGTCAGAAATTTGGCCGCCGGATTGGCATTGTCATGTTCGGACCAAGTAAGAAGAACGCGTCCCGGAAAATCCAGCGGTGTCAGATATGGCGCACCTTCACCTTCGTTGAATAATGATGCCGGAAAACTAAGCCTGTGATCTTTCTTGAAACGGCGAACGCTGAAGGCACCCTGCAAGCCGACCATAAGATCGCTCGCGACTTTGGCGTGAGCGGGCCTGTCTTTCAGTAAATGGGCGCTGAACATCGCCCGCGACAGCATCCGCGCACCCAAGCTATGGCCGATCAACACGACTTTCAATTTACGTTTAGCATTTAGGTCGTAGATAATCTCATTGATCAATCTGTTGGCGATGGTGTAACCGACTTCATCGGCGTCGTTGGCTTTGTTCGGATAGCTGATCATGTGGGCGATTTTGTTGATGATGTTGAAGAAAGAATCTCCGCCCCATACGGACGGCCAGGTGAACGCCACCGTTAGTGGGTTGAATTCAGGTTTGCCGGCGACTCGCGCTTGGGTAACAAGATTGCCAATAATGGCGTTGTAACGGCGGACTGATTCAACCTGGTCATTGTTCCAGCCCATGGCCAGGACGAGGATGTGCGAATAGGGTTTTCCTGAATCTTTGGCATCGCTCAATCTTTGCTCGATCGATTTGCCTAATTTTGCCAGCGCATCCCAGCCTTCCGCATAACTTTTGTCTGTCGCTGTTTGGTCGCAAACGGATTTGATTGCCGCTTCTTCCTTGGCACTGGCATTTTTGACCGGCTGTTGGACAAATCCGGCACAGACATAGGTCAGGTAATCCGGGTTCACTATCATCCGCTGGCTAGGATTGTCGTCTGGGCTATAGCTTAGGATATGCGACACGAACATCGATTTTCCGTCGCTGGTCACTCTGTCCAGATGCGCGTTGCGGGCAGACAAATGAAACTTACCCTGCGCCTCGGTCCAGTGTTGAAACCGATCGGTGTCGAGTTTGCCATCGAAGCCGTAGCCGATTTTTTCATTGGGCGATTTTTCGACACCGACGATAAACCCTTCGTGTGCCAGTCCGACGCTGAAGGGTTGGCGCAGCAGGTAGTGGTATTTGGCGGAACTGCCTCCAGTTTCCAATCGTTTTTCGTCGACTTCGAATGGATCTTTAGCCGAACTGCCGCAGGCGGATAACAATATTGTCAAAGCCAGCAGGCCGGCAACTCCAGACAAACGCGCAATGAACATATTCCGGCTCCAATATCAGCATCCGATAATTTGAACTCCTGATTGTAATCGTAATTGAACTTTGAAAGTTATCGTAATGATAATTTTGTTTGGTCGATATTCGACGTTACGCGCCGGGGATCGTTCTTGGTTCCAGCGAATTGATCCGCTAATCTTTAACCTGCATCGCCAATTTGCCATCAAGCTGAAAAGGAAGACCAAATGAAGACTCCAACATCCATTGGTATTCATGTCCCCACTGTTTCGGTCGCTGGGCTGGACGATGGCGCCGCCTATCGGGCGTTTTTTCGCGAAATTGAAAACTTGGGCTTGGACGCGATCTGGCTGGAAGACCGAATTTTTCATCCCGCCGCTTTGGCGGACCCGGTGGTTATGCTGTCCTGGGCCGCTGCGAACACCGAAAAAGTTACCTTGGGCACGGCGGTGATGGTATTGAATTTGCGCCAGGCGCCGGTGGTGGCCCGTCAGGTTGTGACACTGCAACATCTCTCAGGTGGTCGGCTGGTCTTGGGAATTTCACTGGGCGGTCGGTCGGAAGAATACCTTGCCCTTGGCGCTCCGATAGATCGACGGGTCGCCTTGTTTCGCGAAAGCGTGGTGGCGCTGAAAAGTCTTCTGACGGGCGAGGCCGTCAACCAGGAAAGTGAGTTTTTCCCGTTGCAAAACGCCACCGTGAAACCGGCAGCGGCGGTGCCGCTGCTGATCGGGGGCGTGGTGGCGGCAGCGATCCGCCGGGCCGGTGAATTGGGCGATGGTTGGATCATGGCGCCTTTTGGCTCGCTCGATGATTTTGCTAAAGGCCGAAGGCTGGCGCGGCAAGGTGCGGAAGCTGCCGGAAAAGATCCGGATAGCCTGATTTTTGGCCGCCTGCTCTATGTCGCTGTCGACGAAGATCGAGACCGCGCCCGCGCCGCCATCGCAACTTTCTTGCATGGTTATTACGGTCCCGATTATGACGTCGACCAGCACGCCATTTTTGGTCCGGCAGCAGAAGTCCGCGACCGCCTAAGGGCCCAAGTCGACGCCGGTATTTCCCACCTGATGCTCGCCGTGCCGTCCCTCGACCTCGATCATCTGCGTCGTCTGGCGACCGAAGTTGCGCCCGCATTGCGATAGCAGGGCAGACTTAGAAAATCATTCTTTTGTCAGATCGGGCAACAGTGCCGCATAATAATCGAGCGCCAATTTACCAGCTGGCGTCAGGGTATAAATGCCCCGGTTCACTCGTTCGAACCATTCATAGTGGTTTTTCTGAAATATGCCGGCGGCGTTGGCAACCCCGGTTTGCTTGCGGATGTCGGCCAGCTTCATTTCGCCTGCCGTCTGCAAGGCCACGGCACAGCGCAACGCGTCTTGGCGATAAGCGGTGACGATTTTGGTCCGCGTGGTCCCGCCGATATTGGGGTCGCCGGTGCGGCTTTCGAACTCGGTCAGCAATTGGGTTTGCTGGCGTTTATTTTTGCGTGGCGTGTATGGTTTGGGATCAAGCAGGACTTTCGCCGGATGACGCACATTAGGATCAAGATCGACGGTGATAAGGCCAAGGCCGAGCAGGCGGCAAAGCTTCAACAAATCGCGCTGCCGCTTACGCCAGTTCTTTCGTTTCGCCGCCGTCTCGGGCGCTGCCACCGCCAGATAGACATCATCGCTGACCGCCAACCGATTGACCCCCTGCAACACCAAATCAAGGGTGAAGGCCAGTTTCAGCTCAACAATCACCGTCGCGGCGCTGTCTTTCAGTGCCACGACATCGCAATCGTTAACCTCCGCCTTAACCTCGTAGCCCTGGCTTTCCAGCAACGCTTTCACCGGCGCATATAGATCTGTTTCGTTGGTCACTCTCATCGTTGCTCACTCTACCTCGCGAGGTAGTCTACCACGGCGGCAGGTTGCGCCAGGCGTCGTCGGTGCCGAGGACGGCTTTTTCAGCGTCGTATGAATAGAGCCAATGCTGTTGCGGGGTGAATTTGTCGCTGTAGTTTTCGTTGATGCGGCGGAAGCGGTCGTTGCGCCGTTCAACGTCGTCGAGATCGTCCAGGTGATACCAGCCTTGGGCGTCACGGGAATGGCGGACCATGCGGTTGGCGCGGTCGTAACGTAAAGTCTCAAACCTTTCTAGCGCTGCTGCTGGATCGTCCTGCCCCATTTCCAAACAACGCGCCAGCACCCAGGCGTCTTCCATCGACTGCACCGCGCCCTGGGCATGATAGGGCAACATGGCGTGGGCCGCATCGCCGGTCACCGCAATCCGTCCGGATACCCAACCCGCTAAGGGTTCGCGGTCGTGTAAAGCGGTGACAAAAGGCTGTTCGGTCGCTTCGATCAACTGCCGGGGGCGGTCATACCAACCTTCGAACCCGGCCAGCACTTCTGCTTTGCTGGCGGCTTGCGACCAGCTTTCGCGTTTTTGATTATCGGTCTGCCCCATCGCCAGCCAGTTCAGCTTGGCCCCGCCGGAAACGTAATAATAGACGAACGAAAGCTTCGGCCCCATGTCGACATAGGACGACACGGGAATTTTCAAATCGGCGATTTTTTCCGCTGGCACGATGCCGCGCCAAGTTACATAGCCGGAAGGCCGTGGCGGATCGGGGCGGAATATTTGCTCTCGCACCACCGAATGAATGCCATCGGCACCGATCAGCACGTCGGCGTCGTGGCGGCTACTGTCAGCGCATTCAACCCAGACCCTGTCGCCGCTTTGCCCCAGCGCCGACACCTTGCGGCCAAGATGCACCCGCTCTTTTTCCATTCCCGTCGTCAAGGCTTCAATCAGATCGGCCCGGTGGGCGTTATAAAAAGCATGGCCATAGGCTTCTTTGACTTTTGGCATCAGATTGGCGCGCAGAATGATTTCACCGCTGTCCCAGACGATGTATTTCAGAAAATCTGGCTCGGTACAGAAGCCGGCCAATTGGTCGGCCAGTCCCAGATGTTCCAAAATACGGACGCCATTGGAGCTAAGTTGAATGCCGGCGCCGACTTCACCGAAACTATCGGCCTGTTCCAACAGGACATAGTCCAACCCGGCTTTCTGCAAACTAAGCGCCAGAGTCGCACCACCGATACCGGCGCCGATAACGATTATTTTCATCTATAGAAAGCCTTCTCTCACGGCAAAATGTCACATGGCAAATAAGGGATTAGTGCGGGGTGCTCAGGATGTAACAACAAGTTTGTCGATAACACAATCGGCAACTACACTGATTGTATTGAATAATGGGAAAAAGGGGGAAGACAGGATGGCGGTGAAACGGATCGTTACAAATGTCGCCACAGCAGAAGCCGGCGATGCGCAAAAATTCTATGGCGATATTCTAGGTCTTGAGCGGCTCATGGATATGGGCTGGATCGTGACCTATGGCAATGGCGGGCAGACCAGCCCGCAGATCAGCTTTGCCAGCGAAGGTGGCTCCGGTACCCCAGTTCCCGACATGTCGATCGAAGTCGATAATTTTGAGGAGGTTCGCCAACGCGTGCTCGAAGCGAAAATGCCGATCGAATATGGCCCCGTCCAGGAACCCTGGGGCTTGCGGCGGTTTTATGTTCGCGATCCTTTTGGCCGTCTGATTAACATTCTACAGCATGATTGAGGCGTTTGTTGTTATACGGATCGTTCGTTTTCGAGTTCATTTTTTAGTCGAACCAAATAATTTCTCAGTAGGGGGACCCGGCGGGGACGGAAGCTTTCATTACAGAGGTTAAGGTCACTGATCCGGTCGATACGAAAAGAGCGAAAATCGTCCCGCAACTTGCACCATGCCAACAGCACCAAAACCTGATCCATGAAGACGATGGACAATGGTAGCAAACGGCGCACTGTCCGTTGTTCACGCTCGTCGACATAGATGACGTCAATTGCCTTTTCTTCGCGCGCCGCGCTGCGCAACGCCGCGATATCAATGGTGATGGTCGGTCGTTGATGAAATCGTTTGGCGGTCAGAACGGCGTGCTCAAACTGTAACCGCATCCGTTCTGGTAAGCAGGCCTTCAATTTAGCCAGGGCGTTTGTTGCCGCCGCTGCTAGGATCGGATCGCCAACTTCCCTGACTTCCTTGAGGCCGAGCACCAGGGCCTCCATCTCATCCCGGCTGAACAGCATCGGTGGCAAGGCCGGGTCTTCGATGATGGTATAGCCAAATCCGGCCTCACCGTCGATGATTGCGCCGGCAGCCCGCAGACTGTCGATATCGCGATAGATCGTGCGCACCGAGACACCCAAATCCGCCGCCAGTCGATCCGCCAGTATGGGCGGCACAAGCGTTCGCAGATGTTGCATCAATTGGATAAGTCGTTCGGCTTTGGCCATGGCTGATAATTGCATTCTTCTACTGACAGTAACTGTCAGTAACACATTTGTATAAATCTCCCCACCACAAATCAATGGAGAATGAGAATGTTGAACTTACTGAGCTACCCGGGAAACTTTGGCGAACCGAGCGATAGCGCTTTTTGTGTTAAAGTGATGTGTTTGCTCGAGATGGCCGGCCAACCCTGGACGGCGAACTATTCCAGCGATCCCCGGCAAGCGCCCAAGAAAAAATTGCCGGTGCTGCGCAATGGCCGAGAATTAATACCGGACAGTGACCAAATTCGCGATTATTTGGAAAAAACCTACGCAGTCGACTTTGATGAGGGGCTGGACGTAGCGCAACGCGCAACCTCGCGCGCGGTTATTCGGATGATGGAAGAACATAGTTATTTTGCCATTGTCTGCGATCGCTGGCTCATTGACGCCAATTGGTTGCATATCAGAAAAGCCTATTTTGGACACCTCTCGTTCCCTCTGTCCGGCCTGGCGGCTCGACAAGTTCGAAAACAAGTTACCGCCATGTTGATGGGGCAGGGCATGGCCCGGCATACACCAAAAGAACGGTTAGAGCGGGTGAAAAAAGATATTCTGGCCATCGAAGCCATCCTCGGCGATCGTCCGTTATTGTTTGGCGATAAAGCAAGTGCCGCAGATGCGAGCGTAGTGCCAATGTTGCGCGCGATGATCGTAACGCCGGAAGCAACGGAACTTAGCGACTTTGTCAGCAATAGGCCCTTTTTGATGCAATATCTCGAACGCGGCAAACAAGCGATGTATCCAAAAGCGGCTTTGGCGCTGGCGGCCTGATATTTTTTGCCTTCGTTTGTGCAAGTAAACACTAATCAGCGATTGTCGACGAGGCCGAGTGCGGGCATGATTGTCGCGTGATGACAACAACGGCACCCTTAAAACAGGACCTGATAAGTTGGGTTGACGATCATGGCGATGAATTGTCGGCCTGGTGCTCGACGATCTGGCATTTTGGCGAAACGGCCTGGCGGGAATATAAGTCCGCTGCCTGGTATGTGGAAAGGCTACAGGCGGAAGGCTTCGATGTCGAAGCCGGCTCGGCCGGAATGCCGACCGCTTTCTGTGCCCGCTGGTCGAACGGCGAAGGGCCCATTGTCGGCGCTTATGCGGAATATGACGCGGTGCCCGGCAATTGCCAGCAGGCAGCGCCGGCGCCAGGTCCCCGCGAAGGCCTAAGCATTCATGCCGGCGGCCATACCGATCCCCATTCCGCCCTTGGTATCGGCGCGTTAGGTGGCGTGCTGGCCCTAAAGGCGGCAATGGAACAACACGATATCCCAGGCGGCATACGCTTTTTCGGCGAACCGGCGGAGAAAGTGCGTGGCTCCAAACCGATCCATGCGGCGGCGGGTTATTATGACGGTCTAGCCGGTTTTGTTAGTTTTCATCCCTGTTACATGTTGCCGCTGTCGAATACGGTCAGATGGGATACCCATTGTGGGGCCGCTTATAGCCGGATTTATACGTTTGAGTGCCTAGCGCCTGAAACCTGGTTAAGCGATGGTGGCGCCAGTCCGATCCCGGTCGCCCATATTGCAGCGAAAGCGCCGGGCGCGAATGAAGCCTTGGTGAACATGATGCAGGCAAGCCGATCGTTGCAAGGCTCGATGCTGCCGTTCGCCGAAGGCTGGTCGCTGTCGGACGCAATCCTGACGGCAGGGCAGGCGACGGCGGACAACCTGCCCCATTCGATTGCTCAAGTTCAGTATCTCTGGCGCACCCCCACAATCGAGATGGCGGAGGCCATCCTGCGCGTGCTGGAGGCCAATGCGGCGGCGGCAGCGCAGCTGTCCCATTGCGGCTGGCGTGGCGACTGGGTTTCAATATCCAGACCGGGGCTAGCCAACCATGTTTTGGCGATCGCGTGTTTTGAAAATTTACAACATGTCGGGGCGCCAGATTTTGGCGCCGAGGCTGTCGAGTTAGCGCGTAAGGTACAACGGAATTGCGGTTTTGAAGCAATGGACGAACCTTTCATGGACGCCTGCAGCACCCTAATCGACCCGCGGGAAGCGGAAACTATTCTGCGCCGGGATCTGCCGCCCAACCAGCTTAATTCCACCTCCGACGACTATACCGAAATGTGTTGGCATGCCCCGACGGTGCGGCTCTATATCGGTCGCGCCATGTTGAAGGCGCCGGCGGGTAAGCGTTATCCGGCTTGGGCGATGAATGCTTTGGGCGGAATGCCGGCGACGATTGATCCGACCGTACAATGCGCGGCGAAAACCATTGCCCTAACCCTGCTGGACTTGATCGTCGACGAGGATTTGCGCAATCGTGCCTGGACCGAATTCAAAGACCGCACCGAAGCGGTGTCGATCCCGCCGCTTTGCGATTATCCGCCGCCGGTCCATTTTCGCTGGCCGGAATATATCACCACCGCCCGCGGCGAAGATTGGTGGATACCTACTGAACCCTAAGATCGCCGAAAATTGTGCGTCAAAGCGTATTTTTGATGCTGGCGATTTGTTCGAGATGATGGTCGTGATCGCCGGCGAAACGCAGCACCAGATGACTGGCGCCAGCGGCGGTATAACTTTTTAGCCACGCTTTGGCTTCTTCCAAACTGCCGGAAAAACAGGCTTGGCGGCGCTGCAGGACTTCTGCCGGCTGACCGTAGTAATTCTCCAGATAGCGGGCGATGGTGGCGTCGCCGCGGGTTTTGTCGTCGTCGATCACCAAAGTCAAGTATATCGCCCCGGTCAGGTCATTTGTATCGCGCCCGGCTTCGCGGGCGACGGACTGCACTTCCTGCCAACCGGCCCCAAAACTTTCAGCATTGGGGCCGGTTGGGAACCAGCCATCAAAGTTCTTGCCCGCGCGGACCAGGCCAGCTGGGGCTGAGCCACCAATCCAAATTGGCGGGCCGCCGGACTGCGCCGGAATTGGACTCAAGGTGCCGTTTTTCACGATCCAGCGGCCGTCCCAGTTGACCGGTTCGCCGGACCAGAGCGCCCGGCACAGCCGCAAACCTTCCAGCATGCGACCGACCCGCTTGTCGAATGGCACCCCGGCGGCTTCAAATTCGGCACGGATATTGGGCACGTCGGTGGCAATACCGACGCCCAGAATGACGCGGCCGTCGCTGGCCTGATCCAAAGTGGCGATCTGATGCGCCATGACCACCGGATTACGCAAGGCCGGCAGCAGCACCGCCGTACCCAGGCTGACCCGGCTGGTGCGCCCGGCGACGGTCGCCAGCAGGGTCAAGGGTTCGTGGCGCGGGCGGGCCAGCAAGCTATCACCGACCCAGACGCTATCGTAACCGAGGCCTTCTGCCTTCTCAGCCAGACGTAACAAAGGGCCCGCTTCCGGTCGCCCCTCCATGATCTGTTCCCGCGTTGGCAGTAAATAGCCGATCTTCAAATCCATGTTACATCCTTTTCCGATCGCCGCGATTGGCGCATACTGCGATCATTGTTACTTATGATTGAAGTATGCAAGGTAACTTGAATTAAAAACAGGGGAACATCATGAAGCGTATATTTATCAGTACGGCGTTGATCTTCGTGGCTTCGTTGGCGGCGCCATTCGACTTGGCAGCGGATCAAAAAGCCGCGGTAAAAAATTCCCAGACCATGGTGCCGGCGCCGCCTTGGGCGGCTGGTGACCAAAGGGGAATGGCAAATACTCTGGGGGCTGGAACTTGGATGCGCTGCGCTGCGCATATGACGGCGAAGGGGGCGAAGTCCTACGAACTTTCCCATGAACGCTCCAACACCATGCCATTGTCACCGTTTGGCGTGCCGTTGAAATACGAATATGGCGCGACGAAGGGCGTGCCTTATTCAAAACATGCTTGGAACGGCGAGATTGTCGCCAGTGGAGAGCCCGGTGCGCAAGGCACCCAGATGGATGCACTTGGGCATTTCGCATCGATTGATGAGATGTGGAAGGGCGAAGGCAAACTGGACGCCAGCAAAGCAAAATATTATGGCGGCTACACCCAAAAAGATGTCAAACCCAGTGACGATTCGCCGTTGCAAAAACTCGGTATTGAAAATGTCCCGCCAATTATCACCAGCGCCGTGTTATTGGATGCCAAAAGTCATCTTGGCGGCGGTGCGGCGATGAAACCGGGGCAATTGGTTACCGCCAACGATATCGAAACCATGATCAAGGCGCAGGGTTTGTCCTGGCGCGGTCTGTTGCCCGGCGACGTGCTTTATATCTACACCGGCTGGGGCGACAATTGGAAAGATCCGGATATGGACAAGACCTATTACACCAAAGGTCCGGGGCTCTCTTATGATGCGGCGCAATATCTGAAGACCAAGGCGATTGTCTTGGTGGCGCTGGATAACCCGTTCACCGACCCGGTCAATGACGGCCAATTGATTGGCAAGGCGCCACCGGCCACAGGCACTCCGCCGGGTCTGCCATTCGCTATTCACCACGAAAATCTTTCGGTTTCCGGCATCCACCAAATTCAGAACGCCAATTTGGCCCAGTTGGCAAAAGACAAGGTCTGGACCTCGTGCACCATGATCCTACCGCTCCGGTCGCGTGGCGGTTCCGGTTCTCCGGTTCGCCCGGTCGCCATTGGTGCGTCCGATTGAGCCGTGAGTGTCAGTCGAAGAAATAAAGTGTTCTAATTTCGATACTTTCCCGGGGCGCGGCGTTGGCCGGGCGTCCGGGGATATCGAAAGAGCCATGCGCAGTCCAGCGCGCGGTGCCGTCGTCGACGCTGTCGAAACATTTCAAGAGGATCACTTCCTCCCGCGTCATCTCGGGGAAATAATACCAGCGCTGGCCTGGATTGTGGGTCAAATAATAGATGCCGCCAATACGGCCGTCCGGGTAGTGGCGTTCTGCCGCCATCAGGTCGCCGTCGTCGATGCTGCCCCATTCGCAGATTGCCAGCGGTTTGTTTTCCACGACGCCCCGCTCTTGGATCGGCCGCCAAATATTGAGGGAGCCATAGCGTTTAGCCAAGCGCGCTTCCGCTTCCGCTGGAGGCAGTAAATCCCGCACCCGGGCCGGCGCGGAGGCTCGCGTGAAGTCGTTATGCATGCCGCTGACCGGGCCGCGTACCTTTTGGCTCTGCCGTTTGGCTTCATCCTCAGCGCGAATGGTATGATCAAAGACGATGACCTTGGCGGCGCCTGTGGCCTTTTTAACCAGGGCTTCCATTTCCGGATAATAGACGCGGCGGACTTCTTCACCGTCATAGAAGTTCTGGACGTGCGTGACTTCGGTGATCAAGTCAAAGCCCTGACCGTCCAAGGTGAAGTCCTGTCCCCGGCCGTTGATCACATCTATTGTGTGGGTCTCGGTTTCCCGGGTTTGCTCATCAGCGCCTTGGCCCTCCACCTTCACCAAAGTCACCGGCGTGACGGAACCAGGGGTAACAAATTCGACCGGCACCGTCAGGGTGCTAGCGCTCTCATACTGTTCTGCGGCGGACATCGTTCGTTTCCTTCATAATCTGCTGCCGATTGCTGGAATTCCGTACCATTATTCATGTAGTCACGCTGCGGGGGCTTTCAATCCAATACTTCCGGGTTGATGACGTTAGCCAGATCAAGTTCGCCATCGAAACAATCGACGACATTTTGCGCTGCTTCGCGGCCCATGCGGTAGATAGATTCTTTCGTTACCCCGGCGGTATGCGGACTGACCAGGATATTGTCCAGTTCGAATAGCGGATGATCGGCGCTCGGCGGCTCGTCGACAAACGGATCGATGGCGGCGCCGCCAATGGTATTCGACTTCAACGCTTGATAAAGCGCCGCTTCATCGATGATGCCACCGCGTGCCGTATTGATGACAAAGGCGGTTGCCGGCAGCGCTGCCATCTCCGCTGCGCCGACCATGCCCGTGGTCTCCGCGTTTTTCATGCAGTTGACGGAGAGGAAATCAACTTCATCTAAGACACTTCGCCAATCCACCACCGGCGTTGCGCCGGCAGTGCGGATACCGTCTTGCAGGACATAAGGATCATGCACCAATACCTTCATTTCCATCGCCACCAGGCGATTGACCAGGCGACGTCCGATGCGGCCAAAACCCAGGATCAGCACCGTTCGCCCGGCCAGATCGAAGGCCGGCATCTCAAAACGCACGGCCCAATTGGCGTTGCGGGTTTCCCGGTCATAGGGCAAGGCGCGCTTGGCCAAGGCCAGCATGAACAGCAAAGAATGTTCGGCCACGCTTACCGCGTTCGAAGTACTGCCGATGGTCAGCGGGATGCCGGCTTTGTTCAGCGCCGGGACATCGACACTGTCATAACCGACACCCATGCGTGAGGCGATCTTCAATTTTGGCGCCGCATCGATCAGGCGTGCAGTCAACGGCGCCAGGCCCAAAATCACCGCGTCATAATTGCCGATATGTTGGTGAATATTGTCTTCCGATAGTTCGCTAAAGCGCTCGCACTCAATATCGTCGCGGCCATCGAAGACGGATTTCATGCCGTCATTAATAATGGTCTGGACCATCACGCGTTTTTTCATGGGTATTCATACCTGGTTTAAATGGATCAGAAGCGAACCCTGTTTAACCCATAGGCAAGCGAAAACCCAAGCTTTGAATGGCACGTTCGCCAAGGCTGATTTCAAATTTGGCCAATCCGCATGAATAAGTTATTTTTGCGGATCGTTGATGCAGATGTCGCCGCCACAGTCGACATCCGGAAATCCTTGCCCGAAAACCCGCATTGCCAGCAGCGACATCGTAATCCCAAATAGCGTGGCGACAAAAGCGGGTACCGCGTGGGGCGAAAGCGAAGGGATGGCGTGCAGGATCAGGACGTCATTGCCGCCGGGTATCATCGCTGCGCCTAATCCCATCAGGGCCCCGCCGATGGCGAAGGCGACCCACTGCCATTGCGGGCGCCATTGCCAGGTGAAGCGCCGACTATGCCAAGCCGATAAGCCAACCCCGCCGATCAGCGCTAGAAACAGAACCCATAGATCCACCAGCGGCGGTGGGGAGCCGACTATAACGTGATTTGCGGCTTGGCCGAACAATCGCGTGTATGGCCATAATCCAATTAGGGCGTACAAGATCGCGTTGCTTGTTCCCATCAACATCGCAGCGGTCGACAGGCGGTAGTGCGGAGATAGTAGATGTTTTCGCCACCCACGCCTTTCGACCGCGCGTGCCATGCGGAATAGTTCCCAGGTCATCCACATTAATGCCACCAGGGTCACCGGCAGGCGCCAGGCGCCTTCACTGGGCAGGGTCATGCCCGCGCGAGCGATGGCCGGTACGAATTCGGCGGTTGCGGCGATGCCAAATATTCCGGCGCCAGCGAGAAAACCAGCCAACGATACCAACATGCCAAAATTGCCGCCGCCAAGACGGGTCAAGGTGGAAAAGGCGCAACCGCCGTTAATGGTTGCACCGATACCGAACAAGAAGCCGCCGGCAACCGTCATGATCGATAGCTGCCAACCTGCCTGACTGAGCAGATCGGACGGCATCACCCAAGCGGCGATGAGGGTAACTCCAAATACCCACATGGCGGCTTTCACAAAGCTGAAGAGCATGAAAGCCCGCCTGGTGCTGAGGACTTCTTCCATCGCCAAGACCGTGCATAAATTGGCACGATGGGCGGCAAATCCAATGATGCCAGCCAGTACGACAGCAATGCTTAATAATAACATTTGCAAACCGCTAACTAATAGGTGCCGATCTCAATCAACGCCCGTTGCCAAAACAGCTCAATTTTATCTCAGGCTCACCTTGAAAATTATCCATATCACAAAACCCGATATGTCGCACCGTCGGCGCCAAAACCCGTCGAGATCGGAATTTTTCAAATTGGATTTGTCAAAAATGAAAGCTACTATAAAGTGTTGGTATCGAATGACGAATTGTAGGAGTGGCCGGTAGATGACTGACGAATTGACGTCGGCGGCAGACGCGATAGTTGATAGTGATGCGATTGCCGGTGAAATACGCATTTTGCAATCGGTGCAGACCCAGCGCAGCATGCCGGTATTGATATTCGGTAACGCCTTGGCGGTTGCGATCGTGTGTTACATTGATCTGGCGGTCGTCGTATCCAGCCATGCTATATATTTTCTGATATTCGAGCTTCTGTTGCTCCTGCCGATGTTGCGAAGTTACCTGCGTCTGCGCCACATGCCGCGGCCAAAAAAAGTAAGCGTCCGGCGGATACGCATCATCGGTGTGCACTCATTTTTCATGGCGCTGGTCTGGGGCGTCGCTATAGTCCTGATGATGCCACAGATGGCTCAGATAGATGGCATTGTTGTCATCATGATGATTTTTTTTCTGGGTTATGGCGCTGTTGCGTTGACGCCCAGTTCACCATTTGCGTCGGTGGCTTATTTTATTCCTGTCATGATTGCGGTAAACATTGGTGCTTATCTTGGCGATGTGTTGAGTGTGGATTTGTTGTTTGTTATTTCCGCGTCGGGCATAGCCGCTATGTTGCGAACGGCCTGGCAGAACTGGCAGGATACCACTGGATCGGTTCGGGTCAGCTTGGAACGACTGCAAGCCGAAGCTGAAGTCCACAATCGGGAAGCCGAAGCCATGCGCTCGATGCTCGAAGCTATTCCGTTTCCCCTTGTGCTGACGCGGGAAACCGGGGCGCTGGAAGCATCAGGGCAGGCAGTCAAACAGTTCGGAATATCGGCTGACAGTATCGACGGTTTGAGCATCCGTGATTTTTTCGTCAATCCCGAAGAACAAGAGATAATGTCTGATTTGCAGGCCGCAAAAGGCCGTCTCGAAGAATATGAAGTGCAATTCAAAAGCGCTGCAGGGCGACCATTCTGGGCAATGTTATCTACGTTGCCGTTGAAATATAAGGGCGAAGATTGCTGGCTTAACGCGATCTACGTCATCGATGACCGCAAACGCGCCGAAGCAGAAACCATTGAAGCGAAACAACGGGCGGAAGAAACCAGCCAGACCCTGGAAGTGGTTTCGGAGCAATTATCGAAATATATTTCCCCGCAACTCTATCAATTGATATTCCGTGGCGAACAAAAAGTGGCGATCGAATCGAAACGAAAAAAACTAACGATATTCTTTTCCGATATTGCCGGTTTCACGGAAATCACCGACCAGTTGGAACCGGAAGAATTGACCGCACTGCTAAATCTGTACCTGACTGAAATGTCGAAGATTGCCCAAGATCATGGTGCCTATTTCGACAAATTTATCGGCGATGCAATGATGTTTTATTTTGGCGATCCGGACACCAAGGGTGTTGCCGAAGATGCGTCTGCTTGTGTGCGGATGGCAATCGCCATGCAACGACGTTTATTTGAGTTACAAACAAATTGGCGTAGCCAAGGTTTGATCGATCGTGCCTTCGAAACCCGCATCGGGATCAATACCGGATATTGCACAGTCGGTAACTTCAGTAGTGAAGATCGCATGGACTACACCATCATCGGTAGCGAGGTGAACCTGGCCGCCCGTCTGGAGGCCGGTGCGGACGCCGGCGGTATATTGATTGCCAACGAGACTTACTCTCTGGTCAAGGATTGGCTAATGGCGGAAGAACGCGAGGCCATAGTTATGAAAGGTTTTGCTAAGCCAGTTAAAACGTTTGCGGTGAAAGGTATCTATGAAGAACTCTCCGCCGCCGGCCGTGTCTTTCACCGAGACATTGACGGCCTAACCCTGACCATCGATCACGACCACCTCAATCAATCCGGCAAGGACAAGGTCGCCAAAGAACTGGAAGACGCTTTAGCGCAGCTGCGGGCGTAAATTTTCTGCGATACGATCCGTTGGTCGAAGACGGACTTCATGCCGTCACTGGCGACGGTTTGCACCATTACCCAAGCGCGAATTCTGTTAGACCGGCAACCCCGCCTTATCAAGGCCGTCAATGACGCATTCGAAGGCGTCGTCTTTGATATAGGGATAGGCTTGACGCCAGAAGGATCGCCAGTTTGACCTGTCCTTGCCGTTTGGAAGCAATGGAATTTCATCGCTGATCTGCTTGAATTCCTGCGTTGCTGCCCGCGCTTCATCACCACTCCCCAGTTGCGCAAATGCCGCTGCAAGGGTGCTGGCCTTTTGCACGTAAGCGGCCGTCATGCGCGACAGTGTCGCCGTTGATTGGTCATAGTTCGTGGTCAAATAATCCAGCAGTCCCAAAGCCAACAGGCAGCTGTTCGGTGCCAGTGGATTGCGACGCAGTGAATCGTCAAAACAGGCCAGGCTTTCGTCGACCCGGCCCAAGGACAATTGAGTATATCCGCGGTTGCAAAAATTGTGATATTCGCTTGGATTAAGCTGCAGCGCGCGTTCGGCATGCCGATCAGCGCGCTCGAATTCTCTGTTCAGCAGCCTGGCGCAAGCCATGGCATAGTGACTTCGGCTGTCGAACTCATCGATAGCGACGGCTTGTTCGGCATATGCGATATGCCGCTCCAGGCTTTCGCCATAATCCGCCGTTAGCAGCAAGTCGCATTGATAGCCAAAACATAACGACAATCCGGAATAGGCTGGCGCAGAGTTCGGCTCCAGCTTCAACGCATTCTTGAAATGAGACTTGGCTCTATTCAGATTGTCGCGGCCGCCCAATTCGACGCAGCGATTGCCGCGCAGGCGGAAATCATAGGCTGAAAGCTGGGCGCTGGAGAGCCGCAATTGGCGTTGATATTGCGCCTCGTCCAGTTGCAGCGACAGGTTCGCGACAATGGCGTTGGCAATTTCCGCTTCGACTTCGAAGATATCATGCAGCGCGCTGTCATACCGTTCCGACCACAGGACGTTGCCCGCAATGCCGTCAACCAACTCGGTTATCAGGCGAATTTTGTTGCCGTTCGAGCGAACGGTTCCTTGCAGTACATATTGCACGCCTAGGCGTTTGGCGACCATCATGGCGTCACTCGCCGGCCCGCTGATGGCTTGGCAGGAAGATCGGCCGGAGACCAGTAAGTCATGACAACGGGTCAGGTCGTGCTGGATATCCGCCGTCACGCCATGGCTGAAATAATCTGTTTCCGCCGGACCAATGGTTCGAAACGGCATCACTGCGATAGAAGCACCGCGGCGCGGCGGTGGGCCCGCGTCATCCAGGTTCTGCAAAATCCGCATCGTCGCAGCCCCGGGTTCGCCGCGTGACAGTTGCCGGTCAGCAATTTGTCCAGCCGCCAAGGCTTGGATCATTTGCGGTTTGTTTTTGACCTTAAGCTTGCGGTAAATGGCGGCGATGTGATTGCGCACGGTCGCCGGTGCAATGTTAAGGTCCCGCGCAACCTCCTTATAGGTCTCGCCAGCGCTATAACGTGCCGCAATCGTTTGTTCGCGAAAAGACAGCTGCGTATTTGTCATGCTAGACCGCCAAGCTTATCCCCGAAGAATAGTGCATTTGCGCCGCCAATATGATGCATCTGCACTATGGATTTGATTATTTAGGTCTTCGATACTCTACTCGATTAAACAACGAAACCGGAGGAACGACAATGACCGAAGCTTATTCATACGCCTGCAAGGATTATCCGGGAATGGAAGCCTGTCCGGGGAAAGTCGTCGCCGCCAGCAAGGATGAAGTTTGGAAACTGATGGAACTGCATGCGGCGATCGCGCATGGCGAAGATCCTAATGCCTGGAGCGATGACGAAATAAGTCAGGGTCAAGCTTTGATCAAGGCAGAGTAGGGCGATAAAATAATATAAATCCGCACTGGCGTTTCAGGCATGACACGGAGATTTTGTGGCCTGTCGAAATTGAAATAGCGGTCCTGATACGTTGCTGTCTAGCGCTGTTGTGGTAATGGTCACAGCGCCCACCGCAAGTATGTGAAAGGACCGAGCATGGCGCTGCCACAGGACATTTCCCCGCTGAACAGTCAGTTGATGGATAGTATGGCGCGATCGGCGCAGATGGACTGGCTCGAAACGTCGCCGGGTAAGGCTTATATTAAAGTGCTGTGGACAGGGGCTGAAAGCGGCACCTGGTCGGTGCTGCTCAAATGGAAAAAAGGCTATGTTGCGGCGCCGCACAAACATCTCTCCGCCGCCCATACCTTTATTCTGTCCGGCAAATTACAAGTGCGCGACGGCACCCTCGATGCCGGCGATTATGTTTATGAACCCAATGGCATGGTCCATGACGCGACAACGGCCCTGGAAGACACCGAGTATTTGTTCATCTGCGAAGGCCCGGTGCTGTTTTTCGATGGCGAACAATTCACCGGCTATTTTGGTTGGGAACAAGTCCAGCGCCTGGCCGACAGCGCTACTTAGGGTCCACCGCCAGGCTGGCAATAACAACTATGACTGCCGCCGCGGGAGCCACTGCCGGTGGTCTCGCAATTCGAAAGGATGAGGGCGATAACAATTAGCCCAAAAATGCCGACATGGCGTCGCATATGGTCTTCCTTATCAATTCAATTGGCCGCCAGCATACGAAATAATCGCGTAATTCGCGAACAAATTTCATGTAAGCGCAATCAAATAAACGTAATCAGATAATCGCCGCCGCCATACATAGTTTCGCGTCGAATGTCGTCGGTACGCGGGTAATAGTCGGTCTTGTGATGGTATTGTGGTCATCGGCGATGTTGACTAAGAAGATGGAACAGGCCCCTGTCAGTCGCGATCAACTGCAGTCCGTTTTAGCGGACATCCAGCACGCCCAAGGTCTGCCGAATAGCTGTTATACCGATGCAGTGATGTTCCAGACCGAGCGCGACGCGGTCTTCCGAAGGAATTGGACGGCGATCGCTTTTGCCCAAGATGTGCCACAGGCGGCCACCGTCTATCCGGTCGATTTTATGGGCCTGCCATTGCTTGTGGTGCGGGATCGCGCTGACCAGTTGCGGGTTTTTCACAATGTCTGCTCTCATCGTGGGATGAAATTAGTGGCGGCAGCGGGGCCGGTCGGTCGGGTATTGAAGTGCCCCTACCACGCTTGGTGTTATGGCCTGGACGGCAGTTTGCGCACGACGCCGTTTATCGGCGGACCAAAGAGCAATCAGCATGATGATTTTGATCCTAGCTTGCATGGCTTGCGCGAAGTCCCGAGCCAGGTCGCGTTCGGTGTTGTTTTTGTCGCGCTATCGGACGACTGCCCTGACTTTTCAGAATACGTCACGCCGTTGCAGCAACGCTGGCAACCCTTTGCAGATTGTGAATTATACCCGGGCGGGACGGAATCGTTGTTTACTCTGGAGATTGCGGCGAACTGGAAATTCGCGATCGAAAACTATTGCGAAAGCTACCACCTGCCGTTTGTGCATCCGGGTCTCAACAGTTATTCCCGGCTCGAAGATCATGAACATATTCGCGATCAAAATAGCGGATTTTCCGGGCAGGTGAGCGTGGCCTATCGCCCTACTTTGGCTGCCGGTAGTAATCAGCAATTCCCCGAACTTCCCGGTCTTGCCGACGAATGGGCTGGACGCGGCGAATATATATCGCTTTATCCGAACCTGATGCTTGGCACACACAGCGATCATTTCTACGCCATTTTGATAATGCCGATCGCCCCCAATCGCACGTTGGAAAGGGTGTTGATCAGTTATTTTGACATCGTCGCGGCAACCAGCGACAGTTTTCAGAAACTACGTTCTGCCAATTCGGAACTATGGCGCGGCGTCTTCGAGGAAGACGTCTGGGCAGTGGAAGGATTACAGGCAGGCCGGGCTTCGCCGGGATATGAGGGTGGCGTGTTTTCGCCAGCGATGGACGGACCGACCCTGGATTTTCATCAGTGGGTGGCCCGCAATCTGCTTTGCGCCGTTGATGGTGACGGCAATAATGAATTTGGTATATAGTTAGTCGCTAATGTTGAGTGCGTGGTGTCAATACTTTCGAGCGGGAGGGACCGACCTATGACTAATCAATCTGACAATATTGGCGCCGATGCGCCGGATCCGATTGAGACCGAATACGAGATTGGGCAACATAATATCAATCCGTTTGGGCTTGATATTCATAATCCGGTTTTCATGATATCCGGCATTTCGATTGTCGTTTTTGTTCTGGTGACGTTGATGTTTCAGGATGCGGCAACCGAGTTTTTTGGCTGGTTGCGACCGGCTCTGACGTCGACATTCGATTGGTTCTTCCTGACTTCAGCGAATATTTTTGTGCTGTTCTGCGTCATGTTGATGGTGACGCCGTTAGGTAAAGTCAGATTGGGCGGCAGTGATGCGAAGCCTGATTATAGCTATATGGGCTGGTTCGCGATGTTGTTTGCCGCCGGCATGGGCATCGGTTTGATGTTTTTCGGTGTCGCCGAACCGATGTCACATTTCGGCTCCTCCTTGGGCGGGACGTCGGCGGAAGGCGGGATGCGTACCGACTGGGCGCCATTAGGTGCGGCCGCCGGCGATGTCGTTGCCGCCCGTGATTTGGCGATGGCGGCGACAATATTTCATTGGGCGCTCCACCCTTGGGCGATCTATGCGGTGCTGGCCCTATCACTTGCTTTTTTCACTTATAATCGTGGTTTGCCGTTGACCCTAAGGTCGGCTTTTTATCCGCTGTTGGGCGAACGGGTCTGGGGTTGGTGGGGGCATGCCATCGACACTGTGGCGGTTTTTGCGACCTTGTTCGGTCTCGCGACGTCCCTTGGTTTCGGCACAGAACAAGCCCTGGCCGGATTTAATTTCCTGTTCGGCTGGAGCACCGGCCCCGGGGCCAAAGTTCTGCTGATCGCCATCATTACGGTCATGGCCCTGATATCGGTTCTCCGCGGACTTGATGGCGGGGTCAAAATACTTTCGGAAATAAATATTGCATTGGCGGCGTTGTTATTGGCATTCGTTATTTTTGTCGGACCGACAGCGGCGATTTTTGAATCGATGTTTTCCGGCGGCATTGCCTACGTCAAGGAGTTGATACCGCTATCCAATCCATTTGGCCGCGAAGATGCCAACTTCTCACAAGGCTGGACTTCTTTTTATTGGGCCTGGTGGATTTCCTGGTCGCCGTTTGTCGGCATGTTCATTGCCCGCGTCTCGCGCGGCCGTTCGGTGCGGGAGTTTGTCTTTTGTGTCATCATCATCCCGACCTTGGTAACGATGCTGTGGATGGGCGCTTTTGGCGGCACGGCGATCGCCCAAGTTGTCGCCGATGCCTCTGCGCCAGTGAAAGATGCGGCGCTGGAGCTGAAACTGTTCGTCATGTTGCAGCCTTTGCCATTGGCGACGATTACGTCAATTTTGGGAATCATTCTGGTGTTGGTGTTTTTTGTTACCTCATCCGATTCGGGTTCTCTGGTCATCGATACCATTACCGCTGGCGGTAAAACCAATGCCCCGGTGGCGCAGCGGGTGTTCTGGTGCACCTTCGAAGGCGTGGTCGCGGCGACATTGTTGCTGGTGGGCGGCGCGGGTGCTCTGACGGCGCTGCAGGCGATGGCGGTCTCAACCGGCTTCCCCTTCACCATTGTGCTATTGGCGATGTGCGTCAGTTTGTTCATTGGCTTGCGACAATCCATGAAAGAAGGGAACTAACTTCGGAACATTTATTGATTAAGACACAGACTTTTTCGCATATCACGTTTCTGATTTGCCTAGAAAGTTAAGTCTGGATTGATTGTGACCGCCCCGTTAACATCGTCCAATAGTCGTTTAAAATCTTGGAGGTCGATGTGAACAGAGTGTTGAATGCCGCGATTGCGACGACAATCGTGTTACTGTGCATTATTGCCGGTATCGCGACGGCGTCAGCTGATATTGGCGACGAAATATTCTCTCTCGATGATTTTCAAAAACGCGTCGGCGAATGTTTTGTGGGTAATCAAGGACTCTGTTTCAAACGCGTGTTCCTGCCGCATATGTATGATCGTCAGCCGGGGCATGCAAATGCCGCAAAAACGTTAGATACTCATGTTGATAGAAAGATTTCAGAGGTCAAATTTTATCGTCTGCACATGGTGCGACATAAAAAGGCAGGCGATATTTTAGATGAACGGATTTTTCTAATGGAGTTTGGCAACCATAGTTTCGCTGGACTTCGTATAGTGTTTCTCAAACGCGGTGACAGATGGTACCTCAACTCGTTTAAGTTCGACGAGAACTCGGAGGTAATGACAAAAATGATTGGGATAAAACTGTAATTCCTACGATTTATTTCGGGCGGTATTTGTAGCCGCGCGGGATCATGCATTCGCGCATTTTCTCGCGCAGGACGTTAGCCGCATCGGTATCCTGTTTTAGGGCGCGGGCCTTGCAAAATTCGAACGTTTCGCGCTTGTCGCCGGGATCACTGCCATAGGCTTGCCAATTATCGATATCGTCATAGCGCGTTCCGCAACCCGCCAGCGTGATCAGGATGAATGCGATGGCGATATAACGCATGTTTTCTCCGTTCCCATGGTTTGTTTCGCTTCCTATGCAAGCTAAGAAAATTCCCGCGCCCGGGCAAGTGTCCTCTGTCTCTGCCGAACTGACGATAAAGCTTGATCCGATAGGTTGAGGCACGGGTATATTAGGGTAGGAAAATTCAGATAGGAGCAAACATGCCTATTACTTCACTTTACACGGCCTTGCTCGCCGCATGGATGCTGTTTCTGGCGATCCGGGTGATCCACGGGCGGCGCAGCAAACGAATTAGTCTGGGGACCGCCAAAGATCCGCTGTTTGAACGTCGGGTGCGGGCGCACGGCAATTTAATCGAGTATGCGCCGATTTGTTTGTTATGCCTGCTGCTCCTGGAAATGAACGGCATGGCGGCGGCGGTTCTGCATGGTCTTGGCATCATGTTGATAGGGGGTCGCTTGTTACATGGCTGGGCGTTATCATTTACCCAGAAAAACGCTTTTGGGCGCACCGCCGGGGCGCTGCTGACCTTTATCATGCTTGGCCTATCCATCTGCATTCTGCTCTGGCAAGTAGTGTTTTCATAATCGTGATGTCAGAAGGAACGAAATTAATGGAAAATCTATTTACGGATCCACCTCTGGCAATACGAGCTGATTTGTTGTCAGCGCTTCACACCAGTTGGGCGGAACTTGGTGAGGTTGGGGCATGGTTGGATGCGGGGGAAAGGATCGCGGTTGCGGCGGCAGCGCGGCAGGCTTGGGATTGCCCACTTTGTCAGCGACGTAAAGAAGCTCTTTCACCCTACACGATCACTGGTTCGCATTACGCAACAAGCGCCTTGCCGGATAGTTGGGTTGAAGTCATCCACCGGGTGGTGACAGATTCCGGACGGTTGAGCGAAGCCTGGCTGAAGGAGGTGTTGGCGGGCGACATCGTTGAAGATGAATTTGTCGAAATCGTTAGCGTTGCCGTGATCGCAGTGACCATCGACACCTTCACGGCCGCCATCGGTCGAGCCGCTTTGGCGTTGCCGACCGCGAAACCTGGCGAGCCGCTTCGGCAACCGGAACCCAGCGCAAAACCAGGACCGGGCTGGATTTCAACGATCGCACCGGAAGATGCGGGTCCCGATTTTGCCGATTTTTATGCCGGTGGGTCGGATTTCTATATCCGCCGCGCCCTAACTCTCGTGCCGGCGGAGGTGCGGCGATTTTTCGCCCTCATGAATACGCTTTATATGCCTGATCCGCGGGTTCATGAATTCGACGGCTTGGACCGTTCAATCGTCCGCGCCCAGGCCGAATATTTGGCCGCCCGTGCCTCGGCCCGACTGAACTGTTATTATTGAACGACCAGCCATGCGATGCGGCTCCGTGTGAGCGGCCAGGAAACAGGACAGGATTACGATATCACGGCAGTGGTGGCTGGGACGGAATTGGCGCCGAATGTCGCGGACGGTGCGATTATGCAGGTATTTGTCGACGCGGTCATGGATCGCGATGGCGACGCCGTCGAAAAAATCCGGCTAGCGGTGTCGGCACAATGTGGTGACGCGGCAATGATTGATGCGGCAGCGGTGATCGCCGCCTTCAATGCCTATCCACGGATCGCCGACGCGACGGGCATTCCACTAGAAGACGCCAAGGCTGCAGCCACAGCCGAACTTCGCGAAGAATTGGGATTGGGGTCGATGCAGCCGTGAAATGTTATGATTGACCGGCCAGCCCGCTATCGGGATAAGGCCGCGATGCGACTTTCGGGGAAGATCAAACTGGCTATGGTGCCCTGACCGGGCATCGACGTGATCTCCAATTCGCCGCCATGCAGTTCGATCATGCTTTTCACAATTGTCAGACCCAGGCCAGTACCGTTTTGGCTGCGGGTGTGGACATTGGCCAATTGTGCGAACGGTTTGGTGACAAGGGTGAGTTCTGTCTCGTCCATGCCGATGCCGGTATCTTGTACGCTAATTTGCAACCCGTTCGTCGTCCGGCTAGCGTGCAATGTAACCTGACCGCCATCGTCGGTAAATTTCAACGCGTTGGACAAAAGGTTTAACGCCATCTGCTTAAAGACGCGGGGATCAGCATGTAACTTAAGGCCGTCGACCGGGGCATCGAGGGTGAATGCGATATTCTTGTCGACTAACTGATTTTTGAGGATTAGCAGACAATCGTTCAAGGAGCGGGTGACCTCAAAAACTTCCTCCGCCAATTCGAATTTACCGGCTTCGACTTTTGAAAGGTCCAAGATTTCAGAAATGATCGACAATAGATGCGCCCCACTTTCGTGAATGTGGGCCCCATATTCGACATATTTCTGATTTTCAAGCGGTCCAAACATCTCCATCTTGATCGACTCAGAAAATCCAATTATCGCGTTGAGCGGTGTGCGCAGCTCGTGGCTCATCGAAGCCAGGAAAGAAGATTTGGCGTGATTGGCTTCTTCCGCTTTGACCGCCATCATTTCGAGCTCGACAGCCAGTGTTTTTAACTCCGCTTCGGTTCGATTGCGGTGATCAATTTCGCGGTCCAATCGCTGGATCGCCGGCAACCAACTCGCCATCCCGATCCCAGTAAGAATGGTGCCGGGAAAATATATAAATACCGCTAATATAGTCCTCCGCGCTTCCCACCAACCAGCTGCCATGAATTCTTGGTTGTCAAAATTACGGACGACAGAGGCGAGATAATCGAACAAAGTGCCGAAGGAAACCAGCGAAACGCCAATAATAATAAGGAGAAAACCGCGATCTACGCGCTGCAATCGATTGCGGCGGCAGAGGAGCAAGATTGGGATCGCCGTTACGCCAGCAAAGGTCAAAAAACTCGAGTCGAAAAATGGAGTGAGTAGACTTAGCATATAGAATATTCGAATCCAAAACTTGTCATCGGTAGCATTACGGTCATTCGAAAATGTCCAGTGTAATTTCCAATAGCCGTTTGTCGATTGAACAGCTGAAGGAAGAGCAACCAAATTAAGTTCAAAAAACCACTAAATTCTGTTCAAGCCTATTTGATTATGTTTAACGGACCGTAAACGAACGAAATGGAAAGCTCAGCTTCTGCTTCTGCGTGCTGCGCTTTCCAAATTGTCGGTTGCGTGCGGCTGGTCGGGAGGTTGACTTATCCGGCCGCGGAAAATGCGATTTTATTACCGTCAAGATCCCGGAAATAGCCGAAGTTCATGGTGCCACGAGGCCCCGGTGCGCCTTCATCGCTGCCACCAAGTTCCAATGCCTTGGCGTGCAGTTTTGCGACCGTGTCAGCATCTTCGACATTGAGAGCGATCATGGTGCCGTGGCCGCCGGTCGCCACCTTACCATCGTAAGGTTTGATAACACCAAACATCGCAATCCCCGGCTTCGCCGACCAAAGTACGAGGCGATCGTTCGGTTCAATCCGCTTTAAGTTCAAATCTGCGAACAAAGCATCATAAAACGCCGCTGCTTTTTCGAGGTCATTGGTGCCGATCGTAGTGTATCCGATCATCGTCAAAATTCCTTTTATTTGGATAAATATATTTGAATGTTTGCGCGGAACCGCGCCAAGATATCGCCATCATACGTCACTCGAAAATTTACGGCAACAAAGCAAGGCGAAATTTAATGCAGATATTCTTCGACGTTGATGGTGTGCTGATCGATGGCTATCACGCGGATCCGGCCCGGCACCGGCCTTGGGATGTTGATCTGGATGCTGATCTTGGTGTTTCACGTGAAAACTTTCAACGCGCCTTGTTCGCGCCAGGTGGGGACGGCCAAGAACCGCTCATTCATCAGGCCGCGCGCGGGGAAAGAGACATTCTTGAGATCTTGGCGGAGGTGCTGGGCGGTCTCGGGACAGAAGTGACGCCGGCAGCCTTTCTGAACTATTGGCTTGAAAAAGATAGCGTCGTCAACCAGCCACTTTTCGATGTCATCGAAATACTGAACAAGCAGGATAATATGAACCTGTTTGTCGCCACAGGACAAGAGCATCGCCGCGCCCACTACCTTTGGGACGAGCTGGGTTTTCGCAACTATTTTCGCGAGATGTTCTATTCCGCCCGTCTCGGGCAGCTAAAAGATAGTCCTGAATTTTTTCACACGATCGGCCGATTGTTAGGGGATCGGAACGACGATTCGCCGCTTTTCTTCGATGATCGCGGTGATGTTATATCCTTCGCCAAGGAAGCCGGTTGGGATGCCCATATCTATCGCGATCTTAACGATGTCACCGCGCATCCACGCCTGCGACCGTATTTATAATCCGTTTTGCCTTTGTGCCCGACGAAACCGAATTTCACTATTTCGGCAGGCGGATGCGGTAATATTGTTCGCCATTGTCGATTTTTTCTTTATGCCAACCTCGGTCGGCATAGAATGCGTCGGCGCGGGTTCCGATGCCGGTACTCAACCAGGCTTCAGAGTGGCCCTTGTCGCCAAGCCAGGCAAGCGCTTGGGCAAGCAGTTTGCGGCCATAACCTTTGCCTTCGTGGCCAGGTCGGACAAAAAGTGCAAAAATCTGCTGGTCGCGATTGTCGGCCATCGAGAAACCGACTATTTCACCGGCCAAATCCATGACCCAACAGGCAAGCTCTCCAGCCGCGATGTCGGTGAGCAGATTTTCCGGTGTGATCCCCAACAAGGTTAGTTCATCCAGGCTCATATGGTTTTCTTGCACGCTGGTACGAAGTTCGAAAATTGCTGCCATGTCGATGGTGATCGCTGGTCTAAGAACAGGATTCAGTGCCACAGCTGCCCCAATTCAAGCTGCAAACGACACCGGTGCAGACAATTCATACAAGTGAAAATCCAGCTTGCATCTGTAAACTTCCGGCATGGCGTAGCAACTTTTTAGTTTCAATTTCGACCATATCGCATATTTCTGATCATTGAAAAGTTCCAGTTTCCGCTTTGAGCCGGCGGCGATAAAGTTCAAGGGGCTGAGCAACAAATTTATTCAAGAGATAGGCTACCAGAATGATTGCGCCAATGGTGAACAAATCAAAAATCTTATCCATGATCGTACCGTCGCGATGATAAACCAGCGACATCGAATACATCACCAATATATGGCCGACGTAAATCGGATAACTCAACTCACCCATTTTGCGGTCTAGTTGGTTAAGGCTCTGGAACTCAAACAAAACCGGCAGGATCACAAAGGTGAAAGCGATGACAATGATGTAATTGATTACAAAGTTCAGATGCATATTGGACCCGAGATTGGGCCAGAAAACCGGGTTAAGGAGCAGAAAAAAGATGTAAGTAAAGCTGAGAGTTGAGATTAGTCTGGCGGATAAGAACCAGTTTCTCACTCGGGAAAGCAAAACCCGATGGCTGACGGCGCCTAACAAAAATAGCGCCATTTCTGTAGCTGCAAATCGGTGCATCCAAGGATCCGCCAACCCAAATCCGGAGATCACGAAAATTAGTCGCAAACCAAGTGACAGGACCAATAACAGCAGAATTCGTGGCCAACTTTTCAATACAAAAGGGGCGATGAGGTAAAACATCAACTCAATCCCCAGGGTCCAAGCCTGAGGAACGATTAAACCGCGAGAAAGGATACGATCGGAATTCCGGTAGTCGCCCGAAAACGAAAACACACCATCATTGACGGTCGCGAAATAAGTCAGGTCTTGAAAAAATATTGTAATATTCGACCACACCAATAACAGCAATGCTTCACCCGGGAGGTCCCGAAAAGTGCCGTACCAAAATGAATGCTCGCCGGCGACATAGACGATGACGGCGCAAATAGCGACGACATAATAGAGCGGGAATATCCGCATGGCCCGGCTCAAATAGAATTGCCAAGCCGTCGCATATCTCGTGTTCTCCACCAAAATATACGACATTAGGAAACCGGATATCATGTAGAAGATTTGCACCGCGATTACACTATCGACGGAAAACGCAAACCGGCCATGGGCACCGACAACCGAAAACGCCAAGATAACTCTTACCCACCCCATGGATCGAATGACTTTCTATTGGTTCTTTTTGCTCAAACTATGCAACAAAGGCGACTTGCGGATGAAAACTGAAATCCTCGTTGGGCGGGTTGATCATCGGTTGGAAGGCCGTTTGTCCTATTGTTTGAGCATAATAATTCAAGGCCCAAGTTACTGTCGGGAAGGCAAGCTCCGCCCAGGGGATATCCTGCCAGGCGACCAGTGCAACCTCTGAAGTTTCCTCACCGACGGAAAATTCCGGTTTGGCCAAGCTGGCGCGATATATCATCTGCACTTGCGAAATCCGGGCGATGGTGTAAATCCCCAACAGGGCATCAATCTTAATGTCAGCGTTGGCCTCTTCTCGGGCTTCTCTTGCGGCGCCCTCGTCCGGGGCCTCATGATCTTCCAAATATCCGGCCGGGACTGTCCAATAACCTGACCTGGGCTCAATCGAGCGTTTGCAAATCAGGAACTTGTCGCCATAAGTAACTACCGCACCCGCGACTATTTTTGGGTTTTGGTAATGTATCCAGCCGCAGTCGTCGCAGACATGTCTTTCCCGGCTGTCGCCATCGGGAACATGTTTCAAAAACGGATAGCTGGACATGGGGCCGTTGTTCATGGCGCTGACTTTGGCATTATCCGCATTCATCGTCCAGCATGGAAACGAGCCAGATTAGCAAATTGTTATTTAGAAATTTACTTTGGAGTAGGTTTAAGCGAGTATCCGTCGTGACCCAGCAATCGGATATTGCGGCGCATAGTGCGATCGCAAATAGCGTTAGGAAGGTCGGTCATAACTGGTTCTATCCCATGAAGATTGTGACATATGAAGTTTGTAGAAATTGATGACTTGATCGCCGGTATTTCGTCCGACTTGATCGCTGATTTAGCGCTGTATTGGGAGCGCTTACGCGGTGGGCGAATTTTACCTTTGCGCGCGGAACTGGATCCGATTGGCATCGGTCGGGCGCTGTCGCAGATTTGGCTCGTCGACTGCACCAACCTGGATCGAATTACTCATCAATTGGTCGGCGAAGGTATCAAAATTGGTTACGATGAAAGTCCAGTCGGGCGCACCGTCGATGAAGTACATGACGCTGAGACTGCGTCCTATTTGCGCAGCATGGCGGTTCTTATAGCAAAGAAAAAATGCGTTCTGCACGGTATCTCGCGGACCGCTGATAAGGCGCGGTTACGGTGGGACGTGGAACGGATCGCCTTGCCATTTGCATCTGAACCGGACACCGAAGTCAGCCACATCTTGGGCGGTTCGGTGGTGATCGAACAATCGCCGAACAGTTTCATTCATCGCAAACAACTGAAAGGCCAGTTCGACCCCACGGCCACCGTCGCTTATCAGCCGAAACTCTAACCTCTCTCGACTTCAAAATTCGGACCAAGTCTTGCGCTTCGCGGATATCGTTTGCAAGACAACGAGGAGGATAGAAGGCCAGCGAAATGAAGGAAGCGCGTCCATGTATCCAGGTAAACATGCCCTTACTCATCCTGAGAAGCCGGCCTTCATTATGGCCGGGACCGGCGAACAGGTAAGTTATCGCGAATATGAAGCACGCGCCAATCGCTTGGCTAATTTTTTGTATGAATATGGCTTGCGGCGCGGCGATCATTATTCGGTGCTGATGGAGAATAATGCGCGCTATCTCGAGAGTTGTGCGGCGGGAGAACGTTCGGGCCATTATTATACCTGCATCAATTCCTATCTGACGGCCGATGAAGTGGCCTATATCGTCAACAATAGTGAATCCAAGGTTCTGATCACCTCGCAGGCGCGACGCGAGGTGGCAATGGCTGCGCTGCAGCAATGTCCGAATGTCAGTCTTTGCCTGATTGTGGACGGGCAGGGTGACGGCGAAAAATTCCGAAATCTCGATGAAGCTACTGCAAGCTGTGCGACGTCGCCGTTGGCGGTAGAACATTCCGGCACGGCGATGCTTTATTCTTCCGGCACGACCGGTCAGCCAAAGGGCATTTTGCGGCAGCTGACGGATGATACGCCGGATCAGCAATTACCGGTCTTTGGATTTCTGCAAGACCTTTGGCAATACCGCGAAGGGATGATTTATCTGTCGCCGGCGCCGCTTTATCATTCCGCGCCCAATGCGGCGGTGAATTTCACCATTCGGTTTGGCGGCACCGCGATCATCATGGAACGCTTCGATCCGGAACAATATTTGTCGCTGATCGAAAAATACCGCGTTACCCACAGTCAATTGGTGCCAACGATGTTTTCCCGCATGTTGAAAATGCCGGATGAAGTGCGCCGGCGCTACGATCTAAGTTCGCTGGAAATCGCCATTCACGCCGCGGCACCTTGCCCGGTACAGGTGAAAGAGCAGATGATCGATTGGTGGGGCCCGATCATTCACGAATATTATGGCGCCACCGAAGGCTTAGGGTTCACTGCCTGCAACAGTGAAGAATGGCTGGCCCATAAAGGTTCCGTCGGTAAAGTCATGTTGGGCGTAATACATATCCTGGACGACGATATGCAGCCTTTACCTTTAGGCACGCCCGGGACGGTGTGGTTTGAGACCGCCAGTGAGTTTGAATATTTCAATGACCCGGAACGGACCGAAGAAGCAAAGTCATCTGATGGCAGCATGAGTACGGTTGGCGATGTCGGTTATATCGACGAGGACAATTATCTCTACCTTACTGATCGCGCGACCTTCATGATCGTCTCCGGCGGGGTGAATATTTATCCCCAGGAATGTGAGAACCTGCTGATTACGCATCCCAAAGTTGCCGATGCGGCTGTCTTCGGTGTCCCCAACGAAGATATGGGGGAAGAGGTGAAAGCGGTCGTGCAGCCGATGCCAGAAATTGCCGGTGATGAAGCGTTGGCGGATGAATTGATCGTTTTCTGCCAAGAACATCTGGCCAGGCTGAAATGCCCACGAAGCATAGATTTCGACCTGGAATTACCGCGCCTGCCGACTGGAAAACTTTATAAGCGGGTCTTGCGGGACCGTTATTGGGGCGAAGGTAACAGCCGTATCTTGTAAGCGTTACTTAGCAAACAATTCGATATCGCCATGGCGCCCGCGGATCTCCCGGGCTGGAAGTTGTTGCCAAGTCTGCCGCATTATTTCGTCCAAATTGGCAGCATCTAAGACAGTGGCAGAGGCGATAATTTGTTCTTCAACCTCCTTCGTCGCTTCTTCCAAACGCGCCGCCACATTGACGTTGTCGCCAAGGACGGTGAATTCAAGGCGGCTCTCGTCGCCGACCGCGCCCATAAAGACCGGACCATAGTGAACGCCGATGCCAATTTGAATAGGCGCTTCCGGCTCTCGTTTCGCATTCCAATCGACGACCATGCGCTGCAGATCTTCGGCACAAGCCAGGGCATTGCACGCATCGTCGATACGGGCTTCCGGCATGCCGAACACGACCAAAGCGCCGTCGCCGATGAATTTATCAACGACGCCGGAATTGTTGTCGGCAGCATTTGTCACCAACTTACGAAAAGTGCTCAGAAATTCGCTCAACGCCACGGGTGGCATAGTCTCCGCCATTGTCGTGAAGCCGCGAATATCGATGAACAGGATGGCTGCTTGTTGTTGACGCCCGCGCAGCACCTCATCGCCTGTTGTCGCCAATTGGTCAGCCAGTTGTGGCGGCAAATAACGCGTCAGATTGGCGCGGCGTACCTGTTCCGAGATGGCCCGGCGCAGCAAGCTTCTGGCACTGATTGCGACGACGATCAAGACCAGGCTGGTGAATACAATCATCGACAATCTGGCACCATTCGGGGGCGCCAACAACATAAAAGCGAAATCGGCCGGCACCACGGTTTCCCTTGGCGGCGCAACACCGTGTATGATCGCTAGACCGGCAATCATCATGGTGATCGCGAAAGCCTGTAACCATGGATTGTGGCGCAAGGCAACAAACCCCAAGATGATCGGTGCGACCCACATGGGTGGAAAAAGGGTCAGATATCGGGTCGGCAGTCGAAGTAAAAAAACCGCCGCGCAAATCAGTAGCAACCAGAAAGCAATATCGAAAGCGGTAAAAACCCATGGCATCCAAGGTCGAAAAAATCGTGGTCGCGCCAAAACCAAAGATAGGACCGCGATGATGAAAAATCCGACAAGGCTGGAAAACATATACGGCAGCGCCGGTGTCAAGGCTTGGCTTACGGCACTCCCCCCGGGCAGGAACCCGATTTCAATTCCAAATCCGACACCGCCTGTGATCCCCATGGCCAAACGGGCATAGGCCGTCGTTCGCTCGGCGCGGATTTCGGCTTCTGTCAATAACGCTCGAGTATCCATGTCCCATTCTGACCCATCCGTCCGCGACGGGCGAGAAAATTTGCTGATTTGCGATAAATTTGCGTCTTTTTTTTGCGGTTTGCGTCTTTAGAGATGAAGTCCACGAAAACAGGAGAACGATTATGCGAGTACAACTTGCCCTAAATGTCGAGAATATTGATGACGCCGTAGCTTATTATCAAAAACTGTTTGGCGTCGCGCCACACAAACGGCGTGATGGTTATGCCAATTTTGCCATCGCTGAACCGCCTTTAAAACTGGTTTTGTTTGAAAGCGCGGCGGCATCTGAGCGGCTCAACCATCTCGGCGTCGAAGTCGAAAGCGAGGATGAAGTCGAGGAAGCCTTGCATCGCCTTGACGAAGCAGGGATCATGGCAACAGTACAGAAAGATACGATCTGCTGCCATGCTAAACAAGACAAGGTGTGGACGACGGCGCAGGATGGGGTCAGCTGGGAATGGTATCATATCACTGATGATTTGACGGCGCCTGGTGATGATGCCCAGGGCCAAGTTTGTTGCGCTGGCGAGAGCGGGCAGGAGAATGTGAGCTTCGGCTAAGGACGTCAATTAATGAATGAAGCGACAAACATGAGCGCGCAAGCCTGGGTCGGTGTGGAAAATCGGCTCAGCGCTTACGTTCGCCACCGGGTCGACCCGCTTTGGGCCGAAGACGTCACCGGTGACATTTTATTGCAGTTGGTCCGCCATCAAGACGGATTGGCGACGGCAAAAAATCCAATCGCCTGGATGCATCGGGTCGCCGCCAACGCGGTTACCGATCATTATCGACGACGCGATGTGGAGCGGCGCGCCCTGGCGGCGGCCGAGCAAGAGACGGGTGCTTTCCATGTTGCAAACGCAACGATGTCGGAGCCAAACAATGTCGGTCGTGAGTTCGCGCGTTGCTTGGTTCCATTGATCAAAAGCTTACCGGAGAAATATCGTGAGGCGTTATTGTTGACCGAGATAGAGGGGCTTAGCCAGAAGGCCGCCGCCGCGCATCTGGGGCTTTCGCATTCCGGCATGAAGTCACGGGTTCAAAGAGGTCGGGAGCAACTGAAAAACGCTATCCAACAGTGCTGTGCCGTTCAGTTCGATGCGCGCGGACAAGTGCTGACCTATACGTCGCGCAATAAACCTTGTTAAGCGCTAGACATTCTCGCCATCAAATGACTGCAAATCACTTCAGTTTGTCTTATTCGGGAAATTTCGTGCCAATTCGGTATTTTAGCTTCGCCGCCAGCCAAAACGTTACAATGCCGGTGCCAACGATCCAGATAATCTCAATTCCACTCATTATTTTACTCCAAATCGGCTCAACTTATCAAATTTGAAGCAAGAACTTTGCCAGTTCGTGTAGACCGCACGCTATATCGCTAAGTTCAGTATTTGTTCATACCTGCTGCGGGTACTATCAGGCAACTTGGACCAGATCGCATCCGTCTCTTCATAAACGCCCTTGCTGGCATCGAAGGCGCTGGCGGTGTAGCGCTGATTACGGCTCGGCGCTTCCAGCATCTGGACTTCGAAGGGTAATTCAAGTTTATCCATCAGGTTCCGCAAGACTTCTTCCGGTTCCGAAACCAGGCGCTCGAAAGAAACAATGACCGGGTTAGACGTCTCGTCGGCGACAAGATCGGCAAATACTTCGACACAACGGCGATAGCGATAGCTGGCGACAGCGAGCGATCGGTTTTCACGTTTCATCACCGCCGGCATGACCCCGGCGGGATGACGCAGGATGCAGATGTGGCGGATCGGACCATATTCGTCATAGTCGCGAATACTATAGGGCGATTTGGGAATTTTACTCATAAACAAGGATTTTCGGAAACGGCCAGCCCACATGCCGGGGCCAAATATCGGCTGCCACCTCCGGGTCAACTCGATCTGGTTGGGGACACAAAGTTTCACCGCTGGAATTTTGCCACCGGTGACACGGGTGAAGGCCATACCCATATCTTCGTCCAGCATCGCGATTTGCGAATGCGCCCCTAGCGCCGACGACAATATTGTCGTGCCGCCACGCGCCGCGCCCAAAACAAGAAACTTCGCCTCCGTCATTTTAATTATTGCTCCCCTGCTGGTGATAATCATTATAGTTAGCGCGCGTCACAGTGATTTCACCAAATGTTTATATACCGTGAAGCACTGCATACGTGTAAACAGAATGGTGTGGTCCAATTTGTAGTCGGAAGGAACAGTCCGCAGATATCAGATATTAAGGTCCCAGCGCTACGATGACAGCCCATAAGGAAAATAAATTGGACCATATCCCGCCTGAAGACGCGCAATCACCAAATAGCTGGTCGTGGAAGCGGTCGGTGCCATTGGCAGTTTTGGTATTAGGCACGGTCCTATTTTTTGCCATCGGCTGGGACGAATATCTAAGTTTTGCCGCTCTGCACGAACATGATGAGATGCTTCGCCAACATGTCGCCAATCATTTGGTTGTCGCCTTGGTTACCTATTTTGTCGTCTATGCCATCTCGATCGCGCTATCTTTGCCCGGTGGCTTGGTATTGACCGTATTGGGTGGGTATCTATTTGGCACGGCTGTTGCCGGCACCACCGTCATTTTCGCAGCCACCATCGGCGCGACGGCGATATTTCTGGCCGCGAAAACGGCGCTGGGGGATTTCTTACGCAACCGGGCCGGACCGGCGATGCAGCGGATGGAAGCAGGGATCAAAAAAGATGCTTTCCATTATCTTTTGGTCCTGCGCTTGATCCCGCTTTTCCCTTTTTTCCTGGTCAATTTGGCGCCGGCATTTCTGGGCGTTAGTTTAAGGGTCTATTTTTTCTCGACGCTGATCGGCATCATCCCCGGCACCTATATATTTGCCAGCGTCGGCAACGGTTTGGGTGCTGTCCTTGGGACCGGTCAGGAGCCAACGGCAAAACTGCTGCTGGAACCTGAAATTCTATTACCCTTGATTGGTTTGGCAATACTGGCGATGGTACCGGTGGTTTATCGTCGTTACAAAACCAAGAAAAACACCATTGCAGAGAAAGATACCCTTGATTGAAAAATTCGATATTTGTGTGATCGGTGCAGGTTCAGGCGGACTGACAGTTGCTGCCGGCGCCAGCATGCTGGGCGCTAAGACGGTGTTGATTGAAAAGGCCGAAATGGGCGGCGATTGTCTGAACTATGGCTGCGTTCCCTCGAAAGCCTTGCTGGCGGCGGCCCATGCCGCGGAAGCTCAGCGCCAATCTGCCGCCTTCGGCATTGCGGCGGTTGAACCGGTCATCGATTTCTCACAAGTGCGCGCTCACGTGGAAGGTGTGATCGCCGCGATTGCGCCGCAAGATTCGGTCGAACGATTTACCGGCTTAGGCGTCGATGTGATTAAGGGCGCGGCGCGCTTTCTGGATCGAAAAACCGTCGAAGCCGGCTCCCGGCAAATTCGCGCGCGCCGTTTTGTGGTTGCCACCGGCTCTTCTCCTTTTGTTCCGCCGATACCAGGTTTGGACAAAGTAGAATTCTTCACCAACGAAAATATCTTCAAGAATGATCAGAAGCTTGATCATCTTGTTATCATCGGCGGCGGTCCGATCGGTTTGGAACTGGCGCAAGCGCATTGCCGCCTCGGCTGCAAGGTTACGGTCATCGAGATGGCGCGATTGCTGCCAAATGACGATGGCGAGGCGGCTGCCGTTGTTGCCAACGCCATGCGGCGCGAGGGCGCGACGCTGTTGGAGCATCATAAAGTCGTCGCTGTCCGTCAGGATGAAGATGGCGCGATTGTCGTATCGGCCGAGCAACCAGGTGATGGCGGCTTATTGGACGTCAAAGGCAGCCATCTACTCGTCGCGGTTGGCCGTCAGCCGAACGTGGACAGTTTGGATCTGGAGGCAGCAAATATTGAATATTCCGCCCGTGGGATACCGGTCGATAGCCGTCTACGCACCAACAACAAAAAAATCTTCGCCATTGGGGACGTGACGGGCGGCCTGCAATTCACCCATGTTGCCGGCTATCATGGCGGCATTGTTATTCAAAACGCGCTGTTTCGGCTGCCGGCCAAAGCCAAGCATGGGACGGTGCCCTGGGTCACCTATACGGACCCGGAACTTGCCCATGTCGGTTTGACCGATCTTCAGGCCAAAGAGAAATTTGGCGATATCGAAATATTACGCTGGCCGCTGGCGGAAAACGACCGGGCCCAGGCAGAACGCAAAACTGAGGGGTTCGGTAAAATTATTGTCGGCAAAAGAGGCCGAATTCTGGGTGCGACTATTGTCGGCGCGCAGGCCGGCGACTTGATCTTGCCTTGGGTATTGGCAATGAAAACCGGGCAGAAAATCAGTACGATGGCAGCCGTTATGGCGCCCTATCCTAGTCTCAGTGAAGTCGGTAAACGGGCCGCCGGCAGTTACTTCACACCGCGGTTGTTCAACGAAAGAACCCGCCGCATCGTTCGATGGCTCGCCAAACTGGGGTGATTATATTATCAATTGGGTATGAGCAATACGACCCGGGTCTTGGGATCTTTCATACGTGGCCTTTCGGCCCGCCTTTTGGTGCTGACCATTGTCTTCGTGATGTTAAGCGAAGTGATGATCTATGTGCCGTCGATTGCCCGGTTTCGCGAATCTTATTTGAAAGAACGGGTCGCGGCTGCGCATTTGGCCTCGCTGACGCTGAAAGCCGCCACTGATTACAAAGTCAGCAAGGAGCTGACCGAGGAATTACTGGCTGAATCTGGTTTGCGCGGCGTCATTGTCAAGCAGCCGGAGCGGCGTACCTTGATGCTGAGCTTGGAAATGCCGGATGAAATTGACGCCAGCTACGATCTGCGCGGGGCCGGGGCGATGGCGCTGATTATGGATGCCTTCGAAACGCTCAGAGCCGATCGAGACCGGATTATTCGGGTCATTGACGCCAGTTCCGCAGATCGCCCCGATAGCTTCACAGAAATTATCATGAGTGAAGCCGCTATGCGAACGGCCATGGTCGAGTATTCGATCAATATTCTGCAATTATCGATCGTTATTTCGCTGCTCACCGCGACGTTGGTATTTCTCTCGCTGCATGTGCTGATGGTGCGGCCGATGCAACGTCTGACCAAAAGTATGATCCGTTTTCGCAAAGCACCTGCTGATGATCGCAGTCTTGTTGCGGCCAGTGCCCGACGCGATGAAATTGGTGCGGCGGAGGCGGAACTCAGCCGGATGCAAGGGGAATTGCGTACCGCTTTGCAACAACAGGCCCATCTGGCCGCTCTCGGCGCTGCGGTCAGTAAGATCAGCCATGACTTGCGAAATATGCTGGCGACCGCGCAATTGGTTTCGGACCGCTTGAGCACGAGTGATGATCCGCAAGTCCAGCGATTGGCCCCGCCATTGATCGAATCGATTGATCGTGCCATCGATCTTTGTGCCCGGACCTTGAGTTTTGGCCGGGCCGAGGAACAAGCACCGGAGCGTAGCGTATTTAACCTTTCCGGCCTGATCGGTGATGTGTCGACCTTTCTGGGCTTGCCCTATGACCGTTCGAACGGGGTGACGCTTCACAATGATGTCGACGCGGCGGTGGAAATTTCCGCCGATCGGGATCAGTTGTTCCGGGTGCTTTTGAATTTGGCGCGCAACGCCTTGGAAGCGGCCGGCGCGGAAGGCGATATCTGGATCACCAGTCAGCCAATGCCGCACGGGCAAGCGATCCATGCGCGCGACAATGGGCCGGGCCTGCCGGACAAAGCCCGCGAACATCTGTTTCAACCATTCACCGGCTCTGCCCGCGCTGGCGGTATCGGCTTAGGACTGGCGATCGCGCAAGAGCTTGTCATCGGTCACGGTGGCGACTTGAACCTGGTTTCGAGCACCCGCCATGGCACCGAATTCCGGGTCGAAATTCCGGCCCCGGATGCCATCGACGATGGCGAGACCTAAGGAGAAAAGATGGCCGCACCGGCAAAATGGGACCCATCGATTTATCTTAGTTTTGGTGACTTGCGCACCCGACCTGGCCTGGAGCTTATTCAGGCGGTTCCGCTAGCAGCGCCTGAAACGATTTATGATCTTGGCTGTGGCCCCGGGAATTTAACACCATATTTGGCGGCGCGTTGGCCTGATGCAAAGATAATTGGTGTTGATAGTTCGCCTGAAATGCTGGCGCGAGCACATGACGCGGCGCCGGACCATGAATTTATCGAAGCCGACATCGCGACCTGGACACCGTCCGCGCCGGCTAATTTGATCTATAGCAACGCGGCCCTACAATGGCTAGGTGATCATGAGACATTGTTCCCTAAGCTTTTTGCGCAATTGTTGCCGGGTGGCGTGCTGGCCATTCAAATGCCGCGTAATCATAACTCGCCCTCTCACACATCTATTGTTGAAGCGATCGAAAATGGGGATTGGCGCGAACGATTGCGCCCGTTGTTGCGACACAATCAGGTGGCGACGCCGACTGCTTATTACAATTTGCTATCGCCGCTTACGGATCGCCTGACGATCTGGGATGTCGATTATCTGCAGGTCATGGAAGGCGATAATCCGGTGGCCGATTGGACCCGTGGCACCGCCTTGCGCCCGTTCCTAACCGCCCTTACCGATGAAGCGGAACGGCAAACCTTCGAAAGCGATTATCGGGGGCGGATTGCGGCGGCTTATCCAAAGGCCAAAGATGGCAAGACCTTGTTCCCGTTTCGACGTATTTTCATTCTGGCGGAACGACCGGCATGACCTTCAATCCTGGCCCAAGAAACTTAATCACCGACGTCGATGGCGTCAGCGTTGGCAATGCCGAACGCGCAGGCGCCTTCACCGGCACCACGGCAATCTTGTTTGATCATGCCTCCGTCGCTTCCGCCGATGTCAGGGGTGGCGGGCCGGCAACCCGGGATACGGAATTGTTGAACCCGGAATATAGTGTCGAAACCGTCGACGCCATCGCCCTTTCCGGCGGTTCCGTCTATGGTCTGACCGCCGCCGACGGCATCATTCGTCACCTGGCCGGGCAGGGGCGCGGTTTTGCGGTCGGTCCCTATCGAGTGCCGATTGTGCCCGGCGCCTGTATTTTTGATCTCTTGACTGGTGGCGGCGCCGCGATCATGGCGGAACCGTTCTATCCTGAGTTAGGACGCGCTGCAGCCATGGCGGCGGCCAAGGACTTTCAATTGGGAAATGTCGGGGCCGGGATTGGCGCCCGCGCCGGTAATCTTAAAGGCGGCCTTGGTAGCGCCTCTGTCGTGACCGATAGCGGCCTTCAGGTGGGCGCCCTTGCGGTTGTGAATTGCGTTGGTTCGGTGGTCATGGATGATTTGGGGGCAATGTGGGCCTGGCCCTTCGAGGAGAAGGGTGAATTCGGCGGCCAGCGGCCCCAGGCGGCGATGCGCGCCGGACGGGATGTCTTTCGCGAAAGCCGGATCGCCGAAGCACAAGAGCCGGAAAACACAACTCTTGTATTGGTTGCGACGAATGCTAAGCTAAACAGCGCCTGGGCGAAACGCGTGGCCATGATGGCCCATGATGGCATGGCGCAGGCAATTAGGCCTGTCCATACCCCCTTCGACGGCGATACAATATTTACTGTGGCGACGGCGGCATGGCAAAATGAAGTGACTGCTGCCGACCTGACGCAGATCGGCATGTTGGCGGCCGATTGTACGGCCCGGGCAATCGCACGTGGCGTATACGAAGCGGAAGATTTGAATGCGGTTGAAAGTTATCGATCAAGGTACTTAAATACATAGTCAATAGGGAGGGCTAAACTATGAAAAGATTATTTATGTTAGTCGCGGCAATGCTTGTCGCAGCGGTTCCGTTTCAGGCCATGGCGGCCAAAGATTCGGTCACCATCGGGATGCGGCTGGAGCCCCCAGGGCTGGACCCGACTACCGGGGCGGCGGCGGCGATCAGCCAGATCACGCTTTACAATGTCTTTGAAACTCTGACCCGGTTGGACAATAACGGTGCCGTGCATCCGATGCTGGCGTCCAGTTGGGATGTCTCGGACGATGGCAAGAGTTATACTTTTCACCTGCTTAAAGGGGTGAAATTTCACGACGGCACCAACCTCAACGCCCATGACGTGAAATGGACGTTTGAACGCAATGGCGCCAAGGATAGCCGCAACAAACGAAAAAAAATCTACGCCAACATGACAAAAATTTCCGTCCCCGATGCCCATACCGTGGTGATCAAGCTGGAAAACCGAAATGGCTTGTTGCCGTTCAAATTGGCGCAAGCAACGGCGTCCATTATTGGCAAGGAAAGCGCCAAGAATAATGAGACCAAACCGATCGGTAGCGGGCCCTATAGGTTTGTCCGCTGGACCAAGGGCGACAGCGTCGATTTGACTTTGTTCAAGGGTCACCGGGACGCTGGTAGCCTGACAATCAAAACCGTGCAGTTCCGTTTCATCAAAGACGCGGCAGCACAAGTTGCGGCGCTTTTGGCTGGCGATCTTGATTATCAACCAGGTCTCAGCGCCCCGGAACTGTTCGCCGATCTTAGCCAGCATCCGGATTTTGTCGGCTTGAAAGGCAATACCGAAGGCGAAACCATTCTTTCGATCAACAACAAAAGCGGGGCGCTGGCTGACGTTCGTGTTCGCCGGGCGATTGCCCATGCGATAGACCGCGAGGCCGTGATCGAAGCCGGTGGCTCCGGTTACGGGACACCGATCGGTACCCACTTTGCCCCGCATCATCCGGCCTATGTCGATCTGACTGGCAACTCCAACTATGATCCGGCCAAAGCCAAGGCCTTGTTGAAAGAAGCCGGCCATGGCGACGGCTTGAAACTGAATCTGAAACTACCGCCGGTCACCTATGCCCGGCGTGGCGGCGAAGTCATTGCCGATCAGCTTGGCAAAGTCGGCATCGAGGTCGAAATTGAAAATGTCGAGTGGGCCGTGTGGCTGGATAAGGTCTACAAAAACAAACAGTATGACCTATCCATCGTCTCCCATGTGGAACCGATGGACATCGGCATTTACGCCAATCCGAACTATTATTTCCAATATGATAGCAAGGAGTTCCAGGACATCATGGCCAAAGCCGATGCCGCAACCAATCAGGAAGAGCAGTACAAATATCTGCAACTGGCGCAACGCAAGCTGTCAGAAGATGCGGTGAACGGTTATCTGTTCGAATTGGCAAAACTGGGTATTGCCCGCAAAGGCCTGACCGGTATGTGGAACAATTGGCCGGCATTCATCAACAAAGTCTCGGACCTGAGCTGGCAATAGCAAGCTCCAGGCGATTACGAAAAGAGCGGTTCGGCAGAGCCGCTCTTTTTTTGTTTTCTCCCCTTGCACTTCGAGGCGGGATTAGGTAGGTAGTCCGAGCTTTGGGGGGCACCACCGCGTCCTCAAAAAGCCCATGCGCCCGTAGCTCAGCTGGATAGAGCGTCTGACTACGGATCAGAAGGTCAGGGGTTCGAATCCTCTCGGGCGCGCCAATTAACCTATTGAAATTGTTAATCTATTCTGGTTTTCCGCCGCAGGTTCCCAATATTTTCCGCTCGATACCGGCACTCTGCGCAAAATTTGGCAGTTTCATACGGGTTTCAGGCTGCTAAGGGATAATTTGACGGTGGTGTTTCTGCGCGCGCCTTGTGAAAAGTTTGTCACCTGGGAGGGTCACAACGTTCATTTTTGTTTCACGTGAAACACGGCGTCGATATCCGTTTTTGAGACGAAACGAACGTCCTAGTGTGAACGCAAAAGATTTGCCACGGCTATTATTACACGCGTTTCTTTTCGACGGCGAAGGGACTTAATCCAAGCCATTTCTGCATATTATTGGCAACCGAACGACTACCTTCAAGAACGAGGCTCTTGGTTTCCAATTCCTTTTTTACCGTTGTCAAACCCATCCATATCGCCGTCAGAGGTTTAAGATTACAGGTGACGTACAAATCGACATCAAAGCCAGGGTCAATCGAACATAGATCAACGGTGCCATCTGCTTCGGCGATCAACCACCAATGCCGCTGGGCAACCGGAACATCGGAATAGTAAAATTCTATGACGCTTCGTCTATCTGGTAGGGGGTCTGTATTCAGATTTCGCCGCATGTCCCACATGAGCAGGGAAGGGTCAAGGTTATCCAAAGACAAATCTGCGTCGACCCAACGCTGGCCCCAGATTCCAACCGCTTCGACCACAGGGCGTAAATCCCGGCCGGCTTCGGTCAAGATATATTCATGCGACCCGCGTTTCCCGGTGGTGCTGACGCGATTGAGCACGCCTGCGATCTGCAATTCCTTGAGCCTTTGTGACAACAATGCCGGCGACATCCGAGGCACGCCTTTGCGCAGGTCATTAAACTTGGTTGACCCGGCAATCAATTCACGCAACAACACGACGGTCCATCGGGTATTCAATACCTCAGCGGCCATAGCTACCGGGCAAAACTGCTTATATCCAGCCTGCATGCGAATTCACTTTCGATTTTTCTTAGGACATATTTTTCAGAACATAGATTTTATTGTAAAGCCTCTGTTTCTACAAACTAGATTCAGTTTCTGAACTAGATATTTTCGGTAATTTGAGGAAGGTTGTCTTTTTAGGAGGATCAACAATGAATATCCACAAGGCAAACCCGATCGACCAACTGCGGAACATACTGCCGGATTTAGCGGCGGAAGCGCAGGCGCGGGCCGAGGAATTCGAGGGTTCGCGGCAAGTTTCGTTGGATTATGTCGCCAAACTAAAGGCCGCCGGCCTGTACCGTATTCTAGTTGCCGAAGCACAGGGCGGCCTCGGTGGTAGTCTGCTCGACTGGTATGACATGGTTAGAACGCTGGCGCGAGCGGATGCATCGACCGGCTGGTCGGTTGCGCATGGTGCCGTTTGCAGTGCCCTTATTGCCAACACGGCAGAGCCGGAATTCGTCAAACATTTTTTTGCCGATTCGGATGCCAGTGCCGCCTGGAGTAATCTTCCCAGGATCGATGCGAGGGAAGCCGACGGCGGACTGGAGATCAGCGGTCGGTGGGGGTTTGGTACCGGCTGTACGGCCGCGACATACGTTGGCGGGATGATCCAGTTGCCGGACCCATCAAGAGAAAGCGGCGTTCGGTTTGTGGTCGCGTTGGCCCCCCTAAAAGAAGCGACAATCGACTATACTTGGGATCCGGTGGGGCTGGCCGGAACCGGCAGTCACGATATTGTCTTTGACAAAGTTTTTGTGCCGTGGGGTCGGATATTCAACTGGCCGGACAGCAAAACGAATTACGATTATCCAACAGCAATATTTGTCCCCGGCACCTGGTTTATTTCCATCTGCGCTGCGGCCACGCATTTGGGCCTGGCCCGGCGCGCCATAGACGAAGCGCGCGGTGAATTGAACGGCAAGCTGGACCGTTTCACGCAGCAACCTCTATTGAGCAAAGCTGAAAACTTGCGTCCGCTGGAGCAGGCCGAAGGCCTGCATTATGCCTGTTCCGCCGGGTTCGAAAAAGCGCTTGATGAAGTGTGGAAATGCGGACTTGGCGGCATCGCTTTGTCTCAGGACCAGCGACTTTGCATGCGACTTGCCGCTGTTACCGCCGTACATCAATGCGAAGGTATCGTCCGCGCGGTTTATGACATCGCCGGCGCCAGTGCAATTCGTCGCAGTGGGGTGTTACAACGTCTTTACCGTGACGCCAGCTGCTTGACCCATCACGTCTCAACGAACCTGGATAGTTTCAACAATACCGGCCGTGTGCGAAGCGGCATTGATCCTTTGAGTTTCATGATATGAGCGTGACCAATGAAACGCGGTCCGATGGTTGTCTCTGTGGCGCGATACGATATGAAACCAAAACTGAACCTGAACGAATAACGATATGTCATTGCAAATTCTGTCAACAGGCAACTGGATCGGCGTATATGATTGAACCCCTGTTTTTGAAAACGAACTTTGCGATTAATGAGGGCAGCCCAAAGACTTATGAGCAGCGCTCGGAGGGTAGCGGCAAGATTGTATCGATCCAATTCTGTGATAATTGCGGCACCAAACTGTTTCTTGGCTTCGAGCGCTTTGTGGAGGTGATCGATATCTACGGTGGCACTTTTGATAATCCGGATTGGTTTGAACATTCAGTGCAAATGACAAAGCATATTTTTCTTGATTTTGCCCGTCATGGAACAATTGTTCCTGCGGGCCTGCCAATCTATAAACATCATGCAATCCTGAATGACGGAACCCTGATCGAGCCCGAGAAATACCGGCGTCCGCATGCCGTCGGTCCGAATTAGAAAACAGTATATTTGAGCACTGTTTTGCGCCGGCTCATCCTGAGAAGACTTGATTGATAATCTATCCATCCAACCCGCTCAGTCGTGCAATGAAAAATCAGCCGACACAAAACTGTGCCGGCTGATTGAGAAACTTGGGAAAGCGCCGAAATTAAGCAGCGAGTTCTGCTGCTGGTCGCATCTTGAGGAAATCCTCAGGCGCCAAAGCATCCGGTACCGCGATCAAATAAATCACCTGGTCCTTAACTTCGCCTTCAGCGTGTAAAGTACGCGCTGGCACTGTTATTTTGTCGCCAGCCATAACCGGATATCGTTTGCCGCTTTCATCGTCGTAAAAATCGGTCTGCCCTGCCATGACAAAAACGTGGACTTCCTCACTATGCCAATGAATATCAGCAGCGGACGCTACTCCTGATACATAGGTTGTCGGCCACATATTATTCTGTTTCACATCTTCCAGAACATCTTGCAAACCGCCAAAGAACCCTTTTTCTATTCGAATACCCATGATGTTGTCCTTTCTTTGATTTCTGACGAGATCAAGGTGCCTGAAATATTAAAATGTAAAAAGAGTGACAATAAAACAATTTTATTGCAAAATTTGCATTAATGAAAATTGCTAACTTGAACTTGTTTGTCGATGTCGCTCGCTGCGGCAGTTTTACATCAGCCGCTCGCCTGTCCGATCTTGATCCGTCCCTGGTATCCCGCAAAATCGCTGCTCTTGAACGGGAGCTTGGCTTTCGTCTATTTCATCGCACCACCCGCACAATTTCCTTAACCGAGGCGGGAAGCGAATTTTTGGGCCGGATCGAGCCGCATTTGACAGCAATAGATGAAGCGCGTTTGGTCGGCCGTGATCTGACGAACAAGCCTATCGGACAATTGAGAGTTACGGCTTCGGCAACGTTTGGACATGAAGTGTTGTCGCCGTTGTTGCCAGCATTTCTTGCAGGTACGCCGGACCTTAAGCTCGATCTGTTATTGACGGATCGCCGGATCGATCTAATTGAAGAAGGTGTGGATTTGGCGATCCGTCTCGGAGATCTGCCAGATAGTGAGTTTATTGCCAAAAAGATCATGCCGATTGAATTCCGCATTTATGCCTCACCGAACTATTGCAACGGCAATGGCGCGATGACAGATCCGAACGAACTTTCCGGAATGAATTGTTTGACCTATTCCACCGGTCGCTATCGTGGACAGGTAATCGTGCAATGCGGTGATCAACCTCCATTCCCCGTTACCCAGTCAGGTCCTTTAACCATTTCGAATGCATTGTCGCTCAAAAATTGTGCCTGTCTCGGGATGAGCCCTGCGTTTTTACCCGATTGGCTGGTTCACCGCGAATTGAAGGATGGATCGCTGATCGACATGTTTCCCAATCATAGCTTTAGCGTCGGCCCAGAGGACAGTGCAGCATGGTTTGTCTATCCAAGCCGACTTTACATTCCTCTAAAAGTACGACATTTCATTGATTACATGCAGACCGCGATCCGTACTTCACATCAAAAATGACCATACAGAAAAACGAATAACGACTGCAGTTGGCATTTTCCAGAAACGAACGTTGTCTGCTAAAACGTCCGCAGTAGGGAGCAAAGCGGACGTAAATGTCGAAGGCGGAAAAGTCTCAATTTGACCGGAAGCCGACCTCAACGTTATTCCGACAGGCCGGCCTTGCGAATTCCGTCCAGCAAATGGTCGGTATATTTTGTATGCACGTACAATTGTACGCGCTTGACCTCTGATCGGAAGAATGTTGGATTTTATTATGATCTCAACCACTATCTTGCGCGATTTCTCGAGCTGACCGAGCTGCGCATATGCGGCGGCCATTCACGGTGGACATATTGTCGCTGCTACACTTTAGGGCCTTCGATGTGACGAGGTAGAGCAACAGCCCGAGAGCAGGACGAAGGCCATGGCTGAATTGAATAGCAAAGTCGCATTGGTCAGCGGCCCACGGGCTCAAAAGATATGAGCTTTTTGACTATTTTGGCGGGTGGTTCCCTTAAGCCATGGATCGCTGTACACTTTCAAACGAGTATCGGGGAAAACAAGCGGAATTTTGCTTGGGGCGCCCCGATCCTGAATGCCGAACCAGCGTTCCAAGAGCAATGGATTGGTCTTAAGAGATGACTGACATCAGTCTCGTTACCGACAGTTTACAGGCCCATCCGCCGGTCGGCGCCTGGATCATTCGTGTACGGCGACGCGGTTATCAGCGCGTTCTCCTGATCCATACGAAATTTAATCTCTACTATTTCTGGGAAAAGCGCTGGTTCTTTTTTGCCATGGCCCTGGGTGGATTTATGATGACCCTGCCGTCGCCCGAAGGCCTGAGCCGCGAAGGCATGATTGTTTTGACTATGTCGGTGGTGGCGACCGTGTTGTTTGTCACCGAACCGGTGCCGTTGCCCACGGTGGCCCTGCTGATTGTCGCCGGCCAGATCATATTGCTGGATCTGGACAGCACCAAGGTCGCCAAAAGCCTGATGACCGACAGTGTGCTGTTTATCATGGGCTCTTTGATGCTGGCCGTGGCAGTGGTGAAACAGAAATTGGATAAACGCATCGCCTGGCTGATCGTCCGGATGACCGGTACCCGCACCTCCAACATCTGTTTTGGTATCTCCGTCGTTTCCGGCCTGCTGGCCTCGTTCATCGGCGAACATACTGTGGCGGCGATGATGCTGCCGGTCGGCATTATTCTTATTACACTTACCTCCGAAGACCCTAAAAAAGTGCGTAATCTGGCCGCGGTGTTGCTTTTCTCGATCTGCTACGGCGCCTCAGTTGCCGGTATCGGCACCCCCTCCGGCGGGGCCCGCAACGCCATCATGATCGGCTATTGGAAGGAATTTTTCTACGACGCCGAAAATCCCGAAACTAGCCGCTATCTGGTCGATTATCTGCGCTGGATGACCTACGCCTATCCGATGTTCCTGTTACAGTTGCCGCTGGTGACCTTTGTCCTGTTGCGCACCTTCCGGCCGGAGTACCGGGATCTGTCCCGGGCCGTGGCACGGCTTCGCCTACAAGTCCGCGAAGAGGGCCCAATGAAACCCGGCGACTGGCTCTCGTTACTGTTTTTTGCGGTGATCCTGTGGTCCTGGATTTTTCTGTCGGCGAACATCGGAATGGGAACCGTGGCGATCCTGGGCGCCGCCGTATTCCTGATTGCGGGATTGGTGCAATGGGAGGATCTCAATTCCGGTGTCAATTGGGGCGTGGTCCTGCTTTATGCCGCCGCCATCTCGCTCGGCGTGGAGATGAAATCCACCGGCGCTGCGGAATGGATCGCCCAGTCTTTTCTCAACCTGCTGGCACCGATCGGGGCGGACCAGGGCTTTGGCCTCTGGATAGCGGTCTCGGCGCTGACCACCGGGGTAACCAACACCATGTCCAATGGCGCCGCAGTGGCGGTGCTCGGACCCATTGTCCTGAATATCGCTTCGGTCGCCGGTGAAAGCCCGATCATCATCGGTTTCATTACAGCCGTGTCGTCGGCCTTTGCCTATCTTACAGTTGTTGGCACACCAGCCTGCACCATCGTCTATGCTTCCGGTTATCTCAAGACCACGGATTTCCTGACTGTCGGTTGGCGCATGACCATTGTTTCGGTGGTCGTCATGTTGGCCGCCGCCTCGTTCTATTGGCCGATGCTGGAGGGTTAATACCAATGGTCGTTAATATTGGGCAAGTGGACGCATGAAATCACCGGCACAAACAATGCGAACCGCCAGCCAGGCGGAACTGGAAGAACAACAGGAACGGCGCATTCATCGTTTTCGCATTCTGGTCTGCATTGATGGCAGCGATGAAAGCTATGAGGGCCTGCGCTTTGCCGCGGAAATCGGTGACGATAAGAATTGTGACATCATCTTGTGTTTTGTCCGGCCCATTGATCAGGGTTTGCGCACTGGTGGTTTGCAGGTCCGGGTAGTGCGCGAGAATCTGCTGGACTGGGGTTTGGAATTGCCCGGGGTCCGGCATTTGAAAAAGGGCCTTGATGTTCTGTTTCAGGAAGGTCGCTTGTCGGAAGACTGGAACGCCACCAGCACTACTCGCGCCGTTTGGGGCGATCCACTGGGAGATACCAAAACCGAATACCGGCACGAAGATGGCCGCAGTATTGTCCTAAAGCTGAAAGTAGCACCGGACGCCGCCAGCGGCATTCTCGATCAATATGAACTGGGTCCTTATAACCTGATGATCATGGGCGCCCCCGGCCGCTGGCAGGGCGAGATCAGTTCCTTCTGGAACGCCGGCGTGGTGCAAAAGGTGGCGATGCTGTCGCCCTGTTCGGTGATGGTGGCGCGGCCGCGGAATAACAGCAACGGGCACCTGATCTGCACCGATGGCTCCGATCATTCCCTTGACGCGCTACGCCGGGACGCGGTGCTGGCAAATCATTGCAAGGCGCCGATCACGCTGTTTTCTGTGGCGCCGGACAACGAAGCTGTGGCCCGGGCCGAGGCAACCCTGGACGAGGCCCGGACCATGTTGTTAAAAATGGATATCGAGGTTGCCGGTAGCCGGGTCGGTGTCGGCAACCCGGTGGAGCAAATCATCGAGGCCGGCAAGGACCATGGCCTGATCGTGGTCTCCGACAGCGGCAAGTCCCGACTAAAACGTTTCTTTGCCGGCTCGGTCGCATTTGGCGTCATGGGTGCATCAGAAACTTCGGTGTTGAATGTGCGTTGAAATTTACTGGATAATGGGTCTTGCCAGACTGTTTGACCGATCTAAAGCCGGTCTGTTCTGGCCCATCGATCGGCTGTAATTTGCCACATCGGCGACTATTACGGTTACAAGGCGATGTTCCAAAATTGATTTCTCCCTTCGCGAAAGTACTAACAAATCGGTTGGGAAAATCTAGATGTCGTCACTGACTGCTTGCAGCACTTAGCTGCCGTCGCTGTATTCAACTAATTACGCCCGCTATGGCGAGCAAAGCAGCCGTCGTCATGGGCTGCCGGGATGGCTGCAGTTGATCCTAGGCGGTCATTTCGTCAGGTCTATTGAACACCCAATGATGCCGCTCACGAAGGCCGTATTCAACATATTGCCTCCGACGAAAATTTCAGGACGGCAACAGCACCGCCAAAAAGTCCCTCGCCAGCAGAGAAAGTTCATCACGACTGGCGCCGGCACGCGCGCGGATTGCAAAACTATGAGTCATAGAGACCGTCAATCGGGCCATAACGTACGGATCGGAACCCTTCGATAGTTGCCCCTGGTCTTGTGCGGCGAGAAAGAATTCGGCGACAACCTGATCAGTTGCCGCAAATGTTTCGGACAGCAACGTTCGAACCAGTTCGTCTTTTTCAGCATCATTGGCAGCAACATTAGCGTATAGGCAGCCCTTTGGGCCATTCTCCGTCGTAACGCACCAGATGGCCGTTTCCAAAAAAGCCGTTACAGCTTTTTTGATATCTGGCTCACCTTCAAACTCTTTGACAGGCTGACACCCAAGTGTTTCCGCATATCGGTCCAAGACCTTAAGATAAAGCCCGTGTTTGTTGCCGAATGACGCATATAAACTGGGCCGATTAATGCCCATGCTTTTGGTCAAATCATCCAATGATGTCCCATCGTAACCTTTAGTCCAGAATGTGGTGACGGCCCGATCCAGAACCTGGTCCCGGTCGAAAGCGCGGGGACGACCGCGAGGGCGGGAGATTTTTTTTATCATACTGATCAGTACATAATTGTTGACACAAATCTGCTGCGCATATTATTGTACCGTTAAGTTCATAAATCAATATGCATCATCGCAGTTTAGAACATTAAACAAATGAAAGGGTTTCTTTATGATTAATCTCAGAATACTCGTCACAGGGGGCTTGGTCGCGTTATTGCTTCAATTGGCCGCTTTGGCTGCCCATGCGGCGGAGAAGACGACAAAGATTGCGGATGGCGTCTACAGTTATTCATCTGGGGCTGGATATACCTCGATGTTTGTCGTCACCGCTGACGGCGTTGTTGCTGTTGAGTCGGTGAACTCGAAACATGCAACCAGCATGTTGAAAGCGATAAAAGCGGTCTCCGATCAGCCGGTTCGGTACTTGCTCCATACGCACAACCATTGGGACCATGCCAGCGGCGGTCAGGTTTTCCGAGATGCGGGCGCCAAAATTCTCGCCCATAGGGATGCTTATGATTGGATGAAAGCAAACCCAGGCAGGGACATGGTTCTTCCCGACGAAGGTTGGGATGCCAAACGCAAAGACATCACGTTGGGCGGGACCACCGTTGAATTGCACTATATCGGCATGAGCCATGGCCTGGGTATGACTGTTGTCAGGGTTGCTCAACAAAAAGTAATCTATATTGCCGACGTGGTGACGCCAGATCGCGTGTTGTTCACCATCGTCCCAGATTTCAACGTCAGGGAATGGCAGCGCGCCCTTTCCGAAATTGAAGCCCTGTCGTTTGATACGGCTATTTTTTCCCATCCGGGTGATGCTGGCGCAATCGGGGACAAATCCGACGTTGTCAAAAACAGAGAATATATCGAAGATCTGCAAAACGCGATCGTTGCCGAATTCAAGAAAGGCACAAATTTCGCAAAAATCCCTGGCGTTGTAAAACTGCCTAAATACAAAGAATGGGCAATGTATAATGAATGGCTGCCGATGAATACTTGGCGGGTGATGCTGGATATGCACATGGGACCCTTCCCGTGGCGGCCGGCTAAGGAATATGAAAAATAAACATTCGACGAATAATCAATTCGGTAATGCGTTTATGCCGTCGTTCAGGGCATTCGCGCATGGCAAACAAACCGATCTGAAGGATATGCGATGAAAGGAAAAAAATGACCGGCGAACCAGTTGTCCCGCTGTCCAGTGAAACGATGGCCATCAGCCATCTGTCTATTCCCGAATGTGAACCATGCTCTAAATGGATACGAGCGACATTTGGCGGAGAAACCATCGTTGACAGCACCCGGGCGATGATCTTGCGCCGGACCAACAGATTACCCATTTATTGTTTCCCTAAAGAAGATGTCCGAATGGATTTAATGGAGAAATCCCGGAATGAAGCCGAGCTTCGCCCGCAAGGGACGGCGTTTTATTGGAACCTTAAAGTGGGTACAAAAATTGCCGAAAATGCCGCCTGGAGTTTTCCCGAAGCCACCGGTGATTGGGAATTCCTCAGGGATTACATGCTGCTTGAGTGGGGCGCATTGGACGCTTGGTTTGAAGAAGACGAAGAAGTCTTTGTGCATTTGAAAGACCCCTATCACCGCATTGATGTTTTAAAGAGTACTCGACAGGTCCGCGTCGTGGTCGGCGGACAAACGGTCGCACAATCGGATCGTTCTTTTTTGCTGTTCGAAACCGGGTTTCCAACCCGTTATTATATCCCAGAAAAAGATGTATCGATGCAATATTGTGAGCCCAGCTGCTTGCAGACCCGCTGCCCTTATAAAGGCATCGCTTCTTCTTATTGGAGTTTAAATGTAGGCGACATTGTATTAGAAAATAGTGTCTGGAGTTATGGTGATCCGCTGCCGGAAGCTCATAAAATCAAGGACTGTCTGTGTTTTTATAACGAGAAAGTCGATGCTATTTACTTGGACAACGAGTTGGTCCCCAAACCGGACACGCCCTGGTCCTAATATCCTCATCGGCGGAGCCGCTTGATTGACCGAAAAGTTGATCTATGGCTAGGTCTGCTGTCGGCATTCTTGAGCCCACTTGGCCGACGGCGTGTTCAGCCCGCTGTTGCACGCTGAGCGGACGTGGTTTTGCCGATCTCCGTTTTCGCTATCTAATGTCCGGTTGCGACAGCAAAGCTGTCGCCGTGGCGCACGCGTTAATTCGGCTGCTCCTGACACCAAGGCAGGCATGCGGCTTCGGCTGGCATGACCAGGCGATATTCAGTTTCAGAAACCTAAAGCAGGGGCAGGAGTTCCTTCAACGCGTCCAACTTCACGGATCGGTATTCTGAACGCCATGCCAACAGCGTCTTAATTCGTGCGAGGTTGTTCGGTAACGGGTAATGCCGGAACTGCCCGTTCGATGAAACAGTATCCAGAATGCATCGGGGCACGACGGCGAAACCCGTGCCGGCTGACACACAGGCGAGAATGGCAAGGTAGGAACCCATGGCGATGACGCCGCCCGGGACAATTCCGGCTTCCAACAACCAGTCCTCGAGGTACCGGCGATAGGCACAGCCCGGTTCAAACGCGACAACGGTCTTGCCGCTGATTTCACTCGTGTTTTCCAGTGGCGGGAATGATTGGGGCACCACTAGCACCAATTCTTCCTCGAATACGGCTTGGGTGCTGATCGCCGCGAAGGAAACGGGCTCAGCGGCAAAGGCAATTTCGACGTCATAGCTGAGAAGGCGGTTCATCAAACCACCGGCGGTATCGGTTTCCAGCTCGATCTGCACATCCGGATAGAGTTGATGGTAGCGCGAGAGGATTTCCGGCAGACGAGCGGCTGCCGTACTTTCCATTGTGCCGATCCGAAAGACACCGCTTGGTTTGCCCTCATTCAGCGCTTCCGACGCCTCCATCGACAATTGCAAGAGCCGTTCAGCATAGGACAGCAACAAGTGGCCGTCCGGCGTCAACGTGAGGCCGCGGTTCTGGCGCAAAAAGAGGTTTTTCTCGAGATGTTGTTCCAACTGTTTGATGCGAGTGCTGATATTCGATTGCACCCGGTTCAATTTGATCGCCGCCTTGGTAATGCTTCCCTCGACAGCGACTGTTCGAAATATCTCAAGTGATCGGAGATCCAGTCCGTGCATTGCTATCTCATTTCAAGAAGTAAACATTCATTTTTATTCATTTTTATTAATGTATACCGAGGACTAGGTTATAGACAAGCCCTAACAACCAGGAAAGAAACAGATGTGGCCCAATCGTGAATTGCTCGACCTCGTCGGCATCGAACTACCGATCATCCAGGCGCCCATGGCGGGGGCAAACGGCGCGGCCATGGCGATAGCCGTGAGCGAGGCTGGAGGTCTCGGCTCGCTGCCTTGCGCCATGCTCGACGCGGCCAAGGTGCGCGCCGAATTCGAAGTCATCCGGCAGAAAACTGCGAAGCCCGTGAACGTCAACTTCTTCTGTCACAAGCCGGTGGCGCCCGACCCGGATCGCGAAGCTGCATGGAAGTTGAATCTGACCAACTACTACGAGGAACTCGGGCTGGATGCCTCCGCTTCGGCGCCAGCTGTCAATCGCGCGCCGTTCGATACGGCGATGTGCGAGATCGTTGAGGAGCTCAAACCTGAGGTCGTGAGTTTTCAGTTCGGGCTACCGGAGAAGCCATTACTTAGGCGCGTCAAGACCGCGGGCTGCCACGTGTTCGGCGCCGCGACCACTGTCGAGGAAGCTCGCTGGCTTGAGAACAATGGTTGCGACGCTGTTGTCGCGCAGGGCTACGAGGCGGGGGGACATCGCGCCATGTTCCTTAGCGAAGATATCGAAAGTCAGTCGGGAACTTTCGCTCTGGTGCCGCAGGTCGTCGATGCCGTGAAAGTGCCGGTGATCGCCGCCGGCGGCGTCGCCGACCCGCGTGGCTTGGCGGCAGCCTTTGCACTTGGCGCGGCGGGTGTCCAGATCGGTACGGCCTACCTTTTCACGCCACAGGCCCTGATCTCCGACCTGCACCGCGCCACGCTCATGGCCGCCCGCGACAACGGTACCGCTCTGACCAATCTGTTTTCCGGTGGGCCGGCGCGCGGCTTGATAAACAGGCTCATGCGCGAGATTGGGCCGATGTCCGACCTGGCGCCGGCGTTCCCGACGGCCGGTGGTGCACTGGCACCGTTGAAGGTGGCCGCCGAAGCCCGAGGGGAGAGCGACTTCACCAGCTTATGGTCAGGGCAGGCCGCCGCCCTTTGCCATGAGACGGGTGCCGGCGATCTCACCCGCCAACTGGCCGAAGACGCGGCCCGGCGGCTTCAGGAACTGGCGTTGCCCGGTTGAGCAAGGCCGCTCGAGGCATAGACTTTCAGCATGTCCGGTTCTACGAGTAGTGGGCATCCAAAAATTTTCTAGACCAGACTAAATCAACAAAATTGGCACTCTTGAAACCACATGGCCGATGACATATTCAGCCTGGTGTCGCACGATAAGCGGAAGTTGCTTTGTCGATCTCCGCTGTTCGCTATTTAATATCCGATTTCGCCGGCAAAGCCGTCGCGGTAGAAAGCGCGCTAATTCGGCTGGATTTTATGTCAAGGCGGGCATCCTCGGAACCGAATTCATATCGAGTGAAAAGGGGCATCGGAAAAGTTTCAGCCGGTGAGATAGTACATTTTCACGAGGCCTTTGTTTTTTGTTTCAATCTGCCCCCTTGCTTGCAGATCAAAATTGTCACCGATAAGCCCGACCGTTGCCTCCGACACATTGATCCGACCGACTTCGCAATTTTCTTGAAGACGCGCTGCTAAGTTGACCGCGTCACCCCATATGTCATAAGTCGATTTATTCGTGCCGATAATCCCGCCAATAACTGAGCCGGAATGAACACCAATGCGAACCGGCCAAATGGCCAAACCCAGTTTTTCTCGTTCGGCATTTCGTTTAGCCATGGTTTGCTGAATTTCACGCGCTGCCAGGCAAACTTTTTCGGCATGATCTTTGGTCTCCTTCGGAAGTCCGCATGCCGCAAGATAGCCATCGCCAATTGTCTTGATTTTTTCAAGGCCGCAGTTCTCTACGATCGCGTCGAAAACTGAAAAATAATCGCCCAACTGATCAACCAAAACGCCCGGTTCAGTGTTTTCGGCGATAGTTGTAAAGCCTTGAAAATCGACAAACATGATCGTGGTAGATAAGAAAAATTTTGGGTCAATGTGCTTGCCATCAATGAGTTGCTGCGCCACCGAATTTGGATATAGATTTCGGACTAGGTTTTCGTTTCTGGCGCCATTTACGCGCTCAATTTCCAAAGTTTCCCGCGCTTGCTGGTTTTGCCGTTTGAGTTCAATATTTTGTCGTCTTAGTTCAAGTCTGGACAACACTTGACGGGCCAATCGTCTCATGCATTGTTGGATATGAGGTTCCAATTCCATAATTTCACTATCCCAAACGCAAAGCGTGCCAAGTGCAAAACCTTCCGGATTGATCAATGGCATCGCGCAATAGAACTTGGCGTTTGGTGGGTTTTTCACCGAAGGCAATTCTGCATAGCGTGGATCCTGTCGCATGTCCGGGATCAACACTAAGTCACTTTGACAAATCGTCGGCGAACACAAGGTGAGTTCACGAGGGCGCTCGGTCAAGTCAGGCGGCAATCCGTATTTTGATTTTAGCCACAACCGCTTATCATCAAAAAACCCGATGTAGGAAACGCTACACCCGGTCAAACATGCCGCTAGTTCGGTGATGTCGTCGAATTCTAGTTCCGGTTCGGTATCCAATATTTCATATGACTGAACTGCTTTCACCCGCTCATCATCATTATCCGGAATTTCGATGCCGTTATATTGTGCGCACATTCAGCAATGATCCTAAATTTTCTCCGACGAGAAGGGGATATTGGAGCATTTTCTCCAGATGGACGCAAATGACCTGTTTGATCGAAATGATGCTTCGGCGAATGTCTCCCTTTGGCACGAAGGAGAACACTTGGCCTAGAACGCAGGCCATCCGCTCATGCGGGAATTGCGGTCATCCAGTTTCCAACGTCTGCCTTTACGCAAATTTCTTCTGCTACTGAGGGTAAAGCCGTCGTCACCATGGTCATGCGACTACGGCTGCTGTTGACCCGGAGCGGACGTTGTGGCTTTCATCGCAAATAGGTATATTGTCATTGCTTAGTATTCTCGAACTATTGTTTCCGCTCGGATGACCAATTTTGCACGATCTGAAAGTCTGTTGCTGATTCTTCGCATTGGACACGATGTGTCGTTTCGCGGTGAAGGGATATCTCTGCGCGATGCAATGAGGCGAGCAAACTATGCTGATATCCGGCCATCAATCTGGATTGATGAACTCGTAGCAATAATACACAACAATCCGAATCTCATACGCGAGTGGACCTTGTACTGTGAAGACAAGCGAACTTCAGGCGGTTGGGTCCTTTGTGCGGAAGCCAATCAGATCTGGTTGAACTCAAATCCCAGTACCGTGCAATCCTTCGATTCGTTAGAAGAGGCTGTTGCCAACTACGCCCTAGCGGAACTCGATTTTTGGGCGGGAATAGCTGGTGACTAGTGATGAAATATCCGTCCGCTTTTGATGCTGTGGACGGCTCCCACCCGCTGGCATCGAAAGTTGCCAATGCAATATCCTGCATATTAGATATTGCTTACTGGCTGCCCATGGCACTAAGCAGACATCATCGGTGTGCCGCGTTATGTCCGCTTTCGGGGGTGAAGCGGGCGTCTTCGGCATTCCGTCAGAATGTCCGCTTTTGACCCAATTCAGTCATCGTAGGGCGCTGATTACAATGTGACACAATAGAGTTGCCATTCCTCTGAGACACCCTTCAGCTTGTGCGAACCGTGATCGTTCAATGCAATGCCGGAGCCGGCGACAAGGTCTTTTATCGTGCGTGTAACCATCACCTCTCCGGAGCCTGCTATGTCCCCAACACGAGCCGCGATATTGACGGCGATACCGTGAATATCATCTTGGCTTATGGTAATCTCACCGATATGCAAACCGACACGAATTTCCAACCCCAAAGCAGCTATCGCCTGGACCAAGGACTTGGAAAATCGCAGCGCGCGAGCCGATCCGTCAAACACTGCGATAAATCCGTCACCCAGGGACTTTATCTCTTTGCCGCGGTGCAGTCTCAGTTCATGCCGGAAGGTTTGATTGTGGGCCTCCAACATATCGTGCCAAGGGCCGTCACCCATCGCTTCCGCTTGTTGCGTGGAGCCTACAATGTCCGTAAATACCACGGTCGCGAGGGTGGTTTCGTCGGTCCTGCTAACATTCTCACCGGTAACGAATTCGCCGATCATATCGGCGATCTCATAAGCGGCATCGCCAAACGTCGTCACATGTTCGTTGCCGGGCAGCTCCACCAGCTCTGCGCCGGGAATTTCTGCCGCCAACTCTCTGCCACCTTCCACAGAAACATTTTGATCACCGACCCGGTGAAGGATTAAGGTTGGGACCCGAATTGTTGACAGGATGCCCCTGACATCGATTTGGCTGTTCATCCGCATAAGATTTATCACTGCCGCCGGAGACGCCCCCAGGCGCTCATACCGGCCAACGAACTTCCGAGCCGATGCGTCGTCCTTCATAGACGGAATAATTCGCTCGATAGTTGCGCCGCTACCCCAATCTGTTTCGACGTAATCAAAGAAATCGTTCAACGCCTCGTCGTCCGCAAACCATGACTGGAACCTGGCAAAGGCACCAAAAAGTACAAGCGAGCGGCAGCGGTCAGGATAACTTGCGGCGTATAATGCAGACATAGTGCCGCCTTCGGAAAGGCCGTACAACGCCGGACATTCGGCGCCGACAGCTTCGGCCACAGCCCTCACATCGTCCTTACGTTGTTCCAAATCCGGCAGATTTTCGACACGGTCAGAAAGTCCGGTACCTCGCTTGTCAAACATGATGACGCGGCAATACTCACCTAACCGCATCAAAAACCTAGCGGTATCCGGCGAGGACCAGGTGTTTTCGAGATGCGACAGGAACCCAGGAACCATAATCAAATCCGTCGAGCCGCTGCCGAACACCTGGTAGGCGATGAAAACGTCGCCGTTTTTTACATATTGTGTTTCAGGATCCATCGCTCCAAAACCTAATGATATATACACGCCATGCGAATGCCGATGCAGACAGTTTAGCGCTAAAGGTGTCTGAAATCCATCGGGCGATGAACTTCCACTCATGGGCCTTTCATGGCTCTATAGACGATAATCGATCACGACCGCTATGCAGACAGTCTGAATGGGGTGTCTGTTCCCCGTCCTTGCTGGGCCCTGCGGCGCGGGGGTTGTTTGCGCGCCACGGTAATGTGAACGGTGGTCAAATTCGCGACTTGCTCCGTTTTATCGGAGGCTGGTAACATGCACCGGTGTTGTCGGCTCAACCCTGGCAACCGGGCCATTGAACCCAGTGGCGCTAAGTTGGGTAGTCGTTTTTTCATAACTTCGAAGGTTACCTCTGGGGAATATCGGTTCGTAAACTGAAATTTGGAATGAGAAGGAAACCGAAAATGATCAGACCCATCTATATTCCGGCCATCGCCATTGTGTTCGCAACCGGGCTTTTGAGTACCTCTGCATTAGCCGGACATTGCCCCAAAGACGTCAAAATAATCAAAGGCGCCATGTCCACTTTAAGCGATGAGAAAATGAGTATGGCCAAGGAAGCAGCCGATAAGGGCCAAAAGCTCCATGAAGCCGGCAGACACGGCGAGTCGCTGGAAGTCCTTCACGAAACGATGAAGGCCCTCGGCATTAAACACTAATTCAACGCGCGCTGCCGTCGCCTAGACGCTTTGAATCGGACAATATCTGACATCGAGAATACCACTTGCGGGTAATCTTTAGGGTGAACGTTGTGGCAGTTGCGCGACTTCGATATCATTGCCGGCGAAGCGGATAGTGAGTGGAGTGGAGTTTGCCGGCGATGGATAAAGCGACCATATTGGTGTTGCCCGGCGATGGCGTCGGGCCGGAGGTGATTGCAGAGGCGCGGCGGGTGCTGAACTGGTTCATTGCCGAGCGGGAATTTAACTGCCGCATCATCGAAGGGGCTTTTGGTCTGACGGCGGTCGAAAGTCATGGCGCCGTCTTGCCGGAAGAAACGCTAGCCTCGGCGATGGTTGCGGATGCGGTGCTGTTTGGCGCCATGGGCGGACCTGAATATGACACCATGGCGATGGAAATTCGCCGCAGCGGCAGCGTTCTGACTTTACGCACGAAAATGGAAGTGTTCGCCAATTTGCGCCCGGCGATCGGTTTCGTGGAACTGGCCGACGCGGTGCCATTCAAAACACAGATTGTCGAGAAGACAGATTTGTTGATCGTGCGCGAGGGCAACGGTGGGATTTATTTTGGCCGCCCGCGCGGCACTGAAACCCTGGACGATGGGCAGGAACGCGCCTTTAATACCATGGTCTATGAGACGGCGGAGATCGAGCAGGTGGTCCGCATGGCCTGTCGGTTGGCCCGGGAACGCCAAGGCCGGCTTTGCTCCGTTGATAAATCGAATGTGCTGGAAGTCGGCCGGCTGTGGCGGCGAGTGGCGACAAAAATACAGGCAGATGAATTTCCCGATATCGAGCTTAGCCATATGCTGGTCGACAATTGCGCCATGCAGCTAGCCCGTGATCCGGGTCAGTTCGATGTTCTGGTGATGAGCAATATGTTCGGTGATATCCTGTCGGATGGCGCAGCGGCGGTGATGGGCTCCCTCGGCATGGCGCCGTCGGCATCATTGTCGGCGATTGCTAGGGATGGCCGCCGGCGGGCGCTCTATGAACCGGTCCATGGCAGTGCCCCGGATATCGCCGGCCAAGGCATCGCCAACCCCTTGGGGGCGATCTGGTCGTTGGCGATGGCTTTTCGTTATAGTTTCGATCGCCCGGACGATGCCCAGATGATCATGACGGCGATGCGGCGGGCGTTGGCTGCGGGTGTGCGGACGCCTGACATTGCCGGTGATTTTCCGCCGGTTGGCACAACGGCGATGGCGGATGCCGTTATTCAGGGGCTCGAAATCTAATGGACTATTGGACAAAATTTCAGTTGTTGGGCCGGCAGCGTCAGTTGTTTGTTATGTGCCTGACGGCGGCGGGCATCTTGGTATTCCTGGATATTCTGATCTTCTGGTCAAAGCCGGCGGCGGCTGAGTTGTTGATCACGCTCGTCCCCTTGATCGTGGTGGCGCTTTTATGGTTGTCGATCGATCGGCTCTTGATTTCGGATCTGCATGATCATCGAAACCTGCCGGCGCGACCAGAATATTACGACTTCGAAGATCTCAACCAGCCCATGCACTGGGACGAAATCGCCGGTAAAAATTTGAAGGCGCTGACTTTTGTTGTTTTCGATACGGAAACGACCGGGCTGCGGCCTTCGCATGGGGATGAGATTATCTCCATTGCCGCGATCCGCATAAGCGACGGGCGCATTGATGAAGCCGCACCGTTTTCCCGCCTTGTCAATCCAGGCATGCCGATCCCGCCACAATCGATCCGTTTCCATAATATTACCGATCCGATGGTCGCGGCCGAAGCTTCCTTAGGCGAGGTATTACCGGCGTTTCGGGAATTTGTCGGCGATGCCATTTTGGTTGCCCACAACGCTGCTTTCGATCTGAAATTCTTGCGTATGAAGGAAATTAGCACGGGCGTCCGTTTCGAAAACCTGGTGCTGGATACCCTGTTATGTTCGGTTTTTCTGGATCATGATTCCCACGATCATTCCCTCGACAATATTGCCCAGCGCATAGGTTTGACGATCGAAGGTCGCCATACCGCGCTTGGCGACAGCATTGCTTCGGCACGGATTTTTCTGAAGATGTTGGATCGGTTGGAAGCGCGCGGCATCACCACATTGCGGCAAGCGGTCGAGGCTCTCGCTCAAGTTGAGAAGGTGAAAAAACTCAGCGAAAAGTTCTAAAACACTTCATGGCCGATTTCGAAGGCGACCCGTTGGCGCAAATCTTCGATGGCGTGAAACGAGGCGCGCAACATGCCTTTCTGCATACGGTTCAAACGCTTAGGGTGAACAAAATTGGAGATTTCATGGCCAGCCTCGAAATCGGCAACCTGTCGATGTATCAGGATATCTGACAGCGTATCGTAAGCGGCGTTCAAGTTTTCGAATTCACCATCCTTCAAGATCCCGCTCGTATGCAGGGCCGATAAGCGGAGATGTGTGTTCTGCTCTTCTATCCCTTCGCGCAAACACAGAAGCCGGGCCGATTCGACCAAAGGCAGGGTGCCATGCAGTTTCAAATTGATTTTGCCGCGATGCGCCGGGCTTTGCTTTTCCGTGGCAAAACGGCCGAACCAGCGCAGGGCCGTATTATGGTCGCGATCGGTATTATGAAGGGCGCGCAGAAATGGCGCATTGCCACGGGTCACCTTGGTGACATGGTGTCGTAAGCCGGCCGCTAATTCAGCTAGCCCCCAAGCGCTGCGAAAGTCGAAAAAGATGTCGAAATACAACAACGGCAGTTGCTGGCAACGAATATTCCAGTCGTCGATCTGGGCCTGCCACTGGCTGGCGGTTTTGCGCCAAAGGTCATTGGTCGCCATAACGTCGCCGTCGCAATAAGGCAGCCCAATCGCATCCAAGTCGTCGGAAATACTTTGTGCCAACTGCACATAATATTCATCAATATTGTCGTCGTCGCCATCGGCGATGACAAAGCCATAATCCTGGTCGGGGGTAAGGAAATTTTCGTTGCGACCACCTGAGCCCATCACGATCAGGCTAAAAGGCCGCGGCGGGGCTGCGCCTTCGGCGGTCATGCGCGTTATATTGATATCGGTGACGCGGCCGTAGATATCATTGTTGATATGGGTCAGCAGGGCTTGGATTTCGACCGCCGGGGTATGACCGGCAAACAATCGTTGCGCCATGTCCACTTGCGCTGCCTTGATTTCCTTTAACCCGTCAACACTGTCGTTATACATCAATTGTTCGATCAGACCGGTCAGATCTCGCGCCGCCGCTGCTAAGGTTTGGTGTAAATCGAGCATGCCGGTAAAGCGGCCGTTTGCATCCACAACCGACAGATGACGATGCCCTAACCGGCGCATATTATTGATGGCGACAAATAAATAGGCGTCTTCGGGCACGATTTCGACCGGCATAGTCATGATATCTTTGACCGGCTGATCCGGTGCCGCGCTAAAGGCGGCGCGGCGAACAATATCCTGTTCCGTTACGATGCCGATGGGGCGGCTGTCGCCGTCAATAATTGTCAATGCCGAATAGCCGCCGTCGGTCATCAGCCCGACAATCTTCTGCAAAGACATATCCGGGGAGATTTTGGCGTCAGGGTTGCGCACCTGCTCCTTCACCATTCTCAGAAATATCTCGGTCATGCTCGACATTTGTCACACAAACCGTCTCTATTCGTTTGCCGATGTCGCCTCAAGGTGACGCCAATCCTGTAGCAGGGCTTCGGCCTCAATCAGCGGATCCAATTGGTCCCGAACCCGTTTCCATTTGAACAGAATGGAGTTCCGCACGATCTCGACATCAAGGATTTTTAACTCGTCCGCAATAGGGGCCCATTCAACTAGGGCGTCGGCGCTGCTGCTAAAGACTGTGTTGTTGGCTTTCAATTCGGCCCAGTTTGTCATTTTTGCCCGCTCTTCAAACGCGGTCATGGCGGCGCTAAATCCATCTGGTCGCTCCTCTGGGATGACTTCGTTATTTAAGGTTCGGTTGATCGAATGCACTGTCAACTTGCACAACTCATCCGCTGTTGCATCGCTGTTTTCACCGACTTTGGCAACGATGTAACGGGTGAGATCGAACAAGCAGGCGAGATAAACCTCCCATTTGGCAATATTGACAGACTCCGCAAAGATCGGATCTTCAAGCAATGAGGCATATCTTGTGCCGGCGCGAGTGCGAATGTACCCATATAGTGTCGTCTGTGACACATATTTGGATCGGGTCTCGGCGAATCGGATGAATGTTTCGACATTTGCAATAGGTTCGCCACGATCCCAAAATCGCACTGCCTTGAGGGCTAAAACTACATAAAAAACAGCAGCTTCGAAGGCATCTTGTAGTTGTCGCAACATCTAAATTTGCTTTCTATAAAAACCAATGATACAGCTATTATGGTAAATTAGGCGCAAAGCATAAGTGTCTGTCAAACCAATGAAGGCCGGAAATCGTGTTTGAAAACCGAGCTCGAACAAATGGATACCTGATAAGAGGGCGAGAGAACTACTTTAGCAAGACATAGTCGAATGAACATTCGATCACCTTCTTACTGGGCGGTGTAAAGGATGACGAGAATCGAAAAATATCTCAACGTTGACGTGACTTTCATCAAAGGGAGGGGAAAGTACAGTGTCTGAAATTTCCACTGAGGTCCGCGAGGCCCATTGGGCGAAAACGAAAAACCTGACGATCATCACCTTGGTCATCTGGTTTATCTTTTCGTTTGTGGTGCATTGGTTCGCGGATAGTCTTAACCAATTTACTTTTATCGGATTCCCGCTTGGCTTCTATATGGCCGCGCAGGGATCTCTCATTGTTTTCGTGGTCTTGATCTTTTGGCTTGCCAACCGGCAAGGCAAAATTGACGCTGAGTTTGGCGTTGATGAAGACAGCGACGAAGCGGCTTAGGGGAGGGAACGATGCAAGGATCATTTATCGATAACCTACCTAAGGTATATGGCTTATATACCGGCGGTTTTGTCGTCTTCATATTACTGATGGCCGTCCTTGAATATTTGGGTATCAGTGCGGAAACCATCGGTATTCTGTTTGTCGCCTTTACCATTGCGATTTATGCCGGGATTGGCTGGCTCTCCAGAACCATGCAGGTTGATGCTTATTATGTCGCCGGACGGCAAGTGCCGGCGCTCTTTAACGGCATGGCGACAGCCGCGGATTGGATGTCTGGTGCGTCTTTCGTGGCGATGGCTGGCGGCATCTATTTCGGTGGCCATGGCTATCTGGCCTTTGTGGTTGGTTGGACCGGTGGTTATGTGCTGGTGGCATCTTTGATGGCGCCATATCTGCGCAAATTCGGTTGTTATACGGTGCCGGATTATATCGGCACGCGTTATGGCGGCAATGCGGCCAGATTATGTGCAGTCATCGTTTTGGTGGTGGCGTCCTTCACATATGTGACGGCGCAAATCAATGCGACCGGGACGATTGCGGCACGGGCTTTGCAAATTCCGTTCGAAGTTGGCGTCTATTTCGGCCTTCTCGGTATCCTACTCTGTTCGATGTTGGGTGGTATGCGGGCCGTGACCTGGACCCAGGTGGCGCAGTATATTGTGCTGATCATCGCCTATTTGGTGCCGGTTATCTGGATGTCGAACAAGCAAGGCTTTGGTGTTGTTCCGCAAATTGCTTATGGTGATGCGGTGGCCCGCTTGGCCGATTTGGAAGCGCTTCATCAGGTTGGTGTGCTGAAACCTGCGGCTGAAGCTCTTGCTGCAATACCTGGCGGCCTTAAAGCTCTGACAATTGAACATGCCGCGGCGGGTACCTCCGTCATGGCGAGTTGGAAATTTGTCACTTTGGTGGCTTGTATGATGGCCGGTACGGCTTCGTTGCCGCACATTCTGATGCGTTATTTCACCACACCTTCGGTGAAAGCGGCGCGCCAGTCCGTGGCATTCTCCTTATTGTTCATCTTCCTGCTGTATTTCACGGCGCCGGCTTTGGCGACCTTCACGAAACTGCAGGTTTTGGATCCGAATCTGGCGACCGGTATTATTGGCAAGGCTTTTGCTGATGTGCAATCGCTCGACTGGATACAGAAATGGAGCAATGTCGGTTTCCTCGCCATCGTCGATGCCAATAAAGATGGCATCCTGCAGATCAACGAGTTCTTCATGCGCGGCGATATCGTCGTCTTGGCAACGCCGGAAATAGCCGGTCTGCCTTTTGTGATCTCAGGTTTGGTGGCTGCCGGTGGCATGGCCGCTGCGATGAGTACGGCTGATGGTCTGTTGTTGGCGATTGCAAATGCTTTGTCGCACGATCTTTATTACAAGATGATCGATCCAAATGCCGATACCAAGCGGCGGTTGATTGCGGCACGGGTGTTGCTGGTGGTGATCGGTGGCGCCGGCGCCTTTATCGCCAGTCTCAAGCTAACGAGCATATTGGGAGCTGTGGCCTGGGCCTTCGACTTCGCCTGCTCGGGGCTGTTCTTCCCGCTGGTGTTGGGGATATGGTGGAAACGCGCGAACGCACCGGGTGCGATTGCGGGTATGGTTCTCGGCTTCACTGCCGGCACCCTCTATCTGATCAATATCAAGTGGCTGGGCGGTGCCGAATGGTTTGGCATCGATCATCTGCGCTTCGGTATCATCGGTATGCCGGTTAGTTTGGTGGCGATGGTTGTCGTGACTTTGATGACCAAAGAACCGGATGCGGAAACCCAGGCGATGGTCGACGAAATGCGCATTCCGAAAGGGGAAACCGTCCTCTCGGCGCAACACTAAGTTTGTGTACCATAACTCGGATCAGGGCAAAGCTTCGGCTTTGCCCTGATTTTTTTTGTTTGCTATGTTGTGCCTGCGTAACGGCCCTTGCAACAAGGAATGGAATTTTGGAAGCTGCATTTCCCATTTGGGTGATTGTGATCGACTATGTGATGGGCATGGTGATGTGGACGTTGGTCGGTCGCTCCGCAATGTCGGTATTTTTGCCGGAAGACTCGACGTTTTTTTTCATGAAATTTTTCGTTCGCGCAACCAATCCGATCCTCAAGTTTTTCAAGAAAATTACTCCCAGTTTTTTGGTGCGCCCGTTGGTACCGCTCTATGTCGCCTGGTTTTTCTTCATGATCAGGTTCTACCTGATGCCTTGGTTATTGGGCTATTCGGTGATGGGCATGTTGTCGTTCCCGCTGGAAGGCGAAATCGCTCGCGGTATTTACGCGATCGGAAGTTAGCGCCATGGACATGTCAAAACTATACCGCGACAGTTTAATTTGGGACGATCATTGCGGCTTTGAGATGCTGCCCGAAGCAGCCCTTGCGCCATTGTTGACGCCTTGGCGGGAAGCCGGGGTCGATTATCTCTCGATCAATGTCGGCTTCGATCCTCGGCCCTGGCACCGCACGATCGAAAATATCGCCGTGTTGCGCCGCCGCTTACCGCTCGAAGTGCCCTATTGCGAAATCATCTCTAAAGTTGAAGATATCGATCGGGTCCGGGCCAATGGCGGCATGGCGATCACGTTCGATATCGAGGGCATGAACGCGTTGAACGGGCAGCTCGAGATGATTGAACTTTATTACGACCTTGGTGTGCGCCATATGCTGTTCGCCTATAACCGTAATAATTCGGCCGGCGCCGGTTGTCACGATGAAGATATCGGACTGACCGGGTTCGGCCGCGACGTGGTCGCCGAAATGAACCGGGTCGGCATGGTCGTCGATTGTTCCCATAGCGGTTTTAAAACGACCATGGAGGCGATGGAAATTTCGGCCGATCCAGTTGTTTTTTCGCACTCCAATCCAAGAACGCTGGTCGATCATGGCCGCAACATCACCAACGACCAGATCAAGGCCTGTGCGGCAACCGGCGGTGTGATAGGTATCAATGGCGTCAGTCTTTTTCTGGGCGAAGCCGTTCCCCGTCCGGCGACGGTGGCGCGTCATGCGGCCTATGTCGCGGAGCTGACGGCACCGGCTCATGTCGGTCTGAGCCTCGATTTTGACGCCTCATCTGACGACGATGGGGACTTGAACGGCATGATCTCGCGCAATCCAGAATATTGGCCGGAAGACGCCGGATACGATGACAGCATCACCATTATGGATATCCGATTGCTTCCCGAAGTGACGGCGGAACTCTCGAAAGTCGGTTTCAATAGCGACGAAATTGTTGGTATCTTGGGCAACAATTTCCGCCGCGTGGCCAAACAAGTTTGGAAATAACTGATCATTGCTGCCACAGCTGACTTGCCCCAAATCAATTCAACGGTGCTAAATATTAGCTATCTGTTGAACAGTGGTTTGAATTTGAGTTATAGAAGAGCCGCTTTGCAGAAATGAGAGGGTATTGACGATGGATGTGGCGGTAGAGACAACGCAAAATAGCAATCAAGCGGTGGAGCATTTTGATGTCCTGATCGTCGGTGCCGGCATATCCGGCATTGATGCGGCTTATCATCTGCAGCAAAACTGCCCCGGTAAAAGCTTTGCGCTGTTGGAAAACCAGGAAAGTTTTGGCGGCACTTGGCACACCCATACCTATCCCGGCATTCGCTCCGATAGTGATTTATTTACCTTTGGCTATAGCTGGAAACCCTGGGCCGGACCGCCCATCGCCACGGGCGTCGAAATCCTGAAATATCTCGATGAAGTGCTGGATGAGCAGGATATTCGCCGTCACATTCGTTACCAACATGAAGTAAAGCGGGCGATTTGGGATAGCGACGCGAAAACTTGGAGCCTTGAAGTTATAGATAAAGTCAGCGGTGATACGGTTCAATTGACCTGCACTTTCCTGTGGATGTGTCAGGGTTATTATCGCCATTCGGAAGGATACACACCCGATTTTCCGGGTATGGATCGTTTCAAGGGGCAAGTCGTTCACCCGCAAGTCTGGCCGGACGATCTCGACTATAAGGGCAAAAACGTTGTCGTCATTGGCTCGGGTGCGACGGCGGCGACGCTGATCCCGGCGATGGCCGAGGAATGCGGCCATATCACCATGCTGCAGCGATCACCGACTTATTTTTTTGCCGCGCCAAACCGCAATGAGACGGCCGATATTCTGCGCGGGCTCGATATCCCCAGGGAATGGATACACGAAATCACCCGCCAAAAAATCCTGCAGGAACAGCAGGAAGTGACCAGGCGCTCCTTTGAAGATTCCGACGCCCTGAGAAACGAACTGATACATGGTGCAAAGCTGTATCTGGGCGAGGATTTTGACGTTGAGAAACATTTCACGCCGAGCTATCGGCCCTGGCGGCAGCGCCTGGCCTTCCTACCGGACGGCGATTTATTCCGCGGTTTAAGGATGGGCAAGGCCTCCGTGGCGACCGATAATATCGATACTTTCACGGAAACAGGTATTCTGTTGAAATCCGGGGAAGAGCTGGAAGCGGACATCATCATCACCGCCACTGGATTTAACCTTAGTGTTTTGGGTGATATCGAGTTCACCATCGACGACGCGCCGTTGAATTTTCCTGAACGCTGGGCCCATCGCGGTATCATGTTCTCCGGCATTCCGAATATGGCTTATGTGTTTGGTTACCTGCGGACCAGTTGGACCATGCGCTCAGACTTGGTTGCAGGTTTTGTTTGCCGCCTGCTCAATCACATGGCGGAAAAAGGTGTCGAAACCGTCACGCCAGAGCTTCGTAACGAAGACAAGGACATGCCGGCGCGACCTTGGGTCGAAGAGGAAAACTTCAATGCCGGATATCTGATGCGCAATATGCATATCATGCCGAAACAAGGCGACCGTGCACCCTGGACGTTTAGCCAGAACTATTTTGCTGAGAAAGACGAGTTGCCGGCGGCCGATCTGGATGATGGTACTTTGGTCTACCGTTAGCTCAGGATCGTTACCTCACCGGTATTGCCATTCACCTCGATTTCAGCGCCGTCCGGGATCAATCTGGTGGCGTCTTTGACAGAACAAGCACACGGGATGCCCAATTCCCGGGCCACAATCACCGCATGGCTAAGGACGGCGCCCACTTCAACAACGACGGCCCGAGCCGGCACGAACAACGGCGTCCACGAAGGATCGGTTATAGGTGCAATCAAAATCTCACCAGGCTCCAGGCCACGCGGATCGCCTGGGTCCATGACCACACGGGCTTTCCCTCTCGCCAAACCCGGGGAGCCGGCAATGCCGCGCATCGGTCCGGCCACTGGTGTTGCGGCCGGGATTTCCGATTTTCGTACCGACGGGCGAATTTCGCCATCCAGGAAGAAGGCCGGTTCGCTGTCGCGCATGACTTCCATATCTGCCCAGCGTTCTTCAATTAAATCTGTGAAAGCGGCGGGGTCGACCAAGAACTGTTCAAATTCGTCCGGCGTCAACATAGCCGGTTTGCGCAGATCGGCTGGTCCGCCGCGCTGGGTCGCGCGCCGCGCCAGTTCGAAATAGAGCCGCCTGGATGTGTTTAACTGTTTGATATTGGCGGTTTTGCAGGCTTCGCGACAAGCTTGATAATCGGCGAGGGTCGCAATCGTTTGGCTTAATTTTTTTGCTTTGCCGGGACTTAAACTTGCAGCGATTTCGTCAATCGCGGCGTGTGCTTTTGCTCGCGACGTTGCGGCCACGGTTTTTGGGTTGAGGTTATCACCGGCTGCCCGCATACGGTCGATGGCGTTCAGCGCGATTTCAGGTTTGCTTTCCCAAGTTTCGGACGTGAGTTCCCACTCATTGGGCCCGCGAAAACCGAAATCCGCCAAGAATTGCACGAATTTTGTGGTGAACTCGGCGGCTTCCGGCAATTCTGCCAGTTTTTCCTGCAATCCGTCGACGCCGCTTTCGAAAGCGGCGTTGACCGCCGGCGTTTCGCGGGCAATCCGGCCCAGTTGCCAAAGATGATGCGAAGGTTGGGCGGAGGCCAAGTCATCGCCGACAATCGCTCCCATCAACTCGATGGCGCGGTCTTCCTGGCCGGCCTTGCGGCAAAGATCGACCAAAACATCAAGCACGATGCTAGCGGCAAAAGAGCACGAAATGTGCAGGTAAAATATCCGCCGAAAGCCATCTGTGTTGTCGCGAATAGATCGCCACAATATTTCGTCGGTGGCGTTTAACGACGGAAGATTTTCGACCGATTTGTTGGCGATTTCTTCGACTTCCGGTGTGAAGGTTGCGTAAGCACCTTTTAATATCTTTAATACCGAAATGACTAGTTTGACGGTGCACCAAAGATTTTTGTCTTGCGACCGCGGTTGATATGGCGGCACCGCGCCTTCGCCAAAGAAGGATACATCCATCTGTTCGACCGTTGTGCCCGGCGCCCGCACCGCCACCAAGCGCAACAAGCTCGCGTTCAGGTAACAATAGCCATTGAAAATGCCCAAAATAGCGAAGTCTCCTTCGCTGGCGTAATCCGCTTCGCTATGGACCCCCAAATCGATGAAGGAGCGTCGCCAGGCCCGTTCCGCCTCCAATCCAGCGAGGTTCCAACCCAGCGGGCTGACCGCTTCCGGAAATACTTCACCGACGTTGCCGCGGGTATAGACCGGCCAGTTTTTGCTAATCGGTATGTCGACAATCCAATCATTCTGGGGCATGTGAAAGTTCTCCCTATTATCCTGTTCTTTATGACAGTGATATTGCTGGAATTATGAAAAACTGTTCTTGCTTTGGCAATACAAAAAGCGGCAGGTTACGGTGACTGATTTTCAAATTATGCGCAGACGGGAGACGAAATTGGGCCTGAAGACAACCTGCCTGGGGGCTTATCCTAAGCCTGACTATGTGCCCATTCTGGATTGGTTCGGCGCGGCTGACGCGATGACCTCCAGTGCCGCGACGACAGCTTATTCAACAGATTTGGCGGCGGCAGGGGATGAGGCGGAACTATTGTTCGCGCGGGCCGCAGGCGAAGTGATCGGCGATCAAATTGCCTGCGGTATCGATGTTCCAACCGACGGCGAGGTACGACGGGAAAATTATATCCATTATCACTGCCGTCATCTCGCTGGCTTCGATTTCGAGAATCTGACCCAAAAATCTCTTCGCGACGATGCCTATGTCACCGAACTGCCGACTATTCGCGGGCCGGTCACAGCAAAGTCTGGGCATTTTCTGACCCATGATTACCAGGTCGCCCAAGCCTTCACGAAGCGGCCAATAAAAGTCACCTTGCCCGGGCCACTGACCATCGCCGATACTACCTACGATGATTATTATGGCGATCAAGCGCGGCTCTGCGCCGATCTCGCGGACGCCTTAAATTATGAGATCAGGGCATTGGCGGCGGCGGGCTGTCGTTATATTCAAATCGACGAACCGCTGTTTGCGCGCAAAGTCGCGGAGGCCTTGGATTTTGGTATCGACATGCTGTCGCGTTGTTTCGCCGGGGTGCCGGATAACGTCACTCGGGCCATGCATATGTGCTGCGGCTATCCGAACCAATTGGACGACGAGGGATATCATAAGGCCGATCGGGGCAGTTATTTGCGTTTGGCGGACGCTGTAAACGGTGCTGCAATAGACCAGGTTTCCATTGAAGACGCCCATCAACCCAACGATCTTTCATTATTGGAACGTTTCGACCGCATCGACGTTATTTTTGGCGCTGTGGCGATCGCCCGCAGTGAGGTGGAAAGTGAAAAAGCAATTCGCGAACGACTTATCGCCGCGCTCAACCATATCGACCGCGACCGTTTGATCGCCGCGCCCGATTGCGGGCTGGGTCTGTTGGGCCGTGATCTGGCGATGAAAAAACTCCGGGTTCTCACCAGCGCCGCGCAATCGGTTTGATATTAATTGATAATGTCGTCGATCCGATCAATCCAGCGATCGGCTTCGTCTGGATCAATGGCGACGCCCAGGCTGCCGTGACGATAAATCGCCACCAGTCGCTTCATCGAACCGACATGTGAATGATCCGCTGCACGGTGCAACCATTTCTCTGCTTTTACCTCATCTTTCGGGATCCCCCGGCCATGCTCATAATCGTAGGCCAATGTCGCCATCGCCGTGACGGAGCCGAGTTCCGCTGCATTCCGGTTGGCCGCGAAGGCGTCCAAATCACGATGAAGAACCTGATAGGCAACGGCCAAGATTTCATGTGCCGCAAGTAGATTTGGCTCAATAGATATTGCTTTTTGCAATGGCGGCAACGCCGGTTCCCACCGTCGCAAGGCCGCCAGCGCCGCGCCTAGGCGATAATGTGAAGAAGCCTGGCCAGGGATCATCTCGGTGACCTGTTGGAACACCCGTAACGCGGCGTCATATTCGCGCTGATAAAATAATCCTTCGCCATAAGCGGTGATTAGTTTGACATTCATTGGGTCCTGCAAAATGGCGTTTCGGCAACTGTCGACGTCGCCTTTTGGTCCCCTATTTAGACACCGCTCATGCAGGTTCCAATCCGCCATTGCGACGGTCGTGAAAAACGATCCAGCAAGAAGTAAATAAATCAAAGTTTTGCCGTTAAACATGCGAGGTCTTTCAAGCATTAAACGTTGTAATTTCTAAATAGCATTTTTATAGCTAGAACCAAGAACCAAAAGTTCTTCGATAACGGTTTTCTTTTGTGCGCCGTTGCGACGATCCGTTCACAACAGAAGCTTGCGCACAATTTCGGGCCAGACGGTTTGCGCGGTCGATTTTTCGTGCAGTCGGTTATGAGGCGAACGCTGCAATCTGGAATAGGCGATGCTAAAGCCGGTGATACGCCCGGATCGTTCGGACATCGGCAGGACCAGGCGTTCGGTTCTAATTTCCGTTACATTCGGCACGTTGTTGGTATGGATGCTGTGCAGGATGCAGGTTTTTTTCAATAAACCTTTGATCGCCAGAGTAAAATCCTGCGCCGCGTCCTGAGTTATGACTTCGGCGATTGTCATGCCGGTGGCGTCGATGCCAAGTGAGCGCGCCACTTCCATGCCGACAAATCGATACCGAATACGTTCCGGCGTCAATTCGAATATGGTCGGCACATCGATCAAGAATAACAATGGCAAAGTATGGGGAATCGCTTCGAAATTCAGATTCTCATAGTCGACGTAAGATGCTTGCTCGTAGGTTTCCTGCCAATGTCGACACAACTCACCGAGGCGCGGGTCGTTGATCCCCGCTCGCATCTCTGCCATTGTCGCCACCAACTTCATTCTGCAAGATATGGTGAAATAAACCCTGGCGGCAAGGCTGGCCTTTTGCCGCTGGGGATTATTTTATTGTTAGTGCGATTGCGAACCATCGTGGCCCGGCGAAATTTGAAATGTTATGTCTGTAACAGAGATAGTTTACTCTCTGGATTATTGCCACTCTGACTTATAGTTACGAATGTTCATGCGACAAATCACCCAGTGTCTATTCATTTTGACGGTCTTGTGCGTCGCGCACTTAGCCGGTTTGTCCACGACTGCGCGGGCGCAAAGTGCGAGCGATGGAGATTATGTCTGCGACGACGACGAATGCGAGGCGGTACCGTTGAGCCGGGAGGGCCCACTGGGCTCGGAAGCGCAGAAACTGGGGAAATTCCTGAAGGATCAACCGGGATTTATTTCAAAACCGGTCGATACGCTTCGCTCTCTACTCGCCGATGATTTTGCCCTGGAACTATTTGGCCACACGTTCACGGCCGGTCTGTCCGGCCGCGTAAACCGGGCGCTTTTATATGGCGATAATCAAGACGAGAACGAAGTTTTCCTGGTCGATAACAATAATTCGTCGACGCAAATTGTCGGGGTTGCGGAACTGCCGATGAATGATAATTGGCTGCTCGGCGGCCGCATCAAACTCCCCATCATCTTCAACAGTTCGTTAGATGTTGATTTCGGCGACGGCGGTATCGACTTTTCCTTTGGCGAATTCGGTGAAGGCGAGCTGGGCGGTTATATCGTCCATGCGGAATACGGAAAGTTTTATTTCGGTTATGGCAGCACCGCTTCTGACGGTACGTCGGAAACAGATTTAAGCGGTATGACGGTGATTAGCCGCAGCCGTGTCCGCGACTTGGCAGGCGGTTTGTCTTTTGCGCCAGGGGGGCCGAAAATTCGTGACGTCTTCGCCAACTTCGACGGTCTGGGTGACGACAGCCGGATGCGCTACGACAGCCCCCGGATTGCCAATGCATTATGGTCGGTATCATTGACTTCCAGTGGCGATATCGATTTTGCGGCGCGTTGGGAAAAACGAATTGACGATCGCCGGATTGCCGCTGCTGCTTCGATCGTGGAATATGAAGACGGCAAGGAACAGGCTAGTATATCTTTCAGCACACTTTGGGAAAGCGGGTTCAATATATCCGGGGTTGCTTCCGGCCAACTGGGCGAGGACCGCGATCCGTATTTTCTTTATGCGAAGTTTGGTTGGTTCGCCACGCCGTTTGAAATCGGCAATACCGCCTTTGGTTTCGATTTGGCCTACAATGACAGCGTTCGTCGGCCCGGCGACAAAGCCGCAAGTGTGGGGGCGTTTGTGGTTCAGTCGATCGATCGCGACGGTATCATTTACGCCGTCGATTTGTTTGGTGGCATTCGCCTCCATCATCTGGAGACGGATGAAAAAAATTACGACGACATTCTTGCCACGATGATCGGTTTTCGCGTCCGCTTCTGAATTTCTTCTAAAGCTCCAGTAGGTCGGCCGCTTCTGCACGCAGACGCTCCGGGCCCCCCAAGACGGCGCGGTTAAAGCCGATCCGTTTGAACCAATAATGCAACCCCATCAGATCGGTAAAGCCCATGCCACCGTGGACTTCGGTTGCTGTGCGCGCCACAAAACGGCCGATTTCATCAACATGCGACTTCGCCAACGCGATCGACAACGGTGCTTCTTCCGGCATGTTGTCGAAAGCATATCCGGCATACCAGACGAGGCCACGGCACGGCTCCAATTCCGAGGCCATTTCCGCACACATGTGCTTGACCGCCTGGAAGGAGGCGATGACGCGATCGAATTGGCGGCGTTGCTTGGCATAGTCGACGGCTTGCCGCAGCATTTCTTCGCCGGCACCAAGGCTATCGGCGGCAAGCACCACGCGACCCGCATTGATAACCTGACGCAATATATCTCGGGTGCCGGCGGCTAAGGTTTCGCATGGCGTCCCTTGAAACTGCAATTCAGCGACCGCTCGAGTGAGGTCGATTGTCGTCAATGGCACAACGTTCAGACCATCGGCATCACTAGCAAGCATGTGCAAACCGCCGTTTTGATCGCTGACCAGGTACCAGTCAGCTTCGCCGGCGTCCAGGGCGAACAAAGCCCGCCCGCTCAGCTTACCATCAACGACGCCGACACTGGCGTCTTCTCGGGGTCCGCTGGCCGCCTCCGATACGGCGACGGACACGCGCATTTCGCCCGCTGCGATTTTTGGCAACCACTCACCTTTTTGCGCCTCGCTGGCAGCCAAGGCAATGGCCAGTGGCGCCATCACAGCGCTGGCGACAAAGGGGCTAGGGGCGACCACACGGCCTAATTCTTCGGCCACGATGACCGCTTCCATCAGACCAAGACCGGCGCCGCCAAAATCTTCCGGCACCAACAGAGCGCTCATGCCCATTTCGCTCAGGCCGTCCCAGAGCTGCCGATCGACATGAACGTTATCCAAAACCAGCTCGCGAACCCGATCCAGCGGCGACAATCGTCCGAGCGTCCCGCGAAAGCTATCTTGAATGAGGACCTGTTCCTCTGATAAGCCGAATTCCATATTCTTATCCTTTTGCCGGTTTTGGTTCACGCGGCATGCCTAATCCTCGTTCGGCGATGATATTTTTTTGAATTTGCGCGGTGCCGCCGCCAATGATCAGGCCCAGGTGGTACATGTAATTGCTCTGCCAGCCACCGCCGTCACGCAAAAGCGGACTTTCGTCATAGAGCACACCCAGTTCCCCCATCGCATCGATCGCCAGGGCGTCTATTTGGTGATTGATCTCACAGCCTTGCAATTTTACGACAAGTTGGCCGAGACCGGGACTTTCGCCTTTTTCAGCTGCCGTCACCAAGCGCATTTCGTGGAAGCGCATGCTTTGTACCCGCGCCAGCAGGCGGACATAACGGTCGCGATAAATCGGATTCTCTAGAACTGCATGTCCGTCAAGGGTTTCAGCCTGCATCAACCGACGTAGCTTGACTAAATTGTCCAGTGAACGATTGGCATCGCCCAGCAAGCCGCGTTCGTGTTTCAGGGTGCTATTGGCAACGCGCCAACCGTTGCCGCGGCCACCGACGACTTGCGCCTTTGGCACCCGGACATCGGTGAAAAACACTTCGTTAAAGGACGGATTTCCGGTCATGGTTTGTAGGGGCCGGATTTCGATACCCGGCGTATCCATGGGGAAGATAATGTAGCTGATGCCTTCGTGTTTTGGGGCTTGCGGTTCCGTGCGGACCAGACAGAAAATCATGTCGGCAATATGGGCTGACGAAGTCCAGATTTTCTGGCCGTTGATAAGAAAATCGTCACCGTCTTCCCTCGCGCCGGTTTGCAAACTGGCCAGGTCGGAGCCTGAATTGGGTTCCGAATAACCCTGGCACCAGACCGTTTCACCGCGAATGGTGCTGTTGATCCATTGCTGTTTTTGCGCGTCCGTCCCGTGTTCCAGAAGGGTCGGGACCAGCATCGAAATTCCTTGATTGCCGAGACCTTGCATGACGTCAGCGTTGGAGAATTCTTCTGCAATGATACGAGTTTTCAGAATGTCGGGACTGGCCCCAGCGCCGCCATATTCCTTGGGCACGGTGCGGCAGGCATAGCCGCGCTCGACCAAAAGGGTTTGCCATTCACGCACGCTTTCGTCAAACCGTCGCGGTCGCATGCGTAGGGACAAGGTTGATAAGTTCGGCGCGCGGTCAGCATATTCCTTCAGGAAAATCCGGACTTCTTCGCGGAATTCCTGATGTTCGACACGATCGGTCAGATCCATAGTTATCTCCTCAGGCGGCGGGGTTCGGTCGACCGGCCCCCGCTATATATCCCCTTTATATCTTCCTACCCTTGGTCACGCAAAATCAAAGCGTCGGGAAAACTACGACGGCCCCCAGAATCATTTTCTAGGCAAAATTCAACAAGTCGATAATGGACGTTAAGGGGAGAGGCAATTTTTCAGCGAATTGGTTAAATCCCACATGAGTTGGGGATAGAGATCTGCGCCTGGCGAAAGTGTCGTTCCAATAGGGTCGAGAACACCAAGTCGGATTTTGGAATTGTTCACAATGTTTTTGACCTGACCGGATTGAAATTGCGGTTCGCCGAAGATGCATATGACCCCCAAGGTCTCAATCAGTCGGTGTATTTTGGCAATCTGCCGGGCCCCTGGCGGGCGGGCGTCGCTCAGCGCCAGAGTGCCAACAGCCGGTAGGGCGAACCGCTGCTCGAAATACTGGAAGCCATCATGGAACAGGACAAAGGGTTTTCCTTTCAAAGGCTGCAAGGACAATTGAATTTCCGCTTGTAATTTGGTTAGCTGGTGCCGTGCCGCCTCGGCATTCTGCGCATATTGATTGGCATACTGTGGATCTAGCCGGCCAAGCGCCCGCGCCATTACCGAAAGCCAAACCCGCCCATTGCCCGGGTCAAGCCACATATGCGGGTCGATATCGGCGCCGTCGTGATCATCATCTGGATGATTGCGAAAGGGTAGGCGATTGACATCGGCTGCGTCCGCCAAGACGACGATCGTTGCATCGCGCGCTAAATTTTTCAGCGGGCGCTCCAAAAATCGTTCAAGGGCTTTGCTCACTTGAAATACAATCTCTGCATTGGCCAAGGCCCGCGCCTGGGACGGCTTCATTGAAAAATGATGCGGTGATGTGTTTGGTGGCAGTAGCAGGGTCGCTTGGCCGCGATTTCCCATCACCATGGCAAGCAGGGAATGCACCGGTGCAATTGTCGCCACCGCATGCGGCGGACCCTCCGCCGCCCGGGCGCCGGCGACAGTCAATATGACCGCTGTCAGCACACATCCGAAAGCGCGCGCGACGTACAATCCCAGCAGTTTATCTAAGACAGGCAATAAGACCATGTTGGATTTCTCGACGTCACTTTGATTGATTTGCGATACATATACATTATGTTATAATATTACAATCTCAATCGATACCAGAGAAACAAATTCGAGGAACGAGCAATGGAAAAGAATACGGTTTCGTCGGATGCCATGCGCGCGTTCGATCGCCACGATCACAGCGATTGCAAAGCCCATGTGATGGCGGTGGTCGAACGGGTCTGCGCGGATCGTGGTGCCCGATTGACGCCGGTGCGACAACGTGTGCTGGAGCTTTTGTGGGAAAACCATCGTCCGGTGGCGGCATACGATATGTTGGATCGATTGCGGGTTGAGGGGTTAGGATCGCAACCGCCAGTGATTTACCGGGCGCTTGATTTTCTGATCGACCACGGCTTTGCTCACAAACTGCAAAAATTGAACGCTTATGTCGGCTGTGAACATCCCGGAGAAACCCATCCGGTGCATTTTCTGATCTGCACGGCTTGCGAAAAAGTAGCGGAATTACATGACCGCGCTATCGATAACGCCCTGAGGCGCACAGCACGGAAAAACGATTTCAGTCTGGCCGGTGCGGTCTTGGAAATCGAAGGGACCTGTCCAAAATGTACTGCGGCGGTAACGTGATGGCGACGGTTGCGACCCATTCGACTGTCGATCGTCCGCTGATTGAGGCGCGAAGTATTCAGGTTCGCGATGGCAGCTTGCCGATATTGCTTGATGTAGATTTTATCATCCGGGATGGCGAGATCGTGACGATTGTCGGCCCCAACGGCAGCGGCAAAACGACATTGTTGAAAGTATTGATCGCCGCCCGTGAACCATCCGCAGGCCAGGTCGACCATCACCCTAACTTGCGCATCGGCTACATGCCGCAGAAGCTGGATGTCGACCGCTCGTTGCCACTGAACGTGAACGGATTTTTGAAACTGGCTGGCAATAGCGGTCGCAAGGATCGCCATGCCGCGATGGCACAAGCGGAGATTTCCGGTTTGGAAAAAACCCAAATGTCGGATTTATCCGGCGGCGAAATGCAACGTGTGCTATTGGCTCGGGCGCTGCTTCGCAAACCCAACTTGTTGGTCCTGGATGAACCGACCCAGGGTCTTGATCAACAGGGAGAAGCGGCCTTCTATCACTTGATCGAGCGGGTGCGCAATGAAACCGGGGCGGCGATTCTTATGGTCAGCCATGATCTGCATGTGGTGATGAGCCGATCGGACCGGGTAATTTGCCTGAACGGTCATGTCTGTTGCGAAGGTGCGCCGGCCTTCGTTTCGGAAAGTCCGGAATACCAAGCCTTGTTCGGGCGCGGCACCAAAGGCGCTTTGGCACTCTATCGCCACGAACATGACCACAGCCATCATGGTGACCATCAGCACCAACATGATGATCACGACGAGCGGCATAACCATGATTGATGAATTTCTTATCTACGCCGCCTTGGCGGGGATTGGCACCGCCTTGGCAGCCGGCCCTCTTGGCTGTTTTGTGGTTTGGCGGCGGATGGCTTATTTCGGCGACGCAACCGCACATTCGGCATTACTCGGCGTCGCCCTGGCGCTGGCGCTGGCGGTGCCGATTGTTGTTGGGGTATTGGTGGTCGCCCTTGCTATGGCGCTGGCAACTGCATTGGCGGCAAGTGGTCGATTTGCTGTGGATACAATTCTTGGTGTCTTTTCCCATGGTGCGTTGGCGTTTGGTTTGATTGCGCTTGCCATGTTGGATGGCGTTCAGGTTGACCTGATGAGTTATTTATTTGGCGATATTCTGGCGGTTGGTCCGGCCGATCTGCTTTTGATTTGGCTTGGCGGCGGCATCGCCTTGGCCTGCTTGATTTGGCGCTGGCGGGCCCTTCTGAATGCGACGCTGAACCAGGAACTGGCCGCCGCCGAAGGCGGGCGACCGGATTTGGAACGACTGACCTTGACTATATTGCTGGCCTTTGTGGTGGCAATTGCGATGAAGATCGTCGGAGTTTTGCTGATTACGGCTTTGTTGATCATACCGGCAGCGGCAGCGCGGCCTTTGTCTCGTTCACCCGAAGCGATGGCGGTAATGGCGGCGATCATCGGTGTGCTGGCGACAGTGTTCGGACTTGCCGGGTCTTATCAATTCGACGCGCCGGCCGGGCCGTCGATTGCCGCCAGCGCCGTGGTGGTGTTTTTTGCCACCAATATTATCGCCCGAACCCTGCGCCAGATCAGGCAATATCGATGACGATAATTGCGATATTGAGATTGCGCTCGAGATTGCGCATTATGGCAGCGTGATTGATTCGGAGAGAACAAACATGCCACGGATGTTGAGATTGATAGTTGCCTTGATGGTTGGCGTTTTTGCCGCCAACGGAACCTTGGCGGACGTCACCGGTGAATTTCAAAGCGGCGGCAAGGCAACCTACAAAATAGAATATCGCGATGATCGGAATTTCCGCATCAGCTTCGCCCAAGGCGGCGCCATGATGATCAATGGCACTTACTTCATCCTGCAAACCCTCGGGACAAAAACCTTTGCTATGGACAAGGCAGCGATCCGAAAGACGATGACGAAATACAAGACCAAAGATACCAACAAACCAAAAACCATTATTCCGAAGGTTTCGTTCACTCCTTTGAACCGCACGGAAACGATTGCCGGTATCGAAGGTCAAGTTTTTGAAGTCATTAGCACCTATGCGGACGGTAGAACGACACAAGAAGAAGCGGTCCTTAGCGAAGACAAAAGGGTCGTCGGTTTGCAACGGGCGATGGTTATTCTGGCCGAAGAGGGGCGCAAAATGATGGCGGAAATGGGCCAAGCCAGCCAGCCCAATCCGTTCGACGCGATGGGTAATTTCAAGAACAAAGGCGTTTTGCGGTATGGCAGGTTGATTAAATTGATTTCCCTGCATGATCGCAAAATCGCCACAGATCGCTTTGTTCGCCCCCCCTTGATGAAGACGAATTAGGCTTATTTTTCAGTAGTATTGGATCAGATAAACTTTCGTTCAACAAAAGTTGATAGCTTACCGCTCGACCCGAATAAGCGCCCGGTTTAGCGTTTGAGGCATTGTGTGGAGATACAAGACTGTCTTCAGTCTGTAATGAATTAACTTTGATTAGATAACCAATGGGGAAAAGGTAATGAAATTACGATCAATATTTGTCCTACCATTCTTTGCCGCTGCATTATTTGTTGTCAGCACGGCCAGCGCCGGAGAAGCGCAGATCAAATACCGCCAGGCGATGATGAAAGCGGTCGGCGGCCATATGGGCGCGATGGCTGGTATTTTAAAAGCCAAAGCGGGCAATCCTGATCATCTTGCAGGACACGCGCAGGCTATGGCTGATCTGGCGAAAATGGCTAAGGATATATTCCCCGCCGGCAGCTCTCAAAAAGACGGTAAAACGGAGGCGTTGGACGCAATTTGGGAAAAACCGGGTGACTTCGCCAAAGTTCTGGCAACGTTCGAGGCGGAAGCAGCCAAATTGGCGGCGGTGGCCAAAGGCGGCGACATGGCAGCGTTTGGGGCACAGTTGGGCGCCCTCGGCAAAAATGGCTGCGGCGGTTGTCACAAAAACTTCCGGAAGAAAAAATCTTAAGGTCGTAAGTTCGAGTTAGGAATTGTCGGACAAGACGACAAATTACCGGACGGGCCGGTGGCATCTGGCCATTCGGCCCGTCTTATTAGTGTGCGCCGCTTGCCTGTATTTGATTGTTTCACCGGCGCTCGCCGATAGTGAGCGTGGTGCTTATATAATGGCCCTGGCAGGATGTGCCGATTGCCATACCGACATCAAGAACAAAGGCAAACCGTTGGCCGGTGGGCGGGCGCTAAAGACACCTTTCGGTGTATTTTATGCGCCGAACATTACCACGGACGCCCAAACCGGCATCGGCAAATGGACAAAAGCGCAGTTCATAGGGGCACTGCGTCATGGTCGCCGCCCGGATGGCTCGCCTTATTATCCGGTCTTCCCGTATCCTTCGTATACCCGAATGACCCTGCAGGACATGGGCGATCTGTGGGATCACATGCAAACATTGCCGTCGAGTGAACGCGCCAACACGCCCCACGATTTGAAGTTCCTGTTCCGTTGGCGATTTGTCGTCTGGTTCTGGCGTTGGCTCTATTTTGATCCCGGCGAACAAGAACCCGTCGATGCGAATGGACAACTTTGGAACCGTGGACGCTACATCGCCAACGCGCTTTCCCATTGCGAGGAATGCCACACGCCGCGAAATTTCCTCGGCGGATTGGATCACGACAAAAAAATGGCTGGGGCGCTGGACGGGCCGGTTGGTTTGGTACCGAACATCACGCCGGATAAAAAAACCGGTATCGGTGACTGGAGTGAAAGTGATCTTGATAGTTTTTTCTCCATGGGGATGTTGCCGGATGGCGATTTTGCCGGTGCTGAAATGGCCGAAGTGACTGATAACACCTCCAAATTGATACCGGCTGATATGCAAGCCTTGATTTTGTACTTGCGCTCTCTGCCTTCGGTGAAAAACGATCTTTCGAAAAAGAACAAGGACAAAGCTTCCGGTTAAATCGTGGCTGAAAGCTTTTGCCTTTCTGGGATGTTGATTTGGTGTAAAAGAATGCCTTCACCAGCCTAGTTATTTTCAGCGATTGATTAAGCCGTGTTCGAACAACTTCTTCCGATTTTACTAGCTTTGAATGCGGCACTGTTTTTCGCCACGTCCTACCAGCTGCAGAATCTCGGCCTTCGCGATCTCGATTCCCGCACCGGAATTTTTATCTCATTGATTGCTTCGGCGTCGGTTTTTTGGCTGCTGTCACCGCTTTTCCTGGAAAGTTGGTATTGGTTCAATGGCGCGATCCTGGTCTTTGCGGCGATTGGCCTGATCCGACCGTTTTTGTCGGCAAATCTAGCCTTGACCGGCATCCGCTATTTGGGCCCCACCTTGGCCAGTACCCTGATGTCCACCTCACCATTTTTCGCCGCCATGTTAGGCATTATCTGGTTGGGCGAAGATATGACCTGGCCAGTTGCCCTTGGCACCATGACGATCGTCGGCGGGATAATTTTGTTGGCAAGCGGCGGCCGGGTGCGATTCGGCTGGCCACTTTGGGCTTTGATGTTGCCGGTCGGAGCCTCGCTCATCCGCTCGCTTGGCCATGCGATGACAAAATATGGCATGGAATCGATCCCCAGTCCGCTATTTGCCGCCCTCATCGGCACCAGCGTTTCTGCCTTTGTCGCCCTGGCGACGCAACGGGCCAAGCGGAAAGAAAAACCGGCAGCCTGGCGCTGGTCCAGCCATCAGTGGTTTGTTTATGCGGGCATCGCCAATGCGGTCGGCTTGTTGTCGCTCAATACGGCGATTAGCAAGGGCGAGATTATATCAGTGGTCCCGGTGGTCGCCTGTTCGCCGGTCATCACGATGTTGCAAAGCCGCTTCATCTTCAAACAGGAAGCGATTGGGGCGCGAAAAGTAATGGCGGTTTGTATAATCGTGCCGGCCATCATCCTGATCGCCAGTTCGGGAACTTAAATCTTAAAGGTCTGTACAGCCGGCAGAACCCATATCTGCTAAACGGGTTTAGTCGAGCGGGCGAATAAACAGGCCGCCATCTTTGACAAGAAAGTTACTGCCGCCATAACCGGCTTCGATTGGAATGGAGAGAATGCGGCCTTCTTCATGGTCGCCGGCTTTCGGTTGCACGGTGACGAGTTTCTCACTTCGGGCTTTTTCCAGGGCTTCGCTAACACTGTTCGACTGACCGATTTTCGTCAGGTTCATGCGGGTTGGAAAGACCAAGGTACGGTTACCTTCCGCTGCCGCTGCAATCGCATCAGCAGGGCGGACCCATTCGGAATCTGTCGATTCTTCCCCATCGTGTAAGGCGACATGGTCACTTGGCGCTTCGGCCAGATAAAAATAGGTGTTGAATATTTTCGGCGCCATCGGCGGTGTAACCCAGTGGGCAAACGGCACCAAACGATCGACTGCCAGAGTAAGATTTTCGGCTTCGCACATCGCCGCGATGTTCACCTCACCATCCCGCATCGCCAGGCGATACTTTTCATCCAGGCTTTTCAGCCGGTCTGGCGAGACCAGGTCCCCCCGGCCTTTTTCGGCCCCCAACAAGACGCCACATTCTTCAAAAGCTTCACGGACAGCGCCGACCCGGGTTTCGACTTGCAGATCGTTTAGTTGCGCCTGGGATCGGCAATAGGGGCGGGCGCTCGAGTCACCCTGGTCGACCTTGCCGCCGGGGAAAACCAGCGCACCGGAGAAAGAATCGATTTTGTGATGACGCACGACCATGAAAACTTCCAAACCGTCTGCCCCGTCGCGCAGTAGAAGCACTGTCGCGGCATGGATAAGCGGTTTCCCGCCGGTTTCGAATTGGCCGTTGCTCATAAAATGATCCTTTTTCGGTTTGTATTTGCCATCTTCCAGTAGCGCGTCGACCTGACTTAGGTCAATGATAACGGGTGAATAAGTCGACAAAATTGGTGATGATATATTCTATTGAAAATAGGAGCGCTTGAGGTGAACGTCGAACAAGAATGGGTATTCCTGAGCCGCGGCTTCCGACCGTTCTTTTTCGGTGCTGGAGTTTGGGCAGTGTTCGCCATGGGCTTGTGGCTCTCGTCGATCGGTCTGGATTTTGAAATTCCCGGCGTGCTGGCGCCGAATATCTGGCACGGCCACGAAATGGTGTTTGGTTATACCGTGGCTGTCATCTGTGGCTTTCTTTTGACCGCAATTCCGAACTGGACCGGTCGTTTGCCGGTGAAAGGAACGGCGCTTGGACTTTTAGGTGTCTTATGGCTGGCCGGCCGACTGTCGCTGTTATTGTCGGGCGTGTTCGGTGCCTGGTCAGCCGTCATCATCGATATTTCATTTCTTTGGCTGTTTCTGGCCCTGGTGCTGCGCGAAATTTTGCACGGGCGCAATTGGCGCAATATGCCAATAGCGCTGGCCATTTTCGTCTTGGCGGCGGCGAATAGCCTGTTCCATCTGGAGAGCATGGCAATAGCGGAAACAGAAGATTTTGGTTTGCGTCTTGGTATCGCGGCGATCCTCTGCCTCATCACCTTGATTGGCGGTCGCGTGGTGCCCAGTTTTACTCGAAATTGGTTGGTCAAGCAGGGTCAGACGACACTGCCGACGCCAATAGGAAAATTTGATATTTTCACCATTGCCGTGACTGTCCTGGCGTTATTGCTCTGGGTCGGGCTTGAAGACGGGCCCTTGGTCGGTGCGCTTTTGACCCTGGCTGGATGTTTGAACCTTCATCGCCTGCTACGCTGGCAGGTAACCAAGACCGGGGCCGAAGCTTTGGTCTGGGTGATGCATCTAGGGTATGGCTGGCTGGCGGTCGGTTTGGTGCTTTTGGGCCTGGCGGAATTCTGGGACTTGTTGCCGGTAAGCAGCGGTTTGCACGCATTGACCGTTGGTGCCGTCGGCACAATGACCCTGGCTTTGATGACCCGCGCCACCTTGGGTCATGCGGGCCGCCAATTGACCGCCGATGGTCCGACCAAGTTGATTTATCTGTGCATAACCGCGGCGGCGCTAAGTCGCATTTTCCTGCCGTTAATCGACGATTTGATTATTATCGGTTACTTCTTCAGTGGCTTTTTATGGCTCGCGGCTTTCGCCTTGTTTTCCTGGCATTATGGGCTGTTGTTGCTTGGTCGAAGGTGAATTCTCAGGCAAGGGCGAACAAATTGCCGAGGTCGCGGATGTAAGCATGTTTCATCGCAATTTGTAGACAGGGTAAATATTACTGTGCAAACGCTCAATTTCTATTAGGATGCCGTGACCGGTTGCAATTTACGATAAAAAAACCAACGATAACTGGCGAAATAACCAAGGGAGATAGAGGATGACCATTTCACGCAGAAATGTTGTATTTGGCACAGGCTTAGTTTCGGTTGTGGCGATGTCGATGGCGATGTCTGTCGCGCAAGCAAAAGTTGAAGGGGACACCATTACTTTAGGGTCGGCAATTTCGCTGACCGGCAAATATTCCACCAACGGCATTCACGCCCAACGAGGGTATGAATTTGCGGCCAAAAAGATCAATGATAGCGGCGGCGTCACAGTCGGCGGCAAAAGCTATAAATTGAAAATCAGCTATTATGACGATGAATCGACGCCGGCGCGCGGTGCTCAATTGGCCGAACGTCTGATCAAACAAGACGGCATCAAATTCATGCTTGGCCCGTACAGTTCCGGCTTGACCAAGGCGGTGGCGCCGGTAACTGAAAAGTTCAAGATCCCGATGGTTGAAGCCGAAGGCGCTTCGCGTTCGCTCTTCACCCAGGGTTATCGTTATCTGTTTGCGGTGTTGTCAACGTCCGAACAATATCTCGCCAGTTCAATCGCGTTGGCAGCTGAAATGGCGAAGAAAAATGGTAAGGACCCAAGTTCGGTCAGAATAGCCATGGCTTTCGAGAATGATCCGTTTTCCCTTGATGTACGGGCCGGTGTGGTAGACGACGCCAAGAAGTACAATATGAAAATCGTCGTTGACGACAAACTACCGCGCGATCTCTCCGATATGAGTGGCACGCTGACCAAAGTGAAAGCCTTGAAGCCGGATTTATTGGTCATCTCGGGACATTCCAAAGGGGCCGCCGTGGCGTCCCGACAAATGGCCGAAATGAAGATCAAAGTACCGATGGTGGCGATGACCCATTGCGAATCTGCGAAGGTGATCGACAAATTTGGCGCCTCTACCGAAGGTATCTTATGTCCGACGCAGTGGGCTGAAACCATGGCGTATAAAGATGACCTGATGGGCTCCGCGATGGATTACGACAAGAACTTCAAAGCAGCTTACCCGGACTATAAAAATGTGCCTTATCAAACTGCCCAAGCCTCGGCGGCGGTGATGGTTTGGAAAGACGCATTTGAACGGGCCAATAGTTTCGACACGGAGAAACTAAGAGATGGTTTGGCGGCGACGGAAATGTCGACATTCTATGGCAATATCAAGTTCTCCAAAGCCGGCAACAATATCGCCAAACCGATGGCATTGCGGCAAATTCAGGACGGAAAACTAGTTGTTGTCGCGCCAGCTAAATGGGCGGCGGCAGGTGTGGTTTACCCGCGCAATCCGAAATACTGATCTCGCTTAAGACACTTTCGCCACCGAGCTTCGGCTCGGTGGCGGCAAATTTTTAGAGGCTCGGTATATGCTAGACAATATCAGCATCCTGATTGAAGCGCCGGTATTCATTATCGATCTGGTACTGCAGGGCATTTTTATCGGCGCTATCTTCGCGCTGGCGGCTTACGGATTAGCGTTGGTTTGGGGGGTGATGAATGTAAAGAACCTCTGCCAGGGCGAATTTGTTATTATGGGCGGGTATGTGGCGTTTTCGATGTCGCAGATGGGCATCCACCCAATTTTTGCCTTACCGGTCGCTTTTGTCGGCATGTTTGCTTTCGGTTGGATCGTTTATGTGCTGATTATCGCTCGCGTGGTCAGTCGCGATTTGTTTACTTCTCTATTGGCAACTTTCGGCATGAGTTTGCTGATACAGCAGGCGCTCAATCTTTATTATGGGCCGGAAGTGCAGACGGCCGATTCGGGATTTGGCACCATCGATTTATTTGATGATGCTGTAACGATCCCGATCATTCGCATTGTCTCTCTGGCTTTGGTGGCCGCTCTCTCCACTGGTATTATCCTGTTCATGCGGTTCAGCCGGATTGGTCAGGCGATCCGCGCCACCGCGCAGGATGCCCGCGCTGCGCGGGTTTTGGGCATCGACACCGATCGCGTCTATGCCTTCACCTACGCTTTGAATGCGGCGATTTGTGGCGCCGCCGGGGTCTTGGTTTCGATGATCTGGGTGATTCAACCCTATTACGGCATCGTCTATTCGATCCGCGCTTTTGTGATTGTGACAGCGGCAGGATTGGGAAATTTGCCTGGCGTAATTATCGCCGGTTTTGGTCTGGGCTTGGCGGAGAAATTCGCCGACTTCATTTTCGGAGCGGAATTTGCAATCGCGGCGGTGGTTTCGATGCTGGTACTGGTACTGATCTATAGGCAGATAATGATGGCAAGAATTCGACAGGTGGTTCGTTGAAACTGCAAAAATGGGAATATGGCGTCTACGCCTTGCTGCTGTTGTTGGCCTTGGTATCGCCGCACATGTTCGGCGGCGCCTACACAACTCAGGTTGCGGTGTTGTGGATCATGGTTTTGATGGCCTCGACCTGGGATATCCTGGGTGGCCAGATGGGCTACAATTCCTTGGGTAATATTACTTTTTTCGGCGTCGGCATGTATATTTCCGCGGTTGTCCAGGTGGGTCTGGTATTTGACGTTGCCGAATATACCGCGTCGTTTGGCGCCGTGAAGGTCGAATTTACGGATGCGCAGTACTACACCGGCCTGGCCCTGGGGGCGATTGCTGCCGGCATCGGGGCGGCGCTCATTTCAATTCCCATTGGACTTTGTATGTTCGGTCTGCGCGGGCCCTATTTTGCTATTGGCACGCTGGGGGTGGCGCTGGCGATTGCCGAACTGGTAAGCGGCTGGGATTATGTCGGCGGCGGCGGTGGCATCTCCATGCCGGTTTATCCCGGCGAGGCCGAAAGCCGCTCGAGCTTTTTTTACTATCAATGTTTTGCGCTTGCAGCAATCGCCCATATTTTTCTGCGCTGGTTGTTCTCGACGCAATTCGGTCTGGCCGCCAATGCGATCCGCGATGACGAAGACAAGGCCGACGCCATGGGTATTCACACCACTTGGTATAAAAGCCTGGGTTGGTTCATTGCAGCATTTTTCATGGGTATCGCGGGCGCGGTATTCGGTAATATTTCCGGATTTATCGAGCCGTTAGAAGTGGCGTTCCCCACGACGACCTTTGGCATTTTCATGGTCGCCATGGTGTTATTGGGCGGTAAGGGCACCCTTTGGGGTCCGGTCCTTGGGGCCATCCTGTTCCATGTCATCAAAGAGACGACATGGACATATCTGCTGGATTGGCAATGGGTTGCCTTGGGCGCCATCATCATCGTCAATATCGTATTCTTCCAACAAGGCATTATCGGTTGGGCGCAAGATACCTGGCCCAAAGCCTTCGGCCTGACGGTTGATGAGGACGAGCCGGAGGACGCCGCCGTCGCGGAAGCGGAAGCGGGAGCGGCACAATGAACGAGAAGATGATCGAAATCACCGGGGTTTCGAAGTCCTATGGTGGCGTAGTCGCAAACAAGGATATCTCTCTTGCGGTGCCGGCCGGCCGGATCACCGGTTTGATCGGCCCCAATGGGTCCGGCAAGACGACGTTGTTCAACTCCATCGTCGGTTATCACCCGATTGACAGCGGTTCGATCAAATTCGAAGGACAGGAAATTTCCAGCTTGAAAGTCCCGCAGATAGCGCGCTTGGGTTTGCTTAGAACCTTTCAGCAGACCCGGATCTACGGCAAAATGAACTGCGTCCAGAATATGCAGATATCGATTTCGCATCGCAAAGAAAACCTGCGGACGATTTTCGCCAGCCGTCGGGGGGCGACAGTGGAAAAGGCCGAAGTCTTGCTGGAATTTGTTGGTCTTTATCAAAAACGCAACCTGATTTCCGGCGACTTGTCATTCGGCCAGCAAAAACTGTTGGAATTTGCGATGGCGCTGATGAATGAACCTAAGGTGCTGCTATTGGACGAACCCACGGCCGGTATCAATCCAACCTTGATCAACGGTTTGATCGATCGTTTGAAACGGGCCAACGAAGAATTCGGGATCACGCTTTTTGTCATTGAGCATAACATGCGGGTGATTATGAACTTGGCCGAGCAGGTTTCCTGTCTGGCACATGGCCAAATGTTGGCGAGCGGTTCATCGGCAGAAATTCAGCGCGATCAGCGGGTCATCGATGCCTATTTGGGAGCGCATTAATGGCCGATACCGGTAATACCGACAACGATAGTGAACGAAAGGCCGGCGCCAAAGGTTATGGAGATGGCGGCGTCGAAACGATAATTTCAGTTGACGAAGTGATGCGCCAGGCCGCAGCGATTTCAGATTCCGGTCCCAGCGCTGAAGACATCGCCGCCCTTGCCCACAATGAGGCCTTTCTGAAGATCGAAGGTTTGCGCGCCGGGTATGGTAAGATGGAAATTCTGCATGACTTCGCCTTGCAAGTGGCGAAGGGTCAATCCCTGTGCCTGATCGGCCCCAACGGCGCCGGCAAGTCGACCGTACTGCATACCATTTTTGGCTTCACCAATATTTTTGCCGGTAAAGTGACCGTAGCCGGTCAGGATATCACGGCGATGAGTTCCTCCGATAAATTGAAGCGCGCCGGGGTCGCCTATATCCTGCAGGACAAATCCGTCTTTCCTGGTATGACGGTTGAGGAAAATTTGTGGATGGGCGGTTTCTTGAAGGACAACCCGACCCACGCCAAACAAGCGGCAGAAGAAATATTTGACAGATATCCCCGCTTGGCGGCGCGTCGTCGGCATGCTGCCGGTGTGCTTTCCGGGGGGGAACGACGGTTGCTGGAAATTTCCCGTGCCCTTGTCATGCAACCGGAAATCTTATTGGTGGATGAGCCGTCGATCGGTCTAGAGCCTCGATTTATTGACGCGGTGTTTGAGATTCTTGACGAATTGCAACACAAAGAAGGTAAAACCATTGTCATGGTTGAACAGAACGCCAAAAAAGGCTTGGAATTTGCCGATATTGGCTATGTCCTGGTATCCGGCGCCACTGCTTTGGCCGGACCGGGCGATGAGTTGCTGGAAAATCCAGATGTCGGTAGACTATTTTTAGGCGGCTAAGCAACTTTGGCAATCTAAATATTTGGGTGGTGGTGTGACAAAAATTCTCTTTATATGATATATTAATATTTATTATTACAACTTTATGCAGTGCATTTGCTTAATACAGTGAATAAATAGGAGATAGAATTTAGGGGGCGGTAGCTGGCTCAGTGTGTTGTGAATAAACTCTAGTCGATCAGTCCGTTCGGTAGGACCAGTACTTTACCGTTTCGCCCGCTTTCCCCGGCGCGGGCGGCGGCATTTTTGATCTCTTCAATGGCGAAAGTGGCATCGACCGGTACATGCAGCTGACCGCTTTTTACCCGCCCAATCAGTACGTCATAGAGTGATCTCAGATCCTCGCGCGACAGGCTGCGCATCGCTTTGGCGAGCCAAAATCCTTTGACTTCGATGCCTTTAAAAACCACCTGATCCGCTCTGAGCACGATCGGATCGCCACTTAGTAACCCGTAATTGACCAAAGTTGCGCCTTCTGCCAGGCAATCTGTCATCCGGATGCAAACCGGACCGGTCACCGCATCGATGCCGAGTTTAATCTGCCCGTCACCGACAATTTCATGCACGCGCGCTGCCAGGTCATCGCCATCGACAACAACCGCATCGCCCCCAAGTGCTGTCAGTTCCCCAATCAGCTCCGGGCGCCTGACCACATTCACGGTTTTGATGCCATCGGCTATGGCTAAGCTGATCAGGGCGCGTCCGACACCGGAATTGGCGGCGTCTTGGATCACCCAGTCGCCAGGCTGCAAGGCGACATAATCGCGCAGCATCATCAAGGCGGTCGCCGGATTGACTTTCAGCATCGCCGTTTGCAAGACATCAGCGCCGTCATCAATTTTTAGCACCCCACGCCAATCGACCTTGCGGTGCGAGGCCCAATTGTCCCGCGCCAGGACGATCACCCGATCGCCGATGGCGACTTCTTCGACGGCGCTACCAGCAGCGATCACCCGGCCGACGCATTCCGCACCCAAGCGCGCTGGCAGGGGTGGCTGTTCGGCATATTTTCCTTCAATCAGCAATAGATCCGCTGGATTGATTGGGAAGGCTTCCACTTCGACGACAACTTCCGCGTCCGACGGCGCGCCGGGACCGTCCACTTCAACACATTGAACCGTCTCGGCGGCCGGTCCGAAGGCGTTAATCTCAATAACTTTCATGGTATTTCCCCAACTCTATTTTCAATTTGCTGCTTTCCAGTTAGTTATGGTCATTCAATAAAGATATGCAAGGGTGGGGAAATGAGCGAAACCACAATTATCCGAAACGCCGCTTGGGTTATTGCCTGGGACGAAGATCAGAACAAACACTGCTACCGTCAAAATATCGACGTGGTGTGGACCGACAATGTCTTGGTTCATATTGGCCCGGATTTTCAGGGTGAAGGCGACACGGAAATTAGTGGTCGCGATATGATGGTGATGCCGGGATTGATCAATGTCCATTCGCACCCTTCAGGGGAACCGTTGGACAAAGGCTTCAATGAAGAACGCCGCAGCCCCAAACTGGGGATGAGTGGACTTTATGAATATATGCCGTTGATCCGCGCCGACCAGGACGGTGTACTAGCGGCCAGTGAAGTTGCATTTTCCGAACTGATGCTGTCCGGGGTGACCACTTTGACAGATATTTCCGGCGCTTGGGATGGCTGGTTGGACCTCTTTGATCGCAGCGGTTTGCGCGGCTGCGTCGCCCCCTCTTTCCGCAATGGTCCTTGGTTTACCCGCGACGGTCATTCGGTCGAATATGACCTGGATGACAAAGCTGGCCATGAAGGCATGGAAAAAGCCCTGCAGCTGATTGAATTGGCCCGCCAGCATCCCTCCGGTCGAATGATGGGCATGGTGATGCCGTCGCAGGTCGATACCTGCACCGAAGAATTGTTACGCGACGCCAAGGCGGCGGCCGACGAACGGGACTTGCCAATTCAGCTGCATGCGGCGCAAAGCATCGTTGAATTTGACGAGATGAAGCGGCGTCATGGCCTAACGTCAATTCAATGGCTAGAAAGTATCGGTTTCCTGGGTCAGAACACGATCCTGTCGCACGCGATATTTGTCGATACTCATTCCTGGGTGCGCTGGCATACCAAGCGGGATTTGGATGTCCTGGCGGAAACCCAAACTGCCGTCGCCCATTGCCCACAGGTATTTTTACGCGGCGGCATCTTGCTGGAAAATCTTGGTGATTACTTGCGTCGTGGCATCAATGTTGGTCTGGGTACCGACACTTACCCCCACAACTATCTGAACGAAATGTTCCTGGCGGCAACCTTGGCCCGGGTCGCCGGTCAGCATGTCGATGCGGTGAGTACCGCCGATGTGCTGGATTGTGCGACGATCAATGGCGCGAAGATTTTGCGACGCGACGATATTGGTCGCTTACAGAAAGGTTGCAAGGCCGATGTGGTATTGATCGATCTCAATCATCACGAAATGCGGCCTTTGCGCGATCCGCTGCGCAGCCTGGTTTATTCAGCCAAGGAACGCCCGGTAAAAGACGTCTATGTCGATGGCAAGCAAGTCGTCAAAGATCACAAAGTCCTGCACATTGATCACGAAGACGCCTTAGGCCGCCTGGAAGCCGCCCAGCAACGCGCCTTCAAAAAAGCACCCGGTCTCGATTGGGCCAAACGCCCGATGGAAGAAATCTCACCACTGGCGTTACCTTGGGGGAAATGAACTATGAAATCCGATAACAACAAGAGCACGACCGCGATCACTGTTGATCTATATAGCGATACGGTTAGTCGCCCAACCCAGGCGATGCGTCATGCCATGGCGGAGGCCGAAGTCGGCAACGAACAGGCGGGCGAAGACCCCACGGTCAATCGGCTTTGCCAAATGGCGGCGGAATTGTTGGGCAAAGAAGCGGCGCTTTACCTGCCCTCCGGGACCATGTGTAACGAAATCGCCTATCGCGTCCATTGCGAAGCCGGTGATGAAATTATTCTCGACAAATCCGGCCACGCCTTGCATTTCGAAACCGGCGGGCCGGCGGCTTTGTCTGGTGTGATGATGCGGACCATGGACGGGGTGCGGGGGATGTTCACTGCCGATCAGGTTCATCAGTCCGTCCATCCGATAAGTCGCCATGCCCCGCGCACGCGTTTGTTATCGGTGGAGAATACGGCGAATTTGGGGGGTGGCGCGGTGTGGCCGCTGGATCAGATCAAGGCGGTGACGTCGGCGGCCCGCGAACACGACTTGAAATGTCATCTGGATGGCGCGCGGCTGTTGAACGCGGTGGTCGCTTCCGGCGTTTCGGCACGGGACTATGCCGCCTCCTTCGATAGTGTCTGGGTCGATCTATCGAAAGGATTGGGCTGCCCGGTTGGTGCGGTGATGGCCGGCTCGGCAGAATTCATTGATCGGGCCTGGCGCTTCAAACATCAATTCGGCGGCGCCATGCGGCAAGCCGGCATTATCGCTGCCGCCGGCGTTTATGCACTGGACCATCACGTCGCACGCCTGGCGGACGATCATGCAAATGCCAAACATTTGGCCCAAGGATTAGCGCAGCTGCCCGGGATCAAACTGGATGTCAGCGAGATTGAGACCAATATGGTCTATTTTGATGTCAGTGAGAGCGGGATGAGGGCGGCGGAAGTGGCAATTGGCTTGCGCCAACATGGTGTCCGGATCGGCCCAATGGGCGAAAACCTGATGCGGGCAGTGACCCATATCGATGTTGATTGTGCGGGAATTGAGCAAACCATCGCGGCAATGCGGGCAGTACTAAACGATACTTAAGCGCCGGAACGTTCCGAATTACGCACCAGCGTCACCATGCGCATCAGGTCCGGTAAGTTTTGCGCTTGCATTTTTCGGCTGATATTGCGGCGGTGATAGGTCACGGTACTTTTTGCGATCGTTAGATCGTAGGCGATTTGATCGCTTGTCAATTGCGCTTCAATGCCAGCCAGGACTTCGCGTTCTCGCTTTGACAACGAATTCATCCGAATTCGTATGGCATCGACTTCGGGGTTGGCAATCGCCTTGCTTTGAATGGAAATCAGACTTCGGTTGATGCGAGAAATACTGTCGAGAAGCAATACCATCGAAACCGGGTTCGGCAAATAATCGACGGCGCCCAACTGCATGGCACGGACAGCAGCATGGGTATTGTCGGGGCCGACAATAATCACCGGTGGAGCCCTAAACCCAGACCCATTAAAGCGTTTCAGCACGTTTGTGGCGCTCAAACCTTCCAGGTCATTATCAAGGATCAGGCAGTTCGCTTGTTCAATATCGCTATCACCAAGAAGCTCCCACGCGGATTTGTGCGATGTGATGGATATTCCATCGTTCTTCAGGCAGCGGATAATTTCATCCCGCCGGCTGGCGACACTGTCGGCCACGATAATGTTTCGATCCTGCGTGTCGATCATGGCGGCTATCTTACGCTAATTTTGCCGACGCGACATGATGGATCGAATTCCCGCTCAGCATATGGGCCTGGAAGGGGCCGGTAAAAAGTTTACCAAAAGCTTTGTCGCGAACATTCAAGCCGCCGGTATAGGTGCCAAATGCCGGCATGATCAAGCGAAGACCGTTGCTGGCGAAGCAGCGCCGTTGGATGCGACGGCCGCGCACTCGGACACTTGCTTTTGGATGTAGATGGCCGGCAATTTCCCCTGCCACGGGGCGAATTTTTGGCTCGTGCCGTAACAATAATCCATCCAGGATCAGTTCATCGACAATCCTGCCGCCGATCCAATCAGGCGGGTCGGGATCATGATTGCCGGTAATCCAGACCCACTCATAATGGCTGGTCAGCTTGCGAATCTCGTTGGCGTCTTTGCGATCCAGACGCTCGCCGGCTTTGCGGTCGTGGAAACTATCGCCCAGGCTGACGATTGTGGGTGGGGCGTATTTTCTCGCCGCCGCATTGATCAATTTCAAAGTTGCGGTAGTGTCATAGGGCGGTAGCGGCATGCCGCGGGCCGCGAAAGCGGAGCCTTTTTCCAAATGCAGGTCAGAAACGATCAGCACTTTTTGGCCCGGCACAAATAACGCGCCGCTGGGGTCGAGCTCAATCTTGACGCCGTTTAGAATCATGTGTGATAGCATTCCTGATTGCGGCGAGGGAAACAACTGCCAGCCGCGCAAATTTGTTTGGATTGTATCGTGATGCCGGTAAAAACCTCGGAATTGTTGGCGAAGGCACCGCTAATTCCGGTCCTGACCATTGACCGGATTGAAGACGCGGTGCCGTTGGGTCGGGCGCTGGTCGATGGTGGACTGCCAGTGTTGGAAGTGACGTTGCGTACCGACGCGGCATTGGCCGCGATCGAAGCGATGGCGAAGGCGTTGCCTGATGCTTTTGTCGGCGCCGGGACCGTGCTGAATGAAGTGGATATGAAGGACGCGCGGGAAGCCGGCGCTTGTTTTGCTGTTAGCCCTGGATATTCCTCGGCACTGTCGAGCCTCGCGAAATCTGCCAATTTCGCCATCTTGCCGGGGGTTGCAACGGCGTCGGAAATCATGACAGCGCTCCGCGATGGTTTGCAGTATCTCAAGTTTTTTCCGGCCGAGGCTATGGGCGGGGTGGCAACGCTAAAGGCTTTCGCCGGACCTTATGGTGCGGTCAAATTTTGCCCGACCGGTGGGATTTCACCGAGGAATGTGAAAGATTATCTGGAATTGCCGAATGTACTCTGTGTTGGCGGTAGTTGGGTTGCACCACAAGCTGCGATTGACGCCGGTGACTGGACAAAAATCCAACAACTCGCCGCCACGGCTGCTTCCTTGGGCAACTTATAAAAATCAATTAAAGGTGACAGACACTTTTTATCCAAGTATCTATCTTGTTTTGTTAGATAAATTATACCTATAAACTTTGTCTGGCACCTTTAATTTGTAACAGTTGATGGATTGCTACGGTCAAATCTGGCGGCCGGTTTTTTCCCAGTAGGGATCGCGCAAGTGCCGTTTGAATATTTTGCCGGTATCCTCGCGCGGCAAATCGTCATGAAAAGCTACGACTTTGGGCACTTTGTAACTGGCAAGGTGCTCCTTTAGATAGCTTCTGACCGCTGCTTCGTCGAGATCGTGTCCGCTTTGGGGTTGCACTGCTGCTGCAATCGCTTCGCCGAAATCATCATCCGGGATGCCAAAAACAGCACAGTCCAGAACCCCAGGCATCTCGACCAAAATCCCCTCGATTTCTGCCGGATAGATATTGACGCCGCCGGAGATGATCATGTCGCGCTTACGGTCGCAGAGGAACAGATAACCTTCGTCGTCAAGAAACCCGACGTCGCCGTTGGTGACGTAGTCGTCACGGCCGACTTCGACCCGTTTTTCATCATTCTTGTGATAAGTAAAATCGGACAGCGCGTTCAGGCCCATAAAAATTTCACCGATCTTGTTGACCGGAAGAACATTGCCATCATCGTCGAAGATAACGACGTCAGTACCCGGATGCGGTTTCCCGACCGTCCCTGGTTTGGCGCGATATTGTTCCGGGCTGCCAAGGGTGACCAGGCCGGCTTCGGTTGAGCCGTAATATTCAAATATAACGGGGCCCCACCAATCCAACATTTTCAATTTGACGTCCACCGGGCACGGGGCGGCACCATGGATGACGAATTTCAGGGACGATAGATCGTATTTCGCTTTCACGTCCACTGGTAACCGCAGCAGGCGCACAAACATCGTCGGCACCACATGCATATGTGAAATCTTGTGGGTTTCAATCGCGGCCAACAGTTCTTCCGGGTCGAAACGCGGCAGCAGGATCATGTCGCAGCCGATTTTGACCGCCGCCCGGGCATACCCGTTGGGGGCGGAGTGATACATTGGTCCGGTCATGGCGCAGACCATACCGGGTTCGAGCCCAAATCCACGGGCGCCGATCACGGCGGAGCGTTCTTGTTGTTGTGCCGTCATCGGTTGCCGGCGCACCCCTTTAGGTTGCCCGGTGGTGCCGGAGGTATAAATCATTGAGGAGCGGCTGTCGGCCGCCGGTTTGTCATAGGTCGGTTGTGCCTCGACCCAATCATTCCAGTTGGCCTGCCCTGTCGCCACGGCGCAATTATCCGGCTCGCAGCCATAAGCAGTAGCGATCTCCGGCGGCGTTGGGACGACCAAAATCTCGACGCCGTCCGGGCACCAGTTTTCCAAGCCGACGATCAAATCGGCATGGACGACGACAATTTTTGCGTCGGAATTCTCCAGTATGTAGCGCACTTCTTCGCTTTTGAAATGCCAATTGACCGGCACCGCATAAGCGCCGACGGTGGTCGCCCCGGCCATCGCTTCGAAATAAGCGATATCATTACGCAGCAACAAGGCGACAGAATCGTTTTCGCCGATACCCATGGCGGCAAAACCGCTGGCGGCGCATTGCCCGCGCGCGTTCATGTCATCCAGACTGATTTGTCTGTCACCGCTTTTTAACCGATAGTTCATTCAGTTCTCCTGCACCATAAGCGGCTTAGTTCGCACCCTGGCGGCTGTTACTTTTTACGATTGATGTTAAGGCGGCGCTCAAATATTCGAAATCCGCCATGTCGTTATATACTTGCGCCGCCACTCGGGTCCACAGACGATCATTCCAGGGAACCACCTGCAGCTCAATATTGTGATCCTCACGCAAGACCGCGCGCAGGGCCAGGGCGTCTTCGGCTGTGCGACCGAGAGATTGCGATAAGGGCGCCAAGGTCATAGCGCCCGTCATCTCCGCCATTACATCATAACTGCCGCCAAACGCGTCCGCGCATGGGCTGCACCGGCGCGAACCAGGGCGTGGTTATGCTGGCGCATCTCTGTCGCGCCCAATTCGTGCATGAATTCGATCGCCGCCGGTACCGCTAGATAGCGGCTAAAATCATGGGTGCCGGTCCAGGCGAATTCTTCAACATAGCCCTTTTGATAGCCCCATGAAATCGTCAGCGGATGGGTCGCATCCTGCACTTCAGGTGCGCTCCAAAGAATGCCGCAACCGCGCGGCGCAAACATCCACTTATGCAAGTTTCCGACATACCAGGTCGCGCCTTGCGCTGGAATATCCAGATCAATCATGGCCGGCGCATGGGCACCATCAACCAGGACTGGTACATTCGCGTTCCTACAGGCATCGATCATCGCCTTGAGCGGTAAAACTAAAGCGGTTTCCGAGGTGACATGATCCAGCACGGCAATTTTGGTGCGCGGGCTTAAGGCATTGTTCAGCGGTGTTAAAATTTCATCAATGTTTTGCGGCGGATAGGGGATGGTGGCAACAATTGCACGGGCACCGGTTCGAGCGGCGATATATTCGACGGCCTTTTTCACCGCGCCATAAGCATGACTGACATATAAAATTTCATCATCTGGGTCAAAATCCAATCCGCGAAGGACAGCATTGATGGCGGCACTGGCGTTTTCAACAAAAACATAATCTGCGCCTTCGCCACCCAATGTATCGGCGACCGCATCCGCCGCCAGGCGTAACCGCGGCCGCAAGTCCACGTTCATGAAGCGGGCCGGCTGTCGCTCAATTTCCAAGCGGATATCCTGTTGTGCCTCTAGCACTTTGAAAGGCGTGACACCGACTGTGCCGTGATTGAGGTAAGTACAGTCCGGGTCCAAGGGCCATAATGACTTTAGTGACCGGCCCGATTTATTCCCGATAAGCATGGCGTAGATCTTTATTCTGGAAAATCAGACTGTCTTCCTTTCCCAGCGCTGCGTTGAAGATCATTTTCAGCCCTTCGATATTGACCCTGGGATGGATGCGGAAACGGGTCACCGGTTCGACTGGATTTCCATCTTTGTCGTAGACGGCGCGAACGCCCCAAGAGCCAAATTCCGCGGGGCCCGGCAGGCCGTAACGCAAATCATGGCCTTCGACAATGGTCTGGCCGTTGTGGTGGCTAATTCTATAATAGTCCCGCGCCATGGAAAACCAGTGCAAAATTTGGCCACCTTCACTATTTTGCAGTTTCGTAATCATTGCCTCTTGGGGCTGTTGATAATGCTGCCAAGCGATCGGCGTTGGGTTCCAGGCCGATACATACCCAACTCTGACTTCGCCCTTCGTTTCGACTAGAACGCGGCGTAAAAAGGCTTGAAATATGGTTGGGTAACTGGTTAACCGTCGCACAGTTAGGCCTTCTTGCCGTAATTGCGCTGCCGCAAAAATTTCTGTTTTGTGGTTCAAATACCAGGCGTAACCGATAAACCCGTTCGAAAGGGTAAGTGCAATCGCTGCCGCCCAAATGGCCAATTTGACCCGCCGCGGCCTTAACAAACCGAGTGCACCGGCAATCGCCAAGGGGATTGTATAAACCGGATCAATGACCGCTATAGCGTTGATCGCAAACCGCTGATCGGAAAACGGCGCCAATAACTGGGTGCCGTAAGAGGTCATCACGTCCAACAGGGGATGGGTCAAAATTCCCAGTATGCTAGCCCATATATATATCCACATATGGCCTGGCGGATCATTTGCGCGTTGTTTTTGTCTTAATTTTCTTTGTCGTAGGCGCCAGGCGATATATCCAAATACCGGCCCGGCGATAAAAGGAAAGAAGATTGAATGGGTGACGCCGCGATGGTGCCGCCAACCGGACCATTGATCGGCTTGATATAACACGTCCAGATCCGGCAAAGCGCCGGCAATTGCGCCCAGCACAAAGGCGCGGCGCCCAAGTTGGCGGTGAAAAAACAACTGCGCGGTCGCACCGCCTAGGACGGCTTGAGTGAACGGATCCATTAGCGGCTGGTTCTCAATATTCTAGGCTAGGAAGAACGACATAATGCCCTTGACCGTGCCTCAACTCAATGGCCGGTGAATTTCGGATGCCGTTTTTCGATGAAATGAGCGACCCCTTCTTTGAAGTCCTCAGTGTCGAAACTGCGGACCATTTCTTCATTTCCGGTGCCAATCGCTTCCGCCAGAGTTTGAAATTGGGCGTTATAGACTTGCTGTTTCATCACCTTGGTTGAGCGTGGGGATACATATCGGGCGATTTCGGTTGCATAATCACGCACCGCTTGTTGAAAATCCTGCGTCGGGATCACTTTATTGACCAAACCCATATGCAAGGCTTCTTCTGCATCGATCAGCCGCGACGACAATAACAAGTCCAAGGCGTTCGAAAGTCCGATCAATTGCGGTAACATCCAAGAAATACCGTGTTCGGCGATCAATCCTCGCTTCGCAAATGCGGTGGTGAATTTAGCACTGTCGCTGGCAAATCGGATATCAGCGTAAAGGGTCATAACCAGACCTAGGCCGGCGACAGGGCCATTGATCGCGGCAATAATTGGCTTTGGCACTTGCGGGAAATAACTGACCCGTTGTTTAAAATCCATCGACACGTTTAGGCCATCCTCGATGTTCACTGGACGCATATTTTCCGGCGAACCGGTGCTGCCGCTTTCAGAGATATCGCTTAGGTTGTTCATATCCGCGCCAGCGCAAAAGCCGCGGCCGGCGCCGGTCAGGACAATTACACGCACATCGGCTCGCTTGCCGGCATCCGCCATCGCGTCTTGAACTTCTTCCGCCATGGTTCCGGTCCAAGCATTAAGTTTTTCAGGGCGGTTCAGAGTGATCGTCGCAACGCCGTCATTAACTTCCGACAATATTTGTTCATAAGCCATTTGTGTATTTTCTCCTCTCAACCTTTATGACCAGCAGGAGGGTGAGTGGTCATTTCTCGGTTCGCATGTGAATAAGTCAAACATTGTACCTTGTCTCGGCACAATGTAGAACCATTCTTGATCGATCCCCTCAATCAAATTCAACTCTATTCGAAACGGTTCTGCTGGTGGAAGCAACGATAAACATTATCGCCCCGATCTTTGGCCTCATCCTGTGTGGCTATTTGGTCGCAAAAACACCGATATTAACCAAAGCGGGCATCGTCGATATTAACAATTTTGTGTTTTATGTCGCTATTCCCTGCCTTCTGTTCCGCTCTATGGCAAAAGGCGTCTCCCTCGACATTCTCGATCCGCAGATCGACTTTGCTTATTTCGGCAGTACGTTATTGGTTTTCTTCCCCGCCATGCTGCTGGCAAAACATGTTTTTAAACTGCGCCTGGTCGAGCAAGCCCTTTTTGCCATGGGAAGTATTTTCGGCAATACCGTGACCCTGGGCATTCCCTTGGTTTACATGGTTTATGGCGATGAAGGGCTGGTGCCGATCATGTTGATCATCGCTTTTCACGCTGCGATATTGATCTCCCTGACGACGACGATCGTAGAGGTCGGCCGCAGTTATGGTGGTATGACGGCGATTATTCACAGGACATTTTCGGCACTGATTCGAAACCCCGTCATTATCAGCGTATTGTTGGGGCTATTTTGGGGCTTGGCTGCTTGGCCGGTACCGGTCATTGCCGATCGTTTTATCAGTTTATTGGCGGGCGCGGCGGCACCTTGCGCGTTGTTCGCACTCGGGGCGGCGCTAAGTGACTATGAACTGGGCGGCAATCTGAAAGAAAGCGCGGCGATGATCGCGGTAAAATTACTGCTGCATCCGCTGATTGTCTGGGTAGCGGCCAGTCAAATATTTTCCATGAGCCCAACCTTTGTTGCCGTCGCAACGATCACGGCAGCGCTTCCCATCGGCGCCAATGTTTATATATTGGCTCAGAAATATGAAATCTATGTCGCCCGCTCCGCCAGCGCCGTTTTGCTGTCGACGGCTATTTCGATTGTCACGGTGGCGGTGCTCATTGGCTATTTCACCTCAGCGGTATAGGGGCAGCGATGGACGAAGACGCTTTTTTGGATGCTTTGAAGACCGCGATTGAGGCTTGTGAGCTTAACCGGTATTTCAACATACCGGCAGGCGGTCTTGCCCTGGTTGACAATCATTATACCCTCATCCCCAATATTGAGGCGATCGGCGAAGACATGGCCAGCCCCGGCGGGATCAAAGGCAGTCATGCCCAACGGCGCATGCTACTGGTTCTGGTGACGCTGTGGGATAGCGGCCAGGCGCAGCAATTATTTGGCCAGGACTTTGCAATTTTGCCAAAAGTGGTAATGTCAATGGACGCTCGGAACCGAGGGATTTTGGCGGAATTGCTCTACACCTATCCGGGCTGGGGTAGTTGAATGGAACAGACGGTGGACTTGCCCAAATAAACGACAGACTAGTGGAGCGATAAACTCAATATGTCGGACATCGACGCAGTGCTTTTTGCCAATGAAGCATTTTATCAGGCCTTCTCGGAGCGTGATATTGATGCCATGGATGAACTATGGGCGCTCGATGTGCCAGTGGTTTGTCTGCATCCGGGATGGCCGCCCTTGGATGGCCGGGAACAGGTGATGCAAAGTTGGGTCTCAATCATGGCCAATCCAGATTCGCCCCAAGTCAGCTGTCATGATCCCCAGGCCCATGTTCTAGGAGATGCGGCCTACGTAATCTGTTACGAAAAAATCGAGGGACAATTTCTCGTCGCCACCAACATGTTCGCCCGTCAGCAGGGCCGCGCCGGCCGGATATGGCGTCTAGTTCATCATCATTCCGGCCCCACCAGCGGCAAACCAAGCGCCGCGCCGAAACCGACGGACCCGATCAATTAGCGATGTCAGAGAGGTGACAAAAAGCGTCTGTCACAAATATATCGCCCTTATCGCTCGATATTAGCGCTACGGGCAGGTAACCCGAATTCGCGGTGGCAGATATTGGCAAGTTCAGCGACCCCGGCACGGATCGTTGCGATATCAGGGTGACCAAAGCAAAGCCGGAACTTGTTGCGGCCCCAATCGCTATCGGCGGACCATTCAGCGCCTGGATTGATCGCCACCCCTTCGCCCCAGGCGACTTTAGCCAAACGGCTGGTATCGACTTCTTTCGGTAAATCGACCCAGATGAAAATACCACCATCGGGAACTCTGAATTCGGCATCGGTGCCAAATTCAGCGCTCAACGCCTCGACGATTGCGTCTCGTTTAGCCGTCAAAGTTTCGGTCAGAGCCTTCACATGGGCGGCGAAATGTTTCGGCGCATATTCCGCCAAGACCATTTGCTCCAGCGCGCCGGAGCCAGCATCGGTTTTAAGCGACAGCAACTGGCTCATTAAGGGCCAGTCCGCGACCACATAACCGACCCTAAGGGCCGGCGCGATGGATTTTGAGAAAGAACCGCAATAGACCACGCGGCCGTCTTCGTCCAAAGCGTGGATTGCCGGCGGCCGTTTCGCCCCCATCACCAGATTGGCATAACAATCATCTTCAAATATCGCCACGCCATAAGTTTTCGCCAGCTGCAACAGTTCCTGACGCCGGGCCTTGCTCATCACCGTGCCGGTCGGGTTTTGCACCGTCGGAATGGTATAAATGTATTTCGCCTGCTTGCCGCCAGATTTGAGGTTTTCTAGGATTTCCGCCAAATGATCCATACGAATGCCGCCATCATCCAGAGCGACACCGATATAGTTGACCCCCAGACGTCGCAGTTTGCTCATCGCCCCGCCATAGGTCGCTTCTTCAATAATGATAGTATCGCCTGGCGCCAACAACGCTTCATTGACCAAATCCATCGCCTGCAAAGAGCCACCGGTCACCAAAATATCGTCGGCGTTGCAATTCATACCCGGCCCTTTGCGAAGGGTATCGGCAATGAAAGCGCGCAGCGGTTTGTACCCTTGCGGCCCACTTTGCAGGCCATAGGTCGCCAAAGTTTCCCCTTCCCGGTTCAGCACGGTTTGTGCCGCGTCGACAAATTCAGGGACCGGAATGCTTTTGCCGTCATTATGGCCCCCGACAAAGTTATATTTCGGGAAGCCATTCCACCGGGCCGCTGCCGGGGCCGGCAAATTGTCGGGGATGAGGGAGGTGATATCAAAGCTCATGCTGCTGCCATTTCTTGAGTTAAAACGTAAAGTGGATCGCCGGCCTTAGCCGTCTTCATATTGTTTACGCAGACCGCGGGAGATCACGACGTTCTGAATTTCGGTACTGCCGTCGAGATATTGCGCCGCTTTAGCGCAAGCCAGATGGCGAGCGATCGGAAAATCCTGTTTGTAGCCGTCGGCGCCCATCGCCTGCATGCATTCCGCTAGTCCCTTCAGGGTCTGGCGGGTTGCGAACTTTTTTGCATGCGCAGCGGGCAGCGGGACACTTTCGCCCGCATCAATGGCACGCGCCGCGTCATAGGCCATCAACGTAATCGCATGCAAATCGGTCGCGACATCTGCCAGTTGCCATTGTATGCCCTGGAAATCGGCGATCGCTTGACCGAAGGCTTGTCGCTTGATGGCGTAGGGATAAGCGCAATCGAGGGCACTGCGCAACATACCGGCGCACATGGCCGCCACGATCAAGCGGGCGATATCGATGCCGCCCATGGCCGCTTTGAAACCTTCGCCTGGTGCTATCATGGTTTGATTTATTGGCACCCGAACATCGGTAAATATGAAACCGCCGGCACCCATTGCATGTCCGCCCAACAGTTCGTAAGGACCGAGGGCTTCGACCCCCGGGGTATCCCGGTCAACCAACACACAAGCGATGCCGCGCCAGCCGGCGGACGGATCGGTTTGCAAATAAACCGCCAAAATATCAGCTTTATCGGAGTTGGTGATCCAGGCTTTTTCACCATTGATGACCCAATTATCGCCATCAACCTCGGCAGTGGTTAATAAATTCGCCGCGTCGCTGCCCGACTGCGGCTCGGTCAATAAGAAGGAACCGATCAGGTCCCCACGACAACTGGACGTCAAATAACGATCATGCAAGAACTGGCTGCCAAAAACCGCCAGCGAACGGGCAAAATTGTTATGCACAACAAGTGCAAACGCGGCAGCCTAATCGGCATAGGATAATTCTTCCATGATTTTCGCCATCGCGGTAAAGCCGATACCATGCCCGCCTTGATCTTTTGGCACCAATAGACGGCAGAGGCCCAATTCGCCAGCCGCCTGGATCACGGACCTTGGCATGGTACGGTTGCGTTCCCAGATTTGTGCATCGGGCGCAATGAAATCGTGAGCGAAAGTGCCGGCAATGTCGATGAGGACGTCTTCGGCCGGACTAAATACTAAATCTGTCATTGGGGTCTCAAAGAAAATTATCTCAGATGGCTGGAAAAGTTCTGGAACTAGGGTAGAAGTAATCCCGAACACTGACAAGCGGGCAAGAGGCGAAGATGCTGCTTAACATTGAAGGGATTGACGGGGCCGGCAAAGGGACCTTGACCCGTGGGCTGCAAGCTCTGGCGGAGGCAGCTGGATATTCAGTCGCAACCCTGTCGTTTCCGCGTTACACGGAGACCAGATTTGCGAAATTGGTGGGGAAATATTTAGACGGCCAATTTGGCAGTCTTGAAGACGTCTCGGTGCAATTCGCTGCTTTGCTTTTCGCTGGCGACCGCTATGAAAGTCGGGACTTCCTGCTGTCCCTGATCGACCAGAACGATCTCGTGATCCTCGATCGTTATGTCTCCTCCAACATTGCCTACGGGGCCGCGAAGTGTCCTGAAGTGGAACAGCAGCCGATAATAGACTGGATACGCCAAGTGGAATACGAGATCTTCGAACTGCCGCGCCCAGATTTGACATGTTTGGTGGCGACCGACGTGCAATTAGCCCATGAACTTGTTGGGCGCAAAGCGGCGCGCAGTTATACCGAAGACAGTCACGACATCCACGAAGCGGATCGTGGCTATATGGACCGAGTGGCGAATGTTTATCGCCGCTTGGCCAAGGATCAATGGGAATCTGTTTGGTCGATTGTCGACCCGCATGACCGTGATGGTGAATTGCGGCCACCGGAAGTTTTGCAAGGCGAAGTCTGGCAGCAGATTGAACCGATGATCCGAGGATAATTCTTAGCCAAGCAAACGATGTTCAAGCCATAGGGCGGCTGCAATCAGGTCGTTATCCTGATGTGCTTGTCCGACAAACTGAATGCCCAGCGGTAATCCCAAATCTCCGACATGACCCGGCAAACTGATCGCCGGCAAACCGAGGAAGGTCGGGATGCGGTTGAATATGGCATCGCCGGTGCTGCTGAGACCGAGGGGTGCTTCCCCGGGCGCGCTTGGCATCATCACAAAATCTGTCTTTTGAAATACCTTGCGGAACTCGCCGGTACATTGCTCTCTGACAATCAAGGCATGGCGGATTTCGTTCTGCGTGATTGTGCGTCCGCGTTCTACCAACTCGATCAGGCCGGCACTCAGTGATGATTTGCGGGCAAAATACTCAGGCCCAAAGCTGCGCGCTGCGTCGAAAGACATGATGTCCGTTTGCGCTGCTATCGCGGCGGAAAAAATATCCGCGCGTTCAATAACATATACCTCAGCCCCCTGTGCTTGCAGAGAAGCGGCGGTTTTGTCAATTGCCGTTTGCATGGCTGGTGTCGCCTGTTCCCATTCCGCCTGTTTGAAGATACCGATACGCGGTGGTATTTCGCGCGCTATTACCTTTGTTAGGTCATTGGTGAGCGCGGCGCGGACCAGCGGCAAATCTTCAACCGCACGGCAATGGACGCCAAGGGTATCGAGGGTCGGGCTAAAACACTTCACGCCGGTAAGGTTAAAATCGTTGAAGGTCGGTTTGTAGCCGACAATGCCGCAAAAAGACGACGGGCGGATGACGGAACCCGCTGTTTGCGTGCCAAAAGCGAGTGGAACCTGAAAATCCGCGACCGCAGCGGCGGAACCGGATGACGAGCCACCAGGCGTATGATTTGGATTATGAGGATTGCTCGTCACGCCGGGCGTTGAATACGCAAACTCCGTCGAAACCGTTTTGCCGGCAATCAGACCGCCTGCTGCCTTCACCATGGAAACGCAAGTCGCGTCAAACGACGGGATATGGTTGCGGTAGATCGGAGAGCCGTACGCCGTTGGCATGTTCGCGGTATCAATAATGTCCTTGATCCCGAACGGCAGACCGCATAAGGGGCCGGTTTTCGGAATATCGGCGGCAAGATCGGCAGCGGCGCGCATTTCGTCTATGGCGACATATTCGAACGCCCGGACAACGGGTTGGCGTTCCTCAATCCGGGCCAAACAGCTTTCAACTAGATCACGAACCGACAACCGGTCGTCGGCGATCGCCTGACGTGCCGCGCTGGCAGACATTTTGTGAGGCGAGGTCAAATTGTTTCTTTCCCAATCACTCGATATTCGTCGCGATATTGTGCTTTGATAGGATCGAAAGCAATCGAATTGGGAAAATGATGGACGAACTTGCCATGGTGTTGGGCGACCTGATGCATGATGGGCAAGCCGATTGGATGATGTCGGTGCCGGGATTGGCGGCGGAATATCGGCCAATTTCGAGCGAAGAAATAATTTTGGCAGCCACAGATGAGTTGTGCTTGGTGACGGTTGGCGGCGGGATCCGTATCGAGTTGAAAGCGGATGTCAAAATCCAAGCCTGGGAAAGTCTGAGTAAATCGCCGCGACAATGGCTGCATGGTTTGTATCTGACTTTGCCAAAATCCGCGGCGGCAATGGCGGAGCGCAAGCGGATCACTTGCTTAGGACCGGACAACAGCGCTTTACTGGCAAATGACCGCGGTCGGATGATTTTCGATCTGGGCTTGAATGTACCGCATTTAGATATTTGCCTGCGTAGCGATAATGCGGATTTTGTCGCCGCCATGAAGATGCTTGATGGGCAGATCCTTAACTGGCGGGACCAAAACTTTCTCAATCTGCTGTTAGATAGTCAGCCGGCTCGCGTTTTTATGTCCAGGCTTGGACGCATTGAAATTTATCAGGACATTCCACCACCGAATGGGCGCACGCCGGCCGGCTCGCACACGCACTTCCTTCCCAAACTGAGGGTCAAAAACAATTCAGCCAACAACAGCGCATTCTTGAGTGACGATGACGATGCCATTCTACAGGTCACACCACCTCATCCAACATTAGATAGGATGGCAAATCCGCAAACATTTAACAGGGCCGCGCATGAAGCTTTTCAGGAATTGCTGTTTCGCTTTGGCGATCCGGACTATTGCGCCGCCAAAAGCGAAAGAATAGCTGCCCTTGAAGCAAGTCGCCAAAAAGGCAATTTTCCGCCGGCGCAGCAACCGGCAGGCCTGGCGGTGGCGATCGCGGCGCGTCAGTTCGCCGCACGAGGGCAAATGCGATGAATATCAAACAAACCTGCCAAAGAAAGAAAACCGGCTTTCGAGGTAACCTAGACTAGGGGCAGATGGGATGCGTAGGTGGTGCGTGGTTTATTGGCGTGGGGGATTAGACTTGGATGTCGACCTGTCGCCCGATCTGACCATTTTCGACGGATTGACCAGCGGTTTCTAACGCTCCGATCACCGGTTGCGGACTTTGGCCGTCTTCTTTCGAGGTCGCCCGCTGACCCGGAGGGACATCACTGTCCGCGGCACGGGATTCGACTTTATCATCGCTCTCGTTTTCTTGATTGTGTTGAAGCACTGTTGCGGCTTCCGACAAACGGAGCGCCTGATGTGCGACTGATGACGTTGCGGCGATGTCCATTCAAATTCTCCTCACGGCCAACGCAACAGAGACGATGCTGCGAATACACAATACAATATTGCGAAGCTGTTGAGGTTAGTCGAAAAGTGTTGCCAAAAGATTAATTTTGTGGGGGCGACATTTAAACCCAAAATTCACCGTGTGCAGAGCTAAGTATAAGTATTGTTCGTTCTCAATTGCGATGCTGATTTTGCAAAGCGTTATTGGGATAAGAGTGCGCACGCGGATCGCTTTGAAACATCCAGGGATGGTCACAAAGCTGTATTATTTTAGGACAAATGAAACAGAAGTGACGGTTTATAAGAAACCAATTTACTAAAATTGTATACTTATATGTTGAAATTATTGAACAATTTGAAAAATATTGTGTTTGGTCCAGCTTTCATTTGACTTGGTATACTCTTTGCTTCATTAGGCGGGAGCGTCGGCAGCGGAATTGAACTTTTGTTAACAGATCTTCCGGCGCCTGTCGGATCGGAGCGTCTAAATCGTCTCCTGGGACGGCGTATTTTGGAAGAGCAGGAGAAGTAAAATGTTGAAATTGTTTGTAAAAGCCCAAAACGCAATGCACAAAATTCGTCATGGCAAATTTGCCAGTGATGAAGATGGTGCGACCGCGATTGAATATGGTCTGATTGCAGCTGGTATCGCGATTGCGATCGTTATTATCGTGTTTGCAGTTGGTAACTCCCTTAGTTCACTGTTCTCGACAGTTGAAACTTGGGTTAGTTCCAAGACCTAAGACGAATTTTGGTGCGGCGGCGGCATTTCGAGCCGCCGCCAATCCGATACAAAATTAGCCTATATCAGATCGAAATGCTGGCGTTACCCTTAAGAGGTGGCGCTATTTTTTTGTCTTGTTTTGGCACATAACCCAAATATGTCCCAGATTGATTCAAATTCAGCATTTGCCAGCCATTTATCGATAAGCCTTTTGTTTTTGCATATCCTAAATTAAGGGAATTATATACCAAAGTCCCAATTAGGTGTTGACGGATAGGATCATAGAGCCTACAGTAGAGTCACCGAAACGGAGATTAATAATGACACACAACGCCCCCGGAAAATCAGATCGAAATGGTATTAGTCTTGTAAAGCTAATGAAGATGTTTCCTGACGATGAAACAGCAAGGGTTTGGTTTGAGGAGCGTATTTGGTCAAAAGGGCCGTTCTGCCCTCATTGCGGATCATTTAATGTCATGGCCGGTATTAAGCATAAATCCATGACACATCGATGCCGCGATTGTCCAAAAAGACCACAGTTCTCACTTCGGGCGGGTACGCTTATGCAAGGAACAAAGCTGAGCTATCAGATGTGGGCGATTGCAATTTATTTGTGCCTGACAAACCTTAAAGGTGTGTCCAGCATGAAACTGCATCGTGATTTGGATATTACTCAAAAGTCCGCATGGCACCTTGCTCACCGCTTGCGCAAGGCATTTGAGTTTGGCAATCCTTTGTTTACTGGCCCCGTCGAAGTCGATGAAACTTACATTGGCGGTAAAGAGAAGAATAAACACACAAACAAGAAACTCCGCGCAGGTCGTGGGGCGGTTGGTAAAACGCCTGTTGTCGGCGCGAAGGACAGAGGCAGCAACAAGGTTGTCGCAATCGTCACACATAACACGACTGGTGACACGCTGAAAGGCTTTGTCCGATCCGCATCAAAGCCTGAAGCAATGATCTACACCGACGAGAACCGCGCCTATGGCGGGCTGGACAATCATGAGACAGTTTGTCACAGCGTCTCCGAATATGTGCGCGGACAAGCTCACACAAACGGCATAGAGAGCTTCTGGGCGGTATTAAAGCGGGGTTATCACGGCACATATCACCAGATGAGCGAGAAGCACCTGCACCGCTACGTGACAGAGTTTGCGGGACGGCATAACAACAGGGAGAAAGACACCATGCAACAGATGACAGACATTGCGTCCAATCTGACAGGAAAACGGCTTCGCTATCAGGATTTGGTGGCATGAGTATCGTTGAAATTGATTTACCAGATATAGCCACCACCCATAAAATTAAAATCAGAGCGATTGCCAATAAATGGATATCGGATAACTTCCCTGTTCTGAGAAAACATATCAGCCATGATAACCCTGAGCACGACGGGTCTGGCTGGATTGTTAGTTTGCTGGCTCGAAAATTTGATGATGAAACTCTGGGTAGCCTGAAAATAGATGATGATTTTTCCATAACGGAAAATCCATCTGCTGAGGACATATCCAGAAACCTGAATATACTGATTAAAAAAATCAACCCGGATATTCCAAATATTCCTGACAGGACTGTTGGGAAATATCATAAATTTGTCCATGGGGATGGAATTGTAGCGGGGCGGGAAATGCAGGAAAGATCAATTGATTTGCTGCTTACAGACCCGCCTTATGGAATTAGCAATCCTTATACTTGCGAAAAACAGGTTTCCAGACGGTTGAGAAAAAACGGATCCGATTTCATCATGCCGAAAGGACACTTTGGCGACTGGGATTATGATTTCAGCCCTGCCGAATGGACTGAAATAATTCTGCCGAAGGTGCGTGGATGGGCCGTGATATTTTGTGCACAGGCGCAAATTGGTGAATATACTGATATTCTCAAATCTCATAAATTTAATGCTGTTGGTACGTTTGTGTGGCAAAAAACAAATCCAGTTCCGTTCAATCACACTTTCAAACCGATAAATGCTTGGGAAAGTATTGTTTTGGGTAAAAGACCTGGGACACAATTTAATGGACGCGTCGTTCATAATATTATTACATGCAAATCGCCATCACCACAGGAAAGAATCCATCCGACACAAAAACCAATTCCCGTAATCAAGAGATTTATAGAGTTGTTCAGTAATGAGGGAGATTTACTATTTGACCCATTTGCAGGGAGTGCCACGACCGTAATTGCAGCTGACTCAATGAAAAGAAAGATCATCGCTTACGAAAAAGATGAGAGTTTTTATCGTGCGGCTTTCAATCGGGTTGAAGGGCATTCAAATTGACAGCCCTTACGGATTTTGAAAATTCTTTTGACAAGACTACAAAAACCTACATGGTTTACGCTGTTTTGAAGGACAAGCAATAGCACTGTCGAGAATGTGAATACACCCATACAGGAATAACTCAAATAGCGGGCGGTGCGGGAATACAGGGATTGCAACGGGGAAGCAACAAGAGGGACGGGCTGGAAATTACCAGTGACAACCATCTCTGTGTAAAATGTGACAAAACAACAAGGCATGATCGCTGGAATGGAAACTTCAATTTGCCTTTGGTAACAGGTTCCATGTCAACCGATTTTGCGCGGCGGGTCATACAGTTGTTGGGATCAAAGGATATCATTGAAAACACAAAGAGAATGCCCAATCAATTAACGATTGATCACAAGCTACCCATGTTACGGTGGAATTCTATAACCAGTGACGAGCAAACCAGTTACAACAATATGGATGATTCCGATATAAAGGAAAAATTCCAGTTGCTCAAAAAATCCAACGGAAGCGTCAGTCATAACCTACTCAAAAGTCGTTCATGTGAAGTTTGTTGGAAAACAGGGAAGCGAGGTAAACCATTCGGCATTGCATTCTATTATTCAGGAACAGAAAAATGGGGTTCTTTAAATAAGGATGACCCTGAAGGTTGTCGGGGGTGTGGCTGGTATGATTTTGATGCTTGGCGCACTGAACTCAATAAGAAACTCAGTAAGGAAACAAAATGACAGAGAAGAAACAGAAACCCATTGTTGAGGTAAAGCCTCACAGCTACCAGCCGTCAAGGGCGGAAATGGAAGAGGTGATTGATTTCAAAAATCCTGACGGATCAAAACCATCTCCTGAAGAGCTGGCAACCTATCTTCTAAATCCAGTTACAGTCGTTTGTAAATAAGGGATTGGGACTTTGGTATATAATTCCCTAAATTAATGCATCGAGCGAAATTTCGTAATTGGCCAAATTATCAAAGTAGACTTGCTCTTCACGCGACATTTTCTATTTCCATTTAGTTGTTACGCTCGGATTTTTTGGCGTCGTGAGGAACTGTTGGCGATAGGTCCAACTGGACGCACGAGTTTCGGAATCTGGCTCTATATTTTCCACCGAGATTGGGCAATTAGTGTGTGGGAGTGATCCATCTCTACCAATTGGTCGGCCTTGTTAATTTACGATGAATATTTGGCGCGACGATATGACTGGGCGAGGCGACAGTTCGACATTGTTAAATAAAAGGGAAGCGTCATCATGAAAATGACCAGCGAAGAAGCTTTTGTGAAAGTATTGCAAATGCACGGCATCGAACATGCATTCGGCATTATCGGGTCGGCCTTTATGCCAATATCGGATTTATTTCCGAAGGCAGGTATCACCTTTTGGGACGTGGCGCATGAAACCAATGGCGGCTACATTTGTGATGGCTATACCCGCACCACCGGCAAAATGGCGATGTGCATTGCGCAAAATGGTCCCGGTATCACAAATTTTGTCACGCCCATTAAAACCGCTTATTGGAACCACACGCCGATGTTGTTAGTGACACCGCAGGCGGCAAACAAGACCATCGGTCAAGGCGGCTTCCAAGAAGTTGAACAAATGGCCCTTTTTAAAGATATGGTTTGTTATCAAGAAGAAGTTCGTGATGCTTCCCGCATTCCAGAAGTGCTGAATCGGGTGATCGAAAATGCGATCCGCGCTTCAGCGCCAGCCCAAATCAATGTCCCGCGCGACTATTGGACTCAAGTCATTGACGTACCGATACCTTCGATCTTGCGATTGGAACGCCAAGCCGGTGGCGCCGGTGCCATTGCCGCCGCCGCCAATCTATTATCAAACGCAAAGTTTCCGGTTATTCTTTCGGGCGCTGGTGTTGTCATTGGCAACGCTATTCCTGACTGCCAAGCGTTGGCAGAACGCCTGGATGCGCCCGTCGCCAGTGGTTATCAACATAATGACAGCTTCCCCGGCAGCCATCCGCTCGCCGTCGGACCGCTTGGATATAACGGCTCAAAAGCAGCGATGGAATTGATTGCCAAAGCCGATGTGGTTTTGGCCTTGGGCACCAGGCTAAATCCGTTCTCCACGCTGCCCGGCTATGGCATCGATTACTGGCCGACGGACGCCGATATTATTCAAGTCGACATCAATCCAGATCGCATCGGTTTGACAAAAAATGTCAGCGTCGGGATTTGCGGTGATGCCAAACTGGTCGCACAACAGTTATTACAAAGTCTATCTGCAAATGCCGGTGACAGCGGGCGTGAGGATCGCAAATCGACAATCCATCAAACCAAATCCGCCTGGATGCAAACCCTTAGCAGTATGGATCATGAAGACGACGATCCTGGTACCACCTGGAATAAAGATGCGCGGGAACGGGATGCCGATCGGATGGCGCCGCGGATGGCCTGGCGCGCTATTCAGGCAGGATTGCCGGCGGACGCCATTATATCCAGCGATATCGGCAACAATTGCGCCATTGGCAACGCCTATCCGACGTTTGAAAAAGGCCGCAAATACTTGGCGCCCGGCTTGTTCGGTCCGTGCGGCTATGGGTTCCCGTCGATCATTGGCGCAAAAATCGGTTGCCCCGATGTGCCGGTGGTGGGCTTTGCCGGCGATGGTGCCTTCGGCATTTCGATGAATGAAATGACCTCTTTGGGTCGCGAAGAATGGCCCGCCATAACCATGGTGATTTTCCGCAACTATCAATGGGGGGCGGAAAAACGCAACTCGATCCTTTGGTATAACGATAATTTTGTGGGCACCGAGCTCGATCCACATCTGAGCTACGCCAAAGTCGCTGAAGGCTGTGGCTTAAAAGGTGTGTTGGTGCGCACCCAAACAGAATTGACGGACGCTCTAGCGACCGCGTGCAAAGCCCAGGACGACGGCGTCACCACATTTATCGAAGTATTGTTGAACCAGGAACTAGGCGAACCGTTCCGCCGCGATGCGATGAAAGCGCCGGTCGAGGTGGCCGGTATCGATCCGGACGACATGCGGCCGCAATAACCAAGTTAGTTTGTTGCGATTTGTACTAGGCGCGATCTTGCACAATAAGCTGTTCAAGTTCGCGCCAGTGCGCGCCTGACGCCTTAGCGGTTTCGTACCCGGCGGTGAAATAACTACCAATCAGCGTCAGATAGATAATCCGTGCACGCGCGTTCGCAACGTCCGGCTTATGCCCGATCTGCCGGAGCAGTTCCGAGACATATTTGATGCGTTTTTTGTCGACGCCAAGAACAGCCTTGGCGGCGGCCCGGTCATGGCTTGCCCATGCTCTGATCGCGATATCCAGTTTAGCGCCGTTATTGTTACCTACACTGATCGTCATCAAGTGATGGAGTTTCTGTAATGGATCGGTGGCCGCGCTTTCGACTTCGGTAATGACATCGGTAGTCGCGCGCTGCCGCCAGTGCTTAAGCATCGCGGTATGTAGGGCAGCGCGGTTTTCAAAGTGCCAATAGAAACTGCCTTTTGTAACAGCAAGCGTTTTTGCCACCAATTCTACGCGAACGGCTTCAATTCCGTCATTTCGCAAAGTCCGAAGACTAGCGAAAATCCAATCCCGGCGGCTCGTATTGGCGGATTTTCCAGGGTCGGATTTCCGTCGCGGTTCGGTCACGGGTTTTCTCATATTGATACCATACGTTACCGTATTGACATTCGCAAGTATGTTCGTTTAGTATAGCATACGCTACCGTATGGAAGGAGATGTCATGAATTTCGACTTGGTGAATTGTTTACTTGCGATCGCTGGCTTAGGTACTTTGGCCGCCGCTATTACCCATACGATATTGGGGGAGCGGATGTTTGTCGGGCCAATTATTTCCCGGATGGATTGGTCGAATTTACCTCTGAACCCGCATTTTGCCCGTCAAATAACGCGTTTGGCCTGGCATGTCACCAGCCTTATGTGGTTGACTTTTTCGGTGATTTTTCTGGCCCCGGTCTTCAATTTTTCGGGCACCCAACCAATTTACGTCATAGCAACCGCGGCTTTCGCGGGTGCGCTGATTATGACAGGTCCGATGACCAGGTGGCGTCATCGCGGCTGGCCGATTTTTGCCGTGATCACATTGTCTTTGGGCGGCGCATCAATTTTCTGAACATAATGTTGATGTTAAGAATTAATACGGAAAACAATTAAATGAAATGCAAATACGCTCCGCCTCGGCGCGAAAGGGGATGGTGCGGTGAAACATCGATGACGGGAATAACACCAAACGCCCATCCTGCGGCTTCACAATCCGGGTGGTGAAGCCATCATGAAGATCATACTGTTTCGCCGGACGGCCAAATTCGATGGCGCCGGCAGCGTCGGTGCCAATTTCCTGTTCAAAGTCGGGTATCGATACGTAATAAACGCCGCTAATCCAAGAGCCTTCGTGAATATGAGTTTCCAAATGCCCTTCCTGATCCAGGATGACAGCCCACATGACCATGCGGAAGCGGCGTGACAAGTCACGCTTGAAATGATGCGTGGGCTCGCTCGGCAGGGCGGCTAGAAATAACTCGATACCGTTACGTATCGCGATTTCCATGGCCTTGAATATTGGCTGGGCATCCAAAAGCACATTGCCGGTAATTGCCCCTTTTCGTGTGACGTAGCCGGCGGGGTTCCACTGTAGGCTTGGATGATCTTTGATGGCCCTTGCCAGTTCGGTGTTAAAATCCTGAAGATTTTCGTAGTCTTCAGGTGTTTCGATTTCGACCGGAAAGACCAGCTGATCCAGGTTAAGCAAAGTAGAAACATCGTCGTATTGCCGTTTTTTCAAATAGGCGACGTAGAGATTGGCGGCGGCACCGGCTTCGCAGCCCTCCATGCCGGTTGGGTCGAGTTTGATTGCTTTATGAAGCCAACTTTTCGCGTCCTCTAATTTTTCTTGTGCCAACAAAGCCGAACCCAGCAGGCCAGCGGAGCGCGCCCGGGTAGGATTTATTCGAACGGCATGACGGGCGGCGACTTCTGCCGTCTTAGGATCCGCGGATTTCATCGATAGCTCGGCAAGTTGTTCTTGAAACAGGCCGTTACCGGGCTCTAACTGTACCGCTGTTTTAATCGCGACAACGGCTTCGCCCTGTCGATTGCCAACAGTCAGGGAACGCGCCAGAACTGCGTGAGCCTTCGCCATTTCCGGCGGAAGAGAGAGGACGCGGCGGCAAAGCCTTTCCGCTTCTTGCATCTGTTCCGGCAGCGCCAGGCGACACAGCACGTCAGCCAAATTGACCGCGGTTATCGCCAGGTCTGGGTCAAGTAGAAGCGCCTGGCGCAAGACTTTTTCAGCCTCTTGCAGTTGCCCATCACTGCCTAGGGCAAGCCCGAGATTATTGAGAATATTCGGATCATTCGGCTTTAATTTAGCGGCGCGGCGATAACTTTTGATCGCCATGCCAAATTGTTCCGTCGTTCCGTAGGCGACACCCAGGTTAAACCGAAAGGTTGGATTTTTCGGCCTTAAATTGACCCCGACTTCCAGTAACCTGATGGCTTCTTTTGTCCGACCAAATTGCAGTTCCACAAGCCCCAATAAATGCGTTGCATCGGCGTTCTGTTTGTCCAAAGCAAGGATTGCACGGTAGGACTTAGCCGCACCGGCAAAGTCTCCGGCCTGGTGAGCTTGCACGGCTTTTTGTAACTGTTGTCCCGTGGAGGTCATAAATTTCGGGCGCTCGTTCTTTTCAAATTCTATAGTTAAGTTAATCTCTAGTAGACAAGAATCCGCCTATCAGATCAATCTGCTGTTGGCGGATAATAGGAATTGAACGCGGTAAGCCTATGGACAGTGAATACGCGATAGTCGGTGGCGGGATCGTTGGCCTGTCCGTCGCCTATGGTTTGCTCGGTCTCGGCAAGCGGGTCACGATCTTCGACGAAGGAGATAATGCCTTTCGTGCGTCGCGGGGAAATTTCGGCTTGGTCTGGGTGCAGGGGAAAGGCTTGGACAAACCGGCCTATGCGCGTTGGACGCAAAGTTCGGCAGCAGTTTGGCGAGATTTCGCAGACGAGCTGAGTGCCAATACTGGTGCTGAATTGGCGTTACGCCAGGACGGCGGCTATGACTATCATTTGAACGAAGCGGATTTGGAAGCCCGCGCCGCGGACTACGAAAAACTGAAGCAGGAATTGGATGGCGATTATCCCTTTGAAATCTTGGGTCACAACCAGCTGAAAAAAGAAGAACCGCATATCGGTCATGATATTGCGGGCGCGATTCTGCATCACCAGGACGGTCACGTAAATCCGCTTAAACTGCTGCGAACACTGGCCGGCGAAGTTCGGCGCAAAGGGGCGATTGTGAACATCGATACCAAAGTTACCAAGATCGATGCGAAGGCTGATGGCTATCGTATCGAAAGCAGCGACGGCAAGACTAGGTCGGCGGCGCGAGTGGTCCTAAGTGCGGGTTTAGGGGCCACCGCGTTGGCCCCGGCGCTTGGTTTTGAAAATCATATTCGGGCCCAACGGGGTCAAGTGCTGATAACTGAAAAACTGCCACCGTTGATCGGTCGCCCGTCGGGGACTTTGCGCCAGGTTGATGAAGGCGCGGTGCAAATCGGTGCCTCAGCCGAAGAGGTGGGTCTGGATGATCGGGAAACAATGGATGTTGTCGCCGCGTTGGCACGTGACGCGGTGCAGATTTATCCGATGTTGGAGCGGGCGAAATTGGTCCGTAGTTGGGCCGCACTACGAATTATGTCGATGGACGGATATCCGATCTATCAACAATCGAAAATCCATCCAGGCGTTTTTATGGTGACTTGCCATAGTGGCATCACCTTAGCGGCGGCGCATGCCCGTTTTCTGCCGACCTGGTTAGAAGGTCATGCGGACGCACCCGATCTGACCCCATTTAGCGAGGATCGGTTCGATGTTTCGCCGTCTTGAACAAATATCGGGCGAGCGAGTGACTTTCTCCTTCGATGGTCACGAGGTACACGCGGTCGCGGGCGAAACCATTGCCGCAGCTTTACTTGCGGCGGGCATCGATCACTTCCGGTTGTCGCCAGTTTCCGCTCAGCCGCGCGCCGCCTTCTGTATGATGGGTGCATGTTATGATTGTCTGGTCGCCATCAATGGCGAGAATGTGCAAGCCTGCATAACCCAGGTTGAGCCTGGTCTGCGTGTCGAGCGACCTGACGTCGTGACTGGGGCTTCAGATGACTGATGCTGACATCGTCGTTCTGGGTGCCGGGCCCGCCGGTTTGGCTGCTGCTCGCCTAGCTGGCGAAGGGGGTGCGAAAGTCACTCTTGTTGACGAGCAAACCACACCGGGCGGACAGATTTATCGCGGCGTTTTGAAGGCGTCTGCCGAACAACAACGCGTTCTCGGAAATAGCTATACCGAAGGTCAGACGCTGGCGCGCAGGATCGACCATGACAATGTCACCCATCATGCGGCGGCAACAATTTGGCGGGTCGACGAAGACGGTACGGTTTATTTTTCCGTCGCTGGCAAAGCGCAATCAATCAAAGGTCGACATGTGATCATCGCGACCGGTGCGTTGGAGCGGCCGGTGCCGGTCCCGGGTTGGACACTGCCGGGCGTGATGACGGCTGGCGCGGCGCAAATCATGCTGAAATCCAGCGGCTTGGTAGCGGAAAATGCGGTCCTGATCGGGTGCGGGCCGTTGCTTTACCTTGTCGCCAGTCAATTGGCGAAAGCCGGTTCGCCGCCGCGTGCGCTCGTCGAAACGCAGTCGTTCGGCGATGAAATTGCGGCCATGAAGCATCTACCGATATCGCCAACCGCATGGAGGTATCTTGCCAAAGGATTGGTGCTGATACGCCAGGTGAAAGCCGCTGGTATCGCGCGTTACAAAGGCGCCTGCGACATCACACTTCTGGGCAGTAGTCGCCTCAATGCGGTGCAGTTTAACGCCGCTGGTAAAGATCATCGGATCGACTGCGACGTCGCTTTGTTGCATGCCGGGGTGGTTCCGAACACGCAGATTACGCGCGCCCTACGTCTTGAACATTATTGGAACGGGACCCAGCGATGCTTCCACCCCGTGAGCGATGAATGCGGGGTGACATCCAACCCTATTTTCAGCGTTGCTGGAGACGGCGCTGGGATTAATGGCGCTAAAGCGGCAGCTTTGGCCGGTGAAATTGCGGCGCTGAATGCCCTTAAACTACTTGAATTCGTTCGGGCCGATAAGTTTGAAACTCAGGCAGAGGGGCGGTGCCTCGCTCTGCAACGCGAAAAATCCATTCGTCCGTTTCTTGACGCTCTATATCCACCGGCGGTGGAATTTCTCCGGCCCGGTGACGATACGATGGTATGCCGATGCGAAGAGGTGACGGCTGGCGAGATCCGAAAATATGCTGATCTGGGCTGCGTCGGACCGAACCAGACAAAAGCGTTCGGACGGGTTGGCATGGGTCCATGCCAAGGCCGTTATTGTGGCTTGGTTGTGACAGAGATACTGGCGCAGGAAAACAATCTCAGCCAAACCGAAGTCGGCGCCTATCGAATTCGTGCTCCTTTGAAACCGGTTAGCCTAGGGGAAATCGCAAATTTTTCGGCAATTGCATTTAATGAAGCATTGGACTATTAGGCAAAGAACCATTCATCAATTGAGAAGATTGTTGCGATAGTCTGACAGCCGCTTAGCGTTGTGTGAAGATTGGCCTAGATGTCTGTAGAGAATAATATTGAATTTTTTTTTGATTACTGGCGCAGTATTTGCGACGGAAATCTGGTTCCGCGGAAAGCCGCTTTTGATCCAGCGGCGGTGCCATATTTGCTGCCTAATATCTCCATCCTGGAGTATTTTTCGGAAACCAAACTAATATATCGTCTGCAAGGAACAGCGCGGGCCGGGGCCACTGAACAAGACCGCACCGGGAATAATCTGCTCGATTTCCCACAACCGGATATGCAGCGGACGGTTGCTGACAGGTTGCGCGCCGTTGTGCAGCAACCTTGCGGGCTCTATAGCGAGTATGGTGTTAAATACGCAATCAGTGGTGTGCAACGCACCGCAACATTGTTTCTGCCACTTGCGAATGATGAAGGTACAGTGCGTTTTATCATCGACTGGACCGATCTGATGGAACCGCATTTCCGTCAAGCCCGCATGGTTCCGGACATTGATGAAATGTTGTTTGGGCCGACAGAACTATTTGTCGTTGACTATCGCGACATCGGTGCCGGTATTCCAAATTTCAAATAAGGCTGGGGCTTAGTTGCATCCTGCCGTGACCGAACCTACTATTGCCGCTCCTGATTTTCCCACGATGATGTAAACTCTAGGTAGCGTCAACATGTCTGACAATCCGAACGCCCCGCGGGTCACGCCAATCACTTCTGTCGGTGACGATCCACGTCGTTATGCGTTTACTGTGTGGAATTATCGTCAGGGCGAAATTGTGGCGGCGATGATTTATCTGGGAAATCAGCTTGGTCTCTATAAAGCGATGGCGAACGCCGGACCGATTGGGGCCGAGGAATTGGCTGGCAAGACCAAATTACATGGGCGCTGGATATTGGAATGGTTGCGTTTACAGGCGGCGGCCAAACTAGTTGATTACTGCGGTGAAGATCGCTTTCAATTACCTGACGCAGCGCTCGATCTGCTTGTTGACGATCAGAACAAATCATTTGCTGCCGGGGAATTTGCCGGTCCGGACATGGCCGACACATTGGCCCGCTTAACAGAGAACTTCCGCACCGGGCTTGGTAATAGTTACGAAGACGCCGGACCCGAAGGGGCTCATCGCGGTGAACGCCGGCACTGGCAAGCGGCACGCAACGATCTGATCCCTAAAATGATTCCAACGTTAGCCGGTGTGGAAGAAAAATTGCAAGCCGGTGCCCTTGTGGCGGATATTGGCTGCGGCGATGGTGCGGCCGTATTGGCGTTGGCAGAAAGCTATCCCAACAGTCACATCGTCGGAATTGAACCAAGCCGTCATGCAGTTGCCCTGGTTCAGACCAAGGCCGATGATATGGCGCTCAAAAATGTCGAACTTATCCATGCCGGCGGTGAGGAGCTTACCAGCGAGGTGGGTTTCGACTTTATCCTAACCCTTGATTGTCTGCATGACATGACCAGGCCGGCCGTTGTGATGGCGGCGATCAAGCGACATCTGAAAGTCGACGGCACCTGGTTCATCAAGGATATTCGTTCAAAGCCAAATTTCGAAGACAATCTTCGTAACCCAATGCTAGCGATGATGTACGGCTTTTCGCTGATGTCCTGCATGTCGTCAGCCTTGTCGGAACCGGGTGGTGCTGGCCTCGGCACTTTGGGTTTTAACCCGGAAGTCGCAAAACGAATGACCAGCGAAGCCGGATTTACACAATTCCAGATGCATGATTTCAAGGACCCCGGCAATCTATACTATGAAATCCGTCACTGATTAATTACCGGTGAATTCCGTCGGTCGCCGTTCGATGAAGGCGCAAAGACCTTCATGAAAGTAATTTGAAATCGCCCAAATGCTGTATAGGAGGGAAAGAAGTAAATAAATTAGCTGATATTGGCGCGCAGGATTTAGCAGCATACTTAGTTTTCTCGCGTCAACGGTTTTAGGTTCAGCTGCGCAAAAATCAGGAGCAACTTTACCTCAGTAAGTCGCAAACAATAACCTACAGTGGCAACAATATTTGCATGCATAATGTTTCCCACGGCTTTACATAGTGCGGTCGGACCCACATTATCAATTCCTATAAAATTGAAAGAGAAAATCATATGCCCGCGACGATGCATCCGCAGATGAAAGCTGCGGTGGAGAAAAACGCCGAATTTGGCAAGATGCCGGTGCCTTCTTTGGCATCGGTCGATGCGATGCGGGCCCATTATCTGCGGTCCCGCGAATTCTGGAACGAAGTAACACCGGCAATGGCGGCCATAAGCGATCATGTCGTCAACTCGCCTGCAGGCGACGTCCCGGTACGGCTTTACCAACCCAGCGATCGGGGGAAACTACCACTATTGCTTTATTGCCATGGCGGTGGTTTTGTTTACGGCAATCTGGATAGCCATGACAATATTTGTCGGCAATTGGCCAGCCGGTCCGGTTGGTCGGTGCTCGCGATCGACTATCATTTAGCACCGGAACACAAATTTCCAACGCCGTTGGAAGATGTCTTCGCAACGATTGATTGGCTGGATGGGAAGGCGGATGCGTTTGACCTTGATCTGCAGACTGTCGCAGCCGGCGGCGATTCCGCCGGGGCCGCGATCATGTTGGGCGTAGCAATGGATTTACGTCGACGCCGGGCTGATTATTTAAAGCAACTTGTGCTGGTCTACGGCAATTATGGGCTTGGAAATGATAGCCATTCGATGCGTCAGTTCGGCGCTGGAGAATTTGGCTTAGGCCCGGAACTGCGGCAGTTTTTCCGTAACTCATATTTAGGCCAAGAAGCAGATTGGGCAGACCCGCGGGTGGCGGCATTGCAAGCTGACCTGAGCGCCATGCCGCCGGCCTATTTGATTGCGGCGGAGATGGATCCCCTGCACGATAATAGTCCGGCCCTAGCGGAAAGACTAAAGGCGGCGGGGGTGCCGGCAACCAGCAAGACCTATCGCGGGGTCCTCCATGGGTTCATGCATTACACGCGCTGTTGCGAAGTGTCGATACAAGCCCATAATGACGCTGCGGCGGCTCTTCGCGCCGTGGCCGCGCCAGCACTGGCGGCATGAACCTATTCAAGTGTCGTAACGCACTTTCGGATCAAGGAAACCATAGCTCAGGTCGACCAATAGGTTGACGGTTATGACAATCAACGTGAATATCAGCGAAATACCCGCAATCATCGGATAATCACGCTCACCAACGGCTGCAAGGAGCAAGGTGCCGACACCTGGAATATTGAAAATGCTTTCGATGATGACGGTGCCGCCAAAAAGGACCGGCACCAGCAGTCCAATTAACGTGACCACCGGAATCATGGCGTTTTTCAATGCATGTCGAAATATAATGACATATTCGCGCTGGCCTTTGGCCCAGGCGGTGCGGATATAATCCTGATTGAGCACCTCCAGCATCATCGTTCGGGTCATTCGCATAATAACAGCCGAGAAGGGCAAACTTAGAACCACAGCGGGAATGACAAATTTTTTCAAATTAAGAATTGGATTTTCGCTGAACGGCACCACTTCAAGGGGCGGTGTCCAACCCCACCACACTGATGGCAATACCACCACCATCGTGCCGAGCCAGAACCCCGGCACTGCCAGGCCGATGATAGAACCGCTGCGCGCTAAATGATCACCGGTAGATTCAGGACGCAGGGCGGAATAAATTCCGACGGAAAATCCTGCTATCAAGGCAAAGATCAAAGCGAATATCCCAAGTTCGATGGTGCGCGGCAGATGAAATAAAATTTCGTCGATCACTGGCGTTCCCAGACGCAAAGATTTTCCTAAATCGCCGTGCAGGAAGAAATCTGACATCCAATTTAGGTATTGCACCGGAATTGGTTGGTCCAAGCCCAATTGCTTGGCGATTTTCGCGCGCAGAGCATCGTCGATGACACCGTAATCTGTGTCGGTCAATATCAAATCGACGAGCTTGCCCGGCATCATACGGGTCACCGAGAAAACAATAATGCTGGTCAGGAAAACGGTCGGTACTAAAGCGATCAGCCGGCGAAATATATAGGTTTGCATTGCTAGAGCAGGTCGCTTTTTAAATTGGCCATAGGATTAATCGGTCTGGGCAGGAATTAGCCCGCCTCCTTTTGATACCAAACCAAGCGACGGCCACTGGCGGACACGGTTTCTTCTTTCACAATTCTTGCCATCGTCGTTATGGCATCGCGAAAGTTTGGGAAGTTATAATCAGGAAAGACGTCTTCGCGCAACGCTAACATTTGCTGCATTGTCGGGTCGGATTTTTCGACAAATTCAATAACGCCAGTTGGGGCCAATCCAGTAAGCCATTCGACAACTTGCGGTAGCGGAACATTTCGGCCAACCGCAAGATGATGTTCGAAAGCCAGTGCCAGCAAGGCATCCGCATTCGCGCGATCTTGAATTCCTGAGCGTTCGTTCTGTCTCCAACCTTGGTTTGGGCTTGGATTGGCTGCGTCTAAAATCAACGGTAGAAAGTCTAATTTCGTCGCTTGCGCGCGCGTAAATGCTCGACTATTTGCCGTTGGGTCAAAATCGAATCCGATAACCTGCGAAGCGCCGGCGCTAAGCGCCAGTGCCGAATAATCGCCGGTGTTGCAGCCGACATCCCAAAGTTGGTGCGGTTTTGATTTTTCGACAAATTCGGCAACAAATCGTCGCTTGGCACTGTTCTCGTTGCTCGCGTAGGAATGTGTATTGGCATAGTCCGACCAGGTCGTTTTGCTACCTGTCGTTTCTAGTTTCGCAATCCACTTGCGCATTTGCTGCAACATTGATCGGAAAGACGAGATTGGAAATTTTCGTTTAGGTTTGGCTGTGGTCTTGTTCCCCGACTCCAGCGATTTTTGTTGCAGCGACGCTTGCAAGGTGACGTGCACAAAAGCATTCCATCCAATTCGTTTGTAAATCGGTAATATTCGCGCTAGATCGTTTGTCGTAATACCTTCCAAACTTCCCCGGTACCAGGCGTTGGGCGCTACGTCCAAAGAACTGTTGACCAAAAGCGGGTTTAGAAACTGTTCGCAAAATTGACGATGACCCACCCAGTATTCACCGTCGCGATAAGGCCGTAGTGACAATAGGTCGATGAAGATTGGCTTGGTTCCCTGGAACTGGATATTGTAGGCGCTGGCATCAGATAGGGTGACACCGTCTTCGAGTAAGGCCAGATGAAAATCCAAATGGAACAAGGCGGCGGCCTTCAACGCGGCGAAAGACCATTCGTAAGGATAGGACACAAAAGAGAGCCGGGGATGTTCGACGATAAAAGCGACATCGTCTCGATTGTCGGATAGTTGAGGGACATTTTTTTCTTCAGATCCGACAAGCCAGCCGCGATTGACCATTTTCCCCAGAACACCGCTGTCACGTACAAACTTGTAATCATCGCCAGCAGACTTATGTACGCTACGATATATACGTCCGTCGATTTCGTAGACAAATCCCCCTGGATCTCGAAAGGAACCGGGTATCGGCGCCGGTCGCGTCACCTAATTACCGGGTTCTTCGTCATCAGTTGCCGCATGGCTCGTGTTTTTACCCGAAAAGAAGCTCTTTACTTTTTGCCAGTATATGCCGATTACCGCCAAACCAGCTGCGATACCGCCGATGAGACCTTGTAAGATTATGCTACCTGTCCCTGGATCAAGGTAGGCATAGACCGGGTTGGTGACAATGAAAGTAAAGGCGATGATCAGCAACACTTGTCGACATAAATTCGACGTCAAAACAAATACTCCTCACAATTCAAACGCCATATCAAATCAAACCGTAAACAAACTACCAAAACTCGTACTATTGATCCAGGAATAATCAGCTTTGACCAATGCATTTGGCGCGCCCGAAACTACAATCCGGCCCGTGTTCGCAGGTCGATGGCGTATCGGCTTTGCAGTCGTTCACTTTTGTCAAGTTGTTGAAAATCAGCCTTATCTATATCAACAATGCATAAACAATCGTTATCTTGTGCGAGCGTTGGGAATAAATATTATGGCTTTCGACCCGCATTTCAACTCCTACAAAATTCTTTCCAATATGTTGAGGTAAGGCGTCTACAATGAGTGTTAATAATTTCACGAACAACAACGTTCGGCCGAGATCCTGGCGACAACAGGATTTCGCGCGGGCCGGGTTGCCGGTTTATGATGTTGAAGACAGCTCGGGCATTCGCGCGGAATTGCGCGATGGCGCCGGATTTGTTTTGGTGCCCAATTTTACCGATAGCGATGGGACAAGGGCGGCTTCCCGGTTGCGGCGGTTTGGAGCCGACTTTGGGCGTTTGTTGGCTCAGAACGCGGCTGGCGAAACCCTGGTCGAAATCGCGGATTATTCCGATGAAGATGAATTCGACGATCGCGGTTATCGCTCCCCTGGCGAATTGACGCCGCATACCGATCCGCCGCCTTTGATCGTATTGCTTTGTATAAAGCCGGCTCGTCTTGGCGGTATCAACAGGTTGGTCAGTGCTGAAGCTATCCGCGAAGCGATCTTGGTCGAAAACCCCGAACTGCTGTCGATATTGCAGGCCGGGTTTGAGTTTTTTATGCCGGATGAGAAGACGGCCGGGGCCGGCAGAGTACGTGATAATATGCCCATTTTCATCGATGGCCCGGGCGGTTTAAGTTGTGTTTATTATCGACCGTTTATTGAGCGGGCGGTCGAAGTGACCGGCGTGCCGTTATCGAAAAAGTCGATTGCGGCACTTGATTTGTTCGATCGTTTCACGACGGATCCGGCCTTTCAGGTTCAATATATGCTGAGGCCAGGCGAAATGCTGATCTTGAACAATTGCCGCGTCCTGCATGCCCGCGACGAATACGAGGACTGGCCGGAAAAAGCGGAGCGACGACGCTTGCTGCGCTTATGGCTTGATGCCGATTGGTTGCCGGATCCGCCCGCCGCTCATGCCGGACGCCGCAATCCGATGGAACAGATGCTCTGATTATTTCGCTCTAGCTTGGAAAAGATGCGTGTGTTGAGGCACGACGAGGTTCGAACCATCCCGATATTGCGCCACGCCATTGAGAATTTGTTCAACAATTCGTTGCATGATCTCTTTGCCTCTTTTTTCAACGATCGCGCCAACCGGATTACCCATGATCTCGTTCCTTATTGCGCTCTCGGTGTTCTTAACAACCCGGTTTAGGGCGATTTTTTGCCGTGAAATATCGCTAAAACCACACTCAGAAAGACGGTTTTTCAACACTTCGCGCCCCTTATAAGAAAAAGGTGCAAGCGATTTTTGTGCGGTTTGGTTGTCGACATATTCACCAAGCGCTTTCGCCATGGCGGAAAAAAGAGGGCTGGGGCCGCTCCATATCGTTATCGCAAGCAGTCCGCCGGTGCGTAAAACCCGCCGCATTTCCCGCAATGCTGCAATTTCTTCAGGAAAGAATTGGAACCCTTGCTGGCAAAAAACTTTTGAGAACTCATTGTCGCCAAATGGCATGTCTTCGACCCCTGCGACATGCCATTCGCAAGAACGTGAAGGTGGGTCAGTCAATTTTCGAGCGGTTGATATCATGCTTTCGTTAAGGTCGGCGCCGGCAATTCTGGCTTCTGGTCCAACCCGTTGCCGAGCTTCGCGCGCTAAAATGCCAGTACCGCAGGCGACATCTAATATCGCATCGTCGCTATCTAGCGGAACCAAATCTAAAGTAGCCTCCGCCAAAGGCCCGAACATCGCCGGCACTTTTTGGGCTTCATAAATATCGGCGGCATTTCCCGACAACTGAAAATTTTCCCGCGACATCTCGCCACCTATAGCTAGTAAAAAAAATCAAGTGTAGGCGATATTCTTGCCGTCGGGTAGGAAAGGCTTAATCCGCGAGAATTGTGCCGGAGACGACAGCGTCGTCAAAGTTTGCGCCGTCCAGCGTCGCCCCTTCCAAACTGGCATCCCGCAGGATTGCGTCACGAAAATCGCAGTTCTTTAAGTTGGCCTCATGCAAGTTGGCTTTGATAAAACTGGCATTGCCGAAATTGCCGCCACTCAAATTTGCCGGCCAATTTCTACCGGTCGACTTGCCCTGCAGGTCTTTGATGTCCGCCGGTCCCAAGTCGGTTTCTTTGAAATGCGCCTGCGTGCCATCGGCGCCGCTCAGATTACAACCATTCATCTGTGCTTTGTCGAAACGCGCGCCGATCAAGGTCGCATTGGTAAAATCGCACATATTAAGATCTGAATTAACAAACCGGGCGCCGGTCAGGTCGGCATCGATAAGGCTAGCGCCGGCCAGGTTCATGCCAGAAAGATCAACATGTTCCATCGATGCTTCCATCAGAACCGCGCGTGTACCATTGGCGCCGAAGGAGTTGATCCATTCCTTGTGGTCCGCCAGTACTTTTTGCACTTTCTTCGGCAAGGTGTCGATTGAGCGGATAAAATCAACATTGCTGAGGTCAGCACCTTCAAAATCGGCGCTATCAAAATCCACTTCCGACAAATTGGCGCGTAACAGGTTGGCGCCCTTGAAACTGGCCCCTTCGATATCGCAGTTTGATAGGTCGGCGTCCGTCAGGTTGCAGTTTTCCAAATTGGCGCCGCGAAAATCAACATGCCTAAGGTTCGATCCGGAAAGATCGGCGTTTTGCAAATTGGCATTGCGCAATGTCGCGCCGGACAGATCCGTCTGAGAAATCGTCGAGCCGGATAGTTTGGTGCCTGCCAGGTTTGCCCCCTTCATTGAAGCGCGTTCAATGTGAAGCGCGGTGCTTTCCCGTTTCACAATGGTATTCTCGCCACTTTCTTTTCCGCTAATCAAGGTGCCATCGCGCAAGTCTGCATCTTTCAAATTGGCATTGGTCAGATCAGCGCCGCGAAGATGAGCACCACGCAAATCCGCTGCTGTCAGATTTGCGTTAGTCAGATCGGCGCTCCGCAAATCCGCGGCGAATAAATCCGCTTCGCTAAAATCGACACCGGCCAGCTTGGCACCAGACATTTTACTGCCGGTCAATTTGGCGCCGGGCAAACTGGCGCCTTCCAGATGGATGCGGTTCAGCGAGCGAAGTGACAAGTCCGCCCGCACCCCGCCAGGTGTGCCGCGCGCCCAGCGTCTGTGCTTCTCCAGCATATCCTTTAATTCCAGCGGATGCATGTATTGTGAACCAGTCCTTTTGACCTGCTCGCATCGCGTTTTTGCCGCGCCAGCGAAGCAAAGTTAAACCTGAATTTCAGAGTTTGCCACAAAGTTCCTAAGGTTTGCTTACCGGAAAAATACTAAAGCTCTGGCCTCGATACTTTCCCGCGCTGGCGCGTCGGTGGGGCTGGTTGGATCCGCAAATGCGGAATGCGCGGTATATCGCGCCCGCCCGCTGATGTCGCTGTCAAAACATTTCAGGAATAAGGCTTCATCGGCTCGCATGTTTGCAAAGTAGAACCAGCGATGCGCGGAATTGTGGCGCACCGAGCTGACTTCGCCGGTCCGGTCCTTGTATTTCAGGTCGGTGGCGACAAAATCTGCTGCCACCATGCTGCTGGCGTCAATTATGCCGAGTGGCATATCGTAAACCGGACCGGAGATTGGCCGCCAGAGGTTGATTACGGCAAAGCGATGACGCAGCAACTTATTAGCTTCCGTTTTCCCCAATATATCCCGCACCCGCTGGGGCCCGGAGGTTTCGGTATAATCGTTATGGACGAAGCGCACCGGCCGGGCGACCTCCTTTGTTTGGCTTTCTGCCAAGGGGTCATGACGGACATTGTGATCGAACACAACGACGCGGGCAGCGCCGGTTTGCGCTTTTACCGCAGCTTCGACTTGTGGATAATAGTCGCGCCGGACGACGACATCGTCATAAAAGTCTTCGATTTTTGGTTCGAACTGGGTGAATGAAAACCCCTCCCGATCAAGACTGCACTGATCGGCGACGGCGCGGCAGTCGTGGACCGGCATTTCCGTCTTGTCCATTTTCGGCAACGGTTGCGTGGTGTTCGTATCGATTTCGTAGAGATAATAGGCCGGCCGCCTTTCCTCCGCCGAGACATAGTTGAAAAGCGAGTTCACATACGGCAAGGCGGCGGTTTGTTCAGGTGTCATGTCTCACTTCTCCACTAATGATAGTCGCCGTCGGTGTTCAGGGTTTCACCCTCCTTCAACAATCCTGGGCCGGGGACAAAATTCACCTCAAAGCGAATACCGTCGGGATCTTCAAACAATACGTAATAATAACCAGGTGCCCAGGCACCGTCCATGGGGCCGCGAACAATGGTGGCCCCCAACTCGGCTGCCTTGACACCGGTTTTGTCGACATCTTCGCGGCTTTTTGCCCGCAGGCAAATATGATGCAAACCAACCCGGGTTTGAACAAACTTCTCGCCTTCATATTCGGGATCGCAACGCTGGACACCGATGGCTGTTCGGGCGCCGACGTGATAGCAAAATTCTTCGCCGTCAAAGACGAGTTTCATACCGAATTCCGGTAACAGCGCCTTGTAAAATTTCTTCGCTTCGGCAAACCGGCTCACCGTCAAAACGACATGCGCCATACCATTGATATCGATCATCGCTCGCCTCGCTTCCAACTCATATATGTGGAAAAGAAAACCCACTTTCAGGCATTGGTCAAGAATTCAAATGACGGAAGTTAATGCGTCAGCTTCCTGCTGTATGACTTAGGGCGCAACGATCAGGGGCGATGTGGGATGGAACCGACAATCTTAACGTCAACAAATAGGCGTGTTTCGTCACTGCCACTGTTTCACTGCCAGCCGGGTTTCTTTGTCTTTCGCCGAAAGGGTTGGCAATTGCTGATCAAGTACGGACTTGATATCCAGAATACCAGTATTGCTGATTTTTGGCGCCGCCGCGCGAATTCTCTTCTGCGCTGTTTTTTGAATCAATTGGCGGAAAGCCTCGATCCGCATCCAGGGCTCCCGGTAGGTTCGGTTCAGGTTCTCGCGATGAAGCCTTAACCACATAGCCGCCGCCGCAGTAACATGGGGGGTTGCGAAAGAGGTGCCGTTGCCGGGACCGAAGTCGTAGCTTTCACCATCGTCGCCGACATGAGTATTGGCCCGAGGCACCTTCGCGGCAGGGGCCCAGATGTCGATGAAATCACGCTGACCACCGCCCCTTGGACCGCTGTTGGCGTCATAGTCGAACCAGATTTTGCGATCCTCCCGAATGCCACCAACGCTAATCGTGCGGTAGGCCTTGCCGGGATAGACAACGCGGTTGATCTGCTGACCCCCCGCAGCCACGATCATGACGCCGCGATCATAGGCATAGTCAACTGCTTTGCCCATCGGGCGGCCACTGAACCAGCTTAACATCGGAATACCCATGCTAATCGTGATCACATCGCAGCCGTTTTGGTCGATGGCATGACGGATGGCTTTGGCAATATTGCTGCGAACTTCATGCTTCCCCAATACGACTGAGTTTGAGACGCGATAGGGGATCGTCGGCAATCCGGGCGCGATGCCCGAATACGAGCCATCAAGATCGCCACACAGCACGCTCGCGGTTCGCGTGCCATGACCGGGATTCCCGCGGTACCCTTGCGGGTCCCGAGGCGGCGTGCCGCCTTCGACGTAATTAACGCCGAGATCATCACGCAGAATATCGCTTTTGCCGTCGTGCCAGTTGAACACTGGGTGTTGAGAAATACCGGTGTCGAGTTGCGCCACACAGATATCGCCCCAGTCGACGGCACCATTGGTTTTTGTCGGCAACATTGCCACCGCGTCCGGCGCATTCACCATTTTTGCGTTCCACGGCCAGTCGCTTGTTGCGTTCGGCATTTTATATTCTCCTGAAGCCGGTTTTTCTTATTGTAGCATTGGCACAAACTCGAAAACACTTATTTAGCCCCTTATCATGTGCCAGTCGCTAATCGAGTTTCCTGCCGCGGCCAAACAACCGTGTCTAAAAACCTGCTCAACGTAGCTGGTCCAACTCAGACTAAACACCTTCTAGGTTGTAAATTGACACTGTTATCGATATCCAGACCGGCAGTGGCTGCGGTGATGAGAATGTTCTCTCCGCAAAAGCAAAGGTCTGCAATACCTTCAGCTTCGGACTTATTCCGGCTTAGGGCGAGTGGTCTCAAAAGTACCAACTGCGGACATTTAGCCTTTTGTGACTTAATCTCTCGGCAAGGCGAGCAAGGTGCTCCATTTCACCTTCTCGTGTCGCGTGCTTCCTAAGGCAATCGCAATACGCCATAGTGAGATGCGCCACTGTGATCAGCTCGGCGTTTCTATTGCAGAAAGTTGGAGCGAAAGTTGAACACGGCCCGTCCCAGTTACGGCCCAATAGTCCGCTGGATACTGCCAGCGATTGGCGCTGCATTGGCAATAATCGCATTGTTCTGGCTTTACCAAGACCTCGACCTTGGTCAGTTTCTGTCCGCCGTCGCGACCGCAGAACTGTCCTGGCTTTTTGTTTTGGCCGGTACCATCCTAGCGGAACAGCTGACACGCGGCTGGAAATGGCGACAGATTCTATTTGATATCAAACCGATTTCGAGTTTTAGGCTATTTGGTGCAATTCTTGCCGGTTATGGTGTCGCTGTCCTCATTCCCTTGGGCATTAGCCCCTTGGTGCGGTCGTGGTTGATCGCTCGATTGGACGGCCTGCGATGGGCCTGTGTTTTGGCGACGACGGCAGTAGAGCGCGCTCTCGACGGGATCGTATTTGCGCTGTTCGCGGCACTCGTTGCGATGACTGGTCAATTTCCATATGCGGAAGGCGAGGTGAGGGCCGGTATTGCGGTCGCCGGCGGATTGAACCTTCTGTTGTTTTCCGTCCTGTTATACTTACTGTTCGTTGGCCGCGCGCCGCTGGACCGCGCGGACGCGTGGATAAGCCGGTGCATCGACTGGCTGGCTTCCAGAGGCGGCACCCGCCTCGACGGACTGAGGGCGGCGATTCGCGAAGGCATCGTTTGGCCGCGTGACCGTCGGCGCCAAATCGGCGCCGTGCTGGCGAGCGTTCTGATGAAGATCATTTCGGCGACCCATTTCCTCTGGGCCGGGCTCGCGGTTGGTATCGTTTTGGCGCCGTTCGACTATTTGTTTGTCATGGTGATTGCAGGTTTTGCGCTGGTAATCGCCCGTTTTATCCGCGTGCCTGGCGGTTTCGTTATTGGATCCGGTTTCGCGCTGAACCAGCTTGGCGTACCGGACGAACAGGCGCTGGCGATGATCCTGTTCAACCATATTTTCAGCATCGTTCTGATGGTCGGCCCGGGCCTGCTGTTTTTCTGGTGGAGCGGCGTCGATATTCGCGAGGCGCGTCACGGGGAGGGAAAGCACGATGCGTCAGACTGAGGAGCGAGCAATGGGACCTACCGGCCGCGAAGCAAAGGCAGGCGGACCGGTCTTCTGGAAAAACGTCAAGGTCGGCTTTGGCTCACCTTCGGAAGTTTTCGCCAAAAAAAATAAAAGGTCTGTAATGCTTTTAGCTTCGGTCTTATTCCGGTTTAGGCAAGTGGTCTCAAAAGTGCCAGGAGCTGCGGCGCCCGCATTTTCTATTTCCTGTGGTATAGGATAGTATTTCCTCAAAGGAGTACACATCCAGTGGAACGCCGTCTTGCCGCCATATTGGCCGCCGATGTGGTGGGATATTCCAAGCTTATGGCCGATGACCAACAAGGGACATTGGCTGCATTACGGCAATTTCGAAGCAATCTTTTTGACCCGGCCGTGAAAAACCATCGCGGCAATCTCGTCAAGAGTATGGGTGATGGTTGGTTGGTGGAATTTCCAAGTGTTTCGGATGCGGTGGAATGTGCGGTAGTTATTCAAAATGATCTCGACGGTTTTCAGAGTATCCAGTTGCGCGTGGGTATCCATACTGGCGAAGTGATTTTCGAGGATGAGGACGTATTCGGCGACGGGGTCAATGTGGCAGCGCGCCTGGAAAAGCTGGCCGAGCCCGGGCAGATCGCAATATCTGACAATGCCCATCAAAGTTTGGACGGCAAAACCGGGCGGCTATTTTCAGGCGGTGCGGCGCAGGCGTTGAAGAACATCCCCCGACCAGTTGGTGTTTGGTATTGGCCTGAGGTCTACTCGACCGATGAACCGGCGGTAAGGCCGCAGCACTTTCCGCCGACCGCGGAAGGTTCGCGTCTCTCTATTGTCGTGTTACCGATAGTCGATTTAAGCGCTGATGCCGATCAAGATTATTTCGTCGATGCGTTAGGCGAGGACCTAACAACCGACTTATCCCGAATTTCCGATAGCTTTGTCGTTGCCCGCGGCACTGCCGCGACCTATCGGGGCTTAGCCGTTGATCCGATGGTTGTCTCGCAGGAGCTGGATGTGCGCTATGTATTGGAAGGAAAGTTGCGATTTTTGGACTCTGGATACCGTGTAAACATGGAGCTGACAGACGGGTATACAGGCCAACAGATATGGGCGGAGAGATACGAAAAATCGACAAGTGAAATGTATCGTTTTCAAGATGAAGTTACAGGACGAATTGCGCGAACCCTAAACCTTGAGCTCAAGGAGGCGGTTAGCAGGCAGGCCGGTCGTAGTGCGGTCGCAAATATCGAGGCGGCTGATCTGGCCATACGCGCTTGGGCGGAACTGTGGACAAAACCTCAAACTCAGTCGACAAACGACGCCGCGTTTGATTTCGCGAACCGAGCTTTGGACATTGATCAATCGAACGCCGAAGCGAACGCATCGGTCGCATATGCTTATGCACGGGCCGCTTTATACGGTTGGTTGGTGCCGCGTGAAACTGCAATCAAGAAGGGTATCTGTGCGGCAGAAAAATCCTTGCAGACGGATTCAAAATGCGCTGATGCTGCCTACGCTTTGGCGCTGTTGCAGTTTGCCGCGGGCGAGAACTTCTATGCGCAAGAAATTGCAAAACGGTGTTTGGAACTTAATCGCAATCACGCTCCGGCTATCTTCCTTTGTGGCTTAATTTATCTGCGTCTCGGCAAGCCGCAAGATTCGGTTTCGACAATCGAGCAAGCCTTTGCTCTGAGCCCACGCGAGCCATTGCGTGCCGTTTGGCATGCAATGAAAGCGCGGGCGCACTTCTTTCTGGATGATCATTTGTCCGCGATCCGGGAAGCTCAAAAGAGTATTGCAGCGAACCGCGATCACGCGCACAGCTATTCCGTTCTCGCTGCGGCTTTTGCTGCCTTGAACCGCATGGAAGAAGCGAAAAATGCTGGTAGGGAATTTGAAAGAAGGCTACCCGGGATCACTGTTGACCGATATATCTCCGAAGTTGCTTCCGACGACCCCTTGGCAAAAGCAAGTTATGAACCGTTAAGGAAAGGTTTGCTGACGGTGGGTTTGCCGCCTTAATCCCACATCTCCGGTGTCCGTCTCGGGTCACCTTCGGAAGTTTTCGCCACAAAATCAAAGGTCTGCAACGCCATCAGCTTCGGACCTATTCCGGCTTAGGACGAGTGGTCTCGAAAGTGTCATTTCCGGCAGTTCAGAAATCGCAAATGAAGAGGGGCGTTTGAATTCAACTTGTGTCAGGCAGGAAATCTAGCAATTGGTGTTGTCGTTACCTTGCCGCTGCGAACTTCACCAGTTTTTTGCTTTCCTCGTCCCACAGGACAAGGGGAATACACCTGAGGCTTTCGAAAAAGCGTATTTTTGTCGGGATTGCCAATAACTCGGGACTAGCATCGAGACATTCCTGTAACCGGTAATTGGGGATGCTGCTGTTGAGATGATGAACGTGGTGCAAGCCGATGCTACCCGTGAGCCACTGCACCGCTTTTGGCAGGACATAATATGAGCTGCCCAATATGCCGGCGAGATGAAAATTCCACTCCTCGCACTGGTCCCAATAGACGTCTTCATATTGGTGCTGAACGAAAAACATCCAGCCGCCAATGATTGAGGCGGCGACCAGGACGGGTAGATATATTGACAGGAATGCGGCCACACCAAACAAGGCCATGCCACCGCCGAGAAAGAAAACGAGGACAATGTCCAATCCCAATACGCTGCGCCAGATTTGCTTTGCGGGCAAAGGTTGACCGAAGGGAAGGCGTTGGAGAATGACGAAGTGAATGGGAACACCAACCAGGAACAGGATGACCGGGTTTCTGTAGAGGCGGTACTGTAACCTGGACCAGAATGGCCGAGCTTTGTATTCCTGGACCGTGAGGGTTGAAATGTCACCGATCCCGCGTTTTTCCAAGTTCCCACAATTGGCGTGATGGATTGCGTGGGCCCGTTTCCAAAAATGATATGGCGTCACGGTAAAAATGCTGAGGCATCGCCCCAGCCAATCATTAGCGGCTCTGGATTTAAAAAAGGCCCCGTGTCCGCAATCGTGCTGAACAATAAACAGTCGGACCAGCAGTCCGCCGGTAGGCAGCGCCAATATAAGGGTCAGAACATAGGAAAATTCAAGGCTCCACCACATGAGCGCAAAGCTGCCAAGAAACAGACCGAGGGTGACGAAAAGCTGCGTCAGGCTGCGTCTCAAGCTGGTGTCGCGGTAATTTCTGCAATGCGCCGCAAGTTTTTGACCAAGCGCCTTCAATGCTTCTACGGACAGGTTATGCATTTCGGTGGCGCGCGCGTCGTTCATAGAATTGTTCATGTGATCCAAAGACAATGCTGCTTCATCTATTCTGTTCCCGTCTCCAGCTGGTTCGGGCGGCCCACTTGAAAAATATTCATCGGTGGTCGCTATTGCCGCAAGTTTCACCTGTTTCAAACTTCCCTTGCCGTGAAAAAGTCATTGGGCGTCCTGACGGCGCGCCCGGCGCCTCTATTAGGATCCGAAGCATTTGAATTCGTGTTTGTGGCGGCGGAAAACGCAAAACGATAGCGATTGGCTCCTACCACGAGCGGGGCGGCCGGTCAATAATTAGTGCTACGTATAGCCCCTTTACCTCGCTTTCGCATTTCTTCGCCAAAGGCCTGCAACTCGGCGGGGTTGTATTTTACTCGGTATTCTGAGCGATTCGATTTCGGCGTCATTAACGATTTGCCAGCATCTAATTCATAGGTCGCCACACAGGGGTTGCATTGGCACGCGTGGTTCGACCTGGTGGTCGTGTTGTTGTTGTCGCTTGGCTTCCGGACAGCACGGCTGTCGATTTGCGCAAGGTTGTTGCTCCGTTCGCTCCCGCGCCGCCGGCTTCTCCGCCGCCTTCGCCGTTCAACTGGGGTGACCCCAACTGGTTGCAACCTAATCTAGGAAAACATTTCCAACTCGGCCACGAAGGAGGTAAATTGACCCGTCGCCTAGCTAACGCAGAAGAAGCATGGAACGTCTACGAAAACGGTTTCGGCCCGATACATGCCACATCGCAATCGTTGGACAGTGAAAATCGGTTGCGATTGAAATCCGCATTCGAGGATTGGATTAACGGATTTAGTACTGACCTTGGCATAGCCCTCAATTACTAATACTTGGTCACGGTTGGGATCAAGAAATAGTCCGTTTTGGGCAAATTCGCCGCCAGAACCCCCATGGTCAAATTTCCACTTCATATTGGTGAGAGTAGGGTATCATATTATTCTGGCAAAACTGCCGCAATTTGGCGCCAATCATCACTGTCTGTTAATGATTTACGGCAATAATGCAGTCGGTGAAATCACTCTTGCTACAGGGTCGTGAGCAAACTTGTCCAAAATCGGTAACCAAGAAGACAATAAATTGCATGAGATTGGCAAAATTCCGTAGGAGACGATGAAAAACTGGAACAAGCCATCCTGAACTCTACTGTTTGCTGGGTTTCTGTCACTGTCAATAATGGATAAGTGTTTGCTCAATTTTGACAATTTGATTAACAGCTGGACTTCAAGTGGGCGCCGCATCAAAGGCCCATTAGTAATTGTTGTCGCCTCGATTTTGGCTCTGTTGATAGCGATTTTGTTTATTGCAGGTTCAATATTTCAGAATAGCCGCCTAAACCAGGACCTGGAACGCGATATCAAATCCGTGATGCGAGCAATTGATCTGTCGGTTACGAAAGATACCGAAGCGCTAAACCAACTTTCGTTGGCAATCCTGAACCGTCCGGATCTCGAGCAACTGTTGATTTCTCGCGACAGGCAAGGGTTATTGAAGCGAACGCACGGCCTTTTTGAAAAGCTCAATAGTCGGCATGGCGTGTCGCACTTTTATTTTCATTTGCCCTCAAGGGAAAACTTGCTACGCGTTCATCAGCCGAACCGTTTTGGCGATAAGATTATTCGACCGTCAATCCTTGAATCTTCTCTCACAAAGCGGGGTGCCAAAGGTATCGAAATGGGCCCGCTTGGCAGTTATACGCTCCGGGTGGTGCATCCATGGTGGGTTGGCGAAAGGCTGATAGGTTATATCGAGTTGGGTAAGGAAACCGGATCGATACTTACCGATATCAAAGCCAATAATGATGTCGATCTGATTTGGTTCGCCAAGAAGCTATTTATCGATCGAAATGTCTGGAAGAAAAATCACATATTGGCAAACAGCCTCACCAGTTGGGATACGATGTTTGACATGGTTGTCGTATCGACAACATCGGAAACACTTTTGCCAAAAGTGGTTGAGTTGCTGTCATCGGAAGCAAGTACAAACACCGCAAGCCCAACTTTGTTCACACAAAAAGGCCGCGAGTACGTTCTTGCGGTAAGACCGACGGTAGATTCAAACGACGAACAAGTCGGCCAGATTGCGATAATTCGAGACGTAACTGTTAGTAAAGTAGCTTTTCGGAAAGTTGGCCTATTGGTTCTGGTTGCTGTGGTCTTGTTGTTTATGGCTTCTATTTTCCTGATTGGTCGTTTTGCGCGTCGGGTCGAAGACGAAGTTGCAAAATCAAGAGATCATTTGGAAACGGCCGTTCGTGAAAGAACAACCGAACTCCTAGAAGCAAAAGAGATTGCAGAAACCGCAAACCGGACAAAATCAAATTTTCTATCAAGCATGAACCACGAACTAAGAACTCCGCTAAATGCTATTATGGGGTTTTCAGAAATGATAAGGGGGCAACTCTTCGGCCCGGTCGGCGCCCCGGTCTACGTTGAATATGCCCAGGATATTAACCGCAGTGGTCAACATCTTTTGCAGTTAATTAATGATCTGCTTGACGTTGGAAAGATTGAAGCAGGTGAATATGAGCTGCAATTCGAAATGTTCGATATTGGCAATGATGTTACTGAAGTGGCGACCTTAGTAGATCAGATTGCCCAAAGCAAAAATGTGGTGCTCAACGTTGAAATTCCAGACCACGCTCTAGAACTAAATGCAGACCGCAGGGCCGTGCATCAGATTCTCATAAATCTAATATCGAACGCCATCAAATATTCTGATCCCGGTGGATCGGTCAGAGTGTCGCTCGAGCGAATCACAGCGGGTGCTTGTATTACCATTGAAGATAGGGGCATTGGTATCAGACCGGAGGATCTCGAAAAAATCAGGTCGCCATGGGTTCGCGTAAGTAACCCACACTCGTCCAGTCGAGAAGGCGCCGGTCTAGGACTATCAATTGTTAACTCTTTGTTGGACTTGCATGGTGGAACCCTAACAATTGAAAGCGAAATTGGCATTGGCACGACTGTCAAAGTTATTTTTCCAGCGTAAGTGCACGACATCGAAGATGCGTTTTTTGCCGGATCACATTTGGACAAAGGGAAATATCAGCAACTCCTAAATGCCATGACATCGGCAGCCTTTCATAGGTAGAAGATCCGGTATGGCGGTGGTCAGCATTAAGTTTTTCTGGCTTTTGAAACGAGCGTGCTGTTTGCAACAACCTATCCCGAACGGGTTGAGCATTTGATCTTATGTAGCTCCTTTCCGTGCAGTCCGTATATCCTCGGTCATTCCGACCTTCTACCCATCAGTGAAATGTTGGACCTGGTGGAGAAAAACTGGGCCACCGAAGAGTTGGTTATACGATATGTGCCGAGCTTGGCCAACGATCCTGCAGCCATAGCGAAACACACGCGCTTTATGCGGCAATCGGCATCCCCTAAAATGATCCGGCGCCTCAGAGAGGCAAACACTAGGATTGACGTCCGCTCGATCCTGGCTGACGTGCAAGCACCGACGCTGGTCGTTCATCGCGGGGAGATGCGGCGGCGGCGGCAGACGGCGGCCGGTATATGGCCACCAACATTCCCGGAGCCATATTTGCAGAATTGCAGGGCGACGACCATCTGCCTTGGGTCGGTGATTATACCACCATAGTCAATGTTATCCGCCACCACTGTGCCGAGGCGGTGGGCTCAGAGGACGCTACGCCACCGACACGCAAATTGGCCACGGCGTTGTTTACGGACATTCAAAACTCTACGGCGCAACTGACCGATATGGGCGATGCTGCCTGGCGAGACTTGCTTAATCGACATGACGAACTCGCCCGCGGTTTGGTGGCACAATTCGATGGTCGCTTCGTTAAGAGCACAGGAGATGGTTGTTTGGCGATGTTTGATGGACCCAGCCGTGCGGTGCGCTGCGCCCGGTTTTTGGTCGATGAGCTTGCTGAACTTGGCTTGGTCATCCGTGCGGGCCTGCATTCCGGTGAAATTGAACCGCGTCAAGATGATGTCACCGGCCTTGCCGTCCATATTGCCGCCAGAGTGATGGAGCAAGCCATAGGTGGCGAGGTGCTGGTTTCCCAAACGGTCATGGCTTTGACCGTCGGCAGCGAATTGAAGTTTGAAGCAGCTGGTATCCACGAACTTAAGGGCGTCCCCGGCGAGTTTTCGCTTTCGTTAACGAACCAGAAACTTCAATAGCTCTTCCCATGCAGCTTTGGCCGCCGCCTCATTATACGCAAGGGTGCCAAATTGAGTTTGCACAGGCGGGTCAAGTCTTGGATTGTCGAAGCGGTGATGAACCCCTGGATAACTTCGTAATGTCAGCCGTTTAGAGGCTGCAAAAATAGCCTTACAATCTTTGATCGGGACAATATTATCAGCTTCGCCGAATAGGACGAGGGTTGGGACTTGCACGGCCGTTTCGGGGACATCTATACAACTCGGAAAATAGGCGATCGCCGCATCCACGATATTAGGGCGCATTGCGGCGGCCAGCGTGCCACCGCCGCCCCAGGACCAGCCGATCATGTCCAAGGCATCATTTTTGACCAGGGGAAAATTTCTGAAAAATGCCGCAACAGTTGCAACATCTGTTACTTGGTCTTCCCTGGTTATGACGCCAGTACCACATGTTCTTTGACCTCGCGCTTTCAGAGAATCAATCCGAACGACTAGAAAGCCGAGCGCCGTAAATTGAAATTGAAGTTTGCGAAACCTGGAATTCATTGTGGCCACGCCGAAACCGCTGCAGCCGGACATCATCAAAATCGCCGGAAACGGGCCTGCGCCTTTAGGTTTGGTCATTTTAAGGTACGGCTTCAACGCCGTTAGGGTGTCGCCAAAGGTTTGCTGCACATGAATAAAAACCAACAAGAAAGCACAAAGGGGAAAGGTGAATATTTTCATCTCAACTAGCCAATGATCGCGCCGCCAGATAGTAATTCTATCACGCGAACGGAATTCCTTCATGGGTAAACATCAATGACCGCTCTGGGTCGCCTGCGGAAGCTGCGCTGTGAATGCAAAGCGAGACACATCATCATCAATGGCATTCGGCGGCAGCTGTTCGTTTCAGCGAACCGCGAGAGCCGGCTAACGAGCTTTATCCCGCGCATACTGCCTTCAAACCTGATGCTGACTGCGTAACATGAGAGATAATAAGTCTGCTAATGACCCAAAGGGGTTATGCGATCTCTATCAACATGAATTTTTTAGATCTCAAACTTGACCAAATCGTCGCCGGTATTCCGCCGGCGTGATGCTGGTTATTTTTTTGAAGATCCTTCGAAAGAAGCTGATATTTTCGTAACCGGCCTTGAAGGATATTTCGTCAAAAGACAGCCTGGTGTTCACGAGATCCATCTTGGCCGCTTCAACTCTAACCAACTGCAAATAGTTGTTTACAGTTTCGCCAGTTGCGGATTTGAACCGCCTATTGAATTGACGTAAACTCATGCCTGCGGCATCCGCCATGGCGGCAATATCGATTTTTCTCCGGTGATTTTTCTCGATCCACGCTTGCGCTTCCAGGATTTTGGCGTCGCTGTGATTTTTCTCAGGGTTAAACATCGCAAATGGTGATTGCGTAACACAATCTAGATCAACCAATGTGCAACGGGAACTCTGCAAAGCGATTTCGCGGCCACAATATTTTTCGATGAGGTAAAGGGATAAGTTCAGTTCCGCGGAAATGCCGCCGCCACAGAACAATCGGCCTTCGTCCGTCACCAAGCAGTCCGTTCTTAAATCAACATTGGGAAATATTTTCCTAAACTGTTTCGCCATGCCCCAATGCGTCGTTGCGGTTTTGCCGTCAAGCAGGCCCGTCGATGCCAAGGTGAAGGCGCCGGCGCAAACGCTGGCGAGATCCGCACCCCTTTCATAGCAAGCCTTGAGCCATTCAATTCTGTCTGCATGGTCCCTTGCTCGCGGATTAAAAAAGAAACCCTGAGAGGGAATAATGATCAAATCCGCATCATCGATATCGTGCATGGAGCCGCTGGGTATGACCGGCACATCATTGATCGCCGTAATCGGATTGCCGTCCGATGTGACAATCTTCACCTCGAAAATCGGCTCAGGCTTTTCCCCCATGGTCACATTCCACAGCACACCAGCTTGCAGAAACATATCCATCGGTGAAGCGATGGAGGAGAGCACGCAGTTCTCTGCAGCAAGAATGGCGACCTTTTTCATGCTTATACGTCCCGATCAGACCCTTTTCGTCATTTATGGCGCTTAAATCCGCATCTGTCACGGCTTATCTGAATCTCATCGCGTTCCTCAACCCGCCAAATAGGAGAGACTAAAATGAAAGTTCATGGCGTAATCCTTTCACCGAATGTCCGTAAGGTTCTTGTTGCCCTTGTTGCCAAAGGCCTCGAGTACGAGAGTGTTAGTTTGCTGCCGGGCGACAGTTCGCCCGAGTTTCGTAAGATTAGTCCACTGGGCATGATACCAGCCATCGAAGACGGCGATACCGCTGTTCCCGATTCAGCAATTATCATGCAATACATCGACGAAAAACATCCCGACAATCCAATAATGCCGACAATCCTTGAGGATCGCGCCAAAGCGCGTTGGTACATGGAATATAGCGGTGCTGCCGTATTTCCTTGCTGCGCCCCGATTTTCCAACAACGCGTAGTTAACCGGTATTTCCAGAACAAACCGACGGACGAGGACATCGTGGAACATGCCATTAACGAATTATTTCCACCGGTTCTAGACTACTTGGAATCTCAAGTGCCGGACGAAGGTTTCCTGTTCGGAGAGTTGGGTGCCGCAGATATCGCCATAGTCTCGCCGATTATCAATGCCGAATATGGCGAGTTCGTGATTGACGAAAACCGCTGGCCCAAGATGGCGACATATATGAAGCGCGCGAAAGCTCATCCGGCATTCGTGAAGTGCCTGGAAAAGGAAGCGGTCTTTCGCCAAGCCATTATTTCCGGCGCCATAACAATTGAGAATGCAGCTAGTAACGGCTAACTGTCCAGATTAAGGGGTGCCGAACGAATAGCGTAAAACGGCACCCCGCAACCTGGTCGCGTGATCGAACGACCAACGATATCCTGGTTCAGGTCGCCTTGTGGCCCTGACGGGTGGAATAACTTATTGCGGTGTCGGCCGATAACCAATTCGCATGACCCTACGCCTGCGCCTGAGAAATCTCATGCTTCTGGGCGGGCATAGCTAACGGTCAGCACTTCCCAGACATGCCCATCGTCGTCGTTCCAGTAAAAGTTTCGCCCCCCCATCCGCATGTTGAGACGAAGATCATCGGCACCCGTCGGTGAACTGCGGTATGTGATGCCCGCACCGCGTATCCGCTCGAAGATTCCGTCAAACTCCTTCTCGCTGACATGGAAACAGTAGTGGTGGCTCTCGAACTGCTCGGCCTTGTCAAAGTCGAGCGTCAAGGTCTCACTGACATAAACCGGGGTAAAGTGGTCGACATTCGCCTGCCATGCCACACCTAGAATTTCGGCAAGCGTCTCCGCCGAGGCAATGGGACTGCGCGACGGAACTATGAGGTGATCCAATAAGATCGTCATCTCGTACTTCCTAAAACTACGACAGTTCGAAACCTTACTCTCTGGAACTCAATAGGACACGGATTGGATTATAAGTTCATGGCCGTTCGGTGTCCATTATGAACCAGCAGTGCGGACGATTTCGTCGCTGAAATCCGGGTGGAAAAGGCGTCGGTGTTAGATAGACTAATGGTCCCCTATTGGCAGCTTTCGCGGTGCTCACCACGCCATCGATCGCGGTCATCTTGAATACGGTTAGTCAATCAACAGATCAAGCGTCGCGGCCCAGCAATGGCCCTTGGTATACAAATCCGCGGCACGCAATCGAAGGCGCCATTTTTGCAAGGTGATTTGCGCGCAAATTTCGCTGGCCGCTTCTAGATAAGTGTTGAAAGGGATGTACGGCTCCTTGATCGGATTTTCCACATCAGAATTGGCGAGGGGCGGGTTTGTTAACCGTAGCGCTTTGCCGGCGTTCGCCTGAATATCGATGATATACTGGTGCGTCACTTCGAAATCCTGACGTGTTCCCGGTCGGCTGACATGACCGCCTTGGAAATACTTGAAATCGTAAGCTTTGGCTTGATCAAAGGCGTGAAAAAATCCAGGAACGCTGGCCGCGACAGCGAAAGCCGCAAACGGCACCCAACCAGGATAGAGGACGTCCACCAACATCACTACTTTTTGCTTTGGCAGATAAACGAAAATATTTCCCGGTGAATGTTGCAGGCCCGGATAAGAAAGTTCAATCCGTTGATCGCCAAGTTCTAGTGTGTAGTTGTCATCGAATGTGATTGTTGGCACGGGTCGCTGCGGGTCGTTTTTACGGCGCAGCTCCACGGCGGTTAGTCGGTGGCCAACACGGATCACATCGTTGCCGAGCCGTGTCGAGCCACCTGTATGATCACGGTGATGGTGACTGTAGATAAAATATTTCACTGGCTGGTCGGTGACTTCACGAATTGCGTCGAGTAACTTATCGGCATAACTATTCGGGGCGTCAATTACAACGACACCTTCGTCACTAACGACAAACATCGAATTATAAAGCCCGTCGGTCACCCAATAAGCGCCATCGCCATAGCTGCCAATGTAGTAGCCTTTCGCGCCAATGACCGGGTCATCAATTGGCGGCTCGGCGGCATGGGCTGACCAAACAATCATCGTGGTCAACAGGCCAAAAAACACAAAAACTGAGTGGGACAATAATTTCATTCTGACGTTCTCCTGCATAATTCGATCGTCGCCGGCTTCAGCACGGACCCTGACGTCGGAATTCGTCCGGACCGCAAATTATTCCGCTAAAGTTCGGTCACACCGCCGTCGACGACCAGTTCGAAACCGGTCATGAACGACGAGTCGTCGCTTGCGAGCATGAGCGCGGGTTTGGCGATTTCTTCCACTTCTCCCAATCTTTTCATCGGAATGATGCTTTCAAAAAACGCTTTGGTTTCTTTGGCGTCTTCAGTCGACATCCCTAAGTTTTCGAAAATCGGCGTATCAATGGAGCCAGGCGCTAGAGCATTGACGCGGATATTTTTGTCGACCAGTTCGGTCGCCAAGGTGCGTGCCAAAGATCGAACGGCGGCCTTTGACGCTGAATAAATCGCGGTTTCCGGGAAGCCCTTTTGCACGGCGATCGATGTCGTCAGGATCACCGATGCGCCGTCGCTGAGTAATGGCAAGGCATGTTGAACATTGAAAAACACGCCTTTTAGGTTGACCCCGATGACTTCGTCAAAGGTTTCCTCCGTCACTGCGGCCGCCGGTCCAAATCTGCCGATGCCGGCGTTTAGGTACAAGACATCGATCCGGCCATATGTCGCTTTGACATTATCATAAAGTGCGGCGATGTCGTCGAGGTTAGCGGCATCGGATCTAATGGCGATAGCGTCGCCGCCGATTTCCGCGATCGCGGCGTCAAGCGCGTCTTGTCGCCGACCCGTAATGACAACCTTGGCGCTTTCTGCCTGGAATAGTTTGGCTGCCGCCAAACCCATGCCACTATTGCCGCCGGTGATGACCGCGACTTTGTTTTCCAATCGTCCCGTCATAACGTTCTCCTGATGTTGAATTTGATCTAATAAGCGGTGAGCAAAGCGCTAAGAATCAAGCGCCGCAGCTCTGTTCCAGCTTTCCAAACCCAATGCATCTAAATGTTGCCGTTGCGCGAGAACCTGAGCTTCGTTTAACTCTCGTACGCCACCTGTGGCGGCTTCGCCAACAACAGTTCGAATTGGGCGCCTGCCAGCGGGCATGTCGATCAGTTTTTTTATCGCGTCCGCTATCCAAATCGGACCGGGCGCTTCTTCGGAAGTTATGGTTTTCAACATTCTTCCGAACATCGTTTCCTTGTCTTTATTAAATTCAGGGTATTCGTTCTCAATTTCCGTATATTCAGCCGCGCCGAATTTGCCCATTATTGAAGTGTTAAAGGCGCCGGGTTCTATGATGACCGAATCAATTCCATGCGCTGCTAATTCAAAATTTAAGCCTTCAGCGATTGACTCTACGGCCCATTTTGTCGAGTTATAAATTCCATGGAAAGGTAGGTATGTTCTTCCGCCGACGCTTGAAATTTGGACTATTAGACCTGATTTACGTTTGCGCATGCCGGGCAAAACTGCTTGGATAACCCGAAGTGGGCCAAATACATTGGTGTTGTACATAGCCTCTGTTTGATCAATGGAATAAGCTTCCATCGGGCCAAGTCCGACGATACCGGCATTGTTAACTACAACATCCAGATGTCCCGCATCCTCAAGTATTGATGATATTCCTTGGCTGACAGACTGGTCATCTGAAACGTCAATCTCTACAACTTTTAGACTAAGGTCGCGCTCACTTGCCCAATGCTCGAGGCTTTGCGACGCGTCCGCGTTTTTGCCATGCACGCCGCGCGTGGTCGCAAACACCTGATGCCCATCACTGGCAAGTTTTTGGGCGGTTTCTCGGCCAAAACCCGCGGTGGCCCCGGTGATTAGAATGTTAAGTGAATTGCTCATTTCTCGCTCCCAATGTTGAAATTGAATGAGGTTGGGCTAAATGCCGTTAGTCGTGGGTCCCGCGGATAGGGTATTCATTCGCCGGGTCTTTGATGAAACCAAGGCCCCAGGCAAAGTGTTCTAGTTCCGGCCGGGAAAAGGGCGCGTTCGATATGTCCGTGACTTGGACCTGACCATTTCCGTTGACCACGTAAATGCCCGGTTCGGCAAAAGGTTGATCGGTTTCTTCCGGCGATTTGGGATGAGAAATGTAAAGGCCCAGCGTGCGCATCTGCTCAATTGACAAGTCATAGGCAACAGGAAAACTAACGCCCATATCACCGACATGAGCGCTGGCTTTATTTTCGCCGTCGCCGGAAACGGCGACGATGTCGCCGCCGTTTTCATAAAAACGCTCTTTTGTCTGTTCCAGCTGGGTTAGATATTTACTACACAAAGGACAATGTTTGCCGCGATATACCACGACCATTTGCCAGTCGTGCCCGTTCAACGGCTGACCTAGGTTAATTTCGCCACCGCCGACTTTAGGCAGAGTGAGGCCAGGAAATTTATCACCGGCTGTGAATTTGTTGCTGTTCATCTAAATTTCTCCGCTATTTTGCCGAAGCCTTTGGGCGTGCGGATGTCGCATGCCGTCGAACCCCGTTTCGATGACATTCAGCTAATAAGTAAAATTTAGAATTGAATAGGGAATTAATGCATAGTATTTATTCCGATTTGGAATAGAAAGGAAAAGCCAGAGATGGAACAACTGAACGCTATGAGGATATTTACCCGCTTGGTCGAAGCCGGTAGCTTTTCAGTCGTCGCTCGGGAAACCGGGGTTAGTCAGTCCAGTGTCAGTAAAAATTTGGCGGCGCTGGAAGCTAAACTTGGCACCCGTTTGCTGGCGAGATCCAGTCGCAAACTCAGTTTGACAGAAGTCGGCAGCGACTATTACGAGCGATGTTTGGCGATCCTTCTCGACGTCGATGAGGCTGAGGCCTCGGCGAGGTCGATGACAGGCAACCCGAAAGGGTTACTCCGGGTCAATGTGCCGGTGACCTTCGGTCAATGCCACGTCATCCCCCGGATGCCGGGATTTTTGCGCGCCTTTCCAAACATCAAGCTCGATATCATGCTGATTGATCGCCATGTCGATTTGGTTGGCGAAGGCATCGACGTGGCGGTCCGTGTCGGTGTGCTCGCGGATTCCTCGCTGCTGGCCAGACGATTGGGTGATAGTCCGCGTCTACTTGTCGCAGCCAAGTCCTATTTGAAACAAAATGGTCGACCGAAGCATCCTGACGAATTGAAAAACTTCGACTGCCTGGTCTACAGCCTACTTGGCACCGGCAACATCTGGCACTTTCAATATCAGGATCAGAAATTCGCCGTTCAGGTGAACGGCACTTTTCAGGCCAATAATAGTGAAGCTGTTCGACAAATGGCTTTGGCGGGAAGCGGAATTATGGCGCTGCCGAAATGGATGAGCCAGCCCTTTATCGGTAATGGTGAGTTGGAAGTCATATTGCCCGAATATACCCTTCAGGGATTTCCTATCCAGGCGGTCTATCCCGAAAATCGTTATGTCCCTTCGAAAGTCAGAAGCTTTGTAAAATATCTGCAACAAACTTTCGCCGATGACCCGCTGCTGCAAAACTAAAGCCAAAATCCATTCTATTTCCCACTCAAGATGCGTCGTCTGAAATCGTTTCCGGGGGCACAAAATTCTTCCAATAACCTGGCCGCGATTTTTGTTCGCCATAACTCGATAGCTTATCGGCGGCGCGCCCGACTATATCGACCGCGGCGCATTGCTTCGAAGAAAGATATTCTTCCAATTCGCCTATTGTATCGGTGATGACGCCGAAACCGCCGGTGATGATTGCGGAGGTCATTTCAATGGCACTGGCGCCTGAAAGCATCATCCGAGCGGCATCCAGGCCGGTACGCACGCCATTGGTGCCAATTAGTGGCGTGTCACTGCCGAGCAGCCGACGACTGGCCACCAGCCAGCGGCAGGTTAACGGCAACGACCAGTTGCCGCCATAACCCGCATTGGTCCCCAACAGGGGTTCCATGGTATCCAAATCCGGCAAAAAGGCGATGGCGCGGCCCATCATGACCACCGCATCGGCACCGCCTTCCTTCGCCGCCAGGGCCAGGTCCGCGATATTGTCGCTATTGCCGGTTAGCTTAATCCATAAGGCGCCTGCAACAACGGCGCGCATTTTTTGAACGCCCGAGCGGACCCGGTCGCGGTCTTTTTCGACCATAATTGCGCCTGCGGCTGCTTCGCTGCCATGCGGTGCGCCAATGTTTATTTCAATAATTCGAACGCCTTGTTGATCCGCGAACGCCGCTAATTTCAGCGCCTCATCAAAATCGGCTGGGATAATACTTGCCGCAACATAGGCGCCCGACTTAGCCGCTTCCTGATCCAATCGGCCGATCTGAGCAAGCCAGGTTTTCGGCTCTACGGGTGCCAGACCGGAGCGGCAAAAAAGATAATCACTGCTTTGATGTTGGTGATCCCACGACAGGATATCCAGATCATTGCTTAGCTTGGCGTAATCCGTGCCATCCAACTGTTCGCGTGCCGCATCGGATTCATTGGTTGATTTGGCAATTACCGCAGCGGCGCCGGCGGCAAGCGCCGCGCGAATGCCGGCGGCGGTCATGACCTGTTCTCCCGAACCGCAAATGATTGGGTTCTTTAGTTCTATTTCCCCGATGCGTATTGTCATGTTTACGGTCATATTTCCCCACAATTCGGTTCAAGAGGTTTGCACAAATCGATGCGCACGGTTGAAGGAACGTATAACATATGACCCGTTGACTTGAGGCATCGATTAGGACCCAATCCCAGGATTGCCCTTTCGCGCCAATAAGGACCAGTCGTATGAAATTTGGAATCACGGTTAGCCAGATCCATGAGGTCGATCTTGTCGTCCAAGCCGAGAATGTCGGTTACGATTTTTGCTGGGTCTGGGACAGTCCGATGATCCGCTCGAACCTCTGGGCGTTGCTTGCACTGGTTGCGGATCGGACCAGCCGCATCGCGATTGGACCCGGCGTCGCTATACCGGCTTTGTCGATGGCGCCAGCGACGGCGAATGCCATCGCCACAATAAATGCAATTGCGCCCGGCCGGACCTTCTTAGGCGTGGGCACCGGCAACACCGCGCTTAGGACGATGGGACAGCGACCCATGACCATCGCGGCATTGGAGGCGCAACTCAAGGTGATCCGCGGGCTGCTCGCCGGTGAAACCGTTGTTTACGAGGCGAACGGCCTCAGCGAAGAAATCGGCTTTCAGAGTCTTGAACTTGGCTCGATCAATCTCGACGATGCCATCCCGATCCACATCAGCGGCTTCGGGCCGAAGGCGCAAGCGCTGGCGGGAGAATACGGCGAAGCTCTGATCACCGGCATTCCGCGTGGCGGCGCCATTCCAGAAGCCTTGGCAAACGTTAAAGTTGGTGCCGATCGTGCCAGCCGCCCGATGGACGCGTTCGAGACTTACGCGTTAGTGAACCTCATGCTTTTGCGTCCTGGTGAAACATTGCAGTCTGAGCGGGTGCTGGAAGAAATCGGCTCGTCCATCATGGTCAACATCCATTCCGTCTATGATCGATACCGCGAGACCGGTGAGCAGCCGCCCGCCTATGCAGCGGCGATTTGGGATGAGTATGTCGCTTTTCGCCAGGATCGTGATGCCAACCGCTCCTTCACCGAAGCGCACCATAGTCATTATGGCCACCTCGACCCAGATGAAGCCAAATTCGTCACCCCCGACATTATCCGCACCTTCTGCATCGCCGGGGAGCCGGATGAAATCGTCGAGCAATTGACCGCGTTAGCGGCACAAGGGCTGACCGGCATTAACTTTATCGCTGCCGCCGATCGTCAGTACGACATGTGTCACGAATTCGCCGACGCGGTTATCGCCCGCATGCGGTAAGCCGTTTCTTGCACACAATTCTAAAATCGATTATGTCTGCTATCGCATGACAGCGGACAAACATCCAGGTTCCTTCGGTTATCTGAAATGCGCCATATCCAGTCGTCATGCACTGGTCAAATGGACGCAATCGCACGCAGCCAAAAACTCTTGTTCTTGCCGCGTTGTCTTACGGCTAAGAACATCGTTTCGGTTCGGAAAGCGGCCAAACTTTTCGACTATTGTCAAATGTTCCTTTGCCGCTGCCAGGATCCGCTGAGACACAATCTTATCGCCAAGAGTTTCAAACAACTCGACAGATTGTCTTTGAATTTCCAGGTCTTCACTATGTTGAAACGGCATGTATAAATAGCAGCGATACAGCAAAGGCAACTGTTTGTCGAAATTTTGCGCGATTGCGTGATTAGCGATTTCAAGTGCTTTGACATCCTGGCTGTAGCGTTGTGGGCTACCCCTGAACATGTTTCGCGAAAATTGATCCAACATGATTATCAGTGCCAACGCACCTAATTCGGTGTCAGCGAGAGACGCGTATCTGCCATCTATCGCTTGTACATAGGGCTCAGAAAACCGCTCACGGATTTCCTGGTCAAAGTTTAGATCAATAGTTTCAAACCAGATCGGACGATATTCGCAGTACCCGCGAACGACGTCTTGATCGAACCAAAACGACAACACCGTTTGAGTGATCTGCTTGTCGCGTTCTATGTCTTTTTTCCCGGCCATTGGCAAAGAACATCAGTTCCCAAAACAATTCGACATCGAGATACAAAACATACCACAAAATTCATTTTCCAATAATATTGCAGCCCCAGGTGGCTTCGAGTCCTGGCGGACCTATTAACGCTTAAGCCGCACGGTCTAGTTTAGGGTTGAAAAAGACTGGGAGAGATTGTTCAAATGCCGGCTCTCGCAGTTCGCTGAAACGAACAGCTGCCGCCGAATGCAAATGATATTGGTGTGTCGCGCTTAGCTTTGCTAAGCGCTTGGTGATCCCGACTGGATTCGAACCAGTGACCTACAGATTAGGAATTCGATAAGTAATTCCTAACATACTGATACAAATGGAATTTTTTGATGTGTGTAAATACTGTTTATGAAAAAACCGTCGGAATTGGCTTTTTAGTGTCCGTTTCTTGCACACAATTTCCCGTTTGATCAGGTCCGCTTCCCGCTCAAGAGTGGACGAACTCACCAAATGCTCCCGTCAGCTGCTTTGTGCCAGGAGCAGCCACCGGGTTATCCATTGTTCGGGATAGATTTTTGAGCGCTGCTTGTTTTCGACATGCACGTGTATCTGACAGGTCTGGCGATATATGGCATCTTGTCCGCCCGTCGGTATGGCTTTACGATCCGGCGCGATCCAGCAGCAAGTGAGTTTTAGGAGATCATAATGAGCGCAGTTCTGTTGAGAATAAAAAACCATGTGGCCACACTATCGAACAACGATGCGCCGTATAATCGAATGACACTCGAGTACATGGATGAGCTCGAGCGCCTGGTCCCGGAGCTCGGTGCCGACGGTTCGGTAAGAGCGCTTGTTTTTACAGCAGAGGGCGAAGATCACTTTTCTGTCGGTATGAACCTGAAGCAGGTCCCCGAAGGCATCGAGCGCATGGGCTCAATGGATGCGGTTCTGGATCAGCGTTTGCGCGTCCTCAATCTCATTGAAAATCTGGGCAAGCCCAGCATTGCAACACTGTTTGGCTATTGTCTGGGAGGCGGCCTTGAACTGCCGCTAGCCTGTCATTTTCGATTTGCGGCATATGAAGGTGCGCAGATCGGCCTGCCGGAGATGGATCTAGGCGCCGTCCCCGCATGGGGCGGTTCTGCCCGTCTACCGAGGGTGGTTGGCCGCGAAGTGGCACTCGATATGATCCTTCGCGGACGAATGATTACCGGAGAAGAAGCCTTGAAGGTTGGTTTGGTCATGGAGACCTGCCCGGTCTCGGAGATCAAGCTACGGGCGCAAGCGCTCGGAGAAGAGCTTGCCAAGCAACCGCGACTGGCAGTGAAAGGGGTTCTCGATACGATCGTTGGCTTTGAAGCGAAGAGCTTGCAACAGTCCATTCTTGATGAACGAGCAGCAGTGCATCTCACGCGCGGTACGGCAGATTCCCAAGAGGGAAAGAAAGCCTTTTTCGAAAAACGCAAGCCAGTCTTTAATCAGGGTGAGTAACTTCGGTGGCAGTCCCTTCTTTGAAGACGGCAAAACAAATTGAAGCGTCGATGGTGTATTTGAGACGCGCGTCAGAACAAAACGGAAAGGGTTCTGTATTCAAGTCGAAGTTCGCTTAGGGTCAAATCCAGGCGAAAAGTGGTGCCGTCAAATAGGACTGCTTTGCCTCCAACACCGGTCACAAAAAGGCAGAAGGCGGAATTCAGATACTCCATGTCGGCTTTCGGCCCAAGAGCGGTCGTCTTGCGGCGGAGCCCAATGGGTCTGCTTGGTGCCAGAAGGAGACATTGAGGGAAGATGTCTACCATACTTTCGATGAAGATTATCCTTAGCCACGCTATAGAAGTGTTCTGTCTAGCCAAATAAAGTTACTACTCAAACCTACTTCTGATCTTGGCTGCCTTGGAAAAGAACTCCTCACGCACTCTTATCGAATATGGGTTAGCACGTTCGATAGCGTCGAGAACACTTGGTGCATCATCTTTAACCATCCTAATTGCTTCTAACAAAAGTTCGTAACTAACCGTTGTTAGTTTTGTCGGAAGAGGTTCCATCTCAACTAACACTTTGGCTATCAAGTGCGTGAGACCTTGTACGGTAGCTGCTTCTCGATCATGTGCATCAGCGGTAGTAATGATCGTTTGAAGCTGAAATGCCAATTTCAAAAACGCTGCAATGCGACGATGGCTGTTACCTCTTACCGGACAAATAGCGACCTTCAAACCATTGAGACCGTTTTGTGCACTTTGCGGTCCAAAAAGTGGATGTGTTCCAACAATTTCGACATGCGCAGGTAGTTCCGCGAGCATTGTCTCTGTAGGCTCCAGCTTTACCGATCCGACATCGACAATGACCGTATCGGCTTTGAGTAGGTGATATAGGTCACGTGAAACACGTTGAATTTGGCTGACGGGCACAGCAAGTATTATGTATTGGCAATTGGCAATTTCTTGAAGCGTCGCGCAAGGGTATCTTTCGCCGTTATCTAAAAGTACGAACGGTTGTGCTGTGTCGCGAATGCAAAGATTAAAGTATGGGAAAAGATGATTTGCCACTAAACGGCCAAAGGCACCAAAGCCAATAATTCCAATGTTAATTTTTGAACTTGATGATGACATTGCCGACTCCTTGATGTCCGCGATGCCAAGATACTTTCACGTATTCAACAGTTGGCTTCGCAGCAGTTGAACAGGTGAAAGTTCACGCCCTTATGTTGGCGAGATATAATAGAGGTTGCTAATTTCATTATGTATTTTAGTCATCCTCGCACTTATTTCATGTATCAAAAATCAGATCAATTTGTTTTTGCACGAATGCCTCAACCCGATACTGGTCTGACGGATGAAATCCCTTTATGATCTCGGAAGCGGGCATTCAGCCTAGGTCATCTTTGTCCGCATAGCGAAACTTTGAGCCATTCAAACGAATGTCCGCATCGGGTTGTCATCTCAACCGGTCGCTGCAACACATTGGTTAAATCTGTCTACCGGGGTTTCAAATTGCAATGTCTTTCTAGGCCGTTCGTTTAACTGACGGGCGATCTTGTTGAGATGCGCCTGCGAGTGCACGGACAAATCGGTGCCCTTTGGGAAGTATTGTCTGAGTAATCGGTTCGTGTTCTCGTTGGAACCGCGCTGCCACGGGCTTTGTGGATCACAGAAGTAAACATCAATATCGGTTGCCAGTGTGAAGCGCTTATGGTCTGAAAGTTCTTTGCCCCGATCCCAGGTCAGGGACTTACAGAGTTCCCGCGGTAGCTTCTGCGATTGCTTTATCAAAGCCGACACAACACTTTGCGTATCCTTGTTTGCAACCTTGGCCAACATCACATAGCGCGAATGCCGTTCAACCAATGTGGCAATGTAACTGTTCTTTGATCCACCAATAAGATCCCCTTCCCAATGACCGGGAACAGCCCGGTCCTCCACCGAGGCAGGTCTTTCCCTGATCGATACGGCATCCTTGATCTGGCCAAGCCCATCCCGTTTCAGGCTGGCATGTCTAGAACGGCGGATCGTACGCTTCGAGCGAAGATACTGCATGAGTTCCTTCTTCAACACGCCGCGGGCCTGAACAAACAGACTTCGATAGATCGTCTCGTGTGACACTTGATTACGCTCTTCGTTTGGATGCGTTCGCTTCAGCCAACCTGCAATCTGCCCCGGTGACCAATTCAGCTGCAGCTTCCGTGATACTGTCCGGCTCAAGATCGGGTTGCAAGCCAGTTTGCACAATTTAGGACGACGGGCTCTATCCCAGGCTGCTTGATCAGATCGGATAGCCCGATACGTTTGACGACCGCCATTGCGTCTGACTTCGCGGCTAATTGTTGAAGCAGAACGGCACAATCGCCATGCTATTGAACGCAACGACAAACCGCTTTCAAGTCCTATCGATATTTCTTCGCGCTCAACAAGTGTTAGCGCCAAACTCGATCGCTTGCGAACAGGAGGACGAATGCCGCCCGTCCGAGACAATAGAGGGTAAATCGAAGATGACTCCCGATCAAACCCGCGACCGATCGAACTCATCGACTCACCGCGCTGCCAACGATCCCAAATCTCGGTCTTCTGTTCACTCGTGAAATATATCCGACGCCTGTAACTCATTCCAACACTCCATCTCTTTCTCTAAGAGTAAAGTGTTGCGTCGATCAATTGAGACCACCACCATTAGCAGACATTCTGAAAGGTCGCGATTGACGTCTGCTCTAGCTTTGAAAGCGGACAAATGGAGGAAGCTGCTTGGTTGCCGGCTCTCGCGGTTTGCGCGCGCAAACAGCTGCCGCCGAATGCGGATGATATTGGGGTGTCGCGCTTAGCTTTGCTAAGCGCTTTGGTGATCCCGGCGTGATTCGAACACGCGACCTACAGATTAGGAATCTGTCGCTCTATCCGACTGAGCTACGGGACCACGATCGGTTACATATCATGATTTGAGGCCAATTTTCTAGCTGGAATGAAGATTGTCGCCAGGGCGGCGGCGGTACAGAAGGCGGCGAACAAGTAGAGCGTTGCGCCGAGACCCCATTGATCGGCGACGATACCGGCGGCAAGTGGGGCCAGCACCGATAGACCGCTTTGCACGCCAAATAGCAAACTGGTTGCCGAAGCGCCCAATTTGGGCGGTGTAATATCCATCATCCAGCTATGGATCACCGGGCGGGCGGCGAAGATTGCAAAACCTAACGCCGCCGCCCCCAACAAAAACGGCAATCCTCCGGGCAGAAACGCCAACAATAGAGTTAAACAAGCAGCCAAGGCGAGACAGACAAGGGTCACTGGTTTTCGTCCTTTGCGATCGGACATGATGCCGCCGATTGGCGCGCTCGCCATCCCCGCCCCTTGCATCACCGAAAGCACCAAACCGGCAAAAACGGTACCGACCAACTGATCGTCAATGAGATAAAGCGGTAGGAAGGCCATCAGACCGTTCTGCGTCATTGTTCGTAAGCCGGCCATGAAGGCAAGAGACAATACGCTACGGTTTTTTAGCGCACCGGCCACTTCCCGTAGATATTCGCCGACCGCCAAGCCATTTTTGGCCGTGCCAGCTTGCTTGGGTGCAGCAGCCCGGTCGCGCCACGCCAGTGTCGCGACAATACCAGCTACGAACAGAACCGGAATAGCACTGACCGCCGCACCAACCGGCCAACTGAAGGACAACAGTAAAATGCCGACGGCGATCGGGGCGGCGGCATCACCACCATTGGCGCCTAGAGCATGGATCGACAGGGCATAGCCGCGACGGCTTGGATATCTAAGCGACAGATAGGATATTGCGGCTGGGTGCCAGAAATTATTCGCCATCGCCATCGCAACCACGAGGAGCAACAGCAATGGAAAGGCGTCGGCGACTGGGAACAGTGCCAACGTTGCCGCCGAGACGAGAAGCGCGATAACCTGCGCCGCGCCCAAACGACCGGTGATATCGATTGTTGGTCCGCTGGCAAAATTGGTCAAGGTCGCAGCCAAATGAAAGACCGAGACGGCGACGCCGGCCTGCGCGTAAGTCAGATCGAAGCTGTTGGCGATGAAGGGTAGCAGCATATAGAAGACGCCCGCTGTCCAATGGATGGCGCCGTGGCCCAGCCCGATCGCAAACATCGGTGCCTGATCTGCAATCTTGCCGCTTATCCTGGTCTGAAGCTCGCTTTCGTCCAACATTACCCCTGCTTATACGACATTGGCGGCACTGACAATTCCCTGCTCTCCGCCAAGTTTACGAATTAGGTTGCCAGCCATGGCAAAATCATGAAAAAAACCGGACACAGGATATTATCAAAGGAAAGCGGTCGGCATGAGCGAGACAAAGCAGGTAATTGCAATTTTAGGCGGCACCGGAGATCTGGGGACCGGTCTGGCCCAACGCTGGCTAAAGGCCGGATACGATGTCATCATCGGCAGCCGGAAAGCCGACAAAGCGGTCGACGCGGCAAATGAATTGGCGTCGCGCTATGGTCTTACTGCGCCACGGGCAATGGCCAATCCGGATGCCTCCGCCGCCGCGGATCTGGTGGTATTGACCGTCCCCTTCGCCCATCAAAAAGGCACGCTGGAGGCGGTGAAGGCCCATCTGCAAGGTAAGATCCTGATCGATGTCACGGTGCCGCTGATGCCGCCCAAGGTCGGCACCGTGCAATTGCCTTCAGAAGGCAGCGCCGCACAAATCGCCCAGGCGACGGTCGGTGACGATGTTGATGTCGTCTCCGCCTTCCAAAACGTCGCCGCCCACCATCTGCAGGGCGAACACGAAATCGATTGCGATATTCTGGTTGCCGGAAACAAGGTCGCAGCGCGAGAGCAAGTTATCGCCCTGGCCGCAGCGGCGGGCATGCGCGCCTTCCATGCTGGCCCGTTGGCAAATTCGGCGGCAGCGGAAGCGTTGACGTCGATCCTTATCCAAATCAATCGCCGCCACAAATGTCATGCCGGTATTCGCATTTCTGGCCTGGATGCGGAATAGATGACGATCCCGTCGCTTTCTCTCTATATCCTCAAAAACTTTCCGCTGGTCAAACCGGGGGACGATTTGCCTGATTTGATCGCGCAGTCGTTGCAGGCAAATGAAATCGAGCTGCGGGATGGCGATATCCTGGTGATTGCACAGAAAGTCGTATCGAAGGCAGAGAATTGTTTTCGGGATTTGACGACGATCGTGCCCTCGCCGGAAGCGATAGAAATAGCCGCGAAAGCGGACAAAGATCCCCGCATGATCGAAGCCATATTGGCAGAATCGACGGAGGTCTTACGGGTCGTACCGGGCGTCGTAATTGTCGAAAGCCGCCTTGGCCTGGTTCATGCCAATGCCGGGATTGATCAATCGAATGTCCGCCATGACCAGATAGCCGAACCGATCCTATTATTGCCAGACGATCCGGATGCTTCCGCCCGGGCGATCCGAGGGAAACTTAGTGGGCGGATTGGCAAGCTTGGTGTTGTGATCAGCGATAGTGTCGGTCGCGCCTGGCGAAACGGGACCACTGGTTTGGCCATCGGCAGTGCCGGTTTGGAAGCCCTGGTGGATCTGCGCGGGCAAGTTGATTTATTCGGGCGGGTTCTGGAAGTGACCGAAATAGGCTTCGCGGATGAGGTCGCCAGCGCGGCGTCTTTGCTGATGGGGCAGGGCGACGAAGCGGCGCCGGTCATTCTCGTTCGTGGATTAGAATTCCGGGCTTCCGATGCCGGGGTTGCGCCATTGCTGCGGGAAAAAGCCAAGGATTTGTTTCGATGAGCGATCGCCCGACCTATTTGGCGCTGTCGGGGGGCGTCGGTGGCGCAAAGTTGGCTCTGGGGTTGGCCGAAATATTGCCGCCGGCGCAACTAACGATCGTCGCCAATATCGGGGATGATTTTGAGCATTTGGGTCTGCATATATCGCCGGATTTGGATTCGAACATGTATGCGCTTGCCGGTCTCAATAACGAAGAACTCGGTTGGGGCCGTCAGGGGGAAACCTGGCAATTTATGGCCGCGTTGCGCGAATTGGGCGGCGAAGACTGGTTCAATTTGGGCGATCAGGATTTGGCAACCCATACGGAGCGGACAAGGCGCCTGCGCGCCGGCGAAAGTCTGTCAGAAACCACTGCGGCGCTCAGCCAAGCCCTCGGGACAAAACATGCTTTAGTCCCGGCCAGTGACGATGCGGTTCGTACGATCGTGGAAACCGCCAACGGTCCCCTTGCTTTCCAACATTATTTTGTCCGCGAACAATGCCTGCCGGCGGTAACGGGTTTTCATTTTGACGGCATCGCTGACGCCCGCCTCAGCCCAGCTTTCGATGCCGCGTTGTCCGATCTGCATTTGGCCGCGATCATAATTTGCCCGTCCAACCCTTTTGTCAGTGTCGATCCAATCTTGAAAATTGCCGATCTCCGCGAACGCCTCCGGTCAAATAGGGCGCCAGTTATTGCGGTCTCGCCCATTGTGGGCGGTCAGGCGCTCAAAGGGCCGGCAGCAAAAATGATGACGGAACTGCATATCCCGACCACGCCGTTGGCGGTGGCCCAGCATTATGGCAACTTACTGGACGGCTTTGTCCTCGACGAACAGGATGCGGAGATGGCTGACAGTTTTGGCAAGTTGCCGATTCTGGTGACGCAAACAGTGATGCGAACCCTTGGGGACAAAAAGAAGTTGGCGCAGTCGGTGGTGGAATTTACTAGGCAGTTATGACGAAATCAGAAACCGGAAACATCTGGGCCGTTGTCCCGTTGAAGTCGCTGGAAAATGCCAAGCAACGGTTGGCGTCTGTCCTCGATCCAATCGCGAGGCGAAGATTGATGCTGGCTATGACCCAAGATGTCTTAGACGCATTATCTGCGGTGTCCGAAATTTCCGGAGTTATTTTGGTTTGCCGCGATCCAGCTGCGGCGGAGTTGGATACTTCTCAAAAGGTGGAAATTTTTTCCAGTCCGTTCGATCATGATTTGAATAGCGCCCTTGAATCGGCCCTGGCGGTTCTTGCGGATCGGAAGGTGGCAACGGCGATTATTTTGCCGGGCGACTTACCGTTGGTTTCGGTAGCGGACATTGAAACAATTTTGCAGGCGCACCGCCCCGAGTGCGCACTAACTATTGTCGAAGATCAGGATAGCGACGGTACCAATTGCCTGATCGTTTCTCCGCCGGATGGGGTGGCGATGAGTTTTGGTCCCGGCAGTTTTGAAAAGCACAAAATATCTGCTGTCGATGCTGGTTTAAAGTTGAATGTTGCGGCACGCAGCGATCATTGGCTGGATATCGACCGGCCGGAAGATTTTGAACGCTTTCGGCAATATGTCGCAGATCGCGCCATTTCGGGTCATACCGCCATTTTTATCAGAAATTTCTCTTCTTAATCTCGATCAAGTGGATTGCGGGCGGACGCGGAACCTGCCAAATTGCATCTGAACGAAGGAGTAATACGTGCAAAATCAATGGCAAGACGCCCTTAAAACCGCCAAAAACGGAGTTCGATTGGACAATGACGATTGTCGTGCCTTAATCGGCTGCGATGACATGGCGGCATTGACGGCTAGTGCTGCGGCATTGCGCGATCAAGGGCATGGCGCCTTAGTATCTTATTCGCGCAAAATTTTTATCCCGTTGACCCACTTATGCCGGGATGTTTGTCATTATTGTACCTTCGCGGAAGCCCCCAGCAAACGCGCTGAACCGTATATGTCGATCGAACAGGTTTTGAAAGTTGCACGCGATGGGGCAGCGTTGGGCTGCACCGAAGCGCTCTTTACCCTGGGGGAAAAACCGGAGTTACGTTACCGCGCCGCTCGCGAATGGCTTGATGCGCATGGTTATGAAGATACTGTCGACTATGTCGCCGCCGCCGCGCAAGCGGTGTGGCAGGAAACCGGTTTATACCCGCATTTAAATCCGGGCACCCTTTCGCGGGATGAACTGACCCGTTTGCGCCCACTGGCGCCGTCCATGGGCATCATGCTGGAAAATCTGTCGACCAGACTTTGCGAGAAGGGCGGTCCGCATTTTGGCTCGCCTGACAAAGATCCGGCCGTGCGTCTGCAAACTCTTGCGACGGCAGGCGAATTGGCCATTCCTTTCACCACGGGGATATTGATCGGTATCGGTGAGACCCGGCAGGAACGGATAGACTCGTTGTTGGCGATCCGTGATCTGCATGAACAATATGGTCATATCCAGGAAATCATCATTCAGCGGTTCGCGGCCAAAGCGAATACCAAGATGGCGCAAGCGCCTGAGCCTTCGTTGGAAGACCTGCTCTGGACTTTGGCGATTGCCCGGTTGATTTTTGGGCCGGAGATGTCAGTTCAAGCTCCACCGAACCTGACGCCGGGTGTGTTAGGACAACTCATTGATGCCGGGATCAATGATTGGGGCGGTGTTTCGCCGCTGACGCCGGACTATGTCAATCCAGAGGCGCCTTGGCCGCATCTAGATCAATTGGCGGCGGAAACCGCTCGCTTCGGCAAGCGGTTGGTCCAGCGTCTGCCGGTTTATCCCACCTATATGTTTGATAGCGAACGTTGGCTCGATCCAACCTTCCGCACCTCGATGTTGCACGAAATCGACGTCGATGGTTTTGTTCGCCAGGACATCTGGTGCCCGGGCGAAATTTTGGACCCACCAGCCGCGGAATTGAACCGGTTAGGTGCAACGCCCCTGACGCCGGCGGCCGCTGGTTTGCAATCCACCCTTGATCGCGCGGCGGCCGGCGAAGACCTATCGGAGGCCGAAATCGTTCAATTGTTCCAAGCCCGCGACGACGATTTCGCACGGGTCGCTGAGGCCGCGGACCAACTTCGCCGCCGAATGAAAGGTGACGAGGTTACATACGTTGTCAATCGCAATATCAACTACACCAATGTGTGTTACTTCAAATGCCAGTTTTGCGCATTTTCAAAAGGCAAGTTGAGCGAAAATTTACGCGGCAAACCCTATGACCTGTCGGAAGCTGAAATTACCCGCCGGGTCAGTGAAGCCTGGGAACGCGGCGCGACCGAAGTCTGTATGCAGGGTGGTATCCATCCCGATTATACCGGCGATACCTATCTCGACATTTGCCGGATTGTGAAAGCCGCGGCGCCTGATATGCATATCCATGCGTTCTCCCCCTTGGAAGTTTGGCAAGGGGCAGAAACGCTTGGCCTGCCGCTCAAGGATTACCTGCAGCGCTTGAAAGCGGCGCAGCTTGGCACCTTGCCCGGAACGGCGGCGGAAATCCTGGATGACGAAGTAAGGGCAACCTTGTGTCCGGATAAGATCAACACGGCGCAATGGCTGGAAGTTGTCGGCACCGCTCATGCGCTCGATATTTCGACCACGGCGACAATCATGTTCGGTCATGTCGAGCGGGTGGAACATTGGGCCCGGCATCTGCTGCGCATCCGTAATCTGCAAAAACAGGCGAAAGCCGGCGGTCATGTCGGTTTCACGGAATTTGTGCCGCTGCCATTTGTGCATCGCGAAGCCCCGGTTTTTTTGAAGGGCAATGCGCGAATGGGACCGACCTTCCGGGAAACTGTGTCGATGCATGCGGTGGCGCGGCTGGTGCTGCACCCGTTGATTGACAGCATCCAAACATCATGGACAAAATTGGGTGCCAAAGGTGTCGCGGCCTGTCTAAACGCTGGCGTCAACGACCTAGGCGGCACGTTGATGAACGAATCAATTTCTCGCGCCGCCGGCTCCGACCATGGTCAGGAGTTACCGCCGCAAGAAATGGAGCCCTTGATCCGGTCATTGGGGCGCATACCGAAGCAACGAACAACGGTCTATGGCGAACCGTCATCGACGCAAGTTACAGCCTCCTTCGATGCCGAACCGTTGTTACCCATTATTAATACGCCGCCCGTTAAACGGCGCGAGCGAGTGAACCCTGAATTGGTGCGAAACGCAGGATCTTAAACATCTGGGCCGCAAAAGGTCGCAAGGCGACGGAATACCTTTGACGAAATTCCAAAAGTTATTGCTGGCATCTTGTTACGTTATTGCGAGTATTTTGACATTTGCGGCGCCGGACGTTTCCGCGCAAAGCGTTTTTGATCAACTACGCAATGGCGGTGGCGGCAAGGTCATCAAGATTATTGACGGCGACACAGTTGTTCTCGCCGATAACCGAGAAGTTCGCCTTGTTGGCATTCAAGCGCCAAAATTGCCGTTAGGGCGCAAGAAATTCAAGAAATGGCCAATGGCAGACGAAGCCAAAGAGTTGCTCAGCAACCTCATTCTCAATCAGGAGGTGCAGTTAGGCTTTGGCGGTCAGGAAACGGACCGTCATGGTCGTGTATTGGCGCATCTTTTTCTAATAAAAGATGTAAAAACGCTTGTTTGGATCCAGGGCCGGATGCTGAAATTCGGCCTGGCCCGGGCGTATATATTTTGGGATAATCGATCATTGGCCTCGGAAATGTTGAACCGGGAAGCGATTGCGCGGGACAAAAACCTTGGAATTTGGCGTCTATCTTATTATCAAATACGCCGGGTTGAAGAGGCTGGACGCCATATCGGCAGTTACCAAATTATCGATGGGCCAGCGAAAAAAGTTTCCAACGTGCGCGGCCAAGTCTACATCAATTATGGACAGGACTGGAGGAAGGATTTTACTATTCTGATCAAACCCCGGACGCGAAAACTATTTGATCGGGCCGGTGTGGATTATCGATTATTTGCCGGCAAACGCCTTCGGATTCGTGGCTGGATAAAGTCATGGAATGGGCCGATGATTGAAGTGACTTATCCCGAGCAGATACAAATTTTGGAATGATCATGCAAAATATTCTCAAAACGCTGCTGATTATCATATTGAGCCTGAACGTCACCCAGGCAATTGCAGACCGAAATAGCGAACATGCCAAAATAGTGGCGCAGTTTGGAGGCGAGGTGCAGGATTCCAAGCTCACCAATTATGTCCGTCAAGTCGGCGATCGCATGGCCAAGGTATCCGATATGCCGACGTTGGATTATCGCTTCACGGTCCTGGACAGCCCGGTAGTGAATGCCTTTGCGCTGCCGAGCGGTGATCTTTACGTCACCCGCGGCCTGCTCAGCTTAGCCAATAGCGAGGCCGAACTTGTGGGCGTGATTGGCCATGAAATCGCCCATGTCACGGAAAGTCATTCAAGTGGCCGTTCGACCCGGGCGGTTGGCATCGGTATCTTGTCGATCATTGCCGGTATCGCCTTTGAATCGAAAGCAGCGGCGGATCTTGTCAATATTGCCGGCCAGGGTTACGTCGCCAGCTATTCCAGGGACCAGGAATATGACGCCGACAAGCATGGCGTCATGCTCAGTCGACGGGCCGGCTATTCACCCTATGGACAGGCCAACTTCCTGCAGTCTCTGGCGCGTGAAGCGGAACTGGCGAAACGGCAGGCCGGCGTTTCCAGCCGGGAAGACCCGATGGGTGGATTTTTTGCCAGCCACCCGAACACCGCCGACCGCGTCGCGCAGGCGCGGGAGCGGGCGCGCGGGGCCTCAACCAAAAAAAGCTGGGCCGGAAACCTACCGACGCGGGAAGGACGCCAAACCTACCTGGATATAATTAACGGCATGACGTTTGGCGATTCCGCGGCCCAGGGATTTGTGCGCGGGCGTACATTTTCCCATGGCGAACTGCGCCTGACTTTTACGGTGCCGGAAGGTTTTCGTATTCAAAACCAACCAAGCGCCGTCGTCGCGGTCGACCAAGGGGGCAACCAAATAAAATTCACTATGGCGACCAAACCCCGCTACAGCAATCCCACAGACCATATCCGCAATGAATGGGGCAAGGACCTGAAACTCCTAAAGCTCGGTGAAACCACGGTAAACAAGATGCAAACTGGCGTCGGTGTGGCTCGGGTTAAGTCGAAAAATGGCACCGCGCTATTGCGATTGGTGGTCGTGCGTGGCGACCAAGGGCAACTTTATCGTTTCTTGTTTGTTGATCCGCAGGAAAATCATAACCAATACATGACCAGCACGGTGCAGTCGTTTCGCCGCCTCGGTAAAAAAGAGGCCTCTGCCCTGAAGCCCAAACGCATTCGTGTCATCAAAACCAGCAAAGTTCAAAGTCACGAACATTATGCGAAACTGATGAAGGTGGAAAAGTCGCCATTGGCATTGTTTCGGGTCTTGAACGCCTTGCAGCCAGGTCAGGAAATCCCGCGCGGCCGCTTGCTGAAGATCGTGACCTATTAGTCCCAGCCAGGTTTGCTTGAGCCCTTCACCTGGCCAATGCCGCGTACTGGAAGTTTGGGTAGGGCAAAGCCCTGATTGAAAGCCGCCCGGGCGATGATGGTGTATTTCATGAACCAACCCGCCAGTAGCGAAGCCACGCCGGCGACTATAATCAGCCAAAGATAGATACTGCCAAAATAGAGCAGGATACCGGCGAATATCACTGGCACGACCGTGCCGATGGTGAGAACCACCAGGTCCGCTACGCGCAAGGCTTTGATCGCCTTTTTAGGCGCGCCGCCATTTTTTAATTGGCTGTAATAATGCAACCACGTGACGCTTCGAACGACGCTTGAAACCAGAATAAAAATTCCGATCCAATAATAATTGATCAAGCTCAAATAGACGAAGGGCGCAATCAAGGCGCTGCCTTCGGCAATGCCGGTGGTGATGATCAGTGGCCGGACCGATTCTTCCCGCCAGGCTGGAATGCCTTTCGAAGCAAACAGGATTTGCGCCTGACAAACCAAATAGCCGAAAGCAATCACACCGGTTAGGCAGACCAGTGTGCCTTCGATCCATGGCGGGAATTGATCCAGATAATCGACCCCGCCTGCCAAGGTTGCGACCGAAAAAAACGGCAACGAAACGAACGCTTCCCGTGTCATCCAGGAAGTTTCCGGATGGAAGAACACATTTACCGCCCGCCAGGGTTTGCCAATTTCCAACCACACACAAATCAGGCCAATACCGACCAGGACCATCGACACCAGGATAATTGGCCAATAGGGCATGTCGGCCAGCCAGGCGAATACTGCAACAATGGCAAGTCCGGTACCGCTGCCACCACCCAGAAAATTACCGGCGGCGCGCCAGTCCCAGTTTGGTTGCAGGGTCGGCTCAATCGAGCTCATGTTTTTCGTCCCAGATATAATAGATGCCGGGGCCGGTGCCGAGTTCCTCATGCATGCGGAAGGTTTCGTGATCGTCGATCAATTTCGAGACATTACTGTCGGGATCTTCTTTGTCGCCAAAATGCATGGCATCGGCGATACAGGAATTAACACAAGCCGGCGTCACCTCTGGATCAATACCGGGTGTCATGTTCAGTTCTTCCGCTTTATCGATGCGATCAACACACCAAGTGCACTTTGTCGCCACGCCGAGGCGTTTTTCATCGAATTGCTTTTCTTCGTTTGGCATTGCGCCCGAGTCATAGGCGAAGCGCGGTTCATGGACAATATGACGAGCTTGATAGGGGCAGGCAACGGCGCAATACCCGCAGCCGATGCAAAGATCATAGTCGATGGTGACGATGCCGTCATCGCGTTGCCCGGTGGCGGTTGAGGGACAGACATGCATGCAGGGCGGATCGGAACAATGCATGCACCCGACCGGCAAAAAAACGCGGTCGACATTCGGGAAGGTACCCATTTCCATATCCAGCACTTGTCGCCATTGCACCCCAGGCGGGGTCGCGTTGGCATGGCGGCAAGCCGATGTGCAGGTTTGACAACCAACACATTTCCTAAGATCGATAACCATGGCCCAGCGGGTCATTTTGCTTTCTCCACCAATCGCACACCAACTTTCACAAGATCCGCCGCGGACCCGGTCGAGTCTGTCAGGGTCAATGACATCGGCACCAAGGCGTTCATGCTGGGTGCTTTGAAGTCTTTCGCATATGGCGTCACCCAGTGATCGAACTGACCGATGATCAACAGACAATCAGGTCTGATGCCTTGGCGCAGCACGGCCGGACCTCGGGTTTTGTTGACATTCGAATGCACTTCAACAATGTCGCCTTCCTCAATCTCCATCTCAGCGGCCCGACTGGCATTCATCATCACGCTGCGATGACCCAAAACATTGCTGGAAACTTCTTTGATCAATTGGATCGAGACATTGGCGCCCCAGGAATATTGCATCGACCGACTGGTCATCAGCCAGAATGGCGTATCGGCAGGATCTTCGCCATTTTCAACCGCCACGTCTTCCCAATAGCGTCCGGGATCGTCAAATTTTGGCAAGGTCTGGTATTCGGTTAATTGATGATCCCACCAGGTGATGCCATGTTCATGCAGGCGGCGGCCCAGTTCCTGTCCGACGCGGTAGAGGCGTTCCTGATAGGGCATTTCAAAGCGGATTTTTTGCCGCCGTAGCTCAGGGAACAAATACCAGGTCAGGCGCGATATCGGTTTGGTGCGATAGCCGTTTTCTTTATACCAGTCGAGACCATCATCGGCCGCCCCCTCAGTAATTTCGGCACTGGCGGAGCGGCAAACCGCGTCCCAAATTTCGTCGCATTCATACTTATGGTTCGGCTCCAACGAATAGTCATAACCTTCACCAGTTAACGGAACGCCACCGGCACCGCGATTGATGGCTTTGTTATAACCTTCCAGAATGCCGGCGCGGGAGGCCAGCTCCGTCGCAATGTCGGTCATGTCCATGGTCTCGCCTTGCGGTTCCGCTGCCGGTTGACGCAACGCGACGCCATCGTGATCCCAGAACTGCTCCATGAATTTGGTGCCGCCAACTCGAATCAGCTGTGTGCTTTCCAGATCGGTGCGATCCGGTAGCAGCACATCTGCCATCCAATTGGTTTCGTCTAGGGTATAGGCAAAAGCACAGATGAAGGGGAATTTCGCAACTTGTGCGGTAATCCGTTTGGTATCCCAGAACGAAATCGATGGATTGGTGCGATAGACAAACCACATATCGGGGAAGGTCATTTCCGGCCATTCTTCCGGCCCGTCACCGGTAAACATCCAGGCCAGATGGGTTGGACCCAAAGCTTGCGACCAGGGCGAGTTGGCGGAGAGGGGCACCAGCGTCGTATGCGCGTTGCGCACCACTGGCTTCGCTTGCCACTGCTCTTTGTCTGTCGGGTTCATCGGATAGGCCATGAAACCGTCCGGGTTGGTCGAGACACTGGCGCTGCGCGGGGACGCCGGCCGGTTCAACCGCACCGTCGTTCCTAATGTTCCGCCGGGGACTTCCAATGCCCCTAGCAGACAGGGCAACAACGTCCGGGCCCAACAGGTCTCATAGCCACCCCAGCCATTGTTCACGGTCTTACCCAGCGCAATCGCGACCGGGCGATAGGGCAGCGTTTCGCCATCGATCTCAATCGTTTCGCCGACACAGGCATTGGCGACAAATTCTTCCGTAATCCGGCGCACCGTGCCTTCGGCGATGTCGCAAATATCCTCCGCCCAGTCAGGATTGTATGGCTCAACATGCTTGACCAAGTGGCCAAAGGCGGTTTCAACGGTGATATTCTCATGCGTGAAAAATTCTTCATCGGCGCCGATTTCGATCCCGCTTACCGTGAAACTGCCGTCTAAAGCCGGATCGGCACTTTCGTCGTCGAAAGTTGTTGGCGCCGATTTTGCCAAATCCCACATCAGGGGTTTCTTGCTTTCGGGATCGCGTAGGTAATAGCCGTTCGGCCCAATCAGATAGGGTGAGCCGGTGTGAATTTTCAGGAACGGGATATCCAACCGCTCCCGCGCCATCTCATGCAACATCACATGCATCATCGAATACATGAACGCCGCGTCGGTCTTCGGCCGGATCGGCACCCATTCAGCGGAACAAGCGCCAGTGATGGATTTATGCGGCTCGAACTGCACCCGTTTCAGATGATTGTCGACCCGTGCCTTGGCATGGCGCCAGACCCCGGTGACACCGCCGGAGGCTTCCACATTGGCGCCGAAAGATAAGAGATATTTGCAGCTTGGGGTATCGCTGGCGACGGTGAAGGCGCGATGCCAAAGTTCGCCATAAAGATGTTCGGAATGCGTGCACTTAACCCCCTGGCCGGAGCCAAAGCTGAAATCCACCGGCCCCCAAGCCCCCAAAAAGGCCGGGAAAGTGCCCATATAATAGGTGGGCGTGCCGCCACCGCCAAAACTGGCGGCGACCCGAGGTAAGCCGGAACCGTCCCGCAAACCCTTGGCGCGGATTTCTTTAAGTTTGTCGCCCATGATGTCGAAGGCTTCATCCCAACTAATCGGGACAAAACCCGGGTCTTCGTCGCGACCTTTTTTCGGATTGGTTCGTTTGTGCGGCTGCAGCATGCGGTTGGGATTATAAACTTTTTGAATCAGACCATAGGCCCGCACGCAGCATTTGCCGCCACCTGGATGCACTTCCGCGGATTTGAAATTTGGTTCAATTTCGGTGGCGACGCCATCCTGCACCCGCACGGTCAAAAGGTCAGGACCGGACACGCACTGATAACAATAAACTGGGACTTTTTTGTCTTGTTTGTCTTGGGCGGTCATAGCTTCCTACCCGTTTTTGAATTTTGCGATTTTGCCGCGAATGCGATCGGCCAGTTTATCCACCGGCACCATGAAGCGGCCATGAGTTCCGCGCCCGACTTCTTCCAGCCCATCATGAGCGACGATGTCAAATTCGACCAATGGGCCCTCGGTTTTGGTTACTGTTGCGGTAAAGGTCACGGTCATGCCCAGCGGACTGGCGGCGGCATGGCTCATGGAAATACCGGTGCCAACACTGTCGATGCCATCCCCGGCATGTTCAAGCAGGAAATCGCGACAGGTAATTTCGGCATCCTGGATCATTGCCGGCGTCGCATAAACGCGCAACTCTTCGCCCAGGAAATCAATGGTGCGCTCAGTATCCACTTCGAAGGCGCGTGTGACCGAAGCGCCCGCTTCCAACTTACCCGTCATATTGTCCCCATTTGTAATATTCTAGAATCATTCTAACTCATCTTAACTTAAAACGCTGTATTTTCCCGGTCGCGGTTTTTGGCAATTCATCGGTAAATTCAATCCAGCGCGGATATTTGTATGGCGCCAGGCGATCTTTGACGAATTGCTTCAGATCGTTGGACAGATCATCACCGCCGTTTGTACCGTTGTTTAAGACCACAATAGCTTTCGGTTTGACCAATTTGTCCTTGTCTTCCTGTCCGACGACAGCGGCTTCCAAGACGTCGCCATGCTCCATCAAGGCAGATTCCACTTCAAAAGGCGATACCCAGATGCCGCTGACTTTCAGCATATCGTCGGAACGGCCGGCATAGACATAATAGCCGTCTTCGTCTTGTTGATATTTGTCGCCAGTCCGGGTCCAGGGACCTTGGAAGGTGTGCAGGCTTTTTTCCCGATTGTTCCAGTAATAAGCACCGCCGGAGGGACCATTGACCAGCAGTTCGCCCATTTCCCCAAGCGCGACCTCGCCACCGTCTTCGTCGACAATCCGCAGCTGATAACCGGGCACGGCCTTGCCGGTGGTGCCGTACTTCACATCACCAGGCTGGTTTGAGAGGAAGATGTGCAGCATTTCGGTCGAGCCGATGCCATCCATGATATCGACACCAAATCGCTTCGCCCAACGCCGCGCGATATCGACTGGCAAAGCTTCGCCGGCAGACACACAGGCGCGTAAGTTGGCCGAACCCCGGTCTTTCTGAATGTTATCGTCGGCTAAAATGGCCCCATAAAGGGTTGGCACGCCGTAATAAATCGTCGCTTGATGATCGTGCAACCGTTTCATCACGCTATCGGGGGTTGGCCGTTCCGCCATTAAGATGGCAGTCGCCCCTACATAGAAAGGGAAGCTCAAACCATTTCCTAGACCGTAAGCGAAGAACAATTTAGCGGCGGAAAATACCACATCCGATTCTTCGATACCCAAGACACCAACGCCATAAAGGCCGGCGGTTTGCGGCATGTGACTATGCAAATGCACGACCCCTTTGGGCCGCCCGGTCGAGCCGGAAGAGTATAACCAGAACGCCACATCGTCGCCGCTGGTCTTGGCGGCGCTTAGTGTATCATCGGTGCTTGCCTGCAATGCCGTCAGATCGGTGCCGGTCGCATCCGGCCCGGATTGAATGATGTGTCGCAGATTTTGTTGGTCGCCAACGATGCCTTCGAACTTGTCCCATAACGCTGTCGAGACCACTAACACTTTGGCCCGACTATCGCTCAGCATGTAATCGTAGTCGTCGGACGTCAGCAAGGTATTGACCGGGACCGCGACCGCGCCGATCTTCATGGCGCCGAAAAATGTGGCGATGAAATCGACACTGTCCAGCATGCACATCATAACCCGCTGTTCGGGTTCAATCCCCAGCGCTTTCAGGGCGTTACCGGTTTTGTTGATCCGGACTTCGATTTCCTGATAGGTGTAGCTACCGTTATCGTCGATGACCGCGATCTTGTCGCCGCGACCGGCGTGGATGTTTCGTTCGACGAAGTCGAAGGCGACGTTATATTGGCGCGGCACATCAATCACCGGCACGTCGCCTGACAAATCGATATTTGATAATGCACTCGCCGTTGTCATCGTCGATTTTCCCAAATTCTTGTATTTTTGATCCGGCATTAATTAAAGCCGGTTTTCAATCTTACCGTTTCCATCATGGTAACACTTGCGGCGCCGGTATGGTCGTCAATTTTCGAACCATAGATCAATCCCAATTCGGCACTATTCACCGGAATGTCAGGATTATGGATTTCTGCTTTCGCACCCTTCACCACTGCTTCCTTGGGCGATAAGTAAATCAAGCTGACATATGCGCTTTCTAATTATTCGCCGTCTTGGATATCAAACTAGGTGAAGGTGTCCCCATAACTGTTTTCTGAATTAATTCAAAAGACGTAATAGAGTACTGATTTACATATTTAGGCGCAATGTTTTTCTGCAATACCTGAAATTTGCGTTTAAATCGGCGCTTGATGACAAACGAGACAAAGACCATATTGGAGCGCTTGATTAACCAGCCAAGGTCGTTTTATGTCCGAAATCCTCCGTTTCGCCGCGATTGGCGAATGCATGATCGAATTACGTGATCAGAAGGAAACTGAAATCGCTTTTGGTGGTGATACTTATAACACCACAGCTTACCTTGCCCGCTTGGGCAAATCACGAGGGATCGAGGCCAACTATGTTACGGCGCTGGGTGACGATCCCTATTCGACGGGGATGCTGGATACCTGGCAAAACGAAGGTGTCAGGACGGATTTGGTGCGGGTGTTGCCGGGACGGCTTCCCGGTCTTTATTCTATTCGCACCGACGAAGCCGGCGAGCGCAGTTTTTATTATTGGCGGGAGCGAGCCGCCGCCCGCGAACTTTGGCAGGGTGGCGACTGGAAAGCCCTGGCCGAAAAACTTAAGACGTTCGATTTACTTTATCTTTCTGGCATCACCCTATCGATTTATGACGCTGAAAGCCGTGATCGCCTGGCCGTGGCTTTGACAGAGGCACGAGAGGCCGGTGCCGTGGTTGCTTTTGATGGCAATTATCGGCCCCAAGGCTGGCCCGATATTGAAACCGCGCGCGAGGTGATGAGCAGATTTCTGCGCCTGAGCGATATTGCGCTGCCGACTTTTGATGATGAACAGGCTTTGTTTGGCGATGAGGACGTCAGTGCCTGTGCAGCGCGACTGGCGGAATATGGTGTTGGCGAAATGGCGATCAAACTGGGCCCGGCTGGATGTTTGCTCTCGGTTCAAGGGCGACAGGTTTTTGTGCCCACGGAAGCAGTCAGCGACGTGGTCGATACCACCGCCGCCGGCGACAGTTTCAATGCCGCCTACCTGGCCAGTCGCTTGATCGGGGCGCCGCAAATTTCAGCCGCCCAGGTCGCCAACCGTCTGGCCGGAAGCGTCATCCAATATCCAGGCGCGATCATTCCCATTGACGCTATGCCGAATATTCTGCCAACCATTACGCCACCGAAAAAACCTGAATTGAGAGAGATTTGAATGTTTGAACCGATACCTGGAAGCCGCATGCGTCGGCGCATTTATTTGATGCGACATGGCGAGGTTTCCTATTTTGATAAGCATGGCCAAGCGGTAAATGCGGATCAGGTCAACTTGACCGAAGACGGCCAAGCGCAAGCCGCCGCAATGGGCGAATTCCTGCGGGATGTCCCTTTTGATGCAGCTTATTGTACCGGCCTGCCCAGAACCGAACAAACCGCCCGCGGTGCCTTGGGTGGACGTGATCTGGAAATCCAGGTGCGGTCACTATTGCGGGAAATCTACGCTGGCGACATGTCCGGTCTGACGAAAGAAGAGATCAAACGCGACTTCATTCATGTCTTCGATCGATTGGGAGAGCCGGGCTTGACCTATGGTCGCGGTGAAGTGATAGAGGAGTTTGCGGCCCGCGTCACCGGCGATATGGCAAAATTGGCGCTGGAGCCCGGTTGGTCGACAATCCTGATCGCGGCGCATGAAGTGACCAATCGTTTTTTACTCAGCTGGGCGGCAAATAGCGATTATTCTTGTATCCGAGGTTTTGAACAGGATCCCGGATGCCTCAACATCATCGATATCGATATCACCGATCGCGACGGCGCGCCTGGCATTGGTCGCCGCTTCATCAAGGCGATGAACTTGACGCCGCTCAACTTCTCCAAACTGGGCAATAATTTGGCCACTAACGAGCAAATGTATGCCTTGCGGAAAAAACAGATGGGGAAAGTTTGATGGCGATTGTCTATTTAGTACGCCACGGCGAAGCTAGCGCCGGCTGGAGCGATGACCCGGACCCTGGTCTAAGTACCCTCGGCCGAGAACAAGCGGCGACTGCCGCAGCCGAGATGGCGGCACTCGGACCGCTGCCGATCATCGTTAGCCCCTTGCAACGCTGTCGCGAAACAGCCCAGCCGCTCGAAAATCTTTGGGGTCGTATTGCCACTGTCGATAAACGGGTGGCGGAAATCCCCTCCCCAGACGGCATCACCGATCGTGGCGCCTGGCTGCGCAATATCATGCAAGGCAGTTGGCAGCAGGCGAACTCGTTTCTGCAACCTTGGCGGCAGTCGGTGATTGACTGCCTATATGGTTTGACGGAAGACACGGTGGTGCAAAGCCATTTTGTCGCTCTGAACGTGGCCGCTGGTGTGGCGATGGGCGATGATCGGGTGATCCTGTTCCAGCCGGACAATTGCTCGATTACCAAGATCGAAGTCATTGATAACAAGCTGAAAGTTCTGGAACTCGGTCGCGAACGGACAACAAAAGTGAATTAGTCTTCGACGTGCGGCACGATAACGGCGTCGACCCCGATGACACCTTTGCCTTTTTCCAACGCCAAGACGGGATTGATATCGATGCTTTCGATCTCGTCCTTATGGGCGTCGGCATAGACCGATAGTTGCGCTAACGCTTCGGCCAATGCGTCGACGTCGGCGGCAGGCGCCCCGCGTACACCATCCAGCATGGCCCGGCCTTTCACTTCGTCGATCATGCGGCGGGCTTCGTCGACACCAAAAGGCGCGGCGCGAAAACTAACGTCTTTTAAGACTTCGACAAAAACTCCGCCTAAGCCGAATAACACCACCGGACCAAAAACCGGATCGCGATTGACCCCCATAATGGTCTCAACCCCGCCGGAAATCATCGGCGCCACCAGGACGCCGTCGATACTGGCATTCGGTGCTGCTTCTTTGGCATTCGCGATAATGTCGTCGTAACCCTGACGCACGGCGGCTTCATCGCCGAGGTTCAGTTTCACCCCGCCAATGTCGGATTTATGCTGAATATCCGCCGAGGCGATTTTCAGTACTACGGGGAAACCCATCGCAGCCGCCGCTTTGGCGGCATCATCGGCGCTGGCGGCGATATGGTTGGGCGCCATCTGTAGGCCGGCGCTGGCTAAGACGCGGGCTGCTTCATGTTCGCCGACAACTTCTTTGGGCGGATAGATCGCGCCATCTGGTAGCAATGGCAGCGCCTCCGTACCGCTACGATCAAAAGCCTCTCGTATTTTGATCATCGCGGCGACCGTTTCGATGGCGCGGCTGGGATCGGGGATCACCAGATAACCTAGCGCTTCCAAGCTCGCTTGTACTTCCTTGGTGCTGAGCATTGCCATCACCAGTAGTTTGCTCGGGTCTCGTTTCGATACCTCTTCGAATATCGGCATATAGAGGTCGGCCATGCGCGGATTAAGACCGAGCGTACTCATGAAGACCAAGATGGTTTCGCAATTACCCTTGTCGATCATCACTTCCAAGTTCCGGCGCATCAATTCGGTATCCGTCAGCACCTGCGCCGTTGTATCGACCGGATTACGGACGGCGGCGAAGGGCATCAGGTCTTTCAATTCCTTCTGCGCATCGTCTGGCAGAGCCGGAACTTCCAGATTATTCGCTTCGGCTGCATCCGCCGATAGCACACCAACACCGCCAGAAATCGTCACGATGCCGAGGCGACGGCTGGCGGGAAGGGCGCCGGTGGCGCAGGCCGCGCCCACATCCATCATTTCTTCCAGAGAGAAAGCTCGATGGACACCGTATTGAGAAAAGATCGCATCATAAACCGCATCCGCGCCGGTCAACGATGCGGTATGCGTATTGGCGGCAATGGTACCGACATCGGAAGCGCCGACTTTCATGATTACCACCGGCTTACGCTTGCGCTGCGCTGTCGCCAATGCCGCTTTCAATTTTTCCGGATTTTTACAGCCTTCCATATAGGCGATGATGACTTCGGTTTCGTCGCTTTCGGCGCAATAGGCGATGGATTGAGCCACATCGACATCGCTTTCGTTGCCCGTGGTCATCCAACTTTGCACGCCCAGGCCGCGTTCCCGGGCCATCACCAGCATATGGCCACCGACCGCACCGGACTGGCTGAGGATTGAGATCTTGCCGACTTTTGGCCAGCCCATTTCAAACATGGTGGAGAATGTACCGACGGCGCGGCTGGTGGTATTGATCATGCCCATGCAATTGGGTCCAACCAGGCGCATCTTCGCCGTTGCGGCAATATCGATGATCTGCTGCTGCCAATCTTCGCCTTCGCCGCCAACTTCTGCGAAACCGGACGAGATGATGACCACTGACTTCACACCTTTATCGGCGCAATCCTGTACTGCTTGGACGACAAACGGGGCCGGCACCACGATCACCGCCAAGTCAACTGCTTCCGGTAAGTCTTTGATATTCTTGTAGCCTTGTAGGCCCTGAATTTCGCCGCCTTTCTGATTAACCGGATACATCCGACCCGTATAATTGCCGGTTTTCATGAAATGAACCGGACGTCCGCCCAGTTTATTGCGGTCTTCCGAAGCGCCGATGACGGCGATGGATTCGGGATCAAATAGAGGCTTTAGGGAATGTGTGGTCATGGCGGTGGCACCAGCTCCAGCTCGTTATAGCGTTTGATTTTGAATAGCGGGGTGAAATACCCCTTCCGGGAAACCTTGTTCGACGCGTATTGTGCAAGGCGAAGGTATACACGTTAATCCTTGGTCTTTGAAGTGGGGTCGTATGAACAAAGTGCTTTTGTCGAATTGTCAGGTGATTGACGGTCTGGCGGACGAACCGTTGGGCCTACGCCATATCCTCGTTATCGGGGACCGGATTGAAGAAATCTCGGATCGCCCCATCAAGGCGCCGACGGATACTCGACAGATCGATTTAGCCGGTCGTACTTTGATGCCGGGTTTGATCGATGCCCATGTCCATGTCACCGCGACCACTCTCAATTTGGGGCAAATGGGTTCGGCGCCGATGAGTTACACCAGCCAACGGGCCCGGGAGATCATGGAAGGCATGTTGGCGCGCGGCTTCACCACTGTCCGCGATGCCGGCGGCGCCGACTATGGCCTGGCTATGGCGGTGGAAAGCGGTTTGATCGCGGGGCCGCGTTTATTCTTCTCCGGCAAAGCCTTAAGCCAAACCGGCGGTCACGGTGATTTTCGCCGCCTGACCTTGGAAATTGACAGCTGCGCCTGCGCCTCGATGGCAGCGGAATTGGCGCAGATCGCCGATGGGGTGCCGGAAGTACAAAAAGCCGCCCGCAACGAACTGCGGCGCGGTGCGAAGCAGATCAAGATCATGGGCTCGGGCAGCGTTGCTTCACCGCGCGATCCGGTTTGGAACTTGCAATATTCGGAAGACGAAATTCGCGCCATCGTTTGGGAAGCCACCAGCTGGCGGACCTATGTTATGGCCCACTGTTACACCCCGGAGGCGATCAGCCGCGCTGTCAGCTTCGGTGTGCGTTCCATCGAACATGGCAATTTGCTGGATGCGCCAACAGCGGCATTGATGGCGGAAAAGGGAGCGTTTCTGGTGCCGACCTTGTCGACCTATGAAGCTTTGCATCGCCACGGCGTCGAATATGGCATGCCAGCAGTCAGCATGGATAAATTGAAAGACGTTCGCGATGCCGGCTTGCGCAGCCTGGAACTTGCCAAGGCGGCCGGCGTTCGTACCGTCTATGGCACCGATTTGTTAGGGGAAACGCACCATTATCAAAGCCTGGAATTCAGTATTCGGGCAGAAGTGTTGTCGGCGATGGAAATCATCAAAAGCGCAACCAGCCTGAACGCCGAATTGCTGCAGCGAGAAAGGCAGCTGGGGGTGATTGCCACTGGCGCAACAGCAGATTTAATCGTCGTTGATGGCGATCCGCTCGCCGACCTGAATTTGTTGCAGGACCAGGGCGCCCATCTGCCGGTTATCATGAAAGCCGGAACAATCTACAAAAATGAGCTTAGCGCTTAACATGGACGATCGTCGTTATCCCAATCGCCCCATGATCGGTGTTGGCGCCGTTGTCTTCAAGGGCGAAGATATTTTGATGATCAAGCGCGGCAAGCCGCCCCGTAAGGGAGGTTGGAGCCTACCCGGCGGTTTGCAGGAATTAGGCGAAACGGTATTTGCCGCCGCCATACGGGAAGTTATGGAGGAGACAAATGTGGAAATCGACAATCTGCGTCTGCTCGATACCATCGACTATATTGAGCGCGACGATACCGGCCAGGTGGAATTCCACTACACCTTGATTGATGTCGTTTCCGAATGGGTCGCCGGTGAGGCACGCGGTGGCAGTGACGCCGCCGACGCCCGCTGGTTCAGCGCCGACGAAATCGACCGCCTGGATATCTGGTCCGAAACCAAACGCATCATCGCGTTGGCGCGGGGATGACAAGTAAGGTCAGTTACCCTTTGTTCAAAGTAAGTTCCAGCAATTGGACCCGATCTTGGCCCCAATATGGGATACCGTCATAGATATACCAAGGGGCCCCGAAGACGCCGTCGGCGATCGCCTGTTGCGTATTGGCGTCATATTCCGCCAGCACGGCATCGCCTTCGGCCGCAGCCAATAATGCGTCGTTATCCAATCCCAGTTCCCGGCAAACCGTCCCCAAAGTGTCCGGCTCGGCAATATTGAGATCGCGCTCCCATACACAAGCCATCACCGCGTTACTTAGCGCAATCACATCGTGCCCGGCCTGTTTGGCGGCGATAATCAAACAATCCGCCTGCGCCGGAATGGTCGGGAAAAATGGCGGTTCAATGTTCATTTTATCGCTGAGACCGTGATGATCGCGCCAGCGGGCCATTTCGACCAAACGATAATCTTGCCGGGCTTGCGAACGTTGACCGAGCGGCAGACCGCCCGTTACGGCAAAGACATCAGCCAGTTTACAGGGCCGGATATCAAGCGTCGCATCTGCTTTTGCAGCGATTTCCGGGACCAGTTTGCCACCAAAATAGGTCCAGGGGGAGATTGAGGTCATGTAATAGCTAATGGTCTTAGTCATGCGCATTCACTTTCTGGTTCAAATTCGAATTCGGGCAGCGTATCAAGCAAAGTTGAGAAAAACGAGTAACGATTAGGATATTGCCAAATGGGGCTGTCGGCGAAGCAGGAAGATCAGGCCACGCATGGGCGCGTCTGGCGTCTGGCCCTGCCGATCATGATATCCAACCTGACGATCCCGTTGTTGGGCGCGGTCGATACCGCCGTCGTTGGCCATCTGCCGGAATCCTATCATTTGGGCGCCGTCGCCATTGGCGCCATGTTGTTCAGCTACATTTATTGGGGCTTCGGCTTCCTGAAAATGGGCACCACTGGGACCGTGGCACAGGCCTGGGGAGCTGGTAATGGCGGTGAAGTGCGGGCGGCAATGGCGCGGGCGCTGTTGTTGGCTGCCATCATCAGCGTCCTGGTATTGCTTTTCCAGTGGCCGATCATCAAGTTTGCACTGGCCGTTCTCGACGGCAGCGCCTTGGTTGAAAGCACGGCAAGCGACTATTTCCTGATCCGGATCTGGGGCACCCCGGCGGCGCTCACAAACTACGTTCTGCTGGGCTGGTTTATTGGCGTGCAGAATACCCGCGCTGCTTTGCTGGTGAACCTGGTGATGAACGGCCTGAACGTGATCTTGGATCTGGTTTTTGTTATCGGCTTTGGTTGGGGAGTGCCGGGTGTCGCGGCGGCAACCTTGATTTCAGAATATGTTGCGATGGCGGTGGCCGTGGTGATCGTTCTGCACCAGCTTCGCCAAATCGAAGGCGTGCTACACCGCCAATTGGTCCTGTCGATGCAGCGGTTGCGGCAAATGATGGCCCTGAACGGGAACATTTTTGTTCGCACCTTTTGCCTGATCCTGGCGTTCAGCGCTTTCACTGCGATCGGCGCCAAGCTCGGGGATGACATCCTGGCGGCAAATGCCGTGATCATGACGTTTCTGCAGATCACCGCTTATGGTCTGGACGGTTTTTCCCATGCCGCCGAGGCCTTGGTTGGCGGATTTCTCGGGGCGAGAAATCGCGACGCGTTACGCCGCACGGTCAAGCTCTGCGGTCTATGGGCACTGATTTTTGCCGCTGGTTATATGTTGATTTTTGTTGTCGGCGGGCAATATCTGGTGCGTCTTCTGACCAGCGTGCCGGCGGTGGTGGCGCTGGCGGACGAGCTGATCATCTGGGCCATCGTTTCACCGCCCATAGCAGTCTGGAGTTTCCTATTCGACGGCATTTTTGTCGGCGCCATGCGCGGCCGCGACATGCGCAATGGCATGGTTATTTCGCTAGCTATATATCTGCTGGCGCTTTGGCCGGCTTTTACTTATTGGGGCGTGCATGGGATGTGGCTGGCATTGATGGTGTTTTTTGCTGTTCGTGGGATAACGCTTGCCTATCGTTATCCCAAAGTCGTAACTGGTGTTCAGATGTAATAAGGAGGCTGAAATGGCGGTGCGCAAAATCGCCCGGATGGGCAATCCGGTGCTGGGGATGATAGCTGAAGCAATACTGGATCCAGCCGATCCGGAAATTTCCAGGTTAGCTGAAGATATGAAGGATACCTTGGTCGATATCGGTGGTTCCGGCATCGCCGCACCGCAGGTGTTTGAAAGTCTGCGTCTAGTGGTTTATCGGATCAGCCCCCGTTTGTTGGCCGAGGCGGCGGAAACGTCCGATCCTTGGGTCGTAATGGTCAATCCGAAAATCGTCATCCTAGGCGATGAGGCTGCCGCTGGCTGGGAACGTTGCCTATCCATTCCTGGCCTGCACGGCAAAGTCTCGCGCCCGCAACATCTTTCCATCAGCTATCAGAATTTAGCCGGCGAAGAAATTGAACATGAGGCGTCTGGTGCCCTTGCGGTTCTTCTGCAACATGAATGCGATCATCTCGATGGAGTGCTTTATCCAATGCAAATGGATGATCTATCGAAGCTGGAATTCGACGCCGAACCAGGGCATCTCGCGCGTGATATTGCTGCCGGCGAGAAAATCTGGCCGGTCCTACACAAACTGGTTGATAACTGGCCCGGTCGAGAGCAGTGGATGGCCGGCGATAATGCGGGTTAATAGAGTGCCGCCGTCATACCGCCGTCAACGGTAATCATGGTGCCATTGACATAAGCGCCGGCGTTCGAGGCCAAGAACACACAGGCGCCTGCCAATTCGTCAACCGTACCCCACCGGCCCACCGGGGTGCGATCCTTGACCAGCTGATTGAATGCCGGATCGTTGATCAGGTCGGTGTTGATGTCGGTGATGATATAGCCTGGATTGATCGCATTCGCGGTGATACCGGAAGGACCCAGCTCCACGCCAAGCGCTTTAGTCAGGCCAGCGATACCATGTTTGCTTGCAACATAGGGGGCAATTGTCGGACGTGCTACCAGAGACATGACAGAGCCAATATTGATGATCCGACCCCAACCGTGCTCGATCATCGATTGGGCGCATTCCCGGGCCAGGATAAAACAAGCGTTCAAATTGACATCGACAACTTTTTGCCAATCTTCGTCGGCGAGCTCCAACACCGATTGGCGATGGATGATGCCGGCATTGTTGACGAGAATATCAATCTTGCCGAGAGCGATGGTTTGCGCCGCAATCGCCGCTTTTGCGCTTTTTGTATCAGCAACATCGAAAGGAGCGGCGTGGGCTTGAATACCCATGGAAATAAACTCAGCCACGGTTTCGGCGACCGCTTCGACACCGCGTCCATTGATGACAACTTCCGCGCCTTGTTTTCCTAACCCTTCGGCCAATGCACGGCCAATGCCGCGGGTGCTGCCGGTAACCAGGGCGACCCGGCCTTTTAGATCAAAATCGACACTCATGTTATTTTCCCAAAATCACTCTTTATCTTACAATACGGCGCCGGTGACCCAGGGGACGAATTCATCGTCGCCCAGGCCCCAGAGTTCCGATTTTGTCTCTTCGCCAGAGGCGGTGGCCAAGATTTTCTGAAATATCTGCTCGCCCATTTCCTGTACCGTAAAGTCGCCATCGACCACCAAGCCGCAATTGACGTCCATATCGTCGGCCATGCGATTAAACATAGCGGAATTGGTGGCTAGCTTAATACTAGGCACTGGTTTACAGCCATAGACGGAGCCGCGGCCGGTGGTGAAGCAAATCACGTTGGCGCCGCCGGCGACCATGCCGGTGATCGATGCCGGGTCATAGCCTGGGGTGTCCATGAAGACAAAACCGTTCTTGGTTATTTGCTCCGCATAACCATAAACGTCTTGCAGATTTGTCGTGCCGCCTTTTGCTGTGGCGCCCAGGGATTTCTCCAGGATCGTCGTCAGGCCGCCGGCTTTGTTGCCAGGAGAGGGATTGTTGTTCAATTCCGCCCCACGCTTGGCGGCATAATTTTCCCACCATTTGATTTTGGCGATCAGTTTGTCGGCCACGTCCTGGCTAACGGCGCGGCGGGTCAGAAGATGCTCGGCACCATAAATTTCAGGGGTTTCGGCCAAACAGGCCGTGCCCCCGTGACGTACCAGCAGATCAGCCGCTGCACCCAAAGAAGGATTGGCTGAAATACCGGAATAGCCGTCCGAGCCGCCGCATTCCAAAGCCAGCGTTAATTCGCTGGCCGGGATCGGTTCCCGCTTGACTTTGTTGGCCTCCGGCAACATCGCTTTGACCCGCGCGATGCCTTCCTTGACCGTATTATTGCTGCCGCCCAGGTCTTGAATTGTAGCAGAGGATAACGTCGCGCTTTCGACCAAACCTTCATGCTTCATCAACGTGCGAACCTGAAGGGCTTCGCAGCCGAGGCCTAACACCATGACCCCGGCAAAGTTGGGATGCTTGGCATAACCGCCAATCGCGCGGACAATATATTCCGCACCATCACCGGCCATGCCGCCACAGCCCGTGCCGTGGACGATCGCCACAACTCCGTCAACGTTGGGATAGTCGGCCAGCGCCGCACCTTCGAAATGGCGGGCGATATGACGTGCTGCGGTCGCCGAACAATTCACCGAGGTGACGATGCCAATATAATTGCGGGTAGCGATACGGCCATCGGGCCGGCGATAACCCATAAAGGTGGCGCGTTCGTGTTCCGGCACCATTTCCAGCTTTTTGACATCCGCGCCGATCGCGTAGTCGCGTTCAAAATCCTGATATTCGGCATTTTGCGTATGCACATGTTGGCCCGGCAGAATATCTTCGCTCGCAAAGGCAATGGTCTGATTATACTTACGGATCACTTCACCCTTGTTAATTTTTCGGGTCGCCACCTTGTGCCCTGCCGGTACGTGTTCCCCAGCATCGGTATTTTCGCCCGGGATAGCGGTGCCTTGCAGAATATCGGCGCGGGCGACGACGACATTGTCGTCGGGATGCAAACGAATGGTAAATTGTTGCGTATCGGTCATATTCTTTCCTAAGATCGATTCAATTCAATTATTGGCATTAAATCAAAGATTCGCTTCATAGAGAAGAGAACGAATTAGAATTAGGAGAAGATTTTGAAAGGAATGGATCCACAATGCGTTGCGGTCGTCGAAATGATGCAACAGTCCGGCCGTCCGCAAGTTCATCAGGTAAGCGTCGAAGAGGCGCGGGCTAACTATCGGCAAACCCCCATCGTTCTGGGCGGGAAAACCGAACAAGTGGCAAGCATCGAAGACCGGTTGATCGAAAGCGACGGCCTTTCAATACCAACCCGGATCTACAAACCGGAGGGCGAAAACCTGCCGATTTTGGTGTTCTATCATGGGGGTGGATTTGTCATTGGCGATCTGGAGACCCATGACAAACTTTGTCGTTCGCTCACCCGGCGGACCGGCTGCATGACAATTGCAATTGATTATCGGTTGGCGCCGGAGCATCCCTTTCCAGCGGCAGTGGAAGATTGCGTTGCGGCCTTGAATTGGGTGGCCGCTCATGCCGCCGAGCTTGGCGGCGATGCCTCGCGAATAGCCGTGGCTGGCGACAGTGCGGGCGGCAATCTGTCTGCTGTCGCCGCGCTATTGGCGCGGGACAATGGCGGCCCGGCGTTAAAAATGCAGCTCTTGATCTATCCAGGCACGGCGGCGGCCCGCGATAGTGCTTCGCACGCGAATATGCCGAACGCACCGATATTACCCAAAGAAGTAATGGAATATTTTCATAATCAATATCTTGGTACGACAGAACGGGTCGAAGACATTCGTTTTGCGCCTTTGTCGGCGAACGATCATAGTAATTTACCGCCGGCGGAGATTATCGTTGCCGGTTTCGATCCGCTACGGGATGAGGGCGTTGCTTATGGGGAAAAACTGAAAGCCGCCGGCGGTCAAACCAATGTGACCAATTATGGTGGCATGATCCACGCTTTCGTGCAGATGCCAGGAGCGATCGCAGTTGGCGACCAAGCGATTGATCAATGCGCGTCGGCGCTTCGTCGAGCCTTCAGGGAATAGGAGAACGCGCTATGCCGTTGGAATACAAAAGCGGTGTCTGTGTAAACTGCAATGAAGTGCGGAAAGTTTTCCGTAACAAACCTAATCACCTGCTCCACCTATTATTGACCTTTCTGACCGGTGGAGTGTGGGCGATTGTCTGGATATTCGTCGCCATTCGCTTCGGCGGTTGGCGCTGCGATCATTGTGGCAACGGCAAGATCAGCGATGTGCGGTGATCGGAAAAAAGGGGATAAGGATGAAATTTGGTCTCAGATACTGCAACACCGGTTCCTATGTCCGGCCTGACAATGCGGTGGAGCTCTTGCAAGCCGGTGAAGAAGCGGGCTTTGAAAGCGCCTGGACGGTTGATCATGTCGTGGTGCCGGATGGTTACGAATCCGCCTATCCTTATTCACCGGACGGTAAAATGGCTGGCGGGCACAATTCTATCCCCCTGCCAGACCCACTAATCTGGCTTAGCTATGTGGCGGCCAGAACCAGTCGGATTAACTTGGCGACCGGTATCCTAATCGTGCCGCAGCGCAATCCGGTGGTGACGGCGAAGCAGATCGCGACGCTGGATCAACTCTCGGGCGGCCGCCTTGTGCTCGGCATCGGTGTGGGCTGGCTGGAGGAGGAGTTCAATACCATCGGCGCCGATTTCGCCCGGCGCGGGGCGCTGACCGATGAATATATTCAGGTCATGCGTGAACTTTGGGCGTCAGACAAACCGACTTTTCATGGCGATACGGTCAATTTCGATGCCGCCCATTGCCGGCCGCAGCCGGTCAATGGCCAGGTACCGATTATTGTTGGCGGGCATTCGAAAGCAGCGGCCAGGCGCGCCGGCCGTTTAGGAGATGGGTTTTTCCCGGCCCGCAGCGCCCCCGAAGAATTGTTCACCCTGGCGCGAGAGACGGCGGCGGCCAATGGTCGCGATCCGTCGGCGTTGACGTTCACAGTGGGGATTCCGGATGAATTGGACGATTTACCGCAATTAGCGGCGCTTGGGGTCGAGCGGGTGCTGATACCGGTCAGTGCGATGGCGGGGATGCCGACGGCGATCAATAATCCAGACGAAGCGTTGAAATGGCGCGATACGATCGCGCGCTACGCCGATCTTTGACGGCACGCCCAATTGACCGTGCATATTCGGCCTTCGATGCCGGCTGCGAAGTTGCGGTTATAGCGGGTGCGTTGGCTTTGGTAGGCCTGAATATCCAGCTGCGTCATTTGCCGACCTCTAGCCCAACAAATTGTAAGAATAAACTATTGGTTTTGTCTTGGCATAACGGCGGCAGAAGCATAGGGTTTCAATAATTTGAAAAATTGATAATTCGTAAATGGAGTGGACGATGCGCCTTATTATGAAACTTTCGGTTTGCATGACTGTTGCGGCACTAATTTTCAGCAGTTCGGCACTGGCGAGCAGCGATGAACAGGCATTGGTGGACAAGGCGAAGCTGACAGTGGAAGAGTTTTCCCGCAGTGGCGAGATGGGCGGATTTCGCAACTACTTGAAGAAAGCCAAAGGCGTTATCGTCATCCCGCAATTACTGAAGGCCGGATTTTTTATCGGCGGTTCCGGCGGCAGCGGGGTTTTAATGGCGCGCGAATCGACGAAAGGATCTTTCAGCAATCCCTCCTTCATCACCTTAGGAAGCGGTAGTATCGGTTTGCAGTTTGGCGCTGAAGCGCAGCAAATAATCCTGGTGATTATGACCGAAAAAGGTTTGGATGCGGTCTTGCGTAACAAAGTCACCTTGGGCGGTGATGCGAGTGTCGCGGCGGGTCCGGTCGGAGGTGGCGGTAAAGTGGCGGCAACCACAAGCCTGTCGGATATGTACTCTTTCGCAATATCGCAAGGCCTGTTCGCAGGCATATCCTTGGAAGGCGCGGTGTTGCAGGAGCGCGCGGAATGGAACGAGAAATATTACAATAAGAACCTAAAAGCGGCGGATATCGTTATTCGCCGGCAGGCACAGAATAGCGGCGCACAGCCGCTGATCGGCGCGCTCAACAATCTCGCAAAATAAGTCCGAATTTATCGGCGAATATCCTTGGCAAGGACAGCATAGCGTTCTGTGACAACTGGCTCGTCAAAACCCTGTCGCGATTTGCGTTCACGGCCTTTGAAACGCATGCCGCATTTTTTCAGGACGTTGATGGAAGCGGCGTTATCCTCCAAAGCCGAGGCAATGACACGGTCCAGGTTTAAGTAGTCGACGGCAAAACCGAGCACCAGCCGGGTCGCATCCGTGGCGTAACCTTTGCCGTGATATTCTTGTCCAATCCAATATCCTATTTCACCCTCGCCAGGTGACATTTCGGCGAGGCGGATGTCGATGGTGCCGACGAAGCGATTGCCTTCACGCTCCACGACAGCAAAAGCATACCCTTCATTGCGGCGGAAACGTTCGCTGCTATGGTTGATAAATTTCTCCGCTTCACCATCGTTATAGGGATGCGGCACATGCTCCAACCAACGCGCAACCTCAAAATCCCCCGCCAGATGTTGAATATCTTTGGCATCTTCAATTTCCAATGGTCGAAGTAGGACGCGATCCGATTCGATCTTCTCCAACAGATGGATCATCTGTTCAGTTCCCGTTGCAGAATATCGATCAAAGGTATGTCCGCTGGAGGCATGTCAAAAGAGATCAATTCAGCTGCTGCTGCCCAGGTAAATATTTGTCCTTCCCGGGGCAAAAAATCTCCGGCCCATTTCCGGCAGGTATAAACTGGCATCAAAAGGTGAAAATCTTCATAACTGTGGGAGGCAAAAGTAAGTGGGCGTAGATCTTCAGGCAATACGGTGATATTCAATTCTTCCTTCAATTCGCGGGCTAGGCCTAGTTCCGGGGTTTCCTGGCGCTCCAATTTGCCACCGGGAAATTCCCACAAGCCCGCCATTGTTTTGCCCTCAGGTCGACGCTGCAATAATACCCGGGCATCGGCATTGATCAAAGCGGCGGCTGTGACGAGTACAATATTCATCTTCGCTTAGGAACGATAATCCGCGTTGATGGAAATATAACCGTGGGTAAGGTCGCAGGTCCACACCGTCGCTTTGCCACGACCGACCCCGACATCAATTTCAATGTCGATCTCGCGGCCTTTCATATGGTCAACGACCTGTTCCTCGCGATAATCAGGATCGGCATGACCATTCTTAGCGATTGATACATCGCCGATGCGGATCGCCAGTTTATCGCGATTGGCTTTCTCACAAGCTTTCCCAACTGCCATGATGATGCGGCCCCAATTGGCGTCTTCACCGGCAATGGCTGTTTTCACCAATGGCGAATTGCCAATCGTCAAACCGATACGTTTCGCCGCGCCTTTGGTTTTCGCGCCGGTCACGGTGATGGAAATGAACTTGCTGGCGCCTTCCCCGTCACGCACCACTTGTTGGGCCAAATCCCGCATCAATTCGGCCAACTTCGACTTGAAATCCTTTAGCCGCGGATCGCCGGCCGAAGTTACTATTTTGTGCCGGGCCCCGGTCCCGGTCGCGGACAATAGGACCGTATCGCTGGTCGACGTATCGCCATCAACGGTTATCGCGTTAAAGCTTTCCTCGTTAGCCGGTTTCAATATTCGCCGGAGAACTGCCGCCGGTATCCTGGCGTCGGTGAAAATGAAAGACAGCATGGTTGCCATGTCGGGCATGATCATGCCGCTGCCTTTGGCTATGCCGGCAATCTGAATGGATTTGCCGTCGATGATCGCTGTCCGCACCGCACCTTTGGGGAAAGTATCGGTGGTGCAAATGGCTTTCGCCACTTGTGGCCAGCTGTTGGCCTTAATTTTCGTCTGCAGTTTGGGCAAAGCCGCGATTAACCGGTCGACCGGCAGATTTTCACCGATCACGCCGGTCGAGGCGACAAATATTTCTGACGGTTTTGCCTGCAATAGATCTGCCGTCGTGGCGGCCGTATCGGCGACCGCGTCCAGGCCGGCTTGACCAGTGAAGACATTGGCGTTGCCGGCATTGATGACGATGCCGCGAATATTTCCCGCCCTCACATGTTTTCGACACCATTGCACCGGTGCCCCCGGCATCGTCGATTGGGTGAAGACGCCGGCAACAGTGCTGCCCTTGGGCAGTTCAAACAAGGTCAGATCGGCGCGTTGCTTGTATTTGATGCCGGCTGCTAAAGCCCCCATTTTTAATCCGGCGATGTCAGGCAGACGTGGGAACCGTTTCGGTGCCAATGGTGACCGCTCAATTTTCGCCATCTATCTCCCCTTCCATCCCCGGGCGCACGTGATCCGATCGCACACTCGGCAATAGCCTTTTACTTATTCGGTTTTTTCTGGCTTCTTTTCTGCTGCGGTGTCCGCCGCTTCGGCTTTAGGTTCAAGTGGCGTGCCATCAGATTTGAACAGCTTAATGTCAGATTTCTTGCGTAAGTCCGCCAACGTATTGGCGACGGCTTCCTGCGCTAAGCCTTGACGTAGTTCCTTTTCGCGCTGTTCAAAACTTGGGCCTTCGGCTTGGCGCTTGGTTTCGACACGGATAATATGCCAACCAAACTGCGTCTTCACAGGCTCCGACACATCGCCGGCATTCATGGCGAAGGCGACTTTGGAAAATTCCGGCACCATGGTTTTGGCATCGAAAAAGCCCAAATCACCGCCCTGTTTGCCACTTGGGCCAGTGGAATGCTGTTTCGCCATTTCGCCAAAGTCCGCACCTTTACGGATTTCCGCCAATATCTTGCGCGCTTCCGCTTCCGTTTTGAGCAGGATGTGTCGCGCATGCACTTCTTCCGCGCCTTTGAAGTTCTTTTTTTCTTCTTCATAGCGGGCCTGCAGTTTTTCATCTGCGACGGCCGGTTCAACCAATTTAGCCAACCACGATTCGGCCAGAATATTGACCCGAGCAGTTTCCATTCGTTTGAGGTAAGCAGGGTCGCTTTCGAAGCCACTGGCTTTCGCCGCATTGGCCAACATCCGGCGATCGACCAATTGGCTGAGCAATGGTTCGTAAATCGCGTCGATCGGCATTTGCTGATATTGCGCCGGCAGCTGGCCTTGTGCTTCGACCAACTCTTCATAACGAATTTCAACGCCATCGACGACGGCAATGACCGTATCGGGGGATGGGGCCATTGGCTTCGTCGCCTGAGCTGCCGCCGCGGTAATTAGAAGAGAAGCGGCGACGGCAACGAATGCGCCTCGCAATGATACATATGTCATAATTATTTAGTCCTTTCGAATGGCCTGAATTTTGCGCGCATCATCTGCGATTGCCTAGATGAGAGCAAGTAAAGATAAGGAATTCTGCTTCAAGTTCTCGTGCCAGCGCATGATTACTTAAAGTCGTGATAAAAACTGAGCGGCACGGTCACCAACATCGCCGGAGTGAAAGCGTTCAACGCTTTTGGGCGGTTCAACGTAATCGTCGCGATCGCGCCATTGCGCTCAACAAGGATGGATTCAAAGGACATTTTTAGCCTATCTAACGGATGGAACGAGATGCTCGCACTCGATAGCGAATTACACGGGAAATGTCCACTCCGCGCAGCTAAGGAGCTTGATATCGAAGGGACGACAATAACCACACGAATAGTCGTCGCTCGCCACCTTGACAGGGGATGCGGAAGGCATTACTTCGACCATCAGCAAGTTGGCGGACTGGTCCGTAGGACCCGGTCCGCTTTGGTGTCTGTTCCTATTAAATGGTCGATTAATGGATTATTTAGACGCGCTCGAAAATCAGAGTGTCTACATCTTTCGCGAAGCGTTCAACCGCTTGGATAATATTGCAATGTTGTGGTCGTTGGGTAAAGATTCCAACGTCATGCTGTGGCTTGCCCGCAAAGCCTTTTTTGGGCATGTGCCGTTCCCGGTTTTGCATATTGATACGGAAAAGAAATTCAAGGAAATGTACGAATTTCGGGACCAGTATGCCAAAGAATGGAATTTGAACTTCATCAGCGGCGTCTGCCCTCCGGTGGAGGAGATGGACCAGAGTTTGCCGCCTGCTGCCCGTTCGGCGGCGCGAAAAACGGCGGGTTTGAAAGCGATGCTGGCGGATAAGAATTATACCGGAGTATTTGCCGGCATTCGCCGTGACGAAGAAGGGTTGCGCGCCAAGGAACGCTATTTTAGTCCACGCGGCGTCGACGGTCAGTGGAATTTCAAGGATCAACCGCCGGAATTCTGGGACCAATTCAATACCGACTTCCCGGCTGGCACCCATCTGCGCATTCACCCCTTGCTGCATTGGTCGGAGATCGATATCTGGCGCTACACCTTGCGCGAGGGTATTCCGACGGTGCCGTTGTATTTCGCCCAGGATGGCAAACGTTACCGCTCGCTAGGGGATCAAGATATCACCAGCCCGGTGGCGAGCGAGGCGACGACGATCCCAGAGATCATTGCCGAACTTGAAACCACAAAAGTGGCGGAACGTTCCGGCCGGGCCATGGATCACGAGGCCGAAGACGCCTTCGAACGGCTGCGCGCCGACGGTTATATGTAGGAGGCGACGGCGGTGAATATTGAAAGTCGTGAGAGTTTAAAAACCGTTATTGTCGGCCATGTCGATCATGGCAAATCGACCTTGGTCGGCCGTTTGTTCCACGATACCGACAGCTTACCGGAAGGCCGCCTGGAAGCCATTCAGGAGGTCTGTGAGCGCCGCGGCATGCCGTTTGAATTTGCCTTTCTGATGGACGCTTTGCAGGCCGAACGCGACCAAGGCGTGACCATCGATACGGCGCAGATTTGGTTCAAAACCAAAAAACGCGACTATGTCATCATCGATGCTCCGGGACACAAAGAGTTCTTGAAAAATATGGTCACTGGTGCGGCCGCCAGTGACGCAGCGATTTTGCTGATTGACGCCGACGAAGGGGTGCGGGAACAATCCCGCCGCCATGGTTATCTGTTGCATCTGTTGGGTGTGAAGCAGGTGGCGGTCGCCGTCAACAAAATGGATTTGGTGAATTTCAGCCGCGACCGTTTTGAAGAGATCGAGAAGGAATATCGCGAATATCTCTCCGGGATCAACGTTAATCCGACCTTCGTCATCCCGATCTCCGCCCGCGACGGTGACAATGTCGCGGACCGCAGCGCCAAGATGGAATGGTATCAGGGACCGACCGTCCTGGAAGCCTTGGACGAGTTCAAAGTAGTGACGGAGTTAAGCGATCTGCCGCTGCGCCTACCTTTACAAGATGTTTATCGCTTCGATCATCGCCGCATATTTGCCGGGCGGATCGAATCCGGGACTTTGAACGTAGGCGACGAATTAGTGTTTTCACCATCCAACCGTACCGGCAGGGTCAAAAGCCTGGAGGCGTGGAGCGTTCAGGGCGCGCCGGGTTCCGCCAGCGCCGGCGAATGCATCGGTTTTACTTTGGAAGAACAGATCTTTGTCGAACGCGGTGAAGTCGCCAGCCATGCGGTGCGTGCGCCGATTGAAACTGACGTCTTCCGGGCGCGGCTCTTCTGGTTATCGTCGAATGCCATGAAAGTAGGCTCGACTTACAAAATTAAATTGAACACGCGGGAGACCAAAATCACCGTGCAGTCGATAGAAAATGTCATCGATACAGGCGATTTGTCGACCTCGGTAGCGGCTGAAGTGCCCCGCAACGCGGTGGCGGAAGTTGTTTTGCGCTCTGAAGATATGCTGGCTCTCGATAGTTTTATCGATGCGCCGAATACTGGACGGTTCGTCCTGGTAGACAATTTTGATATCGCCGGTGGCGGAATCATTTCGATGGATGGTTATGCCGATCAGCGCCATCTGATCACCCGTCGGGCGACCAATATCTACCGGGTCGAACATAACGTCTCCAACGATGCGCGGTCCGGGCGCAATGGCCACCATGGCGGCGTGCTTTGGTTTACTGGTCTTTCCGGGGCCGGCAAGTCGACATTGGCGGTGGCCATGGAACGCCGGCTCTTCAATCTGGGCTATCAGGTTTATGTTTTGGATGGCGACAATGTCCGCCATGGCTTGAATGGCGATTTGGGTTTCTCACCGGAAGATCGGGCGGAGAATATCCGTCGGGTCGGTGAGGTTGCCGCCTTGATGGCCAGGTCCGGCATGATCGTTCTGACTGCCTTCATCTCTCCCTATCGTTCCGACCGCGACCGGGCGCGGGAAGCTTACGGTGATGGGTTCCATGAAATATTTGTAGAGGCCGATTTGGCGGTTTGCGAAGAACGCGATCCGAAAGGTTTGTATGCCAAGGCGCGGGCGGGTGAAATCGCGGATTTCACGGGTATTTCAGCACCATATGAAGCACCGGAGCATGCCGAATTGGTGGTTAATACCGGTGAACAAAGCGTCGATGACTGCGTCGAATTCGTCACCGACTATATCCAGCGGAATTTCGCTTTGGACAAGGTTCAGGCGCAAGCCTAGCGCCGATGTGATGCCGGAACAGAGTGGAAAACAATCTGTTCTTGTTACCGGTGGTGCGGGCTATATTGGCTCCCATGTCTTGTTGTCTCTGCTTGATGCCGGATACGCCGTCGTCACAATCGACAATTTGTCCACCGGCTTTCGCATATCGGTGCCAGACCAGGTAGCTTTTTACGAAGGCGATATCGGTGATAGCGGAATGTTGGATCGGATATGGGCCGAACACGATATAGCCGCCGTCCTGCATTTCGCAGGTTCGATTAAAGTTGGCGAATCCGTTGAGCAACCGTTGCACTATTACCGCAATAATGTCATTGGCAGTCAGATATTGCTGGAAGCCTGCAGCCGGCATGGGGTGCGGAATTTTGTCTTCTCTTCTTCCGCCGCCGTCTATGGCATGCCGGCGGAGATACCGGTGAAAGAAACCGCCGCTACTCGACCGATCAATCCATATGGCCGGACTAAATTGATCACGGAATGGCAATTGGCGGACATCGCCGCGCAGACCGGCATGCATTATGCGGCGCTCAGATATTTTAATGTCGCCGGCGCCGATCCAAAAATGCGGACCGGGGAATCAGTGCGAATCCCCTCCCATTTGATCAAGATCGCGGCGCAAGTGGCGACCGGTCGCCGGGATAACATGCAAATCTTTGGCGACGATTACGACACCGCCGATGGGACTTGCATCCGGGACTATATCCATGTCAGCGACCTAGCCGATTTGCATGTCGCCGCCCTTGCTTATTTGCAGGCAAACAAAACCAACCTCACAGTCAATTGCGGCTATGGCCACGGATTGTCGAACCGCCAAGTGATGGCAGCGGTGGCCGATGTGATCGGTCGACCCTTCGATGTCGAAATCGGTCCCCGGCGTCCCGGTGACCCCGATGCGCTTATTTCCGATGTTGAAAAACTTCGTGCGACGTTGGATTGGACCCCAAAATATGATGACCTGCATGTCATTATTGCAACCGCGATCGAATGGGAAAAGCGCTTGCGCGAAATTGACGCTTAAGCCCGAACCCGTTCGCGATGCAAGATGTAAAGGCCGCAGGCGATAATCAAGCCGGCCCCGGCAAAGGTATAGATCGTCGGGACGTCACCCCAAACCAGATATCCGATCGCCACCGCCCACACCAGCCCGACATATTTGAACGGCGAAATGGCGGCTGCCTCGGCATAGCGGAAGGCGTCGATGGTCAGGTACTGGCCAAAACAAACAAACACACCTGAGACCATCAGCAAGCCGAATTGTTCCAAACTGGGCATCAACCAGCCTTGCGGCAGGCTGAGGAAACCACCCAATGTGACAATCAAGGTGGTGGCAAACAAGGTCGCGGTGGAACTTTCCCGGGCGCTCATCCGCCGGGTCATGATATCGCGAACGGCGCCGCACATCGCGGCAGCGACGGGAAACATCAAGGCCCAGTTAAACAAACCGCTGCCCGGTCGCATCATGATCAGCATGCCGACAAAGCCGATCAAAACCGCTGTCCAACGGCGCCAACCGACGCTTTCCGATAGAAAAAATGGCGCCAGCGCGGTCAGAAATAACGGCCCCACGAAGGTTGCCGCCACCAGGTCGCCGATCGGCAAATGAATCAAGCCGTTCATGAAGGAATAAGCGGCCCCGACAACCAACAGGCCGCGCATAATTTGGGCTTTTGGATATCTGATCGTCAGTTGCGCTTTGATCCCGCGGGGTGCACAAAACACCAGAATGATCAGCAGCGAAACGATGCCGCGAATGGTCATCATCTCGCCAACTGGCAAGCTGTCGGTCATGGTCTTGACGATTGCATCGTTGATAGTGAAGGCAAGACCGCCGCCGATCAAATAGAGAATGCCACGCCCTGGGGCGTCGATCCGCCGGTCGCCACTTGTATTCGTCATGTAGTGATATTCGCCCTACTTATAAATTATGATACTTCCGATACCAGGCGACAAACTTGGGCACCCCTTCAGTGATCGGCGTGTGCGGGGCATAGCCCAATTCCTGGCTGATCCGGCTGATATCGGCATAGGTTTCTTTGACATCGCCTGGTTGCATCGCCTCAAACTTGCGGATCGCAGACTTGCCCAGGGCGGCTTCCAAAATATCGATCATGGTCAGCAGTGCTTCCGGCTGATTGTTGCCAATATTATAGAGCCGATGCGGCGCCTCCTCGCGATCACGCGCCACGGGTTTGTCATAGGCGGCCAAGACACCGGCGACAATATCGTCGACATAGGTGAAATCACGACGCATATCACCATGATTGAACACGCGGATCGGTTGGCCGGCCAAAATCGCTTTGGTAAACAACCACATCGCCATGTCCGGCCGGCCCCAAGGCCCATAGACGGTGAAAAAGCGCAGGCCGGTCTGCGGGATACCATAAAGATGACTATAACAATGCGACATCAACTCATCCGACTTTTTCGTCGCCGCATAAAGCGAGACCGGGTGATCGACCGGATCATCCTCGGCAAAAGGAAGTTTGGTATTGCCGCCATAAACGGAGGAGGAGGAGGCGTAGATCAGTTGCCGCAGGTCAGTTTGCCGGCGACAAAATTCCAGCACATTCAAATGCCCGATCAGATTTGAATTGACGTAAGCATAGGGGTTTTCAAGGGAGTAGCGGACGCCGGCTTGGGCCGCCAGGTGAATGACCTGGCCAATCTCACGGCCCTTCAGAACTTCGAAGGTATCCTGGTTTGCCAGATCCGCCTGCAGCAGTTCGATATCGCCCAACTCGGCAATCCAGGCCAGGCGGGCTTTTTTCAGTTCTGGGTCATAATAGTCGTTCAGGTTATCGACGCCGATCACCGCTTCCCCGCGCGACAACAGCGCGCGCGCGACATGTGCGCCAATGAAACCGGCGACGCCTGTAATCAACGTGGTCATGGACAATTAACCTAGCAAATAGAACAAATATCGGTCTTTAAAGGTCTTCTCCGCCCGAAATCCGGCGAATGCCCCTATCCTTATCAATAGATGGCCCAATTCGGCTAATTTTTTTTCATTTTCTTCATTCAAGCCATTGTCCTAACGCAAGTTCAGCCATATATTGCGCGCCGGCAATGGGGCGTAGCTCAACTGGTAGAGCAGTAGCTTTTGGTGCTAAAGGTTGCAGGTTCAAGTCCTGCCGCCCCAGCCAATCTCATAAAATCAATGTATTAGAATCCACTTCACCCCCAAATTAGTGCCTGCGGGAGACGGATGGTTTTTGCACATTCCGTGCGAAGATGTTCTGTTTCCTCTAAACGCCATATATCTGGAAATTCGGTTTGCCCTCCCACTCCCTTACGGAACCGACCAACGCTTATAGGTGCAGATTGAGCGGAACTGAAATCTGCAGCGTCCCAAATAACGGCTGCTTTACCACCTATACCGGACGAGATTGACTGTTGAGTAAATAGGCTCCTGTTGGCCCTAAACTGATCTTTGGCTGTGGACACTAGGCAGCCAAGACGCAGCGGTTTCGTATCGAGAACATCAAGGAAATGTACAATACGAAGGAGCTCGAAGACAAAGTCGCTGCCGTCACTGGTTCGACCGGTGGCATTGGACAAGAGCTAGGAGTGTACTGTCGCGCCGAAGGGAGCATTGTTTTTTAGGCGAGGCCCTTTAATATGTTGCTACTAGCTCAGGCAGCAAGGGGCGCGGGATGAGAGAACTACCGGAAATTCGCTACGCGCGGTCGGATGGAATTTCGATCGCCTATTCCCGTTGGGGCGAAGGCGATAATGTGGTCGTCTTCACGCCGCCGTTCATCAGCAACATCGAGCTTATGTGGGATTTGGAGGAGTGGGAACGAGTTTTTGACTGGGCAGGAAAGCATCATCAGGTCATCCTGATTGATAAGCGAGGTGTCGGGCTCTCCGACCGGGTGTTGCAACCATCGACGCTTGAACAAAATGTCGGTGACGTGTTGGCGGTTATGGAGGCGGAAAACCTAGAAAGCGTCAATGTCGTCGGTCAGAGCGAAGGCGGGATGATCGGTGGGGCGCTTGCCGCACTCCACCCCGAAAAAGTTCGACGACTGTGCTTGGTTGGTGTACCGGCATTCGGTTTTGACCGCGACCTCCTGTCGACATTCGTTAAGGACGGAGAACACCTCAATTCGCCGGAGGAAGAACAGACTTTTTGGGTCGAACTTCTTAAGACATACGGCACCTCCAATTCATTGGGGTTGAAACGGTTTGCGCCTTCGGTCGCGGACAATCCACGGGTGGCAAATTGGTGGCACCGGTTTGAACGGCAGTCCAGCAGTCCGGGCGCGATTGTCGCTATGCTGCGGGGCTTTGCCCATTACAATCTCCCAGAGTATATGGAAAAAATTACTATACCGACACTAGTTTTCCATACGGTCGGCGATCAGGTCGTCCCCATAGCCGGCGGCCGGGCAATCGCCAATTGTATCCCAGGCGCCAGGATGATCGAATGGCAAAATCCCGATCATATGTGGGGCTTTGCCCATAATTGGCGGGAATCGCAGAACGATATTATTGAGTTCATTACCGGCCAGCGGCCAGGAAGCGGCTCGCGCAAACAATTCGCCACCGTGCTATTCACCGACATCGTTGGCTCAACGGAACGCGCATCAGAGCTCGGCAATGTGGAGTGGGGAAAACTTCTGGAGCTCCATAATTCGATTAGCCAAGCGCGGGCAAACGATCATGGAGGAAATATCGTCAAGTACACTGGCGACGGAATGCTGGCAACGTTCCCCGATCCAACGGCGGCGGTAACAGCTGCACTTGATCTGTCACGCGACTTAGCTGCTTCCGGAATCTCCATAAGGGCCGGCTGTCATACTGGACAGATCGAAGTCACCGACGACGGTGATATCTCCGGCATTGCGGTAAATATCGCTGCGCGGGTGCAAAGCCTTGCGCAGGATGGCGAAGTGATGGTCTCGCAGACCATTCGAGACATGCTGATGGGGACTTCTATTGCGATGTCGGATCGTGGTGAACATCAGCTGAAAGGGGTGGATGGCACCTGGCGTTGTTACGCGGCATCGTCTTCCATTTAGTTCGATTGCATCCTAATTTTCGAATTGATCTTCGAATTTTGCGTTCTGGCTTTGGCCCCGGGCAATCCGCTGGCTATAGGTTTGTCGATCCGCGCCATTGAAGAAACGTCCCACAGTCAATCAAGCATAACCGCGGCGGTCGAATGCAAAAACATCGCCTTCTGGCACCAAGCAGCCGAAATAGAGGTCCAAGTCCTTGTTCCGCTTTGCTATCGTTATGAGACATTTTGATTGTTGCTCCACAAAACAGGTTCCAAGGGTCCCCACATGCGCGCAATCGATATCAATCGATGACGACATGAGACCGGCGACCCGATCTTAGTGAACCATTGGAACCCGTAAGTTGCTGTGAAGAATTCCCCGTCTCCCAAGGGCATACCGCAACACGACATCCCGATAGGTGTCAGGGCCTTCGGAAAAATGCACCCAGCCATTACCTCAAAATCGGTTTCCCGGGATTGACCAATTCCTGATAATATCTCACAAAGAACGCCAGCGAGCGTGCCTGTTTTGTATGTTATTGGAGAACTGAATGACGGCTGAAATTCCGGGGCCCACGTCACATATCTATTTTTCGCAACGCCTGCGACTGCATTATGTCGATTGGGGAAATCGCGATGCCCCACCTTTGCTCTTGGTCCATGGTGGGCGGGATCATTGCCGCAACTGGGATTGGGTCGCCGAAGCCTTGCGCGACGACTATCATATCATTGCGCCGGATTTGCGCGGGCACGGGGATAGCGAATGGGTTATGGGCGGCGCCTATACCTTAAGCGATTATGTTTACGATATTGCGCAGCTTATTCATCAGCAGAAGTTGGCGCCGCTGAAGATAATTGGCCATTCCCTAGGGGGGATGATCAGCTTGCGCTATACCGGCCTTTATCCGGAATCAGTGACAAAACTGGCGGCGATCGAAGGCATGGGTTTTCCGCCGGAACGTCTTGCCGAACGGCTGAGTCGACCGATCGAGGAACGCATGGACGAATGGGTCTCAGGCTTGCGCAAAATCGCCGGCCGTCAGCCCCGGCGTTATGCCAGTGTCGAAGAAGCTTACCAACGTATGCAGGCGGAAAATCCGCATTTGTCGCCGGCGCAAGCCCGCCATCTGACGGTTCATGGTGTCAATCAGAACGAAGATGGGTCCTATAGCTGGAAGTTCGATAATTATGTCCGCATCCAATTTCCCCACGAAATGGATGGCGAGCAGAACGCGGCTCTGTGGCGCCGGATTAAATGCCCGACGCAGTTATTTCGCGGCACCGAAAGCTGGGCCACCGATCCGGTCGCGGACGGTCGCGCGGCGCACTTCGAAAACGCCAGCTGTATCGACATAGAAAATGCAGGGCATTGGCTGCATCACGATCGCCTCGACGTCTTCCTTGATCATGTCCGGGAATTCTTGAAAGACTAACGCGTGTGCATGAAACTTGAAGTCATCACCAGCCCGCTCCCCCGGCCCAACCACCCACAAGGGTACACTCATTGGGTGGTTGGGCCGGGGGAGCGGGCTGGCTCGGTGTTTTGTGAACACGCACTAAGGCGCGTCGTAGGTTTCAACTTCGTTCAGAAGATGATGCATGGGGCCGTCACCGATGCCCAATTCATCGAGATGGATGACGGTGTTGTGAAGATAATCGCGGCAGCGGCCAAGGACACCTTCCGCCGTCGCGATCATCCGCACCGTATCCAGATGGCCAATGCTACCGATATATCGTTCGTGCGTTGGATTGACGACAAAGGCGACGGCGCGAACCGGACCCGTTTCCGTATAGGTCGTCAGCCAGGTTGGTTGATAGGACCCTGAAATCATTTCGCGCCGCCAGAGGATTGTCGATTCGCTTTCGACTAGGTCCGGCGGAATGCGGATGATTTTGCCGCGGCACGACCCGCCACGGTCCAGACCGAGCATCAGACCCGGATTTTCCGGGGTCCCGCGACCAACCGGCATATGCAGGCAAAAGCGGCGGTGAAAACCATAAAGCCGGGCGTTTCTTAACCCAGCATTGTGCACCGCCGGGTTCCACATCAAGCTGCCATAGGCGAATACCCAAAGATCGGTACCGGCGGGTAATTCGGCCAGCGTATCATGTCGACTTTGCTCCCGCGTCGCTTTGTCAAGGAACAGATCAATCCCCTTGCCGGCATATTCCCGGCGCAATTCTTCGATGCGTTCTTCGGTCAGCTCCTCACGGCTGATGCCGTCGCGAACAATGGTGCGTTCCGCGGAAGTGTCATTCACGGTTTCAAAATCTCATTCGTATTAATAGGTATCGTTGCGATGACAGTATCGCCCAACAATGGTTGACGATAAACCCCATAAATGTAGGTAAAGGAAATGTGCGCTTAGCTTGCGCCTTTGATCGCATCCCAATATTTCATGTTGAGATCGCCTAGGAACTTGTCGTGCATATGCGAGATACAGCCGCGCATTGTCGTCATGCCGCCGGACTTGTTCTTTTCTTCGCATAATTGATAAGCTTCCGTCAGCATGTTTACCGCATCCGGACGCATGCCGTTTAATAAACCACTTCGTTGCACATTTTTCCAAACCGCTTTGGTGGTTTTTGGTCCGACGTGCGTGAACGGGGGCAAGCTATTGGCAATATGACTGGTCACGCGCGCGGCGCTCATCTCTTGCTGGTTCTCGTCGACAATCTGCCGGCCAATTTTGCGCCAAGGACCAGTGGCGACAGCAATACTCATCTCGCTCTGTGGTTCATATTTGTCTGACGGCGCTGGTACTAAGGAGACGTTCGGCGCCACGGTCACCTCGACACGCGCCAGGTTCATCTTGTGCAAAGCATAGGAGCGCATGCTCATCCGCACCGCGACATGGGTTCGTAGGGCTTTCAATTCGAAATGTTTGGTCGGGTCGAGACTGACCGGTGTGCCGTCAGGGGTATAGCCGGTGGCACGGATCCCACCGATGCCGACGACCTGATAACGCGTGCCTTTGTCCGGTGTTGCGTAATCCGGTTGCAGACAAAAGGCCGACAATTCGACAAAACAATCACCGTTGAAGCAGAGCAATTCCATCGGTTTATCGATCGATACCAGGGCCAGAACTTGTGGCGAGCTGCTAACTGCAAAGCTTGTCGTTGTTGTCATAAACGACAGCGAAAGAGCTGCCGCGACATAAACCCATGCTTTTGCCAACCGTCTCATTGCCAGATTAATCCCAAATTATATATTGCACAGTAATTTCGTGCAGTTTTTCACTAAACCGCCAAATCGTCAAATCACATTCCTGTAGAGGATGGTAGAGGACTGAATTAGCCTGCCGGCGCGTCGCCAACATATCGCGCCCGCGGACGCAGCAGCTGACGACTTTCATACTGCTCTTGCGCATGGGCGATCCAACCGGCGCAACGGCCAACGGCGAAAATGGTGAACGGCGCCTGTTTCGGCAACTGAAAAATCCGCGCCAAAGAAGCCAGAGCAAAATCGATGTTGGGTTGGCTTTGTGTTAGCTCGGATATGGCGTCAGAAATTGCGGAAATCCTTGCATGGATTGAGGTGTCAGAGGCAACTTGCGCAATCATCCCCAGTAGCGTTCTGGCCCGCGGGTCAAAATCTTCATAGAGGGTATGACCAAATCCGGCGATGCTATCACCGCGGCGAAGCCGTTCGGCGACGCCATGTTGCGGATCTTCGGTGCGTTCTAAGTCATCTAACATTGCCATCACTTTGGCGGTTTGGCCGCCATGGCGTGGCCCTTGCAAAGCGGCGAGGCCAGCAGACACCGCAGCATAAGGCGGCGCCCCGGTTGAGGCAGCGCAACGTACCGTGAAGGCGGATGCATTCAATTCATGATCGGCGCTCAACACCAGGGCGGCGCGGATAATATCGGCGGCAGCTTCGTCGACCATCCAGGCGGCGGCCAGTTGTTGGTGCATGGGTTGATCGGTGGGCAGGGTGCCGGTGAAACCGGCGGCAAGCAGGCGAATAATCCGGGTCCCGGCGCGGGCGACGCTATCCGGGTTTAGACTGAGTGCCTGCAGATCATCGTTGCCGGCCAGTGCCAAGGCGGTCAATGTCCGGGCCAGGCCAGGCTCGATCCCGGCCGGTGTCGGATCAATCGGCGGCGGTTCTTTAAAAATATCGCTGTCTTCCTGCCGCCACAGAATAGAGGCGCAGTGTTCAAAACTGGCGGAACTTGCCAAATCTTCCGCATTCCGGCCGCGATAATACAGTTTTTCGTCGGAAATCAAGGTGATCGCCGACGACAAGATCGGCGCCAAGGCAATCGCCCCGGATTCGTCGCGCGGGCAAGTCGCTGACTTTTTGGCGATGCTGAGCGGCGTCGCGCCGGAGCCGGAACTGGTTCGAAATATGGAGGTATATTTCGCCACGGTCGCCGATCATGGCATGAACGCCTCAACCTTCACAGCCCGCGTCGTCGCCTCGACACAAGCCGGTGTGATATCCGCCGTTGTTGCTGCTTTGTGTGCCCTGAAAGGGCCTTTGCATGGCGGGGCACCGGGACCGGTCTTGGATATGCTGGATGCAGCAAAAAAATCCGGCGATCCTCGGCGCTGGCTATTGGACCAACTTGAATGCGGCGAACGGGTAATGGGATTTGGTCATCGCATTTATCGTACCCGCGATCCGCGCGCCGATGTTTTAAAGGCGGTTGTCATCGGCATGCAAGGTCGCACTGAACGTCTTGCATTTGCTGAAGAATTGGAAGGCCATGTTCTATCAATTTTGAAGGAACGTTATCCCGGCCGCAGGCTCGATACTAATGTTGAGTTTTATACAGCATTGGCGTTGGAGGCGATTGGTTTGCCACGGCAGTTATTTACCCCGGCATTCGCCCTTGGCCGCGTCCTCGGGTGGGTTGCACATGTGCAGGAACAAGAACAATCGGGGAAAATAATTCGCCCGGCCTCCCGCTATATCGGATCTGTGCCGGACGGCGCCGCTGTCTTAGCCGCAGCCGGTTAAAGGAAAGCGATTTCGTAACCACCGCCGCCAGCCTTCGCCGCCTGCATGGCAAGGTCGGCGGCACGGACGACTTCTTCGCTATTTTCGCCATGTTCCGGATAGGCTGAAATGCCGATACTGATGCCGATATGGGCCGTTGTCCCGACAATGTCATAAGGCAAACCAAAATCGTCGATAATTTTGTTGACGACGACGACAGCATCCTCGATTTGCTCTGCATGATCGATCAGGACAACAAATTCGTCGCCGGAAAATCTTGCCACAAGATCTTCGCTTCTCGTCGCCTGAACCAAGCGTTCTGCCGCCTCGCGCAGGACTTCGTCACCGGCATGGTTGCCATACTGATCGTTCACGTCCTTGAATTTGTTCAAATTAGCCAATAATAAAAAGACTTTGCGGTTGTGTCGTTTGGCGTGGCTGATGTCCCGATCCAGCATATTGTGGAAAAGCTTGCGGTTTGCCAATCCGGTCAACTCGTCATAGAGCGCCATCAATTCGACTTGCGCTTTCGAGGCTTGATTGTCTTTTTTTGCCTGCTTTACTTGGTTTTGCCGTTTATCGGCTAGCTGTTCAGCCAGAATAATCTGACGTTGCGTCACAAACAGATAGCGCGTGAGTGCCAGGGTTGAGAGGCCGCCAATCAACAACACAAATCCGGTCGCCGAAAACAGTATACTTGGCGTCGATAATGTTTTCGGCACCGCGATGATCGCCCATTTGCGGCTGCCCATATTAATGTCGCGACGATACAAAAACGGATACTGGTCGAGCTTCGTTAGATCATCTCCGAAATCGTGCGGAACCAAAACCTGCTCGGCCGCCAGTTCCGATACGTCGAAGATCACGATGTCCAGTTTTAGCGCACTGGTGAACCTAGACTGCGCCAAGTTTTGCACTAGTTTGCCAGTATCGAATTTCCCGACGCCAAAGCCGGCGAGTTTTTCCACCCGCTCGTCAGCGCTAAGCGCGCGATTGCCGTCGCGATAGATTGGTAAGAAGCCGGTTACGCCATAACCGCGACCCTTGCCCCCGGATAATTTGAAACGAGAGGTGATGGTGAAATTTCCGCTTCGGCGTGCCTGCTCCATTGCGTCCTGATAATGCGGCTCCTTCGATTTGCGGCTGCCCCAATCGATGGCGAGCAAGCCGTTTGGCAAACTTATTGAATTGGTGAAGCCAGAAAACTCCGCCGGTGTGACATCTTCCGAATTAACTAAGAATACTTTTAGGGACCCGAGCAAAGTTATGGAGGTGTCGATCCTTTGTCTGACTTCGTCCACCCGCGCTTCCGCAATTGTATTGAACTCGCTTAGCTGGGCGGCGCGTTCGGAACGATCGACGTAGAAAGCCGCCGAGATTGTGAGCACAATCGCGAAGGCAGACAACATCGCGATCCGTCCCAACGCATTTGCGCCGATTTGGACTTTTGCCGGTTCTTCTGTGCCAGTCTTGTCTGTTTCCTCAACCACTTCGTCGCCATTTGTTTGCGAAAAGGAATTGTGCAAAAAAACGAGCGAGACTTAAAGCTAAAAATATTATTTGATCCTGATCTTACTAGATATCGATTTTCGCCCAATCCGGTTTTTTGAAGGCCCAGGGGTCGCCCCAGAGCTGCTGGCCACCATCGATCGTCAAGACTTCGCCGGTGATGAATTTGGCTGACGGGGCGCTTAAATATACCGCACCTTCTGCCACATCCATCACGTCGCCCGCCCGTAGCATCGGGTTGGAGACGAGAAAACTTTTCGATCCTTCCGGCGGGTAGCGATTAAAACCTTCGCTTTCGCAACATCCCGGCGCCAGGCAATTAACCCGAATGCCGTTTTGCGCCCATTCGACCGCTACTGTTTTAGACATATATATTACCCCGGCCCGCGCCGCCGCCGTGTGCGCCATATCCGGCAGTCCCCGCCAAATATCGGCAACAATGTTAACAATGGCGCCCTGTTGATCACTGTCCTGCCAGCATTTGGCCGTGGCTTGGGTCATATACCAAGTGCCGTTCAAGTTCGTGTCGATAACCGCATTCCAACCTTTGACGGTAAAATCGATGGCCGGTTGCGGGAATTGTCCACCGGCATTATTGACCAGGACATCCAAGTTTCCATGGTCATTGAACACGGATTTTATGACTGCGTCGACCTGTTCCGGATCCCGAATATTGAGTTGGTGGACATCGACTTCGGCGCCGGCTTTTCGCATGCAGTTGGCTGCGTGGTCGAGTTTTTCCATGTCCCTGCCGCAGACGATCATGTTCGCGCCAAGGCGGGCAAATAGATAAGCAATACCTTTGCCCAGACCACTGCCGGCGCCTGACACAAATACCGTCTTGCCGGCAAAAAGGTCGCCTCGATAGACCGTTGGATGGGCCAGCAATTCTTCGTCCGAGAAGCCGTAGACTTTTTCGCCGTCGACGATTTTCATTTCTTAAAGCCTCTTGGCGACTTCTTCGAGCATGGTTTCGGTGGTGCCGCCACCGATCGTCAGGATACGGGCATCCCTGGACATCCGTTCGATTGGGCTTTCGCGCATGTAGCCCATGCCGCCATGAAACTGGACGCAGTCATACATCAGTTCCTGCTGCATCTCACAACAAAACGACTTCACTTGACTGACCTCACGGACGCAATCTTCGCCCTTGCTGTCAAGCCAGGCCGCGTAGTGCAGTAATTGCCGTGACGCTTCAAGCTTGGCGGTGTGCATGGCGAGGCGGTGGCGGATGGTTTGTTTGTCCCATAGCGTGCCGCCAAAGGCTTCGCGGTTTTTCACCCAATCTAAGGTCAATTCAATTGCCCGGGCGCTTTCGCCAACGGCCATGCCGGATAAGACCATGCGCTCGTTCTGGAAATTGCTCATGATCGAATAGAAACCTTTATGTTCTTCGCCCAGCAGATTACCGGCCGGGATGCGGCAATCTTCGAATACCAATTCCGCCGTATCGGAACAGCGCCAGCCATGTTTATCGAGCGAGCGGCTGACCGAAAATCCGGGCGTGTCCTTTTCAACAATGAACATGGAAATGCCACGACTTGCCTTAGCCGCCGGATCCGTTCGCGCGGCCACGAAGATGATGTCGCCATGAACACCATTGGTAATGAAAGTTTTGCTGCCGTTCAGCACCCATTCGTTGCCGTCTAATACGGCTTTTGTCTTAAGCGCGGCAACGTCTGAGCCGCCGCCTGGTTCGGTCACCGCGATGGCGGAAATCTTTGCGCCGGATACGATGTCCGGCAGATATTTTTCCTTCTGCTCGGTACTGCCGGCGCGGGCCAGGTGGGGAGAAGCCATATCGGTGTGGACCAACACGGTGGCGGAAAACCCGCCAAAGGTAGAACGGCCAAGTTCTTCCGACAAGACTATCGATGACATCACATCCATCTCGGCACCACCATAAGCCTCCTCGTGGCGCATGCCGAATACGCCGAGTTCGCCAAGCTTTTTTAATGTTTCACGTGGAACTTTGCCGGTATCTTCCCAGTCGTCGCCAAAAGGAACCACTTCTTCGGCGATGAAACGTCGCAGCTGATCGCGGATCATCCGGTGGTCGTCGCCAAAATATATAGAGTCTTTGAATTCGAAATCGCTCATCTCTGCCGCACTTTCAAAAAAATAACCTGTTGCGGCGCAGTTAAGCGGCTCGCCGGTCTGGGTGCAAGCCCTCAATTTTTGATTTTTCGCCGTTATTCAGCGGTGCTCGAATGCACTGCAATCACTGGTTCAAAGGCACGTAATTCGACCATTGGAGTGTGGCAGGCGATCATGTAGTCACTTTAACCGGTCAATTTTGGGGTGCCGCCAGAAATCACTGTTTTCGAAGTTCCAGACGCAGGGCGACGATGTTCATGGCGAATAGTGCGACAATGACGATAGCGCCACCGATCAGGGCCCACCAACCCGGAAACTCCTTTAACACCAGCCAAACCCAGAAGGGTCCAAGAACGGCTTCAAGTAACAACAGCAAGCTCACTTCCGACACCGGCAAATATCGAGGTCCGATGGCCATCATGGAGAAAGGGATTGGGACAACGATCAAGCCCATTAAAGCCAAAAATAGCCAGTCATCGGAAACAGGGCTGAACGGGCGTGCCAAAAACACTGCCACCGCCGCCAAAATATAACCGGACACGCCCATCGCCGGGACCATGGAGCGGGCCTTTTGATGCCGGGCAATTGAAAGCGATGAAGCCATGCAGATCGCCGTTGCAAGGGCATAAAGATCGCCGGTGAGCGAAGCTTGACCGTTGCCAAAGCTGCCGCCGGCGATGATCGCGACGCCAGCCAAGGCGATAGTGATCGCCAGCCAGGTGCGTCGCGGCACCTCTTCCTTCATGATCCAGCGCGCAATGAGAGCGGCAAAAATCGGTGCGGTGCTGGCAATAAAAAGGGTGTTGGCAACGGTTGTATTGACTATCGATTGGACAAAACAAACTGAACCGAGCGCGAAGATTGCCCCGCACGCTAGCCCGGATTTTCCCACAGTCGATAACTGTTGAATCGGGTTTTGCCTGCTAATCAGCCAATAGCCGACAAAAATTGCGTTGCCGCTTAAAAAACCGCGCCAAAACATTGTCGTCCAAGGATCGACCGAGACCAACCGAATTAACAGTCCATCAGGTGTCAAAATTAACACCCCGAAAACAACAATTAGGACGCCTTTGAGTTGATCGTCATGCATTATTTTGCCTGTCACGATGCCGCACGAAAACCACGCGATTTGCCATCGTTCCGCTCTCCCGATAGAAAGTTTAACTTGCGTGGCCTGGATATTCTTTCCAAAGTGCCAGTTGCGGTGGCGACTATAGGCAGGCCCAATCAGGCTGGCAATATCAGAAATCGAACGGAATTAATTGGACAGGGAAAAATCATGTTGGACAAGGATATCGCGCAGCGGATCAAGGGCGCGGTCGATAATAATTTTGATGTGCAAACGGACTTCACGGCGGAACTGGTGCGCTTCCCTTCGACCCGGGGACAGGAGCATACGGCGCAGGATTTTATGGCCCGGGAACTGCGCGATCGCGGTTTGAACGTCGATCGTTGGCAGATCAAGGAAGAAGAGATCAGTCATTTGCCGGGCTTCTCCCCGGTTTCCATTTCCTATGAAAACAGCTTCAATGTCGTCGGCGCTCACCGCCCCAATCAGGTGAAAGGCAAGTCGCTGATCCTAAATGGCCATATCGATGTGGTGCCGGAAGGACCGCATGAGATGTGGGCCGATCCGCCGTTTGATCCAAAAGTCAGCGACGGTTGGATGTCGGGGCGCGGGTCTGGCGATATGAAAGCCGGGCTGGTGTCCTGTGTTTTTGCCCTCGATGCCTTGAAAGCGACCGGTTATCAGCCCGCCGGTGAGGTTTTTGTCCAATCCGTGGTCGAAGAAGAATGCACTGGCAATGGCGCGCTGGCCTGTCTGGCGCGCGGGTATAAAGCCGACGCGGCGATCATTCCCGAACCTTTCGATGATGCGCTATTGGCGGCGCAGCTGGGGGTGATGTGGTTCCAAGTCGATGTCCGCGGTATGCCGGTGCATGCCTCCACCGCGACCAGCGGCGCCAACGCTATCGAAGCCGCCTTTGCGCTGATCCAGGGTTTGAAAGAGCTGGAGGAAAAATGGAACGGCGAACGGGTGGATAGCGAGCATTTCGCCGATCACCACCATCCGATCAATTTTAATGTCGGTAAGATCGCAGGCGGCGATTGGGCCTCCAGCGTGCCGGCCTGGTGCATTTTCGATATGAGGGTGGCTATTTATCCAGGCGACGATTTGAACGCTCGCAAACTGGAACTTGAAAACTGCATTCGCGAAGCCGCCGCCAACAACGACTTCCTGCGCAATTCGCCACCGAAGGTCAGCTATAACGGGTTCTTGGCCGAAGGTTATATCCTGCGGGATGCGGACGAAGCTGAAGCGGTGTTGGGCGCCGCGCACGAAGCCGCCTATGGCAGCAAGCTCAAAAAACACGCCACCACGGCAACCACGGATGCCCGCTTTTTTGGCCTTTATGCCGGCATCCCCGGCCTGGTCTATGGCCCTAAATCCGACGCCATCCACGGCTTCGACGAACGCGTCAATCTGGAAAGTGTACGGCAAAACACCCAGGCCATCGCCCTCTTCATCGCCGACTGGTGCGGGCTGGAGAAGGTTTGATGAAACTCACCACAATCACCAACCAACTGCAGTTCCCGGAAGGGCCGATTGCCATGCCGGATGGCAGTTTTATTGTTGTTGAAATCCGTCGCGGTACCCTCAGCCGGGTTTCCGCCGCAGGCGACGTTTCAGTGATTGCCGATCTGGGCGGCGGGCCGAACGGGGCGGCGATGGGACCGGATGGGTTTTGTTATGTCTGCAACAATGGCGGCTTCGACTGGCTTGAAGATAGTGACGGGGTCCGCCCGATCAGTCAGGCCAGCGATTATAAAACCGGTCGGATCGAGCGGGTGAATATTGAAACTGGCGAATACGAGGTGCTCTATGACCGGGCCGGCGATATTCCGCTGAAAGGGCCGAACGACATCGTCTTCGACCGCCAAGGTGGCTTCTGGTTCACCGATTTGGGCAAACGGCGGCCGGATGACATAGATATATGTGGGCTCTTCTATGCCACCATTGACGGTCAGTATATCGAGCGGGTAGTGCATCCGATGCTAAACCCGAACGGTGTCGGCCTATCAGCAGACGAAAAGACCCTTTATGCGGCGGAAACGCCGACTGGACGGCTTTGGGCCTTCGATATCATCGCACCGGGCAAGATTGCCAAAAAGCCGTGGCCCTCGCCCAATGGCGGCTGGTTGGTGGCCGGCGTGCCGGGTTACCAGCAATTCGATTCGCTCGCTCTCGATGCTGATGGTAATATCTGCGTCGCCACCTTGATGAATGGCGGCATCACGATCATTTCGCCCGATGGCAGCGACGTTGAACATGTGCCGATGCCGGATCTTTACACTACCAACATCTGTTTCGGCGGCGCAGGCTTGCAGACCGCCTATATCACCCTCTCGACCAGCGGCCGGCTGGTGGCGACGGAATGGCGGCGGCCGGGCCTGCCGCTGAATTTTTTGAACACCTAAAGCAAGGCGAACGCCATGCCAAAACTAAGTCAGCCGGAACGAACGGCCTTTTTGAACGAGCGCGGCGTGGTCATGCGTATTGCCGTCACTCGGCCCGATGGCAGCCCACTGGTGACACCGCTGTGGTTTATTTACGAAGACGAGGCGATCTACTTCACGCCCCGGGAACGTTCGGAATGGTTCGCTTGTTTGCGTCGCGATCCCCGGGTGGCGTTGTCGATTGACGAGCAACCCTTGCCTTATCGCAAGGTGATCGTCGAAGGCATCGCGGAACTGCTTCACGATATTGGCGAAGACGACGCTTGGCGCGACCTTTATCGCCGAATTGCCCGGCGTTATGTCCCCGACGCCGGCGCCGAAGCCTATATCCGGAACACCATCAACGAGCCGCGCGGCCTGTTCCGGTTAGGCTTGGCCGAGGCCAAAGTCCGCAGCTGGCGCATGCCGGTAAAGGGCGAAGCCGGCGAGGGCATTTGGCACCAAAAATACTACCAGGACCCGAATGCCGAATTTGCCGACGATGGATGAGGAATCAGGCGGCGCCGGTAGCGGTAATCGACCCCTTTGTCTTCAGTAGAAATCCGATTTAGGTTTACAAAGCCGGTTTCTATGGCACCTGGCGTGGTATTGCCAACGCCAAGATTTCCACCAAATTTTCTCGACAACATGACGCGCCAGAACCTGCCGTCGCTGTGGGTTTAACGACATCTTAGGATATATAGGCCATTCTCTAATATAGAAGCAGTTGCCAACAATGGTTAGGCCCCATGATTGTTCGTACGCGGATGTATCTGTTTTTGACCTTGGCGTTGGTGTCGATGATACCGATCGTATTTTTTGGCATCTGGCCGCAGTCAAAAGCCCTCGATAATGAAATTGCCGAAGTTTCTGAACGCCATCTTTTGATCGCGAAGAATATCCGCCACGCGTTACAGAGATACGACTGGGACATAAGGGCGGTATTCCGATTTTTGACGCATCAAGCATTGGCCGGGGCAAAAGCGGCAACGACCAATGCGGATTTGCAAGATTTCGAATTTCGGCACGTTTGCATCGCCCGCATCGATAATCCAAGAGTGACGAATAACGCATTGGCGGATCGCTTTCCTTGTCCGGAACTGATCCCGGCAAAGCGTTTTGACGTCTTCAGGTCGATTGCGGAAGCGGATGAAGTCAAATACACCCCGGTAATGGAAGGTCCAGGCGGCCGCCCGTTGATTTATTTGGTCATGCGCTTGGGCGATGTGCTTTCGGTTGGCGCCATCAATACGGATTATTTTGTCGGTCTAGGAAAGTCAATCGCGTTTGACAAAGGCGGTCATGCTGCCATCGTCGATCATATCGGTCAGGTTCTGGCGCATCCACGATCCGACTGGATCGCGGCACGCAAGAATATCTCCAAGGTTGCGCCCGTAAAATTAATGCTGCAAGGCAAAAGCGGCGTTTCAGAATTCTATTCACCGGCGGCGAAAAAAGACATGATTGCCGGTTATACGTCCGTTCCGGGGCCAGGCTGGGGCGTCATGATCCCGCAACCGATGGCCGAACTTATCGCCAAGGCAAATGAGGTAAAGCTTTTCGCGATGGGGGTCATTCTTCTGGGCGTGGCGGTCGCCGCATTTGCTAGTTGGTGGTTGGCTGGGATGATTGCCAGTCCTGTGTCCGCCGTGGCGCAAGCAGCTCAGGCCATGGCGCGTGGCAAGCGCGGTATCAGGGTTCAAAAGTTGACAAATTGGGTACCATCGGAATTTTCCGAACTCGCTCAATCCTTCAATGAAATGGCGACGGCTGTTGAGGACGCGATGAAGGCGGAGCGGGAGACCAATGCTGACTTTAGCGCCATTTTTGCTGCTTCACCCGCCGCCACTTTCCTGCTTGATCGGGAAAATCGTTTTCGCCTGGTGAGCAAAATGTTTGAAAACTGGTTCGGACAATGTGAAGAAGAAGTTAGAAATCACACACCGGACGAAGTGTTTTCGACTGAGATAGCCGGTCATCTATCTGGCGCGTTTCACGCTGCCTTGCAAACCCGGCAGCCGGTAGATGTTGATTTCGACGCTGAATTTTCAAATCGCGAGACCCGTAAATTAACCGCCCATGTCTTTCCAATTATTCAGGCCGACGGCGAGGCGAGCGGCCTTGGCGCTATCATGGTTGATACAACCGCACAAAAACTTGCCGAAGAGCGGCTGCAGCAGGCCCAGAAGATGGAATCTGTTGGCCAACTTGCCGGTGGCGTCGCCCACGACTTTAACAATCTTCTGATGGTCATCCATGGCAATGCTGAGTTGCTATTCAACAAAGTCGGTAGTGACGATAAGTTGGTGAAGACAATCGTCAATGCTTCTGTACGTGGGGCGGAATTATCGCAACGCCTGTTGGCCTTTTCCAGGCGTCAACCACTGCGACCAAAATCAATCGATTTGGCGATGCTTGTAAACGGCATGTCAGAACTTATCCGACGATTTTTGGGTGCGATCATTGAAATAGAGGTGAAAACGGAAATCGACCTATGGGAAACCAATGCCGACCCCGGTCAAGTTGAAAATGCAATTCTGAACTTGGCGATCAATGCGCGCGATGCCATGCCGGAGGGAGGCACCCTGACAATAGAATGTTCGAATGTGCAGTTGAGCGACGAATATGTCGCCCGAAATCCGGAAACATTGACCGGTGATTATGTAAAACTATCGGTCAGCGATAGCGGTTTCGGTATGTCCAAGGATGTGCAGAAATCCGCCTTCGAACCGTTCTTCACAACTAAAGAAGTCGGTGCTGGCAGTGGGCTTGGGCTATCTATGGTCTATGGTTTCGCGAAACAATCGGGCGGCCATGTCACCATATCCAGCAAGGAAAATCAGGGCACAACAGTCGCGATTTATTTGCCCCGCGCGACGGCGTCAGGAAAAGATGAAGTCAGAAAGATCGAGTATGAAACTCCCGTCGGGCAGGGAGAAACCGTCCTTGTTGTCGAAGATGACGTCGACATCAGAACACTGTCAGTGAAAATGTTGATGAATTTGGGGTATCGGACCATCGATGCAAGTGACGCCGTCCGAGCGCGGACGATTTTGACATCGAAGCAGCAGATCGACCTTGTGCTTTGCGATATCGTCTTGCCCGGCGGGATCAGCGGATCCGAACTTGCCGAACTTGCCCAGGACGAACATCCGGACCTGCCTTTTGTGTTTATGTCCGGCTACCCGGCTGACGCGGCGGGAACGGACGCGCTTTTGAAATCAAAAAAAATTCTCCTGAACAAACCTTTCCGCCGCCATGACCTTGCCGTCGCCATCCGCGACGCCCTTGCTGGCAGCTGACGACAAAGATTGATGCTCTACAGTTCCGGCGTTTTTCGAATTCGCGCTTTTCTTATTGCCGCCGAACTGTTTGAACCGGCCAAATATAGTCACCGGGGCGATGGCCATGTCGCCCGCCAGCCCCTATATGGCCCGGAGATAATCCGGGCTCGGATAATTGTTCAGCAGGTAAAGACATGCAGCAGGATCGCGAACGAAATCCAGTTGATATGAAAACCTTTCAGGTTTTTAACATATTCGATGGCTTCATCTTCCGTCCACCGCTGCGCTACGACACTGTCGCGACAGTCGCCCCGATTATAGGGGAATATGTCGGTGGCGGAAGTCAGCCAAAGGCCTTCATGCGGTCGATCTTGCAATCGCCGCGGCTGTAACTGTCGGTTATTTTGCCGCTGACGTTCACTTCAACGACCACATTGCCCAAACAACTGTCCAAGCGAAGCCAATATTCGATACTTGTGACCGTGCCAAATCCACGCCGACCGCCATTGCCTTTCTCGACCAAGCTGACTTTTTTGATGTTTTCGGGTTTGATGTTGAAGGTCTCGATATGCGCCAGCATTTTGCTGTAAAAATTGTCATAGTCCAACATGCCCGTGTTAATTCCGCTCTGTCCGCTGGTCGCAAAACCAAAGCTCATGAGCAGCGCAGCAGCAACGATAAATGCAGACTTCATCGGTCAGGTTCCAATCACTAATAAAATTAGTTTTTAAGTCAATATATTCTTTAATTAGTTATCACATTTTGGTCAGTCGGGCGAAAAAATTGCTTTCACGGTGCAGCAAGACCAGACCATGACTGGCAGGAATAGGCGGCACCAAACAAAGTTGCGGCTACTGACAATTATTTCCGCCGCGAGATGGGCAAGAGGAATAATAGTTCCCGTCCCCTGAGTTTGTCCGGATTTCCTGCCCCCGGATTTGACTGTTCGATCACAGACCCACCTTCGCCAACTGTCCCTGCGGCAAATTAAGAACCACTCAGCATGTCGATGATTGCCTCAGCATCGGTAATTAGCGCACGAGCCTCGGCCTCTTTTTCTATTGGAATTTGATTACCGATTTGCGCCTCAACGGCATTGATGAAAGCGCCGAGGGAATTGATCGCCGCAATGTCATTATTTTCATTAGTATCGTCCAAAGCGGCCAACGCTGCATTGAGTTTCGCGTCAAGGCTGTTAGATATTCCCATGCTAAGGTTTAGCGCCATTACATCGGTTAGAAGTTGTGGAATGGATGGCGGCACAGCAGAAATTATGCCATTGACAGTGATATGATCCACACCAAGTGTGCCGAATGGCACAACACCACCCTCTCCTGTGTTTCCGCCGTCAAAATGCTGAATTGCAAGCTCTATGCTCGTCGCATCAAGTGTGCTGACTGTAGCCGTCCTGGTGATATTCAACCCATTTGATCCAACCCAAGTGAATGTAAACAAATTATCTGTACGATCCAATGTTACATCTGCGCTGCCAGTATGACCCGCGGAACCTGGCACAAAACATGGCGCAGGAGTACACGGCGTGGCCACCCAAGTGCCAGTATGAATTAGCCATGAATCACTATAGCCAGCACTGACAATATGTCTGCCGCTACTATCGCGAATAGCCAAAATTAGCTTCCCATTTCCGTCATTCGGCAGCGGCTGCCCAGTCCAAGAAATACGCATCGTAACATTGAAATTTCTGACCGGTGGAATATCTCTTGTAAGATGAACGATTATCCAGCCAAGAGGAGAAAAACCTTCTCCAAACAAATCGGTCACTGTCAGAGAAGAGGGCTCACCTATCGACTCTTCATACTCCCATCCAACAGCCGTTACGGTCCCCTCAGGCACGAAATTAACCGTCCAACCGCCTATAATACCGTCATCGAATTGATCTGAAAATATAGGTACATTCTGGGCGGCAGCAGGAAACGACAACAAAAGCGCTATCACAAACGCAATCGACAGAGCAGCTGTTTTTGGTTTCATTTTGAACCTCCTCCGTTCAAGCGAATTAGCCACTATGTAAACTAGTATACACTAATATTGCACTAAACTTAAATCTTATACAAGCCAGTCTGCCTCCACTATCCAGTCACATGGATGGAGAGTTAATCGATCTTTACTGTAATGTCCGGTTGGGCGGTTGGTGTCATCACAGTATGGGTTAGCCCCTGCCGTGATAACGAGAATTCGATTAGCGTCAGGTAACTTCGACTACCATTTAGGCGGTGTTGAATATTGTCGGGTCGCCAGGCTTCGATAAAACCGCCAATTCGCAGCAATTCCGGGACAGAATACTAAATTTAGTTTGTAATTCAGGGCTAGCTCAGCGGCCCATTAACTGGACTGTGCGGTTGTCCCGCTGTAAACGTTCCCAGCACTGCCACCGCCAGGCTCAGGCACTCGCCGACGCGGTCGCGCAGTCTTTTGACATCGACACCATCGGTACTTTTTTGGCCGACTTGATAACGGGCATAGACGTCGTGGGCGATGCAGGCGGATTTCCATCCGTTGAAGCCGATGTAAAAATCCAGCCCGGTGCGGCCGGGATACAGAGCCATTGAGGGTGCGGCGTCGTTGGGCTAGTTTTATCCTGAACTCAAAGGGAGGGATCATGTCAAAACGTCGAGCGACCTGCCGCTGCGGACAATTGCGGGTGGACTGCGAAGGTGAGCCGGTTCGCATATCCGTTTGTCATTGCCTGGATTGTCAAAAACGTAGCGGCAGCGTTTTTGCTGCCCAAGCGCGCTGGTCGGATGGGGATGTCAGCTTGACCGGTAAATTCAAAGAATGGCAAAGAACCGCGGACAGCGGGCATGTCGCAACATATCGCTTTTGCCCGCTCTGCGGCTCGACCCTGGCTTATGTGATTGAAGGTTGGCCGGGCGTTGTCGCCATTCCCATTGGCGCTTTCGCAGATCCGGAATTCCCCTCTCCCGGCTTCTCGGTCTATGAACATCGTAAACATGCCTGGGCCGAGATATCGGCACCAGACGTAAAACATTCTTCGACCCCAAGTTCCGCCCGCCGCCCAGGCGACGGGACCACCATCAACCCCCGCTAGACCTTCCCAGCGCTTCCGCCGCCAAGGTTAAACATTCGCCGACGCGGTCGTGTAGCCTTTCGACATCAACGCCTTCGCTGCTTTTTTTGCCGGCTTGGTATCGGGCATAGACGCCGTGGATGATGCAGGCAGATTTCCACCAGTTGAAGCCGGTATAAAAATCCAGCTGGGCGAGGCGATTGCGGAATAATTGTTGTTCATTTTTTAAATATACCGCTAAGAATGAGTTGGCGGTGACGCCGTATGATGGGCGCGAATGATGAGGGTGGGGCCAAAGTGTTAGACGGTGCAGTAAAGGACACGCAAAGTGTCGACAAAAATTGGCGACCTAATAATCAGCTCATTGATGGTGTGAGAATTCGGGAAGTCAAAAACATTGTCACCGGCAATGGCATGACGACGGAAATTTTTCGCCAGGAATGGCCTGAATTCGCAGAGCCGGTACGCCATATTTTGTATGTAACTTTTCGCCCTGGCGTAGTTTCCGCTTGGCATTGCCACGAACAACATTTCGATGCGCTTTTTGTCGTTCAGGGGTCAATTCAGGCAGCAGTGTATGATGACCGAGAAAATTCGGCCACCCGCGGGATGGTTAATCACTTCAATCTAAGCCGAGGCCGACCCACGCTGGTCGTATTGCCGCCACTGGTTTGGCACGGTTTCAAAAATCTTGAGCAATCTGAAAGCGCATTTATTGGTTTCTTTGATGAAGCATACGACTATGAAAATCCGGATGAGCGGCGGGTGCCGCCGGACCATCCCGACATTCCATACAGTTTCGATTGACGGTCATGGGATTTGGTGCCGACTTCACTTTCACACTGCTCACAAATGATCCGAAAATTGCGGGAGCTGGCGATTTTGCGGGCGTTGACCGCATTGGCCTCGATCTTGAAAAGTTGAACAAAAACTCGCGGCAAGGGCATGTCGGCAATGTGATGATTTCCGATCATTGTCTAGCCGAGCTGCCAGCGATCCGCGAGAAACTCAAAAATGCTGACTTGTTTGTACGCGTCGATCCGATCAATCCGGCCTCCCGCGAACAAATTGACTGGCTCATTAGCGAAGGTGTGGCGGTATTGATGCTGCCGATGTTCCGCCGGGTCGAAGAGGTCGTTGAATTTGTTAAACTGGTGGATGGCCGGGCGCGAACCGTATTATTGGCGGAGACAACGGCAGCAATATTCCGCATCGCGGAAATTGCTGCGTTGCCGGGGGTCGATGAAATACATGTTGGTTTGAACGATTTGCGGCTGGATGCGAAAATCGCCAATCATTTTGAAATTGTTGCTTCCGTCATTATGGAAAAAATCTCTGAAGTTGTGCGGGGCGCGGATTTGGCTTTTGGTTTTGGCGGTGTCGCCCGCGTTGACGATCAAAACCTACCAGTCCCACCGGACTTGATCTACGCTCAATATGCGCGCCTTCGAGCAACAAGTGCATTGTTGACGAGGTCGTTTATTCCCGCCGAACCAAACCCGGAGAATTTTACTACAGAAATGGCGAAAGCAAGAGCCCGGCTGGATTATTGGTGGGACCAAAAGGCGCCGCTGCTCGAAGAACAACGCCAAGCGTTGGCACATAGCGTCGCACGGGTTGAACTTTAGTACAGACCAAGCGCGCTTTCCCCAGCGCTGATCCGGTCGACAAAATTGTCGAGTTTTTGAAAGGTGCTGTCGAAAGTAAAAAGCTCTTTGTTGGCGATAATGTTTTCCCGCATCCGAACTATTTCGTTATCTGCTAAATTCGGCACCACGCCGTCATGACCAACTGGGATGGCCATGCCGCGGCGTAGTAGTTCTTTGTTTGCGGGATTTTGTTTGTCGTCGGGGATGACCGGCTGTAACCCCATCATCAGGTAGCAAATGACCTTGCCAGCGAAATTCGTGAGCCGAAATATCATTGGATGTTTGTAGGAAGCCTTACCCAATTGATAGTTCTGTAGTGTCGTCGGCGCATTTACGATCTCCTCAACAGAGCGGGAATGATTGATAGCGTAATCATAAAACGGCCCAAATCCACCGAGATATTTGGGAAATATCTGCTTCGCCTGTTCGCGCGAACGTTCAATTGTTGCCAGATCGCCTCCATGTGCGACAAATAGGTTCTCTTTCCAGCCAATTGCCTGAACGGGTGGTGTGTCCTTGTGCAGTCTTACTGGTGACAGAAACCGGCCGAGCAACACGTATTTTTCTATTTGCGGTCGCTGCGCCAATTTTGTGACAGTGCGTGTCAACGGCATCGCAAAATTGCCAGATGAAAAATTCTTGTCCGCCAAGGCTGGGCAGTTCGATTTGATATAAGCTTCCAGGGTTTCGTTGACCGTAATTATGACGTCGGTATGTTCGTTGCCCAGAACATATTGATCTCGCGCTTGGTCGCTGAAGAAAAACGTCTCGTCACTGTCATAGCGGACACAAACGATGTTCGGGATGCGCGATTTCAAGGTCCCTGACAGGTAATGGAAACACTGCAGTTTTTCCAGGCATCCGTTGTCGTATGGATAAATTAATTTGTCCGGTTCAAAATCACCGCCAGTGATCACAATACCGGCTTCATAGTTTTTCGCAGCTATGTTGTCGGCAAATTGTCCCACGTTGGTAATGCGGGTAAAGCCAACCTGCCGTAAAATACTATCGTTGTTTTGGTAAGTATTTATATGGGATTTCGTCGGCACAAAGTAGCCGTCATAGGCGTTTTCCGTGAATAATCTAAAAGAATCAACAAAGCTTGTTCCAACACCAACCAGCAGAATGAATTTCTTGTTAACACGACCGCCCATGGTTCAACAGCACCTTAACTTGATCATTTCGCTCTAAACCGCCCCAGCGCCTCCGCCGCCGAGTTCAGGCATTCGCCGACACGGTCGCGTAGCCTTTCGACATCGACGCCCTCGCTGCTTTTTTTGCCGGCTTGATAACGGGCATAGACGCCGTGGATGATGCAGGCAGATTTCCACCAGTTGAAGCCGGTATAAAAATCCAGCTGGGCGAGGTCGCGGCCGGTTTTCCGGGCATAACGGTCGGCCAGGTCCTGGCGGGTTGGAAATCCGGATAGGGCGGTGGCGGCCTCTTCCCGGCCGGCTTCGCTCGGTTCGGCCCATTGGTTCAGGGCATAAGCCAGATCGGCCAGGGGATCGCCGAGGGTCGAAATCTCCCAATCGACCACGGCGGCGATGCGGGCATCGGGTCCGGTGAGGCAATTATGCAGGCCATAATCGCCATGCACCACCCGGGCCCGGCCCTGTTCGGGGATGGTCTCTAGGATCAGGGTTTTAAGGTCATGCACTGCCGGCTCGTCATAGTTCGCATCTGCCATCGACGAGGTCCAGGAGCCATACCAGGTGCGTACTTGGCGGGCGATATAGTCTTCCTTGCGGCCCAGCTCCTCCAGGCCGATGGCGTCGGGATCGAGGGCATGTAGGGCCGCCAACACGTCAATGAAAGAATGGGCCAAGCCGGTGCGTTCGGGTTCCGGGACCCAGGCTTCCGTATCGGCCGCGGAATAAAGCGCCCGGCCGTCGACCAGACCCATCAGATAGAACCAGGCCCCGGTTACGCCTGGGTCTTCGCAAAAGGCGATCGGCGACGCGACCGGTACCTCGGTCGGCGCCAGCGCCGAGATCAGGGCCCACTCCCGGCTCATGTCATGGGCTTTCGGCAGCAACTGACCAAGCGGCGGGCGTCGAATGATCGCGGCCTGGCTGTTGTTATCTTCGATCCGATAGGTCAAGTTGGAATGGCCACCCTGGGCCCGGCTCCAAGTCAAGGGCGGCGTCAGCTGATCCGTGTGATCGGCGATCCATGCCTCCACGGCAGGGACATCGTAACCCTGCGGTTGCTCTTCTGCTGCGTCCATGATTTAGGCTCCGAATTTTTCCGGCGCCCAGGTTAATGGCAAAGCTGGGCCGACCACAAGCGATGGCATCGCGCGGCGGGATAGATTTATTGCCTTTAATCCCCGGTCTTCAACCAGACCCGCGCCGCCTCCAGCTCATTGCCGGCGAAGGCTTTCATTTTCATCGGGAAGAACGGGTCCAGCGCATTGGTCAGCCAGGCGGCCCAGTCCATGTCGGTGACCAAAGCGGCTTTTTCGATGTTATGGAAATAGGAAAAGCCCTTTTTTGCATTGTCCAGCATATTGGTTTCGGTCAGGCCGCTGAATTCGCCAACCCGTTTCAGAATGCGGATTTTATCATGCTCGGCAATCAATTCCTCGGTCGCAGCATAGACTTTTTCATAATCGTCCTGGGTGATTGTGCCGTCGATATGGAACTCGATGGTGCGATTTTTTGGGTCTGTCTTTATCTCAATCATCGGACACCGCCTTTCCCTCAACATATGGGGACAATGCGATCAATGTTCAAACCCGGCGACAGTTTTACGCGACTTGATCAGCTGTTTATTCGGCCGTCGGTGGCTAGATTTAGTTATTGTAATTTCCACCAAAGAATCTTAAAATTGCAATGCAAGAGTATTGTACAATTAAAAATAGTCTCATCGATGTCAGCGTAAATGGGGGTTTGAAATCGCGAAGTTCAGTACTGGGCAAGTTAATTGAACTGAACCGCGGAATTTCGGATCGGCATTGCCCGCCGAACTGAAGCCGCGACATTTCGGAGAAATACCATGACAGTTGAACTTGAAATCAGGGATGGTGATCCCTGGTATATGAGTCCCGATATTTGGATTGTACCCGGCAACGATCCGGAAGGCGCCGCCGGGATGCCGGTGGCCGGCCAGAGCGCTTATATGTGGGCGCACGTGCGCAACAAAGGTACCACACCGGTGACAAACGCGAACGTGCGCTATTATTGGGCGGACCCATCACTCGGTGTCACCCGCAATAGTGCGCATCTTATCGGCCAGTCATTCGTGTCGTTGGATGGTGGTGAAGGGCGTGACGTATTGTGCCTAACCCCGTGGTTACCGGAGTTTGTCAATAACGGTCATGAATGCGTTGTTGCTGAAGCCTTCCATGACAGCGTCGATCCGCTGCCGCCTGGCGCTGATTTCAACGTCAAGACGGACCGCCACGTGGCGCAGCGAAATCTGAGTGTGGCGCTGGCCGCGATGGGCACATCGATGATGATGATGCAGATGTTCGCCATCAATCCTATGCAGGAGGAAAAAACTTTCACCGTTCGTGCCCGCCAAGGAAAATTGGCGACGCTAAAGCCGCACCGAAAAACCTTGGGCGACATCAAAATACCGCGACGCGACGGCAAAATTACCTGGGCGCTAACGGAAAATTCCTGCCTAACTGAAGGCGAATTTGAAAAGGTCAAAGGCAAAAAGCTGGAAATCACGCTGCCGCCAGGGACCCGCAAACCGGTGCAACTGGCGGCCCGCGTTGGTGGCGCTGGCGCACTTATTCATGTGGAGCAAGTCGAGGGTCGCAGGGTTATTGGCGGCCTTAGCGTATTAGCCCTGGCACCGCCCAAGGGTAAGAAAAAAAACCAGGAGGATTATGCGCAGGGAGAAAAATCATGACGAATCTTAACGTGCAGAACCGTCCCTTTGCGACGGAAATCATAGCCGGGTTGATGTTGCCGGACGGTATTTTCGACACCATATTTGGCACCCAATTCATCAACGCCCATGTTAGCAATCTAGACGCCGTCGATAGCGCCAGTAATAATGTTTATATCGAAGGGGTTTCGCATCCTGGTATTGTGGTCACGCCGATGACACATTTTTTGGGGGCGCTCGCGGCTGGTGCCTCTCGGGTCGTGAACTGGCAGGCGGATTTCAGCAATTGCCCACCGGGCGTACATATGGTGTCGATCGTCATGGAAGGCGCCGGTGGGATCGTGCAGCGGGCGATCAAGAAGATATTTGTTACCCGCACTCATTTTGATACGGCGACGACGACTTTCACGATCGCCACACCAGAAGGAACTCTGTCGGCCAAATTCGCCGACTTGATCGGACCGGCAATTGATCCGTGCAAGGATCCGGATGGTGGCAAAGGCGGCTGCAATTGCTGTTGCAAGCCTTGTACTTGCGGCGAGCATGATAGTCGCGAAGCAGAAATGTCGCGCCATTTGGCAGTGCCGAAAAACCTTAGTTTTGCCGAATTCACGTCATTTCGGGCGGTCGAGAAAACGTACGGCATAAACGATTTCGCGGAGCTTTTTACCGGCCATGACGCGGAATTCCGCTTCTGCCCGCCCGGTTATTTGCCGAACCAGATTGACGCGGTCTGGACCCCGTTACCGCCATATGCCGGACAATATGGCGATCTGCCGTTTCAAGACCCCTGGTGGAAGGTGCTGCTTTGCATCATTGCCGTAATTTTGCTGATTGCTGCGGCAATTTACGAGGCGACCGAAGGGTCTGGTTCGGTCGGTGTCAGCGGCGGTAGCGGTGGTGGAAGTGGATCTGGCGGCGATGACGATTGTTGTGGTGTTTCCGCTACGGGTGGCGGGTCAAGTTACGTTGCCGCCGGATTAGTTGCGGCAGCGGCAACCGCCGCCACCATTGCAGCGGCCTCAGACGACCGCGATATCTTCCGCCGTGGCCAGGATGCGACGCCGCCGGCGGCGGGTGAGATAACGACGGCGGAACATGTACAGGCGCGCTTCAAGTATCTTGAACCGGTTGCCTTAGGCCGTCCCTTCAAGATCGGTTTGGATTGGGATTATCGGCGTGTCACAACGGGCCAGAACTACAATCATTCGGCTTCCGACATACAGACCAATATCCATGTGCTGTCGGAATACAAAATCACCGCGCCGGAAAACTTCTACGTCTATAAAAAGGATCTTTGGATCGTTAATGCCGAGTTCAAAGACGAAAACGGCGAACGATTGCACGGCAATCAGCTCTTTGTGCAATGTTTCTTAGTCGGCCCGAACGGTGAATGGGACAAGATCATATTACAGGATGATGGCGTCTTTCCGGATGAAAAGCCCAACAACGGTGTCTATACGGGAGTGTACGGGTTTAACCGTAACCAGCCAGGTTTGTGGACCTATTATGTGATCGCGCAAGACGTCAATCACGCGCAACCGGATATGAGCCCGGAGGAAGCGGCCCAGATAATTGGTGGCATGGTCGTCACCCATCAATTGGTGATCGACTTCGATTCCGACGATTGTCCGTTTGTTCCCGACGGTCATGTCCTTGTGCATGTCTGACCAATATTCGAGGCGGCGGTGTAAGCCGTCGTCTCGATTTTAATCAATTCCCTAGTTTCGCAATGACATCGGCTTTGATGTCGCGCTTGACGATTTTGCCGTTGGCATTGCGCAATAGCGGTTCGTCAAAGAAGCGGATCATTGCCGGTACTTTGAAGGCGGCGATCTGGCTCGACAAATATGCCCTCAGATCGTCCTCGCTGACACTTTTGCCAGGAACCAGATGCACCACGGCGGCGACTTCTTCACCCAATGTGCGATGGGGGATGCCGAAGACGGCGGCGTCCATCACGTCCGGGTGGCTATAAAGGGCGTTTTCGACTTCAACGCAATAGACGTTTTCGCCGCCGCGAATGACCATGTCCTTGACCCGATCAACGATGAAAACAAAACCTTCGTCGTCCATTTTGGCCAGATCGCCGGTATGGAACCAGCCGTCGGTGAAGGCTTCGGCGGTCGCGTCCGGTTTATTCCAATAGCCGCGAACTACATTCGGGCCTTTTACCCACAATTCACCGATCTCATTCGGCGCCATATCCTGTCCATCGCCGCCGACGATCCTCAATTCGTTGACCGGTGCCGGCACCCCGATGCTGGCGCCTTTGCGGACATAATCGTCACCGATATTAAAGGTCACGACGGCAGTAGTTTCGGTCAGACCATAACCATTGCCCGGAGTCGACTGGCCCCACTTCTTTTTTATCGTCTTGACCAGTTCCGGCGAAGACGGGGCGCCGCCGGTACCGAGGCTGATCAGGCTGGAGGTATCACGTTGATCAAAATCCGGGCTTTCCAGCATCTGCCAGGCCATGGTCGGGACACCGGAAAAGGTCGTGACCTGTTCCCGTTCAATCAGCTCCAGTGCTTGTTCCGGGTTCCAGCGATGCATGATCACCAGTTTGTTGCCGCTGGCAGTAGTCCCAACCAAGATCGCGTGGCAGCCGGTTACATGGAAAAACGGCACCGCGGTCAAAAGCGTGGCGGTCGGTTTGTCTGCGGTTGGGATCGGCGGTTGGCCGGTTTGGCGCAATTCCGCCGCCGCCTGCAAAGCTGCGATATTCATCAAGTTGGTGCAGATATTGCGATGGGTACCTAAGGCGCCCTTGGGCTGGCCGGAGGTGCCGGACGTATAAAAAATTGTCGCATTGTCTTCCGCTGCGACGTCGACATCCGGCAAGCTACTATGTTCGGGATGGGTGATGATGTCTTCCAGGCGGACGACATCACTGGACAAGCTCAATTCGCCCCGCGCCACCAGGACATGTTCAATGCCCAGCGTCGCGATTTGCGGGTGGATCAGGTCGTAGCGTTCCTGATCGGCGATCACCACTTTGGCGCCCGAATCCTGCAAGCCATATTCCAGTTCCTGTGCCGTCCACCAGGCGTTCAACGGCACAACGACCGCACCAATCGCCGCCGTGGCCCAAAAAGCAATCACCCATTCCGGGTAGTTCCGCATCACCAAGGCCAGCCGATCACCTTTCTGAACGGCCAATTCCTCTTTCAGATGATGCGCCAGACTGGCGGCCTTTTGATAATGTTCGGCGTAACTGATGCTTTCGTCGCGATAAACCAAATAAGGTTTGTCGCCGTGCAACCGGGTCAGTTCCAGAATAATCCGCAAGCTCACCGGCGCTGCTTTCCACACTTTCATGGAAATGCCGTCGATCACCTGCTGTTCGATTTCCAGCTGGCTGCCGGGTTGGGTGATAGCGGCGATAGCTTGATCGTAGCTCATGAACGCGGTGGGTGTTTCAGTCATAATCTTAATATTGTCCAGTCCAATTGGGCGCGCGCTTTTCGGCGAAGGATTTTGGCCCTTCGACGGCGTCGTCACTGTCATAGGCTTCCTTGTGCAGCAAACTGGCAATCTCCAATCCCAGGTCGCAGCCATGGGTCATGCCGGCCAGGATACTGGCCTTGCCGGCTTTGACCGAAAGCGGGGCATTGACAGTAATGCTTTCGGCCAATTGTCGCGCTTTGGCGCGGACAGCATCCGGGGTGTCTTCAACATAATTGATGAAACCCAGATCGCGCAAACGCTCGACTTCGAACCATTCCGCCGTCAGCACCATTTCCATCAGGATCGGCTGCGGCAATTGCCACAGCAGTGGCACCGCCCAGGGCGACCCGCGTCCGACCTTGGCTTCGCGAATGCCGCCTTTGGTGCCGGCAAGCGCGATCCTCAGATCGGCATTCAAACTGATGACCATACCGCCGGCGGTAAAGCCGCCGGTCATCGCAGCGATAATCGGCTTTTTTACCTGTCGCATGCGCGCCATGAACGGGTCGTTCAACTTATCGAGAATATTGACCCCTTCATTGGCCTGAACTTCTGCGGCTTCCTTCAAATCCATGCCGGCGCAAAAGATACCGCAATCGGCGGAGGTGATGATGGCGACCCGAATGTCCGGGTTGCGGTCCACCTCTTCCCAAAGCTCAACCAGCTTGTTGGAAACATAGACCGACAGGGCATTCTTGCGCTGGGGTCGGTTCATGGTGATGGTGGCGATGCCGTCCGAAATATCGAACAGCAGATCGTCTTCCTGGCGCATGGATAAAACTCCGGTTTAGAGGTTGAGGACCCGCTTGGCGATGATCGTGCGTTGCACTTCGCTAGAGCCGGCATAGATCGTCGAAGCCCGATTGTTGAGATAAACCGGCAGCGTTTTGGTCGCATAGGCCGGGCCAATCGGCTCAACATTATTACCGGCAACCCGGGTTTCCGGTTGGTAAGGCGCCATGTAATAACCAATCGCACGGACCTTGAGTTCATTCAGATTCTGCCCGATTTCGGAGCCGCGAAGTTTGAACATCGACGAGGCGGGCCCTGGGTTCTGGCCTTGGCTGAGGGCGCTCATCACCCGTTTTTCAGTATATTCCGCAGCCGTGACCAGGACTTCCAATTCCGCTAGTTTCTTGGCAAAGGTCGGATCGTCGATCAGACGATTGCCGTCCCCATCGCGTTCTTGTTCCGCCATTTTTCGCGTTCCGGCCAACGCAGCGTTCAAAGACGGGGTGTAAGAGACGCCGCCGCGTTCGAACTCCAGTAGATATTTCGCCACTGTCCAGCCATCGTTTTCGTCGCCAACCCGATTGCTCTTTGGAATGCGGACATCGTCGAAGAATACTTGGTTCAGTTCATGATCGCCGGACATCATCAGGATCGGTTCAACTTTGATGCCGGGTGTATCCATATCGATCAGGACAAAACTGATGCCTTCCTGGTTTTTACCATCGCTGGACGTGCGGACCAAACAGAAACAGCGATTGGCGTAATGCGCCCCGGTGGTCCAAATCTTGGTGCCGTTGATGACATAATCGTCGCCATCGCTTTCCGCCCGACACTGCAACGATGCCAGGTCGGAGCCGGAACCTGGTTCCGAATAACCTTGGCACCAGCTGTCTTCGTCATTGGCGATGCGTGGCAGATAGAAGTCTTTTTGTTCCTGGCTGCCAAATTTTTGGATCACCGGGCCAACCATACGCATACCCATGGTGTTCATTGATGGCGTGCCGGCCTTGGCGCATTCCAGTTCATAGATATAGCGTTTGACGACGTCCCAGCCGGGACCGCCGAATTCTTTTGTCCAATTGTAAACAACCCAGCCTTTTTTGGCGATAATCTCACCCCAGGCCCGGGCAATCCTCGGTTCCGTGCGAATGGTTGTGCCGCAGGCGGTTCCGTCACGAATTTCGTCCGTCAAATACTCTTCCAGGAAGGCACGAACATCCTGTTGAAATTGTTGGTCTTCGGCATTTAGCGATAAATCCATCAAATGTTTCCTATATTTTCATCTCTATTCGTTTCGTCGCAGCATAGGCAATTTGCATCCTTTAAGAAAGATGGCACAGTAGGAATAATTCAAACGCTCGTTTTTATAATAGAGCGACCATCGAAGCGATCAATAGGGGCGACAAATTGGACTACCAACAGATCAAATACGACGTCGAAGAAAATATTCTCACCATTACCTTGAACCGGCCGGACAAGCTGAACGCTTTTACCGAACAGATGCGACAGGAAATTGACGACGCCCTCGACCGCGCCGATGCGGACGACGATATCCGTGCCATTATATTTACCGGCGAAGGGCGGGCGTTTTGCGCCGGTGCCGATCTTTCCGCCGGTGGCAAGACTTTCGACCATAAAACTCGCGGCGATCGCGGCGAAGCCGATATCCGGCGCGACGGCGGCGGGCTGCTGACGCTACGCATGTATGAATGCAAAAAACCGATCATTGGAGCCATCAACGGCCCAGCGGTTGGCATTGGCGTCACCATGCAATTGCCGATGGATATTCGTCTGGCTTCCGATAGCGCCCGCTTCGGCTTTGTCTTCAGCCGTCGTGGGGTGGTGCCGGAAGCCTGCTCCAGCTGGTTTTTGCCGCGCATTGTAGGCATCTCGCAGGCCCTTGAATGGGTCTATTCCGGCAAGGTATTTGATGCTCAGGAAGCTTTACGCGGCGGTTTGGTGAGAGATGTCCTGCCGGCCGATGAATTACTGCCGGCGGCCAGGGCCATCGCCCGGGAGATCGCCGAGAATACCTCGCAAGTATCGGTCACTCTTTGTCGTCATATGTTGTGGCGGATGTTGGGCGCCGATCACCCGATGGAAGCGCACAAAATCGATTCCAGGGGTATTTCCAAAATGGGTGCCTCGCCAGATGCCTATGAAGGGGTCGCAAGTTTTCTGGAAAAACGCCCTGGCAATTACCCCATGCGGGTCAGCAAAGATATGCCGGACTATTTCCCCTGGTGGCAAGACCGGGAATTCGAATAAAAATCCAATTAGGAGAATATTATGAGAATGAATGAACCGCGCCTACCGGCGCTGGAACGCGATCAATGGAGCGACAAAGCCGCTGAAGTGATGGAGAAGATCGAAACTTCCGGCACCGCGTATAACGTTTATAAAACCATGGCCAATGTGCCGGACGTCTTCAAACGCTGGGTTGTTTTTGCTACCCATATTATGTTCAAGAATTCACTCAGCGTGCGGGACCGGGAACTGTTGATCCTGCGGATCGGTTGGCTGTGCCAATCGGGTTACGAATTTTCCCAGCATGTGCGGATCGCCTATGACAACGGTTTCACGGAAGCGGATATAGAACGTATCAAAGCAGGCTCCGGCGCCGATGGCTGGGACGAAAAAGAAGGCGCCCTGGTTCGCGCCGCCGAAGAACTGCACGGTGATGCTTTCCTTAGCGACGATACCTGGGCAACCTTGCAGAAACATTTCTCGACGGAGAATATTGCCGACGTGATCTTCACCGTCGGCAATTACAATCTGCTCGCTATGGCGTTGAATAGTTTTGGAGTGCAACTGGATGATCATCTGGTCGATTATTTCAATGGCGGAGCGAAATCATGAACCGGCTTAGCGCCCCGCGTCTGGCGCCCACTGGTGCGGCTGATTGGGATGAAGAAACCCGCGCCTTGTTGGCGAAAGGCACCGGCAAAGCCGAAGACGCCTACAATGTCGCCAAAACCATCGTCCATCATCCAAAACTGATGAAGCGGTGGACGCCATTGCTCAATCATTGTTTCATCAAATCCAGCTTGCCGGGCCGGGACCGGGAGTTGGTGATCCTGCGGGTCGCTTGGTTGACCAAATCGGAATATGAATGGGGCCAGCATATTGTTATGTGCCTGGATTATGATTGCGGCGAAGCGGATATCGAGCGGATAAAAGAAGGGCCGGATGCCGCTGGGTGGAGTGATCATGAAAATCTGTTGTTGGAAGCCGTTTCCGAACTGCTCGACGACACCTTCCTCAGCGATCCGACTTGGGCCGGCCTCGGCACGACCTACGACAAGCAGCAAATCCTCGATCTGATTTTTACCGTCGGCAATTACAAGATGCTGGCAATGGCGCTGAATTCTTTAGGTGTCCAGTTGGATGCCGGTTTGAAGGGGTTCGACTGATGCGCTTGGAAGATAAAGTCGCGGTGATTTTTGGCGCCGGACAAACGCCGGGGGAAACCATCGGCAATGGCCGGGCGACGGCGGTCCTGTTTGCCCGGGAAGGGGCAAAAATTGTCCTCGCTGACCGGGATCCAGTGTCGCTGCAAGAAACCGAACAGATGATAACCGATGAAGGCGGCCTGGCGTCTTCTGCCGTTTGTGATGTTTTGAACGAAGATCAGGTCAAAAGCGTGATCGATCAAGCAATGTCGACGCATGGCCGGATCGATATCCTGCACAATAATGTTGGCATCGGCCGCAACGACACCGGTCCCGCCAGCATGACGGAAGAAATTTGGGACACCATTATGGACGTCAACGTGAAAGGCGCGATGTTCGCCTGCAAACATTGCCTGCCGATCATGCGGCAACAGCAGAGCGGTAGTATTATCAATATCTCCTCCGTCGCGGCGATCTGCGCCGTCGGTATCGTCGCTTATAAAGCGTCAAAAGCGGCACTGAATGCCTATACCCACTCGGTCGCTCTGGGCAATGCCAAACACGGCATTCGTGCCAATATCATCATGCCGGGTCTGATGGATACGCCGATGGCAGTCGAAGGAAATGTCAAAGCGCAAGGCAAAAGCCGGAATGAAATACGCGCCCAGCGTGATGCCCGGGTGCCGCTCAAACAACAAATGGGAACGGCTTGGGATGTCGCCTACGCCGCCCTGTTTCTGGCTTCCGACGAAGCGAAATTTATTACCGGCGTCGAACTGCCCGTCGACGGCGGCGCATCCGCACGCATTGGCTGAGAAAGAATTCCCATGACTGTCGAACTGAATGATCCACTAATTTTGCCATGCGGCGCCGTATTGAAGAACCGTATTGGCAAAGCGCCGATGACGGAAGGCCTGGCGGATCAATGGAACCGGGCCACGGCGCGCCATGTCACGCTATATAGGCGTTGGGCCGAAGGTGGGGTTGGTTTATCGATCACCGGCAATGTGCAGGTCGATCGCCGCTATCTGGAGCGTCCGGGCAATGTTGTGATTGATCAGAATGGCGGTCTGGATGAATTGCGTGCCTACGCGGCAGCGGGAACCTTGAACGACACGCATCTGTGGATGCAAATCGGCCATTCCGGCCGGCAGACGCCACGCCGGGTCAATCCGGTGCCAGTGGCGCCCTCGGCCGTACCGCTGGCCCTGCCGGATGTTGCTTTTGGGGCGCCGCGGGCGCTTGAGGCTTGGGAAGTCGATGACGTCATCAAACGCTTCGCCCATGTGGCGGAGGTGGCGCAGGAGACCGGTTTTACCGGTGTGCAGGTGCACGGCGCCCATGGTTACCTGATTTCCGAATTCCTCTCGCCCCTGGCCAATCAGCGTAATGATAAATGGGGTGGGCCGCTGGAAAATCGCGCCCGGCTGTTGTTGGAAACCGTTCGGGCGATCCGCACCAAAGTTGGCGCCGAATTCCCAATTTCGGTGAAACTCAATTCCTCCGATTTTCAATCCGGCGGCTTCAGCCACGAAGAATGTTTGCAAGTGGTAGCCTGGCTAGAACAAGCCAGCGTCGATTTGCTGGAAATCTCCGGCGGCAATTATGAGCAACCCAGCATGATGGGGGCAAAAAACCCCGATGGTGAAGCGGTGCGTGAAAGCACGGTCCGGCGAGAAGCTTATTTCATGGACTACGCCGCTAGCATCCGCCAGGCGACCAAAATTCCGCTGATGGTTTCCGGTGGATTTCGCAGCCGCGAAATAATGGATGCGGCGTTGGCAGAAGGCAATACCGATATCATCGGCATTGGTCGCCCGTTCTGCGTCGAACCGGATATTGCGAACAAGCTGATGAAAGAGGTAGGTGCGATCGCCAGCTCGCACGAAAATACCATCAAACCAGCCAAAGCCGGTCTCGGCTGGTTCTGCCTGCAACTTATCGCCATGGCCGATGGCAGTGATCCCGACGAGAACCTGAGCGGCGGCGACGCTATCCAAGCTTATCTCGCCAATGAAAACATGACCGTCGAAATGTTGGTTGGGCGGGAGGTTTGAAGGCGCTTGAAATCATGTCTCATACATATTATATTGTTGTAACAATAGTTCTAACAATGCAATCAACCATAATTCGGGCGAGTTAGCGTGATGAATGCGCAAAAAACGACAGCTGCTAAGGTAAAAATTACAAAGATTGGTAATTCGCAAGGCGTCATATTGCCGAAAGAGACTTTGGCGAAGTTAAAAGTCGAAGCAGGTGATGAACTGTTTCTGATCGACTCCCCGAATGGGTTGACTTTGTCGCCTTATGATCCGGAAGTTGAAGAACAAATGAACGCGGCTCGAAAAATCATGAAGAAGCGTCGCGCGGCCCTTCGCGAACTCGCGAAATGACGGATTGGGTTTGGATTAGTTCTGTCGCTGCCCACTTAATCCACGAAGAACAACTTGCAGAGCATGGCGGCTTGCAAGGCGTCCGCGATGAAGGGATGTTGGAATCAGCCCTGTCTCGACCGCAGAATATAGCTGCCTATGGTGAGTCAACTGTCTCGAAGTTGGCTGCTGGGTATGCTTTCGGGATCGCGCGGAACCACCCGTTTGCCGATGGGAATAAACGAACAGCATTGGTTGTTGCTGAATTGTTTCTTGATTTGAACGGGTATGAATTGTTGGCCAGTGATCCCGAATGTGTGGTCACAATCCTCCGCCTCGCGGCGGGTGAGTTGTCGGAAGATGACCTTGCCGACTGGATACAGGAAAACACAGCACGTCGTTGACAATGTACACACTACGCGAAGTGCGGTCAGTTTCGATGCCAAGCAATTCGAACTGCAACCCTCTTGAATACCAGCACGGCGATGACTGGACATATTGCGCCAATCACGCAAAAAGCAAAGACGGGTATCAGATAAACCGCAAAAACATCTCGCATCGAGGTCGCTTCCACCGCCACAACACCTGTTGTTAGAACTTGCACAAGAACGCACAACAATGTCCAAATCGAGTTGGCCCACCAGCCATAACGTGTCCATCCGGCTTCAGACCTGTGAGTGGATTTGCAGACATAGTAAGTTGGCCAGATCAACGATGCGCAACCGAATAGCCCAACAAGCAACACACCTAACACGCCATCGTTAATACTGCCCATGACAAATTTCTAAAGCCCTTTCTACGAAATCAGAGCAAAAACCTGACAGGATTCGTGCCAATTCAGGCGTATGCCAAGCCGATCGTTTCGGCGATCATGACCGGGCGTTCTTCGCCTTCGCGTTCCATTTGCACATCCGAGATGATGCGGACGCCGTTGCCTTTGACATCTTCCACTGCCTTGATGGTGGAGCGCATGCGGACGCGGGAGCCGACCGGAACCATGCCGGTGAAGCGGACTTTGTTGGAACCGTAATTGATGCCGCGGCTGCGTTTTTCAATTTTGGTTAGCTGCTGCCCCAGGCGTGCGACCAGCGACAATGTCAAATAACCGTGCGCGATGGTTTTGCCGTCGGGCATTTCGCTTTTGCAGCGTTCGACATCGACGTAAATCCATTGATGGTCGCCGGTTGCTTCGGCAAATTTGTCGATCATGTCCTGGTCGATTTCGACCCATTCGCTGACGCCGGTTTCTTCGCCAATGTGGTTTTTCATATCTTGCGGTGTTTCTACGACTAGCACTTGGTCTATCTCCTCGATATTGTCATTGTAAAAACTAACGGGTGTTAGTATAAATCGGTCAATCTTGGTTGTCTCGCTACGAAAGGACTAAACACTATGGATTTTCAAGACCTGATCTATGAAGAACGCGATCACGTTGCCTATATCACGATCAATCGGCCGGAAGTCTATAATGCTTTTCGCTACCATACGGTAGAGGAACTGATCAAAGCGTTCAATAAGGCTGCTTACAATAATGACATCGGCGCTATTGTCTTAGGCGGAGCGGGGGAAAAAGCCTTCTGTACCGGCGGTGATCAAAGCTCCCACGATGGCCAATACGATGGCGAACGCGGCATTACCGGTCTGCCGATGGACGACCTGCACGCGATTATCCGCGATGTGCCGAAGCCGGTGATCGCCAAAGTCCGGGGCTACGCGATCGGCGGCGGCAATGTGCTGGCGACGATCTGCGATATGACCATTGCATCCGAAAATGCCATCTTCGGTCAGGTCGGTCCTAAGATGGGTTCGGTCGATCCGGGATTTGGCACCGCCTATCTGGCCCGCGTTGTCGGTGAGAAAAAGGCTCGTGAAATCTGGTTCATGTGCAAACGTTATTCGGCCCAGGAAGCGCTCGAGATGGGGCTATGTAATGCTGTCGTCGCCGATGACAAACTGGAAGAGGAAGTGGCGGCCTGGTGCGCCGAATTGGTCAAGCGCAGCCCCACTGCGATCATGCTGGCAAAGAAGTCTTTCAACGCCGATACCGATCACATCAAAGGCATCGGCGGCATGGGTTTTGCGGCGTTGAAGCTTTATTACGATAGTGATGAAAGCAAAGAAGGCGTCACGGCGCTGGGTGAAAAACGCGATCCCGATTTCCGCAAATATATGAAGTAACTTGACTTAGCTCCGAGGGCAATTAAATGGACTTCGCTTTTAGTGACGACCAGGACGCGATCCGCGATACCGCCCGACGATTTGCGCAGGACCGCTTGGCGCCGAATTATCTGGCCCATGATAGCGCCACCGAATTCAGTAAAGAGCTTGTTCGAGAGATCGGTGAATTGGGCCTGATCGGCACCGCCATATCGGAAGACTATGGTGGCCTGGGACAGGATTTCATGACCGATGGCGTGGTGATGGAGGAGATTTCCCGCGAAGATCTGAATGTCGGTTATGTCCTGTTGCTCAATAATTTGAACGCGATCATTCTTGCCGATCACGCGCCGTACGAAATGGCCCAGGCAGTCATTCCGGAATTACTATCGGGGCGGAAAACAGCCTGCCTCGGTCTGACCGAACCAAGCGCTGGGTCCGACGCCGCAAATTTGCGTCTGAAAGCCAGCCGCAAGGTCGACAGCTATGTTCTGAACGGGGAAAAGACCTCAATCTCGATGGCCCAGCAGGCGGATTATTGTGTTCTTTTTGCCCGCACCGGGGCGCAGGAAGACCGGGCCCATGCGATCACCGCTTTCCTGGTCGAGATGGACCAGCCAGGGGTCTCTCGGACTACATTTGAAGATGTCGGCTCCAGCGTCGTTGGCCGCGGTTCGATCTTTTTTGACGACGTCGAAGTGCCTGCCGCCAATATGATCGGTGAAGAAGGGATGGGGTTCAAACAAGTCATGAATGGCTTCGATTTTTCCCGCGCCTTAATCGGTTTGCAATGTTTGGCACCGGCCATTAAGTCGCTGGAAGAAACCTGGGCCTACAGTCTGGAGCGGAAGTCGTTTGATCAACCGATCGCCTCCTTCCAAGGGGTCACGGAGCCCTTGGCCGTAGCGGAAACACAGGTCGAGGCGGCACGCCTGCTATGTTACAAAACTCTTTGGTTACGTGATCAAGGCAAACCACACACGGCGGAAGCAGCGATGTGTAAATGGTGGGCGCCGCAACTGGCCTTTGAAACCATTCACACTTGCCTGCAAATCCACGGTCATCTCGGTTATTCCAAGGAGATGCCATTTCAACAGCGCCTGCGTGAAGTGATGGGCTTGCATATTGGTGACGGCACCAAGCAGATCCAGAAAATGATCATTGCCCGGCGCAAGTTGGCAGAAGCGAAACAACGAGGGTGAAGTGATGAGCGAACAAGAACAACCAATTTTGCTGGATCTTGATGGTGCGGTCGCGATCATCACCTTGAACCGTCCGGACAAATTCAATTGTATTTCTGTTGCATTGTTCGATGGCCTGAACGATGCGCTGGATCAAATTGAAGGCGATTTGAGTGTTCGCGCGGTCCTGATCCGCGCCAATGGCAAGCAGTTCTGCACCGGTGCCGATCTCGACGAAGTGTTGGCGGCACGGCAATCGAAGGAAACGGTGCAGGCATTTATCTCCAACGGCCATGCGGCTTTCCGGCGCTTGGAAAACCTGGCCAAACCGGTGGTCATTGCGGTGCAGGGTCTGGCGCTGGCCGGCGGCCTTGAGCTGGTGATGAGCGGCGACGTGGTGTTCTTGGCTGAGAGTGGGCGGATGGGCGATCAGCATGCCCAGTTCGGTCTGATCCCTGGTTGGGGCGGGACCCAGCGCCTGGCCCGTCATGTCGGCCGTCGCCGCGCCCTCGATCTGATGTATTCGGTGAAATGGCTGTCAGCGGTGGAAGCGCTCGATTGGGGGCTGGCCAATTATGTCAGCCCGGATGAGCGACTTTGGGAAGACGCCTTGGCCTATGCGCAGAAACTCACGCAGCGCAGTCCGGAAGGTTTGGCGGCGATGAAATCCCTCACCTTGCAGGGCTTGGAAGGCAGTTTGGACGCCGGTCTCAGTCTTGAAGAAGACGCCGCCAGCGAGGCCTTGCTAACCGCAAATACGGAAGAAGGCCTGAACGCCTTTCAAGAACGCCGTGACCCGGTGTTCAAATAGCGCCCGTCACCGCTCAGTCGACGTCCTGAAATAACCGGCCCCAGCCTTCGACCAGATTTGGCTCACCGCCAGCTTGCCGCAACGCCTGCCAGAGCGCTGTCGCCACCGTGTCATAGATTGGAATGTCCAGCTCCTCCTCCAACGCCGCGACCACCGGCGCGCCGCGCAAATTGGTGCAGAAGATGACAATCGCCTGCGGCTTAGCCCGGGCCACTTCGCGGATCGCCGCGGCAATTTCTGTTTCTGAAAATTCGGCAAAGGAATAATTGCCCCGGTCACCAAAATGCCGTTCCGCCACGATGGTAAATCCGGCGGCTTCATAATTGGCGGTAATCTTTGCCTGAACTTCATCTAGGTAGGGCGTCACCAGCGCCAGCCGCTCAACTTCCGTCGTGGCCAGGATATCGTTCAGCGCCAAGACGGAGGAGGAAGCCGGAATACCAGTTGCCGTTTTGATCTGTTCGCAAAGTCTTTCGTCGGTCTCGAAACCGCGCCAGCCGGCCGAGGTGCCGTTCCAGCTGATCGCCTGGACCCGGGCGTCGGCCAATAGTTCCGCTGCCTCGATCAGTGGGACAGAATCAAATTGCCCCAGCGCCTGCGCCGCAAGTGAAATTTCAGTTACTCGAAAGCGGCCAAAATGTGCTGTCACGCCGGGCACATCAGCCAGCATCGCCGCCGTCATCGGCTCCAACACGGTATTCGACGACGGTGTCAACATGCCAAGTCTAATTTGATTTGTCATATTGCCAATCTCCTTCGCTGTGGCGATTGCAAGTTCGTTCATCATTGTCCGCCCAAAGCCTAGCCGAATTCGTTCCGGCTGACCGCATATTTTGAAACCCAAGTCGCAACATTAGCGGAACGACCATCCGGACTCGTCGCCGGAGAAAATAAAATACAATGAATCCTCCATTCAACCTATTAGAGTTAGTTAATATAATTGTATCAATCTAAAGATGGAGCACTTGGTCTATCCCCCCTGTGATCGAACACAGGATTGATTTTGTTGCGAAATTTCTGTTCAATCGAGCCATGAAACTGGATGTGGACATCAATGAATTAGCCAATATCGTCATTGCAAAACATGGCGCCAACGGTAGGGGGCACGCCCAGGACATGGCAGAAAAACACCTTCACACTCAAGACCACGAGGGGCACGTCTTGTGGCTTCGGATCCTTGAGGCAGTGGAGGAGCTGTTGCGGGCGGACGTGGCGGCCCTGCCTTAGACGGTTGCGCGCCCCGTGATGCCCTCATGATTACTGATGCCCGACTATTTTGTACGAGTTTCGCGGCGACCAGCAGGTGGCGCTGGAGCGCCTTGATTTTTCGGCAACGATAACCGGGAGCGCGAACGATATCATCCCTCTTAATTGGAGAATAATACGTCGTCTAAACTCGCGAAATGAGTGACTGAGGTGCCCAATTATGGTATGATTACCCAACTTATCTAGGGGATCGGTATATGACACATACAGTCAGCCTATTTGAAACGGGGCCGGATCGTTACCAACCTGATTGCAGCCATACCTATTCATTTGATCCGGGCTACACCTTGGTTCAGCGTCGGCTGGCCTTCTTCATCGGTTTAGTGGCGCTGTGTTTGCCGCTTGTCATGTTGCTTGGTGTCCTATTTGGCACCTGCCAATACGATTCCATCAGCCATTTTTATTATGCTCAGTTTCTGGGTGGCGTATTTATTGGCGCATTGGTGTATCTGGGGACGTTTCTGCTCGCCTATCGCGGCGAGAGCCCCCGCGAAAACCGCCTTGCCTCGATGGCTGGGATTTGCGCCATGTCGGTCGCACTATTCCCAACCAGTAAGCGCGGTTGCGAGGAAACCGTATTCTCAGGTCGGGCGCTGCCGGAATTTACCGGCGGCGGGACCGACGCATTTGTCCAAGTAGTGAATACAACCAGGGCGATTTCTGGATTAGACGTGAACCCATTATTCCAACTTTTCAACCATGCGGAGGTCGTACATGGGATCAGTGCCGCCGTGTTATTTACCTTCCTGGCCTGGTATTCATTTTTTGTCTTCACGCGGGTCGTCGGAAGCACTCATCTGGATGCAGACGGGACTTTGACACCGCAGAAACGCAGACGCAATATCATCTATCGCGCCTCCGGGATTGTCATCCTTGTCTCCAGCGCGGCTATCGTTATCGGCCACTTTTTCTTCTCTGATTGGTGGAACTCGCACAATTTGACATTTTGGTTTGAGAGTTTCGCACTCTGGGCCTTCGGCATATCATGGGTGGTTAAAGGCCAGTTCTTTGTCACTCCATTGCTCGATTAGTCGATCCAGGGAGTTTATACCGGTTTCCAAATTCATTGTTTACAACACTGATGCAGCCACCTGGTCGGTCTCTGCTGCGGCAACGCATTTTGGAATTCAATATTAATCTCGAAGCCAACAAGGTAGTAAATATGTTGTCATTTATTGATATAACGTGTATACTTGACTGTAGTTTGCACGAAAAATAAAAAGCGTTCCGACATTTTGACAGCTATTCGTGCAAGCTTCAATTTATCAATAGTGTTTTGCCCATATAGTGTTTCGCCCAAATAGTGGCTTACCCAAATAGTGTTTCGCCCATCGCGGTACAAAGGGAGACATCATGGCTCGAAAGCGCATTACCCATTACGCAATTTTCCATAATGTAGGCGGCACGTCAGAGATCAATGTCTATTACGAGGTCGGTGGCGCAGATACCATCTGGAACCTTTCGATCGCTGAAGCAGGGTATATCGTCGATATTCTTCGAAATGAGAAACCGATGGATTACGATCACGATCGCCAACGCTTCCTATCCGGAGATATCGAACCTGTCGGAGAGGATGAATAGCCGATGTCCCGCAGGCGCGTCGGTCATTACGCATTGTTTCACAATGTCGACGGTACGGCGGCGATCAACGTCTATTACGCCGATGGCGGCGCCAACACCATCCATAGTCTTCCGCTCGACGAAGCGGAATATATCGGCGAGCTACTGCGGGAAGAAAAACCGGTAGATTACGACCATGACCGGCAGCGTTTTTTTTCCGGTGCGGTGGAGCCGGTTGGCGAGGGAGAGGGCGGTCCGACCGCGCCGTTCTTCAGTTTGCAACGTTGGATTCTAGAACGTGCCTGGTTAGCCGAAGCGATCGTCTGGGAAGCGCCGGGGGGAACGACGATAGCCTATGGCGATTGGCCAGCCAGCGACAAAGATTTTCTACAACAACAATATCTGCGCATTTTGTCGGAAACAGCACCCGGCGTGCCGGCGGTGATGCCGCTGGCCGGCGTGCCGGGAACTGGCGAGACGATTTCGACGCGCCTGACGCGGAACGACGCTTGGCAATTATATATCGCGCATGTGGCCCAATCGCTGGCGGTGGAAGCGTGCCGCCTGGTCAACTGGTCGGTCCGTAGCTATTCGTTGGAAGCCCGAGAGTTGCTTTTCCACTCTCGTTCGATGTTTCACTGGACACCCGCTGACAGTGCCTATGTTATCACCTTCAATCACGGCGTGGCCACGCCCGGAGATCCCTATCGAACATGGATGTTCGCCCGTGGCGGCGATTTCTTGCAGGGCAACCGCGTAGGGACAGTCGCTGCGGTCATCGAATGGTGCCGAACGAATTTAATACATTTCTCCGGCGGGTGGGACGCTGAAAATGTCGAGGATCAGTGGCAATATCGCGGCTTCCCGCCGGTTGAGCGCATGATCGCCGGCACCCCACGGACAAGCGACGCAAGCGGCACAATTCGTCACCGCACCGGTGGCTGCTGGGGAACAACGGGGTTCCTGCGGGCAGTGCTGCGGACGATGAATATTCCGGCGAAACTAGAGCAACGCGCGGGACACGCACTGCCCCATTTCCTGCCTGACGACCGTTTTCTCACCCACGGTGACGATCCTTACAACGCCCTATTCCGCACTATGGCTTGGGTGCCTGCGGAAGATCTGCTGGTCGACGCAGTGCAGTGGAACCAATGGTTTGGCGCGGGCGTAACGCATATTGACAATATTGGCCGGCAAGTCCGTGAATTGGGGATTGAGCATCTGCCCTATTATGTGTTGCGGCGGTATTGCGAAGACCAGGCGGCAGGCCTCTCACATGCAGACGGTCGTGTTTTCGAAATTTTCGAACGTAATTACACCGTCCCCGAGCTTGAGGCGCGGACGCTTTGGGACCGCATGGATACCCGGATTGGCGAATTGGGCGGCTGCGCCAGCGTGCCAACGGGTTGACGAATTTCCGGTTGTTCGTTTTGAGATGGCCAAGATGATTTTCGCCACGCGCCAATAGGTCGTTTTCCCATTCGGCGTACATTCTATTCAGTCCTGCAAATAATTACGGCAACATAGCTTCAACAAAATCCACATCGTGGGAAAGATAACGTGCTTTCTTGCTGGTAATCAGCCGAACGACGGCGACGTCCAGCGGTGTTGGCATGAGTTCCGGATCAACGCTTAAAAGTTTCACCTCATCGTAGGTTACAAAAGAATCCAGTCCAATTAGATCGGTTGAAAACATCGATAGCCCAAGCCCGTGGTAAAAAGAATAATTGGAAAAATATTTAAGCCGATTGGTATTTTCTTCTTTCAATACGACAATTACTGAACGCCGCCCTTTCTTGAAATTATATCGCCCATCAAATAACAGATTACCTTGTGATTTGAGTATGTCATTGACGAATTTTTGTTGTCCCGTGTCACCAACATAGTCGAAGTGGCGGTCAATAAAATCTTGATATCGATCCACCGTTTCTTTTTGTGGTTGATCCTTTAGGACAATTATTGTCATCCCGTTATTTTTCTTCTCATCAGACTTTTCGAAATTCATCTGGTAGTGAAATTTTGCTTCGATACCAAACAGCTTAATTTTCGAAATCGACTTCGGACGAACTTCTTTTGCATTGGCCCGTGATCCCCAAAGCGTCGCGATTTTTCAGATATCGTAGGGTGTCAGCAATCTGCATATATACGACTTTCGCCAACCCCTCTTCACCGGTGATAATAATTCTGAAATCATCGTGAAAGGCGTATAGAACGCGCTGGCCATCGGGATTTTGCAGATCTTTCGGCCATGTTGTTTCCTGCAGAAAATCACGTAGATCGCGGCGACTAACTGTACTTTCTGCAAATACAATGTTTGCCGTCGTCATGACATGAGCTGCAAACATCGACACAATCAACAAATGAAATCTCTTAAACATTGTAGGCGCCAATAATTGGATAAAAATATAGTGTAGTAGATACGTAAACAATTGCAAATTGTGGCTCGTATTTTGTCTCTGCCGCTTGACCGTACAGCGGAGTAAAATCCGCCGACGGTAGAAACAGCATCAGCCAAAGTGTGTCAATTGTCGCGCGCAGCTCGTATGCGCTACCCCGCTTTATCCCACGTCGCTTTGCGCAAGCGGTCGAGTTCTTCGTGGCGGGCGAGCGCGTCGATGGAGAAATCTTCCGCCGGCAGGACATCCGGTTCGTAATGGCCAAAACGATCATTGCCGCGCACCAGCCGAGCGGTTTCGTGCGGATTGATCAGTTGCTTCATATTGGGGCGCAGAAATTGCGCGTTTAGGCCAATCCGCCGATCCTGACTAGTGTTGGGAAATGATGCATGCATGGTCCAGCCATGATGGAAAGAGCCTTGGCCGGGTTCAAGCGGAAGCGAAACCGCATTGGCTTCTTCGACACCGATAATTTCCTGCTGGCGGTGCAGAATATTGTTGGCATCAAGGCCGTCATGGTGATCCAGGCGCCCCTGTTTGTGGGAGCCCGGGACCATGCGCATACAACCGCTTGCAGTATTCGCCTGCGACAAGGCGATCCAGACCGAAACCTGATCGGTGCCGTCGAAGCCCCAATAAGTCAGGTCTTGATGCCAGTTAATGCGGCCGGCACTCTGCGGCTCCTTGATGATATACGTGGTGTCGAACAACAAAATGTCCGGCCCCAGTAGCGCTTCGACGACAGCCAGGACTTTAGGATGGGTGGCAAGATCAAACGGTGCCCGCATGAGCAGATGGGCCTTCGAAACATAATGCATCGGGCCATATTGCAATTCGGCTTGTTCCAAGCTTTTTCGGTGGGTCTGCGCTTCCGTCCTTGAAATAACGTCGATCGGAGTGAGGAAACCGTCACGCCCATAATCGGTGCGCCAAATTTCGGTTTCGTTGGGGAACAAATTGGTTTGTGCCATGGTCCTATCCCTTCGTTCTCCTGCGAAGGTTGAGTGAAAGGACACAAAGCGGCTTGCCCATAGGCGACCTGTTGTCGCCATTGGGGCCCGATTAGTCGGTGCTCACGATTTCTCCGCGATTAGCGTGTAGGACAATGGCAATTGCGCTTGCTGGCCTTCGAAATGCGGAAAATGAGTGCAGATGTCGATCGGATATTCCTTAAAGTGGGTTAGCGTCAGGCCGGCTTTGATGGTCTCACCAATGACCTGACCCAAGTTTGATTGGAAGCCATAGTTTGTCGGCGCCTGGTAACTTTCGCCGCCGTAATAATTCAGCGGGTTATCTTCCACAAAGGCATCTTCCATGAAATAGGAAAACAGCAGGTCGGTCCCCTGATCCGGCTCGAATATCCACAGAATAGGGTGCATTTCATGGATGAACAGATGCCCGCCCGGTCTGAGCAACCCTTCGATGGAGCGAAAGTAGCGCGCCTTGTCCGGCAGCCAACAGAGCGCCCCGATGGTGATCAACACGATGTCGAAATGCCCTTTCAAATCTGACGGCAGGTTCATCACGTCGGAACGGATGAATTCGCCCTCCAGGCCGCTGATGGCTGCCAGTTCTTTCCCCTGGGCGATGAAGTCATCGGAAATGTCGACACCGACACAGCGCTTTGCACCATGCTTCTTCAAGGACAAAACCTCGCGACCATTGTTGCAGCAAAGCTGAATGATATCCTTGCCGGCAATGCCAATTCCTTGCAAAAGCTCAAGCGCGTTGGCTTCAAACGGGCTTTTGTCGGGGTCAGTCAATTCGTCGATGACGATCTGCCAACGTTCGCCGCGATGTTGATCCGCTGCTGCATTCCAGGCTTTGCGATTGGCGGCGGTGTATTCTTCTATTTTCATATCATTATTCATTTTGGTTTCTCAGCAATCAAATTGTAAGAAAGCGGCAGCTGCGCCGATTGGTTTTCGAAATGACGGAAGTCGCCTGAGTTATCGACTGCGAATTCCTGAAAATGTCGCAGCCGCAGGCCGCAATCGATTGTCGTTTGCAGGACTTCACCGACCGTGTGTTGAAATTCGTACCTTTCCGGTGCTTGATATTCACCGCCACCATAATAATCGAGTGGCTCAGCCATAGCGAAGACGGCGTCGTCAAAGTAGGAATAAACGAACTTGCTTCCCTGTTCACGTTCGAACATCCAAAGCAACGGATGCATTTCTTCGACCAGCCATTTGCCGCCTGGCTTCAGTAATCTCGCAACTACAGACATGAAGGCAGCCAAATCCGGTTGCCAATTGAAGACGCCAATGGTCGTCAAAACAAGATCGAATTGACCATCAAAATGGTTGCCAAGATCACAGATATTCGATCGTTCGAATTCCGCCTCAAGCTTCGAAAGCGCAGATAGTTCCCGTGCCTGGGCGATGAATTCATCGGAGATATCGACACCGACGCAACGCCGGGCGCCGTGCCGCTTCAGCCACAAAAGTTCGCGGCCATTGTTGCAGGCGAGTTGAACGATATCCTTGTCGGCATAGTCGACGAGATCGATTACTGCTTGCGCAGGGATATTGAAAGGTGCTTCTTCGTTGCCGGTTAGTTGGGCGATAATCCTTTGCCAGCGCTGACCACGATGTTGATCAGCGACGGCATTCCAGGCGGCCCGATTGCCTTCGGTAACCGCGTCATTGTCGTAAGACATGTCATTGTTCCAATGCTGCCACGGCGAACTGCCGTGCTCCAGCATAATCCGCCTTGCCATTCGCGGCGCGCAACGGCACGCCGGCGGCTAATATTCGTTTCGGGATTTTGTATGGGGCAAGGGACGCGCGGACATGTTCACGCAAAGCATGCTCATCCGGTTCTCGAGGCCCTGTGATTATGGCGGTGACGGCTTGGCCCCATCTCTCATCCGGGATACCTACCACCAGGGCGTCATCGACACAAGGATGGGTTTTGAGGATTTCTTCGACTTCTTCCGGGAAGACTTTTTCGCCGCCGGTATTGATGCAGGCGCTGCCGCGACCGAGGAAGATAATACCGCCGTCCGCATCGACTTTACAGCGATCGCCCGGAAAGGAATAGCGCTTGCCGTTAACGATCTTAAAAACGCTTTCGGATTTTTTCGGATCTTTGTAATACCCCTGCGGCAGCGGGCCACCAACGGCAAGCCAGCCTTCTTTATCGCTGCCCGGTTCCACTTCATTGCCGTCATCGTCAAAGACCCGGGCCAGGTCGTTGATGGTGAAGCGGCCGGTGGTCACTTCACCCGCGCTGGTCATGATCGAGGTGCCCATGCCCAGACCTTCCGACGCGCCAAAGGCGTCGACCATGACGACATCCGGCAAATGTTCCAAAAGCCGCCGTTTGATATCGGTCGACCACATGGTGCCGGAGGAGGTGATCATCTCTAGACTGGAAAGATCGTATTTTCCCACCACGTCGTCCAAGGAATTCGCCATCGGCCGGGCAAAGGCATCGCCGACGATGGAAATCCGCTCAACTTTGTGCTTTTGTGCAGTCCTCCACAATTCTTCCGGATCGAATGATGGGTCGGTTAGGGTGACAAGCGTGCCGCCACCCATCAGCATGCCCAGCATGCCGGAAAACCCGGTGCCATGCATTAACGGGCAAGCGGGTATGGAGATATTGCCGCGCCCGGCTTCTTTCAGCCCGGCAATCAGTTCATCGGGATTATTGGGGGCTTCGTCATTGATGGCGCGGACTGCTTCGACCAAGCCGCCATAGAAGTCGCTGGATCGCCAGATCACCCCCTTTGGCATGCCGGTGGTGCCGCCGGTATAGATGAAAAGTTCATCTTCGGCGGACCGGGTGATGTTCAAATTCTGACCATCGCCGCTGCTGGCAAGGTCTTCAAAGGCGGTGGCGAAGTTGGCGATCTGACCATCGTCGCTGACTTCAATATACATCTTCACCTTGTCCAGACGTGGGCGCAGGGCGGTGACTTGCGGGCGAAATTCGCTGGCATAGACAATCGCGACAGCATCGGAATCATGCAGGATGTAATGCAGTTCATCTTCCATATAGCGGAAATTGACATTCACATGGGTTAGGCTGGCGCGCAGGCAGGCGGCGAAAGTTTCCGAATATTCGGTGCGATTGCGCATATAAAAAGCAACTTTGTCATGGGTTTTGGCGCCACCGCTCAACAAGCCGCGGGCGATATTATTGCTGCGTTTGTTCAGCTCTCCCCAGCTCAGCACGCGGTCACCATGAACAAGCGCCGGGCGGGCCGGATCCATGATCTCCACAACACAATCCAGAATATCGCCCAAAATCCACTGCATTATGATTTGCCTCCGATACTGATTTCGGGGGATCATAGTAAGAGGCAACTGCAAAAACAATGGGAGGCGATGGAATGGCCGGCATGGCATTCATCAACGGCGATTATGTGGCGCCCGAAGATGCCAAGATTTCGATTTTCGATCTCGGCTTTACCCGCAGTGACGTGGTCTATGATGTGGTCAGCACCTGGAAGGGTCAGTTTTTTCGCCTCGACGATCACATCGAGCGGTTTTTTACCTCGATTTCCGGGATCGGGATCGACACGCCCTATGACAAAGCAGAAGTCAAGGCGATCCTGGCCAATTGTGTTGATCGCGGTGGCTTGGACGATGCCTATGTTTCGATGGCAGTGACCCGGGGGCAGTTTCGCGATCCCAACAACCGAGACCCACGTCATCACATTCCGACCTTCATCGCTTTCGCCATTCCCTATGTCTGGATCGTCGCGCCGGAACATCAGGAAACGGGCATTGCGATCAACATTGCCGGAGTCCAGCGTATTCCCGATGGCGCGGTCGATCAGCGGCACAAAAACTATCATTGGGGCGATCTGACCCAAGGGCTGCGGCAGGCCCGGATGGGCGGTGCCGATAGTGCGATCTTATGTACTCCGGAAGGGTTCTTGGCAGAAGGACCGGGTTTCAATCTGTTTATGGTCATTAATGGGGAACTGCTGACGCCGGGGCGAAACGTGTTGCACGGGATCACCCGAAAATCGATTTTCGAACTGGCGGGCGACCTGGATTGGCAGGTGACGCCCGGAGACTATAGAAAAGAAGTCTTGCTGGCGGCCGATGAAGCCTTCCTAACTTCAACGGCGGGTGGCATCATGCCGGTGGTTCAAGTCGATGACCGCATCTTGAGCAACGGGGCGCCCGGCCCGGTGTCAGCAAAACTGCGGCAGCTTTATTGGGACAGACGCGAAACCGGCTGGCACGGGACGGCCGTTCAAACACTTGTTACGCAGACTTCGGCATGAGATTACCGGGCATCATCCTGCTGTTTTTATTGTTATCGGGTTGCGTCCCTGTTGAGCTGAAACCGCAACTTCATAGCGCTTATGTATTGCCGGAAGATAAGATTCTGACGCGTATCACCTTTGGTTCCTGTTTGTCGGAAACCGAGCCGCAACCGATTTTAGCTCAGGTCGCGGCGAACCAGCCGGATCTGTTCATTTTTGCTGGCGACAATGTCTACGCCGACAATTTCAAGGGCAACTGGTTGGATGTGCCGGATAAGTCGGCGATCCAACATGCCTACGCCCTGCAGGCCGCCCATTCGGAATTTGCCGCCTTTGCACAAACCGGCATTCCGGTCCTCGCGACCTGGGATGACCACGATTATGGCCTGAACGATGCGGGCGGTGAACTGCCGCTGGATTTTAAGCAATATTCCAAGACCGCGTTGTTGGACTTTTTCGCCGTACCGCGTTCGGCGGCGGTGCGTGATCGAGATGGGCTTTATCAATCTTTGTTTTTTGGACCGGCGGGAAAGCGGGTGCAGATTATTCTGTTGGATACGCGTTGGTTTCGCTCGCCCTTGAAACCGACAGATCAGCGAAACGCCCGCTATAAAGAGCGTTATCTGCCAGACTGGGATACAGGGAAGACGATGTTAGGGGCGGCCCAATGGTTGTGGTTGGAAGCAGAATTCCAGCGGCCGGCCGACATTCGTTTTGTCGTCACATCAATTCAGCTGATCGCCGAAGGCCATGGTTATGAACGTTGGGGCAATCTGCCCTTGGAACAGCAGAAATTTATCGAGCTGGTGGTGAAACATGATGTGAAGAACTTATTTTTGCTCTCCGGCGACCGTCATATTGGGGCTTTTTACCGGCGCGATCTAAAGAGGGACTTGGCGGTTTATGAGATGACCTCAAGTGCGCTGAACCTTTCGTTCACCTTATGGAGCGACGAGCGCGGTCCGTTTCAGGCCGGTCCCGCAGTCGGTCCTGATAATTTTGGCCAGATCGACATCGATTGGGAAAATCGACAGCTTCATATGCAGCTAATAGGGTTGGACGGCACCCCTTTGCGACGGATCAGCGCCAACTTGCAAAGCGATTCGCCAGCCGGTTGACCGCAAATAAAATTTCAACTGAAAAAATCGGAATTTCATTAGCTTCCAAAACGTCGTGGAATAATTATTAAAACTACATAATGGGTCGAAAATTTGCCAAGACAGATATCCCGAACTATCCCCACACTTTTCCACAAGAAATTTATAGTTGGCGAAGAATCAGTCTTGTCTCATTTGCCATAATCTGGTGAACTTTATCTCGACACCACTGGTGGTTCGGTGGAGGTCGGGCGGGTAGCCTGAGGTCGGATTAGCTAACCACAGTTAAGATGGCAACGGGTTAAGGCAAAGGCGGGGGCGCCGATGCTGGAACCCTTAAACGGGAATGCCAGAGTGTACAGAATAGAGTTCGCTCCGTTCAGTAAGCTCAGACAATCTTTAAAAAGGGTTACGGGGCCGCTTCGGCGGCCCCTTCCTTTTTTGGCAATCGAACCGCAATCACTCCAAGTTTTTCAATGATCATTTTATTGGTATCTACGAAATCGTTTGCGGCCAAACATTTTCCGATAATCACTGGGACTGAGCCCGGTTGTGCGCTTGAACAAACGGCGAAACGAAGAGGTATCTTCATAGCCGATTTCCAAGGCGACTTTTTCGACGCCGTCTTCCGTGGTTTCAAGCATTTGTTTTGCTTCCTCCATCCGAACGACCTGAACGTATGCCAAAGGTGAATAACCGGTTGCTTGATGAAATCGTCGCGCAAAGGTTGTTGAGGGAAGATCGGCAAGTTCGATCATGGCGGCCACCGGGTTCTCGGTGCTGTAGTTCTCCGCAATCCAGATTTGACAGTTGCGAATAACCGTATCTTGATGCGGGATGCCAAGCGGCAGGGCCATGTAAGGGGCTTGCAATTCGCCGAGGTCTGGGAGTAACCAGAATTTAGCTGTCCGGACAGCCTGTTCGAGACCAAGATATTGCACGATTAGGAAGAGCGCTAGTTCCTGCCAGGCGGTTGTGCCACCAGACGTCACAATGCCATGGTTGGCATCGGTAAAACAAAGGTTCCTTTCAAGACGGAGTTGGACTTTGGGGTATTGGGTCCGAAACAGATCCTTATAGGCCCAGTGTGTGGTCGCCTCGATATTATTCAATAATCCAGCCTCCGCCAGAAACAAAGCACCTGTACAGGCCGACATCAGCCGGGTGTCGCCATCTTGGATATCATGAAGCCAATGGAATGTTTTATCATAGGATTTATCAAGCGGCTGAGAAGCAGAGGTGTTGATGCCCGGGACAACAACGATGTCGGTTTCGCCGATGTCATCAATGCTGCAGTCCGGGGTCAGATATACACCGCTGGCGCATCGGAAAGGGGTGGACCCTGCCGCGACGATCTGCACCTTGAAGCGCGGCAATTCCGGTTCGCCGGAAACGGAAGCCTCCCAACCGACGCCGATTGACGACAATACATCATAGAGACCAAAGAGACCCGAAGCGGCGGTCAATTCGGATGCGAATAGGCTTACGGAAATAGGATCTGAGTTTGACATTGTCCGCGCGCGCTCCTTCAAAGTGGGGAATATACCCCTATTATGGTCATTCTGCCTCTTATCGAGTTGCTCGTTCAATGATTAAGTGAGGCTATTCAATAATCGGAGGTCGAAATGGGTACATATGGAAGTTTGACGGGCGGCATCGTCGAAATCCCAACCGAAACAATCGGTGCATTTATGGCCGGTATTCGAGGCGAGACGATTGATCCGGCTGATAAAAACTACGATGAAGCACGGAAAGTTTGGAATGCCACGGTCGATAAACGCCCCAGCCTGATTGTAAAGTGTTCGGGACTTGCTGACGTTGTTGCGGCAGTGAATTTTGCGCGGGACCAAAGTCTTCTGCTCTCCGTTCGCGGCGGTGGACATAACGTAAGCGGCAGCGCAGTTTGTGACGGTGGTTTGGTCATCGACCTTTCGCAAATGCGGGCCGTGCGCGTTGACCGCAAGACGCAAAGCGCTCATGTGCAAGGCGGTGCAACACTGGCCGATGTCGATCACGAAACCCAAGCGTTTGGATTGGTCACCACTACAGGAAATGTTTCCCAAACTGGAATTGGCGGGCTTACACTCAGTGGTGGCTTTGGCAACCTACGCCGAAAGTATGGCTTGGGAATTGATAACGTGATCTCTGTTGAGATCGTTACCGCCGACGGCACCGTCCATCATGCTGATGCATCGAACAATCCAGAACTTTTTTGGGCGGTTCGAGGCGGCGGCGGCAACTTCGGTGTTGTGACCTCGTTTGAATTTAAGCTTCTTCCTCTCGGGCCGGAGGTTATGTTTGCGGCTCAGTTTTTTGCTATTGAGGACGCAAACTCAACTTTCCGCAAATGGCGAGACATCATGGATGAGGCGCCCGATGAAGTCTCTTCGCTGGCCTTTTTCTGGACCGTGCCGCGCGTAGAAGGATTTCCTGAGGAAATCCAGGGAAAAAGGGTTTTCTTATATGCCGCGCTCTATGCTGGACCAGCTGACGAAGGCGAAGAAGTGTTACGGCCGCTTACGGAAATTGGCGAACCTGTGCTCGACTTGTCTGGACGTGGGCCCTACACACAATGGCAAGCCGCCTTTGATCCATTTTTTATTCCGGGTGCTGTTTATCCCGAAATTTTTGCTTATTGGAAGTCTATCTATCTCAATGAACTGAGCGATACGTTGATCGATGATCTGATCGATCGGGCGCGGCAACTTCCCACTGAACAATGTTTGATGGCGATATGGCAGCTCGGCGGCGCGATGGCACGGGTGCCGGAAGAAGCAACAGCATTCGGGCGACGTATCGCGCCTTATCTGCTGAGCTATGATTGTTGTTGGGTCAATCCAAAACAGAGCCAGGCTGTTGTAACCTGGGTGCGTCAGCAAGTTGCGGCGGCCGAGCCATATTCTCCCGGTGGGTCCTACTTGAATTTTCCTGGTGTTGGGGAAGATAATGATGAGCTGGTGCGAAAGGCTTATGGGAAAAATTACCATCGGCTGGTGCAAATCAAGCGGACCTACGATCCTGACAACTTGTTCCGAATGAACCAGAATATTAAGCCGACAGGGAATTGATGACGAATGACATCAGTGGCCTTTGAGCTGCTTTTTACCGTTCCTCCGGCATAATGAATCGGAGTTGAGAATTTTTGCGCCAACCGCGTCAAAAAATACCGACTTTCACATAAGAATTGGTGGCTGCACTTCTGGCGCAATATGTCACCCTCTAAATGCTTCAGCGGCCCCTTCCTTTTGTTTCTCAATTACACCATCATACAACTTTTATTCGCCTATCGACGGAGGTTGTTCAGATGACCGTAATTGACGTGCACACCCATATGCTCAGCGATAAATGGGTCGAGACCCTAAAACAGCATGGCGGCAATCGCTATACCATTAAGGAACTGAAGGGCCAGCAGGCCATTCACCTGGACGGCGCCCCGTTCATGACCTTGATGCAAGGGATGTTCGACTATGATATGCGCATCGAAAATATGGACAAAGCCCGCGTCGATATGGCGATCGTTTCGCTAACTTGCCCCAGCGTTTATTGGGGTGGCGAGGAGGTCAGTACGGCAACGGCCCAAATGATGAACGATCAGATGGCGGCAGAACAGCGGGAGCGGCCGGACCGCCTTCGCCATTTTGCTACTCTGCCCTGGCAATACCCCGATGCGGCGGTTAAGGAACTGAAGCGAGCGACAAAAAATGGCGCGGTTGGCATCTTCGTGACCGCCAACGTCTCGGGCCTGTCATTAACCGATGAAAAAATCGTGCCGGTCTGGGACGCCATCGATGCCTTAAGGCTGCCGGTGTTGGTGCATCCTTCGGCGCCGCCGGGCACCAACGAGTTGGATATGTTCGATTTCAACCTTATCGCTTCGGTTGGCTTCACCTTCGATACCACCTTGGCGGTCAGCCGGATGATTTTCGATGGGTTTTTTGAACGCTACCAGAAGCTGAAAATCATCGCCTGCCATGGCGGTGGATATTTGCCTTATTTGGCTGGTCGGCTGGATTTCTGTTTCGAGAATATGCCGCCATGCCGCGAAAAAATCGACCGCCAGCCCAGCACCTATCTTAGCCAGATCTACTACGATACGGTTGTTTTCACCCAAGGCGCGTTGGATCTGTGTGTGAATGTGGGCGGTGCCAACAATGTTCTTTACGGGTCGGACTATCCCCACAATATTGGCGACATGCGCGGTTGTTTGCAGCGAGTAAATTCTTTACCGGCTGAGCAACGCAGCCTCATTCGCGGTCAAAATGCGCTGCGGATATTTGATTTATAGCGGTTTTCAAACCGATTTAACTCTGCTTTCATAAAGATAAGCGACGATCATCTGCTATTGCCAATCTTTTGGGGTCGAGAATGCTGAGTGAAGGGCGTGAAAGAACCGATTTTCCGACCGCTGGCGAGACCTATCATCAGGCCTTTGAAACATCGGACTACAAATATGGTCTGGGCCCGGCCGGCACGACGGGCGGAACCGTCACTTGGTCTTTGGCCGAACAAAATTACATCGGGCGTTGGGATTTTGATTTAGGCTTGGATGCACTGGCTTTCAACGCCGTCAGTTTATTGACCCAGGCCTTTGCCGAATGGGCAAGCGTCGCCAACATCGAATTCACACAGGTCACCGACAGCGCCGCGGCCGATATCCGATTTGGCATGAGTTATATCGACGGTTTCTGGAATACCCTGGCGGCAACGCATTCGGTGGTTGCCAATGGCGAGTTCCTTTATTCCGATATCGAATTCGATGTACAGGAAAGCTGGACGCCTTATACAGGCGGCCTGACCCTCAGTTTTTATTCCGTCGCTTTGCACGAAATCGGCCACGCCATCGGCTTAAGCCATGAAGACGACGTGCCGGCGGTGATGAATAGTTTCAGTGAATCATTCGGTTATACGATCAATAGCCTACAAGCGGACGATATTGCTGGCGTGCAGTCGATTTATGGCGACGCGCAAAGTGGTACGCCAATTTTTGGAACGACTTCGAATGATACGCTGACGGGCACAACAGAGGGCGAAGTCATCGAAGCCTTGGCAGGCGATGACTTGGTACGGGGAGGAGAAGGCGCCGACGTGATCTGGGGCAATGAGGGCACCGACCTGATCTACGGCAATCAAAGCGGCGATGTTATCTACGGTAACCAACAGAACGATCGCATTTATGGCGGACAGGATGCGGATCGGATATATGGCGGCAAGGACGCCGACATTATCTATGGCAACATGCAAAACGACGCAATTTATGGGAATTATGGCAATGATTGGCTTTATGGCGGGCAAGATCAAGATGCGCTATTTGGCGGCCAGGACAATGACGTCCTTTTTGGAAATAAGGGAAACGACGACCTTTATGGCAATCAAGGTGACGACCTTTTGTATGGCGGCACCGGCGAAGACTGGTTCTTTTTTGCAAGCAATTCCGGCGACGACACCATCGCAGATTTCGATACTAACCTCGACCTAGTGATTATCAATAACAATGTGAACAACAGCGGTATCACAACGATTTCCGACGCCCTCGGCAATCTTACCGATACCGGCGGTGGTGTTGTGCTTGATCTTGGCAGCGGCCATTCAATCACTTTTGCCGGCCTGACCACTGCCAATCTTGGCAGCGACGATTTTTTTATCTTTTAGCGCCAGGCTCCAAATTTGATGGCAGCCGATATCCCCAAACCATAGACCAGCATGGCAAGCGCGATCAGCGAAAACAACAATTCAGGTGTTGGTTCGGTCAGGAAAACAATGGCGGCACCGCCAACAACAATGACGGCTAATCTCAGGGCGCTGATGATAACGGGCCAAAACATACGCCTGGCGCCTTGCGAGGCGAAGAACAGGCAGAGCCCCAAGCCGAATAGCGCAAAAAATGGGCCAACAATGCGAAGATAGGTCGCGCAGGCCTGGCGCACGGCTTCGTCTTCGGTGAATAAATTCACCCAAAGGCCGGGAAACACTGCCAGCAGAATGCCGATGGCGCCGCTGATGCCAGCGGCGGCGAAAGCGCCGGTCCAACCAACTTTGTGGCCGCGATCGACTTCACCGGCGCCAAAATGCACCCCAATCATGGTAATCAGGGCCGAGCCGATGCCAAAAACGACTGGGATCATTAGAAATTCCAAACGTGCGCCGATGCCGTAGCCGGCCAACACTTCCGTGCCCAGCCGGGCCACAAGAGCGGTCAAAACGACAATCGTGGCAACCGACATCACCGGTGACGCCGAAGCCAACAGCCCGACTTTTAACAAATGGCTAAAATGGCTGCCCTGGAGACGGATATCGGTGAAACGAAGTCGAATGCCGGCTTTCCCAAGCATCAGATAGGCGACAAGAATAATCGATCCAACCGACATGCCGGCGATGGCGCCGGCAGCAGCGCCGGCAATACCGAAGCTGGGGATCGGGCCAACGCCAAGCACCAGTACACCGCTGACCGCCACCTGAACAGCGGATGCGGCCATCATGCCAAAAGCGGAAAATTTCATATGGCCGCAGGCGCGGACAACGCTGGACATCATATTGGCGATCCAGATCAGCACGCAGCCCGTGAACAACAAGTCCGAATAGGCCAGCGCCTGAGCCACAGCTTCGCTGGCGCCGCCCAGGATCGTGAAAATCACTTCACCGAGTGAGATGAAAAGGATTGCAAACAAGATGCCGGCAAAAATCGAAATGACAAATGCGTGTAATGTCAGCGATTCTGCTAATTCGCGATTGCCTGAACCCAAGGCCTGCGCCACCGCACCGGCCACCGCACCGCCAATGGCGCCGGCCGATAACATCCCCATTAACATGAACATTGGATAGGCCAAAGCCAGGCCTGCCAAGGCGGCGGTGCCTATTTGGCCGACATACCAAGTTTCCGCCATCGACGTTGCCGCCATAACGAACATTGCGATGATATTGGGCGTGGAAAGCTTAAAGATCGTACGCCCGATGGGCGCCGTGAGGAGAGCGGTGCTGTTCATGGGTTCTCACAATAAAGTTCAGTTTTTGAACTTAATGATTGTCACCTCGTTTGTAAATAGCCGATCTTTCGCGCTGTCGTTTCTAGATTAACAAGTCGCTTGCTATTTATTGTGGACTTCGAAACATTACAGGCCATCATTATTCAGGAGAATATAATTGAAAATTAAAGACAAAAATGTCGTCATTACCGGTGGTGCAAGCGGTATCGGTCGGGCGCTAGCCTATCGGTTTAAAGCCGAAGGGGCAAAGGGCATCGTTGTCGCCGACCTGCAGGAAGATGCGCTTGCGCAGGTTGCCAACGATGTCGGCGGTCTTGCGGTCCCTTGCGATGTCGCGAAAGAAGCGGATATCCAAAATCTCGTGCAGGCGGCGGAAGACGCCTACGGCGATATTGATATCTTCTGTTCGAACGCTGGGATTGGCCGTCCAGGTTGGCAGGAAACCCCGGACGCGGATTGGCAGTTAAGTTGGGACATTCACGTCATGGCCCATGTTTATGCCGCCCGCGCCGTGGTCGATAAAATGGTCGCGCGGGGCGAAGGTTATTTGGTGAATACGGCGTCGGCTGCCGGCCTATTGACGCAGATCGACAGCGCTACTTATTCCGTCACCAAACATGCCGCTGTCGCATTCGCTGAGACCTTGGCCATCCGCTATGGCGACAAGGGCGTTCATGTCTCGGTGCTCTGTCCGCAATCCGTACGAACTGCCATGACCGCCGGCAAAGAAAGCGCCGTCGCCGCCATCGATGGCATGATGGAGCCGGAAGAATTGGCCGACTGCGTGGTTGAGACCATGGAGCGCGAAGATTTCCTAATCCTGCCGCATCCCGAAGTGTTGACCTATATGCAACGCAAGGCGTCCGATTATGATCGTTGGTTGAACGGCATGCGTCGCCTGCGTGATCGATATGTTGCCGCGGATTAACTTGACCGCAAGTTGGGGTAAAAATTGGCAAAAAAAGATCCCCGGTCGGTGTCCGGTCGACCGGGGATTGTTGAGGTGTGTCCGGTTGACTTAAACCGGATTTAGAATTATCAGGCGGCCCGAACCGTTGTCAGAAATTGGTCGATTTCCTGACGCAAGTTTGTCGCTTGATCGTTCAGCTCGTTTGTAGCACTCAGAACTTGCTCAGCGGCGACGCCGGTTTCCTCAGCGCCACGGCTGACATCAGTGATGTTATTGGTGACATCTTCGGTACCTTGCGCGGCTTCTTGGACGTTGCGGCTGATCTCCTGCGTTGCCGCGCCTTGTTCCTCGACCGCCGCGGATATCGAATTTCCGATCTCGCTGATTTGACCAATGGTTTTGCTGATGCCGGCGATGGCATCGACAGCCATACCTGTGGAACCTTGAATGTCGGCAATTTGCGCGGAAATATTCTCCGTTGCCTTGGCGGTTTGGGCGGCCAGGTTTTTCACTTCTGAAGCGACCACCGCGAAGCCCTTACCGGCATCGCCGGCACGGGCGGCTTCGATGGTAGCGTTCAGGGCCAACAAATTGGTTTGGCTAGCGATATCATTGATGAGATCGACCACTTCACCGATCCGTTGTGAAGCTTCGGAAAGCCCTTGGACCTGCTCCGTCGCCCGTTGGCTTTCCTCTACCGCTTCGTTGGAAATGTCAGTAGAGCTCATGACTTGACGCGATATCTCTTGGACCGAAGACGCCATTTCTTCGGCGGCTGAAGATACTGTCTGCACGTTCGCACTGGCTTGAACAGAGGCCGCACTTACGGTCGTGGAGCGTTCGCTGGTTTCAGATGCAATGCCACGCATCTGTTCGGCGGAGCTGTTCATTGTCGTTGCCGATTTACCGACGGAATCGACGATACCCATCACCGCATTCTCGAAACTGTCGGCTAATTCCAAACGGTCGCTCTTGGCGCGTTTTTCATTCTCCAGCCTCTGCTGCTCCTGTTCCTCTTCCATCCGTTTGACATTGAGGGCATTTTCCTTGAATACCTGCACCGCCTCGGCCATGGAACCGATTTCGTCCTTGCGGCCTTGCCCCGGAATTTCGATTTCAAGCTGACCGCTCGATAGTTCGGTCATTGCCGTTACCATACCAGTCACTGGCTTGGTAATTCCGCGAGCGAGGAATATTGCGGTCAGCAGGCCTAAGACCACGGCGACTGTACCGGTAATTGCGATGATCGTGACGGCTGATTTTTCATGTTCTGCCGCGGTCTGCATAGAAGCGAGAGTGAATTTTTCGATTTCGACCAAGATGGCTTCAAGCTCGTGATCGATCCGATCTTCCTGGGCCTCAACCTTAGTCGCGATTTCGCCCGGATGTAACAATTCGCCACGGGCTATCAAGTCGAAAGTTTGTTCGGCAAGCTGTTCATAATCTTCGTGTTCGGCGTCCACTTTTTCCAATTCGCTGAGGATATGGGTGAAGGCCTTGCGTTGGCCATCGGTGTGGGCGTTTTTTATCGCGTGGCGAAGTTGTTCTTCCGCTTCTTTTATTTCTTTGGCGACCTTGTGACCCAAAGCTACAAATTTACCGGCTATTTCCTTAAAGTGCGGTAATGCCCCGGGGTTGAAGGCCAATTCTTCGCCAACGGCCAAACCGCGTTCGAACAAAACTGCTTGCTCGAGCTGATGGATGGTGAGCGTCGTTAACGCTTCGGTCAATGGCATGTCGGTTTCGGCAATGTCCGTTATTTCTTCGCCGATCTTCTGCATCTGAACGATGCGAAACCATAAACGGCAATAGAGATAAGCAGGAGGATACCAACCAATGCGTAAATTTTTGGTCCGATTTTTATATTGCTTAGCATAAGAGCACCTTTTGTTTCTTAAGTCTGGAACCTGCTGATGCCGGCAATGATAGGGCGCGGCACCAGCAAGTGTGACTGGGGTCTCGGTTAGTGGCTGGCGCCGCCATGGGCGGAATCAACCAACAGCCGGTGACCCAATTTCTGTACCGGACGATTGTTCTTGCCGACGATGTCGACAAAATCACGAATTTGATCGCCGGACGCCTGGATCGGTTTTTTCATGACGTGCCATTGCACACCTTCGGAACATGGCGGGGTCGTCAACGATCCGACAAAGCGGTAATAGTCTTGCGACTTCGGCAACAGGTCGCGGCCATTAATGACAACACCCTTTGGCTTGGCTTCAGTTTTCGCTGCTTTGGGTAAATGGCTCCAGATTTCCTGCAGCGCAATATTGCTGTCGCCCTTCTCGACGAACACGCCCAAAACGCCAAGATGACCATCCTGGTCTTTGTGGACAAAATGGATTTCCATGTCGAAATGTTTGCCGTTCAGCGTGTTTTCGCTGGGGCTATGGAAATGAAACTGCAGTAACTGATAAGTCGTATGACCAAGCTTCAAGGTACTGCCGGCGGCGTAATTGACCTGAATGGTGTGGCCATTGTTGACCACATGCAGCGGGTTCGCTTCATATTCGACCTGCAGTGCCGCGAGGCCGGCTTGCTGAGTATGTTGAATATCGATCGGGGATTGTTGATGACCGGTCTTACAAAGTTCGTAAGCGGTTGACAAATCACCCCACTTCTCCGGTCCCTCGGCACCGGAATAGCTCCAATGGACATTGCCATGCGCCGCTGGGGCATTTTTTGCCGCCGCTTGTCCGTGACTATTTTCTGGCTTTGTTTCAGCGAACGCAGCAGCGGCGATAACAACGCTGGCGGCGGCGGTCAGAACTTGTAGTTTGCGTTTATAATACATCTTTCTCTCCTCAGATCGTTTGTTTGGCGGTGGTATCATTGATACGTCAGCATTAATCTTCTTGTGGTCGATGCAAGTATCGTTCGAACATCGTTTGCGCGAATGTCTCGAACACTCTGATGACAAAGTTCTAATATTCGGTTAATCGAATATGGTGCACAAAAAGTGAATAAAAACGTCTCTGCTTAGAGCAGATTTTCGATCCCCGAATTTTCTCCAATGCGTCCCTTATAAGCGGTCTTTTGGCAGACAGGTGGGCGCGCAGGATAATAGACGGACAGGACCGATCACCCCCCAATCTACCGAAGCCAATTAGTGTTTGGTGTCGTGACCTTTGCGCCCTCAAAAAAAAACGACGTCGTCGCAAAAATGATTCGGATAGTCACGAGGTCAGTTTAGGCGCTTGTGTTTCCGGTCCCAGCTTGGTGTAATTTGAAGCCTGCTTGAATTGCCGTCTATCGGGGTACTGCAAAAATGATTGCCCATTCAGGATCCGAAAACACCGAACCTGGCATCCCGGTTGAGCCCGCTGTCACCGTTGTACGAATAACCGATCCAACCGCCGTGAAGGATGGTTTGGAGGTCGTCGATCACGACGTGATCTCCCTAGGTGAAGATCCATTTCTGGCCCAACGAATAATGTTGCGACTTGAAAATAATGTGTTGCTGTTTCACCAAACCAGCCACCCTCTGCGCACCTATGCCAAGATCGAAGAAAGTCGAATGGCGGTCGTCGCCTTGGGACCCAAAGCCAAGGCCACCTATGACGGGGTATCGATGCGTCCTGACACGCTTGTCTTGGCGGCGCCTGGCGCTGAGGTGGAACTGGTGGTAGAAGCCGGCTATTGCAGTGTCACGCTAATGATCTCGCCGGAAGATGTCCGTGACCACTTTGTCGCGCGCGGGCGCAATGAAGAATTTCAAGTACCAAATGGAGCTGAATTCCTGAAGTGCTCGACATCGGCGACCCGCTCTTTCTTCAATTTGTCCAAGCGGATTACCCAGACCGCAAAACGGAAACCAAAGGTGTTCAATGAGAATGCGTCGGTACGGTTCGCCGCGAACCTGGAAATTCTCGAAGCGCTGTTGGCCGTCTTAAGGCAAACAACCGCCCTCGAATTGACCCAAACGGATCTAAAGCGGCAAAATTTTAGTCACATCATCAAAACGGTCGTGACCTATGCCGAATTGAACATCGAAGACCCGTTATACGTCTCGGATCTTTGCCGTGTTGCCGGCGTTAGCGAACGCACGCTGCAATATGCTTTTCAAGAGATCATGAAAACTACGCCGATGGGTTATTTGAAATTGTTGAAGCTGCATCGTGTGCGTGATGAATTGCGTGCGGCTTCCAGGGGCAGTACAACGGTTACCAAACTGGCGTTGAAATGGGGCTTCTGGCATTTTGGCGATTTCTCTCAGGCCTATAAAAAGTGCTTTCACGAGTTGCCGTCCGAAACCTTGCGGGCGTGATAAGCCACCAAATCGTTCGAAATCATATTGGCAGGAAACGAACCACTTAGTCGTTCTGCTTGAGCTATTGCTGATGGCCATGCCCATTTCGCGGTTACCGTAATTTCGCATTTTTACCTCAATAGAAAATTTTTATCGTTGCGGAATCTCGATAGACGGTATTCACCGGCGGCGCAAGAATAGGGAAATAGCCTCAAGATGGAAATAATAGAGAACGGAAAACCGATGACTAATTTCTCTCTGACAAAAACTGTCATCGCCGGTTTGGCGCTGGCTGGCACAACCACTGCAACATTGGCCAAATCAAATTTCGATCGCACAATTCTACCGATCCTGGAGCCAGTTCGCCAGACCTACAGCGAACTGGATGTGCGTAACGCCAAGGCGCCGCCTCGGTTTGAAGTGAAAGCGCCAAAACAGGCCCCCAATGTCGTCATCGTCTTGATTGACGATCTTGGTTTTGGTGGGACCAGCACCTTTGGCGGCCCGATCAAAACACCGACCCTTGAACGGCTCGCCGGTGAAGGCCTACGCTACACCAACTTTCATACCGCGGCCCTTTGCTCGCCAACGAGGGCGGCGCTGAAGACCGGCCGAAATCACCACACCACCAACACCGGTGCAATCATGGAGTTCGCCACCGCCTTCCCGGGTAATTCTGGAAAAGTTCCAAACAGCGTTGCGCCATTGGCCGAAACGTTACGGCTAAATGGTTACAGCACCGCTGCATTTGGTAAGTGGCATGAAACCGCGGCTTGGGAAATCAGCGTTTCGGGCCCCTTCGACCGTTGGCCGACGCAGCAGGGATTTGACAAGTTCTACGGCTTTCTGGGCGGCGAGACAGATCAATGGTATCCTCTTGTTTACGATGGTGTCACCCGGGTCAGCCCGCCGAAATCGAAAAATTACCATTTCACCACCGACATGACCAACCAGGCAATCAACTGGGTGAAAGCGCAACAATCACTGACCCCGGACAAGCCTTTTTTTGTCTATTACGCCACCGGTGCCGTCCATGCGCCGCACCATGTGCCAAAAGAATGGGCCGACAAATATAAAGGGCGATTCGACAAAGGCTGGGACCAAGTCCGCCAAGCAACCGTCGAACGACAAAAGAAAACTGGCATTATCCCCGCGAATACCAAACTGGCGCCGAAGCCGGAAGATATCAAAGATTGGCAGGCGCTGCCGGCTGACCATCGCAAACTGTTCACTCGTCAAGCCGAGGTCTTTGCAGGTTTCGTCGGGCATACCGACCACGAAGTTGGTCGTTTTGTTGGCGCCTTGGAGGATATTGGCGAGCTGGATAATACCTTGTTCATCTATATCGCCGGCGATAACGGCACCAGCGCCGAAGGCGGCTTTGTCGGCTTGTTCAACGAGATGACTTATTTCAACCAAGTGACTGAAAAAGTCGAAGATCTCTTGCCGCTGATGGACAAATGGGGTGGGCCTGAAACTTTCCCACACATGGCCGCTGGTTGGGCGGTCGCATTTGACGCCCCTTTCACCTGGGCCAAGCAAGTGGCTTCGGATTTTGGCGGCACCCGCAACGGCATGGTTATTCGTTGGCCGAATGGCATCAAGGACAAAGGTACAATTCGCACCCAATTCTCCCATGTCATCGACATCGCGCCGACTATATTGCAAGCGGCAGGGCTACCTGAACCGAAGATTGTCAATGGCACACCGCAGATACCGATCGAAGGTGTTGGCCTGAATTACAGCTTTGACGATGCCGAAGCCAAGGAACGACACCGTACGCAATATTTTGAGATCTTTGGCAATCGGGCGATTTATCAAGATGGCTGGTTTGCCCGTACGATTCATCGCGCGCCCTGGAACACTAGCAAGAACAGGGCCTTGGAAACGGATGTCTGGGATCTTTATAATGTTCGCGAAGATTTCAGCTTGGCTGAAAATCTGGCAGCAAAACACCCAGAAAAATTACGCGTTATGCAAGCTTTGTTCATGAGCGAAGCGGAGAAATACCATGTGTTGCCGATCGATGATCGAACTGTCGAACGATTGAACCCGGATATTGCCGGCCGGCCGGACCTGATGGGAAATCGGACCTCGCTGACGCTTTATACCGGCATGGATGGCATGCTGGAAAATACTTTCATCAACGTGAAGAACCGCTCGAAAACCATCACTGCGGAACTGGAAATCCCCAAGGATGGTGCAAATGGTGTGATCCTGTCCCAAGGTGGGCGCTTTGGCGGCTGGTCGCTTTATATGAAAAACGGCAAACCAAGTTACACCTACAATTTTCTCGGATTGGCTCAGTATACGGTCGCCTCCGAACGCGAACTTCCGGCTGGATTGGCCACCGTGGTTCTGGACTTCAAATATGACGGTGGCGGGTTTGGCAAGGGCGGGCTGGCGACCCTTTCCGTCGATGGCAAAGCCGTCGCCGAAGGCCGCGTCGAGAAAACCCAACCTCTGGTATTCTCAGCCGACGAAACGGCCGATGTCGGCCTCGACAATCAAACCCCGGTCGTCGACGGCATTGGTATCGGCCGGGAGGAGACCAAGTTTACCGGGATCATCCATAAAATAATCGTAGAAGTGAAGGACGAGAAAAAATCCTAATATCTGTGGTTCCCCATCGAACGTCCGTAAGGGCTAGTTTTCAACGTCGGCGATATGGTTGATCCGTTCCATGGCATCGACAAATTCGTCGAGCATTTCGAAGATCACCTGACGGCAACTGGTTTCATGCGCCATCTCGCCGACGATTTGACCGACCGGATAGGTGAGGAATTCCCGCACTCGGGCGCGTTCGACCCGCAGGCGGCTTTCCGCCATTACTGCGGTTTGTAGCGGCATCGGCAGGAACGGCGGGGCATCCGGTTCTTCCCAGGCATCGGTCAGTTTGCTGCGGAGCATGCGCACCGGTTTGCCGGTGCGGGAGCGGGTTTGGATGGCGTCGTCGGCGGTGGCTTCGAACAGGCGCGCTTTGGTTTCCGGTATGACTTCGCTTTCGCTGGTGCCAAGCCAGATCGAACCGCACCAGATACCTTCGGCGCCAAGTGCCAGGGCTGCCGCCATCTGTCGACCGCCGCCGATACCACCGGCGGCCAGGATCGGGATCGGCGCCATCGTGTCGACCACCTGCGGCCACAATATCATCGAGGCGATTTTGCCGGAATGACCGCCGGCTTCATGTCCCTGTGCGACGATCAGATCGACCCCGGCGGCGCGTTGGCGCTCACCATGTTCAAGTTTGCCAATCAAGGCGCCGACTTTGATGCCGCGCTCATGCAGCATTTCCACCATCTCCTTTGGCGGTGCACCCAAGGCGTTAACCACCAGCTTGATCGGATGCTTCAGGCCGACGTCCAGCAACTCATCGGCTTGCTGCGGGGTCAGGCTGAGCGTCGCCAGATGCGTATTGATCATCTCTTCCGCCTCCCGCTTCGGCAAAGGCGGCACCCCGGCATCATCCAGATATTTACGCATATAGTCGGTTTGTTCCTTGGGCAGGTCGGCGACCGTAAGTTTGGGTGTCTCGGTTGTTTGAAAATTTCCTGGCATCATCAAATCAATGCCATAGGGTTTGCCGTTTACATGATCATCGATCCAAGCCAGTTCTTGCTGCAATTGCTCCGGGGTTTGATAGGCGCAACCGAGCACGCCCAAGCCGCCGGCATTGCTGACGGCGACGACGACGTCGCGGCAATGGCTGAAGGCAAAGATTGGTAGCTCAATGCCGAACATCTCGGTCAGTTTGGTTTTCACGTGAATAGTCCCTTTGTGTTGTGTTTTAGCTGACGGCGCGGTCGCGGCCTTGCCAAAATTCGGCGCGGATTTCTTTTTTCAAGACTTTGCCGACGGCGCTGCGCGGAAGTTGGGCGCGGATATGCACTGCCTTCGGCGCTTTGACGCTGCCAAGTTTTTCTTTGCAAAGGGCGATAATGGCCTCTTCGTCAATCGTCGCCCCTGGTTTAGGTTCAATGATGGCGGTCACCGCTTCGCCCCATTTTTCGTCCGGCACACCGATGACGGCGCAATCCTGAACATTGGCATCGGTCCAGATCACCTGCTCTATTTCTGAAGGAAAGACGTTGAAACCGCCGGTGATGATCATGTCCTTTTTGCGGTCATTTATGTAGACATAGCCGTCGTCGTCGATATACCCGATGTCGCCGGTATGATGCCAGCCATGGGCGGAAGCTTCTTCGTTTGCCGCCGCATTGTCTAAATACTTGTTCATCACCAAATCGCCGCGGAAGACAATCTCACCACTTGCTCCCGCATCCAGCAGCCGACCATTGTCGTCCATAATGGCGACCCGCGTATAGGGCGTGGCGCGACCGCAGGACAATAATCGATGCCCGTTTCCCGCCAAGGCCTTCTGATGTTGGGCCGGGCTAAAATAAGTGCAAATCATCGGCGCCTCGGCCTGGCCATAAGTCTGTGTCATTACCGGGCCAAACACTTCCATCGCTTCCTGTAGTTTATCGGCAGACATCGGCGCGGCGGCATAGATGAAATTCTTCAGACTGGAATAATCATAATCGCGGACCTTTGGATGGGCCAACATCATGTAAATCACCGTCGGCGGCAGAAACAGATGGCTGACTTTGTGTTTCTCGATCATTTGCATGATCTTTTCCGGCGCGGTTTCGGTCATGAAGATATTGGTGCCACCGACCAACATCATCGGCAGCGACGTAAAGCCCGCGGCATGGGTCATCGGCGCAACCATCAAATGCACCGGCGGTTCCGGCATTGGCATCACCGACAGGAAGGTTGAGGTGCAGGTTTCGACCGCCCGATGGCTAAGCTCGATCCCCTTTGGCGCGCCGGTAGTGCCCCCTGACGATGCGATAATTGATGGCAAGGCCGAATTAACCGGCTTCGCGTCGGCGACTTGGCCTTCGATATCGGCGATCCAGTCATCGATAAAGGGGGCGCCGCCATCGTCGCGATCGATACAGATGGTCAGTTTCAAGCCCGGCACGTCCTTGCGGATACGCGCGACATTTTCGGAAAAATTGGAATGATAAAACAGGCAATCGGTTTTGGTACTGTTGAGCACATAGATAATTTCATCGACCGCATTCCGAGCATTCAATAACACCCAAGCCGCGCCCATCCGGTTGGTGCCGATGATAGTCGAATAAGCGACGGCGTGATTGGGGCTATAGATCGCGGCACGATCACCAGCCTTTAGCCCAGCTTTCAACATGGCGAGGCCAATTTTGTGCGATCGCGCCTGCACCTCGCGATAAAACCAGCTAGCAACCCCGTCACTCAAGCAAGGATGGTTTGGATAAATCTCCGCCCCCCGATCCAACATGTCGCAAATTCGCATAATTTGTCCTTGAATGTTTATATTCAGCCGACTTTAGCGCGACTTACGTTGTCTTGGCGATATCGCTGTTTTGCTATGCAAATAAATTTGTTGAAGCTAGGAAGCCGCGTATCTGATCGGACGGCTGGCCAAGGCCATTTGGGCGGCATCCTGGATTGCCTGCGCATTTATGCCATGATGGCGATAAAGATCGTCGATGCTGCCGCTTTGACCGAAATGTTCGACGCCAAGGGGTTGCTGACGGTGACCATATACCGCGCCCAACCAGCCAAGCGTCGTCGGATGGCCGTCAACGACAGAAACAATGCCGGCATGGCGCGGCAACGGCGCCAGCAATTCCTCCACGTAACTGCGGGCGTCTTTATCGCCGCGATGTCGGGCCCGCTGGACAGCGTGCCAGCTGGCACTCAATCGATCAGCCGATGTGATCGCCAAAACCCCGATGTCACGGCGATCTTCGCCGATCATCCCGGCGGCCTGAACCGCTTCTTGGGCGACAGCACCTTGATAGGCGATGACAACTTCGCAACCAGGACCAGGCGGACGCAACCAATAACCGCCATTGACGATTTGTTCTGCAAATTCTGGGCTAACGTCGCGTTTTGGTTGTTCCAGTTTGCGGGTCGACAGACGTAGATAGACCGAGCCGCCGGTTTCGTCGCGCAGCCATGACCTCTCTTCGCCGCCGCTATCGTCGCGCTGCACATATTCGAAGGCCCAGGCCATTATCGCGGCCAGTTCATCGACAAACGCCGGCTCAAAACTCGCTAAGCCATCCTGTGCGATACCGATCAGGGGGGTGCTGATCGACTGATGGGCACCACCTTCCGGGGCCAGGGTGATGCCCGACGGCGTCGCCACTAGAATGAAGCGGGCGTCCTGATAGCAGGCGTAATTCAGCGCATCCAGGCCGCGTTGAATAAACGGATCATAAAGCGTGCCGATCGGGATCAATCTTTCCCCGTGCAACGAATGGCTTAAGCCCAGTGCGGCCAGGGCGGTAAAGAGATTATTTTCCGCAATGCCGAGTTCTAAATGCTGACCGTCCGGGCCACGGCCCCATTTCTGCACCGAGGGAATTTTTTGCTCACGAAAAGTATCGGCGCTGATTTCTGTCGAGAATAGGCCACGCCGGTTGACGAACGGACCTAAATTGGTCGACACCGTGACATCGGGCGACGTGGTGATCAGGCGGCTTGCCAGCTCGTTGTCGGTGCGGGCGATGTCGTTCAGGATCTGACCAAATCCTTCCTGGGTCGACATTTGTGCATTGATACGGGTCTCCGGTACCTCGACGGGGATCGCCGGCGCCTGAAATCGACGGGTTCCCTTGGCATTGAAAGTGTTGTTCGCGATCAGATTTGCTACCGCCCCGGCGTCGTCCAAACCTTCGCCTGCGTCCCACTCATGTCCTTCACGAACTTTCATCTGTTGTTGCAGCGCCGTCATCTGCTTATCCGTCATAACACCGGCATGATTGTCCTTATGCCCTTGTAGCGGCAGACCATAGCCCTTGATGGTATAGGCGATGAAACAGACTGGGCGGTCATCATCGATGGCGTCCATGGCGTCGACAATCATCGCCATGTCGTGACCGCCCAAATTGGTCATCAATTGGCCAAGCGCGTCATCGTCATATCCTTCGATAAGGGACAACATTTCATTGTCGGTCTCGAAATCTTCCACCAGACGGGCGCGCCAGGCCGCACCGCCTTGAAAGGTCAGGGCGGCATAATGTTCGTTTGGACAATCGTCGATCCAAGCGCGAAGTTTATCGCCACCAGGTTTTTTGAACGCGGCCTCTTGCAGGCGGCCATATTTCAGCGTTACAACCTGCCAATCAAACGACCGGAAGATCTCTTCGATTTGACTTTTTAGTCCTTCCGAGGCCACCCCGTCCAGGCTTTGCCGATTGTAATCGATAATCCACCAGCAATTTTTCAGACCGTGTTTGTAGCCTTCCAGCAACGCTTCATAGATGTTGCCTTCGTCCAGCTCCGCGTCACCGATCAGCGCGATCATCCGACCGGTGTCGCGTCTATTCCAGCCTTTGGCGTTCAGATAATCCTGCGCTAAACTTGCGAAGATCGTCATGCCGGCCCCCAGGCCGACGGAGCCGGTGGAGAAATCTACATCGTCGTTATCTTTTGTCCGCGACGGATAAGACTGCGCCCCACCCAAGGCCCGGAAGTTTTTCAGTTTTTCCAGACTTTGATTGCCAAGCAGATATTGGATGGCATGAAATACCGGGGCGGCGTGGGGTTTCACGGCGACCCGATCTTCGGATTTTAGGACATGAAAATAGAGCGCTGTCATCAAGGTTGTCATCGAGGCGCAGCTGGCTTGATGGCCGCCGACTTTCAAGCCGTCATCGCTTTCTCGGATATGGTTGGCATGGTGGATCATCCAGCTGGACAGCCACAGGACTTTGCGCTCGATTTCGGTTAACAGGCTCGACATGTTGATGAATTCCAAGATATTTCAAATTATGCCGAGAATATGCTGGCTGTCCCGGCATGTCATTGCGAAAATGCTAGATATTTTCAACTAAACGCAATAATATACTAAAAACACGAACTAAATTAGTTGATTCATGCAAAATAGTAATCTAAACGAGATTGATCGACGAATCTTAGCGGCCTTGCAGAGCAATGCGCGCCTGACCAATGTAGATCTGGCCAACAAGGTAGGGTTATCGGCTTCCCCCTGTTTGCGGCGGGTCAAAAACCTCGAACAGGCGGGATTGATCAAAGATTATGTGACCCTGGTGGATCAACAGGCAGTTGGTCTGCCGGTTAGTGTTTTTGTCAATGTCAGCCTGGAACGACAGGTCGAAAGCGCGCTGGAAATATTTGAAGCAGCGATGCGCGATCGCCCCGAAGTCATGGAATGTTATCTGATGACCGGCGATGCGGATTATCTGTTGCGGGTGGTGGCGGCGGATTTAGCCGCCTATGAACGTTTCTTGATGGATCATTTGACCCGGGTCGTCGGCGTTTCCAGTATTCGCTCCAGCTTTGCCTTGAAACAAGTCACCTATCGAACCGCATTGCCGATTTAGAGTCTTTGATAGAATTGCGATATCTAAAAATTGAATTAATCCAGCCGTAAACTTTAATGCAAAATTTAGTCCCAGCAGGCATCTTTGGTTATTGCGAATCGCCCGCCCGTGGTTTGTGTTTCAGTTATAAAGGTCGATCCAGTAGATGCCCGCTGTAGTTCGTCAAGTCATAAGCGATTTTTGGTATCCTATCGCCTTGCTGGCGATCAGTTTGCTGTTTATGGCAGAGCTGGCTGACCTCGGTTGGGCGTGGAGCTTGGCGCCATACTGGATTTGCGGCGCCGGCATTATCTTGGCGGCGCGATTTCACCGCAGCCGCGTGGTCTTTGCGCTAATCCTCATTTTGATCGCCCATGCCTGCCAATTTTTCCTGTTTCATGACGGCGCACCTGATGACGGACCGGTCGGGCAAATTGTCTATCCGGCTTTAGCGATTCTGCTGCCGATCAATTTTGTCATCCTGGCGTTTTTACGAGAACGTGGGGTGCTGACTTTGTGGGGCGGTTATCGATTGTCGCTGATTGCCAATCAGGTCGTTGTTGTGGCTTTGCTGGCGAGCGGTTTATTCGGGTTGATCGGCAATGAAGATAGCGCCGTACCTTGGCCGGCTTTGGCAGAGCTACTGCATGGGCGGATATTCTCTCCCGATTTTGATAACTGGACCTATCTACCGCAACCGGCCTTGATTATCACTGGTATCTGCGGGGTCGCCTTGTTGGCGCGATTTGTCTTGCGCGGGACGCCGGTGGAAAGTGGATTGCTGGGAGCGATGCTGGCGACTATGGCGGCATTGCATATGACGGCTGAAGGGTTGAATGCGGCAATCTTGTTCAGCTGCGCCGGCTTGATCTTGGGCGCTTCGTTGATCCATGACGTCTATCGAATGGCGTTTCTGGATGAACTGACCGGGCTGCCGGCTAGGCGGGCCTTGCTGTCGATGCTGTCGAGCCTGAGCGGGCGCTATACGATTGCCATGCTAGATATCGATCATTTCAAGAAGTTCAACGATACCCACGGCCATGCTGTCGGCGATCAGGTTCTACGCATGGTTGCCAATTGCCTGGCTGGCGTGAAGGGCGGGGGACGGGCCTTTCGGTACGGCGGGGAAGAATTTACCATTGTCTTCGCCGGCAAGAATGCGGACGATGCGCTGGTGTTCCTGGAAGTTGTACGCGCGCAGGTCGAAGCCAGTGAGTTTTTTCTGCGCGGCGACGATCGCCCCAAGCGAAAGCCGAAGGAACCGGCGAAAGCAAACTCTAGGGCAAAACCTAACGTCGTCCAAGTTACCATTTCCATCGGTCTATCGGAAAAATCTCCGGATCATGGTGGTCCCGACGAAGTTATGAAATCAGCCGACCAAGCACTCTACCGGGCCAAAAGCACCGGCCGGAACAAAGTCAGCTTTTAGCTCCATCTGGGCGTGTAGACGTCGATCGACTGATATTGCGCCGGCCAGGGATAGGGCCAATCGTATTCATAGGCGGCGTGATGGGTCCAATAAGGATCGGCCAGATGCATCCGGGCCAACACACACAAATCAGCCGCCCCACTGGCGATAAGGGCATTGGCGTCGCCGAACGACTGGATATTGCCCACCGTCATTGTTGCCAAGCCGGTTTCAAGCCGGAGTTTGGTTGAAAATGGGGTTTGGAACAGGCGGCCATATTCCGGTTGCTGCTCCGCCACCACCTGGCCGGCGGAGACGTCAACGATATCGCAGCCGGCCGCTTGAAGCGCTTGTAATAAAGCCACACCATCGGCGTCGGAAAAGCCGCCGTCCACCCAGTCGGTGGCGGATATTCGCACCGACATCGGTTTCTCGTCCGGCCAAGCTTCGCGTACAGCGCGGAACACTTCCAACGGATAGCGCATGCGATTTTTGATCCCACCGCCAAACTCATCTTCGCGTTGGTTGGATAAGGGTGAGAGGAATGTCGACAATAGATAACCATGCGCCATATGCAGTTCGATCATGTCGAACCCGGCGTCGTTGGCGCGCCTGGCGGCGTTGGCGTGGGCGTCGCGGACCTGCTCCATCTCTGCCCGCGATATCTGCCGCGGACGATGGCTATAATCAGCATAGGCGATCGGTGAGGGGGCGACGACATCCCAGTTGCCGCTCTCCAGCCGCTCATCCATGCCTTCCCACAATAACTTGGTCGAGGCTTTGCGGCCGGCATGGCTGAGCTGCAGGCACATCTTGGTGCCGCTATGTTGATGGGCGAAGTCGACGATGCGCCGCCAGCCGGCGATATGTTCATCATTATAAATACCGGTGCAACCCGGAGAAATACGCCCCTCCGCGCTGATCGCCGTGGCTTCCGTATAGACCATGGCGGCGCCACCGACGGCGCGACTGCCGAGATGGACAAGATGCCAATCGTTGACTAAGCCATTCTCTGCCGAATACATACACATCGGAGAGACGACAATGCGATTGCTCAAGGTCAAGTCGCGCAGTTTAAAGGGTGTGAAAATCGGCGGTGGGGTTTTATTGCCCTGGCGCACTTTCAAGCCGGTTTGAACTTCCGCCCGGTCCGCGACCCAGTCTTCGACATTGGCGATGAAACCAGGATCGCGTAGGCGCAGATTATCGTGATTGATCCGGAGTGATCGGGTCAGCAGGCTATAGGCGAACTGCTCCGGCGTCATGGCGTGATAATAACGCTCGGTCTGTTCGAACCATTCCATACTAACTTGGGCCGCCCGTTGCAAACTATCGACCGCCGGCTCCCGGTCTCGTTGATAGGCCGCCAAAGCGGCCGGTAAATCGGCCTCATTGTTCAGCGCCTGACTAAGGGCAATGGCATCTTCCATCGCTAGCTTGGTACCGGAGCCGATGGAAAAATGCGCCGTGTGTAAGGCATCCCCCATCAAGACAATATTGTCGTGATAATAATTTTTGTTCTTCACGCGGGGAAAATTACGCCAGACGGAGTTATTCGAAATAAGGGTTTCGCCGGCCAGATCGTCAGCAAACACTTTTTCGCAATAGGCGATGGTGTCGGCTTCAGTTGCATTTTCCAAGCCGGCTTTCTTCCAGGTTTCTTCCGAACATTCAATAATGAAGGTCGAAGTGCCAGCCATATATTGATAACAATGGGCCCTCCATAGACCATCTTCGGTCTCGCGGAAATAGAAGGTGAAAGTGTCAAAAGATTTGGTCGAACCGAGCCAAGTGAACTTATTCGGTCGGACGATCAGGTCGGTGCCAAATTCTTCCGCATATTGCTCACGAATAAACGACGCAATGCCATCACTGGCGACAATCAGATCGGCATCGCCAAACTCATCCAGCGAGGTGATGTCGGCGTCATGGTGTATTTCGACCCCTAGTTCGGTGGCCCGCGCTTCCAGTATCTGCAAGAGGCGAAGGCGTTGCATGCCGGCAAAACCGTGCCCGGCCGAGGTGATCATTTTGCCATGACTATGGACGTCGATGGCGTCCCAATGCACAAAACTGTCGGTGATCGCGCGATAGGTTTTCGGGTCGGCATCGGCAAAGTTTTCCATCGTCTCGTCGGAGAAGACGACCCCGAAGCCCCAAGTCACGTTAGCCGGATTGCGTTCGTAGATCCTGACATCCCAGTTCGGATGCTGTTTCTTCGCCAACAGAGAAAAATAGAGCGCTGCCGGTCCGCCGCCCACGCACACAATCTTCATCGCCGTCACCGTCCCATGCTTACTAACTGCGTCCATTCTAAGAAATATATTTTAAATATAAAATACTTTTCTTTCGCCATCCTCCATGCGACCATCATTAGTAGGAAAAACCAAGTACCAAATGGAGATTTTGATGACCAGGAGAACTCTGCAACCCCCCGGCTGGCCACGTCCCAAAGGTTATGCAAACGGAATATCCGCCACCGGGCGCATGGTTTTTGTTGCCGGTGTTATCGGTTGGAATTCGGCAGAAGTTTTCGAACATGACGATTTTGCCGGTCAAACCCGCCAGGCGTTGGAAAACATCGTCGCGATCCTGAAAGAAGGCGACGCCGGGCCCGAACATATTGCCCGCATGACCTGGTATGTCGGCGACCGGCAAGAATATCTCAACTCGTTGAAAGAAATTGGAGAGGTTTACAAGGACGTCATTGGCAAGCACTATCCCGTCATGACGGCTATTGAAGTTTCCGGTTTTGTCGAAGATGGCGCAAAATTGGAAATTGAAGTCACCGCCGTTGTGCCGCCTGAACGGGACTATGGTCCCTAATCTTATTAACATCTCAACTGCCAGAGTGACGAGGACCGCTAATGACGATGATCGACCCGAAGAAATTTCCAGACCAGCAATTTGGTATCGGGCAATCGCCGACGCGGAAAGAGGACGTCCAGCTTTTGACCGGCCAGGGCTGTTATACGGATGATTTATCGCTGCCCAAGCAAGCATATGGCGTGATCCTTCGCAGCAGTATCGCTCATGGCGTCATCCAGGGCTATAATTTGACTAAGGCGTTGACCGGGCCGGGTGTCTCGGCGATCTATACTGGGCCTGACATGGCGGCAGCCGGCTATAATCCGATGTTATGTGCGTTGCCGCTGACCAGCAAAGATGGCTCTCCCCTGATTAAACCGCCGCGTCATTCTTTGGCCCGAGATAAAGTGCGCCATGTCGGCGAACCGCTCGCGCTTGTGGTGGCGGAAACTCTTGCGCAAGCCCGTGATGCCGCGGAACTCGTTGAAGTCGAAATCGAAGAATTGCCGGCGGTTGTGGAAATGGCCGCAGCATTGGCAGCCGGTGCGCCGATCTTGCATGAAGAAGCCACAAGCAATCTCGCGCTTGATGGCGAAATTGGCGACGCTGTAAAAACCGAAGCAGCTTTTGCTGCCGCCGCTCATGTCACGAAACTACGGATGGTCAACAACCGCGTTGTCGTCGCCGCTATGGAACCGCGCGCCGCCATTGCGGACTATCGCGATGGGCGGTTTGAATTGTATATCGGCTGCCAAGGTGTCTTTGGTCTGCGCGGCGGTCTGGCCGGCCTGATGAATTTGGAAAGCGATCAAGTTCGTGTCCTCAGCCGCCATACCGGTGGTTCGTTTGGAATGAAGGCGGCACCCTATCCGGAATACGTACCACTGCTGCACGCGGCGAAGGCCTTGGGGCGGCCGATCCGCTGGCGGGATGAGCGGACAGAAAGTTTTGTTTCCGATCATCAAGCCCGCGATGCAATTGTTGAGGCTGAACTGGCACTCGACAATAATGGTCGCTTCCTGGCGGTCCGGGTGAACAGTGTCGCCAATATGGGCGCTTATCTTTCCGGTTTCGGCCCGGCAATGCCGATCGTGAATATCCTGAAAAATATGCCCGGTCTTTATCAGACCGGCGCCATTCATATCGCGACAAAATGCGTCTTCACCAACACAATTTTCATTGGCCCTTACCGGGGCGCTGGCCGGCCGGAAGCAAATTATTATATGGAACGTCTGGTCGACAAAGCAGCGCGCGAAACCGGTCGCGATCCGGTCGAATTGCGCCGGCTGAACCAAATTCAACCGGAACAAATCCCTTATGCCGCCTTGTCGGGTCTGGACTATGACAGTGGCGATTTTCCGACCGTGCTGGAAAAAGGCCTGGCGCGGGCAGATTGGGACGGTTTTGCCGGGCGCCAGCAAACAAGCCGGGCCCAGGGCAAAATTCGCGGCCGCGGGATTGCCACCTATCTGGAAGTGACCGGACCGCCCGGCAAAGAAATGGGCGGCATCCGCTTTGAAGATAATGGCCGGGTCAGCATCATCACCGGCACGCTTGATTATGGACAAGGACATGCGACCGCTTTTGCGCAAGTGCTGGTCCAACTATTAGGCGTGCCGTTCGACGCTATCGACCTGATCCAGGGCGACAGTGACGAATTGATCGCCGGCGGCGGGACCGGTGGCTCGCGCTCGATCCAGGCCAGCGGCAAAGCGATCTTCGATGCCAGCGAGCAGGTGATCGCGCAGGGCCGCGAATTGGCCGCGCATTATCTCGAGACCGCGAAAGAAGATATCGAGTTTGCGGCCGGATCGTTCACCATCGCTGGCACCGACCGTCACATTGACGTCATGGATTTGGCAATCCGGGTCGCAGGCGACGATAACCTGCCGGCCGGATTGCCATCCTCTCTTAGCGTTTCAATGATTGCCGAAACACCCCCGTCAAGTTTCCCGAATGGTTGCCATATCGCGGAAGTGGAAGTTGATCCGGACACCGGTGTCGTCGATGTCGTGCGCTACTCTGTGGTCGATGATTTTGGTGTTCTGGTCAATCCGGAACTGGTCGAAGGGCAGGTCCACGGCGGGGTCGCGCAAGGGATCGGCCAAGCCTTGATGGAAAATACCGTCTATGGCGATGACGGCCAATTGCTATCCGGGAGCTTTATGGATTACGCCATGCCGCGGGCCGGCGATATGCCAAACTTCGATTTGGAATTTCACGTCGTGCCGGCGGCGAGCAATCCCTTGGGCGTCAAGGGCTGCGGTGAAGCCGGGACCACGGGCGCTTTGCCAGCGGTGATGAATGCAGTAGTTGATGCCTTGTCGGAACTGGGGATTGATCATATCGACATGCCGGCGACGCCGGAGCGGGTTTGGCGCGCCATCGCACAGGCGCCGGCATTAAACAAAGGAGCGGCCTCGTGAGTGAGACGATGGCGTCGGCGAAAATGAAAGACCTGAACGAAAACTTGCAAAATCAGCGAGCGGCTTATCGCCATAATGGCGCACCTACTTATCAGCAGCGCCTTGCCAATTTGGACAAAGTCATCGCCATGACCGAACGTCATGAGGACCGGATTATTGCTGCCATCGATCAGGATTTTGGCCACCGCAGTAGCTTCGAAAGTATGGCCGCCGATAGCATTGGTGTGATCAATGGCGCTAAGTATGCGAAGAAAAACCTGAAAGCATGGATGAGGACCCGCAAGGTTAAAACTCCCTTGGCGATGAAGCCGGGTCGGGCTGTGATCACGCCGGAACCGTTAGGTGTCGTTGGGATCATTGGGCCCTGGAACTATCCCTATCTGCTAACGATCCACCCCTTGATCGCCGCCTTGGCGGCGGGCAATCGGGCGATGATCAAACCGAGTGAAATCACTAGCCATACCAGCGAACTGACGGCGGAACTGATTGGCGAGACTTTTTCCGAAGATGAAGTGACCGTGGTCTTAGGTGGCAGCGACATAGGGGCGGAATTTTCTGCGCTGCCCTTTGATCACTTGTTTTTTACTGGTTCGCCAGCCGTTGGCCGCCATGTCGCAATTGCGGCAGCAAAGAATTTGACACCGGTAACCTTGGAGCTTGGTGGCAAGTCGCCCTGCATCATCGATAAGGACGGCGGCCTGTCCGCAAGTCTGGCTGGTATGATTTTTGGCAAATGTTTCAATGCCGGACAAACCTGCATTGCCCCTGATTATGCCTTTGTGCCTACCGAACAAGTCGATGCATTTGTTGAACGCGCCTGCGCCATCGCCGGTAAACTTTATCCTTCGGTAGCGGAAAACGCCGATTTGACGACGATCGTCAATGAACACCATTTCCAGCGCCTGCAAGCAATGTTGGACGATGCCCGGGCCAAAGGGGCGATGGTCGTCGAAGTAAATCCCGGTCAGGAGCAGGGCTTGGCCGAGAAGCGAAAACAACCGCTGACCCTGATTTTGAATGTTAGCGAGGATATGCGGGTGATGCAGGAAGAAATCTTTGGCCCGCTTCTGCCGGTAAAAGCCTATGACAGCTTGGATGAAGTTGTTGGCTATATTAACGACCGCCCGAAACCGTTGGCGCTTTATTGGTTTGGTACCAATGAGGCAAACCGGGACAGAATACTTTCGAGCACCAGCGCCGGCGGGGTCACGGTAAACGATACGCTGTGGCAGTTCAGTCATAGCAATTTGCCCTTTGGTGGGGTCGGAGAAAGCGGTATGGGCACCTATCATGGGCCCGATGGTTTCCGGACTTTTTCCCATGACAAGCCGATATTCTATCGCCCGGCGAAAAACTCTTCCGGAAAAATTCATCCCCCCTACACCAGCAAGACAGACCGGCTACTCAAACTGATGCGAAAATTTGGTTAACCGAGAAGGCGAGGCAAGATGGATATTCGGATGGATGGCCGTAAGGCTCTGATTACCGGCGGCAGTGCCGGCTTAGGTAAAGCGATGGCGATGAAATTTGCCCAGTCTGGGGCGGATGTCGGCTTGCTTGCGCGCGACAAAGACCGCCTGCAAGCGGCGAAATCGGAGATTGAGGCGGCCAGCGATCGCAGCATCTTTGCTTACGCGTGCGATGTCACGGACTCGCAATTGGTGATCGACACCCATAAGCAGGCATTGGTCGATCTAGGCCAAGTCGATATCGTCGTCAACAATGCCGGACATTCAGCCGTCGGTAAGTTTGAAGAGGTTTCGGACGAAATTTGGCAGCAGGATATCGATCTGAAATTGATGGCGGCGGTGCGCCTGTCCAGGCTGGTTTTTCCGGCCATGAAAGAAAGGCAATGGGGTCGCATCATCAATGTTCTAAATATTCATGCCAAAGCACCCGGTGGCGGCACCGCGCCTACTTCTGTGACCCGGGCCGCAGGCATGGCTTTGACTAAAGTGATGGCCAATGAAGGGGCGGCGCACAACGTCCTGGTCAACGCCTTGTTGGTTGGCTTTATCGATTCCGATCAATGGCGCCGGCGGCACAAACCGGAAGATGGCTCTTATGAAGACTATCTGACCGCGATGGCGAAACAGCGGGGCATTCCCATGGGTCGGGTCGGCACGGCGGAAGAATTCGCCAGCACCGCTTGTTTCCTGGCTTCCGACGCTGGTTCTTACATCACCGGGACCGCGATCAATGTTGATGGCGGGCGCTCACCGGTGGTGTAGGCCTCTGGACTTCGTATTTAGTGCGACATCAGGACCGGAACCGTCATATGTTCCAGAATTGTACGAGTGGCACCGCCGAAAATCATCTCGCGCAGGCGGCTATGACCGTAGGCCCCCATGACGAGTAAATCGACCCCATTATCGGACACGTGATTCAGCAATGTATTGCCGACGGTGATATCTTCTGCGACCGTCGCCTTCACGATTGCATTCACGCCATGGCGGGCCAACGCGGCTGCGATTTCCGTTCCCGGCAGCGGATCGCCTGCCTCTGCAGATTGATCACTATTAATTGTAAAAATTTCAACTTTGTTTGCCGCCTGCAATAACGGAATGGCGTCGAATACTGCGCGTGTAGCTTCCCGACTGGCATTCCATGCGACTAAGACGTTTTTGCCGATGATCCCAAAATTACCGGCATAGGGCACCATAAGGACGGGGCGACCGCTACCCAGCAGAACGGTCCCTGCGATGTCCAAACTGCGTTGCTTATCAATCGCCGGGTCGGTTTGACCAAGTATATTCAGATCGGCATAGCGGGCCAGTTCTCTCATCATCACGGCAATATCGCCATATGGCTGTTCAACGCAGCGCCATTCCGTTCGCAAGCTACTATTGGCAACCGCAGCTTCGAAGCGTCCTTTCGCCCGGTCGGCGGCTGAGCGGAGTTGATTGAGTTGTTGGTTGACCACCGTCGAAGGCACTTCGGTCGAGAAATTGGCCGGATAGAAGGCCGGCGGAATAACATGCAACCCGATCAGATGCGCGTCGACATTGCTGGCGAATTGGATGGCGACATGCAATTGTTTTTCAGCTAGATCATTGTCGCTGACAGTTACTTGGATAGTTTTATAGGTCATCGCTCTTGCCTCCTTCGAACATTCAAAGTCGGAAATAGATCAGTTGAGAAATATTTTTCGTGGCTTTGAGCCAGAAGCCTATGGCGGATATGCCCGCCTGTCCCTGATCTAAATCATTTATCCTGCGATTTTAACCATACTTGCAACATACCAAAAGCCAGTGATGAATATTAGCGACGGAAAATCTAGGCTGGACCCATATTAATCAGCGTCGTAACCTCCGTAATCAAGTTCGCCGATAATATGTTTGGATCGCTGGCTAGAATAATCAATTGATCGGGAGAAAATTATGCCGAGCCGTGTGTCGTTGTCAGTTTTAGCTTTTGTTTGTGGTCTCGCAATTATGTTTTTGGGAGCGGTCTACGGCATCATCCCAATCCCGAATGCAAACCCTAATCTAATTACGACCATCATTGTCTTGGTCGGACTGTTGGCGGTGGCAGTCGGTTGGGTTAGGATTTTTGGCCGGCGGCCGACCGCTGGGGATAATTCTTCAAGATAGACAACTTTTGAGCAGCCTTTATATTGACAATATCTTGCTGAAAAATCAGGATGGCGTCATTGCCATTCTCCCTATTCGGAGTGATTTTCCACCTGAGCGCAGGAATTTCAATGCCACAAAATTTTCAACACATCAAATGCCGCATTCAAGATGGAATCGGAATTCTGACCCTGAATCGACCGAAACAATACAATGCGTTGATCCCGGAGATGATGACCGAGGTGATGGGCGTTTTGAACGAATTTGCCGCAAACGATGATGTCCGCGTCCTGTTGATCGATGCAGAAGGTAGGGGATTTTCTGCCGGCGGCGATCTGGATTTTCTCGAAACTCTGACAAAAATGACGCCAATTGAAATTCGTAACGAAGTTTACTCATTTTTTGCTTCTGGTATCAAAGCGATTAAGACGTTCCCGAAACCCAGTGTAGCGGCGGTCAATGGTGCTTCGGTTGGGGCCGGATTTGAAGTTGCTTTAGCTTGTGATTTTCGCATTGCCTCGAGTAAGGCGATGTTTCAAGAGACCTGGATTAAATTGGGTTTGATTACGCCACTTGGCGGCATGTATTTATTACCTAGATTGGTTGGCCTGAATATGGCGAATGAGATTCTGTTGATGGGACGCCGCGTATTTGGTCCCGAAGCCGCTGATATCGGTTTGGTGAACAAAGTTGTGGAGCCGGAAGAGTTGGCTAATGCGGCAATGACCTGGGCTGGTCGCTTGGCCGAAGGCGCCCCATTGGGATTACGGGCGATGAAAGAGGGCATTCGCCGGGGCATGGAAATGAGCTTGACGGACGAATGGGAGCATAGCGTTTATGTGCAAAGTATTTTGCTCAATAGTGCTGATTATGCCGAAGGGGTTGCCGCACTTAAGGAGCAACGCAAACCGAACTTCGTCGGCAAATGATACGGCCGCGACAATTTTGAAAGGAAAGAAGATGCAGGTTGATGGATTGGACCATTTTACGATTGTCACGGATAATCTGGACCGTTCGACTTCTTTCTTTACCGAGGTGATTGGCTTGACGGTGGGTGATCGCCCGCCATTCAAATTTCCAGGCGCTTGGCTTTATTGCGGTGATCGAGCGGTGTTGCATTTGGTCGCGGCAAAGCAGGGTCGGGAACAAGGTGTGATCGACCATGCTGCTTTCCGGGTTACCGGTTATGCGGAGATGATGCAACGGCTGGAAAAAGCTGATGTAAAAATTCGCGAAACTCAACTGCCAGACTGGGGCATCACGCAAGTATTTGTTGACACCCCGGACAATGCCATGGTCGAACTGATTTTTCAGCCGGACGACGTCGACGCTAAGGCCTGAGTTTGTGGCTTTGCAGCTGTTCGTAATAAGGTAGACAAGCATCGACAATAGACCCAAGCTCGCGCGGTACGTTCACGCGTTCTACGCGCGGCGCGGCAAACCCTGTCGACTTCTGAACTGCGCCGTACCAATGTGTAGCCCAAACCCCATCGCTTTCTCGCGCGCCGGCTGGCCATGACAACATTCTTTCGCTGAAAGGAATCTCAAGTTCGGCACAGAGTGCGGACAGCATATATTTTGGGTTGGCCAGGATGTCGTGTGTGTCCAGTACAATCGCCTTCCGGTGAAATTCACCGGTCACAAGATCGAATAATTCCGCTTGCCGGCGAAAGCCCAAATCGTCGGCACTTATTTGTTCTCTTTTTGCGGCGTAGGAGGCAACGACTTCGGCCGGATGGCGAATTAAGAAACAATTCTCAACCTGGTTCAGCCAATCAAGTGCCGTATCTGCGATCATGTGGTGACACATTTGTTTTTGGTATTGAATACCAAAGTTTTTCTGCTCTTCTTTCGTGCAGCGTTGTGTGATGGCAACTTGGGATGTTTCGCCGGCGGCGATAATGTCTACGTGCAGCGGATGGTCGATCCCGGTTTGGTCCAAATAGTAGGCATAGTAGGGTTCGTCCAAAACCCAGGTGTCGGCTCTATTCTCGAAAGCTCGCATCATTGCAGTGGATATATTTCGTGGCCCGGACCACATCGCGATGCGTTTGGTCTTTGTCATCCACAATGATCTTCGACCAGTTGACGATAGGCGTTTTGAAGTTGCTCTGTCATCGGCCCCCGCGTTCCCTCGCCAATGATACGACCGTCAATATTCACCGCCGGAATGAGACCGGCAAATGTACCGGTAACAAAAGCCTCGCCGGCACCATAGACCTGAGTCAGGCTGAAATCCTTCTCGAAGACGGGAATATCCAAAAGGCGACAGAGATCGATGACTTTGGCGCGAGTAATGCCGGGCAGACAATAGTTTCCACTTGAGGTCCAGACCTCACCCTGGCGGATGATGAAAAAATGGGTGGAATTGCAAGTCGCGACGAAGCCTTGGGGATCCAACATCAAAGCTTCATCAGCACCCGCTTTTTCGGCTTGGATGCAAGCCAGAATGCAATTTAGTTTGCTATGGCTGTTCAGTTTCGGATCCTGCACATCGGGCGCGCCGCGCCGGACATGGGCCGTAAACAGGCGCAGGCCTTGGGTTAATGGGGCTTCCGAAGGGACTTTGTATTCCGGAATAATGACCACGGTCGCAGGCGTGATGGTGACTTTAGGGTGCTGATAGGGCGTTGATTTCACACCTCTGGTGACCATGAGCCGAATATGCACGTCCGAGGTCATTTTGTTCGCCAGTAGGATTGCGTCCATGCGGGCAACCAATTCAGCCGGACTGAGGGCGATATCCATATCGATCGCCTTGGCCCCCTCATAAAGCCGTTCGAGATGTTCATCCCAGAATAACAAAGTCCCGTTGTGATACCGGATACCTTCCCAGACGCCGTCGCCAAGCATGAAACCGGAATCGAAAACCGACACCTTCGCGGCGTCGCGATGAAAATGTTCACCGTTGATATCAATCAGGATTTCCGCGTTGCGGGGATCCTCTAAATAATCATGCGTGCCACCAGGCATCTATCATCCTTTCAACTCGCTTAGGCAATCCACTCGCTTACCGGCGCATTGGCTTCGTGCAAGGGTTGGGAGATGACGTCGACGAGACTGGGACCATCATGGGCGAAAGCCTGGCGCAAAGTATTTTCCAGTTCGCCCGGCGCTTCCACGGTCCAGCTTTTGACGCCGAATGCTGCCGCGACTTTTGCGTGGTCGGTTTGATTGAAGTCGACGGAAAAATAGCGCTCGCCAAAGCCGTGATGTTGGCCGGCCTTGATCCAGCCGAAGACCTTGTTTGAGATCACGATAAAAGTCACCGGGACGCCGAGCCTGGCGACGGTTTCCAGCTCGCCGGCGGTAAAACCAAAACTGCCGTCGCCCATGACACTGACAACTTTGCTGTTTGGCCGGCCGAACTGAGCGCCAACTGCTGCTGCCATGGAATATCCAAGGGCACCATGGGCGCGATTGGAAATAAAATGCCGACCTGTTGTCTGCCATTGGTAATAGGCGGAGAAATATGGACAAGGGGTGCCGGGATCGGCGACGATAACAGCGTCTTTGGGCAGCGTTTTCTGCATTGCGGCCACTAATCGTTCGGGCCGGATCGGGACTTCATCACTTGTCGCCAAACTATCGAAGATGGCGAATTTTTTAGCTTTCGCGGCGGCGATGGTCGCTTCATTCAGTTCGCGATCAGCGCCATTCCGCGTTTGCCCTGCCAACGCCGCTGACAAGGCTTCTAGGGTCAGGCGGGCATCGCCGGTGACCGGCGCGTCGGTGGCATAATTCGCATCGAGTACCGATGGGTCACTATCGATATGAACAATTTTGACGGTACCGGAAGCAGGGTATTGCCAGCGCTCTGTGGTTACAGAGCCGGCGCGGCAACCGACAAATATGACCAGATCCGCTTTTTGTACGAGCTCGCGTGTTTCGGCGACACCGCCGTTGGAGCCAACGACCCCGATCGCTAAAGGATGAAAGTCGCTGATGCTGCCTTGGCCGCTAATTGTTGTCGCCACCGGGATCGCCAATTGTTCAGCGAGCGCACGCAATTGCACTTCGGCATCGGCAATTACCACACCGCCTCCACAAATGAACAGAGGGTTTCGGGCCGCCAAAATTAAGTCCGCGGCGGTCTCGACGGTTTTGTTATCCGGGCCCGTGGCGCGCGCGGGATAAGATCCTAGTTCGCTCTCGCCATAAACTTCGGCCTCGGTAACTGCGTTTCGTTGGACATCAATCGGTAAACCAATATGGGCCGAACCGGGCCTGCCGGTAGTCATTTCTTTGAACGCGGTTCGAACCAAGCGTGGAATATCTTCCGCATCATGGATCACGGCGTTCCATTTTGTCAGTGGCTCAAATAATGCCTTTTGATCTAACTCTGTCAGAGCATATCGCCCCCGTGCGGTGACGGAAATATCACTGGTGATGGCCAAGATCGGGATCGAACTCTCATTCGCTTCGACGACACCTGGCAGTATATAAGTCGCCCCGCCGCCGCTCGGTCCCTCGCAGACACCGACTTTGCCAGTGACGCGGGCGTAGCCATCCGCCATATAGGCGGCCGATCTCTCATCCCGGCTCAAGAGATGGTTGATGCCGTGATCGAGACAATAAAGGGCGTCATAAAACGGCAAGCTGGTATCACCGCAAAGACCAAAGATATGATCGACATTGTGGGCTTCCAACATCCGAACAAAGGTTTCGGCCCCATTGGCCTGATTGCGCGGCGAGCTATCCATGATATTACCTTATGATGAGTTGTCCTGAGCAGCGCATCACAACAGCGCCACCCGATCAACCGGAATTTGCGCTGGGACTAATATTAATTAAATAGAAATTACGATTTACGTGTTTGACACAAAACAAAAGCCCGCGGCCGTAACCGCGGACTTTTGTGGCAGGATGGATATTTAGTTACTTGCAGCCAGCTGCTTTACGCATCTGTGCCGCCGGTTTGAACTTCAATACTTTGGACGCCTTTATTCTGATCGGTTCACCGGTTTGCGGGTTCCGACCTTTGCGTGCGGCGCGTTTATTTACGCTGAAGGTGCCGAAAGTGCCGATGGTATAACGGCCTTCTTTCTTCGATTTTTTCAGGCCGCTTTCGATTTCGCCCAATACAAGTTCGACGGCGCGTTTGGCCTCCGCCTTCGACATCTTGCCCTTTTTTGCGACGTTCTCAATAAATGCTGCTTTACTCATGATATATAGCCCCGATTGGTACAACTAACACAACATCTTGTAGCAGCATCGGATATGATATTCAAGGGTGTTCGTCTTGATATCCAGCATTTTTAAGGCAATCAGGGCATCGGATGCGTCAGTTCCCTGAATTACAGCGGCTTTGGTGACAGTCGCTCGTCGTAAATTCGAATAAATGCGATAATTTTCGATTGATTGACCGAATCATTGTTCGATGCCGTAATGTAGCAATATTGTCGAAACGCACCGAAAGATAAAAATGCAAGAAACAAAATCGAAAGGTCATGTCAGCGTTGACGTGGCAACGAAAACTCACCCCAGTGGCGGCCTCGTCGCGACCGTAACAATGGAGCATGTGGGGCGCTTCAACGCCATGAACCGTGCCATGATTGAAGGGGTTAAAACGACGTTCGAAGAACTATCTGAAAACGACCAATTGCGGGCCGTCGACTTGGCTGGGGCTGGCGAGAAGGCTTTTATCGGGGGCGCCGATATCAACGACTTGATCGCCCTCGACCCAGATACCGGTGCAATCTTCATCACCAGATTACATGAAGCTGCGGCCGCGATCCGCGCAACGCCAGTGCCGGTGATCGGCCGCATGCACGGATATTGTTTAGGGGCCGGTGCAGAAATCGCAGCGGCTTGCGACTTTCGGATTGGTGACGATAGTTTTGTGATGGGGATGCCGGAAGTGAAAGTCGGTCTGCCGTCGGTCATCGAAGCCGCCATATTTCCGACCATTGTCGGCTGGGGCAAGACCCGGGAAATGTTGCTGACTAGTATGACTTACGACGCGCCTGCGGCCCTGCAAATGGGCTTTCTTGAAAATTTAGTGCCTGTAGGCAAACTCGATCAGGCTATTGATGCCGTCCTCGATCATATCTGTACGGCGGGGCCGTTGGCGGTGCGGGCGCAAAAAGCGCTTATTTCGGAATGGGAAAGATTATCCTTGAAAGACGGAATTGAGCGGGGCGTCGATTATTTAGCCGAAGCCTATAGAACCGATGAACCGCAACGCTATATGCGATCATTTCTCGATCGGAAGTGACAATGGCGCAGGACCGCTGGGTCTTTGGTTTCGGTTCCCTCATGTGGTCGCCGGGCTTTGAATATGAGGAGCGCCAACCGGCATTGTTGCACGGCTGGCATCGCGAATTCACAATTGCGAGTACTAAATCTTGGGGCAGTGTCGAAAAACCAGGTTTGGTGGTTGCACTTCATCCGGGCGGCAGGTGCCGCGGTTATGCTTTCCGCATTGCGAATTCGGCGTGGCGGCAGACAGAACTTTATTTGCAACGACGCGAACGGGCTTATCGCCATGCAGAAGTGCCGGTAATTTTGCTTGAGCGGACGGTGACCGCCTTAACATTTTTAAGCGACCCGGGGCATCCGCGGACAGCCGGAAAATTGGATTTGGTGACAATGGCGACGATGATTGCGCAAGGACAAGGTGAGAAGGGCCGTTCATATGAATATTTGATAAATATTCTTTCCGAACTTCAGAGCATGAATTGCCGCATACCAAAAAACCTTCGCGAAATCAAAGACTTAATAGACAACAGCGACTTAGGTTGAAGATCGCTTGAGTATATCGTCTTTATTGTATAAAGTTCCGTTAGGCAGGCATCGGAGATTTGTGTAATGGGTATTAATCCGTCCAAGGTTTGCGACGGAGCTGCGAGGTAAAAGATGTCTGGCTTTAAGATATCAAATATTGTGAATTCGATAAAAGCAGATGCGAAATTTAGTCGGTTTCTGCAGGATGAAGATGCGGCGACGGCGATTGAGTATACACTGATTGCCGCAGGTATAGGTATTGCGATTGTGGCGGTTGTTTTTTCAATCGGAAATGCCTTGGAATCACTCTTCAGTACGGTAAGTACCTGGATGGCGGCAAAAACTTAAGGCGCCGCCGGGTTAGTGCTGATTTCACCAGATTAGCCGGTCCCGAACAGAACCTTGTCGTTAGAATAAAGTTGTTTGGCGAAAAAGAGCAGGGCGCTCGCCAGCAGCAACGTGCTTCCACATGAAATTCCAACATCGAGCAGGGACACGCTTTCCTGCTGCACGATTTTACTGACCAACAATACTTGACCAAACGTCGGAATTGTCATCATCCAGCTGTGGGCTTGAATAGGGACGAAAACCAAAATCATGCCCGGAATTGATGGAATGAGCGGCAGCAGGGCCAAGTAGGTTTGGGTTTCCTTGTAGCTTCGGCTATAGGTCGCAATGATGATCTGAATTGCGACGGCGAATACCACTAGGGGCACGCAGATCATAAATATCATTACAAAACTCAATACCGGTGGATCGATATTCTTGCCGGCACTGCTGCCGACGATCATGAACATGATTTTGAAAGCCAGAAGTTGCAGGCTCAGGGTAAAGAGTGTGAACAGACAGGTTGCCAAAGCCTTGCCCAGCATAATTTGACCGCGCGGAACCGGATTGGTCAGCAGCGGTTCCAAGCTGCCGCGCTCGCGCTCTCCCGCGGTCGCGTCGATCGCCAGGTAAATGCCGCCAACAAATATCGAAAACATAATGAACGGCGGTAGCATATTGATAAAAAAGCCTGAAATATTGCGGGTCCGACCGACATTAATTGTCTGGACCGTAATCGGTCGGGTCATTTCAGCGCTGATATTATGTGTTTCGAGACGTGCTTTGGAAATTTCACCGCCGAATTTGCGCAGAAGGCCGGATATTCGCGCCGCCGTCAGTACCGTGGAAAGGCGGGCCGGATCGATTACGACATCGATCTTAACGGTTTTTTCCGCGGCCAAGTTCGCTTCCATGTTGGCCGGGATGATCATGACGGCCGGTACGTGACCTTCACGGACCGCGGTCCCAATGTCTTCGGGGCCAGGAACAATTTTGACGGCCTGACGCTCCAGAAAGGCCATTAATGTTGGTCCGTTTTCGGCCCCGACGACGGGGATTCTCATTTGCTTTTTACTTTGCCCTTTCATCATCCCACCGACCATCGCCATCATCACGCCCAGGAACAAAGCGCCAATAAGCGGATAAACAAGCGCCAGGATGAGGCTGCGCCGATCGCGAAAATTGTCGACGACTTCCTTGGCGAAGACGATCCAGACATTGCTTCCCATCAGTCGGCCACCTCCGCGAATTGCGGTTCATGCACGGTTTTCATGAAGACATCTTCCAAGGCTTCGTGGCCGGTTTGCTGCCGCAGTTCGGCTGGTGTGCCGAAGGCGACGATCCGACCCTGGGCGATGACGGCGATGCGGTCGCAAAGGGCTTCGACTTCCTGCATGATGTGGCTCGAAAATAGAATGCATCGGCCTTTGTCGCGCAATGACTTGATCAATTCGCGGACGGCCCGGCTGGCGGCGATATCAAGGCCGTTCGTCGGTTCGTCGAACATCAGATTTTGCGGGTCGTGGACCATGGCGCGGGCCAGTGCGACTTTCATGGTTTGCCCTTTTGAAAACCCTTTCGTGCGGCGATCGGCAATGTCATCCATGTCCAGATCGCGGATGAGTTCATTGACCCGGTCTTCTAGCATATGGCCGCGCAATCCGTGCAAGCGGCCAAAATATCGAATGTGCTCGCGCGCCGTCAGTCGCGGGTAAAGGCCACGATTGTCCGGCAGAACGCCAATCCGTTTCTGTACTTCCAAGCGTTGGCTCAAGGCGTTATATCCGTCGACCTTGGCTTCTCCGGCATCTGGGCTCATCACCGTGTAAAGCATACGTAGGGTCGTCGTCTTGCCGGCCCCATTCGGTCCGATCAGGCCGGTGATTTCACCATCTTGCGCGATGAAGTTAACGCCACGCAATGCATGCAGGTCTTTGAATGATTTGTGAAGCCCGTTTACTTCCATCATAGGCTATATATCTCCGAAGCGAATCATCCACACTGTGCCCTAGCTGGATGACTTTCGTAACCCTCTTATTCGCGGGCCATTCGGCGTTCCACCTGATCGGAATGCGGGGCCGCGAAAAAAAATAAAAAAACCCGAAAAAGTTGCTTGCGGAAGTCCAAGCCCCTGTGTATACACCGCCTTCCGCGACAGCAGTTACCTACTCAGCGAATGCTTTGGGGCGATTGTTGCGGCGGCGCTTGTTTCGCGGACGCTTGTTCGTATTACAAATGTTTGTTCTTTGACAATTTGGTTAATGATGTGAAGGGAGACGTGGGCGGCGTTTGGTAACGAACGTTTTGATACGTTTCTTGGAACTTACACATAGCTTGTGCACATGGTTGGGAGTTTTTACTTTTGATCATGGGTTCAGTGACGTTTTAGTTTAAGGAGCGGATCTTCGTTTGAAGATTTTTTTGAGGGTTTGGTTGGTTTGATTTTCGGGTTTACCCGGGGGTTTAGCTGATTGAACTTGTCAAGGATCAACTTGAGAGTTTGATCCTGGCTCAGAACGAACGCTGGCGGCAGGCCTAACACATGCAAGTCGAGCGAGAAGCATATCTTCGGATATGTGGAGAGCGGCGGACGGGTGAGTAACGCGTGGGAACATACCCTTTGGTGGGGGATAACGGTTGGAAACGACCGCTAATACCGCATAATCCTGGATTTATTCAGGCAAAGATTTATCGCCATTGGATTGGCCCGCGTTAGATTAGCTAGTTGGTGAGGTAATGGCTCACCAAGGCAACGATCTATAGCTGGTCTGAGAGGATGATCAGCCACACTGGGACTGAGACACGGCCCAGACTCCTACGGGAGGCAGCAGTGGGGAATATTGGACAATGGGGGCAACCCTGATCCAGCCATGCCGCGTGAGTGAAGAAGGCCTTAGGGTTGTAAAACTCTTTCACCGGTGAAGATAATGACGGTAACCGGAGAAGAAGCCCCGGCTAACTCCGTGCCAGCAGCCGCGGTAATACGGAGGGGGCTAGCGTTGTTCGGAATCACTGGGCGTAAAGCGCGCGTAGGCGGTTTATCAAGTTGGGCGTGAAAGCCCGGGGCTCAACCCCGGAACTGCGTCCAAAACTGGTTGACTAGAGTCCGAGAGAGGGTGGTGGAATTCCCAGTGTAGAGGTGAAATTCGTAGATATTGGGAAGAACACCAGTGGCGAAGGCGGCCACCTGGCTCGGTACTGACGCTGAGGCGCGAAAGCGTGGGGAGCAAACAGGATTAGATACCCTGGTAGTCCACGCCGTAAACGATGAGTGCTAGATGTCGGGGTTTAGGCTTCGGTGTCGCAGCTAACGCATTAAGCACTCCGCCTGGGGAGTACGGCCGCAAGGTTAAAACTCAAAGGAATTGACGGGGGCCCGCACAAGCGGTGGAGCATGTGGTTTAATTCGACGCAACGCGCAGAACCTTACCAGCTCTTGACATGGGAAGTATGGGATTTGGAGACAGATCTCTTCAGTTCGGCTGGCTTCCACACAGGTGCTGCATGGCTGTCGTCAGCTCGTGTCGTGAGATGTTGGGTTAAGTCCCGCAACGAGCGCAACCCTCGCCTTTAGTTGCCATCGGGTAGAGCCGGGCACTCTGAAGGAACCGCCGGTGATAAGCCGGAGGAAGGTGGGGATGACGTCAAGTCCTCATGGCCCTTATGGGCTGGGCTACACACGTGCTACAATGGCGGTGACAATGGGCAGCGAAGCCGCGAGGTGGAGCAAATCCCCAAAAGCCGTCTCAGTTCGGATTGTTCTCTGCAACTCGAGAGCATGAAGGTGGAATCGCTAGTAATCGTGGATCAGCATGCCACGGTGAATACGTTCCCGGGCCTTGTACACACCGCCCGTCACACCATGGGAGTTGGTTCTACCCGAAGCCGGTGCGCTAACCTTAGGGAGGCAGCCGACCACGGTAGGATTAGCGACTGGGGTGAAGTCGTAACAAGGTAGCCGTAGGGGAACCTGCGGCTGGATCACCTCCTTTCTAAGGATTCAGGAGTATAGATACTGATCTTATGATCAGCGGTCTTATTCTTGATCTTGGAATAAAGGTGTTGGTTTTAGCTGTCTTCGGACAGTTGCTATCCGGCATCTGTATACGAACCGGACGCCGTCCTCGTGTCTCTTCATATCATTTATTGGCATAGTATTTTGCTTCGGGTTATTTTTACTTCGAGGCAGCCTCGAATGACCTAAAGCCAGCCCGCTCCCCCGGCCCAACCACCCGTCTTGCTCCGCAAGCAAAGCTTGACAGGGTACCATTATTGGGTGGTTGGGCCGGGGGAGTGGGCTGGTGATGCGGGCCATTCGGCGCATTATACATTCGGCGCATTATACTAGTATTTAGATTGGGCCTGTAGCTCAGCTTGGTTAGAGCGCACGCCTGATAAGCGTGAGGTCGGTAGTTCAAGTCTACCCAGGCCCACCATTATCAGCGGGCTGATAATTAGGGGCTGTAGCTCAGTTGGGAGAGCGGTAGCTTTGCAAGCTTCAGGTCGTCGGTTCGATCCCGTCCAGCTCCACCAAAGACGCTAACTAAAGTTAGCGTCGATAGGGCGGCAGCCGTTCGCTTTAGCGAACTGCGAGAGCCCGGTTATAAAAGACGCTAAACAAGTTTAGCGCTCGCCACCAGCTCCGCTGGCGGTTATTCGTTCTTCCACATCATGCCAATATAACCGGATTTAGACGGCAGTTTTGAGACATCCATAAGCAAGCTTATGGATGTCTCAAAACTGCTTAGTTCTTTGACATTGTTAAGGTGATGCAAGTTGTTTGACATGTTTATCTCTTTGGTTCCTAACGTTATCCCTGGAACCTTGATGAGCGAGATAAGCGGTCGAACGTTTACTTGATATTTTGTTTGGCGGGTAATCTTTGCCGAGATTGCCTGTCTGCCGGCGTCTTCATGTCTGTCGGTAGTGTTGGTTTGTTGGTTCAAGCCAGCCGTTTCCCCTCCCGAGCACCTATAGTTCATCCTGTTGGGTGGTCGGGAGGGGGAGCGGGTGGCCCGGCCTGCAAGCGTTATGACGCGAAACATCTATCAAGTGGAGAATGTTGAGTTGTATCCCTGTTCCCTCTCCTGGGGGACAGTTTTTCTGGTCTCGTCTGACCGCGGACCGGAATAAAGGATACTTTTGTTGTCATGTTATTGACGGGAATGATTGTTGAGGTTTTGTCCTTCGGGATGAGGCCTCATGAGCATAAAGTTAAAAGGTCTTTATGTTTGGGGTCGCTATTTTTGTGATTTTGGCCCTGGTTTTTGTTCTCTGTATGTGATGACTAATCAAGCGTTATGTAAGGGCATTTGGTGGATGCCTTGGCATTGAGAGGCGATGAAGGACGTGACAGGCTGCGAAAAGTCTCGGGGAGCCGCCAGTAGGCATTGATCCGGGAATGTCCGAATGGGGAAACCCGGCCCGCAAGGGTCATCGTTCACTGAATACATAGGTGGGCGAAGCGAACCCGGTGAACTGAAACATCTCAGTAACCGGAGGAAAAGACATCAACCGAGATTCCGTTAGTAGTGGCGAGCGAACGCGGATTAGGCCAGTGGCCTTGGATAATTAACCGGAATGTTCTGGAAAGGACTGCCGTAGAGGGTGATAGTCCCGTACGGGTATGGTTATCCAGGGTCCTCGAGTAGGGCGGGGCACGTGAAACCTTGTCTGAATATGGGGGGACCACCCTCCAAGCCTAAATACTCCTCAATGACCGATAGTGAACAAGTACCGTGAGGGAAAGGTGAAAAGCACCCCGATGAGGGGAGTGAAATAGATCCTGAAACCGAATGCTTACAAGCAGTGGGAGGGGGCCCGTCTTCGGACATGACCCCTGACCGCGTACCTTTTGTATAATGGGTCAGCGAGTTGGTCTGGCGAGCAAGCTTAAGTCGTAAGATGTAGGCGTAGCGAAAGCGAGTCTTAAGAGGGCGTTTAGTTCGTCGGATCAGACCCGAAACCGAGTGATCTAGCTATGAGCAGGTTGAAGGCGCAGTAACATGCGCTGGAGGACCGAACCCACGAACGTTGAAAAGTTCGGGGATGACTTGTGGCTAGGGGTGAAAGGCCAATCAAACTCGGAAATAGCTGGTTCTCCGCGAAAACTATTTAGGTAGTGCGTCATGTTGGCCACCGGGGGTAGAGCACTGGATGGGCTAGGGGGGAGCGATCCTTACCAAACCTAACCAAACTCCGAATACCGGTGAGTTTTATCATGGCAGACAGACGGCGGGTGCTAAGGTCCGTCGTCGAAAGGGAAACAGCCCAGACCGCCAGCTAAGGTCCCTAAGTTATGGCTAAGTGGGTAAGGATGTGGGAAGACCAAAACAACCAGGAGGTTGGCTTAGAAGCAGCCATCCTTTAAAGAAAGCGTAATAGCTCACTGGTCTAATTAAGTCAGCCTGCGCCGACGATGTACCGGGGCTCAAGCCATACACCGAAGCTGCGGATTCAACCCTTTTAGGGTTGAGTGGTAGCGGAGCGTTCCGTAGGCCTGTGAAGGAGTTCGCGTGAGCGGCTCTGGAGGTATCGGAAGTGAGAATGCTGACATGAGTAGCGATAAAGAGTGTGAGAAACACTCTCGCCGAAAGTCCAAGGGTTCCTCAGCAAGGCTAATCCGCTGAGGGTCAGCCGGCCCCTAAGGCGAGGGCGAAAGCCGTAGTCGATGGGAACCAGGTTAATATTCCTGGGCCTGGTGGGATGTGACGGATGCTGTGTGTTGTTCGATCTTATTGGATTGATCGAGCTTCGAAGGCGTCCCAGGAAATAGCCCCACCATGAAGACCGTACCCGAAACC
>CBDEHK010000001.1:1707500-4517500 GCA_965238305.1 Alphaproteobacteria bacterium
ATCTGTCATGGGCCAGATCCTGCGCCACGCCGTCATTCTCGGACATATCGAAATCTCACCGCTGGCCGGCGTGCCGCTTGGCACCCTGGGCGAGCAAGGCAAGAGTGATGGCCGGTTACCAACGAAGGAAGAGCTGGTACGGCTCGTATCCGACGCCGAACATGATGACCGAGCCGTCGTGGTGTTGCTCTGTGCGTTGACCGCCATGCGCATCGGCGAGGTCCTGGCAATCACCGGTAAAGATGTTGAAGCTGGCGCGCTTATTTTGCCGCAGACCAAAAACGGGCGACGCCATCATGTGCCGTTGGTCGGCATGGCGGCTGATCTCATTAATACGCGCATCACCGAAGACCGTCTGTTCCCGCAATCGTATTCCACCATCATCTCCTGGATGGGCAAGGCCGGATACACCGCCCGGCCCCATGACTATCGCCGCTGGCATGCCACCACGTTGGGCGAACTCGGCTGCCTGCCGCACATCATCGATGCCCAGCTCAATCACCGGCCCCCCGGTATGCGCGGCGTCTATAACAAGGCGGTTTATTGGGAAGAACGGGTGAAATATTCAAGGGCGGTTTCCGAGAAAATACGCGATCTAAATGAGGTGTCGTCGAGCGAAGAAGGCGAAACACTTAGGGCAAGTGAGGAAAGCAAATGACAAAGTCAGACGATCTTCCACCTATTCTCAAGAAAAGATTACCACCGCTGCCAGCGGTTGGCCACAAAGCTGGCCCGACAGCGGCTGAAATCATCCAGGTGCAGAAACTGGAAGTCGCCAACAAAATTTATGCGGTAGTCGCTCACTTTGGCATTGATCCAGAAGATCCAGATTGGCAGCATCGGCTGAATTGTGCGCTGCTTGAAGCTTATGTGCCCGGATTCCAAGTTGAAACACGGGGAGCAGAAAAATTCTGGACGCCGGAGCGTGAACTTGAACTCTATGATGCGGTTCAACAACGTCGATAGACGAAAAAGGTATTTCATTCAGACGCACCGGATAGTTCGAAGGCTCTCGATAAGCCACGGGCTGCCTCCGCCGTATGCCGAGCGCTAGCCAAGACCGATCCATTCAATCAGCTGCCGGCCAAATCGGAGCAAGCGCGTGCCGAAACGCTTCGTGTGAAGTATGAGGGCATCAAGCACTACCACAATCGCCGCACGGCTGAGAACGATGGCGCGATACGGCCCTATCCTGACGTACCAATTGGCCGATTTGTTACGCATTTTCCAATGCGAGCGGAAGCCGAGAAAATCGTTAAAGAATTGCACGAGGAAGCAAAGGAAAAAAACCTCCGGGATGTTGCGAAACTAATTTGTAATAGTGAAAAGAAATTTTTAGAATTACAGAAAAACGTTGTAAAAACAAATACTTAACATTCACTGCCTGACCCATCACACTTATCCTTATGTCATCGTCGCACTTGAGGATAGAGATGGTTTACCCACAAAAACGCTTAACCCGCAAAGAATCTGCAGACTACCTTAAAGAAAAATGGGGTATTACGCGGACGCCAAAAACACTGGCTAAACTGGCCAGCGCCGGGTGCGGTCCTAAGTATCAAACCGACGGTCGCGACGCGTTAAGTTTACCCGATTGGCTCGATGAATGGGCCTCTGAAATCCTGCATTCGCCTGCCGGAAAACCACGTGATTGTCGGGATTAGGGGGCGCGTGATGACGCAAGTCGAACGGCCAATTACCGGCAAGCGGGCCGCTCAATTCTTAGAGGTTAGCGAGTGGACGGTTTGGAATTGGACCAAAACACTTGGTCTTCCTTTCCATAAAATTGGCGGAAAGCGCCGTTACTTTGAAAGTGAATTATCCGCCTGGGTAAAGAGCGGAGATCCCGGTCGTGAAACTACGGCAACGGGAGGTAAGTCCTAATGCCGATGTGAATTCTTGCTATGCCCAAGCCGGATAGCATCCAGCTCACCGGCGAAATTCAAGGAGAGAGAGTTTGTCATGTCCACAATTACACAAGAAAATATCAATATATCCGAAAAAAAAGAGCATTGGGCAAAGTCGTTAAACGGTCTCGTTCTAACCTTGGACAGCGGCATCATTCCAATCGACGGCATGCAATATCTTTCGATGTTGCTGATGAAGGTCATGACGCGTCGAACATTCGCGGTATATTTACATCTGCCGGAAGCCGACGACGGGCCGATGGTTCTAGTAAATGCCGACGACCTACCCCGCGCCGAAAGCAGCACATTAGCTGCCTGGGGCGATGACTTGGATATTTTTGATAGTCTAGCCGACGTGATGGGCATCGCGCCCGCTGGCCGATTTTTGCAAGACAATGATCGTACAGAGGGATTAGTTGATGAGCTCATTGGGGCGATTAAGAAAAATCCACCCATGTTCGATGCAAAAATTACGACAGCAGCTGCAGCCCATCGGCATGATCTGTTGGAATTCAGTGCTGTTTTTGGCCAGGTGCGCCCTTTAACAACCCAGTTGGCGGCGGCGATCTTGCGTAACGACGCTATGAAGCTCCCAGAATTAGTCGCCACTATGCATGGGTTCAGGAAGACGTTTCCAAATCCTTCGATCAATAATTGAATGCGCGATAGGTTAATTAAAGATGAGATTTCTTGAACAAGAAGCCCTCGCCGCCACGCAGGAATTGATCCAAAGCGGCGAATTCGGAAACATCATTGCCTGCAATTCGATTAAGGGAACGGGCATCGTGGCGGCCGGCGGTATTGGGCTTGTCAACGCCGAAGTGTCGAACAGCAGGAACTATGAACCCCAGGCGGACGGATCGCCTTTGATCGTCATTCCTGTTCCCTCGCTTCATCACTGTGCAAATAGTGTAGAGCGAATTCGCAATGCTCAAGATTTAGTCGCTTTTGATCCGCATAAACCGAGCCGTTGGTGGTTACGTCTCGGCTATGGTGATTATCTGGGTTGGCCGTCTAGGTCGAAAGCGTGGCACCACCACGGACCGCTCTTCGTCCATGCGCACCCATTGGCTTGGCTGCAATGGGGCGGCGAAGGAATTTGCGTCCTCCACGACGACCATTTTTACGCTGCCCTCGACGGCATCTCCAAGATATTAACTACGGCACCTCATTTAGAGCGGAAGATTCGAGCCGCTCTTAGGCGCCCGATCTTCAATCCTGAAATTAGGGTCATTGGTGGAGGCACGGCAAATGAATGTTGATCCAATCAAATTTTGGGAAGAAGCTGACGCGCGTGCGGAACCTTCTGAAGGGCGGAGTGACGAGGACGAAGCGTATTTACTGGAATTAGCGGCACTGGACCCTGTGGCCTATGATCGTCGCCGTTTAGAAGCCGCCAAGAGGCTTGGTATCAGGTGTGCAACGCTGGACGATTTGGTCCGTGCCCGCCGCCCTCAAGACAGTGAAACTGAGGACGGTAAAGGTCGCAAACTGACACTGCCCGAATTTGTGCCTTGGCCCGAACCTGTGTCCGGTGAAGCTGTTCTTTCCGAACTTGTGGCGGCATTCAAACGCCATTTATCACTGGCAGATGGCTCGGCCGAGATTATGACGTTATGGGTATTGCATACTCATACGCTAGATGCCTGGCGTATAACGCCGCGTCTTGCGGTCTTGTCGCCGGAGAAGCGATGCGGGAAAACAACCGCGCTTGAGACCCTAAGTGAATTAGTCCCCCGCCAATTGATGGCCTCGAACATATCGACTGCGGCGGTCTTCCGGACAATCGAATTGGCTCGTCCTACTTTAATTATTGACGAGGCCGACACTTTTTTAGAAGGAAATAGTGAATTGAGAGGAGTGCTGAATTCCGGCCATGGCCGCAGCGGCAGCGTAATCCGAATTGTCGGCGATGATCACGAGCCGCGGGCTTTCTCGACTTGGTCGCCTGTGGCGATCGCCATGATCGGCAGCCTGCCCGACACGTTGCAAGACCGGTCAATTGTCATTGGGATGCGTCGCCGGCATTCTGAGGAGCAGGTCGAGCCGTTGCGAGGTGAGGGATTGAATATTTTGCATGAATTAGGCAGGAAATGCGCGCGTTGGACATCGGATCACATTGACCAAATGGAATCGGCAGAACCGACCATTCCGGAATCCTTGCACGATCGTGCTGCCGATAACTGGTTTTCGCTATTTGCGATCGCAGATACTGTCGGCGGTGATTGGCCCATGCATATCCGAAGCATCGCGGAACGGGCGATTACAAGAGTGATAGATGAAAGTGATTCCATCGGGACTGATCTTTTGGCCGATATCCGGGACATCATAATCAAAGCCGCTGTAGAGTCGATTACTAGCATAAGCGTCATTGAAAGATTGAACGAAATGGAAGATCGTCCGTGGCTTGAATTCAAGAATAGTAAACCGCTTAATCAAAGACAGTTGGCAGGTTTGCTGAAACCGTTCGGGATCAAGTCGAAAACAATTAGGTTGGGCACGACGACGGCAAAGGGGTACACGAAGCAGCAATTTGAGGACGCTTTTGCCAGATACCTTCCGCCGCCAGCCGTAACACCGTAACAAGTTATTGAAATCAAAGACTTAGATTGAAATCAATACGTAACATCCATGAGACTTGTGACGGATCGTAAATGCGTTACCCCTTTGGAAATAAACGATTGTTACGCTGTTACGGGTGGACATGGACAACCGGGAAATGAACGGCCAATCGCAGACGTATCCAAGGCATAAGCGGACCGCAAATTTATTAACATTGAGGGCAGCGAGTTTTAGCGTCTACGTTTTATACTTTTGAATTAGCAATATACATAATATACTATGTATATGTGATTATTGATGGAAATTCTATAATGCCCCGTGGTCAACATAATTCGCCAAAACCATCACCCAAAGGCCGCACAATGGAACGGATCAACAATCTCGCTCGCAAGCATTCGGAGCGGGCGATTACCATGCTGGTCAATATTATGGAGGATGAAGCCAACCCAACTGAATTGAGAATGAAGGCAGCACAGGCAATCTTGGACCGGGGCATTGGCAAGCCGACGGCGCATATCGTCGCTGAAAACCAAAATCACTATTCTGCCGATGATGATTTTCTTGCTGCCTTGAAGGCCATTGCAGAAAAGCGCAAGAGTGCAAATCTGGCTGATGTGAAGAAGCTAACCTATGCGACAATAGCAATTGATGTGCCAGGGGATGTGATTGAGCTTATGCCTGGAGATGTGCCTGATTGCATGGTTGAGGTTGGCCGGAAAAATAAATTGAACGGCGGCGATTGAGAAAGAATGTTGCACGTGATGACGTGAAAGAGTTAACAAACCGGCGATTGCAAACACAGAATGCTGATAACCAAAAACTCAGTTACTCCGGCAAACATGCTACCGGCATAATTGATGCAACAGGACCAGACTTGGCCTGATCGGTCGGATTTAGGCTCCGCGTTTTGGAATAATCTTTCGTATTACTCGTCAATCAGATGTCATCAGAAGCGCACACGCGCACGTAACCCCGAATATTAATCTTCATCCAACATTACTGTTTCGCGTAAGAAAGCAGACGTTATGCGGCGCATTGGATTATGGCTGCTAAGTGCCAGACGCTGTCATTCACCGTCACATTTTCTAGGAATTTGTCTCGTCAAGCAGTACTCATGTCATAAGGAATACTACGAAACCTTGCGGTGTTTGTTTTGGCTGATGTCAGTAGTTGTTCGCACCTGATCGATGCAGATGAGGAAGGCACGATAGTGGCTCTGAGAAAGCAACGCCGGACCGCCCTGACCCATCCCGGAACGCCGGTGATTGCTTTGTTATTGGTCGCGGCCTTCCGGTCAGTAACGTCGTTCGGAACATTTACCTCAACGGTGGTTGGTTCGAATGACGCGACGCTATGCGTAATCCATCATCAGGGGACCCCAACTCGTCGTGCGCTCAATCCGAATAGCTATGACGGGGTATTTTTCGATCGCCATTTCGTTGAGTTGCGCATAGCGCGTCTGCAACAAGCGCTGAGCTTCCGTGTGTTCGCCACCATCGTGCAGAATTTCGGCCTGACCACGCAGCATCACCCAACAAAGACGTGACCAGTCGTGATCGTCATAACGATCAACGACAAAAGTGACGAAGGGATTTACTTCGATATTGCGCAGCCGTTTCAGTGGCCGGTCTTGCTGTCGCTTCGGTTTATCATCGATCGTGATGTAGAGGTTGGCGCCGGCCAGCGCGTAACATACCGGGATGACGTGCGGCACGCCGCCAGCATCCGCTGTTGCCAGATGCCCAACACGTTGGGAATTCACAAACTGTCGTTGTACATCAGTCAACATCGCCGAACATCGAATGGAAGTTGCGCAAAAAATTTGAAATTCCAGGTAATTAGAATGACTACAATGTGGTAAGATCGTCAAGCGAGCAGTCATCGGTGTTTGCAATTTCAATTTTGATGCCTTTAATGTGGCGCTAATGACGCGATCGCCCCAGCTTGAAATCCCTGCGGCGCTTCGTAATTAGATGTTCGCCTGGCGCAAGAAAGCCACTCCGTCGATCCCGGTCGACATTTTCACGATCCATAAGGCGGATATGACAACATGAAAATTAGCAGTTACGATATCGATATTGACGCCTTGGCGGAAATGCGGGCGGGTGAAAAAGTTCACACGGTGCTTGACGTTCGCGAAGCAACAGAGGTCGCGATCTGTGCCCTAAAGGGAAGTCTTCACATCCCCCTGCAACAGGTGCCGCAACAGCTCGATATATTGCCGCAAGATCATCCACTCATCGTACTTTGTCATCACGGGACGCGGAGCGCCATGGTGACAGCCTTTTTGCGAAATAACGGATTTGAGAATGCCTGGAATTTGGCCGGTGGCGTCGATGCTTGGGCCCGTCAGGTAGAACCGGGTATGGCGCGCTACTAAGATGCTGGAACCCAAGTTGACCAAATTTGCAAGCAAACGTTCCTGTGTGGTTGTTGGAATTTTAAGTTTGCACACAACACCGACAAACGATATTTGGCAAATATTTAATGCGGCCGCATGAGTGACAAGGAGACTGGTTTCGATGACGATATCCAAACGAATGATGAAGAGCATTCAAGACCGTCTCATCGTGACCGCCCCGCGCCAGGGCCTTTACGAGATCACCGGTGCAGTTGTCGCCTGGCTGGACGGACAACGCGAGGAGACAGGACTGTTGACGCTCTATCTGCGCCATACCTCTGCCTCGCTTCTCATTCAAGAGAATGTGGACCAAGATGTCATGCGCGATCTGGAGGACTTCTTCGCAGCGCGGGTTCCCGAAGAACTCTCCCTCTATCGTCATATCGCCGAAGGTGCCGACGACATGCCCGCACATATAAAGAGCGCGCTGACGCAGACCCATCTCGCCATTCCGGCGCATGATGGCGAGCTGCTGCTAGGTCAATACCAAGGCATCTTTCTGTTCGAACACCGGCGAGCGCCCCGGCCCCGCGAAATTGTTTTGCACTTTGCGGGCCAGTAGGATCGCAGCCCTTAACCCAATTTGGAGTATTTAATGGAAACTCACTACCGGCATCTTCGGATCGAAAGATATGGTAAAGTTGCGCATTTGATTTTGAGCCGCCCCGACATTTTGAACGCCGTCCACCAGGCGGCGGCCCTAGAGGTTGAGGCGGCGGCCCGGGAGCTCGCCGCCGAACCGGAAATACGCCTGATTGCGATCCGTGGCGACGGGCGATCCTTCTGCACCGGTATCGATCTGAAAGAACTGGCCGCCGGTCAAATTGACGAAACTTACTTCCGCATCTGGGAGGATGCGCTACGGTGCTTCGAGAGCATGGACAAATTGGTGCTCTGTTTGATCCACGGCCATGGCCTCGGTGGTGGTTTGCAATTGGCGCTGGCCTGCGACATCCGCGTCGCGACGGCTAATGCCAGCCTGGCGCTGCCGGCGATCAACGAAGGCCTGATCCCAGGTCTGGGCACCTATCGTCTGGCCCGCTACATCGGACTTGGGCGGGCCAAGCGGCTGATCATTTCTGGCGATGCCGTGACTGGTGCAGAAGCGCTGGAAATCGGTCTGGTCGACTATCTGATATCTGCTGATAACATGACAACAGAATATGAAGTCCTGATTGAGAAGTTCATGGCCGGCAACTCGGAAGGCGCCCGATTGTCGAAACAGGCCATCGGCAAGTGTTTTGATCTTGAATATGATGCCTTCCTTGAACATTACACCCGTTTGCAGGCACAGGCCTTCGCATCAAAGGACTTCAAAGAGGCCATGACCGCTTATCGCGCCGGACGCAGCGCAAACTGGGGCTAAGACCTAACATCGGCGATCGGAACTCGTAGTAGGAATGGACTAGGGCGGTCGTCACAACCTTAAGGCAGTCAAGATGGATACAAACCTTACAGAAAAGACTTGCGTACCCTGTCGCGGCAGCATCCCGCCGTTACCGGCCGATGAGGTGCTGAAACTATTGGCCAAAGCCGCCGGCTGGCAGGCGGTCGAGGATCACAGCAAAATCCAGGCCCACTTCAAATTCAATAATTTCCGTGCAGCAATGGATTTTGTAAGCCAGGTCGGCGAGCTCGCTGAAGCCGAGTTTCACCATCCAGATTCTATTGATTTCGGCTGGGGTTTCGCCACAATTATGCTGCAGACCAAGAAGATCAAAGGTTTACACGAGAATGATTTCATCTTGGCAGCAAAGATCAACGAAATCGCCGCGCGCTGGAATAGCGGCGTATGACGATGCCAGGGAATGAGGCTGGTTGAATAGCGCCCAATCAATTTTTGCGCCAGACGGTTGCGAGCCATGGCTGCCTGGCGCGCGGTAGCCCCGGCGGGCGGTAGTAATGGCCTAATTCCGTGAACCCGGCAGCTGTAGCATATCGCCGCCAGGTATTTAGATCGAAGAAACAACTGTAGCGATCGCCTCCAAAATCTTCTTCATTGTTGCCCCGCGGATTTGAGCAGAATAGAACACCGCGAGGCATTAAGGCTACGGCAAGCTCTGCCAACACCATCGGCAAGGCCTGACTTGGCACGTGGAACAGTGAGGCGTTCGCGAATACGCCATCGAAGCGGCGGGCGGGCAATTTCATCGTCAAAAAATCCTGATGTAAAACGTCACAACCGGAATATCGCCGGGCCATGGCGACGAACTCCTTCGATCCGTCCAGCCCCGTGGCGTTGTGACCCAGGCCGCGAAAATAACGCAAATCCCGCCCAGGCCCGCAACCTAAGTCGAGAATATCATATGGGGGTTCGCCCTCGATCGCTGCCAACAGCGCCTCATAGTTCTGACTGACATCGTGATTTTCGGTACCTACGCTATATGCCTCCGCCATCCGATCATAGTGGTTGATGGTTCGTTCTGAAAGGTGCCGAAACTCTGCGCTAACCGGTCCGTTGGGTTCGGTTTTACGCTCAGAGCGATAGCGCTCTGCCCCTTTGCTTCTAAGGAATTTGGCGACAATCGTGCCAGTCCAGCGCCGGCCCTTGCGAGTGGTTATCCCCCTGGCGTTTAAATGTTCAGCGATCGCTTGAGGCGCCGTTATACCCGCCGCCTCCGCTGCAGCCATCTCACCAACCAAGTGCCGAACAAATGCCTCAATGTCCTGTCGGCGTTGCCTCATTCCACAAACTCCCTAAGACCAGGCGGTGACTCTATCAATATGTTTTGGTATGGGCCGTGCTCTGCTATATTATAGCATCACGTGATAAATGCAGACGCTGTTGGAAGAAAGCGGAGGCTTTGGAGATGCAGGAGATCGTCACAGATATCTTCACCTGGTCGTGGTTTTCCGAACCACACGGGTACAATTTCAATGGCCACCTGCTGCGTGATCCCAGTGGTAACATTTGCGTTGATCCGGTTGAGCCGGGTGAAGAGGACCTGGATTCCATTGCTCAGGAAGGCGTGGAGAAGATTATTCTAACCAACCGCAATCATTCCCGTGCCGCGAACCGGGTGCGGTCGCGGACCAATGCGCAGACACTGATCCATCCTGAGGATGCGGATCACGCGCGAAGCCAGGATACCGAAATTGACAATATGTTAGCGATAGGCGGTAAAGTTGGGCCGCTGGAGATTGTTGGCGCTGCCGGCAAGTCACCTGGTGAAATCGCACTTTTTTGGCGGAATCGCGGTATATTGATCGTTGGTGACGCAATCATTGGCGCCCCACCTGGTCAGTGCGGTTTGTTGCCGGAGGGCGTCATGGATGACCCCGCTCTGCTCCGGCACAACCTGAATAAACTCCTGGATCTCGACTTTGACATCCTGATTTTCGGTGACGGCGTGTCGATCCTGCAAAATGCCAAGGCCCGATTGACGGAGCTTGTTGAGACTTTTCCCGCCTCGATCAGCTAAAGACCTGCGCCATACTTCGGCAGATCGGACGAGCGTTCTACGTAAACCACAAAACCGTCATTATACGGCGGAACTTCAAGGCTCCCTCTTCCACTATCAGCGTAGATCCGAATGACCGCTCCGGGTCAACAGCAGCCTTTCTGACACCCTGCTATAGACGACCGGTTTGCCCCTGAAAGCAGATATGGCAGTAGCTATAACTCCGCATCGGCATCAGCACTGGCACATTATCCTAGATTGGTGTGAAGGTCCTTTGTTCCCACCGACCTCTATATTGCGGGTGTACAAAAAACCTATCTGAATTGATCGGCTTGCATCTCAGCAAAACAGCCTTTTTTAAGTGGAATTAATTATGTACAATAAACCATAGTAATTCGTACATACGTACCTATATTTAACCCGTGACAAAGAAACATTTGAAGATCGCTCTGTACCTGCGTGTTTCAACCAGTGAGCAGACGACAGACAATCAATTGTGCGAGCTCAAGAAGTGGGCGAAAGCCGCAGGACATAGGATCGTAGCCGTCTTTGAAGACGCTGGGGTCTCCGGTGCAAACGGCAGGGATCAGCGCCCACAGTTTGACCTTATGCTGAAAGCCGCCGTACGGCGTGAATTCGAGCTGCTGGCAGCCTGGTCAGTTGATCGACTAGGTCGGTCCTTGCAGGACCTTATTGCCACCCTAAACGAATTACAGGCTGCCAACGTCGGCCTCTATCTGCATCGGCAGGCCATCGACACAACAACGCCAGCTGGCAAAGCCATGTTCCAGATGCTGGGTGTGTTTGCCGAGTTCGAACACGCGATGATCCAGGAGCGCGTGAAGGCCGGTTTGAAACGGGCGAAAGAACAGGGCACCAAGTCAGGCAAGCCTATTGGTCGGCCGCTGATTAAAGCAAAAATGGAAGCCAAGATACGAACGATATTGGCTCAAGGCCATGGGATCAGGAAGACTGCAAAGCTAGCCGGTGCCGGTGTGGGCACTGTTCACCGGATCAAACGTACGATCGACGCTCAAACGGAATAGTCGACCCTATTGGTCCGTGCCGTCGGACTGAAGTTATGTTTGATCGACCTTCGACTTGCCACAGCTGATGAATTCTTGAAACACCCCCCCGCTTCGGCCTAACGACGGGGCAGCTGTCACAGCTAGGGGCATGCGCACAAATCCAAGGTCGAAAAATTTTCCGAAAAAAAATCTTCTAAATGTATTGCTGTTGTGGGTGTTTGTAATTTCCCGGTTGGCTCAACCAATCATCCAACACATTGGTAAAATTTTTCTGCGGGGATTTCAGATTGCAATGTCTTTCTTGGACGTTCATTTAGCTGGCGAGCTATTTTGTTGAGGATACGACAAAAGCCATAGCGGCAGCGCGTGCGTCGGCGGAACAGGCGAAATTACTCGACCCCAACGAACCGGTGGCGCACTGCGCTTTGCTATTGCCTGATCTAAGTTGGAGAAGGTTGCGAATGGTTTTGACTTGATTTGCAAAACTTTTGTCAATTGAGCCGCTAAACAAATTGTTGCAGTCGGAACAGATTGCGCGCCGAGTAGTTTTTCGTCCTCCGAGCGCATTGAGTAAAATGTGTTCTGGTTTGGTGTGCTCTGTTATTTCGTTTGAACAGAAGATGCAATATCGCATTATGCGTTGTTTGATTGGATCACTTAGGCAGCAACTCATCTGGAATTCTTGGCAATCCTTTTCGCTGTTGGTGTAAGGAGTACCTTTGTTGTATCTGCGTAATATAAGGATCCAATAATCGACCTGTTCTATATTTTTTCATTGAACCCCACTTAATTGTCTCAAGGTTGTAAAATTCAAACCTTATGATTTTCCCGTCGGCGATAAACGGCACAATGGCTTCTATAGCTTTCTCCGCAATGCCACCCTGGTGAATTTGACCTTTGCATTCTTCGAAGCTGGTCTCTCGACCTTTTAGGAGATATAACGTGGGGTTGGAACGTCGCACCAAATCGCATTGAGCACGTATATTTAGAAAATATTTATACTTAACATCGCCACTTTCGTCCATTTCCGGAACTTCGTTTTTCTTATTCTTCCAAACTGGTTCTTTGAAAATATCTCCAGTTGTGGGAGACAAATTTGCGTCGCTAATTTTTAGGTATCTTTCACCTTCAAGGACAGATTGGATTTCTGATTTATTAGTGCTCGATTTTGAACTGAAAATATGTTGTTGATCAAAGTTGAATGGCGACATACGGGTTTGAATATTTCTGGTAATAACTTCGCCCAGCTCTAGGCTTGTATCCACACCATCTTCATTGAAATTTGCCCACAAGACTTTCGGCCACGAGTGGCTCATATTATAAAAATCCAAGAAAGTTGCGTTCTTTGCAATGTTATATTCTCGTTCCCATTCCTTTAATACATATACAGGTGGTGCGGACTCAATCCAGTTGTTCAATTTGTCAAAAAGATTACCGTCGAGCAACAATGCCTTTCTTGCAACAATAATGGAATTATCTGACAGTCCGTTTTCTTCTAGTATCTTCTTAACGTCACGCGTACTGGTTGCCGTAAAAATGAATATAGGCCCAAATATTTTGTCTCTCAACTGTTTGATAAAATCGACAACGTCACCAGCAATCTGGGATTCAGTTTGTTTTGAACCTAATGGCAAATCCGGGTCTCTTAAGTCCCAATCCAATATTAAAAATGAAATACCGTTGAAATGTTCCAAAACCTCATCTTCCGGCAATTTATCATACTTCAATAATGGAATATTTTTAACTTCAATTTGATCAACGATTTCGTGAATTTTGTCTCTCGAACCCTGCTTGAAAATATTGTCGTCCACCACTACCGCAACACCTGAAAGTAGACCGGTCATCTAAACGTCCTCAGACAAAAAACAGACGACTAAATTTGCACCAGGTAATTGTTTATCAGACTTTAGGTCAGCCAAATCTATAGAGTAGTCATTTCTCTCTAGTAGCTGTCGAGCGATATACAATCCAAGCCCTCTTCCGTCTTCGCCTTTACCCGAATAGAAAGGTTCAAAAACATACGGGGCATCATCAACGGAAATACCTGGTCCATTATCCGAAAAAATCATGTTACCAGTGCCGCCATTGAGAGTAACCAAAATTTTCTTGTCATTACCGTCAATTGTATCAAGCCAATAAAGAGAATTGTCAAATAAGTTTATAAACAATTGAAGTAAAACAGCATCAGTAGTTTTTGCTAATAATGGCGATCCTATTTCTTTGATCTCAAACTGAACATTTTGCCTTTTGAACGCGCGTTTATAGATATTTAAAACGCTCTCCAAGATAGGTCGAATTTTTATATTTCTGCGGCGTTGTTTTGATGATGTAAATAGCCGTTGAATGTCCTGCAATTTGTCTTGCACAAAAGAAAGTGAGCCCCTCAAAGCTCCCAATTCTTTGGAAATCAATTTAGGGTCTACGTCATCATGCATAGTGTCGGAAATTAGACCATCGGCTATGTCAATTGCCCGGTGCATGATAGCCAAAATATCGTGTGATGCGACCTCAACTGAAAGGCCTATTCCGGCAAGGTCTTCCGTCTGTTCCGCTCTTTGCACCAAATAGCTACGTTCAATCGAATATGCTTTTTGTGCGCGTGAGAGAATTTTTTTGGCTTTAGGATTATTTTTTACAGCTTCGCCAAGGAATTCAAACTCCTGTTGAACCTGTTCGCCACGATAAATGTCATGAGCTTTTTTTTCTTGGAGGTCTGATTGATATCTCCTGTAGGGTTTTTCTCGGACATACGCCAAGAAGGTTTTAAGCAATCCCACAAAATCATGGGCGGCGTTCCCAAGTTCAATTAGACCTTCCCGGTTGGTTTTATCTTTTAAGTCTGGATTATCCTTTTGGGATATTTCAATTACACCAACTACTTGATCGTTACTTAAAAATGCGCCAGCTGACTTTGTCCCTCGATATTGATCGATGTGGAGCCAATCATCGTCGGGCTCACCATAGGGATGGACCCGTATATCATCCCGGTACAAGTATATTCTATGTGGCCGAACAATCTCTTTATCAGTTTTTGCTAATTGAAATTTCAAAGGAACCCTGGTGCTGAAATCGAATACATAAAAACTAAAGCTAAAATCGCCACACTCGGTCTTCCAACCCTTTTTCCTAATACGCTCCTTTCCAAAATGTTCCCTAAATACCGTAAGACCCCTTATTTCAGGATCGTGAACACTTAGAGAATAGGGGATATCGTTAAGCTTAAACCGGAATGACCCGTTTGCCTCCGAATAACCGCCGCCTGTTATTCTGAATACCGAGCTGTTTTCTAGTAGGTCATCGAGACGTGCGGCAAATTCCTCGGCAAAATTTTCGGGCTTCCCATCTTTGTCCACATAACAGTTAAACTCCCCCTTTTTTGCCGTGCGCTTTTTTAAAAAAACGGACTGGAGCTTGAATAGATCCCTGCAAAGATCCTCGATCTTTTTTTCTGACCATTTTCCTTTTAAATCAGAAATCTCGATTATAGTCCCGTGCGATTTTTGTTTTGCCTTTCGTGTGCCAAGCGCGACAACTTTCTTATCAATTCTGTTAGGATTTCCCGATTCCAGTCTTATTACTATCTCATCTAGGAACAACACATTCTTTACACTGTCTTTCGTCAAAAACTCATCGTCATAAATCGAAAAGTCATACTTGATATGATGTTCCACATTCTGACGTTGTCTACGCGTAATAATGTCTATTCTCTTACCCAATTTCAGGATTGCGAATCGACCAATACCTTTTTCTCCCTGTAGAATCCTACCCTTGGGCGTTCTAGCCTGTTCATCTTTTCTGAGTCTTTTTTCCGGAGTTGCAGGATTTAGCCAATGATCTTCAATTAGCGCTGCGTCCATCCCGCAGCCGTTGTCTTCGATAATAATTTTTGAATGTTCTGTTGCGTCGTAATTATCTTCGAAACCGATAAATGATACTTTTACCCAATCAGCATCTGCGTCATATGCATTTTTTACAAGTTCGGTAAGCGCAATCCGCTCATTTTTAATAAGTTGATCACCAAGCATTGTAAGCAGGCGGGCATAAGGCCGAATTTTGAGTGGTTTATCCGACATTTTTATTTTCTACTTCGATCCAACCAAAATAAATTCTTCGCTGTAAATTTTCTTTCCGGAGTTGTCGCTTGAAAAGCGGCCTTTCTCATTTCTGTACGGCGTCAAAATTTTCCGACCAATTTTTCTTTTCGTAATCTGAACTTCACTAAATCCTCCAGCAAGCAAGGACTCAGCAAAATGCCTAGCATTATCTATCCGAATGCCCTTGTATTCTGTATTTCCAATGACAAACAACGCCATCCCATCATTTGAAAGCATTTTGTGGCATTGACGCGCAGTAATTTGCATATCGAGGAAGTATCTAGCCACGGACTTCGCCTTCAACTTGTCTCGATCAAGCAAACTGAAAACGATGCCGGCTCCGGAACGATTAAGTCGTTTAACTTCTCTATCAAAATTGTAATCATGATGTGAGCTTCCGATTGATCCTTTCCTCAAACTACGGTAGTCAGCGGCGAAATCGAGCCATAAAGATGACAATTGATGCAAATCCGCATACTCGTACGAAGTAACATAAGGCGGGCTCGTAATAATCATATCCACTTGAAGGCCACCCATTTGCGACGACAGAAAATCACCGGTTTTTATCTTTACGTCAGTAGCGTTTGTAATTGGGCTTTCCGAATTCGCAACAATCATAGACCTCACCTGGGCTGAGAATGTACTTGCTACATCAGCGAGATTTTTGCCAGGATCGACCTGCGGCTTAATAGACTTTGTAAGCCAGCGCGAAGTTGGTTTTAGAATGTTAGAAAATGCACATAAGAAAAATACTAGATATTTACTTCTGGAAGATACGGTCATTCCAATTGCCTGTTTCAGGCGAAAAAGATCAATATACTGCTCTTCAAAATACCAATACTTTAACCGTTCGTTTGCACATTCGTATAATTTGTTGTCGATTTCGAGATTGGAATATGACTCCATAATGTCATTATAATAATTCTCTAATCTTCCTTTCTTGTAGGATGTGCTTTTCGCTTTAGCGATCAATGTTGCCACAGGGTTTATGTCGCACCCCCAAAAATCGATATTGCTTCTGCGGGCTTCAAAAGCAACAGTGCCGCATCCACAAAAGACGTCTGCGATTGTTCTTGGACGCAGTCCTTGTGCCTCAGCATATTCCAATGCCTTTGTTGTAAGGAATGCTGGGAACTTCGCGGGGTAAGCGTGAATTTTGTGCATTTTCGCTTCTTTTTCATCCCCAAGATTCCAAAATGGATCAATAGGTATGTTTTCAAAATCCTGCTTCCGGATATCTTCCAGTTTTTGCATTATTCACCCACATAGAATCTCTGCCAAGTCGCGACAATAGCATTCCCACAGTCCAAAATTTGAAAAATTTGACAGACAATATCTAGAATACCGGTGGTTCAAATTCAGGCAATTTTAAGCTGTGTAAAATAATTTAACAACTATGCAAAATAGAAATGTCGGAAATTTAGGTGAACGCCATAATTTTGCCTTTGTGACGAACAGGCCGTCTCACAAGACGGCACTCCCCAACCCATACTTCCTATTTTTCCTTGCCACACCGTGCTGGAATAGGAACGCCTCCCCCACACAATTGTTACAAAGGTTACGGAATTGGATCGAAACCGGATAATCCCATGGAGATTGGTAAGTGAAACGAATTGCGATTTCGCGTTCGATGTTATTCGTCCTTACCAGTCGGCCAGTTGGCGAAGCATATGGTCGTTTGGCAATAATCGGTTCGCATGCGTCCGAACGCACCTGCAACCAGGTGATTCCTTGGGTACCCTACAGGTGCCCCACGGGTGCCCGCACGAAAATGTCAACCCTATGTTTCAGCTAACCTGTTGAAATCATTGGCGCACCCGACAGGATTCGAACCTGTGACCTCTGCCTTCGGAGGGTTGTTCAATATTGCGAGAACATAACTCGAACATTGACCTAATTTCATGTGCCGTTCATGTGACATGGACATGTCAGCATCAAATGGGACAGAATAAAATTAGACGATATTACAAGGACTTAGATAAGATGATGCGAAGTGTTGTCGTTTGCTGGATTCCAGACTGCAAAAAACTCGTAAGTCATTGACATTGCTGGATTATTTTTGGTATCGAGGTGGAATTTGAACTTACGACCTTCAGGTTATGAGGCCGAAGTTGCTTTCCAATAATTGCCAGTTTTCAAAGACTTCTTGTAATCGTGTCGCAAATGTGTCGCTCCGCCGCGCTTGCGGCCATGTGTACATTGTCCGAAAATAGTTTCCGGACCTGCCATTTATTTATTAACAAACTGAAACACGGCAGAACAAAACAACCAGAGCAGCTAAAAAGACCGAGGCCGTAAAATCATGGCTATTCCGTGCGACTTGTACTGACCGGTAGAACCAGACTTGTCGAATTTTCATTTGTGGCAGGACCTATCCCTCGGACGTCCCCGACTGACTTACAATTTTCACCTATTTAAGGAATCGATGCTGTATCCTGCAATCGACACTCGGGCACATTATTCTGATCAGAGGTAAGCATGGCTCTACAAATTTCCTGTGATGAATCAGGCCACACTGGACCTGATCTTCTTTCTCCAGATCAAAGGTATTTCGCCTACGCATCCGTAAACATCGATGACGACGAAGCTTGGAAAATTATTAGCCGCGCTAGAACGAACAATCCTGTCCAAATGCCGGAGTTGAAGGCTGCCCGACTAATGAAGACACGAAGTGGTAGGGCTTTGATCCGTGACATATTCAAAGATGTTGAAGGCAAGTTTGCCATTAATGCTCACGACAAGCTTGTTGCTCTTTGCGGTTGGATTTTTGAGTATATCTACGAACCTGTTTACCAAAAAGATCCCAAAATTTTCTACGAAAAGAACTTTCATCGATTCGTGGCTATGTTTTGCTGGCTCTGGTTCCAAGAAAGCGGCTCTGAAGCCAACGCTGCAATTCAACAGTTTCAGCAGTATATGAGAACAAGAGATGTGATAGATGCCCCACTCTTTTTTGATCGCACCTGGCCGCCACTTGACAAAAGAAATCTTCGCCATCCGTTTGAATGTGTTCTAAGGTTTGCTGCGGGTTACAAAGATGTCATCTCAGCTGACAATGCCCGGCTGAACTCAAATACGGTTGATCGCGGACGATGGATTTTGGATCTTTCGGCGTCAGCACTGTGGAGCCATTTAAACTACTGGGGAAAATTTGGCGAACCGCTTCAAGTTCAGTGCGACGTTAGCAAACCCCTTCAGGCAATAGTGAAAGAATTTGGAGGTGACCATTCTGACCCGGGCATCGTCCGCGCTCGGCAGATGGGGAGAACAGAAAAACTAGGATGGAAACTCGCGCGACCGGTGGATTTTGTTGATTCCCGAAATCACCCCTCCGTCCAAATAGCCGACATTATCGGAGGTACTGCCGTTCAATTATTCTCTAACGGTCTATCGGAAAATTTCGATGCAGTTGCTGCGATATTAGATGATGGAATGATGCGAGACTCGATTTTTCCTGACACCGAAGTTGTTGATCTCAGTCAGAGAATTCCAGCGGTCAACTACCTGATTCTTTATGATTTAGCTATACGTGCTTATTCGCAAGCTGACCCATTTGAAGGACTTGAAGAAACATACAATTCCGCAGAAGTTAGCTGGGTGCAGGGGGAATTTAGGCCTCATTTTAATTCATAATTGCATGTTTGTGGATGCATTTCACAATCGACCGGCCTCCTACTAGCGCCTACCGCCACTCAAGACTAAAGTCTTCAGAGCCTTGCTTTCTAACGGTCTGAGCGGTGAAATCAACGCTGCTGAACGCACCGAATGGGACGCCGGGACGCCTTTGGATTGGGCCAACCAATCACTCGCCATCACCCAGCACACAAATAGCGGAACGGTACATTGACCGATGATGCCTATAAAGTAGCTCACGCACTCATAAACAAACACCGCGACCGTGCCAGAGATATTGCGCAAGAGCGTGCGGAAGAATTCGCTGAACACGGCGATCTAAATGATCATGTCTTTTGGTCGACCGTTGTCGATGCGATCGACGAGCTAGCGCCGGGTAACACGGTGCACTAAACGCCACTAACCTAAGGCACGTTTAGAGCAGGCGTAATATTGCCCTCGCTGTGGTCGCACCCAACGAGGGGCGTTACGTATCGCCGCATCAATTTAGTTGATTGACCCGCCTTATCAAACAAGCGATTATTACTAAAAATTTAATACTCGTTTGTTTGGTCATTTTGATGAATTTGTCAGATTTAGTCCGTGTATCCGCTGTTGTCACAATTCTGTTCTGGCCATTTGTGGCGCAGGCGAACGATCAGCGCAGCAAGCTGGCGGGAGAGCGGCCGGCCATCCAAGTGTCGCCGGACCAGACAGCAATCAGCGACGGCAAATTGCCGATTGATCGGGTTATCAAGGCCGGGCGGCTGTTGTTTGAAACCCGTTTCAACATTGTTGATGGCGCCGGTCGGCCGGAAAGTACTGGCGATGGCAAGCCGACCATCCGCCTGGATCCGGGGCCGCGCCTGTTTCAGCGCATCGCCGGGCCGGATGCCAATTCCTGCGCTGGTTGCCACAATCAACCCCTGATCGGTGGCAGCGGCGATATTGTTGCCAATGTTTTTGTCGGAGCTCATGCTAGCGATCCGCCGACAGATCAAGCCTCCTCGCCGATTACCAATTCACGCAATACCATCTCGATGTTCGGCGCCGGGGTAATCGAGACCTTGGCAGCGGAAATGAGCGACGATCTGGCGGCGTTACGCGCCAGCGGTCTGGCGATGGCGAAGCAGACCGGTAAAACCGTGCGGATCGCGCTTGTCGCCAAAGACGTGTCGTTTGGCCATCTCACCCTTCATCCAGACGGCAAGCTGGACGTTAGCGAACTTGAGGGCATCGACGACGATCTGGTGATCCGCCCTTTTGGTGTGAAGGGTGTCGCCGTTTCGATCCGCGAATTCACCAATGCGGCGCTTAATCAACATCACGGTATCCAGAGCATCGAACGTTTTGGCTGGGCCCGCACCGGCATGCGCGATTTTGATGGCGATGGGGTGCTGAACGAATTCAGTATCGGGCAACTAACGGCGCTCAGTCTCTTCCAAGCCGCCTTGCCGCCGCCGCGCCGCCATCTCTATGACAATGCCGCAGACGAGGACGCCGCGGAAAGGGGCGAACAGGTTTTTAGCGAGATCGGCTGCGCTTCCTGCCACCGGCCGAAAATGCCATTACGCAGCGCGGTCTTTCAGGAGCCCAATCGTTACAACCGTCCGGGCACGGCGGTACCGGATGATATAGGCGGTTCGGTCGCCCTATCGTTACCGGTTCAAGCCGATAGCGGGCTTTTCCGGGATGACGCGGGGCAGCTCTATGTCCGCGCTTTCACCGATCTGAAACGCCATGTCATCTGCGACGATCAGGAGCGTTATTTCTGCGATGAACAGGTGGTGCAGGATTTTGTTCCGGCCGATCAGTTCCTCTCTTCAAAGCTTTGGGATGCCGGTTCTTCCGCCCCCTATGGCCATCGCGGTGACCTGACGACGCTCTCGGAAGCGATCCTTCATCATGCTGGCGAAGCGCGGCCCGCACGGGATGGTTTTCTGGCCCTTGACAGCGGCAATAAACGCGCCCTGATCCTGTACCTGCAGGCTTGGCGCGTTGATACGGAAGGATAGCAGGCGATGATAATGCAAAGATCATTCTTCAGGCTCATGGTTGTCGTTTTGGCGCTGGTATCTTGGGCGTCCCAGGCAGTGGCGCAGGAGTCCAATTGCCGCCGAGTTTACAAAGACCTCCAGGCTACCATCGCATTTCATGAAGCCAGCCTACAGGCCAGCCAGACCTTACATGCCGGCGTATTGCTGAAACGATTGGAAGCCGGACGGCTGCTCTCGCAAGCGGTGTTGGCGGATATGCGCCAGGAGCCAACGCTTGAGTTGCTGAACCAATCGCTAACGGCCTTGCAGGAGGTGAAACAGCAATTAGGTCAGCTGACGCAAGACTTGGCGATGCTGAAACAGATTGATGCGGCGAATGAAAGTATCCCGGAATACGATCTGGCGCTGACCCGCCTGCTCAATAGTCATCCGCCGGTTCAGCGGGTTAGCTTGATCAACCAGCGCTTCGCCAATATCAGCCGCAACAATGTCGTCGAAACCCATTATGGCCCGCTAGGGCGAAGTTATGATGAACTGCTAACCAATCTCGACCACGACCTGAAGCTGTTGATCGACATCCACGACAAAGCCCTGGCCGACTTCCAGGCGATTATGGGCAAAGTGGAGAAGGGAGGCATCGCGGCGCTGCTATTCTTTGGTCGCTCGCCTTTCCCGGACCGCCTGATGTTCGCCGGTGCCCAGGTCATGACCTATGCCCAACACTTCAATGCCGCCTGCGCCACCACCATGGCTGCCGCGCTCTACGTCTATCCGAAAGGGTTGGAGTGGTTGGTGAAGCCGTGATGGGACAGAAAATGGGAGTTTCTAGGTCAATAGGTATAAATTACCGGCAATCAGTACGACAATGAACCGGAACGCTTAACGGTCGCTCGCGAATACTTCGTTGCCTGTGAATTCCTTCGAATTAAGTATTGTGTCCCCGGAATTCCAAACTCCACCGTAAAGATCGGACGCTACCCACTTAACGGCTGTTCAATGTCACAATGAGATAGACAACTGGCAATTCAGGACCCGATCCCTCGCTTTTCTTTGCCCATAGTATCAGGCTGTCGCCGCAATCTAGGATTTTTCAGGAAATAACAATTTTGATTCAGCGGTCAAAATTTTGTCGAGACATACCATCAAAACAATTTTGTAAGCCGTAATTTCGGTAAAAAAATGTTCTAGTTTTGTGTCTTTCACCGGCACCTGTCGCCTGCCAATTAATGCCAAGGCTTCTTGATCGACTGGCCATCCATTTTCGCGAATCGCTCTTTGGAGGTATACGCGACATCTTTTCCCGTCCGAAACGAAATAACCGTCGGGTAAATTGCCGTCTTCCAATTTGACAATTAGGCCGGAAACGTCGAGATCTCTCCAATCTAATACGACTTCAATACCGATTTTCTCATGCAACCATCCGATCTTCGTCTTAAAATTCTCCGACCGCACCAGAGGATTGGAAAATCCATAATCTGCCAAATCACCGAATTCTGTCAAAGCCCAATCTACTATATCTTCAGTTGTAGGCATGCTGATATCAATCTAAACCTGGGACGCCACCAAATTTGCCGGTGCGTTCAAATACCGATATACGATTTTGATAATCTTTGAGCATGCGGCGTTCCATTTCATAAAAGGGACTATTGTACCCTTTCTCTAACCGCCTTTCAAAATTTGGGCCAATGTCAATAATTTCGCGACCTTCCTTGATCATATCTTTTATCCACCTTTCGTTGCGTTTCATTGCCTCATCAAAATCGAACGGTTTGTTCCCCCATGGACGATAAGCATGCCCATCGATATCATCTGCATGTCTCGCCACACGATCCATATCTTCGCCTATTACAACAGGTTTCTTACCACCATCTCCATTCTTGCCCCCACGCCCGGAATTTTTTCCACCGCTACCACCGCTGGAGGAGGAGGCACTGTTGCCACCCTTGCCGCCTCTGCTACCGCGACCGGCCCCCTTGGCGGCGTCGCCGGCTTTGTCGCCGCTTTTGGCGGCACGGGCGGCGGCGCCGAGACCAGTGGCGCAAGGAAGCGCCGCGCCCAGCAAATCAGCCCCGAGCGCCAGGATATTCTCCCCTAGGTTATCACAGTTTCTGAGGTAATTGTCATTGATCAAACGCCAGATGTCATAACCAATCCAATAACCGTCAATTACTGTATCAACGGCACAAAGGCCGCTGGGATCGGTATAGTTCAGCGGATTGTTGCCGACATAACGATAGACGTTCAGATCACCAGCACTAAACCCGATCGGGTCTTCCTGCAGGAAGCGGCCGCTGTTCGGATCGTAGGTCCGGGCCCGGAAATACATCAGGCGGATTCGCTATCCCTCTCACGGCCGGTAAAGCCATAGGGATTGGGCAGCCCTTCGGTGCTTGATAGCAGCCCGCCATAACCATCGTAGCTGTAACTATTGATCGTGATCCCGGCCAGATCGGTTAGGGCGACAACGCTGCCTTGATGATCTGCATGGTAGAAGTAGCTGAGCCCGCCACGCTCCTGCACCAAGGGTTGGTCGACTCTATCTCCATGAGAATAACGGGCCAACAAGGTATTGCTGCCGTCATATTCAAGGAAGATGTCGTCGCCGTCATACACATAACGCGTGATGGTGCCGTCGACGTTCTTCTCGATCCGCCGGCTGAGCGCATCATAGGCGTAACTCGCCGTCGTCGTATCGGGGAAAGTGATCAAGACCAGGCGGTTCAGGATATCATAACCGTAGGTCGTGACATCCGTTGTGACTTTGTTGGTCTTGCTCTCCAGATTGCCGTTCAAATCGTAACTATAGGTGTACTGATCGTCCTCCAAAAGACGATTGACGTCGCTGGTGACATGGGCGACTGATTTGTGACTGACCGTGCGGTTGCCTTCTTCGTCATAAGTGTAACTCTCGTTACCGGCGGTATCCGCGGCGCTGGTCAGGCGATAGAGTTCGTCGTAACCGAAGCTACGCGTCCGACTTAGACCCGTGATGGCGTTGATATTGCCGACCGTGTCGTAACCATATGTCTTCAGCGCCAGTTCACTGCCGCCAGGGCCGTGACTGAGGTTTTGCAGGCGACCGGCGATATCATAGCCGAGCGCCGCATCGATGCCATTCGGATTGACGATGGAGGTAATACGCCCCACATCATCGTGATCCAGCGCCACCACTTGGGCGCCCGGTGTGGTGACTTGGGTCAATCGACCGATAAAGTCGTAAAGATAACCGGTGGTGCCACCGGCGCCGGCATTATCAACCGTCTGGGTCAAGTCATGGACAGCATTATAGCTGTGCGTCAAACCGACAACTGGCTGCAGACCGCTGGCATCGGTGTTGGCGCTTTGCAAACGGTCGACCGCATCGGGTGTGAAGACCAGATCGCTGTCATTGTCGTTTGCCGCGACAAGATTGCCGTTGGCATCGTAAGTGAAACTCAGCGTATCGTCGGCCGGTGCACCTTGGTTGGGACGCAACTCCAGACTTTGCAAGCGATCAATGTTGTCGTAAATCCGCGCTAGCTCTTGCCCTTTGGGGTCAATCGTAGTCAATAAGTTGTGACGAACGTCATAAGTGAAGGACCAAGTTTCGCTCAAATGGTTGGAACGGGTCTTCATCCGGTTCAACGGGTCATATGTGAACGTCGTGGTCTTATTGCGGGCATCCGTTACGGTTAGCCGGTTGCCGTTATCGTCATAGGTGAAAAAACGATCTTGCAGTTTGGCATCGCGGGTCTGGGTCAGTTGATTAGCGACATCGTAGAAATATTCCGTCACCCGGCCGAGATTATCAGTCACCGTTTTGGGCCGACCATTATTGTCGTAGGTGTAGCCCGCTGTCCCGGTGGCCGGGTGGTTGACCGTCAAGACGCGGTCAAGATTATCATAGGTATAAGTTGTGACCTGCCCAGTGGCGCTGGTGACCGTATCGATGTTGCCGTTATTGTCATAGGCATAGTTGGTCGTCGAAGCGTCGCTAGAGCCAAACCCACGGGTGATCGCGGTTACACGGTTCAGCGGATCAAAAACAAAATGCGTGGTCCTGGCTTCGGGTGTGCCAAATCCTTGCGTCGCATCGGTAATCCGACCGGCGCTATCGCGGACAAACTTCGTCACATTCAAAAGTGCGTCGGTTATGGTCTCCAGATTGCCATCGCCATCGTACCCAAAAGTTGTTTGATTGCCGTTGCGATCGGTCCGGCTATTGACCTGTCCATCGACATTATAAGCAAGAATTTGCTTTGCTGATGCGCCGTTTTCGGGATCTTCCAGTTCCGTTAGATTGCCATTGCCGTCATAGGTGAAGATTGTCGTCAACGATGTAACGCCGGCAGCATCGATGGTAATAGTGGCAATTCGATTGAGGTTTGTTTTGTAAGTATACGTCGTCAAGCGCTCTTCCGGTTGTCCGACAGCTTCCTTGAGCGACAGCGTATTGCCCTTATCGTCATAAGTCATTTCGCGCACATAACCTCGTGCATCGGTGACTTTGGTCAGATTGTTATCATCGTCATATTCTCTGATCACTGTGCGATTTAAAGCATCCGTTGAACTGGTAGGACTACCTTCACTGTTCATCTCGCGCGTCGTCGAATTACCGTTACCGTCCTTAAAGCTAGCGACGGCGTCTTCCGGCCTGGTATTCGGGGCCGGATTGCTGAGGCCGCCAAAACCGCTGGCGGGATCGATCAATGCGGAGGCCGCCATGGCGGTGGCTTCCCGGGTCGTACCATCGGGTCGGTGCGACATCACCATCTGACCGGCGAAGTTGTAATCATACGTCGTGCTTTGATTGCGCTTGTTGGTTTGCCCGGTCATGCGGTGGCGAGCGTCATAGGTAAACTGCCGCTCCGTCGCATCGGCATCGGTGATCTTGACCAGATCGCCATTACCGTCGAGATCGAGAATGGTCGCCCGGTTAGCGGGATCGGTAATCGTCACCTGACTGGTGCCATAGCTGATCGTCGTGATTTTGTTCAGCGGATCGGTGATACTATCAAGGCGGTCCTGGGCGTCATAAGCAAACTGCGAGACGTTACCATTCGTGTCGGTGTCGGTGACCATGTAGCCATCGCTGTCATAATCAACCGCACGGCCGTTCTTGTAGAGCCGCTGGTAGGTGCCATCACCATTGATGGTCAAAGTCGTATGATCATAATCCGGTGCGACATAGAATAAATTGCCGGTCAGGTCACCGAGGATAATAGTCATGGCACCGACGTCAAAATTGGCGATGACTAAATCCGGCCATTGATCATTGTTCAGGTCGCCGGCGACAAGACCATGAAAATCCGTACCGGCGGGATCGCTGATAAATCCGGAGAACTCAAGCGGCGGCAGCAGGCCATAACCGCCGGTACCAAGATGCAGCGAGACGACGCCAGTATCTTCGTCGGTTGTGACGACATCATCTTTACCATCACGGTTGAAATCGCCCACCGCCAGCATCGTCGGTCTGGTTGTGTGCTGGATTAAATACTCAGTTCCAAAGGTACCGTCGCCATTGCCGGGGAAGATACGGATCGCGTCGCTGGTATTGCCGGCGAAGACAATGTCGCCATTGCCATCCTGATTGAAATCCGCCACCGCCATATGTTGGGCCACGTGCAAAGTGTTATTCGACCACCAGATACCGCCTTGATACAAAGTTTGACCGGAGCCTGAAAATGTCCGCGTCGGTGCGTTGTTGAGCAACACGCGGGTGAAAATACTGCCGGACAGGGGGCGGATGATACGGAGAATATCGATATCGCCGTCATTGTCGACGTCGGCGACAGTTGTGCTGCTGATCGTCCCGGCTCCTACGCCTGAACCCCAGGAGCTGTTAACCCCACCATTGCCATCGCCATAGGATACTTGCGTATGGCCGAAACCGCTGCCACCCCATGTATAGGACGACATAATATCGTTGTTGCCATCGCCATCGAAGTCGACGACAGAAAGGCCGGTCGCAACGCGCCCTTGCGAGATGCTGTAGCCGTTATATTCCGCGCCGAACGTGCGGTCACCATTCGACGGTCGAATTGTCATCCCACCGGCGAACCCGGCCACCAGATCATCAATACCGTCGCCATTAAAATCACCGGCCGCGACTTGGGTCGGGTTGTTTCTTATTGTCGGTGCCAGAACCAGTGGATTGGCTTCATCAAATGTGCCATCCCCTTGACCCCAAAGGATAACGATGTTGTTCGCCGCCAGATCGGGGATTGCCATGTCTGGTTTGCCGTCGGCGTCGAAGTCACCAAGAATTGGATTACGCGGCGCCATGCCAAGGCCGAGACCGGTGCTGTCCGGTATACCCGGCACCTGTGAGACAAAGGTCACCAGATCGCCGCGATTTTCGCTGATACTTAGGGAAGTAACGTCGTTAGGATTTGCATGCACCCGCTGCAGCCCGGCCACCGACCAACCGGCCCCGAAAGGACTGTTGCGCTCGTTGCGGACCCGAACCCGATCCTGCACATCGGCACCAACGGCGGAATTACCAAAGTAGTTGGTCAAACGTAGAGCATAGGGATAACTTCCAGTTTCAAAATTGCTGGCGTCGAACATCAGGGCTTGGCGTAAACTTTCGTTGACACTTTCGCTCAAGCCCGCAGTGTCCGTATAGGTTGGGTCATCAATTTTGATGCCACCGACGATCAACTGCGCTGACACCTTATCCGGCAAGGCGCTGACGGCACCGATTACCAATGGGGCGTCAATTACCGGACGGGGATCGGCGGCTGAACTGTCGTAATAGAGGGTGACGGTGCGATTGGTGCTGAGGCTGCGGTAACTGGGTAGATTATGAACCTCGCTCAAGGCGCCATTGTCGCAACGCACCGCTGAGCCGGCTCCATTGTCGCAATCGTCTTCGCCTTTGCCGTCGGAACTGTCAGAAGCGCAGAGTTTGGGTGGAATTATCCCGATCAGGTTGCAAACCCACGGCGGCAAGAATCCATGCCAATCATTGGCCACGATGCCGCCGGAGATGGTGACCACCTGGCTGCCGTCCGGGCTGACCTGGCCGGTGCCGGTGATGAAAAATTCACCGGTGTCGGTATTAACCGACCAGATATCGACTTCTGAACCCGGTGTCAGGTTATCATTGTTGGGGAATGTGATCGGCACCGGTGCAATGTAAGTCACGCCCACGGGCTGGATCGTTACCAACAGACTTGGCATCAGCAATTCGCCCATCTGCACTGGGGCGAGACCCAAGGGCACTTCCGAGATCGAAACTTGCCCGGTATAGTCGTTGCCCAAAGCATCCTTGGCGGTGTTTGGCGGGATCGAAAGGCTGACGCCCAAGGTGGCATTCATCACCACCGTGGTTTGGTTCGGATCGATGGTGGTCAGGCTCGACTGATCGATCTGCGGCATGAAAAACGGTCGCTCAATGACATTGTCGGTGTCAGCAATCAGGTCGTAAATCTCCCGGAAACCAGCATGGTTCGGCGAGTTGACAATATCGATCACTGGCATTTCTGCGGTGATATTAGGTATCGTGAAGAAACCATCTGCGTCAGTCACGGCACTGGCTACGACGACATTGCCATCAAGAATATTCACCGTCACACCGGTAACCGGTGTCACACCCAGGCCATAAAGCGGGACCGGCCCATCGTCATAGTCCCCGGCGAGGCCAGCAGCGGCATAATCGTTGGCGTCCAATATCCGTCCCGTGAGCGAGGTCAGGGTGCCCGGTGTCGGATCGTTAACGGTTATTGTTACGATCTCAGACGTCGACAGGTTACCGTCGGTTGCCGTGAAAGTCAGTTGATAGATGCCAGCCTGATCGGCATCGGCGTCAAAATAGAACAGGCCAGTATTCGGCTCGTAGTTGGCATTCGCCATTAGCGGCATTGGCGAGACCGATACGCTGACCGCATCGCCATTGGGATCGGTGGCCGAAGCATAAAACCGCACCCGCTCACCCAAAGTCACTGTCTGATCCCCAATCGGCTGCAAAGTTGGCGCCAGATTGCTGCCGGGTGCGCTGACGATGACGGTCATGTCGTCGAAACCAGTCAGACCGGTGCTATCCGCAACGCTTAGTCTCACAGTAAAGATACCTGGCATGTCGGCGACAAAGGTCGGATTAACCAACGCCGGATCGCTCAGCCGTGCCAAGCTGCCATTTGGTTTGGAGGTAATCTGCCAGAAGTGATATTGTAGGGCATGGCCGTCCGGGTCGGCGGACGCCGAACCATCCAGTTGCACCGTGGCGGGCGCAACAACATTCTGGTCTAAGCCGGCATTCGCTATTGGGGCGTTGTTCGCACTGGTAATCGTGACCTGATCGCTGTGACTGTCGTATCCGTCGCTGACTGTCAGCTCGACAACATAGTCACCCAGCACGTCGGCTGTGAAATTCGCCTGCACCAAAGTGCTGTCATTGATTACGGCGGCGCTTCCCGCTGGGATCGAGACAAACGACCAGAGATAAGTCAGTGGATGATTCTCTACATCGCTGGAACCACTACCGTCTAGACTGGCTAGATTGCCAATCCCTACCGTTTGGTCAGCGCCTGCATTTGCAACTGGAGCAGTATTTGTGACATCAATGACGACAAAGTTCGGATCGCTAACATAAGTACCATCGGTTACAACAAGTTGAAAAATGTAGCTTCCAGGACTGCTTGGTGTAAAGGACGCCGTTGCGGAAGTATTGTTGATGATTGTCACTGACTTTGCATAGGATCTGGCCCAATAATAACTTAGGGTGTCGCTATCCGCGTCCCATGAATTGCTTCCCTCCAATGAGATGGCGCTGCCAATACCAACGGTTTTGTCGAGCCCGGCGTCTGCAACGGGGCGGCTATTATCGGTACGGATCAGAACCAAGTCCGGGATGCTTTCTGTCGTTCCGTCCGACACGATCAACTGAACAACATAAGGACCGTCTTTGTCAGCGACAAAGGTCGGCGTGGCGGTATTGGCATTCGTCAGGGTGGCATTGCTATGGAAAGCCAGCTGGATCAACGACCATTGGTAAGTGAGCGGATCATTGTCGACATCGGAAGAGGCGCTGGCATCAAGTTGAACGATGTTTCCCTTTGAAACGGTTTGATCAAAACCAGCATTCGCTATTGGTCGGATGTTGTTTGTCGAAAACACGACAGTGTCGACAGCTTCGTACCGATGAGAGCTCGAATGATATCGAAGCTGTACAATGTAGTCTCCCGGCACATCAGCTTGGAACGATGGTCTAACTGTGGTCTCGTCAGTCAACACTGCCGTACTACCGGCAGGTTTGTATAGGAAGTCCCACCGAACGGAACTGGATGTGCCTCCTACATTCGATATCCCTGTTGGAGAAACCGGGCCAATCAATATTCCTGCTTCGAGTTCGACCACTTGTCCTACTGTGATTGGCACATCCTTCCCCGCATCTGCCTTTGGAGCAGTATTGCCGCCCAGGAATATGTTGTTTTCAGACAAGAATGTGCTGTCTTCTACAGCTAGCCTAACGACGTACGCACCGGACTCATCAATCGTTATTGATGGTGGTGCCGGATTCCCTTTGGCCGGCTTTGCGTTACTACCATCCGGTCTGGTAACCATCGTCCAATCTTGATCAATCTCGTCGCCATCAACGTCAAAAGACAAATCTCGACGGAACAAAACTGTTTCTCCGACGCCGGTCGCCGACGTCACAAATATATCTGGTTCAGAGATCGCTACGGGCGGGACGTTGGAAGTGCTAATCAGAATCTGATCGACTTCACTATCAACCGTCCCGTCATTGACTTTAAGTTCCAGCAAGTAGTCACCAGCAGTATCGATCATGATTGAGGTAATTGGCGCATTTGGGTCTTGGATAGCAACGGCACTGCCAACGGGTGAAGACACGATTGACCAATTATAGGTCAATTCATCCCCATTGAGATCTGTAGACCCAGAACCGTCCAAAATTACTGTATCGAGGACATCCGCGCGCTTATCATAGCCGCCATGCGCAATTGGACGGGTGTTTGATCCTGATACCGTTACGTAATCAGGCGGGCTTGTTCGATTGCCTTCTGTTACTGTTAACTCAAGGACAGTAGGATTTAGATCCAGTCCGATGATGTTGGTACTGGGCAAGTTTCCGCTGGATGATGAGCAGCTATTTGCTGTTGGGCAGCCAAAAAAACCTGCTCCGGAAACTATTGACCAGTTGTAGACCAGTCTTTTTCCTGCCTTATTAACGGATTTAGTACCGTCTAGCCGGGTATTGGAGCTGGTGAGGGATCGCAACCGGTCAGTGCCCGCATCCGCGACGGGATTTTGCGGAGCAGCTTGCGCTTCGGGAATGAAAGAAGAATTGTCGAATCCCAGACTATTGTCGGATTTATCGATCGATTGGAAATAGTTGAATGCGATCGCGACTGAAACAGTAAAAATAGCTGCGACTGCGAATACAGAAATTCGTTTGTTCGCCGATTGCATTGCCCATCCCCCGATAAATGCAATTTTTAATATTAATTAATTATGTCAAATACGATTCCATATCCGGGTATCCAGAGTCAAATGATTCGTTTTTTATTAGAGAACACGCATCTTCGACAGCTACCTAATGTAGACGTGATCACCAGACTTATTTGGTTAATTTAATTGAGAAAACGGCCAGGGTTCGCCAGCGGCCTCGTGAGCCGGCGCCATTTACATTAGCGGCCAACAGTCTTCATGAATTCAAGTAATTGCTGAGACGATTGGCCTGTTATGATCATTTTGTGGTCTTTTTTGAAAGGACCGTATTGCAGCTTCCGTCTGCGGTCCTGCGATCCCGTCCGCTTTACCGACTTCATAGTTTAGTCGTCGCAAGTTTGTCTGAATATCGACAATTACTTGCCGGTCCGAATAGCTGGTTGGCTTTTGATATGTTGGCTTCTTTGGGCAATAAGTGCTGTATCCAAGATCGCCGCAGACATTGGAGCCGCTATCGCTCGGGCACGAATGCCAGCGGTGACACCCCGAACGATGGGCTGACGCAGTGCTCGTAATTAGTGCGACGGTTATTAGGACCAATAAGTGTCTCATTCACAACCTCCTAGAAACAATCGATTGGTGGTGAGCCTTTAACTATTTGAGAATCAACCCTGTTATTGATCATAGGTTTTGATGTGACGCGCATGTTAGATGACCTGATGGCGCAGCGCCAATCGCCAGCGGCAAAAGGCAAGCAGAGTTGTAGGATGCATGGCGGGACTTATCCAGGGGCGCCGAAAGGCAATAAGCATAATTGGAAACATGGCTATTACTCCGCGATGCTAACATAATCGACCGCCAGCTTATTCACTTCGTCGACAAGCATTTTCGCTCGTTCGAGTTTTAGTTTAGGGCTCAGTAGCGGATCGCCTGACATAATTGGACTAAATCACTTCCGCTTTATGTAGGCAATACGACGGGCGTCATTTTTCATGGGTGAACAGTCGCCACAGAATGCATACCTAAAAAAGCACAAATTCTGCGAATTTACCCACACTATAAAAAAGGGCGCTAAGCTGCCTATAGGTATGCTCGATGAAATGTCATGAAATCATCGGCTTAGCTGCCGTCAACGTGTGAATATGTGCACATAGCGCGGGTATCGGCCTTTCGCCAACCAAGTCAGTTACCAAAACGCTTTTAACATCAAAGCTTTAGTGATGGTTTTCGTACAGAATACGAGACTAACAGGCGGATATTGAAAGCCCATTCCCGCCGTTCCGCCCCTCTACTTGCGGACTAGAATCACGACGCTGGTGTATTGGGTGGTTGGGTGCCGGAGTGAGTGGGGCTGTTGATTAAGTGGGCGTTCAAAGCGCATGGCATGGAAAGTAAAAGTAGACTCAAATAGACATTCTGCCATCCTATGGTGTATTATTGATAACATAGCATAAACTGGTTCACTGTTTTTCAGATCATTGATGGATTGGCACTTGAAGGGGCTATTCGTGAGCAAGACGCTATATTTTATATTCGTAGCGATATGTATTTTGTTCTTCGTGACGCCTGCTGTTTTAGCTCAAGCAAACTATTACCGGTTGCAATCCATTGGTCTCGTTTGCATTAAGAACAATGCTCTGCGTTATTTGGCTGCGCCAGGTAATCAGCTTTTTATTGCGGTATCTAGTTGTCCGGACATTCCGGAAAATCCTCTTTTTGGCTCTCTCGTAAACGAGGCGCCGAATATCAATTATGCACCTGATACTGCGGTTGACACGTTTATTATACTGACGCGCGAACAGCTGGAATGTCAAACCCAATTACCATTGGACATCAGTCGGCCAGTCTATTTGTATTACCCAGAAGAATGCCGCCTAGAGGTCGAAATTGAGTGAGGCTCGGAAATCCGCGATCGAACTAGCGCTTAAGATCATCGCTATCCTAATAGCCGCTTTTGGCATTTGGCAGTATTTCGCGGAAAAAGAAGGTGCACAAGCTGCGGCCGCCAAAGAAAGGTCAATCGCCTATATTGAAGGATTCGCATCGCCCGACATGGGCAGTGCTCGAGAGGTGCTGTTCAGTTTCTGGCTGTCGCAGGAATCGTTCGTTCGCCACATTCAATCGAACGCGATCACCGAACGCTCATATGTCAAATTTATCCACTTTGCGTTTTCTCACTATGACGATCGGAACGAAATGTTAAGCGCCCTATTCCTACTTGCTAACATGTACGATCAAATCTTCTACTGTCGGGAGGCTGGTATATGCGACACAATCATACTCGATGACTATTTCTGCCCTATCGCAACCAAGCAGCTGGCAGTGTACGGACCGTTCTACAAAATCCTCAGCGGCAGCGTGGGGTCGACGGATTTTGGTTCGGGACTCAAGAAGTATGCTGGCTCATGCGGTTAATAAGATACCTTGTGTTCCTTTCGTGTCTCGCATTTCCTGCGAATTCTGCTGAGTTTACGCTACAAGCCAATTACTTTAACGACCGCGAACATCCAATGTTTCTGGGTGGATATCTCGGACTAGTGAAATGGCTGACAGATCAACGTGCTGACTGCACGTTGTTGCTCGAAACACTAACACCTTTAACTATTTTGCATATTTCGGGGCGCCTCGAACCTGGGGATAGCAATCGCTTTGAAGATGTTTTGGCGCCGTTTTCGTCGCAGTACATCGAAGGTGTATCCGATAAACCATATCTCAAAGACGAATGCCCTGAGCTAGTCGTTACGCTTGATTTCAAGGGCGGCCGAATCGATGAGGCGATAAAAATTGGACGCCAAATTAACAAGTATAGTTTTCCAACAATCATTGGCCCACGCATGAAGTGCCTTTCTGCGTGCCTGTTCGTATTCGCTGGCGGCAGTACTTTTAGTCGCCCAAATATGGTGATATTTTCAGGCGGTGTGTTAGGGCTTCACAAGCCACAAATGTTACTTACTGATAATGAGAAACAGATAGTTAAGGAGTCGCCCGAACTCCACAAACTTGTCTATGGCCTAGCTGGAAGCACCTGGTCGGAAATCTCAAAATACCTGGTCGATGAGTTGAAGAACCCATATCTGTTTGAAGCCTTAATAGATAGCCCGGCGAACGATCGCGAGTTCAGCTTCATAGACACCTATGAGGAAATCTTCCTCAGCGGGATTCGACTAATTGACACGCGCTCCCTTCCAAATCGCCGCGGATCTGAGAACCTCGACCCTATCGCGGACGCCAATCGGATGATGCCGCAGTATTATGCAAGGCATATCTGTGCGTTGACGTTTATCAAATCAGGTCTACGCGATGACTTTAGCGATTCTTACGCTGTAAATATTGGCTCAACTTACATTGTGGGCATGAGGACATTAGACAAATTCTGTTACATAAATGGCTCGAGGGCATGCCCTTTTAGCCGCTCTTTCTTTGATCCTAAGTGGGAAAGCTATCCATCTTGGTTTAAAAAATGGAGTGATTCTGCAAGCGGAAGATATCCTATTTGGATGTTTGAAGATTACAGCGCTGATCGGGTCGAGATTTCTAGTAATGATCGGGCACCGACTCAGCAGGACAGAAATGAAATCGCCGCATTTTTTGAAGCGTATGAGGATGAGATCTGTGCGACGGCAGGACACGAATATGACATCAGTTTGTTTACTGTTCTTCCCAAGGGCCAACGTCTCGATCCGAAATGCGGAACACCGACAAAATTTTGCGAACACTCGGAGTATTTGCGCACTGCGGATGTTCCGCGCGGTTCGAGCGATCAGACCGCGGAATTGGGCGCATCAAGGAACCAGCCAGATGAGAGTTTCGTAACTCGGGGTGACACCTTCAGGGAGGACGCCATTGAATTTGATAGTAACATGATAGAAAGTGCGCGCATTGAACCCGTCATTGAAAGTGTCGACGGATTCAAGTGTCCAGGTGCGTCAATGCCAATGGACCATGTTATTTGCGCAGATCAGAGCGTCTACGATGTCAATACGGAACACGCTCAGACGTGGTACAAGGTCCGAAAGAATATGGGTCACGCAAAGAAAACCAAACTTGTTGAAGACCAGATGCAATGGATGTTTTTTGCTCAGTTTGACTGTGGCCTTCCCGCAAGGGGACGTCCACAGTACGAAGTGATAATCTCCGCAATTCCCTGCATTCGAGCGGCTTTGTCTGAGCGGATCAACTATCTGGTGGATTATTGACCATTGTTTTGAATTCTTGCGACCTTTGGAATATGTGACCTCGTGGGAATGGCAACTCTACTGTGTCACATTGTAATCAGGGCGCCGCGATGACTGAATTGGGTCAACTCCAGCTGAAATGGCGCGCCCTGAATGACGACCGCTTTGGCACCAACAGCGGAAATGAAACGCCTAATATTAGCGCATCAGAATCTCACTGTATGGTTTAAAGCGGCCAACACTTAAATTCCCCTATCGCGAATCCTGGGAGCATTCCAAGCCATCAATCCATATAATAAATGCGAGCGAGGGCAACACTTCTGCATTCTCAGGGTCAGGCAAAATATCGCGTCTGGTGCAATACAATCCGAGTCACATTGGTGAACGGTCGTTTGCAACAAGCAGGTTAAGCTGTTTGGATACGTATATTGGCGGCCATGGAATACATTTTAGATCAGGATAGCGGAACGGTGCATTGAGGTGCACAAAAAAACTAGCCGGATGAACTAATCTCCGTAGCCTTTAAATTGATAAATACACAATTGCAATTACAATCAATATAGCGGATAGGATGGCGACAGCGATTCCAGCTCCTCGCCAATTGAACACGTTGTCGGGGTGTAGCCCGACCGGGATATTGCGCGATTTTACCAAACGCACTTCAGTTTTGTCGCCCCACCCATCCATATCGCGATGGTTATAAGTCCACCTTTCTCTAAATGCCCTTTCCTCCCTACTATCCTTTAAAAACCAGTCAGCCGCCCTTTGTTCACCCCCTTCGATCAAGCCCGAACTATACGCGTAACTCAACTCGCGATAATGACATGCCGCCACGAGGTAAACCCATTCGACTTTCTCACGTTTGTCGGTGCTGAATATCAACGCCTGCCCACTCACTTGTAAATTGACGTTTATAATTAGAGATCAATTATCTATGATAAACCGTTCTTCAGAAGGTGCAAATAGCTCGGGTAATTCCTGTGTAATCGTGCCAAGAAAACTAGGGTATTGGCCGGATATACACAGATAACCGGAACTCGTTAAGGCGTTGATTTATAAGATAATTACGGCAATATAGAATACACCGGTATATGCTTTGCGTAGAAATGAACACCGGGATTTTGTGTATGTTCTCGTCTCGGATAGCTCAGTTAACTCAGTTACAGACATACGGCGGCATATGTTTACCGGTTTTCGTATTTTCCTGTCTTGAAACCCTCCGAAGCCCGTCGCCTATCAGATCATGCAACAAAGCGGGCTCTGAAGCTTGATCCCAGAAATTCGCGAGCGCTTAGAACACGGACATGGATGCCTTGAAGCGATGGCAAGCATGAACAAGCGAACGCCACTGCACGTACCCGTGAGAGCGAAGATTCATCAGCTTGCAAACGGTTTGGCAAAAAATCGCATTCTTACTGGCGAATGTGTGACTAGAAATGTGACTTATTTTCAAATACTTTAAATAAAACAATGATTAATTGGTTCAAATCCTACCCCCGCAACCAAAAATACCATCACAAATACATACATATGCAAAAACTTAGACGCATAACGCGACTAAGCCTTTCTCTTCATATCAACAATATATCAACAAATGTCTTCTCATAGAAACAAGCTCGGGCAGGCCAAAGTTGCCTGAACGGCGGCGCCTGGCGCCTCTGCGGCCCGACAATAGTGATAGGTGGCGCATGTCTGCCCCACCCCCGACCTCAAATTACGATTTTTTCGGCATTTTCCAACGTGTCATCGATCTCAATTCCAAGGTATCTGACGGTGCTCTCTACTTTTGTATGTCCGACCAGTAAGCGCCTGCTTATAATTTAGATATTGCCGATCCCCATCGTAAATTAGGATAGGATCAATATTGCTAGTGGCAATCTTTAATGCCATCTGAAGACGCTTTACAACTACATTGGGGTCTGGAGGAAAATGCAGGAGTTTGGGCATTGTAATGTAAATTACACCGTATTCTGGAGAGTAGCAGCCAATGATTGTCTTTGTGGGGTTTAGCGATTCGACTACCGTAATTAGGCCACAGTTTAGTTTGTTACTTTCATCGCGCTTGCTGGGCTGCTTAATTCCATTCGCCAGATCTGTGTGACCGACAAAGCAATTATGCCAAAAGCATTGCAAAATATGACAATTGTAGGCGATCATCAAAATGGCTTTAAGACTTTTGCCGGACCCGGGCGACAATTGTTGTTTCTAGTGCGACCGGATCGTTACATTGCCGACGCCTTCGAACTATCGGCTGTCAGCAATATCGCAGCACGATTGCGTCGCTTATTTGTTTGAAACAGCCGATTAACAAAAGCAAAATAGATCTTCAGGGAATTGGGAGAGATGAGATGAAATTCGGAAAATTGATCGTTAGTGCAATAGCCGGGGCGGGATTAACCGTCGCTGCGGCGCAGGCTGAGACCGTGAAGATTGGCGTTGTATTGCCCTATTCCGGCGGCGCCGCACAGTTTGGCGAACAAATCGACCGCGGCATGAACCTATTCGTCTCGCGACATATGGACGCTTTTGGCGGGCACAAAATCGAACTGATCAAACGCGATTCAAAACGACCGGGCGGTGACATCGCCAAAAACGCGGTGCAGGAACTGATTACCCGGGAAAAAGTGAATATTCTGACCGGTTTCGTCTTTTCACCGAATGCCATGGCCAGCGCGCCTTTGATCACACAAGGCAAGGTGCCGATGGTGATCATGAATGCCGGCACAGCCTGGATCCCGAGCCTGTCACCCTATATCGCCCGGGTTTCATTCACCATGTGGCATGCCGGTTATCCTATGGGCGAATATGCTTTCAATAAGCTGAGCTGCAAAACGGCGGTGATTGGCTATACCGACTATCCACCAGGCAAAGATAGCCGCAATGCGTTCACCACCGGCTTCGAGAAATCCGGCGGCAAGGTCTTGGAGGCGATTCCGATGGGCGGACCGCGCGAAGTGCCCGACTTCACCCCGTTTTTCCAACGGGTAAAAAACGCCAAACCGAACTGCTTCTATATCTTTGTTCCGGCGGGCAATCATGCAGTGGCCGTGGTGAAAACGTACGCCAGCCTCGGTATGGGCGATGCGGGCATTCGGCTGATTGGCCCCGGCGATATTACTCAGGATACCAAGTTGCAGGATATGCCGAAGGAAGCCGTCGGCATGATCACGGTGCACCACTATTCCGCCGACTATCAAACGCCGACAAACTTGGCGTTTGTGAAGGCCTGGAAAGCTGCTTATGGCGCCGATACGACACCTGATTTCATGGGTGTTGCAGGTTATGACGGCATGGCGGCAATCGCCCACGCCATTACCGCACAAAAGGGTAAAGTCACGGCGGAAGGCACCATGAAGGCCTTGTCGGGCTGGCAATACAACAGTCCGCGCGGCAAAATAACCATTGATCCGGAAACCCGCGACATCATCCAAGACAGCAATGTGCATGAAATTGTCGCCAAGGATGGGCGTTTAATGGTCAGGGTAATAGACACCATCCCGCAAGTAAAAGATCCGTGCAAAGCCAATAAGATCGGTAAATGTAAGTAAACCAATGAACGCCGGCGGCTGAATGGCCGCCGGCACCCTATCCCGGGAGCCGATCCTGCAAGCCTTAATTTCTATTCTGTTCGACGGTGTGGCTTATGCCATGCTGCTGTTTATTATCTCGGTTGGATTGTCGATCACCATGGGCCTAATGGGCTTTGTCAATCTTGCCCACGGTGCTTTCGCTATGGCCGGGGGATACGTGCTCGTCAGTTTGATGACAACGTTGGGTATCCCGTTTCTATTGGCGCTCGTTCTTGCAGCTTTTATCGTTGCCCTCATCAGCGCCCCATTTGAGCGCCTGCTCTATCGCCGCTTTTATAATGCCGATGAACTGGACCAAGTGCTGTTGTCGATCGGTCTGGTTTTCATGGCGACCGCCGGCATCACTTTCGTCTACGGCCCATCGACCGTCGCCATCACAGTGCCAGATTTTTTGACCGGTCAGATCGATTTTGGTGTCGGCACTTTTCCGGCCTATCGATCGTTCATCATCGCTGTTGGGTTTTTGATGATCATCTTGCTTTGGTATGGTCTTGAACGCACCATCGTGGGCGCCAAAATTCGCGCTGCCGTCGACAATAGGCGCATGGCGCAGTCCATTGGCATTGATGTAGACCGGCTTTTTGTGCTGACATTTTGTCTCGGCAGCGGCTTGGCGGCATTAGGCGGTGGATTGGCGATTGAGATCGTCGGCATGTCGCCGACGTTTGCACTTACTTATTTGGTGTTTTTTCTCATCGTTGTTGCCGTCGGCGGCCTCGGCAGCATCCGCGGTGCCTTTGTTGCCGCCCTGATCCTGGGGATCATTGATACGGCGGGAAAATATTACTGGCCCGACGGCGGCGCTTTTTTCATCTATGCCGTGACCATTGCTATTCTGCTGGTAAAACCGCTGGGGCTATTCGGCAGATCATGAGCAATCGCGACAGTCAAAATCTCCAGACAACAGCGCAGGAATTTTTCAAGGCGCGCGAAAACTGGCGCTGGAGCGAAGCTCTACCTTGGCTAGTCGCGGTCGCGGCGTTTTTCTTGTTCCCAGACTATATGGCGTTGGGAACACAAATCTTGATCGCCATTATCTTCGCCCTCTCACTCGACCTTATCCTTGGTTATGCCGGTATCGTCAGTTTAGGGCATGCGGCCTTTTTTGGTACCGGCGCCTACGCCACCGGCATGCTGTCGGCGCATTTTGGTTGGGGCGAACCGATCACCGGGATTTTTTTCGGCGGTTTGATCGCCGCCGCGCTCGGTTTTCTCTCGGGCTGGGTATTATTGCGCTATCACGGCCTGACATTGTTGATGCTGACACTTGCCACCGCCATTCTGCTGTTGGAAGGGGCCAACGCAGCGGAGATTTGGACTGGCGGCTTCGATGGCCTGGTTGGCATAACGGTGTGGCCACTGCTAGGACAGTTTGAATATGACCTGTGGGCCCACACATTTTATTGGTATGCGCTGGTTGTTTTGTTTCTGTGCTTCCTGCTGGCAAGGCGTATCGTGCATTCCGCGTTCGGGCGCTCCCTGGTCGGGCTTGGCAGTAATTCCGATCGCATGCGTGCAATAGGCGCGCCGGCGCATTTGCGTTTGGTGATCATCTATACGATATCCGCTGGTATTGCCGGTGTCGCTGGCGGCTTGTTTGCGGAATCAAACGCATACGTCACCCTCGATGTATTCAGTTTGGCGCGCTCCGGCGCCGTGCTGATCATGCTGGTGGTGGGCGGTACCGGACGCCTTTATGGCGCCTTTATTGGCACCATGGTCTACATGATCTTGGAAGATGAGTTATCCAAATTATCGCCGGAGTTTTGGGAATTTGGCATCGGCCTGATGCTGGTCGTCGTCGTGCTGTTTTTCCGCCGCGGCCTGTTTGGCGCCTTCGAGGATTTTTCCCGATTCTTAAAACGGCGGGCCGCGTCATGACACCGCTTTTGGAAACGCAAGACATCAGCAAGAATTTTGGCGCCCTGCAAGTTGCCCGCGAAGTCAATTTAATCCTCGAAGCTGGTGCACGTCACGCTTTGATCGGTCCCAACGGCGCCGGTAAAACCACCTTGATAAATTTAATTACCGGGGCTTTGCGGCCGGATCGTGGAAAAGTGCTATTGAAGGGGCGCGATATCACCGCCTTGTCCGAGGCGGAACGGGTCAAACAAGGCCTGGCGCGCACTTTCCAAATCAATCAACTGTTCCGTGATCTTACGGTGCTTGAAAATGTGGTGCTTTCGATTGCTGAGCGGCACAACCAGGCACACAATTTTTGGCGCCGAGCCAGCCGCAATCGGACCGCAATCGAGGAAGCCGTTGATTTACTTGCGCAACTAAAACTAGAGGACGTCGCCACCACCCTGGTGCGGGAATTGCCATATGGGCGCCAGCGGTTGGTTGAAATCGCCATCACCTTGGGACAAAAACCAAGTGTTTTGCTGTTGGACGAACCGGCCGCCGGCGTTCCGTCAGCGGAAAGCCATATTATTCTGGACGTCATCAGTGCCCTGCCCGACGATATTGCAATTCTGATTATTGAACATGACATGGACATCGTATTTCGCTTCGCGCGTTCGATCACCGTGCTGGATGCCGGTGGTGTGCTGGTGCAGGGAACACCAGCCGAAGTGGCCGGCGATGCCCGCGTAAAAGCGGTTTATTTGGGGGAGCAGGGCGATGCCTGAAGCCGTCCTGCAAACTGCCGGCTTGCACGCCGGTTATGGAGAGACCGTCGTTTTAGAGGATGTCGCTTTCACTATCGCTGTGGGCCATTGTGTTTCGATCCTTGGGCGCAATGGGGTTGGCAAATCGACATTCCTTGAAACCATCATGGGTCACACCGATTTGCACGGCGGCACAATAAAACTTGCCGGCAAAGACATCTCCGCAACGCCAACCCATCAAAGAGTGGCCGCCGGATTGGGCTATGTGCCACAGGAACGCGAGGTCTTCCCCTCGTTGAGTGTTCAGGAAAATCTGCTGGTTGCGAGCAAGCCCGGCGAATGGTCTCTCGACAAGGTTTATGATTTCTTTCCGCTGTTGGCGGCGCGGAGTTCAAACCGCGGCAACCAATTATCGGGCGGCGAACAACAAATGTTGGCGATTGGCCGCGCCTTAATGGGTAATCCAAGCGTCTTGTTGATGGACGAGCCAAGCGAAGGTTTGGCCCCGGTCATCGTCGAGACATTACAAGCAGGCATGGCCAGGCTGCGAGATGAAACAGGTATGACGATCATTCTGGTTGAACAAAACAGCAAACTTGCGCTTGGTTTTGCGGAACGTTGTTTGGTGATAAACCGGGGTCGTGTCATCTTTGACGGCGCCAGCACCGAGCTTAATCAGAACGAGGCGCTACGAAACCGATTGTTGGGCGTGGAAGGCACTGCCGGATCATGAGGGTTCGCGTGAAGGTTCTGGAAATGGAGGTGTAATCCCATGGCTATTGAATCGCCGATCTGGCCAGCGCAATTGGATCATTTACGGCTGAATTCCGATGAGCCAGCGAAGTTATCGGCCTTTTATGCTGACGCCCTTGGCTATCATGCCAGCGCATTGCCGGATGGCGATCATCTGCTGCAGGGCCCTGGTCGACGCCTCGTAGTCGGTAAAGGCGAACCGGGCGCGCGGCCCTATCATGGCTTCCGCCTGCAAAGCCGAAAGCAGTTGCAGGAGGTGCGCGATTTCATCCAAGGCCAAGGCCTGAATACGGAACCATCGCCGTCGGTTATTTTTGAAACCGATGCGGTCGCAGTGCGGGACCCGGACGGTTGGCTTAACGTGTTTGGTTTGCCGCGGCGGGATTTGCCGTCACAAAAAGCCAGCCCTTCTCGCTCGGCACGTTCATTGGCGGGACGACTGCAACATGTTGTCGTTGCCTCCAATAATTTCAGAGCGATGATGGCTTTTTACGAAGACGTCTTGGGTTACGTTGCCTCCGACTATTGTTGTGCCGATGTCGAAGATCCGGGCAGCCGTCAAGTTGCTTTTTACCGATCCGACCCCGAACATCATAGCTTTGCCGTGTTCTGCGCTTCCGATATTCGTAGCGATCACCATGCCTATGAGGCCTCGAGCTGGAACGATATTCGCGACTGGGCCGATCATATGGCCAGCCTTGATATCAAGATTTGGTGGGGTCCGGGCCGCCATGGACCCGGCAACAATTTGTTCTTCATGATCCAGGACCCGCACGGCAATCAGGTCGAAATCTCTGCTGAGTTGGAGCATATGCCGCGTGAAATGACGGCGCGGGTTTGGCCGCTGGAAGAAAAAACCGTCAATCTTTGGGGCCCCGGCTGGATCAGAGACTAGAGCGGTTCAAAACTTAAGCAACTCAGACTAATTTTCGAAAGCGGAGGAGGTTGTAACACCGCTGCAAAAAAAACGCGCCTTTGACCCGCCCCGGACGTCGTCCAAAATAGCTGACCGGCGATCCGCCCGCGTCCTTTACATCCCCGCTTCTCGTTGGACCGCGTATGAAGCCAAGCGCTTCGGAATAAATATGAAGAGGGATGTCCCAATGGTGACGGTTGAGCGAGCCTACACCTCGCCGGTCTGGTACACGCCTTAAACAACAATTCACTTCGGCTTTGAGTCAACTGCGGCTGTTTTTGGTCGAAAATCAAACGTCAGGTCTACACCTGATAGCGGACGAAACAAGGGCCGAACCGGAAATCAGCAACAGTGTTGTATGAGAGGCGGCGGCGTAAGCTTGGTCTTCTGATCAACAATTGCGGTAGTGCCAAAAACGATGCAGGACAAACTAATCCTGTTGCTTGCCTATTGGAAGACCGCTACAAATTATTCCGATAGTCGGCGTGTAATCCTGAGGGCCGTCTTACGCGATCAGTTGCCGGTGTTATTCCTGTTAAGCGCCGTCAGCCTTGTCCAGCGCAGACCTGCGGTAGGCCGGTATTTGTGCTGCCTGGCAATAAGGTCCGCCAGATACATGGCATCGCAAAGAACCCCAAATCCATTGCGCTACTCCATACTCATTTCGTTGGCGCCCTATCGAGTAGTTGGTAAAACGATGCCGATGTCAGGATCATTCGTTCGCCAGAATGAAATCCACGTGAGCCACATTGAACGGTGACCGAAACGCGCTCAGGCGCTCGCTTTCCTCTGCCGACGGTTCCTTGTCATACGGCACGGCCAACGGTGCGCGCACCCCAAACACCGCATCCTGGTCGATATAGGGGTCATTCAGATCAAAGATCTGGCTAATATGACGCTTATGACCATCCGAATTTATCATTAAGTGTATATGGGCGGGACGCCAGCAATGCCGGCCGCCAGCGTCAACCAGTTCGCCGCCGACACCATCGCCGGGGACCTGATAGGAAATGGGCTTCACTGTCAAAAAGGCATAGGCGCCATCGTCATCCGCATGAAGAGTGCCCCGCAGGTTATGTTCCGACTGACCGGGGTCCTGCACCGTGTAAAGACCGTTCGGACCGTTTTGCCATATCTCGATCTGCGCCCCGGCCAATGGCGTGCCGTTCACATCGAGAATTCGGCCAAAAACAGCAATACGCTCGCCTTCGTTATTTCCGGTGAGATCGGCGCCGTTCCCGACGTCCGGTGTATCCGGAACAAAAAACGGTCCCATCAAAGTAGTCACAGATGCACCATCGGCGTCCGTTTGTCCGTCAATCAGATCCACCAGCGCGGACACCCCGAGCAAATCCGACAACAAGATGAACTCGTTGCGCTGTTCGTCTGTGATCGCCGCAGCGCGCGCCAGCATGCCCATGGCCGCTTCCCATTCTTGAGGCGTCAGACCAATCTCCTGCACGTATTCATGTAGACGCTTGATGAGCACGGTCAGAATTTCCTTGGTCCGCTCATCCTTGGTACCATTATATGCTTGGATCACCGTATCGGTAATATTGTCGTAACTGATATTGCGCATTTTCTGATCTCCCTGATAAAAATTCTGACCCTTGTCTCCACCGTCCATCTAGTCTGTTTTGGCACAAACTAGCTTCCAGTTCTGGAGCGCTAGTACACTTGGCACACCTCGTCGAATTCGAACCTTGGACTGCGCTCAAAAAGTTTCGACTTGTCGCCATAACCTAAATTACAAAGAAAATTCGATTTGATATGCGTGCCTGCGAAAAACTCTTTGTCCACAGCCGAGTTATCGAAACCTGACAATGGCCCGCATTGAAGCCCTACCGCCCGCGCCGCCAGAATGAAATAGGCCCCCTGCAAGGTGCCATTGCGAAATGCTGTCACTTGCGCAAATATCTCATTCTTCTCAAACAGCGGCTTCATTTCACGATGTGGGAACAGACGGTCAAGATGCTCCCAAAATTCCAAATCGTAACCTATGATGGCCGTGACAGGCGCGCTGTGTGTTTTTTCGATATTGCCCTCAAACACACAGGCTTCCAGACGCGTTTTGGCTGCTGCACTGGTTACGAACACAATACGCACTGGATTGCAATTGGCCGATGTCGGTGCCCATTTCATAAGATCATACAGTTCGCGAAGCAGTTCGCCTGGCACTGCCCGATCCAGAAAACCGTTTTGCGTGCGTGCCTCCCGAAACAGCAGATCCCGCCCGTCCGCGGTCAGTGACAGTTCGTCTTTAGCGTCCATATTCAATCAAACCTCACTCGATATTCACACCGGTACTCAATATACCGACCGACAGTTCTGGAAAAATCACCAGCAATATTGTCACCAACACCATGATTACCACAAACGGAAAAGCGCCACGGAAGATATCGTTCAAAGAAACCTGCATATTGCCCAGGCTTGATTTTACCACGTAAACAGTCAAGCCTAGAGGCGGGGTCAGTAAGCCAACTTCGACGGCTATCACCGTGACAACGCCAAACCACACCAGAAGGTCCGGCGTCACACCCATCCCTAGTTCGCTGATCACCGGCAAGATCAGCGGTAGCGTAATCAGCATGATGGAAATGGAATCTAAGATCATACCCAGCAATAGAACGACAACAATATACGTCGCGACGGTTCCGTAAAAACCCAAATCTGCAATCGCCGCGAAGCCCATCATGTTGGCTGGTAGACCGGACAGGGTCAGCATTCGGCCATATAAATTGGCGGCAATGATGAGAAATAGAATGGAGACGGAAATATGACCGGTCTCCACCAGGACTTGCCAAAATATCCGTAAGCTTAGTTTACGTTTTGAAATCGCAATGACCAAGGCGAAAAAAGCACCCGCAGCACCGGATTCCGTTGGCGTAAATACACCACCATAAATACCGCCGAGGACCACTGTCACCAGGATGACAATCGGCAGCATCTTTGCGACCGCTTCCAGTATGTTCTCCTGTGGGTCGCCCTTGCGCGACCAGGCAGAGGGATATTTCGCAATAGCCGCAGCGCCTGGACCGGTGGTGTTTCCCACATAGCCTGGCCAGTATATGGCCATAGCAATAATCGCCAGCGCAAAGGCAGTGGCCAGCAATAGTCCGGGAATGATTGCGGCCGTAAACAAGGCCCCAACTGACACTTCCGCCACCAGCCCGAAAACGATCAGTAACAAACTGGGCGGGATCAGCATGCCCAGGACCGAACTTCCCGCTACCACGCCCACCGCAAACCGTGCCGTGTACCCATGCTCCAGCATCGGTGGCACAGCGACACGGGCAAAGACGGCTGCCGATGCGATCGAAATACCTGTTATTGCGGCAAAGACGGCATTCGCCGCCACCGTTGCCACGCCCAATCCGCCCTTAATTCGGAACAAGAGCCAATGTGCGACATCAAATGTATCTTTGCCAATATTGGACGCGCTGACCAGAAGGCCCATCAGGACAAACAACGGGACCACGCCGAATAGCTGGCTTTCGATAGCACCCCCCGCCGCCAAAGCCAAAAACTTGATCCCGATATAAGGATTGCCCTTTATCAGCCAAAGACCGATGAATGATAACATTATCAACGTCACACCCACATGCATGCCGGCATAAATCAGGACCAGCATGGCCGCGATGGAAAGGAGTCCAATTTCCACACTGCTAAGTTCCATACTGGCAACCCAGGCACCGAAAACCAGCAGGATGCCGAACGCAATGACAAAGCCCCAACCGAACGACGCCTGTTTATTTGCTTCCGCGTGTTCGAAGTCCTCGACCTTGAGAGAGCGCAGGTCCAAATAAGCCAGCACCAGAAACTCCAATGTGGCCATCGAAGCGCCGAACAGGATCAGGAATTTGACCGGCCAGACCAAGAACGTGAACTGTCCTGGAATGCCCGCATAGTCGCCACTTTCAAAGGCTTCCAGAAAAACCGGCCAGGTCCCCCAGGCGATCAGGGCAAAAGCCGCCGCACCCGCCAGATGAAAGACAAAATCGATTAATGCCGCTGCCCTGGGTCGTTCGCGCTGCAACCAGCCAAAAAAAGCATCCGCGCGGGTAATGCGCCTTGTGTGAATAGTATTGGCCAATTGCAGGAAGACAGAACAGACGATCGACGCCCCTACGACTTCTGTTACGCCGTAAATTGGCGCATTATATAGGCTGCGAGCGGTAATATCGGCGCAGATAATCGCCATGAGGCAAACGATCCAAATCGTACCAATGGAATTCAGCACCGTCGTCAGCACGGTGAAAAGGTGGGCAGGGTCTTTCCCCGCCCACCAGACATTTCGTGACCATGCTTTTGGTTTGTTTGCTATCGATGCGTTCATGCGTCGTGAATTCACTGCATGATCGGCATTACTCCTTATTCATCCAGTTGATTATCGGTTTTGCACCCATCGCGCCGAGTTCATCCAGATAGGCCTGCAGCAATTTTTTTGCCGGCAAGCCTTTGGCTTCTTGATCGCGCATCCACTGACCACCGATATCCGGCAATGCATCCGCCCATTTTTGCCTCTCCGCATCCGACATCACATAAACCTTTGCACCGGCCGCCAGCATCTTTTTCTCGAAAATATCCGCCAGCTGCATCAGCTTCTTGGAATGGATATCCGAATATTCCCTGCCCAGCTGCTTGAACACGGCCTGCGCTTTCGGCGATAGTTTTTTCCAGGTATCCAGGTTCATCGCCATGCCGCCGGTATATTGTGCGCCAAGACTTACCTTGGTGATATGCGGCGCCACTTCAAACAGCTTGAATGGAAATCCGCCGGACATGGAAATGATGGCACCATCGGCAACACCGGATTTGATATTGTTGTAATAAACCGGCAAACCGCCATTGACCGGTACCGCGCCGGTGCCACGCAACCAATTACCCACCGTACCTGCGGCCATGAACTTTTTGCCCTTCAAATCGGCAAAGCTGCGGATCGGCGTTTTCGAAAACACATGATAGGTTTCAATGCCGCTGGCACCCAGATACACCTGATTGTGTTTTTCCCAAGCTTCGGCCAATTCCGGAATCTTGTCATGCAGATTGTTCATCACCTTCATGATGGCCGGCAAATCGTCGGATACAAATGGTGTATTGTAGCTGATGTTCTGCAGCGGCATCTTTGAGTTTTCCCAAAGTGTGCCAACCCAGCCCACATCGGTGATTCCGTCCTGCACAGCTTCCAATGTATTCTGGAACTTGTAGAGCGCGCCCGCATAAGCTTCCGTCCATTTGATCTGCAATGTGCTTCCCGCGGCTTTCAGCCGAGGGTTGGTTTGCGGCACGACATGGTTTTTCAAAGCTGCGACCCAGGCCACAACCGGCGGATGGCTCGACGCCATTGTCATGTCCATAGTTTCCGCTTCGGCCCAGTCAACACTTAAAGACGCGATGGCACAGACGCCCAACATTGTTCTAAAACTCTTCTTGAGCATTTCAATTCTCCCCTGATAACCGATTGTTAATTTTTTTGTCGATTTTAAATTGAAGTCAAAAAATTGTACTAATACTAAACCGGTTTTTCACCAGCGTACCTACCGTGTGAATTAGCAATATACTATACACTGAGTATTCTAATAGCTAAAGGCTAGCGGCCTGAACGCCATCACCTCAATTCGTATATGTCATGTTCGCTAGCGACATGCGTGCATCAAAGCGTTGCGATGCAAATGAAATGGAGATCACGGGTGCCCATTACCGAGCAATTGATACCAACCATGCTTGTGGGTTCTTATCCGCAGCCGGATTGGCTGGTGAACAAAGATATCCTGCTTTCAAGCGGACCCCCGCGTGTGCGTATGCATGAGGTTTGGCGCCCACCGCCGGATCTGTTGCTTGAGGCACAGGACGACGCCGCACTGTTAGCTCTGCATGATCAGAATCGTGCCGGCATTGACTTAGTGGGCGACGGCGAGGTGCGTCGCGAAAGTTATTTCAATCATTTTGCCAATTCCCTTGCCGGTATTGATGTTGACAATCCCGGTACGGTTCCGGGCCGCACAGGCAAGCCGACAATGGTGCCCAGAGTGGTCGGCCCTATCCGACATGAAAAACCGGTGCAGGACCGTGATGCCGTATTTTTGAAACAGCATACGGACAAACCGATCAAAGTTACCGTACCCGGTGCCTTCACCATGGCAAAAATGGCATTGGATGATTATTACAACGACCCAGAAGCGCTGATCATGGCCTATGCGGATGTATTAAATGCCGAGTTACGCGCCCTGAAAGCGGCCGGCGCGGATGTCATCCAAATTGACGAACCGCATATGCAAGCCCATCCTATAGAGGCCGATGACTTTGCAGTACAGGCCATAAACCGCGCTTTACGGGATATTCCGGGACCCAGCATTGTGCATATGTGTTTCGGATACGCCTATGTGGTTTCCGACAAACCTTCCGGTTATTCTTTTTTAGCCCAGCTCGATAAGTGCGATGCGACGGCAATTTCCATTGAGGCCGCGGAGCCACAGCTTGATCCTGAGATACTACGGCTATTGCCAAGCAAGGATGTGGTATTCGGCGTGATTGATCTCGGAAATCAGGAAGTTGAAACACCGGCGACGGTCGCCGACCGTCTGCGTGGTGCGCTTGGTCATATCGATGCAGAACGCCTGATTGCGGCGCCTGATTGCGGCATGAAATATCTACCGCGTGCGGTGGCCTTCGGCAAATTGAAAGCGCTTGCAGATGGCGCGGCAATGGTCCGGCAAGATTTAGCGTAACAGATACCAGAACGGTACGTCGCGTTGTTGTTTAGCCGACGGCCATTGACTGATGATGGATGCTTTGTGCCAAGGTCGGTCATCGGGCTGTGGAGGCCGAATGTCTGAACTCCGACGAAGTTGTGATCTGCTCTGTTTGGAATAATCGTCAGGTCGCGTGAATAACGCGAACAAAATGGGAGTAACAACTAGCCTATTATATCAGGCCAGCGCCGGTCCCCGATTGTCCGACGAACACGCTACTTCTGAACGCAAGCGAACTGGCACGCAAGCTCGATGATCCCACGGTGGCCTAAAGACGCTGACCGCTAGCCCTCCTTGAGCCAGTCTTCCAGAACCACGATGTGAACGGCGAAATCGTGCCCTTCGTTGGGCTCGCCTTTATGGATAATGCCCGCTACCGCGTCGTTGGCATCGAGGAGCGGCCCGCCGGACCTGCCCTAGGTCAGCTTCTGCGTCACCTCTATGAGCCCGACCGTGCTCTTGACGGTAAGGGTGCTGACGACGCGGGGTCTGATGTTGAGCATATCTCCGGGCGCCCAACCGGGATACCCGACCGCGGTCATGGAATCGTCGGTTGCAATCGCATGTGATACGGATTCAAGTTCGAAATATTCGGTTGCAGGAATCGAGTTATCAAGGATGGCCAAATCTTGGTGTGTGACTTGTTCGCTTAACTTCGCCAGGGCATCTGCGCCGTTTTCGGCCGCCAACACCTCGCCTAGGCCAAGTTTCTCGAGGATCCAATTCAGGAAACGTTGTGAAAGCCGCTCGTCCGTCGATTGATCTGTCACCGGTTTGAAGCTTCCCGACGCCGCCTATTATGCCAGGCCCATTATATGTTCTTTGACTTCCAGGTACATCGTTTTCAGTTCGACAATTCGTCCGGCGATTGTGTCCGGATCGTTATTTTTGCCGGCCAGTTCCAGTTCGGCGCAGAGATCGGCCATCGAATTTGCGCCGATGGTGCGGGCTGACGACTTTAACTTGTGGGCAGCGGCGCCGACCCCGGCCGCATCCTTGGTCTGCCAAGCGTTGAGGATTTCCGCGACATTGTCTGCCGCCGGCTCGATGAATTCGCGCAGGATCTCCAGTACTATTTCGTCGTCGCCGAACATCTCCTTGATGGCGCTGGGATCGACCGGAGCGCCGTTGCCCGGCGCCGGCTCTACCGCCTGAACCTCCGGCATTGCGCTGTCCGCAGCGAAAGAGCGTTCCCGGGGCAGCCATTTGACCAGCATCCGCTGCAACAACCGCATTTCCACGGGCTTGGAAAGGTAATCGTCCATGCCCGCCTCCAGGCAGCGTTCGGCCTCCCCTTGCAGGGCATTGGCCGTTATGGCGATGATCGGCAGGCGCTCGCCGCTGTCGGCCTGCTCGGCACGGATCGCACCAGTCAGTCCATAGCCATCCATGTTGGGCATATGACAATCGGTCAAAAGCGCGCCATAGCTGCCCTGCCGCCACATTTCAAGGGCAACCGCACCATCGTCAGCAATTTCCATTTGATAGCCAAGGCGATTGAGCTGCCGGCCGATCACGTCCTGATTGGTCGGGTTGTCTTCTGCAAGCAGGATCAACTGTCCCGCCGCTCGGGCTTCGTCCACGCTCGGCACCTCGTGGTCTTCGACGCCAATCTTCTCGTTCCTCTGGACAAGTTCGTGGCCGGCGCGCCCGACCGCAACGGCGATACCGTGGATCAGCGCGCTGCGCTTCAGCGGCCGATCGCGGATCACCACATGGTCCGTTTCGATCATGCCAAATTGCTCGCCTTTTTCGTGGCTCATGATCACGAAGCGTAGATTGTCGAGACCTACACTGCCGCGCAATTCGTCGATCAGGGAATGGCGCACCGCAACGTCGATGTCGGAGCCGACCAGCAGGACGATGTAGTCCGCGCCACCCTCGGCCAGTTGCCGCAGGCGTTTGCCGCATTCGGCCGGCTCGCCCGCCACGTGCAGCGCGGCGTTCCAGGCGTCGAGATAAGTTTCAGAGCGTCGATGGGCATCGGGGTGTGACGTAAGCAAGAGAACCGGCACATCGGCGAGATCCGGTTCATCCAGCGGGGGTTCCTTCGTCCGCTCGTGCATGAGCGGTAGTTCGATGCTGAAGATGGAGCCTTCTCCCGGCACGCTCGTAGCATTGATCTTGCCGGCCATAATCTCGATCAGGTTCCTGCAGATCGACAGGCCGAGCCCAGTGCCGCCGAAGCGCCGGGTGGTCGAGCCTTCGGCTTGCGTGAACGGCTCGAACAGGTGCTCGATCTGATCCTCGCCCATGCCGATGCCGTTATCCCTGACTGTGAAGCGCACGGTCACCTGCTCGCCGTCGTCTCCGGCGGGTTCGGCCAGGACATCGACGACGCCTTGCTTGTCCGTGGTGGTGTCGGTGAACTTCACAGCGTTGCCGGCAACATTGAATAAGACCTGACGAATCCGCACATGATCGCCCAACACCCATGCCGGCAACGCCGGGTCGATGAAGCAGGACAAGCGCACGTCCTTCGCCCCGGCGATCGGCGCCAAGGTCTCGACCACGCCCTCGACCACATCGCGCAGGCTGAGGGGGTGTTCCTTCAGCTCTAGCTTGCCGGCTTCGATCTTGGAGAAGTCGAGAATATCGTCGATGATCTGCAGCAGGGAAAAGGCGGAATTACGGACCGTTCCCATCATCTGCCGTTGGTCCATATTGAGATCGCTCTCGCCGAGCAGGTCGATCATGCCGACGACGCCGTTCATCGGCGTGCGGATCTCGTGGCTCATGGCCGCCAAGAAGGCGGATTTCGAACGGGTCGCCGCCTCGGCTTCGTCGCGGGCTTTCTCTATCAACTCCTCCGCCTGCTTGCGATCGCTGATGTCATAGAGCCAGATCAGCGCTGATTTACGCCCCTCATATTCAATGGGGCTGGTTGACATCAATACCCAAAGAAAAGCTCCGTCTCTGCGCGAGACCTGCATCTCCACATTGCGCGTGGATTTGCCGGCATCGAGCCGTTTCTGGGGCTCTTCCCGATCAACGCCGCCCGCCAGGAATTCGGAAGTTCTTATTGTACCGACTTCCGAGGGTTCAAAGCCGATTAATTCCGCAAAACGAGGATTGGCGAACTGGATGATGCTGTCTTCAGGCGATTTATCATCCAGCGAAATGCCAACGGCGATGGGGCTGTTTTCCAGGATCCGCCTAAATCTCTGTTCGCTAAGGCGGAGAATGTCTTCCGCTTGTTTGCGTTCGGTAATGTCGGTGGCGACCGCGACGGCACCTCCGTCGGCGATTGGCTTGTGAAAAAGCTCGATGGTTCTGCCGTCGGGTAGCCGCTCCTGAGCGTGTAGCGAAGCCTTGTCGGCATAGCCCAGCAGGCGTTTCTCGATCAGTATTTCGATATCGTCCAGGCCGTAGTCGCCCCGTTCGGCACGAGCGCGGATCATCCCGGCCAGCGAAGCCCCGACCTGCGCTAGCTCCGCCGGTATATCGTAGATCTGCGCGTACTGTTCGTTGATGACCTGGATTTCGAGCTTTTCATCGACCATGAACATGCCGCCCGGCATATTCTCAAGGGCGATCTGAAGCTGCGTCTGTTTGCTGGCAAGTTCGTCTTCGGCTCGCTTACGCTCGGTGACGTCGGCATAAGTACTGACGAAACCGCTGCCCGGAATGGGGTCGCCGCGAACCTCGATGTGACGGCCATCGGGACGGCGACGAACGGCGAAATACGGCGATCCGTCGCTGGCGCGCGCCAGCAGGTCTTCCAGGCTTGGAATAGAACCTTCGTTGTCGAACTCCCCACGCGCAAGATCATAGCGAATCAAATCGGCATAGTCGGTACCCTCCTGGACCAGCTCCTTCGGATACCCGCGGATCTCGACGAACGGCTCGTTCCAGGCGACGAGCTTTAGATCGCCATCGAAAGCCGCGACCCCCTGGGACATGCTGGCAAGAATCGTCCTCAGCCGGACGCGTTCTTGGTTTAGCTCGGCGGTTCTGGTCTCGACTAAGTTCTCCAAATTTTTCCTGTAGAGCTCAACCTCGGCCTCGGCCGCCGCTTCGTGATCCTGCATCTCGTTGAAAGCATATACCAGCTGGCCGATTTCATCATCGGAATCCCACACCACTGGCCGCCGAACATTATCGGCGGTTCTCTGCTCGATGGCTTCCTGCAGCCGATCAAGTGGCCGGCCGACGACGACGCGGGTAACTGCGATTATGGCAACGACAATGACGCCGAACAGCATCAACAACGTCAGAGCGTCTTCAATGAGACGCCTGACTGTCTGTTGCCGGACTTTCTCAAGATCGAAAGTGATAACGAGGCTGCCGACATAATGGATTTTTTCGGCGGTGACGTAGTTGAGGGCGCGCACGACGCGAAGCTCTGACACCTCGGGGAGGGTGTCGCTTGACCCCGTTTCCGCAATCACATTTTTTGCCCTGTCGTAGACGACGGCGCTAAGCAGATTCTGGTTGTTGGCGAACTGGTCTACGGCGGCGTTCAGGGTTTCGGTATCGTTCTCCCACAGCAGCTTGGCTAAAACGATATTCTGGGATTCGACAAACCTATTTAGGCTGACGATGAGCTCTTCCTTGGCATGGCGATAGTTCTGAATTTCGATCGCTGCGAACAGCAACAGTGTGCAGAACAGGATGACGGGAAGGTATATCGCAAGGAGCTTGGCAGTCAGCGATCGGAAGATCGGTATGGCGTTAGTCAAAGTCTCCTCCCGGAGCCGCCAATTCAACGATAGGCGGCGATGATTTTTGTGACGACGCCTTATTCTTACATGGTTTTCAGGGCTGCTTCCAGCTCGCCCTTACGCGCCAACAGGGGCGATTTTCGCGAGAGCGCCATATAGGACGGCCGGCCCGGCACAGCGCGGTCATCGCTCTGACCTCGTTGAGCCATTGCTTGCCGAGCATTATCGCCGCATCGCTAATACAGCAGGCGATAGTTTCTTGTTGGAATACCTGAACGCAGTTGATGCTGTGCGCAATTCAGTGGCTGTGCAGATCGGTATGACCGAGAGAAACCATGATATCGCGGCCGATTTGTGAATCGAGTTCCGCATCTGCCTTAGGTGGCCAGGGCCAGTTCGATGTTCTGTTTCATCACCTCCCTATCGGGCGGTTTTTTGATGAAACCGCTTATCTTGTTGATCCGCGCCTTTTCTTGGTTTGTTTCCACATTCTTACCAGTCAGCATCAGGACCGGTACATTTTTGCTGCCTTCCACGACACCAAAACGTAATTGGCGGACGAATTCGTAACCTCCCATATTCGGCATTTCCACATCGCAGATCACAAGATCCACGGCAGTTTCAGTTGCTTGCATCCGCTCGATCGCGGTGACACCATCCTCTGCCTCACTAATCTCCAGGACGCCTAAGGTCCCCAGAATTCGGATAAGAAACTTCCGGGCAAACGGTTCGTCGTCGACAACAAGAACGTGCAGGTTCTTAAAACTAGCTTCGGCCATTGTTTGGGTCCAATTCTCGCAGTTGGTGCTTGTTAAACGGAACGATTTCTATGTTTGTCCAGGTGAACAACGGCTCCTATGTTTGCCATTGCGCTATCCATTCGTCGAGTTCGTCGTTGGGCATCGGTTTGGCAATGAAATATCCTTGAACAACATCAACACCGAGAGACGCCACCAGATCCCAATCCGCTTGATTTTCAACACCTTCGGCGACAGTAGTCATGCCGAGCGATTTGGCGAGCGTCACACTGCTTTCCAGGATCGCCCGTGCAGCGGCGTCATTTACGGCGTCATTGACAAAGGCACGGTCGATTTTCAGTTCGGTAAACGGGATACGCTTGAGCTGCTCCATAGAGGAGTGACCGGTGCCAAAATCGTCAATGGAAAGGGACACGCCCTTGAGCCTGAGCCGGGTCAAGATTTCCAGCGGGCCTTTGATGTCTTGCATCAAACGGCTCTCGGTAATTTCCAAAATGATATGGGATGGGTCAAGGCCGTTTTGCGCCGCGGTATCAACAATGAATTCTGGCAAATCAAGCCGGTTGAGTGATTCCACGGAGATATTTACCGCAACCTTGAAGTCGCGTCCGTCGGCCAGCCACTTGCCGCCTTGTTGGGTTGCGATCATGTAAATGGCGTCGGTCATTTCATCAATCAGACCATGATCCTCCGCCACCGGGATAAATGCCACCGGCGGAATCAATCCGCGCTCTTTGTGACGCCATCGCACCAGACTTTCGACACCGATAATCTTCCGGTCCGGGACGGATACTTTGGGTTGATAGAATAGCTCCAATTCATCCGATTCTATCGCTGCACGCAGTTCATCCACGTCCGGTGCGTCGATAGGTGCATAGCTGTGCCGAATTGACAGATTATTCTCGAGATTGCCGAGCAATTTCTTCAAGTCATCTGGCTTGACCGGCTTCGATAGAGCACCAAGTATTGTCAGATTGTGCGCTTCGGCTAAACTGCGCACCGTCTCTAGAACGCGTTGGTCTTCGCCGCTGATCAACGCCACGGCGCCGTTAAATTCCGATTTCGTAAGATGGCGCAAAAATTCCACACCATCCATGCCCGGCATGTTTAGATCACATAGAATTATGTCCGTAGAATTGTCCCGAAGATGCTCAAGGGCGGCTTGACCGTTTTCGCTATTGGCCACTTCTATTGCGCCCAAATTTTTCAAAATTCGCGTGACTAAGCTACGCATGAAAGCTTCGTCATCGACGACAAGGTAACGATAACCCGCTAAGACGTCTTGAACCTGTTCGTTCATGATACAACCTCAATTAGGCGAAATAACTTGCACCGATCTTCAGTGGATTTGGGGTCGTTTTGTCCCTCACACGAGGTGGTATTTTGTGCCTGGCGTTTTTAGAACCAAATTCACCGAATATGTCGGCGGCATTCACACACTCCTTATTGAAAATTTCTGTTGGCGCTTGCCTGAATAGTAGAATTATAACAGAAATTTCAAAGCAACCAACAGCTGATCGAACGATTTCAGTATTTACTGTCTATCATCACAATACGCCGGCACGCAGCGTTATCAGTCGTTCTGAACCGTCGACCTCTTCTCAAGCTGACACAGATCAACACTAAAGCCGCGCGATGAAGCTCATGACATCACCTGCGAGACCAGCCAATTCGGGATACAATATTTCAATTCTCGACCAATCCTCAGCTTCGCCAGCGGCTTCCAGTTCGGTACTCAGATCCGACAATCTGTCGGCGCCAATGGTGCGCGAGGAGGATTTTAGTTTGTGCGCAGCTCTTTTTATCGCGTCGGCGTCGCGGGAAGTGAAACCGGCGTCGATGTCGGCAATGATATCCAACGAAGGTTGGACAAACTCATCAAGTATTTCTTTAATCAAATCCATGTCCGCGCCGAACATATCTGTCAGGACTTTAATATCGACCACCACTTCGGCGCCGGGAACAACTTCATCGGATCCGCTTTCGGGTTCCGATATCGCTTTCGAGGTGGCGGCGCCGTGATCGACCGGTAACCACTTGGCCAACATGGCTTTCAGTTTATCCATTTCCAGCGGTTTGGGCAGATAATCGTCCATACCTGATGCAAGACAGCGTTCGGCCTCGCCCTGCAGCGCGTTGGCGGTAATGGCGACGATCGGTAGCCGCGTTTCACTTTCTAACTCCAAATGCCGAAGCGCGCCGGTTAGCTCGTAGCCATCCATGTTCGGCATATGGCAATCGGTGAGGACGAGGCCGTAGCCGCCATTTTTGAACATAGCCAATGCGATGGCGCCGTCATCGGCAACTTCGCACGCATAACCGAGAATATTCAGTTGGCGGCGGATGACGTCCTGATTGGTGACATTGTCTTCGGCGACCAGAATCAATTCTCCGGCAGCGCGCGCTTCCTCCAACCCCGGTACAATTCGGGCGCCGGCGCTTATGCCTTGTATGTCCCCGTCGACAGTCGGGCTGGCACGACCAGCCGCCATGGCAATGCCATGCATGAAGCTGCTTTTGCGCACCGGCGCACTCTCCACCACGACCATGTCCGGCAAGATCATGCCACGGCGTTTTGTGCGGTCATCGGTTAGGATGAGGAAACAAAGCCTGGAGATCTGGAGATTGTTCCTCAAGCTATCGATCACGGCCTCACGGTCTAGGTCGCCAGCCAACTGGCCCAGTACGAGGATGTCAAACGGATCGGTTTTTGTGTTTGCCTGGATTTCACCGACCAGGTTTTTGGCGGCGATCGGTGTTATCCTGGCGCCGCACGCATGTGTGTAGCGCTCCACCGCTTCGGCGGTATCGCTATGGTTTGTAGCATAAGCGACGTTTACCCCTGACAAATCATATTGCCAGGCTGAATCCGCTGACTGTTCCGCAACATCAAGCGTCAGTGTTAGATGGAAGGACGAGCCGCTGCCTTCTTCGCTTTCAACTTCGATCACACCACCCAACAAGCCGCTCAGTGTCTTGCTGATCGACAACCCGAGCCCGGTACCACCAAAGCGCCGGGTGGTCGACTGATCGGCCTGGGTGAATGGCGTGAACAATTTGTCGACCATTTCCGCCGACATGCCGATGCCATTATCGACAATCGAAAAGCGGATGCGGGCCTGATTGTTTCGGATCGGTTCCAACAGTTCCGCGCGCAGCGATACTACACCTTCGCGGTCTGCGTTGGTCATTGTAAATTTGGTCGCATTCCCCAACAAATTAAACAGAATTTGGCGGAGGCGGACTTGGTCGGTTATCACCTGATCGGGAATTTCGGGATCGATGATGAGTGACAACCGCAGATTCTTGTTGGCGACATTGGGGAGCAAAGTTTCGGCGACCCCTTCAACAACGCGATCGATGCTGACAGGGATTTTCTCCAGCGACATTTTGCCGGCTTCAATCTTCGAAAAATCCAAAATGTCATTGATAATCTGCAACAGTGCGAAGGCGGAATCCTGCACCGTGTTCATCATCACCCGCTGATCGGATTCGAGCTGCGTTTCCTGCAACAACGAGATCATTCCCACCACGCCGTTCATCGGCGTGCGAATTTCATGACTCATCGCTGCGAGAAAGGCGGCTTTCGATCGCGTCGCTGCCTCGGCTACGTCCCTGGCCTCCAATATCTCCTGCTCGGCGCGCTTGCGTTCAATCACCCGACCGACTTGATTGCCGATGTTGTCGAGCACGGACAATAGTGAATCGTCCTGTTCGGTCGCCTCGGCGGTGAAGAATTCCATCACTGCGGCGACTTTATCGCCGACCAAAATCGGTACTGCAAAGCCGGCCTTGACGCCAATATCGTCGGCCTGCTTGGCGCGGGGGAAGTTCGCATCCTTGGTGACGTCGACAATCCAGGCCGGCTTGCCGCTCTGGAACACCCGGCCCGGCAACCCAATGCCGCGCTTAAAGGTGGTTTCATTGGTCACCCGGCGGAAAGTGGCGAAGCGATCGGGTTCGTCCAAATGCCAAATGTCCGTCGGAACCAAGATATCGGGTTCATCGTCATGGCATTGGTAGACATGGCCAACTGGCCAGGAGTTGAACGCGCAGACCGCATCGACACATGCCCGCAGTGCGTCATCAACGTCCTGTGCCTGATTGGCGCTAGCCGCCGCCTCATGTAACAATTGAACCAGTTGGGTCTGTCTTTGCAGTGCCTCTTCGGCCTGTTTGCGTTCAGTGATGTCAAGAACCGTACCGACGATGCGCTTTGGCTTACCCGCATCGTCTCTATGCACCGTACTGCCCTTGGAAAGTTGCCAGCGGGTCTCTCCCTGTTTGGTGACGACACGATATTCAATTTCATAGTCGTCGATCTCGCCGGCCGCGTTTTGTCGATTATATGCGTCGACCCGTTCCCTATCCTCGGGATGAAATGTCTTGCTCGCGATATCTTCTGGGTCTCCGACTTCATCGTATGAATAGCCCAACAAATTTGCCCATTTTTCGTTGACGACAAACTCACCGGTCTCAAATTTGATGTCCCAGGAACCGAGATCGCCGCCCTGTAACGCGAGCTTGAGCCGCTCCTCGCCAACCCGAAGAGCAACTTCCGTCCGTTTTCGTTCGGTGATATCGGTTTGTGTTGCAACAATGCCGCCGTCTGATATCCGGCGCCGTTGTATTTCCACTGTAACGCCATTGTTGCGGGTATATTCATAAAAATACGTGCTTCCTCCAGTTTCAGTGACCCACATGTCGTCGAGACGGGAGACGTCGTTAATATGTTCATCGTCTAAACTCAATTCACCGCGATCCCACAAAATGTCAACGAGCGCGCTAAATGGCAGATCGATACTCAGTTGCTCCTTAGTGAGACCCATCAACTCTCTGGCGCGGTCGTTGAACAACTGAACCTTCTGTTCGGAGTCATACATGATGACGCCTTGGGCCATGTTATCGAGTACCGCTTGCAATGTTTCTTGCTGTGCGGCAATTTTCTCTTCCGCCACTTTGCGTTCGGTGATGTCCGAGAGCACGGCCACAGAGCCGCCGCCGTCGATCGCGGATTTACGCAACGCCAAAGTCCGGCCCCTATGGGTCTGCAATTCGACCTCCAGATACTGGCTATCCAGATACGAGGCCATGCGTTGATCAACCAGCGCCGTTTTGTCGCCCGGGCCATAAAAACCTTGATCGGCGGCATAACTCAGGACGTCGCGAATGGGCTTGCCAGCGGCGACCAGCGATTCTGGGACGTCCGTTAGTTCTATATAACGATGATTGAACATCACATAGTTGAGATCCGCGTCGAGCATGAAGATGCCGTCCGACATATTGTCAAGCGCGGCCTGCAATAGCGCTTGCTTGGCAGCAATCTCTGCATCCGCGTAGGTGCGCTTGGTGATGTTGGAAAAAGTGTGCACGCAGCCGCCACCGGGAAGCGGGTTGTGCCGGCATTCATAAACGCGACCGTCCGGCAGATGTCGTTCGAAGGTGAAATGATCTCGCCGTCGGACCATGGCCTCGGCCTGGGCGAAATCGAAATCGGTGATATCGTTGGCTTCGGCCCAAACTTTAATAAATTCCTCGATGCCCGGCCGGCTGTCGAGGAACTCTTTGCTCAAATTAAAACTGCGCGCGAAACGTTCATTGTAGTTTCGCAAACGGAATTCATCGTCCAGCATAATAATGTTCTGGCCCATCGCCTGCATGGTCGTGTCGAGTATCTCGCTTTGCCGCGCCAAGGTCGCCTCGGTATCCTTGCGTCGGCTGATGTCGAGGACACAGGACAGCATCGCGTCAGTGCCGCGATAGTTGATCGGTGAGGCCGAGACCAGACACCAAACATGCTCGCCGGTGCCCATCCGACGCAGCAGCAGCTCCATTTCAGCGACCCGCCCGTCCCTGGCATAAGTCTCAAGAAACGTTTGCCGTCCGTCGTCGGTGGCGAAGGCGTATTGTGACGTATTCTGCTCGATTTCCTCAATAGTCTGCCGGTGAAGTTCAGAATTGGCCCGGTTGAGGCGCAGCAAATGACCGCTCTCGGCCTCTAATATGCTGAGCGGAAACGGCGTCTCCTCGAAAATCCGATCAAGCAGCTCCGTCTCCTGTTCAGCATGCAATTCCACCTGTTTACGTTTGCTGATATCGAGGACGCTGGTCAGCACGGCATCGATGCCGCGATAGTTGATCGGTGAGGCCGAGACCAGACACCAAACCGGCTCGCCGGTGCCTAGCCGGCGCAGCAATAGTTCCATTTCAACGACCCGGCCGTCCTTGGCTAAAGCGTCGAGAAACTTTTGGTGTTCGCCTTCAATGACAAAGAGGTCACGTGAGGTGGTCTGTAGAGATTCTTCAACCGATTGTCGGTGGAGTTCAACATTGGCCCGGTTGGCGCGTAGCCCTCGGCCGCTCGCGGCGTCCAGTATGCCAAGAGGAAATGGGGTCTCTTCGAATATTCGATCGAGCAGTTCCTGCTCCTGTTCAGCGCGCAATTCGACCCGTTTACGCTCGCTTATGTCGAGGCCATAGCTAAGCACCGCATCCCTACCGCGATAGTTGATCGGTGAGGCCGAGACTAGACACCAAACCGGCTCGCCGGTGCCTTGCCGGCGTAGCAATAGCTCCATTTCAACGACCCGCCCGTCCTCGGCAAAAGCGTCAAGAAACTTTTGGTGTCCGTCTTCAGTGGCAAAGGCGTCTGGTGTCCTATTCTGCATGATCTGTTCAATCGATTGTCGGTGAAATTCGACATTGGCCCGATTGACCCGCAGCATCCGCCCGCTCCCGGCATCTCTTATGCCAAGGGCAATCGGCGTTTCTTCGAAAATTCGATCAAGCAGTTCCTGCTCCTGTTTGGCGAGCAATTCCGCTCGTTTACGCTCGGTGATGTCGTAAACCCATGCAAGGCGGCCCTCAATGCCCCCGTACAATATCGGCATCATGGTCAGCACCATCCAAAAATTGGCGCCGTCGTCGCCTAAGAATTCCGCTTCGAAATGGTCGACCCGACCATCTGCCGCATAGCGTGCTCTAAGCTCGTCGGCGACCGCGGGATCGACGAACCGGCTACCTGATTTGAACCCAACCAAATCTTCCTTGGGTCGGCCAGTCATCTCCGCAATGCGGCTATTCGCATAAACGAACTTGCCGTCTTCATCAAATATCGAAACCCCGACAGGGCTCGATTCAAGCACTGCAGACAGACGTTCCTCGCTTTCTCGGAGTTTGCTCTCTGCCCGTTTACGCTCGGTGATGTCCGTTATCCATGTCAGGACCGCCGGTTGCCCCTCCCAGGTGATGTTTTGGACAAAATTTTCGGTCCAAACCGGTTTGCTGCCATTGTTTCCAAACCGTAGCTCGAAGGTCGGCGATACATCCTCGCCTTGCTGCCGCTGACGCCTGCGCTCAGTCAGGATTTCCCGGTCCTCGTCGATCAAATAGTCGTAAGGGTTGAATTCCAGTGTCAGCGGTTGCGGCGGCTGGATTCCAATAATCCGATACAACGACTCATTGGCAAAAATCACGCCGCTTGGAACACTGATCGCCACACCGAGCGCTGAGTCCTCGATCAGACGGCGGAAATTACCGTCAGCGGACGGCGTCAATGTGTCGATGGCGGCCAACAATTTTCGCCTTGGACCGAGCGGGATCTCCATTTCCTTTAGATCGTCCGCAGTCAGATGCGCCAGTGCAGTCAAATCGACCTCATTTTTGGCCAATACGCCCGCGTATTTGCCGAGATCGTTATTTTCCAACCAGTGGGTGATGTCATTCATGATTTCGACCTTGCCGAATTATGCAGCAACTGAAACAAAGTCCATTGCTTTGGCCCAAGACTAGCAACGTAAACGGCTTGACGCCAGCTTCGGCGGCCTTGATCCGCTGATTTGCGGCATAGATCTAGCGAAATTTGGTTGGCCACGATATCATCCGCCTACGCATTAGCATTCATACCGGTGAAGTGGTGTTCGAAGCCGAGGACATATTTGGCGACGGCGTAAATGTGGTAGGGCGTCTGGAGGAGCTGGCCGCGCCAGGCCAGGTACTGACCTCCGATAACGCCTATCAGAGTCTTGACGGCAAGACAGCGGACCAAATTGACGGCGTCGACTGCCATCAGTTGAAGAATGTCATGCGTCCGGTTGCCGATTGGCATTGGCCGAAAGCCGCAGGGTTTTCAAATCCGGGTGTGTCAGTGGACTCAGAATTTCTACGATCCACGATCGGCCCCATCCGACAGGCAGGGATACCTGAGGCAGGGCTTTCGAAATGACGCGCCTAAATCTTGGGTTGCGGTATCGCAATGTGATAGTCGATTGATTTTTTCTCGGCCAGTATCGATTTCTCAGATGTTCACGAAAAATCACATCGAATAGAAACTTTTGTTCCTCGGCAACCAGTTTCTGGCAACTGTAGGTCGTTTAGATTGTCTAGACTGCATCCCGATGGAATCAGATTTTCTAACACTGCCATAAATTCTAGCCAAATTTTCCAGCGTTAACGATTTTTTTACTCGGAGACAGCATTTTCATATTTTTAGAATATCTTTTCACCACAATTCGTAAACGACCTATCCCATCAGGAGAGAACTATATGTTCGACAAAAGTAAAACCACCACAATTGCCCTGCTATCAGCGCTAATCGTTGCGACCGTTACATCAATGGCGTCTGCAAAAGAAATCGTTATCGTCGGTACCGGCGACGGTACAGCTGTCCTCAAAAGCATTGGTGCCGCCTTCAGCACAGCTAACCCAGGCGTGACTATAAGTGTACCGAAAAGCATCGGTTCCGGTGGCGCTATTAAATCGGTCGGCAACGATAAGAACATCATTGGGCGGGTCGCGCGAGGGATCAAGAACAAAGAAAAAGGTTATGGGCTCACCCATGTCGCCTACGCGAAAATTCCGGTCGTTTTCTTTGTAAACAAAAATGTCGGGGTACAGGGTTTATCCCATGAACAGGTCGCCGGCATCTATTCCGGAAAGATTACCAATTGGAAGGATGTTGGTGGAAAAGATGCGAAAATTCGAGTGGTCCGGCGCGAAGATGGCGACAGCTCCTTGTCTGTCCTAAAAAAAACGCTGCCTGGTTTTGGTGACATCAAAATTACCTCTAAGTCGAAAGAAGTTTTGAACACTACCGAAAACTTCGCGATCGTAGAGCGCACGAAGGGCACCATCGGTTTTGGTCCCTATTCCAACGCCAAAAAAGCCAACGTGACCATCCTCAAGATCAATGGCCTGGCTTCTGACGCTCCAGATTATCCCAGCGTAACCAAATTGGGTTTTGTGTTCAAAGACGGTTCCAAGACCGGCGACATCAAAAAGTTTATTGAATTCGCAACGTCCGACGCGGCTCACGCATCGATCAAGAAAGCTTACGGCTTCCCAGCGAACTAATCCAAGTCCACCAGCCCCTGGGGTCATAGACTTCGACCTCGGGACGGCTGGTGATTTCCTTTGCTTAACATATTAGGAATACTGGAACATGAACGGCCTAAAGTTTCGAATTCTTGCGAGCTTCATAACCAGCGCCTTTGTCATGATCATTGCCATCGCTACGGTCGTATCATGGAAGTTGAATGAGAGTACTAGCAAACAAGCGAACTTAGTCTCCAAGGTCGTTGAGAAACAAGCCGGCGACCGCTTGAGCGGTCATTTCAATATGTTGCAGTTTTTCATCAATGGAATTCGGGGCAGCCTGGAAACAAAACTGAGCTTCCTGGGGAAAAGCCCAGAGGTAGTAAAACTAGTTGAGGACAATGAGCAAAAGCAATTGGCAGCGAAGCTGAAACTGGCAGCCAAGACCGGAGAGCTTGATTTTCTACTCGTCTTCGATCTCAAAGGTATTGCGCTCACATCGTTTCCGAAAGACGTCAACGACATCGGTCTGAAAAAACACTATCAAATTTGGAAGAAGTATCTGAAAATCCCCACCTTGTTGGCCAGCAAGGAAGAGACAGCGAAAAATACGGTAGGTGGGATATTGCGGCTTGAGCCGGCTGTATTGCGGGATATCGGCTTAACTGGCGAAAAAGATCTTGCCGCCAGCGCGATCACGGTCCTATCCGCAACAATCATAAAGGACGACTTCGGTGATCCCATGGCTGTTTTTATTGCCGGTAAACTTTTGAACGCTCATAACAAACCATTGCAACAGCTACATCGTATCACAGGATCAAATTTTGCCGTTTACCTTGCTTCAACTCCCATTGCGAACGCCGGATTTAGCGGATCCGTACCCAAGATTAGCGAGGCGCTGCGCACGGAAATCGCCAAAGCAGGCACAGCAAAGACTGTCCTGGAGGCCGACGGCGTGCGCGCCATTGCATCCTGTTCGCGGATAATAGGCGGGCAGGTTGGCACCTTGTGCGCCATCATTCCAGAAGCCAGTGTGAAAGAGGCTCAGACAGTCATGGCAGCCCTTGCCGCTCAGAGCAGGAAATCCGTTCAGACCTGGATCATCATTGTTGGCATTGTCTCGTTGCTCTGCTTTGCCATTCTCTCGCTGTATCTCGTCGCCAAGATCGTTGGACCACTGGTCACCATGACAAAGGCGATGAAATACCTTGCTGACGGCCAACACGATGTCGAAATCCCATCTTTACAGTCTAAAGACGAGATCGGCACCATGGCCCGGGCGGTGCAAATTTTCAAGGAAGACGCTATCGTGAAAAAACGCATGGCTGCTGACCAGGTTGAAACGGAAAAGCGCGCCGAAGAAGAAAAACGCAAAGGTCAGCTTAAGTTGGCGGATGACCTTGAGTATAGCGTAAAGGGCGTGGTCGAGGCGATCGCAGGGGCATCCATAGAAATGCGGACCACTGCCGAAACCATGTCCAAAACGGTCAAACAGGCTGGCGACCAGTCGACTGCGGTGGTCAGTGCGACTGAGGATGCATCAACCAATGTGCAGACCGTGGCTGCGGCCACCGAAGAGCTGTCCATTTCGGTCGCCGAAATCAGCCGTCAGGCGTCGGAGTCTCTTGAAATCACTAGTGAAGCCGAAGAGACCAGCCAGCAGGCAACGGCGACTATCGAGAAGCTAGCTGAATCGGCACAAGAGATCGGGGATGTCGTCAACATGATCCGGGGTATAGCCGAACAGACCAACCTATTGGCCCTGAACGCCACCATAGAAGCTGCCCGAGCCGGAGACGCAGGCAGGGGCTTTGCGGTGGTTGCCAGTGAAGTAAAGTCGCTCGCAAATCAAACCGCCAAGGCTACCGAGCAGATCGCCACCCAGATCGACAGTATGCAGGTGGCTACGGATGCGTCGGTCAACACTATCGAGGATATCCGAGTCGTGATTGCCCAGCTCGGCGACACCGCAGGGACCATCGCGACATCGGTGAGCCAGCAAAGCACCGCCACCGGGGAGATTTCCCGCAACGCGCTGTTGGCAGCGGAGGGAACCCAAGCGGTATCGAGCAGTATCTCTTCTATCCGAACCGCAGTGGGGGAAACCGGAGATTCGGCCCGGCATGTTCTTGATGCGGCCGGCGAGCTCTCACAGCAATCCGAGACCTTGCACCAGCAAATGGACAAGTTTTTGACCGAAATTCGTGCTGCTTGATTGCTATGCTCGAATGTCTGCTGTAGTTCGATTTGGGGGTAGTGAAAAATCCTGAATTTGGCCTTCAGTGGAATGGATGATGCAGAGCATTATCCGTGAACATGAATAATCCCTCGCCTTCAAGCGAGGGATTTAACCCATCTCTACAATTTGCAGTCACGGCAATGGCCGTCCTCGTCAACAAATTCACTGAATTCGGTAAGCAGCATATTGCATATGTCGGCGTACGCCTCAGATTTCTCAAACGGAACATCACCGCCTCCACCCTCGTTCGATTGCCGCAGCAACCACCCGAGCACACAAACCTGATAATTGAATAACCACTCCAAATACTTGGCACCACCCACAATGTGGTGCGGGTGAACAACCTCCTTCTTGGTGATGTTCACCAGTTTGTAATACTGTCCCATAGGCAAATAGGATTATTTGATAACCCGAGAACCTGTCACGTCCATGATGGAAGCGACACGAGCACGTGACTGTTACTCAACACCGCAGAACCCAATGCAAGCGAGCACGGACGTGCGCACATAGACGGTGTTCCGCGCCGACAATGTTAGAAATGCCATCTCAAAAAAACTACGTTTTTAGAAATGGCCGAGCCTGGACCTGACCGCATCTCGGTCAGGTGCTCCTTTTTTTAAGAATTTGTTTGGTGCTTGCATACAAAAGCAAGCACCATTCCTAAGATATACCTTTGCATACCTCTCTGAGTGACTACGTCGTCACGCGCCCGGCCCTGATCTTTCTGTCCTCAGGCCGAAATGTGCATGGTCGAACGTCCGTGTTAGCAGTGAGACTATGATCACGAAACCCTTGCGAATCCTCCAAACCAATTTACTTTATGATGAGCATGGGAGAAGGGTCAGGGCGGGCTCATCTCGTTCATTCAATATCTCCTATTCCGCCGCCGCGCGGGTTCGGGCTAGATGGTTGCAGGCGATGAAAAAGGCGTCAAACTTCCATAGGCCTGCGCCATCATAGGCTGACAATTTTCGGTTCACAATGAGCGGAATGACCAGCTCCGCGATACCTCCGTGGGAGCGCCGCGGTTCATTCAAACCGGAAAATTCATGCTGTGAAGTGATGCTGCCAATCACCTTGTCTTTGACCGGAACCACGACAATGTCGCCAATACATTCCGGCGACAATTCAAAAGTCCGCGCCGCGCCGCCTTGTCGTAAGCGACCTCGATTCCGTCCAGGTCCCGGATCCGGGCGAACAAGCCGTCGGTGTTGCAATTCGCCGGCAGATAAGCGGAGGCATAAGAGCCGAGCGCGCCGTGATGCACGACATAAGGATCGGTGATCGGCCAAATCACCTAGGCCACGATTGAGCCTTGGGGGTGTGAATGCTTTGCCCCCGCGCATCCGTAACGCTTGTGGCTTGGTGATTGCAAGTTAGTTGAAGCCACTGGATAATGTGTCGCACTGGTCTCAACGACGAAACGGTTGGCGGGCGATTTAATTTTTGCGGAGCGGATAGATGAACAATCTCAACGCCGGTAGACATTTTTTACAAATTCCGGGCCCTTCCAATGTGCCAGAACGGGTTTTACGGGCCATGGCGGCGCCGACAATAGATCACCGTGGGCCCGAATTTGCGCAACTCAGCCTTGGTATTTTCGCAGACTTGGGCAAAATCTTCCGTACCAGTAGTTCGGTAATCATTTATCCGTCTTCGGGCACCGGTGCTTGGGAAGCAGCACTGGCCAATGTGCTGGCACCCGGGGATAAAGTATTGATGTTCGAAACCGGGCATTTTGCCAACCTTTGGCACGATTTAGCTCAGCGGTTGGGCTTGGCAGCGGAACTGATACCAGGCGACTGGCGCCATCCCGTCGATGCCGCCTTGCTGGAAGAGAAACTACGTGCCGACAGTGGCGCGACCATCAAAGCGGTTTGCGTTGTGCACAATGAAACCGCAACCGGGGTAACTTCGGATATCGTCGCTATTCGCCGGGCAATTGATGAGGCGGGCCATCCGGCACTTTTGATGGTCGATACTATCTCTTCTCTTTGTTGTAGTAATTATCAACATGATGCCTGGGGAGTGGATGTCACGATAGGTGGCTCTCAAAAAGGTCTGATGATGCCGCCAGGTCTTGGTTTCAATGCGATTAGCCAGAAAGCCTTGCAGCACTCGGACACTAACAGTATGTCGATGTCATATTGGCGTTGGCGCGAGATGATAGAGCTGAATGAGAAAGGCTTTTTCCCTTATACGCCAGCGACCAATCTTTTGTATGGTTTACGCGAAGCGATGGATATGTTGCTTGGCGAAGGTCTGGATGCGGTTGTGGCTCGTCACGCGCGTCTGGCCGCCGCTTCTCGCCAAGCAGTGCAGGCCTGGGGTTTGGAAACCCAATGCTTGGAGAACGCTGCGCACAGCAACGCGCTAACCGCGATACGCTTACCCGATGGTTACAATGCCGATGATTTTCGTCGATTGGTCTTGCAAAAATTCAATATGTCGCTCGGCAATGGTCTCTCGAAAGTGGCGGGAAAGGTTTTCCGCATTGGCCATCTAGGTGATTTCAATGATCTGATGTTGATGGGGACATTATCGGGCGTGGAGATGGGATTGGATTTGGCGGGTATTCCGCACCAAAACGGTGGTGTCATGGCGGCAATGTCGCATCTGCGAGATAGCGTTTGAGCTATAAAGCAACAATTTCGTGAGATACTGGTGCGTAAAATAATCACCGATTGATGATGTCATTGACAAAATTGTCCAACGTTCATTAATATTTCCACTGTCCGCCTAACGTAAAAAAATAAATCAACGGCGCGATAGGATAGGGGCGGTTGTTTTGGAAACACTGCTGCAGGTAAAGGGGCTTCGAACGGAGTTTTATACTTTCGACGGCACAGTAAAGGCTGTCGGTGGGATATCTTATTCCGTTGGAGTCGGGGAAACGGTGGCCATCGTCGGGGAAAGCGGATGTGGAAAATCCGTTGGGGCGATGAGCATTCTGCGATTGATACCGGACCCGCCGGGGCACATTGCCGCCGGCGAGGTCATTTTTATGGGTCGGGATCTGCTAAGCATTGACGAAACGGAAATACGCCAAGTACGCGGACAGCAGATCGCCATGATTTTCCAAGAACCAATGACGTCGCTCAACCCGGTTTTAACCATTGGATTACAACTGGCGGAAACGGTGATGCAGCATTTGGATGTCAGCCGCGAAACCGCGGATGCCCGTGCCTTAGAGCTGTTGCGATTGGTTGGTATTTCCGATCCGGAACGCCGTCTGGCGCAATATCCGCATCATTTGAGCGGCGGTATGCGTCAACGGGTGATGATCGCCATGGCGCTGTCGTGTGAGCCGAAATTGATTATCGCCGACGAACCGACGACCGCTCTTGATGTGACGATTCAGGCGCAGATCTTGGAACTGATGCGGGACCTGTCGGCACGTCTGGGCGTGGCGATGATAATCATCACCCACAATTTGGGTGTGGTCGCACGTTACGCCAATCGGGTGAACGTGATGTATGCTGGACTGATCGTCGAATGCGGCAGCGCGGTACAGATATATCACCATCCCCGGCACCCCTATACGCTGGGATTATTGGCCTCTGTGCCACGGTTGGACCAACCGCGAGGCACCAAACTCATTCCGATAGAAGGGCAGCCGCCGGATCTAACCCGGCTGGACGCTGGTTGTCCATTCCGTCCGCGTTGCCGTTTCGAGGTGGACCGCTGCGCCCAGGAAAACCCGACGCTGGCGTCGACCGAGGACGGTCACGCCGTAGCCTGTTGGCAAAGTGATGCAGTGGCATCCGGGCAAGCGCATGCTTCATGAGGAAACTGACAACGTGAGTGTGAAGGAAAATTCGGTGGCGGCTGCACTGGCCTCAACAGCGGATGACGACTACCTGCTGGAAGTCCGGGATTTGAAAATGCATTTCGCCGTTACCGAGGGAATGTTCGTGCAACGAAATGTAGCGCAAGTGAAAGCCGTTGATGGCGTCAGCTTCAATATCCGGCGCGGAGAAATCCTCGGCTTGGTCGGAGAATCCGGCTGCGGCAAAACCACTGTCGGGCGTTGTATTTTGCAATTGGAAAAACCGACCTCCGGCGAAATTCGTATTAACGGTGAAGATGTTTCGGGATTCGCTTCCAAGGACCTTGTACGCATGCGCCAACAGGTTCAGGTAATTTTCCAAGATCCATATAGCTCACTCAATCCACGGATGAAAATTGGTCAAATTTTGTCGGAACCGATGAAAGTTCACGGCATTGTAACGGATGCAAAAGAGCGGCAGGCAAGGGTTTCCGAATTGTTGAGTATATGTGGCTTAAACCCGAAGTTCGCTGATCGTTATCCGCATGAGATGAGCGGCGGACAACGCCAACGTGTGGGTATTGCCCGGGCTCTCGCCATGAATCCGCAATTCATCGTTTGCGATGAAGCCGTCTCGGCGCTTGATGTTTCGATTCAGGCCCAGATTATCAATTTGCTGGAAGATTTGCGCGATAGATTTAACTTGAGCTACCTGTTTATCGCGCACGACCTTAGCGTGGTGCGGCATATTAGTCACCGGGTGGCGGTGATGTATCTGGGGAAAATCGCCGAGCTGGCGGAGTGCGACGAACTCTTTGATCATCCCTTGCATCCCTATACCAAGGCGCTTTTGAGCGCCGTACCAATTACCGATCCTGTTATCGAAGCCGATCGGGAGCATCAAGTTCTTGCCGGTGAAGTACCGAGTGCGATCAAACCGCCCAGCGGTTGCGTCTTTCATCCCCGATGTCCGATCGCGGTCCCCGAATGTTCTCAGGCGGTACCGCCGCTTAAGGAAGTTCGACCGGGCCATTTTGTTGCCTGTAGGGAGGTGTGATCAGCTGTTGCGTATGATTTGTATCTGATTGGAGTAAAATTAATTCAAAGGGAAGGAAATAAACAATGAAACGATCTAATACGCTCCTTGCCACTGCCGCAATTGCGGGAATATCCGTATTCCTTGCCGGCATTGTGCCCTCGATGGCGCAAACGCCGAAGCGTGGTGGCATCCTAAAATTTGTTATTCCGAGCAATCCGCCAAGCGCCGACGGGCACCGTGAAACAACCTTTGGCACGATCCATCCATTCGCGCAGTTCTATAGCGTGCTAATCCGGGTGAACCCGTCCGATCCCGCGTCGACCACTGATTTCAAATGCGACCTGTGTGTTGGCGAGGTTCCTAAACCCTCGGATGATGGTCGCAAGTATTCATTCAAAATCCGCAAAGGCGTGAAGTTCCACGATGGCAGCAGCCTAAGTTCAGCGGATGTTAAAGCCACGTTTGACAAAATTATATTTCCTGGGGAAGGCGTGCCGAGCGCGCGGAAAGGGTTTTTCTCCATGGTCTCCAAGGTATCGGCACCGGACGCAGAGACAGTGGTATTCGACTTGAAGTATCCCTCAGGTGCTTTCATTCCGGCCCTGGCGATGCCTTACAACTTTGTCTATTCGAAAGCGATCCTCGATAAAGACATGCATTGGCATGAAAAGAATGTCATGGGTTCGGGGCCCTTCAAATTGGTCGAATGGCAACCCGGCGCCTTTATCAAAGGGACCCGCAACGCCGACTATTACCATGAAGGCCAGCCTTATCTTGATGGCACCGAGGCGATTTTCGCCCGCAAACAGTCGGTCAATGTTCAAGCCATTCGTGGCGGTCGAGCCGACATACAGTTTCGCGGTTTCCCGCCGAAAAGCCGGGATGATTTGAAAAAGGCATTGGGCGATAAGATCACGGTGCAGGAAAGCGACTGGAACTGCGCCCTGTTTGTAACTCCGAACACCAAACGCAAGCCCTTTGATGACGCCCGTGTGCGCCGGGCTTTGAGCTTGTCGATTGATCGTTGGGGGGGCTCGAAATACCTCTCGAAGATTGCGATCGTCAAAACTGTCGGTGGGATCGCCTTCCCGGGACATCCCTTGGCGGCGAACAAAGAGGAATTGCAATCGATCGCCGGCTATTGGCCCGATATTGAAAAGTCGCGGACGGAAGCCAAGCGATTATTGACGGAGGCCGGTTTTCCAAACGGCCTCAAGTTCGAGTTCCACAATCGCGGCGTCGATCAGCCCTATAAAATCGTTGGTACTTGGCTGATAGACCAATGGCGCAAGGTTGGGCTGGAGGCCACGCAACGGGTGCAACCGTCCGGACCGTTTTACGCCACTTTGCGGAAGAAGAAAGACTTTGATGTTTCCATGGACTTCAATTGTCAATCCGTGGTGAACCCGCTGTTGGATGTCTCCAAGTTCCAATCCGACACCATTGCCGGCAACCAATATGCCGGTTATCAGGATCCGGAACTGGACAAGATGTTCGAGAAAATGAATCGCTCGGGCGATCCGGCCGAACAACGACGGATCATGCGGCAGTTCGAAAAGCGTGCGCTCGACGAAAAGGCGTGGCAGTTCGTGACGCTTTGGTGGTATCGGATCATTCCGCATCGTACCAAGGTGAAAGGCTGGAAAATTAGCCCGTCACACTATCTCAACTTGGATCTCGCCAACGTTTGGTTGGACGAGTGAGATCATTGCTTGAAATAACCTAAACCGTCTGCCCATGTCACAACAGGCGTGGGCAGACGTCCGGGGATTGCTACCGATATGTATAGTTACCTGGTTAAACGGATGATATTGATGGTGCCAACTTTGATTGGCGCGGCGGTATTGGTGTTTTTCCTGTTACGTCTGATCCCTGGCGATATTTGTGAATTGCGGATGGCGGGTGAAGGTAGTTTCGTCGACAAAGACGCGCTTGCCGCCTGTCGTGCCCAAATCGGCATTGATCAACCGATATGGAAGCAGTTTTTGGATTTCATGGTTGGTTTCGCGACGCTTGATTTTGGCAATTCCATGTGGACCGGACAAACCATCGGTCATGAGATCGGTTTGCGATTTGAACTATCTTTGCAAATTGCCCTGATGGCGACTTTCACCGCAATCATCATCGCCATTCCGCTAGGTACAATTTCCGCGGTTAAACAAAATACTTTCATCGATTACTTTGTTCGTACTTTTTCCATCGCCGGCATTGCCATTCCCTCTTTCTGGCTCGGTATAATGATTATTCTGGGATTGCTTATCACCACCCAATCTTGGTTTGACACGCCGTGGATGCCACCGATCATTTATGTTCCAATTTGGGTCGATCCATTGACCAATCTCAGCATGACGATTTGGCCCGCGGTCGCGACGGGTTATCGTTATTCCGCAGTGGCGACCCGGATGACCCGCTCTGCCCTGCTCGAGGTGTTGCGGGAGGATTATATACGCACTGCCCGGGCCAAAGGCTTGTATGAAAAACTGATTATTAACCGCCATGCCTTAAAGAATTCCCTACTGCCGGTGGTGACCGTTATCGGCATTGAATTCGCCTTTCTGATGGGTGGCTTGGTGGTGACGGAACAAGTTTTCAACTTAAACGGTCTGGGTAAATTGTTTGTCGAGTCAGTATCAAACAATGACTACACCTTGACCCAGGCATTGGTCATGCTGGTGGTGTTGATTTTTATTCTAACCAATTTCCTGGTGGATATTATGTATGCGTGGCTCGACCCACGCATCCGCTATAGCTAACAAGGGCCGCAAGAAAGGTATGCACAGGTGACAGCCTTAACGCCTATCGATGTTGAAGACGAAGCGGTGCCGCGAAAAACTTTGCTTGGCAACGCTTGGTATTTCATGCGCAAACAACCGTTGGGCACGGCCGGGGGTCTGATTGTGGTGGTGATGATCTTCGCCGCGATACTTGCCAATCTGATCGCACCTTATGATCCCGTGGCGAATGACTTCGGCAGCATGCATTTGGCGCCCAGTGCTGAACACCTTCTTGGCACCGATCAATTCGGGCGCGATCTGTTTTCCCGAATTATTTATGGTGCCCGAACAGCGCTCTTTGTTGGCTTTTTCTCAGCCTTTGTCGGCGGATTTCTGGGGCTGGTTCTGGGTGTATCCAGTGCCTATTTCGGCGGCCTTTTTGACCTGATATTTCAACGTGTGATGGACGTGTTCATGGCTTTCCCCTTGATCATCATGGCATTAGCGGTGGTCTCGATCTTCGGCACCGGGACCCATAATGTGATCATTGCCATTACTATTCCATTTGTGCCGCGTTGCGCGCGGGTGGTGCGCTCCAGCGCCCTTGCAATCCGTGAAATTGCATATGTGGATGCGGCCCGGGCCTGCGGCTTCTCGCATGCGCGGATTATACTCCGCCACATGGCGCCCAATGTGGTGGCGCCGTTCTTGATCATGTTGACCGCATTTGTTGGGCAGGCGATTTTGCTGGAGGCATCTTTGTCATATCTTGGCCTGGGCGTGCAGGAACCGACCCCGGCGTGGGGCTTGATGCTGCAGGGTGGGGCCGAAGAATATGCTGAAAGCGCGCCGTGGATTGCCGTTTTTCCGGGCTTGGCGATTACCCTGGCGGTGTTTGGCTTCAATATGTTCGGTGATGCCTTGCGCGATGTCCTCGATCCGAAGCTGCGCAGCCGCTAGTTTCTAACCGCGACGCCATTAGCTTGGCGGCCAGGCTTCTGGATTGATCAGGTTAATCGGCAAGCCGTTGGCATAAGCTTTTATCTGATCGAAAATGTCAGAAAATTGCAGGTCGTATTCGTCTTCAGTGACATAACCGATATGCGGTGTGCAAATCACCTTCGGATGGGAAACCAAATCATCGCGAGAATCTGTAACAGGTTCGCTATCGAAGACATCAATTGCCGCCATGCCAGGCCGCCCCGCATTCAGTGCCGTAAGCAACTCGCCCGGCGCAATCAACCCGGCCCGCGAGGTATTGGTGAGCAGGGCATCGCTGCGCATGCGGGCAAGATCACTCGCCGTGATGCAGCCTTTTGTCTCGGGTTTAAGTCGGACATGTAGACTAACCACATCACAGTTTGCGAAAAAAGCTGCGCGGCTTGGCGCCAGCGTTACACCGTAAGCCGCGGCGCGTTGGCGACCTTCTTCGGAGGCCCACCAACAGACCTCCATGCCGAACGCCGCCGCATATCCGGCGACGGTTTTGGCAATGCGGCCATATCCATAGAGACCCAACAGCCGACCCCGCAAGGTCTTGCCGACGCCCATTTGCCAGTGGCCAGACTGCAGTGAGGTCATTTGCCTGGGAATATCCCGCATCGCACTCATGATCAATGCCCAGGTCAGCTCGGCCGCCGCATAAGAGGGCGTGCCCGCATGCATGTCGGAGCATAGGATAACGGCGTTGCGGGTACAGGCGGCGACATCAATATGTGGATATACACTACGTTGACTAATAAGCCTTAACTTCGGCAAGCGATCAAGCAGCTCGCCAGTAATCGCCGTTCGCTCTCGAAACAACACCAGCACTTCGGTATCTTGCAGGCGCTCGGCCAAAATATCGAGGTCCTGAACATGATCGTTCCAGACCGTCACTTCAAAACAGTCCAACTTTGCGAAACTTGGCAGGCCCCGTAGGGTGTCGAAATAGTCGTCCAGAATTGTGATTTTCATTTCGCTTCCGATCTACGTCGTCTACGGTCACATCGGCTGCCAACGTGGCGGCAAGACCGCGTTTCTCAGCGGAGCATTCCATTCCCGAGAGTATTATCTGATTTGTTGGTGAATACTAGATCGTCTATATGACTGGCTTCGGCTGCAATCCCAACCGGTCCTCCGCTTTGCTCAAGTCCTCATCGCCGGCAGTGCCGACGATACGACCACCGTGCTGTCCGGCAATAGGCGACGTTACTTCTATATGTCCGTTACGTGACGTAAGCGTTCCGTCTTTGTTGGAGCCCATCAGTCGCGAGTAGCCGGCGACGTCAATAACGACAATTGCCACTATTCTGTGTTGTGCACATTTCGACATCACGCACATATTGCTTCTCGGCGACGGTAAATATACGGACATGGACAATTACCCTATGTCGCCTCCTGACACGAAGCAGCTTATTTGGGCTGTGGCGTAGGTCGCCTGCTTTTGCGGGCAAAGCAGCCACTGGATTTCCAACCACCGATTTCTTGTAGATCCTGACCGGTATCCGGGGCGAAGCAGAACATAGGAACGACCAGTCAAATCGGCCGGAGTTGCCCCGAACCGGAAGTGGCCGCTGTTTGTCCAAATAGCTATTTTTGTAAGCAACCTTCCTTTTTCGGCGAAATGAAATTATAGCACCGGAAGGGTGTGTATTGATGGAAATATTCTATTGATATCTAGCGTTGATATTTGATGAACGGCGTTACTTTAGCGACTTTGTCATAGAGCCTTCTTCCGGCCTCATTGAAATCTTGGGTCAGCCAGTAAACTTGGCAACAGCCATGTGCATCAGCTTTCTCATAGACGGCGCCAATTAGCCTGCGGCCAATACCCTTGCCGCGTAATTCGGTATTTGTGAAGAGGTCGACCAGATAGCATCTTGGTTCGGGCTGCCAGGTATGGCTATGAAACATGTAGGTGGTGAAGCCGACCAATTGGCCGCTGTCATTTTCACAGACGAGGCAAAAGGGGCCATCGCTTTCGGGCCGCATCAATCGTTGCCAGGTGTTGTCGGTTGTTGCGGATAAATCCACTTCGTAATAACTCTGATAGCCTCTCCACAAAGGCTCCCACCCTTCACGATCTTCAGGTGTAGCGTTTCTGACTTCCATCGATATTCCCCTCTGACTGATAAAGCGGTTTGGTCGTATACGTGAAGAATTTACAAAACCAATGGTTCAAAAATCACAAGTCCGCTTCTCGCCACCTTTGAGAGGACTTGCCCAGTTTCAGCGGCCCCCTTTGATTTATCCACACAGGTGATTTCCAACGCTCCGACAATATCCTCCAACGCTTGCAGGTGCGATTGCCAAGGCGAACATACCGCTAGAATTCCAGAGGTAGACGCAGGTGGCGTTGGTAAATCATGTCACGATGCGCCATCAATATCGGATCGACCGCATCCTGCACCTGATCTCTTGCCTGATAAACGTCGCGCATGAATGTCGGCATCGGATTTACTGCTTCTTCCATGGGGCGGACGAGTTGGGAAAAACAAGCCCAATAAAGGTCGGCCGCCGAAAAACGGTCAGCGACAAAATACTCACTGCCGCGCGCTTTCTGTTCATTCAGATTTTTCGCGAGCATGCTTAGAATATCCACGCAGCGTTTTGTCACCGCGTCATTGGCTTTTTGCCCTGCGCCATAACGGCCCTCCAGGATATTGGCGGATGCGTAGGTGCGTGGGTCGAGCGTCGGTGCATTCATGTCCTCGATCATTTGCAACCGCCGCATCCAGGCTAATCCCTGCTCCGCCGCCAATTCGGAAATGATCCCGAACACCGCCGCCCGCGATGCCGAATTCTTCGGCAGCAGTGCCGGTTCCGGATCAAGACGTTCGGCCAGCATGATGATTTCCTGCCAACCAACGCGCGGAGTTTCCTCGTTATAGACGGCAACGGGTGCGTTCCTGTGGCCCGTCCAGGCGTAAAGCTCATCATTGGCCCGGCCACCGGCTTGGCCAACAGCGATGAACGGGATTCCCTTGACTTCGAACATGTACTTTGCCGCTTGGCTCCACGGTCCGGGCACACGCATGGTGAGCGCAAGCCGTAATCCAGGCATGTCCTTGGCGTCTTGAACTTTCGTGTACTGCATTCCGTCGCTCATGGCATGAGTTTAACGACATGGCTGGGGGAAATCTATGGGGCCGTGGATGGCTGGGCCATTGCGTGCTTCGTCGATTGTTATCGAGAGACGCTATCCCTCGTGAAACGAAAAACCTTTACGATGTGGACAAAACTGGGCCATCAAGTTTTCTTGGCAACCGCGCGAGATATATGTTGATCGTATCGAATTCCGTGGAACGGTAGGATACCGCATATTTCGACCGATCCGGCTCAAAAAATACGATCGGTCGGTCCTCCATTGGTTCACCGGAGACAATATGGCCCCATAGTGAATCGCCGAGAATTTGTTTTGCGTTGTCGATATCATAGCGTTTCATGAAGTCTCTCGTGCTCGGACCAGCGTCGATGATTTGGCTGTCGTAGCCGGCGCTAAACATTGGATCAGGACTATAATCCGGCAACCGGGCGATCGCTTCAGTTCTTCGATTGTTATATCGCATTGTGACAGCGGAATATATTCCGACGCAAAACGGAAAAAGAAAACCAAGCAGTATTGATAATATGGTTATTGCCGGCCGAATCTCAAACTCAATCAGCAGATCCGATGGGGGATCGAAGCTGCCGCGAAACCAAGGCAACAGGATTTGTCCATAAAGATTGATGAGCGAACCGACGATCAATGCCAGAATATAGGTGGAACGATCGAGCAACTTGGCACCGACAAAAATCCGAATCAACCTAATATCCATTTCGACCTCTCATTTTGTAAACCGGCAACTATTGCGAAGTACGCCAATCAACTTGGTGACGCGCGCGCTTTTCGAATTCAATCAGCAAATCTTCCAACCATCGGGCTTGCTGAAAAACGTCGGAGGGAACCTTGTCTTCGCGCGAACGAATCCTATAGCGTTTCCTGGCGCCCGCCAAAGTAGACATATGCCGCACTTCGGAAAATACCAGGGACGCAATATCATAGACATCGCTCGGACCAATATTTTGGCTGTAATCCGGATCGAAATCCAGCATGGGAATGTCAGCGAGCTCGGCAATTCGACGAATTATCGAGAGGCATTCGATTAGCTGGCGGAAGACGTCGATCGGCTGCTTTTGCTTCACATAGGCAGGCGCTTGACCGGCATCAGAGCGCCACCCGGGCGCCACCCTATTCAAGATCTCGCGCATGTATTGATTGGTTAGCGAGACGATGGCGAAGACATCGCCAGGCGCAAATTTGTAACTTAAAATAAGGTTGATCTGACGGTTCGCCTGAACGATCGAGCGGAACACATCACTTGGGTTTTTGCTGTTATCCAGGGGCGAAACCTGCTTCAATGGTTCTAGTCCGAGCTCGCGCCTCACACAACTTAGCCGCCCCCGCGCGTTCTCCGTCAAGACCCAGACATCGCCCGACACGACCTTGTCGGGCGGCGTGATCTCGATCTTCGTTGCATGGTAAAATCCGGCCCGCCGAAATTCTTTGCACAACCGTACCGACTTGACCCAAAACGTAATCGCTTGAAAGAAGACTTCGCGGGGCGACGCGTGGCGGATGTTTATTTCCGGGCGGAGCTCGAGCGGTTTGCCGGTCGCTTGTCTGATCCGCTCGAGTTCCATTCGGATGCGCAGGGTATTCTGATAGACGTCAGGTGGCAGGATCTCTTTTGCGTCGGCTGATTGCGCTACAATGGAGACGATAAGGAAGAGTGGCAGGAGGAAAAATCGGCGTTCAAAACCAAAATATAGGTTTAGAATGTTCATCCATCGCCTGGGCGTCCCGAGTGCTTGAAACCAACTGACTACATCAGCATGCATTGTGGTATCGCACTTGCTCTTCGTTCCGCCGCTACTTTGATAACATCATCCTACGCGGAATATCGGCATGTTCAAGTTATTTGCGAGTGGGGCGTAGCAATTGATATAGATGTATACAACGCGTTCTGTAGCTCTCTGCAACTTGCAATAGTGGCCGCAAAGCAGAAGTCATTAAACAATTGATCCGCTAACGCCTGGGTCCCCATGATCGTCCCATACTCCTCAACAAAACCGCTAAGAAGATGGAATTGCGCCAAGCTCACTACCGCAACCGACTTTATCAACAAAATCTGCACCAAGCGGTCATTCGAGTGCAATATTGATTATTTCCTTTTACGGGCACAATGCAGAGGTCGGCCAACAAACCATATTTGTTCCGCTAGTTGTCAGGAGCGGAAATTACGCGATCTCAGCCCTTTGGGCCGAACGACTCAGTATGAATTCGGTCGGCATCAATGCCATTGGCTTCCAATACATCCTGGATCTCAGCCATGAACGCTGTCGGCCCGCAAAGCAGATAATGCGCGTCGGATGTGTTTACCAAATCCTGGACGAGGTGACCGGTGACGCGACCTTCACTATCGAAATGGCTGCCGAGTTCGTCCTCGTCCCGAGGCCTGCTGTAAGCGAAATGCAATTGAATATTATTCCGGAGGTTGGCAAGTTTCCTGGTTTCCGAAGCCAACAGATGATGGGCACCATCTTTGGCCCCATGGATGAACCATACCGGGCGCTCGCCGTCTTCCTCCGCAAGGGCGTGCAGCAAGGACATCATGGGCGTGATCCCAACACCGGCACTGATCAGCACGACGGGACATTTCACACAGGGAAGCATAAGATCCTCTCCGGCAGGATGGCGTGCATCGATGATGGCGCCGACCTGCAATTCGTCGTGCAGATGCCGAGAGGCAATGCCCATCGGCTCCCGTTTTACGGAGATCCGGTAGCGATCGGTTCTCGGTGGACCGGACAGAGAATAGGTTCGGCCGACTGAGCCGTCGATGCCCGGCACGTCTAACTCAATAGGTAGATACTGGCCGGCTTCAAAAAGCGGCAAGGGCGCGCCATCTCTTGCTTCGAACACGAAAGACGTGATTTCTTCGCTTTCTGGGATCTTCTCGATCAATCGCAAGGAGCGCACGAAGTCCGCGCTTTCCTCCCATCGCAAGGGCACGGCGGCACGGCGCTCATGAATTTCATCAGTTTCGAACGTTATGATTCGCCTGGCGCCAGGTATTCTCGCCACAGCCTCCGAGTCCCAGTCGATGACGGCGGTTCCAGTCAACTGCAACAGGCTTCCCGTCGGGAAATCGACAAACAGGAATCCGACTTTCGGATTGAGGACGATGTTCCCGAGCGTGTTGTAGTGATTGTTGCCGGCAAAATCCGGAAACTGTATCCGCCTGTCGTTAACGACTTCCACGAACCCGGGCTCGCCGCCTCGGTGCGATGCGTCCATCCCATAGGTCGGATTTTCGCCATCACCGACATAACCGCTGGCGATAAAGAATGTATCCGCCGAGACGATCCAGTCGCGCTGATCCGATGTCAATCGATCAAATTTTTCTTTGGACCCCAGTTGCGCATCATCAGCCCGGGTCCATTCGCGTTCCCGGATGTACTGGGGGCAATTACCGAAGGCCTGGTCAACGTCGAAAATCAGACGATTGTTGCTGTCCGTCCGGACACGGCCGTTGATGCGATTGCGTCGTCGGGTGGCCAATTCGATTCCGAGGAGGCCTAGATGCGCGCCCGACGAAAGCGCACCCTCAAGCGGATCGCCAGCGAGCGTCACTCCGTCCAAGACCAGCGATCCCGGGTCTGGCGAGATTATGAATCCCTCCGGTCCTGTGAGCAGCGTCACCCATGGCCGGCTATATTCGTCCAATGCCGCAGCGACCAAAAATGGAAGCGAAGTGTGGAACTCACGATGTTGCTCGGGCATGTGAGGTCGAACAACTTTGCGCGCCCACTCTTCGATATCGCGGGCGCCCATCCGTTCCTGGACGGCGTGTTCACCGTGATGGAATGGGGAATCGCCATTTGGATTTGCGACCTGTCCGGTCATCGATGCCTCCTATTTCTTCGAATCAACTTTGCCACAAGTTACGCAAGCGCTAAAGTCCAAGCTCCGACAGGCCGGGATGATCGTCCGGCCGGCGTCCCAGGGACCAGCGAAACTTGCGCTCAGTCTCGTCGATCCGAAGATCGTTGATGCTCGCAAACCGCAGCCGCATGAAACCGGACTGATCAAACTCCCAGTTCTCGTTTCCGTATGAGCGGAACCAGTTTTTGGCAATGTCATGGCACTCATAGGCAAATCGTACGGCGATCCGGTTACCAGACCAGCTCCAGAGCTCCTTGATCAGGCGATACTCTAGCTCGCCCGCCCATTTTCGGATCAGGAACTGCTCGATTTCGTCGCGGCCTGTCAGGAACTCGGCGCGATTTCGCCAATGGCTGTCGGATGTATAGGCCAGCGATATTTTTGCAGGTTCGCGGCTGTTCCATGCGTCTTCGGCCGCGCGAACTTTGGCACCGGCGGTCACTTCGGTAAAAGGCGGTAAGGGCGGACGGGTCATTTCAAGGTCTCCTTCGAATGTGTATTGGAGGAATAAGCGGTCAAAAGGATGGGCGCTCGGCGTGATTGGCACCGAGCGTTTTATCTATTTAGGCAGCCAGACCCACTTTTGTGGCCTGCATGCCAACAAAACCCGGCAACGCCTCGATCCGGCGCAACAAGCCCCGGACGTTTGAATAGACATCAAGGGAGACGTTCCCTTCCGGCGCATGGGCGACGTAACTGTAGATCGCGACTTCGGCGATCGTGGGTCGGTTGCCAACAAGCCATTTGCGACCTTGGAGATGCTGCTCCAAGAAATTTAAGGCGCCCTCCGCAACGACGTTTGCCCGAACTGGGTCTAGCCCTGCACCAAAGACGGTGATTAACCTTGCGGTTGCTGGCCCAAAAGCGATTTCTCCGGCCGCGAAGGACAAGAACTTCTGTACGCCCGCCTCCAGGGCCGGATCGCTGGGCAGCCAATCCGGTGCATATTTACGCGCAAGATACACCAGAATTGCGTTGGAATCGGAAATGATGGTTTCACCGTCTTCGATAACTGGAACTTGGCCAGCAGGGTTGAGCGTTAGGAACGGCTCTTTTTTGTGCTCACCGGCAACAAGATCCACATTGATCAGTTGATGGCGGATGCCGGCAAGGCCAGCAAACAGCTCAACTCGATGGGAATGGCCGGAAAGTGCGTGGCGGTGAATTCGGATTACGTTCGACATGGTAGGTTCCTATTTTGCAAAAGTTAGTGTGAAACGACCGAGTGAAAAATCCCTGGGCCCGTTGATTGCAATATGGCGCATATCCTTGATGAAGATAATAACCCGTATTGTTCAAACATTATGAATGATTTATACATAATGTTTGAACAATACATTTGACGGGAAACTTAGATGGACAAGTTTGAAACCATGCGCGCATTCACCGCTGTCGCGCAGGAAGGATCCTTCACTGCGGCCGGGCGCCGGCTCGGAGCCTCGACCAAGCTTGTCAGCAAATATGTCCAACAATTGGAAGCGATGCTCGAAACGCAGCTCTTTAACCGGACTACGCGCAGTGTCGTATTGACCGATGTAGGGGCGGCTTATCTCGAACGTTGCCGTCCAATCCTGGAGCAGGTGGACGAGCTCGAGGCACTCGTTCAGGAACGTCAGACATCGCTTGCTGGGCCGATCCGCATCACCGCGCCGACGGCCTTCGGCAGCACGAAACTCACGGCCGCCCTTGCCCCGTTTATGTCAACCCATCGTGCGGTGGAAATTGATTTGAAACTCTCGGACAGTAGAGTTGCCTTAGTAGAAGAAGGCTTCGATTTGGCGATCAGGATTGGGACCCTACGTGACTCGACCCTGATAGCGAAAAAACTCGCGGACATGCCGCTCATTGTTTGCGCGGCACCAGATTATTTGGACAAACACGGCCGGCCGGACAACCCAAAGGCGCTGGCGACCCACGATTGCCTGATCGAAGCCAATCAAATGGATGCAACTAACTGGCGTTTCCGTTCCGATCACGTTGACATCGCTGTCCGGGTCCAGGGAACATTCCACGCCAATTCGCCCGGCGCGGTTGCTCAGATGGCAATCAGCGGCCTCGGCGTCGCACGCTGTCCGCGTTATGTAGTTGAAACTGGACTCAAGGGCGGCAGTTTGGAACAATTGTTATCCGACTACCGTACGGATGAATATGGTCTCTATGCGCTCTATCCACAAAACCGACATTTGACGGCACGGGTCAGGGCACTCATCGATCATCTGGTACGATATCTCGGACCGCAAAGGTAAATGTTCGCTTTGGTTTTGTCATCTGACACCTTCTCGCGATCAATAGCGCTTATTCTTGGTGTCCCCTGAAACCGAGCAAGACCAGGTGCCACGAGCAGGCGTTTGCCGGCCCAGCAGCGTTCAGTTGACCATGGACTGGTACAGCCATTTGTTTAATCGGACGATCATCAAAGCGCCATGAATGACATAGCGGAAGCGATATTTGATTGAAACATCCATCGTAATTGCCCGATGATCGGAAGGAATTGTAATTAAATGAGGCGATAGGAAATGCTTGGTAATCAAACCTACATCCGGCCTGACTGACACATGAATTGCATATGGTCAAACTCAGGTCGTTGAATTCATTGTTATAATCGTCTGAAGTACTAAGCAATATAATCTGAAGGTCATAGGTTCAAATCCTACCCCCGCAACCAGAACAATCAAACCCCCCTGGCGGGTTTTGTTGTTTTTGCTGTGTGGTTATGACCTGAACTTATGTTCATGAAGGTTGGGAGAACGAGGGAGCCATGCGATCCGATGCTGATCGCCGACATCGGCGGCCGTTCGGAAATGTATTACGATGAAATAGCCAACCAACCCGGCAGTTCCTAACTCAACAATCCAGAGATCCAAGCAGACATGGTGATCTTTTGCCAACTCTCGCGACGACAAGCGGTTGTTTCGATCAGCGCCATGGGACTGTCACTCATCGGAAATCAGTGCCCAATAAGCCATCGACGGCAACGATCCGAAACAGGAAAAAATCTCTCTGCGAACACCGCCTGATTGGATATGGTCATGAACAGGAGAACCGAACATGTCTGAGACAGAACATTATGTGACGAACTTAAGTTGTTGGTCCGGTCCAGTGACGGTGTCACGCCTAGATGGCGGCATTTCCAACGATAATTTTCTGGTCGATGACGGCGCCAGAAAATTTGTTGCCCGCATCAATGGCGATGTTCCCGATCATGGCGTCACCCGCTTGAACGACTATAATTGCAACCGCGCCGCCGCCGCGACCGGTATCGCACCGAAGGTATATCACCATGGCGAACGGGCACTTGTCGTTGACTATGTCGAAAGTCGTACGCTCGAAGCAGCGGATGTTCGCGATGACTTCTGGCTGGAAAATATTCTTGACCTCGTCAAACGCACCCATCATGACGCCTTTCGTAATTTGCGGGGACCGGTTAACGCCTTTTGGCCGTTTCGAATTTGCCGCGACTATGCCTTTTTCCTGGCCGAGAACGACAGTCGAATGAACCCGGAACTCACCGACATTCGCGCGCGCAATGATGCCTTGGAAGCGGCGATCGGACCTATCGATCTGGTTTTGGGACATAACGATCTGTTGGCCGCCAATTTTCTTGATGACGGCGAACGGCTCTGGCTGATCGATTGGGAACATGCCGGCTTATCCAGTCCGCTTTTTGATTTGGCTAATCTGGCATCCAACAACGAACTGTCGGCAAAACAACAGGAATGGCTGCTGGAAGCCTATTTTGACAAGACGGTGAATGATGAACTTCGTTACCGCTTTCAAGCCATGAATTGTGCTTCGGCCTTACGCGAGGCCATGTGGAGCATGGTTTCCGAACATTTGTCGCCGCTCGATATCGACTATGTTGCTTATGCGGACAACTATTATGGGCGCTTCAACCAAGCTTTTGCAGCTTGGCAGCAACTCCGCTAGCCGTCCCGCGATTGCGGACGCCCATGGTGACACAAGCGTCATCGATAGCTGCAATGACGCCGCGCATGATGTTTTCATCCAGTTGCCCGATACAGCCGATGCGGAAACTTTCCGCTTCCGTCAGTTTGCCGGGATAGATCAGATATCCCCTGGCTTTGATTTCGTCGTAGAAGCACTTGAAATCGAAATTTTTGTCCGCCGGGGCAAAAAAAGTCGTGATGATCGGCGATAACCATCGCTCTTCCAGTAGGGTTTCAAATCCAAGCTCGCGCATACCGCTCACCAATATATCGCGATTGCGGCTATATCGGGCTAAGCGTCCGGCGACGCCGCCTTCTTCTTCGTGTTGATGCAACGCTTCAAGGAAGGCCACAACCGTATGGGTTGGCGGCGTAAATCGCCACTGACCGGTTCGGTTCATATGGCTCCATTGCTCATGCACATCAAGGCTGAGTGAATGACTATTTCCTTTCGCGGCCTCCAGCGCTTTTTTCGTCGCCACAATGAATCCAAACCCGGGCACCCCTTCGATGCATTTGTTGGCTGACGAGACCATCACTTCAAACGGGATATCTCGCACGCTAAGCGGCACCGCACCGAAGGCGCTCATGGAATCGACAATCAGATTGCGATCCGCTGCATGGGTCGCATCGGCAATGCCTTGCAACGGATTTAGGATGCCGGAACTGGTTTCGCAATGCACTGCAACCACGTGGGTGATCTCAGGATCAGCAGCCAAAATATCCGCGACTTCGTTCGGCAGCGGCGGCAGATAATCGCCTTTGTCGAGGACAGCATAATCACGGCCCAAATAGTCGAGGGTTTTGGCGGCGCGCTGGCCGTAAGCGCCGTTCATCAAAACCAGCGCTTTACCATCAGGCGGAATAAAACTGCCCAAGGCCGCTTCGATCGCAAAAGTGCCGCTGCCCTGTATTGGCACGCAGTCGTAATTATCGCCACCATCGCAGAGTGCGATCAGACGCCGGCGAATTTCCGCTGTCACGCCCTTAAAAGACGCATCCCAAGAGCCCCAGTCGCGCAACATCGCCTGTTTGGTGCGCGACGATGTGGTCAGGGGCCCAGGCGTCAAAAGATACGCATCTGGAACGTCAATCATGCTTTCGTCGACATTTTCAACTTGTACACTCATCGCATTTGTCCCATCGCCGGAGATATGCCGGCCATTTAGTGATGTTACAAAACATAAGTCAAATCGCTAATTCGGATGTGTACTATATGAATTACTTATGGAATGAAATGGCCTTGATTGCACCCTCAACAATATCGAGCGCGGCGTCCATTTGTTCAATATCGGTCACGAGTGGCGGTGTCAGGGTCAGCACATTCCCCATGCTGGTCTTGAAACTAAGGCCGTCGTCCAAGGCCCGGTAAAGCACTTCCTCGGCGGCGTCAGCGGCTACATGTTTATTATCGCGGTCGACCACCAGTTCGATCCCAAGTAAAAAACCAATACCGCGGACGTCACCGATAATAGCGTAGCGCGACTTCATCTCCTGCAACCGAGCCAGCGCGCGGGCGCCAATTGTCGCGGCGTTTTCAACCAGGTTTTCGTCCTCGATAATCTCGATCGTAGTCAGCGCCGCCCGCGTTGTTACCGGGTTTTTTTCATGGGTATAATGGCCGATGGCAAAATTACCGGCGCGATCAAGTTCGGGCCGGCAAAGCATGGCCGATATGGGCAGGATGCCGCCGCCCAATGCTTTCCCCAGGACCAGAATATCCGGCACGACTGCGTCATGGTCACAGGCAAACATGCTTCCGGTTTTACCAAGTCCGGTCGGAATCTCATCGAATATCAACAAGGCACCATGATCGTCGCAAGCTTGGCGAACCGCTGACCAAAATCCTGGCGGCGGTAGGTAGGGAACCGCCCGCATCGGCTCGGCAACAACGGCGGCAACGTCGCCCTCTTTCTCCAGCACGTAGCGCACCATGTTTGCACACGCGAGCTTGCAGACCTCGAGCGGCGGATTGCCGTCCGCATCGACATCATATCCATAAGGGCAATGATAACAGGCAAAAGGCGCGACATGCTCCGCCCCCGTCAAAAGCGGGCCGATGGCGCCGCCACGAAACATCTGCTCTCCGCCGACACTTGCGGCGCCGAAACCGGCGCCATGGAAAGCATCCCAAAATGATAAGGTCTTGAAGCGACCGGTCGCGGTCCGGGCGACTTTCAAAGCGATTTCGATCGCGTCCGAACCACCAGTTGCGAACAATACTTTATTCAGTGTTCCCGGTGATATTTGGCTTAGTTTTTCCGCCAGTTCGACGGCTGTTTCACTAGCGAAACGGCGCGGGGCAAAACACAGTTCATCCATTTGTTTAATGATCGCCGCCTTCAAGCGGGGATGACCATAACCGATGTGATGCACGTTGTTGCCGTGAAAATCCATGTAGCGGCGGCCATCCATATCCTCGATATGAATCCCTTCGGCCTTTTTTATCGCCGATAGGCAGGGGGTTGAAACCGATTGATGGAGAAAAACTTTAGCGTCGCGCTGCAGGACGGTTTCGGTTGCAGCAGAAATATTCGCTTTCGACCAAGCCCGTCGTCGCGGTGACGTATTGACGTCACCTTCGGCTTGGCTGGGCGCGTTTAGTTTTTGCTCATTCTTGTTCATGGTGTTTTTCCTTGCCGCTTTCCTCGGGAGTACTTAATCATAAGTAAATTGTCTTATTCCGCCTTAACTAGGAGTTTTACTTATGTATGCCTCGCAGCTACGGGCTTTTCATGCCGTTGCCACCTATGGCGGATTTACTAAAGCAGCGGAAAAACTCGGCCTGACGCAGCCGGGATTGTCCGATCATGTCCGCAAGCTGGAACGTCAGTTTGATGTTGAATTGTTTCACCGCCATAAACGCAGCGTCAATTTGACGGTGTTGGGCAGGCAACTTTTCGACATAACCCGTCGCCAGTTTGAGATGGAAGACGAGGCGATAAAACTGCTGCAGGAAAGCAAAGCGCTGGAGTTTGGCACCCTGAGGATCGCCGGCGGCGCCCCGCTTCATATTGTGCATCTCATTCTTTCCTTTCGAAAGAAATATCCCGGCATCCGGGTGACCATGACCCAGGGTAATTCCGACGAAGTGTTGAGCCAGCTTTTCGAATACCGCGCCGATATCGGTGAAATGGGACAAGCGCCGGATGACGACCGTTTGCTGGTAATCCCCTTGCGGACCGACCCGATTGTCGCTTTTGTGCCGAAACAACATGTCTGGGCGAAACGGCGGAAAATTTCTCTGGTTGAGCTGAGCAAGGAGCCGCTGGTGCTGCGCGAACATGGCTCAACGACCCGACAATTGGTGGAAGACGAATTTAATCGCCTCGGCGTGACGCCGCAACTTGTGATGGAAGTAGAAGGCCGTGACGCGGCCCGCGAAGCCGTCGCCGCTGGACTTGGTGTCGGCATCGTCTCCAAACCCGAATTCGGCCACGATACCCGCCTGGTGGTAATCCCTTTAAGTGATTGCAAGGTGGACATGACAGAATCTCTGGTTTGCCTAAAAGAACGCGCCGATCTTCGCCTCATCGCCGCGTTCTTGGCGCAAGCAAAAAATCATCTGGCGTAGCTTCGGATCGTTGCGGTAATCAGTCTTGTGTGTTTGGCGTAGACCATCATTTTAACTCGGCTAACTTTTTGGCCGGGCCGCCAGCGGGTCATACTGGCTGCGCAAATGGGCGTTGGCATTGACCCGTTCGCCAGCGATATCAATGGCAAAGTCGCCGCTTTCGACAAAAGATTTATCGACCCCGTCGGCATGCTTGACATAGCCCATGCCGACGGATGCGCCTAAGGTATGGCCATAGGACCCAGAATCGATTTTTCCCACTGCTTGACCATCTAGCAAGATCAACTCGCTACCCCACAATATCGGCTCCGGATCGGCGAGGGTGAACATCACCAAGCGTTTGGTAAGTGGTTTGTCTCGCGCGGCCAGTAACGCTTCCTGGCCAATAAACGGCACGTCTTTGTCAAGATCGACGGCAAAGGACAAGCCGGCCTGAAAGGGAGTGTAATCAGGGGTCAATTCATGGCCCCAGGCGCGGAAACCTTTTTCGATCCGCAGACTATCGATGGCGTAATAACCGGCATCTTTGAGCCCAAGATCCCTACCGGCGGTGCAAATTTCTTCATATACGCCAACGGCAAATTCGACCGGCACGTAAAGTTCCCAGCCCAGCTCTCCAACATATGTCATCCGGCAAGCCCAGGCCGTGGCATAGCCGATATTGATTTCCCGCATGGTTGAGAATGGAAAAGCCTCGTTGCTCAAATCCGTCTCGGTCAATTTCGATAACAAGGCGCGGGCATTGGGACCCATCAGGCCAAAAACGGCATAGGCGGAACTGATATTGGTCACAACCGCCTGGCGGTCTTGCGGAATATTTCGTTTGATCCAGCCCATGTCGCGGGTGGTTTGCGCCGAGCCGGAGACGACGAGAAATCTATCCTCGGCCAAACGTGTGACCGTAAGATCGCTTTCATAGCCACCGCGTTCATTCAGCATGCCAGTATAGACGCAGCGGCCCACTTCAACGGCAACATTATTGGCACAAAGATGCTGCAGGACTAATTCTGCATCCCGGCCTTCGACTTGAAATTTCGAAAACGAGGTTTGATCAAAAAATGCAACGGCTTGGCGCGCCGCTTTATGTTCTAGGCCACGAAAATCGAACCAGTTCTGGCGACCGAACGAATATTCAATTTCTGGCGTTACCCCATCAGGGGCAAACCAGAGCGGCCGCTCCCAGCCCATTTTGGAGCCAAAACACGCCCCCTTGGCCGCCAGCAGATGATGTACTGGCGAACGACGAAAGGGCCTGGCGGAGCGCATTTCCCGGTTCGGCCACGGCATTTCATAATGTGTGCCCAAGGTTTCCGAAACCCGTTCACAAAGCCATTTGTCGTTGCCCTGAAAATTCGCAAAGCGGCGAATATCGACCGGCCACAAATCCATTGTCGGCTCGCCATTGACGATCCATTCCGCCAGCGCCTTGCCGGCACCGCCGGCACTGGCGATGCCCATGGAATTGAACCCGGCGCCAACATAGAAATTCTTCAACTCCGGTGCTTCGCCCAAAATATAATGACTATCGGGGGTAAAACTCTCCGGGCCGTTGATAAATTGCCGGACTTCGGCATCGGCCAAGACCGGTATGCGGTGCAAGGCGTTCTGCATCAAGATCTCAAATTGATCCCAATCGTCGGGCAATAAAGTGAATTCAAACTCGTCTGGAATACCCTCCATACCCCATGGTTTGGCTTCCGGCTCAAAGCCGCCCATCACCAGACCACCGACTTCTTCTTTGCAATAGATATAACCGTCGGGATCGCGCATCACCGGTAAATCCGGACTGACACCGGCGACCTGCTTGGTGACGATATACATATGTTCGGCCGAATAGAGCGGTACCGTGACGCCGCAACTGCGCCCCAACTGACGGGCCCATTGGCCGGCGCAATTGACGACAATTTCGCAGGCGATATTGCCCGCCAGGGTCTCGACCCCGATGGCGCTGCCGTCTTTGGTGGTGATACCAGTGACGCGGGTTTTCTCAAATACCTGGGCGCCGCCCATGCGAGCACCTTTTGCTAGGGCCTGGGTCACATCCGCCGGGTTGGCTTTGCCGTCGCCCGGCAGCCAGACGCCGCCAACTAAATCGTCGGTGCGCATGATCGGCCAAAGCTTTTCGATCTGTTGCGGTGATATGATATCGGCTTCGATCCCGTAGGCTTGGGCGACCGCGGCGGTTCGCTTGATCACAGTCATCCGCGCTTCGGTGCTGGCGACAATGATGCTGCCGCTGCGTTTCCAGCCGGTGCTGAGGCCGGTTTCTGCTTCCAGACTTTCGTAAAGATCGGTGCTGTATTGAATAAGCCGGGTCATGTTTTCCTGGCTTCGCAATTGACCGACCAAGCCGGCGGCATGCCAGGTTGTGCCACCGGACAGCCGACCTTGCTCTAGTATGACGACATCTTTCCAACCCAGTTTAGTCAGATGATAGGCGACGCTGCAGCCGACAATGCCACCTCCGATGATGATGGCGCGGGCATGCGTGGGAAGGCTTTTTTCGGCCATTTGCGGTTCCTCGGTTATTTGCTGGCCGCGAGCGCGCGGTCAAAATGGTCGAGGAAGCGATCGCAGTCGGCTTCGCCATGGGCCAGCGACAAATAAAGCTTGGTCCCCATGGGATTGAGAAAGATGCCGGAGGCAAACAACTGCAGCATCATCGCCCGCCCGCGGGTGGCGTCCCCACGTTTGGACGAACGATAGTTGAAAACCGGTCCCTCCGTAAATACCACTTGCGCTAACGGGCCGTCGCCGATGACCTGGGCCTGCTCTTGATGTGTCGCCAAAACACTGCGCATGCCATCCCGCAGATATTTGCCCAAATGATGCAGATGTTCGTAGGTACCGGTCTGGCGAAAGACCGTCAGCGTCGCGACGGCGGCGGCCATGGAAACCGGATTGCCGCCAAGGGTCGATGCCATCCAGACATAGTCCCCCTGGCCGATGCGATGTTCGTTGGTCATTTCCATGATCTCAGCCCGACCGCCGAAGGCACCGATCGGATAACCGCCGCCCATCGCCTTACCATAGGCCACCAGGTCCGGCACGACACCGTAATATTCCTGCGCCCCGCCATAAGCGAGGCGGAATCCAGTCACAACTTCATCGAAAATCAAAACCATATTGTAGTCGCTACAAAGCTTGCGCACGCCGTCCAGAAATCCCTCTTTAGGTGGCGTGCAGCGCTGTAGCGGTTCCATGATCACGCCGGCGATTTCTCCACCATGTTCGGCGATGATCGCGGCTGTGGTAGCGAGATCGTTGTAGGGTGCGACCAGCAGCTGGTAAGCGGCGGCAGGGGTGCCGGCACTGGTCAATTCCGGCTGCGGGAACGGTAAATCCTGCTGCGGGAATAAACTGGTGACGCCGGTTTCATTGGCGCCATGGTAGGCGCCCTCGAATTTCAAGATTTTGTCCCGACCTGTAAAAGCACGAGCCAAGCGCTGACAATACATCGTCGCTTCAGTGCCCGAGGCACAGAAACGTAGACGGTCGACGGCCGGGCTCAATCGTGCCAGCTCCTCCGCCAGGGCCAGGGCGTGGTCGTTAAGGTAGGCGAAATTCGACCCGAGAGCGGCTTGCGCTTTGACTGCTTCGACCACTTCCGGGCGGGCATGGCCCACCAAGCTGGAGCCCCAACCCATGGAGAAATCGAGAAACTTCCGCCCATTCGTATCCCATAGACGGCACCCTTCGCCCCGTCCCATGACCACCAATTCTTCCGCCGGTAGGCCGAACTCACCATTTGATATGCCGGCCGGGAAGACCGCGAGGGCGCGTTCTTGCTGGTTGACGACCATGTTTAGGGCCGTTCGCCGCTTGCCAGCCGGGCATTAATATCGTCGATGACCACCGGCAATTCGATCAGGCTATCGATGACATAATGGGCCCCGGTTTTACGTAAAATATCCGCGGTGAAGGCATTCCGGCGGTCAAGCTCTTCGGCGGACATGGCATCGGCCTGGGCAATCGTGTCGATATCCATATAGTTGCTGTAGCGTGATACGCCGACACCCCAACACCCAGCTTCCAAGGCTTCCCCGACGCCGGACGCGGTATCGTCAACCTTGACCACGGATTGGATCGGATGAACGTCCATCAGGTCCAAATTTTTGTAGACCATGAACGGTTTTGGGCGGGCGCCGTTGAGGACTTCATCGCCTGCCACCGTGGCGTCGGGATTAAAACCCTGTTGGCGCGCCGACGTTAACAGGACATCGACCATTTCGCGGACGAAACCGGTTGAGACACCAATTTTGATCCCATCGGCTTGCATTTTCTCGGTCACTTCGGCGATCCCGGGTAACAGTCCGGTATATTCAGGCAGACATTCGACTTGCAGCGGGACGAATTCGGTAAACATTCGGTCGACATCATCCTGGGTCGGATAACTGCCTTTGATGTCGTTCCAACGTTCGCGAATTTCGGGCGTTTCGGTCAAAGCTTTAATATGCAGGTCCTTACGCAAGCCCATCGGACCACGTGCTTCCAGCATAGAAATTTCGACCCCTTGACGCTTGAAGACTTCAACAAAAACCACCGCCGGGGCGATCACGTAAGCATCGGCAACGGTGCCACTCCAATCCAGGACCAAACCTTGAACTTTTCCACGATAACCGCGTTGGTAAACATAATCAGAAGCTGCAGGCATTTCTTGAACTCCCTGTTTCTCGACTGGCCAGATTGGCGCCACCTAATCGCAATTATATGGATAAGACAAATCGTAAATTTTGATGTTTACTATATGAATAATTTATAGTTATCAGGCAGATAAATTACTATTGAACCCGCCAAGCCTGCGTTTTTCGGGCAATCCCCCGGGTTAAGAATACGTGCAGAATACGCATACCGGCACAGGTGTAGGCGATCATCATGGCCATCGCCGCCGCCGGTGCAACATCGCCCGCATCGTCCATGTTCAGAACCGCGACAGAGGCCAAAGTGGTGTCGGACGAATAAAGGAAAATCACCGCCGAAACCGTCGTCATGGCGTTCAAGAAGAGATAGATTGAAATATCGAACACGGCGGGCATACAAACCGGCACGGTGACTTTGATGAAGGTTTTGTAGAAGGGTGTTTTCAGCGACGCGGAAACAGATTCAAACTCTGCATCCATCTGCTTCAAAGCCGTCACTGCGGTGAGATGACTAACCGTGTAGAAGTGCACAATTGTCGCCACCACTAATATCGTCATGGTGCCATAGATGAAGTTGAGCGGATTGTCCGGATGGTTGAAGAAGAAAATATAAGCCAAACCCAGGACCATCCCCGGCACCGCCAACGGCGTCATTGCGACCATATGGAAGATGTTGCGACCGGCGTTGAAACCGCGGCCCTTTTCCATCAAATAGGCCCCCAGGAACACGATGATAGTGCCGTAAAGAGCAGTATAAAGCGCCATTTCGATCGAATTCCAGAAGGCTTCCCAGCCGCCGCCATCCATCACGTCGAAATTATAATTATCTAATGCCAACTCTAAATTGTAGGGCCAAAATTTTACCAAGGCGGCATATTGCGCCATCCCGATCATGGCAATAATAATAATCGCAACCATGGTGCAAAAGGCCAGCATCGCCATATCGCGGCCAGGGCTAGGCTTCGGCTGATAGGGCACGGCACGAGCTGACAATAGAGCGACTTGTTTACGCTGCACGATGCGGTCAACTGTAAAGGCGATGATTGCCGGGACCAGCAAAACGACGGACACGACCGCTCCCATCTGAAAATTCTGTTGCCCGATTACCTGTTTGTAGATGTCCGTAGCCAGCATGTTGTAATTGCCGCCGATGACTTTGGGGACTCCGAAATCGGTAAAGACGAGGGTGAAAATAACAAACCCTGCGCTAATCAAACCATATTTGCAGCCAGGGATAGTGATCGTGATAAAGGCCTTGAATTTACTTGTTCGCAAAGCTTCTGCGGCTTCGTAAAGACGCGCATCGGTGATCGAGAGGGCGGTTACGACAATCATCAGGGCATGGGGGAAGACCCAATAGGCCGAACCCATGGAGATGCCGATCGGGCCGTAGATTTTCTCCCCGAGCAGCAGGTCTTTGAGGACGCCTTGATTGCCAAACCAGTAGATCAAAGAAATCCCGCCCAACAATGACGGGGTCAACAAGGGCACCACAGCGACCAGTTTAAAAAACCACTTGAACGGCATTTGCGTTCGGGTCAGCGCATAGGCATAGACAAATGCCAAAGTCAGCACGATGAAAGTCGTCAGGATCGAAAGAAAGAGGCTGTTAAAAGCCGAATTGAACAGCGCCGGCGTTGAAAAATACTCAGCAAAATTGGCCAGCCCGGCGAAACTACCGTCCTGGTTCTCGAAACTTTTCGACATCATCGTGTAAAGCGGGAAGAGCACGGCAATCAACAGGAAAACCCCGATCACGATCATCGTGATCCGCATCGCCAAATCGTCCCGGCTCATTTTCGGGCGAACGATGGGTCCCAATTGTTGCTGTTCTGACAGGCTCAGCTGACTCACAATTCAATCTTCCCTGGAGGCATAGACGACGAGCCGTTCGCGCGGCAGCCGGACTGGCAACGTCATGCCGACTTCGACGTTTTTCCGTCGCATCAGATTGACTGAGAAATCACCTTGAATTTCATGTTCGGAGAACGCGGCATTCGTCAATTGAACGCGATAATACGAGCCCATGAATTTTATCTGCTTTATTTCCGCTTCGACAATATTACCGTCTTCTGTCACATCCTGGGCATTCACGTCTTCGGGGCGAATCGCCACAATGGTCTTGCTGCCCGGGCTCAGGTCTTTGGTATCGCAAGCCAAAGGGGTGCCCCCAATGGTTACTTCGCCGGTGGCCGAAACCTGACCTGGAAAAAAATTCATCGAGCCAATGAAATCAGCAACGAAGGAGGTCGCCGGACTGCCGTAGATTTCTTCTGGTGTACCGACCTGATCGATCACGCCGTGGTTCATCACGACGATGCGGTCGGCCATTGTCAGGGCTTCTTCCTGATCGTGGGTGACCATGATCGTGGTGACGCCAAGCCGGCGCTGTAGATCCTTAATCTCGGCCCGCAAGTGGACCCGGACGCGCGCATCCAAGGCACTTAGCGGCTCATCCAACAAAAGCAAACCAGGGGAAGTTGCCATGGCACGGGCCAGCGCTACTCGTTGTTGCTGCCCGCCCGATAGTTGGGCCGGGTACTTTTCACCCTGATCGGGCAAGCCGACCAGATCCAGTAGCTCCGCCACCCGAGCGGTGATTTCCGCGCGGCGTAGTTTACGGTTCTCCAGTCCGTAGGCGACATTCCGGTTGACCGTCAGATTTGGAAACAGGGCATAGGACTGAAAGACGATGCCAAAGTCGCGCTCAGCCGGTGGCAAAGCGGAAATATCATTGCCGTCTTGTTCAATCCGTCCCCGTGTCTGAATATCAAGGCCGGCAATCGCCCTTAGTAAAGTCGTTTTACCGCAGCCGGAAGGGCCCAAAAAACAGACAAACTCGCCGTCATAAACGTCGAGAGAGATATCCGCCAAAGCCGTGAAATCGCCAAAATTTTTAAGGAGGTTTTCAATTTTCAAATAGGGTTTTTTACCGTGATTCATCGTCCATCCGTTCCGGCCAACGCTCATCATAACGGCCATCAAGCCGCCCGTGGTGTTTAACTCACCACGGGCGGCCGAAGACAACTCAAGTCAGATCAGCGATTATTTCTTCGGTTCAGATTTCGAATCGTAGCGTTTCTGCCACTCGGCCAATATTTTCTTGCGATTGACAGCGGCCCATTCGAAATTGTTATCGATCATCGCTTCCAGGATACCTTCCGGGAAATGCATGACCGGTTTTGCGACGCCCGGATAGGCGACAACCGCGTAGCCTTTGTTATACATCACATTGGCTTCTTTGGTGACGGTGAAATCGACCAGTTTTTTCGCCGCCGCAAGTTTCTTGGTGCCTTTCATGATCGCGGTCGCTTCCATATCCCAGCCAACACCTTCGCTCGGCAGAATGATTTCCAGCGGCGCTCCTTTGGCTTTCGATTTCGCGCCACGGAAGGCGAAGGAAATACCGATTGGTGTTTCGCCAGATGCCGCTTGTTTACAGGGTTTGGAGCCGGAATGAGTATACCAGGCAATGTTCTGATGTAAGGCGTCCATAAACTTCCAGCCGCCTTCTTCGCTAAACATCTGCAACCAACTTGAAACGTCCAAGAAGCCAGTGCCCGACGAATTCGGATTCGGCATCACCAAATGGCCCTTGTAAACCGGCTTGGTCAGATCTTTCCAAGAAGTTGGTACCGGCAGATTGAACTTTTTGGCTTCGACGGTGTTGTAACAAACCGAAGCAATCCAGGCGTCCATACCGGTCCAATGCGGCGGATTGGCGCCGTCGACAAATTTCTTGTCCAGTTTGTCAACGCCAGCCGGCGCATAACCATGCGTCATGCCCTCTGACTTCAGTAACATCAAGCTGGTTGCCGCCAGGCCCCAGACAACATCGGCCTTAGGATTATTTTTCTCGGCCAAAAGCTTGGCGGTTACAATTCCGGTTGAATCGCGGACCCATTTGATATTGATGTCTGGATTGGTTTTGTTGAATTCGGCGGCATACTTTTTCAAGTCCTCAGCTTCGACCGCCGTGTAAACCGTCAAGTCGACTGCCTTGGCGGTTGAAATAGCAGTTATCATCGCCGCGGCTGCTGCCAGAACCGGCAACGTCTTGGATAAATTCTGTAAACGCAACATCTGTGTCTCCCTCTTCTTTTTGTAAGTGCAGTTGGCCTTTTATGTGGCCTTGCTTGTTTGACCGGTGCTTGGTCGCCCTAACGCCCGGTCGGTTTCGTCACCATGTTTTCCATAAATGACAAAATTTCATTCTGACTACATTAGTCATATCTAGCCAAGTAAATGCAACGCTATTATTCTTTTGGTCGAGAAAATATAGCGCCAATTCTGCTCAAAAAGCACGGACAAATCCGCCCATTCCATATTTTTTCCAAGGGCATGGTTGGTTCGTGAACATGCAACATTGTTCGGCGGAACCAACACGAAATTCGCCTTGTCAGCGTAAGCAGGCGACGGTGGTCAGATTGTTATTTATGCGTCTTTGACTTTGACGAACGAATACCACCCTGTCGACAGCTATAACGCCATCATAGAAATGCCTACTGTGTAGGTGAATGCACTGTCGCCTATTTATGAAGATACTGTTGCCAGCGCTCGCTGCAGATCATCGGCATTCATAACGGGTTTGAACTCGACTTCGGCGTTGAGGTTGTGAAACAGCTGTTCCACGACCTGCGGAATTTCAGCGGGGTCAGCCATATCAAATACCAACATACCAGCTCGTTTGCCGTCTTCAGCAAAAAAATAAGCTGCCTCGGGCTTTACCTGCTCCATAAGCGCTTCAATGGTCGCTGCCAGTGACCCGTCTTTGATCGCTTGATTACCCTGCTCTACAGGTACCGTCCAGCTAAGCATTGTACGCATGTCGTCCTCCCTGTTTTTGTCTGCGCTTAGAATATCAGACAAATCCTGTACAGTGTAGTTGATATCCGCTGAGCGGTTCATCAAGCCTTATTGTTGCCGCTTCCGCAGCAGCGTTGCTGGTTTGGCCACAATCAAACCTGAAATCGGTCGAGCTTCAAGTCGTTTTGCGGTAAAACGCTTGCCGTTCGCGCACCGGATTTAGCAGTGACCAGTCGCCTTGTTTGACCTCAAATCCTTTCGGGAATGGGGGGCGAACTTCCATATCGAGGGCGGCCATCACCCGGTCGTCGCGATAGTAACACTGTACCGCAATCGTGGCGATCATGCTGGCGGCTTCCCCATGGTTCTGGCGAAATTCAACGACCAGTCCGTCTCGTTCGATGGGCGATAGATCTAAAAATTTGCTGTCGTGATTGGCCAGCGCAAGATCGTCCAAAACGGCCAATATTTGTTGTACCATGTCACCATGGTTTGCCGCTGTCGCTAGAATGTCAGTAAAGATGAGGGCGTCGCCGGCGCTCGGCATCGCGAACTCGTCACTTGCCGGAATGATCATATCGACGAGGATGTTGAAGGCCGCGAGCTCGGCTTCCGTGAAGTTATTATCCGACATATTTCTCTCACCTTCAATCGAACAGGTTGGCTAGGCGTTGTTTCATTTGATCGGCGACGTATAGTGCCAGGGCCTGAATGGTGCGGGTCGGATTGACCCCGGCCCCGGTGACAAAAATACTTCCGTCGATAATGAAAAGGTTCCGCACCTCGTGGCTGCGGCCCCATTCGTTGACCACGGAACGGCTGGGATTGGTGCCCATGCGGGCGGTGCCCATCAAATGCCAGCCACCAAAACTGATCGGCGCTTCGGTGAAAATATTGCGGGCTCCGGCGGCGATCAGAACTTCGCTGCCTTTGGCCATCGCGTGGTTCATCATCTTCCAACTATTGTCGCTGATGACATAGTCCAGTTTTGGGGCCGGAATGCCGTCGCTATCAGTTAAGTTTGGATCCAGCGTCACCTGATTATGCTCTTCCGGCAGGTCTTCGCAAACTGCGACCATGCCGGCGATCCGATTGAAGGTTTCCCGAAAGGCCCTGTGATGGCCCAACCCCCAGGGAATTCTACCGCGTTGCAGCCCCGACAGGGCGGTGTTAATCGGGCCCATGCCCCGGTGAATTTCGAACGTATAACCGCGCACGAAGTCGCGCGCTTTGTCGGTCTCGTAAAATTCCTGGCTGCGGATAATTTTGTGCGGCCCTTTATAGCCATCCAATTCCTCGTCAAACTCTCCCATGATCGAGGCATAGGGATGCAGCATTAGATTTTTGCCGACCAGACCGCTGCGATTGGCTAGGCCATTGGGAAACTGTGGCGACGTCGAGTTGAGCAACATACGCGGAGTGCCAACGCCATTGCAGGCGACAACGACGATATGGGCCTTCAACTTCTGTTCGACGCCGTCGGCATCAAAATAGATCACCCCGGTGGCCATATCGTTGTCATCGACGGTAATTTCGCGGACCCGGCAGCGGGTGCGCAATTCGACGCCACTGCGGATCGCCTGCGGCCAATAAGTAATATCGGTGCTCGCCTTGGCGCCTTGGGCGCAGCCAGCAAGGCAGGCTCCGAGATTGATGCATTTGTCCCGGCCATCGAAAGGTTTCGTCGCGATCGCGGTATCGGACGGCCACCAATGCCAGCCCAGTTTGTTGAATCCTTTGGCTAGTGCTTCGCCGGATTTGCCGAGTGGAATTGGGGCCATCGAGACATCGTTGTTCGGTGGATTTGCCGGATCACCGGCCATACCCGACACCCCCATCATACGGTCATTCTCCGCGTAGAACGGCGCCAGAGTTTCATAATCCAACGGCCAATCGTCGCCGATACCATCAAGGCTTTTGACCCGAAAATCGGAAGGATGGAAGCGCGGGAAATGCCCGGCATATAATATCGTCCCACCACCAACTGCATTGAAATTAGCCACTTTTATGGGCGAATTATCTTCATTGATCGGATAATCGCTGGGCAACATTCGCACGTTTGGACTGTAGTTATAATCGCTCTGTGACCGGGCTTCCCAATCGCGCCCGGCGCTTGGATATTCCGCCGGGTTCATAAAGTCGCCTTGTTCCAAACAGACGATATGCATGCGGGTCTCCGCCAAACTCCATGCCATCGCCGCACCGGAGGCTCCAGCGCCAATAATCAGGACATCAACAGATTCGTCAGACATTTATTATCCGGTAATTGCGCACCAGAGCAGTGCATGAACGGGATCAGGTTAGCGTGAATATTTGTCTCGATACAAGCGCCGTATATAAACGTCGATTAGTAAAAGAAAGCGCGATTTGTGATCGCGATTCTAGTAAACCTTATAAATTGAGTTCTGCCGATGATTAGAAGTTGGATGGTGGTTTGGTTACGGTCGATATTTTTATAATAGGTGGCGGCATCAATGGCGTCGGCATCGCCCGGGATGCGGTGGGTCGCGGCTATTCGGTGATGCTGGCAGAAAAAGATGATCTCGCCAGCGGCACCTCGTCAGGCTCGACCAAGCTAATTCATGGTGGTCTGCGGTATCTGGAGTTTTTCCACTTCCGGCTGGTGCGCAAAGCCCTGAAAGAGCGCGAGCTGCTTTGGGCGTTGGCGCCCCATATCATCAAGCCCGTGCGATTTGTTTTGCCGCATCATAAAGGTTTGCGCCCGGCCTGGCTGCTGCGCCTGGGCCTGTTTATTTATGATCATTTGGGTGGGCGGGACCGCTTGCCAACAACCCGCAAACTGGATTTACGGCGAGATGCGGCGGGCTTGTCGTTAAAGGACGATTATCGATACGCCTTCGAATATTCTGACTGTTGGGTCGACGATGCCCGCTTGGTGGTGTTGAACGCCCGAGACGCTGCCGATCGGGGGGCGGATATTCGCACCCGCACAAAAGTGACCCATGCGCGGCGTGAAAATGGTCGTTGGTTGGTTGAAATCGAGGACCAATTGAGCGGTGCCCAGGAAACCGTCGAGGCGCGCTTGCTGGTCAATGCCGCCGGTCCCTGGGTCGATATCGTCCTGGCCGACGCGTTGGGGGAAAACGATGTTGGCAATGTCCGCCTTGTGCGTGGCAGCCATATTGTTGTGCCGCGTCTGTTCGATCATGATCGCCCCTATATTTTCCAGAACGAAGATGACCGCATTATTTTCGCCATTCCATATGAAGACGATTTCACGGTTGTTGGCACCACCGACAGAGAGCAGACCGAATCTCTCGATAAGATCGCCATTGATGATAGTGAAGTGGATTACCTCTGCCGCATGGCGAGTATTTATTTCAAGCAACCGGTGACCGCGGATCAGGTGGTCTGGACTTATAGTGCGGTGCGCCCGCTCTACGCGGATGGTGCCAGCAAAGCCCAGGAAGCGACCCGGGATTATATTGTGCGAACCGAAGGCGATGCGGCGTCCGGATTATTGTTGAATATCTTCGGTGGCAAGATCACCACCTACCGCAAGTTGGCGGAAGTCGTGATGGCGGAGGTTGAGGCTGGACTGGGCAAGCGCGGGGCCAATTGGACGGCAACCGCGTGTTTGCCGGGTGGTGATTTCGCCATCGATTACTTCGACATTGAATTTGCCAAGTTACGGCAGGATTACCCGTTTCTGGGCGAAAACCAGGCACGAAGACTGTGGCGCAGTTACGGGACAATGGCCCGCGAATTTTTGGTATCAGCGACGACGTTAAGTGATTTGGGTGAGCATTTCGGCGCTGACCTCTATGCAGCGGAAGTTAGTTATCTGATGGACCGGGAATGGGCGATCGATGCTGACGACATCGTCTGTAGAAGGACTAAATTGATCCTCCGGTTAAGCGAAGATAAACGCGCGATGCTGGAGAGATTTATGGCGGCACGAAGATGATGGTCAAGTCCATCGAAACCTTCAGCACCGAACTTGTCGGTTTCATCCAGGAGACGGCAGATTAGGCGGGTCGCCCCAACAGAGCGAATTATCAGATCAGCGAATTGAACTAAGACAGTTCACCGGCGATAATTATAGCCGATCACTTGTCTTCGAATGCCACGGTGGCGCCGATTTCACCGTTCAACAGGCGGCGCAGGTAAAAATTGACCAGCGGATCTTCACCATAATTGCCGACGAAAGCAGCAAACCTCTGATACGCGGCAGAATCTTTGGCTTTCAATTTTTCATAGGCGGAAAAATAGGCGGCATGCGCCGGACTACTGAAGACCTCATCCTTGCGTGGGGAAATTTCTGTTGTCTCCAATTCCAATGCTCAATACCATGAGCGCTGAGTTGATAGTGTAATACGGTGGAATTCGGACATGTCCGCTTCGGGGCGAAATATATTTTTGGTAGCGATTAGAGGCGCGGCACATATTGTGGTCCTGTCAATTTTGTTGTCGTTTGCGAGCATCGATGGTGCACTGGCTGCAGAACGACCAGTGCTCAACATACTTTCTATCGAGAGCGATTTGCAGAGCTGTGTCTCGCGTGAGCTGGAGGTGCGCATTGATCGGGTGAAGCCGGTGAACGATTTGTCTCTGGCTATTCCGGACCGGCATCTGGAACTGATCATGTTCTGCGAATCAATCAATGTGCAATTGCGTGATAAAGAGGGGGCTTTGACCACGGTCCCGACCTCGGCTTGTGCGTCCGTGTTATCGGAAAATCCAGGCACCAAATTCTCGCAAATGCTGTCGACGATGAAAAAGTTAAAAACACCGGTCACCGGCCTTACGCGTCGCTTGCGGGTGATCGCGACAACCGGTCAGCTGGGCCAACAATGTCGCACCATCGTCAACCAAGTTATCCCCGCTATCTTCCAATGGTTGCTGCATAGCAAAGATACGAATTAGTCAGACCAATTCTGGTTTTCGACTGACAAGGCTGGATTGAAAGCAAAAGGACCTTCCAAGTGGATTTAGTATTTAGTGCGGAAGAACGCGACTTCCAACAAGATGTGCGTGAATTTTTTGAGGCAAACCTAACACCTGAAATTCGTCGGCGCAGCCGTCGATTTCCCTCTTATGTCAGTAAAGCGCAAACCGAGGAATGGCACACTATTCTGCACAAAAAGGGTTGGGTCGCGCCGGCCTGGCCGGCGGAATTTGGAGGCACTGGTTGGTCGGTGACGAAAAAGTTCCTTTATGACGAAGAATATCAAGCCGCCGGTTGCCCGCGCCTGTCGCCCTTCGGCATGACCATGGTCGGGCCGGTGCTCTACACCTATGGCACGCAAGCGCAAAAAGACCGTTACCTGCCCATAATTCTGTCCGGCGAAGAACTTTGGTGCCAGGGTTATTCGGAACCAGGCGCCGGCTCCGACCTCGCTAGTCTGCAAACCCGTGCCGTCCGGGACGGTGACGACTATGTGGTGAACGGGCAGAAAATTTGGACCTCGCATGCCCATCATGCCGATTGGATGTTCTGTCTGGTGCGGACCAACACGGACGTGAAACCGCAAGCCGGCATCAGCTTTCTGTTGATCGATATGACGACGCCGGGATTAACCGTGAAGCCGATCATTTCCGTCGATGGCGGTCATTATTTGAACGAGGTGTTTTTCGAGGATGTCCGGGTACCGATCGAAAACCGCATTGGGGAAGAGGATCGGGGCTGGACCTACGCCAAATTTCTGCTGGGTCATGAGCGCACTGGCATCGCTGGCGTATCAAAATCGAAAACCAAAGTGGCCCGGCTCAAGAATATTGCGGCGAGCGAACGGCAGGACGACAATCGATTGGCCGATAATCAGGCTTTCATCCAACGGCTGAGTGCGATTGAAGTGGAATTGCAAGCGCTGGAGATCACCAATTTACGGATGATGGCGGCAGCTCGTGACGGCGCGGCGCCCGGGGCCGAAAGTTCGTTATTGAAAATTTCCGGCACGCAGATAGAGCAGGAACTGAACGAACTGGCGCTCGAAGCGCTCGGCTATTATGCCGCGGTCGTTCATGGGGAAGCACAAAACCCTGACATCAACGAAGCGCCGGTCGGCCCGGATCACGGTGTTGGTTTGATGACCGAACGCCTATTGCGCCGGGCCGCGTCTATCTATGGCGGCTCCAACGAAATTCAGAAGAACGTCATCGCTAAGGCAGTATTGGGGCTTTAGACCAGGCGAATGCGGGTGCCACAGACGGTGATGATATTGCCGTCAATAACGCAACCGATCTCCAACGCTTGCGCTTTTGCACGCTCTGCATCGCTGGCTTCTAGGTCGATCCCGCCTAATCCTTCCCCGCGGCCATCCCTGGCTTCGACGAACCGCACGGCGGCGTTTTCCAACTGCATCTCCGGTCCCAATTCGCCGTCGACGAGATCCAGTTCGGCAATTTCACTCCACCGTTGCGCCAGCCGGTCTGGATCGGCGGATTGCAATTCCGCCGCTTTGATGGCCCGAACGACGTCGGTGCGCTTGGCAGCCTGCCAGTTTGGCCCGGCCGGATGCCATGGACCACCTGGATCATCACCGCCAATATTCCAGTCGATTTCGAAAAAGGCCCCACCGGTCGATTTTGGATGTAATTGCAGGCCGTGGAAGTCCCCATAATCCAACTCGTTGGCGACTGGAACGGCCAGTTCGGCGATCCGTTCATCACGTGCTAACCGATCAAGGCATTGGGTGATTACCATGTAACCCCCGTCGCCCCGGCGCCGGTCCAGATAGCGCCCGGCAGCGGTGCCATCAACGGTCGGGGCGACAACTTCCAAGAATTGCTCGCCGATTGTGAGCAGTGAATTCTCCAAACCATATTTGCCAACGGCACTATCGACATAACAAACTTCCAGAGAGAATATATGTTTCAACTGTTCGATCACCGGGTCCAGTTTATTGGCGACCAAACAAATTTGCCTTAATCTCAGTTCCACAACAAATTCCTTTCTGAAACGTCTGGCGCTAAAGGTCGCGCAGGTCGTCCGTTAAGCCGAGATAAAATTGCCCCGCCGTGTCGTAATGTTCCATTCGGCCTTGGATCTGTTGGCTAATCACATGCACGTCCTGATATCGCCGCTGCAGGGGATGATCGGTAAAAATGCCACTGGAACCGCAAATTTGGTAAGCGATATCGACCACATCGGCAGCCATGCGGATGGCGTGGGTGGTGGCGAGACGCAGTTGCACGCGATGTTCGAGCTCCACCTTTTGATTAGCGCTGGTTAGGACCTGCCAATATTCGGCCACTGCATCATTTAGATAAGCCCGGGCCGCGCGCCAGGTGGCGTCCGCTTGACCGATTTGACGCTGTACCGCCTGTTTGTCGCGCAGCATTTTTGGGTCCAATCCGGGTTTTTTGTGACCAGCTAGTTCAACAGCCGCATCGAAACCGGCCCGTGCGGTGCCCAGTGCTGTCGCCGCAAAGCCGCAGGCGAACAGTAAATGCGTTGCGATCGAATAGAGCGGGCCGGTTTCATGCATTTTATCCTTGAAGGCGGCGCCGACATTCGCAGTCGGGATAAATTTGTCGGTAAATTCGAAACTCATGCTGCCGGTCCCGCGTAAGCCGTTGACTTGCCAGACATCGATAAATTCGACTTCACTCTGGGGGACAAAAAATTGCCGAACTTCCTTACCCCGTCCGTCCTCTCCCAAAACCCAGGCAAACGCCATGATCCAATTCGCATGCAGACAGCCGCTGGCAAAATTCCAACGACCGTTCAATAGACAACCGCCATCGCTTTCTTTAGCAGTTTGACGCGCCACCGGACCGTTGGCGACAATGGCCTGCGGATCGCCCCAGATTTTCCGACCCAGTTCCAGCGGTACCTTGCCGGCGTTGGTCGCGGCCACGGCGGCCTGATTGATGCACCAGGCAGTGCTGGCGTCGGCCCGGGCGAAGCGTTCGACGATAACCAAATAATCCGGCAAAGCGAGTTCCCGACCGCCTAGGCTTTGTGGTACCAGCAGGCGAAATATGTCAGCCGCCGCCAACTCCTGCACCAGTTCAGGTGGCAATTGCCGTTCCGCTTCAATCTGATCGGCGAATGTTTCTGTTCGGTCCGCCAACTCCTCGACCCGGTCTAACAGCTCCTTTAGCTCGCATATTGTCTTCGTCATTATGTTTTCCGAATTTACCGCCCTACAAACTCACAGACTTTGATGATACTCTTTGTGCACTCGGTTTCCATTTGTTATTCCATTATTTCTTCGGACAAGAGGATTTGACTATGGCACATGATAAGATTTCTGGTTCGTTTGTTGCCTTGATCACGCCATTCAATCGCGATCAGACGATCGATTTTGAAGGCTTCCGCACCCTGTTGCGGTTTCAGGAAGACCACGGCAGCCGCGCCGTGTTGATCATGGGCTCAACCGGTGAAGTGTCGATGTTGTCGCCGGAAGAACGCAAATCGATCATCCGTCAGACCGCGAAGATGAAATCCGCCGGCATGAAGGTTTTTTATGGCTGCACCGGCAACAACACCGCCACCACCATCGACTATTTGAAATATGCAGAAGCGGAAGGGGCTGACGGTGCGATTTTGGCGGCGCCGCCTTATATCTGCGCCAGTGAAGACGATATTGAGAAATTTTTCCTGACCGTCGCCGATGCGGTTGATATGCCGCTGGGGATTTACAATAATCCACCGCGGGTCAATACCGATCTAGGGCATGCGGCCTTGCTACGGCTGTTCAAACATCCAAATTATGTCGTGCACAAAGAATCGACCGCGCGGGTCGGGCAAGTGGCTCAGGTAATGGCCGGCAATCCGGATGCTGCTGTCATGTGCTGCGATTCACCAAATTTAGGCCTGGTCGTCCCGACCATGGCGTTAGGTGGACATGGCACCGCCAATATGACCGGTAATATTGCACCGGCGGAACTGGCAACGATATCTGAACCGTGGCAAGAAAATGGCTCTGCTGACGCGTTTCGGGAAGCTTATCTGCGCAATCTGCCGATCCTGCACTATACCTATTCGGCGATTAACCCGGTGGCGGTAAAATCGTTGATGGCGGCGGCGGGCCTGCCGGCGGGACCGTTGCGCGAACCGCTACAAAGTTTGACCGGTGCGCGTCTGCAACAAGGTCTCGACATTATCCGCGACCTCGGCCTCGATAAACGTTATGGCTATACGATGAAAATAGCCGCATGAGTTAACAGGGCTTTGAATTTCTCAAGCACGTCATCTTGACTGCAATGGTCACCTGCCCTAAACAATATTTCATGAGAACTCGACTTAAATAGTTTCGGCTAACGAAGGCTGCTGACCGCTGGCCTCTCGGTCCGTGCGAGTAAGCGCCTTTGCCTCTCGTCACTTGCAAACTTAGTTCTGTTTGCTGGCGCGGTAATTCCTACTATCAGGAAACTGTTTATGTCATTGTTATCTCGTTATTCCTCAAAATTTTCTATAGCTATGTCTTTCTGGCGGGAAGAAAGCCGTCAAACACTTTCGCTCGCGGTTCCGCTAGCACTGACCCATCTGACTTATATCGCTATTGTCACCACCGATGTGGTGATGATGGGGTGGTTGGGAACCGACGCGATTGCCGCCGGGACCTTGGCCGGGCATTTTTTTACCCTGTTTAGTTTTGCGTGCATGGGTGTGCTGGCGGCCGTCGCGCCGATCGTGGCGCAGCATTTAGGTGGCCGCCGTTATCGCGAAGTGCGCCGCGCTGTTCGCCAAGGCTTCTGGGTCTCGATTGTCATTTCTATCCCTTCGACTTTGATCATTTTGCAAGTCGAACCAATCCTCGTTTTCTTCGGCCAGAAACCGGCGCTTGCCGCGGCCGGCCAAGCCTATCTGGTGCCTATGGTGGTTGGTTTTCTGCCCGGACTGTGGCGCGGCGTTTTGAACCAATTTTTGACCGCCCATAAACGACCCCGCGCGGTGTTTGTCATCACCGTGTTCGGTGTTGGCCTCAATGCGACAGCAAACTACGGCTTGATGTTTGGAAATTTTGGCTTGCCGCGATTGGAACTTGTCGGTGCCGGGATTTCCAGTGCAACTGTGACCATAGCGATGTTGTTGGCGACACTGATGTTCGTACTGAGAGACCGGCGCCTCCGCCGTTATCGTCTGTTCGGTCGATTCTGGCGCCCCGATTGGCCGGCGTTTCTGGAAATTTTCCGGGTCGGTGTCCCGATAGCGCTGACGGATTTGGCGGAAATGGGGATGTTCTTGGTACTTGGTTTGCTGATGGGTACAATTGGGACGGCGGCACTAGCCGCGCATGCTATTGCCGGTCAATGTTGCGCCGTTGCCTACATGGTGCCGTTGGGATTTTCCCGCGCGGCGACCGTACGCGTCGGTCGCGCCATTGGCGCGGGTCAGCCACAAATCGCCGCGCGGGCTGGATGGAATGCAGTTTCATTGTCCGTCATTTTCGGTATTTTACCAGCTTTGGCGTTTTGGTTTTTTGGCGAGAGTATTGCGCTATTTTTCCTTGATCCTGGCAGCGGCGAAAACCGCACCGCGATTAATCTAGCGGTCGTCTTTTTGATTATCGCTGGCTTTTTCCAAGTCGCCGACAGTGCGCAGATTGCGTTAAGGGGCGCGCTGCAAGGTCTCAAAGATACCGGCGGCCCGATGGCTATTTCTGTTGCTGCTTATTGGGGCTTGGCAATTCCAGGGGCAGCTTTGTCCAGTCTCTACCTCGATTTCGGTGGAGAGGCGATCTGGATGAGCATGGCGATCTCGATCACACTGGTGGCTTTCCTATTGGTGTGGCGTTTGCGGGTTAAGCTCGAGCAACAGGAATTAGCACCGGCATGACGTCACCACCGGCGGTTTGAACGAGAGTACCTTTGCGGATCAGCTCGCCGGCGATCTCCAGTTCCGGGGCCAGGTAGCGGTCTTCGGCCAACGCCGGGACGACCTGGCGCAGGGTATCAACGACGTCGTTGAGTTTGGGGCTGGTGCTTAGTGGTGCGCGCAATTCGACCCCTTGCGTTGAAGTGAGTGCTTCGATACCCACGATCCGGCTAAGGTTCGCCGTCATGTCCAACAAACGGCGGGCGCCGTGGCAGGCCATAGAAACATGGTCTTCCTGATTGGCCGACGTCGGTGTGGAATCGATCGATGCCGGTGCGGCTTTTTGCTTATTTTCCGACATCAGTGCGGCAGAGGTCACTTCCGCGATCATGAAGCCGGAATTGAGGCCAGGATTCGGGGTCAAAAAAGCGGGCAGACCGAAACTCAAGGCCGGGTCGACCAACAGAGCGATGCGGCGTTGGGTGATGGAACCGATTTCGGCGATCGCCAGGGCAATCTGATCGGCCGCGAAGGCCACCGGTTCGGCATGGAAATTACCGCCGGACAGGATGGCGCCATCGGACATCACCAGCGGATTGTCGGTCACCGCATTGGCTTCGGTTAGTAGTACCTGTGCGACATGGCGCAGCATGTCAATGACCGCGCCCATCACTTGCGGTTGGCAGCGAATGCAGTAGGGATCCTGCACCCGCTCGTCACCTTCCCGATGGCTTTCGCGGATTTGCGAGCCGTCCATCAGTACGCGTAGAGACGCTGCGGCATCGATTTGACCTTGATGGCCGCGCAGAAGATGCATGTCTGGACGAAACGGAGCGGCGGAGCCCATGGCCGCATCGGTCGACATCGCACCGGTTACCAGCGCTCCTTCGACGGCGCGCCAAGTCTCGAACAATCCAGCCAGCGCCAACGCTGTTGAGACTTGCGTCCCGTTGATCAGCGCCAGCCCTTCTTTAGGACCCAGGACAATCGGTTCAAGGCCGGCCTTTTGCAGCGCTTCGCCGCCACTCATCCGCTCGCTTTCAAAATAGGCTTCACCTTCGCCGATCATCGCTGCCGCCATATGGGCAAGGGGAGCCAGATCGCCGGAAGCACCGACGGAGCCTTGCGCCGGCAATAACGGCAGCACATCCGCATCCAGCATCGCCTGAAGTTGCTCGATGGTGCGCCAGGCCACGCCGGAAGCCCCGCGACCCAATGATATCATCTTCAACACCAAAACCAATCGGGTGACAGCGGCGGAGAGCGGCGGGCCAACTCCGCTTGAATGCGACAAGATCAGGTTTCGTTGCAACTGCGCCGTATCTTCAGGCGCGATGCGGGTGCTGGCCAGTTTGCCAAAGCCGGTATTAACGCCATATATCGCATCTCCACCGGATGCCGCATCAGCAATGATGGCGGCGGCCTGTTCGACTTGTTCTTTCGACGCTGGTGAAATTGTTCCGGTGGCGGTCTCGCGGAAGATCGCCTGTAAATTAGCAAAACTGACGGCGCCTGGAATGAGTGTGATCGGTGATTTCATTGTTTCCCCATATCCAACTTGTCAGCCCAGGTCCAGGATTGTGACAGCAGCGCGGCGCGGTTTTTTCGAACGGCCTCATCAAGCTTCTTTTGGCTCATCAGGCCAATTTGTGTGTCGATTTCGGAGACCACGCCGGCGGCGTTACAAGCCCCGGCCTGCAAGGCGTCGCCGGCTGCGTGACCACGGGCCAGATAGGCGGAAACCGTTGAGGTAAAGGCATCGCCAGCGCCAGCCGTACCCTTCGGTTCCGCCTTTAGAGCCGGGCAATAGTGAATGCCGTCTTGGTCGGCCAAATAGGCGCCATTGGTTCCGTCCGTCACCAATATCTTGGCGACCTTACCGTGTTTCAACATCGCCGCCATAAAATCCGCGAGGTCCATATCAAAGCCGCCAAAAGATAGTCCGCGTTGTATTAATGACGGCAAGGCTGATTTTTCAATTCGGCCGAGATCGAGCGGATGGCTGGCCAGATCGTTGCCAAGCCGGCCGACCAAGGCCGGCACCAGCGCTTCTGCCTCGACCGTGTTGATTGCCAGCAGATCGATTGACGGCATCGTTTCAAACAGCGTCGCGGTGCGTGAAGTGAGCTGACGAATACCTGGGTTCGCCGCTACGAAGGCGCCGGCGGTTTTTGCCCGCTCGGCAATAATCGGGAAACAATCGGAAGAGCGATTGCTGAGATTGCTGACAAATACCAGCTCGCAGCCTTCGAAGCGTTCGACTGGAAATTCATCCGGCAGCAACAGCGTGTTGGTACCGCGTTGGGTAAAGATTGTTGCATTGCGGTCGTGGGAGGAGACCATCACGGCGGTACCGCTGGAGCCGGTCGGGTGATGCAGGACATAGCTGGCATCGATGCCTTCGTCGGCTAGGCGTTCAAGGATACGCTCGCCATTCGGATCTTGTCCGATCTTGACAATTGGACTGACGGCGAGACCCAGCCTGGTCATCGAGACGGCGGCATTGATGGCGCCACCGCCAATATGCGGCGTGATGCTATCGGCTTCGATCTTGCGGCCTTGTTCGAACAGTAGAAATGACGACGTCGCGTTGTGCATCGTCATACGCTCGACATTGCGGCTGGCGACAATGGTGATAATGTCCACCATCGCCGAACCAATGCAAATCGCCCGCATTTTCAATTATTGCGGCGGCAGGCGTTACTGCGCCGCCACCGCGCCTTCCTGTTTCAACATCTCATACATGCGGTCATACGCCCGGGTAAAGCGATCGAACATGTCGTCAACTTCTGCTTCCGTGATGACCAAGGGTGGGCAGAAGGCGACGCTGTCGCCCGGCAAGGCACGCACGATCAGACCTTCTTCGAGACACAGATTTTGCAACATCGCGCCGGCTTTTTGGGCCGGATCGAAGGAACGTTTGCTTTCTTTATCCGCCACCACTTCGCAGGCACCAATGAGGCCAACACCACGCGTCTCACCGGTCAATGGATGATCATCTAAACCATGCAGACGTTCGAGAAAACGAACCGACACGCTTTGCACGTGGCCAACGATGTCGCGTTCTTCCATCAATTGCATGGCGCGCAACGCAACGGCGGCGCACGCCGGATGCGCCGAATAGGTATGCCCATGACCAAAACTTCCAAGTTTCTCTGAATTCTGCTGGAAGGCCTGGAACATCGGCTCTTTGATGATCACTGCCGAAATCGGCAGATAAGCACCAGACAAAGCTTTGGCGCAGGTGATGATATCCGGTTCGATATTCATCGTTTGTGAACCCCACATATTACCGGTGCGACCAAAACCGCAGATCACTTCATCGGCCACGAACAGGATTTCATATTTGCGTAATACGGCCTGAATTTTTTCATAATAAGTCTTCGGCGGGATCACCACGCCGCCTGCGCCCATCACCGGTTCAGCGATGAAAGCGGCCACTGTTTCCGGGCCTTCTTCTAGGATGGTGTCTTCCAGAATTTGCGCCAACCGGCTGGCGAATTCTTCTTCGCTCTCGCCCGGCTCCGCATTCCGGTAATGGTGCGGCGTTTCCGTATGCAGGAAGCCCGGCAACGGCAGATCGAAATCCGCTTGCACATAGGGCAAGCCGGTCATGCTGCCGGCAACGACGGTAACGCCGTGATACCCACGTAGGCGCGAGATAATCTTTTTCTTCTCTGGCCGGCCGATGGCGTTGTTGTAATACCAGACCATTTTGACCATGGTGTCATTGGCTTCGGAGCCGGAATTGGCGAAATAGACTTTCGAAAAATCACCAGGCGCCAGCGCTATCAAGGTTTCAGCCAAGTCGATGGCCGGTAGGTTCGATTTGCCTGCAAAGACGTGATAATAGGGCAGTTTTTCCATTTGCTCGGTCGCGGCCTTGACCAATTCTTTCTCGTTGAACCCAAATGAGGCACACCAAAGGCCGGCCATTCCTTCGATAAACTCACGACCGTTTTCGTCCTTGATATAGATACCATTGCCCGTTTCGACGATATGCGGACCGGTGTTCACATGGTCGGACAGATTGGTATAGGGGTGAAGAAAATTAGCGATGTCGCGGCTGGATGGGGAATTGCCAAGATCAGACATGTTCTGAATCCTCTGAGATAGAAATGGAATTAATGATACACGGATAATTTGAGTGCTATTTCAAATCCTAAGTCATAGCCTTTCTAAGCCATTTTTCAGTGCTTTTCCAGTCCAACTTTCGCGTCTATTATACGCCAAGAAAGTTGAAAATCAGGAGTGTATTTATGTTGGGTCTCATGCAGGATCGGCCGTTATTGATCTCATCGCTGATCGAATATGCCGGGCAATATCATGGCGATGTGGAAATCGTGACGCGGACGGTGGAAGGGCCGCTGCATCGCTGTACGTATAGGGACGTACACAGTCGCGCCAAAAAACTTGCTCAGGCGCTGGAACGCTTGGACGTTGAACTTGGTGACCGGGTTGCAACCTTGGCCTGGAATACCTATCGCCATCTGGAGCTTTATTACGGCGTCTCCGGTATCGGGGCGATTTTACACACCATCAATCCACGGCTGTTTCCAGAACAGATTGTCTATATCGCCAATCATGCGGCCGGCAAGTATCTCTTCACCGATCTGACCTTTGTGCCGATCCTGGAAGGTATCGCCGATCAGCTAACCGCCGTTAAAGGATTTGTCATCATGGCTTCGCCAGCAGACATGCCGGAAACAAATCTACCGAATGTGATGTGTTACGAAGACCTGCTGGCTGCGGAAGACGGCGATTTTGCCTGGCCGACATTCGATGAAAAAACCGCCTCGTCGCTTTGTTATACGTCCGGCACCACCGGCAATCCGAAGGGTGTGCTCTATGCCCATCGTTCCACTGTCTTGCACTCCATGGCCTGCGCCTCGCGCGACGTAATGGGGATGTGCAATCAAGATTCGGTGCTGGTGGTAGTACCGATGTTCCACGCCAACGCCTGGGGCATCGCTTATTCGGCGCCGATGAGTGGGGCCAAGCTGGTGCTACCCGGCAAGGAATTGGACGGCGCCAGTGTCTATGAATTGATGGACGAAGAAGAAGTGACGATATCGGCCGGCGTGCCGACGGTATGGCTGATGTTGCTGCAATATATGCGCGACAATGATCTGAAGCTGCCGCATATGGACCGCACCGTCATCGGTGGTTCGGCGGCGCCAAAGACGATGATCGAAACCTTCGAGAAAGAATATCAGGTCGAAGTCATCCACGCCTGGGGCATGACCGAGATGAGCCCGCTTGGCACCACCGGCACCATGAGCAAGGAATTGAGCCAGCTGCCCTGGGAAGAACAGCTGAAATACAAAATTAAACAAGGCAGCGTACTTTATGGTGTCGATGTCAAGATCACCGACGATGACGACAATGAACTGCCGCGCGACGGGGTCGCCTTCGGCCATCTGATGGTGCGTGGCCCTTGGGTCACCAGCGGCTATTATGGCGGCGAGGGCGGGCAGGTCATTGACGCGGACGGTTGGTTCGATACCGGCGACGTCGCCACTTTGGATGAACGCGGCTATATGCAAATCACCGACCGGGCCAAGGATGTGATCAAGTCAGGCGGTGAATGGATCAGCACCATCGATCTGGAAAATCTGGCGGTTGGCCACCCAGATGTGATCGAAGCGGCGGTGATCGGTATCGTCCATCCAAAATGGGACGAACGCCCGTTGTTAATTGTCATCAAGAGCAAAGGCAGCGCGCTGACAGGTGACGAACTGCTGGCCTTTATGGACGGCAAGATCGCCAAATGGTGGATGCCCAACGCCGTCGAATTCGTCGATGAAATCCCCCACACCGCGACGGGTAAAATTCAAAAGACGACGTTACGAGAGCAGTTCAAGGACTACACGCTGCCGGCGTGAATAGCAGCGTCTAAGTCCAGTGCCCATGTCACCCCATCGCTGGAATGACGGCTTTAGTAATCACAAACTTGGTAGATGTTTACCCCAACCGATACGTCACATCCGGTCCCACATCACCGTCACACGCCACCGCTCCGTTCTCCACCATCAGTGTGAGATGCGAGAGCACTGATCTGGCGGCGGCTTTGTGGAGGAATTCGGGGACGTCTTTGTACATCACCGTCACCATGGCGGGGATCAGTTGCGGGCCCTGCGCTAGTTGTTCGAGGATTTGTTTGTCGCGGTTTTGGCGGTGGGCTTTGTAGGCGCGGACATAGTTTTGCGCGTCGTCGATGGCGGGACCATGGGTCGGCCAATAACGCACATGGTCCATCGCAATCAGCTTATCGAGCGAGGCCATATAGCGGCCCATGTCACCATCGGGTGGCGAGACGATGGTGGTCGACCAGCCCATGATGTGATCACCACTAAAGAGGATATTTTCTTCTTTCAAGGTAAAACACGTATGGTTGGAGGTATGACCAGGCGTATAGACCGCCTGCAAAGTCCAGCCATCGCCTTCGATCAGGTCGCCATCGCGGACCACATGATCCGGGGTGAAATCGCGGTCGGCGCCTTCTTCGACGCTTTCGCCATCGAAACCCGGACGGCCGGAGCCATGGGGCCCATAAGCGTATGTTGGCGCCCCGGTTTTTGCTTGCAAGGGTGCTGCGGCCGGCGAATGATCGCGGTGGGTGTGGGTGACAACGATGTGGGTAACTTCTTCGCCTTCCACCGCTTTCAGCAACGCGGCGACATGGTCATCGTCCAGCGGGCCCGGATCGATCACACAGACCTTGCCTTTGCCAACGATATAAGTGCCGGTGCCGTGCAAAGTGAAGGGGCCGGGGTTATTGGCGACAACACGACGGATCAGCGGGCTGACTTGATCGGCGACGCCATATTCAAACTCAACGTCGCGTTGGAACGGGATACCTGCCATGGGTGAGGGTCCTTCTTGGAATGGAAATCTTGTTGCAACAAATCACAAAGCCGGGGAAAGGCCAACCGGCATTTTCAGCCTCGCGATTGCGGCGCCCGCGGGAACAAATACCTGATCAGGATAAAGCCGCCCAGAAAACCGCCGACATGGGCATCCCAGGCCACCGCTTGCATATCGCTGCCCATCAAGACGCCGGTCCGACCCAGCAAGATGTTGAAGAAGATGAAGCCACCGACAATCGGATAAGGTTTTGGATTGGTGACGCGGATGTAAGCCCCTAACAAACCGGACGCGGCACCAGAGGCCCCGATCACAAAAACGACTTCGGCAGTGATAAAATAGCTCACCAAAACGGCCAGCGCCCCGGCAATAGCGGACAATAAATACAGCCCCACCATCCGTCCGGCGCCGATCATCTGCTCAACCCGGGTGGCGAAGGCCAGGACAAATAAAGCGTTGATGATCAAATGCATGGCGTCGGCATGGATGAAGGCATGCGATATCGGCGACAGGGCGATCAAGGTTTGCGTCAACAGGCTTGAAACATCGAAGAGTTGCAAGAAGAGCTGCGGAGAAAAGGACGAAAGTATCAATATTCTTTCAATCCAATCGTTCAAGGCAAAGTTAATCAATGCATAGACCGCAATATTTACCGCCAAAATGCAGATTACGGTGCGTGTGGTGTTGATGGCCGGAACTTGTTTCAATTCTTTAACTCGATTTTAACCGAAAATAGCTAACTCCTATTATACCCAAACACTTTCAGAAAATGGTAATAAACATCGAATTAGAATTGTTAGATGACGGATAATTATGTAAATTTAAAAGACCGTTTGGTCGCGTGGTGGGACGGCGCGAATATGCCGGGTGGTGGGCGTATCGCGGACGGACGGACCAACAGCGACGATCCCAACCTTGAAATCACGGTTGACGAGTCCGATTACGGCTGGTCGGATCATCGCATCAAGGCCTGCCAAATGCTTTGGGGGACTGGTTACCTGCATCCCGGCGGCGAGTCATATTGCAAACGTATGGTGCAGCCGGCCCAGTTGGAGGCCGAAAATCGCGTGATTGATCTGACCGCAGGTTTCGGCGGGGTGACCCAATTCTTTCAGAAAAAACTGGACTGTAGAGTGGAATGTCTGGAGACGGATGACTTTCTGGCTGAACGTACGGCGGCGGCGCTGGAAATCGAGGTCGATACTTTTGACCCGGACGAGTTAGGACTAGAGCGTCGGGGCTACGGGAAAGTAAACGGTATTTTCAGTCGCGATCTGATGTATCAGGTCGATAAGGCAAAAGCCTTGTTGATGGCCTATGCCATGTTGCAGCCCCAGGGTAGTTATGTTTTCACGGATTTCATATTGACCGACGACGATGAAGAAAACGAACAATTGTCCGATTGGCGAGCCGCCGAACCAAGGTGCCACGACATTTGGACAGTCGAACAATATCGCGCTGAGATGAAACGTCTGAACTTCGATGTGCATATCTTACAAGACGAATCCGAAGTTTTGGTGAAAATTGTTATGGCCGGTTGGCAAGCCTGCCTGCAAAGATTAGAAAACCAGAAAATGACACGTGGGGTCGTCACTGCACTGGTGAATGAAGCCGACATCTGGTTACATCGCTTGCGTGCGATCGATAGCGGCCAACTTAAATATGTTATGATCCATGCCCGCAATCCAGAAAAGAAAATCCGTAAACTGACGGTTTGACAAAGATCTCGTCAAGGGCAGGAATCGCTTGCTGCGCAGCCTGATCACCACCACATTAGGGTGATGTGATTAGCGCGAATATTGCGGGGTCTGTTGTGAAAACATTGCTTTTGGTTATTCTATTGTCGCAAACTGGTGGCGCACAGATTGTGTTCCAGGCAGAATATAAGAATATGGAAATCTGCAAGAAAAACGGCCAGGACGCGGCGGCCCATTTTCTCGGTGCGACGACATCAAATTCCTATCAGATCGTCTGTGCCCCCTGGTTTGTTACCATCGGCGGCAATCGTTAACGACGGTGGAGTTCGCGCCAGCGCCAACCCAGAAATAAGATTGGCAACAAACCCTCCAAGGCAATAATCTTCAGGGCGTTTGACGCACCAAACCACTCGCCCATCAATCCAACATTGGCGAAACCGATTAGGCCGGTGCCGATACAGATCACCACCAGGCCATAAAGCCGTCCGCGCATTTCCGCCGGCGCGACGGTATAAATCAACGTTGACTGCATCGCACCGAAACAGGCGCTGGCGATCCCGATTACGAAAAACAATGAGAACACGGCATAGACCTGTCCGGCCCAGCCAGCGATGAATATCAAGATCAAATGGCACAGGGCCCCATAATAGTAGATTCGTCGATATATTTGCAGCTTCGCGAACAACGCAACGAAAATAGCGCCGAAGAACGCGCCGCCGCCTTCTGTTGCGGAAAGAATGCCAACCCAGAATGACGATAATTCCAATTCCTCGCGACCGATCACCGGCACCATGGAGACAAACGGAAATCCCCAAATGTTGAAGATGATGGTAACCGCCAGGATGCAACGGATGTCTCGATTTTTCAGGGCATAACGAAATGCTTCCGCCATATCTCTCAACAAGCCAGTAATCAACCCGCTAGAGGATTTGCGCTCAAGGCTGGCGCGCCAACTCAATGTCGCGATCAAAACGAAAGACAAGGCATATAACGTGCAACTCAACATGTAGGCACCGCCCCCACCGACAAACTGATAAAGCGTGCCACCCAACAGTGGTCCCAACATACGGGTAATATTATTGGTTGCGGCATCCAGGCCCATCGCCTGCGCTAAGTTTTCCGGGCCAGCGATTTCGCCCAACATACGTCGTCGCAACGGCATATCGGTGGTCCAGACCAGACCGCTGAAAGCGGTGGCGATCGCGACATGCCAATATTCGATGGCGCCGGCGAAAAATAGCATTGCCAGGACGGCGGAGACGCTGGCGATCATGATCAGACTAAAGCCGATCAAACGGGATGGATTGAAGCGGTCGGCGATCGCCCCAATCAAAGAGCCGAATATCGGCAGCGGCGCCATGCGCAACATCACCAGCAATGCGACTAGGAACGGTGAGCCTGTGGTCTCGTAGGCGTAGATACCCAACACCAACATTTCCAGCCAGCGGGCGATGCCGCTCAACAGCCCGACCATCCAAATACGGGTGAACTGGCCGTTCTTCATAAGCAAGAAAAGTCCCGTCGGGCTGGTCATCAATTAAGCTCAAGAATGCTAGTGAAAGGATTGACCCGCAGACTATGACCAGATGCCAGAGAATGCTAGCGTTAGTGTGATCTGGCAGCGTTGTTGAGAAGGACAGGATGCACAATACCGAGGCCAATGTTTATCCGGAAGACGTGATCGCGCCGGATCTTAGGAAAAGCACGCTGGGTCGCACCTCGGCTTGGTTGCTGCTGTTGCTTGCCGGACTGATCTGGGGAGCGACGTTTTCACTCGCCAAGATCGCGGCGGAAGGCGGCGGTCATCCGATTGGGATCAATTATTGGCAGTCCCTAATTGGGGCGTTTTATCTACTTCTGATTGCTATGGTCGGCCGTCAGAAAATACCGTTCAACCGTGCCAGTGTCTGGTTCTATGTCGTCTGCGGTTTGTTGGGGTCGGCTATTCCAGGCGTGCTGTTTTTCTATGCCGCTTCGCGGGTATCGCCCGGCGTGCTGTCGATTACCGTGGCGACGGTGCCGATCTTGACCTTTGCTGCGGCGGCACTATTCGGGATCGAAAAACTGCGGGTCGGACGGGTCTTGGGTGTGCTTTGCGGGATGCTCTCAATCGTCTTGTTGGTCGGCCCTAAGCAAAGTCTGCCAGACCCTTCGGCGGTGCCTTGGGTGCTGGCCACGCTCATTGCTGCTGTTTGTTATGCCAGCGAAAATCTGTTTATCGCAACGCGAATGCCAGCCGGTGCCGGTCCGGTTACGATCGCGACCGGTATGTTCATCGCTGCGGCCGTCATAACGACACCAGTGGTCTTCGCGGTCGATGCATTTGTTCCCTTAGTCTGGCCTTGGGGACCAGTTGAATGGGCCATCATCGGCATGGCGACGCTGAGTGTGACTGCCTACAGTATCTTCATATTTCTTGTCACCCATGCCGGTCCAGTATTCGCCAGTCAGACCGCTTATGTGGTGACGTTTTCCGGCGTTTTTTGGGGCCTACTGATTTTTGACGAACAGCATTCGAGCTGGATTTGGGCCGCTCTGATAGTCATGTTAGGGGCCCTGGCGTTGGTGACGCCACGGCGAAGCGAGAGTGATGCTTGACAGTAAACCTACCGCTAAAACTTCTCCACCCAAGGCCGTAGCTCAATTTCCCAAGCCCAGCTAGAGCGCTGTTGGCGATGGAAATGCAAATAACTTTCAGCAATCGCATCGGGATCAAGCAGTCCGTCATTGCCGCCTCTGCCGGCGCGGGGATCGTCCGGGCCATGGCTGATACCGCCGTCAATGACAAAATGCCCGATATGAATGTTCTGCGGGTGCAACTCTCGCGCCAGACTTTGTGCTAATCCGCGCAGGCCAAATTTCCCCATCGCGAAAGAGGCCGATTGGGCATACCCCTTAACGCTGGCGGAGGCGCCGGTGAACAAGATCGTGCCATGGCCAGCCGCTAGCATCGACTTAACCGCCGCCTGGGCGATCAGAAAGCCGCCATAACACGAAATCAGCAAGGCATTGCGAACCGCCTCGGGGTCCTGTTCAACAAACGGTCCCCGGGTCCGGGCGCTGGGATTAAAGACCACCAGATTTGGCGTTCCCGTCCCTGACGCCAATCCGCTGAACAGCCGCTTGACACTTTCCGCGTCGCTGACATCACAGGCATAAGCCGTCGCCTCAGTTTCCGCACAAAGCGCCGAAAGTTTATCGGGATCGCGCGCCGCCAAACTGACCTGCATCCCGTTCTGATGAAATAGTCGCGCCAGCGACGCACTCAAACCCAGACCGGCGCCGACAATAAGGACGTGTTCTGGTGCAATGTTATCTTCAGCCATGCTGTAGATCCTCTCGAATTTACCGCGAATTTTGTTGATCTGCTGACCAGCTTAGCCGAACTCAACCGACTGCGGAAGAGCTTGGTATTGCTATCAGCGATCAAAGTAAAACTCCCCGCAAACCAAACTTTGGTGCCAGTCCTGACTTATGGTTCACGATCACGGCCATCATATAAGGCCGCGCGCCAATCGTCATCAGGACGTTTTGTGACGCCGCTAACGCCGCTAATCTATCGGCTCCGGGCGCACCGAAAGCCCACCGTTCATCTCGGCAAAACGGACATAACGGGTTGTTTGGTAAGTAAAATTTTACCGGTAATTAGCTAAAAACCAATCTGTATATTTTTGAAATCCAGATCATTCCGCGATATGGTTTGGTGTCAAGAGAACGCACAAGATCGTCCGGAAAAATTGTGGAGTAGCCTGAAATGCGTATGGGTCATTTGTTGAAATTGGCGTCAGTTGGCGTCGCCTTGTCGGTATTGTTTCTGTCACCTGCATCGTCGCAACAACGCGCATTTGGTCCTGGTCAACCGGCAAATGTCAGCGACCTTCCGGCTGGCGCCTTCCGCTCGGCCCTTGAGGGTCTTCCAGCAACGGCACGCGGCCGAGCTCTTGGTATCTTGCGGCGCGGTACAATCCCGGTGGAAGATCTGCAATTCATGCGCGTCAGCCCGCGTGGCGACCTGTTTTTTGAGGATCCGGCTTTCGAGGCGGATGGCAGCATTGAAGAAGTCGTGCCACCCGCTGAAATCTCCGAGGCCAATGTATTCACGCTGCACAGCAAACCTGGTGCCGCGAATATTCTCTATCTCGATTTCGACGGTCACGACGTTACTGGTACCGTCTGGAATGCAAATTCAGGGCAAACCGTACTCAATATGCGTCCCTATTCGTCCGACGGGGATTATTTCAATTTCTCGACCACGGAGATCGACCGCATCGCGGAATCGTGGCGTCGCGTGGCGGAAGATTTCGCACCCTTCGATATCGATGTAACCACTGCTGAGCCGGGTTCTTTTGGCTCCAACGTCGGACACATCCTGATCACCCAAAAACAGGATGCAGACGGCGATTACATTTACGATTGCGGTTGCGGCGGTGTTGCTTATTACAACGGTTTTGGCAGCACCTATTTGTCACCCGGCCTGGTCTTCAATACCAGCTTAACCGGTGTGAGCGAGGCCATAACCCACGAGTTTGGTCACAACCTCAATCTCAATCATGATGGTACCAACGGCAGTTCGTATTATTCGGGCCATGGCGCCGGCGCGGTCAGCTGGGGACCTATAATGGGCGCCAGCTATAATATTAGCATCGCGCAGTGGAGTAAGGGTGAATATTCCGGTGCCAACAATACCCAGGACGATCTTGCCATCATCGCCAGCGAACTTTCTTATCGCCTCGACGACCATGAGGACGCTGTGCTCAACCTCGCCACGCCGCTGCTGGTGACCGGCGGCGTCAATGTGGTCAGCCTTGGTCGGGTCTCCGATCCAAGCGCTTCGGATTTGGCCAACAAAGGCGTTATCGAAGATCGCAACGACTTCGACCTTTTCTCCATGAACGTGGGTCCGGGGACCATCGCCTTGACCATCGCGCCGTCGCACTATGAGACCTTTCTCGGCAGCACCGCTTCCAATTTGGATATCGAGGTGAGGCTGCTTGATGCGGATGGTTTTCCGCTGCAAACCAGTAACCCGGATCTCGACACCGATGCGACAATCAACTATGTTGTCACAGTCGCAGGCACCTATTATTTGGAAATCAACGGCGTTGGACGCGGTTCGGCACTTGGCGACGGTTATACCGACTATGCCAGCATCGGCGAATATTACATCGCCGGCACCGTGCCTGAGGATATTCTGATCACCGCGCCACCGACGGCGCCAAGCGATCTGAGCGCGACTTTGGTCGGTGAGGTAAATATTGAACTCGACTGGACCGATCCGCTGACGCCGGACGATGAAGATGAAGCTGGCTATCGCGTATTGCGATCGGTGAATGGTGGCGACTTTATTTTGCGCACTGAACTACCGCGTGACAGCGAATTCTTCGCCGACAACAACCTTGCCAACGGCGACTATGCCTACAAACTAGAAGTCTATAACAGTCTCGGGACCGTGCAGACACTATTGCCGACAGCGACCATCACCGTTGATGCGCCGACCGTTGCCATGGCGACAAGCGAAAGCACTGCGTTGGGTGCGGTCCAGTCAGGTTCGTATCTGAATACTCAGATTGTTGCCGGTTCGGAGACCTTGGTTGAACAACATAGCGGTGGCAAACCAAGCAACCGCAGATCCTATCTGGATCATACCTGGACAGTACCTGGTGTGGTATCCGGCGCGACGGTCAATCTTGCAATCCGCGCCTCAGCCCTGGTGAATAGCGAGGGGGACGATTTTATCTTCACTTATTCGGTAAATGGCGGCCCGCAAAACACACTCTTCACCTTGGTCAACGGATCTGCCCCGCCAGTTATGACATTTCCGCTACCACCAGACACCAATGGCACGGTTGAGATTAATGTCGTCGATAGTGACCCGGACACGATTGGCAACAAGGTCACCGACACCGTAACGATCCATGAGATCAGCATCACCTCAGGCGGCGATGCAAACAATGAGCCGCCGGTGGTGAATATCACCTTACCAGCTGCAAGTTTGACGGAACTGAGCGGTGCTACGACCAATTTTGAAGGAACTGCCAGCGATGCCGAAGATGGTTCTCTAGATGGCTCGCTCTCCTGGTCGTCCGACATAGATGGATATCTCGGCAATGGTGCCAGTCAAAGCGCGGATCTGAGCGATGGCGTACACACCGTAACAGCGAGCGTCAGCGACAGTGCCGGGGCAATGGGGAGCGATGTGATCACGGTTACCGTCGGCAATCCGCCGACAAGCATGGCGATCTCCAATCTTGCCGGGGTCGGTATACCAGCCGGTCGGGGCGGTAAATGGCAGGCTGTCGTGACAGTAACGGTGCGGGACGATTTCGACAATCTGGTCGACGGCGCCTTGGTGAGCGGATCCTGGTCCGCCGGCGCAAAAGGCTCGGGATCCTGTACCACCGTCTTGGGTTCTTGCGATATTTCCAAGGGCGGGTTGAAGTCCAATGCCTCTGCTGCCACCTTCTTGGTAACTGGTGTCAGCGGACCGCTGAACTACGACCAGAGCCTTTATAATAGCGTCGCAACCCAGATAACGGTGGCCGCGCCCTAGTCATGAAAAGCGGTTTACCTCAATGGCGACGGGCGGCGACAATATAAGCTTCGATGCTCGTCTCACCCAGTGCGGATAATGCTTCGAGCCGGTGTAGACCTTCGATCAGGACATACCGATCCTTGCCGCGACGAACTTGGATGGGCGTTTTCTGGCCCTCTTGCAAAATGCTTTCGGCCAGCGCTTCGACTTTGTCGGCGTCTAATTGCTGGCGTCGTTTTGCCGGGACATAGATTTCACTGACGTTCAACATGATATTTTTTAACATCGCTGCACCTCGCCCCTTCAGTTTACGGCCAATTAAAGTTGTGTATCGTCGTCGCCGAATAGGCGGAAAATTTTGGACAAAGTGTGGTGATTAGAAGCCTAAATACACGCGCGAATAATAACGCGTTTTTTCGTCTTCACTCAATTTGATTTCAGATTTCTCATCAGAATCCGCTTCCTCAATCGAATTTTGCCAGTCTTTGATAACATCATAAAAGCGACGTTTTTGCGGGCCTATACTGGCCATGAGTTCATTCATATAACGCAGCCGGCGCACCAGCGTTTTCATGAATTCAACCGCGCGTTCGGGATTGTCCTGCATCGAGGCGATAAATTCGTCGTAAGAGGTCACGATGCATTCAGTATCGCTAAGCGCAACGATCGTGGCGGATCGCGGCGCCGGTTCCAGCAAGCTCATCTCTCCAAAGACATCTCCGGCATCAAGCGCGCCGACGCGCTTGGCTTTGGCCCCGGTGCCAACTATCACTTCAACGGAACCTTCGATTATTAGAAAAGCCGTATTACCTTCTTCACCTTCTGAAAGGATTGTCTCTCCGGCGCTGAATTTGACATTTTGCATTTCACGGCCCTTATTATTTTTTCAGAAAGCTGGCGAGTTGCCGGTCGTGGCGGCTCATCGCGGAGCGTTCGGTGCGCTTTGTCCAGGGCTGCCAACGCGGCTCGGCACCTTCCGGGCGGTCGCCGACAATAGTGACTCGTTGAATGATACGTTCCTCATTGAAGTCGTTCAGGACATAATGTTGGGTACAGCGGTTGTCCCACATCCCGATGGTCCCTTCATGCCAATGATAGCGAACGGTAAATCTGGGGCTCTGCACCCAACCGGTCAAAAATCGTAGCAAATTATCGCTCTCGACCGCACTCATTTCAACAATCCGCCGAGTGAAATGTTCGCTGACGTAAAGTGCTTTTTTGCCGGTTTCGGGATGGTGACGGACAACCGGGTGGATCGCCATCATCTCTGGTTTGCCATGGGGGTGCGCGTCATGCAAAGCCGTCAGCCCCTCGCACATTTCCTGCATTGGTGGGGATAACGCATCGAAAGCTGCGCATAGATTGCTCCACATAGTGTCGCCACCGCTTGCTGGGCATTTCACCATATTCAGGATCGACATGATTGACGGCTCGTTCTGGAAGGTCAGGTCGGTATGCCACTCATCCGCGACACCACCCTGGCTTGCGACCAATTCGAAGAGTTCCGGATGCTGTGTGATCGGGTTCTTGATGTTGGGATGGCCTTCCAGATGGCCAAAATTGCGGCCGAAAGCGACGTGGTCGTCGACGCTCATGAACTGGTCTGGGAAATACAAGACCATATGTTCGTTCAGAAGTTCCTGGATCTTTGCGATGTCGCGGTCGCTAGCGTCCTTGAGTGTGAGGCCGTTGACTTCGGCACCCAACGCACCGGCGAGGCGGCGGACGTCCCAAGGGGTTTCTTGTGGCTCCGCAATCATGCTGTATCCTTCCAACTAGCAAATAACATAGAATTTCCTAGCATCGAAGAAAGGTAAAAAGCCAGGAAAAATAGCCAGCGCGGGGGAATTCAAACGCTTAACGGAAACCATTGCAGGCAGCCGTGAATATGTCACAGATCGCCTGCTCGTCAGCTTGATCGACCGCCAGTGTCTGATTGTCTGCTGTGGCGCGGCGAATATCCCGCCAAAGCCACAGGCCGAAGCTCCAAATAGCCGGCATATTGGTGAGCAGACTATCTTTTTCGAAAGCATCATCCAAATTTATTTTTACCGTCCTGGTGCCCTCATAACGCTTGATTTCATTTAAAACCCGTTGCGCCATCACGCCATAGCCAACCAACGTCGGATGCATACCGTCCAGGCCCTGAAAGCCACCGCGGGCAAATCCACCGAACGGCCCGGCATTGTTCATGACGTTCGTAAGGGTTTTCCGGTTCTTTAGTTTGATGACATTACTTGCCGCTCGTTTTTGATGTTTCGAATCGAAATCGGAAAGCATTTTTGCCAAATCTACAAAATGTAGTCGGCTGGGATTATCGAACGCCGCATTCAATATTGCCTTGATGTCTGCGTTCGCATCGCGGACGTCATTATCGAGGACGGCCAGTTGCACACCCGTCATGCTGCCATATTTCAACCCGAAACGGTTTTCATATTGGCCGTAGTATTTGCCTTTGCCAGGTTTCTTATTTTCATCCCACTCGACCATATCCGGCAACGGCATCAAATTTGGCACAGCACTGGGCAAGGCCAGATTGTTGAAATAGATATGTTCGACATCGGCTGGCAATTGGTTCAGTTTTTTCGCCAACTTACGCAATTGCTTTTTGTAAGTCATACTGCCGTTGGCTTTGCCATCGAATGCCATATCCCACAAACCATTATTGCTACCAATATTGATCAGCAGTCGCTTTGGCTTGCGCGCGGCGACCAATTCGATTTGGCTCATATTTTTAAGACCGGCCCGACCCATCGGGTTTAGGGTGAAGCGATTATTTAGGGCTTTGACAATAGTTGGTGATAATTGGAAGTTTTTGATTTTTGCTTTTGTACCGGCGGGCAGTTTTTTCAGGAAGTCGTCGGCTTTTTGCCACGTTTGCTCATAAAGGTCAGCAATGGTGGACCCGGCGACGGAGACATTCTCAAACAACGGTCGCCCGGACGGCGATTTCGGTCTGGCAAACCAATAATCAGTATTTTCCGCCAAATCTGTTTTGACCTCCGCCAAATCCGGCAGCATGCTAAGCCAATTTTCCATATCGATCAAAATCGGGCGCAGGGGATCGGGATAGGAAAACTCGTCTCCGATGCCCAAGGCATGAGCCACCTGAACGGGTGCACTATTGCGCATTTTGCTGGTTTCAATCGTCAGTGAGCGGACCCCTTGATATAACGAGTCGCCGATAGCCATCATTTCTGGATGCATGAATTCCTGAGAAATCGTCATCGTTTAACCCCCCATATATTAGAATAACACAACTATTATATCATAATAAAGTGTATGGGTCGAATTTGTCGCACGCCCGTTGGGTTGGCCCCGCTATGCATTCATCGCATATGCTTTGTACCAGGACGAATCTGCGCCGGCGCCAACATTGGTGATGCGGACATCCAACAGATAGGGCTCGCCGGCCGCTTGTGCATCGTGACCACGCTTTAAGGCCGCTTCCAGTTCGCTTGGCTCGTCCACGCGGGCGCCTTCGATGCCTTGCGCTTTGGCCAGCATGACAAAGTCGATATCCGGGTCGCCCAGGAAGGTTTCAGGGTATTTATTTTGGTCTTTCATATTGCCACCCCAGGCGGCGAAATTTGTTCGCACGGTCTGATAGTTCATGTTGTTCCAGACCACGGTCAGAACTGGCAGACTGTAGCGGGCCATGGTCCAGAACCCGGACGAACCATACATCACCGCCCCGTCGCCCAGGCTGAGCACCACTGGGCGATCCGGCGCCCCTAACTGCGCCCCGATCGCACCGCCCAGGCCATATCCCAAACTGCCGCCGGCGGTGCGCACAAGGGTCCAGTCATTGTCGCCATAACCAAAGGGCATGAAATGATCGTAACCGCGAAAATTTTCCGACACCACCATCGTATTCTCGGCCAGGTTCCTACCCATCAAATCGCCGAGGTAGGACGGGTGGATCGGATTGTCACTGGCATGTTTGTCGACGGCTTCGATTTGTTTCGCCGCGCGCGTTTCACTTTGCGCCTGCAGGGCCATTTTGCGTTTCTGGATATGCGCCAGATTGGCATGATCTGGTTTCCAGAACGCGTTCAAGGCCGCCAGCGTATGATTAACTTTGCCCCAGACATCCAGATCGAGAGCGAAGGTATTGCCCATCATGGCGGGATCGTGACCAATACCGATAATGGTGTTGGCATCACTAAAGCGATTATCCTCCGCTCCGGCGCGGGTATTCTGACGATAACCAATGCAGCAGACGACATCATAGTCTTTGTCACTCATGCCATCGAGCATGCCAACATAGTTTGGATGGCGAAGCGGGAAGCCGCCATAATCATAAAACGCAACGGCGACCGGCAGGGCATAATGTTCGACCAACTCGAGCATGGCGTTTTGTGCCCCGGCGTTCCGAATATCGGGCCCTGCGACCACCAGCGGATTTTCGGCGTTTAGCAAGGCATCATGAATTTTTTCTATCGTCGATGAGTTCGGAGCCTGTGCCATTTCCAACGCGCGGGCAGGCTGGATCGTGCCTTCGACATCTTTGGCGTCTAATGCCGCGCCGGAAAAAGCTAGATAAACCGGCCCGCTGGGCATCGTCAGCGCTTCTTTGAAGGCGCGTCGGGTCGCCATCGGGATGCCGCGGGCATCATTGATTTCCCAGCGCGCCTTGGTGATATCGTCGACCGCCCCCATCTGAGAAAAACCGCGACTGGCGCCCAACGTGTTGTGATCACCGAACGAGCCGTTATCGCGCATCGCCGCAGTTACCACCATCGGCGTCCCGTCAAAATAGGTATTCTGCAATTGCCCGGAGCCCTGCCTGGTTCCGGCCGCTAGATGCACATTCACAAAAGCTGGTTTACTGGCTGCCTTGGCATAACCATCCGCCGCCGCCAGAACGATCGATTCCTGCAATAACAAAATCGGCTGGACCCCCGGCACGGTCAGAAAGGCATCGAAAAAGCCAGCTTCGGCACTGCCGGTATTTGTAAAGGCATATTCGACCTCTTGCGCGACCAGCTGATGCATCAACAGCTCCCCGCCCGTGCCGACTACAAATTTCTTGTTCATGAATGATTTTCCTCAAAGATATGATTCTGGCCACGTCGTTCCATTTTTCACGCGCAAACCTCAAGCGTAGAGAGAGCGGTCAGGTCAAGCAAGCGCCAATATGGAAGTGAAAATTCAGTTCTTTGCATTCGAAAAACGCGTAGACGGAGGTCGAGATTGCTTGCCATTTGGGTCCGTCGGCCCGAAAATACCACTGGTCCGCGCCCGGGAACGGAGAAATATGTTCACACACTTATTGACAGATTTTATCCGATGTTTGAACCAATCATTCGACGACTGGCGGCGATTTTAGTGGTCGACGCGGCCGGGTTCAGCACCCAGATGGAAGCCGCCGCAGCCGATACGCTTGATCGCCTGCGCTGCCACCGCAAGAAATCTAGACATTGCCGTATCTCACAAAAGTTTCTTAACTATGTTTCAACACAACTGATATAATTTCTGAGCTAATAAACAGGGATGACGAGATTAATTTTATGGATAAACAATGACTTATTCACAGCGGAATGTGAATAGATTCTGGCGTGAAGCATGAACGACGGAATTCTACAACGTCCACTCTCGGAGTTAGAACGCGTTTTAGAAGATGTGCCAATCGGATTTTGTACCTTCGACTTAGATTTTCGCTATGTGTTTGTAAACAAGTGGTTAGCGGCACTGAATGGTATTCCAGTCGCAGCGCATCTGGGGCGAACGATCCACCAAGTGATACCGCATGTGGCCGCAGGGATCGAAGATCAATTACGCCAAGTCATTGAGACCGGCGAAACCATTGTCGGGGGTGACGTCGAAGCTGAGACATTGGCTTTCCCAGGCGAAAAACGATTTTTTCAACATACTTATACGGCGATCACAGATACAAATGATGAAATCATTGGTCTGAGTTGTTTGGTGACGGATGTAACAACAACAACCCGTGCAGAACGCGCCATGCATGAAAATATCGTTGCGCTGGACAAGAGCCAAGAACAATTAACTCTTTCTCTGGAAGCGGCTTCTATCGGAACTTGGAGTTGGAATTTGCTCGACGGTACCCATTTTTGGGATTCCCGAATGATGCGGATGTCAGGCTTGTCACAAGAGGCACTTACCGGCGTCATGGCGGACGATTTTATGCAAAGTTTGCATCCCGACGACAAAAACATGGTTACGGAAGCCATCAGTCAGTCTTTGGAACATGGCGCCGATTATAACGTTGATTATCGAATAATTCGTCCGGACAATAACGACGTCCGCGTCATTAATGCCCGCGCCCTGGTTGTTCGCGATGATGCAGGCAAGCCCACTAGAATGACCGGTGTGGCGATCGACATTACTGAGCAGAAAAATACCGAGAAGGCACTCAAAGACGCCCATGACGCATTGGAAATGCGTGTTGCCGAAAGAGCCCAAGAGTTGCAAACCACACAGGCAAGATTGCTTGATGCTATCGAGAGCATTTCTGAAGGGTTTATCCTGTATGACCAGGATGATCGATTTATAATGTGCAACGAAATTTACTTCGACTTTTACCCAATGGTCAGGGAGCTTGCGGTGCCGGGCGCCAAGTTGGAAGATATTGCGCGCAGAGCTTTTGAACAGGGGGCCGTTAAAGGCTCGATTGAAAATACCGGACATTGGTTGCAATTACGACTGGAACAACAACGAACCGCCCAAGGTACTCACGAACAAGAATTGCCAGATGGTCGTTGGCTGCTTTGTAGCGAACGCAAAACAGCAAACGGCTATACCGTCGGCATTCGCACCGACATCACGGAAATCAAGCATACCGGCGAACAATTGCGTCAGGCCCAGAAAATGGAGGCGATTGGTCAATTAACTGGTGGCTTAGCTCATGATTTCAACAACTTGCTCGCGGCGATCCTCGGCAATACCGAACTGATCGCGCTCGATTTAGACAACGGCGATCCGAGAATCGAAGCAGTGATACGGGCGGCGATGCGTGGAGCCGAACTCACCCAACATTTACTCGCATTTTCGCGGAAGCAGACGTTAAACCCACAGGCTATTGTAGTTGACGCATTACTCTCCAGCATGAAATTACTACTGGACCGGACACTTGGTGAAACAATTGAGATTTCGACAACAGCTGATAAAGATCTCTGGTTGGTGGATGCGGATCCGGCACAATTAGAAAATGCATTACTCAATCTGGCGATAAATGCGCGCGACGCCATGGCAGAGGGCGGGTCCTTGATAATAGAGGCTACCAACGCCGAGCTAGATGAAAACTACGTCGTACATGATGTTGAATTTACGCCAGGGGATTACGTAATGATAGCGGTCAGCGACACCGGTAGCGGGATGTCAGCGGAGGTTTTGGCCCTTGTATTTGAACCCTTCTATACAACAAAAGATGTAGGCGAGGGCAGCGGTCTTGGCCTCGCAATGGTCTATGGATTTGCCAAACAGTCGCGTGGTCATGTCACGATTTACAGCGACCAAGGGCACGGCACGACTGTTCGGCTGTATTTACCTCGTAATATTGAGGAATCCACAAAATTACCGCAGGAAGTCGCCGTTGAAATACTCGGCGGACAGGGAGAAAAAGTATTGGTTGTTGAAGATGACCCGGATGTTTGTGACTTAGCCGTGACTTTGCTGGAAAGCCTGAACTATCGGGTGCAGCGCGCGTCTGATGGGGTTGAAGCGCTTTCGATGCTGGAGCAAATTCCTCCCCCCGATTTACTATTAACGGATGTTGTTCTGCCGAATAAAATCAACGGCACGGAATTAGCTACCGAAGCTAAGCAAAGAATTCCCACGATCAAAATCTTGTTCATGTCAGGTTATGCGACCAACGCCGCCCGCCACAACGGTCTCGCCGATAGCGACGCGATTTTGTTGAACAAGCCATTTCTTCGCCGCGAGCTTGCAGCCAAAGTACGTAGAGCATTGGATCAATAATCCGGCAACATACAAAAATTGGGACGTTCCGCGATGTCGTCAAAGAATGGCCGTCTTCAGGTGACCAGTGTGTCAAAAATGTTCGGTGATGTGGACCTAAATTGTTTGTTTGGTTGGCTAGCCGGTCGATAAATTACCACTGGTCGGCGCTTGTAAACTGGGTAATATGTTTAAACGCTAATTGAAAGATCTTATTGAATGTCCGAACAAATCATACGACGATTGGCGGCGATCTTAGTCGTCGACGCCGTCGGCTTCAGCGCCCAGATGGAAGCTGACGAGACCGGTACGCTCGATCGCTTGCGCCGTTGCCGCAAGGAATTGATCGATCCGGGTCTGGAGACCCATCGTGGCCGCATCATTAAAACCACCGGAGATGGTGCCCTTGTCGAGTTTGCCAGCGTCGTTGACGCGGTAAATTTCGCGGTCGAATTCCAGCACGGTGTCGCCGAGCTCAATCGAGATCCTGACGCATCGGAAATGCTGTTCCGCGTCGGCATCAACGTCGGCGACGTGATGGTAGAGGAGGGGGACGTCTTCGGCGATGGCGTCAACGTCGCGGCGCGATTGGAACCGTTGGTAGAGCCGGGTGGCGTTCTGGTCTCTGCGGCCGTGGTCGATCAGGTGCGAGAGCTGAGTGACGCGCAGTTCGAAGAGGCGGGTGAGCGACGGCTAAAAAATATTACCCGCGAGATCAAAATCTTTCGGGTCGTTACAGGGGTTGAAAAGCCAAAAGCCACGTCGGTGAAGCATGCAATCGAAGAGGACCATCCTTCGATCGCGGTTTTGCCCTTTGAATGCATGAGTTCCGGTCCCGACGACGAATATCTAGCGGATGGTTTGACCGAGGACATTCTGACCGGCCTGTCGCGGTTCAAGGAACTGTTTGTCATCTCGCGCACCTCCGCCTTCGCTTACAAAGGCCGTCGGGCCAACCTGCAGGAAGTCGCCGCCGATTTGGGCGTACGTTACATTCTTGAAGGCTCGGTCCGACGCGCCGGGGCACGGGTGCGGGTAACCGCACAGCTGATCGATGCGCTTGGCGGCGATCATCATATCTGGGCCGATCGCTACGACCGCCAAATCGACGATATATTTGAACTACAGGACGAACTGACCGCGGCCATAGTTGCGACCCTGCCAGGCCGCATAGAGGCCGCCGCGCAAGAGGTCGCGTCGCGCAAAAAGCCGGAGAATATGGCGGCTTACGAGCTGGTTTTGGCCGGCAAGCTTATGCATCACCGGAGCAACCCGGAAGCGAACGTGCGGGCGTCAGACTATCTCCGTCGCGCTGTTGAGTTGGAGCCCGAATACGCCCACGCCTGGGCCTGGCGGGCCTGTACGCTCGGACAAGCGGTTAGCAATGGCTGGGAGGAGGCGACAAATGGACAGACGTTTGACGACGCGGTCGAATATGTCGCACGGGCGCAAAGTTTCGACGACGAAGATAGCGACGTGCACAGACTATATTCAGGCATTAGCATCGCGACCAATGATTTCGAGAGCGCGCAACGGCATCAAGAGCGCGCGCTGCAGCTCAATCCCAACGATGACCTGATTGTGGTGCAGCAGGGCGAATTGCTGACCTGGACCGGTGCGGCAGAGGAAGGGGTCGAATGGATTAAGAAAGCAATGGCGCTAAATCCCTACCACCCGGAACGCTATTGGGGCCATCTTGGTCGAGCTCATTTTGCCGCCCACCAATACGACGAGGCGATTGGTTGTTTCCGCAAGCTTTCGACGATAGATCATTCGGTACATGCAGCACTCGCCGCGGCGATGAGTGCTGCCGGTGATGAGGCCGGCGCACGGCGCCATAGTGCGGAGGTGTTGCGATTGGCTCCCGATTTCACCGCCAAGGATTTTCTTGCAACTCTGCATTATAGAGATCCCGAGGATGAGACGCACCACCGCGAGGCGTTGCAGGCAGCGGGCCTGCCGGCATAGCGGTAGCGAACAAATCCGGATTTTCGAACCGGGAAGTTAATTGCCTAGACTGAGTGGCGGTTAAACATTCGACAAAGCGAAGATCGCCGATTTGTCACGAAGCGAGAGACAAATAAGTTTTTAGCCTTCCACATACTTCTATGAACAGCCGACAACACGGATAATCACTTCAGTTTGCCGTCGCCTGTTGTGGGTCGCCTCGATTAATAAACCAGGTTAGGGCAACCGCGGGAATGCCGATTATCGCCGCGGTGATGTTTAGTTCCAAGGCGGTATAACCGATGATCTCACCGCCTGGCAGGGCCAACATCATGCCTGAGGCAAACAAGGCCACACGCAACAACCAGTGCACGGGGTTAATGCCGCCACCTAAACTACCGGCGCCGATAAGATAGCCCTGTAAGCCCGCAGAAACCAATACGACACCGACGACGGCAGCGACGAACACAGTTGCCACTTCGATCGGTGTCCCAAGCCCTATTAGAGCTGGATCCAGGACAAAAAAGAATGGCACAAAATAAATGATGGTGCCAAGGCGCATCGCTTCCAGTCCGGTTTTCATCGGATTGGACTGAGCGATCCCCGCCGCCGCATAAGCGCCAATGGCGACCGGCGGTGTAATGAAGGAAATCATTGCCCAATAAAGGATGAACATATGAATAGCGAGGTCGTTCAAGCCGGCTTTCGCCAAGCCCGGCGCCAGCGTGATGGCGAGGAACAAATAGGCGGCTGTTATGGTCATGCCGATACCGAGGACGAAACAGGTTAACGCCCCCATGATCAACAACAACAAAGTGTTGTCACCCGCAAAATTGACTAATTCATAGGCTATTGTGCCGACTTTGCCGGTCAGGGAGAGGGAGCCAATGATCAACCCGATACCGGCCAGGATCGCAGCCAATTCGGTGAACAGTTTGCCGACGCCAACCATGAAATCCGACAATTGGCGCCAGCCCCAACGATGTTTCTTGGCAAATTGGTTGATCACCAATAATACAGCCGTCGCGTAGAACGGGGCCTGGGCCTCCTGCTGCATGTAAAGCAACATGAATATCAACATCAGGAAAACGGCGACAAAATACCACCCGTCACGCATCACCTCGCCAATTGACGGCAATTCACTGGCGGGAAGGCCAGCCAGGTGAAACCGCGCTGAATAGGCATCGATCTGCATAAATAATGCGAAGAAATACAAGATCGACGGAATAATCGCCGCCATCACGATCTCGGAATAAGGGATCTCCAAAAATACCGCCATAACAAACGCGGTGGCGCCCATGATCGGTGGCATTAAGACACCACCAGTAGAGGCGCAAGCCTCCACGCCGCCAGCATAAGCAGGTCGAAAACCAACACGTTTCATCGCCGGAATGGACATGACCCCCGTTGTCAACACGTTGGTAATCACGCTACCCGACATCGATCCCATCAAACCGGAAGAAAAAATCGCCACTTTTGCCGGGCCACCGCGACGCTTGCCCAGTAGAGAGAAGGCAAGATTGAGGAAAAACGTCCCGCCACCGGTAAACTGTAAAGCCACGCCAAAGATCAAAAACCCAACAACCAAATTGGCGAAAGCTTCCATCGGCACGCCGATCAGGCTTTCAGTTCCGAACACATGATATGTGGCCGTATCGGCCCAATTGTTCGGCTCACCTTCAAGGAAACCAGGCGCATAAGGTGCCAGGATAGGGTAAAGAGAAAATAGCAGACAGATTATAAAAATGACCAACCCGCCGGCTCTGCGGGCCGCTTCCAGACCTAATATCCAAAAAATGAAAGTCATATACACTGCGTGCTGGGGCGCGTCGTATTCCCAACCTTCGTCGATTATGCTTTCGCCGGCGGTCACGAAGTATACAGCAATGCCAAAAGCTAAAGCCGACAATATTACGTCGTACCATGGGACTTGGTTTTTCGGCCCGACGCCAGGCCAAATGGGATAGAGGAAGAAGACCAACGGCAGCAGTGCTGCGAGCATGGCGTAATAGTACTGGGTATCCAGGGGCACAATGCCGACGAATATCCCGAGGTTGAAAATGACGTAAATCGCCATCAGCACCGAACTCATGGCAGAGATCAGTAAAAGCGTCAGCCAAAATGGGGATAGTCTGCGGTGTCGGTCTGTCGCTTCGGCAGATTGTTCCTGTGCCTGTTCGGCAGTGATTTTTTCGGCTTGCGCGTCCGTCATCTGTCCGGCATCTCTATGTAATTATTTCTGTGAAAAAAAGAATGCGGTGGCCGGATTACCCGACCACCGCTATTCGAAATAGGATCGGCTTACCGAAACGGAACGTTCATACCGGCCGCTTCCAAAGCTGCGGTTCTGATCTCGCCCCATTTTTTCACATGGGCGTCGCCTTCCAAATTCATCGCCTTCACCTTTTTCCAAGCGTCGGCAAGGACGTCCTGGCGTTTCAGAAGCGAAGCATTATGGGTATCGTGATCCGCCGTCCACGCACCGATTTCCCGGTAGTACTTGATAGCACCAGGATGGTAAGGCATGACCCATTTTAGAATTTGGCGATCAATGCCATAACCGTCGGCGTTCTTCAAAGCTTCGGTTATTTCGCCATGACGGGAGACCACCGCTTTGGTTAGCGCATACATGAATTCTTCCGAACGATCGGCATAGGTGACATAAATTGGATAGGGAAATCCCGCTCCTTCGTAAGGCGACTTACCCTGCATATTATTTTTCAGATCGATCCCGACGGAAACCATGCGCTGGTTCCAAATTGGCATTTCCGCCCGCGCCCGCGCCCAGGCTTCTTTATCGTCATGGGGATAGGCCGGATGCATCTGGCCCCGTGGCGAAGCTGCAAGGCGTTGAATATGGGGCGAAACAGTTGAGGCGATTACCGCATCGGCTTGCCCGCCGATCACACCGTCGACCGCCTGTTTCCAACCCGGGAAATCGACCCGCGTGACGTCGGCCCAAGTCAAGCCGCCGAAAGCCAAACCGGCAGCCATGTTGGCGTTCAGAGCCGGTGCCCCACGGACGAAGGCAATGCGTTTGCCTTTTAAGTCGGACATTGACTTGATCCCAACATCGCCAGCCAGCGCCATTGTGATGCCGTTACGACCTTTGGCGTTGTTAAAGATATTAAGAATTCGTTGCGGGCCCCATTTCGGTTTCGCAAAATCGAACACACCTTCCTGAAGCAAGATCGCTGCCGATCCGCAGGCGCAGAGGTCGGCCTTACCCTTGACCACTGGGATCATCCGCGAAACGTCGTTCTTACCGGGGATGAGGCGAACTTCCGTGCCATAGTTCTTTTTTAATACATTGCCGATGGCTACACCATTGGCATAACCCGATGACGTTGTGCCATAGGCAGTCCAGGATATGCGTTCCGGCAGTTCAGCCGCTGTTACAGAAAAACTCAGCATAGACGTTGCCATGCCAAAAACTATTGAGGTAAACGGTACTTTCATCATCGAACTTCCCTTTCCCATCGCGGTATTGGCACCGCGTTTTTTTATAGATTTTGTTAATATCCGGCCGAGTTTGTCGCAATTTAGCACCATAGACAATAGCTTAGCCCAATTATTCGACAAATTGGTTTGCGCGAGCGTTTCTATTTCGCCAGCCAAATTTTGGCGTTTGGTTTATTTGAGCGGGTTCAAGAAAACGATCTGCGGCGTAAAAAAAGCAATCCTCATACGCCGTATTTTTTATTATTCAGTCGCGCCATATCATTCAACATGCAGCGATCGACAAGACGGCCGGCATGTCCGAACTCACTTTTGTCCATTCAGCGTCTTTGCTGACGCGCCATAATTCACCGCTATCCGTTCCGGTGATCACGCCGCCCAAAATTTCCGGATCGGAAATCAGGCCATGAAAATTGTCAGCCGATGGAGAATGCGCCTGGTCGCAGAGCGAATGCCAGGTCGCTCCGCAATCATCCGAGCGATATAACATTGCTTGCGCGCCGCCGTCTTCTTTGTAGTGGGAAAAAGCGGTGGGCGCGCTGGCAACGGTCAAAGCAAACGGTTTTCGCTGATCGATGCACATGGGCCGGGAATAGCGCGGCGTCACGCCATGCCAGACATATCGCCAATTCGCGCCGTTGTCGTCGGAGCGGAAGACGCCGGCATTGCCCTCAATCATTTCCGCGATACCATCGATGCGGCCATAGCCGGTGGAGGCAAAGAGCGTCTGTGGATTATCCGGATGCGCGCACATCATATGCAAATCGGGATTGTCGCCAGGCAAATTGAATTGCCAGGAATTGCCACCGTCATCGCTCCGCATGATGCCACCAACTTCGACACCGACCCAGATGTAGTTTGGATCGTTACGATCGATGACCAAGGCGCGGGCGCGACCTGGCGAAGGCGGATCGATCGGCACACACCAGTCCGCCGCTGCCGCCACTTTGGCGAAACTTTCAACTTCTTGCCACGTCGTCCCGCCATCGGCGCTGCGATAAAGGCCGGCTGGTTGCGTGACCGCATATAGAAGGTTGCTATCGACGGCTTCGATTTGCCAAACTTCAAGCCCCATCAGGCCCGTAAGGGTCCAGGATCGACCCTCATCTTCGCTTACGAACACGCCATCACCGGTACCGGCAAATATCCGATCACCGGAAACGAACAGATTTCTGACGCTTTGGCATTCCAGAACCTGACGTGCTTCGCCTTGTTCAATGACAAAAACACCCTTGCTCGTACCAGCCAACAAATTCATTTTGATCCCCGTCTATGATGTGCCGTTCAGCGGCGAAAACACTCGTTCGGGAAACTATAGGCAGCCAACCTCGCGCGCGTCTACAACATTGAGTTCTTTCAGCTTCAGGATGCCTGGGTTGGTCCAGCTCTCGATAACCGCCGTTTCTGCCATATTCGCCAGTTGTCAGACGAGCGCCGATTGGACAATATGGGGAATTGAAAGTGATTATGCGGTAAACTCCATCGGAAGCTAAACGGCACCTGAGGTGCCTAAAGGAGGCATAGCGATGACCGATATGGTGTCAATCCAAGCGCAGCGCGAAGAACTGAAAGAACGATTTTTGAAAGCATCAACGGAAGCGGGCGAGGGCCTATTGACCGCCGGTGTCGATCATTTGGTTTTAATCGCCGCCAACCTGCCGGCGACGTTGGCCTGGTATACGGATGTTTTGGGGATGCGGGTCACGAATATTTTTCCGAACCGCGATGATCCGACCTCGACCCATGTGTTCCTCGATATGGGCGGCGGCAATCAACTGGCCTTTTTTGATTTTCCCGAACATGGCGACGACCCGACCGCGCGCGGCATCGGCAGCATGCATCATGTCGCCCTGAAAGCGGACCCGGCGCAGTTCACGGCCCTGTTGTCCCGGCTCGATAGCCTGGACATATCCCATTCCCGCTCCGGTGACGACAAGAACAGCGGCTCGGTCTATCTACGCGATCCCAACAACGTCCTCGTCGAAGTCACCACCGGGTATTAGGCGGCTAGTTTCAAATTCAAAGCCACCTGAAACGAAAAAACCCCGGACATCCGAAGACACCCAAGGGCTTATTGGTCGGAGTGAGAGGATTTGAATCTCCGGCCCCATGTCTCCCGAAGACAGTGCTCTACCAGGCTGAGCTACACTCCGATAATTGGCGACAATCAAATCGGCGGACTTGCCGAAATCCGCAGTTTTGCCGGAAATGGTAAACTCACCAATTACCGGACAAATCGGCCGCGCGACGGCACAGAATATCGAACTGCAAATTTGCGGACCGAAACGGCGACTTTGACATCATTCGGAAGATGATCTTCGTTTGCCGGCATCACGCCCGAATATTTGCCTTGCGTTGACGTGACCGGCGAAGCCAGAAACACCTACAACAGATAACAGAGTAGGGAAAGTAGTGATCCAAATAGCAAAATACTGCAAAAGGCATAGGGTAGGGCGCAATAATCAGTTCATCAATATAGTTGAAGCACTTGCCGTATCCTGAAGGAGTGTGTTCCCATAGTAATATACTCGTCTCAGTATTCTGTCCAACAAGCCGGAGCAGGTTATATGTTAAACACAATTTTCCACAAATTCGCATGTTATCTGGACAATGTCGGGTAGAACACCAATGGCGGAGAATGGCGAGAAGTCAAACAAAAGTACCGGTGCCGCCCTGGTGGCGATCTTAGTCGCCGTCACCACGGCACTTGGAGCCATCGCCGGTGCACTGATCACGTCGAGCTATGAGGACGAGGCATCGAAACGGGAAATTACACTCCAGGTCGTCGATTTTCTGACGAACGGACTGCTGCAGGAGAAACCCGTAATCTTGAATAAATCCGGCCTAACAACCAGTCCGGAAGATCTGGATAAGGCCCTTCGCTACAAAGAAACGGCATTTCTAGCCAGGCAAATTACCCGCCATCTCGAGGTCAATTACCGAGGGCTCGATTTCCGCGAATTAAGGGCCGCTTTGTCTGATATCCAACGCCGATATTCCTACGCGCAAATTTACCAGGCCGCAGGGCTGGTAAATATCGTCTGCGAAAATATCGGACTCAGAGAGTTCGCGACCCATCACGACGCCTATCAGGTGAGTGCGAGACGGTCGAAATGCGCGCCGTCATTGCTGGAAGGCGCAATCCTCAAGGTCGTGAAAATCGACATGCCAAATGCCCGCTTCAAAATTGAAGTCGACAATGACAGAAATGGCGTGATCTGCCGCCCGGGTCGCCCTTGCAGCTTTTGGATTGACCTTGGCGATCGTTTGGAAAGTACACCCTATGAATATCTCATCCTTTCCGAGTTCATCGGCTACGAAGATGAATTCGAAAAGCGCAGGCCTTTTGTCTCTTTTTCTGTGCTGCAACGGACGCAGGTTGGCAAAATTCGCAAGGGGTCGCCGCCGCGACCGCCGGATCAAAGTTACTGGGCCTATAAACTTCCCGCGACAGTCGTAAATAGTGCGGCAGATGAAAATGACTGCCAACCGTTCTTTGATGGCGATCCCGAAACGACCGCACAACCACCAGCCCGCGAACTGGACGAATTTGATCGCGCCGTGTTGCGGGCTTGCGGCCCCATCCGCGGCCGCATTGCCGAAGCGGAATTCGAAGCGCTGTTAAAGGACCACTACGAAGCGGCCATTCGTCCGCGACTATCGAAGGCCTGGCAAAATCGCAGTTTCGCTGAGGCAGTTGGTCCGTTAAAGGATATTTGGCTCACCTACAATGGCTTCGATCATATATTTTGCGGCGAGTGGGAAGGGGGCTCAATCGGTGGCCTACATTTTCAAGGCCGATATTTGCAATTGCAAAATGAGGGCGCCGCTTGTTTCGTCAATCAGGGACGAACCGAAGTTGACGACGGCCATATATACACCATCCCCGTCACCAGTGCCGACGGCGCCAATTATCATGGCAGGAAGGGCTATGCCCTAAATCAATCGGCTACGGATCTGTTCGCCCTTGCAACCACGGCGGCAGCGTTTCTTTGCATGGGAAACAACGATGCTTGGCAACCCTACTCAAATTGGTTGGACAAGTCGTTTTATGTGGCCTCTTCAGAAGGCGGAAAACCCATTCAAAGCCGTGTCATTTGCAAAGCTGAAAAGCCCTTGAACAAAGTCTCGCGTGGGTTATTGACCATCTACCCCATCGTCGACCCCAAAGCGCCCTATCCGTTTTGTCAAAGCAACCCTGAGGGAACCGGTATGGCGTGCCAGGACAAGCGCTGAACTAAAGCCGGGCGGCTGGGGCTCGACAGTGATGTTGGTTTTGTCCCCGCCAGAAGATTGAAAGCTGCGATCCAGGAGCCCGCTAGAATGGAAACCGAATACTGATGACATATGCGTTCGAGCCGCTCTCATCAGCGACCTGCCTGAAGGCGCCGGAGCGGTGATGGAGATGGATAAAAAGGCGCCAATCTTAGCGCGGCGGACCGGCCTCGATTTCCGCAATCCAATAAACGACGCGCTACGGTAACTTATTGCATTGCCTATTGTCAGAAGACTACACCGAACCCCCGGAATTTTTTGACGCGCAATGCCCGGTGAAGTTTCCGGGGTTGAAGGGTTGAAATGCCGGTTTGATTGAGTTCGATTTGTACCTTTCTGGTACCTATCGTAAATTATCACACTGCCAAAAACTAAAAAACCCTTGAATATCAAAGCGATACCCAAGGGTCTATTGGTCGGAGTGAGAGGATTTGAACCTCCGGCCCCTGCCTCCCGAAGACAGTGCTCTACCAGGCTGAGCTACACTCCGATATTTGGCGACGATCAAATCGGGATGCTGGATCGTCATCGGGGATGCTTATAGCGTCGCCGCTAGCGGCTCGCAAGCAGGAATTTGTCAGGTTTGTATGAGGCATCACCGGCCCGCTCCCCCGGCCCAACCACCCAATGAGTGCACGCTTCTGGGTGGTTGGGCCGGGGGAGCGGGCCGGCTTCAGGACTTTCGATTTATCCAACTAGTAGGCGCGATGAATGCAGAAATCGACGGTTTCGATGAGGGCGGATTTGGCGGCGCCGTCCGGGAACATGCCGAGGGCGTCGCGGGCCATTGCACCATAATGACGGGCCCGCTCGACCGTGTCAGTGAGCGCATTATGTTTCGCCATCAATTGCTGCGCCTGGGCCAGATCGCCATCATCCTGTTGCAGATTTTCCATGCAGCGGCGCCAGAACTCCCGCTCTCCATCGTCGCCGCGCCGCACCGACAATAAGACTGGCAGGGTGATCTTACCTTCTTTGAAATCGTCGCCAACGGCTTTGCCGAGATCGGCCTGTTTGGCGGAATAATCCAGCGCGTCATCGACCAGTTGAAAGGCAACGCCGAGGTTGCGGCCAAAACTGTCGAGTGCGTCCAGTTCGTTCTCTGGTCGCCCGGCGACCTGCCCGCCGACTTTACAAGCGGCCGAGAATAACGCCGCCGTTTTGGCCGCGATGACGGCTAAATAAGCTTCTTCCGAGGTGGTGATATCGTTGGCGGTTTCGAGCTGCATCACTTCGCCTTCGGAAATTACCGCCGAAGCATCGGCAAGGACTTGCAAGACATCCAGACTGCCGTCGCCGACCATCAATTGAAAAGCGCGGGAGAACAGGAAGTCGCCAACCAGGACGCTGGCTGAATTGCCCCACAACACGTTCGCCGTGTCATTGCCGCGCCTGAGGCCGCTTTCGTCAACAACGTCGTCATGCAACAAAGTGGCGGTATGGATCATTTCAACGCTCGCCGCCAATTCGATCTGCCGCGAGCCGGTATAACCGCACATACGGGCGCACGCCAGGGTCAACATCGGGCGGACGCGCTTGCCGCCAGCGGCGATGATATGGCCGGCCAATTGTGGGATCAACGGCACGCGGCTGTCCATTTTTCGGACAATTGCTTCATTCACTTTGGTCAAATCTTCGCTGACCAGTTTCAATAAGGGCTCTAAAGACGGCGGCTTCTTGCCGTCAGCCGTTTTCATCTGGATAATGTCTGCCAAGATGAGCTCCGCTTGCAGAATTTTTCGGTTCGGGCGAACATAGGTGGCAAAGCCGTTGGGGTAAAGGAATGATTGAACTGTTGCGGGTGAGCAATCCATTGGATGTAGTTTACATCCAGGCTCTATTGCGTGATGCCGGGGTTGAATCAATTATTTTTGACGGCCATATTAGTTCCCTCTATGGCGCCATGGATATTCTGCCACAACGGATCATGGTGATTGACGAGGATGTGCTAAAAGCGCGCAGAGCCTTGGACGAGGCGGGTGTGGATTATCCTAAAGATGGCTGAATCAAAGCGCCTTGCGATCACGGACGATGGTCTGATGGGCCATCGCATCAAATTGCTGCAACCGGCGGATGGTTATCGCGCCGGCTCCGATGCAGTATTGCTGGCAGCGTCCGTTATCGCCAAGGCAGGTGAACGGGTTTTGGATGTTGGCGCCGGCGTCGGTGCCATATCGCTGTGCCTGGCGCGGCGGTGTCCGGCGCTGGATATTATCGGCTTGGAAGTGCAACAAACACTGGTCGACCTGGCCGCAAAAAATGTGCAACGCAATGAATTGAACGCGACGGTGAAAATTGTTGCAGGTGATTTGACGGCGGCACCGGCAGAGATCAAGAATATCAGCTTTGATCACGTCGTCACCAATCCGCCCTATTATCGCCAGGGCCGGGTGCGCCCGCCGCAATCACCGAGTAAGCGGGTGGCCCATCTCGAAGACGCCGTTTCGCTACACGATTGGTTGGATTTTTGCCTCAAGCGGCTGAAGTCCGGTGGCTGTTTATCGATCATTCAGCGGGCCAATCGATTGGATGACATTATATCCGCGTTGACGGCGCGCGCCGGCGATATCCAGATTTTCCCGCTCTGGCCGGGGTCGGGTGGCGAAGCCGGCCGCATCATTGTCCGCGCCCGCAAAGATCGTCGCAGCGAACTGCGATTGCTTCCCGGTTTGGTCATGCACGGAGAAAGTGGCGATTACACGGATGAAGTATTCGCTATCCTGCGCGACGGCGAAGCCTTGCGGTTCGGCGACTAATCTTCTTCCAGGAAATTCTGTACTTCTTTGAACAATTGCAGGCGTTTACGCTCCAGCGGCAGAGAATGGGTGGCGCGGCCGATCAGCACCAAGCGTTTTGTCAGGGTATGGGTTAGGTCTTCAAATAATTGTTGGGCTTGTTCAGGTGGGGTGTCGGCGTCCCATTCGCCGACCGGGATCAAGACCGGACAGGTGATCTTGCTGGTGTCATATCGTAACTTGCCGGTACTCGCGTATTCGACTAGGTCTTTCAAGACACCCGTAGGCGCCCGCAGTTTTGCCGGCTGATGGTCGTTGGCTTGCGGATCTTGGGCCCAATTGAGATCGAGCCAGCGTTGCAAGTCTTCGGCGGCGATCAGCTCATTGTGCAGTTCTGGCGCGACACCGCGATAGAAGCGCGCTTTCACGGCGGCCTGATCGACAAGGCGATAGGCCTGCTTGGCGCCCTCGACGGAGCCGAGGGGATTGTACCCGGCCTGGCGCTTCCAGGTCGGGGCCAAAAGTACCAGTTTGTGCACTTGTTCCATATGTTCGGCGGTGTAACCGCCCATGATGGCGGTACCCCACGAATAACCGATCAAGCAAAGCTGCGACAGATCACGTTCTGCAAAGATATGATCAATCGCGCGGCCCACATCGCGGCGGGCCGTCTCCGTATCCACCAATGGGGCATTCGCTTCCGGCGGTGCCTCCATTTCCACTGGCCGGGTCGACAAACCATAACCGCGCAGATCGAGCGACCAAACATCAAAACCGTGGCCGGCAATATAGTCCATCCAGGAAATTCCATCGATCGGAAAATCGAAGACGGCGTTCGACGGATAGGTCGCGCCATGGACAAACAGAACCGTCCGGACGGCACCAAAATTATCGACGTTTTGTGGCCGTTTGTTGCGCAGGAATAGTTCAATCCCGTCGGTGTCCGACGGGATCATTTGGTCTAGCGTCGCTATTTCGTCAAGCATTGCAGTCGATGACCGTACGTCCGCGAACTTGCCCTTTCAAAATATCGGCGGTAATCGCCGGCACATCGGCCAGCGGTCTGACTTCTGTCATCGCATCCAGCTTATCGAGCGGCAAGTCCCGACTCAGACGGGCCCAGGCCTCGCCCCGTTTTGGTTGCGGACACATGACACTGTCGATGCCATAAAGTTTGACGCCGCGTAGGATGAAAGGCATCACCGTCACCGGCAGATCGAAGCCGCCGGCCAGGCCACAGGCCGCGACAGTGCCGCCATATTTGGTTTGCGCCAGGACATTGGCAAGCGTGGTGCTACCAACCGTGTCGACCGCGCCGGCGAAAACTTCACGACCGAGTGGGCGGCTGGCTTCGCTAAGTTCTTCCCGCGCCATCAACCGGCTGGCGCCCAAATCCTTCAGATACTCATGGGTGCTTTCCCGCCCGGTTGAAGCCACCACGTCGTAGCCAAGCTTGGCCAGAATCGCCACGGCAACGCTGCCGACGCCGCCAGCGGCGCCGGTGACCAGAATTTCACCGTCGCTGGGTTTAACACCCATTTCTTCCAACGCCATCACGCACAGCATTGAAGTAAAACCAGCCGTTCCGACCGCCATACATTGCTGCATGGAAAGGCCAGCCGGCTTTTTCACCAGCTTGTTGCCCTCTATTCGGGTTTTTTGACTGAAACCGCCGGAATGATTTTCACCGACTCCCCAGCCGGTCAGGACAACTTCATCACCAGCGGCATAGTTGGCATTATCGGACGCTTCAACGACCCCGGCGTAATCGATACCCGGCGCCATCGGTAAATTGCGCATGATCTTGTTGGTGTTTCCCTGCACCGCCATGCCGTCTTTGTAATTCACGGTGGAAAATTTTATTGCCACGGTGACATCGCCTGACGGTAAGTCGGCGTCGGTCAAAGTGGTTAGCGTTATGTCGGTCTTACCGTCATCATTTTGGGTGGCCCAAAGAGCCTGATAGTTGTCGCTCATGTTTTTTCCTTCGGATTATAGTTCTGTGATTATCGCAGAGTTTCCAGGATGCTGACATAGCTGGAAACCGCGGCGCCGCCCATGTTGAAGACGCCGGCGATATTGGCATTGGGGATCTGCATGGCGTCGGCTTGGCCAGTGACTTGCATCGCCGCCATCACGTGCATGGAAACACCGGTCGCACCAATGGGATGGCCTTTGGCCTTCAGGCCGCCGGATGGATTGACCGGCAATTTGCCGTCTTTCTGCGTCCAGCCTTCTTTCAGTGCGTCGGCGCCACGACCTTTTTCGGTCAGACCCATGGCCTCATACTCGATCAATTCGGCAATGGTGAAACAGTCATGCACTTCCACCAGACTGAGATCGTCGAGGCCCAATTTGGCTTCTTTCATGGCTGTCTGGAAGGCCCGCTCCGGCCCTTCGAAGGAAATAATGTCCCGCTTGCTCATCGGCAGCAGGTCATTGACATGAACGGCGGCGCGAAAGGCCACGGCCTTGTCCATGGTCAGCGCAGTTTGCACGTCGGTCAAGACCACCGCGGCGGCGCCATCGGAAATCATCGAACAATCAGTGCGCTTCAAGGGTCCGGCGACATACGGGTTCTTCTCGGATTCTTCGCGGCAGAAGTCATAACCGAAATCTTTCTGCATATGCGCCAGTGGATTGACCGAACCATTGGCATGATTCTTGGCTGCGATCATCGCCAGGGCGTCACGATTGTCACCATAACGTTGAAAATAGGATTCGGCGATATGTCCGAACAGACCAGGGAAGGACGCGCCGGGTGTCGCTTCTTCCTGCACGTAGGAGCATTTGACAAGAATTTCACCAACGTCGCGGGACGATAATGTCGTCATCTTCTCGACCCCGACCGCCAAGACGAAGCGGGCGTTTCCGGCGGCGATTGCATTCATGCCCTGATAAATTGCGGCGGAACCGGTGGCGCAGGCATTTTCCACCCGGGTCGCCGGTTTGAAGCGCATGGCGGGATCGGCTTGCAGGACCAGGGAAGCGGCAAAATCCTGGCGATCCATACCGCCATTAAATGTGCCGAGATAAATTTCATCAATATCCGCCGGCGTCAATCCGGCATCCTTGATGGCCCGGGTCGAAACATCAACAATCAGGCTTTCCAGATCTTGATCTTCCAATTTTCCGAATTTCGAATGGCTCCAGCCAATCATGCAGGCGGTCATGATGCATCTCCACATTTAGGGGTTCATTATTGATACTGTTGCCGGGATCATAGCGCCTTCCGCGCCGCAGGCAAATCCATATCCTGAAAATCACGAAACTCTGATTTGCTCGAAAAAATCGAGATATTTCGCAACCACTTTTGTTTCCGTGAAATTCGCTTCAAAACTGCTGCGGCCATTTTCGGCGAGACCACCGGCAAACGTTTTGTCTAGAAGCAGGTTTGTCATCGCGTCCGCTAATTGATCGGCCTGATCGATATCGAACAACAGGCCATTTTCAGCATTATCGATTAAGGATACTGGACCTGAAGCACGGGCGGCGATGATCGGCCGGGTCTGTGCCCAGGCTTCCAGCACCACATTGCCTAAGGGCTCAATCCGCGACGGCACCACCACAACATCGCTGGCCGCGATCAAGCCGGCGCTATCGGTTTGCCAACCGAGAAAACGAACCCGCTCGAATAGACCCAACTCGCGCGCTTGGGATTTCAACTGAGCTTCCAATGGGCCGGCGCCGGCGAGCCAAAGGAAAGCGCTGGGCACTTTGGCCAGGGCTTCAAGCAAAACATCAAAAGCTTTGTTTCCATGCAACCGACCAAGCGCCAGGAATAACGGGACATCATCCGATGTGTCGAAGCGCCGGCGCGGAACGGCTGGGCTTTTGACATCCGGGACAAAGTTCGGCAGGTAGTGTGCCCGCTCCGCCGGCCAGCCTTCGCCAATCAGGTAATCGACGATATCTTGGGTATTGCCGATCAAATGATCGCAAGTCTGATAATATTTCAGTTTGTAATAACCGCCCAGACGGGCGCAATGGATGTAGGGCCCCTTTGGGGTCATGGTGGCGGCCCGGCTCATCCAACTCAATACAATATCCGGGTATTGCTGTCGGAGTAGCGATTTCAGTTTCCAGCGGCTGGCGAAATCCAAAGGGCCACCGAAACGGAGTTCTTGCGCGATGATGCCGGCGCTCTTGAGCAGCTGAGCGCGATCTGGGTTGCGGCGAATGATCACGTCCTGGGCCAAACCGGCCTGATGCAAGGCAAGCGTGAGACGTTCAAAAAAGGTCTCCGCCCCGCCACGGGCGGCACCGGCCATGACTTGCGTTATTTTCATTGTCGCGCTCGTGTTTTCAGGTCGGCCACGGCGTCGACGACGGCATCGACGGTCAAGCTCGTCATGCGGCTATGTTTCTGCGATCGATCGAAATCCGGGTGGTCGACAAAATCTTCATAACTTTCCAGTGTCCGCACGACTTTGCAATTTTCGCCCCAGGGGCGGTAGCGGCGGTCATCGGTCGGTCCGAACAGGCCAATCGTCGGCACGCCGGCCGCGGCGGCCAGGTGCATCAAACCGGAATCATTGCCAATAAACAAATCCGCTCGTTTCAAACAGGCGTAAATCGTCAGCAAATCCTCACGGCCAATCAGGTCGAGAAAATCCGGAGCCGCCAAATGATCGAGTAGCGGTTGGGTTAACGCCCGCTCATGTGGCGCGGCGGTGATAAGCAACGTGATTTCCGCACAACTGGATCGCAGGCGATCCTGCAATTCGATGAAACAATCTATCGGCCAAGTCTTGAGTTTGGAATTTGCGGCCGGCGCGATCGCGACGATCTTTGTGGCGCCGGCAAGAAGTTCATCAGCCCGTTTTTCGTCTTTCGCCCGGGGCCACAAAATCGGATCAGGCGGCGGCGTAATGTTCATGATGCTGGCAAGATGTTCGACCTTATGCCGCTCTTGACGGTCTTTCGACAGAATAAACCGCTGTTTTGCCCGGATTAGCCATAATAACATCGAACCGCGTAAATCCACCGCAATATCCCAATTCGTCCCGGCCGCCAGTGCCCAAAGCTCGCGCCAATGCCCCAGTCTCGGTTTTTTGTGCATTACCTGCAGCGTTTCCAGGTTCGGAAACCCGGCAAAGATTGGCGCCGCCACCGGGCCACAGGCTATTGTGAAGGCGGCGTCGGGATGCTGCTCTAACAAATGACGCAAAAGGCCCGTCGACAGGATCGCATCGCCTAAACGACTTGAAGTGATGAATAGAATCTTCATATCTGTGTTATACCACCCTGCGGTCGGATTGATCTATTTGACCGCATTATTTTCAAGTTAGGGAATAGATGTCAGCTGTATATGTTACTTTGCCTGCGCGAGGTGTGATTTCCGTTGCCGGCAGCGAGGCGGCCGATTTCCTGCAGCGGATAATTACCAATGATGTGGACCGAGTAAAAAGTCATGCCGCGATTTATGCGGCTTTATTGAGCCCACAGGGAAAATATCTTTTTGATTTTGTTGTCGCGATGGATGGTGAAGGATTTCTGCTCGACTGCGAACGGGACCGTTTGCCGGACCTGCTGAAGCGTTTGAAACTGTATCGCCTAAGGGCGAAGATCGAGTTGACCGATGTCAGCGATAAATTCACAGTGACGGCGATTTATTCTGGTGACCGTTTTCCAGTCGGCAACGGCATCTTCGACGATCCGCGAAGCGATTTTCTGGGGCAGCGGGCTATTTTGCCGCGCCACCAGACTGACGCGCTTCTGACCCATCTCGGCGCCGAAGCTGGCGACCTTGAAGCCTACGAAAGTTTGCGAATTTCTCTTGCTATTCCTGATAGCGGTCACGATCTTGTCGTCGATAAATCGACCCCTTTGGAAGTGAATTTTGATGAACTGAATGCGGTCGATTTCAACAAAGGATGTTATGTCGGCCAGGAGGTTACGGCGCGTATGAAACACCGCGCAAATTTGCGCAAACGGCTACTGCCTGTGGCCATAACCGGCGAAGCGCCAGCGATTGGCACCGCAATTTTTGCCGGCGACAAGGAAATCGGGACATTTTTTTCAAGCGTTGGGCAAACTGGTTTGGCGCTTTTCCGCCTCGACCATCTTGCCAAAGCGGCGGAAAAGGGTCAGGTGCCAAAAGCGGCGATGGCAGAACTGCGCCCTTCATCGCCCGAATGGGCCGATTTCGACTTGCCCAGTTTTGACTAAATTCCTGATTTTCTACCCCACTTGAGATAAGGGAGAGGCGAAAGCAAAGCTGTTTTTGTTTTGTTTTTTAATCTCATACATCGACTGATCGCTTTTGCGTAATAGTTCCTCCGATGTAGTTCCGTCGTTGGGGTAAAGTGCGATGCCAATACTGGCGCCGATTGTCGCGACGGAGTTCTCGATCTCGAAATTTTTGGATAGCGCAGCGTTAATGCGCTGGGCCAATTGGGCCACGTCGTTGGGTGTTTTGACACCGGTTAGTACGGCAATGAACTCGTCACCACCGATCCTCGCTGCCGTATCGACGTCGCGAATGTTGGCGAGTATTCGTTCGCCGACTTTCTTCAGCACGGAATCACCCACTTCATGGCCCAATGTGTCATTGACATTCTTAAAACCATCCAAGTCGATAAACATGACCGCACATTGCGTGTTGTCGCGTTTTGCGCTGGCTATCGCCTTGTCAATTCGATCTTTGCACAAACGCAGACTTGGCAATCCGGTTAAGGCATCGTGATAGGCGAGGAACTTCATCTTTTCCTCTGCTATCGCCAATTCTTCGGCGACCCCGATCATTTCCGAAGCCTGTTTCTCCAGCCGTTCCTCACGATCCCTAAGTTCGGCGATCTGATATTTGAGGTTCTCTTCGCTTTCAGTTAGGGCATCAAGCATGTCGTTTAGAGTGAAAGCGATGTCGCGCATTTCGGCGCCTGGCACCGATTTCACACGGGCGCCTATCTGGCCTGCTTCCTGTTTTTTCATCGTATTCTGAATGACTTTTAGCGGCCGCAATACCCAAAGATGCAACAATCCGTAGGCCAAAATCATGATGGTGAAGATACCGACCAGAAAAATTGGCACGGCGTTGGAAACAATATTGATATTTGCCTGCCGAACAACCTCGGCATCGGTTCGGATCAAGATCACGCCGCGATAAGTATTCGACGGTGAATTAGCCGGCTTCTCAGCCGCTGCCATCATTGTGTGGTGTGTATTGTGTTTGGTCGCCTCATCGGCAGAATTTGAAACTGTGTTATGTTTCATATCATGGCCGCTGCCCATCATCTGGGTCATCGACTGTAACGGTAGAAGAGAATAAAAGTCGCCGTTTTCTTCGAAATGTTGACCGAATTCGCCAGTTGCCAATGTTTTTTGCGCCCATTCACGCATCCGGACACCGTTGTCCGACGGGACAAAGTTTGGTTGATGAAACTCAACGACATATTTCAGCGGGTTATTCGTCGCGATCAGGATTGATTGAACAATCGGCTCATCAATCAGGATCGATTTGGCGATGTGGGCAATATCACTATCGTGAGTGGCCACCATCGTCGCGTGATTTATCGCGCTCGATAACAGGCGACTTGATAATTGTGTTTGATTGCGAAGCTCGTTGGTCGCCGTTGTGTAAATCATCCAAACTGCAATTGCGGCGACAACCGAGCAACCCAGAAGCAGCGATACAAGGAATTTCGCCCACAGCGTAATAATCGTCGCGCGAAATGATCTCATAATTCCCCGACTAATATCCATGGTCCAACACAACAAGTCGTCGTATTGCTAATATTAGAGGAAATTTGTAAACAACTTATTACATTAGGAAATTCACATATTTTAGAATTGGCGTTAAGGGACACATTGCAGACGCCGAAGCTTATGTTGACGATGTACTTTCAAGATCAACAGTCGGCCGGGACGGTTTCTTGCATCGCTGGGCGCTGGCTGACGCTGGCATAAAAGTCATTTAAGGCAGGGTGGTCGGAACGCCAATTCAGATCGCCGTAGCGGAAGTCAAGATAACCGAGCGTCACACCGGCGGCAATCGTCGCCATATCAAGCTTGTCACCGGCGCCGTCCATTTCGCCGGCCAATGCCGCCAATGCCCGGGTCATCTTGCCCATTTGCGCATCGACCCAGGGTTGGAACATCATCTCTTCCGGACGCAGGCGGTTCTCGTAAAGACAGAGGATCGCCGCGTCCAAAATGCCATCACACATGGCGTGAACGCGTTGCACACGCCAACGTTCCGATCCGTCTGTTGGAATAAGTTTCGGGCCATCATGCTGACAATCCAAAAACTCGCAGATCAGGCGCGAATCAAAGATCGGCTGACCGTCGTCAGTTACCAAACAGGGCACTTTGCCCAACGGATTATCGGCATTCAGGGCATCAACCGGCGCGATTGGCGATGCCGCGACTTTATCCAACGTGATCTGGTCGATCAGGCCGGTTTCCTTCGCCACCACAACGACTTTGCGGACATAGGGAGAGGTTGGGGAATAATGCAGCTTCATTGATCGGTTCCTTACGATATCGGGGCCAGGGAAGGGCGTTGGGAGAATTCTGCGTACCAACCGGCCAGCGCCGGTGCATCGGCCCGCCAGTCAACATCAGGGGTGCCATAATCAATCATAGCCAAGGCGCAGGCAATAGATATTGTCCCGATGTCGACACGATCTTGGATATCAACGATTTGTTGATCGAAGAACTGCGCCGTGCGGCGGGCCTTGTTGATGTGTCCACGTTGCCAAACTTTCCACGTCAGGTCGGGCGGGCGCGCATATTTTTCCCACAGGACGACGGAGATGGCTTCGATCATGCCATCTGCCAAAGCCTGGTGTTGCAGCGCCTGCAAACGCGCGGCGGGATCGGTCGGGAACATTTTCCGGCCTTGATGCCGACTATCCAGATATTCACAGATTACCCGCGAATCGACAATTCTATGACCGTCGTCGCCGACATAAATCGGCACTCGGGCCATCGGGTTCAGTTCGTTTAAGTGGGAATTCGCGGTCACCGGATTGGCCTCAACTTCGACCAACTCGATATCACCCATTTGCTGGGTCTCGCGCGCAATCGCTACAACTTTCCGGGCGAACGGCGAATTCGGCATATGGTAGAGCGTGGCCACCTCGATGATTTCCGATCGAAAGCATTAGTCTGTTCGAATGATCATACATGGCGCATGCGGATGGCGTAAACTGCGCATTAAGAATCGATTTTGAGGATGAAACATGTCTGACAATATCCGCTGCAGCTGGTGCGGCGACGACCCGCTTTATGTTGCCTATCACGATGAAGAATGGGGAGTGCCCGAATGGGACGACCGGGCGCTGTTTGAAAAGTTGATTTTGGATGGTTTCCAGGCCGGTTTGTCCTGGATCACCATTTTGCGAAAACGGAAAAATTTTCGGGCCGCCTTTGACGGCTTCAAACCGGAAATAATCGCTCGTTATGGTCCCGACAAAATCGAAACATTGATGCAAGACGCCGGCATCGTTCGCAATCGGGCCAAAATTATCGGCACTATCGGCAATGCGCGAGGATGGCTTGAGATTATGGAGAAATCGGATGGCTTCTCGGCCTATTTGTGGGATTTTGTCGACGGTTCACCTTTAGATAATAAGCTTTCACACAATGTCGCTCATCCAACGGAGAGCGAAGAAAGTAGGGCCCTGTCGGCGGATCTGAAAAATCGCGGTTTCAAATTTGTCGGTCCGACCATTGTTTATGCCTTTATGGAGGCCGTCGGCATGGTCAACGATCACACGAAAACGTGTTTTCGCCATCGCGAAATTGCAAAAATGGTGGCAAGAAAGGTGTAATTTACCTGTCTCGAATTGGGGCAGATTGTCCGTTTTTGGCCGCGTCGTTCTTTATTGACGCATCTAAGGTACATTGCATCGGTTGCCGCGTGGCGCCAAGGGGTTTGGCTTACGCGGTTTAAATGCATAAATTCAACCACGCGGACCGACGCTGTTACATACGCATTACAAAACTGGGACTCAACAAAACTAGGACAATTTGAATTATGCAAAATTAAGGCCAACGAGTGTCGCTAGATAAGATAAAAGCCGAGCTTTGGGTGAAAGCCCATATTCGCCGTCTTCAGGCGAACGGAATATTCGCTGTTCTCGTTCGCCGTGGCGATGAGCGCTCTGGCGCTGTTTTGATAAAATTGAACAATTTGTCCGGTACAGCCGTGATCCTGTCACGTGCTTTTGACGGCGAAGGACAATCTTACTGGCTAAAAGCCACTGGGCCGGAACCAATCGCCGAAGCCGATGCCGATCGGTATGTCGACAAACAGCTATCTTTCGATCCGGATTTGTGGGTGCTGGAAATTGAAGATCGCCAAGGTCGACATTTGTTGGATGAACCGGTTCAATAGGAGGCAATGTTGGAAAGAGGACAAATTTGACCATTTGTATTTGCGCCTGGCGCGATCTTGATCACCATGTCGCGGGCTTGTCTGCCAGCCACGTGGTCTCTTTGCTTGGCGTCGAAGGGCATGCCGATACGCCGCCTGGGATCCTCCCAGAGAATCATTTGCAGCTCGATATCGACGATATTGCTTATGAGATGGAAGGGTACAACACGCCACAGCCCCAAGACGTGGCGCGGCTGCTTACTTTTGGTGAAAATTGGGGCGTCAGCGGACCGATGGTTGTGCATTGTTACGCCGGCATCAGCCGCTCTTCAGCAGCGGCGCTGATCCTGCTTTGTCAGCAGCATCCGGGACGCGAGGCAGAGGCGGCCAATTTGCTCAGGTCCTGTTCACCGCACGTCAATCCAAATCGTTTGATTATTGAGTTTGCGGACCGTGAGATGGGTTGCAAAGGCCGTTTAGTCGACGCCGTCGCAGATATGGTACCGGCGGATTTCGTGATCCCGGCCCCGGCGACGATGTTGCCGTCAAGGTTGGATTAAGATGTCTGCGGTCGCTCATTATGTCAGTGATCCAGTGGTGCCTATCCGATGAAAGCAGCGGTGTTTGATTATGTCCGGGCCTCGAGTTTAGCTGAAGCCTGTGCGCTGTTATCGGACGCCGGCGACGATACTGAATGCAAACTTTTGGCCGGTGGGCAGACTTTGGTGCCGTTGATGGCGATGCGCTTGGCACGCCCGACCCGGCTGATCGATCTTAACGCCATTGACGAATTGAGTCACATAACACTGAACGACGATTCACTATCGGTCGGGGCGATGTCCCGGCAACGGTGCTGCGAAGAAAGTGCTCTTGTTAACGAACATCTGCCGTTGCTGGCGCGGGCCCTACCGCAGATCGGTCATCAACAGACGCGCAATCGAGGAACGCTAGGCGGTAGTTTGGTGAACGCTGATCCGGCAAGTGAGATCCCGCTTGTCGCCTGCACATTGTCCGCCGAGCTGCATATCCAAAACCATCGGGCATCACGTATTGTCAATGCAAGTGAATTTTTCCAGGGCCCGATGATGACGGCGGTCGCGGAAGACGAAATTCTGACCCAGATCGATTTCCCGCTTTGGCCTGAAACCGATCATGTTGGGGTCAGCTTTGTGGAGATGGCGCCACGACAAGGCGATTATGCCCTGGCCTCAGCCGCGGTGCAGATCCTGCTTGGTTCAAGCGGTGAATGTCTTCGGGTAGCAATCGGTGTCGGTGCCTGTGGCCCAACCCCCATCAAACTCAACGATCTGGAAGATGCCTTGATCGGGCAAGTTCCGGATGAAGAGTTACTTAAGCGGCTAAGCCAAACAATTGACCAGGTGACGGAACCAGAAGACACTCTGCAAGCCAGCGCCGATTATCGCCGGCGCGTGGCGCCGGTCCTATTGTTCCGGGCATTATCGGAAGCGGTGGCAGAGGCCCGGCAATGACCAAGATGGCGATCACATTCCGCGTCAATGGTCGACGTCATGCGATAGAAGTGGCGCCGCGCATGACCCTGGTCGATTGCCTGCGTGACGTGCTGGGCCTGACTGGAAGCCATATCGGCTGCGAACACGGTATCTGCGGCGCCTGCAGCATCTTGCTGGATGGTCGGGCGATTCGGGGCTGCTTGATATTTGCTGTACAGGCCGATGGCGCAGACATCACCACAGTAGAAGGCTTGAGCGCTGAAGACGGCGGATTAAGCCCTTTGCAACAGGCATTTTGGGATTGCCATGCGATGCAATGCGGCTATTGCACGCCCGGTATGTTGATCGCCGCACAAGACTTGTTGGATCGAAATCCGACACCGGATCGCGAAGATATTCGCGAAGCGATTGCCGGAAATATCTGCCGCTGCACCGGTTATCAACAAATTATCGAAGCGATCGAGTTGGCGGTTGAAAAAATCAGGGCTGATAGATGACGAACAACAGAACTTCAGGGGCGAATTATCGTTATATTTCGCAGCCACGGCGGACCCGCGAAGACGGTCGTTTTATCACTGGTCGCGGTCATTTTGTACAGGACGTCCAGTTGGACAATACCAAACATGTCGCCTTTGTCGCTAGCCCCTATCCGCGCGCCCGGATTGTTTCGATTGACGCCAGTGCCGCGCTGGCTTTAGCGGGCGTGCAAGATGTGGTGGGCGGGGCGGAGTTGGCAAGCTATCTGGAGCCGCTTTATCACGGTGTCGACCTGCCCAATGTGCGCTGGTATCCGCTTGCGAATGAAATAACTCGCTATGTCGGTGAATGGGTTGTGGCCGTGGTCGCCGATGACCGTTACGTCGCCGAAGACGCGGCGGAACTGGTGGAAATTGAATACGAACCGCTAGAGCCAATTGTCGATCCACAAGTGGCAAGCCGCCCGGAAGCACCTTTAGTTCATCCCGATCATGGCAGCAATGTCCTGCTTGAAAAAAGTTTCGCTTGGGGGCCGTTAGCGGATGACTTTGCGCAAGCCGAACATGAAATTTCCTACCAGGTCAAATGGGGTCGATCTTCTGCCGTACCGATAGAAACTTTTGGCGTGATCTGCCGTTGGCTTAAGCGCGAGCAGATCCTGGAAGTTTGGGCCTCCATCCAAATGCCGCAATTTCAAGAACAGATATCGTCTGCCCTGTCCCTCAAACTGAATGACGTAAAGATCCATAGCGACGTCGACGTCGGTGGGTCCTACGGGGCCAAACGCGGTATCAAACAGACCGTTCTCTGTGGTTATCTGGCCCGTAAACTTGGCTTTCCGGTACGCTTGATCGAAGATCGTTTTGACAATATCAGCGGCGGCGGCTCGCACGGACCGGATCGGATATTTGATGTCCGGATGGCCTTCAATTCTGATGGCCTCGTCCGGGCCATGCAGATGAAAGTCCTGGACGATATCGGCGCCTATCCAGGCCGCGCCATCCAACAGGTCGGCAAGTCGATATCTTCTCTTTGCGGACCCTATCGTTTCAACAGTATCGGGTATGATATCCTGTCGGTGGCGACCAACAAAACCTCACAAGTGGCGGTGCGCGGTTTTGGTCAGTCCCCGACCAATTATGCCCTGGAACAGGGTATGGACAAAGTGGCGGCGTTCCTGGAAATGGATCGCCTGAGTTTGCGACAAATTAATCTCATCGCCCCGGATCAGTTCCCGTGGCGCATCCCCACCGGGACGGCGTACGATTCCGGCAACTATCCGGCGGTGGTGGAAAAGGCCTTGGGTCTCGCCCCGTGGGACGATCTGCACCGGCGCCGGGATCAGCTGCGCCGGGACGGCCGTTTGGTTGGTATCGGTCTAGCGACCTGCCTGGAGCCAGGTGGCGGCAACAACATATTTGAACATTTGCTGAACGAAAATATCCAGGTCACGACTTTCGTCGAATCCGTTCTGCTAAAAATTGATGGCCATGGCGAAGTAACGGCAATGATATCGACGACCACAGCTGGGCAGGGCCATCAAACTTTGGTCGCCACCATTGTCGGTGAAGAATTGCAGCGGGACCCCGACACCATTCGGGTCATTCATTCAGATTCCTTGAGCGGTTTGCCGACCCGCAGCCCGGTGGCCAGCCGTATGGCGATCATGTTGGGAACCGCCACCGCCAAAGCGGCACAACGCCTGCGCCGGCGGATGATTGAAATCGCCGCCCACAACTTTGCTGTCGTCGCCGATGAGGTTGAATATAACGACGGCATCTTTAGTCCAACCCAGGATCCGGCGCAGAAACTAACCTGGCAGGAAATCACCTTCATCGCCCATCGCCAGTTGCACCGTATGCCGGAGGAGATGGAGGCGGGCCTGCAAGTGTTGGAGGTTCACGCCGTCCCCGGCGGCGGCAATCTGCCTAACGAGAAGGGCGAGGTGCAAATCTATCCCTGCTTTTCGTTTCAAACCCATGTACCTTTTGTGGAGATCGATCCGGCCACCGGAAAAGTCAAGTTGCTTGATTATGTGGTGGCGCATGATTGCGGCACGCAGATCAATCCCTTGATCGTGCGCGGCATGATGATGGGCGGGATCGCTCAGGGCATTGGCGCCGCCTTGTATGAGAAATTTGACTATGACGAGCATGGTCAATTGTTGAGTGGAACTTTGCTGGATTATCTGCTGCCGGGTGTTCATGAAATTCCGACAATCCGCGATGTAGATCACTGCACGCCTTCGCCGCTGACGTCGCACGGGCAAAAAGGCGCGGGTGAAGGGGGGTATCTGGGGGCGCCCGCCGCCATCGCCAGCGCGGTTAACGACGCGCTTAGCTCGATGGGAATTAGCGTCGATGAGTTACCGATGCGGCCAAAACTTCTGGAAGAATTGATGCATAATGTCAGACAGAACAAGGACGATTAGATGATTGTCGATACCCATGCGCATTTTGTGCCGCAAAAAATGCTTGATGCCCTGGCGTCCGGTCGCGATCGCTTCGACCATGTTGAAATCTTGCATCAGGGGGATAATTACAAGCTGGCTTTTGCTGGTGGCGCGATGACCCGTCCGATAATGCCAAAATTGCGCGATAACGAGATGCGGCAAATTTGGCTCGAAGAAAATCAGATCGACATGCAGGTTGCTGGCGGCTGGCTGGATGCATTCGGGTACGAATTACCGGGGGACGAGGGGGTGGCGTGGAGCCGTTTTCTGTCCGAACATCTGTTGGCAGCCGCCGCGGAAACCGATTTTATCGCACCATTGGCCAGCGTCCCACTACAGGATGGGGAACAAGCCGCCAAAGTCCTGACGGAAGTTTTGGCGGCCGGACATAAGGGTGTGATGATCGGCACTCAACCGAATGGTAGTTCCGGAAATCTGGATGACCCGGCCCTTGATCCGTTTTGGGCCGCGGCTAGTGATCTGGGCGCGGTGATCTATATTCATCCGATGTTCGGCTGCGGTGATATCCGCCTGAACGACTTTGCCATGGTCAATGCGGTGGGGCGTGGTCTGGATACCACTACGGCGGTTGCGCGTTTGTTGTTCGCCGGGCATTTCCTCAAGTATCCCGGCATGAAAGTTGTGTTGTCGCATGGCGGCGGCGGCCTGCCCTATATGTTGGGGCGTTTGATCCGCAACGCGATCATTCACGACGGCGATTATGCGGACCCGAAGGCCGGATTGGAACGGCTTTATTTCGATAGCGTCTTATTCGATCCCGATGCCCTTGTATTTCTGAGCAAAAAAGTCGGCATTGAGCGGATCATGTTAGGCTCCGACTACCCCTTTCCGATCGGCGACATGCAGCCTTGTGAAGTGGTCACCAATGCCGGCTTTTGCGCTAACGATACTGCCGCTATACTAGGCGGCACAGCGAGCCGTCTGTTTAATCTCAATGCCAATTGTTGTAACCGTTCGCCTGAAAAATCAGAGTAAATCGATGATGATCGAAAACCCACATGACCAATTCCGCGATGCACGCGATCCTGCTGTTGCGGGGAAGCCAATGCGCGATCCGGCGGGTTGGCAGGCACAGGAATTTGTGGCCAACAGGGATTGGCTCTGTCAATTCACCAATAATGAATTATTGGAACTGAAAGAAGCCATTGCACCTTATGATCATGCGGGCGTTGACTTGACGACCTTGGCACGCGCGGATTTTGTTTTACCGACCTTAGCCGATCGCTTAGGGCAGGTGCGCCAGGAACTGCTTTATGGCCGGGGATTTATTAATTTTCGTGGCTTATCGGTCGGCGATCTAGGCAAACGCGGGGCCGGCATCGCTTTTTGGGCGATTAGCCATTATCTCAGTGACGGAGTGTGCTCGCAAAATGATCGTGGTCATGTGCTGGGCCACGTTACCGATCTGGGCGAAAGCAAAACCAATGCAAGTCAACGCGGACCCTATTCCCGCGAATCTATTCCCTTCCATGTAGATGCCGCCGATCTGGTCGGGCTGTTATGCCTGGAGCCGGCGAAATCTGGCGGCGAAAGCAGTCTGGCCAGTGCCGTTGCGGTCCATAATGAAGTTCTGCGTCGGCGTCCGGACCTGTTGCCCGTTCTCTATCAACCTTACGCCCGCGACCGCCGGGACGAAATTCCGCCTGGTATGCAGCCCTGGTACCATTTAGCGGTCTTTCACGCTCATCAAGGTTATTTCTCGGCCAGTATCGAGCCAACTTATATGGGCTCAGCGCATCGGTTTGAAGAAATTGGTGCCATGAGCCCTGAACAAACCGAGGCTCTGTCCCTGGTGCAGGAAATCGCCGCTGAGACCTGTTTCGATATGGGTTTTGCCCGTGGCGATATGCAGTTTCTTAACAATCACGTAATCTTCCATTCCCGCCGTGGGTTTGAAGATTACGACGCGCCAGAACAAAAACGTCATTTACTGCGAGTGTGGTTAAAAGCGTTGGACGGACGTCCACTGGCGGATGAATATTATACCCGCCATGGAAAGCCGGGCGAGATCGACCGGCCGGGCGGCATTGTCGGTCCGGACACGGTTTTGTCCGCGCCCCTGACGCGGCAATAAATTCAGCGTTCTAAGCTCTAAATTATCTACCGCGAATGCGCGGGTCCAGGGCATCGCGCAGGCCGTCGCCCATGAAATTGACGCTCAAAACCGTTAACGAAATTGCCAGTCCCGGCCATACCACGCGTTCAGGCGTAATGCTCAAAAACGGCACGCCGTCGAACAGCAACCGACCCCAAGTCGGGAAATCCGACGGAAAACCCAGACCTAAAAAACTTAGCGCACTTTCGGTGATGATGGCGGCGGCGACGCCGAGCGTGGCCGAGACCATGATCGGGCTCAGTACATTCGGGAAAGTGTGACGGAAGATGATACGAAATGGACGGGTGCCGATGCTGCGGGCGGCAAGGACAAATTCCCGCTGCTTGATTGCTAGAACCTCGCCACGGACGATCCGTGCCGTCTGCATCCAACTGGTCACGCCAATGATAAATACAATCAGGATAAAAATACCGATCTCCGGCCCAAACAAAGCCCGTAAGGGATCGCGGAACAACATGATGGTGACCAGCAGCAATGGCAGGATTGGCAGCGCCAGAAACAAATCCGTAAATCGCATCAACCAGCCATCAAGGCGGTTGAAATAACCGGCCATGACGCCGACTAAGGTACCTAACGTCAGCGACAATAGCATCGCGATGACGCCGACTGCGAGCGAAGTACGGCCGCCTGCGAGGACCTGCGCAAACATGTCTCGGCCAAGATTGTCGGTGCCCATTGGATGGGATAATGACATCCCCTGGTTCTTGGATTTGTAGTCGAGATATTGCGGGTCCAGGTCATAGAGAAAGGGTCCAACGACGACACCTAAAGAGATCGCCACAAAGACGGTGACGCCGGCCAGCGCCCCTTTATGGGTACGGAATTGCTGCCAGACATCTAACCAGAGCGAGCGGTGTTTGATATCGTCTTCCAGCATCTCGCCTGCCGGCGCTTCGGTTGTATGGGTGATATCATTCATAGCGAATCCTCGGATCGAGTATGCCATAGAGCAGGTCCGCGATCAGGTTGAAAAGAACGATCAGGACCGCGAAAATAAAAGTCACCGTCTGAACTGTTGGGATATCCGCGCCTTCAATCGCACCAATCAATAACTGGCCGACACCGTTAATGCGGAAGATTTGTTCAGTGATAATGGCGCCGGCGAAAGTTGTCGGCAAGCCGAGGGCGATCACCGTCACAACCGGGATCATGCTATTTCTGAGCACGTGGATCAAAATCACGACTTTTTCCGACATCCCTTTGGCCCGCGCCGTGCGGACATATTCCTGGTTTAGATTGTCCAGCATGGAGGAGCGCATAAATCGGCTTAATTGCGCCGCATTGAATAAACCCAACACCATGACTGGCATGATCATCTGTTTGATCTGATAGATCAGACTTTCGAAATCCGTCACCCGATGGGTGGTGTCATAAATTGATGGCAGCCAGCCTAGAACGACACTGAAGATTACGATCGCCACGGTGCCGGTAAAGAATGTCGGTACCGAAAAGCCGAGCATAGATACAAATGTGCCAATTTGATCAAAAATCGAATATTGCTTATAGGCGGAAATCACCCCGATCGGCACAGCAATTAGAATTGCGACGATATAGGAAACACCGATTACAGTCAGGGTCTGTGGCAACCGCTCGGCAATTAAGTCGACAACGGGCGCGCGGGTAGACCATGAACGCACACGTAATCGATTATCGCTGTCGCCAATCTTGATTTCCCAAGCTTGTTCAATAAGATTAAGTGGCTCATTGACTAAAAACTGTTCCAACCATTTGACATAGCGAATATGAAATGGTTGTCCCAAGCCCAAACTCTCTTTGATTTGTTCGCGAACTTCTTCGGGAATGGTCAAGGGCAACTGGGCCGTCGGATCGCTGGGCGCGAGGTCTAACAAGGCGAAAATAATAAAACTTATGACTAAAAGTGTCGGGATCGCAAAGAGCAGGCGCCTGATCGCGTATTTAAACATAGGAAGATCCGATACCGTCAAAGAAGAGGGGACGGCCCGCACATTTGTATAGAGCGAGCCGTCCGGAAGTTATTCCGACATCACTTTTGGCGATGCCACTCCTGGATGTTCCAAGGTGTCGCATCCCACACATTCTGGCGAACGCCGCCCAAGGTGTTGGCGTGCGCCGCTACGGCGCCGCGATGGATCAAAGGAATCATAGCGCCATGCTCAATGATCAAATCGTTCATTTTCTTGGCGATGGCCGCCCGATCATCCAACGCCGCAGTTTGCGCCAGTTTGGCGCCTAGTGCGTCGTAAGCAGGATCGCAATAGCGCGGCATATTCTGGCCGATCCATTGTTTCTCGGGTCCGGGCATTTTGTCGCAACCCCAACGCAGCATATAGTTTTCCGGGTCGGTTCCATTGAAGTTGTTGGTGTACATCTCAATATCAGAGAAGAACTTCTGGAAGGTGTCCGGGCTTGATTGATCGCCACCGAAGAACACAGAAGCACTGATATTCTTCAATTCGGTTTCAACCCCAATTGCTTGCCACATCTGTTTGACTAGTGCTTGGGTGCCTTGACGGACCGAGTTTGTTGAAGTCTGGTAAAGGATTGACAAACGCACGCCGTCTTTGGCGCGAACCCCGTCTGAACCGCGTTTCCAACCGGCGTCATCCAATAGTTTATTGGCGCCAGCGGTGTCTTGGGTTTTGCACCAGTCATTCGCGGTGGACGCATAGACAGCCGGTGCCGGCAGAACATTGCAGGTGACTTGACCCGCAGCCCCGTAACCGGCGTCGACAAGAATTTGCCGGTCGATAGCCATGGAGAGCGCCCGACGAACGGCTTTGTCCTTAAATATCGGGTGTGGGTTCTTGCCGTTGTCATAGACCCCGCGCTTGTCACCCATTTCCGGGCGCGCATTGGTCAATTGCACCATCAGACGTTCAACCGAGGTACCGAAAGCTGAAATCACTTTACCTTTGCCAGCTTTGGCCATTGTGCTGAGGATTTCCGGTTCCACCTGCAGGTTCCAGGCATAATCGAATTCACCGGTTTCCAGGACAGCGCGCGCCGCCGAAACCGCATCCCCGCCACCTTTTAGCAGAATTGAATCGAAGGCCGGCAGATTGGCGTCGCGATACTTGTCATTCATCACATATAACACGACGTCATTGGGACGAAATTCTTTCACTTTGAATGCTCCGGTACCGATGGTGCCGAAATTTTCCTTGGTGCATTCTGGTGCTTTCGCGCCCGTGCAGTTTTGAAACTGTGCTTTTTGAATGATCGGTACGCTGGAGCCTACGAACGGGCCATAAGGGAACGGCTTGGCGACACCGAAAGTTATTTTGATCGTGTGGGTGCCAGTCGCTTTGACCGAGGTGACATCCTGGAAACGGTCGATCGCGTTACAACCACCTTCTGGGTTCATACAATAGTCGGCAGTAAATTCAACGTCCGCCGCGGTAAAAGGTGTGCCGTCCGACCACATGATATTTTTCTTGAGTTTCCAAGTGATCGATTTTAAGTCCTTGGCGATGCCACCATTTGCGACGGTCGGCACTTCCGCTGCAAGGGCGGCAACGATATTGCCTTTTTCGTCATAATGCGCCAGCGGCTCAATGATAATCGACGACGCGTCAACATCCTTGGTTCCACCGGATAAGTATGGGTTAAGAATGGACGGTGCTTGCCAATAAAGTATCTTCAATTGACCGTCGGTACCGCGACCGGCCAATGCCGAGGACGCGAAAATCGCGCTCGCCATGGCTGCCGCAATTAGTATTGGTGCTTTCAACATTGTCTTTAGCTCCCTGTTGTTAAATCAGTAACTACTATTTCTCCAAAAATTTCCAAACATCGTTTCGGCCGGATTTGTTCCGCCTTCTCATTATTATCTATACAATTCACTCTATTCTACTCTGCAAAATGGCAGGCGACATATCGGCCATTTCCGATTTCCCGCCAGACCGGGTCTTCAACATGACAGATTTCCTCAACCACCGGACAGCGGGTGCAGAAATTGCAACCATCAGGTGGGTTTGCCGGGCTCGGTAAATCACCCTTTAGCAAGATATGTTCCCGGGTCGATTCAATCTCTGGCTCTGGTATCGGTACTGCCGATAACAATGCCTGAGTATAAGGGTGCTTTGGTGCACCATACAAATCATCCCGCGAAGCCAGTTCAACGATCTTGCCAAGATACATCACTGCGACACGATCGGCGATATGCCGGATCATGCTGAGATCGTGGCTGATAAACAAATAGGTCAGGTTAAATTGCTGTTGCAGGTCCTCAAGCAGGTTGACGACCTGCGCCTGAATAGAAACGTCGAGGGCGGCAATCGGCTCGTCACAAATGATAAAATCAGGATTGAGAGCGAGCGCCCTGGCAATGCCGATACGCTGGCGTTGCCCGCCGGAAAACTCGTGCGGATAACGATTAGTGAACTTGGGATCAAGGCCAACCGCCGATAATAATTCTTCCACTTTCGTTTTGCGTTCGCGTTTGTTCAATAGCCCATGTTCCTGCAGCGGTTCTGCGATAATGGAGCCGACGGTCATGCGTGGATTGAGACTGGCATGGGGATCCTGGAACACCATCTGCATGCGTGGGCGCACCTTGCGCAATTCTTCACCGCCTAATGATGTGATGTTCACGCCGTCCAACACCACCTTACCTTCTGTCGCGTCATAGAGGCGCAGGATGACGCGGCCGGCGGTGGTTTTGCCGCAACCGCTTTCACCAACCAATCCTAAGGTTTCTCCCCGGTGAATATCGAAACTGATACCGTCGACCGCCTTGATTGTCCCAACTTGCCGGCGAAATACACCTGCGTAGATCGGGAAATACATTTTCAAATTCTCGACGTGAAGTAACGTTTCGCCGGCCTTGCTTTCGTCGTGGCCCATTTCCAGTGCGGTTGCTTCAGTCGACATGGCGTGGCGCCCCTGCATTAATATCCCACCAACAAGCTATGTCGTGGCTGATCTGATCATCACGCCAACCGCCATTGATTGAACGCAGCAAAGGGTTTGCCTCCCGGCAGCGGTCGAAAACATAAGGACATCTTGGCGCGAACGGGCATGAACTCGGTTCCGCCTCCAGGCTGGGCGGTTGCCCAGAAATACTGTTAAGCCTGGCGGATCGTGTGTGGTCCAGGCTCGGCAGTGTCTCCAGCAAAGCGCGGGTATAAGGATGCATGGGCATGCCATAGAGATCTCTTACCGACGCATGTTCGACAACCAAACCGCCATACATCACCATAACCCGGTCGGCGATACCGGCAACCACGCCTAAATCATGCGTGATCCAGATAATTCCCATGCCAAGTTTTTGGCGCAATTCGCGAACGAGCTCTAGAATTTGGGCCTGAATAGTGACATCAAGTGCCGTCGTCGGCTCGTCTGCAATCAGCACTCTCGGGTCACAGGCCAATGCTATTGCAATCATTACACGCTGCCGCATGCCACCGGAAAATTGATGGGGAAAGTCTTTTAGTCGATCCGCGGCAGATGGAATGCCAACCAGGTCGAGCAATTCGGCGGCCCGCTTACGGGCTTGCGCTCTGTCCAGGCCAAGATGTTTCCGCAGCGGTTCGATCAACTGATATCCGACGGTAAAAACTGGGTTTAATGAGGTCATCGGGTCTTGGAAGATAAAGCCGATCTCGCCACCACGAACGGCCCGCAGCTCTTTTGCTTCAAGTGTCAATAGATCCCTATCGTCGAAGATGACGCGACCGTCGGTGATTTCTGCTGGCGGGCTAGGCAGTAACTTCAACAGCGACATCATCGTGACACTTTTGCCGGAACCACTTTCTCCAACAATGCCAAGTAACTCGCCCTCTTTGAGGTGGAAGCTGACGCCGTTCACCGCGTGAACATGCCCCTCGCGCGTTCCGAAGACAGTCTTTAGATCAGTCACATCCAAAATATGTGCGCCTGCTTCGACGTTTGCTTGCATTGAAACTACCTACCTGAATTTTGTCTTACTAATATTTTTATACCAAGATTGAATACCATCATTTGCTTCGCGGCAAGATTATTCTCACGCCCGCCCTTCGGGTAATGTCAAGATGATCCGCTCCCCGCAGCTTGCTTTTTCCCTAGTTCCACGAAATGATGCGGCGATGACGCACATGCTATTGCAACATGTCGTCCTTTTCATAAACCAAAAGTAGAGCGTAAAAATGTCGGACGGAGCCACTTTGATTCACAATGAAATCGACTTCGAACAAGAAGGCAAACAAACTGGATTTCTGCGTCTACCCTATTCTGTTCACCGTTCTGCCTATGGCTGGATTCCAGTGCCGATCGTGATGCTAAAGAATGGCGATGGGCCGACCGCGATGTTGATTTCCGGCAATCATGGTGACGAATATGAGGGCCAGGTGGCGTTAACAAAACTGTGCCAAAGCCTGACGCCGGAAGACATTCAGGGGCGCTTGATCATTCTGCCAATGGCGAACTATCCAGCTAGCCACGCCGGCACGCGCACATCCCCTTTCGACGGCGGCAATCTGAACAGAACATTCCCAGGCGACCCGGAAGGTACTCCGACGGAGATGATAGCGCATTATCTTGAAAAAGAATTAATGCCGCTGTGCGATTATTTTTTCGACTTTCATTCCGGTGGCTCATCGTTGCGTTATCCCGCGACTGTGTTACGACGGCGCGGCGACAATCCGGAACAAGAAGCAGCCCTGGAAGCGTTGCAACTGGCTTTCGACGGGGATTACGGTTTTATCTTCGGCGCCGGCGGCGATCCCCGAGTCTCGGGCGCCGCCGCGCAGCGCCAGGGCGTGCTGAGTATCATGACGGAGCTTGGCGGCTCCGGCACCGTGAGCCCGGAAATATTGGCGATTGCCGAACGCGGCATAAATCGCTTACTGCATAAAATCGGTATGTTTCCAGGCTACCAACCGGATGCTGCGCGAGGCATGCGTCTGATGGAGCTGAAGAGCATTGATTATTTTGTCTATGCGCGGGACGAGGGGCTGTTCGAGCCTTATGTCGAATTATTGACGGAAGTGAAAGCAGGCCAAGCTGCGGGTGCGATCCACCATCCTGAAACACCATGGCTGGCGCCGACAATTTGCCATTTTGAACAAGACGGGTTGGCAATCTGCATGCGGGTGCCAGGTCGCGTGGAACGCGGTGACTGCGTATTTCATCTGGCGACCGATATCGAAAAGTAGATAAGCCATTACAAAGCTGCCAGGTCAAATCCAAGCACTGAAGCCACATGGCGAAGGTCAGCAGTTTGTCGTCTATGGCGATGCCTGTTCCGGCCTTCCGGGCCGGCTGCACGAGAAGAATTTCGCGGCTATCAATGGGGTTATCCAACGGCTTGAGCCGCCGCCCGAATTTATCATCTTCACTGGCGATGAGATTTCCGGTCTCACCCCTGATGCCAAACAGCTACGCGCCCAGTGGCGGTATTGGCTGGATCAGGAAATGGCCTGGCTCGACCGCGAACAAATACCGCTTTGGCAGGCGACCGGCAATCACACCACCTATGATGAAATGAGCGAAACAGTGTTTAGAGAGATCCTTGAGCTGCCGCGCAATGGTCCGGCTGGTCAAGAAGGATTGTCTTATTGGGTCCGCCACGGCGATCTGCTGATCGTCGTTGTGGACACGATGGGTGCCGGTCTGGGTGGCGAAGGCTATGTTGAGACGGCATGGTTACGGCAAGTTTTGCGCGATAATGATGAAGCGCCGCAAAAAATTGTTGTCGGCCATCATCCGGTTTTTCCCGTGAACGGTTTCTCGGGTCCGGTTCAAAGGGAAATTAGTAGCGAGATTACCAAAGAATTATGGAATGTATTGGTCGATAATGATGTCAGCGCCTATCTCTGCGGCCACATCCTGGCATTTGATGTGCAGGTTCATCAGGGTGTTCTACAAATTTGCAGCGCCGGGGCCGGCACCGATCATTTGATGCCGGCGGAGTTCGAATTCTTTCATTGCCTGCAAATAGCGGTAGATGCGCGGGGGCTTCGATATCAGGTTCTTGACACCAACGGACAAGTTCGGGAAAAACTCGATTGGCCGGTTCGGCTGCCATCGTTTGACGATTGGCGCGTCCTTCCGATGGGAGAATTCGCCGCCCCGACCGTGTTGAAACCGGAAAACCGGGAGGTTTTGCTGTTGCGTTTCACGGGCACTTCGTCGGCGGCAGAATGTCAAGCGCTGCAGACCCTGTTTTGTTGTCGACCGCCAGCAGCGTTGCCGCCGCTTTGGATTGGCCTGAAAGGTGCGGAACAGCGTCTGACGGTGACGATCAGCCCGGAACCAGGAAGAAGCCCGCATTATTGGCTGGGTCCGCCTATTGCGTCGGGGGAGCCTTTCGATTTCACTTTGATGCTGCACCATAATATGGGTCCCGGCGGTATCGTCTGTAAACTTGGCGAGGAAGACAAATGGACCTCACTGTCCGCCGCTTCGCCTTGGGGGTTGGAACGGCTAATGATATCCGATCAATGGCTCACCGGCCACGGGCCGAGCAGGCCGGACGAACAACCGTTTTTAGGCAAAAACCTCAGCGTTCAGGCCGCAATTGTTCGCCAAGATATCGACTAATCAGGACTTGCGTTTGGCCAAAGACGATGGCAATTTGGCGCAACTGGCCTAAGCAAATTTCAGTATCAAACGAAGCATCCTCGCGAACCGATATTCGCCTGGGATCTTGCATCTTGAAGGGAGAATGAACATGCCAATATACAACAGAATTGCGGATTTCGACGACGATATCCGGGCCTGGCGGCATGATATTCATAAACATCCCGAGCTCTGTTTCGAGGAAGTGCGGACCGCGGACATTGTCGCCAACAAGTTACGCGAATGGGGCATTGAAACGCATGAGGGCATTGCCACCACCGGTGTCGTCGGCGTTATCAAGGGCCAGGGTAAAAGTGGCAAAGCAATCGGCATTCGCGCCGACATGGACGCCTTGCCACTGCAGGAAGTCGGCATTCCAGATTACAAATCCATACATGACGGCAAGATGCATGCCTGCGGCCATGATGGGCATACCGCTATTCTGCTGGGCGCCGCCAAGTATCTGGCCGAGACCAGAAATTTCGATGGTACGGTGAACTTGATCTTCCAACCTGCGGAAGAAGGCGGCGGCGGCGGCAACGTGATGGTTCAAGAAGGGCTGTTCGAGCGGTTTCCGTGCGATGCAGTCTATGGCCTTCACAATATGCCGCATCTGCCAAAAGGCACTTTCAATATCCGCCCTGGCGCCCTGATGGCGGCGGCGGATGACGTACAGATCGTGATCACCGGTGTCGGCGGACATGCAGCGATGCCGCAACATACCAAGGACCCTGTGTCGATCGGCGTGGAGATCTATAATGCGGTGCAGATGATCCTGACCCGCAATGTTGATCCGATCAACACGGCGGTTATCTCGATCACTCAGTTTCATGCCGGAACCGCGACGAATGTCGTGCCAGAGACGGCGACCCTCAACGCGTCCGTGCGCACCGCGGATGCCGAGACACGCAGCTTGATCCAGCGCCGTCTCAAAGAAATCTGTGATGGCATGGCAAAAATTCATGACGTCGATATCGACTTGAAATATAGCGATGGTTATCCTGCAACGGTCAATCATCCGGCTGAAGCGACCAGGCTGGCCGATGCCGCGAGCTCGGTTGTGGGGGAAGCGATGGTCGATCGCGATTGCGAACCATTGATGGGCAGCGAAGATTTTTCTTATATGCTGGAAGCCACGCCCGGCGCCTATATTTTGCTTGGCGGCGGGGATGATACGCATAATCACCCGGTGCATCACCCGGAATTTGACTTTAACGACGAAACCCTAACCACTGGTGCCAGCCTTTGGGCGCGTTTGGTCGAGCAGGAGCTGCCACGGCAAAATTAGCTTCATCGTCGGAACAAGAACGTGATTTGACGGTTTTAAGGATTGATGAAATGATTCCATCATCGTGACTAATTCTTTGATCTTGAGGGTAGTGACATGATGAACAGATGGAATAAACGAATTTCCTTCTCCCCGCGCCAATATCTAGGATTAATGGCGCTTGCGACAGCCTTGTTATTCACATCGTCGGCGTCGTCCTTGGAAGGACAAAGATCACCACAAGTTTTAGCGCTGGTATCGATTGACAAGCCAATGGAACTGCTTTGTTTCAATGGCGACTGCTTCGTCGAATTGTCGGCATTCTGTTTGCAAGCGGATTACAAGACCCCAAATAGAGGAACCCGCTATCAAGTCGCCGGTTTTGGCGGTATTCGTGTCACCGGTTACACCCGCGAGGGCGCCTCGGTCGCTCTGGACCCATCGGAACATTTTCAACTATCAGCGTTGAGAACCCACGTGGCGGTGCGGATGAGCATTCGATCTGAAGCATTGCAAAAAATGGATTTGGCCCGGGTTGAAGTGACAGTCGCACCGAATGTGTCACTGGTCGCAATGCCGTCCGATAAATATGAACCGCAAAGCGAAGTGAGCGTCGCCGTGGCAACCGGACCTTGGCGCCTGATCGGCGATCGGATTGTTGATCGCAATCAGGAGAAAATGAGCGCCGCCCGGGTTACCAATCGTATTGCCAATAGTCTGCCGCCATTTACCAATGTCAGCCGCGATACCACCAGAGCGATCTGGGCGGATATGGAAAATAATGGCCTTCTTGAAAACATGCAGCCAAAAGCGGTGCAATTGTTATCGGACGCGTATAGCGAATGCGAAGGGAAACATAATCTTGGCGGTATGACGACCATGCGAGAATGCGTATCCCAAATGCATGACCGGTTTCTGAATGATCTAAACAGCAAATATTGGGACGTCATTCGCGGCGCCAGTTGACCTGCAGGTTTGGCGCTTAACTCTGTTATTCCACCCGCATCTAGGAAAGCCCGAACTTCTCCGGTCAGTTCAGCACCAAAGTAATGGAACATGTCGTAACAATAGAGCGCGCCATCGCGCCGCTCGTTTAGGCCGAGTGTCGTGCTTTTTCGATCAGCAAGGTCAAACGATTGCTGCGATTGACCGAAATTCGCGTTGAGATCAGCAATACCCAATCGGCAAAATCAACGTTAAGGCTTAGTTCCAATCAGATAGAGTGAATCGAGTTCTGACCTTGATAATCAATGATCAAGCGCCATAAATTTTATCGCCAAAACAAGCTGACGTCACAACAATGAAGAAGACAAACGGGGCTAGCGGTCTGGCCCAATCAAAAGTTTGTTTAAGTTTCGTTGCACCTTCCTGCTCGACCTTAACCGCTGCAATTTTCGGGTAATTGTTGACACACTGTCGACGATCCAATGTCAGCAAATCATTTTTTTCTAAATTAATAAATTTTTAAGTGTTGTAACCGAAAGATGCGTGCCTGTCGGGAACTATTGCCTCGATCGGAATTTATTTCTCAATCAAAGGATTAAGTAATATGTCGAATTTCAGATTACTCTCAAAAACCACGTTCTTCGCAGCTTCGATATTCGCCTTCGCCGCGCCCGCATTGGCAACGGAGCTTAAGTTTGAACATGTCATGACTTTGGGATCGCAAGGTAGCGGCCCCAATCAGTTCAGTTATGTGGAAGACTTCGCCCAGACTAATGACGGAAAACTTTTAGTCACCGATGCCGCCACCGCATGGGTTCAAGTCTATGACAAGACCACTGGAGAATATCTTTCCCGCTTTGGTGGCAAGGGGGACGACGACGAAAATCTAGACAAGCCTGAGGGCATTTCGGTCGCTCCGAACGGCGACATCTACGTCGCCGATTACAATACTGGCGATGTCAAAATTTATGGGGCCGACTACAAATGGAAAAAGACCTTTAGCGAATATGGCTCAGAGCCGGGTCAAAATATCAAATCCGAGTTCACGGACATCCGCTTTGGCCGATATTATATGCCAGAAGCCGGTAATCATCGGGTAAGCGTTTGGGATTTGGACGGTAAATTCCTGTTCTTGTTCGGCGGCAAAGGTACCGAAGACGGTAAGATGAACAATCCGGAATCGGCAAAATTCAATAGCGAAGACAAACTTTATGTCGCGGATCTGAAAAATGACCGCATCCAGGTATTCGACAAAGACGGAAAATTTCTGTTCAAATTCGCCTCAACCGGAAGCGAACCCGGTCAACTGAAAACGCCCGCCGGTGTCGGATTCGACAAACATGACAACGTGTATGTCAGTGAAATTGGCAATAATCGTGTGTCTGTTTTCGACAAGAACGGCGTATTCCTCACAATGTTCGGCAGTGCAGGTTCCGGTGTTGGGCAGTTCGGCAATTTGCATGGTCTGTGGGTCGACGCGTCGACAGGTTGGATTTATGTCGCCGATACCAAAAACAACCGTGTCCAGGTTTTCCGTCCTGGCAACACGGCAGTTAGCGGCTAAGTCCAAATTAATGTAGCGGCCGGCAAAGTTGATGCCGGCCGCTGTTCGTTTTCGCCATATTTCATAAAAATAATTTTATTGTAGTTATTAGAGGAACCTGACAATGAAACTGCGTATTCCTTTCCTCCGTTTTCCAAACATCAAAATTGGAATACTGAAAACAATCCGTGCCAAACTTATCGCCAGTTTTACTGTCCTGACGGCGTTGGTGCTGATAGCCGGTGGCACCGGTTGGTTTTTTGTCGGTAAAATTGTCGGTGTCGCTAATCATTCGACCAAACAATTCACAGAAATTGCCGCGCCGATTTCCTCCCACACATCAGCTTTGGTCCGGGCTGCACAAAATGCGCGCGTGACCATCCTCCAGGCTGCACAGGCAAATGAATTAATTATTGTTGATACCCAAGAAGCCAATTTCAAAACAAACAAGGCCGCCATGAAAGTCGAAATCGCGGCAATTGGTCATTTGATCTCCCAATCAAATATTGAATTCAATTTGAACAAACTAACGGAAATTGAAGGTCAATTCTCAGCCAAGGCCGAACAAATTCTAACGCTACAAAAAAACCGCCTCAAAAAGCTATCGGTTGTTGGATCAAAACTTGCTGCGTTCGACAAAACTCGCCAGGAAGTCAATGCCTTGGTCAATGGTTTTGCCAAAGAAGCGGAGAACAATATGTCGGTGCGCGGGGACGGTGGTCGTACCCTTGTTCAATCAGGGTCCGCGACAGTGCCGGAAATCGCCGCGATCTTTGAAGAAATATTCAACCGTTCCTATCCAGTTTTACAAGGAAGTTATGCCGTTCTAGGTTATCTCACTAAAATGCAGGAACAAGCGAGCGCGGTGGAGACCATCCAAAATTCGGAAGGTCTGGAAAAGTTAAAAATCGCATTGGCCAAAAACTTCAAACGTGTGGACAAACGCATGAAACGTTTGCGACCACGTATTACTGGCGACAATGGCCAGGCGACCCTTGTCGCTATCAAAAAAGGTTTCGATCAACTCAAGGATCAGGCCCTGGGCCAAGGCGGCGTGTTTGATAGCTACGGAGCTTCGTTGGCGGCAAACCAGACGATGGCGACTGGTATGGACGAGTTGGCTCAATCCATGGACCAATATCAAACTGAGCTCGACAAGATCAATAAAACTGTCGACAAGTTAGCCTCGGACATCGGCGTTTCCTCGAAAGCGGAAGCGTCCGAAGCCGAACGCGCGTCCGTGACCGGGGTCTTTCTTACAGCCTTGGCCGCCGTGGGCCTGACGATCGTCTTGGCTTTGCTCGTGGTCCGCGGGATCACCGGCTCGATCCGAGCGATGGCGTCGGCGATGCGCGAATTGGCTGATGGCAATCTTGAAGTGGAAGTCCCAACCGAAGATGGCAGCGAATTATCGCAGATGATCAATGCGCTTGAGATATTTCGCAATAATGCGATCGAACGGGCCCGGCTAAGTGAAGAGAAGACGAACGAGCAGGAGCGAATTACGGCCGAGGCAAAGGCCAGGGCTGAACGGACAACGAATATTTGCGCTGCGTTCGACAAAGAAGTATCGCGTGCCCTACAATCGATGGGCAACTCAGTCCAGGCAATGGAGGAAACGGCGCAATCCATGTCGACAACGGCCGATCAAACCAATATGCAAGCAAACGCAGTATCAACGGCGTCGAACGAAGCCAGCGTGAACGTCCAGACGGTGGCAACGGCGGCCGAGGAGTTGAGCGCGTCGGTTGCGGAAATCGGTCGACAGATGAACCAATCGTCGGAAATCAGCACCCGTGCGGTTGACGAAGCTGAACGGACTAACTTAACCGTACAAGGTCTCGCGAATGTCGCACAGAAAATCGGCGAAGTTGTGGACATGATCAACGACATTGCGTCCCAAACCAATCTTCTTGCGTTGAACGCTACGATTGAGGCGGCGCGGGCAGGCGAAGCGGGTAAGGGTTTTGCCGTGGTGGCTTCCGAGGTGAAATCTCTGGCTAATGAAACCGCCAAAGCAACCGATGAAATCGCCACGCAGATATCGAGCATGCAGGAGGTTACCGGCGAAGTGGTCGACGCGATTGGTGGCATCGGCAAGGTCATTAACGAGATAGATGAGATTGCTTCCGGTGTCGCCTTGGCGGTCGAGCAGCAGATTTCCGCTACCGACGAAATCGCACGAAACGTCCAGAAAGCGGCCCAAGGGACGCAAGAAGTCACGTCCAATATCGGTGGCGTCACGCATGCCGCCAGCGAAACCGGTCAAGCCTCCGGCCAGGTCTTGGAAGCTACCCGCGAGATGAACACCCAGGCCGAGGCCGTGCGGCAGGAGATTGAAAAATTCCTCGTTGAAGTACGCGCTGCTTAGGTTGCGAAGTGTTGCATATCGCGTAAAAACAATTGCCAAACCTGGCGCTGGGTATTCCAGAATGAAATGCGGATTGAGGGAGTTTAATGTTGTCGCCTAGGCCCTCTCATTTCAGAGCGACTTGATCCGCGACAAGATTGCCCAGCTGGTTTTGGGCCCGGTTCGTCGGGATATCGCGCAAGCGATCTCGGTGGATTTTGAGCATTATGGCCTTCATGAAAGCATGCAGCTATAAGCCGTTCGATCGTTGACGATTGCGACGCCTTGAAGCGCGACGTCCTGCATGGTGGTCAGCAGGATCGTCGACATGTAGTCGTTAATGACGGCCGTGGATGATGCCAACTGGCCTGGCCAAGGATCAATTAGCTTTTGTTGGGGACGCTGTGCGCATTGACGTCCGCCGGATCTAGGAACAACACGTTTTGCATCATGCCGGTGTCTTCGTGCGGCAGGATATGACAGTGATAAACGGCCTTGCCGGTCCATTGTTTGTAGGTTTGCCGGATCGTTATTTGTTTACCCATCGGCACCCAGATCGTGTCCTGAATCAGGATGTCGTCGTTTTTGTAACGTGTTTCGTTTGTGACGGTGCCGTCGGGGGCTACATCAGCGCTGGCGATGACCTCGAACGAATTGGTATGGATGTGGAAAGGGTGGCCCTCGGTGTTGTCTTGATGTTCCGGTGCAGTGCCTTTGCGCGTCATTTTTGGATGTCCCGGTGAACCGATGACCCAATCTTCCACTGTGTCCAACATCACGACTTGAGCCACGCTGAGTTCATCGTATTGCTGGTTGTTGATGAAGAAATCGATACCCACAACCGGGTTCGCCTTGCCTGGGAACTGCATCCCAAACGTGATATAGCGGGTTCTAGAGACTTCGCTTTTCGGGGTCAGCGGATAATGCCGCGTCTGCAACGGCAACTTGGTGGGCAGCGGCATGTCGTTCTTGTCTTCGGTCACATGAATCCTTGCCAACAACCGCCCGTCGCTTTTCAGAAATTGCAGCGATTGCGGCGCTTGGCGCAGCTCGTAATGACCCGGGGTTGTGACCGCTTTGATCAGGAATTCAGCTCGGTTCGCAGGCGCGAGGATCAGCTGATGGTCGGTCCCAGGCGCCCCCGTTGGCAGGGCTTCAATCGTGCGGAGTTTCGGCAGGTTTACCCCATCCATGCCGATCAAATGCAGATCATGGCCCTGCAGGTAGATCGGCATAACATCGTCTGAATTGGCGTTCAGCATGCGAAACCGTGCAACTTCACCCTGTGCCATCTTAAAACGGGGCACCCCGCTCTCGATCTGAGTACCCGTAGGCTGGGTTGGATTATTGAGATTGTGCACCTCTTTGAAAATCGGTCTCCCGTTCAACAGGAAATAGCGCCGTGAATAGTCACCTGTTGTAAACCCACCCTTCAGGTGCGGCTGCTTTTTGTCGTCGATGGTGACATAGCCTTTAAAGGTTTGCCAAATCGCGTTCTGTTTGGGTTCGTAGATATACGTGCCCTCGCCGTCCTTGGCGGGGTTGTCGGTTTGGAACAGGCCGATATCCTGTACAACAAGGATATTGTCCTTGGCTGCTTTGATCTCGGGCACCTCGTCGATGTCGCCCTTGATCAGAATGGCGCCCGCCATGCCGCTGACGGCCTGAACGGCGGTCGAGCCATGTTTGTGTGGGTGATACCAGAACAATCCCGGCGGTTGGTCTTTAGGGATCACAAAGCTGTAGGATTCGCTACCGCCTTCTGGCTTGATCGAGATCATCTTGGCCAGTGGGTCAGATGTGCCAAGTGGTTCAAACAAATGCGGCGCGACCTCCAGACCATGCACGTGCAAGTTCGTTGAATTGAGATCATGCGGCACATTGTGATTGCCACCCCAATCCGATGAATCATAGGCCGTCAGGTTATTGATGATCTTGACATTCATCGTATCGCCGGGACGCGCCTCCAGCATTGGGCCGGGCACTGTGCCGTTCCAGGCCCGCAGCTTGACCGGTGTGCCATCCAGCTTTGTTTTCAGCCACTGGGCGGTCAGCTCATAGTTCTTTTGTCGGCCCGTAGTCGCGGTGGCATTAGTCTGAGCTATAGTTGTGGCGGGGATCAGTGTTGCGGCGGCAGATCCTGCCGCCAGCAAACCACCAGAGCGCGATAGAAAGTCCCGTCGCGTTACGTCCGTCATTGAATAGCCCCTAAAATATCAGAATTAATCGGATTTGGAGCAGTCTCTAGGCTTGCCGTTCAGTGCAAAGGTTGAATATTGCGTGAACGCCACCGCCATCTGAAGCGATGTATCCAATGGAACCGCACCGGGATATTCATTGCCCGGATAGGCCTCTGGGAATTGATGGTTCGAGAAGTAGGCTGCATTCTCGGTACTACCACCATCACCTACCCCGCAGATACCAATAAAACCAAACGCGGGCGGCACATTTGCCCCCATTTTCGAGATCGCCCCATTAGCCGCAGCATAGGATGCCGAATGGCAAGAGACGCAAGACGATAGTGGATTGTCCACCGGCCCGGCCAAACGACCCGAGCAGCCCCAGTGTTCATGGATCTTTATGTTTTTGTTCAGCACGCTTTCCGTCGCCGGAGCGCTGTCTGATTGCGCGACCGCCGGGAAAGTCTGCGGGTCCGTACCCCATTGAAGACCGAGCGGGACAAGCCGTTCCAGTACTGTTTTGCCCGGCGCATTAGCGGAATACCCAAAGGTGCCATAGACCCAACGTGTAGGCGACCGGTGATCGACCACCGCTACATCGACCTGAGTAAGGCGGGTTTCCTGCATTTCGCGCGCGCACATGTATTTTTTGTTTTTGGCCATCTTGTGCCGGTTCACTTTCCAAACCGCCGAATTGGCCAGGTAGGGCACACATTCCGGGGTCGCGTTTGTCGTCAGGAACTTGGTGACCATCGTTCCTTCCGGGAAAGGCAAGCCCATCGGAACCACTTGGCCTTGCAGACTAGTCAGTGCTGGCGCGCCGTCGCTGGGAAACGCCTGACCTAAGGCATAACCGCCCCATTTGTTGTAAATGCCCACTGCCCAGCTTTCAATGCCGTGGGGGAATTGCACTTGACAGGCTGGTGACATTGCCGACAACGGTGCCGCGTTAGGCATCGATTTGCCAATAAAGTCGGACACTTTTGCGGTGCGCTCGTTCGTGGTTCCGTGCGCGAATTCACGACCCACTGTTGGATCATAGGCCATCCATGGCACATGGTACCAAGCCGTTTCGCCGTCTACCACGGTCTGAAAACCCGCCTCGTTCGACATGTCGGGATCCTGGCCTCGCGTGACGACCTCCATGATCGCCATGATGTAGTCTTTCCAGGCGCCTTTTTCCCAATTGACGGACTTACCCGAACTGAAATCCACATCGACAAACAGCCACGGGCAGTCTTCCTTGCCGCATGTGCCGGGGACTTGCTTGGGATAGTCATGGCTGAGTTTGAAAACCGGCCCGCTGTAACTTGCGGGCGGCGTGTTCACAGCATTGCGAAAAGCATATTCTGCTGCATGGTCTTGAGCAAAGGAGCCGCCTCCGGTGAGTGCGCTCAAGACGAGCGATGCTGCAAAAAGCGGACGGCGAAATTCAATTGAAAATTGGGTCATTAGCAAACAGCCCCCTGGAGAGATTATTGCGGAAAACCGAACAAATCCAATATGCAACTATAAGTTAAATTAGAATACAACTATAAGTGAAATAAGTACAGGCTTATTTTTGCCAAACAAAAGTGAATACCAAAGTATCTTGCTGTATTTTTTCGAACATCAACGATGGCGGGAAAACCATCTTACAGCAGCATCGACGGCGCTGTCAGACCAATCGTACCAACCTCCGCAGAAGGGCCGTACGTTGTCCATCACGCAGCGAGCGCCGAGGCCGGTCGCGCCGTGATGCCGCTTTGGTCGAGACGCAACTCCAGGTTACGAGCTGAACGGCGGGTTTGGGGAAGCCGCATCGCAGCATCGACGCCGGCATTCGACGACCGCATTGGGCCGTAAGCTTAGAACGTTTGGTGCGAGATTCCGTGCAATGCGGCGATCTGGTGTTTCGAGCCCAACATACCGAATGCTGCACGAAGCTCGAACGGGCCTCGGCCTATCTTAAGGGGTTATTGTTGGACGGCGGCCTTGAACCCGATGAGGTGATTTCGACAGAAAAAGCTGCACGGGCCTTGAAGATCGGCCGCCCCCCGTTACAGATGCGATCAAACGCTTTGTCCGCGATAGGTTTTTGACGGCCATTCCGCAGGTTGGCTGCTGCGTCTAGTGCCAGCACTCTTGCCGTGGCGAAGTCACAGATTTCTGTCTGGACTTCCGGTCACTGGTTTTGCCCTGAATTAATGGGCCATTTCAAAAGAACCGGTTGCCCAATATACGGACGTGGTTTTGTCGAACATCGCTTTTCGCAATTTAAAATCCGGGTTTCGAGGGCAAAGCAGTCGTGTTCAATAGGGAGCCAAGCCGCCTCCCCGTGACCCGACGCCGACATGGCAGTCAGCCGCCCCAGCTATCACGTTACTTGAATGTTAACCGACGTGCCGTAACTTCCTTGGATGAGAGACTTCGCATGCCGGATCATTTTCTGGCTTTCTGCAGCTTGAATTATGAAGGTGCGTTTGCCGTCTTGTTGAGCGTAGGTTACAAAGTTATGTAGGCCATATGTGATTAAAAAATTGTTTTCGATAGTCATAGATATTCCTTGAAATTCAATACTTCAATTGTTGGCGCATCGCGGCAAGGCCGGGCGCTTCAATTTTTGTTTGTTATGTGCTGGGAAGTCCTGCCAACGGGCATGTGAACTCAGTCATCAGACGATAGCGCATAGGCGCAATCACCCAGCCGTGGGTCATGGGTCGCGTATTTGAGCGTTGTTTTGCCTGAACGAAGCGAGGGTCTCAAGTTGAGTATCCCTGGCGGCACTTTTTGAACCGTTCTCTAGGTTCAGCAAATGAAAGCCGCCGCCCGCACTTTACGAGCGGCGGCGATCTTATTTAGTCGAGGGTCTTCAGATCTTCTGCGGAAGATTTGCCGTTCTGTCCAGCCTGAAGTTCGTAAGAAACTTTTTGACCTTCGTTCAACGTACTCAAACCAGCGCGTTCGACAGCAGAGATATGTACAAAAGCGTCGTTTGATCCATCTTCGGGCTCAATGAAGCCAAAACCTTTGGTTGGGTTGAACCATTTAACAGTACCAGTAGCCATAGTTATTATTCCTTCTAACAGGTGTTTTGAATTAGCACTTCACAATATGTGACGCGCGGTCCTTTTAACGATCACAATGTTAGGGGATAACTAAGCTATGCGGCGTACCGACAATCTAGGTAAGCCAAAACATATGCAAAACGTATGGGGGATATGTAGAGCAAACTAATAAAAAGTCAATAGTTTTGATAACCGAATACACAAGAGCGTATATGCCCTCAGTTTATGCGCCGTTTCGTAGCCATCAACATAGGCCCTATTCAGTGATTGGAGAACCAGAATGGCAACTTTGGGGCATCAGTCCAATGCCGGAGAATGACAAATAGCAGCCTAAATGACGATTTGCCCCTGTTCTTCCGCTTCTGCGCATAAAGCAGTCATTGAATTTTCCACGCCCGTTTTTCGCCAAATTATGTCTGGCGTTTGGAGGAAAGCAGACGTCGTCACAGTCATGCAAATTCGGCTGCAATTGACCCTGAGCGGCCCTGAGCGTCACTCTGGTAGCCCTGCCTTTCGCAGACTTTCGACGTAAGTATCCAGACCCAAATTTTCTTTGACATATGAGATAGAAAGCCTGGGTTCAATATCACGCGCGCGCTGCAATGGCGTAGCGGCTTCTTCAAGCCGCCCGGCCTCGACATAAGATACTGCCAATCCTAGAAATACAAAATGCGCTGACGCCGGCGAACGGCTGGCGCTTTCGAAGGTCACGATGGCCTCATCAAGCTGCCCTAGTCCCCGATAATCGCCAATGGCCAACATGGCATGCGCCAAGGCAATATTAACCCCCGAATAACTAGGGTTGATATCCACCGACATTTCCAGTTCCACTATGCCGCCAGCATGATTTCCTTGCAGGAGCAACAACCAGCCCATACTGGCATGGGCAAGATAATCGCCACGATCAAGAGCGATCGCCGTACTGGCATGGTCGATGCCTAGGCGTATGGCAACCTCGCGGTCTGCGACCAGACCCAAATGCACCAGGCGGTGGGTCGAGAACGCCAAATATCCGTGGGCTTGGCAGAAATTCGGATCCAGGGCAATCGCCTGTTTGAACAGTTCGCTGGCCGCCAACAAGCTTTCACGATTATTTTGAGATATTTTCGCGGCGCCGCGACGAACCAATTCCCAAGCTTTGAGGTCCGAGGTTGGTTTCCATACGGCCCGCCGCTGTTCCGAGGCCGCTAGTTCAGGTTCGATCGCGGTAGCGATGGTCAGGGTGATTTCGTCCTGCATTTCGAAGATGTCGTTCAGGTCGCGGTCGAAGCGTTCGGCCCAGATGTGATGGCCGCTTTCGGCTTCGATTAACTGAGCTGCAACACGAACGCGGGTACCGGCCTTGCGGACGCTGCCTTCTAACACATAACGCACACCCAACTCCCGACCCACTTGTTTGATATCGACCGCTTTGCCTTTATAGGTGAAGGTCGAATTGCGCGCGATCACGAAGAACCAGTGGAACTTAGATAGCGCCGTAATAATATCTTCGGTGATGCCGTCGGAGAGATATTCTTGTTCGGGGTCATCGGACATGTTGTCAAAGGGCAGCACGGCGATGGACGGTTTGTCGGGCAACTGTAGGGCAGCAGCCTCGGCAATGACCTCCGTCATGCGCCATCCGTAAGCGGCGACGGGCCTCGCGATGTTCTTTAGGTCTTGGTCACCCAAGTTGGCGAAGGCAGCAGATTGCTTGCCATCGACGCTGCGCCACGCCATGTCAGAAATGACAATCGCACCGGGCTCGGCGATTTCCTGCAAACGCGCGGCGATGTTGACGCCATCGCCATAAATGTCGTTGTCCGCCTGGTTAACGTCGCCGATGTGAAGACCTATCCTGAGTTTCAGTATTTCATGGTTGGATAGCTTTTCCTGCACTTCGATCGCGCAGGTAACGGCATCGCCTGCACTGTCGAATTCCACCAGCCAGCCATCGCCCATGTTTTTGACGATTTTACCGTTATTGCTGCTAACAGCGGGTTCAAACAGCTCTGCCCGCCATTGCCTGAGTGCCGCTAGCGTGCCCGCTTCGTCCTCGCCCATTAGGCGCGAATAGCCAACCACATCAGCGGATACGATTGCTGCCAGTTTACGATGAATTCCGTCGCTCATGGCATGAGTTTAACGACATGGCGGAGTGAAATCTATGGGCCGTGGATGACTGCTGTTAGCACAAAGCAGCCGTTGCCGAATTCAACTAACAACGTCCGCTGTTGAGAGCAAAGCAGACCTATGTTTTTGCGGCGGAAATTTCTATTCATGACCCGATGCGGTCGGTTTCGATCATTCCGGCGTCCCGGCTTTACGCAACTCGTTTTCTCTTCGATGCAGGAAAGTCGGCTCCTTGAGATTTGTGCGGCGACATTGTCGCACCGTCACCGCAGCTTCTTCGTGAAATCCTAGAACCGCTTCCGCATCGGCGCTAATGCGCCGCGTCTGGTGCCAATGGTCTTTCCATGCCGATAACCGGTCCGGCCGCTTCCTGATCGACAACCGCGTCGATCAGATAGGGCCCGTCATAAGCGAAGCCACGGGTCATCGCAGCGGATAAGTTCGACACCCGGCTTATTCTTTCGCCGCCGCATTTGAAAGCCCGCGCCACTTCCGAATAATCCACGTCCAGGAAATCACAGTCCCGGTACGATCCCATCATCACTTCCTCCCAATGGCGTTGAAAACCTAACGTGCTGTTATTGAAAACAACGATCAGGAAATTGACCTTGTATCGAGCTGCGGTTTCCAGTTCGTTCAAGACATAACCAAAACCACCGTCACCGGAAACGCAAATGACCTGCCTTTCCGGCGCCGCCAGTTTTGCCCCAATGGCGGCCGGCAAGGCCCAGCCGATGCCACCGGTGCCGCGCGGTGATAGGACAAAACGGCCGGGCGTCGGCACCTTGATATTGGAGATCACCCAGTTGGTGACATAACTCGCATCGACGCAGATTAAGCTGGCGTCATTGACATTTTTGTCGATTGCGTTGATCACCGCTTCCGGCCGCATCGGGACTTGATCGGAATTGGCCATTGGCGCCAGCTCGCGGCGCCAATTGTCGATCAGCTCCTGTCGTTTCGCCCCATTATCCGGATGAGCCCGCTTGATGTTCCTGGTTCGGCAATAATTCAATAATTCGCGCAAACTATCCCGGACATCGCCTGTCATGCCTAATGTGGTGTCAAAGTTACGGCCAATTTCCCCCGGATCGATATCCAGATGAATGATCAAAGTTCCGGGTTTCGGCAAGCTCCAATCGGAATAAACTAGCTGTCCGGTGCGCGTGCCCATAAGGAAGACCAAGTCCGCCTCGCCAAGCAGGGCATTGCCAACCTGACCCCGGCCAAATTTGCCACCGACGGAAGAGCCAATGGGACCGACGGCCATCGGGTGGTCATCGGCCAATGCGCCGCGTCCGGTTAAGGTCGTTGCCACGGGTATTGCGAAGCGTTCAGATAACTCAGCTATCTCAGCAAAGGCGCCGGAAATGACAGTGCCGCCGCCGGCGACGATCAGCGGTCGCTCCGCCGCGCTCAGCAATTCCGCTGCTTGTTCAATGGCGTCTACATTTGCCCGGGTACGGAAAGCTGGAAACCTTTCGCATGCGGCCTCGCCATTGACGTCGCACTCCGCTGAGGCGGCCATAGCATCGGTCGGGCACAGCACGACGACCGGGCCGGGCCGGGCGCTGGTCGCAATCCGGAAGGCGCGGCGAATAATTGCACTTGCCATGTCGGCGGTGTCTATTCTCAGTATCTCCTTGGCATAGGGGCGAAGCGCGGTGGTGTAGTCAAGTTCGCTACTGGCGTTTTTGTTATGCAGTTTGAGCGGGTGGTCCTGTACCAGCGCGATGACCGGGACCGACGAGCGCAACGCTTCCAGCAGTCCGGTTGACAGGTTCGATGCTCCGGGCCCAAATGTCGACGCGCAGATACCAGGTCGACCGGTAACCTGGGCGTAGCCATGGGCCATAATCGCCGCGTGTTTTTCATCTCTCACGGTGACAATTTTTGTTGCCTCGCGGTCAACGGCATGAAAGATGTGGACCGGATCTTCCATCCCAAAAATGCATCGCACACCATAAGATTTCAGCGTTTCATACACCAAAGCGCCGCCCGTCGCCTGCATGATTATCTCCCCGAACAACTCAATTTTGATGAATAAGCAATGGGCAGTATGCGACAGAAAACAATCGAACACTAACGACAAAGTTTGCGTTGTCGGCCCGGCGCAGACCTATCAATTAGTGAATTTTTTTGCGCACGACCTGTTGTTGCAATCTGCCACTGAGTGGATATTTATCGGTTAGCGGCTGGAAAATGCCTGTGCAATGACTTCCATGACGATTTTGACCCGGCGGGAGGACTTAAATGCCTCGTGGGAAATCAACCACAGATGCCAACCCGCAAAGGGCAAGTTCTCAGAAATACGCTGTAGCCTTGTATCATCTTCAGCCATAAAATTTGGCAAGCGTCCGACGCCACCAGCCAAGATCAGTTCCTTTTTGCCAATAATATCGTCAATATCAATTGTGGTCGTGTTCGCTGGCCAGGATTTGGCAAAGCTCGGTATTTCTGCTTCACCCTGACGGGCAATTTGCACAATTTTGTCCGGCTTCGGCCCGGCTTTGGTATACAGAGCCCCCGGCAGGTCCATCAGTTTTCGAGCCACTAACGGATATTCAGGCGGCGATTTTTGAATTCTGATGGCAATATCGGCCTCACGCGCTTCTATTTCGTGCATTCGGTAACTGCAGCAGACTTCCATACGAAATTGCGGGTTCTTCCGGGCAATCAAAAGAATTTCCGAACTGACCAGTGGCAAGACATGCGGGGCGACAGCGATGCGCAACGGACCGCTATTCTGTGCCGCCTGATCGGGCAAAATTCCTTCAACTGCCATAAGATGAATTTCCGCGCCCTCGGCAGCGGCCAGTATCTGCCGTCCCAGAGCGGTCAGATGATAACCGCCATCGGAGCGGGTGAATAAACTGCCGCCCAGTTTCCGCTCAATCGTTTTCAGACGGCGCCCGACAGTTGTCCTATTCACATTAAGTTGTTTTGCCGCGCCCTCCAAGGTACCGGCGCGCGATATCGCCAATATCACAGGCATTTGTGCCCATAACTCATCAAAATATGCGATTTCGCCCATAGGTATGCATTAACACACATTGATCGGGGCACCAAGACCACAATATCCAGAGCCTCGACGACAAATTTTCAGGTGAGGCACACATGTATATTTCATCCAGAACTGCGGCGATGGTTGGGCTTATTTTCATCGCGATAACAAGCATTGCCCAATCGAAAACAAATGATTCAACGACCCCTGGTGACTTTGCCCGACACGACTTTCCTTTTAAGTCGCGGTATGTCGAAGTTCTGGGCTCCAATATGCATTATGTTGATACCGGCGGCAGTGGCTCGACCATCGTTATGATCCATGGCCAACCGACATGGTCTTATTTGTGGCGCAATATTATCCCGCATTTGCAAAACCGACACAGGGTCATTGCCCTGGACTTGATTGGCTTTGGAAAATCCGACAAACCGGATATTCGCTATTTGGCCACCGATCACGCAAAATATCTGCAAGGCTTTATGGACGTACTTAAACTTAAGGACATGACCTTGGTCGTGCATGACTGGGGTTCCATTCTTGGCTTTGACTTTGCGGCCAACAACCCTAGCCGCGTAAAGGCCATTGCCTTTATGGAAGCGGAAATTCGTACCGGCCCGGTAGAACCGCCTTATGGTCCTGGAAAGAAAAAAATGTCCGGTGCAAAAAAGTTCACAATGGCCGGTTTTTTCAAATTACTGCAGAAAATCAAAACACCGGGTGTTGGTGAAAAAATGATCCTGGAAGACAACTTTTTTCTTGAGAAGCTGGTTCTGCCGAGTTTTGCTGGATTGTTAACCGAGGACGAAAAAAACGCCTATCGGGAACCGTTCCTGGCCGGGAATAATCGCCAACCCATGTTGCAGTTTCCCCGTGATGTGCCCATAGACGGCAAGAACCCGGCCTATACCGCAGCAATGATGCAGAACTACAATCGTTATCTGCGGCAGCAAAAAGACCTGCCAAAATTATTGCTGCATCTAAGCGAAGGATTTTTGATCAATCGATGGGACGTCGAATGGATTCGGCGGAATTTCAAGGACATGACCATCCACAATATGGGCCCCGGCGGCCATTTCATGCAGGAGTTCAATCCTGTTGGCATTGGTCAGGCGATCGCTATCTGGATGAAGAACAATAATCTGTAAGTCGGCCCGGCATACAAAATTGAAAAGCGGCGTCGCATGGCCAATTCCAATTTATTCGCGATTAGTGTGGTAACGGCAATCATCGGCGGTATCGGTGGATCGTGGATATTATTTCCACAGTTTGATAGCGCCTACGGATTGACTTTTTCGCCGTCGCAGCTAACTCGGATGCTGCTTTCCGTTGCCGCTATGATCGCCACAGCCTTAAGTGTCCTGCCGGCGCAAGTGGTGGCGATCGCCAACGGCATGGCCTTTGGCCCCGTCGTCGGTTTTGCCCTGACCTGGACCGGCGGCCTTATCGGCGCATGCATCGGTTTTTATGCCGCCCGGTTGCTCGGTCGCAAGCCGATTTTGCGTTTGCTCGGCACTTCAAGGTTTGCAACACTGGACGCTTGGGTCGATCGTCACGGCGTCTTCGTGTTTTTGCTGGCCCGTCTCATTCCCTTTATACCGTTTTTCCTTTTGAACTATGGTGCCGGTCTGGCCAATCTTCGGTTCGCCAGCTACTTAAGCATTACTGCCATCGGTATTATTCCAATGGCCCTACTGTGCGTCACGCTTGGCGATCGGGTGATGGATGCGGATTGGCAGGCGATCCTGATAATCGCCTCCCTCGCAATTTTACTGGCCGGGGCAGTTTTCTGGCTGCGGTCTCGAACAACGTGTCCGGATTAACTCATCTTCCGAATAAACAAGAGGCCCCACATATCGGAATAGTTGTCCAAAGACACGGCAGTCGAATGAAGGCGAAATCCGCGCGTCTAACATTCGGTGGCGAACACCCTTGGCCGTCGTCCGGTGATTAGTGCTTCATGAGATTTTATTGCCTCCACCAGAAAACGGACGCAGACACGGACCCGTTCCGTTGTTTTCAAGTCTGGATGGGTCAGCACCCAACCCGGCATCGACTGGTAAATTTTGCCCGGCGGAACACGTATCAGTGCGGGTTCCTTGTCGCCAATGAAACATGACACGATGGTCATACCCAAACCCGCTTTTGCGCCTTCTAAATGAACCAGCATGTTAGGTAGATGCCAATGGGTCTGACAACGGGGATAGTCGCTTTTTTTGATCCATTTGGGAAATTTCTCTAAGTTTCGCCAGCCAATCCAACGGGCAGTTGGCGCATCGCCAGTAAAGGTGTGCTTCGCCACATATTCCGGGGTGGCATAAACCGCCTCCGCCAGGTCAGGCAGCCGGCGGCCCACAAGATAATCTTCAGGTGCCCGCGAGATTCGGATGGCAATGTCAGCATCCCGGCGCGAGAGGTCTGTGAATTCATAGGTAGACTCCATCTCGATCTCAATTTCCGGATAAAGTCTGCCGAATTCTACCAGATGCGGCAAAACGAGAAACTGTGCGATTGGCGGTGGCATGGTGATCCGAATAGGCCCGGAAAGCCGCGTGTCTTGACCGAAGGCGTCGCGTTCCAGCCCGATCATATCATCTTCTATACGTTCTGACCGTACAAGGGCCCTTTCCCCGGCAACGGTCAGAATGAACCCATCCGGTGTCCGGTCAAACAACCGGGCGCCAAGTTCAGTTTCAAGGTTTTCAAGCCGACGGGACGCCGTTGAGTGACTGACGCCTAACAGTTTGGCGGCTGAGCGCACGGACTGTCGACGATAGATCGCAAGAAACACACGCAGATCATCCCAATCGAAACGATGCATAGGCTGTCTAATCTTTGCCATTCAAAACTCAGTTTCTGATGCTGTCAGAACTCCGGAATTTTCGAGCAAAAATTTGTAGCGGTCCATTTTTGACACGAAACGTTCCAATAATAGAACATACTCATCAAATTTAGACCATCATATAATAGACATACGCAATAGTTTTCAATCAATTCACATAAAGAAGGAAGTTCAGATGACCTACCAAATTACCCTACTTGAACAAGATATTAATGGGCCCCTAGACGGCAATATGCGGCTGGGGCTGGTTCACGAGGGCGAGCAGAAGGCGGAGTTGGAATACAAGTGGGACGACACGCAATTCACGGCGGTTTTCCACGGCCTAGCAATGGAGTTGCCTGTCCCGGCGCATCCCGTCGCGCTATTAGAAAAGTCCGTTACCGCCATGTATGCCTTGATGACGGACGCGCATCGGCTTCCCACCGATGTATTTCAGAACCACCAAGTTTCCATCGACTTAAGTAAGTAAGGAAAAATCTGATGCAAGTTCCAAAAATCGCGGCCTTAGCCGCCGCCGGCGCGATGATGATTATCATGGCCAGCAATGAGGCAGTGGCCCAGCAAGTCGGAGTCGTCGGGCTTTTCAAATCGCAAGGGAGCGATGCCGCAAATATCGACAACCAAAAAATCTCCGATCTTAACTGTCAGGTTCGCCGCAAAGGAATTATTGTCGGAGAGAATGGCGATATCAATATTGCCAAGCCAAACCGGTTTATCTTTTTGGCTTGCGCCGGCTCACTGTTGAGCGATGCAGCCAAACGCAATGTGCTCACCAGTCTGATATCCAATAGCAAGATGGTGGCAATTCTGGAAGGCGCGCTGAACGATGCTCCCGGTTTAAAGGGAGCAAGCGCCGTTGCGGACCGACATTACATCTTGAAAGTCAGCCACTATAACAACCGCAACACCGACGCGCGCGAGCGGGACCTGGCGCGGATTATGGCGGCTGTCCAACCCAAAGCAGATCGCTTCATTGACGAAGCGTCCATTGTCGTGAACCGCTCTCTGGGAATACCGACGCCCAACGAGGTGGTCATACTCTTCTACGCTAGCCCAAAGATGGGCAACCAATTCCGCAAGAACAATCCGGATGTTTTGAACAAGATCGGCGCATTTAATAAGGCTCACCTGAACGACTTTATCTATTACGGGGCAAAAGTCACCGAATAGCATGCGCGGAAAGCGGGAACGGCTCGACTTTCCTAGGAACTTTTCAGGGGCGCCTAACTTGAGCTGGTGTATTCCATTCTATGGTGGCAGACAATGCAGATTCAGATGGCGAAGTCTCATTTATTTCCTATTGCCGTAATCGCAACGGTGATGAGCTGTATCGGCCTTTTGGAGATGTTTTACCCGCAGTTGGATAGTGACTACGGACTGACTTTTTCGCCGTCGCAGCTAACTCAGATGCTGCTTTCCGTTGCCGCTATGATCGCCACAGCCTTAAGTGTCCTGCCGGCGCAAGTGGTGGCGATCGCCAATGGTATGGCCTTTGGCCCCGTCGTCGGTTTTGCCCTGACCTGGACCGGCGGCCTTATCGGCGCATGCATCGGTTTTTATGCCGCCCGGTTGCTCGGTCGCAAGCCGATTTTGCGTTTGCTCGGCACTTCAAGGTTTGCAATCCTGGACGCTTGGGTCGATCGTCACGGTGTATTGGTGTTTTTGCTGGCCCGTCTCATTCCGTTTATACCGTTTTTCCTTTTGAACTATGGTGCCGGTCTGGCCAATCTTCGGTTCGCCAGCTACTTGAGCATTACTGCCATCGGTATTATTCCAATGGCCCTACTGTGCGTCACGCTTGGCGATCGGGTGATGGATGCGGATTGGCAGGCGATCCTGATAATCGCCTCCCTCGCAATTTTACTGGCCGGGGCAGTTTTCTGGCTGCGGTCGCGACCAGCGCATCTGAAATAACTTACCTTCCGACCAGATTGTCATGCCATTGGTGATCATGACGCCATTAGGACGACCGGTGGTGCCGGAGGTATACATCACCGTCATCGAATTGCCGAAATTAGCTGTCGAATTGCTCTCTCAGCACGCGTTTTAGGACTTTGCCTGTGGCATTTCTTGGCAGCAGGTCAGTAAATCTGGCGGATTTAGGAATTTTATAACGCGCCAAACGACCGTCGAAATGCTTTAAGACGTCGGCTTCGTCGAGCGTCTTGCCAGGTTCGACAACGACGATGGCGCGGCCGACTTCACCCCAACGCGCGTCCGCAACGCCGATGATGGCAGCATCGGCAACGCCGTCCAATTCAAACAACGTGCTTTCCACTTCCGCCGGATAGACATTCTCTCCGCCGGATATGTACATATCCTTCCAACGATCAACGATATAGTAATAACCTTCCGCATCGCGCCTGGCCGCATCACCGGTATGCAGCCAACCATCCGTGATATTTTCCGATGTTGCGTCCGGATTGTTCCAATAACCAGGTGTGATATTTGGGCCTTTGACCCACAATTCACCAACCGCATCCGCCTCGGTCACGTCATGTCCTTCGTCGTCGACGATCCGCACTTCGTTATGCAATGCAGCCAGTCCGGCTGAGCCTTGCTTGCGCACGCAATCCTGGGCGTCCAGCATCATCACCGTCGGGCTGGTCTCCGTCATGCCATAGCCTTGCGCCAGGCTGACGCCTTTGCCATTGAAGGTCTCCAAAATTGACAGGGGGCAGGGCGCGCCGCCGACGCCACATAGGCTCAAATGGGAAATATCCGCATCCGCAAAATCCGGCTGCTGAGCAAGAAACAAATAAATTGCCGGCACCCCAAAAAAATGACTGAAGGCAAAAGATTTGTCCGCCAGAATACGCAAGGTCGCGGCCGGGTCGAATTCGCGCATCACCGCAACCGTCCCACCGACATGGAATAGAACATTGGCGTAGCAGTTTAGCCCGGCCGTATGAAAAGTCGGCAGGACTGATAATTGAGAGGAATTCTGGGTAATACCAGTATTCATGCCCAAATTAACGGCATTCCAGAATGTCATGCCATTGGTGATCATGGCACCTTTGGGATGACCGGTGGTGCCGGAGGTATACATCACGGTCATCAGATCGTCATGGGTCGCCGATACCGCAGCAAGCTCGCCGGACGCATTGGCGAGCAAATTTTCATATTCGCTGTCGGTGCTCTCACCGTCCAAGGCGATGAAATGTTCGATCTTGCCGTTCGTTCTAAGTTGTGCGATCTGGTCGGCAAATTCGAGATCGTAAATTACCGTGTTCGGGCTGCAATCGCCTAGAATATATTCGATTTCCGGCCCTGCCAGTCGCCAGTTCAGCGGTACCATGACGGCACCAAGCTTGACACAAGCGAACTGCAGTTCAAAAACATGGACCGTGTTGGGCGCCAGGATCGCGACACGGTCACCGCGCTTGACGCCCAATGTTTCTTGTAACGCCATGGCCAGGCGGCCACAGCGTTGGTCGAGTTCCATGTAGGTGAAACGCTTGTCGCCATGCAGTTCGATGGCGGCGAGTTTATTGGGAATACGGTTGCGGTGATAACGTAACCAGTCATAAGCTTTGATCGGCATCGTACGCTCTCTCTGTCAGTCGTTTTTCGTTGTCTCTCCGGCAATAGCAGCTTGGGCGGCAGCCAGGCGCGCAATTGGCACCCGATAAGGCGAGCAGGATACGTAGTCAAGACCAATCACGGCACAGAACGCGATCGAAGCTGGATCTCCGCCATGTTCGCCGCAGATTCCCAGCTTGATATCTGGCCTGGTTTGACGGCCACGATCGGTCGCAATTTGGACCAATTCGCCCACACCTTCAATATCCAAGGTCGCGAAGGGATCGTTCTCAATCACGCCCTTGAGCTGATAATCGCCCAGGAAACTGGCACTATCATCGCGGCTGATACCGTAAGTGGTTTGCGTCAAGTCGTTAGTCCCGAAAGAAAAGAATTCGGCTGACTGGGCGATTTCACCCGCCCGCAACGCGGCGCGGGGCAATTCGATCATGGTGCCGATGGAATATTCAATTTCTTGTCCTTGCTCTTCGCGCACGGCGCTGGCGACAGCCTCAATCTTGTCGCGCAGCAAATCGAATTCAGCTTTCGCGAAGACCAATGGCAGCATGACTTCGCAATGGACACTGTCGCTGTTTTCTTGGTTCACAAGGGCTGCGGCTTCGAAGATGGCGCGGGCTTGCATTTCATAGATTTCGGGGTAGGTGATGCCAAGCCGGGAGCCGCGATGACCCAACATTGGATTAAATTCATGCAGCTGGTTTGCCCGTTGGCGCAATTGCAAGGGGTCAACGCCGGTAATGTCCGCTAATTCCGCCAATTCGTCATCCGAATGCGGCAAGAATTCATGTAATGGGGGGTCGAGCAGGCGGATCGTCACCGGAGTTCCGGTCATGATCCGAAATAGTTCGATAAAATCCTGCCGCTGCATCGGTAATATTTTGTCCAGAGCATCCCGGCGACCGGCTTCACTATCGGCCATGATCATCTCCCGCACCGCGGTAATGCGATTGGCGTCGAAGAACATATGCTCGGTGCGGCAAAGGCCAATCCCTTCGGCGCCGAAATTGCGCGCTGTTTTAGCGTCACTTGGGGTTTCCGCATTGGTGCGCACCCGTAGCTTGCGATGCTTGTCTGCCCATCCCATCAGCTCACCAAATTCCTCTGATAGCTCGGGCTCAACGGTATCGACGCGGCCTAGCATGACTTCGCCGGTGCCGCCGTCAATGGTGATGACGTCTCCCTTTTTCACCACCACGTCGGCGACCCGCATGGTTTCGCTGGCGTAATCGATTTGCAAGCTGCCGGTGCCCGAGACACAGGGCCGTCCCATGCCACGGGCGACGACAGCAGCGTGACTGGTCATGCCGCCGCGGCTGGTCAATATTCCTTGTGCCGCGTGCATACCGTGAATATCTTCCGGGCTGGTTTCGATACGGACCAGGATCACTTTGTCGCCGGCGGACGCTTTGGCTTCCGCTTCTTCGGAATTAAAAACGATCTTGCCATGGGCCGCCCCTGGACTGGCCGGCAGGCCCCGGGCGACAATCTGTTTATCGGCATTTGGATCCAAAGTTGGATGCAGAAGCTGATCCAATGAAGCGGGATCGATGCGATTAACTGCCTCGCTTTCATCGATCAGACCTTCGTGTTGCATGTCCACAGCAATCTTTATCGCCGCTTTTGCAGTGCGTTTACCGGACCGGGTTTGCAGCATGTAAAGTTTCCGGTTTTGTACCGTAAACTCGATATCCTGCATATCGCGGTAGTGACTTTCCAGCCGATTGTAAACCTCGACCAATTCACCAAAAACCGCCGGCATGACTTCTTCCATGGAAGGTTTATCGTCATTGGCGTGCTCACGCGACTGTTTCGTCAAATGCTGCGGTGTGCGAATACCGGCGACGACATCTTCGCCCTGTGCGTTGATCAGATATTCGCCGAAAAAAAGCTTTTCACCGGTCGAGGGATTGCGGGTGAAAGCAACGCCGGTACAGCTATCGTCGCCCATATTGCCGAATACCATTGCCTGTACATTAACCGCGGTACCCCAAGCAGCCGGAATATCATGGAGGCGACGATAGGTGGCGGCGCGGTCATTCATCCAGCTGCCGAATACGGCGGAGATAGCGCCCCAAAGCTGGTCTTCGACGGTTTGCGGGAAGGGATGGCCCAATTCTTCTGCCACTTTTTTCTGATACCCGGCGACGATCGCCTTCAAATCATTGGCATCTAAGTCTGTGTCCAGAAAAACGCCTTTTTCTTCCTTGCGGAGTTCCAGAATGTCTTCGAAAAGATAATTATCGACGCCCAACACCACGTCGCCATACATCTGGATGAAGCGACGGTAGCTATCCCAGGCGAAGCGCTCGTTATTCGATTGTCTGGCCAAGCCGACAACGGTGGCATCGTTTAGACCTAGATTCAACACCGTGTCCATCATCCCCGGCATCGAAGCGCGAGCGCCGGAACGAACCGAGACAAGTAATGGGTCGTTTGCATCGCCAAATTTCGCGCCGACTATAGCCTCAACATTGCTCAAGGCATTGGCCGTTTCCGCTGCCAAATCTTCAGGGTAATTGCGATCGTTGTCGTAATAAGCGGTACAAAGATCAGTGGTGATGGTAAAGCCGGGTGGAACCGGTAGACCAAGATTGCTCATCTCCGCCAAGTTGGCGCCTTTGCCGCCCAATAGATTGCGCATATCGGATTGCCCTTCGGCTACACCACCTCCGAACGAATATACCCACTTACTCATAATCTAATCGCGTCCTTTACACTTAACCTTCCAACTGAGAAAAATCGGCGGCCCGATGGAAGGTTTGCCTAATCTTCGATAATAATTTCAGTCGATTGATTCTTAGTTCCGCATTGTCGGCATTCACGGTCACTTCGTCAAAAAAGCCGTCCAACGATTTGCGCAAGGCCGACAATGCCGACATCGCGCCAGAGAAATCTTCCGTTTCCAACATTTCGTCGGCCAATTTTGCCGTTGTCGTCAACACATCATCAAGGGCTCTTTCCTGATCCTGGTCGAACAGATCGGCGGACACGGAAGAATCATATCCGGTTTTGTCCTTTTTTTCTTCGATCCGTAATATATTTGCAGCGCGTCGATAGGCGGTGACCAGATTATCGCCGTCTTCGCTTTCTACGAAAGTTGACAACGCGGTGATACGGGCGATTAAGCGGACAAGATCGTCTTCATTTCCTTGTTCGACGATCGCGCTAACCAAATCGTGCCGAACCCCTCGATCGCGCAAATGGACTTTAAGGCGGTCGGCGAAGAATGACAGCAAATCGGTACCAATATCATCTGCCTTGGCGCCTGGATATTGGTTGAGCGCATAAGAAAATATCTGCAATAATGGCAGTCGTAAGTTGTTTTCGAGAACCAGGCGAATAATGCCCAAAGCGGCCCGGCGCAAGGCATAGGGGTCTTTCGATCCAGTCGGTTTTTCACCGATCATCCAAAATCCCAATAGGGTATCCAGCTTATCCGCCAGCGCCACGGCTACGGATGTCGGTGCTGTTGGGCAGGTATCGTGCGGGCCCTGCGGCGCATAATGTTCGGCGATGGCCTGGCCTATTTCCGGTGCTTCACCATCATGGTCAGCATAATAGCGCCCCATGATCCCCTGCAGACTGGCAAATTCCGCAACCATTTCGCTCGTCAGATCGGCTTTCGCCAGCTGGGCCGCGCGCTCGCATTGTTCAACATTCGCCTGCGGAATGAAGGGGGCTAGATACGCAGCCAGGTTTGCGATGCGTTGAACTTTTTCTCCCAGAGAGCCAAGCTTGGCATGAAAGACCACCGCATCCAGATTGCCGATACGATCCTCAAGCCGGGTCTTGCGATCCAGGTTCCAGAAAAATTCCGCATCCGACAGGCGCGCGGTCAGGACATACTGGTTCCCGGCCATGATCGCTTTACCGCCATCCCGTGGTTCCATGTTCGAAACGGTAATGAAATGAGGTGCCAACTTCCCATCTTTGTCGGATAGGGTGAGATATTTTTGATTAACTTTCATAGTGGTGATCAGGACTTCCGCTGGCACCGCCATAAACCGCTCATCGATATTGCCCATCAACGGCACCGGCCATTCGACCAAACCGGTCAATTCATCCAGCAAGCCTTGATCTTCGTTCAGGCTCAAGCCCGCGTTTGCGGCAAGCTGGCGCGCGCCATTCAAAATCCGAGCGCGGCGATCCACGGGATCCAGGACTACTTTTGCAGCCCGTAGTTTCGCCTGATAATCATCAAAATTCTGAACCCGTATGGCCGCTGGCGCGTGAAAACGATGGCCGAAGGTTTGCGTATTCGACGTCAGGTCGGCGAACTCGAAAGTCAGAACCTCATTATCAAATAACGCCAAGATGTTGTGCAGAGGTCTTACCCATCTGGTCTCACCACTGCCCCAACGCATGCTTTTCGGCCAGGGCAATTTGGCCAAAGCGTTAGGCAGGATTTCCTGTAAGACGTCTTGCGATCGCCGCCCTTTTCGGTCGATCACGACAAACAAAAATGTACCTTTGCTGGTCTCCCGCTGTTCGCAATCGTCAAGGGTGGCATCGTTGGCACGCAGGAATCCTTCAATAGCCTTTTCCGGGGCATCGATTTTTGGACCGCGGCGTTCTTCGGATTGGTCCGGCTGGGCCGATGGCAGGCCGTCGATGACAACACAAAGGCGACGCGGGGTGACAAAATTCCGCGCCCCGTCGTATTCCAATTTGGCCGCCTTCAAACCATCTTCGATCAGGCGTTGCAAATCAGTTGCCGCCTGCGATTGCATGCGGGCGGGAATTTCTTCGGAAAGGAGCTCAAGCAGAAGTTCAGCCATCTTATGCCGCTCCCTCGCTCTCAAGTTCGCCCTGGCTCTTCAACCAACTTTCAGCACAGGCGCGCGCAAGGGTGCGAACGCGACCGATATAAGAGGCACGCTCGGTCACGCTGACGACGCCGCGGGCATCCAACAAGTTGAACAAATGACTGGCCTTGATGCACTGATCATAGGCCGGCAGGGCTAGATCTGCGTCCACGAGCGATGCACAGGTGATCTCCGCATCATTGAAATGGCGAAACAATTTTTCCGTGTCATTGGCTTCGAAGTTGTAGGCGGAAAATTCCCGTTCAGCTTGACCGTAGACATCCCCGTAAGTGACACCGGCCCCGTTCCAGTCGAGATCGCGAAAATGGTCAACCCCTTGGACATACATCGCCAGGCGTTCCAACCCATAAGTCAACTCACCCGAAACCGGTCGACAATCGAACCCGCAGACTTGCTGGAAATATGTAAATTGACTGACTTCCATGCCGTCACACCACACTTCCCAACCCAGACCCCAGGCCCCCAAGGTTGGGCTTTCCCAGTCGTCTTCGATAAAACGAATGTCGTGGTCCAGCGGGTCGAGACCAATCGCTACCAAGCTGCCGAGATAAAGCGCCTGCAAATCCGGTGGTGATGGCTTCAGGATCACTTGAAACTGGTAATAATGCTGCAAGCGGTTTGGATTTTCACCATATCGGCCGTCGGTTGGCCGCCGCGACGGTTGCACATAAGCAGCGTTCCAAGGTTTTGAGCCGAGGGCGCGCAAGGTCGTTGCCCAGTGGAAGGTGCCCGCACCAACTTCCATGTCATAGGGTTGTAAGATCACACAGCCCTTGGCTGCCCAATAATTTTGCAAGGTAAGGATCAGACCCTGGAAGGTCTTTGGATCCGGCATTTCAGGCTCTTTTCATCAATGAATCAAGGCGAATTGTGCAGCGCAACATAGCCGCGCCAACCCCTTGGGGTCAAGGTATTGCACCGTGCTTGACGCAGATAGTTTCCTATCTCATTGTGCGACGGTAATAATGCTGAAAGAGGGGCATACGCGATCATGTCCGGATTCAATAAAGTTGCGATTTACAGCTGCCTCTTGTCGGGTTTTGGAGTGCTGCTGTTCATCTATGCGTATTATTTTATGTCGACACCTAGCGGCGCCAGCGGCGGCGGCTTGGCTGGTCTTGGCGCCGGTCTAACGGTGCTGCTCGCGATGGTGATTATCGGCCTTGGCATGGCGGTCGCTTTAGTTTCGTTTGTAATCGGATCGGTCAAGGCAAAATCGCCAACCGATCAAGCCGACTAGACATAGGGGCAGTCGCCGCGCAAACATTGGTGATTACTGACGTCGACATATTTTTGGCAGGTGTCGCATTTTGTCAAATCCAAGGCGTCGGGACGGTCGTTGGATACTTTGCGTCGACGATTGCGGAATTGGTTCAGCAACCGATAGCCAAAAATCACCGTAATGATAACAATGATGGTTAGGGCGATTTTTGACGGACTTAACATTGGCTATCTCCGTTAAAGACCGTAGCGTTTCCATAAGGTCCGAGCATTCAAGGCGTTGATCATCTGATCACCGGCGTCTGCGAGTATACGCGAATCCATGCCAAAACTTAGCCGCCGTTGCAACCGGCCTTTTTTGACTTCGATTTCCCGGATTTTAACCTTGTCACCAAATTTTTCCCGCAAAATTTGCCGTGCATCGCCAAAATCATCTATGAGACCACGTTCTTTCGCTTCTGGTGCGGTCCAGAAATCGCCAGAAAACAGCTCTTCTTCTTCTCCGGTCAGCCGATCACCCCGACGGTTTTGCACATGCTTTTTGAACGACTGATGTATCTGCGCCTGCAATTCTTTTAGACGGACTATGTCATCTTCATTTTCCGGGCTGAACGGATCGAGGAAGGATTTACGTTTTCCAGCCGTGTGAATGCGCCGTTCAACGCCAACTTTCGCTATCAATTCTTCAAAACCAAAGCTGGCAGAAATAACGCCGATTGAACCGATAATGCTATTTTCGTTGGCATAAATTTGCTCTCCGGCACAAGCGATCCAATAGCCGCCCGAGGCCGCGACATCTTCGCAAAATGCGTAAACCGGAATTTCTTTCTCTTCCGCTAGCGCACGGATGCGGTCGTGCAGAAGGGCCGATTGAACCGGCGATCCGCCTGGAGAATTTATGAACAAAGCGATCGCTTTCAAACGGCTGAGTTCAAAGGCAGCTTCGATCACATCCTCCAGCTGGGCCAGGTTCAGGGCTTGTCGGGCAGGTCCACTTTGGGCCGCGATCACGCCCGATAGGCGAATGGCACCGACCACAGGGGGGCGGCTTTTAAACCGGCGAAAAATTTCTTTTGGGCGAAAATCCTTGATTTTCATAGGCTTGTATAATCCTTTTGTTATCTCCTGAAAGAGATAGCTAAAATCTTACAGAAATCTAGGTTTTTTTTAACAATTCCACTGAATAATGGCTAAGCGTGAAAACGCACGTAATGTGTAAGCTTTCAATTATTGAGTGTAGATGCGTAAAACTGTAAAAAAATTAGTGGAAAATCGCCGGCAAGCGTTGAGTAATGCCGGCGATTCTCGTTTTAGCGAAAATGAGTTGCTCCAATGGTGCCGCCTATTGGGAGACGTCGATTTCGACGTGGTCGAAAGATTTGTAGTTGAGCTGCAATATATGGTTGATCGGCTCGGTGCCTTGAATGAGCGGATATGTTTACTTCAACTCGATTTTCCGGGTCCGTTCAAACTCGACAAAATCAAGGCCTTCGCGGCGTCAGCCTACCAGGTTTTCGAAATCAGCAAACAACGATTTATCCTGTTATATGTGGGGCCAATGCGGGCCCCGGACATTGCCAAAACAGTAGTGAATAAAGTGCAGGAAACGCTGGATCAGCGCAATCCTAGAAACCATCACAATCAACTGAACATTCGTATTTGTGAAGTTTTTAGCCATAATATCGTCGAGCCGATCGCGGTATTATCGGAACTTGCCAGTTGCCCAATACACAAGATTGAAGAATTCAACTGAAATTTCCGATCTGAAATTTAATCTCATTGCTGCTGTTTGACCTCTGCCGCAAACGGGCTATTGTCGCGCGCAGATGTTTTGAAATCGATCAAGCGGGATGAGGACATATCAATGGGACCACTTGCAGGTGTTAAAGTAATTGAGATTGCCGGTATTGGACCGGGACCTTTTTGTTCGATGTTGTTGGCGGATATGGGTGCGGATGTCCTTCGGGTCGACCGCCTGCAAGCCTCCGGTTTAGGGATTTCAACAAAAACAAAATACGGTTTATTGAACAGAAATCGCCGCTCGATTGCGCTTGACTTGAAAAATCCCGAAGGCGTCGCGTCAGTATTGCGGCTGGTCGAAACGGCCGATATCTTGCTCGAGGGGTTTCGCCCCGGTGTCGCCGAACGCCTTGGTATCGGTCCGGAAGAGTGTAAAGCCCACAACAACAAACTGGTCTATGGCCGCATGACCGGTTGGGGTCAGGACGGTCCGATTGCTCATAGTGCGGGTCACGATATCAACTATATTTCGCTTTCCGGTGCGCTGCATGCGATCGGCGAAGAAGGGGGCGCGCCAGTGCCGCCATTGAATCTGGTCGGTGATTTTGGTGGTGGTGCGATGTTCCTGGGTGTTGGGGTCTTGGCAGCCTATATCGAAGCGCAAAAGTCTGGTGAGGGCCAAGTGGTCGATGTCTCCATGGTCGAAGGCTCGGCTTATTTGGCGACCTCGATGATGGGGATGTTGCAGGCTGGTGCCTGGAAAGAAGAACGCGGCATCAATATCCTGGATGGCGGCGCGCATTTTTATGGCACCTACGAGACCAAGGACGGCAAACATGTCTCCATCGGCTCGATCGAACCAAAATTCTATGATGACCTGTTAAAAGCGACGGGCCTTGATGGGGAAGAACTACCGGCGCAAATGGATAAAGCCGGTTGGGCCGGGATGAAATCCAAGCTTGCCGCCGTGTTCAAAACCAAGACCCGGGATGAGTGGGACGATATCATGCTTGGCAGCGATATTTGTTATGCCCCGATCCTGAGCTTCTCGGAAGCCGCGGCCTTTCCGCATAATGTTGCCCGGGAAAGTTTTGTCACTGTCGACGGGGTTTTCCAACCGGCCCCGGCGCCAAAATTCTCCCGCACCAAGACGGCGGTTAATATGGGCCCGCCGGAACAGGGCGCGAACACCACGGAAGCCTTATCGGATTGGGGTTTCACGGCTGACGATATCGCCGGCTTGAAAGACAACGGCGCGATCGGCGGCACTTAGGAAGCAATCTCAAAGTTTGGCGCGAATACCGGGCCAATTTTGGTTTGCTTTGTCGATATTGCCGGGAACATCCGCCGACCAAGTGTTTTGCACGCCTTTGGAATAGTTCAGATAAAGCTTTTGATCGACAATTTTCCAGGCCGCAGGATCAATGCTGGCGGTGTAGCCCTGACTGACGGCCCAGGCACAATAGCCGCCATATTGCGGCGCGTATTTTTCCGGCATGGCGGCGAATTTGTTGCGGTTTTCGGCGCTGGCGAAGCGCCAAACCGAATTCATCCATTCATGCTCAAACTTCTTCGAACCTTCAACCGGCTTGGCGTCGGTGAAATAAGCCACCGGATCGTAGCCATCGATCGCTACATTGCCGATAAAAGAGCTATTGATTTTGCTGCCGGCCCAAGCTGGCATCACGGAAACCGCCCCAAACACGAGGATGATTATGGCAGCAAATTGATGTCTCATCAGATTTGTCATGATCGTCGTATCCTTCATCTGCTTCTGTCCGTTATTTTGGACAGGGCGCCGTCAAATGCAATTCACAACTAGCTGATCAATTCGCCGGATTAGTCCCCGGCCGCGGCGTCCTTGGCGGCCATTTGGGCTTTTAGTTGTTCCGGCGTCAAGCGCACGATATCCTCATTCTGGTGGCTATAAAGATCGAAACTCTCGGTATCCAATTCTTCCAACTCGATCTCGCCGGCCAGAACTTTCGCTTTCCAGGCGTCAAGTTCACCCTGACCGGCGTGGAATTCCGGCATGACTTCTTCGGCGAACAATTTCAAGCTATCGCAAATATCCTTGTGGCTGGTTTTGCCAGCTTGATTGAGCAGGATGACCTGATCGATATGGGCGGCTTGGAAGGCGCGTAACTTCTTGCGGATGGTTTCGGGAGAGCCGATGAGACCGCTTTTCAAGGCATCTTGCGCTTTGTCGGTCTGCCGCCAGTCTTGGTAGGCTTCCCATAGATTGCCCTTACCGGGCGCGTCCACACCCATGCGACCGTAGTAACTCAAGGCGAAAATGAAAAACGTCCAGCCGGCGGCTTTTTCGATCGCTTCTTCATCGGTCTCCGCGCACATGAAACCATTTGCGATGGCAATATTCGGGTTCAAGGGATAATCGCTCAGGCGGGCAGGATGTTTTAACATCATATTGTAATAACGATGGACCCAGGCCTGTGCCGCTTCCGGTGAGATAAAAGAAAATCCGAGGGCGCCCATGCCCCAGCGCCCAGCGTCTGCGATCGTGCGAATGTTTGAACACGCCACCCAGAGCGGTGGATGCGGTTTTTGCACCGGTTTCGGGATCACGTTACGGGCCGGGAAATCGTAATAGTCGCCATGAAATTCCCAGTCGATCTTGGTGAACATCGGAATGGTGGCTTTAACCGCTTCTTCCCAGCGGTCACGCTTGTCGCGGACGCGGATATTGAACGGATGCAATTCCGCCGGTCCGGCCCCTTCGCCCATACCAAACTCGACACGGCCATTGGAGAGGATATCGAGGGTGGAAATTCTTTCCGCCACCCGATGGGGGTCGTTCGTTGTCAACTGAATGATGCCATGACCCAGGCGGATATTCTTCGTCCGCTGGCTGGCCGCACCCAAGAATACTTCCGGGGCTGAACAATGGGAATATTCTTCCAGGAAATGATGTTCGACACACCAGGCGTAATCGAAATTCAACTGATCCGCCAACTCAATTTGACCAAGGGTGTCGTGCAACAATTGCTGTTCGCTGGTTGTCTGCCAGGGCCGCGGCAATTGATGCTCATAGAATATTCCAAATTTCATTGTTTCGTCTCTCCTTGGATATTTGTCTAGCGATCGGGTCGCATTGAAAACAGGCCATTAATGATCGCGGCCGGCAAACCGGTATCCGGATTGCCCTGAACCGCATCTATTGCGCTTTCCACATCTTTCTTGATGATGCCGATAGTATTGTCAGTGTCATACCCATCATGGGCAAATTCCAGCTTTTCAAAATTGCTGCCAAACCAAGTTTGCCCGGAACTGTCGTGCATCAAGGCCAATAAACGCGTACGATCGATATCCAATTGATCCGCCCAGGCCAGAACTTGGCGAACCGCGACAACGGATGACGCAGCAGCAAAATTATTCAGCACCTTGGCGGTCATCCCGGCGGTGAAATCGCCCATCCGGTGAATGTCTTTGCCCATGACCGAAAATAACGGTTGCAAGGCATCAAGGGTCGCATCGTTTCCCCCGAGCATGAAAGAAAGACGCGCTTCCTCGGCTGCAATGGCCCCGCCGGACATCGGCGCATCGACCAGTGCGATATTATTCGGTACGCGCTCCTGCAGTCTTTGCAAATAGCGCGGCGAGAGGGTGGAGCTGACAATCAAAGTCTCTATTGCATGGCGGCCAGTAGTTAGTGCCTGTTCGTCAAATAGCAAATCGTCGGTTTGATGATGGTCACGCACGACCGTGATTACAATATTGCAGGCGGCAGCAAACGCCGCCGGATCCGTGATCATGCGCGGGGCAAAGTCACCGAACTCGCTGACGCTCCGTATATCGAAACCATAGGTTTCCACTCCAGCATTGAAGAGCGCTTGCGCCATCGGCAGTCCCATCCGCCCACAGCCGGCGATGCCCACAGTTTTTTCAAATCGGCTCAATCTTAAGGTCCTATGGTTGGTGTGCGTCAGGCAATGACATTCACCTGATGGTCGCCGTAAGGGCGCAGATCATTGGCCAATATAGCGAATAATATATGGTCTCGCCATTCGCCATTGATCCGCAGGTAACGGCGGGCATGACCTTCCTCTTGGAAGCCGGTGGCGCGTAACACGGCTTTTGAAGGCTGGTTATTGGGGACGCAGGCGGCCTCCAACCGGTGCAAGCGTAAATCTTCGAAAACAAATTCGATCACCGTGTGGACGGCTTCTTTCATATAGCCTTTGCCAGCGACGCTTTCGCCCATCCAATAGCCCAAGGTACCGGTCTGGGTAACACCGCGGCGAATATTGGTCAGGGTCGCGCCGCCCAGCAAACTGTCACTTTCGCGATTGAAAACAAAAAACGCCAAACCGGTGCCGTCGCGTTGGTCCTTGCTATAACGCCGTAAACGTCGGCGATAGGCGGCGCGGCTCAATTCGTCGGCGGACCACGTTGGCTCCCATGGCGTCAAGTGAGCCCGGCTCGCCGTGCGCACGCGGGCCCAGGCGGACCAGTCTGTAGGCCGCGGTGGGCGCAAAAAGATGCGCTTCCCATAAATCATGGGATCGCTACCGGACCAGGGCGGTTTTCTCAAAAACGACGACATCGCCTAGCTCATCGTGCCTAAATTGCCGGCAAATTTACCGGCTAGCCGAATTTTGCCGCGATCTGGTCGTAACTGGCAAGTCCATTTAACGGACCGACGGCGGCAATTGTTGGATTTCCGGCCTTAGCAATGCGTGAAACCACCCGTTTTACCGCCGTTACGTCAACAGCATCGACCAGTTCGACAATTTCCTGGCTGGCGATGGGGCGGCCATAAATCATCATTTGCCGGGCGATTTGTTCGCTGCGCGATCCTGGTGTTTCAAGCGACATGAGCAATCCGGCTTTCAATTGAGTGCGGGCGCGGGCGACTTCGGCTTCACTTAATTCGTCGCTAAGGCCGGTGAAAACATCGCACATCACCGGTACCAGCTCCGCGACCTGGTCTTCTCCCGTGCCAGCGTAAAATCCAAACATACCGCCATCCAAGAACGAAGCGGAAAAGGAAAAGATGGAATAACAAAGGCCGCGTTTTTCTCGCACTTCCTGGAATAGGCGAGACGACATACCGCCGCCCAATATAGTTGACATGACCTGGCAGGCGTAAAAGTCGTCATCGTCAAAGGCGATGCCCGGCAGGCCCAGGGCAAAATGGACCTGCTCCAAATCCCGCTGATCGCGTTTCTCCCCACCGACATAGTTGGCGGCCTGATAGCCGGGCGCTTTCCCGGTGCCGAGGGTATTAAATTGTGCATTCGCCAAGGCCACCAGAACGTCATGATCAACCGCCCCGGCAGCGCAAAGAACCAGTTTGGGCGCTTGATAATGTTCCGACATGAAATTCGCCAAAGTCGTGCGTTTCATGTTGCTCACCCGTTCAACCGATCCCAAAATAGATCGGCCAATCGGCTGGTTCGGATAAGCGGCATCTTGCAGGTGATCGAAAATGATGTCATCCGGAGTATCTTCGGACTGGCCAATTTCCTGAACAATGACCGATCGTTCGCGGTCCAATTCGTTCTCTTCAAAAGTCGAATGCTGCAGGATGTCGGCCAATATGTCGACTGCCAGGGGCACGTCTTCTTTCAAGACGCGGATGAAATAGGCGGTTTGTTCGCGGCTGGTATAGGCATTCATATGGCCGCCGACGGCTTCGATTTCTTCCGCGATGTCGAAGGCGTTCCGCCGTTTAGTGCCTTTGAAAGCCATATGTTCAAGCATATGGGCTATACCGTTAACGTCCTCTGTTTCATAACGTGCGCCAGCATCGACCCAAACGCCAATAGCGACGGATTCTAAGCGCGGCATATGTTCACTGACGACCCGCAGGCCATTGGTTAACGTGGTAACTTCGTCGCCGGAAGGATGGTTCATGTCAGTTGATTTCCAATTGGTTCAGGATATGACTTTGGATTGTTGCCAAGTCGGCCGGCACAAGGTCGAGACGCTCTTCGCGCTGCAGTAGATCAGCCATATGTGGCGGTAGCGCCGGTCGTTGGCCGCTGGCGCTTTCGACCGCGTCGGGGAATTTTGCTGGATGGGCGGTAGACAACGTCACCATCGGCACTGTCCCTTTTACCTGGCGCGCGGCATAGACACCTACGGCGGTATGGGGATCCAACAGAACATTGTTTTCTTTCCAGACTTTGGCGATGGTCGCTGATGTCGTGGCCTCATCGACCCGGACGCTGGCAAATTGATCGCGCATAGTTGATAATTTTTCCACGTCGATCGCAAAGCTACCTTGGCCTGCCAGATCCTGCATCAAAGCCGTCACTTTGGCGCCATCCCGGTCGACCATGTCAAAAACCAGGCGTTCAAAGTTGGACGACACTTGAATGTCCATGCTCGGGCTTTGTGTAGCGACAACGTCACCTGGCGCATAACGACCAGCTTCGAAAAATCGGTGCAACAGATCGTTTTCATTGGTAGCAATCACCAGCTTTTCTATCGGCAGACCCATTTGTCTGGCGGCATAGCCGGCGAAGATATCGCCGAAATTTCCGGTTGGAACACAAAAGCTGATTTTCTGATCAGGGCTGCCCAGTTTTACCGCGGCGGCAAAATAATAAACGATTTGGGAAACTATGCGGCCCCAATTGATTGAGTTCACGGCCGAAAGATGGATGCGGTCACGGAAATCATGGTTGTTGAACATCGCCTTCAATAAATTCTGGCAATCGTCAAAGGTGCCTTCGACGGCGATAGCGTGGACATTGGCGGCCGCAACCGTCGTCATCTGGCGGCGTTGAATTTCCGACACCCGGTTATGCGGGTAAAGGACAAATATATCGATGGCGTCACGGCCACGACAGGCTTCGATCGCCGCAGAACCGGTATCGCCCGAGGTGGCGCCGACGATGGTGACGCGCTGCCTGCGCTTGCTTAAGACATAATCGAATAGGGGCCCAATCAATTGCATGGCGACATCTTTGAACGCCAGCGTCGGACCATGATAAAGTTCCATCAGCCAATGGCCGTCTTCCAATCGATTTAGTGGCGCTATTTCGGGGGTGGTGAAATTGGCATAGGCTTCTTCGATCATCCCAGCCAAAGCGTCCCGGTCGATACCCCCGTTAGGATCCGCAACGAACGGGGATATGATTTTTTTTGCCAGTTCCGTATAGCTTAAGTCTTTCATCTGGCGGATATCTTCGGCGCTGAACTGCGGCCAATTTGCAGGCACATAAAGACCTCCGTCACGGGCCAATCCGGCCAGCAACACATCCTCGAAATCCAGGTTCGGGGCGCTGCCGCGCGTGCTTTCGTATTTCACTTGAATGCTCTCCCTTTGGAAGCGCGCCAACTTATCCCCATCGCCTGTAAGTGGCAAGGAAACTTCTGTCCTGCGCGCAATTCGCCGCAGTTTGGGTGTGACTTCGTCAATAGGCTATGTCGGTGCGGTTACGGTCGGTTGACGCGGCGATCCCGGGCTGATTGTCCCGTGCGAACTTCCAGCTGATCGAGAAAGTGATCGCTGCCGACGGCGCGGCCAGAGTAACTGCTGGCATGGAGGCGGGCATATTGCTCAGGTGTCAGCCCGCCGGCAACCAACTGGCAATAAGCCTCGCGCCCGTCCGTGCCGGCAATCAGGGTTTTGAAAAGCGGGTGCGGTGTCAGCAGCGGATCGCCGGCGCCAGCGCCGTTGCCGCGAAAGCTCGACCAGCGATAAGCGCCCGGTGTCTCCGCCAAACCCGCCCGCACTGGGTTCAATTCAATATAGCGATAACAGGCGAGAAGGTAATTGTCGCTATCGATCATGGCGGCATGATAGCGGCCGTCCCACAGGGTGCCGGTACGGTTCTGGGTTTTGTTGACGTAGCGGCCATAGCGTGCGTTGAGCTTCTGCATCATCGCCGGCACGCTGTCGGCGCTGCCGGGGGTGAGTAGCAGATGAATATGATTGGGCATCAGAACATAGGCGTGAAGGCGACAATAATGGATATTGCTCAATTCACCGAGCCAATCTAGATATCGCTGACCATCTTCGGGTGCGAAAAATATCTTCTGCCGGTTGTTGCCGCGTTGGGTCAGGTGCTGCGGCACATTTTCAAGAAATAACCTGGGCGGGCGGGGCATTATATCCTCCTGTGCAGGTCGAACTGATATCTATCTGCGCCGCTATTTACTCCGACACGATATTCTTAACTGTTGCAAGTATATAGGAACAACGGGTCGGAGTAAATAGTGACGCAGATAGGAGAGATTGACAATCAGCGGCGAGTTGTCTTAGCGGTTGCTGATCATAGCGAGGAATTCGCGGCGTGTGGCGGCATCGTCGCGAAAGGAGCCGAGCATGCGGCTGGTGACCATCGAGACGCCCTCTTTATGGATACCGCGCGTGGTCATGCATTGATGCACTGCTTCAATGACCACGGCAGTGCCAAAAGGCTGCAGCACCTCATTGATGGTATCGGCGATCTGGGCGGTCATTTTTTCCTGGATCTGCAAGCGTTTCGCATACATTTCGACGGTACGGGCAAGCTTGGAAATACCCACCACCCGATGTCTCGGCAAATAGGCGACGTGGGCGCGACCGATAATCGGTTCCAGATGATGTTCGCAATGGCTTTCGAAGGTAATGTCTTTCAACACCACCATCTCGTCGTAATCGTCAATTTCTTCGAAGATCCGGCGCAGATGTTGTTCCGCATCTTGCCCGTACCCGGAAAAATGCTCTTCATAGGCCCGAACCACCCGTTCTGGTGTGCCGCGCAGGCCTTCACGGTCAGGATTGTCGCCGGCCCATTGCAATAATGTGCGAACCGCGGCCTCGGCCTCTTCCCGGCTCGGCCGATCATCCAGTGCGATCGCTTCACTCATAACCCCGTACTCCTAATTTATCTTAACCAGCCGTGCCGCCAACTGTCAGGCCGTCGAGCAACAAGGTCGGTTGCCCAACACCAACCGGCACGCCTTGACCGGCTTTACCGCAGGTGCCAATGCCCGGGTCAAGTTGCATCTCGTTCCCGATTGCCGAAACTTTGGTCAAGGCACTGGGACCATCACCGATCAAAGTGGCGCCTTTCACCGGGGCGCCGACTTTGCCATCTTCAACAAGATAGGCTTCGGTGCAGGAAAAAACAAACTTACCGGAGGTGATATCGACCTGGCCACCGCCGAAGTTAACGGCATAAAGTCCGTTTTTGACGCTGGCTAGAATTTCGCTCGGATCGCGATCGCCATTCATCATATAAGTATTGGTCATGCGCGGCATCGGCATGTGGGCATAGGATTGGCGACGGCCGTTGCCGGTCGCTTGCATCCCCATCAGGCGGGCGTTCAGACGATCCTGCATGTAACCTTTTAATATACCATCTTCGATCAGGACCGTATGCGCCGTCGGCGTTCCTTCATCGTCGATCGTCAGGGACCCGCGTCGATCCATCATGGTGCCGTCGTCGACGACGGTAACCCCAGGACTTGCGACCCGTTGGCCCAGCAGACCCGAAAAAGCAGAGGTTTTTTTGCGGTTGAAATCGCCTTCAAGGCCATGCCCGATCGCTTCGTGCAAAAGGATCCCGGGCCAACCGGGGCCGAGCACAACCTGCATCTCGCCGGCCGGAGCCGGGACCGATTCCAAATTGACCAGAGCCTGGCGATAGGCTTCGTCGACCTGATTTCGCCAATTCTCAGTAGTGACGAAGTCGTCGAAGGAAGTCCGACCGCCGGCGCCGTAAGAACCGCTTTCCTGGCGGTCGCCATCACCCGCAACGACGGATACATTGAGGCGAACGAGCGGCCGAATATCGCGCAAACGACGACCGTCGTCGCGCATCACTTCGACGACCTGCCATTCACCGGCCAGCGAAACAGAAACCTGGCGAACCCTGTCATCTATGCCCCGGGCATAGGCGTCGATTTCTTCGAGAATCTGAACTTTTTCCGTGAATGTCATGCCGCCAAGAGGGTTTTCGTCGGTATAGAGAGAGACATTTGTCCCGCCGGGGCTGGCCGCCATGCTGCCACCCTGGCCGCTGCGCACCGCTTTGACGGTATCACCGGCACGGCGGATGGCGTCTTCGCTTAAATCAGACGCATGGGCGTAGCCGGTCTGTTCACCGGAAACAGCGCGCAGACCGAAGCCTTGAGAATTATCATAATTGGCCGCCTTTAGCCGTCCATCGTCGAAGACAAGACTTTCAGAGAGGTTGTACTCCAAATAAAGCTCACCATCATCGGCACCATGAAGGGCGTCACCGACGATGCCGTTTATCCGCGTTTCGTCCAATCCGGCACGATCCAGAATGTCGGCGTTGATGTCTACATTGTCAGTCATAATAGATCTGCTTCCCTAAGTTCGATGACGGGTCCGGTGGATTCGTTGTCATGCGCCGAAATTTATGCGACATTTGGTCGCAATTCTCAGCAGCGCCGACGATGAGGCCGGAAATATCCATAGCACTTGATCCTTTTTCGTTCAAATTCAAAGGCTTTTTGTGGAAATTTAAATTATTTTGAAGTTCTCTGTGGTTATCTTTTGATATCGTGGCTTCGGGCTTGTCGGCGACCATAGCGCTCTGTATAGATATGCCAGTAAAGTGAGCGGCTCCAGGCCACGCTCGTTGAGAAATTTTTTTGTACTTTTCGGCCAAAGAGGTTCCGATGAGGGGATTATCGATCTTTGCTGCATTGGCGGCAGTTATTACTTATTTGTTTGGTTTTGCTGGGACGGTCGCTGCGGCATCCGGAATTGCCGAACCATGGCAAATCAATTTCCAAGATAGCGTCACCGGGCCCGGTGTATCAGGCGCTGAGTTCCATAATTTATTGCTAGTGATCATCACGGCAATATCCTTGTTTGTCATGGCATTACTGATTTATGTGATGGTCAAGTTCAATGCCAAGTCCAACCCGACGCCCTCAAAAACAACACATAATACTTTGGTCGAAGTGGCTTGGACGGTGGTGCCAATCATTATTCTTGTGGTCCTGGCGATCCCGTCATTCAAATTGCTTTATTACCAAGACGTCGTGCCGAAATCCGACATGACGATCAAAGCGATCGGGCATCAATGGTATTGGAGTTACGAATATCCTGATCACGGCGATTTCACTTTTGACGCCGTAATGCTCGAAGATGATGAACTGACGGAAGGTCAACCGCGCTTATTGGAAACCGATACCGAAGTTGTCTTGCCGGTAAACAAAACCATCCGGGTGTTGCTGACAGCGGATGATGTTTTGCATGCCTGGACTGTGCCGTCATTTTTTGTCAAGAAAGATGCGGTGCCCGGTACTGTGAATGAAATATGGTTCAAGGCGGAAAAAGAGGGCGTTTATTACGGCCAATGTTCCGAATTGTGCGGTGCCCGACATGGTTTCATGCCGATTAAGGTTCGTATCGTTTCAGACGCTGAATTCGCCGCTTGGGTGGCCAAAGCCAAAGATGAATATGCCCAAGTTGAACCGGTCAAAAAAATGAATTTGGCTGCGCGCTGATCGCGCAAGCCCAAAAAATTGCTTAGTAAGCGAGAGACATACCATGAGTTATAACGCAGACAGCGCTAATCACGACGAGCATACGCCAACCGGTTGGCGGCGGTGGATGTATTCCACCAACCATAAAGATATCGGAACGCTTTATCTGATTTTCGCGATCGTGGCTGGTGTCATTGGCGGCCTATTTTCGGTTCTCATGCGGATCGAATTGTCCGCACCCGGTGACGGTATTCTGGGTGGCGACTATCATTTCTTCAACGTCTTAGTGACCGCGCATGGCCTGATTATGGTGTTTTTCATGGTGATGCCGGCCTTGATCGGCGGTTTCGGCAACTGGTTCGTCCCGCTGATGATCGGGGCGCCGGATATGGCCTTCCCGCGCATGAACAACATCAGTTTTTGGTTGCTGCCACCGGCTTTCTTGATGTTATTGGCGTCGCCGTTTTTTGAAGGTCCCGCAGGCGGCACCGGTGTTGGCGGCGGCTGGACGGTTTATCCACCCTTGTCGACCGCGGGACAACCGGGTCCGGCCATGGATATGGCGATCCTAAGTCTGCACTTGGCTGGTGCGTCATCGATTTTGGGTGCGGTGAATTTTATCACCACTATCTTCAACATGCGCGCGCCAGGCATGACGATCCATAAAATGCCTCTATTCGTCTGGTCGGTTCTGGTCACTGCATTTTTGCTGTTGTTGTCGTTGCCGGTATTGGCCGGCGCGATCACGATGCTGCTGACAGATCGCAACTTCGGTACCGCATTCTTCGATCCCGCCGGCGGGGGCGACCCGGTACTATTCCAGCATCTGTTTTGGTTCTTTGGACATCCGGAAGTTTACATCTTGATCCTGCCGGCTTTTGGCATTGTCAGCCAAATCGTTTCCACATTCTCACGCAAACCAATCTTTGGTTATCTAGGCATGGCCTATGCGATGGTGGCGATCGGCGGCGTCGGCTTCGTTGTTTGGGCGCACCATATGTATACCGTCGGCATGCCAACCGATGTGCGTGCCTATTTTACGGCCGCGACTATGGTAATCGCGGTGCCAACCGGGGTGAAGATTTTCAGTTGGATCGCGACGATGTGGGGCGGTTCGATCGAGTTCAAAACCCCAATGTTATGGTCGGTCGGGATGATTTTCTTGTTCACCATCGGTGGCGTCACCGGTGTGGTGCTGGCGAATGGCGGCATGGATATCGCCTTCCACGATACTTATTACGTGGTGGCGCACTTCCATTACACCATGAGCTTGGGCGCGACTTTCGGCATCTTCGCTGGATTCTATTATTGGATCGGTAAGATGTCGGGGCGACAGTATCCGGAAAATTTGGGCAAACTGCATTTCTGGATCACTTTTGTCGGCGTCAACTTGATCTTCTTCCCGCAGCATTTTCTAGGTATGGCGGGCATGCCCAGGCGCATTCCGGATTATCCCGATGCCTATGCCGGGTTCAATATGATTTCGTCGATTGGCGCCTATGTCTCCTATGCTGGTGTGTTCTTGTTCCTATTCATTTGCTGGAAGACCTTCAAGTCCGGCGAAAAATGCGCAGAAAACCCGTGGGGCGAAGGCGCCGATACTTTGGAATGGACGCTGCCTTCGCCGCCACCGTTCCACCAATATAGCGAGTTGCCGCAGATAAAATAATTCACGGCTAGCTGCTGCCATGACCCTTATGGGTTAAGTTTTAGAAACGGATCGCAAACGTGCAAAACAAAAATTCAGCGCTGGATCAGGACAATCAGATCACCGACGCCTTAGGGCGGTCGGATTTTGATGAAGTGCGCGATTATGTTGCTTTGCTGAAACCAAGGGTGATGAGCCTGGTTCTGTTTACGGCCTTTGTTGGTTTAATCTTGGCGCCTGGTAATTCTCATCCGGTGCTCTCGGCGATCGGACTTTTATGCATAGCTGTTGGTGCCGGCGCCTCGGGTGCCATAAACATGTGGTACGATGCCGACATCGACGCCAAGATGGCGCGGACGAAAAAACGTCCGATCCCTGCCGGTCGCATTGAAGCGCGCGAAGCTCTGACCTTTGGCGTCGTCTTAAGTTGTGCTTCTATCTTCGTGATGGGTTTGCTGGTGAATGTCGCCGCGGCGCTGCTGTTGGCGGTAACTATCGGATTTTATGTATTCATTTACACCATGTGGCTAAAACGCCGGACGCCGCAGAATATTGTCATCGGCGGTGCTGCGGGTTCATTTCCACCGATGATCGGTTGGGCTGTCGCGAGCGGCGATATTGGACTAGGTGGAATTGCGCTTTTCATCTTGATATTCATGTGGACCCCACCGCATTTCTGGGCCTTGTCACTTTATCGCGCCGGCGATTACAAAGAAGCCGGCGTGCCGATGTTACCGGTGGTAGCCGGAAAGGCGGAAACACGAAAGCAAATGCTGATCTACTCGATCGGTCTGGCCATCGTCAGTTTAGGCCCGGCTGCCGTGGGCATTGGCGGCTGGCTTTATGCGACTGGTGCTGTTGTCCTGAGCGGGATATTTCTGGCGATGGCGATTGACGTTTGTCGCGTTGGTGATGCGGCGGACGCGCCGGCGAAAAGAATGTTCAAGTTTTCCATCCTTTACTTGTTTGCGCTCTTCGCGCTGCTGCTGATCGAGCGGTTGATGGGTCTGGTACCATTCAAGGGATTAATTTGATGCCGATGAGCGAACGACATCGCCAGCGCCGGGGCCGCAATATAGCCATCGCCGGTGTGTTGTTTGCGCTTGTGGTGATTTTTTTCATTGCGTCGATTGTCAAAATGCAAGGCGGTGGGATGTGACCGAAAATTCGCGAACATACCGCATTCGGTTGACCGGCTTAATCGCTGGCGGCGTCGCCCTTTCGATGGTCGGATTGGCCTTCGCATCGGTGCCGCTTTATCGGCTGTTTTGTCAGGTGACAGGATTTGGTGGCACGCCGCAAATCGCCGACGGGACGGAAGTAGAAATCGGTGACCGCGTGATCACTGTGCGTTTCAACGCCGACAAATCGTCAAATTTGCCCTGGTATTTCAAGCCGGTCCAAAAGCAATTGACGATGCGCGTCGGCGAGCAGAAATTGGCTTTTTACACGGCCCGCAACGATGGAAATCAAACAATTACCGGCACTGCGACCTTCAATGTGACGCCAGTGAAAGCCGGATCATACTTCACCAAGGTGGATTGTTTCTGTTTCAGCGAACAAACCCTAAATCCGGGCCAGGAAGTCGACATGCCGGTCGCTTTTTATGTCGATCCAGAAATTGCGTCGGACCGCAACATGGACGACGTGAAGGAAATCACTTTGTCATACACATTTTTTCCCGTGCAAATGGAAGCGAAAGCAGCCATCGAAGAAAAATCAGCTCGCATCAACATCGAAACCAGTGGCGACAAGCCGCGTCTGGTCAATTGATTCGAGCGAAAAGAAAACGTTTAGGAGTATTTGAATATGTCTGACAATCACGCAAAGGCCCATGATTACCATCTGGTGGATCCAAGTCCATGGCCAATCATGGGTGCAGCATTTGCGCTTGTTATGATGGCGGGTTTGGTTTGGTACCTGCACGATGGGCCGCCTTGGTTCCTGGTGATAGGCTTGCTGGGAATTGTCTATACCTCATTCGTTTGGTGGCGCGACATTATCAAAGAGGCGGTTTATGACGGCCATCACACCCCGGTTGTCCAACTGCATCTGCGGTACGGCATGATCCTGTTCATTTCTTCGGAAGTGATGTTTTTTGTCGCTTGGTTTTGGGCCTACTTCCAGGGCGCGTTCTATCCACCGGAAGTGATCGGCAGTGTTTGGCCGCCAGAAGGCATTCAGACCTTTGATCCCTGGCATCTGCCACTGATCAATACGCTGATTTTGTTGACCTCGTCGACGACGGTTACCTGGGCGCACCATGCAGTCCGCGAAGGCAACCAGAAAAGCGCCACCCAAGGATTGCTGATCACCTGCATACTGGGCTTTATTTTCACGCTTGTTCAAGGTTACGAATATTCGCAGGCGCCGTTTGAATTCAGCGGCGGTATCTATGGCTCGACCTTCTTCATGGCGACCGGTTTCCATGGCGCCCATGTGATCATCGGCACAATATTCCTGGTGGTATGCTTGTTCCGTAACATGAAGGGGCACTTCAAACCGGACCATCACTTTGGTTTGGAAGCAGCGGCCTGGTATTGGCACTTTGTCGATGTGGTGTGGTTGTTCTTATTCTCCTGCATTTACATTTGGGGCGCTTCTGCCGTCACCCACTGATGGCCCGATCCGTCTGGAACAAACCCCGTATTATCGCGACAATATTTACTGTGCCGGCACTGATCACGCTGATCGGTCTGGGCTTTTGGCAAGTCCAGCGCCTGCACTGGAAGTCCGCCTTGATCGCCGATCGGCAGGCGGCCGTGAGCGCAAGCCCGGTTTTGCTGACAGCCAAAACCGATCTCAGCGAGCTGGATTTCAAACCGGTCCGGTTGGTCGGTCGCTTTCTGGACCAACAATCGCTCTTTATCTATCCGCGCAGCATGAACCGGGTATCCGGCGTGCATGTGCTGATGCCATTCGAATTAATGTCTGGTGGCGTGATCATCGTCAATCGCGGTTTCATCGCCACCAACGGCGTCGCCCCGAAAAACTGGCAGGATCCGATCAGTGGAGAAACCTTCGCGCTTTCCGGCATTTTACGGCGTGAGCTCAACAAACCTTATGGCGTCGGCGAGGACATAGATAAAACCGGATTGATCGGTTGGTATGACTTAACGGCAATGGCCAATTATTTTGATCTCGAACTGATGCCTGCGATCATCGAGGCAAGCAACAGTCCGCATTCAGGTGAAGCCCCTTATCCGGGGCAAACAATGCTGAGCCTGCCAAATAACCACGCCAGCTACGCTTTCACCTGGTTCTGTCTTGCCGCCGCCTGGCTGGTGATTTTCGTCATTTTCTGGCGTCGGGAAAAAAGTTAACCACCGCTTTTTTCCAGGCTATTGGCTAGTTTCACCATGTCGATAAATTCCAGACGATAACTATTGTGATTATCGCGTGAGCCGGCTTTGGCCAAGGTGGCGATATCCTGGTAATTGAATTCGCTGAGGTGTTGGCCACCGCTCAATTTCTGACCAAACGCGGCAACCGCAGCGGCAAACGCAAGATCGCCAGCCGCCAAATCCGCGGACGTCATCTTTGCCGTGGACAAAGGATATTCAATCAGTTCGCTGGTATCTCCACCCGGTGCTTTGTAGCGCAAGCGCAGATGGGCAAATTCACGCGGGAACTGGTCGGCGATTTCAACTTTTTTATCCTGGCCATAACGCAGCGGCGTGAATTTCATGCCGACACTGCCGACCGGGGTAATTTCGTAAAGCGCCGTGACCGTGTGGCCGGCCCCGATCTCTCCGGCGTCGATCCGGTCATTGCGGAAGTCCTCGCGCTTGAGCTGGCGATTGACGTACCCGATCAGGCGATATTCGGCGATCTGCGCGGGATTGAATTCGATCTGAATTTTGACGTCCTTGGCGATAGTTTGAAGGGTGCCTGATATTTGTTCCACCAATACTTTCCTAGCCTCCCGCGCAGTATCGATATAGGCGTAATTGCCGTTTCCGGTATCGGCCAGGGTTTCCATCAGTTCATCATTGATATTGCCGCGGCCAAAACCGAGGGTCGTCAAGGCAATACCGCTTTCCCGTTTTTTCGCGATCAACCGCTTCAGTTCATCGACATTGCTGATGCCGACATTAAAGTCGCCGTCGGTCGCCAAGATAACGCGGTTGATGCCGCCCTTCACAAAGGCGGTTTCGGCCAGATCATAGGCGCGGCTAATACCGGCCCCGCCAGCTGTCGAGCCGCCGGCCCGCAACTGCTCAAGCGCCGCTTTGATTACGCCTGTTTCATTGCCGGCGGTTGGTTCCAGCACCACACCGGCAGCGCCGGCGTAAACTACGATCGAAACTTTGTCTTCCGCGCCTAGATTGCTGGACAACATTTTCATCGCACTGATCATCAGCGGTAGCTTGTCCGGTGCGTTCATCGAACCCGAGACATCCAACAGAAAAACCAAATTTGCGGTTTTCCGCTCGTCTTCATCAAGCACCAGGCCTTTCAAGCCGACCCGAAGAAGCTGGGTATGTTCGTTCCAAGGCGTCGTCGCGACATCGTAAGTGACAGAGAAGGGGCGGGTTTGATCTGCCGGCGGGGCATAGGCATAGGAGAAATAATTAATCATCTCCTCAATCCGTACCGCATCTGCAGGGGGCATTTGACCGCTGTTCAGAATACGCCGCACGTTGGCATAGCTCGCCGTGTCGACATCGATGGAAAAGGTCGATACCGGGTTTTTCAACACCACCTTCACCGGATTATCGTCGATTGCAGCGTAGTTTTCGCGATCTTGATTGGGCGCGGGCCAATTATGCCTTGGTTGCGGCAAAAATTGGGACTTCATATGAACCTGGCTGGATTGGTCGTGCATCAGTAATTTTCCAGGCATCGATTTCTCCGCTGCGCTGGTCGCTGCAATTTCCGCATGTTTATCAACCTCGTCTTCAGGTGCCTTCGATTGCGTCTGATTTTCCGATCCGCAGGCGGCAAGTAACGCGATCATGCTGACGGCGGTGGTGAGTTTAATGAGTGGTGATGTAGTCATGACGACGCTCCCGACGATTGGCCCGATTGTTGAGAATGATCAAACTACGCAGATAATGCGGCGTCAGTCGGACGCAATTGCGGATATTTTGAGGCCAAAATGTGACTGCGGTAGCGACTTGCGAATTTTAGTTCATTTTGTGTACTGTCAGGTTCGGTATTTATTAGAACAAAATTGGAGTGCTTCATGACTGTTAAGATCATCGGTTTTATGCGATCGAATTTCGTCCGTGCGGCCTGCATGGTCGCGCAGGAAAAAGGCATCGACTATGAGCTAGTGAAAGAAAATCCCCATTCTGATGCGGTCAAGGCGATCAATCCATTTGGCTTGATTCCGGTGATGCGGGACGGTGATTTGGAGATTTCGGAATCCATGGCGATCGCACGCTATTTCGATACCGCGTTCGAGGGGCCGGCCCTGATACCAACAAATCCAAAGGCAGCGGCTATCGTCAATCAGTGGATCGCGCGCGTTGCCACTTCGATTGATCAATTAATCTTACGACGTTATGTGGTGCCCTATGCCTTCCATCGCGACGATGACGGCAATGTCATTCGCACTGAAATCGACAAAGCAATAAAGCGTTTTCCGAAAGTGTTCGCGATGTTGGATGCAGCGGTTGCAGAAGGCTATCTGGGCGGCAGCGAATTTACCATGGCGGATTGTTTCCTGATGCCAATATTGGCGTCAGCGAACAATTTTCCGGAAGCGAAGGAAGCCATTGATGCCAATCCGAACCTGAAAGCCTATTTCGCGCGGATCGCGGAACGGGATAGTTTCAAAGCAACAGCAGGGTAATTATTGGATGACTGAAATAGACACCGGAACCGACCAACTATTGTGTGAAATACGCGATAAAGTCGCGGTCATCACCCTTAATCGCCCGGAAGCTCGCAATGCGCTGTCGGACGAATTGACCCCGGCGCTGCGCCGCATGGTGAAAGAGCGTGGTGATGATGCAAATGTTGGCGCCTTGTTGATAACGGGCGCAGGTGCTGCTTTTTGCGCTGGTGGCGATGTCAAAGGCATGGCTGGAAATTCGCCGAAGAAAGTGATGTCGGCGGATGAGCGTATCGAAGACTTGAAAATACGCCAGCGGACATTGACTGGCGCCATTGTTGCGGTCCGCAAACCAACAATTGCTGTTTTGCCGGGTCCGGCGGCAGGTGCCGGCCTTGCTATCGCACTTGCTTGTGATATCCGGATTGCCGGCGAAAGCGCCTTTGTCAGCACCGGGTATAGCCGGGTCGGCCTAAGCGGCGATTACGGCATTACCTGGTTCTTGACCCAGCTAGTTGGTACGGCAAAAGCTCGGGAGCTTATGTTTACTGCGGAACGGGTGGATGCGGCTAGATGCGAACAACTGGGGCTGGTCAATCGGGTCATGCCGGATGAAAGTTTGCGTGAAAGCGCGTTCCAATATGCCGTCTCGCTCGCCAATGGTCCGCTGGCGGCCTATGCCGGGATGAAAGACAATCTGGACGCGGCGCTGAATTTAGATTTCCTTTCGGCCTTGGACGGTGAAGCCGAACGCCTGGTCGAAAGCGCGCAAACTGCCGACCACAAAGAAGCCGTCCGGGCCTTTATCGAAAAACGAGCGCCAAATTTTTCCGGTAATTAATCCATCACTTTGCGCAGAACGTGTCGGCGGTTGCTGGTATGGGGGCGGACCTGCTCCGACCAGCGACCTTGTTCAATGGCATCGGCCCAGGCGTCGCTGGTAAGCACGTCCGGGCTTTCGATCTCATAGATCGCCTGGAAGAAGGGCTCCCCCTCGGCGACGATTTCCTGTACTTGTCCACCGATCGAAATCTTCAACGGTTCCCGCGTTAGCCGGGTAACGGAAATCACTCCCGGAACTTTCAACAACATCGGTACATGTTCGGTGTCGTAGACTTCATTAAAAAGGTCTTCTTTGTCCGGCGTAACATCCATGCTGGCATAGAAGGCGTATTTCGTTTTTATCGGCATATTATTTTCCTTGATCTAGCGCGTGGGCGAAAACTTCGCCGGCGCAACGCTCTGGGGCTTCTAATACCATAAGATGGCGTTGACCTGCCATCATTCGGGTCTCGCCCTGTTCTAATCTTTCACCGATTTCGCACAACGAAGCCTGCAAAGGATTGAAGCCGTTGGTCAGGGATGGATCGCCATGGAAAATCCGGGTTGGAATGCGCATTCTGGCGCCAATCTCGATCACCGGTGTTTGTGGCACTTGGGTATATATCTGGCTTTCGACGATACCTTTGCAACGTAGTTCGTAGCTTTTGCCGTCGCTCGTCGGTCTAATGCCAGATGTAACCAGGGCGTCCATCATCTCAGGGGCAATATTTTGATAGGTCGCGAACTTACGACATTCATCGCGAAAATCTTCCGGACCGGAGAAATAGACCCGTCGTTTCGCCGCCCATCTGATAAACGAATTGGCCCCGGTTCTGGTCGGCGGTGTCGAGATGTCCCGCTTCGGATGCAGCGGCGGCTCAAACATCGTCGCGGAGACAAAGGGCTTCAATCCGGTCGAACCCAACCAAACAAAAAGCCCCATACCACCGACGGAGTGGGAGGCGAAATGCAACGCTGCGTCTTTACCTGTTCGTTTGCGAACGGCTTCGGTCACTGCTTCTAAATCTTCACCAAAACGCAACATCCCGTAACTTTTGGGAATTTCCGGGTCCGGCGCTTCCGAAGCGCCGTGACCGCGATTGTCGTAGGCGAAAATGTTAAAGCGGCTCGACAAAATCTGCAGAAATGGTACGTAACAGCCGGCATTAAAACCGTTGGCATGGGCAAATAATAAGCTCGGCAACGCGTGATCATGATTTAAGAATGCATAGGCTGCCAGCTTGGTTCCGTTGCTGCTGGTGACCGTGAAACGTTCGGCGATCGCCGCCGCGATCGTCCGGTCAGCGGGTAAAACCGTGATCGGCCCGTTTTCTGCGACCGACATCAGGCCACCCTAATAGGCATATTCTTCAAAGACGGGTTCTATGCGCCCACCCCATTTGCCGTGAAACAGTGCCAACATTTCATCGGCTGGTGTGAGACCGCTGTCGACGATACGTTTTAGCGGATCAAGATATTCGGTCTCGTCGGACACTGTTCTGCCGACCCGAGCACGCGCTTTCAGACCGCTGTCGGCGATGTCAACGACCCGTTTTGCGATATCCAAGACAGTGCCGTTTCGGAAAGTTGTCTTAAGCCCTGTCCGAGGTACTTCAGCACGCAAGGCCGCCATTTCTTCCAGGGTCCAGTCTTTGACCAGGTCCCATGCCGCTTGTTGCGCTGTTTGATCGTATAACAGTCCCACCCATAACGCCGGCAAAGCACATAGGCCGCCCCAGGGTCCGCCATCGGCCCCGCGCATCTCCAAATACTGTTTCAAACGGACTTCCGGAAAAGCCGTGGTCATGTGATCTTCCCAATCTTTCAAATTGGGAACTTCACCCGGCAAGCCCGGAGCCTTACCGGCCATGAAATCGCGGAAAGATTGCCCCGACATATCCTTGTAGACGCCATCGCGATAGGCAAAATACATCGGTACATCAAGCAAATAATCGGCCCAGCGCTCGAAACCCATACCATCTTCGAAAACAAATGGCAGCATGCCGCAGCGGTCTGGATCGGTGTCGGTCCAAATGTGACTGCGGAACGACTGAAATCCGTTCGGTTTGCCTTCCGTGAAGGGAGAATTTGCGAACAAGGCTGTCGCAATCGGTTGTAATGCCAGGGAGACACGGAACTTTTGAACCATGTCCGCCTCGCTGCCGAAATCGAGATTGACCTGCACTGTGCAACTGCGCAGCATCATATCAAGGCCCAAATTGCCGCGCGTCGGCATATAAGCGCGCATGATATCGTAGCGCCCCTTCGGCATGACGTGGATTTGATCCCGGCGCCAATTGGGGGAAAATCCAAGACCTAGAAAACCGACGCCGATTTCACTGGCGACTTCTTTTACCTGGGCCAGATGCGTGTGCACTTCGTCGCAGGTTTGATGCAGGTTTTCCAACGGCGCGCCGGAAAGTTCGAACTGCCCACCTGGTTCCAGGGTTACACTGCCGGCAGTTTTGGAAGTCAAAGCGATGAGGTTTTCGCCTTCGTAAACCGGTTCCCAATCGAAGCGTTCTAAACCTTGAAGCAAGGCGCGAATGCCCTCTTCTCCGCCATATTGCAACGGCGTTAGATCATCTAAGCGGAAAGGGAATTTTTCGTGTTCGGTGCCAATTCGCCAATCCGGCGGTGACGAGATGCCGTCCTCAAGAAACTGTACAAGCTCCTGTTTCGACGTTATCGGTGGCGCCATTGCCTTTACTTCTGCGGACATATACTCATCCCTTGTCGCACAACAAACTCCGCATAGGGTATCGAAGCTGCTCATTTGAATTCATTCAAAAAATGAACTTAATGATTGATTGCCGAACGATCAAGGGGTTCGATTGCATGACTGCCATGTGTGGAAAATCAAGAGATAAGGGCGAACCCCATTTGTCTTGGGTGGAATTGTTATTGTTGTTGAGTTGTTTTTTCAACGCCAAAATCTCGCCGGCGCTCAATCGCGGCTAGCGAACCGGGCTCAGTTAACGAAATATTGTGCCCCTGCCGGAAAATTGATCTCGACAGGGGCCTAAGGATTTGTTTTTGCTTAATTATTGCGGCTGCGGGACAATCCGAAGATATGGTTTCGGTGATTTCCAGCCATCCGGATAACGTTTTTTCGCCTCTTCATCGGAGACGGCCGGGACAATGATGACATCTTCGCCATGTTTCCAATTGACCGGTGTCGCTACTTGATGATTGGCGGTGAGTTGACACGAATCGAGGGTACGCAGGACTTCATCGAAATTCCGTCCGGTGCTCATCGGATAAGTCAGCATGAGTTTTATCTTTTTGTCCGGCCCAACCATGAATACCGAACGCACGGTCGCATTGTTGGCAGCAGTACGCCCTTCCGAGCTGTCGCCTTCATCTTCCGGCAACATGTCATATAATTTTGCGATCTCGAGACTGGGATCGCCAATCAATGGATAGGTTACCGCATGACCTTGAGTTTCTTCGATATCGCCGACCCAATTTTTATGATCGCTGACCGGATCGACACTAAGACCGATGATCTTGCAATTCCGCTTCGCGAAATCGTCTTTTAAACTTGCCATATAACCAAGTTCGGTGGTGCAAACAGGTGTGAAATCCTTTGGATGGGAAAATAACACTGCCCAGCCGTCGCCGATCCAGTCATGGAAATTGATCTGTCCTTCCGTGGTGTCGGCGGTAAAGTTTGGTGCTTCTGAATTAATACGTAAAGTCATGAGAAATTTGCCCCCAATGTTTGTTATGAAAATTATTATCGACATAATTCATATAGTGCGTGAACAATATTTTACTATGAATGTGCAACAAGGCCAAACGACAGTTGGTAAAAATTCCGCGATTTCAAGCCACCTTCTGGCCAGATTGTACTGGCAAGGTCGTTGGCGATCTTGTTTTATAACGTCATGTTGATCGTAACTAATAGATTGCGAGTTCCCGATGAATGATATCTCGCAGGCGCTGAAAACGGCGTTTGCATTGATCGCGGCCTTTGATCCGGCCTTGGTGGAAATTGTCCTCCGATCGCTGCAGATCAACTTATTGGCTTTGTTCATTGCTGCCCTAATTGGTCTGCCCTTAGGGGCCGCGACAGCGCTTTACCGGTTCCCGGGGCGTAAAGTCCTGGCTGTGTTACTTAGCGCTTTCATGGGCCTGCCGCCGGTCGTGGTTGGTTTGTTGGTTTATTTGGCATTGTCACGCTCCGGGCCCTTCGGTGTCTTTGGTCTGTTATTCACGCCGACAGCAATGATCATCGCGCAAGTCATATTGATCACCCCGATAATCGCCGCGATCAGCCGGCAGGCCCTAGAGACCATGTGGCAGGAATATGAGGAGCAATTCCACTCATTAGGGGTGCCGCCTTGGCGCCGCTTGTCCGCTTTATTGTGGGACGGCAGATTTGTTTTGCTGACTGCGTTGCTCGCCGGCTTTGGCCGGGCTTCCGCCGAAGTCGGCGCTGTGATGATCGTCGGTGGCAATATCGATCATGTCAGCCGGGTCATGACCACGGCGATTGCGCTTGAGATCAGCCGCGGTGATTTATCCCTGGCGCTGGCCTTGGGGTTTATTCTGTTGGCGCTTTCGCTGGCGATAAATGGCGCCAGCTTCATGATCCGTGATACCGCGGAGCGTAGATACGGCGCATGACCGAAACGGCTAACATACTTCCGATCGAACTTCGTGATGTCAGCTACTATTCTGGCAATAAACGCATATTGAAGGATATTTCCCTGACCATTGACGCGGCCCCCGGTTTGACCGTGTTGTTGGGGCCGAACGGGGCGGGAAAAAGCCTGCTGCTGCGACTTTGTCACGGTTTGATCGAAAGCCGAGCCGGCACCGTGACCTGGAACGGCAGTGGCGATCCAGGTTTGCAAAGGCAACAACAAGCAATGGTATTTCAGCGCCCGATCCTACTGCGTCGCTCGGTGCAGGCGAACCTGGATTTCGCATTGAACTTAACCAATATGGCGGCAAGCGCGCGTCGGGACCGGATTGCTGAAATTCTCGAAATGACCGGACTTAGCCGCTATGCCCACCGCCCGGCACGGCAATTGTCTTTCGGCGAACAACAGCGTCTGGCACTCGGCCGGGCGTTGGCGATGAAACCACGGTTGCTGTTGCTGGATGAGCCCTGTGCCAATCTTGATCCAGCGGCCAGCTATATGGTTGAAAGCCTATTGCAAACCGCCGTCGCCAATCGCACCCGTGTGGTGATGGCGACCCACGATTTAGGTCAAGCCCGGCGTCTTGCCAACGATGTCATTTTCATGTTTCGCGGCCGCGTGAAAGAGCACCGCCCAGCCGACGATTTTTTCGATGCGCCGGAGAATGATCTCTCGCAAGCTTTTTTGCGTGGCGAACTTTTGTGGTGGCGCCGGCGCAGTATTTTTTCTCCCGATGACGGTAAACCTGACGATGATTTCTAAAGTCATTTCGTTATTCTGCCTGTTGCTGGGCGCGAATAATGTGTTCGCCGGCGATCGCTTCATTGTTCTCGCGTCAACGACCTCGACCCAGAATTCCGGGCTGTTCGATGCGATCCTGCCGGAATTTTCGAAACTAAGCGGTATTGATGTCCGCGTTGTTGCCGTGGGCACCGGCGCGGCGGTCCGCCTTGCTCGAAACGGCGACGCCGATGTCCTGTTGGTGCATCATAAGTCGTCGGAGGAGAAATTTGTCGCCGGGGGATTTGGTCTTTATCGCAAGGAGCTGATGTATAACGATTTTGTCCTCATTGGACCGCAGAACGATCCAGGCAGTGTGATGCAAACGGGCGCGATTACAGACGCCTTGAAACGGATAGCCAGTCAGCGTCTGAGTTTTATTTCTCGCGGTGATGACAGCGGCACCCATAAACGCGAGCTTGAATTATGGCGGCAAAGCGATATTGATCCGACCGTGCATTCCGGCAGCTGGTATCGCGAAGTTGGCGCCGGTATGGGGGCGGCCCTGAACATGGCAGCCGCCCAAAATGCCTATTTGTTGACGGACCGCGGGACTTGGTTGAGTTTTGCCAATCGGCAGTCGCTTCGCATCATCATTCAAGGGGACCGACGCCTGCGCAACGTCTATGGCGTGATCCCGGTCTCGAAAGCGCGCCATCCCCATGTGAAAGAACCCGAAGCGTTGATATTTGTGAACTGGTTGTTATCACCGGAGGGTCAACAACAAATTGCAAACTATCGCATTGATGGCGAACAATTGTTCTATCCGATGCGCCGCGCTAACTGATAGATGGGGAAAGAACATATGCGTCAATTGTTGGAAGATAGTGCTGAACGTGCCATTGCTTATTTGGAGAATATTGACCAGCGCACGGTCGCGCCGGGTGCGGCGGCGCTAGAAAAATTGCAAAAACTCGCCGGACAATTGCCAGTGGATGGGCAGGATGCCGCTTCAATACTGACGGAAATCGACGCGATCGGCGGACCGGCGACAATCGCGAACGCAGGCGGACGCTATTTTGGATTTGTCACCGGGGGTGCCTTGCCGGCGACGGTGGCGGCGAACTGGCTCGCCACCGCTTGGGATCAAAACGGCTTCTCAACTGTCAGTTCACCGCTTGCCGCCGCTTTGGAAGAGGCAGCGTTAGGTTGGTTGTTGGATATCTTTGGCTTTCCCGCGAACGCGGGCGGCGCTTTTGTCACCGGCGCGACAATGGCGAATTTCAGCGGTTTGGCCGCGGCCCGTCATGTGGTTTTAGCCGCGCATGACTGGAATGTGGAAGCCGACGGGTTATTCGGCGCGCCGCCGATCACGGTGATTGTCGGTGGCGAAGTTCATGCGTCGCTCTTGAAAGCTTTGAAGATGCTGGGCCTGGGACAGAACCGAATTACGTCCGTTCCTGTCGACAAAAACGGTCGGATGATCGCGACCGAGATGCCGATGATCAGCGGGCCAACCATCGTATGTTTGCAGGCTGGCAATGTGAATAGTGGTGCTTTTGATCCGGCGGCGGAAATCATTCCAGCGGCGCAAGCCGCCGGCGCCTGGGTCCACACCGACGGCGCTTTTGGTATCTGGGCGAAGGCGGCACCGGCGCGTGCGGCTTTGGCGCGTGGTTTTGAATTGACCGATAGTTTGGCGGTCGACGGCCATAAGTGGCTGAACGTGCCTTATGATAATGGGTTCGTGCTGTTGCGTGATCCCAGCGCTTTACATGCCGTCATGTCCGTAAGCGCCGCTTATCTGCCACAAGCCGGCGCCCGCGATCCTTACGATTTTACACCGGAATGCAGCCGTCGCATGCGCGGTTTGGACGTTTGGATCGCGCTCAAACATTTGGGACGCAGCGGGTTGGCCGACCTGATCGAAAGTTGCTGTCACCATGCCGGTCGCTTTGCCGACGGCTTGGCGCAGGCGGGGTTTGAAATTCTGAACGACGTCGATCTCAATCAAGTGGTGGTATCATTTGGCGATGATCGGGAGAATGAACGTGTCATTGCGGGAATTCAGGCCGATGGCACCTGCTGGTGCGGTGGCACCGTTTGGCAGGGCCGCGCGGCCATGCGGATCAGCGTTTCGTCCTGGGCAACGACGGCGGCAGATGTGGACAAATCTCTAGCCGCGATCATTCGGGTCGCGCAGGGGCGCAATTCAACCGACTAAAGCCTGCCAGGCACCAAGAGCCGCCAAAGCGGCGGTTTCGGAGCGTAATATTCGGGGTCCTAAAGTGATCGATATGGTCTTCGGATGTTTGAGTAACATGTTGCGTTCTGCATCATCAAAACCACCTTCCGGGCCGATTAGCAGGGCAAATTTCTGATCTTCTGCCAACGCCGCAACATCGACCAGGCTGGCTGCGCCTTGACGTTCGTCGCAGAACAATAAACATCGGTCTTCGGGCCAGGATTTCAACAATTGTGCTAATTCAACCAACTCTATCACTTGGGGCACCGTAAGACGTTCAGACTGTTCTGCCGCTTCAATACATCTGGCCGTCATGCGGTGCAGGTTGACGCGACCGGAATTGGTGTGTTGGGTCAGCACCGGCTGCAATCGACTGACCCCTAGTTCGGTTGCTTTTTCGACCAGAAAATCGATCCGGGTTCGTTTTATTGGCGCAAAACAAAGCCATAGATCGGTTTCCTGCTGTTGTTCGCGAATTTTTTCCAGCAAAGTCAGGGATGTCCATCCTTTGCCAATGCCATCTATATTGGCCCGCCATTCACCATCTTCACCGTTGAATAAGACGATTTCTTCGCCCTGTTTGCAGCGCATGACGTGACGTAAATAGTGTGATTGATCGGCCGGCAGGCCGACAATACGGTCTTCCGACAGGGGCTCAGCGACAAACAATCTGATTTTCGGCTTGCTCATGGATATGGTTCGTTTATAGCAAGTGATATTGGTCAATAGAAACTTGAGCATATAGATAGCATCGGTAATGGACGGTTACACGGACATTCGGAACGATCACTGGATTTTACGCGTGGCACCGGCCTGGTCACGGCCCTATTTGCGGCTGGCGCGGATGGATCGGCCAATCGGTACGCTGTTGCTGTTGTGGCCCTGTTGGTGGTCAATCGCTATGGCAACAGATGGTTGGCCGTCGCCGCTGTTGTTATTGCTGTTTGCAGTCGGTGCGCTGGTGATGCGCGGCGCCGGTTGTTGCTGGAACGATATTGCCGATCGGGAATTCGATGGCCGGGTCGAGCGGACACGCACCCGGCCGATCCCGTCCGGGCAAGTTACCGTACGCCAAGCGATCATCTTCATGGGGTTTCTGAGCTTGCTTGGCTTGGTCATTCTTTTGACCTTTAACCTATTTGCGATTTTAGTTGGCGTGACGTCGCTGCTCACTGTCCTGATTTACCCGTTTATGAAGCGCTTTGTCTGGTGGCCGCAATTTTTTCTCGGCCTGGCCTTCAATTGGGGTGCTCTATTGGGTTGGGCTGCGGTTAAAGGAGAGTTCGGCTGGCCGCCGATTTTGCTATATTTGGGCGGTATCGCTTGGACCCTGGGCTACGATACGATCTATGCCCATCTGGATAAAGAAGACGACATGTTGGTTGGCATCAAGTCGACAGCATTGTTATTGAAAGATAAGACCCATACCTGGCTCTGGTATTTTTATTTCTCCGCGCTGTTTCTGTTCGCCGCCGCCGGTGTTTCGGCTAACCTAAATCTATGGTTCCTAACGGGCATTTTATTCGCCGCATTTCAGATTGGTTGGCAGGTCCTGACCCTCGATATTGACGATCAATTGGACTGCATGGCGAAGTTCCAATCAAATAACCGGTTCGGATGGATTATTTTTCTTAGTTTTGCAGCCGGAGCGGTGCTTTGAAGCGATGTAAAGATCGTTGTCCCCGGGCTGGCTTTTGGTTATGGTCCCCCACTATTCTGGAACGAAATTGATGTCATTATTTAGTAGAAAAGAGAATATGGCGGGCCAAATCGACACTGCCGACGCTACCGGTATATTGCCGGTCCAGACGCTCAAGGCATTGGTCCGCGATGGCGCAATCAAGCCGGATGAGAAATTGGCCGAGGGGCAGGTGCAGCCGGCCAGTCTTGACCTGCGATTAGGTGCGAAAGCGTATCGGGTGCGGGCCAGTTTTCTACCTGGGCCCAACTCGACCGTTGGTGAGAAGATTGACGCCTATCAAATGCATGCCGTCGATTTGAGCCAAGGGGCGGTGTTGGAACGCGGTTGTGTCTATATTGTTCCGTTGATGGAGCAATTGGACCTTCCGGATCGTCTGATGGGAATGGCGAACCCGAAAAGTTCCACTGGCCGACTGGATATTTTCACCCGCTTGATTGCCGATTATGCGGCGGAATTCGATAAGGTTGAAGCCGGCTATAAAGGGCCGCTTTATGCCGAAATTGCGCCCAGAACCTTTTCAATTTTGGCCCGTAAGGGTGACCGCCTTAGCCAACTTCGTCTGCGCCGGGGCAAACGAGATTATTCCGACAGCGATACCAAACGACTGCATGAGCGAATACCGTTGGCGCAGACCGGCGACGGCTCGCCAATCACCATAGCGAATGGCGTGGTTTTGACGATCGATTTGAAGGGAACCGACGATAGCGGCCTGATCGGCTATCGCGCCCGCCACCATACGCCGCTCATCGATCTCTCCAAAATCGCGACCTATGAAGCCGACGATTTTTGGGAACCGCTTTATACCGGGCGCGGCGAAAGCGTTAACGATAGTCTAATCTTGAATCCGGACGATTTTTATATCTTGGCGTCGCGGGAGGCGGTGACCATCCCGCCCGATCATGCCGCCGAGATGGTGCCTTACGATACTTCGGTGGGTGAGTTCAGGGTGCATTATGCTGGATTTTTCGATCCGGGTTTTGGTTATGCTGGTGCCGGTGGGGCCGGCACCCGTGCGGTGTTGGAAGTGCGCAGTCACGACGTGCCTTTTGTGTTGGAACACGGGCAAACCATCGGCCGCTTGGTCTATGAACAGATGACCGCTGTTCCCGATCAAATCTATGGCACCGACATCGGTTCCAACTATCAACAACAAACTTTGGCTTTGGCGAAACAATTCAAACGCTGAAGACGAATATAATTCATTCCCCTTGCCGGAGAGACTTGCATGACGAACACGCCTGACGACATTGAAGACCAACTTAGTCTCTTATCCGATACGATCGCGTCGGCGAAGCGGGCTGGTGCAGATGCGGCGGACGCGTTGATGTACGAATCTGTTGCTCTGGACGTGAGCTATCGTCTTGGCGAGCGAGAGGACTTGGAGCGGTCCGAATCAAAAAGTCTCGGCCTCAGGGTCTTTGTTGGTCAACGCCAGGCGGCGATTTCAAGTAACGATTTTGCTAGTCCTACCTTGGATGAAGCGGTGGAGCGAGCAGTGGCGATGGCGCGGGTAGCGCCGGAAGATCCCTATTGCGGTTTAGCGGATTCGGCAATCTTGTGCGACGACTTCAGAAATCTCGATCTGTTTGATGCTTACGAGCCGACGCCCGAAGCACTATATGAGACTGCTCAAACTGCCGAAGAAGCGGCCCGCGCGATTGACGGCGTGACCAATTCCGAAGGCGGCGGCGCCGGCTGGGGTCGGGCGACCATTGCGCTGGCGACCAGCGATGGTTTTGCCGGCGGATATCGCAGTTCATCCTACAGCTTGTATGCCTCCGTTTTGGCCGGCGAAGGCACCGAGATGGAACGGGACTACGATCATTCTTCGGTCCATCATCACGAAGATCTGGAAGATGCTGCCAAGATAGGTACCAATGCGGGCATGTGGGCGGTGGCACGGCTGAATCCCCGGAAAATAGAATCGCAAGAAGCCTCCGTGATCTTCGATCCCCGCGTCTCCCGCAGTATGCTTGGCCATCTTGCGGCAGCAATAAATGGCGCTAATGTTTCACGTGGAACAAGTTTTCTGCGTGATCAATTAGGTGAAGTTGTTTTGGCCAAGGGTCTGAACGTGATCGATGATCCGCATCGCATACGGGGTCTGTCCTCAAAACCTTTCGATGGGGAGGGGGTGGCAAATCGTAAGATGTTGCTGGTTGAAGATGGCATTTTGACTACTTGGTTGCTTGACACCGCGACGGCCAATCAATTGGGTATGGTCAGTGCCGGGCATGCCTCACGTGGCATTGGTGGACCACCGTCGCCGTCTGCGTCCAACCTGCATCTTTCCCCCGGCGACCTAACACCAGACGAGTTGATGGCAGATATCCAAAACGGCTTCTACATCACCGAACTCATCGGCTTTGGCGTCAATGGCGTGACCGGCGATTATAGTCGCGGCGCCAGCGGTTTTTGGATCGAAAACGGCGAAAAAGTCTTTCCGGTATCGGAATTGACCATCGCTGGAAACCTAAAGGATATGTTCCAAAAGATCACACCTGCCAATGATCTGGAATTCCGCTATGGCAGTAACGCGCCGACATTACGCATCGACAACATGATGGTCGCCGGCGCGTGAGTGACTTTCACGAAGAATTGGAAATTTTGACCGAAGCGGTGTTGGCGGCGGGTCCAATCGCGATGAAATTTTTCAATGGCAAGGTAAAAAGCTGGGACAAGGGGGATGATGACCCGGTTTCAGAAGCCGATCACGCCGTCAATGACATCTTGCGTGACCATCTGCGGCGCGCCCGGCCGGATTATGGCTGGTTGTCGGAAGAAGATCCGGATACTGACGAACGCCTTGCCCGGAAGCGGGTTTGGATGGTCGATCCGATCGACGGCACCCGTAGTTTTTTGAAAAAGACGCCGGAATTCACCATCTGTGCCGGCTTGGTTGAACATGGCCGACCGATCGCCGGTGTCGTCTATAACCCGGCGAAAGACGAGCTGTTTGAAGCGACCTTAAACGGCGGGGCACGGTTGAACGGCAAAGCCATATCCGTCAATCATGAAGCGGAGATGGAATCCGCCCGATACTTGGCTGGTCGACAAATATTTGAGCGTGGCGGTTGGCGTAAAACTCCGAAACAGGCCAGCTTCAGTTATGTCAACTCGATCGCCTATCGCATGATGATGGTGGCCTGTGGGCGCCATGACGCTTGTCTGTCGTTGGCGCAAAAGTCGGATTGGGATATTGCCGCGGCAGAGCTGATTGTCCTGGAAGCTGGCGGCGTTGTCACCACTTCCCGACATGAAGGATTTATCTATAATAAACCTGATCCTAGGCACCGCTCCCTCATCATCGCGCCTGAAAAACTACATAGCGAATTGATGGACTATCTCGACACGATCGAACGCCCGCCCGGAAAGACCTGGTAGGTCTCGAACCTAGCGTATTTTTACAAAACACCGAGCCAGCCCGCTCCCTCGGCCCAACCACCCATGAGTGTACCCTGTGGGTGGTTGGGCCGGGGGAGCGGGCTGGTGATGGCTTCAAGTTTCATGAACGCGCTCTAAGCCGCTTTGATCCAGATGTTATTGTCGTGGAAGGCACCGCCACCGCTGGGGCTGATGCGATCCGAACCGGTTAGCGCATTGATCCCTAAACCGTCGATGAAGGCGGCATTGGGCCAAATGCTTTCGACAATAACAACACCCCGGCGCATATTATCGAAACATTCGACATGGATACGGACTTCGCCGCGGTCATTGCCCAGACAAACAATATCGCCGTCAGCGATGCCAAGTTGATTAGCGTCGACGCTATGAATTTTTACGCTCGGCCGGTCTTCCTTTTTCTGCGACGTCGGGGTTTCGGTGAAGGAGGAGTTGAGGTAATTGCGCGCCGGCGCTGTGACCAGACGGAACGGCTTGTCATCGGTAGCTTCTTCCGTAACCGGCCAATAATCGGCAATTTCTGGCATCGCCGCCGGTCCGCCGGCAGCGGCGAAGCCCTGCGGCTTAACTTCTCCCCATTTGGGTTTGAAGCGGAATTTGCCGTCCTCATGGCCAAAGCCGTTTAGGTAATGCGCATCGTCGAAGTCTGGTTGCATATCAATCCAACGGTTTTCCCGCAAACTCTCAACGTCGCCCATACCGGATTTCTGGAGGGTCTGATCGATCAGTTCCAAGGCGCTGATCTCGAAAGTCGGATGGCTGACGCCCAGCCGCTTCGCCAGGTCGCAAATCAGCTCGTGATTGCTGCGACAAAGCGCGGGACCTTCAACCACTTTCGGGCCAAGCAAAACGTGCTGATGACCGCCGCCCTGGTAAACGTCGTCATGTTCCAGAAACATCGTCGCCGGCAGGACAATATCCGCCATCTTCGCGGTCTCGGTCATGAATTGCTCATGTACACAGACGAACAAATCGTCGCGGGCGAAGCCGGCATTAACTTTATTTGAATCCGGTGCAATCATCATCGGATTGGTATTTTGTACAATCATCGCGGTGACCGGCGGCCCACCCATCAATGCATCCGGATCGCCGATCAGGATTGGGCCGATGCGGGTTTGATCGAGCATGCGGATACTGGGATCATATGCCTCCGGCGCTTCGATCAGCGACTTGTCCCAAGGATAGATGGCGTTATTGCTATAAAACGCCCCACCGCCTTTGTACTGCCAGGATCCGGTGACCGTCGAAATACAAAGCGCTGCATGCATGCTGACAGCGCCATTGCGGCTGCGGGTGAAGCCGTAGCCAAGACGGGTAAAGCTTTTTGGCGTTGTCCCAATTAGTTTGGCGTAAGCCTCGATTTCCGCGATCGGGACACCGGTAATCTGCGCCGCCCATTCAGGGGTTTTCGCTTGTACATGCGCTTCCAGTTCTTTTGGCGCATCGGTGTATTTTTCCAAATATGCCCGATCGGCATAGCCGTCGCGGAATAGAATATGCATCACCGCGAGAGCAAAGGCAGCGTCGGTGCCGGGACGCAAACATATCTTGATGTCCGCCTGCTTCATGGTCGCGGTTTCATAGACATCGATGACAGCGATCTTGGTGCCACGCTTTTTCCGTGCTTTGGTCGCATGGGTCATGATATTGACGTTGGTATGAACCGGATTGGCACCCCAAATCGTGATCAAATCCGCCTCCGCCATTTCGCGCGGATCGGTGCCGACCAGTTTGCCGGTGCCAGCTAAAAATCCGTTCTGCGCCAAGGTGTTGCAGATCGTCCCGTACATTTTGGAGTATTTCTTTAAATGGGTCAGGCGGTTGATGCCGTCGCGCATGACCAGACCCATGGTGCCAGCATAATAGTAGGGTAATATGGTTTCGCTGCCCAGATTTTGTTCGGCCCGATTGAATTGTTCCGCCACCTCGTCCATCGCCTCGTCCCATGATATCGGGACAAAATCGTCAGAGCCTTTTTCCCCGACCCGCCGCAGCGGTTGGGTCAAGCGATCGGGGTGATGAATTCGTTCGGCATAACGCGCGACCTTGGCGCAGATAACACCGTCCGTGAAGGTGTTTTCCGCCGCACCACGGACCCGGCCAATGGTATCCGCGCTCAACCGTTCCACTTCCAGGGCACAGGTCGACGGACAATCGTGCGGACAGGCCGTAGCGACAAATTCAGGTTGAACATTCATTAAGCAAACTCCTTGAATTCGAACCGGATTATGATCATTTCCGCTGCTGATCGCAACCGCTCACAATGCCGCTGTCGGAAATATGATTGACGGCCTCGTCGGAGGATGCGAAGAGCCGTCGGCCATGTTATATTATTTGGGCTAAATTATTGAATGGACGTGGAAATTTGACGAAATTGGACGATAAACCGACAACGACAACGGCGTTGATGGGCCGCCTTTTACGAGAATATGTGCGCCCGCATGCCGGCCGGTTGGTCTTGGCGATGATATTTATGGTCGCGGTCGCGGCAACGACGGCGGGGCAAGCATGGCTGTTGCAGCCGGCGATAGACGAAATATTTGTCAATAAATCGGCGACAATGCTTTACTTGCTGCCGGCATTGATTGTCGCGGTTGCGGTGGTGCGTGGCCTCGCAACTTATGGCCAGTCGATGTTGATGAACGGGACTGGTCAACGGATCGTTGCGGAAACCCAAGTAAAACTTTACGACCATTTGATAAATGCTGATCTTGCGTATCTCAACAATGTTCATAGTGGACAATTGGTCTCCAGCTTCCTGTTCGATGTCAATCTGCTGCGCGATGCGGTTAGCCGGGCCATTACTGGCATCGCGAAAGATTTGGTCACTGTCGTCGCCTTGACGTTCGTGATGTTTATTCAAGACTGGCAACTGGCTTTTGTGGTCATTTTTGTCTTTCCGGCTGCCGGTATTTTCATGCGCAAATTTGGTAAACGCTCCCGCAAAGCCTCCACCAAAACCCAGGAAGCGACCGGCGACTTAAGCGCCCATTTGTCCGACACCCTGGAAGCAGCGCGTGTCGTCAAAGCTTACGGCATGGAAAGTCACGAAACTGCGCGGGCAGCTGTGGCAATTGAACGACGCCTGAAACAATTGATGGTGATGACCCGGGTGCGGGCGATTACCAGTCCCCTGATGGAAGGATTGGGCGGTATTGCTATCGGGGTCGCGGTTTTCTATGGCGGTTATCGTGGTCTTCAGGGGGAGATGACCTTAGGCGCCTTCATGTCGTTCATGGCCGCGCTATTAATGGCTTATCAACCGGTCAAAAGTCTGGCGAGCCTGAACAATTCGCTACAGGAAGGACTAGCAGCGGCGCAGCGTATATTCAAACTGTTGGATGTGATCCCCAATATTTCCGACAAACAAAACGCCCCAGCGCTTATCGTCAACCATGGCAACGTGATATTTAGTGAAGTGGAATTTTCCTACGCCGATAATTCCCCGGCAGTGCGTGGTGTCAGCTTTGATGTCCCGAACGGGCAGACGATCGCTTTAGTTGGTCGCTCCGGTTCGGGCAAGACCACGCTGTTGAACCTGATGCTGCGATTTTATGACGTGACCGGCGGGACAATTCAGATTGACGGCCAGGACCTGCGGGAGGTCTCGCAAACCAGTTTACGTAAGGCGACGGCCTTGGTCACCCAGGATACGGTATTGTTTGATGAAACCGTCCGCGCCAATATTGCCTATGGTCGCCCGGCGGCTTCAGGTGAAGACATTCAACAAGCCGCGAAACTGGCGGCGGCCGATGAGTTCATTCGCGATATGGCGGATGGCTATGACACCATTGTTGGTGAAAACGGGGTCAAGCTTTCTGGCGGACAACGCCAACGTATCGCGATCGCCCGGGCGGTCTTGAAAGACGCCCCAATCCTGTTGTTGGATGAAGCAACCTCGGCGTTGGACACAGAATCTGAACGCCAGGTCCAGGACGCCTTGGACGAATTGCGGCGCGGCCGTACGACCTTGGTGGTCGCCCACCGTCTGTCGACGATTATGGGCGCGGATCGAATTCATGTCTTGGACCAAGGGCGTATTGTTGAATCCGGCAAGCATAGCGATCTTCTGGCGAAGGGTGGTTATTATGCGCGGCTTTACCGCCTGCAATTTAGCGATCAAGTCACCGGCGAAAGCGGTGAAGGCGTTTTAGCGCCGGCTTCAACGGCATCCTAGTGGACAATTTTGGATGCCACTAAAAAGAATAGCAAAGGCGAACTGGCTCATCCATGTCTTGGTTTATTTGATTGCGGGATTTTTGCGGTTTGTCCGCTTGACCTCACGAATTGAAGAAGTTGATCCGCAGTTTCTGGATGATACTATTCGCCGCCATGGCGGGGTCATTTTCGCCTTTTGGCACGGCCGCGTCGCCATGATGCCGTTCACGGTGCGGGCGGCAATGGCCCTAAGGGTATTGGCTTCGCGCAACCGGGATGGTGAAATCATCGCCGGGATCGTCGGCCGTTTGGGGGTGCCTTCCATTCGCGGCTCCTCGAAAGATGAACGGAAGAACAAAGACAAAGGCGGCGCGGCGGCGCTCAGGGAAATGGTCGCAGTCTTACGTGATGGCAAACAGATTGGCGTCACCCCCGATGGGCCCAGAGGTCCCCGCATGCGGGTTAGCGATGGTGTGGTGACGCTGGCGCGCTTGTCCGGTGCCCCAATTGTACCTGTGGCCTCCGCCACCTCCCGGCGCTGGATATTCAACAGTTGGGACCGCTTGCAACTGCCGCTGCCATTCTCCACCACCGTATTTGTTTTTGGCGCGCCGATTTATGTATCGCGTGATGAAGTGGAGATCGAGGCCGCGCGACACAACATAGAGACACAGATGAATAAACTTAGCCAACGAGCAGATGAATATGTTGGTCAGAAATTCATCGAACCGGCGTCGGAAGCATTATGATGCTGGCTTGTTATCGTTTCATCACCAAGATTGCGACGCCGGCGGTTCGGCTTTGGCTGAAGCGCCGACTGCAGCAGGGCAAAGAAGATAAGGACCGCTTTGACGAGCGGTTTGGTCACGCCGTTCGAATGAGACCGATCGGCCCTTTGATTTGGATCCACGGCGCTAGTGTCGGGGAATCAATATCTGCCCTGCCGTTGATTGAACAGCTGATTGCGCTGCCGAGTAAACCAACCGTGCTGGTGACAACCGGCACGGTTACGTCGGCTGCGTTGATGGCGGAACGATTACCGAAGAATGCCTTTCATCAATTTGTGCCGGTCGATCTGCCCGATGCCGTCGAGCGTTTTCTCGATCATTGGCAGCCGGATATTGCGGTGTGGATTGAGTCTGAATTCTGGCCGAACCTGCTTATGAATGTGCAGCGTAGAGGTATTCCGGCGATATTGTTAAATGGCCGGATGTCAAAGCGATCTTTTTCCAGCTGGCGTCGATACAGAAGTGCGATTGAAAAAATATTATCGACGTTTGCGGTACGCTTTGCCCAAACCGAAGCCGATGGCGAACGACTACGCGAGCTTGGTGCGGGCGAGGTAAAGTTTGCAGGCGATCTAAAATGGGCAGCGGCACCTTTGCCGGTCGACGGCGAAAATCTGTCGCGGTTGCGCGGTGTCATCGCCAACCGTCCAATTTGGTTGGTGGCAAGTACCCATGATGGGGAAGAATTATTGATTGCGGATGCCCATCAAGAACTTCGGCAAAACCATCCGGATATCCTAACGATCCTGGTACCACGCCATCCCAATCGAGGCGACGAACTTGTGGCACAACTGACAGAGCGAAAACTGAGCGTTTGCCAACGCAGTCAACGGCAATATCCGGATATCGCGACAGATATCTATCTTGCCGACACGCTGGGTGAACTTGGATTATTCTATCGCTTGAGTGAGATCGTATTTGTTGGCGGATCGTTGGTCGCCCATGGTGGTCACAATCCGCTTGAGCCGGCGAAGCTCGATTGCGCAATCCTAACTGGACCGCACATTTTCAATTTCGAGGAGATTGTTGCAACCTTGCAAGCGCAACAGGCAATTGTGACTGCGTCGGATGCATCTGAACTTGCTAAGTTAGTAAGTGGTTTACTGCAAAACGACAGCGAAGTTCGTCGATTGGCGGCCGCGGCGTTGGCCTGTGCGGATGCTGGTGATCGCGTTGTCGGACAGGCAATCCAAACGATTGTTCAGCTGGTACCAGACCTGTCGGTGCCTGCAGGCGAAGAAGGCCCGCTATGATCCGTACCCCGAAATTCTGGCAGCAGACCGGTGTTTTGCCAAATTTGTTGTCCCCGTTAGCACGGCTGAACGGGATGATTGGTCGCGCCCGCTGGCATCGGGCAAAACCCTGGGAGGCCCCGATCCCGGTGATCTGCATTGGTAATTTGACCGCCGGTGGCAGTGGCAAAACGCCGACAGCACTGATGACGGCACGTTGTCTAATTCGTTTCGCGAAGGCGCCGCATTTCTTGACCCGTGGCTATGGCGGCGCCCTGCGTGGCCCGGTCCGCGTCAACCGCAAAATCCACAGTGCCCATGAGGTCGGGGATGAGGCTTTGTTATTGGCAAAGCTGGCGCCAACTTGGGTTTCAAGAGACCGCATTGCCGGTGCGAAAGCGATAGCCGAAGCCGGCGCCAACGTCATCGTCATGGATGACGGCTATCAAAACCCAAGTTTGGCGAAAAACCTGTCTATTCTAGTCATCGACCAGGGTTATGGTTTTGGCAATGGCCGCCTCATTCCGGCTGGGCCTTTGCGGGAAACGCCTGATGACGGATTTGCGCGCGCCGATCTCATTGTCGCCATTCATAGCGGTGGTGAAGCGCCAGTCAAACTCGATTTCCCGGCTAACTTACCAATATTCGAAGCGCGAATTGTCCCAACTCTATCTTCGGAACGATTTACCGGCCAGCGCTTATTTGGCTTTGCCGGGATCGGCCGTCCAGAAAAGTTTGCCGCAACTTTGACCGACCTTGGCGTCGACCTTGTTGGCTTTCAAAGTTTTGCCGACCATCATACTTATTCTGAAGACGAAGTGATGCAAATCATTGAACACGCAGCAAAGTGTGACGCCCGCGCCGTTACGACCGAAAAAGACTGGGTTCGATTGCCGGCTCTGGCGCGCGAGATGGTAGATGTTGTAGAAGTCGATCTGGTGCTTGCGGCGGAAGCTGGATTTGTCGAGATGTTAAAAAAAGAATTTGCCAGGCCAAATGACTGAACCCAAGAATGATAAATATTCTCTGAAATTTCGTTTGCAAGCCCGCTTGGCGACCTTGTTCCTGTCCGGCTTCGGGCGGTTGTCGGTGCGATCAGCCTCTGACTTCGGCGGTTTCATCGCCAGGTACCTGATCGCGCCTTTGCCGTTTAGCCGTCGGGCAGATGAAAATCTGAAGCGCGTGATGCCAGAGCTGGACGCGCGCCAACGACGGACCATTATCCGTGATATGTGGGAAATGTTGGGTCGCACAGCAGGCGAATTGCCGCATACAAAGTCCATGCATATCGACGGCGTCGGTCCGGTGCCTATCGAAGTGGTTGGACGGGAAATTGTTGAACGGCTTCGCGCCGAAGGAAAACCGATCCTTTTCCCCAGCGCCCATCAGGCGAATTGGGAATTGTTACCGCTTGCCGCGCGCGACTTAGGGGCGCCGCTTCATGTTGTGTACCGAGCCGCCAACAACCCGTTGTTTGATGAAGCAATTGCCAAGTTTCGCGGCAATATTACGCTTAGTGTGGTGCCAAAGGGCGCTTCCGGCGCGCGGCAATTGATCGGCATATTAAAGCGCGGGGAATGTATCGGTATGCTGATCGATCAAAAAATGAACGATGGTATTTCGGTCCCGTTTTTTGGCGAGCCGGCGATGACGGCTCCGGCGATTGCGCAACTGGCGCGACGTCAGGACATTGCAATCATACCGGTGCAATGCGAGCGATTACCGGGTCCGGCTTTTCGTATCACCTTCAACGAGCCGCTTTCAGCCAAGCGCAGCGATGATCGCGATCAGGATATCCGTGAGGTAATGACCGAACTTAATCAATTCATCGAAGGCTGCATTAGGCAGAATCCAGGGCAGTGGTTATGGCTGCATCGGCGCTGGCCGAAAAGAAAAGGCTAAGCAGCTCATTTTGGCATCGGCGGCACGACAAGCTGCGGGTCCAGCCTTTCTTTAAACCAGTTGAGGCGCCAATCGAGATGCGGGCCGGTCACCCGGCCGGTGGCGCCGACGGCGCCAATTCGATCCCCTTGCTTGACGACCTGTCTGACCTCAACGTCAACGGCGCTCAAATGAATATAAGTCGAGGTGATGCCATGCCCATGGTCGATTATGATCGAGCCGCCGGTGAAATATAGATCGTCTTCTGCCAAAGTGACGCGGCCGTCGCTTGTCGCCACAACAGGGGTGCCCGTTGGAACTGCGACATCGACGCCATAATGGGGACGCCGGGGTTGGCCATTCAATATCCGCTGACTGCCATAAACACCGCTGATCGGGCCGGTTGCCGGCCATATGAAACCAGTTTCGAACCAAGCTTCAGCGGTATCGTGTGCGCGTGCGGCTGCTACCAACTTGCTCTCCCGGCGAATTCGTTGGAGTGCTTTTTCACCAGGCGAGACCATGGCTTTTTTCAGGCCATCGATGTGTTGGACTTTGTAGCTTCGTTTTTCAACCGAAAATTTGCGGCTGTGAGTTACGCCATCGGTTAAAGTGACGGCGATTGTCGCCATTTTTTCGTAATCGCGACCAAAGCCGAAAATGAACCGTCCGCTGGCAGAAATACGGATAGGCTTGCCGTCGACCGTGACTTTGGCCCCAGAAGTGGTCTTGCCAATAATCATACTGCCTTGAATGAACGGGCCTTTGAATTGAACTGGGTATTCGTCAGCCATCGCTGTGGTGGCCCAGATCAGCGCCGCAATAATGCAGCTAAAGAAGGGAGCCTTGGCCATCGTCATCCTTTGTTTTTTTGCGCTTTACTGGCTTCGGTTTGCGGCCGGACCCGGCGGTTTTGCCAGCGATGACAGCTTTGGTCGCACCGTCATAAAATTCGATTTTGATCGCTTGTCCGGCCGTGGTCGCCGCGACCCGTGTAAGGGGCCCGCCATCGTCTTCGCGGACCAGTGCAAAGCCTCGCTCTAGTACATTTTGGTAAGATAGCGATTCCAGTAATTTACTTTGCAGGGCCAGGCGATTTTCGCTATCGCCTATGTGGCCACGATAAGCCCGGACAAGGCGTTCTGATTGCGTGCCGACAAGCTCACCTTGGCGACGAATTTCTTGGCGCAATAAGGTTGGTCGGAACGCCGCAGTGATGGTGGCCAGGCGTTGCAAACGATCCGTGCGCAATCCTAACATCGCCCGGTTCAAACGCTCGCCAATGTCGTCGAAACGTTGCGTGGCGAGCGATAACAGTTCCCGTGGTCCGCGTAGACCGCGTGACAAGCTTTCGATTTCGCGCCGTCGATTTTCCACCAAACGCCCTGCCGCGGCGACTTGACGGGCATCCAAATCACGCAAACTGGCGGCAAGATCGGCCCGCACCGGCACGGCGATTTCCGCTGCTGCTGTCGGTGTTGGGGCGCGTTGATCGCTGGCATAATCAATCAAGGTGGTATCGGTTTCGTGCCCAACGGCGGAGATCAGTGGGATGGCGCTATTGGCAGCGGCGCGCACCACAATCTCTTCGTTGAAACCCCAAAGATCCTCAATCGAGCCGCCGCCACGGGCGACGATAATCAGATCCGGTCGGGGCACCGGTCCATCCGTAGGTAGATTGTTGAAACCATCGATCGCTGCGGCGACCTGAGCGGCCGCAGCTTCCCCCTGGACCAGAACCGGCCACAACAATACCTGTCGGGGAAAACGCTCGCGCAGACGATGCAGGATATCGCGGATCACCGCCCCGGTCGGCGAGGTCACAACACCAATGACTTTCGGCAGATAGGGTATCGGTTTCTTGCGCGCCGCTTCGAACAAACCTTCCGCCGCCAAACGTTTGCGGCGCTCTTCCAGCTGCGCCAGCAATGCCCCGATACCAGCTGGTTCCATCTGTTCGATGACCAGCTGATATTTAGAGCGCGCGGGATAGGTCGATAGCTTGCCGGTGCAGATCACTTCCAGGCCGTCTTCGATGTTAAACCGAACACGTCCGGCAACGCCTTTCCAGCAAACCGAATCGATCACCGATTTTTCGTCTTTCAGCGCAAAATAGACATGTCCGGAGCGGGGCCGGGCCAGGCCGGAAATCTCGCCACGTACCCGGACATAGCCGAAGGTGTCCTCCACCGTCCGTTTCAAGGCAAATGAAAGCTCCGTCACCGAAAATTCCGGCAAGTTTGGGCTCGGATCCGTTGTATCGTTATTCGACAATCAAGTTGTCCTATCGAAGGATGTTTGTCCACGTGACCTATGCTACAAGACGAACAGACATTGCAAAAGCCTGGTTCGTCTCAAGTGAGCAAAATATGAAAGTTTTAGTCGTTGGTTCCGGTGGCCGAGAGCATGCCTTATGTTGGGCGCTGAAGAAATCTCCGAAAATTGACACACTTTACGCTGCGCCTGGCAATGGCGGCATCGCCAGTGTTGCGGATTGCGTGAACATAAACGTCAATGATCATCACGCCTTGATTGAATTTTGCGGTAAGAATCGGATTGATTTTGTCGTCGTTGGGCCGGAACAGCCGTTGGTTGAAGGGCTGGTCGATGCCTTGGATGATCTCGGCATCGCGGTCTTTGGCCCGAATCGCGCCGCCGCGATCTTGGAAGGCTCGAAAACCTTCACCAAAGATTTTTGCAGCCGGCACAATATTCCAACTGCTGCTTATCGCTGTTTCACCGACCTAACCGAAGCGGAAGCTTACATTCGCGCCCAAGGGGCGCCGATTGTGGTGAAGGCGGATGGCCTCGCTGCCGGTAAAGGCGCCATCGTCTGCGCCACGGTGGATGAAGCCTTAACCGCAGCTGGCGATGTCCTGGGCGGCCTGTTCGGCCAAGCCGGCAATGAAATCGTTGTTGAGGAATTCATGGTTGGCGAAGAAGCCAGTTTTTTCGCCCTTTGTGATGGTGACGCCGCCTTGCCGATGATCGGTGCGCAAGATCACAAACAGGTCGGTGACGGGGATACCGGACCGAATACCGGCGGCATGGGGGCCTATTCTCCGGCTCCGATTTTCGACGAGGCGATGCAGCGGATTGCGATGGAGCGCATTATCTTGCCGACTTTACGCGGCATGGCATCCGAAGGCCGTCCCTATAAGGGTGTGCTTTATGCCGGTTTCATGATCACCGATGAAGGTCCGAAATTGATTGAATATAATGTCCGTTTTGGCGATCCGGAATGTCAGGTGATCGTGGCCAGGCTCGAAAATGACCTCTTACCGGCTTTACAAGCCTGCGCCAACGGGACTTTGGATCAGATCGAATTAACCTGGCGCGACGAAAGTGCGGTTTGCGTTGTCATGGCGGCGAACGGGTATCCCGGCAGCTATGATAAAGGGAGCAAAATCATAGGCCTGAACGACGCCGAAAGTATTACCGACGTCACCGTCTTTCATGCCGGGACGGAACGCCAAAATGGTTCGATAGTGGCGAATGGCGGCCGGGTGCTCGGGGTGACGGCAATTGGCAGCGATACCGCACACGCAGTCGAAAAAGCCTATCGAGCGGTAGATGTCATTGATTGGCCGGGAGGCTTCTGTCGACGCGACATCGCTTGGCGCGCAATCAAATAAAAATCAAAAATATTCGATGAATTCCTTGTAATTATCCGCTTGAAATGATAATTCACGTGCTGAATATATCAAACTGATATACCATCTTTTAGGAGACACCGTATGGCGGACCATATTACGCACGATCCGATCTATGAAACCGTCGCGCCGGATAATTTCCGCGCGATGATTGAAGTTGAGCGCTACGGTCGCCGGACCGACGCGTTTGATGGCATTATTTCTGCGACCCATGACCATTTTTGGGACCCGATGGATACGGCTTATATCGACTATGACGACAAGTCTTTCGATGCCAGCAAGCAGCTGATTATGCCGGCGGATCAAATCTTGGAACTGACCTCTGCCGTCGCCGATAAATTGGATGAGGGTCAACAGATCTCTCTCGGCAATCAGATCATGCGTTGGAACTTAAGCAACATTCTGCACGGTGAGCAGGGCGCGCTGTCTTTAAGTGCCAGCCTTTGTCATTTGCTGACCGATCCGGGCGCGCAGGAATACGCTGCCAACCAAACTCGCGAAGAAGCCCGTCATGTCACTGGCTTCAGCCGCTATATCGAAAAACGTTGGGGCACCCCATTTCCGGTCGGCGATACCTTGGGAAATCTGTTAGACGAATTGGTGAGCGCGGAAGAAGTATACAAAAAACTGGTTGGCATGCAGCTCTTGGTCGAAGGCCTCGCCATGGGCGCTTTCGCCTCCATCCATTCCAAGACCTATGACCCGGTTTTGAAGCGCTTGACCCAATTGGTCATGACCGACGAAGCCTTCCACCACAAGTTCGGCAAAATTTGGGCCAACCGGACGATCCCGAAACTTTCTGAAGAAGAACATAATCGGGTCGAAGATTGGGCCGCGCGCTGCTTCGAAACGATCCTTTTTAATTTGATCAATGTCGAACAGAAAAAAGACATCTACGGTCAATTCGGTCTGGATTGGGAATGGGTTCGCGATGCCTGTCAGGAAGTCTTCACGGATGATGATCGCCGCGAGATGCTGAAGGAACAAACCAACATATTCCGCGTCTTGATCAAGACCCTGGTTAAAGCTGGCATCGTTTCCGACCGTACCCGTCAGATCTACGCCATGTGGGTCGATGTCGGCGAGATCGAAGGTGAAAGCGATGAAATGGTTGGCGACGCCATTGCCGCCCAAGGCATCGATTATTTGCGCGAAATCAACAACAAACGTCGGGTTATCGGTCAGAAGCCAGTGTTGGTCGCCTAACGCATAGTAGAACATTTCGAGTTATGGCGGGTCTGAGTTCTTCTCAGGCCCGCTTTTTTATTTGCCCTGAGACCAGGCGAACTTTTCGTGGCGCGGCAAACCAAATGAAAATGAGTGACAAAACACTAAACACAATTGCGACCCAAAACGCCTGCTCGTAACTCATAAAATGGTCGTATAAAACGCCGGTAAACCAAGGACCAAAGGCCCCGCCGGCCGTTGCAAACATGCTAATGACGCCAAAAATTGCGCCATAGTGCTTGCCTTGGAATAACTCGGCGGGGATTGCGGCATAAAGCGGTGACATCCCGGTGCCGATCAAACCTTGGCTCACCACCATCAAGTACATCAGCCAAGGGCTGGGATAATAATTTAGACCCACCAACGACAAATAGCAGACTATGAAACCAAAAAAAGCGATGCTCCAGGCCCATTCGCGACCAATTCGATCCGATAGGTAACCAAGTCCCAGCATTCCAGCGACACCGGTTAAGCCGACCAACCCTAAGGCAAAGGCGGCTTCTTTTGTGGAAAATCCGACCTCAATAAGAAACTTCGTCTGGTGGACTTGTACGGTGTAATAAACATAAAGGGCGCAAAATACAGCCGCAGCGAACCACCAGAATCGCGTCGTTTTTAGGGCCCGACGCAAAGTCCAATCGATTTCGGCCCAGTCTCGATCAACTACATTATCAGGGTTAGTTTGTTTTGATAATTTAGTCTGTTCGGCTTTTTCTCCGTCTGCGAGCAATCCGACATCTTCGGGATGGCGCCGTTGAAATATCAAATTTAGCGGAACAACGATCACTACAATCATAATCGCCATTGTCCAACAAGCAGCCCGCCAGCCGTCACTGTTGATGATCAGTTGTAACCACGGCATTAAGAACATTGCAAATAGCCCCACACCGGAAAATGCAATACCAATGGCGAGCCCACGGCGGCGCACAAACCAATGCGGCAGGAAGGCGGAATGGCCGACATATGCGATAATGACGCTACCCCCTACAACCATCACGCCCATGGTTAGAAACATGTGGATCGGGGCCGAAGCGTAAGTGGCGAGGATAAGACCGAAAGCAACGACTAAGCTGCCGAAGGGGAATACCACGCGCGGCCCAAAGCGATCGATGCTCATCCCGATTAACGGCGAGAGGAATGCGGAAGCGAGAAAACCGATGGCAAACGAGGCGGAAGTTTCACTTCTAGACCATTGGAATTCTTCCAGTATTGGCGGGAACAGAAGCGAAAAGGCGGCGCGGGAATTGACGCCGATCCCCATGGTAACGAACGCCACCATGACGACGACCCAGCCATAAAAAAACGGCAGCCTAGAATACCAATTGTCTTTAGGAGAATAAACGGACATCGGCCCATCGTTGCTCAAATCCTGTAGGCGAGCAAGACTAGACTTTGTTCGGCCATCTCATGATAAGGTGAAGGCCGAAATAATCGGACGCAAGAAGGTCTCCATCCAAATGAACGAACTGGTCGAAGAATTTGCTGGGACTCAAGAAGTGCGCGCGCAACATCAATTCGATATTGCCAATTTACAAAAATTCATGGCAGCGCATGTCGAAGGATTTTCCGGCCAAGTTCAGGTGGAGCAATTTAAAGGCGGTCAATCCTGTCCGACCTACAAATTGACGGCGGACGGTAAAAATTACGTCTTGCGGCGCAAACCACCAGGCAAGCTGTTGCCCTCCGCCCATGCGGTCGACCGGGAATATAAGGTGATTTCGGCGCTTTGGGATACCGATGTGCCGGTCGCCAGGACCTATGCTTTTAGCGATGATGAAAGCATCGTCGGCACCATGTTTTATATAATGGATTTTGTCGAGGGCCGGGTGTTGTGGGACCAAACATTGCCTAGCATCGCGAAGGAAGAGCGGGCGAAATATTTCGACACCCTCAATCGGACATTGGTGGCTCTGCATTCGGTCGATTACCAAGCCGTCGGGCTCAGTGATTTTGGCAAAGCCGGGGATTATGTGGCGCGGCAGATCAATCGCTGGTCCAAACAATATCTGGCCAGTGAAACCGAATATATCCCGGCCATGAACAAGCTGCTGGAATGGTTGCCGAAGGCCATTCCTGGGGACGAAACGGTGGCGATCGTGCATGGTGACTATCGCCTCGACAATGTTATGTTTCATCCAACCGAGCCGCGCATCCTCGCTATTCTGGATTGGGAGATTTCCACTCTTGGTGACCCCATGGCCGACTTCTCCTATCACCTGATGTCCTGGCGCATGGGAGCGGACGAGTTCCGCGGCCTGGCGGATCATGACTTAGGCGAACTCGGCATACCCAGCGAAGACGAAGATGCGCAAAGCTATTGCCAGCGCATGGGTTACGACGGCATCGAAAATCTCGACTGGTACATGGTTTATAATATGTGGCGGCTGGCGGCGATCCTGCAGGGTATTGCCAAGCGTGCGATCGACGGCACCGCCTCTAGCGAGCAAGCGGTCGAACAAGGCAAGCGCGCCCGTCCCTTGGCCGAGCGCGCCTGGGCCATTGCGGAAGAAAAACTGCTTTAGTCAAATTTCTCGGATCCCATGATGGGAGAAAAAAGCCTTGAAATGCCGGCTCGCCGCCGTTGGAATGCAGCGAGCCATGGTCGAAAAAGAAAGTAGTCTGTTCCTTTCCGCCGGTTCATTAGCACGCGATTGCCTTATTTTTGTGGCAATCCGAGCATAAAGATTTCAACGATCTTCTTGCTTTCAGGCCGTAGATTTTCAATCCCTTCATAAGGAATAGCCCGGGTTGGTGGCCGGTCCGGGTATTTCCGTTTGAAAGCCAGATGACGTTTGACCATGGCGACGAACTGACCGCCGGCCCATGGACCATATTTAATCGCATCAATCGGGCGCTGTTCGCGCGGGTCGCGGTAGAGATCGAATATCGCTGCCCCAATAGGGTTTTCGCCCGGTCCCGGCAAATGCATTTTGTACTTGTTTTTCACCACTGACTTGAGCGTTGGGCCTTCGTAAATATGTACATAGTCACGACGGCCATGGGTATCGCCTAGCAATAACATGCCGGTCTGATCCAAACCATCAATCACCCGATCTCTCGGGATGCCGTCTGTGGCCTGGCCAAGGCGGGCAAAGGTCGTGAAAAGATCGCTCACGTGAATGATATCTTCAGCCACGCTGTGCCGGCTTCGATCACACCTTTCCATTGTACCCAAGCATTGACCCGCACGCCACCTTCCAAATGATCTGCCTTGCCGCCGCGATAGATCCGGTCGGTCTGGCCGGTCGGGCCCTGGTATTGCAGAAAGGGGCCATTGTCGCCCATCACCATGATGATGGTGTTCTCGGCGATACCCAGATTATCGACTTCTCTGACAATTTCGCCAATCCATTCATCGACCTCAACCAGGACATCGGCCATGGTGCCGCCGTTGAGGGTGTTATATTCGCTTCTGTGTTCCTGTACGAATGAAAGCGGAAAGAGCGGCCAGTAATTAAGGAAAAATGGTTTGTCCTGCTTGGCCAGTTTTCGCAATTGTCCGAGCGCGTTCCTTTGATACCGTTCATTCATTTCCCGGTATTTTTTCTGCGTCCAGGCTTCGCCGGCTGCCATCTCAACTTCATAAAGTTTGCCGTCACGCTGTTCGACGCCGGTGACCATATGCGCCGGATCAGGCGTGAAGAGCTTGTCGAGAGTGTAGGTCTGGCTCGCCCGGCCCGGATCGACGCCGCGTATGATATCAGCGCTTTCCATGTCCCGGCCCATGATCGCAAGCTGACCCTGCTGATGAATGGGGAATTCGGCATGCATAAAACCTTGATTGCTGGCATAGGCCTGTTCGATATCGCCCATATGCCATTTGCCGACGTGGGAAGTGAAATATCCTGCTTCCCGCAAAACTTCAGCAAGTGTTACCTCTTCGGCGGATAGTCCATCACCGGCAAGGGTCGCTTTGGCTTCGGTTAATCCGGTGCGTGTCGGATACCGCCCGGTCATCATCGCGACACGGGTTGGCGTGCAGGATGGCTCCGTATACATGCGCTGTAGGCTGATGCCTGATTTGGCAAGCGCGGTCATATTGGGGGTTTTGTAGCCCCGGATGACGCTAATTTCATCCATGCCGATTTCACCGAACCCGACATCGTCCAGCAAGATATATATGATGTTGGGTGGCTTCCCGCCATTCTTGGCGCGAATTCCGGCCAACTTCTCGTCGATCATTTTATCGTCGGCGGCCCAAGCCTTGCCATTTTGTGCTTTGATTATGGTAAATTCGGCATCGTGGATGATTTCTGCAGCGTTGGTGAAGGGCGCATAAATCAATAATCCAAGAAGTGGGATGATGGATATGCCTTTTGTCATGGAATTCCCCCAAGTCGATATTTTTACGACCGGCCAAGGATATTTCAGACCGTCGAATATACTAGAGTGAATCACAACCTTGCGGCAAATGAATATCGATCTATTGGGTCAGATCGGCGCAATCAGGCGTGGCCCGCCTCACTGGTCAGGAAAGACGGATCGACGCCTAATTTTTTGACGGCGCGATCCCATTTTGTTTCGAGCTGATTGTCAAACAGCAAATCCAGGTCCGCATCCACGGTTAACCAGCCATTGGCTTGAATTTCGTTGTCCAACTGCCCGGCGCCCCAACCGGCATAACCAAGCGCAAGCAGCGATTGTTTGGGGCCATCGCCCTGCGCCATCGATTTCAAGATGTCGATCGTCGCAGTGAGACCAAAATACTCCCCCACCGGCATGGTGGTGTTTTGCAAATAATCCCGCGTATGCAGAACAAAGCCACGGCCGGTATCGACCGGACCACCGGCGTGAATGCGAATTTCATCGTGCTGCGAGGGTGTTTGCACTTCCAATTGTTCAAGCAAATCGTCGAAGGTAATTTCGTCCGCTAATTTGTTCAGTATTAGGCCCATCGCCCCTTCATCGGTGTGGGCACAGACAAAAATGACCGAGCGGTCGAACCGCGGATCGCCGATATTGGGCATTGCGATGAGAATTTGGCCTTCTAAATATCCCTCGGACATGATCTCAACTCCGAATTACTTATACCGAATCTCACAACATTGTCAGGGCGGCGATTCAGTCGAACTGTTATATTATACATCAGTTCTGAATAGATCGTTAGGATATCGAAAAATTCGTTGGGAGTTTGAATTGTTCCGGATTTCGACCAAAATAACGTCGTTTTTATTATCAATAATTGCCCTTGGTCCGGTTTTGAGTGTTAATTTCGCGCTCGCCGGCGCCTGGCAAGCCGATGCTTACACGAAACTGCGATTGATCTCTATGCAGGATAAGCGTGACAATAAAATCACTCTTGGATTGCATATCCTGCTCGCACCTGGTTGGAAAACCTACTGGCGGGCGCCGGGGGAAGCTGGCGCGCCGCCGATATTTGATTGGTCTGGCAGCGAAAATGTTGCCGAGGTAAAAGTCCTGTGGCCAGCACCAAAACGGTTTTCGGCATTCGGTTACGACAGTTACGGATATGAGAAAGAAATCGTCTGGCCGGTCCAGCTCACGCCGAAAGACGCTGATGCGCCGATGCGGGCGGTGTTGGCGGTAAATTATCTCATCTGCAAAAATGTCTGTATTCCGAAAACGGCGGCGCTGAGTTTGGACGCACCGGACATCCTGGCCACTGATGAAGATGCATCTTTGATCAAGTATTTTGCCAAGCGGGTGCCAAAATCAGGGGCCGACGCGCCTTTCCGCTTTAGCCATGTTTCCGTATCCGGCAAGCCAGGAGAGCAGACCCTGACGGTAAAGGCGGTCACAACGATTAATTTTATCGAGCCTGATTTGATGGTCGAATCTGTTACCGACTTCGGCTTTGGACGACCCCAAATCACGATTGCTGAAGATCGCCACGAAGCGATCCTAAGACTGCCGATCATCGATATTACCGGCAAGAACCGCAGCGTCGTTGGTGAACGCCTCAAATTAACAATGGTGCAAGGCAGCTTGTCCAGCGAGCAGGATATCGCTGTCTCCCGCTAAGTCTTATTGTCATCTTTCGGCGGTAGGCCCAGGAAGGCGGCGATCGGCCGGGTTTTCTCGTCCTGCTCCAATAAGAACTTCAACGCCATGGTCAGCGGCACGCTTAATAACATCCCGACCGGCCCGATCAGCCAACCCCAAAATATCAACGAGATAATGATCACTAAAGGGGAGATGCCAAGACCCTGGCCCATAAATCGCGGCTCGATGATATTGGAAATCCCGACATTGATGACAACATAGCCGCCAGCGACAATCGCGGCGACGCCTGGACCAAACTGGATAAACGCCAGCAAGACGCCCGGGATGGCGGCGATGATCGAGCCGATATTAGGGACAAAATTCAGGATGAAAGCAAGCACCGCCATGAATAATGCATTGTCGACATCCATCGCCCAGAGCCAGACGCCGACCAAGATCGCGGTCAGTAAGCTCATCATCGATTTGAGCGAGACATAGCGGCGTACGTCTTGCAGATTTTTTTCCAACGCGGCGACGGTTTCGGGACGAATATTTGGAATGGCGTGTAATTTCCGTTCCAACATCGTTGCTTCGACCAACATGAACGCGACAATAACAAGGATGATAAATGTTCCGCCGATAACCCCACTCAAAGCGCGTGCCAGACGGCCGGCGTAATTCATCACCAGATGTGGATCCAATCCGTCGGTCAGAATATCGGTGGGTATTTCCACGCCAAGCCCAGTCAAGGTCTCCAATAAACCATCGACCTGCAGACGCAGGTTCGTTTCATAGGCTGGTAAACTGGCGTTGAATTGATCAAGCGATGACTTCATCACCGTCACCGCCAATACACCCAAGATCGACAGGCCGATAATCATGGCGATCAAGGCAACCGCACTGGGAACACCACGTCGTTGCAAAGAAATGAACGGTGGCGCCAGCAAAATCGCCAGGAACACCGCCAACAAGAACGGCACTACCAACGAAGAGGCTGCCTTAATTCCGGCTAATACGACGACCAAACTGGCCAAGACAAATATTGTGCGTGTCATAGTGGTCACTGTGCCGGGCGCTCTCATGACTGTCAATTGATCGTGCCGCCACGCAATGACTTTACGCCGGCATTCGCAAAGGTTATGTCGAAGGGGAGAACAATCATGAACGAGGTCCGAACGTGCCCCTATCTCCTGCGGAAGAACGCGAACTGCTGCATCGGCGTAATATTGATTTGAAGGCTTATCGCCGCAAGGATGGTCTTTATGATGTTGAAGGTCATATCATCGATGTCAAACCCTTCACCCATCACTTGATCGACAGTCACCGCGCGGCCGGTGAACCGGTGCATGACATGTGGTTGCGTCTCACCATCGATAGTGAACTGGTGGTACAGTCCGCAGAAGCAAAACTGGATGTGGGGGCGCATTCGATTTGCCCCTTGGTGGCGCCGAATTTTTCCGCCCTGGAAGGGGCGAAAATCGGCCCGGGCTGGAACCGGACTGTGCGGGAACGGGTCGGACGCGGCAAAGGCTGCACCCATCTGGTTGAAATGCTGGCGCAAATGGCGACGGCAGCGATGCAGGCGATGTGGCAGGAGCGCGATCCGGATGGGGAAACCCGGACCAAACCGGAAGATCGCGAATTGTCCGCTGGTTTCATCAATTCCTGCTTCGCTTACCGGCAAAACAGCCCCTTCGTGAAGGAGCATTTTCCAACGCAGTACCGGGCGGGCGGCGTGACGGATTAGAAGAATATTTGTAGATCAGAGAATGAATAAAGAGAGATTGATGACCGATTGGGATTATGACGTTCTTGTGGTCGGGGCTGGGAATGCTGCACTTTGTGCGGCGTTATCGGCGGAAGAAAATGGCGCCAAAGTCGGTGTCTTGGAATGCGCACCGGAAGAAGAAAGCGGCGGCAATAGCCGCTTTACCGCCGGTGCCATCCGCTTCGCCTATGCCGGGGTTGATGATTTAGTCGATGTGATGCCGGACCTGACTGAACAGGAAATCGCCAATACAGACTTTGGTCAATATGACGAGGATCAATTCTTCGACGACATGTTCCGGGTCACCCAATACCGGACCGATCCCGAACTTTGCGAAACCCTGGTACGCAATAGTTTCGCGACGGTGAAATGGATGCGCGAGAAGGGCGTCCGTTTTGTACCGATTTATGGCCGCCAGGCCTTTAAAATTGATGGCAAGTTCAAATTTTGGGGCGGCCTGACAGTGGAAGCCTGGGGTGGCGGCCCCGGCTTAGTCGAAGCTTTGACCGACGGTGCCCGCGCCCGCGGTATCGATGTGCATTTCGACACCCGTGCTGTGGATCTGTTGTTCGATGGCAGTCGCGTCTTTGGCGTGAAAGTCCGGAAAGCCGGTGTCTTAGGAGAAATTACCGCCAAGTCGGTGATCCTGGCAGCCGGAGGTTTTCAAGCCAATCCGGAATGGCGCACCCGCTATCTAGGCCCTGGCTGGGAACTGGCAAAAGTGCGTGGCACCCGCTTCAATACCGGCGACGGCATCCGCATGGCGCTATCGGTCGGCGCCTCCAGCGCCGGCAATTGGTCCGGTTGTCACGCCGTGGGCTGGGAACGCAATGCGCCGGAATTCGGTGATTTGGCGGTTGGTGACGCGTTCCAGAAACACAGTTATCCCTTCGGCATCATTGTCAATGCCAACGGCGAACGTTTCGTCGATGAAGGGGCGGATTTCCGCAACTATACTTATGCTAAATATGGCCGCGAAGTTCTGGCCCAGCCTGGACAGTTTGCCTGGCAAGTGTTTGATCAGAAAACAACCCATTTATTGCGTGATGAATATCGCATCAAACAGGTAACCAAGGTTACCGGCGATAGTTTAGAAGACCTGGTTCAGAAGATGGAGGGGGTCGATCCGGCGGGTTTCCTGAAAACCATAGAAGAATTCAATTACGCCGTTGACACCAAAATCCCCTTCGATCCGAATGCGAAAGATGGCCGCGCCGCCAAAGGACTCGCCGTGCCAAAAAGCAACTGGGCCAACCCATTGGATGAAGGACCGTTCGAAGCTTACGCTATCACTTGTGGCATCACCTTCACCTTTGGCGGACTGCGGGTCGATACTGACGCGCGTGTGCTCAGCAATGACTATCATCCGCTCACTGGATTACATGCGGCGGGTGAACTGGTTGGCGGGTTATTTTTCCACAATTATCCAGGTGGTACGGGTCTCATGGCTGGTGCGGTGTTCGGCAAAATCGCCGGCAAGACCGCGGCCATGACAGCGGCGCAAACAGTGTAGGACAGGATCGGCATATGAAGATTTGCATTTACGGTGCCGGTGCCATTGGCGGCTATCTTGGCTTCGGACTGGCGGATGCCGGCTACGATGTCAGCCTGATCGCGCGCGGTCCGCATATGCAAGCGATCCAGGCCAACGGACTAACTTTGCAGAAGGATGGCGAGAGTAGAGTTTTGCAGATACCTTGTACCGATAATCCCGCCGCTTTTGGTCCGCAGGATTTTGTCATTGTCACTTTGAAAGCGCATTCGGTACCCATAGTTGCAGCCGAGCTGCCAAAACTCTTCGACGATAATACCGCCGTGGTGATGGCGGTGAACGGGCTGCCTTGGTGGTATTTTTATGCTCAGGCTGGCGAATATGAAAACCGGCAATTGGAAAGCGTCGATCCGGGCGGCGTGCAATGGCGGCATATCACGCCGGAACGGGTGATCGGTTCCGTCGTCTATCCGGCCTGTGACGTGGCGAAACCCGGCGTCATCCGCCATATCGAAGGTGATCGTTTTAGCTTGGGCGAGCCAACTGGGGAGAAGACCGAACGGTTGCAGAAATTGGCCGAAGCGCTGCGCAGCGCCGGCTTCAAAGCCCCGATCCGGCCGCGCCTTCGGGAGGAAATCTGGGTCAAACTTTGGGGCAATCTCAGTTTCAACCCAATCAGCGTACTCACTCACGCAACCTTGGAGGATATCTGCAGTTTCCAGGAAACCCGTGCGCTTGCCCGGGCGATGATGATCGAAGCGCAACAGATTGGCGAAAGGCTAGGCGTCCGATTTCCGATCGACGTCGACCGACGCATTGACGGGGCTGCAGCGGTTGGCGCCCACAAAACCTCCATGCTGCAAGACCTGGAGCAAGGCCGACCGATGGAAATCGACGCCGTCGTCTCATCGGTGCAGGAGTTGGGGCAATTAACCGGCATCGCCACACCAACCATCGATATCGTGCTCGGCTTGTTGAAGTTGCGGGCAGAGAATAACTGAGCGGGAGAATACACAAAATAATGTCAAGACAAAGTAAGTTGGTGCCGGAAGGTTATTATCCGATGGCCGGCAGTATGGGCTTCAGCGATATTATTGGCCCTTTTTATGTGAATGAATTAGCCGATAGAAAATTTCTTTATGGTTTTGTATCCGACGACCGTCATATGAACCCGAACCAGGTAATCCATGGCGGTATGTTGAACACGTTCGCCGATCATTTCATCGGCCATGCGGTGGTTCATTCGACCCGACGCATGTGCGCGACCATCAGTCTGAACGCAGATTATACCGCGGGCGGCAAAAAGGATCGCTTCATCCAAGGCCGCGCTGAAGTCGTGCGCGAAGCCAGAAGCATGATATTCATGCGCGGTACCGTCTTCGACGAGGATCAGGTGATCCTTTCCGTCAATGGAGTTTGGCGTCTGTTCGAAGGCGAAATTAAGCCACCGTCGAACTGATGACAATCTTAGAACAACTCTCTGTCGCGCTTGAACCCACTGGGATGGTATTGCGCGGCGCTTTCCACCCTGACAAAAATATGACTGTCGCTTCTGGTACAATTGCGATCGTCGGCAACGTCGATGGCCGCATGTGGCAGGCCTTTCAAGCGAGCACTTGGGCCGACGAAAATCCTCTGGATAATTGGTGTGAGGCAATTCTCAGACCGCTTGCGGCGGCGGTTGACGCTGAGATAGTGTTTCCGAATTCAGGGCCGCCTTATCATCCTATTCAACGTTGGGCACAGCGGGCCGATCAGGTTTTCCCATCGCCCTTGGGGCCCTTGCTGCATGTGGAGTATGGCCAGTGGCATGCCTATCGTGCCGCCTTGCTGTTTGCAGAGCGGCTCGATTTGCCAGCACAAGGGCAAACCGAAAGCCCTTGTGAAAGTTGTGTCGGACAGCCTTGCCGCACTGCTTGTCCGGTCGGCGCCATTGGGCAAGGGGACTATGATGTACCGACCTGCGTCGAATATTTGTCGACGTCAGCCGGTCAGGATTGTCTGACCCGCGGCTGTTTAGCGCGCCGGGCCTGCCCCATCGGCGCGGCAAATCTTTATGAACCGGCGCAAGCCGAATTTCATATGCGGGCGTTTTTGAAAGCACAGGCGAGGCAGCAAACTAAATCAAGCAAATAACCGAAATTTGCCGACCATAGTCTGCTTCGCCATGATGGGTGGTGCGGCGATAACTGAAAAAGCGGGTCTCGTCGGAATAGGTATCCAGCGCTAAATTCTCAACTTCGACCAGTCCTGATTCATTTAAGCGATCTTCGACGAAACCTGGTAGATCGAACTGATAATGGTCGTCTCGCGCGCCGTCGACGAAATAGTCCGCGTAATCCGTATTGCTGGCGACAAAGATTTCTCGGTAATCGGCCCCCACTTCATAGGATCGCTGGGCAATTGCCGGACCGATGGCAGCAACGATATCTTCCCGTTTGCTGCCCCGAAGTTCCATTTCCGCAACTGTTGCCTCCATCACTCCGCCCAGGGCGCCTTTCCAGCCGGCATGGGCGGCAGCGGCGATCTTATTGTGGCGATCGGCAAACAATATCGGGATGCAATCAGCGGTCAGGATACCCAAGCCCAGTGCAGGCAGCTGGCAAACCATTGCATCCCCCTTCGGTCGTTCGGCATCAGGCAAATCGTCGGTGACTTCGACAATGTCTGTGCTGTGGATTTGATAAAGGCTTCTGAGAGCCGGCGGGGCGAGCCCAAGGGTAGCGGCGATCCGCCGGCGATTTTCGGTGACCGCCGCCGTATCGTCGTTCGATCCAGGGCCGGCATTCAAGGAAGCATAAATGCCGTTCGATACGCCACCGGACCGGGTGAAAAAGCCGTGGCGAATATGCGGAATTTCGGCCAGGCAAGGGGAGGAAATAAACGGGATGGTCATTGCGGTTCCTCAAACCCTGCCGGCGCGGTCGCATCTGGATGACCTAGCGCCAGCACTTTGAAAAGTTCACCCATTTGCCCAGTCCCCGTCAATCTTTCTAATGCCGGTGCGATTTGACCGCTGACCGCATCACTTTGCAACGCTTTCGCCCGCATCTTGATACCAAGTGCCTCCAAGAATTGGCCTTGCGTGACGGCCGGCCAGGATCGGCAAGGACTAATCGCCGCCAAACGCTCAAAATCGACATGGCTGGTTAGATCGCACCGTCCGGGCCGGGCCAAAACCGGAGCGAATTCATGCGCTGCAATCGCTTGCAAAGTGTCGCCATAGCCGCTGACCATATGGCCATAATCGATAATCAAAGCATATCCGCCAAAAGCGTCAAGACGATTGCCGATTTCCCGTGCGACGTCATCGCGGCTTGGGGAATACTCAAAAATATCGCCCTCCGTCGGTTGAAGGTTTGGCGTCGGTGGCGTGACCATCTCCGGCGACAAGGCAAACGCAAGGCCCTCGTCCTGCCACGTGACCAGGCGTTCGTGCCAGAAATTCTCGTGACATTCAAACTGGCGGATTGCCAAGGCGTCAAAAAACTCATTTGCTATCAACAGCAATGGCCCCGCGGGTACGTCGGCAAAGTGATCGTGCCAGGCGACATCGTATTGGGATAGTTCCTGGGCCTGGATCGCCCGCAACTTATCGCTTGCTTCTACTAGATGCACGGACAGTGCCGCGTGAAAGGCCGGTAATTTCTTCGTTGCGCGCAGCATATCCGCCATCAGCAGACCGCGGCCGGGCCCCAGCTCCACCAAACTGACCTGCGTCGGCTCTCCCATCTGCAACCAACATTGCGCGCACCAGAGGCCGATTAGTTCACCGAACATCTGGCTCACTTCCGGCGCAGTGATAAAATCACCGGCCTCACCGAAGGGGTCGCGGGTGCTGTAATAACCTTTTGTTGGATGCAGCAATGCATCCTGCATAAATCGAGCGACCGTGATCGGCCCTTCGACTTCGATCAGACGGTGAAAGTAAGAGGTAAGCGGCATGGCCTTAGGTTGCCTTGCGATAAGCCTGCCAGATCAAATAGACGCCACCTAAAATCATCGGGATCGACAGGAGTTGTCCCATCGTCAAGCCGCCGCTCAAATATCCGATATGGACATCTGGTTGGCGGAACATCTCGACAAAAGCACGTGCAGCGGCATACCCAATCAGGAAAAATCCGGTGATCAATCCAGGCCGGTCGAGGGCGCCTTTCGCTCTGATCAACCAGTTCAGGAATAGGAACAAGACGATCCCTTCCAATGCCGCTTCGTAAAGCTGACTTGGATGGCGTGGGGCCGGACCGCCGCCTGGAAAGATCATGGCCCAGCCAACGTCGCTGGCGCGGCCATAAAGCTCGCCGTTGATAAAGTTTGCGACCCGGCCAAAGAACAACCCAACCGGCACTGCCGCCGCGATTAAATCGGCGAATGTCAGTAACGGCAATTTATGGCGTCGGGCAAATAATACCATGGCGACGGTGACCCCCAGACAGCCGCCATGAAACGACATGCCGCCGCGCCAGACGGCCAGGGCTTCACCAGGATTGGACAGATAAAAACTGGGATTATAGAACAATACATAGCCCAAACGACCGCCCAAGATGACGCCGATCGCAATCCAGATCATGGCATCGTCCCACTTCGCCGTCGGTATCGGCTCGCCCGCGTGCCGATTAATTCGCAAAATCCAACGCCAGCCCAGCACCAAGCCAGCAATATAGGCCAACGCATACCAGCGAATGGCCAACGGGCCAATTTCAAAGATGATTGGATCAATCTTTGGATAAGGGATCACCGCCAGATTTAGGAATTCCAAGATCATCTCAAACCGCCACGTCAGGTAAATTCAATAAGATCGATATATAGGCACGCGCCGGATGCTGCAAGAGAACGATGACAAGTATGTTAATGTTGTTATTTTTCAGTTCGTTATCTGACATAGTTAAAAATTCGCAAAACACTGTTACAACTAAAAATAGGAAGCAAATTTGTGAGTACAAGATGAGAGAATTCTAAAGCTGTGACCGCTGTATGATTGACAGCAACATTGTCCCAGGCGGGGTTGACTAAAAACACACAGAACGCCGATGACGATGATTGCCAATTTACCGGTTGCTCTAAGACGTCGCATATCTGACCTGTATGCCATGCCGCAAGCCTTTCGCAACGAAGCGGAGAAAGATCTGCGCGCCGCGACTACCTCCCGGCTTGAATCGACCGACGATCAGTTGCAACCGTTATGTCTGCGCCAGTTGGCTGCATTGTGGCCTTCGGGTATTTGGGCGCAGGGATCGGGATTGCGATAACCACGTAGAATATTATACCTGTTAATCTGCGCTTTACTCAGGAGATTGGCGGTTTGTAAATGTGCGGCCAGATGGATGTAACGCAATTTCCCTCGAGCTGCCGCGATTTTCGTTAGCGCGACGCGCAAGTCATTCTCTTCGACACTGCCGCCCTGGAATAATTCTTCAAGAGCCAGTTCAAGCGCGATTAATTGTTCTCCTTGTTCGATGGCCCGTGCTTTCATGTCCTCAAAAATGTCGCTGATGGCGATGACTTGCATGGAATCCATTGGGATATCATCTTTCAAATCCAACAAGTGCCGCGCCCCTGGCAAGCCGTTCAGTTCCGCCGCCTTGGCCAAGCCCCAGCCGCCGCCGCGTCGCAATTCTGCAATATCTTGTGCGGACAAGCTTTTTATCGACTGCGTTTGCTCGTTGTCAGTTGCCGCCAGAGACAAAGGGAAGATCGATATCGCAATAGTTAACAGAATGATGCGCATGCCTTGTCCTCAACAATGATTAATAAATTTACGAAAAGTCTGATCCGCCGACCTGCCGAATTGATACGAATATAGGATGCAGCCGAACGCAATTCAACTTGGTCCGCTCATCTGTGGGTTTGAATCTAGCGGCGTCGATGGCACTCGCTTAGTTCCGCGAGCGCGTGATGACGAAGCTTTCGTCCTGAAACCATAGCCCGCCATGCTTTTTCAGGACATCACGTGTGGTATCCAGATAATCCCGGCTGGTAATCACTTCGTCCAAGCGTTGGTCTTCGATCTGACCGACATAGACGGCGGCATTCCAGGCCGCCAACAAGGTCGAGGTGCCGATACTGTCATCCACTTCTGACGGTAGCGTATGCATGTGATAACGGAAGATCGAGCGTTTGTCGGAATAGGCGTTGAAGTTCAAGTCCCGATGGGATTTGCTCAACCGTTGTTTCAAGCCGGCCAACAATTCGTGGCGGCTGGTTTGAAATGGATCTTCATCCGGCCACATGCGTTGGATAATTTCCAGTCCGGGATCGTGGCCATGGGAATGGATTGCGATCATCCGCCCGCCTGGCGCCAAAGCGCGGCTCAAGGGCGCCAAGACCCGATCTACCTTAAAATCCACTGGCATGCGGGCGCGATAAGGTTGCGAGGCGACCACCAGATCATATTCCCCCATCACCTGACCCGGTTTGGGGATCATATTGTCGAGCAGCAGTTCATGATCTTCGCGGTAAATCACCAGGACTGAAGGGCGTTCATAGAGCGGATTGCCGGTCTTCTCACTGGCGCGGACTTGCCAGCCATGGTCCAACATTGGCTGCATGGCGGTGAATTGTTCATCGAATTCGTGGGTGGTGTTACCCGCCAGCTTGACGACCTGCCAATTGAGACTAGCGGCGGCGGCCATTGATCCGGGCGATAACCAAGGGCTTTCCGTGTAATAAAGATTGGTCACGACCAGCACCATCGCCGGATGTTCAAAAAACCGGTCCGACATCCTGCCTAGCGACAAGCGGACGTCTTCCAAGCTGATCTCTTTGCCGACGACCAGGAATGGCGTGGTGGCAAAACGTCGATGCATCTGCCGCATCACGCGCGTGAGGACCGTGCCATCACCCATGCCGGCATCGAATACCCGTAAACCCGGTGGCCGCGGTGCGATCCGTTGCAACTCCATGCCCACTCGGTCGGCGACGGCCCACTTTTCTGAGCAGGTATTAACGAAGAGCAGATATTTCTGCCGATTGTCGTAAAATCGAAAGGCGTTAACTTTTTTGTCTGCAGATTTTGATTTTTTCGGTGCGGTTATATCCCGAGGGTCATCCGGACTGGCAGGTTTGTCCTCGATGAAAGCCCTTACACGCGCCGCCGTTTTTGTCGTCAGACCGCCGCCCCCGCGCAGCCGACCAACAAACTTGCCGTCATTTACCACCCGACGGCCAAACGTAGATTCTGCAATGCCCTGCCGTCGGCAATAGTCTTCAATTTCCGTGATGAGGTCTGTTGCATCGGCCATGACGAAAATCCTAAAGCTGAAAAAGAGTGTGAGTCAAGATATGTATCGTAGAGTATATGTTGGGAAAAATATTGGGAAAAATCCCACTAGCGATTAATCATATAGAATCTTGTCAGTCCGGACGGAGCCTGCAATAGTCGTTTGAAACTCGTGGAGGCATTGATATGACAGCGCGGCGGAAAATATTGAACGACTTATCGAAAGTGGCAAATAGTGCGGCCGGCGTGGTGCAGGGCGCCTATAGCGAGGCAGAGACAGTTTTTCGCCAACGCCTGGAAGCGCTGCTTGATCGGATGGACTTGGTCACCAGAGAAGAATTCAACGCCGTCAAGGCGATGGCGGAAAAGGCCCGGCGGGAAAACACCGCACTCGCCAAACGAATAGTAATGCTCGAAGGTAAACCAGCTAAAACGACCGCGAAGAAAAAGCCGGCGCCAAAGAAAACAGTAACAAAGAAAACGGCGACAAAAAAACCGACGGCAAAGAAGGCTACGACCAAAAAACCGGCGGCCAAGAAACCAACCGCTAAAAAGGCTACAGCGAAAAAAGCGTCGGTCAAAAAGAAGAGTTAATCTACCCAATTAACAACAAACCTCAGTCCGCGGGCCCGACAATTTCCCCGAGCTATGTTATTTGCTTGCTTACGGTACTAGATTTTGGCAGTGTTTCTATATGAAGCATTGCAGCTCACGAATTTACGACATCTTGTGTGGTTCCGCCAATTCCGATTGGCGAGTTGCGCTTCATCTCCGACCTTTGTTCCAAGCGTATTCACGACAGGTGGGGTAAGTGTCATGGGTCTTGTTATGCATGAGGGTATCGGTTTCGAGGACAATCCACTCGACACCATTGAAGAAATTGTCAGTGCCCACGAATGGGCATTTGACCGGCAGGGGGATGCAGAGCTTTCCGTTTGCGTTGCCGGGTCCTGGTGCGATTACCATTTAGGATTTTCCTATTCGGCGGAGCAGGGCGGAGTGCAGATCGCCTGTGCTTATGATCTAAAGGTGCCGAAAAAAAAGCGGCCGCAAATTTTGGAACTGCTTGCCTATATCAACGAGCGTATGTGGTTAGGCCATTTCGATCTGTGGTCCGAAGAAAGCATTCCGATGTATCGCCATGCGATCTTGACCAGGGGCAGTTTTGGCATCACCGGCGACCAAGTGGAAGATCTGATCGAAGTCGCGATGACCGAGTGCGAGCGCTTCTATCCAGCCTTCCAATTTGTTGTGTGGGGCGGCAAATCCGCTGAAGAAGCGGTCATGGCTGCCATGCTGGATACCGTCGGCGAAGCTTAAGGTCGCGCGCATGCGTCGACTGGGTCGGGGATAAATGCTATGCATTTCCCTGGATATTGCGTGAAGCGACAAAGGATACAACATGACATTGGCAATCAATGGCACCCTGCTATTAGTGGGTTGCGGCAAGATGGGCGGCGCTTTGTTGGCGGGCTGGCTGGAGCAAGGCATTGACCCTGCGCAGGTGGTGGTGGTTGAGCCGGCGCTAGATCCGGCACGGATTGCGATACCGGCTGGCGTCGATGTTGTTGCGAATGCCGAGGACATAGCGTCAGACGTCAGTCCAGCCGTGATCGTTCTGGCGGTGAAACCCCAGGCGATGGACGATGTTGTCCCGGCCTATGCCAAATATGCCGACGCTGGTGCGGTTTATCTGTCGATTGCTGCCGGCACGACAATTTCTTATTTCGCAGCAAAGTTTGGCGAACAGGCACGGATCGTTCGGGTGATGCCAAACACGCCCGCTGCTGTTGGCCGCGGGATGAGCGTGCTTTGCGCCAATGCCAATGTCGATGCCGCCCAAAAATCAATCTGCGGTGATCTGTTGTCCGCTGTCGGGCAGACGACTTGGCTAGACAATGAAAGTTTGATGGACGCGGTGACCGCGGTGAGTGGTTCTGGGCCGGCTTATGTCTTCCTGATGATCGAATGTTTGGCAGAAGCCGCGCGCAAAGTCGGACTGCCTGATGCCATGGCAAATCAATTGGCGTTGGAAACGATCGCCGGTGCGGGTGAATTGGCCCGACAAGCCGATGATGATCCGACGCAATTGCGGATCAATGTCACCAGTCCCGGTGGGACCACCGCCGCCGCCCTTGATCACCTTATGGCCGACAATGGCTTGCAGCCGTTGATGGATCGAGCTGTCAAAGCCGCCGAACAACGCGGCAAAGAACTGGGCGAAGGTTAAGCGCTAATTCCCGACAATCCGCATTATTTCGTCTTCGTCTATCCCGACGGCTTTAGCAGTATCCAGTAGCGTGCGCCAGGAACCGTCGTCGATTGGAATGCCCTTGGCTCGACGCTCGGCGGTGGATTTGCGTTCCGGGTCGCCTGGGAACATCACCTCGTCGAAGCCGGGAGCCGGTGGTGAGGCTTTTACCCATTCGGTGTATTCGTCGACTTCCTGGATGAAATCGTCGCCGGTGCCAAAAACATTTGGGTCAAGCAGGATCGCCATCATATTGTTGATGACACGATTGGCCACCACCCGTTTCGGCTGATAGGCGCCGCCACCGCTGAACCCGCCGGATAATAGATCGCAAACCAAGGCCAGACCAAACCCTTTATGCAGGCCGGCGGAGCGCAGCGCCCCTTTTGGGTCCTGGAATAAAACACTTGGGTCATTTGTCGGATTACCTTCGTGGTCAATCAGTGAATTTTCCGGCGTCTCCACACCTTTTAAATAGGCTACGCGGGCCTTGCCATGGGCGATGGTGCTGGTCGCCATGTCTAACAATAACATCGGATTCTTGTCCGTCGCCGGGATCGCGGTGCAATAGGGATTGGTGGTGATACGGGCGTCACTGCCACCATAGGGAGCAACGATTGAATTAGGCGAGAGGGCGTTGACATAATGGATCGAGATGAAACCGGCTTCCGCCGCCATCGTTCCCCAGGCCCCGATGCGACCGATATGAAAACAATTTCTAAGCGACAGCACCGCAATATGTTGTTCCTTGGCCCGTTCGATGGCCATTTCCATGGCCTGTTTGGCGACGACCTGGCCGAAACCCTGATTACCATCGACCAACAGGAAGGGGCCTGTCTCCTGCACAATTTCGGCTTTTGCGTCGGGGATCAGTTGCTCGTGCTGAACGCCGTTTATATAAGCCGGCAGCATTCCGACTCCGTGGCTGTCGTGCCCGGCTAAATTGGCTTCAACGAGGTGATTGGCGACGGTTTCGGCGGCTTCGTCACTGCCACCACCGTGGCGGACAATGCTGGTCGCCAAATTTGTCAGGCGTTCGACGGAAATCAACATAAAGAAACTCCACAATCTTGGGGCTGGAAGGGTATCGCTAGTTGCGACAGCACGGCGCGAGGTTTATGATTCGGTTCAGAATAGGATTTCATCATGGCACAGACAAAGAAATCAAGTCGAGCCGCTAAAACACCGCCCAAAGAAGCAATCATTGAAGCTGCGTTGCGACTGATGGCGTTGCAAGGCTGGCGCGATACGTCGTTGAAAGACATTGCCGCAGAGGCAAATATCACTCTGGCGGTGATGCGGGCGGAGTTTTCCGGTAAACAAAAAATTTTAACGGCGATCATGGCGGGTTTCGATGTTGCGATGATCGACGATCTTGATCCGGAAATTGTCGAAGATCCAGTGCGCGATCGGCTCTTTGACGTGGTGATGCGTCGTTTTGATGTGCTGGAACCGCATAAGGAGGCGATCAAGAACCTGATTGCCGATCTCAGCCGGGATCCGGCGGCGCTTGCCTGTTTTATGGCGGGTCCAATGCGCCGCTCTGTACGGTGGATGTTGGAAGCCGCTCACGTCGAGCCCTGGGGGCCGCTGCAACCTATACAGGAAAAGGGGATGGGGCTGCTGTATCTGGGGACAATGCGAATATGGCTGCGTGATGACGATGCCGATCTTTCTAAAACGATGGCTGGTTTGGACCGTGGCCTGGTTCGTATCGATGGCATCTTTGGCTTATTGTGTCGCGGATCAGTAAAAAATGACGAAGAACAAGAAGAACAAGATGACGCCAGAGATTGAGTTTAGTGACTTCCTGGCCGTTGACATCCGTGTCGGTCAAATAATCCGAGTTGAAGAATTTCCAGAAGCACGTCAGCCAGCGTTTAAACTCTGGGTCGATTTTGGACCGGAAATTGGCGAGCGCAAAACCTCCGCCCAAGTCACGAAACATTATAGTGAAAATGAACTGCTCGGCCGGAAAATTGCCGCAGTGGTGAATTTTCCGAAAAAACAAATCGGCAAGTTCATGTCGAAAATTTTGGTGCTTGGGTTCCCCGACGGTGAAGGTGATGTCGTCCTGATTGTGCCCGACAAAGACGTCCCCCTCGGTGGGCGGATGTTCTGATTAACCGACCCGCACCACTAACTTGCCTTGCGCTTTCCGTGCGGCCATATCGGCGATGGCTCGACCGCCATCGGCAAAATCATAGATCGCACCGTTGAAGGGTTTCAACTTGCCCTCTTGCCAAAGCTGAAATAACGCCTTCATATTTTTTTTGGCTTTCTTTGGTTCCAGTCGGCTGAAACGTTGGAAGGCGACCCCGATCACTTGAACGCCCTTGATCAACACGTGATTGCTAGGAATATCGGCGATGCGACCCGCCGCGAAACCGATGATCAGCAAGCGGCCATTCCAGTTGATCGCCCGCATGGCCTGATCGGTCATATCTCCGCCGACGGGATCGAAAATTACGTCCGCGCCTTTGCCGGCGGTCCAAGTTTTAACCTGGTCGCGTAAAATATTGTCCCGGTAATTTAACAAATGATCAGCCCCGTGTTCTTCTGCGAGCGCAAGTTTATCGGCAGTGCTTGCCGCGGCGATAACTTGCGCCCCCAAAGCTTTGCCCATCGTGCAGGCGTTCAAACCGACGCCTCCCGCGGCACCTAATACCAACAAACTTTCACCGACCTTGAGGTCGGCCCGATCGACGAGGGCATGATAAACGGTTCCGTGGGTCAGACAGAATCCGGCGGCGGTTTCAAATTCCATCTGATCGGGCAGGGGATGGGCGAAATCGGCCGGCGTCACAACTTCTTCCGCCAGACATCCACTCCAGGGATGACAAGCGACCCGGTCGCCAGGTTTAAAGTCCGATACGCCACGACCGACTTCGATAACCTCGCCGGCGCATTCCATGCCGGGTGCGAAGGGGAACGGAGGTTTGTATTGATACTTACCCTGGATCATCAAGAAATCTGGAAAGTTTAGCGCTGCGGCATGCACCCGAATGCGCATCCCGTCGTCGTTCAGGACAGGGCGGTCGATATCGCCAAGCTGTAGATCTTCAGGTGCACAATATTCCCGGCACAACAACGCTTGCATGCTTCAGACCCCATTTGAACGCCAGAAAATTGTTTGACAGAACCTGACCGTTCCATATCTTTCGTGGAAACCACAATGAAAGTGATTATCGCGATGCCGACACAATCCGCAACCTTTGATCAAGTCGCTCGAGAGATTGACGATTTGCATGATTTATTCGTTGCTTGGTATGCCGCCGCTTGGCCAAAGCAGAGGACTGATTTCGATGCCCGTATGGGCCGTCGAATGGATCGCGACTTTTCCATCATCACCCCAACTGGGCAATTCCTAAAATGCGCTGAAATTCTCGACCTGATTTATGACGGTCATGGCCGCAATTCCGCCTTTCGTATCAAAACCCGAAATGTCCAGTTATTGCGTGGTGTTGGCGATCAAATTCTCGCCACTTACGAAGAATGGCAACATCACGCGGTCAATTCGGACCGCGGTGAAAACGGTCGGCTTTCGTCGGCTCTTTTTGCCCCGGACGAAAGTCAGCCGAACGGTCTTAGATGGCTGCATGTGCACGAAACATGGTTGCCCGACGACGTTGTGGCAGCGGGTGATTTTGACTTTTAAGCCGGGATGCGGACGCGGGCACTCAAGCCACCGAGATCACTTTCGCCCAAGGTAACATCGCCGCCATGGCTGCGGATAGTGTCGCGCGCAATCGCAAGGCCCAGACCGACCCCGCCAGTATCGATATTGCGAGATTCTTCCAACCTGAAAAACGGTCTGAAAACATCCTTGCGACTTTCCGGTGGAATGCCGGGACCATCATCATCGACGATGATCCAAATGCCGTCAGTTCGCTGTTCCGTTTGCACGCGAATGTTATTAGCGAAGCGTTGTGCGTTGTTGATCAGATTGGTGACGCATCGTTTCAATGCCTGCGGTCGGCACTCGACCTGCAGCGGGCGCACGGTTTGCAAATCGACCTGACTACCGTCGCGTATTGCAGCGTTAACGACATCAGCCAGCAATTCTGAAAGATCAATATCCTGCACTGCTTCGCCTTGTGCGCCTTTGGCGAAGGCAAGATATCCCTCGATCATTTCCTCCATCTCTGCGATGTCAGCTTTTAATTCATCAATACCTGACTGTTCGCCTAACATTGCCAGTTCCAAACGCATGCGGGTCAAGGGCGTTTTAAGATCATGACTAACACCGGCCAGCATTTCGGTGCGCTGGCGTATTTGACGGTCGATGCGTTCACTCATGCGTTGGAAGGCCGCCCCGGCTTGACGGACTTCCGAAGCCCCACTCGGTCGGTAGTTTTCCACATCCTGGCCGCGGCCAAATTTTTCCGCCGCCAAAGCCAATTGCCGGATTGGGCGAACTTGGTTGCGTAAAAATATGATCGATATGCCCATGAATAGCGTTGCTGCACCGACCAGCCATAAGGCCAGAATATGAACGGTCGAGGTGGTAAACCGATTGAATGGCACAATGGCGAGGATGGCACCGCCTTCAACACCAACATATATGTCATAGGCTTTTGAACCGCTACGTTCGGTGATCGAGTATCCGCCTGGCAGTCCTTTGTCCATGGTTTCATAGAGCAATTGTTCAAGGGGTGTGATCACGTCCGGGCGAATACTCAAGTCAACCTTCTGGCCGCGTACGAAGATCAGCCGCATGTTCATGTTGCGTTGTGCCGTTCGTAACAACGCCACCCGCTCTTTATCGGAAGGTAAAGCTTCGTAGCGTTGAATCAAAAAATTGAGATCGCCGGCGACGGACTGGGCCAAACGAATGGCAACGCGATCGAGATGACGATCGAAAAATACCACTGCCAGCAAAATTTGCAGCAACACTACCGGCACGATGATAATCATCAGAGTGCGGCCAAACAGGCTATGGGGCAATATTCGCTTCAACATCGCGCTATTCGTTTCTATTCAAGCCACAATACATAACCACGCCCCCAAACCGTTTGTAGATATCTAGGTTCTTTTGGGTTGGGTTCGATCTTACGCCGGAGACGGTTGATCTGCACATCGACGGCGCGCAAACCGTGATCACCCGAATGGGCGGTAAGATCAATCCGGTCTATAGTCATGCCGGGATTGCGGGAGAAAACTCGTAGCAGCTCTATTTCGTTTGCCGTCAAACGCACCGTATTGCCGTTGCGGCGTAACTCACCGCGTTCAATATTAAAGCTGCAATCGCCAAATTCGACAATCTTCAAGCTACGGCCGCTGGCCTGCACCCGGCGCAGGATCGATTCAATTCGAAGGACAAGTTCGCGTGGTTCAAACGGTTTAGACAAATAATCGTCGGCGCCACTTTCAAAGCCAGCGATGCGATCATCGGTTTCGCCCCTCGCTGTCAGTAAAAGGATCGGAACATCGTTGGTGCGGCGCAAATCTGTGGTTAAGTCCAAGCCGCTTTCTCCCGGCATCATTAGATCCAATACGATCAAATCGAATTCCAGGCCGCTCAGGCTGGTGCGGGCTTCTTCGGCGTTACCAGCAGTGCTGACGCGATAGCCGCATTCCGACAAATATCGCTGCAACAGGCTGCGCAGGCGATCATCGTCGTCGACAACTAAGATATGGGTGGCATCATCAACCATAGTCAACTTTTGTTCAGGGCATCGACCACATTTTCGCGGTCGTCTTCGTTGATCAATCCGAGCATTACGTTCTTAAATCCAGCGACCGCGTCGGGGCCGGCATTGCGATAGGCTTGCGCCACCCGGGCCCGTTGCGGGGTGGAGAGTTTGCCTTCTAGTTCCGATCCTTTGGCGGACAAAAATAAAAGCCGTTGACGACGATCTGTGATGCCTTGATCCTGGCGAACATAACCTTCGCGCACAAGCTGTCCGAGCACCCGGCTGAGACTTTGTTTAGTTATTTTCAAAATCGCCAGAAGTTGACTGACGGTCATGCCCGGGTTACGACCAACAAAATGCAGTACTCGGTGGTGAGCCCGGCCAAAGCCATATTCCTGTAGGATTTCGTCAGGGTCGCCAGTGAAATCACGATAGGCGAAAAACAGCAGTTCGATCCCGCGCCGCAATTCTTCATCGCGCAGGAAATTGGGGGTCGGATCATCGTTGAAATTATCCATGAATTGAACATATCAAAACATCGTCAGTGCTGCTGACATTTTTTTGGTCAGTATTATTGACATATAATCGAGAGAATGTTACAACATTGGCAGTTATCACGAAATAAATGAACTCAGGAACCGGAACAATGGCAATATTACCTCATGATCAGCTAGACGGCATGATTTGGATGAACGGCGAATTGCGACCTTGGAAGGACGCAAAATTTCATGTTTTGACCCACGGACTGCATTATGCATCCTGTGTCTTCGAAGGCGAGCGGGCCTATGACGGACAGATTTTCAAGACCGAGGAGCATACGACGCGGCTTTTCAATTCCGCCCGTGTCTTAGATTTTGAGATCCCTTATACCGAAGATGCAATCAATCGTGCGAAGTACGAAGTGTTAAATGCAAACAAGTTGATTGACGCTTATGTCCGTCCGGTGGCCTGGCGGGGTTCGGAAATGATGGGTGTTTCCGCCCAAGAAAATACTATCAATGTTGCCATCGCCGCTTGGGAATGGCCATCTTATTTCGATCCGGAAGCCAGGTTGAAGGGCATTCGTCTGCAGACTTCGAAATGGCGTCGTCCCGACCCGATCTGTGCACCGGTGATATCGAAAGCAGCCGGTCTCTATATGATCTGCACGCTTTCGAAACATGCCGCAGAAAAAGAAGGCTATGACGACGCCTTGATGCTGGATTGGCGTGGTCGAGTGGCGGAATGTACCGGTGCCAACGTGTTTCTAGTCATTGACGGCGAAATACATACGCCGATCCCGGATTGCTTCCTGGACGGGATTACCAGGCGGACAGCGATCGAGCTGGCCAAAGCACGCGGCTACAAAGTGATCGAGCGCGTGATCATGCCGGAAGAACTGGCCAATGCGCAGGAATTCTTCATCACCGGTACCGCCGCAGAAATTACCGGTGTATCGGAAATCGACGATTATCGCTTCACAGTAGGTGAGATAACCCAAAACCTGATGAACGACTATGATGCTATTGTGAAGATGAAAAAGGCGGCGTAGCTTTTGCGCCAATATTGCCGACGGCGTGTCGTCCTGTTACGGATGGCGCGTCGTTGTCGTTCTAGACTAGATATCAGTTTGAATTATTTTGGATGTTTTGAACATGGCGAAAGATAGTTTTGGCGCCGCTGCCTATGGCGGGGATAACTGGTCGCCGCGTGTACGCAGCCATCGGGAGGAAATCGGTGATCTGTGGGCTAAGAGTGGGGTCGACAGTGAATATGCCACGCTGCGCGATGTGGTCGTACACCGTCCAGGTGACGAGCTGTCGGCGTCAGTCGATCCCGAAGCTGTCCTGATGCTGGATAGGCTGGATCTAAATAGGGCGCAGGACCAACATGACATAATGGTCCAGACTTATCGTGATCACGGCGTTGAAGTGCATTTTGTCGATCCAACGGTGACCCCAAGTCCCAACCAGATGTTTTGCGCTGATCTGGTATTCATGACACCGGAAGGTGCGATCATGGCGCGTCCGGCATCGAGTGTGCGGGCCGGTGAAGAGCGCTGGGTTGCTCGACGCTTAGCCGACATGGGGGTGCCGATCCTGAGAACATTGACTGGCAACGCAACATTCGAAGGAGCTGACGCTGCCTGGCTCGACACAAACACCGTGATGATCGGCAGGGGCTTGCGGACCAATATGGAAGGCGCCCTTCAAGTTGCCGAGATGATCGAAGATATTGGTGGTGAAGCAATTATTGTCGATCTGCCATTTGGTACCATGCATTTTATGGGCATGTTGCGGATTGTCGATCAGGATTTGGCCATCGTCTGGCCACGGCGCACGCCGCATGCGGTCGTTGAAGCCTTGCGGGACCGCCATATTGAAGTTGCATTTCTACCAAAATCGGATGAGTTCGAAAACCAAAGTGCGTTTAACTTCGTGACACTTGGGCCCCGAAAAATACTGATGGTTGGTGACAATCCGACAGCGGCAAATTTCTATCAAAGTATTGGGATTGAGGTTATTGGCGTCCCTTGTGATGAGTTGCGTAAAGCCGCCGTGGCCGTTGGTTGCCTATCGGGCATTATCACCCGCGACTTGGTGGGATAGTCTATTTCGTAAAGTGGCGATTTCGATTGACATAGTCTATCGCCAGTAAAATCATGTCGACATTTTCCCCATCGCTGGACATCGGTAGAGTGATCTGCCGGGTTTCCAGAAACTCTTTATGTGGTCCCACATAGGGGATCATGCGGCCGGACGGTTTTTTGCTTTCACTAACGGCGACCAGATTTTTCCATACTTGGTTTGGGTTCGCCCGTTCAGGGATTTCACTAATGCGTTGGCCTGTATGATAATGGCGTGAGTGATAATCGACTTTGGTGCCGATCAAGCGATATCGAAAATCCAAGGGATCGCGCAAGACGTCAATCAAGACGAGGTTCGGCAAGCAAACGACGATCGACGCTGGCGAAAAATCTGCTCTCGACGGCATCAACTTATCGCCGCGAATTTTCTGCCAGTAATCATACACTAGGGACAGACATTTACTTGCCTGAATAGCGTCCGAAAGACGGTCGCTGCCTGTCAATTTTTTACCGCCCCAAGAAAATATAGGCATATCCGTACAACTCGCGAAAACAAAGGATGGATCAAACTATAGCGAATTCATGCTGGTTCTAATATCGATTGTATCCGCCGTCTATGACAAATGTATCACCCGAATGGTAGGCGCTGGCATTCGACATCAAATAAACCGCTATGCCACCGAAGTCTTCCGGCTGACCCCACCGCCGTGATGGCACGCGGGGCAGTACGGCGGCGGCAAATTTATCCCAAGCGAAGGTTTTTTCGGTCATACCGGTTTCGATCCAACCGGGCAATACGACATTCGCGGTGACACCATAACGCGCCATTTCGACCGCGAGGGCATAGATCATCGAGACCATCGCGCCTTTTGTGGCCGCATAGTGCTGACCCCTAGCTTGTCCTGAAATGGCCGCCAAACTAGCAGTACCGATCAGCCGTCCGCCGTCGCCACGGTCCTGCATATGGCGGCAAGCGGCGCGGAAAGTGTAAAAAGCACCGTCCATATTGACCGAGGTGACCCGCTTCCATTCTTCCGCGCTCATTTCCATGAAAGAGTTGGCTCGACCGCCAATGCCGGCGTTGGCAAAACACGCGTCCACTCGGCCAAATTTCGATAGTGTCTTACCGAAACATGCGTCGACGGCAGTTTCGTCGGATACGTCACAGCGCATGACGGAAACATTCGTGCCATGGGGCTTTAGGCTTTCGAATGCCGCATCATTCTTATCGGCGTTGGTTCCCCAGATGCAAACATCGGCCCCAGCTTGCGCCACCGCATCGGCAAAAGCCAGTCCAATGCCGCTATTGCCGCCGGTGATCAGCGCCACTTTGCCGCTGAGGTCGAAAGGTTGATAGGCCATAAGCGCTCTCCTGTTACTGTTTTTTTGATTTCTGCCAGCGCGCGGCGGCGGCGTCATCGCTCTGCCGCGCTTTCACCCATTCACCGCCACCGGCAGTTTCTTCAAATTTCCAAAATGGTGCTTTGGTTTTCAACCAATCCATCAGAAACATGCAGGCTTCGAAGGCGTCTTGGCGATGGCTTGACGTTGCGGCGCAAAGGACAATTTGCGCACCTGGCTCAAGCCGCCCATAGCGGTGCACAACCAACACTTCATCCAAGGGCCAACGCGACCGCGCTTCGCTTTCCAAACCCGCCAGCTGCCGCTCCGTCATGCCGGGATAATGTTCAAGCGTCATCGCGCCCAGCTGCTGCCCATTGCTTGCGCTGCGTACTAGTCCGACGAAGGAAGCGATCGCGCCGACTTCACCGCGACCTTCCGTTATCTGCGCCAACTCTACGCCGACATCAAAATCTTGCCGCTGCACCCGGATCGTCATTTATCCACCTGTCACCGGTGGGAAAAATCCGACCTCGTCGCCTTCACTAAGATCAGCATCCAAAGTGACATAATCCAAATTGATCGCGCAGCGGACGGTTTTCATGTCGGCAAATGCTTCTTCGTAACGGGCACCACGCCCCTGCAGCCAGGCCACCAGGTCGGCCACAGATCGCACCTCCGCCGCCACCTCGACGTTTTCTTCCGCTAAGCCGACCTTGTCGCGCAACCATGCAAAATATAGCAATTTAAGTGTCATCGAACGTGATTATCCCAGAACTTCACTAAATGGTAAAAATTTGACCATGTCGCCAATCTTTATTTCCGTCGTTGCTTCCGCGATTTCGACCAGCCCGTCACTCTCGACCATGGACCGCAACACACCGGAGCCTTGGGTCGGGTACTTTTGCACGACCAATCGGCCATCGGGCCCGGTTTCAAGCTGCGCCCGTAGCCATTCCCGTCGATCCGGCTTTTTGGTCATCTCGAATCCAGCCGGAATATCGAAAAAAGAATGTTGATTGATGGCTGGATTGCCGCCGGCAAGCTCAAGTATGATCGGGCGAGCGAAACGCAGAAAACAAACCATTGCCGCGACCGGATTTCCCGGCAGACCGATAAAGGGCGTACCGCGTGCTTGCCCCAAGGCGATCGGCCGTCCGGGTTTAATCGCAAGACGCCAAAAATAAAGGCTGCCCAAAGCGTCGATGGCGGCCTTGATGTGATCTTCCTCACCGGTTGACATGCCGCCCGAAGTGATAAGCAGGTCGTGATTGTGTGCCGCCGCCTCGATGCCGTCGCGAACCGCATCCAGGCGATCCGGCAATATACCGATATCGCTGACCACGCAGCCGAGCTTCTGCAGCAGGCCTTTCAAAATGAAACGATTGCTGTCATACACGCCGCCACGGCGAAGATCCTGACCTGGCTCTATTAGTTCGTCGCCAGATGAAAATAGGGCAACCCGCAAGCGGCGAAACACGTTCAGTTTCGCATGCCCGGTCGAAGCCGCGATCCCGATATCTTGTGGCCGCAGACGTTTTCCCTTCGGCAAAACAATATCGTCGACTTTTGTATCTTCGCCGCGTTTACGACGATTGGCGCCTCTCTTCAGTCCGGGGGGAATGACAACTTGGTTGCCGTCGACAACCACGTCTTCCTGCATGACCACCGTGTTTGTTGTCGCTGGCATCGGCGCGCCGGTAAAAATTCGTGCCGCGCCGCCGATTTCGAACGTGTGATCTGCAGGATGCCCGGCTGCGGCGCGGCCGATTATAGGTAACCTAGTTTCCTGATCGGGATGCAAGTTCCGATGGTCGAAGGCGTATCCGTCGACGGCGCTATTGTCGTCGCTTGGTACATCAATTTCCGCTATCAATACCTCGGCCAAAATACGCCCGACGGCGTCGGCAAGGGCGACTTCTTCGATATCAGTGATCGGCTGCAGACGTCCGGACAGCATTGCGAGCGCTTCAGCCATCGGTATCAGATGGTCGTCGAAGGCGAAACAATCGTCCTGTAGCTGCGTCATGCTGCTCGATCCGCAAGTTGACAATGTTTTAGAATAAAATCGGCAATGGACCCGGTATCGTTGAGTTCCAATCGTGTGACCGGTAAGTCCGGCAGCTCGCTATCTGCCGCGACCCCAATAATATGCTGGTCATTTGTTTGCAGCAGTGGCTTGCCGAGCGCCGCACGATAGACTTCCAATTTGTCGTGTGGTTCATTTTTGAAGCCTTCGACGAGTACCAGGTCTACGGGCGAAAGGCGGGCGATCAATTCGGTTAGGCCCGCTTCCCCGTCACTATGATTTTCATGCATCAAGGCCCAGCGATTGGCGGACGAGATGAGCACTTCCGTGGCACCAGCTTCCCGATGTCGCCAGGAATCCTTGCCGGGTTGGTCGACGTCGAAACGATGATGGGCGTGTTTGATCGTGGAAACTTTGATGCCGCGCTTATTGAATTCCGGTAACAGGCGGATCAACAATGAAGTTTTCCCGCTACCGCTCCATCCCGCGAGGCCGAAGACTTTCATGAGATTTTATCCCGTCGGCGATCCGGTTGATCGTCCGAACGGCGATCTACTGTCATATGAGTGAGGCCAAGACGCAGATAATCATAGCCGGTATAAATTGTCAGGGCGGCGGCTATCCATAACCCGCCAATACCGATTTCCCGGGCCGGGATGTTCCAAAATGCCGCATTGCCGACAATGATGAAGCCAAGGGCAAGCATTTGTACCATGGTCTTCCATTTTGCCAGCTTGCTAACCGGCATGCCAATCCTGAGCTCCGCCAGATATTCCCGTAGTGCCGAAACCATGATTTCCCGGCACATGATCACGACCGCCGGTAAGATTGTCCAATCTGCGATGCTGTCGACATAGACCAACATTAAAATCGTTGCTGCGACCAACAGTTTATCTGCGACCGGGTCAAGAAAGCGGCCGAGGCCGGAAACTTCATTGAGGCTTCGCGCCAAATAACCATCAAAATAATCGGTGATGGCGGCAAATGTGAAAAAACCAAAGACCACCCAATTTGACAACGGACTATCCAAATAAAATGCCCCAATCATTGCCGGAATGACAATAATCCGCGACATCGTCAGCATATTTGGCACATGCTTGATCATCTAATTTCCTGTGATCGAACCGCCTGGACATTAAAAAACAACTTACTCGCCCTTCGCTACAACGGGTGCTGACCTGCGTCAATCATCCGGATGAAAGAAATCGTATATTCGCTGACCAAACGTCTTGGAAATACCATCTAAAGCAACAAAATCAGCAAGGGCCGCGCGCTCAATTTCTCGCACCGAACCAAAATGATTCAAAAGCGCGCGTTTGCGCCGGGGACCGACGCCAGGGATTTCGTCCAATACCGATGCGGCGATCCCCTTAGCCCGGCGATTTCGATGGGTGCCGATGGCGAAGCGGTGCGCTTCATCTCGTAAACGTTGAATAAAATACAGAACAGGTGAGCGTTGTGGCAACATGATAGGTGCCCGGTCTTTTAAATAGATATGTTCATGTCCGGCATTCCGCTCCGGCCCTTTGGCGACCGAAGCAAGTGCAACATTGGTGATGCCGAGTTCGGTCATCACGTCCTGGGCAGCGGACAATTGCCCTTTGCCGCCATCCAGCAAGACCAAGTCCGGCCATTCGCCGGCGACACGTATATTGTCGTCGCCACTGTCTGCTTCCTGATTTTCGGCTTTCAACAGACGGGAAAAACGCCGATGCAATACTTCGCGCATCATCCCATAATCGTCGCCCGGGGTCAGTTTGCTGTCTTTGATGTTAAATTTTCGATAGGCGTTTTTGACAAATCCTTCCGGACCTGAGACGACCATGGCCCCAATGGCGTTAGTGCCTTGAATATGACTATTGTCGTAAATTTCGATGCGTTCCGGGGTAGCGTCAAGGCCGATAGTTTCGGCTAACCCTACCAGCAAACGACGCTGGGTCGTGCTTTCGGCCAAGCGGCGACCCAGAGCTTCGCGTGCGTTCAGCACCGATTGCTCAACCAACTCCCGACGGGTGCCGCGTTGCGGGCGATGGATGCGAACTTTGCGATTGGCTTTGATTGCTAAGGCATCGGCGACTAGGCCGGCATCCGGGATGTCTTGATTCAACAAAATTTCCCGCGGTGGGGGTTTGTCGTCATAAAACTGACCCAGGAAGGCGGCCAGCACATCGCCGGCATTTTCGTCTTTGCCATGGCTTGGAAAATAGCTGCGATTGCCCCAATTTTGTCCGGCGCGAAAGAAAAACACTTGGATGCAACTTTGTCCGGCGTCTTGCGCAATGGCGATCACATCCGCTTCTTCGACCCGAGCGACATTAATCCCCTGATGAGACTGTATATGGGCCAGCGCCCTCAGCCGATCCCGGTAAAGGGCGGCAGTTTCGAATTCCATAGCCGCGCTCGCCGCGGCCATTTTACTTGAAAGTTCGGTTTGAACTTTGTGACTACGGCCAGACAAAAACTGCTGAATTTCTTCGACCAGTTCGCCATAATCTTCAGGACTGATTCGGCCAACACAGGGAGCGGTACAGCGGCGGATTTGATATTGCAGGCAGGGCCGGCTGCGGCTGGCAAAAACGCTATCACTGCAAGGACGGATCGGAAAGGCTTTCTGCAGCGTATTAAGAGTGCGATTGACTGCGCCAGCGGAGGCAAATGGTCCGAAATAGTGCCCTTTTCGGTTTCTGGCGCCACGATGCTTGGTAATCTGTGGCCACTCATGGTCCCCGGTGATCAAAACAAACGGAAAAGATTTGTCGTCCCTGAGCAGGATATTGTAGCGTGGCCTGAGGCGCTTGATCATATTGCTTTCCAGCAAAAGCGCTTCGACTTCCGTGTGCGTTGTAATCACTTCCATGGCGCTGGTCAGCGCGATCATTTTCATAATTCGAAGGGTTAGACCGGACGCATTGACATAGTTTTGCACTCGATTACGCAAGTTCTTGGCCTTGCCGACATAGAGGACATCGCCTTTTTGGTCGATCATTCGGTAAACGCCGGCGCTTTGCGGCATTGATTTTAGGGCATCACGAATAGCATCGCGTCCGGCTTCATATCCGGTGGCGCTGTCTGGCGCGGCATCGCCCGGCAAATTTGTCGGCGCATGATCTGGTCGTCTTGCTTTGGACATAGCCCAAATCTCGGTTGTTTTACGCTCAATTTCAAGTCATCTAATCTGGAAAAGCCAACGGATTCAGAGGCTTTGGTACGATATCCCCGTTGCCTGTGGATAACTTTGTGGGGTAATTATCCCTCGTGAGCTGTGATGCCCGGATTCTCTAGCCATACTAGGCATTGCTTAAATTTTGGGCAAAAATCTAAGCTGTTGTTATTAAACAGTTAAATGAAACGATCCAAGGCTGTTGCGGACAAACCGGTTTATTATAGCGATTCCAGTGTAGCTGTTTAGTTGGTCGAATCGCCCTGTGTATATTAGTCGGCAGAATTAACCCTTGTTGGCCTTTATTGGTCTAGAAAAACAGCGGAACCGGTAAATCGAAGTGAAGCAAAAAGATAGAATATAGGCAATTATTAACAAAATATTACGAAAACGTGAAGTAATAGCGTCGCGAATAACTGGTCAACGGAAAAGCTATTCTGCGATCCGCCCGATGCGAGGATACATTAGGTGTTGTCCGCCGTCCAAAGCAATCATTTGACCTGTCATTGACTTCGCTGAAATCAAGTAGAGAACACCTTCGCAAAGGTCTTCGAAGGTGGCCCCGGCTCCAAGCGGCATGGCGCGCCAACGTTCGTCGAAGTCTGCAGCGCTCATCTCGTCATTTTTGACCACGGGACCGGGCCCGATTGCATTGACACGGATGCGTGGGGCTAATGCCTGCGCCATCGTTTGGGTCAAGGTCCAAAGCCCGGTTTTGGCGATGGTATAAGACAGATAATAGGGCGTGAGTTGCCAAACTTTCTGATCGATCATATTGATAATCGAGCCGCTTAGATCAGGGGCGAGTTCGTCGGCGAATGATTTCATCAGCAACATCGGCGCGCGTAGATTGATATCCAGGTTCCGATGCCAACTTTCCGGCGTCAAATCTTCAACTACATCGCGCTCGAATATGCTGGCATTGTTGATCAATATCTGGATATTCCCCAACTCGACCTTTGCCTTCGGGATCAAGTCAAGGCAAGCGTCCGCTTCCGCCAGGTCGGCTTTTAACGCCACTGCGCGGCGGCCAAGTTTGCGGATAGCCGCTACTGTTTCTTCTGCCCCTTCGTGGGATGTGTTGTAATGCACCGCGATGTCGTAACCAGCCGCCGCCAAGTCCATGGCTATGGCTTGACCAATTCGTTTTCCAGCGCCGGTGATCAGGGCGACGCCCATACTTTCCCTAGCCATGAATTGTGGCCTTTCCCTAGAATGCGATTTTCAAATGTTCCGCCATCCCGCCATGGCCATTGAACAAGGTCAAGAGATAGGCCAGATAGGCAAACAGGAAAACCACCCCGGTGATGCGTCCAATCGGCCGGCAGCGCAAGGCAAAGGGCGCGATCGCTACGGCCGCGGCCAACATGATCCAAAGGTCAAAGTGCAGGAACTGCGCTGGTACCGGCACCGGTTTCACCATCGCCGTAATACCCATGATGGCGAGAATATTGAAGAGATTGGAGCCAACCACATTGCCTATCGCCACTTCGCCATGTCGGCGGATCGCTGCAATCATTGAGGTTGCCAATTCTGGCAGGGACGTACCGATGGCGACCAGAGTTAAGCCGATCACTTCATCGGAAATCTTATAACCCCGGGCGATCGTGACGGCGCCATCGACCAGCAATTCTGAGCCAGCAATAAGGCCGGCAAAACCGCCGACTATGTACATCGCTGCGACCCGCCAATCCTGTGTCGCGGGACCAATTTCATCTAGATCCAGATCGACATTGCCATTGCGGCTTTTCTTCCGGGCATCGCGATAAGACCAGATCAAGTATCCGGCCAACATCACCACCATGATCAAGCCTTGCCAAAGACGAATTTCACCGGTCCAGCAAAGAATGATGAAGGCGGCGGAGACCCCGATCATGAACATGGCGTCGCGGCGAACGCCGACTTCGGCGCAGGCGATAGGGAATATCAAAGCCGGTAGTCCAAGGACCAACAGAACATTAGCAATATTGCTGCCGACAATATTGCCAATCGCCAGTTTTGGCACGCCCGCGAGTACGGCATTCAGACTGACCACCAATTCCGGTGCCGAAGTGCCAAAGGCGACGACAGTCAAGCCAATCACCAGCGGCGGAATAGACAGGCTTTCTGCCAAAGATACGGCGCCGCGTACCAAAACGTCGCCGCCAATCAGCAGCAAGGTCAGGCCGACGGCGCCCATCAAATACGTCATACGCTATTCATCCGCTTTTCAGCTGGCCCACTCGTGAACATCATATATGGTGTGCATCCCAAAATAATAGGGCCGCAGGCTAGGAAAATGGCGCACTATTGGCAATAGCTTAGTCTTGCGCTTGATATTTAGGTTTATCGTCGCGACTTGAATTTCTGGGCGCGAGTGCCGGGGCGTCCGCTTTTGGAGCGGCCCCCGCCTTTGCGGACATCGTCCAGCATGTCGGGCGTAATGGCGTTGGTCGTTTCTTTCGCTTTATAGGGACCGGAAAAGCGTCGGCGCGGGCCCTTGGAGGGATTGCGTTGGATCGGGCTGCCTGGTTTGTCGATATGATCGATATCGCCGGTCATCTGATCTAGTTCCAGCTGTTCCAATCGACGAAGTTCGTCGCGCAGGCGAGCGGCTTCTTCAAATTCCAAATCGGCGGCTGCCGCCCGCATACGTTGTTCCAAATCGGATTTGTAACTTTCGAGATTATGGCCAATCAAGTTCTTACGTTCAGCGTCGCCGGTTTTCACCGTGACATGGTCGCCTTCATGGATCGATTCCAAAATGTCCCCGATGTTTTTTCGGATCGATTCGGGTGTGATGTTGTTTTCTTTGTTGTATGCCCGTTGTTTGTCCCGCCGCCGCGAGGTTTCGTCAAGCGCCCGGGTTAGGCTTTTGGTCATCACGTCAGCATAGAGGATAACCCGACCATCGACATTCCGTGCGGCCCGACCAATGGTCTGCACCAGCGAGGTGGTGGAACGTAAATACCCTTCCTTGTCCGCGTCCAGGATCGCCACCAACATGCATTCGGGAATATCAAGACCTTCACGCAGCAAATTGATCCCGACCAGAACGTCGAAGACGCCCAGGCGCAGATCCCGGATGATCTCAATCCGCTCCAGCGTTTCGATGTCGGAATGCATATAGCGCATGCGCAAGCCGGCTTCGTGCAAATATTCCGTCAGATCTTCGGCCATCCGTTTGGTCAATGTGGTGACCAATACCCGGCCGCCTTTTTTTGCCACATCCTTACATTCACCGATTAGGTCGTCGACCTGGGTTTCGACCGGACGGATTATGCAGGGCGGATCGATCAGGCCAGTCGGGCGAATAATTTGTTCCGAAAAGACGCCGCCGGTTTGCTCAAGCTCCCACGGACCGGGGGTGGCAGAGACATAGACTGTTTGCGGGCGGATCGCATTCCATTCTTCAAACTTCAAAGGCCGGTTGTCGACGCAGGACGGTAGGCGGAAACCGAATTCCGACAGGGTCCATTTGCGCCTAAAGTCGCCGCGAAACATGCCGCCGATTTGCGGCACCGTGACGTGGCACTCATCAATAATCATCAGACTGTCTTCAGGTAGATATTCCAACAAGGTCGGTGGTGGGTGGCCCGGGGGCCGGCCGGTTAGATAACGGGAATAATTCTCAATGCCAGGGCACGAACCGGCGGCCTGCATTGTTTCCAGATCCAGCATGACACGCTGCTCCAGGCGCTCCGCCTCCAACAAAAAGCCGCGCTGGCGCAACTGTTCAAGTCGTTCCGCCAACTCTTGTTTGATCGATTTTCCGGCTTGCTGCAGGGTTGGTTTTGGCGTCACATAGTGGCTGTTGGCATAGACTTTTACTTGTTCGAAGCGATCCGCTTTGCCGCCGGTCAAAGGATCAAACTCAACAATCTCCTCCAGCTCATCGCCGAACAAGCTGAAGCGCCAAGCCCGATCGGACAGATGCGCCGGCCAAAGTTCAACGACATCACCACGCACTCTGAAGGTACCGCGATCGAAAAAATTGTCATTGCGGCGATATTGCAAGCCGACAAACTTGTGCAACAGGCCGTTGCGGTCAATCTGCTCTCCCTGCTTCAAGGTCACAGTCATTTGCGCATATGTTTCGACCGCCCCGATACCGTAGATGCAGGAAACCGAAGCGACGATAACCACATCGTCTCGCTCCAACAACGACCGGGTGGCGGAATGGCGCATGCGGTCGATTTGGGCGTTGATATTCGCCTCTTTCTCAATATAGGTATCGGTGCGCGGTACGTAGGCTTCCGGCTGATAATAGTCGTAATAAGAGACAAAATATTCCACCGCATTGTCGGGGAAAAAATTTTTCATCTCGCCATAAAGCTGCGCCGCTAGGGTCTTGTTTTGCGCCAGGATAATGGTCGGTTTCTGCACATTCTGGATCACATGAGCCATGGTGAAAGTCTTGCCGGAACCGGTGACACCCAACAGGACTTGATTTTTTTCCGCCGTATTGATGCCTTCCGTCAGCTCGGCAATCGCTCGCGGCTGATCGCCGGCAGGTTGATATTCCGATTGCAGGACAAATTGTTTTCCACCCTCGCCTTTTTCGGGTCGATCCGGACGCACCGGTGCCCACAACTTTTCTTCTGCCTTCACCAGCGCCTGATTATAGGCGACGTCGGTTTCTTTCATCGATGTATGTGCCATGGACCCAACATATTAGATTTAGAACAAAACGGCAACAGCTTGCCTGATAGGAATTGGTAGCGAATAATGGTTTCACATTATTTGAAACGCCACTCACAAATAGGGAGACCGAAGCCGTGAACCAAGTCAGAAAAACGTATGATACCAGTGCCGAAAACATGAAAGAGCTTTCCGATCAATTGATCCAGATGCTGAGGATCAAATCAATTCCTCTGGCCATGAAATTGTTCAAAGATTCGAAAAAGATGATGCAAGTGCCGGGGGTTCGGACGCCCACCAAAGATTGCCACTTCACCATGTGCCAATTGGTTGGTCAGGCCCGCAGCGCTGGTTTCACGCTTGGCATCGTTCATGAAAATACCCGCATGAATTCCAATTGCGGCGGTATTGTCGGGCTGAACGCGCCCAGCGAAAACTTCTTGAGCGGCAAAAACATGGATGGCGTCTGGTTCCAAAACCGCAAAGCTTCAAAAGCGCATCAGGCGGAGATGACGAGAGTGGAGCCAAAATATTCCGGCATTTGTGTTAGCCCCTTGCGCACCGCGCGTCTGGAAAATCCGGACATCGTGTTATTCTATGCCAATCCGGCCCAGACAATATTGTTCGTGAACGGGCTGCAATGGAAACGCTATAAACGTTATGACATGACAATTACTGGCGAAAGCGCCTGTTCGGACAGTTGGGGCCGTGCTTTGGCAACCAAAGAAACCTCGATTTCGATCCCCTGTTATGCCGAGCGGCGCTACGGCGGGGTGGCGGACGACGAAATGTTGTTGGCGATGCCACCTAAGGAATTTGTCCGCGGTATGGAAGGCTTGGTTGGTCTCTCGAAAGTCGGTCTGCGCTATCCGATCCCGTCTTACGGCACTCAAAATGACCCTGCCGCCGGCATGCAGGTCAGCTATCCGGGAAGATGATCAAAACCGGAGCATGATAGCTCGTCGTTCCGGTATCGTAGTCGCGATATCCGGAACGGCGAGGCTGAATACATGACGAGGCGGCAATTCAGTCGTTTAGATAGTCTTCGACGATTTTCACAATAATTTTCGGATAGACGGTGTCCGTCGTCGATCGAAGTTCATCGAGCGTCCACCATCGATAGGCAATCATGACGCTCGCTTCCAAAGGTTCCTGGCCGCTTTGGTCGATTTTGCTGCTCTTAACATGAACCGGGAAGAAGCGCTCATCGGCATCGACATAAACCCCTTCGGGTATTTTAAAAGTAACTTGTCTTTGCGCCATTTCCGGGTCAATTTCTGCCGCGATGCCGGTTTCTTCCTTGAGTTCGCGCCTTGTGGCATCTGCGTAACTTTCGTCTTTGTGGAGGGCTCCTCCGGGAGTCCCCCAGAATAATCGACCAGCCAACGCGCCGTTGTCGAAGGAAAACTTGAACAACAGAATTCGATGGTCCTCATTGAAAACGAGCAATCGGGCGGCAGGTCGTTATTTCATGGTGTTGAAATATGACCTGGCATGTAATTGATTCTTAGCCTCTCAGAGGATTATGTCTTCAGGAAACATTCGGAGCAAGGCCATGAGCTATTATATATCCGCGTTGTTGATCATTGTCGGCATCATTCATCTGCTGGCCCTAAGCGGTGCTCTGGGGCCGGCAAAGCTTGCGGCGCTATATAACTTAGATTTCGATGAAGCAAATATTGCAATCTTGATGCGGCATCGAGCTTGTTTATTTGGTTTGTTGGGCGCCTTTATCGTGTATGCCGCCTTTGTGCCAACTATACAGCTCTTAGCTTTTATCGGCGGTTTTGTCAGTTTGGTTTCATTCATTATACTAGCGTTGCAAATTGGCGAATATAATCATGCAATTCGCAAAGTGCTGATCGTCGATTTTTTCGCGCTCGCCTGCCTGATCGTTGCAGCCTTACTCAAGATAGCTTCATAACCAGCCGGCCTGCGTAGATATTACTCTATTGTTCGGAAAGCGCGAGTTTGAGACCGATCACGCCGAAAGCGCCGGCAAACAGCCGACGCATCCAGACCATGACCTTTGGTTTGGAAATCACGTAAGTGCGGGTCGCCGACGCGAAAGCGCCATAACCGACAAATACAATGAAGGTTAGCATCATGAAAATAGCCCCCAGAGCCAACATGGACAAGGTTGGGCTAGCCGCGCCTGGAGGGACAAATTGTGGTAAAAAAGCGAGGAAAAAGATCGATAGCTTCGGATTGAGGATATTCAGCAGGAAGCCGTTCGTGATGATTTTTGACGATTTTGCTTCGGAGTGATTTTCGGATACGTTCAAGGCGCCTTTCTCTCGTAACGTCGACCAGGCCATGTAGATCAGATAAGCAACGCCTAAAAATTTGATCACCTGAAAAGCCGTCGCGCTGGTGTGCAACAAGGCGGCCAAGCCAATCGCGCTAGCGGTCATGTGCGGGAGGATGCCAAGGGTACAGCCGAACGCGGCAACGAAGCTAGCCTTGAAGCCTTTCCCCAAACCCCAGGCCAAGGTGTAAAGCACCCCTGTGCCCGGCAATAATATGATCACCATAGAGGTTATGAAAAACTCAACGCTCATTTCTGTGTTCCTCGTTCTCGAATTCCGCGGTCAGAAAAACAGCCCAAACGGCCGGACGTGCATCGATACTAGTTAGGTCTGGAAATATTGGAAAGAGTTGGTCTTCGTGCCGCCGTTATTCAAAGAGCCGTCGGCCAGCGGTTGAAACTGGCAAAGCCGGCAGCCTCCAGGAATGGCAGTAATTTTTCGTGCTGGGATATATCGGCTGTGAAAAATGCAGCGTCCGGGTTCGTTTGCTCTGCCGGCGAATATTCTGTCTTGGTGGCGTCCGACAGGATGTTATTTAGATGCTCAGCGACCGCTGGCGCTGGGTCGAGCCAGATGAAATCACCGGCCAAGACCGCCGCCAATTCAGCTTGAATAATCGGATAGTGGGTACAGCCCAGAACAATTGTGTCCATGGTTGCGAAATCCGCGTGTCGTAGGGGCGCAAGGGCGGCGCGCAGGGCAATATGATCGACCTTTTGCCCATAGGCTTTCGCTTCCGCCAGGCGCGCCAGTTCCGGATTACCGATACGGCGGATTTTGCAATCATTAGCATAAGTGGCGATAAGATCGTCGATGTAGGGTCGGCGAATAGTCCCGGCGGTAGCGAGCAGAGCGATGACGCGCGACTGCGAAACTTCACCGGCTGTCTTAATCGGTGGCACCACGCCGACAATGGGCAAGGAAAAGGCTGCGCGCAAGCTATCGAGGACAATTGTGCTGGCGGTATTGCAGGCGATTACAACCGCATCAAATTTATCTGCTTCAAGTGCTTGTCCGACAAGATCATGGACCCGCGCCGAAAGCGTGTCGGCCGCTATCCGGCCGTAGGGGAAATAAGCATTGTCAGAAAGATAAGTGATGCGGGTCGATGGGACTTGCTTTTTGATCGACTGCACAATCGTCATCCCGCCGATGCCCGAATCGATTACCAAGACAGAATTTGTGCGTTCGTCCATCATCTCAGGGAAATATCTAGGGCCGGCGCTAAACGCGCACCAGCCCTAGAGGTAGGAGGGGTTTTGAAGTTGCGTATCCTGCTGGACACAAATTAGCCATTCAGCCCAGTCCCGCCCGTCATCCACGTCGGCGGAGACGGTTGTGTGGAGGGGATGACCGTCCACGCCCGAGGCGTTCGGATGCAGTTGCCCCATCTGTAGGTGACGGTGGGTACCGGCTGAAATAGCAATTGCGAACAAAAGCCAGAGCATCATGAAACCACCCAGCAACGGGGCGTAGAGACGTCCGTCCTGCCGGATCAATCGGTACCCGAAATAACGGATCGCGCCGCTGCCTCGTGTTTCGATACATTCAATCATGATGAACCCCCTGTTTTGTTCAATATTGACAATAGGGGCGCATTAGGTCCAAAACTGGACCCGAATAAGGCAATATTGCGGCAGGTATTTTCTTACTGTTTCTGGCTTAATTGGGTCATTGGTAGCAAAAGCGCTTGTTCGCCATCGACATTTTCCGCTAGCCGGGCCGCGGCAATAACCGGGCGCCAAGCGTCAATTTCTGCCGGTTCAATTAGGCTTCTTTGCAAGTACCGGCGCCGGTAGGTGCGGGCGACAAAACTTCGGGCCGCTGCCACCAATAATCGCGCCATAGGATTGCTTTCGGCCGGCGTTCCAATGGTTAGAAGTAAAAAAGTGCGGGCAACGTCGGCAGCCGGTGCACCTGCATTTGCGGTCACCCAGTCGATAATCAGCGGTCCGTCTTTTGTGAGCATGATATTATCTGGATGAAAATCACCGTGGCAAACCATTTGCGGGTCGCTCGGTAATTGCTTGAGATAATCCAGGAGACGTGCCTTTTCCACATCACTCAACGCCACTGCGCCCGCGATACGTACGGATAGATAATCACGATATGAGCCCAGAGCCGGGAGTTCGCATCGATGAAGTCGTAGATGCAGATCAGAAAATTGCTGGGTCAAGTTGGAAATCTCATAAGGCCGGCGAAGAACACGGGAGAGCATGCTTTCGCCATAAAGGCGCTCGGTTATGATGCCAGCACGGCCATCGATTTCCACAAGTTCATAAAATTTTGGGACCGGCAAACCGGCCTTTGTTGCGAGTTCGCAAGCACGCGCCTCAATGCCTGCACCTTCGATATCGAAGTCCGGGTAGAACAATTTGATCGCACGATCATCGTCCAGTGCAAATACTTCAGCCGTTCGACCAACGCCGATCCGAGCTCCGATATTTAGCCTATCTGACATTATCCCGGACGATGGCAGACCGCTTCCACATTATTGCCGTCCGGATCGAGCAGGAAGGCGCCGTAATAATTCGGATGGTAGATCTCCCGCATTCCCGGCGCACCGTGATCGGTGGCGCCGACCTTCAAGCCGGCGGCGTGAAAGGCATCGACGGTAGCACGATCTGCCGCTGTGAAGGCGACATGGCGCGGCGTATAGGCGACCTTCGTTTCGATCACCCAATAGATCGGATTACCTTCCGGCCCATATGCGCAACACCGACGGGTTGGAAATTCGTCGTCCCAATCTGCCACCATGTCCATTTGCACATTGTAACCGAGGACATCAAAAACAGCATCGTAAAAGGACTTCGCTGCTGGATAGTCGGTGGTGTAGCTGCTCATATGATCGATCATGAATTACTCCATAAAAAAATTGATGTGTTCAGTTCTTGGCCGCTAATTGCTGTTGGCGGCGGGCCTCGCCTAAGGCTGCAAGTTCGATGCGGTTAGCCTTGCTGACGCGGCCATAGCGGGGGCGCCAGTTCGGATCACCGGTCCAAGGGACGTTGGCCGCAACAGTTGTACGCGGTCCCTTGGCACTGGAGAGCAGGATAATGGCTTCACGGGCGATCCGCAGTTGCAAGTCCACTTCATAAGGCGGTCCCGCTGGATTGCCGAGCGGGAAATCCGTAAACAGAAACCTTGGCACACCGCAATGTTCAACAATATCCAAGGCAGAACCGATAATCACGGTCGGGATATTGTGCCCTTCAAGCTCTCTTGCGACCAAACTCACGGTCTGGTGGCAAACCGGTCAAAGCGGCATGAGGAACGCGACATCCGCGGCATCCGCTTGGCATCGCCGTCGCACCTCCGGGGCAAATTCCTCGATGCTTTGACGCTGACTATAATCCGTCGGGACACCATGGAAGCGCGCCGTGACGTCGCCAATTATACCCTCTGCCGCCAATTGCCGGAACGCGTTCAAAGGCAGGAAACTTTCGCGATCCCGCGTATGGGTACTTTCTTTGTCCCAGGCGACATTATTGGTGAAAAACGCCTGCGGTGCATTTTCGGTCGGGCCAGACCAAACTTTTTTTTGCCGCGGTAATTCCATCAAGTCTGCAAACGCGATCGGGCTAGAGGTCGTGATCAAAGCGACCTGCAGTTCATGAACGGGTTTAGGCAGCGACGCGAACGGTACGTCATCATATTGCGCCCAAATGTAATCCTTTTCATATCCAAGGGCGCGATAATATTCCCGCGTCCGCGCCATATAGGGCACAGGGCCGTTGTTTTCAGCTTTCGCAACTTCTTTCGTCATCACGTTCTCGTTCTATCTTTCAGGTTCTTGGAATACTAATAATCCACATCTTGTTTGGAGGCGATCAAGACGACTTCTGAAATTCCTTCCAAGCCACCCATGTCGCGGGTTAAATCATCGGCGCTGATATCCTCTTTTAAAGTGATGTCGTAGGTCAGTCGAAGAAGTTCATTGTCAGCCGAGGGTTCCATATGCAGTAAGTTCGACTGTTTACTGGCCCGCTCAATGATTGAAAGATAGGTGTCGCTGGAACCAGCCTTTTTAAATGCAAAGCGCAATATAAATTCGCTTTTGTAGACCGCGCCAAAGTTCAGAGCATTGAACGCCATCGCCAGACCGCTCACAAAAAGAGTGCCAATCCCGGCTAAAACATAATTACCCGTGCCCGATGCCATACCCAACGCCAAAGCGGCAAAGATGAAGCTTATATCTTTGGTGTCCTTGACAACGGTGCGGAAACGGATGATCGACAAGGCGCCGACCAAGGCAAAGGCACGCGCCAAACTGCCACCGATCACCATCATCACAATGGCGACAATCAAGGTTACGAAGACAATAGTCTGGGTAAACGACTGGGAATAAGACAAGCCTTTGTGGGTGTGGCGATAAACCGCCGCCAATACCAGCCCCAAGATAATCGCCAGGCCGGAATTGACCACCATCTCGGTAGCCGTGTAATTGAGCAAGCTGCCTTCCTGATTGAGTAGAATACTGTCCACGCGTAAAATCTCCTAATGAACGCAGTTATTCATCTGGGCTTATACCAAGTGCGGTCAAACCGGAACAGATTTTTGAAATAGACCGCCTTTGTAATTCATGAGCCTGAATGACCCGGTGAAACCAGGACGGCAAATGATGGCGAAATTTTACCTCGATGACCGTGCGACCAGGCATGATCCATCGTGGCTGGACGGAGTGGCCAGGAAATAGCTTATCCGTATGAGTGACCTGCAATTCTTCATCGAAAGTCACGCGAAATCCCGGATCATATTTACTGACATAGGGGCGCCGACGGTAATCGATCAAAGCAACCGGTTGCAGCCTTTTGCGGTAAAATTCATAGGCAAACTGATCCCGTATGTCGCTTGGCTGCGCCTTTGACAGTAAGGTTTCCGCTAGCGCCGTGCCACGAATATTACACCAGTTAACGCCGTCGCCGTCGATCGGCGTGCGATGCTTGAAAACTAAATTATTGTGACGGCCCTTGATTTCAAGAAACTTGGGCGCAGGGTCATCAAGGTCACGAGTATAAGTGCGCAAGCGAAATTTCGAGCGTGTCTTCAGGCCGTCGATCTTGTCGAAATGCGAGCTCAGTACGGGATCGTCGAAATAGAGGCTGCGGACAAAATAGCGATTGTCGGGGATATCTTTCGCAAAAGGATCGACATCCAGGAAATAGAATAAGTCGCTTTCGACTTCTTTTCGTTTTTTTGCGCTCAGAACATATTTGAATTCGAAGCGGGCAAAATGCAACGGTGTTTGCGCGGATGTTTCAGTTGTCATAACGGCGGCTTCCTCTGATTTGGGCATTGCGCCGTTTTAGGAGATCTTTGGCAAATGTCGCTGCAAGTTGTTCGGCGTCGGGTAAGTTATAGGGCAGCTCATTTGGTAGCAACATTTTGGACCGGGCATCGGTGGCATGATCGTGATCGACGGTGGGGTCAACATAAAGCCATTTTTGGTTCAGATCATGGTCAACATAACTGTCGAAAAACACAATCCGCGATTTCTTGTCCGCGCTTGAACTTTTGTTATTGTTTCGTAGTTTGCTTTTCGACAACAGAATTGTCCCGCCTTGGCCATAACGCCAATTTTTTTTGTAGGCATCCAACGGCACCTTGTTGCCCTCAATCGTCTGGTTGAATAGATAAGCCACCGAAGCGTCCTTTACCTGCACCCCGATTTCATTTTCGCGCAAGATATTGTTGATCGCCAATAATCGACTATTTTCACCCACCGATATGGCTTTGTCGCCGCTGGCGCGGATTTCACTATTGAGAATGGAAACCGTCGACGTCATCAAATCCAGGGCGTCGTTACCATTGTTGACAAGTGTGAGGTTATCCAATTGCGCCGTCGAGATATCGATGTCGATGGCATCAAATGGGGCGCCTTCAAAACGTGAATTCGATATCTTAAGCGATGAATAAACGGTGTGGACCATATCGTCGACAATCCGATTGTCGGAGAATGTGCAATTGTCAATCTCGACGCCATCGACGCCATGGATCGACAGCATTGCGGTATACTCGAACAAGTCCGCTTTGAGCCCACTGCCACCGGACATCTTGCAATGTCGGATGCTTGAATTGTTGGCGCCCTGTCCAAACAAAACCAACGCGCCCCATGGTTTTTGGTTTGGTTCACGCGGTCGAAATATCACTGGGGCAGCTTTGGTACCCTTGACTTGCAACCTGCCTTTCAGAACGAGCGTGGCACCTGCTTCAAACAATACCGAAGTTCCCGGCAGAACAATAACGGGGCGTTCCAAAGATTGCAGACCCCGGATAATTTGCTCCCCGGACCAGACGATTGCAGTCGTGTTGGGCAAGGGTTCACGAACCGGATGGAGAAATTGCAGGCCGCGCCTGGTTAGATTTTCAACCTGTTCAGCCGTTTTATTCATGCCACTAACAAAAGTTACATCAAGGTTCCGCAACCGTTGGCTAAAATCGACGTTTTCACTAACAATGCGATAAGAGGTCGGGCGAAATCTTAACTGGCGAGGGTGATAGCGGTGAAATTCTGCCAGAAGATTAAGTTTTAACGACAACGTTCCGTTGGTTATGTTCGCCCGCTCCGTCACTGATCGGCGATAGACTATTCCGTCTGTTACATACTCAAGGAATAGAGCTGGGATCTCCTGCAAGGGCGGATCAAATGTGAGTACTAATTCGCCGATCGGGATACGTCCGGTCAATTCCAAATCGATAAAGTGTTCCTGGGCGGCATATTTCAATGCGCCGGTTTCGGACAGATGCCGCTTTTTCACCTGTTCGAAATGCTTCACAATACGGGCACGCAAACTGACCATTTCAGCGCGGACTTCGTCAGGGCTGAACACTTCGTACATAGCACGCGGCTTTCGCCCATCGACAAACCTAACGCCGGTAACTGCCGGATCAAAATCCAACTGGCTGCTGACAAGGGCAATATCCCGGTCGACGGTTTGTAGGAACCTAGTGGCGCCGGCGTCAAAAAACTCACCCATAGCCCGGTTGCGGGCGAGCAAGAAGTTCGCGTTTTGTTGAAGGACCATGTGCAATTGGCTGGTCGTGACATCGACGGAATGCGGTCCGCGGCCGGCGCGCGGATACATATTCGTATACCAACCGACCAAATCCCAAGCGATCGGTTGGAATTTCTGCCGCCAAAAATCGTAATGCAATCGCCAATTATGCGCATCATCCACATGATTGGATGACGACAGGATTTCCAGCATGCTAAATTTCGCGAACGCTTCGATGTTCAGTAGGTTTTCGAGTTGGCGGTCTCGTTCCGGCGATGGCCGCATATTGACGATCGCGATCAGTCTGTCCAATGGTTTCCGGGAATTTGCCGGGTAGTGATTGTTAATCGCCGCTTTGTCCCAAAGCGCGCTTTGTTCGAAAAGTCGATTGTCGATGCCGGTTACGATCCGATAACCGACCGCGTCGCCGGCGTAGATATCGCCCGGCATAAAGCCATTTTGCCGTAATGTAGATTCATCCATTTGTTCCGTTTGCACATAGATGCCGCTGGGTTTGTCGTTGATATAGACAAAAACCGGCTCAGTTTTGGGTGCGATCAAGCCGATTTGACCGGCCAGAACTTGACTGAAATGGTTATTCAGAAGTTCCCCAGACCGGGGCGCGACAAAGTTCAATTTTCGCCGCCCCTCATAAAGGCGTGCCCGTTTTGTCTTCACCCGAAGTGATTTTTTTTCATGCGCCCAGTGATAATTACTATCGCCGCGATACCGCAGTTTGATCTTTCTGGCGCTGCCTTCGTTGTCGAGGGCGCCCTTTACGTAGGTTTTCCCAGACAGCGGCAGATTACTATTTAATTTCGCCAAATTCGCGCCGGAAACGTATAGCCGCACAGATTTTAGGCCTAGTTTGTCCTGTTTGCGGAAGATTTTCAGCAAATCGTGTCGGATGCGACTTTTGATGATATCGACTTCTTCGATCCCAATTTGATGAAGTGTTAGTTGATTGCCTGCATCGTTGGTCACGACGAATGAGACGTAACGGTCGAGCACGCGGATCGACAGGTAGCTGAACCCGACAACGAATGGCAGCGTCAGGTAAAGGCTCATTCGCCAGATTTTGCGCCAATTCCGTCGTCGCGCAGTCATGGTAATTTCCAGATCATCGCTACGATGCGGGTTTTTTGGTCTGGCGGTAATTGACTTAAACTATCGGGTTTTGCCAATTCTAAGGCCCAGACCGGAAGAGCTGGCTCTAGCCCCATACGAACATACAGGAGAAATCCAGGCATCAAAGTGAAGTTGGGTGTTTTGGCGGTAAGATAGGCTTTTCCAGGTTTGCTTTGAACTAAACCGGCGCCATCACGGACAAGTTGCGACAAGAATATATCCGCACCCAGAAGGTTGGCAATGCGCCGGATCATGCGTTTTTCCGGTGCCAGCAGATAGTCTTCTTTGGCCAGCCAAATCGACGGTTTGACCAGACGAAATGGAAAGTTGACCGGCAGCGAAAGCAGGATCTGCTCTGGTGTTTCCCGCATTTGTTTGACTTTGTATTCCAGCAGGAAGTCCCCGTCGTTTGTGGCTCTGGGAACGGGGTAAAGTTTATGACCAACCCAATATATCCAGTTCTCGCGCAAACTGACGGCTTGGTATTTTTCGACGACATTCGCGGCCACTGACCACCGCCCGGCAGTTGCCAGGCTTTCAAAATATACTTCGGCCACATGGGCACCGGTTGGGTAATCCGTAAATAAAGTGGCTAGTTTCTGCCAGTTCTCTTCTGCTGCCTGATCTGACAATACGCGTAGGCTAGCCAGGCGGGCGTCGGCTTCCAAATCATACGGATCGAAGGCATGCCACGCTTCCAGGATACCAGTTCGAAATTCAACGTCGGATTGGAGAGGGCCGGCATGAAGATTGTAATAATGTTTCAAGATTTTACGCCGCAACGGCGCTAGACGGTGTTGACGGTCGACATCGCCGATCCACCAAAGCAGGTAGCCTAAATATTCCGCCGCCTCAGCTGGATTTTGATCGACGTGTTTTACACTGTATTTGTATAGTTTGTCGTGGGTGCGCGTATAGTGGTTGGCCACTTTGTTGCCGGCTTTGCTTATTTTTTCCGGAAAGATTTGCCAAGCCAGGATAATTGCCAGAAAACAAACTGACAGGAACAGCAATAAGCCTCTGAAAACATTCAGTAATCGGTGGACGGTATTTTCACTAATCAAGCTAATATTGCCATTCAAAATGCAAACGGAATTGCCGAATAACTATCACGCTTAAAAGTCAATGTATCGCCAATTAATCATCAGCCGACGTCTGAGTGATCAAGATATGATCCGGTTGATCGCCGACACGGTCGAGCCAGCGCCGTATAGCGATATAGGGTTCAAGGTCGAAACCACCTTCCTCGGCGACATGGGTATAAGCGTAAAGCGAAATATCGGCAATCGAATAGGCGTCACCAACGAAATAATGAAGCTCGCTCAAATGTTTTTCCATGACATCCAGGGCCTGGTAACCTTTTTGCCATTTTTCCGGCAAGGCGTCGGCGTTGGCTTCGACGCCGCCGTCCAGATGATGCCAAAACCGCGCTACGGCGATATTTGGTTCATGGTTATATTGTTCGAAGAACATCCACTGAAGTGCTTGTGCCCGCTCGAAGCGATCATTTGGCAACAAACTGGTGCCTTCGGCAAAATAAGACATGATGGCATTCGATTCGACCAATATCCGGCCGTCCTCCAGGACAATAGTTGGAATGCGGCCGTTCGGGTTGATCGCCAGGAATTCCGCCGTCCGGGTCTCGCCGGTAAAGACGTCTTTGACCTGATAGTCATAGGCGATGCCAAGCTGCGTCAATAACAGTCTGACCTTGTAATCGTTACCGCTATCCAAATTACCGTAAAGTCTCATCATGCCGCGTTCTCACCATTGTAGTAATCGACGTCGAAAGATTACCATGACGCCTCTATTTTCGTTGAGATTTGTTTGCCTTAGGCGTAGGGTGCGCCCGCCCTGAAGGGGCTTGTCTGTAAAAATTCAATTCAATAGAGTTACAAAGGATAATTGCCATGTCGATACTTGCCGACAGTCTTGCGCGGGTGAAGCCGTCAGCGACCATGCTGATCAGTGGCCAAGCGCGTGAATTGCAGGCTCAAGGTCGGGACATCGTCGGCCTTAGTGCCGGTGAGCCGGATTTCGAAACGCCAGATAACATCAAGGAAGCGGCGATCGCGGCGATCCGCAATGGCGATACCCGTTACACCAATGTCGACGGCACCCCGGAATTAAAACAGGCGATTATCAAGAAATTCAAACGTGAAAACGGTCTCGATTACGAAGCAAATCAGGTGATTGTTAGCACCGGCGGCAAGCAGGTGCTGTACAATGCGTTGATGGCGTCGGTAAATCCCGGCGATGAAGTGCTGATCCCAACACCCTATTGGGTCAGCTATCCGGATATGGCGTTATTGGCCGGGGGTGAACCCAAGTTTGTTGAAACCAGCGAAGCCAGCGGTTTTTTACTGACGCCGGAAGCTTTGGATGCGGCGATCACGCCGAAGACCAAATGGCTGATCTTCAACTCGCCCTCGAACCCGTCCGGCGCCGCTTATTCGAAAGAAGCGTTGCAGGCGCTGACCGATGTGTTGGTGAAGCATCCCCATGTCTGGATCATGTGCGACGATATGTATGAGCATCTGGTTTATGACGAGTTCGAATTCACCACCCCGGCGCAGATCGAGCCGAAGCTTTATGACCGGACCTTGACCGTCAACGGGGTCTCGAAAGCCTATTGCATGACCGGTTGGCGTATTGGTTACGCTGGCGGTCCGGCGGACTTGATCAAAGGTATGGCAAAAATCCAGGGGCAAAGTACGTCGAACCCATCTTCGATCTCGCAGGCCGCGGCTGTCGAAGCTTTGAACGGTCCGCAGGAATTTATCGCGAAACACAATATTTCATTCAAGGAGCGCCGGGATCTGGTGGTTTCGATGTTGAACCAGGCCAAGGGCCTCAGCTGCCGGACGCCGGAAGGGGCCTTTTATGTCTATCCCAGCTGTGCTGGCTTGATCGGTAAATCGACCCCAGACGGCAAGAAGATCGAAAGCGATTTAGACTTTGTCTCGGCCTTGTTGGATACCGAAGGCGTGGCGGCGGTGCATGGCGAAGCCTTTGGCCTGAGCCCGCATTTCCGCATCTCCTACGCCACCTCGACGGAACTGCTGGAAGACGCCTGTCAACGCATCCAACGCTTCTGCGCCTCGTTGACGTAGTTGGTCGAGATAAGCGGCACCGAGGGGTATGCGGACGAGGCCGAAGCGCTGATCGCGCGATATGAAGCGATTTCGTTCTCCAACCTGCATCACTCGGTGCGGCATCTATTTCCGACCGTGCCGGCGCGTATCTTGGACATCGGCGCCGGTACCGGCCGGGATGCAGCTGAATTTGCCGCGATGGGTCATCAAGTCGTGGCGGCGGAGCCGACGGAACCGTTGCGTCGAAAGGCGATAGAGTTGCATCCGTCGCCACTTATCGAGTGGCTAGACGATAGTTTGCCGGACCTAGTCGAACTTAGCCGGCGTGCAGAAACATTCGATCTTGTCATGCTTACGGCCGTATGGATGCATTTGGATGTGGATCAGCGCCAGCAAGGCATGCGCAAAGTTGCGCAATTAGTCGAAACGGGCGGACATCTGATTTTCTTTCTGCGGCATGGTCCGGTGCCGCCGGGCCGTCGTATGTTCGATGTTTCGGCGGAAAAAACTATCGAACTTGCCCGGCCGGTCGGTTTGACCCCCGTTCTCAAACTTGAAAATCAGAAAAGCGTCACGAAAAAACCAGGCGTCACTTGGACCCGCTTGGCATTTTTGAAAAACTGAACCCTATCTGTTCGACGCTGTCGGTTGAAACCCATTGGCGCGCGGGTCGGGCCCGGTGTCGGCCAGTTCGCTGGCCGGATCGCCGGCAATGCGGGTATGGCGCATGGTGCGGACTTCGTTATAGTCATAAGGCCTTGCCGCATGCAGGGCGCAGCGATTGTCCCAGATAACCAGGTCACCCGGCTGCCAGGAATGGAAATAAGTGCGTGGTGGCTGACAGGTCAATTCCAGCAACTCGGTCAGCAGATTTTCAGAATCTTCTTCACTGAGCCCGGGAATACCATAGGCATGGCGGCCAATGAAAAGCGACTTTCTGCCGGTTGTGGGATGGGTCTTCACCAACGGGCGTAGCGGCGCGCCTTTGTCGTGGTAGCCATACCCGGCACCGGTTTTGATCTCATATCCGACTTTGGCCTGTGACTGATATAGCGAATGGTAAGCCGACAGCGTTTCCACATAGGCCTTTTTGTCGTCGTCCAAGGCATCGTATCCGGCACGGCTGTCGGCCCAGGCGGTCTCACCACCGGCGGAAGGCACTATTTGTGCTGAAAGCATGGAAGCTTTTGCCGCCAACGGCATGTAAGAACTGTCCGTGTGCCAACCCTCATTGCCACGCAAGGTCTGATAGTGATGATCACCGGGCTTGAAAAGGCTGCCGTCCGGTTTTTTGTTACTGACCGGTATCGCTTTGGCCTCGTTGTTCGCGCGCAACAATTCAATGTCACCAAAACGGCTGGCGAAAGCCACTTGCGCTTTGGCGGACAGATGCTGTCCCGGAAAAATCAGCACCGCAAATTCATGAAAAGCAGCTTCAACCTGCTGCCACGTCGCCTCATCCAAATCAGCGAGAGACAAGTCGGTTACTGTCGCCCCAAGCGTGGCGTCGAGCGGCGTGATAGTGGGTTGCATTTAAACCTCCTGACGATTATTCCGCAGGCAACTTGAATTCCTGTTTCTTCTTCATCAATGATCGCATGATCGTCGTTTCGATGGCAACATTATCGATTTTGATACTAAAAACACGGTCGATCTAGGGCAGATTTTGGTGCGTTAGTAGATTTTTTCGCAGTATGATGCTGATTCTTCTTGCGCCATTGCGTTTCACTTGAAAACATATCGGATAAGAAATTGTCCTCGGGTGAGGCGCAATTCGCCTGCCCCGTTGAACAGATTTCGTGAAAATGAGATCAAGGGAGGCGAAATATGGCTAATCCACGCAGCATTGCACTGGTCGGCCCCTACTTAAGTGGCAAAACGACCTTACTCGAAAGTATTCTCTATTCCACCGGCGCGGTGGGTCGGCGCGGCTCGGTGACGGAAGGAAATACCGTCGGCGACAGCAGTCCCGAAGCTCGCGCCCACAACATGAGTACCGAACTGAACGTCGCCACAACGCAATATATGGGCGACAAATTCACCTTCGTCGATTGTCCGGGCTCGATTGAGCTGGCCCAGGAAACTTTAAATGCTTTAATCGGTGTCGATGCGGCAATTGTCGTCTGCGAACCGGAAGCGGACAAACTGCTGGCTTTGGCGCCGGTGATGAAGCTCCTTGAAGATCAAGGCGTGCCCCGCATGATATTCGTCAACAAGATGGATAAGACGGCGATCACCATGCATGATCTGGTTGAGGCGATGCAGCCAGTGTCCAATCAACCGCTGGTCTTGCGGCATATTCCATTGCGCGAAGGCGAAGATGTCACCGGCTATGTCGATTTGGCTTCCGAACGCGCTTATGTCTACAAGTCCGGGGCGCCGTCTGAAATTATCGAACTGCCAAGCGATGATGCTGACCGCGAAGAGCTGTCGCGTTATGAAATGCTGGAAGCGCTAGCGGATTTCAACGATGACCTTATGGAAAAAGTGCTGGAGGATATCGAACCCGAAAAGCAGGAAATTTATCAGAACCTGACAAGTGATTTTCAAAACGGCTTGATCGTACCGGTTTTCTTAGGCGCGGCCGAACTGATGCGCGGCGTCGAACGATTGATGAAAGCGCTGCGCCACGAATGTCCCGATCCAGCTAAAGCGGCGGAACGCGCCGGTATTGACAGCAATGCCGGCAATGTGGCGCAGATTCTGAAAATCTACCACACCCAACGCGGCGGCAAGCTTTCGGTGGCCCGGGTTTGGTCCGGGACAATTTCCGACGGCATGACCTTAAATGGTCAGCGGCTGTCCGGGCTCTCTAATATGTTGGGGCAGGAGGTGAAAAAATTGACTTCTGCCGGTGCTGGCGAAATCGTTGCGCTGGGTCGTCTGGAAGATAGCAAGACCGGCGATACGGTCAGTGATGGTAATGTCACGGCCCTAGCTAAAGGAGTGCAGTTATCGCCGGTTTATACGCTGGCGATCAAAGCGGTGAAGCGGGATGATGAAGTGAAAATGTCCACCGCCTTGTCAAAGCTCACCGACGAAGATCCAGGTCTGATCATTGAACATGACGCGGATTTAGGCCAACTGCTTTTGCGCGGCCAAGGCGATATTCATTTGAGGCTGAATGTCGAACGAATGAAAGGTAAATATACCTTGGAAGTGAATTCAGCACGACCGTCTGTGCCTTATCGCGAAGCCATCACTAAAAGTGTTCAACAACACGGTCGACACAAAAAACAATCTGGCGGCCACGGTCAGTTCGGTGATGTGCATGTCGAGATCAAGCCTTTGCCGCGCGGCACGGGTTTTGAATTTGTCGATAAAATAGTCGGTGGTGCTGTGCCCAGAACCTATATCCCGGCGGTCGAAGCCGGCGTCACTGATTATCTGCGCCGCGGCCCGCTCGGTTTCCCGGTTGTTGATGTTCAAGTGACGCTTTATGACGGGCAATATCATGCCGTAGATAGTTCTGAAATTGCCTTCAAAACGGCCGGCCATATCGCCATGCGCGAAGGCATGCCGCAATGCAATCCAGTATTGCTGGAGCCGATTTTGCGAGTTAATGTCACGGTACCGTCCGAATTCACGTCGAAAATCAATGCCATGGTCTCAAGTCGGCGCGGGCAGTTGCTGGGTTTCGAAATGCGTGAAGGTTGGCAGGGTTGGGATGTGACTTCAGCGCAGATCCCCCAGTCGGAAATGCATGACTTCATAATTGAGTTGCGTTCCCTGACCCAGGGCGTCGGCTTCTTCACCGCGGATTTTGATCATTTACAACAATTGTCGGGCCGGCTTGCCGACAATGTGGTACAAGCCCGCGCGGAAGAGATGGCGGCGTAAGCAAGTATCAAAGGAAAATTAATGAGTATCGATGTTGAGAAGGCCGCGCGCCAATTATTGGAGGTGCGGGCCACCGGCATGCGCTTGACGGAACTGCCCGAAGATTGCCGACCGAAATCACTAGATGACGCTTATGCGATCCAAACCACCGTGCAGGCGCAGCTTTGTGATGTCACCGAAGGCGGCTTTATCGGTTACAAAGTCGGCGCGGCGGCGGCGGGCGCGATGAAAAATTTTGGTTTGGATGAACCGTTCTCTGGCACCCTGATCGATCAGTTTATGGTCCAAAGCCCGGCGGAAATTCCAGCCGATGGGTGTTTTTCTCGTATTATCGAATGCGAATTTGCCTTCAAGATGGCGGAGGATTTTTTGCCGCCCGCTGCCCCCTATGACCTGGATGCCATCCTCGGTGGCGTCGCTTGCCTGGTCCTTTCCATCGAAGTCGTCGACAGCCGTTTCGCCAGTCCGCAAAACGGTCTGCACGTCATCGCCGATAGCGGCGGCGCCGGTTATTGGATCAAAGGACCAGAGATCGCCAATTTCCATGACATCGACTTTGAGGATTATTCGGTCAAATTATTAGTCAACGGTGAAGAGGCGGCCACCGGCTACAGCACCAACGTCTATGACAGCCCTTTGAATTCGCTCGCCTGGCTGGTCAATCATATCTGCCTAAAGGGCCGCGACATCAAAGCCGGCGACTACATCACCGTCGGCACCTTCAATACTCCCCACCCCGTCAATCCCGGCGATAACGTGGTTGCCGACTTCGGAGACCTCGGCAAAGTTGAGGTGCAATTTTAGGGGACCGGTAATTATTTTTGGGTTGTCCACCCAGGGCTCGTGCCACCTCGTAACGCAAGTGTGATCGTGGTCTTGCTTGCAAATTGACCGTGAGACTCTGACATTGGGGGCATGAGGAATAATGGTTGGAGACGAAGATGCTGATCAAGCGGTTGCGCGGTTGGGAAATTTCTGAAAATCAGGTGACGGCGGAGGATGTTTTCCTCAATAGGCGCAAGTTTATGGCTGGGACAGCAGGGATCGCCGGTGCCTTGGCGATCAACCCGATAAACCAGGCGTTGGCCGCCACCGAAGCGGCGGATCCAACTGCCGACCTATATCCGGCGGCCCGCAATATGCGTTATCGAGTAAAGCGGGCGATTACCAACGAAGAAGACGCGTCGACCTATAACAATTTTTATGAATTCGGCTCTCACAAAACCATTTCGCGGGCGGCGCAAGCTCTGAAGACGCGACCGTGGACCGTCACCCTTGATGGCATGGTGGAGAAAGAACAAGTGGTCGATATCGACAAGTTGATCCGCGCCATGGCTTTGGAGGAACGGATTTATCGCCATCGCTGCGTCGAAGCCTGGTCGATGGTGGTGCCCTGGACGGGCTTCCCGCTGTCGGCGTTGGTCGATTATGCCAAACCCTTGTCCGGGGCGAAATATATCCGCTTTGAAACCTTCAAGGACGCTAGCGTCGCCGGTGGTCAGAAACAGATATGGTATCCCTGGCCCTATATCGAAGGGGTGACCATGGCGGAGGCGCAAATCGATCTACCCTTCCTGGTCACCGGGGTCTATGGCAAGCCGGCGGCAAAACAGTTTGGGGCGCCATTGCGCCTGGCGCTGCCGTGGAAATATGGTTTCAAATCGATCAAGTCGATTGTCCGTATCACCTTTACCGATAAACGGCCGGTCAGTTTCTGGGAAGAAATCTTGGCTAAAGAATATGGCTTCTGGGCCAATGTGAACCCGGAAGTTTCTCACCCGCGGTGGAGCCAGGCAGACGAACGGGTGCTGGGCACCAATGACCGTATCCCGACACAAAAATGGAACGGTTATGGCGAATTCGTCACCGATATCTACAAAGACATGAAGGGCGAAAGGCTCTTTATGTAACATCTCGCAAATCGAATTGACTTGTTCACCGTCTGCCTGCTCGGTAGACAACGGTGATGAAATATCAACTTGTCATTTTCGATTGCGACGGGGTGCTGGTCGACAGCGAACCGATTTCCAACAAGATCTTCGCTGCCTGTTTTCAGGAGATCGGCATCCCCATCACCTATGAGATTGCAGTCCGGGATTATGTCGGCCTGTCGCTCAAATCCTGCTTCGCTCATATCGAAGAAACTTACGGCAAAGCAATCCCGGTGGATTTTGAAAAAAACATGCAGGACCGCACCAAGGCCGCGTTTCTGCAGGAGCTGCGGGCCGTGCCGGGAATTGCTGAGGCGATCGCAAGTATCCGTGAAACCGGCGCGAAGATCTGCGTTGCTTCTTCAGGGGAAATCGACAAGATGCAGGTCTCTTTGGGAGTCACCGGTCTTTGGCACACGTTTGCGCCACATGTCTTTTCCGCCACCGAAGTTGAGCGCGGCAAGCCGCACCCCGACCTCTTCCTTCACGCCGCCGCCCGCATGGGTGTCGCGCCCAAGCACTGCGCTGTCATCGAGGACAGTCCCTATGGCATCCGCGCCGCCAAAGCCGCAGGAATGGACGCCTATGGTTACGTCGGCAGCGCTCTCGCGAAACCGCTTGCCGATGATGGCGCGGTGGAGTTTAACGATATGAGTGAACTGTTGTTGCTGATCACTGATTGCTGAATTTTTCGATCGTTTCGTTCAGGCAGACATCCGTGATGGTTTGCAATTTCGGGCCGGCGAGGCGGTTTTGATTGCCGTCGCCACCTTGTACCTTGTCGTAGATAATATTAGCCGATAACAGAATATATTCTTCCAGATAATAGCGCGCCTGCACTTCGTCACCGATACACTGACAGGCAAAGCTAACCACCGGTTTCAGCCGTCGGTTCAATTTGCTGCGACGTTTCCAATTGCTGCTGTTATCGATACAGGAACTGGCGATTTGCGAGACCATGAAGTCAGGTATCCGGCTTCTGTAGAATTCGACATTCGTCGCGATTACAAAATGAAGCGGGATATAGACGAAAATAATTCCGATTATGATGAGAAATTTTATCATGGGCCAGAATACATATGCCGCGCAGGCACTTCTAAAACTGTTAGTATTGTCGTCATATTAATACTAACTTTACCATGAAAAAACGCATTCGCCATGCGCAAATTGCTTGCTGGTTTAATCTGTGGTTTAGTAACTATTAAACAAACGACCATTAGTTTAAGAGGATGATCATGGACCATACGACGCAAGTTCAACTTTCGAAGCAGGTGTTGGCGCATTTGGAGGCCGGTACCACCGATTTGGCGGCGCAATCCGCTGCTGTGCCGATCACCACTTATACCTCGAATGAGCTTTTGCAGCAGGAACAGAACGTCTTGTTTCGGCAATATCCGCTAATGCTTTGCCTGTCGTGTCAAATCTCAAATCCTGGCGATTACCTGACAGAAGACAAGGCCGGTGTGCCGATCATCATCGTGCGCGGCCTGGATGGTGTGGCCCGTGCCTTCTTGAACGTTTGTCGCCATCGTGGCGCTCGTTTGGCGGAAGGTCAGGGAAATACCAAGCGCCGCCTGGTTTGTCCTTATCATGCCTGGAGCTATGATCTGGACGGCACGCTCGCTGGCATCCCCCACAGCAAAGACGCGTTCCCGGACCTGGATCGAAGTTGCCACGGTTTGCAGGTTTTACCCATCGAAGAAAAATACGGGATGATATTTGTCACCCCGACAGCGACAATGGCGAACAATGGCGGTCAGAACCAAAACATTGACGATCATCTCGCCGGTTTGGGACCGGAATTAGAAAACTATGGCTTTGCTGACTACCACCATTATCAAACCCGTGAAATGCGGCTGAAATTCAACTGGAAACTGGTTGTCGACACATTTCTGGAACCTTATCATTTTGGCTTTCTGCACCGCGATTCTATTGCTCCCATCTTTGTTCCGAATTTATGTTTGCTGCATCCCTTTGGTCTGAACCTGCGTGAGACTTTGCCCCGACGTTCAATTGTCGAAATGAATGAAGAGCCGGAAAGCGAATGGGACCTGATTAAACATTCCGCTATGGTCTATGTGCTTTTCCCGAACACGGTTGTGGTGATGCAAGCCGATCATTTGGAAACCTGGCGAATTTATCCGGTCAAGGACAAGACCGACGAATCGATAACATGTCTTGATTTCTATATTCCGGAGCCGGCGGATACAGACAGCGCAATTCGCCATTGGAATTTAAACATGGATCTTGTCTTGCGTACCGTTGAAGAAGAAGATTTTCCGACCATGACTGGCATCCAAAAGGGATTGTTGTCCGGTGCCCAGGAAGAGATTACCTTTGGCCGGAACGAACCGGCCTTAATCCATTGGCGGCAATCATGCCGCAAGGCAATGACTTCGTAATAGCCTAAGATTTGGACGGAGAAGATTGTGCAGAACACGAACTATCCTTTTCAGGTCGCACCGATATCCGGTGCGCTAGGGGCGGAAATTGCCGGCGTCGATATCGCCGATGACTTATCAGATGATGTGATCGCTGAATTGCGCCGCGCACTTTTGGAATATCAAGTCATTTTCTTCCGCGATCAGAAGATTACCCCAAATCAGCAGCGTGCATTCAGCGCCCGGTTTGGAGAACTTGACATCTATCCATTTGTCCAAGGGCTGGACGATTATCCGGAAATTATAGAAGTGCGTAAGCGAAAGGACGAAACAGTTAATTTCGGTGGCCTTTGGCATACCGACACGCCTTACCTGCCGGAACCGTCATTGGGTTCAATCCTTTATGCGCTGGAAGTACCTGCGTATGGTGGCGATACCGAATGGGCCAGCACCTATTTGGCCTATGACCATTTATCCGACGGCATGAAGAAGATGCTGGAGGGACTGAACGGTGTCAATTCCGCCAGCAACGGAGCTGTTGCTGCCACCCGAGCGCTGCAGACGGCGGAAAAAGGCACCGGCGCATCTGAAGAAGCTAAAGTGGCAACCCACCCAATAGTTCGAACACATCCCGAAACCGGCCGGAAGGCACTCTATTGTAGTCCTGCCCATGTTGTCGCGATTGAAGGGATGACGGAAGAAGAAAGTGCACCCATCCTCAAATATCTATTTGCGCTACAAATTCGCGGAGAATTCACCTGCCGCTTTCGCTGGCAAAATGGCTCTGTCGCTTTCTGGGACAATCGCGCCGCGTTGCATAACCCGATAAACGATTATCATGGCCATGAACGGCTCATGCATCGCACGACACTCAAGGGTGAGCGACCGAAGTAAATTTGTCTGTAGAGTAAAAAAAATGCCGGACCAAAAAGGTCCGGCAAGTCTAACAGGGAGGCTTCACGTCTGGGAGACGTAAAATGGGCTAACCGTAAAAAAGGGGGAAACGGTCAACCCGAGCGCCAGGACCTAAGTCCGGCGCTTTCAAATATTGCGGTGCAACATTTGATGATTAATATTTAGGTGGTTCCGATCGAAATTGCCATCGCCAAGTTCGCATATAAGCCATGCGCCTGTTGCATGGCTGAAACAGGTCAGTGACAATAATATCACGTTCCTGCTTTAACGACCCCTAATTCAGGTCTCGGAGCGGTCTGCCACTCATGCACGTGACGTAACAAAAAATCCTTAAAAACTGCGATTCTTTTAGTCTTTCGCAACTCTTCAGGATAAACGAAATAGGTCTCGAATGCAGGACCCTCGATAGTGGGTAAAACTCGCACTAAATCTTTGCTGCCCTGCACCATATAGTCCGGAATTGAGGCTACACCGAGCCCGGATTCAACCGCCAAAAGCAGACCATAGATATTGTTGACCTCCAAAATCGTGCGGCGATTCGCATGACCACGGGTGCCATAGGTCCTAAGCCAGTTCACATTTCGAAAGGTTGCAGGCGCCTGATCGCCATAAGTAATGATGTTATGACTGTCCAAATCTTCAACATTTTCGATCGCCCCGTGGGTGCGCAAATACGCTCTGGAAGCATAAATGCCGGCCGTGACCCGGAACAATTTTCGTTTGACCAAATCCGGTTGCGTCGGCTCGCTTATGCGGATCGCGACGTCCGCTTCCCGCATACCTAGATCCAACTCCCGGTCATCGCAAATCAGGCTCACCGAAATGTCCGGATAATCTGCCAAAAATTCACCGATTCTAGGGGTCAGCCAGGTCGAGCCGATGCCGACGGTTGTGGTAACCCGCAATCGACCAGTTGGTTTGTCTTTCGAATCCGTGAGGACTGCTTGCACCATGGTTAGTCGGTCAAACACATCATGCGCAGTACTGAATAAGATTTCACCCTGCTCCGTTAGGATTAATCCACGGGCATGACGATGAAATAGCGAAGTACCTAGGTCTTCTTCCAGGGCGCTGATTTGTCGGCTTACGGCCGACTGAGAAAGGTTCAATTCCTCTCCCGCATGGGTAAAGCTGCCGGCTTGAGCAACAGCATGAAAGACCCTTAATTTATCCCAATCCATGGGCATTTTTCAAAACCCCATTCTGGCCTGTCCGGCCCGATGTGACGTCTATTCCGCCGCCACTTGGGCGGAGCTTTCTATTTCCGCAAGAAATCGTTCCGCATCAAGCGCTGCCATACAGCCGGATCCAGCGGCGGTCACGGCTTGGCGATAGATCTTGTCTTGCACGTCACCTGCGGCAAAGACACCCGGAATTTCGGTCTTTGGCGTCCCAACCTCCGTTACGATGTAGCCTTCGTCATCGATAGTCAACTGATCGCGGAAAAGTTCGGTCTGCGGCGTATGACCAATAGCAACAAAAAACCCGTCCGCGGCTAAATCATTTACCGCACCGCTCTTGACGTTGCGGATACGCACACCGGTCACACCAGGCGGTTCGTCCTGCCCCAGAACTTCGTCAACAACATGATCCCAGATAATTTCGACTTTCTTATGGGCCAAGATACGGTCCTGCAGGATTTTCTCGGCCCGCAAACTGTCGCGACGGTGGATCAAGGTCACTTTGCTGGCAAAATTAGTCAGGAATAAGGCTTCTTCCACCGCCGTATTGCCGCCGCCGACAACCGCGATCGGCTTGTCGCGGTAAAAGAACCCATCACAAGTGGCACAGGCTGAAACACCAAATCCTTGATATTTATGCTCGGATTCGAGCCCCAGCCATTTCGCTTGCGCGCCGGTCGAGATGATTAGTGCTTCGGTAGTATATATTGTGCCGGTATCACCAACGCACTTTATCGGCCGTGACTTCAAATCGACCTCGACAATAATGTCATTGATTATGACGGTTCCTACGTTTTTCGCCTGTTGTTCCATTTCCTGCATCAACCAGGGGCCTTGGATTACGTCGGCGAAACCGGGATAATTTTCCACATCCGTCGTTATTGTCATTTGCCCGCCCGGCTGCAGACCATGCACCAAAGTAGGGTTCAACCCGGCACGCGCCGTATAGATTGCGGCGGTAGCGCCGGCGGGGCCGGATCCTAAGATTAGTACGCGGGAATGCCGAATATCGGACATAGCAGTCTCCTGTTCGACCAAATTGCCGAACGCAAATACGAATAATGTGGTGCACCCCCCCTTAATGAGTGCGCCCTAGGTTATTTATAACCTATGTGGGGCGCTCGCAAGGGCCGGCAGACAGATCACGACAAATTGTCGGAAAAAAACAGCTAGCCGCGTCCTCGATAAGGCTGCACATTCTGCGCCGGTAACCAGAGCCCTTCTGGCGCCGGGCCAGATTGATAGAACACATCAATTGGGATGCCGCCGCGCGGATACCAATAACCACCAATCCGAATCCATCTTGGCGCCAAGACGGATTCTATTTTTTTTGCTATATCAACCGTACATTTTTCGTGAAATGCACCGTGATTTCGGAACGAAGTGAGATAGAGCTTAAGTGACTTGCTTTCGACCATCCAAGCGTCAGCGACATAGTCGATTACCATATGAGCGAAATCGGGTTGACCGGTTACTGGGCACAGCGAGGTAAACTCGGGAGCGGTAAAGCGGATTAGGTAATCGCTGTCTGGATGCGGATTAGGCACTTTCTCTAGCACCGCTTCTTCTGGTGAGGCTGGGATTTCCGTCGCCTGGCCAAGTTGGCTTAACGTTTCACTATCGATTTCGGTCATTTGCTATCGTCCTTCTTTTTCGAACCGAGCATTGGTAATAGTATATGCTGGGAACAGGCAAATTGCAGGTCGGTTCGACGCGCGCCGGTCTAACCCGCGAATGGGTGAATTGTAAAGGAGAGACCGAGATGGCTTTGGGGTTTAAGGATATGTTGGCAACGGCAAATGCCGTAATTGAAACTGTTTCAGTCCAGGACGCGCTCTATCTGATCGATAATGAGCAATGCCTGTTTGTTGACGTGCGTGAAGCTGTGGAACGGGCCAATGGTCGCATTGTTGGTTCTATACATGTGCCGCGGGGTTTTTTGGAATTTCATGCCGATCCGACATCTCCCATGTTCAATGAAGCATTGGATAATTCGCTAAAACTAGTGCTTTACTGCGGCTCTGGTGGTCGTTCGGCATTATCCGCGAAGACGTTGATGGACATGGGGTATACCGATGTTTGTCATATCGCCGGCGGTTTTGCGGCCTGGACGGAAGCCGACGGTCCCGTGGAATGACAAGAATAAATTGTGTGAGGTATCAACCTGGTGCGTAAAAAAACTACTTCATTGAAATTTGCCATCGCAGCGTTTGTGCTCGTGTTTGTGGTGACTGGCGCCTTGGCTGACTGTGCCGATCCACCGGCGCCAGGGGTCGATTGGCGGCGCTGTGTTTTTCAACAGCGCGATTTCTCGGGTGTTGATATCTCCGGCGCTCGTCTGAAAGACGGTCGGTTTATTCGCGGCACTTTTGTCGGCGCTAATCTTTCCAAGACCGATCTGCGACGGGCCAAGTTCATATCGGCGAACATGCAGAAAGCGGATTTCACCGAGGCCCGTCTGATTGGGGCAGATTTCACCAAGGCTGATTTACGCGGAGCAAAATTCAACGGGGCGAATTTGACCGGTACCCAGTTCCCCGAAGCTGATCTGCGCGGTGCTGACTTATCAGATGTTCGTTTGCGGCAGACGGTATTCCGGGAAGCAAACCTTTCTGGTGCAATTTGGACTGACGGCAAAAGCATTTGTGGCGAAAACTCGATTGGACAATGTCGCGTGAGCAGCAAATGACCCCTTAAGCAATTATCCCATTTTTCCTGTTTTTGCCCAGGACTTGCCTTTGTTTCCATGAATGTCCTGTACAAACGCCCAATGGTCTGGCGCCTGTTGCATCGTTTGCGCAATATTTTGCTGTCGGTCACTGATTACCGCTTTGGCGAAATCGGCATCAAAAAAGCCTTCGCTGGCCTGCCAATCTTGCGGCATCAATCCCATACCCATGGCGATATAGGTGTAGCTGACGGCACTGAAAGCAGGAATGTCGGTCGAATAACCAAGATCGTTTTCGGTTGGCAAGCGGCTTTTCCACAGGGCAAGCTTTTCCTGCAGGCTGTCAGGGATCGCCGTGTGGTTCTTGCAAGCCCGCCAATAGTCGCTGTCTTCGCGGTCGGTCAGACAATAATGCATGCAAATGAAATCTCGAATTTCCTCATACAAGCTTTTCATATGACGGTTAAATTGGCCCGACATCACGTCCATATTGCGCTTGGTCGGAAAATAATCCCGTAACAGGCCCAGTGCGATTTCGACCAAATAGATACCGGTTGATTCCAAAGGTTCAATAAAACCGCCTGAAAGTCCCATTGTGATGACGTTTTTGTCCCAGGCTTTTTCGCTGCGTCCGATGCGCATATTGATGTGGTTGGCTTCGCAACCTTCCGCTTCCGGCCCGACCCATTCGCGCAAACGCTGCTCTGCTTCTTCCGGGGTCATGAAATCCTTGCTATAGACATGACCGGTACCGCGGCGTTTATATAACGGGATATCCCATACCCAACCTGCCGTTTGCGCATAACAACCCGTAAAGGGTTTGATTTTTTTCTCACCCTTCGGATAGGGGACCCGCAGCGCGACGGCCGCATCGTTGAACATGACATCGTTGTAACCGACGAAAGGAACCTTCAAAACTTTGCTGATCAACAGCCCCAAAAATCCAGTGCAATCGATAAACAAATCGGCTTCCAAGTCGCCATGCTCCTTGGTCGTGACTTTGCTGAGATAACCATTTTCGTCCTGTGTAACATCGACAACAGTGTCGATCACATGTTTGATCCCGCGGGCCTTTGCAAGATCGCGTAAATAACGCCCAAGCTTTACCGTGTCGATGTGATAGGCGTAATTCACCAAACCTTGATAGACCGGATGTTTTTTATTTTTGGGCGCACGAAACTGATCGCACATAAGCGGGTCCGGCGTCACCGCTTCCGCATAAGTCATCGGAAATCCGTCTTCGTGCAGGCCGAGCCACAGATCGGCAATTGAATATCGATTTACGTGGGTCAACTGCGTGAAGGGGTGCCAGAAAGGCTCGTCTTTTTTGTGAAACCCTTCGAATCGGATGGCGTTTTTGAAAGTAGCATCACAGGCGCGCATAAACTCAATTTCGTTGATGCCGATAGCGATCATCATCCGTTTGATGTTGGCCAAGGTCGCTTCACCGACCCCGATAATGCCAATATCGCGGCTTTCAACGAGGGTTATTTCGCAATTGTTTTTGCCTTTGGAAGCCAGGGTCCGGTTCAGAAATGCCGCTGTCATCCAGCCAGCGGTACCGCCACCAACGATAAGGATCTTACGAATGCGCTGATCCATTGAACCATTCTCCCGTTTACGCCTGGTTCCAATATGCCAGTTCTGTCAAAACTGACAAGTGGCCGATTGTCATCGCCTCAGTTTTGTTGCCTTTCCATATCTCCACTCGGCGTTATCGCCCAGCCAAGAAGGCGAAAAACGAAAGGCAGCAACAACACTACACACATGATCCGGGCGACATGCAGCGTGGCCACAAAGGCAGTGTCGATATTGAGGGAAAAGGCGATCAGGCTCATTTCCGCCAAACCACCGGGCGACAATGCCAGCAGTAGTGCCGGCCTAGATACTCCAAGCATGGGCGCCAGCAGGGCACTGAAAGCGGCGGCACAGGCCAGCATAAACAACGCGGATAAGCTGGAAAGCGCAATCGGTTTGATGAGTTGTTTGAGTTTCAGGCCGACGAAACGGGCGCCTATGGAAGCGCCGATAGTAACTTGTGCAGCAACGGTGACGGGACCCGGTAGGTTCCCCTCGACAAACCCAATCAAATAGGCCGCCGCACAGAGCAACATCGGGCCAACAACGGAAGCAGCCGGGATATGCAGAAATTTTGCCGTCACGTAACCACATGCGGCCAGCGCGGTCAGGATGAAAAAATCGCCGACACTGACCAAACTGGCGCCATCTCCCATACCGAGGCCCCGGCTAGGCAACTCAAGGCCTTCGATAAATGTCAGGTAAGCCGGAATTGCGAATACAACGATCGTAATGCGGACAGCATGGACGAGTGGGATCATTCGCGCATCGCCACCAAAACTTTCACCAATTATCGTCATCGGTCCAAGCCCACCCGGCGACGCAGCAAAAAAACTGGTGACCCGGTTGAAGCCACTGACGCGTATATAAAATGCGGTCACAACGGTGATCAGCAGACCAATAAAGACGATCATCGCTAGGACGGCCCAGCCCCAAGTGCCTATTCGCTCAACTATATCCGGCGTGAAAGATGATCCCAGCATCATGCCTAGAGTGCAGATCATGATTTCCCGCAGGCGTAAGCTCAAGCCAATGTTCAGGCCGGCAAAGGCCGCCAACGTATTCGCGGTCATGGCCCCAAGGACCCAAGGCAAGGGTAGCGACAAAAAGTAGAAAATAGCGCCGCCACCGATGCCTAATAGGATCGAGAGCAAAATCGGTTTGTAACCGTTCATATATGGCCGTCCACAATTCGACCTAAACGAACTGCCGTTTGCCCCGGCAATAGGCGGCGTGACGGCATGATCAAAACGCAATTGTCAAATGGTGTTCGGACCTCAATTTCACCGTCCGTCGCGAGCAACGTTCCTCTGTCAGGAATGACCTCCATGCCTAGATATTCTTCTAAGAATTCAAAGGCCGCGGTGTCGATGGTGACGGCTTCGGTAACTTCAATAATGCGTTGTGGCGGCGGCAATTGGCTGGGCAGATGAGAAATTGCCAAATCATGATCGATCATGCCCAACGCGTTCAGGAAGCGGAAACTAATTTCGATAGCTAGATCGGCACTTTCTTGATCCCAATGCTGACCGCATTCGATCAATAAAGCAGATTTAATGCTGGCAGGATCGGCGAATTCACCATAATCGCGCATCCGCGGGCCTGCTTGGTGGCCGGCGTCGGCGACAATATCTATTGGGATCCCAACGTCTTGCGCGAGCTTATGACCTTTATTTTCGGTGCCTGCTAACATTAAGGGTGGCGAAGGCAATTGCATGGAATGGATATCTAAAAGGTAATCGGATTGTCGTACAAAAGGACGCAGGTCCCGCGCCCGCCCAATTTCTGACGAAAAACGGGGTCCATCCAATATCGCATCGGACCATAGTCGATTGAAATCTTCATCAACATAACGTGAAGCGGACGGGCGCCGTGCATCGAACCGCTCATAAGCGTCAACATTGGCAAAACTCAGGATAAGAACACCACGGCTTGGCCGGACTTCGTGATCGAATAGATATTTGAGCGCGTGGGCGCCACATAGCTCGTTCCCGTGGGTCAGGGCGTTGATCATCACTACCGGGCCCGGTTTCCCACTGTCCAGGCGATGAACGTAATCGATACCAGTATTGCCATGGCGATACGGCGCAAGATCAATGGGCAACAAATTGACGGGCGGATTCAATAACATATTGTACTTTAGGTTTTGTTTGGACGGATGTATTGGCTGACACTTATCTAGCATTTGCCTCAGGCAAGGTCCAATAATCTAGCCTAATACACCATAATCGATCACTTGATGGCGGTCCAACGGACTGCCTGCCGCCGGCATGGGGTACTTCAATCCGGTGGCGCAATTGAAAAGCACCACCTTTTCATCCTTGCCGATTTTTCCTGATTGTAGAGATTGCTGATAGGCCGTAAGCGTTGCCGCGCCTTCCGGGCAGAGCAACAAGCCGGCTTCTTTAGCGGCGCGGTCGCGGGCGGTCATAATATCTTCGTCGTCGACCGCGATGGCAAATCCACCAGATTCCCGCACCGCTCTCAGTATTAAAAAGTCGCCAACCGCAATAGGGACGCGAATGCCGGCCGCGGCGGTGTGGGCATTCTCCCATAAAGGGGCATGTTCCTTCCCGTCTTCAAAGGCTTTGACAATTGGCGCGCATCCGCTCGCTTGCACGGCAATCATTTTCGGACGTTTTTTGCCGATCCAACCAATCGCCTCGAGCTCCTGAAACGCTTTCCACATCCCGATCAGTCCGGTGCCGCCGCCAGTGGGGTAAAAGATCGCGTCCGGCAGCTCCCAATCGCATTGTTCCGCCAGTTCCAGGCCCATGGTTTTTTTACCTTCGATGCGATAAGGCTCCTTCAAAGTCGAGGCATCGAACCAGCCCATCTCTTCTTTGCCGTCGCCGACAATCTTGCCACAGTCATTGATCAGGCCGTTGACGCGGAATACCTTGGCACCTTGCAAGGCTATCTCTCGAACATTTACTTCCGGTGTATCTTCGGGACAGAAGATATAGGCTTCAATGCCCGCGACGCGGCAATAGGCGGCCAAAGCGGCGCCGGCATTGCCGTTAGTCGGCATCGCCATCCGTCGGACACCCAATTCTTTCGCCATCGAAACGGCAAGGCAAAGCCCGCGCGCCTTGAACGAACCGGTCGGCAGGCGCCCCTCGTCCTTGACCCAAAGGTCGGTGCCGTCCAATGCCAGTGGGATCATCGGCGTAATGCATTCGCCCAAGGATACAATGTTTTCAGCTTTCCGAACCGGCAGGAATTCCCGGTAGCGCCAGAAATCCGCCGGGCGGTGCTGTAATTCGTCGCGGTCCAATGACGCGCCAAGACCATCCAAATCATAACGTACAAGGATCGGTTTTCCGGCCTCCGACAAACCATGCAACTGATCGGCTGGCAATTTGTCCCCAGTATAGGAGCATTCCAGATGGCTCACGAAAGTTGGGCGTTCGTCCGTCGTATTGGTCCAGGCATGCATCTGAAAAGTCCTATAAATTTTGGTGGGTCAAGGGAACGATGGCGGCGCTGATCGGGTAAACGCCGGGTCGGGTGTTACGATAATTAAGCATATTTAGGTCTGCCGGTCCCCAATCAGGTGTGTCCGCGATGATGATTTCTGCTGCCAAGGGACCATAAGCAGCCCGGAAATGGGTTTTTGAACGCAACAGAATGATGTCGAAATCGTTCGGGTCTAGGTCGAAGGCGACAAATGGATCCATATCAATGGCAGTGATATTAATGCTTGTCAGGATCAAGGTGATGTCGTTGCCCTCAAGGATAGCGCAATCGCCGAGATCGACTTCCATGCCATGGCGCATCGCTCCGGTGGTCACAAATGATTTTTGTCCGGCGAAGATGACTTTTGCAGACATGGTAACGGGCAGACCGGCTTGTGAGGAAGATTTGCCGCCAACGCTTGTGTAGATGGTGCTGCCGACGCCGGTTTTGATTGCCATTTTCACTGTCGTTGGATCGCATAGGAAGGGGACGGCAACTTTGCGGCCTTTACGATTCATAAGCTCTTGCAGCAGCCAGGTGCTGTCATTCATGCGGTCGGCATGTTCCAGCAGAACAACCGGTTTTGAGGCACTTGCTGAAACTTCATAAGCTCGCGCGACCGCGTCGGGGAAGGGGTAGACTGGTTCCGCTTCGAACAAGGCGGTTTTTTTCTCTTCCACCAAATCTGCCAGATAAGTCGCCGCAGCGCGCGCTTTGACGCTGTCTCCCTCGCCGATGACGACGATGGAAAAACCGATATCCTTGACATCGGCGTAGGCGAAACCGGTAAAAACCGTGACATCCAGGACCGCCTTGTTGCCTGCCTCCAATTGACGTGCAGCCGCCATTATTTCTTTCAACGGGGAAAGAGCGGTCGCGGTAAATATCGATGGCAGAACAAGATCGACCTTGGCGAAGCCAATGACCGGAGAAATCTGGCCACGTATTTTTTGCACCAATAAGCTGGCCGCTCGCTCGCCGGTGTCGCCCATGTCCACATGTGGGCTTTGTTGGAAGCCGCAGACGATATCCGCGTAAGCGATCATTTCTTCGCTGATATTGCCGTGCAGATCCATAGCGACAGCGATCGGGAACTGACCAACTTCTTCGCGGATCCGGCGCAACAGATCGGTTTCCGGATCTTGCCGTGCCAGCGTCGCCATGGCGCCATGTAAATAAATCAATAAGCCATCAATATTCCCACGCAGGCGCAGCAGGCGGTCGACAATCTCGTCACAATAGGCGTGGTAGGCATCTTCTCGAACCGGTCCCGACGGCGAACATTCCGCTGCGACTAGGCCAATGGCTTCGATATTTTCCCGCTCGCAGACATTAAGAAAGCCACCAATAACCGTATTTGTGCCGCGATTGGCGTCGATCAGCCCGGCGCCGCGCGTTGCTGCACGTTCGAAATGCCCGATCTGTGTTTCATCGGGTAAAAAAGTTACTGTTTCATGGGCGAAACCCGCGACCGCTAAACGCACGATACGATGTCTCCAACTAGCTGAACTTGCGAGCATGAAAAATTTCCGTCATCTTTTGCTTAGCAGATCAGAACTCATAGGTCATGTAGGGAAGCGAAGAAAAAATTGGAAAATCGTCGTGGTCTGGAAAATTTATTTTTCGATAGTTTTCGCGAGGCGCAAACCGCCTTTCGTGCGACCGCGACAAAACATGGGTGGACCCTGGCACAATTCGATCATCCTGAGCCCGGCCCGAACGGTGGCCCCTTGGCCTGCGACGTTGCTACGAAAGGGAATGTTGACGCAAAGTTTGGAGTTCTCACCGTTTCCGGCACCCATGGTATTGAGGGGGCGGCCGGGTCACCCTGTCAATTAGTCTGGCTGGAGGAGGAGTTGCCAGATGACCTGGTGGTGGTCCATAGCCACGCGATCAACCCACACGGACACGCTTGGCGACGGCGGGTCGATCATGAAAACATCGACGTAAACCGAAACTTCATCGATTTTGCCGCGGATTTGCCGAATAATCCGTCATACGAAGAATTGGCCGACAGCTTGGCGCCGGATATCTGGGACGACATTTCCGATCAGATTTCTAGGATTGCCTGGCGCGAATTCATTGGCCGTAATGGCGAAGACGCCTTCGCGCAAGCGATCATGCGCGGCCAATATCAGTTTCCCGACGGCCTTTATTTTGGTGGCATGGCGCCCAGTTGGTCGCACCGAACCTTTAATGCAATTATCGAAGAATATTGCAGTAACTTTGAAAGTTTGGCGATCATCGATCTTCATAGTGGCCTGGGCCGGCATGGTCAGGCGGACTTGATTTGTCGCCACGGGGAACAATCTGACGGCATGGGCCGGGCCCGCCGCTGGTTTGGCGAAGCGGTTCATGGCCCCGTCGCCCTCGCCGGCGTGCCCTCGGAAGTCTCCGGCGCGCTGCGAATAGCGCCCGAACGTTGGTTGCCGAATTGTGAGGTCACGGCATTGGCGGTGGAATTTGGAACCTATCCGGCCGATAAAGTCTTTGACGCTATACGGGCGGACAATTGGTTACATCACCATGGCGATCATTCCTCACCGCGCGGCCAGGCCATCAAAGCCAGTATGTCGGAACTGTTCTGTCCCAATGACCCAACTTGGCGGCAACAGATCATCCGCCAAGCGCGAGACATTTATCGACGTGCGCAGAATGGTGTCGCTGGATAATGGCGGACTTAGTTAGCTATCCCGCAGCCCGCGTAAACCAAATGAATTATTTCGAACGAGCAGAGCCGCGCTTCGCTGGAGAGAAGTTGTTTACGTTGGCATTCATGCTGCGTCCTTTCATCGAAAGGGTTCCCTGATCGAATTTTGCCGGTTTAATTCGTTGATCGGTGTGCTCGGAGCTGCTGGCGCGCTTTTTTGCTTTTTCCTGCGCTCTCGCTTTTGCCCGCTGCCTTCCCTTAGCTTTGGTCATGTCTTCTGTGCCTTTCCAAATAGCAATGGGAAACTTGGATTAGCATTTTCACCAAAGCGTTGAATTCCTAACTCTATTCTGACATGAATTCGAATATTCACCTAATATCCACATTGGCGATATTTTGTATCTGCGACATACAGTAATGGATCTTTGATGACTTATAGACTTTACAATCGGGACGGATCCGGTGGTTTTGCAGCGGAAGCGGCGTTGACGCTAGCCGACGCGTCGTTTGAATTAATCAAACTGAAATCGCTGCCCGGCACGGCGTTGCCGAGTTCATTTCGCGAGATCAACCCCTGGGGTCAGGTGCCGGTCCTGATTACAGCGGATGGTACTTTGTTGACGGAAACCGGTGCCATCCTGGCACATATTGCGGCCTGTTATCCAGGCCCGAATATCGGCCCGAAGCCAGGAACGTCAGCCTTCGGCGAACTCTTGCGGTGGTCGGTATTTATGAGCGTCAATGTCTATGAAAATATTCACCGAACAGGTTACCCGGAGCGCTTTACTACCGATCCGAATGGAATTCAGGGTGTGGTGGAGGCCTCGAGTCAGCGCCTTGGCGATGCCCTGCAACTGATCGAACAAGCGTTGGAGCGGCGAGAATTTTTATTGGGTGAAGGGATGTCTGTCGTGGATATTTATCTGGCGATGCTGAACGCCTGGCACGGCGAAAGACGCGGGTATCCGCGCTGTGACGCCGTGACCCACAAAATTGCGCGTTATCAGACGATTGCCCCGATCTGGCAACGCAACTTTGACCACCGTTTGCCCACAAAATGGGGCCGGTTATAGGCTGCGGCCGCAGGGCGAGTGCAGATTGCTAAGTGAATTTTTTATTCGGTAACTGTTTGTTTACATCGCTATGTTTTATTTTTCACTGACTGTTGTTGTTGGCGGGCATCACCGGCATCTGGGATTGCGCGTCGAGAACGACCGCAATACAGCAAAAAGCCTTCTAACTGACATGCCGGTGCGAAAGGAATTTTATGGCCACGTTTGTTCGCGCGTCTAGTTTTGTAATACTTTTTATCGGCTTTTTGGGCGCATTTGTTGTCTACCAATTTGTTAATGACGCACAACACGATAGTGCCCAAAAGAATTTCGATGAACGCGCGCAACAGATCGCTATAACGTTGGAGCGCAATGTTCGTCGCAGCGAATCTGCGCTAATTTCTCTGACCGGATTATTTTCGGCTTCCGACAAAATATCGCGCGAACAGTTCAAATCGTTCCTGTCCGTCGTACTATCCGATCAGGTTGGGATTCAGGCACTTGAATGGATCCCACGGGTGTCCGACGGCGATCGTTTGGCGTTTGAAAAGGCTGCCGAGCGAGACGGTTTGTCAGGTTTCAGTTTCAGACAAGTCATCGATGGTGAAATGAAACCAGCCACAATGCGGGAAGAATATTTTCCAGTGTATTTTGTTGAACCGCTGGCGGGGAACAAAAAAGCACTTGGGTTTGATTTGGCCTCCAACAATGTGCGTAAAGCGGCACTCGACCGCGCCCGCGATACCGGCTCAGCTGTCAGTAGCGCCAGGATCACACTCGTTCAGGAAACAGCTAAACAAGCGGGCGTACTGGTATTTTTGCCAATGTATCGCGATGGCGCTGTGCCTCGCACAATTTCGGAGCGGCGACTGTTTTTGAACGGCTTCGCCCTTGGTGTCTTTCGTATCGGAGATTTGCTCGAATCTTCGATTTTGACTTCCGCATGGGGCCAAGATCAGGTCATCGCGCTCTATGACCTCGAGGATCAAAAACAAACCCAACCGTTGCACATCATCGGTAACAGCGGTAGCGGCGATCTGCCGACCAGGGAAGCCTTGCTGGCTCAACTGTCGTTTGACCACATCGTCGAAATAGGTGGCCGCCAGTGGCAATTAGTCATTACGCCGAGAGGCGGAATACTGAGCAATGCGCAACCTTGGTTCGCTTGGCTTGCGGCTGCCTTAGTTTTGGTTGTCTTGTTGCTGACTGGATTTTTCACTCAATTGCTGATCCATCGCAAAGAAGACGCCGAAAACCAGGTTGTGGAACGGACAAAAGAGTTGCACCGGGTCAACGATAATCTGGAACATTCGCTAGAAGACCTGGCGAAGACAAACGAGGAGCTTGAGCAGTTCGCTTATGTTGCTTCACATGATCTGAAGGCGCCTTTGCGCGGTATCGACAATCTTGCCGGTTTTATTCAGGAAGACATCGGTGACCGGTTGGATGATGAATCAGAAAAGAATTTTGCCCTAATGCAAAATCGCATACACAGGATGGAACGATTATTAGAAGACTTGTTGATTTATTCACGGGCCGGGCGAAAAGAAAACACGGTTGAGATTGTTGATTTGTCTGAACTGTTTAGTGACATCAAAGCCTTGGCGGCACCTCCTGAAGGCTTTGAAATTCAGGTTCAGGGTGACCTATGCACGCTGCAAGCCGCGCGTCCGCCGTTGCAGCAAGTACTCATGAATATTATCGGAAACGGTATTAAACATCATGACAATGAAACGGGCACAATTGTTGTCGAGGTTCAGGATACCCCTGAAAATGTGGTTTTTAGTATCAGCGATGACGGACCGGGCATTCCTGAGCGATTTCACGAACAGATCTTCAAGATGTTTCAAACGCTGAAACCGCGCGACGAATTGGAGGCTAGCGGGATGGGCTTGGCGGTAGTGAAAAAGGTTGTTGAATCTGTAAACGGCACAATCGACATCAAATCGACGGACGGCGCGCGCGGGACATGTTTCTCGCTCAGCTGGCCGAAATCAATAGGAATGCAAATGTGATGACCGGTCCAGAACTAACCATTCTTCTCGTCGAGGACGACGACGTCGACGTAATGGCTATGCAACGCGCTTTGAAAAAAAAGCGTGTTTTGAACTCAGTTACCATCGCCCGGGACGGCATCGAAGCCTGCGACCTTCTTCGCGGTGAGAATGGAAAAGAAAAAATAGCGCGACCATTCATCATCCTGCTTGACCTAAATATGCCGCGCATGAATGGGTTGGAGTTTTTAGACGTTATTCGAAACGACCCAAAACTCAACAACCTGATTGTTTTTGTGTTGACGACCTCGAACTCCGACGAAGACAAATGCCGCGCTTACAAAAAGAACATTGCCGGATACATTTTGAAAGACAACTTGGGCGAGGGTTTCGTAACTGCGGTTTCGATGTTGGATTTGTACTGGAATATCGTGGAGATGCCGAAGTGAGCAACGACCGGCCGCTTGTCAATATTCTTGCGGTTGAAGACGATGATGTCGATCATTTGACGCTTGAGCGGGCGCTCAAAGGCGCAAAATTCGAGGTGCGGCTAGATCGGGCGCGAACCCTGGCGGAAGCCGAGGAGAAGCTGAATGATTCTAACACAGAGTGCCTTCTTCTCGATTATCGCCTTCCCGACGGTTCCGGTCTGGATTTGTTGTGTGGCGAAGGCTTTGCACCCTACCTTGATGAAATGGCGATCATTATGCTGACCGGTGAAAATGATTTGAGTGTCGCTGTCGAAGCGATGAAAAATGGCGCTCACGATTATCTGCCAAAAACCGATTTAAGCAGCGATACACTGACGATTGCGATCGACAAATCGCTTGAAACGATCACCTTAAAAAAGCAACTGAAGCAGTCCCAAGAACATATCGAAAATCTCGCTTTCTTCGACAAATTGACTGCTCTACCGAATCGTCATGTTTTCGAAGATCGATTGAACCAGCTGATCAGTTTCGCTAAACGGGAAAAACAGATCTTCTATGTTGCTGTCTTAGATATGAATGGCTTCAAGGCAATAAATGACAATATGGGCCATTTGGCCGGCGATATTGTCCTGCAAGCCGTTGCGGACCGGCTGGCGTCTGTGATCAGAGATAGCGACACCGTCGCCAGATTTGGTGGCGACGAATTCGTGCTCCTGCTGCCCCAGGCTCAGCCGATGTTTGGTGCCGACGCGTTTTCAAACCGTGTCATCGACGCTGTTGCGGCCCCTATATCAATTGCTGGTGAACACGTTCAGGTGGGCGTCTCAATGGGTCTCAGCCAATATCCAATCCATGGTGAAGATGCGGATGTGCTTGTTAAAGAAGCTGATCGTGCAATGTATCAAGCAAAAAAGAGCGGCAGCGGCTGGTGTCTGGCCGGTGCCACGGCATCATCGCGGTCGATTTCTTAGATTTCTCCTTCTGAGCCATGTGGGTTCAGAATATGCTGTTGAATAGCGTCCATGGTCGATCGTGCCCGCGCCTTCAGGCCGTCATCGGTGGCGCTGGAGACTGGATGCTCAATAACACCGAAATCATAATCCGGCATGCCAAGCACGCGGCTCATCAATTCGGCGGCGCTAACAAAATTCGAAGTCATCACAGCAAGGGCTGGGACACCCGCACGTTCAGCAATCACGGCATCATGCAAACTGCACGATGAACAGCTGCCTCAGTCGCCAAGACCTGATATCATCGCGTCCCATTGCGGTATTTCGTCTGCGATATGGGGGTCCGCCGGGGCGCTGTAGTTCGATTTTGTGCGCACGACGATTTCCGCGACACCAAGCTCCTCCCGCAGCATTTGGTCTAAATAACTAAAAAAGCCCTTTGTGCCTTCTTTGCCGTTAGAAATGAAACCGACGGTTTTCCCCTGCAACGAGGTCAATCTAGGGGCGGGATTACCCAATGCAGCATTGCTTTCACTGCTGGGATCCAAAACTTGAAATGTCATTCCGGTCCTTTCCGTTCCGAATGTATAAATATTATGGGTTGGGTGGTTCGCAGTCGACACAGGCGCCGATGGCCATAGTGACGGCGTGGCTTTTGTGTCCCAACCAAGGCGGGATAATCGCACCGAAACCACCGGCCGGTCCGCCTGCGGCTATTACTAACAATTGATCAGGACTGTCCATTGCCGGGTAGACCGTATCGCCGCGATCTCTGACCACTGCGCCTTTACCCACCTCCGCCCATTCGCTGCGCCGAATACGAGCGCGATCATGAATAAATTCCTGGATATTTTGTTTCGTCCAGCCTGCCTTTTGCAGATGTTGCCGCAACTGCTGGGGAATAATGATGGCGTAGTTGCCGGGCCAGATCGAATAGTGACGCATATTGGCCCGCATTTCGGCGGCGAAGGTTTCCAGGATTTCTTTTGGTTCTGTGGTCCATTCGTTCATGATCTGACGTGGCGCCCCGGCCGCCATCACGGTTACAGCGGAAGCTTATTTCGGGATATCGTTTTGTTCGGCCAAACTAAGCCAGCTAGTGTCCTCTTCATCTTCCGCCAGACAATAACTAATTTTTCCCGGATGGCCGATCGTCGAGCGATCGATGCCGCCCGGCCGGACGTCTAACACATTGATTAGGATTAGCCGCAAGGCCCGGCCGATGACCATAGTGGCGCGATCGCTTGAGCCCAACGCATTGAAGGTTGGGCTGGTATTGAGTTCGAGGCGAATAGGACCGTTTAAGATTGTGAGCACGGCACATCCACCGGTGCTCGCGGTGGCGCCATGGAGTAAAAACTCAGGCTGCAGCATAGCTGTCACGGCCGTTACCACGGCAGGGAAATGCATTGGCAGACACCCCGCCATAACCGCATTAATCGCCAACTTTTCGGCGGTGATAGGCCGCTCGCGCACCGGTTCGACGCCAATCAGTTCGTCCGGCCCCAACATCACCCAGTCCAGGCATTGCGCGACGGTTTCCGCTGTAGGCGGAACAATTGGCAGGCCATCGGTCCAGCCTTGGCTATGATAGAATTCCTGCACCGCGGCGATATCGTCGAGTTCATGAACTTTTGAAGCAAGTTGCAATGGAATTTCACTTTCTATTGGCGGAACGTTTTATATTGGCGGAAGAGAGTGGGAGTCGAACCCACCGGGCACGCTTAGCGCCCCCCAACGGGTTTGAAGCCCGCGCGCGCCACCGGGCCGCGATTCCCTTCCATTAGTTAGGCAAAAGCTATCCTAGAGAGCAACAACGCGAAGGTCAATTTACCGCCTAAAAACTATTTTGCTTGGCCAAATATCCAGCTATTCGGATCGGGTACAGCGGTACCGGCGCTGATCCATTTCATGCCCTTGACGCAACGGACAATCATCCAAATGAGCAAAACCAGTAAAACCAACAAACCAATTCCAAGTGCTGCAATTAGAATGCCGCCGACAATGCTGCCAACCAGCATGATCCAGAATGTACGGATTTGGAAGGTATAGTGGCTTTTTACCCATTCCGGCGCGTCGCCGCGATTGACATAGGCGATGATCACACCAACCAATGCGGTGATACCGACAAGAACGGACACAATATAGAGAATATAGACGATATTGGCGGTGCTACCCTCTTGAGCGTTGCCGCCGGTCGTCTGTGGGACTTGGTCTTGATCTGTCATGGCTTCATCCTCCAACATCAGAAGTAAACAACAAAACCGATACCGCAGTGAATTATGCCAATGCGCCGAATTTACTGCAAGTTTAAGGCTGCCCTTGCCGTCGAGCTATGTCCTCCTGTAAGCAAGTGCGCAATCGGAACTAGTTCGATGGATAATTGGAAGGACGGTTATTTTGATACGTTTAAAAGGGAAAAAAGCGATTGTGACGGGTGCGGCGAGCGGCATCGGACGCGCCACGGCAATATTATTTGCCGCTGAGGGGGCGCAAGTCCTTGCCGCCGATCTGGCGCCGGAAGTGAACGATACAGTGGCGGAAATCGTCGAATCAGGGGGACGAGCGATTGCGGTGCAAGCTGACGCGGCGGATGATCAAGCGGTTGCCGAACTGGTCGAAAGTTGTGTTTTGAATTTTGGCGGCATTGACGTTGCTTACGCAAATGCCGGCATTGTTGGTCCGGTCGGTCCGATCTTCGAACAGCAAGCGGACGACTGGATGAAGTTATTGCGAGTGAACCTAATTAGCGGTTTTCTGATGCTGAAATATGCCGGCAAGCGGATGTCGGATCAGGGCCAAGGCTCGATCATCCTAACCGCTTCGGTGGCGGGTTTGCGGGCGAATGCGGGGCCGTTGGCCTATAGCGCCTCGAAAGCCGGCGTCATCAACATGGCGCAGACGGCGGCTCACGATTTTTTCGGCACCGGTGTGCGGGTCAACGCGATTTGTCCCGGCCTGATCGAAACCGGTATGACGAAGCCAACATTTGATGGTGCTCGGGAACGTGGGACGGAACACAAAATCGGCCAGATCAACCCGCTGCAGCGTGGCGGTCAACCGACGGAGATCGCCAACATGGCCTGCTTTCTGGCCAGCGATGATGCCAGCTACGTCAATGGTCAGGCGATACCGGTCGACGGCGGTCTTTCCTGCTCATTGCCCTTCGTCCCCAACCGCCGCCCGCGCCCATTTAAGATCTAAGCGAATATCCACAAAGATATTGGATACTTTTTGCGAACCAATATTACATTTATTACGGTACGTTTTGTCTGAGAATAAGTGCCTGATACATTTATGAGAGGTCGGAGACGAATTCCTCGTATTTGTCGCCGGGTCGCCGGATCATTTCGTCGACATAGTTTAGGCGAATGTTCAGATCGTATTCAAAACGATCAGCGAAATATTGGCGAATGGCGCGTTCTTCCGCCGCAGTCAGGGCGCGTTCCATGTGAAGTGAAAGGCGTAATTCCGTCGCTGCGGTTTGGCGAACTTGGAACTGCTTTATTGGCGCCAGTCGGGTGATGCCATTGATGCTGGTGGGGAAGCGGCGCTCTCCGTTCGGCAGGACCAGGGCGCTGCGGTATCGTCCCATGATTTCCTCGATGACTGGCAGCGTTCGCCCACAATTACAGACGGTACCCATTCTGGCGTAATCACCTATGGCATAGCGAATAAGTGGACCACCATAATTTTGCAGCGCCGTGACAACGACTTTGCCCACTTCACCGACTTCCACCGGTTGCCCTAAATCATCCACGACTTCACACAACACATGTTCGGATTGCACATGTAACTTGCCCGCTTCGGCGCATTGACTGGCGATTAGTCCAATCTCCATGGCGCTATAATTATTATAGATTTTAATGTCCCAGGCGGTTTCGATTTCGCCCCGCATCTCCTCGGTTAAACATTCGCCGAAAGTAGTCGCGTCAATTAGTCCAACCGGCTTTCCCCGTTGTTGTTCGGACAAGCGAACGAGTTCCAGGAGTACCCCCGGCCGGGTTTGCAGATAGTGCGGATCAAGGTCCAATAATTGCCGCAGAACCGTTTCAAGTGGCTGGTTCAACTTGATCCTAATTGAAGGGCCGCTATTGGGAAGCCAAGACCAGGAACGGCGTTCCGATCGCTCGTCCTCGGATAGTGGTCGCATGCTGGCGTAGCTCCCGTAGGGGTCGCGGCCCTGCCAACGATGGGCACGGTAGCTCATCGCGCGATTGAACATAGCGGTTTTCCGGGTTGTAATAGCCGTAATCGGTAGACCTGTTGAGCCGCTTGTTGACACTTCGTGCGTCGGGCTATGTCCCGCCGGTAATTTCACCGTCATCGCATCCCGACCGGCGCTTTGTAGGTCGCTACGTGTGAGTACGGGTAATTTCGTGAAATCGGACATCGTCAGGGCACCAAGTTTCAGTTCCTTCACCGAGGTCAGGCGATCGCGGTAAAGAGGTACGTATTTGGCCGCATGAGTAATCAGCTGTTGAATTTGCCGCAGTTGGTGTTCAGTTATTTTTTCAATCGGCCACCTTTCCGTATCGTCGAGCTGCAACTGCAGCGAAAGCGCCGCCATTGACGTCGGGTTGGCGAGCGTCGGCCATTCGACATGGCTATTTCGGTGACTACCGGAAATAGTCGGCTTGCCCTTTTTCACGCGCAGGCGCGGACCGCTTACAACTGTTTTCCTGTCAGTCACGCAGCACCTAAATCTTGTTATGCAAAGGCCTCAAACATCTGCTCAAAGGCTTTAAACTGATTGCCTTGAGCGGAAGAGGGGACCAGGATCGGTGTCTTGATGCCGGCGTCGTACCAGGCTTCAACTTCATCGCGAATATGCGACGCGCTGCCGAACAAGGTGCAATCGGCCAGCCACTTGTCGCTTAAACAATCGGGAATACGGTCGAATGCTTTGTTGGCGACAGCGATTTCGACCGCCTCCATTTCTTCGACGTAACCGGCTTCCTTCCAGTAATTGCGGTAATTTGGCAATTGCACATAGTTGCTCAAGGTACGCCGGTTAACGGCTTTCGCCGCTTCAATATCGTCGTCGATACAGGTTGGGATCATGTTGGCGATATAGAATTCATCCGACTGTCGTTGCGCTTCGCTCAGAACCGCCAATGATTCCCCCATATGTGAGCGCGACCCATTGGCGAAAACCATGCCCTCACCGATTTCGCCGGCCAGGGCGATCATCTTTTTGCGTAAGGTTGCCAGGATAATCGGCGGCAGCGCGCCAACCCGTTCAGCAGCGCGCAGTTCGCCAACATAGTTCCGCATATCGGTGAGTGGCTTGCCAGCTTGCACGCCCATGCGTTTGATTGCCGGTGCATGACTGACCCCGATGCCGAAGCGGAAACGGCCACCGGAAATTTCCTGGATGAAGGCGGCACTTTGCGCCATGTCGATCACCGGGCGGAAATAAATTGGCATGATTGAGGTGGCGATGGGGATGCTCTCTGTCGCCATCGCTATCGCCACACATAGCGACATGCTGTCGGACATGCTAGGACAATAAACGCCGGTGAAGCCGCTTTTTTCGACCTGCTGGGCCAGTTCGATCATGGCTTTACGACGGCCCGGAACGGCGGCCATGGAAACGGCGGGGAGTTGACCACTCATAGTTTACTCATCCTTTTTGCTTTTTCGCTCTGGCGCAACTATCGGCCAGCACACATAGAATTTCCCACATCAGATTAGCGCCGACCAAGGACGTGTTGGCGGTCGGATCAAAGGGGGGTGAAACTTCAACAACATCACCGCCAACCAGGTTCAAACCTTGACAGGCGCGAATGATATCTTGGCCTTCGCGTGGCGTCAGGCCGCCAACTTCCGGTGTCCCGGTGCCGGGTGTAAAAGCAGGATCAATGCCATCGACGTCGAAGGAAATATAGGTTGGGCCATCGCCGACCACGCGGTGGATTTCGGCGGCCACGGCAGTCATGCCCATCTCTTCAAACTCTTCGATATGAATCACCCGCATCCCGGTATCATAGGAAAAGTCCCAGATCGGCTCGGCCCGGCCACGAATGCCGATTTGGATCGTCCGTTCAGGGTCCAGGACGCCGGCCAAAGCGGCATTACGGAACGGGCCGCCATGGTGAAACTTAGCCCCGTCATGTTCGCCGCTAGTATCGCAATGGGCGTCGATATGCACCAGGCCCAACGGTTCTTCGCGGCCTAGCGCTTTCATAATCGGATAGGTGATGGAATGGTCGCCACCGGCGGACAACGGAATTACACCGGCATCCATAACCTCATGATAAAAAGCTTCTATCGCTTCGATGCCACGGTCCAATTGATAAAGCGGAAAATAAACATCACCGCAATCGGCAAACTTACACACATCCGAGGGCATAATTTTGTTGTGATGATGTACCGGGCCGTTGGTCATGGCGGAAGCGGCGCGCATTTCCGTCGGGCCATGTCTGGCGCCGGGCCGATTGGTCACACCTAGATCGAAGGGCACCCCGAACATCGCGATATCCAGTCCTTCATAACTGTCCGCCACTTCAGCATGGAAGAAACTATGGATATTGGCAAAGGGCCGACGTTTCGCCGCCAGACTGATCGGATCGGCAGTATAGAATTTTTCGACCCGCGGGTCATTGAAGTCAGTTCGCTCGGCCGCCGCCTGGATTTTTTTCAGTTTTTCGGGATCCATCATGTGGTTTTGTTCCTGCCGCCTAAGTTTGAAAATTAGGCATGACGTGTCGGTGGAAACGATCTAGCGAGCTGAGGATCTGATCCCTGTCATGAATTCCCTGCGGTATCAACAAAAAACACTCCTTGAAGTCGAGGGCGTTGTGGGCTGCTTCTAAACGACGATTAAGTGTATCCGGCGAGCCGACCAGCAGTTCCGGCATACCCTGGCCGAACGGGACGGCCCAGTTTTGCCAAAACCATTTCATGTCCTCCAGCAATTCATTCGCTTTCTCATCGGTTTCGGCACAGATCATCAACCCACCCCAGGCAGCTTCATCGCCTGGCGTTATATTGTGGCCATGCTTTGGCGCTTCTTCACGATAACCGGCCCAGACTTTCTGGCAAAAATCCAGATCACTGGCCAGGACGATTGGCTTGCCGCCATACTGGGCCCAGAACAGGGCGGTGCGCATGCTGGCGGTAAAACCGCCATAGAGCTGAGGGTGGGGCGATTGCAGCGGTCTGGGCGCAATACCAATCTCGTTGATCGTCATGTCCTGCGCTACCCCCGCACCGAAATTGCGATAGACGTCATGTTCGTGCGGATTGGTGAACTCGGGCGGTGGAAACTGCCAGAACTGACCTTGGTAATTGAAGGTCGGATTTTTTAGGGCGGTCACGATGATGTCGACGAATTCGGTGAAAAACTCCCGGTTCAGATCGTCCTCGGCAGTATCTTTGTTCCAGGGGCCCACCGCATTCAATTCCGGTTTGATTTTTAGGTTGTTCACCCAGCGCGATTGATAACCACGAACCAAACCGACACCAAATCTACCACCCAGCATATGATCCAAAGTTGCAATATTTTCCGCCACCCGCAGCGGATTATGCGTTGTCGAGACAAATCCGCAGGTAATGACCTTTAGTTTTTCGCTATGCTGCCCCAACCACATGGCCATCAGATTGGGATCATTGGCGATCTCGAAACCTTCGATCTGCAGGTGATGTTCTGGATGGCCAAAACCAGCATAACCCGCCTGGTCGGCAAAGCGGGCATAGTCTGCAATCTCGCTCAGCATGCGTTGATAGAGGTCCGGATTCAACCCCGCAAGGCCCGCTTCCAACTCAGCCTTTCGGCCAATCGTGCAATACATGAATAGATTGAAGTCGACCATCGATCATCCCTTACGCATATCAAAAGGCGATTTTGGGATGCAGAATGGCGATGCGTCAACCTTGTTTGAAATTGTTAGTCGTTGCTAGGGACAGCAGTCCGCCTCGGTACCGTTCATTTTGGCTTCCTGGATGGGTGGGCAGGGCAGGGTACCGAAAGAACAGAAGACGCAGCAATGACCGGACAAGGGGCGCAACACTTTGCCACAGCCCTTACAATCATAGAAGAACTGACAGGCGTCGGTGGGCATCTCTTCGGTTTCCTGGTGGCCACATTCAGGACAGGTCAGCGTCGATGTCAGCTCAATTGAGATTTCTGTCGTCGCCATAAGCTCCACCCAATTAAACAAAGAAAGAAGGCCAATAATGGAAATAAAATCAGGTCAAGCCATGCTACTGCCGCAGCGAAACCGAGGGCGGCGAATAGAATCACAAGGATTGGCGTAAAACAACATAACAAAGTCACGACGGCACCAACACCACCGATTTTCATTAGCCGATTGACTTTTTTTGTCTCTCCGTCTTCCATTGCCTGGCAAGCTACGCATTATTAGCCAGTAATGCACGTCAATAATACGTTATCTGGGCGAAATTTCCGATCAAGCTACAACGCTGGGCAGCAGAATATCATTGAAGCGTTGGCTGCCAAGACCTGACCACAAACGTGATAATTTCCTACTGGCGTTGCTGGGTTCATCTGTGCTTATTTGTCGCGCGAAGCTTGCCGTGTCGTTCATGGCGGCCAACTGTATATGTTTCCGAAATCATCGGTTTTGTCGCCGGCATCTTCCCCGGCTTTCCAGAAAATTAGAGGTCACAATGAAAGACAATCTACAATTTTACATCAATGGCGAATGGGTCGACCCGGTTACGCCAAAAACCCTCGACGTGATTAATCCGGCAACCGAAGAGCCGCTCGGCAAAATCTCGTTGGGATCAGATTCCGACGTCGATAAGGCGGTTGCGGCGGCCAAAGCTGCTTTTGAGAGCTTCTCGCAGACAACTATAGATGAACGCAAAGCGTTGCTGGCAAATATCATTGAAGGCATCAAAGCGCGCTTGGGTGACCTGTCAGAAACCATCTCGCAGGAAATGGGGGCGCCGTTAGCGCTTTCGAAAGCGGCGCAAGCGCCATCCGGCATTGGTCATTTCATGTCAACGTTGGCAGCACTGGATACTTTTGAATTCGAAGAAAGCTTGGGCAATTCCCGTGTCGTCAAAGAAGCTGTAGGCGTTGTTGGTATGATCACGCCGTGGAATTGGCCGATCAATCAAATCGCTTGTAAAGTGGCGCCGGCCTTGGCCGCTGGTTGCACCATGGTGCTCAAACCTTCTGAAGTGGCGCCGATGAATGCGATCATCTTCGCTGAAATCCTGCATGATGCCGGTGTGCCGGCGGGTGTATTCAATCTGGTCAATGGCGATGGTCCAACTGTAGGCGCAGCGATTTCTTCGCATCCGGATGTGGACATGGTCTCTTTCACCGGTTCAACCCGTGCCGGCGTTGAAGTGGCGAAAAATGCGGCCCCTGGGGTAAAACGGGTGGCGCAGGAATTGGGCGGAAAATCCGCCAATATCGTGCTGCCGGACGCGGATATTGCCAAAGCGGTCAAGCAAGGCGTCTTTGCGGTCATGAACAATTCCGGTCAATCTTGCAACGCGCCGACCCGGATGTTTGTGCCGGTCGAAAAGCACAGCGAAGCTTCAGAAATCGCCAAGGCGACAGCTGAAAAAGTCAAAGCCGGCGATCCATTTGGTGAAGACACCACCATCGGCCCGGTTGTCAGCGAAGTGCAATTCAACAAAATTCAAGACCTGATTCAAAAAGGAATTGAGGAAGGCGCAGAATTACTGACTGGTGGGACAGGTCGACCGGAAGGTGTCAACAAAGGATACTATGTCCGCCCCACGGTCTTCGCTGGGGTCAATAACGACATGACCATCGCGCGGGAAGAAATTTTCGGCCCGGTTCTTTCAATCTTGCCTTATGAGACAGAAGAACAAGCGATCGATATGGCCAACGACACCGAATATGGCCTATCGGGGTATGTGCAATCCGGTGACATCGATCACGCCCGCAAAGTTGCCCGGAAATTGCGCACCGGTATGGTCCATCTGAATGGCGCGCCGGTGGACAATCAGGCTCCATTCGGTGGCTATAAAAAGTCCGGCAACGGGCGGGAATGGGGCGTCTATGGCTTGGAAGAATTCCTCGAAGCTAAATCAGTGATTGGCTACGGCGACTAGTCAAAATTTCGTCGCTAAAAATAAGGGCGGCCTCCCATCAGGGAGGCCGTTCAGCGTTCGGCATGGCGCAACAAATAATATCGAACAATATATTCTGAATTACTGAAATTAGCTGAATTTCCAGTAATTCCAATTACGCACAACGTATTTGTAGCAACAGCACACATTTTGGCACTGGGGATTAGGTTTATCTTAACGTTCTGCGGCAAGAATTGCATTTATTAGAAATCTATAATTTGCCTAGAGGATCGTGTTGAGCGCGAGATCAGAACATTCCCAGACGGATCCCGAATTATTTGCCTTAGTGGATTTCCAAGGTCTGCGACAACTTTTGGACGCCAGTAAGCTTACCTCAATCAATGGCATCGTCATCAGCGCCATACTGACCTATTTCTATTGGCAAGCTGGGACATCAGACCTTGTGATTTGGTTCGCGGCAATGGTCATCGTGGCGCTGTACCGTTTCTCGATTGTTTGGTTTGCGACGAAGTACTTTACCTGTCCTGGCCAAAATGATCTTTGGAAAAAACTGGTTGTGTCGAGCGCATGTGCGTCTGGTATCGGGTGGGGCATTGCGCTTCCGCTGGCGCAGATAAATGGCGGACAAGAAGTACAAATCGTTATCATAATCGTCCTTCTTGCCGTTTGCGCATCGTCAGTGGGAACGATGTTTGTTATTACCCCCGCATTGGTTGGATTCATTGGTATCACTGTTGCCGGGGCAGCGTTCGGTTTGGCGTTATCAGACGTCGAGGGATTTAGTTTTATCGCGCCGCTCACGTCAATTTATATTTTCTTCCTGTTAAAAAGTGCCAGAACTTATAAGCATATTTTCATCAACTCGGAAGTCAGGCAGCAAGACGCTAAACGTCTGGCTTCGCAGTTGCGTCAAGAAAAACTGCAAATTGAACACCTCAATCGTGAACTCAACGGCGAAATCGAAACCCGCCGACAATCGGATGAAGCTCGCTTGATCGCGATGGCGGAAGCCGAGCGGGCAAACCGCGCGAAATCCGATTTCATTTCAAATATGAGCCACGAATTGCGTACACCGTTGAACGGCATTTTAGGATTTGGCCAGTTTCTTCAACATAATCCCCGTGAGCCGTTGGGGGAAAAACAGAACCAATATGTTGGCTATATTCTGCAAGCAGGCGAGCATCTGTTGAATTTGATCAACCAAATACTGGAATTTTCCCATGTTCAATCCGGCACCGGTGTTTTGGAGATCGTCGATATTGATCCAAAAGTAGCGATCGAAAATTGCCTGTCATTGATCGATGCAAGTGCCGCTCAACGACATATCAAGATCGTCGACAAAACAAAAAACTTAAATCTGCCGTTAGTGCGAACGGATCAAACTCGGTTCAAACAAATCCTCCTCAATTTACTGTCGAACGCGATCAAATATAACAAAGACGGCGGTTTGATCGTCCTGGATGCGCAAGTTTTTTCGCGGGATACGCTTCGAATGTCTATTGCAGATACCGGCCAAGGCATTCCAGAATATTTGCAAGACAAAGTGTTCGAGCCGTTCAATCGACTTGGTCAGGAAATCTCCGAAAAAGAAGGCACCGGTATTGGCCTTTCGATTACCAGGGAGTTGGTGCAGGCTTTGGGCGGTGACATTGGATTCGCAAGTAAAGAAGCTGAAGGCAGCACATTTTGGATTGATATCCCGCTCGCTGAAACTTTCGATTTTGCCGTTGGTGATTGTTAAAATTGCTCCCCGTTTGCACCCGGTGTGTTAGCTGGTGACATTTTATTGCTTCCGGGTTTCAATGGTCAATAATTCACTTTATTGCGAATGGAATGCCCCTATACGCCCAAGAAAACGCGCCGCTAATTTTGGCTGAAGAGAGTTTGTCACTCTTTATGCCAGGGCCCGTCGGCGATTGCGCGTGACCTGCGGTTATTCGTTGGGTGCGACCTCCCGCCCTCATGGAAGGGTGTGCCGCCAATGACTTGTTCCGGTAACTCGACTTTGCTGCTGCCGAGGTTGATTTTGTTCTTCCAAGCGATCATCGGTATCCGGGCAGAAGGGGTCGCTGCCGGCATTGATCACGCTGTCTTGATTACTGACAGGGATGTGGAAGTGATCAAAAAAGTTCCAACAGAATCACATCGTCGGTGATGCGATGAGCGGCAATAATGTGCTTATCTTCATGGCGGACGAACATGCGCGTGCAGGATTGGGTTGTTACGGCCATCCGCAACTGCAAACACCAAACATCGATAAGTTGGGTGCGGCCGGTACCCTCTATGCCAATGCGCTGAACACCGAAGCTTTTGAAGCGCAGGCGCTGCGGATCGAAGAATTAGGTGGTGTTGATGGGATAATGGCGCTGGAATCTTTCGATTTTGCACCGGTGGAGAAATTATGAGCAATCCCGCCGGCAGCACTATATTCGCGAACGCCGACAATATCACCTCCGACACGATATTCCCAAAAAATTCACATTATTAGGAACATTGTGTCGGAGGTGATGCGAGAGTAGAAATCATGAGGGTTAGAGGAGAGGCTCATGGCGATTAAGCATCACATAGAATGTTGGGGTGGCGTGGAGATCGTCGCCCATGAGTTTGGCAATCCGGCAGCTCCGGCAATTTTACTGATCCACGGTTATGCGCAAAGTTATCTATCCTGGCAAAAGCAGATCGATAGCGATTTGGCAGATGAATTCCGCCTTATCTGCGTCGATAATCGCGGCCATGGTGAAAGCGGGAAACCGCTAGCGCCGGAAAATTACAATCAGCCGGCGCCGTGGGCGGACGATATTCACAATGTGATCGGAGCGCTGGCGCTTGAGCGCCCGGTGCTGGTGGGTTGGTCTTATGGCGGCTACATTATTGGCGATTATCTGGCCGAATATGGTGAAAGCGAAATTGCTGGCATCAATTTTGTCGCCGCCGGTGCCGCCCGCAGTGCGGAAACCGCGCATCTCAACAAGGGCAGCCAAGTCGGTCCCTTGTTACCCTTGATGTTTTCAGACGATATGGGCGAATTTATCGAGGGCACGCGAAAATTCTTGCGCATTTGTTTTGCCAAACAGCCGAGCGAGACGGAATTTGAAACCGCGCTGGCATACAATGCGTTAGTCCCGGCGAAAGTCAGGGCGGCGATGTTCGACCGCATCATCGACCATGGCGCAACCTTTTCCAAGCTCACATTGCCGGCCCTAGTTACTCATGGTCGCGAAGACCTCGCCGTGCGTCCGCCGATCGCCGAATATATCCTAAGCCAAGTACCGCACGCAGAGGCATCCTGGTATGACGATGTCGGACATAGCCCGTTCGCGGAAGATGCGGAACGCTTCAATCGCGAGTTGGCGGCGTTCGTTCGCCGCTGTCAGGTTCAAAGCCCATGATAGCGTTGAACCGGCTTTCGTAAACTGGCCAAACTTCGGGGTTAACCGGTCGGCGGGGGTATTTACCCCGCAATACATCGATAATCTGTCGCGCCCCCCAATTGGCGACATTGCGCCGGGCTTCGACGGTGACGCCGGCCGTGTGATAGGTTGCCACGACATTGGTCATCATCAACAATGGGTGATCAAGCGGAGGTGGCTCCTGATCCCAAACATCAATGCCAGCGCCGCCGAGATGTCCGCTTTGCAAGGCCGCCGCCAACGCAGTTTCGTTGTGAATGCCGCCCCTTGCGGTTGTGATGAACATAGCGCCCGGTTGCATCGCGGCGAAGACCTCCGCATCGAATAAGTTCATGGTGTCGGGATCGCGTGGGCAATACAATGAAACGATGTCCGATTGGGCCAGCAGTTCTGGTAGTAAAACTTGTTTGGCGCCGCGCCGCGAGACTTCGCCGGCGCTTAAATAGGGATCACAGGCTAATACGCGCATCCCAAAAGCCTGGGCCAGCGCCGCAACTTTTGTCCCGACATGGCCGATCCCAACCAAGCCCAGCACTCGTCCGCTGATTTCCCAACCCATCAGATCTTCACGACTAAACCCCCGCCGCTTGCGCAACAAGCGATCGGATTCGTTCAGTCGCTTTTGCAGATCCAACATCATGCCCAGGCTATGTTCGGCAACGGACTGGGCGTTTGCGCCGGCCTGATTGACAACGAGCACGCCAGCCGCTGTGCAAGCAGGCACGTCTACGGTGTCGAAACCGGCACCGGTGGTGGAAATGCAAAGGAGCTTCGGACAGCGGGACAATAGTTCCGGTCCGGCAAACCATTGCGACGGTAATTCGTCTTTGGCGGAAGAGATTTGATAGACCTGGGCGTCCTGTAAATTCTCCCAGGCGTTTGCTTCAAAGCCCTCACGGGCGCAGGTGCGAAGGTCCGCAATCCCGGCTGCCGTCAATATCTCGGCGAAACAGGGATCGCTCCAAACGTCGAAGCGGACGACGATATTGGTCGGAATTTTGCTCAATTGACTATGACCTTTGCTCAACCAACAATCAGGTCACGGGCGACAGGATAATCTCGACCCGTCGGTTTTGCGTCCGACCCGCCGCTGTTGCGTTACTGGCAACCGGCTGCTCCTCACCAGCACCGGCAACCCCAATACGGCCCCGTTGCACACAGTTTGAGACTAGAATATTGGTCACTGACTGGGCCCGGCGAACAGATAATCCCTCATTATATTGGGCGGAGCCGGTCGAATCTGTATGGCCGATGACGTCCACATAGGTCTTTTCATATTTACGCAAGACCATTGAAATGTCTTCCAGCACCGGGTAGAAATTCTGCTTCACGTCAGATTTATCTACATCGAAGGTAACCTGATTGGGCATGTCGAGGACGATACGGTCGCCGACCCGGGTCACGCCGACGTCGGAATCGTCCAACTCCTTTTTCAGCTCTTTTTCCTGCTTATCCATATAGTGACCGATCCCGCCACCGGCCAAAGCGCCGACACCTGCTCCGATCAGCATATTGCGGCGTTTGCTGCCGCCACCGATTACAGCCCCTGCTGCTGCGCCGACGATGGCACCGATACCGACGCCGATTAGGACCTTGTTCCCCGAAGCATCGGCTTCCGGTGGATTGGGGTCGGAAATCGGGGTGCAGCCATTTGCCGCGACTGTTTGGGTTTGGGGTTTTGACTGTTGCTGGTTCTCGCAAGCGCTGATCACTATCATCAAGGCCATGGCGGAAAAGGAGAGATATTTCGAACGTACTAACATTAGGCACCTAACAAATGGAGAATTGGATATTATCGCTAAATCAATCGTTCGATATACTAGTGCATAACCCTATTTGCGCCAACGAGATTGGCTTACACAGGATCGAAAATTCGAAGTTTTGCAATGGCCGTTACTTTTTTGTATATAAGAAGGAGTTCCTGGCCGGACCTTGACGGCGGCCAAGCAATCGCTAAAGTTACCGGCGAACGCTTGTTAGATTTTTTTATCAAAAGTTTAGGTTGAAAAGGACTGAGATATGGTCGGAATTTCGGCTTTCGGTGGCTATGTGCCGCGACGCCGGTTGCAGCGTAAAGCCATCGCGGAAGCAAATGGATGGTTTAATTCAGGCATCAAAGGGTATGCCAAGGGCGAGCGCTCGATGTGCAACTGGGATGAAGATCCCATTACCATGGCCGTTGAAGCGGCCCGGGATTGCTTGCAAAATGAGCGACCGGACAACATCGAAGCAATCCATCTGGCCTCGACGACGTTGCCTTTCACAGATCGGCAAAATGCCGGCATAATTGCGACAGCGCTGAACTATGGCGACGATATGGGCAGCATGGACGTATCCTCATCCCAACGCGCGGCAACGACCGGATTGATCAATGCCTTGAAGCTTGTGGCTGGCGGTGACGGCAATATCTTATTTGCGGCAGCCGAAAAACGTCGGACAAAAGCGGCAACAGCAAATGAAATGCTTTATGGTGATGCCGCTGCGGCACTGCTGGTCGGTAAAGATGCCGGTGTTGCGGAACTGGTGGGCTCCTACCAACTGGCGACCGATTTTGTCGATCATTATCGCGGTCAGAACGAAGACTTCGATTACAATTGGGAAGAACGCTGGATTCGTGACGAAGGTTATTTGAAGATCGTCCCGAAAGCGTTGGAAGGCGCCTTTGCCAAGCACGGCGTTGATCCGGCTAGCGTTGATCATTTCATCATGCCGGCGACAATCCGTAATGTCCCGGCGATGGTGGCGAAACGTGCCGGTATCGATCCGTCCGCTGTCCGCGACAATCTGCAAAGCATTTTGGGTGAAGCCGGAACGGCGTATTCCCTGGTGATGTTGGTCGATTGTCTGCAGGAAGCTGAACCCGGCCAAACCATTGTCGTTGTCGGTTGGGGTCAAGGTAGCGACATCTTGATCTTCAAAACCACAGACGCCCTCAAATCCCACCCCTCAGTTGCGGGGATCAAAGGGTCATTGGCGAAGAAAAAAGTCGAGGATAACTACAATAAATTCCTCGCCTTCAACCAAATCGTCAATGTAGACAAAGGCTTGCGGGGGGAAGTTGATAAACAAACGGCACTTACCGCACTCTACCGAAACAAAGAAAAGATCCTCGGATTTATGGGCGGTGTCTGCAGCAAATGTGGCACCATGCAATATCCGAAAACCCGTGTCTGCGTGAACCCGAATTGCGGCGCTTTCAATACCCAGGAAGATCAACCGTTTGCCGAAACGCCGGCGCAAGTACAAAGCTGGACTGCGGATGGCTTGACCTTTTCAGAAGATCCGCCGCAATATCACGGCATGATCACTTTTGAAGGTGGTGGCCGCCTGATGGCTGATTTCACCGATATTGACGATGTCGAAGTCGGCGATACAATGCGCATGACTTTCCGAATCAAGGAAAGAGATTACGCGCGTAACTTTACGCGTTATTTCTGGAAAGCAACCCCGGCATCTTAATGCCAATATCGCCGCCGATGTAAGGCGGTGCGATTAGAGGAGAATTAATTATGGCTAGTGGAATTAAAGACAAAGTTGCAATTCTTGGCATGGGTTGCTCCAAATTTGGCGAACGCTGGGATTGCGACGCCGAAGATTTGATCGTTGAAGCCTATCTCGAATGCATTGAAGACGCCGGCATTGAAACCAGTCAAATCGACGCGGCTTGGTTTTCCACCGCGATCGAAGAACAGCATGTTGGCAAATCCGGCGTGCCGCTGGCGCGCGCTCTTCGTCTGCCCAATATACCGGTGACCCGGGTCGAAAACTTCTGTGCCAGTGGCACGGAAGCCTTCCGTGGCGCAGTTTACGCCGTTGCCTCCGGTGCCGCTGACATCGCCCTCGCGGTTGGCGTTGAGAAGCTGAAAGATACCGGCTATGGCGGCCTGCCGCAGCGCAGTTCCGGGGTCGTTAATTCGATGATGAGCGCGAATGCGTCGGCACCAGGTGGATTCGCACAACTGGCGACAGCGTATCAGAACAAGCATGGTGTTGATGCCGATACTCTGAAACGGGCGATCGGCACGATCTCGGTGAAAAGCCACGCCAATGGCGCAAAGAATCCGAAAGCGCATTTGCGGAAAGCAGTCGATATCGACACGGTTTTGAACGCGCCGATGATTGCCGCACCACTTGGTTTGTTCGATTGCTGCGGTGTTTCCGACGGCTCGGCCTGCGCTATCGTCACCACACCAGAGATTGCCAAAAGCTTGGGTAAAAAAGATCTCGTCACGGTTAAGGCGCTGCAACTGGCGGTTTCCAACGGTGTCGAAGCCAGCCACAATTCTTGGGACGGTAGTTATTTCCTAACCACCCGGAAAGCGTCCGAGCGGGCTTATAAAGAAGCCGGCATCGAAAAACCACGGGATGAAGTCTCGATGTTCGAATGTCATGACTGTTTCTCGGTGACCGAACTTGTCACCATGGAAGATCTTTATTTGTCTGAAGAAGGCACGGCGTGGAAAGACGTCTTGGATGGTTTCTACCATGCTGACGGCAAGATCCCGGCGCAAATCGATGGCGGCCTGAAATGTTTTGGTCACCCGATTGGTGCTTCCGGTCTCAGGATGCTCTATGAAATGTATGGTCAAATTCTTGGTCGCGCCGGTGAGCGTCAACTCGACAACCCGACCATCGGGATGACCCATAATCTGGGCGGCCAGCCGCATCAGAACGTTTCGTCCGTCGCTATTGTCGGTCGTCACGACGCTTAAATTGTCGCGGCAAATATGTCGCAATGGAAAGGCGGTACCCTTGGGTGCCGCCTTTTCTCGTGGAGCTTACCTGCAAAGACGTTATAATAAATTTCTGAATACGTGTGTAGGTGCAATGACCCTTGAGGCCGACGATGGTAAAAGTATTGTATATGATGATTGCTGGAATAATGCTTACGGCATGCGCTACGCATCCAGAACGCCTCAAAGTTCGCCATCCTGAAGACCCAAACATATATTCAGGACTTAGTTGCGAAGCCATTGATGCTGAGCTAGCCGTCCTTTATCCGCGGATGGATGAAAAATACAATCGGTTAAGAGATATCGCCGTTACCGATGAAATACAGATGTGGGCAGTCTTTCTTGGGCCAATGATATTGTCGCCATTATTTGCGCTTTCCATTGAATCCGGTGATATTCCCGATGCAGCTCACTATCGCACCATGCGCGGGCAAGAAACTTTTCTGCATCAGGAATGGCGGAAAAAGGATTGCCTAAACGAATTGGCGCGTGTGCCAACTACGGAAGAGCTTTACCAAGAAGGCCTTGAAAAAGCGAACAAACCCAATTCTGGTGGCTGATGCCGGCTGACCTTGCACGACCCGTCAGTGACGATGAAATAACCGCATTTGGCCGTGACGGCGTTGTCTGTCTGCGTGGATACTTTGATACGGTTTGGATCAGCGAACTGCGCGACCTGATCGACCAGGATATGACCAATCCCTCAGGTATGGTGAAAAATATCAATGCTGAAGGCGCCAGCGGTCATTTTTTCGGCGATACCTTTGTCTGCCATCATTTGGCTGGGTTCAAGCGAGCGGTGTTCCAGTCTCCAGCCGCTCGACTTGCCGCCGGTGTAATGAAATCGCGGAAGGCAAACCTGATATTTGACCAAATATTGGTGAAAGAACCGAATACCTCCACACCAACGATCTGGCATCAGGATCTGACCTATTGGCCGGTCGCCGGGGATCAAATCTGCACCCTTTGGCTGGCCCTCGATGAAGTTACGCGAGCCACCGGGGCGGTTGAATACGTGAAGGGATCACATCTCTGGGGCCAACGATTTCTGGCTGTTAGTTTTGATCCCGATCAGCAATATGATGAAGCCTTGCCGCCGGTCCCCGATATCGAAGCGGAACGAGACCAGCACGATATCGCCTGCTTCGATTTGCAGCCTGGCGATTGCACGATCCATCATGCCGGCCTGCTGCACTACGCGCCACCAAACAGCAGCGGTGAGCGGCGCCGGCGGGCCTACATCCAACGTTGGGCCGGCGACGACGTCACCTATAACCCGCGCCCGAACTTGCAAAAAATGCTACGCGACCCAGGAATCGCCCCGGGCGCGCCATTGGATTGCGAACTTTTTCCGCTTGTCATACAGGGTTGATTATATGCTTCTGCACACCAAAACCTGGCCGTTTGTCGAAGATTATTTGAAGCGTAGCGACGGTATCATCATGCCGATCGGCTCAACCGAGCAACATGGCCCAACCGGTTTGATTGGCACCGATGCAATCTGTGGCGAAGTTGTCGCCCGCGGGGTCGGCGAAGCTGTGGAAGCCTTGGTCGCACCGACAATATCTGTGGGCATGGCGCAACATCATTTAGGCTTTCCAGGCAGCATTACCCTTCGCCCCAGCACCTTGATGGCAGTGATCCAAGACATGATCGCATCCTTACGTCGCGCCGGTTTTCGCAAGTTTTATTTCGTCAATGGTTATGGCGGCAATATTGCACCGGTTTCGACAGCGTTTTCAGAGATTCACGCGGACCGCAGCCTGCAATCTGCCGGTCGGGATAATACGCCGGAAATCAAACTCGTGCTTAAAAATTGGTATGATGTTCCCGCGGTGCGCGAGATTTCAAATGAGCTCTATCCCGGCGTTGAGGGCAGCCATGCCACCCCGTCGGAAGTTTCGCTGACGCAGTATTTCTATCCTAATGAAGTGCAGCCACGTCTGTTGGAACCCCAGGTGGCGCCCAAAGGTGGATTTGGCGATGCCGACGATTATCGCCGCACTTTCCCGGACGGCCGCATTGGCTCCGACCCCTCGCTCTCCACCGCCGAAGCTGGTAAGCGCCTATACGACGCTGCCGTCGCCGGCTTGGCGGAAGATTACCGAGCTTGGATCGCGTAGGCTAGGCAGCACCCAAGATCATATCAGCGGCTTTTTCGCCGATCATGATGGCGGCGGCGTTGGTATTACCGGAAACCAAGGTCGGCATGATCGACGCGTCGACCACGCGTAAACCTTCAATGCCGTGCACTACTAACCGGTCATCGACCACGGCATGAGGATCGTGGCCCATCTTGCAGGTGCCTATTGGGTGATAACAGGTATTGCCGACTTTGCGGGCATGTTCTAGCAAGGCCTCGTCGGTTTCAAAATCCGGCACCGGGTTCAATTGGTTTTCGATCAAGGCGGCGACCGGTTCCGTTTCGACGATTTGCCGGGTCAGACGAGAACCGGCAATAGCGACATCGATATCGGTCTGCGCTGTCAGGTAATTTGGTTCGATCTTCGGATGTTCGGTCGGATCCTTCGATTTGATCATGATGCTGCCCAGACTTTCCGGGCGCAGCTGACAAAAAACCAAAGTGAAACCCGGAAAATCATGCAGATTGCCATCAAGAGATTCCATCGAGAAGGGGACATGATGGAACTGCACATCCGGTGTCGCCAGTTCCGGGCGGGTGCGGGCGAAAATACCGACCTGACCGGCGCCTATGGTCATCCAACCCTTGCGCAACAGCATATACTTCATGCCGTTCAAAACCTGCCGCACCGGACGGCCCAGTTCCAGATTGGCCGCTAAATCTTTGTTTAGACGATAGCGGTGCGGGATATTCAGATGGTCCTGCAGATTTCCACCGACGCCCGGGGAATCATGCACCACGTCAATGTCTAACTGCTGCAGATGAGCAGCGGGACCAATACCCGATAATTGCAATAGTTGCGGGCTGTTGATAGCGCCACCGCAAAGAATGACTTCCGCTTCGGCAGTGGCTTGTTTGCTTTCGCCATTATGCTGATATTCGATACCATTGGCACAGCGACCATCGGTCTGGACACGCGTGGCCAGGGCATCGGTCACGATATGCAGGTTTTGCCGCCCGCGAATTGGGTCCAGGAAAGCTTTTGCGGAACTGCAGCGGCGACCGTTTAAAGTCGTCAGCTGATAATAGCCGACACCTTCCTGACTCTCCCCGTTGAAATCACCGTTGAAAGGAATACCGCAGGCAACAGATGATTTGATCATCGCTTCGCCAAGTTCATCGGCAACACCATGATCGGAGACGCCCAATCCGCCGCCAGCGCCGTGAAACTCGCTCTCGCCGCGTTCCTGGCGCTGTGATTTTCGGAAATACGGCAGGACGTCGTCGAAGGACCAACCTTGGTTTCCTAGCTGCCGCCATTGATCGTAATCTTCATGTTGACCGCGGATATAGATCAGACCATTGACACTGCTGGAGCCGCCGAGCATTTTTCCCCGTGGCCAGACGATGCGCCGGCCGCCGGAGCCTTCGTGGGCTTCGGTTTCATAGAGCCAACACGTTTCTGGATTATAGGCATTGCGTCCAAACCCGATTGGAACATCGACCCAAAAGTTCTTTTTCGAGCCACCGGCTTCCAACAATAACACCTTATTCTGAGGATCTTCACTCAATCGATTGGCCAGGACGGAGCCTGCCGATCCCGCGCCGACGATAATGTATGTGTACGAATTCGACATGAAAATTTGAACTCCCTAGTGATCAATTTAGCATGATTTTGACACGCGAACGTCCGGGCGTAAATCGCCTAAAACTGCGCTTGTCCGTTGACTAGTGTCGGAATTTGAGTGATATACCTTAAATTAATCTACCAGGTTGTGTTGGGCGCGTGGAAATATCATTTGTTGGTTAGATAATTTGGAAGGCAAAAATTTATGTCGAATAATGAGAATGACGAAGGGCGCCGCAGCCGCGGCAGTGCAGATTTTTTGTTGGTCTTTTTTGCCATGTTCACTGGCGGCGGTATCGTATTTTTAGGTATGGCCTTTGAAGCAATTCCGTTCTTAAAATTCGGCGACAACACAACGCTCGCCTACGCAGTGATTGTCGGCGTATTTTTAGCGACATTCGGTTGGGTCCGGATTTTTCAGAAATCTCACTAAACGAAGGTCAACCGAGACTGAATGCTACGCCGTCGAAAGATTCCCGGACGGCGATTTCTTCGACAGCGTTGCGCCTTAACTTAGTTAGCTGTTTCACCGGTTTGCCAAGCGGGACGGCCGCCGCGAAGGCAAAATGTGATGGAATGTTCAACAATGCCTGCAATTTTGGTTCTTCCGCCGCCGGTAGAGTAGTGATGGTACCGCCAAAGCCGGCCTGACGCGCCGCCAATAAGGTATTCCAAACAAACGGGTAGATTGAACCCCCGCTGATGACGCCGATGCGATCCAAGTTTTGATCCATCGAGGCGACGACTTCCAAGTCAACGACGAAAACCAACACTACGGAGGCGTTGCGATAGGGTTGCGTCAGCATTTCCGGTGCCGGTGTGTTGGCCATCTCTTCTGCTGTGACAGCTGTCGGAACGACCGTATTCCAAGGGTTTTCGCCGGCTTTCACTTGTGCGGCATAGCGTTTTGCAGCGGTTTCCCCCAACGCTGATATTTTGTCACGAGTATCCTGATCGCGAATGATGATGACCTTGTTGCCCTGGCGATTGCCGCCACTGGGGGCAAAGCGGGCGTTGTCGAGAATATCGTAGAGAACTTCATCAGAAAGCTCGTCGCCGGTATAGTCGCGGGCGGCAAAGGTTGTCCGCATGACTTCATTCAATTCCATGATTATTCTCCCTATCGCTGGATTGTATTCTGAATGTTATGAAATCTTGGGTAACATATCCAAGTGTTTTAGAAGGGACACAAAGGTCACGAGTTTCTCCCGACGAAATTCTTCCGGATCCTTGTCGGAGAAATCGTAAAAACCACGACCGGTGCTCAAGCCCATATAACCTTGTTCCATCATATCTTCGACAATTTTTGGCGTCGCATAACGTTCCGATGCAAGCGCCTGGCTTAGATAGTTGGAAGCATAATAAAGTATGTCCACGCCGCCCCAATCGATGAATTCGACCAGACCCATAGTGGCGTAGCGAATACCGAAGCCGGCCTGGATCGCTGTGTCGATGTCTTCTGCTGTCGCCACGCCTTCTTCGACCATGCGGGCAGCTTCGTTCATGGCGACGGATTGAATGCGCGGAATAATATAGCCTGGTGAGGCCTTGCAGCGCACCGGTGTTTTGCCGATGTCTTTCAAGCAACTGAATAAACGGTCGATTACGTCTTCGTCTGTCTTTGCGCCCGGGCTGACTTCAACCAATGGGATCAAATAAGCTGGATTAAGCCAATGGGCGTTCAAAAATTGCTGGGGGTGCACGACGAATTTTGCTAACTCATCGACCATGATTGTCGAGGTCGTTGAAGCGACAATGGCATCGCCAGATACCATATTGGACAGACGGGTCAACGCATCCTGTTTGGCTTCCAGTGTTTCCGGCACCCCTTCAAAGATAAGTTCGGCATCAGCTAGAGCTTCCGTGGCACTCGACATTGGAACCAGATGGATGCGTTGCAAGATCGTCTCAATGGCATCACTTTCAACAACGCCAGCCTGGGCGAGAAACTCTAAATTTTGCCGAATGTCTTGTTTTCCCGTCTGCAGTAACACGATTGCTTCTTCTTCAGGCCGGGCCTTAAAGTCAATCAAAGCAATGTCATGGCCAGCGCAGGCAAAGGTGTGGGCGATACCCCGACCCATACGCCCGGCACCGATGGTGGCTATTTTGCTCATCTGTCGAAACCCGATTGCAGGATGGCGGAAAAAGCGGCATCGCCTATTTCAGCCAATCCCAGATTATCGATATGTCGCTCGCACAAAGACAAGTCGGTATCTGTGATGGCCGCTGCGATGGCTAGAAACCCGGACGCGATCGGCATCGCCACGCCCTTTCGCGCTGCCAAACTGGTAAGCAACGAGAGACCTAAGATTGTATCCTCCTGCATATAACGATGCATCTTCAGGTCAATTTTTTCCCGCCAGTCGCCGCTGCCGGTGAGGCGATTATGGGAGGAATTCCCATACATCCACTCATCGCGCTCATCGTCATAGTGATCGGCCAATGGAAAATGCGGTGCGCCGTAACCGAATGCTTCTCTGACAGCGATACGCTCACCATCCAAGGCATCGGTGACGCGGCGAATAGAGGGTTGCGTGCCTTCATTATGGATATCCCAGGCGTCGAAATGCTCCAATGGGCCTGCATTCATCATGATCAAAGGTGGATGGATAATCGGACCGGCATTCATCAAGGCACCGTCCAATGCATCTTTTAGGGGCTCCACCGGATACGCATCGGCCAATATTTCGAGGGCACGATCCGTATCCGTTGCCGGGAAGACCCCGGTCGGTAGTCGGGTCGCATAAACACTGATCCGGACATGGTCGGGGCCTTGCATGCGGGCGAGATAGGGTAGGGTGCCGGTTTCCGCATAGGCGACAGTGGCGGTGTTTCCCGCCGCCTGCTGAGCTTGGGCAAAAATCCAAGATCCGAAGGTGCCGGGTGGTAGATAAACCGTTTGGTGATCCTGGAGCAATGGCGTCAAATGGCAAGCTAAATCGCGGTGGCTGGTGCACGGCAGCGGAATAACAATTATTTCAGCGTTATCTATGGCTTTTGCCAATTCGTTGGTAACCAGATTAAGCAGCACATCGCGTGTTCCGTGCCAATCTGTTAACGCGATCGCTCGACGATCTATAAGAGAAGCCAACGATTTCCGGTCGCGGCGCCAGAAACGGACATTGTGCCCGCTGTCGGCAAGATGTGCGGCTGCGGCGTAACAACCATTGCCTCCGCCTAAAACGGCTATTTCCATTTTTCCCCTGTCCTAAAATATTTGCGCGTCTAAACCGGCCGCCATCGCCATGCCGATTTCTTCACATTGGCCAATAAAGTCGTCTTGAAAATCACCTCGGCAAATCAACGGTTCCTGTACTGCCCGCCAACGCAATCCAGTGACAATGGTTTCTATCCCCCGTTTTGTGCCGGTGCCGTCATGGCCGGCGCGGATATATACCGCGAAAGGCAGGCCTTGGGTTTCTTCCAAGCAGGGATAATAAATTCGGTCGAAAAAGTCCTTCAGGGCACCGCTCATGTAACCGAGATTTTCAGTCGTGCCCAGAATGATTGCGTCGGCGGCCAGAACATCTGCCACATCCGCTTCAAATGGCGTTCGCACTGTGATCTCAACATTTTCAATATCGGGATGCCCTGCACCGCGTTGAACAGCATCGCGCAAGATCATAGTGTTCTCCGACGGTACATGGGCGACGATCAATAGTCTGCGTTTGCTCATTCAAGCATTCCCTTCTACGGCGACGATAACAATTCCAGGCAAAATGCCAACCTTTGCTTTGCGACCCTTCGCCGGATTGTGTATCAATAGAGTCATATACCGAGCGATGAAGCGGAAAGAAAACAAAGATGAAAATAGATATCGAGTATTGCGTGCAGTGAAACTATGAACCCCGAGCCCTCCGTGCGAAGGACAGGTTAATAGCGAAAAATTCAGCCGCCGATGTGACCCTGGTAAAGGGTTCGAACGGCGTTTTTGAAATAACCATTGATGGTAATTTAATGTTTTCGAAGAAGTCGCTGGGGCGCTTCCCGGATGATCATGAAGTCGACAGTTTGATCTAATTTTCCATGGCAGAAATTCAAAGACTAAAAATCCGCCGGCCCGACGACTGGCATCTGCACCTGCGGGATGGCGATATGCTGTCGACTGTGTTGCCCGCGACAGCGGCACAATTTGGCCGCGCCATCGTCATGCCGAACTTGGTGCGGCCGGTGGTGACTTGTGACGATGCGGAAGCTTATTTGCGGCGGATACAGGCTGCTTTGCCTGAAAACAGCGACTTCGAACCCCTGATGACGCTTTACTTGACCGAACAAACCGATCCCGCCGACGTCAGGGCAGGCCATGCGCGAGGGCTGGTCAAAGCCTTAAAACTTTATCCTGCCGGTGCGACGACAAATTCTGACGCCGGGGTACGCAATATCGAAGCGGTTTACCCAGTGTTGGAAGTGATGGCGGAAATTGGCCTGCCGTTGCTTATTCATGGTGAAGTCGTCGATAGCGAGATCGATATTTTCGATCGGGAAGCGGTGTTCATTGACCGCGTCTTGATCCCCTTGCGCGATCGCTTGCCGGCGTTGAAGGTCGTATTTGAACATGTCACGACGGCGGAAGGGACCGCTTACGTACAATCGGCGTCAGGCAATGTCGCGGCGACAGTGACCCCGCACCATCTCATGATCAATCGAAACGCCATGTTAGTCGGCGGCATCCAGCCGCACAATTATTGTCTGCCGGTGCCAAAGCGGGAACGCCATCGTGAAGCTTTGGTTGAGGCGGTGATCTCTGGCGACAAACGCTTCTTTCTGGGTACCGATTCGGCGCCGCATTTGAATGATGCAAAGGAAGCCGCTTGTGGCTGCGCCGGGATATTCAACGTTAGTGTCGCGTTAGCCTGTTATGCGCAGGTCTTTGACGATGCCGGCGCTTTGGATCATTTGGAAGCCTTTTGTTCCCTGAATGGGCCTGCATTTTATGGTCTTCCGGTAAATGAGCCGACCACGATATTGGCGAAATCCGCAGCGCCTGTTGCCTGCCCTGAACCGTTGAAATTGGGCGTGCAATATCTGACCGATTTTGATCCGGGCTTCCCGCTCCACTGGCAGGTGGTATAAAAACCGTCGCAATGAACCGATGAGCAAAGAAGGAGAGAGAATACATGCTCTCAAGCGATTTTCCCGATAAAGAAAAGATTGCCGAACTGACGGCAAAAATGATGATTGAAGTAGAAGCCGTGCTGTTCCGCGCCGATGACCCCTTCAAACTGACCTCGGGCAAACATAGCCCGGTCTATGTCGACTGCCGGAAGCTAATATCCTATCCACGTGTTCGCAACACAATGATGGATTTTGGCGCCTCGATCATCAAAAGCGATATCGGTTTCGAAAGCATCGATAGCGTTGCTGGTGGGGAAACGGCAGGCATACCGTTCGCGGCCTGGCTGGCCGACCGTCTGTTCCTGCCAATGCAATATATCCGCAAGAAGCCTAAAGGTTTTGGCCGCGACGCGCGCATAGAGGGCGATTTGCCGGAAGGTTCCCGCGTTCTGTTGGTTGAAGATTTGACCACGGATGGCGGCAGTAAAATCTCCTTCTGTGAAGGCTTGCGCGAAGCCGGCGCCGAGGTGACCGATAATTTTGTTGTTTTCTATTACGATATCTTTCCCCAAGCGCAGAAGACTTTCGATGATTTAGGGGTTCGCTTGCATTATCTGGCGACTTGGTGGGACATTCTGGCGGTGGCGAAAAAGAACAACTATTTTGACACCAAAACCCTGGATGTGGTGGAAGCGTTCTTGAATGCCCCGGTCGAGTGGCAGGAAGCTCATGCCGAGTAGTCAAAATGGCCAAGCTCTATTTCTATTATTCGTCGATGAACGCCGGGAAAAGCACGATCCTGCTGCAATCGAGCTACAACTATCATGAGATGGGGATGGAGACTATGCTGTTTACGGCGGCCTTGGATGATCGGTTTGGTGAACCGAAGATCAGCTCCCGTATCGGATTGGAAGCCGACGCCACGCTTTATAATCAGCGTGATAATTTGCTGGAACAAATCAAAGCGCGACACGAACAAAGCAAAATTGCCTGCGTTCTAGTCGATGAGGCACAGTTTTTGACGCCCCTACAAGTTGACCAGTTGACAGATGTTGCTGACTATCTGTCGATCCCGGTGATCGCCTACGGTTTGCGGACGGATTTCCGTGGCGAGCTTTTCCCCGGCAGCCAACGCTTGTTGGCGGTGGCGGATGAAATGCGGGAAGTGAAAACGATCTGTCGCTGCGGCAAAAAAGCGACCATGGTTGTCCGCACCGATGAAAACGGCCAAGCGATCAAGGATGGCGAGCAGATCGTAATCGGTGGCAATGACCGCTATATTTCGGTTTGCCGCAAACATTGGAAAGAAATGATCCACGGTTAGTTTCGGATGGTAAAAACCTTCAACGATATTCGTCACGCTGAATTCAAACACCAGCCTTATTGGTGGGAAGCGGCCCCGCCTGGCGATGATTTGGCTGGTGATTTGCCGAACAAATGCGAAGTTTTTGTCATTGGCGCCGGATATTCAGGCCTGAACGCGGCCTTTGAACTTCTAAAAACCGGACATGACGTCTGCGTTTGTGATGCCGAAACCCTTGGTTTTGGCGCCAGTTCCAGGAATGGCGGCGGCGTCAGCGCCGGCACCAATTTGGGCAAAGGCATCTCCGGCACGCCTGGCCAGCGAGATGATGATACGGCTGGCAAAGAGATCAGGGAGGCCCTGCTGGCGGAAAGTGCGGCGGCGCTCACCCACCTTGAGAGCGTTTTGGCCGAACAACAAATTGACTGTTTCTATGAACAGGCCGGGCGATTTGTTGGTGCTTATACGCAAGAACATTTCGATGCTTTCGCACCAAAAATCGCGATGGTGGAAAAACACACCAAGCAAGGCCTTACCTTGTTGAGCCGGGAGGAACAGCGTCAAGCTATCGGTTCCGATTTTTACTTTGGCGGCATGTTGGTGCAACGCGCCAGTAAGTTGCATCCCGCGCTATACTTGAAGGGATTGCTGACGGCCGCAGACCGCGCCGGCGTTCGTCTCTGCGCCAATAATCGGGTCAAGAAGATTGATGGCCGCAAAGGCGCGTTCACTATTCGCACGGAAAAGGGCGATTGCCAGGCCGAACAGGTGATCATCGCCACCAATGGATATACCGATGGAGTGGCGCCGGAATTACGCAAACGCCTAGTGCCCGTCGCCAGCCATATTATCGCCACCGAAGAGTTGCCGGACGGGCTTTGCGACAAGCTTTTCCCGGGCGGCCGGAATATTTCTGAAACCCCAAGGATTTTACACTATTACCGGCCTTGCCCGGAAAACAAACGGGTGATTTTTGGCGGGCGAGCAAAATTTACCGATGCCGGCGTTGAAATCGTTGCGCCGATTTTGCATGCGCGGATGGTCGAACGGTTTCCGGAACTAGAAGACGCGAAAATCACCCACGCCTGGTCCGGAAATGTCGCTTTCACCATGGATAGTGTGCCGCATCTGGGTAATCTGCGGGACGGCGTGCATTATTGTGTCGGCTGCAATGGTAGCGGCGTTGCTATGCTCAGTTATTTGGGGTTTTTGGTGGCGAAGATTATCCACGAAGGCGAAGCTTTCAAAACACCCTATGCCGGGCGGCCATTTCCGAAAGTGCCGCTGCCTTTCTATACCGGTAATCCCTGGTTCCTACCGGTCCTGGGTACTTACTATCTTCACCTCGACAAGCGCGAGCGTGCCCGTGCCACAGCCTAAGTGATAGACAAGGCGGATGAAGCCGGCCAATATAGTTGTGCCTAATCAATCAAAAAGGAATAAAATATGGCAGTGTTAGAAGAAGGCAGCCAGGCGCCAGATTTTACCGTCGTCAATCAGGCAGGCGAACAAGTGTCGTTGTCCGGTTTTCGCGGAAAGAATGTGGTGTTGTGGTGGTATCCAAAAGCCGACACACCCGGTTGAACCATCGAAGGCAAGGGGTTCCGTGATCGAATCCAAGACTTTGAAAGTAAAAATACAGTGGTGTTGGGCATAAGCTGCGATACGCCGGCGGAAAATCAGGCGTTTCGGGATAAGTTCGAGTTCCCCTATGATCTTTTGAGCGACGAAGATCGCAGGGTCTCGATGGCCTGGGGTGCGGCGGAGACGCCGGATGCAAAATATCCGGCCCGGATCAGCTATCTTATTGATGCGGAAGGTAAAATATCCAAAGCTTATGAAAAAGTCGTACCCGCCGAACATCCGGACCAAGTCCTCAGCGATTTAGCTTAATTCGGTCTTTTGCCGCGGCGCCATTGCGTAATTGACGCATAACGTCTTCGGCACTGATGACGCCTCTCGTATCTATTTCAATGCCTGCCGCAGCAAGGGTTTCAGCAACCCAGCTATTGCAGGTATTGAAGATATGAAACTGTCCAACCGCGGGATAAAAGTAACTATTTGCGTAGCGGCCAGCCGCAATCGGCGCAATCTTCGTTCGCTTGTCGCGCTGAAAACTAGTCGCAATTTGCTGCAGCAGGTTCAGAATTTGTTGTTCGGATAATTGCAATATTATAACTTCCGCCTCGCGATAGTAGATTTCCGGTACATGTGGCATCGCATTGATATGCATCACCGCATCGGTTGGAGCCAACGCAGCCTCTAGGGTTGTCATAAGATCTGGTGCGTCCGCTTGGTAGAATGCAACATCGCCCCAGCCGAATTCGAGGTAACGGGAGGTTGGGAAGTCCAGAACTTCCGGCAATATTTTTACGTCTATATCAGCAGTGGAAATCGCGATGCCCGTATGCCAGCCATTGCTCACGATCCGAATTTCTGCTGATATTGTGGTTGACGCGGGAGCGGCCGAGAGCTGGTACGGCAGCCATAGAAAAATCGCCAATATAACCAGAGGTAACAGATGGAATTTGAGAGCAACCGTCACAATCTGATGACGCGAGCAGAGGCCCGAGAACTGCGGTACCGTTCTGACAGTCGCGGCACAATTCGCTTGCTGCTTCATCTGGTTTGGTTGGCTGTTGCGGTGCTGCTCAATACGGCAGCGTTCAGTGTTTTGGCCATTTTCGCCACGCTTCTACAGGGTTTTGTCATGGTCACTTTGTTTGCTCCGTTACATGAAACCATTCATCGTACCGCATTCAATGACCGAGAAATCAACAATTGGGTCGGGCGAATTATCGGCGTGTTGCTATTCCTGCCAGCGGATTATTTCAGGTGTTTTCATTTTGCCCACCATCGCTATACCCAGATACCCGATAAAGATCCTGAACTTGCAGCGGCTAAGCCCAAGAATAAAGTTGAATATGTCATCATCATGTCGGGCTTGCATTACTGGATGCGACAGTTCGAACATTTTATCTCAGCCAGCATGGGCCGGGTAGATGCCGATTTCGTGCCGGCTAAGCGAGTAGACGAAATTGTCTTCGAAGCGCGCTGGCATGTCGCGATTTACCTATTGGCATTTGTTGTCTTGCCAATATTCGGGATTTGGTTTGCTTATTGGTTTTGGCTTTTTCCTTTGTTATTAGGTCAACCATTCTTGCGGATGTATTTATTGGCAGAGCATGGTGGCTTGGATTTGACCCCGGACATGATCGAAAATACCCGGACAGTGGAAAGCAATTTTGTCGTTCGATTGTTGATGTGGAATATGCCTTATCATACCGAACATCATATTTACCCCGCCGTTCCATTTTACACTCTACCGCGCCTGCATGATCAAATTGGACGCCACATAGTCAATGTGGAAACGGGGTATATTCAGTTTCATCGCGACTATTGGCGCAACCTGGACTGATCCGCTTTCAGCTATTGATATACCGACTTTCAATCTGTAGGTTCCGAACCTTCCTACGGTGCAAGGTAAATGAAGATGAGCGAAACAAATTTGGCAACCGAAGACGATGCGGCCCCGCGGGATTTCATCCGCGATATTATCCGTGATGATCTCGACAATGGCCGCGTCGAAGGATTGGTCACGCGGTTTCCACCGGAACCGAATGGTCATCTGCACATCGGTCATGCGAAGTCGATCTGCCTAAATTTTTGCGTGGCGGAAGAGTTTTCGGGCCGCTGCCATCTGCGTTTTGACGATACCAATCCGGCGAAGGAAGAGCAGAGCTTTATCGATGGCATTAAGAACGACGTGCGATGGCTTGGCTTCGACTGGGGCGAACACTTGTTCCATGCCTCCGACAATTTTGAACAATTATTCGATTGGGCGGTGCATCTGATCGAAGCTGGCAAAGCTTATGTCGACGACCAAAGCGCCGAAGAAATTCGCGAAAACCGCGGTACCTTGACAGAAGCAGGGACCAATAGCCGCTTTCGTGATCGCCCGGTGGCGGAAAATTTCGACTTGTTCAAAAGGATGCGTGCCGGCGAATTCAAAGATGGCGAACGGGTGCTTCGCGCTAAGATCGATATGGCGTCAGGGAACATTAACCTGCGCGATCCGGTGATCTATCGCATTCTGCATGCCAGCCATCCCCGCACCGGCACGACCTGGTGCATCTATCCGACCTATGATTTTGCCCATGGTCAAAGTGATGCCATCGAACACGTGACCCATTCGCTTTGTACATTGGAATTTGAGGCCCATCGCCCGCTCTATGATTGGCTGGTGGAGAATTTGCCAGTACCTGCACGACCGCGGCAATATGAGTTCTCCCGCCTTAATCTCGACTATTCGGTGATGTCGAAAAGGTTGCTTACCCAGCTGGTCGATGACGGTCATGTCGCCAGTTGGGATGATCCCCGCATGCCAACGATTTCCGGGATGCGCCGCCGCGGCTACCCAGCGCAGGCGATCCGCGATTTTGTCATCGGTTCCGGCATTTCGAAAAAAGCGCAGAACGTCGAATTCGGTTTCTTGGAATATTGCGTACGTCAGGTATTGAACAAAACCACTGAACGACGCATGGCCGTGCTGAACCCGTTACGTGTCGTTATTGACAATTATCCCGAAGATCGATCAGAAGAACTCGACGCTGTCAATAATCCGGAAGACGAAAGCGCCGGCCACCGCAAAGTACCGTTTTCACGTGTGCTCTATATCGAGCAGGACGACTTCATGGAAGATCCGCCAAAGAAATTCTTCCGCCTCGGTCCGGGCCGCGAAGTGCGGCTGCGTTACGCCTATTTCCTGACCTGCACCGATGTGGTGAAGGACAAGGCGGGTGAGATTGTCGAATTACGCTGCACATACGATCCGGCAAGCAAAGGCGGCACTTCGCCCGATGGCCGCAAAGTTAAAGGAACCCTGCATTGGGTGTCGGCTGCGCATGCGAAGCCGGCGGAAGTGCGTATTTATGATCACCTGTTTGCCAGCACCACGCCGGGTGCGGACGGCGATTTCCTGGACGACATCAACGCCAACTCGTTGGCTGTAAAAACCGACGTTTGGGTTGAACCGGCATTGATCGATGATGCGGTAGGGCAGACCGTTCAATTCGAACGCATCGGTTATTTCTGCAAAGATGTTGATTCGAACGAAGATCGGCCCGTTTTCAACCGCACAGCGACCTTGCGAGACACATGGGCAAAAGTGAAGGCTAAGAACTAGTCCGCAACTTATTGCCGACAATAGTAACCACGACCGCGGCAACGTGCAGGCCCGCCAGCGTCAGGAAGACCCCCATATATTCGCCCCAATAATCCCGCAGGATACCGGCGACGGCAACCGCTACTGTCACCGATAGGAACATGCCGATATTGGTCAGACCAAAAGCCGCACCATAGGACTTCTGCCCAAACGCTTCGCTCAATAACAAAGGCGGCAACATAACGATGCTGCCAACGACAAGACCACCTAATGCAGAGGCCGCGTAAAGTGCTACTAAGCCGTCGGCAAAGGCGATGATCACCAGCGCGATTGCTTGAATGATATAACAGATGCACGCCAGCAGGTAGGAGGGGACCCGCCCCGATAATGCTCCCAGAGCAAAACGACCGAAGATCGCCGCGCCTGCCGTGACACTGACGGCAAAAGCCGCATGATGAATTCCGATATGCACTTCCATGGCCGAGATTTGATGGGTCAGGAAGCCGACCTGTGCTGCCAATCCCAGAGAAGACGCCAAAGTTATGCGCCAAAAAGAAAAACTACTGAGGAAAGTACGATAGCTAATGGCGGCGTCCGGCCCTGTAGTGGAGTTGAGCACAACGGTTTCCCTCGGCAATAATTCGCCGTCCCGTGGCGGACGGATTATTGTCAAAATCAGCGGCAGCAAGACAATAATAATTGTCAGACCGACCGCATAGGTCGTGGTGCGGAAATCTGTCCGATCGGTCAAAATGGTCATGATCGGGACCACGGACATGCCGCCAATGCTGGCGCCGGTTAAGGCGGTGCCCAGGGCCAGACCAAGACGGCGTTTGAACCATGGAATGACGGTGCTGCTAACGGTAATCGTTGCCAAACACGGATAACCGATGCCAAGGAAAATATAGATCACCGCCAATTGCCAGATTGCCGTGATTTCGGCCAGGGCAGCGATGCCGCCGCCGAGCAAAAACGCTCCCGTCACCGCGACCCAGCGGGTACCAAAGCGGTCAATAATTTTGCCGATCACCAATGTTGCCGGGACCCCTGCGGCATAGGAAAGCCCGACACAGGCCGACAGCGACGATATCTCCCAGCCATGTTCCACATTGAGGACGCGGATGTAATACCCGTTGCCGTAGAAAACAGTTCCCCAGGCAAAGAAAGCCATGAAGAAAGCCACAAAAGTCGCCCACCAACCGCGGTAGATGCCTAGGACCAAGATTTTATTGGGAAGTGCTGTCATTCGATAAAAATTAGGTTATGTTCGCAAGCAACGACTATGACCCCCGTCTAAGGCGCCGTCCAGGCGCCAATTCTATTGGGATGTGTAAGGAGAACAATGCGTGCCGGTATTTGAATCGACTTTAGATGTTCATTCTGAAGAATTCGCTCAAAATCGGGCCGATATGCTGGCGTTAGTGGAGCAATTGCGGGCGTTGGAAGATCGCGCGCGGCAAGCGTCGAGAAAAGCCAAAGACAGGTTTGACAAACGCGGCCAGTTACTGCCGCGCGAACGCCTGGCGCTGTTGATTGATCGCGGTGCGCCGTTTCTTGATATTGGCACAATATCTGGATTCAAGCGGGATAATCCGGATCCAGAAAAATCAATCCCAGGCGGCGGTTTGATTGCCGGTATTGGTTTCATTTCCGGCACCCGCTGTGTGATCACGGTGAATGATAGCGGTATTAATGCTGGCGCCATGAGCGAAGGCGGCGGCGACAAATTGATGCGCTGTCAGGAATTGGCGCTAGCTAATAAATTGCCATATGTGCAATTGGTCGAGAGCGCCGGCGCCAATTTGCCCCGTTATAAGGTCGAAGGGTTTGTGCGCGGCGGCTCTTTGTTCCGCAATCTGGCCCGCCTTAGTGCTGCCGGTTGCCCAGTAGTGACAGTTCTGCATGGCTCGTCTACCGCTGGTGGGGCCTATATGCCCGGCCTTAGTGACTATGTGATTGCTATTCGTGGTCGCGCCAAGGCCTTCTTGGCGGGACCGCCATTATTGAAGGCCGCGACTGGGGAAATCGCGACCGACGAAGAACTGGGTGGAGCAGAAATGCATGCCACAGTTTCGGGCCTGGCCGAGTATCTGGCAGAAGACGACGCGGAGGGGATCGCGATTGCCCGGGAAGTGGTGGCGAAGTTGGCTTGGAACCGGCATAGCAAACAACTGGAGCAATCAAACGTCCGACCGCCGAAATATAGCCCTGATGAATTGGCCGGCTTGATTCCCATGGATTACCGCAAACCTTATGATGTGAAGGAAGTTGCGGCGCGTCTGGTAGACGGCTCCGAACTATTGGAGTTCAAGGGTCTTTATGGGCCGCAAACGGTCTGTATTCAGGGGGAGATCTTCGGCCACGCCGTTGCATTTATTGGCAATAACGGCCCGATCGACAATCAAGGGGCGACAAAAGCAGCGCAATTTATTCAGCTTTGCTGTCAGTCTAAAACCCCGATTGTCTATCTGCAGAATACCACCGGATACATGGTCGGCACCGATACCGAAACCGGCGGCATGATCAAACATGGTTCAAAAATGATCCAGGCGGTTTCAAACGCGTCGACCGCGCAGATCACCTTGATGATTGGCGCCAGTTTTGGGGCTGGCAATTATGGCATGTGCGGCCGCGGTTACGACCCGCGCTTTCTATTCAGTTGGCCGAATACGCAAACCGGCGTCATGGGTGGCGAACAGGCAGCGATGGTGATGAGCATCGTCGCCGAGGGCGCAGCAAAACGACGCGGCAAGGAAGTCGATCACGACGCCCTAGCGGCGCAGGAAAAACAAATCATCGATTTGTTCGCCTCGCAGTCCGATGCGTTCCACACTTCCGGCATGTTCCTGGACGATGGCATGATCGATCCGCGTGATAGCCGCGATGTCCTTGGCTTTGTTTTGTCGACAATCTATGAAGCCGACAATCGTCAGGTCTTTCCAAATAGTTTTGGCGTCGCGCGGATGTAAAGGGAACAACGAAGGTGTTAACGGGTAAGGAATATCGGGCAAGTTTGGATGACGGACGCGCCACCTATTTCGAGGGTGAACGGGTAGAAGATCTGCTTTCCCATCCAGTTCTCGGCAGCGCTGTTGATGTGGTCGCCGATTGTTATGATCGGCTTTACGATCCGGACCCAGCTGCGGTCAGCCCGTTATTGGGGGTGCCGAAATCGGCAACGGATTTGAAGGCCAGAATTCCAATTCTTCATGACGCCGATATGTTGGCGCATGTGACCTATCAATCGATCATGACATTAATCACGGCAGCAAGTCGTATGCCGGATTTGCCAGTATATCAGAAGCGGATAAAAGCCTTTGTTGATCGCGCGCAGAAAGACGATCTGCGTATTACCGAATGTATCACTGACGGCAAAGGCGACCGCAGCCTGCCGCCGGGCAAGCAGGCGGACGCGGACGCCTATACCCGTGTAGTTGAGCGACGTGCCGACGGCGTTGTTATCCGGGGCGCGAAACTACATATATCCGGCGCATCTTTGGGCCATGAGCTGCTGGTAATCCCAACAAAAGCGATGAAGGACGGCGAAGAAGACTATGCCATAGCTTGCGCCGTCCCGGTCAACGCGCCGGGCGTGAAGATCGTCAACGTCACCTATGCGCCGCGCCATGACGACAACCGGGTGTTTCCGATTTCAAGTCAAAGACATTGCCCGGAAGGATTTGTCATTTTCGACGATGTATTTGTCCCGGAAGAGCGCGTTTTTTTGAATGGCGAAACTGAATATGCGGCTGTTTTTGCGCATTCATTAGGGTTGTGGGAACGTCTAGGCAGCCTTTCTTTCCTAGCCGATGAGGCAGATGAATTAGTTGGCTTTGCGCAACTCATCGCGGAAGCAAATGGCCTGGGTAAAGTCGGCCATGTGCGGGAAAAAATCTCCGACATGATCATTCATGCGACGTTGATCAGGGCCTCATTAGAGGCCGCAATCCATAATTGCAATTTTGGCCCCAATGGCGAAGCCTTCCCGGATGAACTTTTCACCAATGCCGGAAAATACCATGGTGCGGCGAACTATAACCAAATTGTCCGTCATGTACATGATATCAGCGGCGGCTCGACTGTAACCGCGCCTTCAGTGGCGGATTTGGAAAACAATGAAGTCGGCGCCCTGGTCAGAAAATACATGGCCGGCTCGAATGGCGCGGACGGCGAATATCGAACCCGACTGTTTCACGCTATTCGCGATCTGACTGCCGATTCACTTGGCGGCTGGAAATTGTCACCAATCTGCAGGCCGGCGGCGGCCTTTATGCTCAACGCATTGTCACTCGCAAACATTATGACATTGATGCAGCCAAGGAAAAGGCGTTAAAAGCAGCGGGAATGACGGAATATGTTTGAAAGGGCGCTCCGACTTTGGCGATACGAGCGATAACGAATGTCACTTGAGGCGGATTTATGGGCCGATAATGTGATCGTTGCTGAAGGCATCAGCAAACAGCATCGCCTCTACCAACGCCCAGCGGATCGCGTCAAGCAATGGTTGGCTCGGGGTCACCGGCACTATTTCCAAGAAATTTGGGCGCTTCGCGATGTCAGTTTCGCGATTACAGCCGGTGAATCGCTGGGTATTGTCGGGCGTAACGGTTCTGGCAAGTCTTCATTATTACAGATCCTCGCCGGTATTGCGCCACCGACTGGCGGTCAGGCCATGGTCCGTGGCCGCGTGGCGGCATTATTGGAATTAGGAACGGGTTTCAGCGGCGAGTTCAGTGGTCGCGATAACGTCATGATGACGGCGGCGATCATGGGCCTGAGCCGGGAAGAAATAGAAAACAAACTGGACGATATCATTTCTTTTGCCGATATTGGGCCATTTATTGAACACCCTGTCAAAACCTATTCCAGCGGAATGTATGTACGCCTCGCCTTTGCTTTAGCGATTAGTGTCAATCCGGATATTCTGATCGTCGATGAAGCACTGGCGGTGGGTGATGAGGTGTTTCAGAACCGATGTTACGGGCGAATTTCAGAATTTCAAGAACGCGGCGGCACTTTGTTATTCGTCTCACATTCTCCACAAATGGTGACGCAATTCTGTCAGCGCGCAATATTACTGGATGAAGGGGAACTGCTCTGCGATGGAAATCCGCGCGAAGTGATTTCAGAATATCGCCGTATGATCCACGCGCCGCCCGGCAAAGGAGCGGATATCCGCCAGGAACTTTTGGATCGAAAATTGACCAAGAATATGGCTGATACGGATCCGAATGGTTCTGACGAAGACGAACGATTAGACCTGGCAGAAAACCTGGAAGAAGGTATGGTGCCGAGCGGGAGGACGGAATTCCTGGAACAAGGCGCCGTCATTCGCAACCCTAGGATCGAAACCATGGCCGGGGAAAAGGTCAATGTATTGGTCCGGGGTCGACGCTATGCCTATTGTTATGACGTTGATTTTGCCGCGGACGTCGAAGACGTCGCTTTCCAAATGATATTCCGCACCCATACTGGTTACGCCTTGGGTGGCAAACGGTCCGGTGAGCCAGGTAAAATGATTGATAAAGTTGCCCCCGGACAGCACGCGAAGGTTAGGTTTGAGTTCGAGTGTCGGATTTTCCCCGAAACGCACTACACCATCAGTTGTGGCGTGACCGCTGATCAAAACGGCGAGACGATATTTCTGCACCGTATCATCGACGCGGTGATGTTTCGTGTTCAGCCTGAAACAAAGCTCTGGCATCAGGGTATCGTCGACTTTAGTATCGATGCCACATGGTCGTTTGAACCGACGGCGGAATGACAATGGTGCGCCCAAGCGTTTATCTTTTGCCGACTAAAATTGGCCGTATTCTGGCGCAAACTGTTGGACGTCCGGAGCTGATAGCGCCAATATTGATTGGCGCCACAGGCGGATCGGGTACCCGATTGTTACGGGATATTTTGGAAAGCGCTGGCGTTTTCATGGGCGCCGGTGACGGCGTCAATTTTGCCGGTGACGCGATGGTATTTGAACCGTTTTTGGACGAATTCATCAATCCCATTTTGTTGGAAACCGGTAGCCTTGATTACCAAATCAGCGATTTATCGCCGCAGCTACGACAACGTGCATTGCATACTATGCGTCAGGTGCTACGGGATTATTTGACGACTAGACCCCGGACCGCATTATTATGGGGATGGAAAAATCCGCGGACGATGTATGTGATGCCGATCATTCGCCACGTCCTCCCAAATCTGAAGTTTATTCATCTTGTTCGCGACGGTCGCGACATGTCGGTGTCGAAAAATCAAGTACAATTTCTTAAACATTTTGCCGCGTTATTCGCTGCAGCGCCTCCCGTAGAGGGCGATTCGCTGTCGTCTTTTCGGCTTTGGTGCAAAGCCAATGGAGATGCCGCGGCAAACGCGGCACGGCATTCGAAAGATACTTATCTGCAAGTACGGTTTGAAGATTTAGTGAGCACGCCGAATGAGGAAGTGGCACGAATACTGAACTTTGTTGGCTCGAAAAACGGGGGTGCTGAGTATTTGGCGGCGATCCCGAAGAGGCCGGAAAGCCTTGGCCGCTGGCGCCACGAACTCGACGAACTTGTATTGCAGCAGATGATTGCGGAAAATGGCGATGAGTTACGCCGCCTTGGATATGAGGTCGAGAAATAGAACAATGACCGCAAATGTCGCGTTCATAGTCCTGGGAATGCACCGCAGTGGTACATCTGCCACGGCTGGGATGCTGTACCGTCTAGGTTTCCAGTTGGGCGAAAATCTAATGCGCCCTGAACAGGAAAGCAACGAGCTCGGTTTTTATGAGAATTACGATCTTGTCGTGCAGAATGACCATATCCTTAAAGCGATCCACTCAGACTGGGATGATCACAATCCTTTGCCGCAAGGATGGCTTGAAAACCCGGATATTCGGCCGGCGCAGGATGAAATCGCGCGCATCGTAGAAGAGCAGTTCGCGGACACCCAATTATGGGTACTCAAAGATCCCCGCTTATGCCGTATTCTTCCCGCCTGGGGAGAGGTTTTTGCCGCACGTGAAACGCATCCTTATTTTATCATTGTGTTTCGTGACCCGCTGGAAGTGGCGCAATCGCTCGAGAAAAGAGACGGACTATCGATCGAACACGGATTGCGTCTTTGGTACAGTTATATGCGAGAGGCAGAACGAAACACCAGAGGGTCGCCGCGGGTATTTGTTTTCTATGACGATTTGTTGGGGAACTGGCGTCGGGTTGTAAAAAGTATGCGCAAGATGTTTGTCGACAAAAATGTCCGCAAGAAACGCACAAACCCGATCTTTGCGTCGTTTACGCCTAGCCGGGAGCAAGCCGCGGTGATCGGTTCCTATCTCAATACCGACGAAAAGCATCACAACGTATCATCGAAGAATACCGCCATAGATGTGCCTGTACGGATCACCAGGTTTTTTGATTTATTGCGACAGGCCACTGGAGTAAGCGGCGAAGCGGCCGACGGATTTTTCACAAAATTTGAACTGGCGGGCGACCCTGATTTTGAAGATATTGCGGCGTGGTGGCGGGCGGAGGCCGCACGATGGCAAGCTGTCGCGCAAAATTATGGCGACGATGATGACACCAATTAAGCTGCGTCGGTTGGCCAAACGGTTTTTGCAAGTATTACCCTATGGTTCGCTGTTGATCGATATGCTACGGCGGCGGCGATATTTGAATAATTCGCCAGCAACGACGCAATTTCGTGCGGACTACACAATGCCAATGCGGCAGGTGACGTTGGAAATAATCTTGCCGCCCGGTCTTAATTTACCCGATGAATATGCCTTTTTTAGCTGCGTTGCCGAAGGCGATGTCCAGCGTGAAGAGGATAAAGTCTATTATGCGCCGCCGACCGATTGCGCGCTGATGAGCGTTGCGCATTTGGACAATCTTCTGCTGTGTATGCAGCGTGCCAATATTGATTTCGCAGTCGCCTCCTCCAGCTTGCGTGAGCCACCAGAAATTTTAGCCGAAGATTTGCGCGCGGCGACGGTATTTTCCGATGCTGCATTTGATTTGATGATAAACGGCAATCTGGATGCTGAGATAAAACTAACCGGTCGGGTGCTCCGCTTGCTTCCGGCAAGATGCGACGACAAAATCGGACATGTACATCTACAAAGCTTGCTGTCTGGACGAAAGTTCGAGTTTGCTGCCGACGGCACCGGATTTACGGTTGGCGGTGGGGAATTGCCACCGCATAAGGGGCTGTCCAACCACGCCGGTCTGCCCGTCGGCGATGATCGTCTTCCGGTAATATTTGTACTTCCAATTTTCTTGGCAGTTGGTGGTGTTGAACGCAACACGATTGAAATAGTCCGACATCTTTCGTCGAAATTTCATTTTGTCGTCATTACAACGGAACGATTGAGCCAAGCGCAAGGCAGCCTACATCACCAAATGATAGAAGCCGGTGGTTTGATTTATGATCTGGCGGAAATTGCTAGTCAGGATCAGCATCTTTCGCTACTGGCCGAGTTAAAAACGGCCTATCGGCCAACGCTGATGTGGATTTGCAACGGTTCACCTTGGCTGGCGGATAAAGCACATGACCTGCGGGCATTATTCGACGATTGTGCAATCGTCGACCAAGAAGTCTATGACACGGAGGCCGGCTGGATTGAATATTACGGTCGACCCGGCGTTCAATCATTCGATCGTTTCATTGCCATCAACCAACGCATCCAGCACGTCTTCGAAAACCGTTTCCAAATGGACCCGAAGCGTATCGACTTGATCTATTCCGCTATTGACGCACCGCGATTTGAGCCACGACAATTGAGTGTGGAAGAACGGCAACGGCGCCAACATGAATTCGATTTACCAGAGGATCAGCCTGTTTTTGCCTTCATTGGCAGATTGAGTGAGCAAAAACGACCGGAGGTGTTCTTGGAAATTGTCCGACGCGCATCGACGCGTTCTGCGGCGGATTTCTTTTTGTTGGTTGGCGATGGCTCCTTAGGTCCAAGCTGTGACGCGTTTATCGCCAAACACGGGCTTGAAAACGTTGCGCGAATTCCCTTTTGCAACGACTTGACGCAATTATATCCATTGTTGTCCGGCCTTCTCGTTACGTCCAAGTTTGAAGGCTTGCCGATTGCCATGTTGGAAGCGTTGGCAATGGGTGTGCCGGTATTCTCCACCGATGTTGGCGATAATCGCCTGGTCCTGGAAGGTCACGGCAATGGGGAAGTATTTCAAGGGGTCGATGTTGGGGTGGAATTTTTTAACGCCTGTGAAGATTGGCGGCTAAATATTGTGCAGCATAAAATTGCGGCGGAAGCTGTTGCTGGGGATGTACGAGATCGTTTCTCCGTCACCGCCATAGCCCAACAATATGAAGAATGCTGGCGCCGTGCAATCGCTGCCCGGGCCGTCAATTCGCCCCTAGAAGATCGTCCATCCAATTAACGGTTTGACGAAGTCCTTCCGCGAAACCGACTTTATTCGTCCAATTTAGTTCCTGCTCAGCCCGGCTGATATCCAGCACATTGATCGGTACATCGACGGCACGGGCGGCGGAATACTCTACTTTCAACGGCTGACCCAAGGTTTGCTCCAATTCGGCAACGATTTCCCCTAAACTAAGTCCTTGGCCGCTACCGATATTAAAAAGGCGGTGTTCACTTGTTGTCATTGCCGCCGCTAGCATGGCGTTTACAGCATCGTCGGCATAAATATAATCACGCACAACAGAACCATCGCCCCAGATCGAAATGGTCTCACCCTTCAAGGCCTTTTCGGTGAAACTTGCGATCGCACCTTGACCGCGATGGGCGATTTGATAGGGGCCATAAGGGTTGGCTAATCGGAGAATTCGATAATCGAGACCGTGAAGCCGGCGATATAGCGCTAAGTAACGTTCAACAACAAGTTTTCCAATACCATAAGCGGTATGCGGCCAATTATTGGCATTTTCGGTAATCGGTATGGAAGTCGGCGCACCATAAACGGTGCCGCCTGAAGACACAAACACCAACCGTTTGCCAAGACTGGCGACGGCTTCAAGTAACCGCAATGTCGGAGCGACAGCTGTATCGAGTTCTTCTGCCGGTGAAATATTTGCGCTTGCAGGGGTCGAGTTGCCGAGAACATGATAAATAATGTCAGTGTCCCGGCAGAGGTCGACCAGCTGCTCCAGGTCCGTAATGTCACCGCATAGAGCTTCGATCCCGCACAATGCGTCGTGGAAAACATACGAACGGCTGAAAGTTTTTACCTTCGCGCCGGATGCCAAAATCCCTCTTGCTAAGTTAGTGCCGATAAAGCCTCCGCCAAGTACCAGACAGCGGCGTCCTTTTATCCCAGTCGAATCAACGGCCTCATATGACATCGGCGAAGGCCCGTCTGGCGCGACTGAACACATAGAACCCAATCGCCATGATTAGAATGGATATAATGTAATAGGTGCCAAGCACCGGCCAGTTGGGCATGCCGCCATCAAACAAAATAACACGAAGGTCAAGCACCGGAACGGTCAGCGGATTGAAGTAAACAAGTGTTTGCAACACCGGTGGCAATACATCTAATTTGAAGAAGATTGGACTTAAGAACAGCAACATTGTCGCCAACGGACCGACAATTTGTTCGATATCGCGAGCGAAAGCGCCAATCGCCGCCAAAGCCCAAGAAATGCCCAGCGACATAATCACCAGAGGCGCTACGACGATCGGGGCGAAAACTATGGTAGGTGGAAATGTGCCGGCAGTTAGAACATGGACAACGACGAGGACTAAAAATCCGACCGACATCACCACTAAAGCCGCAAAGACATGGACAACGGAGAGAATTTCCAGCGGGAAGACGACTTTTTTAACATAATTGGTATTGCTGATAATCAATGTAGGGCCACCACTGATGACTTCGACGATGAAGCTGTGAAGGACGAGGCCGGCGAACAAATGTTTGGCGAAGGAAGTGATATCCATATCTGCTGGCACCCGAATTCCGCGCGGTGCAAATAGAAAGCCGAACAGAAATGTGAAAAGTGCGATCATCATCAACGGCTGCACGATTGCCCAAGAAATGCCGACGACAGAACCCTTAAAACGGGCTGCAAGGCTGCGCCGCACCAACTGCAGGATCGGGAAACGCTGCTGCCAACACAATTTAACCGGCATCCAAAAACAGGCGCTAAACCGGGTTCGTTCCTCGTGAGGTGAGATTAGGCGTATCTCTTGGTCAAGCACAAAACCACTCCGCTTCTTATTCCGTCTGGGTTTAGGGGGTATTTGGCGGCTAATCAAGTTGCAATGCGGATTGTGCAAGAAACTTGGGTCCCACGCTTGCATTTCAAGTGCCTTTGCATCATTAAACGGAGCAGTAACATTTGGATGTCGACAAGGTTCAAGGGTCTAATCTGATGAGTGATATTTCGGTCATTATTCCGACTTACAATCGCTGCGAATTGCTGTTGGAGTCCGTTCGCAAATGCCACGAGATGGCTGGCGGTGTCGATTTGGAGTTTGTGATAATCGACGATGGCTCTGTCGACGATACCCCGAATGCACTAATTCGGTTGGCTGAGCAAATCCCCAATCTGAGATTTCAGTCGATCCCAAACGGCGGACCTGGGCAGGCACGTAATATCGCCGCGAATATGGCGACCAGCGATATCGTTATGTTTCTAGGCGATGATATTCAACCAGTGTCAGAGGATTTTTTCCGTGTCCATCTGGATATGCACCAACGCATGTCTGGAAAAGATGTCGCCATTCTTGGCAAAGTGATCTGGCCGGATAAACGCGACGCCGATGTCAATTTTGTCATGTCCCATATTCAAGGCGCTGGCGGCGAGCAATTTGGTTACGCTCATTTTGAACCTTACACCTGGCTCGATTGGCGGTTCTTTTATACCGCGAATATTTCCGTGAAACGGAATGTCGTAGAGGATTGGTTGAAGGACGGTTTCCGCGGCGATTTTACCGCGGCCGGTTATGAAGATATTGAGTTTGCTTATCGTCTGCACAAAAGTGAAACGGGTTTTCGCCTATATTATGCGCCGTTGTCACTGGGCACTCACTATCATCCTTACAGTCTCGACGGCTTTATCAAGCGGCAACTTGCCACCGGCATGATGGCCCGTATTTTTACCAAGTTGCATCCTGAAGTTGATGTTTTGCTCGGCGTCGAAAATATCGAAAGAATGTTGCGGAAGCCGATAACCAGCGATGTGGAAACCCAAGTGCCGGATCTCATTTCGATTATTGAAGGGATAAAGTCTTGGGCGCGCTGGGTTGATAGTACCGGAAACCTTGGTCGCGAACATTGGCATGGTGACATGCTTCGCGCCGTATTTGGACTGGCCTATATGCAAGGTTATGTCATCGCGGACGACGATGGGGAGGCAAATTTGGGAGAAGCATATGCAAGTGCATTAAGGCATTTTTATAGCTCTATGCAGCGCACGGTCTATGTCGAAGCCACCGGTACATCTAAAATAAATTTTGCCACTCCGATTAGCCTTTCACTCGGCGGTTTCAATCCCAAAAAGACACGATTGTGGGCTTGGGCCAGCCGGCAGCCAATTTTGGCGCGCACTTATCGTCGTATCCGCGGCATTTAGAAACGTCCGATCATGTTCTCTGTCTTGATCCCAGTCTATAACCATCGTGACTATCTTTTGGCGGCAATTCTTTCAGCATTGCGGGAGCCGCTGGTCAACGAGGTCCTATTGGTGGATGATGGTTCCGACGACGGCTCCCATCAATTCGTCAATCAACAAGCCGGCAACATCGACACCCGTATTCGTATTCTAGAAACCCCGGAAGGCGAGAATAAGGGCGCTCACGCGCGACTGAACCAATTAGCGGAAGAAGCCAGCAGTGAATGGCTTGCCCCATTGAATTCAGACGATTGTTTTACCGCTGGACGTTTCGATTTGCTCTCTCGCTTGTTGCGAAATAAGAACAGGACCTTTATTTCCGGTCATCTGGCGATTATGGACCATAACGGCAAATCGATAGGCAGCAAACGTGGTCCGATGACACCGGAATTTCCGTTTCCCGCTGGATTGGATATTGCCGCTCTACTGTCGGCTAATGAGTTGTTGCCGATCTTGGCATGTCAAAACTTCATTGCGACGACCAGCAATATGATCTTCAAGAAAACTTTGTTCGAAGAAATCGGTGGTTTTGCCGATTTACGCTATATTCATGATTGGGACTTTGCCCTTCGCGCCACGATCAAAGGTAACGCAATTTATGCGCCGCAATTCCTGACGATTTACCGAAGCCACGACAATAACACGATTAAAGAAAATATCGACGCAACGACAGCGGAAGTACGCGGCATGTTTCAGAAACTTCAAACTGATTTACCAGGACACTGGGATCAAGCGGACGTGAAGCGAGGGCTAGGCGGCAATCGTTATCTGGCGACTTAGCGCCTTCAACGCGATCAAAATTATTCCGAATTCTTTGTCAATAATCGCTTGAAAACAAAGGCCGCCAAAGTGGCACCGACAAATTGCGCCAGAATGAAAGGTAGCGTGTCGCCGGGCGCGATGCCGGAAAAAGTATCGGTAAAAGTTCGCGCAAAAGTAACGGCGGGATTGGCGAATGAAGTCGACGCGGTAAACCAATAAGCCGCCGTAATATAGAGCCCGACTGAATAAGGCACCAATTCAGGTCGCCAACGCAAGGCGCCGAAAATGGCCATCAACAGGCCGAATGTGGCGATAACCTCCGACAGCCATTGGGCCGGACCGGATCGGGCGTGGGTTGACACTTGAACCAGCGGTTCTTCAAACATCCCGTGCGCCAATAACATCCCGATGACGCCGCCAACCACCTGCGCGGCAATGTAAGGCACTGTTTCACGCCAAGGAAATTCCCGGCGCAAAGCGAATGCGATGGTCACGGCGGGATTGAAATGCGCGCCGGACAACGGCCCAAATACGATGATTATAACGACCAGGATTGCGCCGGTTGGAATGGTATTGCCCAACAGCGCAATGGCGGTATTTCCACCAGCCAAGCGCTCCGCCATGATGCCGGAGCCGATGACAGTAGCCAAAAGGAAAGCTGTTCCCAATGCTTCGCCGACTAGGCGGCGTGAAAGCGCTATCGATGCCATGAAATAGATCCACAAAGCCAAAATTTGGGGCGATTATGCCCGATCATTATTGATACGGCTACTGTCCGAAGATCTAAATTTGTGCGGGCAGAAAAAAACGGGCTGCCCGGTCATTGACCAAGCAGCCCGTTAACGAATTTCAGCCTATTCGTGGGTGTGATATCGATATTTAGGTGATGCTGCGGTATTTTTGACCAAAAGATCTCCCCGCAGAAAGCCAATATCACTCAATGTTCTTGTATCCAACCCTCTTAGCGGGGCGTTTTCTTTGCGGAGTTCGAGGTGTCGAACGACAGTCGCGATATTTTCCGCCAACGTGAGAAGTGCCGCTGCCAGCCCATAATGCTGATAAAGTGACCATCTCGATTTTACTGTCGCACTTTGCATAACTCTCTCCATCTTATTTGTGCCGGTTTCCCGGATGGAGAGGCGGAATATTGCCCATCGCCGCCTGTCCTGAATATTCATATGACAACCCTGCGTTTGAATACCCGTTTGAGGAAACGTGGAAATTTCGAATATTACCGTGGAAATCGATGTTTTTAGCAATATTGTAAGCTAATAGGGTTTGATATCACTGTCTTTTCGAAAACAACGCAATGATTCAAAGAATACACAAATACAGCCGATTTCGACCCTCAGTCACGTTTGGCACATCTTTGTTCAATCGACAGGGTAAGGGGCGCCGTCGAAGCTTTGATGATGATATCCTTTGCTCCCGACGATACGGGCGAGATCGCTACCAATCGGCTCCCCCGCTTGCAGTTGCGAGACAACAAAGTTGAAGTCGAATTTAGGGGTCCACGCAAGTTCCCGGCGGGCCTTATTGTTTACATAGACACGGTCGATATCATCAAACATCCGCCATCCTCGCCTTTCGTACTCAGTCTGATAGTCAGGGCAAATTTTCTTCACCACATGAGGTCCATTGCCGCGCAATTCGACAAGATCCTGTTTGGAAAACAGCGTCGTGGCGCTAATGATAAAACGATCAAAACCAATATCTGGGGCACGCTCAAGCGCACATAGATGCGCGTTGACCGCGTCCTCCAAATCAATTCGACGAAATAAAAACTCATTGGCTTTGGCGTTTTCGTCCGCGAACGCTTGCCGCATTGCGTTGTTATCATCTTCCTCGGGGAAAAACCGAGATGTTCTCAACACCAGACATGGCAAGGAGTGGCGTCGAAAAAATAGCTCGCATAGGTCTTCAGCCGCGGTCTTTGTCACCCCGTAAATGTTTTTGGGGATCGACCGAACCTTCTCATTAATCCAAGCAGCAGGAATACCTGCGGCAGGCGCCAGAGCGTCACCGAAAGCGCTTGTGGTACTGGTAAAAATGAAGCTTCCGATCCCCTGTGAATTTGCTTCTTCCAATAGGTTTAACGTGCCAGTGATATTGGTATCGACGAACTGCTGGCGATTATGGGTCGCCACATGTGGTTTATGGAGTGTCGCGGTGTGGATAACCGCATCGACATCGGACAGGCAAGATCGAACAAAGTCGCGATTTGTTATCGAGCCGACGGCGTCGGTAAATGACGAAGCCAAGATGTCGATGCCTATTGCCGGCTCATTCGCGGCTTTTAGGGTGCGAACAATGGCTTCGCCCAAATGACCAGCGCTGCCGGTAACAAGAATTGTCATTCCACATTTTCCGAAACGTCAAACCGGCGCCCAAGGGAAAACGGTGCGGGCATCACCCAGATCGGTCATATTCGGTCTGAAGGCTTCGAATGCGTGATCGAGCATGCTCTCCGGTGTCCAGCCTTCAACTTTCGCCATCCCGCGGACCGGCCGCGGTTGGCTCCACAAAAACACTTCGTTACCCCGAATCGAGAAGATCTGGCCATTGATGTCTTTCGCCTTGTCGGCGACCAGTGCAATCGCTAGCGGCGCAATTTGATCGGCCCGCATAGACTGCTGCATCATTTCAACCCGCTTGCGGGTTTTTTCGTCTTTCATCGGGATAGTGCCAATCATCCTTGTCCAGGCTGACGGGGAGAGCACATTGCAGCGGACGTTCTTGTTATCATTTTCCATGGCAATCACATGGGAGAGGCCGACGATACCCATCTTCGCCGCGCCATAATTGGTCTGTCCGATATTGCCGATAAGGCCGGAAGTGGAAGAGAAGAGGACGATGGCGCCTTCTTCTTGATTGCGGAAATGATTGATGGCGGCCCGGGAAACGTTGAACGACCCCTTCAGATGCACATCGATAACCGCATCCCAATCTTCTTCACTCATCTTGTGGAACATCGCGTCGCGCAAGATGCCGGCTGGGCTGACAATACCATGCAAGCCGCCAAATTCGTCGAGGGCCTGTTCGACCATAGCATTGGCACCGCTCATGATGGCGACACTATCAGAATTTGACGCCGCTTCACCGCCGGCGGCACGAATTTCTTTGGCCACTTCCGCCGCTGGCCCGACGTCGCCCTCATCGCCACCTGCGACGGAACCACCAAGATCGTTGACAACGACTTTTGCACCTTCGCGTGCCGCCAAAAGGGCGCATTCACGCCCAATGCCACGGCCCGCACCGGTGACCAGAATTACTTTCCCATCTAAAACACCCATAACATTCTCCCTCTATAATAATTATTGTTGTTGCAGCGCCAGATCGGCGACATAAGGATTGCTTTGCCGTTCCTGGCCAAATGTCGACATGGCGCCGTGACCTGGCACAAAAGCGACATCATTGCCCAACGGCCAAAGACGCTCGGTAATTGACGCGATCAACTGCTCATGGTTTCCACGTGGTAGATCGGTGCGCCCAACGGAACCTTGAAAAAGCACGTCGCCGACAAAGGCGATCTTTTCTTCGGCAACAAAAAACACGATGTGGCCCGGTGTGTGACCCGGACAATGTCGTACGGTGAACTTTATGTTCCCAACAGTGACTTCATCTTCATTGTCAAGCCAGCGGTCCGGCGTAAAAGGCCGCGCCTCGGTAATACCGTATTTGGAACCTTGTTCGGCCAGGGCTTGAATAAGAAATTCGTCATCCGGGTGTGGCCCTTCGATTGGGATACCCAGGCGTTCGGAAATTTCAGCCACACCACCGGCATGGTCCATATGACCATGGGTGACGAGAATTTTTTCAAGCTCGATTCCCTTTCCATCGACGGCTTCGAGGATACGGTCAACGTCGCCCCCGGGATCGACCAAGGCGCCTTTGTTGGTCTCTTCGCACCACAGAATGGAACAATTTTGTGCGAACGGTGTAACGGGTAGGATAGCTGCTTTCATGAGGGGAAAACCATTAGTCGTTCAAGAAGGAGAGCGGCCAAGTTAACCTTCTATAAGGTCATAAACAAGGCGGGCGCTGGCGACATCTTCAACCGCTAAACCAAGCGACTTGAAAACCGTTGTTTTATCGACTTCAGCAGCAACACTGCCAGCCAGCACTTCCCCCAGTTCGCCATGGACCGGGGCACCGGACAGGATTACATCGCCGCTTTCTTTCGCCGCTGCGTCCCGAGAATCGACGACGACAACATTGGCCATAACATTGTCATCCATTTCCCGCCACGTTGGAATGCAGGCGCCGACACCGTTGACATGGGATCCAGACTTCAACCAGGCACCTTTTAAGACTGGTTGTTCAGAGCTGGTAGCAATGACGATCACATCAGCTTCGCGTACGGCTTCTTCGGCGCTCATCGCTTTAGCGCCGACCTCTGCCGCAAAGGCTTCCGCATTTGCTGTTGTCCGGCTCCAGACCCGAATTTCGTCGAAATCGCGGACATGGCTTAAAGCTTCAACATGGCTGCGGGCTTGCACGCCGCTACCTAAAATCGCCAAAACTTTTGCATCTGGTGTAGCCATCGCTTTGGTTGCAGCTGCGGAGACTGCGGCGGTGCGCATTTCGGTAATCAATGCGCCGTCCATCACCGCCAAAGGGACGCCGGTCTCGGTATCGAACAGCGCGATCATGGCGTGATGGGTATGAATATTTTTAGCTGCATTGGCCGGGTAGAAACTGACCAACTTGGTGCCAAGGCTTTTGGATGTCGCCGCTGGCATGATGCCAAAGTAGCGGGCGTCAGCTTCAATCTCGATCATGTTCCGAACCGGCTGCTGTACCTCGCCGTCGGAAAAAGCGATTAGCGCTTGCTCCATGGCCGGGATTAGATCTTCCATGCGCAGCACGGTACGCACCGCCTTTTCATCGTAATAACTTACCATTTCACTCCGTCCTTAGATATCGATCAGTCGTCGTCTGGATCCATCAGGCGATGCAAGTGGACGATAAAATAGCGGGTGCTGGCATCGTCAACGGTGGCTTGCGCAACTTGCTTCCAGGCCGTGTGCGCGGTCTGATAGTTGGGAAACACGCCAACAATATCGACTTCGTCTAGATTCTCAAATTTGACGCTATCCGGACTGACAAGCCGCCCTCCAAAAACCATATGAAGCAATTGTTCTTTGTCGAGCATTCTGTTTCAGGGCGCGTTAAGCCCTCTCCTTATTTACCTGCCTGTCCCGTTAACCGATCAGGCCGGCCGATTGTGCGATCTGAAATAGGCCCTGGGCCGCGACATCGCTTTCCTCTCGCCGCGTCGATACACCTGCTATCGAAAAAGCATTTTGATACAATTCACTAAGCTTGTCGCCGCCTATTATCACCACTTCATGCTTTTCGGGCGTAATCAAGCCGCGCCCCTCGGCAATTTCTCCGCCAATCAACAGTCCTGACAAATAGCTCTCAATATTTTCTGGCGGCAAACGGCCGAACAAGGCGAGGCTGCGGGCACTGAAAAGGGCAGATAGCGTTGCGGGCGCGACGGCGTCGGTCATGTGACGGACCCCAACGCTGAACGCATCCGGGTCGAATTCGCTGTCTCGCATCAGGCTGCCCAGAATAGAATGTTGTTTCAAAGTGGCGTACAACTCGCCAGTCATAAAGGTTTGAAAGCTATTGATCGTTGTGCCCGACATGTGAACCCATTTACTGTGTGTGCCTGGCAGAATCAGCACTTGTGAAGATGGTGCATAGGTGGCGGCACCGAGAATTTGCACTTCTTCCCCGCGCATCACATCCGGCCAACCGCCGCGCGGATCGTAGGAAAGGCCCGCGACAAAATATACTTTCCCGCCGGTATCTAACTCATGGCATTGAAGTGCGTTGGCAATTGCTGTGACGTCAATAGGGCAGGTTATATAATCGGTCTCGACCCAGCCTTGTTTGCTGGTGATCATGCCGGCGCAAATGATCGGCGCCGATGGATGCTGTAACCGCCAGGTGGCGGTGAATTCTTGCAGCACGCGTTCGAAACCTTGATCATGGATGTTTAATATGCCCTGATTGCTGTCCGTCTGCTCCAGCACCTGACCGCTCTCGTCAATCAGATAACCGCGGAGATTGCTAGTCCCCCAATCGAGCGCAATCAGTCTGAACCGTTCAGCCATTCATACGAATGTCGGTTAATGGGTCAATTCGCGACGCGATCTCTTTCGCGCAACTCCATGCGGACCGTAACATTTGGGATCTCAACTTTTTGAACATTGGCTTGATTCCTCAGAATAAGCATAATTGCGAACACACGCGAGAACGTTTCCATCTAACAATCGTAGTTTGATACGGCTCTCCGGCCAAATCTGTGGATCAATATGGGCTTTTAGTCATGACGGTCTTCTGCTAAACACCGCTGGCCAATATCCCAGATCAAACCATCAAATTCCAAGTATAGGAGGCAGATTTGCCGCTAACCGTTGAACAAAATGGCCCGGCACATATCGTCCGCGCAACCGGGCGGCTTGATCAAACGACATCGAATGAATTCCAAATTGAGTTAGAGAAGACAATTGACGATCTATCTAGGCCGTTGATATTGTTAGATTTTTCGGGTGTTGATTACATATCGAGCATTGGTCTGCGGGCCCTGTTGATGGCGGCAAAACAATGCAAGGCTAAAAATGGATCGTTGGTCATGGCAAATTTGACGGATATTGTGCAGGAAGTGTTTGATATTGCCCGTTTTGACAAAATAATCCCGGTTCAGCGGGATGAATCGGCCGCAATGAACTATTTGCTAAGCTTAGAATGACAAACAGCCTGATCGGGGCGATTAATTGTTGATTTCTCGATAGTTACTAATTATTCGATAGTTACTAAAATGTCGCAAATAGTGAAAATGTCACGGCAAAGAATTGCGCCAATATCTTAACTTCGGTTACAGTTACGAATCGATAGTATTTGTGTCCTGAATCAGGAAACGGTGTGCCCTATGTTTTTGAGAATTTCGGCAGTTCTTTTGGTGGTATTTGCACTTTCCGCCTGTACCTACAACATCTCGGAGGAAGGGCTGTATCAATATGGTGATCCTTACCGAGTGTCGGATCAGGTCACGGATGACAGTTATGAGCGTATGCGCCTGTTTTGGTGGGGTGAATATGCGGGTCGGAAATCGACGGTTTATTTGAAACGTTTCAGTGTTGACGGGCGTCTGGTGATATGTGGCATGCGGGTCCGTTCTTCCGGTTTGGCCGAGGCGTTGGAGAATGAATGGTTTGCCGAAGGCAAAATCGTCATTGATGGCGCGCGTATCGTCAAGATGGGCTTTCTTCGACCGCAGGCAGAAGATAACGTTGAAAAGGGTGAAGCCGCGACATGCGTGAACACCGGTTGGCCGGCCCATGAATCTTTAATGACGAAAAAAATGTACGTCGATGGTTTGTCCGCGCGGTTGCGCGTCTAGCACGCCCAGGCAACTTTGCGTCTAATGCGAATGTGATTGGGGCAGCACCCTATTCCTTGAGATTTTGTGGAATAGCCGCTTGGTTGCAGCCGATATAAATATTATCTTACTTCTATGATTAAGTATGAAAACGGAGACTGAAATGTTCAAAGCTGTGACCTTGACCCTTGCCCTAATTGCCCTTGCCGGATGTTCGCAGGGCCGTGATTCACAAAAGGTAGGGAGCGTGCTAGATCCACTCTGTGCGCCAGATGGGTCCGTGGTCTATGTACAATATTCGGATTCCAAAGGTGAGTTTAATGACTTGAAGGCGTCGCGGGCCAACTGCGCCTGGAATAAATAACAAGGCATATCTCTACCTGACGGAGACATGCTGCGGTTAGAAAGCCGAGGGATGAGATGTCAAAGTATCGATATTCAATATATTCGGGTCTAGCTTTGATTACCGTACCGTTGTTGGTAGCGACCGGTCTTTTGGCGCTGGCAACCAACGGGCACGCAGAATCTGCAATTTCCGTCGATAAGATTTCGCTTTCCTATGCCTATCGTGTCGGTGTCAATTTGGATGAATTGGGGAAGCAGGCTGCCGCCCGGTGTACGGATATTGGCGGCAGCAATTGCCAGGTCGTCATCAGCTGTTCGAAGGGCGGGTTTGGCGCGATTGCTGTCGATGCGAAAAAGCGGGTGTCGGGTGCGGTCTGCGGAAAATTGGATGAGGCGGCTGCCCGAGGTGAGGCGAAGGCCGGTTGCGTAGCAGGCGGTGGCGCCGAAGCAAGCTGCAACGTCGTCAGTATTTATGAAGACCGAACCCCTGTATTTCCGGTCTCGAGATCATTTTTTGCCGGCGATTGGTCGACGACTTGCGGCGGCAAACAAATATTTCGGTTCAAATTTGTCGCTTTCAATGAGTTTCAGGCGTCGTCCTGTGCCTGCCGTGTCGGTACTGGGCGGAATTGTAAGCTTTGGCGCTGTGCGCCGGTGAAAGGTAATTACACGCCGGGACAACCGGCCGGGACGTTTGTTTCACCAACCTTCGGCAAATCACTGATCAAATATGGCGATGAATTAGATTTCAGAACCGTCAGTGCTCGTCAAACCCTGCGTCGTTGTAACTAAGCGTCAGTTCATTAATTCACCGACACCTTCATTGATGCGGTGAAATTCCATTTCGCCGTTCTTGGAGAATTCTGGCCGATAGCGGTAACCCGCCATATTGAAACCGGCCAAATCGGTGGCGTTCTCGATCCGGTTTTCGACAATATACCGGGCCATCATGCCGCGGGCACGTTTCGCATGAAAAGCCATCACTTTTGGCAGGCCGCTACGAATTTCCTTGAAAATGGGGGTAACGATATTGGACTTAAGAATCTTCCGATTGACAGATCTGAAATACTCCAAAGACGCTAAATTTACGATCGTGGCACCGCCGTTTTCTTTTGCGTCTTTGTCCAATTGTTTGGCGATCCGCGAACCCCAAAATTCGTAAAGATCGTTGCCGCGTGGGTTATCGAGACGGATACCCATTTCCAACCGATAAGGCTGGATTAAATCAAACGGCCGCAGCAAACCATAAAGACCCGACAAGATGCGTACGTGATCTTGGGCATAGCCTAAGTCATCTTCATCCAGTTGCGAGGCTTGGAAGCCCAAGTAAGTATCGCCGTTGAAAGCCAAGATTGCGTGTCGAGCATTATTCGGATTGAACGGCGGTGAGAAATTTTTGAAATAATATTGACACTGATCGGCTAGCGCATCGGAAATACTCATTAAGCGCTTGAAGTCCTGATGCTCTAATAGCTTTGCCCGTTTCGCCAGAATTTTGGCTTGTGACAATTGCCTTGGCAAGGTATGGGGAAGGGCCGCTGGCAGAGGCGACAAATTCAATCTTTTGGCAGGCGACAATACGGCAATCAACATAAGCGATGGGCGTCCAGTTTTAGGCATTGTGGTCGGGATTATTCGTCGAATGACTAATTTGCTGCCAACCGGCAGACATTGTAAAGAGACCTTATGGCACCACCAATACTGACCTTTCGCGAATTGCGCTTGAGCCTAGGTGAAAGCTTACTTTTTGACCGCATCGACCTAGCAATCGAACGGCGCGAGCGGATCTGTTTAGTCGGGCGAAACGGCTCCGGCAAGTCGACAATGTTGCGAATCCTTGCCGGTTTGCAGGAAGCCGATTCCGGCGAATTATTCGTTCAGCCTGGCATCCGGGTGGCTTACATGCCACAAAACCCGCGAATTGAGGGATTTGCGACCGTTATCGATTATGTGCTGGCCGGATTGGCTGATGACGAGCAGGAACATGCCTATCGCGGCGAACTGCTGTTGAAGCAACTGAACATTGGCGGCACGCTCGCGACTGAACGACTGTCCGGCGGGGAAGCTAGGCGCGCAGCATTGGCCCGGACATTGCTTATTCAACCCGATATCCTACTACTAGACGAACCAACGAACCATCTTGATCTTCCAGCCATTGAATGGCTGGAAGAAGAATTGCTGGATCTGCGCTGTGCCTTGGTCACCATCAGTCACGACCGCGCATTTCTGGAGCGGACCACCGACCGGACCTGGTGGTTGGACCGCACAGAACTGCGCCGCCACAATCGCGGCTTTGCCGATTTTGAAAGTTGGTCGGAAACCGTTTATGCGGCCGAAGACAAGGAGCGCCACGAGCTTAACAAATTGATCGCTGTTGAAACCCGCTGGTCCCATGAAGGGATCACAGCGCGACGTAAGCGTAATCAGGGGCGGCTTAATCGTCTTTACGAGCTACGCGAGCGGCGACAAACCATGATAAACCGCACTGGTGCGGCGGAGATGAAAGTAGAGGCCGGAGGCACTTCCGGCAAAATGGTGATGGAATGTGACGAGATCACCAAATCCTATGATAATCGCCCAATCGTGCACAAATTTTCCACTCGAATATTACGCGGTGACAGGATCGGAATTATTGGCGCAAATGGTAGTGGTAAGACAACCCTGATCCGGATGATGATGGGCGATCTTACCCCCGACAGCGGCATCATCCGACGCGGGACAAATTTAGAAACCCTCTATCTTGACCAGCGCCGCGAAGTGCTGGACGAAACCGCGACATTGCAAGACGTCCTATGTCCACGCGGCGGTGATCAAGTCGACGTTGCCGGCAACTTGCGTCATATCACGGGGTTTTTGAAAGACTTCCTATTCAGCCCGGGGCAGGCGCGTAGTCCAGTAAATAGTTTATCGGGCGGTGAGCGCAGCCGCCTACTACTGGCGCGCGCCATGTGCCGGCCATGTAACTTTATGATATTGGACGAGCCGACCAATGATCTGGATATGGAAACCCTGGATCTGTTGGTTGAGTTGCTGGCTGAATTCAAAGGCACTTTGATTGCCGTAAGCCATGATCGGGATTTTCTCAATCGTGTGGTTGGCTCAACTCTGGTATTTGAAGGCGCGGGTCGGGTAAGTGAATATCCGGGCGGTTACGATGACTACCTGATGCAACGACAATCGGTGCCGAACGCTCGTAGCAGTAAGTCGCCCAAGAAAGAGCTCCCGTCGACTGAAGGACCTGTTTCTCGTGCGCGTCTGTCCTATAAATTTCAACGCCAGCTCGACTTATTGCCGGAACAGATTGCCGGGCTAGAAGCGAAGATTTGGGACATCGAAGCGCGCTTGGACGATAGTGACTTATTTAACAACTCGCCTGAGCAATATGCAAATCTAGCGGCCCGACTGACTGCGGCGCAGGCGGAATTATCGGCCGCAGAGGAACGCTGGTTGGAATTGGAAGACATGCGTGAACAAGCTGAAGGGGCGTAAATTCTAGCGTCATTCCACCAGGCGAATGACGTGCCCAAATCTCCGACAGTAACGTGCATCTTGTGACGCCGCATCTGCCGCCATCACTTCGACAAATTCGTTGGAAAATCTGCTTAACCGAAACGGCGATTGGTCCGTGGTTTTTTCCGGTCGCGCGAAGTGGCGGTTTGATAAGCCAATTGCGAATGGTATTCGCAATATGGTTGTTCAATATTTGCCGGGCCACCGCAAAATCGGAAGTCGTCGTCACCTGGATCACCAATTGGCCAGCGGCATGTCGACGCGGTCAGGGACAGGATTGTTGCGCCACCTTCTGGCGCCTGTAATTTGGCTTTGATCTTTTCTTGTTTGCGCTGTTTCCGCGTTACCGAAGATTTCGACGGTTTCGATAAGCCAAGGCGATTGGCTTTGCCGATGACAGCGTTGCGGGTGACACCGTCACCCAGTTGTTCAGCAATCAGACGGGCGGACTGTCCTTCTCTCCAAAGCTCGGTTAGAAGTTCGACTTTTTCGTCAGTCCACTCGACGGCCATTTTATGCCTCCTCTGATCGTCCATAATTTAGCGCCCCACGCGCGATAATGATAATACGCATAGATGTGGTAAAGGACAATACATAATGTAGGAACAAAGTGTGAACTATACCAAATCCTGTGGATAACCCTGTGAATGAATTTATGGAATGCGGCAGTTTTCTGCGCTAAATCAAACGTTCAAAAAAAGTGCGGAGGGCGTGGATATACCACGGTCCGATCCGGCTATGAAACCCCATATGGCCGCCGCGGCGAGTGATGACGGGGTGCAGATTGTTATTATCGTGCCAGGGATAGTCTAAATAGGGCGCAACTGGCACCATCGGATCGTCTTCCGCATGCATCACCAATGTCGGTAACCGAATGCCACTCATAAATTGCCTGGCCATACATTGCCGCCAATAGTCTTCTGCATCGGCAAAACCATTTCTTGGCGCCACGAACCAATTGTCTATGTCGGTGAAATTGCGGCTGCGTAATATTGCCGCGTGTTCTCTATTGCTGATGATTGCGCCCACGCCCAACGCTTGGTCTTTGTAATCGTTCAACAATTTTTGGTTGTAGAGATGGTTGCGCCGACGCAACATAAATTTTGCCGTGAGGGCGAGATCAATTGGGGCGGAAACGGACGCGATTGCCCGCACTGGTAAATTATCGGCAAACTCAGCGGCGAACTTCAGCACCATATTGCCGCCCAGGGAAAATCCAATCGGTATCACACCCCGGTTTTGCCATTCAGCGTCCAGGGACTGCACGGCATCACGCAGATCGACACTACGCCCGGCGTGATATTGCAGCTTACAGACCGGTCGCGAAGGTCCGGCGCCACGCAAATTCAGACGCATAACTGTATATCCGTCATTGCAAAGGGCACGTGCCGTCATGATGATGTAGCTTGAAGTTTCCGTCCCGGCCAGGCCATGAATAAGAATGACTAGCGGTGAATTCGGTTTTGTGTCGAGTACCGGTCGATGCAGTAGGGCAGCTAGCTTATCGCTGCTGTCATCCTGCATTTCCAAGAACAATCGTTGGCCTGGGAATTCGGCTGGATCGGGTAGAATCGAGTTGCGCAAGGTTTGCAGATCGCCACCCCACCAAGGCGCCCGTTGGCGAAATGACTGCAGACCCAACAACCCCATCGCTTCAGCGCTGATTTCTTTCACCTCAGAACCGGTCCACACGAAATGGCGCCACGTCCAAGGTCGGAGATTTGCCGGCGACCAAATCAGCAATCAATCGCCCAGTAATCGCTGCTTGCGTCAGTCCCAGGTGACCATGCCCGAAGGCGAAAAAAGCATTGGTATATTTGGCCGACTTGCTGATTACCGGCAGACTGTCCGGGATCGATGGCCGATGTCCCATCCATTTGTCTGCTTCACTGACATCCAAACCAGGGAATAGTTCGCTCGCATGTTTCACAAGTATATCGGCGCGTTTGTAGTTGGGCGCGGCGTACAGGCCGGCAAATTCAACCGTACCAGCAATGCGCAAACCGGTTTCCATTGGCGTTACGGCGATCCCGCGGTCGGGTATCAATAGACATTGCGCCAGCTCTAATTCTGCTTTGGGCAAGATCGCGTGATAACCCCGTTCGGTTTCAAGTGGAACCGAATTTGACAGCCGTTTGGCCAGGAACCTGGAATAAGCCCCGGCGGCAACAACAACATTCTCGATAGCAATATTGCCGTGATTGGTGACGACAGTATGCGCCCCGTTGGCGCCGGCAAGGATATCCTTCACCTCTTGCCGCAGAATTTTGCCGCCATTGCGTTGAAATGAAGTGGCCAGACTTTGCGACAATCGTAACGGATTGATGCTATGTCCGGCCTGGGGCACATAGATCGCGCCAGCGAACCGATTGCCAAGGGCCGGCGCCATTTGTCTGAGTTCATCGGCGCTCAGATATTCGTAAGTTACATTGCGGCGGTCACGATAGGCGTTGGCACGGCGACCGGCGGCAAAACTTGCTTCTGTTTCGTAAATGTAAAGACAGCCATTTTCCCGGATCACATCCAGACAGTCGGCTTCTTCCAACAACGGTTTGTAATAATCAAGCGCCGGTTCTGATAACGCCACAATCGATTTGGATATTTCTTCCGCCCGCTCGGCACTGCTGTTCTGCAACATACGCCAGACGAAGGGCGCGACTTTTGGTAAATAAGTGGGCCGGATGGTCGCCGGTCCCATCGGGTCCAGCAGCATTTTGGTGGCTTTTTTCAAGAACCCAGGGGTCGCTTCAGGATGTACGGAGCCGGCGGAGAAAATACCGGCGTTTCCGTAAGAGGCGCCTTCGCCGGGGCCGTCGCGATCGATCAAGGTGACACGGTGACCGTCACGTTGCAGATAAAGGGCGCAACAGATGCCAACAATGCCGGCACCGACAACGGTTATATTCTTTGGACCGCTTTCGTTCATCTTAGTGCGGCTTAATCGAAGCGGACGAAACGATGATCGCCGTCGCGTTCGATCTCGTTCACCAAATCGACTTCCCAGGTCAGATAATCGCGCATGCGGTCTTCTATCGACTTGTCGTGATCATAAGGTTTCATCCAAATATCATCGCGTTCATCCGCCATGTGTTCTAAACCATCATGCAGGGAGCGGCCGCTTTGCACCCAAGCATCAGTGCCACCGGTCAAAATTTTGACCGGAATATCAGTCAACTCGGTGGCTTCCGGCGCTGCTAATGTCGAAATAATATCGTCCGGTGCGGTGAACACGAGCATTCGGGCATTTTTTGCCAATTTCGGTAGGCTTTCTGGCAGGCGTGCGCGAATGGCGAACCAGGCGCCGGGGATATGGCCATCTTTATAGGCGCGACTGTCGGCCAAATCGATGACAACAACACCGCCGGCATCAATCTCGCGGGCCAAATCATCGCTTGCGAGGTAATCGAAGGCGCCATCAACGATACTTGGCAACATACTTGTTCTGGGGCCGGTTTCAAGTTCGAATTCGCCAAGGCCACCAGACAAGATGCGGACTTCGCTCCAACCCATCTGGACCAGCCAAGACGCGGTCATGGTGGCGCGAACACCGTCTTCATCCACCAACACGACGCGCGAACCTAAGGTACCGAGCCATCGTTCAGTGCTTTGCACCAATTGGCCGCCAGGCGCATGTTGGCTACCAACCAGATGTCCCGCTTCGAATTCCGCCTGTGTGCGTACGTCCAGAATATAAAGACTGCGGTCGTCGCAATCCGCTTGCCAAGCCGCCAGACCGTCGCCATCAATCGATTGAACGCCAAAGCGATTGGCAACATCGGCAGCATAGGATTTTGCTTTTGCCAAACCTTCCGCACTAACGTCCGGGGCCATGCGGGTTTGTCCATGCTCCAATTGCAGGCCGGAAAGATGCCAACCCATGGTGCCGTCTTTCAGCGCCGAGACTTTGTTCGGGATGCCGGCATTGATCAGCGACTGCGCACCAATGATGCTGCGGGTACGACCGGCGCAATTGACGATCACTTCGGTATCCGGCGACGTCGCCAGCTCGCTGACCCGGTAAACCAATTCGGCGCCCGGGCAGTCGACACCAGCGGGTATATTCATCACCCGATATTCGTCCATTGGTCGGCTATCGAGGATAATGATATCCGCACCTGCATCCAGTTTGGCTTTGATCTCGCTGGCTTCTTGGCGCGGGGTGTCGTAATTCACTTCGACAAATTCACCGAATGCCTTGCTGGGTACATGAACGCCACTAAAGAGGACAAAACCCGCAGCTTCCCAACCAGCAACCCCGCCATCCAATATCGCAACATCGCTGTAGCCGTAATCGTTGGTCATTTTGTTGGCGGTGCGTTCGGCCAGACCGTCCGAGCTATTTTCGTCGACCAATATCACCCGGCTGGTTAGACGTGGGATCAGATCGCGTACCAAAAGCTCAAGCCGGCTAAGTGGCATCGGCGAGGCGTAAAGTAAGTGGGAGGCGGAGTGCACACCTTCCTCGCGTACATCCATAAGGGCAAGTTCGTCGCCATCGCTGAGCATTGCTTTTAGTTCTTGTGGGCTGACCAGTTTGCGCATGTCTTTGTTGCCTGCTTGCAGTGATATTGGAAAATTTGAAGTTGCTTTCAAGCCCGACAATCTATTCCGCCGGTTTCAGCAACTTGGCTGCGTGTTTGATTTTTTCACGCTCCATTATAGGCGAAATTAAACTCAATAGAGGTGGGATGATCAACAGTGTCAGCAATGCCGAAAGTGCCAAACCACCCAACACAACGGAGCCAAGGCCCTGATAAAGTTCCGAGCCGGCGCCCGGGAACATTACCAATGGCGACATGCCAAAGACGCTGGTTAGCGTCGACATGAAGATCGGCCGGATGCGGTTGCGGGTTGCTTCAACTATGGCTTCACCGGCATTCATATTTTCGTTTCGACAGTGATGCAGTGTTTGATGCACAAGCAAGATAGCGTTATTGACCACAATACCGATGAGTATGATAAAGCCCAACATGGTCAGCATATCCAATGTTTGGAAGCGATAAGTATTTAGCGCGACCAAACCACCGACGCCGCCGGCTGTCGCCAACGGCACGGAAAATAGAATAATCAAGGGATAAATGAAGCTTTCGAACAATACTGCCATCACCAGATAAACAATCGCAACGGCAACCACCAAGTCCCAGACAATGTGATTCCAGGTCGCCGTTAGTTTATCGGCAGTACCGGACAAACGAAGAGCGACCCCGGCTGGCATGCCGTCCGCTTTCAGTTTCGCAATCACTTCGCTTCGCAACAAATCCATGGCTTCTTCAAGCGGGATCTGCGTGCGCGGCGTGATTTCCAGGCTCACTGTGCGCAAACGCTCAACATGACGGATTTCCGTCGGCCCGGAAGTGACCAGCACGTCGGCGAGCGAACTGACAGGGATGATTTTTCCGGACCCGGTAACAACTGGCAAATTAGCAATATCCTGCGTCGAACCGATGCGCCCTTCAGAGCCTAACAATGTCAAGTCAATGCGCTTGCCATCGACAGTAATTTCCGCAATCCGCAGGCCGTCGTTGAAAGTATCGACGGTCAAGCCCAATTCTCGCGCACTGACCCCGTTGTCCCCTAGTCGCAAGGGATTCGGTATGACGCGGACTTCCGGCGCTCCTAGTTCTAATCCCGGGCGCGGGCGCATCTGGTTACCTTCCGTCCGCGGCATAACTGAGCCGACGAGACGCGCCGCTCGATTGGCGACTTCGATAACACTCTCCAAATCCCCGCCGCTTATATCCAGGCTGACGGTCCGGCTGGACGAAAGCCGTCCAAACAGTGATCTTTGGTTGATCACACCGAAGGTTCCGGGTTCGCTATTTATCGGGCCGCGCAGCACGGGAATCAGTTCTCGCACTCGGCTTGCATCCATCGCTCTGGCGCCGATGATGGTTGTGGCGCGGAAGGCGACAAAAAAGAAATGACGAATTTTTGGCGGCCCTCCTGGTTCAGTCTCAGCCCCCGTTTCCGAGGCCCAAAGATGCTTGATCGAATTCTCCATCCGTTTGGCAATTTCGTTGGATGTTTTCAGGTTGTAACCAGGCGGCGAAAAAACATAACCGATCAATAGATTGCGATTTCCCAAAGGCAAATAATCGAGCTTCGGGAGATATTTCCAGGTCGCAGCACCAGTGGAACCGCAAATTATAGCGACCATTAGGACGGCAAAAATGCGGCTTTTGATAACTCCACGGGTGAAGGCAAGGACACCGGCAACAAACCATCTGGCCAAGTGATCTAGACCTGGCAGTGGCAAGCGACGATCCAAGCTGGAAGCTTTTTCATTCAGCAACCGCTGTGACAAGGCCGGAATGACAGTGATTGATACCACCAGCGACAGCATCACCGAAACCGAGATGGCGACAGCGATGTCGCGGAATAATTGCCCGACTTCCAAATTCATGACCATGATAGGTAGGAATACAAGCACCGTGGTCAAGGACGAGACCAAAATGGCGCCCCAAACTTGCAAGGCACCACGATAGGACGCCTCTTTTGGCGTGAAACCGGACTGACGATGGCGATAAATATTTTCCAGTACCACAATTGCGGCGTCGACAACCATGCCGACAGCGAAAGCGATACCGGCTAAGGATATGACGTTGAGAGAACGGCCAAGCGCCGCCATGGCGACAAAGGAGCCTATTACCGATACTGGAATCGCCAGCGAGATTACCAGAGTGGCGCGTAGCGATCTTAAGAACAGCAACAAGACCACCGCCGCCAAGATACCGCCAATCAAAATATTGTTCTGCACAAGATCGATGGCGGAATTGATATAAAAGGTTTCGTCGTAAACTTGGCGAATTGTCAAGCCAATGTCGGGTAGCACTTCATCTTTTAGTTCACGTAAAGCGACATATATTCCATTCATCACTTCGATCACGTTTGCGCCGGTTTCGCGCACAGTGTTGACAGCCAGCGCCGGCTTAGCCAGATAGCGAATATTCGATGTCGGGTCTTTATAGGCAAATTCCACATTCGCGATATCACCCAGGGTGACCCGACCGATGCGACCGGTGCCGGCTTGCTCATTGGATCGAATAACAACGGCGCGAACTTGGTCCGGTGTCGAAAATTCTCCTTCGGTGCGGACAATATAGCGGCGCTTTCCTTCTTCCACGTCGCCGCCAGAAATCGAGGCATTTGCCTGGCGTAATTGATCGACAACCCGTGAAACAGTTAAACCATAACGCGCCATCTTGCGTGGATCGATAATGATTCTAAGTTCCCGCTCGCTGCCGCCATAGATGTTTACTCTCGAGACACCCGGCACACGCTCCAACCGTTCACGGATTATGTCGTTGGCCAGATCACCGTAAGTGTGGATAGGTCGGCTATTGCCGTCTACACGATCGACAATGTACCAACCAATCGGCTGATCGTCTGAACTAGAGGTGCGGATGGTAGGTTCATCTGTTTCTGCCGGATAACCTGTGACCCGGTCCAAACGGTTGGCGACCAGCAGCAACGCGCGATCCATGTTTTGGCCAACTTGGAAGGTCAAGGTAATCCGGGCCCGGCCATCTTCCGAACGGCTGGTGATATCCGTCATCCCTTCAAGGCCCTTCAGGACCTCTTCTTGGCGGTTGGTAATTTCCCGTTCGATTTCTGCCGGAGCCGCGCCATTCCAGTTGGTTTGGACTGTCAAAACCGGCCGGCGAACATCTGGTGTCAGCTGGATAGGTATGGACTGCAGCGCGATCAGGCCAAACATGATGATCATGAGTACTGCCGCTAAAACAGCAATCGGTCGATCGATCGATGCCCTGATCAGGTTCATACGTCCGCCACCATTGTATTACGCCTACCTGTGGTCATTTGTGTTTTACCGCCTGTCCCGGGAATAATCTCTCGTTGCCGCGAATGACGACCACATCTCCCATTGTCAGGCCTCCCAAGACTTCGAAACGTCCGCCGATCCCGTCACCAAGCTGAACGGCACGTGACTTTGCTTTGCCGTCTTCGACAACAAAAACAAGGCTTTCGCCTTTACGTTTTAGAATAGCATCTTTGTGTACCGTAATCACTTCGCGTGCATTGCCGATAGGAACGGCAAGTGAAACAGCTTGATTGGTCGCTAATTGCAGCTTGATCTTGGATAAATCGGCGGAAAAGCGGATGGCTCGGGTACGCGTGAGTGGGTTTTCTTCTGGAATTTGAGCCCGCACGGTCGCCAATAATGGCTGTCCGGCGACGGTTACATTGATCACTGCACCTATCTGCACTGCAGCAACCCGCTCGACCGGTACATCGGCTTCAATCTCGAGTGCGTTGTCGTCGACCAGGGAGAGTACTTCGCTGCCCACATTCAAAAAGGCGCCGGCTTCCGTATGAACGCGGGTGACGACCCCCGGATAAGGTGCCCGAACTAAAGTATATTCGAGGTCCAATTCAGCGAGGGAAATATTGATCTTGGCTCGACTGATCGCGGCTCTGGCTTCTGCGACTTCACTTTTCAGCTTCAAGAGTTCAAGTTTATTGTCTTCGTAAAGGGCGACCCTGAATGCAGCAGACTTCGAATTACGTAGCCTTTCCAACCGTTTGATCCCCTGTTGAGCGATCTTGACGAGACTATTTTGAGTTTGTAATTCAGCTTGTTTTTGCTTCAGATTGGCCACTTGTTGCGCCTGCAAATGCTTCAACCGATCCTGTACTAAGACCGCGACAATCTCGTCCGCCTGCACCCGGTCGCCCACTTCTACCTTAACATCTTCAACCGGTCCTCTAGCGCGACTGGCGACAATGCCAGAACGCCGCGCAACAAGGCGGCCGATGATTGGAACGGTCTGACTAACCGGCTGTTGGACCACTTCATCAACGCCGACCAAAGCAGCGCGCGCTGTTTGCGCCGATGCGGCCACGGCACCAAACTGAAAAACTGATGCAATAATTGTTATAATTAGAACCGATATTCCGGTTCTGAAAATTTTCATCGATAACATATCAAACGCTTGAGCTAGCTTGTGAAATTCGGGTTTTCACCATTGTTGGCGACATCCGAATGCGTATACCGGGAAGCCCGGATTGTTCAAGCGCAGTGAACGCGCTGAACGACCATGTCGTCAAGCCCTCTCGCGTAAAAGTGTAGGAAATAGGGCTTCATTTTACGGCCAATAAATAGCCTATGCAGATCGCGTGGCCTTTGGAACTGCAATTCGATTCAGCGGGAATGTAATTGAGATTTCAGTGCCTTCACCAGGTTCGCTTTCAACATCAAATCGCGCACCATGTAGGTTGGCAAGCGAAATCACAATCGGCAGGCCAAGACCGGTACCTTCATGCTGGCGGCTAAGGGTGCTGTCGACCTGGCCGAATGGCTCCATCGCATAGCGCAATTCTTTGTCACTCATCCCGATACCGTTGTCATTGACATAAAGGCAGATTTTCCCGGCGTTCATTTTTGCCCCCATCTCCACGCGACCACCTGGAGCGGTGAATTTTATGGCGTTGGACAATAGGTTTAACAACATTTGCTTCACTTTGCGTTCGTCGCCGCGCAATAATGGAAATCCCTTGGGTTCAATCACATCCAAGTCCAAGCCTTGCTTGGCGGCGCGTTCCGAGATCAGGCGCATGCAAGATTTGAACACCGAGGTGACAGAAAAATTGGTTTCTTCCAAATCCATTTTTCCTGCTTCGGCTTTTGACACATCCAAAATGTCGTTGATTACGGATAACAAATGAAGGCCCGAGGACAGAATGTCATCGATATATTCTTTGTATTCCGGAATATTTATCGCCCCAAAGGTTTCGTCTCGAATGATCTCTGAAAAGCCAATAATAGCGTTTAACGGGGTGCGCAATTCGTGGCTCATATTAGCAAAAAACTCGGTCTTTGTGCGGTTCGCGACTTCCGCGTCTTCTTTCGCCAAACGTAAAGCGGTTTCGTTGCTTTTTTCATCTGTGATGTCGGTTATGAACCCAGCCAGGCGATAAGCGCGACCCGTCGTGTCTCTTAACGCCAGACCACGAACACGCAGGATTCTGTCGGGGATCGCCGGTTCTTTGGTCCGCACTTCACATTTGAGGAACGGTTCTTCTCCATTTAGATGCCGGCGCATACTTCCCAGAAAAACTTCTACATCCTCGTCTGCCAATATCCGCGGATATTCTCCTCTATCGGAATGTTCAAACCAAGTTTCGGTCGATTCCCCCATGATGATCGCGTTGGCGCGTGGCGAAAGGAAAACTTTCTGGGTGTGTAAGTTCCATTCAAACAAGCCTTCGTTGGCGGCTTGCATAGCTATTGAGTAGCGTTCTTCGGTTTCTTTCTGCTCTATTATTCGATGTCGCGCTTCAGTGACATCCTGCCAGATTTCAACCCGGCGACCATCTGCCATCGGTTTGACGGATTTGTCATACCAGCGACCATCAGGGCCGATAGAGGTAATTTGACCATTCGTTACCCGAGTGTCGAGCTCTTCGTCGATATATCGTTGGCGACTATTTGCGGTCAGGTTTCCGGCATCAATTTCGAACACCGCTTGGATCAATTCCTGCCAAGCGACACCTTGACGAACCAACGCTTGATGTTCGCCGAAGGCGTTCAGAAAACGCTCATTCCAACTTAGTAACAAATCGTCTGCGGACCACACTGCCACAGCAATATGCAAATCGCTCAGGCCCTTCAGAAACCCAGACAATGTTTCCAGCAATACGAAATCATCTTGTTGATCTGGCATTTCTTGTAGCGCTATTTGCAAGTCATTTTCTTGCATCAATTAGGATTTCCGTCAGTAATGGAGGATAAATGTCAGTGTCATTGGATATTTTACACCCGCCCTCATATTAGCCAAAATGAACTCAATTCATACACCAAAGCTATGAATATTTTGTAACTATCGAGCTCTCAGTTCAGCTTAAGATCGCCGCGCCAGGCCGAGGCCGAAAGCAGCGCCCAATAAGAACGTTCCACTCATCCGATTGCGCCATTTGGAAAACAGCGGATTTTCAAATAATTTCTGCGTTTTTCCGGCTAGAATCGCGTAACTGGCGTCTAACAACACTGCCAACACCAGGAATATCGAACTGAGCAATATCAACTGAATAGTGCGGTCGCCTGTTGCGTCGATAAATTGAGGGAAGAAAGCGGCATAAAAAAGCATCGTCTTAGGGTTCGTCAAAGAGACTAATAAACCTCGCCAATAAAGCCTCTTATTGCTCGATGCGGCTGGGGCTGTGGACAAATTTACGGCCGGGCTTCGGAAGGCTTGAAAAGCAAGAAAAACCATATAGGCCACGCCCAACCAACGTAGGCATTCGAACCATTCCGCCAGCAACCAGATTAAGGGCAGCATGCCGGCGCAGGTGATGGCCAATTGCAGGGCGATGCCGGTGCTAGTACCGGCAACTGTTGTCAATGCTGCTCTGCCGCCATGGGCAATACCGTCTGCAACGATCAAAGCAACATTGGGACCTGGGATGATGATAAGCAACACGCTTGCTGCTATAAATGTCAGGAACAACTCTATTGGCACAACAACAACTCTCCGAAGGTACAGAACGAACATGGTTATTGTAGAATGAAAAAATGTGCGGACGCTATAGTTTAACCACACCGCTGGAGGCGATGCGGCAAGTTTTTGGCTTCGTTGGCGGCTACAACTTGCCGGCACGCTACAATATCGCGCCGACGCAGGATATTCCGGTGGTCGTGAAAAATGCAGGTCAGCCAGCCTCTAAATTGGTTACAATGCGTTGGGGTTTGATCCCGTCATGGGCCAAAGACCCTTCAATTAGTGCGAAAATGATCAATGCGCGGGTTGAAACGGTCGCTGAGAAACCATCTTTTCGGGCCGCATTTCGCCGTCGCCACTGCATTATTCCGACCGATGGTTTTTACGAATGGAAAACCATCGCCGGCGCCAAGCAACCTTATCGGATATGTATGCAGGGGAATGTGCCGTTTGGTTTTGCCGGCTTGTGGGAGAATTGGATGGACAAAGGCGGCGATGAAATCCTGACCTGTACCATTCTAACCACGGCGGCAAGCGAAAAACTGCAACCCATTCATCACCGAATGCCGGTGATTCTCGAACCGGCGCAATATGACCTATGGCTCGATAGTGAAAAACCGTTTCCCGATGATTTGAAAAAGCCGTTCGATAGTAAGGAGCTTCATCTTTATCCGGTCTCGAAAGATGTCAACAAACCTGCGAATAGTGGTCCCGAATGTTTCGACGTCGTAGAAGTTGAAGTCGTCAAAGAAAAGCCGAAAAAGCCAAAACAAGGCAACTTGTTCTAGATAGTCACTTGGCGTTGCACGATATGAAGGCAACGGAACTGCATGATCAGCTCTTCATCTTGATTGAACGTGTCGTGGCGCATGGTGATGACGCCGCGATCGGTTTTTGTTCGTGAAGGGACCATGTCGGTTATTTGAAATATCTGGCGGATCGAATGGCCGGGTCGAAGTGGTTTCAACCAGCGCAGCTCGTCCATACCCGGGGAACCTAAATTTTTCCGGTCCAGTATGCCATGGCGAAAAAACTGCCCCATCGATAGCGACAATGTGTGCATGCCACTAGCAATCAACCCTTCGAATCGACTGGCCTGGGCAGCGACGGGGTCGATGTGGAAAAACTGAGGGTCGAAATCTTTGGCGAAACGAATGATTTCTGCTTCCGTGACTAATCTGGCTTCGGTTTCGAAGCAATCACCGACATTGAAATCGTCGAAATACTGGCCTGGCATTGTTGGTTATCCGGCTCGTTTTAAGAACAAGTCTAAGTAACCAAAAATTGCCGATTTGGCCACCTTGTTTATCCCGGCTGAACTCGAACAATTGTGTGCAAAAGCGAGATATACGTCGTTTCCGCTACGATTTGTTGGCCGCATCGGCCGCCGCTCTGATCGCTGCGGCAGTTGGGTCGACATAGGTATATTCCACATTTTCGAAGTCGCCGTAAAGCAAACGCAGATAAGCTTTGGGTTCGTTTGGACAGGCGAAATTACCGCCAAGATAAGGCAAGCTGGTTGTCGGCAGGACGATCTCGCGCGGGACGCCGAACCCGCCGCTCTCTGTCGCCGGCATGGAACCCTTGTAACTTAACCTCTCGAGTATTTCTTTATCGTTGCTGATCGCCTCCCGATAAACCGCAATGTCAGCGCGAATTTCACCGCGCAGACGATTGCGTTCCCATCTGAAGGGCCAAATTTTTGGCGCATCGAATGATATCGAAATGAAACCTTTGCTTTCGAACAGATCGACATAGTAGCCCTCCTGGGCACACCGTTTTGCAAGACCATCTACCAAACGCTGCCAGGTCATGTCGTCGTCAAGCAATACAGAGATATCGACATCGTCTTCCCAGTCGAGCATATTGCCAGCCTCTCGCACGGCGCCCAGTAGGCTGCCGCCTTCAAGCCAATGCACGACCTCCATTTCCCGCAAAGTGGCGGCGATATAGTGGCTGAGATCGCACAAATGTTCACGACAGCAGGGCGCAGTGTTAAGGCCGAGTCGATTGACGTAAAGGTTGAAAGGGCAAGGTGGTGTCCGCTTGCTACAACCCTTCCAACGCACCTCGTCTGCCATAAGGGTCAGTTCATTGATGCCGTGGCGAGCCTGAAAACCCTCGATATTGCCCTCAGCTTGCCTCTCTAGGACTAAAATATCATGGTCGCTCAAGAGATGCAGTTGTCGATTTCGAGCGGCCCAACGCTGACGCACGAGCCACGACAATTCAATTGCTATCGCGGTTGTCAGCACCGCTTGGAGATTTGGATTTGGGATTGTCATGCCGGCGACAAAGGCAGGAGCGGCAAGCCAAAGGCCGGCATAATCTCCATGTTTAGCAAAGAATTCAATTGGGCCTGAAGCGGGTCGAAACGCGATAGCAGGAGCCCCAATGATGATAAACATAAACACGAACAATCCGATCACCACAATCAGCGCCCGACCGTCGAAGCCTGTAGGTGAGAACGCTACTAGTGACACGGTGCCGGCCACCAGAACAACAGTAGTCAAGGATCCAAGTAAACTGGGTGGATGCCAATTTCGCGGATATCGAAGAAGGTAGACGAAAGATAGATAGCTGGCCACGTAGAACACCGCGGCAATCACCGGTATGGCCGGTGAAGCGTTGAAACTGCTCATTGGTTGTGCGCCGGGCCTTTGACCATGTCCATATTCCCTGGGTTCGCGGTCCGGCGATTAGCCTCCGCGTCCACGATGCGCGGCAAGATTTCGACTTCGGCACGTTCGACGTCGGCGGCAAAATCGATTTCGATCCAAGGCGTGCCAGTGATGTCTTCGAAGGCAAAATCGCCGCGGGGTGACGTCAGCAATACATCACGAATGGTTTCTTCGTAAGGCTCAAGGCGACGATTTTGGTTTAGATAAAGCTCAGTCTGAACAATAATCCGCTGGACGGCATCGGCCGAGAGCTTGAACATGCCCACGGATTCACCACAATAATCAAACCTAGCGCCCAGCCATTTGCGGAACTCAACGATGTTGCCGTCCCGGACACATATCTTGACAGGCTCGTCGCCAGGCTCGAAGTCGCGATCGAGCAACAGGCAATTGTGATGGATCGAATTGACCAGACACTCAATCAGGCTTTCGTCATAGAGTATATCGGCATCCATGAGGAGAACCGAACTCTCACCGAGCAACTCCTCGCGCATGGTCCACAATGTGACAATATTGCCCTCGCGATAATCCTTGTTGAACACAGTTCTAACGAAATCCTGCGCTCCTAGGTTCGATATTTCGCGTTCAATTTCATGATCTTTGTAGCCGACGCCCAAGACTAATTCTTCAATGCCCTGACGCCTGAGAATTTCGATGTGATATTGCAGCAAGGTTTTGCCGCCAAAGCGCAACAAGACCTTCGGTGGCGGTTCACTGGTGTTAGATCCTAGCCGGGCGCCGATCCCGGCCGCTAACATGATCGCTTTCATATGAATTCCATCTTAAATGCTTGGTGCGACACTTTAATTCTAGGACCCCCAATACTACACGAGTTGCCTTGTATCGCATAATTCGTGCGGGTTAGACTAGTTGGAATAAACCTATTATTGTGGCGAAATATTGAGTAAATTTCCGGCCAGATCTAATTTTTTGAACTATGCGTTTTTGTCATGGCTGGGTTGCAAATAATTCAGTAGTGCCCGGTAAAAAACGCGACTAAATCACTTCAAATTTTATGGCCAAAGCAAGCTGACATCGCTTCGTTGCAACCGGCTCTGTGGCTTATTGATTGGGGTATCGTCATGTATCAAATGAGTGCATTGGCAGAACTCGGGCATAGCGGAAAAGTTAATGATACGTGTCGTCAGTTAAATGCGCTGAATGATGAGCAGCTGTCCGATATCGGTCTCTCTTGTGGTCAAATTGACGATGTTGCCCGCGGTTTTGCCGCCCGTGTTCGCCCCCCCCATTAGACGGGTGTTGCAACTTCGAAATATGAGTTTGGCCCCATTATTCAATGTTTTTGTCAGTCGGTGATCTTGGTATGTCGTTTGCATCATGTATTGAGACTTTATTGTAGCACCCGAAGGTCGCTTGGGGCTGTTTTTGTGTACATCGTATTGTAGGAGTGAGCGATGACTGATTGGAACGTATTACTGGTAACCTTCGATCAGTGGCGCGGCGATTGTCTGTCCGCTGCCGGTCATCCGGTTTTGAAGACGCCGCACATTGATGCGTTAGCAGCAGACGGGGTCTATTTTCGCCGCAATTATGCCCAAGCCGCACCATGCGGTCCCGCTAGGGCCAGCCTGTGGACAGGAATGTATCTTCAAAACCATCGCTCCAGCACAAGTGGCACGCCACTCGACCGGCGTTTTACCAATTTAGCCTTGGAGATGCGTAATCGCGGTTATACGCCGGCTCTCTTCGGATATACTGACACCTCGCATGATCCTCGCTATTTAACTGAAGAAGATCCGTTGCTGGAGAATTATGAGCAGGCCTTGCCTGGCATGGAACATGTGCTGCCGCTCGGTACCGATATTGGCCGCTGGTTGGACGATCTGTCTACGAAGGGTTATGAAATCTCGTCACGGCAAGAGGATGTCTGGTTGCATCAAAACGCCCGCGAGGAGACAGCGGGCCGGGCGTTTTCCTTCGCACCACCAATTTATGAAGCCGAGGATAGCGACAGCCGCTTCCTAACCGATCAAGTGCAGGATTTTCTTCATTCCCGTCATGGTCAGCCGTGGTTCGTTCATGCCAGTTATCTAAGACCGCATCCACCCTTCATCGTACCGGCCCCATATCACGACCGCTATGATCCGGACGAGATGCCGGCCCCTTTGCGGGCTTCGTCTCCATCGGCCGAAGGCGAAGTGCATCCATATTTGGCCCAGCATTTGAAGACGATAAGCGGCAGTATTTGGTGCGAAGGAATTGATAAAGCGCCGCCTGACATGAGCGATCAAGAGATCGCCCAAATCCGTGCCACTTATTACGGTATGATCAATGAAGTGGAAGATAATTTTGCCCGCCTAATTGCGCATTTGAAAGCGTCAGGGGAGTACGAGCGTACCCTGATTATCGTCACCAGTGATCATGGTGAGCATTTGGGTGATCATCATTTACTGGGCAAATCTGCCTGGTTCGATCAAGCCTATCATATCCCCCTGATTGTACGCGATCTGCGCCCGGAAGCTGATGCTAGTCGCGGTCGTGTGGTTGAGGCGTTTAGCGAGAATGTCGATATCATGCCGACGGTGCTGAACTGGCTGGCGGCGCCAGTACCACGGCAATGCGATGGCCGAAGTTTGCTGCCCTGGCTGCATGGTGATGACCCGGCGAACTGGCGTCAGGCGGCACATTTTGAATTCGACTTCCGTAACATTCTGAACCCCAAAGCAGAGCTGGCGCTCAACCTCAGGTCCGATGAATGCACATTAAATGTGCTGCGCGGCGAGCGTTACAAATATGTCCATTTCACCAGCCTGCCGCCGCTTTTGTTTGATCTGGAGAATGATCCGGGCGAGCTCAACAACCTGATCGGCGACCCGGCTTATGCTGCAGTCGCGCTGGCCTGTGCGCAACAAATGATATCCTGGCGAATGAGTAACGACGAACGGGTGCTGTCGAACATGTTTGTCTTAAATGGCGCCCACGAGGTGCCGGACGATCAGCGCGGCTACCGGGCGGAGCTGTTTCCCACCTCATAACCTATTTACTCCGACCCAATGTTCCGAATTTCAGAGGTTTGTTAGGAATGGCGGGTCGGAGTATATAGGGGGCTAAACGCCTTTAATCGAGGCGGATCAACTTGCCGGGATTCATGATGTTTTTGGGATCGAGGGCGCGCTTGATGATGCGCATGAGATCGAGTTCGACCGGGGATTTGTAGATCTCCGCTTCCGCCAGGCGCAGGCGCCCGATGCCATGTTCGGCGGAGATGCTGCCATTCATCTCCGCGATCAGGTCATGGACGATGCGATTAATCGCTTCGCGTTGGCTATAGAAATCCACCGCGTCTATTGGCTGCGCTGGATTGAAATGGATATTGCCGTCGCCTAGATGGCCAAAAGCGACGATGCGGATATCCGGATAGACCGCCTCCAACGCCGCAGTGGCGCGGGTGATAAATTCCGGCACCCGGGAAACCGGGACCGAGACATCGTGTTTGATCGAGGCGCCTTCATAGTTTTGCGCTTCCGGGATGGTCTCGCGAATATGCCACAAAGCCTGCGCCTGACTATCGGAAGTTGCCAAGACGGCGTCTTCGACTTCGCCCGCTTCAAGTGCTGCTTCCAGCAGCGTTTCGACGTCCCCACGCAATGTCCCGGGCGCGATCTGACCGGCAATATCAGTGAGGACATACCAGGGATAGACCGCAGCAAACGGATCGACGACACCCGGAATATGTTCCAGGGCAAAGTCGATGGCGCGGCGTTGAATAAGTTCAAACACCGAAATCTGCTCGCCAACCGCCGCCCGGGCGCGATTTAGGAAGGCAACGGCAGATTTCGGGTTCGGCAATGCGATGAGGGCTGTTTGCACATCGCTTGGTTTCGGGAAGAGTTTCAGCACTGCGGCTGAAATCATGCCCAAGGTGCCTTCGCCGCCAATGAACAATTGCTTCAGGTCATAGCCGGTATTGTCTTTGCGCAAGGCCCGCAGGCCATCCCAAATGCGGCCGTCCGGCAAAACGACTTCAAGACCCAGCACCAGGGCGCGGGCATTGCCGTAGCGAACCACTTGCGTACCGCCCGCATTGGTCGACAGATTACCGCCGATCTGACAGGTTCCTTCCGCCGCTAGGCTAAGCGGGAACAGGCGATCGACCTCGTCTGCCGCAGCTTGAATATTGGCCAGGATGCAGCCGGCTTCGACGGTCATGGTATCGTTTTCGATATCGACGCCCAAAATCCGGTTCATGCGCGTCGTTGAGACGATAATTTCACTATTGTCATCATGCGGTTGGCTAGCGCCAGTGAGTCCGGTATTACCCCCTTGCGGTACCACACGGGTGCCAGTGTCATGACAGTATTTAATGACCGTCGCCAATTCGGCGGTATTCGCCGGTTGCACGATCATCGGCACCCGGCCTTCCCAATTGTCGCGCCAGGACTTCAATAACGGTGCCATATCATTGGCATCGGTGATCACGCCTTTATCGCCAACGATGTTTTGGATATGGCGAAGGACATCATTTGAAATGATCGGCGATTGGTTCATTTATTTGTCCTTGTCAAATGCAGCGCGTCGCAAGCGATCATTGATCGCCGCACCAATACCGATTTCGGGAATAGGCATGACCGCGATGCCAACATAATCGCCGGCATCTAATTCCCGCATCATGTGATAAAGATTGGCTGCGGCTTCGACCACATCGCCGCGCTCACTCAAATTCAGTATTGCGCCTTCGTGGCGCGTGGATCCGAAGGCAAGCACGGCTTCATCTGCCTCAAATTGCGTCGCCTCCAACCGCAATCGTGTGGTAGGCGCATAATGTGAAGATAACTGTCCAGGCGAGCTGGGTTTCTTATCATTTGTAAAGCTTTTGTGTTCAGTTAAACGCACGACGGCGTCAATCTGTTCCGCTGTCACGGCACCGGGCCGCAAGATCACCGGTCCATCGACGCCGAAACCAACGACGGTGCTTTCTAGGCCCAGGCTACAGACGCCGCCATCCAATATTGCCGCGATATGGCCAGACAGGTCGGTTTCAACGTGACCGGGTTGCGTCGGGCTGATACGTCCAGAGCGATTGGCGCTGGGCGCGGCGACGGGAATTCTAGCCTCCCGCAACAAGGTCTGGGCGACGGGATGGTCGGGCACACGGACGGCCAGGGTATTGAGGCCGGCAGAAGCCAGTTCCGAAACCGAACAATTATCAAGGCGGGGTAACACCATAGTCAGGGCCCCCGGCCAAAACATCTCCGCCAAATTTTTAGCTGCGTCGTTCGCATCAACATATTTCCAGGCCGAAATGGTGTCCGGCACATGCACAATCAAGGGGTTGAAATTTGGCCGGCCTTTGGTGGCGAAGATACTGGCGACAGCTTTGCCATTGGTAGCATCGCCGCCTAAACCATAAACCGTTTCGGTCGGGAAGGCGACTAAATCACCGGCCCGCAGCAAATCCGCTGCGGCGCGAAAACCATAACTGTCAGTTGGTAATAATTTTGTTTTGGACCCAGTGCTCAAACTCGCTCAACCTCGTGCAGAGTGCCCATTGAGCAGACTTCGCCATCCTGATTGGTGACAGCGAAATGACCGTGGCTGTCTTGGCGCAGCTCGATCCGATCGTCCCAGAAAATCGGCTGACGGAATTTCGCCTCCAAATCAAGCGCTCGGAATGGGCCTGCCATGGCGATCGCCGCCGTCATCCAGGTCAGCGACATGAGCCCCTGCGCAATCGGTGCACGAAGACCCAGCTTTGCTGTGGCTTCTGGCTCGAAATGGATCAGATAAGTGGGGAATTCGAAACTGTACCCGCCGACTTTTTCCGGTGTCAGATCGCAACGTAACACAGGCGTAAAATCATCAACTCGTTTGCCGGTTGCACCGCCACCTTTGGCTTTCATGGCAACGGGATCGGGCACAAAGGACAGATTATCGCTGCTCATTGGGATATCGCCGTTGGGTCGCGTGAAGTCGTACCGTGTCGTCACCAAATGTCCTTTGGAGATCTGTTGATTGCTTAAATTTCGACCAATCAGGGTCAACGGTTCGTCGAAATGGATCGGCTCGCGCTGAATGATTCGTTGGCCTGCATGCAGGCCTTCCTGACCTTGCTTTTTCATATACCCTTTGGCCAAAATCGTGTCATTGGTCAAAATTGAGGGATCGACAAAATCGCCAAATAAGCCCGCCGGTATGTCGGCAGCGTCGTGATAGCGCTGCTGACGTTCGCGGGTCACAATTGTCGGCCACGGGGGTATTTCCGCATCCTCGGCCCGTTTTTGTGCCCGTTCCGACATATCACTATTCCCAAATACCTAACAACCATCAACGACAGCCATTCTTCGCATAGTTGCCGGCTTGTCAGCAACCGGCAAACAGTCGTACATCTGGAGAAACGCAAACGTGAGCGATTGTCATATCGCCTGTGACTTATTGGATGGGAAGAAACGATGAGCGAATTCAGAGCGCCAATTAAGGATATGACCTTCACCATGAACCATATTTGCGATTTGCCGGCGTTGGCGGGTTTTGAAGGGATGGAAAATGCCGATCCGGAAATGATCGCGCAGGCCCTTGAAGAAGCCGGAAAATTGGCCGCAGAGGTGCTGGCACCGATCAATCAATCAGGCGATCAACAGGGCGCCGTGCTGGAAAACGGCGTCGTCCGCACCCCAGATGGTTTCAAAGAGGCTTATGCTGCATATCAAGAAGGCGGCTGGAATAGCGTGCCATTCGATCCGGACCATGGTGGCATGGGTCTGCCAATGCTGATGGGGGTTGCCTGTAATGAATTGTGGAATGCGGCTAACATGGGGTTTTCGCTTTGCCCGCTGCTGACGGTGGGCGCGGTCGAAGCAATTGGAGCCCATGGTAGTGCTGAGCAGAAAGAAAAATACCTGCCGAACCTGGTGTCCGGCGAATGGACTGGAACAATGAACCTGACCGAGCCGCAGGCCGGCTCCGACGTGGGTGCCTTGCGTTCGAAGGCCGAACCGGCAGCGGACGGCAGCTGGCGTATCACCGGGCAGAAGATCTTTATCACTTACGGTGAGCATGACTATACCGATAACATCATTCATTTAGTGCTGGCGCGCACCCCTGATAGTCCGGCCGGGACGCGCGGCATCTCGCTCTTCATTGTACCGAAGTTCTTGGTCAATGACGACGGCAGTTTAGGGGAACGCAACGATCTACGCGCGGTCTCCCTGGAACATAAATGCGGCATCCATTCGAGCCCAACCGCGATCATGAGCTTTGGCGATGATGGGGGCGCGATCGGTTATATGCTGGGGGAAGAAAATAAGGGTATGCGTTCAATGTTCACGATGATGAATAGCGCCCGCCTAAATGTTGGTATCCAGGGGGTGGGTGTGGCTGAACGCGCCTATCAACAAGCCGCCGCCTTCGCCAATGAACGTCGCCAAGGGGTAGCTCTGCTGCCGCCGAAAGAGCCGGGCTCGTCGCCGATTGTCGATCATGCTGATGTCCGTCGCATGCTGATGACCATGCGGGCGCATACGCAAGCGGTGCGGGCAATCTGTTACACAACCGCGGAAGCGATTGATCTATCGCGCCATCATTCGGATCCGGACAAGCGCGCCTGGTATGAAGGGGTGCAGCAATTATTAACCCCGGTGGCCAAAAGCTGGAGCACTGACGTGGCCTGCGAAATCGCCTCCATCGGCATGCAGGTTCATGGCGGTATGGGTTTTATTGAAGAAACCGGCGCCGCACAGCATTACCGTGATGTTCGCATCGCGCCGATCTACGAAGGCACCAACGGTATTCAGGCAATGGACCTGGTGATGCGAAAACTGCCCTTGATGGGGGGCGACATTGTGGCCGGATACATTGCTGAAATGCGCTCTTGCGATGCAGCTTTGGCAGCGGCGGGCGAGACTTTTGTGGGAACCCGAGGACAGCTCACCAAAGCGATAGATGCTGTTGCGTCCGTGACCCAATTGATGTTGCGGCGACTAGGTGAAGAGCCGAATGCCGCTGCCGCAGGTTGCTCTCCGTATTTGCGCATGTTTGGCCTGACCCTCGGCGGATATTTATTGGCCAAAGGGGCGCTGGCGGCGCAGACAATGCTGGGTGAGGGCAGTGAAGACGAGACCTTCCTGGCAGGCCGCATCGCCACCGCGCGTTTCTATGGCGAACAGATTCTGCCGCAAGTGCCTGGTTTGGAAGCCGCCGCCACAGCCAGCGCCGATCTCCTTTACGCCATCGACGCCGAAGCGCTCATGGCGTAAATGACGTTGACGTTTACGTAAACGTCAATATAATTGTCAGTATTGATTGGCTGTCTGAATGGGACTAGACAGGTGTCAATGGCTTTCCCGCATTTGGCCCCATATTCCACTTATTTAGAACGGACCCCCTTGGATGACAGATTCCGCCAACCGATCAGCAAAAAAACTAGATCACCCCTTTGATCGCGTGCCCGAAGCGGAGGAATTATTTGAAGTGGGAACGGGGGTATTTTGGGTGCGAATGCCGCTCGATTTGACCGGTCTCGATCATATCAATCTTTGGCTTCTGGCAGATGGTGAGGGTTGGACCCTGGTTGATACCGGGATGAACAGTGACACCATCCGTGAGCATTGGGACAATATATTTGCCGACAAATTGGGCGGTAAACCGATCACACGGGTTATCTGTACGCATTTTCATCCCGATCACATGGGACTTGCCGGATGGGTGACAGAAAAATTTGGCTGTCAATTATGGATGAGCCGAGGCGAATGGACGTTCGGTCGTATGGTCGCCGGCAATTCGGTCGATAGCTCGCCTGAATATGTTGTCGATTACTACCGCGCCATCGGTCTGAAAGAAGATGCGTTGGATCGTATCCGTAGTCGCGGCACCCATTCTTTCCGCACCATGGTCTGGCCGATCCCGCAGCAATTCCACCGCATCAAGCATGACGACAATATCAAAGTCGGTGACCATACCTGGCGCATTGTCAAAGGCACAGGCCATTCACCGGAACATTCCTGTCTGGTTTGCGATGACTTAAAATTGATGATATCCGGCGATCAGGTTTTACCGCGGATCACCCCGCATATCGGTGTTTACCCGGACGAACCAGAGGGCAATCCGCTACAGGATTATATTGACAGTTTGCACGAATTACAGGCGCTGTCAGACGATCTGCTCGTGCTACCGTCGCATGGCGATCCGTTCCGAGGCTTGCATAAACGGCTTGCTTATCTGATTGATCATCATAATGAACGCTTGGATGCGTTGGAAGAATTCGTCGTTGAACCCACACGCATTTTGTCGACCTTGAAGGTGTTGTTCCACCGCCGTCTTGGTGATTATGAGGCCCTTTTGGGGTTGGCGGAGGCGTTGGCGCATCTCAATTGTTTGATCGCGCAGGGTCGGGTGGCGAGGACTACAGACGATAAGGGCGTCTGGATATTTACCCGACCATCAGCCGACGCGGCGGCGGCCTAGCATCATGACCAAACCGCGCGTCGTTGCAATTCTAAGTCCAGGCGACATGGGCAGCGGTGTGGGACGGGCGTTGAGCGAACATGGCTTTCAGGTGATAACAGCCTTGGCGGGGCGTAGTGATCGATCCAAAACTTTAGCGGAAAGAGCCGGCATCAGGGATGTTGGCGGCTTCGACGAGGTCGTTCGGGAGGCCGATCTTGTGCTTTCGATCCTGCCACCGGCTTCGGCGCTGGCGCAGGCGGAGGCCGTAGGCGCGGCGATGGACCGGACCGGGTCGATACCGGATTATGTCGATTGCAATGCGATTTCGCCAGCCACGGCAGTCGCGGTTGGCAACCCAATCGGCGCCGTGGGTGCCAATTATATCGACGGCGGCATTATCGGGATGGCACCGGGCAAAGGACCGGCCACCCGGTTTTATGTCAGCGGCGCGGACTTAGGTGCGATCGAAGCGCTTGATGGCGCCGGCATTATCGTGAAATCGGTCGGCACGGAAATCGGTCGCGCTTCGGGACTGAAGATGTGCTACGCCGGCCTAACCAAAGGACAATTTACTTTGTTCACAGCGGTTTTGGTGGCTGCCGAATCGCTTGGTCTGACCGAGGCTTTGCGGGAAGAATTCGAAGGCAGCCAAAAAGAAGTTTATAGCCGAATGCAAGGCTTGGTGCCACGCTTGCCGGCGGACGCGGGTCGGTGGATTGGAGAAATGGAAGAAATCGCCCAGACTTTTGCGGATGCAGGGGTCACTTCGCACTTTCATGAGGGCGCAGCGGAAATCTTCAAGCTGCTCGACAAAACCCCTTTTGCGGCGGAAACCCGCGAAACGCTCGACACCAATCGAACATTGGAAGATGCAGTTAAAGTCTATACCGAATATTTGAATAAGGACTAGAGCCCCGCGTCCTTCTTCTCCAGGCGACCCAATGTACGCATTGCGACGCTGCCGAGATAGAGATATTTGTCGGTTTCCAATACGGACGTAATTGAGGCATATCGTGCCCTCGGGTCCTGTAAGTTAGCGACCACTTCGCCGGCATCATTGATTGCAATTGCATGGCTAAATGGTATGGCCTCTGGGCGAAGTTCTTTCGGCAAGCGCTGCACCATTTTTCGAATTCTAGGCCAATTCGACAGGCCGTCCAGAATGGCGTTACGCGGCGCCACCAAAGCGATCCAATAACGGCCTTTCTGGCCGCTGGTAATGTTGTCCGGGAAAGCCGGTAATTGGTCAATCAGGACTTCTACATTTCCCTTGTTTGCCCCTCCAGCCAATAACGCAAGACCCGATAGCTGCCGGTTTCAGTTAGCAGCAGCGACTTGCCGTCATGGCTGAGGGTCAAGCCATTGGGGAAATTCAGATCGGTGATCAACTCATCGGTATCTTCAGTCAGGGTATCATAGACCAGCAGACGCCCACTGCCACCATGTTCCATCAGATCCAGCAATGCGGCATTGCGCACGCCACCATATCGTTGTGGGCTGAATTTTCGCGATGCGTCGGTGAAGTAGATTTTCCCATCACTGGTCAGTACAAGGTCGTCGGCAAATCCAATTGGCCGGCCAATCACTTGATTTGTCAGGACTTCCACCGAGCCATTTGGTTCAATGGCGATCAGACCACGAATACCGTCAGCGACAATTAGGTTTCCGTCTCGATCGAAATCCATTGCCAAAGGCCGACCCTTGGTGTCCCCGTAAACTTCTGGATTGTTACCGTTCCGATCCAGCCGTAGGATCAAGCCGTTATCCACGCCGGTATAAATTCGGCCTTGGTCGTCGAATGTGACCGCTTCTGGGCCCAAATGATTTTTAACATTCAATTGAACGATTTTCGCCAATCGGTCATTGGGTGCGAAATCACCGGTAAAGCCCGCGTTTGGCGGTGCTTCCCAGGCAATCGGAATTATCGAGACCGGCCAGATCGCAAAATAGAAAATACCGGTAAAAATGGCGACATAGATGACTGTCGAAAACAAATGACGCATAAAATCTCCATACCATTAACAAGCTATTCTTCCCATATTTTTTACCCCTTCGCCAGCGGATGATTGACAATCGAAGCGATTGCAACTTTAGCTAAGGTTATGAGCGGGAATAATTCAGGATCATCGGGACCAAACGCGCTGGTATTGATGTTGCTGGCGATGGCAACCATTCCAATGGCCGATGCGATAGCTAAGCATTTGACGGAATTTTATCCGCTGATCCAAATTGCTTGGCTGCGCTTCGCGGTCCATGCCGCTTGTTTAATGCCGCTGGTGATAATACGCCACGGGGTGAGAGCATTGTGGCCCGATCAGTTGAGATTGCAGGTTCTGCGGGGCGCTTTCTTGTTCGCCGACGTGATATTGTTTTTAGGTGCTTTGGCGGTGTTGCCATTGGCTGATACTTTGGCGCTCTTTTTCATATCTCCGTTGGTTGTGACGGTTCTTTCGGTACCGATATTGGGTGAACATGTTGGCATCCGGCGGTGGATTGCAGCATTTGTAGGCTTTGTTGGTGCGTTGATTATCATTCGCCCCGGCTTGGGTGTGTTTGACTGGGCAAGCATCATGGCGATTGGTTCCGGAATTGCCTACGCGCTTTATATGATTTTCACCAAAAAACTAGCGGGGGTGGCGCCGTCGCTGGTGACGTTAGCCCATACCGCGATTTTTAGTGCCGCCGCTTTGGCTGTTGTGATGCCTTTTGTCTGGGTTGAGCTTAATACGGTGGACGCGGCCTGGATGCTGGCCATGGGTTTGCTCGCCGCGTTGAGTCATTATTTCCTTTTGCTGGCATTTGAACAGGGGTCGGCCTCGTTTCTTGCCCCATTCACTTACACAGAGATGATTGTCGCGGTCATAATCGGTTATGTGGTTTTCGCTGATTTTCCCGATCTCTGGACTTGGATCGGCATGGCGATCATCGCCGCCAGCGGCATATATATCAGCCGCCGCGAAGCGCGGATCTAAGCTGCTCTTTCAGCTCGAATTTTTGCACTTTGCCGAGTGCGGTACGGGGCAGAGCGTCGAAAAAATAGACTTTCTTCGGATGTTTATAGCGCGCCAGGCGATCGTCGAACAATGCAAGGATTGTTTCCGCCGATATCTCGCGATCTGGTTTGCGGACAACACAGGCGACAGGAATTTCGACCCAGCGCGGATGTGTTTCGCCGACCACGGCCCATTCGGCCAAGTCGTCGCACGCGGCCAGAATATTTTCCAGTTCCGCCGGATAGATATTTTCCCCACCGCAGATCACCACATCTTTTTTGCGGTCATCGACGTAAAAAAAACCATCTTTGTCCTGATGCCCGATATCGCCGGTATGAAACCACTCATCGGTAAAGGCCGCCACGGTGGTCTCCGGGTCTTGCCAATATTCGCGTAGGATATTTGGTCCACGCAACAGAATTTCCCCCTTTTCGTCGATCGCAACGTCCTGCCCATCGTCACGCACAATCTTCGCTTCGCAATGGGCCGCGGCTTTGCCGCAGGAACCGGTTTGATGCTGACTATCTTCCACGCCCAGGCAAATCGCCACCGGCGCACTTTCGGTCAAGCCATATATCTGCGTCACCGGGATATGGCGCTCCTGCCAGGGCCGGATTAACGCTTCCGGCACAGTTGAAGAGCCGGTCCCCAATAATTTTAGGCTCGACATGTCCGTCGTCAACCAATCGGAGTGCGAGGTGACTGCCTGCATGGCCGCAGGAACCAGCAAGGTCATGGTCGGCTGTTCCTGCTGCACGCTGCTCAGAAATGCCTCCGGCGTAAATCGATCATGCAAGGTCACGGTGGCACCGGCATAGAGCGCTGGTGTGGTTTGAATATTCATGCCGCCAACATGAAACATCGGCAACGTCGTCAGAATATGATCATCGCTGCGCATGTCATGGGCGGCGAGGGAGTTCAGCGCGTTATAGAACAGCGCGTTTTGGGTCAGCACGCTGCCTTTCGGCTTGCCGGTGGTGCCGGAGGTATAGACGATCATCACCGCATCATCGATTTTGCCGTTTGCCGTTACTCTGTCGCTTTCGCCCAACAATTCGACGTAAGACAACCACTGTGCTGGAGCCTCGCCGTAGGCAATCAGTTTTGTCTCTTTTGGTAATTGATCCGCAACTTGATCGATATGGGCAACAAAGTCGGTACCAACCAGCAACGCTGTTGGTGAGCAATTATCCAAAATCCAGGCATGTTCACCTGGCGCTAGCCGCCAGTTCAACGGCACCAGCATGGCGCCCAGTCGAGCGCAGGCGAATAACAGTGTGATCAAATCGGCGCTGTTATGGCCTAAATGCGCGACCCGATCACCAGCCTTGATGCTAAGGCGATTTTGTAACATGCCGGCCAGCACATCTATCCGATTGTCAAATCCGGCATAACTAATGTCTTCGCCAGAGAAGCGAATGGCGATCTTGTTCGGGCTCCAGTTCGCCCGATGGCTGATCCATCTGGAAATGTCTGTCATGACTCCAATTCCCTGACGCTGAAACTTTAGGCCTCGCCGGCTTGGAACAAACTTTCTTTACCCATGCGTTCCATACAGATCTCCGCCGTCCAGGGCAGCATTAATGCGCCACAGCGGCTGTCTCGATATAGTCGCTCGAGTGAAAAGCTCTTGAAAATGGAACGACCGCCACAGACCCGGATCGCCAGGCGGCACATGTCGTTGGCTGTTTCCATCACCGTACATTGCGCCGCATAGGCGCGCAGTCGGTCATCTTTGCTGGGATTGTATCGGGCTTCGCCAATGACCCGCAAAAACAGGGCTTCCGCCTGCTCCAATTTCAGGCGCATCTCCGCGACGGCCATTTGTTTCGCTGGGCTGTGTCTGGCCGACCCGGCCGGCGGTGCGCCGTCGACTTCGCCGCGCATATATCCGACCGTGAATTCGAAAGCAGCACGCGCAATACCCATATAGGTCGGCGACAGGGTCATGAACATATGCGGCCAATTCAGTGCGGCTTCGTAATATTTTCCACGCGGCAGCATCTGATGATCATCAGGAACAAAAACATCTTCCAGGATCAAGTTCTTTGAGACGGTACCGCGCATCCCCAGGACATCCCAGTCGCCAACGACTTGGAAACCCTCGGCATCGCCCGGCACCGCCAAATAAATCGTGTCTTTTACGTCCGCGTCCCGGTCGTCGCGGGCTTCCGTACACAGCACGCCATAGAAATCCGCCGCGCCCGCAAGCGAGGCGAAATGTTTGCGGCCGCTAACTGACCAGCCGCCATCGACTTTCTTGGCGGTGGTGCCAAATGGCGCTTTGCCGGCGGCAGCGGCACTATTCGGTTCGGAGAATGGTTGGGCAAATAGCTTGCCTTCATTGATCACCAGATCGTAGATGCCGCGTCGCCGCTCATCATGGCGGGCGCGTTGCTCTTCAGTCATCTCCAGATCGTCGGCCAGCTGTCCACTCCACATCATCGTTGCCGTATGCATATTGAAAGTCAGGGCCGTCGCGCCGCACCATCGACCAAGCTCACTGGAGATCATGGCATAGGTCTGGAAATCTGCCCCCAGGCCGCCGAAGCGTTCCGGAATGACCAAACCGAGATAGCCGGCATCACGCAAATCATCGTAATTGGCGTATGGGAATTCCGCCTTACGATCAAATTCCGCGGCCCGGCCAGCAAATTTGTCGCGACCTAATTCCCGGGCGATGCCGATCAGTTCTTTCTGTCTTGTCATATTTGTCATGCTGGTTGCCTCAAAGTTCGTGCTTTGAAAGAAAGTTGTCGATTGCCGCATTGAACAAGTCCGGCCGTTCGATATTCATCAGATGACCGACGCCCGACATGCAGTGATAGTCGCTTCGATCGATTTTTGCCGCCATCTTCTCGACCACAGAGGGTGGCGCGTTAGTGTCTTTCTCCGCCGCCAAACATAGTGTCGGGACGGCGATATTTTGCAAATTGCGAAGCTGATTGAAGGTGACAATGCAGTGTAATGCGGCCCGGTAGGTGTCGCTGGCTAAGACATCCATGCTGGCCCGTGCTTTGGCCACTGCTTCCGGTGTTTTGAAGTCCCCCAACATGCTATCTAGCAACGGGCCGGCAAAATCCTTCAAGCTTTTCCCTTGGTCCAACGGGGCCAAACGGGCATCTAAGAATTCCTGCTGCCAGGCACCGCCAGGTTTACCAAACGCGGGACTGGTGCCGGCTAATACCAGTGCCTTGACCCGTTCCGGATAATGGGTGGCGAACTCCTGCGCCACCATACCGCCCATGGAATGACCTACGAGTATCGGTCTCTCGATCCCCAGATCGTCACAGAGAGCTAGCAGCGCCCGCGCCAGCATCGGAAACGTCATTTCTTCATCTAATATACTACGGCCATAACCAGGCATATCCCAGGAAACGGCTCGGTAGCGGAACCGAAAATGAGCCAGTTGATCAGCAAAGTTTTCCGCGTTGCCGCCAATGCCATGGAGAAAAATCAGCGCTTGGCCATTTCCCCGTTCGATTGCAGCGGGAGCCGTCGTCATGCCAAATCTCCCTGCAGGACGCCGTTTTCTACCACTGCCTTGCCATCTAAACTGATGGTGCAATTGCGCATCGGAAGATCAAAATGGCCCAAGGTGTGGCGTCCGGCGACTTCGTTCGCACCAGTGGAATAAAGAAAGTTGCCGGCGAAAGCGCGCAGTTCGGTGCCATTGAAATCGGCCTTGTCATACATCGTCATGGCGTCCCAGCGGGCTGCCGGGTTCATGCCCCAGCCAACATGACTGACCGCATAAGCTTCTTTGTCGCCCCAGGCGGCAATATAGCTGCGCATCAATTCGGCATCCAGGCCGTCACCTTCAATTTCGGTGACGTAATCGTCCTTGATATGCAGGGTAATCGGACTTTCGAGATAGCGTTTGAAAGTCAGATTAACATCACCAGAGGCCATCACCAATTTACCATTCACCGATCCGGCGGCAGGGAAACAAAGGCAGATACCGCCCGGCCAATGGGTGATCGTGCCGGGCCGTTTGGTGAAGCCCCAGCCGCCCCCGGCAATCGCACCTTTTAAATCCACGCTTAGATCGGTGCCGGCTGGGGAGGTTACGGACATCGATCCGGCTTCGCGCAGCAATTTGATCCCGGTCTTGCATTTTCCCTCCAACGCTTCCGAGGGCGCCAAGCGCTCCAAAGCCTCGGGATGTTCGTTGGAAATCATCAAGATACGCGCGCCGGCTTTAAGGATGGCGGGCAATTCCGCCGCATGCAGCAATCCTTCGACGGTGCAGTCGATGACCATCTTGCTATGCCCAAGCGCCGCGATCACGGCCGCATTTTGTTGTATGGCATCAGAGGCGCCGGTGGAGCGGATGGGGACAACAGCGGTCTGTTGCGGCGAGGGCAAAGTGACGTGAAACGGTTTCGCGTTCAGCCGCTGCATCGCCAATTCGGCCAGATGCGGGATGATCGAGCGGGACTGGCTTTCCGAGAGAATAGCGACTTCGTCTTCCGCCGCGACTTCGCAGAGCTCGAAGACCCGCACAAAGCTATCGATCCATTTTCCTTCGATGCGTTCCTGCAACATCGTCATCCCCATTACAAATTTGTTTATGTCAAATTCTAGCACACGAAATTATATATGAAAAGTCATATAAATGATGCTACAGTATTGTATGGGTGAAAATGAAGACGCTGTCGGTTTTGTCGATAATTATTTGCTGTATCTGTTGGCCCGCGCATCAGAGCAGGCAAGCCGACAGTTCCACGTCCATGTGAAACAACAGGGCTTGAATGTGCCGGAATGGCGGGTGCTGGCGGCGATTTCCGACGGGCCGCAGAACATCGGTAACTTGGCTCGGATCACGCTTTACCAACAACCAACATTGACCAAGGTTGTTGACCGCATGTGTGATGATGGTTTGGTAAGCCGGGCCCGCGACAAATCCGACAAGCGCGTGGTTTTGGTGAAGGCGACAGCAAAGGGCGGGACGATTGCAAGACAATTACAGGGTGTTGCTTTAGTCCATGAACGTGAAGTCTTGCAGCACTATAGCGACAAGGAAAAAGCGCATCTTAAAGGCATCCTGCAGCAACTTATTGCTCGAACGGATGAGGCGTGGGAAGATTAAGCGATGAGCACACATCTATATACCCACCCGATTTTTGCCGAGCATGACCCGGGTTCCGGCCATCCAGAAAATCCGGGCCGAATCAATGCGGTAGAAATAGCGTTGGCAGACGCGGCCTTCGCTGCCCTTGATGTCCGACAGTCTGAATTAATCGAAAAAGAAGTCCTGTTACATGTCCATCCCGAAGCCTTCGTCGAATGGATAGACGAGGTTGCGCCCACGGATGGGCGGGTTGCATTAGATGGCGATACGGTTATGTCGCCGGCGACCCATGAGGCAGCCTATCGAGCCGTCGGTGCAATATGTGCCGGTGTTGACGATGTCTGTAATGGCGAAGCAAATAATGTCTTTTGCGCGGTGCGGCCACCCGGCCATCACGCCGAACCACAAAAACCGATGGGATTTTGTGTTTTCAATAGCATCGCCGTCGCGGCGGCGTATGCCCGCGCCAAATACGGTCTTGAGCGCGTTGCAGTGGTGGATTTCGACGTCCACCACGGCAATGGGACGCAAGCGGCGTTCTGGGACGATAAAGATTTATTCTATGCCTCTTCTCATCAATCGCCGTTTTATCCGGGCACCGGTGACAAGCAAGAAACGGGGCTGGGAAATATATTCAATGCACCATTGCCAGCATTTTCCACCAGCGTAGATTTTCGTGCCGCCTATGAAGATTATTTGCTGCCGGCACTCGCCGCATTTCGCCCCGAATTGATCCTTATTTCTGCCGGATTCGACGCCCATAAAGACGATCCCTTGGCGCAATTGCAGTTGGAAGACCAGGACTATCGCTGGATCACCCAGGAGTTAATACAAATTGCCGATCAACGATGCGGCGGAAGGCTGGTATCGGCACTGGAAGGTGGTTATAACCATAATGCCCTGGCGCGTTGCGTCGGTATCCATGTAAGTGAACTCATGATGGCCTAAATCTAGGCGGTCTGAAGCTGGAGAATGAAGTGAGCGCAGACGACAAAAAGAATATTCCCGCTGACATCGCAAAAATGAATTTTGAAGATGCCATGGCTGCCCTGGAAGAAATCGTCCGGAAATTGGAAAGCGGTGAAGTTGGATTAGAAAAATCAATCGAGTTCTACAGCCGCGGCGCCTTGTTAAAACGTCACTGTGAAGAAAAATTGCGCACGGCGAGCGAGAAAATCGAAAAAATCGTCCTGAACGAAAGCGGTGGCGTCAAAGGGACAACGGCTGCCGAAATCGAATAGATCAAACAGATAGAATTTCGGAACAAACATTGGAATTTCAAGAACAATTAGCGCTGTCCGCCGCTGCCGTGGAGAAAGAGTTGCGTCGTCTGCTGCCGAAAGCAGAAGACGGCCCGGAAGGTAAACTTTATGAAGCCATGCGCTACGCCGTTTTGGCTGGCGGCAAACGACTGCGTCCGTTTTTAGTGATATCGTCGGCAGATCTATTTGACGTATCGGCGGAACAATCGATCCGTGTTGGCGCGGCTGTCGAATGTATCCATAGTTATAGCCTCATCCACGACGACCTGCCCTGTATGGACGATGACGACCTGCGGCGGGGACAACCGACTGTGCATATCAAATATGATGAAGCGACGGCGATTTTAGCGGGTGATGCTTTGTTGACCTATGCCTTTGAATTGGTCAGCGATGCCGACGCGATCCCGAATGCACAGGTGCGGGCGGAAATAGTCCAAGGTTTAGCGAAAGCGGCGGGTGCCAGAGGCATGGTTGGCGGTCAAATATTGGATATTGTTGCCGAAAAGACGGTGTTTTCGGAGTTTGAAACCGTGCGCATGCAGCGTCTCAAAACCGGTGAAATGATCGCGATCTCCGCCGAGGCGGGCGCGATATTGGGACGCGGCACGCGCGCGAAACGGCATGCCCTGCAGATGTATGCACATGACTTGGGTCTCGCTTTTCAAATAACGGACGATATTTTGGACACTAGCGGAAGTGCGGAGGAGATGGGCAAGGCGGTTGGCAAAGATGAAGATGCCGGCAAGGCGACTTTTGTTTCCTTGTTAGGGGAGGAAGCGGCCGCAGCCCGGGCAAAAATGCTGTCGGATCAGGCGATTGTGCATCTGGATATTTTTGGTAAAAAGGCTGACAGTTTGCGCGAACTGTGCAAGTTTGTCATAAAGCGTAAGCATTAAAACCCTTTCGGGGGCAGATTAGTATTGTTATGAACAGCAAAACACCGCTTCTAGATCTTGTGAATAGTCCGGCCGATCTGCGCAAGCTTGATAGTCATCAGCTGCCCCAGTTGGCTGATGAATTGCGCCAGGAGACAATTGACGCTGTTTCCATTACCGGTGGTCATCTGGGCGCCGGTTTGGGGGTTGTAGAATTATCTGTTGCTTTGCATCATACTTTTAACACACCAGATGATGTCCTGATTTGGGATGTCGGCCATCAATGTTATCCGCATAAGATTTTGACCGAACGCCGGGGCCGTATCCGAAGCCTCCGGCAAAGAGACGGCTTGTCAGGATTTACCAGGCGCAGCGAAAGTAACTATGATCCCTTTGGCGCCGCCCATAGCTCAACGTCGATTTCCGCTGCATTGGGGTTCGCAGTCGGGCGCAATCTGACGGGTAAAGACAATAATGTCATTGCCGTGATCGGTGACGGCGCTATGAGCGCCGGTATGGCTTATGAGGCAATGAACAATGCCGGCTCTATGGATAGTCGCCTCATTGTCGTCCTGAACGACAACGATATGTCTATCGCCCCGCCGGTCGGTGCCATGAGTGCTTATTTATCCCGCCTGATCTCATCGCGCCCCTATCTGGGCATGCGTGAAATCCTCAAACTCTTTGCCGGTAAGTTGCCGCGTCCGATGGAAGAACGGGCCAAGCGTGCAGAAGAATATGCCCGCGGTATGATCACTGGCGGGACGTTGTTTGAAGAGCTGGGATTTTATTACGTTGGGCCCATCGACGGGCACAATCTTGACCATCTTTTGCCGGTCCTGAGAAATGTCCGTGATTCTAATCAAGTTGGTCCGGTTTTGGTCCATGTGGTGACGCAAAAGGGCAAAGGTTATGGTCCGGCAGAACAATCGGAAGACAAGTATCACGGCGTCAGCAAATTTGATGTGGTCACCGGCGCGCAGGCAAAAGCAAAGTCGAATGCGCCAAGTTACACGAAGGTTTTTGCCGAAACCCTAGTCGAAAAAGCCGAAGGCGATGAAAAAATTGTTGCGATCACGGCGGCGATGCCTTCAGGCACCGGCTTGAACCTGTTCCAAGAGCGCTTTCCGGATCGCTGTTTTGATGTCGGTATAGCGGAACAGCACGCGGTGACTTTCGCCGCCGGTTTGGCTGCTGAAGGATATAAGCCGTTTGTGGCAATTTATTCGACTTTCCTGCAGCGCGCTTACGATCAAATCGTCCATGATGTGGCGATACAATGTTTGCCGGTCCGTTTCGCCATTGACCGAGCCGGGCTTGTTGGCGCCGATGGCGCGACCCATGCGGGATCATTCGATAGCGCTTATTTGGGCGCGGTCCCTAACCTGGTGCTGATGGCGGCATCCGACGAAGCGGAATTGGCTCGGATGGTGGCAACCTCCCTTTCGATCAATGACCGACCAAGCGCTTTCCGGTTTCCCCGCGGGGAAGGCGTCGGCGTCGAGATGCCGGTGCAACCGACGCCGCTTGAGATTGGCAAAGGCCGCATCATTCGCGAAGGCAACACTGTGGCGATCTTGTCTTATGGCGCGCGGTTACAAGAAGCCTTGAAAGCGGCAGATGATTTAGCAGCCCATGGTTTGTCGACGACGGTTGCGGATGCACGCTTTTGCAAACCCTTGGATCAAGCTTTGGTTCGCGATCTGGCGGACAATCATGAAGTGTTGATAACGGTTGAAGAAGGTTCGATCGGTGGCTTCGGCTCCCACGTCCTGCAGTTTTTGGCCGAAGAAGGCTTGTTGGATGGCGGTCTAAAAATTCGTCCGATGATCTTGCCGGATGTATTTATCGATCATGACAAACCGAACGATATGTATGCGGAAGCACATTTGACCGATCTGGATATTTTGCACACCGCGATGACCGCACTAGGCCGGGGCGATGAGTTGGAGCGGCCAGCCCGCGCTTGAGCAAGATGGCAAATCCTGCTACGAAACCGAAAAAACTTAGATTGGACGCCTTGCTGGTGGATCGTGGCCTGGTCGAAAGCCGTAGTCGCGCACAGGCCCTGGTAATGGCGGGAAAGGTTTTTTCGAAGGAACAAAAACTCGAAAAAGCAGGGAAACAAGTCGCCGATAATATCCCTCTTGAAGTCAGGGGGCAGGATCATCCGTGGGTCTCCCGCGGTGGGATCAAGCTTGATCACGGACTACGCGCGTTCAAGGTCGATCCGGCTGGGATGATCTGCCTCGACGTTGGGGCGTCGACCGGCGGCTTTACCGACGTCTTATTGCAAAACGGCGCCAAAACCGTCTATGCCGTCGATGTCGGACATGGCCAGCTAGCTTGGAAAGTACGCAGTGATGACCGGGTGGTGGTTATGGAACGCTGCAATGCGCGCCATTTGACCGATGCTGATATTCCCTTATCTATGGATTTAATTGTATGCGACGCAAGCTTTATTGGCTTGCGCACTTTGCTGCCAGCCGGTCTGGGCTTGGTGAAACCGGGTGGGAAACTGGTTGCTTTGATCAAACCGCAATTTGAAGTCGGCAAAGGGCAAGTCGGCAAAGGCGGTGTGGTACGTGATCCTACCTTGCACGATGAAGTTTGCGAAACCATTCGCGATTGGCTAAATGATCTGCCGAACTGGAATGCCGTGGACATTGTCGAAAGTCCAATTACCGGTCCGGAAGGAAATGTCGAATTTTTAATCTACGGAACAAAAAATCATGACGGGTGAAGTTGAAGTGACCATCGATAGCCTTGGCGCCCAAGGTGATGGCGTCGGCGCATCCGCATCCGGCACCCTTTACGCGCCCTTTACTTTGCCAGGTGAAGTCGTTCGAGTAGAAACCGAAACATCGAAAGATGGTCGCATTTTTGGCCATTTGAAAGAAGTGGTGAACCCGTCGGCTGCTCGGATCGATCCGGCATGCCGGTATTTTGGCGAATGCGGCGGCTGCGCCTTGCAGCATCTTGATTGGGTCCAATATTTGAGTTGGAAACGTGATTTGATCCTCCACGCATTGGCGCGGAAAAATATAACGCCCGGCAATATTTTGGAATTGCAAGCCTCACCAACCGCCAGCCGCCGGCGCGCGCAGTTCGCCGCCCGTAAACGCAAAGGCCGTGTGAGTTTGGGATTTAACGCGCGGCGAAGCCAGCGGATCGTCGACCTGGAAAGTTGCACCGTCCTCCGTCCGGCGATTGTGTCTATGCTTGCCCCCATGCGCAGTTTATTGGCCGGTTTGATGGCCAACGGCGATAGTATGGATGTGCAAGTCACCGACAGTGAAAACGGCTTGGACATTTTGTTGATGGGCAAGGGGGAACCTGAATTATCCGTCCGCGAACAGCTAGTCGAATTTGCGGAAACCCTGGACGTGGCTCGGATTACTTGGGGTGGCTTGGCGGGAGAACCCGTGGAACTGATTGCCGAACGCCGTGCACCGCTGATTAGTTACGGTGGCGTGAAATTATCGCCACCTGCCGGTGCCTTCCTGCAGGCGACGGTCGAAGGCGAAGAAATACTGATCAACCTTGTGACGCGTTGGTTGGAAGGATGCCATGCTGCTTTGGATCTATTTGCCGGATGTGGAGCATTTTCGCTGTCGTTGGGCCGGGACATGAAAGTCCACGCGGTCGATATCGCCGGGGATCATCTAGACGCGCTTGACCATGCCAGGCGGTTCGCCAAGAACATGCGAGAAATTACCGTCGAGCGACGTAATCTGAAACGTCGCCCATTTTTGGCCCAGGAAATGGCTAAATTTGACGCTGTCATATTTGACCCACCACGCGCGGGTGCGCGTGAACAGGCGCTGGAAATCGCCCGATCATCGGTATCTCGTGTGGTCGCGGTGTCGTGCAATCCTTCGACATTTGCGCGAGATGCCCATATCCTGATCGAGGCCGGCTTCAATTTGATCGAACTGGTACCGGTCGATCAGTTTCTATGGAACCCCCATGTCGAATTAGCGGCCTCGTTCGTCCGCCCCTAAATCGGCATCAGCGCGCTTGGGCGTGATATTCCTTATTTGGCATCATGTCGACGGCGCTGGCCATGCGGTTGGACATATTATAGAAGCTGGCAGTTGCGCTAATGTCCCAAATGTCATCATCCGAGAAACCGGCGTCCCGCAAGTATTGGCGGTCAGATTCTTCAATCTTGCTCGGGCTTTCTGTAAGTTTTTCAGTAAATTCGCACATCGCACGATGGCGTGGCGATAAATCACCGGCTCGGAAATTCATCACCAAAACCTCCCCTAAAATAGGGTCGCCGGATAACTCACGCACCGTCGCACCATGGGCCGTCAGACAATAGAAACATTTGTTTATCGATGAAACCACGACTGCAATCATCTCACGTTCCAGCTTTGACAGGCCGCTTTCGCACAACATCAAGTCGTTGTAGAAATCAGCAAAACCCTTCAATTTTTCATTGTCAAAGGCATAGGCGCGAATGACGTTGGGGATGAAACCAAGTTTCTCTTCACAGATTCGCAAGTACTTTTGTCGCCGCTCATCAAGGTTGTTGCGGTCGTCAATTTTCAATGCGTGGACATAGTCGTGTTGGCTCATGTTCAGCTCTCCAAAATTCAGAAAATCAATAATCAGGCTAAGTGTGAACCGATTCCACTATGTCGCGCAATATGACCATTCGCGTCGATTTATGGTTAACAATTTGATGAAAACAGCGAAAAATACTCTATATATTATGTAGTTAGGTGGTTCATGCATTTTTTTCTTGCATTTTAGTTAAAATTTGATCATTTCCTTTCTGCAAGCTCTCATCAGGGGCTTTTCAGTATCAGTACCGAGTTTCCTAGACAGTGCGTAGATGAGTATGTGCAGGAACAGCTAAGGGCTGGGATCTGCTTCGAGTTCTGACTGAACTCTTGAGGCTTTTTGTGATCCCTATTTTGAACGATGCAGATTGATAGTGGACTTGATAGTCGGTTTGATTATTTCAAACCCAAATTTCGCTTCATGCAAAATTTGTCATTGAAGCGTAGATTTTCGCTAGGGGATGGCGCGTGGATTTCCAGCGCCGCTTTGGTCGCCCTGTGTTTGGGAGCAGGTATCGGTATTGTCCGCGGTGAAATGGATCGCGCCAACCAACAGACTTATTCCTTTCCCGTAGTTCGTCTGGAACATGGTTGGAACGTAGCCGATGCTGCGGTTGCAGATTTCAAATTGGCCCTGTCGGATATTGGGCTGGCCAAGCAAACACCGCTACCAGCAGAGGTCGCCTCGCCGCCGGTGGTGAAACGTGAGATTGCAGCAAAAACCATCGTAGTGCCTGACGTAGCTCCGGACAAAAACAAAGCAAATTCAATTGAAATTCCTGTCGAAACTGCAAAGGGCGGCGAATCATTGTTCGAGCCCAAGGCGAAGGTGAAAATTGCCGCGGCCTCTGCGAGTACTGCTCGCGACCAAGATCATACTAAGCATCTAATTGAAGTTGAAAATGTCGCCGCACTGGAAAAGACATTTGCCGCCATGCGCTTCGAACTTAGTGGTGTTCGTGAAGGTCATGCTGTTGTTCCACGTGTTTATCTCGCGAAGTTCCCGTCGGACCTGCGCGCAATAAAGTCACCCAAGAATCGTAAATCCGTATTCTTCCGCACGATGTTACCCTTGGTTTTGCGGGTGAATGAAGAAATTCGCGAACTACGTCAGCAAATTATCGCCGCCTTTGGTCGCATAGATGCGAGTACGGAAACAGTCGATGACCGCAAGTTCCTGGCAGATATTGGTGAAGCTTACGGCGCCAAGTCGATTGACCGCGAAACCTTGCTGAGCCATGTCGATGCGGTGCCGCCCTCCTTGGCGCTGGCACAGTCGGCGGAAGAAAGTGGTTGGGGTACTTCTCGCTTTGCCCGAAAAGGCAATGCGGTCTTCGGCCAGAAAACTTTCACCTTAAAACAGGGGATCGTACCGAAAGGTCCGGAACGGCTGAAGAATTACGCCATTCGTAGCTTCGGCGATATTTATAGTTCGGTGCGTTCGTATATGCATAATCTAAATAGCCATCGGGCCTACCGGGAAATGCGGCAAATTCGTGCTAAACTGCGCCGGGCGCGACAACCGGTGGATGGTCGGATTCTGATCCAGACCTTGAAGCGTTATTCAGAGCGTGGCCAAGCCTATATCAAGACCATTGATACGATCATCCGGATTAATCGACTGCAGCAATTCGACGACGCTAAACTGGCGGCGCAACGGGTTGTGCAAACAGCTATACGAGCTGGCGAGCAGCGGTCCTAGAATAAATAACTACTCAGCAACATAGAATTGCTGACCGAGCCAACGCCAGCGACCGTCTTGCGCCGGGATCGTGCAATTGATCCGCGCCCTTGGGGGCGCAAAAACGTTCTCAAGACGGATTTCAAACCTCGACGGACCAAGCCGCTCAATTCGTACAGCCTGGGCCTGATTGGAAGCGAAACAAGCCAGTTGATCAATATTGGCTAGGTCGGTCGGTAGCGTGAAGCCGAAATCCGGTGGATTATTTCCGGCCCGCACAATGGGATCTTTGGGTGTTATGTCGCTGGCTGGGAACGGTAACGCATTGGCAACGAGCTTCAGTCGATCCAAATCGCCATAGCGCTCGTTCATGGTGAATCTAGGCAAGGAGAAATGATCACCCCCACTATGCGCAACGCCCGAATGTTGGCCGAACGCAGCTTCGAAGCCGGCGGCTTTGACCGCGGCCTTTTCCCGCGCGCCATATTCCCCATAGGGATAGGCAAACAACATTGGCTTAAATCCTAGTTCGGCAACAAATCGACTGTGGGCACGATCTATTTCGTACGCTATTTCAACATTGCTAAGTGTTGGTAGATGCAAATGCTGCGCAGTATGTGCCCCGATTGTAACGCCCGCCGCCGCCAATTCTCGTAACTGATCCCAAGTCAAATAATCACTTCGTCCACCATCGACAAATGCAGTTGAAATAAAGATCGTAAAAGGAAGTCCGGCGCGGCGAAGTTTGGGCCAGGCAACGTCGTAAATCGTGCGATAGGCATCATCTATGGTGATCGCGACGGTCCGGTCCGGCAGACTTTCCATGCCTCGAAACGCCCGGACAATTTCCGGCAGCGGCAGAACATGGTAAGGACCGGAGGTCAGTTCAACTATGTGATCGTCAAACTGTGACAATTTTATATTAGTCGATGGATAGCGTTCTTCACCAAAGCGATGGTAAATCAAGATTGAGGCGGATTGTTCGGTTACTGCGGGCTGGGCGGTCACTGTAGCGGGTCGAACAACAAGCCAAAAGCCTGACATGATCGCTATTGAGAAGATCGCCATCGATGCAATGCCGACGAAACGCTGCTGAATACCACGGCTCAAATTCATGAGTGGCCATTTCTTTTGTTTATTAACCAAAACGTTTGCGAAAACATTGCCATGGCCGATAACAAGAAACTAGCGGTTATTGTTTTACGTGTTAAAGAATTGCTGCTGCATAGTACATTGTTGCCACAGATTGGGTTGCCATGACAGTAATCGTGAGTTCGCCGGACGCGACAATTTTGGCCTTCGATACATCCGTTGCGGTCTGTACCGCCGCAATCTATGCAAACGGCGAAGTCGTTGCCAAGGTGCATGAGAGCATGAACCGGGGTCAAGCCGAACGCTTAATGCCGATGATCGAAAATCTGCGGCAACAAGCCGAGCTTCAATATGAAGATTTTGACGTCATTGCTACCACCATCGGTCCCGGATCTTTTACCGGAATACGGGTCGGTTTGGCTGCCGCCCGCGGATTATCCTTGGTTACGAATATGTCGGTCATACCCCTAACCACGACAGAAGCAATCGCCGCGACGGCTTTTGCAAATATCGAAGCAGGACAATTTATTGTCGCCATTGATGCCCGCAGAGAGCAGCTCTACGTGCAATCATTCCAAAAAGTATCGGCGGGCTTGGAAATTGTCGCCGCGCCGCGCCTGCTCAATCTTGACGAGCTGGACCGAGAAATCGACAATACCCCATGTCAGATTATCGGCAGTGGACGGCACCTCTTGGCAGCCCATTGGCGCAATGCTGTGGCGCTCGACGGCGTGCCGGAATTATCAAATGCGGCTGGATTTGTTAAGCATGCGAGCCAGCAAATGGAGCGTGCGGTGGTGGCAGCATCTGTCCGCCCACTCTACCTTCGGGCACCGGACGCGAAACTGCCAGCGGAAAAATGAAACATCAAATCGACTTCAATATTATTGTTACTGATCCATCCGACAAGGCTCAATTGTCGGCTATGGCCCGCCTGCATGGCGCGAGTTTTGACGACGCTTGGAGCGAAGAGGTTTTAGCGGACCTGCTGAAATTGACGGGTACCAAGGCACTTCTGTATGTTGAAAAGGGTGAACCGTCGAGGTATTTAGGATTCGTTTTGTTTCGCGTGATCTTGGGCGAGGCTGAAATATTGACAATCGCCAGCAATCCGGAACATCGACGCGGTGGCATCGCTTCTGCATTGTTGGAGAAGTTGCTAGACGACTTGATGGGTGAAGGGTGCAGTTCGCTGGTTTTAGAGGTGTCTGCAACAAATGACGCTGCAATCGGTTTATATAGAAATGCCGGCTTTTTATCGGTAGGCCAACGCGCCAGTTATTACCGCATAACAAACGACCAACGCCAAGACGCCTTGATCATGCGGCGGGATCTGCCGCAATAATTTTCAGACACTTTTTTGAATGATGAGGAGATATGGTCGGCCGTCTTGGTTCCCGTCTTCCGGCTCCAGGCTTATGATTTGGTGGCCATGTTCTTTCACTGATCGCGGGACATTTTGAAGTGGTTCACCACTATTTAGTCGAATAGTTGCGGTTTCTCCCGCCGTCATTTTTTCGAGTAAAAGTTTTGCTCGTACGAAAGTCATCGGGCAGACATATTCAGTAATATCTAGAAAATGATCCGACTTGCTTGCGGAATATGTAGAAACTTCCTTGTACATTATTGTGTTTGTAATCCTAGTTTTCGTGTTTTTTGTATTTTTATTTGAAGATTTTCGGGTGTTTGAAGTATAATCTTTCACTAAGGGGTGATCAAGAAATACGGAAAGATATTTCTGATGACAGATGGCAAAGACAACAAGACCGATATAATGGGGTTTACAGCCGATATTGTGGCTTCGCACGTATCGAATAACGCAGTTCCGCTTAGTGAATTACCAGATCTTATCACCAAAGTTTACAATAGTCTTAGCGTATTGAGCGGCAAAGCGATCGAAGCGGAAAAACAACCGCAACCGGCCGTATCGGTAAAAAAATCAATTACGCCGGATTTTATCATATGTCTTGAAGACGGTAAAAAACTGAAAATGCTCAAACGGCATATCAAAACGGCGTACAACTTAAGCCCCGAAGAATATCGGGCGAAATGGGGATTACCGTCCGATTATCCTATGGTCGCACCCTCCTACGCCCAGCAGCGACGCAAATTGGCGAAGGAAATTGGCTTGGGGACGAATAACAAAAGAACTTCCTAGATTAAGCAATATTTGCTACGCCGGTAGTCGAGTTACAGCCGAATAAAGTCGGGCTCGTAGTCGGGATAGTTTGAGAATGATATGTCTTTGATCGAACGTCGTTGTTTAGAGTTTGGCTTGCGCATGACCGGCCAAAGAAAAGTTATTTCGCGCGTTTTGGAATCTTCCGACGATCACCCGGATGTCGAAGAGCTACACCGTCGTGCGTCGGCGATCGACGACAGAATTTCGCTATCGACGGTATATCGGACGGTTCGTCTCCTGGAACAAGCGAATATTCTGCTGCGCCTGGATTTTGGTGATGGCCGCGCTCGCTATGAAGTTGAACCGGAAAAACATCATGATCATTTGATCGACATGAGTAGTGGAAAGATAATTGAATTCCACGATCAAGAAATTGAACGCTTGCAGGAAGAAATCGCCGAACGGCATGGATATCGCCTTGTAAGTCATCGAATGGAATTGTTTGCGGTTCCAATAATCGACGAAAAAGATCAATAAAATCATATATTTATAGATTTATGCTGCGGGTCGACGGCTTGATTTTTGGCCATCATCTGTTCTTGACTCTTGTCTTCCCAGTGATACCCTTTTTAGGCAATGAATCGTATGCGGACAAATTTGCACTTGCACTATGCGTTTGTAGGTGTAAATAGGCGGCGAACTAGCTAGATTGGTAACGATCAACCGGATGGAAACTGATCATATTTCTGATCATACAATGCCAATTGCACCAAGGGTGTATGATGATTTCCAGATCACGTAATCTGGTGATTGAAAATTCCGCTCACAGCTTTCCCTATATATTTCTGTGGAATTCTTGGTGGCGGACTATTGCGCGCATGACAGATTGATTAACGATGGATAAAACCGTGGCAAAAAAGCTGTTTGTCCGCACCTACGGGTGCCAAATGAATGTTTATGATTCCGATCGGATGGCGGATTTGCTGCGGCCGATTGGGTTTACTACGTGTGAGCAGCCGGAAGACGCCGACATGGTGATCATGAATACCTGCCATATTCGCGAGAAGGCATCAGAAAAGACTTTTTCTGAATTGGGGCGGTGGCGTAAATTGAAAGAACAAAAGGCCGCTGCCGGAGGACAAATGGTTATCGCTGTTGCTGGTTGCGTCGCGCAGGCGGAAGGCGAAGAAATCACACGGCGCGCGCCCTTTGTCGATATGGTTTTTGGACCGCAAGCCTATCATCGCTTGCCTGAAATGGTGGCGAAGGCGTCGCGTGCTGCGACGATAAACAAAGGCGCCCAATTGTTGGATACGGAATTCCCAGTGGAATCGAAATTTGATCATTTGCCGACGCAGAAAGTTGATGTGCCCCACAGTGCATTTTTAACTGTACAGGAAGGTTGTGACAAATTCTGTGCCTTTTGTGTGGTGCCTTACACCAGGGGAGCAGAATATTCCCGTCCGGTGGCTGCAGTGGTGGAAGAGGCAAAATCTCTTGTTGGCGCGGGAGCCAAGGAGATTACTTTGCTAGGTCAGAACGTGAATGCTTATCACGGCGAAACGCTAGACGGGTCGACTTGGGACTTAGGGCACCTGATTTTCGAATTGGCTGCGCTCGACGGTTTGGCCCGGCTGCGCTACACTACGTCTTATCCGACGGACATGACAGATGCGCTTTATGCGGCTCATCGCGATTGCGATGTTTTGATGCCCTATCTGCATTTGCCAGTCCAGGCCGGGTCCGATCGGATGTTGCAAGCAATGAATCGTCGTTATGATCGCGCCCAATATCTTTCGGTGATCGATAAATTGCGTGACATGCGCCCTGATATCGCGATGTCAGGCGATTTTATAGTTGGTTTTCCAGGCGAAAACGACAGAGATTTTGAAGAGACATTATCTTTGGTCCGTGACGTGACATATGCGCAGGCATATTCGTTCAAGTATAGTCCACGTCCCGGCACGCCGGCTGCTGCCTTGATGATGCAAGTGCCGGAAGAAGTTAAATCCGAGCGTCTAGCGCAGCTGCAGGCCTTGTTGAACCAACAACAACGCCAGTTCAACATCGGTTGTGTCGGCGAGACTTTACCAGTCCTGCTAGACCGCGTGGGAAAGCGCGATGGTCAAATGGTCGGTCGCAGTCCATTCATGCAGGCGGTTTATGTTGACGCGGAGAAGTCTGTGCTCGGACAAGTTTTGGACGTGGAAATTACCCGCGGCGCGGATAATAGTTTGGCCGGGCAATTGGCTGATCAAGACAATAGTAAAGCTGCCTAGTGGCAGAACTTGGATAAGTCGAAAACGGATAACTGAATTGACAATTGCAACAACTCAAGAAAATGCGACGACCCTAGTTCTGGATTTTGACGACAACAGCTTGTTGGTGCCGCTGACCGGCGAACATGATTCACATTTGGCGCGGATCGAACAAAAACTTGGAGTCTCCCTCACACCGCGGGGCAATCAAGTTGCAATCGCCGGCAGCCGCCATCAAGTGCTGACGGCTCGCAGTACGTTGGAAGATTTGTACCACCGGTTGAAAACCGGCTTGGAAGTTCGAATGGCAGAAGTTGACGGTGCTTTGCGTATGGCAGAAGCGGCGACTTATGATGCTGTTGACGACAGTGGCAACGCGGACAAGTCGAAACAAAAACGACAGCATGGCCGGACGTCCGATCGGGCGACGCAAGTCAAGACACCAAAACGGATCGTCACCCCTCGATCGCCCCGGCAGGCAGAATATGTGCGGGCTTTGTTGGAAAACGAGTTGGTATTTGGTCTTGGCCCGGCGGGTACGGGTAAAACCTATCTTGCCGTTGCAGTAGCCGTGGCGATGTTGTTGGAGGGGCAGGTTGATCGCCTTATCATGACTAGACCGGCGGTAGAGGCAGGCGAGCGTTTGGGGTTTCTACCGGGTACTTTGGACGAAAAAATCGACCCTTATATGCGGCCGATGTATGACGCGCTTTACGATATGATGCCGGGCGAGAAGGTCCATCTTCGGCGCGATGTTGGTGATATTGAAGTGGCGCCGTTGGCCTATATGCGGGGACGAACGTTGACCAATGCCTTCATCATTCTGGACGAAGCGCAGAACACCACGACGGTGCAAATGAAAATGTTTCTCACGCGGATGGGCGAGAACTCGCGCATGTGTGTGACCGGCGATGTCAGTCAGATTGATCTGCCGATGGGCCAAAAATCGGGTCTAAAGGACGCCTTGGAAATTCTGCCGAATTTGGAAGGTGTGGGGGTGGTGAATTTTGGTCACGCCGATGTTGTCCGTCATCCGATGGTGACCCGTGTTGTCCGGGCTTACGAGAACCGCGATTTGAGTTTGATCAGTCGGGATGGTGATCGGTTATGATCGACCACATACGACCTGAGGATGATAATGCCGATGTGATTGGCAGCGATGATCTGTCGCGCTATCGTGAACAGATACGCGACGACATAGACAAAGTTGCCGCTGACAGGCGATGGACCAGATGGCATCCCTGGATCGATGTTCCAGTGCTGCTTTTGTTTGTCGCCTCTATGACGATGTTGTTCGCGCCGCCGGGGCAGCGGAATTATGAAGTGCCGGATGTCGACAGTGTCGCTATTCAAACAATCCGTGCCGACCGGGATGTATTGGTTGAGGACCAGAGGGCGACCGCGCTTCGTCGCAAGGCAGCTCAAGCCGACGTACTGAATGTATTTGATTTCGATCCCGAGCGGTTTTTTGTTTTGGGCGATCAGGTCCGCAGTGCTGTTTCTGAGCTCAGAAAATCGACGAATGATACGGTAAATCCTGTGACTTCAGAACGGCGCGAAAAATTTGCGGCTGATTTGGGCGCGCCAGTGAGTTCCGGTGTGTTCTCGATCATTGAGAAAATGAAGGAGCCTGAGGATGTCGCTGCTGCGCTCAACTATTTTCTCAATCTTGCCTTAGATCGCATTGTCGTTGCGAAAAAGTCACAATTGCCGCGTGGCGATGAATTGCTAATTCGGGATCAAAGCTTGGGTACAGAATCGCGTTTGATTGGGACGACCCGGATACTCGATTTGCGAAGTTTACGTCGTATGATGACGGCGCGGGCAGTTGATGCACCTTATGGCGAGGCCAGGATTGTTCGATCCTGGATATTGGACACGGCGCATGCGTTAGCAGCCCCAAATCTTGCGCCGAACCAGAACGAGACAGCGCAGCGACGCGATGACGCAGTTGCCGGGATCGCGCCAGTTTTTGTCCGAATTCATGCCGGCGAAGTGATTTTGCGGCGCGGCGACCGGGTCACCGACTCCGTCCGCGAAAGAATTCAATTGCTCAACCAAGGTCTCAGTGACCGCATTCAATGGGCGGAAACCGCTGCTGTCGCTATTCTATTGACCGGTATCGTCCTGCTTGGTTTCGGGTTTTTCCGGCGTGGTCGAGTGCCGCTTCAATTCACTAGAAAGTCGTCAATCCTGAGTTTATCGACATTCGCTGGTGTCGCGGCGTTTTCTGTCGCCACGTATTATGCCGGTCTAGGTCTTGCCGAAGGGTTTGATTTCGACCCACAAGTGGCGGCCTATTTTGCCCCCTTGGCATTGGCAACCGTTCTTATCGCATTATTGATGGATGCGCGGACCAGTCTGTTGGTTGGAATCGGATTGACTTTGTTTGTCGCCTATCGGGTCGATGGTGGCCTCTGGCTGGTAACTTATTATTTGGTCGGCGTGTTGATTGCCGGTATCGCAGCCCGCTCCAGCCGGCGCCGTGTCGATCTGTTGAAAACCGGAATGTATGTTGGCCTGGCGCAAGCCGTGCTGGTACCGATTATCATTGTTTTGTCCGGCCAAAGCTTTGCCACCCTGTTGTTGCCAATGTTGGCAGCAGCGTTGGTATCCGGCGTTTTAGTAGCGATTGCGGCTTTGGGCGCTTTACCATTGCTTGAACAATTGTTTGACGAAGCAACGGAACTCCGGCTGCTGGAAATGGCGGCGGGCGATAGCCCGATCCTGAAGGAATTGGCGTTGACCTCGCCGGGGACCTATCACCATTCGATCATGGTTGCGAACCTGGCGGAGGCTGGCGCCGAAGCGGTTGGAGCCAACGGTTTGCAATGCCGGGTCATGGCGCTTTATCACGATATCGGAAAAATTCGCCGACCCAGTTATTTTTCCGAAAACCAGCATCCGGGCGAAAATCTGCATGATCGCATTCCGCCGGAAAGTTCGGCAAAGATTATTTTCGACCATGTCCGGGATGGCTTGCATATGGCAAGACGCGAAAAACTGGGCCATGCAGTGTTGGAGGGTATCGTCGAACATCATGGCACCGGCCTGCTGCGCGGATTTTACCAGCGCGCCTTGCAAGGACCAAGTGGAAATTTAGTCACCGAAGAAAGTTTCCGTTATCCCGGTCAGAAACCGCGTAGTCGAGAGTCCGGTATTCTGATGTTGGCCGATAGTACGGAAGCCGCCACGCGTGCCTTGAATAACCCGGCACCAAATGAATTACGACAACGTGTTAACGAAGTCCTTGAACGACAGATATCGGATGGCCAACTGGATAATTGTGATTTGACCATGAAAGATATTTCGAAAATGGAGGAGTCTTTCGTCCGGGTTCTTACTTTGGGCGTTTATCACAACCGTATCGAATATCCACCTTCGTCGGGAAGCGGCGACCAGGTGGCAGCCACATTGGACAGGAATAGCGAAAATGGAGATCGAGGTGTCCGTTTCCTCCGACGTATGGTTGAAAGGTCCAGCTGACGTGGAGGCATTAGTTCAGCAAGCTGCGACGGCCGCGTTGGCAGGACATGATGTCGGATTGATGAAGCGGGCCGGAGAGGTCGCTGTTACATTGGCTGATGACGAGGCCTTGCAGGTGCTGAACCGTGAGCACCGAGGCTTCGATAAACCAACCAACGTGTTGTCATTCCCGATGTGGGATGGTGACGATTTTGCGTTGCAAGATACGGATATTTTTCTAGGCGATGTGATCATCGCCCACGGGGTCGCCAACAGAGAAGCAAGGGCAGGTGGCAAAGAATTGTCGGCTCACCTTTCGCATCTGGTTGTGCATGGCGTGCTTCATCTATTAGGTTATGATCACGAAGACGATGACGATGCCGAGATTATGGAAACATTGGAGATAGAAATCCTAGAACGCCTGAATATTTCAAATCCCTATCATTGATAGATGTGATTAGTTTTGGCTTATGGGTATTGATCGATGAACGACACAATAACACCTTCCAGTAGATCGCCTCGCGTTAGCGGGGCCAAAGTTAACGCAAATGAATTGTCATTCTGGGGAAAAGTGACCGCCTGGATGCGGGGTATTAACCCCGATGTATCCGAAGCGGATCTTCGCGAAAGTGTCGAAGAAGTCCTCGAAGAACATGAAGATGCTGGCCTTTCCCTCGATCCCGAACAACGGGAAATGTTGCTCAACATCCTCAGCTTCGGTGAGTTGGAAGTGGAAGATGTCATGGTTCCGCGCGCCGATATTATGGCCGTTGATATGCATACACCACTAGAAGAATTGGTCGCAACATTTCAACAAGCCCACCATTCCAGGCTGCCTGTTTTCCGTGAAACGTTGGATGACGTTGCCGGATTTGTTCACATCAAAGACGTGGTCAAGCATTGGCAGGACGGTGCCGGTTTCAATCTTGAAAGTATCGTGCGCCAACCATTATTCGTACCGCATTCGATGCCAGTGGCGGCCTTGCTTCTGCGGATGCGAGCCTCGCGAATTCATATGGCATTAGTAGTCGATGAGTATGGTGGTGCCGACGGCTTGGTCACGATTGAAGATGTCGTCGAAGAGATTATTGGCGAGATCGAAGACGAACACGATATGACAGCGGTACCGATATTGCGCGAGCTGCCAAATGGCGATCTTGAAATCGACGCCCGTTTGGAAATTGAAGACCTGGAAGAACGTCTCGGTATCGATCTGCTGCCGGATGCCGACGATGAAGAAGTCGATACCTTAGGCGGGATGCTATTTTCACTCGCTGGCCGTGTCCCGAACAAGGGGGAGGTGATCGAGCATTTGTCCGGACTTAAGTTCGAGATTTTGGAGGCCGACCCGCGGCGCATCAAACGGGTCCGCGTGAGCCGCCCCACCACCGGGTCGGCAGCGGTCGCTGAATAAGCAAAGGCGGATTGGCGTGGCAGCCATTTGGGCGTTTTCTTTGTGGCTTGCAAGTTTGACCGGATGGCGGGCGTTGCTATTTTCCATTTTGGCCGGCGCATTCTTAGCCCTGGCTCTGCCACCATTTTTTGTCTTTCCCATTATTTTCGTCAGCTTTTCAATCTTGCTGTGGCAATTGTCTGCGGCAACTTCCTGGCGGCAGACATTTGCCATTGGTTGGGGTTTCGGCTTTGGCTTTTTTGTTGCCGGTCTTTATTGGATAGGCAATGCAGTGTTGGTCGACGCGGCGCGGTTTGGTTGGTTGTGGCCCTTCGCAGCCACAGGTTTGCCGGCCTTTTTGGCACTCTTCATCGCGTTGGCGGCGGTCATAACCAATCTATTTGTACCGCCCGGCCCACGTTATCATTTGCTGCGTGCGATCGCTCTTGCGGCGACCTGGGCTGCGGCTGAATGGTTGCGCAGTAATGTCTTGACCGGTTTTCCATGGAACCTGCTTGGTTATGCTTGGTCGTTCTCAGATATTTCCATCCAAGCCTTTTCACTCGTCGGTGTGATGTTCATGAGTGCTATCAGTGTTCTGATCGGCTGTTTACCGGCGGCTCTAATGACGAAATCCGGTGGTCTCAGATCATTATTGTTGGCCGTCGGAATACCATCGGTAATTGCTGGGATATTCATTGTTTTTGGCACGTGGCGTTTGGCGACCACGCCTGATCCCGGCGTGCATGAGAATATTCGCTTGCGGATCGTGCAGCCAAACATACCGCAGCACTTGAAGTGGAAAAATGATATGCGTCGGCAGAATTTTTCCAAATTGTTGGCGACCAGCGTGGCCGAAGAAGGAAACTACAATTATCTTGTCTGGCCCGAATCCGCAGCACCCTATTTTCTTGATAACGAACCAGCACGACGGCGGGATATTGCCAATATTTTGAACGGAACTCGCCATCTATTAACCGGCGCGATCCGCTATCAAGCGGACGCCGGACGTATCACAATGCTATGGAACAGTGTGTTAGTGCTCGACCCGCAAGGCCAGGTGATCGACCGATACGACAAATCTCATCTCGTGCCGTTTGGCGAGTATCTGCCGATGCGCACCATATTATCGCGGTTTGGGTTGCAAAAACTAGCAGCGGGTGCGGTCGATTATGTACCGGGTAATTCAGCCGAGCCAGTGTCGATCACGGGCTTGCCGGCATTTCGGGCGCTGGTCTGTTACGAAGTTGTCTTTCCGCAAGAAGTCGCGCGAGGAAGCCGGCCGGCCTGGTTATTGAATGTGACGAACGATGCCTGGTATGGCAACAGCACCGGTCCGCGCCAACATTTTGAAATTACTCGCGCTCGCGCGGTCGAACTAGGCGTACCTTTAGTACGTGCGGCCAATACGGGAATTTCCGCAATTTTTGATGCTTTCGGTCGAGTGATTGGAAAAATCCCATTGTTGGAACAGGGTGTTTTAGACGGGAACTTGCCAAAACCTTTGGTGAAGCCGACAATTTACGCAATTTTCGGTGACTGGCCTTTTGCTGGTCTGCTTGGAATTTTCGTGCTGGTTGCCGGTATTTTGAGGCGCAAAATCATACACCGATAAATATCCCTGTCCCGTGCATACTTGACGGACTATCCTACAACGACATACATAAGTATTCGAGAAAACAAACATTTATTCTCACTCAACCCAAATAATATTATCTGAATAAGACAAATTAATTTAAATAAGAGGTAAGTATTTTGGTAAAAAAACCCGATCCAATAGATGTTCACGTAGGTAGCCGTTTGCGTCTACGCCGCACGTTACTAGGAATGAGCCAAGAAAAGTTGGGAAAAGCTCTGTCATTGACCTTCCAGCAAGTGCAAAAATACGAACGCGGTGCCAACCGCATCGGAGCAAGCCGATTATACCGGTTGAGCCAAATTCTCGATGTACCGGTGGCGTTTTTTTATGACGATATGCCAGCCGAAGTTCGAGACGCCGCTCGCAAGCCACCTGGGAATTTTGAACCTGGACAGGCGCCGTACGAACACACAGATGAAGCGGCACGCCGGGAAACTTTGGAACTGGTGCGAGCTTATTACCGCATCAAGCCGGAAGATGCTCGCTTACGGATGTTTGATCTGGTGAAAGCCGTCGGTGGCGAAGCGCCAGCAAAATAGCACTCTGTCGAAAAAGCACTCAATTCACGATTGACCCACCCGCGAAAGCCTGTCAAAAAAACCTGCGGCCAATCGCGCGAATTTAGTTCGTCATGGTCGGATCGAGTTTGATCACAGGCGGGAGCATCTGCAGTGCGTGGCGATTATTTATTTACCAGTGAATCTGTATCCGAAGGCCATCCGGACAAGGTCTGTGATCAAATTTCAGATGCTATCGTTGATAGTTTTCTCGCCGCCGATCCGGAAAATGCCCGCGTTGCCTGCGAAACCTTAGTGACGACAAATTTGATCGTCATGGGAGGTGAGGTGCGTGGTCCGTCGGAAATTGCGGAGAATAAAGACCATATCGAAAATCTGGCTCGCCAGACCGTGCGCCACATCGGCTATGAACAGGATGGGTTCCACTGGAAGAATGCCGATGTGCAAGTGCATCTGCATCCTCAGTCCGTCGACATTGCCCAAGGCGTCGATGCTGTCGGCAATAAAGATCTAGGTGCCGGCGACCAGGGTATTATGTTCGGCTACGCGGTCGACGAAACCAAAGCGTTGATGCCGGCCCCGATCCACTTTTCCCACAAGATATTGCAGAATATGGCGGAAGACCGCCGTGCCGGTAAAACGCCGCAATTGGGCCCTGATTCAAAAAGTCAGGTGACGTTGCAATATGTCGATGGTAAGCCGGTTCGAGCATCCTCGGTCGTGGTCTCAACTCAGCATGGTGAAGCTGTTTCCACCGAAGAAGTGCGTGAAATTGTGCGCGGCTATGTGACGGACGTGCTGCCGGACGGCTGGATGTGTTCTGAAGACCATTTCTACGTCAATCCGACAGGGCGCTTTGTGATCGGCGGGCCGGATGGAGACGCCGGATTAACGGGTCGAAAAATTATTGTCGACACTTATGGCGGTGCTGCGCCACATGGCGGCGGTGCTTTCTCTGGAAAAGATCCGACGAAAGTGGACCGTTCGGCCGCGTATGCGGCGCGCTATCTAGCGAAAAATATTGTTGCCTCCGGCTTAGCAAGGCGTTGTTGCATTCAACTTGCCTATGCGATTGGTGTTGCCGAACCGCTTTCGGTTTATGTCGACACCTACGGCTCGGCTGAATGTGATGAAGCAAAATTGGAAATAATCTTACGCGACGTGGCCGATTTGACGCCCAGAGGTATCAGAGAGATGTTGCAGCTAAGTCGCCCGATTTATGCCCGCACGGCCGCTTATGGCCATTTTGGGCGCACCCCAACGGATGATGGCGGTTTTTCCTGGGAACGCACAGACCTTACCGACGATCTGCTAAGCGCGATGAGCTGAGTGAATTGAACCCGGCCTCTTCTGATAAATCCAAAATAGAACAACGACGCCTCTATGGCCGACGTAGCGGTAAAAAATTGCGCCCCAGCCGTCAGGCATTGTTCGAAACTTTGTTGCCGCGGCTGCGCATCGATGTTGCGGGGCAGGTAACCGGCTCGCTAGATCCGACGTCGCTGTTCGACCCGCAGATTGGTGAAGTTTGGCTGGAAATTGGCTTCGGTGGTGGTGAACATTTGATTGCCCAGGCCGAAGCAAATCCCAATATTGGCATAATCGGCTGCGAACCATTCACCGAAGGCATAGGTAAGGTTTTGGCCGAAATAGCACAAAAAAATATCACAAATATCCGCCTCTATGATGATGACGCCCGGTTTTTGTTGGATGTTTTAGAACCTGCCTGTCTGACCCGCTTATTCTTGCTGTTTCCCGACCCCTGGCCAAAAAAACGTCACAACAAAAGGCGGTTTGTGAATGATGAAACGGTGGCGCAGGTCGCCCGTGTGCTTGTCATTGGCGGCGCGTGGCGGATGGCGACGGACATAATGGACTACGCTCGCTGGATGTTGACCTATATGACCAAATCGAGCGATTTTGTCTGGACTGCGGAAGACGCATCGGACTGGCGACGGCGCCCGGATGACTGGACCGAAACGCGATATGAACAAAAAGCACGGGCGCAAGGACGTAATGCTGTTTACCTGACTTTTCTACGGACCAAGTAAAAAAGACATTTTTGCGTATAAACTATTGATTTAAAGGTTCAAGGGCTATATTTATCCCTCAATCACCGGCTATCGCTGGTATCGAGTTTGTGTGAGGTGGGCGTGGCCCACCTTTTTGTTAGGGGATCTGGAAATAGCAGACCCGTCGGAGCGGAAGGCCGAATGACAAGATCGTCGCCTCAGTTTGCGGACCTTGCGAATATGTTGACGCCGTCGATAGATGCGATGGGGTATGAGATCGTGCAAATAAAGATGATTGAAAATTTTGGCCGACAGACCTTGCAAGTGATGGCCGAACGACACGACCAGACAGACATGACGGTCGAAGATTGCACACAGATTTCGCGGGCGATTTCGGCCTTGCTGGATGTCGAAGATCCGATCCGGGATGCCTATGATTTGGAAGTTAGTTCACCGGGTATTGATCGCCCGTTGACGAAGTTTGAAGACTTTGAGCGTTTCGCCGGCCACGATGCAAAAGTCGAGATGAAGCGTTTGACGGCGGGCCAGCGACGCTTTCGCGGACGTGTCTTGGGAACCCGAGGTGCAAGAATTCTGCTAGCGGTGGCGACACCGCAGGGCGGCGAGCAATCGGTAGAACTGCCCTTTGACGAAATTGAACGGGCAAAGTTGATGATGTCGGACGACCTGTTGGCGGCGACAATGAAAAAAAGGAAAATGGAATCGTGAATACGGAAGTCGCGGTTGGTGCGAACCGATTAGAGCTGTTGCAAATTGCTGACGCAGTTGCACGGGAAAAATCGATTGAACATGAAATTGTTATCGAGGCAATGGAAGAAGCGATTGAGCGGGCGGCCCGCTCGCGTTATGGCCAGGAAAACGATATCCGCGCCAATATTGACCGCAAATCCGGTGATATTAAACTTTATCGGGTGATGACAGTGGTCGAGGAGGTCGAAAATGAATCGACCGAACTGATGCTGGCCGATGCTCGCCACCAAAAAACCGACGCTGAAATTGGCGAAGAATTGATCGATCCATTACCACCGATTGATTTCGGTCGGATCGCGGCACAAACCGCGAAACAAGTGATTGTGCAAAAAGTGCGTGAAGCCGAGCGCGAGCGTCAGTTTGAAGAATACAAAGATCGTATCGGCGAAGCTGTCAACGGCGTCGTCAAACGCGTGGAATATGGCAATGTCGTTGTCGATCTGGGACGGGCCGAATCAATCATTCGACGCGACGAATTGCTGCCTCGGGAAAGTTTCCGCCAAGGCGACCGGGTGCGCGCCTATATCTATGATGTGCGCCGGGAACAGCGTGGGCCACAAATTTTCCTTTCACGCTCCCACCCCCAATTCATGGCGTTATTGTTTACCCAGGAAGTGCCGGAAATTTATGATGGCATTATTCAGATCAAGGCAGTGGCTCGTGATCCCGGCAGCCGGGCGAAAATTGCCGTGGTCTCCAACGATACCAGTATCGATCCAGTTGGCGCTTGTGTTGGTATGCGCGGCAGCCGCGTGCAAGCAGTTGTCAATGAGCTGCAAGGGGAAAAAATCGACATCATTCAATGGTCACCCGATCCGGCAGCCTTCCTAGTCAACGGACTGGCGCCGGCTGAAGTGGTCAAAGTTGTCATGGATGAAGAGGTCGAGAAGTTCGAAGTAGTCGTGCCGGACGATCAGCTTAGTTTGGCGATTGGCCGGCGCGGACAAAATGTCCGTCTGGCCTCGCAATTGACTGGTTGGGAAATCGACATTCTGACAGAAGCTGAAGAAAGCGAACGCCGTCAGGAAGAGATGCGCCAACGCAGTCAATTATTTATGGATGCCCTGTTCATCGACGAAATGATGGCGCAGTTGTTAGCCACCGAAGGGTTCGCCCGGGTTGAGGAAATTGCTTATGTCCCGGCGGAAGAGATTGCGGGCTTGGAAGGATTTGACGAAGATTTAGCCGAAGCCCTGCAGGAACGGGCGCAGGATTATTTGTCGAAGCGGGATGCCGAAGATTCTGAACGTCGCGTAGAGCTTGGCGTCAGTGAGGAATTGGCGAACTTGGAAGGTTTGACGCCAGGTATGCTGGTGACCCTTGGCGAAAACGAAATCAAGACTTTGGATGATTTTGCTGAACTGGCCACGGACGAGCTGACCAGCCCAGAAGATGGTCTGCTGCGTGAGTTCGATCTTGGCGAAGAGCAAGCGAGCAGTATGATCATGGCGGCGCGCGCGCATTGGTTCGAAGATGAAGACGAGCCGGCCACGGCAGACGCAAGTGATGCAGACGCGCCAACGGCAGAAGTGGTCAGAGAAGAGGTATAGGGGGCGCACGCCACATTGACGTCAGCTCGACAAGTTAAATCTGACGCAGGCAGTCGGCAACGACGCTGTATCGCCAGCCGGGAAAGTCAGACAACGGATCGCATGATCCGATTTGTAGTTGGACCGAATAGTCAGATTGTACCGGATCTATTTGAGCGCCTACCGGGCCGGGGCATTTGGTTGGTTGCGGAGCGCACGCGGGTTGAAATGGCTGTGACTAAGAATTTGTTTGCGAAAGCGGCAAAGCAGAAAGTAAATGTGGACAAGGAACTGTCGTCACAGTTGGAAGTCATGCTGGCCCGAAGTTGTTTGAATTTACTCGGTCTGGCACAGCGTAGCGGCGAAATTAGAACCGGTTTTGAAAAAGTCCGCGGCTTTTTGAAATCCGGGGATGCGGCGATATTGCTGGCGGCGACGGATGCGGCGGAAGATGGACGCACTAAATTGCGTAAATTGGCGGCTGGCGTGTCCGAAGAGACAAAATTGATGGAAATGTTTTCATCAAACGAATTGAGTTTGGCATTAGGCCACCAAAATGTGGTACATGCTGCGGTAAGGTTCGGTGGCTTAGCCGAGCGATTGAAACGAGAGGCCTTGCGGCTTGGTGGTTTTAGGGAAAAATCCTAAGATTTACGGGCGCTGCAGGGGACTGCTCGTTCGTCGATTTGCGAACTAGGGCCGATTATTTGTAAAGTGGCGCAGATTTGCGCAACGATGGTAGGAAATATACGACGTGAGCGACTCCGAAAAGAAAGCAACGCTGACACTATCAAAGGACAAGAAGGAACCTTTGCGCCTTGGCTTGAAGGCTGGCGGAGATAGCGCCTCCGCGCGTCCTTCTGGTGGCGGCCGTGGACGTAGTGTTCAAGTGGAAGTTCGCCGCAAACGTGTTATCGCCCGCGATACCCAACCGGAAGCCGCAGATGTGTCGGAACAAACGCACGAACCGGTTGCTGTCCCGACCACCACACCGGCGCCAGAGCCAAAAGTTGTGACAACACTGCCGGATGCTGCCATTCGTAATTTGAGCACGGCGGAAAAAGCGGCACGCGCCCGCGCGCTTGCAGAAGCCGAAGAAGTGGAAGCGGCGCGGATCGTCACGGAAGAACAGGAAGCCAAGCGCCGCGCTGAAGAGGAACAGATACTCAAAGTACAAGCGGCCGAAGAGGCAGAAAAACAGGCGGAAGAAGATAAACGCCGAACAGAAGAAAATGCGGTAAATGGTGATGAGGCGACTGCGGCCGCTGCGAACGAGCCGGCCCCAATAGAAGAAATACCGGTACCGCAGCCGGAACCAGTGAAACCGGCGCCAATTCGCGAAACAACGCGCAATATCGATGTCGAAGAGAGTAGCGATCGCGGTGCCCGAAATCGTGCTGCCGGACGAGGTCGTGGCGAAGATCAGCGTCGACGCGGCCGTCGGTTGACGGTAACGCAGGCCTTGAGTGACGATGAAGAGCGGACCCGCAGTCTGGCTTCAGTTCGCCGCCAACGGGCGCGCAACAAACAAGCCCGCACGGCGGAACCGCCGGTAAAAGTTGTTCGCGAAGTCGTCATACCTGAAACCATAACGGTTGCAGACCTAGCTAACCGGATGGCGGAGCGCGGCGTCGATGTGATCAAAATATTGATGGGTATGGGCGTGATGGCCAATGCCAGCCAAGTTATCGACGCCGACACCGCGGAAATAGTGGTGACGGAAATGGGACACAAGCCGCAACGGGTCAGTGAAGCCGATGTTGAAATCGGTCTTGGTGGTGCCGAAGACCGAGATGAAGAAATGCAACCCCGGACCCCAGTTGTGACCGTTATGGGCCATGTCGATCATGGTAAAACTTCGCTGCTGGATGCCTTGCGTGAATCTGATGTCGCCGGCGGTGAAGCAGGTGGCATTACGCAGCATATTGGTGCGTACCAAATTCTTTCGAATGCCGGTAACCGCATCACCTTCATCGATACGCCTGGCCACGCTGCGTTTACCGCGATGCGTCAGCGCGGGGCTAGTGTGACCGATATCGTTATTCTTGTGGTCGCGGCCGACGATGGCGTCATGCCGCAAACGATTGAAGCCATTAACCATGCCAAAGCAGCAGAAGTACCGATCATCGTGGCGATCAACAAAATCGATCTCCCGGACTCAAACCCTGACCGCGTGAAACAGGAATTGCTGCAGCATGAGGTGATTTCCGAAGATTTTGGCGGTGACGTGCAGATGGTTCCGGTCTCGGCCCTGCAAAAAACCAATTTGGACGGTCTCGAAGAAGCGGTCATGTTGCAAGCGGAACTGCTGGAACTGACGGCTAACCCGGACCGTAATGCAGAAGGTATCGTTGTTGAAGCGGAGCTTGACAAAGGGCGCGGCCCGGTGGCGACCGTTTTGGTGCAAAAGGGTTCTTTGAACAAAGGCGACATATTTGTCGCCGGGGCGGAATATGGCCGGGTTCGCTCGCTGATAGATAGTTATGGTGCGGTAATTGAAGCGGCTGGACCTTCGATCCCGGTCGAAGTCTTGGGCCTCAACGGAACGCCAAAAGCCGGCGATATGTTCACAGTTGTCGAAACCGAGGCGCAAGCCCGCGAAGTCAGTGAATATCGCCAACGTGTCGATCAGCAAAAACGAGCCGTTGCAATCGCCGGCACGACGTCCCTTGAAGCGATGTTTGAGAAGATCAAAGAAGGTGAAGTCGAGGAGCTTCCCATCGTTGTCAAAGCCGATGTGCAAGGCTCGATGGAGGCTATTCTTGGTGCTGCCGATAATCTTAGAAACGATGAAGTCGCAGTACGTGTGCTTCATTCCGGTGTTGGTGGGATCACGGAATCAGATGTTACCCTAGCGGCAGCGTCGGAAGGTGTTGTCATCGGATTCAATGTGCGCGCGAATGTACAGGCCCGCGAATTGGCCCGGCGCGAAGGCACCGATATTCGCTACTATTCGATCATCTATGAATTGGTCGATGACTTGAGAGCGGTTTTGTCCGGCATGTTGGCGCCGCATATTTCCGAAACTATCGTTGGCAATGCTGAAATTTTGGAAGTGTTCTCGGTTTCGAAAGTTGGACGCATCGCCGGTTGCCGGGTCACCGAAGGGATGGCGAAACGCGACGCCTTTATTCGGGTATTGCGCGACGATGTAGTCATTCACGAGGGACAGATGGCGTCCTTGAAACGTTTCAAGGATGACGCACGGGAAGTTCGCGAAGGCAACGAATGCGGCATCGGTATTGATAATTATCAAGATCTTCGCGCCGGCGACGTATTCGAGATTTTCGAGAAAGAGGAAATCGAACGCACCCTTTGAGTTTTATACTCTGATTAGTGTGTTATTCCATCGGGACAGGCAAAAGCTCATGGCTAGAAAGAATCGTAGTGCCGAAAAAGGCGCCGCCATGCGTGAACAAAGTCAACGCCAGTTGCGCGTTGGGGAACTTGTTCGCCATGCTTTAAGTGAAATCATTCTACGTGAAGATTTGCATGACAAGGATCTGGCCGGAGTGACGATCACGATCACGGAAGTGCGCATGACCCCGGATTTGAAACGGGCGACATGCTATGTGATGCCACTTGGCGGCGACAATCCACAAATCGTCGTCAAAGCTTTAGCACGCGTGGCGCCTCGCCTTAGTCATGAAATCGGCCGTCGGGTGAAACTCAAATTTACACCGCGCCTGCTGTTTCGGGCTGACAGTACGTTTGCCGAAGCCGAGCGGGTGGACCAAATCCTTCGTAGTCCGAAAGTCGCTGCTGATCTAAACGCAGACGAACAGAACGAGGTCGTCGACGATGGGGCGTAGGCGGAAGGGCCTGGCGATCAACGGTTGGGTAATTGTCGACAAATCTGTCGGCATCACCTCAACACAAGCGGTTGGCAAAGTCCGTTGGCTATTCAATGCCAACAAAGCCGGTCACGCCGGTACCCTTGACCCTTTGGCGAGCGGCTTGTTGCCGATCGCGCTCGGGGAAGCCACCAAGGTAATCTCTCACGTTTTTGATGCACCAAAGGAATATCGTTTTACAGTCAAATGGGGTGAAGCGCGGAATACTGACGATGGCGAAGGTGAGGTAGTTTCGCAATCAGATGCACGACCAACAAAAGCTGAAATAGAAGCCGTGCTGGGAAAGTTCGTCGGTAAGATAGAACAAACACCGCCCAAATTTTCGGCCATCAAAGTCGACGGCGCGCGCGCTTATGACTTGGCAAGGGATGGTCAGGATGTGGAATTAGTGGCGCGGACGGTGCAAGTTGACGAGCTGAAACTTGTTGCTACGGTGAATGTCGATCACACGGATTTTGAAATGCGCTGCGGCAAAGGTACTTATGTTCGGGCGATCGCCCGCGATTTAGGACAAATGTTGGGCTGTTTCGGCCATATTGTGCAATTGCGCCGCACAATTGTTGGTCCTTTTACTGAAAAAGACGCAATTTCTCTGGATAAGTTAGAGGACTTGAGGCATAAAGGCGCGCTTGACGAGGTACGTCAATCAGTTGAGACCGCGCTGGTCGACATCCCGGCGCTGGCCGTAACTGGTGCAGAAGCGAAACGCTTGCAATGTGGGCAAAGTCTTCGCGTCCCAAGTCAAAAAGAAGGAACCGTTTATGTCACCGCTGAAGATCAGTTGGTCGCCATGGCGCAGCTTCACGATGGTGAATTACGCCCGGTTCGTGTTTTCAATATCTGATACCGCCAGGATGGCGATGTCGGTAAATTAGGATGGAGCATCCGATGTCGATTACAGTCGAACGGAAGTCTGAACTCGTGAAAGAGTTCGCAAAAAAAGAAAGAGATACTGGTTCGCCAGAAGTGCAGATTGCAATTTTGACCGAACGTATCGTCAATCTAACCGAACATTTCAAAGAACATAACAAAGATAACCACTCGCGGCGCGGCCTGTTGAAAATGGTCTCGAAGCGTCGTCGTCTTTTGGATTACCTCAAAGGCAAAGATCATGCCCGGTATGAAGACGTCATCAAGCGCTTGGGTCTGCGCAAATAATGATCCATCACAGCCTGCGAATAGTCGCGGCTGTTCACAAAAGTCTTTCCTGTGCAACCTGGGAATAGCATGAGCGGTGGCCGGTGAATAATTCCGGCTTTCGAATGTTATTGCAGTTTCCGAAAACGTTGAACTGGTGAAAGACAGAAGGAGAATTCAGTTTGACCCTATAGGAGGGCAGACGAATTCGTAGGTAAGGACGAGAGATATGAGCCTATTTGATATACACAAGAAAGAAATAGAATGGGGCGGCCGCAAACTGGTTTTTGAAACCGGTCGTGTTGCTCGCCAAGCAGATGGTGCCGTCATGGTCAAATATGACGAAACCTCTGTACTTTGTACCGTGGTTGGGGAAAGAGAACCCCGCCCGGGATTGGATTTTTTCCCGCTGACCGTTAATTATGTAGAAAAGACTTACGCCGCCGGTAAAATTCCTGGCGGTTTTTTCAAACGTGAAGGACGTCCGTCGGAAAAAGAAACTTTGACATCGCGTTTGATCGATCGGCCGATCCGTCCGCTTTTTGCTGGCGGTTTCCGTAATGAAACGCAAATCATCTGCACCACGTTGAGTTTTGATCTGGAAAATGATCCGGATATTGCAGCTCTAGTTGGCACATCTGCGGCATTGACAATTTCCGGTATGCCTTTCATGGGCCCAATCGGTGCCGCGCGTGTCGGCTACAAGGACGGGGAATATATCCTAAATCCCACCACCGATCAGTTGGAAGAAAGCGAACTCGACATGGTCGTCGCTGGCACCAAAGACGCCGTGATGATGGTCGAAAGTGAAGCAAGCGAGCTTCCCGAAGACGTCATGCTGGGCGCTGTAATGTTCGCGCATAAAGAAATGCAAGTCGTGATCGACGCCATTATCGAGTTGGCGGAATTAGCAGCGAAAGATCCTTGGAACATTGCCGAGGCGCCTGATATGTCGGCTGAGCTGAAGCAAATTGCCGACCTTTGCGAAACCGACCTACGGTCCGCTTATGCAGAACCGGTGAAACAAACCCGCTCCAACTTGATTTCTGAGTTGCGGAACAAAGCAGTTGAAGAGCTTTCTGGCGACGAAGACGGCATGAGTTCCAGTCTTGTAAACGATCTTTTTAAGAAATTGGAAAAGAATATCGTTCGCGGTCAGATCATTGACAGCGGTCAACGTATCGATGGTCGCGATACGCGTACCGTACGGCCGATCGAAAGCCAAGTAGGCGTCTTGCCGCGCACACATGGTGCGGCATTATTCACCCGCGGTGAAACTCAGGCGTTGGTTGTTACGACGCTCGGCACTGGTGATGATGAGCAATTCGTCGACGCTCTTGGTGGCAGCTATCGCGAAAACTTTATGCTGCATTATAACTTCCCGCCATATTCGGTCGGTGAAGCCGGTCGCTTTGGCTTCACTAGTCGCCGGGAAGTCGGCCATGGCAAACTTGCCTGGCGTGCCCTTCGGGCAGTCCTGCCGACCAAGGATGACTTTCCATACACAATCCGCATAGTTTCGGAAATTACCGAATCGAACGGCTCTTCTTCGATGGCTTCGGTCTGCGGCGGTTCCCTCTCGATGATGGATGCCGGTGTCCCGTTGAAGGCGTCGGTTGCAGGTATCGCCATGGGCCTTATCCTGGAAGGCGAAAAATACGCCATCCTATCCGATATTCTGGGTGACGAAGATCACTTGGGTGACATGGATTTCAAGGTTGCGGGCACGGCTGACGGTGTGACCTCGCTACAGATGGATATCAAAGTGGCCGGTATTACCGAAGCCATCATGAAGGATGCGTTGGCGCAGGCTCAAGAAGGCCGCCAGCACATTCTGGGTGAAATGGCTAAGGCGATCGACGTTCACCGCGATAGCCTGAGCGAAACTGCTCCGAAGATCGAGCAGATCAAAATTCCGGTCGACAAGATCCGTGAAGTGATCGGTAGCGGCGGCAAAATCATCCGATCGATCGTTGAAGAAACCGGCGCCAAGATCAATATTGACGATGACGGCACTGTGCAAATCGCCTCTCCCGATCAAGCGAAGATCGACGCGGCGATGGAGTGGGTCAAAGGCATCGTTGCCGAACCGGAAGTTGGTCTGGTCTATAAAGGCAAGGTTGTGAAGGTCGTCGATTTCGGGGCCTTTGTGAACTTCATCGGCAATCGCGACGGTCTTTGCCATATCTCCGAATTGGCCGACCACCGGGTTAAGCAGGTTACTGACATTGTCAACGAAGGTGACGAAATCTTCGTCAAATGCCTAGCTATTGATGATCGTGGCAAAGTCCGCTTGTCAATGCGGGTGGTCGATCAAGAGACCGGTGACGAAATTGTCAAAGAAGACGAAAAAGCTGAAGGCGACGACTAAGAAGCCGAAGCAAGTCTTTCGGGAGGCGGAAAAAGCGCGGCCATTTGGCCGCGCTTTTTTTTATTCCGCAGGTCGCTTTTCATAAACGTCGAAACCGAACCTGTTATCGACCAGTTGGTATTTTTGAAAGGTCGCGTTGAATTCGCTGTTATCGCGAAAGAAGGCCAAGACTTCGCACTTGTCACTTGGTGTTCCAATTGGTGTTTCCTGCGTGCAGGTCAAATACCGCGGCTTGTTTGTTGCCAGATCGGTCGCTGCTGACTGCCGTAGGAAATTCCGGACCTCTTTAAGAACCGCGTAGTTAACAGGTTCGGCATGCGCCATCTGCGCTGTTGTCATGCTAACGGCCCACTGCGTTGGGAAGCGGGACACCCATTCAACATCCTGCCAAAGCAAGGAGCCGATGGCGAGAGGTGGGTTGATTGATATATCCATCACGAATTGATCCCGCAAAACCCTTTGCGCATGTTTCATGCGCTTTGACTGTGCGCTATTGGCCATAGACTGCGTTATTACGCGGATGCTGGCATACGTCCAAATCAGTGGCCAACTAATCGCAAATGTCAGCAGAATTGCCGCGCCGGTTCGCGTCAAGATGCCGGAAATTCCCTTCAGTTCCTGCAGTTTTATCAATGGCCATGCGGCGACCAGTTCGATCATCAATGCGAAAGTTAATATCTGTGCCGGCAACAACAAATAAGCGTTGGCCTTTTTTTGCCAAAGGAAAATGACAAGCGCAAAAGCGACGGCAGCGAACAGAAAACCGATCCGGTAGGCGGCTATTCTGCTTATCGTTTTGTCATGTAGGAGAAGTGGCGCGGCGATCGGCACCAGTAAAGGGATCCCGGATAACAGCAACGTTGTATAGGCCACCGGATCGAACGAATTGCCGCCATAAAATTTCAAAGTGAAATCACGCGTTAACGCGATGAAGTCTGGAAAAACGATTACCGAGACACCAAACATTACCCCCGCACTGATGAAACAGATCGTTGCCGACTTCAGTATCTCGCGCTTGCCGCTTTGCCACGAAAGAAGAGCGCAAAGGCACCAAAGGGCAATGGGAAGTAACAGGAAATGCGGTTTGATCGCCGCGCCAACAGCAGAGAGCGCGATCGCCAATATCGCATATCTCGGCGCCACTGTTGTCCCGGCGGCTCGTTCGGCCAAGTAAAAGATGCCGGGAGCCACAAAGACGGCGATGATGTGCTCCCGTTGACCAAAATCCCAGCCGGGCAGAACCAAAATTACTGCTAGCCACAAATAGGGCTTGATCCTTCCGAACGTTAAGCCCCTTACAATCAGGAAACTAAGAGTACAGAAACCAGCCGTGATTATTGCCTGGGTCAAGAATATTTCCGTGCCGAAGGTCTTCGAAATCAAAACGGCTGGGAAATAAATGACGAAAGAAAGCGGCGCATTCACTTCTATCAGGTCGACGTATATCCGGGCCCCGTCCAAAATTTGTTCGGCGCAATAAAGAAACCAGGCAACATCGGGTGACGTGATGGTGGTGTGGTGATAAAAGACAGCGATGCCCAGTGAGAATATTAGGGCGAAAATTGTATCAGTCCAAATGTTACCCAAAATTTTCATTCAAGCCCAATCGCTGAACCAATGCTTGTCATCCTGAACAAGCGCAGCGTGATCCGGGATCTCAGACGGGACGGTGTGCGCTGCAAAATCAATGTTCATTCTGCATGAGATTCCGAATAACGCAATTGCGTTTCCGGTATCACGAATTTCAGGGGCTGAGTAAATCGAGTAACGCTAAATCGCACCTTTTTCGCGGAACGCAGCGATTGCGGCTTGATCGTAGCCTAAATTGGTCATGATCTCGTCAGTATGTTCACCTAATTGCGGCGCTCGATGACGAATTTCTGTGGGCGTGCCATGCAGGCGGACCGGCGACATTGGTAGGGGGGCTGCCTTCGCAACACCCGGGTATTCCATCTCCGTAATAAAAGGCGCATTATTCACGTGCTCATTGTCCAGCAGTTGCTGTGGCGTCAATATTTCGCCGGTCGGGATACGTGCTGCCGCCAATTTTTCCAACGCTTCTGCGGTAGTGTGCTGGGCACACCATTCTTGCGTCCGAGCGCTGATCTCTTCACCGTTTTCACCCCGCTTCAGGTCATTATCATAACGCGGATCGTTCAGCCACTTGTCCTCTTCGCCCATCAGTTTGGCCCAGCGCACGAACAGCGGCTGTCCGACGACTTGCACCAAAATCCATCCGTCTTTGGTCTGGAAACTATCGACCGGCCCGGCGGTTTGTCCGCGGTTGCCGCTGCCGACGCGGTTCGATTGGATCACTGCTTGTTCTATCAAGGACGCAGCATTGAAGACGATAGAAGTCCCCAACAAGGTGCCTTCGACTTTTTGTCCGTTGCCGGATTTCGCCCTTTCCATTAGCGCCGCCAAAACCCCAACTGTGGTCGATAACGCGGTACCAAAATCGACCCACGGGGTCCATGCCTTCACCGGTTGATCGGCGGGGCCGGAGAGGTGCATATTGCCGCACATGGCTTGCGCGACACCGTCGAAACCGACCTTCGTGGCATAAGGCCCTTCCGCGCCGAATGCAGAGACCGTGGCGAAAATGATGTCCGACTTAATGGCTTTCAGACTGTCATAGTCGATACCCATAGTTTCCAGTGTGATTTGCGGCATATTGGCGATCACCACGTCAGCGGTTTCGACTAGGCGTTTGACAATCTCCGCCCCTTCTTTTGTGCGCGGATTCAGGGTCATGCCCTTTTTATTTCGATTGATTTGTAGGAATAGGGCGCCGACGTCACCGGCTTCGTCTTGACCGACCGGGGTGGTGAAACGATCCTCTGAACCAGCAAGCTTTTCAATGCGGATAACTTCAGCCCCTAAATCGCTGAGCATTGTGCCAACAAAAGGCCCCGCAATATAGCGGCCAAAATCCAAAACCCTAATCCCGTCCAAAACGCCTGCCACGTCGATCTCCCTCAAATTCAAAAATGTTCAATTAATAAGATATCACGGGCAATAATTCTCGCAAATGCCGCCATTTCCCATAGCGAATTTAGATCGTGATACCGCCATCGATCATATAGGCCTGACCGGAAGTGTAGACGCTATCATCGCTGGCCAGATAGACCGCCAAGGCAGCGATTTCCTCTGCTGTCCCCAATTGTCCCATGGGTTGGCGGGCAATGAAATCGGCGCGGGCCTGCGCTGGGTCATCGAAAGCATTGATACGATCTTGCAAGGATGGGGTATCGACGGTGCCGGGGCAGATGGCGTTGCAGCGGATGCCGTCGCCGACAAAATCAGCTGCGATCGATTTTGTCAGACCAATGACTGCAGCCTTGGTGGTGCCATAAACACCGCGATTGATTATGCCTTTTACGGAGGAGGCGACGGACGCCATATTGATGATCGAACCACCGCCGGCTTCAATCATCGCCGGTAAAAACGCCCGGCTCATGCGATACATGGCTTTTACGTTCAGTTCGAAGGCGAATTCCCATTCTTCGTCGGTAGCCTCTAGCACGGTGCCATGATGGACGACGCCGGCGCAGTTAAACAGTACATCCATGGCTCCATGGCGGGCCGCCGCCGCTTCTATTGCGGATGGGTCGAGAGCATTTAATTCCTCCACCAACACGCCAGGCTTGTCAGCCAAATCGGCGAGCAATTCCATGTTGATATCGGTGGCAATCACGTCTGCCCCTTCACGCGCGAAGGCTTCCGCCGAGGCCCGGCCAATGCCTTGTGCGGCAGCGGTGATGATGGCTTTTTTGCCAGCTAGGCGTCCACTCATGTTCAGGCCTCTTCTAATTCATCTTCGATATAGGCACTAACGATGTCTGCCATATTATCATCGCCCTTAAAACCAAGGGCGGCGGCACGTTCTGACCAACTGCCTTTCGGCCAGCCATCGACGATAGCTTGGATTTCGGGGTCGAGTTCAAAACTGACCTGGCCACGATGACGGTTGCCGGCTGTCTGTTCCAATGCGTCAACAGCTTCGGTCATGGATACACTTAAGCCGGGCAGCAACAAAGTCCGATCGGTTCCTAAGGCGTCCGTTGGGAGGTCAAATAATTGAACAAAGGCGTCGATCACCCGCCGCGGCGACATCAGCGCCATGCGCGATTCCGGTGTCACCGGGCAGACAAAATCCACCCCGTTCAATGGTTCGCGAATGATTCCGGAGGCAAATCCCGAGGCGGCTTTGTTCGGTTTTCCCGGTCGCACAACAATGGTCGGCAGGCGCATCGCCCGCCCGTCAATATAGCCTTTGCGGGTATAATCATTGATTAATAATTCGCCGGACACTTTCTGCACGCCATAAGATAATTCCGGACGCACCGGCGTATGGTCTTTCACCACATCCGGCAGGTCTCCGCCATAAGCCGCGATAGAGCTGGCGAACATGACTTTCGGGCATTGGCCGGTTTCCCGGGCAGCTTCTAGGATCAGGCGCGTGCCATCAAGATTAACTTGGAAGCCGAGATCAAAGTCGGCTTCCGCGCCGGCGCTAACGACGGCAGCGAGATGGAAAATTGCATCGACGCCGTCAGCCATCTGTGCGGTGATCTGCGTTTTATCGACGATATCGCCAGTGACAATGGCCACACGCGCATCGTTGAATTCAGCCTCCGGCGGGCCAGTCATATCGAATAGAGTGATAGCCTCTATGCTTCGACTATCTGCTTCCGACAACAACCGTTTGGCCAGTTTGCGGCCCAGAAATCCGCCGCCGCCGGTAATAATAATCCGCATGATGTTAGCTCCTTTCCGCGATCACGGGGATGATCAAGTCCAGCGCTTTGTTCAAACGCTCTTCAGAATTAGCAAAACAAAGGCGGACAAAACTGTCGTAACCCGGGCCAAAAGCGGCACCCGGCGCCAATCCGACTTTGGTTTGAAGAATAATATCCTTGCAAAGTTCAACACTGTCTTCGACGCCATCAACTTCAAAAAAAGCATAGAAAGCACCGCCCGGTCTAGCCAACCGCACGTTCTCCAGCACACTCAAGCGATCATAGACGAGATTGCGGCCGGTCCGGTAACGTTCTTGAATGCCGGTAATGAAATCCTCGCCCCCTTGCACAGCTGCAATCGCGGCTTGCTGGGTGAAGTCGGCGGCGCAGGAATAATGAAACTCAATCAATTTCTGCAATGTCGGCTGCAGGTACGCCGGCACCGTCAGCCAACCCAGGCGCCAGCCGGTCATCGCCCAGGTTTTGGAAAAACTATTCAGGACGATCACTCGATCTTCGGGGTCGGCGATGTCCAGAAAACTAGGCGCTGCCGGGCGGTCAAATACGATGCGATTATAGACTTCATCCGCCAACACCCAGATGCCACGTTCACGGGCAAAATCCAAAACCCGTTGCTGATCCGCCCGCTCCATGATCCAGCCGGTTGGATTGTTGGGCGAATTGATCAGGATGGCGCGGGTACGACTATCAACCAGAGCAAAAATATCCTCCGGATCCAAATACCAGTCATTATTGCCAAGCTTGATCGGGGCCAGGCGAGGTTCGCCGGACATTAAACGAATTGCCTCGACCATATTTGGCCAAACCGGCGAGGCGACGACCACGTTATCGCCGGGGTCGGTCAACAATTGTTGCAGCAGATTGACCCCAATCATGCCGGAACCGGTGACCGTGACCCGATCGGAAGCGATCGGCTTTTCATGCACACCGCTCAGATATCGGGCCAGTGCCACACGCAATTCATCGGTACCGAGATTTTCGGTATAGAAAGTATGACCACTGCGAAGCGCCGCACAGGCCGCTTCAACAATATAATCAGGCGTCGCCGTATCTGGTTCGCCGTACCAAAGCGGGATCAGACCGTCCAGGCCCATACCCGCATTGGCGACTTCGCGAATTTTTGATTCCGTCAACCCCTCGACAGTCGCACGTGCGCCCATTGGACCCGCGTTCAACCCGGCCGTCATTAGTGATTGCCGCGTGGTACGGCGTCGCCGCTGGCACCAACTAGAAAATCGAAATCGCAGCCGTCATTGGCTTGCATCACCCGGGAGACATAAAGGTGGGCGTATCCGCGACCGGAATCCGCAATTTTCGGTTTGAATGCCGCCCGGCGCTTTTCCAACTCTTCATCGCTGACTTCCAGATTGAGGCGTCGGTTTTTTACATCCAACTCGATCATATCGCCGTTTTGCACCAGCCCCAAGGGACCGCCAATGGAACTTTCCGGCGCTACATGCAAGACCACGGCGCCATAGGCGGTGCCGCTCATCCGCCCGTCGGAAATCCGCACCATATCGGTGACGCCTTGTTTGAGGATTTTCTTCGGCAGGGGGAAATTACCCACTTCCGGCATGCCCGGATAACCTTTTGGCCCGGCCCCCTTTAGGACCAGCACGCAACTTGGATCGACATCCAAATTGTCGTCTTCGATCGCTTTGTGCATTTCATAGGTATCTTCGAAAACCACGGCGCGACCACGATGCTGAAGTAATTCCGGTGTTGCGGCGGACGGTTTGATCACCGCGCCATCGGGACACAGATTGCCACGTAGAACCGCCAAGGCATTTTCGGTCTTGAAAGGTTTCGCGACAGTTTTTATGACTTTGTCGTCGAAGTTTTCGGCTCTGGCGACATTCTCTTCTACGGTTTTGCCACTGACAGTAACGGCTTGCGTATTTAACCGATCGCCCAATTCCTTCATCACCAGTGGCAGGCCGCCGGCGTAGAAAAAATCTTCCATTAGGAATTCACCATTTGGCTGTAAATTGACCAGGCAGGGAATGCCTTCGGAGAAATTGTCCCAGTCTTCCATATCCAATGGCACGCCCAAGCGACCAGCCAGCGCAGTTAAGTGAATGATGGCATTGGTCGAACCGCCTATGGCCGCATTCACCATGATGGCGTTTTCGAACGCTTCCCGGGTGACGATCTGCGACATCCGAATTTCATCCCGGACCATATCAACAATGCGTCGACCGGTTAGTTGCGCGGCCACCATCTTGCGGCTATCGACAGCTGGAATGGCTGCTGCGCCTGGCAGGGTCAGGCCCAACGCTTCAACCATCGAGCCCATAGTCGACGCGGTGCCCATGGTCATGCAGTGGCCGTTACTGCGGCTCATCGCGGATTCCGCGTCCATGAAGTCCTGTAAGGTAATCTCACCGGCGCGCATTTGCTCGCTCATCCGCCACAGACCGGTGCCGGAGCCGATGTCTTCGCCGCGGAATTTGCCATTTAGCATCGGTCCGCCATGCACCACCATTGTCGGCAGATTGACACTCGCCGCGCCCATCATATAAGCCGGTGTGGTCTTGTCGCAGCCGGTCAATAAGACGACACCATCGATTGGATTGGCGCGCAGGGTTTCTTCCAGATCCATGCTCATCAGATTGCGGAACATCATTGTCGTCGGCCGCATCAGGGTCTCACCCAATGACATCGTCGGAAAGACGAGCGGAAACCCACCGGCTTCCCAGACACCACGCTTAACGGCTTCCGCGACCCGGCCCAGATGAGCGTTACAAGGGGTCAAATCAGACGCCGAATTGGCGATCCCAATTACCGGGCGGCCGTCGAACAAGTCTTCCGGCCAACCCTGATTCTTCATCCAACTGCGATGACCAAAGCCCAAAAGTCCTTTTTGTCCGAACCATTCCTGGCTTCGGCGCTTCTTTCCATCATGCGCCATACTGAATTTTCCTTAGGTGCGAGTGGTGTTATTGGTTTGCGCTGATCCTAATCCCTGAACCCGTCTACAACAAGGATTAGCTTGCTGACGGCGTCGGAAAAACAGGTTAAACATCTCCCATGGCAGGTTCTTCAAAAATAGCGGTCTATAGCGCCCTGGTCGGTAACGCTCTGATCGCGGTGACAAAATTCGGTGCGGCAGCCTATACCGGAAGTTCGGCAATGCTGTCGGAAGCCATCCATAGTGTCGTCGACACCGGTAATCAGTTTCTGTTGTTGCATGGCATGCGTCAGGCGGAAAAACCGCCCAGTACGGCGCATCCGTTTGGCCATGGCAAAGAGCTTTATTTCTGGAGTTTCATTGTCGCCATGGTGATCTTTGCCATCGGTGCCGGGCTGTCCTTTTATGAAGGCATTCACGCCTTGATATCACCGAAGCCGGTTGAGAACGCCTTCGTGAATTACATTGTCCTTGGCCTTTCGATCCTGTTTGAAGGCGGCGCCAGCGTTTTGGCGGTTAGGGAATTTTTCCGCAGCAAAGGCGACATGGGTGTGGTGGAGGCGATCAGGCTCGGCAAGGATCCGGTGCTTTTCACGGTGGTGATGGAAGACAGTGCCGCTGTTGTTGGCTTGGTAGTTGCGGCTGTCGGTATCTTCTTAAACGATCAAATGAACTTGCTGTGGGGGGACGGCATGGCGTCGATCGTTATCGGCCTGGTGCTTGCTTGCGTTTCCGTTTTCCTAGCCCGGGAAAGCAAGGCCTTGTTGATTGGGGAGGCAGCGGAAAATCATGTGGTCGACGAAGTGCGTCACATCATCCGCAGCGATCGTCGAGTGATGGCAGCCAAGCGGGTGATGACTATGCATCTGGGCCCGCAAGACATCTTGCTGGCGGTCGACGTGGATTTCGCCGATAGTTTGGGGGCAGCGGGTGTGGAAGCAGCAACCCAGGAACTTGAAGATGCAATCAAGGCTAAATTACCGGACATTACACGTATCTATATCGAAGCTAGAACTCTGCGTTAAGTTGGCCGATAGCGAGCGAGGAAAAAGTCATTAATCAGGTTTTGTACATAACCGCTTATCTTGCGGTTGGGATCATAGTCGCCCTGGTGCTGCCGCAATCGCAGCCGGAAATTTCGAAGGCCACTGGCATTATGGTCGGCGTCAGCATTTTTGTTGTCATGACTTTGGCGCATGAAATCATTGCGCGTTCCAGGCGCGAAGCTATTTTGACCAAAGCGGTGAATGAACTGGCCGACCGCCATTATCGTGAGACGGAAGCGTTGCGCGAACTTAACCGAGGCCTGCTGGATGATGTCGCCTTGGCGAGAGAGGAAATGGCTGAGCTTTGCGATGTCGTTGAGGCGGCAGCGGAGGGCGCCAATCAAACACTTCTGCAAGAAATGAAGACCCTGCAAACACAGTTGGGTCGTTCGCCGGAAGAATGGGTGGAAGACCAGGATACGCGCGAAAAAGTAAAATTATTGGAAAAAGATCTGCAATCGGAAAACCTTAAGCGACCACTGCCACAACCGATCTCACCTGATTTGAGCGATTCCGATGTCCTAGAGCTGATCCAGGATTCTTTGGAAGAAAACCGCGTCGATCTTTATCTCCAACCAATTGTCGCGTTACCACAGCGCAAGACGCGATTTTATGAGGCCTATTCCAGGGTACGGACGGCCGACGGGCAGGTACTGTTACCGGATTCTTATATCGCCATTGCGGAGAAGAAAGGTTTGATGGAAGTCATCGACAATCTGCTGCTGTTCCGCTGTGTGCAATTGGTCCGCCGCCTTCAGACCCGTCAGGTAAATCATCGATTTTTTGTCAACATCTCCAGCTTTACTTTTCAGGATGCACGGTTTTTTGGTCAGTTTATTGATTTCATGGCGACCAATAAAAAACTGGCGTCTAACCTGATTTTTGAATTTGAGCAATCAGCGTTCCTGCTGCAGAGTGAGGAGGTGGCCGGGCAACTGCGCCGGTTAGCCAATTTGGGTTTTAGCTTCTCGATCGACCGCATCCGCAGTCTTGATATCGATTTTGAAGATTTGCACCACCGCAATGTTCGCCATGTCAAAATTCCGGCGTCACTGTTGTTGTCGGCTCACGACGATCCCAGAACGCCGATCCATCCTGAAGACATCAAAGAGCTGGCGGCGCGGGCCGAAGTGGACATAATTTGCGACCGCATAGAAAGCGAAAAGCAGGTCGTCGAGATCTTGGAATATGATGTTGATTATGGTCAGGGATACCTGTTTGGCGCCCCGCGACCCCTGCGCGAAGGCGTATGAAAGTAAAGACGAAAAATTAGGAACCCCACATGACGACAAATTTTATTACCGGCTTGGCGGAGATTGCTGAGCATTACGATCTTTACCTGCTCGATCTTTGGGGGGTAGTCCACAATGGTATCGAGCTCTATCCCCAAGCCCGCGAATGTATGATGAAACTACATAAGGCCAATAAGCGCGTGGTGTTACTGTCGAACGCGCCCCGGCCCGGTCACGCGGTATCGGGTGAAGTGCTTAAATACGGCCTGACCGATGATCTTTATGACGAGATCATTACGTCCGGTGATCTGACGCAAGCGGCGTTGCGCAAACGCGATGACAATTGGCATGCCCGCCTCGGGCAAAACTACTTTCATTTGGGGCCGCCCCGATCGCAATCTCTGCTGGATGGGATAGAGGGTGCGTCAGTCGACATTGATGCGGCGGATTATCTCTTGGTCTCTGGTGTTTTTGACGACCATACAGAGCAAGCGGAAGACTACCGGGATTTCTTAACCGATTGTCTGGCGCGTAAGCTGCCGCTGGTCTGCGCCAATCCGGACAAGATCGTGATGCGGGGGGAAGATATGCTGCTCTGTGCCGGGGCGGTTGCCGATCTTTATGAAGAAATGGGCGGTGATGTGGTGCGTCACGGCAAACCCTATGCCGGTGCATACGAAACCGCCTTGCGCCATGCCAATGGTGTCGCCTTGGACCGCAGTCTGATGGTCGGCGATACCTTCCACACGGATATCGCTGGCGGTCATGGCGTCGGTATGCATACTTTGTGGATTGCCGGCGGCGTCCATGTGGAGGATGTGGGGGCGGGTGATGAGAATTTCGACTTAAACAAAGCCGCTGCTGTGATCGTAAAATCCGGCGAAACCCCGACTTACGGCGCGTTCCGAATGATTTGGTAGGCCTGGTGGTGATCAAAGCTTCCGCGCCTGCTTGCCGTCAACTTGCCCCTCATAGCATCGGCTACTGCTTTCACGCCGCCGCAAAGATGATAATCAGTGACATCAAAATATGGTGTCAGACCCCGAATATTGCTATCGCAATTCGGTATTGAGAATTTGGCGGTTATTAGGTTTCAGTCGCCCCGCAATTCCGCAACTTGGCTGGCAGCGTCTTAACCTGCATTTCTATTTTTTCTTGGAGCCGGCGCCAAAACCGATGAGCATCCACCTCGACGTGCCTGATTCGCGGCGAAACCGAAACTCCACATCCTCGACTGGGGGGTCCAAATCGGCTTGTCGCACGGAAGCGAAGACTGTGGCGCTGGCGGCGGGCAAGGATGTCGACGAGCCATCTTTCTCAACAGGTTCAATTGTTTGCGCCAATTGAACAACCGGCGCTTCTTCAAAGACGAGTTCACCACGAAGTGCGATTGCAGCGAGGCGGCCAAGATCAGCTACCGTCAAGGGATTGGCCAGTAGAGACGTCGCCTCAGTCGTATTGCCCGATACCGCCGCAGCAATCAAATCGACGAGGGTGGTGCGCAATGCCATTTCGGTGCCGAACAAATCTATTGGAATCTGACTGTCCGCATCGTATTCGATCGCGCGACTTTCCATTTGCTCCGCAACCATCGCGCTTTTGTCTTCCTCCATCCAACGTTTTATTAGTGCGGGATACTTTGTCGTTGCGCTATTGATTCCGAGTATGCGCACGGCATTTTCATCTTCTCCGTAATGCACGTCGATCGAAACAATTTCTGTTCCATACGGACCCGAAAAGAATTCCCGCAATAATTCGCTAAACTTCAGGGCCGTTACGTCAGATTGGAATTTGACAAGGGAGGAAGTATAATTTTCATCCTCGAATTCGCGCTCGTCAATAATCGCAACGACTTGGGTGCGGTTGAAGTCTGCGATATCGCGCAAGCGAACCAAGGTGAACGAGGGAATGGTAGGTGATACTCGCCATCCCGTGCTGTCCTGTTTAATACTTATGTCGACTGTGTCAACAAACTGATCCGATGTAATTTGGCGCACAGGTAAATAGAGTATCTCGTTGGCGTCGTCATCCTTCAAGACAAGTTTGTATACCGCTTCAAAACCCAAATCCGTTTTCAGCAGTGCATCGATCTCCGAAAATTTCGGATCTTCATCCTCCATTTGCAGCCAAGTATCAAAAGTTACCGATTCCGGTTCAACGGCAAATCTTTGCAAAACGTCAGTGATGACTTCAATTTGTGATGGTCGCGCCACGACCATCGGTTCCGCCGGCGTGTCGACGATTTTCGGTAGTTCGGGGATTGTCGCCGCAGCGTCGCCAAATTTCCGAATGGTATTACGGGCTTCTTCCAGGCTCGAAACTAGTTGCGAATTCTGCGATTGCAAAGCTTCGAGCTGGTTACCGGCAAACTTCTGTTCCGCCAAAAGCGCCTCTGTTTTTGTACGTAGGTCAGAGAGTGCTTTTTTCGAACGCGCGTTCTCGGTCTGATTTTTTGCTCGTAGCCGCTTGAGCTCCTCATTCAGCGAGTTAATCGTCGATTGAGTGTCCAAAAGTCTTGCGTCTTTGTCCTTGAGCAAACCCTCTCGCTCAGCGACGTTGGCTTTTGCGAGCTCTATTTCGCCCTGCTCCTTCACTAAAATAGATTGTTTGTTTTTCAGATCGACCTCGGATTGTTCCAACAGTTTCTGCCCTTGCGTGAGTTGGTCGCGAAGTCGAGAAAGTTCCTTGTCCTTGGCTTTCACATTTTCAGTTGATTTGTCGAGCAGCGTTTCCTTGGCCGTCAATTTTGCACGCAGATCGTCCGCTTCCCTTGCCGCCCGCACAGCATTCTGTTTTTCCCGCACGGCATTCTGTTTTTCGGTAACGGCATTGCCCGCCTCTTCCGCCGCACTGACCTGGAGTTTTAGAAGTTTTTCGCCAGCACTGCCGAGTTTCTCATTCAGCGATATTAGTTTCTCGGTGTTTTTAACAACGCTCTCACCGACTTCCAAAGTCGCTACCGCCGTTTCCGTGAATGTTTTCCTTACCGACTCATCTCTTTGATTTATTGTCGAGAATATTTCCTGCAGGCCAACATAGCCGCCGACAAGGATAGCCGCGACCAAAACCGGCGGTCCCAATTTACCTAACTTGTTGATCGCGAATCCGGTCAGTTCACTGGTATTCTTTGGTAACGGATCATTTTTTCCCGTCGGACCGTTTCCTTTAACCGCAGCCGAATTTGCCGCGACAGGAGTTGCTGTTACGGTGGCAACCAAGTGGTCGATCTTCTTGTCCATGCTCGAAACGCGTTCGTCTAGACGAATTGTTCGCTCGAATATGTCGTCGATATCAGGGATGCAGAGATCTCCATTCGCTCGATCGGAAGGGAACAGCTTTTCCAGCTACATTTCAAATTACTCTTATTAGTTGTTAATGATAGCAGACAATTATAAAACTTACCATGAAATTAAGGCGGAACAAAAACTCCACTCGCCCGTTTGGAGACAAAAACTAAGGCTCCGAGAAAAATTCCGGAGACAGCGAATACGGCGGCAACCGAAAACGTCTGAATTTGAGTTGTCCCGAAATTTGCCGCAAATGGGGATGTGTGGCGCGGGCTTATGGAAAAGCTGGAGGCAGGGCGCCAGGGTTTAGATGGCCGGGTGCAGCGGAACCGGGGGCGTCTTAAGCGGCAATCATGGAATCGTGTTTGGCTTCCGCTTTGCGGGCCAGTGCGTCGTCACCGCGGGCTTTGTGAACGCGGGCAACAATGCGCCAGTTTTGTGGACTGGTCGGTTTCAAAGCGCAACGCTCGTTCGCCAAGGCCAATGCCAGATCGGTATCACCTGAACGAAGCGCCGCTTCCAATAAGGTCCAGCCAATGATATCGCGCTGGGCAAATCTGCCGCCTAAGCGATGGGTTTGATAGCGTACTGGCAAAATTCGCTCGACGCAGTTGGAGTAATTGCCGCTAGCAAAATCCTGCAGGGCGCGACAGAACGGAATACCGATAATCCGGCTCATCGCGACATTTGCGTCATTGTCGTGATCGACGTAGCGCGCATTCGCATGCAGCAGGCGTTCCGCAACATCATTGCGTCCGGCGGAAACGAAGGTCATCATCGCATGCACATCGTTGAAGGCGTAAAGGGTGTCGGTGGCGCTTTTTTCCCATTTCGCTGCCAAATCATTCCAGCGATCGCCAACATCGACGCCCATCAAGTTAAGCCGCCAGAGCAGTGCCGAAGCATCCAATTCCTCATATTTATCGCCGGACGTTTCTGACGAACACAAATTGGCGTCATAGATATGAAAGACCCGATCGATCTGTCCCAGATCCATATGATAAAGCGACAAATGCCACCAAAGATGGTTGCGGAAATTGGTATCTGCCCAATCATTCTCGCGGCTGTTCATCCACCAAATGCCGCCCGATTGCCGTCCACGCATTTCCATCACATGGGCAACTGCGTGGATCGCATAGGGATGGCGTGGCCGCATCGCGACGGCTTGCCGGCCCAGTTCTTCCGCATATGAAAAATCGCGGTTTTCTTCCAGCCCGAAGGAATAGAAGCCGAGGACGAATTCATAACCGGGCATACTTTCATCCCAAAGATTGAAAACCCGCGCGACAGTATCGCGCTGTCCGACCACGTCCCCCAATAGAACATCTGTCAGATGGGCCAGGGTCAACGCCAGAAGGTCGAACGGGTAATGAGTGCAGACACTTTCCCAATGCTGTACAGCGGTAAAAAAGTCGCCATCGACCCAGGCCCGCAAGGCTTTGATATGACCGCGTTCGCGCTCATTGGCTTTATTGTAAAGCTCCTCGGCGGCTTCCACGCTGGCGACCATGCCGCCATAAATGCGCGTTTCCATCGCCTGGGTCAGCAGGCCAGCCTTGAAGCAGTGGCCCATAATAAATTCGGGATGCTCGATCAGTACAGCGCTGATATCGGCAACCGGATCGCCGTCGAAGCCAAGGGCCAGATCCAAACTTCCATCCATCGCGTCGATGAGAGATTGATCATCTGTTGAAACTGGGACACTACGGCAATCGGTCAACATGTCACTTCTCCTTCGCATGCTTGGCTCTAAAACGTTCCATCATAGGCATTGCGTTCAATTTCACAGGCGATGACAGTGAATTTATCGCTGTCCAAGGCAGTATTCAAGGCTGCCTCCAGCTCAGCGTCATTTGTTGCCGATGCCCCATTGCCACCCAAATGGGTCGCCAGAGCGGCGAAATCGTAATGAGCGAAATCGACCCCACGATTGGCCATCTGGTTGCCGCGCTGTTTCAATTCAATCAACGCCAAGGACGCATCGACAAAGACGATGACGATAATCGGCGTCTCCATTTCCGCACAAGTCGCCAGCTCCCCTAAGATCATCAACATCCCGGCGTCGCCAATGAAGGCAATGGCTGGCCTAGCTGGATCCCCCAATCGCGCACCCAGGGCCAAAGGAACGGCGCAACCCATGGTGCAAAGACCGCTCGACTGTAGTAGCGTCCGCGGCTCGTAACATTCCCACATCTGCGATTGCAAAATCCGGTGTGCGCCGCTATCCGCTGTGGCGATCGTGTTGCGGGGCATGATCTTGCGGCTGATTTCAACGATCTTCGCCGGCCCCCAGGCATCGCCAGCGATAAAATCGTCCCGTAAGGCCTGCCTTGTTTTTGCGGTTCGGCCATCCGGCCAACCTGGCTTTGTATCCACATGTTGTCGGCATAGGGCCAGGGTGGCGCCAATATCGCTCAAAAAGGTGTAACTCGCCTGATGCATATAATGATCGTTGGCGACGGTCGAAAATTCGATGATTGTTTGTTTGGTCGGATCCCAAACATTGCGCCAGCCTGCGCGCATTTCTATTGGGTCGTAGCCGATGGCCAGAATGACGTCCGCCGCTTCGATCAAGGGTAGCAAATGTTTGTCCGCTTTTGGCGATAACCCAGCCCCACCGAGAGCCAAAGGGTGATCTTCGGGGACAATCCCCTTGGCTTTGTAAGTCGTGATCACCGGGGCGTTTAGATGCTCGGCCAGCGCCTGCACCTCGGCACTGGCATTGTGGTTCATCACGTCCAAGCCAGCAATAATCAGCGGACGTTCGGCCGCATCGACTTTCGCTAGTGCAGCGGTGAATTCGTCGTCGAGCAGCGGCGCCAGTTTGCCATGTGGCGCTCGCCTGGACAATTTAGCGATCTCCACTTTCGTGGTGGCGACGGAAATTGGGATATCGATATGGACCGGCCCGGGGCGGTCGTCCATAGCCAGATTGAGCGCTTTATCGGCGACAATATCGGCGCCGGCGGCGGTCAGACGGAAGCTACCCTTGGTGACTGGGCGAAACATCTGCTGATGATCAATCACCTGATGGGTGTAGGTCAGGGCCTCATCTTCGTCGACACAGCCGGTGAGCACGATCAGCGGGACTTTGTCTTGTAAAGAATTGGCAGTGACATTGACCGCATTGGCGGCGCCCGGACCCAGCGTCGCCACTAAAATACCCGGCGCGCCGGTCATGTGATAGGTGCCTTCAGCCATGAAACCGGCATTATTCTCATGTTTGGCGAGGACAAATTCGATGCCGGCATTTTCCAGCGCTTCAACCAAGGTCAACACTTCTCCACCCGGAATGCCAAAAGCATGACGACAGCCCGCCTCATATAATCGTGCCGCCAAATAATCAGCTGCCCTTGCCATCAATATTGTCTCCGGGTGTGTGATTCTTAAGGCGAAAGTCTAGTGCAGATTGTCGTTGGACGTAATTGGAAACTTCCGTAGACTTCGCATCGATATGACAACAACAAAACCAATCGTAATTGCCGGTGGCGGCATCGGCGGGATGGCGGCGGCCCTGGGTCTGGCGCAAAAAGGCTTCGCCTCTATCGTGCTGGAGAAATCAGCCGAATTCAGTGAAATTGGTGCCGGTATTCAGCTTGGCCCCAACGCCTTCCATGCTTTTGATTATCTAGGTGTCGGTGATGCAGCGCGGGACCAAGCGGTTTATGTCGAAAATCTTCGCTTGATGGATGCGGTCGACGGCGAGGAGATCGTCAATATCCCGCTTGATGAGCCATTTCGTCAACGTTTTGGTAATCCCTATGCTGTGGTCCATCGCGGCGATCTTTATAACGCCTTGTTGGCAGGCTGCGTCGGGGCGGATGCAATCGAACTGCGCGCCAATGCCAGCGTGTCGCATTACGAACAAGACGGCGGGGAGGTCCGGGTTCATTTGAGCTCCGCCGAATTCGTTGACGGTAGTGCTTTGATCGGCGCCGATGGCCTATGGTCGAAAGTGCGCGAACAGGTGGTTGGTGACGCGGCCCCCAGAGTATCCGGCCACACGACCTATCGTTCCGTCATTCCGACCGAGCAAATGCCGGAAGATTTGAGGTGGAATGCGGCAACTCTTTGGGCTGGGCCCAAATGTCATATTGTTCATTATCCATTGTCCGGCTGGAAAGTCTTTAATTTGGTTGTCACTTACCATAACGACGCGCCGGAACCGGTGGCAGGCCAGCCGGTCAGCAAGGATGAAGTGCGGCGCGGCTTCGAACATGTGCATCCCCGCGCCCGACAGATTATCGAACATGGCACTGATTGGAAGCTCTGGGTGCTCTGTGACCGCGATCCGGTGGAAAATTGGGTCGATGGCCGGGTCGCCCTATTGGGTGATGCGGCACATCCGATGATGCAATATTATGCGCAAGGCGCTTGCATGGCGCTGGAGGATGCAGTCTGTCTGGCCCATATGATGGAGGCGCATTCGGGTAATTTCGACCGTGCCTTCGAAGCCTATCGGGCCCAGCGAGTGGTGCGGACGGCGCGGGTGCAATTGGGAGCCCGGGCAATCGGCGACCATGTCTATCATCCCGCCGGTGCCCATGCGCTGGTTCGAAACGCGATCATGACAAAACTGTCAACTGAAGATTGGTACGATCGCCTAGAATGGCTTTACGGTGGAACCGGTTTGGAGGAGTGAAGTGATGAGCCATGTTTTTCCCCGTCACGCGGGACAGGCCGCACCAACGGCTGTTGCCGGCAAGGGCTGTTATATCGTCGATCAGAACGGCAAACATTATCTTGATGGTTCTGGTGGTGCGGCGGTATCCTGTCTTGGTCACGGCGATCCAGAAGTGACGGCGGCGATTAAGGCGCAACTCGATAACATTGCTTTTGCTCATACCGGCTTTTTCACCTCAGCGCCGGCAGAGGCGTTGGCCGACCTGTTGATCGCAAATGCACCGACGGGGATCGATAAAGTCTATTTTGTCTCCGGCGGCTCCGAAGCGGTGGAAGCGGCGATCAAGTTGGCCCGGCAGTATCATCTGGAAAAGGGTGAAACCAGCCGTACCAAACTGATCGCCCGAAAGCAAAGTTATCATGGCAATACTTTGGGGGCCTTGTCCGCCGGCGGCAACATATGGCGGCGCCAACCGTTTGCCCCCTTATTAGTAGAGATGTCTCATATCGATGCATGTTACGCCTACCGCGAGCGAGCTGAAGGGGAGAGTGAAGCAGATTATGGCCTGCGCGCCGCCAATCAGCTGGAAGCAGAAATTCAGCGCCTAGGGGCAGAAAATGTTATGGCCTTCATTGCCGAGCCGGTGGTCGGTGCGGCCCTCGGCGCAGTGCCGCCGGCGCTTGGATATTTCAAGCGCGTTCGAGAGATCTGCGATCACTATGGCGTCTTACTGATCCTCGATGAAGTAATGTGCGGAATGGGCCGTACCGGCACTTTGTTTGCTTCAGAACAAGAAAAAATAGTTCCTGATATTGTGTGCATTGCCAAAGGTTTGGGGGCGGGTTATCAACCGATAGGTGCGATGCTGTCCAGCGGCCAGATCTATAGCGCCATCGCCGATGGTAGCGGTTTTTTCCAACATGGCCATACCTATATTGGCCATCCGGTCGCGACAGCGGCAGGTCTCGCGGTGGTCTCGGCCATCCTCAATCGAGATTTGCTGGCGAAAGTAAAGAGCCAGGGCGTACGCCTGCGGCACGGGTTGGAGGAACGTTTTGGCCAGCATCCCCATATCGGCGATATCCGCGGTCGTGGGCTGTTCCAAGGGTTGGAACTGGTGCAGGATCGAGAGACCAAAGTGCCCTTCGATCCGGCCTTGGCTATCAACAAAAAGATTAAGAAAGCCACTTTTGAAGGCGGCCTGATCTGCTATCCCATGGGTGGCACGATCGACGGTAAACAGGGCGACCACGTGCTGTTGGCGCCGCCGTTCATTATTGAGAATGAGCAAGTCGAAGAACTGCTCGACAAACTCTCTCTGGCGATTGAGGCAGCGCTGCCAGTTTGACGAAATTGCGGTAGTCGACGGCCCATTTGTGTTCGGCCAGGCCTGATCAAATCTAGGAAATATGCGCCGACTAATTCAGCCGCAGCTGGGATTTGCGGGCGAATTTTTGCATTAAGGCTTTCTTAGTATTTATCGATACTAATAGAGCTACCGCAGAATTACCTGTGTCGATCGCAAAATTACAAAGTGGAAATATATTATGAATAACTTATTTAAGTTGGTAGCTGCGGCTTCTGTCGTCAGCTTGTTTACAGGACCGGTGGCGGCGGAAACCGGCGTCACAGCAGATAAAGTGCTTTTCGGTCAATCGGCTGCGTTGGGCGGTCCTGCAGCAGCCCTCGGTCAGGGCATGAAGTTGGGCATCTCCGCCGCCTTCAAAGAAGCGAACGAAGCCGGTGGCGTGCATGGTCGGACGCTAGAAATGATCAGCTACGATGACGGCTATGAGCCGGATCGAGCAATCACAAACACCAACAAACTGATCTCTGAAGATAATGTATTTTCGCTAATTGGTGCCGTTGGAACACCGACGTCAAAGGCGACGCAGCCGATTTCCACAGAAAAGAAAGTACCATTTGTCGGACCTTTTACCGGTGCTGGATTTCTGCGTAAACCAGAAAACAGCAATGTTATCAATATTCGCGCAACTTATGATCAAGAGACAGAGGCTTGGATCGAGCATCTGACGACGGATCTGGGGTATAAAAATATTGCCCTGCTTTATCAAGATGATGGTTTTGGACGCGTTGGTCTGTCCGGTGTCACCAAGGCAATGGAAAAACGCGGTCTGAAGATTTCCGCCGAAGGAACTTATCCCCGCAATACTACCGCAGTGAAAAAAGCCTTTCTGAAAATCAGAAAAGCAAAACCCGACGCCGTTGTAATGGTTGGTGCCTATAAGCCCATCGCCGCCTTTATCAAGCTTGCTAAAAAAGCGAAGATGGATGCCGTGTTCGTCAACATATCCTTTGTCGGATCTAAGGCGCTATCAAAGGAACTTGGTGCAGACGGTGCTGGTGTTGTGGTGACGCAGGTGGTTCCGTTTCCTTGGGATACTTCTCTGCCTGTCGTGGCGGCTTATCAAAAAGCCATCAAAGCATTCGATGCGAAAGCCGAATTTGGTTTCGTCAGCCTTGAAGGGTATATCGTCGGCCGTTTGACAATTGAGGCTTTGAAGAAAGCAGGCGCCGATTTGACGCGCGAGAATTTCTTGGACGCAGTTTACGGTACCGGCACTTTTGATTTTGGTGGTTCAAAACTGGTCTATGGAAAAGGCGACAATCAGGGTTCCGGTGACGTCTTCTTGACAGTCATTCAGCCGGACGGAAGCTTCAAACCTGTTGAAAAGTTGAGCATGTAGCTTCGGCGCTGTGAATAGGCGATGGGGTCGAAAGCTCCATCGTCTTTTCGCATTTCAACCCATCCCATAAAAACAGTTCAAAAAAAAGGCAGAAATATGCGCCTTTCTCAATTTGCCGGCAATTTCCTTACCGGCATTAAAAGCCGCTTGTATACAGCATTAGGTATCGTCGTGCTTGGAACCGTCGTCTCAAGTGTGGTCGCTTGGATAGCCCTTAGTTCGACAGCGAGTACATTGGACAAATTAACCGGTGAAAGTGCGCCCGCAGTTGTTGATGCTTTGCAATTGTCGGAAGTCGTATCGCGCATTGCGGCGGTGGCGCCGGAACTAGCCGCGGCAAACACCCATGAGGGTGAAAAAGCGGCTTGGCTTCTGCTTTCACAAAGTTCGCAAAGGATGACAGATATTGCCGCCGCAGGTCGTGTGAGCAGCGAGGCGCAAGAAATGCTTTCCGATGCCCAGGCCCAACTCACTAATGGATTGGCGGCGCTAAGAAAACAGGTGGTCGAACGCATCGATTTGGTGGCGAGCCGTCAAGAACAGATTAATCAATTACGCAAAAGTCACAAAAACGTCCTGTCCGCGATCGCGCCGATTGTCGACAATATTAATTTTGAACTCATTATCGGAGCGGATGACGTCGATGTTTATGCAGAAAATGCCGTCAGTGCGTTTGTTGAAGCCGGCGTTGGTCCTCTTGTTGCCGCTCTTGAAGTCAAATCGGAAACCAACGGCATCGTTGGCCTTCTCAATACTGCGGCTAATGAAGATAAACACGAATCGATTGAGCCGCTTCGCGAACGCTTTACGGCTGCCGTCGCGTCGCTGCAGTCAGCACTCGAAGTCCTCAAGGACCAAGATGGCTTGGACGAGGTAAAAGAACATATCGCCAGCCTTATCGAACTTGGGGGCGGGGATAATAGTATTTTTGATCTGCGTGTTGCCGAACTTAGATTACGAGACGCCATCGCACTGCAGCTGGCATCTGCCCGCGAATTGTCTTCTGAATTCGGCGGTCACATAGCCGGAATTGTTGAAATTACATCGACGAGAATGGCGTCGGCGAGCGCAAGATCGAAAAACAATGCGCGCGCAAACAAAACATTATTGCTGACAATCGCTGTTATTAGCGTATTGGCAGCGCTTCTAATCTCCTACTTTTACGTCGGCCGAAACTTGGTACGTCGGTTGGTCGGATTGTCGGACGTGATGGTGGAGCTCGCCGATGGCAATATAGACTTGGAAATCAATGACAAAGGTCGCGACGAACTGTCGCTGATGGCCGGCACGGTCAATGTATTCAAACAGAACGCCATTGACCGAATCCGCCTGGAACAAGAGCAAGAGCAAGCCAAAGTGGATGCCGAGAACCAGCGAAAGTCCTTGATGGAAAAGCTCGCTGGTGAATTTGACGCCAGTGTCGGTGGCGTTGTTGTTACTGTTTCCGACGCTGCAAACGCAATGGACAAATCGGCTTCTTCGATGTCGATGCTTTCCGAGAGTACAAGGGAGCGAGCCGTTGTTGTCTCGGCGGCTTCGCAGGAAGCCTCGGTAAACGTACAGGCGGTTGCTAGTGCAGCCGAGGAGTTGACCAGTTCGACCAGTGAAATCAATCAACAGGTTGCGCGTTCCGCTGCCGCAGCGCAAAATGCGGTAACGCTGTCAGCCGACACACAGCAGACCATGCAGGAATTGGTCAATGCTGTCACCAAGATCGATGAAGTTGTCGCAATCATTACAGATATTGCCGATCACACGAACCTTTTGGCACTGAATGCGACAATTGAAGCGGCCCGCGCGGGTGAGGCTGGAAAGGGATTTGCCGTAGTCGCTTCAGAAGTAAAAAATCTAGCCACCCAAACCGCCGAGGCAACACGTGAAATTCAAGATCATGTTGGCAACGTGCAAAGTAAAACGCAAAAAGCCGCCAACGCCATGAGCGACATCGAACGCACAATATCGGATATCAATGACGTTGCGGCGGCAATCGGTGGCGCCGTCGAAGATCAGGTTGCGGCAACGCAGGAGATCGCCCAAAACGCTGAACAAGCTTCCCGTGGGACGACGGAAATGTCCTCCAACATGCAAGTGGTCACAGAGTTGACCGCGGACGCTGGAAGTGCGTCAGGTGAAGTATTGACCGCCGCCGCCGACCTCTCGGTCATTTCCGGGACTTTGAAGAACGAAGTTGATCAATTCTTGAAGCAGATACGCGTGAATTAATTTGGTGGCCTCAAATCGCCGGAAACGAAATTATCCGAATTGCGGTTACTAAGTACGAACAACTCAAATTCACAAGACCAGGAGCCATCTGGTTAGAATTCTTTGAGGGTAAGAAAAATCTTGTCGAGGTATTTTTGCCGTTTGGCGGCGTCGACAGTGTCCATTTTGTAAAGCGCCAAATATTTGTTTTTGCAGCGTTTGGCGCAGAGTACGCGAATGCCGCGCAATAGGGTTTTGCGGCCCGGCTCGCCAATCAGCTTGGAAAACCACCAGGTCGCGCCACAAGTGGTGATCACCACCATCTTTCGAATATGGGTTAGACGCGGTGCTGCCTTCGGGACTTCCTCGCTTGGAATATCGAAGGCGACATGGGGAACAAGCACCCGATCCAACCAACCTTTTAACATCGCAGGTTGACCGTACCACCAGGTTGGATAGATGAAGACCAGCATTTCAGCCCAGCGCAACCACTTGATATGATCGGCTATGGGTTCTTCATTGACGCCCTTAATCTCGTATTGGTGCCATTCATCTGCTTCTAGCACCGGGTCAAATTTTTCCTGATAAAGGTCAATTAGATGCAGTTCATGGCCGGCTTCTTCCAACCCCTGCAGGGCACGGTTTTTTAAAGCAGCGGCAAAACTTTCCTTCACCGGATGGCAGAATATAACCAGGCAGCGCATGCTTAGAAACTCCGCATCGCACGGACGACTTTGTCCATGAAGGCACGGCGGCTTTTATCCGTCGACCGGTTCATGTCGTAATGGGCCAGATACTGCACCGGGTTCTTCAGTTTGGCGATCCGACGAAGAATGCGGGTCGCTAGTTTGCGTGGCGGATCGCCAACAGTAAAAGCGGCCCAACGTGGTCCGCCATAGGTCGTGATGACGGTGATTTTTTTAATGTTGTCGAGGTTCCCCTGCACCATGCCGTCCTGCATAACAAAGGACACGCCGGGCAAAAATACACGATCAAAAAAACCTTTTAAAATAGCAGGATAACCGTAATTCCAAACAGGATAGATGAGGATCAACGCATCTGCTTTTCGGAGCCGTTCAACATAATCGGCGACCGGTGTTCGGTTGATATCCAGACTATGATAATTGACCCGTTCCGCCCTGTTCATGCACGGTTCGAACTGTTCTTGATAGAGGTCGCAGTCGTCGACGTTATGTCCGGCTGTTTTCAGCGCAGCGACGGCTTTGCCATGCAAGGCACTGCCATAACTTTCCGCAACCGGATGGGCGTAAAGGACCAGAACGCGCACTTTTTCGATCCTCTCAGGAGATCGCGGCCAGGCCAGGGAACAGATAGGTTTGGCTGGAATTGAAATCGAAATCCGGATTATCCCAGGCAATCATCTTCCCAGGGTTCAATAGGCCTTTCGGGTCAGCTTGTTTTTTGAACTCCAACTGTACGGAATCGGTTTGTTTCATCCCACCTTCTTCCAAGGTGTAGCGGTGGGGATTGAAGATCGGGCAGCCATTCTCCTCATGCAGGCGCATAATTTCTTCCAACCGTTCTTCGGTAGTGAAGCGGATCATCGGCAAACCGTTGCAGACAACTCTGCCGGCGAAGCGGATGACTTCGGTGTGGGGAATAAGTTCATCGGCAAACATATTTGCCATCTTTTCAACAAGTTCGAGATGGTTGGGATAGGGATACATGACTTGCAGATAGGTGATGTTCGGGTCGACCTGCAGCGCCCGCAACGTCGTATGGTTCCAGGAATACTCGAATATCGGTGGCAATCGCTTGGCCACTTTCGGATCGAGCTGGTCCGAGCGCATGAGGATTTCACCCTGCTCTATTCCCGTAAATGCCAGAAAACCATCCATTGCGTGCGGCGCGATCATGACCAGCACGACATGTTTGCCGGCGGGGACAAATTCCTTGTGACGGGCGAAATATTCCTGCGGCGCCGGCGCTGAAATCGGCGTGATCAGCTTTTTCAGCAGGCCATCCTGCAAGCCTAGTTTGTTGCCATAATGAATGGCTTCATGAAAGCTATCAAACCCGACGATGACATCAATCCAGTCATAGGATGCGGTCAGCGGCATTTCGATTTCGGTGATGATGCCGTTGGTGCCATAGGCATGCGAGACTTTGTGCAATTCCATGCCGCTAAGTTCGAGAATTCGGGGTTCCGATTCCATCGTGACGATGCGCATGCCCAGGATATTGCCGTGTTCGCGCAGGCCGCCCCAGTTGATGCTGCCAATGCCGCCAGAACCGCCGGCAATAAATCCAGCGATGCTGGACGAACGCACGGTCGAGGGCCAAAGCCTCAGTTCCTGTCCGGTTTCTTTTTTGGCGGTGCGATCTACTTTCCACATATTGGCGCCAGCTTCTGCGATAACCGAGCCGGATTTGATTTCCTTGATCGCATTCATATCCGACATGTCCAGCAGAACGCCGCCGGATAGCGGCATGGCCTGACCATAATTACCGGTGCCGCCGCCGCGTACCGTCACCGGCACATCATGGGCATAGCAAGCTTTCAGAATACGGACGACCTCCGCTTCGTTTTGCGGCGCGACGATCAAATCGGCGACGACGTCGTCTAGTTGCCGTTTCAAGATCGGCGAATACCAATAGAAGTCTCGGCTTTTTTTCAGCAGAGTTGCTGGGTCTTCGTTGGTTTTCAGGTCCGACAGATCACTTTTCAAGGCAGCTAATTCGGCCATCTCTATTTCCTCATCAAATAATCAAGTTCGCGATAATCCGGTAGTTGCGGCGAAATCCGGCTGCCGTCGCGAATTATCGTGCGGTCGGCTTGCGGGCGGGACAGCAACTCGGTCCAGGTTCGGGCCCGGCAAATCACCAGATCGGCGCCGACGCCCGGGGCAATGCGCCCTATGTCCGATCGGCCGACGATATCGGCAGCCTGCTTGGTGACGGTGCTGGGCCAATCGCCGACAGGGTGATCAAAATGCAAAATCCGGGTGGCTTCCCGGTAAACTTCGATCATATCCAGATCGCCATAGGCATAGAAGGGATCGCGGGTGTTGTCGCTGGCAACGGCGACAGGAATACCGCGCGCCGCCATTTCGCTCAACAAAGTCACACCGCGCCAGCGTGGGGTATTGCCGTTGTTTCGATCCTGCAGATACATATTGCACATCGGCAGGGAAACAATCGCGATGCCGGCTTTTTCGACCAGATCCAGGGTTTCTTCAACCTGATCTTCGTGCTGCTTGGCAATCGAACAGCAATGACCGCAGACAATCCGGCCTTGGAAGTTAAACTTGATCGCCGCTTCCGCGATATAACGCAGGCATTCGACCTGTGCGTCGCCGGTTTCGTCGACATGTAGGTCCAGATCCATTCCACGCTCCTGCGCCGCCCGAAAGACGATATCCAAGGCTTCTCTGATTTCCGGGATGGGATATGTGACGACGCCCAATACGCCATCCGCGGCTTGGATTTGGCTTAACAGGTCGGTGAAGTAATTCCCGTCCAAGACGCTATCGACACCAACGATGGAAACCGCCTGCAACTCAATTCGACCGGCCCAATCGGCACGCACTTCTTGGAATAATGGCCAGCTGATTTGATGTTGCGGCGGCACGCTATCGAGGTGAGTGCGCAGCAATTTGCTGCCATGGGCGTAGGCCGATTGCAGTGAGAAGTTCATCCGGGCGCGGACATCTTCCGCCGTCCAATGCTGACTGCGATCCGTCCCGGTTGCGGCTAGTGCGCCATCGAAGCTACCGTCTGGATTTCGGTTGCGCGCCCAAATATGACCTTTGTCCAGGTGGGTGTGGATATCGATAAAAGCCGGCCAGACCATGTCCAGATCAAGGTCGATTATCGGCGCATCGGTCTCGATGGTTCGGGCAATTTTCTCGATATTTCCGTCAGCAATAAGGATATCTGCCCGGCTAAGGTCATCTTCGCTCGGTAACGGATCGCTTAGACAAGCCGTTGGCACAGTCGCATTCGACAGCAAATAACGGCTTTGTTCGGAAGCTGACCAGCGATCATCGCCCATTTTATGTGTCCCGCTTAACGGCACTTTCATGCCACTTGCGTAACAACATATGCTGAACCCAACTGAGGATTAAGAAGATCGCGACGCCACTACCCGAGACTAATAACAAGGCCGCAAACATCCGCGCAATATGCAGTCGGTAACCTGCTTCCAGAATTCGGAAGGCGAGGCCGGATCCGGTGCCCGCAGTACCGGCTGTAAATTCCGCCACAATGGCGCCAATCAACGCCAGGCCACCGGCAATCCGCAATCCGGCCAAGAAATGCGGTAGTGCCGACGGAATTCGCAGGAATTTTAGCGTCTGCCAATTACTCGCGCCATAAAGACGGAACAAGTCCCGCAGATAGTGATCCGCTGAATTCAGGCCGAATGTGGTATTGGACAGCACCGGAAAAAACGCCACGATCCAGGCGCAAACCAGCAACGCGACGATCGTGTTGGAGACATAAATCAAGATCAGCGGCGCAATCGCCACCACCGGCGTCACTTGCAGGATGACCGCAAAGGGAAAAAACGAATATTCAATGATCCTGGATTGCGCGAACAATATCGCCAACCCAACACCGCCAATAACCGCAACTGCTAGGGCCAGCACAGTAATTGTAAGCGTATTTACAAGTGCTTCTGACAATATCCCCCAGTCTTCGATCAAAGTTAACAAAACGTCGAGGGGGCGGGGAAAAATATAGTGCGGGACTTCGTTCAAAACTACGACGCGGTCCCACGCGATAATGGTTATCGACAAAACTAGGATCGGCAGCAGAATCGGGAATAGGCGCTGCTGCAACGTCTTGGCTTCTCGCGGGCCGATTGTGGTGGCGGGTAGGGCGGCCTTGCCGCTCTCCGTCATCTCCTGCTGCATGCTTTCGGTCATCGGCTATTCCTAAAGTTGATCCTGCGCATCCATGGCGCTGAGAAGTGCGTTTGAGGCCCGACGGCAATAATCGCCATAGGCTTCCGAGGTGCGGAACGACATATCGCGAGGCGAGGGGGCGTCGACAACGATTTCTTCGATTGTCCGGCCGGGTCGCGCCGCCATCACTACGATCCGGGTCGACAGATAGACACTTTCGAAGACGGAGTGGGTTACGAATACCACGGTTAGCCCATATTCCCGCCAGATCAATTGCAGATCGTTGTTCAGCTTATTACGGGTTATCTCATCTAAAGCGGCAAATGGCTCATCCATCAACAACAGTTTTGGTTTGGTGACCAAGGCGCGGGCGATCGACACCCGCATTTTCATGCCTCCGGATAACTCACGCGGATAGCTATCCTGAAATTCACCTAGGCCAACCATCTCCAAGGCTTCCTCCACATGAGGCTGGGCGGCGCTTTTTGAGACACCGGATAGCTTCAACGGCAGGTAAACATTCTTATAAACCGTTGCCCACGGCATTAGGGTCGGTTCCTGAAACACAAAACCCACTTCCCGCTCGATGTCGCCTTGCGCGACGGTACGGTGTGCGGTCCAATCCATTTGCCCGGCAGTTGGCGGACTTAGATCAGCAATCAGGCGTAAAGCCGTCGATTTGCCACAACCCGACGGGCCAAGCAGGCTAATAAATTCGCCGTCATGGACATCAAGGGAAAATCCCTGCAAAGCGACGGTGCCGTTCGAAAAAGTCTTGCCGATATCCTTGAGACGGACAACCGAAGAACTAGTGATTTGGTTCATTAATTCTCTCAACTTTTATTGGTAATTCACTTAACCACCGCATCAGTCCGGCAAAGGGCCCGCCGTTTCCGGCAGGCCCCAACCAAAACATGCCTTGTCGACGAGCGACCTAATTGCCCATCAATTTTTTCCGCAGGTCTAGACCATGGCCTTTGTTAACAAAATCAAGCGTGTAAACGGCTTTAACATCCACGCCTTTGTTGGCCACGCCGGCAGCAACCATTTTGTCATAAAAGCTTTGATGACGAGCGGCGGTCATCGCGCCAATACCCATCTTGACCGTGTCTCCACTATCGACGATGCCATATTTATTCATCGTATCGATAGAGAAGGCGATTTGGTCACTGGCCATATCGGGATTGTGTTTTTGGATCAACGCGTTGCCGGCGGACGCATCGCCATACAGATAGTTGTACCAACCCGTGATCGAACCGTTGATGAAACATTCGACAACTTTCGGCTTATTCTTGATGGTGTCGGACATTGTTTCAATCGTCGTCGAATAGGTATCGAAACCATAATCCGCCAGCAGGAAGATATTCGGCATGAAGCCGCCTTGCTTTTTTATGGCAAACGGTTCTGAGGTGATATAGCCCTGCTGTGCCGAGCGTTTGTTGGCCAGAAAAGGAGCGGGATTATAGGTGTAGGGCTTACGCTGTTCCGCTTTGAAACCGTGTACTTTCATCATCCATTGATAGAATGACTGGAAACCATTGGTGCCGACCAACATATCGATATTTTCTTTTGCCATCGATTCCCAACTGTCGAGCCCTTGGCCTGGATGGGTCATGAAAACTTGCGGCTCTTTCTGGAAAAAAGAAGCAACGACTTTCATAGGGATTTTCTGCTCATAAGCGGAAAATGCCTGCAACATATTGCCGCCCATGTTGAAGTCGTGTTTGCCGGCCAACATTTTAGCCCGATTGTTAACCTGTGGGCCACCCGGCACAATTTCTAAATCCAGGCCGCATTTTTGATAAGTTCCATCGGCAACCGCTTGATAGAAGCCGCCATGTTCAGATTCGGCCACCCAGTTGGTGCCGAAGGTCGCTTTTTCCGCAGCTTGAGTGCCGCCGGTTAGTAAAATACTTGCCGACGCAGCAGCCAACACGGCCGTGAAATTTTTAATCATTTGATTGTCCCCGAATTTTTTTTGATGTTCTCTCCGCCATGGTCTGGGCGAAGCTTAATCCTGTTACGCCTTGAATGGCGATACTATACAAATGCCCCCTTCACAGCGCAACATTCAAAGCAGGTTTTGCTTTCTATCCGCTGTCGGTCGTGTCAAATTGGTCGATAGATCAGCGTCGAAGCCAATGCAAACTCATATGTGATAGACGGAAATGAATACGGTAACACCGGCAACTATTTGCCCGCCTTTCGCCAACTATAGCCACGGCATCATTGTCCCCGCCGGGCAGCAAATACTGTTTTGTTCCGGCCAACTTGGGATTTCGCCGGCGCGTGAAATCCCCGATTCAGCGACGGCGCAAACCGAACTTTGTTTTGAGAATGTGATGGCGATTTTGGCCGAAGCGGGTCTAGATCGCCAACATATTGTGCGAATTAATGCATACGTATCGGGACGGGAGGTTCTGCCCGAATATATGGCGGTGCGCGACCGCTATGTCGGTGATCCGGCGCCGGCATCCACCTTGATGATCGTCTCTGGTTTCGCTCGCGAAGAGTTTAGAGTTGAGGTCGAAGTCATCGCCGCCGGTCCAGCACCAGACGCTTAGATTTAGTTATTCGGAGGAACAGAATTGCATCCCAAACCTAATTGGCTCGACATGTCGCGGCTGGATTTCGAACAACTGGATACCGAGAACATGGTGGCGATCCTGCCGATTGCGGCGGTCGAGCAACATGGACCGCATTTACCGGTATCGGTGGATACGGACATTGCGTCGGGTCATATCGCTTCGACGATAAAAATCCTACCGGCTGATTTACCGGTGTCGTTTTTGCCAATCCAAGCGGTGGGTAAGTCGAACGAACATATTCAAGCTGGCGGCACCCTGACATTGAGCTTCGATACTGCCTATCGGGCCTGGTTTGAAATCGCCGAAAGCGTTCGTCGCGCCGGCGTTAAGCGACTGGTAATCATCACGTCCCACGGTGGCAATGTCACCTTGATGGGAACCTTGGCCCGCGATATCCGCGTGAAATTAGGTATGTTTGTGGTCGCCACCGGTTGGTCCAATCTGGGCACACCGGAAGGGATGTATGACCCGGAAGAGCTGCGCGTTGGCATCCATGGCGGCGATGTGGAAACATCCCTAATGCTGCATCTAAATCCCGACTGTGTCGATATGTCGAAGGCGCAGAATTTCACTATCAAACACCGCGACCGGATGAACGATTTTCCGGCTTTGAATGGATTAGGGGTGTTGCCGTTTGGCTGGATTGCCGACGACCTGAACGATCAGGGGGCAGCCGGCGATGCGCGTCCGGCGACGGCGGAGAAAGGCCAATTGACGATTGATCATCGGGTCGAGAGAATTGTCGAGTTGCTACGCGATGTCTCCAAATTCGATATGTCGATCCTGAGCGATTATGGCCGCACCGATTGACCGCCGGTACCGCTAACAATGGAAAACTGATCGGGTATATTTTCGCTCTCGGTTTTGTTGGTATCTGGTCCAGCTTCATCATCGCGTCGCGCTATGGTGCGACAGTGGGGATGACGCCCTATGACTTGACCGCCTTAAGGTTTTTAGTCGCCGGCCTGGCGACTTTGCCGTTTATTTGGATCTGGTGGCCCCGCCAATTGAAGCTTTGGCAAATCGCTGTGCTGGCGTTTTGCGGGCCCGGCACGGTCTATTCGCTGGCAACCTATGCCGGATTGGCGGAGGCGCCAGCGGCTTATGCCGGTGTCTTTGCCAATGGAACGATTCCTATTTTTACGGCCCTGAGTGCTTTCCTTCTGATCGGACAGCGCATGCGGATGAGTGGCTATCTGGCAATGGCGGTCATTTTAGCTGGTTGCGCCGCCCTCGCCTTTGCCGGCAGCCCGGCAGGAGACGGCAATATCCTGCTGGGGGCGATGTTTTTTATCACTGCATCTGCGGTTCTTTCGATCTATTCAGTGTTGTCACAGCGCTGGCAATTAGCGCCAAAACAGGCATTGGTGACGGTAAATCTGCCAAACATGTTTGTCATTTTACCAATCTGGTATTTTTTGTTGCCGAGTTCGCTTTCCTCCACCAGTGTAGAGGTAATTATTTTTCAGGGCCTGTTTCAAGGCCTGGCGCCCGGTTTCATTGCCATCGTCTTTTTTTTCAACTGCAATATTGCGTCTCGGCTCCACTGTGACTGCAGGATTTGTCGCCTCCGTTCCGGCGGTCACAGCGATGTTGGCGATCCCAATCCTAGGTGAAGTTCCAAACTTGATTGAATGGGCCGGTATTGCCATTGTAACCATTGGCTTATCTCTCCTGATTTGGCGGAGCTAGAGCGTGAGCTCAAAACTGGATAATATTGTAATCGTCGGTGGCGGTCATGGGGCCGCTATCGCTGCTGTGACGATGCGTAAACTCGGGATTGAAGCCCCAATTCAAATCATCGGCGAAGAACCGGAAACGCCTTACCAACGTCCTCCACTGTCAAAAGCATATCTTTTGGGCGAGATGGTGCGGGAACGCTTGCAGGTTCGCCACCCTGATGTCTTTAAAGAAAATAATATCGAACTGACGCTGGGCCAAAAAGTGATGGAATTGAACCGCACAATCCAGCAGCTTTTGTTGGAGAGTGGTGAAGTTGTAGCATATGACAAGCTGGTGTTGGCGACCGGTGGCGTACCGCGAAAATTAAACATATCAGGGTCCGATCTAAATGGATCCCACTGCATCCGCAATCTGGCCGACATTGATCTATTGCGAAGTGAGTTGGCGGCGGCGCACGACTGCGTCGTCATTGGTGCGGGCTTCATCGGCCTAGAAGCAGCAGCGGTATTTTCCAAACTCGGAAAATCTGTGACGGTGCTGGAAGCAGCGGACGGTGTGATGGGGCGATCCGTCAGCAGTGAAACCGCCGCTTTTTTCAAAACCGCGCACGAAAATCATGGTGTGAAATTCAATTTTGATTGCTTCGCAACCGAGTTTGTCGGCAAGGCCGGTCGCGTGAAGGAAGTGCAGGCCGCCGATGGGCGGGTCTGGCCGGCTGATGTCATTGTAGTTGGCATCGGCATCGAACCAGCGGACAGCTTGGCGAAGACGGCGGGTTTGACTTGCGATCGCGGCGTCCTGGTTGACGAATTTTGCCGCACCGACGATCCAAACATCTACGCCATCGGTGATTGCACGCGTCATCGCAACCTGCGTTATGAGGGCCATATCAGTCTTGAATCGGTGCAAAACGCCGTCGACCAAGCCAAAATCGTCGCCAGCGGCCTGGCCGGAAATCCCCAACCCTATAATGAGCTACCGTGGTTCTGGAGCGAACAATTCGATCTGAAACTTCAAATTGCCGGCCGATCGCAGGGCGCGAACAATGTGTTGATATACGACGATGGATTGGAAAGCGGCAAATTGGGCGTCTGTCACTTTGCTGTTGAACACTTGATTGCGGTGGAAACAGTCAATCGAGCGGCCGATCATATGGTGGCGGGCCGCCTGCTTTCAGGAACCAAACCGATAACACGGAGCGACTTAGCCGGGGAAGGTGCATCATTGAAAGCGATGGCTGGATTTTGAAGGCTTGAACAGGGTAATGATATAAAAATTAGACCGTCACATAATCAGGAGGCAGCAGATGTCCAACGTAACCTTGGTTGACCACCCTTTGGTGCAACACAAACTTACCTTGATGCGCGATGTGGAAACGTCCACGGCCGAGTTTCGGCAGTTGTTAAGGGAAATCAGCCTACTGCTTGCCTATGAAGTGACGCGCGATCTGGAAACCAAGGAAGTTGAGGTCGAAACCCCGCTTGAAACCATGGCGGCAACCAAGTTGGGCGGTAAAAAACTTTGCCTGGTATCGATATTGCGCGCTGGCAACGGTTTGCTGGATGGCATGTTGGATCTCGTCCCCTCTGCCCGGGTCGGACATGTCGGGCTTTATCGTGACCACGAGACGTTACAGCCGGTGCAATATTATCTTAAACTGCCCGAGAATATGGAAGATCGTGTCGCCATCGTTGTCGATCCGATGCTGGCGACAGGCAATTCCGCGATCGCTGCCGTGCAACGGATCAAAGATGCCCATCCAATAAAAATAAAGTTTGTCTGCCTGTTGTCGGCACCGGAAGGGATCGAGGCTTTTTCAAAAGCCCATCCTGACGTTCCTATCGTCACTGCCGCGATCGATCGGCAATTGAACGAAAATGGCTATATCCTGCCCGGCCTTGGCGACGCGGGCGACCGTATGTATGGCACAAAATAATAGAAGGAGAAGGTGAATGGAAAATTTCTCGCCTATATCAGCGTTCATCGGGGGCGCCTTGATCGGTGTCTCTGCGGTGATGCTGATGTGGATCAATGGCCGTATCGCAGGTATCAGTGGTATTTTCTCCGGTTTGCTGACGGTGGATCGTGAACATATCGCTTGGCGGCTTGCTTTCGTCGCGGGACTGATTGTCGGCCCCTTGTTTTATCCTATTTTCAGTGGTACCGCCCCGGCGATCGAATTGAAGGGCTCTGTGCCTTTGTTAATCATCGCCGGATTGCTGGTTGGTATTGGCACTCGGATCGGCGGCGGTTGTACCAGTGGACATGGCGTTTGCGGTATGGCGCGGCTCTCGAAACGATCGATCGTCGCAACCTGCGTCTTTATGGCGACGGCGATTGTTACCGTTTATGCAATGGGGGTTTGAAATGGTCCAAATAGCTCTCACTTTTTTCACCGGTTTGATCTTTGGTTTGGGTCTGGCGGTGTCGCAAATGATCAATCCAGCTAAAGTCCAAGGATTCCTCGATTTGTTTGGCGATTGGGATCCAAGTTTGGCCTTTGTCATGGGTGGCGGGTTGGTGGTGACATTTTTCGGTTACCGATTTGTACTTCAGCGCGAACAACCGCTATTGGCAGGCAAGTTTGAGCTGCCGACAAAACATGATCTTGATATTCGTTTGCTTGCTGGTGCCGCAACTTTTGGCGTTGGCTGGGGCCTCATCGGGTTCTGTCCAGGGCCGGCTTTATCCGCCCTATCGAGCGGTCGCTTGGACGTATTGATTTTTGTTGTAGCCATGGCTGCCGGTATGTTCGGTGTCGGTGTCATCGATAGCCCGAAACTGAAGCAGGCTTAAACTTTGTTAAAAACGGTATGGCGGGAACCGGCGGTCTGGGGTCTGGCTGTGGCGGGGACAATTGTCTGGGCCGGCGTCTATTATCTTTTTGCGGCTTTGATCAGTCAGTGGGAACAAGACCTGGGCTGGTCAAAAGCCGAACTTGCCGTCGCCTTTACCATTTGTTTGTTAGTTTCTGCCTGCGCGACACCGTTTGCCGGCCGTCTGATCGACAAGGGTTATGGCCGCGTGGTGCTTACCGGTGGCGCACTATTCGGCGGCCTGCTGCTGGCGCTGATGGCCTTTATCGAACAGCGTTGGCAGTTTATCGGCATCTGGGCCCTGCTGGGTGTCGCCAATGCCTGTTGTTTTTACGAACCCTGTTTTGCTTATGTCACGCATACCCGGGGACGTGAGGCAAAGGGGGCAATTACGCTTATAACGTTAGTGGCGGGATTTGCTGGCACCGTCGCCTTTCCCACCGCGAATATTTTAACTGAGCTTTATCACTGGCGGATCGCCGTCGGATTTTTCGCTACCATCATCATTCTAATCGCAGTACCGCTTTTTTGGTTCAGCGCGCGAGAGAAAGCGGCCGCCGTGGAAGTGTCGGAGCCCGCTACTAGCGAAATTTCTGGCGATGGCAAGGGCGCCCTACGGCTGGCCCTTGGGGGCAAAACCTTCTGGCTCATTGCCATGGCCTTCGCATTGTTGATGTTGAACCACTCAAGTTTGGTCACTCATTTTCTGCCGCTGTTGGACGAACGCGGCATCTCATTACAACTCGCCGTACTGGCGGCATCAATGTTTGGGCCGATGCAGGTGTTGGGCCGGATCACCATGGTGCTGATTGAGCGTTGGGTATCCGTGCTGGTAATTTGCGGTGTTTCATTTGCCTGCTTGATCGTCTCCGGCATTGCCTTAATTTTTGCCGCGAATAATCCCCTGCTGATTTTCATGTTCGTCGTTTTTCAAGGCATCGGGGTCGGTGTTTCCAGTATCATGCGGCCGCTGGTGGTGGCAGAGCTGCTCGGCTATCGTGGCTTTGGCGCAATATCCGGAATGGCCAGTTCGATTGCCCTGATCGCGACCGCCGCGGCGCCAACCTTAGCTGCAGCTATTTGGGTTTTCGGTGGCTACGACACAGTATTGCTGGTGATGCTGGTTTTCGCAGTTTTGTCGACCGGCATCTATTTCCTGGCCGTTGTAACTCGCCGCAGTTTCCCATTAAGTTAAGCTTGTTTGCCCTGGTTCCCACTTCCGGGTTAACCAGGCAATGCGCATCCCAAGCGCCAAAACGACCAGGGCCGGAATGATGCAAAATCCATAAAGTGTCTGCATGGTCGCAGTTACCGTAGTAACGGAGATGCCGTCAGAAATTCCCGCCATATTCGAGAGGATGCCGGCAATCGCGGCGCCAAAGGCAACGCCAATAGATTGCATGGTTGGCACGGCGCTGGACGTCGTTGCTTCTTCGCCGGGTCTGGCCAGGGTCATGGCCCGATTGCTGATATGGGAGAAACTTTGCCCAATGCCAAGCCCAGTCAAGAATATACAGGCAATCAAGCCCCACAAAGGTCCCGAGACGACAAACATCGATTGTCCGACAATTCCTGCAAGCAGGCAGAACGGCCCAGTGACAATTAGAATACGTTGTAGGCGAATATTTACACCTGACGTGATGAATGCTGCCGAAGACCAGCCGAAGGCCATCGAGGCGGAGACATAACCGGCAAATGCAGGTGGTACATTGTGCAGTTGTTGCGCCGCCAACGGCATAAAGATCGAGACTGGCGTGTATGAAACCGACAACAGAAAGAAAATCCAATAGGTGACACCGACTGGATGATTGAGCGAGGCCGGTTTGGTTGGAAAAAGTTTGATCGCGGCACCATGGTCGCGCCAGAAGAAAAAGCACATGCCGAGGACAGAAGCGAGGATAAAGCCCAATCGCCAGATGTTTTCTTCGAACTGACTAGCTAAAGTCGCGGTGAAAATGGCCGCACCTAAATAGAACAGACGGCGCCACGGCAAAACGAAGGTGCCGCCCTTGCGGTGATCGTTGTCGATACCCTTCCAGATCAATAGCGCCAGCGACAAAAAAATCGGCACGGTCAGCCAATAGACGCCACGCCAAAAATCGTTCTGGGCAAAACTACCGCCCAGGATTGGTCCCAGTAACGCCGCTGCGCCCCACACAACAGAAACGAGCGCAAACATATAGGGTCGCAAAGTATCGGCAAAAAACATCCGGATCATCGAATAGGAAAGTGACATCAGCAAGCCACCACCCAAACCTTGACAGGCGCGGCCAACAAGAAAAACGCCCATATCCGGCGCGTTGGCGCAGATCAGCGAGCCGACAAGATACAAGCCGGCGGCGATGATCGGCCCGCGTTTTAGCCCTTGATGAGTGCCAACGACACCGGCGCTGGCGGCCCCCATAATTGAGAAGACTAAATAGATCGCCGAGGGCCAGGCATAGAACGCCGCCCCACCAATATCCGCCACGATGGACGGCAGAATAGTCGAAACGATGAACATATCCATCGCCTGCAGGCTGATGCCCAGCATGACCAAGATCACATGCGCTAAAGTCTGGCCCCGCGCCAGTGCCCCCCATCCGGGTTTCTCCGGCGCCGGACTGGCAGGGTCGGTCATGCAGCATCCACGGTGTCGTTAGTCATAACAGTCGTGTCGACAGAAATATTTTTGATCCGCGGCATCACTTTCTCGGCAAAGGTGCGCATATTCTGTTTCGCCATATCGAACGGCATACCGCCATAGGAAAAAGCACAAATCAGGCCGGCGCTATCGGTCATTCGTTGATAGTCAATCAGCCGTTCCGTCACCTGATCGGGGGTACCCCAGACTTGCAGGTCAGCCAGAAAATCAACAAAGCTGTCGATGCCATGTTTATTGATATTCTTCGACAAGCCGCCGTAATATTCATAACCTTTGATATCGGCCAGCCCTTCATTGTGAAATTCATAATGGTCTAGCGCCGAACGGCTGTAGCGGCGAATATATTGTTTGTGCATGTCATTCGCGACTTCTTCGTCTTCATGGCAGGCGATGAAACTGACCAATAACGGTTTTGGCGCTGCCGCACCATCATGCATTTCAGCATATATTTCTCGATAAGCGTTAAGTTCAGCCATCGTTTTGTCCCAGGGCTTCTGTGCGATGATCATCACACCGATACCTAGGCGGGCCATGATACGGGAAGATTCCGGCGAAACAGCAGAGGCGTAGAAGCGGCCATTGAAACTTTTGAAGGGCGCAGGTTTTATCCGAATTTTTGGTTGCTGATAGAATTTACCGTCATATTCGATTTCCCCGGTTTCTAAGCCCTGCAACACCGCTTCTGCATATTCGATGAAGCGTTCCCGGCTTTCGCCCATTTTGACCCGGAAACCTTCAAATTCGATCCGACCCAACCCTCGGCCAACGCCGATGATGGCGCGCCCGTCAGAGACGTGATCGAGCACCGCTATTTCTTCCGCCACCCGCACCGGATCATGCCACGGCAGCACCATGACCATGGAACCAAGGCCGGCATGTTCGGTCCGCCCGGCCATATAGGTCAGGAACTGCAAGGGATTAGGGCACATGGTATAATCGTCGAAATGATGTTCCGCCGTCCAGATCGATTGGAAGCCCAATGGTTCCGCCATATCGGCCATCGACAGTTCATGTTGGTAGACTTCCCGGTCTGTGTGCTGTCCGGTTAAGTTCTGAAAAAAAGTCGTCATCCCCACATGCATTGTCGCTTCTCCTCGCGCTCAGCTAAAAATTCGCAGCTGATTAGAGCAGCGGTCGGACGGATTGTCCAGCAAGGGGGCTTGCGTTCAACAGTCCCTCTCTGTCATTGTCCGGTTCACATTCTGAACCAATTGAAAGCGAATTGATGAACCGAGTTTTAGAGCATATTGGCGGTAAATATCCGATCATTCAGGCTCCAATGGGATGGATTGCCCGCTCGCAACTGGCGTCTGCCGTGTGTAACGCCGGCGGTCTGGGGGTGATTGAAACTTCCTCTCGAGAAACAGAAAATTGCATCGCTGAGATTGAAAAGATGCCGGGATTGACGGACAATCCGTTCGGCGTCAATTTGCCGATCATGTTCCTGCAGGATCGCAATATGCTGGATTACATCTGCAATTCAGGGGTCAAGTTTGTCACCACCTCCGCCGGTAATCCACAAAAGTTTGTCGCGCCTCTAAAAGATGCCGGCATTGTCGTCTATCACGCCGTGCCGACAGTAAAGGCGGCGTTGAAAGCCGCAGGTTGCGGTGTCGACGGCCTGGTTGTCGAAGGCACAGAGGGCGGTGGTTTCAAAAATCCGGAAGAAGTGACGACCCTGGTCTTGCTGCAGGCAATCCGGCGGCAAACCAATATCCCGATGATTGCCGCCGGCGGTATTGCTGACGGGAAGTGCATGGCGGCGGCTTTCGCTGCCGGTGCCGAGGGCGTGCAAATGGGAACCCGTTTCGTCTCCAGCCTGGAAAGTCCGGTGCATCAGAATTACAAACAAGCAATCCTGGATGCCAGCGATGTCGATACCCTGGTGTTGAACAAAAAATCGACGCCGTGCATCCGGGCGCTGCGCACCAACCACACAGAAGAAATTTTTGAAGAAGGATTGATGCCGGCGGATACCTTCGCCCGCGTCCGTGATCTTTATTTTGGTGGTGAGATGGAGGTCAGTGTCGGCCTTGCCGGGCAGTCGTGTAGTCTAATTGATGAGGTGAAGCCGGTGGCGGAAATTATCGATACCATGGTGGCAGAGTTTTTTGAAACCGCAGCAATATTCGGCCGGATGGCTGAAGCTCGCGCATTCTAGCAAAGGAAGAATAATGAAATTTGGTCTTATCCCGGTAAATGTTGGTATCGAAGCGCCGGAACATGTAATCGGCACGGCACAATTGGCAGAAGCCGGTGGTTTCGAAAGTGTTTGGACCTTCGAACATGCCATCGTACCGCTCGATTATCAGTCGAAATATCCCTATAGCCCAAACGGCAAAATGGGCGCGGCGCCGGAAACCAACTTTGTCGATCCCCTGATCGCGCTGACGGCGGTGGCCATGCATACCAAGACCATTCGCCTGGGAACTGGTGTCAACATCGTCTCACAAACCAACCCTTTGATGCTGGCGAAGCAGGCGGCAAGTCTGGATTTCATGTCCGGCGGTCGTTTCATGCTTGGTGCTGGCATCGGCTGGCTGAAGGAAGAATTCGAAGCCATGGGCACGCCCTTTGAACGCCACGGTGCCCGCTTCGACGATTATATGGTTGCGATGAAAAAGATTTGGTCGGGCGACGTTGTTGAACACGCTTCGGATTTCCTCAATTGGCACGGCTTCAAAAGTTATCCGCTGCCAGCGCAAAGGCCGGGTGTGCCAGTGATAATCGGCGGCCATACTGGCAAAGTTTTTGAACGCGTAGCCGCCCATGGCGACGGTTGGTTCATTCCATTAGCCGATCCTCAGGAACTTGTCGCCTCGTTGGAGAAATTGAAAGCCGCCTGTGTTGCGATCGAACGCGATTACGATACCGTCGAGCTAACCAGTTTTTGGAGCCCGAAAACCGGACCGGAATCCTTGAAGGTATTGGAAGATCTCGGCATCGAACGCGTCGTCTCCTTCATCGGTAGCTTAGGTGATAATCCGGTCGATGGGATTAAGGAGTTCGCCGACAGCTATATCAAAAGCTGAACGGGGTCCACGCCGGTCGCGATGATTGTATTTTGACCGGGTGTGCGGATTATCGTATATTCAAGATAGTTAACTGAAATGGGAAAAACACAATGGCCGATAAATATCATCTGATTAGTTCGGTGACTTGACCCTGGGTACAGCGCGCCGTGATTACTTTGCGTGCAAAAAACCTGGGCTTCAAAGTCACCTATATCGATCTTTCTGACAAACCGGACTGGTTCTTGGAAATTTCGCCGCACGGTAAAGTGCCGGTTCTCCATGTTGACAATCAGACTTTGTTTGAATCGAACGCGATCGCTGAATTCCTTGACGAAATGGAAACGCCGCATTTGCATCCGAACGATCCAGTTAAACGCGCCCGCAATCGGGCCTGGACTGATTTTGTCCCTGACTTCGCCAAGGGCATCAACGCCTATTATACCAAAAGCCGAGAAGAATTTGATGCAAAAGTCGAAGGCGCGCCAAAAGTGCTGCAGAAACTTGAAACGGCATTGGCAGAAGAACGCGGCAATGATGGCCCATATTTTAATGGTCCGACCATGTGTTTGGTAGATGCGGCTTATGCACCCTTCCTGCAACGCTTCCTAATGGTGGAACAGTTTGCTCAAACCGGATTGTTGGGGGACTTTCCCCGGGTCAAAGCATGGGCCGAAGCATTGGCGGCCAGCAAAATAGTCAACGGCTCCGTGCATGAAAGTTTTAGCGACACCTTTTACGGCAATCTGAAGAAACGTGGTTTTTATGTCGGCCAGTTGATTGAAGGGACCAACGCAGCGGCGGAATAACAGGTTTCGAATTCCAGCGCAGTGTGGCCACCGACCGAGTACTTTTGGTGGACAGGGAAGCTTTGCGCCGATCTAATATCAATTGAAATTTTAACAACTGGAGTTTGCGTTATGCAAATCGGCGTCTTTATATTCGACACGGACTTTTCCATTGATATCAGTATTTTAGCGCGAGGATTAGAAGATCGCGGCTTCGAATCCTTGTTTGTGCCGGAGCATACCCACATTCCAGCCAGCCGACAGACGCCGTGGCCCGGCAAGGCTGACTTGCCGAAGGAATATTGGCACACCCATGATCCTTTCGTTTCCTTGTCGTTTGCCGCGGCGGCGACACAACGCCTGAAAGTCGGGACCGGAATCAGTCTGTTGGCCCAGCGTGATCCTTTTGTGACTGCAAAATCGGTGGCAAGTCTCGATCTATTGTCCAATGGTCGTTTTGTCTTCGGTCTTGGCGGCGGTTGGAATGTCGAAGAAATGAACGATCACGGCACCGATTATAAAGAACGCTTCGCGATCTTGCGCGAACGAGTTCTGGCGATGAAACAATTATGGACCGAGGAAGAGGCGGAATTTCACGGCGATCATGTGAATTTTGACAAGTCTTGGGCCTATCCGAAGCCGGTGCAGAAGCCGCATCCGCCGATCATTTTGGGCGGCGAGACCGACTATACCCTGCGTCGCGTCGTTGACTATTGCGACGGCTGGTTGCCGCGCGGACGTCACGGTTTCGACGCCGCCGAAAGTATGGCCCGCTTGCGGGCGATGGCGGATGAAGCCGGTCGCAATATGTCGACCCTCAGCGTCAGCGTTTTTGGCGCGCCGCCGGACCGTGCGATCCTTGATAGTTATGAAGCCGCCGGCGTTTCCCGCGCCTTAATCGCCTTGCCGTCCGGAAACCAAGACGAAGTGCTGACTTTGCTCGACCAGCATGCAAAATTGCTCGGCTAAAAAAGAGAAACCGGCGCCCATTCAGGCGCCGGCACTCGCTCAGCAATATTGTTTGCACCTAGCTTTTGGTTTCTGGTGCCTCCGGTTCGTCGTCAATCTCGGTGACGTCTGTGATATCTTCCGCTTTGTCGGGTCGATTTTTCCGATCCGTCATAAATTGATCGAATTCGGTTTTGTCCTTGGCCATCCGTAACTGTTCCAGATAGTCGTGGAAGTCTTTTTGTTCGTCTTCCAGCCGGCGCAACGTTTCTTCTTTATATTCATCGAAGGCGAGATTACCGCTTGACCGTCCGCCGCCGTTTTTGCGGCGATGGCGATGACGTTTGTGCTCGGTATTCCACCAGCGCCCCTGGCCACCATGTTTTGTGTAATATTTAGAACATCCCATGCGTCCACTCCATATCATATAGAACAAAATGGCGAGACCAATGGGCCAGAAAACGATGAAACCGAGGATCATCACGCCGATCCAGGCCGGCTTGCCATATTCGTCGAGTTTTGCTGCCACTTCCATTGCTGCCTCTTCATGTTGTCGGTTAATGTAAATGTAAGTAACATTAACATAGGTAGGCAAGCAGGTCCAGAACTTCAAGGGCCATCGGAAAATTAATTTTGTGTCTCCGGACTAGTCAAGTCCCCTACTTACTCCGACCCGTTATTCCAAAAAATATTTAATAGTTAGGAATAATGGGTCGGAGTAAGTAAGAGAAGAAAGGAGCGTAGTCGAATAATTTCTATCCTGGAAGTATCATTCGCCGTAGGAAATACTTGATCCCGATGGCCTTTTTCGCCGACACTTTGATTTGATCCGCGCTACCCGACCTACGTGATAAGCGTATAGTTTGGGAGACAATAAAGGCATTATGGATGGGAATAAAATCTAGTTTCACCGTTATATTGGTGGCTGGTGTGGCAATTTTCACCGCCGCAGGTGCGGTTGCTAGCGGTATGACCGACTGCGCCCGTGATGCGGCGAGCGATGATTTGGCAGCCAAGACCGTGTTCCAACGGGCGCTACGCGATCTAATTATACAAGAGCGGCCAGAATTCAAGGAACTGGCCAGCCTAAATAGCGATTTGCAGATCGCTTACGGGGAAGCCAGATTTGTGCGGATTGAGTATTTGCTGCGTTATCAACCAGCCCGGATCGACGCCAAGAAGGGCATTGGCAAACTTAGTAATTTCGCCTGGAGCGATAAAGACGAGAAGGCGTTCCTGCGCGCCAGCGTCAATAATAATCGCCAACGACAATTGGATTCATTGAAATCGCGCAATGAAAGTCATCCCGATTGGCCCGACATGCGGCAATATTTTAAAGTCGAGCTATCTCAAAGCGACAACTTCAAAAAGGTTTTGGCTAGTTTTGACGCGCGTCGAAAACAAATAGAAACGACGCTCCATAATTGCGTGACGTCATAATCTGCAGACCCAGATGGCCTACTTACTCCGACCCGATATCCCTACCTAAAAAAATTATTCGGAATATCGGGTCGGAGTAAGTAAGGCCGAGTAACACAAACTGCCACGTCGGCCAAACCGGATGGGTATTGCCTTCGTCATAAAACTTTTCGCTCAGGCTATTTTTCAGCAAAGTAATGACCGCAAAGCCGTTTTTGGCGCGATAGCTCATTTCCGGCAGATTAAGCATTTCTGTACTATCCAAAGGCGTATCAGCTAACCATATGATAATGCTGGTGTCGGCTTTGATACCAGTGGGTTTGCTAAAAGGAATAGCGCTATGGCCGATGCAACGGGCATTGACACCGCGCCCGCCGGCATAAGAGCCATCGCCATAAACGATACCCAAATGGATGTAGCCCCAATACCAATAATTCGATTTGTAGATGTCGACAACATCGTCCCACATCGGCAAATTGATCGGCCAGAAGATGCGGAAAAATCCGGCGCCATCGACTTTTGCCGCCTTGACCAATTCGTCGGGGACCGAGAGGTAATAATTACGGAAAATAGTGTCGTGAAGCCGTTGCGATATTATTGCGCCACTAGACTAGAATTTTTATCTGCGGGCAACAATAAATAAGCGCTATTGCGTATCTTCAACATTACCAACCATGTTGAGCGCGAGGGTGGCATAGCGGTCGGCTAATTCCGCGGGCGTCAACGGGCCATCGGCGCGATACCAGTCGGCGACGCTGGTGCACATAGTCATGATCGCCAGCACTGTTTCGTTTGGATGCGGGCAGTGGAAGGCTCTTGCTTGAATTCCATCATTGACGACACTTCTGAAAATCGCACCGATTTGGTCGCGCATGTCGATGGCTTCGCGATGGGCTGCATCGTCCAAGCTACGCAATTCGGAACTGCCGACAAAAGCTTCCGCCTGTCGTTCGCTATGCAGGGTGACATGGGCGCGGACAATGGCCGTCAATTGCGCTGCCGGATTTTGCGAGGCAGCCCGCCTTTCGGCCTCCAAAGACTTAATCAAATCGGCGGTGACGTCGATGATCAAGGTCCGCAGCACTTCCGATTTGGACGGGAAATAATAATAACAATGCGAAGTCGCCGAGCCGGCGCGAGCAGCTATATTACGCATCGAGGTGCCATGAAAACCCTGCTCGAAAAAAGCCTGGAGTGCAGCGACTAGAATAGCCTCCCGCCCGGCTAAGTTTTCCGCTGTGTGGGTCAAGGTTATTCGGCCGCGACAGTAAAGTTCGATGCGGGCTTGCCGGTGCCAAAACGAAGCAATTTACCGGAATAGGTTTCAGTCTGCTGGTCGTCGCGAATGGTGACTTCGCCGTTGACCAAGACGTAACGATAGCCTTTGGCGCGCTGGACCCGACGCCATTCACCGGCTGGCATATCGTGGACGATTTCGTCCGGCAGCACTTCCAGATTTTCATAGTCATAAACGATGATATCCGCCGGCGCGCCTTTTTTCAGCATCCCACGGCCTTCGAAACCGCCAAATTGCGCCGGCAAAGCGGACAGCCGCCAATGCGCTTCTTCCAAACTTATCATGTTGTGATCGCGGACAATCTTCACAATCGTTTCTGTCGGGTAGCGCCCGGCAGTCAGGAATTTCGTATGTGCACCGCCGTCGGAAACCCCGAACAAAACATAGGGGTCGTCGACAATTTCCTTCAGATATTCAATGCTGCCATTCGGTGGCGCAGCAAAAAATTCCGTTTCCAAATCCTCTTCCACGGCGATGTCCAGCATGATATCGACCGTATGTTTGCCGGTCTTTTCCGCGATCAAGGCCAAGGTATGATCCAGCCACTGCTGATTTTTTTCCAACTTCGGACCGACGACGACAATTTCCGGCAGCGGGCCGACGGCCGTGCGTGGCATCTTATCTTTCAACGCCTGGCGGCGTTTCGGATCGCCTAGTTTCTGCTTGCGTTCAGCCAAGGTGCCGGTGGTGGCTTCGCACCAGGCTTCAATATCGTCAAACAGGTTCCAGTTCTCGAAGGTGAAGGTGAAGCCGGCGTCGGTGGTCAGCCCTTGCCCGACCACCCGAATGCCACGTTCGCGGCAGCTCTGGAGCCAATTTAATGTCCTGCGATGGATTTCTGGCTTGTTGTCAAAGGCCTGGACGACATTCATCAAAATCGGGCGGCCGGATATCTGCGCCATCTCTTCATAAAAGGCGCGGTCTTTTTCGTTGTCACCGGAGACCAGCAGCATCTGCATGAAACCTTCGTTGCGCTGTCGCAGCACCTTGGCGAATTCGCGGCAGGTATCGTCCTGCATGACATCGGTTGGCATCGGCGTGCCGTCGTAATCGCGCTGCACCGCCGCCGGCCCGTCTGGAAGCATCCGTTGCGCCGACCAGCCGCAGGCGCCGGCGTCCAAGGCCTCGTTTAGCAGGCGGCACATTTCCGCATGCTCTTCATCGTTCGGCATACGTCCAGCCTTGGCACCTTCCATCCCCAAGACCCAGATCAGCAGCGGGCTGATTGGCACATAGGGTAGCACATTCATCGCTTTTGGCGCGCGTTCGACACTATCGAGGAACTCCGGGAAGGTAGTCCAATCCCAAGGCATGCCAGCCTGCATGGAGGGCAGGGGGATCGCTTCGACCCGGGTCATAGACAACATCGCGCGGTCGCGCTCTTCCGGCCGCACCGGGGCAAATCCAAATCCGCAATTGCAGATCACCACTGAAGTAATGCCGTGCCAGCCGGAAATCGTGCAATAGGGGTCCCAGAAGAGCTGCGCGTCATAGTGGGTGTGTAGATCGATAAAGCCGGGCGCCACGATCAGGCCCGTCGCGTCAATCACTTCTTCCCCATCGGCCGGGTCAATATGACCGATTTCAGCGATCAGGCCGTCCTTGATGCCAATATCGCCCCGATAACGCGGCAGTCGGCTGCCATCGATGATGATGCCGTTCGTAATTACTCGATCGTACCGCGCCATAGTAGTATCTCCGAATTAGCGAAATTGAACGTATGTTCAAATATTCGGAGAATTCTGTCAAGGCGGCATTTTTCAGTAGATCAATTCTCAATGCTGTGTTCCTGGCAAACCGTCAGTTATTGATCTGGAGCGGATATCAGAACGTCGTATTGGCAATCTGAGTAATAGCGATCTGAATGCTAATTTGATACGTTCTAAGGATGTACAGGTAAATCATGATGGGTTGGACAATGCGAGTACGCAGAATACTCACGATCAAGGATGTCGTTCATTCAGACCCATTTGGGCGCAGTTGTGATCCGATAACACGGATCGCAACAGCGGCGGTTGTCCACAATCCATGCGCCGGCAGTTACACCGAAGATCTGAGCGTGTTGTTTACTATTGGTGGGGCGCTTGGCGATCAATTGATGGCCGACATGGTTGGCGGGTTGTCCTGCTCGCCTGTCAATTATGGCAAGGCCGCGATTGTTGGGATGGCTGGTGATATCGAGCATGGTGGTGCCTTGATCCATCCCAAACTCGGTAAGCCAATGCGGGCGGCGGTGGGCGGCGGAAAATCGCTCATCCCGTCAAACGTAAAACTTGGCAATATTGGCACCGCCATCGATGTTCCACTCGGCCACAAAGACGAAGCATGGTCATTCGATCATTTCGATACAATTGTGGTTTCCGTACCGGACGCACCGTTACCGGATGAGATTGTTGTGATAATGGCTGTCGCTGATGGCGGTCGTATCAATCCCCGGGTTGGCAGCGGGCCGATCACTGACTAAATTCTCACGAAATTGAAAGGAAGTAATATGGACATGAGGTGGGTGATCCTCGTGCTTTTGTTTGTGTCGCGTACTGGCCTGGGATTTCAATTTCAGACATTGGGTTCTGTCTCTAGCGAGTTGGTTGAAGAGCTTGGGCTAAATTACACCGAGATCGGCAGTCTGATCGGCCTGTTCATGGTGCCGGGAATGTTCCTTGCCATTCCAGCCGGGCTCGCCGGGCGCTTTATGTCAGATCGGTTCATTGTTGGTTTGGGATTGATGACCCTTGGGGCAGGCGGTGGTCTCGCCTCAATTGCTGAAAGTTTTGAATTATTGGCTGCCGCACGGCTGATTTGCGGGGTTGGTTTTGTCTTTTCCACTATCTTTTTCACAAAAATAGTTGCGGATTTGTTTGCGGGTAAAGAACTTGCGACGGCCATGGGTGCGTTTGTGATGTCTTGGCCATGCGGCATTGCGATGGGACAGATCGGCCATGGTTGGTTGGCGGCCAATTTCGATTGGCGAATGGCGTTTGTCGTGGCGTCAGCGTACTGCATTACGGGCGCTCTGTTAGTAATGATTTTCTGCCGAGAGATCCCCGGTGCAGCTAAGCAAACTGGCGGTTTTCGGTTTACGTTGAACCGAAACGAAATTTTTCTGACACTGATCGCTTCGCTGGTCTGGGCCTTATTCAATGCCGGCTATGTTGTATATCTTAGCTTTGCCCCACGCGTCTTGGTTGCCGGCGGTTACGATACGGTTTCTGCTTTAGGCGTGATCAGTCTCGCCAGTTGGCTCATGATATTTTCCGGCGTGATCTGTGGTTTGATTGCAGACCGAAGTGGCAAAGCGGATTTAGTTCTCTATGTATGTATGGCTGCAGCCATCGTTGCCCTAATGATACTGTTCATAACGCCTTTGGCAATTCCCTCAAGTCTGTTGTTTGGATTGATGGGCATCGCGCCAGCCGGCGTGATTATGGCGTTAACAGCACAGGCCATGAAACCAGAGAATCGCGCCATCGGTATGGGATTATTTTTTACAACATACTTCCTTGTCCAAGCTCCCGCGCCGGCCATTGCTGGCTGGCTTTACGATCTGTCCACGGACGAGTTTTGGCCAATACTTTTTGCTGCAGCGCTATTTCTTTTTACGGCTATCGCGAACTTCGCATTTCGGATTGCGAAAAATCGTCTACCGATTTGAAACAGTTTTCGCTTGTCGCTATTTGCCGACAATTCGGACTTTCAAATATCTTGTTTGGTGCTAGGCGTACTGCGGTCACCCAAGAAATCAGTTGCGGTGGCGGGGACTAGAGGTATATCGACCGATGCCAGCGAGGATCTTGATTCTCACCAATTCAGGGCGCGCCAATCGTCGTCGGTACCCTGCACGGCTTTTTCCGCGTCATAGCTGAAGAGCCAGCGTTGTCCAGTCGGGAAGCCGTCTTGGGCGCTGGCTTGGGTTTTGGCGAAGCGGGCGTTGCGTTGGGCGATCTCTTCGGGCTCGTGCATATGAAACATGTGCTCGGCGGCGCGGGATTGTGCTTGCACCCGATTGGCCCGGCGCAAGCGCAGGTCCTGATATTTCTCAAGCGCGGCTGGGATGTCGCTAGTTCGATCCGCTAGGCAACGTCCTAGGACCCAGGCGTCTTCGATACTTTGCGCCGCCCCTTGGGCATGATAGGGCACCATGGCGTGGGCGGCGTCACCCATCAAAGCGATATGACCATCGACCCAGCGGTCCAACGGATTGCGATCGATCAGCGCGGTCATGAACAAACTGTCGGTACCGGCGATCAGCTCAAGCACCTGGCTGTTCCAGCCGGCATATTCGGCCAAGGCGGCATCGCGACTGCCGGTTTGCGACCAACTCTCCCTCGCCTGGGCGCTCAAGGGGCCGATGCCCACCCAGTTGAATAGATCGCCGCCGCGGACATAATACAGCACGGCGCTTCGGTGCGGGCCCATCCAGACATAGGAGTTTCTTTCGAACCCTACTTTCTTCGCAAATTCAACAGGCACCAAACCACGCCAAGCGATACAGCCGGTATTGTTTACCGGATCTTTGCCAAATACCTGTTCGCGTACGATAGAATGCAGGCCGTCGGCACCAACCAGGACATCGCCATTTTCGATGCTATCATCAGCCAACGTGACTTCGACCTTGGTGCCGGCCTGCCGCACGGTGCGGACTTTCGCATCAAGTCGTATATTGTCGGTTTCCATCGCACCTACTATGACATTCAGCAAATCGGCGCGATGAACATGAAGATATGGGGCGCCGAAAAACTCTTCTACCTTCGGCATCAACGGCGTCTGCAACAATACGTCACCGGATTTATAGTCTTTGAAAATATGTGCTTCAGGTGCGACGCCAATTCGCTTTAGTTCGTCCATCAGACCAAGCGATCTCAGAATTCGGATACTGTTGGGACTTTGCTGCAGCCCGGCGCCGACTTCCGCTAGTTTTGACGCTTGTTCCAGAACAACATGCTCTATCCCGCCTTGTTGCAAGGTCAAGGATAAAGCGGCACCGCCGATGCCACAGCCGATAATGATGACGCGCACGTCAATCTCCTTGGATTTTCCAGGTCGAGAGTTTTTCAGGAACTTCGCAAAAGACTATGACGATTTGCCGAGCGCTGACAAGAGAAGTCCAAAACCTGTAAGTATTAAACTCCGGAAAACACGGGCCAATTTATACCGCTAAGCATCCAGGGCATTACGGATCGCGTCCGCAAGATACGAGTATTATGTTGATGAAGGCCCTAAATAAAGGATTATTGCTCTCCGGCAGCGTCACGGGCGATCGCAGCGACATGAATACGGGCGCAGTCGATAAGGTCGAAACCGCAATCTATGCCGTCAAAAGCCAGAAACAGGTCAGTACCACCAAGCATCACGGCTTGCGCCCCTTGTTCATCGCACAAGCGTCGGCCGGCGGAAAAGAAGACCTCCCGCTGTGCCTCGTTGACTTCACATGAAACTGCCATATCAACATAACTTTGGTGCACCCGGTCCCTTTCGTCTGCGCTCGGCAATACAATCTCGGTGGTGCCGAGACCACGGTAGAAATATGTTTCCATGACCGTCCGGGTGCCGATCAAGCCGACTTTTTCGATATCGCCGTTTGTTAGGGCCTGCGCGACTTCTTCGATTAGATCGATCACCGGCAAAGCAGATTGTTGTTTCAGTTCCCGGATGCAGAAGTGACCGGCGATGGAGGTAACAGCCAAAGCTTTGGCGCCAGCACGCTTTAGTCGGCCGCTCAGCTCGGAAAAAATTTCGACTTGCGCTGCTTGATCATTGGCAGCCAGATTTTTCAATAGGGTTGCGGCATCAGCATGAGCAATTGTCAAGTCCAAATCCTGACCTCGTTCCGTCGATGCCTGGATGAGGCCACGATAATAATGGTCCGTTGCTGCCGGGCCGATACCGCCGATAAGACCAATATGCATGACCGAACTTCCCCAAATACCTCAGTTATCCATCATCTAGGACTTATTGCTTGCTTGGTGCAATATCCAAATTGATATCTCAGATACCTCGCGACAAATTTCTCTGAAGCAAATTATTCTGCTACTTTGATGCTTTATCGATGCACGTCCGATATAGGGGGGAACCATGTCGGCAAAGCAATCTGAATTTGATAGTCTAATCGAAGCGTTCGAAAATGCGGTCGACAAAGGCCTGGCCGAGCGACCCGCGGTCAAAAAGGCGATCGACGATCCTTTCGTCTATATACCGTGCTTGGAAGAGGCGTTATCGGCCTATGGAATCGCAATGTCAAAATTCATTTCGGTGGAAATCCAGGACTGGAACGATGGTCAGGTCGCCGCTATTCGCGAAGCGCAAAATTTGGCGCGCCACCTGCTTGGGGATTTGCTCGACTTACAAAATAAGGCGCCGCTGTTGCTGCGCAAGCAGGATATTCTGGTTGACCGCGAGGGTGAGATTTTTCGCCAGGAAGTACCGGAGGATGGCGCCGTTGTCGGCGGTGAGCCGCCGCCTTGCTGTTTCACCAAAATTAGTTTCAAGAATATTCACGATGCCACGATCAAAGTTGGCGCCCGCCACGAATCTGGGGCGCTGGTCAGTGCCGAAATCAAAAAAAATAAAACCAAGGCGCTATCCTGGACCGATGATGATCGGCAACCGATCCCTGGCGCCCTGGGCCATTGCGTGACCCTGGAAGTGCAGGAAAAACAAGGTGGCGGATGGGGCCCGGTTCTGAGCCTGCGGCTTTGTTGCGAACATGGTGACGATGGTGACGTCACGCCTCGGCGCGGTCAACGCCTTACCGTGAGTGGGCCGGCGCCCGCCGGCGAGGCTGGTGCAACAGTGCTGCCACCGCGGTTGACAGCCCTTGAAATAAAATCCGTTGTCATCGCAGATCCCTGCCCAAGCGGCGAAACCGGCTCTGCCGGCAGTAGCACATCCGGAACGCCGGATAGTGAAATCCGAAACCTTCCGGGCACGCAAGTCGATCGGCGGGACTATGTTTTTGGTGCCCATGCGCGTATCCGTTTCACGCCCACAGAAAACGGCTGTCGGGAGTTCTGTTTTGTTCAAGGCAAAATTCGAAAAACCCGCCTCAAATTTCCTGGCGCCACCGATTTCCGTGAAGCCAATATGCTCAGCACCGGGGATGCCTATGAACTTGATGTTGAGCGCGGCGCCCGAATACCTTGTTACCCCCATGTCAGTGAACTGCCGGGCGGCGGCAAGGAAATGCGCGATTATCCCACTGTTAAAAATCCTTGGGGCCAAGTCACGGTCGATGGCCAGGCCAGCGGCGGTTTGCCTGACGGGACCGAGATGGAAGTGATCTGGACTTTTCGCACTTGGGTTGTCTGTCTGAACCCGCGGCCGGTCTCGGTCCTCGGATATTTTGACTGGTCAGTAACGATGAACTTGATCGTACGGCAACCGCCGGCGCGGACCACGGGTCAGATCAGTAGTCGTAAACCGGTCTGGCGCAATGACCAAGATCTCGACAATTACCGCCGCGTCGCCGGCGAAGCTGCGCAAAGCGCGGGATTTTTACCGCCATGATTAGGGCGTGTTACGGTCAGTTTACGAACCGACCTACTTACTCCGACCCGATATTCTCAAAAATATCAATAATTAGGAATATCGGGTCGGAGTAAGTAGGGGAAAAGATCCGATCTTGAACGAGAAGGTATGGGCAGTTACCCTGCGGCCGGAGAGAAATTTATTCGTAGATACGCGAGAGGAACCTATTGAATGACGTCGACTGAAGTAGCACCTAGGCCGACTGCAAAATCAGCCTCGGCACTGGATTATGACGTGGTCATCATCGGAGCCGGCCTGTCGGGAATGTATCAACTTTACCGGTTGCGTCAGCTCGGCCTTTCGGTGCGCGTATTTGAAGCCGGCGACGGGGTCGGCGGCACCTGGTATTGGAACCGCTATCCAGGCGCCCGCTTCGACAGCGAAAGCTGGACCTATGGCCTCTCCTTCTCGGAAGAATTATTGGCGGAGTGGGACTGGAGCGAGCATTTTTCGGCCCAGCCTGAAACTTTGCGCTATTGCAACCATATCGCCGACAAGTTCGACCTGCGCCCGGACATAACTTTTGATGCCCGGGTCAAGCAGGCAGTTTATGACCAGGTGCAAAATACCTGGAGCAGTCGATTTGAAGACGGAAGCGAAATCTGCAGCCGATTTCTGATCACTGCCATCGGGCCACTCTCCGCGCCGACCATGCCGATCATTCCAGGTATCGAAGATTACCAGGGCGAAGCCTATCATACCGGCACCTGGCCGCATGATCCCGTCAGCTTTGACGGAAAGCGCGTGGCGGTGATCGGCACCGGTGCCACTGGTGTACAGACCATTACCGAAATTGCCAAAACTGTTGGTCATCTGACCGTGTTTCAACGCACCCCGAACTGGTGCGCGCCGTTACACAATAGTCCCATCGACGCTGCAACACAGGCCGAGATAAAGGCCAATTACGACGATATTTTCGCGCGTTGCTGGGAAAGTTTCGGTTGTTTCATCCACGCCGCCGATCCGCGCCATGCCATGGAAGTGACAGCGGCGGAACGCGAAGCCTTTTATGAGGAGCTTTATGCCGGACCCGGTTTTGGCATCTGGATGGGCAATTTCCGTGATGTCATGATCGACAAGGCGGCCAACGATACGTTGACGGACTTTGTCACCCGCAAGATTCGTGGCCGGGTCAATGATCCGGCATTGGCGGAAAAATTGATTCCCGACAATCATGGTTTTGGAACCCGCCGAGTGCCGCTGGAAAGTGGATATTACGAAGTTTACAACCAGGACAATGTCGACCTGGTCGATGTCAATGAGACACCAATTGCGCGGATTACTGCCAATGGCATCGAAACCAGCGCGCAAAACTACGATTTCGATATGATAATCTATGCGACCGGCTTTGATGCCATCATCGGTGCTTTCGATCGCATCGATATCCAAGGCCGTGACGGCCAACGTCTGAAGGATAAATGGGCCGATGGCCCGCGCACCTATTTGGGGCTACAATCTGCCGGTTTTCCCAATATGCTGACCCTGGTCGGCCCCCACAATGCCGCCACTTTTTGTAATATCCCCCGCTGCATCGAACAAAATGTAGAGTGGGTCAGCGACCTGATGCAGCATATGCAGACGAACGGCCTGACCCGCATCGAACCCGACGTCGTAGCTGAAGACGCCTGGACCGATCATGTCTATGACAGTGCCCAGCATCTGTTGTTGATGAAGGTCGACAGCTGGATGACCGGCATCAACAAAAACGTCCCCGGCCGCCAAAAACGCAATTTCATGGCTTATGCCGGCGGTGCTCCCAAATACCGCGCCACCTGCGCTGAGGTCGCGGTGGAGGGTTATCGCGGTTTTGTGTTAACGTAGGGAATAGAGCCGCCGCCATCATTTGCGTGGACTTAAATCGCTTCGTTAGGCGACGGCGCTTTTATCGTGCTGATAAAAATTCAAAAACGCGCCGGACGGACAGGTTTCAAACTTCGTGAGTTTGAGGTTGGTTGGCACTGTACCATCAGCGAACAGACGTTTGCCGGCGCCGACAATAACCGGAAATGTCCAGAGCCTAAATTCATCAATCAGCTGGTGCTTAAGCAGGGCTTGGATAAGCTGCCAACTGCCATGAACCTGCAACAGGGGGCCGTCTTGTGCTTTAAGCTTGGATATTTCCGTGCCGATGTCGCCGGTGATTTTCTCTAAATTGTGCCAATTGAGCGGCTCCACGCCGGAGGTTACGACATACTTTTTCGCCTGCCTGAGTTTGTCACCGGTTGGATTGTCATCGGCCGCGCTACCATGGAAAGACGCAAAGCTGTCATAGGTTGTTCGTCCGAGCAGTAGATCATAGGGTTCTGCCATGGCGGTACGTCCAACTTGCGCCATCACCTCGTCCCAGCAGGCGTTGGCCCAGCCACCTTGCGTAAAGTCACCTGACAAATCTTCTTCGGGCATCTTCGGCGCCTGCATGACGCCATCAAGGGTTTGAAAAGTTAAGATCGCGAGTTTTCTCATGATTTTGTTCCTCAACAGTCGGCGAACATTTATTTGGCCGATTTATCTCTGCCTTTGGCGTAATCTAGGGCCTCATTCATATAAGCCTCATATTCATTTTGAAATTCCAGGGGAATGAGAACCCATTCCTTAAAACGCTTTTTCGTGAAATTGAACGCCTGCCCTTTGCCCGAAGAAATAAGCTCGTTCACTCTATCGGGGGAGACTTTGATAATAAGCGCGTCTTCTTTGTCGAACATCATGGCGATAAAACTGCCTTTGTAGCGTAAACAAGGGGTTTTCATCATAGTTGATTCTTCAACTCCGTCGCGGCGTAACATAGCGCCGACAGCGCGTTCGTAACTCATGATAATTGCTTTCGGATATAGTTAAAAAGTTCAGGGTTATTTTCCATTTTTCGCGCCCCCAATAACATGCCTCCCAAACCGTTTTGTTTCAGCCTTGCGAGAGACAGCGCACTATCCTCAGCAATATCAAGGGTTTGAACGGTTTTGAGTTTCATAAAAGGTTTGGCTTTTTTCCCATTGTCCGGATTGCCCTTGATGAAGGGGCGAACCTGATCGATGATCTGATCCATCGGATAATCCGTCGCCACAACGTCGCAGACAAATGCCAATTGTTTGTACGGTGCGGCCAAGTAAATATAGACAATATCCCCGGCGGAGATTTTTGCATTCATGGGCCAATAGGTCTGCCGCAACGCCAGCGCAGAGAACACGTCGTAAAACTTTGTGTTTGCAGGTATTAGCCAATGCGACATGAAATCTCTTCCCGAGAAAATACCGGATACGCTGCTACATTTTCATCAATTCCGCGACGGCGAGTGTGCCGCCGTCCATTTCAAGATACGGGCATTTTTTTGCCATCTCCAAAGCCGCTTCCAGGCTGTCGGCCTGCACAGTGGTATATCCCGTCATAGCGCTTATACCAGTGGCGTCCGAGACGCCTTCGGCACTTACAATCTTCGTGTTCATCATCGGGGTGCCGGCATTGACAACGGCATCGCCAAGAGCTTGGGTCCAGGCGTGCCATTTCGCCTGACCGGCTGCGCCTTCTTCTTTCGTTCTGGGTGACGCACCGCCTAGATACAGAATTATGTAGGTTGCCATGGCTATTCCTTTGTTCAAATTCGATGTTCGCTATTTATTGCATGCTGTTAAATATGTTAAAGAACATTTTTAAAATTCTGACTATAATTTGGAAATCAGGAGAAAGACTTGCCCTACAGCCGGGAACACAAACAAAAGACGCGGGCGAAGATTGTCGAGGCCGCGCGTATTCTGTTCAACCGTTATGGCTTTCAAGATGTCACCATCGATATGGTGATGGAAAATGCCGGCCTGACGCGGGGCGGCTATTACAATCACTTCAAAAGCAAAGAAGCGCTTTATAGCGCCGCTGTTGCCAGTTTTCTAATGGGCCGTGGCGCCACTTGGCGGGCCGATGCTGGGGTTGATCCAAGCAAACCGAGCCCGGATATGGCCCGCCAGATGATCGAGGGCTATCTTTCGCCAGAACATCTTGGCGATCTGGAGGGGCAATGCCCGATGATCGCCTTGCCCTCGGATGTCGCCCGATCCAATCCTGAAGTGCAGGCTTCTTATCAGGAACTGCTGGAAGCCATGGTCGGGCTATTTGAACGCGGCCTGGAACAGCAGAACAAACAATCACGGCAACAAGCCTTGGCCCTTGCCGCCCTCTGCGTTGGTGGCATGGTCCTGGCACGGACGCTGCCAGATTCCGCCCTGGCCGAAGAAGTCCGCCACGCCGCCCATCAAACCGCGCAAGCGATGACGGTGAAATAGAGCTAGAACGAATTATGGAAATCAATGGCGCACTCGCAAATGAACCTGCTATCGAAACTGACAAATGGATTGCGAATAACGCAGTTGGGGTCACTGCACCCGCCGCATATTCTTGGGTTTGTCAGCTGAGAACCAAATCCGCATCGCGCTTGCCCGTCCGCTAGGATCAAGTTCAAATTCAACACGTTTGTGTGCATCTTCCACCAAATATTCGGTGGAAGATTTTTGGATCAGAAAAAAATCGCCCCATCGAGGACTGCTGATTTCCAGGCGACCGTCATTTTCACGCACTGTGACGGCAAACCTGCCTGTTCGATAGTCACCAATGTATGGCGACATCTGCTCTTTGGATAACCTTGGACCGGGAGTGACGGGCATCGAACCGTCCAGGGTAGCAAGCTTTGGATCGGGGTGAGGCGGACCCGATCTGGCTCTAAGCACCTGGATCAAGATATATCGGACCCAGCTATTGCTGACATGTTTTATCCCATAGGTGTCGGCCCGATGGACAAAAACCAATTTCGCCTTTGGCACGACGTAAATCGAATGCCCGCCATAGCCGAATGCCGCATAAGCCCCGAGATCTCCCAGCAGGCCGGCAGCTGTCCACCACATATAGCCGTATCCGCCACCTGAGTAAGTCGATTGAGCCTTAGTGCTCTCGCGCACCCAGTCGGCAGGAATAATCGTTTTGTTGCGCCATCGCCCCTCAGCCAAGAACAGCAGTCCAAAACGCGCAAGGTCCCTGGCCGACATGCGAAAAGGATAGGCGGCATGGCGGGAGTTTTCTGGTTCTAAATGATAATATGTGTGACGAAGTTCAAAGTCCTGCATTTGCAGAGGAACAGCAATCTTATTTAGAAATGATTCAAACAGGTCGCCCTGGGTCTTTTTGTTATAGATGGTTGCAAGGGCATTGAAATCCCAGTTGTTGTAATACCAGTGCGTTCCGGGTTCGTGACTGCCCCGTGTGGGTCGGGATTTCTTCATCCGGGCGGATTCATATGCAGCCGGATGGTAAACACCGGAGCGGGCTTTTATGAGGTCGGAAATTTTTGCGGTCTTTTCTAACGCCGTAAGTCCTAAGTCATCGTCGATGCCAATGGATCCAATAGTTTCTTCTAACTCGATATTTCCATCTGCAACAGCGATCCCATAAAGTGCGCTCAATATACTCTTGCGCATAGAATGACATTTGTAGCGGCGTTCAGTTTGTCCCCATTGCGCCAATACCGCCCCATCATAGATTACCATTACCGCTGCCGACCCTGCCACATATAATAACTTCTGTACCTCGGCGAGTTTTGCAGAGGACCATCCAGCTTCTTCGGCAGTTTCATATTGCTGCCAGTGAGCCGCTGGAAAAACCGGCGTGGAAAGGGCGTTCCATTTATCCCATTTCTGTGTTTCCAGCATTTGGGCATAGGTAGGCTGCGCACAGATCAATGTCAGACACAAAACAAAGAAATAACTGAACCTGTAACGATGCATTTCACATACTCGTTGGACCAAGGGGTCGATCTCTCGATTGACTGCAGTTAATGTTATCAAACGTCGCGTTACATCAGTAACTATTTCTCCCCACGGTCAGGCGTGAACCTCGCCTTCGAAATGAGAATGCGACGTCTTTCCGGCGCCCGAATGACCTTTCATGCAGTATCAGTCGTGCCAATAACGCGGTGCTAGTATCCGGGTTATTAGGATATATCCAAGTATCGAGATCGGGGCTAAGGCTGTGTTGACGGCAACCCAAGCATCCGTGTCGAAAATCCGCCTGGCCACTTCGTTGATAACCGCAAGAAATAACGCGAATGCAACCCAATTCCATGTCAATACCATCCATCCGCGTTTACTTAGACTGAGATGGCTTGACAGCGCGCGAGCTAGAAAATTCGGTTGAAACCTTAGGCCAACCACCAAAGTAGCAGCGAATAAACACTTGCCAATAGTTGGCTTGATTTTGATGAAGATTTCGTCATCAAAAATTATGCCAGCGCCACCTAACGCCAAAACTAATATCAATGTCACGAGAGCCAGCACCGGCACCTTTTTGAACCAATAAAGGCTCAAAATAGTCGTCGTCAAAGCTGTCACAATCACTGCAACGGTCGCTGCCATCAATCCCCAACCGTAATTTACTACAAAGAAAACGACAGCCGACAGAAGCTCTAATACGATGCGGCGATTGAGATATCTTTCGCGAATAGTCTGGATGTTTAGCATGTTCGGTTAGATATTTCTCAAGTTCGCTAACATTTCAAAATGACTATTACCCAAGAATGGTCTCTATTTGGTTATTACGACAGGATACTCAACTTTACGCTTAGACATCAAATGTTGCATTCTGTCTTGTTCGTCCAACCGTCTGGCCTAGGTGGGGACGCCATCCGGGTCAAATAGCTGATGCAATGCAATAGAATAAAAATAACCCCGGCGCTTCGATCAAGAGGGAACGAAACGCCGGGGGATTTGCGGTTAGGCCGCTTGTTTTTCAGCCGTTATTTTTTCCGCGTAGGTGTGCAAATATTCGGGCGTGAAAGCTGCCTTGTTGCGCTCAATGAAGGTCTTCATGTCGATTGGTTTTTGGCCGGTCAGCTCTTCCACCGTCGATGTCACAACATCGAAGACGTCGTCGCGATAGTCTTGTCCGACGGCGACTAAATGCTTGACCAAAAATTCGCTCATCATGCCAGTCTGCGCCACGGCCGCCGCCCAATGCTCTTCCGGCAGGGAGATATACTCGATCGGTATGCCCAGGGCCTCTGACGTAATTGCGGCGATGTCGCTTTGCGACAGCCGCTCAGGACCGGTTAGAACATGGCGTTTGCGATCATGTTTTTCCGGTTCTTGCAAAATCGCAGCGACGCTGCGCCCAATGTCCTCGCCGGCGATGGGGGCGTGGTAAGCGTCACCATGGGGCAGATAAATTATCCCTTTTTGCAGAATGTTTGCGCCATTCAAGAGGTAGAGCATTTCGGCAAAAAATCCCGGCAACACGTGGGTTACCATCATATCCGTCAGGTTGAGCATTTGTTCCGCTAGCCAATGTTGTTTCGACAAGCGGCTGTCATGATATTTGTGGACCGGCAGTTGCGACATGTTGACCACAGACTTGACCCCGTGCGCCCGCGCAGCGACGATGAAATTGGCCGTCGCCTCCAACAATCCGTCTTCCGGTGGATAAACAAAATAAGCACGTTCAACACCTTCCAGGCCTTTCTCCAGCGACGCCAGGTCATTGAAGTTGGCGATGACGATTTCCGCGCCCAACGCCTTCAGCTGTTCGGTGGTTTCAGACGTTTTCCGTGTCATCGCTCTGACCGGATAGCCTTTTTCCAACAGGGTTTTAGCTGCAAAATAGCCGCTTTTACCGGTCGCTCCGGTCACAAAAATAGTCGGTTTCATTGTCTTGTTCCTTTCAGGTTAAAGAGCGGATTAATTAGGTGTATATACACATTTACAAGTAAAAAAACGTCACTCGGTAGCACCTTCGGTAATTTGATCGAGGGTCGCACGCAGGTCGATCATCTGACCCCGACCCAACAGGTCAGCAATGGTGGCTTGGGCCTGCTGCCAATAGGGGATCGCCTGGTCAAGTTGCGCATAGCCCATTTTCGACAGCGATACCATACGCTGTCTTGAATCATTCATCCCGGTATCGATCTGAACCCAGCCGTTGCGTTCCAACACATTCAGGTTTCGCGTCAGGCCCGTGCGTTCCAGCACCAGCTGTTCGGCCAATTGCGTCAGCTGTACTGGACCGGAATTCGCCAACGCCGCCAGGATCGTAAACTGCGTCGGCTTGATGCCGGCCTGGCGCAAATTGCGCTCATAAATTTGCGTGATCTTTCGCGCCGACCGCCTGATCATGTTGCAGGAACAATCGGCAAGTTGGTGATATTTTTCTGTTTTCCGAGTCATACTAAGGTCCTGTTTGTGATTAATTTCTCATATAGGTGCACATGCACATAATTTCCAATATTTTTTCATCTTTATTGTGCGGCTTGTTTGTCCGGCAAAGTCAATTGTTTCGACAACTGCGTTATCAAAACAACTGTTTTGCCGGACATGGAAGCAAGAAAGCCGCGGTCTTCAAGGATGGTACGGTAGTCATGAGGCCGATATTGCGAGCCACGATCCGAGTGGTGAAATTCCGCTCCGTAAACAAAGACGCGACAAAGGCGGAGTTGGAAAAGAAGTCGAAATAAATCTACGATTGTCGATCCCAGTGGATATACACATATGTATTGCATTTTTGTAGAATTTGTTATAATATTAATAAATTAAGAATTGAAAATACAAAGTGAAACTAGCGTCAGAATGGCATCGCGAATTTGTCATACCCGTGGTTGCAAAAAGCCGTGGCCCGTATTTTCACGTAGAAGAAAGTATATCCACTTATAAGACTGGCGCCGTGTTGAGGGGATAGGATAATGACGACGACAGATAAACCAGACAGCATTCCGGGGGAAGGTGGTGAACAAGATACCATCCCTGCAACCACAACAGTTTCAGAGCTTGGCATTGGCGAGCACGCAGGTCAGATAATCAATATTCCGGAAGTTGAAGCGCTCATACAATATGCCTCTGAAAAAGGAATAGCTGCAGATGACAGGCTCCTCGCAAATTTGCTTGAAGACGTAACCAAATTCAGGGAAAACAGTAAACTTCAAGACGCCCAATCTCTACTTGAAAATTACGCCAAACTTTGTCGGTTGACGGAGCCGGTGAGTGGTCGAAACATCATTGGCGTCAAAAATTTATCCCAAGAAACGAGGAAATTTAACATTAGCTCTTTGGCCATATTCTTGATCAGCATTTCGTTGCTGGCGACCGGTCTTTGGGTTATCGATGAAACCCCGGCAGATGATGGATATCTAGGTGTTCCCATTGACGTTATTCAACACTGTCTGCCGTTTGCGACGCCATTCTTTTGGGGTGCGCTCGGTTCCTGTGTGTACATCTTAAAGAGAATTAATGACGAAGCGGCAGCGCTCGCTTTTGATCCCGTCATGTTCAAGGGCTGGATTACAAGAGTGTTGCTCGGGGCGATTTTAGGGGGCAGCATAACCTACGTCATCGATCCCGAGGTAACGGAAGCTGTAAAAGTCAGCACCACGGCGCTCGCCTTTCTGGCTGGCCTCGGCACCAAAGCGGTCTATGGCGGCCTGGAAAAGATAATTCAATTGCTCGTCGAAAAAATGAACTTGAAATCATTGAAACAACAGAACAAGGCCGCCGACGCGGTTGCCGAATTTCTCGCCAAAGAGATCGCGGCCACGGATCCAAAAGCCGAGGCGGATAAATACGAGGCTTTGGTCGATCTGCTGAAAGCTCGCACCTAACATGGCTGGTTTCGGACATCGGGTGGCGGCGCGCTCACGGCCTTATTTCTGCACGATGATGCTGGCCATAATGCCGTTCGCATTTTCAAGTACAGCTTTGAGCGACGAACCTATCGGCGACCTCGAAATTCATTACATCAATATAGGCCAGGGCGGTTCCACTTTGATCATTGGGCCGGACGGCACGACAATTTTGTATGATTTTGGTAATGTCGGTCGCGGTGGCGCGATCGTGGACTATCTCAAGGATAGCGTTCAGATCACACCATCGGATGGCCTTGATTTCACCATTGTTAGCCATATGGACAAAGATCATTATGGCGGCTATGTCGATGTCATCAAGGCTGGGTATAATGTGCGGGTGGCGAATTTTTATTCCGGCAGCGACAAGCACGTCACCAATAATATGGACAAAGTCTGGCTGAAACCGGCCCGCGAGAAAACCTCGGCTGGAGATATTGTCCAGCTTCCCGTTGGCCTGAAGATCCCTTTGGGTGATGGTGCCGAAGCGCGGGTGATCGCCGCCAATGGCAAGGTTTTTTCCGTCGATAAGGATACCCTGCCGTTTGCCCGCAACGAAAATGACCGCTCGATATCCCTCTATATCAAGTATCGCAACTTTGATTTCATCCTCGACGGAGATTTGGGCGCTGGGAAGGAAACCTGCACCGATCATGATACCAGCCAGAAAGATATTCAAAAACCGGTGGCTGAAGCTTTGCTCAAGCTGGGATGGATGAGCCAGGCAAATGGCGTCGATGTCCTCCATATCGCCCATCATGGCAGTGAAAGCAGTACTTCGGCCAAATATTTTAATCTCGTCAAACCCGAAGTCGGCCTCATCAGCGTCGGCAAAAACCAAAGCAATTTTCGCCATCCCCGCGAGGACGTTGTCGACAAGGTCCTGGTCGGTGATGACAGAGCGAACTGCGTCAATGAAGCCGAGCTGCAGGAACTATTCCAAACAGAAGAGGGTGTAGCCGGTAGCTCTTCAACTGGCGCAACGAGTTTCAGCGGCACGGTTATTGGCGACATAAAGCTCATTACGGACGGTAAGAAGACCTACCGGATAAGTGGGTCCGGCCGGGTAACGGAGGGCGAAGTTGAGAGCAATCCAGCGAACGGATTCTGGTGTATTCCTCTCGATGAAATCGACATCAGTGTTTCAAACCCTTGCGACGACGTCGAACCCAATGGCTGAATAAATCAATGCCGCGAATTTTGGTGCGGCGAATTTCAAACCGTGAATGCGATCGGCATGTGGTCGCTGAGGGGTAACCAATCCGCCGGCTGGCCGACGCTCACGCGCGCGGCGCCAATGGCATCGCTTGGCGCAAAGGCGTAGTCGATGTGATAGGGCTTCCGCTGGTTTTTGGTTAAATAGAAAGTCGGCCGGCTTTCACCGCCCTGCGGCTCCCCCATCGCGGCATGGTAGAGGCTATGTAAACCGATCCTTTCGAGCTGCCGCACCACGTCGCTATGATTGGCGTGGTTGTGCAGATGATCCCATTGCACATGGCTGTTGAAATCGCCGCAGATCACTGTCTCGGTTTTTGATAATTTCCGTTTGTGGTGCTGCAGGTATTGCCAGAGCTGACCGATATAACGCTCGGCTGGCTTCGCCGCATCTTTGGTCCAGACCGCCAGCAGATTGAGCCGCCGTTCATTTGGGCCCTCAATTTGGCCCTGGATTTGGCAAGGTAAAAACAGTTCCAGGCCGCGGTCGCGCCAACGTAGCTTGCGCAAGACATGGCCATTATTCGCGAAGATACCCAGGCCTTTGTTTTTATTTTCGCCGACCCAAAGATAACTATCACCGGCGAAATCCCGATAATCCGCTGCGATCGCGCCTCGTCTCATAATCGCCGGGTCCTCGCATTCCTGGATCACCAGAATATCCGCATCGAAATGCGCCAACGCCGCAAACTTCCGCCGAAACGCCCCGGCACAGTTCCAGGTGACTATTTTCATTCTATTGAGCCCAGTTTGAAATGGCCTCATTCAGCAGGTAGACCGGCTTTCCGCAAGCCGGCCAGGATGTGATCGAAATCGTCGGCGGCAAGGTTCCATTTATGCATCTCGGCAACAACGGAAATACCAGGTTTCAGCTTTTCCAACTGGCGCAGCGATGCATTGGCCTCTGGACGTCCCAATTGTCCCAATGCAGCCGCACCCAACAAATAGGTCCAGTAAAAATTCGGCATGCTGATGCGCTGAATATCCAGGAGGGTGTCTTCATACATGCGCTTGTGATAGTGGAATTGCGCGAAGCTAAAATGATACCAGCCCGGATGCAGCGGGTTCAATTGCTGCGCCCGTTTTGATAGCTCTATGCCGCGTTCGAACGCCCCCATGAATGCCAAGTAGTGGCCGATATCGGCCAAGATTTCGGGATCGTTCGGATTGAGATCGAGGGCACGCTTGGCTTCGGCCTCAAACTTTCCATTGTCTTTGCGAAAAAAGTGAACAATCGCCAGCCAGCAGTGGGCATAGGCGTTTTGCGGGTCCAGGCGTGTGGCGATCAACGCCATCTTTAAGGCGCGGTCGACCGGGTCCGGGCGCGGGTTTACACCAAAGCGATGCTCGGCAAGATAAACATTCGCCAGCAATGCATGAGCTTCGGCGTAATTCTGATCGAGCGTGATCGCCTTTTCCAGCAGGTCGCGAGCTTCCGCGTGCGTTTTCTCGTCTAAGCTTGAGGTGTACCGACGCGCCTGCAGCAGATAATCATATGCATTGAGCTCTGCTGGGCTTTTCCGCAACGAGCGAGTGAGTGCTGCGTCCTGCATTTTGACGCCAAGCGAGGCGACGATCATGTGGGTCACGGCGTCCTGGACGGCAAAAATATCAGCCATTTGGCGGTCATAACGGTCGGCCCACAATGTTACCTCGGTTGTAGTTTCAACAAGCTGTACGGCGATGCGCAACCGGTCGCCGTCACGACGGACACTGCCATCGACGATAAAGTTGGTGTTTAGACTGTTCGCGATTTCCGCCAGGTTTAATTCGCGGTTTTTGAATTGGAAAGACGACCGGCTGGCAATGACGCGGATTTCGCTGAAATGCGTAAGATTGGAAATGATATCTTCAGTTAAACCGTCGCAGAAATACTCGTCAAGACCGGCGCTGGCATTGTCGAATGGCAGCACAGCGATCGTTGGCAGCACGGTTGTCGGCTGAACGCTGTCAGCTGTCGCATCTCTTGACTTTACGGCGGCGTCACCGCCGCCAGGCCTTTCGATCGCCGGCGGAACTGCTTCAAGATCATCGTCGCTGGTTGGCAATGCCGGTGTCGGGCCCTCATCATTTATTGTTACCGCGGCGACAAACCGGAAGCCACGTCTGGGTATCGTTTGGATGACTGCCTGCGCCTGGCCGGTATCGCCGACCGCTCGCCGGATCGCAAATATCCTGCTGCTGAGTGTAGTATCGGAAATGGCGCGGTTATCCCAAACAGCATAGATCAGGTCGTCCTTTGAAACCACCCGGTCTCTGTTCTCGATAAGATGCAAAAGCAGGCTAAATACCTGTGGTTCGACGGATACCCGGGCGCCGGCCCGCTGCAATTCGAAGATCGCTGTATCAAGAACATATTCACCGAATTGGTAGATCATAAAGGCGGTCCCAATCGTGATTAAAATTCATTGATATCTAAATGTAATCTCAATCTCTTCTTCAAGCAATGCTGGCAGGGCTTTCCTATGGTTTTGACATCAATGATGATTATCGAAAGGAAAAATCATGGCCTGGTCACTAATCGGTACCTATTTTGAGAGCTGTAATTGCGATGTTGTTTGCCGGTGTATTTTTTTAAGCCCACCGAACGGCGACGACTGCACAGCGCTTGTCGGCTGGCATATCGACAAAGGTAATGACGAGGGTGTCGAGCTATCAGGACTAAATGTCGCGCTGGCGGTGCACGCGCCGGGGCACATGGCCACGACGCCATGGAATGTCGCGGTCTATGTAGATGAACGCGCCAGCAAAGAACAACACGGCAGCCTAATGAAAATATTTGGCGGCCAGGACGGTGGGCATCCTGCGCGGTTGGCCGCGCATATCGGCGCAATCGTTGGTGCGAAATCAGTCGCCATCGAGTTTTCCATCAATGGCGGTAAGTACGCACTGAAAATTCCAAATATTGCGGATGTTGAAATTGAACAGATGAACGGCCAGGGCGATGGCCCTATTACCGTTACTGGTCATCCGTTATGCATTGCGCCAGGTTTTCCGGCCACTGCGGCAAAGTCCACAAGGCTTAGTTATGCCGACCATGACATGGCTTGGGAGCTGACGGAAAAATCCGGGATATTCTCACCCTTTGCCTATCAAAGCGAACAGTGATGGCGATGCCCACCCCCTTCGTCGCTGGTCCGGGTTCGCAGCATTCATGGCCACGGTTAGCCGTTTTGCTGAGTGGGCCGCTGGCAATCGCGTTCGGCAGCTGGATTTACCTGGGCCTGATGATCACCGACATGTCTACGATTCCAGGCCTGTCGGTGACGATGATGACGCCACAAGCATCCGATCTGAGTCAGTTTTTTGGCTTATTCGTCATGTGGGCCGTGATGATGTCGGCGATGATGCTACCGACTGCCCTGCCGATGATATTAGCATATGCGCGGATGCAAGGGTCGGACCGGCAACAGGGCGTAAGCTGGTTTCCTGTCGGGATATTTTCAAGCGGCTATGTTGTCGCCTGGGCCGGCTTCAGCCTCGCCGCGGCAGCGCTGCAGACGGGCGTAACCGGACTGGCGTTGATGTCGCCGATGATGATGAAAATTATTCCCGGTCCCGTTGCCGGCGTGGTTTTGATTGTCGCAGGGCTTTATCAGTTTACCGGTCTGAAACAGTCCTGTCTTCGTCAGTGCCGAACGCCGATCGGATATCTGATGACGCAATGGCGGGTAGGGCATCGGGGAGCCTATTTAATGGGCTGGCGGCACGGACTATTCTGTGTCGGCTGCTGCTGGGCCCTGATGGGACTTCTTTTTGTCGCTGGCGTCATGAATAGCGTCTGGATCTTGGCCATCACACTTTATGTCTTTGTCGAAAAAATGGTCCCAAACAGCGACACTATTTCCAGGTTGGTTGGCGTTGCTTTGGTCGCACTGGGAGGCTGGCTACTCATATGATACGCCGCCCCAGAGATAATTATCGCCGGGGAAATCCCGATAATCCGCCGCAACCGTCCCCGGTCTCATAACAGCCGGATCTTCGCATTCCTGGATTACCAGAATATCCGCATCGAAATGCGCCAACGTCCCATACTTCCGCCGAAACGCCCCGGCACAATTCCACGTCACGATTTTCATTTAGTTACGCCCGCATACGAAAAATAGAAGTTTCAGATGGATAACACATTTCCTGCTGCCTTAGAGGTGGCGCGGGCTCGAATTCCCGCTTCGTGTCTACGGTTTTCGCATAGCAAAGCTATCCAGGGCAGGTGCAAGTAGACAAATCCTTGGGGCGCTCTATATTTGCTTCGCTACATTTCAACGGACCGATGAGGATTACCTACACCCGTATCAAGATACGCCTGCAAGCTGTCCACAAAGAACATATCCCAACCGGCTTCGCAGATTCCATAACAATGGAGCGTTGGAACAAGACCAATATGCTCAATGTGAATATCGGTTTCTTCGCCCTTGGGTGTGATTTCCCAATTGACGACGGTCCCCAGCCATTCCTGTTCAATTTCTTTTGGCATTCCTTCGTGTAAATGCAACGCTTCGACACAGCGCATCTCAACCCGCTTACTTGGTTCAAGTATGGTTGCCTCAAACACCCAATACCCGTTTCCAGGGGGAAAGCTAAATTTCGCTTGATCTCCCAAGGTTGAAATCGGTGCGTCCGGTTTTGTCCACCAGTTTTCAATCCCCTTAGTCAACGCATGGTATGCTGCGTTGGAATTGTTTTTAACCGTTATGGTGCGGCTGTAGTTTGACGTTCTCATGTCTGTTTCCTTTGATCTAATAACTTCATTGCAAATTTGCTTAAGCGTTTTCGGACCAGTGTGGCGGCATTGTCCTATCCACGTTCGGCAGTTCGCTAATTCGAGATTTCCATGCTTCCAACTTGGGGAATTCATTGGCGATTGAGGCCAGGCCAAGCGCTTCCATTTCCGCGAATTTTGTGTCCACACCGCGCTCAATTAAGCGAATTTCTGGGAAACACACTGCTTCCGCGGCGCTTGGCGTCTCGCCGACAAGGTACGTATTTTTGCCGAGAAGATTTTCAAGACGCTGACATTCGTCTCGTAGCGTTTTGCTTGAGGCTTCCATTGTGCGCCGTTCTTCGCTACCGGCCTCCGGCAACGGCTTTCCTTGCACCATCAAAGAGAAGAGGACATCGTTCGTTGCGGCGCGAAGATAGTCGCAGGATTCCAGGACAATTTGCCAAATGTGAGCCGCTTCATTTGGTGTCTCACCAAAAAGCGGACGATCCGAATACTGACGGTCAAGCCATGCCAGTATCCCGATGGAGTCTCGTAGAATAAGTCCATCAGCGTTTATTGCCGGTACCGTACCGCGAGGATTTATTTTCAAATAATCGGCGGATTTGTGCTCTCCTTTTAAAGCTTCGAGCAAATTCACATCGTATTCTATTCTCTTGAACGTGAGACCAAGAAGGACACGCCAAGGCCTGGGCGCTCCCGAAACGGAGTAAACGGTGATAGTCATAATATTCGATATCCTTCGCATCAATTATTGTTATTATGTATAAGATACGGGATTAGTAACTATCTACAAGTAGGCAGTATTTTCTGCTATAGTATGTCTTTTGATACTAATGTAGAATTGTTGGAGATGGCGATGAAAACGAATGCGAAATCGAACGTCGAAATGTTTCCAGTTGACGATGAAGGCTTATGTCCAATGCCAGACATCGCCAAACTCATTGGCGGTAAATGGAAATTGATCATCCTACAAATTCTTATTTTTCGCGGCATGAAACGCTTTAATGAACTGCGCCGGATGATTGACGGTGTGACGCAGACCATGCTGACCAAACAATTGCGTGCCCTGGAACGCGACGGACTTGTTATTCGGAAGATATACGCAGAAGTGCCGCCCCGCGTGGAATATTCAGCAACCCAACGTGCCCATGACTTACAGGAAATGTTTATGGCAATGCATAGCTGGTGGATGAAGGACAATCCCGAAGGATAACTCTTGGTCGGCGATCGGAAAAATACTCGCGGTGAAACATGAAATCTCCAGCTATATTGACATCTATTGTGTCGATGAAGGGGGCGTTCTGGACAGTGACCCACTGAATGCCGCAAAACAGCAGATTGGGCGCATTCGCTTCAGAAAGAGTTAAAGAAGCTCTGCTTCTTGCACGATATTTTGGTCACTTTGTGTGCCAACCGGACAACCGGCAGGTCCCCTCAATCCGGCAGGCCGAGGCCTTGCAAGTAGACCAGGATACCGGCTTCGAGCAGCTCTTCGGGCGCCATCGGCAAAGGGCGGCGGGCCGCATCTCCTCTGGCAAAGAGCGCGGCGATGCCGTGCGACAGGCTCCAGATATGCAGCGCCACCATGCGTGCCGGCGGCCGCTTGTCGGCGGGGAAACGGTTGCAGACCAGGTCGACGGCGTCTTGCAGAACCTGAAAAGCCAGATCGCCGGCGCGGGCCAATTCGGCGTCCGCGTGCGGCGACAGGCCGCTTTCGAACATTGCCGAATAAAAGGCCGGCTCGGTCCGGGCGAAGGCCAGATAAGCCTTGCCGACATTGTCGAGGGCGAGGCGGGCATCGGGCTGGCCACCATTCCAGGCATTGCTTAAAAAGGCTTCGAAACGCTGGAAACCCTGGCGCGCGATATCGCCCATCAAGGCGTCGCGGTCGCGGAAATGGCGATAGGGGGCGGCCGAGGAGACGCCGGCGGCGCGGGCCGCTTCGGCGATGGTGAAACCGGTCGGGCCTTTCTGCGCAATCAAATCGAGGGCGGCGGCGATCAAGGCTTCCTTGAGATTGCCATGATGGTATCCACGGCGATGTTTTTGCGATCTGCTCATTACATTCTACTCATCACAATGGTCTTACTCTGTTCCACCCGGGTTTGGCAAATTCAACCTTAGAGGGCCGGGCGGCTGCGGATCTTGTCGGCAATTTTGCGTTTCTGATAGGCGCCGTCCCGCAAGTCACCTAAAAAGACACCGTCTTCCATCATCACCTTGCCGCGCAACATGGTTAGGCTTGGCCAGACCGTAACTTCGTGACCCTCCCAGGGGCTATAGTCGGTTTCGTGCAGGCGGGCGGCGGTGACCAGACGCTTTTCTGCCGGATCAAGGATGGTGATATCGGCGTCACTGCCCACCGCAATAGCACCTTTTTTCGGGTAAAGGCCCATGACCTTCGCCGCATTGCCGGAGGTCAGGTCGACGAATTTGGCGATCGAATAACCGCGCTTCGCCACCATCTCGGTGAACATCACGGCCAGGCGCGGCTCGACCCCGGAATTGCCGCCGACACAATCGTCGGCCCGGTGCCCGCTGGTCTTGGTCGACAGATTGCAGCAGACTTCGTCGGTGGCGATGGCGCTGATCGACCCGGCCAGTTGACCGGCCCAAAGCGCGTCTTGATCCGAACTTTCCTTCAGCGAAGGATAGGTGTGATAAATCTGACCGTTCGGGCGTTTATAATGTTCGTGAGTGAACATCAGATATTGATGCAAGGTCTCGCCATAAACCGGAAAGTCCTTGGCCCGGGCGGCGGCAATCGCCTGAACCCCGGCGGCCGCACTGACATGCATCATATAAAGCGCTGTGCCTTCGACATGCTGGGCCAGCCGGATGATGCGGCGGAAAGAGATATCTTCGCTCATGGTATTGTGGATTTCGGCCAAGTTTTCGAAACCCATGCGACCTTCGCGTTCCAGTACGTCATACATATGCATGACGATTTCGTCGTCTTCGGCATGGATCGCGGCGATGCCGCCATGGCGCGCCGTGACCTTGAATATCTCCCAAATATCGCCATGCAGGATCTTGCGGCCCTTACGGCTAGGGGTGATATCGGTAGTGAAAATTTTCACGCTCGGATAGCCGTCGTCGATGGCCTCGCCAAGCTCCCCTAAGATGGTCGGCGGCACCGCACCCTGCAGCATGATGTGATAGGCATAATCGGCATAACTTTTGGCGGTCCAGTCCTGATGGCGCTTGCTGATCGATTGTTCGATAGTCTCGCCCGGGCTCCAGATCGCGAAGTCGAGCAAGGTGGTGGTGCCGCCATGGATCGCCGCCCGACTAACGACTTCCGGCGCCTCGCTAAACAATGGTTCATCACTGCCGTCCGGGTTCGGCATCGGCCAGGAGGTGTGAATATGGGGATCGATGCCGCCAGGGATGATAATCTTGCCGGTCGCATCGATCACCCGCTTGGCCATATCATCGCCGAAAGTCGCGCCGGCAGTCACCGCAGCAATGCTCTCACCCTGGATAGCAATATCGCAGGCATTTAAGCCGTGCGGCGTTACCACTTGATCGCCACGAATTAACAAATCGAACATTACACGCTCCTATCAATTCCTTAGACTAACATCAATTAGCGACATAATGCCTTGATATCGGCAGTTTTATGGTATTATTTGCCGCAGAATGATTCGTTGAAACTTGGGGAATGGGAGTTATCTCATGGCAGGAATTTTATCTTCACTACAGAATACCGTGATCGCCGGTGTTGTTATCGCGATCGTCTTTATTGTCATTATGTTCGGCCTCGATGGCACCGCCTTCGACATGGCGTATTGGACTTTCTTCATGCGTTGGCTGCACGTTTTGTGCGGTGTGATGTGGATTGGCCTATTGTGGTATTTCAATTTTGTGCAAATTCCAAATATGGGAAATATTCCTGATGATCAAAAGCCGGCGATTTCCAAAGTGATCGCACCGGCGGCTTTGTTCTGGTTCCGTTGGGGCGCCATGGGCACGCTCGTCACCGGCCTGCTATTGGCTTGGATGAATGGCTATATCGTCGATGCCATCGCCCTTGGCCTGACCGACGGCGTGGCGAAACATACCGCCATCGGTATTGGTATGTGGATGGGTGCGATTATGTGGTTCAACGTCTGGTTCATTATCTGGCCGAACCAGAAAATCGCGCTGGGTATCGTTGACGCAGATGCGGATGCTAAACCGGCGGCGGGACGCAAGGCAATGTTATTTTCGCGCACCAACACAATGTTATCGATCCCAATGCTCTATGCCATGATTTCGGCGCAGAACCTGTATTAAGAAATCGAACCAATCGATCGGAAAGGGTCGGCTAAGTGCCGGCCCTTTTTTGTGAGGAGAATAGCCTATGGCATTAATTCAAGTCGGGAATACGACCGTCGATATGGTACCGGAGCTGATTGACGATGCGAACTTCAAGCCGGATCGTTTTCTGCCAACCCATGATCCGGCGGCGCTCGCGTCCCACCTGTCCTGGCTGGAAAGCGGGCATATCAGTCCGATAACCGGCAGCTTGATTTTGTCGGTGTATTCCTGGCTGGTGCGGACGGAGCATCACACCATCCTGATCGATACCTGCGTCGGCAATCACAAACAACGGGCGCCGGCAATGCCTGACTGGCACGACCTTGATACGCCCTATCTTGAGAACTTGGCCGGCCATGGCGTGGCACCGGAAGATATCGATTTTGTCATGTGCACTCATCTGCATGTGGACCATGTCGGCTGGAATACTCAGTTGATCGATGGACGCTGGGTGCCGACTTTCCCAAATGCAAAATACCTCTTTTCAAAAGCCGATCATGACTATTGGTCGGGATCCGAAAGCCGCTTTGCGCAGGCCGTCTATCAGGACAGTGTGCTGCCGGTCGTCGAAACCGGACAGGCGCTGATGGTCGATGACGGCCATCAGATCGATGACAGTTTTACGGTCGATTTGGCGCCGGGACATACACCGGGCAGTATCGCTATCCATCTGGAAAGCGCCACAGATCGGGTGGTGTTTTCGGGCGACATTATCCATAGTCCGATCCAGATTTATTATCCGAACTGGTCGTCATCAGCCTGCGTCGATGCACAGCAATCCGCCGTGACGCGCCGGCGTATTTTGGAAGCGGCGGTGGAGAATAACGAACTACTGCTACCGGCTCATTTTACCGCCCCGCATGGCGGTAAAATCCGTCCCGAAGGCGATGCGTTTTCGATCGACTGGCTGGCGCACTAAGAACAATCGAGGGGTTATTTCTCCGGCATGCCGGCATGCCGCAGGCCGTTGATCAATCTTCGCATGTTGGTTTCGTGCAAATTTCGGACCAGTGCTTCGACGCCTTCCAAGGTCAGGCCGGGGCGTAATTCTTCGGCTAAGTCTAAGTGCTTTTTAGCTTCCTTGATATTGGCTTGGATGCCGTACAGAGACGCCAGACCGATAATCGGCCAGAACTCGCCCTTGCCAAGTTCAATCGCGGTTTCGTATTCCGCGATAGCTTCCTTGTGACGGCGTATGGCAAACAGGCAGGAAGCACGGAAAAAATGAAACGACCAGAGAAATGGATCGTGCGGACTTAATCGGATAGCGCGGTCGATGTTTTCCAACCCGCTTTCCTGGCGGCCAAACCAATAGTCGGCAAAACCTAGACCGTAATAGGCCTGCGCTGAATTGGGATTGAGTTCAATGGCACGCTTTAAGCTACGTGTGGCCCGGACGTCGTCGCCCATATAGGTATGAAGTCGGCCCATCACCATGTGGTTAAAGGCGTCTTTTTCATCCAGCACCAATGCTTGTCGGGCCGATTTGAAGCCGTCCTGCAACGCTTTCGCAGGGTCGTCCACGTAGCCCATGCCGACTTCCAAGAAACAAAGATAAGCAAGTGCACCATGGGCTTGAGTAAATTCCGGGTCTTGTTCCAACGAATTCAGATACCATTCCCGCGCCAGAGTGACATTGTCTTTGCCGGCCTTGTAGAGATGCCACATACCACGTTGATAACAGTCCCAGGCATCAAGCTGTGATGCGTCTTTTTTGCGCGCGATAATTTGTTCCTGACCGCCCAATTCGGTGTCAACATTGGCCGCAATCGCCTGCGTGATATCGTCTTGTAGGTCGAAGATATCGATCAATTCGCGATCAAAACGTTCGGCCCAGATATGGCTGCCATCAGTCGCGTCGATCAATTGTGCCGTGATCCGTAACCGATTGCCAAGTTTACGGACGCTGCCCTCCAACACGTATCGTACACCAAGTTCCCGACCCACCTTGCGGACATCCGGCGATGTACCTTTGTAATGAAAAGTGGAATTGCGGGCGATCACAAAGAGCCAACGCAGGCGCGCCAATTGCGTGATGATGTCTTCGGTCATGCCGTCGACGAAATATTCCTGTTCGCCGTCTTCGGACATATCGTCAAAGGGCAAGACAGCGATCGAAGGTTTATCTGGCAGTGTCGGTGTCTTAGAATCGGTATCTTCAACATTGCTGCTGCCCCAACAATAGGTCAAAACCGGTTCGGTGATATTTTTCAGTTTCCGCGAACCCGTGTTTTCGAATTCGGCCGTTACTTTACTGCTGGCGTGGCGCCGTACATCGTCTGATATTACGATTGCGCCCGGATCGCAGAGTTCCTGCAAGCGGGTGGCGATGTTTATCCCGTCGCCAAAGATATCTTCATTCTCATGCGTTATGTCGCCAATATGCAGGCCCATGCGTAAGCGGATGCTTTCATGATCTTTCAGTTGCTGCTGAATTTTGATGGCGCAATTGACCGCATCGACAACGCTGGCGAATTCGACCAGCCATCCATCACCCATTCGCTTGACAACGTCGCCGCGATGATCGGTAACTACCGGATCGAACAACTGGTCTCGCAACAGCCGCAATGCCGATAGCGCACCGGCTTCGTCCTCGCTCATCAAGCGGGAATAACCGGCGACGTCAGCCGCCAATATCGCGGCAAGTCTTCGGACTGGCGTTGTCATGCCGGTTTTATACCTACCTTCCAGTGATTGCGAAAGCCGTCTTGCATTCAAATAGCAAAAACGAAGCCACTATATATGTTAAGCCGTTGAAATTTAGTAATAATATGATTTTCTTCGTTGAAGCCAACATTAATTCTTGAATTCAACGTTAACCATCCTCACCTATTTGGCGTGCATAAAAAGCCGGCCAAAAAGGCCAACACCAATAATAAATAAGGATGGGAACATGTCCAAATACAGAACAAATCTTCCACAATTGTCGAATAATGTTTTTCTGACCGATGGCGGCCTGGAAACAACCCTAATTTTCCATGACGGCATCGATATCCCACATTTCGCTTCTTTCGACCTAATTGGTAAACTGGGAGCGCGCCAAGCTTTGCGTCGTTATTTCGATCATTATGCGGAGATTGCGAAGGCGGATGGCGTCGGCCTGGTGCTGGAAAGTGCCACATGGCGGGCCAGTGCGGATTGGGGCAAATTGCTTAACTATTCCATGGCAGAACTTGAACAAGCCAATCGACAAGCGGTGGCAGACTTGGAAGACGTGCGGGCGGCTCATGAAACGCCAGCAACGCCAATTGTCATCAGCGGCAATATCGGCCCGCGTGGGGACGGTTATGATCCAGGGCTAATTATGTCAGTTGAAGAAGCACAGACTTATCACAGCGCCCAAGTCGGTACTTTTAAAGACAGCGCTGCGGACATGGTATCCGCACTCACTATGACAAACGTGCCCGAAGCCATTGGCGTAACACGGGCGGCACAAGTCGTGGGCATGCCAGTGGTGATCTCTTTCACTGTCGAAACCGATGGACATTTGCCGACCGGTCAACCGTTAGGCGAAGCCATTGAAGCGGTCGACGCGGCAACCGAAAATGGGCCCGTTTATTACATGGTCAATTGCGCCCATCCAACTCATTTCGATACCAACTTGGCGACCGACGATGCCTGGATAAAAAGGGTTCGTGGTATTCGCGCCAATGCCTCCTGCCTCAGTCACGCTGAATTGGATGAAGCGGAGGAATTGGACGAAGGCAATCCAGTGGAATTTGGCCAGCAATTGGCCGCATTGCGCCGGCGCCATCCGCAAATCAGCATCCTAGGCGGATGTTGTGGCACCGACCACCGGCATATCGAACAGGTTTCGCATTCCTGTAAGGGTGGAACCAAGCAAGCGGCCTAGACCACAGATATGGCTCGCCCACATTAATTGCGCTAATTGAAAACAATTGCCCCTTTTGTCGGATTTCGACGGAAGGGGCATTGCTTATACCAACGGCGATATTATAGTTCGCCTATGCCAGAACAGATTCTTAAAGACGTATTCGGCTATGAGTCGTTTCGTCCCCACCAAAAAGAAGTCGTGACCAGCTTGCTTGACGGCAAACATGTGCTGGCAGTGATGCCGACCGGCGCCGGCAAGTCGATGTGTTTCCAGATCCCCGCTTTGAAACGGGAAGGTTTGACGATTGTCGTCTCGCCGTTAATTGCTTTGATGGAAGATCAAGTCGCGGCCCTAAAACTTGCCGGTGTTCCAGCCGATGCGATCAATAGCTCGCGTTCCCGTGACGATAGTGTTGCTGTTTGGCGAAGCGCTACGTCCGGCGAATTGAAATTGCTGTATTTGGCGCCGGAACGATTGATGACGGAGCGAATGATCAGCGCTTTACAGAAATTACAAATCAATCAGCTCGCGATCGACGAAGCACATTGCATCTCGCGATGGGGTCCTGCTTTCCGCCCGGAATATGAAGCGCTAGCGCATCTAAAAGATCTTTTCCCTGGCGTCCCGATCGCCGCTTTGACGGCCACAGCGGATCAAACGACACAACAGGAAATTGCTGCGAAGCTGTTTGGCGGTCAGGGAAAAATAATCGTCTCCGGTTTCGACCGGCCGAATATCCGCTTAGGTGTGGCGCCTCGACAAGATTGGAAGTCGCAGCTGCTCGGACTGTTGCATAAACGCCCCGACGAAAGTGGGATCGTCTATTGCCTCTCGCGGGCGAAAACCGAAAAAACCGCATCATTTTTGGCCGCCAACGGGGTCAAGGCGCTGCCTTATCATGCCGGTCTGGATCAAACCATGCGGGCACAAAATCAGGGCACTTTCATGAATGAGGCGGGCGTGGTGATTGTCGCGACGATTGCTTTTGGGATGGGTATCGACAAACCAGACGTACGATTTGTAATCCATACCGATATGCCCGGCAATGTTGAAGCCTATTACCAGGAAATTGGTCGCGCCGGGCGGGACGGTAAACCGGCGATCGCACAGATGCTTTATGGCTACGACGATCTGCGAATGCGACGGATGTTTATCGATAATGAAGATAGTGACGGCGACCACAAACGGCGAGAACATAAACGCCTGGATGCCCTAATCGCGATTTGCGAGACACCGGTTTGCCGGCGGCAGGCACTCTTGCGATATTTTGGTGAAGATGCGGATGCATGCGGAAATTGCGACAATTGCATCGATCCGCCGGAACTTATTGATGGTCGGGAAGATGCGCAACAAATTGCCGCAGCGGTCTTTCAAAGCGGTCAGCGGTTTGGCGCCGCCCATCTGATCGACATCCTACGCGGTGCAAAAAATGAGAAAGTGCGCAGCAACCGCCATGACCAGTTGTCGAGCTATGGGACAGGATCGCGGATGACAAAAAACGATCTGCGGTCAATGATCCGACAAATGACCGCGGCAGGGTTTCTTGAGCTGGACATCGCCGGTCATGGAGGCCTTAGCTTAACGGAACGTGGCCTTAATTTGATGAACGGGGAAGTAGGCTTTCAGTTCCATCAACAAGCTGCTGGGAAACCAGCGCCGAAGAAAACACGCCGGCGAATTGATGCCGATATTGAACTCAGTAGCCGGGACCAGGGATTGTTAGACGCATTGAAGGATTTACGCCGCCAACTCGCACAGGAACGTGGCGTGCCGGCCTATGTGATCTTCGCTGATCGCTCGCTTGAAGATATGGCGCAACGCCGACCTCATGATATGGAAAGTTTTGCTGAAATCCACGGTGTCGGTGCGGCGAAACTAAAGAAATTTGCAGAACTCTTTTTGGCTATAATCGCCGCTACGGACTGACTAAGTATAAGCCGGCTGATTTGACCGTGCCGCTTTTTCCTCCGCACGGGCCGTTAGTAGAGAAGCGGCCAAGTGCGACTTACTGGAATTCACCGCCGCTTGATTTAGCATTTGCGCAAATAGATCCCTCTGTGCATGGCTGCCGCCCAATCGCCAAATCTGGTCTTTAATCGGATAGAGTAAATCCGTCGCTACGTCGGTGTCACCAACTTGGTCGGCAAGCGCCGCTTTGGCGATCGGGACAGCGATATCGTGATGCACCTCGATTTGATGCGGGCGGATACCGATTTCGTCGCTTGCCATCGCGTCGATCATACGCTGAAGTGCATCGCTGCGACCATCTGCCGCCAACGCCAGCACGTAATGGGCGTCGGCAAAGCTCATGTAGTTGTCACCAATATGGCTTTCCGCTTTATCCGCCAGTTCACCCCAGCGTTGGCCAACGTCGACCCCGCGCGCTTGCAGCCGCCACAACATCGCGATGGCGTTGGTCAGGTCAAGATATTCGTCGCTTTCATCGGCGCGGATCTCGGTATCGTATTTGACCAGTACTTCGTCATATTTTCCTTGCTCCAGGTAGAACAAAGCCCGGTGCCACCATAGGTGAAAGGCAAAATTATTGGCCTTTGGAAAGTTATCTTCAAGACCAATTACCCATTTGACGCCGTCCTGCGTGCGACCCTGCATTTCCATCACATGGGTGACCGCATGCGTGGCCCAAATATCGTCGCTATTACGCTCCACAGCCTCCCGGCCGCACTTTTCCGCCGCCGCATATTCCCCTGCTTCTTCTAGGCTGAAGGCATGTAAGCCCAGGACATAACCGTAACCGGGTAATTCAGGTCGCCATTTAGCGATGACAATGTTGGATGAGGCCAGCATTCCTTTGCTGCCTTCGGTATAAAAATGAAGAAACTGCGCCAAACGCGTACTCAAAGGATCGAAGGGGTGATCGCGCAAGATAGCATCGTAGCGATCACGCGCCGCGATCAAGTCGCCATGACACCAGGCGGCAAGGGCCTCAAGTAACGCTCGTTCGCGATCACTGGCGCCACGTTTATCGGCAATGTCGCGGGCTGTCTGCAGCGACTTTTGCGCCCGTAAGGCCAGGACCGGAACACCAAATAAAAGGAAAAAGACGCCGAACACATAATGACCCAACATTAGCTCAGGATCTGCATTTAGCGCCGCTTTCAGGTGATCGCCGGTGTCGACAGAAAACGATAGATAATCACTTACTGTGTTATTGTAATGACTGGCGGCGGTGTTGCTATTCGTTGTTATTGTATTGCCCCAAGCATCGTATTTCATGGCGTTCTCCCATATTGGTGTTGGTGTTCTGGCCGCCTGGCGCGCGGAACCTAAATGTCGTGTCTCAAATTGGCAAGTATGTATGCGCGAGTGGGGAAGCTCTATCACTAATTTTGCGTGCGCTAGGTAACAGACAACTGTTGCGAATTGGTCAGTTTTTTCACAAATCAACGTCAACAGCGAAGAAAATTTGTCTTTTTGCCTATTTGTAACGGAAGAGTAACCAATTTCCTGCTTAAATGGAGTATGTTCGCCGAATAGCCAAATTCATATGTGTTATTTGTATCTCTTACTATTTGATAGGTTATGACTGTGCAAACTGTATTTAGATGTGATTTTTAGTGTTTGGTGAGTTGGATTGACGAAATACAATCTACTAGTTGTCGGCCTTGATGGTGCGGTAACCGAAGAGATTGAAGCGTTTTTACCGAAGCGTTTGTATAATGTCTCGTTGGCCCAAGGTTGGGACAATGGGATCGAAAAATTGACAACAGACGCTGTTGATGCGGTTGTTGTCGATTTGATTGAAGGCGTGCGTGACGATGCCCTGACGGCTCTGCTCAGGCTATTCCTTGCCGCCCCAACCGTTGCTGTGATCAAATCTTTTGATGCTAAGCTTGTTCATGACCTCATTGAAATGGGTGTACAAGAGGTCGTCTCGCGAGACGAAGCGATTGAGCAGCGTCTTGATATCGCCGTTAAATGTGCGCTTGCGCGCCTGCAAACCCACCGCCACGATAGCCTAACTGGCCTGCTGAACCGTGCGTTGCTGCATGACCGGCTGCAAGTTGCGATTTGTCAGGCGCGTCGATATGACCACCAAGTTGCGGTGATGTTTATTGATCTCGATCGCTTCAAGATGGTTAACGACACTTTTGGGCATGCTGCCGGTGACCGGATTTTACGGACGATCGCTGCTCGTTTGCGCGACACTTTGCGGGATAGCGATACCGTCGCCAGATTAGGCGCCGACACATTTATTGCTGTCATTCCAAATTTGCCGCAGGCCCATTTCATCACCAAAGTGGCAGAGAAAATTACCAATGCCCTGTCCGCAACGACTGATATTGATGGTGAAGAGGTTAGTTTAACCGCGAGCATTGGTATTTCGATTTTCCCTGGTGATGCGAATAATGCCGATGATTTGGTCAAATGCGCCGATGTGGCGATGCAACAGGTAAAAGAACAAGGCGGCGATGCCTTTCGATTTTTTCAGGCCGATCTACATTCCGAAACTATCCGCCGCCTGAGCATGTCCTTTGAATTGCGTCGCGCTGTCGAAAACGGTGATTTTGAGCTCCACTACCAACCGCAACTTGATTTGTTCGAAAACAAGGTTGTCGGTGTTGAAGCGCTGATCCGGTGGACTCATGAAGATTTTGGTAGCGTACCGCCGGACGTTTTTGTTCCTTTGGCGGAAGAATTGGGCGTCATGGTACCGATGGGTGATTGGGTCTTGGATACCGCCTGCCGTCAGCGTCGGGATTGGTTTGATCAAGGCTTGCCGGAATTCCGTGTCGCGGTGAATTTATCCGCCCATCAGTTTTCCGACGATGGCCTTTTGGCCCATGTCGAAAGTTCGCTTAGAAAGCATTATATAAAACCGGAATATCTAGAAGTTGAGTTGACCGAAAGCAGCGTGATGCGGGATCCTGATTCCACCCGTCGGGCCTTGCAGGAGCTAAGTGGTGCCGGCGTTGGCATCGCGATTGATGATTTTGGCACTGGATACTCCTCACTCTCTTATCTCAAACGCTTCCCGCTCGATGTCCTGAAAATTGATCGATCCTTTGTGAACGAGATTACCATGGATTCCTATGGCGCAGCGATCGCACGGACAATCATTTCCTTGGCCGACAATTTGAATTTGCTATCGATCGCCGAAGGGATCGAGACTTATGAACAATTGGAGTTCCTACGCGCCAACGGCTGTGGCATCGGCCAGGGATATCTTATCGCCCACCCGATGCCGGCAACTGATGCGGCAGCCAGAATTTTGGAATTGAATGCCGTCGGGATCGGTGGCGATCAAGATCGCTTCGCCGCCTTGATTTAACTTCCTATAGATGCGACCTATTTGGATAAGCATGACGTCATGACCGCGTCGGCTTAAAATCTTTTGTCGATCTAGATTAGGGAAGTCCATCCATGACAACATTGGCAGAACTCGATCACACCGTCATCAATGTTCGGTTCGCTATGGACGAGGCGCAGGGACATTTCGATGATCTGGGGTTCTTCCTGACCGAACGAGGGTATCATTCGCTTGGTTCGATCAATCACCTAATGATGTTCGAGACCGATTATATCGAACTAATCGGGCTGCCGCATGAGAATATCGATAACCCAGGTCGCCCGGAAATCGCGAAGGCTTCACTTGGCATCAACGGCTTAGTGTTCAAAACGACAGATGTGGATGAAACATTTGGCCATCTTCAGAACATTAGCATGGCCGGCGCGCCGCCGAAGTCTTTTACCCGCCCGGTGACAACCGCAGATGGCACCTTCGACGCCAGTTTCAGGACGGTGCATGTCCGTGATGACGTGTTCCCGGGCGGACGGGTCTATTTCTGTGAGCACGGAACGCCCGAATTGGTTTGGCGACCGGAATGGCAAAACCATGGCAATGGCGCATTAGCGATGCCGGAATTTGTCATTGTCTCCGAAGCCGCGGCGACGGAAGCCGCTAATTTCGCCAAACTTTTACAGGTGGACGTACAAGCCCTCGAAAACGGACTTTCGATCGATTATTCACATGGTCATATCCTGGTAATGACACCGGCGGCCTATGGTGAAAGATACGGTACGCTTGCTTCGGCGACGAATGATCGCAGATCAATATTTGGTGCCATTGTCATTCGCAGTAATAATTTAGCGGCGGTGAAAGCACTTGCAGCCAGTTTAGCGACAAGCGCCATAGTTGACACGGACCGGGTGATTGTCCGGGACAATGAGTTCGATACGGTGCTGGAATTTGTCGCCTAATTGAATCGTCATGAGTATTTCGGCATTTCATCCAAACGAACGATAACATCTTTACTGGCATCCGTGGCGATAGGATAGCGTGCCATAACCAGGGGGTCATGGCCGGGTACGATATGGTGATTGCTCTCAGCCAGGCCGCGCATCTTACTAAAGCCGTCGACCATGTCGGCGACGTTATAGACGATCGGAAAGGGCGAGACCGCTTCCATATTCTCATAAAAATGACTGGCGTCGGAAGCCAGGACGACCCAACCGCGCTTGGTCAGCACCCGCACACATTGCACACCCATGGTGTGCCCGCCGATGAGATGCACTTCGATCCCGGGCGCGATTTGGCCGGCGCCATTATAAAACTGCACCCGCCCGTCAAAAAGGCGATGGATCATGGTGGCGACATGGCGGGCGCTATAGGCGTGGGAAAATACGCCCTCGCACATATGGCGACCGCTGACATAGTTCATTTCCAGTTCCTGGATGTGATATCGGGCGGCGGGGAAATCATCGAGAGTACCGGCGTGATCGTAATGCATATGTGTGACGATGACGTCCTTGATCGTTGCCGCGTCGATATCCAGCATGGTCAGCGCTTCGCGGGGTAGGCGGGTGACCACCCGGCCACGCGTCGCCGCTTCTTTGTGATCGAAGCCGGTATCGACAACGATGGTGCGGTTTTCATTACGGACCACCCAAATGAAATAATCAATCGGCATCTGGCTGTCGTGGGGATCATGGGCGATGAAGTTATCGTTCCGGGTGCGGTTGTCCATAGTGCCGTATTTAAGGGCAAAAACTTCATAGATTTCTGGATCGCTCATGTGCTGCTGCCTCCCTAGCGTGCCGTATAACCACCGTCGATGACCAGCTCGCTGCCGGTCATGAATTTGCTTTCGTCCGAGATCAGAAAGACCACGCCTTCGGCGATGTCCTTTGGCTCCCCCATACTGCCGGTCGGTTGCGATGTTTCGATGAATTGCCGCATGGTATCGCCGCTGCGTTGGATGCCAGACTGCACCATTGGCGTGTCGATGAAACCTGGATGCACAGAGTTCACCCGGATGGCGTCGCCGCGCTGCGCGCATTCCAGAGCAACGACTTTGGTCAGCAACTTGACGCCGCCCTTCGAAGCCGCATAGGCACCCGCATGCGGGATGCCGATCAAACCCAAGACGGAAGAAACATTGACGATAGAACCGCTCTCGCCATTGTCCAGCATCGCCTTGATCCCATGTTTTACACCCAAAAAGACACCATCAAGATTGACGGTTATTGTCCGCCGCCAGTTTTCCAGGGTGGTTTCATGGATCGGACCTCCATTGCCACTTACGCCGGCATTATTGACTAGGCCGTCGATGCGACCGTGGCGGGCTAAGACATCATCGATCACTTGTATCCATTCGTTTTCTTGGGTTACGTCATGATGCAAGTAAAGCGCGTCCGGATCATGAACACGAATTTGATCCAGAGCCACATCGCTTTGCGGATCTTGGATATCAGTAATGACGACTTTTGCGCCCTCTTCCGCCAAACGGGTCGCACTCGCTAAACCCAGTCCGGACGCTCCACCGGTCACGATGACGACTTTATCCTTTACTCTTGCCACTATCTTCTCTTTCAATCATTGCAACGATGGGGGAGCATGCGACGGATCGCGCCCAAGATCAATCTCGGTTAACGGAGATACCAGGGAGCGAGAACATGCACGAGCGCGTTTGGAAAATTCGCGGGGCCGACAGGGCTTTCCCGCTGGATGTTATCGGGTTAAAAAGACGCCATACTGGGAATGAGGAAGCAATATGAACAACATCGACTTATCCGGCCGGGTCGCGACGATCACTGGCGGGGCGCAGGGCATTGGTTTTGCCGCGGCCTCCCGCTTGTTGGCATCGGGCGCTAAGGTGGCGCTCTGGGATATCGATCAAGCCGGATTGGACAAGGCTGTGGAAGCCCTCGACAGCGATAGCGTCATCGGGCATCCGGTCGATATCACCAAGCCTGAGGCGGTTGATGGTGCCTTGCACGCGGTGATGGAACGTTTTGGCAGTCTTGATATCTTGGTCAACAATGCCGGTATCACTGGGCCCAACCAAACCACCTGGGAATATTCGGTGGAAGATTGGTACAAGGTCATCGACCTGGATCTGAACGCCGTTTTTCTCTGTTGCCGGGCGGTGGTGCCGGGCATGATCGACCGGGGTTATGGCCGCATCGTCAATATCGCTTCGATCGCTGGCAAAGAAGGCAATCCGAACGCGCCGGCCTATAGCACCGCCAAGGCAGGGGTGATCGGCCTGACTAAAAGTCTGGGCAAAGAATTGGCGCAATCGGGGGTGTTGGTCAATTGCATCACCCCGGCAGCGATCCGCACCGCTATCTTCGATCAAATGACGCAAGCCCATATCGACTTTATGTTGTCGAAGATCCCCATGGGCCGTTTTGGTCAGGTGGATGAGGCGGCATCGATGATCGCTTGGCTGGCGTCGGAAGATTGCGCCTTTTCCACCGGCGCGGTCTTCGACCTGTCCGGTGGCCGGGCGACTTATTAATTCAACATCCCAAGGAAAAAATTATGGGAAGATTAGACGGAAAAGTCGCGGTTATCACCGGCGGCGCCAGCGGCATTGGCCGCGCTACGGTTGAACGATTCATCGAAGAAGGCGCCCGCGTCGTCATCGGCGATATTCAAGATGATAAAGGCCAATCGCTAGCTGACAAGTTGGGGGCTGCGGCGGTCTATCAAAATTGTGATGTCACCAACGAAGCCGCCGTTGAAACCATAGTCGCAAAAGCACAATCGGCCTTTGGCGGTCTTGACTGTATGTTCAACAATGCCGGCGCACCGGGGGTGACGGATTCTATTCTGGAAACCGATGTTGACGGTTTCGATTTCACCGTCGCTTTGTTACTGCGCAGTGTTTTTCTGGGTATGAAACATGCCGGTCGGGTGATGGCGGCACAAGGTTCCGGCTCGATCATTTCAACCGCTAGTATCGCCGGCCTGCGTGGTGGTTTCGGCCCGCACATCTATGCCGCGACAAAAACTGCCGTGATCAACTTGACCCGCTCGGTGGGACAGGAACTGGGCGAAAAAAGCGTTCGGGTCAATTGCATCTGCCCGGGCGGTATTGCCACGCCGATATTTGGCACCGCCATGGATCTACCGACGCAAGTCCTCGACGACAGCGCCGAGCGAATGAAAGCAATGCTGGCGATGGCGCAAGCGATCCCGCGTGCTGGTTTGCCTGAAGATATTGCCAATGCTGCTCTCTTCTTAGCCAGCGATGACAGCACCTTTGTCAACGGCCACGCCATGGTCGTCGACGGCGGCCTGACTACTGGTGGAAAATTTAGCGAAAGCCGCGCCCGCAGCGAACTAATGCGCCAAAACATGGTCTCCCACTACGCGGAAGAGTGAAGAGAGGATTGCTATTTTACCCTTTTTGGCTGTATTGTAATTTGCATGAAGTTATACATTGCTGGTCGACGGGGCCTTATTTTTGTTTTTTTGATGTTGTTATTCGTCGGTTGCCAGACAACAGCGGCAAACTTACCAGGGTCACCAACGAGTGAGATCGAAAGCAAAATTAATGCGTTCAAAATTGCTGCAGCCCAAGAAGACTGGAAATCAATTTCCAAACTAATTTCATCCTCAGACCGCGCTGCACTAGCCGAATCTAAATCTCAAGCTCTAGAAACTCTCAGAGCTGGTTTAAGCAACCCTGTGAATTGCCTTACCAAATATGAAATCAGTGAAATTCGAAGTGCAGGTGATACTGCATTGGTTCTAACGTACATTTATGTCCCCTCGAACTTGACGAATTCGAGTGGGATTATCAACTTTTTGATAGGTACGTACAAATATCTTGGTCAGGACAATCTTTGCGCTAAGGCGCGGGCTTGGCAGGTAAACAGAGATCTTGCTGGTGCAAGTATGAAGCGAGGACCAAAGCCGACCCAATGGTATCTTGTCAAAGAGGGTGGGGAGTGGAGAATATTTCTCGGCTTTGCAAAGCTGGCCGAATTGATAAAGTACGAAGCCCACGCGAAGGAAGCGATGCGCGATTCTGATTTCTCCCGCGCGAGTGAACTTTACCAGGAAATTCAAAACTTCCGTCACCCATTTGACGACATACTGCTTGAAAAACAAATTGCATCTAGCGGCATTCATTCCAAAACTGAAGATGTACTAAATGAAATTCGTGATCGCGCCAGACGCGAATACAACGCTCTGGACAGGCGTAAGAATGCACACAGCTATCAGGATACTTTCTTGGAAATTAGTCATGAATTCCACCGCACATCTGATGCACGTGGTGAAATTCACGCTGAGGTCAGTTTCGTTGTCAAGAACAATGGACTAAGTAATATTAAGTATTTGTTGATAAACGCGCATTTTGAAGATCCGGTTGGCAAGCACGTATCGGAGAGGCGTGTTTTGGTGGTCAACAATCTTGATCATGAAGGTAAGCAGTTAAAATATTTGCAAGCTGGGGCGACTGCTGAACGCAATTTTACGGAAACACTTCCACCCGAATGGGAGAAGGGTAAGGTTCGGTTTTCGATTATTTCCCTTGAGTTAGAGTAACATGATGAAATGGCAACCGCCAAGATACGTACTTGTCGTCATACTTATTTGTGCGCTGATTTTCGTTGCAGGACTTGGCTATCTCTCGAACTGGCAATAGCGGATAGACAGTCTGTCGCCCGGACATAGTGTGGTTTATTTGTCGTGCGAGTACGCGGTAAATACCTTGACGTATCTTCTCCGTGCCACTAGGTTCCATCCACCATGCGAGCACAGATGCAAAATAGAGGTTTGCTCCTCCGACTTATGACCCCGGTTCTCTAGACGAGTACCGGCGCTATCGCCTGTGTAATGCGGCGAGATTTTGCAGAAACATATCTTCACAAAATAACCGAAACATACACCAGTCACCTATTGTTGGCGTGAAAATTGAATTAGAATCAACGCACGCATCATGGGGACTGAGACGCCAGGAGCAAACAAATGTCTACGATGCCTATTCATAAATATCAGCAGGCCGAACGGGTCGATTTGCCGGACCGACGATGGCCTGGAAATATTATCGACAAAGCGCCTACATGGTGTTCAGTCGATTTGCGCGATGGCAACCAAGCCTTGGTCGAACCGATGGGAAGCGACAAAAAACTTCGTTTTTACCACCATCTGTTGGACTTGGGTTTTAAGGAGATTGAAGTCGGTTTCCCGGCCGCATCCGATACCGATTTCGAATTCGTCCGCCACATCATTGAAAACGATCTGGTTCCCGACGATGTCTTTATTCAGGTCTTGACCCAATCGCGGGAAGAATTGATCACCAAGACGATTGAATCTTTGAAAGGCGCGAAGAACGCCATCATTCATTTGTATAATTCCACCTCGGAATTGCAGCGCCGCGTGGTCTTCGGACAGGGACGCGATGGCATCAAGCAAATCGCCACTGATGGCGGCAAGATGATCCGTGATCAAATTCCCCAACTGATCGACGCTGGCACCAATGTACGCTTGGAATATTCGCCCGAAAGTTTCACCGGGACGGAGTTGGATTACGCCTTGGAAGTTTGCCATGCGATGATGGATGTCTGGCAACCGACAGCGGAAAACCCGGTGATCTTCAACTTGCCGGCGACGGTCGAAATGGCGCCACCGAATTATTACGCTGATCAGATCGAATGGATGCATCGCAATTTTCGGGAGCGGGAAAAGGTCATTCTGTCGATCCATCCCCATAACGATCGTGGCACCGGCGTCGCCGCGACAGAGCAGGCGATCATGGCCGGCGCCGATCGGGTCGAAGGCACTTTGTTCGGCAATGGCGAACGCACCGGCAATGTCGATGTGGTCACCTTGGCCTTGAACATGTTTACTCAAGGGGTCGATCCGAGCCTAGATTTCTCCGACATAGAAAAAAGTATGGAAATCTACCAAAGCTGCAATCAGTTGCCGATCCATCCGCGTCATCCTTATGCCGGTGAGTTGGTCTATACCGCGTTTTCCGGCTCCCACCAGGATGCGATCAAGAAGGGCATGTCGGCGATCGAAAAATCCAACAGCGAAAAATGGGAAGTTCCCTATTTGCCGATTGATCCGATGGATGTTGGGCGTTCTTACGAAGCGATCATCCGGGTCAATAGTCAATCCGGAAAAGGCGGCGTCGCGTATATTCTGGAGACCGAATTCGGTGTCGAACTGCCAAAGGAAATGCAGGCCGAATTCTCCAAGGTCATTCAGAAAATTGCAGAAGAAACCGGCAAGGAAATTCTACCGCAGATGATTTGGGACACCTTCCAGGCAACTTATCTGGATAGCGCCAACCCATATGAAATGATTAGCTATCGCCTGAATACTCCAGCTGCCGGTGGCGATGAAATCATCTGCAGCGCAGATATTCGCGCCAATGGTCAGGAAATGGTCATCGAAGGCGAAGGCAATGGGCCGATCAATGCCTTTGTCAAAGGGTTGCGCGAAAGCTGCGACCTGGAAATGAAGTTCCTCGATTATCATCAGCATGCGTTGGGGACGGGCTCCGCCGTGCAAGCAGTATGCATCGTGAAAATGCAGGATACATCGGGACAGATCTGTTTTGGCGCCGGCATCCACGAAAATACCAACACGGCTTCCTTACGCGCCATTGTCAGCGCTGCCAACCGGCTTTACGGTTGATCGATAGAAGCTAAAAGAGATGGCAAGGGCCGCTCAATCGGGCGGCCCTTTTCGTTCTGACAGACACAGTCACATTCTTGGATGAATTCCGCATGGAACTCTGGGTCATCATCACTATTGCCGCCGCATTCCTGCAAAATTTACGGACGGCCGTACAGAAATATCTAAAAGGTAGATTGTCCACCACCGGGGCGACATTCGCGCGTTTCGGTTACGGTTTCCCGTTTGCCATTGTCTATCTTCTGGTTCTAGCCGGGCCATTCGAACGCGCCTTGCCGGAAACGAATGCGAGCATGATGATCTTTGCCGCCATCGGCGGGACGACGCAGATCCTCGGCACTTTTACGCTATTGTACTTGTTCAATTATCGGAATTTTGCGGTTGGCAATGCCTTCGCCAAGACCGAACCGATCCAGGCTGCCATCTTCTCCCTGGTAATTCTAGGCGAAAGCGTCAGTATTTGGGCTGGCCTCGCTCTTATTGTCGGTTTGCTGGGGGTTTCTTTCATCTCTGTCGCGCGCACCGAGTTACGGGCAAAATCCGTGGTGGCGGCTTTGACCGGCCCGGTCGCTCGCATTGGTATCTTGTCAGGCGCCTGTTTTGGTGTTTCCGCCGTTTGTTACCGCGCCGCCTCGCTTTCTCTGGCGGATGGGGATTTTGTTGTCCGGGCAGCGGTCACGCTCGCTTTTACCACCGGATTTCAGACCCTTATCATGGTGATCTATATGCGCTGGCGCGAACCGGGCCAGATTAGTGCCGTCATTCGGGCTTGGCCGGTCGCGTCTGCGGCTGGTTTGGCGGGGATCATCGCCTCGGCCTGCTGGTTCACAGCTATGACAATCCAGAATGTTGCGTATGTTCGCGCATTGGGCCAGATCGAACTAATATTTACCCTGATGGCATCGCATTTTTTCTTCAATGAACGCAGCAATCGGCGCGAATTGATCGGGATTGCTCTGATCACTGGCTGTATACTACTATTGTTGTTGAAGGGCTGAATTCAAAAGAAACCGCAAAGACGGGACAGATGACGGAACAACCAAGACAGGAAGAACTTAGTTACAACCTGAACAATGCTTTGGCAGCGATGGTGGAAATTCGCGCGCAAGTCCCGGACGACGCCTTTACAGCAGAAGTCCTGGGAACAGAACGGGCCGGTTACGGAGTTTTAATTCGCAAAGACGGTCTCGTCCTCACAGTTGGATATATCGTTGCGGAAGCGGAAACCGTCTGGTTGAAACTAAGCGACGGTCGGGCGGTACCGGGACATGTTCTGGCCTATGAATATGAAAGCGGTTTTGGTTTGATTCAAGCCTTAGCCCGTCTCGACATGCCGACCTTGCCGATGGGCACCGCCAGCGGCTTGAAGACGGGCGATCCAGTCGTAATTGCCGGTGCTGGTGGGCGCGACAATGCCATTGTCGCAGAAATTACCGGGCGCGGCGAATTTGCCGGCTATTGGGAATATGTTATAGATGATGCTTTATTTACAGCGCCCGCGCACACCAATTGGGGCGGTTGTGCCGTCATCGGGCCTACTGGTGAGTTGCTTGGAATCGGTTCGTTATTGATCCAGCGAACTGTCGCGGACGACGCCGGTATCGTGCCGTCACCGAGTGAGGCGGAAGATCAGAATATGTGCATCTCCGTCGATTTGTTGAAGCCGATTTTGGACGATTTGCTGAGTTATGGTCGTCTGCAACATCCGCCGCGACCCTGGATGGGCCTTTATGCCACCGATATTGCCAGTAATGTTGTGGTTGTTGGGGTCGCGAGTAAAGGGCCTGCCGCGCGGGCGGAAATCGAAACCGGCGACATTATTCTTAGCGTTCAAGGGCAGAAGGTGAATAATTTACCGCATTTCTTCCGCTCAGTCTGGGCCTTGGGTGGAGCGCCGGTGGATATTCAGCTGCAAATCTTCCGAGACAGTCAAACCTTCGAGATCACATTGCATGCCGTCGATCGGTTAAAATACCTGAAAGCGCCAGTCGCACATTGAATTTCAAGCAACGTAGATGAGGAAAAAATGTCATTAAAACTGGGTCTTATGACCGGCTATTGGGGCGCGCAACCGACCCCGAATTTGATCGAGACCGCGAAACGGGCGGAAGCCCTCGGCTATTGGGGTTTCTTTACCGCGGAAGCTTATGGTTCTGATGCCTTGACCCCATTGGCTTGGGTTGGCGCTCATACAGAGAAGATCAAGTTGGGCACGGCGATCGCGCAAATGTCAGCCCGCACCCCAACAGCGACGGCAATGCATGCCCTGACTTTGGATCATCTCTCGAAAGGTCGCATGATCTTGGGCCTGGGTGTTTCCGGTCCGCAAGTGGTCGAAGGCTGGTACGGCCAACCCTTTGCCAAACCTTTGTCACGGACTAAGGAATGTATATCCATCGTCCGGCAAGTCCTGGCTCGCGAAGCGCCGGTACAAAATGCCGGCTCGCACTATCCCATTCCTTACCCGGCAGATAGTGAGGGCTCATGGGGCCTTGGCAAACCGTTGAAGCCAATCACTCATCCGCTGCGGGCGGACTTGCCGATTTATCTCGGTGCCGAGGGGCCGAAGAACGTGGCTCTGGCGGCGGAGCTTTGCGACGGCTGGTTTCCACTTTATTATTCGCCGGAAAAAGAAGACGTCTATCGGGACAACATAAAGGATCGCTCCGACAGTTTTGAAATCATGTATCCGGTGCAGATGCAGGTCACCGACGATATCGAAGCAGGCCGTCTGGCGATTAAACAAAACTTGGCGCTTTATGTCGGCGGTATGGGGGCCAGGGATCAGAACTTTCACAATGCGCTGATCGGACGCCTTGGTTACGAAGCCGAGGCAAAGCAGATCCAAGACCTCTATCTCGACGGTAAAAAAGCCGAAGCCGTCGCGGCCGTACCGGATGAGATGGCGGACGAAATCTCCCTGGTTGGTCCGAAAGACCGCATCAAGCAACGTCTCGCCGCCTGGGAAGACAGCGCCGTCACCAGCCTGCTGGTCTGGCCCAAGTCGGAAGCCGATTTGAACACCTTCGCTGAATTGGTGTTGGATAATTAGGGAAACCGTATTTTGCCTCCCCGGTTTTTGGTGACGACGCTAGCGTTGTTGCTTATGTGCGGTTCTGCTTTGGCGCAGGATCGACTGAGGATTGCAGACGGCCTGGAAGCCGGCACCATTCGGGTTGGACGGATGACCCGACATTTCTATATTCATCGACCGCCGGATACGCGGGATCGTCAAGTTCCAACAATCATTGCTTTGCATGGCGGCGGTGCGCTAGTGGAAGCCGTTGGACTAGCAAGGCGATTGAAACTTGATCAAGTGGCGGACCGCCATGGTTTTGTGACGGTTTATCCGTTGGGCATCGGTAATAACTGGAACGATGCCCGAGAATCGCCGCATGAACAAACGCTACCTTCACGTGATGTCGATGATGTTGCATATCTGGCGACCTTAATAAAAAGTCTTGTCCAGTCGAAAATTTCTGATCGACACAGAATATATGTCGTTGGTGCTTCCAACGGCGGCATGATGGCGATGACATTGTTGTGCCGCTCCAATACCAAAGTCGCAGCGGCTATGTTTCTAATCGCGAACGCGCCAAGTGAGTTGGCGGGAAATTGCGCCGGCAGGCCGCTGCCTATCGCGATTGTCAACGGGACAGAAGATACCCTGATCCCCTGGGCGGGCGGCGCTGTTGCGCCGTTGTTTCGCAAAGACCGTGGGCAGGTGTTATCGACGGACGCGACAATAGAAATGTGGCGGAAGCGAAATGGATGCAAGGGCAAAGCGGAAAAATCGACGTTACCGGATATATCAAATGACGGTATGACAACAGAGGTTTTTCGTTCGCTCAATTGTCAAGATGGTGCGAGCGTGACACTCTACAAGATCAATGGTGGCGGGCACCGTTATCCAGGGACCCATGCGGGTAAGTATGAAAAAGCGGCGGCCCGGTTTTTTGGCAGCGCCACGCAAGATTTTAACACTGCCGATTTGATTTGGGAATTTTTCAGAGACATTGAATTCACGAAGTAGGGGAGTAATTATGTCAGAGACACAAAACTGGGCCGACGTTCGTGGCCGGGTAAAGGAATTTATCGAAACCAAAGTATATCCCTTAGAAAAAGATTTCGATCGGGATTCCGATGACAGCAAGGCGGCCTTGAAGGCGGTTCAGAACGAAGCCAAAGCCGCCGGATTGTGGGCATTGGGTCATCCCGTCGATATCGGCGGTCAAGGCATGCCATTCATGGATTATGTGCATGTGAATGAAGTTGTCGGGCGCTCGCATTTGGGTTCTGCCGCGCTTGGCACCTATACCCTGCAAGATTCGATCATGCTGAACATTTATGCTTCACCGGAATGGCGCGATACTTATTTGGCGCCTTTGGTTGCAGGTGAATTCAGTCCCAGTTTTGCGATGACGGAGCCGGAGATCGCCTCCTCCGATCCGACGCAATTGCAGACGACGGCGGAACTTGACGGCAATCACTGGGTTATCCGGGGCCATAAATGGTTCACGTCCGGTGCCGACCGCGCGGCGTACACCACTGTGATGTGTCGCACCGAGCCAGATGCGCCGGATCATAGCGCCTTCTCCATGATCGTCGTGCCGGTCGATAACCCCGGCTATAACATGGTCCGTGATATCAAAGTCCTGGGCATGTATGGCGGCCATTGCGAAGTGAAATATGAAGATGTCCGGGTGCCGGCGACCAATATGCTGGGTGAACGCGGTGAGGGGTTCAATATTGCTCAGGAACGATTGGGGCCGGGGAGAATTTTCCACTGCATGCGGTGGTTAGGCCAGGCGCAGCGCGCCTTCGATCTGATGTGTGACCGCCTAAATGACAGACAGATGAGTGACGGTACGTTGGGCGACAAGCAACTTATGCAGCAGTTTGTCTTTGAAAGCGCGGCGGAAATTCAACAAAGCCGGCTAATGACCCTCGATGCCGCTCGCAAAATGGATCAAGGCGATCAGGCCCGCGTCGAAATTTCCTTGATCAAAGTAACCGGCGCGCGGATGCTGCACAATGTCATTGATCGCGCTATTCAGGTGCATGGTGCCAAAGGCGTGTCGGACGATACGCCATTGGAGCGGATGTACCGTCAGGCTCGGTTTGCCCGCTTGGTCGATGGCGCCGACGAAGTCCATATTGGTCGCACCGGCAAGCGTATTCTGCGCGCCTTCGCTCGCGGGGAAGGCTGGGACTTTGGCGAACGCGAAGGCATGATTATGAATCCTTCCCGCCGTGGCGAAAGCTGAGGGAGGGTTTTCATGAAACTTGACGGCGTCCGCGTCCTCGATCTGTCATTATTTTTACCCGGCCCGTTGCTGACGCAAATGATGGCTGATCATGGTGCCGAAGTTATCAAACTAGAGCCACGGGGAGGGGGCGAACCGAACCGCGAAATCGGGGCGAAGCGGGATCAGCTTTCGGTCTTCTTCACCAATACCCACCGCAACAAAAAATCGGTACAGCTTAACTTAAAGTCGGACGCAGGGCGCGAAGCGGCGCTTCGCATCGCCGAAAATTGCGATGTATTTGTCGAGGCATTTCGCCCCGGCGTGGTCGAACGTTTGGGTGTAGATTATGAAAGTGTCCGCGCCCGCAACCCTTCCATCGTTTATATCTCACTTTCCGCTTTCGGGCAGAGCGGACCCTATGTCAAGAAACCGGCCCATGATCTGGCGACGGAAGCTTATGCCGGTATCCTTAGCGTCAATCTTGGTGACGATGGCAAACCGGCCATCCCGGGCATCGCAAACGCGGATATGCTGTCTTCGATGATGGGCCTTTCGGGCGTATTGATGGCATTATTGCGACGCAAGGAAACGGGCGAAGGGGACTATATCGACCTGGCGATGATGGACAGTTTGTTGGCGGCGATGCCCAATAATTTGGGCCCGGTATTTGCGGAAAAACTCCCGCCCGTGCCAACGGATGAACGGTCCTGGGGTGGCAATGCGATGTATCGCATCTACGAAACCAAAGATCGAAAACATGTTGTTCTAGGCGGTGCGGAAATGCATTTTGCTGAAGCCGTCCTGACAAAAATGGAACGACCGGACCTGATCAAATTCTGTGAACCGCCGCCAGGACCCAATCAAAATCCCGCCCGTGAGTTTCTGGAAGCGACTTTCAAGACTAAAACACAAGCTGAATGGATCGCTTGGTTCGACGACGTGGACGCTGCTTTTGCGCCGGTAAATGATCTTCGTCAGGGATGCGACGATCCCCAAGCCCGCGCCCGCGAGATGATCCTTGAAGACGATCGCGGTTGGGAGCATTTGGGTATTCCGATAAAATTCGCCTCTGAACCGGGGCAAGTGAAATTTGAATTTCCCGCTCTTGGCGAACATACCGAAGCGGTGCTGCGCGACTGCGGTTACGACGACGCTTGGATCGTCGCGGCACGGCAGGGTGGTGCGTTTGACTAATCCGCTGTGGATTTTAATGGCGCGATAATTTCCGAAGTATGTTCACCCAAGCTCGGCACGTCGGTCTTGCGCTCGGTCGGGTCGTTGGAGGTGCTGAAAGGGCTGTTGGGGATCAGGTAAGAACCTTCCGAATCTCTCAGCTCCAATACCGCTCCCCGGGCGGCAATGCCGGGCTGCTGGATGGATTCCAGCACCGAATAATAACGCGTAGCTGGACAACCTTCTGCCAAAAACTGTTGTTCGCAATATTCGGCACTGTGACCCAGGCTCCAAAGTTCGGCTTCCGCCATCAATTCATCAAAATGTTTGATGCGGGCTCTTGCGGTGGAATATTTCGGATCGTCGATCAAATCCGGACGCTTGATCGTTCGCGCCAGACCTTCAAAATTGGCCTGACTTATCGGGGTCGCCATGACAAAGCCATCGTTGGCGCGGATAGGTGAAAAAACCAGTGGGCCTTGGTCGCCGTCGGCCTGGGCGACTTGCAGTTCCGCTCCCAACAGGTTGTGTATGCTATCGATCAAGGGCACATCGATATATTGCCCGTGGCCGGTTTTATCACGGGCATAAAGGGCCGCGGCGATAGCGCCAAATGCATGGGTGCCAGCCAGCACATCGGCGGTGGCATTGCGGTTGCGCGGCGGTTTGTCGAGGGCGCCGTTCAGATATTCAAACTGCGAGATATCAACCCCACCGGCGGCATGGACAATTGGCGCAAATGCCGGCCGGGACGCATCAGGTCCAGACTGACCGTAGCCGGAGATTGAACAATAAATGACATCCGGCTTCACTTTTCTGACTGCATCATAGTCCAGACCAAGTCGTTTCATCACGCCAGGGCGAAAATTCTCCACCACTACATCCGCCGCCTTCGCTAGCGTCAAAAACGCCTGATGGTCGCTTGGGTCTTTCAAGTTTAAAACGATACTTTTTTTACCGCTATTCAGCTGCGCGAAATAGCGGCTGGTTCCGGCTACCACAGGCGGGGCATTGCGCAAAAAATCGCCGCTGGCCGGTTCGATTTTAATAACCTCGGCACCGACATCGGCGAGCAGCCGGCTGCAGTAGGGCCCGGCCAAAAACATTGTCAGGTCAAGTACACGAATGCCGGCCAGTAAGCCGCCGCGATCCTGGTCATCGGTCATCATGTTCACCAGGGAATATCAACGCCATCGAAGTTGAAGAACTTGCCGTTGTCGCCTCTACCTGCCTTGGCGATGACAGCACGCATACCGGCAGCGCTTTCTGTCGGCGTTACATCAGCGCTGGATCCACCCATATCGGTTTGCACCCAGCCTGGATGAAAACAAAGCACGGTCGCACCATTATTGCCTAGATCATTGGCCAGACACTTCATAACCATATTCACCGCTGATTTGGATGACCGGTAGATGATTCCGTCCGGTGATTGATTGATACTGATCGAGCCCATGCGCGAAGACACAGTTGCGAGTTTTTTCTGATCGCTCGCCAAAATCAGATCGGCAAAGGCTTCGCTAACTCGCATCGGGCCCATCACATTGGTATTCAAACAGCTCGTCCAACTATCATAATCGACGTTGCCGCGACAGGCGCTCCGCTGTCCCATGATCCCGGCATTGTTGATCAAGACGTCGATCTTCTCGTTAGCGAGGGCGTCGCGGGCGGCATTTACCGAGGTTAATTCATCGACATCCATTGCTTCGATATGGACGTCACCGGCAATTGCTTTCAAGGCTGTTGCATTTTCCGGATTGCGGCAGCAAGCCAGAACCCGCCAGCCTTCACCGGCATATTGCGTGGTCAGTTCAAGACCAATACCCCGGCTGGCGCCAGTGATCATTACAGTAGGCATGTTGAATTCCTCAAGCTTAGAACAAGTTTGTTATTCATATTTGTTTTTTACGCAATTAGCCAGCCTCCGCCCGAATACGATCCTCGTCATATTGATAGCGTGGCGTTTCATCACGTGGCTGGCGTTGATCACCGCTTGAAGCGTCCTTGGCTTGTTCTTTCCAGTTTTCGTCGCCAGTCCAGACATAGGGCAAGGTCGTAGATTGTTCCGTTTTTAAGTGGATTTCCAAGCCTTGAACCGCGGCGCGAACAATATCCAACTGTTCCGCTGCTTCATCCGGTCTGCCTGCGCTATGGCCAAGCGGATAATCAAGGAAGGTGACACGCGGCGGTCGTCCGGCTTGCATTATGTCCAGAGCCGAACCTAAGATCATAGTGGGGATTCCATCTTGTTCCAAATGACGTGCTAACAGACACACGGTCTGATGACAAACAGGTCACATTGGTACAAGAAGCACGGCATCGACATTTTGTGCCCTAAATTTCTCTGCGATAGTTGGGATCATCTCTTCCTTGACGCGGCGTTGCGAATATACCCCGCCCATGCAAGAGAGCACCTCGCCGGCAAGTTCTCCAATCGTCCCGTCCGCTTCCAAATGACGCAACGATTTTAGCGGAAAAATGCAATTTGGGTCATGACGCCCACCGGGCAGGTAATTTTCGGTGATATGGGCAAAGCGCAAGTCTTTGTCGTCTGTGTCCTTGGCGATCATGCGGATCGAAGTGTCATCCTTGTAGTGATACGCGACTTGGCCAACAGCATAGGCGCCGGAAGTGCCTATCATGCCTAGTTTCGATTCCGCCAATGGTTTTTTCAGCGGTGTGAATCCGGCGGCACTGTCAGCCTCGAACCAGCGATAAGGGTCGTATCCCAGGCGGTGGTATTTTTCAGTGATTGAATCAATATATTTTACGGTCATCGGCCTTCACGCTATCCGTTGTCGGGAGGGGCCAAGGATCGCCCCAGGCAAGGATGTGGTCAAGACACTATTTTGCTAATTTCCCCAGGTTGGGGAACGTCAGAGATTAGGATGATTTCTGATCCAGCAGTTCGCGGATAACTTCCAGTAAAGCCTGATTGTGGAAGGGTTTGCTAAGAACTTTGTCGGCGCCAAGTTTGTCAGCGATTTCCAGCACTGGAAATTTCATACCCAGACCACCACCTGAAATCGCCAATATTGCCAGATTTGGGTTTGACAACTTGAGATGTGAAATTGTTTCGATACCGTCTTTTTCCGGCATCATGATGTCAGTAATAACGAGGTCCGGATTGTGTTTCTCGCAAATTCGCAACCCCTCATTTCCGTTTTTCGCGGTGAGGACTGAAAAATTCGCGATTTCCAGAACATTTTGGATGGTTTCACGGACCATCGCTTCATCATCAATAATAAGCACTAAAGGCTTGTTTTCCGAATTCATGAAACTACCATTTGAGATAACTTTTAGATGACAATGTTATGTTGTCAGACATTAATAAAACAATCCTTAACAACGGCGATTTATTTTATTTGATGAAAATGATAAACCCCAATAGTCATCTGGTCGAAATTCGCCTCGTATATACCCTTAGGCAAAATAGATTCCAATATCTCAGTAATTATCTCAATGCCGTGGCAGTGGCAAGAACTTAAAATACTGAAAAATCGAAGAATGCATCAATCAGTCAATACAAACGATCAACAGATCATAGAGTTATTTTTGCCAGATTTTTCATCTAACTTGCCATTGTACAATCTGTTGGTTGAAAGAGCACAGAAAATAGATGGTAATTGATGAACCAGCGAAAATACATATTTATGCGGTAATTGACAGGCGTGATTTATTCGAAATGTCTGATGTTTTTACAGTATTCATCATATTTTGATTAGTATTGATTATCGGACTGCTAACAATTTATGTCGTGTGGTTGGCTTGAGAACTGGTTGCGAGCCAAAATAAATAAGCGCCGATGCCCGCTTAATCTGCAATAAATTTCTTAGCAGAAATCTTGGTGCGATGAACGACTTCGGATTTTCTCCCATCACTCTTACTGCCGCGATGGTAATTTTTTTGCCAGCCTTCAGATTTTGGGCGATTTGGTCGCGTTTTCAGTTCGGCAATAAAATGCTGCCGCGATTGCGACCAAACTTTGTATTCATCATACAAATCAGGATCGCTGTCGAGAGTTCGAATGCTGGGTTCGGTGTTTTCAAGTAACGCCGGTTCGATCGGGAAAATTTGACATATTGCCTCGCCCTCATCGAATCGCAGCCAATGATCGGGTCGGGTAAATTGCCAATTCATGGTGAAGGTGAAAGGCGACCAATCGGTTTCGACAATCCCAGTCAATGGCGCAATGCCATCTTTTATTTGATTTATAGGCCCACCGACAAAAAGATTTACACCTGGTTCGCTTTTGAACAAGGCGTTTACATGGAAGGTCAAGATGCCACTGCCAAAATGACTGATCGGCAGGTCAGCGGCGGAATGCTCAGAACAATCCGCCTCAATAACAATCGCTTCTTTCGTTGTTTTACCATCCCATCTCGCCCTGAATCCGACGGTGGCGCTGATCTGCCAACCATAACTATTGGCGACTGTTAGGGGTAGGCAACGATTGGCGAATGCCAATGGGGTCGCATCCATCCAAGCCCGATTTGATGGCGCCGGCGTTAAATCGTGATCCATATTAGCGCTAGATGGTCTAACAGTAGGATAACAAATCAACTTCATCACAATACTCGAACTAAAATTGCCTCGGACTCTAGCAATCGCGAATGCGGAAGGTCGCGAATATCAATATCGGCTGGATCAGAAAATTGGTTTCACATCACGCCAATATTTCGTCGTGATCACCGACATGATGCCATCCGAAGTTTTTCGAAGACAACTCGGCAGTTGGTTTTCAATCCCGAATGTGACAGCCCGACAGTGATCATAAGCTTTTCGCGCCGCGATCTGACTTCCTTGCGGCGCCTGATCGATCATAGCATCGATTTTACGCCAATAAGCGACGTTGCCCTGGGCTCGCGCTGCTTCTATTGGCGACAATGTGTAGCTGAGTTTGGACAAATATTGTGCCGCTTTCATATCACCTCGATTGGCTGACATTACGGCAGCAGCGATCATCCGCTTCGGGCCGGTGACATTGGCAATTCCCATCGCATCATGGGGCTCCGGATCACCTGGCCTGGCGGCTGGAATCAATGAGGCATTCTCGCCAACTTGAACTGCGACACTTTGCAGGCCCAAATCTTTTAGACGTTTTTGCGGTACGCTCACGCGAACAGTGGTCCAGCGCCGCACCGAAGTGATCGACATTTTTACTTTATCGCCGAGTGCGATTTTAGTGCCATCAGGGCGGGTGCCGGACAATTGCAGCATATTTTTTCCTGCTGCATGATATACTGTTCCCGGCGCAGGTCCCATGCGGTCTTCTTCCAAACAAATTGTTTGCAATTCGGCCGTGCAGATACCTCCGTGGCACTTGAACGCAACCGGTTCCGTTGTGGGTGCAGCCGCTAATATTTGCGGTGCCGCATGCGCCGTTGCCAACATCGTAAAGCCAGCGATGGTAATTCCGGCGCAAGAAGTCAGAATACGCATTTTGTACCCTCCGACCTATAGGCTGAATCAGTCATTCAGCCTGACAAGGCTCGCACAGGCCGGCCCTTGCGGTCAATCCCAACGACAAAATCGTCGCGGCAACGTGAAGGCAGCGATCACCCTTATTGGGCGGCATAAGTCCGAATTGAGATTGGCTCATCCCGTCCGCGCAAGTTCTGATCGGTCTTGATCTGAAAATCCTGTAATAATGAAGGGGCCGCAGATGGGTTGTTCGCGATCGCATCGGCAACCGCCTCGCTAACAATTATTTGGACATTGAGTTCGCGGGTGAGGGCTTCTAACCGGCTGGCGACATTGACGGTATCTCCCAGCACGGCAAACTCCAACCGTCTTTCCGAGCCTATGTCGCCGAGTACAACATCGCCAGTATGAATGCCAATCGACAGCTCAATCGCCTCTGCGCCGACAGCCTCTCGGCGCTTGTTCCAGCTCGCCATTGCTTCCATCATCTCATCGGCACAACGCACTGCATTAGCGGCATCGTCCGGGTGTGGATCAGGGGTGCCGAATGTGGCCATGATGCCGTCACCCAAGAACTTGTCCAAAGTCCCGTGGTGGTTAAATACGGATCGTTCTAAGATCACGTGAAACTCCCGCAACATGGTGATCACTTCGTCCGGACGCTGACGTGCCGCGAGCCTGGTAAAGCCAACGATATCAGCAAATAATATGGTCACCGATTGCTCGCGTACCGCCCCCAATGGTTGATCGCGATCGGCGATTTCATCGACAATATTTGGTGGAAAATGCCGCGCCAGATTGGCCCGCTCTCGCGCTGCTTCGGCTTGTTTCAGGATCAGGTTATTGTTGCGTCGACCGTTTAGCGCTAAAATCGCCACAACGATCAAAAACACCACAACTTCTTGAATTCGACCGTCAATTCTTATGCTATTTGGATCCAAGAATTCCAACAGCGCGTCGTTGCCGTTTAGGGCAATCGCCATATTTTCCGTTATGGCTGGATATTCGCGGCCAAACACGGCGACTAACACTATTCCAGCAAGCCAAAGCACTGTCGACCAGGAGCCGTAGGCAAAAACTGTGCGCCAGGAATAAGCCATGGTGGCGCCAGCCAGCAACACGAAGAAGTAAATAAAACCGTTAAACTTATACTGCATCGCGGTAGGCCATAAATCCTCGTGAAACGGATTGGGGACGACCAAGATAAGGGTCATTAGCGCCAATTCAACGAATATCAAGTTCAATTCACGACGCGAATGGCCAACCCGGCCGACACGCAACTGCGCCCAGCCGAGAATTGCAAATACCGCAAGTAATACTTCGTAATAAATCACTTCCCAGTTTGGATTTAGAAAAGGCAACATGATGGCGATGACAAGCAGGGCGACCCATCTGGCGCGAACGGCCAACAACAGACCGTTGCGCTTATCTTCCGTCAACGCTTCAAGTAGGAATTTGTTCGAGGCGGCCAAATCCTCCTGTTTTATGCGGGTATCGCGTAGGCGCATGCCGGAGGGTAATATGCGTTCCATGAATGTATCGGTCATCGTAATTTCCCTGCAATTTCTGCACTAACACATAAGAGTATTGAAAATTTTTGCCAGCAAAAACGACCTTGATCGACGGCTTGACCCGAGCAGCCATGTCGATCAACGTTGCTGGGGATAGCATAACATAGTCAGGCAGGAAGCAATGAACGACGACGACGGAAATAGTAAAAGTCTGCGCGAAGATTTGCAAAAAGTCATTGAAGCGCAGCAAAGACTTCAAGATGAGGCCCGACCTGAGCGGATCGCTAGGCACCATGCACGCGGTCGAAATACGGCACGCGAAAATATTGCCGTTTTTGCCGATCCCGAAAGTTTTGTCGAATATGGCGGTCTGGCGACGCCGTCCCGAGACGATATGGAAGGTCCGGCCGACGGTCTGGTCATGGGGACCGCGACCGTTGACGGTCAACCGGTGGTGCTAGTTGCCTATGATTATACTGTCTTTGCCGGCACCCAAAGCGCCACAAATCACCGCAAGATGGATCGGATTTTTTCCCTGGCCGAAAAGAATCGGTGGCCGGTGATCGGCTGGTGGGATGGCGGCGGCGCGCGGCCCCACGACATGCTAATTGCCGGACGTCCAGTAAATCCAGGTTTTGTTACCTTTGCGCGCCTGTCAGGGCTGGTACCGACAATCGCGATGGTGACCGGCCGCGCTTTTGCTGGACAAGCCAACTTGTCGGGGCTTTCAGATGTCATAATTGCGACCAAGTCGGCGACCATGGGTATGGCCGGACCGCCCTTGGTGGAGGCGGCATTGGGCCATAAGCTCACACCGGAAGAAATCGGCCCGATGTCGGTGCATGAGAAATCCGGCGCAGTTGATGTGCTGGTTGAGACCGAAGAAGAAGCGATGGTTACGGCACGGCAATATTTGAGCTATTTCCGCACTGATGTTGAAATTGACAGTGAAACAATTGAAACACCGGATAACCTGGCGCTACGCGAGGTGATCCCGGAAAATCCCCGCCGTGCTTACAACGTCCGTAAAGTCATTGAGGGCTTGGCGGATATCGGCAACATTTTGGAACTGCGGGCAAAGTTTGGACGGGCGGCGGTGACCTCTCTGATCAAAATTGGCGGACGCCCGCTTGGTGTTATCGCCAACCAACCAATGGTCTTGGCCGGCGCCATGGATAGCCCGGCTTGTGATAAAATCGCGCGCTTTATCGGCCTCTGCGACGCTTATGACCTGCCAATCTTATTCTTGTGCGATACGCCGGGATTGATGGTCGGGCCGGATGTGGAAAAAACCGCCTTGGTGCGCCATTCCGCACGTATCCTGACGGCGGCGGCGACCGCAACGGTCCCGCTGCTGACCGTCGTTCTACGCAAAGCTTATGGCCTGGGTTATTATGTCATGGGTTCGGAAGCCTATCAGCCAAATCTCGTCCTGGCTTGGCCGACCGCCGAATTTGGTGGCATGGGAATCGAAGGCGCCATTAATATTATTCATCAGCAGGAGCTTGAGGCGGAAATAGACCCAGAGGCGCGCCAGCTTCTGCATGATCGATTGACTGAGGAACTGAAAGATCATCACACGGCGCTGCGTGTGGCCGGACGGTTTTATGTGGATGATGTAATCGATCCCGCCAATACACGGCGGATACTGGAACAAAGCCTGGCGGCATTGGCCGCACCGCCCCCGCGTCAAGGGCGCAAACGCATTGTTGATCCCTGGTGACAACTAAAAAGGGACGCGATGATCACCGCGCCCCTTTTGTTGAATAGTTAACGCCAGGTCTAGTTTGGTATTTCAAACAGGCCCGCGGCACCCATGCCACTGCCGACACACATGGTGACGACAACATATTTGGCGCCTCTGCGTTTACCCTCGATCAGCGCGTGGCCGGTCAGGCGAGCTCCGGTCATCCCATAGGGGTGACCGACGGAGATCGAGCCGCCATCGACGTTCAACTTGTCATTATCAATCCCCAACTTATCGCGGCAATACAGGACTTGCACAGCAAAGGCTTCGTTCAGTTCCCAAAGACCGATGTCATCGACGTTCAGACCGTTGCGTTCCAGCAATTTTGGAATGGCGAAAACCGGACCAATACCCATTTCGTCGGGTTCGCAACCATGGACGACAAGGCCGCGATAAATACCCATAACGTCGAGGCCACGCTTCGCCGCTTCCGCGTCGCTCATGACAACGCAAGCCGAGGCCCCATCTGACAACTGGCTGGCATTACCGGCCGTGATATGGCCGTCTTCGCGGGTTACTGGTTTTAGGCTTTGCAGGCCTTCCAGCGTGGTGCTGGGACGGTTTCCTTCGTCTTTTTCCAATATCGTGTCGACGTAACTGACGTCGCCGGTTTCCTTATCGGTGACGGCCTTCACTGATTGCATTGGGACAATTTCGTCATCGAAACGGCCGGCCTGTTGCGCCGCTGCGGTACGTAACTGACTTTGCAAGCCATATTCGTCCTGCACTTCGCGTGAGATGCTGTAGCGGTCGGCAACGGTTTGTGCGGTTTTCAACATCGGATCATAGATCGACGGCAGGTTGCTCTCCAGCCAATCATTGGTCCGGCGATAGCTGTTGGCATGGTCGTTTTGGACCAGTGATATGCTTTCCAGACCACCGCCAATAGCAATCGGCACGCCGTCGGTGATAACCCGTTGCGCCGCCACGGAAATTGCGTTTAGACCAGAAGAACAAGCCCGGCTAACGGTCAAGCCAGAAACATTAACCGGCATCCCGGCGCGCATCGCCGAACCGCGAGCCACATTGCCGCCGGTTGACCCCTCTGTGCGGCCGCAACCGATAATGACATCTTCCACTTCGCCCGGTTCGACGCCAGCCCGTTCGACCGCATGTTGGATGACATGGCCCCCCATGTCGACGGCGTGGGTATTGTTAAAAGCACCACGATAAGCCTTGCCTATTGGCGTGCGGGCGGTGGAGACGATTACAGCATCGCGCATAATAATATGTTCCTTGCGTTGAGATTATTCAGGTTTCGATAAACTTAATTCTCGTGCATTATAGGTGTCCATTCTTTGCTTCGCTACGCTTGGATTCAATTTTTATTGGTTCAGATGGACTTAAAATTTGAAGATATCGACTGGATGACGGAGGAAGCGAAAACGCTCGCCGAGTACTGGCGGCGTTTGCAGGGCGGTGACGTCGTGCCGCGACGGTCTGACTTCGATCCGGCGGAAATTCGTTCAATCTTGCCTGGTATCGGGATTTACGAAGTAAAGTCGCCGGAAACAATATTGATACGTCTCGCCGGCACTTCGCTTGTCGAAATTTTTGGTCAGGAAATAACCGGCCAAAATTTTATCGATTTTTGGCCACAGGATCTAAAATTTGAGGCGGGCAGAGTGCTCTCCGGCATGGTTGAGAAACCCAGTGGTTTGCTGGTGCGAATTCACGGTGAAACCGTCGGCGGGAAAGTGGCGCCTGGTGTCTCCGTCGGCTTTCCTTTGCGTGACCAAGACGACCAATGCAATATGCTGGTTTTTCACACCGGCAGTACGCTTTTGCCGATGGCGCGTGATTCCAGAGCCGACCAAATTACCTCGTTGGTTGTTGACAGACGTCTATTCATCGACATTGAAAATTGGTGACTGGGCCGTTATTGGACAGTCAGCGTAATTTTTCCGAAATGTTGGTTGTTTTTCATGTGGTCCAACGCCTTGCCCACATCTTCGAGTTTGAAGTTCTGATCTGCCGGCATGACTAAATCGCCGTTCTCTAATGCTGACCAAAGGTCTGTCCGCATCCGTATGCCAATTTCCTGAACTTCTTCGATTGTACGGGTGCGAAAAGTGACGCCAATATAGTCGATACGACGCAAGGCATGCAGGTCAAAATTAAAATCACCATTATTCCCGCCCAGGCGCCCGACATTGACAATCCGGCCTTTGATGGCAGTCGCCGCCAGATTTTGGTTCATCACCGTCCCGGAAATCTGATCGATCACGAGATCGACACCCAGACCATCTGTCGCCTGCAATACCTGTTCGACCCAGTCAGGGTCACTGGAATCGATTGCCAGGTCCGCGCCAAATTCTGCCAAGCGGGCACGACGGCCGGGGTTGGTCGAACTGCCGATAACGAAGCCGGCGCCCATTTGTTTGGCGATCTGCATGGCCATGATGCCGACACCGGAACTGGCTCCCTGTATCAGAACTCGTTCGCCATCTTGTAAACGACCATTGGTAACTAATGCATCGTGCATGGTGTTCAACGCCGTCGGCAAACTGGCCGCCTGTTCGAAAGTCATATTATTGGCGGGGAGTAAACTGGCGCGTCGCCAATCGCAAACCGCATATTCGGCCCAACCCCCCCTACCTGAACACATAATCCGGTCCCCGACGCTAAACCCTTCGACGGCTTCTCCGATTTTCTCAACTTCGCCGGACCATTCCATGCCAAGGCGCGTGCCGGTGCCTCCGATCTGGCCATGAAAGGCCCCCAAGGTCACCAACAGGTCGGCACGATTGAGGCCGCAGGCGCGAACACGAATTAACATCTCACTGGCGCCGGGCTGCGGTTTTTCAACGACTTTTATCTCGACGCCTTGGTCGGTCAATATCACGGCTTTCATGGTTATCTTTCTATGCTGCAGAAATTTGAATTTTGTGGTATTGCGGATTTGGTCTTAATAACCTATTGGCGCATCGGGAAACCCCGCACCGATACGATAGAGAGAACATATTATGAAAGATATATTGGATTTAGATGCTTATCCCATGGACCGCTTGGAATCGGAAGAAGGGCGTGCATTCGCTGCCCGCAGCCGTCAGCAATATGTCGACAGTGGACTTTGTCTTTTGTCCGGACTGGTGCACCCAGATGCCCGAGAGTTGATGGCTCAGGAATGCATGCCGATGGCGGAAGGTGCGTTTTTTCATGAATCCGGTCATAACGCCTATTTGACCGAAGACGATAGTGAATTGCCGGCGGACCATCCCAGCCGACGTCGTGTCGAAACCAAAATTGGCAGCATTGCCTACGACGAGTTACCGGTCGATTGTCTGCTCCGTCAGGTTTATGACTGGAAGCCCTTGGGCGACTTTGTGGCCCATGTAGTAGGCCACGAAAAGCTTTATCAATTTGCCGACCCACTAGGGGCATGCAGCGTCAATGTCTGCAGTGCCGGCGGAAAACATGGCTGGCACTATGATGAAAGTGAATTTACCATTACGGTCATGATGCAGGCACCGATAAGCGGCGGCGGCTTCGACTATGTTCATAATCTTCGCGATGCCAAAGGGGAAGAAGAACGCTTGGCGCGCATTCTTGATGGCGACAATAGCGAAACCGTGCATCTGCCGTTTGACGAGGGAAGTTTGCTGATATTCAACGGCCACAACAGTTTACATCAGGTGACGCCGGTGGAAGGCGAGCGCTTGCGCTTGGTGCCAATATTTTGTTTTGCGAATGAACCGAACGCGATGAATTCGCCAGAAGTGCGCAAAATGTTTTGGGGCCGAACAGGTTAGACTGTTACTGATTTGTCGCGGGCGATAATTACCAAGCCAAAACCGACAAATGCCATGCCGGCGACAATTTGCCAACTCAGCGTTTCCGACAACAACCATAAACTTAACAACACACCGGAAATCGGTGAGATGAAACCAAAGCTCAGCATCAAGCTAGGGCTGTAGCGTTTCATCAAGATCGCGTTGATCATGAAGCCAAAACCGGCAATCACGACGCCTTGGTAGAGCAAGGCCATAATCGGCTGCCAAGACAAGTTGTGCCAGGCGATGGTCTCGCTGAGACTACCTGCTAAAGCGAATGCCGGCAGCGATAAAATCATCTGCCAAGACATGACGCGGAATGGATCAATTTGCCGGATTAGTTTGGCCGAATAGATCATTCGGAACCCCAGCATCGCGGCATGGCATAAAATGACTAGACTACCCAACTCGAGCCAGGCCATTGAGTTCAAGTCGATATCCCGCGTCAGGATCACGCTGACGCCGACAAAAGCGACCGCAAGGCCGCTGGCCTTCACCATTGTCAGGCGGTCATCTTGCAACATGAAATGCGCGGTGACGGCGGCAAACATCGGATAGGTTGAGGTCAAGACAGATGCGACCGCGCCATCGGTCAATTTGAAGCCGACGTTCATCAAGCTAATCTGCACAAAAAACATGATTGAGAGCGGAATGAAAGGTCGCCATTCATGGCGTTCGGGCCACATGCGAACGCCTTTTGCCCGCGCCCAGAGAGCTATGCAAGAGATACCTATGGCGAAACGGACAAACCCACTCCAGAACGGTGGGAAAACTTCGATGCCAATTTTAACGGCAACCGGGTTTCCGCCCCACAAGCTATGCACTAGGACGGCGAGCAAAATCGCGGTTAGGGGAAGCTTCAAGACAAACGCCTAATGGATCTAAGGATGCTTGCGAGCGGCGATCACGGCGCGGGTGCCGTGGAGATGAAGAATGGCGGCCTGAAACCCAAGGATTTTTAAGGTGCCCAAAAACCACGCTAATGATGCTGCCCGTTCGCCCGGCTCTCCAATTGCGGGCGGTGGGCGTTCATCGGGAATTTCCAGGTCGTGTATCCGCTCAAGTCTTTGCCACATGGCCTGATATTCGGCCATCAAGTTGACTGCTTCCAAGGCAAATCTATCCTGCACCAAAAACAATCCTCCTGGTCGCAGCAATGCATGAACATCAGCTAACTGTCGTTCTCGCTGAGCATCGTCGAAGTGATGAAACGACTGCACGCTTATGGCAATGGCAAATCTGTCTGCGGCTAATTTGGGGACGATCGGTTTATTCAGATCATGCTCAACATACGACACCCTATCCCCATATTGCTGGAGGCGAATTTTTGCTTGGTCAAGGACAACAGAGGAATAGTCGACTGCTGTCACCGTCATCTCCGGCGTTGCATCCATCATCAGCTCAATTACATGGCCAGTTCCGCAGGCAAGATCGATAACTTGATCTCCGGCTTCGCATTTTGCGACTGCAATTGCCCTCATGATATCCAGCTGCTCGGCTCTGGTTGGGTTCGCGCGATGGGGGTTATTGTCCCAAGTGGCGACATGTTCGGGATCAAACCAGCGACCACTATTGCTCATTTTCGAATACTTTCATGGTTGATTGAGAAGTCGCCGGTAAACCGGCAAGACGAGGGACGGTAGCATGTACATCGGCAATTGAGCGAGGGCAAAGAAGAAGGCGACTTCGGCGCTGGCTTGTTTGCCTAATACCGCTAGGACTAGACCCATGTTGCAATTGCCCGCCATATGACCCACCGTAAAGGCGATGCGTTTCCCCTGACGCCAGAACAAAAGTGCACCGACAATTTGCAAGCTTGCGTTGGCAAGAAAGGCGATTCCTACAGTGATCGCTGCAAACCACGGGCGCGCAATAGCCAGTTCGGATACCCCGTCCATGATCGCGATGGCAAAAATCACCAGGCCTAGAACGGACAAACCTTCAATCTGTCGATGCGAACGATTGATGAGACGCGCAGAGGGCCGATAGCGCTTCAAGACGTAGGTTAGAAGAAGGCTGCTGCCGACAAGTAGAGCCAAGCGCAGCATCAAACTCGAGATCGACAAATCGATATCGAGTTCAAGCAAATAGAGCGCCAACACGGGCAGTGTGAACGGGACCAAAATATGGCAGGCAATCACGACAAAGACGGCAAAAGCCGCGTCTAAACCCAGGATCAGAGCAAAAGCCGGGGCTGAAGTTATCGGTGGGGCTGCGGCCATCAAGACCAATGCGACAGCCAAGCCAATGGGCAAGTATCCCGGCGAAACCACAACCATCATGAGTAGGGGCGACACGATCAACGCAAAAACGATGACCGTGAGGATCAGAAGGGGCCGTTTGCTGAACGCCGCGACTTCGGAGAAATTCAAACGGATCAAGGCGGTGGTCAAATTCAGCACGACAATGGGCCCGAGATAAGGTCGAAGCAAGGACGCCAGATCCGGTAACGCCAAACCACCCAACACCCCAACAGCCAGAAACAACGTCGCGTGGCGCGCAAGAAATTCAAGAAATCGACCGGTCGCGCTCATCAATTTTGCCTACCACAATTAAGCCGAAATAATTTCCCACTGCAGATATCAAATCACTTCGGAAATACCATAACGCGGCAGCACTGGTTGGAAAAATAAATTGGCCCCCGATTCTGGGCATGAACCGGGGGCCGGTCACGGACCCGGGGGGTGTGATGGGTCCGCTAAACTGTTATCCGAGCAATTTATTTAATTTCACACAACAGCAACCTGCCTTGTGGCAAAACCACAATTCAATTCGGTCATCTTGGTGCGCAATTTTGAATAATGCCCTCAAAATTCTCTGCCTAGGAAATGACAAATTAGCGAGCCAATTTCTTACTCATCCCCTACCATGACATAATAACGTAAATATTTAGCTAATCCTTTATCAAGGGTAAATGATTACAAAAATCAATATTACAAATATTATTATGATTGTAGTCGGTTTATATGTCTAATTTCCCAGTAATTGCGTTCTTATCACGTGATTGCCCGAAATCTCCAGTTATTATTTAAATTGGACTAATGCATTTTAAAGTAGAGTACCGCCAAAATCTAGCGTATTTCGGATGATTAGGTGCGAATCGCAGGCCGTCACACCATTGTTAATCGCGCGCGCCATATCCGCCGCCGGTTGGTGTTTGGATGACAATGACGTCACCAGCGGCGACTTCCGTCTCATCGCGCCCTTCCAGTTCACTGATCCGGCCGTCACCGCGCTCGACCCAATTGTGACCGCATTCACCTGCTTCGCCGCCGTTTAGGCCAAAGGGGGGGACCACGCGATGACTAGATAGAATGGATGCCGTCATCGGTTCCAAAAATCTGAGGCGCCGGGCGGTGCCATCGCCTCCATTGTGCTGTCCTTTGCCGCCAGAACCAGTTCTGATTTCAAAGCGTTCGAGCAAGACAGGAAAACGCCATTCAAGGACTTCCGGGTCGGTGAGGCGGGAATTGGTCATATGAGTGTGGACCGCAGATGCGCCATCAAAATCCGCCCCGGCCCCGGCGCCCCCACAAATCGTCTCATAATACTGCCAACGATCATTACCAAAGGTGAAATTATTCATCGTTCCCTGGGCCGCCGCGACGACACCTAGGGCACCGTACAAGGCATCCGTGGTACATTGGGAGGTTTCAACATTCCCGGCAACAACGGCGGCCGGGTATTGTGGGTTTAGCATGCTGCCTTCCGGGATGATCAGTTCGATCGGTTTCAGGCAACCTGCATTGAGGGGGATATCCGCTTCCACCAATGAGCGGAACACATACAATACAGCAGCTCGGCAGACCGCGGTCGGCGCGTTATAGTTTGTCGGCAATTGCGGCGACGTGCCGGTGAAGTCAATACGCGCATTTCTGTTTGCGTGATCGATCTTGATGGCAACGGCTATTTGGCTGCCATCGTCCATCGGATAAACAAATTCGCCGTCTTTCAAAACGTCGATCACTCGACGGACGGATTCTTCAGCATTATTCTGCACGTGGGTCATGTAGGCATGTACGACATCAAGACCATAATGCTGAATAATTCGTTGCAATTCTTGAACGCCCTTTTCGTTAGCCGCAATCTGCGCTTTCAGGTCGGCAATATTATTGTCGACATTGCGTGAAGGATAAGGACCGGAAGATAAAACAGTACGAATATCAGCCTCTAGCAAGTGGCCGCCGTCCATCAGCTTAATATTATTCAAGAGCACGCCTTCTTCTTCGACGGTGCGGCTGTTCGGCGGCATCGAACCGGGGCTGATGCCGCCAATATCGGCATGATGGCCGCGGCTTGCAGTATAGAAAAGCGGTCGATTTTCGGCATCGAAAACCGGCGTGACGACCGTTACATCTGGTAAGTGAGTGCCGCCGTTATAGGGCGCGTTCAGAACATAAACGTCGCCCGCGGTCATAGCGTTGCGATGCTCGCGAATGACCGCTTGGACACTTTCGCTCATCGATCCCAGATGCACTGGCATATGCGGTGCGTTCGCGATCAGATCGCCATCGGCATCAAACAGGGCGCAAGAAAAATCAAGCCGTTCTTTGATATTCACGGAATGAGAGGTTTTGGCCAGGACCACACCCATCTGTTCGGCGATCGACATGAATAAGTTATTGAAGATTTCTAACATCACTGGATCTGCGTCCGTGCCGATAGCAACACGCGCCGGCAAAGCTTCAACCCGATCCATGATCAAATGGCCCCGTTCGGTTAAGCGGGCTTGCCAACCGGGCTCGATAATTGTTGTGCCGGTGCTTTCGGCAATAATCGCCGGTCCATTGATTTGATTGCCGGGTCGCAGATTGTCACGATCAACAACCGGTGTCGTCCAGCTTTCGCCGGCCATAATACTTTCAACGTTCGCTAACGGTTGTACCGCTGATGCACTTTCTGCTGCATCTGTTGCGAGAAGTGGGTCTTCGGCGGTTTCACCGGCGCCAATGACCTCCACCGAAACCGCTTCGACAATATGGCGGCGGGTGCTATCGACGAAGCCATATTGGGCATGATGGGCGGTTTCGAAGGCGGAGACGATTTGTTGAAGATCACCAAAGGGTACGACCATGGCGCTGTCTGTGCCTTCGTAACGCAAATGCAGTTTCTTTAACACTGTGATGCGGTCGGTGGGGATGTTTTGCCTAACGATTTCCCTTTGTGCTTCAGCCGCCAGTCGATCCAGAACCTCTGACAAATCCGCTTTCATAGTTTCGCCAAGGGGCAGTTCAACAGCTTCTTCCCGCAAGGCACGAATATCCGCCAGACCCATGCCGTAAGCAGACAGCACGCCGGCGAACGGATGAATGAATACAGTTGAAATGCCAAGCGCATCCGCCACCAGGCAAGCATGCTGCCCGCCGGCGCCGCCGAAACTGGTCAGGACATATTCAGTGACGTCGTAGCCCCGTTGGGTAGATATCTTGGTGATCGCGTTGGCCATATTCTCAACCGCAATGCGCAGAAAGCCTTCGGCGATTTCTTCGACCGGCGGTTTTTTTCCAGTCGTGCTGGCGATCTGATTCGCCATATCAGCAAACTTCTCACGAACGATATCTGCGTCGAGTGGTTGGTCGCCGTCAGGACCGAAGACATGGGGAAAATATTCCGGTTGCAACTTACCCAGCATCACATTGCAATCGGTCACAGTTAGCGGCCCACCGCGGCGGTAACAGGCTGGCCCCGGATTGGCGCCGGCACTGTCGGGACCGACCTGAAAACGACCGTCATCAAAATGCAGGATAGAGCCACCGCCGGCGGCGACGGTGTGTATATGCATCATCGGCGCTTGCATGCGAACGCCGGCGACTTCGGTGTCGAACACCCGCTCCATCTCGCCGGCATAGTGGGAAACGTCAGTTGACGTCCCGCCCATGTCGAAACCGATCATTTTTTCAAATCCAGCCATCGAAGTCGTACGGACGGCGCCGACCACGCCACCGGCCGGACCGGAGACAATGCAGTCTTTTCCTTGAAATAAATTGGCGTCGGTCAGGCCGCCATTCGACTGCATGAACATCAATTTGACATCCGTCAAATGATCACTGATCTGATCGACATATCGTCGCAAGATCGGCGATAAATAAGCGTCGACGACTGTGGTGTCGCCGCGACGGACCAGTTTCATCAGCGGACTGACTTCGTGGCTGACGGAGATTTGGCTGAAGCCAATTTCACGAGCTAGTTCTGCCACTTGTTTCTCATGTTCGCGATATCGGTAGCCATGCATGAAGGCGATAGCGCAACAACGCAGGCCGCTATCGAATGCTGCCTGCAAATCACGATGGGCCTGATCCAGGTTAACAGGTATGAGTTCTGTGCCATGAGCGTCGTAACGCTCCTGCACTTCGATAACCTGTTCGTACAGCATGTCTGGTAGCTTGATATTGAGATCGAACAATCGGGGCCGGTTTTGATATCCAATGCGCAGGGCGTCACGGAAACCTTCCGTGGTGACGAACAATGTGCGTTCACCTTTGCGTTCCAGCAAGGCGTTGGTGCCAACCGTTGTGCCCATCTTTACGGCACTAATCAGTTCGCTTGGAATAACGTCAGAAGCGGTGAGCGCCAGCAGATCGCGAATTCCCTGCACCGCGGCATCTTTATAGCGCTCTGGATTTTCCGACAGCAATTTGTGGGTGCGATATTCACCGTCCGGTGTGCGCGCCACTATATCCGTGAAGGTTCCGCCCCGGTCGATCCAGAATTGCCAGTTTCCCTCTTGCTTTCCCATCACTCACCTGAATTCCTTGAATTTTTTCATAGCGCGCTTTTATATATCGCTGCGGTGGAAATATCGAGCGGCAACTGTGGGGTTGGTGTTCCGGCTAAATATTTCTTGCAAATTTGCTGATCTGAGATCATTGCTGGCATGGCAGGCGATGACGGGATATCGTTTTCAAAACATAGATGTGAGCATGTTGACGGATGAGTATATGGGGTAAAATTGTTGGCGGCGTCGGCGGTTTCGCAATCGGCGGGCCGATTGGCGCCTTAATCGGCGGCCTGGCCGGGCATGCGCTGGACCGGGTCCGCGACACTTCCGAAGGCGCGACTGACGGGACAAAACAGATCGCTTTCACCATAGGTGTGATCACGCTTGGCGCCAAAATGGCAAAAGCGGACGGTGTCGTCACCAAAGACGAAATCCAAGCCTTCCGTGAAGTTTTCTCAGTACCGCCGGAGGAAATGAAGAACGTTTCCCGCGTATTTAATCATGCGCGCCGGGATGCGGCCGGGTTTGAACCCTACGCTCGCCAAATTGCGAACCTGTTTGAGGGTGATAAACAAGTTTTGGAAGACCTGGTGCACGGTCTCTTCCATATTGCCAAGGCGGACAATATTATTCATCCGGCCGAAATCATCTTCCTGCAATCGGTGGCGGAGATTTTTGGTTTTACTGAGTTTGAGTTTCAACGCCTGCGGGCCCATCACGTGGCCCCGGATGCCCACGATCCCTATGCCATTTTGGGGGTTGAATATGAGGCTAGCGATGATGAGGTCAAATCAACCTATCGTCAGTTGATTCGTGAAAATCATCCGGATCGGGCAATCGCGCAAGGCTTGCCGCAGGAATTTATCGATGTCGCCAATGAAAAACTCAAAACCATCAACGATGCCTATGAACGCATCAAATCACAGCGCGGAATGAACTAACCGGGAAAACCAGGGGAATATTATATGACAAGGCTTTTGATAGAGCGTTCGGACGGTGTGCGGACGATTACCTTAAATCGACCGGAAAAACGACATGCGATGGATAGCATTATGATCGCGGAGTTCGTCGAAGCTTTTTCAAACGAGCCGCCGGTCGATGAGCGGGTGACGGTGATCCGCTCAACCGGGCCCGTCTTTTCCGCCGGGGCCGATTTAAGGGAACGCAAAGGCGCGATTGGTGAGCCGTCCGGGATCGAAGACATGTTCCATTTGGTCGAGAATTATCCCTTGCCGGTTGTCGCGGTCGTCCAAGGGACGGCAATCGCCGGTGGCTGCGAACTGGCGCTGCATTGTGATTTTGTTGTCGCCAGCACCGATGCCGTGTTTGGGATGTCGTTAACTCAGATCGGTTTGGCACCAACTTTTTTCTTGGCCAAGAAAATTCTGGAAGTCGCCGGCCGGGTTGGGGCTCGAGAGGTCTTTTTGCTGGGGGATCCGATCCCGGCGCAGCGGATGCACGATATGGGGTGTATCAGTCGAATTGCCGAACCCGCTGCGCTTGATCAAGCCGCGCAACTGATCATCGACCGACTGGCCGCCAATGCCCCGATGTCACTGCGGGCTACAAAGCAGGTACTGCTGCGCGGGATGTCTTATCGCGACGGCATTGATTATGATCAGGCGAATGCACTGGTCCGGGAAGTTTTCCTAAGTCAGGACGCCCAAGAAGGCATAACGGCGCGATTAGAAAAACGCGCCGCTAATTTTCAGGGCAAATAGGTCATTTCATGTTACTACGATTAGCGGGACCTTGGCAGCAATTGAATGCGGCGAACGTTGCGGCATTGGGCGGATATTTGGGCGTTTATGGGATTCGCAAAGCGGATGGGGAAGTTGTCATGATCGGCATGGCCGGCGCCCGCACGCTCTTCGGCTTACGCAGTGAACTTACCCAAGAACTGGAAAACCGTGGCGCCGACGGGTTCGAATTCATGGTCGAAGTCAATATGCAATATCAAAGCCGCTACGCCGAATTGCTGATGGTGCATGAGGCGGATTTCGGCGAATTGCCGGTAGACAATCGCGCTTCGCCGCCGCCTAATTTGGGCCGCCTGAGCCCGGCCGGAGGTTAAGGACATGGATTTCCAATTATCAGATGAGCAAAGATTGCTGGTCGATGTCGTCCGCCGTTTCGTGCGCCAAGAGATTGTCCCGCTGGAAGATGATTTAGATCCCGATGCCGGTAGTTTGCCGCCGGCCGAAAGCGAACGCCTGATCGCAATGACCAAGGATATGGGGCTCTATGGGCTCGATATTCCCCATGAATATGGCGGTCCGGAAATCGATATCATGACCCGGACACTATTGGCGATCGAGATGTCGCAGCACCGCGCCGGCCTTTATGCACCCTGTTACGGGGTCTTTGGCGGGGCCGGTCTGGCGCAGCTTTACGAAGCCGATGAGGCGCAAAAGGAACGCTACCTCTATCCGACGTTGCGGGGTGAGAAGCGTGGTTTTTTCGGCCTGACGGAACCATCCGGCGGTAGTGATCCGGCCCGCGCCATCCAGACCCGGGCTGTCCAGGATGGTGACGATTGGGTATTGAATGGGTCGAAAATTTTTATCTCCGGTGCCGATAAGGCTGACTTTGGCTTGGTCTTTGCGCGCACGGATCCGAATAAGGGAAGGAATGGGGTAACCTGTTTTATTGTCGATACGGATATGCCGGGCTTTCATGTTCGCCGGGTGGTGCATACTTTGCGCTCGACCCATTACGGCACGGAATTGCAGTTCGAAGATCTGCGGGTACCGGCCAGCAATATTCTGGGTGAGGTTAATGGTGGCTTTGCGATCGCCAATGATCGCCTCAGCCGTCAACGAATTCCCTACGCCGCCGGTTGCCTTGGTGTCGCCATCAAAGCCCAGGAAATGGCCATCGAATATTCAAAAATTCGCGAAACTTTCGGTGATCTTTTGGCCACCCGACAAGGTATTCAATGGATGATCATTGACAACGAGATCGATATTCGCACCAGCCGCTGGTTGATCCTGGATGCCGCCGACAAAGCCAATCGCGGCGAAAGTTTTCGCACCGAAGCCGCCATGGCGAAGCTTGTCAGCAGCGAAGGGGCCAGTCGGGTGGTCGACCGGTCGATGCAAATTCACGGCGGTTATGGTGTCAGTAAAGATTTTCCGCTGGAACGCTGGTATCGAGAAATGCGTATCCGCCGGATCGGGGAAGGACCCAGCGAAGTGCAACGCCTGATCATCGCCCGCGACCTGATCGGTGGCAATTTTAAATAAGGCCTCTTAATGAGCGTATCTCACTTGGCCCTGGCCATGATCGTCAATCTTATCTGGGGATTTAATCTTGTTGCGTCGAAATACGGGGTTGAGCATTTTCCACCAATGTTTTTCACCGGCCTGCGTTTTGTATTCATCGTGCTGGTTTTGCTGCCCTGGTTGAAGCCTATCAAAGGCAAGATGAAAGAAATGCTGTCAATTGCGTTTGTTCTAGGCGTTGTGCATTATTCCCTTATGTTTACCGGCTTGGCGTTGTCGGCGGATGTATCGTCGGTTGCAATCGCGATACAAAGCAATGTGCTATTCGCCACGCTTCTGGCGGTCGTGTTTTTGGGTGAACGAATTGGCTGGCGTCGAAGCGCGGCCCTAGTTGCCGCTTTTGGCGGCGTTGTCCTGATCGGCTTCGACCCAAATGTTTTGGAGCATTTGGATTCGTTGGTTTTGGTGCTTATTGCGGCGTTTGCCTTCGCCATTGGCACGATTCTAATTCGACGCGCCGGTCAGATGAATGTGTTTTCGATGAACGCATGGATCGCCGTGGTCGCAGCACCCGGCCTGTTCATCCTCTCGGCCAACTTCGAAAAGGGCCAAATGGAAGCGCTGCAGAGTGATGCTTGGTTGCCTTGGGCGGCCGTTGCTTTTAGTGCCATTGGTGCTACGGTAATCGGCCATAGCGGCGCCTATTATTTGTGGCAAAGATATCCAGTCAATCTCGTTTCGACAATTTTACTCTTGTCACCAGTATTTGGTGTTGTATTCGGGGTTATGTTTTGGGGCGATCAATTGACCTGGAAACTGATCGTCGGCGGTCTGGCCACATTGTTAGGGGTCGCGGTTATTACCATTCGGACTAAACCTGCATGAACTTTGAAATCACGTCGCACCCGTCACCAAATTTCGACGAACGTGGCAGTGGCAACAATATCGACATGATTGTCGTGCACTATACCGGCATGGAAAGCGGGCTGGTGGCCCTGCAACGACTGTGCGATCCGGCGGCGAAAGTCAGCGCCCATTATCTGATCGAGGAAGATGGCCGGATCTTTCAATTGGTCACGGACGACAAACGTGCATGGCATGCGGGGCAATCGTATTGGGCAGGATGTAGCGATATAAATTCCTGCTCTATCGGGATCGAATTAGTCAATCCCGGCCACGAATTTGGCTATCGCGCATTTCCGAACGAACAAATTGAAAGCTTTATCAATCTGGCCCGCGAGCTGGCGATGCGTTATCGCATTCCGCGTTATCGGATCCTATGTCATAGCGACGTCGCGCCCCTGCGCAAAGAAGATCCGGGCGAGCTGTTCCCTTGGCAACGCCTTTATGGCGGCGGCATCGGTTTCTGGCGCGCCGCAGAATTTAAGTCGGAGGTGAAAGGTCCACGCCTACGCGAAGGCGCCAAAGGTGTGAATATTGCGACGCTTAAATCGGAATTTCAACGCTTCGGTTATGGTCTGAAAGACAGCGATCTGTTCGATGCCGAGCTTAAAGCGGTCGTGGTGGCATTCCAACGCCACTGGCGGCAGAAAAAATGTGACGGGGTGGCTGATCCGGAAACCCGCTCAATTCTCCAGCATTTGTTGATGCGTTTACCATCAGCCTAAGTATTGGTCGGACCTATCACGAGATTCTGATATTGAGCGGATGATAATACCGACGTATCATCTTTCCTTGCTGAAGCATCAATTGAGGGAGGTGTTGATGAGCCGTTTTTTCGGAATGCGTAACTTAATTCAACTATGCTTGGTTTTGGCTGGAGTAACACTATGGGCGGTTCCGGCGATCTCAAAACCGATTGCCGGCGAAAGCAAAAAGTTGGGGAAAGAACTGGTCACCGCTTTCGCCGAATTCGAAAAAAGCGGCGCGCCGAGAGCGATTGGCGTTCGCTTCACTGGTAAATTATTCGCTGGCCTGCCGCCGGAACCTAATACCACTAGCCGGTGTTTCGACCTTAATGGTGACGGCACGCATTCCGTCAATGAATGCGAAGGCGATACCGAGGTGCAACTATCATTTCCCAAAGCGGTCTTGGATCGCGAAGATATTCCCTTTGGCTGGGCCGGCATGAACTGGAACCCTGCCGGTCATCCGCCGCCAAAAGTTTACGGATTGCCGCATTTCGATTTCCACTTTTACATGGTTCCTCGCGAAGAAATCGCGGCTCAACGCCCAGGTAAATGCGGTTTTTTCATGCATTGCGATGATTTCAAGCGAGCGACGGTCGCCGTACCGGCGAAATATATGCCGGACGTACATAAAAGCGTTGGCGCAGCGGTGCAGAAAATGGGTGATCATTATATCAATATGTCGTCCCGTGAATTTGAAAATCCGCCGAAGAAGTTCACCTATACTTTTATTTATGGTGCCTATGACGGTCATATAACGTTTTATGAACCGATGGTCACGGTCGAACATTTCATGACTAAATCGAACCGGTGCAACGGTATTAAGAAACCACAGGCGTGGGAGCGGGCCGGTTATTATCCGACCATGTATTGCATTCGCTATTGGGCCCCGGATGATCAGTATTCGGTGACCCTGGAAAGATTTGTCAAACGTTTGGCCGAGTAATCCGACGAAGTTCACGCGTTATCCGCTTGACCATTGGTCCATCAATGACCACATTGCCGGGGCCAGACGGCTGGATGGCTGCGGTTCTTGCATCATGATGTAGGGATCGAGGAAAGTCCGGGCTCCATGGATATTCGGTGCCGGGTAATGCCCGGCGGGGGCGACCCCAGGGAAAGTGCCACAGAAAGCAAACCGCTTTGGTTCGTTTAGGCGGACCCTAGTAAGGGTGAAAGGGTGCGGTAAGAGCGCACCGCGGTTTCGGTAACGCGGCCGGCAAGGTAAACCCCACCGGGAGCAAGACCAAGTAGGGATGGTAGCGGACAGAACTTGTTCTGTCGGCAGGCGCATATTCAAGCTGGCCATCCGGGTAGTGTCGCGCGAGGTGTCCGGCGACGGACATCCCAGATGAATGGTCATCGAATATTGCCATAGCGGCGGTGATAGGAACAAAACCCGGCTTATAGGCCGTCTGGCGCCCTTATTCATCAGTTCAATTGATATTGAAATTGCGAATTATTGCGTCAACTATCGTGGTTTTCTGAATCTAATTCCGCAAGCATGGTGTGCATCGTTTTGTGGAAGTGGACGATCGCTTTTTCGAAATGGCCGAATGTGAAATGGCTATTGGCGTTGCTATTTAGACCGATCTGGATACCACAAGCCGCGGCACGATCTTCGTCTAGACCGGTGTCTTTCACAAAAGTTGCGTCGCGTTTGGCTTCGTCCAGCTTAGATTTCTCATGACCGCTAGCAGGATTACTCAGCCGATAAATCACCCATCGGGTTTTTGTCGGTGTCACCGGCTCCAGAATAATCATCAAAGAATGGCTCGACAACCTGGTGACATGGGTATTCGGGAAAAGTTGGTGAACATAGGTGACCATGCCGTCGATGCGACGTTGCGCAGGCGGCACTTCGCGTAATTTTTCAATGCGGTTAAAGGGAAAGGTGATGCGCGAATTCGAGCCATAGGTTTCGACGACGTTCAAATTGTCGAAGCCATAAGGGTAGAAAGAGCGATTGTGCAATGCCTTGATATGGTAGCCTTCCATTGAAGTCTCGGCGATCAACTTCCAGTTTGCCTCGTCGATCATCTCGTTTGAATCAAAAACAACCTGGTCGGGTTCAAAGAGTTCCGGGAGTTCTGCTAACGTCCCGGCGGAAATTGCGTCATCCTGGGTGACGAAGATCAAGCCGCTTTGTTCTTCCGCTGTTACCGGTACGAGACCGTGTTTTGCTGGATCAAGATCGGGAAATCCATCAGCGCCAGGAATATGCTTCAATTGACCGTCCAAGCCGTAGGTCCAAGCATGATAAGGACACACAAAAGCTCGTGCGCAACCACTGTCTTGCGCGACCGACATGCCTCGATGGCGACAAACATTGCGAAAGGCACGCACTACACCATCATCTCCGCGTACCACCAGCAATGGTGTGCCTGCTGCTATTCGTGCCACATAGGAGCCATTTTTCGGCAGCGCCGCTGAAGGACAATACGGAACCGGCAATCGGCGTAACAATTGAATTTCGGCATCAAATCGAGTTTGGGAACAATAGTTTTCCGTCGGTTCATGCCATGTATCGTCACCAAGGTCGGTTGATTTTTCGTCTATGTGGCTGAAGATTCTTTCGATGACGTCAGCGTCGCTTAACAACAATGCCATTAATTCTCTCTGCGAGGTTATTGACCGCCGTGACAATATCAATGTTGCGATCCGCTTGTCCATGCAGGGGGGATCGATTGATTTTGATATCGAAAACACACAAGCCAGTGCCTATGCAAAATAGCGGCCGAATGTTCTCATTTTGTTCTAATCCCTTGAAAAACAAAGAGAAATCCATAGAATTTTAGTCAACTTCCATTGACTCCCACAAAAACCCATGGTATCCCAGTTAATCCCAAGCGTATTGAGTTTGTATCGGGAAGTGTTGAGTTTGTAAAAGGGGAATTAGGTCCGAGTTTGATCTCCCTTAAGTGCGTGCCATTTGCCACGGGGGCGGAGCCTTGACGTTGTTCTTGTCGAGATTCGACAATAAGGTCGACCGTAAAGGCCGGGTTTCCATACCGGCCCCGTGGCGCACGGCGCTTGCCAGCCAAAACTTTGCCGGTGTGGTTGTCTATCCTTCGCCGGTTAATCAGGGGATCATGGGATCCGGTATGGACCGGATGGAGCGGATCTCCCAAAGTATCGATAGTTTAAATCCATATAGTGACGAATTTGGGGCACTGGCGGCGACGATTTTGGCCGGTAGTTTTCAATTGCCTTTTGACGGTGAAGGGCGGGTCGTCCTACCGCAGAGTATTCTCAATTTTGCCAATATTACCGATTTCGCCACCTTCACCGGCTTAGGCCAAACCTTTCAAATCTGGCAGCCCGACGCTTTTGATGCCTACATTGCCGATGTTCAGGAAAAAGCCCGTGAGCAAGCGGTCCATCTAACCTTACCAAAGCCCGGTACTGCCGATGACTGAGCGGCATTTCCCCGTCATGCGTGATGAAGTGGTAGCCGCGATTGCAGCGAAAGACGGGGAAATTATTGTCGATGCGACGTTTGGTGCGGGTGGTTATTCTCTGGCTTTTTTGGAATCCGCAAATTGTACCGTTATTGCCATCGATCGGGATCCGGATGCGATTGCCGCCGGTACGGAACTGGTGGAAGCGATGTCTGGGCGTTTGCAGCTGATCGAGGGGTGTTTCGGTGATATGGTGGCGCTGCTGGCAAATGCCGGCATTACCCGGGTCGATGGCATTGCCATGGATTTGGGCGTATCGTCGATGCAGCTGGACCAGGCTGAGCGCGGTTTTTCCTTCATGCATGACGGGCCGCTCGACATGCGAATGGGTCAAGCGGGTGAAGATGCGGCCGATCTGGTCAACAATCTAGCGGAAGCTGAGCTTGCCGATATCATCTATCAGTATGGTGAAGAGCGGCGGTCCCGCGCCATCGCTCGCGCCATTGTGGCAGCACGCGAAGCCGGCCAGATATTGAAGACGGGCCAGTTGGCCGATGTCGTCAGCGGTGTTTTGGGGCGCCAGCGGGATACAAAAATGCATCCGGCAACCCGCACTTTTCAGGCCCTTAGGGTTTATGTAAATCGCGAGCTGGATGAACTCGACAATGGTCTTCGGGCAGCCGAACAACTTTTGACGCCCGGTGGTCGTTTAGCGGTGGTTTCGTTTCATTCTTTAGAAGATCGTCGGGTGAAGCAGTTTCTGATTGATCGTTCCGGCGCCGCGCCGCGTGGCTCGCGACATTTGCCACCAGACGAAGCAGACACACCGGCGCCGACGTTTGAGCTCATTCGCCGTGGCGTCACAAAACCATCTGCGGCCGAAATCAAAGCCAATGCACGGTCCCGTTCGGCGCGCCTTCGCGTGGCCATACGAACTGATGCGCCGGTTTGGCCCGAACAGGTGGCGGCATGAGGAAGTGGCTCATATGTCTGGCGATCAGCGTGGTGACAGCGGCTGTCTTAGGTCTCTACCGGTTCGAAATTCATGCCCGTCAGCTAGAGCACGACCTGGCCTCGCTCAATCGTTCGTTATTGCATTCGCAGCAAGAGATCCAAGTCTTGAAAGCGGAGTGGGCTTTTTTGACACAACCGGCGCGCCTGCAGGCTTTGGCATTAAAACATCTGGAATTGGTACCGACGCTGCCGAACCAAATCGCGGAATTCAAGGATCTACCGGAAATTGGCTTATTGCCGGCGACCCCGGCGGGCGAGATGGCAAAAAAACCTGAGAATGTCCATCTCGCGAAAGCGGAGAAGCGGCAATGACCCATGACCACAATACAGATTTGGATCTAGCGCCAAACCACCGACATACAAAGATCAAGCTGGTCGGCGCCAGTGAAGGGGCCATGCGTCTGTCACGGTCCCGCCTGGTCGTCGCCCTGATGGTATTTGCGCTTTGTTTTGCGGTATTGGCGGGTCGCTTGATTTACCTTTCCGTAAGCGGCGACCCCAGCAATCCACGGGTGTCAAAAGCGGAAGTCGCTTCCGGCATCCACGGCGAGCGGGCGCCAATCGTTGATCGCAACGGGGTGATGCTGGCTGGAAATTTGCTGACGGCATCGCTTTATGCGGACGCGCGCGTCGTCACTAACCCGAAATCGGTTGTCAAGAAACTCAAAAAAGTACTGCCTAACTTGTCTACAAAAGACGCACTTGCCAAATTGAGTTCCAAACGTGCCTTTGTCTGGTTGAAGCGCAATTTGACACCACGTGAGCAGCAAGCGATTAATGATCTTGGGGTTCCGGGTCTGTCGTTCGAATTGGCGGAACGACGGATATATCCTCATGGCGGATTGCTCTCCCATATGGTTGGTTTCACCGATATTGACAATCGCGGAATTGCCGGGGCCGAGCAATATTTCGACCAGGAACTGCGCGATCGCGCCCGTTCGGGCCGGCCATTACAATTGTCGGTCGATATTCGCGTCCAGCACGCGTTGCGAGAGGAGTTAGCCCGCGCAATCGGAAAATTCAACGCACTTGGCGCTGCCGGTGTGATTATCGACGTCAATACCGGTGAAGTTGTCGCGATGGCATCGCTGCCGGATTTCGACCCCAATCATCCGAATTTAATGCCGAAAGACAATCGCTTCAATCGCGCCACCAAAGGTGTGTATGAATTGGGTTCGGTCTTCAAAGCCTTCACTATCGCCATGGCGCTTGATGCCGGGACGGTAAATATTACCGGCGGGTATGATGCCAGTCGCCCGATCAAGATTTCAGGCTTTCAGATCAGCGATTTTCACGGCAAGAACAGATGGTTGTCGGTGCCGGAAATTTTCATGTATTCCTCGAACATCGGCGCCGCGAAAATGGCGATTGATGTTGGCGGCGCTCGGCACCAGGAATTCATGTCCAGGCTGGGTCTGTTGAGCCGCTCGACGGTAGAGCTGCCGGAAGTTGGCGATCCCCTGCTGCCGCCCAACTGGCGTGAGGTTTATGGGGTGACCGTTGCATATGGGCACGGAATTGCCGTTAGCCCCCTGCAATTGGCGAGCGGCCTGAGCGCCGTTGTGAATGGTGGCGTATTGATGCCGGCGACAATTTTGAAACACGAAGTCGACACAATTATCCGTGGCGACCGCGTGCTGTCGCGGGAAACATCCGACCATATGCGGAAACTTCTGCGTCTGGTGGTTGAGAATAAGAAAGGCACCGGTAAGAAAGCTGCGGTGAAAGGTTATCTGGTTGGCGGTAAGACAGGCACCGCTGAGAAGGCAGGCAAGCACGGTTACCGCAAACGCGCCTTGCTGACATCCTTTGTCGCCGCCTTCCCGATAAATTCGCCGCGCTACGTCGTTTACACCCTGCTGGACGAGCCGCAGGGCTTGAAGGAAACTAGTAATTATGCCACAGCGGGTTGGAATGCCGCGCCTACAGCTGGCCGCATTATTGCCCGAATTGCGCCCCTATTGGGTGTTAGACCCCAAGACGAAGATGACGAGAAGATGAAAAACCTGCTCAAAGTCTCTCTAATTGGGAAAAGGTCATAGATTGCGTCTGAATAAATTGATGGACACGCGGGACAAAGCGCTAAGCGACATTGAAATAACCGGGCTTACGGCTGATAGTCGTGAGGTAAAGCCCGGTTTTTTGTTTGCCGCCATGCCCGGTAACGAGTTGGACGGAGCGACGTTCATTCCCGACGCCCTTTCGCGTGGCGCAGCAGCACTATTGGTCGCGTCCGATGTGGATATTTCGAATTTCGAGGTACCGTGCATTACGGACGCAACACCGCGCCGTCGCTTTGCCGAACTCGCGGCCAGTTATTATCAACGACAACCGGAAACAATTGTCGCGGTGACAGGCACCAGTGGCAAATCCTCGATCGTCGGCTTTATCCGACAAATCTGGCGGGCCCAAGGAATTAATGCCGGTTCCATCGGTACCCTCGGCGCGATTGCCGAAAAATATTATGAAAAAGCACCACATACCACGCCGGAACCGGCAACTTTACACCATCTGCTAAATCAGATGGCTGAACACGGGGTCGATCATCTGGCTTTGGAGGCCTCCAGTCACGGGATCGATCAAGCACGCTTGGATGGCGTACGGATCAAAGCCGCGCTTTTCACCAATCTTAGTCGTGATCATCTTGATTATCACCATGACACGGAAGACTATTTTTCCGCCAAGGCGCAGCTTTTCGATCGCTTGTTGCCAGAAGGTGGTTGCGCTATTGCCAACATAGATAGCGGCTACGCCGAACAGTTGCACTCTATCGCCCAGGCGCGGCGGCATCGCTGGTTGACCTACGGTCGCATGGGCAAAGATAAACCGGACGTTGGGTTTGAAGTCTTGGACCGCCGGCCCAACGGTCAGTTACTTTGGGTTGACGTCTTGGGGGAAAAGCGAGAATTGCTGTTGCCGTTGGTCGGCGAATTTCAAGCGGAAAATGTCATGGCCGCAGTCGCAGCTGTTGTCGCTTTGGGCCTCAAGCCGGTTGTAGCACTGGACAGCCTGAAAACTATTTCGGGGACAAAAGGGCGCCTGGAGCTTGTCGCGATGCGGATGAATGGCGGGCGGATCTATGTCGATTATGCCCATAAGCCAGAAGCTATTCGAACCGCACTTGCCGCTTTGCGTCCCTTCACGAAGGGTCGATTGATAATTGTGTTCGGTTGTGGTGGGGACCGCGATCAAGGGAAACGCCCTTTAATGGCCAAAGCCGCAGCAAAAGGCAGCGATTTTGTCATTGTTACTGACGATAATCCAAGATCGGAAGATGCTTCAAAAATTCGCCGGCAAACACTTATTGGCGCCCCCAAGGCGCAAGAAATCGGCGACCGAGGTGATGCGATCCGTACGGCCTGCCGCATGCTGGGCGCTGATGATGTGTTATTGATTGCTGGCAAAGGGCACGAAACTGGGCAGGAAATTGCCGGCCGAATTTTGCCCTTCGACGATGCAGCGCAAGTGCGTTTGGCGATACAAGAAATCGATGGGGACGGTGTATGAGCGCCAACGCACTATGGACAGCCGAGGAAGCCGCAGCCGCGACTGGCGGTACCAATAATGGCAGCTGGCACGCAAGCGGTGTGTCGATTGACAGCCGCACAATAACGCCGGGCGAGTTATTCGTGGCGCTTAAAGGGCCGAATTTTGACGGCCACCAATTCGTCGCTGACGCTTTGGCCAAAGGCGCGGCAGCGGCTTTGGTTGACGCGAACTTCGATAGTGTTGAGGGGCCGCTATTACGGGTTGCCGATACCATGATGGGGTTAGTGCAGTTGGGCCATGCCGCACGGGGTCGAAACCACGGTAAACTGATCGGGATCACCGGTAGCGTCGGCAAAACTGGCACTAAAGAAGCCTTGCGAACGGTGCTGGCGGAACAAAATGCCGTCCATGCCAGCGAAGGTAGCTTGAATAATCAATGGGGCGTCCCCTTAAGCCTTTCGCGAATGCACAAGGATGCGGCTTATGGCGTGTACGAGCTGGGGATGAACCATGCGGGTGAAATTGCACCGCTGGTGGCGCAGGTCCACCCTCACGTAGCGCTGATTACTAATGTGGAACCCGTCCACATGGCTTTCTTTTCTTCCGAAGAAGAGATTGCCGATGCCAAAGCAGAAATATTCTCCGGACTAACACCTGATGGTGTCGCTATCTTGAATCGTGACAATCGATATTTCGATCATTTGAGCGCCGCCGCCAAATCCGCCGGTATTGACCGTGTTCTGAGTTTTGGCAGTCATGAAGATGCTGACGCGTGTCTGATCGCGCATGCGGTTCACAGCGAATGCGTTTGCGTCGCAGCGAAACTTCATGGAGAGGACGTCCGCTACAAAGTCGGTGCGCCAGGCAGGCACTGGGCCGTCAATAGTCTGGCTGTTTTATTAGCAGCCCAGTCGTTGGGAGCCGATACAGGACTGGCTGCATTGGCGCTGGCGAAAGTACACGCACCAAAAGGGCGCGGTCAGCGTCATTTGGTCTATCTGGATGACCTCAGTTTCGAAGTCATTGACGAAAGTTACAACGCCTCGCCTGTCGCTGTTCGCGCGGCTTTAGCAGTTCTAGCCGAAAGCCAAATCGCTGAGCGCGGTCGACGAATTGTTGTACTGGGCGATATGCTTGAATTAGGTGAACAAACAGAAGATTTCCACAGAGCCCTTGTCGATGACGTGATCGCCAGTGGCGCCGATATGGTTTTCACCTGTGGGCTAGGTATGCGAATTCTACACGAAGGTCTGCCAGACAACCTCAATGCCGTTCATGCGGATAGTAGTGAAGGTCTGATCGAACCGGTGCTAGATGCGATCGCTCCTGGTGATTTAGTTATGGTCAAGGGGTCATTGGGCTCCCGTATGCGACCGATTGTTGACGGATTATTGGCCCAGGGCCAGCCGCGACGACAAGTGGCAAACGGTCAATAGGGGACGCATATGCTCTACAATCTGCTCTATCCGTTGGCGGACCAGATTCCGATTTTCAATCTATTTCGTTATCTTACCTTCCGCACCGGCGGTGCCTTTATGACCGCATTGCTCATCTCATTTGTCTTTGGTCCGGCGGTCATTCGGTGGTTAAAAAGTAAACAAGGTCAAGGCCAACCAATCCGAGACGACGGACCGCAAAGCCATATTGTTACAAAACAAGGGACGCCCACTATGGGCGGGTTTCTGATCCTGTTGGCCTTGAGTGCGGGGACATTGTTGTGGGCCGATTTGACCAGTCACTATGTTTGGGCAGTGTTTTTCCTGACCATTGGGTTTGGTTTGGTTGGCTTTGCGGATGATTATCTGAAAGTCAGAAAACGCAACACCCGCGGCGTGCCCGGAAAAATCAAACTACTGGCGCAAATCGTGATTGGCGGTATCGCTGTCTTGTGGATTTCACAGGCTGCCCCCGCCGATCTTGCAACACAATTGGCCGTACCGTTCTTCAAAGAATTTTTGCTTGATCTAGGCTGGCTATTTTTGCCTTTTGCCATGCTTGTCATTGTCGGCGCTTCGAATGCGGTGAACTTGACGGATGGTCTGGACGGCCTAGCGATCCTACCGGTGATCGTGGCCTCAGGGACCTTTGGATTTATCGCCTATTTGGTCGGTAACGCGGTGTTCGCGCAGTATTTGCAGATCCATCCGGTGCCGGGCGCGGGCGATCTGGCGGTTTTCTGTGGCGCCTTGGTCGGAGCCGGTCTCGGTTTCCTTTGGTTCAATGCCCCGCCGGCCATGGTTTTTATGGGCGATACCGGCAGCTTGGCTTTGGGCGGCGGCCTGGGCGGGGTTGCCGTGGTGACCAAACATGAACTGGTGCTTGCAATCGTCGGCGGCCTGTTTGTGCTGGAAACAGTTTCCGTGATTGTCCAAGTCATCTCGTTCAAGCTTACCGGGAAGCGTGTTTTCCGCATGGCCCCATTGCATCATCATTTTGAACAAAAAGGATGGGCGGAGCCAACTATCGTCATTCGATTTTGGATCATCGCTGTTATTTTGGCCATGGTTGGTCTTGCGACTTTGAAACTGAGGTAACGGATGATAGCGGTCGATGCATATGCGGATAAGCGCGTAGGTGTTTATGGCCTGGGTCGAACCGGTATCTCTGTGGTTCAAACTTTGCTCGCGGGCGGCGCGGAAGTGCTCTGCTGGGATGACGATCCCGGACGCCGGGAAGCCGGCAATGAACTAGGCGCCACAGCAATTGAGCCGACGATTGACGCCTGGCAGGGAATTGTCGCCGTCGTCCTTAGTCCTGGTGTACCTCTGACATTTCCAGAACCCCATCCCGTGGCTCGGATTGCCGAGGAATTGGGGGCCGAAATTTTGGGTGATATTGAGTTATTCGCGCGGACCCGGCCTCAGGCGCCGGTGATTGCAGTTACCGGCACAAACGGTAAATCCACAACAACGTCAATTGTCGAATCCCTGCTTGATGCGATGGGCCGCCACTGTATTTCTGGCGGAAACTTAGGGACACCGGTTCTCGATTTTGAAGTGTTGCCCGCTGATGGCGCCTATGCGTTGGAGCTGTCGTCTTACCAAATAGATCTGACCAGCGGGCTTCGCCCTACTGTGGCGATCTTGATTAATATCAGCCCTGACCATCTCGACCGCCATGGCGGTATGGACGGTTACGTCGCGGCAAAATACCGGTTGTTTGACATGGCCGGTCCTTCCTGCCGCATGGTCATCGGCGTGGATGATCATTGGTCGCGCGAAATAGCCGATCGCCTGGAAGCCAAAGGTGCCCGTGTCACCCGCATTTCGGTGCGGACAAACCTAAATAACGGATTTTTTGTTGACGCTGGGCGCCTCTGTCGAGTTGGCGAGGGCGAAATGCAGGAATTGGTCGACTTAAGCGGCATCGAAACCTTGCGGGGACGCCACAATTGGCAAAACGCCGCCTGTGCGGTCGCGGCGTTGGATGCGTTGGGCTTCGATCCAATTGTGGTAACGGAGTTCTTGTCTGGTTTTGCCGGTCTTGCTCATCGCATGGAAATGGTGACAACAATCGACGGCGTTCGTTTTGTCAACGATAGCAAAGCCACCAACGCGGAAGCCGCGGCCCAAGCGCTTGCCGTCTATGACAACATTCTGTGGATCGCCGGCGGTATACAAAAACAAGGTGGGATCAAGGAATTACGTGAGTTTTTTCCAAAAATCGCGCATGCTTTTCTAATAGGCGAATCGATGCAGAGTTTCGCCGATGTGTTAGAGACCAGCGTTGCGGTTACCATGTCGAGTACATTAGATCAGGCCCTGAAAGACGCCGTGCAGCAGGCGCGGCAATTATCCTTGCCATCGCCGACAATTCTACTGTCGCCAGCGTGTGCCAGCTTTGACCAGTTTGCCAGTTTTGAAGCCCGAGGCGACGCCTTTCGCGACTATGTTCTGGCCCTTGCAAAAAATTCAACGCCACCGTCGACACAATTGGTGGGAGGGTCCGCATGAGCACCCTCGACCGCACCGATACATCGATCATAAGCCAATGGTGGTGGACTGTAGATCGTTGGATCCTGCTGGGCGTTGGATTGCTGATTGCGACCGGGACCATGCTGATCATGGCGGCTAGTCCGTCGGTGGCGGAACGTATCGGGCTCGGCCCGTGGCATTTTGCCCAACGACAAGTTATTTTCCTGGTGCCAGCGCTTGCAACTTTGTTTGTTGTCTCATTGATGACGGCACGCGGGGTGCGGCGGACCGCGGTGATCGGATTCTTTGTGTCTCTATTCTTGATGATTGTGGCGTTATTGTTTGGCCCGGAGATTAAGGGCGCCACGCGGTGGCTGTCTTTTGCCGGTGTGTCAATCCAACCGTCCGAATTCGTCAAACCGTTTTTTGCGGTTACCGCCGCTTGGATGTTTGCCGCACAAAAGGAAGATTCTGGCGTACCCGGCAATCTTATCGCCTGTGCAATGTTTGCGGCAGTCGCTTCGGTGCTGATTCTGCAGCCGGATTTCGGTATGACCGTTGTTGTCACTTTAGTCTGGCTGGCGCAATTTTTTATTGCCGGGTTGCCGATTTTTATTGTTTTTACAATGGTTGCGTTTGCCGTTGGCGGCGGCATTCTAGCGTATCTGTTTATTCCTCATGTGACCAGCCGTGTGGACCGTTTCCTTGATCCCGCCAGTGGCGATAATTATCAGATCGAACGCGCGATGGAGGCTTTCACCAATGGCGGTGCTTTCGGACGTGGTCCCGGTGAAGGCAGCGTGAAACATGTCTTGCCGGATGCTCATACGGACTTTATTTTTGCCGTTGCCGGCGAAGAATTTGGCTTGTTCGTCTGCTTGATCATCGTGGCCTTGTTCGGTTTTATTACATTGCGAGGTTTAGGCCGTTTGGTGCGCGAAAACGACTTGTTTGCACTTTTGGCGGGCTCGGGTTTGTTAATCCAATTCGGCCTGCAAGCCGTCATAAATATCGGTGTCAATCTACGTTTGTTGCCGACGAAAGGCATGACCTTGCCATTCATTTCTTATGGCGGTTCTTCCCTTGTGGCGTTGGCTATAGGAATGGGAATGATCCTGGCGCTGACGCGAACGCGACCGATCGGAAGGTATGCACCGTGAGCGGGACAATATTTCTTGCCACCGGCGGCACCGGCGGTCATGTCTTTCCGGCCCGCGCGTTGGCTGCGGAGTTGGTTGATCGTGGCTATCAAATTATCGTCGTGACCGACCGGCGCGGCCACGATTACGAACGTTTATTTGACGATGCGAAAATCCATCGGATTGATGCCGCGTCGCCTTCAGGAGTCAACTTGATGGGCAAGCTTTCGACGGCTTTGATGATCGCGCGGGGGATAAAACAGGCGCGCCGATTGATCGCGAAGGAGGCGCCAGTCGCGGTGGTCGGATTTGGTGGTTATCCGTCCCTACCTACAATGTTCGCGGCCATGAGTTACCGCAAGCCAACAATTCTGCATGAACAAAATTCGGTATTGGGGCGGGTCAACAAATTACTGGCAACCCGCGTGCGGGGCTTGGCTTTGTCTTTCCCCGATACCGCCGGCGTCGAAAGTGCGAAAATCGGCGACCTGCGAGTGACTGGCAATCCGGTGCGGTCGGAAATCATCGAAGTAGGTCGGCGCCCCTATTTGCCGCCAGGTGCTGACGATCCTTTGCGGCTTTTGATTTTTGGTGGCAGCCAAGGGGCGCATATCTTAAGTCGTGTGTTGCCGGAAGCCATCGCCATGATCCGTGATGACATGCCTCGAAAGGTTCGAGTTGTGCAGCAATGCCGCCCGGAAGATATTGATAACGTCGTAAAAATTTACCAGCAAAGTAATATCGACGCGACGGTCCGAGAGTTTTTTGACGATATGCCGACCCAACTGCAAAAAAGTCACGTTGTCATTGCGCGCGCCGGGGCCAGCACAATTTTTGAGATCGCGGCGGCGGGCAGGCCTTCCATTTTGGTTCCGTATGCCGCCGCGATGGACGATCATCAAACGAACAACGCGCAAGCACTGTCGGCTGTCGGTGGCGCGCAAATGATAAGCGAAGCCGACTTCACGGTGCGGAAACTGGCCACAGTCATCCGCGACATGGCAGTGCTGCCAACTGACTTGTCCGAATTGGCGGCGGCCGCGAAAAACTTCGCACCGGACAATTCGGCGGCGCAATTGGCAGATTTTATTTTGGCGCATTGCGCCCATAATAGCGAAAATCAGGGAATTGCTGCATGAGATCGATGCCTTTAGATATCGGCGTTATCCATTTTGTTGGCATCGGCGGCATTGGCATGTCCGGTATTGCCGAAGTTATGCATAATCTCGGCTACCAGGTGCAAGGCAGCGACCAGTCTGAAAGCGCCAATGTGGCGCGGTTGCGTAGCCTCAACATTCCCGTTGCAATTGGGCACACACGCGAGAATTTGGGGGAAGCGAAAGTTGTTGTCGTTTCGTCTGCTGTGATGGCAGATAACCCTGAAGTCATGGCGGCGAGAGAAAATCTCGTTCCCGTCGTCCGCCGAGCCGAGATGTTGGCGGAATTGATGCGGCTAAAATGGGCGATTGCTGTCGGTGGAACCCATGGTAAGACAACAACCACGTCATTGGTTGCCGCATTGCTGGATCAAGCCGGCTTCGACCCTACCGTGATCAACGGCGGCATCATCAACGCCTATGGCACCAACGCCCGCTTAGGCGATGGTGAATGGATGGTGGTGGAAGCTGATGAAAGCGACGGCAGTTTTACTAAACTTCCGGCGACCATCGCGATTATTACCAATTTGAATCCCGAGCACTTGGATTTTTATGGCGATTTTGAAACCGAGCGCCAAGCCTTCACAACATTTATCGAAAATCTGCCGTTCTACGGCTTTGCGATCCTCTGTATAGATCATCCCGAAGTCCAGGCTCTAATCGGCCGGGTCAATGATCGCCGTCTGATCACATATGGCTTCAGCCCGCAGGCCGATGTGCGGCTCGAAAATCTGAAAAGTTCACCGGCCGGTGCCACCTTTGATGTCGAAATATCCGATCGTTGTGGCGCAGGCCCGGCCCGTTTGGAAGGGCTGCAATTGCCGATGTTTGGCGCTCATAATGCTTCCAACAGTTTGGCGGCGGTGGCTGTGGCCTACGAATTGGGTGTTGATCCGGACGCCATTCGACAGGGTCTGAGTAATTTTTCCGGGGTTAAGCGCCGCTTCACCAAAACCGGTGAAGTGGGTGGCATTACCGTCATCGATGATTATGGCCATCATCCGGTAGAAATAGCCGCTGTCCTAAAGGCTGCGCGAGAGCATTGCGAGGGACGCGTTATCGCCGCCATACAACCGCACCGATATAGCCGGCTGCGCGATTTATTCGAGGATTTCTGCACCTGCTTCAACGATGCCGACACAGTTTTGGTGGCGGATGTTTATGCTGCCGGTGAAGCGCCGATAGAAGGTTTTGACCGTGATACCTTAGTCGACGGGATCCGCGTTCATGGTCATCGCCAGGTCGAAGGGTTTTCCGAACCTAAAGAGCTGGCCGCACGAGTGGCCGAACTGGCAAGTCCGGGCGACATGATTGTCTGTTTGGGCGCTGGAAATATCACCGCATGGGCCAATGAATTGCCGGCGGGGTTACAGAAAATACTGGCTGACGACAACGCGGTGCAGGTCGGATGATGTTGATGAGCGAGTTTGGGCAAAATGATCTGGTCAACCGCTTACCCCCGGTCCGAGGTAGTTATCGTCAAAACGTTGCGATGTCGGGGGTAACCTGGTTCAAGGTTGGCGGGCCGGCGGAAGTTGTCTTTCGCCCGGCCGACGAAGCCGACCTGATCGAATTTATGAAATCGAAACCGGTTGATGTCGTTGTCACTTTAATTGGTGCTGGCTCCAACCTGCTTATACGCGATGGCGGTATTCCTGGCGTCGTCGTCCGCATGGGGCGGGAAATGGCGGGTGTGAAATTCGATGGCGAATGCGCAATTGCCGGCGGAATGGCCATGGATGTGAATATTGCCCGTGCCGCCGCGGATGCCGGGCTTGGCAACTTGGAGTTTCTACGTGGGATCCCAGGTTCAATCGGCGGTGCAGTGCGGATGAACGCCGGGGCCTATGGCCGCGAACTGAAGGATGTCTTGATTTCGATCCGCGCTGTCGACGGTGCTGGTTACATTCACGAAGTGCCCGCAGCCGATCTGCATCTGGATTATCGCCATTCCGAATTTCCGGAAGATTGGATCGTTACGGAAGTTAACCTGCAAGGGCGTTTTGACGATCGCGATGCAATTCTTGCCCGTATGCGCGATATCACCGGCGCGCGCGAAGAAACTCAACCCGTGCGCGCGCGAACCGGCGGCAGCACCTTCAAAAACCCGCCCGGATACAAAGCCTGGGAACTGGTCGACGAAGCCGGTTGTCGCGGCTTGAGACGGGGCGGCGCCATGGTCTCGGAACAGCATTGCAATTTTCTCATCAATACCGGCGACGCAACGGCCAACGATCTGGAAGAATTGGGCGAAGAAGTTCGCCGTCGTGTCCAGGCCTATAGCGGGGTTCTTTTGGAATGGGAAATCAAACGCGTTGGATTATTCAGCGCCCTTGATTTGGAGGTTGTCGATAGATGACGAAGCATGTCGCGGTGTTGATGGGTGGTTGGTCGGCGGAACGCGAAGTATCGTTATCGTCGGGCCGGGAATGCGCCGAGGGTTTGCGACAGGCTGGCTATCAAGTGAGCGAAATCGATGTCGATCACGGTGTAGCGGCAGAATTACACCAACTTAATCCGGATGTTGCTTTTAATTCACTTCATGGCCGCTGGGGCGAAGACGGGTGTATCCAGGGTCTGTTGGAAGTATTGCAAATCCCATATACGCATTCCGGCGTAATGGCCTCCTCAGTGGCGATGAACAAACCCTTGGCGAAAGATATTTTCGAAGCCGCCGGCATTCGCTGCACTGGCGGCGGTGTCCATTGCAAAGAAGAGGTCTTGGCCGATGATGTGATGGCAAGGCCCTACGTAATCAAGCCAATCAATGAAGGTTCAAGCGTCGGCGTTCACATCGTCTATGACGGCGACAATAGAGCACCGCTGGCTGCGGATACCTGGAATTTCGGCGACCAAGTTCTGGTCGAGCCTTATGTCGATGGGCGAGAGTTAACAGTCGCGGTGATGGGCGACGCCGCCGTCGCGGTCACAGAAATATTTGCGCATGCCGGGAAATTTTATACCTATGACGCCAAATACGCGGAAGGCGGTTCCACCCACACTATTCCGGCAGATATGCCGCCGCCGGATTATCAAGCGGCATTGGATATGGCATTGAAAGCCCATGAAGCAATTGGTTGCAAAGGCGTCAGCCGGGCGGATTTTCGCTATGCAGCTGATCAGGGGCCAGGACAGGGCCTTTATCTGATGGAAATAAACACCCAACCGGGAATGACGCCGACCAGCCTGGTGCCGGAACAAGCAGCCTATATTGGTATGGGTTTTTCGGATTTAATGACTTGGATTGTGGAGGATGCAGGATGTGGAAGATGACGAAATTACCTTGGTTTAAGCAAGCCAAACCCGCCCGAAGGCGCAATCGCAACCGTCGTGGCAAAAGCAATTCTGCGTTGACCCGACGTTTGGTAACTTGGCGCCGGCCGGCATTACAGATCACCTCGCTTGGCCTAGCTATCGCCGGATTGACGGGCACCGGCATATGGGCCATTCAAAACGGCCACGCGGACCGCCTGGTAAATAATGTAGCCGCCACTGTCGAGACAATGGCTCAGAAATCGGGGCTGACGATTGAAGAAGTATTTGTGCATGGCCGCCGGCAAACAGAGATGGCGGTAATTTCCGAGGCAGTGGATGTCCGTCGTGGGGAAAGTATTTTAAACTTTGACCCAAGCGAAGTACGACAAGAGCTGCTTCAAATCGGCTGGATCAAGGACGCTTCGGTGACCCGACGCTTGCCAAATTTGGTGATAATCAATTTGGTTGAGCGGGAGCCGCTTGCGCTTTGGCAGGAAAATGGGCGTCTGACATTGATTGGTAAGGACGGCGAGCCGATCACCCGCGACGGATTGGGCAAATTCGCCAAACTTCCGATTGTCGTTGGACGTGGGTCCAGGCAGCATGCAGGTGATTTGGTGCGACTGTTGTCGACGCAACCGCATATTTACCCTGAAGTGGAAGCCGCTGTCCGCATCGGTGATCGACGCTGGAATCTACGGATGAAAAATGGCATCGAAATAAACTTGCCGGAGGAAGGGGCGGAGACTGCTTGGCGCAAGTTAGCGGAAATTGACGCTGAACACGGGGTCTTCAAACGTGATGTGGCGGCGATCGATTTGCGCTTTCCTGACCGTCTGATTGTACGAATGACTGAACAAGCAGCAAAAATTCGGCAAAATCCCGGAAAAGAGACTTAAAATTGATGTTTTGGCCATGGTTTTATTTGCAGAATCCCAATTAGACTAATAAAGTAATAGACGAACAGAGTATTGTTGTTTTGGTTCATGTTGAACCTTTGTAAGTGGAGTAGAGTACGGTGCCGGTTGGGCGAAACGGATTAATCGCGGCACTAGATATAGGAACGTCCAAGGTCTGTTGTTTTATCGCACGACCGGACGCAGGCGGCGGTGCGCGTGTTATCGGCATCGGACATCAAGCAGCAGCAGGCGTAAAAGGCGGCACCGTAGTCGATATGGACGCGGCCGAAGAATGCATTCGCGGTGCGGTTCATCAGGCCGAGAAAATGGCCGGTGAAACTATTCGCGGCGTCCTGGTTAATTTGTCTGGTGGGCGCCCGGCATCCCACACGGTCAATGTCGAAGTCGATATTTCCGGCCATGCGGTCGGCGACACTGATTTGCGCCGGGTCGTGCAACGCGCGCGGGCCAGCCACGACGTCATCGATGCCCATCTGCTTTACGCAACACCAACGGAATATGTGATCGATGACAATCGCGGAGTGCCAAATCCAATTGGTATGCATGGAACCCGGCTTGGTGCGAGCATGCACTTTTTGTCTGTCGATCATGGGCCGGTGCGAAATTTGGCGACGGTGATCGAAAGATGCCATCTGGAAGTCGAAGAAATTGTCGCCTCTCCGTTTGCTTCCGGGTTGTCGACCTTAGTCGAAGACGAAAGTGATCTCGGCGTCACCCTGATCGATATGGGCGGTGGAACTACGACAATCGCGGTATTCTCGGGCGGTAGCTTGCTGCATGTTGACACAATTCCGGTCGGTGGCAATCATGTCTCGAACGATATTGCGCATGGGTTGGCCACACCACTACGTCAGGCAGAGCGTCTTAAAACCCTATACGGTAGCGCTATTCCAAGTCCGGCGGATGAGCGCGAAACTATTAACGTCCCGCAGTTGGGCGAAAGCGGCGCGGAAGCAAATCAGGAAATCTCTCGGGCCTTGCTGGTTGGTATCATTCAGCCGCGTATCGAAGAAACCTTGGAACTAATTCGTGAGCGATTGCAGGCCAGCGGCTTCGCTCGCGCCGCCGGCCGGCGCGCTGTTTTGACTGGCGGTGCCTGTCAGCTGACCGGGGTGCGGGAGCTGGCAGCACGAATTTTGGACAAGCAAATTCGCATTGGGAAACCGATCCGAATTCTTGGGTTGGCAGAGGCAACAGAGGGTCCGGCCTTTGCCACCTGTGCCGGATTGTTAGCATTCGCGACCCGAACAGTCGACGAATTGGGCGGCTTGAGCGCCCATGAAATGGAACAACCGAAGGGCAAGATGGCACGGTTGGGACGTTGGTTTAAGGAGAATTTCTAGGATGGCCCAACGATTCGGTCTTTCTGGGGATATGTGTAACAGAGTAACTGAGTGCATGGGTAGGAGGCACAAATGACTATTAGTTTGAGCGCACCGAAGGTAGTGGAATTGAAACCACGTATCGTCGTTATTGGCGTAGGCGGCGCCGGCGGTAACGCGGTCAATAATATGATCGATTCGGGCCTGGAAGGGGTCGAATTCATTGTGGCAAATACGGATGCTCAGGCCTTGGCTGCGAGCAGGGCGGAACGACGTATTCAGCTAGGGGCCGAAATCACCCAAGGTCTTGGATGTGGCGCCCAGCCGGAAGTCGGCCGCGCTTCGGCGGAAGAAACGCTGGACGAGATTATGGATCATATGAACGGTACCCATATGGCCTTTGTTGCCGCCGGTATGGGCGGCGGGACCGGCACTGGCGCGGCACCGGTTATCGCGCAGGCGTTACGTGAAAGCGGTATCCTAACCATCGGGGTGGTCACCAAACCGTTCCAGTTTGAGGGTACCCGGCGGATGACGGCAGCCGACACTGGCATTGAAGAATTGCAGCATTATGTTGACACTTTGATTGTCATCCCCAATCAAAACTTATTCCGTCTGGCAAATGAGAAAACCACCTTTGCGGATGCATTTGCCATGGCCGATAATGTATTGCATTCAGGGGTTCGGGGGATCACAGATTTGATGGTGATGCCGGGCCTGATCAATCTCGATTTTGCTGATGTCAAAACCGTGATGGGCGAAATGGGCAAAGCCATGATGGGCACTGGTGAAGCCGAAGGTGACAAACGTGCGGTGGATGCGGCAGAAGCAGCAATTTCCAACCCGTTACTGGACGAAGTGTCGATGAAGGGCGCGCGTGGTGTCCTCATCAATATCACTGGCGGTGCCGATCTGACACTTTATGAAATGGACGAAGCAGCTAACCGCATTCGTGAAGAAGTTGACGCGGAAGCAAATATCATCGTCGGTTCAGCATTGGACGACAATCTTGTTGGCACGATGCGGGTCTCTGTTGTTGCGACCGGTATCGATGTGTTGGAAGGCATGGCTAGACCGCCAATTCAACGCCCGCAATTGTCGGCGGTCGCAGCAACGCCACCTGTGCCGATGGCGAATCCGACAGTGGCGCGAACACCGGATAGTGTCGCGACGGCTCCTGCTCCTGTTCCGGTCACGGCGCAACCCGAGCCGGTAACGGAAAGCGAAACCAAAGCTCCGAGAATATCCGAAATCATGTCTCGGTTGGAAGCAACCAGACGGGCAGTGCCAAAAGCAAAGCCGATAGCGCCTGAACCGCAACCGGTAACGCGCCGTCAGGCACCGGCTGAAGACGTGGGTACTGAACCATTTATCGCCCCTCCAGCTGTTCAACCACAACAGCCATCGCAAGCGGTAATGACAGAACCCGTTGCTCAACCGCCGCTCCGGGCACCGCAACCGGCAGCCACACAGCAAGCGGTCAGCCGACCGGCACCGGCGGAATTTGGCCAGCGTAAAAGTCGCCTGTCTCTGTTTGCTAGAATGACCGGAGCGGGCCGTACGACGAACCAATTGGAGCAATCGGAAGAAGATCATGACTCACTACCGGAGCAACCGCAAGCAGCAGATACTGCTGAATTGCAACCACAAATAGCGCCTCAAACGGCACCCTCTGCGGAGGAGCAAATGTCCCTCAATCCCCCAAACCCCACAGATCGTCCCGATCAGGCAAAGGACGAAGAGGATATGTTGGAAATCCCTTCATTTTTACGCCGACAGGCGAATTAATTGGTTCCGTCATATAATGTAACATACTGAAATAAAGGTTGATTTGAACGCCCTCGTACGGATTGCTAATTAAGGTGCGAGGGCGTTTTTTATTCTATTACAATACCTGCAAAAAAGCGCTTGGACGAGGGATTGCGGCATTCCGACCGCAAACAACGTAGTTCGGGCCGGGAGCTCGATAGCTACAGCCGAGAGGGGCGATGCGGCTAAAGCCGCGCCGATTTGATCAGTTGAGTATTATTCCAGCAAGCATAACGAACCGCCAGCGGACATTGAAGAATGCCATTGGTTGTAGCGGCGTCGGTCTGCATTCTGGCGCCAGTATTTCATTAACTCTACATCCAGCGGCACCGAATTCTGGCATTGTCTTCCACCGTACCGACGTTACCGATCATGATGCAGTTGTACCGGCACGTTGGGATACGGTTACCGATACTATGATGTCAACGACTATCGGCAATGAGACAGGTGTCAAAGTGGCAACGATCGAACACCTGATGTCTGCTTTTGCGGGTTGCGGCGTCGATAACGTGATTGTTGAACTTGACGGCCCGGAAGTGCCGGTCATGGATGGCTCCGCCAGTCCGTTCATCTTTCTGGTCGACTGCGCTGGCTTGATTGAGCAGGCTGCGATCCGGCGGTTCATCCGGGTGCGAAAATCAGTTGAGGTCTGGGGCGAAGACAAATATGTCGTTCTCGAACCGTCTAAAGGTTTTTCAGTTAGTTTTGAAATTGATTTCGACAGCCCGGCAATCGGTCGCAGTGCGGGATTTTTTGATCTGCACAATGGTGGTTTCAAACGGGATATTTCCAGGGCGCGAACATTCGGATTTGAAAGCGAATTCGAACAAATGCAAGATCTTGGCCTGGCGCTTGGTGGTTCCCTCGACAATGCCGTAGTAATCGGTAAGCAGGATGATATCCTGAATGCGGAAGGGCTGCGATACAGTGACGAATTTGTCCGCCATAAAGTCTTGGATGCAGTCGGTGACTTGTATTTGGCCGGCGGGCCCTTGCTTGGCCGCTTCACCGGTAGCCGCTCCGGCCATGACTTAAATAACTGTCTATTGCGAGCTTTGTTTGCAGATGACGAGGCCTGGGAATATACCTCGGAAGTCGCGCAGCCAACAGTCGTATCGGCTGGTGGTGTTGAGCAGCATTTTGCCCGTTTTGGTCACGAACAAATTGCAGCAACCGCCTGATCTATATCTAGCCGTTAAACCATCGAAAAACCGGCAGTGCGTGATGCATCTGCCGGTTTTTTTGTTCGTCAGAATCGCCGCACAATATGGCGGCTTCGATTTTGCTTCAGCCGCCAAAATCTTCCGTCGAAAGCGATCGACTGCCGTCAGGATTTGTCGCTAGACTTTTCACCAAACCGCTAACCGCTGAGCGAACGTCCGGATCCGTGACTTGCGAGAAGTTACGCACCAATTCAATAGTTGAGCGATTTTTGCCACCATGTTCCAGAGGAACAATTTCCGAGCTGGCATCAAGACCTTCAAAGAAATAACCGATGTCAACATCCAGCTTGCCGGCAACCTCGAATAGCCGGCCAGCACTTACTCGGTTTGCGCCGGTTTCGTATTTTTGCACTTGCTGGTATGAAATATCCAAGGCATTCGCTAAATGCTCTTGCGTCAAACCTAAAGCAGTACGGCGTTGTCGAATGCGTTCGCCGACATGTGCATCAACCCGTTTTGCTAGTTTTCCCATAATAACGTCCTTTTATCTTGTACAACTTCGCTTCAGCTGGCAGAAATCAATTTGTAGGAAAAAAACCGTTGCCGCGAGAGGGGTAGGAATATTGAACCTGATGTTTGGCCAACTTTTCCAATTGAGACGATCCTCTAATAAGTTTGTTCGCGTTTTGCGGGCGGGTATTGCCATATTGACCCTGTCACTAATCATAGGTTGTAGCACAGATGACCCCCCCTATGTCGAGTATCCAGTTGAGGATTTGTATAATAATTCAATGAATCTGATGATTTCTGGTGAATATAGAGCAGCTGCGGCCGGATTTGACGATGTTGAAAGGCAGCATCCTTACTCTCCCTGGGCGCGAAAATCACAACTCATGGCGGCATACGCATACTATATGAGTAATGATTACGACGAAGCGGTGCTGAGCGCGGACCGATTTGTTCAACTCCACCCTGGTCACAAGGATACACCATACGCACATTACTTGATTGCGATCTGTTATTACGAGCAAATCGTCGACGTCGGACGGGACCAAAGCCTTACCGTCAAAGCCCATGATGCCCTAGATGCGGTCATCAAAAAATATCCGAACACGGAATACGCCACCGACGCGCGATTGAAGCGAGATCTAACCGTAGATCACCTGGCAGGCAAGGAAATGGATGTTGGTCGATTTTATCAAACTCAGAACCTTCATGGTGCGGCGCTGAAGCGCTTCCGCGTCGTCCTTGAGAATTATCAAACCACCTCTCATATCCCCGAGGCCTTGCATCGCATTACCGAAACATACTTGGCCCTTGGCGTCACCAACGAAGCGCAAACCGCCGCGGCAGTCTTAGGGTACAACTATCCTGGTAGCATCTGGTATCAGCGAAGTTACGCGATGTTGGTTGATGAAAATTTAAAGCCCGAGGCTGACAGAGACTCTTGGATTGTTCGAACCTGGAAGTCCATATTCTAGCCGCTTTCCGGCAAACGATTTCAGGTGAGGTGAAAAGACTCTTGCAAGGGGACAGATGATCGAATGCTACTTGCCCTGTCGATAAGGGACATCGTCCTGATAGAACAGCTGGACCTGTCACTTGGGCATGGCCTTTGTGTCCTGACCGGGGAGACAGGGGCAGGGAAGTCGGTCCTGCTGGACGCGCTGGCGCTCGCACTTGGTCGACGTAGTGATTCCGGACTTGTTCGCAAGGGTGCCACGCAAGGGATCGTCGTCGCTGAGTTTCAAGTTAAAAACACCCATCCGGCCAGAACATTGTTACGCGATCATGGCATCGACGAGGACGAAAACCTGATCCTAAGACGCATGGTCAACGCCGCCGGACCGAGCCGAGCCTTCATCAATGACCAAGCGATAAGCGTCAATATGTTGCGTCAGATCGGTGAAACGTTGGTCGAGATCCATGGCCAACACGATACTTATGGTTTGCTTAATCCTTCAATTCACAGGCAATTGCTCGACAATTATGCGGGGTTGACGGCGCTAGTCACGAAAACCGGTCGATTATACACGGCCATGGTCGCTTCCAGGCAAGCTTTAGCAGAAGCCCAGGCGGCTGCCGAAGCGGCTCGGGTGGATGAAGAGTATTATCGATTTGCCTTGGCTGAATTGGATGAGATCGGGCCCAAAACCGGTGAAGAGGATGATTTGTTGGGCCAGCGGCAGCTTCTGAAACAAGGGGAAAACATAACTGAGGCCCTTAAAGAAGCCGAAAGCAACATGAACAAAGGCGACGGTGTGGAAATTCGGCTGCGCGCTGCGATCCGCAGTTTGGAGCGGGTAGCTGGTGACACAGCCGGTCTGCTCGATCCTGTTTTGCAACAGTTGGATCAAGCCAGTGAACAAGCGGCAGTCGCTGTCGAAACTTTACTTCGTGCTGGTCGTGAACTCGATCTTGATCCCCAGCATTTGGAAAACGTCGACGATCGTTTGTTCGCCTTACGCGATCTGGCTCGAAAACATCGGGTGAATGTCGAAGCGTTGCCGCAACTACATGTCGATGTCGCAGAAAAAGTAAAACTGGCACGCGATTTGACGGGACAACTAGCGACGCTTGAAAGCGCGGCGGCCAACGCGCGAAATGCTTATGCAAACTCGGCTGAAAATTTGACCGCGGCGCGCAACAAAGGGGCGGCTAAGTTGGACAAGGCAGTCATGAAAGAATTGAAGCCACTTGCCTTGGACAAAGCGATATTTCACACCGACATCAATACATTGGACGAAGACGCTTGGGGACCGGAAGGGGCCGACCGTGTCGCCTTTCAGGTCGCAACCAATCCTGGTCAGGAGTTGGGGGCAATGAACCGGGTCGCTTCGGGCGGCGAGCTGTCGCGGTTTATGTTGGCGCTGCGGGTTGTGGCTCATCAATCAGCATCGATAACGACGATGATCTTCGATGAGGTCGATAGTGGCGTTGGCGGGGCCACTGCCGATCGGGTCGGCGAACGTCTGGCCAATCTTGCTGGTGAAGCACAAGTGCTGCTGGTTACCCACTCCCCTCAGGTGGCCGCTCGTGGCGATCAACATCTGCAAATCAATAAACGTCAGAACGGCAAGAAGACAAAAACCGAAATAATGATATTGGACGACCGCCAACGGTTGGAGGAAGTGGCCCGCATGTTGGCCGGCGCCCGCATCACCGATGAAGCCAGGGCGGCGGCAGAAAGCCTCATTGCGGAAGGGCGGCAATGACCGAGCTATCGCAAATACACGTTCTGCAAATGACGTCTGAAGAAGCTGTGCAGGAATTGGAACGCCTGGCAATTCTCATCATAGGGGCGAATGAGGCGTATCATAACCGCGACAATCCGGTTATGAGCGATGCGGATTACGATGCTGCATTTCAACGCAACCAGGCGATTGAGAAGGCTTTTCCGAATCTTAAACGGACCGACAGTCCTAGCGATCAAATCGGCGCGCCGGTGGTCGACAGTTTTGGCAAAGTTGAACACCGTATCGCCATGTTGTCCCTTAGTAATGTTTTTGACGAAGAAGAATTGCAGGACTTTCTGACCCGAATTCGCCGTTTCCTTGGCCTCGATGACCAGACAGAACTGGCGTTGGTCGCGGAACCGAAAATTGACGGCCTGTCAGCGTCCCTACGTTATGAGCAAGGAAACTTCGTCTTAGGGGCGACCCGCGGTGACGGTCAAGTCGGTGAGGATGTCACTCGGAACCTGTCGACCATCGCCGATATCCCGCCGGTGCTGACGGGGGATAATGTCCCTGAAGTTTTTGAAGTGCGCGGCGAAGTTTATATGTCGAAAACAGCATTTGCCGAACTGAACCTGCGGCAGGAGGCGGAAGACAAACCGGTCTATGCCAATCCACGAAATGCCGCCGCCGGATCGCTTCGCCAACTTGATAGCCGGATTACGGCATCTCGACAGCTCAGTTTTCGCGCTTATGCGTGGGGCGATGTTAGTATTCTGCCTGCTGAAACCCAATGGGGGGTGCTGCAAACCATGTCCGATTGGGGTCTGGTCTTGCAGAATGATATTGCACGGTGTGTGTCATTCACGGAGTTGGTGACATTTTACGAACGCCTCGCTTCCATTCGCGCCGAGCTCCCCTATGACATTGACGGTATTGTCTATAAAGTCGACCGCCTCGATTGGCAGGGTCGTCTAGGATTTGTCAGCCGTTCGCCACGTTGGGCGACAGCCCATAAATTTCCACCGGAACAGGCACGCACGCGGTTGTTGGGAATTGACATTCAAGTCGGTCGCACCGGATCACTGACCCCAGTTGCGCGGTTGGATCCGGTTACAGTTGGCGGTGTTGTGGTGTCGAATGCTACATTGCACAACGAAGATGAAATTGTTCGCAAAGATATCCGTGTCGGTGATTTGGTTACACTGCAACGCGCTGGCGATGTTATCCCACAAATTGTCGGCCCCGTATTGGATTATCGTCCCAAAGATGCCACGACTTATGTCTTCCCTCGCCGCTGCCCGGTTTGCAACAGTCATGCAGAACGGGAAGAAGGCGAAGTTGTGCGTCGCTGCACGGCGGGTCTGACATGCCCGGCGCAAGCGGTGGAGCGGTTAAAACATTTCGTCTCCCGCGATGCTCTGGATATTGACGGCTTCGGTATCAAGCAGGTGGAAGCGTTTTGGAAAACTGGCTTGATTCAGGAGCCAGCCGATATTTTTACCCTTGCTAAACGCGACGGCGCGCAAGAGAAGCCGTTGAAAGAATGGGAAGGTTGGGGTGAAACGTCAGCCCGCAATCTATTTGCAGCGATAGACGCCCGGCGCGACCTCGCGTTCGATAAATTTTTATTTGCGCTAGGGGTCCGTCATATTGGACAGGCGACAGCGCGGATGCTGGCGCGAAATTATCTAACGATTGAAGCCTTTCTCACCGCGATGGATGCCGCCGCCGACCGGGACAGCGAAGCGTTTGAGGAATTGCTGAACACCGATGGAATTGGCAAGATCGTCGCTGTCACGATTACCGAATTTTTCACCGAAGACCGCAATCGTGCCATGTTGCAAGCCCTACTGTCCGAAGTGATGGTGCGAGCGGAAGTGATTAGCGACATTGACGGCTCACCAGTTGCCGGGAAAACCGTGGTGTTCACTGGAACGTTGGAAAAGATGACCCGGGCGGAAGCCAAATCTCGGGCTGAAGAATTGGGCGCCAAGGTTTCGGGTTCGGTTTCTAAAAAAACCAATATTGTCGTTGCCGGCCCGGGTGCCGGATCAAAATTGAAAAAGGCCCAGGATTTGGGTGTGGAAGTCTTAAGCGAAGACGATTGGTTGGAACTAATCGGATGAGCGATTGAAAGGGAATGAGATAAATGTCTGTGGTCACCTACGAATCAAAAAATCAAATTGCCATAATCACATTGAACCGGCCGGAAAAAATGAATGCATTGAGTGTTGAGTTGGGCGAAGAACTGCGTGCAGCTTGGCTACGATTTCAGGCAGGTGATGATAAAGTGGCAATCTTGACGGGCACTGGCGAACGCGCTTTTTCTGCTGGCGCCGACCTTTCCCAGCAAGTTGATATCTGGCGCTTTGCACCCAGCGTCGGGGTTGACGTGGATAAACCGATAATTGCTGCCGTCAACGGTATTTGCATAGGCGGCGCGGCTGTATTGGTGCAGTTTTGCGATATCTGTGTGATGGCGGAAAATGCTAAATTCACCTATCCGGAAGCAAAAATCGGCATCAGCGGCGGTCTGATCACCTCAATCGTCGAGCGCATGCCGCATAAAGTTGCGATGGCGTTCATGTTCGGCGTTGGCGATTTGACGGCAGAGCGTGCTTATGAAGTCGGCTTTGTCAACAAAGTGGTGCCACAGGATCAGCTGATGGATGCGGCCATGGAATATGCCGTGCAACTTCGTGACATGGCGCCGATGGTCCTGTCGATGATCAAGCGCTTCGTCGATCGTACCCTCGACAAAGGACCGACCGAAATTGCCGGCATTGCCCGGCGGGAAGCCGAAGTCCTACGCGAAAGTGCCGACTTCAAAGAAGGTGTCGCCAGCTTTCGCGAAAAGCGCTCACCGGAATTCACCGGGACCTAAATATACTTTATGGCAGGATATAGCTGGTTTTTACCGTAGTGTAGAATTCCTGGGCGTAGCGTCCTTGCTCGCGCGGGCCATAGCTTGAGCCTTTGCGGCCGCCGAAGGGGACGTGATAATCGACCCCAGCCGTTGGCAGATTGACCATCACCATGCCGGCTTCAGCATGGCGCCGGTAATGGCTCGAATGCTTCAGCGAGGTGGTGCAAATGCCGGAAGACAAGCCGAATTCTGTGTCGTTGGCGACGGCCAACGCTTCGTCATAGTCGGCAACTTTTATCACTGTCGCAACGGGCCCAAAGATTTCTTCCCGATTGACCCGCATATCATTGTTGGTATTCACCAATAACGCAGGCGAGAGATAGAAACCTTCGTTATCGCGTTCCAGACGTTCACCGCCACAAGCCAGCTCGGCACCTTCTTTTTTGCCGATATCGATATAATTCAAATCCTGATCCAATTGGCTCTGATCAACCACCGGGCCGATGTCGGTGCCTTGTTTCATGGCATCGTCAATCGTCAGGCCGTTCAGGTTTTTACTCACCGCATCGACAAAAGCGTCATGAATGCCTTCTGTTACAATCAGACGACTAGACGCAGTACAGCGTTGCCCGGTGGAAAAAAAGGCGCCTTGGACGGCACAATTGACAGCCACGTTGAGTTCAGCGTCATCCAACACCACGAGCGGGTTTTTGCCGCCCATTTCGAGCTGCACCTTGGCCATCCGGGCGACGGCTTTTTGTGCCACTTGCTGGCCGGTGGGAACGGAACCGGTGAATGAAATGCCGGCGATCCGCTTGTCGCTTAACATTGTTTCGCCAACCACGGAGCCGCGACCCATCACCAGGTTCAATACCCCTTCCGGCAATCCGGCACGGGCCAGTATGTCGGTCAGGGCCCAGGCGCAACCGGGCACCAGGTCGGCTGGCTTGAAGACGACGGCGTTACCATGGCAAAGCGCCGGCGCAATTTTCCAAGCCGGGATTGCGATGGGGAAATTCCAGGGCGTAATGATACCCACCACACCTATAGGTTCGCGGGTGATTTCAACATCGATACCGGGTCGCGTGCTGGCCAGTTTTTCGCCTGCCAGCCGCAAAGCCTCGCCGGCAAAAAATTTGAAGATTTGCCCGGCGCGCATGGCTTCGCCGATGCCTTCCGGCAAGGTCTTGCCTTCCTCTCGTGCGAGCAATTCGCCTAGTTCTTCTTTACGCGCCAGGATTTCGGTGCCGGCTTTATCCAGGATGTCATGGCGTTGCTGGATTGGGCTAACCGACCAACTTTTTGCAGCTTCGGTAGCTGCAGCAACTGCATCATTAGCTTGCGCGGCATCGGCACGGGCATATTCCCCCACCACTTCGGCTAAATTTGACGGATTGATGTTCTGATTGATGTCATTGCTGCCCAGCCATTCGCCGGCGATCAGGTTCTGTTTGATGGTCATGGTAATATCTCGTCCAATTACTGTTGCTTCGCGATTGCGGCATCGCGGATTTTTGTCAATGTGGTTTTTGAGGTGATCGCTTCGGGATCAATCCGTAATTCCAACACCGCAAATCGATCGGCGGCAAGCGCGCGATCCAAGGCGTCGGCAAAATCTTCATCCCGCTCTACCACTTCTCCAAATGCCCCGAAGGATTGCGCGAAAGCCGCGAAATCTGGATTTGTCAGATCCGTCCCGGGATAACGGCCTGGATGGTCGCGCTCCTGATGCATACGGATGGTCCCATACATGTTGTTGTTGACCACCAGCACCAAGGCTTTGACATTGTGGTGGATAGCTGTTGCAATTTCCGTCCCGCTCATCAGGAAACCACCATCGCCGACGACACCAACTACTTGCCGATCCGGCGCCGCCAAGGCGCCAGCGATCGTCGCTGGCATGCAATAGGCCATTGCGCCACTTGTCGGTCCCAACTGGCTGGGGTAGGCCCCATAAGGGAAAAAACGATGGACCCAGCCGGCGGCATTACCGGCATCGTTGGCCATAATCGTGTCTTTCGGAAGTTTGTCGCGTAATACGGACATCACATAAGCCATGTCCAAATCGCCGATATTGGTTTGCGGTTCGACATAGTCTTCATATTCAGACCTGGCGTCATCGGTGCTTTCAGACCAGGTGACATTAATAGGCTCGAGCGCCGCTGCCGCCGCCGCAAACCCAGGCATGCCGGAATTGATCGCTAAATCAGGTCGGTAGACACGTCCGAGCTCTTCTGCCCCGGCATGGACGTGAATAATCGGCATTTGTGGGTTTGGAATGTCGATCAAAGTGTAGCCCTGTGACGTGGTTTCCCCCAATCGCGGGCCGACTAAGAGCAATAAGTCGCTGTTTTTGACACGGGCGAGCAGTTTTGGGTTGCTGCCGATCGCCAGTTCCCCGACATAGTTAGGATGATGATTGTCGAAACGATCCTGATTGCGAAAGGCGCAAGTGACTGGTAGATCGAAATTCTCGGCAAATCTTTGAATATCGGCAATGGCGTTTTGGGTCCAAGTTGCCCCGCCCAACATCATGATCGGTCGTTCTGCCGTTGCTAGCATGTCTTGCAGCCGCGCCATATCGTCGGGGCCGGGATAGGCCTGAGCGGCCTGGTATGGCCTGGCATCGTTGACACCGCTCAATTCCGTCAACATGTCTTCCGGCAAGGATAGCGCGACCGGACCCGGCCGTCCCGAGGTCGCCAAGTGAAACGCATGACTGACCATTTCGGGAATGCGGTCGACGCTGTTGATTTGTCCGGTCCATTTTGTCACTTGATCCAGGAAACGACGATAGTCGACTTCTTGGAACGCTTCGCGATCTTCCATATCACGAGCGATCTGGCCGATGAAAACGACCATGGGGGTCGAATCTTGATAGGCCGTATGCAGGCCAATGCTGGCATGACAGGCGCCGGGTGCGCGAGTGACAAAACAAATACCGGGTTCACCCGTCATCTTGCCGTGGGCTTCGGCCATATTGGCGGCGGTTCCTTCATGGCGGCAGGTGATCAGCTGCAAGCGGTCTTCGACATCGGCAAAGGCATCAAGGGCGGCAAGGTAACTTTCGCCTGGGACGCAAAAAGCCCGTTCGACGCCGTGGATAAGCAACTGATCAATGAGGATTCTGCCGCCATTGCGTAAATTGCTACCGTTCGCCATCACTGTCGCTCCTTTTAGCGTTACCCCTCCGCAAACATCGCGCGCCGTTCCCGTCTGCGCTGATGCGGGTCCAGCGTTGCTTTACGCAAGCGGATATGTTTCGGCGTCACTTCCACCATTTCGTCGTCACCAATATAGGCTATCGCTTCTTCCAGTGACATTCTCTTGGGCGGCGTCAGACGCACCGCTTCATCCTTGCCTGAGGCACGGAAGTTGGTCAACTGCTTGCTTTTCAATGGGTTGACTTCCAAATCGGTAATCTTGGCGTTTTCGCCGATCACCATGCCGGCATAGACATCGTCACCCGAATCGACAAACAAAATCCCGCGTTCTTCCAAGTTCCACAACGCGTACGGGACGGCGGTACCTTTTTCCATGGAAATCATGGCGCCGTTGCGCCGTGCTTCGATCTTCCCTTTGAAGGCGGCATAGGTGTGGAAAACGCGGTTCATGATGCCGGTACCGCGGGTGTCGGTGAGAAACTCGCCATGATAGCCGATCAGGCCGCGCGAGGGGGCGAAAAAAGTCAAGCGGGTTTTGCCGCCGCCGGACGGTCGCATGTCCTGTAATTCTGCCTTTCGGCTCGACAATTTTTCAACCACTACGCCGGTATATTCGTCGTCCACATCGACTTGCACTTCTTCGATCGGTTCCAATCGGGCGCCGCTATTTTCGTCCTTTTGAAACAAAACACGAGGACGAGAAATTGAAAGTTCAAAACCTTCCCGGCGCATGGTTTCGATCAGCACGCCTAATTGCAATTCGCCGCGTCCGGCGACTTCAAAAGCATCTTTGTCTGCAGTTTCACTGATGCGGATCGCAACATTACCTTCCGATTCCGATAACAAGCGGCCGCGAATGACCCGACTGGTAATTTTATCGCCGTCGCGCCCGGATAGGGGCGAATCGTTGATCGAAAAGGTCATGGCCAAAGTTGGCGGGTCGATCGGATTGGCGGCAAGGGGAGTGTTCAGATCCGGCTGACAAATCGTGTCGGCGACGCTGGACTTTTCCAAGCCGGCAATGGCAATGATATCACCGGCTATGGCTTCCTCGACCGGTTGGCGTTCCAAACCCCGAAACGCCAGTATTTTTGTCGCCCGGGAATTTTCCAGCAATTTACCATCCGGCCCTAAAGCCTTGATCGGATCGTTTTGCCTGATCCGACCAGACTCAATCCGACCGGTCAAAATCCGGCCCAGATAAGGGTTGGCTTCCAACATCGTCACCAGCATGGCGAAAGGCCCATCGGGATCGACAGAAGGCGGTTCATAGTGACTAAGAATCAATTCAAACAATGGGGTTAGATCGGTGCCGGTTTTGCTCAACTCTTCAACCGCCCAGCCGTCGCGCCCGGAGGCAAAGAGGGCGGGAAAGTCCAACTGCTCTTCCGATGCGTCCAATAAGGCGAACAGATCAAAGACTTCGTTCAGCACTTCGTCGGCTCGCGCGTCCTGACGATCTACTTTGTTGACGACGACGATGGGACGTAGACCCAAAGCCAACGCTTTCGCGGTGACAAACTTGGTTTGCGGCATCGGCCCTTCAGCGGCATCCACTAACAGGACGACACCGTCGACCATTTTCAGGATTCGCTCGACTTCGCCGCCAAAGTCCGCGTGGCCTGGTGTGTCGACGATGTTGATGCGTACATCATTCCAGGTGACAGACGTACATTTTGACAGAATGGTGATACCGCGCTCGCGTTCCAGATCATTGGAATCCATGGCGCGTTCTTCAACCTTTTGGTTGGCGCGATAGATGCCGGCTTGCTGAAACATGGAATCGACCAGCGTCGTTTTGCCATGGTCAACATGGGCAATTATAGCGATATTTCGAAGTTGCATTCGTTGGAATCCGGGACCGCATTCGGGTGGCGTTGACATAGCCGAGCTAGCGCCTCACTGCAAGCGCTCTTTGTCCTGTATTTTCGGGATGCTTCGTGGGACATTGATCCGATAGTTGAGAATATTTGGATGCAATGTGGATCAAATTGTTACGAATATGTCTGAAGTCGGTATCCCACCTGGATTTTACCCCTATTACCGCGATGATTTGTTCTATCATTCGGTCGGACCGATGTATGTCCGTTTTATGGCGGGGGAAGTTCGCTTCGGCTTGAGAGTACAGGAAAAACACTGCAGTTCAGCGATGATTTGTCATGGTGGCGTCTTGGCGACTTTGTTGGATATGCAGATCGGCGTCGGCTCTTGCGTTGAGACCGATATCACCGCATTTGTACCGACGATTAACCTGACCTGCGATTTCCTGGCACCTGCTCAACTCGGCGATTGGATTGAGGCACGCTCGGAAGTGGTGCAACAAACCCGGCGGATGTTCTTCGCGAACGGCTATTTGGACGTCAATGGTAAAGTTATCCTACGCGGTAACGGCATCATCAAAATCCCCTCCGCCCCAGGCGACCCGGACGAGTTCGCCGCCATGATCCCGCCTGAATACCATCCAAAATGATCGGCACAATTTTACCTCAAGTAAAAAACATAGGAAATTTTAGGAACTTACGATGAAATTAGATCATAAAGTCGCCGTTGTCACCGGCTCCGGTCAGGGCATCGGGCGGGAGATCGCATTGAAATTGGCAAGCGAAGGGGCGGCGATTGTTGCCAACGATCTAGAAGACGACAAAGGGCAAGCCGTGGTCGAGGAAATCTTGGCTGCCGGCGGCAAGGCGATTGCCTGCAACGGCGATGTCACAGCGGATGATTTTGCCGAGCAAATAGTTGATGCGGCGGTTGATGGCCTGGGCGGCCTTCATATCATCGTCAACAATGCGGGCTATATTTGGAACTCGGCGATCCACAACCACACGGACGAGCAGTGGGATGCGATGATGGATATCCACGCCAAGGCACCATTTCGTATTCTGCGCGCCGCCGGTCGGTACTTCCGCGAGCAAGTGAAAATTGAACAAGCGGCGGGCGAGGTGCCGTGCCGCAAGGTGGTCAATATTTCTTCAATCTCCGGGGTTTATGGCGGGCCAACCCAGATCAGCTATTCCGCCGGCAAGATGGCAATCATCGGCATCACTAACACTTTGGCCCGGGAATGGGGCCGCATGAATATCACCGTCAACGCCGTTGCCTTCGGCTTTATCGAGACCCGCTTGACGCAGGGCTTCGATGATGAACCGGCCACTATCCATGTCAAAGGCCGTGATCATAAAGTTGGATTTAGATCAGATATGCGGGAAAGCATGCTGGACGCCATCCCACTACGCCGACTGGGCACACCGGAACAGGCGGCGGGATCGGTCTACCTTCTCTGCATCCCGGAAAGCGACTATGTTACCGGCGAAGTCATCGTCTGTAGCGGTGGCCGGCGCGGTTGAACTCCTATTTCTGCCACCAGGTATCGATTTGATACCCGTATGTCGGGATCGTTTGCGGCATCTGAAATTTGTCCCAATACATCACCCGGTCGACCTTTTGATGGAATAACGGCACGACATAATGGCCAGCGCGCAAGATCTGATCCATGGCGCGGGTCGTGCGAACCAAAGTAGCGCGATCCGGTGCGTCCGAGAGGGTTCGGATCAATTCATCCAGTCGCTGGTCTTTGATGCCGGGATAATTGCGGGTGCCGGGTCGGTCGGCGGCGGCGCTGCCCCAATAATATGCCTGCTCATTCCCCGGTGACAGGGAAGAGATCCAGCGATAAATCATCGCATCAAAATCATAGTTCGTTGTCCGATCCTGATATTGGGCGCTGTCGACCAGGCGCAGATTTACTTCGATCCCCAGGCGTTCAAGATTGCGCACCATATGGCCCAGCAGTTTTTCGTTCTGCTTCCGCAGCATCATCAATTCAAACCTGAAGACTTTTCCGGTTTGATCGACCAGGCGATTGTCCTTCACCTGCCACCCGGCTTCCTGCAATAACTTGCGGGCCTGTCGTAGGCGGCTGCGGACGTCACTTTTTGGCTCGTCAATGTCTGGCGCCGCAAGCTCCGAATTTTCATAGAAACTTTGCGTGCGAACATAGGCCCCATGATAGAGGTTTTTGTTGACCCAGCTAAAATCGAAAGTCAAAGCAATAGCTTGGCGCACCCGCGGATCAGACAATTGGGGCCGCCGACTATTCAAGGCAATCGCAAACATCCCGACGGAACGTTGATGAGCGAACTCTGCGCGCTTAACCTTGCCGTTCTTCGCGGCTGGAAAATTGAAACCCGTGGCCCAGGCGCGGGCGTCGGTTTCGACCCAAACATCGACAGCTCCGGCACGAAACGCTTCAACGGCACTGTTGCGATCGCGAAAATAGTCGTAGCGAATGTAATCGAAATTATGCCGTCCGCGATAAGCCGGTAGACTTTCAGTCCAATGCCCCTCAATCCGGCGATAGCGGATGAAGTGTCCGCTATCCAATTTTTCAATGCGGTACGGACCGGTACCGGTCAACGCTTTGGTCGTAACTTTGTCGAACGGTTGTTGAACAAACTCTGCCTTCGACAGCACCGGCATCAACCCCATGATTAACGGCAATTCGCGATTGCTGCTGTCTTTGAAGTCGAAGGTGATACTACGCGGTCCGGCGATGCGGATGTTGCTGATATCTTTGTAATAGGTTTGATGATTGGGTCGACCTTTGTCGCGCAAGGCTTGCCAGGAGAAGGCTATGTCTTGCGCCGTAACTTCGCTACCATCGTGAAATCGCGCGCTTGAACGTAGATGAAAAGTTATGGATTTCCGATCTGCCGGCGCATCGATGCTTTCCGCGAGGCCGGCATAAAGCGTGAAAGGTTCATCCATCGAGCGTTGTAGCAAAGCTAGATTGGTCAGGCCCAAACCAGCAGCGCGGACGCCGCGAATGATATAGGGGTGCACGCTGTCGAAGGTGCCGATGCGGGCTAAACGCAGTTCGCCACCTTTCTTCGCAGCCGGTTCAACATAATCAAAATGTTTGAAGTCCTCGACATATTTTGGTTTGCCATGCATCGCGATTGCGTGATCCGCATGCGCAGGCACGGTTATCGCCGAGCCCCCAAAAAAGACGGTCATGAACCATACGATCTTGTTCAATTATTGCCTCGCGCGGCGACCGGCCAGATTTCCACCAGCGTCTCGTCTTGTACGACGTGATAATAATCGTAGAGATTAACCGTCGGGTCACAATGGGATACGACGCAACGAAGAGTATCGCCCAATGCCATTGGGGCCGTCCCTTCAGCGTATGCAAAACGCCCATGTTCGTCCCCCATGAAGCGATAGTCGCCAGCAATTTCACCATCTGCGGCACGCGGCATCGGACCATCCGTCGCAAATGACTTCAGCCCAGCGTCGGTAACCGCATAAGTTGGATGGTTAACGTTCACCGCTGTGGTTTGGACATAAAGGGAAGTTTCATATCCCGCATGCCCCTCCAAACTGATATCGATGGCGTTATAATCGACATCCATGAAGACGTAGGAGCCGACTTGTAATTCAGTATATTTTCCCATGCTTTGATCGATCCGGTGGGTGCCGGTGCCGCCACCGGTGACAATAGCCGGATTTAGATTGGCTGCGCGCAACGCAGCAACGGTGGTGTCGACGACTTCCATATCACGGGTAATTTTTTGCCGTCGATCCTCCGCTTCGACAATATGTTGCAGGTGACCCATATAGGCTTGTACACCTTTATAATCGAGGTAAGGATGGGCCGCCGCCGTTCGCGCCAAATCCACAGCCATGGCAGCATCGGTGATGCCGGTGCGACCAAGAGCGGGATCAATATCGACCATCACCTGAAGAATTATACCGCTGGCTTCCGCCGCTGTCGCCAAAGCCTTCAGATAGTCTGGATGATCAACAACCACGGTTAGGTTTTCGGCCCTTGAATTGATCCTGGCAATCCAATCCGCTTTGTTTGGCGCCGCGCCGGTCGTCAACAACAAACCCGGAATACCAGCATCCGCCAGAACATTTAACTCCTTCACGGTGGCACAGCAGATACCGTGCGCCCCGGCAGCGATTTGCCGTTTGGCAACATCCGGGCTTTTGTGGGTTTTAGCGTGGGGGCGCAAGCCGATGTCATGTTCCGATGCCCAAACCGCCATCTTGGTAATATTCCGCTCCAGCTTGTCCAGATCAATCACCAAGGCTGGTGTCAGCAGATTACCGGCTTGACCCTTCTTGCCGAGAAGGTTTGTGTTCCTTGCGGTCACGTTTAAACTCCATGTTAGAATATGTGGATTCTAGCAAGACATAACCCGGATCGGTGGCGAAATGAAGGTGACAAAAATTGAAACTTTGCGATTGGCGGATTTGCCGAATTTGTTATGGGTGCAGGTCCACGCCGATGACGGGCTGATCGGGTTGGGTGAAGCCTTCTATGGCCCCGGAGCAGCAGAAGCCCATATCCACGAAACCATCGCGCCCTATTTGCTGGGAAAAAATCCCCTGCAAATAGATCGCCATCAGGTTGAGTTGCTGGGTTACGTTGGGTTTACAAATTCGAGCGCTGAAATGCGCGGGCGCTCGGCTGTCGATATCGCACTCTGGGATCTTTGGGGAAAGGCTACGGATCAACCGATCCATCAATTGTTGGGTGGTGCTGTGCGCGAGGATATCCGGGTCTATAATACCTGTGCCGGCTATCAATATGTCCAAACTGAGGCCGTGCAGGGGACGGCAAATTTTGGTCTCGATAGCAACCATGGTCCTTACGAGGATCTGCAGGCGTTTTTGAACAATGCCGACGAATTGGCCGCAAGCTTGCTGGAGATGGGCATTACCGGCATGAAAATCTGGCCGTTTGATTTTGCTGCCGAAGCTTCTTATGGGCAGGCGATTTCCGCCGCCGACCTCAATAAGGCACTGGAGCCGTTTCGCAAGATACGCGCCGCCGTCGGCGACAAGATCGACGTAATGGCGGAAATGCACGCGCTTTGGAACCGCCCCTCAGCCGTCAAAATCGCCAACGCCCTAGAAGATTTCGACCCTTTTTGGATTGAAGATCCGGTTTTTATGGATCACATGGACAGCATTGGCGACGTGGCACGTTCAACAACCGCGCCTATTGCGGTAGGAGAAACCAGGGGCGGTCGCGGCGATTTCCGCTATCTGATCGAACTCGATGAACTTTCCATGATTATTCTTGATCTCGGCTGGTGCGGCGGTTTTTCGGAAGCGCGCAAGATCGCTGCAATGGCAGAAGCCTGGCATGTCCCCGTCGCATTTCACGATTGTACGGGGCCGGTTGCGCTCGCTGCCTCAATGCATATGGCTCTGAACGCACGTAATTGCCACATCCAGGAAATGGTTCGCGCCTTCTATTTCGGCTGGTATCAGGATCTGGTAACGCAGTTGCCGCCGTTGGAAAACGGCCGCATGACAGTCCCAGCCGGTCCAGGTCTCGGTCTGGCGTTGCAACCGGATGTCACGAACAGAGAAGGCGCCCGACTGCGCGTCAGTGAAATCTGAGGTTTTGATCTTGTTGTGGCCGAAATTCTACATAGATGTTATGGAAAATAAACGACAAATCCGGCAACATGGCCGGGACGGATTTAGAGGGAGTTTGTTGTGGAAGCCGATATCACTGGATTTTTTGATCCGGCCACATTCACTATTACCTATGTGATCGCGGAACCGGCAAGTTCAGACGGTTCGCGCCATTGCGCAGTGCTCGATAGCGTCCTGGATTTCGACTATAGCAGCGGTCGGACCAGTACCGTTTCGGCGGATAAGGTTGTCGACTTTGTACAAAGCAATAATCTGACGGTGGATTGGATTCTGGAAACCCATCCCCACGCGGACCATATTACCGCCGCAGCCTATTTGAAGGAGCGGTTGGGGGGTAAAATCGCGATTGGTGACGGTATTACAAAAGTGCAGGAAAATTTTCGCACCATCTATAACCTGGATGCGGATTTTTCGGTCGACGGATCACAGTTTGACCACCTGTTTGGAGATAACGAGGAATTCAGAATCGGCGCTATGTCCGCGGAGGTTCTTTATACCCCGGGACATACACCGTCATGCGTTTGTTATCGTGTCGGTAATGCGGTGTTCGTTGGTGACACTATGTTCATGCCCGATTTTGGCTCGGCCCGCTGTGATTTTCCGGATGGCAATGCGCGGCAGCTGTTTCAATCGCTTCAGCGTATTTTGTCACTGCCGCCGAAAACTAGGCTTTATTTGTGCCATGACTATGCGCCGGGCGGGCGGGAATATGCCTGGATAACCTCCGTTGAGGAGCAACGACAAAGCAATATTCATCTGAATGACAGTGTGGAAGAGGAAGATTTTGTCAAAATGCGGACGGAACGGGATGCCCAATTGACGATGCCGGGATTAATCCTGCCGGCGGTGCAATTGAATATTCGCGCCGGATATTTCCCAGAAGCAGAAGGAAATGGCGTCGTTTATCTGAAATTACCCTTGAACGGTGTTTGAGCATGGAACTACCAGCAGCTTTGTCGTTGGTCGGTCGACGGGTCGCCATAACCGGAGCCGCGGGCGGCATCGGCTCAGCTATGGCGACGGTTTGTACCCAGCTGGGCGCAGAAATTTTGCTCATCGATCTCGAGAAATCTGCTGCGGATATTGCCGTAGGCGCTCATTCCGTTGCCTGTGACGTGACCGATCGCAAGGCAATGGAGGATTTGGCGGCTGACGAAGGGCCGGTCGACGCCTTGATCACAGCGGCTGGTATCTGTCCTTTTGGCGATTGGCTAGAAGATGACGATTGGGAAGATGAATTTCGCCATGTCATCGACGTCAATGTTTTGGGTTCTTTGAACGCGGTTCGCGCTTGGTTGCCGAGCATGCGGGCGCGAAAGTCAGGAAATATTGTTCTGATTGGTTCGCTTGGTGGGCGCAATGGTGGTGAATCGCCGATTGTTCAGCCCCACTATGTCGCGTCGAAGGGAGGCGTTCACGCTCTTGTCTGGTGGCTGGCAAAGCGGGAAGCGCCGAACGGGATATTGGTGAATGGGATTGCACCGGGACCGGTCGGGACCGAAATGACTGCGACAACCGATTATTCCACCGACGGATTTCCGCTCGGCCGGGTGGGGACTGCATCTGAAATTGCTTGGCCTGCCGCCTTTCTTTGTTCCGATGCCGCTAGCTATTTTTCTGGCGCCGTACTGGACGTGAATGGCGGTCTATACGTAAGCTAACCTAAACCAAGTTTGATGGAGTGAAAGACATGAAAGTTGGCGATCGCCATTATCGAACTATTTGGCTGGCAGAAGACGGCTGGACCGTTGAAATCATCGATCAAACAAAGCTGCCTTTTTCTTTTGAAATCTTGAAGTTACAGGGGTTGGCTGATGCAGCAGATGCGATTAGCCGCATGGTCGTGCGGGGGGCGCCCCTGATCGGTGTAACCGCCGCTTATGGCATGGCGCTGGAAATGCGCCGGGACGCCAGCCCGCAGGCTATTTCGCAGGCTTATGACACGCTGTTCGCCACGCGACCAACTGCTGTTAATCTGCGTTGGGCGCTAGACGATATGCGCCAGAGTTTACTCAGTGTCGATGAAAATGAGCGGATCGCCGTCGCCTATCGCCGTGCCGCCGCACTGGCCGACGACGATGTTGAGACCTGCCATAACATCGGCCTCAACGGTGCCAAACTTATCGAAGTTGCGGCGAGCGCGAAATCGGGCAACGACCCGGTCAATATCCTGACCCATTGCAATGCCGGCTGGCTGGCGACAACTGATTGGGGCACCGCCTTGGCGCCGATCTATGTGGCCCACGACAAAGGCATTCCGGTTCATGTCTGGGTCGACGAAACCCGACCGCGCAATCAGGGGGCTTCTTTGACTGCGTGGGAGTTAAAAAGCCACGGCGTCCCACACACCCTTATTGTCGACAATGTTGGTGGCCATTTGATGCAGCATAGTCAAGTCGACCTATGCATCACCGGCACCGACCGGACCACCGCCGGCGGCGATGTCTGCAACAAAATAGGTACCTATTTGAAGGCTTTGGCGGCGCAGGACAACGATGTCCCTTTTTACGTCGCGCTGCCCTATAGCACCATAGATTGGAGCATCGATGACGGCGTTCGCGATGTGCCAATTGAACAGCGCGATGCGACAGAAGTTACTCACATCACCGGTAAGACTGCGGCCGGCAGTATCGAAACTGTGGAAGTCATTCCAGAAGGTGTGGTTGCTGCCAACTATGCTTTCGACGTGACCCCGCGACGCCTGGTCACGAAGTTGATCACCGAACGCGGAATTTGCGAAGCCAGCCGCATTGGCCTTGAAGGGCTTTATCCCGAACGCGCCACCGGGTGATTGGCAGAGCCTTGGACGATTAGTCCATCCGAATTGATGCGTAAATATTCCAACACATCGTGGCCGCGGCTTGAATAATAATGGATCGCCACACTATCGGGACTGGCGAAGACGTTTTTCAAGTCGAACTGTAAATCAGGCGATTTCGAGAGTGCGTCCCGCCAATAGGCGCGGACACTTTCTTTGCCACGTAAAACTCCATCTTTCGAAAACCCCAGACCAATGATGCCAGCGGACGACATCTCGCAATCTTCCGCATAAAGCTTTAAGACACGATCCAAATTAGCGGAATTCCAGGCGGCAATCCATTCCCGCGCTAGTTTGTTTGCCAAGTCATTTTCCAAGAGCATAATACATCACCAATATAAGTCAGTGTTATTGACTTATATTGGTGATGTATTGGAATCATGTCAATAGCAATCCGATGTCGCACCACCGCGAATGGGCACACAGACTTGATCCGCCGGATTGCTAGCGATATTTTCAGGCTACAACATGTAAATTTCAACGCGCTCGGCAATGCAGCATGCGAGCTGAAGGTTGAGCCATTTATGAAACGGCGCGCAGCGCATAATTGCCTCGACTTGTTCAAGGCTAGGATGCATGAATTTCTTTAATATTTACTTCATCAAGTTTCTTTAAGATACTGCCAAAGTTAGGTAAACTGTCTTGGGCTCCTTGACCTAAGCAGGCTAGCGAGCCGGCAACCACGCCCCATTTCAGGGCGATTTCAAGCGGTTGGCTGCTATCCAGGGCCGCCGCGAAAGCGCCAGAAAAAGCATCCCCCGCACCCACTGTATCGCGCGGTTCGATTTTCAAAGCGTTAGCTTGCAGCAATCGGCTCGGCGTGGCGCAAATTATTCCTTCACCGCCAAGTGTGATTATCATCGTCAGGTCAAATCTTTTTGCCAGCGACTGGGCCAAAGAGGGCAAGGACTCAACGGACAGACCATAGCTTTCTGCCAGCATCGCCGCTTCAACTTCATTCACGTTGAGTATATGCAAATCATTGAGCACAGATGCCGGTACCTTCGCAAAAGGAGCGGCGTTTAAAATCACCGTGGCACCGCCAACACGACCGCGCTCTACCGCCTGCCAAACCGCCGTCAAGGGAATTTCAAGTTGCAGCTGCAGGATATCGCTAGGGCCAAGCCAGCAATCTTCTAGTTGCTTATTATCGGTTGCGTTATTGGCGCCGGCGGCGATGACGATCTGATTGTCACCGCTGGGATCGACGCAAACGGTGGCGCAAGCGGTTGACCGGGTTGGGTCTATTCGAAGGGCCGATAGATCGACGCCTTCGGCTTTCAGGTTGGCGAGTGTTTGGCGACCAAAATCGTCATCGCCGACGCTGCCAACAAACCGTGTCTCAGCGCCAGCTCTTCGCGCCGCCAGCGCCTGGTTGGCGCCTTTACCACCGGGCAGGAGCGTGAAACTTTCCACCAGGACAGATTCGCCGGGTGTCGGAAAATTCGGCACATTGGCAACCAAATCCAGAACCGCCGATCCGAACACTGTAATCATAATGAATATCACTCCGATCAAAGCAAAAGGGTGTTGGAAGATGGTCTGTCTTGTCAATGGTGATCCACTGTGCTGTAACCATTGCTGCAGACGATTTTGAGGGTAGAAGACAGATATGGAATTATCATTCAGCCCGGCTGAACAGGCGTTCGAGCAAGAAGTACGAGATTTTGTTCGCAATAATTTACCAGGCGAAATTGCGGAAAAAGTACGCCGGGGGCAAAAAATTGCAAAAGAAGACCACGTTATTTGGCAGCAGATTCTGAACGACCATGGTTGGGTTGCCCCATCCTGGTCAACCGAATTCGGCGGCCCCGGTTGGACCCCGACAGAGGGGCACATTTTCGACAGCGTGATCAGCGAATTCGATGTCCCTCCGACGATTACCATCGGTGTCGGGTTGGTGGGGCCAGTGATATATACGTTTGGGCGTCAGGATCAGAAAGACTATTTCCTGCCGCGTATCAAAAATTATGAACATTGGTGGTGCCAGGGATATAGCGAGCCGAATGCTGGATCAGATCTGGCGTCGTTGACCACTAAAGCCGTGTTGGATGGCGACGATTATGTTGTTAATGGCACCAAAACCTGGACCACCTATGCACAATGGTCAGATTGGATGTTCTGTCTGGTGCGCACCGATCCAGGCGCTAAAGTTCAAGAAGGCATCAGTTTCATCCTAATTGATTTGAAGACACCGGGTATTGAGGTCCGGCCAATTGACACAATCGACGGCGTGCACCATCTCAACATGGTTCACTTTACAGACGTTCGTGTCCCCGTTCGCAATCGTATTGGCGAAGAAAACAAGGGCTGGACTTATGCCAAATTTCTGCTTGGCAATGAACGCACTGGGATTAGCGATGTCGGCGGCTCAAAACGCCGTCTCAATCGGATAAAAGAAATCGCCAGTGCAGAGTTTGATGATGGCAGCCCTTTGCGCGAAGTGAGTTCATTTGCCAATAAAGTGGTCGCGGTCGAAGTTGATTTGTTGGCGTTGGAGCAAACGAATTTGCGGTTTTTGTCGGCCCAGGAAGCTGGTGAGGACATCGGCGCCAAAGCTTCAATGCTAAAAATAAAAGGCTCTGAACTTCGCCAAAGGCTAACGGAATTGTCAGTGGAAGCGGTGGGCTATTATGCTATGGCGGCTGATCCGCGGGTGCAGGATCCGGGCTGGAACGAACCCGCGATCGGTCCCGAATACGCGAACCTTTCGATGGCGGACTATCTCTATAGTCGCGCCTCATCCATTTATGGTGGCACCAACGAGGTTCAACACAACATCATTGCAAAAATGGTATTGGGGCTCTGAGGCATGAACCGTAAACAAAGACGACAACAGGAAAAAGCCGGTAAAAAACAGCAATTGACCGGAAAGAAAACGCACGCAACGCCGGCTGCGTCCTCTGGCGGAGTTGCTTCGGCATTGATGGGCTATGCCGGAGGTGGTTCGGCCGTCCCGCTGGCGACCGGCGGTGACGATCCGCAAAAGATCCTGCAGTTTGCCGTTTCAATGTTTCAAAATGGCCGCTTGGTCGAAGCTGAGCGGGCCTTTCGTGATGTCCTGTTGCGCCAGCCGGCGAACGCACCGGCCTTGCAATTGCTGGGCGTTACATATCATCAGATGGGGAAAGCCGACGAAGCAACTGCTTGTTTGACCCAGGCGATCGAAATAGAACCCGATTACGCTGAAGCGCACCACAATTTTGGCTTGATTTGGTCGGAAAGAGGGGACAATTCAAATGCTCAAGAGTGTTTTCGCGCCGCCATTGCCGCAAAACCGGACTACGCCGATGCGCATCTAAACTTAGGCAACATGTTAGCGGCGTCGGGAGAATTGGCGGCGGCGCGGGAAGCTTTCAAAGCAGCAATAGAACATGCGCCAGAGAATACCAATACCTATGGAAATCTGGCCAGTTTGGAATTGTCCGCCGGGCATTATCCTGCCGCCTTGTCGGCCATTGAGGCCGCCCTTGATTTTGCCCCCAAAGAGGCGGCGCTTTATACCATTCAGGGCAGCATTCATGTCGCAGCTGGCGATCACGAAGCAGCGCGCAGCGCTTTTCAGCAGGTGCTGTCCCTTGACCCAACACACAAAGATGCAATTTCAAATCTACAAGAAATCAACAGCCGATTACTGCCCGGTTGGCATTTCCCGATGCTGGTTGATGATCTACGCAACGATGCCTATGACGAAGCCATAAGGCGGGCAGTTAAGCCCGGTGATCATGTGCTAGATATCGGCGCGGGATCAGGATTATTGGCCATGATGGCGGCCCGGGCCGGTGCCGCGCAGGTTACCGCGGCGGAGCGGATTCCGGAGCTGGCGCATGTCGCACAAAGGATTGCCGACGCTAACGGATATGGCGACAGGTTGAAAGTTGTCGCAAAATTATCCAGCGATATGGAAATGGGCGAAGATTTGCAGCAACCGGTTGACCTGATTGTGTCGGAGATCCTGGATGCGGCCTTGTTGGGTGAGGGGGTGATGCCATCTCTTCGCCATGCCGTTGCAAATTTCGCTCAACCTGGCGTTCGGATGCTGCCGCAAGGTGCGACCGTCATGGGTGCTATCATGGAATTGCCGGATATGCGCCGTTATAACCCGCTGGGGCAAGTGAACGGTTTCGACTTGTCGATCATGAACGAATTTCGCAACGCCTTGGCTTATCGTTCACTAAAATTAGCAGATGAAAGTCATCGTCAGCTAAGTGAACCGTTTCACGTGGCCACATTCGATTTCGCGAACCTTCCTACCACGGACCGCCACCGGGTTGTGGACGTACCCATTACCGATGACGGAGAGATGCACGCGGTCGTCTTTTGGTTCGACCTCCATCTCGATGACCAAATCACAGTCTCCAGTCGGGCCGGTGGGGAGTTAAAACACTGGGGCCAGGCGGTGCAATATTTCGACCATGGGCCGCAGGTATCGGCGGGTGAAAACCTGCCGCTGACAATTGCGCATACCGACACTCGGATATTCTTCGATCTGGTCAGTTAAGCGCGGCGTTTTACCGGCATAATTACTTACTTCACGGCTTTTCATTGCGGAAACTATCGTGCTAATAATCGTTTGAAAAAACCAACCTGAATAATTCGACAGACAGAGAAATTGCATGGATTTGACCTACGCGGATGAAGAACTTGCCTTTCAACAGGAAGTCCGCACCTTCATCGAAGAAAAATTTCCCACCGAATTGAAAAACAAACTCGCGAACAGCCAAACGATGGAGCGGGATGATTATGTGAATTGGCATAAGATCCTGTATCAACAAGGTTGGGTTGCGCCGGCATGGCCGAAAGAAATTGGCGGCTGCGGTTGGAACGTAATGCAGCGCCACATCTTCAGCGAAGAATTGGCGCGTGTGGGTGCGCCGCGGGTGATGCCATTCGGCGTCTCCATGGTTGGACCGGTGATTGCAAACTTTGGTAGTGAAGAGCAAAAAGAGAAATATTTGCCGCGGATCTTGTCCTGTGATGATTGGTGGTGCCAGGGCTATTCGGAACCTGGCGCCGGCTCCGATCTGGCTAATCTCTGCACCAAAGCAGTGCGCGACGGCGATCATTACATCATCAATGGGACCAAAACCTGGACGTCGTTCGCGCACTATGCCAACAAGATTTTTGTCCTGGCGCGGACCGATCCTGACAGTAAACCACAGGAAAGCATTTCGTTCTTTCTTGTCGACATGGATCAGCCCGGCGTCGACGTGACACCAATCATCACCATCGATGGCGGCAATGATGTCAATACGGTGTTCCTGACCGATGTAAAGGTTTCCGTCGAAGACATGGTCGGGGAAGAGAACAAAGGCTGGACCTATGCTAAATTTCTGCTCGGTAACGAGCGATTTGGCATTGCCGGAGTCGCAGCCTCGAAAGCGAAAGTCGCACGGGTCAAAAAAATTGCCGAAAGTGAAAGTGCCAGCGGCGGTCGTTTGATCGACGACAACACCTTTGCCAACAAAATTGCCGACATGGAAACCCAACTTGCAGCACTTGAATATACTGAACGCAGGTATTTGATGGAAGTCGCGGGTGGTGGTCAGGTCGGTGCGAAACCTAGTCTGTTGAAAATTCGCGGAACGGATATTCAACAGGACCTGACTGAAATGTTGATGCAAGCGGTGGGTTATTACGCCCATCCCTATACGGTCAGCATGTCGGATAAGGGCTCGAACCAAGCACCAATTGGCGCGAACTATGCCGCTGCGGCCGCACCGAATTATTTCAATATGCGGAAGGCGTCGATTTACGGCGGCACCAACGAAATCCAAAGAGGCATCATGGCTAAAGCAGTTTTGGGCCTCTAGAATTTTAAGATCATTGATAGGGTAGGACAAAGACATGGATTTTTCGCTCAGCGAAGAGCAGCAGCTGATCAAGGATAGCGTCGACCGGTTTGTGCGCGAGGAATATGAGCTCGAAAGCCGACGTAAATACATGGCGACTGACGATGGTTTCAGTCGCGAAAATTGGGCCAAAATGGCGGAACTTGGTTGGATGGGTGTTTCACTGCCGGAGGAATTTGGAGGCTTCGATGGTGGTCCTGTCGAAACTATGATCATCATGGAATCCTTCGGTACCGGTCTTGTTGTCGAACCGTTTTTCCCAACTGTGGTTTTGGGTGGTAACTTCCTGACCAAGGGTGCCAGCGATGAAATGAAGACCGAATTGCTGCCTAAACTGGCTGAAGGTGAAATGATGATGGCGTTCGCTTATGCGGAAAGCCAATCTCGCTACAATCTGGGCGATGTAGAGACGACGGCTGCAAAAGATGGCGAAGGATATGTCCTGAACGGTCATAAAGCGGTGGTCATCAACGCCGCCAGCGCTGACAAGATCGTGGTAACGGCGCGCACCGGTGGTTCCTCCCGCGACCAGGACGGGATTACCGTGTTCCTGGTCGATGGTGATGCCGCTGGCTTGAGCCGACGTGACTATCCAACCGTTGATGGTTTGCAAGCATCCGAACTGACCTTTGAAAATGTAAAAGTTGGGGCGGAAGCGGTGTTGGGTGACGTCGATGGTGGCTTGCCACTGGTCGAAGAAGTAGCGGATCATGGCATCGCCGCCCTTTGTGCCGAAGCTGTCGGTTGTATGTCAATTCTGCTCGATACCACCAATGAATATCTCAAAACCCGAACTCAGTTCGGTGTACCGATTGGCAAGTTTCAGGTTCTGCAGCACCGGGCCGTCGATATGTTCATGGAAGTGGAACAATCCCGCTCGATGGCATATTTTGCCACGCTGAAACTGGATGAAGACGCCAGCGAACGCGCAAAAGCGGCTTCAGCAGCGAAAGTACAAATCGGTAAAGGCGGTCGTTATGTCGGACAACAAGCGGTCCAGCTGCATGGCGGCATGGGCATGACGGACGAGCTAAATGTTGGCCACTATTTCAAGCGTCTGACCATGATCGAAGCGATGTTCGGCGATCAAGACCATCACTTGAAAAAATATGCCAGCCTGTAAAACTAGGTAAAACAAATAATGTCCCGGCGTCGGCCACGGCGTCGGGATTTTTTTGTGTTCTGGCCTCATCAAATACCCCAAACTGTACCTATACACTCAGGAGGTAGAGGAGTACCCGAAAGGCCTGATTTTCTGCACAAAATAGGGAGTGCGTAAGATGCTGATCGGGGTACCTAAAGAAACCAAGAATCACGAATACCGCGTCGGCATGACGCCTACCAGCGTGCGGGAAGCGGTCATGCATGGTCACCAGGTGATGGTCGAAACCAATGCCGGTGAAATCATCGGCCTGGATGATGATCTATACCGCAAAGCCGGGGCTGAAATCGCCGGCGGAGCAGCCGATATCTTCGCCAAAGCCGACATGATTGTGAAAGTGAAGGAACCGCTTGCGGCGGAACGCCAAATGCTGCGGGAAGGGCAGATCCTTTTCACTTATCTGCATTTGGCACCGGATATGGACCAGACCAAGGATCTGATGGAGTCCGGCTCTATCGCGATTGCTTATGAAACGGTGACCGATGACCGTGGCGGTCTGCCGTCGTTGTCGCCGATGAGCGAAGTAGCGGGACGCATGTCGATCCAGGCCGGCGCCTATTGCATGGAACTTGAAAAGGGCGGCAATGGCGTCTTGTTGGGTGGGGTGCCGGGTGTGCCGGTTGCCAATGTCGTCGTCATCGGCGGCGGGGTTGTCGGCATCAATGCCGCCCGCATGGCAATGGGGATGGAAGCGCGCGTAACGGTGCTGGATCGAAGCCTCGATCGCCTGCGTGAGCTCGACGGTCTTTATGGGCATCAGCTCAATACGATTTATTCCACTGTCGATGCGGTTGAGAAATATGTTCTGGAAGCGGATTTAGTGATCGGTGCGGTTTTGGTGCCGGGCGCCACGGCACCGCGCCTGGTGACAGAAGAGATGGTGAAAGCGATGGGACGAGGTTCGGTCTTGGTCGACGTTGCCATCGATCAAGGCGGCTGTTTCGAGACCAGCCGACCGACCAGCCATGCGGAGCCCACTTTTATTGAACATGGCGTGGTGCATTACTGCGTCACCAATATGCCCGGCGCGATGGCGCGAACCTCGACCTATGCACTGAACAATGCAACCTTGCCTTTCATTCTCAATATCGCCGACAAAGGCGCAACCCAAGCCATGCGCGACGATCATCATTTGCTCGAAGGTTTGAACGTCTATAAGGGTGACGTCACCTATAAGGCGGTCGCGGACAATCTGGAACTAGATTATCGCCCGGCGGCGGAAGCGTTAGGAGCTTAGTCCGGCCGCCCCGCCATAATGCGCAGCGGATTATAGCTGAGGACGGTCTCACCTTTCTGATTGACGACCTTGTTGAAGGTGCGGACTTTGCCGCGACCTTTTGATGTTGCACTCAACTCAATCACTTCGCATTCCACATGAATGGTGTCGCCGACAAACGTCGGGCCTTTGATATCCAGTTCCATATTCAAAAATGCGAGCCCGGTATGCTGCATCGTTGCCTGCACCAGCAGACCTTCGGCGTAGGTATAGGCAAGCGCGCCAGGTACCACCCGGCCGGCGATCCCGCCATGGGCTTCGAGATATTCAACATCCGTGAACAAGACCTCCAACATGCCGGTGCAGGTGATGAAATTGACCAAGTCTGCTTCGGTAATCGTCCGCCCAATGGTGCGGAACTTTTGTCCAACCGACAGGTCGTTCCAATAAAGTCCTAATCCGACATAGTCCATTTCTCGTCTCCGTCTAGTCTTCCTGTTTCATAAGGGCGCCATTTTTGAATAGTGCCGCAATGGCTTCGTTTTCATAACCGAGTTCGCGCAGGATATTATCGCCGTCCTGACCGATACGAGGGGCTTGACGCTCAATGCCGCCAGGCGATTTGGAGAAGCTGACGGGCACCCCGGCCAGGACGATTTTGCCTTCCGTCGGGTGATCGAATTCGGGAAACATGCCGACCGCCGCCATGTGTGGATCGTTGAAAACTTCTTCCAAGGACTGCACCGGTGAAACAGGTATTTGTGCGTCTTGGCAAAGTTTCATCCATTCAGCGGTGGTTTTTGTTGCAATGGCATCGCTGAGTATTTGGTAGATTTCATGCACATGTTCATTGCGGCTCGTGTGATCGGTAAATCTGGCATCTCCGCGCAAATGTTCAAGGTCGGCGATTTCGAAGAATGCCGCCCATTGTTTGTCTGTATACGGCAGGGCTGCAATATAACCATCTTTTGATCGGTTTGGTCGTCGCAGCGGTGTGGTCAGCCGTTGATAACCAAATTCACCTAGGGGCGGGATAAAAGCTCGATCGTAAAGATGTTCTGTCATCAGGAAGGAAGCGAGGGTTTCATACATCGGCACTTCGACAAATTGTCCTTCGCCCGTTCGTTCTTTATGGACCAGCGCCATGGCAATGGCTTGCGAAACCATCAGGCCGGTAATTTTGTCGGCGATGACGCTGGGGGCAAAGCGTGGCTCCCCGGTCGGTCCGACAAACAGATCGGCCAGACCGGAGGCAGCCTGAATGAGATCGTCATAGGCCGGTAGGTCTTTTTTGGGACCTTTCTGAGAATACCCATAAGCGCCGCAGTATATAATGTCCGGTTTCAGTTGGGCGACGTCATCATAAGCAAAACCAAGTCGGGCGATGGCAGCGGGCCGCATATTATGGACCAGCACATCGGCGCTTTTGATCAGATCGCGCAAGACTTGCTTGGCGTCTTCATCCTTCAAATTAAGTGCGATTGATCTTTTGTTGCGATTTGCATTTAAGAATGCGCCACCCATGCCGGTTGAGCGGCTTTTGCCAAGGTAGCGGGTTGAATCGCCTTTTGGCGGTGCCTCAACCTTGATCACGTCCGCGCCCATGTCGCCCAGCAATTGCGTCGCATAGGGTCCCAATAACACCGTGGTGATATCGATAACCCGGATACCGGCAAGGGGACCACTCATGAGCTGCGCCTTAGTATGATTTCGGTAGGCCTAGGACACGTTCAGAAATGAAATTCAGGATCATTTCCCGGCTCACTGGTGCGATCCGGGCGATGAAGATTTCCCGCATATAACGTTCGACGTGATATTCCTTGGCATAGCCCATGCCGCCATGGGTCATCACGGCGCGTTCGCAGGCGGTGAAGCCGGCTTCCGCCGCCAGATATTTCGCGGCATTGGCTTCCGCCCCGCAAGGCTGATCGGCGTCATAAAGTGCTGCCGCTTTGAAGGCCATCAAATTGGCCGCTTCCAAATTGGCCCAGCTGTCGGCGAGGGGATGCTGGATCGCCTGGTTCTGGCCGATTGGACGACCAAATACTTCGCGTTCATTGGCATAATTGGTGGCGCGTTCAAGCGCTTTGCGACCGACGCCAACCGCTTCCGCCGCGATCAAAATGCGTTCTGGATTAAGGCCGTGTAACAGATATTCGAACCCTTTTCCTTCTTCACCGATCAGATCTTCCGCCGGTACTTCCAAATCGTCAATGAATAGCGCGTTGGTATCAACGGGCTTGCGACCCATTTTGTCGATTTCGCGAATTTCGACATTGTCTCGGTTCAGGTCGGTGTAAAAAAGTGAGATACCGTCGGTCCGTTTCTTTACATCTTCTTTCGCAGTTGTTCGCGCTAATAGCATGATTTTATGAGCGTTTTGCGCCGTACTGATAAAGACCTTGCGACCATTGACAATGTATTTGTCGCCATCGCGAACCGCTTTGGTCTGTATGCTGGAGGTATCGAGGCCCGAATTCGGCTCCGTCACGCCGAAACAACTGCGCTCCTTACCAGCGATCAGCGGCGGCAACCAGCGCTGCTTCTGCGCTTCTGAACCAAAAACCGCAATCGGATTAGGGCCAAAGATGTTGATATGGATCGACGAGGCGGCGGAGAAAGCACCACCGCTTTCCGCCACTGTCTGCATCATGATCGCCGCTTCTGTTACGCCCAGACCGGAGCCGCCATATTCTGTCGGCATGGCAATCCCGAGCCAACCGCCATCGGCCATGTCCTGAATGAAGTCATCCGGCATGCCACCTGCTTTTTCTTTCTTTAACCAATAATCATCGTCATATTTCTCGCAAAGCTTTTTCATGGCATCGCGAATGGCTAACTGGTCGTCGGTAAAGTCGAAATCCATCTACAAAACATCCCGGATATATTGGTGAATTCATGTCTGGGCGGACTTTACTTGATAGCGAGGGGACGGCACAAGACCGTTGAATAATTTGCGTTTTCGCCTCAGAATATCGAACCACTATCGTTTCGCGACAACTGATGGTAAGTTCCGCAAAATTCAGGATTGATTTGTTGGAGTACAGCCTAGTATGCAAATAAGAGATGCGAAATTTCAGATCGGACAAGTGGTTTGCCACCGCATCTTCCCGTTTCGCGGCGTTATTTTTGATGTTGATCCGGAATTTAACAATACTGAAGAATGGTGGCTCGCCATTCCCGAAGACGTGCGGCCGAAAAAAGAACAACCTTATTACCATCTGTTGGCAGAAAACGAACAGACGACCTATGTCGCTTACGTCTCGGAACAGAATTTACTGCCCGACGAGACTGGCAAACCGGTCGGTCATCCCGAAGTCGCGCACATGTTCTCCGACCTCAATGACGGCATCTACACCATGCGTGAGCAGCGCCCGAACTGATTCAAACTAAGACGCCATCTGGCGGCGGATATCGGTCCAGGCATTGGCCAGATCGTTGCGGGCGTCCGGTGCGGCGATGGCGATAAGAGCTTCGGCGCGGCCATCGATATCCAGGTTTTTCAGGCGGGCGGCGCCGTATTCGGTGACGACATAGTCGACGTCAGCGCGCAGACCACTAACTGTCGCGCCAGCGGCCAGTTGCGGAACGATCTTCGATTTGTTCAGTTTTCCTGCTGTCGCCGTCAGCGCCAGGACGGAGCGGCCGTTTTTTCCCATTCGGGCGGAGCGTATGAAATCGACCAGACCACCGCTACCGCTGACCTGTCGGCCATTGATCATTTCCGCGTTTGCTTGTCCGGTTAGGTCGATCTCCAACACTGAGTTGATGGAGACAAAATTATCAATTTGAGAAACAATACGCGGATCATGGGTGTAACTTGCGGGTCGGAAATGTAGATCGTCACGGCTACCGCACCAGTTATAAAGTTCAGCGCCACCGACCGCGACACCACCCACCATAATCCCCTGATCGATGGATTTCCTGGCCCCAGTAATGATGCCATCTTTCGCCAGTGCCATCACTTCGTCCGAGATCATGCCGCTATGAACACCCAGGTCTTTTTTGTCGAATAGTTTGCGTAAAATAGCTGCCGGCAGTTTACCGATACCGATTTGAAAACAAGCGCCATCATCGATCAAGTCGGCGACCCGCTGGCCAATGTCAGCCACCTGCGCCGGGATCTCGCCGGTTTTCATCTCGACCAGTGGCCGGTCGGTTTCGACCGCATAGGCAATATCACTAAATGCGATTTTTGGACTGTTTGGGACGGCCGGCATTTGCTGATTAATTTCGGCGATGACCATTTTTGTTCGATCAAGTATGGCTGGGATAAAATCAACCGAGATGCCGAGATTGCACATCCCGGCCTTATCCGGTGGGCTGACCTGAATGAGGGCGGCGTCATAAGGTCCCTGATTTACCATCAGCTCCGTTGTGCCGCTATAATGCAAGGGCGCAAAATGGACTTGCCCCAACCCGAAGCTGCGTGAAATATCGCCATAAACGAAAGTTGTCGTCAGTTCTGCGGTCGAATGAAAGCCAGCCGGATTAACCTCGTTCACACTCGGCACCAGGACAGCGACAAAATGAACGCCGGCAGCATAGTCGGGTTTGGCTGCAATCGCGTCGGTCAAGACCGTCGGTTCGCCTGAGGCACCTTGCAGGAAAATTTTCATACCAGGGCGCAGGAGCGAAGGAACTTGGTCTGCCGGGATAATTTTGGTCATATTCTCGCCATTTATTACTGTCCGGCTGTTCTTTTAGGCGATATTTGCCAGAAGTCAAAGTGTGGTGCTGCTGGTTGTCGCATTTCTTGCATTGGCAGTCGTAAACGGTTGGAATACAACCACGCCGGCCGCTATAACTAGCCTTCTGGCAGACACCAATATGAGAATATGCCGATCATGACGAAATATTCGATCTTCACGCTTCTTCGGAACGCATTCACCTATCATGAAGACTGGCAGGCGGCTTGGCGTAGCCCGGAACTGAAAGCGGAATATGACGTATTGATCGTCGGGGGTGGTGGCCACGGTCTCGCAACCGCCTATTATTTGGCCAAAGAACATGGTTTGAAAAATATCGCGGTTCTGGAAAAAGGCTGGATTGGCGGCGGTAACACCGGCAGAAATACCACCATTGTACGCTCAAACTATCTCTACGACGAAAGCGCTGGGATTTATGAACATGCGCTAAAGCTGTGGGAAGGGTTGAGCCAGGATTTGAATTTCAACGTCATGTTCTCGCAACGCGGCGTTATGAACCTGGCACATGACGCAAGCGAAGTCAGAGACTTGCGCCGCCGGGTCTATGCCAACCAATTAAACGGCGTCGATGCGGAATGGCTGACAACGGAGCAGGTAAAAGCATTCTGCCCGATACTAAATTGTGATCCCAGAGCTCGTTATCCGGTGTTGGGTGCGACTCTGCAGCGCCGTGGCGGCACCGCCCGCCATGACGCCGTCGCTTGGGGGTACGCCCGCGCCGCCGACGCTCTGGGTGTCGATATCATTCAGAACTGCGAAGTTGCCGGCTTCCAAATTGACAACGGCAAAATAGCTGGAGTTGAAACCAACCGCGGGGCGATTAAAGCGAAAAAGATCGGCGTTGTTGCCGCCGGGCATTCTTCCGTGTTGGCAAATATGGCCGGTCTGCGCTTGCCATTAGAAAGTCATCCCTTGCAAGCATTGGTGTCGGAGCCGATCAAACCGGTGATGCCGACGGTGGTGATGTCGAATGCCGTGCATGCGTATATGAGCCAGTCGGACAAGGGTGAGTTGGTCATCGGCGCCGGTATCGATCTTTATACGTCTTATGCTCAGCGCGGTAGTTTTCCTGTGGTCGAAGAAACCGTCCGTGCCATTGTTGAGCTGTTTCCGATCACTAGTCGGTTGAAGATGTTGCGCCAATGGGGTGGAATCGTTGATGTTTGTCCGGATGCCAGTCCGATCATTTCCAAAACATCTGTGGACGGGCTTTATTTCAATTGCGGTTGGGGCACCGGAGGATTTAAAGCGACACCTGGATCTGGGCATGTCTTCGCTCACACAATAGCGAAGGACGAACCTCATAAACTGAATGCCGCCTTCACGCTCGATCGTTTCAATTCCGGTGCGCTGGTAGCCGAACATGGCGCTGCGGCTGTGGCACATTAGGAGGCGATCAGGTTGTTTATTATCTCCTGCCCCTGGTGCGGCGAACGACAAGAACATGAGTTCCATTGCGGTGGTGAAGCCCATATCGCGCGGCCCTTGGAAACGGAGAAGCTCAGCGATGAAGAATGGGGCGATTATGTCTTCATGCGCACCAACCCGAAGGGTCTGCATTTCGAGCGCTGGTGCCATGAACATGGTTGTCGACGCTGGTTCAACATCGCCCGCGATACAGTTACTCATGAAATCAAGGCAATCTATCTAATGGGTGAAGAGAAGCCGGAGATTGCGGAATGACTATGCAATCGTATCGTACCCGCGAAGGCGGCTTGATCGACCGAACCCGAGTGTTGAGCTTCACTTTCGACGGCAAGCTTTATACGGGCCATCCTGGCGATATCCTGGCCTCGGCGTTGCTGGCGAATGGCATCCATTTGGTTGGCCGTAGTTTTAAGTATCACCGACCCAGGGGCATTCTTGCTGCCGGGATGGAGGAGCCAAACGCATTGGTTCAGCTTCGAACCGGCAATCGCAGCGAGCCCAACCAACGAGCTACCCAGATTGAATTATATGATGGCCTAATAGCCGAAAGTCAAAATCGCTGGCCCAGCCTCAAATGGGATGTCGGAGAATTGAATAATCTGCTCGGACGTTTCCTGCCGTCCGGGTTTTATTACAAAACGTTCATGTGGCCGCCGAGCCTGTGGATGACCTATGAAAAGTATATTCGGCGTGCTGCTGGCCTTGGCAAAGCGCCACCGGGACCTGATCCCGACCAATATGACAAGACGGATGCGCATTGTGATGTGCTGATCGTCGGTGCCGGCCCGGCTGGTCTAGCAGCAGCGCGGATGGCGGCACGGACCGGCGCGGACGTTATCCTAGTCGATGAACAAGCCCGCCTGGGCGGTTCCTTGTTAGGAAGCGGCGAGAACATCGACGGCAAGCCGGCGGGTGAATGGGTGAAGTTGGTTGAGGCCGATCTGCAGGAACGTGAAAATGTACGCATTCTCAGCCGCACCACGGTGACCAGTTATTTCGACCATAATTATCTGATCATGCTGGAACGCTGCCACGACCATGTCTTGATGCCGCCAGCCAATGCACCCCGACAGCGACTGTGGAAAGTTCGGGCACGGCAGGTGGTACTAGCCACTGGGGCGTTTGAACGACCCCTGGTATTTCAGGATAATGACCGCCCCGGCGTCATGCTGGCAGGTGCCGCGCGAACCTACGCCGTCCGCTACGGTGCGCGACCCGGCAATAGGGCGGTTTTATTCACCAATAATGATGATGCCTATCATGCGGCGCGCGATTTGCTGGATCACGGTGTAAAAATCGCCGCGATTGTTGATTGCCGGGCCCAAGTACCGGTGCAAACGCTTGAACTTCTTGCGGGTCACAATATCGATATTCTGAATGGGCGTGCGATTTCTTCGGTCGTTGGTCGTAAACACGTGGAAGCGGTAGAGGCGATGCATCTGAGCGATGACGGTCAGCGGGTCACGGGGGCGCCAAGCCGGATCGATTGTGACCTTGTTTGCATGTCCGGCGGTTGGAATCCGACGGTTCATCTCTATTCGCAAGCCGGTGGAAAGTTGCGATTTGACGAGGACATTGGTTCGTTTGTGCCGGATCATTGTCGCCAGGCTGTGCGTGTTTCTGGCGCGGCGAACGGCAAATTCGATTTGTTAAGCTGTCTGCGCGAAGGAACGGAAGCAGGTGATACGGCCGCCAATGATAGCGGCTTCAAACGGAAAGGCCGGGCGCCAAAGACACCAAGCGCAGATGCGCCGACTGTCGGTGCGGCTATGCGTCCGCTATGGCTGGTTCCTAATAGAAGCGGACAGCTCGGAAAAGGCGGTAAGCATTTTGTGGATTTCCAAAACGACGTCACCGCTGGCGACATTCGCCTAGCGACCCGAGAAGGCTATCGTTCGATTGAGCATATCAAACGCTACACCACAACCGGGATGGCAACGGACCAGGGCAAGACCTCGAATGTGAATGCTTTGGCTATTGCTGCCGCTAGTTTGGGCCAGGAGGTGCCGACGGTTGGCCACACGACCTTCCGCCCACCATTCACGCCTTTGACGTTCGGCGCCATTGCAGGGCGGGATCTCGGCGATCTGCTTGATCCGGTCAGAAAGACGCCGATGCATCATTGGCATGAGAGTAATGGGGCGATGTTTGAGCCGGTCGGGCAATGGTTGCGGCCTTATTATTATCCCCGCGACAGTGAAGACATGCACAGCGCCGTCATGCGGGAAGCTAAAGCGGCACGCGAAAGTGTTGGCATCCTGGATGCGACGACCCTGGGAAAAATAGATATTCAGGGCAAAGACGCGCCAGAGTTTCTGAACCGCATCTATACCAATGCCTGGAAAGCCCTAAAGGTTGGCGCCTGCCGTTATGGTTTGATGCTGCAGGAAGATGGCATGCTGTTCGATGATGGGGTTACCGCGCGCCTGGCGGAAGACCGATATCATATGACGACAACAACGGGCGGTGCCGCACGCGTCTTGGCCTGGTTGGAAAACTGGTCGCAGACGGAGTGGCCGGAATTGGAGGTTTATTTCAATTCCTGCACCGAGCATTGGGCAGTTGCCAGTATTTGCGGGCCTAATGCACGAAAGCTGCTAACGGAATTGGTGGAAGATATAGATTTGGCGCCGGATGCATTCCCATTTCTGACTTTTCAAGATGCCAAAGTCGCCGGCATCCCGGCACGCATATTTCGGATTTCATTCACCGGTGAGCTGGCATTTGAAATCAATGTACCGGCAAGCTACGGTATCGCGCTTTGGCAGGCTTTGATGACAGCGGGCGAAAAATACAACATCACACCATATGGCACGGAAGCGATGCATGTGCTGCGAGCCGAAGTTGGGTTCATCATTGTTGGGCAGGACACCGATGGCACCGTCACGCCGGTTGATCTAGGTATGGAATGGGCCGTCAGCCGGAAGAAGGATTTTATTGGCAAACGCTCCTTATCCAGAGCAGATACAGGGCGGGCGGATCGTAAACAGTTGGTGGGCCTTTTGACTGACAATCCCAACATCGTGATTCCGGAAGGCGCCCAATTGGTCGCGCGAAAAGACTTGAGCCCACCTGTCCCAATGGTCGGCCACGTTACGTCGAGTTATGAAAGCCCAAATCTTGGTCGTTCGATCGCATTGGCCTTGTTAAGTCGTGGTGGCGATCGCCATGGCGAGAAAATTAATGTTGCGTTTGATGGACAATCCGTTGTGGCGACGATAACGCAACCAAAATTCTTCGATCTGGAAGGGGAGCGCGCCCGTGGCTGACAGTTATTTACGGCGCACCCCATTGGCGCATCTGGGCCTGGCGTCGCAAGCTGCCGTGTCGCTTCCGGCGGGTCAAATAGGTTTGGCGGAAGTTGTTCCAGCGGGACAGTTGGCGATACGTGGCGAAAGTTCGGATAAAAAGTTTCTAGAGGCATTCGCGTCCGGCTTTGGTTTTGAGCTACCGGTTAGGGCGTGCCGCGCCATCACGAATGATGACATAACGGTCTTGTGGTTGGGACCCAATGAATGGCTGCTGTGCAGCGAAAATTTAGCTGGACCGACCCTTGAAGACAAAGCAGCTTCGGTGTTCGCAGAATGCCATCATGCGATTACCGATGTCAGTGAAAGCCGCGTCATAATTCGCGTGCAAGGACAGCCGGTGCGCACTTTGTTGGCAAAAGGATCATCGATTAACTTCCATCCGAACAAGATTGCGGTTGATGATTGCCCATCGTCATCTTTGGCCCGTTGCCATGCGACATTTCATTTGCGAGAAAGCAGCAATGACGGCGACTGCGTCGATATTTATGTTCACTGCAGTTTCGCGGAATACGCCTGGCATTGGTTGCGCGCTGCGGCGCGCGAGATCGGTACTGTTGTATTGGAAGCCAATTAAAGGTTAGCCGTCCATAATCGCAACGTCTTGACCTTCTTCCACGGGGTCGCCTTCACTTACCAGGATATCAGTGACGGTACCATCGGAGGGTGCACCTATTGGAATTTCCATTTTCATTGATTCTAAGACGATAATTGGGTCGTCTTCGCCGATACGATCCCCAACTTTTGCCTCTATTTGCCACACTTTGCCAGTTACTTCCGACTGTACGCGTATTTCCGCCACTTTTGATCTCCGTTCAATTTAGTCGTTAACTCGACGGCATCCTGTGTCGCCAAGGCAAATAGGTCAAGTTCGCGAGACGGGATTTTTTAATATTACACATCTCTACAATCCCACCTTTGTGATTTTAATGGAGATTTGGTCGCTTTCCATTGTATTCGACACAAATATATGACCGTTGGCTTCACAAAAGGCTAGGAAATCCGGAGGGGCGCCTGGATCATCTGTTAAGACGATCAGACAGTCGCCTGCCGCAAGTTCAGAAAGTTTTTTTCTGGCACGAAGCACAGGCAACGGACATTTCAAACCAAGCGTGTCCAATGTTTCCGTTTGCATATAATTTGTTACCGATTTCGTTGAAAATTCGAACTTTAGTGGGGTATTTGTGACAGGAGAAAATCTGAGGGTCAATGCATTGTGATATGTAAGGACTTGGACTTGATTTGATTCAATGTACGGTTCACATAAAATACGTCATATATTTGGTATTTATTCAAAGTTCGAAGCAAGAATAGGTTAGTTATTGTATGGATGGCTTGTTTGTCTCATATGCTGGCGCGGTTGGCGGTGGCTTCCTTAGTTTTTTGTCGCCTTGCGTTTTGCCTTTGGTCCCGGCCTATCTCTGCTTTTTAGGTGGGGTGTCGTTAGACCAGTTGACGGCCCAAACCGGCCAAGTGGAGGAGCAGGGACTACGCTTCAACAATCAACAAGTTTTTTTTGCTGCTTTAGCGTTTGTTTTAGGATTTAGCGTTGTCTTCGTCAGTTTAGGTGCGTCGGCATCTGCGATCAGCGGATTGATCCTCGATCACAAGGAACTATTGGGAAAGATCGCTGGCGTTGTTATCATTTTCTTCGGCCTGCATTTCATCGGGCTCCTACGTATTCCGTTTCTGAATTATGAGGCCAGAGTACATCTGAGCGAACGACCGGCCGGCTTAACCGGTGCTTTTGTTATTGGCTTGGCATTTGCTTTCGGCTGGACGCCATGCATCGGACCGGTATTGAGCGCTGTGTTATCTGTGGCGGCGCAAGCGGATAGTCTATTTTATGGTACGACATTGCTCGGTGCTTATGCACTTGGATTGGGGGTTCCGTTTCTATTGGCTGCATTTGCGGCGCGACCGTTCTTGCGGTGGATGGCGCGTGCCAGACGCCACATGCGTATGATCGAAACGGCAATTGGTGGATTATTGATACTGACGGGAATATTGTTCGTGATGAATTCGTTCGAAGTGCTAAGCTATTGGTTATTAGAAACTTTTCCGTTTTTTACTGAAATTGGATAAGAGTGCTTGAGGATTGGCATTAAGTTTCGATTGGCCAGCGAAAGTTTTTTCTTCATTTTTGCAGCATAATCAGCTATTTGTAGGTGCTTATATTAGAACAAAGTTTTTTTTTAAATTAATAGAGAGTTGACCATGCAAAAACGTGTAATTAATTTATCTGCATTTGGCAGTCGCACAAAAAAATCCATAAACCAAGGAAGCAAAATACTTAGATCGATCGGGAATGAGCGCCGGTTGATGATTGTTTGTTATTTGATTGAAAAAGAGCGTCATGTTGGCGAGCTGGAAAAATTGATTGGCATTAGTCAATCTGCGTTGTCACAGCATTTGGCTCGTTTACGTCTTGATGGCTTGGTAAGGACGCGACGAGACGCGCAGTGTGTATTTTATTCCCTGGCAAAAGACAAAGAAGAAATGATTTCCGACATTGTCAGTATACTCCGTGGTACATATGAAAAACGGGTTGCTGCTGCGTAGTACCATTTGTTCTGAAATTTGATTTTGAAGGGCCTGAACTTAACGTTCAGGCCTTTCTTTGTTCAACGTTGCCGGCGCTGAAAATCTATGTCGAGTTGGCGTGTTTTGGACTGTTTTCAAATCAGAAAGATAGGCTCTAGTAATTATCCTCTATTTGTCATATTCACGGAATGATTTTACGATTACAGAGTTTGACGTTATTTTTACTTTCAAGCTGTAACCTGGGCTTCGGACTGAGCGTTGGCAGAGTTGGCATCTGCAGAGCAACATCAAACTGCAGCTTAATTATCAGAGTGTAGACCCGGCAATGCAGGTATATTTACCAATAGCTGAAGTCTCGTTGAATGTTTTCATCCTTCTTGGCATGGGCGGAGGCGTCGGATTTCTTTCTGGCTTGTTTGGGGTCGGCGGCGGATTTTTGATGACACCCTTACTCATCTTTTCGGGTGTCCCGCCAGTTGTCGCGGTGGCGACCGAAGCTAATCAAATTGTAGCCTCTTCAGTTTCTGGCGCGTTGGCCCATTGGCGGCGTGGAAATGTCGATTTCAAGATGGGGCTCGTTCTTCTATCTGGTGGCGTTGTTGGTTCGACACTTGGCGTCTGGCTGTTCAGTTTGTTGCGCGAACTTGGACAAGTTGATCTGGTAATTCGGCTTTCCTACGTTGTGTTTTTGGGTACTATCGGTGGTCTCATGCTGGTTGAAAGTTTGAGGACCATTCGCCGCCAACGCAAGCCAGGCGGTCCCAGGCGTAAACTGCATCAGCACAATTGGATGCATGGGTTACCCTTCAAAATGCGGTTTCGCCGCTCAAAACTCTATATCAGTGCTCTATTACCTTTTTCTATCGGAATATTGGTGGGTATTCTTTCGGCGATCATGGGTGTTGGTGGCGGTTTTATTATGGTACCGGCGATGATTTACATGCTGGGTATGCCGACATCAGTTGTGGTGGGGACTTCGCTGTTTCAAATCATCTTCGTCACTGCGAACGTGACCTTTTTGCAGTCATGGCAAAATCAAACTGTCGATATCATGTTAGCACTCGTGCTCCTTGTTGGCGGTGTAATTGGCGCACAATTGGGAACCCGTGCCGGCGTTCATATCAAGGGAGAATATTTACGTAGCCTGTTGGCACTGATGGTATTAGCAGTTTGCTTGAAATTGTTATTCGACCTGACGATCACGCCGAGCGAACTTTACAGTCTCGCCGCCGCAAGGGGGCATTGACGATGATCCGCCTACTTTCGGTGATTTTGATTTTAATCACAAGCCTTTCGACATTACGTGCGCAACCGATCGTAGCTGATTTAAGTGAGCATCTTATTGCGGTGACGACCGGCTTTAGCGGTGCGGAATTATTGCTATTTGGGGCCGTTGAAGAGGGTGGCGACGTTGTTGTGGTGATCCGTGGACCGGCCGAAGATCTGAACGTCAGAAAGAAAGATCGTATTGCCGGCATATGGGTCAATCAAGACGCCATGGAATTCGTCGATGTCCCATCTTATTACAATGTAGCGGCGAGTTCGAACATCAATGATATCGCTTCACGGAGTGTCCGGGGACGTAATCAAATCGGCGTGGAAAACATAGTCATCCGGCCTAAAATCAGTCCAAAAGATATCCGCTATGTTGGCTATCGATCAGCGTTGATCCGCAACAAAATTGCGGCAAATTTGTATTCCGCGATGCCTGGAAAGATACATTTCATTGGTAAACGATTGTTCCGCACCGACGTGGTATTTCCCTCCAATGTCCCGACAGGCGCTTACACGATATTTGTATATTTACTTAAAGACGGAGTTATTCAAAGTGCTCAATCGACACCATTGGAAGTCTCGAAAGTCGGCGTCGGCGCTCAAATCTACGAGTTCGCACATGCTTACTCCGCGATATATGGTATTGTGGCGATATTGGTCGCATTGGTCTCGGGTTGGTTTGCCAGCGCAATATTCAAACGGGTTTAGGACGGTTAGCAGACAGGTAAGGACAAACTTTAACCGAAGTTGCGGGCCCGTGCTGTTGCGAATTAAAGGGCAGCCGGCGCCTTTCGTGCCGGTTTTGGGATGAAATCGGAGCGTTTGCCGTTCGCCAAAAGGATTTCGTGTGACATATCACCTTGTGGATAATCGGCAACCTCGATTGAAACATTGGGGTTGACCGAGATATCTTCATGATAAATCGTTATTCCTTGCATTTGGTCATCTATTTTTTCAGCGACACTATGGCAGTGATCCCACCAAGTATTCTGTAGCATCAGGCAGAATTGATTATCCGATAGTCGAGCCAACAAATCTGCTTGCCTGGTATTCCGTTCCATGACTTTTGCTACTTCAATCATCATTGTTTGCGCCGGCGTGTAACCAAATTCAGCGAAAACGGATGGATAGTTGTTGACCGTCACATACATCAATACACCGCGAGAATCCGTGCGTTGGTTCTCGGCTAAAACAACCCGGAAAAATTCTTGAAAACTTGCGGCATTAACGGCACCAGTGACACGATCGGCGCCCGGACCTTCACGAAGTTCATCTTCCAGATTGAGTAATCTTTTGCCATTTTTCAGGCGCAGCCACAATTCAATCGTATTGAGCGGTTTAGTTAGATAGACATCTGCGCCTGCCTCGAGGCCGGCCATCAAGCTGTCTTTGTCAGACATTGCTGTGTAGAAAACGATATAGGTGTATCGATCGCGCTTGAGCTTGCGTATCGCCTTACATAGGTCCGGCCCCATCATACCGGGAAGATCCCAATCGAGTATGACCATTCGGTATGGTTCTTTTTTTAGCGCCTCGAATGCAGCCAAACCGTCGCTTTCAATGACAACGGTATGTCCCCATTTCTCGAATTTGCTCTGCATCAGCCGGGCGACCAATTTGTCGCTATCGACAATCAGAATTTTCATTACACTCGCAGCGCTCCCTCAAACGCAGTATTCAAACCAAAAGCCCCCGTTTTACAATTCGCCCGTCGGCCATTATTTATCGGCCATTATTGTTAACTGCATGTGATAATGGAGACTATTTGTATAAAGTCTGTACCCACTACTCATTGCTTGATCGATCGAATTAGCAGTTCCTCCAACAATCCTTGTTTATATCCAAATTATTATTCTTCTTCTCCGATCAATTCAGCTGGAGCGGATCCGGTCGCTCCAGATTGACTTGCTGTTCTGCCAGCCACACTCGGTGAAACGCTTGAGCTGACGCGGGTACATAAATCACCAGTGCAGCTGACGGTGGATTCCTGAGCGCCACGGTGAACAATAACGTGTCTAGTTTTCTGTCTTGTTACGAGGATATTTCTCGACAGCATCAATTTTCCATTGGTGTCGTACATCAGAAGATTTGTCTCTCCTGGAGCAAGCCCCACTAGGAAAACGCGATTGTTTGTTTCCATGATTATGTCCGCAATACCAGGATTTCCGACAAGAATTAAATCCGGCTGTTTGTTAATCCGCATAGGTTTGGTTTTGCCGACTTCAACTTTGATATAGCCACCGCCAGCAGCAACGGGTGCGATGAATAAACACGCGATAACTGCTATGATTATACCCTTAAGTCCAATCTGTTTCATTGCTCTTTCCTACTTCCTAGATCAACTCAATACAAAATCAAGCATATTGTATACGAACGACATGACCGCGCTGTTCGCCATTTAATACACCAATCGTTTCATCTCGAATACCGGCGATCGTATATTCAAAATTGCTACACGTATTCCCTATAGCTTCGGACAACGTCATTATTTCAGCGCCAATGTTCTGACAATATTGATGCCAGCAGGCCCCATGATAATGACAAACAATACCGGTAAGAAAAACACGATCATCGGCACTGTCAATTGAGCGGGAAGGGCACCTGCCTTCTTTTCAGCGCGGTTCATCCTGGCTTCACGTTGTTCTTGCGACAACACTTTTAATGCCATAGCGATCGGCGTCCCGTATTTTTCGGTTTGAATTAACGCGGTAGTCAAGGAACGAACGGATTGAAGATCGGTTCGATTGAAGAACCCTTCCAAAGCATCGGTTCGGCTGGGTAAAAATGCAAGTTCCGCCGAAGTGAGGCCAATTTCTTCCGCAAGTTCAAGAGATTCTTCTTGAATTTCATCTGAGACACGAGCGAACGCACCTTCCATCGACAAGCCGGCTTCGACGCAAATTACCATAAGATCGAGTGCATCGGGAAATTGACGGGTGATCGCCTGTTGTCGTTTCGATTTCATGTTTTTGACTATAATAAACGGCATGAAAAACCCAAGCAGCATCGCGCCAAGCACAATCAAACCGCGTGATAAATATGTAAGATCGGTTTTAATGACAAAAAACATGTAAATCGCCGATACAATTCCAAGAATTATCGGGGCTACAAACCGGAAGAAGGCGTAAGTATATATTGGTCCTTGGCCACGTAGACCGGCTTGCGCCATAAACATCCTCATTTTGTCGCCGTCTGCCGGGTTCATTAGGCGAAAACGTTCAACAAGGCTACGTATGACGGAGCGACCTTGGTTTAGACGAACCTGAGAAGTTTGCACTTTACTATGTTGCGCTACCGCGGCGGCTTGAAGCTCTTCTCTACGTTTGGTGACTTGTTTTAACCGGGACGCCCCTTGGTCCCCTGCTAAAAGTGGGGCCCCTAACATAAAAATAGTCAAAAAGGCGCCAATCATCGCAACAGCGAGAATAATATTGTTAGGATCTGTTATTTGTTCAAGCATCTAAATATCGAAGTTTATCATTTGTTTCATTATGAAAATTCCCGCCGACATCCAAAGCGCGCTACCGATTAGCATGGCTTGACCCGGTGTACTCGTGAACAATATGCTCATATAACTTGGGTTCAATATGAACAACGCACTTGCTACCAGGAAAGGAAGGGAGCCGATAATTGTTGCTGAAGCTTTCGCTTCCGATGACAGAGCTTGAATTTTGTCGCGCAATTTTTTGCGTTCACGCAAAACCATCGCTAAATTAGCCAAAGTGTCAGCCAGATTACCACCAGTTTGAGATTGAATATTCAGTACAATGTTAAAATATCGAAACTCCGGTGTCGGCATATTCTCTTCAGCTCGTTGTAGCGCTTGTTCTAAGCTTAATCCTACTTTAGTCGCGTCTACAACCTGGGTAAATATCGGGCGAACTGGGTCTGGACTTTCATTGCTGATAATATTCAAACATTCTCCAACAGGCAGTCCGGAACGAATACCGCGAATTATTACGTCTACAGTATCAGCAAACAAAAGCGTAAATTTTTTCGTTCTTCGTTTGCCCATGAATCGCACGATCCAGAGTGGCAGGCCAAACCCAATAGTCAATCCAAATGGGATTAAGCCAATAATTGGCAGGGCCATGAACAGATAGAATATGCATGCCAGTACAAACAAGCCACCGCAGAAAAGAAAAAACTGCTGTAAACTGAATGACAGGCCCGCGCGTTTGATATCCTGTCGGTATTTATGCAGCCTAGAGGGTATTTCTTTCCTGCTCTCATCAACATCACGCAATCTTGCTTGAATATCGCGGCGGCGGGACCCACCACTTCTAATATTAGATTTACGTTTGGATTTTTTGCCTGAAGTCGGAGCTTGCCCTGCGATGACTTGCTTCATTCGCCGACGCGAGCGATTTCGCATACCCATTTGAGGGAAGACGACCAGTACAGCTAGAATTAATCCTGCCGCTGCCAAAGCTGCAATTATGATTACGATAGTCGCAGTGTTCAAACGAATCTCCAATATTGAAGCGACAAATTATTCTCGGCGATGGGGCTACATACCAAGTGCTCGCATGAGCTGCTCTTCCTTGCCGAAATATTTTATACGATCCCAGAATCCTGGGCGCAATCCGGTCGAACGGTGTCTTCCGGTGATGTATCCATTGTCGTCTTCACCTTCAATTTCGTATAACATTAAATCTTGAAGCGTGATCACATCTCCTTCCATGCCGACAATTTCGGTGACATGGGTAATCTTTCGACTACCGTCACGTAGTCTGGAAGTTTGCACAATCACGTTGATGGCACCGGCGATTTGTTCGCGAACCGCCTTAGAAGGTAGGCTGAAACCTGTCATCGCAATCATATTCTCTATACGACTTAGAGCTTCGCGTGGATTATTGGCGTGAATAGTTCCCATCGAACCATCGTGCCCGGTATTCATCGCTTGCAAAAGATCGAACGCTTCCGGACCGCGCACCTCACCGACGATTATACGTTCAGGACGCATCCGCAAACAGTTTTTGACCAGATCGCGCATGGTGACTTCACCCTGCCCCTCCAGATTTGGAGGACGGGTTTCCAAGCGGACGACATGGGGCTGTTGTAACTGCAGCTCCGCTGAATCTTCGCAGGTTATTGTCCGCTCGCTAACTTCGATAAATTGCGTTAGGCAATTCAACAAGGTTGTTTTGCCGGAACCTGTGCCGCCAGATACCATCGTATTCAATCGACAATGACCAATAATTTCAAGCAATTCCGATCCCGAAGGGGTGACCGTGCCAAATTCGACCAATTTCGCCAAAGTTAATTTGTCTCGTTTAAACTTACGAATTGTCAATGCCGCGCCGTCCAAGGCGAGAGGTGGGACAATAACGTTTACCCGGCTACCATCCAATAAGCGCGCATCGCAAATCGGGCTGGATTCATCAACCCGTCGACCGACCGCCGAGACGATACGTTGACAGATATTCATCAATTGTGCTTCGTCGCGGAATTTTATGTCTGTAAGTTCGATCCTGCCATCGGTTTCGATGTAAACTTTTTTAGGACCATTGACCATTATATCCGCGATATCATCACGCGCCAACAGTGGCTCTAATGGGCCAAGTCCCAATACATCGTTACAGATATCTGTAATCAGGCGGGTTTGTTCCGCCGCGCTCAGCACCAAATTTTGCAAGGCGATAATTTCGCCCACAATGTCGGTGATTTCTTCGCGAACTTGAGAAGACTGAAGTTTTCCGAGTTCTGTTAGGTCAACAGCGTCGACTAGTGCCGAAAATACTTTCTGCTTGGTGTCATTGTATTTGGCATCTTGGTCGGAAGTGACATTCTCAATTTCCGGTATCGGTGGGGGCACCGGTGGTGCACTTTCTACAACATCCAGCGATACAGGCTCCTCGGCGGCCGGCGTACGATTAGCTCCGGTGCGAGCCGGCTGTACTTCATTGGGCTTAGCGGATCTTTTGCCAAACATTATCTACTCTTCAACTAAACTTTCAAAAATCCGAGTTTCTTACGTTTCTTTTTCCTCAATGCACTGCGTCCCGACAAGTGCATAACAAATTCACGCAATGCTTCAATCAGTTTATGCCGATTATTCACTTCTGCCAACATCTGGCCATTATTCGACGCTTCACCGAACAACCCTGGCTCATAGTTTAGGGTCGTTGTCGGTTCACTGCCGAGCGCGTCCTCAACATCGCCAATAGTGAATTCGGACTTCTTATTTGCGCCGAATTTGTTCAGCACTGTGTGAATAGGCGCGTGATCATCTCGCTGCGCCTTCAAATGGTCAATTATTGATCGAGAATCACGCAAGCTAGCTAAATCAGGCGTGATTGAAATGACTGTGTGATCAGCGTCAAGTAAAATTTGTCTTGCCCAAGGAGTCCAAAGATGAGGGATATCGATAACGACAAAGCTTGCTGTACTCCGGGCCAGATCAAGAATTCTCTCAAAACCATCCGTTGTTACACGATCCTCACCGGACAGACGATTTGTCGAACCGAGAAGTTTTAGCTTATCGCTTTGTTCATAGTAAAACCGTTCTAACAATACACTATCCAGCCTATCTGGGTCGTGAAGCGCATCTTGAATTCCTTGAGACAATTCGATATTGAAACCTAACGCAGTTGTCCAAAAAGGCAGATCAAGGTCTATCAGAATTACATCTTCTTCGGCGTCATTCGCCAAATGCCAGGCGACATTTTGCGCTATTGTACTGGATCCGACGCCGCCGCGACTGCCATAAAACGCTGCTATTTGACCCGAGGGCGGGGCATCTGGATCGACAAAGATAGACGTAATCGTGTCGTGAATTTCGCGTGGCGCGACTGGTTTGACTAGATATTCTGCGACACCTCGACGTATCAAATCACGATAGAGCTGAACGTCATTCAACTCGCCAAGCAACAACAAATGTGTACCAGCATCGCAAACTTCGGCCAAGGCATCGATCTCACCAATGAGATCGTCGCCAGCAGCCGCTGTATCGAGGATTATTAGGTGAGGCGTTGCGTTTTTTTGGTAAAAGGAAACCGCAGCTTCGTATCCACCGATTTCAACATCGATTACAGATTTTGAGAGTTTTCTGTCACTAAGGCCTTCACGCACAGTTCTTTGCGCTTCTTCGTCACGAACCCAGGCCTGAATATTTACCCTAAGAATAACGACAGTCCTTTCCCAGTTGTGGAGGCATTCAATCGAAACTCAAATCATTCCGTTGGTTCTTGCCGCCTAAATCACGCGTAATTATTTAACTAATCACCAATTACAATTTTGCACTTTTATAAAACGATAATGGATAAAAGATACAATCCTAATTTATTATTCTTCTGGAGCTCTATCCTCGCCAAAACGATAATCCTCGACTTGCTTCCCAGCCACATTGCCATCCGGTTTTGTGGGGATACGTCCCTTCACCAAATCAGCTGGATTTGACATCATCAAAGCGATGTTATTCATGACGCTGCAGCCCAAATCAGACGCAACTTTGTTCTCCGGATTATAACTTGGTTTCGGTAAAAATTTGCCACAATTTGGCAGCGTAACCGAATATGCTTCATAACTCATTACGACTGGACTTTTTTGATCTCCAAGTTTTGCAATTCTCAAATCCAGCTCTTCTGTTCGAATGCCGGATTGCAGCGAATATTTGCGAATAGACTCGGCGTTAGAAATTGCTTTCATTCGATCGCCCCCTTCGGGGACAATGATTGTAAATGCGCCACTCCCATTTGCAACGAATTGAGCGGCAAATTCATCTAATTTTTTCAGCTCGCCAACGGCCAAACCCGCCTCACCGTCGCCTTGAGACATGGTTTCCGATACCATTTCACTCGAAACATCGTGACCCTTTGTTATATATGCATCATTCACGGCCGGATAGTGTACAAGAGGGCCACTTGAACAGCTGATAAGTGTCCCGCCGATTGCCGCGGCCAACATCATGCGCAGAATATTTTGTTTCGATTTGAGAACTGCCATCTTCCTCGCCTCCATCACTGTAAAATGTAACCAATGGGGCCCTTGAGGTCTCGGGCAAGAGAATTATTTCCAGGCACGCCGAAGCGAGACTGAATGCGTCCAAGAGCGTATAAATCATAATCACTTGGTGCGCCGATATTGTCGATCGGTGTTTTTATGTCGCCTCGATTTTGGATCGGTTTCACGAGAGATGCAGTGACCACAACAATCATCTCAATATCGCTGATATCCGTTTGATTTTGCCTGAATAACGCACCCAGCAACGGTACGTCTTTTAGTCCAGGTACACCTTCGACGGTCGTGTTCGTTGTTCGCTGGATAAGACCCGCCATCATCATACTGCCGCCAGAAGGAAGTTCAACTGTCGATTCGGCCCTGCGTATTGAGCGACCAGATATGGCGAAATTATCAACAATTATTTGACCGCGATTGCTAATGTCACTGATTTCCGTTGCGACACGCAACGAAATTCTTCCAGAATTGAGCACTACGGGTGTGAATTCGAGTTCTACGCCGAAAGTTTGAAACTGAACAGTAATACCGTTGTCACCATCGGACACCGGTACCGGAAAATCACCGCCCGCCAGGAAACTAGCTGTTTGTCCGGAAATTGCTGTCAAATTTGGCTCTGCCAAAACTTTCAATAATCCGTTATTTTCCAGTGCCTGAATTGTCAACGCTAACGTGTCGCCACTGGAATTACTATACTGAAGCGCCAGGCTACCATAGGATGATCCCAATGTGCCCGCAACGGCACTCACTACCAAATCGCCAGATGTTATGGTATTTATCGCCCCAGTTAGCGCATTGAACAAATTGATCCCGAACTGTTTTAATACTGTCCGGCTTGCCTCAGCGACGCGGACTTGTAGAAGTACTTGTTGATCTTCGACAACGTTCAGCATGCTAATAATATCATCTTCGTCGCCACTATGCGTTATCGCAACGAGCCGAGCCCATTCGGCATGTTCCGGGGAGCGCACGGTCCCTTTAAGGAACACACGGGAACCAACTGTCGACAACGTAATATTATGATTGGGGATAATTTCATCAAGTGCTTCTTGCAAACCTGCCAAGTCACGGCCAACTTCAATCTCGGCGCGAAGTACTTCATTTCCAGTCGCATCAAAGAAGAAAGCATTGGTGCTTCCGACAGCGCGTCCGAGCAGGTATATGCGCCGCGGTGTCTTAACAACTATGTCAGCGATACCAGGATTTCCGATAAGCACGTCGGCGACATCCACCGGCAGCTCAATAATTCTCGCCTTGTTGTTAGCTACCTTAATAACGCGCGATCCGGCAGTGCCGTTGGCATGAATAGAACTTACAGTTGGCACGCTGCTTTTTTTCGACTGCGCGACGGCTTGTGAGCCGGCTGCAATACTAAGAGCAATACCAATTGCGACAGACAAGCTTCTAAAACTCATTGTTTGATTTACCAACATCACAAAATCACTCGGACTTACTTTGTTCAGGTACGACAACGACAACTGGCTCATTTTTGTCAGATTCTGATGTAATCACTCGACCTTTCGGGCCTCGGCCAGAAGCATAACCCACTATATTCGGAACATTTGCGCCATAGATGCGAACCCGGGACTGTCCTTGTCCTTGTCGGTCGAGATCGCGACTGTGCTTTACTAACGAGGAAACGGGGTCTCGGGTGTAAGAATCTGCGTAAGCTTTGCTAGATTCAAGATCTGTCGCATATGCCGGGCCGATCACATTATCATCTCGCCTGCGTACCAGGAAAGTGAAAAACCCCATTGTCCTTGCTACCAGCATTTTCTGTGCTTGGTTTGCTGTAAATTCAAGCGTCAACGACCCAGGACTATTGATAGAAATAACGCGGACATTTGAAAATATCGTTTCTGTAACGCGACGAGCAGGAACGTTAAATTGGTTTGGTAGAGCCCTAACTATTTGCGTCATCAGCACGTCGATACGGTCGCCAGGCGACACAAACTGGGTTGCACCGCCCACGTTCACAGCGCGCATGCCTGGCTGAAGAGCCTGCGTCATAAACCCTTGTTGATCTTTGCGCATGATATCATCGATCAATATTGCCTGGCCTGCTTTCATATCCTTCAACACTAGGCCGCCATTGAACGCCGCATCGGAATTTGGCCGGCGTTGAATTTGGCCATCCATCCTGGTATCCGTTGGAAAAACGCGCCATTCATAGTCTACATCGCGAATTAATGTGCCACGCGGCAAATCAGTCTTTGCCACCATTATCACGGGATTTCCATGTGCACGGGCTCGCGTCCATTCGCTAATCTCCCAAGTGGAAGTAAATGGATCTAGCTTTTCTTCTTTGGGATCGCGGGCCAAACTACGCACGACTAAACGAATTTGTCCCACACGCGTCGCGATCGCCAAACGCTCAACATTTTTTGGCGTAACTTCGACGGTTATTGTTTTAGAGCGAGATGCCGCCTTGCCACCGTCCGACACACGACTGTCGAGGGCCAAAATGCGGACATTTTGCATAATTGTTTCGCTGATGAACGGTTTGAATCCAGAGCCGCCTTTCAGTGTCAGCACTAAATCGACATGCATGCCTGGCAGGACAAAACTGGCTGTACTTGTTATTGGGCTCACTCTGAGCGTGAATGCACGCATGCCTGGCTTCAACGCACCAGGCAAGAAGCCGGGGGTCCCAGGTTTTATAAGTTTACTTTCCAAAATCGGCTCACCGGCGTTAAAAAGCGACTTAACTGCGGAACCGATATAATTCTCAATTTTTGTTTCTTTGGAACGGACAATAAAACTCTCGTTCGACGAGCTTTTCGGCCAAGACCGCCAGACAAAATGTTCGCCTGTGATAATCAAACCGGCTGGAAGAGCCCGATCAGCAACCAGAACTTCAATCGTTTCCACGTCGGAAGTTGAAGCTTCTTGATCTTCTTCATTTCGATCAATAAGGAGACTAACTAAAAATGCAGTAATGCCGGCAACGGCTAACGCTGCGACAATGAGTATCACCCGTGCGAGATTCAAGTTTACACCCTACTCTAGTTCTTAAACCCGCGCGGTCAAACCGCGCCCCAAATGCCGAATTTTCGTCAACTTCAGTTTAATCAAGATACTAAGTTCGACATCCCACACAATACAAAAGTAAACTACCGCTTCCTCAATGCACTTACACAAGATACGAAAGCGAAGCACAATGACTTTTGAAATCAAATTATGCGCTCAATTATGATTCCGCGTCAACCGCAACAGTATCGATAATGATTTCATTCAAATACTGCGCGTTCACTACTGTGTTAATAATGACACGATTGTTGGAACCCTAGTACGATTGCTTAAATAGAATAGAACAAATCAAATCGAAGTCTATGAGAACTTAAAAATTTAGAAGTATTTTCGGAAAAAATACCAATCCCGCCCCACCAATTGCGAGAGCATAAGGAAGACCGGAATTTTTGTCGTGAAGTTTTGCGATAGTCGGGCTGTCCATCCACCGTGGCGGTAAATTGATCAAACGAAACAGCACTACTATAATGGCAAGGAAGCCACCAAATACCGTTGTGAAAAATAAATACGACAGTAAATCTCCGGCTTCTAGCCATATGACGACGGCGGCGACAAATTTGCTGTCACCGCCTCCGATGACACCAAGGACAAATAGTAAAAAACCAACTGCCAGCGTGGCAAAGCCTATTATATAGTGGCGCCCGATAATGGCGAGTTCGATATCTAAGGACAAAGCGTAAGGTAAGTAGGCCGCCGCGAGTAATATGCTAAGCGTGTTAGGAATCTCAAACCGGGTAATATCACTGTACATCGCATATACGCATGCAAGCAAAAATATCAGACTAAATAGTGTCGCGACAACCAACATTAAGAGTACATGTGTTCTTTAACTAGTGCGTAATGGGTGAAACGGCGATTCATACTAAACGTTCTACCCCCACAGCGCGGTTACGGGTCGCATCATGATGCTACCGTCAAAATCTATTGGCGGATCAAAATCCTCAGCCAGTAAAAGCGGTCCGTCTAAATCGACGAATTTGGCTGATCCTGCCAAGGCATAGGCCGGCGCCATTGCCAATGAAGAGCCGAGCATGCATCCAACCATGATATCCAAGCCCTCAGATTGTGCCGCCGATAACAGTCTAAGTGCCTCTGTCAAACCACCGGTTTTGTCGAGTTTGATATTGATAACGTCGTATTTCCCGACCAGATTTTGAAGTCCAGCTGTCGTGTGACAGGCTTCATCTGCACAAACCGGCAGCGGACGATCTAAGGAATACAAAATATCATCGGCGTCAGCTGGGATGGGTTGTTCAACCATCGAGACACCTAATTGCGCCATTGCTGCAAGATTGCTAACAATATTAAGATCATTCCACGCTTCATTTGCATCAACGATCAGAGCCGCATCTGGCGCACCCTTGCGTACAGCTTCGACGCGCGCAATGTCGTCCTCCGAACCGACTTTTATTTTTAACAACGGTCTGGTGGCTTGGATGCGCGCATTCTTCTCCATTTCTGAAGGTGCATCAAGACTTAATGTATAGGCCGTGGTTGTTGACTGTGGACATGGCAGGCCGACCGTCTCCCAGGCCGATGTTCCAGAAGATTTCGCATGCAAATCCCATAAAGCGCAATCGACGGCGTTGCGCGCGGCGCCGGCCGACATCAGTTTTTGAATATCGGCTTGATTGGACCCGTTTTCCAAACTCGACCTTATTTGTTCAATCTGTGCAAGGACGGATTGGACGGTTTCGCCATAGTGGGCATACGGCACGCATTCGGCCTGACCGCAATAGTCTCCGTCAATGAGTTCCACAATTACCGTATTGACCTCGCTGCGACTCCCTCTGGATATGGCAAACGATCCATCGATGGGCCAAGTCTGTTTGCGTACATTTAACCGCATTTTGGATTTTCCTAGTCGTTCAACCGTTTGACAATGGCCACAGTGTCGCCGGCAATCGGATCGACACAAGGCAGACCAAATTTATCCTCCAAACTTTCTAAGTATGGCCCCACTCTCGCAGGTTCCAGATTGCTGCTATTGACTGCTATGCCGACAAAACGGCAATTCTGATTTGTCAGCCTCGCTAGTTGTACATAAGTCTCGAGGCAGTCTTGAATATCCGGCAGTGGCGCGTGGGCAAGACCACGCATATGAGTTCTAGTCGGTTCATGACATAAAACCAGAGCGTCTGGTTGCGCGCCGTGTAATAAGCCCAACGAAACACCAGCAAAGGCCGCATGAAAAAGCGAACCCTGTCCTTCAATCACATCCCAGTGATCGACATCGTTTTCCGGCGACAACCATTCGACCGCACCAGAAATGAAATCAGCGATGACAGCGTCAATAGCGACACCGCGTTCGGCGATGAAAACACCGGTTTGGCCGGTGGCGCAAAAATCAGCCTTCAAGCCTGATTTTCGCATGTCTCGTTCCAACGCCAAGGCGGTGTATTTTTTGCCAACCGAGCAATCGGTCCCGACGGTCAACAACCGCTTGCCGGATCGCGGTTCGCCGCGGCCGGTTCTAAACCCTTGTGGGCTACGGCGGACATTATGTAAAACAACATTATTCGCTTCCGCTGCCTTTGCAATTGCCGGAAAGTCTTCCAGCATGGAATGTAGGCCGCTGGCGACGTCCATACCCAATTCGATGGCTTCAACAATACTGCTAGTCCAGTTGTCAGGCATCACGCCGCCCGAATTCACCACGCCGATGACCAAGGTTTTGGCGCCAAGTTTCCAGGCTTCTTCAATCGATAAGTCTGGCAGGCCGGTATCCGCTTGACAACCTGGAAGTCTTGATTGGCCGACGCACCATTCCGGGCGCCAATCAGCGATCCCAGTCGCAGTCTTCGCTGCTAGTTGATCGGGGACATCACCTAAAAAGAGTAAATAGGGTTTTTCCATTCTAAACTCCGAAGATTACGCGCGTGGCTGTCAGCCCTTTGATGCGTTGTTGTTCAGCGCCTCTCGTTGCGCCAGTTCTTGTACAAGGCGCTGATATTCGGCTTTGCTTTTATCCTTGTTATCACTGTGGCTCCAAACCCGATGATCGCCGCGAGCGAAACCTTCTGCATTTTGACGATATAGCCACGCATTCATCCGATTGGCTATGTAATTATTTTTTGTCCTGATAACTTTTCCTGGCACACCTGCAACTATGGAATTGGGCGGTATCACCATGCCCTGATTGATGATCGTGTGTCCGGCAACAATGCTGTTTTCGCCAATGACTGCCCGATCCATTATCGTCGCATTAATTCCGATTAAACAGTTATCTCCAATTTCGCAGCCATGAATTGTTACGTGATGTGTGATCGAACAGTGGGTGCCTATACGGCTACCGCAATTGTCTCCCACATGGACCATGACGAAATCCTGTATGTTGGTGTTTTCTCCGATGACAATATCATATTGCTCGGCGCGCATTACGACATTCGGCCAGATTGATACGCCAGGCGCTGTTGAAATCTTGCCATATAGAATGGCCGATGGGTGAACATAGGATGGGTTGTCGAGATCTACCAAGGTATCATAATCTGCCACGTCACGTTCCTTGTACCAGCAGGCTTTGCAATTGCAGCCAAATAACAAGCAAGCCAATCGCCATCCCGGGAACCAAAGTTACTTCGCTCGGTTTGCCGGCAAGCTTCTTTTTCTTCCTTCGTACTATCACGTGCACTAGCGCAAAAATTGCCGAGAAGATCATCCCGATCATGATGGCCCCAACCATATACTTTGGTCCAAGCCAAGCCCCAACAGCAGCTGCAAAAAAGAAGTCGCCCAATCCAGCCGCTCGACGGTCGCGAAAACGCAACCAAACCCGATTAACCGTCCAGAAAAAGCAATAGCCCAATACTGCGGCTAAGCCATGCCGCATTATTTGCTCCGGTTGCTGTATCCAAGTGACAATGAAGCCGACAACAATTAGCGGTAAACAATAATCACGTAGCCGATGCCCACTTTTGATGTCGACAATTGAGACAAACACCAAATACCAAGCCAAGACGACAGAACCGACATGTATCAATACAGGCAAATCGAAGAATATCGGCGCTACAGCGGCTGCGACTGCGGCTAGTTCGCCGATTGTGTAGCCGAAACCGATCCGCTCGCCGCAATGACGGCAACTGCCCTTTTGCATAAGCCAACCGAATAACGGAATCAAATCAATTGACGACAACGGCACATGGCATTCGTCGCAACTTGCCGGGCGACCAACTAATGCACGCTTTGCCGCCAAGCGATAAGCCGCTTCAACCAAGAAGGCACCGAGGATCGGACTTGCAAAAATAGGAAATATAATCGACCAGGTCATTCACAGTGATCCGTCATGAATATTCGGTCGACGCCAAAATCCAGAACCGCTTTTTGATCGCTCATAGTTACAAGATAACACAAGCTGACCATGCATGCCGGACATGCTAATACCTAATGTGCGAGATGATGTGCAACAGCACATCATCTCGCGACACGAGGTATGACGTATATGTTAGCCGTTGACCGCTTCTTTAAGTGCTTTCGCAACTTTGAGTTTGGGTTGCCGTGACGCAGCAATTTGAATTGTTTCACCGGTTTTCGGATTGCGACCAGTTCGGGCGGCGCGATCACTGACAGAAAATACGCCGAAGCCGGGGATGCGGACTTCGTCGCCACCGGCCAATGCGCCGGTAATAGCTTCGAAGGTTGCGTCGACTGATTCCTGCGCTTGTGCTTGGGTAATTTGATTGGATGCCGCTACAGCTGCAATTAGATCGTTCTTATTCATCTTTGCCCCCAGGGAAAAGGATTATCAATATCTCGGATTTAACGAGTGTTTGCGGCCTAGGCAAGAGGCAAATTTAGCAATTAATCATTGCAAATCAATCCTAATACTGCCTTGCAGTAGATTCGCAACTTTATCCGAATTGCCATAAATTATGAGAAGCGCGCTATTCGTCACAATATCGCCTAGCTTGCTTGGCAATGTTGGCGGGCGTAGATTTCAATAATTATGAAAAAGTTTCGATAAGAAAATCGAACTGGGATTGGGTATGTATACAAAATCGACGAAAAAATATTGTTTCGTAAAGCGACTGCTTTGCCTCTGCGCCGTTTCGATAGTTGTTGTCGCAGTTGTACCCAAATCCAATCCTAGAGCGGCTGAGCTGACATTACGGCATGTGGTGTTGTCGAGTGCCGGGGTCGGTTATTTTGAGTATACGGGCGAGGCAGATGCAAAGGACGAAGCCAGAATTGAACTCCCCTTGGCCCAGGTCGACGACGTCTTGAAAAGCATGTTGATTTCCGATCCAAAAGGAAATCCTACAGTCCAACTAGTCAGCCGCGGTTCATTGGACGAGCAATTCAAAAAGCTGCCATTCAAACAAAATCAACTCCGAACGACTCAATCATTATTGAACGCACTTCGAGGGGCCGAGATCAGAGTTAGCGGTGCTGAGGTCTTCGAAGGACGCGTTCTTCGTGCAGTAAAGGAAGTGATTCGTTTGCCGAACGACGGCGGCACAATTGATCGTCATCGGGTTTCGGTGTTGTCGAAGTCAGGTATTCGCCAGTTTGTCATCGAAGATGTCGAAAGTGTCGAGTTCCTTGATCCCAAACTAAAAGAACAGATCGAAGAGGCGCTCACGACAATTGCCGACCATCGTAAACAAGACCGTCGGGAACTGGTTGTGCTGTTGCCGGGTTCGGGAAAGCGGCAAATACGACTTGGCTATTTGATTTCAGTTCCGCTTTGGAAAGTATCTTATCGACTTGTCACAGGTGCCCTTGGGAAGGAGAAAGCGCGGCTGCAAGGTTGGGCCATTATTGATAACTTAAGTGGTCGAGATTGGACGAATGTATCACTGTCTCTGACATCTGGAAATCCAGTGACGTTTCGCCAACATCTCTACGATGCGTATTATTCCAGCCGTCCGGTGGCTCCTTTGGACGTGATGGGAAAGATAATTCCGCGCTTGGACGAAGGAACGGTGGCGAGTTTCGACAGTGTGACGGGACGCAAGCAAGGTGGTGTAGAAAAAAGAGTGATGCGGCATGCCCCTAAGGCAGCTTTGGCGAAAGAGAGTGCAGCTGATATTGCTCCGCAATCCACCCTGAAAATGCAACAGCAGGCGATCGGCGGTCCAGGTCAAATGGTAGACGCAAGTGAGGCCCTAGCCCGAGTAAACTATCGATTTGCCCAACCACAAAGTTTGGAAAATGGCACTTCGGCAATGTTGACGATCATCGATCGTGATATCCCGTCAGCATCTGGATTGTTATATCAACCCCAGGCTCACCATCGTCATCCGCTTGCAGTAACATCAGTCAGCAACGATGGAGAGGAAAGTTTGCCGCCCGGCCTGGTCACGATTTACCAGGCAAACGAAACCGCTGCGATCGACTTCATCGGCGACGCAAGGCTGGCATTGCTGCCAAAAGGCGAGCAACGGATGCTTAGTTACGCCTTGGACCGCCGTACCATTGTGGACAAAGAAGATCGCGCCACGAAAAATATCCTAAAAGGTAGGATCAGCGCCGGCGTCTTGTCGCTGACTGTGGAGGACGAGCGGGAGACGTTTTACCGGATCAAAACAGTCGTAGGTGAGGCTGGGCGATTATTAATTGAACATCGCCGTCTGGCTGGTTGGGATTTGGTCTGGCCGAATGCAGATCGGCAAGAAATTACGGAAAAATTTTATCGCTTGGCAGTGATCACAAAACCGGGTGAGACCGTTATTTTTCCTGTCAGACTAAAACGGACGCGTATTGAAAAAATGCAGCTTCGTCGCCTTGATGACAATCGGCTGGTGGCCTTGTTGAAAAACGGCCGTCTGAGCAACGACATACGCACAGTGTTCGAAGAAATTCGATTGCTCAGGCAAAACGTCGATCGTTCAAAACGAGAATTGGACGCAATATCGATTCAGCGCCAAGCAATTTTTCAGGACCAAATCCGATTACGCGAAAACTTAAGTCGTCTGAATTCGACGCAAAAATTACATGCGCGTTATGTCGATAAACTTGACCAACAAGAAACCCAACTGGAAGCCTTGAACGCAAAGGAAAAGGAAATCGGAAAGCAATTGGAGATAGCTGAAAAAGTGCTTCGTGAATACGTCGCCACTGTGCAGCTCTAATCAAAAACTAGGTGCTACTACAAGATCACCGCAAAATGATTTTGTGCGGTGATTTTTTGAGCGCTTAATCTTGGTTCAGATAAATTACTTCGTTGCTTCCTTCAGATAGGCAATTAGATCAGCGCGTTGGTTTTCTTTTTTCACGCCGGCATAAGTCATTTTTGTTTTTGGCACCATTTTCTTCGGCTTGGTCAAGAACTCGTCCAGCGTTGCTTCATCCCAAGTAATTGCAGCCTCTTTCATCGCCTTGGAGAATTTAAAACCCTCCATGGTGCCCGAGACCCGTCCGAAAAGTCCAAACAAATTCGGTCCGATTTTGTTTTTCCCGCCTTCTTCCAACGTGTGGCAGGCTTTGCATTTCTTGAATATTTTTTCCCCGGATTTTACATCGGCAGCAAGGGCGGGGCTACTGGCGGTCGCAACGGCGATGGCGGCCGCCCCTAAGAATATCTGAAACTTCATAGTTTTTCTGGCTCCGTTCCACAAACTAAAACTTGAAAACTCATCCCATGAATAGCCCGAACAGCCATTTCCAGCAATGGATTTAATATTTTATTGATTGCCAAACATCCGCTGTCCCAGAGCAAATTGCAACTACGTCAAATTGGCGCGTTCGGGGTTCGATTTCTCGAATTTGTCAATCGATGATATGGTTTACACGATAAATTGCGTACGTTGTGTAAACACCAGGTCGGTAGTCTCTTGCCGGAAAGAAAGTGAGGCAAGCATGGATATGGCACTTATAATTCGGTTGATTTCTGACAAGTTGCGCGATCGCACAACTTATGTATTGGCATTTATTGTAGGCACATTGATTAATCTTTATGGACAATTGTTAGTGCCCTGGTTCCGCGATGGCGGTAATGCGTTTACTGTATTTAGCGATGAGTTTATTCGTCGACCGGGCTTAACTACGTTTTCGGTTTTTCTAGCCTATGCTTTTCCATTTTGTGTCGGCATTTATTCGGCCGTGGCGGCGCGTTATAAGAACCGGCGCTTGGAATCGATTGCTGATTTTCCCGAACGCAAGCCGGACCCAGTATTTCGTGCGACCGTCGATGGATCTTTGGTCGAAGTAGGCGCGAACACACGAAAATTTTTTGAAACTTATAACGTCGACTGTGCGCAGAAAATATTAGGCGATGAAGGGTGGGGAATGGTTAAAGCGGATCGTCAGGGTCATCACCATATTACAGTGATGTTCGAACCCGAAGGCGCGCAATATTTAGTCAGGCATGCGCCAACAAACAACGATCAGATCAACGTATATTTGACACGACTACCGAGTTAGATAGCAATTTGCTTGGGGTGGGGCGACCGAGAGGAAGCATAGATGAAGATTGAAGACTTCTTTAATCAGCGTAACGTCATCGACCTTAGTTTTTTCAATTTCCGGAACGCGATCACCGCGGCATATTTCGCCAACACGGAATTGGAAATTCATACGGTCAACGATAATTTCAAATCGTTTTTCCCGGTACTGGGCAATGTCTCGAATGCCTATTTTCCGGATGTACTCGAACAACTGAATGTGCCGGGGACACAAATCGATCAATTCATCACAGGTTTAAAAGCTGATGGTCATGTTCTGATCCCTGAAATTCATGTGAAAACCAATGGCGGCGAAAAGGTGTTCTCGCTATTGTCGACCTATACGGAAGATGAAAGTTTTTCGTACCTAAATGGCGTACAGGGACAGTTTGTCGACCGCACCATGGAATGGGAGTTGCGCCGGGAACGTGAAGAGCTACTGGACCAGAAACTCCACGATCAACAGATTATTGAAGAGAAGAGCAAACAATTAGAGAACTTGGCCAACCGCCTGGCGAAGTATCTATCGCCGCAGATCTATCAAACAATATTTTCTAGCGAGAGCGAGGTTAAACAAAGCCAGTCACGCAAGAATTTGACCGTGTTCTTCTCGGATATAGAGCGCTTCACGGATATTTCCGACGTCTTAGAGCCGGAGAAACTAGCTTTCCTGATTAATTCTTACCTTTCGGAAATGGCGACGATCGCGATTGAGTGCGGCGGCACGATTGACAAGTTCATTGGCGATGCTGTGCTGGTATTTTTCGGTGATCCGGATACCGCCGGCGAAACCGAAGACGCCATACGTTGCGTTGATATGGCATTGCGGATGCGGCAAAAGGTGGCAGACCTTCAATCATTTTGGCGCCATCACGGTATTTCAAAACCGGTTCGTGTGCGAATGGGCATAACGACCGGGTTTTGTACGGTTGGCAATTTCGGCTCCGATCAACGCATGGATTACACGGTATTGGGTAGCCCTGTGAACCTAGCTGCGCGGCTGCAAACGAGTGCGCCAGCGGATGAAATATTAATCAACGAAAGCACGCACAGCTTAATCAGCGATGTGGTTATTAGTGAGCATTTTAAACAGATGACGCCGAAGGGATTTTCGCGGCCGATCGAAACCTACAAAGTGATTGGTTTCAAAGATAATGATCATCTGAGCGCGGCACATTTAAGTCACATTGGCGAACATATCGAAGTTAATTTATTGGATGGTGCCGATATCCGCGAAGCGATCGAAGAGCTGAAGCGCGTACAAGAAGAATTCGAACGCCAACTCGCAGCCAACCGGAATAAATAGCGGGTCAGACATCAGTATTCAGATCCTGGAGATCTGTCTAAGTAAATTTTCGGGGGAAAATTCATGTCTTTGGAATTGAAACTGGACCATGTGGGCGTCGCTGTACATGACCTAACCGAAGTTTATGAGACCTATAGCCGACTTGGTTTTCACTTAACACCACGTTCGATACATGCCGGTTCGCGCGAACCGGGCGGCCCGGTGCAGCCACTAGGTTCCGGCAATCATTGCGCCATGTTCGAAGACGGATATCTTGAACTGCTAGGTGTCGTCGATGCCAGTTTGACTAATCATGCGACGCCGTTTCTGGAGAAATATCAAGGCGCTCATATCGTCGCTTTCGGCCTAGAACGGGCGGAAGAAGCACAAGGCGAATTAGCCAACCGGTTTGATGGCGTCCAAGCAATTTCGATGTTGGAACGCGACGCTACTTTTGGGTTGGAGGACGATCAAATCCGTCGTGCGCGATTTGCCAATATATATTTAGACGACGGCGTGATGCCAGAAGCCTATTTCATATTCATCGAGCATTTGACCCGCGATGTTCTGTGGCAACCGCATCTACTCATGCACCCGAATGGCGCCAAGGCGATGCAGGAAGTTGCCTTTTGTGTTCCAGATGCAGCCGATACGGCGCAGCGGATGTCAAACTTACTCGGCGCGCGGGCCGAGGAAAAAATTCCCGGCATCTATGTACTCGATTTACCGCGCGGACGGCTATATATCATGTCCGAAAGCGGCCTTGCCAGTTGGACCCCGGGGCTGAAGCCGCCTTATATGCCCTATGTCGCTGGATTCGGTGTGACCGTCGCCGATCTGCATCAGACCAAGTCATTGCTGGGCCAAAATGGCGTGCCCTTTAATTCGCATCCCTATCCAGCCATCTGGGTCGCGCCCGAATATACTTGTGGGCCTGTCGTTTCCTTCATTCAGAAGTGACAGGTAAGAATAGGCTCAGGAGTTCAACATCGCCTCTTCGACAAATTCCATCCGGTCTTTGCCCCAGAACATTTCTTCGCCGACAAAAAACATCGGGGCACCAAAAGCACCGCGTGCCATGCCTTCTTCGGTGACTCGCCGCAAAGTTGATCGTGTCGCGTCGCTATCTATATGGTGTTGGAAAGTGTCTGCATCTTCACCCAAAGAGGTGACAATGTCAGCCAAAACCCGTCGATCCGTAATGTTCCGATCGTCAACCCAATATGCCCGCATCACGGCCTGGATATAGGCTGTTTCCTTGCCGGTCGTGCGAATTGCGAAGCTGCCGCGTAGGGCCGGCGACGTCTTAATCGGAAATGTGCTGGGCATGTTGAAGGCAAGCCCGGTTTTTTTTGACCAGCGCTGATGATCCAGCCACAGATAGTTCAGTTTTTCGTCGCCATGATCGCGCATCACCGAATGGTCGCGGCTGCGAAAGACATGGCCAAGATGGTAGGGTTTCCAGATCAATTCCGCACCGATCCGGTCGCAGAGTTGCGGTGCCAGAAAAGCTGCAAAATAAGCGTTCGTTGATGAAAAATCGTAATAGAGTTCTAGGCTTTTCATGATCATCCCGGATAGTATCTCAGCAGGCAATAAATAATACACCAAACAGGGAATGTTACAGATGGGTAAATACGACATTACCGAACACACCGCGCAGATAGGCGAACACACGATTTTCTACCGTGCCGCAGGGCCGGCAGACGGTCCATTGGTCATCTTCGTCCACGGCTGGCCTGAATTGTCATTGAGCTGGCGACACCAGCTCAGTTGTCTTGGTTCCATGGGTTTCCGTGCGATCGCGCCCGATATGCGCGGTTATGGTGGTTCCAGCATCTACACGGATCATGACGCCTATGGTCAACGCCACGTCGTTGGCGACATGATCGGATTGCTAGATAATCTAGGGCAGGACAACGCCGTTTGGGTTGGCCACGACTGGGGCAGTCCGACTGTCTGGGCGATCGCCAATCATCACCCCGATCGATGTCAGGCGGTGGCCAGTCTTTGCGTGCCCTATAGTTCCCTGGAAAGCGGCATTGAAGGTTTGGAAAAAGGCATCAATCGAGATCTTTATCCAATCGAAGAATTTCCGTATGGACAATGGGATTACCAGGTTTTTTATGTTGAGAACTTTGCCAAGGCCACGGCGCCGATGGATGCGAATCCCTACAACATGGCGAAGGCACTTTTCCGCAAAGGTGATCCGGCCGGGGCTGGTATGCCCGCAGCTACGTCGATGGTGCGAAAGGCCGGCGGCTGGTTTGGCGGCTTGCCGGAAGCACCTGACTTTCCAATAGACACCGACGTGATCAGCGAAGAGGAGCTGCGGGTCTATTCCGGTGGATTGGAAAAGAATGGCTTCTTCGGTCCCAATAGCTATTACATGAACCATGAGGCAAACGGCGTCTATGAGGCGGAGAAAGTGAATGATGGCAAACTCGACATGCCGGTTCTGTTCCTAGGTGCGCGGTATGATTATGTCTGCGACGTCGTCAGTACCGATTTGGCTGTGTCGATGCGTGCCATGTGTAGTGACTTGACAGAATTTGTCGTTAATAGCGGCCACTGGATGGCACAGGAAAAACCGGCAGAAGTGAACACCGCTCTGCTCGGTTGGTTGGCAACCAAAGTAAAAGAGGTCTGGCCGAATTAATCGAAATCTTCAAGGAGCAGGAAATGTCGAAGATTTACAGCGAAGGACACCGGGCTTTTCAAGATCAATTCGATAGCCGCAAACTGGCAGATGGCCTCGAGCAAGTAATTGTGCATGACAGCGTTGCCGGTAAAGACCGCCCGTTTATCGAAAATTCCGATATGTTCTTTCTTTCGACTATAGACGGCAACGGGTGGCCGACTGTGTCGTACAAAGGCGGATATGCCGGATTTGTGAAAATCGTTGACGACCAGACACTGGCCTTTCCAATTTATGACGGCAACGGCATGTTCTATTCCACCGGCAACATTTCCGAATACAGTAAAATCGGCATGTTATTTATCGACTTTGAGCAGCCGCGTAGGTTACGAGTTCACGGCACCGCCAGTGTATCTTCAAAAGATCCGTTGATTGGTGAATATCACGAGGCGTGTTTGGTTGTGCGCGTAAAAATTGACAATATCTTCGTGAACTGTGCCCGCTATATCCATAAATACACAAAGCAAATGCAATCCATAAACGTTCCGGAAGCAGGCCTCGAAACCCCGATCGCGGACTGGAAGCGCATTGAGGAGATTCAAGATATTTTACCAGGAAAAGATAAGGGTGCCGCCGAGAAAGCCGGCGGCACAATACCCGAGCGGGATTATCAAAAAGAATTCTGGCGCGGCCTCGATTGACGCCGTTTAGAAGCCGATATGGGCGCCGCCATCGATGGAGAGATGCTGGCCGGTGATGTAACTCGACGCATCCGACAGTAAAAAACAGACGCCTTGCACCACTTCTTCTGGACTGGAGAAACGCTGTAGAACGATCGGCGCCATGATGCCGTCACGGAACTTGTCGGAGCGGATGGTTTCTGTCATCTCCGTTTCGACGACCCCAAAACAAACACTATTCGTGCGGATGCCATAGCGGCCCCATTCTTTGGTCGCACTCATTGTCAGGCCCAAGACACCAGCCTTTGCCGCGCCGTAATTGATTTGCCCGATGGTGCCGCGGCGTCCGGCGATGGACGAAATATTCACGATCGCGCCGGGGGCAGTATCACCGGCTTTGGCGCGATCAATCATGTGACGACCGATAGCTTGCAGACAAAGATACACGCCAGTCAGATTGACGTCGATGACCTGTTGCCAAACTTCATAGGACATCTTGTTGATCATCGCCGCGCGGACAATACCGGCATTGTTGACCAAACCATGTAAGGCGCCATGTTTCTCTGCCGCTGCACCAATGAAGTCTTGTACGAAGCCCGGTTCGGCAACGCTGCCCGCATGGGCTTCAGCTTTGTCGCCCAGGGAATCAGCGACGGCTTTGACTTTGTCTTCTTGGATATCGGTGAGGATTACATGGCCACCCAAATCCACCACCAAACGGGCGGCGGCTTCACCAATACCTTGTCCAGCGCCGGTTATTACAATATTGCGCCCCTCCAGGCTCATTGGATTAATCATCTATCGTCTCCCTCCGAGATACCATTTTTGCTTTCTAAATTATCGTGATTGTCCCATTGTCGCTGTATTGGGTCGTCGATTGCAAGATCGGTCCGATTTCGAAGCATTTTATTATTTCCGATAGAAAACTTTGGTCATTTTTTGACACATCCCGGGCAAGGAAAAAGCAATTCTCATCATCGAGATTCGATATAAGTTGGGACTATGGAAAATACTGGGAGAGGCATTTTGAGCGAAATCAAGCAAAGACGAATTCAAACCAACGGCATTGAGCTGAACATCGCGGAAGCGGGCGAGGGCCCACTGGTGATCATGTTACATGGCTTTCCTGAAAGCTGGTATTCCTGGCGCCATCAATTGAAAGCGCTGGCGGATGCCGGATATTGGGCCGTTGCGACGGATAATCGTGGTTACGGGGCTAGTGATAAACCGCATGAAATTGAAGCTTATGATCAGGTCACGATCGCAGCAGACGTCGCCGGATTGATCGATGCGCTAGGTCGCGATAGTGCCGTTGTTGTCGGCCATGATTGGGGGGCGCCGGCGGCTTGGTACACGGCATTACTGCATCCGGAAAAAGTCTCGGCGGTGGCAGCGTTAAGTGTGCCGTGGCGCGGTCGCGGAGAGTTTCCACCAACGCAATCGTTCAAAGCGATCTACAAAGACAATTTCTTCTATATGCTTTATTTCCAGGAACCTGGTGTGGCGGAAGCGGAATTGGAAGCCGATGTCAGACGCAGCTTACGGCTTTTCTATTTCGGGATATCCGGCAACAACGACAAATTGGGCGCTGGTTTTGTGCAAAAAAAGAAGGGCGACCCTTTACTTAAAGGCATGATTGATCCAGATGAACTACCCGCTTGGCTGTCGGAAGAGGACATGGATTTTTATACTGCGCGATTTGAAGCAAGCGGTTTTAGGGGGCCGTTGAATTGGTACCGTAATCTCGATAGCACCTGGGAGAAGACGGCAAATATCCCGGATTTCAAAATCACGCAGCCGGCTTTTTTCATGGGCGGCGAACGAGACCCGGTGTTGGCATTCTCCCCCAATTGGGAAGACATCATGCGCAGTATGGTGCCGAACTTGCAGGAATTGACCGTTCTGCCCAATTGCGGTCATTGGATCCAACAGGAACGGCCCGATGAGGTGAATACGGGGTTGATAAAATTCTTAAAAGCGAATTAGCGTTGCGCCCAGCCAGGTGGAGCATATTGCGCCACCCGGATCGGGTTGCCATGCATCACGGTCTCGCGAAACTGGTATAATACTGCTGCGGTCGGGGCGTGGATGCGGACGTCATTGAACAGCATGCGGATGATCATGTCGGCTTCCGGTGCCTTGCGAGCGAATTGTGGTGAATCAGGCCGCGCCAGTTCCTGGAATGATATTTCATGAATGGATGCGACTTCGTTCGGGTTCGCTTTCATGTTCGCCAGGTCATTGATCCAGACCACAACCGGTGTCATCACGTAACCTGATCTTGTCGGATAATCGTCCAATATGCCAAGTATGTTGTCGACCGACGGCGTCAAATTTATTTCTTCTTGCAGCTCTCGCAGCGCCGCTGTGACCGCATCTTCACCATCATCCAAGCGTCCACCTGGCAATGCCCATTGACCGGCATGGGCGCGTAAGTTGGACGATCGTCGGGTGATGAGCAGAGTGCCATCTCCATCGTCCTGTCTTGCCACGGCTAAGACAACGGCAGCTCGCTTCAAGCCAATACTAGACTGTTCCTGCCGTTCGAACGCGGCAAGATTGTCGGTCAACCGTTGGCGTAGATCGGCGCCATGGGTATAAGGCATGCTTCAGTCGGCAGCCTGATGAATGACGCGTTGAGGGTAAGGGATACTGATCCCTTCGGCGTCGAAACGTTGTTTGATTGCTTTCGTCATATCGAATTTCAAGTCCCAATAATCGGCAGCGTCACACCAGGCCCGAACTGTGAAGTTGACTGAACTGTCGGCCAATTCCGACACTACAATCATCAAGGCCGGATCATCGTGGACACGTTCATCTGCGCCGATGACGGCTTCGATCGTTTGCGTCACTTTATCAATGTCGTCTTCATAGGAAACACCAAAAACCCAATCGACCCGGCGGGTATCATGATAACTAAAATTCTTGACGGCGGAGCCCCAAATCTGGCTGTTCGGGACGATGATATGCACATTGTCCGGTGTCGAAAGTTCCGTCGTAAATAGATTAAGCGCCTTGACGGTGCCAGCAACACCGCCAGCTTCAACATAATTTCCAATTGCGAAGGGTCGGAACAGAAGCAACATGAACCCAGCGGCAACGTTGCTGAGCGTCCCTTGCAGGGCGAGGCCAATGGCTAAACCGGCGGTACCCAAGACGGCAACCAAACTAGTCGTTTCGACGCCAAACTGCCCAAGGACAGTAACAATCGTGACGGCCAAAACGACGTAACGCGCCAGGCTGGCGGTCAAAGTCGTAACCATTTCGTCGATATTTTCACTACGACGCATTAGCCGCAATACAATGGCTTTAACCCATTTGGAGGCAATCCAACCAATGATCAGGACAACAATGGCGCCGACCATATTCAATCCATAAGTTGTCAGAACTTCAACCACTATGGCGATGGTTTCTTGAATATTTTCCGTTTCCATTTGTTGCCCTCTCCTACGAGAATTCAAAGCTAAGCTGATGCCTACTATACCAACGGTCTGGTGAATAGAAAACGGGACGCTGGTAGAACCAGCGTCCCGCTAAAGTTTGTCTCAGCTACCCGCTATTTTTTTGCAGGAATAATGCTGATTTCGACCCGACGGTTCTTCGGATGACGGACGCCATCTTCAGTCGGAACGGCCGGTTCTGTTTCACCAAGACTGACGGCGCGAACGCTATTTGCTTTTGCTTTTTCGTCAAGCATTTGCAAGATCACGCTTTCGTTCCGATTTTCCGACAAGTCCATATTATAATCCGCACTACCCGCACGGTCAGCGTGACCGCGAAGAGCAATAGTGGATTTAACCGAATTCGCAAACGCTACCGCTTTCGCGATCACTGCTTTTGCTTCTTCCGTCAGATCAGACTTATCGAAATCGAAATAGACGATGAAGTCTTGTTGATCTGGTTTCGGCGGCATTGCCTTCTTCATTGGTTTCATCGGAGCTGGTTTCAGAGCTTCTTCAACCTTGGCAATTGCGGCCATGAAGGCATCACGGCAAGCAGCAATGTCAGCTGGTTGAATGTCTTCTTCCTGTTCTTCAATCCAGCAGTCAAACATAGCCTGCGCACGCGCCATATCTTGTGGCGCTTTGTCTGGACCACCTGCACCTAACGCATCCGTCAAACGACGGCGGGACGACGCAATCTCGCCGACATGTTCAGCGGGAAGATTGAAGTCAGCCGGATTATAAGGTTCCGGTGCATTGCCTTCTGCGGATGCGGCCGCTCGACGAGCATAATCATCAGCAGCTTTGTAATGGCCTTCGGCATATTCGGATTCCGCAAGTGTCAGATATTCCTGATACAGAGCTTGAGTGAAGGCACTACCTTGCGGTTGAAGGCCTTGGACTTTGGATAATTCTTGTCCCGCACACGCTGTCAGCGTAATTGCGGCAAGGCCAATTACCATGGCCCGGACTGTTTTGATCATTTTGACGCCCCTGATCCAGTTTTGTTTGCGTTTATGGTGCACAACGCACCACCCTAGTTGGTACTTTAACTGAATATTCGGATTTGCGACAAATTTCAACGAATTCTTTTAAGTATTTTTATTGGTGTGGAAACAGTTGATGCCGGTAAAGCATTAGAAAGTCGACATATTTTCCTATTCAACCAACTGAGATGAAGATTCCAACAGCTCTAATAATTCGAGCCAACGTCCCTCCAATTGTTCAAGTTTTCGAGAACCCTCAAGGCGTTGGCGGGAAAGATGGGTGACCTCGACTTTGGCGCTTTCATAGATTGTTGGGTTAGCAAGTTGAACTTCAATTTCTTTCATATTCTGCTGTAAAGCGGATATGTCTTTTTCCAATAGAGAAATTTCTTTCCGGATGGGCGCAAGTTTTGCGCGGTTTTTTGCGGCGGCTCGTTTGCGGGCCTTGCGATCTTGCGCAGATTGTTTGAGAACTTCACTTTGTTCAAATTGCGCCACGTCTGAAGGTTTACCATTTGTCCCGATCAGTTGGCGTTGATAATCGTCCATTGAACCGTCGAACGGCAAAACGGTTCCGTTGGCGACTAGCCACAAACTGTCCGCAACCAAGTCGACAAAATGGCGATCATGACTGATAATTACGATCGAGCCGGAATAATTGTTTAGCGCTTGGATCAAGGCTTCGCGGGCGTCAACGTCCAAATGATTTGTCGGTTCATCCAAGACCAAAAGATGTGGCGACGCGGTAGTAATCCGAGCCAGGACAAGACGGGCTTTCTCGCCGCCAGATAAATCGGCGCATTTGGTATCCGCTTTTTGCTGACTTAGTCCAAAGGCACCTAAATGACCTCGGATTTTGCTATCGAGCTGATTTGGTAGGAACCGTCGTAGATATTCAACGGCCGTGTCCTCTGGTCGCAGGTCTTCGATTTGATGTTGCGCGAAATAGCCAATTTCAAGCTTACTATTTTTGTGAATGTTCCCGACCATCAATTCCAACCGGCCCGACAACAATTTTGCAAATGTCGATTTGCCGTTGCCATTGCGGCCCAACAGGGCGATACGATCTTCGCTGCCAATTGTAAAGGACAGACGGCGTAGAACCGGTTTTTCAGGTTCGTAGCCAACTTCACCATTTTCTGCAGCAATCAACGGCGGTGCCAGTAATGGTGGCGCCGGCAATTGGAAAGTGAGAGAAGGATCTTCGATGGTTGCTGCGACCGGTTCCATTCGCTCTAGCGCCTTTAGGCGGCTTTGCGCTTGTCGTGCTTTCGAGGCTTTGTAGCGGAAGCGGTCGACAAAGTCCTGGATATGTTTGCGTTGGTTGTCCTGTCTTTGCCGGGCTTTGTCCGCCAAGATCATTTGTTCCCGTCGCTGGCGCTCAAACGAATCGTAGCCGCCACGATATAGCGTACAGACGCCGTCTTGAATATGCAGAATGCCGTTGACCGCTTTGTTGAGCAAATCGCGATCGTGACTGACGAGTAAGACAGTATGGCGATACTTTTTCAGATAGCTTTCCAGCCACAGCGCGCCTTCCAGATCAAGATAGTTTGTCGGCTCATCCAACAACAATAAATCCGGTTCCAGGAACAATACCGAGGCCAAAGCAACCCGCATCCGCCAACCGCCGGAATATTCCCGGCAAGGACGCTGTTGGGCCGTTTCATCAAACCCAAGCCCGGCTAAAATTTGCGCCGCCCTCGACGGCGCCCCGTATGCGGCGATATCCTGCAGCCGATCATGGATGATGCCCATGCGTGCGATAGTGGGCTCTTCGTCCAGTTCCTGTAACAGCGATGTGCGTTCGGTATCAGCTGCGAGTACCGTATCAATCAGGCTTTCCGGTCCGCCGGGCGCTTCTTGCGCCACCGCTGCCACACGCAAACCCTTTGGAACGCGCAGTTCGCCCGAATCAGGTTGCAATTCGCCGGAAATCAAGTGCAACAGAGTTGACTTGCCAACGCCATTTCGTCCGACAACGCCGATACTGTGCCCGGCCGGGATATGCGCACGTGCCTCGGTAAAAAGTTCTCGCCCCGCAATGCGGTATGTCAGGTCGTTAATATGTAGCATGCATGAATTAATTCAATTAGTTGCGGCGTCGGCATGAAGTCGATATAAGGCCGGTCAAATATCACAAGATTGCGCGGGCGTCACCTCCGATTAACAAGGCCGTTCAAGCAATTTCTAAAATCTTAACTCCGCCATATCGTAAGGAAAATAAATCATGGCTATCCAGCGTACTTTTTCGATCATCAAACCGGACGCAACCAAGCGTAACCTGACCGGCCAAATTGTCGCCCGATTTGAAGGCGCAAGTCTGCGCGTCATCGCCAGCAAACGGCTGCGGATGACCCGTCAACAGGCTGAAGGGTTTTATGCCGTTCATCGTGAACGCCCATTTTTCGGTTCACTCTGCGATTTTATGACTTCGGGTCCGGTTGTTGTTCAGGTTCTGGAAGGCGAAGACGCGATTGCAAAGAACCGTGAAGTGATGGGCGCCACAAACCCGGCAGAAGCCGATGAAGGGACGATCCGCAAGGATTTTGCGGAATCCATTGAAGCGAATTCCGTACACGGCTCCGATGCACCGGAAACCGCCGCTGAAGAAATCGCCTATTGGTTTGCCGCGACTGAAATCGTCGGCTGACGAGCCTGAAACCTTTGGTCCTTTTGTTGCGCTGGCTGGAAGCATTTTCCAACCGATGTTAGGATAAACCATCATGCAAGGGACTATTACAAAACCGCGCGCCCGTGATCTTGGTTTGCCGTTTCCGGGCACGCCGGGGGCGCATAATGCCATCACGGATGTGCCGGGTATCAAAGTCGGTTTCACGACGTTGACCGATCCAGGCCAAAATATGCGCACAGGCGTAACAGCGATCATCCCCCGGGATGATGGCGGTGAGCCGAACCCGGTCTGGGCCGGTCAATACGCTTTGAATGGCAACGGGGAGATGACCGGGACACATTGGGTCAACGATGCTGGCTATTTTATCGGTCCGATCTGTATCACCAATACGCACGCCGTTGGTATGGTTCATCACGGTGCGACGCGATGGATGATCAATCGCTACAACGACTATTTCAACAATCGTCATGCCTGGGCCATGCCGATCGTTGCCGAAACTTACGACGGCCTGCTAAATGACATAAATGCGCAATTTGTCACCGCGGAACATGCCATTGAAGCACTTGATGCGGCTGCCGATGGATCAATTGCCGAGGGCTCGGTCGGTGGCGGCAACGGCATGATTGCATATGAATTTAAGGCCGGTACCGGCACCGCGTCGCGTAAAGTGGAGCTTGGTCAAGAAACCTATACCGTCGGCGTCTTGGTTCAGGCCAACCATGGTATTCGCCCTTGGTTAAATATCCTCGGTGTGCCGGTAGGGAAACACATGACCGATGACCGGCTTCTCAAAAAAGAAACCGGCTCGATCATCGTTATTGCCGCAACCGACGCACCGCTTTCCGCGTTGTCGTTGAAACAAACCGCAAAACGCGCCGCGCTCGGCGTCGGTAAAGGTGGGTCGCCAGGTGGGAACAGTTCAGGGGACATTTTCCTCGCTTTCTCTGTGGCGAACGAACAACCCATGCCACAAGTTCAATCGACCCTGATCGCGCAAAAGGAACTGAATCCGGAGATGCTGGATCCGTTTTATTTGGCCGTCGTTGAAGCCATTGAAGAAGCGGTCGTGAATGCAATTGTCGCCGGCGAAGATGTCCCGACTTTCAAACCGGAAGGGCAAATTTGCCGCGCCATCAATACAGGCGAGTTGGTGAAAATATTTCGCAAAATCCGCGCATAATAGTTCTCCTCTTTTTCCGGCGTCTGCCCTGGTCATTTATTTTGGCGTGGTTTGTTATTGTCGAATTTTCTAGACAATGCGCGCAAGAAGTTGTTCGAATGGCGAAGCACCCCTTTAGAATTCTTTGCGCAGCAAAATATTGAGGATAGGTTCCATGTCGTATCTAACGATTGACCCGCCGAAACGTCCAGCGTCAACGCTATCCGCAGTCGTCTGCGCAGTCTGTCTAATACTGCTACTAAATGCTTGCAGCACTACACCTGATCGCCATCCGTTGCCGATTGAGCTTACCAAACAGGCGAGCATCCCCGGTGTCCCGGAAGCGCGTTTCTGGGCCGACGAATGGCCGAAGTTTTCCCTGGATAAGTTTGATACCTATACCGAAGCTGATTTTCGACACGCGTTTGATGGTGTTTATGATCGACCACATAATTATCTAGCAATATCTGGCGGCGGCGCAAACGGAGCTTATGGTGCCGGTATGCTCGTCGGCTGGACGCAGGCTGGAACAAGACCAGAATTTACCATGGTGACCGGTATCAGCACCGGCGCATTGACAGCACCATTCGCCTTCCTAGGTTCTAAATACGACAATAAACTTAAGGACGTTTACACAACGACAAAGACCAGCGACATTGTCGAGGAACGTGTTTTGCTCTCCGCCTTATTCGGCGATTCGATGACCGACACTAAACCTCTACGCGCACTCATCCGCAAATACGTTACAACCGAATTGATTGCCGAAATCGGCCGTGAACATAAACGAGGCAGACGCCTGTTCATTGGGACGATGAATCTCGATGCCGGGCGATCCGTTATCTGGAGCATCGGTTCGATCGCGATTAGCGATTACCCAGAAAAAGAGCGATTGATTTACGATATTCTGCAGGCCTCTGCTGCGATACCGGTGGCTTTTCCGCCCGTCGTCATCCCGGTTGAGGCGAACGGAAAAATGTATGACGAACTACATGTCGATGGCGGTACCGGCTCGCAAGTATTTGTCTACCCGGCGGCGATTGATTGGCGAATGATCACCAAAAAACTCAAAGTGAAAGGCAACCCAAAAGTATATGTGGTCCGGAACGCGTTTTTGGATCCAAACTATCTTGGTGTCACGCCTAGTTTGCTCCCCATCGCTTCCAGGTCCATTGATTCTTTGATTCGCACTCAAGGGATTGGGGATTTGTATCAAATCTATGCTCTATGCCAACGCGATGAAAATGACTTTAACCTCGCCTATATTCCTTCAAGTTTTACGGAAAAGCCGACGGAAGGATTTGATCCCGTGTACATGGGGAAATTGTTCGAGTTAGGCCGCACGGAAGTTTTGGCCGGCTATAAATGGCAGAAAACGCCACCGGGATTGTAGAACTTGTTTAGCTCGGACAACCTTAGGCAGGACCTCAATTACCGCCGGGCAGATGTCGATCTCAGTTTACCGGGTTGATTAGAATTCCTGTCGGCGCTTCCGCTTCTGAGAGTTTGACCCGTTCCTGGGCGACCCGAGTTTGACCGGCGGCGACAAAGGCCAGGGCCCTTGGATAAAGTTGGTGCTCCGCCACCAGAACGCGGGCCGCCAGGCTATCAACATCGTCGCGTTCATGAACCGGGACGGCGGCTTGCGCGATCACCGGCCCTTCATCCATTTCCGCGCGGACATAATGAACGGTGCAACCGGTCAGTTTGACGCCGGCCTCTAAGACGCGTTCGTGAATATGCAGACCTTTGAATGCTGGTAGCAGAGAAGGATGGATATTGATCAAGCGGTCACGCCAACGATCGACGAACCATTTTGAAACGATGCGCATAAAACCGGCTAAGCAAACGATTTGCACGTTAGCCTCACGTAGGGCTTGATCTAGGGCAGCGTCAAATTCTTCACGGCTGCTGAAATTTCGATGGTTGATCGCCTGATGGGGGATGCCATTGTCCGCGGCAAATTCGAGCCCGGCGGCATCGATATTGTTAGATAGGATCAAAGCGATTTCGGCTGGGTAGTCGGCGGCTTTCGCTGCCTCCACCAAGGCCTGCATATTGCTGCCGCGACCTGAAATCAGGATGCCGATTCTTGCTTTGCGCATTAGAACGTGAGTCCCTCGATATGGGCTTTGGTCTGATCGCCGGACGCTTCGGTGATTAAACCGATCCGTTGCACGGTCTCACTTTGTTCGTCGAAACAGGTTTTTACTGCATCGGCATCGTCGGCGTTGGTCACAACGATCATGCCAATGCCGCAATTGAAGGTTTTACTCATTTCTTCCGCCCGGATGCCGCCTAACTTCGCCAGCCAGGAAAAAACCGGCGGTACAGTCCAACTGCCGCCGTCAATTGAGGCGGCACATCCCGAGGGCAGAACTCGGGGAATATTTTCGACAAAACCGCCGCCTGTGATGTGAGCCAGCGCCTTGACTTTGCCGGTGGCGATCGCGGCAAGGCAGCTTTTTACGTAGATCCGCGTTGGTTCCAGCAACGCTTCGCCCAGGCTGCTGTCTGGTTGGAACGGAGCCGGGCCGTCGTATTTAAGTTGAAAGTCTTTGACCAAACGCCGGACAAGGGAAAAACCGTTCGAATGCAATCCGCTTGAAGAAAGACCCAGAATAACATCACCTGGATCGACGCCAGCACCGGTCAACAGGTGATCTCTCTCTACCGCACCGACCGCGAAGCCGGCCAGATCGTAATCGTCACCATCATACATGCCAGGCATTTCCGCCGTCTCACCGCCTAAAAGCGCGCAGCCAGCTTGCCGGCAGCCTGCTGCGATGCCGGCTACAATATCGCGTCCTGCCGCAACATCCAGATGGCCGGTGGCGTAATAATCCAGAAATAACAACGGCTCCGCCCCTTGCACCACTAAGTCGTTGACGCACATGGCGACCAGATCGATCCCGACGGTGTCGTGTTTGTTGGCCTCGATGGCGATTTTCAGTTTTGTGCCGACGCCGTCGTTGGCGGCCAACAAAAGAGGATCGCTGAATCCGGCGGCTTTCAAATCGAAGATACCTGCAAAGCCACCCAGACCGCCGGTCACACCTGGGCGATGGGTTGATTTCGCCAAAGATTTGATTTCTTCAACCAGGGCGGCGCCTGCATCGATATCCACGCCGGCTTCTTTGTAAGTGTAACTGTTGATGACGTCCTCAATCCGGCTAGAAGTAGGTTGACCGCAGCAGCACATGCGCTTTAATGCGCCGTAAGTGATGCGTTTATCTATTTATCTTGAACGGAATGCAATGACACAAGGCAAAAACTTCGCAATAGCCTTATTTTTGGGCTTTTATTGGTATGCCGGCCTGGTTCTGGCGCAATCCGCGGAACCAGGCGATTTGTTTGAAGCGACCGGAATCAAGGTCGATGTCGAAGCGGAAAATCCCGTCAAAGCAAAACAAGCTGGTTTGGCGGTGGGACGACGGGCCGCACTGAATGAAATAATGATGCGACTGGTGCCCAACCAATATCACAGTGCGTTCCCGGATTTGGCGGATCGGGAGATTGATCGTTTTATAGAAACATTCAGCGTGTTAAGCGAAAAATCCTCCGCTACCCGTTATATTGCGCGTTTGAGTTTTCAATTGACCGGCGCGGATGTTCGGCGATTGCTGAAGTCGAAGCAAATCCCATTCTCGGAAAGTCGAGCGAAGATGATCCTGGTGGCACCGGTTTTAAAACGGTCCTCTGGTCCGGTATTGTTTGAAGAGGACAATGCGTGGCTAAATGCCTGGCAAGCTCGCGAAGGAGACGGTAACGGTCTTGTACCAGTAATGTTGCCGCTGGGGGATTTGTTGGATATCGCTGCTTTGCCTGGCGCGGCGGCAGTCCGGGGTGATCGACAACGAATTGCGGAAATTGCGAAACGTCATGGTGTGGAGCGCGTGCTCATCGCGATTGCCGACGAACCGGTCGGCGGCAGTCCGAGCCGTGTCAATGTTAATGCGATACTTTATGAAACCGGACGTCAAATTAATTATGAAATCACCATTCGGGGATCCGGCAACTCTGTTTTGGCCGATCTCTATTCCCGTGGTGCCGCTGCCTTGGTTGACAGCCTGAACGAAGATTGGAAGGCCGCAACGGTGCAAAGTTTTGAAAGTGGCGATGTATTGCGGGTAGATGTGCAGACCGCCAATCAAAGCGATTGGGCCTTCGTTCGAAGACAATTGGCGGCGGAACAACGCCTCAGCAGCACGCGACTATTGACGATGAACCGCAATGGCGCGGTGATGGAGTTGGATTATTCCGGTGGCCTGGAAGCATTGAAACTGGCGCTTGGCCAACGGGACTTGATTTTGCGCGAAAGTGATGACGGCTCTTGGTCGTTGACACCGAATCCATCACGATGAATGTCCCTAACATAATTTCGCTAATCCGGCTGCTGGCGACACCATTGATCGTCTGGCTAATATTATCCGGTGAGTGGAAAATCGCGTTCTACTCGTTTGTTGCCGCGGGTGTCTCCGATGCAGTCGATGGGTTTATCGCCAAGCGATTTAACGCTCAAACAAAACTGGGCGCCTATCTCGACCCGATTGCCGACAAGGTCTTGCTGGTCGCGATATACGTTGCGATGGGAGCCAGCGAATTGCTCCCGAGCTGGTTGGTTATTCTTGTGGTTTCGCGTGATTTTTTGATCATTGGCGGTGCCTTGCTACTTTATACGCTGGACTATGAGTTGGACATTCATCCGATCTGGACTTCAAAAGTGAATACATTTGTGCAAATTGGTTTGGCAGGATTTATATTGGCAGATCATGCTTTTAACTGGGAATTCACAGGTTATTATTTAGGAATATTGAGTGCAGTTACAGCATGTACGACGGTGATATCAGGGGCTGGATATCTTATGAGTTGGACCCGCCAAGTAACTGCGGACGAGCGGTCGTAACTCGGGCGACGGTGGAAAGGCTGAAAAGATGACACCTGCACGACAGGCAACCTACTGGACCGTCGCACTGGTCTTGCTAGTGGCGGCGCTCTACCTTCTCAGTACGATTATGTTGCCGTTTGTCGCCGGTTTGGCGATTGCCTATTTTCTCGACCCCATCGTCGACAAACTGGAAGAACGCAAGCTCGGCCGTGTTCTATCGACCTGCCTAGTATTGCTGGTATTTTTTCTCTTCCTCATCGGATCGATTTTACTCTTGGCACCGGTTCTTCATGACCAAATATTTGGCTTTGTTGAGCGTTTTCCAGGTTATTTGAGCAAAGGTCGCGAAGTTGTTCTTCCCTGGATCAACCAATTGGGATTGCATTTCGGTGTCAACATAGCGGCGGACGCCAAAGCTGTTGCAGCGGATTTTTCAAAAAATGCTATGGGTCTAGCGGCCAGCTTGCTGGAGCAGGTGTGGTCGAGTGGCATGGCATTTTTCCACCTGCTTTCATTATTGATTATTTCGCCGATCGTTTCCTTTTACATCTTGCGCGACTGGGACCACTTGACCGCCAAGATAGATGGCTGGCTGCCGCGCCAGCATGAACCGCAAATACGTGATTTACTGATCGATATCGATGGTGTGCTCGCCGGGTTTGTCCGCGGGCAAGGGACGGTCTGCCTCATCCTAGGAGCGTTTTATGGTATCAGCTTGACGATTGCCGGATTGGAATTTGGTCTGATAATCGGGCTGTTTTCAGGGTTGGTTTCCTTCGTGCCTTTTGTCGGTGTCATTGTCGGTTTGATTTTATCCATGTTGACAGCGTTCACCCAATTTTGGCCGGACTATGCTTCAATAGGGATCATTGCTGGAATCTTTTTGGTGGGGCAAGTGTTGGAAGGCAATGTCTTAACCCCACGCTTGTTGGGCGACAAAGTTGGTTTGCATCCAGTCTGGGTCATGTTTGCCTTGCTGGCCGGCGGCGCTATGTTTGGCTTTGTCGGTGTATTGATCGCGATACCGGTTGCCGCCGTCATCGGCGTGTTGGTACGGTTCTTCATCGCCCGCTATTTGACCAGCCGGCTTTATCTAGGACCGGATGGACAAAGCAAAACTGAACCACCGGCAGAGAAGAGTTGATGGCGGATCAACTTATTTTTGAACTTCCTCATCGGGTGGCCTTGGGCCAGGAGGATTTTCTGATCGGGAAGTGCAATACCGAGGCTGTGGATTGGCTTGACCATTGGCCGAATTGGCCGGCGCCGACATTGATCTTATACGGCCCACCAGGCAGCGGTAAAACCCATTTGATGCATGTTTTTTTGGCCAACAGCCAGGCGATCCCCCTTGGATACGAGGATTTGCAAGCAGGTGACGCCATCGAATTTGCCTCAATGGGCCATTTGGCCTTCGATAATGCGGATCGGAATTTAGATGAGCGGGCATTATTTCACCTGATGAATGCGGTAGGCGAGCAGGGTAAGACCCTGCTGCTAACGGGCCAATTTTCACCAAAGTTGTGGCCGCTTAAATTGCCCGATTTGCGCTCTCGCCTGTTAGCAGCACCGGCGGTCGAGATCGACAGCGCCAGCGACGATGTGCTGGGTGGATTGCTGCGAAAACTATTTCGCGATCGTCAGATCACGATTGAAGAAGGCGTGATAAACTTTATTGTCGCTCGAATGGAACGTTCATTTGTCGCCGCTGCGGCAATCGTGACCCGGTTGGACGAGCTGGCATTGCGGCAAAAAATGCGGATCAGTATTCCGATGGCACGCCAAGTGATTAATGATATGTTTTAAGGAACCATGACGCGGTGTTAAGAAACTGAATAAGGATAAAGACTCAAATGGATTTAGGTATCACCGGGAGATCCGCCATCGTTTGTGCGGCGAGCAAAGGACTGGGTAAAGCGAGTGCCTTCGCTTTGGCGCGAGAAGGGGTCAATCTGGTCATTAATTCCCGGACTGAAGAGGTGTTACAGGCAACGGCAGAGGAAATTCGCAGCGAATGTGCCGTTGATGTGACTGCTGTGGCCTGCGATATTACCACGCCGCAAGGTCGTGAAGCCGTTTTGTCGGCTTGCTCCGATCCCGATATCTTGGTCAATAACGCCGGTGGTCCACCACGCGGCGACTTTCGCGAGTTCGGCCCCGAAGATTGGCAGAAGGCTGTCAACGGCAACATGATCGCACCGATTGAGCTGATCAAAGCCACGGTCGACGGGATGATGGATCGTCGTTTCGGCCGGATCGTGAATATCACTTCCGCAGCAGTGAAGAACCCGATCGATGAATTATGTTTGTCAAACGGTGCGCGCGCCGGACTGACTGGATTCGTTGCCGGCCTGTCGCGAAAAACCGTTGCGAAAAATGTCACGATCAACAATTTGTTGCCTGGGCCCTTCGCCACCGATCGCTTGCAATCAGGTTGGAAGTTCAAAGCCAAGGAATTGGGCGTAAGTGTTGCAGAAATGCGTGCAAAATCGGAACAGGCAAATCCAACCGGTCGGGTCGGCGAAGCGCATGAATTTGGCGCCATGTGCGCGTTCCTCTGCAGTAATCATGTCGGCTTCATGACTGGGCAGAAAATAATGATGGACGGTGGTGCCTACTCCGGCACCATGTGAGAATTGAATGGTAAGTCAGGACTTGAGAAAGGGATAACGATGCTTCGAGTAATTGGTTTGGTATTAGGGTTCATGGTATTGAGCGGGATTGCCACGGCAAATGTGCTTGGCCTATGGGCGACGCCAGAAGAGAAGTCCCATGTGAAAATTGATAAATGTGGCGAGAAACTTTGTGGCTCTATCGTTTGGCTGAAGGAGCCGATGACAAAAGCAGGAAAACCCAAAATCGATACCAACAATGAAGACGAGAAACTTCAGTCACGCGCCATACTGGGTTTGCCGCTGTTAAATGAATTTGTCAAAACTGATGATCCGAATGTTTGGGAAGATGGCGAAATTTATAATCCTGAGGACGGCAAATTATATAGCTGCGTTCTGACGTTGGAGGACGATGGCCGTCTCAAAGTGCGGGGTTATGTGGGATTGCCATTGTTCGGTAAAACGCAATATTGGACAAAAGTGAAGGAATAGGTCCGGTTTGGTAAATTGAAGGCGCAAATCCTTTGTTTTAAGATGAGATAGATGATGAGTGATGCGGTATTGAAAATTGATGCGCCGTTCCAAACCGGGCCGATTCTGTGCGGTCCAGAAGATCGACTGATCAATCGCGAGTTATCGTGGCTTGCCTTCAATCACCGGGTATTAGAGGAAGCATTCAATACCGCCCATCCGGTTCTCGAACGTTTGAAATTTTTGTCGATTTCGGCATCAAACCTGGATGAATTTTATATGGTCCGCGTGGCTGGATTGCACGGCCAGGTGCGCGAAAGCATCAACCAGATTAGTGATGATGGCCTGAGTGCCGAGGATCAATTGACGGCAATTTACGATCTTGCGGAAAAAGTTATAGCCGGTCAGGCGCGCTGTTGGAACGAACTGCGTCAGGTCCTGCCGAAACATGGGATTTCGGTCGTCGAGCCGACTGAAATTGATCTTGCCGACCGGAATTGGCTGGAAGACTATTTTTTACATCAAGTTTTCCCTGTCCTTACACCCTTGGCAATCGATCCAGCGCATCCGTTTCCTTTCATGCAGAATCTTGGCTTGGCGATGATCCTGGAAATGCGCCGACGGGAAGATGGCCATTCCATGAAAGCGTTGGTCCCGTTGCCCCATTTGCTTGAAAGGTTTATCCAACTATCGGGCTCGAAGACGCGATACATCAGTTTGGAGGATGTCGTCTCTCTGTTCCTGGACAGTTTTTATCCAGGTTACGATGCCGTTGAACATGGTGTGTTCCGGGTCATTCGCGATAGTGACATTGAAGTCGAGGAAGAAGCCGAAGATCTCGTCCGTTACTTCCAAAGCGCCTTGAAACGTCGGCGCCGCGGCAGTGTGATCAGCATTTGGTTTGATGCGGATACCCCCGATATGTTGCGCCGCTATGTCGCTAGGGAATTGCGGGTGCATGCTGGAAATATTGTGTCGGCGGACGGTCTGTTAGGTTTGTCCGATATTGAGATCATTTACACAAAAGGTCCGGCAAGCCTGAAATTCCCAGCTTACCTGCCCAGATTTCCAGAGCGCATTCGGGACGCCGGCGGAGATTGTTTTGCTGCGATCAGTCAGAAAGACATCGTCGTCCACCATCCTTACGAAAGCTTTGACGTTGTTGTGCAGTTTGTTGCCCAGGCGGCGCGTGATCCAAACGTGGTTTCGATTAAACAAACGCTTTATCGAACGTCGGACGATTCACCGATTGTGAAGGCTCTGATCAGCGCCGCTGAAGCAGGAAAATCCGTGACCGCGTTGGTCGAGCTCAAAGCTCGATTTGACGAGGAAGCGAATATCAAGTGGGCCCGAGACATGGAACGTGCCGGTGTCCATGTGGTCTATGGTTTCATGGACCTCAAAACCCACGCCAAAGTTTCATTGATCGCGCGGCGGGAAGGGGAGTTGCTGAATAATTACGTGCATTTCGGGACCGGAAATTATCACCCAGTAAATGCTAAAACCTACACTGATTTGTCGTTTTTCACTGCAGATCAGGATTTGGCCATGGATGCCGTGAAATTATTTAATTTTATGACCGGTTATGCCGAGCCAACCGGATACCGCAAACTTTTTACGTCCCCACATGGCCTTCGTGCCCATGTTTTGGATATGATCGAGCGGGAAATAGAGCACGCCAAAGCGGGCCGGCCGGCGGCCATATGGGTGAAACTCAATTCTTTGGTCGATAAACTAACTATCGAAACCCTCTATCGGGCGTCGCAAGCAGGGGTGCAAATCGACATGGTTGTGCGCGGTATCTCCTGTCTGCGTGCGGGCGTACCGGGCCTGTCGGACAATATCCGTGTGAAGAGTATTGTCGGTAGGTTCCTTGAACACAGCCGGATCATTTGTTTTGGTGCTGGCCATGGTTTGCCGTCCAAAGAAGCTAAAGTTTATTTTTCATCAGCGGATTGGATGCCGCGCAATTTTGATCGCCGGGTTGAGATTCTTGTCCCAATTGAAAATCCAACCGTACAAGCCCAAATTCTTGACCAAATCATGGTGGCGAATTTAAAGGATTCCGACCAAAGTTGGCAGCTGCGGGAGGTGGGGCGATATGACCGGACTTCGGTGATGAACAATGCCGAAGGAAGCAAGAATTCTTTCAATGCACATGAATACTTCATGACCAACCCAAGTTTATCCGGGCGCGGCAGTGCTTTAGAGGACGCGGAACTATTGCGCCCAATTTCCATTGATTGACAGCGGCAAAGTAAGAACTTTGACGCGCGACGAAAATGTGGATTTGCTCACAGGTGACTGGCCTGTTGCGGTAATCGATATTGGCTCGAATTCGGTTCGTCTCGTGGTCTACGAGAACAATTCTCGCGCCCCGGCGCCGCTTTATAACGAAAAAGCGATATGCCGTCTGGGCGAAGGTGTAGATGAAAATGGCCGTCTCAAAGAAAAAAATATGACCAAAGCGATCGACGTTATCATGCGCTATTTGCGACTAACAAAACGGATGTCGGTCTCACGTTTATCTGTAATCGCGACAGCCGCGGTTCGCGAAGCCAAAAACGGTGCTGAATTTGTCGATCAGCTGCAGGAGATAGCTGATGTCGAGGTCCGCATCCTATCCGGCGGAAGAGAAGGCAAGCTTTCGGCCCTAGGGGTTCTTAGCGCCAACCCGCGGGCAGAAGGAATTGTTGGCGATATGGGCGGCGGTAGCCTGGAGTTGGTGCCTGTCGGCAAAGGCATACACCGAAAAGGAGCCAGTCTACCGCTTGGCGCGCTTCGTCTAGCCCATATTCCACCGGATAAATTGAATGCGTATATCGATGGTCAGCTTCGCGATGTTGAGTTCGTAACCCGTAAAAATAAAAAATATTCCGATTTTCATGTTGTCGGCGGATCTTGGCGGGCGCTGGCGCGTGTACATATGGCGCAAACCGATTATCCCCTGCATATCTTGCATGGTTATGAGGCCGACGCGCAAGAAATGCACGACCTCTGCCGGGTACTGGCTCGGCAAAGTCAGAAAAGCTTAAAATCTATTCATGGCGTCACAGCTGAGCGTGCGGAAACTCTGCCGCTGGCAGCCCTAGTGATGTCGCGATACATAAAACTAGTGAAGCCGGATAGAATCCATTTTTCATCTTATGGTCTGCGGGAAGGAGTTTTATTTTCGGAATTACCCAAGGCGATCCGCCGTAGTGACCCCTTGATAGAGGCCTGTCGCATTGCCAGCGATCGCAGCGCCAGATTTGATCCCCAGGGTGATTTGCTTTTCGATTGGTTAACTCCACTTTACGAAGGGGAAGATGAAACCTCCGCTAGGTTGCGCTTGGCTTCGAGCATTTTGTGCGATTTTGGCTGGCGCGTGCATCCAGAATTTCGCCCTGATTACGCCTTGATGGAAACATTGCGGTCGCCGCTTGTCGGCCTGGACCATTATGAACGCGGATTCCTCGCGTTGGCCCTTCGGTCGCGCTACACCCACAAAAGCATGACCGGGATGACCAAGAAAATTCGCGAGTTTGTCGGCGTTGATGTCGCAACCACAGCCCGCCAGGTCGGTCTCGGTCTGCGGTTGGCTTTAACCTTGACCGGAGGGTTGCCCGCGTTACTCAATCATTGTTCTATTAAGCGTGCGAACGACAAAGTCATTCTTTCGATCGAAGAGAGCGAGCGCGCGCTATACGGCAAAATTGTTGCAACTCGATTTGGTCATCTGACAAACGCGATGGGTATGGAAGGCGAAGTGGATTTCCAATCCTAATCACTTTCTCGATTAATGATCTTGATCGCTTTTCTATCAAGTGTGAGGCTGAGTTTACCATCCATCAACGCTAGTGCGTCATTGCCGAAGATCTCCCGGCGCCAACCCTGCAGCATTGCCATACCATCGCCACCATTACCGGCCAGTTTTTCAAGATCCGCAACATTGGCGATCAGGCGCTGCGAGACATCATGCTCTTCACAACGGAACTTCAAGAGTACTTTTAGGAGTTCAACCGTAGGACCCATTCCTTTTGGTTGAGCCTCTGGTGGACGCAAATTGGGTAGTTGATCTTTGCTTAATTGCCGACCGCGTTGTACCGCTTCTATTAGCGACTTCCCGACGCTATTTTTTGCCAAACCCTTAGGTACCGCACGAAGGCGCAGCAGATCATCAATCGTTTTTGGTCTTTCTGCCGCCAGTTCCTGGATAGCTTCATCGCGGAGAACATGATTGCGTGGCATATCTTTTGTCTGTGCCCGATCCTCGCGCCAAGCCGATACTTCCGCAATAATGCCAAGATATTCCTTGTTCCGGCTACGAATTTTTAGTCGCTTCCAGGCGTCTTCGGGATGCAATTGATAAGTCGCCGGCGTCGTCAGTATTGTCATTTCTTCTTCTAACCAGGAAGAACGGTTTGTCTCTGCCAGCTGATCGCGCAGCTGTTCGTAAATTGGCTGTAAATAAAGTACATCGGCCAAGGCATAACCAATTTGATTATCGGTTAGCGGACGACGCGCCCAATCAGTATATTGTGAGGCCTTGTCTATGCGGGCATTTGCCAAACGTCCGGCCAATTTGTCGTAGCCGACACTGTCACCAAATCCACAGACCATGGCGGCGACCTGGGTGTCGAAGATGGGGTGCGGGATTTTGCCGCTCATATGAAAAAAGATCTCCACATCTTGACGGGCGGCGTGGAAAACTTTGATGACGTTCGGGTCATCCATGAGCTCATAGAGCGGGGATAAGTCTAAACCTTCGGCCATCGCGTCAACGGCACGAGATTGGCCACCGGCACCTAACTGAATGAGGCAGAGGCGTGGCCAAAAAGTTTTATCACGAATGAACTCTGTATCGACTGCGACATAGTCGCGCTGCCGAAATGATTGGCATAACGCGGCTAGCTCAGCCGTGGTGTCGATGAGATCGAGATTTAACTCAGACTTAGGTAACTTTACAGACATTGCGGAAAGCTATACACCAATCCGACCTTCTCGTCGCGGTCTATCCGCCGCGCTCTATTTTATTTTTGCCAAGCACCTGTTCGCCCTTGACAAATCAGGCCCTTAGGTGTGGTTTGGCGCCGCGTTTGGGAAGGGACGATGACGTTTGAATTTGCCCCTCCAGGCGAATCGATTGCAGTATTGAGGTAGTGGCAGGCATGCATAAATATCGTTCGCACAAATGTGGTGAACTCAGGTCGACAAACGTCGGCGAAACAGTCCGTATTTCCGGTTGGGTTCACCGGCGCCGGGATCACGGAGGGCTTTATTTTATTGATCTTCGCGATCACTACGGTTTGACACAGATCGTGGCAGAGCCGGATTGCCCCGATTTTGCGACGATCGAAAATCTGCGTCCTGAGACTGTCATCCGCGTCGACGGTCGTGTTGAAGCGCGCAGCGAAGATACGGTCAACGACAAACTGCCTACAGGTCAGGTCGAAATCCGTGTCCTCGCTTGCGAAGTTCTATCTGAAGCTGAAGAATTACCATTGCAAGTTTTCGGCGATCAGGTCTATCCGGAAGAAACGCGTCTTCGCTATCGCTTCCTTGATCTTCGCCGCGATGTCATGCAACGCAATATCCGCTTGCGCGGCAAAGTAATCTCCTCTATTCGCCGACGCATGGAAGAACAAGGATTCTTCGAATTTCAAACGCCGATCCTGACTGCATCGTCGCCGGAGGGCGCGCGTGATTTCCTAGTGCCAAGTCGGATGCATCCGGGAGAATTCTACGCCCTGCCGCAAGCACCGCAGCAATTTAAACAGCTGATCATGGTGGCGGGATTTGATCGCTATTTTCAAATCGCCCCTTGTTTTCGTGATGAAGATGCCCGCGCTGATCGCAGTCCAGGTGAGTTTTACCAACTCGATGTTGAGATGTCGTTTGTTGAGCAGGATGACGTCTTCAACGCTATCGAGCCGGTATTGCATGGCGTTTTTGAAGAATTCGCCGATGGCCGCGACGTTACGCCTTATCCGTTCCCACGCATACCGTTCAAAGAATCTATGCTGAAATACGGGAGCGACAAGCCTGATCTGCGTATCCCGTTCGAGATCGCGGACGTATCCGAAGTGTTCGAAGGCTCGGACTTCCAATTATTCGCCAAAGCTGTTGCTAATGGTTCTGTCGTCCGCGCGATCCCGGCGCCAGGGGCCGCGACGAAAGCACGAAGCTTCTTCGACAAGATGAATGACTGGGCCCGCGAGGAAGGGGCGCCGGGTATGGGCTGGATCAGTTTTGCCGACGGCGCCGGCAAAGGCCCGATCGCCAACCGACTGGACGATGGGCGGATGAAAAAACTGAAAGCACTGGCCGGTGTCGGCGATGGTGACGGTCTATTTTTTGCTTGCGACAAAGAAATGGCGGCTGCCGACCTTGCCGGTAAAGCCCGCGCAAAAGTCGGTGCAGACTTGGAGCTAGTCGAAAAAGATTGCTTTCGATTTTGCTGGGTGGTCGATTACCCGATGTATGAGTTTGACGAGAAGACGCAGAAAATCGACTTTTCGCACAACCCGTTTTCCATGCCACAAGGCGGCTTGGAAGCGCTCGAGAATGAAGATCCCCTCGACGTTTTGGGTTATCAATATGACATCGTCTGCAACGGCGTTGAATTATGTTCCGGCGCGATCCGAAATCATCGCCCGGAAATAATGTTTAAAGCTTTTGAAATTGCCGGCTATGCGGCAGAGGAAGTCGAGGAACGGTTCTCTGGCATGCTAAATGCGTTTCGCTATGGCGCCCCGCCCCATGGTGGTCTGGCCCCAGGCATAGATCGCATTGTCATGTTTCTGGCAAGTGAACCCAATATTCGCGAAGTCACGTTGTTTCCGATGAACCAGCAAGCACAAGACTTAATGATGGGGGCACCGGCCGGCGCCGATGCGGAGCAGTTGCGTGAGTTACACATTCGAACCGTCATGCCGCCGGAAAAAAAGGAAGAATAGGTAACGACGTTTAGTCCGAACGGCGACTTTATTTCGCCGCGACTTCGTCCAAATCGGTTACTCCATCGACCCAGCTTTGCGTACTATTCTGAAGTCGCTCACAGAGAATCAAAGACAGATTGAACAATGCCTTCGCAGCAAGTTCGGGCATGGTTTTCATTGCTTTCTGAAACATGTCTTGGGTCAAGACAAGAAATTCTCCGTCCTGCATAACAACGACATCAGCGGTGCGGGGGTTAGCGGATAGAAAACCAATTTCTCCAATCACGTCACCAGGTTCGAGTTTCGTTATCAATTTATCGTCTTTGCGCACTTCAACAGATCCGGTCAGAATGATAAACATTTCGTTGCCGACGTCACCTTGCCGGACCAGTTTTTCTCCGGCATTCAGGTTTGTCATCACGCCGTTTTTTATCAGCCGTTGCGCTTCGGTGACTTCCATCCCCTTGAAAAGCGGAATGCCCACCAACGGCGTTTGATGCAAATCTTCAGTCAGCTGTTGCCACAATGCATTTTCGTCGCGTGCTTCGATGCTATTTGTCTGTGCGGCCGTGGGGTGCTTCGCAAGCAGCCAGCTGGAATCTGCTTTATCGTTTTCAAACTCCGACGCAACCATTGCGAATGGGGAGTTTACCTTCTGCAGATGTTCGATATCCTCCATCACCAATACCATCGGTGTGCGTAATCCTTCATTCGGATCGACATAGTTTTTCGAATACCGTCGGTAGCCCAAATTTTCAAATGCCGAAACGAGGGCAGGCGTTACACTGCAAAAATCAAATTTGATACCTTGGTTTCGCAGCTGTTTGTATTTCGACCCTTGCAGGATTGACGCAGCGGCGCCTTGCCGATGAGCCATCGCGATTATGAACTGATCCGACAAGGACATTTTGGCCGGATCATAGTCGGAAAAACTACGTAGCTCGTAAGCATCAACCAATATCCGCGGCAATAACGGCGCATCACAAATCAGAACGCGAATGGATCCGGCTATTTCGCCGTTATCGGATAGATAAAATAACTGGGCATTGACATCGAAGTCGTCGCGAACGGCCCGCAATTTGTGGAATGTGCCCTGTGGTTCAAGTCCAAGCTCTTCAACATGAACTTTGTAGCGGAACTCGTAAAGGAGCCGCCTCTCGTCACTGTCTTTTGCTAAATGAACTTGTAACACTAGCTCTTGCCGCTTTACTCAGTTGCCTGCAAATCAAATACACTCGAGCCCCATAACGAGATGAATTATCTCTCGGTTTTCATAGTTTTGTCAAAGTAATGCGTGATCAGTAGACCCAAAAACACAAGAAGCGTTGCCAAATAACGTCAGTTTTGGCGATATTGAAAATTAACTGTTGATACATTTCCATAGCGTTTTCGAGCATAATATTGTGTTTTTAGTTGTTAACAGGATAATTTTTTCGAATTTTCTCATTCTAACTATTTAGCCTCAACTACATCCACTGGTGGAACCGCAGGTATTGCATTTCATGCATGTACCATTTCGAACCAAAGTAAAGTTTCCGCATTCGCCGCAGGCGTCGCCTTCGTAACCTTTCATCTTAGCTTCGCGGATGCGGTCTATTTTCTGATCCTCTTTTCGGCTCGCACCCGAACTTACTATGACACTTCCGCCGGTTGCGGCACGCATTACAGGTTGCTCCCCGACGTCGCCGACCAGTGCCGCAGGCTCCGCGGCGTCGCGAAAGCTTTGGTCGTGTCCGCCGCGTACAACATAAAGCTGCGCACCGCGAATAAAGCCCTTTGACGTGACGTTTTCCGCCGCACTGATAGCATTGTTTGCAACCGTGTTTGCGAGGTTCGCTTCCGCGTCGCCTGCACCTAATGCATCCGGGCGTAAATCTTCCAAATCGACATGTGCTAGGTCATATCGGTCAAGGTATGAGATCGCCAACTCCCGGAAAATATAATCCAAGACCGATGTGGACATACGAATGGCGTCATTGCCTTCAACGATCCCGCTGGGTTCGAATCGGGTAAAAGTATAAGCTTCGACGAACTCCTCAATCGGTACGCCATATTGCAGGCCAAGTGAAATGGCGATCGCGAAGTTGTTCATCAGGCTGCGAAATGCTGCCCCTTCTTTATGCATATCGATAAATATTTCACCCAGATTGCCGTCATCATATTCGCCAGTTCGCAGATACACCTTGTGACCGCCAACAATAGCTTTCTGGGTATATCCTTTGCGACGGAGCGGCAGCTTCGCACGTTTTTGCACCGCACGTTCAATAATCCGTTCAGCAGCGGCGGTGGCCTGAACGGGCGCAGCAACAATCTCATCTTCGACCAAATCGTCCTCCTCGACAAGCGACGCGGACAAAGGTTGCGATAGTTTTGAGCCATCGCGATAAAGCGCATTGGCTTTGAGCCCGAGTTTCCAGGACATCAAATAAGCGTCTTTGCAATCGTCCACCGTTGCCGTAGTTGGCATGTTGATGGTCTTGGAAATCGCGCCGGAAATAAATGGTTGCGCCGCTGCCATCATATGGATGTGGCTTTCCACCGACAGATAGCGCTTGCCGATGCGGCCACAAGGGTTGGCGCAATCAAAAACGCTTAGATGCTCGTCTTTCAAATTCGGCGCCCCTTCCAGGGTCATCGCGCCGCAAACATAGACGTTGGCATTATCGATTTCTTGTTTGGTGAATCCAAGTGCGGAGAGCATATTGAATGAAAGGTCATTCAACTCTTGCGCACTGAAACCGAGCACGCTTGAGCAGAATTCTTCGCCCAAAGTCCATTTGTTGAAAGCGAATTTAATATCAAATGCCGCATCGAGGGAGCCCTCCAATGCGTCCAACTGATCCTGGCCGAAACCACGTTTCTTCAGACTTTCATGATTGATCGCGGGTGCGTCTTGCAAGGTCGCATGACCAACGGCGTAGTTGATAATTTCGCCTATGGCGTTTTCCTCATAACCCAACCGGCGCAAGGCGCGCGGTACCAGGCGGTTAATAATCTTGAAATAACCGCCGCCGGCCAGTTTTTTGAATTTCACCAATGCAAAGTCCGGCTCGATACCTGTCGTATCGCAGTCCATGACCAAACCGATAGTTCCGGTGGGTGCGATCACAGTAGTTTGGGCGTTCCGATAACCGTACTTTTCACCCAACGCCAGCGCGTGGTCCCAAGCATCCTTCGCGGCGCCAGTTAAGTTCGGGAGCGTGCAATTGACTATGTCGAGTGGAACTGGTGGTGTTTGCAGGGCTTCATAGCCGGCCCCGTCTCCGCGGGCGGCCCGGCGATGGTTCCGCATCACCCGCAACATATGTTTACTATTCTCGGCGTAGCGTGGGAAGGCGCCCAATTCTTTCGCCATTTCAGCTGAGGCAGCGTAACAATCACCAGTCATGATTGCCGTCAATGCACCACAAATTGAGCGGCCTTCTTTGCTGTCATAAGAATGACCTAACGCCATTAACAAGCCGCCAATATTTGCATAACCAAGGCCGAGGGTGCGGTATTCGTAAGACAATTGGGCGATTTCCTTAGACGGGAACTGCGCCATCAAAACCGATATTTCCAGCACAATCGTCCAGATGCGAACCGCATGGCGATAACCAGCCAGATCAAAATTGCCAGCCTCGTCAAGGAAGGCAAGCAAATTCAGTGACGCCAAATTGCAGGCCGTATCGTCCAGAAACATATATTCGGAACAGGGGTTAGAAGCGCGAATACGGCCGCCTTCCGGGCAAGTATGCCAATCATTGATTGTGGTATCATATTGCAGGCCAGGATCTGCGCTGGCCCAAGCTGCGTGGGCGATGTTTTCCCACAAATCCTGGGCCTCAACAGTGTCCGCGAGTTCACCAGTTGTGCGGTGATAAAGGTTCCATTCTTTGCCGTCTTCTACAGCCGCCAGGAAATCGTCGTTCACACGCACTGTATTATTGGAATTTTGTCCCGAAACCGTCAAATAGGCTTCCGAATCCCAGTCAGTGTTGTAAACCGGGAATTCGATCGAGGTATAGCCTTGCCGCGCAAAATCGATTGTCCGCTTGATGTAGTTCTGAGGGATCAGAGCGCGCCGAGCGTCGACAACCGCTTTTTTGAGCGCCGGATTGTCGGCAATTTCATAACGTTCGTCGCCTTCGCCTTCACCTTCACTGCATGCGGCTAGGACTTCATTTAGGTGCTTGTTGGCCAAGCGTGACCCAGTGACGAGGGCGGCAACTTTTTGCTCCTCTATCACTTTCCAGTTTACATATTCCTCGATATCCGGATGGTCGACGTCGACGATGACCATTTTTGCGGCTCGTCGAGTGGTGCCGCCAGATTTGATCGCACCAGCAGCGCGATCACCGATCTTCAAGAAGCTCATCAAGCCGGATGATTTTCCGCCACCGGAGAGAGATTCGCCACCGCCACGCAGATTTGAGAAGTTGCTACCGGTGCCGGAACCATATTTGAATAACCGGGCCTCACGGACCCAAAGGTCCATTATACCACCTTCGTTGACGAGGTCGTCGGCGACAGACTGAATGAAACACGCATGCGGCTGCGGATGCTCGTAAGCGCTGTTGGACTTTGTTAGTTCGCCGCTTTCAAAATCCACATAATGATGGCCTTGAGCGGGACCGTCGATGCCATAGGCCCAATGAAGGCCGGTATTGAACCACTGCGGTGAATTTGGCGCCGACATTTGTTTTGCCAGCATGAACCGCAATTCGTCGAAAAATGAGCGTGCGTCCGTTTCGGCGTCAAAATATCCACCTTTCCAGCCCCAATAAGTCCAGGTGCCGGCCAACCGATCGAATATTTGTTTAGCGTCGACTTCACCTTCGAATTTAGTGTCATCAGAAGCTTCGTTGCGCCACAGCCATGATGGTACACCGGGTTCCTCGACAGCTTTTAACTTTGTCGGCACACCGGCTTTGCGAAAATATTTCTGGGCAATTATGTCGCAAGCGACCTGCGACCATGAACTGGGAACTTCGATGTCGTCGAGCTTAAAGACCACTGAGCCATCCGGATTTCGAATTTCACTACTGGCGGTGACAAAATCGATAGCCGAATATGGTGATTGGTCTTCTTTTGTGAAAAAACGCTCGATACGCATAACAATTCCCCGCCGTCTGGTATTTTAAGACTCTTCTGCGTTGCACAGAACTCGCGTGCGAAACAGACACAATTCGTTGTTTGGTTGTGACCACACGACAACTAAATGTTGGCATGCTCGGCCCAGATCCAACAATATCTAGCCACAGCAATTAATCGTCGTCAACAAGATATAGTCGGATTTAGAATTTATTTACGATATGTGGGGTATGCTGCGTTTTTAACTTGCAAAGCGGCCGCGATTGTGAGTCTCCGTGAAATCAATTTCCGGACCTCTGGGCACGATGCGTGTCGGGTTGACGGTTTCATGGCTGCCATAATAATGCAGCTTGATATTGTCCATGAAAACCGTATCCGCGATACCTGGTTGTTGAAATAAATCCAGTAAGTAGTTCCAGATATTTGGATATTCGACAATGCGCCTGATATTGCATTTGAAATGTCCGTGGTAAACCGGATCAAAACGCAAGATGGTTGGAAACAGGCGCCAGTCCGCTTCGGTGATCTGCCCGCCGACCAAATATCGTTGTTTAGAAAGGCGTTTCTCTACTTCATCTAATGCATTAAAAACTTGGGTGACGGCGTTGTCGTAAGCTTCTTGGGTGCGGGCGAAACCGCTGCGATAGACGCCATTGTTAATATTCTCATAGGTGAGGATATTAACTTCATCAATCTCCGTTCGAAGCGTTTCCGGATAATAGTCAACCGTATCATTGCCAATATCTTTGAATGCGTTATTGAACATACGGATAATTTCGGATGATTCATTGGAGACAATTTTATTTTGCACTTTGTCCCACAACACCGGCACGCTGCACTGACCGCTGTAGGTCGAATCATTCGTTAAATAGACGTGATACATGAATTCCGCATCGCTGAGCGGCCCTTCGCCAGCAGGAATGCGCCAGCCATTTTCGAGCATCAACGGCTCGACATAAGTATAACTAATCGCATCATTCAGACCTTTCAAGTGACGATAGATCATCGTCCGGTGGGCCCACGGGCAGGCGTGAGAGACGTATAGATGATAGCGGCCTGTCTCAGCTGGAAAACCTGAACTGCCATCTACTGTCACCCAATTGCGCAATTGCGCATCGGCACGTTTAAACTTGCCGGTGGATTTTCGCGGGTCCGGCCCTTTCGCCAACCATTTGCCTTCGACCAGTCGGCCCATAATTTCTGCTCCCTGTTTTGTCCTATGCAACAACCACGACGCCACCACGACGGGGGTCGCCAGCGCCTACCAGATCTCCACTCGCACTCCCAGTACCAGAAATCTGCGCCCCGTGAACGCCACCAAAGAAGAAATTGCGCTCCGGCCAAATTTTGCAATCATCATAGCCGGCCTGAAGCGGCGCGACTACCGAATCGGGAAAACCATCTTCTACATTTAAGCGACCGCGCTCATAATGTAGTCGGGGTGCCTCTACCGCCTCGTTCAAAGGCATGGAGAATCCCAGCACATTGCACAGCACTTGCAAAATCGCCGTGCGGATGCGGTTCGAACCACCACTGCCTAGTGCCAGACGCCAGTCATTGCCGCGATTGACCAGTGTTGGCGCCATCATTGAAGATATCCGCTGATCCGGTTGCCAGTTGAAGAAACCACGAGGATTGATGTCTTCTTCTCCCAGCATGTTATTCGCCATGAAACCGGCGCCTGGCACCATATGGCCACAACCCTCACCGTTCGATACTGTCGCTGCTGCTGCATTGCCGGCGGCATCAATAACGCTGATATGTGTCGTGCCACCGATTTTGAGGGCGCGACCTTCGATGGCCTTACGATGGGCGGCGATGTGATCCGCCCGCAAAAGCGCGCTGACCCTTTGGTCATCGACGTCATGGTCAAGGCCGGTGGCGCGCCGGGCTTCATTGGTCCGTGCCATCGCCTGGGCTAGGTGATCGAACCAACGGGCGTTGCTCCACTCAGCGCCAATAATCGCATCTTCTAGCAACGCCAGTGCAAAGGCGATTAGTGGTCCACCCGAAGATGGTGCCGGATTACCCAATATCTCATGGCTGCCGAAACGATGGGTGAGGGGGCGGCGTTCAATCACCCGATAGGCCTCGAGATCAGTCCGGCGCAAGCTGCCACCGTGGCCAGCCGCCTGGTTCTCTATCGCCGCCGCAATCTCGCCGTCATAGAATAATCGGGGCCCCTCGTAGCCTAGGATTTCCAGACAATTGCCTAATTCCAAGAGCCGCATCACTTCGCCGACTTGCACCGTTTCACCAGGTTTCACAGCACTCTCGAAAACCGCTTTTGCCGAAGGTGTATAGAGCGCGATGGGAGACACCGCCTGTGCTACGTAAGCTTGTGTTTCGTTGACCAGTACACCGTCGCGGGCCAAGGCAATTGCCGGTTCCAGCAAACGACGCATCGGTAACTTCCCCAAAGCCACGTTCACGTTGAATAGGCCGGCGACCATGCCGGGCGTGGCGATGGCGCCGAGACCGGTGTGAAATTCCTGTTGCACGGCGCCGAAATCGACCATCACCGGCCGAAAATCAAGTTCGTCTGCAGGTCTCACCCGGCCTGGTGTTTGAGCGAAAAAATCATAGAGTGTGGCGTCGCCCCGGGCGGTCTGTGCAAGCAGAAATCCGCCACCGCCCAGGCTCGCCAAAATTGGCTCGGCCACGCAGGCGGCCCATAACCCGGCAACCGCAGCATCATAGGCATTACCGCCGGCGCGCAGCACATCCGCTGCCGCCTCGGCAGTTGCGGGATGACCCGCCGCAACGATGCCTCTGCCAGCTCTTGCCACGCTTTCTCCTGCTCTTTAAGCTCACCGCAAAGGGCCGGATTATAACGACTTTCCGGCCGCGGTCGAGAGGCCAATCGATCCCCAGCAAAGGGATACTTAGTGTGGGTATTTTGCAGTAGCAGCGATAACGGATGATTTTGAGATGAAGCGGTCATGCGAGCCGGGTACTCATTGTTCGTAGATTTGCTTTTGCTGAGACGCTAAACTTAGATTATGGCAGATGGCCCATGATGTAAATCGGCAGCAGTCGCAGTCGGATTGTCGCGCTTGAAGGGCACAAATGAAACCACAACAGTGGAAATATAGCAGAATGCTGCGGGCAATATTGATCGCCGGACTATGCATGTTGTCGTTTGTCGGTCCAATGGCGCAGTCGGAAGAATTCGACGTCGATGTGGAATTGGTACTCGCGGTCGATGGCTCCGCCAGCGTCAATTACATCGAATACCGTCTGCAACAATATGGCATCGCCAGTGCTTTTCGCGACGCCGAGGTAGTGGAGGCGATTCAGGCCGGTCGACTGGGACGGATCGCTGTCACCGTTATGGTGTGGTCTCGCGGCGATGCAGCTAAGGATGTGATTGGCTGGTATATCGTCAGCGATGACGATAGCGCGCGACGTTTCGCCCGAGCATTTGAGCGCCGTCAACGGTTGACCGTACCCTCAAGTACCGGCATTGCCGAGGCTATTCACCACGCCGCCATTTTGCTAGAGGCCAACGGCATCCGCGGCAAGCGTCGGGTGATCGACATCTCGGGCGACGGTCAGGAAAGCGTAGACATGTTCAATCCCTCGCGACTGGCTGCAGCACGTCGGTTTGCCTTGTCGACGGGTCTCGTCATCAACGGATTGGCAATCTTAACCGAAGAACCGGACCTACTGACTTATTACGGCGTCAAGGTAATCGGTGGCTCAGGCGCCTTTGTCATCGCCGCCGCCAGCTTCGAGAACTTCGCCCAAGCCATGAAAAAAAAATTGATCCGAGAAATCCTCATCCAGTCGGTCATCAGTTTGCGCTGAAGGTCGGAAGATTTATCGCTGCCGCCTTAACGAGCTCGACCACGGTCAGCCTCGACTTGAAAATCCGGGCACATCACGGCGCATTTGAAGAGTTGCAGATCGATTTTAGTTATTGATCGAGTGTTTTACGCGGTAACGTGATTATGACAGTCATGCCTTCTCCGAACTTGCTTGCGATGTTTATCGAACCATTGTGGAGGTCGATTAGTGATCTGACGATCGCCAATCCCAGACCGGAGCCTTCATGGGTTTTGTGTGAATTTGTCTCCACTCGGATGAAAGGGTCGGTTAAGCTGGCAATATTTTCTTCTGGGACACCTTGACCAGTATCTATTATTTCAAAAACATGATGGCTTGGTGAAACCGTCACCCTAAGTGTAATTTTCCCTTCTTCCGGGGTATATTTTGTTGCGTTAGAAAGGACATTGAGCAAAATTTGCACAAGAGCTCGCCGATCGGCATAAACAAGCGGAAGATCCTCCGCCACTTCTTGGTATAGTATGATGCGTTTTTCGACTAAGTTGGCAGAGATAAACTGACGACAGTTTGTTATTACTTCGTTTACGGACAGTTCTTCTTTGACCAGCGAAACTTTGCCCGCCTCGATCGCTGAGAGATCAAGGATGTCGTTTACCAAGGTCAGAAGATGGGCGCTGCTTTCATGAATATAAGACACATATTCACGATATTTTGGTGACCCGAGCGGTCCAAATATTTCGCTCTCTAGCATCTCAGAAAATCCGCTGATTGCATTTAGTGGGGTCCGGAGTTCGTGGCTCATCATAGCCAAAAACTGCGATTTAGCACGATTTGCCTGAACGGCGCCGGTTAAAGCCACACGGCGTTCTCGTTCTGCGTCTTTCTGTTTTTTGACATCGCGTAAGAACCCGGTGAAAAGCTGTCGCCCATCAACAATGTGAGGCGTCACAGTCAGTTCTATTGGGAACTCTTCACCATCATTGCGCATACCGGTGATCTCGATCCTTTGATCCAGAATATTGTGATTTCCGGTTTCCAAATAGCGTTGCATTCCGGAGTGGTGTTTTGCCTGATAACTGGGCGGAATAATCTTGTCAGCCATAGAATTCCCAACAATTTCGCCACTATCCAAGCGGAACATTTCTTCAGCCGCCTTGTTGCATTCAACAACAATACCCTCCGCATCAATTGTTATTATGCCGTCGAGAGCGGTTTCAAATATCAACTTGTTGTGCTGCTCTATGTTTTGAAGCTCCCGACTATTTTTTATTAGCGCCAATTTGGCGCTGGTCAAAGCTGCAACAGATTCGAGAATCTGCAAATGGCTACGATCAAAATGGTCAAGGCGACCGTCTTCGCAGTCGATCACGCCGAACAAACTGTTCTCGAAGATCAACGGTACACAAATTTCCGATTGAGCCGCTTCGATGTCTGGAATGTAATTATTGTATAGGCTGAGATCGCCTATGATTATTGCCTGCTGCTTCTCGGCCACGTGTCCCGTAATGCCTTTGCCGACTGGAATTTTTAAGGGATGGGTTATTTCGTTGTCGCGCGGGTTCTTGGATCCTAGTGCCGCAACTTGTTTAAGTGAGTTATGTTCCGGATCAAGCAAATAAATAACGCAGTCGACAAAGCCAAGTTTTCCGACTACTTCGCGCACGACATACCAGGCAAGTTCAGTTTCGTCGGGAACGGTGATCAGTTCGGTCGCAAAAGAAAGTAATATATTCAGTCTGGACTGATCTGATGTCGCCTTCGAATTTGGATCCGCGGTGAGTTTCGAATTGGCTGGGTTTGCATATTTTGAGGGGATGGTCATTTAAATCGCGATCAATTTTTCTCTAAAGTAAATTGTTTTCATCGCTCTCTATCATTCAGTCAACAAGAACAGCGCAACACATAAACGTCCAAAAACACAGCATATAATGTAGATTGATGGTTAATTTATGGTGAAGAAAACAGGCTAACCGGGATGATTTATGCCCGCCAAAGATAGTGAACCTCTGTACAAAAAAATGCTTGGCGCACTCGTTCGGCGCAGCAAGGAAATATGAGCTACGATCGGACTTCCTAGCGCATCTGCACGTAGCGTTTCATATCGTTGAAGCCGCGGCATGCCAGCTTTTGGAAATCACCGCCCGGACTGCACTTGAGTTTGTTCGACGGAAAAACAGGCACCCGCGCCTTTTTAGAACGACACCGAACTTATCCAACGGGTCAAAATTGGGATTTTGCAAGCCGAATGTCTGCGTAAAACAATGTAAAAAGAGTGATACTGCTGAATTTACAAAAAACTGTATAAATGATGCTTCACCAACCTAAATGCTGATTCGTTGCTTTGTATCGTACTATGAAAAATAGTACAATGAAGAATATTATCTAATATCAGGAGGATAATCGAATTTGTTTTGTGACAATCTGCCCTAAATTTGGTTATGATTTGCTCAGGTTGAGTGGCGTTCGATGTAAATAGTTTGTAGCATAGGTACATAGGACGAATGTTATGGATGGTGAAGAGAACCGCAATTACCGTCGTGGTAGAACTCTAAAAACCGGTAAGGTTTGGTTCAACGAAAATCAAAGCGTCATGAACTGCCAGGTCCGCGATATGTCAGATGGCGGCGCGCGGGTACGTTTTGATATTCCATTTGAGTGCCCGGATATGGTTGCCCTCTACTTTCCCATCGACGAAAAACAGGGCCATATAAGAGGCTGTGCAACGAAATGGGTACGTGGTACGGAAGCCGGTTTCTGTTATTTGTCGAAATCTGAGGTGGTCCGGCTGGAAGATGTTCCCCGGCATCGGATATTTGAAACTGAGATGGAAGCAACCTGGACACCAGTAGAATAATTGACGCTGGACATCAGAATTTTTACTTCAGGAATTAACGTTTCCGAAGAAATCGATACGTGTGCGATCCCCAAAAGTTATTGTCTATTTGAAATCGAACTTTCCCGCTTGTCGATGCGTGGGATCAATTTTAACTCAACTTAATTTCTGCTGACGACGCTTAGTCGATGGGCTCGGGCGACGACCGCGAGAAAATCAACCGGTCGTCGCCAACCCTATCTTCCTTAACCGGCGTTCGGGGTAACCAAGTATTTTTCTGCCGTAGCTTGCTTGCCGTAAGTCGAAATGGCGTCGGCGGAAAGGGCGTTGGCCAGCGTGACTTTTCGCGTATAGGCACTGGCAAACGTCGTTGTGATTTCCGCTGCGACGCGGGCCTTCAGACGCAGTTCAACTTCTTTGCCGGCTTTCTGTAGGAACAATGGCAACAACCAGCCGCCCATGCCCCAGGCCATGCCGAAGGCGCGGGTGAAGGTGGTGGGGCTGCGGTCCAGGCCGCCATAGATATAGACCTGTTTGTGAACGGCGGAACCGTAGCGGTTGTAATTCGTCGCATTGCGACCGGCCGCCTGTTCCATCGCGGTCAGGATTTGCCCGGCCAATTGCCCGCCACCAGTGGCATCGAAAGCTATCGTCGCGCCTGTTTCTGCAAGCGCATCGGTGAGGTCAGCTATAAAGTTCGGTTCGCTGGAATTGCAGATATATTTGGCGCCTAAATTTTTCAGGATTTCAACTTGCTCGGGCCGGCGAACAATATTGACCAGATCGACGCCGTCCTGCAGACAGATCTTAACCAGCATTTGTCCCAAATTAGAGGCGGCCGCCGTATGAACCAACGCCTTGTGCCCTTCCATACGCATGGTTTCCACCATGCCTTGCGAAGTCAGTGGATTGACAAAACAGGACGCTGCCTCCGCCGCACTGACGCCAGCAGGCATGACCAGGCACTGATCCGCATCGACGACGCGATATTGTGCATACATCGCGCCGCCCAAGATCGCCACGGTCTTACCCATCAGCGCCTGGGCTTCGGCATCGCTACCGGCGCCCACCACTTCGCCCGCGCCTTCATTGCCAACAGGCAAGGATTGATCGAGACGTGCCGCCATCATCGGCATCACAGCGTCCGAAATGTCTGCCGTGACTTCCGGGCGATCGGCGCTGCCGGCGATCTTTGCCGTGGTCATATCGGCACCTCCAAAAAGCAGGCCCAAGTCAGAGGGATTGATCGGCGAAGCTTCGACACGCACCAATACTTGATTATCTTTTGGTTCAGGCATTTCTGCTTCGACCAGATTGAGTTCAAGGGTACCACTGCTTTTTACAGTCGAGCGAAGTTGCAAGTTCATTTGATTTTCCTATTCTGCTTTTTGAATTTCAGTTGAGTTTGAATTATTTATCGACGCCGCCCCAGATCGCTTCCGCGGTCCGCAGCACCAGTTCAAGTTTGCGTTTCTGATCGTCGGCGGTGATTTTGTTGCCTTCTTCGGTCGAGGCGAAGCCGCATTGCGGGGCGATTCCCAATTGCCCGATGTCGGCATATTTCGATGCTTCATCGAACTTTCGTTTCAGATCGTCCAATTTTTCCACGTTACCGACTTTTGTTGTGATGAAGCCAGGAAGGACCCGTTTGTTGCCTTTGGGCAGCAGGCGCAGAGGCTCAAGCCCGCCGGCGCGTTCGCTGTCATATTCCATAAAATAGACATCGATGCCGGTTTGGTTGAAAATTGCGTCCGCGGCCGGATCATAGGCGCCGTCTGCGGCCCAAGTCGATTGGAAATTACCGCGGCAAAGATGCATGGCGATCACCATATCGTCGGGCCGGTCCTTGATTGCGTCATGCATAATCTTAGCATATTGCTGGATCAACCAATCGGGATCGAACCCTTCCGACTGTTTTTGTTCGCGAATCTTCGGATCGCACAAATAGGCGAAAAAGATATCGTCCATTTGCAGATATCGACAGCCGGCGGCATAAAAAGCGCGCACCGCTTTCCGATAGGTCCGGGTCAGATCTGCGAACAGCAGCTCAAGATCATCATATTCCGGTGGCGTGATGTCCGCCTTGGCAGTACGAAAATGACAACAGCTGGGCCCAGGTATGGACATTTTCGGCAAGACCTTGGTAATCGAATTCAGATAACGGAAATGATCCAGCATTGGATGATCATCCGGGAAGTCGAGGCGCCCTTTGATCGTTGGGAAAATTGGTCGCAAGGTGGCGCCATGGAACTTCACGCCTTCTTCCCGCTCCTCCAACTCGAACCCGGTCAACGCCCCCATGAAATCGTAATGCCAGAAGGAGCGGCGGTATTCGCCGTCGGTGACTGCCTTCAGGCCAATGCTTTCCTGCATCCTGACGGCTTCTTCGATTGCCGCATCTTCCACGGCCGCTAATTCTTCTGCCCGTAGTGCGCCGTCTTCAAAATGAGAATTACGCGCAACTTTAACGCTATCGGGTCGAAGTAGGCTACCGACATGGTCGGCGCGAAATGGCGCCTGTGCAGATGAAGTATTCAAAAATTTTTCTCCCAAATGCTAACGATAGGCACCGTCCCAGGCGGCCTCTGACTGATCTTCCAAGCTGCCGTCGGCATTAAGTTTCGGACGATTAAGGGTGAAGGTGGTCTCCGGCGTGACTACCGCATAATCCATATAACCCATCCGCGCCAGCGGCCGCATGGCGCCGGTATCGACCTGGCCGTTTTTGATATATTCGTCATTAATGTAGATGCCGATGACTTCGCCAAAAACCACATAATGACCAGTGCCGGCAGCCGCATCGACGTCCGGCAATTCGAGTGTTTGCCAGTGTTTGCATTCGAAGGCCGCCGGGCTTTCTTTGATGCGCGGCGGTTTGACAAACTTCGAGGCGACGGCGGTGAGGCCGGAAATCTGATATTCATCGACGTCCGGCGGCACTGGGGCGGATGACGCGTTCATGCCGGCCCGAGTATCCCAGGTCGACAGCGAACAGGTAAATTCCCCGTTCTCCCGAATATTGCGCAGGCTGTCCTTCACATTGGCAGACGCGAACATCACATAATGCGGGCGGTCACTCACGGCATTGAAAAAACTATAGGGCGCCAAATTGCAGATCCCATCGCTGCCGACGGTGGTAATCCAGCCAATCGGCCGCGGCGCGATCAGGGCTTTGAATGGGTCGTGGGCGAGCCCGTGATTGTTTTCAACACTGTCATAATGCATGAGGTCGAGCTTTCTTGTTTAAATGTATTTCGAGAGCGGATCGTAGTTGTAGCCATTTCCATCGCCCAGGGCATCAATTTTCGAAAAATAATGAACTATTTTCCGCTTGGCGCCGACTAACAGAGGAATATCGGAAGAACAGTGTCAAATTGAAGGAGATGGGCGCGTGTCAATAACAACAAAAACGGCTGGAACCCTTACCTTACTGGGCGCAATTATTGCGGCGCCGGTGATGGCGGAAGTAACTTGGGATCTCACACCTGGTGACTTGAACACAGCAATCAAAAAAGTGACAGTTCGCGATGTGACACCCTCTGCACCGATAATCACAGTGAGCTCGAGCGACGGCAAGTCATATGACAATGTCAAACCGGGCACTCTCAAATTTCAGGCGAAATACGACGCTGAATGTCGTGGACTGTTGCATGTTAAGAAAGCGCAATTGGAGTTTGATTCTTTCTACAATGGCATCAGCTTTCCGTTTCAGATGAAAGATCGGATTTGGCATCAATCGACAGGTCCATCGGGTAAGAGAAAAACCAACTCTGCCACGGTCGATTTTGGCGGCCCGATTTCATCAATAATTGCTAATCGTGCCAAGGCGCAATGCAACAAACTCGTCAAAAATGGCGAAGTACCTACTAATGCGACCGTATTCGGCAAGGATGAAGACTGGGTCATCCTCTATCATGCGCAGTGCGGGACAAATACGTCGAACAGGGGCACCAGTTATCAAACCGCCAAAGTAGTCTATCGTTGTGAAGGTTATAAAAAACCGCCGCCGCCGCCGACACCACCACCAACTGCTGGAGGGGGCGGGCAACTGGCTGCGAAGTTCCAAGTGACCAAGCTTGTCGCCGACACCAATCCGACAAAATATACCGGCAGCTGCCCAGTGAATATCAAGTTCGGTGGCAAAATAACGGTCAATCGATCGGGAACGGTAAAATATCGCTGGGTCACCAGTGTCAGCGGTCCCGGTCCGGTTCAAAGCATGAAATTTACCAAGGCCGGCACAAAACAAACGCCGCAACCGACAATGACAGTTAAGGATGGCGCGACTTCTAGCGGTGGCGTTGGCGGTTTCAAAGCGACAGCGCCGTCCGGCCAGAAACCGGATAAATTGACGCAGACGGAGCCCGGCACCTCGAACCACTTCGTCCAGTTGAAGATTGTCTCACCACTGAGCAAGCCATCGATGGCGGAAAAACATCTTGTCGTCAAATGTACTAAAAGCACTGGTGGCAGCAAAGTAACTGCGCCCACAAGCGGTGGCGAAGGTAACAATCAAGCCGATGTGGCCTTCACGCGCAACAAGCTTGGCAAAAACCGTTTCCATGTCGGCACCAAGAGCAAACGCTGGGGTGGGACCATGAACCTGAACGCCAATGACGCCAGCAAAGTCCTGAATAATGGCCGCTGCGAGTTCAACTTCAAATACAGCATCATCAATCGCGGTGGCGTGAAAACCGAAAAGGCCTTCAAAGCGCAACTCAAGAAAGGCAATCAACAGCTGCATACCAAAAACGATATCAACTTGAATTCGAAGCAGGCTGTTTGGGTGGCAGGGAAGCTGCAATTGAATTCCGGGACGCATCAACTTCAGGCCAATCTCGATCACAACAACAAAGTGAAGGAAAGCAACGAAAACAACAATAGCCGCAAAGTTAAGCTCAAGGTTACTGGCTGTAATTAATTGCTGTCACAAGACCACTAAATTTCCCGATCGCGGTGCACGAGATCGGGGAATTTCCTTTGTCTATAAAACAAATCATCGACCTAAGATTTCTTCAGGCCTTGACAATTGAACGTTGTTTATTATGTTATTTAACATTGTTCAATTAATATTATGCAACTGGAGAATTGATATGACTAGGACGACCAACACAATGAGTTTCCTATTTGTCGCGGCTCTATCCAGCAGCTTGCTAATGGCACCTCTGGCCCAAGCGGACAGTTTGTCCCGTGCTAGTACCGGTTCTGTTGCTGCATCTGCAACACTTGTTCAAGGTAGCGGCCAATTAATCAAGGCCGGCGGTGATTTTGCCATCGCATCAATTGAAACAGTGGCAGACGGGGTTATCGTCGTTTTGCAGCATCTCTCCACCGGCGTGAATTCTTCGGTACATCTGACCGGTACAGTGATCACCGCTTCGCTAGTTGCGGTCGGTACCGCCATCCAGGCTTCGGCTGTCACCGGCGGCACTATCCTTTCGGCTGGCAGTCAGGTGATCGGTTTCGTTACGGATACTGATGGTGCGCGTATCAGTCACGCCAGTCCTTATGGGGTGGAGAGCTAAACTTGCTTTGGCGGCGAAAAAAAGGTGCGACGTTCCTAGTACTTTTTTTCTGCTGGCTCGCCGCCCCAGCCACAGCCGGGCAGGGATGCAAGGAGATCCCCTTGCATCCCGACTATCTTGTCGGAGCGATCGATACCGCGTTCGAAATTGAACGGCAACTGCAAACCGGCGTACAGCAATTGGCAATCATTGCCCGTGTCGGCTCCGACATTTCGGAGCAAGGTTTGAAATATACCCATGCCGCCTTTGTCCGACGTGTTCGCGGGGAGGAACGTTGGCTGATTACCCATATGCTTAATAAATGCGGCAGCGATGAATTCTATTTCATGAACCATGGTTTGCTCGAGTTCATGCTCGATGACTTGGTGACCTTCGACTATCTGATCGCCATTCCCTCGCCGGTGTTACAGGCAGCGCTACTTGACATTATCGAAAGTCGGGCGGCGTTGAAGCTAGTGGCGGGGCGCTATAGTTTGATATCCAATCCTCTTGGACCGCTAAAATACCAAAACTCGAACCATTGGATGTTGGATGTGCTGGCGATGGCCGAGGCCAAGCTTGAGGGCGAGACATTATCGGGGCGGGAGGCGACGCAAGACTATTTTTTGCGGCATGGGTATCGGGGCAGCGTGATCAAGATATCCGGCTTGAGACGCTTAGGCGCGACCGTAGCAAGACCGAATGTCTATTTTGACGATCACCCGTATGAGGCCGCCAACAGCGGTGAATATGAAGTCGTCACGGTGCGGTCGTTGATAACTTATCTGGGCGCGCGAGATCCGGGCGTCGTCGTGCAAGAAGGAAGCGTTGAGTAACCTTGGCGATCGCTCCATTCGGTGCTAGTCCTTTGAGATGGATTGGTTCAAATTAGTTGCGATGGACGCGCATGGCACGACGTTACGATCATAGCCCGCAAGAGCTGCGGCAAATGATTTTGACAGCGGCTGGGGAGATGGTTGGCGAAGCTGGTATCCGTGGCGTTTCGGCCCGCAAGGTGGCCGCTCGCATCGGTTATTCCGTCGGAACGCTTTATAACGTTTTCGAAAATTTTGATGATATCATTGTGCATCTGAATGGCGAGACCTTGGATGCCTTGCACGACGTTTTAGCCAACGCAGCCAGCGATCAAGATGTGGTCGCCGCTTTAACCAACCTCACAGATGCATATATCGAGTTTACTTCGCAAAACCGCCATCGATGGAATTTGCTGTTTGAGCATCACCTGCCACCAGGCAAAGTGCTGCCGGAATGGTACAATCAGAAAGTTGCCGGACTATTGGCTTTTGTCGAAGCGGCGATTGCGCCGTTGTTTGATGTGACCCAAGAACCCGAGCGGGCCCGTGCGGCGCGTGCCCTCTGGGCCTCGCTTCATGGCATCGTCTCACTGTCTACGAGTGACAAACTGGATGTGGTGGCGGTTCATTCGACGAAGGACTTGTCGACTTTCCTGATCGAAAATGTGGTCCGCGGGTTGCAGACTAATTTAAAGTAAGGCCAGCCTTTACCGGATCGACATCACTAGACAGAAAACCCCACAGCGGACACTTAACTGCTCATCAATGCGATGATCGGCGCGGTAGCGCGTTGCCAGGACTTGCGCCCTTCAATTCGTCCGATCCAATTTGCGACATTTGGTACATCGTCAAGTGAAATTCCACCTGGATTACGGGCCACGAATGTACTGGCGAGGGCAAAATCGGCCACACTTAGCTGTTCGGTAACCCAATCTTGATCGACCAATTGTGCGTCCAGAACCCCCAGGAACTGGTCGACATTTTTCATCTCCGTGTCGACAACACTTTGATTAAGTTCACCCATACCAAGTTTTTGTTTCATGAATTTCTCGAACGTCACTTTCTGCATGGCCGGGCCAAGATGTATGCTCTGCCAATATGACCATTGATCTATTGTCGCGCGCAGTTTTGGATTTTCAGGATAGAGGCCATGTTCAGGGTGAAGAGCGGCTAGGTAGTTATTGATCGCACGGGATTCCCAGAGGACAAAATCACCATCAACAAGGGCCGGAACTTTGGCGTTGGGATTTATAGCGAGATAGGCGTCGGTCTTGTTTTCCCCGGCACGAATATCGACATCAATCACCTCCAGCTCAAGGCCTAGTTCATTCACTACTGCCCGTACTCGCAGTGCATTCGGCGAGAAATTGGCATTATAGAGTTTCATGGTCATTTTGATCTCCTGATCGAATTGATATCGAAATTTTGTTTCTATTCCCGGGCCATTTCGGCATTGCCGACACCTTCACCGTCGAGTTTTTGATTGTCTTCGAGATAGATGGTAACTTTGCGCAAATTGCCGTCGAATGAAAATGGCGCGGCATAGTCACCAACCGGATTGCCACGATCGCGGCCGATATCCAGGCCGGACCAGGAAATCAGCATGAAAAACCCCAAGTCACTTTCGACGGCACCGGCGGCGGCGTCATCAATCAAAAGTGTATAACGACTGCGTCCCATGCCGACGCCCATTTTCGGTCGGGCTTCCCGGCTTAGGCGGGTCACTTCCAGGCTGAGTAGATGAGGACCAGGCGCTACCCTGCGATCGGAAGTCACGACCACATGTTCCCCACCGATATTCAGATCGTGGCAAAGAAAGCCATTGCGCAGGTAAAGCGAATAGCCTGAAGTACTGTCGCCATGGGCAATCAGCACCCCTTCCGCACCGCCGTCTGGAATGATCACATCGGCTTCAATGCGATAGCCACGGCTGCGTAAATCGGGTGCAACGTCAGAGGGTACGTGTCCGACGCCTTTGTGAAAGACGGCGACGCGGCGCTCGCCTTGCAAACGGGCAGCGTTTTCGGCAAAACGTGGCGCGAAACGGTCATCAAGGGGAAGGACTTTGTACTTTCCGGCTTCCTGCCACCATAGCTCGATCATCCGGGCCAGGCGGTCAGGATTTTTCTCGGCCAGATTATTGCATTCGGAAAAATCGCTGTTCAGATCATAAAGCTCCCACTCGTCATCGTTGAAGGGAGAGCCCATGGGATGGAACGCCACCGCTTTCCAACCATCCTGCCAGAGACCGCGATGACCGAACATTTCAAAATATTGCGGTGCGGTGCGGGACAGGACGGAGCCGTCAAACAAGCTGTTTTTGAAACTATACCCTTCAATCGGCTGCTGTTCGGTTCCGTTGATGTTGCCCGGCGGTTCGATACCGATAATGTCTAACAGGGTCGGAACCAGATCGCTGCAATGGGCAAATTGGTGCCGCAATTCACCGAAAGCTTCGATGCGATTGGGCCAGCTGATGATCAATGGATCGCGAATGCCGCCGCCATGCGTATTCTGTTTATAACGCTTCAGCGGCGTATTTGCCGCCATTGCCCAGCCATGGGGGAAGTTCGTATGCGTATCCGGCCCGCCGATATCCTCAATACGGGCGATCTTTTCCGCCATCGGCTCCGGCCGCAGATTGAACGGACCCATGGCGTTGACCAAACCGTTTAGGCCGCCCTCCTGGCTGGCTCCATTGTCCGATAACACGATGATCAGAGTGTCTTCCTTCTGTCCGGTTTGTTCTAAAAAATCAACTAGGCGGGCGATCTGCTGATCGGCATGATCCAGCATCGCGGCATAGGCTGACTGCAAACGAACAAAAAGACGCTGTTCTTTTGGGTCGTGATCTTCCCATGGCTGCACCCGGTCATTGCGTGGCGGCAGCTCTGTTGTTTCGGGCACAATTCCCAACGCCTTTTGCCGCATCAGCCGGCGCGCCCGTTCCACATCCCAGCCCTCCGCGAATAATTCGTCATAGCTGCGGATCAAATCCGCTGGCGCTTGGTGTGGTGCATGACAAGCACCGAAGGCCAGCCACAGAAGCCAAGGATGTTCCGGTCCATTGGCTTGATGATCCGCCAGATAGCGGATCGAGTGATCGACCAGATCTTCGCTCAAGTGATAACCGGAGGCGAAATCGCCAGGCGGATCGATGTGGCTGTTGTCGTTAACCAGCTCAGGCGCATACTGATCGGTCTCCGCATCCAGGAAACCGTAGAAGCGATCGAAACCGCGGCCCAAGGGCCAGCCGTCGAAAGGGCCGGTGGCACCGCCTTCGCTCAATGGGGTGACGTGCCATTTGCCAACCATATAGTTGCGATAGGCGTGCGGGCGCAGCATTTCCGCCAAAGTCCCGGCAGAGCGTGCAATCTTGCCGCGATAACCGGGATAGCCGCTGTCGAAATTAGCCAGGCAACCGACACCGACGGAATGATGATTACGACCGGTCAGCAACGAGGCTCGGGTCGTTGAACACATGGCGGTAGTGTGAAAGCTGGTGTAACGCAAACCCCGGTCCGCCAAGGCATCAATGGCCGGCGTCTTGATGGCGGAGCCATAACAGCCAAAATCCGAAAATCCGACATCGTCAAACACAACAACTAAAATATTCGGTGCGTGGTCGGGTGCCTGAACTTGTTCCGGCCAAAAAGGTGTTGAGGTTTCTAGCGTCTTGCCAATTTTTCCTTTGGCCATATTCTACTTTCAATTTTCGCGAATGCCGCGCAACCGTTCGTTACGCCTGCGCAATAGTTCTATCGTGGTCAGTAACGCGATGGAAAATACCACCAGGATCGTCGCCACCGACAGAATTGTCGGTGAAATCTGTTCGCGAATGCCGTTCCACATTTGCCGCGGGATCGTCTGTTGATCGAAGGAGGCAACGAACAAGACCACGACGACTTCATCAAAAGAGGTTACGAAGGAGAAGAGCGCCCCTGAAATCACACCAGGCAAAATCAACGGCAAAGTGACCCGGCGAAAACTGGTCACCGGATCGGCCCCTAGATTAGTGGCTGCACGGGTCAGGGAATGGTCGAAGCCGACCAGCGTCGCGGTTACCGTGATTATGACGAAGGGAATCCCTAGCGTCGCATGGGCCATGATAATGCCCATATAGGTATGCGCCAGGCCGGTCCAAGAATAGAAAAAAAACAGGCCCGTCGCGGTAATAATCAAGGGCACGATCATTGGAGAGATCAGCAGACCCATGATGACCCGGCGATAAGGCATTTCCGGTCGGGATAAACCAAGCGCGGCGACCGTGCCAAGGGTTGTTGCCAAGATTGTTGAGGCGACGCCAATGATCACCGAGTTCTTGGCGGCCCGCACCCATTGGGCGTTCTCCCAAACATCCGACCACCAGCTGCTGCCAGCTGGACCGTCCGGAGCCGACATACCGAAAGTGAGAATTTTTTCGTACCAACGCATCGAATAACCGTCTGGGTCGAAACTCAACATTTTCTGCGTGAAGGTAAAATATGGCTCCGCGTTAAACGATAGTGGAATGATCACCAGGATTGGCGAAATCAGAAATACAAATATCGCCCCGCAGATCACAAGATAGGTATAGTGCCAAATCCGTTCGACTCTGGAAGCATGCAGGGGAAGCGCCATGATCAGTTCATCTTACCTCGCTAACCGAGTTTCATGTTGTCGATGCCGATAATCTTGTCGTAAAGCCAATAAAGGACAAGAATACCGAACAGCAGCAACGCACCGAGGGCCGCGGCAAGCGACCAGTTCAGCGATTTCTGCATGTGGAAGGCGATCAGGTTTGATATCAACTGACCGGAAGAACCGCCGACCAAGGCAGGTGTGATGTAATAACCCACCGCCAAAATGAACACCAGCAACACACCGGCGCCAATGCCGGGCACCGTCTGCGGGAAATAAACCCGCCAAAAAGCGGTCCACGGCGTCGCGCCCAGCGATCTGGCGGCGCGCATATAGCTGGGCGGGATGGTTTTCATCACCGAATAAAGGGGCAGTACCATGAATGGCAGCAGAATATGGGTCATCGCGATAATCGTGCCCATCTGGTTGTACATCATTTGAATACGGCCATCGTCACCAATGATGCCAAAAAGGACTAACAGGTCGTTGAATACACCTTGACTTTGCAGGAGCACGATCCAACTGGTCGTTCGCACCAGCAGCGAAGTCCAGAACGGCAACAGCACAAAGATCATCAACAAATTGGAATAGCGAAGCGGTAGCGCCGCCAACAAATGCGCAATCGGAAAAGCCAGAATGAAGCAGAGGCCAGCAATCAATCCGGATAGCCAGAGCGTGCGGATAAACAACGGCACATAGATGCGCCGGTCGTCAGAAACCGAGACGATATTCCCTTCTTCGTCATGGGTCATGTCTATGGCGGCCAGATAAAAACTCAAATTATGCGGATTGGCCACCCTTTGCATGGTCGTCCACAATCGCTCGCTGCCCCACTTTTCGTTGAGCGCGATCATCGCTTCTTTATATGGCGGTTTCAGGCGCTTGGCTTTGCGACCGCCGGAGGTAAAGAGACTGCGGGTGCCTGGAAACTCGTAATTTACCCTTGTGCCGACAATGCCGACCGTTTTTGCCTTCTTGCCGAGGGTTAGATCTTTCACCAGAGCCGCGAAAGCAGCTTCGTCTGGCACGCCCGAAAATTCATGGGCCTCGAAATAGGCGACCAAGTTCGGCATATTGTCAGAGAAGGCGGTATTGTTGATGCTGCGATAAAGCATCTGGGCGATCGGAATTGCAAACGTGATCAGGATGAACAACAACAAGGGTGCGACCAGTAAGAACGCTCGTACGCGCGCCCGTCTGGTCGCGCGCGCCAAGGCCACAGGTAACGGCGTACCATCAACTGCTATTAGTGGCGCTTTATCCGTATGTTCAAGACTGGCGTCGGTCATCTATTACCGGAATGGTGAATAGGTATGAAGTTGAAGGCGGCAGGGACACGCCCCGCCGCCGATATCGTGTTTTCTTAATTCGCGGTCAACCAGGCGTTAAACCTCTCATTCAATTCCGTGTCATGGTCGGCCCAGAACTCAAAATTGTTGACCAAAGCGGTTTTCAAATTCGCCGCTGCGGTTGGCATATGCGGTCCCATTTTGGTTTTACCATCTTTATACAAACCAACCATGGCGCCAGAAGATTTCCGCGCCGGACCATAGGAAATCCAGCTCGCCTGATCCGCCAATCGTTTGGTGTCGGTGGAGAAACGAATGAAATCCATCGCCAATTCTTTATTCGGTGCGCCTTTAGGGACAACGAACAAATCGAAATCAAGAACTTGACCGTCCCAAACCACGACGAATGGTTTGCCTTCGCCGACTGCAGCGCCAAATATTCTACCGTTGAAAGCCGTCGTCATAACGACTTCGCCATCGGCCAGCAGCTGCGGGGCTTGCGCACCAGCTTCCCACCAAACAACATCATTCTTGATCGAGTTCAGTTTTTTGAATGCTCGCGCTACACCGGCTTCGGTGCCAAGCAGTTTGTAAACCTGATCCGTCGGCACGCCATCGGCAATCAGTGCAAATTCAAGATTGGGCTTGGCGCTTTTACGCAAGCCACGCTTGCCGGGGAATTTCTTGGTGTCGAAGAAATCTGCCATGGTTGTCGGCGTGCCACCCTTAACTTTGGTGGAATCATAAGCGTAGATCGTCGACCAAACGATGTTCGCAACCGCGCAATCTGTCAATGCGCCATCGATAAAATCTTCGGTTGCCGGTGTCCCATCCGGCGCGGCAGGAAGTTTTGATGTGTCGATTTCTTCCAATAGGCCTTCGTCGCATAGACGAATAGCGTCGGAATATTCGACGTCGGCAATATCAATGGAAACGTTGCCGGCTTCCACCTGAGCCTTGATCGGCGTGGCCGGATTATCAGCGTCAATGGAGTTTACTTTGTGACCCGTCTTTGCCATCCACGGTTTGTGATAGGCTTCGACTTGGCTTTTGGTGTAGGCGCCACCCCAGGACATGACGTTTATTTCGCCAGCCTGCGCTGAACCTACAAACGCAAAACCAATGGCCAGCGTCGTTGTTGCGAGCAATGCTCTTAGTTTCATTTTGTTTTTCCTCTCCGTTAATTGGTCATATCGACCTGTGCTTAGATTGTTGTTTACAAACTCGTTTGGGTACAAATTACAAAACTCTTAGACCGCCATCTCATCAAGGGCCCGGCAATCTTCCGGCAGCCAACCAACGGTGGTTTCTCGACCAGAAATCAAATCCACGCGACCAGCGTCATTGGGGACCTTGACAATGAACGTGTCGGTATCGGCAACCGACATTCGGGCGCGAATATGGTCGCCCAAATAAATCAGTTCTTCAATCTTTGCCGGCAAGATCACCGGCAGCGATCCTGGTTTGGGATTCAAGGCGACCCGTTCCGGGCGGATCGATAAGGTCGTCCGGCTACCAGCCTCCTCGACATTGATCTTCGCAGCCTGCACGGTTTGTCCAGCATCCAACGTCACGGTGCAAAGTTCGGCGCCGTTTATTTCCGAAACCGCGCCTTGCAACTGATTATTCTCGCCAATGAACTGCGCCACAAAGGAATTTTCCGGTTTTTCATAAAGTGCGTCAGGCGTCGACAATTGCTGTATGACGCCATCATTGAAGACGGCGATACGGTTTGACATCGTCAGCGCTTCTGATTGGTCATGGGTGACATAAACGACGCTCACGCCAAGGCTTTCATGGATATGTTTAATCTCGTACTGCATTTCTTCGCGTAGGTTTTTATCCAATGCACCCAGCGGCTCGTCCATTAACACCAACTCCGGTTCGAATACCAAGGCCCGAGCCACTGCGACCCGTTGCTGTTGTCCGCCAGATAGTTGAGCCGGCCGGCGATGACCGAATTCCGGTAGACGGACCATCTCCAATGCCCGCAGTACTTTGGCGTCACGATCGGCCTTTGACATTTTTCGAACTTCCAACGGGAAAGCGAGGTTTTCCGCCACCGTCATATGGGGAAATAACGCATAGTTCTGAAATACCATGCCGATGCCGCGTTTGTGCGGTGGCACCTGATTGATCGGTCGTCCGTTCAAGAAAATCTCGCCGTTCGTCGCCGGTTCAAACCCTGCCAACATCATCAAACAAGTGGTCTTGCCGGACCCAGACGGGCCCAACATGGTCAGGAATTCACCTTCGGCGATTTCGAGATTCAAACTCTTAACCACGAGGATTTCACCATCGTAGCTTTTCTGCACATCCTTGAAATGCACAATCGTCTTTGCACTGGTCGCCATGCGGCTTAACTACTCCGTCTTCAACCCTGTCGTCGCATCATTAAGACACTTATTTATATTGGATCGAAACTTAATTGTTCTCGTCTCGATTTCGGCGGCATCCTATCAGGAATGGCTATACAATGCTAAGGGGAAATACAGCAATTTGTGGTTAATTTTCGGAAGGTGCAATTCCAATGAGTCGAGAAGAATTCGATACTTATTGCGGCGGTTTATTGGGTGTTACGCATGTCGTGCAATGGGGCAACGCTTCGGTGTGGAAGATTGGCAGCAAAATATTTGCGATTTGCTCTAATTGGGGTGCTGGCGGGCATCAAAAAATCGGTTTCAAATGTTCTGACCTGTCGTTCAAAGTTCTATGCGAACAGCCGGGTATCATTCCGGCGCCCTATTTGGCACGTGCGAAATGGGTGCAGATGGAAACCGAGAAAGCAATGTCCGATGAAGATATCAAAGCTTACATCAACGCGGCGCGGCGGGACTTGGGTTTGAGCTAACTCGCGAATTATTGTTCGGTTCCTTTTCGATCTTGTTGGACATATTTGACGATGTTTTTAAGCCTATCGCGTTCCGCCTCGTTGCGGACGGGTATGGAGAATTCTGTGTCCGTCGCAACGTCGCCATAACGGGTAACCAGTTTTTCGCCGATTTCATCGTAAGTGCCGATAACCACAAATTGCGCCAAAACCTCGTCGCTGATCAGGGCTGGAAGATGTTCCCAATCTTGTGCCCGTGAGAGTAATTTTGCCTCCGCCGCCAGATCAGCCAGACCCAAATGTTCGAATGCCGCCTTGTAGGCGGGCGTTGAAGCATAAAATGCGATGCGGGCGCGGGCATCGCGAATTTTGGGCTGCAGTTCTTCGTCATTCGCAGCCGTCGCGACCAGAGGTTTCATGCTGACATTGAAATTATCGAGGGAGCGGCCGGTTTTGGAGGCGCCTTCGCGTACTGCTGGCAACATCACCTCGGCAATATAAGAGGGCGTGCAAACCGGATGCGGGCGAATGCCATTGGCTACTTCACCGGCGATCCGGCACATCACTTTATTGACTGCCGCTAGATGAATGGGGATATCTGGATGCTCTATCGGACCTGGATCAAACAGCGGCACCATCAAATTTAGCTTGTAGTGGGCACTTTCGAAGTTGAGTGGCGTTTGCGTTTGCCAGCATCGCCAAACCGCACGCAGAGCGCCGACATAGTCGCGCATCCAAGGCCCTGCTGGTGTAGATGACATGCCATAACGCCGTTCAATATGCGCCCGTACTTGCGGTCCCAGGCCAAGGGTGAAGCGTCCCTTGGATAACTTTTGAATGGTCCAGGCACTGAGCGCCATTGACGTTGGGCTGCGTGGAAAAGCGATGGCAACGGCGGTTCCTAAACCAAGCGTTGTTGTGGCTTGGGCCGCCAGAGCCATGATTACGAAGGGATCGTCCTTGGTTTCTTCCACCATCAACTTGTCGTAACCCAGGCTTTCGACCAATTTGGCGTCGTTGTCGACGGCGGCAAGATCCAATGGTTGATCCGGCGCCCGCAAGCCTGGATCGACTTTGCCAAGCGGGAGCAGGGTTTCCATTCGCATATTGCGTTTACCTTTTGCCTTCAACCATCACTTCGATCAGATAGGGCGCGTCGCTCTCGATCGCTGTTTTCAGGGCGGCGGCAAGATCGTCCGGATCGTCGATACTGGCTGCCTGGAGGCCCATTCCGCGCGCCATCCCGGCATAATCCAGATCCGGTCCGGTCAGATCCATATTGGCATAGGGTTTATTTGAGGCCGCGTCGAAGCGCTGGCGATAGGCATCAATGTTGTGCTTCAACACCCGATATTCTCGGTTGACCAAAATGATAAAGACGATGGCAAGGTCATGGTGCGCTGCCGTCCAGAGCGATTGGATTGAATACATGGCGGAGCCGTCGCCGGATATGGCTAGCACTGGGCGGTCTGGTTGCGCCACCTTCACACCCAACGCCCCGGCAATCCCTTGACCAATACCGCCGCCGCGGGCGCCGTAATAATCACCAGGGCCGTCGAATTGTAAGGTCTTGGCCAGGTCGATACTGGCGGTGATGCTTTCATCGACGACAATGGCATTGGCGGGGCGCACGCTTTCAATCTCCGCCATCACGCGCGCCATCGAGGTCGGTCGTCGCGCCCAACTTCTCTCTGCCCGGTCTTTTTGTGCCGCGACTTCGGCGGTTTTTACTTCATGTAAGGCATCGTTTCGCGCCAGAGCGGCCTTTGCCTGGGTATCGGTACGGGTCTCGGTGATTGCACTTGTCACCGCCGCCAAACTAGCCGGTAGGGAAGCTTTCAAGCCGATATTCAGCGGGTGTTTATGCGCCAAAGCTTTGGCGCTTTCTTCAATCTGCATGATCGCTGCATCGGCGGGAAAATGGCCACCCGGTGCGAACCAGACATCATCAAAGAAAGTTCCGCCCGCCAGTAAAATCGCATCCGCGCCATCCAAAGCTTTGGCGATTCCGGCGGCGTCCGATGGTAGGGACCCGCGGGCGCTGGCATGACCGCTTGGGAAAGATGCGTGCATATGAAGCAGCTCGTGCCAAAGTTCAGCACCGACCGTTTCAGCTAATTCGACCAGCGCGTCGCTGGCGCCGCTGCGGGCGACTTCGTCGCCGGCAATGATCACCGGTTTTTGCGCTGCCGCCAGGACCTTGGCAAATTCTGCGACGCCAGCTGGATCCGGTAGCGATTGCGTAAACAGGCCATCGGGTCGAGCTGGTGGAACCTCGGTTTCTTGCTCCATCACATTGATCGGCAAGGCAACAAAGACTGGCCCCGCCGGCGCCTCGTTCGCAATCTTGAATGCTCTGCGCATAATCGGGGCGAGTTCATCCGCGTTCTCTACCTGTACGCTCCACTTGGTCACCGGTGCGGCCATGGCGACGAGATCATGGCTCAGCACCGGTTCGTGCAGGCGCGCCCGGGTGTCCTGCTGTCCGGCCGTGACGATGATCGGGGAATTAGCTTTCATCGCGCCATAGATCATCCCGATGGCGTTGCCGAGGCCGGGAGCGACATGGACATTGACAACGCCGGTTTTGCCGCTGGCCTGAGCATAATGGCTGGCGGCCCCGACGGCGATCCCTTCATGCAGCGCGACGACATAGTTGATGTCCGGATAGTCGGCCAGACTGTCAATCAAAGGGCTTTCCGTTGTGCCCGGATTGCCGAAGATTTTCTCTACCCCGTGGGCGGTGAGTGTTTCCATTAAGATCTGACGACCGCGCATATTCATTCCCTGTGTTGGTTGCTTGAGGCGCCAGATTAATGGAAATCTCCGATGATGCAAACTTATGCGCAGTCTTGTATTTTCGTGTTAAAATCATAAGTGATAATTATCGATAATAAGGAGGTGACGATGACAGTGGATACACTTGTCGATGAAGTTGCCCTTCGCGAAGAGGTGAAGGACAAGTATCGTGCCGTGGCGATTGAGCCGGATGGAAGCTATCATTTCCATACCGGACGACCGTTGGCGAAACGCTTGGGTTATGATGATGCTATTGTTGATCCGTTACCGGATGCAGCGGTGGAATCGTTCGCCGGTGTTGGTAATCCATTTTCCTTGCGGCAGATAAAGAGCGGCGAAAAGGTGGTCGATATTGGCGCCGGCGGTGGTTTTGATTGTTTTGTCGCTGCCGCTATTGTAGGCACGCGCGGAAAAGTCGTCGGTATCGATATGACCGAAGAAATGCTGACAAAATCCCGGCAAACGGCAATAGATATGGGTTTGGACCATGTCGAATTTCGTGAAGGCCTGATCGAAGAGATGCCAGTTGAAGATGGCTGGGCCGATGTGGTGATCTCGAATGGCGTCATCAATCTTTGCGCTGACAAGGAAAAAGTTTTCGATGAAATTTGGCGCGTATTACGCCCGGGCGGCACCCTTCAATATGCCGACATCGCTAATGGCGCGCCGGTACCGGAAGGGGCCAGGCAAAACATCGATCTTTGGACTGCTTGAATTGCCGGAGGCCTTCCGTGCGAAGGCTGGCAGAAGTTGATGGCGGACAGGGGTTTCGTCGATATCGAAATCGGTGAGGCGGTCGATACTTTTGGCGGTGCCGGCGGCGAAGCCAATGCCCGCTCCTTCAAAGTCTTCGGCTACGCTTTCCGCGCCACAAAACCGGGATAAGTCTTAGCCTTAAGTTTTAATGTGTCTCGATGCCTTGATGGGCTTCTTGGCCCCAAAGATCTTTGATGCGGCTGTCGCGGCCGCAGCCATAGCGGTAAATTTTGTAGCGCACTGGGTTCTTCGTGTAATAATTCTGGTGGTAGTCTTCCGCCGCATAAAACGGTGTGGCCGCTCGGATCGGGGTGATGATCGGTTTTGCCAGGCGCTTGGCTGCGTTTAGTGAGTGTTTCGATTGCTTGGCGATCTGCGCCTGCGCTTCATCGAGAGCGAAGATTGTGGTTTGATAACTTTCACCACGATCGCAGAACTGCCCGCCCGCGTCGGTCGGATCGACACTGCGCCAGAACACATCCAACAACGCGGCGTAACTGACCTTCGCCGGGTCATAGGTAATCTGCACCGCTTCGATATGGCCGGTGCCACCTCTCGAAACTTCTTTGTAGCTCGGATTTTCCGTCTTCCCACCTGTGTAACCGGATATCGTTTCGACAACACCGGGCACGCCATCGAAATCGCTTTCCACGCACCAGAAACAGCCGCCGGCGAAGATCGCGATTTCATGTTTCGCGTCGGCCGAATTCGCCATGCCGCCAAAGGTGAGCGTCAATAATAGGCTCAGAAGTCCAATTGTCAGTCTGTTCATCTTCGCGGTCCCCGAAATTTGTGGTTGTCCCTTCATCGACATCTCATTTGGCCGACGAAGGGATTAAACACCACACAACTTTTCGGGAGCGAACCGCGAGATTATTCAGGCGCGCCCCTTTTGATCGGCAGCGAAAAAGTCATTCACCCCGATTTCGGCGCGGAAATCCGCGCTGTCTTCTGTCTTCGTGTCTTCCATCTCGATGCCGGTCGCATCCGCGACCCGATCGATGGCATTAAAGAGCGCGGCGACGGCTGCGGTGTCGCCAACCGCTTCCACACTTATCTTAGTCGCGATTTCCTGGCGTATGTCTCGCAACGCCACTTCGTCGCCAGCGACAACCGCATCGGCAAAGCGGATCAGCAAGGCCCCATGCGCGACCCCGCCGTCCGATGCTTCCTCGCCGGTCACAATCGAAAGATCAATCTCTCCACCGTCATGATTGCTGCTCGCACGGAGCAGTTGCGCATGGCTAGTGGTTCAATATATGCACTGGTTCAAGGCCGAGACGCGGCCCGCGACCAGTTCAATCTGGGCGTGATCGATAGCGCGATATTCATTGTCGAAGTCCCGCATCGCTTGCGGTGGCAGATATTGCGCGACAACGATTTCGAAGAAACCTTTCACTTCAGCCGGGACCAGCGACATAGCTTGATAGATATGCGCAGCCTGCGGGCGGCCGTTGTAAAGGTCTTCGAATTCCGTACCCGGTGCATCTTCGGGGTGCAGGGTGGGTACCCAGGCGATATCCAGTTCTGCCGGTGGCCGCTGGCGGCTTGGCTCACCAGCTGCCGCCGCCGGTAAATTCCATAGTGGGATTCCCAAACCGCGGCAAAAGGTGTCGACGGCAACAGTATCGGCGATGACGCCAACGGTTTCTACATAACGTTCCTGGCTGATGCCGTTGGCGATTAGACGATCGTGCCAATCGCGTGTAAGGCGGCCCGGGTCGGTGCGAATGCGATGAATTTGTTCGATCATCGCTTCCGGCAACATCCCCAGACTATTGTGGCTGCCGTCAATCGCATGCGGGCTGAGGGCAACTTTTCGTCTCTGACATAGCTCGCAGACAAGCGCGTGGCGTGCTTCGGCGGCGATTGCCAGTCGCTCTTCCCCGGTCAGCCAAGTGCCTGGCTTGCCCAGGCGGGCCCATTGGCGACGATGCGCGGCGGCAATATCATCGCGCACCGGCCAATCCAGACCGTCATAATTGATTTCTGTCATTGTAAGATTACTCCAACATAAATGTGAATGCAGGTATCCTAGTTCAAAGCTTGGTCTGGAGAAATGGTTTTATCGATTGCGGGCGAACGGGCGTTTGGCAACATTGAGGCGACCACGGACGGTCTCGCGATAGAAAACATACAATCCAGCACCGCCGATCATAGCGATCCCCAACCAGCTGACTAGATCTGGCCAATCGCCCCAAATCACGACGCCCCAGGCTACTGCCATAGGCATGGCGATATATTCGAAGGGCGCAACAAGGCCGGCTTCGGCAACCCGGTATCCCTGCACCATCATGTAGCCTCCGAAGGCGTTCATGGCGCCCACTGCCAGCATCGTCATGAGATCGCCCATCGGCGGCCATACCCAGGCCCGAAGCAGGAAATTTAGCTGTGGATTGTCCGGGACATCGAAACGACCATCGCCGGCGATCAAACCCACGAGAGCGCAAAACGTCAACATGATCAATTGGATATAAAACGTCGTTGTCGCCGCTTTCTCCGCCACTCCTAACTTACGGGTGGTGATCTGCAAAACTGAATAGGCCGCCGCCGCCGCTAGTGGCAGAAGTGCAGCATATTGGAATGTCTCGGCCCCTGGCTTCACCATGATGATCACGCCAGACAGTCCTAAACAAACCGCGAGCCAACGGTGTAACCCAACTTTTTCTCCCAAAAACGGGACCGAAAGGGCTGTGATAAAAAGCGGCGCAACGAAAAATATTGCCGTGGCTTCACCAAGGGGCAGGGATACCAAGCCGGCGAAAAAACAGGAGTTAGCGGTAATGACGATCAGGCCGCGCAACAGATGCATAGGTAAGCGTTTGGTACGCAGGATATGGAAGCCACCTTCCAACGGCACCAATATGCCGCCAACCAGAAAAGTCGCCAACAAGGCGCGGAAAAACACGATTTGGTGCAGCGGATAGCCGCCGCTCAGCCATTTCACTACCATATCCTGAGTGGTGAATACTGTGACCGCACCCATGACGCAGAGGATACCGATCCATTTCGAAGATAAGGGCATCGCCTGCTTCTTCAATCCTGTTTTAACTCTGTCCGGAAACTGCCTTAGTCTCGACCCAAAATGGTAATGCAGCAAACGCTTTCTTCGATGCCATAGATGCCGCCGCCATTTTCGGCGATAGCGAAGTGGGCGTCGTCGACTTGGCGCGGACCGGCCTCTCTACGCAGCTGCGTCGTCAGTTCATAAATCTGCCCCAGACCGGTCGCACCGATCGGATGGCCTTTTGATTCCAGTCCGCCAGACGGATTAATTGGTATGCGGCCGCCAAGTGCCGTATCGCCTTGTGCCGCCAGCCAACCCCCTTGACCGAATTCGCAGAAGCCAAGATTTTCCGTCTGCGTGACTTCTCCAAAAGCTGTCGCGTCGTGAACTTCCGCAAGGGATATGTCTTCCGGTCCTATGCCGGCTTTTTCGTAGGCGCGATTGGCCGCCAGATGGGTCAGGTGTTTGTCGAACTCCTCCGCCTTGCGGTTGCTACCAGTGGCGATTTCGCAGGCTTTGATCTTGATCGCGCGTTGGCGCGTATCGTCGTCAAGCTGCGACAAATAATCTTCACTACACAGGATTGCCGCGGCGGCGCCATCGCTGATCGGCGAACACATGGGCAGGGTTAACGGCCAGGACACGATCCGCGCCGCCATCACATCTTCGACAGAATAATCGTCCCGATATTGCGACAGCGGGTTCAAGGTCGAATGATGGTGGTTCTTCGCGGCGACGGCGGCGAACTGACGTGGGGTGCTGCCAAAACTCTTCATGTGATACTTGGCGAAATTGGCATAGACGTCCATGAAGGGGCTGCGCTTGCCATTGGGGATCTGGGTACCCTCTGGCAGTTCTATCCCTTCGCCCAATTGATCCAGACCAGCGATGGTGCCGTCGACGTTGTGGACATCCCAAGCGCCTTCAAAAATAGCGAAAGACAGCTCTTTGTTCTGGTCATACATTTTATCAGCGCCAACAGCCATGGCGACATCCGACATGCCGGCTTTAATAGCCAAAAAAGCGCCGTGAAAGGCGCTGGAGGCACTGGCACAAGCATTTTCCACATTGACCATGGGGATGCCTTCGAAGCCCATATCGCGAAGCGCGATTTCGCCAGGAACAAGATGCTGGCCTTCAATCACACCTTGGGTCGTATTGGCAAAATATGCAGCACCAATGGTATTTTTGTCCACTGTCGCATCGTCGAGAGCGGCCGATACGGCTTGATGGGTCAGTTGCTTTACTGACATATCGAGAAAACGCCCAAAAGGCGTCATTGAGGCGCCGACAACATAGACATCTGTCATTTCAAAATTACCTAATCTTGCGCGCTCGCAGTGCCCGCCTGTTCGACCAGGCGTTCAAGCATTTCGTAGGGCTGCGCGCCAACCAGGCCATAACCACCGGCAACAAAAGTTGGCACTCCGGTGACACCATATTGATGGGATTTTTGCCAATCCGCGTCGACCGCTTCTGAATGACTTCGGCTTTCCAGGACTTCTCGGGCTTCGGCGCCAGACAGGCCGACGGATTCCGCCGCGGCGACTAACGCTTCCAGGTCCGCCAGGTTCTGTCCGTCAACAAAATACGCCTTGAACATGGCGTTGTGAAAGGCGTCGGCCTCCGGCTTGTCTTCGACCCATTTGCCAAGTTCCTGGGCTAACCGACTATTGTAGGTATGACTTCGGTTGCTATAGGGCAAACCTTCCGCATCCATCAAACCCTTCATGCGTTGGAACATGGCCGGGATATCGATATCTCGGCCGGCAAATAACTGTTCCAATGATTGCCCCTCCACCGGGGTTTCCGGATGCAGGGGGAAATGAATCCAATTCACCTTTACATCGAATTCCTGCTTGAGTTTTTCTATACGCCCGGTACAGAGATAACACCAAGGTCAGACATAATCGGAGAAAATATCGAGCACGATTGATGCCGCCATTTTCAAGTCTCCTATTCGTTAAAATTCACCGCAGCATGTCATGGCTTTAGCCCGTCGACAACCACGCTTCGGGTAAACTTATCGACAAAGTTTGCGTCGACGCGGTAGGACTAGGGCATGAAGCAAAATCAGCTTGAAATATTATACCGAAACGCCGTTGCCGCGTATCAAAAGGGCGACTTAACGAAGGCTGCTGCCCGTTGCCGCCAGCTTGTTAAAGAACAGCCACGACATCCAGGAGTTCTTCAACTAGCCGGTGTTGTCGCGCTTAAAGAAAATCGAAACAAGAAGGCGACGGATTATTTGTCGGCTGCGGCGGCTTTGTTGCCGCAGGACCCGGGTTTGCAGATTAATCTGGCGCTGGCGCTTACCGCTAGCGGACAACGTGATGAGGCAATTTCCTGTTATCGACGCGTCATTGCGTTAGCGCCTGATCACGGGGTCGCGCATTATAATCTTGGGCAATTATTGCTGTTAGATAACGAACCGGATGAAGCTGCTGAAATATTGGCGAAGGCGGCATCGTTGCAGCCGCAGGCAGCGGAAATTCAAATCAAGTTAGGCATCGCCTGGCGTCAAGCCGGCGATCTGCCGCCGGCAATTTGCGCCTTCAAGGAAGCGGTCCGGCTTGATGATCAGGATGCGGACACGTTGGCCTTATTGGCGAATACGCTTGGGGAACAGGACGAAGCGCAATTTCCCGAAGCGATCAGTTACTATCGCCAAGCCCTGGCAATTGCACCTAAGCGGGCGGAGATTTGGTCGAACCTGGCTTGGACTTTGGCGGAAACCGCTGACTATGTTGCGGCGTTGGAAGCGGCAGAGATGGCCATTCAACATGACCCGATATTCGCACCGGCGCATTATCATTTAGGGCTGATCCGATTTCGCCTTGAAGAGCTGGATACGGCGGAAGCCGCTTTGCGTCAGGCGATTACGATCAATCCTCGTTATGTCCGTGCCTATTCGACCTTAGCCCTGGTCTTGGAACGTCAAGGCGACACATCGGCTGTGGCTGCTATCGCGGCGCCGATATCCTATGTTGAAGGTTTCGATATATCTGAATTGGTAAATGTCAAAAACGTGCAATCGTTTAATGATGAGTTTGTTGAATTCATTCAGGCCCAACCGACCTTGATGTTCAATCGCCCGAACCGGTCGACCAGCGGTGGCTCGCAAACCCTGGATTTGATCGGCGAACAGGCACCGGTGATGCGGAAATTTCGCCGCGCCATCGACGAAGCGGTGCGAAATTATATGGCGCGTCGGTGCCATGATACTGCCAACAATTATTTTGCCGAATTGCCAAAAAAATGGCGGTTGTCGATTTGGGCTGTTGTCTTGAAAGCGGGCGGCTATCAAGCGCCGCACAACCATCCGACTGGATTTATCAGCGGGGTTTATTATCCAAAAGTGCCAACGGTCATCGGCAGCGCCGGTGAGGCCGGGTTCATTGAATTCGGACCTTCAAACATAACCGGGCCTGACGATCAGGCGCTGGTCTCCGAATTCCGGATGGCGCAGCAACCGGTGCCAGGGCGGATGTTTCTGTTTCCATCCTATCTTTGGCATCGCACAATTCCTTATCAGAGCGACGAAGAACGTGTTTCGGTCGCCTTCGATATTCTATGGCGTTCCTAACATTTAGAACCGGATAGGAATATTCCGGGGGCCACGAACTTGACCACCGGCCCAAGTCACCGCACTTGGATCAGCCAATTCAAATTCCGGGATGCGTTCGAACCAGGTTCGCAGGGCAATGTCCATTTCCATGCGCGCTAAATTCGAACCGGCGCAACGGTGAATGCCGATACCAAAAGCAATATGACGGTTCTTTTCCCGATCCAACACCACCTCGTCGGCGCGATCGAACTTTTGCGGATCGCGATTGGCGGCCGGGAAATTCATCAACACTTTGTCGCCTGGTTGGAAAGTAACGGCTCCGGCTTCAACTTCCTCGGTCACCAAACGCGCCATGGTCACAGGCGAATAGAAACGCAACAACTCCTCAATAGCGTTTGGCCACAATTCCGGTTCGGCTGCCATGCGGCGGCGATCCACCGCATTGGCGGAAAAGTGCCAGATAGAGGCCCCGATCGAACTCCAGGTTGTGTCGATCCCGGCAATCAACAGCAAATTACACATGCCGACTAGAGTGCGGTCATCCAGTGGTACGCCGTCCAGTTCTTTTTCGATCAGTTGCGAAATCAAGTCGTCGCCTGGATTTTTTCGCCGCTCGCCAACCATTTCGTAAAAGAAATCGCGAATAATTCGACGGTATTTCAGCCGCACCTCTGGATCGGAAAGGCCAATTTCCAGGACGCCACGGACCCAGCCGACAAATTCATCGTTGCGACTTGGATCAATGCCAAGCATGTGACCGATAACCAAGGACGGGATTTGTTGAGCATACTGCGTGGCGCCGTCGCATTCACCTTTGTCGATGAAGCTATCGATCAATTGGTGACAAAGGTCTACAGTAAACTGCCGATGAACGGCAACGGCCTTGGGTGTAAAAAACGGCAATATAAGACGTCGGATTGGAATTTGCTCCGGCGGATCGGACGTAATCGGTGGCGCATCCGTGGACATATGCTCCGGCGTATTTTCGTCTTCATCCAAGGCCGGGACAACCAAAGGATCTCGAGAAGAAAGCGCCGGTACCATTTTTACAAATGCCTGCATATCGTCATAGCGCGTCGGCAACCAGGACCCACCCCAGCGTTCGGTATGTGCTATCGGACATTTTTCGCGTAAATCGTTCCAAATTGGGAAGGGATCTTCGATATAGCTTTTGTCAAATATATCGTAATCCGTGGCCCAATCATTGACCGGTTTTGATTTTTCCATGACGCTCGACTTCCTATTCTTCTGCAACTTTGATCGCAAATTCGGGGCAGTTTTCAATCGCCAATTTGGCATTATCCTCCTCACCAGAAGTGACTTGGCCGTCGTTTAAAGCAAACGCGGCGCCAAATTCATCGACGTCAAACACGTTCGGCGCAAGGGCACAGCATCGATTGTGTCCCTGACAGATATCCGGGTCGACTTTTACCCGCATTTTGGCCTCCATTTCGTATTTTATCATTGGCTCAAGGGTAGCTGGCAGAGACAAAATTGTCGAGAATGGATTCTACACGTCACGAATAGATTTACTCAATTTATCAGTCGCATGTGAGGCGGCGTGTGTCGGATCCGGCTTGATTTAGCTTCACCAAAACCGCATAGATGGCGACATCTGGGGGCGAGAGACGAAAGTGAAAGTATGAACACCATTGATTATTACTATTCCACTCGATCCAATTTTACCTATCTCGGCGCGGCGCGTTTAAACGCCTTGGCAGATCAATATGGCCGCAAAATCGTTCATCGCCCGATCATTCTGTCGCTGACGATGCCGCCGATCGGCGGGATGGACTTTGGCGAACGGCCGATCATGTTGCGTAATTATGCCGTGATGGACGCTCTCCGCTGGGCTGAACATCTGGGCGTCGAATTGCTGCGCGAACCAATTCATCATATGGGGCCGGTGGAGTTGCCGTCCGGTATTGTCATTGCCGCACAAAAAGCCGTTGAAGCCGGCGCGGTCGGGAACGTAGATCAGCTTAGTTTGCTGGTTTTGCAGGCATTGTGGCGCGATGATCGGGATATCGCCGACGAAGGCGTCATCGCCGAATTGTGCGCGGAAGCGGGCTTTGAAGACGCACAAGTTTTGATCCAGTCGGCGATGGGTGGTGCGGCGCAGGCGGAACTGCGTCGCAACTGCCAGGAAGCCATCGTTCGTGGCGTCATTGGGGCACCGACATATTTTGTCGACAATGAAAATTTCTATGGTCAGGACCGCTTGGACCTGCTCGCCGCCAAATTGGCGCCTTGATGGAAAATTGATGAAACTTGCGAAACCCCATATCGATATTGGGCTCTACACCAATCAACGTGACGCCATGCTTGAATTTTGGCAGCAGGAAGTAGGCTTGGAATTTGATCATCTGGGAAAACTGGGTGGCGGTTTTCATCAGTTGCGTCACCACATGAACGGTTCGATCCTGAAAATCAATCATGGCCGTGATGCTCTACCCGAGGCGGAGAAAAGTGGATATCGCGAGTTGTTGATTGCGCGGGAAGGATTGCAGCGGGAACAAAAACTTATCGACCCAGATGGCAATCATGTCACTCTGGTGCCGATGGGAGAAGGAGGCATTGTTGGTATCGGTCTGCGTCAAACGGTTCGGGATGCCGGCGCTTTTCGCGATTATTATGGCCGCATTCTGGAAATGGACATGGTTGCGGAAGATGTTTTTCGGTGCGGCGATAGCATCATCATGATCGCAGAAGACAACAATGCCAAATTGATGGTCGGCCAACATGGGCTTGGATATCGCTACATTACTCTGCAAATAATTGACGCCGACGCCGTGCATAAAAAGGTTTTGGCACGTGGCGGGGCGGAAGGGCGGGCGCCTCGTGTTCTCGGCAGCACAGTTTGCTTCAGCTTCGTCCGCGATCCCGATGGCAATTGGATAGAACTATCGGAGTGGTTTGAACTGACGGGCACCGAGCGGACGGCATAACACTAGTCTCCCGTCACGATATCCGGTGCTTCGAAGGAGCGGACCGCGGGGATAGGGCCAGTGAATTTCTCCACCTGGACCAACGCCGTATGCGCTGCTGTTCCTTGCGATAGGCTTGATGTTGGGACATCTTTGGTAAGTACATTTGGATTGCCGTGGCGATCCAGACCATCTTCGTCGGGATCATACCAGGCCCCGGTCGGCAACTGTACTACACCCGGGCGGACTACATCTGAGATCACGGCGCCAGCGAGGCAGGCGCCGCGATCATTGAATACCCGGACGATATCACCGGCGGCGATATTTCGTTTCGCCGCATCTTCGGTATTAAGGGTGATCGGTTCCCGCCCATTGATTTTGCCACCGCGACTGGTAGCGCCACTGTCAAGCTGACTATGCAAGCGGGTGGCCGGTTGGTTCGACATTAAATGCAACGGGAAGCGATCTGCGACTTCGGCACCCAACCATTCATGGGGTTCGATCCAAGTCGGGTGGCCCGGACAATCGGCATAACCGAAGCTATCGATGGTTTTGGAGAAAATTTCGATCCGGCCCGATGGTGTCGGCAGCGCATGGCCGTCAGGATCGCGACGGAAATCTTCCAGCAAGACATAGCGCCCATCGCCTTGTGGGTAGATGAACTCCCCAGCCTCCCAGAAATCTTCAAAATTTGGTGCCTCAACGCCGTCTTGCGCGGCCTGCTGCTGGAAGACATCGTAGATATGACGTAACCATTCGTCGGCGCTGCGCCCTTCTGTGAAACTTTCGCTGACCCCCATTCTCTCGGCCAGACCGGACATGATGTCATAATCGTGGCGAGCTTCGCCCACCGGCTCGATTGCCGCTTTGATGGCGTGGATGACGTGATCGGACGCAGCACATGAAATGTCCGCCCGCTCCAAACTGCTGGTCGCCGGCAGGACGATATCTGCGTGCCGCGCCGTCGCGGTCCACCAGGGGTCTTGTACGATCACGGTTTCCGGTCGTTGCCAGGCTTGCCGCAGACGGTTCAGGTCTTGGTGGTGATGAAACGGATTACCGCCCGACCAATAGACCAGACGGATATCCGGATATGTCAACCGCCGGCCGTTGTAATCATAGTCTTCGCCTGGATGCAGCAACATGTCGGCAATCCGCGCCACCGGAATAAAAGTGCGGACCTTGTTGTTGCCCTGGCGCAGGGTTGGTCGAAATGGGGTTCGTTGCGGCAGACCGACCGCCCCCTCGGCGCCATAACCGAAGCCAAAACCGCCGCCGGGTAAGCCGATCTGACCCAACATAGCCGCCAGCGTGATGACCATCCAATAAGGCTGCTCGCCGTGATGACCGCGTTGCAAACTCCAGGCGATGGTAATCAAGGTACGTGTGCGCGCCATACGTCGCGCCAGAGTGCGAATGTCATCCGCCTTCAAACCGCAAATCTTTGCGGCCCAATCCGCATCTTTTACGCATCCGTCGCTTTCGCCTGTCAGATAGCTTTGGAAGCGTTCAAAGCCCTCGGTATAACGAGTGAGAAAATCCTGATCATGTAATCCTTCACTCACTAGGGTATGCGCCAAACTCAGCATCAACGCCGTATCGGTATTCGGCGCCACAGCCATCCAATCGGCGGCGAGAAAATCCGCTGCGTCTTCCGCAATCGGACTGACATTCACAAAATGGCAGCCTTTGTCCTTGGTCTTTTGCAACCCGTCACGATAATTGTGATCGGTGATACCACTATAATTCACCTGCGCGTTTTTTAACGGGATACCACCGAACATCACCAATGTTTCGGTATGTTCGGCAACCACCTGCATGGTGGTGTGCTGGGCAACGATATCGTGAAATCCATGTCCCACCACATGCGGGACAATTACCTGGGCCGTACCGGTCGAATAACTATGCGCCGATGCGGTATACCCACCGATCGATTTCAAGAACCGATGCAGTTGGCTCAAAGCATGATGGAAGCGCCCGGAACTGGCCCAGCCATAGGAACCACCGAAGATCGCTTCATTACCGTGATTTTCCGATACCCGCTTGATCTCCGCGGCGACCAGATCCAGCGCCCGGTCCCAACTGACCGGGACAAACGGTTCTTTGCCGCGGCCGTCGCTATTATGGCGCGGGCCGTTCTCAAGCCATCCCTGACGCACCATCGGTTGCGCAATGCGGGACTTATCGGTGATCGCATCGCGCATATTTTGCCCAATCGGGGACGGATCCGGGTCGCCAGGATAAGGTTCGACGCCGGTAATTTGCCCATCGGATACCTGCACGTCATAGACGCCCCAATGCGTGGCTGTGCGGATTTTCCTTTGTTCACCCATATGACCCATCCTTGTCCAGCATTATGACTTCTTGGTAAATTTTGGTTTATCGGATTTTGAATAAGTCAGCTTCTGCACGATTTTACCATCCTGAAAATGTAAGATATCAAGGCCGTGCCAGCCACCGAACTTATCTCCCTTACGTAAGGTGCATTGCCAGCTGATCATCGCTTTCTGGGCTTTCGGGTCGACAAACAGGTCGTCATCGACAAACCTCATTTCTCCAAAATCGCCGCGAAATTGTGGTTGAAAGGCGCGCTCTATCGCGGCCTTGCCCTGTTGGCGGATGCCGTTGAATTCGTCGTAGATGGCGTCATCGGCGAAATACGACATCACTTTCGGCAAATCTTCTTCGTTGAAAGCGGCGGTGAATTCGCCGGTTAAGCGGCGTAGTTCGTCATGGCTAAGTTTAACGGTCATCTTTAATCCAGTTCGCTTGATAAATCGGTGATCAGCATAGAGCCAGGCGCGTGGGTGATGCAAAGGTCAGGTTTGGCATTTTCAATGGCAACTTGTGGGGTGACGCCGCAGGCCCAGAAGATCGGGATGTCGTCTGCCGTCAAATTTGGTGGATCACCCCAGTCAGGCAACGAGAGGTCGGTGATCCCAATCGCCTCCGGATTACCGACGTGCAATGGCGCGCCATGGGCTTCGGGGTAGGCGGCGGTAGTGTCGAGCGCGCTTTGGACCTGCGCCGCTGCAAAGGCACGCATAGAGACAACGATGGGGCCGGCAAACGCACCAGCTGCGACGGTCTCGATATTTGTCCGGTACATTGGAACGATCGTATCGTTCTCAATATGGTCGAGTTTCAGGCCGGCGCGCATCAGTGCGGTTTCAAATCCGAAAGAGCAGCCGAGCACAAACGTCACCAAATCGTCGCGCCACAGCTCGCTCAAATCCGTTGCTTCGCATTTCAATTCACCGCCATGGAAGATCCGATATTTTGGTACATCATGGCGAATATCAATGTCTCCACCCAACGTCGGCAGCGTTGGATCGCCGGTATCGGAGACACCGATCAGGGGGCAAGGTTTTGGATTGCGTTGACAATAGCGGAAAAAATCCAACGCTGCAGCTTCTGGCAGGATGACGATGTTGCCCTGTTGTCGACCGGGCGCCATACCTGCTGTATGACCCGTGTAGGCCTGCATTCGTATTTGCGCGCGGGCTTGCGGCGGCGATAAGGTCCGCATCGTCGTATAATTTGTTTGGCTCGCCAATGTCATAATCCAAAGTGTGACGGAGTTTTGCCGACTTGTCGAATTTTGTCGAAGAAAGTCGATCTAGCCCTTTAAACCAAAAAATTTGCGCTTACATCAAGGTGTGAACCCCAATGCCATGCGTGACATGATGTGGCGCATAACAAAAAAAACAAAAATGAAAAAGAGGGTGCCAGGCAGATGCCAATAGAAATCCGTTTCGCCGAAACCGTAGCCGATAAACAGGCCGTTTTCCGTCATCGTTATGAAATCTATGTGGAGGAAATGGACCGCTATCGCGCGATCTCCGACAATGAAAATCGGGTGATGATCGAAGACGTCGACGCCAATAGTCGTTTCCTCATTGCCGAGGAAGAGGGCGAGATCGTCGGCGCCATGCGCTGGACCTGGGGCGGCGACCATCCTTTTACTGAACGTCATGTCGAACAATATTCGCTGCAGCCATTTGTCGACAAGATGCCGCAGGAACAATTAATCGTCGGCGAACGCTTTATGATTTCGAAAGAATATCGCGGCAGCAATCTATTGTTCCGGATGTTCTGCCGCTATCTCGAATTCTGCAATGATCATCGTATTCAGTTGGTGTTTGGTGATTGCGAACCGCACTTGCTGAACCTTTATGTCGGTCTCGGGTTTCGCCCCTTTTCCGAGCACAACATCAATTCAACAGAAACCGGCTATTTGATCCCGCTGGTGCTGATCACCGAAGACGTTGATTATATGAATGCGATCAAGTCGCCGTTAGCGGCGTATTTGAAGGATTTTGGTGACGACAAGCACATTCCGCCCTTCATAACCGAGCTAATGGATGCCAGTGCGGTTAAGTGTCAGCGCCTGGTGCCGCCCGAGACATATTGGCAGGAAATTCACGATGCGTTCTCGCTGATCAGCCGCAAGCGGCCGACTTTGTTTGACGATTTGCCCGATTGCGCGGTACAGCCATTTCTGGATAAAAGCAACGTCATCGAATGCAAGGAAGGCGACCGGGTCTTGAAAAAAGGCAATGTCGCGCAGAACATGTTTGTGATTCTTTCCGGCGTCCTGGAGGTGCGCGACGGCGATGAAGTGGTCGCTTACGCTTCTCGCGGCGATGTCCTAGGGGAAGTCGCATTTTTGCTGCACACCCCGCGTTCGGCGGATGTCTATGCCGTGACCAATGATACCCGGTTGCTAAGCTTGAGCGAAACCATCGTCCGCAAACATATCGAAGACGATCCGGAAATCGCCGCCAAGTTATTGCTGAATATCTCCAAAATGTTGTGCCAGAAACTTGTTGCCTGACGGGTCATTATCCGCCCCGCTAGTCCTCGCCATATAGAATAGTCGGTGAATTCGGGTGGGCGTGGGGAGGTCCCGAGCAGGAGTTCGATGCATGATCCGAGCAACCGCCAGCTTGGCGCTTTGCGACCCGTTGTGAAATGGACAACGTAAGTTAATTCGATTACCGTGTCGGCGACTAGGCTGGGCGCCCAGGACGACGCCAGCAGGGTATCAAAGGGAAATTGGTAAAAATGCTCGAGTATATTGCATTGGGGATAATGATTTTTGTCGGCGTGGTGTTTTTTTACGGTGTCATCGCTGTTCACGATATCCCCTACGAAATCGCCAAGAAACGCGGCCATCCGCATTTAGAAGCTATTCATTACGCCGGCTGGATCAGCATGTTCACGCTTCATGCGATTTGGCCATTTTTATGGATCTGGGCGACTATTTACCATGCCGATCGGGGTTATGGGTTTTCGGAGGTTTCTGCGAAGACGGCAGATATTGTCGAAAAATATGAGGTAGGCTTACAAGAGCTGAATAGGCGCATTGCGCAGCTTGAGAAGAAGGCCGAAGAACTGGCGCCCAAAGAACAAAAGTTCGAATCCGGACCCGGCCTCAACCAAACGCAGGAGGACTAGAATCATGGAAACTTTGATGGTCCTTACTTACGCTGCCATTTGCATCGCGATTTTCAAGATATTCAGAATTCCACTGAACAAGTGGACGGTCCCGACGGCAGTCCTTGGCGGGATATTCATGTTAGGCACCGTTATATTGGTGATGAACTACAACCACCCGCACACGAAGGTCGCGCAAACTTTTGTTGTAACGACACCCATTGTTCCCGACGTCAAGGGCCGGGTTATCGAAGTGGCGGTGCGTCCGAACCGGCCTGTCAAGCAGGGTGATGTTCTGTTCCGCATGGACCCGCTTCCATATCAATATGAAGTCGACCGGCTAGAGGCAATGCTAGCGGACGCTAATACTCACGCAGCCCAACTTAAAGAAACGCTAACCGCCAGCGAAGCGGCGGCCGATCAAGCGCGGTCGGAATTGCTCGCGTCAAAATCGGAACTCGACATCCAAGCTCAGGAAGTCGTTGCCCAAGCAGGCGCAGCAGTTGACCAGGTTAGGGCAAAACTCTCGCTTGCACGCAAAGACGAGGCCAGATACGGCACGTTGTTTAAAAAGGGGCATGTAACGCGGAAAAAATTGGAAGAAATTGAAGCGCATGTCGCTAGCTTGGAAGCCCAGTTACGTCAGGCCACGGCCGCCGAGCGACAAGCTAGTGAAAATCTCGGTGCTGGCGGTGAACATATTCGCTCGGCTCAAGAAAGGTTGCGGGGCTTGGAAGCCCAGGAACGCGAAGTTCGGATCGCTTTCGATGCCGAGATCGACGGCATGAACCCGGAAGTTCGCCGAATTGCCGCCGAACTTGATGAAAAACGCTGGGATCTGAACAAGACGGTGGTGCGGGCACCGACTGATGGCTTGGTGACGCAATTGTTATTGCGTCCCGGCATGATGGCGGTACCGGTGCCGCTCAAACCCACAATGGTCTTTGTGCATGCGGAATCTCCGACCCTGGTCGCCTCGTTCCGGCAAAATTCGCTTCTAAGATTGGCCGTAGGAAGCGAAGCCGAGGTGATCTTTCCGGCCATTCCAGGTCGAGTATTCAAAGGCAGTGTCCGTTCTATCCTGCCCGTCATCGATAAGGGGTCGATACAGGCCAGCGGCAGTCTTATCTCGCAACCAATCGCCGAAATTGGACGTGCGCCTGTGATAATAGAAATTGCTGACGATATGTCCGATTTCGAATTACCTGCTGGCGTAGCGGCAGAAGTCGCCGTTTATTCCGAGCACGCCCATCACGTCGTGATGATCCGCAAAATATTGCTGCGCATGAAAAGCTGGCAGAATTACCTATTTTCCGAAGGCCACTAGATAGCTGCCAATGTCCGCCGGGCTGCTGTTAAATATATCCACAATGTTATGTCGGAATCTGCTGGCATGAGAGACGAGTGATGTCGAATTTTACCACCACCTATTTACTCCGACCCGATATTCTGAATAACTGTGCATAGTTAAGAATATCGGGTCGGAGTAAATAGGTGAGGTCCATAGCGGGTGAGATTAGCGCCGTCGGCGCCACCAGTGGTCCAGCGACCAGCGATCATGATCACGCAACAACCAAAGTGCAGCGAAGCCCGCGAAGGCGGCCAGGGCGATTGCTTGATTACGGTTGCTAGGAAAGCCGTTTTCGATCAAGAAAGGCGCCATCAAACTTGGCAGGATGACCCAGACCGTGACCCCATGCATCAGAAAGGCGGCGGCATAACTATAGCGCCGCCATAGGCCGAGCATCAAACAAGCGCAAATTATCAATTGTCCGGCGGCCATGAAATAAGGCGAGGTCGGGCCGATTTCGACACCATGAAAATAACCCCAGATCTTGACATATTGTCCGGGCGCTAAAATCTTATTTACCGCCCACACCAACAGGAACCAAGCCAAACCCAACCGCAATATCAACACACCTAACGCATCTTTCCGCATTACGCTCGATCCTTTTAGTTACAACCACATCGGCAAAACCGTGAGGTTTTGCTGATAGCGCCATCGTTATTCACATAAGCCATGGCGGAGTGGTAAGAAATTCAGTTATTTCTTCGGGGTGTAAACCCCGCTGATCGCCGCGATCAAGTGACGCCGCAAACGCCGCGATACAGTCGCAACGGTGAAGATCAAGCGCTGTCAGCGTCTTGTGATCGGGCTGCGATTGTCGCCAATTGTCCCAAAGTGATGTCTCTTGGTTCTGCAATGCCAATAGGTCGCGGGCGAGATCGACACGCAACAGCCAATAGCCGGAATGATCCCACCAACTGAAAGCGTCAGGATCGGCCCTGCCACTGCGGCACATTTGCCAAGCCTGCCAAGCGTTCAGGAAACGTTCGGCCGGAATATCGATGACATCGAAACCTATCGCCAGTCGTTCGCGCTGCATGCCATCCAGTTGTGGATCACAGCGGGCCCATCGAGCATCTCCCTGGTGCCAATACTCCGCTACCCAGTGATCATGGTAGACGCAGTCTTCAAAATAATCCGCGAAACCGCAGCGCAAGCGTGCCGGTATTTGATGTAGACGCAACATACTTACCAACATCAGGGCCAGGTCACGACACGTGCCGATCGACTTTTTCTGTGGTTCGCGGTCGAGCACAAAGACCTCATTCGTCTCGGCTCGCAATAAATTCAATCTAGCAGGCACGGATAAAGTTTTGCGCGAGACAGGTGTATCAGGAGTAACGACGAGACCGTTCGCCTCAATCCAGGCGTCATGAATTATGGTTGATTGAACAGCCTCGCACAGCGCGTCGATTGACTTCGGCAACGCCAAAATAGCCGACGCATAAGGGCCCGGGTCGGACATTTCGCTTTGGATCAAATAATCGTTTCGCATAAATTGATCGGATATAGTGAGGATGGGATAAAATTCCTCCATATCTAACCATGACTAAGGTGTCCGGGACAGGTAATATTCTTGACAGTTTCGGCATCATCTCCCATGTTGCGGAATATTGTTGGGGTGGCAAACAAAGTTAAGGAATTCGGATGGAAAGATCTTTTCATAACGAAGTGAAATCCTTGCGGTTGGGCGCAGGAGAAACTTTTCACGGCGAAGGGATTTTGGCCGTTACCAAGGCGTTGCTGCAATCCGGCGTAAGTTATGTGGGCGGTTATCAAGGCGCGCCGATTAGTCACCTGATGGATGTCCTGGTCGATGCGGAAGAGTTATTGGACGAACTGGGCGTGCACTTGCAAACCTGCACGTCGGAAGCCGCCGCCGCTGCCATGTTAGGGGCGTCGATCAATTATCCGATGCGTGGCGCGGTGACCTGGAAATCAACCGTGGGCACCAATGTGGCGTCTGATGCATTGAGCAATCTAGCCTCAGCCGGTGTCACCGGCGGCGCCTTGATCATTCTCGGCGAGGATTATGGCGAGGGCTCGTCGATCCTGCAGGAACGCACCCATGCCTTCGCGATGAAGTCACAGATGTGGTTGCTCGATCCGCGCCCGGATTTGGAGTGCATCACCCATATGGTGGAGAAAGGGTTCGAACTTTCGGAAGCTTCCAACACCCCGGTGATGCTGGAATTACGCATTCGCGCCTGCCACGTATATGGCAGTTTTGAAGCAAAGGACAATGTCGAAGGGGCAATTTCCGGCAATCATAAGCTGGCCGAGCCAGTCTTTGATTTTGGCCGTATCACCTTACCGCCCAGCACCTATGAGCAGGAGCTGCACAAGGTCGACGTACGGATGCCGACAGCGATTAAGTTCATCGAAGAAAACGGTCTGAACGAAATCTTTGACGGCGATCTGGACGATGTCGGGATCATCTGTCAGGGCGGTATTTATAACACCATGCAACGCTGCCTCAATCAGTTGGGCCTGGCGGACGCTTTTGGTGAAAGCCGCATTCCGATGCAGGTGCTGAATGTCACCTATCCGATGAGCAGCAAAGAAATCACTGAATTCTGCGCCGGAAAACGTGCGGTCCTCGTAGTGGAAGAGGGACAGCCCGATTATCTGGAGCAAGCCATCAATGTTTTCCTGCGTAAGACCAATATACAAACCCGGGTCTATGGCAAAGGCCCATTGCCGATGGCCGGTGAATATACGGTAGAGACGGTGTTGCGCGGCTTGACAGAGTTTATCGAAGCCGTGCGCCCGGAAGGGCTTGATGTGGAAAGAACCGTCGAACCCTTCAAAACGGCGATGATGCATAAAGCCCGCGCGGCGGAATTATTGGGCGATCCGGTGCCAGCACGACCGCCGACTTTTTGCACCGGTTGTCCAGAACGTCCGGTCTTTTCTGCCATCAAAATATTGGAGAAGGAATTGGGGCCGACGCATATTTCCTGCGATATCGGTTGTCATACCTTTTCGACCTTGCCACCCTTTAATCTAGGTCACACGGTGCTCGGTTACGGCATGGGCCTCGCCAGCGCCTCCGCCGTTTCACCGAATTTCGACAAGCGAGTTATTTCGATCATGGGCGACGGCGGGTTTTGGCATAACGGCGTCAACAATGGCATCGCCAACGCGCTCTTCAATCAGGACGATGGCATCCTGATGGTGATGAAAAACGGCTATACCTCTGCAACCGGTTGGCAGCATGTTCCGTCGACCGAACGGCGTACCGTATTAGAGGGCGATGGTGCCGGCATGACGATCGAGAAGACCTTGCGTGGTCTTGGTGTACGCTGGCTCAGAAGAGTACGAACCTACAATGTCGGCACCATGGTGAAGGTGTTGCGCAATGCCATGAAGGAAGAAGAAAAGGGGCTCAAAGTCATTATCGCCGAAAGCGAATGCCAGTTGGCCCGTCAGCGTCGCATCAAACCGCAGATCGCGGAAAAACTAAAGGCCGGCAAACGAGTGGTGAAAACCCGCTTCGGTGTCGATGCGGAAACCTGTACCGGCGATCATGCGTGCATGCGCCTTTCCGGCTGCCCGTCGCTCACTATAAAAGACAATCCAGACCCTCTAAAAGACGATCCGGTGGCCAGCGTGATTGAAAGCTGCGTCGGCTGTGGCCTATGCGGCGAAGTGGCCCATGCGGCCGTGCTCTGTCCTTCTTTCTATCGGGCGCAAGTGGTGCAAAATCCCAAATGGTGGGACAAGCAACTGCAGGCGGTCCGACACAGTTTCCTTGGCCGCTTTACTGGGGCGGCGGCATGAGCCAGGCACCGACAACGTTACTCATCGCCGCAATGGGCGGGGAAGGGGGTGGCGTGCTGACCGACTGGATCATGTCAGCGGCGCGGGCCGAAGGACTGATCATTCAAAGCACTTCTATACCGGGCGTGGCGCAACGGACCGGGGCAACAACCTATTATGTCGAGTTCTTACCGGCAAATGCCGCCGACAGCAAACGCCCAGTCATGTCACTTTATCCAGGCGTTGGTGGGGTCGATGTGATGGTCTCTACTGAGTTGGTGGAAGCGGGCCGGGCCATGCAGAACGGCTTCGTAACACCGGAACGCACAACCCTGATCGCGTCGACCCACCGGGTATATTCGGTGGCGGAAAAGATCGCGATGGCCGATGACCGGTTTGAAGAAGACCGGGTCTTGAATGCGGCCCAGGAGCTGGCGAAAGAACCGATCCTGTTCGATATGGCGGCGGCGGCCAAACAAGCAGGTAGCGTCATCAATGCCGTCATCCTAGGTGTTATTGCCGCCAGCAAGCGATTGCCGATATCGGTAGAGGCGTTCGAACAAGCCATTCGCGATGCTGGAAAATCAGTCGATAGTTCACTCGCCGCTTTTCGCCTGGGTATGGATCGGGTCAGTGGCGGTTCGGTCATTGCGCCGGCCAGTGGTGCAGGCAAGCGCCCGCCGATCAAAGACGTAGACGATGGGGGACATCTTTATGACCGGCTTGTGGGGACTTTTCCTGCGCTTTGTCACGAAATTATACGCGAAGGGGTCAATCGTCAGGTCGATTATCTGGATCAACCCTATGCGGCTCTTTACCTTGACCGGTTGGCCAAAATTTGGACCGCGGAAGAACAGGACCATGGCGATGGTGGTCTGACCTTGTTGGTGGCAAAACATCTAGCCGTACGGATGAGTTTTGAAGACGTCATCCGGGTTGCCGATCTAAAAACTCGACCGGAACGCTTAGCCCGAATTCGTGAAGAACTTGGCGCCAAACCGGGTGAACGGGTGATTGTGACGGATTTCCTGAAGCCCGGAATGGAAGAAGTTTGTTCCGTATTGCCGGCTTTCATCGGGGCCCCCCTACAGCGTTGGGCCGACAAGCGCGGATTGACGGATAAACTGCATGTCGGCCTTCACATCAATACCACCTCTGTGTTCGGTTATCGGATGATGCGGGGGATGGCCGGAATGAAACGTTGGCGCCGCCGCGGTTATCGTTTTCAAACCGAGCAATCTTCAATCGAAGTCTGGTTGAAAGCGATCCAGGACGCCATCGTCCTCGATCGACAGTTCGCCCTCGAAATCGCTGAATGCGCCCGCTTGATCAAAGGGTATAGCGACACCCATCGTCGCGGCCTGGGCAGTTACAACTCCATCATGGAAACTTTTGCGCTACCGGCGTTAAACGGTGATTTGGCGGCGAAGGAAACTGCCGCCGCGATTGCCCGGGCGCGTGGCGCCGCGCTTGGTGATCCAACCGGCAATGAACTGATAAGTGAGCTGAATCAAGCAGGTGCTTAATGCTGCTGTTTATCAGCGTTGCCTTCCATTGCGTCAATATTGGCGACACCACTATCATCGACAACTCGATCACGCCTTCGGCTTTATCGCCACGGGTCAGGATCAAACAAACACGTTGCAACTCCTCGACGTCTTCTTCCCAGAAATTTCAGGATATGAAAATAACGACATCAAGAACATGAACAAACGCTAAATTACATGATCAGTTCAATCAAATTCGGACCGCCCATTTGCAATCCGTTTTCAAGCGCCTTTGCCAACCCTTCACAGTCTTCAACCCGGCTCGCCATCACGCCCATGCCTTTGGCCATGTCGACCCAATCCAGCGTCGGGCGATCAAGCGTTAACATGTCGATCGCGCGGGGCCCAGGATTACGGACCCCGACATTGGTCAATTCGCCACGCAGGATGCTGTAGCTGCGATTGGCGAAGATCAGGATGGTAATGTCGAGATTTTCCCGTACCATCGTCCACATGGCTTGCGGCGTATACATAGCGCTACCATCGCCGACCATGGCGATTACTTTACGGTCTGGGCAGGCGATTGCCGCGCCAACTGCAACTGGCATGCCATAGCCAATCGAACCGCCCCGGTTGTTGAGCCAATCATGCGGCGGCGCGCCGGCAGTTTGGCCGAAGAATTCTCGCCCTGTGGTCACCGATTCATCGACGACAACCGCCCCTTCGGGAAGCAATGCACCGAGGACCGGAGCAATGCTGTCAGGCGTAATAGCTCCTTTGCTAAGCCCAGGTCTTGATGGCTGTGCGACGTTGGCCGGTTCGCTATGGATCGCATCCAGCTCCATTGCCAGTGCTTCCAGCGCCGCGTCGATGTCCTGATCCAGGGCAACCAATTCTGTCACCTTCGTTTCCGCAGGCGTCAGCAGACTTGGTTTATCGGGATAGGCGAAGAAGGCAACAGGCGCCCGCGCGCCGACGAGAACCAGATCGCCAGCGTCCTGCATCACGCCAAGGGCGCGTTCAACCACATAGGGGATGCGATTTACTTGCACCCTGCCGGCGCCACGGGCCAAGCGGGCATTCGCGCCTTCGCTCAAGATACCAGCACCGGTCTTGGCAGCAATGCGGCCGACCAGATCAAGGCAATTTTTATTCAATGCACCACCGCCTAATAACAAAGTCGAATTTTTGCTGGTGCTGAGCATTTTTGCCGCGTTTTTAACCGCGTCGTCGCTTGCTTTCGCCTGCGCGTTTGGCGCCGGCGTTTCCGCTATTCCGTCCGCGTCACCCCAAGCGGTATCGGCTGGCAGGATAAGGGTGGCGATTTGTCCGGGAGCTTCCATTGCCGCCGCGATTGCCAAGGCGCCGTCTCCGGCAATGCTCTTGGAACTGGGTGAGGTCTTGACCCAGTGTGACACCGGCCGCGCAATACCTTCGATATCGGCTGTCAACGGGGCGTCAAATTTGAGGTGATAGGTGGCGTGATCGCCAACAATATTGACGATCCCCGAATGAGCTTTCTTGGCGTTATGGAGATTGGCGACACCGTTCGCAAGACCTGGCCCCAGATGTAGCAAGGTCGAAGCAGGCGTGCCCTTCATCCGGTAATAACCATCGGCGGCACCGGTGACGACACCCTCGAACAAACCTAGCACGCAACGCATGCCTGGTACCGAATCCAGAGCTGCGACAAAATGCATTTCTGAAGTGCCGGGATTGGTAAAACAAACATCGACACCACCGGCGATCAAGGTGCGGACGAGACTCTCTGCTCCGTTCATGGTCGAAGAACTCCTGAAATATGGGAAATCTGAATGGCTAAAAGTTGGACTGTGACACCCTTAGCAATTTGGCTGGAAAATTTCCAGGCCAGATAATTGATTGGCGGCTAAATGAACGATTAAATAGATTTGTCCTGAGATAAATTCTCAATATGATGGCTCCGTTAGTTTTGTCACTTCGGGAGGCAAGAATGAACAAACCGGCCGGTCGCGGTTTTTCCGTAACAAACTGGCGTAATCTGTCGCTTGTTGGATTGCTGTTAACGATTGCACTGGTGTTCGTTTTTATCCCGGCGATACCTCAAGATCCGGGTTATCACTTATTCGCTGATATCCGAACCTGTTTCGGGGTTTCAAATTTTGGCAACGCGGCGTCAAATATGGCGTTCCTGTTTGTGGGTGGGTTCGGGCTTTGGCTTTGTACTGGTGGCAGAGGGGCGCGATTATTTGCTATCAAAAGCGATGCTTTGCCTTATGTCGTCTTTTTTGCCGGTATATTGCTGGTCAGTGCTGGTTCTTTCTATTACCACTTGGCGCCGGACAATGACCGGCTTTATTGGGATCGATTGCCGATGACGGTGGCCTTCATGGCGATCGTTGCTGCGATCTTGGCCGATCGAATGACCGGGGCCGCACAGGCAAAATGGCTGCTGCCGTTGTTGATTGCCGTCGGTTTCGCGAGCGTGACCTACTGGGCCTGGAGCGAAGCGCAGGGTCATGGTGATCTGCGGTTTTATGGCATGGTGCAGTTTCTGCCGCTTGCCATCGTCCCGGTCTTGATTTTGGCTTGTCCTAATTATCGTAATTTGCCGACGCGGACGTTGATATGGGTAATTGCTTGGTATGTTCTGGCAAAACTGTTGGAATTTTTCGATTGGCAGATTTATGAACTATTTGGCAATCTGATCAGCGGTCATAGCCTGAAGCACCTAGCCGCAGCCGTGGCGCCTTTTGTGATCGTCAGGGCGTTGTATGAGAAAGGCCAACGGTCAAATGAACGATGAACTATACGATACCGACCCCCGACTTTTACTTTTATCCAAGACTGACAACGTATTGGTGGCTTGTGAGACATTACCGGCAGGTAAGGTGGTGATAATTAATGGGAAGTCTGTGGCCCTTTCGCAAGTGATTGAACTCGGTCACAAACTCGCCCGTGTCGATTTAGACGAGGGCGCGACAATCATCAAATACGGTGCCCCCATAGGCAGCACAAGCGCCGCTGTTTCCAGGGGCGCTTGGCTGCATACTCACAATATGCGTAGCGATTATATTCCAACTTATGGCACTGACGTCGGTGACCAACCGATGGATGGCCACTGACGTTAGTGACCAGCCGTTAGAAGTGTCTTAGAACGCTAAGCTCGGCAGCCACAAGCTGATTGCCGGGAAGGCGAGTAGCAGGACCAAGGTGAAGACGTCCATTGCCAAGAACCAGGTGATGCCTTTAAAGATCGTCTCCAACGGTACAGCATCGCCGACCACACCCTTCAGGACATAGACGTTCAAGCCGATGGGCGGCGTGATCAGACCGATTTCCAACAATTTTACCATGATGACGCCGAACCAGATCAGATCGTAGCCGAGGCTTTCGATCACCGGAACAACAACCGGCAGGGTCAACAACATGATGCCCAGCGGATCCATGAAGGTGCCGAGGACAATGTAGATCGTCGAAAGCGAAAGCAAGATACCCATCGGCGGTAAATCGAAACTGAGCGACCAAGTTGCTAAGTCGGCTGCAATCCCAGTAATACCGATAAAGCCGACAAAGATCTTCGCGCCCAAGACGATGGCGAAGATACTGGCGACTTGGGTGACGGTTTCCAGGATCGACAGTTTGGTGGTTTCCTTGTCCAAGCGCCGGGCCAAAGCCGCCAGACCCCAAGCACCGGCGGCGCCAACCGCGGCGGCTTCCGTCGGCGTAACGATGCCAACATAAATGCCACCCATGACGATGATGAACAAAACGATGATCGACCAGGTGCCCTTGAGGGAATGCATTCGTTCGCCCCAAGTTGCCGATTCCGGAGCTGGCGCGAGGGTCGGATTGATGGTGGCGCGGATCCAGATCATGCCCATGTAAATCGCCGCTGACATCACGCCTGGAATAAACCCTGCGAGCAGCAGTTTGCCGACCGATTGTTCGGTGAAAATACCATAAAGGATCATCAGGATGCTAGGCGGAATTAACGCGCCCAAGGTGCCGCTCGCCGCAACAACGCCGGTCGCCAGACCCTTGTCATATTTATAGCGCAGCATTTCCGGCACCGCCAATTTACCCATTGCGGCAGCGGTGGCAAGGCTGGAACCGCTAACGGCGGCAAACATAGCGCAACCGGCGACCGACGCCATCGCCAGGCCACCTGCGGTGCCTGACAGCCAAACCCGTGCCGTGTGATACATATCCTTAGTAAATCCAGCGTGATAGGCGACGTAACCCATCATCAGGAACATCGGTATCGCGACGAGTGAAAAGGACGAAATAAAGGAAAACGGTTCAAAAGCAATAAACGAAATCGCCGCCGTCCAACCGCGTTCAAAATCGAATTCGGTTCCCTCAGGCCAACCGACTGTGACGATCAGTCCGACAAAACCAATCGATGCCAATGCGAAAGCAATCGGAACACGTAAAAAAATCAGAATAAGGATGGCCGCCATCCCAATGTAACCAGCAAGTACAGCGTCCATGCTTAAGCCTCCACTTCGCCGGTTGCAACGGCGCGAACGCCTTTGACCATGTCAAATAGCAGCCGTAAATCTAAAATAAGAACGCCGAAGAAGACGGCAAATCGCGAAGGCCATTCCGGCAACTCCAAAACACCGTCATTATATGCACCGACTTCATAGGCCTCGGCGAAATCGAGCCAGGTTGCATAACTGATCAGGGCGAAGATACTAAAGCCGACAACGAGACCGAGCAGTTTGCAGAGCTCCTGCCAACGTCGCGGCAACCAATCCGTAAATAAGGTAACGTAAACATGTTGGTCGGTGGCCTGCACATAGGCAAATGGCAAAAATACCAACACAACGATCAACAATTCGTTGAAGACAACGTCATCCGGGATTGGCGCGCTGAAAAGATAGCGGCCGATCACCGATATTGTGGTTATCAAAAGCATAATAAATATTGCCGCAGTCGCGAGCACAATCAGTATTCGGTCCAGGACGTTGAAATATCGTTCGATCATTTGGATATAACCTATAAGTGGGGCGCGCCTGGATCAGGCACGCCCCGCCCCATTTAATTGCTGAGTGAGACTTATCGGGTCCAGGGGTAACCTTTTTCCTTAAGCTCAGCCTCGTATTTGGCGCGAAGAGCATTCATTTGATCGACAAATGCTTGCGCTTTTATACCTTTTTTGGACATCTTTTCGACCCACTCTTCTGTGAAGAAAGCGGATTCGTCACGCCATGCGTTTCGCTCGGCTTCGTCCATGGTGTGAAAGGTGACTTTTTTTACCGTCAATGCCAGCTTGCATTGCTGTCCTGGCATCGTTGACGCCTTTGATCAGACCTTCGGCAAGATGTTCAACAGCGTCTTCACTGACTTTCGAAATCACGGCCTTTATATCGTCCGGCATGCTTTTCCAAGTGCGTAAATTAATGCCGATACCAAATCCCAGGACCTGACCCATTTGCACTTCCGTCACATGTTGGGCGACTTCGTAGTGTTTATAGGACTTCACTGCCTGAATGTAATTCTGCCCGCCGTCGACGGTACCTTTGTCGAGGGCCAGGTAATATTCACCAAAACCGATACGAACCGGCGTGGCGCCCAAGCGTTGAAAAAGTTTGCCCCAGCCGCCGGTCATGCGCATTTTTTTGCCTTTAAGGTCGGCGCGGGTGAGGATCGGCGTGGTTGACAAAACATCGACCGAACCGGTTGTGAAGTTCATCAAAATTTTGACATTCTTTTTGGCGGTTTCCGCTTGCAGTTCTTTCGAGTTGGCTCGCAGTTCCTGCCAGGTCCGCATCCCGACCCAGGGATCGCGTCCACCGAACGGGGCATTCGCCAGGTTCCAAATCGGCAGGTCAGCCGGTGTATAGATACCCAATATAGTACCGGTATCAACCAGGCCGGAACCGACCGCTTTCATGGTTTCCTTACCCTTCACCAGGGCTTGGCTCCAGAAAAACTCGATCTCGACCTGACCGTTGGTTTGTTTCTTGATTTCATCCGCCCACCACATCAGAGTTGCCGGGCGCGGACCGCGTGGCGGGCCGATGTCTGAATAACGCAGTTTGTAATTTTTCGCGGCCGCCGCGCCGGCAACCATGGTGATGGCAAGTGCTAAGGCTGTTGCCTTTAGAAGGCCAGCCGTGGAAAACTTTTTAGTCATTGTATTCCCCTTTTTTGAGTACAATCTTGTTTGACGTCTAATTTCATGTTCGACGCGGCAGAGGGTAAACCAAAACTAGGTCCAGGATCAACAACACCTTCTTATTCAGGGTACGCGCCAATATTGTATAGAAGAAACGGATGTCTAGAATTAATGCAGTCGCTATTATATGACTAGGTGATGGATACGATGCAGGGTTATCAGCGGCAGGACGGTCGAAAAGGCATACGAAATGTCATCCTGGTGGCGTATTTGGTCGAATGCGCGCATCACGTGGCCCGTGAAATAACCTATTCATTTCGTAATTCCGACGTCCAGTTGATTGGCTTTCCTGGTTGTTACCGCAACGACTATTCTCACCGGGTCATGGAAGCACTGACGACGCATCCAAATGTCGGCGGCGTCCTCCTGCTGTCGCTTGGGTGCGAAGGGTTCCGAAAATCAGCATTGCTGGATGTTATCGCCGCATCCGGCCGACCGGTTGAGTTGTTAACTATTCAAGAAACCGGCGGCACCGCGAAAACCGTCGCGGCAGGGCTGGCGTGGGTCGCTGAGACCTTGGCCAATCTACAGCATCAACAAATGGTCGATATCGGCTTTGAAGACCTAATTGTCGGCACAATCTGTGGTGGCTCGGACGGCACCAGCGGCCTAACCGGGAATCCAGCTGTCGGTCGTGCCTTCGACAAAATGACGACAGCTGGCGCCGCTTGCATTTTTGAAGAAACCGGCGAACTGATTGGTTGTGAACATCACATGGCGGCGCGGGCTGTGACCCCCGAACTGGGACAGGAAATTATCGCCTCTGTGGCCAAGGCTGCGACCTATTACCGGACCATGGGACAATCCAGTTTCGCCCCAGGCAATGCCGACGGCGGACTGACGACGATTGAAGAAAAATCCATGGGTGCCTACGCAAAAAGTGGTGCAGCGGAGATTGTTGGCTTGTTGAAGCCGGGTGACGTCCCGCCAAGCGGTGGACTTTACCTATTGGACGTGGTGTCGGATGGCGAACCGCGATTTGGCTTCCCAAATATTTCCGATACGGCGGAAATCGTCGAATTGATGGCCTGCGGTGCGCAAGTGATAATCTTCACCACTGGGCGCGGGTCGGTTGTCGGCTCCGCCATTTCGCCCGTCATCAAAGTTTGCGCCAATCCGGATACCTATGAGCGGATGGCAGACGACATGGACGTCAATGCCGGGCGGATCATGCGCGGCGACGCTAGTCTGGAACAAGTTGGCGACGAAATTCATGACTTGGTGGCAGCGCTAGCGACCGGTGTGCGTAGTAAATCGGAGGCCCTTGGCCACCAAGAATTTTATTTGGGCTACAAATCCTTTGAACCGATTGGGCCCTCTTGCCTGCCACGCGCTGGATAATAGGATTGCCGTAATTTGGGGTATGGTCATGCGATCATCGTTTGTTTATTTGTGCATTTTTTTGTGTTCTCTGTTCTTGTCCGCCATCGCAACGGCGCGCCAGAGCGATGAATTCATTCGCGGCTATGTCACCGCGATATTGGAGACCCAGTTCGCAGTTCGTGGCGCCGAAGTAGCAGTGAAAAACGGTGCGGTGGGAATATATTTCCTCGGCGCCAAAGACAAACCAGGAATCAGGGAAAAAGTGGAAAACAACTCCAAAATTGGGGTTGCCAGTGTCACTATTGGCGACGCGAGACCCAATGAAGGATTTGTCTGGTTTCCCGAAGAAAATCTATTTCGCCCGCTGATTGCCGGTCCGCGTTGGCCACATTTTTTTGCTAGTTATCACAATTATTCCAACACCGCGGAGCTGGATAGCGTTGCGTCGGTCGGCTTCGGCGAAACTTTTTCCATTGCTGGCGGGGATATATTGGACGGGCGCTGGCAAGCGGGGGCGCAATTCGGCGTCTTTGCGATCTTTGATATGGATTCGGATTCCCACGACCTGATCAACGCCGATTATCGCGTCGGTATCCCGATCATTTATCGCCGGGAACAGTTTGCGGCGCTAGCGAGAGTTTATCACCAATCATCGCATCTGGGTGACGAATATCTGCTGCGCGGTAAAGATGTTCTGGAGAGTAGGGAAAATTTGTCTTACGAAGCTGTCAATATGCTGCTGTCCTATGACTTGAGCAATCATTTAAGGCTTTATGGCGGCGGTGAATATATCTTCCATCAAAGTTTTGATGAAGATACCTCGCGGGAGGATCTGGAGCCCTGGTCGCTGCAGTTCGGCGGTGACTATGTTGGTGATCCGTTGTCGTGGAGTTGGTGGGGAAGCGATGTTCGATTTGTCGCCGGTATTGATCTGCGCAGCATGGAGGAGGCGGACTGGGACCTCGACGTTTCGCTGCGTCTAGGGTTAGATTTCTCCGGCCAGGGCCGACCTGATGACGACCGCTCCGTGCGCTTGTTATTTGAATATTTCGACGGCCATTCCCCCAATGGTCAATTCTACGATCAGGAAATTGAGTATGTCGGCTTCGGCATACATTTGAATTATTAGAAGTGTAACGAAAAGGGTAAAATACATAGTGCTCGAATTAACCCATAAAGGGGGTTGCAGTTGCGGCCATGTAAGATATCGGCTGACTGGGAAACCACTTTTTGTTCATGCTTGTCATTGTTTGGAATGTCAGCGTCGAACTGGCAGCGCGTATGGTTTGACCATGTTGATTGAAAGCTCACAATTGTCGTTATGCAAAGGGTCGGTTGCTTCTATTTTAGTCAAGACGGACAGTGGTAATCAGAAGACGAGTTTTTTCTGCGGTGCGTGTGGCACTCATATTTGGAATGACAATGGCGAAAGGCCTGGTGTTCTGGGTTTCCGGCCCGGCACGCTGGATGATACGAGTTGGTTTGTGCTTGCTGCCCATATCTGGACGATAAGTAAGCAGCCATGGGTGGAGCTAAGTCCGAATATACCGGCGTTTGAAAAAGATTATCTCCGTGCGCTGGTATGGCCCGCTGAAAGCCTGGCGCGCTTGCAAGTTTCAAAATTTTCTGACGCCTAATTATGCATCATTGCGAGGGTTATCCCGCTTGTGCGCGTTTGGCCAGCGCGGTGACGGCGTCGTGTGCAGAAAGGATAGCGCCTTCCTGCCAACCCGTTAAGTAGCTTAAATGCTCGCCGGCAAAATGGAACGGACCATCGGCGCTCAATAAATGTTTATATGCACTCGGGCGATCGGAGGCTCGCCAACTGGCCCAACCACCGCGGCTTTCGGCAAGGCGATGCCAGGCGACCGAAATCGGTTTTCCCACTTCACCGCCAAAGCCTGGATGAAAACGCTCGCCGCTTTCCATTGCCCGCACCGCCCGTTCCTCAGGGTCCAGATTACCGAATGAGCCGGCGGTGCTGCCAGTATTGTAAGCCCCCAGCAAAATACCCTCGTCGCCGTGATAGTCGTTGCAGGGATACCAAATCTGCGTGATTTCACGATCCGTGTAGCTAATACCGCCATATATGTGACTATCTTCTTCCCAGAAACGTCGCTTCGCCTGCCAGGCCAATTTGCAAGTTGGCCAATAACGACTAGCGCCTATTTTTACTGCCCGTTTCGTTGCTTCGGAAAATTCGGCATTGATGTCATGAAGGACAGATAGGGGGATCGTGCAAAGGCAATAATCGGCATCGATCTGCTGGAGCTGATCTGCATTTTTGTCGTGATAGATGATCCGAGCGCCGGTTTCAGATTTTTGCAAGTGCCGCACCTCAGCATTGAAAGCGATCATATCGCTGATCTGTGCTTCGAAAGCTTTCGCAATCGCATCCATGCCACCGACGGGTTGTAACATCGTCGCTTGTTGATCGAATTCCTGCTTCACATACATTTGCCAATACCAGAACTTGGAATTGAGGACGTATTTCGGATCTAAGGGATCTTTGATTTGACCGGCTCGCTCGCCTGCACCGGGAAGAACATCGTAACCGATCCGTTCTGAGCCTTTATATTCATAGGTCCGATCCAAATGCCCGTGCGAGCGTAGGAAGATCAACAGCCGTCGTTTGTCTTTCGCGTCGACCTGCTGATCCAAAGCGTTGCCGTCGATTGCCTTTGCTAACAGTTCAGAGATATGGCCGGTGATCCCGTAATGTAGCTGGCGGGCTTCAATCGGCTTGCCGCCAAACACTGCGTCATTTTGAAAAAGCGCGTGGCGATTGTCGTTGATGAAGACTTCCAGCTTGATGCCGAATTCCTTGCAATATCCCAGCAGGGCCTGATGTTGACTGGGGATGCGGGCCGGGCCGGCATTGAAATACTGACCATCGCCAAAGTCGCAGACTTGTTCCGGTTTGCCGAGTTCGGCGACCTTGCTGCCTCGCCGCAAGGTCCAGTTGCGTCCGCCAGCGCGTTCCCGGGTTTCCAATATCGTGCATTTGAAGCCGACTTTGGATAGTTCCAATGCGGCAACCATACCGGCGATACCGGCTCCCAGAATGACCACGTGTTTGCCTTTACCGGTGTCTAAAGGAAGCTTTGGTGGACCTGCGTAGGTGAGCGGTGTTGCCAACAGACCGAGCCCCTGCATTGCCAAGTAAACCGCTCCATACCCGCTGGTTTGACCGAGGTGACCAAGGAAGTTTCGACGGCTTGGTGAGGCTGGTTTTACAGTCATATTCGACCCCATTCGTTTCGATGTTGCGTCAGTCTTCAATTTGTCAACAATATTAACAACCTAAAGATAAAATTTATTCGTTTTTTGTGGTTGACGAAAGCAGAAGAAATCAGTTGGATGGGCGCCAGAACCTGCAAGGCCAATATCTGAGAATCCGGTCGTAGGTGTAAAACGTTGGGCGCAACGCCTAATGTCACAAATAAGGGAGTAACAAAAAAATGAAGTTAAGAACACTCGCCGTAGCTGGTGCATTTGCATTGGCGGCGACGGCGTCCGCGCAAGCGAAAGAATTAAAATTCGCTTTTCAGGGCGACCTGAGCTCGGCTGACCCCTATAGTTTGAATGAGACTTTCACGCTTGGCTATCTAAGCAATATCTATGAAGGTCTAACTCGTCGTAATTTTGACATGTCAATCACCCCAGCGCTCGCCGAGAGTTGGGAAGTCATGGAGCCCACCCGCTGGCGCTTTAAATTGCGCAAAGGCGTGAAGTTTCACGACGGTCGTGATTTCACGGCCGATGATGTGGTCTTTTCCGCCATGCGTGTGCGGATGGACGGCTCGGATTTGAAAACCCGGATCGCGGCCGATACCAAGGTTGTGAAAGTCGACGACCACACCGTTGATTTTGTCACCTCTGTTGCCAACCCCATCCTACATTACGAATGGGCAACCTGGGGCATCATGTCAAAGGGCTGGACCGAAGATAATAAAGCGGTGAAGCCGCAAAAAGTGACGGAAGATCAAGAAAACTTCGCCACTCGTCATGCCAATGGAACCGGTCCGTTTATTCTTGAATCGCAACAGGCCGATATAAAAACGGTTTCCGTCGTCAATCCGAAATGGTGGGATAAACCGGCCCACAACCTGACCAAGGTTATTTTCACACCGATCCCTCAGGATGCCACCCGTGTCGCCGCTTTGCTTTCGGGCGATGTGGACATGGCTTACCCGGTACCGGTTCAAGATATGAAACGGGTTGACGGGAATTCCGGCACATCGATGCTAGTAGGGCCGGAACTTCGGACTATCTTCTTAGGTTTTGATCAGTTCCGGGACGAAATCCTGCGCAGCGATGTGAAGGGCAAAAACCCATTCAAGGATGTGCGGGTTCGCGAAGCTTTCTTCCGTGCCGTTGACATCAACGCGATCAAAAAAGTCATCATGCGTGGTTTATCTGATCCTTCCGCAATCATGATTTCACCGAAATTGTTCGATAAATCCGATAGCTTCAGTCGGGCTAACTTCGACCCGGCGAAAGCCAAATCATTGTTGGCAGATGCCGGCTACCCCAATGGCTTCAGCCTGGAAATGGATTGCCCGAACAATCGTTATGTAAATGACGAAGCGATTTGTCAGGCGGTGGTTGGCATGTTGGCGAAAGTCGGCGTTAAAGTGAACCTGCTGGCGCAACCGAAAGCGATCTACTTCAAAAAGATCCTGGCGCCAAGCCTGGATACCAGCTTCTATCTGTTGGGTTGGACACCGGGTAGCCTGGATAGCTGGAACGTCCTGAATAATTTGATGAACTGCATGGACGACACCGGTAAAGGCAAGTTCAATATCGCGCGTTACTGCAATGCGGAAGTCGATAAGCTGACGGCCAACATCCTGATTGAAACCGACAAAGCGAAGCGCGACGGTATGATCGAGCAAGCTTTCAAGATCATTTCAGGCGAGTGGGGTTATATGCCGCTTCACCAACAAGCCGTGGCTTGGGGTGTCAGCGACAAGATTTCTCTGAAGCAGCGTCCGGACAACGTGTTCCGCTGGCGCCATGTGATGGTAAAATAGCTTATCCAGTGGGCTACGCTTGCCGTGGCCTTCTACATTTGCTAACAGGCGCCCTGGGTCACTCGATATGTGTGATCCGGGGCGACTTGCTTTATTGTGAAAAAAGTCATTGTCCCTCCTGCGTAGGCAGGAAATCCTTTCAGACATAAACTCCTACCTACGCAGGAGTGATGAATAGTTCGGGATCACTAGCTGGAGCCATCATGATCGCATTTGTCATTCGACGTATTCTGCAATCGGTTATCGTGATGCTGGTGGTGTCGGTATTGTCGTTCTCCATGTTTACCTATCTGGGAGACCCGATTTCGTCCATGGTCGGGCAGGAAACCACCATTGCCGAGAGGGAGAAATTGCGTGAACGCCTGGGCTTGAATGATCCGGCGCCGATGCAATTCATCCGTTATGTGAAGAATGTGGTAAGCGGAAACTTTGGGATTTCTTATCGCATCGGTCGACCGGTCAATGAAATCTTGGCCGAACGCATTCCCGCTACTTTGGAGCTCAGCCTGGTCGCCGCGATTTATGCGCTGGTGATTGGAATACCGATGGGCGTCTATACCGGCCTGAAGCCGGATAATTGGCTCAGTAAGTTTTTCCTGACGATATCCCTCGTCGGTATTTCTCTGCCCACTTTCCTAATTGGGATATTATTGATTTTGTTTTTTGGCGTCACCCTCGGTTGGCTGCCGACCAATGGTCGTGGCGACGTTGTCGATTTAGGCTGGTGGAATACCGGACTTCTCTCTAAATCCGGCTGGCTCTCGATCCTAATGCCCGGCTTTACCCTTGGGATGTTCCAGCTCACCTTGATCATGCGGTTGGTGCGTTCGGAGATGCTGGAAGTCTTGCGCACTGATTACGTCAAGTTTGCTCGCGCCCGCGGCCTCACAAATCGCGCCGTGCACTTTGGCCATGCCTTGAAAAACACCATGGTGCCGGTGATTACGATTACCGGTTTGCAGATCGGTTCTATCGTTGCTTTTGCAATCGTGACAGAAACCGTCTTTGCCTGGCCGGGCATGGGTCTGTTATTCCTGCAGTCGATTCAATTCGTCGACATTCCGGTGATGTCGAGTTATTTGGTGCTGGTGGCCTTCTTCTTTGTCCTAGTGAACCTGATCGTCGATTTGCTTTATTATGTCGTCGACCCACGATTGCGGGTTAGTGCAGATAAGGTGGGGCATTGATCATGCAGTCATCTCGTGCAGTTGATCTCCTCTACCGTTTTTTTGACAGCGATGTTTATCATAGCTTCCGGTCGTCCAAGGTGACAATGATTGCGGCTTTCGTCACCACAGTCATGTTATTGGCGGCGATATTTGCGCCGCTATTGACACCACAGAATCCTTTCGATCCGGCGGCGTGGATTTTGTTGGACGCCTTCAAAGCGCCAAGTTGGGCGGAAGGTGGCGATCCAATGTATTTCCTTGGCACTGACGATCAAGGCCGCGACCTTTATTCTGCTATCCTTTATGGCTCTCGTATCTCCATAGGTGTCGGTTTTGCCGCCGTAGTCTTTTCGATGGTTGTTGGTGTTGGACTAGGACTTTTGTCTGGTTACATCGGCGGTAGCCTTGATGCGATCATCATGCGGGTGGCGGATATCCAAATCAGTTTTCCAGCTTTACTAATTGTACTGCTTATTGATGGGGTCATTCGCGGCATTCTGCCGCCGGGCGCTCACGACGACATCGCTCTTTTTGTTGTCGTGTTGGCTTTAGGTATCTCCAGTTGGCCGCAATTCGCTAGGACCGTACGCGGTTCGACCATGGTCGAAAAGAACAAGGAATATGTGCAGGCGGCGCGGGTTATTGGCCGTAGTCCGTTCCTGATCATGCTGCGTCATGTGCTGCCAAATGTGATGGGTCCAGTGCTAGTGATTGCAACCATATCCTTGGCCGTGGCGATCTTGGGTGAAGCGACTTTGAGTTTCCTTGGTGTTGGTGTGCCGGTTACGACACCGTCATTGGGAACGCTGATCCGGATCGGACAAAATTTCTTGTTCTCCGGTGAATGGTGGATTGTGATTTTCCCGGGCGGGACCTTGGCGGTTCTGGTACTGGCAGTAAATCTGCTAGGCGACTGGCTGCGCGATGCGCTTAACCCGAAGTTGAGGTAGTTCACGATGGCGGATAAAAAAAGCAATCGACCGCTGTTGGAAGTGAAGAACCTGAAGGTTGAGTTTCCAACCCGTCGTGGCAGCCTTGTGGCAGTGAATGATGTCAGCCTGCATATCAATCCCGGCGAAGTTCTAGGCGTCGTTGGCGAATCCGGCGCCGGTAAATCGATGACCGGCAACGCCATCATCGGTCTGTTGGAGCCGCCTGGACGCATCGCCGGCGGTCAGATCCTGCTAGAGGGCGAGCGGATCGATAATCTGCCCTACGAAAAGATGCGGAAAATTCGAGGTCGTCGCATTGGGGCGATTTTCCAAGATCCCCTGACCAGTTTGAATCCGCTTTATACTGTCAGTTTTCAGCTGACCGAAACGATCCAGACCCATTTGGGTATGAACGAGAAACAGGCCCGCGTCCGGGCCCTGGAGCTGCTGGAAGAAGTCGGTATACCCGGCGCCAAGGAACGCATCGACCATTATCCCCATCAATTTTCCGGCGGCATGCGACAGCGGGTGGTTATTGCTTTGGCATTAGCGGCGGAACCGCGACTGATTATCGCCGATGAGCCGACCACAGCTTTAGACGTTTCGATCCAAGCACAGATTATTACACTTCTAAAGCGGCTCTGTAATGATCACGGTACGGCGGTGATGTTGGTGACCCACGACATGGGGGTGATCGCCGAAACCGCGGATCGGGTTGCAGTGATGTATGCCGGTCGGATTGCTGAAATTGGGCCTGTGCAGGATGTCGTGCTGAAGGCCAAGCATCCCTATACCCACGGCCTGATGGGCTCGATCCCCCATGTTGGCCACGAGGTCGACGACTTGACCCAAATCGATGGCGCCATGCCACGCTTGAACGCGATCCCCGAAGGCTGCGCTTTTAACCCTCGATGTACCGAAGTGTTGGGCAGATGTTTGCGAGATCGTCCGGAATTGCAGGGGGTCGAGCAAACAGAAGTCGCCTGTCATCTATTCGATAAACAACTGCTGGAAGAAGCCAAAGCCGAAGATGCTGTAGCAAGGGGTGAAGCAACGTGAGCGAACAACTCGTCCGCATAAACGATCTGGTACGTCATTTCGACGTCTCTCCCCCGCTTTTGAATCGCGTGCTGGAACGCCTTGACCGATCCTATGTGAAAGCTGTCGATGGCATCAGCTTTGATATCGGTAAAGGCGAAACATTTTCTTTGGTCGGCGAATCCGGTTGTGGCAAATCGACCGTCGCCCGCCTGGTTGTTGGTCTTTATGAACCGAGCGCCGGCTCGATGGAATATGACGGGATAAAGATTACCGGCCGTGACCACCGTAATCGCGCCAAAGTGCAACAGAAGATGCAAATGATCTTCCAAGATCCTTATGCCTCACTGAATCCTCGTTGGCGCGTCGCGGATATAATTGCTGAGCCTATCGTTGCCCGAAAACTGATCCGTGGTAGTTCCGAAATCAAGGAAAAAGTCGGATCGCTTTTAACCCAAGTCGGACTGGCACCAGCGGACGGGGAAAAATACCCGCACGAATTTTCCGGCGGTCAACGACAACGCATCTCTATTGCTCGGGCCTTGGCCGGTGAGCCGGAATTCCTCGTCTGTGATGAGCCCACTAGTGCCCTGGATGTATCCGTGCAGGCGCAAATTCTGAACCTGATGAAAAAACTGCAACAGGAATTTGGCCTGACCTATCTTTTCATCTCCCACGATCTGGCCGTGGTTTATCATGTCTCCACGCGGGTGGGCGTGATGTATCTGGGCCGTCTCGTGGAGTGGGGCGAGACCAAGACGCTCTTCGATCATCCGCGTCATCCCTATACCCGGATGTTGTTGGATGCGATTCCTGATTTGGAAATGACCGGCCGGCAAAGAATACCGGTGGCGGGCGAAGTGCCAAGTCCGATCAGCCCACCATCCGGCTGCCCATTCCACCCGCGCTGTCCGCATGCCAATGACCGTTGCAAAAGCGAGTTTCCGGCAACGCGTGACTACGATGGTACGAACGTCGCCTGCCACGCGGTCGAAGAAGGCCGGATTAGCTAATATCTCTTTTGGTGTCTAAACTGACGGTTCGCACCGGCTTGGCCGTACTTTTCTGTTTTGCCGCCTATGCCAACTTCGGGTTGTTCTCAGTTTCTGAAAATATGATCTTTTCCGTCTGAAAAATAGACCGATTAGAACGATAGTAAATTTGGCCGACTAAGGCATCACTATCCTTGCTCGAAATTTTTTTAGCTTTCAGGTTGTCCGCTAAAATCAAATTTTGATGGAATTTGATGGGTTTACACACGTATCGTCATCCAGGGACGTGACAATCGATCAAACCGGGCATCAGTGTGCTACCGGAAGTATCAACCACTGGAAGATTTCACTTGTCGACCGAGGCGCAATATTCAACACTAAGTTATACGGGCGTCGAACTATGATTGAAGGCGAATTAATTGGGGCAATCAATACGCTTATGAATCAGGCACGCAGTGAGATTGAAATTGACTATGGCAATTTTGACTATGGCGATCCGATCGCCCGCTGGTTGGTGGAAGACGCCTGGCAGATCAATGAGACCGGGGAGTTTGTGGGCGCAATAGCGCAGCGACTTTGCGATGCGGGCATTCCGCTTTATCGTCTGAGTTTCCTACGCCGGGTCTTGCATCCTGATTTGCTTGGACGGGCCTGGTTTTGGCGTCGGGGTCAGCCGATGACATCGCAATCTGCCGACCGCAGCGTGATAGAGACGTCTGAATACCAAGATAACCCGCTACCGGAAGTATTCGATCAGGGTAAAACTATCCGTGTGCGGATCGAACGACTGGCTGAAGAGGATATTTCCTATCCGATATTAAAGGTGCTGATGGACGAAGGGGTAACAGATTATATTGCCTTGCCAGTGGTTTATTCCGACGGCCACATCGACGCCTTGACCGTTGCTTCAGATCGGCCAGGGGGGTTCTCGCGGCAGGATTTGGATCGCATGTTTGCGCTGCAGCGTTTGTTTGCACGGATAGCGGAAAATCTCAGTCTAAGGATATTAGCGAGCAATTTGCTGGATGTTTATGTCGGGCAAGAGGCCGGTGAACAAATCATGGACGGGCGGATCACCCGCGGTGACAGTCAATCTATCCATGCCGTAATTTGGCTCAGCGATTTGCGTGGATTTACGCCCTTATCGGATCAGCTTTCTCGGGAGGAGCTGGTTGATTTGTTGAACGAATATTTCGATTGCATGGCGACCGCGGTGCGGGAACGGGGTGGTGAGATTATCAAATTCATCGGTGATGCGATGCTGGCAATATTTCGCGTTGATAACTTGAAGGATTTGTCGATCATTTGTGCGCAAGCAGCGGATGCAGCTGAATATTCTATTGCTGCCATGGATAAAAATAATCAGTCAAGAATTGGTGAGGGAAAGTCGATTGCCGATGTAGGTATTGCGATTCATGAGGGAGAAGTTATGTTCGGTAACATAGGTGCAGCGGGCCGTTTGGACTTTACCGTGATCGGCCCGGCAGTCAATCAAGTGGCACGCGTCGAATCGCTTTGCCGAGACCTGGACGAACGAATTCTGATGACGGATGAAATCGCCAGACATATTCCCGGAAGAACACGTGATCTCGGTGAATATGCCCTGAAAGGTGTTGCAGACAACCAAAGGATATATGCGTTGATTTGATGAAACACGATAATTCAGATTATCCGGCTTTGGACGTTGACCATTTACGCCGCTTCACCGGTGGCGATCATGGCTTGGAGCAAGAAATTTTTGATCTGTTTCTTAAAAATGGCGAACGTTACTTGCAATCGATCTCGCAGTCCAACAGCGCCGATGCGCGTCGCATCGCTGCCCATTCGTTGAAAGGATCGGCCCGCGGAATTGGCGCCATGCAAGTCGAAATGGCGGCTGAGCGTATGGAAGAATTGGCGGGTGCCGCCGAAGTTGAGCGCAATCGACCCTTCGCCGAATTACAAAGAACTTTTATGCAAGTCCGCGAAGCTTTGGCGGCACATCTATTAGCCATGGACGAGGCGGATTAAATAACGCCGAATTAATTGAATTTTAGACTGGGGTATAGGGGACATAAATGGCTGTTTACAATCGCATTGCGAATTTTCACGACGAGATGGTCGAGTGGCGGCACGATATCCATTCCCACCCCGAAACCGCTTTTGAAGAAGTTCGTACGGCCGATGTCGTGGCGGAAAAGTTGGAAAGTTTTGGTATCGAAATTCATCGCGGCCTCGCCACGACCGGCGTTGTTGGTACTTTAAAAAATGGCACATCGAACAAGAAGATCGGTTTACGTGCCGATATGGACGCCCTCGATCTGATGGAGCTGAATGAGTTTGACTATCGCAGCAAGATCGATGGCAAAATGCATGCCTGCGGCCATGACGGCCATACAACAATGCTGCTGGGCGCCGCTAAATATCTCTCAGAAACCAGGAATTTTGACGGCACGATCTTTTTCATCTTCCAGCCGGCGGAAGAAAATGAAGCTGGTGGCCGGGTCATGGTGGAAGATGGCTTATTCAAGCTATTCCCGGCAGATTCGGTCTATGGTTTACACAATATACCCGGTATTCCGGTTGGCCAGGCTGCGGTCGAGGCCGGACCGATGATGGCGTCGGCAGATTTTTTCTATATTACCGTGACCGGCGTTGGCGCTCATGGCGCCTATCCTCATAACGGCGTCGATCCGATTTTGGTGGCTTCTGAAATCGTTATGGCGCTGCAGCGGATTGTCTCCCGTAGCACCGATCCAATGAAACAGTCGGTTGTCAGTGTGACCCAGTTTAATTCTGGTTTCACCACTAATGTCATTCCTGAAACTGCGACGATTTCCGGCACCACACGGGCATTTCTACCGGAAATTCAGGACATGATCGAAAAAGAAATGGGCCGTATTGTTAGCGGTATCTGTGCCGCTCACGGTGCGACTTATGATTACAAATACGACCGTCGCTATCCACCGACGATCAATTCTGAAGCAGAGACCGTCATAGCTCGAAAAGCAGCGGTTCAGATATTGGGCGAAGAAGGCATTATGAAAAACCCGACGCCGACTATGGGAGCAGAGGATTTTGCTTGGATGCTGCTGGAGAAACCGGGCTGTTACATATGGCTCGGTAATGGTTCCGGCGCCGAAGGCGGCTGCGCAGTCCACAACCCCAACTATGATTTCAACGATGAGATATTGTCGATGGGGGCCAGTTATTTTGCCCGCCTGGTCGAAAATGAACTCAGCACCGGGTGATCGAAACTTGATATGTTTTTTGACTATCCGCTCGTTTCTCGACATGCTCCGAATAATGGGTTGAATTGACACATTTCTTGCCCACTTGAACTAAAGGGACATCGACGGTTTTACCGGCGAGGTGTGCGACGATGAGTTTCAAAATCAAATTTTGGGGTGTGCGAGGCAGTATCGCTTGTCCGTCGTCGAAATATGTCATGTATGGCGGCAATACCAGTTGTGTTGAGGTCGCTTGCGGGGGAACCCGAGTAATTCTCGACGCCGGCACGGGCATGCGCAATCTTGGCCACTGGTTGATGCGCAAACATAATCAGCATATTCACATTCTGATGTCCCACACCCATTGGGACCACATTAACGGTTTTCCCTTTTTTGCACCGGCTTTTCGTGAAAATCGCAGCTTCACCATCATGGCTGGCCATATGCATGACAAAGACATGGGAATTCGTGACATCTTTGAAGGTCAAATGACGCAACCAACCTTTCCGGTTCCGCTGGACGCGATGAAAGCGAAACTGGAATTTGAAGACTTTGCCGCCGGCGACAATTTCAATATTGATCAGACCATAAAAGTGAGCACGACAGGCTTAAACCATCCTGATAACGCGACTGGTTATCGATTTGAATTTAAAAACAAAATCTTTTGTTATGTAACAGACACAGAACATGTTCCGGGCACTTTGGATGAGAATATTCTCGCCCTCATTGAAGGTGCCGATGTGGTCGCCTACGATTGTACCTATACGGATCGGGAGTTTGTATCAAGGGCCGGCTGGGGCCATTCGACTTGGCAAGAAGGAGTGCGTCTGTGCCGCGCCGCAAAGGCCAAGAAATTAGCCATATTCCATCACGATCCTGATCACGAAGATATGTTTATGCAAAATTTAGAGGCTGAGGCACGTTCGGAATGGGCCGGTACTTTCGTCGCGCGGGAAAATATGCAATTACAATTGGTACCTTAATTGAGTGGAAATATTTTAGGTATTTAGATGACAAATTGTGACCTTCCGGCGGCCCTGAGTGAATTGGCACCTTCCGTTGATGCGTTATCTGGGCACGATATTTCTGCGATCATATCTTCAATGTCGCAACCGGTCGTCGGCGAACTGAAAATCGCCAGCGATCCGGCTCTATTCCTTTGGTTACGATACGCAGAAGATACATTTTGGCAACCGATCCGGCTGATGCTGAAGAATCACGGCGAAAGAAGCCGTGGTTTGCCGGAAAAAAAGGTCAATGTTGAGAAGATGTGTGCGTGGTGTTCTGAATTCTGTACACAGCGCTGGGTTGTTGAAAATCGTTCCATCACGCTTGATGATAATCGCGATTATGGCGCGACGTTTTGGTTTGAAAATGGTCGCGATGCTTATGATTTTACACTAAAATGGGTTCCATTTAAATGCACTTGATCGGTCGCAAGATCGCCATGGCAGTTCTGTTCACCGCGACTATGATTGCGGTGCCAGCTAAGTCGCTGGAACTCGATCGTCTGCGGATCGCCAACGGCGGCAAGGAAATTTTCCAAGACGGGCATAAAATTATCCTGCGGGATAATTATGGTCATTTTCATCGGCTCTTCCTTCGTGATGGCAATTTGAAAGCCGACAAATTACGTGATTACACGCGCACCGTCGCAAAACTGCCCGATAATGCGCTACCCGATGGCGTGATGAGCGAAGGGGGCGTGAATATATCACGTGCCTGGCTGACCGATCCGACAAAACGTTATGATCATGGAATTCTAGGCGACAAGGTCGAAGCTGGCGGCTTGGTCGTCGAAACCATCACAGGCGCTCATCTTGCCTTGAAACTTCCAAAAAGTTCAGTATTTGAAGATCGCCAGGCTCGGATTTGGGATGTGGACGGGGACGATAAAGACGAAGTCGTTGTGGTTCGCTCCGACCAAAAAAAGGGTGCGGCATTGTCCGTGATCGGTTTGCAGGACAACAAACTCCGTATCATTGCCGAAACACCACCGATCGGGACCAGCCATCGCTGGCTCAATCCCGTCGGTGCCGGTGATTTCGACGGCGATGGGAATATTGAGGTGGCCTATGTCGAGACACCGCACATTGGTGGTATTCTTACGGTTTTTCGGCTGCAGGACGGACAGTTCAGCCAGATCTATCGCGAAAGCGGCTTTTCCAATCACGCCATGGGCAGCCGGGAACAGGGCTTGTCGACCGTACTTGATGTCGGAGAAGATGGCGCGGTGGAGATGTTGATTCCGGATTCCCGTCGGCGTCGTTTGCGTTTGGTCAGTTTCAAGGGGGGCCGGTTTGCGGAGCTGGCGACAGTGGCGATTCCAGGCCGGATCGATTCCTCATTCTACCCGCTTTCAGCGATGGAGCGGGTCCAAGCAATCGTGTTTTTGACCTCGAACGGTGATCTCTTGGTGGTGAAAATCGATGAAAATTACTGAAAATGATCCAATTTGACAGGTGTTGGTATAATTTCTGGTGACAGATTAAGTATGGCGCCTATGATTATTTCGGCGTACAAGATTTTCAATTCGAGTAACCTTTCCTAAGGCCCTGATGGCTAAAACAATGATACGGAAAAATTGACGATGACGACGAGTACAGCGCAACCGATCGACCCCGTCGATCAAGATCGCGAAGAAGTAGAATCCGTTGTCGTTCGCTTTGCGGGCGATTCTGGAGATGGCATTCAGATCACTGGCGGGCAGTTTACCCTGGCAACCGCGTTGGAAGGCAACGACTTAGTGACCTTCCCGGATTTCCCGGCAGAAATTCGTGCCCCCATCGGCACAACCTATGGCGTTTCCGCCTATCAGATTAATTTCGGCGCCCGCTCGATTAAAACCGCCGGCGATCGGCCAGATGTTCTGGTGGCTATGAATCCTGCGGCACTTAAGGTCAATTTGGAAGACTTAGTGCCCGGCGGCATGGTCATTGCCGACAAAACGACCTTTTCCAAGCGGAACCTGAAAAAAGCCGGCTATGAAGAGAACCCACTCGAAGATAATAGCCTGAATGGTTACCGGGTCATTCCGATTGAGCTTTCCACGATGACGGTGGAAGCGGTGAAGGAATTGGGTCTTACACCTAAAGAGCAATTGCGTTGCAAAAATTTTTGGACCTTGGGGCTGGTTTTTTGGCTTTATGGCCGCTCCCGCAAAGCGACAGTCGATTGGCTGCAGGAAAAATTTGCCAAGAAACCGATTTATGCGGAAGCCAATATCGCGGCCCTCAATGCTGGCCATGCTTTTGGTGAAACAGCGGAATTAGGCGATATTCATCCATATCGGGTCAAACGGGCGACGATTTCCGCAGGGCTTTATCGGACGGTAACCGGCGGCGAGGCTTTGGCCTATGGTTTGGCAGCAGGCACGAAATTCGCTGATCTAAAGATGATGTTTGCGTCCTATCCGATCACACCGGCTTCGCCTTTGTTGCATTATCTGGCGGGGATGAAACAATTCAATATCGTGACATTCCAGGCCGAAGACGAAATTGCGGCGGCTTGTGCAGCGATCGGCGGCTCTTACGCCGGATCCCTTGGCGTGACCTCTAGTTCTGGTCCGGGTATCGCCCTGAAAGGTGAAGCCATCGGTTTGGCGGTCGCAACCGAACTGCCATTGATAATCGTCAATTCGCAGCGCGCCGGCCCGTCAACCGGTCTGCCGACAAAAACTGAGCAATCGGATCTTTATCAAGCGGTATTTGGCCGCAATGCAGATTCGTCGTTGGTTGTACTAGCGACCCGTTCCCCGTCCGATTGTTTTGAAGTTGGTATCGAAGCGGTGCGTTTGGCAACAAAATATATGACGCCGGTGATGATCTTGACGGACGGCTATATTACCAACGCTTCGGAGCCGTGGTTGATTCCTGATATGAACGATTATCAAAGTTTCCCGGTTGCTTTCCGCACGGAGCCGGAAGGGTTTGAGCCGTTTATGCGTGATCCGGATACCCTGGCCCGGCCTTGGGTAAAACCTGGCACACCCGACCTTCAGCATCGCATCGGTGGCATTGAACGCGCCGACGGATCCGGCAATATCTCCTATGAAGCGAACAATCACCAGCGTATGACCGACCTTCGCAAAGCCAAGATCGACAATATCGCTAGCGATATTCCGGCTCAGTCGGTTGAGCAGGGTCCGGATAGCGGCAAGCTTGCCATCGTCGGTTGGGGTTCAACCTATGGCCCGATCAGCCGTGGTGTAGCCAATATGCGGGATCAAGGTTATGACGTTTCCCACATTCATTTAGGCAACATCTGGCCTTTGCCGGCGAATTTGGCTGACTTATTACACGGCTTCGAGCAGGTGATCGTGCCGGAAATGAACACCGGGCAGTTAGTAACGTTATTACGAGCCGAATATCTGGTGCCTGCAGAAGGCGTCAGCAAAGTTAATGGACAACCGTTTAAGATTAGTGAAATCGAAGCGGCCATCCGAAGCAAGATGGAGGGTTGATGATGAACGCGCCCACAAGTTTAAAAGCAAAAGATTTTGCTTCCGATCAGGAAGTACGTTGGTGCCCCGGTTGTGGCGATTACGCGATTTTAAAAGGGGTCCAGAAAACCCTGGCTGATATAGGCGCCGATCCGGCGAAGACGGTATTCGTTTCCGGTATCGGCTGTTCCTCGCGTTTTCCATATTATATGGAAACTTATGGCTTTCACACTATTCACGGTCGCGCGCCGGCTTTTGCGACGGGGATCAAATTAGCCAATCCGGATCTCGATGTCTGGCTCGTCACGGGCGATGGAGATGGGTTGTCGATTGGTGGCAATCATATGCTGCATGTTTTACGTCGTAACGTGAATGTGCAGATCATGCTGTTTAACAACGAGATTTATGGTCTGACCAAAGGGCAATATTCGCCGACCTCGCGGATTGGCACTCTTTCGCCCTCGACACCCATGGGCTCGGTCGATCAGCCATTGTCGCCGGTACGGTTTGCGCTTGGTGCTGGCGCAGGTTTTGTGGCCCGCGCGATTGACACGGCGTTGCCGCATCTCACGGGCGTACTTACGCGCGCGCAAACTCACCGCGGGGCGTCATTCGTCGAGATCTTCCAGAATTGCCCCGTTTATAATGATAATGTGTTCGCTGACTTCACGAAAAAAGATGTCGCCAAAGCCCGCCAACTGCATCTTGAGCATGGCCAGGCGATGTTGTTTGGTGACGAGGGCAATATGGGCCTGCGCCAAAAACCGGGCGCTTATGAGTTGGAGGTTGTCACTGTTGGGAACAACGGCATCACCGAAGATGACGTAATGGTGCATGATGAAACAAACCCAGTATTGGCTGGTATGCTAGCAAGTGTTTCGGGGCCTGACTTCCCAGTGCCAATTGGGGTGATATACTGCAATCCCGGCAATACTTTTGACGACAGCATGGTGGAGCAAATCCAACAAGCCAAGGACAAGGCGAAAACAACCGATCTGAACGAAATATTGCGGACCGCGAATACCTGGACAGTCGAATAGTTTTGTAAAGTGAGTTTTTAGGGCATGACGATTAGTGTTGCGATTATCGGTTCCGGTCCAAGTGCGTTCTATACCGCTGAAGCGTTGATCCGGGATGATGTAGATTGTCAAATCGACATCATAGAGCGTCTGCCGGCGCCTTTCGGGCTGATCCGTTATGGCGTCGCTCCAGATCATCAAACCACTAAAAATGTCATTCGCAATTATGGTAAAACCGCGCAGCATGAACGCGTAAATTTCTATGGCAATGTCGAAGTGGGTAAAGATGTTTCGCTCGACAAATTGCGGGAAATCTATGACGCGGTTGTCCTAGCAGTAGGGGCGCCGAACGACAATCCGCTATCCATACCCGGCGCCGACAAAACCGGGGTCATCGGTTCCGCCGCGCTGGTTGGGTGGTATAATGGCCACCCGGATTTTCGTGATCTCAATCCTAATTTGGATACGGAAGCAATTACCGTCATCGGCAACGGCAATGTTGCTTTGGATATTGCCCGGGTATTCTCGAAAAATCAGGAAGAACTCAAAGGCAGCGATATTTCATACCTCGCCGCCGAAGCCCTGGCGAAATCGAAGATCAAGGACATTTATGTTTTTGGCCGCCGCGGCCCAGTCGAATGCAAATTCACCAATGTCGAATTGCGGGAGATGAATGAACTGGCGGTTTGTGCGCCCGTCGTCGATGGGGCGCAGTTACCGAGTGAAGTTGGTGACCTAGGCGATAAACGCGAACAACGGCTAAAAGACCGTAACCTCGAAACTTTCAAAAGTTTCCTCGCCAGCGACCCTGATGGCAAAGAACGACGGGTCCATTTCGTTTTTTATGCGTCTCCCATTGAGATACTAGGCGATAGCGAAGTCGAGGGCCTGCGCCTGGAAAAAACAGAAGTTATCGATGGTCGGGCCGTCGGTACCGGCGAAACATTTGATATTGCTTGCGGCTTGGTGACGCCGGCAATCGGCTATCGCTCCGAGGCGATTGTGGGTGTTCCGTTCAACAATGACTGGGGCATTTCCATCAATGACGAAGGCCGTGTCGAAGATGGACTATATGCCGTTGGTTGGATAAAACGCGGCCCAACCGGGGTAATCGCGTCCAATCGTCCGGATGGCAAGCAGACGGCAGCCTATATTCAAAGCGACATCGTGGCAGCCGGTAAGCCCGGTCGCGCCGCCTTGGAGGAAATATTGACGGCGACCGGGATAACGGTCGTCTCTTTTGCCGATTGGCAGAAAATTGATGCCTTAGAAATCAAGAAAGCCGACGACCCCGCGCCACGCCGAAAATTCATCACGGTGCAGGAAATGCTCAACGTCCTGGCCTGAACAAGAAAATCGTTGTTGACGATCACCTGTCGCTTGCTAGGACGACCTGCAAGCGGTTAGCCTACCGCCACGACAAAATAATAAACGAGGCGATGAATGGGGCGGTATTTAAGACCGAATAGCCTGGATCAGGCGGTGGCGGCTTTAGCGCAGGGCCGAATGACGATCTTGGCTGGTGGAACGGATATATATCCGGCTCATGTCGGTCGTCCGATCAGTGACGACATCCTCGATATTGGCGGTCTTGAAGATATTATTGGTATCGAGGATATGGGTGATCATCACCGCATTGGCGCCGCGACCCCGTGGCGCTACCTCGTCGACAACGATTTACCTGTCCATTTCGACGGACTGGCGCTCGCGGCTAGAGAGGTTGGCGGTTGGCAGGTGCAGCATGCCGGTACCATTGCCGGCAATATCTGTAATGCGTCGCCCGCTGCTGATGGGGTGCCAATGTTGATGGCAATGGATGCTTATGTTGAGTTAAGTTCGTTGCACGGTGTGCGTAAATTGCCGGTCGGTGAATTTGTCTTAGGCAACCGCCGCACGGCGCTCTGGAGTGATGAACTGCTTTCGGCCATTCTGATCCCAAAACCGAACAATGAAGCGGTTAGTGGGTTTCTAAAACTCGGCGCCAGGCGTTATCTGGTGATTTCCATCGTCATGGTCGCCGGCATGATCGAAGTTGACCGTGCCGGTATTATTACGCAAGCCCGTTTTGTGGTCGGGGCCTGTTCCGAAGTGGCGCGTCGCTTGCCAGGCTTGGAGCATATGATTCTGGGGCGGAACGCGACTGCCGACCTGTCCCAATTAGTTAGTGCCGGTCAGTTTTCTGAACTCGACCCAATTGGCGATGTTCGCGGTACTGGAACTTACAGAATGGACGCAGCACAAACCCTGATCAGGCGTCTTCTCAACCGATTGGGCAGATCGGATGGCTGAGTACATCTTTGATAGCAGAAACGGCGCCACGATTGATGTCGAGTTTCAGCTTAACGGCGAAAAAGTCCTCGCGGCAGTGTCGCCCATCCAGCGGCTGTCAACGACTTTACGCGACCAATTCGGATTGAAAAGTGTGAAAAGCGGTTGTGATGCGGGCGATTGCGGTGCTTGCACAGTGATGATGGGTGGGCAACAGGTCTGCTCATGCATGGTGCCGACTGCGCGGATCCACGAAAAAGGTGTGACAACGCTGGAAGGCATGCAAAGTCACGGGACATGGTCGCGTATCCAACAGGCGCTTTATCGTCACGGCGCCGCCCAGTGCGGTGTCTGCATGCCGGGAATGATCATGGCGGCGACGCATATCCTCGGGCATCGTGAAAACCCGAGCGCGGAAGACGTTCGCGATGCCATGGCCGGCGTGCTTTGCCGCTGTACCGGTTATCAGAAGATAATGGATGCCCTGTTGGATTGCGCCACCATGGAGATGCCGACCCCTGCAACGGTTGGTCATGCTGTTGGTGCGTCGGTCACGCACAGCGATGGCCGGCAAAAACTTTCCGGTCAGACGCGCTATGGCGCCGATGAAATTCCAACTGATGCATTATGGCTCAAAGTAGTGCGCTCACCGCATCCCGCCGCGACATTTGAACTGGGAGATATCAAAGATTTTGTTGCCCGCCATATCGGTATTCATACGGTTTTGACGGCAGCGGATATTTCAGGTTTCAATGGCTTCGGTGTGTATCCCGACAACAAAGACCAACCGGTATTGGCAGAAGGTATTGTGCGTTATCGCGGCGAAGCTGTGGTTGCGGTGGTTGGCGAAAAAACCGTGATCGAAAATTTCTGCACTGACGAGTTCCCAATCACTTATTTAGAAACGCCTGCGTTGATCGGGACAAATACCGCGCTTACGGCGCCAGCGATACACGATCACGCCGAAGATAATATATTGACCCAGGGTCTCGTTATTTCAGGCGACGTTGATACTGCGTTTGCCCAATCCGACTTGATACAGGTGGAGGGATCCTTCGAAACCGGTTTTGTCGAGCATGCCTATATTGAACCGGAAGCGGGCTATGCCATTCCAACCGACGACGGAGTGGTCGTGCATGCGTCAACGCAAGCGCCCTATATGGACCGGGCGGAAGTCGCAAATGTTCTGGGTCTGGCGGAAGATTGCGTCCGCATTATCCCAACGGCCTGCGGTGGTGGTTTCGGCGGCAAACTGGATATCTCAGTTGAAATTTTAACCGCATTGGCTGCCAAGGTAAGCGGACGTACCGTCGCTTGTGTCTATAGTCGGCCTGAAAGCATGACGGCGTCGACCAAAAGACATCCAGCAAATATCACGGCTCGGATCGCTTGTGACGACAACGGGCGATTGCAGGCGATGAACTTTGCCGCTGATTTCGATACCGGTGCCTACGCCTCCTGGGGCCCGACAGTTGCCAGCCGGGTGCCGGTGCATGCAAGCGGCCCGTACAAAATTCCAAACATTGAGGCGAAAAGCCGCGCAATCTACACCAATGGTCCGCCGGCTGGAGCGTTCAGAGGCTTCGGGGTGCCGCAGGTGGCAATTGCGCAGGAAGCCCTGTTCGACGAGTTGGCGGCCCGACTGAATACGGACCGACTGGACTTTCGCCTGCGGAATGCGTTCATGCCAGGGGATACGACCGCAACCGGGCAGACCCTCGAACATAGCGTTGGCATCGCGGCTTGTTTGGAAGCTTTGCAGCCTTCATGGCAAAATATGTTAACGGATGTCGAAACATTCAATTCCGACCGCAAAGATTGTTTGCGCCGCGGTGCCGGTATTGCCGGTATGTGGTACGGCATCGGTAATACCAGTCTTAGCAATCCATCGAGCATGCGAATTGCGTTGCGCCGGAACGGTCGGGTCATGCTCTATAACGGTGCCGTCGATATCGGTCAGGGGTCGACGACGATCTTGGCCCAAATTGCCGCGGACGCGCTAGGAATCGAAATGGTGGGGATCGATCAAGTGATCGGCGATACCGGCCAGACGGCGGATGCAGGTAAAACCTCCGCTTCGCGCCAAACCTATGTTTCCGGTAAAGCTGTAGAACTTGCGGCTTTAGATTTGCGGGCGCAAATCTTGCGATTGGCTAATGCGGGCGATGAAGCAGTTATCACGCTTTCGGACCGCAATATTGAATTTTTTGACGGCGGCGAACGCCACGAAATCGCCTTGGCTTCGTTGCCGACGCAAAGTGGCGATGAACTGCTGGTCGGTCAGGGGTCCTTTGATCCAGAGACAACGACGTTGGATGAGAATGGGCAGGGAAACCCTTATGCGACCTATGCCTTCGGCGCCCAAGCAGCGTTGGTGGAAGTCGATATAGAGCTCGGCACCACCAAAGTGATCAGAATGACGGCGGCCCACGATGTCGGTAAGGCAATAAATCCGAGCCTGGTGGAAGGACAGATCCATGGTGCTATTGCGCAAGGACTGGGTTTGGCATTGATGGAAGAATATGTGCCGGGACAAAGCGAAGATTTGCATAATTATCTGATCCCAACTTTTGGCGACATGCCCAAAATTGAAGTGATCCTAATTGAGGATGCGGAACCGACTGGACCGTCCGGTGCCAAAGGGATCGGTGAGCCTGCGTTGATTGCCACGGCACCGGCAATTTTTAGCGCCATCCGCCAAGCCACCGGGGTTCAAGTTCGAAAAGCGCCGGCGGCACCGGCGCGCCTGCGCGATGCCATCCGCGCTTTGGCGGGAGACTTCGTTTCATGAGTGGATTAATCGGTTGCGACGTCGGCGGGACCTTTACCGACTTGATATTCCTGGACGATCAAGCGGGCACGGTACGCATCGCCAAAACGCCGACCACAATGGAGAACCAGGCCTTTGGGGTTATGGCAGCTATTGACGCCGCGGAAGTTAAGCTGGTCGAGATCGATCTGATCGTGCATGGCACCACCACCACCACTAACGCGCTACTGGAACGCAAAATCGCGAAGGCCGGTTTAATCACGACCAAAGGATTTCGTGATGTCATCGAGCTTGGCCGCCGCACCCGTCCAAATGCCTACGGCATGACCGGAACGTTCGAGCCATTGATTTCCAGAGAACATCGTTTGGAAGTATCGGAACGAATGGATGCAGATGGCGACGTATTAACCCCACTTGATGAGGATGCTGTGGCGCAGGCGGTGCGGCAGTTGGCAGCTGCTGGTTGCGAAAGCCTAGTTATTCATTTCCTCCATGCCTATGCCAATCCGCAGCATGAACAACGCGCGTTAGCGATCGCTGAGGAAATTTGGCCGAATAGCTATGTGACAGCGGCCAGCGATATTCTGGCCGAATTCCGTGAATACGAACGTGGTGTTGCAGGTGCTGTCAATGGGGTCATCCGGCCAATCCTGGATCGTTATCTTGCCCGCTTAGTTCATGAATTGTCAGTGCGTGGATATGATCGAGATCTATTGGTCATGCAAGGAAATGGCGGTACCACGTCGGCGAAGGCGGTTGCAAATAAGGCCGTGAATACAGTGATGTCAGGACCTGCATCAGGGGTCATTGCCGCTGCTTACACCGGGCAGCGCTGCGGCTACCCGACCTTGGTTACTTATGACATGGGCGGTACTTCAACCGATGTCGGCCTGATTCAGGGTAGCATTCCGGCGACCAGCTCGGAACTGCAACTTGAATATGCCATGCCGATCCATGTACCGATGGTCGATGTCCACACCATCGGTGCCGGCGGTGGCTCGATTGCGCATTTGGATGATGCAGGTATGTTGCGTGTGGGACCGGAAAGTGCAGGGGCGCAACCCGGCCCGATCTGTTACGGAAAAGGTGGTACTGCACCCACCATTACCGACGCAAACTTGCTGCTGGGTCGACTGAATCCGGGCGAGCTACTGAGTGTTGATACGCCGGTTTCACTTGCGCAGATCGACGCGGCATTAGTTGAAAAAGTCGGCGCCGCTCTGGACATGAATGGCGAAGAAGCGGCGGCGGCAATTATACGGATCGCCAATGACCGCATGGCCGGTGCCATTCGGATGGTCAGTTTGTCCCGCGGCCACGACCCTCGCGATTTTGCCTTGTTCGCTTTCGGCGGCGCCGGGCCTTTGCACGCAGTGGCATTGGCGAAAGAGCTGGCGATCCCAACAGTCTTGATACCGGCGCGTCCCGGGATTACCAACGCAATCGGATGTTTGGTCGCGGATATCCGCCATGATTTTGTCCGAACAATCAACGTGCCGCTGGCTGAACTTGACGTTGACGTCGTTCATGAAACCCTGGCCAACCAGATTGCCGATGGTCGCGCGATGATTGAACGTGACGCCACCGCAGTGGAAGAATCGATTTATGTCCACGAAGCGGAAATGCAGTTTCAGGGCCAAAGTCATATGCTGGCGATTGCCTTGCCGGACATTGATATCAGTCGGGAAGCCTTACAACTGGCTTTTGAGGAAGCCTATTTCGATCGCTTTGCCCTGCGTCTGCCAGAAGTTCGCGCCGTGCTGGTCACATTGCATACTGCGGTTATTGGACGACGCAAAGACGTCTCTCTCGTCAGCTTGATGGACGCCACACGCCGCGTCAATAATGCCGAGGCGGCGAAGAAGGCTAGCCGCCGGGTTTGGTTCGAAAGTGGTTGGCAGGAAGTGGATATTTATGAGCGGGAAAAACTTCCTCTCGGTACGGAAATTTCCGGCCCGGCGATATTGGAACAACTGGATACAACAATCGTGTTGGAACTCGATTGCGTGGCGATTGTCGACGATGTTGGCAATCTGATTGTGGAGGTTTAATAGATCGCGATGCGTGAAATCGATCATGTCACCTTATCTGTGGTGCAAAATGGCCTGATCCAGGTTTGCAATGAAATGGACCTGGCTTTTCAGCGTGCCGCGTTCTCGCCGGTGATTGCGGAAGCGATGGACCGCTCCGACGGTATCTACCACCGCGACAATGGCGAATTGATTGCACAGGGGGATTACGGTCTACCGATATTCGTCGGGACCATGCAATTTTCTACCCGGAACATAATCGACCGTGCCAAGGACCTGGTGCCGGGCGACGTCTACATTGTCAATGATCCTTATTTGGGCGGCACTCATTTGATGGATGTCCGCATGGCGAAGCCATTTTATTATCAGGGCGAGCTGTTTTGCTGGTTGTCGAATACCGGCCATTGGCGCGATACCGGTGGTGCGGTACCCGGTGGGTTCTCTGCCAATGCAACGGAAGTGGAGCAAGAAGGTCTGCGCCTGCCACCCGTCAAACTATACAAAGCCGGCGTTTTGGACGAAGAAATCCTTGCCATTATCATGTCGAATATTCGCGTCGCTCAGGAAACCATTGGCGATATTCGTGCCCAAGCTGCGGCGCTGGATGTAGGGGAACGGCGTTTAACGGCCTTGCTGGACCGCTACAGTCGCGACGTCGTCGACGAATGCATAATCGAAATGAAAGCGCGAGCGGCACGGCAAATGCGAGCCAAGATTGCGTTGATCCCTGTTGGCCATTACGAGGCTGTGGCCTGGGTCGATTCCGACGGTGTCGTTGATGAGCCACTAAAGATTGATATGCGGATCGAACGCCGGGGGGATGAGTTGTTTTTCGATTTGTCACATTCAAGCCCGCCGTGCATGGGCCCGATGAACAGCGTGATTGCGACGACGGTATCATCGGTCTATTTGGCGATGAAGCATATCTTCCCGGATGTGCCGATAAATGCCGGAACGTTTGAACCGTTGCATGTTGATCATCCCAAGGGGACATTTTTGTATGCGGAGTATCCCCGTCCGGTATCTGGCTGTGCCGCGGAAGTCAGTCAACGCATCGCAGAAGCAGTCTTTGTCGCATTGGTTCCCGCAATCCCGGAGCAGTTATTTGCCGCCCCGGCCGGCACGTCCGGCAACTTTGCTTTAGGTGGCTACGATGAGGGGCGGGACAAGCCATTTGTGATGTATCTTTTCACCGGTGGTGGTTATGGCGGCAATGCTATGACCGATGGCCTCAGCAATGGCTGTTCGACCATCGGTATTTCGACAATGCAGCCTATTGAAGTCCTGGAACAACGTTATCCGGTCATCTTTGAAGAGTTTTCTTTGCGTGAAGGTTCTGGTGGGGCCGGGCAATATCGTGGCGGTTTTGGTGTTTCTTACCGGGTTACGATGCGCGCCGGTTGGGCGAAAGCATCCTTTGTCATGGATCATGGTCGTTTTGGCCCGCAAGGCGTGTTGGGTGGCGGCGATGGGAAAGCCAACCAAGTGGAAATCAGACGCCAGGGCGAAGAGGTATATATCCCGCCTCATCTGTCAAAGGACCAGAATATTCATATTTCTAAGGGCGATTCCATATTTGTATCGACACCAGGTGGGGGCGGATATGGTGCCCCGGACGCACGGGATCCTAAGGCTATTGCGGCGGATTTACGCCGCGGCTATTACACGGCGGATAAACTGAAGGAAATCTGGCCGGACGTAAATTGATGAATTGGGGGAAAGAATTCCAATCCGCAGGATTTGTTAACTAATTTGTGGTTGGGTATGGTTAAGCGATTGTAAATAGATAATTTTGTGTTGATTGGGCAAATATGGCCGACTATTCATTTGATCGATTTTCAGTCCTCGTTGTCGAGGACAATTCATACTTGGGCGCTTTTTTGATGCAATCGCTGAAGGCGATGGGCGTCGGCAATATCCGCTATGCCGAACATGGGGGCGAAGCGATCGACGTGTTGCGACTAATGGCAATGGACCCGACCAAAGCAGGTTTGATGAGCGTCGATCTGATCATGTCGAATTGGCAAATGTCACCAGTTGACGGCATGATGTTGCTGCGCTGGGTGCGTCGACACAAGGAAAGTCCGAACCGATTTATTCCCTTTGTCATGGTAACCGGCTACGCCGACCAGGACAAAGTCGGGGAAGCCCGAGATATGGGCGTCACCGAAATATTAGCGAAACCGTTTTCGATCGATAGTGTTGCGCAACGACTATTGCAGGTTATCGATAAGCCCCGACAATTCGTCCATACACCGAGTTATTTTGGACCGGACCGCCGTCGTCAAGACAAAGGCGTCGTAAGCGGAAAAGAACGTCGGATTAGAAAAGAATCAGAAATTGAGATCGTTTATGACGACAGCTAAGAAAATACCCGTTCGCTACTACCGCTTTCGCAATCACCTGCGCAACAAAGCGACCACCGGCTTCGGTGACGACGGCTCGCCCGGGATGATTAGCAAAGAAGCTTTGGAAGCGGCTGAAGCGGAATTTGAAAAGATGGCCGAGGATTACCCAGATTGGGTTCAAGGTCATATTCGCAACATGTATGAACAACACGGCCGCTGTGTCGATACACCAGAAGACCGCGCTAAACATTTCCTGAGATTGTCGCTGATCGCCCACGATATGAAGGGACAGGGCGGTACCTTTGGTTATGATCTGATCAGTATTTTCGGTGAATCATTGTACGATTTTACCTATTCCCACAAGGATGCACAAATAGAGGATAATCATGTTGAAATTGTCCGCGCTCATATTGACGGAATGAAGGCGGTGATCGCCGGTCGGATAACAGGTGACGGCGGCGCCATCGGCGCTGAATTAACCGCTTCGCTTGAAAAAGCTAAAGAAAAATACGCTGACATATTAAACGATTAAATCAGTCTGGAACGAGCCGGCGAAAGTTGCGCTTTCGCAGTTGGTGGCATATCGCTTACACTTCCGGACATGACAAAAAACACAGGCATCGGCGCCGCTGTACGCCGCAAAGAAGACCGCGCTTTCTTAACTGGCGACGCAACTTTCACCGACGATTATAATCTGCCCAATCAAGCCTATGCGGCTTTTGTGCGGGCCGACATTCCCCACGGGCGGATCGTGGAGATCGAGACTGGCGAGGTTAGCGATGACGTGCTTGTTCTCACATATGCTGATATCGCCGCCCGCTTGAACGGTCCGATCCCCAGCTTCAATGACACGCCACCGTTCGATATTCGGGATCAGGACGGTCGAACAGCGCATGACGCCAGTCAATATCCGCTTGCGCGGGACAAAGTTCGGTATTTGGGCGAACCGGTGGCTGTCGTGGTGGCTTCGACATTAGCTGCGGCACGCGATGGGGCCGAACAGGTTTACGTCACCTATGACCCGCTAATGCCGATCACGCAATACGATCAAGCGCGGGATGAAAATGCCGATCTGATATGGGAAGAAGCGGGTAGCAATATCTCCATCGATAAACGCAGTGGCGATATAGCAACCGTCGCCGCGGCAATGCAGGCCGCCGAGGTAATTGCATCCACAGAAGTTGTTAATAATCGGATTGTCGTCAATTTCATGGAACCACGTAGTGCGATCGCCGATTATGATACAACAACGGATCATTTGACACTGACCGCCGGTTGTCAGGGGGTGCATGGATTGCAGGGCAGCCTAAAACTGGTTTTGAAACTGGCTGAGACCACGGTTCAGGTTGTTGCGCCAGCAACCGGCGGCGGTTTTGGCGCTCGCAATGGTCTTTATCCCGAATTTGCTGTGCTTGCGATTGCGGCGATGCAACTTGCACGGCCGGTCAAGTGGACGGCGACCCGCAGCGAAGCAATACTGAGCGATAATCAAGCGCGCGACCATGTTCTACGCGGAGAACTTGCAATTGATGACGCGGGGCGATTTACCGCCCTAAAGGTCGATGCGGACTGGCGTCACGGTGCCTATTTCACCAGTCGTAATTTGTTTGTCATGTTGCACTATTTTGTCCCGGTGCTGGTGGGCGCGTACCGAATACCGGCCATAGATGTCCGGATGCGTGGGTTGTTTTCCAATACCACGCCGCAATCGGCGTTTCGCGGTGTCGGGCGGATGGAGGCGAATTATCTGATGGAAAGCCTGGTCGATCAGGCGGCCTTGGCAACCGGCATTAATCGGGTGGAAATCCGTCGCCGCAATCTGATTTCGCCAGCGGAAATGCCTTGGTCGTCGCCGACCGGCGCAACTTATACCTCCGGTGAATTTGGACGTGTACTGAACCATGCCATGGAACTGATCGACTGGCAGGGATTTACTGAACGTCAGGTGAAAACCGAAAATAATGGGCTGAAGCGCGGTATCGGTCTTGGCATGTATGTGGAAAACGACGGCAGCACGCCGACCGAGTTCGCGGAAGTTGAAGCCACGGCGGATGGTAAAGTAAATGTATTTGTCGGGACGCAAGATTTTGGTATGGGACACGCAACCATCTATTCGCAGATTCTTAGCCAGGAATTGGGAATTCCATTTGAGGATATTGAAGTTGTCTATGGTGATACCGCAAAAGTGAAACGCGGTTCCGGCACCCATGGTTCACGTTCGGCTCGGATGGGTGGCACCGCGACTTTACTGGGCAGCCGGGCGATGGTTGAAAATGGGAAAACCCAAGCCTCCGATTTATTGGAGGCGTCGGTCGAAGATATAGAATTTTCCGCTGGCTCCTATCATGTAGTTGGTACCGATCGCAGTGTCACGTTGGCCGCGGTGGCACAAGCGATGGCAGACAATGACGATCGTTTGTCGGGTGATGCTGACTTCGAAGTCGAAGCAGAAGTGCATGCCAATGGTTGTCAGATTTGTGAGGTCACCGTCGATCCCGAAACCGGTCAGGTTGTCATCGAAAACTATGTCGCTGCGGCTGACGTCGGCACGGCAATCAATCCAATGATCGTGGAGGGGCAGTTGCATGGTGGGGCCACCCAAGGGATCGGCCAAGCGGTCTTCGAAGGGGTAATGTATGACCGCGATAGTGGTCAAACCCTCACCGGCAGCTTTATGGATTATGCGATGCCGCGGGCAAGCGATTTACCGAATTTTACTCTCGCGCTCGATCCGGTGGTGGAACAAGACAACCCCCTAGGAGTAAAGGGGGTCGGAGAAAGTTCTGCGACCGGGGCACCGGCTGCGGTCATGAACGCCATTCGCCACGCCGTCGGAGCGCATGTCGATATGCCGGCCACGCCGGAAAATGTGTGGCGCGCCCTCAACAAGGTATAGAAGCAATCATATGAATGAAAAAACCTCTCGCGAGCTGCTTGGTGAAGTTGAGCAGGCGAAGCACAAAGTCATGGATGAAGGTCGGCCCGAAGCGGTCGATAAACGGCGCAGTCGTAATTTAATGACCGCACGTGAACGGGTTGCGGCGCTAGCGGACAAAGACAGTTTTGTTGAATTCGGTGCTCTGGCGGAGCCCGAGCGGAACAACAATTTGAACCGTGATTTGGTCGCACCGGCTGACGGGGTGATAACGGGCACAGGAAAAATCGCCGGGCGCACCGTCAACATCTCGTCATTCGATTTTACTGTCTATGGCGGTTCCATGGGCAAGGTCGGCAGCGAAAAAAACAATCGTTTGATCGAGCGTTCGGTCAATCATGGCATGCCTTTGGTCTATCTGTTGGAAGGCGGCGGACACCGCATTCAAGACGGCATGAACGCGGCCCATTTTGCTAGTGCGTCACCGGTATTTTATCTAATGTCAAAACTAAGCGGATGGGTCCCATTGGTCACCGCGATGATGGGTCCAGGTTTCGCCGGGCCGACCAATTACGCCTCGATTGCCGATTTTGTTGTTATGGTGAAGGGTATCGCAACCATGGGGATGGCCGGTCCGGCCTTGGTTAAAGCCGGCACCGGGCAGGACATTGATAAGGAAGAATTAGGCGGTTCACGCCTGCAGGCCGATAAACAGGGGATTGCCGATTTGGCGGTCGATACAGAAGAAGAATGCCTGCGCGCTGTTAAGAAGTTCTTATCATACTTGCCGTCAAACGCAGATTTTCCGCCACCTCGGCTTGACGCCAATTCGCCCGCCGGTGGGCTGCAGGAAGATTTACTGGATCTCGTACCAGCGGACCGACGCAAGACTTATGATGTCCGCAAAGTCGTGCAAATCATCGCCGACAAATACAGTGTGTTCGAACTCAAACCGGGCTATGCGCGGAATATTGTCACTAGTTTTGTTCGTCTGGCCGGTCGCCCCGTTGGATTTATCGCCAATCAACCGATGCGCAAAGGCGGCATTATCGATTCCGCTGCAAGCGAGAAAGCGGCGCACTTCATCGCCCTTTGCGATGCTTACGGCTTGCCGCTTGTCTATTTGATAGATGTGCCCGGTTTCTCCATCGGTCCGGCGGCGGAAGCGGCAAGTTTAGGCCGACGCAGTGGTCGGATGTTTTTTGAATTGGGGATTTCGACGGTGCCGCGAATTTCCGTGGTCCTGAGGAAAGGCTACGGCGGCGGTTATTACGCCATGGCAGGTGGACAGGCGATGGGGGCCGATGTTTGTTACGCCTGGCCGACAGCTGAGATTTGTGCCATGTCAATCGAGGGCGCTGTCGACGTTGCCTATCGCCGGGATTTTCAGGATGCTGAAGATCCGATCACGGCACGACAAGATCTGATCGATAAAATACGCACTCAAACCGGGGCCATAGATGGGGCCAGCGATTTAGGCATCGACGACGTCATCGACCCAAGGCAAACACGGGATTTGCTGATTACGCACTTAGAGCATTTGGCGCCCAGACGACCGGATCCAAATCCGCGCCGCAAACGCCCGATATCCCCAATCTGATTAGATTTCGACTTCGTTTATCAACACTGCACCTCGCGACGCCATAAAATAGAGACCCAAGTGATGCGTGGCGTTTTGCGGATGCGCGGCGGCTTCACCAAATCCGAGTTCAACGGCAACGTCCTTTGGCAGATCGAAGGTGGAACAACCTGCGTCATAGACCAAAATATCTTCCAGTCCTGGCATCATATCGTGATTGCGGGCCGACAGCATCGTGAGGACAAAATCCATGACACAAATATCGGTGCAAATTCCAACCACCAGCAATTGCTGTAGCTGATTGGACATAACCCATTCAACGACCTGATTGGTGCCGTCCGGTAAAATCGCGCCAATAAAACCATTGATGCAGTCTTTGCGTATCAAAGTCGTGTGCGGATCACTTTCCAACCATTTCAAATCATCGATCAATTCTTCTTCACCAGTGCCGGCTTCGCAATGGGGCGGATAGGGCGGTTCCGGTTTGCCCGGGATATGGGTGTCGAGAAAGGCCAAGACTGGCCAAGCTTGAGCACTGAAAGATTTCGCTAGGCGATCGGTTTCACTGACCATGGTCGCAACCTGCGCGTTTGGTGCGGGTGGTGCTAAATTGCCGCCGCCAACTTTGGCAAAGCCGTTGACTTCGTCGACAATAATCAAACCGATACGCTGCCGGTCAATTTTTAACGCCGCCATGGCCAGGGGCATGTCGTTTTGCAACGCGGTGACAAGGGCGTCACTCATTATTCAAGTCCTTTCGATGTCTAATTCGGTAGACGAAGTTGTTCGGAAAAGACTACACCATGGCAGCAGTATATTTCAAAGGGCTAGGGTATGACGAATTGGTGGCAGGAAAGGTCAGACGGTGTCGGAGTCGCGCAAGCATTGGACCTGACGTTGTTGCACAGGGAACAAAGTGCATATCAAAAAATAGAAATATTTGATCACGACACGTTTGGTCGCGTCCTCGTACTCGATGATTATATCCAGGCCAGCCAGGCAGACGAATTCATCTATCATGAGATGGCTGTTCATGTGCCGTTATTGGGACGGGTGCGCAAAGATGTCTCTGTCTTAGTCATCGGCGGCGGTGACGGCGGCATTCTACGCGAAGTGCTGAAACATGATTTTGTCACGCATGTCATCATGGCGGAAATTGATCAACGCGTGATCGAATTGTCAGCCGAATATCTGGCGATCGAAGGCGATTATAAAGATTCCAGGGTCGAATTGGTGATCGGGGATGCCGGTGCTTTGGTACGGGAATATGCGGATTGCGGGCAGACCTTCGATCTGATCATTCTCGACCTAACAGAGCCGATAGGGCCGTCGGCAGTATTATTCACGGAAGAATTTTGCGCTGTCCTGGCCCAAATCATCACACTAAACGGTGTCATCGTGGATTCCGACAGCATCTATCTAAGCCGCCATGGCGCCCAGTTTTTACAGGAAGTCAGCGGCGGCGGCGAAAATCTTGTTACGGCTATGCGCCGTCACCGCTTTCTGCCGCATATGGAAGTCTATCACACCAAGATACCGCTATATCCCGGCGCTGATTTTGGCTTTTTTCTCTATAGCCATGACGGCGTGTCGTTACGCCATCCGGTGCAGGAATTCTCCGGTCGCCACTATGATAGCGATATCCACCAAGCCGCCTTCGCCCTGCCGCGATGGCAACGTGACTGGCTCGATAGTTTAGTCAGTTAAATTTTGCAGCCCGATTGCGGAGCAATCTGCCCCAAAGGTTTGATGACCTTTAAGCCACCGCCTTCGGTTTTGGCAATATACATATTCATCGCCGTGTGATGATCGCCCGCGGTGACTTGCGCTTTGCCAGTTGGGATATCGAAATTCAGACCATCCATGCCCTTGGCTGCAGCATCCCGGCTGATTTCGCCGGATTTTTCCAATCCGGCTTTTAACGCCATGATAGAGTTATAATGGGTCATGACATAGTGAGAAACACCAGCGTCCGCGCCATGCATTTTTCGCACCCGGGCAACAAAGTCCTTCACACCTGACGCTTCATCACTGGCGACAAACGGCACGCCGACATACATGTTTTCACCCTTACCGGCACCAAAAGCCCCCAAATAAGTTTCCGAAAAGCCAAGGAAGCCGACTGTGACTTTTTTCATCAGGCCAAACTCTTCCGCCTGTTTGATAAAAGTGATGCCGTCCGCCCCGGGCAGCGCGAAAAGCAGGATTTCGGCGCCGGAATCAGCAATTTTACGAATAACCGAAGTGAAGTCTTTGACGCCCCAAGGGGTATATTCTTCACCCAGGTTCTTGCCGCCCAAAGTGCCGATCACGCCTTTTGCCGCCTTAAACATATTGCGTGGCCAGACATAATTGGCCCCAAACATGTAATATGAATTGCCAAGGCCATTATCCTTCAAATAGGGGATCAGCGGCGCAGTATCTTGATTGGGGACGGTGTTGAAGAAAAACAAACTGCTGCCGCAGCCTTTGCCGGCATCGTCCGCGCCTTCATAATTAGTGGCATAGAGCAAAGGTGTTTTAAAACGTTCCATAAATGGGATCATGGCGTTTCGCCCGGAAGACGTAATCGGTCCACAGACCGCGATCACTTCGTCTCGTTGGATCAGTTTGCGGGCTTTTTCAGCCGCGGTCTTGGGATCTGTCTTCATATCTTCGTAGACCATTGCGACCTGTTTGCCCATGATCCCACCGCCGGCATTAATTTCGCTGACCGCGAGATCGATGCCGAATTTAGCTTGCTCACCGAATAGTTCCAGGCCGCCGGAAAACGGCAAAGCAGCGCCGATCTTGATTTCATGTTGGGCAGCGATCGCAGGGAATGACAGGCCACCCAGGCCGCTTACGGCCCCGACTGCAGCGGCACTATTAAGAAATGTACGGCGATTGAGTTTGCTCATGATGCCACCCTTGTTTTTCTATGTTTGGAATATGCTTGATGTGTGATTTTGATCTGCCTGCGTCGCTGCGGCAAGTGGTTTCTTTCAATCACTGTCTTTCTGATCGCCTTGGCAATGCCTAAGATACTGAGATTCGGTTCTAATTGTGCATAAGGGCGGCATTTTGGCGCACTTGGAAATTGACGATCTGAGACGCAGCTTCGGTGGACTGGCCGCCGTTGACGGTGTGTCGTTCACGATGGACAAAGGGGATTTGCAGGTCCTTGTCGGCCCCAATGGTTGCGGCAAGTCGACGTTGTTTAATCTGATCACAGGCGCATTGAAAGTGTCCGGCGGCGTGGTTCGTTTTGACGGTCAGAAGATTACCGGTTTACCAGCCTACAAAATTGCCCGCGCCGGTATTGGTCGCAAATTTCAAGTACCGGCAATATTCGACGAATTGACCGTGCAGGAGAATTTGACTGCGCCGGCCTGGGTCGGCACCCGCCTGCAATTATTATCCCAGCCCGAATTGCAAGATATTGATGCGGTCTTGGCTCGAATTGGATTACACGATCAACGTCATCGGCCCGCGGCCGTCTTAAGTCACGGTCAAAAGCAATGGCTGGAAATTGGTATGCTGCTGTCCAGCCCGGCACGGCTTTTGCTGCTGGATGAGCCGACTGCGGGCATGACCTTTGAGGAAACCGCGCGCACGGCGGATTTGATCCAAAACATTGTCCGCGATGGTGCGCATACGGTTTTGGTCATTGAGCACGATATGGGCTTTGTTGAGCGGCTCAATTGTCCGGTGATGGTGATGTCCAGAGGGCGGATATTGCGATCCGGTAGCTACGCCGAACTTCGCCACGATGCGGAAATCAAAGCGCTTTATTTCGGGGGTGTGTAATTATGTTGTCCCTGAATGCCGTATCTGCCGGTTATGGCGCTAGCACCGTCCTCAACGAAGTCGATCTGTGGCTCGAGCCCGGTCGGGTGTTGGCGTTGATGGGGCGCAACGGTATGGGTAAAACGACGATGTTGAAGGCGATTATGGGGCTGCTGCCACTGCAATCGGGTCAGATTACCTTCGCCGGTGATATCGTCAGCGACGGCACAACCCATGAAATTGCCCGCAAAGGCCTTGGGTATGTGCCGCAAGGGCGGGAGATTTTTGACGATTTTACAGTGATGGAAAATTTACGTCTGGGACTGCTTGGCCATCCGGATTTGCCACCGGCGATACCGCCGCAGATCTTCGAATGGTTTCCGGTATTGGCGGAACGGGCCGGGCAACGGGCCGGCTCTTTCTCGGGCGGGCAACAACAGATGTTGGCCATTGCGCGGGCCTTGGTCTCCGGGCCTAAAATGATCCTGTTGGATGAGCCAACTGAGGGTATTCAGCCTTCCTTAGTGCATGAAATCGGCTTGCAGCTGCGGCGCATTGTCGACGAAACCGGGCTCGGCATTTTACTGGTGGAACAAAATGTCGATATCGTCCGGACCATCGCTGATGAGGTTATATTCCTGGACAACGGTCAGACAGCAGATCGTTCCCCCATTTCTGCAATCCTGGATGACGACGCACTGTTGGCGCGTCATCTAACGTTGTAGGCGGTGCGGAATGGTAGATCTGATTATCTTAATTCTGAATACCGCCTCCTACGTTTTGATCCTGGTATTGGTGGCGATGGGGTTAGTGGTCGTGTTCGGCATGATGGGCGTAATCAACATGGCGCATGGCGAACTTTTCATGTTGGGTGCGTATACGGTTGTTGTTGCCACACAAGCCGGCTTGCCTTTTTGGTTAGCAGTCATTTTGGCACCAATATTTGTTGGCTTTGTCGGCCTCATTATCGAATGGGTATTGATCCGCCACATCTATCGTCGGACCTTAGACACAATCTTGGCGACCTGGGGCCTATCGATCGTCCTGAAGCAGGCGATCGTTTTGCTGTATGGTCCATCTTCGCAATCGGTTGTGGCGCCCGTTGCCGGATCATGGATGATGGGTGACTTCAGTTATCCTATTTATCGATTGCTGCTGATGGGCACTGTTTTGTTGCTAATAATCGGTGTGTTGTGGTTATTTTTACGCAGTGATTTCGGCCTCTCGGCGCGGGCCGTGATGGCACGACCGGATACAGCAGCGGGCCTAGGCATCGATACCCGGCGTATGTATCGACGGACGTTTGTCATCGGCGCCGCGCTCGCCGGATTTGCGGGCGCTATTGTGGCGCCGCTGATCAGTGTCGATCCGGCCATGGGCCTAGGCTACCTGATACCGGGTTTTATTTCGATCATGATCGGTGGGGCCGGTGCCTTGTCGGGTGTTTTATTGGGTGGCGGTTTGGTCGGAGCAACAAATAATCTGTTGACGGTTTGGCTATCGCCGGTGCTCGCGCAGATCGCGGTGTTTTTACTGGCTATTATTGTCATCCGTTTGAAGCCAGCGGGCCTGCTTGGGGGCAAAGATGGCGCCTAGGTCAATAGCCCTGGTAACCTTCCTTATTTTGGCGTTAATCCCAGCAATCGCGCAAGATTATTGGGTTGATCAATTGACGCGATACGTCTTGTTCGGACTTTTCGCCATGTCATTGTCGTTGGTTTGGGGACGCGGCGGAATGTTGTGTTTTGGTCAGGCGATGTTTTTTGGCGGCGGCGGCTACGTGATGGCGACAATTATGCTTGGCATGTGGGGCGATGGCTTCAGCCATAGTTTGTTGGCCGTATTGGCGGCCCTAGTGTCAGCAGCGGCTTTTGCGGCTCTGTTGGGATATTTTTTGTTCTGGGGAAAGGGACTGTCCGGTGCTTATCTGGCGGTTGTCACTTTGGCCATTGCCTATGTCCTGGAGCAGGGGGTAAAAAGCTGGTATGCGCTAGGTGGTGATAATGGCTTATCTGCGGTGCCGGCGCTGAGCCTCGTTTTAGGGGATTGGCAGTATGAGTTTTGGCAGACGCTGCCACGATATTATCTGGTGTTGGTGGTTTGCGGGGCGGTCTATGTCTTTTTGGACCTGCTGATCCGGTCGCCGTTTGGCGTGATCCTGACGGCGGTTCGCACGAACCCGGATCGCGCCATCTATTTGGGCTTTAATATATTTGCGGTCCGCCTGACTGCATTTGTGATTGGCGCTGTAATCGCTGCTCTGTCGGGTGCGTTGTTTGTCTCCGTAGATGAATTTGCGTCGCCGACCTTGATTGGATTCACCTTGTCGACGGAGGTGTTGATTTGGGTGGCACTAGGTGGTCGGGAAATGCCTTTGGCGGCGTTTATCGCAGCAATCGTAATCCGGATCGTAGAAAGCTATCTCTCAGAATTATTGGGTGCCTATTGGATATTGGCGCTGGGTAGTTTGCTGATGGCCTCGGTTGTATTGTTACCGAAGGGATTGATCGCGTCACCGATTGGATTAATCCAATCGCGGCGCCAATCGCGTTAGTAGGGCCTCTGGATTGGCGGTTTCGATGTCTGGAAATTCTTCGCGAAAATATTCGACAAGTTGGTAGCGATAAGCCGTGGCCATATCCTCTGCTGCGCTTGCCATGACATTGTGGATTACATGAGCCGCAGTTTCGATCAGCTCTGCCATCGCTAAAGGTAAGCAGGCGGCTTTACACAATGAAGCTATAGCAAGATTGCCTCGATCCTCCATCAGCGCGCGAATATTGTGGGTCGGCACGCCGGCGCGTTTGGCTATGGCGGCTTGGAAAAATGGCAGGTCACCAGTGTAAAGTGCGCGCAGAACAAGTGTCGGGGTCAGTCGGTCATTCAAGTCAAGATGTTGAATTAGTTGCTGTAGCGCCATTTGATCTTGCTCATTCGCCGTTAGACTTAGAGTTGCAGCTTCGCGACCGAACAGGACAAGTTGATTTGTTAATTGCGGCGGCAAGTTGGTGTCTTCCTTCAGCGTCTGGCGAATGCTTTCCGACACAGCGACGATCAAGCGTTCCGCGACGGCAGCAGGGATCGCCGGTCGGCTCGCCATACCGGTCATGACTAGCTCGCTGGTTGCGTATTTCTCAATCACTTTATAGGACGTGTCGTTGGAAATCTTAGCCCCATGGTTGCGTACCAATGTGTTTACAACTCTCTCGTTGCCATATTCGACCAGGGAATCGGAGACCACTTCCGAGACGTGGTTGCGGCTGGCTATGGTTTGCTGCCAGGCTTCAGCCTGCTCACTGACCAGCTTGACCAACTCTTCGTCGCTAAACACTTCTGAAGCTTCCAGTAGCGGTAGCGCCACTTCGGAAACGTCTTCAGCCAAAGAGACCGCAATATCGCTTGGCACATTTGGGTTGTTGCGTAATCCTTCGGACAGCGCCAGCCGCACACCTACTTCTGCGTCAGTCAGCAAAAGTCGGAAAATTGCTTCGGCGATTTCCCGGCCGGTTTCTGTCAGTTCCGCCTCACCGAATTGTTCGGTAACTGCGACGGCCGTTTCGATACGCGCGTCTGGCGATTGTTCGTCGGTTAATCGTTGAACTAAATCGCCGGTCAAATTTGCCATGTTAGATTCTCCAGCTCAATCGAACTCTCTTAAGAACGATGCTAAAGAATATGCCCCAGAACAAGTTAACGTCGGCTTACCAAAATCAGGTTATTGGTATCATCACGTGATCGCGGTAAGGCATGCGTGTACACAGATTTTCGTAATATTGCCTGAGATGTGGATAGTCCGATTTTTTGATATCCAGGCCATACCAGCGGTATGCGGCGGCTCCCATCGGGAAATCGGCCATCGTCATGTTGTCTCCTACCAGAAAAGCCTTATTTTCAAGCTGTTTGTCAACTAGACCGAACAGCCGATCTAACTCGGCACCATCGCGCTGAATTTGGGCATTGTCGCGGTCCGCTTCCGCCGTGCGTATCAAGCCCCAAAAAACTGGCGTAAAGACTGTGGTTAAGGTTCCCAACATCCAATCCATCCAGCGATCTGCTAACGATCGGATGGCCGGATCTTCGGGCCATAGGTCACCGGCTTGGTATTTTGCGCAAAGATAACGGACGATGCTGTGGCTCTCCCATATCGTGGTTTCGCCATCGATCAGAACTGGAACTCGACCATTAGGATTAAGCTCAAGAAACCAGACTTCATCGTTGCCGCCGAACGTCCCACCAATGTCTTGGCGCTCCACTTCAAGGCCAAGTTCCGCCGCACACCACATCGCCTTCTGGACGTTTATCGAATTGTTTCGACCCAATATTTTCATGCTATTCATTTTCCTATCCACCACCGAATTTGATCAAGAATATGTGTTGAAATAAGTCATATTTGATTGATGCTAAATTAAGACCATTGCATTAATTGTAAATGATCTTCATTATCTGCGACGAATATTTTGACGAATATAACCAACAAATTATAAAAACAAATGGTGGTTCGTTTGACTGACGGGGACGAATAAGGGGTCGATTTACGTGAAGGTACAGTTGTGAGTGGCGCGGATATGGCCGGTAATGGCGGCGCGCTGTTGGAAGTAGATAACGTTATTGTCAGATTTGGCGGTATCGTCGCCCTGGATGGCGTTACTTTCGATATGAAAAAAGGTGACATTGTCGGCTTGATCGGTCCCAACGGTGCCGGTAAGACGACCTGCTTCAATTGTCTAAGCCGACTTTACACACCCAATGAAGGTGATGTGCGCTACGAGGGAAAGTCAATACTGGGCCTGCCGCCGCACAAAATCGCCGAAATCGGTATTGGCCGGACGTTCCAGAATTTGGCTTTGTTCTCGACCATGAGCGTTCTGGACAATGTCATGATCGGCGGCCATTCCGTCACCAAAAGCGATTTCTTATCCAATGCACTGCGTCTGCCCTGGACCCGCAAAGAGGAAAATCGGCTTGAGGAGACGGCGTGGCAATTGTTGGAGTACCTCGATTTGCAACAGTATGCCTATCATAATGTTGCCGGATTGCCTTTTGGCACTCAAAAACGGGTCGAAATTGCTCGGGCGCTCTCTAGTGATCCAAAAGTCCTCTTGTTGGACGAACCCGCTGGCGGCCTCAACCACGAAGAGGTTGAAGCGTTAGGGGATTTGATCAAGCAAATTCGCGACGATCGGCACATCACAATTTTACTTGTCGAGCATCATATGAGTTTGGTGATGAGCGTTTCTGACAAAGTCGTTGCCATGGATTTTGGACGTAAGATATCTGAAGGCACGCCAGCAGAAGTACAGGCCGACCCGGAAGTCATCAAAGCGTATCTCGGGACGGGTGAGTAGCCATGGCGATTTTGGAAGTTAAAAATCTCGAAGCCTTTTACGGCCCGACAAAAGCGTTGCACGGCATCGAGTTCGAGTTGGAAGATGGCGGTATTACCACCATTCTTGGCGCCAACGGTGCCGGCAAGACGACGACGCTACGATCAATTTGCGCCATGGTCCGCACCGAAGGCAGCATGATTTATGACGGTACCGAACTAAACGGCAAGTCAACGGAAGCTGTGGCGGCGATGTCAATCGCCCATGTCCCGGAGGGGCGCGGCACTTTTGTTCGTGAAACGACGGAAGAAAACCTTCAACTGGGCGCCTATACCCGCAACGACAAGGCCGGCGTGCAGCAGGATATGGAGCGTGTTTACAGTTATTTTCCGCGCCTGAAAGAACGGCGAAATCAGCAAGCCGGCACGTTGAGTGGCGGCGAACAGCAAATGTTGGCAGTGGGGCGGGCCATGATGATGCGCCCAAGATTGATGTTATTGGATGAACCTTCATTTGGTCTGGCGCCTATTTTGGTTAAGGAGTTATTTGACATCCTGCGCGACATCAACAAAAGCGAAAACGTGAGCATGTTGTTGGTAGAACAAAATGCAAATTTGGCACTGGGATTAGCGGATCACGCCTATCTGCTGGAAACCGGGCGGGTCGTTTTGTCGGGGACGTCAGAAGAGATTCAAAGTGATACGTCCGTCCGTGAATCCTATCTGGGTTATTAGGTGCAGAGGTAGATAATTAATGGAACTGTTTTTCCAACAAGTGCTAGGTGGCCTCGCGACGGGTGGTATTTATGCCTGCCTGGCCCTTGCCGTAGTGATGATTTATCAGGCGATTGATCACTTCAATTTTGCTCAAGGGGAAATGGCGACTTTCTCCACCTTCGTCTGCTGGCAGTTGATTTTTTGGGGGGTCGATTATTGGCTGGCGTTCGGAATTACTCTGATCTTGTCTTTTGTGGCCGGCGTGGTAATCGAGCGGGTTATCTTCAAGCCGCTTAAAAACGCGCCGATCCTGAGCCATGTGATCGTGTTTATCGCCTTGTTCTCGGTCTTCAACAGTGTGGCCGGGTTTATCTGGGATTTCACCATCAAGTCGATGCCCAGCCCATTTCCGACAGAATCATTGTTTGGCAACAAAATGATCGGCATGCACGAAACGGGTATGATCGGTGTCACGGTGGTGATGTTGGCGCTGATTTTTTTGTTTTTCCGTTATACAAAAATTGGTTTGGCCATGCGTGCCGCCGCCGGCAACCCGGTCTCGGCCCGCTTGGTCGGCGTGAATGTCGGCTGGATGCTGGCCCTCGGCTGGGGGTTAGCGGCGTCTGTCGGGGCGGTGGGTGGCATCATGATTGCCCCAATCGTTTTCCTGGATCCAAGTATGATGCTTGGTATCCTGCTTTATGGCTTCGCTGGTGCCGTCGTTGGCGGATTGTCCAGCCCCGGAGGCGCGGTCTTGGGCGGTTTCCTGGTTGGTGTTATCGAAAACCTGATGGGGACATTCGTCCCCTTCATCGGCACGCAATTGAAACTGTCGGTCGCCTTGCTTCTCATCGTCATCGTTTTGTTAGTTCGGCCAGCCGGTTTGTTCGGCCGGGTCGTGGTCAGCCGGGTGTAGTTTTATGTCTGTGGATATCATATACTCAAAACAGCGCGATGTGCATCCGCTTGAAGCCAATACGCTTTTTGGCATAAAGCTTGGTCGGTGGAATATTATCGGAATTGCGGCCTTTCTTGTGGTGGCATTTTCGTTACCGTTCGTTGTGGAAGACTACACAACGTTCCAGTTCACCCGCGCGGGTATTTTGGCGATAGCGATTGTCGGGCTCTCGCTATTGACTGGGTTTAATGGGCAGTTTTCCTTAGGGCACAGCGCCTTTTTCGCCCTTGGCGCCTATACAACAGCCATCATGATGGATCAGGGGGGATTTTCGTTCTATGCGACGATTATCCCATCTGCGGTGTTTTGTTTTGTCGCCGGATTTCTGTTTGGACTGCCGGCCTTGCGATTGGAGGGACTGTATCTGGCGCTAGCGACATTCGCACTGGCCACGGCGACACCGCAAATCCTAAAATACGATAAGCTGGAGCACTGGACCGGCGGTGTGCAGGGGATCGACTTGTTGCGGCCGGACCCGCCGGTGGACTGGCTTAACCCGGATCAGTATTTTTATTACTTCTGCCTGATCATCATGTTGATATTGTTTTTCTGTGCCTGGAGCCTGGTCAATAGCCGCAGCGGTCGAGCCATCATGTCAATCCGGGATAATCCGTTATCGTCAAAGACCATGGGCGTGAATGGTGCAATGTACAAATCCCTAACTTTTGGCGTCAGCGCGCTATTTACCGGCGTCGCCGGTTCTCTTGATGCCGTCGCTATTGAGTTTGTGGCGCCGGATAGTTTCACGTTCTTGCTCGCAGTATCGCTGCTAGTGGGGCTGGTTGTTGGTGGTGTGGCCTCGATCCCAGGTGCTTTGTTTGGCGCCATCTTCATCCTTTTCATTCCCAATGTTGCTGAGGAAATATCGAAGGGCTTGTCTTGGGCGGTTTACGGTGCGTTTCTAATTCTGGCGGTCTATGTGATGCCGAGTGGTGCCGCCGGATTAGTTCGCCTGCTGATTGGCAAACTGGTTAAGAGAAGAGAATAATTGTTGACGTTGTTTGTTATTATTGGAACCATAGACGTGGATATCAAGGTGCCGATAGAGCATCGAGCTATTACCCATCAACAGAGGAGACGAATTATGATCCGAATTTCAAAATTACTGGTGTCAGCAACGGCGATAACCGCCGTCGCGTTGACCGCCGGATTGGCAAACGCGGGAGGCATGTATGGGCCAGGCGCTTCCGATACCGAAATCAAAATTGGTAATACCAACCCTTATAGTGGCCCGGTTTCGGGTTACAGCGTAATTGGTAAATCCATCGCCGCGTATTTCCAGGAAATCAACGATCGTGGTGGCATTAATGGTCGTAAAATCAATTTTGTTAGTGTTGATGATGGCTACAGCCCACCGAAAACCAAAGAACAATTTCGCCGTTTGGTTGAAAAAGAAAAAGTTCTGTTGATATTTCAATCGCTTGGTACACCAACCAACTCGGCTGTTCATAAATATGTAAATCGCAAGAAAGTGCCACATCTTTTTGTGGCGACCGGCGCGGCTAAATGGGGTCAACCTGAGAAATTCCCGTGGACCATGGGGTATCAGCCAGATTATCAAACCGCTGGTAAAATCTATGGCAATTACATAATGAAAAATGCGCCGAAGGGTAAAGTCGGCATCTTGTACCAAAATGATGACTACGGGAAAGACTATGTCATCGGCATGAAATTGGCGATGGGCGACAAATTCGACAAAATGGTTGTCGCACAACAAAGTTACGAAGTGACGGATCCAACCGTTGATAGCCAAATTGTGAACTTACGGGCCAGCGGCGCGGATGTTTTCTACAATGTGTCGGTGCCGAAATTTGCGGCTCAGGCGATCAAGAAGTCCTATGATATCGGCTGGAAACCTTTGCATGTTCTAAACGACGTGTCGGCATCGATCCCAGCGACCATCAAACCTGCTGGGTTTGATAAATCGCAAGGCATCGTAACGGCAAGTTACCTGATGGATCCGAATGATCCGCAGTGGCAGAGCCACAAGGAGCTTATCGCTTGGAAAGCGTTCATGAAGAAATATCAACCTGATGCCGACATGGAAAATGTCAACAATGTTTACGGTTGGGCTGTTGCGCATGTGATGGAGCAAGTGCTGGTGCAGGCGGGCGACAATCTCACGCGCGAAAACATCATGAAGCAAGCGGCAAGTCTTAATAATTTCCGCGTACCGGGCCTGTTGCCGGGCATCATGGCGAATACCAGCGCGACCGATTTCTATCCGCTGGAACAAATGCAAATGATGCGTTTTAAAGACAAAGGCTGGGAATTATTTGGTGAAGTTATTGGCGCTGGCGGTTCCTAAAACAAACGAAGATAACTAAAGTAAGAGCCGCCGGTCACCCGGCGGCTCTTTTCTTTTGGAGGAAGACTTGGAATACGAAACGATAAAACTAAGTCGGGATGGCCATATTGCCACTGCGACGATTGATCGGCCAGGATCATTGAATGCCCTTAATTCGCAAGTATATCTCGATCTTATCGCCGTCGTCGACCTATTGGAAGCCGACGGACGTACCCGGACATTGGTGATCAAAGGCGGTGGCGACAAAGCATTTGTTGCCGGCGCCGATATCAAGGAAATGAGCGGCCAGGCACCAAATGCGCGGGATGATCGCAACTTTCTAGGCCGCGATGCCTTCGACCGTTTGCGCTGTTCCTCTTTGCCGGTGATTGCTTCGATCAATGGTTATGCGCTAGGTGGCGGGATGCTGTTGGCAATGAATTGTGATATTCGCATTGCCGCAGACAGTGCGACTTTTGGTTATCCGGAAATCCGATTGGGAATTATCCCTGGCACCGGTGGCAGCGTCTTGATAGATCGCTTGATCGGTCCGGGCGCGGCGCGCGCGATTTGTCTATTGGGCGAGCATTTTTCTGCTGAAGAGGCCCTGCGTGTGGGGATTGTCAACAAAGTTGTACCGAAAGCAGATTTGGCCACGGCAACCAAACAGGCAGCGGAGACCGTGGCGTCCTATAGCCCGGTCGCAGTGCGTGAAATGAAACGCGTCCTGAACGCTTCGATGGATCAGGATTTCCATAGCGCCCGACAAGTTGAGGTCGAGGCCCAAGCGGCTTGTTTTGCGAGCCAAGACCGCAAGGAAGGCATGCGAGCTTTCATCGAAAAGCGTGCGCCTATTTTTATTGGGCAATGAGCAAGCTTAAACCCCTTCTAAGTGACATCCGCGCCTGCACGATCTGTGCGGAAACCTTGCCGCTGGGGCCGCGCCCGGTTCTGCGCGCAAAAGCAAGCGCCCGCATATTGATCATCGGACAAGCGCCTGGAACCAAAGTTCATGAAAGCGGCATTCCTTGGAATGATCCCAGTGGCGATCGTTTGCGCGATTGGATGGGGATTGACCGTGATCATTTTTACGACGATCGAATGGTTGCCATCGTCCCGATGGGATTCTGTTATCCGGGGCGTTATGAAAAGGGTGGCGACCTGCCGCCGCGCAAAGAATGCGCCGCAACCTGGCATCCACAGCTTCTACCGCTGCTGCCGAATATCGAGCTCACGTTGCTCGCCGGGATGTATGCGCAAGCCTATATATTGGCCGGGCAGCGCAAAAAAACTCTGACTGAAACGGTGATGGCATGGCGGGAGTTTGGCCCCAGCATCATTCCTTTGCCCCATCCATCCTGGCGCACAACCGGTTGGCAGAAACGCAATCTCTGGTTCGATCGCGAACTTTTGCCTGTCCTAAAACAAAATGTCGGCGATATAATTCGCGACAAATAACGAATGAGGAACAAACATGATTAAAGTCCACTATCTCGTCGTTGGCCGGCCGATTTACACGGTTTGGCTGTTGGAAGAATTGGGTTTGGAATATGAACTCAATGTTTTCCATCGCAATCCGGAAACCATGCGGGCACCGCCCGAACTGCGGGCGGTTCATCCGTTAGGTAAATCCCCGATGATTGAAGATGGCGATATGTTGCTGACGGAAACGATCGCAATAACCAGTTATCTGATTGAAGCCTATGACAAACCTGGAAATTTGGCGCCGGACCGATCGGATGTGAAAGTTTGGGCGAAATATATGCAATGGTTGGTTTACCCAGAGGCTTCCGGTTTTGTCCCCTTGTTGATGACCATGTTATTGCAGCGCGATCCCCAACCGGGCTCTTTGGTTGACGGCTTCGCAAAAGGTGAAGTTGATTTGCACCTGAATTATCTTGCGCAATCATTTGGTGATAATGAGTTCATCCTTGGTGACAAGATCACTGCTGCAGATATTGGCGTAACCTATATCGTCGCCATGGCGGAGCGATTGGGCCTGTTGACCGATTATCCGGCTTTGCGAAAATATGTCGACCGGATGCGGGCTAGACCGGCTTTCCTCCGCGCCCTTGAGCGGACCGGTGAATAAAGCTGCACTTCTGGTTTTAGTGTTATTTGTATTCGTGGCTTGTGGGCCACGAGTGCAGAGTTTTGGGCCGACAGTCGGACCACCGCAATTAGCCGACGATCATTTCCTCACTGGTGATGGCAAGACGTTGACACTACAAAAGTGGCGGGCCGAGGGAGAGTTGGAAGCCGTTATCGTCGCGGTGCATGGGTTCCAGATGTATAGCGGCCATTTCCAAAACGCCGGTCCTTGGTGGGCAAAACGCGGCATCACCACAATCGCCTATGATCAGCGTGGCCATGGTGGCTCGCCAGAGCGGGGAATTTGGGGCGGTGTTGAAGCCTTGACGTCCGATCTGGCGGAAATGGTGCGCGCAGTCGCGAAACGTTATCCAGATGTCCCGGTCTATATATTAGGTGCCTCCATGGGCGGGGCGGTAACATTGGCCACAGTGACCGATCTATCGTTGCCGATCAACGGTGTTATTTTGACAGCGCCGGCGGTTTGGGGCGGTGACGCTTTGCACCCGTTGGCGCGTGGTTCGGTTTGGCTCGCGGCTTATGTCATGCCTTGGAACCATGCCAGCGCCAGTGACATACGCCGACAAGCCTCCGACAATATTGACATGCTGCGCGCCAATGGCCGCGACAAAATGAACGTCTTTGGGACCCGCTTTGACACTCTTTACGGCTTAACCCAAATGATGGCGGCAGGATTTGATGCTTCTGATCAACCGTTGCCGCCAATTCTGGCGCTTTACGGTAAAAAGGATGAAATTATTCCTGCCGCTCCGGTGTTTCGAACTGTCGATCGTTTGCCGGATGGCACCCGCTTTGTGCTCTATCCCGAAGGTTGGCACATGCTTTTGCGCGACTTGCAGGCTGAAATTGTTTGGCGCGACGTCGCGACTTGGGTGAAAGATCGTAACGCCGACTTGCCCTCGGGCCAGGAAGTGGTAGATAAGAAAGCCGCATGGGCGTCCCTAACCGACTAAGGAAACATTGTATGTCGCAGGCTTTTTCAGGTATCCGCATAATCGATTTCTCGCAAGTACTCGCCGGGCCCGTCGCGACCCATCAAATGGCGCTTCTAGGGGCTGATGTTATCAAGATCGAACAGCCTGGCAAAGGCGATCAAATCCGTCAGATGATGCGCAATGACACTTTTGCGGAACTTAATACCTCGCCCAGTTATCTCACCTGTAACTTCAACAAACGGGGCATCACGCTAGATCTGAAAGCGCCGGAAGCCAGAAATGTGATTGCCAAGTTATATGAAACCGCCGATGTCATTGTCGAAAATTTCAAAGCAGGCGTGATTGATCGATTGGGCTTTGGGTACGAGTTTGCAAAGTCGATTAAACCGGACGTGATTTTCTGCTCAATCTCCGGTTATGGACAAACCGGGCCGAAAGCCGGTGAAGCGGCTTACGATGGGGCGATACAAGCGGCCTCCGGGATGATGAGCACCAATGGCCACCAGGATACAGGACCAACCCGCACCGGTTACATGCCGGTCGATATGTCAACGGGAATTACCGCCGCCTTCGCCATTTCCACCGCCCTTTATCGGCGGGCGCAAACCGGCGAAGGGCAATTTCTAGATGTCGCCATGATGGATACGGCGTTAACGGTGCAAGCGCCGAAAGTCGTCGCCTACACAATCGTCAATGAAGACGGCAGTTTGGAAGGCAATGATTCTCCGACCAAACAACCGACGGCTAACGTCTTTCCGACAAAAGATGGCTATATCCAGATCACGGCGCTGCAAGACCCGCAGGTTGAGCGATTGTTCGCGGCGATTGGATTGAGTGAAATGCTCGACGATCCCGATTACGCAACCAAGGAGGAACGTTTTGAGCGCCCGGATGCAGTACGTCAAGCCATGTGCGAGGTATTGCGTGACGATAGTACGGAGAATTGGGCCCAGCGTCTGGCTGCGGCGCAGGTTCCGTCCGCACCGATCCAGAACTATTCGAATGTTCTGAAAGAACCGCAAATGGCGCACCGGGATGTATTGATGGAAGTTGCCGCACCACCGGGACTGGAAGGATCATATAAACTTGTCGGCGCCGGCTTTAAGACCGACAAAGATGGCCCAAAAGCTCGATTTCCGGCGCCCAATTTAGGCCAACACACGGATGACGTGTTGGCAGAACTTGGGTATTCGGCGGTCGATATCGCAAACTTACGCAATGCTGGCGCACTATAATTATGGCGCAGGCGTTTTCCAATATTCGCATTGTCGACTTTTCGCAAGTTCTGGCCGGTCCCTTTGCAACCCAACAACTGGCCCTGTTGGGCGCCCAAGTCATCAAGATCGAGCAACCCGGCGAAGGCGATCAAATTCGCCGACTGATCTGTAGCGATGAAATGGGTGCCAGAGGGCTATCGCCAAGCTATCTCACCTGCAACATGAATAAACGCGGCATAACCCTGAACTTAAAAGCACCGGAAGCAAAAGAAATCATTGCCCGCTTGCTTAAAGATGCCGATGTGGTGGTGGAAAACTTTAAAGCCGGCGCCATCGATCGCCTGGGTTTGGGTTATGAATTTTCTAAATCGATTAAACCGGATATTATTTTTTGCTCGATTTCAGGTTACGGTCAAGAAGGACCGAAAGCCGGTGTGCCCGCTTATGATGGCGCCATTCAGGCGGCCTCCGGTATGATGAATGTGAACGGGCATCCGGATACCGGCCCTACTCGTGCTGGCTTTTTTGTCGTTGATATGTCGACCGGACTAACTGCGGCGCTGGCAATATCCAGCGCCCTATTTCGCCGCCAGGAAACCGGCGAAGGGCAATATCTCGATGTTGCCATGCTCGACAGCGCCTTGACATTACAGGCTTCCCGCGTTGTTAGCCATACCGTGGAAGGCGAGGAAGCAAAATTGGATGGCAACGAATCCGTTACCCGGCAACCGACGGCCAACGTATTCGCGACCGCGGACGGTCATGTTCAAATCGCAGCGATCCAGCAATCCCAGGTCGAAGCGCTTTTTAATGCGATTGGCATTGGCGATTTGTTAGCTGATGCTCGCTACGCCAACCGGGCCGGCCGGATCGAACACAATACCTATTTGCGGGGTGAAATTGCGGACGCCTTGCAATCCGACACGGCGTCCAATTGGGTGCGGATATTGGGGCAAGCAAAAGTGCCAGTGGCGAAAATTAGCCGCTATGCGGATGTTTTAGCGGAACCGCAAATGGCGCATCGCGATATTATTGTTGAAGTGGATGGCCCGGCATCTCTAGGTGGCCGCCAACGCTTGATCGGGGCGGCGTATATGGCCAATAAAGATGGACCGGCAGTTCGCCACGGCGCCCCGGACCTCGGTCAACATACAGCTGAGGTTTTGGCGGAAATAGGGTATACTAACAAAGAAATCGGCGCGCTTCGGGATAGCGGCGCAATTTGAACCTGAAAGATGGGGTGAGGTAATGGCAGAAGCAACATTCGCAGCAGGCTGTTTTTGGGGCGTTGAAGAAACCTTTCGCACCACCGAAGGGGTAACCGCAACAGCCGTCGGCTATGTTGGCGGCACCACCGAAGATCCAACTTATGAAGAGGTTTGCAGCGGCACCACAGGCCACGCCGAAGCGGTGCGTGTCGAATTCGATCCCGAACGGATCAGTTATGATCAGTTGCTGGAAATTTTTTGGCAGGCCCATGATCCGACCCAAATGAACCGTCAAGGTTGGGACACCGGTACGCAATACCGTACCGCGATCTTCACCCATGACGAGGCCCAGAAATCTACTGCGGAAGCCGCGAAAATCCAAGCAGCCGGCAAATTTCCCCAACCAATCGTCACCGAAATCAACGGTCCGGCGACGTTCTATCTAGCGGAAGATTATCATCAGCAATATGTCGAGAAGCGCCGGCGGGGCGGCTTCATGCGAGGCTGAGTTTGCTTGGTGCCCGGCTTCTTTTATTCTACATACTGGTCCTAACGAGCCCTGCTTGGGCTGGCTTTCAGGACGGCGTCGAGGCTTACAAAATCGGTGATTATGACACCGCGATCGAGGAATTTCGCGACCTCGCGGAAACCGGTCATGCACGTGCACAATTTAATCTCGGCGTTATGTATTTGGAAGGCCGGGGCGTCGGGAAAGATTTGCAACAGGCGGAAGCTTGGTTTCAAAAATCAGCCGAACAAAATGATTCTGAGGCGCAATTCAATCTGGCTGCTCTTTATCTAAGGCGCGGCGGAGACGGCGATGCAAAACGCGCCTTTGATTGGTTGCTGCGGGCAGCTGAAGCCGGTGATGCAGCAGCGCAAAATAATCTCGCCGGGCTATTTGATCGCGGCCAGGGGACGGCGGAAAATCCGGTTCAGGCCGCGTATTGGTATCGCCTGGCTGCGCACCAAGAGCATGCGGTCGCGCAGTACAATATAGGTCGACTATTATTGCAAGGACGCGGTCTCGATGCTGATGCGCCGGCGGCGGCGATTTGGTTCGAGAAAGCAGCCGCACAGGGCGACCCATCGGCGCAAAACGATCTCGGCAATTTGTATTTTTCGGGTACTGGTGTGGTCCAAGACTATATTCAGGCTGCTATATTGTATCGCCGCGCCGCCAGCCAGGGTGACGCGCTAGCGCAGTTCAATTTGGCGGGTCTTTATGATCGTGGTGAGGGGGTGCCGCAGGATATCCAGAAAGCGCTTTCCTGGTATGCAAAAGCCGCCAATCAAGGTGAAACCAACGCGCAACATAATCTTGGCGTCATGTATGCCCGCGGCGACGGTGTTAAACAGAATTTAGTGCTCGCCTACAAATGGCTCAGCCTGGCCGCCGACGCCGGCGATCCGGATGCCGCCTATAGCCGTGACTACCTGGAACCGAGTTTGACAAAAGGGCAATTGCAGAAGGCGAACAAGGCCCTGAGCGATTGGCGAGCGAACCATGCCCAGTAATAAGATCTAATTCATGCCCACTGATTTTTTTGTCAGGGTTGCCTCAATAAAGGACGAGACTTCGGTCAATGATGTCCTAATGGCTTCCTACGCTAGATTGATGCAGTCCCACTACGATGGCACCACACTTGCAGCGGCGCTTCCTCTTATGACACAAGCGAATTCTGCACTTTTGACGTCTGGAAAATATTATGTTGCGGAAACACCCAACGGGCAGGTAATGGGCTGTGGCGGCTGGAGTCTCGAGCGCCCTGGAAGCGGTGAAGTCGAACGAGAACTCGCACATGTCCGCCATTTTGCCACGCATGCCGATCGCATTGGGCACGGCATCGGTCGAGCCATTTACCTCCAGTGCGAGAAAGAGGCGCGTCAGGCCGGCGCAAGACGGCTCGAATGTTATTCCAGCCTCAATGCGGAGGGGTTTTATGCTGCTTTGGGATTTGTATCGATCCGCAAAATTTATCTTCCGATGGGCCCGAATTTGACCTTACCGTCGATATTAATGGAACGATCAATTTAACAAGGCAAAATTATTAACCATCCGACTTACCGCTTCAGCGCGGCAATGCCACCGTCGCCTAATAGCTTGACCGCGTTCTGATAGGCGATCATTTTTGCCACATCGTCCGGCAGCAGCTTCAACCAGCGGCGATGATCGGCGATGATGCTGCCATATTCGCTCCAGCGACTGGTGATATAGGTATCGCTGCCGATGACAAAGCGATCCGGAAAACGCAACAGCACGCTACGCCAGTCGCCGGTAAGTTCTTTGCCGGCTATAATGTCATATTCGCGGAACGAAAGATCAGCCCATAGTTTCGGATGTTTCGCCAACATCGCCGCGACATTAGCGGGAGGCGTCGTCATCCCGGCATGCGCCCACAATATACGCAAGCTCGGTTCTTGATCGAACAAGGCCTGCACCATTTCCGCGCCGCTATGGACATGCAGTAAAATATTCCGCTCCCTGGCAAGTTTGGCGATCGCCCGAACGGTTGCGGTGGAAGCGTTATCTAAATTGTGCAGGTGAAATTCGCCAATACCGGCATAGGGGCGGGAATTCAGACGATCTTCAATATAAGCCGGCGTCTCGTGATCGTCATACCAATTGCTGGAATTGACCTGTCCACGATAGGGTCGGATTTCCGGCACGAAACGCTTTGGATCATGGCGAAATAACATCAGTGTGCCGTCGTCAGGCGAGCTGGAAACCAGGCTGCGCGGCACCGTTGCATTCTCCAGCAAGCCGGCGATATCCGCTGGTGAATAGGAGGCCCAGGCGTCCTCGCTATAATGCACATGCATATCGATGATCGGGATATCGTTCTTTTGCGCCGCCTGTGCCGAGGAAATCGCCAAACAAACCAGAAAAATTGAAAATATTCGCATATCTAAGCCGCAATCAGTTCGAAACGATCGACGTCGACCAACCCGTGATCGGTGATCTTCAAATGCGGGATCACGCATAAAGGTAAGAAGGCCAGATGCAGGAACGGTTCCGGCAGCGGGCAGCCGAGATCCTTCGCCGCCAGTCGCAGTTTCGCCAGCCCCTTGGCAACTTCTTCAGCGCTTAGTTCGCTCATCAAACCGGCGATCGGCAGGGCAAATTCACCAATCACTCCACCGTTCTTGACAACGACAAATCCACCTTCGATCACGATCAGGCGATTGACCGCGACCGCCATGTTTTCATCGCTGGCACCGACAACGATGACATTGTGGCTATCGTGCCCGACGCTGGAGGCGATGGCACCGTCGGTGAAGCCGAAACCTTTGACAAATCCCCGCCCGACATTGTCGTTGCCGCCATGACGGTTCAGAACGGCGATTTTAAGGACGTCAATCTCCGGCTTCGCTTGCCGTTCCCCATTTTCGAAGGGCAGGGGGATCGTCAGATGTTCCGTGATGACCCCATCGGCGACCAGTCCGATCACTGGACCGCTGGGGCCTTGCGCCGGCACCCGGAAGACATCCGATGTCACCGGGGAAAGTTTGATTGACTGCCGTCCAATACCGGTTCTGGGTTGGTGTTGCGCGAACAGGCTGTCGTCGAAAACTTGGCCTTTGCGGATCACCCCATTGACCGCCACGGCTTCTAAATCTTCAACCAGGACCAGGTCGGCCAGTTTACCCGGTGCAATCAAGCCGCGATCTTTTAGGCCGAAGCCTTGCGCCGCCGACCAGCTGGCGGCCCGGTAACAAGCCGCGACCGGGGCACCGGCTTGAATAGCGGTGCGGATGACGTGATCCAAATGACCTTCATGGGCGATATCCAAGGGATTACGATCATCGGTACAAAAGGCCAGGAAGGGCGAGTTGAACTCACTGATCAACGGCGCCAGGGTGGCGGTATCTTTACACAAGCTACCGTCGCGGATCAGCACTTGCATGCCTTTCTGCAATTTTTCCCGAGCTTCCGGCAGACTGGTGCTTTCATGGCAATTATGGATGCCACAGGACAGATAAGCGTTCAGTTCTTTGCCCGCCATCATCGGCGCGTGGCCATCGATATGATGGCCATAGAACGCCGCCAGCTTATCCAGCACGTCCGGGTCTTTCGCGAACAGCCCCGGAAAATTCATAAACTCCGCCAAGCCGATATTGGCTGGATGGTCTTTGAAGGCCAGCAAATCAGCAGCCTTCAACAGTGCGCCGGAGGTTTCCAAATGGCTGGCTGGGACGCAACTGGACAATTGCACCTTCAAGTCGATGGCCAGATTTTCCGACGCGTCGAGGAAATATTTTAACCCCTCGGTGCCCAATACGTTGGTGATCTCGTGCGGGTCACAGATCGCTGTCGTGGTTCCCTGCGGCAAGACGGCGCGATCGAACTGCCATGGCGTGACGCAGGAACTTTCCACGTGGACATGCGTATCGATGAAACCCGGAACCGCAATCATCCCCTGCGTATCGACCTCTTGGACGCCATTATAATCATCCATCACACCAACGATGCGGTCGCCGCAAATGGCAATATCGGAACGCACCACCTCACCGGTGACGACATTCAAATATTGCCCCCCTTTCAGCACCAGATCAGCCTTATCGCGACCCAGCGCCTGATCGATGCGTTTAGAAAGAATATCCTGCTTACGGGGCATGCGGCGTGACCTCAAATACAAATATGTTCAGTCAAGGAATATCGCATCGCTTTCCTTGCGTCGCAAGCACAGTCATCAGGGCAAACAAGAGGATGGTGGGCGTACCAAGATTCGAACTTGGGACCTCTGCGATGTGAACACAGCGCTCTAACCAACTGAGCTATACGCCCCTGGGGGGTATGACCGGGGGATCGTGGGCTGGCAATATGCCAAGCCGGGTTGGCTGTCAAGAAAGCTTTGCGATGGCGCCCGGTAATTCGTCAAAATGATCGATCGTGATATCGGCCCCCAATTCACGGGCCGGAGTGGTCGTATAACCGAAGCTGACGGCGATCACCGGCAGTCGCGCCGCTTTCGCCGCGTTCACATCATTGGCGCTGTCGCCAATCATCAGGGCGCGGTCGGCGGTCACATTGATCGACTGCAAGGTCCCATGGATATGGCCCGGGTTCGGTTTACGCACCGGCAAACTGTCGCTGCCGACGACAGCGCCGAAAAAGTGGTCGATCTTTAATTCGGCCAACAATTGCCGGCTCAGTGCTTCCGGTTTGTTGGTGCAGACAGCCAGCGCCATGCCGGCCTGATCTAATTGTTCCAGGATCGGCAGCAGGCTGGGAAAGACAGTGCTTTCCCGCGCGATATTTTGCCCGTAATAAGCAACAAGCTGATCGAACAAAGGTTCTATCGCTGTCTCGACTTGGTGATGCGCCAGACTACGGCTCAACAAAACCCGCGCGCCATCACCGATCAGGTCCTTTACATCGGCCAAGTTCATTGGTGTCAGTCCAAGGGTGTCAAGGACATGATTAAGGGCGCCGCAAAGATCGGGTGCGGTATCGACCAGGGTGCCATCCAAATCAAACAGGATGCCATCGAACCGGTTGCGGATTTTTTTCAGATCTATTTCCATGGCGCGCAACATAGTTGGCGTTCCATTCTTTCGCAAGCCGATGAAAAATTATGTAACAGATGTTGACTTGGTTGCCTGGCGGACCTGTGTCATGGTCGCCTCAATATCGCCGTGATTCTCATATCTAGTTCGCGAGTAAAAAGTGAGACGCGCCTAAATGACCAATACATCCCTAGCTATTGTCATCCTTGCCGCCGGCCTGAGCACGCGGATGAAATCGGCGCGTCCGAAAGTGCTGCACCATCTGGCAGGCCGGTCAATGTTAGGCCACGTGCTGGATAGTGCGGCGGCGTTATCGCCGGCAAATGTGGTCATCGTCGCATCGCCGGAGAGCGAAGATGAGATTGGCGCCAGCTTTCCTGAGGCAACCATTGCAGTGCAATCACCAGCCAGGGGGACAGCCGACGCGGTGTTGGCGACGCGGGCGACGCTAGAAGATTTCGCCGGTCCGATACTCGTGCTTTATGGCGACAACCCTTTGTTATTACCGGCGACGATGCGACGCATGCTGGACGCCTTGGATCAAGACACGTCCATCGTGGTCACCGGCTTCCGCCCGGCTGACACGGCCAGTTATGGCCGCTTGCTGCTGAATGACGACGGTGGGTTGGAGCGTATCGTCGAACATCGCGACGCCAGCCCGGATGAACGCGCGATCCGTCTCTGCAATGCCGGATTTATGGCCTTCGCACCGGGACATATGTTCGCGTTGTTGGATCAGATTGGTAACGACAACGCCAAGGGTGAATATTACCTGACCGACGCGGTTGCTGTAGCGAGAGCGGCCGGACACAATTGCCGCGCCATCGAGTGTAGTCCGGAGGAAGCCATCGGTGTCGACAGCCGGGAACGGTTGGCGGCGGCGGAAATAGCCATGCAAGGTCGCTTGCGTCATCAGGTCCAGGATAATGGTGCGACCTTGGTTGATCCATCCACCACCTGGCTAAGTCACGATACCCAATTCGGACAGGATGTCTTAGTTGAACCATCGGTGTTTTTTGGCCCCGGCGTCACCGTCGATGATGGTGTTACCATCAAAGCCTTCAGCCATTTAGAAGGCTGCCAGATTGCTTCCGGTGCCGTGATCGGCCCTCACGCCCGTATTCGCCCTGGCAGCGTGATCGCCGAGGATGCCCGTATCGGTAATTTTGTTGAAGTGAAGAATGCCAATATAGAAACGGGCGCAAAGGCCAATCACTTAAGCTATATCGGCGATGCGCGCATTGGGGCCGGCGCAAATATCGGTGCCGGTACGATTACCTGCAACTATGACGGCTTCTTGAAGTCACATACGGATATCGGCGCCGGCGCTTTCATCGGCTCCAATTCCGCTCTGGTGGCGCCCGTGAAAATCGGCGATGGCGCCATTATTGGGGCCGGCAGCACGATTACGCGAAACGTGGCGGCGGATAGTATTGCGACAGAACGGGCCGATCAAAATGAACGCCACGGCCTGGCGCGGGCGTACCGCAAACGCAAACAAGCAGAAAAAGACAAAAGAAAGAAATAACATGTGCGGTATTATTGGCATTGTCGGATCCGACGCAGGCGTCGCTGAGCATATTTTGGATGGTTTGAAGCGGCTGGAATATCGTGGCTACGATTCCGCCGGCATCGCCACCTTGATGAACGGCCATATCGATCGCCGCCGGGCCGAAGGCAAACTAATCAATCTGGCCGACCGCTTGGGCAAAGAACCATTGAAAGGTGTCATCGGCATCGGCCATACGCGTTGGGCCACCCACGGCATCCCAAACGAAATCAACGCCCATCCCCATGCCACGGATGCCGTCGCCTTGGTTCATAACGGCATTATTGAGAATTTCCGCGAGTTGAAGGCGGAACTAAATGATCACGGGGTCAATTTTGCCAGTGAGACCGATACCGAAGTGGTCGCCCATTTGATCACGCAATATTTGCGCCACGGTATGACCCCGATTGAGGCGGCGGGAAAAACGCTGTCTCGCCTGGAAGGGGCATTTGCCTTGGCGATCATTTTTTCGGGCGAACATAACCTGATGATTGGGGCGCGACGTGGCAGTCCGCTGGTGGTCGGCTATGGTGCGGAAGCAATGTATCTGGGCTCCGACGCCATTGCCCTGGCACCGTGGACCGATCGCATCTGTTATCTGGAGGAGGGCGATTGGGTTATCCTCAGTCGCGACGGCGCCGAACTTCGCGACCATGCAGGCACCAAGGTTGAGCGAGAGATCAAACAGACCGCCGCCGCGATGGCCGATATTTCCAAAGGTAATCACCGTCACTTCATGATGAAGGAAATCTACGAACAACCGACGGTAATTGGCGATACCATCCACAGCTATTTCAATCCCGCCGAACGCGCCATCGATATGGGTGATTTGGATATCGATTTCGCCAATCTCGGGCGGCTTTCGATCATGGCCTGCGGTACCGCTTATTATGCCGGTGCGGTGGCAAAGTACTGGTTTGAAAGCATCGCTGGATTGCCGGTGGATATCGACATAGCCTCGGAATTTCGCTATCGCGAGACCCCGATTGATCCGAATAATATTGCTTTATTCATTTCTCAATCCGGTGAAACCCTCGATACCTTGAGCGCCTTGAAACTGTGTAAAGAAGCGGGGCAAAAGATTGTTTCATTGGTCAATGTTCCCGAAAGTGCCATCGCCCGGGAAAGCGATCTGGTGCTGATGACCCATGCCGGACCGGAAATTGCAGTGGCGTCGACCAAAGCAACGACCACACAATTAGCGACGCTCGCTTGTCTGGTGATTACCGCTGCCAAACAACGCGGCACAATCTCAGCGGAAAAAGAAGCGGAGCTGAGCGAGGCAATTGCCGAATTGCCGTCACGCGTAGCTGAGATTTTGAATCACGACGAACAAATTCAAGCTCTAGCGCAAGAAATGTTTCAAGCTCGTGACGTTTTGTATTTGGGACGTGGTTCGACCTATCCAATCGCCATGGAAGGAGCGCTAAAACTGAAGGAGATTTCCTATATTCATGCAGAAGGCTATGCCGCCGGCGAGTTGAAACATGGCCCGATCGCTCTGGTCGCCGACGATGTGCCAGTGGTGGTCTTAGCGCCGGCGGACAAAATGCAGGAAAAAACCGCTTCCAATGTACAGGAAGTTGCGGCCCGAGGCGGCAAGGTGGTGTTGATTTCCGATGCTGCTGGGATGGCGAAATGCGGCGACAAGGCCTGGCATTCGATCGAACTGCCGTCCTGTCATCCTTTTGTGGCGCCGATCCTTTATTCCGTTCCGGTGCAACTGCTGGCTTATCATATCGCTGTCCTGAAAGGCACAGACATCGATCAACCTCGAAATCTCGCCAAGTCGGTCACTGTCGAATGATCATTCGTTGAGCAGTTTTTTCCCGCGCGTAATGCCGAGTGTCGTTGCCACCGTTTGCCGCAAGCGATTATCTATTCGACCAATAATTCGGCGGCAGGCTTGGTCCGGCCGGCCAAGGAAACTGGTGACGTGATAATAATCCCGTACTTCCGGTGATTGCGGCGTGAAATAATAGTTTGAGACACAGCATCTTTGTGCGTCCGCTTTGACCGGGTTGACGGAATGCCAAGATCTACGATTTGTCTCCATGACAATCAAACGATTGAAGTGAGAGACAAGCTCCGTTGGGGATTGTACGCTGTCGTCCCATAATTCCAGATTGCCGCCGTTCTGCGATGACCAATTTGGCGTGACATAATAAAGCAGGTTAAGACGGCGATAGCGCGCGCGCGTCATGTCATGGCTGTTATCGATATGGGGGTTGAGAAAATCCGCTTGCTCCATCATCGAGATCCCACCGGCATAGAGCAACGGGTCGGCTTCCAAGCCGCTGATATCAGTGATTTTTGCCACCGCGTCCACCACATTTGCCTCGTGAAACGCCATTGTGATTTCGTTAATTAAGGACGGGCTGTCTTTCATTTTTGCGAAGGTTTTCTTGCGTTCGCGAAAACTATTGCGCTGAAACCAAAGCGGCGAAGAGGTTGGGAAATCTTTGTAAATCTGTTCGCAAACGTCTTCTGGCAATAACAGATCGACAACAAAATACCGTGTATTTGTGCCTGCCGGCTGCACCCAATTTTGCCTTAGGCTGGACGTTTCTGCTTGCAGTTTTGCCGATATTTTGTCCGCTAGGAAGTTTCGATCATACATTGGTGGCGTCTGCCTTGTGTGGCCGCTATAGTGCGGCAAATTTTGACGACTATTTATCAGGATAAGCAGATGAAACTCAATGACAAGACTTTGTTCCGCACGCAAGCCTATGTGGATGGAACCTGGTGCGATGCTGACGATGGTGCCACCATCGACGTCAACAATCCGGCGACCAACGATATTCTTGGCACGGTGCCGAAAATGGGAGCGACAGAGACGCGGCGTGCGATTGAGGCCGCGAATGCAGCTTTACCGGGCTGGCGTGGCCTGACGGCGAAGGAACGGGCGGTGATCCTGCGCCGTTGGAATGATTTGATACTGGAGAATGCCCAAGATCTGGGTATTCTGATGACTAGCGAGCAGGGCAAACCACTGGCCGAAGCAGTAGGCGAAGTTGCTTACGCTGCGTCCTTCATCGAATGGTTTGCCGAAGAGGGACGGCGTATTTATGGCGATACCATTCCGGCGCATCAAAGCGACAAACGCATTGTCGTTACGAAAGAGCCAATTGGTGTCTGCGCCGCGATCACGCCGTGGAATTTTCCCGCCGCGATGCTGACCCGGAAAGCCGGACCGGCCTTGGCCGCCGGTTGCACGATGGTCATCAAGCCGGCGTCGCAGACCCCTTATTCCGCCCTTGCATTAGCGGAACTGGCGGAACGCGCCGGCATCCCAAAAGGTGTGTTGTCGGTTGTCACCGGCGCCGCTAGCGCTATCGGCGGTGAAATCACATCCAATCCAATTGTGCGCAAACTCAGTTTCACTGGTTCGACGGAAGTAGGTAAAATCCTGACCGCCCAATGTGCCCAGACGGTTAAAAAGGTGACCATGGAGTTGGGCGGCAATGCCCCATTTATCGTCTTTGACGACGCCGATATTGATGCCGCTGTCGACGGCGCCATGATTTCCAAATACCGCAACACCGGGCAAACCTGTGTCTGTGCTAATCGGTTGTTGGTGCAAGCAGGCGTTTATGAAGAATTTGTTGAAAAACTGACAGCCAAGGTCAATGCCATGAAGGTCGGCAACGGTTTGGAGGATGGAGTTACGCAAGGGCCACTCATTGACATGAATGGCATCGCCAAGGTCGAAGAACATATTGCCGATGCCGTCGGCAAGGGCGCCCGGGTTGTGGCCGGCGGAAAACGCCATGAACTGGGCCTCAGTTTTTTTGAGCCGACCATTCTGGCCGACGTAACACCGGACATGATGGTGGCGCGAGATGAGACTTTTGGCCCGATGGCGCCGATCTTCAAGTTCGAGACCGAGCAGCAGGCAATTCAGATGGCCAACGATACGGAATTCGGTTTGGCCGCTTATTTCTACAGCCGGGATATCGGCCGCATTTGGCGGGTATCGGAAGGCGTTGAATACGGCATTGTCGGTATCAATTCCGGCCTTATTTCGACTGAAGTAGCCCCTTTCGGTGGCATGAAAGAAAGCGGAACCGGCCGCGAAGGTTCAAAATACGGCATTGATGACTATCTAGAGATAAAATATCTCTGCTTCGGTGAAATCAATAGCTAATCCGGCACGACCGAGAATTTGGAGTTCTTCATGAGCGACTTTGATTTTGATTTATTTGTAATCGGTGGTGGTTCGGGTGGCGTCAGGGCCGGACGCGTTGCCGCCGGATTCGGTGCCCGTGTCGGCATGGCGGAAGAATATCGTTATGGCGGCACTTGCGTTATTCGCGGCTGTGTGCCGAAAAAATTATTCGTTTTCGCCTCGCACTTTTCTGAAGATTTCGAAGACGCCGAAGCTTATGGCTGGACGGTCGGCAAAAGCAGCTTCAGCTGGTCGAAACTGGTCGCCAATAAAGACGTTGAGATTGATCGCCTGAACGGTATCTATATCCGTATGTTGGGTGGTGCCGGCGTGAAGATGTTCGATGGTCATGCCAAGTTGTTGGACAAACATACCATTCAGATCGCCGGTGGGGACACCGTGACGGCAGAGCGGATTCTCATCGCTACGGGCGGTTATGCGAGCAAACCGGATGTTCCGGGCGCTGAACACGGCATCACCTCGAACGAAGCCTTTCATCTCGTAACCTTACCCGAACATATCACAGTCATCGGCGGCGGTTACATCGCTGTAGAATTTGCTGGCATCTTCAATGGGCTTGGCCGTCAGGTGACGCAGCTTTATCGAGGACCCGAAATCTTGCGCGGTTTCGACGATGACGTGCGTGTGCATTTGGGGCAGGAAATCCGCAAAAAAGGAATTGACCTTCGGACCAATACAAATATCACCGCCATCGAAAAGTCCGATGCTGGATATATCGCAACTTTGACCGATGGCGGCAAACTTGAAACCGGATTGGTGATGTTTGCGACCGGACGATCAGCCAACACACACGATCTCGGTCTTGAAAATGCCGATGTTGAAATGGGCCCTGGTGGTGAAATCAAAGTTGATCATTGGTCGCAATCTTCGGTGCCGAATATCTATGCCGTCGGCGATGTCACCGACCGTATCAACCTGACCCCGGTGGCGCTGATGGAAGGGCACGCCTTCGCCGATACGGTTTATGGCGACAATCCACGCAGACCGGATCACCGCGATGTCGCTTCCGCCGTTTTTAGTCAGCCAAGTATAGGGACGGTTGGTTTGACGGAAGCCCAAGCTGTGGCGGAAGGATATAAAGTTGACCTCTATAAATCTACTTTCCGACCGATGAAGCACACCTTAAGCGGACGCGATGAGCAAAGTTTCATGAAGCTGATCGTCGATCAAGATAGCGACCGGGTCCTCGGCTGCCACGTGGTAGGACCGGACGCGGCGGAAATGGTGCAGGGGATTGGCATTGCATTCAAATGCGGCGCCACGAAAAAACAGTTTGATGCGACGGTCGGTATCCACCCGACCTCAGCCGAAGAGCTGGTTACTATGCGCACAAAATGGACCCCGCCGATTGCCGAAGCGGCGGATTGAGTTGGTAGTTGTGGCCTAAAATTACCATCGTTGATAAATTACTGTTTTCCTTGGCAATCTGGGTGCAGTTGCGTATATAGGGGCCCTTCTAAGCCCAAGGGAAATAAGGCTATGACGATGAATTGGACACCAAACAGCTGGCGCGACAAACCGGTTCTGCAGCAACCCGATTACGACGATCAAAACAAGCTGAATGCGACGATCGAAAAGCTGCAAAGCTATCCGCCGCTTGTTTTTGCTGGTGAAGCCAATCAAATGAAAAGACAATTGGCGATGGTCGCGGAAGGCAAAGCCTTCCTACTGCAAGGCGGCGATTGCGCTGAGAGTTTTGCCGAATTCCATCCCGACAATATCCGCGACACATTCCGCGTGTTGATGCAGATGGCCGTGGTGTTGACCTATGGTGCATCATTGCCGGTGGTCAAAGTCGGCCGCATGGCCGGTCAGTTTTGCAAACCACGATCCAGTCCAACAGAAACCCAAAATGGCGTCGAACTGCCGATTTATCGTGGCGACATGGTCAATGGCATCGAATTCGATAGCGAAGCACGCGTGCCTAATCCGGACCGATTGATTCAAGGCTACGCCCAATCGGCAGCAACGTTAAACCTGCTCCGCGCTTTTGCTCAAGGCGGCTTTGCCGACCTGCACAAGGTTCAAGGTTGGACGTTGGATTTCATCGCTGGCACGGAGCAGGCCGCAAAATACAGCGAAATGGCGGAGCGGATTTCCGATGCGTTGGCATTCATGGAAGCCTGTGGCATCACCGGTGACAAAATCGCAGAGGTTAGCCAAACTCAATTCTACACCAGTCACGAAGGGCTGTTATTGCCTTATGAAGAGGCACTGACGCGCGAGGATACGATCACCCGTGTCGGCGGTTGGTACGATACGTCGGCCCACATGATCTGGATCGGTGATCGCACCCGGCAACCCGATGGTGCCCATATCGAATTCTGCAAAGGCATCGCAAATCCCCTCGGCATAAAAGTCGGCCCCTCGATGGAAGCTGATGAATTGATCGGTTTGATCGATACATTGAATCCCGAAAACGAAGCCGGTCGCTTAACCTTGATCGCGCGGATGGGGGCGGAAAAAGTGGGCGAATATTTGCCGCCGTTGTTGCGCCGGGTCCGCGACGAAGGGCGCAAAGTCATTTGGTCCTGCGACCCCATGCATGGCAACACTTTGACCTCTTCAACTGGATACAAAACCCGTCCGTTCGATCATATCTTGGCCGAAGTAAGAGGCTTTTTTGATGCCCATCAGGGGGAAGGCACCTATGCCGGTGGCATCCATGTTGAGATGACCGGGCAGGAAGTAACGGAATGTTTAGGGGGTGCGCAGCTGATCAGTGAAGATCAGTTAGGCTCGCGTTATCACACCCATTGCGATCCGCGCTTGAATGCGTCGCAAAGTCTGGAACTCTCTTTCCTGGTTGCGGAAATGCTTAAGAAGCAGCGGCAAGATGAGGTGACAGCGAAAGTATTAGCGACGGGCTAACGCGTCCTTCTGTTCTTACCACGATTTGTAGGTGTCTTATGACTGTTGAGAAAGAGATCGCCGATTGGACCGATTACTATTTTCTCAAGACAAAAAAGGTCGTTGAGAAGTTCGGCGACAAACAAGTCACTTACGCAGTTTTCATGCGCCGTCCAATCTGTTTCACGCCGCGTATTATGGTTGATTGGCTGAAGGATGTCGCGGCCGCTCGCGGGCAGGTATTCAGCATCGAGCTGCTCCATAACGAGGGTGACTGGGTGGGCTCGGGCGAACCACTGCTTTACCTCACTGGATCGATGATACACCTGATTGATTTGGAGACCTTGTATCTGCAAAAATTGGGTGCGGCATGCGTAGCCGCCTACAACGCCTATACGATGTGTCGCGATATGCCAAATTCAGCCTTCCTGGCGATGGATGCGCGGCATTGCACGGGTGCCGGCATGGCCGAAATAATGGCGTATGCCGCCAGCGTCGGCAGTGACGCGGCAAAACGTGAACATCCCGGTGTTACGGGTTTCATAGGTAATGCGACCAACGCGACGGCCAGCTATTTTGGTAATGCAAGTGGTCTCGGCACTATGCCACATGCCCTGATCGGCTATGCCGGCTCGACTTTGAAAGCAGCGGAAATTTTCAAGGAAACGTTTCCCGACGAGCCAATGACAGTTCTGGTCGACTATTACGGTCAGGAAGTTACCGATGCGTTGGCGGTCTGCAAATATTTCCCGAATTTGGCGGCGGCCGGACAAATCTCTGTTCGCCTCGATACCCATGGCGGCCGATTTGTCGAGGGGATGGACCCCCAGTTATCGTATGCGGTTTTAGAACGTCACGTACCGCGAGCGGTACGGCACTATCGAACAGAAGACGAATTACGTTGGCTGGTCGGTACCGGCGTGTCGGCAGCGGCGATCTATCATATCCGCGATCGATTGGATCAGGCGGGTTTCGACAAAGTGAAGATCGTTGCGAGTTCGGGCTTCAATCCGGCGAAATGCCGGGTCATGGGCAGCGTTCGGGCGCCGATTGATGTGGTTGGCACCGGCTCCTACTTGCCGGAAAATTGGCGCGAAACCTATGCCACCGCCGACATTGTCGAATATGGTGACAAACCATCAGTGAAGGTTGGCCGAGAGTTCTTGTTACGCAAAGACAGTTAGGCGTAAAATAAACTACTCGCCTCTCATCGAATTCGGCATTTCATGAAAATTAGCATTTCGGAGAACCCAGCCATTCGCGGCATGCTCTGCATGTTGGTCGGTACCTTGTTACTGACGACCCAGGACGGAATCTCCAAATGGTTGATGCAAAGTCATCATGCGGGCGAAGTGATGATTTATCGTGGCGTCTGGGCGTTTCCTGTAATTGCGGTTTTTGCTTATTTAAATGGCGGTTGGAGATCACTAAAACTCAATCGACCCAAAGCGGTAATCGTTCGTGCGTTTTTGGCGTTAATCACCAGTTTTACGGTCGTCCTATCGTTTAAATTTATGCCTTTGGCGGAAGCCTTAGCGGTTATCTTTATGGCGCCTTTGATTTTAACCGTCATTTCTCCGGTCTTTTTGGGCGAAGCGGTGGGTTGGCGGCGTTGGCTGGCCGTTGCTTTGGGATTTATCGGAATGATCGTGATGCTGCGCCCAGATCAAGGGATCATTGGCCCTTGGGTCGCCTTCCCGATCGTAGCCGCTATATTTTCCGCCGCTCGGGACGCCGTGACCCGACGATTTGGGCAATCCGATCCGGCAGCGACAATACTGTTCTACACCATGTTGCTCGCGGTGATTGCTGGTGCCGTGACGCTGCCATTCTCGATGACATGGCCGACGCCCACGGAGTGGCTGCTATGTGCCGCCAGCGGGATCATTTTGGCGTTTGCGAACCTCCTGCTGATCATGGCTTTTCAGTTCGCCGAAGCAACCGCCATTGCGCCGTTGAAATACTTGTCGTTGGTATGGGCGGCGTTTATTGGCTTCATGGTCTGGGGTGACGTGCCGGACGGTATGAAGATGTTGGGTGCATTCCTCGTTGTCGCGGCGGGTCTCTACACCATGCATCGTGAAACCAAAGTAGCGCGCCGTCGTTAACTTACTTGGTTGGATCTTCGCCGATCTGGACGACCTGCTTGCCCATATTTTCACCTTTTAACATGCCGATGAAGGCGGCTGGGGCATTATCGAGACCTTGGGCGATATCTTCGCGATATTTCAATTGACCAGACTTTAGCCAGCCACCGACGTCTCTCTGAAACGCCGCTCGACGGTTCATATGATCGGAAACAATAAAACCTTGAATGCGAAGTTTTTTGCCGACAACTTGACCAAGATACTTGACGCCTTCAGGTTCTTTCAGATTGTATTGGCTAATCATACCGCAGGCCACGATGCGGCCAAACGGGTTTATGTTCATCAACACGGCATCCAGCATTTTGCCGCCGACATTCTCGAAATAGACATCGTTCCCATCTGGGCAGACTTCCATCAATCCAGCCCCGAGACTATCAACTGTTTTGTAATTGAACGCTGCATCGAATCCTAGTTCGTTGATAAGAAAGCCGACTTTTGCATCACTGCCGGCGCTGCCGGTAACGCGGCAACCTTTTATCTTTGCGATTTGTCCGACGATTTGCCCAACCGCACCTGATGCTGCGGAGACATATACCGTTTCACCTTCTTTCGGCTGTCCAATATCCAACAAACCAACATAGGCCGTCATTCCTGGCATCCCCAATACCCCTAATTAATAGGAGAGTGGCGCTAGCTTGGGGTCGACTTTTTCCAGTCCGGCACCACCGCGCAGCAAACTATATTCCTCCCAACCCATGTGACCACTGACAAATTCACCGACCTTGAACTTTGAGTTATTGGACAATTCGACTTGGCCAATCATGCCAGCGGTCAACACCTTGCCAAGTTCAAATCCCGCGGCGTAACTTTTCGCTGCATTCATTCGACCACGCATATAAGGGTCGACCGACATATAAATATTGCGCACCAAGACATCGCCTTCCTCGGGATAGCCGATGTCTTTTGTAACAAAACGAAAATTGTCGTCCGCTACCCAACCGATAGGGCGGCTAGCAAATAAAATTTGTTTGTTGGTTTCTTGCATGTCGGTTTTCTCCCAGCCCATGTCGATGCATGATAAGTTAGAATTCGCTATGACAATAACCGAATAAATACGGTTCGTATCGAGGGAAAGTACGAAATTCTGCGGAATTGGAGTGAATAGTTGCTAAATACTAAAATATTGGTAGAAAAGAACGGACCGGTTACGACGATTACAATTAATCGCCCGGAAGTACGCAATGCGTTGGATCAAGAATCGTCCAAAATGCTGGCAGAAGCCTTTCATGACTTCGATAATGATGACACTGCATCTGTGGCCGTGCTCACAGGTGCCGAAGGCGCATTTTGTGCTGGTGCGGACCTTAAGGAGCTGTCGGATCGTGCCGACTACAAAGCTTGGGCTGGCCACCCCGAGGGGCCGACCCATGCACCATTGTCAAAACCGATTATTGCTGCGGTCGCCGGAACGGCCTGTGCCAGCGGTCTTGGTCTGGCGCTGTTTTGCGATATTCGCATTGCTGAGGAAAGTGCGGTATTTGGTGTGTTTTGCCGACGCTGGGGCGTCCCCATGAGTGACGGGACGACAGTGCGATTACCGCGCATTGTCGGGATGGGGAACGCGTTGGATATGATGATTACCGGTAAACCGGTAAGCGCAAGCGAAGCCTTGAAAATGGGCTTGGCAACACGCATTGCGCCCGATGGCGAAGGCCGCGCAGCAGCCGAAAAGCTCGCTTTGGAAATATCAGACTTTCCACAAATTGCTATGCGATCAGATCGATGGAGTTCAATTTCCCAAGACGGTGTGGAACTGAGCGACGCTATACAGTTTGAAATGACATGCGCGGAACAGGCTAAGGCACAAGAAGCACAAGCCGGTGCCACGCAATTTACCGGTGGTGCTGGACGACATGGCAGTTTCAAGCAATGAGTGACTAGCGTATGATTGAATATGAAATTGATTCGGTGGTTTTTATTCGCGTAGCCGAGGATCCATGTTTTTAACCCGCATCAGTATTATGAGCCGGTTAATCATCTTGTCGACGGTCCTATTGTCGGTACCGCTGGGGATGCATCTCTATTTGCGCGAAGTACTGACCGGTGATCGTCGAATTTTGGTCGAAAATACCCGATCTGTCAGGGAATTAGTCAATCTTCATGAATTAGATCAATCCTTCGACGAATATCGCCACGCCCTCGCTAAAGTACAGTTGGGTGCTAAGTCCATTGATGTAAGTGCCGCTAAGTCCGACGTCGTCAGAATTTTAGGTTTGATCAAAGGAATGGACCATCTCAGCAAGGCGGAGTTGATCAACGCGATAGATGAGACATTGGTACTACACCGCAAGATTTTGGGTGCCAAAAATGTGAATGACAAAAAAAATGCGATTGACGCTTTCGATAACAAAACGAAGTTGATTGACGTAGAATTGTCGGAGTATTTCACGCTAAAAGAACAACGCACAGGCGGCAATCTACGCAAAGCCGAGTTACAAGCATCGGTCGCGATCAAACTCTCCTTGTCTTTCGTGATCTTGGCCGGGCTTTTTTGGTTGGTCGCGACAATTACCGTTCTAAGATCGATAACGGGACCGCTGGATGACCTGACTTTGGCGATGAATAACATCACCGCCGGGAACTTGGAGGCGCAGATACCGAAGCCCGGATATGATGAAATCGGTGCGATGGTTCGGACGCTAATGCTGTTTCGAGACAGTTTGCGGGAACGAGCTCGGCTGCAGGAAGAACAGCGTCGGGCAGAAGAAGAAGCACAAGCGGCGCGCGCCGCCGCCGAACAGGCAAATCGGGCGAAGTCGGACTTTATGGCTAGCATGTCGCACGAATTGCGTACCCCGCTAAATGGCGTCATTGGCATGGCGGAAGTGATGGACAAGCAGGCCTTCGGTCCCTTGGAGCATGATATTTATCAGGAATACGCCAAAGACATACTGGATAGCGGCAATCATCTACTGAGCATGATAAACGACATATTGGATATGTCTAAGATTGAGGCAGGTAAATTTGTCCTGCGTGAGCAAGTTATCGACCCCCAAAAGTCGATCAACAATGCTGTTCGAATGATAAAACAAACGGCAATTTTTGCGAAGATCAATCTAAACATAGAAATTGGTGATGCTTTGCCGAAAATCTGGGCAGATGATCGCGCAGTGAAGCAAATTTTGCTTAATTTGCTATCCAACGCCATTAAGTTTTCTGATGAAGGGGAGGACGTGTCCTTGCGAGTGGCCTTATCTCCCGAAAATGATCTGATCTTTTCTGTTGCCGACAATGGCATTGGTATGGCCCCGAATGACATCGACAAGGCGATTACGCCATTTACGCAATTAGAATCATCCTTAAGTCGACCCTATACGGGTACCGGACTTGGCCTTGCTTTGGTGAAATCGCTAACGGAATTGCACGGTGGCTGGCTTAATATCGTTTCCGCCTTGGGTGAAGGGACGATCGTCAATGTTATGATTCCAGGATATCGTATCGAGCTAGCGCAGCGACATTTGCGGAAAGTAACGAAAAACGAAGCAGCGGGGGAGCCCAAGCCCAGAGTGTATGAGGCGACGGATTAGTCGAGTAAGGTGCGATAAGTTCTTTCCATTTTCAAATTCATGACCTAAAAATCCGTCTATGTTAAAGGAACTGAAAATTGTCTTGGCGCAATTGAACCCGATTGTTGGGGATGTTGCTGGGAACGCGAAAAAAATTCGTGAGGCGCATCGTCGAGCCGGTGAAATGGGTGCCGATCTGGTGGTCTTTTCGGAATTGTTTCTAGTTGGCTATCCACCGGAAGACTTGGTCTTGAAGCCAGCGCTGCAATTGGCAGCCGAACAAACAATTCACGATTTAGCGCCTATCACGGAGGCCGGTGCGCCAGGTATTCTCGTTGGCACACCGTGGCGAACGGACGGGAAGCTTTATAATGCCGTAGCCTATTTGGATGAAGGTGAAGTCAAAGCCGTCCGCCGTAAATGCGATTTGCCAAACTACGGTGTTTTTGATGAGAAGCGGGTGTTTGCAATTGGTGAAATGCCGGGTCCTATCAGCGTTCGCGGTGTCCGTATCGGTGTTCCAATATGCGAAGATGTTTGGAGCCCCGATGTGGTCGAATGTCTGCAGGAAAGTGGCGCCGAGATCATGTTGGTGATAAACGGATCTCCGTTTGAAGCGAACAAATTCGATGAACGGTTAAGCCATATCGTTGCCCGGATCAATGAGTGTCATCTTCCTTTTGCCTATGTCAATCAAGTCGGGGGGCAGGATGAGTTGGTTTTCGACGGCGGTTCGTTTGTCCTGAATTCGGACCATCAATTGGCAGTGCAAATGCCGATGTTCGAAGAAACGTTGTTGATGACGATCTGGCAACGTGACGACAACGATAATTGGCATTGTGAAGACGGCGGAAAAGCATCGTTGGAAGACGGCCTATCCGCTGTCTATCGCACCATGGTGCTGGGATTGCGCGACTATGTGAACAAGAACCGATTTCCAGGCGTTGTCCTTGGGCTTTCGGGCGGTATCGATAGCGCATTGAGCGCGGCGGTAGCGGTTGATGCGTTGGGCAAGGATCGGGTTTGGTGCGTCAAACTACCGTCGCAATATACCAGCGACGACAGTAACGTCGATGCGAACGAATGTGCTGAAATGTTAGGCATTCGTCTCGAAAACGTGGCGATCCATCCGGCAGTTGAAGCTTTTGAAGGTATGTTGGCCGGAATGTTCGAGGGTCGTGAAGCCGACACCACGGAAGAGAATATCCAAAGCCGGGCCCGTGGTTTGACCCTCATGGCTATTTCGAACAAGTTTGGTCACATGGTCTTGACGACCGGTAACAAATCGGAAATGTCTGTGGGTTACGCGACCATTTATGGCGATATGTGCGGTGGATATTCGGTGCTGAAAGATGTCTACAAATCCATGGTCTTCGACCTTTGTCATTGGCGAAATCAGCATTTTCCGGCTGACGTGTTAGGTCCGGAAGGGCGCGTCATCCCTGAAAATACCATCATCAAACCGCCGACGGCGGAATTGCGACCGGATCAGAAGGACGAGGACTCGCTGCCGCCATACGATCAGTTGGATGATATTCTGGAAAGCTTGGTTGAGCACGAGCTGACGGTGGCGCAAGTGGTTGAACGTGGGCATACGCCGGAGCTTGTGAAACGCATTCAACATCTGCTCTATGTTGCTGAATATAAACGTCGCCAGGCCCCACCAGGCGTCAAGATCACCCGTCGCAACTATGGCCGCGACCGTCGCTACCCGATCACCAACGGCTTTCGCGATCAGTAGATCGTCAATGCAACGAAGGAAGCAGGTTTCATGAAAATAACCGCTATAGAAAGTCTGCATTGTGATGCCGGTTGGCGCAATTTTTCGTTTCTGAAGATTTCCACCGATGAAGGCCTGATCGGTTATTCGGAATACAACGAAAGTTATGGCAGTCCGGGCCTCTCGGAAGTGATCCGTCGTTTGGGTGACCTGCTGATCGGCCAGGATCCGCGCCCTGTGCAAAAAGTCACGGCGAACCTCTATGCCCGCACGCGGCAGGCACCGGAAGGTTTGATCCAGCAAGCCATCGCTGCCATCGAAAACGCGCTGTTGGATGTGAAAGCGAAAGCCCTTGGTATTCCGGTATATGAAATGTTCTCCGGCCCGGTGCGTGATCGCCTGCGGCTTTATTGGTCGCATTTTGGCTCCTACCGCCTACAGCATGCCGACATCATGGGGGTGCCGCCTCTAAAGGATTTAGCGGGGGTCGAGGCACTGGCGGCGGAAGTAGTCGGGCGTGGTTTTACCGGCATGAAAGCGAATATCATGCTGTTCGATGAAAATAAGCCGGCAGGTCTGCATATGCCTGGTTTTGGTAATCGTAATGAACAACCGGAACTAAATTGGTCCCGGGATCTTTGCCGCCGACTATCTGATCAGATCGCCGCGATGCGGTCAGGCGCGGGGGCGGATGCCGATCTTTTTCTGGATTTGAATTTCAATTTCAAGACCGAAGGTTATCTGCAAATCACCCGGGCGCTGGATGATGCCGGGCTCAGCTGGTTTGAAATCGATAGCTTCGATCCGGCTGCCTTGCGCGATATTCGCGAGAAGACGGCGACGCCGATAGCCTCATGCGAAAGTTTGTTTGGCCGGCGTGGTTTTGTACCGTTTTTTGAGCAACACGCCATGGATGTGGCGATCATAGACGTGCCCTGGAATGGCCTGAATGAGTCCTTAAAGATTGCGGCGATGGCGGAGGCCTATGAAATCAACGTCGCGCCACATAACTTTTACGGCCATATGTCGACTTTGATGAGCGCCCATTTTTGCGCCGTATTACCAAATTTCCGGATCATGGAAATCGACATTGATGACGTGCCTTGGAAGGACGATTTGGTGACCGAGCCACCGCGCATAGAGGACGGTCACTTGGTTCTGCCGACGGGGCCGGGCTGGGGGGCCGATGTCAATGAGGCAGCTGTGCGGGCACATCCACCAAAATAGCGCTTGCAAAATCTCGTAAATAATCCTTTCGTGCGCTCGCTTGAGCGGGTAAAAGCCCCTCAAGCCTAATATTTGTGTCGTTAGACAATCGGGAAACAACAATGACAATCACGATTTTTGACACGCTGAGGCGTGAAAAAACGGAATTCGTGCCAATAGATGCGGACCATGTGCGCTTCTATGTCTGTGGTCCGACGGTCTATGATTATGCCCATATCGGCAATGCCCGGCCCGTAGTGGTTTTTGATACTTTCGCTAGGTTATTACGGCTGCTGTATCCAAAAGTGACGTATGTACGCAACATCACCGATATCGAAGACAAGATTATCGCCCGAGCTCAGCGCGAAAACACGACGATTTTTGAACTTACCCAGCGCACTGCGGCAATTTATATCGAAGACATGGCGGCCTTGAACGCTTTGCCACCGGATGTGGAGCCGCGGGCAACGGACCATGTCGAAGAGATGTTAGAGATCATCGCCGTTTTGGTCGAAAAAGGGCATGCTTATGAAGCGGACGGCCATGTCCTGTTCAATACCCCGTCGATGGCGAGTTATGGTGAATTCGCCCGCAAGGACCGCGACGAGTTAATTGATGGCGCCCGGGTCGAAGTAGCGCCCTATAAGAAAGACGCGACGGACTTCGTTTTGTGGAAGCCATCCAGCGGCAATGAACCTGGATGGGATAGTCCTTGGGGACGCGGTCGGCCTGGCTGGCATATCGAATGCTCGGCGATGAGTAAAAAACACCTCGGTGTGACCTTCGATATTCATGGCGGCGGACTGGATCTCATATTTCCGCATCACCAGAACGAAATCGCCCAAAGTGAATGTGCCCATAACGGTGCCGCGTTGGCGACATATTGGATGCATAACGGCTTTGTCAATGTCGAAGGGCAGAAGATGTCGAAGTCGTTGGGCAACTTCTTCACCGTCCATGATTTACTGGAAGAGTTTACCGGTGAGGCGCTGCGGTTCGCTTTGATGTCGACGCATTATCGCCAACCTTTGGATTTCACCCGTGGTGGGGTCCGGCAAGCGCAGAAGACATTGGATCGTTGGTATCGCGTCTGTGACGATATTGAAGCGGCAAAAGAATTGCCGGAAACGGTGATGGCGGCGTTGAACGACGACTTGAACACGCCGCTGGCCATCGCGGAAATGCATCGTTTGGCCGACAAGGCTAGTGACGGAGATCAAGAGGCGGCAGCCGGGTTGCGCGCGGCCGCGAACATTCTGGGTGTGTTATACCAATCGGTGGAAGAGTGGTTCCGGGGCGATGCGGGTGACGATGGCTTGGCGGCGGCTGATATTGAAACGTTGATTGATGCGCGAAAAACTGCGCGCGCGGAGAAGGATTTTGCCCTGGCTGACAAAATTCGCGACGATCTTGTCGGACAGGGAATTGTGCTGGAAGACGGGCCGGACGGAACGACCTGGCGTCGCGCCAGTTAACAGGACAGAGAGTGATGAAAAAAGAACGCATCTATCTATTCGACACCACTCTTCGTGATGGGCAGCAGACGCCGGGCGTCGATTTCTCTGCCGAGGACAAGCGCAACATCGCAGAAGCGCTGGACGTACTGGGGATCGATTATATCGAAGGCGGCTGGCCCGGCGCTAATCCAACCGACACCGCGTTTTTTGAGAATCCGCCAAATCTGAAAAATGCGACTTTCACTGCTTTTGGCATGACCAAGCGGCCAGGTCGCAGCGCTGATAACGATCCAGGCCTAGCGGAAGTCATGGGCTCCGGCACCCCGGCGGTATGTCTGGTTGGCAAGTCCTGGGATTTTCACGTCGATGTTGGTTTGCAAATACCCCATGACGAAGCCGTCGAGCTGGTCGGTGACAGTATCAAGGCATTGAAAGGGCGCAATAAAGAAGCCTTGTTCGATGCAGAACATTTTTTCGACGGTTTTAAAGCCAACAAAGAATTTGCGCTCAATTGTCTGAAATCGGCTTTGAATGCCGGGGCCCGTTGGATTGTGTTGTGTGACACCAATGGCGGGACCTTGCCGCACGAAATCGAAGAAATCGTACGTGAGGTCACGGAGATTGTGCCGGGCCATCGCCTGGGTATTCACTGCCATGACGATACCGGTAATGCCGTCGCTAATAGCCTGGCGGCAATCCGCGGCGGCGCGCGCATGTTGCAAGGGACCTTGAACGGGTTGGGCGAACGCTGCGGTAATGCCAATCTGGTCACATTGATCCCGACTTTGGCCCTGAAGCCGGCCTTCGCCGACAAATATGAAATTGGCGTCGACGCGGAAGGCTTACAACAGTTGAAGCATGTCTCTCATCTGTTGGACGAGTTGTTGAACCGAGCCCCAAATCGGCAGGCGCCGTATGTTGGGGCTTCGGCATTTGCGTCAAAGGCGGGATTACACGTCTCCGCCTTGCTGAAAAATCCAAAGACCTATGAGCATATCGAACCCCATCTGGTCGGCAATGACCGTGCCATCATGGTGTCGAACCAATCCGGCCGCTCCAACGTCCTATCCAGACTGAAAGAAATCGGCATTGATATTGATCCCAAGGACAAACGGATTGACCGCTTGTTAGAAGATGTCAAACAGCGGGAATTCGAAGGCTATTCCTACGATGGCGCGGAAGCTAGTTTTGAACTGATGGTGCGGCGTGTGTTGGGTCAGGTGCCGGAGTATTTCGACGTAAACAGTTTCCGGGTGCTGGTCGAACATCGCCATAATGCGCTTGGCAAACTGGTGACGATTTCAGAAGCCACGGTGAAAATTACCATCGGCGATCGGGTTATCATGTCGGTGGCGGAAGGCAATGGTCCGGTGAACGCGTTGGACAATGCCTTGCGTAAGGATATCGGCCCCTATGCGCCGATTATCTCCGATCTTCATCTGGTGGATTATAAGGTCCGCATTTTGGATGGCGGGACAGGGGCCGTGACCCGGGTGCTAATCGAAAGTGCCGATGGCCAGGGCAATCGCTGGTTCACGGTTGGCGTTTCACCCAATATCGTCGATGCGTCGTTTCAAGCCCTGATGGATAGCATTGTCTATAAGCTCCGCCGCGATGGTGCACAGGTCTCTGCGGCGGCGGAATAATTAGACCGATGGCCGGTACCCACAGCAAACAAGTGCAGATCTGGGGCGAGGGGCCACGCGTTGTCCTGGTCCGCCCACAGATGGGCGAAAATATTGGCGCCTGCGCCCGCGCCATGGCGAATTTCACTTTGTCGGAACTTTGTCTGGTGGCGCCCCGTGACGGCTGGCCCAATGAAAGCGCCCGCGCCATGGCCAGCCGGGCCGATCATGTGTTGGATGAGGCACAGGTATTTGAGACGACGACGTTGGCGCTTGCAGATCAGCAATATGTCTATGCCATGACCGCACGCCCACGGGACATGATAAAGCCGGTATTGAGCCCGCGTGAAGCGGCACAAGACATGCGCCAGCGAATGGCCGATGGCATGGCTTGCGCGATCCTGTTTGGCGGCGAACGTGCCGGCTTGGATAACAATGACGTGGTAGCGGCGCACGCGATCATTCATGTTCCGGCCAATCCGGCCTTCACGTCGCTTAATTTGGCGCAGGCAGTATTGTTATTTGGCTACGAATGGTTTCTCTCAGCAGACGGAAGCGATGAACTGATTCGATCCGAAGACCGCTCGCCGCCAGCGAAAGCCGAAGATATAGCCTTCTTTTTTGAACGTTTGGAAGATGAATTGACCAAAGGCGGGTTCCTCTATCCGCCGGAGAAGAAACCGGCAATGGTCCGCAATGTCCGCAATATGTTCATGCGTATGGCCCCAACCGACCAGGATATTCGTACGCTTCAGGGCATGATTAGCGGTCTCATCCGCTTTCGCGGAAAATAAACAGCCGGTATTCTTGCCAACTCGCGCTATTTCGCTGGCTGCCTAACCGTCTATCGGAAGATCAATGAAAAATTTGCTGCCAACACCTTCATCAGATTGAAATCCGATCCGCCCACTCATCTTTTCGATCATTTCTTTGGCCAGAACCAGACCGATCCCGGTGCCCTCGATATTTCTCGCCTCGCGACCCAATCGATCAAAGGGATTAAAGACCCGATGTTGGTCGCATTCCGGTATTCCAAACCCAGTATCGCGAACACTAAGACGAAGAAATTTGTCGGATCCAGTCTTTAACTGTAGGAAAATCTCACCATTGGGTCGGTTATATTTCACAGCGTTTGACAGCAGATTAAGCAGGACTTGTTTTGTCTGCAATGCATCTACAAATACCGTCGTCGGCGGATGATCTTCTGTTTGATTGGTAATTGTTATTTGCCGCCCATTTTCTTCGATCATTGCGCGTGTAACCTCCACGCTATCGACAATAATCGCTGTGATTTCTACTGCCTCAATATTTTGAGTCAGCTGGCCGGCTTCGATTTTTGACAGATCTAAAACCTGATTGATGAGTTCCAGCAGGTGATGGCCGCCCCTGAGGATATAATCGACATACGAAGCCTGTTTATCGGATACCGGGTCCATTTTGTCGTGGATAAGAAATTGGGCGAAGCCCAATATCGCGTTCAAGGGTGTCCGCAGTTCGTGGCTCATGCTCGACAGAAATTCAGATTTTGCCTGTGTCGCTTCTTCGGTCATGGACTTGGCATGTTCCAGCTCCTGATAAGCTTGTTCTCTATCCGCCAGAATTCTTTGCCCAAAATGAAACGTCGCCAAAAAAAACGCGATAACGATCAGCAAGATCGAAGTCGTGACAAGTTGCGTTTTCCAAACTAAATCGTCAATTTCCTTTAATTCGTCAGTCAGGTCCCACCCGATGGTCACACGGCCGAACATTTCGCCTTCCATTTCGATTTTTGAGGTATAAGATTTTTGAACAATATCCTTTCGTTCTAAGTCTTTTGCGCTCCAGGAAACTAATGTATAGCCGTTCTCGTTTTCAAAGCTAACAGCTCTAATTTCGGTAGTATGTGACACGATCTCATCAATAATCGTTTCCAGAAGCGGTCGATCTTCAGTGATCACGGCGTCCAGAGATACCGCAGAGAGCAACGCTGCGGTTTGTTCGCTGCGTTCAAACATTTTGCCAATCAATTGGTCAGACGCGATGTCGCGAAAATAATTACCAGCCCACAGAGCCAGAAAAATGACGATGAGCGAAACTGGGCCGAACACTTTCCAAGAAAGCAAGCGTCGACTGATTTGCCGGTCGAATGAGAGTATGTTTTTCAAGAGCGTAATCAATAGTTTGCTGTTTGGGTACGGGATGCGGTTCTGCTTATCCTCCGAAAAATGCGTCTGAACATCGAATTGCCTTTCGAATATCTTTGAAGTCCTTGTCGTCGGTCGCAAGGAAGCCGTTTCTTAGTAGGCGATTGTCTGCCGTCTCGTCTTTCAGGTTTAATAAGGCCGATTGTAAAGCATCTGCAATTATCGGCGCTAATCCGGCCCGTGCAATCCAAGGGCGGGTGATGTTTGGAAAGCGGGCGATGCTGCGAAGCTTCACGCCTTTTCTTACAAGTTTGTCGAAAGCAGATTCTTTCAAAGCACCGGCATCATAATCACCGGCGCCAACGGCTGTACCCACACGGTCATGGCGGCCCAAATATTTGTACGTGGATAGGTTTTTGGCGAACAGCCCATTGTCGTAGAGATAGAGCTGTGAAAGATAGCGACCGATCGTCGAACGTTCATTGCCAAACGCGAAGGACCGACCCGCTAGTTGCGAGAGGTTCGTGATATCGCTGTCTTGGTGAACTGCGATGATACCGTCGAAAGTTTTCTTACCTTTTTTTGCTTCCACCGCTAGTAATTGGATTTGCGGCTCCACTTGTTTTGCCAAAACGTAGGAGGCGGGCCCGAATTGAGAAAAATCGACCTTTCCATCGGTCAGTTGACGCGCGCCGGTTTTATAGGATTTGGAGACTTGTAATTGAATCGTTACCGCTTCGCCCAGCCTTTCAGCCAGTTTGATCTCTAATACATTTAGGAGCGGCCGGAACTGGCGTACGATTGTCGAAGGTTTTTCGGATGCGTAGACCCCAAATTTCAAGGTCACCGTCGCGTCGGCCTGTGATGCAGCAAATAGCGCTACAAAGAGAATGAGAAGTTTTATTGTTCTCGATGACTTGATTGCAGATTTCAAATTTTCCACCGTCCAAACTTCAACCGTTGTTCTTTAGTTCTTGAATTCAAAATTTCAAAAAAAACAAAGCAGTCAAGCTAGATGGTGTAAATAAAATAACCATATATATAAGTAAGATAATATAAGTAATATTTAATATTACAAAAACCTTAACATAGAAATAAAATGCAAAGCATTGTTTCGAGTCGCTCCAGACCGGTTGAAAAGCAAGGTTAATTCTTCCGCAAATTCGGGCCCGGAAAGGCTGGTTGATGGATCAAGCGAACCGGCTGATAAAACTTGAAATTTCGCCAATGCGCATGGTTGACAAGCAGATATGCTTGAGTATAGTACGCCCGCTACCGCGCGCCTTATATTGGTGCGCGTTTATAGTTTGTCTTTGCCGGAAGTTCGGCGGGCAAGTAGTTGGATATCTTGATCCCTGATCAGAAATTGAATGAGAGAACTCGCTGATGACGAAGCGACTAAGGTCGAAATACAAATTGAACCGCCGCTTGGGTGAAAACCTTTGGGGTCGTCCGAAAAGCCCCGTAAATGCGCGCGAATATGGTCCGGGTCAACATGGTCAGCGCCGCCGCAAACCTTCGGATTTTGGTATACATTTGTTGGCGAAGCAAAAGCTACGCGGCTATTATGGCAACGTAACGGAAAAGCAATTCCGTCGCACTTATGAAGAAGCCGTACGTCGCAAGGGCGATACCGGTGAGAACTTGATCGGCTTGTTGGAAAGTCGCTTGGACGCGGTAATTTATCGGATGAAGTTTGTGCCGACAGTGTTCTCTGCCCGCCAATTCGTCAATCATGGCCATGTCACCGTGAACGGTCGCCGGGTCAATATCCCCAGCTACCGGGTCCGTGAAGGCGACGTCATTGAAGTGCGTGAACGCTCCCGCCAGATGAACCTGGTGTTGGAAGCGATTGACAGCCCGGAACGGGACTTGCCGGATTATCTCGATGTCGACCACAACAAGATGCAGGGCACATTTGTGCGTTTGCCAAGTTTGGCCGATGTCCCCTATCCGGTACAAATGGAACCGAACTTAGTGGTGGAGTATTATTCCGCTCGCTAAAAATTAGACGCGGTAGCGTGTCTGCGACTTGAGAATTTTTCGAACAAAGAGAGCCCGCAATTGCGGGCTCTCCTTTTTTAACGAGAATTTAATATATTCGGCTCTAGGCTGACACCAGTTCATTTTTTGGAAGAATAATATGTTAATTTGGTTTCTGTTAAACATATATCTTTTCGATATATTTACAATATAGTATAATGCATGACACTATAGACTGTCTTTTGTTACCAGTAATTTAGCCGTTTTTCTTTTGAACCAACATCAATTCGAGAAAATTCGTTAATGGTAAATCAGATCGTTCGTCATACAACTTTCGTAAAGCGTGAAGTTTGTGCTTCCACGCCGGACCAAATATTCGATCTCTGTCACCGCACGGCTTTACAGGCCAGAAAATTGCGAGAGGCGGGTAATACCGAGCAAGCGAATGGGTTGTTGCATGACTTGCTTGTTTGCCAAGATCAAAATCAGAACGCCTGTCCCCGACATCAGGCCTGCCAACGCTATTTCAGCCGCTTGAAAGTTGATAAAACTGAAACTGCATCGAATTTTCTGGATTGGGATACGCTACAACGGAAAAGCAGCGGTCATATTCATGTAAATGGAAATGATGTAAAGCACGGTTTTGAAGACCTTTATGTTGCACAAGACCAATGGGACAATCGGATGTGGCATCAAAGGCTTTCAACAGAAATTGCTTATAGATATGAAAATAGGGACGCGCAAATTTTACTTGAGGTTTGGGGTTCGAAACCGTTTCCGCAGCTAGAGGACTTTTACAACGACAAACTAGCGCTGAGGAATTTGTTATCGAACTGCCATATTTTTGAGTTCGTTAATTCTAGCACCACCAGGTTCCTGCAATATGCGCCTAACATGGTGGCGTATTCCGGTCGCGATCATACCAATTCGTTTGTACAAGAATATGAGCTAAAGGGATTTTCAAAACTAATTCAAAAAATGCAACATGATTTGGTCAGTAAAAAACAACCGCTATATGGATACGTAGCGCGGCAGGTGCGGCTGAATGGCAGTCAAAGATCGGCATCGATGAGCAGGTTGGAGCTGCCCTATTTCAAGGGTCCAGAAGTGGCTGGCTCAATCACTTACCTTATGCCCAATTAGATTTAGCTCTTGGCGGAATGCAGCAACTTGCTGGTGACGCGAGCTGACGTTTAGCCAAACGTCACGAAAGCTATCCATTGATGGAAGGTAGTTTTCCGAAATTTTAACTGTGGTCTCGTAACCGTAGACTTCGGTGCCAAAATTAAGTTCCGCCAATTTGTCGTCGACGAGAGTACCGGTTAGCCAATCGGCATCAAATTCAAGCAAACCCCGCGTACGCAAAAGGCGGGTGAAATATGAAATCAATCTTCTCCCGGCCAGTTTCTTTTTTCGAAATGGTAACGTTACGCAGGCCCCTCCGGAGTGCACAACCGACCCACTGATCTTCTTGACCAAATCCGATGGAATATAGTTGGGCAGCGGACGTGCAGTTTTTGCACCTTCCGGCCCCCACAATCTTCCCTGACTGACATGCTCCTGATAGTCTGCAATCCAATCCTGCCGCATCGCGACCCAGCCCATGACATCGTCACTTGTTCGTGCCAAAAGCCACGCGCTATTATTTGTATTCACCTGCCCTAATCCAGGATCGAAAGCCGGTGATATTCCGTCAATAAGGGATTGATGTTTGCCCATTATCTCAGCCCAGCCATTTAGGCCGCGGTAATATGAAACATCTATTCCTTGGTTTTTCAGTATTCCGTGATTTATATCTTGGTAGTTGCGGAGGAGCCTCGTCTCGCCTTCCGTCAACGGTGCTGTTTTCATAGTTATTCCAAAACCAGGAAACAGAATTTCTCGATTTAGATTATACTATGAATTGAAGTTCTCGGCAATTTCACTATAAAAATTGTGATTGTTTACTCAAACATTGCCAGGTTTAGTGGAATCATTTCGCCCATCCAGATGGCGCAGTCACGATGATCTTCTAAATCGTTGCCGGTATTGGGATGCAGGAAAATCGTGCAATCGCGGCGATTGACCATCAACCAAGGCACGAGGCTATCAAATAGCTCGTTCGGAAAGGCAATCTGATAGCTCCAACGTGGATGTGGACCAACCTCTTTTTCATGCCAGCGACCCATTTCGATACCATCAAAGGCTTCCGTGACGGCATCCCGCAAGGCCTGCGCCGGCTCGCGCTTACTTTCATCGAAATAAACGTGGGCGTGAAAGCCATCAATTTGATCGGCTGTCGGAGCGGCCATGTTAAGCGGCCTGGTCGGTTTCGACGCCGTGTTCTTTCATGTAGTCCTGTAATTCGCCGTTTTCGAACATTTCCCGGATGATATCGCAGCCGCCGACAAACTCACCCTTTACATAAAGTTGCGGGATTGTCGGCCAATTGCTGAATTCTTTGATGCCATCGCGCACGCCCATATCTTCCAGCACGTTAAAGCTGCCGAAGCGAACGCCCAGGTGGCTGAGAACTTGCACCACGAGGGAGGAAAAGCCGCATTGCGGGAACACTGGCGTGCCCTTCATGAACAGGACGACGTCATCGCCGGCAATGGTTTCCTTGATTTGGTCGAATACTGGATTTTCACTCATTAAATTCTAGTCCTTTGTTTCAACGTTTTGGTCATTCTTCGGGGACGCTTGTTTGTAGCGCCAGCGCGTGAAGTTGACCTCCCATACGCCCTTGTAGGGCTTGATACACCATTTGATGCTGTTGGACCCGCGATTTTCCCTTAAACGCGGTTGAAACCACCATCGCCGCATAATGGTCGCCGTCTCCACGCAAATCTTCAATCGTGACATCGGCGCCCGGAATGCCGTCCTTAATCAGTTTCGTAATTTCTCCGGCATCCATCGCCATGCGGTTCGTCCTTCGGTTTTGTCGTTCAACCAGCCATATAGGTTGGCAGCCAAGCTTCGTTGGCTTCTTGCAGAGATACTAGCGATATATGTACGCCATCGCCAAGGGTCAAGTTGTCGCCGCCGGATTCTCCAATCTCAGTGAGCTGGACACCGGCGTCTTTTGCACGGGCAGCAATTGCTTCGCCTTGCGCGGGATCGTAGGCGAGGATATATCGAGCCTGATCTTCGCCGAAAAGCTGACCTAAATCATTGCGCAGGTTTAGATCAGCCCCAATACCTGAAGCCAGCGCCATTTCCGCTACGGCAACAAGCAAGCCACCGTCTGCAACATCGTGACAGCAGTTACACAAGTCTTCTTGAATCAAGTCGCGCACAAAATCTCCATTCAATTTTTCCGATTCCAATACCACATTAGGAACAGGAGTTTGTATCGAAAATCTCAAGTGATTGAGGAGCAGTGATTGTCCAAGATGCCCGTTATTTTCACCCACCAAAACAAGCGTTAGGCCAGCGCTCGGGAAGGCCAAATGGGCAATCTTATTCAAGTCATCGATCAAGCCAATCCCACCAATTGCTGGCGTCGGCAAGACCCCTTCGCCGTTGGTTTCGTTATAAAGCGAGACATTGCCGGAGACGACGGGATAATCGAGGGCAGTACAGGCGTCGCGAATACCTTCGATACAGCCAACGAACTGGCCCATAATGTCGGGTTTTTCTGGATTACCAAAATTGAGACAGTTGGTGATCGCTAATGGACGGGCGCCGACCGCTGTAAGATTGCGCCAAGTTTCCACAACTGCCTGCGCCCCCCCTTGATAGGGATCGGCTTTGCAGTATCTAGGTGTGCAATCGGTGCTGATGGCGAGGCCTCGATTGCTGCCGTGAATGCGGACAATAGCCGCATCGCCGCCCGGCTTCGCCACTGTATCAGCCATAACTGTGTAGTCATACTGCTCCCAGATCCAGCGTCGGGACGCCAGCGCCGGGGATGCCATCAGTTCATTCAACAAATCCAAGGGCGGTGGCGCATCGCTGAGATCGATATCCGTATCCGTCGGCGCGTCGGTTTTGACCCAGGGCCGATCAAGCTCCGGAGATTCGTCGACCAACGGCCGCACGGGCACGTCGAAGACCACTTCGCCATGCATTCTGCCGGTGAAACGCAGGCTATCGGTTATGCGGCCGACAATGGCGAAGTCGAGTTCCCATTTCTCAAAAATAGCGCGGGCTTGCTCTTCCGTGCCCGGTTTCAGCACCATCAGCATGCGTTCCTGGCTTTCCGACAACATGATCTCATAGGCGCTCATGCCGTCTTCACGCTGTGGCACCTGATCGAGGTCCAGTTCAAAACCGACGCCGCCCTTGTCCGCCATCTCAACCGAAGAACAAGTAAGGCCGGCGGCTCCCATATCCTGAATGGCGATGATGCAGTCCGTCGCCATCAATTCCAGGCAGGCCTCGATCAATAACTTCTCGGTGAAAGGATCGCCAACCTGCACAGTTGGGCGTTTTTCGTCGGTGTCTTGGTCGAACTCCGCCGACGCCATAGTCGCACCATGGATGCCGTCGCGCCCGGTTTTGGAGCCGACATAAACCACTGGATTACCCAGACCGGCGGCGGCGGAATAAAAGATCTTGTCCTGCTCCGCAATGCCGACAGTCATGGCGTTGACCAGAATATTCCCATTATAGGCCGGGTCGAAATTGGTCTCACCGCCGACGGTCGGGACGCCGACGCAATTGCCATAGCCGCCGATGCCGGCGACCACGCCGCTGACCAAATGACGGGTCTTGGGATGGTCAGGGTCACCAAAACGCAAGGCATTCATGTTCGCAACGGGACGGGCGCCCATGGTGAAGACATCGCGCAGGATACCGCCGACCCCGGTCGCAGCCCCCTGATAAGGCTCGATGTAGGAGGGATGATTGTGGCTCTCCATCTTGAAGATCGCGGCTTTGTTGTCGCCGATATCAATGATACCGGCGTTTTCTCCGGGCCCGCAGATCACCCATGGCGCTTCCGTCGGCAGGGTTTTGAGCCAAATCTTTGAAGATTTATAGGAACAATGCTCGCTCCACATCACCGAAAAAATGCCCAATTCAGTTAAATTCGGCTCCCGCCCCAGGGCCTTTAAAATGGTGGCGTATTCCTCTTCGCTCAGCCCATGCTCCTTAATGACGTCAGGTGTGATGGTCGGCTCGTTAATAATCGTCATTGCAGAATCTCAACTCAAAGCGTTTACAAGACCCGTGAACAGGGCGCGGCCGTCGTTGCCGCCATGCGTCGGATCGCTTGCCCGTTCCGGATGAGGCATCATGCCCAGGACAGTTTTGGTTTCATTGAAGATGCCAGCGATATTGCGGGCGGAGCCATTTGGATTGGCCGGACCCGGCACATCGCCATCGACATATCGGAATGCGATCTGACCATTTTCGTCCAGTCGGTCCAAGATCGCATCGCCGGCGACATATTGCCCGTCATGATGCGCGATCGGCACGCGAATGACGTCACCCTGACCGTAGCCTGAGGTAAACGCGGTTTGGCTATTCTCGACCGACAAATACACATCGCGGCAGATGTATTTCAAGCCCGCATTGGAAATGATAGCGCCCGGCAACAACCCTGCTTCCAGCAGGATTTGAAAGCCGTTGCAGATGCCCATTACCGGGATGCCATTCTTGGCGTGCTTGACTACATCGCGCATTACCGGAGAATTTGCGGCCATCGACCCACAGCGTAAATAGTCGCCATAGGAAAACCCGCCGGGCAGAACAATCAGATCGGTTTTCCCAAGATCCCGTTCGCCATGCCAGACCATCTCAACCGGACCATCCAAGCTTTCTTCCAGTGCAACTTTGACATCACGGTCGCAATTCGAGCCAGGGAATACGACCACCGCCGCTTTCATACGCAAGGATCCTGATGTGAAAGATCGAAAAACGTAGTTAACACAATAATATCAATCAGATAATTCAATCGAATAATTCTCGATAACGGTGTTGGCGAGAAGTTTTTTACACATCTCTTCAACTTCAATCTGGGCTTTGTCCCGATCGCTTTCGGTAAGCTCCAGCTCAATCAGTTTGCCTTGGCGAACACGATCGACGCCGGCAAAACCGAGATGATCCAAGGCCGTGGAAATGGCTTTTCCTTGCGGATCCAGGACGCCATTTTTTAGATAAACATGTACTCTTGCTTTCACGTCATATCCTCTAACGGTGCTATTGCAGCAAAGTTGAACCCTTCATGTCGTTGACACCGGCTTCCGGTAAAATGCCAAGACGACGCGCGACTTCCTGATAGGCTTCGGCAGCACCACCTAGATCACGGCGAAAACAATCTTTGTCCAGTTTTTCATTGCTGGTCATGTCCCAAAGCCGGCAGCTGTCGGGACTGATCTCATCGGCTAAAACAATACGCATTTCATCGCCGTTATAAAGCCGGCCAAATTCCAATTTGAAATCGACCAGACGAATTCCGACGGCGGCAAATAACCCATGCATCAAATCGTTGATACGCAAAGACATGGACATGATTTCGTCCAATTCCTGGGGACTGGCCCAACCGAAACAGGTAATATGCTCTTCCGTCACCAAGGGATCACCTAGTTCATCATTTTTGTAGCAATATTCGATGATCGAACGCGGCAATGGCGTGCCCTCAGTAAGACCTAAACGTTTGCAAATCGAACCGGCCGCAATATTGCGGACAATCACTTCGACCGGGATGATTTCAACTTCCCGGATCAATTGTTCGCGCATATTAAGACGGCGAACAAAATGCGTCGGCAGACCGATTTCACCAAGCCGGGTCATGATATATTCCGAGATCCGGTTGTTGAGTACGCCTTTGCCGGTGATGATACCCTTCTTCTCATTATTGAATGCGGTGGCATCGTCTTTGAAATACTGCACCAGAGTGCCTGGCTCAGGCCCTTCGAAGAGGACTTTAGCCTTGCCCTCATAGACCTTTCTGCGCCTTGTCATGGATATTTGCTCTACTGAATAGTCCGGAAATATGCCCGGTGTTGGTTGAAGCGGAACAATTGGTCCCAATATCGCGGAACATAACCGAAAAAAAGGTCAGATACAACGTCCCCTTGGGCTGGATTTATCGGTAATTTCATCTTAGATATAGGGTCAGTGATGATCCATTCAGAATGCATACGAGGAGTATGACCGTATGACCACTTTCGACAAAAAAGAAAAGGCCCACGAATCGAAATATGCCCACGATCAGGAAACAGAATTCAAAATAATGGCGCGGCGCAATAAATTATTGGGACTTTGGGCAGCAGAGCTATTTGACCTTAGCGGCGATGACGCCGACGCATATGCCAAGGAAGTAGTGATCTCCGATTTCGACCGCCCTGGTGATGAAGACGTTTATGAAAAAGTAGATGGCGACTTCAAGACTAGGGGCGTGGAAATGTCCGAACATCGCATTCGCCGGCAAATGGAAGAGCTGCTGCAGGAAGCCCGACAGCAAGTGATGGCGGAGTAAGCTTTGTCCTCCATTCATTGGGCCTGACCGCGTGTTGATAGCTAAGGTCAGGCCTTTTTGTTTGCGGGTTGTTATTCTTCAATTTTAGTTGCCTAGACAACTAATTTTTCGTAACCTAGGCAACTAATGTTCATACGCCTAGGCAACGACCTTTGATGGAAGAAGAATACGATCGCAACATCGGCTTTCTGCTGAACGATGTGGCGCGGCATTTACGGACAATTTATGACCGCCGTATGGCACCATTGGGTCTGACTAGGTCGCAATGGTGGGTCTTGACCTATCTCTATTTCAATGAAGGGATTAGCCAGAGCGAATTGGCGGCCTTGCTGGAAACGGAAAAGGCGTCGTTGGGGCGCTTGTTAGATCGGATGGAAGGCAAGGGTTTGGTACGTCGGCGCCAGGACAAAAAAGACAAGCGGACCAAGCGGGTTTATCTCACCAAAAAAGCAGAACCGACCTTGCAGGTGATGCGCGATTTGGCCAGCGTCACCCGAGATGAAGCGTTGCAAAGTCTTAGTCATGCTGAACAGGATCAAATTCTTGATATGTTACGGCGCATGCGGGATGATCTTTCGGTGATGAATAGCAATGGCCGACCAATGGAGCGGGAGGCATGAGAAAAACATCATGACCAAAAAACCTCGCCGTTTTCGCCGCTTTTTGTTTCGCCTCTTTTTGTTGTTGGTAATTCCTAGTGTTGCAGTCTTTGTCGGCCTAGCTTTTTATTATTCCGGCGGGCGCTATGTGACAACAGAAAACGCCTATGTCAAAGCGCCAATTTTGGCCATTGCTTCCGAAGTGTCGGGACGCGTGGCGAAAGTCTATGTCCAGGAAAATCAAGTCATCGAACCGGGTCAAAAGCTCGTAGCATTGGAGGGATTACAATTCGAACTTGCACTTCGCGAGGCGGAAGCTGAGCTAGCAAGTGTTGGCCATGATATCGAAAATCGGCGCGCAGAATTGCGCCAGGCTCGGGCGGAGATAGAGGTTGCGCAGGAGCGGCGGCGTTTCCTGCAAAGTCAATATGTGCGCGAGCAGAAACTGACCGACAAAGGCATTGGCCGAGGGACTAAACTGGATGAAGCGCGGCACCTGCTGCGGGCGGCTGATCGACTGTTGGGCGCGGCGCGCCAGCGGGAAGGGGGCATATTGGCCAAATTGGGCGGCAGCGCGGATATTGCGACAGCGGATCATCCCTTGCATATTGCGGCCGTGGCCCGACTGAACAGGGCGAAGCTAGATTTGGATCGATCCGTCCTGATTTCTAACATCGGTGGCATAATTGCTAAAATGAACCTGGAAGCTGGCGAGTATATCGAAAGTGGCGATGTGATATTTGCGGTTGTGCAAGCGAATAAGTCCTGGATTGAGGTGAATCTTAAGGAAACCGAGTTGACCTATGTGCGGATCGGACAACGCGTAACATTTGTCGCTGAGGCCTATCCGGATGTTAAATGGTCGGCCAAAATTGCCAGCATAAGTCCGGCGACTGGCGCCGAATTTGCGGTATTGCCACCGCAAAATGCCTCCGGCAATTGGGTGAAGGTCGTACAGCGACTGCCGGTCAGACTGGCCATTGATCAGGTAACAGATACTGACAGACCGCCTTTGCGTGCCGGCATGTCGGTTTCAGTAAAAATCGACACTGGGCATAAACGCGATGCGCCGGCGATTATTTCCCGCGTCTTGGCGGCAACCCGGAAATTTGTCGGATCCTCCACTGACCAATGACCACAATATCAGTGGAAGATTTTCAGTCTAAGAAATGGTCGATTCTGGCCACCGGCACTTTTGTCACGACGCTTTATGCGATGGCAATTACGATTGCCTCAATTGCATTACCCGATATGCGCGGTGCCATGGCCGCGACCCAGGATCAAATCACCTGGACGATCACCGGTAATATTGTCGCGACAGCGGTCGCAACACCATTGGCGGGGTGGTTAGCCGGCCGCATGGAAGCCCGTCTTATCCTCTGGATCAGTGTTGTTGGCTTTACTGTTGCAACTATATTCTGCGGCCTTTCGCAGTCGTTGGAACAAATCGTTCTGGCGCGTGTGGCGCAAGGTGCGTTTGGTGCGCCAATGGTACCAGTGTCGCAGGCATTGGTACTTGCTGCCTTTCCCCAACGCCAACGTTCGGTGGCCATGGCGGTATGGGGAATGGGTGTGGTTTTGGGTCCAATCCTGGCGCCGGCTGTCGGCGGATATCTGACTGAAGAATTCAGTTGGCGCTGGGTGTTTTTCATGTTGGTGCCGATCTGCGTAGCCGCCTTATTGGCTATTACGGTTTTCATCCCAAAAAAACCACCTGAAGGTGGGCGGCCGTTGGATTGGATTGGCTTCTTAGCGCTTTCAGCCGGTGTCGCGGCTTTGCAAATTATGTTTGATCGGGGCGAACGCAACGATTGGTTCGACAGCATGGAAACTATTGTCGAAGCTTCCGTCGCGGCCCTTGGATTCTATATATTCATTGCGCACAGTTTGACCGCCAGAAGACCGTTTTTAGATTTGCGAATATTCCTGAACCGAAATTTTACAGTCGGCTTGCTACTGGTATTTTCCTTCGGCATGCTGAATTTTGTACCGATGGTTCTGTTTCCACCCTTGTTGCAGGAACTTCGCGGTTATCCGCAATCGGTTATTGGTATGCTGATGGGGGCAAGGGGCTTCGGAACATTTTTGGGTTTTACCTTGATGGCATTTGCCGGTCGAGTGGATCCGCGAATTACCATGGGTTTCGGATTCTTACTGCAAGGTTATGCCGGCTGGGCAATGTCAGAATTCAACATCAATCTGACGACCTGGGACGTTGCATGGACCAGCGCCTTGCAGGGTTTCGGGGTCGGTCTGGCCTGGGTACCCCTAAGTGTGGTTGCCTTCAGTACGCTCGAACCGGCCCGACTACCGGAGGCTACGGCCATATTCCAACTATTGCGGAATGTCGCTTCCAGCTTTTTCATATCCATTAGTGTCGCGGTGCTGCTGCATACAGGCGGTGTTACTTATAGCGAAACTGCGAGCGGGCTATCGCCTTGGATAAACGGTTGGTTTTACAACAGCTCCGCCGCGATGTGGGATATCGGCTCGCCATCCGGTATTGCCGGTTTGACCAGCGAAGTGCAGCGACAAAGCCTAATGATTGGATATTTGAATGCATTTCGTCTGTTTGCCTGGTGTTCCTTTGCCGCCATGCCGCTCTTACTTTTGGTCCGTCCAGTGAAGTCTCATTAAGATTTCAGGATGATAATTCGACCCATTGCGGGTGCCTTGGGAGCTGAGATATTAGGCTTCCACATGGCCAAAGAAGAAAGTGACGATTTCGCCGCCCGACCGGGCGGCCAGGGCTTCCGTCGGGTCATGCATCGGGCAACTGGTGCCGCGGCTTAATCGTCGCTGCCAAAAACACGGGCGAAGATGGTGTCAACATGTTTGGTGTGATAGCCAATGTCGAACATCGCCGTCAGCGCTTCTTTGGGGATGGCGGCCATGACTTCTTCGTCTTTGAGCAACAATTCAAGGAAGCTGCCGCCGTCGCGCCAAATCGTCATGGCATTTCGTTGCACCAGGCGATAAGCGTCTTCGCGCGAAGTACCAGCTTGCGTCAGCGCCAACATCACCCGTTGCGAGAAGATCAAGCCACCCAATTGATCCAGATTACGTTGCATATTATCCGGATAGATCAGCAATTTATCAATCACACCGGTAAGCCGCGATAGCGCAAAGTCCAGCGTCACCGTCGCGTCGGGGCCGATCATGCGCTCGACGCTGGAATGGGAAATATCACGCTCATGCCAAAGCGCCACATTCTCCATCGCCGGTATCGCGGTCATGCGAACCAAGCGGGCAAGGCCGGTCAGGTTTTCAGTCAGGATCGGATTGCGTTTGTGAGGCATGGCGCTGGAGCCTTTTTGCCCCTCTGAGAAAAATTCTTCCGCCTCTAATACTTCGGTGCGCTGCAGGTGACGGATTTCGGTGGCCAGCCGTTCCATCGAAGAGGCGATGACGCCCAGCGTGGCAAAGAACATGGCATGGCGGTCGCGTGGGATCACTTGGGTCGACACCGGTTCCGACGACAGGCCCATGGCTGCTGCGACATGTTCCTCGACCGATGGATCGATATTGGCGAACGTGCCGACGGCGCCCGAAATAGCGCATGTGGCGATATCCTCACGCGCGGCTTCCAAGCGTTTGCGATTGCGGGAGAACTCGGCGTAGGCTTGCGCCAGTTTTACCCCAAAGGTCGTCGGTTCGGCGTGAATGCCGTGGCTGCGGCCCATACAAACCGTGTCTTTGTGTTCATAGGCCCGACGTTTGATGGCGGCCAGCAAATCATCCAAATCCTGCAGCAGAATATCTGCCGCCTTCGTCAGTTGCACATTGAAACAAGTGTCGATGACGTCCGACGAGGTCATGCCTTGATGCACGAACCGGGCGGAAGGGCCGACATATTCAGCTAAATTGGTCAGAAAGGCGATGACATCGTGTTTGACTTCGCGCTCGATCTCGTCAATGCGATCGACTTCAAATTGGCCTTTCTCCCACACTTCCTTGGCTGCTTCTGCTGGCACGACACCAAGTTTGACCAAGGCGTCCATGGCATGGGCTTCGATTTCGAACCAAATTTGAAACTTGCTTTCAGGCGTCCAAATGGCCGCCATTTCAGGGCGTGTGTAGCGGGGGATCATGGTAATCTTGTCTCGTCAAACGATTGAACTAGGCGATCGGGTCGCTGATTTCGTCTAAATAGCACAAGCTGGTGAAAACACGAAATTATCCGGCTTCCGGCTTCTGGCTTCCGGCGTCGACGTCGTCGGTATCATTGTCGGGCTGCGCATTGGTCATATTCTTGATCGCCGTCGTGAATTATCGACGTTCGCGGGCGGCGATATAGATCCCGCAGGACACGATAATCGCCGCCCCAAGCCAAGTCCATTGGTCTGGAAAATCGTCGAATATGAAATATCCAAATATCGTCGCACCGACGATCTGCCCATAGGTAAAGGGCGAAACAACGGACGCTTCACCATATTGCAGTGCTAGAATTACCAAATGATGGCCAATGCCGCCGAATATGCCGAGACCTACAAAGATGAGCAGATCTGTCGCATTGAGCGGCGTCGTCCAGAAAAACGGCAATAAAACGGAAGTTGCGATGGCGCCGACCAAGGCCGTGTAAGTTGTTGTAGTCAGGTTGCTGTCTTGGCCAGCTAATCGTCGCGTCATAACTTGATAAAGGGCGTAACAGGTGGCGCTGCCGAGAACTAAAAATGCGGACCAGTGAAAACCCACGATGCCGGGGCGAATGATGATTAATACGCCAAGAAAACCGACGGCGACCGCAGCCCAACGTCGTGGACCCACTTTTTCACCCAGTAGACTGCTCGATAATCCCACGACAATAAAAGGCGATGTGAAACTAATCGCGGCGGCTGTTGTTAGGGGCAGATAACCTACCGCGGTGAAATAGCAGATTGTTGAAACCAACAAAAAAAGCGATCGCAAAATCTGCGACTTCAATTGACCGGTATTGAACAGGCCAATGCCGTGTTTTGGCATAAAGACGATCAGCATGAAAACCATATGGCCGGCATATCGTGCCCAAACGATCATGGGAACAGGATAGTCCGTTGTCAGATACTTCACGCTGGCGTTCAAAAACGGAAAAAATGTCACCGCCAGGCAAATCAGAAAGATGCTGAGCAGGGTGCGTTGTTGGATATTCTCGACCGAAGGGGCTGCTTTATTCAACGACTACTATCCAACATGTTTTCAAAGCAAACCCATAGTCTTAAAGCTAGCATGGTTACCGCGACCAATGATTATGTGATCGTGCAAGGCGATATCCACGGCCGCCGCAGCCTGCGCCACTTGTTTCGTCATATCAATATCAGATTGGCTGGGCATCGGATCGCCCGACGGGTGATTGTGTACAAGTATCAGGGCCGACGCACCCAATTCCAAAGCTCGTTTCACAACTTCGCGCGGATAAACCGGGGTATGGTCAACTGTTCCTTTTTGCAGTGCCTCGTCAGTTAGGATTTCATTCTTGCGATTGAGGTAAATGACATGCAGCTCCTCAACCTTGGAGCGGCCCAGGCGGGCCTGCATATAGTCAAGGACAGCATTCCAGGAATTTAAGGCGGGCCGATCTATAATTTGACCCTTTAGATACAAAAGGGCGCCAGCCTGGATCGCCTTTATTGCGGCGATGGAGGCATCGCCGACGCCGTCGACTTCACGAAGACGTTCATTATCGGCACTGATGACATCGGTGAAACTACCAAACTCCTTGATAAGGGCTTTGGCCATCGGCTTGACGTCGCTACGGGGTTTGGCAGCGAACAAAATCAATTCCAAAAGTTCGTAATCGGCCAGACCGTCGGCACCACTTTTTAGGAAGCGGTCGCGTAATCGCTGGCGATGCCCTGAATAGTGCGGTTTTTCACTAGGCACTTGGCTCGGCCTTAGACATTGTATGGTGGTTTATCAAGCCCCATCGGCGACGTCGTGAAGATTTCATGCCCGTCCGCCGTTACGCCGATCGAATGTTCGAATTGCGCCGACAACGATTTATCCCGCGTCACCGCAGTCCAGCCATCTTTCAGCAGCTTTACCTGCCATTTGCCAAGATTGAGCATCGGTTCAATGGTGAAGAACATACCTTCGCGTAACTCAAGTCCGGTTCCCGGCTCCCCACAGTGCAAAACATTTGGCGCGTCATGAAACACGCGTCCCAATCCATGACCGCAAAAATCGCGGACCACACCGCAGCGTTCCGCCTCCGCCAGGGTTTGGATAGCATGGCCGATATCACCCAAGCGAGCGCCCGGGCGCACGACAGCAATACCAGCCATCATAGATTCGTAGGTTATGTCAATTAAACGTTCGGCTTTCCGCTTCACCACCCCGACCGGAAACATGCGACTGCTGTCGCCGTACCAGCCATCAAGGATCACCGTAACGTCAATATTGAGGATGTCGCCTTCTTTCAAGGCTCGCTCGCTCGGAATGCCGTGGCAAACCACGTGATTGATCGAGGTGCAGATCGATTTTGGAAAACCGCGATAATTCAACGGCGCTGAAATCGCGCCATGGCCAATAGTGAACTGGTGACAAAGATCGTTAAGATCGTCAGTTGTGACACCGGGTATGACATGTGGTGTAATCATATCCAAAGTTTCAGCTGCCAAACGACCTGCTTTGCGCATCCCTTCAAAATCTTCCGGTGTGTGAATTTTCACTACACCGGTATTTTCTTCCGGCGCTTCCGTCGCCAGCACATAATTCATAATGCAGACTTACCTTTTTCCCATCTCGTATGGCGACCGTATGCGACAAGACATAGACGCCGTCAACCTACAACATTTTAGGAACTCGCGCTGATCCGCAATACCTCATGGATCGCGCTATCCCGAGTTCCGGCATTCTAACGGATAACAATCCAAGCGCCTAATTGGAAGTTTGTTTAGAACGGAGAATTAATCATTACAATTGCCAAGGCGCCTTCAGGGGGCGCCCGCGCCAGAATATTATTCTTGCTAGGCTCGAATAGTCGTCTGTCCAAAGCGGATCACCTTCTTTAGGCAGCAGCAATACCCATCTACTTTTAGACGCCATTTTTTCCAATTGTGCCCTTGTTCGGGCAACGACGATCCATTCAGAATCTTGTTCAAAATTTCCCGTTCTTACAACATCGGTCCCAAGGGGATGATAGGCCGCAACAAGTCCAAGTTCTTTTGCCACCGTTGCCAAAACCGGCTTCAAATCAAAATGCCAGTTCGATACGTGAATTGCCAGCACGCCACTTTCGTTCAGTTTATCAAAATACATGGCGATGGCTTCTTTTGTCAGCATGTGCGTCGGGATTGCATCGGAGGTAAAGGTATCCAGGATCAACAAGTCAAAGCTGTTAGGTTTTTCTTGCGCAATTGACAATCGTGCGTCGCCAAGTTTGATTTCACCATCCTTAAAACAGTCGTCTAGATAGTGGAAATAATCTGTATTCTGGGCTGTTTTAATAACCACCGGATCGATTTCGTAAATCGTCCATTTTTGCCCCGGCTCCGCAATACAAGCCATGGTTCCGACACCCATTCCAGCGACCCCGGCCCGCTGCGGCCAGCCGTCTTCTTTGAGTGCGCGAATCATTTTATTCAACGGACTCTGATCATGATAATAGGTTGTAAGGTTTCGCCGTTTACTTGCTTCTGTGGATTGCGCACCGTGCATCGTCGTGCCGTGAACCAGTTTATTCACTTTATGACGCGACACATATTCAACTTTTAAGACGCCGAAATTTCCGCGGTCTCGATGAATAATCTCTGTGCCGCTCATACCGGTATTCAGGAATATGATTACCGTTGCCAATACACCGGCAGCAAGCGGAATTCGTCGTAACGACATCAGGACCAGTGCGATTGCCAAACATTTGACAGCGAACAAACCAACACCAATTTTATCTGTTAGACCTATCATTAGCGGCAAAGCGATGGCGCCTGCCAAGCCAAGACACAAGATAAGGTCAAGCCAGTGAAAGTGTTTTTTTCTGACCAACACGGATTGATGAAAAAACGCCGCGAGAATTAGCAAGAGCGGGAATTCGAGAATTCTATCAAAAACAAGCGGTGCCAGAAGGGCAGCGAAGATACCCCCCAATACACCGCCGATCGACATAAATAGATAGAAATCCGTAAGCCGACTTGCGGCCGGCCGGATAGCTGCCAGGCGACTATGAAAATATAGCGCGACGACAAAAAACCCTCCGAAGAATATCGGAATGGCGAAAGAGAAAACCGGCAGTCGCCAAAAGAATGAGATACTCAATGCGGTAAGTGCTAACGGGAATGCTATTCTAATCAGTATGTTCGGTATCCACGTTCTTCTTGCAAATGCGATCGCAAACGTCAGCAGATACAAGGACAATGGAAATACCCACAACAATGGGATCGGTGCCACATCGGTACTGATATGCTGCGTGGTCGCCAGCAGCAAGCCAGACGGGATAAACGCCAGGACTGTCCAATGCAAGCGTTGCCGCCAGGCGACTTTAGGGTCTTCTTGACCGCCTTGGTCAACTGTCCTCCGATTAGGAATTGCGCTCCATACCTGCCAGGCGCAGACCGCGATCATAATCATGAGAAAACCATAAAGCCAAGACCACAAATAGCTTTGCTCCTGCATTTTCAACCATGGCTCAATCACGAAGGGGTAACTGAATAGTGCCAAGATGCTGCCAAGATTACTGGCGGCGAACAGGAAATAAGGATTGGCGGCATCTTTATGTTCGCTTTGTGCAAACCAGGATTGCAGCACCGGTGCTGTCGTTGAAATTGCAAAAAAGGGCAGGCCAATGGATGCCGCCATCATCGCGATCAACCAAAGGCCGGCTAGATTGGAAACATCCGGTGTCCAACCAGCTGCCAATCCAATCGGCAGCGAAACAAGTGGGATCAGCAAGATTACAAGATGCAAAATTTTCTGTTGTTTGGGTGGCAACCATCTATGCGACAAATGGGCATAGAGATATCCAAGCAACAACGTCCCTTGAAAGAACACCATGGCGACATTCCAAACCAACGGCGAGCCACCGAGCAATGGCAGCGCCATCTTCGCGAACATCGGCTGGATTAGAAATAACAAAAAGGCGCTTAAGCCCATGGTCGCGACGTAAAGCGGGACGAGCATTCGTTAAGACACCTTTGATTGGATGAATACAGGTTTAATGGCGTGATCAAGATGGATGTGGTCGATGTCGATTTGACAGCTATAACAAACTGCTTCGACCCCAACATTTAAGGCTTCGATAAGAGCCGCATCGTAATTCGGATCAATATCCCGTGCGATATCGAAGCTTTTGCAATCAGTTCGCTGCACCAGATAGACCATAATCGCGCGGTGACCCTGCTTAACCATGTCGCTCATTTCAACCAGATGTTTGGCGCCGCGTGCCGTAACGGAATCTGGAAATTCCGCTAACCCCACTTGTCGCATTAGATGCACGTTTTTTACTTCGACGTAGCAGTCAGCTTTTCCGTCATCTTGCAGCAGGATATCGATGCGAGAATTTTTTCCGTATTTCACTTCCCGGCGCAGGTTCGCATAGCCGTCGAGTTCGGCTATTTTGCCGGCTCGGATTGCTTCTTCGACGATGCCGTTTGGGTGGGCGGTATTAATCCCGACCATGCCACCATCGACGTGGGCTAATTCCCAGGTGTATTTCAGTTTGCGTTTTGGATTTTTGGCCGGTGATAACCAGACATCGATGCCAGGCTCTTTCAAACCCATCATCGAGCCTGGATTGGCGCAATGGGCTATCACTACAGTACCGTCATCCAATTCCACATCGCTCAGGAAGCGTTTGTATCGCTTCAACAGCTTGCCGTGTATCAAAGGATCGGAGAATCGCATGTGATGACGTTAACCACCAAATAGTGTCTTCGCAATAGTCGCGCAAGCCGTTAATGTCGACGACTAATTTTGCCCAATTTATCTGTCTTGAAGGAATGATATGTCCGCCGAAAGCCCAAAAGTTGTCACCGCCGCCGTCCTAGTCATTGGCAATGAAATCTTGTCCGGTAGAACCAAGGATAAAAACCTTGGATATTTGGCGGAAAATTTGACAGATCTCGGCATTCAAGTGCGGGAAGCCCGAGTAGTGCCGGATATCCCGGAGGAAATAATCGATGCCGTAAATACCATGCGGGCTAAGTTTGATTATGTGTTTACGACGGGCGGGATCGGACCTACGCACGATGACATCACTGCAGATTGCGTTGCTGAGGCGTTTGGCTTGCCAATAGGTCCCAATCCCAAAGCGGTTGCGATGATGGAAGCGCGGTATAAAAGAACCGGAATGGCGTTTAACGAAGCCCGCCGCCGCATGTCCCGAACCCCGGAAGGGGCCGCACTGGTCGAAAACCCGATCAGTACAGCGCCAGGTTTCCGGGTTGAAAATGTCTATGTCTTGGCTGGCATTCCGCAGATCGCCCAAGCGATGTTCCAAAGCCTCAAGCACGAATTGATCGGCGGTGATCCGGTATTGTCCGTTGCGATAACCGCTTATATCGGCGAAGGCATGTTAGCGCCTGGATTGGGGCAAATACAGCAAAACCATCCAGACGTGGATGTTGGCTCATATCCGTTTCATCGCGACGGTACGTTCGGCGCAACTTTGATATGCCGATCGACAGATATCGCCTCGTTACAGGTTGTTGGGGATGCGATCCGAGCGCTGATCCTTGACCTTGGCGGCGATCCGATTGAAAAAGATATGGGCGCCGAAGAGGCCTAAGCTATAACCATGAAAGTGCCCTGGGCGCGGGCACAAAGTTTGCCGTCGGTAAACACCTGACATTCGGCAAAACAAAGCGTTTTTCCGTTTTTCGTAATTTTTGGTTGGAATTCGATCCAAGTCCCGGTCTGAGCAATACCCAGATAATCGACCGACAAACTAACCGTGACCATGCTGGTCGCTGTTTTGTGACCAAGGCCGCAGGAATGTCCCATGGTTTTGTCCGCCAGTGCAGCGATCAAGCCACCATGAATAAACCCTCTGGCATTGCAATGCGGTGTGTCAGCCCAAATCCCCATGAATAGTTGGTCTTCTGTGCGCTTTGAATAAAGTGGCTCCCAAGGATCGGTGAGGGGGCTGCTTTCGTCGTGGCGCTGAAAGTCTGGCGGGATATTATTCATAGAACAATCACCTAAATTTTATAATGATCGGTCTATATAATTCTGTTAGAGTTAAAACGTCAAGTTCAGTGAGAAAAGGGTCGGGTGTCCGATGGCTAAAAACCAAATCCAACGTAAGAATATTATTGTCGCCAGCCAGCGTTTGTTTCGCCGCCACGGTTATGCCGCAACCGGCATAAATGACATTGTTCGCCAAAGCGGTGCGCCCAGGGGCTCACTCTATTATTATTTCCCAGATGGGAAGGAAGATATTGCGACTTCAGCCATCGAAGCCGCTGGTAAGATGGTCGAAAGAACCCTGTCGGGAATCGCGCAGACAGCAACAGATCCAGTGGATTTTATCGAAACCTACGCCGGCATGCTGGAGCATTGGATGGCGTTGTCCGGTTATCGTGATGGCTGCCCAATCACCACGATACTGTTGGAAACCGCTCCCAGATCCAAAACAATAACCGAAGCAGGTCAAAAAGCCTTTAATGCCTGGCGTCAAATTATTCGAGAATTATTGCAGGCGCATGATATTCCGGAAAACCGAAGCGCAGCGATGGCGAATATGATTTTGTCGACCCTGGAGGGGGCATTGATCCTGGCGCGGGTGGATGCATCGGCACAACCGATCCGGGATGCAGTCAAGGAACTGACCTGGTATTTGCTCTGTCAGTGTAACGAGCAGGCCTGAAATTTCGTAACCCAGAAAGGGTTATTGATTTTCACACGGGCGTGATTAAATAAACGTTCAGAGATTTTACGCGCGGAAACGACGTTGCGCGATCGAAATAATGTCTGGGGGAATTCATGTCAAAACCATGCGTCCTAGTTACCGGAGCGTCAGGCTTCATTGCCTTGCATTGTGTTGTCCAGTTGCTGCAAGAAGGCTATGCCGTCCGCGGCACGGTCCGTTCAGCTGAGCGCGAACAGGAGGTGCGGGATGTCGCCAAGCGCCATGTTGACGCTGACGATCGGCTAAGTTTCTCTCATGCCGATCTGGCTGCGGACGAAGGATGGGCGGACGCGGTCGCCGACTGCGAATATGTCCTGCATGTGGCTTCACCCTTTCCTGCGGGGATACCGAAAGATGAAAACGATTTGATCATTCCGGCACGAGATGGGGCGTTGCGCGTACTTAAGGCAGCGGCAGCGGCTGGTGTCAAACGTGTTGTGCTTACTTCTTCCATTGCCGCCGTGGCCTATGGTCATGGTGACAAAGACAGTTTTGATGAAAACGACTGGTCAGATGTCTCCGGGGCCGGAGTTGGGCCTTATGAGAAATCAAAGACATTGGCAGAGCGGGCAGCCTGGGATTTTGTCAATGGATCGGATGCCAATGGGTTGGAGCTGGTCGTCATTAACCCAGGCGGTGTCTTGGGGCCAGTCCTAAGCGAACGTTCGGGCACTTCGGCGGAGATGGTGCGGCGCCTGATGATGCGCGAGCTGCCGGCCTGCCCAAGGATTGGCTTTCCGCTCGTCGATGTACGCGATGTTGCGTCCGCCCATCTGTTGGCGATGACAAATTCGAATGCCGCAGGCCAGCGGTTTTGTTGTGTTAATGGCTTTGCCTGGTTTGAAGACGTTGCTAAAATCCTGGACGCGAAATTTGCGGCGCAAGGGTTCCGTGTTCCGACAAAAAGAATGCCCAATTTCTTGGTCCGAATTATTGCCCTGTTCGACCCGACAGTGAAGTTGATATTGTCCAGACTGGGGCGGCGCAGTGAGATATCCAATAAGCGCATCCTTGAGGTATTGAATTGGAAACCGCATTCTATTGAGGAAATGTCGATTGATATGGCCGATAGCTTGATCGAATTCGGGATCGTCAAAGCGCCATCGTAAGCATTTTGTCGTTTTAACTAGTATTTACTGTGATAATAAATATTTCTGTTAGTTTCATGGTGAATTAGCGGATTGCGGGCCAAGAAATTGCCGCCTGAGGGTGACAAATCCGTTCAATAATGCCATAAACAGCGCCCCGAGGTCGGTTTTCCTGTAATGTGTAGGAAGAAAAGATCGTTGGTATGCGTGCAAGTTCTGTTTCCGCGCAAACCAGCGGCGCTCAAGCTGACACTTTAATCAAAGTGGCGCTATGGACAGGTGGTCCGTCACGAAATAAGAGCAAATTCGAGTTGAAAGGAACAAGATGAGCAGAGCGGGCTTACCGGAAAAACAAGGATTGTATAACCCCGCAAACGAGCATGATAATTGCGGCGTTGGTTTCGTCGCTAATATCAAGGGCCGAACCAGCCATGAGATCGTTCGCCAAGGTTTGCAGATCTTGGTTAATCTGGATCACCGTGGGGCGGTTGGCGCTGACCCGTTGGCCGGCGATGGCGCCGGTGTGCTCGTCCAATTGCCGGACCGGCTGTTCCGCGAAGAATGTGCGGATTTGGGCTTTGAGCTGCCGGAAAAGGGAAATTACGCCGTCGGTATGGTGTTCCTGCCGCAAGCCGAAGATTTTGCCCGCGATTGCGTTTCCATCATCGAAAGCAAGGTTGCCGAAGAAGGGCAAATTGTTTTGGGTTGGCGTGACGTACCGACGGATAATTCTTGTCTCGGCGAAACCGTCAAAGCAAATGAACCGGTCATTCGTCAAATCTTTATCGGCCGAGGTGACAACGTCGACGACCAAGACGCCTTTGAGCGCAAGTTGTTTGTCATTCGCAAGCAATCGCATATGGCGGTTCGGTTTTCCGACTATGTCGGCAAAGAACATTTTTACATCACGACAATGTCGTCCAGAACGATAGTCTACAAAGGCATGGTCTTATCCGGCAATCTGAGTATCTATTATAATGACCTTGGGGATGAACGGACAGAATCTGCCTTGGCGTTAGTGCATCAGCGTTTTTCAACCAATACCTTCCCATCCTGGAAGCTGGCGCAGCCGTTTCGCTTTCTCTGCCACAACGGCGAGATTAATACAGTTCAAGGCAACACCAATTGGATGGCGGCACGGCGTCATTCCATGAAATCGTCAGTGCTGCGCGATGACCTGGATAAATTGTGGCCGCTAATTGGCGATGGGTCATCGGATAGTGCCACTTTCGACAATGCCCTCGAATTGCTTGTCGCCAGTGGCTATTCGCTGTCGCATGCGATGATGATGATGATCCCGGAAGCCTGGAATAATAATCCGTTGATGGATCCGGCCAGACGCGCGTTTTATGAATATCACGCCGCCTTGATGGAACCATGGGACGGTCCTGCCGGCGTCGCGTTCACCGATGGCCGGCAGATCGGTGCAACCTTGGATCGCAACGGGCTGCGACCGGCCCGCTACGTTGTCACTGATGATGACCTGGTAGTAATGGGCTCGGAAGTCGGCGTCCTGCCAATCCCGGAAGAAAAAATCACTCAAAAATGGCGTTTGCAGCCGGGCAAGATGTTCCTGATCGATATGGAACAAGGACGCATTATCGACGATGAGGAAGTAAAAGCGGACCTGGCGAATGCGAAGCCCTATCAGGAATGGCTGGACGCGACGCAAATCGATCTGCGTGATCTACCGAATGAAGTTGGGCCAATGCATCCCGATGCAAAAACCTTGTTAACTTCGCAGCAGGCCTTTGGGTACACCCAGGAGGATATCAAAGCTTTCATGACACCAATGGCGCTGACCGGACAGGATCCAGTTGGGTCCATGGGTATCGATACGCCGCTGGCCGTGTTGTCGGACCGTCCGAAGCGATTGTTCGATTATTTCAAGCAGCGCTTTGCGCAAGTGACCAATCCGCCGATCGATCCGATCCGCGAAGAATTGGTGATGTCGTTGATTTCGTTGATTGGCCCCCGGCCCAATCTGTTGGATCCGGACGATGCCGGCACGCACAAGCGGTTGGAAGTGCGGAAACCGATTATTTCCAACCTCGATTTGGAACGCATCCGACAAATTGAAAATCATGTCGATAACGCCTTCAAAACGTATACATTGTTTATGACCTATCCAGCGTCCGAAGGGGCTGCAGGTATGGAAGGGGCGCTGGCGGATCTCTTCAAACGAGCGGAAGAAGTGGTCGAGCGCGGCTACAATATTCTGATCCTGTCCGACCGTGCTGTAGATACGGACAATATCCCGATCCCGTCCTTGCTGGCGACGGCAGGGGTCCATCACCATCTCATTCGTGAAGGTCTAAGAACCAAGGTCGGTTTGGTTGTCGAGACCGGCGAAGCGCGCCTAGTCCATGATTTTTGCTTGTTGGCCGGTTATGGGGCAGAAGCGATCAATCCTTATTTGGCGTTTGATACCCTGTCGGCCATGCGACCGCGATTGCCGGAACGCCTTGAAGAAAGTGAAATCCATCACCGCTATTCAAAGGCGATTTCCAAGGGCATCTTGAAAGTGATGTCGAAGATGGGAATTTCGACCTATCAATCCTATTGCGGGGCGCAGATATTCGATGCTGTTGGTCTGTCGCAAAGCTTCCTGGATATGTTTTTCACTGGTTCCGTCAGTGCGATCGACGGCGTCGACATAGACCAAATTGCGGAAGAATCCGTACGCCGGCACAGCATTGCTTACGGCGATGTTCTGGAATATCGCAGCGCGTTGGATGTCGGTGGTGATCTGGCTTATCGCTTGAAAGGCGAAGATCATGCTTGGACACCGGAGACGGTGTCGTTGCTGCAACACGCGGTGCGCGGCGAAGACGAAGACAAGTTTCGCGCCTTCTCGAAACTGATCAATCAACAGGATATCAAACATCGCAACTTGCGCGGCTTGTTCAATCTGAAACCCGCCGATGCCCCGGTACCATTGGAAGAAGTAGAACCGGCCAGCGAAATCATGAAACGGTTTGCCACCGGTGCAATGTCGTTCGGGTCTATATCCTGGGAAGCCCACACCACTTTGGCAATCGCCATGAACCGCATCGGTGGAAAATCGAATAGCGGTGAAGGCGGGGAAGAAGCGGAACGTTATAAACCGCTGCCGAACGGCGACAGCATGCGCTCCGCCATCAAACAGGTCGCATCCGGTCGCTTTGGTGTGAATACGGAATATCTGGTAAACGCCAGCGATATTCAGATCAAGATGGCACAGGGTGCAAAACCGGGCGAGGGTGGGCAGCTGCCTGGCCACAAGGTCGATGAAGGCATTGCCAGGGTTCGCCATTCAACCCCCGGCGTTGGTTTGATTTCACCGCCACCGCATCACGATATTTATTCAATTGAGGATTTGGCGCAACTGATCCACGATCTGAAGAACGTCAACCCGGAGGCCCGGGTCAGCGTCAAGCTGGTCTCTGAGATAGGCGTTGGTACGGTCGCGGCTGGCGTTTCAAAAGCGCATGCGGATCATGTCACGATTTCAGGATTTGATGGTGGGACAGGGGCAAGTCCAATTACCTCTATTCAACATGCCGGAAGTCCCTGGGAAATCGGCTTGGCGGAAACCCACCAGACCTTGGTGATGAACCATTTGCGTGGTCGCATCGCGGTACAAGTGGACGGCGGTTTGCGGACCGGTCGCGACGTTGTGGTTGGTGCTTTGTTGGGCGCGGACGAATTCGGTTTTGCCACAGCGGCGTTGATCAGCTCCGGCTGTATAATGATGCGAAAATGTCATCTCAACACCTGCCCCGTCGGCGTTGCCACGCAGGACCCGGAATTGCGTAAGCTTTATTCCGGGCAGCCCGAACATGTCATCGCTTTTTTCACCTTCATTGCCAATGAAGTGCGGGAATTGATGGCGGAACTTGGCTTCCGCAATTTCAATGACATGATTGGCCACCGTGAATGTCTGGAAACACGCGATGCGATCGGTCATTGGAAAGCGAAAGGGTTGGACTTAAGTCGTATTCTGCACCCTGTCGATGCTGGCCCGGACGTCGCTATTTATAACTGCGAAAGCCAGGACCATGGATTAGAAGACGCTCTCGATCATAAATTAATCGCGGATGCGTTTGCGGCGATAAACGGCCGCCAAGTGGTTAAGATTGAAACCCCGATTGCGAATACCAATCGCACGGTCGGTGCTATGTTGTCCGGTGAAATCGTCAAGAAGCATGGTGATAAGGGCTTACCCGAAGATACCTTGAACGTTAAATTCAAAGGTAGCGCGGGACAAAGCTTTGGCGCCTTCTTGAGTCATGGGGTGAATTTCGAACTCGAAGGTGACGCCAATGACTATGTCGGCAAAGGTATGTCTGGCGGTCGTTTGATTATCTACCCGCAGAAAAATATTCAGTTCAAACCGGAAGAAAACATTATTGTCGGCAATACTGTCCTTTATGGCGCCATCAGCGGCGAATGTTATTTCCGTGGCGTGGCGGGCGAACGTTTCGCGGTTAGGAACTCTGGCGTGAACGCGGTCGTTGAAGGTCTTGGCGATCATGGCTGCGAATATATGACCGGTGGCGTTGTTGTTGTCCTCGGGATGACAGGGCGTAATTTTGCCGCCGGTATGTCCGGTGGCATCGCCTATGTGTTGGATGAAATTGGCAACTTCGATCAACGCTGTAATCTCGCAATGGTCGAAATTGAACCCATTGCTGATGAGGACGAAGCGTTGGAAAATCACGAGGCGCAAGGCGGCGATCTGGAAACATTGGGACGTGTCGATGTGGTGCATGACATGACCAGATACGATTCCCAGCGGCTGCGCGGTCTCATCGAAAAACATTTTCACTATACCGGCAGCGCTCGGGCCAAAGATGTCTTGGACAATTGGGATGAATATCTGCCGAAGTTTGTCAAGGTGATGCCGGTGGATTACCGCCGTGCCTTGCAGGAAATGCAAGCGGCTTCCCGCGCGGCGGAGCGGACCGGTATCAGTGTTGCAGTAGGTGATTAAACAAGATGGGTAAACCAACAGGTTTTAAAGAGATAATGCGCCGCGATCTGTCTTATTCGCCGGTCACCGAACGCGTCAGCCATTATCATGAGTTTGTCCTGAAGCTCAGCGATAATGAAGTGAAACAGCAGGGTGCGCGCTGTATGGATTGTGGCATCCCGTTTTGTCACAGTGGCTGTCCGGTCAATAATATCATTCCGGAATGGAATGATCTGGTTTATCGCGATGACTGGCAACAGGCCCTGCGGGTTTTGCATTCGACCAACAACTTCCCGGAATTTACTGGTCGGATATGCCCTGCACCGTGCGAAGCGGCCTGTACTTTGAATATCACGGACGAACCCGTAGCGATCAAAACGATCGAATGCGCGATCATTGACAAAAGCTGGGAGGAAGGGTGGATTGTTCCGCGTATCCCACAGCGTCGGACCGGCAAGAATGTGGCTGTGATCGGTTCAGGTCCGGCCGGCATGGCGTGCGCTCAACAGTTGGCCCGCGCTGGCCATGCGGTTACGATTTACGAAAAAAATGCGCGCATCGGCGGGTTGCTTCGTTATGGCATTCCGGACTTCAAGATGGAAAAGCATCTGATTGACCGGCGGATGGCCCAGATGGCAGCGGAAGGGGTCAAATTTCGCACCAACTGCAATGTTGGCGTCGATATCAGTGTTGAAGAAATACGCGAAATTTACGATGCGGTCGTGTTCTCCGGCGGATCCGAACATCCCCGTGACATGCCGGTACCGGGACGTGAACTCGATGGTGTGCATTATGCGATGCAGTTCCTGACGCAGCAAAACCGTCGTATCGGTGAAGAACAAATAACGGATAACCAGCAGTTAACCGCTAAGGATAAGAGAGTTATTGTGATTGGCGGTGGCGATACCGGTTCGGACTGTGTCGGCACGTCGATCCGCCAGGGTGCGGTATCCGTAACGCAACTGGAAATCATGCCGAAACCGCCGGAAAAAGAAGACAAGGCAATGATTTGGCCAAATTGGCCGATGAAAATGCGCACCTCGACGTCACACGAAGAAGGCTGTGAGCGTGATTGGTCGGTTTCGACAAAATCCATCAAAGGTGACAATGGTAAAGTAACCGCCTTGGAACTAGTTCGTCTGCGTTGGGCCGCAAATGGCAACGGCGGCATGAACATGGAAGAGGTGCCTGGTAGCGCTTACGATCTGGAGGCGGATCTTGTCCTACTGGCGATGGGTTTTGTCCACCCGTTTCATGAGGGCCTGTTGGCCGATTCTGGTGTTGCATTGGACAATCGCGGTAATGTCGACGCCAATACGGAAGACTATAAATCCTCCATCGATGGTATCTTTACCGCCGGTGATATGCGTCGCGGCCAGTCACTGGTTGTTTGGGCGATACGTGAAGGACGCCAATGCGCCCGTAGTGTCGATGAATATCTGATGGGTGAAACGACCCTGCCGCTCTAAGATTATTTAGGCAAGCATATGGATGGTGAAGCAACGATAAGACTATCCGCATTTATCGGCGTTTTCGCCGTGATGGTGTTATGGGAGGTCATATCTTCACGCCGCTCGCTCACTCGCTCGCGCTGGCAGCGTTGGTCGGCGAATTTGGGTATCGTCTTACTGAACACATTATTGTTGCGCTTCACGATTGGTGCCATCGCCGTTTCCACTGCGGTATACGCGACAAATCAAGAGTTCGGACTTTTCCATGTCCTACCCTTACCGCCGTTCCTCGCAGTGATATTGTCAGTAATACTGTTGGACGTGGCGATTTATTGGCAGCACCGACTGTTTCACCTGATCCCGATATTCTGGCGTCTGCATCGCATGCATCACGCCGATCTCGATTTCGATACCACCACAGGTGTACGCTTTCATCCGATCGAAATATTTGTTTCCGCGCTGATAAAAGCAGGGCTCGTGCTGATGATGGGTGCGCCGGTGGCCGCTGTCGTGATATTTGAAGTCCTGCTTAGCGCGACATCCCTGTTCAATCACGGCAATGTCCGCCTTCCCCTTGGCCTGGATCGTCTTGTGCGGTTGGTTTTGGTGACGCCGGACATGCATCGGGTCCACCATTCCGTGCTGCCGGGTGAGATGAACAGCAATTATGGCTTTTCGGTTTCTTGGTGGGACCGGCTTTTCGGAAGTTATGTGGCGCAACCGAAAGCTAGCCACGAGGACATGCAAATCGGCTTGCCGATTTTTCGTGAAGAAGCGGAAGGACGTTTGGACAAACTTCTAACCCAACCGTTCCGTGAAGGGCGTTAGAATTCTCCATGGCGGCCGGCACCATCGACGAAACGACCAGCACCGCTCTGGAATTGTTGTTCGAATGCAGGTTTGCTGCCGGCGATTTCGCGGTCGATGGCTTCTTCTTCCGGGTAATCCCATTGGCTGATCGCAGAGGCGCGGTCCGACAGCATGGCTAATTGAGGAAATTCAGCCAATGAATGCGCGAGGTCCTGAGCAGCTGACAATGCGTCACCTTTTTTGACTAAGCGATCCGCGAGACCAAAGGAGAATGCCTCCCGTGCATCTACCGGTCGGCCGGTCATCAACATGTCGAGGGCGCGGCTTTCGCCAATAATGCGCGGCAAGCGGACGGTGCAACCGTTTGGCATCGGTCCACCAAAGCGACGGCAGAAGACCCCAAATACCGCACTTTCGCTGGCCACCCTCAGATCGCACCAGACCGCCAGAGCGAGCCCAGCAGCAACTGCATGTCCTTCCACCGCAGCGATCACGGGTTTGTTGAGGCGCCGGCGGGTCGCTCCTTTGTTGGTGCCGGCCCAACTAAATCCGATAGATGCACCACTAGCCAATTCATCCAGGTCGGCGCCGGCGCAAAAAGCCTCGCCCGCGCCCGTCAGAACTGCCACCCGTGCAGCTTTGTCAGCTTCAAACTGTGCACATATATCATGCAGTGTCTGCACCGTTTCCACATCACAGGCATTTTTGACTTCTGGACGATTAATCGTGATTGTAGTGACTGGACCGTCGCTATTGACCAGCACTTTTGGGTTTTCCACCGGCATTATTGATTTCCTTTGGTTTGGGGAGTTGAATTTGGGGTCACCTTCGGCTCATGATGGTACAGGAATTTAACAAAGAAAAGTGAGGCGTTTTCATGCGCAAGTTTGAGTTTCATTTCGATTTTGGTAGTCCTAATGCCTATCTCAGTCACAAAGTGATGCCGGAGATCGAGGCCCGTACCGGCGAGGCGTGCCACTATGTTCCGGTATTGCTGGGTGGTGTGTTCAAGCTGACCAATAATCAATCGCCAATGATGGCCTTCGAGGGGATCAAGAATAAAAACGAATATGGCACGCTGGAGATGCAGCGATTCATTGCCAAACACAGCCTAGATAAGTTTCAGCGCAATCCACATTTCCCTGTCAACACAGTGCAGATCATGCGTGGCGCCATTTACGCCGAACGTGAAGGAATTTTTGCAGAATATGTCGATGTGGTATTTTCGGCGATGTGGGAGCAGGGCTTGAAAATGGATGATCCCGACGTCATTAAAACCAAGCTCGATGCCGCGGGTATGGATGGCGCGGCGGTTCTGGCCGGAATCAGTGAGCAGGGGATCAAGGATGTTTTGCTTGCGAATACCAACGCTTCGGTAGAGCGCGGCACCTTCGGCAGCCCGACCTTTTTTGTTGGCGAAGAGATATTTTTCGGCAAAGACAAGCTGCACGACGTGGAAGAAGAACTGAAACGAAAAATCTGCCCACCATTGACCGGCAAGGGGTGGCTTGTTAGACGAAGAGAGTAGACTTATTTTGGTCGACCTTTTCTATTGGCGAGTTGGTCAATAGACGCCCGAATGGAGAAACGGACATGGAACTCAGTTCAATAACCTTGCGGCCCAGTAATGGCGGTGTTGGTGCCTTTGTCGAGGGTGTCGACCTGTCTGAACCTTTGAGCAACTCGCTCGGCGAAGACTTGCGACAAGGCCTAGGCGAATATGGCGTGTTGTTTTTCCGCGATCAGAATATTGATCCGCAACAGCATCAAGCGTTGGCCGAGCATGTCGGTGAAATCGATGTAAACCGATTTTTCCAAGCGGTTCAGGATTATCCGAAAATCGCCGAAGTGCGCAAGGAGCCGGAGCACAAAATCAATATCGGCAGCGGTTGGCATACCGATCATTCTTATGATGTGGAACCGGCCTTGGGGTCGATATTGTTGGCCCGCGAGCTGCCGTCGCGGGGCGGCGATACTTTATTTGCCAATATGTTCGCGGCTTACGACGCCTTGTCCGACGGGTTGAAAGAAACCTTGGAAAGCCTGCAGGCGGAACATTCCACCCGCCATAATTTCGGCGCCATTCCAAAATCCGGCCCAGAGGGCGAAGAAATGAAAGGCCGTCTGGGTAATCAGGATTTGGCAACACAAGATTCGGTGCATCCGGTTGTGATCCGGCACCCAATTAGCGGTAAGAAAGCGCTCTATGTAAATCGCGGTTTCACCACGCATTTTGTCGGCTGGACGGCGGAAGAAAGCGCACCCTTGCTGGACTATTTGTATCAACACGCTTCACAATCAGAATTTACCTATCGCTTCGAATGGCAGCCCGGTTCTATCGCCTTCTGGGACAACCGTGCCACCTGGCACAAAGCGGTCAATGACTATCATGGTGAGCGCCGCTTGATGCATCGCATCACCCTGCAAGGCGAAGCCTTATCGGCCTAAGCGACGAAGCCTTCTCAATCCGATAGTGCGGTCACCTTTCCGCTTGCTATTCGTCGCTGTTTGACTAAATTGTCGCGACCTTCCGAGGCGGCTCAGCGGGCGTGGCGGAATTGGTAGACGCAAGGGACTTAAAATCCCTCGGTAGAAATACCGTGCCGGTTCGAGTCCGGCCGCCCGCACCAAAGCGCTTAGCAAAGCTAAGCGCGCGGCTTCAACAACCCTCTCATTCGGCTCTCATTGTTTGCGCAAGCAAACAATGAGAGCCGGTATCGGGATGCTTCCATTTTAACTGCGCCAATACGCATTGAGCATAGACGAAGCCTGGTAGCAGACAGCGTGCTTATCCGGCGAATTGCCTGAATTACTCGACCAACTCGATCTCGCCCGGTCGCCAAGTTTTGTCGAACCAGGCTTCGGTCGGGCTGTATAGGCGCAAAAGGCTGAACCATCCCTTTCCTGGGACGGTTTCGATCCAGTTCGACTGCTTTCCTTCGGGTGCCTTGGGGCCGAAGTAGAGGTCCAGTGATCCGTCTTCATTGATGGTCAATTTATGACGCTTGTTGTTCTTATTCGGATACGGCTGGCTGGTCTGTAACATGGAGCGGGTCTGCGAATCGTAGACCACCACTGACATGAACTGCTTGGCGGGGACATCCCCAGGAAGGTTCAGCTTATAGGATTTGCCGCCGTCCAAATAATCGCCTTTGCTGTCCAGATACCCCCAGGCGTATTGCGATCCCTTGCCGATAAGTTTCCACACCATGGCCGGAGAGTTGAATGTTGCCATGTAGAAATACTGTGCCCGTGCATCAATATTGCGTCCACCCAGTCCCTGATCCTTGATATACTCATGCGAGTTGCCGATCATGCCACGCTTCCAGTAGCTGCCCTTGTAGAGGAATTCGGATTTATCCCGTTCGTACCAGAACAAGGCGCGGGCGGTCGCGTTCCCCAACTTCGCAGCTTGTATCAAAATCTTCTTCATCCGCGCATCCGGGGCAAAGGGTTTGCCCTTCTGGATGCCGATGGACGAAAAAAGACCACGAAGCTCGGGGTCAAGGAATTCGATCGGCTCACGATCGATCACGGCATGGAGTTCTTCGAAGAACTTGTAGTTGGCGGAGTGAACGGTGTTGAACTCCGTCCCCGTTCCCTCGATGAACTCCATCTCAGGCGGATGAACCGCTGCACTAAGCGGATAGATCTTGATGCCGTTTCTGAACAATTGGTCGGAATAATCAGGTTTGCCATCCTTAAGGAACCCACGCAACAGCAGCCAGACCGCATAGCTGCGTGACTTGGCAATGGTATATACGCCTTGCGGAACGATCCCCTCGAAGTCAGCCTTGTCGTATCCGGGTGGCAGGATCAGGAATTTGCCGCCATTGCCCCGATGCGGACCCGGAGGGCCCATATCGATGATGTTGCGCGTAAACGAATCAACCATGATCCCCGGTCCCGTTCCAGCCGGAATTTCGACCACCGTCGGCCCATCTCTTTCCAGATTGAGAAAGGACGTGGCGTAGACCGTGCCGGCATTGCCGGTGAGAAACAGCGAATTGCTGTCCATCAAGCCGCCAAAGACAATAACCTGATTGGCCTTTTCCTGGCCAAGGGCAATGTGGCCGGCCCGGCCGGCCTCGAAGTTGGAAGCCGGCATTCCGTTCAGTATTGCTTGCAAGCCGCGATTAAGGTCCAAGTTGGCAAAAAGCAGCGCCGCTGCTTCCTTGGTCGGGATCCCGTCAAAGAACTGCAGAGTGCCAACCCTCGTCTCCACCGTGTCAGGCGTCAGGATCGATTCTGGGATCTTGGTATTAAATCCAGGTGTCGGTTTATCTTGCGCCCAGGCCGATGACACGGAAACGAAAAATCCGAGCGCGACCGTTGCTGCGATGCGGAATAGCGATTTCATTATTTTCCCCCATTTGGCAAGTACAGTCGCTGCCAGTTTCTGATTATTTCGTATCAGTAGTGTGCGACCCTGAGTCTATCGCGCAGTACATTAGTTTATCAACATGTATACAACCTGGCAATTTGGAACGATCGCGTTTAGACGAGTGGGCACCGTTACCTAGTATCCGTCAGGCAACGAACGGCTCAAAAGTGCGGTTGTGGCACTTTTCGGAAGTGTATCGTTTTTTAAATCATGTCTGCCATCAGTGGCAAAAGCACCAATAAGTCAACACAATTGAAATAAAGCACAACGTCTTCGCGAGCAGTTGTCAGATCCTTGATGTGCCATCAGAATATTGTTCAGTTTCTTACAGGAGTTCTTACAAAATATTGGTCATCGTTTAAAAAACACAAACTGTCCAAATGCTTATGGCCATATGCGAGACACCTAAAATACCTCGGTAAAAATACCTTCCGTTCGGATCTTCAATCTCTGCCTTTCCCTTGTCGGCGACAATGCCTACGCTATTGCGCGCAATTGCAGTATTTGTCGGCATGTTCGACAAAAAATTCTGCCACAACTGGCGGCAAGGGGCAGCTATGGCACAGCATCAAAAACAGAAAACCGCGAAAGGGCGTGGCGGCAGTTCTGCTGAAACGAAGAAAAAACTGGAACAACTCAACCACGAGCTAATGGAGGCGTTGGACCGGCAGGCCGCGACCGGAGAAATTTTACGTGTCATCAGCCGATCACCCACCAGTTCGCAGCCGGTATTCGAGGCCATTGTGCGAACCGGCCTGACCCTATTCCCGGAAGCGGCCATTACCATCGCCCTGCCGGAAGGGGAATATGTGCACGCCGCGGCGGTAGCAGATTCCGATCCGGCCCGCGAGGAAGCATGGCGACAGCGTTTTCCAGTTCCGCTGACGCGGGAATATATGCATGGTCAAGTCATTCTGGAAGCGGAAGCGATAGACTTTCCTGACGTCGCAAACGTGCTGGAGGAATTTGGTCCCGGTGGGCAGAACTTCCTCGCCAGCGGTTACCGCGCCTTGACATTGATGCCGATGATGCGTGGCGACACTGCCGTCGGGGTGCTTGGGGTTGTGCGGCTTTCCCCCGGCCCGCTGTCGAAAGAACAGTTTGCAATATTGCAGACCTTTGCCGCGCAGGCCGTTATTGCGATCGAAAACACCCGACTGGTGAACGAAATGCGGCAGACCAACAAGACCTTGGCGACAGTTTCAGATCAGTTGGCAAAATATATCTCGCCACAACTTTACCAATCGATAACCAGCGGCGAACAGCGTGTCGCCATTGGCTCCAAGCGCAAGAAACTAACCATTTTCTTCTCCGATATCGTCAACTTTACGGAGATCACGGACCAATTGGAAGCTGAAGAATTGACCGCGTTGCTGAATGAATATTTGACGGAGATGTCGAGAATCGCCCAAGCGCATGGGGCCTACTTCGATAAGTTTATTGGCGACGCGATGATGTTCTATTTTGGCGACCCGGAAAGCAAAGGCGTGAGAGAAGACGCCTCGGCCTGTGTTCGGATGGCGATAGAGATGCAGCGACGGCTGCACAAACTGCAGACAGGATGGCGGGAACAGGGGTTGATCGACCGTCCGTTCGAGGCCCGTATCGGCATCAATACCGGCTATTGCACGGTTGGAAATTTCGGCAGCGAAGATCGCATGGATTACACAATCATCGGCGGCGAAGTAAATCTGGCGGCCCGATTGGAAGCGCATGCGGACTCAGGCGGAATTTTGTTGACCGCCGAAACTTATTCGTTGGTAAAGGATTGGCTGTTTGCGGAAGAGCAGGAAGCGATCACCATGAAGGGCTTCCCGAAGGCAATCCGAACTTTCAGCGTTCAAGATATTAGCGATCAAACTCTACAGGATGAGCACCGATTCCACCATGAAGGTGAGGGGGTAATAATCACGATCAACGGTGATCGCGCTGACAAAGCCAAAACCAAGGCAGCCCTCAAACAGGCCATGGCGCTACTTGACGAATGAACAACTGGCTATTACCGGTCCTGGTACATGGGAAAACAAAACACTGAACCAGAAAATTTCCAAAGCTGACGACAGAGCAGATCTTTGCCGCAACGATCCATTAGCGATTGTGCTTTCTTTACATAACCAGTAGCTTATTCAAGCAGGTAATTTGATCGGTTTGCTTCGCGTTTTTTTGGCAATTGCTGATATCCTGTTTGTGGAGATAAGAAACTATTCAACAGAATTGGGGGAATTATGGCCTATGTACGTGTAACGATGATCAAATCGGATGTCTCTTTCAAAGACGCTTTGAAGTCATTTAGGGGGAGCGATCGGGAAGCGACCCTAAAAGCAGCCGACGCAGAATCGATGGAGATGATCCAGACCGGCGAAAACTCCGGCATGTTGATTTCCAAATATGCGAACAAAACCAAGGCTAACAAAGCTTGGAAAGCTTCCGCAGCGGCGCGCGCCTGGATGGCGGAAAATCAAGGTGCTGTGGTTTGGCCGGTTGAAGGGCCAACCAAATGGAAGGCTTAGCGAAGTCAAAATATGCCGCATGACGATCTGATCGGGGGATCAGATAGCGTTCGAGCTGTTACGACCGCGCATCGTCCATACGTCGAAAATGTTCAACAAACGTAGCGAGTTTGCTGATTGACATATTGGAGACCGCGACATAGGCGAGGTCGCCACGGTGCCAGGTCACGGTGGTAAGTCCGCCGTCCTGCGAGACGGCCGAGAATACATTCTCGGCCGGCGCCTCCAGGCCCTCGGCCCAGGTCACGTATAGCGCGATGTCATCTGAATTCGCCTGGTAGGCGAAGAAAGCCAATTTGCGTCCAAGGAAGGCGCATAATCTACCGCCAATCAGGGCGACACCGTCGGGTCCGGCCATGGTCTTCGGTAAATCGAAATCCACTCTAGCAGTCATCCAAAGCCGTACTGCGTCGGGGTGTTCAGCCGTGATATCAAGAACGTCGCCAGTTGTCCGAAACTGCTCGAAATCCTGCGTCGCGGCGGTAAGGATCGAGACCCTTTCATCTTCGCGACCCAGTAATCCCAAAGCACCGAAAAACAAACCAACTAAGAAAATGGCTGCCGCCGCCCGACGATATGTGTTGCGACGATCGACGGATGCAATCTCGTAATGCGAACTAGATCGAGCTTTGCCGCCGCGATTAATTCGATCCTGTATGCGGCGCCAGAGCTCTTCTTCGTCGCAAGCGTGGTCTAAATGTTCCCGCATTCGCGCATCCAGCTCCTGCAGTTCGCGCTTGTAGGCGACGCATTCGCTGCAATTATCCAGATGTTGCCGGAGCGCCGTTTCCTCAGTTGGATCGATGGCTTCATCAATCATTTCAGAAAGGCAATCACGCACTTCGTCGCAAAGGAGTTCGAAATCTTTGTCTCTCCCGGTCACACTGAACCTCGATATAGTTCGATCATTGCTCTTCACCGCCTTTGACAGGTTTGCCGGCCTTAATTCTGGTGACTGCAATCAATGGCACGACGGGATCGGTCATGTAATGTTGCAAATCCTGTTGGAGCTGTCGCCGGCCTCGACTGAGGCGTGAACGTACCGTGCCGATTGGACAATTCACAACATCGGCGATCTCCTGATACGAACGTTCCTCCAACAGCGCCAGCGAAACAACGAGGCGAACCTCCGGTGTCAATCGTTGCATGGCGTGAAGCACCGCGTTTCGGAATTCCTTGCGGATCAGTTGAACATCCGGGGTCGGTTCGCTAGACCCGATGCGTGTCTCAATCATATCTATATCAGCGTCGGTCGTCGGTGCGATTGGCGACCGCGCGCGGCGGCGCAGAAAGTCCAAACAGAGGTTTGTCAGAATTCGGAAGATCCAGGCTTTGTAGTTGGTGCCGATCTTGAAATCGCCGAATGCCCGAAATGCCTTCAGACAGGTCTCTTGCGTGAGTTCATCCGCAGCTTCTCGATCACCTGTCATTCGCAGAGCCGTGCGCCAGAGCGCGCCAACATGAGGTCGTGTGAGGTCCTCAAAATCTTTGTCTCGGGCGCGGCCGGGCCTGGATCGCCAGAAGTTCGTCCATTCATTGCCGCGCCTTGTCCGCATTAGCTTTGGTTTCCACCTTATCTTAGCATTCCGCCAGTGGGCCGCATGTTTCGTCAGCTAGAAATTAAAACGACCGGCGGCACGGAAAGTTCCAGCAAATCGCACTGACGGGCGCAAGCTGTCAGGCTTTGGGCCCGGGAGCCGCATACTGACATCGCTTAATGGTTGATCCAGCGTCACAGCAACACAAGATCAGACGCAAAAGATCACGAGTTAGTGAGGGTTGCGAACTTATTTTGACTCAGCACGTTTTAGATCCCGAACCGCCGCCAGTTATTGTGACGTCATGACAGCTGACGCCAGCAATATCGTCACGGATTAAAAACGACAAAATGGTCTTATGGAGCATGGCAAAACAATGAAGCGTCAAAAAAGAAAGTCTCAGAAAAACAGCAAACAGAAGATAGATAGCGTCAATGTAAATGGGCAGAATTCCCGCAAAACAGAGAGACGCAAGCTTCTTGTTAAGTTTCGCAACGTCGCGATGGCAGCTGTCGTCCTCTCTGGCGTGGGCTGGTATGTAGTCGCCGAAGTCAGAGTAACCGTCCAAGAACAAGACTTGTCCCGGATCGGAAATGGGATTGCCACAGTTGTTCAAATTCACGATCCGCAATGCCCAAAATGCGTCGCCCTGCAACGAGAGGCCAGAGCGGCGCTGAGTGAATTCGAAAGCAGCGAACTACAATTTTTGGTCAGCAATATCCGCTCTGTCGAAGGCAGGCAATTCGCCGCCAAGCATCACGTCGCTCACGTGACGTTGTTGTTATTTGATGCCAAGGGCGACAGACGGGAAGTGCTTGTCGGACCCAATAGTGCTGAAAACCTGAAGCGCATCTTTCGACGTCACCTCGAGAGATCTAAGTGAAAAGACCTTGCTGTTGACGCGCCTTAATCGTCGACCACCATCATTGTGGAGTTAGTCGTCATTGGCATGATCAAGAATAGCCAGCAAGAGAATACCCTGACACAGCCCTTGGCGAAAAAATAAGCCCCGGAATTACTGATCGGCGGTTGAAGCGTCTTCCACGAGCGCAGAAATTCGTTTGTTTGTTCAAAATCCACAAGATCCCTAGCGGACAAGCTACACGTTCAATTCGTCCACCCAATCGCCTCGACAATCCCATTCTTAACCATGCTAGACTTCGCGCTGTGAATCGCCATCCTAGCGGAATGCAAAATACCGTTATTTTTGGGAGGTTATCGTGGAGCAGCATCAGTCCACATTGGCAGATGAGATCCGGATCAACCAAACGGTCCAAATCACCGCCGCGACCCCGTTTTTAATTTTTGGCAATTTATTTGCGTTGATCGCGATGATGGGCGCGGCGCAGACAACGATATTTTCGAGCTACGCAATTATCCCGATCGGCGTCATGATCGCTTTGTTGGTGCCGATGATTTTGAGTTATCGCAGACTTCGTTATCTACCCAGACCGACCCAAGTATCGATCCGTCGCATCCACAGCATCGAAGTTCATTCATTGCTGTTGGGACTTTGTTGGATGGCGGCGCTTGTTTTGTTGTTTCCGGCGCTCGATTCCCATCAGCATATCTGGGTGGTAACCTCGACCTTCTTCCTGGCTTTCGGCAGTGCACCGTCGGTTTCGTCAATTCCGCGCGCTGCCGCCGCGTTCAGTTTGCCGATGATGTTTACCTCCTGGTTCTATTCGCACTGGTCCGGCAGTTATGAAGTGATTGTCGTGATGGCCTACCACTTCGGCGCCATTACCGCTTTCGCGAAAGTCCTGAAGGACAATTGGATATTGTTCCGCGATGGCGTGGTACAATCCATGGAGCATACGAAAAACCTGAATGAACGCATACGTGCGGAGCGGGAAATCCGCCGGCGCGAAGCCGAAGCCGCCACCAAAGACCGCGAACGCCAGGACGATGTGACGGAAGCACAACGACGCTTAATCGATGCAATTCCATTCCCGCTTGTGATCACCCGTCAAGACGGCATATTGCCGATCGGCAAACAAGCAGCGCAATTGTTCGGGATCAAGTCGGAAGAAATGGCGGAACATACTTTGGGCGAATTTTTCGTCGATGCCTCGCAGCAAGACGTCATGCTGGATCAGCTCGAACAAGACAACAAAATTGATGAATTCGAAGTTCAACTGAAAGGCATTGATGGTTATGAATTTTGGACCGTGGTCTCCAGTCGCCCATTAAAATATGAAGGCGAAGACTGTTTTCTGAATTCCATCGTATTGATCGATCAGCGTAAAAGGGCGGAAGCCGAACTGGCGGAGACAGAGGCACTTCTTCGTACTGCTTTGGACAGCATGGATTCCGGCCTGTTAATGTACTCATCCGATTTGGATGTCGAATTGATCAACGACAGACTACTGGAGATATTGGATATCCCGCCGACATTAATGCGGATGGGCAAAAGTGCCGACGCGGCCATGCGATTCTGCGCCGATCGGGGCGATTTTGGTCCTGGAAACCCGACCGAGATCGTGCAACTGCGGCAAGCTCAACTCAAGACTATCGAACATGGTTTCCGTGAAGAACGTATCCGCCCGGAACGGATCACCGAAACTCATTGGTCGCGAACGCAAGGTGGGAGCTTGGTCAGCGTCACCAGTGACATCACGGAGCGCAAACGTGCGGAACAGGAACTTGAGGCCGCAAAGGTTCGTGCCGAACGTCTGGCGCAAGCGCGGGCCGAATTGGTCGCGACGGTCAGTCACGAAGTGCGGACACCCATGAATGGGGTGCTCGGCATGGCGCAATTGATGCGCGATATGGATTTGAATACGGAAAGCCGCGAATGTGTGGAGATTATCTATAGTTCCGGCAACTCGCTGCTACGCATTGTCGATGATTTGCTCGACATTGCCAAACTTGATGCCGAAGGTCTGGAATTGGAACATATTCCCTTCCGGGTTGTCGATATTGTGACAGAAACAATTCGTTTGATGGATAATCGGGCCGAGGAAAAAGGTATCGAACTGGCCGCCAGCTTGGATCCTGATATCCCGCCAGTGATTATCGGTGATCCCCTACGATTACGACAGATTTTGCTAAATTTGGTCAGCAATGCGATCAAGTTCACGGACGCAGGTTCGGTCACAATTGCCGCTGTCGCCAGGTCGGCGGAGGGGGACAATACTGTGTTGGAATTTGCGGTGATCGACACCGGCAAGGGAATTTCCCTGGAAGCACAGGAAAAGTTGTTTACGGCATATACGCAGGAATCCGTAGAAACCGCCCGTAAATATGGCGGCACCGGTTTGGGTTTGGCAATTTGTCGACGGTTGGTCGATTTGATGGGGGGTAAAATTGAACTCGACAGCGAGCCGGACATGGGTAGCGTGTTCCGATTTAGAGCCACCTTCGGCACCGGCAGCGAAGCGGACGTGGAAAACATTCCCGATGAGTTGCGAAATGAAGGCGACCGTACGCTATCGCCGTTCCCGCCGATGCGTGCGCTAAGTGTTTTACACGTCGAGGACAATGTCATCAATCGACAAGTTGTCGGTCGCATGTTGGCGCGTGCCGGGCATCAGGTGATGGACGTCAACGACGGTCGTGATGCCTTGGATGCGCTTCAAGTACAGAAGTTTGACCTTATTCTTATGGACCGACATATGCCAAATATGAGCGGCCTGGAAGCAACGATGCGAATTCGCCAATTGCCGTCGCCGCTCTGTGATGTTCCAATTCTGGGGATCACCGCCAGCGCCATCGAAAGCGAACTCAATGCCTGTCTAGATTCTGGTATGAACGAGGTATTGACCAAACCGGTCAATCGCCGGGCATTATTGACGGCAATGGAAAGACTAACCGGTGGCCGCATCGAAGTGCCGGTACTTTGGTCTGAAAAGTCGATCCTCGTTGCGGATGATGTCGAGAACAATCGTGCTCTCGCGAAAAAACAAATGGAAAGACTAGGCATCGCATGCCAGTTTGCCGTTGATGGCCAGGAAGCGCTGGAAATGGCGGTAGACAACCGTTTCGACGCTGTTTTGGTCGACTTCAATATGCCGCGAAAGAATGGTTTGGAATTTGTCTCGGCGCTGCGTGAACTCGAACCGGCGCTTGGTTACCGAACCCCTGTGATTGCTATGACCGGTGACGTGGAACCTGGTACGCGGCGCCGGTTTTTGGATGCGGGTATGGACGATTATCTGTCAAAACCGGTGGACTTTGAACAATTGTCGATCGTATTGGGGCGGTGTTTCGGTCTGGATCCGATCAGTGTGGCTCCAGCTGAGGAGGAGGAAAATACCTTAACGGCGGAAAAATTCCCGCTGCATCCAGTGCTCGATCTCAAACCCATGCGGGAAGCTTTTGGGACAATCGACGAAGGTGCGATCGGGATGCTCGATCTTTATCGGACAATGGCGCAGGAATATTTATCAAACCTCGCCACAGCGATTGAAAATAGCGAAGTTGCAGAGGCGTCGCAAATTGCCCATGCCGCCGCGGGCGCCTCCAAAAACGCCGGCGCTAAAGAAATTGGGACGTTATTCAGTATAGTCGAGGTCGCTTTGAAAGAAGGGGACATCGATACTGCGCGCGATAGCGCCGCTGAGTTGCCGGCGGTCTGGGATCGGGTCGAAGCAGCCCTTGATGGCCTAAGCGAAGATTAGCGTATCCGGAGAAGCCTCATGCGCCGTCGGCGATATCGAGTATTTTGTCGACAATGATGCGATGGATCGTTTTCTCAAACACCGCTTTGGACGGTGGTTTGACGAAGAAGCTGTTGATTTTTAAGACTTTGGCATGCTGCAGGTTTTTCTCTGTATCGTTCGCGGTCAAGATGATGATTGGGACATCTTTGAGACCCGGTATGCCACCTAAACGCAGCCGTCGAACAAGTTCGTAACCACCCATTTCCGGCATCTCGACATCGGTGATTACCAGGTCGACCCCGGCTTGGCGCGCACCCAGTATTTCCAGCGCTTCAAGTCCGTTCGTCGCGGTAAGCACTTGGCCCACACTTAAACTTTCCAACATCTGAACGATAAACTGTTGCGAAAACAGTTCATCTTCAACAACCAACACACTTGCAAGTGAAAGTGGATTATCCATTCCTGCCCCCCTGGACAATATTATTTCATATCGCAAGCGTATCATGGCTTAATAAGCAATGACTTGGCAAACAGAAGATTAGACATATCGCACATACTTAATTGAAAGAGGAGAAGACCTGTGAGCAAACGGTTAGCGGGCAAGCGGGTGTTGATTACCCAAAGCAAAGATTTTATGGGCCCAAAATCGGTGGAGATGTTTGATGGAGAGGGGGCCGACGTGGTCGCCAGTGACATTGTTCCCACGTCCTCCGAACAAGCGCGGGATATTGTCAATCAGGCGGGAGACATTGACGTTTTAGTGGTCAATTTTGCCGCTGATGCCTCTTCGGGCACAGCGGTCGACAAAATCGAAGACGCGACCTGGGCGGAAAAATTCACCATTATGGTCGACCCTATGCATTGGATGGTGCAAGCCGTGGTGCCGCAAATGCTTGCACGAAAGAAGGGCAAAGTGGTTGTCTTCGGCAGCGCCACCCCGTTACGGGGGATGCGCAATGTGGCGGCTTATTCCGCTGCCCGTGGCGCCCAAGTAGGTTATGTGCGTGCGGTCGGTGCTGAGCTCGCGTCGCAAAATATCAACGTCAATCTGATCGCGCAAAATTTTATCGAGAGCGAAGATTATTATCCCAAATCAATTACCGAGACCGACCGTTTCCAAGCCTATTTAAAACAAAACATACCGGCCCGCCGCCTCGGTCGTGCCGATGAAGATGTCGCGCTGGCGATATTTTTGGCCAGTGACGAGAGCGACTATTTCTGCGGTCAGATCATTCCCTTCGCCGGCGGTTGGGTAACCTGACCAGGGTGGGATAATTCCTTCCAGGCTTGTTGCAATATCTGCGTTGCCGACCAAGTGAAGAGGCTCGCCATGCCTAACGCGACAATAATATCGGGCCATTTGCTGGCGCTGACCCAGACCGCAAGACCGGCAAGCATCACCGCGACATTGCCAATGGCGTCGTTGCGCGAGCAGAGCCAGACCGAACGGATATTGGCGTCGCCATCCTTAAAACTCACAAGCAGGAACACACTCAGAAGATTGGCGGCGAGCGCGAGGAAACCGATCCCGCCCATCACCTCTGCCGCCGGCAAGGTGTCATCAAAAATCTGCAGAATACCGCTGACCATAACCCAGGCGCCGAGACCCAGCAGACTTAATCCCTTGACGAAAGCGGCACTTGCCCGGATTTTTAGGCTGGCCCCCAGAACAGCGAGAGAAATCGCATAGGTCGACGCATCGGCGAAAAAATCCAACGCATCGGCTTGCAAACTGCCGGAATGACCCAAGCGACCAGCCGTGAGTTCGACCGCAAACATACCGGCGTTAATGCCAATCACCCACCAAAGCCGACGGCGAAACGCCGCCGTTGATTGGCTAAAATCCTGATCCTGTCCGCAACAACCAGTCATCGCTTGCACTCCATACGAAAGACATCATATATCTAATGTCTCTAGTAGCTATAGGTTCAAGGGGAAAATTCGATGAATTTGTCGATTGGCAAGCTCGCCAAGGAAACCGGCACTAAAGTGCCAACAATCCGCTATTACGAACAGATCGGATTGTTGGAGGCTCCGCTCAGAACAGCTGGAAATCAGCGTCAATTTGCCGAAACTGCTGTCGCACGGTTGAAATTTATTCGCCATTCCCGAGCGTTAGGGTTCACCTTGGAAGACATCCGAACGCTAATTTCGTTAAGCGAACATCCCGAACATCCTTGCGCCGATGCTGACAGAATTGCCGCCAAACATCTGGCCGATGTCAAAGATCGCATCGCGACATTGGAACGCTTGCGCCAGGAGCTGGAGCGCATGGTCGAAAGTGGCGGTCATGGAACCATGGAAAACTGTCGTGTGATCGAAGTTTTGGCGGATCACGACCTCTGCGAAACTTCACACGATTGAGCCCGGCTTGTCGCCAACCTCACGCGCGTGAAGAAACAGCCGTAACAAAGGGTAGCGAGGCGTAAAACTGCCCGTTATCGATCCGCCGTTGGCATTCTTCTTTCAACGCCGCGCCAGCCGTTTCGCTGATCCGACCGCTTCGGATTAGAGCGTCGACGCCAAAATTGACCCAGATGGGACCAGTGCTGATGCCGGCAATGTCGACCCGGTTGTGTCCCTTAAAAGACGATATCTTGAGATTTTTGGCTTTCAACAAGCCGGGCAAACGGGGACTGAGCCAGCGATCCGTAACGTTGCCTTCAACCCAGGCTTCGACACAAGTCTGTAATGGGTCGGCGTCGCCAATCGCGACCGAGGTTTTAGAAAAATCCGCATCGCAAACAGCAAGCTGGCCGGTCGGCTTCAGAAGGCGGCAGGCTTCATCGAGAATGGCGTTCTGATCCGGCACGTGGCTCAGGAGCGTATGCAAGACGACGATATCGGCGATGTCATCGCCTAGTTCGGTGGCCTCTCCTCGACCAACGTGAAATTCCAGTTTGTCGCTGTCGGCCAATTGCCGCGCCCGTTCTATCAACGCGACTGTCGGCTCTATTCCAATCACTTTGCTAACGTCACTTATTTCAGCAAAACGACGACAGACGGGGCCGGTACCGCAACCAAGCTCAACCACAACGGCCTCCGGTCGGAAGCTTAAGTCTCCAATATAGCTTTCAAGAATGGCTTGTTGAGCCGGATCCTTAGCCCGACTTTCCAGGGCGTCGCCAACCATCGACACGATATTATCCGGCGCTTGCGATAACGTTTGAAATAGATCGACCATACGTCCCTCCCGATTTGCTATGACCAATATCATGCCCTGGAAGCAGCTTAGGGGTCTATGACATTTGATTCTTAGTCTTTATGATGAAGTTTGATATTTCATCAGGACGAATAAATTATGACGACATCATATTTGGAAATAACTGTAGTACCGCACGAACACGAATTTGGTGCGAAAATTACCGGCGTGGATTTGGCAAAACCGCTCACATCGCAGGCTTTGGCTGAGATTAAGAAAGCTTGGACCCGGCATTCCGTTGTCTATTTTCCAAATCAGGAATTGGATCATGATCAATTAGAAACCTTTACCCAGCAAATTGGTCCGTTCGGTATTAATCCTTTTATCGAAGCCTTGGACGATCATCCGAACATACTGGAAGTCCGGCGTAGCGCAGACGAAAAGGCGGGCAATTTTGGCGCCAGTTGGCATTCCGATTGGAGTTTTCAAAAGGCCCCGCCCTCTGCGACCATCCTGCATTCGAAAGTTGTTCCGCCAATTGGGGGCGATACTTATTATTCCGACTGTTATCGCGCCTATGAAACCCTTTCGGATGTCATGAAATCGATGTTGGCTGGTCGTTACGCCTTGCATAGCGCCGGCAAACCCTATGGCAGCAAGGGGTTTTTTGCCAAAGAGAGCACGCCACGCGCGATGAAGATCAATCCTTCGGCGGACGCAGACAAAACCCAGCGCCAGCCCTTGGTTCGCCGCCATCCGGAAAGCGGCCGCGACCTTTTGTACATCAATGGCAATTACACCGTTCAGATCGAAGGAATGCAATTCGAAGAAAGCAAAGCGATTCTGGGTTATCTCTATGAACATATGGTCAAGGACGAGTTTGTCTATAAACACAAATGGCAACCGAACATGCTGACCATGTGGGATAATCGCTGCGTCTTACACAGTGCGCAGGGTGGTTATGATGGTCATGAACGTGTGATGCATCGGACCGTCGTTGCCGGGGAAGAGCCGCAGCTGGCTGACGCGGCGGCTTGATCGACCTCGAACTTAGCGCCCTTAGCCGTGGTCAATGATGGTAAAGGTTTAGCCAAATTAACCTAGGTGGATGGACGAAAGGGCCTTTTAGATGAGGATGCGGCGGCGGCGCAGCACCGGGACAACCTGGCGGATATGGGTGCTCGCCTGGCCGGCCATCCTTTCCTATTTGGCAACCGCGACAATGGCAATATCCTTCATCCGGATTGCCGCCTCGATCAGTCCGGAAGCGGTCGCGGTGATGTCATCCGGCGTCCGGATTTGGATGTTGCTGCAAGCGCTGCAGATGGCTTTAGCGATCGCCGCCACAGCTTTGGTTGCGCGCGCCTGGGGTGCCGGCGAAAAAGTACGGGCTGGCGGCGTTGCATTTAACGCCGTCATCGGCGGTATCGTCTTAGGTGTGGTCACCGGATTGCCGGTGATTTTTTTTGCCGAACCGATCGCCAGGAGTTTCGGCCTGGCTCCCGAAGTGACGGTCATACTGGTTCAGTTTATCGTCTGGTCCGGCGTCTTCAACGCTTCAAACTCCCTACGTTTCATCCTGGAAGCTTGCTTACGGGCAACTGGAGATGTCCGCATTCCAATGTTATTCACCTTCGTTGTGACCGGATTAGGTATTTTAGTTGGGGTGATATTCGCGCACGGATTTGGTGCTTGGGAAGGCTTGGGCGTATTAGGTCTAGTGACCGGATCGGGCATCGCAACGCTGATTTGTTACGTTGCTCTGCTGATCATTTGGTTGCGTGGCAAACGACCGTTGATACCTAATACAAGCTGCCTGAAGGTTATGGAGATTTGGAAAACCTTTTGGCTGGTCGGCTGGCCGTCCGCGCTTGAGCAGGGCGTATTGCAGTTCTCTTTAATGCTTTATGTCATCATCATGGCCCGTTTTGGTACCGTGGTTTACGCGGCCTATGGCATTGGCACCATGCTCCTGTTCCTGCCAATCACCATCGGTATCGGTTTTGCTTCGGCAGCATCGACCCTGGTCGGTCAGCGGATGGGGGCAGGTGATTTGCCAGGATCGGTGCGGGCGGGTACGCGGGCTTTGCTATTGGCGACAATTTGCATGGGAACCTGCGGTATTCTAACCGCGCTTTTTGCGGCGGAGATCGCTGCGGTGATGATTGATGACCCGGAAGTGCGGGCGTGGACGACCCGTTTCCTGTGGATCGTGGCGGTTTTGCAGCCATTGTTGGCGATTGATTTTGCCCTTGGCGGTGCTCTGCGCGGCGCCGGCGACACACGGTTTCCGATGGCGGTGACGTTATTTAGCCAGTTGGCAGGCCGTTTGGGCCTAGGCTGGTTGATGGCGGAACTTGGTTTTTCGGCGATTGTCATCGCTGCCGCTTTGCTGACCGACCATGGGATCAAGTCATTGATGCTTGCTTGGCGGTTTTTCGGGACCAATCGCTGGCAATATGCCGTGCAAAATCGAATGCGAAAATGAAATTTACGTCGGGATCGCTTGAAGCGGATGCCAACTTCCAGTATTTTCGCTTGTCGATTTTTGAATTTTCAATGTTTGTGATTAATTGGCTGCGCGCGTGCCATTCTGCACGTGACGATTTAACCGGCATATTCTTGACCATCAATTAGGATGACCATGACTGATATTGATACTTTCCGCCAAGAAACGGCGGCCTGGCTTGAACAAAACTGTCCCGCCAGCATGCTCACGCCAATGACGGCGGACGATGATACTTTCTGGGGCGGGCGTATCCCCAACTTCAAATCCAACGATCAAAAATTGTGGTTCGAACGCATGGCTGAAAGGGGTTGGACGGTGCCCCACTGGCCAAACGAATATGGTGGCGGCGGTCTTAATAAAGACGAAGCCAAAGTGCTGCGGGAAGAGATGGGCCGGATCGGCGCGCGGCCGCCGCTGGTCAGCTTTGGTATTTCCATGCTCGGCCCGGCTTTACTGAAGTTTGGCAATGAAGAGCAAAAAAAGACCCATATCCCCAAGATTGTGAAGGGCGAAATCCGTTGGTGTCAGGGTTATAGTGAACCCAATGCCGGCTCCGACCTTGCCAGTTTGCAGACCAAGGCGGAAGACAAGGGCGATCACTATCTGATCAATGGTCAGAAAATCTGGACCTCTTATGCCAACAAAGCAGACTGGATATTCTGCCTGGTGCGGACTGATTTTGATGCCAAGAAACATGACGGGATCAGTTTTCTGCTGTTCGATATGACGTCGAAGGGCGTCAGTACAAAACCGATCAAATTGATTTCCGGCAGCTCGCCGTTCTGCGAAACCTTCTTTGACGATGTTCAGGTGCCGAAAGAAAATTTGGTAGGTGAACTGAACAAGGGTTGGACCATCGCCAAATATCTCCTGACCCATGAACGCGAAATGATCGGCGATATGGGTCGCGGTGCTCGTTCAGCCCCACTAAGCAAACGCGCCGTCGATCAAATAGGATTGGAAAACGGTAAATTAGCCGACGCGGAATTGCGTTCCGACATCGCCGCGTTCGAGATCGATGGGCGGGCCTTTGCCTTGACGATTGAACGGGTGAAAGATGAAGCAAAAGCCGGTCAGGGGTTGGGGGCGGCATCGTCGATGTTGAAATATTATGGCACCGAATTAAACAAAACCCGCAACGAACTAATGATGGATGTCGGCGGTAGCAATGCGCTCGGCTGGGAAGGCGAAGCCTTCAATGAAGGTGCGACGCCGCGTAATTGGTTGCGTTCCCGCGCCAATTCGATCGAAGGCGGCACTAGTGAAGTGCAACTCAACATCATAGCAAAACGAATTTTGAACCTGCCGTCTTAAGGCCCAGGCTCTGTGAAAGGTTGATCAACATGGCGTTGATATTGAACGAAGAACAACAGTTATTGAAAGATACGGCGAAAGCTTTCCTACAAGATAATGCACCCGTCGAACAGGTCCGCGTACTTCGCGATAGTGAAGATGCGAGGGGCTATAGTGCCGATCTGTGGAAAGAAATGGCGGAATTAGGATTTGCCGGTGTCCTGATTGATGAAGAATTTGGCGGCGCGGGTTTCGGGTATGTCGGGGCTGGCATCGTCATGGAAGAAATGGGCCGCACTTTGGCGGCCTCGCCAATGCTGGCAACGGCGATCCTGGGGGTAACCGCTTTGAACCTCGCCGGAACGGATGAGCAGAAAGCGGAGATTTTGCCGGCTATCGCGGCGGGCGATGTCACCATGGCTCTGGCGGTCGACGAGGGCCCCCGACACGCACCGGCCCAGACGGCCTTGAAAGTCGAACGTGATGGCGGCGATTTTGTCCTGAATGGAAGCAAAGATTTTGTCTTGGATGGTCACACCGCGGACAAGCTGGTTGTCGCCGCCCGCACCAGTGCTGAGCCCGGCAGCGAAGACGGCGTCACTCTATTCCTACTGGACCGTAGCGCCGAAGGTATTGATGTTACCCGGAATATCATGGTCGATGGACGCAATGCCGCGACGATTACCTTTGATGCGGTTCGGATCGGCAACGCGCAAGTTTTGGGCGGCGTCGACGAGGGTTATGGTTTGTTGGAGCGGATATTGGATGCCGGCCGGATATGCCTGGCGGCGGAAATGTCCGGCCTGTCCCAGGAAGCCTTCGAACGCACGGTCGCCTATCTGCAGGAACGTAAACAATTCGGTGAACTGATTGGGACTTTCCAAGGTTTACAGCATCGCGCCGCGCATTTGTTCTGTGAAATTGAAAACGGCAAATCGGTGGTGATCGCGGCGCTGCAAGCACTGGATAGCGGCGACGATAAAACCGCAATCTTGGCAAGTTTGGCGAAAGCAAAGATGGGCAAAGTCGCGAAACTGGCCAATAACGAAGGGGTGCAAATGCATGGTGGCATGGGCATGACCGATGAGTTCGAAATAGGCTTTTTCATGAAGCGCGCGCGTGTGGCAATGACGACACTTGGCGATATTGCGTATCACAGCAATCGTTTTGCCAGCCTGTCGGGGTATTAGAAACAACGATCATGAATTTTGCTCAACTAAAAATGCGCCCGAATGGTGATGAAAACCGAGCGGCATTGAAGGATTTGATGACTGCGGATCCGTCGTTACAAGTGGAGCGTCGACATCTTGATGGTGCCGATCTGCTGATGTACCGCGAGTTACCGGCATCTATTCGGGAGTGGTTTTTGCGCGCTGTCGAATTTCCCGATAAAGATTTTCTTGTTTTCGGCGACGACCGGGTAACTTATGGCGAAGCGCTGGCGCAGTCGGATATTTTTGCTGCCGCCATGCAGCTGGAGTTCGGCATCGAAAAAGGCGACCGGGTCGCGATAGCGATGCGGAACTATCCTGAATGGGTCATCACTTTCATGGCGACGGCGAAAATCGGCGCTATTTCGGTCCCGCTCAATAGTTGGTGGACAGAGGAAGAGTTTGCTTTCGGATTGAAGGATTCCGGCAGCAAACTGATCGTCTGCGATCGTGAACGCATGGAACGCATTGCACCGACGCTGACAGATTTGGATATTGCTACCGTTGTGGTTCGTGGTGACGGCGAACATATATTTGATGAATTGATGTTGAAATATGCCGATCGCTCACCAGCGCCTGTTGCGATTGATGGCGAAGATAATGCCATCATCATGTACACCTCCGGCTCAACCGGTTTTCCGAAAGGCGTGTTATCGACCCAGCGGGCGATTGTTTCGACAATGAAAAGCTGGGGCCTGTCGTATGCGGCGGGGCAATTGGCGCTGGCACGAAAGGCGGAGAAAGCGGGGGTCGAACTGCCGGCGGAACCTCCCTATCCGCCAGCGATCCTGTTGCCGGTGCCGCTTTTCCATGCCACCGGCAGTCATGCCGGTTTGATGATGTCGTTTCTGGCGGCCCGTAAAATCGTCATGATGTATAAATGGGATATTCAGGAAGCCCTGCATTTGATCGAGCGCGAACGGGTGACCGGGATCATTGCGGTACCAACGCAGTCGATGGAATTGATGCAGGCGCCAAATCTGGATGATTTCGATTTGAGCAGCCTGACGGATATTGGCGGCGGCGGTGCGGCGCGGCCCAAACAACATGTCGCCGGTTTGCTGAACACGTTCCAGAAAGCCTCGGTCGGTCTTGGTTATGGACTAACCGAAACCAATGCCTTTGGCAGTGCCATTGGCGGCCCGGACTATGCCAAGCGGCCAGGTTCAACCGGTCGGGCAATGCGGCCAACCAGCGAAATCGCCATTATGGAAGAAGTGGGCGGCGAACTACCGACAGGGGAAGTCGGTGAAGTCTGCATGCGTTCGCCCAGCAATATGCGCGGCTATTGGAACCGGCCGGAAGATACTGCTGCGGTCTTTCGCGATGGTTGGCTACGCACTGGTGATCTCGGTTATTTGGATGAGGAAGAATATCTTTATATTGTCGATCGTTTGAAAGACATGATCATTCGTGGCGGCGAAAACATCTCCTGTCTGGAAGTGGAAACCTGTCTTTATCAACACCCGGATATCGCCGAAGCTTCGGTTTTCGGTGTGCCCGATGAACGATTGGGCGAAGTTGTCGGGACGGTATTGTTTGCAAAAAACGGCGCGGCCCTCGACGAAGCGCAGATCGTGGAGTTCGTGCGAAGCCATCTGGCGAGTTTCAAAGCACCGGAAAAAATCTGGATCAGTGCCGTGTCATTGCCGCGCACCGGGTCCGAAAAAGTCGACAAAAAAACATTACGTCAGATCTATTTGACGGATTAAGAATTACTAATTTTGGATATTGAAGGAGAGATGAAATGAGCATTCGATTTGATGACCGGGTGGCGATTGTAACCGGCGCCGGGAACGGTCTTGGTAAGGAACATGCGTTGGCGTTGGCGGCGCGGGGCGCCAAGGTTGTTGTCAACGATTTAGGCGGCGACCGCCATGGTGTCGGTACCTCTGATGCGGCCCAGGAAGTTGTCGCCGAAATTGAGGCTGCCGGTGGTGAAGCCATTGCCAATGGCGCTAACGTGGCGGATGGTGAACAAGTCGCAGCCATGATTAAAGCGGTGATGGATAAATGGGGTCGTATTGATATTTTGGTCAATAATGCCGGCATCCTGCGCGACAAGACTTTTGCCAAGATGTCGATGGAAGAATTTGACGCGGTGATGAAGGTGCATATGTATGGCACCATCAATTGTACGCAGGCGGTCTGGCCGATCATGAAAGAGCAGGGTTATGGCCGTGTCGTTTTGACCTCATCGTCCAGTGGCATCTACGGCAACTTCGGTCAAACAAACTATGCTGCGGCCAAGATGGGCATGGTTGGGGTGATGAACGCGCTCTGCATCGAGGGGCTTAAATACGACATTCGCGTTAATACCTTGGCGCCAGCTGCCGCCACCCGAATGACCGAAGAGCTGATGTCTGCGGAAGTTTTGGAGCAGCTGAAGCCGGAATATGTCACGCCGGGTGTACTTTATCTGGTCAGTGAAGATGGTCCGAACCGTTGCATCCTTAGTGCCGGTGCCGGTAGCTTCGCACGTATGGTGGTGCGGGAAACCGCTGGACTTTGGTTGCCGGAAAAAGATCGTACACCAGAAGGCATCGCCGCCAATTGGGACAAGATCACCGACGAGAGCGCGATGGTTGAACCGAAGATGGCCGGCGAACAAACCGGCAAGCTGTTGCAATTGGCTGCGGCCGCCTTGGGTTTGGATCTTCAGAGATAGCTGCAGCAACAAATCTCGTCACTGTCGAATTCTCGGCAGCGACGAGGTTGACCGAACTTAACTATCGTTCCGCTTCATCTCGATCAGCTCATCGCGTTGGATGGTGAAACTTTCGCCGCAACCGCACTGTCCGGCTGCATTGGGATTGTTGAAAACAAAGCCGCCCTGGAATTTGTCCGACTGGTAGTCCATTTCCGAGCCGATCAAATACATCATCGCGGTCGGGTCAATGAAGATCTTCACGCCCTTTTCTTCGATCACCTGATCAAGCGGACTTAGTGTCTTGGCATAGTCGATTTCATACATCAGGCCGGAACAGCCACCGGTTTTGACCCCGACCTTGAGACCCAGGACATCACCTTCGCTGCGGTCAATCAATCCTTTGGCGCGATCGGCGGCGGCGGCGGTCAGCGTTATCGTTGAAGGAAGTTGGTTCATTATTTCATCCTACTCAAAACATATTCAGTTCGACACGGGCAGCTTCGCTCATCATCGAGGGATCCCAAGTGGGCTCCCAGGTCAATTGCACTTCTACTTCGCCGACACCGTCGGCTTCCGCCACGGTAACGCCCAGATGTCCCGGCAAAACACCGGCGACCGGGCAACCAGGCGCGGTTAAAGTCATCAATACACTGACATCGCCTTTGTCGTCGATTTCAAACTTGTAAACCAAGCCGAGTTCATAAACGTCGACGGGGATTTCCGGATCATAAACGTTTTTCAATGCCGCGATAACGGCGTCGCGCGTGGCAACAGGAAATTCTTCCGGACGGAGCGGTAGCCCGGCGCGCGCAATGCCATCTTCGTCTAATGGTGGTGCCGTTTGCATATGGGCAAACATGTCATCCATATAGTTCATTTACTCTATTCCTCAATTCATTCTGTCGATGCGGATTGGTCCCCATGAACCGCCGCCTGCATGGTATGCCAGGCAAGGGTGGCGCATTTGACCCGCATGGGGAATTCACGCACACCTGCCATCACTTGCAATCGATCCAAGGCATCTTCATCCGCATTCGGATAGGCTGCCGGATCGTAATTATCATCCGTGCACATGGCGTGGAAACTTTCGAACAAAGCTTCCGCTTCCGCCAGCGTCTTGCCGGTCAGGATTTCCGTCATCATCGAGGCGGAAGCTTGCGAGATCGCACAGCCGCGCCCTTCGAAGGTGCAATCGCGGATGATCTTGTCGTCGCCGATATTCAAGAACACCATGATCTTGTCTCCGCATAGCGGATTGTCACCGTGTGCATGGTATTCTGCGTCCGCCAGAATACGGAAGTTGCGCGGGTTCTTGCCGTGATCCAGGATCACTTCCTGATATAACTCTCGTAATTCATCCAGCATCAGCCGAAAAACTCCTGCGCTGTCTTAACCGCTTCGATAAGGGCATCGACATCTTCTTTGCTGTTGTACATCCCGAAAGAGGCCCGCGCCATGGCTTCGACACCGAAACGGTGCATCAACGGTTCAGCGCAATGATGGCCGACCCGCACCGCGACGCCGCATCGGTCGACGATGGTGCCGACATCGTGGGCATGCACGCCGTCCACCAAAAACGAGACAATGCCTTGTTTCCCAGGCGCATTGCCGAAGACAGTGATGCCCGGCAATTGTTTGAGGCGGTCTTGCGCATAACGATGCACATCTTCTTCATGCGCGATAATATGATCCATGCCCCAACTGTTCACATAGTCGATGGCGGCACCGAAACCAATTGCTTCTATGATCGGCGGTGTCCCCGCTTCAAAGCGGTGTGGCGAATCGGCATAGACCGTTTTATCGAAACTAACCGTTTTGATCATGTCACCGCCACCTTGATAGGGCGGCATCGCCGCGAGCAATTCTTTCTTGCCATAAAGAATGCTGAAGCCGGTCGGGCCATAAAGCTTGTGGCTGGAAAAAACGTAGAAGTCGACGTCCAAATCCTGCACGTCCACATTTAGATGAACAATACCCTGACAGCCATCGACCAGCACCAGGGCGCCTTTGGCGTGCGCTAGCGCAGCTACTTCTTTAATCGGCACGACAGTGCCAAGGACGTTGGAGACATGGGTAATCGCCACCAATTTGGTGCGATCCGATAACAAGTCTTCAAACGCGTCGAGCAGAAAATTACCATCGTCGTCGATCGGCGCGATCTTTAACACGATCCCCAATTCGTCGCGCAAAATCTGCCACGGGACGATGTTGGAATGATGTTCCATGGTCGAGATGATGATTTCATCGCCGGCCTTCAGATTTTTGCGTCCCCAGGTAGCGGCGACCAGATTGATCGCCTCCGTCGCGCCGCGGGTGAAGACCACCTGATTTTCGTCGCCGGCATTGATGAAGTCGGTTACTTTGCCGCGCACCGCTTCGTAACGCGCCGTGGTGTGCTGGCTCATGTAATGGACACCACGGTGAACATTGGCATATTCCGATGTCATCACGTATGTCATGGCGTCTATAACCGCCTGTGGTTTTTGCGCACTGGCGCCTGAATCTAAAAATACCAGCGGCTTGCCGTAAACTTCTTTCTCCAGAATCGGGAAATCGGCGCGGGCTTTCGCGACATCAAAGGCGGCTGCGTGTTTGGTCATAGTTGAAAGATCGTTCATTGTCGATGTGCCTCCAACCAGTTCGCAACTTCGGCGCCGAGCAGATCGCGAACGCTTTCACTTCCGATTTCCGCCAGGCCTTCAGCGACAAAGGCTTCGATCAGCATGTGCCGGGCCCGGCGTTCGGGAATACCGCGGGAGCGTAAATAGAACAAACTGTCCTCACCCAATTCGCCAGCGGTCGCACCGTGGCTGCATTTGACATCGTCAGCGTGGATTTCCAGCTCCGGCTTGGTATTGACACTGGCGTCCTGCGACAATAACAGAGCGCGGGAAAGCTGCCGCCCCTCGACCCGTTGGGCGTCTGGGTGAATTTTGATCCGGCCGGCAAAGACGCCCTGGGCCTTATCGTCCAGCACGCCTTTATAAGTTTGTGTGCTACTGGTATCGGCTGCCATGTGATCGATATAGGTGGTGGTGTCGCCATGCTGATCTTCTGCCAGCAGGTAACCACCATCGACTTTGGCTTCGCCGCCGCTACCGGTCAGGGCGACGTGAATTTCATTGCGCGATAACTTCCCACCCAGCGTTAGGGTGTAGTTGTTGAACTGAGCTTCTTTATCCAACTGCACGTCGACAGTGGAGATGTGATGCGCATCGGCGGATTCGTTCTGCAGACGGTAAAACCCAACTTCCGCGCCCGCGCCCAAGGTAAGTTTGGTCAAGGCGTTGGTGAAAGCACCAGCGCCATTGGAGATATGGCGCTGCAGGATCGTCGCTTTACTGTTGGCCCCGGCCAGGATCAAATTACGTGGATGACTGATGCTGTTCGAAAGGAAAGTGATATCGATCAAACCATCGACCGTGACGCCGTCGTCGACGATCAAAACGTAACCGTCTTCCGTCATCGCCGTATTGAGGGCGGGGAAAGGCAGCACATTGACGCCGGTGGGCGCGAAATGCGCTTCGATAACGTCCGGCATCTCCGCTACCGCTTCAGCGAAACGCAGCAGTTTCACGCCGTCGGGCAGATCGCCATTCGTATCGATTGTGATTGACGTCTCGCTACCGCCAGAAAAATCCACATTTTTCAAACTGTTGAGGCCGGTATATTTCCAGGCTTCGACTTTTTGCGTCGGCACAGCAAATCCAGCCGCCGCGTGCTGGCGGGCGTCACTTAGCCAAGCTGGTTCCGCCGGCAAGGTGGGTATAGAAAGGGCGTGCGTCATCATCAGGCTGCCGTTTTCTCAAATGCGGCATAACCCTTTTCTTCCAGCTCCAGCGCCAATTCTTTGCCGCCGGATTGCTGAATGCGGCCATGGGCCAGCACATGCACTTGGTCGGGGATAATATAATCCAACAAGCGTTGATAATGGGTGATCACCAGCATCGAGCGGTCCGGTGACCGCATGGCGTTGACACCATCGGCCACGATTTTCAAGGCATCGATGTCCAAGCCGCTATCGGTCTCGTCCAAAACCGCGAAGCTGGGCTCCAAGATCGACATTTGCAGGGCTTCATTGCGCTTTTTCTCGCCACCGGAGAAGCCGACATTGACGCCACGTCGCAACATTTCTTCATCGATGTTCAAATCTTTGGTTTTTGAGCGTACCAGTTTCAAGAATTGCATGGCATCCAGTGGGCTTTCATCTCGACCTTTGCGGGTCGCGTTCAAAGCTTCCTTGAGGAACTGCATGTTAGTCACGCCCGGCAGCTCGACCGGATATTGGAAAGCCAGGAAAAAACCAGCAGCGGCGCGTTCTTCAACTTTCAGGGCCAGCAAGTCTTGACCCTTGTAGCTGACTTCGCCCGCCGTCACGTCATAACCGTCACGGCCCGCCAGTGCATAAGAAAGCGTACTTTTGCCGGAGCCGTTCGGGCCCATGATCGCATGCACTTCACCGGCGGCAATCTTAAGGTCGATGCCTTTAAGGATTTCCGTGCCGTCAACCACAACGTGGAGATTTTTGATTTCTAACATCGTCATTCTTTCTTTCTAACCAACGCTGCCTTCAAGGGAGATGCCGATCAGCTTTTGCGCTTCGACGGCAAATTCCATGGGCAATTCTTTCATCACTTCGCGGCAGAAACCGTTGACGATCATCGATACCGCATCTTCTTCATTCAGGCCGCGCTGTCGGCAATAAAACAGTTGGTCTTCGCTGATCTTCGCTGTTGTTGCCTCATGTTCGACGGTCGCGGTGCGGTTCTTGCTTTCGATGTAAGGGACCGTGTGGGCGCCGCACTTATCGCCGATCAGTAAACTGTCGCATTGCGTATGATTGCGGGCGTTCTGTGCTTTCGGCATCATCTTGACCAGGCCGCGATAAGTCTGTTGGCCATGACCGGCTGAAATTCCCTTAGAGATAATGGTCGATGAGGTGTTCTTGCCAATATGGATCATCTTGGTGCCGGTATCAGCCTGCTGGCGATGATTGCTGATCGCAACGGAATAAAACGCGCCCACCGAATTCTCACCGATTAACAGACAAGACGGGTATTTCCAGGTAATGGCGCTGCCGGTTTCAACCTGCGTCCAGGAGACTTTGGAATTTTTACCGCGGCAAGCCGCCCGCTTGGTGACAAAATTGTAAATCCCGCCGACGCCGTTTTCATCACCTGGATACCAATTCTGCACTGTCGAATATTTAATCTCCGCATCGTCCAGGGCGACCAGCTCGACCACCGCTGCATGCAGTTGATTTTCGTCCCGCATCGGCGCCGTGCAGCCTTCCAAATAGCTGACATAGCTGCCTTCGTCGGCGATGATCAGGGTTCGTTCGAACTGCCCGGTATTGGCCGCATTGATGCGGAAATAGGTCGAAAGCTCCATCGGGCAGCGTACCCCCTTGGGGATATAAACGAAGGAGCCGTCCGTGAAGACCGCGGTGTTCAATGTGGCGTAATAATTGTCTGATGCCGGCACCACGGAGCCGAGATATTTTTTCACCAATTCCGGATGATTTTTTACTGCCTCCGAAATCGGGCAGAAAATGACCCCGACTTCTTCCAGCTTTTTCTTGAACGTCGTGGCGACAGAAACACTATCGAACACGGCATCGACGGCAACCCCAGCGAGGATCTTCTGTTCGTGCAAGGGGATGCCAAGCTTTTTGTAGGTCTCCAGTAAATCCGGATCGACTTCGTCCAAACTTTTCGGGCCATCTTCCATCGATTTCGGCGCCGAATAATAATAGGCGTCTTGATAATCAATCGGCGGATATTTGACGGCGGCCCAAGTCGGCTCCTCCATCGTCAGCCAATGGGCATAAGCTTTCAAACGCCACTCGAGCAGCCATTCCGGCTCCTCCTTCTTGGCGGAAATGAAGCGGATGATGTCTTCGTTCAGGCCTTTGGGCGCGGTATCCGTCTCAATATCGGTGACGAAGCCGTATTTATACTTATCGCCGGCTTGGCTTTCGACCTGATCTTGGGCTTCGTTCAGGCTCATGAAGTGAGCTCCTGCTTTTGTTCGTTTGTTTCTTTGCCGGTCATCGCGGCAAGCCACGGCGGCACCGCCATTTCGGCCAAAGTGATGTCTTCCAAGGCACCACGAATAGCACCATTGACCCGGTCCCAGTTGCCGCGCATTGGGCAGACGCTTTCGACGCCGCAATTGGTGTCGGCGCCATCAACGCAGGAGGTCAACTCAATCGGCCCTTCCAAGGCTTCGATGATCTCGGTCACGGAAATATCCTCGGCTGGGCGGGCCAAGGAATAACCGCCATGGGCGCCGCGTTGCGAGGTGACGATGCCGGCATGGGCCAGTTGTTTCATCAATTTCGCCACCGTCGGCTGATTGACGCCGGTATCGCACGCCAACTGCGCCACCGTCATCTGTTCGCCGTCAGGAATATTCGCCGCCAGCGCCATCTTCGACAGCGCCACCACGCCATAATCGGTCATGCGGTTCAATCTCAGCATCGGTATTTTCCTAATTTTCCGCAGAAATCAGCCGTTTTTCAAAAACAAGACTAATCTAGTCCCGTATATGGGGTCGCGGCCGCATCCCTGTCAAGCGAAAAGGGACTAATTTGGTGCGGTATGGGGCGATATGTCGCGGGGGAGGAGGGTGAGGTGAAATATAAATCGAGATGAAGTTTGCGGTGGCAAACACAGATAATTATGTCACCGTCCTGTCCATGTTTGTGGAATAACTACGGCAAATTTTTGTTAGGAAGAAGCCGAGGTCGCCGCCGAGGGTCACATTGATACATACAGTCGCCATTCCCGCCGAAGCCGAATAATAGGTAGGAATAACCCCATCGCAAAAGCGAGATAGATAGCCAGGTAGATGATTTCAACCACTTGCCCGGCACCGACGGCCTTGCCATCAAGTGACCAGCTATAGGAAATTAGAGCGATTGCTGCGAAATATATTAATGCCGGAATGGCCAGGACTGAACCCCGACAGAAGTTGGCCGACGGCGAATGGCAAGGGTCAAGAAACAGAGGCTTTATTAGGGAAATCTGATAGACAACCCGATCTTGCTCACGTGGGTACTTGCGTCGAAGCAAGTCATGATAGTTGCGTCTGAGCTCGACTAATTCCGTCAGGACGAGCCCGGCAATGATCAAGCCGACTGCCACAATAATTGGAAATATTTGAAGCGCTTCCGTCAATCCGACCGGCAGGGTGCCGAATGGGCTTTCGACATTGTCGATACGTTTAGTGATCGCAGATTTGGCCATCAAAATTTTGGCTTGTTGCTCGGATAGCCGATCAATGCCTTGCTGCACTTTTTCAATGTCGGTTTTGAGAACGCTAATATCTCTCTCAGTTCTAGCAGCCGTCGATTGTTCGCGCGCGATCCAGTGTGAGATCTCAATAATATCATCTTGGAAGTTGTAGCTGGCGCGCTGGAGCCGCTCGCGGTTCTCATCTAGAATTTTCTTTGCAGCAACAAGTTTTTCACGTCTCTTGGAGTTTTCTTGCCTGAGGGCGTCAAGTCTTTTGATCTTGTTTTGTATGACGGTTTTGATTGTTGCCGACAGGTCTTCAAGCTCCTGCCCGAACTGCTGGCCGACATTGCGCTTCTCCGGGGCCTCTTGCCAAAATCCAGGCTTATTTGCGAGGATATCCTGGAAGGCCTCGAAAGTCGCATCCAACTTCGTCGCAAAATCATTTGACACACTGGGATCGATTTCTTTCATTGGCACGACGATCAACTTCCTTACAGCGTGGTCATGGACCGAAAGCATTTTCAAGACTTTGGCCTTAACTAAACAATTGAATTGAATTTTGTGATCGCCCTGGTCACAATCGACATTGATCCCCAATTGTTCGACGTTTTGGCCATCAGAAATTGCGCGATAAGCTTTAACCAAGAATTGCTGAAGCTTTAGCACAAAGTCATCGACATTGAGCTCAGGCAGATATTGTACGGACGATAGAAATTCTTCGAAACCCTCGCGCTCTTTGTCGAGAATATTGAGTTTTTGCACATCACCGTTGATAGCTGATTGAGCCAGATCGATTTGCTTTTCCAGATCGCTATTCTTATTTTTGAGTTCTGCAAGGCTCTGTTCCTGCTCTGTACGGATAATGGCCAACTCGGAGAGCATCGGAGTTGCAAGTTCCTGATTTAGGGCAAGTGCCTTCATCGCTACGAGTTTGGCGGTTTGTTTGGCCTTGTTGGATTTGAGCTCGTCGCCGATCCGTATCTCGTCATTCTGCAAGCCTACCAGAGGGACTAGGATAAAGGCTAAAAAAGCCACTGCGAAGACAATAGTCGCCGTAAGTAATTGTGAAAAATGCTTTACGCGTTTGTCGTAGCGCTCCAGCAGATACTTTTGAAATGTCTCATCGAAGGTCATTAATCAGTTTCCCTCGGTGTCAACAAACCGGTGAATGAAAACTAACTATGTACAGTCTTAATAGGATTACCAATAATATAACACACTGTTAAGACGAAAAAAACTATTTAATTTCATCTAAACTGTAGCCATCGGTGGCGATGATAATTTCGACTAGGCCGACCAGATGGTTTTTTGCAGTAATCAATGCACACCCTTTGTCCTTCAGGAAATTGACAGAAAACATAAGGGAAAGTTGGGATCGGCAGAAAATTTGGGTAGTAACCAATATCGTCTGCTTTTCAGCTGGCCGGACGCAGCTGCATGTGGCCCAAATGCGTCGCACGAACAAGCGACGCATTTGGGCCATAGCCGCGTGGTGCAGACGCTGATCGACGCCGGTGCGCCTTTGGATCACATCAACAATCTGCATTGGACGGCCTTCCAGTTGAGGGCGATGCCCGGGGAAGGATCAGGGATTTAGCACATTGTTCCAGCCGCTGTGCCGCGAAACGGCCAAAACGTCATCGCGATTTTGCCATTTTGGAAGCGTTAGATAGAAATCTGCAACTCAAATGGATCAAATTGTGGATCGTTGGCAAATAACATTCTTACTTCTGCGGATACTGAAAGTGGTGTTGCTTTCGGTCGCTCTGCTGTTTGCATTTGGTGTGGTCGGTCTCGCCTATCTTTTCGGTTTTTTCAATCCCTGGGAGAGCCACAAAATACCGATACCAAGCAGAAACTACCTTGTGACGCTCGAGAGACGGGTATCACATCCGTTTTTGTATGAGTATGACCGACGACTCAAGATTTCTGACGAGTCTGGCAGAATTTTGAGCAGCTCAATAATCGGGAATTTTGGCGGCCGCCCCCGTATAGAAGTGTCTTGGCGCGGCCGAAACGACGGCGATGGACCTTTCGTAATGCTGTTTGACCGCGGTGGGACAACTTGGATCAATCTCGGGGCGGCTTGTCTTTGGAACGACGATAAGCCCGATGAGCTTACAGATCCCTCCGACAGGTGCGAAGATCGAAGTCCGATTGATCCAAGGCTCTGGCGTCTTCTTGGTATCTATGTGGATGAGGGTGGGGTCCTGAAATTCGAGCCGGCGCCAAATTCAGACTTCGTCCCCTGATAATTCGTCCCTCGCCCTCCAAACGGTGCCGATCCTTCCTGCACGCTCGCCAGGTCGTTGGCGTCGTCGATGCGGTGGTGGCCTTCCTTGACGACGAGGGTGAGCGGATTGAAACACTGTGGCACCTTTGTCGTTTGTATAGCGATCAAGACAAGTCAAAGGAAACAGGGCCATGGTGAATTGGCGAGTTTCGTCATAACATTGATGAGCTTCCTTAGAGCCATCGCGGAGAAGGGTTTCACGTGAAACATTGTGTCAAGTTTGCGGCAATCTTCTTATTTTCCGCTTTCACGACAGCTGCCTTGGCGCAGGTGCCGCCGAGCAGTCGCGAAGCGGCGGCTTATGACGGGCTGCATGCGGCGGCATGGGCCGGCGACGTCGGGCGCATCACGCAGCTTTTGGGCCAAGGGGCGGATGTCGAGGCGCGCGACAAAAATGGCCGGACGCCGCTGCATGTGGCGGCTTTTGCTTCGCACGAGGATGCCGCGCGGGCGCTGATTGCCGGTGGCAGCTATCCGACGGCGTTGGAGGATGATCGTTATGACATCATTACTATAGCTGCTGTCGCCAATGATCTGGCGATGCTCAAACTCGCCATCGAACTGGGTGGTGATGTCAAAGCGGTGACCAGCCGTTACGATGGCACGGCGCTGATCGCGGCGGCGCATTTGGGTCATCGCCACGTGGTGCAGATGCTGATCGACGCCGGTGCGCCATTGGATCACATCAACAATCTGCATTGGACGGCGTTGCTGGAAGCGGTGATCCTGGGCGACGGCGGCGACAACCATCAATCGATCGTCCGGATGTTACTAAATGCCGGGGCCGACAAATCAATTGGCGACGGGGAGGGACGGACTGCCCTCGATCACGCCAAAGCCCGTGGTTATGGCGAGTTGGTGGCGCTACTTAGCGGCAAATGAACAAGCTTCCGCTCCGCGCTGGTTCAAAACAATGTCCATTTCAATCATCAGAAAACCTTATGATCAGACCGATTTTGTCATACGAGAAATAAGGTAACGAAGAATCATTGCGCTCAATATTGATGCCGAAAGTTGGTTTGTATCCGAAAATTCGCCACATTGGGTGTTCGACGGTGATCCCGAATTTTGCCATTCGATCTGTACGGTTGCCTTCGAAAAAAGGGTCCGGACCGGCATATTTACGCCATCCGTAGGACCCAAATATGTTCAACCTGATATCCGTCGACAATAGCGGGGCTGCCACAGAATTACCAAGGGTTGCTCCTTGATAGGTGTAGGAATCTTCTTTGGTATCAGCAAATTCAAGTTGTAAATAACTGACAAGTGTTGAACGTTGACTGAGTTTCGTGAGCAATGAGCCGGTGGTTTGAACTTGGACCGCGTCCAAATGCCGGGCTTCCGGAATGCGCAGATTTCCAATTCTGAATTCGCCTTGTAAAAGATTATCGGCATTCAATGATGTGGCGGAAAGCAAGCTCATGTAAGGAAATGCGTACAGATAGTGACCCGCAAACCATTCGTTTTCCATGCCGATTTTTAGCCGCAAATTTTGATAGGATTGCAGACGATATTGAAAACCGAAATCGCCGTTTATCCGATCAAAATTCGAACCTGGAAAATCGATAAAATATCCATCGAAATAAACGACAACAGATTTGTCGACGCTCAATGGCCTATAGGCGCGAACGCCGGTTTGTATTCCAGTGACGTCTTCATTGTCGCCCGGTGGTAATAAGATCAGCGTTTGGCCGCCAATCACAAACTCTTTTTGTCCGGTAAAATTTCGCGGATTGTTGTCTGTTACAACGGCAACGTAGTATTTTGTGAAACCTTGTGATGCGTCAATTTCGTCCAAATAGAATTGGACATTCTCACGCACTTGCCAAGGAATACCGGGCGTATCCAGAACTTCTTTAAACAATTGCCGTGAGCGTTCAAATTCCCGCAACAAAAAAAGCGTCCGTGCGGGTTCCAGTTTTACACGAGGCGCACTAGTGTCCGCCAGAAGACGGGTAAAAATCCGCTCCGCAAGCTCATAGTTACCGCCTTGCAACGCCTCAACTCCGGCAACAAATCGTTGTTGTGGGTCGCCTTCGATTGTCGTCTTTGATGCCGCAATCAGTGGGCCGGTAAGTACGTGCAATACGGCAAGAATTGAAAGGAAGCTAACAAGCTTCAACACAAATCAAATCGCTTTATGCGCTATTGTCGTTTGGCGCCGTATCCACCACCATAAGTTTCGAGGCCAGTGCCTCTCAGGAAAAAGACACCGCCTAGTTCCTGTGTGTTAGGTCCGTAAAACCGTCCATTCGACGTACCGGACATGCCTCCATTAGTTGTAAGACTACCATTAAAGGAGCTGTTATTTGGCGCATATTTGAGTGTCCCGGTCATGTTCAGGCCACTGTCAATAGTCTGCGAGCCCGTCACCAAGCTGGTTTTCGAAGTGCCTGTTGTTGTAATGCCGACGGAACGGTCCGAAAAATTAACGTTCGCGGTTAGATCGCCGACTGTCAAATATTGGTTGCTGCCGGATGAATTTATGTAAACTCCAGTTGTAATTCCCACAAAAGTGGCCGAACCAGTCGTGTTAACAGCAGAGCCGGGCGTTGGAGAGCCAACAGAAATTGCACCAATATTTCCGCCGCCTTTGCGATAGCCAGTTAACCAGACTCCGAAAGTCTGATAATTCCAATCCAGTGCTGGATGAACAGGATCTAACACCGTCCCAATCTTCGAGAAATCATCGTTGTAGCCAAAAATGACGATTTCGGTGTCGTCGATTGTTTCGCCATTGCTTTCGTTCCAGGATACTGAAGTAGTTGGCGTAGACACCGAAATTCGTTCAATTGTTCCATTCGTCCGATACTTAATTGATGCAGACGAGTTTTCCGACGCCGATGATGGTGTCCCGACGCCTGTTACAATTGAGTTGGTAGATGAGTAGGAGGTGGATTGAGACACTCCTTCAAGGTTTACTGTCGTCGGCGGAGAAATTGCGGACCAACGGACAAAATTGAAACTGCTGGAACTGCCGCCAGTTCCGCTTTCAGATCCGCACGATGCAATCGAAAATAGGATAAATATGCTGAAAATCATATGTAAAATACGCGGCATTTGACTATACCTTTTTATCTTGGAAAGATTCAGAGGGTAATACGCATTACATATGATAGAATACCGAATCCGTGTTAGCAATATAAATTAGAATACAAAAATGGAAATCCTATTTTTTTGTGTATTCTAGTAATCCGTAAGATTGTATTTTTAGCAAAAACTTTATATGCACACCTAATAGTTCTTAAGGAAGCTTAAAAATCTAATCCTTTTTTGAATTACAATATCTGCGGACTTGGATGCGCGTGCGATTTGCCAGGCCGCATTAGATGGATATAAGCTCCACAGAACTATCAACAACGATGTGGGGGGGTGTGTCGTGAGTGACTATTATGATCTTGGTTCTTATGGTCGCGTTGTATCGACAGCGTCAGCGGAGGCGCAGCTTTGGTTCGATCGCGGTTTAGTGTGGACCTTTGGTTTCAATCATGAGGAGGCGGTGGCCTGTTACGAAAAAGCCGTCGCCGCCGATCCGAACTGCGCCATGGCCCAGTGGGGCATCGCTTATGCCGCCGGGCCGAACTATAACAAACCTTGGGAAGCTTTCGATGAAGCGGATATGAGCCATTCGCTCAATGTCTCCCACCAGGCCGCCAAACGGGCGCTGGCGCTGAAGGAAAACGCCACCGAAATCGAGCAGGCTTTGATCGACGCCTTGCAGCAGCGCTATCCGGAGGATAATCCAGCCGAGGATATGGAAGCCTGGAACCTAGCCTATGCGGACGCGATGCGCGCGGTCTATGAGCGTTTTCCCGACGATCTGGATATCGCCAGTCTGTTTGCCGAAGCGATCATGAATATCACCCCGTGGCAGCTTTGGGATTTACCGAGCGGCCAACCGGCCGACGGCGCTTACACCGTCGAAGCGACCGACGTATTGGAACGCGCCATGGCGCAAATGCCAACGGGGGAGGGCGAGGCGCATCCGGGCCTATTGCATCTTTATGCGCATCTGATGGAGATGTCGCCGCACCCACAAAAAGCTTTAAAGGCGGGGGACTTGTTACGTGATCTGGTGCCGGACAGCGGACATCTGGTCCATATGGCAACCCATATTGACGTGTTGTGCGGCAATTATGCGGACGTCGTGACATGGAATTCCCGCGCCACGGTCGCCGACAGAAAATATTTGGCGCGTGAAGGGGCGGAGAAATTCTATACCCTCTATCGTTCTCACAATCTGCATTTCAAAATCTATGGCGCCATGTTTATGGGGCAATACCGAGCCGCGATAGAGGCGGCGACAGAGTTGGAGGCAGGCCTGCCGGCGGAATTGTTACGTATTGAATCGCCGCCGATGGCCGACTGGCTGGAAGGTTTTGTGTCGATGAAGATGCATGTCCTGATCCGCTTTGGAAAATGGCAGGAGATTATCGATCTACCGTTGCCGGAGGATCAGGCGCTGTTCTGCTCCACCACGGCGATGATGCACTATGCCAAAGGGGTGGCGCATGCGACCCAAGGGCGGATCGCGGAAAGCGAAGCCGAGGTGAAACTGTTTGACGCGTCGACGGCGCGGGTATCAGAGGGGCGCTATATTTTCAACAATACGGTGATCGATATCTTGGCCGTGGCGCGGGAGATGTTATTGGGCGAGCTGGAATATCGCAAAGAAAACTACGACGTCGCCTTTGCTCATCTGCGGAAGTCGGTCGTGTTGGATGACACTTTGCCATATGACGAGCCTTGGGGTTGGATGCAGCCGGCCCGCCATGCTTTGGGCGCCTTGTTGCTGGAGCAGGGTCGGGTCGAAGAAGCCGAAGCGGTCTACCGCGCCGACCTTGGCCTGGATCAGACCCTGGCCCGGGCCTGTCAGCATCCCGATAATATCTGGAGCCTGCACGGTTTGCATGAATGCCTGACGCGATTGAGCAAGGCCGAGGAAGCGGGCATGATTAAACTGCGCCTTGATCTCGCCAACGGCCGTGCCGACGTGCCGGTCACGGCCTCCTGCTTCTGCCGATTAAGTAGTGCGGCTTAGCTCCAATCGGTCATGCCAGGCGGCAATACTTTCGTCAGGGTAGCCGTCAAACTGTTTGTCATCGGGGTCGCCGTTGAGGGGCACCCAGTTCGGTTTTGATGCCAACATCAGATGCGTTCGCTCGGGCGCCGTCGGCAGCTCCGTATCAATGGCGCTGGCATGGGGATGAATGAGTTCCGGCCAACGCGGATCCCAGCACCAAAGCGCGCTGCCGCAATGCTTGCAAAATCGCCGCTCCAGCGAACTGGGACTGCCATCTTCCAGTTTGGCGCGATAGGTCTGGATATGATCCGCGCCTTCGATTTCTAGGCTGTTGTTATCGCCCGACAGATTGATCGCAAAGCCGCCGCCGCCGGCGGTTTTTCGGCAAATGCTGCAATAGCATAAATTAAACGGATAGGGATGGATGGAGCGAAGCAAAAATCGCACGGCACCGCAATGGCAAGAGCCTTCTAGTTTCATCAAAACCTCCTTGAAACAGATCATGATGAATATTCGCAGAAGGTGGCTAGTTTGTCAGCTTGTTCAATTCTGTTTCGATTTCGGCCAACAAAGTTTGGTTGGCGCGGTTGGCCCGGCGACTGAGCGGAAGTTCGGTGATGACGTTCTGTGCACGGGTGTACGCAATTGCGGCGGCTTCGCCATTGCCAGCGTCACGAAGAATACGCCCGCGGGTGACGAGCCAGGTTGCACTATTCTGTTGTGCAACGGGTAGGGCATCTAGACGTGCAAGCGCCCTGTCATAATCGTCCTCATGTAAATCTAGTTCGATGGCCAAACGCAACAACGAGACAATGGGGCCAATATCATCGAGCGCGCGGTCGAGACCGATGCGGGCCGCTTGAATTTGTTTTGCTTCGACCTGCCAGCGCGCCCGTTTCAAATAGAGTTCGGGTGTGCGGACATTTGCGGTCGCTAAGGCATGATCAAGATCGGCAATAGCATTTGTTATTTGGTTGTTTGCCGCATAAGCATCAGCGCGAATATTCAGGGCACTGGTGCTCTCAGGGTAGAGTGCAAGAAAACGGCTCAAATCCGGAATAGCCTCGCTCGCTCGACCCTCGTCAAGTTTCGCTCGACCCTGTAGCAGATAGAATTCGGCGGCTCGCGGCGCCAATTGATGGGCCCTATCAAAATCAACATAGGCTCGCGCGAATTTTTTGTGTCGGCGATGCAAGTCACCCCGTTTGAAATATAGCTCAGCATTTTCCGGCGCTGCCGCGATGGCCTGGTTCAATTGCTCAACCCGTGCATCAAAAGCGGCATGGGCCGATAACTCGCCGGCCGCGAAAACAGTGCAGAGCGCGAGAGTGAAAACAGCACCTGCAATATGGGCTGGCCTGTTCATCGCTTATTGATTGCCGCAGGTCTGCGGTGTTGTTTGGGCAAATCCAGTACCGGAAGTGATCACATTTTCGACGAGCAGGCAAAGTTGCTCGCCGGCGCCAAGTTTTGTGGATGGCGACGTGAGTTGCGATTGTCCGCCGCTATCGGTTGTCGCGCTTGTGGTGCCGAGATCACTGCCGCCGAGTATTGACCAGCGACCGACAACTTCCGCATTTGCCAAGGCGCCGCCTGGTGTCGCCACAACATCAATCGTCGCCGTCGCACGCCAGTTCTTGCCTTTTCGGCTTAACGTTACGGCGGTGCTGACCGTCGCAACAACTTCATCAGGTGTCGGCGGCGGCGGGGTAATGGTGCAATCTTGACTGTTTGTACTGCCAGCAGAAAGCCGTTCGATACAGCCGTCATTGCCGATATTGGCATCGCTGTCATAGTTAGACCCGCTATGGCGAACATCGGTGACAACGAACTGGAAGTTTCCGACCTCGTTTCGACCGACCGATGGCGAGGTGAAGGTCGTCAGTCCTGCCGCATCAGTGGTTCGGGTTTCATTGCCACTGACAATACCGCTCCATTCGCCGTCAATGTCGGCACCTACGACCGGTTGATCGTTGTGGTCCAGGATCGTTACCGTCGCTTCTGCTTTGGCACCTTTTTTACTGGCTGGTTTTAACGCCATGGCGATATCGCCGATATGAACAGCGGCAGCTACGGCGGGGTCGGTCTGTACAACTAGGTCGGCGCTTGCAACAGAACTATTGCCGACGGCATCGAAGGCGACAACGTAATAGCTGTAACTTTGGTCGGGGGTAAGCCCGGTGTCATCGTAACTTGTGATGCTGCCAATTGTGTCATGTAGCACGTCGTCACGGTACACTCGATAGCCGGCAATGCCAGTATCGTCGTCGGCCGCATTCCAGGAAAATAGGATATTGCTGTCGCTTTTACTCACCAGCTGCAGTCCGGCATTGCCGCCGGGCCAGGTCGGGTCAGTAGTATCGCCGCCGCCGCCAGCTAACACACGATAGGTTATCCTAAGCGCCGGACGGGTTGTCGGCCCGGCTTCGCGGGATGAAAAATCGAGGCCGTTGGTGCTGTCCGTATTCCACAGGATGACACCATGATTGTTGGCCGGATCGTCGAGCCAGTTTTGCACCAAGGCAATACCAGCCGCATTTAGGTTGATGGTTTTACTGCCGACAGCGGCACTGGTGATGCCGCCAATGACGGTGGCATCATAATCGCTTGACCCGTTGGCCCCGGCAACGCTCCAGGCATCACCATTCGCCGCATTGGCCCAGCTGGTTTGATATTCGTCCCAAGCCCGGTTCAATCCATACAATTCATAAGCTTGGCTTGTCTCGTTCGTCACGTTGATAATGATTGCGGCGCTTTCTACTTCCACCGAAGGCGGTAAATGGGCGTTATCCAAATTCCATTTCATCAGCGCTTTTTTGTCCGTTCCGTTGGGGTCCGACCCGTCAGCCAACAAGCTGGTTTCATGCCCCGGATCGGCGCCGCCGGGAAGCGGTTCCTCCGAAATATAACTGTCGCGCGTGCCGTCATAACAGCTCGTCGGTGACAAGCCGTCCTGCATCGTGCGGGTGACGGTTTCGATGAATGTAGCGCTTGCCGTATTGCTACCGGCGATCTGATTGCCGGCCAAATCTTCAATATTGTTCGCCGTTACCAAATAACTCGATCCGATGGCAAGCGGACTGGTTTCCAACAGTACCTGACTGGCCTTACAATCGAAAGATACACTCAATACCGCGACACCATTATCGACGGTGTAATTACCTGGGATTTCGCCACTAACATTCAGGGCTTCGCTCATTTGTACAAGTATCTCGGTGTCCGATAAGACGTCGCCGCTGACGACTATCGGCGCAGTGACGTCGGGCGCTTTGGAGATCCTGAAGGTGTCGAGGATGGCACCGCTGCCATCGAGGAAAATCGCATCCAATTGATCCCCATCGATATCCAGTACCATCGAGCCCAAAGAAGCGAGAGAAATCTGCATGGCGGCATGGTCAAGGCTACCTGATGATGAGACTTTGCCGGAACTACCGGCAACTGCATATACGGCCCCACCATTGGCTACACCGCCACCTTGCGGTTTTTGATAGCTGCCATCACCGCTTGGATCGCCATCGCCGTCGTCCAGGGTCATGTCTATTGTCAAGGTGCCGGAAAGCCCGTAATGACCGTCTAATAGATATGATCTTTCATAAGAATGGCTATGCCCACTTAGGACGATATCGACACCATATTGTTCCAAAATCGGCAACGCATTTTCACGCATTTGGATCAATTGCGATTCCGTGTCGGAATTGTGGCTACCTTTGGTGTAGGGCGGATGGTGCCAGAAAGCGATGATCCATTTTTTGTCGCTCGCCTGAATATCCGCTTCCAACCATTGCATCATGGCGCCGCCGACGGAGCGGTCGGTTTCATAACTTTCCAGGCTGATGAAATGGATATCGCCATAGTCGAAAGAATAATACGCTTCCGTACCGGAGCTTGCGCCACTGCCCAATTCACTGTTGGTCGGCAATGTGAAACTATCATAGTAGGGTCCGGTCTGAGTGGCCGAATCCGCCGTATGGCCATCGTGATTACCAAGTGTCGGCCAAAGCGGTGTGTGCCGCAAAATTTCCGGATAGGTGTTGAAAACGGCATTGGTATATTCCGCATCGGTGCCGTCGTTGTAGGCATTATCGCCGAGCATGATCCAAAGGTCGGCACCGGCGCCGCCATCGTAACTCTTGAAGGCGTCGCGGACATTATACGCGTTCGAATTTGCCGTTCCTGAATCGCCGATTATCCAAATTCTTGTCGGTACATTCTGTCCTTCGGGCGGAGAGGTGGTGAAAAAATGGCTGCTATCGCCACCGGCAAGCGCGGTAAAACCACCACCGTCGTCATAACCGATTTGGTAGAAATATTTTGTGTCGGCGGAAAGCGGAATACCGCCGGATTCTTCGGTGATGTGAAGTTCGTGTTCGGTCGTCAAGCCGGCCGAAGAGGACGAAAATGTCAAACTGCCTTGGCTGGTTCCAAAATGAATGATCGATGATGCCGCTTCGCTGGTTCGCCACCGAACAGTCATCGTATCTGGACCCGCCATCTGCAAATAGGGCCCTCTTTCCATCAGTGGCGCCGCATTCCCCGATATACTTAAGACGGCAAACAGACCAACAACAAAAACTAACTTAATAACGTTTCGAAAAGCCACCATCACACAGAATCCCAATACCGCCCTCCATGAAAACTTAGCAGAATTCTAAAGGCAATCAGAGGGGAATTGCATACAATTCTACATAACTTGTTATGTAATTTGTCGTTTTTTTCGGTGTGTGATGCCGTAAACTGAGTTGCTAAGCGGCAGTTTTGACACTCTCGCCGCACAATCAAAAAATTCTCTTCATAGAAAGCTGCGATTTGCCTATTTCCACTCTTTATTTCGAAATATCCTTGTAATAAGTAAATGATCATTTACATATTTAAAACAACAAGGAGGAATTGACAATGTCGAAGGCAAACGCGAGTGTAGTATTTGGTATTTCTGAGCAAGAGTTGTGTGACGGTGATGGAATTCAGTTGCGGGATTGCAGCGATTTTTCGGCTCTATGGAATTGGGCCCAAGCCCGTCATGTTGGGCAGATATTCCCACAATACCGCGATTTATCCGATGCCAGTTCAGCCGACCGTTCTGAAGTTAAACCGCCCATGAGCACGACCGATATTGCGGCACCGACTGCCGCGCCTAAATCCGACAAAACGCCAAAGCCGCGGCCACACAATGTTCGTGGCAGCCGCCTGCGTTCAGCGCTCTTCAGTTTTTTGTTTTATACGTTTTCGACCATTCTGACCTTTATCATGGGCGCCGCCAGTTTACTCAAAGGTAATCGGTTGCTGATTGCGGCCCTGCAATTATGGGCCAAGGGTGTGGTCAAACTGATGTACTGGATCGTTGGTATCCAGGTCGATGTACGCGGCAGGGAACATATCCCCCAAGCCGGACAGTATTTGGTGGCGGCCAAACATCAGGCCTATTGCGACGGTATTGTCATGCTCTCGGAACTGCCGGCACTGTCATTTGTAGCCGAAGAAAGCAATCTGAAATGGCCGATCTTTGGCCGCATTTTGAAGAAGCTGGATGCGGTCCTGGTCGATACCTGCGGCGGCGAAACCCAGCGCCGGAAAGTCAGTGATGGTGGCCGCCAGGCAGCGGCGAGGGGCAAGTCGATCCTGATCTATCCCGAAGGCCGCCTGGTCCCGGTTGGCGAGCCGACGGAATACAAAGCCGGCATCTATTATCTTTATGCCGATCTCGGTTTGCCGGTGCTGCCGGTGGCAACCAACATCGGTCAGTTCTGGCAATGTCGGCGCTGGCGTAAATTTGGCGGCGCCGCTGCAGTTGAGTTTTTGGCGCCGATCCAGCCCGGCCTTGGCAAAGACGAATTCATGGCATTGTTGGAAGGACGCATCGAAGGGGCAACACAACAACTTGTCGAGGGCGTGTCATGAGTAGGGACAAAAACGGCTCGCATAGCCAGTTCGCCCTGCTCGGGACCCGGCGCTTCCTGCCGATGTTTCTGACCCAAAAGCTGGGCGCCTTCAACGATAATTTTTTCAAGAACGCGCTGGTCATTCTGGTCACCTTCACCGGCTTGCAGTCTTCCAGTATGTCAAGCGAGACCTTTGTTTCCCTGGCCGCCGGTTTGTTCATTTTGCCGTTTTTTGTCTTCTCGGCGTTCGCCGGGCAGTTGGCTGACAAGTTCGACAAGGCCCTGATGATCCGCCGGGTCAAGTTGGCGGAGATCGCCCTGATGCTCTGTGCCGGTCTCGGCTTCGTATTGGAAAGCCCGATGTTCCTGCTGGCCGTGCTGTTCCTGATGGGCACCCAATCGGCCTTTTTTGGACCCTTGAAATACGGCATCCTGCCGGACCTGTTGGAAGACGATGAACTGATCGGCGGCAATGCCCTGATCGAAGCCGCGACCTTCGTCGCCATCCTGATCGGCACCATCGCCGGCGGCCTGCTGATCACGACGGCAGGCGGCAAGATCACGATCTCGATCGGCTTGGTCGTCGTCGCGGTAGCCGGATATCTGACCAGCCGATATATCCCCAAGACCGGGCCCGGCGATGCCAACCTGACGCTTGATCCCAATATCCTGCGTGAAACCTGCAAGATCATTGGCCTGACCTGGCAGGACAAACCGATCTTCCGGGCCATCATCGGAATTTCCTGGTTTTGGTTCATTGGTGCGGCATTTCTGATCCTGTTCCCGATCTATGCCCGCGATGTGCTGGGCGCCAACGAGCAGGTAGTGACCCTCTTTCTGGCGCTCTTCTCGATCGGTATCGCCATCGGCTCGCTGCTCTGCAACCTGCTGACCAAGGGCAAGGTCAGCGACGTGCTGGTCCCGTTCGGGGCTATCGGTCTCAGCCTGGCTGGTATCGATCTCTATTTCGCCAGCGCTACCCAGGCCTTCCCCATGGCCGGTGAATTGATCGGTTATCGCGCCTTCCTGGCAGAGCCTGCCGGTTGGCGCATTCTGGCGGATTTACTGGTCTTGTCCATTGCCGGCGGCCTTTATGCGGTGCCGCTTTACGCCATCATTCAGGTCCGCGGCAAGGACGCCGAAATGGCCCGCCTAATCGCCGCCAACAATATCCTGAACTCACTGGCCATGGTCATCGCCAGCGCCCTGATCCTGGTGATGCTCAGCCTCGCCCAAGAAATCCGCGCCATCTTCATAACCATCGCGCTCCTCAATATCCCGGTGACATTGTACATCATGCACGTCGTCCGAAAGGGCGCCGCCCACCGCCGGGACCGCCAGCAAGATTCGTCGCCCTAGCCATGTGATGGGATAAACGATGGAGGCGCCTTTACCTCAAATACCGAAGAAACAGTTATTTCTATTCGATTTCAAAGTTTTGGCGCTACGTTGACTTTGCTTGGGCCGCCGCCGGTCAACAACTATGTATCTGATCGCTAAGATTGAAGTCTGCATTGCCCCAAACACCGGAAGAATTTGCGGAACACTGGCAGGTCAGGAAAATGCCAACAGCAGTCGTGCGGACCAATTCGCCTATTCCGGCTGAATTTTGCTGTCGCGTTCAGAAGCAAACACTTCATCCACGACCAGGTCATTTGCAACATCTAGTTGTCTGGCCTTCAGACGGCAAACTGCGCCCTGTCGTCGTCGAACACTGGTAAGTGGTGATTTTTAGATTAGTAACCTCTACTATTATAAAAATAGTCACATAATACTTCTAGTTGACACATCTAATAAACATATGGTTAATAAAAAGTATATTCTAATTATTGGGTGAAATTTGGACGGAGATTTTCGCTGTAATGTTGTATAAGTCGGGTAGCGAATTTCAGATCAATTCATTCGCCAGCAATAATCCACATTACGTCAACCTTGCGAAACTTGATGACGGGACATTCGTTGCAGTTTGGCAGGATACCAGTGAAACACTAGGCGACAGCTCACAATTGGGCGTGCATGGCCAACGGTTCGACGCTGAGGGAGGCAAAATCGGCGACGAGTTCCTGGTCAATACATCGACAAATGGCTACCAGTGGTTCCAGGACGTCACCGGCCTGGAAGGTGGTGGTTTTGTTGTCACTTGGCGTGATGTCGTCTCGGGTTCGTGGTCAGTTCGAGGTCAAATCTACGATTCGGACGGGGACGCTGTCGGCGGCGAGTTTGAAATACCAACCACCACAACGGACAATCAAAACGAGCCTTCGATTACCAGCTTGGAAGACGGCGGCTTTGTTGCAGTTTGGAGCGACGGCAGTGCGACCGGCGGTGACACATCTTATTTGGCGGTTCGTGGCCAAGTGTTTGGCGCGAACGGCGCACCGGTCGGCGATGAGATATTGGTCAACACGACAACGAATGCGAGCCAATACGATGCAACTGTGCAAAGTCTGGAAGGCGGCGGTTTTGTTGTAGCTTGGGAAGACTATGGCGAGACCGGTGCAGACCTTTCCGGTCTTGCAATAAGAGCGCAATTGTTTGATTCGGCCGGAAACAAAGTTAATAGCGAATTTCTGGTCAACTCCTCAACTGAGGAACACCAATTCGATCCAGTTATCGGTGGCCTTCAGAACGGTGGGTTTGTTATCGTTTGGGTCGATGGAAGCGCTACAAACGGCGATTCCGATCATGCTATTCGCGGACAAATCTATGACGCAGACGGCGCGCCGGTAGACGGCGAGTTCTTAATCAATACTATAACCGCAGGAACGCAATCGGTCGCGTCGGTCATCGGTCTACAGAACGGCGGGTTTTTCGTCACATGGAACGACAGAAGCCTAAGTCCGGACGATCCGTCCGTAACCGCGATCCGCGGGCAGCTTTTTGACGCCAGCGGCGCGAAGTCCGGCGATGAGATTCTGGTCAATACCACGACCGACGGATGGCAGACGACATCTTCGATTACTCAATTGGAAAGCGGCGACATTGTTGTCGCCTGGAGTGATGGCAGTCAGTCCAGGGACACAATCCTTAATGGACAATTCTTTTCCTTTGATGATGGTGGTGGCACCGGCGGCGGTGGTGGCGGTGGCAGTGGTGGCCCGTCCCCGACCGGCTCCGCCGGCAATGACTTCATCGAAGGTGGTGAGTTCGGTGATGTGTTGGCGGGAATGGCCGGGGATGACATTATATTCGGATTGGCTGGTACTGATATTATTTACGGCAACCAGGGCAGCGACATCATCTATGGCAACCAGGGCGAAGATGTCATCTTCGGTGGCCAGGGCAACGATATTGTCTTCGGCGGTCAGAACGCCGACGTCATCTATGGCAACCTTCAGAACGATGTAATTTACGGCAACATCGGCAATGACGTCATCTATGGCAACCTTCAGAACGATGTAATTTACGGCAACATCGGCAACGACGTGCTTTATGGCGGTCAGAACGATGACGTTTTATACGGTGGCCAGGATCAGGACACTCTATACGGCAACCTCGGCAACGATGTGCTGAATGGGAATTTGGGCAACGACATCCTGTACGGCGGCGCCGGCGTCAATACCATGATCGGCGGGCAAGGCGCGGACACCTTCTATGTCGATGGCGATGACGTGGTGCTTGATATGAGCGCGGAAGATACGCTGATATTTTTTTAGTTTCGCTTCATACCCTCAATCGGAGGACAACCGTTGTAGGGGGCGAAGCGGTCGCAATGGCGTCAATGTGGTCACGACGGCTTCGTGCCAAATCCGGTCATGAACAGGTGGGAAATCATAGGCAGCTGATTTCGACGCTACCCTGGCCTAAGATTGAGCCAATCCGTCACTGGGCGCTGAATTGAGTCTCAGGGCAATCGCGACGAGGCGAAATGCCAGAAGTCGAAACCCTTAAACACGGGCGCTACAGAAGGTCTACGTAGGGTCAAACTCGGACATATCCGCAATCCAAATTACCTTCTAATCTGCATTCAACTACAGACCCAATTTGGTATCGAGCCGGCTGGCTCTGGATCAAGAATTGCGGCGACGGCCAAGCGTCTATTCACTCGCAGTTAATCTTCTCCGCCAGCTCTACAAAAGTGGAATTTCGCGGCTTAATCCAGTCTCACTCAGTTGCCGATTACGGTCCCCGTCACTTCGGCTCGTCGGCTTGCGCGCCTACAGACGGGTCCACGTTCTGGTTCGTGCCCACGTCGGCATCGGAAATCGCCGCGGTATATAACTGTTTGCTGGAAACGCCGATGCCGCCCAGGGGCATGAACGGGGCTTTGGCTTTCTGGCCGCGCTGGCGCTGAAGGATCCGGATCGTGGTGAACAAGATCAGGGCGCCATTGATGGCGATGACGAACCAAAAGAAACCTGTCGGACCAAACCGCGCCATGGCCTGGGCGGATAAGATCGGGCCCATGCTGGCACCGATGCCAAAGGCGATGAGCAGGCCTGCCGACACTTGCACCAGGCTATCCGGCGCGGCGCGGTCGTTTACCTGCGAGGCAGAAAGCGGGTGAATGGTAAAACAAAACGCGCCATAGATCGCCGCCGCCGCAAACAGCATGATCACCGGCTGTCCGGTCGCCCAGATCACCGCCAGGGCGGCCAGGGCTGCGCTCAAGGAGGCGATGAGTAAAATTGTTCGGCGATCAAAACGATCCGACAAGCGCCCGATCGGAAATTGCAGGACCATGCCGCCGAAGATTGCTGAAGCCATAAAGACGGAGACTTCGGCGATTGAAAGACCGACCTCCTTTGCGAAAACCGCGCCCATGCTATTCAAAGAAGAGTTCATCATCCCGGCACAGATCGTCCCGAACACCCCGACCGGCGAAATCAACAAGAGGGCGCGGAACTTCATCCGTTGGGGCGAACTGTGGGCCGGCGCACTGGCCCGGGTCAACAAAATCGGCACCAAAGCAAAGGAATAGATCATCGAGGCGATAATGAACAACTGAAACTGCGCCGGATCCCCGACCAGCAGCATAAACTGCCCCAACCCGGCGCCCAGGTAGTTGGTGATCATATAGAGCGACAATATCTGCCCGCGGGTTTTGTTAGTGGCGCGGGCGTTCACCCAACTTTCGACGACCATCACCATGCCGGCCATACAGAAACCGGCAACAATACGCAGCGCAAACCAGGTGACCGGGTCGATGAACAGGACGTGGGCCAAGACGGCAACCGACAAGATTGAGGCGAAGGCGGCAAAGGCGCGGATATGACCGACCGCAGCGACCACACGCACCGCATATAGTGCTCCTAACAACAGCCCGACGGAAAAACCGGCCATGATGATGCCGGTGATTTCGGTCGAAAATCCTTCCAACCGGCTTCTGATCCCAAGCAACGTGCCGATCATGCCATTGCCCAGCAACAGCATGCCGAAACTCAACAAAAGCGCGGATATCGACTTAATACTGTTCCACATGGTTTAGGTTTCCGGGGATAAGGCGCCGTCGGCGAAGATGGCGAACTGGTGAAAAACCCTACCGCATCGAGCCCTTCCGTGCCAACAACGTTCGTCGATTGTCGCCAATATCTATCCATACTCGCTTGTTATTTTTATGGGGCTGAGCCAAATTGGTATAGACCCGATCAATATTGAAAGTATGGTCGTGTGCAAACTCCGAGGCCCAAATTGATTAAGCATTCGAACAACAAAGTCCTGCAATCCATCAACGCGCCGATCCGACAGTTCGCCTTAGCCAGTCGCTGCGTCGACGTCTTTTGCCGCCCTGATGGCAGCTATGGTTTTGAAGAATATCGCCGGGACCCGGAAGACCCAAGCGGCTGGTACGCAATTGGCGGGTTCGGCGATGCGGTTTACGACAGCGAGGCAAGGGCACTTGAAGATGCACGCACCAAAATCAAATGGTTATCGGTAGCTAGCTAACAAGCGTTCATTTGATCGGGCTGATCGCCGTGCCTTGGTGAAAGCGCAGCTGCCACCCGCTCGGCGTCCGGCTCCAAATCGAAGACCGATTGCTGCGTTGGGTCTCGTGATCGTATTTCACTTCACTGACATAAGTTACTTGCACGATATCATCCGACAAATAGCGTACCTGGAAATTGGGTAGCGGCAGGATTGCGTCAATTTTATGTACCGGATCTGTTGCGAACAGCATTTCTGCGCGTTCGTAAGTCCGGCCCGAACGTCCGAATTCGAAAAAGTCAGCGGCAAATGTCTCGTCCATTAACGCGGAATCGTAGCGGGTGCTGCGCCAAAGGCTCTCCTCAAGCTGACGCATTTCTTCGATGAGTTTCAATTCCACTGGCTTGCTCATATGATCAATCGACCGATACCGCCAGGGTCATCGAAATTTCCGCCATGGTCATTTTGTTCGCAATGGCGAGGTTGTGGATAATATCGCCGATACGGCGGGTTTCTTTTTTGCCTTTGCCGTTGCCATCGTAAAGGCCGAAATTCTGCAGGGCGCGGATCGCATCCGGCGAGGGCATATGCGTGTCCCGACCGATATGGCGCAGGATCATCGGGCCGGAGCGGCCGCCCAATTGTTTGAAGCGCTTGGCGATGTCTTCCCACAGGCCGACGATATTTTCGTCCGACCAGTCCGTAATATAATTGCCAAAACCGCCAAATTCGTCGCCAATCTGGCAGATCGCAGCGGCATTATGGTGAGTGGCGCGGATCTTCCCCCAATGGCGGATGATGCGCGCATCGGTCAGCAAGGCCTCTAAGTCTTCGTCATGCATGGCGCGAACTTTGATCGGATCGAAGCCGTGGAACACTTCCGCGAATGCCGGCCATTTGCCTTCCACCATGGTGCGTTTCAGACCGGCGCTGAAAACCCGGAAGGTGACGATTTCGAAATAATAGGTGTCGTCCAGGGCCTTCAGCGCATTGGCGGTTTTACCTTTCGGCAACCGTTTTTTCAGCGCCGTTTCTCCGCCCTGCCGGACAATTGCAGCTTTCCGGATTTCTTCAAACCCACTCATCACGCACACCCTCTTTGCTTTGGCGAATTAGTCTCCTATGATCTCGACCGAGACTAAATGAATTTTCATTATCAAAATAGAGGTAACAGATGCGCAGTTGGCAAATTACAAAATGGGGCGAACCACTTGAAGCGAATGACTATGACGATCCGACACCCCAAGGCACGGAAGTTTTACTGAAGGTAACATCTTGTGGCGTCTGCCATTCGGATCTGCATATCTGGGATGGTTATTTCGATATGGGGGGCGATAATAAGATGTCCTTGGCCTCGCGCATGAACTTACCCTTCACCATGGGCCACGAAGTTCTGGGCGAAGTGATCGCACTGGGACCGGATGCCGAAGGGGTCGCAATCGGCGATAGTCGCATTGTCTTTCCCTGGATCGGTTGCGGCGAGTGCGAAGTCTGCCGGCGCGGTGAAGAATTATTGTGTACCGCGCCAAAAACCGTCGGCACCCGCTATTCCGGCGGCTATAGCGATCGTGTTATCGTACCCCATGGCCGTTATCTTGTGGCCTATGACGGGATCGAAGAGGAACTTGCCTGTACCTATGCCTGTTCCGGGATTACCGCCTATTCGGCGCTATCGAAGATGCCGTCGAAGGCAGCGGAAGACTATATTCTGATCGTCGGCGCCGGTGGTGTTGGCCTGAATGGCGTCGCCATGTTCCGTGCCATCAGTGATGCCAAACTGATTGTCGTCGATCTTGATGATAGTAAACTTGAACTGGCGAAAGCTGCAGGTGCCGATCATGTTGTCAACAATGGCGCTGAAGGAGCGGCGGAAGAAATCAAAAAATTGACCGGCGGTGGGGTTGCCGGCGCAGTTGATTTTGTCGGCGCGCCGGGCAGTGCCGGCTTTGCCCTGCAATGTTTGCGTCGCGGCGCCAAACTTGTTGTCGTGGGATTGTTTGGCGGTGCTTTGCCGATCCCGCTGGTCAGCTTCCCGTTGCAAATGATGACGATCCAAGGCTCCTATGTCGGCACCTTGCAGGATCTGAAGGAAGTGGTGGCTCTGGCTCAGGCTGGAAAAATTCAGCCGTTGCCGGTGACGCCCAGGCCAATCGATGAACTCAATGACGTGCTGATCGCCTTAAAAGCGGGGGAAGTTGACGGCCGGGTGGTGGTGAAGCCGTAAGCAAAAGTCGACACCTAGGTGGGGATGACGGTCAGGCGTTCTTGATCGTCATGCCGCCGTCGACCGGTAACACAGCACCATTGATATAGCTGGCTGCAGGTAAGACGAAACTTAGCGTGCCATGGGCCACTTCTTCCGGTTCCGCATAACGGCGCAGCGGTACCCGTCGTTTGGCAAAAATAATTTTATGTTCTTCCGGTATCGCCGCCGTCATGCCGGTGCGGATCGGACCTGGGCAGATGCAGTTCACGGTGATGCCTTCGCGGCCCAATTCCACGGCCAGCGAGCGGGTCAAGCCAATGACACCGTGTTTGGCGCTTGTATAGGGGCTTGTTTCGGGCGTTGCGCCCAAACCTTCAGTTGAGGCAATATTGACGATACGGCCCCCATCGCTGGCTTTTAAATGAGGCAGGGCGGCACGAATAGTCCGGACATGGGCTTTTAACAAGATATCAATATGACGATCCCAGATTTCCTCGTAATCGTCCGTATCGATTGTGGTGTGTTTGGAGATGCCTGCATTGTTGATCAAAATATCCATACCGCCAAAATGATCGGCGACAGCGGCGACAACAGACTTGATCTGTGCCGGGTCAACCAGGTCAAGCGGCCAGCCAGCGGCGCTGCCGCCGGCGTCGGTGATTTCCTTGACGACCGTCTCTACTCCTTGCGTGTTCACATCGGTGACCGCGACATGGGCGCCTTCATCGGCGAACAAATGCGCCGTGGCCCGGCCCATGCCACTGGCGGCGCCGGTGATAAGAGCTACTTTGCCGACAATGGAGCGGCTGAGATTGGATAATTTTGTCATGACTTTCCTTTTTATGAGGCGACCGCATCAATTGCTTGTGGGTCGGCGACAAGTGTAGCGGCTTTCCGCAGCACGTCTACGCCGGCGTCTGGCCGATAAGCGTTTTCGGACAAATAGCGTCGCCAGGCCCGTGCGCCCGGTAGGCCCCGGAATAACCCGATCATGTGTCGGGTGATCGCTTGCAGGCGCAAGCCAGGTTTTTGTAATTCCGCTTCCACATAAGGCACCATCGCCTCGACGACCTGGTGCCGGCTGAGGGGGGTATCATCAAGGCCGAAAAACACCTGATCGACCGCCGCTAGACAATAAGGATTTTGATAAGCTTCGCGCCCGAACATCACGCCATCCAGATTACCCCTATTGTTTTGGTTTAATTCCACATCTTTCAGGCCGCCATTCAGGATGACCGTCAGATCGGGGAAATTCCGCTTCAGCCGGTGCACATAGTCATATTTCAACGGTGGAATATCGCGGTTTTCCTTTGGGCTGAGGCCGTCCAATATGGCGTTGCGGGCATGTACGATAAACGTGCCACAGCCAGCCTGACGCACCGGTTCAACAAAACCAACAAGGTCTGCATAGCTATCTTGCGCATCGACGCCGATGCGGCATTTGACGGTAATGGGGATTTTGATGGTCGTCCGCATCGCTTGAAAACAGGCGGCAACCGTCTCCGGCTCCAACATCAGGCAAGCGCCAAAACGCCCGCGCTGGACCCGGTCACTGGGGCAACCGACATTGATATTGATCTCATCGTAACCCCATTCTTCGCCAATGCGGGCCGCCGCCGCCATTTTCTCCGGCTCCGAGCCACCCAATTGCAAGGCGACGGGATGTTCGGCCGGTGCAAATGCCAGCAAATAGTCGCGATCGCCGTAGATCAAAGCATCCGCCGTCAACATCTCGGTATATAACAGCGCCCGCCGGCTCAGCAGACGGTGAAAATACCGGCAATGGCGATCCGTCCAATCCATCATCGGGGCAACGGAGAATGTGTGCGGGTGGGTCAAAGGTTTAGCCTATCGTCAATCCCGGTATTCCGGTTCTTCTTGATCTAGAATTTCGCGTAATTCGTTGAAATGACGTTCGGCGTAACTCTTGTAACTTTCCCATTGCCGAGCGGTTTTTTCGGCAATTTGATCGGGGATAATTCGCAGCGGCTTACCGGTGCCATAGGCAGTGATCAAAGTTTCCGCGGCGCGTTCGAAATAGTACATATCGTCAAATGCTTGCGCCACACTTGGTGCCGTCACCAACAGGCCGTGATTTCCCATCAACAGGATTCGCTTATCACCCATGGTTTCCGCACAACGAGCTGCCTCATCACCTAACGCCATACCGTCATAACCGTCATCAATGGCGACGCGGTTGAAAAATCGAGCGGTATTTTGATCGATCGGCACCATGCGACAATCCGCCAGTCCGGCCAGTGCCGTGGCGTATTTTGGATGCACATGCAGGACGCAGCGGGCTTGCGATGAACCCTGGTGCAGTGCGCTATGCAAGGCCCAGGCGGTCGGATCGGGTGCCCCGGGGTGGTCCATTGTTGTTGGATCATCCGCGTTCAGGTCGAGCAAATCAGAGGCGCAGATGCGGGAAAAATGACGGCCGTTGGGATTGATCAAGAAGCGATGCCCACCGTCGTCGGCCGCCAGGCTGAAGTGATTGGCGATTGATTCATGCATGTTTAGCCGTGCCGTCCAGCGGAAGGCGCAGGCTAGGTCGACCCGCGCTTGGTATGTCTCGGTATTGTCACTCGTGGTTAGGATTGAACGGATTGCCAAGCTGATCTCCCATCTGCTCGCTCGCCTCCAAATGTCGTAGCGAATGCGTTTCGGATGCCGCCATAATGCTTTAGCATGTGATAATGACGAATGACGCAAGAAAAAAGCAAGCAGCAAAAATATTGTGCATTGGTGCGGCCAATGTCGATCGGTTGGCGAAGATCACCGGACCGGCGGTCTTAGGGACATCCAATCCTGGCTCTGTGGAAATACGCGCCGGCGGCGTGGCCCGCAATGTTGCAGTTTCACTAATTAATTATGGTTTGAATGTGTCTCTATATAGCCGGATCGGAGACGACCCTGATGGTGCGTTTGTCCTGCAGTCACTAAGCCCGGTCGAATGCCACCATATACAAAGCAGTAAGAATGCTCGCACGGCAACATATACGGCGGTTTTGGGGCCTGATGGCGAATTGGTCATTGGCCATGCCGATATGGCAATTTATGATGAGATTACACCGAGCGAACTCGTTCTTATTCCGGCGGCATTCGGCGATGTTGAGGTTTGTTTTGCGGATGCAAATCTTCCGGCGGAAAGCCTCGCCTGGTTGGCTGATCATAAAGGGCGAGCGAGGTTTTATGTCGATGCTGTGTCAGTCACGAAATCGACAAAATTGACCCCCATATTGGACCGCCTGGATGGACTATTTTGTAACAGTGATGAAGCCGCGCAGATTTTAGGGGTATCGCAGGCGTTCGAAGTCGATGAACTGGCGCGACAATTAGCCCGCCTTGGTTGCCCGGCCGGTATTGTCACCATGGGACCAGACCCCTTGGCGATTTGGCAAGATAACAATATAGATGTCCTAACGCTGGAGGCGGTTCCGGCGAAAGATGTTACCGGGGCTGGTGATGCCCTAATCGCTGGAACTTTGGCGAAACTTGCCGGAATGGCAAATTTTCGCGAAGCGGCGCGATTTGGTATTGACCAAGCCCGCCTTGCGGTTACTAAAATGGGGGCTTAGTTTTTCATTTGTTACGGAATATTTATTATCGGCACTATCGTATTGAGATGACCCCTAATTATACTGGATTGATATGACTGACACGGACACCGCACCAACGGAAGTAGAGCCTAAATTGAAGCGCCGTCGGCGCTGGCCATATTATGTTGGTGGCGGGATTGTTGTGTTGTTCCTGCTCCTGCTCCTGCTGCCGGGACCACTGCTGCGCTATGGCATCAAGTCCGGACTGGAAGATTTCGGCTTTAAGGACGTTGAAGTTACTCGCTCCGATGCCTCGATGTTCGCCCTATTGTTCGGTATTGGTGGCGTCAGTGCCGTCTCGCCAGATGGCCGGCAGGTCCAATTGACCGACTTGAGTACGGACTTTTCCTGGCCTGATATTTTTAATAAACATATTCGATTAGAGGAAATACGACTGAAGGGTCTGCGGCTCGACGTCACGCTGGAAGAGGATGGCCGCCTGTTGATCAGCGGTCTACCCTTGTCGGTTCAAGATACCAAAACCGTCGCCCAGGCTGACGATGGCGACGCTGACGACGGGGGCTGGACGATTGGTGCGCAGCGGGCGGAAATTACCGACAGTCGGGTAACCTATCGCCAAAAAGACGTGGTTTTACCGATCGATGTCGAACGGCTGTCAATTTCAGGGGTAGATGGCAAGCGGGCCCGGGTCCATGGCCGGATAGACCTGGTTGGTAAAATTGACAATAGCCCTGTTGTTATTTCCGGTACCATGCGTCCAACCGATGATCCCATCACAGTTGATATAGAAGTGGAGTTGACCGGATTGGTGCTCGGCAACATTGCCGGTTTTGCTGGCGAAAATCTCCGGGCTTTGGACGGACAACTAGATTTGAAACTCGCGGTGTCGGCGGCGATTGGCGACGACGGCAGCTTTCAATCGACCATCAAGGGGCCGATCAGTTTTCGGGAGTTTAAAGCTGCGCGCGACAATGTCGACGTTTCGGTGCCGGGATTGCGATGGCAGGGTCAGGTCGCCGCAAGTGACCAGCTATCATCGTTAGAAGGAGAATTGACCCTGGATGGGCTGGCCTTGAAACAAGACGAAATGTCCGTCGCGCTTGGTCCGGTCAATTGGAAAGGTAAAGCGAATGCCGATCCGGAAGCCGCGACAATTGACGGTTCGATCAATCTCAAAAGCCTATCGATAGAACAAGGTGAACAAGTCATTGCCATCGGAGCGACCAATTGGGTCGGCAAAGTCCTGATGCAATTGGCCGCAGAAGCCAGAAATCTGAACGTCGATGGGCAACTTGCGCTCGCCAGCACGGATCTTTCGGCTGCAGGATTGGGTGTCAAAACCGGTGCGCTGGATTGGACGGGGGTGGTCGACCTTCCTTTGGCTGGGGCGGAAAAGGGAAAGTTGCAGGGGATTTTGAACGTTGCTGCTGTTGCGGTATCGGAACAAGCATCGCAATTGATGTTCGATCAAGAATCGGTAAGCGCCAAACTGAGCGGTCAATTACCTAACCCGGGTGCTGGTGGTCCGGTGCCGTTGCGTCTTGCATTTCTGGTCGAGGGGGATGGCGCCAAACTGAGCCATGGTGCGGCTGGCATTGAAAACTTTTCGATTAGCAAATTGTCCGTCAAAGGAAACACCGATCTGTCACTGACGCAGGGATTGCCGAATGGAGCAGTGCAATCGGACATCGCCTTAACTGGCGTGAAACTAGCGCTGCAAGACGATGCCGTCACTATCAGCGACGAAAGTGTCACATTGCGCGGCGCTTATCGCCTGGCAGCTGGGAATGATGGGCAAGTAGGGACAATAGCAGGGGATATTGATTTGGCGGTGTCCGGCCTGGACGTAGCCGCCAAAGCCCAGGGGCTCGATAAGGCGACATTTGAAAAGCTTTCCTATAAAGGCAAGTTTGATGCGGCAATCGGTGATGTTATGTCGGCTGTCCTGGACGGTCTGTTCAGCATCGAAAAAGCGGAATTGGCGTTACCAAAACTAGGCGTCGATAAGGTTAATATCGCGAAACTGGATTGGCAGGGTACCAATCAAGTGACACCAACGATCACCGCCAAAGGTAAACTAAAGGTCGGTCAGACATCACTCCGGGCCTCAGATTACGACCTCCGTCAAAAAGCAATCGAAGTGGTTGCCGATGTCGTCGTCGATCCAAAAGCGAAAAACGGCCTCACGCTGAACGCCTCGATTAATGCCACTGGTAGTGCGGTTGACGATAAAGGTGGGGCAAAAATCCTGCGCGTTGATAACGCTAAATTGTCCGACCTCAAAATCGACAAAGTCGGTGTCATCAGTATTCCCGCCCTCCAGGTACACCAGATCAATGCCCTGGCGCTGGCCGAAGACAACTGGCTGGCGACGGTTGCGAAATTGTCGTTGACGGCGGCAAAACTAGGTAACGACGGCTCGTTTGCGGCAGAAACGATTGCTGTGGATACTCTCAAAAGCTCTATCGTTCGCGACAAAAACGGCGTTGTTGGCCTGCCGAGTGGTGGGGCAGAGCGGCGACAAAAGGCCGCCAGTGCGCAGGCCGATGGTACCTTGCCTGATATTTCGGTTGGCGAGTTCAAATTAACCGGCAACACCGAAATCACCTTCCAAGACAATACCACAGATCCAAAAGTGAAGTTGAAAGCAGCGCCGATCGATTTGACCGTCAAGAACATCGCGACTAAGCGGCCGGATGAAAACATGACCGTGGCCCTGAAAATGGCGATTGGTGAATTCACCAAAATTGCCTTGAACGGCAAAGCTAAACCGTTTGCAAAAGCTCGTGACGTCGATGCAAAACTCAATATCGAAGACCTGGACTTGCCGACTTTTTCGCCATACGCGGTGCAATTTGGCGGCATGCAATTACATACCGGGCGGCTTGATGCGGAACTTGGCGGTCGTGTCGTCAAAGAGAATGTAAAAGCCGAGCTCAAGGCGCTGCTCGACAATGTCCGGCTAAAATCCCTGGAGCCGCGACAAATTAAACTGTCGGATAAAGCCAGCGTACCGCTTGAAACCGCCTTGAATTTGCTGCGTGACGACGATGGTGCTGTCCGCCTGACCATTCCCATAGAAGGCAGCCTGTCGGATCCGGATTTCAAAATTGACGCCATCATTAATCGCGCCATTGGCAGTGCGGTGTTTGGTGCCGTCAAAGTCTTGTTCCCACCGGCCTTGTTGATGTCGGCGCTGGCAAAAGGATCCAAGGGAAGTCTGGGCTTTCCACCGGTGGTGTTCGATGCCGGTGACGCAGGCCTACCGGCGGGCGAAAAAAATACCATGGAGAAATTGGCGAATTTCATGGCCGAACGACCGGGTGCGGCGTTAAGCCTCTGTGGGGTTGCGACAGTCGCCGATTTGCAAATGATCGCACCGGACGCGGTCGACGTTATGGTTGCAAATTCGGCGGCGGACAAGGCCAAGGCGCAGATAATAAAAAAAGCGGGTTCGAGCGCTGAAACTCAAAGCAGCACTGCACCTGCGGACAAAAAAACAGAAGAAGCGGAAAAGAAAACGCCAGCAGCGGCAGCTATTGACGAAGAGAAAATTCGCGAAGAATTATCCGCTCTTGCCAGCGCCCGCAGTGCTGCCATAAAAGGATACCTGGTTAAGACCAAAGGGATTAACGCTAAGCGCCTGTTCGAATGCCGACCACAGGTCGAACTTCAAGGCGATGGCGGCCCCAGGGTCGAGATGTCTCTTTAATCAGGAAAAAAATGGCTAAGTTAATATCCTATTTGGACGTCGCGGCCGAGGTGGCGGCGGCCTTATCGAGCGGCGCCCCGGTGGTCGCACTGGAAAGTACCATCATCAGCCACGGCATGCCCTGGCCGCGGAACTTCGAAACCGCACAACAGGTCGAACAAACAATTCGCCAACATGGCGCGGTGCCAGCGACGATTGCGGTCATGGATGGCAAGGTCAAAGTCGGCTTGTCAGATATTGAATTACGGCAACTGGCACAAGCCAGCGAGGTTATGAAACTATCGCGCGCCGATCTCGCCTTTGCCTTGGCAACCGGCCGGTTGGGTGCGACCACCGTTGCGGCGACGATGATTTGTGCGGCGCTGGCCGGGATCCAGATTTTCGCCACCGGCGGTATCGGCGGGGTCCATCAGGGGGTGGAAGACACCATGGATGTCTCTGCCGATCTGGAAGAATTGTCACGGACGCCGGTCGCGGTTGTCTGTGCTGGTGCCAAAGCGATCCTGGATCTGCCGCGGACTTTGGAAATGTTGGAAACCAAAGGCGTGCCCGTGATCGGTTATCAAACCGACGAATTACCGGCTTTCTGGAGCCGGCAAAGTGGCTTGCAAGCGCCGCTCAGATTGGACAGAGCCGACACAATTGCTGAATTTTTAGCAATTCATTTTGAGCTTGTTTCGGGTGGTGTTTTGATTGCGAACCCGGTCCCTGAAGCCGACGAAATTCCCTTTGCGGAAATGCAGCAATATATTCAAAGCGCGATTGCTGCGGCGGCCACGGAAGGCATCGGTGGGAAAGAGACAACGCCCTATTTGCTGAAACATATTGTCGAAGCGACGGCCGGGCGAAGCCTCGATACCAATATCGCCCTGGTCCTCAACAATGCCCGCTTGGCCGCACAAATAGCCGCTGCAATGACCGTATGATGAGCCCATGAAAGGCTCTAAACGCTAAAATATTTGGCTTGCGGGTGATGCACCACGATGGCCGAAGTCGATTGTTCGGGGTGCAATTGGTCTTCATCGCCGAGCGCCAGGCCGATGCGATCGGCACCTAATAATTCCAGCAATTTTGTTTGATCTGCCAAATTCGGACAGGCCGGATAGCCGAAAGAATATCGGGCGCCGCGATAGTTCTGTTGAATGACGTCCTTGGTGCAGGCTGCGTCTTGATCGGCGAAGCCGAGCTCTTGTCGCACCAATCGATGGACATATTCCGCGATTGCTTCCGCCATCTCGACACCCAAACCATGCAGGTAGAGATAATCGGTATAGCGATCGGCTTCGAACCATTCCCGCGCAATGTCGGAGGCTTGCTGCCCAACAGTTACCGCCTGAATGGCAATGATGTCTTGCTCATTACTCGAACGATCGCGAAAGAAATCGGAGACACACAGGCCGCCTTGACGGTTTTGCCGAGGCAACGCAAAGCGGGCAATTTCACGATCTTCATCAAGGGCGCATAGAACCAGATCATCGCCGTCGGATATCGCCGGCCAATAGCCATAGACCGCTTGCGGCTGTAGGATTGCTTCCGCTTTGCAGCGCGCCACCAGATCGGTCAGGATGGGCCGCAGTTCGGTTGCTGCCCAGGCCAAATACTCTTCCAGTTTGCGGCCTTGTTTGCGATAACCCCAGTGAAATTGGTAAAGCATGCGTTCGTTCAAAAATGGCAGCAGATCGTCCAGATCAATGTCTTTAAGCACCCGATCACCCCAGAATGGCGGCGCCGGAACCTCGGTGGCTTTAGCAAGCTCATCGCGACGGACGCGGATTTCCTGTTGATCAATGGGTCGGGTCAACAAACTGGCTTCGCCCAATACGCGGCTGTTGTTTTTTGGTTTACTGGCGCGTTTTTTCTGGCGCGTTTTGGCCAGATCGCCAAAGGTACCGGCAATCGCCCGCGCCATCAGATCCAGGCCTTCAAAGGCGTCTTGGGCATAGGCGACATGGCCGGTGGTATAGGCATTGGCGCAGTCTTCCTCGACATAGCGCCGGGTCAAGGCGGCACCCCCCAACATCACCGGCACCTGTAAATTTTCCCGCGACAACTCGGCCATATTTTCACGCATGATGGCGGTCGATTTAACCAGCAGACCGGACATGCCAATGGCGTCGACCTGGTGTTCTTTGGCCGCCTCAATAATCTGCGCAATCGGTTGCTTGATGCCGAGATTGACGACCTTGTAGCCGTTGTTGGTGAGGATAATATCGACCAGGTTTTTGCCGATGTCGTGCACGTCCCCTTTGACCGTGGCCAAAACGATTGTGCCGCGGGATTGCGTATCGCTCCGATCCATATGCGGTTCCAGATATGATACCGCCGCCTTCATGGTTTCCGCCGATTGCAGCACAAATGGCAACTGCATTTTACCGGCACCGAACAGATCGCCAACTATTTTCATGCCGTCCAGCAAGAAGGTGTTGATGATGTGGAGGGGCGAATGGTTTTCCATCGCCTCCGTCAAATCGTCTTCCAAGCCGATGCGGTCACCGTCAACGATGCGTTGGCTGAGCCGCTCTTCGACATTTTCCAGGATTATTTTCTGCTCGACGCTTTCCGCGTCACGATCTTGATAAAACGCGATGAAATCCTGCAACGGATCATTATCACCTAAACGTTTATCAAAAATCAGCGCTTCCGCCGCTTCAACTTCGGCGCTGGGGATAGCGTGCAGTGGCCTGATTTTCGAGACATGCAGGATCGCCCCGGTCATGCCGGCTTTCAAGGCGTGGTCCAAATAAACCGAGTTCAGGACATGCCGCGCCACCGGTTTCAGACCGAAGGAAATATTTGAAAGACCCAGTATGACCTGACAGGCCGGCAATTTTTTGCGAAGCGTGGCGATGGCGTCCAGGGTCTCAAGACCCAGGCGGCGATCATCATTATTGCCGGTACAAATCGTGAAGGTGAGGGGGTCAAACAACAAATCTGCCGGCGCCAGGCCATGTTCGTCGACGGCGAAATCATAAAGCCGCTTGGCTATCGCGATCTTTTCCGCCGCGGTCTTTGCCATGCCCTTTTCATCGATGGTCAAGGCGACGACACCAGCGCCGAACTTTTTTGCCAATCGCAATCGCGCTGCCGCCGGCTCTTCGCCATCTTCAAAGTTGATGGAATTGATGAGGGCTTTGCCCGGATAAAGTTTCAAGGCCGCTTCCAAGACCGGCAGTTCGGTGCTGTCGATGACCAGAGGAGCGGCGACTTGGCCGCGCAGACGGGTCACCATCTCGTTCATCTCCGCGATTTCGTCACGGCCGACAAAGGCGGTGCAAAGGTCCAGCGCATGGCTGCCTTCGCTCATTTGTTCACGCGCGATGGCGATGCAACCATCCCAGTCGCCGGCTTCCTGTAATTTTCGAAATTTCTTCGAGCCATTGGCGTTGCATCTCTCGCCGATAGCGAAAAACGCATTCTCCTGTTCGTAGGGTACCTGGCTATAAAGCGAGGCCGTGGCCGGCAGCCAATGGACCGTTCGCTTTTTCGCCGCCGGTCGGTGATCGCCAAGGTCGCGGAGGACTTGGTCCAGGGCGGCGATATGGGCGGGCTCGGTGCCGCAGCAGCCGCCAATAAGATTAACGCCGTATGTCGCGACAAAACGTTTTAGATGCACCGCCATATCTTCCGCCTGCATCGGATAATGGGGCTTGCCATCTTTTAGTTCCGGCAGGCCGGCGTTTGGCATGACGGAAATCAGGCCCGGCCAATTTTCATCCAGCCATTTCAGATGCTCTTCCATTTCCTTCGGCCCGGTGGCGCAATTGAGACCGATGATATCGACATCCAAAGCCCGGATAATCGTTGCGGCGGCAGCGATATCGGTGCCAACCAACAAAGTTCCCATCGTTTCAATCGTCACGCTGGTGATGATCGGCAAATCAGGTTGGTTGAGCCGCGCGCGTTCCGCCTTCACCGCGTTCACGGCGGTTTTCAATTGCAAGGGATCTTGCACCGTCTCAATCAGAACGCCGTCGATACCGCCTTCGATCAGGCCGGCGGCTTGGCGACGCAGACCGGTTTCCAGCTCGTCATAGCCGACATGACCCAGGGTCGGCAGCTTAGTACCGGGGCCGATCGAGCCTAAGACAAACCGATCGCGCTCGTCGTTATTGAATTCAGCTAAACTTTCTTGGGCTAATTCTGCGGCAACGCGATTGATATTTTCGGTTTCGCCCGCCAGGTCAAATTCTGCTAGCGTCGCGGCGGAACCGCCGAACGTATTGGTCAGGATGATATCGGCACCGGCTTGCAAATAGTGCTGGTGGACGGAACGCACAAAATCGGGCCGCGACAGGTTGAGGGCCTCGCTGCAGTTTTCCTGACCGAGAAAGTCCTTTTCGATGTCCAGGTCGCTGGCCTGGATCAAGCTGCCGGTGGCCCCATCCGCCAGCAGCACCCGCTCTTTTAGCGCGTCAATCAATCGAGGCATGGGAAATCCGCTAGTTTGTTTGCTGACGACGGGCAGGATCGAGTTGCGCGAGCTCGCCCGACACCGTGTTGCCTAATTTGCGTTCATCCGCGGCGCGGTCTTCGGCCCAAGCATGGGCCCAGGACCGCCGTGCCCGCAGGCCTAACAAATGACAAATCGCAAAACTCAGGTCGGCACGATTGAGAGTGAAAAAATGGAATTCATTGACGCCGGCTTCCTGCAATCTTTGGCATTGTTCTGCCGTGACGGCGGCGGCGATGAGTTTACGGGTCTCGGCATCGTCTTCCAAACCATCAAAATAATGGGCGATACGGGCAGGAATAGCGGCGCCGCATTTTTCCGCGAAACTGACCATTTGATCGAAATTGGTAATCGGCAGGATACCTGGAATAATCGGTGCCCAAATGCCGGCGGCGCGAACACGTTCCAGAAACCGCAGAAAGGTATCCGGATCGAAGAAAAATTGACTGATCGCCCGGGTCGCCCCGGCATCAAATTTGCGCTTCAGATTATCGATCTCGGCGTCCAGACCGTTTGCGTCGGGATGGCCCTCTGGGTAGCAAGCGACCGATATTTCAAAATCCGCGACCTGCTTTAATCCGGCAACCAGGTCTGAAGCATAGTGATAGCCGGTTGGATGAGGTTGGTAATTATGTGTGCCGTCAACGGTGTCCCCGCGCAAAGCCACGATGTGGCGAACCCCGTCGTCCCAATAACCACGCGCGATGTCATTTATTTCACCCTTGTCGGCAGCAACGCAGGTTAGGTGCGCCGCCGGTTTCAGGCTTGAATCTTTGCGGATACGGGTGATCGTCGCATGGGTGCGTTCGCGCGTGCTACCGCCGGCGCCGTAGGTGACGGAGACAAAAGACGGTTGCATCGGCTCCAAGCGTTTTAGCGAACGCCATAACGAGGCCGCCGCTTTTTCGGTCTTGGGCGGGAAGAATTCGAACGACACCGAAGGTGGTGACGCGGCATTCACGAGTTGGGTGGTTGAATTCATCCGACTTCCCTTGTTTCGATCGCTTCAGAGTTGAGTTCGTTCTTGCGGCTAGGTCTTGCCGCCGACCAGATCAAGACGGTCAGCGGATCGCCGGCCAGTTTTGTCGTCGGTTGCGGCGCCAGACCGGCGGAAAGGCACCAACTGGCAACTTCTGTATCATCGAAACCGAGCCAGCGATGCTGATGTTCATCGCGCAGCCGATCTATCTTGTGGCTTTCAAAGTCGACAATGATCAGCCGCCCGCCAGGGCGCAGAACCCGCGCTGCTTCTGCAATCACCTCGCTTGGCCGGTCGGCATAGTGCAAGGTGAGGTGCATCAGGGCCAAATCAAAGGAAGACGGCTCGTACGGCAGGTTGTACATGTCACCCAAGCGTACCTGGCAATGACGCTGATCGGCGGCATCCAGTTGTGCCCGAGCTAAGGCCAGCATATCGCGGCTGGTATCGATGCCGACGGCGTGTTTGGCCCGGCCGGCGAACAGATCAATCATCCGGCCGGTACCAGTGCCGATATCGATGACATCATTGAGCGGCAGATCAGCGGTCAACGCCAGCAGGTTTTCTTCAACCTTCTCAGCCGGCACATAGAGAGACCGAATTTTGTCCCAATGGGCGGCATTTTCTTTGAAATAGAGCTCCGCAGCTTTTGCACGCGACGCTTTAATGGCATCGAGCCTGGTCAGGTCGCGGGTCAAGACTGGATCGTTTTCTGGGATCAAGTCGATCAACATGCGCGCCAGCTGCGCCATGGCGCCACTTTCACTGACCCGGTAATTGGCAAATGTGGCTTCCCGGTAGCGTTTCAATAAACCGGCGTCGCAGAGCAGTTTAAGATGGCGGGATACGCGGGGTTGGCTTTGCGCCAGGATCTGCGTCAGTTCGGTGACGGTCAGTTCACTATGGGCACAAAGCGCCAGTAAACGTAATCTTGTCGGTTCGGCCGCTGCCCGCAATCCTTGCAGAAGGGGTTCCATGGGTTTGTTCCCGATTTCGGTAATATGAATCACATATAAACATATGTTTATGTTTATAACAACAAAAATATCCGAATGCCGAATTCGTCCGAAATTTCTAGCAACAGAGTGCGCAATCGCTTAGGTTTTTCCGTGACTTAAACAGAATGCCGAATATGATCCAATCGACAACGTCGAACGACAAAAAGTACACAGCCGCCGTGGCCGAGGAATTTGACGGTCGCGACCCGGATCTGGACCGGGTCTATTACACCTTGAAAATTCGCGATTCCGAAACCGGAGCAGAGGTCTACCGCACCAACCGGCATTGGGTGGCCGATCAGCTGGACGAATACCATTCAGGTGTCCTGATCTTGGATATTGATTTTGACGACAGCGATGAAATACTATTCATCAACGGTGGTTTGGTGGCGCCAAACTGCATCCCTTTCGTCCGGATTATCGAACTCGTCGATGACATGGCCCAGCAATTTCCGGCAGAATTATCCGCTGTTCGTGACGTCGCAGAGCTTCCCGAATACGTGGCGAAAATGATCCGTGCCAACTTCAACGGCATGGGCCAGCCGCACGATTGGTTGGGGCATTTGGAACGCAGGCGATGCAGAACGCCGTCATAAACTCTTTCTTGTTGCGGTGAACTATTCTTCGATCCTTAGCTTCCAATTTTAGCGACCTTTCCAAGTTCAGCCGATGCAACACGTCTAGCTTTTCCTATTGTTTCAGTTAGGATAGACGCTGAGGGAGCGTCTATCTTTGCAACGCCGTCTTGCCGCCATATTGGCCGCTGATGTGGTCGGTTATTCCCGTCTGATGGGCGAGGATCAAACGCGCACGCTTGATGCCCTGCGACAGTTGCGCACGGAACTTTTCGAACCAGTGGTAAACAAACATGGCGGCACTATCGTCAAGCGTATGGGCGATGGTTGGATTGTTGAATTCGCCAGCGTCTCCGACGCAGTCGACTGCGCCTTGCGCATTCAAGAAGGTGTAGCGGGCCATGCGGTTATTCGCCTGCGTACGGGCATTCACATCGGCGACGTTGTGTTCGAGGAAGAAGATGTTTTCGGTGACGGCGTGAACGTGGCGGCGCGCCTAGAAGAACTGGCGAAACCCGGCGAGGTGCTGATTTCCGATACGGCACACCAAAGTCTTGATGGCAAGGCGGCCGCGCAATTTAGCGACGGAAATAGCCGTCAGCTGAAAAATATCGCTCGCCCAATCCAAGTTTGGCGGTGGCCCGCGCTTCAAATGTCTTCTGAAGACGCCGATGACAAAGAAGCGCCCACATTGCCAGATAAACCGTCCATCGCCGTGCTTCCCTTCGACAACATGTCCGGCGATCCCGAACAAGAGTATTTCTCCGACGGAATGACCGAGGATATCATCACCGATCTGTCGAAGATTTCGGCCCTGTTCGTGATCGCCCGAAATTCGACCTTTACTTACAAAGGCAAGGCCGTCGATGTCCGCGACGCTGCCGAGGAATTGGGTGTCACCTACATCCTGGAGGGAAGCGTGCGTCGCGCCGGCAATCGTTTGCGTATTACCGTCCAGTTGATTGAAGGTGCCAACGCCGGCCATCTATGGGCAGAGCGTTAGGACCGCGATTTGGACGATATTTTTGCCATTCAGGACGAAATTACCCGCGAAGTTGTGGACGCCTTGAAAATCACCTTGGATTTGGATGAAAGCTCGCGCCTCGGCAAACCGGCGACCAACAATATTGCGGCCTATGATCTTGTGCTCAGAGGCATGAGCTTGATGTTTCATCATGACCATGCAGGCACATCGGAAGCTCAGGGATTGTTTGAGCAAGCCATCGCTCTCGACCCGGACTATATAACGCCGCATTTCGGCCTGGCAGTTGTGCTGAACACGATTTATGTCAATGGCTGGAGCGGAGCGCCCGAGGAAACGTTGGAGCGGGGTTTTGAAATTGCCCAACGGGCGGTAGCAATCGATCCTTTGGACCCTCAAGGACGCTGGGCCCTGGCGCTATCGCAGCTCTGGCGCCATAATCTGGATGAAGCCATCTCAGCGTCGCAACGCGCTATTGAGCTCGGGCCTAATTATGCCGAAGCATTTGTTATCAACGGCTATGTCCTGAGCTACGCTGGCGAGCCTGCCAAAGCGATTGAAAACATTCGCTTAGCCATGCGGCTCGATCCGCAATATCCCGAGATGTGGCTGCACTTTCTTGGCCATGCGCAGTTTGTTGCCGGCGATTACAAACAGGCAGCGGAAAGCTTACAGCGGCGCATCACCCGAAACCCCACAACTGATATTTCGCGGGTTTTGCTGGCTTCGTGTTTTGGCCATTTGGGACGGGAAAGCGAGGCTCGCGAATTATGGGCGCAGGCGTTGGAAATAAACCCGGATTATTCCATAGAACAAAAAAGCCGAATCCTGCCCTATAAGTTTCCCGCCGACTGGGAGCATTTTACTAGCGGTTTACGCAAGGCCGGCCTGCCGGAAAATTGACAATGTAGAACGCCGCCTTTCGGGGAAACTTGGACGCCTTTAATTTCCGGCTAACACCCCACACGGCATCAACGATGCAGCGGTTTGTATTTGATCCGGTGCGGTTGGTCCGCGGCGACGCCGAGGCGGCGTTTTTTATCTTCTTCGTAGGCTTCGTAATTGCCTTCGAACCATTCCACGTGACTATCGCCTTCGAAGGCCAGGATATGGGTGGCGATGCGGTCGAGGAACCAGCGATCGTGCGAAATCACAATGACGCAGCCGGCGAAATCCAGCATCGCCTCTTCAAGCTCGCGCAAGGTGTCGACATCCAAATCGTTGGTCGGCTCATCCAGCATCATCACATTCGCGCCGGATTTGACCATTTTCGCCAGATGCACCCGGTTGCGTTCACCGCCGGATAACTGCCCAACTTTCTTTTGCTGATCGCTGCCTTTGAAGCCAAACCAGGAGCAATAGGCCCGGCTATTGACCTTGCGTTTACCGAGTTCCAGTTCATCGGCGCCTTCGGAAATTTCCTGCCAAACAGAGTTGCCGCCTTGAAGCGTGTCCCGGCTTTGATCGACGTAGCCAAGCTTGACGGTCTCGCCCAGTTTCAATTCACCGCTATCCGGTTTTTCCTGATCGACCAGCATGCGGAAAAGGGTGGTTTTACCGGCTCCATTGGGGCCGATGATACCGACGATGCCGCCGGCCGGAAGGTTGAAATTCATCCCGTCGATCAACAGCTGATCGCCAAAACCTTTGCTCAGATTCTGGGCCTCGATGACATTGTTGCCAAGCCTCGGCCCGGCTGGAATGACGATCTGCGCTTGTTGCCAACGTTCGCTTTCTTTCTGTAATAATTCCTCGTAAGCCCTTATTCTGGCTTTACTTTTTGCTTGTCGAGCGCGGGGCGATTTGCGCACCCACTCAAGCTCTTCGGCTAAAGCACGTTGGCGTGCGTCTTCTTCTTTGCCTTCCTGATGCAGGCGTTTTTGTTTTTGTTCCAGCCAGCCGGTGTAATTACCTTGATAGGGGTAATAGGCGCCCCGGTCGAGTTCGAGAATCCAGCCGGCGACGTTATCGAGGAAATAGCGATCGTGGGTAATGGCCACGACGGTGCCTGGATATTCTTCCAAAAAGCGTTCCAGCCAACTAACCGATTCCGCGTCCAGATGGTTGGTCGGCTCGTCCAATAACAACATGTCCGGTTTCTGCAGTAACAATTTGCAGAGCGCGACCCGGCGCCGCTCGCCACCGGATAGCTTCGAAACATCGGCCTCTCCCGCTGGCAGGCGCAGGGCATCCATGGCGATATCGATAGTGCGGTCCAAATCCCAGGCATCGGCGGCTTCGATCTGTTCCTGAAGTTCGCCTTGTTCAGCGATCAGATCATTCATTTCGTCGTCTGTCAGTTCTTCGGCGAAGCGGGCGCTGACAGTTTCGAATTTGTCAAGCAAGTCTTTGGTTTCCCGCACCCCGTCCATAACGTTGCCCAGGACGTCTTTGGCCTCGTCAAGTTCCGGTTCCTGGGCCAAATAGCCAACCTTAATACCATCGGCCGACCAGGCTTCCCCGATGAATTCTTTTTCCACCCCGGCCATAATTTTCAGTAACGTCGATTTACCAGCACCATTGGGCCCGATGACGCCGATTTTCGCTCCTGGCAGAAATGACAGGGAAACGCCTTTTAGAACTTCGCGTCCGCCCGGATATACCTTGCGGACATCTTGCATGGTGTAGACGTACTGATGTTTTGCCACGAGACCTGACCTCTTGAATCTCTATATTACCAATGATGACGACGCGTCGAATGAACGCGAACGGCGCTATACATACTCCAATTTTGAGATGGAGCAAGGTAATTTCGAAGGGTGATTGAAGAGGAGAGAATTCAGCTATTTAGGCAGCATCAAAGGCGACACCCATCGTGTCACCTTGTCGCCAAACAATCCTGCAATCGCGCGGGATGCCATGATCGTCAATACTTTCTGGGATTTGCAAGCCCACTTCATCCGGGCAGCTAAACCAGCCATTGGTTCGAACTTTGGCGCCGGTATCGGAAATATCTCGTACAATGCACTCAAAAGAACTGGAACCGTCGTTGAAAACGATTCTCGCTCTTTTAAGAGTACGATGCCGGGCCGACTGCCTGTTTTCGGTAGCTTCCATGGTTTCCATAGTGATTTTCAGCGATCTTGGCTTTCCATTCACATAAACATCATATCCGATTTTATTGTAATGAAAAAGTATTAAGGCTTTATCAATTTTGTTAGCTAAATCTGAGCTTTTGGCTCCAGTTAGCGAATATCAACGATGGTCGAAGATTCTTTTCGCCTTGAATTCGGTTTTTGCCAAGGTCCCGATGGAAACAACCTCTACCGTCGCTTTAATTTCGCAACGGTTCTTGATTTCACCGGCAACTTTGTCCGCTATGGTCGATGAGGGGCCGTACTCTGCGTGTTCGACGCGGACGGTCATGACACCCATGCCGGCGCTATCGTTATCCAAGTGAACTTCATACTCATCGCCAATGCCGTCAATTTCGCGAACGGCCTGCTCTAATTGCACCGGATACATTTTTATTCCGCGAAGATTAATCAAGTCGTCGACACGGCCTGACATGCCGCCAATTGCGCGCATATGATAGCGTCCGCAGGCACATTGGCCATCGTCAAGAACCGTGTAGTCGCCGACCAAAAAACGCAGTTGCGGTGAGGCTTCGGAACATAGATTGGTGCAGACGGTTAAACCACGGGCACCAATCGGCAGACGCTGGTGATCTTCGGGTGAAACAAGCTCCCAATATTGTAGGTCTTCCATAAAGTGGGTGAAACTTTCTTTGCTTTCCAACACCGCTTTGCAGGAATAACCACCCGCAGATGGCGCGGCTTCCGTGCAGCCATAAAATTCCGTGAGTTTGGCCCCCCACACCTCCTCAATCCGTTGCCGTGTATTGGGAATTCCCATCGCCGGTTCGCCGCCGACAAATATTAAACGGATGCTGCTGGTTCTGGGATCTTTTCCCAATTCCTGAATGACCCGTCCCAGATGCAAGGCATATGAGGGGGTGCAGATCAGCACCGTAGGATTGAAACGTTCAATAATATTGGCGCGCATGGCGGAATCCATGCCGCCGCCGGGAATGACGGGAACCCCCAGGGCAGCCAATCCCATTTGCGCCGTCCAGGCGAAAACGTGCGGACCATAACCTGAGCAGATCAAGGCGCTGTCATTGTCACCTATGCTCATTGCGGAGAGCGCCCGGGCATTCCCCCAGGCCCAAATGGCCCGATCGTTTTGCGTGTAACGAAAAGGTCGCGGCGTGCCCGTGGTGCCGGATGAGCTGAATAACATCCAGCCGTTGCGGCCCCAAACTTCGTCGTCGACAGTCGTGTAGGTTCCGAAGGGCGGATGTTGGAGCACGTTTTCCATCATTTCGGATTTGTCGACGACCGGCCATTTCACCAGATCGTCGACATTCTGAATATCACTTGGAAGCAGGCCTAAGCCTTCGAAACGTTGGCGATAAAATTTACTGTTCTCATAAAGAAAGGGTGCCACCGCTTTGATTTTGGCATCGTGCATCTCGCGCAAACGGCCGCGATCCGCATCATCAAATCCCGGGGCTAAGAATTTCCCACTCCGATCGGTAGGCAATGGCGCTTGCCAATTTTCAAGTGCCTCGAGCCAGATCCGCCGGGTTTCTGATTTTCTGTCGCTCCCCATGATGCAAAGTCGTCCTCGTTTTGTTGATGAATTTACGTCTAGCAAGATTAGCCAATTCTTAAGAGAGATTTAAGCAATATTGTCTAGAAATAGTCGGAACGATATCGCGAATACGTGCATGTCAGCCGACAAAATTAGTCTTAACGGTAAAAATTGCCAGTCGAAATTGAGTGAATATGTCCAAGCAAAGAATTCTTCTTGTCGAAGATAGCCGGTTTTTTAACCGTGTATTGCAAAGCAATATCAAACAGGCGTTGGATTTTGAAGTCGTTTCTGCATATTCCTATGAAGACGCCGTCAAGATAATCGAAAATGACAAAGATTTCTTTTTGGCGCTGTTAGATCTCAATTTGCCGGATGCCCCAGACGGAGAGATTGTTGATTTCGTTCGTGCCCGGAATATTCCCATCATTGTATTCACCGGACAGTTTAGTCCCGAAAAACGACAGGAGTTTATCTCCAAAAACATTATCGATTATGTCGTCAAAGATACTCCTGCGAGCATAGACTATGTTGTTGAATTGGTGGGGCGGATCGACCGGAACATGCGGACTTGGGCGCTGGTGGTGGATAGTATCGCGAGTGATCGCGAGGCACTGATGTTCCATATGCAGCGTAACAAATTTCAAGTCCTTGAAGCAGCAGACGGTGAAGAGGCGATGAAGCTGTTGTCATTGAATCCGAATATCAAACTTGTCCTGACAGACTACAATCTAATCGGTATGGATGGATTCGAACTGACAAAAAATATTCGCCGCAATTTTCCGCGCGAGGAGCTCGTCATAATCGGCATGTCGAATGACGTTGATGGCACTGTTCCAGCGCGTTTCATAAAATACGGCGCCAATGATTATGTCCACAAGCCGATATTGCCTGAGGAGGTTTCCTGCCGAATATTCCAGGGATTGCAGGTTGTTGAGTATATCGATGAGTTACGCACGGCCGCGACAACTGATTTTTTGACCGGTTTGTACAATCGTCGGTATTTTTTTGACCGTGGGGGCAAAATGTTCGATACCGCGATACGCAACAAAAGTCCTCTCGCTCTGGCTATGATCGACATCGATCATTTCAAAAAAATCAACGACAATTTTGGCCATGATGCAGGTGACGAAGTGCTGGTTCAGGTATCACATAGGTTAAAAGCACAATTTTCGAGCGCTGAAATTCTGGCACGCATGGGAGGTGAAGAATTTTGCTTGATCATGCCGGGTTTGGACGCCGTGAAGGCAGAACAAGCGCTCAACACGCTGCGTCTCGCTATCGAGAATACTAATTTTGAGTTTGCGTCGCAAAAAATCAACGCGACAATCAGCATTGGCCTCTGCGTCGATACCGCAGCGTCACTGTCGCAGATGATTTCGGACGCCGATGATAAACTTTATGAGGCCAAGACAGGCGGTCGAAATAAAGTTGTCGCTCATACGCTGTCGCAGGCCGTATGAACCTAACTTCCTAAGTTGGAAATTTACGCATCACTTTGTCGGCAAATTTTGGTCCAGCCAACCGCTTTGTCGGCTATTGCCAAGCATCCCGCCTTGAATATCGAATATGCTCGTGTAACCCGCCGCCGCTAGCATCTGCGCTGCCCGGTCGGAGCGTACACCGCGGGCACAGATAAGCCCGATAGGGGCGTTCTTGTTGCCACGGGTTATAGTCTGAATCTGCGCCAGAAATTCTTGATTATCACCACCGGGTTGAAGGGTTGCGCCGGCGGCGTTTGCGGGCATGCCGGTTTCCGCCCACTCTCCAGGTTGTCGAACATCGATGATCAAGAGGGTCTGATCCAGCGCGCGGGCATGGGCCGCCGCCGGAGCCAGGGGTGTTATCGATTCGGCATTGGCAGCAATTGCCGGCATAGCCAAACTGAAGGCGATGCATATACAAAATCTGATATAGTGCTGGCGTATGAAAAGCCTCATTTGATTTTTGATCCCGGAAAGCAATACTAATAATCATCTGATAAAGCACCAAACTGCCTTATTTAGTACATAAATCCGAGTGTGCAAATTTCATTTCTGCGTGATACCCCAGTGAAGAAGATGGCGACCGACAAATTTCGATTTCGTGGCCGCTTGTTAGTTTATTATGTTCTGGCTCGACTAAATTAACCCGTTGTTTGTACTTTCGGTTCTATTATGTCGAAAGATGCGCGTGGTCATCGTGTTTAGTCGTTCTACAGCCTAAGGTGGACAAGCAGTGAAGCTCAGTTCGGATATAGTACAACAACTAATGGCGGATTCGTCTGCCGATACGCGTGCCGAGACGGCGCGACAGATTGCAGACAGTCTCGACCATTCACTCAGCGATAAAGAGCGTCAAATTGCGGAAGAGATATTCCGCTTAATGGTGCGTGATGCCGAAGTGAATGTGCGTCAGGCGTTGTCGGAAAGTCTTAAGAAAAATGAGCTGGTGCCGCACGACGTGGCTGCTGGGCTGGCGCAAGATGTGGCTGAAGTGGCAACCCCGATACTCGAATTTTCTTCGGTGCTGACGGATGAAGACTTGATGCAAATCGTCCGCAGTCAGCCACCTGAACATTTGCTGGCAATTGCGAAACGACAAGCGGTGAGCGAAGGCGTGGCGCAGGCACTAGTTGATAGTCACGACGAAGGTATAGTTCTGACCTTGGTCAGCAACAAAGGCGCCCAGATTTCTGAAGGCACCTTCCAACAAGTGCTTGATGAACACGGTGAAAGTGAAACCGTCAACAAGGTGATCATTGACCGCAGCAGTTTACCGGTCGCCGTCGCCGAACGACTGGTGACGTTGGTGTCGGATAATTTACGCGGTGCTCTGGTTTCACGCCATGAGTTGGAACCGGCGACCGCATCCGACTTGGTATTGGAAGTCCGGGAGAAAGCGACCATGGGACTGCTGGATAAAGACAGCAATGCTATGGATGTGTTGGAACTGGTAACGCAGCTCAGGAAAAACGATCGTCTGACCCCGTCGATCATGCTCCGCGCAATCTGCCTGGGCGATATTGATTTTTTCGAAACGTCATTGGCGATACTGTGCGATATTCCTCGAACGAATGCGTTTCAACTGGTCCATGACACCGGTCCCCACGGCTTACGCGCGATCGTCGAAAAATCGCGATTGCCGATGGATATGTATCCACTGATCCGTACCGCCGTAAACGTGGTCGATGAAACCGAGCATGACGGTCGCGCTGGCGACCGGAATCGTTTTGTCGAGTCTGTCATTGAGCGTATTCTCACCTCGCATGAAGAAGACGTAACCGAGGACGACCTGGCTTATTTACTGACGAAGCTGCGGCAATATTCCGGCATAGGCATCGAAGCGGCCTAGTTTCACTGGTAATTATTTGCCCGATACTTTGTGTCGCGAAGTGAGGCTATTCGCTTCGTAGCTATCAATTTGTGTCAATTTCTATTGTCATCCTCAACATAAGATGGTTAGTTATCCCTTCGGTTGCCAGGTAAACAAGGGCGGCCAATTTGGAGGTGGATAAGTCAAATCTTTTGGTTGTGAGTTCTATGCAGCTATTTGCAAAAACGATTTGTCCGTTTTGGTCAACAGGGAGGATTATGGAATGTGGTCAAAACTAATTAGCAAGGTTGCGTTGACCGGCATTGTTGCCGGCGTTGCCATGATGGGGGCGACGCAAGACGCCGACGCCAAAAAAGTTCGGTGGAAAATGCATGCGGCCTTTGGTCAAAATATCGCGGTGATCGGCCAACCCCCGCATCGGGTATCTAAATGGGTTAGTGATATGTCCGGCGGCGATTTCAGTATCAAAGTGTTTGAGCCGGGCGCATTGGTCGGCGGTTATGCTTATTTCGATCCGATTAGCCAAGGTGCCATTGATGCGGCTTACGGCACCCCTGGTGCGAACCAGGGTAAGAACTCTGCTTACAACTTCTTCTCCACCTGGCCGTTTGGTCCGGCGGCGCCTGAATTCCTCGCCTGGTTGATGTATGGCGGCGGCGTTCAGATGGGCGAAGAATTGTATGCTCGTGACGGCATCCAATACATCCTTTGCGGCATGATCCCACCGGAAACTTCCGGTTGGTTCCGTACAGAAATTAAAAGCCTGGATGAACTGAAGGGCCTCAAAATGCGTTTCTTCGGCCTTGGCGCCAAAGTGATGCAGAAGTTCGGTGTCTCGACCCAGCAATTGGCTGGTGGCGATATTTATCCGGCTTTGGAACTGGGTACCATTGATGCCACCGAATTTTCGATGCCCGCTATCGATCGCTCTTTTGGCTTCTACCAAATAGCCAAGTTCAACTATTTCCCTGGCTGGCACCAACAATCGACGGCCAGTGAAGTTGTCGCCAACAAAGCTAAATTCGATAAGCTGGAGAAAACGCATCAAGTTATGCTGCGGACTGCTTGCCAAGCGAACATCGCTGAAATGGTTGCCGAAGGTGAAGCTTTGCAATTTAAAGCCATGCAGGCGAACGTCAAAGACGGCGTCAAAAATGTGCGCTGGGACGATAGCGTTATCAATCAACTCAGCACCGGTTGGGACGAAGTTATCGCGGAAGAAATCAAGACCAATGCAGATTCAAAGAAAATCTGGGCCTCGATTGTAGCTTTCCGTGCAAACTACAAAATCTGGAAAGACATGGGCTACTTAAATTAGGCCTATACTTTTGACCGGTTGCCTCTGGCAGCCGGTCATTTTGTTACTGTGCCGCAGATAATGGTTGGGCAATCCAGTCGTTATCTGCGGCAATCGTTTGTTGCCTCTAGACGCGTAATAAGAGTAGACATGATCCGGCAACACGCTTCTCTTTTTCAATAGGGTTGGCTTCGATGGATAAGCTACTGAAGACGGCACATGTTTTTGACATGTTGCCGAGAAGAATTGGGATGGCTGCGGGCTGGCTCGTCCTGCCGTTGATCGCAGTGATCATGTTTGACGTCATCACCCGCAAGATCGATTTTTTGCGGATCGGTATGTCAGAACTTTCCTTCTATTACATCATTGAGCCGATCAAATTGCAGGACATGGAATGGCACTTACATGGGGTGCTGTTGTTGTTGTCATTTGGCGTCGGCTATTTAATGAATTCGCACGTCCGGGTCGATATCTTTCGCGACAAGTTATCAAAAATGACGCAAGCGAAGCTGGAGCTTTGCGGACTGACTATTTTGGCCATTCCCTTCACCATGGTCGTCGTCTACTACGCCTGGATCTTCGTGAGTATTTCGATTTCACAAAACGAAGGCTCAGAATCACTGACCGGCATTCCCATGCGTTATATTGTAAAAACGTCGACGCTTATCGGTTTTACTCTTTTACTGCTGGCGTATTTGTCGACAGCCTTTCGATTGGTCGCCTATGTTTTTGGTGATGAAGCGCAGCGGGAAATCGCTGATAGCCAATTGATGGTCTTTCCTGATGAGGATGAAGCCGCGATCATTAACGTTGATGAAGACGGTCAAACTGATCCCCACACCTACGATGAAGTGAAGGATACTTAAGCCGATGGGCGAAGCATTTATTGATCATATATCCGAGTTTGTTGGCGGTTATATGTTTGTCGCCCTCGGGCTAATGATATTCACTGGCCTGCCGGTTGCGATCGCGATCGGCGGCACCGCGCTGATTTTTGGTTTGTTGGGCGTCGCCCTTGATATTATGAACTTTCAAGAGTTCTTCATCATTTTGCCCAGAATTTGGGGTGGCGACGGCTCCAGCGGTGCGGTTCAAAACCCGATCCTGGTGGCGATACCCTGTTTCATATTTATGGGGACAATGCTGGAACGCTCCCGCGTGGCGGCGGATTTGCTGCACATTTTGCAAATCATGCTGAAGCGGGTGCCAGGCGGTTTGGCGATGGCGGTTACCGTGATGGGCACGATCATGGCGGCCACCACCGGCATTATTGGCGCCTCCGTGGTGATGATGACATTGTTGGCATTGCCGACAATGTTGCAGCGTGGTTACAATACTCCGCTGGCGACCGGGACCCTGGCGGCCAGCGCCACTTTGGGCATTTTGATCCCACCTTCGATCATGCTGGTGTTGATGGCGAACCTGCTGGCGGTATCGGTCGGAAATCTGTTTGTCGGCGCGATATTTCCGGGCTTGGTGTTGTCGCTGCTCTATCTCGTTTATATCTTGATAATCAGTACGATAAAACGCGACTGGGCACCGCCATTGCCGGATGATGCAATAATTCTGGAAGAAACCAATAAAGGCCTGATGCGCACTTATCTTGGCGGCGTCGGCGGCATGATTGTTGTGGCGGTCGGTCTGAGTTATACCCCCTTGGCTGAAACGCTGAATTTTGGCTTGATCGCGTTCCTTGGAATATTTCTGTTCTCGATGGTTATCGGACGGAAAGAAGGAGATTCCTATTTTGGTGCGGTCGTAAAGGGGTTCATCCCGCCAATTTTCCTGATCATCATGGTGTTGGGCTCGATTTTCGCCGGTTGGGCAACGCCGACGGAAGCGGCCGGCGTTGGCGCCTTTGGCTCGCTGGTCCTGGCCTATTTCAATGGTACATTGACCAAAGAAGTGCTGACGGATGTGGTCAACCGGACGACCCTGACAGTATCGATGATCTTCCTGATTTTCGCCGCTGCGACGACTTTCTCTTATATCTTCCGGGCGCTCTATGGCGAAGATTTGATTTTGGAATTTATTGCTTGGCTGGGATTGGGCTCCTGGGGATTGTTGTTCCTGCTGATGGGCGTAATTTTCATCATGGGATTCTTCTTCGATTGGATCGAAATCACCCTTATCATCCTGCCGGTTTTTGCACCCGTCATTCGTAGCATCGCACCGGATTTCGCCGAACATCTGGGCACCACGGGCCTAGTCCGGGAGATCATGGAAATTCAAGCGGTATACTGGTTTGCGATCTTGGCGGCGATAAATTTGCAGACCTCGTTCTTAACCCCACCGTTCGGTTTCGCACTCTTCTATATGAAGGGTGTGTCGCCGCCGTCGGTAAAGATGCAGGATATTTACAAGGGGATTATCCCCTTTGTTGGGCTGCAGCTTATTGGACTTACGGTTGTGGTGTATTATCCGAAAGTTGCGCTTTGGTTGCCGGCGCAATTGCTCGACTAAGACAAAAATATCTGAACTTAAGATGGGGTGAGGCCATAGGCCTTGCCCCATTTTAGTCCGGCCAGGGTTTTACCGGCCGGATTGTATTCGCACGAAACCCAGCCTTCATAACCGCATTCGTCGAAAAATTTCAGCACATAGCCGTAATCGAGTTCGCCATTACCCGGTTCATGGCGATGGGGTGGATTGGCGATTTGAACATGGCCAATATTATCCAGACAAGCGCTGAAGCGGCGGCACAGGTCCCCTTCCATAATTTGCACATGATAAGCATCGAACTGTAGCTTTAGATTAGTTCGATCGAGTTCAGCCAAGATTTCCAATACCTGACCGGTTTGGCTGAGTAAAAAACCGGGGACGTCCCGATTATTCAGAGTCTCCAGCAATCCGGTTAGTCCGTGCTTGGCCAATTCGTCGGCCGCAAAAGCAATATTATCGCGATAGATATCCTCGCAGTTCGACCGTTCAGGACCGTTTTCGGGCGCCAGGCCGGCAACCAGGTGAATGCGTGGGCAGGCCAGCGCCTTGGCATAATCTATGGCGGTACCTATGCCATCTCTGAATTCCTGCTCTCGACCCGGTAGGCAGGCGATCCCGCGTTCACCCTTCGCCCAATCCCCGGCTGGGCAGTTGATCAGCACCTGTTCGACACCGGCCTGCTGATTCCATTCTGCCAGATCTGCTTTCGTATAGTCGTAAGGAAACAGATATTCAACGCCCCTGAAGCCGGCGCGTGCGGCGCTGTCCATTCGTTCAGGAAATGGGAATTCGTTGAACATCATGGTTAAATTGGCGGCAAGTTTTGGCATAATAATGTCCTATAAAATTCAGATTTGGGTCATCAGATATGATCAAAAAAGCGCTGACAAGGGCCGATCAGTGTGCTTGCCAGACTGGATCATTAATGTAAATCTGACGCTATGATTTTGCGAGCGGATTAGGATTTATTGTTTAGTTATGTCCGGTTGGTTGAAGCATCGTAGTGAACCGGAAGGCTTGGTGCTGACGCCTGGCGGCACCTGGGATGTCCGCCATTCAGTAAACTTGGACGCAGAATTACGCGGTCTCAAGCTTTTGTCTACAAAATCAGTCACCATTGATGCCAATGAATTGAGCCGTTTGGATACGGCCGGTGCTTGGCTTATTCATCGTACTCTACGTGATGCTGAAGAAGCGGGTGTTAATATTGGCATCATCAATCTTGTAGCTGAACATCGGGCAATGCTTGATCAAGTTGCGGAAAATGATCGACCTTGCGAGATCGAACCGGTGCGCCGTATCGCGGTCATCAGAATGATCGCCAATCTAGGTCGCCGGGTCACGGAAATGAGTTACGAAGCCCGCCTGATGTTGGACTTTCTTGGTCTCACCGTTATGTCGATCGGCAATTCCATGATCAAGCCATGGCGGGTGCGCTGGACCCCGCTATTTCATCATATGGAGCGGGTGGGGTTAAACGCAGTACCTATCGTAGCCTTAATATCGTTCCTGATCGGCGTCGTCCTGGCCTATCAAGGGGCGGCCCAATTGCAGAAATTTGGCGCTGAGATATTTGTTGTCGACCTAATCGCTATTTCGGTATTGCGTGAAATTGGTATTCTGCTTACGGCGATTGTCGTGGCGGGCCGATCCGGTAGTGCCTTTACCGCCGAAATCGGTTCCATGGTGGTGAATGAAGAGGTCGATGCCATGCGCTCGCTCGGCCTCGATCCGATGGAGGTGCTGGTCCTGCCGCGTATTCTGGCTTTGGTAATCATGTTGCCGATTTTGGCGTTTATTGCCGATATGATGGGTCTGCTCGGTGGTTTCATGATGAGTTGGGTCGCTTTGGGCATTTCGCCCGGCCTGTTTCTGGAACAATTAAACAACGCGTCAAACTTCTGGACCTTCGGCGTTGGTATTGTTAAATCGCCGTTCTTTGCTTTTTTGATCGCCTATGTCGGCTGTTTCGAAGGGCTGCGGGTAAGCCGCAATGCCGCCAGTGTTGGTGCCCGAACAACGCGCTCGGTGGTTTCATCGATCTTTCTGATCATTGTGGCGGATGCTGCGTTCTCCATCCTGTTCGCGATTGTTGGAGTGTAATAGGCAATGGAAATCACCCGTTTGGATCATTTTGTCATCACTGTCAGCGACCTGTCCGCCACGTGCGAATTTTACAATCGCGTTCTTGGCATGACGGTTAAACATGAAAAGCACCGCCCGACTTCACTTCATTTTGGGCAGCAGAAAATCAACGTGCATGAAAAAGGTAAAGAATTCAGTCCGCGCAGTCATGTACCGACTGTCGGTGCGGCAGATTTCTGTATTATCACGGAACTGCCGATGACCAAACTTGTCGAACATTTGAAATCCGAGAATGTGGAAATTGAAGTCGGTCCAGTGCCACGGACCGGCGCCATAGGGAAAATGAATTCGGTATACTTTCGGGATCCGGACAATAACCTCATCGAAGTATCAAACTATGTGTGACCGGCATGACAGCTGAGCCAAATGAAATCATCAGGATCAAAGGGCTGGTCAACAAATTCGATGAGCTTGTTGTTCATGACCAACTCGATCTATCGGTTCGCCGGGGAGAGATTTTAGGGGTCGTTGGGGGTTCCGGTACCGGGAAATCGGTTTTGCTTCGTTCAATCATCGGATTGCACCGCCCGACCAGTGGCGACATTGAGGTATTTGGCGAACATTTGGGACGACTGCCAGTCGGTGAGCGCCGGGATTTGGAGCGGCGTTGGGGGGTGCTATTCCAGGATGGCGCTTTGTTCAGTGCGTTAACGGTGGCGCAAAATATCGAAGCGCCACTGCGCGAACATCTGAAAATGCCAAAAATCTTAATGGATGAAATTGCCGCCATAAAAGTTGCGATGACCGGTTTGCCGCAGGAAGCTGGATCTAAATATCCTTCTGAGCTATCGGGTGGGATGCGAAAAAGGGCGGGCCTGGCACGGGCCTTAGCGATGGATCCGGAACTTATCTTCCTAGACGAACCAACTGCCGGCCTTGATCCAATCGGTGCGGCAAATTTTGATAGTTTGATCAAGCAGTTGCAGAAAAGCCTGGGATTAACTGTCTTTATGGTCACGCATGACTTGGATAGTTTATTTGCGATTTGCGATCGCATTGCGGTTTTGGCGGAAAACCGTGTATTAGTTACCGATACGATTGATGCATTGTTGCAGCATCCGCATCCCTGGATTCAAGAGTATTTTCACGGGCCCAGGGCGAGAGCCGCGACGGCGACGTCAGCGGCGAAAAAGTGAGGGGGGAGTAGGCGGTATGGAAACCAAAGCCAGCCATTTTGTAATCGGTCTATTTGTTCTGGCGATGGTTGCTGCTGGGTTTGTCTTTGTAATTTGGCTGGCAAAAGTCGAGGTCGACCGCGAACTCGCATACTATGACGTATTTTTTGACGACGGGGTCGCCGGTTTATCGGTTGGTGGCGACGTACGCTATAATGGCATTCCAGTTGGGACGGTGACATCGATATTACTTGATCCGAATGATCCGCGCCGGGTCAAAGTGGCAATTGAGGTTGCGGTGGAAACACCGGTTCGCCAAGGGACCGAAGCCAGTTTGTCGCTACAGGGTATTACCGGTGTTGCCTATATCGAATTGACCGGTGGCGGGCCGGGTGCCGCACCCATTGTGGCAGCGTCAGACGGCGCACGGCCGGCCATTCCGTCACGCCGCTCGACTATTCAACGCCTGGCCGCAGACGCACCAGAACTATTGAACCGGGTGATCCTTTTGGTCGATGATTTGCGTGAGCTGGTGGATGAGAAAAATCGTCAATCCTTCGCCCGCATCATTACAAATACTGAAACAATTACCCGTGAAACCGCCGATGTCGCGCCGAAGTTCGGCGAACTCATCGACAATTTAAACGAAACTTCTAGCAAGCTTCAAAAAGCCGCGGCCGGTTTGGATGGTTTATTGGCGAACTGGAATTCCGTTGCCGATGACGCCAAAATAACTATGGCCTCCGCTCAAACGGCTCTTGACGACGCGCGGCAAACGATGGCGGTGACGCGGAAAGGCATTGAAGATGCAACCGTCCAATTTGGAGCGGTTGCCAATGAAACGAGCTTGACGTTGTCGACGGCGAGAGACGCCATCATCACTACCGAAAATCTGATCAAAACCGACATCGAACTTTTGGTTCGCGATACCCGCACCACCATCAAGCGGATCGATCATATCGTCAAAACTTTGGATGGCGTGGTAACGAAGAACGAAGATGCCTTGGATGTTTTTGCTTCCCAAGGCCTGGTAAATTTCACCCGGTTTGTTGAGGAAGCGCGTGAACTGATTGTCACCGCGAACCGGATGATCGAAACCTTGGAAGCCGATCCATCGCGAATTCTCTTTGGCGATCAACGCGGCGGCCGCGAAGCCGAGTAGGGAAGAGGTAGGGATATGTTACGACGTCGGACCTTATTGGCGGCCAGCGCTGGCACCATTGCCGTAGTCGCGAGTGGCTGTAGCGATGGTTTATTGGGTGGGGTCGCAGGCGCACCCTCCGATCTTTATACCTTAACACCCAAAAGCACCTTTAGCCCCGAGATGCCGGTGGTTAATTGGCAGCTGGTGGTGGAAGAACCGATTGCGTCGGGTGGTTTGAATATCGCACGTATCGCGTTACGCGACGATCCGACCCGTCTCAACTATTTCAAAGGCGTGCGGTGGACCGAGCGGGCGCCGGAGATGGTGCAAACCTTGATGGTCGAGAGTTTTGAGAATACCGGCAAGATTATATCCGTCGGTCGTCAAACTTTGGGTCTGCGGTCCGATTTCAATCTCAAAACCGAGCTGCGCGAATTTCAGGCCGAGTTCGACCCCGGCAAAAACGTGCCAACGGTCCGAGTACGATTGAACGGCAAGATTATCAAGCAGCCGCGCCGTAAAATTATCGCCTCGCAGAACTTTGAAAGCAAAGTCCTATCGGAAGGCGCGGCGATGCAAGATATCATCTATGCCTTCGACAGAGCGCTCGGCAAAGTGATGCGCCAGGTTGTTGAATGGACCCTGACAACAGCAAAGTAAATTTTGGCCTATCCGGAATGACACGGCAGTGATTATTGACCAAAGCGATTTGCCGGGTCTTTGATATATTCGATTTCTTCAGACGTCGATTGTCGACCTAACACCTCATTTCGATGGGGAAACCGGCCAAACATTTTAACAATGTCATAGTGATGCTGGGCAAAACCGTTGCCATCTTCCATTCCGATAGCGGTATAAAGGTCGACCGAACGTTGCTGCTCCGCTAAGTCCTCCGCATGCTCGAAAGGTATATAGAGAAACTGTTGGGCCGTGATACTCATCTTATCTGCGTAACCGCGAGCCATGGCTTCTTTTGCAACCAACAACGATTTGCCATCGGCTGCGAAGGCGCGGGCGGATTTACGGAACATGTTGCGGGGAAACTGATCCAAAGTGATCACCAGAGCCAAAGCGCCAGCCGGCGTTTCCAGCCAATGATCTAGATCACCTGCAAGCGCCGCTTCGTGCGTGGATAGGAAGCGGTCGCGAATTTGGGCGTCGAATTCGGCGCCATCAATCTCCTCGTCTTTGCCCCACCAAACTTCTCGCCGCTCGCCGCGTTCATGTGAGCCCGGGGCGCCAAACCAAAAGTCGATGACCGCTATCCAGGCAGCGTCGGGAGTGTCGGTGGGCGTTAGTGAAATAAGTTCAAAACTCGTCATTCTGCACTATCATATTTGGATGGTAAGTAAAACATTATGGCAACGTGCCCGCTTACTTGGAAGGGGTCTTGATTTGAAATAAAATCTATCTATGATTGATTTTTCCTTAATGCTGAATTTTGTGAGTCTTTTTGATGAATTTATTGCGCTCCATCCTGATTATGTGCCTTGCGTTTTTTACCGCTGCCTGCCAGACGAGTGACGGCAAGAGCTCCTTCGATGTCTCTGGGCGGAATTTGGGTGCAAAAAATTGGCGGGATATTTCTCAACTTGAAAGCCGGATTTTGGTTAAACTTACACCCGGTGACATCCATCTTTGGCAGGTCAACGAGCTGTCTAGTAGACGCCAAGAAAAAGTGCGCACACGATTGGGAAATATTTACTATTCTTATTACCATGGCCTTGGCGGTTATTCAGAACCCAGCAGCACAGACCACCTCGAACACTGGCTGACCAAAGGTCAGAAAAATCCCTTGGTATTCGAAAAAATAGAAAGACAAATTGTCAAAAACGGCATTGCATTTCGTTTGTATGGTGCCAATCAGGCACAAAAATGCGCCATGATCATTGTTTACATAAACGAACCCGGTGAAAATGATTGGGCGTCGCGATCAAGGCAGTACTACAAAGCAGGCCTACGGGTAATTAGCTGTAGTAAAGATAAAGATGCGGAAGCGGTAAAATCCGCGAACGAAATGCTTTATCACGCAGTCACGCTAGACGGCGGTCCAAGAAATCGACCCGGCGTCTAGCGCCTAACAAAACCGTCTAAAGCCTCACATATTCGAAATCGGCCGCTTGATTGTTGATGCCGCGATTGGGCGGGGCGATCCAGTTGGCGAATTTACCGGGTTCGGTCACCGGTTTCGACATCAGCGAACGCACATAGGCATGGTCTTCGTCGTTCGGCAGCCAATCGTGTTGTTGATGTTCCCAATCGGCGCGGTTATGCACATTACCCAGCGGATCGACATCGATTTCGCTGAAGTCACCAATGGCACGATGGAATGCCCGGTGCGGCAGGGTGATTTCAAAATCAATGCCGGCACGTTTGATAATCTGGTTCCAGCGCCGAACGCCGCGGGCACAATCTTCGGCATAGTCGTCCCGTAGGCGTTCGTTCACCGCCGTTAGCGCCGACTGCTCTACCGGTACAAATTTGTTATCCCGCAGTTGTAAAACCGGATAGGTGTCATTTTTCAGATTGTGATCGTCGTCGATTTTGGTTTCGTCGTAGCGGCCTTTCAGACCCATGGTGTAATAGTTGGCCGCGTTGGTCGACAGTTCCGAGCCAAACAAATCGACGGAAACCGAGAAGTGGAAATTAACGTATTTCTGCAACATCGGCAGATCGATACCGCCATTGGCCCGGACTTGATCGGGACCATATTCTTTCATCAGTTCACATGTCCGCTTGATAATCCGGCCGACCCCTGTTTCGCCGACAAACATATGATGGGCTTCTTCCGTCAACATGAACCGGCAGGTGCGGGAGAGGGGATCAAAACCACTTTCCGCCAAGCTGGCGAGCTGATATTTTCCGTCGCGGTCGGTGAAATAGGTGAACATAAAGAACGATAGCCAATCCGGTGTTTGTTCGTTGAAGGCCCCCAAAATTCGCGGCTTGTCTTCATCGCCGGAGCGGCGTTCCAGCAGCGCTTCGGCTTCTTCCCGGCCATCGCGACCAAAATAACCATGCAGCAGATAAACCATGGCCCAGAGGTGGCGACCTTCTTCGACGTTGACCTGGAACAGGTTGCGCATGTCGTACAGCGAGGGTGCCGTTTCACAGAGGTGACGTTGTTGTTCAACCGATGCCGGCTCCGTATCACCTTGCGTGACGATGAGACGGCGCAGCACACCACGATATTCGCCGGGGACTTCCTGCCAAGCAGCATCGCCCTTGTGATCGCCGAAATTGACCTGGCGATCCTTATTCTGATCGGCCAGAAAAATACCCCAGCGATAGTCCGGCATTTTTACATGGCCAAAATTGGCCCAGCCTTTGGCATCGACGCTGATCGCAGTGCGCAAGTAAATTTCTTTGTCTTGATGTTCCGCCGGGCCCATCTCGCTCCACCAGTTCAAATAGTTCGGCAGCCAGGCCTCCAGCGCCCGTTTCAAGCGGCGGTCGTCAGCCAAATCGACATTATTTGGAATTTTCTCAGAATAATCGACGTTCATTGTCTTACACCCTTCTTCTATCAAATTCGCTACGTTGACCGGAACCATAGAGCGATAGCGCCCCTTGTTCCCCGACCGCATTCGGGCGCTGGAAAATCCAGTTCTGCCATGCGGTCAAACGGCCAAATATTTTCGTTTCCATGGTTTCAGGTCCGGCAAAGCGTAAAGACGCTTCCATCCCCGTTAATGCATCCGGCGACAAAGCCGCCCGCGCCTCTATGGCGACGCGAACCTCATCTTCCCAATCGATGTCGTCAGGTGCAAAAGTGACGAGGCCTAACTCCTCCGCCGCAGTGGCTTCGATATCATTGCCGATTTCGGCTTCTGCGTTCGCGACGCCGTCGGCTTCACCCAGGAAGCGACTAGCCAGCCGGGTCAAATCATTGCCCATTGGGTAGGGGCCAAAATTCATCGCCGTTAGGCGCACTGTCGCCGGCGGGCGATTGTCGCCCTCGAATTGTCCCTCCAACATATAGGAGCGATCGCTGGCGAAGGCCAGTTCCAGCAACGTCCCTGAAAAACAACTGCCCGGTTCGATCAAAGTGAAGATCGTCCGGGCACTCATATCGACGCGTTTCATGACCCGTTTCAAGTAGAGCCGGACTTCGCGGATCAGCCAATTGTCTTGGCCTGCTTCCAACAGCGCATCGTAACGCGCAACGGTGTCATGATCGCCGGCACTGCGGAAAGTCCAGACCCCGGTTTCAATTTCGTTGATGCGTAAATGCAGGATGGCGTCGTCCAGTTCCCGGGCGAACTTGAGCGGCCAAAAATCCGCACCTTGGGCGCCGGCCCCGGCAGCATCAGCCGGGGCTGCGTTTGTTGGGCCGGAAATCGTGAACGCGGCGATCCGTGCCGATCGATCGATTTTTACACTCAACGTTTCGTATGTTAGTTCATCACCCGAAATATTCCGCTGCAAAGGCGTTAACGTGACACCGTCAGCATTGTCCGGGCGATCGGAATTCGCCGCGGCGGCCAAGGCCGCTTCCTGCACCTGATCATCGAACTTGCTGCGCGGGACAATCTTGTCGACCAGATTCCAGGCGATTGCCCGTTTGCCACGAATGCCTTCTTCCAAGGTGCAGAAAAAATCGGCGCGGTCACGACGAACCTTGCGTTTGTCGGAAAGGCGGGTCAGGCCGCCGGTGCCCGGTAATACCGCCAACAAGGGCACCTCCGGCAGCGACACAGTAGAAGAGCCGTCATCCATCAGAATGATCTGATCACAGGCCAAGGCCAGTTCGTAACCCCCGCCAGCACACGATCCATTGACGGCACAGATATAGGTTTGGCCGGAATAATCCGTCGCATCCTCAATACAATTTCGGGTTTCATTAGTGAACTTGCAGAAATTGACTTTGTGGTCGTGGGTCGAACCTTTGAGCATGCGTATATTGGCGCCGGCGCAAAAAACCCGGTCTTTGCCCGATGTCATCACCACGGTCTTGATTTCTGGATGCTCAAAACGTAGGCGCTGGATGGCGTCGTAGAGTTCGATATCAACGCTCAAGTCATAGGAATTTAGCTTCAACTCATAGTCGTCGCGTAGTCCGCCATCTTCCGCGACATCCAGTGCCAAGGTGGCAATCGCGCCGTCAAAACTCAGCCGCCAGTGTTTATAACGGCTTGGATCAGTTTGAAAATCGATCATTATTCGGCCCCAAGGTTCCCATGTGTACCCACTACTATATCGCTTTCTTGATCCGGATCAAGCATTTTGTGTAATTTAGTACTGGAATACCGATTTCGATGACCAGCCTACTCTATATGCTCTAAGTCGTGGATCGTTGCATTCGCGGTGTATCCGGCTATTGTTATCGTCAATCGAGCATGAGGTGGAAGAATGGGAAACAATGGTTCAGCAGTGGTCCACGACTGGCGTAAGGTCGAGCGTGAGCAGCTGGCGCCTGGAATTGCGCGGCGTTATATCTATGGCGAACACATCATGGTGGCGCAAATTCTGCTCGACAAAGGCGCGGTGGTGCCCAAACACGCGCATATGAACGAGCAGATCAGCAATGTGATGTCCGGCAAACTAGAATTCCGTTTTGGTGACGATGGCACGGACATCAAAGTCGCGGGCGTGGGGGAAACCGTTGTCATTCCCGGAAATTTACCGCACGAAGTGATCGCGCTGGAAGATTCGGTTGCGGTTGATTTGTTTTCGCCGCCCCGTCAGGATTGGATTGACGGCACCGACGACTATTTTCGCAACTAATCTAGTTCTGCTTTAGCCAATTCAGAATTTTCGGGCTTTCGTCTTTTGGATAGGTGTGGGACAGATCTTCGATTTCGCGATATGTAACGTCGGCGTCGGCGGCGGCCAAGGCTTGATGGGCAGTGCGGGCGATGTCGATATCGAACATCCAGTCCAAGGCACCATGTACCAGATAGATCGGCAGGCCACTTAAGCGGGTCCGGTCGCACATTTCCAACAACATCGGATGGAAGCTGGCGGAAACCGGCGCCAGATGCGTAAAGGGGGAATTCTCCATCAAGCCGCTGACATAACTAAACGTGCCGCCGTCGCTCATCCCGGTTAGCAGCATTTTGCTGTCATCCACATTCCAAGCTTCACGTACATGATTAAGCATGGCTTCGATGTTCGGGCTGTCGACGTCCGGTCCCATCAAATCCCAGGTGGGGCCACGCGAGGTTGGGCTGACGACAATCGCACCCAAACTGCGGGCGGTTCGTAGCCAGCTCCACAGAAACTCGCGGCCATGACCGCTACCGCCATGCAGGGCCATGACCAGCGGCAGGGCTTCACTGCCATCATAATATTCCGGTACATAAAGTGAAAAGCCGCCGCGTTCGTCTTTTTCATTGTTGGCGTGGACAATGCCAACCCCTTCATTTTGCCCTTGATCCGCGGCCAAGGTGGCTATCAAGGCTTGGTCTTGTCGTTGCTCCGGTTCCAAAAAGAATTGATTGACCGGTGCCAGCGCGCCAGCGAGCGGATATATCATTTCCTGCGCCCGACCGGCCCGACGCAAGGCGCGATAGGCTAGCATCCTGCCGTCCGAACTGGCGGCTGCTTCCTGCATCCCTTGTAAACCGTCAGCGGTAAATCCCGCGGCGGCAATCAGGCACTCGCGGATTTGTGCCATATGGGGTGGGAATTCGGCGGCTTGAAATATGTCCAGCCCTGATTGCAGGGGCGACCCATAGGGCTGGATCGCAGCCGCAATCTCCGGCAATTTTGGCGGATGCAAATGGCGGCTGACGTGATTGAACACCTCCATGGTTTGCAGCAAAGGTTGCAGCAACGCTGACATTGCATCGATCAGTTTGTCGATATCGTCGCTTGCATTCTGGCTTTCGTCGGTCATAATTTTGTCTCAAGCATTGCTCATAGTTCGCACTAGCTTATATCGTAGCCTATGTATCTATAGACGAACATTCTTGTCTTTCGACTTCACAGACCCGACGGAATGGTTATATTGAGGGTCAACCTACCTTATTCTTCGTCAGCATCCCCCCGAAAGGTCATCATGACAGTTACGCCCCGCACCAAATTTGGCGCCTTCTTGGCGCCCCATCATCCGATTGGCGAGAATCCGACGTTGCAATTGCGCTCTGATTTGGACTTTGTAGAACATCTCGACAAATTGGGTTTTGACGAGTTTTGGTGCGGTGAACATCATTCCACCGGCTGGGAAGTTATCGCCTCGCCGGAGATGTTTTTGGCCGCTGCTGGCGAGCGCACGCAACGGATCATGTTGGGGACTGGCGTCGTCTCGTTGCCTTATCACCATCCATTCTTTGTCGCCCAACGCATGGTGCAGCTTGATCACATGACCCGTGGGCGGGCGATTTTCGGCTCCGGCCCGGGCGCCTTGCCGTCGGACGCCTATACCCTGGGGATCGATCCGATGACCCAGCGGGACCGGCAAGACGAAGCCATCGGCGTTATTCGCCGTTTGCTCGCCGGCGAAGAGCGTTTTGACTATGACAGCGAGTGGTTCACGCTAAGGGATGCCAAGTTGCAATTGCTGCCCTTGCAGGAAGATATGCCGTTTGCTGTTGCGTCGATGATTAGCCCCTCCGGCATGACCCTTGCGGGCAAACATCGCACCGGGGTCTTGTCTATCGGCTCCATGTCCACAGCCGGTATTCAAGCATTGCCGACGCAATGGAGTTTTGCTGAAGAATCTGCGAAGAAACACGGCAACAAAGTCGACCGCCGTGATTGGCGCATCGTCATGAACTGGCATATTGCGGAGACCCGGGAACAGGCCCATGCCGAAGCCAAGGACGGGCTGATGCGTTGGCATAATGAATATAACGTCGGTACTTTGATGCGGCCGGGCCTCACCGCCTTTGAAAATCCCGATCAGGCGGTCGAACAAACCGCCTATGTAGATGGCGCAACTTCGGTGATTGGAACACCTGATGACCTGGTCAAGCGCATTCGCGACATGATCCAGCTTACCGGCGGTTTTGGCACCGTCATCGGTTTTGTTCATGATTGGGTAAGTCGGGAGCAGAACAATCGCAGTTGGGATCTGGTGGCTCGCTACGTCATTCCGGAAATTAACAGCATGCTCGACGGCTATCATGAATCGCGCAAATACGTCGTCGAGAACCGCGAAATATTTGAACGTGCCGGGCAAGCGATTATGGCCAAAATCAATGAAAATGAGCGCGCTTTAGAAGCCTTGAAAGAAGGCGCGAGCCAACCGGCCGCCAGACCGGCGATCGCCCCGCACCACGCGCCCGATCTGGAAAAAGCCGCTAAAGAAGCTTAGGCGAACAGCAGATCCGACGAGGTTAGGCTTACGTCCATAAAGGTAATGGTTTGACCATTGGCGAAGCTGAACACCGTGTCGAGACCAATGGTTTCGGTGCCGGCGACTTCGCTACCGACGATGGCGAAATCAACGCCGGCTTCAAAATCCTGCACCGTGTCATTACCAAAGTCGCCAAAAAAATAAAAAGCATCAGTGCCACTACCGCCATGCATCAAGTCGTCGCCGCGATTACCGTAAATTTCATCATTGCCGAAACCACCGCTTATTGAATCATTGCCCTGGCCGCCAAAGATGATGTCGTTGCCGGTGTCGCCAAACAGCAGTTCGTTGCCGTATTGGCCGTAGATCAGATCGTTGCCAAGACCGCCGGGAATGACTTCCTTGCCTTCCATCATGCGCAGATTACCGTATGCATCCAGTGAGGCGGGACCGTCATTCTGACCGCCATAAATAGTGTCGTTCCCGTCTTCACCAGCGATCAAGTCAGCCCCTTGATTACCATAAATCAGATCGCTCCCCTGGCCGCCAAGAACCGTATCAATGCCGCTGCCGGCAGCAATGACGTCGTCACCGGCGCCGCCATCGATGGAATCATCACCTCGGTTGGCCCAGATGTAATCGTTGCTGCCAATGCCGCGCAGAGTGTCGTCGCCCTGTCCGCCATACATGCTGTCGTTACCGTCATTGCCAACCAAGTAGTCGTCGCCGTAATTGCCATAGACAAGATCGTCGCCGCCACCCGCATAGATATACTCTACACCCTGCATGGCCTTGAGGTTGCCGTAGGAATCCAATGTCACCGGACCGGCATTTTGTCCGCCATAGATGGTGTCGTCACCCTGGTCGCCATAAATGATATCAAGGCCAAGGTTACCGTAGATCAGGTTGCCGGCGGTATCGAGAGACCCACCGTTGATCGTGTCGTCGCCGGCTCCACCAAGCAATGTGTCAACTCCGTCGCCGCCGAACATGCTGTCGTCGCCGCCGGCGCCGCTGATCCAGTCGTCGCCGCCCCGACCGTCGATAGTATCGTTATTGTTTCCGCCAATGTACGTATCGTTTCCTGTGGTTAAATTCGTCATCGTTCGCTCCTGTTGTTTTTGTTTTTCTGGAACTTTAAATGTTGTTAGGCAAACAGCAGATTATCCGCTGTCAATGTGATATCTTGAATGGTGATTGTGCTGCCGTTGGCGAAGCTGAACACCGCGTCGACACCAATGCTGTCGTTGCCAGCACCACCATAAACTGTTTCATAACCACTACCGGGTGAAATGAAGTCGGCACCGCCAGCACCACTGAGCCAGTCATCACCGGCAAATGCGGTAATAAAGTTTGCCCCGCCGTCACCGGTGTAGGTGTCGTCATTGTCCGTCAGAATAGGCATAATATTCCCCCATCATTCCACCAGACCTGTTCTGTTTTTTTGTGCGGTCTAGTGCGTCAGTTATTCTGCCGATGGTTGGCAGCTGACTGTTATTATTGTTTATGCGGTGTAGATGGGGAGGAAATTAACCATGTCAATGTTCTGAGGGATTTATTTTTGCAACAACGCCCTGACGCCATAAATATGATAGAAAAAAGACACGCCACACAATGACAGAGCATTCCATGACATCGTACGATAACATCACATTGACACAAGAGGGGCCGTGGTTGCACCTGACCCTCAATCGCCCCGACCGCCGCAATGCCCTGACCCATGCAATGATGCGGGAAATCGGCGACGCCGCCGAGGTGGTGCAGCAAACTCCAGACGCGCGAGCTCTGATCATTCGTGGCGCCGGCGGTTATTTCAGTGCCGGTGGCGATATGAAAATGTTGGCTCAGGTGCCGCCACCGCTGCGCCCGGGCGAAGCCGACCCAATGCACGAACCTTACCGGCAATTCGGCTTTGTTCTGCAAGCGGTGAATAATTTAACCATTCCGGTGGTCGCTTTGGTGGAAGGGGCGGCAGCGGGTGGTGGATTGGGGCTAGTTTGTTGTGCCGATGTCGCGATCACTTTGGACAATACAAAGTTCGGGATGCCGGAGCCGAAAGCCGGCTTCATTCCCTCGCAAATCATTCCCTTCGTGGTGCGGCGGATCGGTGAAGCCGCGTCCCGTCGCCTGGCCGTCACCAGTGTCACGATCGATGGCGTTGAAGCCGTCCGATTGGGGATCGTACATTATTCATTTGCAAATATTGAGGCCGCCGAAGCGCAGCTGGAGACCACTCTTGGCGAGATCAAAGCCGGCGCGCCGGCAGCGATCGCGGCGGTTAAACGCCATGTGCTGGAATGTTCTTCATTACCTGATGAAGTTGTGATGGATGGCGCGGTTACGAGTTTGGTGGATCTGCTCAGGCAACCGTCGGCGCAACAGGGCATCGAGGCTTTTAATGAAAAGCGCTTGCCGCCATGGGCCGAATAGGCGACCATCGATTAAATAATCATACTTGAGGGAGACGATGAGATGATTTCTGCCGTTGCAAGATTGAAGGTTAAAGAAGGCCAGGAACAGGAATTCGAGGCCTTGGCTTTGGAGATGGCGAACGCTGTCAATGCGAACGAGGAAGGCTGCGAGCTTTATGAAGTTCATCGCGGCGACGACCCGCAAACCTATGTATTTATCGAACGCTATCAAGATGAAGCCGCGGTCGAGGCGCATCGCGCCAGCGATCACTTCAAATCCATCGGGGCCCGCATGGGTGCTCATATGGCCGGTCGCCCGGACGTGCAAAGTTTTCAACAGATCGATCGTTGATCGGCAAAAATTACCTAATATTTTCTCAGCAGCGATGCAAAACGGTAGAAAACATTGTTTTTCTGCCGTTTTTTATTTGGCCTCAATCTTGCTCTCTTAACCATGTGACTTCTTTTCCCATGTTGTTAGGGGAGTAATACTATGCACATACCGTCACATGTAGAGGCCATGCGGGCAGCACAATCGCTTGCACAGGCCAACCACCACGGGCACAAGATGCAGACGGAGCCGACGCCACCCGCGTCCGGCGACGATCCTGCTGTGGTCGTGGATCTAAGTCCGGAAGCGATGAGCATGATGGCTGGCGATAATGCCGGCTTAAATCCGGCTCAAGCAGCCCGGGCCTATATTGAAGCCAATGGAAATCCTGAGAAAAACTTTGGTCAGCTGGTCTCCCAATTCGCACGCGGATTGATGGGACAAGACGTCCAAAGTGAGGAAACACCAGAGACTTCAGAAACCATAGCTGCCTTGGGTGAAGAACTGCTTGAGACAGTGCCAGCGGAAGAAACCGCTGTAGAAGAAACGCCAATTGAGGAAACTCCGATAGAAGAAACGGGCGGAGAATCTCCGCCTGTCGTGGAGGTTCCAGTGGTTGAAGTTCCTGAAGAGGAAGCCCCGGTAGAAGAAACGGTCGCTGAAGAAGCGGCGATCGAACCTGTACCGGCAACTGAAACCGCAAGCTCAGGCGATATCGCCAGCGAACTGCTGGACGACTTGCTAGAGACTTTAGGCGATGAAGAAGACGAAGCCGTCACATAACGGCTCGTTTGCAAGAGAGATCCCGGAATCTAAGTTTCAGGTTCCGGGATTTTCCTTTGCATGAGCTGCAAACAATTGAGCCATTGCTGCCGAAGCAGGAATCCATTTCAGCAATAGACTCCGGCTTACGCAGGTGTGACGAAAACGGCTGTTTCTCCCAAAGTTCAGCTGTGTCCTTCTAAGCGTAGACGAAGTCGTTAGCGTTTAGATCGCTAAACTGCACTCCGACCAAAGTAATCATATCGCCGCCGTCGAAATCAAGCACGATGGTGCTGGCGGTGGTATTTGTCACTGCATTCTGGATGTCAGTGAAGCTATCGACGGCTCCCCCGAAGCCAACCACATTAATAACGTCGGTTGTCCCCGTGCCGGCTTCGAAGCCGACAATAATATCCCCATCATCACCTTTGCCAAAGACGAATAAATCCTTGCCGGAGCCGCCGCTAATCGAATCGTTGCCATCGCCGCCAGAAATATAGTCATCTCCGTTGCCACCAGAAATGGTGTCATTGCCGGTCTGGCCGCTTATGTTGTCTTCGCCGTTGCCGCCATTAATGTTGTCGTTGCCGTCGCCGCCCCTTAAGATGTCGTGACCTTCGTCGCCACTTAAGAAGTCGTGACCTTCGTTGCCATAGATCAGGTCGCCGCTGTTACCGCCAGAAATAGAATCATTTCCGCTGCCACCAAAAATTGTGTCCTTCCCGCCGCCGCCGCTTATGTTGTCTATTCCGTTGCCACCGGTGATGCTGTCATCGCCGCCGCCGCCATAAAGCGCATCCTTATGGTCACCACCATCCAGATAGTCGGCGCCGCCTCTGCCATATAGGTCGTCCTGACCATCGCCGCCGAATAAACTGTCACTACCGGTACCGCCATCCAAAGTGTCTTTACTGGCGCCGCCATGTAGATAATCGTTGCCCGCTCCACCGATAATACTATCCGCATTATCCATTCCAAAAAGTGTGTCGTTACCGGTTTGACCAGAAAGGTGATCCCTGTCGGTACCACCGACGAGCAGATCTGCACCATCGCCGCCAAACACCGTATTTTTGCCGTCGCCGGCGAATATATGATCATTGCCGCCGCCTGCATCGACAGAATCGTCACCTTCGCGCAAGTAAACATCTTCGTCGGCGCTGCCACCCTGGATGATGAGATCTTTGACCTTGCCATTGCCTTCATCGAAGTGGAATTCATTATATGTGCGCATGCTGTTCACCAAGATAGTGTCCGCACCGGTGCCGACCATATGCACATGACCGTCGCTTAGAACATCTTTGAAGCCGCCGCGGCTGGCGATTTTAGCGAGATCGGTAGGCGGTTTAGCCATGATTTTTTCCCCCAAATGAAGCCAACGGGCGTCGGCTTTTACGTTATGAATTCGTTCAAATAAATTCGCTTTATAGATAAATGCATTCTAGAACGGTCGAAATTAAAGAATCAACTACAATTAGTCCGAGACCTATATAGTTAATTATGTAGGTCGTGCGAACCATATAAGTTCTAGGTGATCTGAACGATACTATCATCGCGCCAACTGAGCGTTGGCGACCAGTTGAGCAGGTTTTTAGCTTTGTTGTTGTTAAGGAGGGAGCGGGTGGGATTAGCTTTGAAGTAATAGGCTTGTGGTTGTTTGGGTAACTCGCCATAAAATGCCTCCAGATGGGCCAACGTATCCACCCGGCCGATATTGTCATCCGCTGCGACGATAAAGATATCATAGGCTTGGCGGTCATAGTTCAAGCCGGCGCGGAAGGCGGTGGCGCAGTCTTTGGAGTAGACATAGGTCCGGGTCGGGCCCAAACCGCCATAAGCTTTGGCACCGTTGCTGCCGACAAAATCCGCTGGGCCATCGTCGTCTGGGTTTGGCAATTCCAATTGTGCGGCGATCTGCGCTTCCTTCTCTGGCCGGACGATCAGGGTCGGGCGCAAGCCGACCATACGCATTTGGCCACGGCGGGCAAAATGCTGCGCGGTGATTTCGATCACTTGTTTGCTGACATCGTAACTGCGCAGCGGGCGCAACGGATGGTCTTCATCGACCGGTAGATAATCCGGTATGCGGGAGCGGCCGATACCGTAAGTGGCGGTGCTGGAAGCGAAGACGATCTGGCGGACGCCGGCCTCTTCGCCGGCGTGAAAGACGTTCCAGGCGCCCTGCACATTGGTTTGGAAATAAGCCTGATCACTGGGGGCATCGCCATCGTCATAACCGGCGAGGTGGATGATCGCTTCCTGACCTTTTACCGCCGCGCGAACCGCCGCCAGATCCTGGATGTCGGTTTCTACATAAGCGACGTCCTGCTGCGGCGCTTTGATATCTAGCACGGTGACGTCATAGTCACCGATCAACGCTTCGACCACGTGTCGGCCCAAGCGACCGCTGCCACCGGTAACGAGGATTTTTTCAAAGGCCATGGAACTTATCCTTGGTTGTGCCGAATACCCTCCCGGTAGACGATATAAATCCCCGTGGCGATCAGGATACCGGCACCTATTATGGTCATCTGATCGGGGAATTCGTTGAACACCAGATAGCCCAGGATCACCCCCCAAATCAGGCTGGAATAGGTGAGGGGGGAAAGCACCGCGACGGGCGCATATTCATGCGCCTTGATCAACAGATAATGGCCAAAGCCGCCGAACAGGCCCAGGCTGGCCAACATCGCCGCTTCCTGCCAGCTGGCTGGATTTGTCCAATAAAACGGCACGACGAGGGTCAAGATCACGGCGCCAATAAGGGCGGAATAAAATAATGTCACCAGGCTATCGTCACTTGCCGCCAGGGATCGGGTGATGAGCTGAAAGACAGCGAAGAAGAAGGCGACGCCCAGAACGACAAAGGCGGCCCAGTGAACAATGCCCAGGCCCGGGCGGACAATAATCAAGACCCCGGCAAAACCGATGGCGACAGCAATCCAACGGCGCAGGCCCACTTGTTCTTTCAGAAACGGGACGCTCAACGCTGTCGCAATCAAGGGCGACGCAAAAGATATCGCCACCGCATCGGCCAGTGGTAGATATTTGACGCCAGTGAAAAACATAAAGGTGCAGAGCAGCAGCAGGATCGAGCGGACGAACTGCACCTTCGGCCGCTTGGTCGCCAGTAGCTTGCGGCCATAACGCGGCCATAGGAAGATCATCATCACCAGCAGATGGGCAAAATAGCGGGCCCAGGAAATCTGCATCACAGAGAGAGATTGCGACAGATATTTGGCCTGCATATCCAGTATCGAAAAGGCGATGGAAGCACCCAACATCAACAGAATACCTGGTAACTGGCCAGCACCTTGGTTGCTTTGCAGCAAGCTACCTTATCCGCCCCAGGGCCCGGGAAAGCAGGAGGTAAAGTTTGCCGACATCCGATGACAGCATGGTCGAGGACAAAACATCTTCGGGATCATTTTCTTCCGCCTGCTGGACCGCTTCTTCGAATAACCGCAGATAGCGATTTACATGCTCGCGGAAATGTTCTTCTTCCTGGAATTGATTTTTTATTGCAATCAGGCTGAAATTATCGTCGCGTTTCAACAGGCCGCGGGTGAAGACGCTGCGGTCGCCTTCGAGGTATTTTTTCCAGGCATCTTCCGGCACGTTTTGCTCGATCGCCTTGGTGATATCGACACTTTTCGAGTTCAGGCTTTCGGTGATGAAGGACAAGTCCCGCATGAAGGTTTTTCGCCGGGCCCCAGCATGCTGCTCAAAAACTTCCGTTGTGCGTTGACTGGCCTGTTCGCTGGCCGCCATCAGGTCTTGCGCTTGCGTGTGGAAAGCTTGCGTGACCAAGCGGGCAACTTCGCTTGAGTGCAGGGCGGCTTGATCCAGCTCCATAGCTCGGGTTTCGAGATTTTGCATCATCGCGTCAATGCTTTGTTTGACCGCTTCCGCGCGCTCCTCGACACCTTCGAAATGACCGCCCAAACCATCGGTAACTTGCGACAGATTGGTGGAAATTAAGTTGCCTGCTTCTTGCAACTGATTGACCTGACCAGACAAACCTTCGCTGGCGCCGGTGATTTTGTCTTGCGCCGCTTCTAATCGATCGCTTTCCCGGGCGACGGTTTCGCCGACGCTCGACAAACCGTCGGCAAAGTTCTGTTCGGCCTGCGATAGTTTATCGATTTGCGCACCAAGGTTTTCGTTTAAGCCAAATACATGCCCTTGTAGGGCCGTACTCAGCGCATCTATTTGGTCCACAACCAGGCTTGTTTCCTGCGCCGTCGCCACTAAATTATCGGCATTCGACTTCATAGCGTCATTGACTTTATCATAGGCCGCAGCGGCAATATTGCCGGCGGCAAAGGCTTCATCGCGACCAGTGGCGAGGGTGCTGATCAATTCCACTAATTGCTGGTTGCGGCCGCCCGTCAGCTCTGCGATTTCTGCTGCATCACTGCGAAGTTGCTCCATTCCGGCGCTTAGGTTTTGGTCGACATTACCAATTTGGCCAATCACCTTTTCTAAGGATTCCGTTCGCAGGGACAAATTTTCGCCAATGCTGTTGCCAGTTGTTGCGGCCTTTTCTGCAGCGTCTTCCAGCAGGGCGATGTGATGGGCAAAAACGTCTTCCAAGGCATTTGCTTCCGCTTTCGCTAGGTCGGAAGCCGTCGCGATGCGATCGATTTGGCTACCGATGGCCTCGCCACGGGCTTCCAGATGGTTCAATAATCCTTCGGCACGTTCGCTCATGCTACCAGATTTACTGTCAAACAGGCCGACAACATCCTGCAGTTTTGCCGCCAGGTCAGCGGCGCGATCACCGAAGGAGCTGGCGTTTTCTTCGGCCCCAGCAATCGCGTCTTTCAGAGTTTCCGCATTTTGTGCCGCAACTTGACCGGCGCTCGTCAATTGTTCAGCTGTCGTGGCAACGGTTTCCTTTAAGGTCTCTGTGTGCTCTTGGAAATTACTACCTACTTCGGAGAGTTGCTGTTCCGCCGCAGTGGCGAACTGAGACATTTCCTGAGAGCGGGTGGAGACACTTTCTGCCGCGCTCAACAATTCATTGAGTTTACTGCTCAGTTCATCGTTAGCATTATCGGCTTTGGCGACGATGCCGTCGATGGTTTGATCTAGCGAGGTACCGCTTTCACTCAAAGTGGTGGAAATGCGTTGGGTCTTTTCGTCGGCATTTTCTATTGTCCTGTTGTAAGCGTCCAAATGGCCGGATAGCTGCGTTTCGACATCGCCGGCCTTGTTGGTGACGCGATCAATTTCTTCGATAATTTTATCGACATCTGCGCCGAAGCCTTCGGTGAGGGAGGCGGCCTGTTCCTGCATGCCGTTGATGGTTTCATAAAGCCGTTCCGCACTTTTGTCCGTTGTATTTGCCGCTTTCTCCATTTCCTCCCGAATAGTCGCACCGACGCTAATCGAGGTGTTTTCGATTTTTCCAGCGGCATGATCAACGGTTAGGATCAGTGCGTTGATCTGCGCCATAATTTCGCTTTTTAGCTCCTCAGCACGCTCGCCGGCCAAGTCGGAAGCTTTATCGGTAATCCCGTTGATGTCACCCAGCTTATCTTCAAAGGCGGTGACAACTTCTTGCATCCGCTCGACCCCTTCATTGACAGCGTTATCCAAACTGTCAGAATGAGAACGCAGGAGGGCCGACAAATTGTCGCCTTTCAGACTGACACCCTCGACGCTTGCCTCCAGCGCTTGGGTGCTTTCGCCGATTTCACGAGCCAGATTTTCCGCTTTGTTTCGGGCGCCGTCGCTGGCATGCCAAAGTTGGTTTGAGCGTTGGCGCAACAATTCGTCAGCATCGCGGACCCGTTCGACAGCGGCAAGGCTCGCGCGTGACAGTTCCTCTGTTTGGCGCTGCAAGGCGGTTGTGACTTCACGCACGCGCGCGCCTGCTGCGGTGTCGGGATAAGTCAGTAAATCCAAGCGGGCTTCCAGCGACAGGCGATTTGTACGCAATTCCCGATCTCGTCTGATAAATAACAAAACCAGCCAGACCAAAATGATTGGACCGACAATCGCAAGTAACAATATCGCTGCCTGGTGCAATGGCAGTTTAAAGAAATCGAAGACGCCAATTTGCGACACCGCATAAGAAACAGCCACAAACAGCCAAGCAAGGCTTAATATTGTGCCTGATACGATATGGACGAGAAATTGACGTCTTCCTTGCTTGTCCAGCTCGACGCTACGCCTGGCCGCATGGCCGGCGGAATAGGCTCCGTCCGGTGTATCGGCAGTAATCGTCGGCTGATTGTCCTGGCGTACCTCAACATTAGCCATGGCAATATCCGTTTTCTTGATCAATTATCGTGCATTATCTTAGCATACCATTCCGGCTTTCTACCACCTGCATAGGGTCGACGAACATGCTGTACAATCAAGAACTTCGGCGTGTGTCCCGTATAAGTCACAGAAAATGTGAAGCTGGCACGGCCACCCGGCTTCAGCTTGCCATCGGTAAATCGAATAATATCCCGAGGTTCGACCAAATCTTCTACGGTTTTGAAAAGATTTGACCGAAATGGCCGGTTTGCCGTCGCAGACTGAGCGAATGACAAGCCATCGTAATAATCGCTTCCGAGACCATGTAAAAACTCCAATTCAAGCCCAAAATAGTCCCAAAGGCGGTTCGTATCGTTGATCACTACTTTTTTTATGGCAAAACCCGTGGCGTGCACCGTGGCGATACGGCTGCCGAAGTTCTGCGACCAGACATCGATCGCTAAAACAGCTTCGCCTTCACCGAATATTCGCTCCACAACAACGTAAGGTTCGTTGAGTGTGCCTTCCCCACTAACATTGACCACTTCCATATTCGAGGAGCCTTCTGAAAAGGTAACGCCATTCATTCGATAGGGTTTCGCCTGCAGTGGCAGGATAAGGGCGGCCACCGACAAAATGATTATTGTGGCTTTCAGAATCGCTGAGAATATCGATTTGCGTGGGTAAAATTCCATTCAGCTATTGTTTCCGGGATTGGGGGCGCTGTCAAAAAACTTCGTAACCAATCGTCGCCCTAAATAATTTTCAATTCAGAGCCTTGACGTAGCAGCATGATGACGGCATCAACTCAGCCAAACTGAAGTACGCGGGACGCCAGCGCCGGGGAGCCTATGAATGACGAAGCGGATAACCATTTTGATCGGGACAATGACCGGCACCGCCGAAATGGTTGCTGACGAGATCAAACCGATCCTGGAAGAGGCAGATTATGAGGTCGATATCCTGGATATGGATGGTCTGATGCCGGAAGTATTTTTGACCCCGGACTACATTCTCGTCTGCACATCGACCTATGGTCAGGGTGATGTGCCTGACAATGCCATGGATCTTTATGAAGGGTTGGATCTGGACCGCCCAGATTTGTCGGGCGTCAAATACGGCGTCATTGGTTTAGGCGACGAGACCTATTCGGATACCTATAACGAAGGCGGTGGCCGGTTCGACAAGATCTTAACTGAACTTGGCGCGACAAGAATCGGCGAGCGTATGCAGCACAACGCTTCCGGCGACGATTTACCCGAAGAAGCCGCCGTCGAATGGGTGAGCGATTGGATTGCGGCTTTAGGGAACTGAGCTGGGGACACTGAACATTGTCTTCATTCGATTACCTCGTCGTGTATGGACAGAAAATTGAATGCGCCTGGTTCGGTCGCCCGCGGGGCAATCTCCCGGTTATCGTTATGCTGCATGAAGGCCTTGGCTGCGTCGAACTTTGGCACGACTTGCCCGAACAGTTAGCGGTCCGTACCGGTTTGCCGGTATTTGTTTATTCGAGACTTGGTTACGGTGGCTCCGATCCGGCATTGCTGCCCAAATCCACCCGATACATGCATGATGAAGGTTTGGAGATGCTGCCGGCTATCTTGGAAGCAGCGGCAATCGGCGACTATTTTTTGTTTGGTCATTCCGATGGTGCATCAATATCGCTCATTTTCGCCGGCGGTACTGCTGCCAGGGGATTGCGCGCCATTATCTTGGAAGCCCCCCATGTGATGATGGAGCAAATTTGCTATGACAGTATTTGTACTGCGAAAATCGCCTACGAGAAAGAGGATCTGCGGGACAAACTTGCTAAATATCATGGCAATAATGTCGACTGCGCCTTTTACGGCTGGGCTGTTCCATGGACAGACGATGATTTTTGGGATTGGGACTTAAGCGAATATTTGCCGGCAATCGATGTTAATATCCTGATCATTCAGGGCGAAGATGATCAATATGGGACGGCATTGCAAATATCGAAAATTGAAGCCGGTGTCGCCGGCAATGTACAAACCTTGTTATTGCCGGATTGTGGGCATGCACCGCATATTGATCAAACTGCTGCCGTATTGAATTATGCCGGGAATTTCGTTCGCACCCTAAATGTCGATTAGCTTTACAATTTTTGCTGTCATCGGGTAGGTTTAGCACATGACGACGGCAAAAAAACTTCAGTCGAACGACCAAGCGAGCGGGATTTCCGACAAGTCCGGCGGTGGCAGGGATGTCGGTGCGAACCGGCCCTCCGCGGCACAGCGAAAATACCTTCTTCGCGGCCTTGAACAGGCTGGCGGAAAATTGCCGATCTTTGATAACTTCGGACAAGAAGTGGACGCGCGTACGATCCGCGCCTGCATTAAAGCCGGATGGGCCGAACCCTGGTTTGCCAATCCAATCAAGCCGGATTGGTTGATCTGCAAATTGACCGAAGATGGTCGCGCTGTTGTTGGAGAATAAGTTGGCGGCGCTCTCTGACAAAAATAATGAACAAAACCACGTTTGAGGATGAAGTAGGTTCGATTTGGCAAAAACCAGTTTTGAATTTGGCGCGGTAAACGTTCTGCTTTTTGACCCGGACCTGACGTCACGAAATGCGACAAAGTTCGCTCTGAGTGCGGTCGGGATCAATAATATTGAAGAATATTTTTCAACCACTGCGATGCCCGAAAGTCTCGTCGAAACCGATTTCGATTTGATCATATTCGACTGCAGTACTGCCGGGCGCGTTTTGTTTCGATTGGTTGAGGACATTCGTAATCGCCGAATTGGAAATAATCCGTTTGTTCCGATCGTCATGACGCTATGGAATCCAGCTCGACAATTGGTCTTGGACGCCTTAGGAAGCGGTATTGACGATCTGGTCATGAAACCGGTGTCGGCGAATGTGTTGATGGCACGAATAAATGGTCTGGTGCAGCGGCGAAAACCATTTGTCTTTGATGATGATTATGTTGGCCCGGTACGTGAACTGACACCTGATTTACTCGCCCTAAAGGCACCTATTGAGGTGCCAAACGCGTTACGCGCAAAAGCCACTCGAGAACCAGAAGAACCGATCACCCAAGAACTTGTCGATTCGATCATTTCCTTTCAACGATGTCGGCGTTTGCAGGCGCGATTGCAAAGTATGGTGAACGGTTTGAAAGATTTTTTTGACAACAACGGCTCCGATGAATTCCCCGTCGGCCTCACGACCAAGTTATCTGAAGTGGCGGATGATTTGGCTGAAGAAGCTTATCTTGGCGCATATTTACACATTGTTGAACTTTCTAAGGCATTAAAGGTGGTAGGTGGATCGTTGCATCGCAATGGCGCGATGTCGAGCAAGCGAGATATGCAATTGTTGGAACAAACCGCGGAAGCGATAAAAATCGGTTTGGTTGATCGCCATAGTGCGGTCGATGCCGCTTCCGCAATTGCCCAAACAATTGCTGATGCTCAACGCAAGCGATCTTAACTTTTGCTTTAATGTTGATCCTTGTTGGATGAAATTCGGCGGTAACTGATGTGAAATACATATATGAAATCAATCCGGGCGGCGGCCAGACGCCTGCTAATGGTGAAATCGAAGCCCATGACGAAGAACATGCGAAGCGTCTTTTGACAATGCAATACGAACTACCGGTGGGTACAAATTCGATCTTGCTTTCCAATTTGACTGCATTGAGCGACAACCAAGCGCATGTCCGTTCGGAAAGTCTGCGCTATTTGTTGCAAGCAATGGTCGAGCATCATTCTTGGCTGGAAGACGCAGAGAGCGGTGTCCGTGCCGATCTGACAGGCCTAAACCTAAGTGGCGTAAATTTATCGGGTCAAAATTTGCAAATGGCGCGCATTGCCGGGGTTGATCTTCAGGGCTGCGATCTGACAGGGGCCAATTTACAGCGTGCTGACATGTCAGGTTGCGATTTGCGCGACGTATTGTTCAATGACGCAAATCTTCAGGAAGCAGATCTAAGCGATGCCGATTTGCGGGGAGCCAATTTCACCAACGCAAAGCTTGAAGGGATTGATGTTTGGCGCGCTAACTTGCGCGGCACAACCATTGATCCGATGAGTTTGCACGCAGCACTTGGTTGCATGCAGGAATAGGGGTGAGGCGGGTTCAATCCCACATTCTTTCCGCGACGCTGACAACCAGCGCCAATTTTGCTTTTTCGTCGTCTTCGCTAACCGGGTTACCGCCGGCGGTGGATGCGAAGCCGCATTGCGGGCTAATGCCCAGCTGAACCGGATCTATGCAACTAGCCGCTTCTTCAATGCGGGCACATAGTTCGTCGCTTGTTTCCAATTCCGGTGATTTGGTGCTGATCAAACCCAACACTATTTTCTTTCCGGCCGGAACCTGTCTTAGCGGTTGGAAGTCACCGGCACGTGGGGTGTCATATTCCAAGAAAAACGCGTCCACGTTGATGTCGTTAAACAACCGTCCCGCAACCTCTTCATAGCTGCCTTCGGACAAATAATGCGATTTGAAATTACCGCGGCACAGATGCATGGCGACGGTGATATCGGCAGGGCGGTCTTTTAGGGAATCATTAAATAGCGCAACATAATCATCGATCAAGGTTTCTGCATTGGTGCCGTCGTCGTTTACCTGAGCGCGAATTGTCGGATCGCATAACATCGCCAGCGGCACTTCGTCCAACTGCACATAAGTACAACCCTCAGCGGCGAGGGCGGCGATTTCCTGGCGGTATACTTCTGCAAGATCAGCAAAATAAGCTTTGCGATCTTCATAAACACCATCACTGATACTTTGATTGAGCCGCCAGAAATGCATCGTCGGGGGCGATGGCAGCGTGACTTTTGCCGTCCGTTTAGTTACCTCATTGAGAAATGAGAACTCGTCCAAGGCAATGGCTTGGTTGCGGCGTATTTTTTCGCCGGCATGAGGTGCTGTAAAATCCCGCTGATGACCATGATCGTCGTGAAACTTGAAGATCGCATCGCGGATTTCCAGACCGTCTACACGCTCAACAAATCGGGACCAGTAGGAGGCGCGACGAAATTCGCCATCCGTAATCGATTGCAGACCAGAATTTTCCTGCAAGGCGACGACATTTCGAATCGCCGCGTTTTGGACCGCAACAAACTCCGCCGCCGCCATATCGCCACTATGAAAGGTCCGAAAAGCGGTCGTCAGCTCTTTCGGACGCAACAGGCTGCCGACATGATCGGCACGAAAAGGTGGCTTGTTCCAGTCGGTCATCTGAAATTCCTTAGTTCAATATTTGCCCTCACCAGCGGCTGGTTTTTGCCGTCCAGCGCGGCTGTAGTATTTGTCAGGTATTGCTTCGGCGGTTTTATAGAATAACCATTTGCAGGGCTTCGCAGCGTCGGCCTGATAATCTGTTACCCAAAGCGGATGCCCGCCTAGTTCCATCGGTACAATTTCATTGACGGCGCAGTGTAAGCAATAATAAGGCACGTCCGGTTCCCCAAAACTCCAGGGATAAGCCTTTTTGGTTTTGCCGAACTCGTAAGGTGGGTCAAGCCTGGAAGGCGTCCCATTCACCGGATCACCCCGCCGCATACGGCCGCCAGAACCGCAAGGGTCCATGACAATTTCATAACAATCCTCGGTTTCCACTATTTCCACTTCGCCGTCCTGTTCGGGACCGCACATATGGCTACGCATAATTTCCGCACTCAGTTCAACGCGTTCTTTGACCGACAAACCTAAAAACCCCTTCCAGGTTCGTTTCAACATCCAACTGCTTTGCGTGGCATGCAAATAATCGTAGACCGCGGCTTCACCTTCGCGTTCTGATATCTTCGTCAACAAATCCCACAGCCAGTCGCAATATAGATCGTGCAAGGCTTTCCCTTCCGGCAGGAAATAGCGGGCCAGCGCTTTTGCTTCTTCATAGCGGCCGGCATCGATGGCATCGCAAATCAGTTCCTGGGTCGGTTTGCCCAGATCATCGACATCGTCCTGGCGAACCGGTCGGCCCATCGCGACGATTTCGTTTAGTCTCAACATCAGACACCGCCTTTCGCGCGTAATTCTTCCACAGCTTCCGGGTTAACCAGGGACGACAAGTCACCCGGATGTTCACCCATGATCAAAGCTCGCACAACCCGCCGCATAATTTTTAGGCTGCGTGTTTTTGGCAAGTCGGCGACATAAAGCAAACGCTTCGGGCGAAACGATTTACCAAGCCCGGCAGCAACGGCATTAATAACGGTTTGATCCATGGCTTCGTCGACGGGCTCACCTGGGGCCGGGACGCAGACGCACATCACCGCCGTCCCGGAAATTGGATCAGGTATGCCGATCGCTGCAACTTCGGATATCTTGCCCGTTGCCATCACCAGACCTTCGATTTCCGCTGGACCTGTACGCTTGCCGGATACATTTAAGGTATCGTCGGAGCGTCCGGTAACATACCAGCAACCATCTTGGTCGCGCACCGCCCAGTCCCCTTGCCGCCACTTATCGCCGAACATCGACCAATAAGTTTCAACAAAACGATCATTATCGCGCCAAAGGCCGCGTGTCAGGCCGATCGATGGCATCTCCATCACCAATTCGCCAACTTCGCCGTCACCAACCGGCTGCCCGTTGTCATCGACAATCTTCGCCGTCATGCCGGGCATGGAGCCGGCGAAAGAGCAGGGCTTTATGCCGGTAACGACGGTGGAAGAGACAATACCGCCGCCGATTTCGGTGCCGCCGCTCCAATTCAACAACGGCGCTTGTTTGCTGCAGACATGTTCGAAACACCAATCCCAGGCTTCTTCCGTCCAAGGCTCTCCGGTGGAGGCAACGACGCGGATCGTCGACATGTCGTATTTCTCAATCTCCGCCACACCAGCCCGCATCAGGGACCGGATGAGCGTTGGTGCCGCGCCCAGGAAACTGACTTTATGATTTTCGATGCTGCGCCATAACCGACCCGGCACCGGATAATCCGGCACCCCTTCGGCCATCACCATGCTGGAGCCACCATAGGCGACCGAATAGATGGCGGCCGGGCCGACGACCCAACCAAAATCGGTCATCCAGATCAACCGGTCGCTGGGCCGTAAGTCCAGACCGACAGTCAGATCCGAAGCGATCTTCACGCCGAAGCCACAATGGGTCAGGATCGTTCCCTTGGGCTTGCCGGACGTGCCGGACGTGTAGACCAGCAATAGCGGCGCATCGGCATCCACCATCACCGTATCGACATGGGTCGACTGCGATTTTGTCAGCGTATGCCAATCATGGTCACGCCCAGTTGTAATAGTTGGCGGTGTTTGGGCGGTTTGTAGAACGATCACATGTTCAATAGATGGAACGGCGGTTAGAGCCGCGTCCAGCATCGATTTCATATCGATCTTACTGCCGCGACGGTGGGTGATATCGACCGTGATGCAGGCTTTGGTGTCACAATCGTTCAATCGGGTGGTAATCGCCTCCGCCCCGAAACCCGAAAATAACGGCACCACCAGGCCGCCGATCTTGGCGATCGCGAAGAAGGCAGCCGCGGCCTCCGGCTGCATCGGCATATAGACCGCGATGGCATCGCCGGCGCCAAGACCCAGTTCCTGCAACGCGCCAGCCAGGCGGCAAGTTTCCTGGTCGAGCTTGCGGTAAGTCCATTCCCGCGTCGTGCCGTCCTCGCCTTCCCATATCGCAAAGACCTGATCTTCGACCGCCGTGCCGCGATGTTTATCGAGGCAGTTCATTACGATATTTGTGGTGCCGCCGACACACCAACTGGCCCAGGGCTTACCCTCGCTGATGTCCATCACTTGATCATAGTGGCGGCGAAATTTGAAATCGATGAACTTGATATAATGATCCCAGAAACGCGGCAGGTCTTCGTCCGCCCATTTCAATAAGCCATCGTAACTATTGGCGCCGACTGAGTTCATCAGCGCCATCATCTGGCTGCTGTCGGCGATTTCCGCCGTTGGTTGCCAGGCAAATCCGTCACTCATTCTGACCGCACTCCCGATTTCACTTCGCCGCCATAATGACCCGCCTATTCCGCTTGAGCAAGATATGCTCTAGGTTTGCTGCTTTGTAATTCTAACGACGAGTTAACTGATGCCTGAATTCACAGAAGTAACCGGCGGCCTAAAGTTCCCCGAAGGCCCGATTGCAATGCCGGATGGCAGCGTGATCTTGGTGGAAATAGCGCGCGGAACCCTCAGTCGGGTGCAGCCAGGCGGTCAGATTGATGTGATCGCTGACTTGGGCGGTGGCCCCAATGGGGCGGCGATCGGGCCAGACGGTAAATGTTACGTTTGCAATAATGGCGGCTTCAACTGGCACATCGTCGGTGATCTGATTTTCCCGGGACCGCAGGCGGATGACTATAGCGGCGGCCGGATTGAACGGGTCGATCTGGAAACCGGCGAAGTCGAAATCCTATACACGGAATGCAATGGCGAACCTTTGAAGGGGCCGAACGATATTGTCTTTGATGCCCAGGGCGGGTTTTGGTTTACCGATCACGGCAAGTTTCGTGCCCGCGAACATGACCGCACCGGGGTTTTTTATGCCACTATTGATGGCCAGCATATTAGCGAACAGATATTTCCCCTGAACGCGCCAAATGGTATCGGCCTGTCGCCGGATGAAACAACGCTTTATGTGGCGGAAACGCCAACCGGGCGAATTGTCTCCTTTGCCTTGGAAGCCCCTGGGGAAATTACCAGAGGCAAGGGGGAAGCACGATGGATGCATGGCAAAATAGTCGGCACAATATCGGGTTTTCGCATGTTCGATTCACTGGCGATCGATTGCGACGGTAATATTTGTGTCGCCACGATCATGAATGGCGGTATTACCATCATGTCGCCGGATGATGGTTCTTACCGCATCGTCGAATTCCCGGATGACATCACCACCAATATCTGCTTTGGCGGCAGCGATCTGAAAACCGCTTACGTCACTTTGTCGTCGACCGGCCGCCTTGTCGCCTTAGAATGGGAACGCCCTGGACTGGCCCTGAATTTTTTAAATAAGTGATGAATATGCACGACGATCATTCTGTTCGAGTATTAAGTTATGTGGCGATCGGCCATTCCTTTAGCCATGCCTTCCTGTTGTTTTACCCAACCGTGGTGTTGACCCTCAGCGATGAATTCGCGATGAGCTATGACCAGTTACTGCCGCTCTCCCTCGGCGCCTTCATCATGTATGGCTTGGGGGCGCTGCCGGCCGGCTGGTTGGGCGATCGCTGGAGCGCCCGGGGGATGTTGGCCCTGATGTTCGTTGGTATGGGCGCCGGCGCCATCATCACCGGATTTGCCGACAGTCCTATCGGTATCGTCGTCGGCCTTTCGATCGTCGGCCTGTTTGGATCGATCTATCATCCCGTCGGCATCGCGACAGTTGTTCGTTACGCCGTCAATCGCGGTAAAGCGCTCGGCATCAATGGTATTTTTGGTGGATTAGGGATGGCGTTTGCATCCGCAATTGCCGGCGGTCTGACGGAATGGGTACATTGGCGGGCGGCCTTTTTTGTGCCCGGCGCAGCTAGCATCGCGATTGGGTTGTTGTTCCTATGGCATGTCCCGAGCTTCAAAAAAGTCGACGACAGTGAAAAGGATGGGGCGGCAAGCGGTGGCTCGGTACGTCAAATCCTACCGGTTCTCACAGTCTTGATTGCGGCCTCGATCTGCATGGGAACGGTTTATCAAGCGACATCCGTGGCGATGCCGAAGTTCCTGGCCGGGCGGCTCGATTTTGCTGGTGACAGCGTCTTCGTGATCGGTGTTCTGGTCTCCGCAATTTATGTTGTTGGTGCTTTTGGGCAGTATTTCGGCGGCTCCTTGGCAGACCGGATCAACATGAAATTTCTATATGTCACCGGCTTCGCTTGCCAAGTGCCGATCCTCATTCTGATGGCTTATTTGGGCGGCCTGCCGCTCATGCCGGTCGCGTTTGTCGCAGTTCTGCTTTCTTTAGGGATGCAGCCGATATCGGATAGTTTGCTGGCAAATTCGGTTCCGGCGCGCTGGCACGCAACCGCTTACGGCGCCAGGTTTGTCGCATCCTTAGGCGTCAGTGCCGCGGCGATACCGCTCATTGCACTCATTTATGAAGGCACAGGGGAATTTTATTGGCTGTTCATGCTGCTTGCGGGATTGACGCTAGTCGCAACTTTAGTGGCGACGCTGTTGCCGCAACGAGGTTCAGGTATCAAAGACGCCGCGGTGCCTGGCGAAGCGGTAGACCAGGAAAGCGTAGCCAATATGGGCAAGCAGGGCGCCGATTAAGAGCCATAACCAACTCGTGCCGCCTGCCGACCAAACAATCCAACTAAGCAGACCAATGATTGCCGTACTACTAAGATAACCAAGGGTGACCCAGGCCGGGCGGATATTGGCGCGGATGAGGATTTGATAGAGATGATCCCGGTGCCCGGTCATCAGCGTTTCACCCCGACGAAAACGGATTATCAAGGTTAAAACAACATCGAAGATGAAACTAAAGAATAGCAGCGGCATTAGCTCGAACGGTATTTGGCCGCCACTTTCCTTGGGCAGCATCAGCGCCAAAGTGGCAAACACAAAGCCCAGAACCTGACTGCCGGTATCGCCCATGAAGACTTTGCCGCAGGGAAAGTTGAAAACTAGGAAGCCGGCCAAAATGCCGATTAACAACAGGCTGATCAAGTGCGGGAAATTCCAATCGGTTAGAACGGCAATAACAACCGCGGCTATAAGACCGGTTCCTGCAGCAAGGCCGTTAATACCATCCATGAAATTAAAGCAATTCATGAAAAATATTATCCAACATATTGATAATAAATACCCAATGAAGCCAATATCTGTAACCAACCATGGCGTGAGGTTGAGGCTTTCCACATGCACAACAAATACGGAAAACAATAAAGCAGCTGAAATTTGAACCAGTAACCGAGGCCATACGCCTAGGCCGTGGCGATCGTCAAAAAGCGCTACGGTCCAAATCAGGGCCGCCAATCCGGCATACACACTCATTTCAAAAAACGAGGGAAAAGCGAATCCGGTGAACGTAAAAATCGGCACCAGAAAACCAAAAAAACAAAGTGAAATGGCGATACCGCCGGTTCTTGGCACCGGTGTTGTGTGCGAGGATCGTTCGTTCGGAATATCTTGGATGGCAATCGTCATGGCTAAGCGCGTACCGATGGCACAGATCACAAAACTCAGAAAGATTAGTGAGATTTCCAGTGATAACAGGGTCACGGACGATTATCCTTTTATTGCCCGCTTTTACGCGCAATTGGTTTGATATTGCAATCACATATTGTCAAAATTCAAGGCTATCCCCTTGCGGTATTGGTTTGCGCTTTCCACATCTTATTATACGACGCCAGCCATGTTGTTTATGCGAATTCCATTGCAACGGCGTTCAATAACAATTAGACACGAACACCGCGCCAACAACAAAGATGGACAGAAAAGTCCCTGGTAACAATGCCATGCCGATAATCATTCCCGAAACATTGCCCGCCCGGCAAACCTTGGAAGCAGAACGCATCCGCGTGATTACGGAAATGGACGCCATCCGACAGGACGTTCGTCCGTTGCAAATTGCTTTGCTGAATTTGATGCCAGAAAAATTAAAGACGGAGCGGATGATTACCCGCCTGGTCGGCGCGACCCCGTTGCAGGTTGAGATGACCTTGGTGACGACAGGTAGTTATCAGCCCAAGAATACCAGCGGCGCCCACATGTTGGCCTTCTATCAGGCTTGGGAGCAAATCAAAGACCGCAAGTTTGACGGCTTTATCATCACCGGCGCACCGATTGAGACATTGGAATTTGAGGACGTGGTTTATTGGGATGAAATCCGCCAAATTCTTGATTGGACGCAAAGCAATGTGCATTCGACGTTGAATATCTGCTGGGGCGGGCAGGCGGCGCTCAATCATTTTCACGGCGTGCCAAAGTATGAATTGCCAGAAAAGATGTTCGGCGTTTTTCCTCATCATATCATGTCGCCGAATACCCATATTCTACGTGGCTTCAACGATGAATTTGTCGTGCCGGTCAGCCGCCATACGGAAGTTCGCCGCGCCGATATTCCCGATACTCAGGGATTGCAAATCGTTGCCGAAAGCGAACAGGCGGGCCTTTGTTTGTTGGAAGACACGCTTCGCCGGCAAATTTTCATGTTTAATCATCTGGAATATGAAGGCGAAACCCTGGGCGATGAATATCACCGCGATATCGCTGCCGGGGCCGATATTCAAGTACCCTATGGTTATTTTCCCGACGATGATCCGAGCAAGAAGCCACGCAATAATTGGCGCGCCTCCGGCCATTTGCTGTTCGCCAATTGGATCAATCAGGTCTACCAGACAGTTCCATATGATATCTCGGAGATCGCGACAGGGCGGTTCATAGAACCGTTTTGATGATCAAGACCGAACGTCTGCTGCTTCGAGATTTCCAACTAGAGGATCTTCCGCATATGCAACGTTATGCAGTCCGCGAAGATTATTATCGTTATTTGGAAATAGCAGCACCGACACCGGCTTCGCTGTCAGATTATCTCGACGTCTTGTTGGTGCAACAAGAAGACAAAAATCGAACTCAATTTAATTTAGCGATTGTGCCGGAAACTGTCGGCCATGTAGTCGGTGGTATTCGCCTTGGATTGTCTGATATTGCAAACAAGCAAGGGAATTTTGGCTATGCTCTGGATAGTGACTTGCGCGGCCACGGTTATGTTACAGAAGCCCTTCGGGCAATTTTGAGATTTGGTTTCGAAACGCATTCGCTTCATCGGATTTGGGCCGTCACTGACACCAGAAATGCCAAATCGTGTGCAGTTATGGAACGAGTTGGGATGAAACGGGAAGAGACGTTGAAGGGCCACAAGCTCATCCGGGGGCGGTGGCGAGATTCCTACATATATGCAATCGTTGCTCCAAATTGGTTAACCAAGAATTAGCAGCTGAGTTTACCGAAAAATTTGCGTACATGACTTGAAATGATATATAACGAACCAATATATATGTTTCACAGGAAACATCGTTCCTGGGGCGACAGTTATCGCCTCGCTACTGGGGGAGACCATGAATGTCTGAACAAACTGCTGAAACAGCACCTGCCGCGCCAATTTTCGATCCGGCATCGCCTGAATTTGTCCGCAATCCTTATCCCGCTTACCACCAATTGCGTGGTTTGGCGCCAATTTTCAAAACCCCGGCCGGGTTTTGGCTGGCGACAAGTTTTGGGGATGTGAACGCGATCCTGCGCGACAAACGTTTCGGCAAGGACTTTGAGAAACGCACCAAAGAGCAGCACGGCGAAGATGTCTTCAAAATTCCGGTTTACGAATCCATGCGCCACTGGATGCTGGTGCGCAATCCACCGGATCACACCCGTCTCCGCGGCCTGGTCGCCAGAATTTTTACCCCAAAGCAGATCAGCGCGTTGAAACCCCGAATTCAGGGTTTAGTTGACGAACTGATCGACGCGGTGGAAGACAAAGGTGAGATGAATGTTATCCGCGACTTCGCCTACCCACTGCCGGTTAACGTGATCTGCGATATGCTTGGGGTGCCGGAAAGCGATCGTGAGCGCTTTATGGTGGCCTCGGAAAAATCCGGCCGTCTGATCGATCCGACACCGTTGACACCGGAAGAACTTGAAGAAACTAACAAGGGTTTCGAAGAGCAAACGGAATATTTCCAAAGCTTGATCGACGAGCGTCGGAAAGATCCGAAAGACGACTTGTTAACGGTTCTGGCGCAAGCCAACGAAGATGGTGACAAATTAAGTGATGCGGAACTTATCGCAAATACTTTGCTGTTGTTTGGTGCCGGTCATGAAACCACGGTCAATCTGATTGGCAACGGCCTGCTGGCATTGTTATCGACGCCCGGTCAATTTGAAGCTCTGAAAGCTGACCCATCTTTGATCAATGGGGCGGTCGAAGAAATGCTGCGATATGATAGTTCCGTACAGTTGACTTCGAGGACGGCCCTGGAAGATGTTGAAATAAATGGGATGCTCATCCCTGAGGGCGATACTGTCATAACGCTGCTTGGCGCGGCAAATCGCGACCCAGACGCCTTCGAAAATCCCGATGACTTCGATGTCACCCGGAAAGCCGTCCGACCGACATCTTTCGGCGGCGGCATCCATCATTGCATCGGCGCTCCGTTGGCCCGGATCGAAGGGCAGATCGCCTTTGAAACTCTGCTTCGCCGGCTACCGAATATGCGCTTGAAAGATATCGAACACGCAAATTTCAAGCCGACATATACCCTGCGCGGATTGATTGACATGCCGGTAGAATTCTAAATAATTTAGTAATAGACACCTTTACGAAGGAGACGAGCGATGGCGAGCTATAAAGCGCCGGTCGACGACATGCGGTTTATCTTGAATGATATCTTGAACGTACAAGATGCCAAGGGTTGGGAAGAAATTGATAGCGAATTGATCGACGCGATCCTGGATAGTGGCGCCAAGTTCTTCGAAGAAGTGTGGCAACCGCTTAACCAATCCGGCGATGCCGAAGGCTGCACCTATGAAAACGGTGTTGTGCGGACGCCGCAGGGCTTCAAAGAAGCCCTGAAGGCTTACTACGAAAACGGCTGGAATACGTTAAGTTATCCGGAAACTTTTGGCGGCCAGGGCCTACCCTCGGTGTTGTCCATGGCAATCCAGGAAATGGGTATTTCGTCAAACATTTCCTTATCAACTTATCCGGGCCTGTCCATGGGTGTCTGCGGCGTTATCACCAGCATGGGCAGCGATGAGATGAAGCAAACCTACGTGCCGAAGCTGATGAATGGTGAGTGGACTGGGACTATGAACCTGACGGAGCCGCATTGCGGCACCGATCTGAAATTGATGCGGACGAAAGCCGAGCCGCAGGAAGATGGTACCTACAAGATCACCGGGACAAAGATCTTCATCACCGGTGGCGAACACAATATGGCGGACAATATTGTGCATATGGTGCTGGCGAAAATTCCAAGCGAAGGTGAAGGCCTGGGTGCGGTCAACGTCTTTATCGTCCCGAAATATTCGGTGAAGGAAGATGGCAGCCTTGGCTCCGCGAATGGCGTGACATGCGGCTCGATCGAAAACAAGATGGGTATCCGCGGCTCCTCTACGGCCGTCCTGAACTACGACGAAGCGATTGGTATTCGCCTAGGCGGCAAACCGAAAAAATCTGCTGGCGAAGGGGCAGAGAAAAAGAAATCTTCCGCTGCCGGTATGGCCGGGATGTTCCAGATGATGAACGGTGCCCGCCTTGGCGTTGGCTACCAAGGCGTCGGGATGAGCGAAGTCGCCTATCAAAACGCCGTCGATTATTCCCGCGAACGCTTGGCCGGACGGTCCCTGACAGGGCCAAAATATCCCGACCAGGCCGCCGACCCGATCATCGTCCACCCGGACGTGCGGCGGATGCTGTTGGAAATCCGCTCCTTCACGGAAGGCGCCCGCGCCCTGGCGATTTGGCTGGGATTTATCAACGGTCAGGCCAGCCATAGCGCCGATGCAGAAGAAAAAGAAACCGCCAACGACATGATGAATTTACTAACCCCTGTGATAAAAGCTTACTTCACTGATATGGGGTTCGAGAATACCAACATGGCAATGCAATGTTATGGCGGCCATGGTTATGTCAAAGATCATGGCATGGAACAATTTGTACGCGACAGTCGCATTCTGCAATTATACGAAGGCGCCAATGGGGTTCAGGCCCTGGACCTGGTTGGCCGCAAATTGCCGGCGAATGGCGGTCGGGCGCCGCAGAAATTCTTCCAGATGGTCGGTGCAGAGGCCGCATCTCTGGCCGACGACGAAGATTTGGCCCCGATTGGCAAAGGACTGCAAGAAGGTTTGGATCGTTTGCTGGCAACCACCATGTGGCTGGCTCAACATGCAATGCAAAACCGGGATGAAGCGGGTTCCGCCTCGGCCGATTATCTGCGCATGTTCGGTTTGGTCGCCCTCGGCATGATGTGGGCGAAAATGGCGAAAGCGGCACAAACTAAACTGGCGGCCGGTGAAGGGGATAAGGATTTCCTCGACATGAAACTCAACACCGCACGCTTCTTCATGGCCCGGATGATGCCGGAAACGGCCGGCCTGCAGATCAAAGCCACCAGCGGCGCAGAGCATCTGATGACCCCGGCCGACAGTGCCTTCTAAGGAATTACGCCACATCATGGCGGCGATTCTTGTAAGATCTTCCTGATCGAATTGTCAGGCGAGATATAGAATGATCGCGGATATCAGCAACACAAAAGCAAAAATTGCCGCTGACTGGGCGAACCAAAGATAGACCCGCCGCAAGGTTTCGCCGATTAATTTTTGCGCAATCTCCGCCGGCGGGCGATCTTCTTTTCTGAGAATGATCCATACTTCGGTCCGGCGAAATGGCCGCATGCGCGCCCGATACGCCTGGAAGGCGAGGATAAACGTTACCGCCAAACAGAGTGTGCCGCCGGTGCGTGCGGCTAAAGCCGGCTCAAAACTCATGCCAAACATCAGACAAAAGATTGCCAGGCCGGTAAAGCCGCAAGCTCGGCCAACCGACACATATGCAGCGTTTTCGATAGCGTCCATGCCAACAATTGTCCTTTATCAAGGCATAATGGCGAATAACCCATCAAATTGGTAATCGCGTAGTCGTGAAGACGTTACGCCCCGGCGCGGAAATTTGTTGTTAACAAAAACTGATTATTCGTTTATGCGGAGATTGACCTTGTATTTTATCAACTAATTTAATGCTCAACTACCCAATGATAATTTCATTCTGATGCTGATACAGCATGAAACAATGCCGATCACGTGTTCGACGTTGCTGAATCTGCGCGACTATTGGCGAACGTTGCGTGGCCGCAAAACGATGCCAGGACGCCATGACATTGATCCGGTTGATATTCCAACATTGCTGTCAAAAATTGCGTTGGTTGATGTATTTTATCACCCATTGCGATTTCGCTATCGCCTCGTCGGGACCAGCATCGTTCAGTTGGCAGAGCGCGACGCGACCGGAGATTGGCTCGATGAAAAATTGTATGGCGATAAGTTGGAACGCATGTTGTGGTCCTATAAGACCTGCGTGCAGCAGCAAGCGCCCGTCGCGGTTCGTGAACATGTCTTGTTTGCCGACAAAGACTGGGTGGTTGTCGAAGTGATCATTTTGCCTTTGGGGCGAGGTGAAGGCGACGTTGAAATCGTCCTCGCTGGTGTCGATGTCGTCACCGAAGATGTGTTTATCCCAAAGAAGGGTCAGAGACTGGTGCTCAATTGGCAATTGGGCTAGTCGGTAGCAGATAGTGCAGAGCCAAAACCGCCGCCGCCGGCGGTGAGGAATTCAACAACATCACCATGGTAGAGGATTTGCTGTTCCGTCGTGTCGATGGCTTCGCCGTTTACTTTTACGATACCTAACTTGCCGGCCCCGCCACCGTTGAAACCGGCGGGTGCAATCCGGTGCCGCGACAGCATGAATGAACAAGTTGCCGGCGTGTCGCCGACAAAGCGGAAAACAACAGCCTGACCGCCGCCGCCACGATGCAAGCCAGTGCCGCCGGTTTGTTTGCGAATTTCCCGACACCGAACTTCAATCGGTGCCAACGCTTCCATCACTTCGATCGGTGTATTGCCGATATTACTTGGAAAACTCAGGCAATCGAAGCCCTTTCGTGCCGCATTGGCACCCTGACCGGCATTGAAGAAATTCAGCGCTGCATAGCGTTGCCCCTGATGCTCTCCACTGAGGGAAAAGGAAGAAAGCGCCGCCCCTTCAGCCCATACCCGGTTAGGCAACACTTCGGCCAAAGCCCCCATCACCGCGGTCGGTAGCAGATGCCCGACGATCGCCCGCGCCCCGGTCGCAATCGGATAAATCGGGCTTAGAACTGTACCAGGTGGGGCATAAGTTTTGATCGGCCTGAAGCTGCCATCATTGTTGGGCACGTCCGGACATAACAACGCTTTCACGCAATAGGCGGTGTAGGCGAAAGTATAGATCGGCACGACATTAACAGCGCGCTGAAGTTGCGGCGAGGTGCCGGTATAATCGATGCGAATGCTGTCGTCCTTGACTTCTACGGTGCAGTCGATCGTCAGCGGTTCGTCAAATCCATCATGTTGGATGACATAGTTATAAGCACCGTTCGCGACGTTCCGGATAGCCGCGCGCATGGCAGTTTCGGAACGATCCTGGACTTCCAGCGCCAATGTCGTTAAATCCGCCTTGGTTTCTTCCTGAAACGCCAGTAATTGTTTGGCGAGCGCGCCGCAGCCGCCAATTGCGGCCCAAATATCACCAATGGTCTGCGCCGGGACGCGGACATTCCGTTCGATCATTTTGACCAAGGCGCTGTTCGTTTCGCCGGCTGCAATCAATTTAACCAGCGGAATTTGCAATCCTTCTTCGTAGATTTCGCGATTACCGGCGTTGCGCAGGCGGCCGCCGATATCGGGCAGATGACTGGCAATCGCCGCAAAGGCGCATAAACGTTCCCCTGCGAATATCGGATAAACGATCGTGATGTCGTGGATATGACCGGTGCCATGCCAGGGATCGTTGGTCATCAACACATCGCCCGGTGCTAGGCCTTTGGTGCCCATCTGCGCCAGCACATAACGCACTGTGGCCGGCAAGGTACCGATAAAGGAAGGGATCGCCATGCTGGATTGCGCGACTGAATTTCCTTTGTCATCCGTTAGGACGACCGCGTAGTCGTTGGCTTCGCGCACCAGGGTTGAAAACGACGTGCGCATGAAAGTCGCCGCCGCTTCATCGACCATGGCGACGAGGCGGTTCCAGAGGATCTCCAGGGTGACGGGATCGAACTTAGATATTGTCATATCGATCCTCCGGCAAGGTGATGGCGACGCTCAAGTCAGGTAGGATTTCAGTTGTCGCCGGCCGAGCGACAACAATTGTGGATTCACGCTCGCGCAGGATCAACGGGCCGCTTAGTTTCGTACCGGGCGGCAGGCCATAACGATCATAGATTGGAACCGCACCATATGATTTAGTATGGGTCAGAAAGATTTCGTGTTCTGCTATTGGTTCGGCTGAATATTGTTCATCAGGTATAAAGTTGAAATCGCGGCGCGCAGCATCGGACTGGCCGGTTAATCGCCAAGTTACGACTTCAAGTTGGCCATCCGGTACGGTTCTGCCAAACTGATTTTCGTAACTTTCAGCAAATCGTGCTTCAGTCTCTGCTTCATCCAATGTGGCGAGATTATCATATACCAATTCCACAGCAATCGTATCGCCTTGCCCGGCATAACGCATTTCCAAATTTAGCAACCAGAATAACTGCTCAGGCGCACCGCCGGCGTCGATCAATTCCCTCGTCGCGTGTTGTTTTAATTCCTGCAGCACATCGCGGCATTCGGGCCAGTTCACATGTCGTAACAATGTTACCTTCGACCAGGAACGATCGACCCTAGCTGGGGCGGAAAGAAGACCCAGACAAGAACCCGCACCTGCCGCAATCGAACAGAGGATGCGGTTAAGGCCGATCTTGTGAGCAACCTCGACCGCGTGAACCGGGCCGGCACCGCCCGTCGCGACCAAAGTTAAGCGCCGCGGATCGACGCCTTTCTCCGCCACATGGACACGCGCGGCGACCGCCATATTTTCATTAACCAGGTCGAAGATGCCGAAGACCACATCGGCTATGGGCATATCTAACGTTGTCGCGAGGCTAGTCACCGCCGCTTCCGCTTTGTCCGGGTGCAACTGCATGTCGCCGCCCAGGAAAAAATCCGAATCCAGATATCCAAGCAACAAATCCGCATCGGTTACCGTCGGTTCCAGGCCACCTTGTCCGTAACAGGCCGGACCGGGGATGGCGCCGGCGCTGCGCGGCCCAACATTCAACAGCCCAAGCGCGCTTTTATGCGCGATCGACCCGCCACCGGCACCGATTTCGATGAGATCGATGGAAGGCAGCATGATTGGAAAGCCGCTGCCTTTTTTGAAACGATGGACACGGCCGGCTTCAAACTGATGGGTGAGGGCAGGGCGGCCATCCAGACACAGTCCGGCCTTCGCCGTGGTGCCGCCCATGTCAAAAGCCAATAGATCCTTATGACCGGCGGATTTGGCGGTTTGAATACCACTCAGAACGCCACCGGCCGGTCCTGATTCCAAAAGCGCCAACGGCACCGCGGCGGCGGCGGCAGAAGAGGTGAAGCCACCACTCGATATCATTATCCGCAAGGGTGCATCGATCTTCGCTTTTGCAAGCCGACCTTCCAAGGCTTGCAGATAGTTCGACATCAAGGGTTGGACATAGGCATTCGCAGCAACCGTTGACATTCTTTCATATTCGCGAATTTCACGCGCGACTTGGGTGGACGTGGATAGCGGAATTTCCGGCCAAAGGCGGCTAACTTCTTCAAAAGCCTGCTTTTCGTGGCGATCCGATACGGGCGCGTGCAAAAAACAGATGGCGATGGCTTCCACCGCTTGGTTGCGTAGATATTCGATTTGTTTGGCTAATCCCTCAACATCCAAGGGGATCAATATTTCACCACGCGCGTTAAGGCGTTCCTTGACTTCGGCGCGACTAGACAATGACGCCAAAGGCTCAGGATAGGAAATATCCAGATCATAAAGATCGTAGCGGGTTTCGCGGCGGATATCTAAACAATCGCGGGTGCCTTGGGTGAGAAGCAGGCCGACTTTTGCACCGTCTCGTTCGATTAATGCATTGGTAACACGGGTGGTGCCATGGACAATATCGTTGATGTTTGCCGCGTTTAGGCCTGCCGCTTTAGTTTGACGCAACAAATCTTCAAGAACAAGACTGATGGCGGCCCCAGGGTCGTCATTCGTCGTGAGTGTCTTAGCCAGCCAAATGCGGCCACTTCTGACGTCTTCCGCGACGCCATCGGTAAAGGTGCCGCCGATGTCGACGGCAATGCGCAGATAACGATCCATTGATGGTCCCTCAGTTTGACTTGTCACTCAAGCATAGGGGCGACGGCGATGACAATAGGTGATGTATCGGCTAATGGGAGCGATGGAAAGACGGATAACAAATTTCAAAAAAACAGAAATGCCAAAGCGTTCATGCAAAAGTTTTTCAATATTATCTATCCGTCCTCTTGATATTTGGCCTGCTGAGCTAACGCGCTCACACTTTACTTGAAGTAAATTCAATTTAAGTAAAGTGAATGTAGAATCAGGTAATATTATCAGCGAGTTACGCTCATGATGCGAATCCAGTTGACGGTATTTTCGCAAGCACGACCTTTAAGCTGTTTTAGCGCCTTCAAATCATTCTTTACCGCCATTTGGTTGCCAACTGCCATATTATGCATAATCAAATAGTGATAGGCATCACACCTTATTGCGTGATCAGTTTCATAAGCGAGAACCTGATCCAATACGCTGCGTTGTGCATCGCCCAAAAAGTATCGAATTGTCACTTTATCGACGATCTCGACTTGACCTCCATTTGATAATATTGCCGCCTTTTCGAGAATATCTTGGCGTTTTTCATGATCTAGTAAATGCAGCAAATAGGAAAAAACATACTCGTCCATCAAATAACAAGGATTTATATGTTTTTCGTCCGCCAAAGATTTCTTGAGTTCAACGGATTTGTCCATCCAGGTCCGCCAGTCGTGACGGTATTGAAATTGCGGAAGGAAAAAGGACATCAATGCAAGCGAACCACCCGAGTAACTACCGGCGCAATTATAGTCAGTGCCAGTGTCAAATACCTTTGTGTGCCAATCGATTGACTTTTGAACATCAACCTCGAACCCATAATCTCCATGAAAATACCCCCTCGCTAATACATTCATGCATCCTGCATGTCGATCTTCCGCACATTTTTTGAAATATTTTCCAGCTCGATTTTTGTCGTTGAGCAAATTCGATGCAATTCGGGCCGCGTAGTAAATTATGCCGGGGTATTTGTCTATTTCAGTTGTGGCAATGACATAATCATAGTCGTCCAACGCACGTTTCAATTCGAGCACAACTACGTCTTCATTTTTGGCATTTCTGATAAGATTGGCAAAGCTCAAGGCATTCCCACGCCAATAGTGGGCAAATACAGTTTGCTCTGTATCCAGATCTCCGGATCTAATGCTTTTGTCTAATAAATCAACGGCCTGACTTAATGAAGTCGTTTCAAGATCTTTGTATTGGAGATTAGAATTCTGGACACTGCGTATGAGATTGTGTGCTTTCATCACATCATTGATCGCGTCGGAATTGTCACAACCAGACGGCAAAAACGCTGTGATAAGAAGAAAGACTAATCTAATTACGATAGCATTCACCCTTCCTAGTACTCATTATAATCAAACTGTAAAAATAATCAAAACAACCTTGGTTTGGGTGTTGGGCAATGACGCAATGCACTTGAGGATCGTAACGGACGAAACTGTGATTGTGATTAATCGTGAAAACTCGGTCATTATTGTCGCATGCGATTGGCCGGTTCTATAGCATCGTTGCTCGGCAGTCTGTCGTCATAGAGAGGCTCGCCGGCCTAGGTGATCCAATGTGAGCATGCTAAATGGATGGCTAACCATGCGCAACTCATCACTGTATTCAGTTCGAACCGGAATTTTATACAGCTACGTCCCAGCAGTCTGATTTCAACAGATGGATTATCGTTGCCGGAAGTTGACCAGCGTTTCGATTTCGTCGTCCGCCGTTGGGCCGGCGATCGGGATCACGTCGCGGGGCGATAAAACATTGCCATCGGCGCCGCGTACCGCCATGCGGCTGATCGGTTGCCCGGTCTTCCGTTCAGTAAGCTCGAGGTGCGGTCCGGCATCGTCTCCGTGCCAGCGTTCACCCCAATGCAACAAGCTGACAATCACCGGATAGAGGTCCAGGCCTTTATCCGTCAGCCGATACTCATGCACCCGCCCATCTTCCGGCAATCGTTGCCGCACCAGTATTCCCGCTTCCGTCAGTTTCTTCAGTCGGTCCGAAAGAATATTGGTCGCAATGCCCAGGCTTTGTTCGAAATGTTCAAACCGGCGCATGCCGTGAAAGGCGTTGCGAAGGATCAACAACGTCCAAGCTTCACCGATGATGTCTGCTGCACGCGCTATGACGCAGCCCGTTTCGCGCGCCGATCGTTTGGACATTATTCCTCGCTTGCCAAATACCTTGCAATATGCAAGTTATTTCAATTGAAGCGATCCCGCAAACATTCTTTTGATATTCATCAAGGCAAAAAAATATGAAGACCAGATTTACCGAATTATTCGGCGTCGAACACCCAATCGTTCAGGGTGGCATGCAATGGGTCGGGCGGGCCGAATTGGTTTCCGCCGTTGCCAATGCGGGTGCGCTTGGGTTCCTGACCGGATTAACCCAACCGACGCCGGAAGATCTGACCAAGGAAATTGAACGCTGTCGCGACATGACCGACAAGCCGTTTGGCGTCAATATCACCATCCTGCCGACCTTGAAGCCGGTGCCATACGACGAATATGTCGATGCGATTATTTCCTCCGGTGTGAAGATTGTTGAGACCGCTGGTCGTAATCCGCAACCCTATATGCCGGCCTTCAAAGCAGCCGGTATCAAGATCATTCACAAATGCACTTCGGTTCGCCATAGCTTGAAGGCGGAGCAAATCGGTTGCGATGCGGTCAGTGTCGACGGTTTCGAATGTGCCGGCCATCCGGGCGAAGACGACATTCCGGGCCTAATCCTGTTGCCGCGGGCGGCGGAAGCCCTGTCGATCCCATTTGTCGCCTCTGGTGGTTTTGGCACCGGGCGCGGTCTGGCGGCGGCTTTGGCTTTGGGAGCGGACGGTATCAATATGGGCACCCGCTTTATGGTCACGAAAGAAGCACCGATCCATGACAAAGTAAAAAAAGCCATGGTCGATGCGGATGAGTTGCAAACCCAATTGGTCTATCGCCCGATGCGAAATACGGCGCGGATATTCAAAAACGACATCGCTGTTAAGGTCGCCGAGATCGAGCGCGAGAAGGGGCCAGACATGAAAATCGACGATGTCGCGCACCTGGTCGCCGGTGGCAAAGGTCGGGTTTTGTTGGAAGACGGTGAATTGTCGAGCGGGATTTGGAGCGCCGGCATGATCATGGGCCTGATCCACGATATCCCCACTTGTGATGAGCTGATAACCCGGATCGTTGCGGACGCGGAAGAAATCATCCGCGGTCGTTTAGAAGCAATGGTTGCCTAAGGGAGAACACGCCAATGGCCGATCCAGTTGTCCTAGTGATAGGTGCGGGCGATGCCACCGGTGGTGCGGTCGCCCGCCGTTTTGCCCGCGAAGGGCTGCAGGCAGTGATTACGCGGCGCGCCCGCAACAGTGATCAACTGGAGGCTATGGCCGAACGCATTCGCGCCGATGGCGGCATCGCTCACCCATTCGGCGTCGATGCCCGCAAAGAAGATCAGATGGTCGAGTTGATTGCCAAGGTGGAGGCGGATATCGGTCCCATCGAGGTTGCCATTTATAATATCGGCGCCAATGTCAATTTTCCCATCACCGAGACGACGTCACGGGTGTTTACCAAAGTTTGGGAGATGGCCTGCTTCGGCGGTTTCCTGATGGGGCGGGAAGTCGCCCGCCATATGATGCCGCGTGCTCAGGGCACCATCATCTTTACCGGTGCTACCGCCAGCGTGCGCGGCGGCTCCGGATTTGCCGCCTTTGCCAGCGGTAAGTTCGCCCTTCGCGCGGTCGCCCAAAGCATGGCGCGCGAACTGGGACCGAAAGGTATCCATGTCGCCCATAGCATCATCGACGGCGCCATCGACACCGCCTGGAATGCCGAAAATTTTCCCGATAGATACGCCACCAAAGCAGAAGACGGTATCCTTAATCCCGACCATATTGCCGAGGCCTATTGGCAGCTACATCGCCAACCACACAGCGCCTGGACCCACGAACTGGACCTCAGGCCCTGGTCCGAGAGCTGGTGACCCGGCGAAGCGGTTAGGGTGCGCAGGCCAAATTTTGGGTAACGATCTGACCGGCAGTCACGACGCTCACCTCAATCGGTGCTGCACCGCAACCGCTTAATATCCAATCACCTAATCCCAAACCAGAAAAGCTAAATTGGCCGTTCTTTGGCGTGACGGTATCGAAATGTTCTGCCCCTTTATCGACAGATATCGTTTCGCCACCAGCATTCTTTTTACCATTCTTAGCCTTGCCGCTAATTGTCCCGGTATCGCCAGGCGGCGGTGGTGGCGGTGGTTCAACGGGGCCACATGTGCCGGCCGGGTTCTTGTTGTAGATTTCGACACAGATGTCGACACTGTCGGAATCGCCGAAGACATCGGTTACTAATAGGGTGATCGTATGTGTGCCCTTTGGCAAATCCATTGTGGTGATTTCGTCAAACTCAACTTCGCTGCCGCTAGACCATCGCCATTCGGCGATTCCGTCGTCCGGATCCGTCGACGTGCTGGTTAGAGTTACTGTCCCAAAAGCACTCTTCCCTTTGCCAACTGCTTGGATCGGTTGGTCCGAACTAGCTATCGCCACAGGCGGTAAGTTTAGTGGCGGCGGATCGGTGCTGCCGAAGATGGTGATGGTCAAGGTGCCGTTGTCGGTTAAGGCACCGTCCGAGACCGTATAAGTATAGACATCGTTTAAAGTTTCGCCATCGTTCAATGCCTCTACAGCGGCGTGTGCGTCATTGAGTATGTAAGTATACGAACCATCACCGTTTAAGGTCAAAGCACCATAAACATCACCCCCAACATGGCCGGTTACGGTCAGGCCGTCGAAATCAGGATCACTATCGACAACATCCGCGAAAGCCCCGCTCGGCGCTCCGGCATGCGGCATATCCAGCAGCACGTTGCCGCTGGCGTCAGATACATCTTCATGGGCCCAGTTTGTGTCGTCCGCCGCCACCGGCGCTTGGTTCGCACCGCCACTCATATCAATAGTGATGACTACATCGTCGGATGCCGAGGCGCCCAAATTGTCGATTACCGTCAGTTTGGCGGTGACCACATCACCATCGGCGGCGCTGAACCCGATTACCGATGTGGTGGCGCTGCTACTGGTGCTTGGCCCGCCGTTTATGGACCATTGCCAGGCATAAAGCTTGATCCCGCCGGCGTCGCTAGAGGCACTGCCATCTAGAATGACTGTTGTCGTATCGATCGTCGCGTCACTACCGGCGTCGGCGATCGGCGCCGGGTTCGGGACGCTATTGCCACTGGCAATAGCTAAGGGACCATGTGAAATCTGGTACGTCGCGACCGCTGAGTTTAACGATGGCGGCGTCCCTTCGTTATCCAAAAACTGAATTTCGAGTAAGTAATCGCCCGGCGTTGGATTATTGATGGAGATCGTTTCCTGCAAACCATACTGTAGATCAACATTGCAGTGCGGCGCCGGACCACCCGGACATATGCTACTTGCGATGACGGGATCGGCAATGGTGGGACCTTGATGGAGGAAAATATCGAAATCCGGTTTGATTTCCATGAAAATTAACCAGGGAAATATCGGATGTGGAAAAGTTTCAACTGTCGCGTCTTCCGGCGCGGTAAGCATGATGGTCAACGGTGCATCGCTACTAGTGACCGTAAAGGGAATTTCCGCGTGATCGGCTTTGTTAATCAGTTCTTCGCCGTAAAGATAACTACTGGGGAACATGGTTTGTGAGGCGCTAGGACTGGGTTCGACTAAGCCACCCATACCGCGGGCAAGGCTGACCGCCGCATAAGCATCGACCATGCCATAACCCCAATGGCGGGATTTCGCCGGATCGCCGCCGCCATCGTTGGGGCCGCGATGCTCCGCGGTATCGAAAATTATCTGCCGCACTTCGTCCGGCGTCAAATTCGGGTTCGCTTCTAGGATCAGGGCAGCGATGCCGCTGACCATTGGTGTCGACATCGATGTGCCAGATTTCGATATGTAGCAGGAAGTATTGCCACAGGGTGCTTCCACATTCGAAGCGGCGGCGATCACGGAATCGCCGGGAGCGACCACATCCGGCATTGTCCGACCGTCTTCGGTAACCCCACGGGTGCTGAACCATGTTGTATATGGGCCGTATGAGTAACTCGAAGTTATTGCGCCGGTTTGGGCTCCGGGAACACCGCCATCTAGAACCGTCGCTGCCGCTTGCAGGTCCGGGCTTATGCTCCGTTCACCGTAAGCGCCAACACTGATCGCCAAATGGGCCGAGGCCGGCGGGCCAAGATCGTTGGGATAATCGGAATTGCCGGTACCCGCGATAACAACCTTGCCAGCCTGCACCGCGGCGTTGACGATCAGGCTCATGGTGTCGAGGCCATCGGACCGCGTGGCGTCACCGCGGATGGAAAGATTGATAATGTCGACGTCCGGTTGTTGGGCGCACCATTCGACCCCAGCTTCTACATCATCATCCGCACCTGTTCCGCCGGCGCCGATGACTTTAACCGGAATAATGTTGGCGTCGGGCGCGATACCTGATAGCGCCTCGGCAAAGCCATCACTATCAGAGCCGTCGCCATTGTCGTCACCATCGGCAGCGGCAATAGACGCAACGTGTGTGCCGTGGCCGAAATCGTCGGATAGCAGATTCAAGTCGGTCGTTTCACCAAAATCCGGCCCGGAGATACCGTAGAACCCATGCGTGATCTTGCTCACGCTACTGCCCAACGGGACAAAACTCTCATGATTGGCGTAAATTCCGCTGTCAACAAAGCAGATACCGACGCCAGCGCCGGTGCCATAACCGGCGCCACCGCCGAGGACCGTACGTAGCGGCGTAACACCGGTGTCATTTCGGCCGCCTTCAAGTATCGGTCTCACGTCATAAACTTGCTCAACCCGTTCCACGAAAGGCAATTTTGACAGCGCTTTGGCTTGCCCGGCGTTGACAGTGGCAGAGAAACCGCTAATCAGTGAATAACTATGGCGCAGTTTAAAGCCGCCAACAGCATCTTGTGCCTTACCAACACTGCCAGAAGGTTTCATCAAGACTTTCACCTTGATTTCGCTGTTTTCGCTCATGGTAGCTAAAGTATGAGCAAGACCATCCGCCATGCCATCGCGATTCTTGTCTGCTAACACTGACGCGCGATCGGACGACTTCAGACCAGCTTTGCCATTATTAGTGCCATCTAATTCAAGATAATCTATTCGACTGGCGGCAATCGAAGCGGCCGACGCCAGCATCATCACACTCGCAGTCGTAACAGCCACCGCAATCGATAAACGTGTTTTTAATCCGACATACATCGTCACACCCCTTGATCGAAGTAATCGTCAACCTGATTTGCTCAACACCCCGGAAATTTACAAACAAGTCATCTATAAAAGTCGACTATCAAGTATATAGCAAATATATCAATAATGGTACTCATCAGCAAAATCAATTAGTTAGCATTTATTCTTTATTTTATAAATAAATAAAATCACTATTTCTGCTGCAATTAGGGATTCTGATGGCTGTTACCGACTGATTGAATGAATTGAGATAAAAGTCGGCAATTTTGGCTGGGGGACAGGGATTTGAACCCCGACTGCGCGGATCAGAACCGCGAGTTCTACCATTAAACTATCCCCCACCTGTTATGCGCACATGTCAATGCAGGTGAAATTCGGGGCGCAAACTAGTGGCCGACGTCGCGTTTGTCAATCGGCGACATCGCACTCGAGCAGCCGTTGCTTTGGCTCTTTCATCTTCCGGCGACGACGGTTAAGGTGATGCGACGGATGTTTACACCAGTGCGAATTGAGTTCGCATCTAAAGAGATTGATAGTGGGAAAAGAAATGGGCGACCGGTCGCGCCGAAATGAAGGCGATAACCGGCAAAAACACGACAATAATGAACGCCCAAATAGAAACGAAACGGCGCCGAATAAAGAATTATCCCCGGCGCCCTACAGGGCTCGTCAGCGGCAACACCGAGGCGGGCGCGGGCGTTTCCGACATGTTTATTCGGCCTTGGATTTGGGCACGAATAATTGCCGTTTGTTGGTGGCGAAACCGACAAAGGACGGCTTTCGTGTGATCGACGCTTTTTCTCGGATCGTTCGTTTGGGCGAAGGGGTAACAGCCTCCAATATTTTGTCAGAAGAAGCCATGGACAGAGCGATCTCGGCATTGTCGGTCTGTGCGAAAAAAATGAACCGCCGCGGCGTCACGCGAGCCCGATCTGTGGCTACAGAAGCCTGTCGCAAGGCCGATAACGGTCAACATTTTATCGATCGGGTGGCGCGGGAAACCGGGATCGAGCTGGATATCATTGCGTCAAAGGAGGAGGCGCGTTTGGCGGCCACCAGCTGCGCCCCGCTAATAGCGCCCGATGCCCGCAATGCCTTGGTCTTCGATATTGGCGGCGGCAGCACTGAATTGATGTGGTTGAAGGTTAAAGAAGGGCAACCGAACGACAGTTCACCAGACAGCCGAATAGAGATCGAAGCCTGGACGTCACTTCGTGATGGCGTCGTAACAATCGCAGAAGAATATGGTGGCTTTGACGTCACACCCGAAAGTTATGAACGCATGGTCGAAAAAGTCGAAAAACAGTTAAAAATATTCGAACAAGACCATGATCTTAATCAACAAATTGCTTCTGGCCGGGTGCAGATGATTGGGACTTCCGGAACTGTGACGACCTTGGCTGGGGTGCATTTGAACCTGCCGCGCTATGATCGCCAGCAGGTTGATGGCCTGTGGTTGTCATTCGAACAAGCACGCGGTGTCAGTCAACGTCTGGCGGAAATGACGTATAAACAACGCACCTATCATCCTTGTATTGGACATCAACGCGCCGATTTGGTGGTCGCCGGTTGCGCGATTTTCGAAGCAATTTGCCGAACCTGGCCCGTCGGTGAGTTGCGGGTTGCGGATCGAGGACTTCGGGAAGGTATTTTGCATAGTTTGATGCAGGACGCGGACGGCGAAGTTGAGACAAACAATATGGCCCGAAAGCAGTTTCGAACGGAATAATGGTATCTAAAAGTAAAAAACCAGCGGGGCCTTCTGGGCGCAATTTGAAAGTTCGGGTGAAGACCGCGCGGCGACGGAAAACTTCGTCGACCCGTTGGTTGCAACGGCAATTAAACGATCCCTACGTTCAGGCGGCGCAGCGCGACGGCTATCGCTCGCGCGCGACCTACAAATTGACCGAATTGGACGACAAATACCATTTTCTGAAACCTGGGCAACATGTTGTCGATCTTGGCGCGGCGCCGGGCGGATGGACACAAGTCGTTGTCGAGCGCTTGAAGGGGAAAGGCATTGTCGTGGCCTTGGACATTTCAGAAATTGACAGTATTCCAGGCGCCGAGATACTGCAGGGCGATATCAACGATCTTGCGACCGGCCCCTTGCTGCGTAACGCCTTGGGCGGTCATGCCGATGTTGTATTGAGTGATATGGCGCCGCAATCTTCCGGGCATCGTTCGACCGATCACTTGCGGATCGTAACACTGGTCGAGGCAGCGGCTGACTTGGCGCAAGAAATTCTCAACCCAGGCGGCACTTTTGTCGCCAAAGTTTGGGAAGGCGGTGCCGATGCCGAGTTATTGGCCCATTTGAAAGTGAATTTTAGCGCCGTGAAACATGCTAAACCGAAAGCCAGCCGAAGTGGTTCAGCCGAGATGTATCTTGTCGCGACCGGATTTCGCGGTGACAAATCACGGTAACAAAGGATATCTACGAACTTATGTCCAACCTAATTGAACCTGAAGATTGTCTGGGGCCAGACGAATATATAAATTTCGATCATCCGGTGGTCGCTGAATTTGCGGCCCGTCATGGCGCCATGATCGAAGACGACAAAAAACGCGCGATTGCGCTCTATTACGCGGTGCGCGATGAAATTCGTTACAACCCCTATTCCGTAGACTTGCGTCCGGATGGGATGCGGGCGAGCGGCACAATAGAAAGTGGCGAAGGTTTTTGCATCACCAAGGGCGTGGTTTTGGCTGCGGTGCTGCGTGCCAATGGCATTCCGGCCCGGCTTGGTTTCGCGGACGTGAAAAACCATCTGGCCAGCCAAAGATTGCTCGATCAGATGGGTAATGATCTATTTGTCTATCATGGTTATACGGATGTATTTGTCGGTGGGAAGTGGGTGAAGGCAACGCCGGCCTTCAATCTCTCGCTTTGCGAAAAATTCGGTGTCTTGCCGTTGGAGTTTGATGCGGAAGCGGATTCCATTTTCCACCCTTTCGACGAAAGTGGGCGGCAACATATGGAATATGTCCATGACCGGGGTGTCTTTGTACAGTTGCCGCGGGATGATATCGCCAAAGCGTTCCGGGAAACTTATCCTGGAATGGAAAACGCCTGGGGCGCTGGCACCGCTGTCGGCGACATGGAAGCCGAAGCGGTAACTGAAAGATTGCGTGACTAATTCTGATTCGCGCTGTTTCTTCGCATCAAAATTCTCTCAACCTCTTTAGAAGACAAGCTAGGCTTGGACATCAAATTTGTCCTATCCATCGCCATCGCCCTATGTCATATTCCGCTGCCAATTCCTATTGGCAACCGAGGAGACGATGATGGAGATAACCGAGGCCTTAACCTTCGATGATGTTCTCCTAAAACCGGCCGCCTCCGATGTACTCCCTGCAGAAGCAGATACCAGCGCCCGCGTGACTCGGGATATTCAACTGGGTATCCCATTGATTTCAGCAGCGATGGACACGGTAACGGAGCATCAGATGGCAATCGCGATGGCGCAATTGGGTGGCATCGGCGTGGTCCACAAGAACATGACTATTGAACAGCAAGCCGACGAAGTTCGCCGGGTCAAAAGATATGAAGCCGGCATGGTCGTCGACCCAGTCACTATCTTTCCCGATCAGACTTTGGCGGACGCCTTGGCAATTATGGATCACCACAGTATTTCTGGCATTCCGGTAGTGCAGAGCGAGGACGGTAAATTGGTCGGCATCCTGACCAATCGCGATGTTCGTTTCGCCAGCGACGATGCGCAGCCGGTCCGCGAATTGATGACCAAAGAAAATCTCGTGACCGTCAAAGACGGGGTCACGATGGCCGACGCAAAACGGCTGCTGCATCAAGCCCGGATCGAAAAATTACTGGTGGTCGATGATGACTATCGCTGCACCGGACTGATCACGGTGAAGGATATCGAAAAATCGCAAAATTATCCGACGGCGACCAAAGATGATCACGGCCGTCTGCGTGTGGCTGCGGCGTCTGGCGTCGGTGCGGATGGCCTTCAGCGGACTGAGGCCTTGTTGGAAGCCGGTGTCGATCTTGTTGTTATCGATACTGCGCACGGACATTCGGCGCGTGTTTTAGAGGCTGTCAATCAAGTCAAGAAGCTGAGCAATTATAGTCAGGTCATTGCCGGCAACATCGCCACGGCGGAAGGTGCGAAGGCCTTGATCGATGCGGGCGCAGATGCGGTGAAAGTCGGGATCGGGCCCGGTTCGATCTGTACCACCCGGATCGTCGCCGGTGTCGGCATGCCGCAACTCACCGCTCTGCTGGAAGCAACTTCAGTATGTCAAAAGGTAGATGTGCCGGTGATCGCCGATGGCGGCATCCGTTATTCCGGCGATTTGGCGAAAGCGATCGCGGCGGGTGCCGGCGCTGCGATGGTCGGGTCGTTATTGGCGGGCACGGAAGAAGCGCCGGGCGAAGTGTTTTTGTTTCAGGGCCGTTCGTTTAAAGCTTATCGCGGCATGGGCTCTTTGGGGGCGATGGCGCGCGGGTCCGCGGATCGTTATTTTCAGGAAGAAATTCGTGAAACGCTCAAACTGGTGCCGGAAGGGATCGAAGGACGGGTCGATTACAAAGGGCCGGTCGCTGGTGTCATTCATCAACTGGTTGGCGGATTACGGGCCGCCATGGGCTATACCGGCAGCCCTACTTTACGGTCTTTGAGTGAGACCGGCCAATTTGTTCGCGTCAGTCAAGCCGGCGTCCGCGAAGGTCATGTTCACGATGTCCATATCACTCGCGAAGCGCCGAACTATCCCTTAAGCGGCAACTAACCGGAGTCAGGGGATAAATTATGCGTCCAGATGCGCGCGTGCAAGCAGCGATCGAGATTATCGACCAAGTTTTGGCGGAGCAGACACCGGCTGACAAGATTGTCACGGACTATTTTCGCCAACGCCGTTACGCTGGTTCAAAAGATCGACGCGCCGTGCGCGAACAGGTCTATCGGGTGCTGCGATCGGCTGTTGAATTGCAATGGCGCGGTGCGGCAACAACCGGACGTGATTTGCTGCTTCTGGAATTAAAGTTGCAGGAAACGTCCCCGGATGAGTTATCGGACCTGTTCTCCGGTGCTCAATATGCGCCCGAAAAATGTTCCGAAGAAGAAAAAACGCCTCTACATTTGGACGGGGATATACCGGACCATGTGCGGGGCAATTATCCAGATTGGTTGACACCGCACCTGCAGGCACGTTTCGGCGACCAAGTCGACAAAGAGATGCTGGCGATGAATGGTCGGGCGCCGCTAGATATCCGGGTGAATACTTTAAAGGCCGAGCGGTCAGAGATAATAGGCTGTCTTCAAGGTGACGGCGTTGAAGCTAAGCCTTGTAATGTTTCGCAATCCGGCATCCGTTGTTCGGACCATGTTCGATTGACCGATCACGCGATTTATCGTGATGGTCGGATTGAGATTCAAGACGAATCTTCTCAGATCGCAGTGCAAATCGCAAATCCGCAACCGGGCCAAACTGTGATTGATTTTGCGGCCGGCGCCGGCGGCAAAAGTCTGGCGTTGTCAGCGCATATGAATAACGAAGGAAAAATATTTGCCTTGGAAGTGGATAGTGAAAGGCTGCGGCGTTTGAAACCACGCGCCTTGCGTGCCGGTACTTCGATCATAGAATCGGTCAGGATCGGCGACGGGGATGACGACCGCTGGCTTGCGGCGCATGAAGGTGTGGCCGATCTTGTATTTCTCGACGCCCCGTGCTCGGGAACCGGAACTTGGCGACGTCAGGTCGAGCAGCGGCTGCGCTTTACGCAAAATGATCTGAACAAATATGTTCAGCTGCAAAAGCGTCTATTGCCGCGCGCTTGGCGTTTGTTGAAGCCTGGCGGTGTCCTTTGTTATGCGACCTGCTCAATCTTATTGCCGGAAGACGAGGACCAAGTGACGGCTTTCTTGGATCAACACGATGACGCCTGTGCAATGGCTATTGAACAATCCTGGCATGACAAATTGAACACATCCGGGCATCAAATATTATTGACACCGGCCCGCCACGAAACTGACGGGTTCTTTCTCGCGCGACTAGGTAAAAAGGCATAAACTTTTGTCAATTCGCTGTGAAAGCTAGCTGCGTAATCTGGTCAGCAAGGCTTTTGACGCGCTATAATCATTAGTAGGAATATTCATTAGGATGAAGCTCATGCAAATTGTTCGTCTATTTACTCTTATATTTAGTATTTTTTTGATTTGCCCTTCAGTTTACGCAGCCGGTTCTTCTGAAGGTCCGACATCCAGCAGCAGCGCCGATAGCACAAACATCAGCACCGGTAAAAAAGCGATCGAAGACAAAGATTGGAACAAGGCGATTGGTGCCTTCTTGATGGCCTTGGAAGCTGATCCGACAAATGCCGATGCGCATAATTACCTCGGCTATTCCTACCGCAATATCAAACAATATGAAAAAGCCCTGCAGCACTATAAAGAAGCGTTAAACCTTAATCCGAAGCACAAAGGCGCCCATGAATATGTCGGCGAAACATATTTGGCATTGAATGATCTCCAGTCGGCGAAAAAACATTTGGCGGCGCTCGATAAGATTTGCCTATTTGGTTGTGAAGAATATGACGAATTGAAAGACGCGGTCGAAAAATACGAAAAAGAAAATTAAGCATCCGATTCGTCACGTTTACCTGCCCTGTCTCACCAGATAACCCGCCGCAATCGTCATGTCGCGCTGGAGTTTGCTAAACCGCTAGACAGCTGCCGGGCCGGCGGATAATTTGCCGCCATGACAGATCGCATCCTCATTCTAGACTTTGGTTCTCAAGTCACCCAGTTAATCGCCCGTCGTGTTCGTGAAGCGGGCGTTTATTGTGAAATCGTGCCTTATTTCAACGGTGCAGAATTCGTTAAAAAATTCGACCCGAAGGCAATTATTCTTTCGGGTGGCCCGGCTTCGGTGACGGCGGAGGATACGCCGCGCGTGCCAGACAGGATATTCGAGCTCGATCTGCCGATCCTGGGTATTTGCTACGGCGAACAGGCGATTTGCGCCCAGACCGGTGGCGAAGTGGTGTTATCGAGCGAACGGGAATTTGGCCGTGCTGATCTGACGATTACCGACGATTGCCTATTGTTTGACGGGCTTTGGCATAAAGGCAGCAGCCATCGTGTATGGATGAGCCATGGGGACAAGATCAACGCCATGCCGCCAGGTTTCCGGGTGGTTGGCATCAGCGATAACGCACCCTTTGCCGCGATTGCCAACGATGAGAAAAAAATCTTCGGGGTGCAGTTTCACCCGGAAGTCGTGCACACGCCCGACGGCGCTAAGTTGCTGGCGAATTTTGTCCATAATGTCGCGGGCTGCGCTGGCGACTGGACGATGGCCGCTTTCAAAGATCAGGCAATTACCCAGATCCGCGATCAGGTCGGCGACGGCAAAGTTATCTGTGGTTTGTCCGGCGGTGTCGATTCTTCCGTTGTCGCAGTTCTGCTGCATGAGGCGATCGGCGAGCAGTTGACCTGCGTTTTTGTCGATCACGGCATGCTTCGCTTGGGGGAGGCGGATGAAGTCGTGCGCCTGTTCAGCGATCATTATAATATTCCACTGATCCATCATGATGCCAGCGACTTATTTTTGGGTAAGTTGGAAGGGATTGACGATCCGGAACAAAAACGAAAAATCATTGGTGGCACTTTCATCGATGTTTTTGAACATGAAGCAAAAGTCCTGGGCGGCGCCGATTTTCTCGCTCAAGGCACGCTCTATCCGGACGTGATTGAAAGTGTGTCCGCCTTAGGGGGCCCTAGCGTCACCATTAAATCGCATCACAATGTCGGCGGTTTGCCGGAACGCATGAATATGACCTTGGTCGAGCCGGTCAGGGAATTGTTCAAGGACGAGGTCCGGGAATTGGGCCGTGAACTGGGCTTGCCGGAAAGTCTGGTCGGTCGACATCCCTTTCCAGGGCCGGGATTAGCGATCCGGATGCCGGGTGCGATCACGCGGGAGAAGTTAGACCTGCTGCGAAAAGCGGATGCGGTTTATATCGATGAAATTCGCAAATCCGGCCTCTATGATGAAATTTGGCAGGCCTTCACGGTTTTGCTGCCGGTTCGCACCGTCGGCGTCATGGGGGACGCCCGGACTTACGACTATGCCTGCGCCATCCGCGCCGTGACCTCCACCGACGGCATGACGGCGGATTATTACCCCTTTGAGCATGACTTTTTGGGGCGCGTGGCGACAAGAATAATTAATGAGGTCAAGGGTATTAACCGGGTTACTTACGATATCACTTCAAAACCACCCGGCACCATCGAGTGGGAATAGATGATCGTTGTTCCGCGGTTCTTGGTCGCAAATGGTTCAAATATCTCGACAATCAATAAATTTCGCGGCGGGCCTTTAAATTTAATACCTGAGTAATATGTTTAGGTATTGGAGATAACCGCATAACAATTGATCGGAGCGACGATGAACAAACCCTATGACGTCTATTATTGGCCGACCCCGAACGGCTGGAAAGTAACTATTTTGCTGGAGGAATTGGGGGTTCCCTATAATGTCGTCCCGGTCAATATCGGCAAGGGCGAACAATTCGACCCGAATTTCCTAAAAATTGGCCCCAACAACCGCATGCCGGTGCTGGTCGATCATCAGCCGGTGGATAGTGGCTTGCCGATTAGCATTTTTGAAAGCGGCGCTATTCTGCAATATCTGGCGGAAAAACATGGCCAATACTGGCCGCAAGATGCCCGCGGCAAAGCCGAAGTTTCGCAATGGTTATTCTGGCAGATGGGTGGCCTTGGCCCGATGGCCGGGCAGGCGCATCATTTTCGCGGGTATTCAGATGAAAAAATTACTTATGCCATCGACCGTTATACCGATGAAGTGAACCGTCTTTATGGGGTGATGAACAGGCGTCTGGCGGACCGAGAATTTTTGGCGGGCGACTATTCTATCGCCGATATGGCTTGCTGGGGCTGGGTCCTTCCTTATGAACGCCAGGGCCAAGATTTGAACGATTTCCCAAATCTGAAACGCTGGTTCGAGACCATGAGCGCGCGCCCGGCTGTGGCTAAGGGCAAGGACGTACTCTCCGGTCTTCGTCGCCCCGGCGGCATGAGCGAAGAGGAAAAGAAAGTTTTATTTGGCCAACGCGCCAGTTAGAATGGATTTCATCGTTGCGGAATTGGGTGAGGGGCATGACATTATTTTTGGCAGCACTTTTCGTGCTTATCGTCGCTGGGCTGCTTTATGTCCGGTTTTACTCGCCGAGCGTGCCCGTCACTGATTTCGCGGCTCTGAGCCTAAAGGACAGTCCCAATCAATATCTGATTTGTCCGCGTGAATTGTGCGAGCATAGTCTTGGACAGAGCCCGGTATATGACCTATCAGCTGGCGAATTGAATGAAAAAATACGCCAGTTTGTCACGCAAAAGCCGCGTATCACGGTTGTAAACACTGCCGCGGAAAATCAACAACTCCACTTTATTCAGCGTAGTCGACTGTTTGCATTTCCCGATTTGATCACCATTCAGGTGCTCGACCATGGTGACGGGCAGTCGACTTTGGCGATCTACAGTCGCGCTGTTTATGGCCGCAAGGATTTTGGTGTCAATAAGTCCCGCATCGATCGCTGGTTGGAACAGTTTACGCGCGAGGTTGCCACATCCGCGGGATAGCGCTTATTCTCTGATCAGACGCGAGGACAGAGAAGGATACCCGGATGAGCGATCATACTCATGACCACAGCCATCTAAGCGACACCGAACTTCGGGTGCGCACACTCGAATCACTATTGACCGAAAAAGGCTATGTTGACCCGGCGGCGCTGGATATCCTGATCGAAACTTACGAAACCAAAGTCGGTCCTAGAAACGGCGCCCAGGTGGTGGCGAAAGCCTGGACCGACAGCAGTTACAAAAACTGGCTTTTGCAAGACACTGCACAAGCGATCATGTCGCTTGGCTATGAAGGTCGCCAGGGTGAACATATGGTTGTGGTCGAGAATACACCTGAAATCCATAATGTCGTGGTCTGCACCCTTTGTTCCTGTTATCCCTGGCCAGTCTTAGGCCTGCCGCCGGTTTGGTATAAATCGTCGCCCTACCGCTCCCGTGTGGTGATCGATCCACGTGGTGTTTTGCGGGAATTTGGCACGGAAATTCCAGTTGAAGTCGAAGTCCGGGTTTGGGATTCAACGTCGGAAATGCGCTATCTTGTGCTACCGGAACGACCCGACGGCACCGAAAACATGAGTGCGGAAGAATTACAAGAATTGGTCACCCGAGATTCCATGATTGGGGTTAAAAAAGCCCTGTCACCAACGGCAAAGGCTTAGTTATGGTCAACGGTGTACACGATATGGGGGGCATTCACGGGCTAGGGCCGGTGGAAGAGGAACCCGACGAACCCTTGTTCCATGCCGAATGGGAACGTCGCGCTTTTGCCCTAACCCTGGCGATGGGGACGAGCGGTAAATGGAATATTGATAGCGGCCGGTATGCTCGCGAAATGATGCCGGGACCGGAATATCTCACCACCAGCTATTACGAACATTGGCTTTTTGGGTTGGAGCAGTTGCTGCTGGAAAATGGTTTTATCGTTGGTACGGAATTAGAAAGCGGTATCGTTGATCCAAAACAGACCAACGTATCGGATGCACGACTACTAAGGGCAGACGCCGTTGAAAAAGTCCTCACCAAAGGCGGCAGTTCGTTTCGCGAAGCCGATGTAACGCCCGGCTTCGATATCGGTGAGGTCGTTCGGGTGATAAACCGCAACCCACTTGGCCACACCCGGGCGCCACGTTATGTTCGGGGTCGCCAAGGCGTCATCGAGCGTATCCACGGCATCATGGTCTATCCGGATACGAATGCCATGGGCGAAGGGGAGCAGCCACATTATTGTTACAATGTGCGATTTTCCGCACACGAACTTTGGGGCGACGGGGCCTCAACCCACGACAGTGTATATGTCGATTTGTGGGAAAGTTATTTGGTGTCGATGTAATGGCAGCCTCGCCGAATTTGGAACTACTGCCCGCACTGCCTGTCGATGACAATGGCCCGATTTTTGCGGAACCTTGGCAGGCGCACGCCTTTGCCATGACATTGAAGTTACACGAGGCCGGAAAGTTCACTTGGGAGGAATGGGCGATGACCCTTGCAGCGGAAATAGATGCGGCGAAAGCAGCCGGTGATCCGGATTTAGGGGATACCTATTATCTCCATTGGCTAGCCGCGTTGGAAGGCTTGATCAGATCGAAAAATATCTTGTCCACTGACGAACTCAGCCAGCGCAAAGCGGCGTGGCAGGCTGCTGCGGACGCCACACCACATGGTGAACCAATTGTCCTGCAAGACAACGTGGGGCAATTGACGATTGGCTGACACAACGGATAATCAATTTGGTATTACAGAGGGCGGTGTTCGCCGGTTTTTCACTAATTGCTGGGCTGGCCTAGGTTTGATGGGGCTGCAACCGGTGAAAGCAGAAGATTTTCGCTTCAGCGTTGATCAGGCGGTTCTTTTTGTTCTGCTTTCTTATCTTATTGGCACCATCACTAGAACTTGGTTTGGCCAAAGCCTGGGCGTAATTTGGACCGAAGTGGGTCGGGATGTGGCGATGGAACATTTGCTCGGTCTCGCCGGTCTTTTTCTAGTTGCGAAAATCCACCGCTCCGTAAAATTATTCCCGGCCCTCATTGTTGGTGTCGGGTTTGGACTGATCATAACAAATATCCTATTTCAGCTGGAACTGCCCCTGAAACGCAGTTTGGCAAACCCTTTTGTCGGTCGCCAGATCGCCGAGTTTGTTACGGTCTTCGCTGTTATATGGCTGATAATTGTTGTTGTCAGGGCAATTAGAATAGTCTTCGAAACGACGATGGTTAATGCGTTTGGTTATTTCACCCTGATCGCGGCCATCTTCGGGTTTGCCAGCGTCTTATTCAATCTGGAAAGCCTAGATGCCTGGTGGCAACGCGAGATTGTGGGCACGGTCTATCAACGTGGTCCGCAATCCGCCAAGTTTCGCAAGCCGATTAATTTTGAGCAGGTCTACTATTCACAGCGGCCGATGTTGAAACGGCAGCTGGGGTCGATTACGAGCAGCGATCCTGCGAAGTCGGAATATTATTTTGTCGGCATTGCCGGCGATGCAACACGCGATCTTTTTAGGGACGAAGTCATACAGGCACGGCAGTTGATGGATGATCGATTTGCCACCAAAGGCCGGTCGATCACACTGATCAACAACCGCGACAGCCTAGAACAAACACCTTTGGCGAACTTTCACAATCTTAGCATTAGTTTGCGGCGCATTGCCGGTCAAATGGACCGTGATGACGATATCCTGGTGCTTTATCTTTCTTCCTTGCGTTCAACGTCCGGGCGTTTATCGGTTAAATTTCCAGGTTTTAAGTTCAACGCTATCAACGCGATCGATATCCGCCGTTTGCTCGACAAGCTGAAAATAAAATGGCGGGTAATTGTCGTCTCGACCTGTCACGCGGGCAACATGTTCAATCCGCTTGCAAGCGAAAACACTTTGATCATTTCCGCTGCACGGCCCGGATTGACATCTTTTGGTTGCGCTGGTCCAAGCGCAAAGAATTATTTTGCCGAAGCCTTCCTATCCCAAGCCTTGCTGGAAGAACCTGATTTCGCCCGGGCCTTCAACAAAGCGAAAGCGATTGTTGGCGCGCGGGAAAAGTCGGAAGAACTGATCCTCTCAGAACCGCAAATGTCGTTTGGTGCAGCGATCAATGAAAAACTCGATCAGATGGCGAGACAATAATAATAGAAAATGTGGGAGAGGACTTCATGACAGCGGATACCATTCTCGCCATTGACCAAGGAACAACCAGCACCCGGGCGATCTTGTTCGATCGTCACGGATCGATATTGACGCAAGCCCAGCAGGAACTTCCGCAGATTTTCCCACAAGACGGCTGGGTCGAACATGACGCGGAAGAAATTTGGGCGGCGACCTTGTCAGTGTGTCACCAGGCCATTGCTACGTCCGACCTTAGCGCAACGGATATTGCCGCGATTGGGATCACGAACCAACGGGAAACCACCGTGGTCTGGGACCGCAAGACCGGTAAACCGATCCACAACGCGATTGTCTGGCAGGACCGCCGCACCGCTGATTATTGCGCTGGTCTTATTGGCGCCGGCCACGAAGCGACAGTAAAAGCGAAAACCGGCCTAGTCCTGGATCCCTATTTTTCCGGCACCAAACTGCGTTGGTTGTTGGACAATGTAGCCGGCGCTCGCGCCGCCGCCGAAGCCGGTGATTTGGCCTTTGGCACCATCGACAGTTTCCTGCTTTGGCGGCTGACAGGGGGCAAAGTGCATGCGACCGACGCGACCAACGCGTCAAGAACGCTGCTGTTCAACATCCATGAGCAAGCCTGGGATGATGAATTACTGTCACTACTGAATATCCCCGCCAGCTTGCTGCCGGACGTGCGCGATTGCGCCGACGACTACGGCATGACGCAATCTGAACATTTCGGCGCGCCAATTCAGATCGGTGGAATTGCCGGTGATCAGCATGCGGCAACCATTGGGCAAGCCTGTTTCGAGCCGGGCATGATTAAAAACACCTATGGCACCGGCTGTTTTGTGATGTTGAATACGGGTGATGAACCCATCGCCTCTGACAACGGTTTGCTGACAACGATGGCCTATCGTTTGGCCGGCAAGCCGACCTATGCTCTGGAAGGCAGCGTATTTGTTGCCGGCGCGGCGGTGCAATGGTTACGCGACGGCCTGAAAGTGATCGAAAATGCCGGCGATAGCGAAGACCATGCTTTGGCCGTCACCGATACCGGCGGTGTCTATCTGGTGCCGGCGTTTACCGGTCTCGGTGCGCCGCACTGGGATCCCAATGCCCGAGGTGCGATCCTGGGTCTGACCCGCGATAGTTCGGTATCCCACATAGTCCGCGCTGCACTTGAATCCGTTTGTTACCAAACCTGCGACTTGGCAGCCGCCATGGCCGCCGATATGGGACAAGCGATCCAAGGATTACGGGTCGACGGCGGCATGGTCGAAAATAATTGGCTGATGCAGTTTCAGGCCGATATGCTGGAGATGACAGTCGAACGCCCGCTGGTCACCGAAACCACCGCTTTGGGCGCGGCCTATCTCGCCGGCCTGCAGGTAGGTATTTTCACTTCCCTGGACGACATCGCCAGCCGCTGGCAATCCGACCGCGCTTTCACACCGGAAGACGATGGGATGCGCGCTGAGCTTTATGCTGGTTGGCAAGCTGCGGTGCGACGGGTTTTGTCCAACTAGTCTGCGACAAAATTTATGCTTTCGCCGATGACCTTATTCAGGCGTTCACGGTCGTCGATCAACGCGTCGGACAACACGACGTAACTGCGCTTCACATGGCCTTTTTCGAAATATTTTAGGGGGCTGCCGCGACCGTCAGCGAGCATGGTTTGGCAGCGTTCTTCCGGCAGTTTGAGAGCGAGACCGAATTTACCGCAGGGCATAAAGATATTGCCATTGGCGTAAGCGGCAACGGCGCCGAAGACGGCCTTATAGGTAATTTCGCAACCCGTTGGCACCGGCACTTGCGCCAATATTTCGTCCAATCGATTTCTGAATTCATCCTTCATCAAACTAATCCCATCTCAAAACGCTGCCGGCAATGTGGCGCACGCCTTCATTGTCGCAGATATAATAAACGACCAGGATACGACCGTCCGGCAGCAGGGTCGCCCACGGGTAGCCAAGGTCTTTTGTCGGGCCGTCATCGCGAATGATGAGTTCTTCGGCCTCACCAAAGTCTGCCATGTCGGGATCAATTAGGCGGGCGCGAATACCGGCGGGATCATGGCGGTAGCCGTAGACCAGAAAAATGCGTCCGTCCGGCAAGACCAGTGGATCGTGGGGGTGGCCAATAAGATTGTGACTGGTCAGTCCGCCCCAAGTTTCGCCGCCGTCCGCGCTTTTTAAGGTAACCAACCGATCGCCATAATTATAGGTACGATGGAAAGCCATCAACTGGCCATCGGCGGTTGCGGCAAGGGCCGGTTCGCAGAGCCCGGCATTATCGGGAAGCTCAGCAACAGTCGGGCCAATATTTTCCCAACTTTCACCACCGTCGCGGGAGCGATGGATGGCGCTGACGGAGCGGCGGCTTTGCGGATGACCATGGTAACTGGCCAGCAGAATTGTCCCGTCCGGTAGCTCCGCAGCACGACCACGAATAGCGATGCCATACGTTTTGCGTTGATCGGGTATCCGGTCTGGTACCCCATCCAAGGGTGGCATAAGCGTTCTAGGTGACCAGTTTTGTCCATTATCGTCACTAAAGCGAACATAACAGCCCCAATGCAGGTATATCATCCCGGTGCTGTCGCGAGCGCCATAAAAACCGCCGCCCCAGGATTTGACGATGTCGCCATAACCAGGCGTCAGCGGATACCACATGAAGCTATATTGTAGAATGCGACCGCTGCGCAGCAGCAACAGGTTGCCGTCCTGGTCACCGGCTTCTGGATCGACAGGTAATCCAACTGCCGGGCCGAGCGGTTCAAGGTAGCGGTTCAGGCGAATGAGAGCAATTTGAGAGCGGGGATCGACATGATCGACCCGGTTCAGGTCGGGATCAAATTCGCCGGCGGCAGATTTCAGCAACCACCGATGATCGCGCGCCCGTCGGAAGGCAATGAGTATCTCACCATTTTCGAACGTGATAACGCTGGGGAAGGCGGCGTGCAGGCGTTCGTCCCGATAGATGATAAAATCGCTATCTTTGGTCAGCATGCAGCTTGTGGCCTTCCTGTTCCTGTTTTTGCATGGCAAAGTTAGGATAGCTGCTGCAAAAGGGGAAGGGTGGAATGACCGACGATGAACTGGCATATGTGCCGGCGCTACAATTGGCCGAACTCATTGCGCACCGCGAATTGTCGCCGGTGGAGGTGGTCGAGCGAACATTGGTACGGGCGGAAGCCGTCCAAACAACTCTCAATCCTTTCATTACGATCTGTGCGGAACAAGCAATGGACGCGGCGCGCGCGGCCGAAACCGCGATTATTGCCGGCGTCGAATTGCCGCCCTTGCACGGCGTCCCATTCACCGTGAAAGATCTACTCAACACGGCAGGCGTGCGCACGACGTTTGGCAGTTACGCTTTTGCAGACAATGTACCGGTGAGTGATTGCACTGCTGTCGCCAGGATGAAATCAGCCGGCGCTATTCTGATCGGCAAAACAACAACACCGGAATTTGGTCATAAGCCATTGACCGAAGCACCGTTATTTGGCCGCACGCTCAATCCCTGGGATCAGACGCGCACCAGCGGTGGTTCAAGCGGTGGGGCGGCAGTAGCGATCGCATCCGGCGTCGCACCGCTCGCGATCGGCACTGATGGCGGTGGGTCGACCCGCATTCCGGCCGCCGCTTGTGGTGTGGTGGGTTTGAAACAAACCCTAGGCGTAGTCCCGCACGACCAAACCCCAGATGTCTTCGGTCTGTTGGCCTATATCGGACCGATCACCCGTACCGTAGCGGATGCCGCCCGGATGTTGGAAATGATGAGTGGCCCGGACGACCAGGACCCGCATTCTCTGCGTCTTGATCCGTTTCAATATGACCCAAGCGATAACCTGAAAGGCAAGCGTGTTGGCTGGCGTCGCTACCTTGGCAACGATGTCATAGACACGGAAATCAGCGCTTTGTTCGATGTTTCCTTATCGGTTTTAGAGGAGTTGGGTGCGGAACTGGTCGAATTGACGGATGAGTTTCCCGACACGCTGCCGATATGGGGACCATTGACGTTTTCTATCTGGGCGTCGCGATTTTCCAACCTCGTTGAAGAATTGGGGGATCGGATGAGCGATACTTTGCGTATTTGGATGGCGGAAGGGGAAGCCGCTACGGCGATCGATATTCAACGTGCGATGGCCGTCCGTACTCAACTTTACCGCCAAGTTCAGACTTGGTTTCAGGGCCTCGATCTAGTTGTGACACCAACGTTGGCCTGCGCCGCCTTGGCCGCCAACCACGATCCCTTTGGCCCGGTTCTTATCGATAATCAGGATGCCGGTGGATTACGGGATGGCTGGTACCCCTATACCCATCCCTTCAACCTTACCGGCCATCCGGCTATAACCATCCCCAATGGATGGACAGGCCAGGGGTTGCCGTCCGGCCTGCAAATTGTCGGGCCCTGGTATGGCGACAATGCCGTGTTGGCGGCAGCGGCGGCGATGGAAGCGGTTTGCCCTTGGGCTAACAAACATCCCACCATCTAACTGCCGCCGGGATTTGTCAGACTTCTGAACGCTGATCAAACACCGGTTTGCGTTTTTCCAGGTGTGAAGCCAAGCCTTCTTCCACTTCCGGTCCAGCGAAGCCCATCATTTCCAGCGCCGTTGACGCATCGAACGAAGGGCCCATGGCACGATACCAATTATTCAAAGCGTATTTTGTCCAACGGATCGCACTTGGCGCCCCTTCGGCCAAGCGGCTGGCAACTTCTATCGCTTTTGCCTGTAGTTCATCGTCGGCGACGGCCAGGGACACCAAACCGATCTCCGCCGCCTTTTCACCGTCGATCGGTTCGCATAACAATAGATAATATTTTGCCCGCGCCATGCCGACAAGCAGGGGCCAGTTAATCACCGCGACATCTCCCGCCGCGACGCCCAATCTGGTATGGCCATCGATGATTTTAGCCGACTTGCCGGCAATGGAGATGTCGGCCAGCAGTCCTGCGACCAATCCGGCGCCAACCGCCGGTCCATTAATGGCGGAGACGATAGGTTTGCCGCAATTGATGACGTTATAAACCAGATCGCGCGCTTCTTTCCAAGCCCGTGTGCGGGCGTGGAAGTCGTCGATATTATTTCGGATCATGCCGAAATCACCGCCGGAGGAAAATGCCTTGCCTTCGCCGGTTAGGATAACCGCACTGATATCAGGATCTTCGTCGATATCCCGCCAGATATTAGTGAATTGTTTGTGACCTTCCGAAGTCAGCGAATTGTAGGTATCCGGCTTGTCAAAAGTGATGCGTAGGACCCGCTCTTCGGGGTAATCGAGGCGGAATTGGTCATAGGCGGCGTAGCGGTCACTCATAATGTTCTCCTAATTTGGTGAAAATGAAAATAGGCGGAAGATTCGAATTCATTATGACTTGGTTCAAATTGAGAGCAAGGGCACAGATCAAGACAGACTTGCATTATCGCGGTTTGGGGTAGAGATTGCGGGTAATCATTTGACAAATTTTCAGGTCATTCCCGCTAAATGAAACAAATGCAAGCCAACTTGGCGATGCTCGGCGCAATTTTCTTGTGGGGGACTTCCCCAACGGTCAGCAAACTTGTGCTTGCGGATGTCGGTAGCGTCGAAATCTACACTTTTCGGGTCGTTGGTGGCGCCATCTTACTGTGGTGCGTGAGCATTTTTGTTTATCGGCAAATTCGCTGGAACGGAATTGCTCCGCTGATCATGGGTTTTTTCTCTCCCGGTCTCGTCACGTTGTTCATCATTTTCGGCTTGAGCCTGACCAGTGCTGTCAATGGATCGGTGGTGTGGGGCGTTATGCCAGTAGTCCAACCATTGCTGGCGCGATTTTTCTTGAAAGAACCCTTGGAGAAATCGGTTTTTGCTGGCGCCTGCTTATCGATTGTTGGTGTTGCTATCCTGTTTGTATTGAAGAATGAAGATGGCTCGGGATCACTATTAGGCGATGGATTGCTGCTTTGCGGGGTGGCATGCGCAACGGTCAGCCAGATTTTGGCCCGGCGCGTTGCCGTTCGCCAGGGTGCCGCAATTGTCACGACATCCTATCAAATGCTGGTCGCTTCGGTCCTGGGCCTCGGCATTCTGTTGATCGCCACGCCAATACAAGATGCCTATCAGACCGTGGATATCCCTATATTCCTGTTGCTGTGTTATTTGATCCTGACCTCCGCCGGTCCTTATCTATTGTCCAATTATGCTTTGCAAAATATGTCCTTAGGTCGATCAGCCCTATTTACGCCGTTGTCAGGACCAATCGGCGTGATCTTCGCCTCGATTGTCTTCCAGGAAAGCATGAGCATTTGGATATTTCTTGCGATCTTGGTTGCTTTGGCGGGTGCCTTTCTGCCAACCTGTATGTCCTACCTTGCCGTCCGGCGAAATAAACAATCAAAAATCTGAAGGAGCCTGAAATGGACCACCCCATTGGCCACGAGACCTGGGAAATACGCAAACCGGCGGTGACGTCGCGCAATGGATTGGTTGCAAGCCAGCACTATTTGGCCTCGGAAATTGGCGCCGACATTTTGGCGAAAGGCGGCAATGCGATCGATGCAGCTGTCGCTACTGGCCTGGCGATCGGTACTATCGAGCCCTGGATGAGCGGTCTGGGCGGTGGCGGTTTCATGATCATTTATCTGGCCAAGGAAAAGAAAGCCAAAGCCGTGCAGTTTGGCATGGTCGCACCGAAGGGATTGGATCCCGCCGATTATCCCCTAACCGGGCGACAGGCTGCGGAATTGTTCGGTTGGCCGGAAGTAAAAGAAAATCGCCATATTGAAGGGCCCTATTCGATTGCGACGCCCGGCTATGTGGCTGGCGTTGCCAAAGCCTTAGAAGAATTCGGTACGCTGTCATGGGCCGACGTCATTGAACCCGCTTGTGCGCGTGCGGAACAAGGCATGTTGGCCGATTGGTACGCCAGTTTGAAAATCACCACCGGCGCTGCGGTATTGGCAAAATATCCTGCCAGTCGAGAGATGTATCTGCCGGACGGTTTCCCACCGGCGGGGGAGTGGGGTGCAGAACCCCCGATCCTGAAGCTTGGCAATTTGGCCAAAACGCTACGTCGCTTGCAAACTGCCGGGGCCGATGATTTTTACAATGGGGAAGTGGCGCAGCAGATCGCCGCCGATGCGGAAGCCTGTGGTTCGTCTCTACGTCTGCAGGATTTGAATGATTACGAAGCGGTCGTCAGCGACGCCGGGGTCTGGAATTATCGGGACACGACAATTTTTGGCGCACCTGGACTTTCTGCCGGGCCGACCCTGCAACATGCCCAGGAACTACTGTCCAACACAAGATTATCCGATACTCCGGACGAAACCGCCTATAGCGCCTATGCGAGCGCCTTGCTGGAAGCATACGAAAATCGGTTGCGCGTGATGGGGGATGCGGATGAAACCAAAGCGTCTTCCTGCACCACCCACCTGACGGTGGTCGATAAAGAAGGCAATATTGTTGCGCTGACGCAAACTTTGTTGTCGATCTTTGGTTCAAAAGTTGTGCTGCCGCAAACCGGCATTACCATGAATAATGGCATCATGTGGTTCGACCCTCGGCCGGATCACCCAAATTCGATCGCACCGGGCAAAAAACCGTTATCGAATATGTGCCCAACGATTATTGAAAAAGCCGATGGCAGCCGGTTTGGTTTGGGCGCCTCCGGTGGGCGCCGGATCATGCCTGCGGTGTTCCAGCTGATTTCATTCATGACCGACTTCAATATGGATGTCGAGACCGCGTTCCATACCGCTCGGATCGACGCCAGTGGAACAGATATGGTGAGCTTGGATGTGTCATTGCCGGATGCCGTCAAGAACGCAATGGCCGAAAAGTTTACGACGCAAGTGGCGCGAAGCGCGACTTATCCAGCGATTTATGCCTGCCCGAATAGTGTAGGTATTGCACCAGACGGTCAAATGTCGGGCGCGGCGTTTATTGCCTCACCTTGGGCCAAGGTCGTCAGTGCTTAGGTAAACCGACGCGGTGCCAAACCGGCATGAAACCAGGTTATAAAACTATAAAAATCATAGACCGGTAAGCCGGTGGCGGTCGCCAGATCGGCGGCATAGGGCGGCATATTTGTGCATTCGAGGACAAATGCGCCAAGATCCGGATGACTTTGTTGCATCTGAAGACCGGCAGTGATGACATCGTGGCGTGATAGTTCGACATCGAGTTCAAGTTCGTTGTCCAGGATCGCCCGGCTAAATTCCTCGCCTTCATCAGTGCCGCCGATCGGCGTGTCCAAGGGCACACCGGCTGCCGCGAGATGTTCTTCGCTTAGGGTTGGGCCTGAGATGGTCAGGATACCGGTTCGTTTACCCGCCGGCAGCAAACTGTTCACCAGAGGTACCTGCATCAACGAAGATGCAGCGACAGGCACAGCGCAAGCGGCCGCCAATTCCTCTTGAAAGAGGGAGAGAAAGCCACAATTCGTGGTGATGCCATCGGCACCTTCGGCGACCAATTCTTTTGCCGCGTCGATAAACGCGTTTTTCAGACCAGCCGCTTTCTGACGGACAACAATATCAGGGGTGGCGTTGCGAACGACCTTAAACAATACCGGAAAATCCCACGTCGTTGCGTTCCCGGCGTCGCCCGGAATTCGCGGAAACCTGGTTTCCAGCATCAGGATTCCAACATTGGCACCGTAGATTGATTTCCCGCCAGCGACTTTTGACATCTGTTTCCTCTCCACGTGATGCCTTTTTTATAGACAGTCGACGATAGCCATGATGAAGTCGACCATCAATTTCAGATTATGTACGTTGAGTAAATCAAAAAAACCTAACAATGGGAGATACGATTATGTACTCACGAGTTAAAATCACTTCGACAGCATCATGGTTGGCTGCTGCCGTGGTGGCGGTAAGCATGGGTACCGCGCAAGCGGAAAAATGGGATATGCCGATGGCCTATTCGGACAGCAATTATCACACCCAGAACGGTAAAGCGTTTGCCGAAGCCGTCACAATGGCAACCGGCGGCAAGCTGGAAATTGTTGTTCATGGTGGTGGCTCGCTTTTCAAAGGCAACGAAATCAAGCGGGCGATTCAGACCGGACAAGCGCCAATCGGCGAGCGTTTGTTGAGCGCGCATCAGAATGAAAACATTATTTTTGGCGTCGACAGCATTCCGTTTCTGGCGACCTCATTCGAGGGTTCCGATAAATTGTGGAAAGCCTCCCGCCCGCAAATCGAAGCGATTTTGGCAAAACAAAACCTGGTGCTGCTCTATGCAGTGCCGTGGCCGCCACAAGGTCTTTACTTCAAAAAGGAAGTAAACTCGACGGCCGATATGAAAGGTCTGAAATTTCGCGCCTATAATTCTGCAACGGCGAAGCTGGCTGAGTTGGCCGGCATGCTGCCGGTTCAAGTCGAAGCAGCCGAATTGACGCAAGCGTTGGCAACCGGCGTTGCCGAAGGTTTTGTCTCCTCCGGCTCCACCGGTTATGACCGGAAAGTCTGGGAACATTTGACCCATTTTTACGAGGTGAACGCTTGGTTGCCGCGCAACTATGTGTTTGCCAACAAAGATGCCTGGGATGGTTTGGACGATAGCACTCGCAATATCGTCAAAGCGTTGGCAGGCTTGGCAGAGCGTGCGGGGACGGCCAAAGCGCAACAATTAGCTGATTGGTATGTTGCTCAATTGGCCGCCAACGGTATGAAAGTTCAGGAAGCGCAGGGGCAATTGCGCGAGGATCTAAAGAAGATTGGTGAAACGATGACCAATGAATGGCTTGAAAAAGCCGGCGCCGATGGCAAAAAGATCGTCGACGCATTTAAAGCGATGTAATCATTATTCGCCGGGCTGGCGAGTTTCCGCCGGCCCGGTAGAAATGTTACGTGTAGGCGCTTATGCTGCAATTTTTCACGATTATTCGTAAACCGCTTGATCTGCTGTACCGTTTAAGCGGCGCGATCGCAGCTGTGTTCATGATCTTGATCCTTACAATCATAGTCTTACAAATGATCGCGCGCTGGACTGGTCAAGTATTCCCCGGCGCGACAAACTATGCCGGATATAGCATGGCCGGATCGGCGTTTTTTGCTATGGCCTATGCGCTAAACAAAGGTGCGCATATTCGGGTCACTTTGTTTTTGTCGAAACTCGGCAAACACCGCCGGTGGGGGGAGCTTTGGTGCTTCGGTATTGCTTCCGCCCTTAGCGTCTATTTTGCTTATTTTGCAATTAAAGCAACGTATTGGTCATGGAAGCTAAACGATATTTCACAAGGCCAAGATGCCTGGTCGATTTGGGTGCCGCAATTGTCCATGGCTTTTGGCACCACCGTTCTTGCGATCGCGCTTTGTGATCATCTTCTTCGTATAATTTTTGTCGGTCTGACCGAGTTCGAGCAGGAAACGGTGAGTGGCACGGATGTGGAATAGGATCTGAGATGGACCAGTTTGCCTTGACCGGAATTTTTCTGTTTGTCCTTTTTCTGCTGTTGGGGACCGGCGTTTGGGTCGGCTTGGCACTGCTGGGCGTTGCCTTTGTCGGCATGGAACTTTTTACTTCCCGGCCCACTGGTGACGCCATGATCACAACGATCTGGACCACTTCATCAAGTTGGACCCTAACCGCATTGCCGCTTTTTATCTGGATGGGGGAAGTTCTTTATCGAACCCGATTGTCGGAAGACATGTTCAAAGGCTTGGCGCCCTGGATGGCGGGATTGCCCGGTCGTTTGCTACATACTAATATTGTCGGTTGCACCATATTTGCTGCTGTTTCCGGGTCGTCCGCCGCGACCTTGACGACGGTTGGAAAAATGTCCATTCCGGAATTACGCAAGCGTGGCTACCCGGAACATATGATTATCGGAACGCTGGCGGGTGCGGCGACGCTTGGCTTGATGATCCCGCCGTCGCTAACTTTGATCGTCTATGGCGTCACTATTAACGAGTCCATTTCAAAATTATTTTTAGCCGGGATATTGCCGGGAATTGTGCTGGCCGGGCTATTTATGGGTTACGTCGCCTTTTGGTCAATTTTCCGCAAAGACCAGGTGCCGCCACCGGAACCAAAAATGACCTTCGTTGAGAAGTTCAAAAACTCGATCTTTTTGATCCCGGTGATCCTGCTTGTCTTACTGGTGATTGGTTCAATGTATTTGGGTGTTGCGACGGCGACGGAAGCTGCCGCTTTTGGGGTTGTCGGTGCCCTCCTGCTGGCTGGATTTCAACGCTCTCTGTCATGGGAAACGTTTAGAGAAAGCCTTATGGGGGCAACCCGGACGTCTTGCATGATCGCCTTGATCTTGGCCGGTGCGGCATTCCTCTCACTTTCCATGGGCTTTACCGGCTTGCCACGGGCCTTGGCGGAGTGGATTGCCTCATTGGAACTTTCGACATTTACCTTATTGCTGGCACTGATGGTATTTTACATCATTATCGGCTGTTTCCTGGATGGGATTTCGTCGGTGGTGTTGACTATGGCGGTGGTCGAGCCGATGATCCGGCAAGCCGGCATCGATGTCATCTGGTTTGGCATCTTCATTGTCGTGGTTGTCGAAATGGCGCAAATCACGCCGCCGATCGGCTTTAATCTATTTGTCATGCAGGGGCTGACAAAGCACGAAATCAACTATGTCGCCAAAACTGCCTTGCCGATGTTCGCGCTGATGGTGGTCATGGTGTTTATATTGATTTTGGTGCCAGAATTGGCCACCTTCCTGCCGGATACCATGCGTCAGGTCCCTGGCGGTTAACGCAAGTGAACATTCCGACGGCCAGCGAGATCCTGGATGAATTGCCAGGCGACCCGGCCGTTACGGGCACCACGGGTGACGGACCATTCGATCGCTTCGGCGCGTAAATCTTCAGCGCTGATTTTGATGCCATAATGTTCACAATAGCCGGCCAACATGTCCAGAAACTCGTCCTGGCTACAATTGTGGAAACCTAGCCAAAGACCGAAGCGGTCAGAGAGGGAGACTTTTTCCTCGACCGCTTCCGAGGGATTAATCGCAGTCGAGCGTTCATTTTCCATCATATCCCTTGGCATCAAGTGGCGGCGGTTCGATGTGGCGTAGAAGATGACATTTTCAGGCCGGCCTTCGATGCCGCCTTCCAATACCGCTTTTAGCGATTTGTAACTGGTATCGTCGTGATCGAAAGACAGATCGTCGCAGAACAAAAGAAACCGCTGCGGTTTATCGCGCAGAAACGACAATAGACGCGGCAAAGTCGGTATATCTTCGCGGTGTATTTCGATCAGTTTTAGATTGCCAGCCACACTCTCGGCGACATCAGCGTGCAGGGCTTTGATCAAACTTGACTTGCCCATCCCGCGCGCGCCCCACAATAGGGCGTTATTGGCCGGTAGGCCGTTGGCAAAACGCTTGGTATTCTCAGTTAGGATTGAGATATTTCGCTCGATCCCTTTTAATAGATTCAGGGGAATGCGGCTAACATTGTGGATGGGATTGAGATATTCCCCTTCCGCCTGCCAGACAAAGGCGTCGGCACCGGTTATATCGGCATCGGCTGCCCTGGGCGGGGCAATCCGCTCCAACGCATCGGCAATGCGGGTCATCAGGTCAATCGTCTCTTTTTTAGGTTCAGCCATCGAAGTTCTCTCAAAATAGGGCGGCGCAAGGTACCATAGGTAGTGATTGCGTCAACTATCGCTTGTTTCTAACCAAAATGGGGCCAAATCTACCGAATTGCGAGTTGCAATCGTGGCCGGTCTGGCTATAGTCCGGCGCAGCTGGCGTATTACGCGCTAATTAGTTTTAAACGGAGAATGATGAATGCTGGTTTCGACCGCACATGCCCAAGCCGCCGGTGGTGGCGGCGATATGATGTTGCAGCTAATGCCGCTGTTGTTAATTTTTGTAGTGTTCTATTTCCTGCTGATCCGCCCGCAGCAAAAGAAGGCGAAGATGCACCGGGAAATGGTCGCCGGCGTCCAGCGTGGCGACAGTGTCCTGACCGCTGGTGGCCTGATGGGCAAAGTAACCAAGGTTATTGACGACGGCACTGTACAAGTGGAAATCGCCGAAGGTGTCCGGGTCAAAGTTGCGACCGGTACTTTAAGTGACGTCACTTCACGCGGTGATGCCAGGCGCGTTGAAAAAGAGAAAAAAGCCGCTGCCAAAGATGCTAGCGACGATAACGATAGTGACGCGGACGAGGCTGGCGACGATGGCGACAAAGCCAGCGCAGAACCAGTCAAAAAGCCTATGTTCAGCTTCGGTTCCAAAAAGTAACCTTCTTGTCCAAGTTAAGTTAACGGCTTCGCTCTATGCTTTATTTCGCCCGATGGAAAATCATTCTGGTCGTTGTGGTCTGCGTCTTCGGTATCGCCTTCACGACACCGAATTTCCTTTCCAAATCCACCTTACAGGACGCACCCGACTGGACTCCAAGTCAGCAGGTTCGTCTGGGCCTAGATCTCCAGGGTGGGGCGCATTGGCTATTTGAAGTTGATACGAATTCGGTTGTTGAACGGCGTTTGGAGAATCTAGTCGAGTCAGTTCGTGGAGCCTTGCGCAAGGAAAAAATAGGCTATCGCGGTCTCAGCGCAACAAATGGTGCTGTCAGAGTGACAATTCGAAATGCGGAAGAGGTGGATGCCGCACTTCAGAAAGTTAGGGGACTGTCGGAATTTTTGACCGGCAATCTGTTATCTGGACAAGGTGGCGGACGAGAACTCGATGTGACGGTCGAATCTGATAATCAGATTGTCGCCACGCTAACAGAACTGGCGATTGAAGATCGAATTCGTTCAGCAGTAGAGCAAGTGGTTGAAATATACCGCATTCGTATAGAAGAATTTGGTGTCAGGGAACCAACAATTCAGCGTCAAAGTAGCAATCGTATTCTTATCCAGCTACCTGGTATTAGTGATGATGAGGCAGAACGTTTAAAAGAATTGCTTAAACAGACGGCGCAAATGAATTTCCATCTGGTCAATCAAAATGTCAGTCCGAGCGATCCGATCCCTGCAAGTTCGAAGTTGCTACCTTCCTACGACGATGGTGCAAACGGAAATCCTCGATATCAAACCGTTGTCTACAAGCGTGTCATGGTCAGTGGTGAAAATCTGGTTGATGCGCAACCGACCTATGATCAGGGGCAGCCGGTTGTTAGTTTTCGCTTCGATGCGCAAGGCGGTAAAAAGTTTGGCGAGGTGACAAGAGAAAATGTTGGCCGGCCGTTTGCGATCGTCCTGGACGGCAAAGTCATTAGCGCTCCGACAATCCGCAGCGCCATTCTAGGTGGTAGTGGGATTATCACCGGTGGCTTTACGCCGCAATCGGCCGCCGATTTGGCGTTGCTGCTGCGGGCAGGGTCCCTGCCAGCAGATACTGAAATAATCGAAGAGCGGTCGGTTGGTCCCGGCCTTGGTGCCGATTCTATTGAAGCCGGTAAAATCGCGAGTATCATTGCCTTTGTCGCCGTGATGATTTTCATGGTCATCACCTATGGCAGTTTCGGCCTGGCGGCGGATATCGCCTTGATCGTGAACATGTTCCTGATTGTCGGCGCGCTGTCGGCTTTGCAGGCGACGCTGACCTTGCCTGGGATCGCCGGGATTGTGCTGACTATGGGCATGGCGGTCGACGCCAACGTGTTAGTGTTTGAGCGGATCAAGGAAGAAGTACGCAGCGGTAAGACGCCATTTGCCGCCATGGAAGCCGGTTATAAACGCGCTTTTGGAACTATTTTAGATGCCAATATCACCACCTTTATCGCCGCAGTGATCATGTTTTCGATTGGCTCCGGCCCGATTAAAGGATTTGCAGTGACCTTGGCGATTGGAATTTTGACTTCGGTCTTTACCGCCGTGACGGTAACGCGGTTGATGTTGGTGCTTTGGGTGCGGCGGACGCGACCTAAAGCATTGCCGATATAGGGAGGGGCTGATTATGGCTTTCAAATTGCAGCTGGTCCCGACTGATACCAAAATCCCCTTCCTGTCCTGGCGCAAGCCGACGATGTTGATGTCAGCGGTGCTGGTGGTGATTGCCTTGTTCATGGCCTATACCCCAGGACTAAATTTTGGCATCGACTTCAAGGGCGGAACTTTGATCGAAGTACGCTTGCCAGAACCGGCTGATCTGGGGGTGATGCGCAACGCCTTGAACGGTCAGGGTTTAGGACAGGTGACGCTGCAGGAGTTCGGCCAACCGACTGATGTTTTGATCAGCGTGCAGCGCCAATCGGATGGCGAAGGGGAAGCACAAAATGCCGTCGACGTGGTCCGCGAAGTACTAAAAAATGCCATTGGCGGCGAAATCAAATATCGCCGGATCGAAACCGTCGGACCAGCGGTGAGTGGGGAACTGATCGAAGCCGGCGCTCTAGCCATCTCGCTCGCGGTAGTGATGATGTTGGTCTATATCTGGTTCCGTTTCGAATGGCATTTTGGCGTCGGCGCGGTTGTTGCTCTCATTCATGATGTTGGTCTAAGTATTGGCTTGTTTGCGGTGACGCAGATGGAATTCAATCTGTCAACGATTGCAGCATTGCTGACCATCGTTGGTTATTCCATTAACGATACCGTCGTTGTCTATGATCGGGTACGAGAGAACTTACGCAAATACAAAACCCGGCCTTTAGAAGAGGTGTTGAATTTGGCGATCAACGATACCTTGTCGCGAACAACGATGACTTCCGTCACCACCTTATTGGCCTTAGTCGTATTGTTTGCCTTCGGCGGCGAAGTCATCAAAGGGTTTGTTGCGGCAATGATCTGGGGTGTGCTGGTTGGAACATATTCTTCCATCTTTATCGCTTCTCCCTTGCTGATCGTCTTGCGCCTGGATAAACAGCGCAACAAGGGCGGCCAAGACGAAGCAGATGCCGAGGCAGAGAAAACTGCCACATAGGTCAAGAGGGGAAGAACGAGCCGCATGGACATCACCCCACTACTTAAGGCTAACCGCCAAGTTATCCATTCCTACGGCAATGGCGGCTTTCAGTGTCGCGATGTGCGTTATGATGGCAGTGTTATTGTCTTGCCCGAAGCGGTTCATACTTGGCCGGCAAAGTCGCTGGTGGAGTTAACTTTGTCACATCTTGAACCCCTACGCGCGCAAAATGAGGCCATAGAACTTTTGCTTATCGGTTGCGGCGAGAAAATGGCGCCGATCGATCGAGAACTGCGTCAGGCGGTGCGGGAATGGGGTATTGTCATCGAACCAATGGACACCGGTGCAGCTTGCCGTACTTACAACGTTCTGCTAATGGAAGAGCGGAGAGTAGCTGCAGCCTTGATCGCCGTAGACTAGTCGATTAGCGGTTCTGGCGGGAGTTTCAATGGGCAAGAGTGCGGCGCAATATTGTTTCGATGAATTGCGGAAACATGATCGGGACCGTTATTTAACGACCCTTTTTGCGCCGGAAGCGCGTCGCGCCGAATTGGCGGCGCTTTACACCTTTAACCTTGAGATCAGTCGAATACCGTATACGGTTAGCGAACCAATGTTGGCGGAAATTCGTTTGCAATGGTGGCGCGATGCAATTGCGTCTTTGTTTGCCGGCAATGCTGCTGATCACCCGGTCATTGAAATGCTGGATGAAGCAATGGCTCGGGCGACCCTGTCGCGGGTGTTTTTTGAAAACCTGATTGATAGTCGGGTTCGCGATGTGAAAAAGCCCGGCTTCGGGACCTTGGATCAGTTACTGCGTTATGCCGATGGCAGTTCCGCTAGTTTGGTCCTGTTGGCAATGGAAATACTAAATGTTGGTGACGACGAACCAATCCGCCGAGCGGCGGTAAACGTTGGTATCGGTTGGGCTCTCATTTCGCTGGTGCGTGCGCAACCAAAACTGGCGCAATCGAGATATTTGGTGGCGCCGGACGAACTACTGACGAAACACGGCGTAGATGGTGAAGATATCTTGGCCGGGCGATCGAATGATCGGATCGCTGCGTTGTATTTTGAACTGCTTGAGCTTGGGCGCAAACATCTGGCGATCGCCCGGTCGATGCGGCCGGAAGTTCCGAAGGCCGCTCGTTCCCCTCTATTGATGGCGCAATTGGCAGACCGCTACGCAGATTTGATCGGCCGGGCCCAGGGAAATCCGTTTGCGGCGAAAATAGAGATCAATCCGTTGCTACGCGTCACGAGTTTGTGGAAAAGTAACTTGTCGGGGCGATACTAGACCGGTTAGCGATTGAGTTCCCGCATCGCATTGTCGAGACCATCCAGGGTGAGCGAGTACATACGGTTCGACATCACTTGGCGTAACATCTGCAGCGATGGGGTATATTCCCAATGGCGTTCCGGCACCGGGTTCAGCCACACGGACTTGGAAAAATGATCCAGCATGCGGGTCATCCAAACCTCGCCGGCTTCTTCATTCCAATGTTCGACGCTGCCGCCTGGATAAGCGATTTCGTAAGGGCTCATCGTCGCGTCACCGACAAAGATTAGCTTCCAATCCGGACCGTAGGTATTCAACAACTGCCAAGTCGGAATATTCTCGCTATGGCGACGGCGATTGTCCTTCCAAACCTTCTCATACATGCAATTGTGGAAATAATAATGTTCCAGATGTTTGAATTCGGTTTTGGTGGCGGAGAAAAGCTCTTCACAAGTGCGGATGTGATCGTCCATGGAGCCGCCAGCATCCAGCAACAACAGAACTTTCACCTTGTTGCGCCGTTCCGGGCGCATTTGAATGTCGATATAGCCGCCATTCCTGGCCGTTGAACTGATCGTGCCATCCATGTCCAGTTCGTCTGGCGCGCCTTCACGGGCGAAACGTCGTAGGCGGCGAAGCGCGACCTTGATATTGCGGGTACCGAGGACGATTTCGTCATCGAGATTACGGTATTCACGCTTGTCCCAAACCTTCACCGCTTTGCGATGGCGGGAGCGGTTCTGTCCGATACGCACGCCTTCGGGATTATAGCCTTCCGCCCCAAACGGGCTGGTGCCACCGGTCCCAATCCATTTACTGCCACCCTGGTGGCGCTTCTCCTGTTCCTCAAGGCGCTTCTTCAGGGTTTCCATCAGTTTTTCCCAGCCGCCGAGAGCTTCGATTTTCTGCATCTCTTCTTCCGACAAGACCAGTTCTGATAGCTTCTTCAGCCATTCTTCTGGAATTTCCGCCGAAATGTCGTCGTCGCTTGGCTCCAGACCTTTGAAGACTTCGGCGAAAACTCGGTCGAATTTGTCGAGATTTCGTTCGTCTTTCACCAGGCAAGCCCGCGACAGGTAATAGAAATTATCGACACTATAGTCGGCAACGTTTTTTTCCACCGCCTCAATTAGGGTCAGATATTCCTTCAGGCTAACAGGTACCTTACTTTTCTTCAGTTCATAAAAAAGATTGAAGAACATATGCGTCTCGCTTTCGGGCCAAATCCGTTCTTATCTTACCGTCCTTGCTCGCGCCTGGCCAGGAATGCCAGGCGTTCGAACAGATGCACGTCCTGTTCGTTCTTCAACAGCGCACCATGCAGCGGCGGGATCAGCTTGTTGGGATCTTTTGTCCGCAGCGCTTCCGGCGAGATATCGTCTGCCAATAATAGTTTCAGCCAATCTAGCAATTCTGAAGTTGACGGCTTTTTCTTTAAGCCCGGTACTTCGCGAATATCATAGAAGACATTCAGCGCTTCGCGAACCAATGCTTTTTTGATGTCACCATAATGGACATCGATGATTTCCAACATGGTGTCGCGTTCTGGGAATTTGATGTAATGGAAAAAACAACGGCGCAGGAAGGCGTCCGGTAATTCTTTTTCATTGTTGGAGGTGATCACCACCAACGGACGATGTTCGGCCTTCACGGTTTTCTGAGTTTCGTAGACAAAGAATTCCATGCGGTCGAGTTCAAGAAGCAGATCGTTTGGAAATTCGATATCGGCTTTGTCGATTTCATCGATCAGCAGGATCGGGGCTTCATTTGCTTCAAAGCTGTCCCATAGTTTGCCGCGAACGATGTAATTGCCGATATCCTTGACCCGTTCGTCGCCCAACTGGGAATCACGAAGACGGGAAACGGCATCGTATTCGTACAGGCCTTGCTGTGCCTTTGTGGTCGATTTGATGTGCCATTGAATAAGCTTTTTGTTTAGCGCTTTCGAGATTTCGTGCGCCAACACGGTTTTCCCGGTGCCAGGTTCGCCCTTGACCAATAAGGGGCGTTCCAACGTGATCGCCGCGTTCACCGCGACCATCAGGTCTTCGGTCGCAACATAGGTGTCTGTACCTTCAAACTTCATGCTCTAAACCATATTTTCTGGATTGTTGCCAACGTATCTGTTGCCAAAGGGGATGTTTCGGATCTTGCGGCGACAAAATATGATGGATGCGGGGAGACTTCAAGCTTAATGATCAATAATCTAACAAACGTTAGCTAATCAAGTCATTATCGGCGATTATTAAGCCTGCATATCAAAGAGGGCTTTTGCACCAACCTGGGCATTTTCTGCAGCGATTTGCATTGCCAGCAACGCCCCTTGCAATTCGCCGATATGTTCCGACTGCGCCTGCGTCAATGGCGGCAGAGGCTCAGGCTCTTCCCCGCCTGTGGCCATAAACTTGAACATGTCACGAATTTCTTTTAGAGCATTTTCCAATATGACGCTTGCATCGCCCGCTTTGTCGGGCGTGAGTAAATTCAAACCATCAACAATTCCAAGGGAGAATATTGGTGAATTAGCTTGATCTTCAATGCCAATTGGGTCTCCGGCTAAGGTGACTTCGTGCAGTCCTAGGCCGACCAAGGCGTCTGAGCTTTCACCGCCAGCCTCCAAGCGTATGATCTGCCCATCATAGGCTTCCAGCTTCAAATACCGCTCTTCGTCCGTACCTTCGACCGAAGCGCGACCAGCGGTCCCTAGCATAGCATTGATTTTATAGGCGAGAAATCCAAGGCTATCGTCGGCTTCGATCGTGATCCGCTCGGACAATTCTCCGTTGACGCTGATCTCAAAATAGCTACCGGCGCGAAGCGAGGTCTGTGCTGTCACCACATTTGTCGGTTCTGATACAATTGTGCCGGTCGGCAGGCCAAGACGGGTCAAGACGTTTTTTCCATCGCTGTCGATCGCTACTGTCGCCCCTTGGTGGGCGAGTGTTGTGCCAACCTGGCGACTTTCTACCAAGCTGCCGGTATCGTCTAATTCAGCCAAAAATGCAGCTGAATTTTCCGGCGTATCGCCGCCGGCCAAATTGCCATCAGTCGTGCCGGCGACAAAAATGCGATCGCTAGCCCCGCTGCTATCGATCGCGATATCATTGATTTGATCGGCGCCGCTGGTGCCTAGATAACTGACATAATCGATGGACGCGGAAGTTCCGGCATCATCAATCTTTTGAATGAAGCCATCGGTGTCGCCGCTATGGCTTTGGGCCACCGTGCCACTGAGACCGGAAGCATCGCTGTACCCGGAAACGTATACGGCGCCGTTGCTGCCAACCGCAAGAGAGGTGGCTGCACCATCGGTACCTAGATCACCCAGATTCAACTCCCATGTTGGCGTTTGACTGCTGTCATCGTCGGTAAATTTACGCAAAATCGCCTCACCGTCGGTCTCGCCCAAAACATAGAAATTTCCAGACCCGTCGACTTGGATATCGATGGCTTTATCTTCACCGGCGCTATCGAACTGTTTGCTGTATTCGAAGCTGCCATCCGCCGTCAGTTTTGTGACGTATCCGTCGGTACCGCCACCGTGAGTGATATCGCTGCTGATTGCGGCAGTTGTGTAGCCGGCAAAAAATATGTTGCCGGCAGCGTCCGTCGTGACCGACCTAGCGCCGTCATTACTGGTTCTTGGAACCTGATAGGTCCATTGCTCAACACCTTCAGCGTCAAATTTAGTGACAAAACTGTCGAGCCCGCCATCGACGGCAGTAGCCGACAAATTATCCGCGGTTTGTCCGGCGATAATGACATTGTTATCGGCGTCGACCGTCACTGCGAGGCCATTGGTCGATTCTTGGCTGCCAAGTAACCTGGACCAGACTTCTTGTCCTGCCGAATCGAATTTTCTCAGATAAACGTCGCTATCGCCTTGAAGTCTATTGCTGCCGATGTCGTCTTCGGTGGTGCCGACAACATAAAGGTTACCGTCGCTATCGACTGCAGAGGCATTGGCCCGCTCAACACCTTCGCCATCCAAGACGTCGCGAAAAATACTTCCCGGCGTGTCTTCGTCCATATTGTCAAATTCGGTCATAAAAGCGCGACTGAAACTGCCAGCACTTGTATGGCCAGCAAGATAAACTGAAACTTCGCTATCGCTTGGGTCCGAAAAGGTGACCGTTTCGCCGGTTGAGCCATTGACCCTCAAACCGTAGGAAAATTCGCTAAAACTTGCAGTTTCAAACCAAGTTGAAACGCCTGCGGACAACATTTCATCATTCATATAGTCGACGATATTGTCTTCCGTCAAATCACCGGACACCTGAGACAGATCGGCATTGACAACTATTGTTCCTAAGTCATCCGATTCAACGGTAATTGTGAAGGTTTCCGTACCGGTCAAGTTGGGAATAGCATCATCGCGGGCTTCTGACGTCACAGCGCCAACGTAGTCGTTACCACCGATTTCGTTCAAGGCTGGGAAAATTGCCGTACTTGAAATCGTCGATTGTTTTATCCCATAGAGCAGCGTTTCGTTTTCGAACGACAAGTCGTTAACAAATGATTTTATTTCTGACAAACCTTCTTGAAAACGACGATCAAGCAGCAAGCTCAGGGATGAACCGTTTCGGTCATTCAAAGTGAAATCAACAATTTCATTGAGCCGCGTCAAACCCACATAGGCGGCGAACATATTCGAAAGTTGTTGATTGTCGGACACACCAGAATTCAAGACCCGTGGATCGTTGAAATCGATGAAATCCTCCTGACTAAGAACCCGTTTTGCTGCTGCTTCGGATGCTTCTGTGCTCGCCTGTTGCCAAGGTGGTGTCGCGTTCGCAGTCGCCCCTTCGAGGACATCAAATAATGGTCGCAACATCTGTGTATTGGCCACAATACCCAACGATGCACCGCTGGAATAATAATTCGACAACGCCGAGAAATCGAAGATCGGAAAAAACCCTGATGAACTAATTACCACAGTTATGTACCCACAAAGCTCTTTGTAATCGACTGTTGTTTGACCCGATAATCCGTACAGCAATATTATTAACAAGATGCAAATTTTGCCGCTTTTCGAGCATATCACCCAGATATGACGGTTCGAAGCAAAGTTCGTGCCTAATTTTCAAATATTTTGAGTCAAATGCGATCTATCGCTAATTATTGTTGCGAAAAAGCATAGATTCATAAAAATTTACCAAAAATTGAATTGAAACAGTAATATTACGATCCATGAAGATTGCGATTGATCGAACTATTCGTTAATCTTTCCGTTGTAAATTTATTGTCGAGCACAATTGTGTTCATTAGTTTAGTTTGGTGGATTACCGACTGCGTTCGGTTATTGGCGCCAATTCGAGGTATTCCGCAATACATACACCGATTGCCTGGATTTGTCTCGATATCCGTTCCACCGAAGGGAGAATACGATGTCACAGTTTGGATTTATGCCATCGCCGGATTCGGAGGATAAAGCAGGACGCAGAATGGGCGAAGCGCTGCAAGTCGTTGCTTTGACGTCGCAAAAAGGCGGATCCGGAAAAACCACGCTGGCTGGTCATCTGGCCGTCGAAGCGGTTCGTGCGGGCGACGGACCGGTAGCTGTCGTCGATACCGATCCTCAGGGCAGTTTACGTGGATGGGGTCGTTCGCGAGCCGACACCGACCCGGCGGTTTTCGCAGCCTCAGCAGATGAATTACCGGACGTTCTAGTTCGATTACGGAACGAAGGCTATAAATTGGTCTTTGTCGATACCCCGCCAGCAGTGACGTCAGCGATCGCTGAAGTGGTCGGTCAATCGGATTTAGTCGTTATTCCAACGCGTCCTAGTCCACATGATTTGCGCGCCGTCGGCGCTACTGTAGATATTGTCGAAGCACGGGGCAGGGCCATGGTTTTTGTTGTTAATAGCGCAACGCCGCGAGCTCGAATTACCTCCGAAGCCGCAATCGCATTGTCGCAGCATGGCACCGTTGCCCCTGTGACGTTGCACCATAGGGTCGACTACGCCGCGAGTATGATTGATGGCCGAACGGTCATGGAGGTTAACGAAAAATCTCGTTCAGCAAATGAAGTCGTCGAGCTTTGGACTTATTTAGCGAGCCGCTTAGACCGTCTTCGCGACGAAGAGGAAGCGCAGGCTGAGGAGTCTCAGAAAGCGACCTTTCCGGCCCATGGGCCGGCTGACGTACATCGCCGCGCCGCGCCGACATTTGGACGACGGACTGCTGGAAATTTCGGCCAGTAATCTAGCGCTGTTCATATGAATCAGATATACCATATTCGGTTACGGCTTTGTTTTGTGAGGTAGTTTAATGTCTTCATTCGGAATGGCAGCACTACATGCGGGATTGGTTGAGCGCGCTCGGGCGCCGGACCAGTCGACCGATTGGGATGGGGATTCGAAAGAAGAAGCAAATGACGAGACGTCGTTACCGGAATCGCGCAGCGAGGAGATGAAGCGGGCGCCATCAAGGCGCGCCGTAGAACTTACCCCAATGCGGTCGCCGGAAGTTGCCAAACCGGTCATCCCTCAACCTCCTGCAACGCCTACTGCTGAGGTTCCGAAGCCTGACGAAATGCCGTCGGTGGTAGTAAAAACACCTCGCCGTCGAAAGGGCGATAGCAACCCCATTCGTTATGCGATTAACCGAAAAGGTAATCTGCTGCAAAAGCGGAAATATGGCGTCCGTAAAGCATTAACTTTGCGTGTAGAGGATGACGTTTACAAACGCCTTGTCCAAGCCCGCCAAGGGATGGGACGCACCAGCCAGGATATCCTGGAGACGGCTTTGGTTTTGTATTTAAATTTGCTTGGTATTGATGAAGGCGACGATTAAGACGCATCGCTTGCTACGCCGATTACCAAAACATTAATTTTGCGACAGATAACGCAAATAATTCTGGTGCTGAAACCCAACGCATGCGAGAAATATAAAGCTGGTCCAAAGGACTAGGCCAAACAAATCTTTATCGACTGAGGCACACAATGATCCGTACAGCAGGGAGAGCCATTGCTGCTGGCGTTGCCACTGCAATTACGGCATTCGCGGCGGCGGTGATATTGTTTATCTATCTGCTGTCACAGGGCCCGATATCTCTCAATTTTCTCACCCCACACATAAAAAATGTGCTGGAAACAATTGATTCAAAAATAGACTTTGAAATTGATAATACGATTTTATCCTGGCAGGGATGGGACCGCCAATTGGATATCCGCTTGGTCGGTGTTGTCATACTTGATTTGAACGGTCGTGAACTCGCCAGGGTACCGGAAATGTCGGTTGGCCTCGATGCATTGGGATTGTGGCGCGGTGAAATATTGCCGCAGAGCCTGGAAATGTTCGGACCTAAAATTCAATTGAAGCGCGATAGTGATGAATCAATTTATGTCGGGGTCGGATTTGGTGACGAAACCGATAGTGGGAATGCGCTATTTGAATTGTTAGAAGATGTAAATTCTAATAGTTCAACTAACTCGGTATTTGATAGTTTGACGGAAATAATCATCCATAAAGCTGACGTCAAATTCAGCGACGCTATAACGGGTCTTCAAATACATGCGCCAGACGCTACTTTTCAGGTCAGCCGGTTGAGCGACGGGGTCGGTATAAACTTAAGTTCCCGCATCGAAGTTGGTAATATTGCTGCCGAAGTGAATGCTGGTCTGATTTATCGCGGTCGCGATGCCGATATACCGATTTCGGTGGCGTTCTTCGGAGTTGATGCGGAAAATGCCCTGAATTTGTTGGGGGTCTTAGACAATGAGAAGTTTGCACTGACAGACTTAATCGCGAACGGGACCGTTCGCGCGGACGTAACAGCGGCTGGTGTCTTGCAGAAGATCGATTTTGATGTTCGTACCAGCGCTGGCACCATTCAGATCGAGGAATATTCGGCCGCCCCTTACCGCGTTGATGGGTTAGCTGCGCAAGGCTCACTATCTGGTGATTTCAGTCATTTAGAATTGCGAAAAGTCAAAGTAAACTTACCCAAAGAATTAGCCATTGATGCAACTGGGTCGCTTGATTTTGCCGACGGACTGAGCGGATTGGATTTGACCGGGCAATTTTACAACGTGATCACAGACGATGTGTCAAAATACTGGCCAGGCGATCTTGCACCCGATGGGCGTAAATGGGTCGCGCAACATCTATCGAAAGGTAAAATTTCAGACGCCATATGGAGCGTGAAATTAACTGCAGAAGAGCTTGATACCGGCAAATATGGGAAGGATTTTTTCAAAATCGATTTCGATTACCAAGGTATTCGTGTCGATTATTTACCGCCTATGCCAATCCTTGACGCCGCACGAGGCTCCGGCAGTTTGCGCATTAACTCATACTCAATGCGGATCGACAGCGCCAGTCACCAGGACTTGAAAGTGACAAAAGGCAGTCTCAATATCTCCAGTTTCTCCCGTAAAATACCACAGCTAAAAATTGCATTTCAGGTTGATGGCTCGATTCCAACCGGATTGACCGTCATCAATTCTGAACCGTTAACGCTCGGCCAAACCCTGTCCCTGACACCGGCAAACGTCAAGGGGCAGATGCGAACCAACGTATCTCTCAATATCCCGCTTAAAGACAATATCGACGGGCCGGATATTGATTACGTGGTCACGTCGAAATTATCGAAAGCCAGTGCATTAGGGCTTGTCGACGAATTTGATGTCGGCGACGCAGACATTGATTTGACCGCTAATCGCCAGGGCGTAACAGCAAAAGGGAATGGGCTGGTCAATAATTTGGCAGCCACATTTAGCGTTGTGCATAAGTTTTCTGCAAAAAACACTGCGACGACTGACAAAATTGTCGCCTCGACCACCTTGTCGCCACAACAGCAAAAAGACTTTGGTTTAGACCTGGCGCCACGGGTTTTTGGCCCAATCGATCTCACGGCGACGGCGACGCGGGCAGGTGAGGCGCCATTCCTAGTTGATGTGGCGGCGGATTTACAGGCTACGACGATCGAACTACCGGTGCTGCAGTGGCGCAAAAAGAAGGGCGAACCGACTTCGGTGAGGTTTCAGACCGTCGTCGACGGGCAGGAACAGATCAAGCTTGAAAAGCTGAATATTCAGGCGGCTGACTTTGACGTCACCGGACGTTTGGAATTCGGTGAAAAATTCGCTTTTAAACGGTTTCAGGCTTCAAAATTGAAAATCAACACCCAAGATCTGACGGCTGATGTCCAGCTTCGGGAAAATGGCACACTCGTTATCAAGCTTGGCGGCGAGGTCTTGGATCTCCGGCAGATTATTGATGAACTCGAGAAGGAAGGCGAGAGAGGCATTAAAATCCCGAATATTCGTTTTACATCCAACATCAACAAAATTCTCGTAACAGAGGATGTCGCCATGCATGAGGCTATTTTAAGCGTGTTGTGGCAGGGCGAACATTTGGAGACGGTCAAAGCTTGGGGCAAAGTGAATGGTGGTCCGCCGGTGCGGATCGACTTGATCTCAAAAGGCAAACGCCGCCATCTGGAAGTGAACTCGAAAGCCGGTGGTGAGGTTTTTCGTGCGATGGACATGTTTCACAATGTTTACGCCGGTAAGCTGCACTTGGAAGCAGAAATACCGGCAGATCCGACCCGTGAAGATCCGATTGTCGGTTATTACCGATTGGAAGATTTTGTTGTCGCCAAAGCGGCGACTTTAGGTGAAGTTCTCCATCGCGGCAAATTTATTGAATTCGTGGATGAACTGAGCGGTGATGGGATCACATTTACCCGTATGGAAATTCCATTCACTTATGCCGAAGATCGCTTGCGGATCGATGAATTGCGTGCTGTGGGGCCATCATTTGGTGTAACACTGCATGGTATCGTCAATCGAAGTTCCAGGGCGTTGGACCTTCAAGGGACCATCATTCCGGCTTATACGTTGAATTCGATGCTGGGTAACATCCCAATCATCGGGCGCCTGTTGACGGGTGGCGAAGTCGGCGGTGTTTTTGCCGTCACCTACCGGATCAAGGGGACCTTCGACAAGCCAGAGACGTCGGTTAGTAAACTTAGTGCCTTCGCGCCCGGATTTTTACGCAATATTATCGACAGCCTGGATGCGCCGGCAATGGACGACGAAGACGAAGAATTGCTCAAGAATCCGGACAAAGAACGGCAGTGGCCCTAAATTCCTAACTGAGTGTGACCAGGGCATGGCGTTTTTTACCAGCGCTGAGCTTGATTTTTCCGGCGTCGTTTACGTCCGATTTTGTGACATGGCGCATTTCCTCTTCGACTTTTTCGTCGTTGATCCGGCAACCGCCACCTTTAATCAGACGCCGACCTTCACCGTTTGACTTACACAGCCCCACATCAGTCAAGAGTTGGAAAAGGGCAACACCGTCGCCGTCCAAAAGGCCGCGCTCGACCATCACCGTTGGTAGCGCATCGCCGCTTTGCCCTTCTTCGAAGGTGCGCCGCGCAGTATCCGCCGCTTCTATTGCGGCAGTTTCGCCATGGCACATTTTTGTTGCTTCATTGGCCAGGATTTTTTTGGCGTCGTTTAGTTCCGCTCCTTCCAGAGCTTCCAGGCGGGCAACCTCGTCCAAGGGCAAATCGGTGAACAGGCGAAGGAAACGACCGACATCGTCATCCTCCGTATTGCGCCAATATTGCCAATAGTCATAGGGACTACGCATTTCCGGATTGAGCCAGATCGCGCCGTCGACTGTCTTCCCCATCTTGGCGCCAGATGACGTCGCGAGCAGCGGGGTGGTCAGGCCAAAGCAAGTTTTGCCGTCAACGCGTCGATTGAGTTCGACCCCATTGACGATATTACCCCACTGGTCGGAGCCGCCCATTTGCAACATGCAATCATGCCGCCGGTTGAGTTCGAGGAAATCATAAGCCTGCAGAATCATGTAGTTGAATTCGAGAAACGAGAGAGATTGCTCGCGCTCCAAACGTAACTTCACGCTATCGAACGACAGCATACGATTGATCGAAAAATGCCGGCCATAGTCACGCAGGAACGGGATATACTGAAGTTGACTAAGCCAGTCATCGTTGTTGACCATGATAGCGTCAGTCGGGCCGTCGCCAAAGTCCAGAAAATTTGCGAATGCGGTTTTTATCGCATCCATGTTCTGTTGAATTTGTGTGTCATCCAATAAGGGGCGGGCGTCATCCTTGAAAGACGGATCACCCACTTTTGTAGTGCCGCCACCCATCAAGACAATAGGCTTGTGGCCAGTCTGTTGAAGTCTCCGCAGTAACATAGTTTGAATCAAGTGACCGACATGAAGGCTAGGACCAGTGCAATCGAAGCCGATATAAGCCGTGACAATCCCGTTGCTGGCTTTGTTGTCCAGCGCTTCCATATCGGTGCATTGATGGATGTAACCGCGGCTATCCATCACGTTCAGAAAGTCGGAATTGTATTTGCTCATTGCTAATTGTCTTTGTTTTTAATCTCTAGTCAATTCGAAACCCTGTTCATAAAGGGCCGCGTCATGTAACACACTTTAAGATCAAGCGGCAACGTGTTGAGGAAATATGTCAGAAGAAAACGCGATCTGGGCCTTGGGATTGATGAGCGGCACTTCAATGGATGGCGTTGACGCAGCCTTGCTGCGCACAGATGGGGAGCAGGTGTTTGAGCATGGTCCCGTGAGTGCGCTTGAATATGACGATCATACCAGAAGTTTGATCCGCAGCGTCTTAGGTGGCGTTGGCAATATTTCCGAAGCAGAAGAGGCCATAAACTATTGGCATGTCGACGCAATTGAGAAATTGCTTTCGGATACCGATATTGTGCCGGAAGTGATCGGGTTTCACGGCCAAACAATCCTCCATGAACCGGCGAAGCGAAAGACCTGGCAACTTGGCGATGGCGCCAAACTGGCCGCGCGGATCGGCATCGATGTAATCAATGATCTACGCGGCGCGGACGTTGCCGCAGGCGGCCAGGGAGCCCCCTTTGCGCCACTTTATCATGCCGCCCTTGCAGCTGATTTCGAGACCCCATTGGCTGTGCTGAATATTGGTGGTGTGTCCAACGTCACCTGGATCGGAGATAGTCTACTCGCTTTCGATACCGGGCCCGGCAATGCCTTGATGGATGACATTGTGTTGGCGAAGACGGGTGAAAAATTCGACCGGGACGGTGTTTTAGCGGCAGCGGGAAATGTCGATAATGCACGTTTGAAGAAATGGCTGACACTACCGTTTTTCTCGGTAGCGCCGCCAAAATCTCTCGACCGAAATGATTTTGACGATTGCTCTGTGTCGGATCTGCCTTTTAACGACGGACTTGCGACCCTAGCCGCTTTTACAGTTGCGACAATTGCACGTGCCAAGCAACATTTCCCCGGCGACGTCAATCGATGGTTGGTCACCGGTGGTGGTCGACATAATGGAAATTTGATGATGGCGCTTCGCGGAAGTCTGGGCGCGCCGGTTGACCCGGTGGAGGCAGTTGGTTGGCGCGGCGATGCTTTGGAGGCCGAGGCCTTTGCTTTCTTATCCGTTCGTAGTTTGCGCGGCTTACCGCTAAGCGTGCCCGGCACCACCGGGGTGCCGCGCCCGACGCCCGGTGGGCGTCTTCATAGGTCGGAACGGCCCGGCTAAGCTAAGTGTCGCCATTCCAAGCATCGATATAATTGCCGACGTCGGTTTGAAGCTGATCCAAATGATTTTCATAAAAATGGGTGGCGCCGGCAATTCGGTGATAGTCGATCGCAATCCCGCGTTGCTGCTGTAATTTTTCTGCCAGTTTTTTGATGTCATCCTCTGGCACGATCTTGTCTTCACTGCCAGCGACCATGATACCGGAAGACGGACACGGCGCCAGGAACGTGAAATCAAGATTGTTGGCCGGTGGTGAGACCGAGATAAACGCATCGATCTCGGGTCGCCGCATCAGCAATTGCATCGATATCCAGGCCCCAAACGAATAACCTGCAACCCAACATTGACGTGCACTGGCATTGAAACTCTGCATCCAATCGAGGGCTGCCGCCGCATCCGATAACTCACCGACGCCGCCGTCAAATTCGCCTTGGCTACGCCCCACGCCTCGGAAGTTGAATCGTAGAACCGAAAAATCCCGTTCATGGAAAAGCTTGAACAGTGAATAAACCACCTTGTTATTCATCGTCCCGCCCATTTCTGGATCCGGATGCAAAATAATAGCGACAGGTGAATCCGGCTCCGAGCCGGCTTGATATCGGCCTTGCAGGCGGCCACTCGGTCCATTGAAGATAACTTCAGGCATTATATACACATTTCCTCTTGCTATACGGCTGCAACGCTGCCGTTTTTGTCTGGCATCCGGTCTATCAAATCGTGATTGGATAAATCAATCTTTATTCATGCCAAATACTTGATTAAAATACTCGGATATCCTAAATATAATTAGTAGCTAAGACGCATCGAACCAGCTGAACAGATGTTGTCACAGACGATTTCTAGGACACATCACATATCATAGCGGTGAATATTATGTTCAAGTTACTTTCGCAAGACATAAAGGCATGCATGGACCGTGATCCGGCCGCGCGTAACGGCTGGGAAGTCGCCATTTTATATCCCGGGTTCCATGCGGTGATGATGTATCGCTTTGCCCATTGGTTGTGGCATCGTCGCCTGATGTTTTTGGCCCGACTGATTTCGCAATTCGGTCGCTGGTTTACGGGTATCGAAATCCATCCGTCAGCGAAAATTGGTAATGGATTTTTCATTGACCATGGTCATGGTGTTGTCATTGGCGCGACCGCTGTGATTGGCGACAATGTCACCCTCTATCATGATGTCACTCTCGGTGGTGTGGCCCCATCCGTGGATTCTCAATCGCAACGCGAAATGAAACGCCACCCAACCTTGGAAGATGATGTTATCGTCGGTTCCGGTGCCCAGATCTTGGGTCCGATCACCGTCCATCAATGCGCCCGCGTCGGGGCAAACTCGGTTGTACTTGCAGATGTGCCGCCCGAGACCACTGTGGTTGGAATTCCAGCTAGAGCAGTGGGCGCACGCAAACGCACGGAAGCAGAACTTCATGAGTTTCAAGCCTATGGCACCCGACTTGATATTACCGATCCAGTGCAGAAAGTAGCCGATGCCTTGCTGGATCGCGTGCAAGGTCTGTCGATGCGGGTTGAGGAGTTGGAGCGGCAGTTGGAACGCGCCGCGATGGCAAATCTACTTCCCGATGAAGACGAGGATGATTTTGACGATAGCGACGAGGATTTTCGCGAGTAAACTACTGCATCGGACAGTGGGGAGAAATTAGGGGACCGGACGTATGAAATTAACAACAAAGGCAAGATATGCCGTAATGGCGATGGTCGATTTGGCCGGGCAATCTTGCGAAAGTCCAACCACTTTGGCGGAAATATCGGAGCGCCAAGACATCTCTCTTGCTTATCTTGAACAATTATTCTGCAAACTTCGACGAGCCAATATTGTGCGCAGTGTGCGGGGACCTGGTGGCGGTTATTGTCTGTTTCGACCCGCTGACGAGATATGTATTTGTGATATCGTAACGGCTGTGGACGAACCGATCCGGGCAGTACGCTGCGAAAGCGGTAGCAGTGTCGGCTGCGTCAAGGGATTGAAATGTCAAACCCATGATCTTTGGGCCGCACTAGATAGCCACATCCAAAATTATCTCGCATCGATAACTTTAGCTCAGGTACTTGACGGTTCATTGCCCTTGCCTTGTCAAAACCCTTCGATGCCTTTTCAGTCAATTCTTGAAAACAACCAGTTGTCCGTGAATTAATCGATATCGCCATGAACACATCAATCTACCTTGATTACAATGCCACCGCTCCGATCCGACAGCCGGTGATTGAGCTGATGACGGAGATAATGGGAAATGTCGGCAACCCATCTTCGATCCATCGGGCCGGACGGAAAGCGCGCGATCATGTCGATTTGGCGCGTGATCGGATCGCCAAATTGGTCAATGCCGAGCCGGAAAACGTGATATTTACATCCTGCGGTACGGAAGCTGATAACCTGGCTTTAAAAGGCTTTGGCGATCGCCATATTATCGTCTCGTCGATCGAACATGGCGCGATTTTGGCACCGTCCGTGATATTTGATCCTGACTGCAATATTGTGCCTGTCGATAGCCAGGGATTGGTCGACATCAAGGTGCTTGAATATGCTTTGACGGCTAGCCAACGTCCGGCAACTGTCTCAATCATGCTGGCTAACAACGAAACCGGCGTCATTCAACCTGTTAAGGAAATCGCGGCCCTTGTTCATCGATTTGATGCCTTGTTGCACTGCGACGCGATCCAGGCGGCGGGAAAAATACCCTTGGATATTGAAGACATGGGTATCGATCTATTATCTTTGTCAGGGCATAAACTTGGCGGCCCGCAAGGGGTCGGCGCTTTGGTTATGCGCAGAGATATGCAAATCCGTGCGCAACTGATCGGCGGCGGGCAAGAGCGGGGCCGTCGCTCCGGCACTGAAAATGTCGCCGGCATTGCAGGCTTCGGTTTGGCGGCTGAACTGGCGCGACAGAATTTGGATCATTATCGCGAACTTGCCGTTTTACGTGATGCGATGGAAGAGCGTGTTCTGGAAATGGCACCGGACACAATTATCTTTTCGAAACGCGTACCCAGACTCCCTAATACCAGCTGTTTGACAATGCCTAAGGCCGAAGCTGAGACGCAGTTAATGCTATTCGATCTTGACGGAATTTGCTTATCGGCAGGGTCCGCCTGTTCGTCCGGAAAGATTGCGGCCAGCCATGTGCTCGACGCGATGGACGTACCTACAGAGGTGGCAAAAACGGCCATTCGTGTCTCCCTTGGTTACGGGACAACAAAATCGGATATTGACCGCTTTGTTCAGTCCTGGCATGCCATATACCAACGTTGTGGTGGGACCGCTCACGCTGCCTGATTATCTTAAATCTAGTTTGGAGACCTATTCATGGCCAAGATGACCTTTGTCAGCGCTGATGGTAAGGAAAGAAAAGAAGTTGATGTCACGGTCGGACTGTCGATCTTGGACGTCGCCCACCGTCATGGCATCGATATCGAAGGCGCTTGCGAAGGTTGCATGGCCTGTTCGACCTGTCATGTCATTGTTGACGAAGCTTGGTTCGAAAAACTGGATCAGGCGGAAGAAGACGAAACCGATATGCTCGACATGGCTTTCGGTTTGACACCGACGTCGCGTCTAGGTTGTCAGGTTACGATAACAGAAGAGCTCGATGGTATCGTCGTACAGCTGCCCTCAGAAACCCGTAACATGCTATTTGAATAGAACACCAATGTCGGTAAAAGAAATCCTCAACCGCGAGGACAGTTTGTTCGTGCGTCTGCGGCGCGAAAATGCGGAAATCTGGTGTGATTACACAGAACACAAGTTTGTCAGTGGGATCGCCGATGGTAGTCTGCCGGAAGAATGCTTCCGGCACTATCTAGTCCAGGACTATCTCTTCCTCATCCATTTCGCCCGCGCTTATGCGTTGTCGCTCTACAAGGCTGATAATTTGGCAGACATGCGCAGTGCTGCGACAATCATTGATGGGTTGTTGAATAATGAAATGTTGTTACATGTTAATTATTGTGCTGGCTGGGATCTCAGTGAAGCGGATATGGCGGCGGCACCGGAAAGCACGGCAATGGTGGCATATACCCGTTATGTCCTAGAAACCGGGATGGCAGGGGACATTCTGGATCTCGTCGTCGCTCTGGCGCCCTGCGTCTTAGGTTACGGGGAAATCGGATTTCGACTTTCGGCAGATCCGAATACCAAACGTGACGGCAATCCCTACAACGATTGGATAGAGATGTATTCGAACGACGAATATCTCGATGTCCTGGACAATGCAGTAGCGCAACTAGACCGGCTGTCGGCAAGTCGTATGACTGAAGCGCGCTTTCGAAATCTTTCGAAAATATTCGGCCAAGCGACAAGGCTTGAAGTGGGGTTTTGGGACATGGGTTGGGACCAATCCACCTGAGGATTGGCATTAACTCTTCTTCGCTGTCGCCTCTCGGTGCGTGATGTAGATGGTGCTGGCGAAAATGACGACAGCACCCAACCAAGTGAATATGTCGCTGATCTCACCAAAAGCAAGCCAGCCGACAATGGCGGTGGTTGGTAAGCGCAGAAAATCGTATGGCTGTGTCGCCGACGCATCGCCATTCTTCAACGCCTGCGCAATTCCGTACATATTACCGTTAGAACAGACCGCAATAAAGAATAACCAAATATATTGTTCGCCCGTTGGCCACTGCCAAAATAACAGCGCCGGAATAAATGATAATGGAACCGATATCAGCGCCAGATAGAGGACCATCAGTTCCGCCGAATCCGTGCGTGCTAAAATTTTTCCGAATATTATCACGCCTGCAAACGTGAGAGCGGAGAGAATAACAAGAAAGGCGCCTTGATTGAGCAACTCGACGCCAGGGCGCAGAATAATCAAGACACCGATGAAGCCCGCTACCAAGGCGATCCATCGTCTGGGACCGGCCTGTTCTTTCAAAAACAGCATCGCGCCAATCATAGCGAACAGCGGTGTTGTGAAACTAAGGGCGGTCGCTTCGTCCAATGGCATCATCATCACCGCCGTCAACAGAGCGACGCTGGACACAAGCAAAAAACAGGCGCGTATTATGTGCGTGCCCCACCGGTTCGTCCGCAAACCGCTAACACCCACCCGCATGATCCATGGAATGAACATCAGGAAAGCAAAGACAAAACGCCAAAAAGAGACCACAAGAATGTGCAGATCCTGCCCGATATGGCGGACCAGTCCCATCAGCAGGCCAAAAAACACCGCGCTAAAAGCCATCCAGAAAGCAATCCGAATGACGGGCGAGGATATCATTGTAGTCATGTAAAACGGCGCTCGCGCATCTTTGCAAGCGAATATTCACCGAGAGTAATGGGGGTATTTGAAAACGTTTCACCGACGAAACTGATATGGCTGACCAAGCGATCTTCCATGCCCTGCCAGTAGTGCAACATAACTGCCGGCGGTTCCATGGCAATCGCCAGATCTAAGTTGTCTTGTAAATCCAGGGCGATTTGATGCGAAGTACTTGGCGCCGTCATCGCGTAAGTATTGGCGAACCGGCGGGTGATCTGGCGATGTAGATGGCCGCATACCACAATTTCTATGTTGTGATAGTTTTTCAACGATCGTTGCAGGTCGCCGGCGTTGTCGAGGCCCATCTGATCCATCGCCCGCAATCCGGTTCGAAATGGTGGATGATGCATGGCGATCAGGGTCGGTCGGTCGGGTTGTTTGTCCAATTTGCCAGCAAGCCAGGACAAACGTTCTTCGCATAATTCGCCAGATGGCCAACCTTTGCGATGGGTATCAAGGGTCAAGACGCGCAGTTCGCCAGCGTCTATTTCATACTGCATAAAGCCAATATTCGGCAAATAGGCATGATCCGCAAACACGGCGCGTAAATTATCGCGATCATCATGGTTGCCCGGCAACAGATAGATCGGTGCGGTTAGCGGGGTTAGAAGTTCGCGAAGTCGTTCATATTCTTCTATGCTGCCGTGGTCGACTAAATCGCCTGTTGCGATAACCAAACCTGGCGCGGGATCTAGGGTATTGAGATGCGCAACCGCAGCGGCCAAACGTTCATGAGTTTTGGTTTGATCATGCATGATCGATCCGGGGACGCCGATGTGGAAATCTGTGATTTGCGCAATGATCATCGCTTGGTGAATCCAGGCTAAAAATTAGATTGTCTAATGCAATAATTCAGATACTGATGGAAACGCAGTAGGGACGCAAGGTGTCGTTATCGTACAGGATTTCTAATGGCTTATTCCAAGGAATTTCGAGAGTTTCTGGTTGACGTATTGTCGCCGGTCGGCAATGTCACAGCCAAGCGTATGTTTTCCGGTTTTGGCGTATTTTATCGTGACGTGATGTTTCTCCTTTGTATCGACGACGTGGTTTATCTGAAAGTCGGCGATAGTAATTTAGCGTCATTTGAAGAATATGGTTGCGAGCCGTTTTCCTATATGCGCAAAAATATTCGACGAAGTATGAAGTCTTATTATCAAGTTCCTGATTTTGTTCTGGATGATGAAACGGAATTGCTAAGCTGGGCCAGGCGATCTATTGATGAAGCCTTGATTGCGGATCAAGCTAAGGTGAAATCAAAACATAGGAATGGTTAATGGCGATTGAAGTCACGCAAATACAAAAATACCGCGCCTTGGCGCATCTTTATCATGTCTTTTTCACGGGCGTATTACTGAGTGTCGCCTTACGTAAAGGGCCGGCGGCGGCAGGTGAGCTGACCTTCAACATTTTTCGCCGCCAGCATCATGCGAAATTTCTCTCGAGCTTTGAAAAATTGAGCCTGGATGGTTTGCCCGACGCTGTCGCCTGCGCCCAATATCACTATTTATCGAATAGCGTCGGAGGCGTCGGTGTCGAGTATATGTACGAAAGTGACAACAAGGCCTGGGTACATTTCTGCCATCCGCGTTGGATGTATGAAGGGACGGCACTTTGCGGCATGCCGATTGAGGTCAGCCATGGTTTCCTGAAAGGTTGGTATGGGCAAAATGGCCTTTCGTTGAAGAATCCTCGCTTGGGATTTGTCTGCACTTCGCAGGATATGGATGGCCAATATGGCATGGCTGGATATTTCAAGGAATTCGACCACGATCTTAATCCGGACGAAAGATTGCAGTTTTCGCCGGGTGAAATGGCGCCGCCGTTCGAACCGGAGAAAGCGCCAACACTAGACGGGGGGAACTGGCCGGAAGAGCGGTTGGAAAAAGCCAATCGAAACTACGCAATGGAATATGTAAAGAATTTCCTGGTCGAATTATCAATGTTATTTGGCCCAGCTGACGCCAGTTATCTGGGCGGCGTTAGCGGGCAATTGATTGGCAAACAATATTATCAGGAAGTTGCGGAAATGCTGTCGATCGCCGGCGATGACGCAGAAGCTTTTGGTCGTTTCATGTTGGCGGCGGCGCAAGGTCACGACGATCAGGCGGAAATCGAGATCGCTGGTGATACCGTTCTGGTGCGTCAGTATGGCTGGCGCCTGATGCGCGGCGTCGACGCCCCGGCAACTAGCGTGTTCGATGGCTGGAATGGATTGTGGCAAGGCGCTTTAAGCGTGCATAATCGCTTCTTGGTGCTGGAGGTTTTGCAGCGGATGGATTATGGCGATGGATGCTTTGAATGGCGGATCCGACCGAGAAGTCGGTGAATTGGGTTTGAAGAAATGACAAACAACAAACCGGCTCTGGTTGCTGAGGATATCTACAAATCGTTCGGTAGTTTGCAGGTCTTGCGCGGTGTGAGTTTAAGCGCCAACGATGGTGATGTAATCTCAGTTATTGGTAGTTCCGGATCGAGCGCCGACGTCGGCGCTCGATCCGGAATTGGTCGGTGAAGTGTTGAAGGTAATGCGCGACCTGGCGAATGAGGGACGGACCATGATCGTGGTCACCCACGAAATGGGTTTTGCCCGGGAAGTTTCAAACCAGGCGATTTTCCTGCATGCTGGACAGGTGGAGGAACAGGGCTCGCCTGAACAAGTATTCCTTAATCCGGCGTCCGAACGTTGCCGTCAGTTTCTTGCTAGCACCATCAGCTGAGCATCACGATGCCTGAACCGGCCGAGTTTATTCGGCAAAACTGCGAATTGTTGCCGGGCCCGATTGCCCGCGTGATTAAGCTTTATCAAGCCGGTGGTAACAAACCGCTTTGGCATCTTCGACAAGAAGAATTGGTTGCATTGGGTTTGGAAGAACCTTATTGGGCGTTTGCCTGGGCCGGCGGCCAAGCTTTGGCGCAGTACCTTTTGGATAACCCGACTATAGCGCAAGGCAGGACAGTGTTAAGTCTCGCTAGTGGGGGTGGAGCCGAAGCGATTGCGGCAAAATTAACTGGGGCGACAAAAGTTGTTGCCGCCGATATTGATCCTTTCGCGCAAGCTGCAGCGTGTCTCAATGCCGATGAAAACGATGTTGAACTGGTCTTTGAAAATCGCGATTTGCTCCTGGCGCCGCCACCCCCAGTCGATCTCATTTTGGCCGGTGATATATTTTACGAGAAGGCCACGGCGGATCGCGTTTGGCCATGGTTAGTCAGTGCCCAAGCGGAAATATTGATCGGTGACCCCGGTCGTTCCTATTTACCGAAAAAGCAGCTGCAAGCCGTCGCAAAGTATCGTATCGATTGGACCAACAAGGTTGAAGACAGCGATTTGCGAAATGCTATCGTTTGGCAAATGACGGCGCAGCAATAACATTTGTTTTTCTTGCAAAGACAGGAAAACTGCGCCATTTTCCTGATTAACGGGCATTGCCCGAAATAGTAATGGGAGGACTTGGAAATGAAAAAACTTATCGTTGCTGCCTTGACCGCTGTCGCAGTTCTATTTGCGGGCACCGTCGTTGTCGCAAAGGATTACAAAAAAATTCGTATCGCCACGGAAGGTGCCTATGCGCCGTGGAATTATAAAGATGCGTCGGGCAAACTGATCGGCTTTGAACTCGATTTGGCCAACGACTTGTGCAAACGCATGGCAATCGAGTGCGAAGTGGTCGAGCAGGCCTGGGACGGTATTATCCCATCCTTGAAAGCCGGCAAATATGACGCCATCATGGCTGGCATGTCGATTACCGATAAGCGCATGAAAGTAATCACATTCTCTCGTGGCTACGCGGCGACACCGGCAGCTTTCGTGGTCATGAAAAGTAGCCCATCGGCGAAATTTTCAACCATGGCAGGACAATTGACCTTGAACGACGTCAGCGCTGATGAGAAGGCCGCAATTGCAAAAATCAAGGCGGAATTCAAAGGTAAAGTGATCGGCGTGCAAACTGCTACCACGCATGAAAACTTCCTCAAAGAATATCTAGCTGGTGACGTAGAAGTTCGCAGTTATGATACGCAAGAAAACCTTGACCTGGATTTACAGGCAGGTCGGGTCGACGCTGCCTTGGCCTCGATGTCTTATTGGTTCCCGTTACTGAAATCGGAAAAAGGCAAAGACATGACCGCTGTCGGTCCAACCATGATCGGTGGTCCATTCGGACATGGTGTTGGCGTTGGCATTCGCCAGGAGGATAAGCCGCTGGCGGAAATGTTCTCGAAAGCCATCGACGGCGCGATTGCCGATGGCAGCTTGAAAAAGCTGGCCGTACAATGGTTCGGTTTTGATGCTTCTTTGAATTGAGAATTGGGATTTGAAGCGACCCGCGAAACTACTTTGCGGGTCGTTTCTTCCCTGATCGAATTTGGACTTTTCCCTTTTAACATTTGGCGATACCGGCTGGGCCGACGAAATGTTGCTCGGCGCTGTTATGACGTTGGCTGTGGCGGCGTCCTCTTATATTTTTGGCGTGGTGTTGGGTAGCGGTTTCGCCGCCATGAAATTATCCCGTTTCACCGCCTTAAAAATTATCGCCGATGCGTATACGACAGTCATTCGTGGCATTCCCGAACTTCTGGTGATTTATCTCGTATTCTTTGGTGGCGGTGCAGTGTTGCGCGTTATTGCACGCGGCGTTTTTGGTTACGGTGATTTTATTGATCTACCGATCTTCATTACCGGCATTCTTTGTATTGGTTTGAGTTCTGGTGCTTATTCAACGGAAGTGATCCGTGGTGCTGTACTAGCTGTGCCGAAGGGACAGCTGGAAGCCGCCCGTGCGGTTGGGATGAGCCGGGCGCTGCGCTTCCGTCGCATCCTGATACCACAGGTTGCGCGTTATGCGTTACCCGGTCTGGGCAATGTTTGGCAACTGACTTTGAAGGAAACCTCGTTGATTTCTGTCATCGGCTTGGCGGAAATCATGCGCCAGGCTGCGGTTGGTGCCGGTTCGACGAAAGAGCCTTTTACCTTCTATCTGACTGCCTTTGTATTGTATCTGGGGCTGACCTCGATTTCCAATCGCGGTTTCCTGCGCGCAGAAACCTGGGCCAATCGCGGCGTGCGGAGGGCTTGAGATGGATTTCGCGCTAATGCAGGAAAGTTGGCCAAAGCTGTTGGCAGCTGTACCGGATACCTTGATCCTTGCTGCCAGTTCATTGATTATCGGGTTTTGTTGCGCCGTGCTGGTCGCGTTGATGCGACTGTCCGCCAATCGTGCAGCCTCAAGTTTTGCTTATGGCTTTGTTTATATCTTTCGCTCCACGCCGCTTCTGGTGCAGATATTCTTGATCTATTATGGTTCCGGTCAGTTTCGTGGATTTTTTGAAAGTTTTGGCGCTTGGTATTTCCTGCGCGAACCTTGGTTTTGTGCCATTCTCGCGCTGACCCTGAATACCACAGCCTATGCCAGTGAGATCATCCGGGGCGGTATCTTGTCGGTGCCGCATGGCGAAGTCGAAGCGGCGCGGGCTTGTGGTATGTCCAGGCTTCTGCTGTTTCGCCGTATCATATTCCCAGTTGCCATTCGTCAAGCTTTGCCCGGTTACGGCAACGAAATTATCTTGATGGTGAAGTCAACGTCGCTGGCGAGTACGATTACGATTTTGGAAATAACCGGCATTTCGAAAAAAATTATCGCCGCGACTTGGGCCCCAGTAGAAATCTTTATTATCGCCGGGGCGATCTATCTGACCATAAACTTCCTAGTTACGCGGGCGGTGCAAGTCCTTGAAATCAAGTTGTCGCCACAACTTTTTCGCGATCGTAAATCGCTCTGGCAAACCATGTTTGGAAAGTCCGCCACATCGCCAGCAAACTTGGATGTGCGCTAGATGAAGGCGGGTAAAATTTCTTCCTTGAATTTGTGCATTTGCTCTTTCACCATGGCATGGGGTTTATTGCCGACGTTAAAATAAAGAATGACTTCCTCGATGCCGGCGGCTTCCACACCTTTCAGGGTATCGATAATTTTTTGCGAAGAGCCGAGTAAGATAGAGCGTTCGCCTAAATCCTCTTTTTTCATATTCTCCAGAATTTCGACGATCTTCATGAAATAGTGCATGGTCGGTGGCGCCTTCGCCGGATCTTTGGGGAAGGCGGGCAGGACGCAGTGGCGGAAGTAATCCATCTGCGCTTCACGGCCGTAATTCTCCTCATCGTCGTTGTCAGCAATATGAATGAAATAACTGCACATGGTACGGCCAGGGCTGTTGCCTTCGTTCGCGCAGGCCTGTCGATAAGTATCGACGGCTTTATCAAGACCGCCATAAATCATCCCGGCGGCAAACGGTGCATAGATCACATTCAAGTTGTGGCGTGCCGCCATGGCGACACTGGTTTCAGAAAAGCTGGCAACATAAAATGGGATTGGTTTTTGGATTGGTTTCGGCGTGATCTCCATCTCCGGAATTGTAAAAATCGGTCCATCATGGTCCCAAGAACCGGGACTGTTCCAGGCTTTTAGAACCACCTGCATGGCTTCTTCAAATATTTCCGCTGACTGCATGAATGGGGCGCCAAAGGGGGCATATTCCCGCCGGTCGTAGCCCCGTCCAGCCGCAAAATCGACCCGCCCGCCGGACAAAAGATCGATGGTCGCCCATTCTTCCGCCACATGCAGGGGATGATGCAACGGCAAGACGCTGACGGCGGGGGCCAGGCGAATATGCTCGGTCTCGGGGATCAGGCTGGCTAACAATGTCCCTGGCCTGGAATTCACGCCAAGGCTATCGAAATGATGTTCCCCAATCCAGGCGGAATGATAACCGAGGCGATCGGCGAGGATGGCTTGTTCGCGAATTTCCAAGATGAATTGTTCGGCGGTACGTTCATTGTTGGGATAGGCATTGTCGCTGAGTGTAAAATATCCGAACTTCATCTGACGTCTCTCTCCAAGTAGACATGGGTTTAGAATTCAGTTTTCTTGATCACGGTAACGCCCATGTTATCTTTTTTTTCTTGCAGTGTAGAAATCGTTTTCGTCGATTGATTACTTTTCCGATTAAATAGATGATGCGAGAGTATGAACGAATGGCACTAGTACCAGCAAGATCGAAAGAGAAAATGACAAAAGGTCAGACTATGGAAACAGTAGCATTTACTCGCATGGACGCGGGGACGAAGGAAGAGTACGAATTCCTCTCGGCCTATGAACATCAACATTTCGAGGGGACGGCGGACCGGGTGCTGGAACATTTGGCACTGCTAAGAGGCTCAATTGCCGGCTACAAGATTGATCGTTTTGAACATTGTCTGCAAACCGCAACCAGGGCGCATCGAGACGGGGCGGACGAGGAAATGGTCGTTGCGGCACTCCTACACGATATTGGAGATATGATCGCACCAACCAATCACAGCGACCTCGCGGCAGCCGTCTTGCGCCCATATGTCAGTGAGCGAACATATTGGGTGGTGAAATATCATGGCCTGTTTCAGGCCTATTATTATGCTCATCACTTTGGTTATGACCGTAACGAACGGGATCGGTTCAAGGATCACGAACATTATCAGGCTTGCGTCGATTTCTGTCAGAACTGGGATCAAGCCGCTTTTGACCCGGATTACGATACTCTGCCAATCGAGTTCTTTGAACCGATGGTGCGGCAGGTTTTTTCGGACAGCAACTTCCGCAGCTTCTAGGCCGGCGCTTCGCGCGCAACCCGTTGTTCCTTGATCGGCCAGTGCATGATCGAGGAGAAGACACCCAGAGCAACGCTGATCCACCAAACGATGTTGTAGGAGCCAACAGCGTCGTATACTGCACCACCTAACCAGGCGCCCAAAAAACCGCCAAGCTGATGGCCTAAGAAGACGATGCCGTAAAGCATGGTCATGTGTTTGACACCAAAGATGTCGCCGACCAAGGCCGATGTCAGCGGCACTGTACCAAGCCACAACAAACCCATGATAGCAGCGAAGATCAGCACGGTGGTCTGACTGGGCGGGACAAGCAGAAAACCGACAAACAACAATGCCCGTAAGCCATAGAGAATGCTGAGTAAATATTTCTTCGGAAACCGGCTGCCGAATATGCCAGCTAGGAACGAGCCCACAATATTGAACAGCCCAATTAACGATATCGCCCACGCTCCCAGCTCTGCAGGCAGTCCGAGATCTTTGACGAAGGCGGGCAAGTGAGTGCCGATGTAGAACACGTGAAACCCACAAACAAAAAAACCGGCGGTTAAAAACCAAAAACTCGGTAGCGCAAATGCTTCCAGCAAAGCTTGTTTCGCGGTCATCCCAGAACTGCTGTCGACAGTCTGCGTTGGGGCTTTTTTTCCGCCCCGCCTGAATGGTAAAGCCAACGGCAGCATGACAAAGGATGTAATCGCAAAAGCCCACAAGGCACCGGACCAACCAAACCACTCCAACAACATTTGCCCGTAAGGCACGAAAATAAACTGCCCTGCGGAAGCACCGGCGCCAGTGATCCCCAACGCCCAGGCCCGCTTTTCATCCGGAAATATCTGTCCGACCGCACCTAAGATAATACCGATCGAATTGCCTGAAAGGGCAATACCGATAATCATCCCAGCACTCAAGACAAAACCCATTGGTGTTGTCGACATCGCCATAAAACCTATGCCTACGATATACAGGAGGCTGGAAACGAATATGACGATGAAAGGTCCGAAGCGATCCGAAAGGGCCCCGGCGAACGGTTGTGCAAAGCCCCAGATCAGCATCTGCATGGCGATGGCAAAGGAAAACGGTTCCCGGCCGGTATTTAGCGCCTGCGAAATAGGATCGAGATAGAGACCGAAACTACTTCGCGTACCAAAACTAAGAGCGGCAATCGCGCCGCCGCAAATTAAAGCGATATAAGCGGCTCTCGGAACTTTTGTCCCGGCCTGACGTTCTTGGGCCATCGTTTAGTCTTCCGGTTTATTTTCGGTGCTTAATAGATAACAACGCTGCGGATACTTTCACCCGCGTGCATCAGATCGAAAGCGTTGTTGATGTCGTCTAACGGCATGGTGTGAGTGATTAGGTCATCGATATTGATCTTTCCATCCATGTACCAGTCGACAATTTTTGGAATTTGTGTACGGCTTTTGGCGCCGCCAAAGGCGGTGCCTCGCCAAACCCGTCCAGTGACCAATTGGAAGGGGCGCGTGGCGATTTCCTGGCCGGCACCAGCGACACCAATAATAATGCTTTCGCCCCAACCACGGTGACAGCATTCAAGCGCTTGCCGCATGACATTAACATTGCCGATGCATTCAAAACTATAGTCGGCGCCCCCATCCGTAAGTTCAATAATCGCATCAACGACTTTGTCGTCACCGACTTCCGTCGGATTGACAAAATCTGTCATGCCAAATTTTTCCGCCAGTGGTTTCCGGGCCGGATTGATATCGATGCCGACGATCTTGTCGGCACCTGCAAGCTTTGCCCCTTGCAATACATTCAAACCAATACCGCCCAGGCCGAAGACGGCAACATTACTGCCGGTTTCCACTTTTGCCGTATTGATGACCGCGCCAATGCCTGTGGTCACACCGCAGCCGATGTAACAAACTTTATCAAACGGAGCGTCCTGGCGAATTTTTGCGACGGCGATTTCCGGCATCACCGTATAATTCGAAAATGTTGAGGCGCCCATATAGTGAAAAAGTTGCTTGCCATCTTGCGAAAAACGACTGCTGCCGTCGGGCATCAAACCTTGGCCTTGAGTTTCGCGAATGGCGACACAAAGATTGGTTTTGCCCGACAGGCAAGCCTTGCATTGGCGGCATTCGGGGATATAGCAGGGGATCACATGGTCGCCCGGTTTCACTGATGTCACGCCGGGACCGACTTCAACCACCACGCCCGCACCTTCATGACCCAAAATAGATGGGAACAATCCTTCAGGGTCGGCGCCGGATAAGGTGAATTCATCGGTATGACAAATCCCGGTGGCTTTAATTTCGATCATTACTTCACCGGCTTTCGGCCCTTCCAACTGGACAGTCCCGACTTCTAACGGTTTGCCCGCTTCAATGGCTATTGCTGCCCTTACATCCATTATTTTTTTCCCCAACTAATATGCTTAAAACGAACACTAACAGCTTCAATCAGTGTCAGATAGAGCATTTGAAAGTAGATCAAGGAATGTTATCAAGAGCAAATTTTGTTTGTACATTAGTTGGGGTGGAATATTGGTAACGATCGATAGCGACTGCGCCGCAGTCGCAGCATGTGTCCGGCGAATTGAAAAATACACTATGGACAATGGCGCGTATTTCTCGCCGTCGCTGCGGATTTGCTGCCGCGAGGGCAATATGTGGGTTGAAAGCGACGAACCGTCAAATTCACGGTCGAGTGACGGTATTCTCTCGGAAGAGTTTTTGTTGCCGATGAACGACGTTGATCTGAAGATCGTCGGCGACGATTTTCAGATCGAACGGACACCGGAAAGTTATTCGAAAAGTCAGCGCGTTCTTTTGGAAGAGATGATCACACTCTATAATCTTTGCGGTAAGATAAATAAATGGCGGCAGGAAAGCCCGATTTATGCCCTGGCGCAGCATCCGAAATTACGCGAACTGTTGTTGAATGGCCGGACTGCAAACCAAAAATACAAGGGCTATCTTGAACTTTTGAAAGCCGGTGACGACAACAAGATGATTGCGGATAGTTTTATCAGCAGTCGGACTTTGCGTTTTGGCGTCAAACGTCCGGAAGGCCCATCCACTTGTTTGATGCCGATCGTTGATATTTATAATCATAATAACGCCGGCGCGCGCTATCAGGTTAATAATGACATTGACGGAAGCCGGGAAATTCTTGAGATCGCAAGGTCGATGGTAACACCCGGATCCAAGGAATGTTATGCACGCTATTCAATGCTAGACGCACAAGATTCCTTTACAGCCTATGGCTACGTCGATACCACGGCGGGATTTGTACGATCAGCCCCGATGACGATCCAAGTTGAGGGCATCGGTACATTGCAGGTAAACTCGACGCCGGGCAATTTTTTCAAAGAATCGCTGCCGGAAAGCGAACGCGACCTGAAAATGTTCATACCTCACATCGCCAAGAATGAGCCTGGTGAAATGGTTGTTTCGCATTTGTTGCTTCCGTCTAAAAATTCACCACGGGCGTTAGTTCGAACGCTATCGTTTCTTGTTCGACGCATGCATGGTGTGTCGGAAAACCAAACGATTGCGCCACTGGTTCGCGCCGCCGAAGTGCAGGTGGTGAGACGAAACAAAGGTTATCTGAGTTCACTGCGAAAGTTACTAAATACGCCGACGGTTAGGGCCGACGATCAGCAGATATTGCGAGAACTCGACAAGTTGGTGTCGCATCAATCAGAAATTATCGATGAATATATCTCGGTAAGGTCCAAATAAATTCGGATTCTTTTAGTTTTTGTAGTCCGGTTCGTCACGATCCAAAATTCGCTTCAAAGAAGCGAAATGTTTGCGTGAAGATTCCGCCACATTCGGCATCATCTGCGAATGGGTCAATTGTGCCAAGTTAGGGCTTATACGTTTTATTGGCCTGCCCGTTGACATCGCCTTCAGCTGCACGTCGCAGGCGCGGTCGAGATAGTATAACGCATCAAAACACTGCGAGACGTTCGGGCCGACCAACATGACGCCGTGATGCCCCATGAACAGCACTTCCTTGTCGCCCAAACAAGCCGCTAAGCGGTCGCCTTCCTCGTTGCTGAGACCAAGGCCTTGGAAATCGTCGTCATATGCAACCCGGCCGTAGAAGCGCAAGGAAGTCAATATCGCAGTGTCGAGCTTGCCGTCTTCCAACATCGTTAAGGCGGTTGGGTTCGGCTGATGAGTATGCAGAACGCAGGCAGGAGCCGCGTCCGACATGTGGACCCGGGCATGGATATAGAAGGCGGTATCTTCTGCTTCACCATCACCTTCGACGACATTGCCATCGAAATCTACCACCAACAAGTTTGATGCAGTGACTTCCGACCAATGCAGACCGTAAGCGTTCAAGAAAAATTTGTCTTTTTCGCCCGGCACCATCAAGGACAAATGGTTGCAAATACCCTCATGCCAGCCAAAACGTGCGCAAAGCCGGTAGGCGGCTGCCAAATCGACGCGTGCCTGCCAAATCGGATCGGCTTCAATTTCAACTGAACGTAAAATATCGACCATTATTCACTCATGATTCTCTAGTGCAATTGGCGAGCTGTGAAACGGCTTTTTTGTAATCGGTCAAGTCGCCTGGGTAGCTTTGTATGCCTTGCCGTCGGCTATTGGATCATCGTCTCCGGAATGAGCAGGATGATACCGGGAAACGCCAACAAGATACCTACATTAATAAGATCGACAAAGACGAACCAACCGCAACCTTTGAACATGTCACCCATCTTCACGTCAGGTGCGACACCTTTCAGCACATAGACGTTCAATCCAACAGGTGGCGTGATCAATCCAATTTCGATCATCCGGACGACCAAGACGCCGAAGACGATCGGATGAATGCCAAGTTCTTGAATTGTTGGCAAAATAATCGGTACGGTGAGGAGCAACATGCCAATGCCGTCCAGGAACATGCCAAGCACCAGATAAAGACACAGAACGCCGATCAACACGACCATCGGCGGGACATCCCATTGTACTATCGCATTAGCGATGACAGCCGGCATTCCGGTAAAACCAAGGAAGTGAACAAATATCAAAACACCGGCGACAATCGCAAAGATTAGCGCTGTCGTCCGCGCCGTTTCAATCATCGCGGCTTTGAAGTTCTTCCAATTCAGCCGTGGTAGAGCAATACAAAGCGCACCCAAGGCGCCGACACCGGCTGCTTCGGTCGGGGTTGCGATGCCGGCATAGATACTGCCCATCACCAGAATAACCAAGACCACCATACCCCAGACACCGGTTAGGGACTTAAAGCGATCATTCCAGGTGATACCCTTGATAGCTGGGCCAAGCGAAGGGTTGATTTTGAAACGGATGATCAACATCACCGCATAACTGACAGCCTCCATAAGGCCAGGCAGAATACCCGCCAATAATAGCGCACCAATAGATTCTTCGGCGATGAAACCATAAACCACCATCAGGACGGATGGCGGGATCATCGTCGCCATCGTGCCGCCGGCGGCTACACAACCGGTCGCCACCTTATCGTCATAACCGTATTTCTTAAGTTCCGGCAGCGCCACTTTGCCCATTACCGCAGCAGAGGCAGTAGACGCACCACAGGCGGCAGCAAAACCAGCTGATCCGAAAATCGTCGCGATTGCCAGACCGCCTGGTAAATGGCCAAACCATTGCCTGGCCGTGAAATAGAGGTCGCGAGTGATGCCGGCATAATAGGCGAAATAACCCATCATGATGAAAAGCGGCAGGACGAGGAAGGAATAACTAACGAGATGACCATGAGGGATCGACGAAGAGAGCGAGGCCGCTGGGGTATAGCCCCGCAATATCCACAAGCCTATGAAACCGCAAAGTGCGGTTGCAAAAGCAATCCGCATGCCTGACATCAGGAATAACGTCAAAGCAAATAAAGAAATAACACCAATTGTAATCGGATCCATTAACGAAGTCCCCATCAAAAAATCGTTCGGTTCAACGCTTTTAGTGCGCTGTTATTCCGCTGCGTGTAGTTCTGCTTCGTCGAGTGGCGGTTCCGTTATCCGATCCGGCATGACGAGATACATGACTTGAATATACATTCGCACTGCGACCAAGAAATATCCCAATGGCACCGCAGCCGCCGATGGCCAAACAGGAAAATAAGGCGGCGTCATGGTAACTTCTTCAAAGTTCCAAGTATCAAAAGCGTACCTACCGCTAAAATAAGCCAACACGGCGCAAGTAAACATCGACAAAAGCAATGTGATGACGGTCGACCACTTACGCACATTTTCGGACATGGCGTCCAAAACCAATGTCATGCCGACATGGCCGTATTGCGATTGCGTGTAGGAAATTGCAAAAAATACAATGACCGGTACAAAAAGTTCGCTGCCTTCCAAATGCCCTGGAATTGGGGAGTTGAACAGGTAGCGCATGAATACTTCAGCGACAACGAAGAACATGGTGAAGAGGATAAGTGTTGTAGCAAGTAGTGTTAAAACCCATTCGATCTTGCGAAGAACGGGATCAATAGTCGCCGCCGCGAAGGTAAGGATCCCCGCGACGACGACAATTGCCGCAACAACTGTTAGAAATTCAGTCATTCGCTTATGCCAACTTAGTTTTGTTTAGCGACTTCAGCTTTGACAAATTCCAGAATTTTGGTGGCCGGGCGACCTTTGGCATCTTGTTCTTTTGCCCATTTTTCCCAAATCGCACCAGCACCTGCGGCTAGTTTCGCTCGTTCTGCCGCCGAAAATTTCACCACCTCAAGTTTTTCGTGGAAGATCGGGATCCATTTTTTGTCGGCGGTTTGATAAGAATCGATCATTACCTCAATAGCTTTTTCCTGTGCCGCAGACATGGCGTCACGGACTGCTTTCGGTGTCGCGTTCCAGGCATCTTTATTCACGGCCTGGAAGCACATGAAGCCGCTCATCGCCATTCCTTCGGTAACATATTTAGATACCTCGAAAAGCTTATAAGCGCCGAACGCATAGGAATAGGGGAAACCGAAGCTATCAATGGTGCCACGTGACAACGCGTTATAGCCTTCTGGGGCGGTTACCATGGTTGGTACGGCGCCAAAGACTTGCAACGCTGTTGCGTTCAAGCCCGAAATCCGCATTTTGACACCTTTCATATCAGCTGTCGTTTCAATGCGTTTGTTGCCCATGAACTCATAAGGCGGCAAGAAGGACGGGCCAAAGAAGACCATGTTCCAACGATCGCCGAGTTCTTTGACGATATCGGGATGGTTCATCACCGCCATTTCAACAGCGGCCCGTTTATGCAAATCGCCAGGAAGCAGGAACGGCAATTCCATAACGCCTAGCAACGGGAAATTGCCCGGATAATAACCGACACACATTTGCCCGGCCTCGAAAGCACCGTTGCGAATGTTATGCGGATTTTGTTTCCGCGGACCCAAAGCATCGCCGTAATTTATGTTGAGTTCGAAATCGCCTTTGCCGGCCGCCTCCAATGAAGTCTTCAGCGATTCAATGCCAGCCGTAAAAGCTCTTTTACCGCCCCAAATATTGAATTTCCAGACGACCTTTTCAGCATCAGCTGTCGTCGGGGCGCCGGCTGCCATTGCGCCAGCAAAAATACCGATTGCGGCGGTATAGGCAAATTTCCTAAATATAGACGTTCCCATTTTCTACCTCCCAGTAGATTTTGTTAGTGTGATTGTCCGCTTGCCCGCAAAAACACAATTTAAATTACGGAACAGATTTTTAACATAACACCAAAGCGACAGTCAAAGCACTCCCTTTCGGCGGTGTTGATTATTTGGATTTTCTAGAGCATATAATTATTCACCGTTTGTCGGATCTCCAATGCATAAACTCCACCTGCTTACCCCACTGGCCATATTAATAATTTGCGCGACGTTTAACATTGCTTCGCGCGGGGTGTTGGATTTCTACGCCGTTTTCATCCTACCTTTAACAGGAGAATTTGGCTGGAGCCGCACGCAGATATCCAGTGTTTATTCATTGGCGTTTATCGTTACTGGTTTGTCCGGCCCGTTGGTCGGGTGGTGTTTTGATCGTTTCGGTCCGGTCTTCAATTACATTGTCGGATCCTTAATAATAGGCATCGGCCTTTATCTCTGTGCACAGATCACCAGCCTGTGGCAGCTCTATATTTTTTATGCGGTAATCGTTGGTTTTGGCGTCACCTTCTTCGCCAACGTCACTGGCGCGTCGTTGCTGCGTCGCTGGTTCACGAAACGTCTGAACACGGCGATCGCCGCCTCTTACGCGAGCGCAAGTATTGGAATGATTACTTTCGCACCAGCCGCGCAGGCCGTTATCACCGATGGTGGCTGGCGTCTTGCATTTCAAATAACCAGTCTCTTGATGTTGGTCGGTTTGCCGTTGACTTTCGCGTTGTGGATTTTGAAAGCCGGCCGAGGACGCAGCCCGCAAATCGAAAGTTCGGACCTCCACAACCAGGCGAAGCAGAACCCGCCGGCAATTAGACAAGTCGAAAGCGTCAAAGCCGGGCTTAGTGATCCCGCATTCTGGGGTCTTAGCTGGGTGTTTGTGGCGACCGGTATCGGTATGTATACGGTTTTGCTGCAAATTCCCGCGTTTTTAGTCGAGCAAGGATATGATGCGCAGTTTGCCGCAACAGCTTTTGGTATGATCGGTGTTTTGGCGCCCGTGGGAATGGTTTCTTTCGCGCTTCTGGGGGATCGATTTGGCCGTCGAAATATCGTTCTGATAAGTTTTGCAATGACTGCATTGGGTATCGCCAGTTTGTTCGTTTTGCACCTGCAGCCGTCGCTATTTTGGCTGGCGATGTTCATCTTCTTTTTCGGCGGTAGTTTTGGCGCCCGCGGTCCGGCAATATCGGCGATCGCCGCCGGTTTATTTGCGGGTCCGAAATTTGCGTCGATTTACGGTTATCTCACAATTTTTATGGGGTCGGGCGCCGCCATCGGCAGCTGGCTCGGTGGATATTGTCGCGACGCAACCGGTACTTACACACTTGGGATCAGCTTGTCGTTTGTCGCAATCATGCTTGGCCCTTTGCCTTTTGTTTTTCTGCAACGCATAGCGAAAGCCAAATAAGGTGTGATAGAAGACGACAAGAAATTAAGATCCGACTTTCGACTAAAAGGAACAATGATGACTGATCAAGTTGGCGCCGGCTCCCTTGCCGGTTTCAAAATAATAGACCTCACACGGGTCTTAGGGGGCCCATATTGCACTCAAATTCTGGCCGACCACGGAGCGGAAGTTATTAAGGTCGAACCACCGCAGGGCGATGAAGTACGCGACTGGGGTCCGCCATTCAAGGGCGAAATGTCAGCCTATTTTGCTGGAGTCAATCGGAACAAACGGGTCCTTGCACTTGATCTGCGGCAAGCCCGTGGCAAAGAAGTGCTGCTGAAACTGCTGGATGACGCCGATGTCCTCATTGAAAATTTTAAGGCCGGAAGTTTAGAGCGCTGGGGCCTTGGTTTTGACGAGGTGTTAAAAGAACGATTTCCGAAACTCATTCATTGCACGATCACCGGATTTGGTCCGGACGGACCGTATGGTGGATTTCCAGGCTATGATGCGGTAGCGCAGGCGCTCAGTGGCAACATCTCGGTTAATGGATCAGATGAAAGCGGGTCCATGCGCATGGGTATTCCGCTGATCGATTTGGGCACTGGACTGTACGCGGCCATCGGTATTCTGATGGCAGCGCGGGAGCGCCAGCAGTCTGGTCTGGGTCAGAAAATCGATACCAGCTTGTTCGATACCGGCATTGCGTTATTGCATCCCCACGCGGCGAATTATTTCATGTCGGAAAAAGCGCCGAAACTGACCGGCAATTCCCATCCTAACATTTCCCCGTACGACAAATACCCGACCAGGAAGGGTGACATATTTTTAGGCATTGGCAACGACCGGCAATTCCGTCTGTTATGTGAAGTGTTGGAACGTCCGGATTTAGCCGACGATCAACGTTTCCTGCATAATCCGGAACGGGTTGAAAATAGAGTGTTGCTTAATGCGGAGTTAACTCTGGCCTTGGCCAAACATGAGGCGGAGGCGGTGTCGACAAATTTGCTGCAACAAGGGGCACCGGCGGGCGCCGTGCTGACAATTCCAGAAGTCATGTCAAACGCCCACACCTTGCACAATAAAATGGTGGTTGAGATAGATGAATATAAAGGCACAGGTATTCCGGTGAAGATGTCACGTACGCCGGGTTCGATCCGTACCAAGCCGCCTTTATTTGGGTCATCTACCCGTGCGGTATTGCTGGAGGCTGGTTTTTCTGACAGTGAAGTCGACGACTTGATCCAAACTGGAATCGCTTTCGAAAGTCGCGCCGCTGCACCCAAATAATGTTGCCCGGCAATGACGATGTTTCAGGAAATTGAAGTTGCGGCGGAACTGTGCCGGAACCTCGAAATACAGAAATTTTATTACCACCGAATTTTGACGAAGCCGGTAACCAGGACGTCTTGGGTCTCTATCGCGAGGTTGAGTTTCTGCGTTTCGTGATCTTTATCGACCGGCCAGCACGTCGGCGAAGAAACTAGGATCGACATTGCCGCCCGACGTTACGACCACCACAGTCTTGCCTTTGGTGTCAAATTTTTTCGTCAATACGGTTGCCAAAGCAACAGCGCCGCCGGGTTCTACGACCATCTTCAAATGATTGAAGGCGGCGGCCATGGCGTCTTGTACCTCTTCATCATTGACGACATATCCGGCCGTCACCAAATTACGCATCACACTGAAAGCCAGTTCGCCGGGTATTGGCGCTAACAACGCATCACAGATACTTTGTGCACCACCCGCCATCCGTTCGCGTTGCCCATGGGCCAATGACCGCGCCGTATCGTCAAAGCCTTCCGGCTCCGCCGTGAACATATCGGTGTCAGGCGACAAATGTTTCACCGCTGTTGCAACCCCGGACATCAGGCCGCCACCGCCGGCCGGTGTGATTACAGCGTCCGGCGCCGCATTCATCTCTTTACACTGCGCCATCAATTCCAGACCGGTGGTACCTTGGCCGGCCATGATCTGTGGATCGTCAAAGGGCGGAACAATTGTCATGCCTTTGTCACTGGCAATTTTTTCGGCAATTGCATTACGGGCATCGTGGTCGCGACGGTCGTAAGTTACGACTTCCGCACCCCAGCGCCTGGTGCCGTCCAATTTTACTTTCGGGGCATCCTCCGGCATCACAATAATGGCCGGTGCGTCGAGCAAATTTGCGGCGGCAGAAACCCCTTGCGCATGATTGCCGGAAGAATAGGCAACGACCCCGCGACGACGGGCTTCTTCAGATAACTGGCTGATTTTGTTGTAGGCGCCACGAAATTTGAACGATCCTGTTCGTTGCAACGGTTCTGCCTTCACCAATAACCTGCCGCCGATAATTTCATTCAATGCCGGACTTTCCAACAAAGGCGTCCGCACAGCGACATTTTCAAGTCGGGCGGCCGCGTGTTTCACATCGTCAAAGGTTGGCTGTCTCATGTTTTCGACTTCTCTATTGAACTAATGAATGCGTCGATAGCCGCCAGGCTGTCCGGCTCATCAAGCAATGGCGCGTGGCCACGATTCTCGATCGTAACTGCGGTCATATTTGGATTGGCTGCTTGCATATTCTGCAAGGTCTTGGCGTTTAGAATATCGGAAAGTTCACCACGCAACGCGAGTAGAGGTATATGTAGCAGCGCATTGAAAAAGGGCCAGAGGTCCAGATCGCTAACATCACCGGCATTGGAGGCAATATCGGCATCATAGCTCAATATCAATTTGCCGTTGGGGTCGATGGTGTAGCTATTTTTCGCCTGCGCCAACCATGAATCAAAGCCAAGGTCAGGAAAGGCCGCACCGTAAATCGCTTTCATGTTTTCAGCCGCTTCTTCCATCGTCGAAGGTGTACTGGCTTTGCCGAGATAACCACGGATACGATCAAGGCCAACGTTGTCAATTTCCGGTCCGATGTCGTTCAAGATGACACCTTTCAACGCGGTTGGTTTTGTTGCTCCCATAGCCATTGCCAGCATACCACCAAGGGAGGTGCCGATGACAATCACATGATTGCAGTTGGCGGCGGTCAGCAGATGAGCAATATCGGATAGATAGGTCGTCGGCCGATAGTGACTGGGATCAGGATCATATTCCGATTGCCCGCGGCCACGAAGGTCTAGCGCCAGGACACGATGATGCGGTGATAAATGGCGGGCGAGGTCGTGAAAATCCGCTGAATTTCGCGTGACACCGGCGAGGCAAAGGATCGGTGTGCAGGGCGAAGTAACGTCACCATATTCACGGTAATAAAGCAGCAATCCGTCCTGGCTCAGATATCGATGTTCGCTATAATCCGGATTTGTCATGCAGCAATAATTTTCGGCAGGTCGTGCAAACTCGTGAGTTCGACGTTCGGATCTCCGGGCAGGCATTCTTTGGCTTGCCCAAAACGGTTGATCCAGGCGACTTTGAAACCGAAGGCCGCGCCTGCATGGGCATCCCAAGCATTCGAAGATTGGAAACATATCTGATCTGGACGATCGACCAAGGCATCGACGGCCATCTGATAAACCTGTGGCGCGGTTTTATAAATTTTCAGTTTGTCGACTGACAACGAAGTATCTAATAGATCGCCGATTCCAGCGTGATTAATCGCCGCATCCAACATCTTCGGTGAACCGTTCGACAATATAGCGGTTTTGAAACCCAATTCACGCAACTCGCTGAGCACCTGTTTCACTTCCGGATAGGCATCTAATGTTAGATAAAGTTCCATCAATCGCGCGCGCAATTTTTCATCATCAATCTGCAAACTTGCCATCGCAAAATCTAGCGCATCACCGGTTACCGACCAAAAATCCGCATAATCACCCTGCAGGCTACGAAGCCAGGTATATTGTAGTTGTCGACCGCGCCAAAGATCGGCTAAGGCTTGCCACTTATCCCCCAGCTCTTCAGCGCAGTGGGCCGCCGCCGCATTGACATCAAACAATGTTCCGTAAGCGTCGAATACACAGGCTTTGATGCCGGTGATCTTATCAACGGTCATATTTCAACCTTCCGTTCGTTAGGAAATTAGGTGCCACGATTTAGGTCCTGCTGCAATGCTAGTTTTGCCGGACCTTTGTTTGCAAGGGCACGATAGATCTGCAAATTCTCCATCACCCTTTGTACATAGTTCCTTGTTTCGCCAAATGGGATTCGCTCAATCCAATCGATTGCGTCTACATCGGTAGTTCTGGGGTCGCCGTTGCTTTTGATCCACTGATCGACCCGATGATCGCCAGCGTTGTAAGCCGCGATCGCCATGATGTAGGAGCCATTGTATTTATCAAGCATCTGACGCAGATAATGCGTTCCCATCGACATGTTGTAATCGGCTTCCAGTAACCTTGATTTGCGGTATTTGACGCCGATGTTCTTGGCAACTTGGCGGGCGGTTGCTGGCATCAATTGCATCAGGCCGCGGGCGCCGGCCGGACTTATGGCTTCGGCACGGAATTCGCTTTCTTGTCGGATTAAGGCATAGGCGAGTGCAGGTTCCAATTTGTTGTTCGGCAATTTGACCGTCGGGAATCCGGCTCGACCGAGCGAAATATGATGTCGACGCGCCTGTTTTGAAAGTCGTACGCTGACATTTGGACGTTCGACTTGACGAGCCAAATCTGCGACCAGCCAACGTTCAATAGGTGTCAGTGCTTTGGATGTAAGGTGATAGAGGAAAGAATCCGCCCTTTTACTTTCACCCAATTCATACAACAAACGTATGACCTGCACCAATTCCTTGCCATTGAACGTCGCAATAGCAGCTTTTTTGGTGTTGAAAGTAGTGGGTGGCTGCCAACGGGATTTTTGACCCATCGCTTCGAATGACATTTGGCCATAATAAGCAGTAGGATAGGTGGTCCCTTTTTCGAACCATTCACCGGCAAGCGTTTTATTGTTAACTTCAGCGGCGCGACCGAGCCAATAGGCACCGCGCGCGCGGCTGACCGGCGTTTCGACGGCTTTGTTGAATAGAGTGAAGTGTCGAGAGGCGACTTCCGGTTCGGACAAAAACCGTAAGGCGATCCAGCCGGCCAACCATTCCGCTTCCGCATAACCTTTGGTGCCAATATTCTGCCGGTGCTGGCGAGCCAGATCGAATGCTTTTTGGAATTCCAGATCGTTTATCGCTCGGCGGATCAATATATGTCGTTCCTGCCACCATTTATAAGGGGCGGGGCCAAGCTTGCCGATCGCCTTGTTTAATAAAATACTCGCTTTGTCATTATCCTGTCGACGACGATGCCAGCGGATTTGTTCGTATATTAATCCAGGATCCGCGTGGCGATGCGTGGCGACATTTTTCAGTTTATCCAGCGCGGTGCTTTGCCCACGGTGCAAGGCGATCCGCGCATTCGCCACGGCACGATCTTCATTTGATAAATATTTGACCATCGCCATCGCTTTGGATTTCCGAAAACGCCAGATAATCCGATCTATCCTGGCTTGATGATCCTTGAAACGGAGGATCGGGGCAAACTTTTTGGCATATTTATCGACGTCGTTTTTGCTGAACTTGTTTTCAGTCCAGGCCCGACGTATCCACAACTGCCCCTTTGTTTTTTCACCAGTTGAAATTAGGGCCTCACCATATCTCATGCGACCTTTGCCGGTGCGGGGTGGATAACTGTCGCCAAATTGCAATATTTCCTGATCGCTCGATTGTTTGGAAATAACAATTTCCGCACGCACACGCAGACGGGACAAATGCGGCCAATTGGGGTTTTGGATGATAAATTCGTTCTGTGCGTTCGCGCTGGGTAACGGTTCGCCATAGCGCAGGTAAGTCCATTCGACGACTTTTGCTAGCACTGGCGAAGTGGCTTTGCTGGCAAGAATGCGTGCCTGGCCCCAGCGATTTTCCTTCACTGCCAAAAATGCCTCGAGATAAATTTTTCGGTCTTCTGGGCTTAGTGATGTGGTATTTGCAGATGCATAATGACTAACAAAGTTGAGGTTTAGGAGGCACAGGAATGACATGACCATCAAAGCTAATTGTCTGCCCGTTAACACGGTTCAAGATTCCCCCATATCGCGAATACCTAAATCGATCACATGATATCCTGGCTTCAACAGATAAAACAGCAGTCAATGCATATGATAACTTGCTCGTGAATGCACATATGGTTATTTTGCGCGGGCTTAACGACTTAACCAATCTTTTTAGTCAATCGGAGATTACAATGTTTAAGGGCTCTCTCGTCGCGATCATCACGCCTTTCGAAAACGGCAGCGTGGATTTCGAGGCACTGAAACGCCTGGTCGATTGGCACGCAGAGTTGGGCACTAGCGGCATAATCCCCTGCGGTACAACAGGCGAATCGCCGACCCTCAGTCACGATGAACATAAAGCAGTGGTGCAAACGGTCGTCAATCAAGCAGACGGTCGGGTCAAGGTGATCGCCGGCGCCGGATCGAATAATACTGTCGAAGCTATCGATTATACGAAGCATGCCAAAGAAGCAGGGGCGGACGGTACCCTGCATGTTGCGGGCTATTACAATCGACCAAGTCAAGAAGGGCTCTACCAACACTTTAAATCTGTTGCAGAAGCTACGGATCTACCAGTGATTTTGTACAACATTCCCCCACGTGCAATTGTCGATATCAACATTGATACAATGGCACGGCTAGCTGAAATTCCGAACATTATCGGTGTCAAAGATGCAACTGGCGATTTGAACCGGCCTTCGAAGGAACGCGAAGCAATTGGGACTGATTGGTTATTATTGTCGGGCGAAGACGGCACAGCACTGGCTTATAACGCACAAGGCGGTCATGGCTGCATCTCGGTAACCGCGAATGTCGCGCCGAAGGAATGCGCTGAATTTCAGCAGGCCTGTACTGACGGCGATTATGCCAAAGCGTTGGATTTGCACATGGAATTGCTACCATTACACACTGCATTGTTCACGGAACCAAGCCCGGCTGGCGCCAAATACGCCGCTAGCCTCCGTGGTATGTGCAATCCCGACGCCAGACTGCCGATCATTCCGTTGAGCGATGCGACCAAAAAAAGCATCCAGAACGCGATGCGCGGTCTTGCGCTCATAAACTAGACGCCAAGATAGAGTGTCGGAGGAAGAACGATGCCCGCACCAAAAATGGTGGCGGACAACAGAAAAGCACGCTTCAACTACTTCATCGACGATACGGTTGAAGCCGGCATCGCCTTAGTAGGGACGGAAGTCAAAGCGCTACGCGAAGGCCGCGCCGATATCTCCGAAGCCTATGTGCAGGAGCGCGGCGGCGAACTCTATCTGTTGAATGCCTATATCGACGAATATAGCAGCGGTAACCGCAACAATCATGATTCCCGGCGAAACCGGAAGTTACTGGTGCATCGCCGCCAGCTTAACCAATATATGGGCTCAGTTAAAAAGGCCGGGGTGACAATTGTACCGTTAAAACTCTATTTCAACGAACGCGGCTTGGTGAAATGCCTGATCGGATTGGGGCGTGGTAAGGCCAAACACGATAAACGCGCAACAATCAAAGACCGCGATTGGCAACGCGATAAGGCACGGATATTGCGAGACAGAGGTTGAACTCGCACGCAGCGGCATTTCATTTGGATCCGAAGGTCGAAAAATATGGGATTTTGCCGATACCGCTTACATTTTCTATTCTTGATCGGTTGCCTGAACTTTGTCGCCGGGAATATTTTGCCGGCCAGCGCGCAAGAACTTCTGCATGGGCAAGGCCGTTTTTGGCGCCTTGATCACAACAAATTCAAAACATCGTATGTGTTCGGGACAATTCATCTTCCAGATCGTTCGGTTACTATAATTCCAACCGAAGTGAAGCTGGCAATTTCAAAGTCGAAATATGCCGCATTCGAGATTCTGGAGGATAAGGTCGCGGAAGCGCAGGCAGGGCGCCTGATGGTTTTGCAACCGCCGCAGACACTGCGATCGATTATCGGAGATCGCATGTTCGCCGAGGCTGGTGGATTTGCAAATAGATATGGCCTGAACACGCAACAGATTAATAGACTCAAACCATGGGCATTGGTAACGATATTCTCATTGACGCCTGAACAGATCGCAATGCGGCAAAAAGGGGTGTTGGCACTCGATTTTCTTCTGCAACGCAAGGCTGCCGCCAGTAAAAAAGTGCTGGTTGGTTTGGAAGATCTAATCGGCCAGCTAAATACTTTTGATAGCATGAGTATGCATCATCAAGTGCTTCTTCTTCGGGTGACTTTGCAAACGGGACGCCATCAACAGAAAATGATGTCAGCGATGATTCAGTGCTATCTCGCCGGGGATATTGTGGCGCTCTACAAAATGATGAAGTGGCAGAGCGATTTAGGTGGCGGTGAATTTGCCCGTCTGTTCGAAGATCGGTTTCTCAATCGCCGCAACATTGAAATGGCGAAAACGGCGCGTGAAACAATGGTCAAAGGCAGCACATTTATTGCTGTTGGGGCTTTGCATCTGCCAGGCGAAACCGGCTTGCTCAATTTATTCGAAAAGCAGGGTTATCGTCTGCGGCGGATTGACGTGCGGTAAACGCATTTGGTCGTACTAGGGTAGATCACGGCGGATTTTTTTGAATACCTCATCGAACATCTCGACCGTCAAACGGCCAGTATTAGTGTTGTATCGCGAGCAATGGTAGCTATCGTACATAGTCAAACCGTTGCTTAGCTTGTGCACGCCACCATGGGAAAACGGGAAGGCCTTCCGTTTTTCATCGAATGTAGACAACAAGGTGTCATGCGCAATCCGACCGAGCGCAAGGATGCTGGTTAGGTTAAGCATTGCCGCCAATTCTGGAATAAGGAAATCCCGGCACGTTTTGATTTCCGGCCCGGTCGGCTTGTTTTTTGGAGGTAGGCACTTCACCGCATTGGTAATTCGGCAGTTATTTAGAATAATCCCATCATCGGGACGCCGATCGTAATTTCCGGCTGCGAAACCAAACTTTTGCAAAGTTTCATAAAGTAGGTCACCCGCATAGTCTCCGGTAAAAGGACGGCCTGTGCGATTTGCACCTTTCAATCCAGGTGCCAAGCCAAGGACGAGCAATTGTGCATTCTGCGGTCCGAACGGCGGCACTGGTCCATTGAACCAATCCGGTTCTTTGGCTCGTATCTCATTTCTATACGTCGCCAACCTTGCGCAGCGGGCACAATTGTGGCCCGGACTAACGTCTTCTTGCATACAGATTAAGCGCTTTGGGCGTTATGAACGAAGTCAGCGCCAACTTCGACCGTTGCATCCTTTCGCTCTTGGTGCATGGCCAATTTGCGGCCAATCGTTTCGACCAAGCTATTAAGCTCGACAAATGCATCTGCCTGACGGCGTAGTTCGTCCGCGGCCATCGGTGGCGAGGACTTAACTGTTGAAACCACCGTGACGCGTTTCCCCTTACGTTGCACGGCTTCAACCAGGCTGCGGAAGTCGCCGTCGCCGGAAAACAAAACGATATGATCAAGAGATTCGGCCATCTCCATGATATCGACCGCGATTTTAATGTCCATATTGCCTTTGATTTTGCGGCGGCCGGCAGAATCGGTAAATTCTTTCGCTGGCTTGGTCACCATCGTATAACCATTGTAATCCAGCCAATCGACCAACGGGCGAATAGGGGAATATTCCTGGTCTTCGATCAAAGCGGTATAATAGATTGCACGGACCAAAGTGCCTTTTTGAGCAAATTCCGACAATAGACTTTTATAGTCGATGTCGAAGCCCAATGCCCGCGCGGCGGCATACAAATTTGAACCGTCAATAAACAGAGCAATTCGCTCGTGAGGATAAAACATTTAACACAAATCCCTTTATAAAAATTTGCAAAGCAGGCTTAACAAAGCCGATTTTCACCTGGGTTAAGTTTTGTATTCTAAAATCGTATAAAACAATAATATTAAGAAAATGATTTCGGAAACTTCGATTCCGAGTCGTTGAAATTTAAAGCGTATACACACAAATTTCAATCACTTCTTCCACGATAAGTGACTACCGTATGAATATAGGACAAAATATGTAAAAATTCTATTTAAATTAGAATGACAACTAGCATTAATTCGGCTTGCTATCTCTCTTCTTTCGCCTTATCTATAGCGGCGAATTTCGACATTAAATGGAGATACTTTAGATGGCTCGCGTAACCGTCGAAGATTGCGTCACGAAAGTTCCAAATCGTTTTGACCTGGTATTGATGTCTGCCAACCGGGCGCGGCAGATTTCTGCAGGCGAAGAAATGACGGTGGAAGAAGATCGTGATAAATATCCTGTAATTGCCCTTCGCGAAATTGCCGAAGGCACGATTACGCCGGATGAAATGAAAGAAGAAGTTATTCGCGGCATGCAACGTCATGTCGAGGTAGATGAGCCGGAAGAAGATGATATGGCGACGCAAATGTTGTCGCAGATCTTTTCTGACGATATTGATCCCGATGCAATCGAACCTGCCGTACCGTCGGCGGAGCGCCTTTAAGCGCAAAATCCAAATATGATGTAGATAATACCGGCGCCAATTTGTGACGTCGGTATTTTTTTGTGCGATGACAATCGCTTGCCAGCAAACTATGTATATATCTAATCTATTAAAAGAAGTCGTCGCCGGCCTTCATGGTCCAAGACTATTGGACGGATATTTACTTGGCGAGACAAGCAATTAGGTCAATATGATACGCCAGTTTGAGTTGGTGGAGAAAGTTCGGGCCTATGACCCGAATGTCGATGAGGCGATGTTGAACCGCGCCTATGTGTTTTCGATGAAAGCACATAGGGCGCAAATGCGTGCGTCCGGTGATCCTTATTTTTCGCATCCTTTAGAAGTGGCTGGGATTCTCACCGATTATAAGCTTGATAGCGAAACTATTGCCACGGCGTTGCTGCACGACACGGTCGAAGACACAGTTGCGACCGTAGAGCAAATCAACGAACTGTTTGGCCGGAACGTTGGAAAGTTGGTAGACGGCGTCACCAAACTATCGAAGCTAGAACTCCGTTCTGAAGCCAGCCAACAGGCAGAAAATTTTCGCAAGCTGCTGTTGGCCATGTCCGACGATATTCGCGTATTGTTGGTGAAGCTGGCCGACCGCCTGCACAATATGCGGACGATCCATCACTTGCAAAAACCGGAAAAAAGGCGACGTATTGCTGCCGAAACAATGGAAATCTACGCCCCATTGGCGGGCCGGTTGGGCATGCATGACGTCAAAGAAGAACTTGAAGATATCTCTTTTCGCGAAATAAACCCCGATGCTCATAAATCCGTTTTGCGGCGCATGGAATATCTTTCCTCCGACGAAGAGGCGTTGATTGAGCAGGTTATTGCGGAGCTTGGGGAGACGATCGACGAAGCTGGAATCAAAGCGCGGATCATTGGGCGGCGCAAAAAACCATATTCGATCTGGCGTAAGATGGAACGTGACAATATTGCCTTCGAACAATTGATGGACATCGTTGGTTTTCGCCTGATTGTCGATGAGGTGGCGAGTTGTTATCAAGCACTAGGCGCCGTGCACGGTCGCTATCGAATGGTTCCGGGACGATTTAAGGATTATGTCTCGACCCCCAAACGAAATGGTTATCAAAGTATCCATACAGCAGTGATTGGGCCGGCCAATCATCGGATCGAAATTCAAATCCGATCGGAAGAGATGGATGCGATTGCCGAACGCGGCGTTGCGGTGCATTGGTCCTATAAACAAGGTGTCGCGCCTGCCGACGGCAGACGTTATCGCTGGCTTCAGGGATTAATAGAAATCCTGGAAAATACCAGTACACCGGAAGAATTTCTTGAACATAGCAAGTTGGAGATGTTTACGGACCAGGTATTTTGTTTCACGCCAAAAGGCGACGTTATTGGGCTACCGCGGGGCGGCTCGCCGGTTGATTTTGCCTATGCGGTGCATACGGATGTTGGCAATACGATGGTTGGGGCCAAAGTAAATCAAAAAGTCGTACCGTTGCGAACTGTGTTGCGAAATGGCGATCAGGTTGAGGTCTTGCGTTCGAAGACCGCAACACCCAGTGCGGCGTGGGAAAGTTTTGTCATTACCGGCAAGGCACGTGCGGCAATCCGAACTTATATTCGCGATCAGCAGCGGGCGGAATATCAGCGTTTAGGTCGCTCTGTGGCTGAGAAAGCATTTCGTGATGCCGGCCGCGATTTCTCTGACGAAAGTCTGGATCATGCGGTTAAGGCGCTGAATTTGAAGTCGGTGTCGGAATTGTATCAAGATCTCGGCAGCGGCGACTTAACGTCAGCGCGGCTATTACGCACAGTATTCCCAGGCGACCGCCGGTGGGGCCCCAGGGATGCCATTGGTGCCATCAACCGTTTGCTGCCGGGACGATTACGCCGCTCGAGCGAAGATAAAGTTTCGGTGCCAGTCACCGGACTGAAACCGGGCATTGCTGTGCATTATGGCGAATGCTGTCACCCACTGCCGGGGGACCGCATTGTCGGTATCATGCGCAAAGGACGCGGCGTTATATTGCACACAATCGATTGTCCTAACTTGGAAGCCTATTCCGACGAGAGTGAGCGTTGGGTCGATGTGAAATGGGATATTGATCCAAACAACCAATCGCTCCATGTCGGTCGGGTGAAAGCAATTGTACCCAATGAACCTGGCAGCCTGTCGAATGTTGCGACCATGATCGCATCTAACCTTGGCAATATCTCCAATCTGAATTTTACCGAGCGTAGCCAGGATTTTTTCGAGATGCAGATTGATATTGAAGTAACGGACGTTAAACATTTGACCAATATAATCGCAGCACTTAGAGCTACCCCTATTGTATCGAAGGTCGAGCGTGTTATGGGTTGAGCCTGCCCTGACAATTAATGCACTCGTTCATCTGGAGATGATATTTGTTCGCGCGTAGATCAAAACTGACAAACGTCGCTAAGTTACGTGATTTTTTGTGGCCGCGAATTGGTTTTCGCCGTTCAGCCAAATATGTCGGCCATAGATTGGCGCGACTACCGGGCAGTCCTTATGCAATCGCTGGCGGTTTCGCCTGGGGGGCCGCCGTATCGTTTACTCCTTTTGTTGGGTTTCATTTTCTTTTGGGTGGTGTGTTTTCCTGGTTCACCCGCTGCAGTATTATCGCGTCAGCGATCGGGACGGCAGTCGGAAATCCCTGGACGTTTCCTTTCATCTGGGCAATCGTTTACGGCGTCGGCGCTAAAATCCTTAGAATGGACGACGCGTCAACGGGAAGCCCGATGGAAAGTTTGTCGCTATTCTTCAGTAAGTTTTGGGATCTTACAGGCAACACCTTGCTGTGGGTTGGGGGCATGATTGATGCGTCGGAAATTTCGTCCGGCGGGACTTTGGAATCATTACAACAACTTGCGTGGACGGTATTTTGGCCACTATTTGTGGGCTCCCTACCAGTGGCGGCGCTAGTGTGGATTGTGTTCTATTTACCGTTGAAGTACCTTGTTGCCGGATATCAAACGGCCCGTCGGCATCGCTTAGATCGCCGCCAACTTCGAAATGATGCGGCGGCTGACGGGAATGGAGGATGAGATGATCGCGAGAAGACTACGCCTTGGTGTAAACATTGATCACGTCGCGACAATTCGAAACGCACGCGGTGGCGAATTACCCGATCCGGTGCGGGCAGCACGGATGGCGGCCGAAGCGGGGGCCGACGGGATTACCGCGCATTTACGCGAAGACCGTCGCCATATTTCTGATGAAGATATCATCCGTTTGACCGATGAAATTGACCTACCACTCAATTTGGAGATGGCCACGACGGACGAAATGCTGAAAATCGCCCTTCGCCATCGCCCGCATGCTGTCTGTTTGGTGCCGGAAAAACGGGAAGAGTTAACGACCGAGGGCGGTTTGGACGCTTATGGCGGTCGCAATCATCTTAAACGGTATGTCGAGGAATTGTCAGCCGCGGAATGTCGGGTGTCTTTGTTCATAGACGCGGATGAAAAACAATTAGTTGCAGCATGTGAATTAGGTGTGCCAGTGGTCGAGTTACATGCCGGTCGGTACTGCGATAGTGAAGGGGACGAACAACGTCGAGAATTTTTGCGCCTGGAGCGTGCAGCAGAACTTGCGGCGGAACTTGGCCTTGAATGTCATGCCGGTCACGGTTTGACCTTTGATACCGTTGGCCCCGTTGCGGGCATATCGACAATCGTCGAACTGAATATCGGTCATTTCCTCATTGGCGAAGCGATATTCGGTGGCTTGGATAGTTCGATCAAGCGAATGCGGGCGCTGATGGATAATGCCCGCGCTGATGCGCTTGGCGACCGAACGGCCTGATTGCGCGGATGATCCGGAGGTGATTATCGGCATCGGGAGTGATCTGATTGACATTCGTCGCATCGAAAAAACATTAGATCGATTTGGCGATCGCTTCATCGCACGTTGTTTCACAGACATTGAAAAAAGCAAATCCGATCGGCGGCGCTGGCGAGCTGCTAGTTATGCAAAACGTTATGCTGCGAAGGAAGCTTGTTCAAAAGCCCTTGGCACCGGATTTCGTCGAGGGGTGTATTGGCGCGATCTGGGTGTGGTCAACGCAAAAGGCGGTAAACCGACAATGGAATTGACCGGAAACGCATTAATTCGCTTGCAGGAAATGATCCCACAAGGCATGAAAGCGCAAATTGATCTGACGATCACCGACGAACCGCCGATCGCCCAGGCATTTGTGATTATTACGGCAGTGCCTGACCCTGGCGCGGACAGCATGGATTAATATATTGATGGCAAGTGAGACCCAGTCCGAAGCGGAACAGACAAAAATTAAGAAGAAACCGGAAAAGAAACAGGAAAGCGTGGGAGAAATCCTACGCACCGTAATCTACGCCGTGTTGATTGCGGTAGTTTTACGGACGCTGGCTTATGAGCCATTCGTAATCCCTTCCCGGTCAATGCTGCCAACGTTGTTGGTCGGAGACTATTTGTTTGTTTCAAAATTTACCTACGGTTATTCGAAACACTCAATGCCGTTCTCACCCTCACTCTTTGATGGGCGCTTACTTGAAAGCCCGGTTGAACGAGGTGACGTGGTGGTTTTTAAGCTACCGACAGACAATACCACGGACTATATCAAGCGCATTATCGGCACTCCCGGTGACAAAATTCAGGTGACCAAAGGCAGATTGTTCCTGAATGGTAAAATTGTCCCACGTAAGTTTGTGCGCGAAGTTACCATTCGCCAGTCCGGTGGACAATATACCCGCGGCCGGCTTTATGAAGAAACCTTGCCTGGTGGTCTTAGCTATATGACGTTGGATCAGGGACCGAGCTACGCCGACAATACGAAGGTTTATACGGTGCCCGATGGTCATTATTTCGCGATGGGGGATAATCGGGATGATTCTACGGATAGTCGATTCCTGGACCAGGTCGGATTTATTCCGGCGGAGAATCTAGTTGGGCGTGCCAGTATTTTCTTTTTCTCCGTGAATGGAAAGTCGGAGATTTGGGAGATTTGGCGCTGGTTTGGCGCAGTTCGCTTTGATCGCTTGTTTAAGGGCACAGGATATTATCAAGACGATCTACGTATTGTTGAATAGCCGGTAGCGTCTGTGTCAGCTGCTCTATCGAACAAGTTAGCGCGACGGATATTCCTGGACCGCCAAGGCTTACTGCAATCGCCGCAGCCAAAACAAACATCTTCCGATCTTCTGGCCTTGTTTGAAAAAATCGGCTTTGTTCAAGTTGACAGTATTTCGACGGTCGAACGCGCCCATCACATGATATTGTTCGCGCGCAATCAGACCTATCAACCTTCGCACCTTGCTAAATTGTTGGAGAACGATGCGTCATTGTTCGAACATTGGACGCATGATGCGTCGATAATTCCGACCGAATTTTATCCCTATTGGCAGCACAAATTTGTCCGCAGCCGCGAAAAAACACTTACCCGGTGGCGGCAACATCGCCGAGATGGGTTTGAAGAGGTGTTTGATTTCGTTCGCGACCATATTGAAATCAACGGCCCGACAATGTCTCGTCAGTTGTTGGAGTTGGACAAAAACCGCCCGAAAAAACAAAGTGGTGGCTGGTGGAACTGGCATCCGAGCAAAACCGCTCTGGAGTTTCTTTGGCATACCGGCGAACTGGCGGTTTCTGGACGGGTCGGATTTCAGAAGCAATATGATTTAGCGCACCGCGTCATTCCGACAAACCATCATCAAGCACGCGTCGACACGCAAACTTTTATTGATTGGGCCTGTCAAAGTGCGATTGATCGCCTCGGCATAGCAACTTCCGGTGAAATTGCGGCATTCTGGAACCTCATTTCTCCGGCAGAGGCGAAAACCTGGTGTGATGCTCATCGAGATAATGGCCTAATAGAAGTTCTTGTAGAAAGTGCGGATGGCAGCAAGCCGCGCCTTGCATACACCACGGAAGATGTTCTGACCGCGGCGGCGGAACTGCCTACGCCGCCAAAGCGTATTCGGACAATAAGTCCATTTGACCCTGTCATTCGCGATCGCAAACGATTGACCCGTCTCTTCAACTTCGACTATCGGATAGAAGTCTTTGTCCCTGCAGCGAAGCGAAAATACGGCTATTACGTTTTCCCCTTGTTGGAAGGTGATCGCTTTATCGGTAGGATCGATATGAAGCATTTCCGCGATGATGGCGACCTGCGAATATCAGGCATCTGGTTGGAGGACAAAATGAAACCCAGCAAAAACCGGTTGCAGAAACTGGATTCCGAACTTGAGCGGTTGCGCCGGTTTGTAGGTGCGGAGCGTGTTAATTTTCTGAATGGTTGTTATAAATTCTGACGGCTAATTGCTATGGGTCAGCTCTATTTTCAGATTTTTCGATGCCCCGTCCGGCGTTTGCAAGGTAGACAAAATCGCCAGAATGGAATCTTCACCAATCGTCGAGATCGATAGGGTCAACGTGCCGCCGGTATTCAGAAACGCCACCATCTCTTTGGCAAAAATCGGACCATTGGCCTCACCTAGATAGATGCTTGCCATCGTATCCGCCTGCTCGGCTAATGATTGGCGCAGTTCATCCACCGGTTGACCAAATCTTTCCGCACTTAGGGCCAGTGCGGCCTCTAACAATCCATCGTCCCGCACAGCCAGCGTGACATTGTCCAACTTTGTATTCTCAAAATATGGTAGCAGTACCGAAGGATCAAACTCTGCTGTTTCATCGGTGACAGCCACCAGAACAGCATTCTGAATTTTCTCAAATTCTTCTAATGTTGGCAGGCTGCTGAAGGCCGTGTCGAGACGCAGCGCCATCGCATTTTTGATTTCGATGTGCTGTTGTCCGGTCGCCGTATTCGCCTTCACGTCCCAAGCTGTAGAAGCGGTCGAGGCAAATTCAACTTCTTCCAAGCCAAGTGCCGCCAGCATGGGTTTTGCCTGATTGTTATTAGCCGGGCGAATGACAAGGCCTTTCAGATCATAATCGCTTTGAGTGGCGAATAATCCCGCTCGACCACCAATATTCTGCACAAAATTGCCGAGGATGATTTCGCCATTGTCCGGAATTCTCATGCGGCTTCCGTAAATCTCCAGCCGGTCGTAAAGGCCTTCTGTGAAATTAACGACGCGAAATCCGTCGATGCCACCGGAAAGATTGCGGCTGCTCCCGGCCATGTTCTTGATGGAAATTTCGCCAACGCGAAATTTGCGCATCATCGCAAACGTTTCAACCGCTTCTAAACCGGCGGGGTCTTCAACTTCCAACGACAGCCCGATTATGTTGGTATCGGTAATTTTGAATTCATCAAGCTGAAAATTGACGGCAGTTTTTTCGGTACTTTTTTGAACGATACCGGCGATTTGCAGAAGACCAAGGTCGCCGGCGTCCAAATCTCTGATTTCAATTTTTGTAATCTCTACATTGCCGTCTAAGGCCTTTGTCGACATTGTATTAAGGGATAAATGCCCGATCTGCAGGGCGTTTACAATGGCACGGGTTTGTTCACGGCTCAATTTCGTTTGGGGATCAATACCTACGAGCAAACTGTGCAGATTGCTGTTTTCAAATTCCAAAGATGCCAGTGAAAACGTAATATTCGACTTTCCATTTTCCCCGCTGAGTGTCCGCATTTGTAATTTGCCAAGTCGCTCCGGCATAAGATCAACAATATTCAGTTTGGCAATTGTGAGGCTGTTTTGTTCGATATTGATTTGCACATTCGTCGCCGATAGAGAATTTGCTTCGAGAGCAGCAAGAAATTGCCTGCGCAGGAACGGGGGCTGATTGAGTAATTCCAGGATGTTGGTATCATATCCGTCGAGCTGGTCGATGGTGATTTCGCTTGCCCGATCCTTTGCCTTCGCAATCGTAACCTGCTCGATTTGGAAAGAGCGAATTTGTGGGCCGACATCTTGCCCCGTATCCATCGCTCGAATTCCCGGGATCACCGCCTTTGAAAACTGTAATTTGTTGCCGTTCTTCCCGATCAAATCGAACGCCGTCAATGTGGCTTCGTCGCGCCAAAGGTCTACTGATACATCACCATAAGTTAACCGGGCGCCGGCTTCATTTTTATTATTGTAATCGTCTAATCCGGCGCGGATGCCGATTTCAATTCGATGTTCAAGGTAAAAATAACCGCCGACAGCGGCGGCACATAAAACAATGACGGGGAGGGCGACAAGGCTGGGTTTCTTCATTCTGCTCACGCTCTTAATTTTTCGGCGATCATTAGTATCCGGTTCATTTCGCGTAACACCGGTTTTTCGATCAATTTGCCGTCAACAACAACTAGCCCGGTTTCGGCACTGGAAAAGGCGTCGACGATGCGTTCGGCGTGTGCAATTTCATCATCGCTGGGTGAAAATATTTCGTTTAGAACAGCAATTTGCCTTGGATGGATTGCGCCTTTGCCGCTGAAACCCAAATCCGCCGCGAGGCGTGCTTCCTCTTGCATGCCCTCTAGGTCGTTCAGATCCAGATAGGGGACGTCAATGGCGTCGACGCCAACACTTGCGGCGGCGTGGACGACGCGGGAGCGGGCATAGAGCAGCGGTTGCCAGGCATTCTTCGCGCGCAATTCCGCCGCCATGTCAACGCCGCCAAAAAACATCGCATCGATACGATCACTGGCATGCGCAATATCATAGGCAGCTTCCAGGGCCTGATTGGTTTCGATAATAATATGCAGTCGGGTCGGTAACGAATGTTCGCTGAGGAGTTCATCAAGTCCGCGTATTTCATCCGCAGACTTAACCTTCGGCAACATCAAAGCAGGCGGGGCATGATCGGCAGCAATGACGGCGCGAACATCGTTCATGCCATCAATTGTACGCAGACAATTGATGCGCACAATCCGCTCGACCCCATCGTTGGCTTGTTTCTCTTGAAACAGTGCGATGGTACGTTCCCGCGCGATATCCTTATGTTGGGGCGCAATCGCGTCTTCAAGATCGATACAAACAATGTCTGTGCCGGTCTTCAGTGCTTTCGGAAACATTTCAGGTTGCAGGCCGGGGGCAAAAATAAAGCTGCGGCGAGGACGCAATTCGGCGCTTTTGGACATGGCTTAACTCGTGTTTGTTTGATATGCAGTCACTTGCTTAAGGGCTAATCCCTAAGGCGTCAATCAACGGAACGTTCGAACGACCAACTGATGAAATCTCAACTTGAAGAAATAGCGAAAATAACCGGGCATATGTTCGCAGACCCAGAGCTATTACGGGAAGCACTGACCCATTCCAGCGCGATATCGGAAAAGAGCGACGGGCAGCGGGATTATCAGCGGCTAGAGTTTCTAGGTGATCGGGTACTTGGTCTGGTGATCTCCTCTTATCTGGTAACAAACGATCCAGATATGCCGGAGGGGGAGCTTTCATTGCGTCTGAACGCCTTAGTCAAGCGAGAGACCTTAGCGCAAGCGTCGGAAAAATTGCAATTTGATCAATTTGTGATCGTCGGGCCAAGCGAAAAAGACATCAAAGGCCGTGGCCGCACTTCAATCTTGGCGGACATTTTCGAATCTGTTTTGGGCGCTATTTACCTCGATGGTGGATTGGAGCCAGCCGGCAAATTTGTTGAAGCCGCTCTGGGTGAGTTGATAGCCGCAGTTGATTTGGTGAAGAAAGATCCCAAATCCAGGCTGCAGGAATATTTGCAGGGCCAGGCGAGGGGGCTTCCAAGTTATGATATTGTCGCTCAGGAGGGCCCGCCGCATGCACCGGAATTCACCATAAAAGTGGAAACCGAAGATAGCCTTTCGGCGCTCGGTAAAGGCACATCACGGCGGGAAGCGGAAAGACAAGCCGCCCTTGCGATGTTGAAGGAATTTGGTGAATGATTGACGACGAAGGAACCGATGGGATGCTGCGCTGTGGTTTTGTCGCCATTTTGGGGGCGCCGAACGCCGGCAAATCGACTCTAACGAACCAATTAGTGGGCAGCAAAGTCTCGATCGTCACGCCGAAGGTTCAAACGACCCGGGCGCGTATCACCGCCATTGCCATTCATGAACAATCCCAAATCGTCTTTGTTGACACGCCGGGAATATTTCAACACGCCAAACACCGCTTGGAACGGGCAATGGTTAAGTCTGCTTGGGGTGGTGCGCAGGATGCGGATATTGTGGTTCTCATTGTCGACGTCGATCGTGGGCAAGACAAAAACACCAGAGCCATCGTCAAGGAACTGAAAGCATCAAATCGTCAAGCGATCCTGGTATTGAACAAGATCGACCTGGTGAAACGCGAAAGTTTGCTGAAATTATCGGCGCAACTGAACGAGGATGGATCGTTTTCTGAAACTTTTATAATTTCGGCCCTGAAAGGTGATGGCTTGAGGGCATTGAAAGAGCGGTTGGCGGCCATGGTACCGCCGGGCCCCTGGCATTATCCAGAAGATCAATTGGCGGATATTTCTGAACGTCTATTGGCGGCGGAAATCACCCGAGAAAAATTGTTCCTGCGTCTGCATCAGGAATTACCATACGCCCTGACGGTTGAGACCGAGGGCTGGCAGGAGAAAAAGGACGGCAGTATTAAGATCGATCAGGTGATCTATGTTCGCCGGGACACCCAGAAAGCGATCGTTTTGGGCAAAGGCGGACGCCAGATCAAAGAAATCGGTCAGCAGGCACGAGAAGAGCTGAGCGAAATCCTCGACACAAAAGTGCATCTATTTCTGTTTGTCAAAGTACGCGATTCTTGGGTTGACGATCCCGAACGCTACCGCGAAATGGGGCTCGACTACGCAAAGGATTAAGGCCGTGTCAGCCGTCGAGATTATCACCGAAATGAAAACACGGCTGGCAGCTCTTGGGGATGAACCTCGCGCGCGAAAAAACAAACGGTATATGAAAAGCGACATGCAGCATCACGGCCTAACGATGCCTCAGCTGCGAACGCTCGAGGCGCAACTACGTCTCGAATTTGACCTCGACAATGCGAATGAAATTGTCGACCTAGCCGAACGCGCGTGGCAATCGAGTTGGTTTGAGGAGCGGACGCTCGCAATCATTCTATGCGGTACCGTGGCGACGACGTTGCAACCCAGACATGTCGAAGACATATTCGAAGGCTGGTTGGTCGACATTGCCGGCTGGTCGCATTTAGATGAATTGACGATCAAAGTGATCGGTGTCATCGGTCAAAATCACCCGGAACTGTGGCCCCGTGTCTTCGGTTGGCGCTTGGACGATTATATGTGGACCCGGCGCGCTTCGATCGTGTCGCTGATGCAAGTGGTACGCGATGGCAGTGTCAATCTCAAACAATTGTCAGACACTTGCAGCGATCTTGCGCATGAGCATGAATTTTTCATCCGCAAAGCCATCGGCTGGATTTTACGCGAGGGTGTCCGCAAGAATGTTGATGGCATCGAAGGCGTCATTATTGCGCTAGGACCGAAATTGTCGGGCTTGAGTTTGCGTGAAGCGATCCGACGCTATCCGGAAAAAAAGCAAGCTGAAATTAGAAACGCGATTCTTCTTGCTTCTCAATAATCGGGGTGACGGTGAAGCCTTCTTTTTTGAATAAATCGACCATGCCGCCGAGGCCAGGAAGGTGCGCCATACCAACGGCGATAAAGACCCCGCCATTATTTTTTTCCATCAAAGGAATGGCGGCATCAATCATCCGGATATTGCGCTTCACGAGAAATTCGTCCCAAATTAACTCCGCTGATTCTTTGCTCATGGTATCGTATTCGGCTCGGGATTCCGTCATGATTTTGTCAATTTCGCGATTAAGATACCAACTTATATTGCGTTCCATTTTTTCTTCATCGTCTTTGTAAGTCGCCAATCGGTATTCTATCAACTTGATTTGATCGTCTTCTGGCAGGAAATCCCAACCAAAAACGCGCTCGCCGTCGCGCTCTCTAAGGGTTCTAGCTTCATCCCGATTTTCATCGCTTCATGTTCCAGATAATCATCGAGAACGGGTCGGCCAGCTCGCCATAACGCATCTTGCTCGCGTGTACCACCACCGATCCAAGAAGCGGCCCAGGGTTTGAGGCCGAAAATATCGCGTTCCCGCCAGCGGTATTCCTTTCCCATTTCGATGACCTGTTGATAAAGCTCAGGATCTAGGATCTGCTTCAAACTACGACCGTCCGTCAATCTCGTCGTACTGGTAAAGCCGAATTTGAGCTTCATCTCATTGACGATTTCGAACGCCGCGATGGAAGAACCGTCAAGTGCCTTTCTGGTTTCCTTTGAAAGCCGCAGAACTTCACGGTCGGGGATGTGAAAGGTGCCGTAAAGATGATTTTTAATGGAACCTTCTTTTTCGATTTTCCACAATAGGGCTTCGGAATTGATCCAGACATCGGCTCTATCCGTGCCCGTCGCTCGGTTAATTTTATCGGTATCGGTAAGAGCGGTTGATGGTGAAATTGTCGCCATCAAGGCGCATGAATAAATAAATGCAATGATGATCAAAAAGCGCTTATTCATGTAAAACGGTAATCCCACACCAAAATCATGCAAACAAATTACGAGTTTCAAACTCTATTCATACGAATATCGCGTGTCAACTTGCGAAGAGTTGTCAATAATTATCGTAATTAGTTTAGGATTATTAGTTGCGAATTTGGAACAGGCACACCGAACGTGCGATTATTGGTAACATTGAGCGATTTGTAGGTGTCAATCAATATACCGGCGTGACAGTAAAGCCTTCTTTTTCGAATAGCTGCACCATTCCGCCTTCGCCCGGTAAATGAGCGGTTCCGACGCCAATAAACAGTCCGCCACCCTTCATCAAGGGAAGAGCGGCATCGACCATGCGAATATTTCGTTTGACCAGAAACTGTTCCCAGATCAAATCCGCGGATTCTTTACTCATAACGCCGAACTGTTTTTTGGATTCCTCGATCAATCCGACGACATCGCGATCGAGATACATTTTGACCATGCGTTTTGACCGTGCCTCACCGTCTTTATAGGTCGCCAAAGCATGTTTTAACATTTTGATCTGATCGTCTTCCGGTAACATATCGAAACCAAAGACGCGTTCGCCCCGCCGTTCTAGCGGCTCAAGTTTCATGCCAATTTTCATCGCTTCCTGCATCAAGTAATCGTCCAATCGCGGACGTCCGGCACGCAGCAATGCCCGTCGTTCCCGGTCAATACCGCCGAACCAAGCAGCCGCCCAAGGTTTCAGTAGAAAGACATAGCGTTCGGGGACATCAGCAGTTTCAAACATATCAACGACTTGTTGATAAAGCTCAGGGTCAAGAATTTCTTGCAGTGAACGTCCGTCCGTCAGTAGAGTGGGATTCTTAAAATCCCCAAACGTCCCCTTCATTTCGTTGATTATTTCAAACGCGGCGATGGAAGATCCGTCCAGAGCTTTTCTAACTTCCTTCGGGATGCGAACGACGGCGCGATCGGGAACATGGAAAGTACCAAAAAGGTGGTTGCGAATGGACCCTTCTTTTTCCAACTTCCAAAGAATAGCGTTAGAATAGATAAGTTCAGCCTTCTTTGCTTCATCAGCCGCCAAGTCAGTCGGAATTGCTGTCGACATAAAAAGTGCGGTGATGGAAAAAGAAGCGACTAAAAAACAGCGTTTAAACATAGCCAATTTTACTCCTGCGCCAGTTTCATTGGTACTCTTGCGCTAGCTTTGAATCTTATTCTTCACCAAGAGTCCTGTCAATAATCTAACGATGTTGAAAATTTGCCATTACTTGGCAAAACCACGATCACAAACCGTTTTTTTCTGATCGATTTTGGCTGACTATAAAACGCCAACAAGCACAAGATCGCCCGCCTACAATTTCAAGGAGACTTGATCGTAGTCTAGTTAATTTATAAAATAATCAAACGCGAATTAGTTGTTGTTTTTATACAATTAAACGAGGTTACTGGACGTAAAATTGCGGTTTGTGTAGAGTTCCGATAGTCTTATCAATTTCTGAATGTGCCAACGCTAGCCTGCTTGGTCTCCAGACAAATCCACTTATCGTAGGTGTCGTTATTGCCTCTTCGATGCGAAAGTTGGTCCAGGTCGCAAACTAGTTGGGTAAAATTAATGGCAAACCGTTGCCAAAGCACAACAATTCTATGGCAGCGGTGAAACACCGAACAAAATCGGGTGTAATAAGATAAAAACACCAAAGACGACGATACCGGCAATAACCGGGATTAGTTCTTTTATCAACGGTCGCGCTTTTGGTTTCGTATAGGGCCCGTCTCGTTTATTGAGGACGATCATTTCAACTATTGCCCATATACCCATACCGCCAAAAAGCACCAAGGAGCGATCGTCACCATTCATCAGCAAATGGCCAATCGACCACAGCACTAGCCCGCTTAACATCGGATGACGCAAGACCCGACCGATGTTTGATTTGCCGTTCGCCGCGGCAAAAAGAATGAATGCAAATAGGACCAGCAAAGCGGTGACCGGATGTGCCCAAGCCGTGAAATCATACAATATTGTCGGTTCAGTCGCCTGCCATCCGAAGACCATCAAAGCAATCGAGACAACGAGGGCAAGCGAAAAGAGACCTTTGTATGGATTTTCCCCAACTTTTTTAGCGATATTTGCACGAAATTCCGGGGCAACGCCTTTCATAAGATGCAAAGCCGCAAAAGCCAATACGCCTATAATCAGCAACAACATGGCAAATCCTTTCAACGTCGGATCCGAATCAAACACATTGGCAAAAGCCTAGCATGAGATGCTTGTCGTGAAGAAGCACATCATGTCTATGGTTTGCTCCACCTTAATCTTTCGCTAGATTGAGCTATGGAATGGAGTGCGAGCGGCATTGTTTTATCGGTCCGCCATCATGGCGAATCCTCTGCGATTGTATCTTTGCTGACGCAAGATCATGGCCGGCATCTAGGTTTAGTACGGGGTGGGGCGGGGCGAAAAATGCGTGGTGTCTTGCAAACCGGCAATGAAGTGCAAGCAACTTGGCGCGGCCGGTTGGAGGAACATTTAGGCACTTACACCATAGAATTGACCAAGGCGCGCGCCGCCGTGCTGCTTGACGATGCGGAACGTCTGGCGGGCCTATCGTCGCTATGCGCGATTACAGACGTGGCTTTGGCGGAGCGGGAATTACATCCGGCACTATATCACGGTCTGCAATCGGCGCTTGGCGCGGCGGAAGAATCGACTGCCTGGGCCGCTGTTTATGTTCGTTACGAGCTTGGATTGCTGCAGGAAATGGGATTTGGACTTGACCTCAGCCACTGTGCGGCTACGGGAATAACTGAGGACTTGATTTATGTGTCACCAAAGTCGTCCACCGCAGTCAGCCGCGATGCTGGGGAGTTATACAAAAACAAACTGCTGCCGTTACCGGCTTTTTTGTTAGGCTCTCAAGCTGGCGGTGTCACGATCGAAGATATCCGCGATGGTTTACGCCTGACGGGTTATTTTCTGGAACGCGATGTCTTTATCCAAATGCGGCGGCCCGAGCCGGCGGCGAGAACACGATTGGTAGAGCGTTTTTCGCGTGCATCCACAATATCTGGTGATATATTGCGACCGTGAGGTATTTATATGAGTGATGTAATGGAATCTGGCAATATTCGCCGGGAACCGCTCGCCGATGCTTTGTCGGAGCGGTATTTAAGTTATGCGGTGTCAACGATCATGTCGCGGTCGTTGCCCGACGTGCGTGACGGGCTAAAGCCGGTGCACCGCCGCCTATTGTTCGCGATGCGGCAGTTAAAGTTGAATCCGGACCAGGGGTTCAAAAAATGTGCCCGCATCGTCGGCGACGTGATGGGTAAGTTCCATCCCCACGGCGATCAAGCCATTTACGATGCTCTGGTTCGTTTGGCGCAGGAATTCGCCCAACGCTATCCGCTTGTTGATGGCCAGGGGAATTTCGGCAATGTCGACGGGGATAATGCTGCCGCCATGCGGTATACGGAAGCTCGGATGACTGCCGTCGCCGAGTTATTATTGAAGGACATCGACAAAGACACCGTTGATTTTCGCACAACCTATGACGGCGAAGATGACGAGCCGGTGGTCTTGCCGGCAGCATTTCCAAATCTGCTGGCAAATGGCGCCTCCGGTATCGCGGTCGGAATGTCGACCAATATTCCGCCACATAATGTGGTTGAACTCTGTCAGGCCCTACTGCATCTGATTAAGTTCCCGAACGCCACAATCGACAAACTGGCGCAACTGGTGCCCGGTCCGGATTTCCCAACTGGCGGGATCATTGTTGAACCACAGCAAAATATTGTCGAGGCCTATCGTACCGGTCGCGGTGGCTTCCGTCTGCGTGCGAAATGGGAAATTGAGAAAGGCGCTCGCGGCACCTACCAAATCGTCATCACCGAAATTCCCTATCAAACGCAGAAAAGTCGCATCATCGAGAAGATCGCGGATCTTCTGCAAAACAAAAAATTGCCGTTGTTGAATGATGTTTGGGATGAGTCTGCGGAAGACATTCGTTTGGTCTTGGAGCCCAGAAGCGGCAAAGTCGAAGCTGACGTCTTGATGGAGCATATCTTCAAACTGACGGAGTTGGAGACGCGTTTTTCCCTCAACATGAATGTGCTCGACGCAAATCAGACACCTCGGGTGATGAATTTGCGGGACGTTCTGCAGGCCTATCTTGATCATCGATTGGTGGTGCTGCGGCGTCGAACAAATTTCCGCCTTGGCCAAATTGCCCGGCGGCTGGAAATTCTTGAAGGCTATTTAGTTTGTTACCTCAATCTAGACGAAATCATTCGCATTATCCGCGAGGATGATGAGCCCAAATTGGTCATGATGAAGAAATTCAAACTGACCGACGTGCAGGCAGAAGCGATCTTGAACATGCGTCTGCGGGCTTTGCGTAAACTAGAAGAAATTGAAATCCGCAATGAGCATAATTCCTTAAGCGACGAGCAAAATGAACTTCAGGCACTTTTGAAAAGTGACAAAAAACAATGGGCAACGATCAGTGAGGAAGTACGGGCTTTACGCGACATGTTCCAAAAAAATACGGCGCTTGGGCCCCGACGCAGCCAATTCGCCGACGCGCCCAGTGGCGATTTGGCGCCGCTTGAATCACTGATCGAGAAAGAGCCCGTTACGGTTGTCTGTTCCACCAAAGGCTGGATCAGAACTCTGAAGGGCCATGTCGAAAATGGCAGCGATGTGAAATACAAAGATGGCGACAAAGGGCGCTTTTGGCTACCCGCCCAAACCACCGACAAAGTTCTGGTGTTCGCGACTAATGGTCGCTTTTATACGATCGGTTGTGACAAATTGCCGGGTGGACGCGGACATGGCGAACCGCTGCGCCTGATGATCGATCTGGGTAACGATCAGGATATCGTTGCCATGTTTGTTTTCCAGGGCGACCGCAAATTCCTGGTCGCGGCAACCGATGGTCGCGGTTTTGTTGTGCCCGAAGACGCCGTCGCCGCGCAGACCAAAAACGGCAAACAGGTGCTTAATGTCAGTGGCGACATTGAAGCGATCACTTGTTCCATCGTCGACGGGGATCATGTGGCAACGGTCGGCGAAAACCATAAGCTGAACCTTTTTCCGCTGACTGAGTTGCCAGAGATGAACCGGGGCCGCGGCGTGGTCCTGCAAAAGTTCAAGGACGGTGGTCTTAGTGATGCCAAGACCTTTACTTTGGCCGAGGGCTTGGGTTGGAAGCAGGGCGGTGGTCGCAATCGCACCGAATACGATCTGACGATGTGGCTCGGCAAACGCGCCAATGCCGGCCGCTTGGCGCCAAAAGGTTTTCCCCGCAACGACAAGTTCGGTTAAGTTTCGTTCAGATATTTATATGAGCGAGATGGTGATGAATGATTTTGGTGTCAATTCGGTGTATGAAGCCTTTGTGCGTTCGGCTGCGAAATGGCCGGATAATGATTATGTAGTCGCACCGGCCTATGAAGGACGCGACTATCATCCGAACGGCGTCGAATACAGTTATAACAAGGTTCTGCGACAGGCGAATCTACTGAAAGAAAGCTATGCGGCAGCCGGATACGGCTCGGGTCACCGTATCGCCTTGCTGCTGGAAATGCGGCCGGAGTTTTTCTTTCATTTTCTCGCCCTCAATGCCCTTGGTGTTTGCATTGTGCCAATCGATCCGGACTATCGCCATAACGAAATGGTCTTTCAGATGGATCACTCCGATACGGATATGATTGTCACCCTGGCCAAACGTTTGGGCGATCTACAGAAGGTGTCGGCCGATTGTCCAAAGCGACCGCCTGTTGTCAGTTTCGAAGATTTTCCAGATGAGGTTCCGGCGGCTGCAAAGGCAGTCGAAGTCGGACCTCCCTCGCTCAGCAGTGAATGTAGCTTGATGTATACATCCGGCACGACCGGCAGGCCAAAAGGCTGCATCCTGACCAATGAATATTATCTGACGTCCGGATCCTGGTACGCGGAACGCGGCGGCATGATGACCATACGCCCGGGTCAGGAGCGAACCTATAATCCCCTGCCGCTTTTCCATATGAACTGCCAATGTGTTTCCGCCATGGCGATGATGTTGACGGGCGGCTGCCTGATCGTGCCGGACCGTTTCCATCCTAGGCATTGGTGGCAGGATGTGGTCGCCAGCAATGCGACGATCATCCACTATTTAGGTGTGGTCGTGCCGATGCTGTTGAACCAACCGGATAGCGAACTGGAAGGCCAGCACCAAGTCCGCTTCGGCGTTGGTGGCGGTGTTGAACCCAGTTTGCATCGCCCTTTCGAAGACCGCTTCGGCTTTCCGTTGTTGGAGCTTTGGGGCATGACCGAAACCGGACGGGTGCTGACCAATCATCACGAACCGCGTCACATCGATACACGCGCCTTTGGTCGCTCTGTCGATGGTTTCGAAGCCATGGTCGTCGACGATGACGATCGTGAAGTGAAGCCGGGTACAGAAGGCGAGTTGGTTGTTCGTCACTCCACTGCGGATCCACGCAAAGGCTTTTTCTCCGGTTATCTAAAGAACGAAGATGCGACGAGGGAAGCTTGGAAAAATGGTTGGTTCCATACCGGTGACACCGTGCGACAAGGCGATGACGGCACGCTATATTTCATGGATCGGAAGAAAAACATAATTCGCCGCTCAGGCGAAAATATTGCGGCGGCGGAAGTCGAAGCCTGTTTGCAGGGCCACGATGCCGTCGCTCAGGTCGCGGTCATTGCCGCCCCGGACGATGTGCGGGAAGAAGAAGTGATGGCCTGCGTCGTTACTGTGCCGGAAGTTCTGGCTGATGAAACGTTGGCTGACGACCTGTTCAGTTTTGCCGATGAACGACTGGCCTATTACAAAGCGCCGGGTTGGATTATCTTTGTCGATAGTTTGCCGACGACGGGCACGCAAAAAGTGCAAAAGCAAAATCTGTTTGCCGAGGGGGAAAACCCGACGGAACGAGCGGATGCGATTGATTTTCGCCAGCGCAAGCGGCGGAAGAAATCATAAGGGAGAGCATAATGACCCAGGTCGAATGGATGAAATGCAAGGCTCATGAGTTGCGGGCACTGGCCAATGACGATGCGGTCGTCATCCTGCCGGTGGCCTCGATTGAACAGCACGGGCCACATCTGCCGACAATGACGGATACACTATTGGCGCATGAAACGTCGGTTCGCGCGGCGAGACTGGTCAATGATCAGGGTGGGCGATGCGTGGTGACACCGACGGTTTGGAGTGGACTATCGGAACATCACGTGGCTTATGGCGGCACCTTGACAGTCGACTATCAGACTTTTTATCTGATCCTGCGTGGTTTGATCGATTCCATGGCCCGGCAGGGTTTCCGTCGGGTTTTGATCAATAATGGCCACGGCGGCAATATGGATGCCTGCAAAGTCGCAGTTCAAGATTTGACCCTCGAATTCGGTCTTCCCTTAGTGTCCACGACCTATCCCATGGTCGACGTTGCGGCGTTCTCCGCCGTGTTGGAAGATCAAAAATTCATCATGCATGCAGGGGAAGCAGAAACTTCCATGGTGATGGCGCTTGAGCCCGATTTAGTCGACGATAGCAATCTGGCAGCGTGCGCCAATCCGCATAATGCCGATCTCGGAGAAAAGTCCGCTAGTTATCGTCTGCACGGTTTTTCCGCCATCAGTCCCAATGGCACTCTTGGTGATCCAACAAATGCGTCAGCGGAAAAGGGCGAGAAACTTCTCAATATTGCGGCGGCCGGTTTAACTAAACTCATCTTGAACGAAGGTACCTGGGCGCCATCGCCGGACAAACGGGTAGCGGAAACTGGTGGCGTGCCGTTGAACTACTAATGCAAACAACCGTCGCCCTGCGCTTGACAAAATCAGGCGCAGGGCAGCGGTGAATTGTTAGGCGGCGACGGCGTCAAACTGGAGCAACGCGCTATGGGCCTTGATGATTTCGATGCAGGCGTCGGCCGCTTCTTTGCCTTTCAGCAAAAAATGATCGTAAAAGAATTTCTTATGCTGTTCGTGCTCCTGAAATTGGTGTGGTGTTAGAATAGCAGACAACACTGGCATGCCAGTATCCAACTGCACCCGCATGATGCCATCAAGGACGGCTCGGGCAACAAAGTCATGGCGATAAATACCGCCATCGACGACTAGTCCGGTCACGACTATGGCATCGAATTTACCACTTTCCGCCAACTTCTTTGTGAAAAGAGGAATTTCCAGCGAACCTGGGACATCGAAAAACTCGATGTGGCTAGCGTCATAGCCCTGTCGCATAAATTCACCAACGAAGCCTTTGCGGCATTGACCGACAATATCGGCGTGCCATCGAGCTTCAACGAAAGCTACTTTTAGGGATGTTGTCGTTTTTTTAGTCTGATTCATGTCAGTCTCCGTTCATAGACATTTGACGTGAATCAGGGCGTGCAACTAACAAGTTCAGCCGCTCAAGGCGAGCGTCTGACTACTAGTTGTTCTCTACCATCCGGACTATGACCGTCGGCTTCGGAGTTTCACCGAATCTGCTGACCCTTTTCCTGGCGGAAAAGGCGCTCGCGGGCTTTCACAATATATTCCGCAATTACATATGACTGAATATATTTTGATCACCGCCGGTGGGGACTTCCACCCCGCCCTGAGAACACTAGAGACACTTTATGACAAGCTTTACGTTTACGTCAAGCCGTCCTCGCCAACCTCTCGCCAGCCGGTTGGCGTCAACAGCTGGGCTCCAGGGAAACGTGTTTTGTAGGACATTTTTCGGCTCTCTTTTATCCAATAGCCGAGATAGACATATTGCAGGCCGCGTCTTTTCGCATCTTTCATATGCTGCAATATTATCTGCGTGCCGGGGCTTTGATCGGCGCGAGATATGTCGAAAAAACTATAAACGAGGGATAATCCATCCCGCAGCACGTCGGTAACACAGACGCCGTAAAGTTTGTCTTCGTGATCCCGGAATTCCATCAATCTAGTCTGAATAGGGCTATCTTGAACCATCGACATATAATCTTCGAAATCCATATTCACCATACCGCCGTCGCCATGACGGGACTTGATATAAATTTCAAAAAGATCGTAGTGCTCAATCAATGCGACGGCCGGCAATTGACGCATCGTCAACCCGGAATTGCGTTTATTCACACGCTTCAGTGATTTCGACAAATGAAATAACGAAACATCGACACGTACAGGTACGCAAGCCGAACAATTTTCGCAACTAGGCTTGTAAACAATTCCCTGACTACGGCGAAAGCCGCTTCGCGACAGACTATCATGCAGTTCAATGGGCAATTCTGCCGACGATAGATCAGTGAATACCATTTGTTCCGTGCGCCCTGGTATATAGGGACAAGGCGCTGCCCGGGACATATAGAAATAGGCCAGAGTGCTAGGATTGAAAACTTTCATCGGTCCTGATTTTGTTTCACTTTCCCCATCAATTGAAACCGAAATACCATGGCGCGAACGCCGAATAGGTCAACCAGATGATTATGGCCAATGGCACGCCAGCTTTCAAGAAGTCTGAAAACTGATAATGCCCGGGCCCCATAACCAATAAATTGGTTTGATAACCCATTGGCGTTGCAAATGAGCAATTGGCAGCAAAAATAACGCCAAATACAAAGGCTTTGGGATCGACGCCTAGTTGCGCCGCCGCGCTCAACGCAATCGGTGTGAATAATACCGCAGTCGCATTATTGGAGATGACGTTTGTCATCACGGCGACGATCAAGAACATTGCCGATAAGGTCACGCCGGGGCCAAAATCTGAGAATAGGTCGATCATGCCATGGGCCAAAAATGTCGCACCACCGGTGGCCTGCAACGACACCCCCATCGCCAAAGCGGCGGCTATAAGCAAGGCGATGCGCCGATCAATGGCACGGGCTGCCTGATGGATATTCAGGCAACCGCTGGCGACAATGGCGATTGCGCCTAACACTGCGGCAATCACAATCGGCACAAGACCAGTAAGTGCCGCTAAAACCACCCCACCAAATATTATTCGTGCCCGTTTGGCATGCCAGACCATGGGGACATCGTGGCTCGACCATTCCAGCAACACCACATCCCGGCTGGAGCGTAGCGCACTGACGTCGTGACGGTCACCGTAGATCAACAACACGTCGCCGGCTTCCAGCCGAATATCGTTTACCGCAGTACGGACCATCCGGGACCGGCGTTGCAGACCAAGAACGAAGCAACGGGTCTGATGTTCAAAGCCGATTTGGCCGAGATTTCGACCGACCATGCGGGAAGCCGGCGGTACGACAACTTCGACCAGAACCGGATCCATTTCCTGGCCACGTTGCCGGCGGCGTTCCATTGCCGGCGCAAACGACAGCAAGTTCATCAAATCGGCTTTGGTGGCGGCAACGACCATCCTATCACCGGCCTGTAAGGTAAAACCGTCAAACGGCGGCAATTCCGTCTGCCCACTACGTTCGATCATCCGGACGGTAATTCCACGCAATACCGGAAATAAGCCGGCGACCGCGGTTTCGCCAATCAATTGACCATTTTTCGGAATATCCCATTGCGCAATATATTGCCGCCCGCGACCGTCACTGGTTTGTTGTTCTTTGTTTTCTTTTTTGCCGAATAATCGCGGCATCACCAAAATCACATAGAGCAGACCGACCGTGGCCAGCACCAAACCGGGGACCGTGAAGTCAAAAAACCGCATCGGTTTCCCAGTCAACGATTCGTAACTTCCGGCGACAAGCAAATTTGTCGACGACCCGATCATTGTCGTCATGCCGCCCAGTATCGCCGCATAACTCAGTGGCATCATCAAAGTGCTGCCGTTGCGGCGATAGCGTTCGGCCATCGCCGTCAATAGGGGGATAAAGATGATGACAATTGGCGTGTTATTGACAAATGCACTGAGGAAAGCGACCAGGAAAAAGACGAAGGCCAGCATCAAGACGGGGTGATTTATCCCAGCTGCAGTCAATGCCTGGATCGGACTCTCTAATGCCCCGGTGCGGATCAAACCTTGACCAACGATCAAGAGGCAAAGGACAGCAACCAGCGCCGGTTCGGCAAATCCGGCCAGTAAATCCCGAGCACCGATAACCGAGCCGTTGCCGCCGGTGGGAATAGGGGCAAAATGGAACAACACCAGAACGGCACCAATGAAGCCAAACGAAATAAGCTCCATAGAAGCCTTTTCGCTAGCATAAAGAGCGATCGTACCGCCGATTAAGGCGAGTACCGCCCACATTTGCCAAATGGGTTCAATCAAGGTAATTCACGCATTCGTTTAGGTCAGAGATTATATCATGAAGCATAGCAGGCTCGTTTGCCAAGCTCAGAGGAAATTGACATGTCATTATGTTTGAAGGATATCCGTGCCGCCGCAAAAGTATTGGCTGGCAAGGTCGAGCTTACGCCGTGCCGTCATTCAAAAACCTTGTCAGAAATTACCGGCGCTGAAATTTTCCTCAAATTTGAGAATCTGCAATATACCGCGTCTTTCAAAGATCGTGGCTCGCTGAACAAATTGCTAAGTCTACCGGAAGAAGAGCGTCGCAATGGGGTGATCGCAATGTCGGCCGGCAATCACGCCCAAGGCGTCGCTTATCATGCCCGGGAACTGGGCATCCCTGCGACTATCGTCATGCCGGAAGGCACGCCGAATGTAAAAATTCAACAAACAGAGATGCTTGGTGCGACCGTTATCGTTCGTGGCGAGACGGTGGACGAAAGTGCAGATATCGCACGCAAATTGATGAACTCTGGTGGCCTCACATTTATTCACCCCTTTGATGATCTAGACGTTATCGCGGGACAGGGTACCGTTGCACTGGAAATGCTGGATGCAGTACCGAATCTGGAATGTCTGGTCATTCCGGTGGGTGGCGGCGGCCTAATCTCCGGGATGGCGACAGCAGCCAAAGCGATCATACCGGGAATCGAAATTGTCGGCGTTGAAACCGAAATCTATCCCTCTGTACACAACGCTTTAACAAATGGTGGACATGTGAGCGGTGGGCAAACCATTGCCGACGGGATCGCCGTCAAAAATCCGGGCGAAATAACCCTGCCTATCATTCGAAGATTAGTAGATGAAGTGGTAACGGTTTCCGAAAACGAAATTGAAAATGCCATAAATCAACTTGTTTCGATCGAAAAAACCGTCGTTGAAGGCGCGGGTGCGGTGGGCCTGGCCGCCGTCATGACGGAACCTGAAAAATTTGCCGGTCGAAAGATCGGCTTAGTTTTGAGCGGCGGCAATATCGATACAAGAATGTTGTCGGCGATTTTGATGCGCGGTCTCATCCGAGAGGGGCGGATTGCACGATTACGCTTGGAAATCCCGGATCGCCCAGGCACTTTAGCAGAGATATCCGGAATTATTGGGCATGCCGGCGGCAATATTATGGAAGTGCAGCATCAACGCATGTTCATTGACGTGCCGGCTAAACAGGCGGAGTTGGAATTTGTCATCGAGTGCCGGGATAGTGGTCATGTCGGCCGGGTGCTTGAGCAACTTCGCACCGCTGGTTACGCTGTGATGCGCTACGCGCACTAAATTTTGATAGCTTCAGTCGGCGGCAACCGCAGCATAGCCACCGCGAAAGTATAAGAGCGGCGCGCCCGTTTTTGCATAATCGACATGCATGACTTCGCCTACGAAGATCACGTGATCGCCGCCATCGTGTTGCGCGTGAGCCTTGCACTCAAATGTGGCAAGCGAGTTCGCAATGGTTGGGATATCGCGATCGCTGAGACAAGCGGTCACAGTATCGAAACCGTTCACGCCGGAGGAGGCAAAACAGCTCGATATCTCTTGTTGATCCGTGCTCAGAATGTTTACGGCATAAGATTCTGCATGGCGCAGATTTTCGAATGAAGACGCATCGCGGGCTATACTAAATAGGATCAAAGGCGGATCCAACGACACAGAATTAAACGAATTCACCGTCATGCCAACGGCTTCGCCGGCTTTGTTTTTGGCGGTGATCACAGTAATTCCGGTCGCAAAACAGCCCATAGCGTCACGCAGGAGCCGCGGTTCAACGGTCATATTTTTTCATTCTCCATTAATCATTTAGTTGTTGTTTATAGTTGATAATAGAACTTCGCAACTGAATGTGAGTTAAGACAGATGAAAAATTTCGCTTTTCGTGTCACATTTCCAGCCGCGATTCTTTGGTGATGAGTAATTGGAACGCAGTGAGTAACAGATCATGTTTTTCTTAATCGGCCTCGCGATAGTTATCGGCAGTGTGTTGGGTGGTTATTTGCCGCACGGCGACCCCGGTGTACTGATGCAACCCCTTGAACTTCTGATCATCGGCGGCGCAGCAGTTGGTGCTTTTGTGATTGCCAATCCGAAAGACGTTATTTTGGCGTCCGGAAAACATTTGAGCAGGTTGCTCAAGGGGGCACCTCATTCCAAAGAAGATTATGTCGATCTTTTGGTGCTGCAATTTACACTTTTTAAGTTGGCGAAAAGTAAGGGCGCCTTGGCGTTGGAAGCGCATATCGAAACGCCGGAATCCAGCACAATATTCGAAAACCATCCGAACTTCATGAAAAACACCGCCGCGGTAGAATTCATGTGCGACACCTTGCGCGTGATCACGATGGGAACCGAAAACCCTCACGAACTCACCGAAATGATGGAGGGGAACATCGATTCCAGAAAACATGAAGCCCATGCAGTCGCCCATGCCATTGGACAGATGGGCGAGGGGATGCCAGCTTTTGGTATTGTGGCAGCGGTTTTGGGGGTGATTGTCACGATGGGATCAATTTCGGAACCGCCCGAAGTATTGGGTGGTCTAATTGGTGCGGCGCTGGTTGGTACCTTTTTGGGTATTTTGATGTCCTATGGCTTCATATCGCCGATGAGTGCGAATTTAGAAACCTATGCGGATGCAGAATCGAAATATTTGGAGTGCATAAAGACAGGCATCATTGCGCATGTATCCGGTTATGCGCCGGCGATTTCGGTGGAATTCGCCCGTAAAATCCTTGCCGGACATGATCGCCCAAGCTTCATGGAAATTGAGGATGCGACATCTAACGTATTACCGGCTTGAACATGGTGAAGCGTAAATCAATTGGCTATCGAGTTTGGCGCTGATCAATGGCCGACCAAGTACAACCGATTATCGTCAAAAAGCACCATGGCGGCGCCTGGAAGGTGGCCTATGCTGACTTCGTGACCGCGATGATGGCGTTTTTTTTGTTGCTATGGCTATTGAATGTTACGACTGACGAGCAGAAAAAAGGCATTGCTGACTATTTCGCCCCGACCTCTGTTAGTCGCTCCACCAGTGGTAGTGGCGGGATATTGGGGGGGCAGACAATGTCCAAAGATGGTGCGCGGATTGGCGACGCTGCGGTGCCGTCGGTGGTCGTGGAATTGACGCCGCCACGGGTTCGCAAAACCGGTGATGCGGAAGAAGAACCGGAAGACAAAGAAGGCGAAGTTGAAAATGCGGGCGGTGAAGACAACGATGAAGATCAGCCTAACGAAGAAACAACTGCGACCGATTTAGAAGATGGTGGCGCTGAGACAAAGGAAGCTGCGAATGCAAAGCCCACTGAAGAGCAATTACTTGAGAAAATGGCGGAGCGGGAGCAACGAGAATTCGCCCAGGCTGAAGAACAGCTGCTGCAGGCGCTGGATGGACTGCCGGACCTCGAAGGTTTACGCCGCCATTTGATCATCGACAACACACCGGAAGGCTTGCGTATTCAGATTATCGACCAAGACGGTCGCTCAATGTTTCCGAGTGGTAGCGCCGGTCTGCACGATCACACCAAGAAAATTCTAGAGCAGGTCGCGAAAGCGGTGTTGGAAACGTCCAACAGCATTTCGATTACTGGCCATACGGATTCCGTGCCCTTCCGCAGTGGCGGCGACGACTATGGAAACTGGGAACTTTCGTCCGATCGTGCCAACGCCTCCAGACGTAGTTTGATGAGCTACGGCATCCCGACAGATCGCATCGCAAGGGTTTCCGGTTTGGCGGAGACGGAGCCCCTCGTGGAAGAGGATCCAGCCCATCCGACGAACCGTCGCATTGCGATTGTCTTGTTGCGACAGGCCCCAGTGTTGCCACCGAACACGGACGCAAGCAGCCAATAGTTTCTATCACGTTGAAATATAACAAGAAAACTGTATGGTTCTTGAGTTTCTTGCGATCATCCTTATCTAGACTATATCGCCAACAACTGAGATATGTTTGATGAACAAGTCACTTTCGACCACGACGCCAACTTTTGAAGGTCGGCGGTGGGACTACAAGTTTATCCCTGATCTTTTCGAAAGCGCTGAATTTTTCCAGGGCATTCGAACCAAGCGTATTTTCGCATATTTCATCGATTGGTGCCTTATTGGCCTGATCTTTCTTGTCCTGGGTACTATCGGAATTGTCTTTGCCGTTGTTTCTTTCGGTTTGTTGGCAGGACCGGTCGGTTTAGTACTGGCCGCCATCCCGTTTGCCTATCACATTTTGTTTGTATCGGGGCAAAAGCAGGCAACCCCGGGTATGCGAATGATGGGTTTGAAAGTTTATTCCTGGGACGGGACGGCGCCGGATTTATTGCAGTCGGCTTTGATGTTTATCGCCTTTTATGTCACCGCCATTTTAGGCACACCCTTCATCCTTATCATTTCAGTACTGAATGGGCGTGGGCGCTGCTTGCATGATTATCTTTGTGGTGTTTTTGTTGTAAACGATCTTGAAGTTTACGACGGCGAGTGATTTTATCTGATCTGGAAACAGATCATTTCATTGAAGCAATTAATGGGCCTTGTCGATGACTGTCGATGAGGCCTTATTCATGTGAGGGGCGAATTCGAATGAGCAAAAAAGTTGCATTTCTGGGTTTGGGCGTGATGGGCTATCCGATGGCCGGGTATCTCGCCGAAAAAGGTTACGACGTCACGGTTTATAATCGCAGTTCGGCTAAGGCGGCTAAATGGGTCGCCGAATATGGTGGCGCTAGCGGCGCGAGCCCGCGGGAAGCGGCGCTGGGTGCGGAAATCGTCTTCTCCTGTGTTGGGGCTGACGATGACATTCGACAAATTGCCTATGGTGACGATGGACTGTTTGCCGGTATGGCCACGGGCGGTATCTTTGTCGACCATACGACAGCGTCGGCGACAGTCGCGCGCGAAATGGACGATTATGCCAAAGCCAATGATTTCGGTTTTGTCGATGCACCTGTTTCCGGCGGTCAGGCAGGGGCTGAAAATGGCGTCCTAACAGTTATGTGCGGCGGCGATCAGGCCAGCTATGATCAAGTCAGTGAGGCGATCGACTGTTATGCCCGCATGTGCCAATTGATGGGTCCGGCAGGGTCTGGACAATTGACAAAGATGGTCAATCAAATTTGCATTTCCGGTTTAGTGGAGGCCCTGTCAGAAGGTTTGAACTTTGCAGTCAATGCTGGTTTGGACGGTGCTCAGGTGATCGATGTCATCTCGAAAGGTGCGGCACAATCCTGGCAAATGGAAAACCGCTATCAAACCATGTTGGCTGGCGAATTTGAACATGGTTTCGCTGTTGAATGGATGCGCAAGGACTTGGGGATTTGTTTGGCGGAAGCCAAGAACATGGGAGTTTCATTACCGGTTGCCGGTTTGGTCGATCAATTTTACGCCGAGGTGGAAGCCATTGGCGGCAAGCGCTGGGACACTTCCAGCTTATTAGCCCGCCTACAACATATGAAGCGTTAGTTTGTTGGAATTGACAGGCGTTCAAGCCTCCATTATCACCGACAAATGGCAACTGTATTGAATTAAGAGGGCATTGTGGACTTCACGTTGACGGAAGAGCAACGCGCGTTTCAAGACGCTGCCGCACAGTTCGCGGCGGCGGAAATGGCGCCCCATGCCAGTCAATGGGATGAAGAAAAAATCTTTCCGGTAGAGACATTGCGCGCTGCGGCGAGGCTGGGTTTTGGCGGTATTTATGTCGGTGAAGATGTTGGTGGCTCGGGTCTCAGCCGTTTGGATGCGACGTTGATATTTGAACAATTATCAGCGGCCTGTGCGTCCACCGCGGCTTATATTTCGATCCACAATATGGCCGCTTGGATGATCGACAGCTTCGCCGACAATGATCAACGCGAGCGTCTGCTGCCGAAGCTTTGCAGTATGGAGCATTTCGCCAGCTACTGCCTGACTGAGCCAAGTGCCGGTTCCGATGCCGCCAGCTTGCGGACAAAGGCCGTGCGTGACGGTGACCATTATGTGGTCAATGGGGGCAAAGCATTCATTTCTGGGGGCGGGCAGGCTGATATCTATGTCTGTATGGTCCGCACCGGTGGCGATGGCCCGGGCGGCATCTCTTGTTTGGTTATTGAAAACGGCACGCCGGGTCTTTCATTTGGCGCCCAGGAACGCAAACTGGGTTGGAATTCGCAACCTACGGCACAGGTGCTGTTCGATGATTGCCAGGTTCCGGTCGAAAATTTGATCGGGGCGGAAGGTGACGGTTTCAAAATCGCTATGCAGGGATTGGATGGCGGTCGATTGAACATCTCCGCCTGTTCGTTGGGAGCGGCAGAGACCTGTTTGTTGGCCAGTATTGACCATATGAAATCCCGCAAACAGTTCGGGCGTGAATTGGCCGATTTTCAGGCCCTGCAGTTTCGATTAGCGGACATGGCGACAGAGCTGGAAGCGGCGCGCCTTTTAGTGCGCAAAGCCGCAACAGAGGTTGATGCAAAATTGTCGACCGCCACGACGACGGCAGCGATGGCCAAACGTTTTGCTACGGATGCCGGATTTGAGATTGTCAATCAAGCGCTACAACTACATGGCGGGTACGGTTACTTGCGAGATTTTCCGATTGAGCGGTTTTTACGCGATGTTCGGGTGCATCAAATTCTGGAGGGCACCAATGAAATCATGCGTGTGATCGTGGCGCGGGACTTATTGAAGTAGAGATTAAGTATCAAATGGCGGACGAGCCGGAAATTCTAAAAAACATTCAGGGGCAGGTCGCGGTAATCACATTGAACCGCCCGAACGCCTTGAATGCATTGACCCACACGATGGCGCTTACCCTGCACGGCTGGCTGCGGGAAATTGAGCAAGATGACAATATCCAATGCGTCGTTGTGCAAGCCGCCGGCGACCGGGCTTTTTGTGCTGGCGGCGATATCGTCAAGCTATACGACGAAGGCAAAGCCGGCGGCAGTTATCCTTATGATTTTTACCGCGATGAATATTTGTTGAACTCAGATATTTTTCATTTTCCGAAACCTTATGTTGCATTGATGGATGGCATCGTTATGGGCGGCGGTGTCGGCATCTCTGTCCATGGCTCGCACCGCGTTGCGACCGAACGGACGATGTTCGCGATGCCGGAAACCGGTATCGGCTTGTTCCCGGATGTCGGTGGCGCATATTTCCTCTCTCGCATTCCGAAACATATCGGCTTGTATTTGGCGATGACGGGGGAGCGGATTAAGGCGGCGGATGCTGTGTTTGCCGGGGTATGCGATTGTTACGTTCCGGCAGCAGAGCTCGAAAATTTAGTAACTGCCCTAGCGGCGGAAAACTTTGAAGCCGATACCTTCGCGCAGGTTAGTTCGGTTATCAATCGGTTCATTGTTTCACCGGAGGAAGCAATTCTGCCGTATTTATCTGGTATCATTGATCGATATTTTGGTAAAGCCAGCCTTGACGAAGTGTTATCTGGTCTAACCGAGAACCAGAAAGACGAATGGGCTCAGTCTGTCGAAAAAACCATGCAACAAAAATCGCCAACCAGTATGCGACTGGCCTTTCGCCAAATCACCACTGGCGCCAAACTTGATTTCAATGCTTGTATGCAGATGGAATATCGCATTGCCTGCGGCTGTATCGAGGGTCATGATTTTTATGAAGGTGTGCGTGCCGTTGTCATCGACAAAGATCAATCACCAACTTGGCAACCAGATAGTCTGAAAGACTGTACGGATGCTGATGTTGCAGGTTATTTTGATAATCCAGCAAGCGCCGGCGATCTGGAATTTGGCCACCCGCAACCAATTGATTATGTTCGCTGGCGAATGTCCGGGTCGTGATAAAACAAAATTGGGAGATGGATAAATGAGCAAGATCGGATTTATCGGCGTCGGTAATATGGGTGGACCCATGGCGCAAAACCTGCTTAAGGCTGGGCATGACGTCAAAGTTTTTGATTTGTCGAAGGCGGCGGTCGACGACATTGTCAAAGCCGGTGGAACAGCTGCCGTGTCAGCAAACGAAGCAGCATCCAGTGTTGAAATTGTTGTCACCATGTTGCCGGCGGGTGCCCATGTTCGTTCAGTCTATATGGGTGGTGATGGGATTTTGGCGGCAGCAGCGGCGGACACGTTGTTTATCGATTCTTCCACAATTGATGTTGATTCGGCCCGCGCTGTTGCAAACGCGGCGGATGAAGCGGGTTTTTTGATGCTGGACGCACCCGTATCCGGTGGTGTCGGTGGGGCGGAAGCGGGAAGCTTAACGTTCATGTGCGGCGGTCCGGATGTGGCCTTTGCCAAAGCGCAACCGATCCTGGATATCATGGGTGGAAATATTGTTCACGCCGGGGGAAGCGGAAATGGCCAGGCGGCGAAAATCTGTAACAACATGATCCTTGGCATATCGATGATCGGGGTCGGTGAAGCCTTTGTTTTAGCTGAGAAATTAGGCCTGGATCACCAAAAACTCTTCGATATTGCATCAACCGCTTCAGGCCAATGCTGGGCGTTGACAACTTATTGTCCAGTGCCGGGACCGGTGCCGACATCGCCAGCAAACAACGATTATCGGGCCGGATTTACCGCAGCTATGATGCTAAAAGACTTGCGATTAGCGCAAACTGCGGCGCAATCTTCGTCCGCTGCGACACCGCTTGGGGCGGCGGCGGCGGCACTGTATGCGCTTTACAATAATGCCGGAAATGCAGAAGTCGATTTCTCAGGTGTAATTAAAATGTTAAGAGGTTTAGCTTAAGTGTCGGTGTGAAACCCAAAATGGCCAACTATTTTTCGGGGGAAGAAGTATATGTCTGATCAGCAAGCCCATGAGCTGGATCGCTCAACCTATTGAGATAGCCTGACGCTGATTGAGCGGTTACACCGTCAGTTTCTCGATCTGTTGAAATCGGATTTGGAACGCCTGGGCTATTCCGATATCAACAATGTGCAAAGCCTGATCTTATACAACATTGGCGATGACAATCTGACTGTCGGCGATCTGACCCATCGCGGCTATTATCTGGGTTCGAACGTATCCTATAATCTCAAAAAACTGGTTGAAAACGGCTATCTTGATCAGGAACGTTCTCGCCACGACCGTCGTTCGTCGAAAGTACAACTGACCGATAAAGGTGCAGCGCTTCGCATCCAATTGGCGGAATTATTTGACGAACAAGTCGGCCAACTCGACGAAAGCGGCCGACTGGACAGCGTCGAAATGAGCGAATTGATCCGCATGCTGAAAGCCATGGAACGCTTCTGGGGCGACATGACCCGCTTCGTGCGGTGAGAGCAAGGTGAAGCGTTTCTAAAGTTGTTGTACTACCGCGCTTGCGGACAATAACTGCCGGTTACCATCCCTAACTCACCGGTCCTTTCGAAAAAAATTCGGTAGCGGCATAAGGGCGGTCATACTGCAAAGAATTAGCAGGAGGGCGACGTATTCGGGCCAACCGAGGAATGATTCGACAAGGACGGCGCTGGAGACTAAACCGACGACAGGAACTAACATTACCCCTAAAGTTGTAACGGAAATCGGCAACATGCGAAGGAGCGTGAACCAAATCGTTACCCCGCAAGCCACGCCGACGACGCCGACATAGGCCATCGCCAACCAGGCTTTTGTAGAAATTGCGCTGATGTCTCCCATCGGTTCAAACATGGCAATCGCAAGGATGGGCAAGGTTCCAATCACCGTTTGCCATCCGGCGAAGCTAAGGTTGGACATTGGCCAATCGCGGGTTTTTACAAGAACGGCACCCAGACCCCAAGTGAGGGCGGACAGCAACATCGCGCCCAAGCCCCAGGGAGAAGCAAAAAACGCATCTAGATCCTGCGACACCATAATGGCGATGCCGGTAAGAGCAAAGAGCAGTCCGAACCAACGAGCCGGCGCCGGATTGTCTTTCAAAATCAAGATACCAAAAACGAACGACCAAAATGGCATAGTATAGGCGATCAAAGTCGAGCGACCTGAGCCGATGGTCATGACGCCGACGGCGCTTAACAGAAACCAGCAAGTAGTTGAAACAAACGAAACGCCGATCATCGGCATGATCTCGGACTTCGGCAACTTGATGCTGCGCCCGGTTAGGACAGCGATCAACAGAATTAGTAGGCCGCCTAGCACGCCCGAGATACCGCGAAAATTAAAAAGCGGGATCTCGACCAAAGCGATCTTCATCATTGGCCAAAAACTGCCCCAACATAATCCAAGCAACAGGAGCAGGAGCGCGCCTTTCAAATTGACGCCGGTCTGATTATGTTGACTCATGAATTCAAAGGCTTAATGGGTAAATGCCTGTAGGCCCGTTTGTGAGCGGCCAAGGATTAAGGCGTGCATGTCGTGTGTGCCTTCGTAGGTATTTACAGTCTCCAAGTTTATCATATGGCGGATCACATGATACTCAGCCGAAATGCCGTTGGCGCCATGCATGTCCCGTGCTGTACGCGCGATGTCGAGGGCTTTGCCGCAGCTATTGCGCTTGATTAACGAGATCATTTCTGGGGTTGCGCGGCCTTCGTCAAATAGGCGTCCAACCCGCAGGCAGGCTTGTAGCGACAAAGCAATTTCGGTTTGCATGTCGGCTAGTTTCTTCTGCACCAGTTGGTAGGAGCCGAGTGGACTGCCAAATTGTTTGCGTTCCATGACGTACGTATGAGCAGCTTTCCAGCAAGCTTCCGCGGCGCCCGTCGCGCCCCAGGCGATGCCGTAGCGAGCTCGGTTCAAGCAGCCGAAAGGTCCCCCCAGACCAACTGTGTTTGGCAACAGATTTTCATCCGGCACAAAACAATCTTCTAAAACAATTTCGCCGGTAATGGAGGCCCGCAAAGACAGTTTCTGTTTTATTTCAGGGGTCGCAAAACCTTTGAAGTCACGCTCGACGATGAAGCCACGAATTTTATCATCGTCGTCCTTCGCCCAAACCACGGCCAAGTCAGAAATAGGCGAGTTGGTAATCCACATTTTGGCGCCGTTCAGAACATACCCACCGTCAACCTTGGCAGCGCGTGTCACCATACTGGCTGGATCACTGCCATGATCCGGCTCCGTTAAGCCGAAACAACCAACGAATTCACCGGAGGCCAATTTTGGCAGAAATTTCTGCCGCTGCTCTTCGCTGCCGTAAGCGTGGATTGGATGCATCACCAGGCTGGATTGGACACTGGCGGCGGAACGATAACCGCTGTCGATTTTTTCAATTTCCTGGGCAATGATGCCATAGGAAACATAACCGACCCCCGCGCAACCGTAACCGTCGATCGTCGCGCCTAAAAGGCCGACTTCACCCATTTCGTTCATGATGTCACGGTCGAAATGATCATTGAGGGTGGCATCGACGACGCGCGGCAATAGTTTGTCCTGGCAATAATCGCGCGCTGTGTCGCGTATTATACGCTCCTCTTCCGTCAATTGATCTTCTATCAAGAAGGGATCTTCCCAAACAAATCCATCCAATGCGACGCCAGCGTTTCCACTCATTTTTGTCCAACCTCAGTTTGAAATATCGAATTTACATGCCTTTAACAACATTGTTGTACAACAAGGCACGCGAGTTGACGTTGTTATATGCATAACCCTGGCAATTGACTAGAGATTTGATCAATTGTGACTTGGTTAATATGATTTGGCGTACAACAATATTGCCTGTTATTAATTTGTTAGTGTGGAGCATCGACGTTCAGATGCCGATGAGGCTGCGGCTAAGTGTCGCGAGGTATGCCAGTTTTGTTTTGGGTAGTATTGCGCGACGTAAAGCAAGGAAATAACCGAAATGAATTACGAGAAGATTTTCGCCGATAAAATCGCTGACATTCAATCCGAAGGCCGTTATCGGGTTTTTGCTGAATTGTCGCGCGAACGGGGAAACTTTCCGCATGCGACTTGGCACAAAAACGGCGAAGAACTATCGGTCCGCGTATGGTGTTCCAACGATTATCTTGGCATGGGCCAGCATCCGGATGTCATCGCGGCGATGCATCAGGCATTGGACGAAGTTGGGGCCGGCTCCGGTGGCACACGAAATATCTCCGGGACCAATCATTATCATGTTTTGCTGGAACGCGAGCTCGCCGATTTGCACCAGAAGGAAGCGGCGCTGATTTTCACCTCTGGTTATATCTCCAATGAAGCAACCTTATCGACGATGGGGAAGTTAATGCCCGGTTGCATCATCTTTTCTGACGAATTGAATCATGCCTCGATGATCGAAGGCATTCGACACGGCAATTGTGCCAAAAAAATTTGGCGCCACAATGATGTATCGCATTTAGAAGAGCTGCTCGCTGAAGCGGACCCGGATGCGCCCAAGCTTATCGCATTTGAATCGGTTTATTCGATGGATGGCGACATCGCCCCAATTGCGGAAATTTGCGATCTAGCGGACAAATACAATGCCCTGACTTATTTGGATGAAGTTCATGCCGTTGGTCTCTATGGCCCGCGCGGCGGTGGCATCGCCGAACGCGAAGGGTTAATGCATCGTCTCGACATCATTGAAGGGACATTGGCCAAGGCTTACGGCGTGATGGGTGGTTTCATTACAAGCAGCCAAAACCTTGTCGACTGCATTCGAAGTTTCGCCCAAAGTTTTATATTTTCCACCTCTTTATCGCCGGTATTGGCAGCCGGTGCGTTGGCGAGTGTGCGTCATCTGAAAGCGTCGACGATTGAGCGGCAGGAACATCAAAAACGTGCGACACGACTAAAAACATTGCTGCGGGAAGCCGAGTTGCCGGTCATGGATTCACAGAGCCACATCGTTCCTGTCATGGTTGGCGATCCGATATTGTGTAAATTGGCGTCTGATAAGTTGTTGGAAGAACACGGCATTTATGTCCAACCGATCAATTATCCGACCGTGCCAAAGGGGACAGAGCGGTTGCGATTTACACCGACACCATTCCACAATGATGATATGTTGAGAGAATTAGTCACAGCATTAAAGCAGGTTTGGCAGGAACTGAGTTTAAGGGAAGCCGCCTGATTGTACGGGATGAGCCGGAAGCAGCAGTATTTTATAGAATTTCATCAAGTTGGTCGGTTTGTCAAAGTGACAGCAATCGATCCGGTCACTAGGCTTGAAGTATCGATTGTTGGCGATCCATCTGCGACACAGAACTATCTCTCGAATGTCGCAATAAAAAAATTACAATATGTGCTGAATAAGAAGATTAAGGATGCCGACACTGCGCGAAAAGATGGTCTGTTGATCTAATTTGCAGCTGCTCAGCGACTTGTTCTTTGACTATTCGATTTTTGGCCAAGTCCAATTGTCTTCGCAAAATTAGAGCGTTGCTTGGAATAGTTTGGTGCCACCATCGGATAATCGGCAGGAAGACGCCACTTTCGGCGATAATCCTCCGGGCTTAAATTGTACTGTGTCCGAAGGTATCGCTTCAGCATTTTCAGCTTTTTGCCATCTTCCAAACACACGATGAAATCCGGTTGGATAGATCGGCGAATAGATACTGCTGGTTTCAATTCTAGCAGACTATCGGGCCCATTCGCACTGTCCAACATCTGCAGTGTCGTGAAAGTCGACTGGACTAAACCCGGCAGTGCATCTACTGCGACAGAATTGTTGCTCACGTAGGACGCCACAATTTCCGCAGCCATCTTAATCAATATTTCAAAAGGAATTTTTTCGTTATCTGACATAAAAAAACCGAAATTAAGTAACCAATATTTTAACTACTAATATATTACTTACGGAGATTGTCAATATTTCTACAATAAATCATTTATTTTTTTCGATGCGGTATTGGAAAACAAGGTAATACACAAGAACATAAATAAGTAAAGACATCGTACCGGCTAAATTTCTCCGATCGTTTCGTGGCAACGTTGAAATTGTGATGACTTTTCGAGAAATAAGTTGATGTTTTATCCAGTTATTCTTTGTACCTTTGTGGTTGGGGTAGTTTGCATCGCATCTGCTGGCTATCGCCACCAAGATATGATATGGCGTTTGGAAGGTGAGCCACATTATCTGGTTATTTGGCAACTGAACTGGTGATCTAACAGCAAGTCGTTCAATTGAGTGGTTTGCCGACCGATCAATGCTAATCTTTGTGCCCATAGAGCCTAGCGTGCCTGACTTAAACTCGATCTCCACCTTGCGCTAGTGTGGCGCATATTGACCAGGAATATGATTAATGTCGTCAGATCCAATGCGCGATGAAGCCATCAAATCCAGTGGATTTTTCAGCCAAGACCTATCCGAAGCCGATCCTGCATTGTTCGCCGGTATCGAAGGCGAATTGCACCGCCAACGCTACGAAATTGAATTGATCGCGTCCGAAAATATTGTTTCGAAAGCAGTGCTGCAGGCGCAGGGCAGTGTCATGACGAACAAATACGCCGAAGGTTATTCTGGCCGCCGCTATTATGGTGGTTGTGAACATGTGGATGTGGCGGAAGATTTGGCGATTGAACGGGCCAAAAAACTGTTTGGATGCAGTTTTGCAAATGTGCAGCCGCATTCCGGAGCGCAGGCCAACCAGGCCGTGTTTATGGCTTTGATGAAACCGGGTGATACCTTTATGGGCTTATCGCTAGATGCGGGAGGCCATTTGACCCACGGCGCCAAGCCGAACATGAGCGGCAAATGGTTTGATGTAGTGCCCTATAACGTTAATCGGGATGATCATCGCATTAATATGGATGAACTGGCAGATTTGGCGAAGACCCACAAACCAAAAGTAATTGTTGCTGGTGGTTCCGCATATCCCCGACAAATAGATTTTAAAGCCATGCGACAAATTGCTGATTCTGTCGACGCTTATCTGATGGTTGATATGGCGCATTTCGCTGGTCTGGTTGCTGGTGACGCTCATCCAAGCCCGTTGCCACATGCACATGTGGTAACGACGACGACACATAAAACCTTACGCGGCCCGCGTGGCGGTATGATTCTGTCTAATCACGAAGACTTGGGAAAGAAAATCAACTCGGCGGTTTTTCCGGGCCTGCAAGGTGGACCGCTGATGCATGTCATTGCCGCCAAAGCAGTAGCGTTCGGCGAAGCATTGCGCCCGGAATTCAAATCCTATGCGCATGCTGTAGTGGAAAACGCCCGAGCCTTGGCATCGGTACTGAAAGATCGCGGTCTGGATCTGGTATCCGACGGGACCGACACACATTTGATGCTTGTCGATGTGCGGCCAAAAAGATTGAACGGGAAAGATGCGGAAGCCGCCCTTAGCCGAGCTGCGATCACCTGCAACAAAAATGGTATTCCCTACGATCCGGAAAAGCCGATGATCACGTCTGGTGTCCGCCTTGGTACGCCTGCCGGGACTACACGCGGCTTCGGCGTCGCCGAATTTCAACAGATCGGTCACTTAATCGCCGATGTCCTTGATGGTGCCTCAACCGCCGAAGAGGGGAATTCAAATGTTGAGGCAGAAGTAAAAGCCAAGGTCGAAGCCTTGTGCGAAGCTTTCCCAATCTATTAGGGTAGTGTTGAACGATTCGCACTCCCATACGCCTTTTTTTGTTCGAAGGCATGAATAGGAAATAAATATGCGCTGCCCATTTTGTGCTTCGAATGATACCCAAGTGAAGGATAGTCGGCCCACGGACGACAATACGGCTATTCGTCGGCGCCGATTCTGCCCAGATTGCGGATCCAGATTTACGACATTTGAACGGGTGCATCTGCGCGACCTGACAATTGTGAAGCGAAGTGGAAAACGTTCGCAATTCGATCGCGATAAACTGATGCGTTCAATTCAGATCGCCGCCCGCAAACGCCCAATTGATGAAGAACGGATAGAGCGCATCGTGAATAGCATTCAACGACGCTTGGAAAGCTCCGGCGAAAGCGAGATCAAATCCGTCTACGTCGGTGAATTGGTGATGGAGGCGTTATCACAACTTGATCCTGTTGCTTATGTGCGTTTCGCGTCAGTCTATCGGAACTTCCGCGAGGCGCAGGACTTCGAGGACTTTGTCGATGAATTACGCGGCGAGCCTGATCCAGAGTAAATGTCTGGCAGGTCGGAGCGGCAGATGAGCCTGGATACCGACAATCAATATATGCAGATCGCCTTGCGCCTGGCACGCCGGGGACTTGGGCAAGTTTGGCCGAACCCTGCTGTTGGTTGCGTCATCGTGAAAGATGGACGGGTGGTCGGGCGCGGCCGGACGCAACCGGGCGGGCGACCGCACGCGGAAACCGAAGCCATTGCGCGAGCTGGGGGGGCGACAAAATCGGCAACCGCTTATGTTACTTTGGAACCTTGCGCGCATCGAGGACAAACCCCGCCATGTGCCGAAGCTCTTGTCACTGCGGGTATCGTGCGGGTGGTAATTGCAATCCGTGATCCCGACGAACGGGTCGCCGGTAAAGGTATCGCAACGCTACGACAAGCTGGTATTGAAGTGGATGAGGGTGTGCTGGATGCGGAAGCAGCAGATTTAAATGTCGGATTTTTGTTCCGTATTACGCAAAACCGCCCCTTCGTCGGATTAAAAGTCGCTACGACACTGGATGGTGCGATTGCGACAAATAGCCGGCATAGCCAATGGATCACCGGGCCCGAAGCGCGCGCGCGTGTACAGTTACTTCGTTCCCAACATGATGCGGTATTGACCGGTATCGGAACGGTCCTGGCAGACGATCCAATATTGAATTGCCGCTTGCCAGGGCGCCGAAGGCAGCCGGTGCGTGTTGTAATGGATAGCCGGTTGCGGACGCCTTCCGACTGCCAATTAGTTCGGTCAGCTGGCGATATTCCTTTATGGATCATGAGCGCTAGCGACGACCCTGCGTCTGCTCTTAAACCAGCAGAAGTTATTACGATTGCGGGCGAAGAAGGAAGCGGCCGCGTTGCTCCACTCGCCGTCCTGCAAAAACTGGCTGAGCGCGGAATAACCCGCGTTATGATCGAAGCTGGTGCTGAAATAGCCGCGAGTTTTCTGCGTGTCGGTTTGGTCGACCAGCTTTATTGGTTTCGCGGGACCAAAATTGTTGGTGGTGATGGATTGTCGGTTTTTGATCACCTTGGGATCGACCGATTGGATCAGGCGATTGAGCTGAAACAACTGTCGTCTTCACGTGTCGGGAAAGACTTATTTGAAATCTTTGCGGTTCAGGCGTAGTTAATAACAATGTTTACAGGAATTATCACAGATGTCGGAAAAGTTGTCGGGCTGGAAGAAGCCGGCGATATCCATCTCACCATTGAAACGAATTTCGATCTCGACAATGTCGATATCGGTGCGTCTATTGCCTGCTCGGGGATCTGTCTAACGGTGGTACGAAAAGGCGACAAAACCTTCGACGTCACGGCCTCCAAGGAAACTTTGGATTGCACAAATCTTGACGATTGGCGTGTAGGCGCTGGTGTTAACTTGGAACGCGCGTTGAAGGTCGGCGATGAAATAGGCGGCCACATCGTCTCAGGCCATGTCGATGGCGTTGGCCAGGTAGTCTCACTCAAGCCGGAGGGAGAGTCTATCCGCTTTACATTTGCCGCCCCTGATGAGATTAAGCGCTTCATCGCGCCAAAAGGGTCGGTGTCTGTGAACGGCGTTTCTTTGACGGTGAATGAGGTCGATGACGCCAACTTTGGGGTCAATTTGATCCCCCATACGCTGGAAATGACAACTTTCGGTGAAGTTATTGTAGGTGACAGAGTGAATTTGGAGATCGACACGCTGGCCCGTTACGTTGGCCGGCTGTTGGACAAGGAGTAAGAATTGAGCGGTAATAAAAGCCTAGTCTCGCAAGTGAAGCGGCATGACTATATCTCGGATATCGACGAGATTTTGGAAGATGCCAAGGCGGGCAAAATGTTCATTCTCATCGACGATGAGGATCGCGAGAATGAAGGGGATCTGGTCATCCCGGCGCAATTCTGTGATGCCGAAGCGATTAACTTTATGGCCATGCACGGCCGCGGCTTGATTTGCCTAGCGTTGCCGAGCGAGCGGGTCGAATTCCTCGGCCTCAACCTAATGGAGCAGCGCAATCAATCCAGACACGGCACTGGTTTCACAGTTTCGATTGAAGCGCGAGAAGGCGTGACGACCGGTATTTCTGCCGCTGACCGTGCTTTGACGGTTCAAGTTGCCATCGACGAAAGCAGCGCCGCCCACGATATAACGACCCCTGGACACATATTTCCGCTCCGCGCGCGGGACGGTGGTGTTCTGGTGCGTGCCGGACATACGGAGGCGACGGTCGATATTTCTCGTATGGCCGGATTAAACCCAGCTGCCGTTATTTGTGAAATAATGAACGACGACGGAACCATGGCCCGGCTGCCGGATTTAGTCCAGTTTGCCCAGTTCCACAATCTCAAAATCGGCACAATTGCAGAATTGATCCACCATCGCCGGATGACCGAGAAGTATGTAAAACGCAGCATAGAAGCAGATCTGAATAGCCTTTATGGCGGCCATTTCCAAATGTTTGTCTATGTAAATACAATCCACTATTCAGAACATATCGCTTTGGTTAAAGGCGATCTTAGTCAACCGGGTCCAGTCCTGGTACGGATGCATGCGCTGGATGTCTTAAGCGATGTATTAGGAGATCTAAATGGCAAAGCAAATCAGTTGCAATCAGCAATGAAAATGATTGCAGCCGAAGATCGCGGTGTCGTCGTCCTTATTCGTGAAGCGATGCCGCGAGCTTTATCCAACAACCTGCGGAAACGAGCCGGTCAACCCGTCGAAGAGGTACAGCTTCGCGATTATGGTATCGGGGCGCAGATTTTAGCCGATCTAGGTGTTCATGAAATGGTTCTTGCGACCAACAGCAAGTACAATATTGTTGGCCTGGACGGCTATGGACTAAAAGTTGTCGGGACCCGCCCAATTGACAGCGCTGCCGGTTAACAAGCTTGATGGATAAATCATTGAAAGTCCTGATCGTCGACGCGCCTTATTACGAAGAAATCTCTGATGAATTGTTGGCCGGCGCTATCGCCGAGATCGATAAACAAGGCGCCACTTATGATCGTCTCAGCGTGCCTGGCGCGTTGGAAATTCCAGGCGCGATCCGCTTGGCGGCGGAAGCCACCGCGCAAGCAGGCAATGACACCAACTATGACGCCTTTGTCGCGCTTGGTTGTGTCATCCGCGGTGAAACCAGCCACTATGAGTATGTTTGCAGCAATTCCGCGCGTGGTCTTATGGATCTCACCCTGATGCATATGGTTGCCGTTGGTAATGGTATCCTGACAGTAGAAAATCGCGATCAGGCCTGGGTGCGGGCTTCCCGCGAGCAGAAAAACAAGGGTCGTGACGCCGTGGACGCAGCGCTGGCGCTAGCCAATATCAAACTGCAATTTAAGCTGGCTTAAGCTATGGCCAAGACGAACAATGATAAAACGCGGTCTGGTGGCGGGCGGCGAAGTGCCGCCAGGTTGGCAGCGGTTCAAGCCCTATATCAATTCGAAGATGGTGACACTGATATCGAAAGCGTCATTCTCGAATTTCTCACTCATCGACCCGGTGCATTGGTTGACCAGGATGGTGATGACCAAAGTTACGCTGAAACCGATCGCGATATGTTTGCTGACGTGACCCGCGGTACAGCGCGTCGAATTGTTGATATCGATCAGAAATTGGCCCAGACATTACCGTCAAGTTGGCCAATCGAACGGATCGAAAAAATCCTACGCAACATTATGAGATGTGGCGTCTATGAGCTGCAGATGCGTCCTGACGTACCTTTTCGCGTCATCATCAATGAATATGTCGAGTTGGCCCGCGATTTTTTTGGCGAAGATGAACCGGCGATGGTCAATGCCGTATTGGACAGAGTGGCGCGCCAGCTTCGCGAGGAAGAACGAAATCAAAAGTCATGAGAAAAAAATACCGTCTTGGTGAATTCGATCTCATTGAACGGTATTTCAAACCGCTGACGACGCATTCGCCAGGTGCGCTGGCCCTGGGCGATGATGCGGCAATCATTCCAACAAAACCGAACAGAGATATCGTGACAACCGTCGATGCAATGGTGGCAGGGGTTCACTTTTTTCCCGACGACGCCCCCGATATTGTCGCTCGAAAATTATTGCGTGTGAATTTATCCGACCTGGCCAGTATGGGCGCAACGCCGCTCGGTTACGTCATGACCAATGCATGGCCGGGCGATATAGAGGAAAGTTGGATCGCTGCATTTTCCAAAGGTTTGGCGAACGATCAAAGCGAATTCGATATTCAGCTCTTGGGGGGCGACACCGTGCGGACCAGCGGGCCATTAACCCTTTCCTTAACCGCGTTTGGGGAAGTCGAGCGCGGCAAAGCATTGTTACGCCGCAACGCGGTGGTCGGCGATGGGGTTTACGTATCCGGTACCGTTGGTGACAGCGCATTGGGTCTGCGTGTTATTTCGGGACAATATGCAGGATTGCGGGAAGAACAAATCTATTACCTTCGCAGCCGCTACGATTTGCCGCAGCCTCGTTTGGCGCTGGGTAGGGCGTTGATAAATATCGGTCATGGGGTAATTGATATTTCCGATGGTTTGCTGGCTGACCTGCAGCACGTATTGGACCAGTCAGACGTCGGCGCAGTCGTGGATTGCAAATTGCTTCCACTATCCGAACCGGCCCAATCGACTTTGAAACTATCCGACAATCCGCTGGAAACAATATTGACCGGTGGTGATGATTATGAATTGTTGTTTACGGCGGAACTGAAAACCGATGTTGAGGAACTATCGCGGCAAGCTGGCGTTCAAGTCACCCGGATTGGCGAAGTTACGGAAGGCAGGGATTTAATTGTTTATGACCGGACAGGTGCACCTCTATCACTTTCCAATCTTGGGTACCAACATTTGTAATTTCGGTGATGTCAGTAGTACATTGCGGTAACTGATTGCTAAAGTTTTAATGGAAAAGAAGCGGACGTTTTGAAGAAAATCATTATTGCAGTGGTAGCTCTCTTGCTACTCGCCGGCGGCGGGTTTGGTGGGCTGTATTTCACCAACAATCTAGCTCTTTTCGGTTTGGACGGTCTGTTGGGTGAGTCCGCAATGAATACGGCAAACGACGTCAAAGAAGAGTCGGATATTTTTGTCTCTGTGGATCAAATAATTGTGCCGGTATTGCAGGATGGTCGTGTCGCATTTCAAATCTATCTCAATATCAAACTTGGCGTGGAAGACAACCTTGCAAGTATTAAAGTTAGGCAATCAATGCCCCGCATCCAAGACGCCATCATTGTGGAGTTGGTTACCCGCCCGGTGATCACCCGTGACGGCAGTTCAAATATTGATGTACTTGCGATAAAGTCTCGGGTACTAAAAGCGATCCACAAGACCTATAATGGAAAACTCGTTCAAGACGTTTTGATTTCTCAGGTCGTGCGTGGGAAGTAAACAAGCGAAACAAATATTAATTGGGACGGTTTAGACAACTTGTTCCAATCATGCCGGACCGACATTCATGCCAATTAGTCAACTTCGCAACGTTTTATTGCTTGCGCTATGCCAAGCGATATTTATCGGTGGTCAAACCACCGTGTTTTTTATCGGTGGATTGATCGGCTATGAACTGACACCGGATAAGGCGTTCGCGACGCTGCCGGTGACCATGGTGATATTGGGAACAGCTTGTACGACGATTCCAGCGTCACTTTTTATGGGCAAATTCGGCCGGCGAACGGGCTTTTTGACAGGCGCTTCGATTGGCGCGATTGGCGCCATAGTTTGCTCTTACGCGATTTCGATCGAATCGTTTCTGCTGTTTTGCATCGGCACCTTTCTGATCGGTTGTTACAATGCTTTTTGTCAGTATTACCGCTTTGCAGTCGCCGATGCAGCGCCGGTGGAATCCAGTGCGCGCTATGTTTCCTGGGTTCTCGCCGGCGGTGTCGTGGCCGCTTTTTTAGGACCACAATTGGCTATTTGGACCCGCGACCTGATTCCCGAAACGACTTATCTTGGTAGCTATCTGACCATTTTAGCGTTGATAATGGTGGCGATGTGTTTGATCAGTTTCATTCGAATTCCATCGTTGACAGCGGAAGAAATGGCGGCGAAAACACGACCGATCCTGAAGATCGTGTTGAACAAGAAATTCATCGCTGCCGCCGGCTGTGGGATGATTGCCTATGGGGTTATGAGCCTATTGATGACGGCAACACCACTGGCGATGTTGAGTGCTGATTTTGTCGATGCGGATGCGGGCATAGTGATTCAGTGGCATGTGATTGGCATGTTCGGACCTTCGTTTTTCACCGGAGATCTGATCAACCGCTTTGGCTTGTACAAAATCATGTTTATCGGGGCGCTGCTGCTATTAGCCGCACCATTGCTTGATTTGCAGGGCGTCAGCTTTGGCCATTTCCTGGGCGCGTTATTCCTGGTTGGCTTGGGCTGGAATTTCGTTTTTGTTGGCGCTACGACGTTGCTGACCCGTGTCCACACCCCGGGTGAACGGGCGAAGACGCAAGCTGCCAATGACTTCCTGGTTTTTGGCACGACGGCAATCGCGTCTTTCCTGTCCGGAACGTTGCTTTATAACTATGGCTGGCAATTGATCAATTATGCGGCCATTCCAATGGTAGGCGTTGCCATTTGCCTAATATTATGGGCGATGTGGACGGAAAAGTGGGAAAATTTGAGTGAGAGACCAACCTAGATAGCGAGTTTGATGCGGGCCATAACGCGATGTTGCGTTCTTGGTGCATCTCTGGCATGTTCCGCGCGCGTTTTCTGGAGAGGAAAAGTTTAGGGATGCAGAGCAGTTGGCTCGGTGCATGCAACCTGGATAACATCGAGCTAAAATTTTGTGGATTGTAGAGGGATATTACCAATGGAAGTTGGATTGATTTTCGCCATTGTGTGCGGCTTCATCGCGATTGCTTACGGGATCTGGGCATCGAAGTCGGTGATGGCGGCGGATGCCGGTAACGAAAGAATGCAGGAAATTGCCGGCGCTATTCAAGAGGGTGCACGGGCCTATTTGAATCGTCAATATTTGACAATTGGCGCGGTCGGCATCGTTGTCTTTTTTATCATGTTCGTGATCGGTTGGCACGCGGCGGCTGGTTTCGCTGTTGGCGCAATATTGTCTGGAGCGGCAGGCTATGCCGGGATGTTAGTCTCGGTCCGCGCAAATGTGCGTACCACGCAAGCTGCCAGCAAAAGTCTGGCGGCCGGTTTGGAAATAGCGTTCAAAGCTGGCGCCGTCACCGGTATGTTGGTAGCCGGCTTGGCATTACTCGCAGTCGCGGGCTATTTCTCCGTACTGCTGGCAATGGACATCGGCATCGCTGATCGCAGAATGGTCGACGGTTTGGTTGCACTTGGATTTGGCGGTTCGCTGATCTCCATTTTTGCCCGTCTTGGCGGCGGTATCTTTACTAAGGGTGCTGATGTTGGTGGCGATTTGGTCGGCAAGGTTGAAGCTGGTATCCCGGAAGACGATCCACGTAACCCGGCGACGATCGCCGATAATGTTGGCGACAATGTTGGTGATTGCGCTGGCATGGCGGCGGATCTTTTTGAAACCTATGCGGTGACAATTGTTGCAACGATGGTCCTGGCGTCGATATTCTTCGCCAGCGATGCGGCGTTACAATCGAATTTGATGCTTTACCCGCTCGTCATGGGCGGCGCCAGTATCATCGCATCGGTGATTGGCACGTTCTTTGTTCGCCTCGGTTCGTCCGAAAATATCATGGGCGCGTTATACAAAGGTTTTATCGCTTCGGCCGTTTTGTCGGGCATCGCCTTTATTCCAATCACCATGATGTTTGTAGGTTTGGACACCACGCTTGATGTTGGCGGGGTTGAAACCACTGGTTTGAGGCTGTTGATGTGCGCTCTCGCAGGCTTGGTTATTACCGGGTTAATCATCTGGGTGACAGAATATTACACCTCAACTGAATATCGCCCGGTCCGCAGTATTGCGCTGTCTTCGACGACCGGACATGGCACCAATGTCATACAAGGCTTGGCGATTTCCATGGAAGCGACGGCAGTTCCGGCCCTGATCATTTGTGCCGGCATTATCGTGACCTACATGTTGGGTGGTCTCTTCGGCATTGCCATTGCCGCTTCGGCGATGTTGGCGCTGGCTGGGGTTGTTGTGGCGCTGGATGCCTACGGCCCGGTTACCGATAACGCCGGTGGCATTGCGGAAATGGCGAATTTGGATGAGTCTGTTCGTAAAACCACGGATGCTTTGGATGCGGTCGGCAATACCACGAAAGCGGTGACCAAGGGGTATGCCATCGGTTCCGCCGGTTTGGCCGCGTTGGTGTTGTTTGCCGCCTATACTCAGGATTTGAAGCTGTTCTTTAGTGACGTAACGGTGGACTTCAGCTTGTCGAACCCGTTCGTCGTGGTTGGCTTGCTGATCGGTGGCATGCTGCCGTATTTGTTCGGTGCCATGGGCATGACCGCAGTTGGTCGGGCCGCAGGCTCTGTGGTTGAGGAAGTTCGCCGCCAGTTCCGCGAAATTCCGGGTATCATGGAAGGAACAGCTAAACCCGACTATAGCCGGGCCGTCGATCTGCTGACAAAAGCGGCAATTAAGGAAATGATTGTTCCCTCTCTGCTGCCGGTTCTGGCCCCTGTCGTGGTTTATTTCGTATTCTTCTGGATTGCCGATCAAGCCGCCGCCTTCGCCACACTTGGCGCCATGTTACTGGGTGTGATCGTCACCGGCTTGTTCTTGGCAATTTCCATGACCGCCGGTGGTGGAGCCTGGGATAACGCCAAGAAATACATCGAAGACGGTAACCATGGCGGTAAGGGCTCAGAATCGCACAAAGCCGCTATCACCGGTGACACGGTCGGCGACCCGTATAAGGATACTGCGGGTCCGGCGATCAATCCGATGATTAAGATTACTAATATTGTTGCATTGCTATTACTGGCAGGCTTGGCCGGTCACTAGAACCCAAGCGCGTAAATAATCGAAAGCCTCGCTGCTGCTTTGCAGCGGGGCTTTTTCTTTGTTCGATCAATTTTTAAGCTATTCGGGCGCGCCGGTGAATCGACCAAGATTGCCAAATACCTGCTGCACGAATGTTAATTCTTTGCCGCGTGTGGGCGTCTTGTCTTCCGAATACTCGACAACCTTACCGTCATCTAAAGAATAACGTTTGATGCTTTCGACAATGCCACGGGCGTCGAAACGAACTGCTAGCACGTCTTGCGCAACCACCTCGGCTTCGAAGAACGCAAATCGTTCCGTATGCCGTCGCATATAGAACCAGGTCTCGCCCTTGAAATTGGCGATCGTCACTGGCGCGCCAAATAGCTGCGAGACTGAACTTGAATCATGAACCCCTGGCTTTAATCGTTCGATCGATTCTTCATCCGGAATATAGCCGTGATGAGCTTCAATGGGCGTACAGGCCACGCCCACCAACATTGCGGAGCTGATAATGGTTCTCAGAAGGGGAGTGCGAATATGCAATTTTCAATCTATTCGGTTATATGAAAGTCTGCCATTGACCTAACGCAGCCGGAAGGTTACTGCAAGGCAAAAGCGCGCCATCTTCTGCGCCGTTTATAGATATCTTGGAAGAAATTAATGTTCGGCAATTACCTGCAACGCCGGCGCAAAGCCCGTCACCTCGAAAATGCGGCCGCAAAACTATATTTGTCGACCGTAAATCAAGCTCGTGAAATCGCGTTCTATCGCGACATCGGCGTCCCGGATACGTTGGATGGACGCTTCGAAATGATTGCCGTGCATGCTTATTTGATTATGCGCCGATTGAAGAATCTAGGTGATGAGGGAAATAATCTTTCGCAAGCGTTATTCGATGCAATGTTTAAAGATATGGATCGGAATTTGCGCGAATTAGGCGTTTCTGACATGTCGATGGGTAAACGTATGAAAAAAATGATGCAGGGATTTTATGGTCGTGTCGCCGCCTATGATACAGGTATGGATGCGCCAGACAATTTGCAGATGAAAGCGGCAATTCGCCGCAATCTATACGGTACGATCGAACCTGAAGCTGGTTGGATTGAGGTGATGCTACGCTATATTCAGAAGTTGGCTGAAATTCTTGAAATCAGTGATTACAAAGCATTTGAGGCTGCGCAATTGAAATTTCCGAAGCTTGACAATTAGGGGCGATTTTGTGTTGACCGACGATAGCATAAAGCATATGTTTCGCCCGCTTTCGCGCGACCTTGGACAGCGCGCGCTTTTCCTTTGATTGTAATGATTTGGCGGCGCAGGATAGTAGCATACGCCGCTGTCGAACACAGGATAACGATGACGCAGGACGATACCATAATGCCAGGATTCAACCGCCCGACTGCTATTGCGGCGATCGGGGCAAACGACCTGCCGTTTTCATTTGCGGCCAATGCCGACGAATGCCTGGCTTTAGCAGCACGTTTGGACGTGCCGTCTGTAGATAGGTTGGAAGCCAGTGGCTTTCTGCGCAAAGAATCGAAAAACAGAATTCGTCTTCGTGGGCAATTTGTCGCCGATATTTGCCAAACAAGCGTATTGACATTAGAGGAAATGTCTTCCCGTCTGCAGGAAAAGTTTAGTGTCCTATTGTGCCCGGAAGGTGACCCATTGCTGGTTGAAACCGATGGTGAAGACAAGGTCATGGATTCGCAGAATTTCGACGACATTGATGTGCTTGATAATGAATTTATTGACTTGGCAGATCAAGTTGCACAATTTGTTTCCCTAGCCGTCGACCCATATCCTCGTGAAGCAGAGGATTTGTTGATCACTGACCTGCCGAATGTTACCGATCTGGCGATCAAGACAAAAGGGGCGGTCACATTCGACGTGCCTAATGACAGGTTAATGGGTGGTGTCGATAATCAAGGCAAACAAAATCCCTTTGTGGTATTGAAAAATTTGCGCCAATAAGCAATACGAATGAACGCCAGTTTGGATTAGAGATAATTAAATTTAGTGTCTTAACAGGCACGCATTACCAAGTTAGAGAGACGGAAAAATGGCAGTACCCAAGAAGAAAATCTCCAAAAGTCGCCGTGGCCAACGCCGCGGGCATGACGCTCTGAAAGCGGCTTCTTACAATGAATGTGGGAACTGTGGTGAGCTGAAGCGTCCGCATCATGTTTGCCCGGCTTGCGGTCACTATAATGACCGCGAAGTGCAAGAGCCGGCCAGCGTCGTATAGTGTTGCACGGCTTGAGCTAGGCTGTGTCAAACAGTATTACGATTGCATTGGACGCAATGGGGGGCGATGACGCGCCCCGAATCGTTGTTGATGGCGCGGAAATTGCCCGTCAACGACACCCAAATTTGCGTTTTTTGCTGTTCGGTGATGAGAAACAACTCCAGCCGCTCGTCGATAAGCACGCTTCCTTGCGACCGTTCGTCGAAATCCGCCACACCGATCAAGTCGTCAAATCTACGGATAAACCCAGTGTCGCGTTAAGGCAACGGCGGGAATCGAGTATGCGTCTCGCGATTAATGCTGTCCGCGATGGGGAAGCAGGGGGAATTGTATCGGCGGGTAATACCGGCGCCCTTATGGCGATGTCGAAATTTGCGTTGAAAATGTTACCGGGCATTGACAGGCCCGCTATATGCACGGCGTTACCGACCGAAACTGGCAAATGTATCGTCCTTGATCTGGGCGCCAATGTCGATTGCGATGCTGACAATCTGGTTCAGTTCGCGTTGATGGGTGCGGCATTTGCGCGTACGGATTTAGGCCATGACCGTCCGACTGTTGGGCTTCTGAATATCGGTGAAGAAGAAATTAAGGGTAACGACAACGTCAAAAATGCGTCGATCATCCTGCGCTCGGCGACCTTGCCTTTTGATTATTACGGTTTCGTCGAAGGGGACGATATTGGCAAAGGCACAGTTGATGTCGTCGTAACTGATGGCTTCACCGGTAATGTGGCATTGAAAGTCGCTGAAGGGACAGTGAAGCTTTATAGCTCTTTCCTTCGTTCCATGTTCACAAGCGGCATCTTGGCCCGGTTGTCATATTTTCTTTCTAGGGGAGCGGTCAAACAACTGCGCAGCCGCTTTGATCCGCGAAATTATAATGGCGCGGTCTTAATCGGCCTGAACGGCATCTCGATAAAAAGTCACGGTAATACCGATGACTTTGGGTTTGCCGCAGCGATTGACGTCGCGGTCGAGTTAGTTGAGGATGACATGACCGGAAAGATCATCAGAGATTTTGATCGGTTCGGCGGTATTTCAGTAGACGATGTAGAAGTGGCGGCTTCCTAACATGATGCGTTCGACGATTATCGGGTGTGGCTCTTACCTCCCTGAACGGGCTTTAAGCAACGCCGACCTGTCGAAGAAAGTCGATACTAGCCACGAGTGGATTGTCGAACGAACGGGCATCCATTCCCGCCATATTGCGGCAGAAGGCGAATTCACTTCCGATTTGGCTTTAGCCGCAGCTGAAGCAGCATTGAAAAACGCGGGCATTGATGCGCAAGCGATCGATTTGATCGTCCTAGCAACCGCAACGCCGGATGAAACCTTTCCGGCGACCGCGACCAGGGTACAGAACCGTTTGGGCCTGCGCGGTATTCCTTCTTTCGATATCCAAGCTGTTTGCACTGGCTTTATCTATGCGCTTGCGACCGCCGACAATTTTATCCGCGCCGGTCAGGCAAAGAATGTTTTGGTGATTGGCGCCGAGACCTTCTCCCGAATTCTGGACTGGGAAGATCGCGGCACTTGTGTCTTGTTTGGCGATGGTGCTGGCGCAGTTGTGTTACGGGCAGATAAAGTAAATGGCGATGCCAATCAACGCGGTATCCTGTCGACCCATCTGCATTCCGACGGCTGCTATCACGATCTGCTTTATGTTGACGGTGGACCGTCTACGACAGGAAAAGCCGGCTATCTGCGCATGAGGGGCAAAGAAGTGTTCCGCCATGCAGTGACCAATCTCGCGGCAGTAGTTGACGAGGCGTTGAGCGAGAACGGTATGGTGCCAGACGACATCGATTGGTTGGTCCCCCATCAGGCTAATCGCCGCATCATCGATAGCACTGCCAAAAAACTGAAAATGCCGACTGAAAAAGTTGTCCTAACAGTACACAAACACGGTAATACCTCCGCTGCATCTGTACCTTTGGCGTTGACGGAAGCAGTCGAAGACGGACGCATCAAACGCGGTGACGTTGTTTTGATGGAAGCAATGGGCGGCGGTTTTACGTGGGGCTCGGCTCTGGCGCGCTGGTAATCCGCACGAGATATTGACGGCTGTGCCCGCAAGCGATACCGTCTCCTTATTCGAAGGGGTGATGAGCAATGAGCGGAAAAACCATTACAAGAGCGGATTTGAGCGAAGCGGTATATCAGGAAGTCGGCCTGTCTAGAAGCGAATCAGCGCAATTGGTTGAAACTGTTCTCGAAGAAATTGCTGGTACGCTAGTGCATGGTGAAACAGTGAAGATTTCGTCTTTCGGTAGTTTCAGCGTGCGCCATAAGAATGGTCGTATGGGTCGCAATCCTAAAACCGGTGAAGAAGTACCGATAGAACCACGTCGCGTATTGGTCTTCAAACCTTCGCATGTGCTGAAGGAAACGGTTGATCAGTCGCTGTCGTACAACAAACCTGAGTGAAATGAGTTGAATGATGGTCGCTGAAACGGAAAATAAACCGACTCCGCGCAAACCCCAAAAAACCGATACTGCTTTAAAAACGATATCCGAAGCAGCGAATCAATTGTCCGTGCCGCAGCACGTGCTGCGGTTTTGGGAAAGCAAGTTCAGTCAAATCAAACCCATGAAGAGAGCCGGCGGCCGCCGCTACTACCGTCCGGAGGATATCGATCTACTGCGCGGTATTCAGTTTTTTCTGCATATCCAGGGATACACCATCAAAGGTCTTCAGAAACTCATTCGTGAGACAAATGTGCGCGCTATTCAAGAAGCCGGGAATGATTTACGCCTGGGCCGTTTGATCGCCGGTGTCCCGGAATCTGTTGCCGTCGAAGCCGGCGCTACGCCCAGCAGCACGCAAGGTCAACTTGAACTCGGTGGCATGTCAAAAGCGCAGAAGACCGTCTTGAACAAAGCCATTCGGTCTTTGAGCAAAGCACGCGACGAACTTCAAAAAGCTGCCGGCACTTAAGAATCTTCATTATTATTTCGATTGGGGGACGTTATGTCAGGACGGCTCGATAGTAAAGTTGCGATTGTCACTGGCGGTGCCAGCGGAATTGGCCGCGCCACTGTATTGAGATTTCTGTCCGAAGGTGCCGCGGTTGCCGTCGCCGACATGAATATAGACAACAACAACAAAATATTCGCCGACGCACAGGCGCTAGGTTTCGGCGATAAAATAGCGATCTTCCGAACAGACGTTTCAGATGAAAGCGATATTGAAACACTTGTTGCCGGGACTGTGGTGGATTTTGGTCGTCTCGACATCATCTTCAACAATGCCGGGGTTGGCGGTGCGGTTGGGCCGGTGACCGACCTATCCGTGAAAGACTGGGATTACACGTTTGAAGTTTTGGTGCGTGGCGTATTTTTGGGGATCAAGCACGCGGCCAGGCAAATGCGTAGCCAGGGCGAGGGTGGTAGCATTATTTGTACGGCCTCCATCGCCGGAATTACTGCGAATAGCGGACCGATGGCTTATTCCGCGGCCAAAGCAGGCGTCGCCAATTTGGCTAAATCGGCGGCCGTCGAATTGGCGCCAGATAGAATTCGCGTCAACGCGATTGCACCCGGTCTGATCCTGACGCCGCTGGTTTATGGTGGTGATGCCAGCCGGGTGCCACAGGAAATGCGCGCTAAACAACCTTGGCCGGAAGCGGGGCGACCCGAAGATATCGCGGCGACCGCTTTGTTTTTAGCCAGCAACGATAGCCAGTTTATTACCGGCGAAACCATCGTCGTCGATGGCGGCCTGACGGCGGCGGGACCAAATCTGTGGGGGGACCGTGAACATAATGTGTTTTTGAAAAACAAAGGCGTCAATCGCGGCGGTACTGGCGAACAATCAGAAATTCAGCCTTTGGAGTGAATACACTAAGTCTATTCACTAAGTATAGTTGAAATTGGCCAATATTTTGGTAACTATATTATTGATCTATAGAATACTATGTAGAAACCGCGAACAGTGCTGTTGACTCTTAAGGTTAATGATTCGTTAATACTCACCAGAGGGCTTGAGCTTCGTATATGAAATCAAAAATTTTGATGTCAATACTTGCAAATAGGGAAGGGTGTACAAAATGAATAAATTTATCATAAGTGCGGCCTGTGCCGCGATCATCGCAACAATGTCCGGTGGGGCATCGGCGCAGTCCGCGAAATTCGCCGCCAGCTGGGACACTGATGAAGTGGCTACTCTTGCTGCAACATCGGCTTGTGTTGACAGTGCCTGTTCAGGTCAAGACGAGACGACTGAAGCTGAAGTGGAAATGGCGCAAATTCACATTGGCGCAAGCAAATCGGTTTTGATCAGCGTGTCGTCTGAAGTGGGTATCTATATGATGACAACAGCCAAGGGCGGCAAAAACAACAGCGACGGAGATTTTTCCTCGTCGGCCATGGGCGAAGGTAATGTCGATGTAACCTTGTCTCTGATTGATCAAGCTTCCGGCGACGAATGTTCTATTGCGCCAAATTCGACAATCACGCTTAAGAACGAAATGCGGAAATTGACTGTCTCCGGTGGCGGTACTTTTGCTGATACTGATGATGAATTCTGGATTGAAGTTGGTATCGAAACAAATAGCGCAGGCGCTCATCATTTTGAGTTCATTGGCGTCGAATGTGGTCAAGGCACGTATGACTTGACGGCGACGTTCGACCTAACGGCAATCGCTGAAGCCTTGGGCGTTTCTTCCAGTGCGGAAGTTGTGGTCACGCTGGGCGACCGCTTGGTCAGCATGCAAGAAGTGCGTGCGGTCAAAGGCAGCTTGGTATCCGACGGCGATTGATACTGGCGCAAGCAGACTAGTTTAATCATGTTGATGGCCGGCCCCAATTGGGCCGGTCATTTTCTTGTATGACGCTGGTCGAAGGTTGAGTTCACTCGTATTGGCTCCTGAGACCCGAAACTAGCTCTTGCGTGAATTCGGAAAAGTTCCTAATAACTGCCTTGGTTTTTGCATAGCGGAGAGTAGCGCAGCCTGGTAGCGCACTTGTCTGGGGGACAAGGGGTCGTGGGTTCGAATCCCGCCTCTCCGACCATAATAACAAAGGGCGGTAAAGTCTTACCGCCCTTTGTTTTTACTAGCGGATAAATGAGTATGAAGTCCGAACGACCGATTGCAATTTGGCTGCTTTTTGTTGCCGCATTGGTGTTTTGCATGGTGGTGCTTGGTGGCGCGACCCGGCTGACGCATTCCGGTCTGTCGATGGTCGAATGGAAACCAATCATGGGTGTTTTGCCGCCGCTTAGCGGCGCTGAATGGCAAGCGACATTCGAAAGATATCAACAATTTCCAGAATATCAAAAAATCAACAAAGGCATGACCTTGCCTGCGTTCAAACGGATCTTCGTCTTTGAATATTCTCACCGGATTCTCGGCCGCTTGATTGGTTTTGCATTTGCGCTGCCGTTCCTGATTTTTCTTCTAACTAAGAGAATTCGCAAACATCGCGCCCCCGGTCTTATTGGCTTGTTCATCTTAGGTGGACTGCAAGGTGGCATTGGTTGGTGGATGGTGGCAAGTGGCCTGGTCGACCAGCCCGATGTTAGCCATTATCGTTTGACGTTGCATCTAGGGGTCGCCATCGCGATCTTCGGGGCGTTGTTCTGGATTGCGCTTAACATCCTGCGGGATGAAGCCGGAAAATCGTCGGTCGGCGGGGCTCGATTGGCCATGACAGCGATCATTGTTGTTTTTGTACAGATGTTGATCGGCGCTATGGTGGCGGGGCTGGATGCAGGTTTTATTTACAATACTTTCCCCGATATGAATGGCCAGTTCCTGGCCGAGGATATTTGGCACCTAACGCCGGGTTGGCACAATTTAGTGGAAAACCCCGCGACCGTACAATTCGCGCACCGGATCGGGGCTTATGTAGCCACCGGTGTCATTTTGCTGGCTTGGTGGCAGGGACGGACGCAAGCACCGTTTGCTGCCAATTTCAATGTGCTCATGCTGGCATTGCAATTCGCCCTCGGCGTCGTGACCTTGATTTTGGTGGTGCCGCTTAGTTTGGGCATAGCCCATCAGGCAGTTGCTCTGCTATTATTTGCCAGCAGTATTTACGTTGCCCATAAATTACGGACAGCATAGTTTACGATTTTCGTTGAAAGGGAATCATGTCACCACAGTCATCGACCGTGGTCACGCTGGCTTTTGCTAGTTTGGCCCATTCATTCTCTCATATGTTCGTCCTGTTTTTCGCGACCGTTGTACTGGTGCTGGAAGCGGAATGGGGCTTGAGTTATGCCGAATTGATGGCGTTGTCGATTCCGGGCGCGGTGCTCTATGGTGTCTGTGCCTTACCGGCTGGATGGATAAGCGACAAATGGAGCGGCTCCGGGATGATGGCGTTGTTTTTCATCGGCACTGGTGCTGCGTCCATTCTGACCGGATTTGCTCAAAGCCCGCTGGGCTTAGCAGTGGGTTTGGCCCTGATCGGTGTATGTTCGTCGATCTATCATCCCGTCGGTATTCCCTGGTTGATCAAACATAGCAAAAATCATGCCCGAGCTTTGGGCATCAATGGCTTGTTTGGCAGCGCTGGCACGGCCGCTGCCGCGCTTGTCGCCGGCTTTCTGGCGGAACTGTATGGCTGGCGTAGCGCCTTCATAGTACCCGGCGTGATAGCGTTGGGGGTTGGCGGTTTGTTTGTATTCGGTCAGTTACGTGGTTGGGTGATTGAGCGGGAAGGCGAGGCCGCCCCAGGCGCGGAGCAAAGCACCGTCGATCGCCGCCGGGTATTCGCCATTCTGGCCCTCACAGTGCTTGCAACCGGGTTGATTTTTCAAGTTTTGTCCTATGCGCTACCCAAGATATTCGAGGAACGTCTGGTAGCCGATATGTCGTTGGCCGAAATCGGCGGGCTGGTCTCCCTTTGTTATGGTGTCAGTGCAGTAACCCAGTTACTCGGCGGCGAATTGGCCGAACGCTATTCGAAAAAATGGGTCTATGTTTTTGCTTTGGGCATCCAAGCGCCGACCGCATTGGCGGCTTATTTCCTGGTCGGGCCGGCGTTAGTGGTGGTAATGGCGCTGTTCGTCAGTTTTAACGTCATTGGCCAACCGGCGGAAAATGCGCTGCTTGCCCGCTTTACGCCGCTCAGTATGCGCGGCCGCATCTACGGCGTGAAATTCGTCTTGACCCTGGGCGTCAGTGCTATTGGCGTTGGTTTGATCCCCCTTGTGCACGCGACGCTGGGCTCCCTCGATAGCTTGTTTTTCATTTTGGCGTTGTTCGCCTTTGTTGCTTTCTGGGCTGGCTATTTTATTCCCGCAGGCCGCGATCTTGCAGCCGCGCCAGATCCCGTGGCCGGAAGCGACTGATGCTTCTGACTCGCCATGGCGAAACCATCTGGAACCGGATTGGCCGCATGCAAGGGGCGCTCGACAGTCCTTTGACACGCAAGGGCATCGCACAGGCCAAAAGGGTCGCAGAAACATTGAACGCCAATCTCAGTGGCGATATCAAACTACGGATGATCGCCAGTCCGCAGGGCCGCGCCTATCAAACGGCGGTAATTATTGCGGAGGGGATTGGCCAAGATCCGGTGAAAATTGAGCAAGATAAGACCTTGCGCGAAGTCGATTGGGGCGAATGGAATGGTCTGACGCGATCTGAGATCGCGTACCGCGATCCCGAAATTTGGCTCGCTCGCCAACATGACAAATGGTCGACACGGCCCAAGAATGGCGAAAGTTACCAAGACTTGGCGGATCGACTGGCGACCTGGCTTGCCGATCATCAAGACGACCGGGCCTTGATGGTAGTTGCCCATGGCGCTGTCAGCCGGGTTCTGCGCGGGCTCTATTTGCAATTACCCCGCGATGAGATATTAACGCTGGAAGAACCGCAGGGTGTCTATTTCGACTTCCGCAATGGACAAATCACCCGCCATCCCGAAGCCTAAGTCAGGAATTCATTCAATGTATGTTATTCGCCACGGTCAAACTGTGTGGAACCGCGCCCGTATCATTCAGGGGCAACAGCAATCGGTTCTGACCCGTGACGGCATCGAACAGGCCGAAGCGATGGGGCGAACTTTAGCTTTACATCTCAAGCAACGGGGCAAGCAAATTTCCGACATGCATATGATTGCCAGCCCCTTGGCGCGATCATATCAAACCGCGTCGGTGATCGCAGAAAATATTGGCTATGATCCAGTTGCGATTGAACGTGACGACTTACTGAAAGAGATCGGTTTTGGCGATTGGGAAACCCGCCATTGGTCCGAGATCGGCGAGAATGAAGGTGACGCCGTTGAACAGTGGCGCGCCGAACGCTTTAGCTATCGCCCACCAGGTGGTGAAAATTATCCCGACGTGATTGCTCGCCTGCGCACCTGGCTTGGCGGATTGGAGGGGTGGGAAAATCTGATTATCGTCGCTCATGGTGTTGTCAATCAGATCCTTCGCGGCCTCCATGCGCAAACAGCTGAACTTGATATTCCGAGCCTGGATGTGCCCCAGGACGCTTTCTATCGACTGGTCGAGGGCGGCATCGAGCGGATAGAAACAGAATTAGGATAGTCCCTTTGGGGCTTAAAAAAACTTCTCAAAATTGAAGAAGGCTTTGCGCCAGGGCTCGACCCGCGTGGTTTCGAACAAGCCGGCTTTGGCGAAAGGATCGCCCGCCGCGAAAGCTTCGGCTTCGGCCCGATCCTCGGTATCCAGAATGATGACGCTGCCAAAGGCACTTTGACCGTCGTCGCTTAACATCGCACCGCCGGCCAGAAGTTTATCCAGGTGATTTGACAAGTATTTAAGATGGTCCGGTCGGTTGTCTGTGCGGATGCTACTGGAATCCGGTTTATCCATCGCGATAACGATAAATGGCATGACATTGCCCTCCTGGGATCTGATTAAATTAGGCTTAAGGCCTGATCCAGATCGGCGATCAGGTCTTCGACAGTTTCAATACCGATGGATAAGCGTATAGTATCGTCACGAGCACCGGCGGCGCGACGCTGTTCATCCGTCAACTGGCGATGTGTGGTTGAAGCCGGATGCAGGATCAGACTGCGGGTATCGCCGATATTGGCCAGATGAGAAAAAATATTGACCCCTTCGACGATCTTGACACCGGCGTCGTAGCCGCCTCTGACACCGAATGTGAAAACGCCGCCGGCTCCCTTGGGCACATATTTCTGCGCCAAGGCGTGATAGGGATCATCCACCAAACCGGCATAGCTGACCCAGGCGACTTTTTCATGGTTCTTTAAATAGGTCGCAACGACAAGAGCGTTCTGGCAGTGACGTTCCATCCTTAGCGGCAGGGTTTCGATGCCGGTCATGATCAGGAAGGCGTTGAAGGGGGAGAGGGTCGGACCCAAATCCCGCAAACCAACCGCCCGGGCATAGGCGGAAAAACCAAAATTTCCAAATGTCTCGTAAAACGTTAGTCCATGATAGGCCGGTGTCGGCTCCGCTAGGGACGGAAACTTTCCCGGAACTTTACCCCAATCGAAATTACCGCCTTCCACGACAATGCCGCCCATAGAATTGCCGTGGCCGCCAAGATACTTGGTGGCGGAATGCATGATCAAATCGGCGCCGTGTTCGAACGGACGGCAAAGATAGGGTGATGCCATGGTATTATCCACGATCAACGGCACATGCGCCTCTCGCGCGATTTCAGCGACGGCTTCAATATCGACCAAAACGCCACCGGGATTGGCCAGGCTTTCGATCCAGATCGCTTTGACATCGTCAGTCATGGCGCGGCGAAAATTTTCAGGATCGTCGGGATCGACGAAATCGCAATGCCAGCCCATTTTTTTGAACGTATGGCTAAATTGTGTAATTGAGCCGCCGTAAAGTTTGTTTGATGCCAAAAATCTGTCGCCTGTCTCCATCAACGCATGGAAGATCAGGACTTGCGCCGAATGACCGGAAGCGGTGGCAACGGCGGCGGTACCGCCTTCCAAAGTTGCCACCCGTTCTTCCAATACGGAAACGGTTGGATTGGTCAGGCGGGTATAAATATTGCCGAAGGTTTGGAGATTGAACAACGAGGCAGCTTCGTCGACATCTTCGAAGACATAAGCGGTGGTTTGAAAAATCGGCGTCGCCCGGGCGCCGGTAACGGGATCGGGAGCAGCACCGGCATGGACGGCTTTGGTTTCGAATCCATATTCACTCATGTTTTCATATCCGTCTTATGCGGCGCGCGGAGATAACGCCGGTGTTGAAACCCATATAGCCAATCTCGCCAGTTAGCCGGGCATATTCGATTTTTGGGCAGCGGTTTTGAATAACGGTGAGGCCAGCTGCTTCGCCAATCTTAGTTGCTTCCGAGCTGCGAATTCCAAGCTGCATCCATAGAATTTTCGCACCTATTGCGACAGCGTCTGTGGCGATTTCCGGAATAAATTCGGCGGCGCGGAAACAGTCGACCATGTCCACGTTGTCGGGAATATCGGTCAGGCCGCCATAGACCCTTTCGTCCAATATTTCCTTTCCCGCTGCACCTGGATTGACCGGGATCACGCGGTAGCCCTTGTGCTGCAAATATTTCATCACAAAAAAGCTGGGCCGGGTCCAATTCGCGCTGGCACCGACCAGGGCGACGATTTTGATATTGTGTAAAATCTCTCGGATCAGATCGTCGCTATAACTCTCTTGTTGCGCCGTCGCGGCATTCTCACTCATCACTCTTACCTATTTATCTTGCCATTCAGGTGCGCGTTTTTCGATGAAAGCGGTCATTCCTTCTTTGGCGTCTTGCGCCATCATATTCTCGACCATAACCTTTGAAGCATGTTCGTAGGCGCCACGTAAATCAGTGTCGAGTTGCTTGTAGAAAGCTTGTTTTCCGATGCGTAGGGTGTAGGAAGACTTCCGCGCGATCTTGCGCGCAAACCCCATTGCCGCATCGTCAAGTCCGTCCGCCAGGACATGCCGATTGATCAGACCGAAGCGCGCGGCGTCTGCCGCATCAACCATTTCGCCGGTTAATAACATTTCCATGGCGTGTTTGCGGGAAATATTGCGGGATAGTGCGACCATAGGTGTGTGGCAGAAAAGACCGATGTTGACGCCAGGTGTGCCAAATCGCGCGTCTTCGCTTGCAACGGCGAGATCGCAACTGGCGACCAACTGACAACCGGCTGCCGTGGCAATACCATGCACTTTGGCGATAATCGGTTTTGGGCTATAAACCACCTGCATCATCAAATCACTGCACTGTGCAATCAGGGAATGGCGGGCATCTTCGCTTGGTAGACCGATCACTTCTTTTAGATCGTGGCCGGCCGAAAAACCGGGCCCGATGCCGCACAAAATGACGACGCGGTCTGCCACATTATCTGCAATGTTATTAAGTGCATCCGATAACGCCTGCATCAGTTCGCTAGACAAGGCATTGTAGGCATCGGGACGATTTAGCGTTAGTTCGACGATACCAGCACCGCGATCCCTACGCAGGAGCAGTTCATCGTGCTCTGTTGCTGTCAAACTCATATGCGTTCCTTTGTAACCTCGAATATGGAACCAGATTTATAACAGGCTCTTTCTGATTACCGCAATTGTCAGGATTGTTAACTTCAAACTGCTTTATTTCTGGCCTTTCGAAATTGCTTTTGTTATAGAGTGCCGCCGCTTACAAAAACCCTGGCAAAGGCACGAGTTTTTGTACCAGATATTGTAAGTGGGTCTGCGGGCGTGGCGGAATTGGTAGACGCGTCAGGTTTAGGTCCTGGTGGCTTATGGTCGTGGGGGTTCAAGTCCCTCCGCCCGCACCAAAATAACTTATTTAGTCTGGTCATGCCGACCGGGCATTATTCATCGAGGAATACTAATGCAGGTTACCGAAACCCTCTCCGAAGGTTTGAAACGGGAATACAAAATTGTCGTCACGGCGGATGCGATCGAAGATCGCATGACCGGCCGGCTGACAGAATTGTCCAAGGAAATCAAAATGCCTGGTTTTCGCCCCGGAAAAGTTCCGGTGACTTTGCTCAGAAAAACTTATGGCAAGCAAGTTCTGGGGGAAATTCTGGAACAAGTTGTCAATGAAAGCACTACGCAGGCGCTGACGGAACAAGACGTCCAACCGGCCTTGCAACCGAAGATCGAAATCACGCAGTTCGAAGAAGATTCCGATCTGGAATACACTGTCGAAGTCGAAGTGATGCCGGCTATTACGCCGATGGATTTTTCCAAACTTAAACTGGAAAAATTTGTCACTGACGTGCCCGATGAAGATGTCGATAAACGTGTCGAGATGATGTCTGAACAATTCCGTGATTTTCAGGAAGTGGAAGACGAAACTTACAAAGCCGAAGTTGGCGACGTCGTGCAAATCGATTTTAAAGGCAGTGTCGACGGTGAAGAATTTGAGGGCGGCACCGGCGAAGATTTTGATTTGAAATTGGGTTCCGGCCAATTTATTCCGGGCTTCGAAGAACAATTATATGGTCACCAGAAAGGTAGTGAGACGATTGTCAAAGTCGCCTTTCCGGAAGATTATCAAGCCGATCATTTGGCCGGCAAGGAAGCCGAATTCGCGGTGACTGTGAAACTGATCAAGACAGCCGGGGATACTAAAATCGACGACAGTTTAGCGGAAAAGCTAGGTCTGGAAAACTTGGAAGCCCTAAGGAACGCTATCAAGGAGCAAACTGAAGGCGAATATGGACAATATTCCCGGGCTCGACTGAAGCGCGTGCTGCTTGACCAATTGGACGATCACCATACTTTCGATGTACCGGCGGGAATGGTCGACGTGGAATTCGAGCAGATCTGGGAGCAACTGCTAAAAGATCTTGAGGAGAAGAAACAAACCCTCGAGAGCATGGACAAATCCGAAGAAGAAGCGCGGGAAGAATATCGCATCTTGGCCGAGCGCCGCGTCCGACTGGGTCTGCTGTTGTCTGAAGTTGGGCGGACAAGTGAACTGGATGTCTCAGCGGAAGAAGTCAATCGCGCAATAATGGAACAGGCCCGCCAGTTCCCTGGACAAGAACAGCAGGTGTTTGAATTCTTCCAAAGCAATCCCGAAGCACAAGCGCAAATTCGCGCCCCGTTACTTGAAGACAAAGTGGTCGATTTTATTGTTGAGATGGCTGACGTGAAGGAAACCAAGGTCAGCTTGGAAGACTTGATGCGTGACCCGGACGATGAGGGTGATGAGGAAACGGCCAAGGAAGAGGAAAAGCAACCGGCGAAGAAGAAAGCTGCGGCGAAGAAAAAAGCGCCGGCGAAAAAGAAAGCCGCGAAAGCCAAGAAAGAAGATGATGCCAAAGGCGAAGACGGCGAATAAAATTGTTCGCCTCAGGGCGACCTTGTAATGCTGCTGGTCGCGCACTAGCTTCAAATAAGTGAAACTGAGAAAGATCGAGTTGAAAGTATGAATGATCCGTTAGACGTTTACATGAATACGCTGGTGCCAATGGTGGTCGAACAGACCAATCGGGGCGAGCGTGCCTATGACATTTATTCGTTGCTGCTAAAAGAACGGATTATTTTTGTTGTCGGGCCGATCCATGACGCTATGGCCAGTTTGGTTACAGCGCAATTGCTGTATTTGGAATCGGAAAGCCCGACCAAAGACGTTTACATGTATATCAATTCACCTGGTGGCGTCGTGACTTCCGGTTTGGCGATGTATGACACCATGCAATATGTGCGTCCTGACGTCTCGACCTTATGTGTCGGTCAGGCCGCCTCCGCCGGCTCGCTGTTGCTCGCTGCCGGTGCGGCGGGTAAACGCCTGACCTTGCCGAATTCTCGGATCATGGTGCATCAACCTTCCGGTGGTTTTCAGGGGCAGGCGACGGACATTGAAATTCATGCTCGTGAAATTTTGGAAATTCGCGCTCGGCTCAACCAAATCTACGCCGATCACACTGGCCAGAAGCTCGAAGCGATCGATAAAGCAATGGAGCGGGACAATTTCATGACCGCCGTGCAAGCGAAAGAATTTGGACTGGTGGACGAAGTTGTCACTCAGCGCCCTGGCGAAAGTGATGACGATAATGAAAGCAAGGAAGATGGCGACAAAAGCGAATAGTTGATTTTGTTGCCGAAATACCATAGCAAGCTTGGGTTCTTGTTTACGGAATTTTGACCTTATTTACCGATAATTAGGCTGAAATTCTGCATATTGAGCTTAAATAACGGATAAATTGGAATAGTTGACGAAGGTACGATTGCAAGTCTTGTTCGAACGGTCCTTCGTCGTTTATTCTGTACTGAATCGCTGAACGTTTCATATTTGAAGTTGGCGATTGTTAATTAGCTAGGGGTACCTATGACAAAGATCAGTGGTGGTGGTGATTCAAAAAACACGCTTTACTGCTCCTTCTGCGGCAAAAGTCAGCATGAAGTTCGCAAGCTTATCGCCGGACCGACCGTGTTTATTTGTGACGAATGTGTTGAGCTCTGCATGGATATCATACGCGAGGAAAATAAATCCTCGTTAGTGAAGTCCCAGGAAGGGGTTCCTACTCCGGCCGAGATTTGCGATGTCCTGAATGACTATGTCATCGGTCAGGATCACGCCAAGCGGGTACTGTCCGTTGCTGTTCATAATCATTACAAGCGGCTCGGTCACGATGGCAAAGCGAATGAAGTCGAAATAGCAAAATCCAACATTTTACTTGTCGGTCCAACCGGCTGCGGTAAGACTTTGCTGGCGCAGACCTTGGCGCGGATCATCGATGTGCCATTTACCATGGCCGATGCAACGACCCTGACAGAAGCAGGCTATGTTGGTGAAGATGTCGAGAACATTATTCTGAAATTGCTGCAGGCAGCCGATTACAATGTCGAGCGGGCGCAGCGCGGCATCGTTTATATTGACGAAGTCGACAAAATCTCTCGAAAATCCGACAATCCTTCGATTACCCGCGATGTTTCGGGTGAAGGGGTGCAGCAGGCCTTGTTGAAGATTATGGAAGGCACAGTTGCCAGCGTACCGCCGCAAGGGGGCCGCAAACATCCGCAGCAAGAATTCCTGCAAGTTGATACGACCAACATCCTGTTTATCTGTGGCGGCGCATTTTCCGGGCTTGATCAAATAATAAATCGACGGGGAAAAGGTACAGCAATTGGCTTCGGTGCCGATGTCCGTGATGACGAAGAACGCCAAATCGGTGAACTATTAAAAGAGTTGGAACCGGAAGATCTTCTGAAATTCGGCCTGATACCGGAATTTGTTGGTCGCCTACCAGTTGTTGCCACGTTGGAAGATTTGGACGAAGACTCTTTGGTCGAAATTCTGACGCAGCCGAAGAACGCGTTGGTCAAGCAATATGATCGCCTGTTCGATATGGAGGGGGTTGGCCTCAGCTTCTCTGATGATGCACTGCGCGGGATCGCGCGGAGGGCAATCGCTCGAAAAACCGGAGCGCGGGGTTTGCGGTCAATATTGGAATCAATTTTGTTGGATACTATGTACGAACTTCCGACCCTTGAAGGTGTTGAAGAGATCGTAATCAGCGGTGAAGTTGTCGAAGGTAATGCGCAGCCTCTCTATATTTATGCAGAACGCAAGGATGAAGTGGGTAAACCTGCGTAATCCAGCCGATTCGACACCTATGAAGCAGTAATCGACAATTTGTTCACGTTTTTCGGCTTAATAGGGCTTGATCGGAGCGTTATGGATAGCCAAATCATAGGTATGTCCTGCCGAATACGGTTTTTTTCGAACGCAACGGTGCCTTTTGCCTTGGATGAGGGTAAATTTGGGCCTGTTGTTCAAAATGAAAGTTAATGATGTCTGACGCTCTATCCACTGAAAGTTACCCACTCCTGCCGCTACGGGATATTGTTGTTTTCCCGCACATGATTGTGCCGCTATTTGTTGGTCGCGACAAATCCGTACGCGCCCTTGAAGATGTCATGGAAAATGACAAACAAATACTGTTGGTGACCCAGAAAAGCCCCAGCGACGACGATCCGGGGCCTGACGATATTTACCATGTCGGTACGGTTGCTTCGATCCTGCAATTGCTGAAACTGCCTGACGGCACTGTGAAGGTTTTGGTTGAAGGCAACGCGCGGGCGAGCATCAAGAAATTTGTCGACAACGACTCATTCTTTGAAGCTGAAGTTGAAGGAATCGCGGAAGCCGAAGCTAGCGATGATGACATTGAAGCCTTGATGCGCTCTGTAATCTCGCACTTTGAACAATATGTGAAACTCAATCGTAAAATTCCGCCGGAAACCTTGGTGTCGATCAACCAGATCGACGAAGCCGGTAAACTTGCGGACACAATCGCCGCGCATCTGTCGTTGAAGATTTCAGAAAAACAAGAATTGCTGGAAATTGAGTCTGCGCAGGAACGTCTTGAACGTATCTACGCCTTCATGGAAAGTGAAATTAGCGTCATGCAGGTGGAGCGTAAGATCCGTGGGCGGGTCAAGCGTCAGATGGAGAAGACACAGCGCGAATATTATCTGAACGAACAGCTGAAAGCGATCCAGAAGGAATTGGGCGACGCCGAAGACGGTCGTGACGAAATTGCTGAGCTGGAAGAAAAAATCGAGAAAACCAAACTTTCCAAAGAAGCGCGTGAGAAAGCGACGGCAGAACTGAAGAAGCTGCGTAACATGAGCCCAATGTCCGCAGAGGCAACTGTCGTGCGCAATTATCTTGATTGGATGTTGAGTATTCCGTGGAAAAAACGCAGCCGCGTGAAGAAGGATATCAAGCAAGCTGAAGTGGTGTTAGATGAAGATCATTATGGTCTGGAAAAAGTGAAAGAAAGGATTGTCGAGTATTTGGCAGTTCAGCAGCGGGCCAAGAAGTTGAAGGGACCGATACTTTGCCTTGTTGGACCTCCAGGTGTCGGTAAAACATCCCTTGGCAAGTCATTGGCGCGGGCGACAGGGCGCGAATTTGTCCGGATGTCGCTCGGTGGGGTTCGCGATGAAGCGGAAATTCGTGGACATCGGCGAACCTATATTGGTTCAATGCCCGGTAAAGTAATTCAGGGCATGAAAAAAGCCGGCACCAGCAATCCATTCTACCTTTTGGACGAGATTGATAAGATGGGCGCTGATTTCCGGGGCGATCCAGCATCAGCTTTGCTGGAAGTTTTGGATCCGGAGCAGAACAGCACTTTCAATGATCACTATCTAGAAGTCGATTATGATCTTTCCGACGTGATGTTTGTGACGACGGCGAATACTTTGAACTTACCGCAGCCGCTACTTGATCGGATGGAGATTATTCGCATCTCCGGTTATACGGAAGATGAAAAAGTTGAAATTGCAAAGCGTCATTTGGTCGAAAAGCAGATCGCAAATCATGGTCTGAAAAAAGAAGAATGGTCGATCTCTGATGGTGCCTTGCATGACATCATCCGTTATTACACCCGTGAAGCTGGGGTCCGTAGTCTCGAACGCGAAATCGCAAAACTTTGCCGCAAGGCGGTGAAGCAAATTGTCGAGGGCAGCAAAGAAGCGGTACATATCAGTCGCCGTAATCTCGGTACCTATGCGGGTGTTCGCCGCTTCCGTTATGGCGAAATCGAAGCTGAAGATATGATCGGTATCGTGACTGGTCTGGCTTGGACCGAAGTTGGCGGTGAACTGCTGACGATTGAATCGGTTGGCCTGCCGGGTAAAGGAAACGTCAAATATACTGGCAAGCTCGGCGACGTGATGCAGGAATCCATTCAAGCAGCGACCAGCTATGTACGATCCCGCTCGCATGAATTTGGTATCAAGCCAACGATCTTTGCGAAGCGTGATATCCACGTCCACGTCCCAGAAGGGGCGACACCCAAAGACGGCCCGTCGGCTGGCGTCGCCATGTGCACGTCCGTGGTTTCAGTTCTGACCCGCATTCCGATCCGCCGGGATATCGCCATGACCGGTGAGATTACTTTGCGCGGTCGGGTCTTGCCGATAGGTGGTTTGAAAGAGAAACTGCTGGCAGCCTTACGCGGCGGCATTAAGACCGTTTTGATCCCGCAGGATAATGAAAAAGATTTGGCGGAAATCCCTGACAATGTGAAACGGGATCTGAAAATAATTCCGGTTTCGACTTTGGACGAAGTACTGGAACACGCTCTAGTCGCCCGTCCCGTGGCAATTGAGTGGGATGAATTGGCGGATTTAGAAGAAGATGACGCTAAATCGAGTGGTTCCGAAAAATATGTCGAAAGCGTCGTGACCCACTAATTTCCCCAAAATTGGCGTAGACAAGCCAAAAAAGACAGAAAAACCAGGTATATCCCGGTTTTTCTCTTTGACGCTGTGCTGATTCGCCGCCTAGACTGTTCGGGCTCAAAGAAGCGAAATATCAAAATAAATCACGCACAGGGGGGAAAGTTGAATAAAAACGATTTAATCACTGCTGTAGCTTCGTCAACCGGGATGTCTAAAACGGACGCGTCAAGCGCCGTTGAATCTGTGTTTGGAACGATTTCCGGTGAACTCGGCAGAGGGAATGAAGTTAGATTGGTTGGTTTTGGTACGTTCAGTGTCAGCCAACGCAAAGCTTCGCAAGGTCGAAATCCACGTACGGGTGAGGTAATCCAAATCCCGGCCACAAAACAACCGAAGTTCAAAGCCGGCAAAGGCTTGAAACAAGCCGTCAACTAAGTTTTTTAACGAATTTTGAAACTAAACCTTGAAAATACCGGTTACCTTGGTGTAACCGGTATTTTGCTTCTGGCAATCTAATTCGATAATGCCAGATGCGGGCGGTTAGCTCAGTTGGAAGAGCATCTCGTTTACACCGAGAGGGTCGGCGGTTCGAGCCCGTCACCGCCCACCATAGCAGCTCACCAACTCGTATTGTTTGTCGTAGCACCTTCCGCCCTTTGAGGCTATTAGGCGGCGATCGAATTGATGCGTCGGTAAAATCTTGCTTAATAGTGAGTTTGGCCCGCTGCGCGAAATAACCCAAGATGATATTTATGCCCCAAAGGCATCGGGCGCGTTTCGGCTTTGTCCGATCACGAACATATTTTTTCTTGATTTCAGCACGGTTGGTTAAATTGGTCCAAATTAAGTAAACTGAATTTTGCTCACCGTGAGCGTCGTTACATTTTTGTGTAACGCGGCCTTGTGACAAAGACAAACTGGTTTCTAGTCGTCAACAAATGTTTATAGAGTTTTGAAATTGACAGACTTAATCCATGAAATTGGCTATTTGTACGGATCTACAGGATGAGAAGGTAAGACGAATGAAAGGGCCAAAAATTCTCCGAAGACAAGGATTTTATCTCTGCGCGGCTATTATGTTTTCATTCCCTGCGGTTGGTTATGCTGGCGACGAAATTCTAGTCGCGCAAACTGACACGGATGATAAAAAATCCGGCGTACAAAATAAAGCCGAGCCTAACGATGGCCCGAGCGATGGGAAAAGAGGCTCAACCTCCTGGCAACAATTGACGGGAGCGGATTATTTGACCATGCCGCCGGTCGATCGGGAGATCTATGTAGTTGGCCTGAGTGACGCCTACAATTGGTCTTATGTTGGGGGCTTTAAAAAGATGCAATGGATTGTGAATTGTACGGAGAATAAAAATTCAGAGCAGCTTTCGTTAACATTCGATGATTGGTTGGAAGAAAATCCGGCCCGTTGGGATGAACCGGCTGCAAAATTATTTGCATTTGCCGTATTTAGCGCCTGTGGCATTGCTCCACCGACGGGCAAAAAATCATGACTTGGTCCATGCGTTCAGGCTGAAACAGGCGCGAAGACTCAATTGGTTTCTAGTGTGACCGTTGTACCTTTTGCGATTTGTTTGCTTTTTTGTTTAACTCGCTTGACACCTGCGTGAGGGCGCTGTATTCGAACGCGGTCCCAAGCGATGGGGGTGTAGCTCAGTTGGTTAGAGCGCTGGCCTGTCACGCCAGAGGCCGCGGGTTCGAGTCCCGTCACTCCCGCCATCCTTGGACCTAAGAGACCTCGCTTTGCGGGGTTTTTTTGTTTTTGTCATCAAATTTTATTGAATACTTTGTATACCGAAATTGAAAATAGTCTTGATTGTAATTCCGCCTCGGACTAATCAGGCGGCTTAAGCAAATCACTGAAGTATTCGATCGGCTGCGGTCACGGCGTCGGCTTCGACCGCGCGGCCACCTAATTCAAACTGAACGGAGTACGACCAACAATGTCTGAGCATTTGCCATTTGAGGGCCTGAACGTATTTGATGCAACACAGGGTGTGGCTGGGCCACATGCGACAATGCTGCTGGCGCAATATGGCGCGAATGTTACCAAAATTGAACCCTTGGACGGTGATTGGGGGCGCACTTTAGGCAAAGAATATGGCGATCTTTGTGCCCACGCGGTGGCCTTCAACCGAGGTAAGCGTAGTATCGCAATCGACTTGAAAAATCCGGATGGGATTTCCTTGGCTAAAGAATTGGCGGCAAAGGCGGATGTGGTTGTTGAAAGTTTTCGCCCCGGAGTGATGAAAAAATTCGGCCTTAGCTACGACGATCTAAAAGCGAAGAACCCATCGCAAGTGTATCTTTCGGTCTCCGGCTTTGGACAGGATGGGCCTTATAATAGTTTGCCGGTAACGGATTCCGTAATTCAAGCCTTCTCCGGCTGGATGTCGATTAACCGGGATGAACACGGTACCCCCCAGCGCATCGGTATGATGACAGGTCTCTATGCCTTCCAGGCACTCTCGACGGCGATCATCAAGCAGTATCGTTTCGCTGAGGGGAGCTATATTGATTGTAGTCTGATGCAATCCGCTGCTGCATTCCAGGTCGCAAAAATCATGGAACACCATTTGGAAGGTGGCGCGCCGCAGGTGCTTTATGTCCCCGTTGGTACAATGAAAACGGCGGACGGTCATATCAATGTCACAGCAATGCGCGATCATCACTATACGGCGCTATGTGAAGCGATCGGTCGGGATGATATGGCGACGAACCCAAAATATTCTGGACGTGAAAATCGCCTGACCCACGAGGCCGAAATCATGGCTGCCGTGCGGGTGGAATTCGTCAAGCGATCGACAGCCGATTGGGCTGAATTATTGACCGATGCCGGTGTCATGAACGCCCCGGTATCCGATTATAAAGACTTCATAGCGGACGAGCAGGTTAAGGCGGTGAATGCGATTTCTTGGATCAAATATGATGGGCTGGGTAATGTACCGCTCGCTAATGTTCCCGGCTTGCCGACGATCAATGGCCAGAACGCGATGACGGAATGTCCGCATATTGGTGAACAGAGCCGTGATATCTTGGCAGAAGCTGGGATCGACAGTGCGGCAATCGAACAATTAATCGCGAGTAAGGCTGTTGGAACGTTTGACGCCGCTTAAGTAGTGGTCAAGGCGAACTACAGCGCGTATATTTTGGACAGTTAAATTTGTGTGTTGGAAGGAATTGTCGATGTCGGTAAAATGGACAGTGCAATTGGTTTTTGCCCTCTCGATAGTGGGGCTATTAGCGGCTTGCAGTTCCAATCCAACATTCCGGATAAACTCAGACTCGTTTGATACGCATCTTAGCTGCCGTGGCGCGGAATATACCGGCGGTCGGTGTACGGATAGGTAACACCAATTCGTGAAATTGATGGTGACGATGGACAAATTATCTCCGATCACAAAAGCGCATCTGTTTTCCATCGCCAAACAGCCAAAAAACACTTTTACCATCCTTGCAGGGGGCTACAGAAGCCGCTATACGTGCGCATGTATTTGCTGCCATGACGTTCCGGTCTGGTAGAAGGATTTTAGTATGGACGAACTGCTTCGCGAATATCTACCAATCCTGCTGTTTTTGGCGGTTGCGGTAGGCTTGTCATTTGTCATTGTGGTCGCGTCAATCATCGTCGCCCGTCAGCATCCGGACGCGGAAAAATTGTCGGCCTATGAATGCGGATTTGAAGCATTTGGCGATGCGCGTATGCAGTTTGATGTTCGTTTTTATCTCGTTGCGATTCTTTTCATTATATTCGATTTAGAAGTAGCATTCTTATTTCCCTGGTCGATTACGCTTGGCCATATCGGTGGATTTGGCTTCTGGTCGATGATGGTATTCTTGGGCGTGCTAACTGTTGGCTTTGTCTACGAATGGAAAAAAGGGGCACTGGAATGGGAATAGAGCAGCCGGGACAAGAATCGACGCTTCCCCTTGTCGGTCAAAGTAATCCTTACTTTAAAGAATTCTCCGACGAATTGGCTGACAAAGGTTATGTCGTCTCGCAAGTCGATAAACTCGTCAATTGGGCACGGACCGGTTCTTTATGGCCGATGACGTTTGGCTTGGCTTGCTGCGCCGTTGAGATGATCCATGCGTATATGCCGCGTTACGATCTTGATCGATTTGGTGTCGTGCCACGCGCTTCTCCCCGACAATCGGATGTCATGATTGTCGCCGGCACCTTGACCAACAAGATGGCGCCGGCATTACGTAAAGTTTATGACCAAATGGCGGAACCACGCTATGTGATCTCGATGGGCTCTTGTGCCAATGGCGGCGGTTATTATCACTATTCATATTCTGTTGTGCGTGGCTGCGACCGCATCGTACCGGTCGATATCTATGTTCCAGGTTGCCCGCCGACGGCGGAGGCCCTGCTTTATGGCATCATGCAGTTGCAAAAGAAAATTCGCCGTACTGGCACCTTTGTGCGCTAGGGATCGATAAGAACAAGAATGAAAGGCTTCTAGACGGCATGGACGACACCGCACTGATCGAGTTGGGTGAAACGATATCCGTTGCCCTGGCAAGCGACGTCATCGCTTCGGAAGTTGTGCATGGCGAGTTAATGCTTGACGTCCGCGCCGATAATCTGCCGGCTGTGATGAAGCATTTGCGCGACGATCAACAATGTTTGTTCAAAATCTTATTGGATGTCACTGCGGTTGATTGGCCGGAACGCGTGCAGCGCTTTGACGTTGTCTACAATCTTTTGAGTGTGAAACACAATCAACGAATTCGCATCAAGGCCCAGGTTGCGGAAGACGTCTTGGTGCCCAGTGTTTGCGATATCTACCGCTCAGCCAGCTGGTACGAACGAGAAGTTTGGGACCTTTTCGGGATCATGTTCTCTGACCACCCGGATCTACGCCGCATCCTGACGGATTACGGATTCGAAGGACACCCCTTGCGTAAAGATTTCCCCACCACTGGTTATGTCGAAATGCGTTACGACGATGAGCAAAAACGGGTCGTGTATGAACCGGTAAGCTTGCCGCAGGAATTCCGTCGTTTCGATTTCATGAGCCCTTGGGAAGGCGCGAATTATGTCTTGCCCGGCGATGAAAAAGCCGACGGACAGGAGCGCGCCTAATGGCTGAAGTCGCGATCAAAAACATGACCCTAAATTTCGGCCCGCAACATCCGGCCGCTCACGGCGTTCTACGCTTGGTGATGGAAATGGATGGCGAGATGATAGAGCGGTGTGATCCGCATATCGGCTTACTGCATCGTGGCACCGAGAAACTGATCGAAGCGAAGACTTATTTGCAAGCATTGCCGTATCTGGATCGGCTCGATTATGTCTCGCCGATGAACCAGGAACATGCCTATTGTCTGGGCATTGAAAAATTGCTCGGCATCCAAGCATCCGAACGTGGGCAAGCGATTCGGGTGCTGTATGCTGAAATCGGTCGGCTTCTTAGCCATCTTCTGAATACCACGGCGCAAACGATGGATGTAGGCGCCCTGACGCCGACCCTATGGGGATACGAAGAACGTGAAAAGCTGATGGAGTTTTACGAGCGCGCCTGTGGCGCCCGACTGCATGCGGCATATTATCGGCCAGGTGGCGTGCATCAGGATTTGCCGCCAAAGTTACTAGAAGATATTTACGAATACGCCAAAGGTTTTACACGGTTCCTGGACGACTTCGCGACCTTGGTCGTCGACAACCGCATCTTCCGACAACGTAATGTCGATATCGGCGCAGTTAATCAGGAAGATGCGATGAATTGGGGCTTTACCGGGGTAATGCTACGGGCGACCGGTATTCCTTGGGATCTGCGTAAGTCGCAACCGTATGACGGTTATGAGAAATATGATTTCGATATCCCGGTCGGCAAGACTGGTGATTGTTTCGAACGCTTCCTCTGCCGCATGGAGGAGATGCGGCAGTCGATAAAGATCATTCTGCAGGTCATTGAGAATATGCCGGATGGCCCGCACAGTGCCGACGATCGCAAAATTACACCACCGGCGCGGGGAGAGATGAAGCAATCGATGGAGGCTTTGATCCATCACTTCAAACTTTATACCGAAGGTTTCCATGTGCCGGCCGGAGAAACCTATACTGCGGTGGAAGCACCAAAAGGCGAATTCGGCGTTTATCTAGTGGCGGATGGCACCAACCGGCCCTATCGCTGCAAATTGCGAGCCCCTGGATACGCCCATTTGCAGGCAACTGATTTCCTTTGCAAAGGACACCTATTGGCCGATTCCGTGGCTATTATTGGGGCGATGGACATCGTTTTTGGCGAGATTGATCGATGAGTAGCAGGCACCCCGCGGCGGAAAGTTCACAGCCAGAGAGTTTTGAGTTCTCGGCGGAGACGAAAGCGAAAGCAGATGTCTTCATCGCTAAATATCCTGCAGGGCGACAAGCCAGCGCGGTGATGCCGCTGTTGGATTTGGCCCAACGGCAACATGAAAACTGGTTACCACGTGCGGCAATGAATTATGTTGCCGGCCTCCTCGATATGCCGGCGATCCGGGTTTATGAAGTCGCAACTTTTTACACGATGTATAATCTGGCGCCGGTCGGAAAGCATTTCTTGCAAGTCTGCACCACAACGCCCTGTTGGCTGCGTGGCTCTGCCGATATCGTTGACGCTTGTAAAGCGGAGCTTGGGGTCGACATTGGCGAAACCACGAAGGACGGGCTATTCACCTTGAATGAAGTGGAATGTCTGGGCGCTTGCGTTAATGCACCGATGATCCAAATTAACGACGATTATTACGAAGATCTGACGCCAGAAAATGTCAAAGCGATCCTGCAGGCGTTGAGCAAGGGCGAGACGCCGGCAGCAGGCCCGCAAAGCGGTCGCAAAACGTCGGAACCTATAAGCGGGGCCACGACATTAACCGAATTTGCAAGCGCGGGTAGTGACTAATGCTGAAGGATCAAGATCGCATATTCACTAATCTTTACGGTTTTCAATCCTGGGGCTTGGACGCAGCGCAGAAGCGTGGCGATTGGGACAGCACTAAAGCCTTGATCGAAAAAGGTCAGGAATGGATCATTGGAGAAATGAAAGATTCCGGCCTACGTGGACGTGGCGGCGCTGGCTTCCCAACCGGTCTGAAGTGGTCCTTCATGCCGAAGGATACCGGCGGACGCCCAGCTTATTTGGTCGTCAACGCCGATGAGGGGGAACCCGGTACCTGCAAAGACCGTGAAATCATGCGCCACGATCCCCACAAACTCGTTGAGGGTTGTCTGATTGCCGGTTTCGCCATGAACGCGGTGGCCGCTTATATTTATATTCGCGGCGAATTTCATCACGAAGGCAATGTGCTCGAAGCTGCCATTCAGGAGGCCTATGATGCTGGCCTGATCGGCAAAAACGCCTGCGGGTCTGGCTATGATTTCGATGTTTATTTGCATCGCGGCGCTGGGGCCTATATCTGCGGCGAAGAAACCGCCCTGATCGAAAGCCTGGAAGGTAAAAAAGGACAGCCGCGGCTGAAACCGCCGTTTCCGGCAGGTGTCGGTGTCTGGGGCTGTCCAACGACAGTGAACAATGTAGAAAGCATTGCCGTTGCGCCGACGATTTTACGACGTGGTGCTTCCTGGTTCACAAGTTTTGGTCGGGATAATAATTTCGGCACCAAAATTTTCTGCATTTCCGGGCATGTTAACAATCCTTGCAACGTCGAAGAGGCGATGTCGATTCCACTGAAGGAGTTGATAGAGAAACATGCCGGCGGCGTGCACGGTGGTTGGGACAATCTGCTGGCGATTATTCCGGGCGGTTCTTCTGTGCCATTATTGCCGAAGCCGATTTGTGACACCGTGTTGATGGATTTTGATGCCTTACGTGATGTGCAATCTGGTTTGGGTACGGCGGCGGTGATCGTGATGGACAAATCGACGGACATTGTCCAGGCCATTGCGCGTCTGGCGGAATTTTACAAACATGAATCTTGCGGCCAATGCACGCCTTGCCGGGAAGGTACCGGTTGGATGATGCGGGTGATGAACCGCCTTGTCACCGGCGATGCCGACCTGGCAGAAATCGATTTGTTATTAGATGTCACCAAGCAGGTCGAGGGACATACGATTTGTGCCTTGGGTGATGCGGCGGCGTGGCCGATCCAAGGCTTGTTGCGTCACTTCCGCCCGGAGGTGGAAGGGCGTATCGCGGCACGCAAAAATCAGTCAACGGCAGCGGCGTAGGGAAGTATCGAGATGCCAACACTGACAATCGATGGCCAAGAAGTAATGGTCGAAGACGGCGCCACAGTTCTGCAGGCTTGCGAAGAGGCCGGCGTCGAAGTACCGCGCTTCTGTTATCATGATCGCCTTTCGGTCGCCGGCAATTGCCGCATGTGCTTGGTACATATGGAAAAGGCGCCTAAACCCATAGCGTCCTGCGCGATGCCGGCAGGTCAAGGTATGGTCATCACCACCAATTCACCGGAGGTGAAAAAAGCCCGCAATGGGGTGATGGAATTTCTGCTCATTAATCATCCGCTTGATTGCCCGATCTGTGATCAAGGTGGGGAATGCGATTTGCAGGATCAGGCCATGGCCTATGGTAAAGGCAATAGTCGGTACGACGAAAACAAGCGCGCGGTCGAAGACAAGTATATTGGCCCGCTGATCAAGACGATCATGACCCGCTGCATCCACTGCACCCGTTGCATTCGCTTCGCCACAGAAATTGCCGGTGTTGAAGAATTAGGTGCGGTTTATCGCGGCGAAGAAATGGAAATCTCCACCTATGTTGGGAAGGCGATTAGTTCTGAACTTTCCGGCAATCTTGCCGATGTCTGTCCGGTCGGCGCGCTGACCCATCGATCTTCCGCATTCATGGCAAGGCCCTGGGAACTTCGGAAAACCGAAAGCGTCGACGTACATGACGCCGTCGGTTCCAACATCCGGGTCGACAGCCGTGGCCGCGAAGTGATGCGGGTCTTGCCGCGTCTGCATGAAGATATCAACGAAGAATGGATTTCCGACCGCACTCGTTATGCGGTTGACGGACTGAAACGGCAACGGCTGGACCGACCATTCGTTCGGGTCGACGGCAAGCTTCGCCCGGCCAGCTGGAATGAAGCGTTCGCAGCAATCGCTGAAAAAGCCAACGGTCTGGACAAACACAATATTGCCGTAATCGCTGGCGATCAATGCGATGGTGAGCAAATGTTCGCCATGAAGATGCTGGCCGATACGCTAGGCATCAAAAACATCGATTGCCGTCAGGACGGCATGAAAATTGGCGCCCAACATCGCGGCGGTTATCTTTTTAATAGCACCATCGCTGGCATTGAAGATGCGGATGCGCTGGTGATTGTGGGCAGCAACCCGCGTTGGGAGGCTTCCCTGGTGAATGCCCGCATTCGCAAGACCTGGTTGACTGGCGGGCTGAAGATTGCGGTTATCGGCGAAGCCTTAGACCTGACTTATCGGTACAGCCATCTGGGCAAAGGTGGCGCCGCCTTACGCGATTTGGCTGCCGGACAAGGTGAGTTTGTACAAATATTACGCGACGCCGAAAACCCAATGATCATAGTTGGTAGCGACGCCATTTGCGGTGACGACGGCGCCGCAGTCTTGTATGCCTGCCGCAAAATTGCCGAAGATACCGGCATGATCAAAGACGGCTGGAACGGTTTTAACGTTTTGCACCGCGCCGCGTCTCGGGTTGCCGGTCTGGATATGAAATTCCTGCCAGTTGAGGGCGGTCGTGACACGGACGCCATTATGGCCGGTGCTGAAAGTGGTGAGGTCGAATTGGTTTGGCTGTTGGGGGCAGACAACTTGGCGATGGATCGCTTGAACAAAGCTTTCGTCGTTTACCAAGGGCATCATGGCGATGCGGGCGCGCAAGCCGCCGACGTGATCCTGCCGGGCGCCGCTTACACGGAAAAAGACGGTACCTACGTGAACCTGGAAGGGCGTGCCCAGCTGGGTCGTCGTGCCGCTTTTCCACCAGGGGAAGCGAAAGAGGATTGGGCGATCATTCGCGCTTTCTCCGCCACTATCGACAAAGCTTTACCTTTCAACAATCTAGGCCAGTTGCGGGCGCAAATGATTGAGGCGGTGCCGAGTTTGGGGGCAATCGACGACATCACGCCGGGTGATTGGGGCGCCTTTGGCGTCGAAGGCGGTATGGACGATCGCGACTATGTCAGCCCAACTTCAGATTTCTATCTCGATAATGCGATTTGCCGGGCCTCCGAAGTGATGGCGGATTGCAGCCGTACATTGGTGCACGTTGAGACGGAGGCGACCGGTACCGATGGCTGAGCTTTGGACAGAATTTTTATGGCCGGGGATTATTATCCTGGCGCAAATCCTGGCGCTGATTGTCCCATTGATGATTTGCATGGCAATGCTGACTTATATGGAGCGCAAGGTCATAGCGGCGATGCAGTTGCGCATGGGCCCGAATGTGGTCGGTCCATGGGGGTTGCTGCAAGCCTTCGCGGATGGCGCAAAGTTATTCTTTAAAGAAACCATCCTGCCAACCCGCGCCAATAAGGTGGTGTTCATTATCGCGCCAATGATTACCTTCTCCTTGGCCCTGGTCGCCTGGGCCGTGATCCCCTTTGATGACGGCATGGTGATTGCCGATATCAATGTTGGGATCTTGTACCTATTCGCGATATCGTCACTTGGTGTTTATGGCATTGTAATGGCCGGCTGGGCTTCGAATTCCCGATATGCCTTCCTGGGCGCTTTGCGCTCGGCGGCACAAATGGTCAGTTACGAAATCTCCATGGGTTTTGTTATCGTCACCGTTCTGATGTGTGTCGGTTCTTTGAATATCAGCGATATCGTCCGAGCTCAGCAAGAAGGTGTTTGGTTCTTTATCCCGCTTTTCCCGATGTTCGTCATCTTCTTTATCTCGACCCTGGCGGAAACTAATCGCCATCCTTTCGATCTACCAGAAGCGGAAGCAGAATTGGTCGCCGGTTATCAGGTCGAATATTCATCGATGGCCTTCGCGCTGTTCTTTCTGGGCGAATATATCAACATGATTCTGATGTCGGCGATGACCGCGATACTATTCTTAGGTGGCTGGTTGGCACCGTTCGATATTGCACCCTTCAATTGGATTCCGGGCCCAGTCTGGTTCTTCTTGAAGGTACTGGCGCTGTTGTTTGTCTTCATTTGGGCCCGCGCCGCGTTGCCACGTTATCGCTATGACCAGTTGATGCGGTTGGGTTGGAAGGTGTTTTTACCGATCTCCCTGTTCTGGGTGGTGCTGACAGCAGGTGTGCTGATCGCTTTTGATTTAACGCCAAAGGTCTAGGAGGCAGGGGAATATGTCATATCTAGGTCATAGTGCACGGCAGCTGCTGTTGATTGAAATTGTGCAGGGCTTTGCCCTGACATTTCGTTATATGTTCAAAAAGCGGGCGACGATCAATTATCCCTACGAAAAAGGCCCGCTCAGCCCGCGCTTCCGTGGTGAGCATGCGCTACGTCGCTATCCGAATGGGGAAGAACGCTGCATCGCCTGTAAACTTTGCGAAGCGGTGTGCCCCGCCATGGCAATCACCATTGAAGCGGAACCGCGTGATGATGGCAGTCGACGAACCACCCGCTACGACATCGACATGACAAAATGCATCTATTGTGGTTTCTGTGAGGAAGCTTGCCCGGTCGACGCCATCGTTGAAGGACCGAATTTCGAATTCGCAACAGAAACCCGCGAAGAACTCTATTACGACAAAGACAAGTTGCTGGCGAACGGGGATCGTTGGGAACGGGAAATTGCTGCCAATCTGGCGGCAGATGCACCTTATCGTTAACAGGTAGGGATTAAGAAAGGACGGATCAGCATAAAATGATCTTACAAGGGTTAACATTTTATGTTTTTGCCACGATTTTAGTGGCGTCAGCACTGATGGTGATTGCTTCGCGTAATCCTGTTCATTCAGTGTTGTATCTCATCCTGTCATTTTTCACGGCAGCCGGACTGTTTGTCCTGATCGGGGCGGAGTTCTTGGCCATGGTGTTGGTCATCGTCTATGTCGGCGCAGTAGCGGTGCTGTTCTTGTTCGTCGTGATGATGCTGGACATCAACTTTGTCGAACTACGCGAGGGTTTTCTGCAATATTTACCCATTGGCGGTGTGATCGGATTGATCCTGCTGGTAGAGTTGATATTCATCTTGAGCAGTACCGTCGTCGCCCCTGATATGATTGCGAATGCTGGCGAGCCAATACCTGATATGTCGGTAATGGAAAATACCCGGGCGATCGGTAATCTGATCTACACAAAATATATTCTGGGTTTCCAGACAGCCGGTTTGATTTTGCTGGTGGCGATGATCGGTGCGATTGTCCTGACTTTGCGTAAACGCGACGGGGTGAAGCGCCAGTCGGTGGCGGCACAAACCGCAAAAGACGCATCGACCGCCATTGAAATCAAAAAAGTTGAGACGGGTCAGGGGTTTTAGGATGGACGCATCGTTCCTGCAAATCGGCTTGGGCCATTATCTGACCATTGCGGCAGTGGTTTTTACGATTGGAGTATTTGGCATATTCCTAAACCGGAAAAACGTAATAGTCATTTTGATGTCGATTGAACTGATGTTGCTCGCGGTAAATATCAACATGATCGCTTTCTCCGTCTTCCTGAACGATCTGATGGGGCAGGTTTTTGCCATGTTCATCCTAACCGTGGCCGCCGGCGAAGCGGCCATCGGCTTGGCGATCCTCGTGGTCTATTTCCGTAATCGCGGCGCTATCGGTGTCGAAGATATCAATTTAATGAAGGGCTGAGTGTAGCCGATGTTTGCGGCAATTGTATTTCTTTCATTAATCGCATTCTTGCTGGTCGGCGCTTTTGGCAATCGGCTGGGGGATCTGCCGTCGCAGATTATTACGGCGGGCGCGGTCAGTGTGGCAGCCGTACTGTCTTGGGTGGCGTTTTTTACCGTGGCGATAGGCGGCAATCCGGAAACAGTGCAGATCCTACGCTGGATCGAATCCGGTGACTTTAATGTCAATTGGGCTTTACGGGTCGATCAATTGACCGCTGTGATGCTGGTTGTCGTCAACACGGTCTCAGCCTTGGTCCATATCTATTCCATCGGCTATATGTCGCATGATCCACATAAACCTCGTTTCATGGCTTATCTGTCACTCTTTACCTTCGCCATGTTGATGCTGGTAACCGCCGATAACTTTGTGCAGTTATTCTTTGGTTGGGAAGGCGTTGGCTTGGCGTCTTATCTACTGATCGGGTTCTGGTACGAACGCCCGTCCGCCAACGCCGCCGCGATCAAGGCTTTTGTGGTGAACCGCATTGGCGATTTTGGCTTGGTCCTGGCAATTGGCGCGATCTTCATGGTCTTTGGTTCGGTCCAGTATGATGTTGTTTTTGGCGCGACCCCGGATATGGTTGGCAAGACCTTCCGGTTCCTCTCTTGGGACGTCGATATAGTCAATACGATCTGTATCCTGTTGTTTATCGGGGCGATGGGGAAGTCGGCCCAGGTGCCGCTGCACACTTGGTTGCCGGACGCTATGGAGGGTCCGACCCCGGTTAGCGCCTTGATCCATGCGGCGACCATGGTGACCGCCGGTGTCTTCCTGGTGGCGCGTTGTTCGCCGATGTTCGAATATGCGCCTTACGCGCTGATGATGGTCGCATTTGTCGGCGCCAGTACGGCGTTCTTTGCCGCGACTGTTGGCGTGGCCCAGAACGATATTAAACGAGTGATTGCTTATTCTACCTGTAGCCAGTTGGGTTATATGTTCTTTGCCGCCGGTATTGGTGCCTATCCGGTGGCGATTTTCCATCTCTTCACCCACGCTTTTTTCAAAGCGTTGTTGTTCCTTGGGTCCGGCTCCGTCATTCACGCTATGAGCGACGAGCAGGACATGCGCAAGATGGGTGGCATTTGGCGGCATATTAAAGTCACTTATGTATTGATGTGGATCGGTAGTTTGGCTTTAGCGGGGGTCCCGTTCTTTGCGGGGTATTGGTCCAAGGATATGATCTTGGAAAGCGCCTTTGCGGCCCATACTGGCCTTGGTGATTATGCATTTTATCTTGGCGTTGCGGCAGCGGTACTGACCGCGTTTTATTCCTGGCGGTTAATTTTCATGACTTTCCATGGTCAGCCTCGTGCCAGCCAGGAAACAATGAGCCGTGTTCATGAATCGTCGCAAATGATGCTTATTCCGCTATATGTGCTGGCGGCCGGTGCGGTGCTTTCGGGTTGGGTATTCTACAGTTTCTTTGTTGGAGAGGGGCATCAGGAATTCTGGGGGGCTTCGATCAAGATGCTGGACAGCAACCAGGTGATGGAAAATGCCCATCATGTGCCGGCATGGGTGAAAGGCGCACCGATAGTTGCCGGTATCGTTGGCATAGCGATTGCTTTCTGGATGTATATCATGCGAACGGACCTGCCTGTGCGGATAGCCGGTCTACATAAGGAATTATACGCATTCCTGTTGAACAAATGGTATTTCGACGAGTTGTTCGATCTTTTCCTCGTGCGCCCGGCAATGTGGTTGGGACATTTCCTTTGGAAAGAGGGCGACGGCCGAGTGATCGATGGGTTCGGTCCGGATGGCGTCGCTGCCACAGTGATCAAAACTGCGAGGCGGGCATCCGCAATCCAAACCGGTTATCTTTATCACTATGCTTTTGCCATGTTGATTGGTGTGGCGGCGGGTGCGACCTGGTTCTTCGCGTCTTTGGGCGGGGGAAATTGAGATGAGTAACTGGCCTCTATTAACGCTTGTCACCTTCTTACCCCTGGTCGGTGCGGCCTTTATTTTCCTCTTTGCAAATGGCGAAAAAGAAGTCTCCGATCGTAATGCAAAATCCGTTGCGTTATTGACAACGACACTCACGTTCATAATTTCTCTGGTGATTTGGGCCCAGTTCGATAACGCCACCGCTTCGTTTCAGTTTGTCGAAAAACATGAATGGCTAGGTAGCGGGATATTCTATCATATGGGCATTGACGGTATCTCAATGCTGTTCATTGTTCTGACTGCGTTCCTGATGCCGGCTTGTATCCTGGCCAGTTGGGATTCGATCAATACCAGGGTTCGCGACTACATGATCGCATTTTTGATCCTGGAGACCATGATGATGGGGGTCTTTTGTGCCCTCGACTTTGTGTTGTTCTATCTCTTTTTCGAAGGCGGACTGATCCCGATGTTCCTGATTATCGGGGTTTGGGGCGGTGTGCGTCGAGTTTATTCGGCCTTTAAGTTTTTTCTTTATACGCTGTTGGGCTCGGTGTTGCTGTTGCTGGCAATCATTTACATGTATTTCGAAGCGGGCGGCACCAGTGATATTCCGACATTGATGGAAACCACCTTTGATCCGAATGTGCAAAAGTGGCTTTGGCTAGCTATGTTTGCGTCTTTTGCCGTGAAGATGCCCATGTGGCCGGTACATACCTGGCTCCCGGACGCCCACGTGGAAGCGCCGACCGCGGGTTCGGTTATCCTGGCCGGCGTGTTGTTGAAAATGGGGGGGTATGGTTTCCTTCGTTTCTCCCTACCGATGCTTCCTGTTGCCAGTGACTATTTTGTGCCCTTGATCTTCGTCCTTAGCGCCATAGCGGTGATCTACACGTCTTTTGTCGCCCTTCGGCAAGAGGATATGAAGAAGCTAATTGCATATTCGTCCGTTGCCCATATGGGTTTCGTGACGATCGGTATTTTCACCTTCAATCAACAGGGTGTCGAAGGCGGCATCGTGCAAATGCTTAGCCATGGCGTGGTGTCGGCGGCGTTATTCCTAGTTGTCGGTGTCGTCTACGACCGCATCCACAGTCGCGAAATTGTGCGCTATGGTGGCTTGGTCAATCGCATGCCGCTCTATGCATTTACCTTCATGGTCTTCATGCTGGCATCTGTCGGACTGCCGGGCACCAGTGGGTTTGTCGGCGAAGTTTTGGTGTTAGTTGGGCTTTACAAAGTCAGCTCCTGGTTCGCAGCATTGGCCGCGACCGGATTGATTTTAAGTGCAGCTTATATGCTTTGGCTTTATCGCCGGACGATATTTGGCAAGCTTGAAAAAGAAGAACTTTTGAACATCCTCGATTTGAACCGGCGTGAGATTGCCTATTTTGCGCCGTTGATTGCGGTGACTATTTTCTTCGGGGTCTATCCGGCTCCGATCTTGGATGTGCTGCATGTATCAGTGAACAATCTGCTGGAAAATTACGATGCCGCAATAAAGGCGGCGGGGCTTGCTGTCGAACCGGCGAAAGTCGCCTTGAATTTGGTAGGGAATTAGAATTATGGCGCCCCTCGTGCACGATTACGCCCTTGCGGTCCCGGAAATTTTTCTCGCCTGTGCAGCTATGGCATTGCTGATGATCGGGGTATTTCGAGGCAATGAGAGCACCCGTTTGGTTGCGTGGTTGGCAGTTGCCGCCTTGGCCGTGACCACGATTTTTGCCCTGAACGTGGTCGATGACGCATCAGCGACGTTCGCTGGTATGTTTGTTGTCGATCGATTTGCAGTATTCGCTAAAATTATGATCCTGATTGCATCCGCCTTAGCGATTATCATGTCACTCGATTATATCCGGGCGGAAGGGATGGAGCGATTTGAATATCCAGTCCTGATGGTCCTGGCCGCCCTGGGTATGATGATGATGGTCTCTGCGCAGGATCTCATCTCGCTTTATCTTGGTATTGAATTGCAGAGCCTGTCGCTCTATGTGATTGCCGCCTTTCGGCGGGATAATTTGCGTTCGACAGAAGCAGGATTGAAGTATTTTGTCCTCGGCGCGTTGTCATCCGGCATGTTGCTTTACGGTTGTTCGATGATTTACGGCTTCACCGGCGCCACCAACTTCGATGCGATAGCTGTGGCTGTTGAGGCACAGAATCATGCCTCTGTCGGCTTGATCTTCGGCATCGTCTTCTTAGTTGCCGGATTGGCATTTAAGGTTTCCGCAGTGCCCTTCCACATGTGGACACCGGATGTCTACGAAGGTGCGCCAACGCCGGTTACGGCGTTTTTTGCCGTCGCACCAAAAGTCGCAGCGATGGTCTTATTTATGCGGGCAATGATCGAACCTTTTGCCGCTATTACCGATCAATGGCAGCAAATCATCGTCTTTTTGGCGATATTGTCGATGTTTCTGGGTGCCTTTGCTGCCATCGCGCAGAGAAATATCAAACGTCTGATGGCCTATAGTTCGATTGGCCATGTCGGGTTCGCGCTTGTCGGTTTGGCTGCTGGATCGGCGGAAGGCGTGCGCAGTGTCCTGATTTATCTATCGATCTATCTGGTCATGAATATCGGCGCATTTGCTTGCATATTGTCCATGCGACGGAAATCTGGTTTGGCGGAGGGCATTGATGATTTAAGCGGCTTGGCGAAAGAAAAACCATTGATGGCCTTGGCGATGGCGATCTTTATGTTTTCTCTCGCCGGTATTCCGCCGCTTGCCGGCTTTTTTGGTAAGTTCTATGTTTTCATGGCCGCGATTAATGCAGGGCTCTATACGTTGGCGATATTGGGTGTATTGGCAAGCGTCGTATCTGCCTTCTATTACCTGCGAATTATCAAGGTAATGTACTTCGATGACGCAACTGATCCGTTGGATGCGCCGATAAGCACGGAAATGAGAGCCATTATGGTGGTGTGTGGTGTGTTGGTTACATTTTTTATTGTCTATCCAGCACCCGTAATCGACGCCGCGGCGGCTGCCGCTGCAACTTTGATGCCGTGACCCAGGTACAAACGGTGCAAAAATTTCCGCTTCCCGATTGGTTTGTCGGAAACCACCACGATAGTATTGACAGTACCAATGAAGAAGCAAAGCGTTTGGCCAAGGCAGGCGCGCCAGAAGGTACTTTTGTCATTGCGGGCGAACAAAGAAGTGGTCGCGGTCGCGGAGATCGGGAATGGGTATCCCCCGCAGGAAATCTTTACACTTCCTTGCTGCTACGTCGGGTGGGTACTCCGACGAATGGCGCGCTCTACTCCTTCTGCGCTGCGTTGGCGGTTGCCGACGCTATTGCACAGTTGAATATCGATTTATCGGTAGGTCTAAAGTGGCCTAATGACGTCTTGGTCAATGGCCAGAAAATCTCCGGCATTTTGCTCGAAAGCGCCAGTGGCGGGGACGGTTTGTTGGAGTGGCTGATTATCGGGGTCGGGATCAACGTAGCCCATAAACCGGATCTTCCGGGTCTGACGGTGACATCGCTTCGCGACAAGGGGGTCATTGTCGATTTGCAGGTATTTGGAAAATTTTACGCGCAGGCATTGTCAAACTGGATTGAAACTTTTCGCCGCGACGGTTTTTCAACTATTCGTGGCGCTTGGCTGACACGGGCGCATGGAATTGGTCAGCTAATCAATGCGCGTTTATCGAACCGAACTTATGCCGGTATATTTCGTGGTATTGACGAAAACGGTGCTTTGATCTTGGAGGAACGCAATGGTAACACTCGGTTGGTTACCAGTGGCGAGGTGTTTTTTTAGTGACAAGGCAAGAAGGTTTTAAGCATGCTTCTGGCAATTGAGGCTGGCAATACAAACGTCATGTTCGCCGTATTCAATGAGGGTGAAGTTGTGGCGCAGTGGCGCTCGCATACCAGCGCGCCAAGAACCGCCGACGAACATGCGGTTTGGTTATCGCAATTGATGGGCCTGCAGGATTTGAACTTCAAAGACATCGACGCGGCGATCATTTCAACAGTGGTGCCGCAAGCACTGTTCGACTTTCGTTTATTATGCCATCGGTATTTCGAATGTGAACCGATTGTTGTTGGCGAAGGTGCCGAGCTTGGCATCGAAATCCTGATTGACCGGCCGCAGGATGTTGGCGCCGACCGTCTAGTCAACACCGTCGCAGCACATGCAATTTACGGCGGCCCCTTGGTGGTTATTGATTTTGGCACCGCGACAAATTTTGATATCGTCGACAAAAACGGCAATTTCATTGGTGGTATTTTAGCGCCGGGTGTCAATCTAAGCTTGGAAGCCTTGCATACATTCACAGCAAAATTGCCCCGCGTTGATGTCCGTCGTACTCAAAGCGTGATTGGCAAAGATACCATCAGCGCGATGCAGTCGGGTGCTTTTTGGGGAACTGTCGGCCTGATCGACGGGTTAGTTTCACGCATCAAGGAAGAACTTGATAGCGAAATGAAAGTAATCGCGACCGGCGGTTTGGCCGCACTGTTCCGTGACGCTGTGAAATCAATCGATCATGTCGATCAAGAGCTTACAATTCGTGGATTGCTTGAAATTTACCAACGTAATCAAGCGTGATCGAAAACTATATGGCCAAAGACCCTTGGAAACTTGACGAATTGTTGTTCCTGCCTTTAGGCGGTGCCGGCGAAATTGGCATGAATATGAACCTGTACGGTTATGGCGGGAAATGGCTAATGGTCGATTTGGGCATTACATTTGCTGAAGACGGCCAACCGGGGATCGATATATTAACACCCGACCCAGCATTTATCGAAGAACGTCGAGACGACCTGCTGGCGCTGGTGATTACCCATGCCCATGAGGATCATTTGGGCGCGGTTCCTTATCTTTGGCGTCGGTTGGGTTGTCCGGTTTATGCCACGCCATTCGCCGCGGCAGTTCTGCGCCGTAAACTAATCGAAGATAATTTGTTGACGGAAGTTGAACTAATCGAAATCGATATTGCCAATACTCTGTCGCTGGGAGCTTTTGATTTGTCCTTTATCTCACTGACCCATTCAATTCCCGAAATGGCGGCCTTGTCGATCCGAACGCCGGTTGGAACGGTGCTGCATACCGGTGATTGGAAACTGGACCCTGACCCGCTTGTCGGACCGAAAAGCGATGAAGAGACCCTTGCCGAGCTTGGCGACGAAGGCATTCTTGCGGTGGTCTGCGATTCCACCAACGTGCTGGAAGATGGCTGGTCGGGTTCCGAAGGCGAAGTGCGCAAGAACCTAATCAAGCTGGTCGGCGAATGTGAGCAGCGGGTCGCAATAACCTGTTTTGCGTCGAACGTGGCGCGGATGGAATCGGCAATTGTGGCGGCGACAGAGAATGACCGCCATCCGGTGATGGTCGGACGATCCTTGCATCGGATATTCGGCGCCGCCCGGGAAGCGGGCTATTTGACCGATTTGCCGCGCATCCTCGACGAAGACGAAGCCGGCTATCTGCCGCCGGAAAAAGTGCTCTATATTTGTACCGGTTGCCAGGGAGAACCACGCGGTGCCATGGCCCGGATTGCCAGCGGAAATCATCCCCACATTTCATTGTCACAAGGTGATGCGGTGATATTTTCTTCGCGTGAAATTCCCGGGAATGAACAATCGATCCGTCGCATTCAAACTCAATTGCGCCTTGACGGCATCGACGTGCATTCCGAAGGCAAACACATGGTTCATGTTTCCGGTCATCCCTGCCGTGATGAATTGATCCACATGTATCAATTGACCCGACCTGAAATTGCCGTGCCGGTGCATGGTGAAGCGCAGCATTTACTGGCCCATGGGGAATTGGCGCGCGAAATGCAGGTCCCCGACGTTCCAATCATTGAAAACGGTCAGGTTTTGCGCCTTGCTCCCGGCACGCCCGAAGTCGTCGGTGAAGTGCAATCCGGCCGCCTGGCGATCGATGGTAAGGTGATCGTCGATGCACGGGGCGACGCGCTAAGAGAACGAAAAAAACTGATGTATAATGGCGGCGCCGTTGTCACCATTGTTGTCGATGAAGACGGTTTCACTTTAGCCGATCCATCGCTGGTCATTCGTGGGGTCGCGGAAGCGCCCGGTAGCGAAGGCGAGCTGACTGAAGAGTTGGCCGGTACAATCACCAAGGCGTTGGATAAACTATCGAAGAAGGCGCGTCTCGATGATCAACAGTTGTCAGAAGCGGCTCGTTTGATCGTGACCCGGCGTTTGAAGAAACATAGCGGCAAGCGGCCGATGGTCGACGCTCGGGTCATTCGGGTCTAACATCCTTATTCACAGGAGATAATCGTAGATGATCGGAAGATTGAACCATGTCGCTATCGCGGTGCCGGACTTGGCTGCGGCTGCGGCAACTTACCGGGATACTTTAGGAGCCAACGTGAGCGAACCGGCGGATCTGCCTGATCACGGGGTCACCGTCGTTTTTGTGGAACTCGACAATACCAAGATCGAGTTGCTTTTTCCTTTGGGCGAGGGCTCAAGCATTCAAAAATACCTGGATTCTAACCCTTCCGGCGGCATGCATCACGTTTGTTATGAAGTGGAAAACATCCTTGATGCCCGCGATCAGTTGAAGTCATCGGGAGCGCGTGTTTTGGGTGATGGTGAGCCAAAAATCGGTGCCCATGGTAAGCCTGTATTGTTTCTGCATCCAAAAGATTTTTCCGGCACACTAGTCGAATTGGAACAGAATTAGGATTGGAGGGCGGTACGCGCCTATGGCATGGACGACCTGGATGGCGGTATACTTTGTGGTTTGGTGGTTGGTGTTGTTCACCACGCTTCCAGTTGGTGTCCGCAATGCCAGTGAAGCTGGTGAGGTTGTTACGCCTGGTACAGAAACCGGCGCACCCGTTAAACATATGATGGGTTGGAAAATCTTGGCGACTAGTATTATCTCCGGCGTCATTGTCGGTTCGATCCATCTGCTAGTGGTATTTGAAGTGTTCGATTTACGAGCCTATTTGACGGAGAATTGAGCCATGCGGGCCTTTGTGCTTGCAATCCTAGTGTTGCTAATGCCGCTGTGCGTATTGGCGGCAGAAGTTCAGGTCCGGATCGCTGAAAAAGATTGCCGCTGGCTCAGCACCCACATCCCGACTGACGATGTTGCCTATCGACCCGGCGTCGACGTCAAAGGTAAACCGGTCAGGTCGGCGGATCTGGAAAGCACCGATCGTTTGGTGCTACCCGAACAAATTGAACTCGAAATATTGATTCCGACCCGCGTTTTTCGTCCCATCCGACTGGAAGGGAAAGCTGGAACGATATCGGTTGATATTAAAACTGGGAAGGTGAGTTACAACGATCAAGTGTTGAACGACCCGGAGAAGGATCGCCTCGCCGGGTTCTGTCGAAAACAGAAAAAGTAGTTTCAGCGAAGCCTCGCGTTGCCAATTGCCGCAGCATTGCCTAAAAGCGAAGAGTGAATGATTTAAAAGGGCCGATTACCATGCGGATGAGTGCGTTTTATTTACCTGTCTTGAAAGAAAATCCTAGCGAAGCGCAAATCGTTTCGCATCGCTTGATGTTGCGTGCCGGGATGATCCGTCAGTCTTCCGCCGGGATCTATTCTTGGTTGCCGCTGGGTCACATCGTGCTGAAGAAGATTGAGCAGATTGTGCGGGAGGAGCAAAACAATACCGGTGCGCAGGAAGTCCTCATGCCGACCATTCAGCCGGCCGACTTATGGCGCGAAAGCGGACGCTACGAAGATTACGGCAAAGAAATGCTGCGCATCAGCGACCGCGGCGACCGCGATATGCTCTATGGGCCGACCAATGAAGAACAGATCACCGATATTTTTCGCAATACGGTGCGTAGTTACAAAGATTTGCCGAAGAACCTTTATCATATTCAGTGGAAGTTTCGCGACGAAGTGCGGCCGCGTTTCGGGGTCATGCGCGGGCGGGAATTTCTGATGAAGGATGCCTATTCTTTCGACCTCGATTACGAAGGCGCGCGACGCGCTTATAACAAGATGTTTGTCGCCTATTTGAAAACCTATGAACGGATGGGTCTGAAAGCGATCCCGATGGAAGCGGATACCGGACCGATCGGCGGTGACCTCAGCCACGAATTCATCATTCTGGCCGATACCGGCGAAAGCGAAGTATTTTGCCATGCCGGTTATCTGGAAAAAAGCGTCGCCGCCATGGATATCGATCAGGAAAGTGATTTAGAAACCATTGTCAAAGACTGGACTTCACTTTACGCCGCGACGGACGAAAAACACGATCAAGTGAAGTTTGAGAGCGACGTACCCGAAGATCAACGTATCTCTACGCGGGGCATCGAAGTCGGCCACATTTTCTATTTTGGGAATAAATATTCCAAACCCATGGGCGCGACGGTAACCGGGCCGGATGGTCAGGAAGTGGCAGTTGAGATGGGGTCGTATGGCATTGGGGTTTCTCGCCTTGTTGGGGCCATAATTGAGGCATCCCATGATGATGATGGCATCATCTGGCCGGATGCGGTTGCGCCATTTAAGATCGGTTTGATTAATATTCGCGCGAAGGACGATGAATGTGTGGCGGCAGCCGATAAACTATTCAGTGAAATGCAAACGGCGGGAATTGAGGTTTTGTACGACGACCGGGACGAACGCGCGGGCGCGAAGTTCGCGACCATGGATTTGATCGGCTTACCCTGGCAGGTCACCATCGGTCCAAAAAGTTTGGCCGCAGGAGAAGTAGAAGTGAAAAATCGCCGAACTGGCGAAAAACAAAACATCGCGCTTGCTGCGGTTGTTGAGAAATTGCGATAACAGTTGATGTTTTCCGCTTTCGAATGGTCCATGGCGGCACGATATCTGCGCGCGCGACGCCGTGAAGGTTTCATCTCCGTGATCGCTTGGTTCTCGTTGATCGGTATCGCTTTGGGCGTTGCAACGCTGATTATTGTGATGTCGGTAATGAACGGTTTCCGCACTGAACTGCTTGACCGTATTCTGGGCCTCAATGGTCATGTGGTGGTGCAGGCCTATGGCACGCCGATTAAGGATTATGAGCAATTGGCCGATCGTGTTGCAGCGCAAGACGGTATCGTCCAAGTGACGCCGATGATCGAGCGCCAGGTCATGGCTACGGCGAAAGGACGGGCCCTTGGCGCTATAGTGCGCGGCCTCAGTGTCGCTGATTTTGCCAAAAAAGAAATTTTAACTAACGCCTTGTTGGCCGGTCAGGTTACCGATTTCAAAGCTGGCGGCGGTATCTTTGTTGGTACCCATATGGCCAATACTCTGGGCTTAAGATTGGGCGACAAGTTGGTATTGGTATCGCCGCAAGGGACCGCAACGCCATTTGGCAGTGTGCCCAGGACAAAATCCTATCGAATTGCCGGGATCTTCAAAATCGGCATGTACGAATATGATTCCAGTTTTATTTTCATGCCGCTGCCTGATGCGCAAATCTATTTTCGCCTGAAGCAACAAGTCAGTGCGATCGAGGCTTTTGTTGCGGACGTGGATGAAGCCAGCACGATCCGGCTGGCCGTGCATCGGGAATTGAAAGCTTACCGGGTGATCGATTGGCAGCAACGCAATTCTCATTTTTTTACCGCCTTACAGGTCGAACGCAATGTAATGTTTCTGATCCTGACGCTCATTATCGTCGTCGCTGCTTTCAACATCATTTCCAGTCTGATTATGTTGGTGAAGGACAAGGGAAAGGCGATTGCGATCCTGCGCACTATGGGGGCGACGCGCGGGTCGATTATGCGGATATTCATTATTTCCGGCTCTGCCATCGGTCTTATTGGCACCAGTATCGGATTTGTTTTGGGTTTGCTGTTCTGTCTCAATATCGACAGTATTCGTCTGTGGCTCGAATCCCTAACCGGCACCAAATTGTGGTCTGAAGAAATCCGCTTTCTGTCCCGAATTCCGGCGGAAGTCGATACAAGCGAAGTCATTGCCGTTGTCGCTATGGCACTTATTTTGTCTTTTCTGGCAACGCTATATCCAAGTTGGCGGGCGGCGCGCTTAGATCCGGTCGAGGCATTGCGTTATGAATAATCTGGTGCTGGAGTTCAAAGGCGTAGAGCGCAGTTATTGCCAAGCTGATACTGAGCTACATGTTCTGCGCGGGGCCGATCTAGAGATCGCTCCGGGAGAAGTTGTTGCCTTGGTTGGACCGTCCGGATCTGGGAAGTCGACATTGCTGCACACGGCGGGTTTGTTGGAACGCGCCGATGGCGGTGATGTGTTGATAGCCGGACAAAGCTGTAATACCCAGTCAGATCGCGAACGGACACGTTTGCGTCGTCATGAAATTGGCTTTGTCTATCAGTTTCATCATCTGTTGCCGGAGTTTGATGCGCTAGAAAACGTTGTGCTGCCGCAACGGATAGCCGGCATTGCAAGTGGGAAAGCGCGCAGTCGTGCCCGTGATCTGTTAACCTCTATGGGGCTAGCGGAACGTTTGGATCATCTACCGGCAAAATTATCCGGCGGCGAACAGCAACGCGTTGCGATCGCCCGGGCGATGGCAAACGAGCCGATTTTGTTATTGGCGGATGAACCAACAGGAAATTTGGATGAAGATACCGCTGATGTGGTCTTCAAGGAACTACTGGCCCTCAGCCGCGAAAAAAACTTGGCGGCTTTGGTCGCGACGCACAATCTAGCTTTGGCAAAGCGCATGGACCGTATTCTACGGCTGGAACACGGGATAATTTTCACAGCCTGATATCGACAAGTGGGCGCGGCAGTGGAATCATAACTGACGATTCTTGATTCTCGGATATTGCTCATGCCCCACGCCGAATTTGTCCATCTGAATGTAAAAAGCGCTTTTTCCCTGTCGGAAGGTGCCATCCACGTCAAGGACCTGGCTAAACTCAGCGTTAAAGAGAAGATGCCGGCACTGGCGATCACCGATAGTGGAAATATGTTCGGCGCCCTGGAGTTTTCCGAAGTTCTAGCTGGCGATGGTATCCAACCGATTATCGGATGCGCATTGGCCGTTCTTGAACCGGCGGCCGAGGAAAAACGCCGCCATGGGGACAACATCAACCGGCTGGTGTTACTTGTCCAAAATGAGACGGGCTACCGCAATCTCATCAAACTCGTTTCAAAATCGTTTTTGGATTCCGATGCCGGTACGGATCCACATGTGGTGATTGACGTGCTTGCGGAACTTAGCGAAGGATTGCTGTGTCTAACTGGTGGTTTAGCCGGTCCGTTGGGGCAACAACTGCTGCATGGCCAGCAGGATGCGGCAGCAGCGCTGGCACGTCAATTACGGGAAATTTTCCCAAATCGCCTTTATCTTGAAATTCAGCGGCACAACTTACCCGAAGAAGCGGGGATCGAAAGCGATTTGATCAATCTGGCATATGAATTTGATATTCCATTAGTGGCAACCAACGAAGTCTATTTTCCGACCCGCGATATGCATGAAGCTCATGATGCGTTGATCTGTATTGCAGCGGGTAAAGCCGTGGCTGAGGAGGATCGGCGTAAATTGACCCCGGAACATTATTTCAAGTCCGCGGCAGAGATGAAGGCGCTATTTGCAGACCTGCCGGAAGCAATTGATAATACTTTGGTCGTCGCACAACGTTGTGCTTACCGGGTTCGCACCCACGCACCGATCCTACCGAATTTTACCTCTGACCCAGCGGATGAAGCAGCGGAAATGCGCCGGATGTCCGAAGAGGGGCTGCAGGATCGATTAAGCGCTACTGTTGTCAGCGACGACATGAACGAGAAAGAAAAAGAAGCCGCCGCAAAACCTTATGTCGATCGCCTAAACTATGAGTTGAAGGTGATCGAGGATATGGGTTTTCCCGGTTATTTCCTCATCGTTGCCGATTTTATCCAATGGGCCAAGCGCCAGGGTATACCAGTGGGACCGGGGCGCGGTTCCGGCGCCGGCTCGGCCGTTGCATGGGCCTTGAAAATCACCGATATGGATCCTTTACGTTTCGGTTTGCTGTTCGAACGTTTCCTTAATCCGGAACGGGTGTCGATGCCGGATTTCGATATCGACTTCTGTCAGGAAAAACGCGATCAGGTGATCCACTACGTGCAGGAAAAGTACGGTTACGATCAAGTGGCACAGATCATTACCTTCGGGAAGTTGCAGGCCCGTGCCGTCTTGCGTGATGTCGGTCGGGTCCTGCAGTTACCCTATGGTTTGGTCGATCGTCTTTGTAAGATGGTACCAAATAACCCCGCCAATCCGACAACCTTGGCTGAAGCGGTCAGGATCGAACCGCGCCTGAAAGATGCGAAGGAGCGGGAGCCCGGGGTCGACAAATTGCTGGATATAGCGCTCAGATTAGAAGGGCTCTACCGCCATGCCTCGACCCACGCCGCCGGTGTGGTGATCGGCGACCGGCCGCTCGATCAATTGGTGCCGCTTTATCGTGATATGCGCTCAGATATGCCGGTCACCCAGTTTAATATGAAATGGGTGGAACCGGCGGGGCTGGTGAAATTTGATTTTCTTGGCCTCAAAACGCTAACGGTGCTGGATCGTGCGGTCGAGTTCTTGAAACAACGGAAAATCGAAATTGACATCGATCGCTTGCCGCTAACGGATCACGGTACCTACGATCTCATTTCCAGCGGCAACACAGTCGGAATATTCCAATTGGAAAGTTCCGGCATGCGCGACATGTTGAGAAAAATGCGGCCCGACGCTTTCGAAGACATTATCGCGATTGTAGCGCTTTATCGACCAGGGCCGATGGATAATATTCCTCGTTTTATTAATGTCAAACACGGTAAGGAAGACGCTGATTACCTGCATCCGATGTTGGAAAGCATCTTACGCGAAACCTATGGCGTAATCGTCTATCAGGAACAAGTGATGCAGATCCCGCAGATCCTGGCAGGTTATACCTTGGGTGATGCTGATTTATTGCGTCGTGCAATGGGCAAAAAAATCAAATCCGAAATGGACGCGCAACGAGAAGTGTTCATGACCGGGGCGAAGAAAAATAACGTCAATCCGGATCAGGCAAGCTACATCTTTGACCTAGTGGCGAAGTTCGCCGGTTATGGCTTCAACAAAAGCCATGCCGCCGCTTATGCACTAGTGGCTTATCAAACCGCGTATTTGAAATCCAATCACCCGGTTGAATTTATGGCTGCGTCGATGTGTTTGGATTTAGGGAATACAGACAAACTCAATGTCTTCCGCCAAGAATTGCAGCGTATGGGTATCAAATTGCTTGGTCCGAGTATCAACGACTCTGAAGTGGAATTTGCCGTCGAGGAAACCAAAAGTGACGGCTTGGCGATCCGCTATGCCCTGGCGGCGGTGAAAAATGTCGGTCGTGACGCCATGCGCGGCGTCGTGGAGGAGCGGCAGAAAAATGGACCCTTTAAGGATATTTGGGACTTCGCCAACCGCGTCGATCCACGTCAGCTGAATAAACGGCAGATTGAAAATCTTGCCCGCGCCGGGGCCTTCGATGATCTTGTCAATAACCGGGCGCAGCTGGTCCAGGCGGCGGAATTGATCATGCGCTACGCTCAGACGACGACGGAGGAAAAGGAAAGCGATCAGACCAGCCTCTTTGGCGATGCGGGTGGGGAGCCGGAACCGACCCCGCCGCTGCCGCTGATCGATGATTGGACGGTAACCGATCGCCTGAGCAATGAATTTGACGCCATCGGCTTTTATCTTTCCGCCCACCCCCTCGATGCCTATGCCAATGCGTGTGAAAAACAGAAAGTAAAGACCTATTCAGAAGTTTTGGATGCTCTTTCGAAGGGCGGCAGCAGTTTCCGCATGGCCGGAACTATTCTGAATAAGAAGGAACGGAAATCACAACGCGGCAAAGCTTTCGCTTTTGTGCAATTGTCTGATGCAACTGGAATGTTTGAAGTTACCTGTTTTGAAGAAACCCTGAACGCTTCGCGACAGCTGTTGGAACCTGGAAGATCTGTCATCATGTCTGTCGCGGCGGAGCTGCGCGACGACCAACCGCGCCTGACAATCAACAGTCTGGAAGACATCGAAAGCATGAGCCTACGGGCAGGTGGCGGCATCCGGGTTTTCTTGCGTAATGAACAAGCGCTGTCATCCATCCGCACGCGACTTAGTGATCTGCCGAAGGGGCGGGCGAAAATATTGTTGATGCTGAATTTAGAGGAACAGCATTGCGAAGTGGAAATGCAACTACCTGGCAGTTATGCAATCAATCCGGCATCGCGCGGGGCGATCAAAGCGGTTCCCGGTGTCGTCGATGTGCATGATTTATGAGTGAGTTAATTCCGGTTTTTGACGTCGGCGGTGTTTTGTTAGATTTCGACGCTGCCTATCTTTACCGCAAGATGTTCGACGACGACGCGGAAATGGCGTATTTCCTGGAACATGTGCTGAGCCGGCGCTGGTGGATAGATACCCTGGATCATGGTCAACCCTTTGCTGAGGCGGTAGGGGAACTGGCTGCGTTGCATCCGAAATATCGGGATCAAATCCTCGCTGCTGACAGCCGCTGGCGGGAAATGATCAGCGGCGCTATCGATGGCAGCCGGGTCCTGTTGGAAGAGTTGAAATCTAGCGGCCAGGCGCTCTACGCCATTACCAACTTCCCACATGAAAAGTTTTATCTATGCCGTGAACATTTTCCATTCCTCACTTCCTTCGACGGGGTGGTTATTTCCGGCGAAGAAAAAGTGATAAAGCCGGCAGCCGAAATCTATCAGACTTTGCTGACGCGATACGATCTTGAAGCAGCAAACTGTCTTTTTATCGATGACAGTCCGGCCAATGTCGAGGGTGCGTTGGCGGTCGGTATGCAGGCGCACCTATTCACCGGTCCGGAAAATTTGCGTAGATACCTGAAAAATAGAGGAATATTGTAGCATTTTTGGCTTGCATATAACCGAAATCCGAACTATTTAGCCTCATTCTAAATCCACACGTGGACTTTGCGGCGACTGGATAAAAAGCCCCAGTCATCGCTCCGGTGTCTCGATGTCGAGATATGCGGTCCGCGGCGGTCTAACCGGAGAAGTAAAAATGACGACAAGTGACGTCCCTACGTTCACCATGCGTCAGCTGTTGGAAGCTGGCGTTCACTTTGGCCACCAAACCCATCGCTGGAATCCGAAAATGGCGCCGTTTATTTATGGCGCCCGCAATCAGATACATATCATGGATTTGCGCGAAGGCGCACCGATGCTCAGCCGGGCCTTGGTCGCAATCCGCGACGTCGTTGCTGGCGGCGGCCGAGTGCTGTTTGTCGGCACCAAGCGGCAGGCTTCCGATCCAATCAAAGAAAAGGCCAGCTTTTGTGGCCAATATTATGTGAACCACCGTTGGTTGGGCGGCATGCTGACGAATTGGAAAACTATTTCCAATTCGATCAAACGCCTCAGGACTTTGGAGGAGCAATTGGTGGAAGACACCACCGGATTGACCAAAAAGGAAAATCTGAACCTGACCCGTGAGCGCGATAAATTGGAACGTGCTCTTGGCGGCATTAAGGATATGGGTGGCTTGCCGGATATCCTGTTCGTCATTGATACGGTGCGTGAAGATATCGCGATTAAGGAAGCCAAAAAATTGGGCATCCCGGTGATCGGTATATGCGACACCAATTCGAACCCGGATGTTGTCGACTATCCGGTGCCTGGCAACGATGATGCCGGTCGAGCGATCAATCTTTATCTTGATTTGGCTTCACGGGCGGTAATTTCGGGCCTGCGTCGTGAGCAGGCCGAGACGGGTGTTGACCTGGGTGCTCAGGAAGAGGCTATGGTGGAAGAAATTCCAGCAGCGGCGGAAGTTGCGGTAGAAGTTGCCGCTGACGTTGCCCCAGAAGCGGAAGCCGCACCTGAAGCAGAAGCCACACCTGAAGCAGAAGCCACACCTGAAGCAGAAGCCGCACCTGAAGCGGAAACCGCATCAGAAACAGAAGCCACACCTGAAGCAGAAGCCACACCTGAAGCAGAAGCCGCACCTGAAGCGGAAACCGCATCAGAAACAGAAGCCGCACCTGAAGCAGAAGCGGCGGCACTAGCCGTGGAAGAAGCTCCGGCATCCGAAACGGCCTCTGCAACCGAGGAGGTTGCAGATGACGCCTCGGTGGCGGACAAAGAAACTAAATAAGTCTCGTTAGAGAGAAGGAAGAGAGCAATGATGCAGATTACTGCGGCGCAAGTGAAGGAACTGCGCGAAAAGACCGGCGCCGGCATGATGGACTGCAAAAAGGCGTTGGTCGAAAATGATGGTGACATTGAAGTTTCGATTGACTGGCTGCGGACCAAAGGATTGGCTGCGGCGGCAAAGAAAGCTGGCCGCGTGGCCGCTGAAGGTTTAGTCGGCGTTGCGACCGAAGGCGTAAAGGGCGCGGTAGTTGAAGTTAACGCTGAAACTGATTTCGTTGGTCGCAATGAACAATTTCAACGTTTTGTTTCGACGTTGGCCCGCTTGTCGCTTGAGCATGGCGGCGACATCGACAGTTTGGCTCAAGTAAACTATCCAGAGACGGATCATTCGGTTGCTGAAGAGCTGACTCAAATGATTGCGACTATTGGCGAGAACATGTCATTGCGTCGCACCAAACAAATCAGCGTTAGCGAAGGCGTCATCGGCTCTTACGTTCATGGCCAAACGGCTACAAATTTGGGGCGTATTGGGGTTATCATCGGTCTCGAATCTGCTGGTGATCAAGGCAAGTTGGCGGAACTGGCGAAACAATTTGCGATGCATATTGCAGCTTCCAATCCTCAGTCAATCAGCACCGACGATCTGGACCAGGATTTGGTCGCCCGCGAAAGGGCAGTTTTGACCGAACAGGCCCGCGAATCTGGCAAGCCTGAAAACATCATTGAAAAGATGGTCGATGGGCGGATGCGTAAATATCATGAAGAAGTCGTTTTGAGCGAACAGGTCTGGGTCATGGATAGTGATCTTCGGGTCACCAAAGTTTTGGAAGCAGCTGCAGAAGACGTCGGTGCACCTGTGAAAGTGACGGCGTTTGCCCGATTTGCTCTGGGTGAAGGAATCGAAAAGGAAGAAAGCGATTTTGCCGCCGAAGTCGCAGCCCAAGTCGCCAGTTGATTTTTCGAGCGAACAACGAAATATGGCCGATGAACGTTTGGTTCAACGGCTTGATCGTGTAGACTGGCGTCCGATCAAATGGGCGCCAGTTTTGTATCCGGTTTAGGCTGCGCTTGCTCCCGCTTAACATCAATTGGATCGATATATGGCAGAGATAAAAAAGCTCGAGATTGAGGCCGATAGCGGGGAAAGCAAGCCACTAAAATATCGCCGCGTTTTGCTCAAGATTTCCGGCGAAGCCCTGATGGGGGACGGGGAATATGGTATCGACTTCGATACCGCGAAACGAATCGCAGAAGAAGTGAAAGAAGTGGCCGATCTGGGGGTTGAAGTTTGCCTGGTCATCGGCGGCGGCAATATATTCAGGGGCGTCTCTGGCGCGACACTCGGCATGGATCGTGCTAACGCCGATTACATGGGAATGCTGGCGACGGTAATTAATGCTTTGGGCGTGCAGAACGCACTGGAAGCGACCGGACTGGATACTCGTGTTCTCTCCGCTATTCCCATGAGCACAGTTTGCGAGCCCTATATCAGACGCCGGGCGATCCGCCATATGGAGCGTGGACGCGTGGTTATCTTCGCGGCCGGTACCGGCAATCCGTTTTTTACCACCGATACCACAGCCGCCTTGCGGGCAGCGGAAATGAATTGCGAGGCGCTCCTGAAAGGGACGCAAGTAGACGGTGTATACTCCGCCGACCCTAAACACGATCCAACTGCCAAAAGATACGAAAGATTGAGCTTTCATGACGTTTTAAGTCAAGATCTTAAGGTGATGGACGCTTCCGCGATATCTCTAGCGCGGGAGAATGATATTCCAATTTTGATCTTTTCCATTCACAATCACAACGGGTTCCGTGATGTCGTCACCGGAACCGGTCTTTGTACGATTATCGATGAAGGGAAATAACTATGGCGGAAGAACCTGACATTGACGATTTAAGAAGGCGTATGGATGGAGCTGTCAGCGTTCTGCTGTCTGAATTTGCCGGACTTCGTTCCGGGCGCGCGTCGACGTCGTTACTGGAGCCGCTGACGGTGGAAGCATATGGCTCGGAAATGCCGATGAACCAAGTCGGTACGGTGAGTACACCAGAAGCCCGGATGCTGACCGTGCAGGTATGGGACAAGGGCTTGGTGCAAGCCGTTGAAAAAGCTATACGAACTTCAGGATTGGGTCTTAATCCGGCAACCGATGGGCAATTGGTGCGGGTTCCACTGCCGGAGCTGACTGAGGAGCGCCGTCATGAAATGGCCAAGATTGCTGGCAAATATGCCGAGCAAGCAAGAATTGCCGTCCGTCACGTGCGCCACGATGGCATGAAAAAGCTGGAAAAATTGGAAAAAGACGGTGATATGGGTGAAGACGAGCACCATCTTTGGAGCGATGAGGTCCAGGAGTTGACTGACAAAGAGATCGCCCGGATCGATGAACTGCTTTCGAGTAAAGAAGCAGATATTATGCAGGTTTAGTACGTGGCCAACCCGTCACCGGAAACAGAAATTCTTGATCCCCCGCGGCATATTGCCATCATTATGGATGGCAATGGACGCTGGGCAAAGGCACGTGGCCTGCCGCGCGGTGTCGGGCATAAACGCGGTGCAGATGCGGTGCGTCGGATCGTTGAAGCGTGCCACGAATTGGGCGTGTCATATCTGACCCTATTTGCGTTCTCGTCGGAAAACTGGAAACGGCCACGCTCGGAAGTCGAAGATTTGATGGGTCTGTTCCGGCACTATTTTCGGGTCGAATTGAAAGGTCTTGATAAAGCCAATGTCCGGGTACGGTTTATCGGCGAGCGTGAGACTTTGCCTGATGATATAGTCGGGATGATCGAAGAAGCGGAAGCCAAGACCAACAGCAATACCGGACTGACATTGATAATTGCTCTCAATTATGGCGGTCGCGGCGAAATATTGCGGGCGGCGCGATTGATGGCCCAAGATATCGCCGCCGGTCAAGTAGACGATACCGACATTGGCGAAGATCAATTTACTCGCTATCTGGAAACGCAAGCCTATCCCGATCCTGACTTGATCATTCGCACGAGCGGCGAACAGCGACTGAGCAATTTTTTATTGTGGCAGGCTGCCTATTCCGAGTTCATGTTCGTCAATCAACTTTGGCCGGATTTCGACAAAGCCTGTTTGGAAGAAGCCATCGCCACGTTTAATCAGCGGGAGCGGCGCTATGGCGCAGTCAGCTGAGGTATCGGTGAGCAAATCGCCGCAAAATACTTTGTTGGTGCGGATTATCTCTGCCTCCGTGATGCTGCCGGTCGCCGTTTTGCTGGTCGTTGCTGGGGGTTGGTGGTTGACGGCGTTGATCTTGCTCGGTGCCGTATTGATGGTGCGTGAATGGGATCAAATCACTGGCGGAACTGGTCATGGACAGATTGCATGGGTGCAGGGTGGAGGGCTCGTCCTGGCGATCATCATAACTCAGCTTGGTTATCATCTCGCGGCTTTGTTGATTGTTTTGTGCGCCGCGGTTGGTGCCTACATCGCCTCTGCTGATGTACGGGCGATCCGGGGGACTTGGCCTATTACGGGGACGTTGTGGATTGGTTTTCCCTGCGTCGGGTTACTGGTGCTTAGTCACAGTGAGGTCGTGGGCGTGCTGACGGTACTGTGGTTGATGGTGGTGGTATGGGCTTGCGATTCCTGCGCATACTTCGCCGGTCGCGCCATTGGCGGACCGAAATTGTTGCCGTCAGTCAGCCCTAAAAAAACCTGGGCCGGTCTGATAGGGGGTATTCTAGCTGCAGCAATTGTCGGTGCCGTGATGGCAGCATGGACAGCGCTGGCTGACCCCTTAGTTCTCGCCGGCGTTAGCGCAGTAATCGCCGCTTTCTCGCAGGTCGGTGATTTGGCAGAATCAGCATTCAAGCGGCATTTTGGGGTCAAAGACAGTGGCCGTAGCATTCCAGGTCATGGCGGTGTATTTGACCGTGTTGACGGCCTACTATTTGCCATCGTGCTGACCGTCGTAATCGCCTATATGCGGGGAGGGAGTATCCTGCCATGGCATTAAGCCGCGTCATCCCAAAAGGAAATTCAGCCAGTGCGCCGCGTCGGGTCACTATTCTTGGCTCCACCGGTTCGGTCGGTTGCAACACCTTGGACATATTGTCGGATAACCTCTCGGCCTACGAAGTTGTTGCACTCACTGCCTATAATAACGTTGAGTTATTGGCGGAACAGGCACAGGCCACAAACGCCGACCTAGCGGTGATCGGGGAGGCCGAAAAATATCACGAACTTTGTGAGCTGTTGGCTGACAGCTCTATCGAAGCCGCCGCCGGCGAGCAAGCAATTGTTGAAGCGGCGACGCGACCTGTTGATTGGGTGATGTCCGGCATTGTTGGCGCTGCCGGCTTGGCGCCGACATTGGCCGCTATTCGCCAGGGCGCGGTGATTGCGCTGGCTAACAAAGAATGCTTAGTCTGCGCCGGCGATATCATGCTACAGGAAGTACGCACCCACGGCGCGACCTTGTTGCCCGTCGATTCCGAACATAATGCAATTTTCCAAGTTTTTGATTTCGAACGTCCGGAAAGTATTGAGAAAATAATCCTGACGGCGTCCGGGGGTCCTTTTCTGAATTTTGAATTGGCGGCAATGGCACAGGTGACCCCAGCAGAAGCAGTGGCCCATCCAAACTGGGAAATGGGGGCAAAAATCTCTGTCGATAGTGCAACCATGATGAACAAGGGACTAGAGATCATCGAGGCTCATCATCTCTTCCCGATCGAGAGCGATCAAATCGATGTGTTAATCCATCCTCAGTCGGTGATCCACAGTCTTGTTGCTTACCACGACGGTTCGACCTTGGCGCAATTGGGGGCGCCGGATATGCGGACACCCATTGCTTACACGCTCGGCTGGCCCGAACGAATACCGACACGGGCGCCACAATTAGATCTGGCGAAAATAGCCGCTCTAACATTTTCGGAACCGGATTCGGTACGTTTCCCGGCTTTGCGATTGGCGCGCGAAGCACTTGAACAAGGCGATAACCTGCCGACCGTTATGAATGCGGCGAATGAAGTTGCTGTCGCAGCTTTTTTGAGTGGTAACATTGCGTTCCTGGATATCGCGAAAATCGTTGAGCAGACGATGCAAAAACTGGTCGGCGGAAAAATTGAGAATTTGAGTGCTATCGGTGCAATTGATGCCGAGGCCCGCGCGGTCGCGGGCGAAAAAGTGAGTTAGGGTAGCGGCTATGGAAGCCATTGTTGGATTCGTGCAATTTTATTTGGTGCCGTTTCTGGTCATGTTGACGGTTCTCGTCTTCGTCCATGAGATGGGGCACTACTTAGTGGCGCGCTGGAACGGCGTCAAAGTTGAAGTTTTCTCGATCGGGTTTGGCCCGGAGATATTCGGCTGGACCGACAAGCTGGAAACGCGATGGAAGATCGCCTGGATACCTCTTGGCGGCTACGTCAAGTTCCTGGGTGATATGGATCCGACGAGTTCTCCGGATCACGATAGCTTGCAGAAATTGTCAGGCGGCCAAGCTGGCAAGGCGTTCCACAACAAACGCGTCGGGCAACGGGCAGCCATCGCATTTGCGGGACCGGCGGCTAATTTTATTTATACGGTCGTTGTTATGGCGGCTTTGTTTGTGGTCTCCGGTCAACGCGTTACGCCACCTGTCATAGGGGCTATGGTCCAAGATAGCGTCGCTGCTGAAGCCGGCTTCCAACGTGGCGACCGCATTTTGACGATTAATGATCGCGGTATTCTAAGTTTTCAGGAAGCGGTGCAGGAAATTCTGATGAGTCCGGAGCTGCCGCTGACTTTCGTGCTGGCACGCGATGGTCGCGAATTAGAAATCGTTGCGGTCCCCAGATCGTTTGACTTTGTTTCCGATGACGGTACCACCGCGAAAGTTGGCGTCATGGGTATACAAGCTTTCGTTCCCGCTATCGTCGGTCAGACGATGGAAGGTTCGGCTGCAGCGGAAGCAGGATTATTACCGGGCGATAAGATTGTTGCTGTCGACAAAACAATAATAGAGAGCTTCGATCAACTCCGCGATGCTGTTTTTACCAGTGCCGGCAAGTCTATGAACATCGGGTATGAGCGAGCAGGCGAGCGTTTGCAAACTAAAATGACTCCCAAACTGCAACGACGGATGTTGTCGGATGGGAAATATCATGATGTCTGGTTACTTGGTATTCGCCTTGCGAATCCACCACGGGTCAAGTTGGGGCCGGTCGACGCGGTGGTTGCGGCGGTCCGCGAATCAGGCTTGATGCTGGACCGAACATTCGAATATTTAGCACAAATAATCGGTGGAAAACGCGGTACGGAAGAATTAGGTGGGCCGATCAGGATCGCCCAATATTCCGGTCAAGCGGCCAAAAGCGGCATCGAAACACTTATTTACATGTCGGCAATGCTGTCCTTAAATCTAGGCTTTATCAATCTGTTACCGGTTCCAGTTCTGGATGGCGGGCATTTATTGTTTTATTTTTTCGAAGCAATTCGTGGCAAACCATTGACGGACAAGATGCAGGAATATGCGCTGCGTTTCGGATTTTTGATGGTTTTGTCATTAATGGTCTTTGTAACATGGAACGATTTGGTTAATTTGCGTGTAGTTGAAATGATTGCTGGTCTGTTTTCATAAACAGTCTGCAGAGTAACCGCGATGCGGGGAGACGTCCGTTGGTTTTGTCTTTGAAGTTTTTGAAAAATCTCAGCGCCGGCCTGGCCTTTTTGTTCCTATTCGGTTTCGCCTTGAATGCGTCGGGGCAAAGTAGCGGCACAATTCAAGAAATCCTAATCGAAGGTAATCAACGCATTGAGGCGGAAACCATCCGTTCTTATATGTTGCTGCAAATCGGCGATCCCTATTCCGGTTCAGCCGCCGATCGATCTTTGAAAACACTTTTTCGTACCGGTTTGTTTGCTGATGTTGCAATTCGTCGCGAAGGCGATGCAATTGTCGTGAGCGTGGTTGAAAATCCGATTATCAACCGGATTGCCTTTGAAGGGAATCAGCGGATTGAGGATGCCATTTTGCAGGCTGAAGTCAGCTTGCGTCCGCGCTTGGTTTATACCCGCTCGCGTGTGCAAAGCGACGTCCAGCGGTTGTTACAGGTTTATCGCCGCAGCGGTCGTTTTGCAGCGTCGATTGAACCAAAAATCATTGCCCTTGACCAAAACCGGGTTGATCTGGTGTTCGAGGTAAATGAAGGACCATTGACCGAAGTGCGGCGGATCGATTTTGTCGGCAACAAGATATTCGATGATGGCGATTTGCGCGACGAAATTTTGACCAAAGAAGCGACGTGGTATCGATTTCTTAGTGGCGATACAACTTATGATCCAGATCGCCTTAACCGAGATAAAGAGCTGTTGCGGCGTTTCTATTTGGTCAATGGGTATGTCGATTTTCGGATCGTATCGGCGGTTGCTGAATTATCCGAAGACCAGCAGGAGTTTTTCATCACCTTCACGATCGAGGAAGGTCAGCAGTACAAATTTGGCAAAATCGAAACTGTGAGCCGCTTGCCAAAACTAGACTTGGAAACTTTAGAAGTCGATATCACCACTGTCGAGGGTGAGATCTATGATGCCGAAGCGGTCGACGATACAATCGGTAGTCTTACCGATGCCATAGGCTCCGAAGGTTTTGCCTTCGTCGAAGTGCAACCCCGTCCAGCGCAGAATAGCGAAACCCTGACCGTCGATATTACCTTTGAAATCGGCGAGGGTCGACGTGCCTATATCGAGCGAATAAATATCTCCGGTAATGTCAGGACGTTAGACGAAGTGATCCGCCGGCAATTTCGCTTGGCCGAGGGGGATGCATTTAATACCGCAAAATTAAGGGACTCGAGAAAACGTATTCAGCGGCTTGGATTTTTCGAGAACGTAAAAATGAACCGTCGGCGTGGCAGCCGGGCCGATCAAGTGATCGTCGACCTTGAAGTATCGGAACAGTCTACCGGTGAAATCAGTTTCGGTGTTGGCGTATCGACGACGGAATCGGTGACCGCTGATATCAGTATCCGGGAACGGAATTTTCTTGGCCGCGGACAGGATGTGAAAGTCTCCTTTGCGCTGTCAGATATTCGTCAACAATTTGATATTGCATTTACCGAACCATATTTCCTGGACCGAGACATCGCCGCTGGCTTCGATATTTTTCTCATCGAACGAGACTTACAGGACCAAAGTTCCTATGACGAGGATATTGTCGGATTTACCTTGCGAGCCGGTTTTCCCGTGACCGATAATATTCGACAGAACGTATCATATACGCTGAGTGATAGCGAAATTACAGGTGTATCGGACGATACGTCGGAATTTATTCGTCAAGAAGAGGGATCGTTTATTACCTCTGAAATTGCCTATGATTTACGTTACGATACGCGGGACCGGACATTTTTGACGACTGAAGGTCTGCTGTTGAGATTTGGACAAGGTTTTGCCGGTTTTGGTGGTGATGTGACATATGCGCGTACCACTGCGACGGCTTCGTATTTTTACCCTCTTGCAAAAGGCTGGGTGGGTAATCTGGCGTTGCGTAGCGGTTATATCTTAGGCATTAACGACGATGTTCGGATCACCGATCGTTTCTTTGTCGGTGGCGACAGTTTTCGAGGTTTCGATACTCGCGGTATTGGACCGCGAGACCTAAATACGAATGACTCGCTCGGTGGTAATCTATTCTATGTAGGCACCGCGGAAGTTAGTTTTCCCTTGGGCTTTGCTGACGAACTAGGCATGGTCGGACGCGTCTTCACAGAGTTCGGTAGTTTGACGGAAATCGACGTGAGCGGGCCTAATTTGGCGGACGCTGGCAGTATGCGGGCAAGTGCAGGTTTTGGGGTAACCTGGACGTCACCACTAGGGCCGATCCGAATTGATGTCGCGGAAGCTTTTTTGAAAGAAGATCATGACGAAACTGAAATATTCCGATTTAGCTTTGGTACAAGATTCTAAGGGATAGCCATGACCCGATCAATTCTATGTACCCGCATTATTTTGCTTACGCTGATTGTTTGTTATCCAGTTATCGGCCAATCCAAAAATCTGCCTCCGGCGGCCATCGCCGTGTTGGATTCGGCGAAAGTACTGCGGGAGTCCCAACCAGCCAAATCTATCGAAAATCAAATTAATGCTTATCGTGAGCAATTTCGCAATGCTACCGCGGCCGAAGAAAAAATTCTACGCGATCAACAAAACCGTTTGCTGCAACAAAAAAGCATTATGAGTAAAGAAACGTTCGCGAATGAATCACAGAAGTTCCTGAAAAAACGGGAAGCATTGACCCGGACCGTACAGCAGCGAACTGCGCGACTGAATGCATCGTTGCGCAAGGCGATGTACCAATTGAATAAAGAATTGATTATTACTGTAAGCAAACAGTCTGTCGAATTGGGCACCAATTTGGTAATAGACCGCAAGGAGCTAGTTTTTTACGCAACTGCAATCGATATCACTGATAAGACAATCGAACGACTGAACAAAACATTGCCTGATATCAAAGTTAAGGATCCGGCGAGTATCAAATGACGGATCGGCGATTTCATCACCGAATGGGACCATTCACTCTGGCGGAACTGGCCGATTTTGGGGCTGTAACGCTCTCGGATGACCGCTATCGTGACGTTGAAATCAGCGATATCGCACCATTGGACGTGGCAATTGAAGGGCAACTCGGTTTTCTTGATAACACGGCCTATTTGGCCCAGTTTGCCGAAACCAAAGCGGCTGCCTGTATAGTCAGCCCCCGCTTCCAGGAACGGGCACCGGAAAGCCTGCCACTTCTACTAAGTGAGCAGCCCTATCATGCCTTCGCCTTGATAGCGCAAGCATTTTACCCACGCCCGATGCCACAAGCAGGCATTGCGTCTTCAGCTGCTGTTAGCGACAAAGCAGGTATTGACATCAGTTGCGAGATTGCCGCGAATGTGGTGATTGAAGATGGCGTGAAATTGGCAGCAAATGTTGTTGTCGGCCCGAGTAGTGTGATTGGTGCCCATGTTGAAATCGGCGCCAATACAATTATTGGCCCCAATGTTACACTTAGCCATTGCCTGATTGGCGAGCGGGTTACTTTACATCCCGGTGTCCGGATTGGGCAGGACGGCTTTGGTTTTGCACCGAATCCACGCGGGCATCAGAAGGTACCACAGGTAGGGCGTGTCATCATTGGCGACGACTGCGATATCGGTGCCAATACCACTATTGATCGTGGATCGTTGCAGGACACGGTGATTGGGCCCGGTTGTTGGATTGATAATTTGGTGCAGATCGCTCATAACGTAGAAATCGGTCGCGGTAGTATCATTGTTGCCCAGACTGGTATTGCTGGGAGTACTAAAATCGGTAATTTTGTAGCGCTTGGTGGCCAAGTTGGCATTGCCGGCCATCTGGAGATTGGTGATGGTGCACAGATCGCGGCGCAAAGTGGCGTCATGACAAAAATACCAGCCGGTACGACGTATTGCGGGTCCCCGGCGGTACCGATAAAAGACTTCTTCCGTCAAACGGCGACAATAAAGAAACTGGCTAATCAGAGGGGATCGAAAAAATGACGGATATATCAGCTGGCGCGGAGGAACCGGGGTTCGCCGATATTCAGCGGGTCATGGAAATGATCCCGCATCGCTATCCGCTTCTATTGGTCGACAAAGTTAAGGACTTGATTGCACATGAAAGTGCTGTCGGCATAAAGAACGTGACCTTCAACGAACCGCAATTTCAAGGGCATTTCCCAGGCCATCCGATTATGCCGGGGGTCATGATTGTGGAAGCGATGGCGCAAACAGCTGCAGTATTGGTGGTGCATTCACTGGGTTCAGAAGCCGAAGGTAAGCTGGTTTATTTCATGTCGATTGATAGTTGTAAATTTCGCAAACCTGTTGTACCCGGCGATGTACTTGAACTTCATGTCACGCTAGACCGTCGGCGCGGTGCGGTTTGGCGTTTCAATGGTACAGCCATTGTGGGCAATAAAAAATGCAGCGAAGCCTTATTCGCTGCCATGATCGTGGACGCTTAGGTACGGGGATGGGGGATATTCACCCAACAGCGGTAGTTTCGAGACAGGCAAAAATCGGTGCGAATGTCGAAATTGGCGCATTTTCTGTTGTAGGTCCGGACGTCACTCTGGCCGATGGCGTTTTCCTGGATAGTCATGTGGTGATTGAAGGGATCACAACTTTGCACGAAAGCGTACGGGTGTATTCGTTTGCTGCCGTCGGCAAGCAACCGCAAGATTTGAAATTTGGCGGAGAAAAGTCGCGCCTGGAAGTCGGTGCCAATAGTACAATACGCGAACATGCAACGCTTCATACCGGCACGGAAGGTGGTGGTATGATTACCCGTATTGGAAAGAATTGCTTGGTGATGGTTGGTGCCCACATTGCCCATGATTGTCAACTTGGCGATAATGTGATTATCGTCAACAACGTCTTACTTGGCGGGCATGTGGAGATAGGCGAATTCGCCATTGTTGGCGGGCAGTCCGCAGTTCATCAATTTGTTCGGATCGGGTGTCACGCGATGATCGGCGGCGCCTCGGGCATCGAGCAAGATATCATTCCCTTCGGTATGGCGACAGGCAATCGAGCGCGCCTACAGGGACTAAATCTTGTTGGATTGCGTCGACGGGGATTTTCCCGTAACGAAATTCATGCCTTGCGCGCTGCGTATAAAGATATTTTCGAGGATGACGGTCTTTTTATTGACCGCGTCGACAAAGCAGCACGCGAATATGAAGGCAAGAGCTTGGTGAAAGAAGTGCTCGATTTCATTCAGGCAGACACTTCGCGGGCACTTTGCCAGCCGGCCTGATCTAATGCCTAAAAAACTTGGGATAATTGCTGGTCAGGGGCCATTGCCCGGAATGATCGCGGAAGCCTGTCATGCGGATGGTCGCGACGTGTTCATGATCGCGATCAACGGCGAAACAGATCCAAGTGCTGTTGAAAATGTTGATCATCTGTGGCGCCCGGTGGGCGGCGTTGGTGGGACAATAAAGGCGTTGAAGGAGAACGGTTGCGAGGAGCTGATATTTATCGGACGAATGGAACGGCCCGATTTTGACAAGGTCAAGCCGGATATGCGTGGCGCGAGGCTGCTCCCAAAACTGCTCAAAGCGGCAAGGAAAGGCGACGATGCGATAATCTCTGTCTTTGTCGATACCTTCGAAAACGAAGGCTTCGAAATCGTCGCGGCGGAAGATGTCTTAAAAAGTTTGCTGGCCAAAGAAGGGACATTGACCGACCGTCGTCCGAGCAATGCGGAGATGACAGACATTCTTCGCGGGCAGGAAGTTATTACATTGTTGGGTGCGTTGGACATTGGTCAAGGGGCGGTGATCCGGTCCGGCCATGTCCTTGCCGTAGAAGCGGCCGAGGGCACCGACCGGATGTTGCGTCGCTGCATCGATTTCTCTGGTGAACAGCCGGCAGGAATACTGGTAAAAATGCCAAAACCGGATCAGGAACGCCGTGTCGATTTACCGACGATCGGGGTGCTGACAGTAGAAAATGCACATAAAGCCGGCCTGGCCGGGATCGCAGTTGAGGCTGGCGGTGCATTGATTGTTGAGCGGGATAAAATGATCGCCTTGGCCAATGAATATGGCCTGTTCCTACATGTATTTCCTGTGGCCTCATGACGACTGACGATATCCAAACCAAAATCATGATCATCGCAGGCGAGCCGTCAGGCGACCTTTTGGGAGCTGGGTTGATGTCAGCGTTGACGGCGCAAGCCAAATATCCGATAGCGTTTATTGGCGTTGGCGGGCCGGCAATGGGCGAACAAGGTTTGAGCAGCCATTTTCCTATGTCCGATTTGTCGGTGATGGGGATCGCAGAAATCCTACCGCGATCGTTTTTGTTGTTGCGTCGAATTCGCGAAACCGTCGCTTTAGCGGCACGAGAACAACCGGATGTCGTGGTGACAATCGATTCCCCTGGTTTCAGTTTTCGCGTCGCGAAGAAACTGAAAGTTCGCCACATCCCCGTTATTCATTACGTCGCGCCCCATGTTTGGGCTTGGCGAGCGGGACGGGCGGCGAAGATGCATCAATATCTCGATCATTTGCTGGCCCTTTTGCCATTTGAACCGGTATATTTCGAGCCGACGCAATTGTCCTGCGCATTTGTCGGTCATCCGGTGGTGACACGAATAAAAGCCCGCCGCCATGAAGCGCAACCAGCTCCATTTCTTACCGATTTCAATTTAGAGCGTGGCAACAAAAAATTATTGTTGTTGCCGGGCAGCCGGATAAGCGAGGTGACCCGGCATATGCCGGTGTTTGGCGATGCGTGGTCGGAAATACATCGGCGTCATCCGCATATGATTGCAATAATCCCGGTGATTGATCCCGTCGCCGCTGTTGTTGAAAAGAACATTCGGAACTGGCCTGGGCAAGTCGTCTTGGTAAGAGATAAGGCGCGTCATGCCGACGCCTTCGATGTCGCGGACGCGGCGCTGGCTGCGTCCGGCACCGTAATACTGGAATTGGCATTATCTCGGGTTCCGACAGTCGCTTGTTACCGCACCGGCGTTGTGACAGCCACTCTAGTCCGGAAACTGATCAAGACCGAGTTTCTGACTATTCCGAATTTGTTATTGGAACGCGAAGCCATCCCGGAATTGTTACAGGAAAATTGTACCGCGGAACGTATTGTAATTGAAGTGAACAAGCTGCTGACGGATCCGCTGGCCGCGGCCGCACAAATTAAAGACGCAGAAGAAATCGATCGTCTTTTGGGAGGCCAGGCTGAAGAAACGCCAAGTGCGCGCGCTGCTGCAGAAGTATTTGGCTTTCTAAATAATATCGAACAATCGACTGGCCGCTAAAGCTAACAAAGTGACGACGATAATCGAATGGACGACAAGGCGCCAGACGACGCGTCCATCGTCCAAAGGGCGGTTGTCATTCGCAGGGCGGGAAACCCGCACCATGCGGCCGAACAGCGAGCCATTACGCCCGGAACGGGCCAAGCTGTATTGGCTCTGCCCTATATTCCCACCGTTTTGTGATGTCCTGCTGTTCCACCGCATAAATGCTTGTTTCCTGTTCTCCGCCTTAGTCTTCGCGTTGATGCAAAGATGTATAGGGTCGTTGTTTAGGGCCGGTATATAGCTGCCGCGGACGGCCGATTTTCTGATGCGGATCTTCAATCATTTCGTTCCATTGCGCGATCCAGCCAACGGTCCGTGCAAGCGCAAAGATCACCGTAAACATACTGGTTGGGAAGCCCATCGCTTTCAGCAGGATGCCGGAATAAAAATCGACATTCGGATAAAGTTTCTTCTCGATGAAATATTCATCTTCCAACGCGATCTTTTCCAAGTCCATAGCGATTTGCAATAGAGGTTCATTCTTGATGCCCATTTTGTCGAGCACTTCGTGACAGGTCTCTCGCATCACCCGGGCGCGGGGGTCGTAGTTTTTGTAAACCCGATGACCGAAGCCCATGAGGCGGAATGGATCGTCCTTGTCTTTCGCGCGCTTTACAGCTGTAGCGACATTGTCCGGCGTGCCGATTTCTGACAGCACATTCAACACCGCTTCATTGGCGCCACCATGGGATGGTCCCCACAAGCAGGCAATACCGGCGGCAATACAAGCAAACGGATTGGCACCGGATGAGCCTGCCAAACGGACAGTCGAGGTGGAGGCATTTTGCTCATGATCGGCGTGTAAAATGAAAATTCGATCCATTGCTTTCGCCAGCACCGGATCGACTTCAGCATCTGCCGACGGCACGCCAAAAGTCATATGCAGGAAGTTTTCCGCATAACTGAGTTTGTTTTGCGGATACATAAATGGTTGTCCGATGGAATATTTGTATGCCATCGCGGCAATTGTCGGCATCTTTGCGACCATACGATAACTCGCCACCATGCGCTGATGGGGGTCGTTGATATCTGTACTGTCATGATAAAATGCAGACAGGGCGCCAACCACACCGACCATAATCGCCATCGGATGGGCGTCGCGGCGAAATCCACGAAACAATTGTGCCAGTTGTTCATGCAACATCGTGTGCATGGTGATGTCGCGAACAAATTTCTCTTTCTGGCTGCGGGACGGCAATTCGCCCTTTAGCAAAAGATAACAAACTTCCATGAAGTCGCTATGTTCCGCCAATTCATCAATCGAATAACCGCGATGCAACAAGATGCCTTCGTCGCCATCAATATAGGTTATTTTCGATTCACAGCTCGCAGTTGCGGTAAATCCCGGGTCATAAGTGAAATGACCTGTTTCCGCATAAAGCTTGCGAACATCGACAACGGTCGGTCCCACCGAGCCTTGCATCAGCGGTAGGTCGACCCGTCCGGAATCGTTAAATTCAAGGGTGATTTGGTCCTTCTGAGACGCCATGTATCCTCTCTCTCCTATTAAATTCCGCCGGCAAGACCGGCTTCTTCATTTTGTTGCCAGACTATAACCGAACTGGCTACCACCTGTACAATCGTTCAATTATCTGCCGCGCGGGTGATTGCTGCACGCAAACCCGGTAGACGTTAACTGCTACCGTTGCCGGCATCCTTGATGCGTCCAAGGCATTCTTCTTTGCCGAGGGCCGCTAAGACCTCGAATATTCCCGGTGAGGCGGTCGTACCGGTAAGTGCGGCGCGCAATGGTTGGGCCACTTTGCCTAGCTTCAGCTCTTTCGCTTCTGCGAACGCCTTCACTGCAGCATTGAGTTCGTCGATCTGCCAATTTTCCACAGTCATGAGATGATCTTGGATTTGAGCCAGCAGATCTCGCGCTTCGTCCGTTAACAGTTTAGCCGCTTTTTCATCATACGACAAAGGTCTGTTGGCGAAATAAAATAATGCGGCCGCCGCAAGCTCTTCCAAGGTTTTTGCCCGTTGGCGTAGGGTGTCGACAGCTTTTTGCAACAAAGAGACTTCATTGCCGGCCAATTCTCGATTTAGGGCTGATTCAACAAAGGGAAGGACTTCATCGGCTAACGCAGTAGTTTCCGAGATTTGGATGTAAAGCGCATTCACGCTCGCCAGCTTGTCAAAATCAAATCGTGATGGGGATTTACCGACATTATCTAATGTAAACCATTCAACTGCCTGGTTCGTTGAAAAGATTTCGTCATCGCCATGGGACCAGCCGAGGCGGACTAAATAATTCCGCATAGCGTCGGACAAATACCCCATATCACGGTAGGCTCCGATCCCGAGGGCGCCATGTCGCTTCGATAATTTGGCCCCGTCAGGACCGTGGATTAATGGAATATGGGCAAATTTCGGTATATCCCAACCAAGCGCTTGAAAAATGAGAGTTTGGCGGAAGGCATTGGTCAAATGATCGTCGCCACGGATGACGTGGCTGATACTCATATCATGATCATCTACGACAACAGCCAACATGTATGTCGGCGTGCCGTCGCTGCGCAACAGAATCAAATCGTCTAATTCGGTATTCGGCACTGTGACGGTACCCTGAACGAGGTCATTGATTGTGGTTTCGCCGTCCAGAGGGCTTTTCAGCCGGATCACCGGATCGACGCCTGCCGGTGCTTCGGCGGGATTCCGATCGCGCCAACGGCCGTCATAATGCCAGGGTTTGCCTTCTGATTTGGCTTGCTCCCGCATTTCCGTCAGTTCTTCCGGCGTGCAATAACAGTAATAGGCCGTTCCGTCGGCGACCATCTGGCGCGCCACTTCGCCGTGCCGTTCGATCCGGGCAAATTGCGAGATTGCATCACCGTCCCATTCCAATCCCAACCAGCGCAACCCGTCATAAATTGCTTCAACCGCTTCCTCTGTGGAGCGGGCGCGGTCGGTATCTTCGATCCGCAGGACCATTTTACCGCCGTGGTGACGGGCAAAAAGCCAATTAAACAAGGCAGTTCGCGCGCCGCCAATATGAAGGAAACCGGTGGGCGAGGGAGCAAAGCGGGTGACGACGGTCATTTTTTCATGAATACTCTTAGGATATTGGAACTCTCTATTTGCGTCATTAGCACAAGTAGGCTTCATGTCGATAGCCCGGCACGCCATTAAATCCGCCAATTATTCGTGGATGTCCACGAAATTGGGCGGAAGTTTTGCGCGTGCCCTAGTGGCAGAAAGAGATCGATGGCTGCTGTGGCTGCCGGTATTTCTCGGAATTGGCATTGCCATCTATTTTGAGCTGCCTACGGAACCACCAGTTTGGCTGGGTGCAGTTGCAATAGGCATCGTCGCGATCGCCATAGTTCTGATCTCCGGAAGCAGTGTTGGGCGACCGGTTTTACTTGTGTTTTTGATGATCGCGTTCGGTTTTGCTGCCGCCAGTTGGCGCCAGCATAGCGTATCGGCGCCGGTCATTGCCAAACGAATAGGCCCGGTAATGGTAAGTGGTGTGGTGTGGACGCTGGAGCAAAAAGAGAAACGTTATCGCATCACTCTTCACGATGTCGGAATTGAGCGTCTGCAAGCGAATGCGACGCCGGCGCGGGTGCGCCTAAGTTTGGCGTCTAAGTTTTTGGGTGAAGTTAAAATTGGCGATCAATTACAGGTGTTGGCGATCCTTATGCCGCCGCCTGAACCGATGTCGGCAAGTGGTTTCGATTTTGCCCGGTACGCTTATTTTCAACGTCTGGGCGCGGTTGGTTTCACCCTTGGTCCGCTCAAGCGGATGACGCAGGATCAAAGCTTAGATAGTGGATTTGGACTGTGGTTAGCGCAGTTCCGGCACGACATCGGCAAGCGGATTAGGACCGCACTGCCGAGTAAGCATGGCGCTTTAGCGAACGCCTTCATGACCGGAGATCGAAGCAGCATCGATGCGGAAAGTCTGCGTGTTCTACGCAATTCAGGTCTGGCACATTTGTTGGCGATTTCCGGGCTGCACATGGGTCTGATAGCCGGCTGGTTGTTTATTTTCGTTCGTGTCGGCCTGGCCTTGCTTGAGCCAGTGGCGTTGCGGTTTCCGATAAAAAAATGGGCTGCTGGCGTCGCTGTAATCGGCGCCTTAGCCTATCTATTGTTAACCGGCGAGACCATTCCGACGCAACGGGCTTTCATCATGGTGGCGATTGTGCTGACGGCGGTTGTCTTCGACCGCACGCCCATATCAATGCGGTTAGTTGCATGGGCCGCGTTTCTGGTATTGCTGTTGTTGCCGGAAAGTTTGTTGTCGGTCAGTTTCCAAATGTCCTTTGCCGCGGTGATTTCCTTGGTAGCGGTGTACGAAGCTTTTGCCAGCCGCATCGCCGGATACCGCGCCGGGGGCTCGGTGTTTCGACGTGGCATGATCTATCTTGGCACGGTGGCACTAACCACATTGGTGGCCAGCAGTGCGACGGCGCCGTTTGCGATTTATCACTTCAATCAGATGGCGCTTTATTCTATTGCAGCGAATGTCATTGCGGTGCCGGTCATGGCTTTTTGGATTATGCCGGCGGCCTTGGTGAGTTTTATTCTCCTGCCGTTGGGGTGGGAATATCTACCACTTGCGGTGATGGAGCAGGGGATCGCTCTGGTGCTCTGGGTTGCCAACAATGTTGCCCATTGGCCGCACGCCGTATTTCGCTTGGCCACACCCCACATTATGTTTCTTATTGGCCTTACGGGCGGTGGGATTTGGTTATGTTTATGGCGGGGACGTTGGCGCTATGCCGGGTTGTTTGGATTTGTCCTTGCCTTTGTGGCGCCGTTCCTTAGCCAGCCTGTTTTGCTGCATATTGATGGGGCCGCAAAGTTGGTCGCCGTGCAAGACGAAACCGGCCTACGATTATCCAATATTCGAAGGTCAAAAAACGTCGCTGCGTTTTGGTATCGCCGTGCCGGTTTGGCGACACCTGATCCCGAAGGCCGGCGGATGATGCAGTGCGATTTTATTGGCTGCACAACTGACGCGCGTGGTTACAAGATAGCCGTCGTCAAAGGTGGGCGGGCACTGGCGGAAGACTGCCGTTGGGCCGATATCGTTGTCGCATTCGTGCCGACCAGAGGAAAATGTCAGGGCCCGCAACTTGTTATCGACCGTTTCGATATTTGGCGCGGTGGCGCCATCGACGTCAAAGTCGAAAACGGCTTACCAGTTGCCTATACGGCAATGCGTTCCCGTGGCGATCGCCCTTGGGTAAGGCAGCGTTAAGCGCGTTTTCTCAATATCGCCGCATCAGGCCAACAAGGCGGCCCTGTACCTGCACCCGGGTCGGCGGAAAAATGCGCGTTTCATAAGCTTTGTTGGCGGGTTCCAGAGCAACCGAATTGCCCTTGCGGCGCAAGCGTTTCAAGGTCGCTTCCTGATCGTCGATCAAGGCCACGACAATGGCGCCGTTTTCTGCCGACTCACAGCGTTTAATGATGGCCGTGTCGCCATCCAGGATACCCGCATCTTCCATCGAATCGCCAGCCACTTCCAAGGCGAAATGTTCACCACGTTCTAACAACGTGAACGGCACATCGACAAAGTTGGAGGGATCGCGCAAAGCTTCGATCGGCGTACCAGCCGCAATCGAGCCATAAAGCGGTAGAGCCACCAATTCACTACCTTCACGAACCGGTGCACCTTTGGAAAATTCGCCTTCAATGACATGAGGTTCGAACCCTTTGCCAGATGGATTGGCGCCGGATGGCAATTTCAACACCTCAAGCGCGCGGGCGCGATGAGGCAGGCGGCGGATAAATCCGCGTTCTTCCAATGCCGTGATCAGTCGATGAACACCGGATTTCGACTTCAGTTCCAACGCTTCCTTCATTTCATCGAATGAAGGAGAGATGCCTGAAGTACGTAGGCTATCATTAATATACATCAATAATTGGTGCTGTTTCTTAGTCAACATGGCAAATATCGCTTTCCTTCAGTCCCACGAATACCACCAAACAATTAGTGGAGATCAAAGAACAAATCATAAACAACCATTTTGTTCTACTTTAGTTCCACATTATGGTCAAGCGAAATTCAAGGTTATTTTGGTGATCTGTCAGGCTGACAAAAAATTGTCATGGAGTTGCAGAATTTCAACCTCATCGCCGGCTTTGGCTGGCGGCGCATGGGGCGGGCGGATCACCAAACAGTCTGAGCGCGCCAACAATGACAACATAGAGCTGTCTTGTTTGCCAAATGCTTCGACAACTGGGATGCCATCCGGTCCGGATACAAAGGCCGCACGCAGGTAATCCTGACGTTGATCGTTGGCAGGTAAGTCAGCCGCCAGTCGAGCCCGGCTCAATTGCTGATCTTCCCCTTCAATCCCTAACATCGCCCTTAGGGCCGGTCGTAAAAAGATCAGTCCACAAACCAGGGAAGAGACCGGATTGCCTGGCATCCCCATCATCGGGATATCCTTGATTTTGCCAAACATCAAAGGTTTTCCAGGTCGCATGGCAATGCGCCAGAAATCTATTTCCAAGCCTTCATCGCCCAATACAGATTGCACCAAATCATGATCACCGACAGAGGCGCCGCCCAGTGTCACCAACATATCGGCGCCCTTAACACCAGCGACCATGGTCCTGAGTGAAGCTTCATTGTCTTTGGCGATCCCCAAATCAATAGCGTCGCCACCGGCGGTGCGGATCATCGCCGCGAGGGCCAAAGCGTTAGAGGATACGATCTGACTTTCGGCCAACGGCTCTCCCGGCCGCACAATTTCGTCGCCGGTCGCGAGTATGGCGATCCGAGGCCTCCGACGTACCATCACCCAGGGCACATTCATTGCCGCACAAAGCCCGATGGTCCGCGCATTTAGTTGCGTTCCAGCTTTCAACAAGGTCTCTCCAACCCGGAAGTCTAAGCCTGCCTGGCGAACATAGTGTCCCGATTGCACCGATTCCTTGATAACGATCCGGCCGGCTTCCGGCACTTCCGTATCTTCCTGAATGACAATGGCATCCGCGCCCTTTGGCATTGGACCACCGGTAAAGATGCGTACAGTTTCACCGGCACCAACGTCGCCGGCAAAAGCATGCCCGGCGGGTGCTTCACCGATTTGCTGAAGAGTGATGGGCACTTTGGCTACATCCTCGGCACGAACGGCATATCCGTCCATGGCAGAGACGGATACCGGGGGCTGGGTCACCCGCGCGACTACGTCTTCCGCCAATACTCGGCCTAAAGCTTGATCGATAGCAATGCTTTCCGCCGGCATTAACGGCAAATCGGCTTCTATACGTCGCAAGGCTTCTGCAACAGGCATAAGCGAGGGGCGGCCAGTCATCGTATTCTATTCACCTTTGAATTCACCGGATTTTCCGCCTGCTTTATGTAGCAGACGGATATCGCCTATTTGCATGTCGCGATCGACCGCTTTGCACATGTCGTAGACTGTTAGGGCTGCGACGGAAACAGCGGTTAATGCTTCCATTTCCACGCCGGTTTTGCCGCTGAGCTTGACCGTAGCTGAAATCTCTACCCAGCTATTATCTTGATCGGCGCTCAGATCGACTTTGATCGACGTCAAGGCGAGGGGATGACAAAGCGGGATCAGGTCCGGCGTGCGTTTTGCCGCCATAATTCCAGCCAGTCGCGCAACCTGTAACACATCGCCCTTTTTCATCTGCCCATCAATGATCTGGCTGAGCGTCGAGGATTGCATATGGACCCGGCCTGCTGCTGTCGCCGTGCGCTCGGTCACGGCTTTGTCGCCGACATCGACCATATGGGCATTCCCGGCGTCATCAAAATGGGTAAATTTGTCATTGCTCATTGCGCTGCCGCGCCGACATTGTCTTTGTTCAGGATTGCTTTCGTCGCCGCTTCCACGTCATCTTGGCGCATCAGCGATTCACCGATCAAGAAACAGTTCAGACCGGCCCGGCCCATCCGCGCCAAATCAGCCGGCCCGCCCAGCCCGCTTTCGCAGATGCCCAAAACGTCGCTCGGCAGGTGCGCCGCCAACTGCACCGACGTGTTCAAATTCACTTCCAGTGTTTTCAAGTTGCGGTTATTGATGCCGACTAGCTCGCTGCGCATTTCCAATGACCGGTCCAACTCGCTGCGATCATGCACCTCAATCAACACATCCATCCCCAGTTCCATCGCCGCCAATTCCAGATCACTGGCCTGTGCATTGCCCAAGGCCGCCATGATCAGCAGGATGCAGTCGGCACCCAGAGATCGCGCTTCGACGATCTGATAGGGATCGAGCATGAAATCCTTGCGCAGCACTGGCAAGGCAACTGCCGTCCGCGCCGCCCGCAAGTAGCTATCATGACCTTGAAAATAAGGTTCATCCGTTAATACGGAAATGCAAGTAGCGCCGCCGCTGGCATAAGATTTTGCCAACGCCGCCGGGTCGAAGTCTTCGCGAATTAACCCCTTTGACGGCGACGCTTTCTTGATTTCGGCAATTAAACCATAACGACCATCCTTTACGGCGGCACGAAGATGCGCTGCAAAACCTCTGGTTGGACTAGCGGATTTTGCCAGTTCTTCAAGTTCAGATATTGAAATACCCGCTTTTCTGGCCTTGATCGTTTCCCATTTATCGGCACAGATGCGGTCCAGAACGTCACTCATGCCGGCTCCGGTTGTTTGTCGCGATTGGTGATATGCGACAGACTAGCCAATATTTTTCGCCCTTTGCCTTGATCAATTGCCTCAGCCGCCATCGCGACGCCGGTTTTAAGATCGTCTTCAAGGCCGGCTATTCTGAAGGCGACAGCGGCATTGTAACAGCTGATATCCCTGTAGGCGCCATTTTTGCCATCCAGCAGATCGCGAATAGCGGCGGCGTTTTCAACCGGCTTGCCGCCCCTCAAATCTTCAATCTTAGCAAGCGGCACACCGGCTTCTTCCGGGTGAATTTCAAATTCGCTAATCTCGCCATTTTTAAGTTCCGCGACGTAGGATATTCCTGTCGTCGTCAGCTCATCCGAACCGTCGCTGCCATGCACAACCCAAACCCGTTCGGAACCTAATGTCTTTAGTGTTTCCGCCATCGGCCGAATCCAATCTCGTGAAAAACAACCGATCAACTGCAGTTTCACACCAGCGGGATTGGAGAGCGGGCCTAGAATATTGTAAATAGTTCGGGTGCCCAGCTCGACCCGGGTTGGACCAACATTTCGCATTGCACCGTGGTGCCGCTGCGCCATTAAAAAGGCTAAACCGCACTCGTCCAGCGCCGCTTGCACGTTTTCCATTTTGGTGTCCAGATTGACGCCTAAGGTTGCAAATACATCCGCTGCGCCAGTTAGAGAGGATGCGGCGCGATTGCCATGTTTGGCCACCGGCAAGCCCGCCGCTGCTGTCACAATTGCCGAGGAGGTGGATATATTCAAGGTTCCAGTGCCGTCACCGCCAGTGCCGACGATGTCGATCGCGCCTTCGGGGGCGTCGATGCGGATCATTTTCTCCCGCATCGTCATGACGGCGCCGGTAATTTCATCCACTGTTTCGCCGCGTACCCTCAGCGCCATCAAAAATGCACCCATTTGAGACGGCGTGGCGTCGCCCGTCATCATGATGTCAAAAGCCTGCTTCGATTGCTCAACCGAAAGTGCCTGACCGTCTGCGACTTTCGCAATCAAGCCTTTAAAATCTAATGTTTCCGCCGTCATCTTCAAACTCCGCGACCAAAGCTTGCGCACCAACTCGCAAATAGCGGGCATGGCGTCAAGTAACCATATTATTTTACAACTACAACCTTGACCTTACCGGAAGGGGAAGCTTTATATACTGGACACGAAGAATTCCTTCAAACTATGACCAACAAACTGTGACCAGAGAGAAGAATTTAAATGAATGTGATCGATCCTGCCATAACTGCAGTGGAAAGCGAACAAGACAAGCACTTACCGATGGAACGGGTGCGCTTGCGTATTGGCGGGATGACCTGTGCCGGTTGCGCGTCCCGGGTCCATCGGGCGCTGGACGACTTGCCAGCCGTTGTCACATCGTCCGTTAACTTGGCAACAGGCCAAGCCTACGCAGATGTGAAGGCGGGCCAGCTTACGCCTGCGGCGGTGGCAAAAGCCGTGAGCGTTGCGGGATATGAAGCTGAAGTTCTGCAAGCCGATACGACGATTGACCTCGACAAACCAAAGGCTTGGCGCCAAACAGCTTTTTTAGTTGCGGCAATCTTTTTAACCGCGCCGCTGATCGCGCAAATGATTTTAAGCTGGCTCGGTTTCGATTGGAAATTGAGCCATGGCGTGCAATTTGCCTTAGCGACACCGGTACAATTCATTATGGGCTGGCGGTTTTATCGTGCCGCCTATCACGCCCTAAAAGCACGAGCAGGGAATATGGACCAATTGGTCGTGCTAGGGACTAGTGCGGCCTATGGTTATTCGCTTTACCTGACCTTATTTACAAATTCAACGCATCTTTACGTCGAAGCCTCCGCCACCGTGATCACGTTGGTATTATTAGGCAAGTGGCTGGAAGAACGCGCCAAACGCAGCGCCGGGTCGGCCATTCGTGCGCTTGTCGCCGAAACGCCAGAAACCGCCAATTTAATCATCGATGGCGTTGAAACCACAGTGCCGCTGTCACAGTTGGTGATGGGCGATCATGTGACGGTCAGGCCGGGGGAGCGGATACCGGTGGATGGTCGGGTTATGAGTGGCGAAAGCGATAATGATGAAAGTCTGATCACGGGGGAAAGCCGCTTGATCTCAAAACAAGCGGGCGATCCGGTTACCGCCGGTGCAATCAATGTTGGTGGTTTCCTGACGATCGAAACTTTAGCCGTTGGCACCGAAACGGTGTTGGCGCGGATCATCCGACTGGTCGACGGGGCCCAGTCGGCCCAGGCACCTATTCAGAAATTAGTCGACCGTATCGCAGCGGTTTTTGTCCCGATCGTAATTTTGATTGCGCTGGCAACGTTCGCCATTTGGTACTTATTAACCGGTATGGCGATTGACGCTTTGCTACCGGCTGTGGCGGTGCTGGTCATTGCCTGTCCCTGTGCACTGGGATTGGCGACACCGGCGGCAATTATGGTCGGGACTGGCGTGGCGGCGCGCCATGGTATTTTAATCCGCGATCCGGAAGCGTTGGAGCGTTGCCGGGAAGTGGATATTGTAGTGATGGACAAAACTGGCACCTTGACCATGGGCAAACCACAGGTAACCGGTGTCGAGGGTGATATATTGCAAATTGCTGCTTCGGCCTTGCAACCAAGCGAACATCCGCTGGCGAAAGCGATCATCGTTATGGCCAAGAAACAGGGCCTTGAATTATCTTCTGTCGCCGACTTTCAAAATCAACCGGGCCGGGGCATTCAAGCGACCGTTTCCGGGCGATCTATTCTTGTTGGCAACGCAAATTTTGTTGGGGCGTCTGCAAAATCGACAAGCGGCACCGAAGTTTATGTCGCCGCGGATAAACAAGTGCTTGGCCATATAAAGCTTTCCGATCAGGTTCGACCAACGGCGGAAAAGGCAGTATCTGTATTACGCCAACTCGGGATCGAAACGGTGATGTTAAGCGGCGACAATGAAAGTGCAGCAAAACAGATTGCTGACCAAATCGGTATCGACAGGGTCGAAGCCGGTGTCGCACCCGCTGGCAAAGCTGCCTTCATTGCAAAACTAAAAGCCGAAGGGCATATCGTTGCGATGGTAGGTGATGGCGTCAACGACGCACCGGCCCTGGCGGTGGCGGATGTCTCTATTGCCATGGGTTCTGGTAGCGATGTGGCGATGGAGACGGCGGCCATTACTTTGATGCGTAGCGATCCACTGATGGTCGCTGATGCCATTGATATTTCCCGGGCGACATCGCGTCGCGTACGGCAAAATCTATTTTGGGCGTTTGCTTATAACGTGGTAGCGATCCCGGTGGCGGCGGCTGGCTTGCTGAGCCCAGCGTTGGCCGGCGCGGCGATGGCGTTGAGCAGTGTGAGTGTGGTGGCGAATGCGTTATTGTTGCGAAACTGGCGTGCGACTTTATCAAATGCGGGAGAACTGTGATGAATATCGGCGAAGCGGCGAAACAATCCGGCGTCACCAGCAAAGCAATTCGATATTACGAAAGCATCGATTTGATCATACCATCCGGCCGGGCGGAAAATAACTACCGGGACTTCTCCGACAATGATGTCCATCGCCTGCGGTTTGTCAGCCGGGGTCGCTCACTTGGATTTTCGTTGGCTGAGGTTAAGGAGTTGCTGGCGCTTTATAACGATCCCGGTCGCGCCAGCGGCGAAGTAAAGTCGATCACCCAAATCGCTATTGACCGCATTGATTTGAAGATTAATGAACTCGCTGTCATGCGTGCAACTTTATCGGAATTATCGGAAAACTGCCACGGAGATGACAAACCGGATTGTCCAATATTGGCTGACTTGGCAGGTGACGGACAAGCCTGATCGCGCTAGGCTGTCACCAGGAACGAATTGTTCGCATAGATTATTAGTCAACAACATAGCGAAGCCAAAATTGCCGAAGAATATTTTTTTGTTGTTTGGAAAACCGACAATATTTGTCGGTGCTGCTGTTATCCTAACGGCGGCGACCGTCGGTGGGTGGATGGTTTATGATTTGACCGGACCCAAAAACATCACTGTCAAATCGACTTATAAAACCTATCCCGATCCGATTACACCGGTAGCTGAGACAAAGCCCAGTATTTTGGCCGCAAAGCCCGCGGCGGCAGTCCCGCTGTCGGTGGCCAAGATCGAAGTAAAGGAGCGAGTGAAATCTGTTGCACCGATCGAAACAGCGGAAGTGCCAGTGATCGCAACGCAACAAACGCAGATGTCAAAGTTGTCGGTCGAGGCCCCCAGGCCCCTGCGAACAGAGGGCAAACCAATAACCACAACGATAACAGACAATGACGACATCACGGTGACTGTTACAAAAAATGTTGTGGAGCTGAGGGAAAAATTGACACCGCCTGTGGCCAGTGATGTTGTTCCGGCCTGGCGACAGCACGCAATTGCTTCGATCGACAGTGGCCAGCCGCAAGTAGCAATTGTTATTGACGATCTAGGCGACAATATAGACCGTGGCGGCGAAGTAGCAGCTTTGCCTGGACCTTTAACCCTGGCCTTCATGCCCTACACCCGCTTTCTTGATCACTTATTACCGCAGGCGCGCCTAGGAGGGCATGAATTGCTGCTGCATTTGCCGATGGAACCGACGGACAAAAGCAACAATCCTGGCAGGAATGCGCTGTTGTTGAATTTAAGCGAGGGAGAGCTGCGTCGGCGCATTGATTGGAATTTGAATCGCTTCGATGGATTTGTCGGCGTTAACAATCACATGGGCAGCGCGTTCACAGTATTGGCGCCGGAAATGCGCCTTTTGATGACGGAGCTGAAACGTCGCGGTTTGTTGTTTTTAGATTCGAAAACCACTGCCGATTCAGTCGGCTCGGCGCTGGCGCGCGAATATAGTGTGCCCTATGTGTCGCGAGATATTTTCTTGGATAATGAACAAACGCCAGAGGCGATAGGACGGCAACTGGATGCGGTGCTACGCCGGGCCAATCGAAACGGATCGGCGATCGCAATAGGACACCCCTATCCAAAAACTATCATGGCATTGAAAGAATGGTTGCCTAGTTTGGCCGCGCGCGGGTATCAATCGGTGCCGCTGTCGGCCATCGTTGACAAGAAATTGACCCAGGCGGCAAGAAGATCCTGATAATGTCTGTTGGGATAAAGTCGTAATCGACAATACGGAGAATTAAATGGATCAAGAGATCCCGCGCCTGACGAGTTTGGCGCACGGGGGCGGCTGAGGCTGCAAGATCGCGCCGTCCGTGCTGACGGAAATCTTGGCTGAGCTGCCGACACCTTTTGCCGATCCGAACCTACTGGTCGGCAAAGACACGAATGACGACGCCGCGGTCTATCAGGTCGCCGGTGATCGGGTCATTGTGGCCAGCACGGATTTCTTTATGCCCATCGTCGATGACCCGCGGATGTTCGGCCGCATCGCAGCGGCCAACGCCGTCTCTGATATTTTTGCTGTTGGTGCTTCGCCGATCTTTGCGCTGGCGGTCGTTGGGATGCCGGTAAATATTCTGCCGACATCCGTGATCGGGCAAATACTGGCGGGTGGGGTGGAGATTTGCGCAGAAGCCGGTTTCGCGGTGGCTGGCGGCCACAGCATCGATGCACCGGAGCCAATTTATGGCCTTGCTGTCATCGGTATGGCGGTGCCAGGTCATATCAAGCGAAACGATACCGCCAAAGCTGGTGATGTCTTGATCCTTGGCAAAAGCCTGGGCACCGGTATTCTAAGCAATGCTTTTAAGAAAAGTGAACTGGACGACGAGGGCTATCGCCAGCTTGTCGAAACTACGACACGTCTCAACTCCATTGGCATAGAATTCGGTAAAATTCCAACTGTTCATGCCATGACCGATGTGACGGGTTTCGGCGTCTTGGGCCATTTGTTGGAAATTTGTCGCGGATCCAATTTGGCAGCGCAGCTCAGTTGGGCGGAATTACCCATCCTTGCGGTTGCCGCCGCGCTGGCGAAACAAGGCCACAATACCGGCGCCGGCGACCGCAATTGGTTGGCGGCTAAGGATCATGTGACATTGCCTGGCGATATTGAGCCGTGGCAACGCAATCTACTAACCGACCCGCAAACCGGCGGTGGCCTGCTGGTAGCGGCGGCCCCCGAAGCGGCCGATCAAATATTGGCGATGTTTAAAAATCAAGGCCACCCCGACGCCCGCATCATCGGTCGCCTAGCCGCCGGCGGGCCGAGGATCGATGTGATCTAAAACCAAAATATGTTTGGTAGCGCTGACGGTCACAGATACCGACATCATTCATACCCTATTTACTCCGACCCGAAATTCTTAACTATCGTAGTTTTTGGGAATTTCGGGTCGGAGTAAATAGACCGCTGCCGTGATTTCCAGATTACTGCTGTGGTTGGGCGAAGATAGCGTTGATCGCGGCTTGATCGATTTTGACGCTATATTCCGCCTCTAGTGCGATACGATATTGGTTGATCAGGTCGTTGGACATGCTGGTCGCCACCTGCGTGCCGATCAGCTCAACTTTTGCTTTTTCTTCACCCGGCTTGGCTGTGACGATTTCGATGACCCGGGCAATGACTTGCCCATTGCCTTGATTATCGGTGCCGGTAATAATATTGCTGGCGTCGGCCTGGAATAGGGCATTGACCATTGCTGCATCAACCCCGGCCTTTTGGGTCATGGAGGCGCGGGTCTCCAGCGCCGAAGTTTTGACCAACCAACCTTCATCACCAGCCAAACCGGCGAAGGTCATGCCAGCAGCGGCTTTCGATTTTAGCTCTTCGGCGAGATTTGCCGCCGCTGCCGCCCGGCGTTCGCTCTCCAGCATCTTAACGATATCGTCTTTCACATCCGCCACTGGCCTGAGCGCCGGATCGATTATTTCGTCCACCCGAAGCATGAAATAGCCGCCATTGTCGGTTTCGTGCAAGGTCGGCTCGATCATTAGCTCGGTCGAAAAGACGGTGTTCAGGAAAGTCGGAACAGCCGGTAAGGAGGCGATCTTAAGGCCGGATTTATCCAATCCAGTTCGGTCGACCGCATTCAATACCATGACCGGCAATTCAGCAATTTGAGCGGTTTCTTCCAAACTGGCGCCGCCGGCGAGGCTGTCATCCAACCGGGTCGAAAGATCGTAAATTGCATCGCTTGCCCGTTGCAGTTTCAATTCCCGCTCAACGCGGGAGCGCACATCGGCGAAGGTCTGTTCGCTCGCCGGGGTGATTTCCGTGACCCGATAGATCACCCAACCGAAAGGTCCTTCGAGCGGATCGCTGATCTTATTGAGGGGCAGGGCGAAGACCGTATCGCGGACTTCTAACGGCAAACCGCTAATCCGCAACTTCCCAAGTTTTACGTCCTCGGGTTTTAGGGCGGCTGTTTTTTCCGCGATTTGATAAAAGTCAGCGCCGGAGGCAATCAAAGCAGCCGTATTTTCAGCTTTTTCCTTGTCGCCAACCAGCAACTGCTCGACGGCTCGGGTTTCTTCGCTGGAGAATTCGGAACGACGGCTTTCGAAATCTGCTTTCAATTCATCTTCCGATATCGTCATATCATCCAGCAAGTCTTCCGGCTGCAGGGTGACATAAGCAATTCGTCGATATTCGGGCGCCATGAATTCGGCGCTATGTTCGCTATGATAGGCGGCAAAATCGCTATCGTTTGGGGCGACGATTTCAGTCATTTCCGCATGCGGGATGGTCAGGGTCTCAATTTTTCGCTTTTCCGCCTGAAATTTGTAATAAGCTTCCGTAATATTATTCGGTGCCTTCAGGCCGCCGATGAGGCTGTCGAATAACTGCTGTCGGGCCATTTGTCGACGCGTAATATCTACGTAAGCCTGTTCGCTGTAGCCGTTTGAGCGCAACAGGTTGTCATATCGGAAACGGTCAAAGCCACCGACCGCGCCCTGGAATTCCGGTTTGGCTCGGATCGTCGCCACCACTTCAGCATCGCTCGCCGTCAATTCCAAGTCTTCCGCGGCATGATCGAAAAGCGCGGTTGCCACCATTTGTTGTAGGGTTTGCTCGACCAGGCCGAATTGCCGGGCTTGCTCGGCCGTAAAGCTTGAACCGAAACGTTGTTGCAGGCTTTGGACCTGGCGTTGAAAGTTGGCTTGGAATTGACTGACGGTGATTTCGCGATTGCCAATTTCGGCGACCGATGAATCCGGAGAAACGCGAAGGAAGTCGGTGACCCCCCACATGGCGAAACTGGCGATCAACACACCCATCAACACTTTAACGGCCCAACCGGCCACGCTGCTTCTAATTTGTTTTAACATGCGAGTTTTAAGCTTTCGTCCTTAAAGCAAATGACCGCTCTTCAAAAGCGATCCCATTTGGCGCGGCATCATAGGAACGCGAGGCGCTTCCGGCAAGGTTAATGACAGTAAATTTATCGTTTTTCAAGGCTCGGTCGACTGGCCAAGCGAAAATTCATTTGCTAGACAATTGAACAATATTGGATCATCAGCCGAAAGTAGGTATCGCATGGCTCGTCAACCCCGCCCTTTGGTCGCCGGCAACTGGAAAATGAATGGCCTGAAAAGAGGCGCGCAAAAGGAAATCAACGCCCTTATCCGACAAGTGGCAAAAACCAAACCAAGAAAATGCGATATTTTGCTTTGTCCGCCGGCGACTTTGTTGGGAGGCCTAAAAACAGCGCAAAAACGCGCCGGTGTCGCATTTGGTGGGCAGGACTGCCATATCGCCGGCTCCGGCGCTCATACCGGCGATATTTCAGCCGCTATGCTGAAAGACGCCGGTTGCAAATATGTCATTGTCGGTCATTCTGAACGACGGGCTGATTACGGCGAAAGCAGCAAACTGGTGCGCCAAAAGGCCGAAGCGGCACAGGCGGCCGGCCTGATCGCAATTATTTGTGTGGGTGAGACCGCTGGCGAACGCAAAGCCAAACAAACCCTCAAAATTGTTGGCGATCAAGTCCGCGATAGCCTACCGAAAGGCGCCACCGCGAAAAACACCGTCGTCGCCTATGAACCGGTTTGGGCCATTGGCACCGGCTTAACCCCGACGCCGGATGATGTGGCGGCGGTGCATAAATATATCCGTGGCCGTCTAACGCGCAGGTTCAAAGACGCCGGCGCGATGATGCGCGTTCTCTATGGCGGCTCCGTCAAAGCCAGCAACGCGAATGAATTAATGGCCATACCCAATGTCGACGGCGCCCTGGTCGGCGGTGCCAGCCTCACCACAAAGGACTTCTGGCCAATCGTCGAAGCGAAGAACTAGCGCGTCCCGCCAGCGCAGGCAGAAACGACAAGGATGATTGCGAGATGGATGGAGGTGTAAAATCTCTCTGGCACTCCCATATAGAATGGTGTACATACGGCGCGCCTTCGGTTGAGGGTGGTTCGAACGACAAGGTGAAATATGCAAGAAGTCTTATTGGTTGTGCATTTGATGTTGGCGATTGCCATTGTAATCCTGGTGCTATTGCAAAGAAGCGAGGGCGGGGCCCTTGGCATCGGCGGCGGTGGCGGGGGCGGTTTCATGACCGGCCGGGATGCGGCGAACCTGTTGACCCGAATGACCGCCGCGTTTGCCGGATTGTTCATGGTGACGAGCTTGGTGCTGACAATCCTGGCGCAACCGGAAAAAACCACCTCGATTATTGATCAGGTGAAAGAACCGGTGGCGAATCAGACGCAGGAACCCGCCAAGCCTTCGGTTCCGGTGAATGATTAACCATAGCCGGACAAATAAAAAACCAAGTAAAACAAGGCGGCGCATAGCCGCCTTAATTTTGTCTTGGCAAGACCGCACAATTGGATATCTTAGACGTCCATGACGCGGTACATCTTCATCACCGGCGGCGTGGTTTCTTCCCTCGGAAAAGGCCTGGCCTCAGCAGCACTGGGTGCGCTCCTGCAAGCGCGCGGCTATTCCGTGCGTTTACGTAAACTTGACCCTTATCTGAATGTCGACCCGGGCACCATGAGCCCCTATCAGCATGGTGAGGTTTTTGTCACCGACGATGGCGCGGAGACGGATTTGGATCTGGGTCATTATGAACGTTTCACCGGTGTCTCGGCCCGACAAAGCGATAACGTCACTTCGGGCCGGATTTATCAAGATATTCTGGCCAAGGAACGGCGCGGCGAATTTCTGGGCGGCACGGTGCAAGTGATCCCCCACGTCACCAACGCGATCAAGGATTTTGTGTTGTCGGAAACTGATGACACCGATTTCATTCTCTGTGAGATTGGCGGTACCGTCGGCGATATCGAAAGCCTGCCGTTCATGGAGGCGATCCGTCAGCTTGGCAATGATTTGCCGCGCGGGCAGGCGATCTATATTCACGTCACCTTAGTCCCCTTTATTGCCGCGGCCGGCGAATTGAAGACCAAACCGACCCAGCACTCTGTCAAGGAATTGCGCTCCATCGGTATTCAACCGGACATTCTGCTATGCCGTAGCGACCGTGAAATCCCGACTGGCGAGCGCCGCAAGATCGCGCTCTTCTGTAATGTGCGCGAGGATGCGGTGATCCAGGCTTTGGATGCTTCGTCGATCTATGAAGTGCCGATCAAATATCATGAGGAAGGTCTCGACCGGGAAGTCCTGAACGCCTTCGGTATCGATGATGCGCCGGATCTCGAGCTCGATCGCTGGCACCAGATTATGGAACGTATTTCCTCCCCGGAAGGCGAAGTAACGATCGCCGTGGTGGGCAAATATATCAATCTGCTGGATGCTTATAAGTCGCTTGCCGAAGCCTTGGCCCATGGCGGTATCGCCAATCAGGTCAAGGTCAATCTGAAGTGGATCGACAGCGAAATCTTCGAAGCCGAAGACGAAGCTTTGCTGCAACTTGAAAACGTTGATGGTATCTTGGTGCCTGGCGGATTTGGCGAACGCGGCTCGGAAGGGAAAATCGCGGCGGCACAGTTCGCCCGGGAACGGAACGTACCCTATTTCGGCATTTGCCTGGGCATGCAGATGGCCGTGGTCGAAGCGGCCCGCAATCTGGTCGGCATGAAGGGCGCCCGTTCGACCGAATTTGGTCCAAGCGATCATCCCATCGTCGGCTTGATGACCGAATGGATGAAGGGCAATCAGCTGCAGGTGCGCGATAAATATGGTGATCTGGGCGGGACTATGCGCCTCGGACAGTATGAATGTCAGCTCTTGCAAGGCTCCCGCGTTGCCGCCATCTATGACGAGGTCGAGGTAATCTTTGAACGCCACCGCCATCGTTTCGAAGTGAATGTGAATTATAAGGACGAGCTGGAGAAGGCCGGGCTGCTGTTCTCCGGCATGTCGCCGGATGGGACGCTGCCGGAAATCGCCGAACTGCCGGACCATCCTTGGTATATTGGCGTGCAATTCCATCCGGAGCTGAAGTCAAAACCCTTCGAACCGCACCCACTCTTCGCCTCCTTCATCGAAGCCGCCGTCGAACAAAGCCGGTTGGTTTGATTTTGTGATAAGATGCCTGGCCAGCCCGCTCCCCCGGCCCAACCACCCAATCAGTGTACCCTTGTGGGTGGTTGGGCCGGGGGAGCGGGCCGGCTTTAGGACTTAACTAGGACAGAGAAATGACCGCACCGAAAACCGTTTCGATTGGCGCGCTGAATATCGCCAATGACCGCCCGCTGACTTTGATCGCCGGGCCTTGCGCCATGGAAAGCCGGGACCATGCCTTGATGACGGCCAGCCGGCTGAAGGACATCACCGACGATCTGGGCATCGGCCTGATCTATAAATCCAGCTACGACAAGGCCAATCGCACCAGTATCAACAGTCCGCGCGGCATCGGCCTCGATCTGGCGATGGATATCTTCACCGAAGTGAAGGCGGAAATCGGCTGTCCGGTTTTAAGCGACGTGCATACGGAAGAACAATGCGCCCAGGTTGGCGAAGTTTTGGACGTGCTGCAGATCCCGGCCTATCTCTGCCGGCAGACCGATCTGCTGATCGCGGCGGCCAAGACCGGCAAGGTGGTGAACATCAAAAAAGGTCAGTTCCTAGCGCCGTGGGATATGAAAAACGTCGCCCAAAAAGTCGCCGACAGCGGCAACGATCGCATCATGCTGACCGAACGCGGCGCCAGTTTTGGTTATAATACGCTTGTGTCGGACATGCGTAGTTTGCCGCAACTGGCCGAAGACGGCTACCCGGTGGTCTATGACGCCACCCACTCGGTGCAGCAACCGGGCGGCAAGGGTGCGACCAGCGGTGGCCAACGTGAATTTGTCCCGGTCCTGGCCCGCGCCGCCATCGCCGTCGGCGTCGCCGCGCTATTTACTGAAACCCACGAAGAACCCGACCGCGCCCCCAGCGACGGCCCGAATATGGTGCCTTTAGATGAAATGCCCGCGATGTTGCGGGTCCTGCAAGCACTGGACGCTGTGGCGAAGGGGAATTAGGGAAACACGCAACAAATTACTTTGTTAATTTGAAACGCCAATAAACATTGCTATCTGATCTTCCCGTCTTTTCTTTCCGGTTTGGCGACAATTTGCCATCCGTCTTCGTAGATGATGTGGCCAGGGTTTCTCGTTTTTACGATTTCGATATGATAGCCCGCCTCTTCTAGGATCGTTTTGATCCCCCAGATGTGAGATAGGGGCACCTTCGCCGCCGGCTTAAACCAGGAAATCGCACGATGATGCTCGAGTTCATCCAGTATATCCGGTGATTTCAGATGTTTATTCAACCAATTTTGATGGTACTTGAGTTGATTGTAGGCGTAACCCGGTAAAGAAGGGGCTTCTCTCAGTTCAGTTGCGAGTTGGAAAATTCCAAGCTTGCTTGCTGAGGTATCATTTCGCCGCATACTTTGAAATCTAAAATACATTCCAAAATTTTTAGTTGTTTATGTATGTTTCAGTTCTCTATTATTCAATAATCAGCAGTATATCAAGGATAGTTTTGACGCTGTGCGCCGGGGTCAGTTCCAGTGTCATGATCGAGAGGGATTAATGTCGATTACAGTCAATGTATTACGAATCGCATCGACACTTGCTGCATCGTTGGTCATTGTAAATATGTTAGAGACCTCGAGTGAATTTGATTTGATTGCATTGGCCTTCTTAGCTTGGAATTTTACTCCGTGTATCCTTGCATTCGCGGTCCTTGCGCGGTCGAAGGTTGGGGCCATGGGCGTTGGTTTTGCGATCGGTCTAATTGCCACCACGTTGTTTTATCACTTTAGCTGGATGTATGATATTGGAGAAACTGCGACCGGATCGTCCACATCGGGCCTGATTTTTATCTTCATACCAATATACGCGATCGGCATAGGGATCGTGCTTGCACTTATCGGTTTTGTGACTTCCAAGTTTAATTATACGGGCATGTGAAGGTAAGACATCGGCTCTTGGTCTATTTCTGGCATCTATCGATGTGGCTGTTGACCGTCCACTTCTCTCCTTGTCCAACAAATCCCAATATTGTCATCATGATTATTCCATCGACGACGGCAAAGTGTTCGGCGAGCGTGTTGTTTTCGATGCGCGGGATGTCCATAACAGCAAATTCGTTTTTGTTGCTGCCCGCGGCGTTCTAAATCCAGCGTCGTACTTTATTTCGATAGTCGATATATTCCTGGCCGAACTTGCTTTCCAAGTAACGTTCCTCGCGGGCGATAACGTAAAATTGCAGAATGGCCCAGAATATGATCAGCAACGGGAAGGCGGCGAGGCTGCCGGCGGCGATGGCGATGCCGGCGAAACCGATTAGCATGGCCAGGTAAATAGGGTTGCGCGAATAGCCGTAGATTCCGTCGGTAAAAATTGTGGTGGTGGGTTTCCAAGGTTCGATGTTGGAACCGCCCTTTTTGTGCCTGGGGACCGAAGCCGCCGCGACGCAAGCGCCAAGGCAGAAAACCAAGGCCCCGATGATCAGTTCCACCGCGCTGGTGGTCTGCAGACGGAACCAGGGCGAATCTATCGCCAATCCGATCACGAGCAGGCCCACCCAGATCAGCGGCGGCGGAATTTTCACACCGGCATTATCCTCGCTTACCTGATCATGCTGCTCTGCCATCTTTCGTCCTCCAGCTTTTGCCGAAATGTCGTTGCATTACAAAATTGGGGAGGCGGGCGCAAAAACTCAAGCAATATTCGCGGTCACGCGCGGAACCGAGGGCTTATTCATCGGCCGCCATCTCGAATGAAAAATCGGGGATACCATTGCCGATGTCGCCATAATGGTAGGACTTGATCTTACCAAGTTTCAGCGGATCGTCCGGTGCGACCTGCATGACTGCCGGATCGGCTTTCTGCACGCCGATGGCAATGTCGATTTTATCGTCCGCGCCGCGAAACGGAAAAAAAGCGTAATTTATATCGAACTCCTTACCGCTATCGTAGCGACGGCGGGTGGTTATCAGGCCGATAGCCGGTTGCCCGAATAGCCCTTCGCTGCCTTTCGATAGGACATGATGATGCGGCGGATAGAACAGGTCCTTCAAATCGGTGCCGGTGGGTTCGACATGGGCCTGCTCAACAATCGCTGTCCCGACCAGGCGGACGAGCAACCGGTCCGGCGGAAACCATTGTACGATTGAAAGCGTGGGTAACAACGAAGTCAATTTGAGCGGGTCAAAATCGGCTTTCCTCGGAACTATTTCGGCGCCGCGCAAAGTCTGCCAATAAGCGTAAAATTGCTCGAACTCAGGTTCCACAAATTCTATCTTGTCCGGCATGCGCCGCCTCGTCTTAGTTTATTAGGACATTCTATTGTCAAAACCGTTAATAAAATAGCTAAGAAAATAAGTGCGAATATCATAGGGCACGTCTGGGCATTAAATTCAGGCACCTGCAATTTGGCTAATATTCGCCAACGAATGGCAGGCACTATTCCGAAATCAAACCTAGTTTTCGTGCCCCGGCATCACCGCACGCCACCAATTGTCCGTTGACGAAATAGGCCGAAAACAAATTTCCTTCAAAAGCAAAATTCACTTTGTCATAGGCGCCACGATAGGTGACGCCGGTAATTTGCGTTCCTTTTGCGGCTTTTGCTGGTCTTTTGTAGGATCCGATTGTCGTTGAGATACCGCAACCGGTGGCGATCTGATTGCGATAACTGTCATAGGGCTGGCCGGCATAGTCTTGGTTGCTTGTCCCGCAAGCGGTGACAATAAACAAACTTATAAGCATGAAAGCCAAAACCTGCGGGTCTCTACAGCGTGTTTCATAGACGCTGCGAATAGCCGGTAAATGGATAAACAAGAAATTACACTCCAAAATTATCTACAAAAAGAGCGAAACCCATAGTTTGTATACCATTTATGGTCGATTTGACATGAATTTAAAATAATATTTTTATATGGGTCGCCTATAATCCGACACTTGTGGCAGGTATTGGTGCATTTAATTCGAGCTGGTTGCAAAATATTGACTTATTCTCTGCGCAGGGTAAGTATCGCGTGAACGGTCGCCTGTGTTCGGCCGTTCTCAAAGGAATGATGATGGCAAAAAAACCTAATTACGATTTCGAACGGCGAGAGCGCGAGCGTCTGAAGGCTGAAAAAAAAGCCAAACGCGCCGCCGAAAAGAAAGAAGCCAAGGAGCGCAAAGCCGCCTTGGCCGCGTTGTCAGAAGGGCCGGAAAGTTCTGATCCGCTTGACAAGGAAGAAACCTAGTTTGCACAATTCAAGCAATCCGAAAGCAGCCATAGACTAGTCAAATTGCAAATGTAGATGAACCGGAAAGGGCGTCCCGTCGGTGTCGATCTGGCCCGCATCTCCCTCTGCGCGACGCAGATTATCCAGGACCAAAATTGGTTTCAGGATGGCTGGAATGACCGCCTGGTTTATTTGCGCGCCCAAACAGGTATGCATGCCATGGCCCCATAACATGTAATCCTGCCACGGGCAGTCCAGGCGGAATTCGTTCGGGGATCTGATCTTGTACGGATCGAACATCGCCGATGTCGACGAAGTGATAGCTTTTAATAAATGCAAATTGTAAGGAATCATCAGGGGTCGCCAATTTTGTCGCTGCCATATCGGCGAGACGGACACCAATCGCAATATCGATTTTTGGTTGACGTCGGACAAATCAAGCTGTGTTCTGCTTCGACACAAATCAAAGGTACGAGGTCAAGATGAGTGTTGAAATTATCGTCGCCGATTACCAGGATGCGCGGCAGGCAGCAGACGTGCTCAATCTACTGAACCTCTATGCTATGGATGGAATGGGGCAGGGCAAACCGCTTTCGTCCGACGTTCAGCAGCGGTTGATCGTTGAATTGTCAAAACGCCCACACGCCTTTAGCATTCTTTGTTATGTCGACGGTAAAGCGGCGGGATTGGCCAATTGTTTTGAAATGTTTTCCACTTTCAAAGCGCGACCTCTGATCAATATTCACGACGTCTATGTCCACGAAGAATTTCGTGGCTTGGGGTTAAGCCACCGCCTGCTGGATAAAATCGAAGCGGTGGCGCGGAACAAAGGTTGCTGTAAAATCACATTGGAAGTCCTTGAGGGAAATCATCCGGCCCGCAAGTCCTACCAGAAATTTGGTTTTCAAGATTACGAACTCGACCCGGCCGTGGGCAGGGCATTATTTTGGGAAAAACCGTTGGACTAAAAGGCCGTTTGTTGGTTTACCGCTTCCGATAAACTTGCGTTCTAGCAGTGACATGATCAGTAAATTTATACCAACCGCGCATGTCGATGAATTCCGGGGTCTCTAACGCTTCCGGTCCGCTCAATTCATAGATGGCGACATAGCTTTTCGCAGTAATTCTCTTGTTTCCCCCACCCTTTGTTATGCTGGCTTCGTTGACAGAGACGTAGCGTCTGCCGCTCAAAACACCCGGACAGGCTAGTGCATCCGGTAGATGCTCCTCATCATACCATTTATTCCAGGCAGTTTCGTGCTCAGGCGGAATTTCTGCCTGCACGATCAGAAGATAATTGGCGGCATCGTTCACCATTTTATTACTCCTGTATCGTTGGCGACATCGGTGAACACGATCTCTCCAAATCTGCGTCATGTTCGATCGGACTTAGACGAAAGATTAACCACTATGGATTAATTTATCTACGCTTAAGCATTTTGTTGATAAAGCCAGTCGAAAACTCGTAAGTTCCCGGGTGCTAAACTGAGACCAGAGGCAATACATAAGTGCGTTTTTGAGCAGCCGACGTTTGAAAGTTAGGATGTTTAGTAGAAAAAATGCTGAACACCGCCAAACAGTTGATCGCGTATTGCTAATTGGACATCAATCTTAACGCCGGTTCGAGGGAAAAATGTATGGATGTCGATGACGATATACCGTCGCTAGAGTTATCCGGACAGGAATGGGAACGGGTGTTACGTCGCGAGAAACTTAGGCAACTTGTCGACCAGACGCCTGTTGTGATGGTCGCGACATTGTTGAATGCGATTCTGTTGGCGGCAATTGTTGCTGGACAAGTGCCAAATTTGATTATTGCTGCTTGGACTACGACAGTTATTACGATTGCACTTTTTCTGCTCACGAATTGGTGGCGTAACAAACACCGTGATCGAAAACTAACCGGCAGTCGTCATGGACTTCGCAAGTCTGCAATTTATTCTGCTATTTTTGGGATTGTTTGGGCGATTTCGATACCGCTGTTTCATCCATTTCTGACGAATGAAAACCGAATATTTCTATTTCTTGTGCTTGCCGGGATGGCGGCTGGCGGTACGATTAATTTGGCGCCTGTTCGACAGGCTAGTTTCGCCTTCGTCGCACCCATATTTTTGACTTTGATGCCCTATGTATTTTTTGGGGGCGAATTGTTGCACATCGCGCTCGGCGTGCTATTGGGATTTTTCTTACTTACCACGATCTTGGCGCAGCGCGCCATGCCGTCGGCGGCCACCGCGAAGGCAGCGACAAAATACGCCCGCTCACAATTGTCTGCATCATACGACGCAGCGGATCGCGCGGAAACTCATCTGCGGGAAGCGATCGAAGCAATGTCCGACGCCTTTATCCTCTATGACGAAGATGATCGGGTCGTCTTGTTCAATAGTAAACACAAGGCATTGTTCAGTTCCTTTGCCGAAATTCTTAAGCCTGGCGCCCGTTATGAAGATCTGCTTAGAAAGCAGTACGAAAGCGGTCAATTTGAATCCGTAAAGGGACGTGTTGAAGAAGCGTTAGCTGAACGGCTGCACAGCCATCATAGGACCACCGGTGAACATGTCCAAGACTTCGCTGATGGCCGCACAATTCGCATGACAGAACGGCGGACTAGTTCCGGTGGAATTGTTGCCGTTCGCGCGGACATTACGGATCTGACGGAAGCACGTCAGCGTGCGGAAGATGGTGAAGAGCGTTTTCGCTCTGTCGTAGAATCGATGCCGGTAGCGCTAATCCTGAAAAATATGGATGGCAATATTCAGCTTGTAAATCCGGTCTTTGAAAAGAACTTTGATACTGTTGGGGTAGATGCAGGCGGCGGCATGGAATTTGTCAGTTCGACAATGGCAGCTGACCTTGCGGAAATTGACAAAGAAGTTCTAGAACATCGGCAGGTTGTCCAAAAAGAAATAGAACTGACCCTGCCGGATGGTAATCAACATTCGATGCTGGTAACCAAATTTCCAGTACTGGATGCCGCCGGCGATATTTCTGGTATCGGCGATTTCTGGGTTGATGTGTCGGCTCAGAAGTCTGCGGAAGAGCAACTTCGTCAAGCTCAAAAGATGGAGGCAGTCGGTCAGTTGACGGGCGGTGTTGCCCATGACTTCAACAATTTACTCGCAGTCATCGTCGGCAATGCGGAACTTCTTAAAGTTGATAATTATGACAATAGCGAAAACAGAGAGAAATTCTTGGCGGCTATTTTTCGTGCCGCCAATCGCGGCGCCGAATTAACCAATCGTCTGCTCGCCTTTTCGCGCCTGCAACCGCTGCAACCAAAAGCCGTTGATGTTACAGGATTGGTTACAGGTATGGGCGATTTGATGCGTCGTACATTGGGTGAAACCGTCCAAATCGAAATACTTTGTGCCGACAATGTCCCGCTGGCCCGTGTCGATCCAGGGCAATTGGAAAATGCCATTCTAAACTTGGCGATCAATGCCCGCGATGCGGTGAAGGAAAGCGGTAATCTTAGAATTCAGACCGGTAGGGTCAACTCGAATCTCGACCTGGTCTTGTCCCGAACCGAATTACCGGCGGGTGAGTATGTCTCAGTTGAAGTCGCGGATACCGGCCATGGCATGGCCGATGATGTGCTGAACCGGGTGTTCGATCCATTTTTTACGACAAAGGAAGTTGGCGAGGGCAGTGGTCTGGGGCTTTCGATGGTATATGGTTTTGCACAACAATCCGGTGGTCATGTCGACATTGAAAGCGAAATTGGAAAAGGAACAATTGTTAGGCTTTATTTGCCAATCGCTGAGAGTGCAGATCGATCAACAGAGCGGCAACCAATTGACTTGGTTCCAACTGGTCGAGGAGAACTGATATTGGTGATCGAGGATGATCCGGACATGCGTGTCCTCTCAGTTCAGATTTTGCAGAGCCTAAATTATCAAGTTGTGAATGCTGTTGACGCTACGTCCGCACGAGCAATTTTGTCCGCTGAGACTGTCCCGGATCTGATTTTGTCGGACGTGGTTTTACCAGGCGGAATTAGCGGACCGGAATTGGCTCAAGAGCTGAAGGCCGAACAGCCAGGGCTGAAATTTGTATTTATGTCCGGTTATCCGACGGAAGCTATCAAAAACACGAACTTCTTAAATTCCGATCCCAAATTGCTGCAGAAACCCTTTCACCGACGCCAGCTCGCTGAAGCATTGCGTGACGAACTTATGGCCGAACCAGTGGATTGAGCGACTATCTGGGCTTTATTTTGTGCGTTGATCGGGCGTTTGGGTCCAGTCAATTGTGCCTTGATGGCGTTCCTGGACCGCTTATTTCCAACCGACATCTTCGGAGCGATGTTTGAAATTCATCCTTTCGGGACTGTGTCGGGTGATGCCGTCTAAAATAGTGGAGAGCATCTGAGTATTGTGCAGACTTTGTGCTTCGATTACCTGATTGATTATTAGCTTTTGCAATCATGGCATATTTCTCTGTTCAAGTAGTCAAAATAACTGATTGATTTGCAAGCATATTTGACATAATAGGAAAGGCGGAGGCGGCCGGCGCGGAGGCCCTACGCAATCCAATACAGCGACAAACGGAGACTGCATGGACCCTAGCGTCTAAAGGATTATTACGCATGAACACCCCCTCACAATTAATTGATTGGCGAGAGTGGCCAACGATTTCACTTCTTGTATTCTGTTACGCCGGCTGGCTTTTTGTTACGTATTTTCATCAGTCGATCGGACTGCTCCCAACGTTGATATGTGGAACGGTGCTGATCACGCTATATTCCTCTATCGTACATGAAGTGCTGCATGGTCACCCGACCAGGAATGAAATTCTGAATGAATTGTTGGTCCTTCCGGCATTGGCAATATTCTTTCCTTATCGACGCTTCAAGACATTGCATATCACTCATCATAATGATGACATTTTGACCGATCCCCAGGACGATCCGGAAACTTATTATGTCGCAGAAGGGGACTGGCAGCGTTATTCCAACCTAACGCGGGGTGTTTTATTGTTCTTGAATACCTTGCTTGGACGCTTTCTTCTGGGGCCTATTCACATGGTCATTTTCCTATTGCGGCGTGATGTACCGGCAATATGGAAGGGAGACAAGGATGTTCGCCTCGCCTATCTGCTGCACGCAGTGGGCATGGTTTTGGTATTTGCTTGGGTCGTTGGTATTGCTGGCATGAGTGTTTGGCTTTATCTTCTGTTGGCTTACTGTGGCGCTTCGTTGTTGATGTTGCGTACGTTTGCCGAACATCAATCGCATCCCAATGGCGGCGGCCGCACGGTTATTGTCGAAGCGCACTGGTTTTTTGGTCTGTTGTTCCTGAACAACAACTTACATATCGTCCATCACCGCAATCCGGACATTCCCTGGTATGACTTGCCGGCTCTTTATCTGGCGACGCGAGAGCAATATCAGCGGGAAAATGAGGGTTATGTTTATACTGGATACTGGCCGATCATATGGCAGTATTTTTTCCAGGCGAAAGAACCGGTGATGCACCCGATAAACCGCCGGCTGGCGAAAGAATAATCATGTCTCTAGCCGTCCTGGCCATGTATGACTGGCCAGAATTGCAGGCCGCCAATGATCAATTGTGGGCCGGCATCGCTAGCCGTTTGCGCAGCCGGGGGCTTGATGCGCCTGATGAATTGTCGCGGGATCAGACGGAAGAGGCGCCCTGGCGAGACCCAGAGTTACTTCTTGGGCAGACCTGTGGTTATCCATATGTGAAATCACTGCGCGGCAATGTCCGTTTGGTTGGCACCCCACACTATGACGCGGACGGTTGTTCGGGACCGGATTATTGTTCTTGGATCTTGGTCCGTCAGGGCAGCGACATCCGCAATTTGGTTGGTCTTCGCGAACGTAAAGCCGCGGTTAACCACTATCGTTCCCATTCCGGGTGGAATGCGTTGCGTTCAACAATCCCGGGCGGCTTCGATGATGTTCTGATAACCGGTGGACATCTCGAATCTTTGCGTATGGTTGCGGAAGGGCAGGCGGATTTCTGTGCAACCGACAGTGTTTGCTGGGCATTGGCCCGGCGTCATCGCCCGGATCTAGCGGCGCATCTTCGCGTCGTTGGTCAATCCCTGTTAGCGCCTGGCTTACCGCTCATCACTGCTGGGCAACGCAGCGACGACGAATTAGAGATATTGCAATGGGCGGTGGACGAGACTGTTCACGATCCAGCACTCGACGTTGTGCGCGAGACGTTGTTAATCGACGACTTATTTATCGTCGATGATGCAGACTATGACGCCATTTTGGCGATGGAACACCGCGCTATTGCGAATAGTTGAAACAATTTGTGAAATTATTTTCAATTTGAGATCAGACTAGAGCCCCACAAAACGATCGACTTCCACACACATTCTTGATCATAGGGGCGGAAATATTTCATACTTCACGGCACCGGGTATCATGGCGGGCGTAGAGTTTAATCGGCATTTGGATGCATTAAGATTGGCAAACCACTCTCTGACGTCGATCAGTCGGGCAGGCGCCATAACGCAAAACGCATTGCGCCATGGATGTCCAAGATGTAGCAGCTGATGGCCCAGTTCATGAACCAGATAGGCACCGGCAAGTTCGATGGCTTCTAGGTGGTCGTAATCCGCACCGTCGCGAAGACGGTTTAACATCGGATCATCATTGATAAATGCGAACACGGATAGCCACGAACTTGTCCCATATTTGTTATCGTGACCGGCAGAGGTCGAACCGAGTGTGATGCCGCCGCGTAGTGCCGTATGGGTCACCAGGCCGGTATATTCCGCGCTGATCACAGGCTGGTTGGTGATCACGACCTCGTAAGGAAAGGCCAGACGCGGAAGGTTGTCCCAATATACCCATTCGCTAAGGCTTGCTTCCAGTTGATCATCGCCATCTCCTAAGATAGCTTTCCCGTCCACACCCTTCTTGTCCTTCCAATATTGCAAACGGTCTTTCATCGTTGCGGCCAGGGCTTCTGCCAATGATTGTTCGCTGATCGCGCCTTCCGGTTGTTTGATTAGATAAGGGGAGGAGAATTGCCAGATTTCAGACAACGTTGCGGGGGTTTGTTTAAAATTTTTTCGCAAACTGTCGGCGATCAGCGACCAGTTGACCTTGTCGCCCCTAAAATCTGCGATCTGAACCAATTGTTCGGCCTCTAAGCGGTTGGCGATTGCTTTGAAATATGGATGAATGGCAAGTCGTTTTGGCTCGGTGAATTCAATGCGCAGGCCAAAGTGCTGGTAGGTGATATCTCTGGCCTTGGCCAATAATCGCGTTAGGTCGTCCGGTGACAAAGTTGGAAAACGAGGATTGTCAAGATAAGCCACCCTAAGTGAGATCGCCGTCGCTGGCAATTTTGGTAATGCCAATATATCGGCTTGCTTGACGGCTATCTCTTTCGTCGGCCCACAAGCAATGCTGACCGAACAACATCCCATCACAAACAATACAACGCGAGTTTGTTGATAATATTTTTTCAACAAATTCACGAGGCGAAGCCGACAAAGGGTGTTTCGATCCGTTGGATATCCTGCAGCAGGTCCTTGGGCCAGAGTTCGACCGGGCCGATGGCAGCGCGGGAGGAGATCACGTCTGAGACACCGCCAAATCGTATTTTAATCGCATCGGCGATAGTGTCGTAGGTGCCGACGGCAGCAAAAAGATGCACCACGTCGTCAGGTATTTCCGTTGTCATCTGCGCCCATTGATCATTTTTCGACATGTGATTGAGTTTGTGGCCCAATTCTTCAAGGCCATGTTGTTCGAAAACTGGCCAATAGGATGGCGTAGAGCCATAGAAGCCGACACGCATGCGGACCCATTCGAATTTTTCGTCAACCGTCTGTTGGTCTGGACCGGTAGCGATAAAACCGCCGCCGGAAATCTCGAATTTTTCTCGATCGCGTCCAACTTTTCTGAGACCGGCGTCCAGTCGTGGGATAATCACACTCTCCAAATAATCGCGGGTGCAGAAGGCGTGCAAGCGAACCCCATCGCATTCTTCTCCTGCCACTTTTAACATCGCTGGTCCAACGGCGGCAATAGTGACCGGCGGTGGTGGTCCGTCCAATGGGCCCGGACGAAAATTCGGCGTCATTAACGTGAACTGATAATGTTCACCTACGTAATTGAGCCGTTCTCCAGTTTCCCAAGCCCGCCATATTGCTTTCACAGCTTGCACATATTCACGCATACGCGGCGCTGGCGCACTCCATGGAACTGAAAAACGACGTATATTATGGCCCTTTACCTGACTGCCAATGCCCAGGGTGAAGCGGCCACCCGAAGCCGCTTGTAAATCCCATCCCAAATTGGCGCAGACCATCGGGCTGCGGGCAAATGATATTGCAATACCGGTTTGCAAGCTGAGTCTTTTAGTCGCCGTCGCAGCAAGCGCCAAAGCTAGAAAAGGATCATGACGGTTTTCCATCGTGACGATCCCATCGAAACCAGCGCTTTCGATCTGTTGAGCCGCTTGGCCGACGTCGTTTAAATTGTCCTGGGGTAAGGTATTAAGGATGCGCATATAACTCTCTTTCCAACTATACTGAGCTCATATCGTGACCAGATTAGCCGATCAGATGAAGGAGCGTAAAGCATGGTTGCAGCCGGATTGGGTCTCGCCGCCTACACATTTTCCAGTGTTGAGGGGTTTTGGGATTGGGTGCGCATGGCCGACGAAGCCCGTGTCGACAGCATATGGCAGATCGACCGTTCGGTTTCCAGGGAACCATTTCTGGAATGCATGTCCACTATGGCGGCTTTGGCAGGCGCGACAAAAAATATCCGCTTCGGCATGAACGTTGCATCGCTTGGCTATCGCGACCCGCTGATCTTGGCGAAAGAATGCGCCACTATCGACTATCTAAGCAACGGCCGTTTGGTACCGGCATTCGGCCTGGGCAGCAATCGCTCACGGGATTGGATCGGGCCAGGACGGACTACAAAGGGCCGTGGCAAGCGAATGAACGAAGCATTGGAGATAGTTAGTCGATTGTGGGCTGGCGAAGAAGTCACTTTTGACGGTGAGTATTTCCAGTATGATCGGGTTACGATTTCACCTTTGCCGGTGCAAAAGCGGTTCCCGCTTTGGATTGGCGGTTCCTCTGAGGCGGCAATAGAACGGACCGGAAAATATGGCACCGGATGGGTCGCCGCCTCGGAAAGTCCGGCCCAGGCGGGACAGGCGGTCGAAGCCATTCACGCGGCCGCGGCGCGCCACGGCCGTTCGATCGATTTCGATCATTTTGGTATCGGCTTCGCTTACCGATTTGGTTCTTGGGACGAACCCTGTGTGCAGCGGGCGGCCAAAGCCTATGCCGCGATCAGCAAAAAAGATCCCAAACAGGGACTGGCGGTTGGCGGCGTCGACGAAGTGATGGCGATCATCGAGCCCTATGTTGCGAATCAAGTCGACAAATTTATCCTGCGTCCAATCGGTGATGGAGACGCTGATATGATTGAGCAAACCCAACGCATGATCGACGAAATCCAACCGGCTGTTTTGGCGATGAACAAGGGAGCGTGAGATGCGCCATCTCTTCTGTTGGCTGTTTGTGCTGTCTATTACAATTGTTCTGACGGCAGCTTGTGAAACTACCACCCGCCATCCGTCGTCTGTGGAAACGATTGTTTTGCCTGTCTCGGTCGCGGATACAGCAGAAAATCGTCAGGCGGCGGCGAACCGGTATATGAGGACTTTCGACCAACAGGAACTGCGTGCGCGTATCGGCGAGGAAATGATGGCGCGCCTGCCGGAACAAGCGCGGGTGATTTTAGAAGGCATGATAAGGGCGACCGATCTATCGATCGTCGATAATGCCATGCGCGATACCTTGGTTGAAGTTTACACTGCCGATGAGCTGAACGCGCTGGCTGCATTTTACGGTACCGATATAGGAAAAGAAATCACTGGCAAACAAAATAAATTCCTTGCCCAAATGATGCCGATCTTGGTGCAGGCTTTAATGCGTCACGTATTGTCGATGGAAGATAAATTCAGCCACCCTCTCGATCGTCTGGTCAAAATCGCGTTTGTGCATGATCGAGGTGACGGATAAATTGGAAATTTTGGATTGCCATCCCGCAATCCTGGTGATAACGGAATGTGAGTGATAAACTTTTAGGCTAATCTAACTTGTCGAATTGAATATATGCGTGACGATCCTGTTACCAATTTAGCTGATATAGAATCTGCTGAGCCGCGAATCAAGCGCGGTTATGCGTATTGGCAGCAACAGGCGGGATTTAGAGCGATGCCGACTTGGGCGGAGATCGACCCGGCAGCGATTGCTGAGTTGCTCCCCTATGTGGTCGTAACCCATGTATTGCGTGATCCGCTAGATTTTGTCGAACGTATTGCTGGCGAAATAGTTCTGAATAACAATGCAAGCAATCGGATGCATATTCCATGGACAAACATCCCGGAACGTGGTCCGGATAGCGAGATTTGGCAACAATTTGTCGAAGTTATTGAAGGTTGTCAACCGACGTTCCGCCAGGTTCCTTATTTCGGCCCGCACAAAGAATTTATGCAAGTTCAGGTTTTGCGTTGCCCCATCTCAGATGATGGGGTGGGCGTGAACAAAGTAATTTCCTTCGTCAATTACACTTCCCGCTACACTTAGAGCGAACCGGGTAAACTTTGCGTTCGTTCGAACACCCAATCATCCTAGCAATCGCATTTATTCCAAGTCGATTACCACGCCCATCGTTGAGCGTGCGTCAGGCATGTACCTTCGAGAAGTCGCCCGAATTTGGGTCCATGATCCAAAGCTCACCACTGCCGATATCGAACCAGGCGCCATGCAGTTGCAGGCGGTATTTGCGTTCCAAGATCGATATACAGGGGAAAGTCTTGAGGTTCGCGATTGAATAGCGGATCGAAACACGTTCTAACGCCATTTGCCGTTCCGCATCGGTCAGCCATTTGTTGGCGGCGATTTCTTCCGCGGCCGGGCCCAGCAATTCCATCCATCTGCCAATAAAGTCACCCGGCGACAGTGGTTCGGCGTCAGGATCAAGAGCGGCGCGAATACCACCGCATGAGCCGTGCCCCATTACGATAATATCCTTAACTTTCAAATTCTGAACTGCAAATTCAAGGGCGGCCGAGGTCGCGTGATGTTCCCCATCCGGGCGATAGGGCGGCACCAAATTCGCAACATTTCGAGCAACGAATATCTCACCAGGTAATGCATCGAACACGATTTCCGGCGCTGTCCGTGAATCGCAGCAAGCGATGATCATCACGTCGGGAGCCTGACCCTCTTCAAATATTTTGCGATAACGCCCTTCATTGGGCGTAAATTTACCCTGGTGGAAAGATCGATAACCTTCGAGAAGGGGGGTCGGAAAACTACTCATTACGTCACCAATAAAGCTGTGTTCGAATTGGCGACAAGATCGCCAACATCCGGGTAATAGTCAACCAGAAGGGTTCAAATGATCAATAATTCGAGGCAAACACGCTAGCCACTAATTTCTACCTCAGCTAGACTTTTTGGAAATAAGCAAAGGATGAAGATGAATGAAAGAAATCAATGCTTTTGTACCAGGTGAAGCAGTCCGCATAAGCGGCGGGGAAGGCGGGCAGTTAGACGGCTTGACATTTGTCGCCAAAGATCTGTTCGATGTGGCGGGATACATGACCGGTGGTGGTAATCCGGATTGGGCTCAGCAAAGCACGATACCCAAGCGTCACGCATGGGCCGTGCAACGAATGTTGGATGCGGGTGCAGATCTAATTGGAAAAACCATCACTGATGAAGTTTCCCTTGGCATTTTGGGGGAAAATGCGTTCTTCGGAACACCGCTAAATAGCGCCGCGCCGGATCGCGTCCCAGGCGGCTCTTCTTCTGGCACCGCGGCGGCGGTCGCGGGTGGATTAGCGGATACCGGTCTTGGCACTGACACCGGCGGCTCGGTCCGTGTACCAGCCAGTTTTTGCGGCCTATATGGTATTCGCCCGACCCACGGGCGTTTGGACTTAAGCGGGATGCTACCGCAAGCACCGAGCAGCGATACCACTGGTTGGTTGGCCAGCGACCCAGATGTTTTCCGCAGGGTTTCCTCTGTTCTGTTGGACGAAGAAATCAAATCACCGCAGATTGATCGGTTGGTCGTCGCGGTTGACGCTTTTGGATTTGCGGAATCGGAAACTGTTCATGCGCTTGCGCCCATGGTCGAACGTCTGGGCGAACTATTTGACGAGGTGACGGAAGAAATCATGGCGCCACCAGGTCTTTCGGTTTGGGGGCGCACCCAACGGACCTTACAACCGGCCGAAGCGTGGGCCACCTTCAAAGATTGGCTTGAAACCCATAATCCCCGTGTCGCCTTCAATGTTGCGCGCGGTTTAATTGCTGGTTCGCTTGTTAGTGACAGCGATCGACAATGGGCCGGACTGATGCGTCGCGAAGCCCGGGCAAGATTACAATATCTGTTGCCACCGGGCACCATCCTAGCGCTGCCGACGACGCCGTTTCCTGCACCGAAGAAGAAATTGCCGCTTAGCGAACAAAACCGCGTGCGCGAGCAAATCTTGGCACTTTGCGCGCATGGCGGTTTGGCAGGACTACCGCAAATTAGTCTACCCGGTGCCACGGTCGACGGAGCGCCGGTCGGATTATCGATTATGGCAGGCGCCTATGAAGATGCCAATCTCGTCAGTTTGGCTTGCGCTTTTAGTGATTCAAAATGACAAAAGATTTTACCGCCAACATCCCCGAAGTGGTCGAAGAAGTCCGGGTATTGTTTGAACGATATGAAACGGCCTTAGTCGAAAAACAGGTCGACGTGCTTGACGACACGTTTTGGCGCAGCCCTTATACAGTGCGTCTGGCGATTAACGAACATGGTTATGGCTTCGACGAGATTCATGCTCATCGTATTGCGCGACCACCTGGACCGGGTTTCAAAGAAAAACGCATGCGTCTCGAAATCCTCACTATCGGCTACGAAATGGCGACCGTGAACCTAGAGTTCAAAGTCGTGGGGCGGGAGCTGATCGGTCGCCAAAGCCAATTCTGGGTGAAGTTCCCGGATGTCGGTTGGAAAGTCATCAGCGCCCATGTCTCCACCACTGACGGATCAACATTCTGGTAGGCATCCACCAGGTTTGGAAAAATCAATCAGGCCATGAAACCCGGCCATACAACCAGTACCATGCCGATCATCTATTTTAGTGCCCGTTTCCCCATTGCGACATATTCAATGCGCAGTAACAGTTAGACTTTGGCGTTTGGATACTTATACTGACGCCATAATTATTTGGCAGACAATTCTGAATTGCCGTTAAAAAGGGGAGCTAATCATGAGTGATACGTATAGCGGGGGATGTTTTTGTGGTGCCGTGCAAATCGAAGTCACCGGTGCACCGGCGGCGATGGGATATTGTCATTGCAGTGACTGCGCGGAATGGGCAGGCGCACCGGTTAACGCTTTCAGTCTATGGGCGCCGGATAGTGTGAAAGTCACCAAGGGCGAAGACAATATCGGTTCCTATAACAGAACCGAACGAAGCGCCCGTAAGTTCTGCAGGACCTGCGGCGGCCACGTGATGTCGGATCACCCTATGATGGGTCTTGTCGACGTCTATCCCAACGTGGTGCCGGACTTTACGCACGAACCAGTTTTGCATGTCTTCTACGGCGAAAAAACCGTTTCGATAAAAGACGGGTTGCCAAAATACAACGATATGCCGGCAGACTTTGGTGGTTCCGGCGATACCTTGCCGGAATAACCTAGCTGTTATCCAGCGACCAGGGCAGCGTCGAGAGCTTGTTTTGAAATTGACATTGATGCCGCCTCTGCCTGTTGCTGAAGGCGTTTAAGCTCCGCCAACAGAGTGGGCTTCTTGTTGCCTTGTCCGTGTTGGGCAAGGGCCCGGGCTCGATCGATTGTGAAATCACTCCAGGGTAAAGGCTCTTCTCGCGTGTAGTGTTCGAGAGCTTTTGCGTAACGCTCAGTTTCCTGCCAGTCGCTCTGACGAATTGAAACCTCCATGGCGTCGCGATAAAACGCATAATAATTGTGGCCGACGCAGTCGCTTTCCAAAAGTTGCATACCTTCCGTCAAAGCTGCCTGGCTGGCTTCAGGTTCGGGCTGCACCAGCGCGAGCGTACCAAGTACCCAGGGGCCTAGAAAACCGATGCCGGTCTCACGCGAAATTTCTAACGCCTCTTCGATCATCGAAACTATTTTCGGTTGAAACCCAGCACGCGTAAACTGCGCCCGCACTTTATGTATCATCAAGAAAGGTTGAAACCGGTGCGCTCCCAGATAATCAACGAGTTCAAGGCCACGATCCGTGTGCATTTCGGCCTCGTCAAGTTCGCCTAACTCCAACAACACCTTTGCCATCGTCAGTCTGGCGACCATTTCTGCGCGCTGATGACCCACTTGTACGGCGTTGTCGACAGCGACGACTGCGTCTTTGCGCGCTTCAACCATTTCTGTCAAATATACCATATTCCAGGGCACCATGTAGGCGTTGCCGACGGCAATTCTGCCGAAGCCATGGGTACGCGAGAGGTCGATGCAACGGCGGAAGTAATCCAATGCGGACGTAATCCGCCCTTGCGCATAATATGCGTCACCTAGTCCACTTAGCGCTCGTGCTTCGTGCTCCGGTAAACCAGCCTTTTCAGCCGATTTCAAAGCCAGTTGGTGTTCGCTAAGGCAATCGTCGATATTCGCTAACGGAAAATGTAGATTACCCCGGTAATAGTGCACTTCAGAGAGTTCTTTATCGAGGTCATTGGCTTGCGCCGTTTCTTCGGCGCGGTTCAGCGCTTCGAAAGCTTCGTTATAATCGTCGGTCACACGCATGCCGGCAGCCAAGCCGATCCAGGCGCGGCATCGTGCGACGTCATCGTCAGTAGCCGCCAAAGCATGGCGGTATACTTCAATGGAATCTGCCGGCCGGCCGTTTTCCCGTAAACATTCCCCCTCAAGCATAAAAATCCGGTATCGAGTATCCGGGGCTTCGGCAATTTCCTTGGCCCTGGCGATAAGCTCCAATGCCTTTTCAAAATGATAAAGTTGAGCATGGGAAAGGGCGGCGTCGGCATAAGCATCCGCAGCCACCGGGCTGTCGGCGCGATCCAGGTGCTGAGCTCGTAACGTAGTGTCACGATCAGTGAACCAATCTGCGGCTTTTTGGTGCAGTTCGCGTTTCCTGGAATTGAGGAGTGAGGAATAAACACCGTCGCGGATTAGTGCGTGGGCGAAATGAAACTCACCATCCTGAGGGCGAATAAGCTGATGATCGATTAGTTCGCTGCAGGTGTATTGGCTGCTGTCAATCAAGTGTCGCAACAAATCGACGGGGAAACGCTGACCGATAATCGAAGCCGCTTGCAATGCCTGTTTGGCCACTGGATCAAGACTGTCCATCCGGGATAGGACCACGCTTTGCACCGAACCCGGTACATTGTCTTCACTCAACTCTTCCGCACTTCGCAATAACTGCTCAAGAAACATCGGATTGCCGCCAGCACGGTCTATGCAACTACGGGTAAATCGGCTGGTTGCTTCGAAAAATTCTCCGGCAAGCGACAACGCCTCATCTTTGCGAAGCGGATTGATATCCATCGTTAGCAATGCTGCATTGGGCGCCATATTGCGCCAGTTTTGCTCGATCGGATCGCCTTCCATACGACCGGTGAGAACAAGCAAAGCCGGACAATTCGACACCATCTCCGCCAGGCTTCCGACATGGGCAAGTACGACTTTGTCGGCCCAGTGGATATCCTCAATCGAAATCAGCAAACGCTGTTTGGCACTTATATTGGCAATTAGCTCCGTCATTGTTTTCTGCTTGCCGCGATTACGATTGACATTATCCATCGCATCGTAAACGGCTCGCAAATCGGTCGGTTGTGGCAAATCTAACAGGTCGTTCAGATAAACTAGCCGGTCGCTGGAAATTAGACCTTTTGCGATTGCTGCGGTTGCTGCTTCGCCGCGCCGCGCCTTGTCGCTATTCGCAGGCAGTTCGAGTAGTCGGCGGATCAATAGGCGAACAGCATCCTGCCCCTTGCCAATGCCGAAGTCCAAAACCACGCTTTTGTGACAACAGAAATTTTCGTCTTTGGCAATGTTTTCGAACTCTTCAATCAATCGCGTTTTGCCGATGCCAGCTTCACCCCGAACATATATCGTTTGTCCGCGTCCGCTTTCCAAACAATCTTCAAGGGCACCGCGAAATTGCTTGATTTCGCGGCTGCGGCCGACAAAAGCGTGGCGATTGGTGACATCGCCGGCAGCGAGAATATCCTCCAGACGCCAGATTTTAACCTGCTGCGATAAACCTTTGATCGTGACCTCGTCAATTTCCTGGCATACCAGCTGCGCCGCCAAGCCTTGATACACCGCATCAGAGAGAAAGGTTTCGCCGGACTTGGCCATATCCTGTAATCGTGAAGCTAGGTTCACGGTGTCGCCGGTTATGGTGTATTCTTGATGGCTCTCGCTGCCGATGTCGCTGGCGACCACTTGACCGCTGGCGATGCCGATATGGACAGTAATAGGTGGTTCGATATTTTGCACCACTTGATGAATTTCAAGGGCCGCTCTGACGGCGCGTTCGGGGTCATTTGAATGTGCAATGGGTGCGCCGAAAACCGCCATCACCGCATCGCCGATATGTTTGTCGATACTGCCACCAAAGGATTGCACGACGTCATCGACATATTTGAAATAGCGGTTGAGAAGTTCGCTGATCTCTTCAGCGTCCATTTCTGTCGACAATTTTGTGAACCCGGATATATCCGCGAACAAAACCGTGACTTCGCGGCGTTCGCCTTCAGCAGTTAGCGAAGTCGCTTTGCCGGTCGTTTCTGCTATCGCTACTGACTTGCCATCGGCACTCAATTTAGAGATTGCGGCCAGGATCTTCTTCCGATGCCCTAGCGCAGCAACATCAAGTTCCTTCAGGTCGGTGTCCGTCAGCAATACCAAAGCTTCAGAATCGATTGCATTGATTTCGAACACTTCCACATATTCTTCAAGGCCGAGTTCGGATAACCATTCGCCTACGTCCAATAGCAGCTCCCTAAACAAGCTAAGGTAAGTGTTTTATCGGTAGCGGGTAAAACAAACAATAATAATTTTTGCAATTACCGGGTTATCATCGTCGCAGGCGTGCGGGTATTGCCCCGTTTGGTGAATTGCGTCCAATATGGTGAAGTGTCTTAATTCGGAATTCTATCAGAATCGTGTTCGGTAATTTGACATAGTGTCCATGAACAGCATCGAAATTATTTTACGTATTGCTGGCGTCACCGTGCTGGTGTTCATGGGCGTGCTATGGTTGCGGGAAGCGCGACGACATCAGTCCGGCCTCATGGTGACCTTGTTTTGCTATTCTGTTGCGTCGTATTTGCTCTGTCCACCGTTGGATCGGTATTGGCAGCTAGGTCCGATGGAGTGGCCGTTTTTCATGGGTTGTTTCAGTGTGGCCGGTTTTTTCTTTCTGATGTCACGCGGAATATTTTCAGATCGGTTCCGTTTCCGTCCTTGGCATGCGGGCATGCTTTTCTTTCTGGTCCTGCTGGGTAGTTGGCATCGCTATGGCACAGATATTTCCGCGGGCCTTTTCGGCTCCAATGCTCTAGCGGAGCTACCGCTCGTCACGCACCAGATGTTTTCGTTGGGTATCACTGTCTCGGCGTTGCTTCTGGCTTGGCAGGAAAAGGCCGGCGACTTAATTGAAACGCGGCGGCGGTTTCGCGATGTTTTTATTGGCGTCAGTGGGGTCTACATCCTGATCGTCTTGGCAGGTGAGATGTTGTTGAGGAACCAATCTGCCAGCTCTTCTTTGGAGATTATCAATGTCGCCGCCATTTTGTTTCTGGCGTTCATTTTCGCGGTCGCCATGACGCAGTTAAAACCGGTGTTTGAACCGAATCTTTCCACGCTGGGGCGGCCTGAACAATCACCGGCCGCAGATCCTGAAGCAGAAACTCTGAAGACCGCCTTGAAAGAAAGCATGGAGGAGGGCGCTGTTTATCGCCAAGAAGGATTAACTATCGCGAAGCTGGCTACTGAACTGGGTACCCAGGAATATCTATTGCGACGCCTTATCAACGGCACCCTGGGTTTTCGAAATTTCAACGAGTTCCTCAATGCTTACCGGATAAAAGAAGTCCGGAAACATCTTTCAGATCCGGAGTTTGCCAGGATCCCCATCCTAACAATCGCCATGGATTGTGGTTATTCTTCCCTCGGCCCCTTCAATCGCGCTTTTAAGGAAATAACGGGGCAGACCCCAAAATCTTATCGCATCGGCCAGCTGACGCGCGGAAAAACCGACCGCTAACTTTCTAAAACCCTCAAAAACATAGCCGATTTCAAAATCGGATAGATTTTTTTCAGGATCGATAAGAAAACGGTCCGGGACTGCCTTACCTCTATGTCAGAGCAAACCGGACATAATTGTCCGCTATTTCAAATTTTGGAAAGGCATTTTTATGTCGAACATTTATCGATTTCAAATAACCCCGTTGCAGAAAGGATACGGCAATGCGCAAACCTGAATTCATCGGTCGCCAAGGACGTCGCCCATCCGGCCCGCTAGGTTATATCGTGGCCATGATTATGGCTGGCGAGACGGCCACGGAAAATATGCTTACGCTGGATATTCTAGGCCTTGAACCTGGTGAAGCAATATTGGAGATCGGCTGCGGCCATGGCGCTACCTTACGCGAAGCGGCTAGACGGGACAACACGGTGACGCTCACCGGGGTCGATTTTTCAGACGTAATGTTGCGTGTTGCCCGCCATCGCAATCGAAAGCTGATCGGTTGGGGGCGAATCCAGCTTGATCATGGCGACAGTGCCGATTTGCCTTATTTGGACGCCAGCTTTGACAAAGCCTACACCATGCACACGATCTATTTTTGGCAAAAACCAGAACTGCATTTGCGCGAAGTGTTACGTGTTTTGCGGCCGGGAGGGAGTTTCGTGCTGGGTTGCCGCAGCGGCAAAGATGCAGCAATGACGGCAAATTATCCCACTTCGGTTTACCACTTTCGGAGCAATGACGAGATTGAGGCTTTGTTCAAGTTCTCTGGTTTTGAAGCCGTGAATTGTCAAACGCGTGATGCGGCCGGGCGCTCAATCTCTTGGGTCAATGCCCAGAAACCAACGTTATGATAACAATATATGGAGACGATCAAATGTGCCCGATCACACTCATTGCGGTTTTATCCGGATTGGCCGGTCTATTCGTTTTAGTCACCAAACTTATTTGCAAGGGAACGCGTCGCGTCCGTGGCAACGCTCTAAATACCGATGGGGGCGATCATGTTTGATCTGGTAAGCTGGTTCGGTTTTGTCACCCATGACATTCTGAAATATTTGATCCCAGCGTCAGCGATGATATTCGTGACCCGAATTTTATTCGCGCGGGCGATAACTGGCCTTCGAATTCAAAAGAACGAAGCCGGTCGCACGCAGATGATGCGGGAAATTTGTTGGTCATTGTTGTCTGCAATGATCTTCGCGAGTATCAGTATGGTCGGGATCATGGGTCTGGCAACTATTGGTTTGAACCGAATATATTTTGATATCACGGTCCATGGCTGGGGTTATCTCGTCGTTAGTCTAGTGATTATGATTATCACGCACGATACCTATTTTTACTGGCTGCACCGCCTCATGCATATTCCCAGGGTGTTGCGTTTTACCCACCGATTGCATCATCGCTCGCGCACGCCAACACCTTGGGCCGCCTATTGTTTCGATCCCGTCGAAGCAGTCCTGCAGGTCGCGTTTGTCCCTTTGTTGGCACTGATGCTGCCGTTGCATCCACTGGTGTTGCTGTTGTGGAGTTCGCACATGGTACTGCGCAATGTCATCGGCCATTGCGGTTTCGAACTGTTCCCACGTGCTATGGGGCGCAGTCGCTGGTTTGGTTGGATCACCAGCGTTACCCATTATGACCTTCATCACCAAAACGCACGCTGGAATTTCGGTCTGTATTTTACTTGGTGGGACCGATTGATGGGGACCGAACATCCGGACTATCTAACTAGATTTGAAACCTTTGCCGGTGAAAGATACAAAAACAGGGATTAAACCTGAAACTTTGTTGTTTTCCCTTGTTCACGGAATTGTCGCTGGCGCCGAGGCGATGTGATCGCTTAAAATTGAAGTAATGAAAATCTATTGGATATGTTCGATGCGGACAAAATTGTGTCTATCAGTAGGTATTGGTATTTTTCTGCTCTCCGCCTGCCAAAACGATGGTTATATGGGGCGCGGCTGTGAAGCCAAAGGATTCCAGAAAGGGACGCCTGAGTTTCAAGCGTGCGTCGACGAGGAAGAGCGGCGCAATACCTATCAACTGAACAAATATCGGGACGGCGGGCCCTAAACGATTATTTGTTTTTCCCCTTGCCGCCACCTTTTCCGCTGCCGCCGCCACCTTTGGGCTTGTCTTTACCGCCGCCGTTGCCACCTCCACTACCGCCGCCGCCATCAAAACTACAGTCGCCCCATTGGGCTTCGACTGGCGCGCCGGATATTGGTAAAGCCTGAACCTTAATACAGGCTGGTGCGCCGCTCAGCTCCTCAAAAGTTAAGTTTAAGTGATAAGTACCGGTGGAATAAAAACCGGTGCCGATCCGCACGCCGTTGAAATGTCCCTCTTGGTAATCGTCAGACGCCGCCTGGTCCATATGCACATTGGCGCTATAACCCGATCCATGATCATGCGCATAGGGGCATTCATTGTCACCATCGATATCGTAGCTGGACCAGGGGAAATTCGAAGAATTTTTGTGGGTGTATTGCCGATTCCCGTCATTCATGTCGAACCAGGATGGATAGATGTTGTAGCCATAGCTATCCGCGAGGTTGCCGTCTTGGGAAAGCACCGCCCCCGTGTTGTCATATAATGTAACTTCTACTCGTTGGATATCGGGACGGGGGGTGGTAACTGTTGCTTCCAGCACCGGATTATTGGCGTTGCTTTGATCGACATTGTCGATGGTAAGATCAATCGCATCGCTGCTGGTGAAGGGTAGAATACCGAGAGGATGCACAGCGTCCCGAGACCAATTGCTATAAACATCGTAGGCCGGCGCATCGCGGACTTCGAAATGCAGATGCTCGAAGTCGCTTTTGCTTTTGCCGGTGTAACCGATCAATTGACCTTTTGTGACCAACTGATCAACCGCGACAACGACGCTGTCCATATGCATGTAGTTGCTGTGGTAACAACCAACGTTGGTGCAAGACGAATGACCTGGGCGATAATGGCGCAGCTGCACTAACGGGTCTTCATAAGAACTATGCGTCCCGGCAATGCGTACAACGCCGTCTGTGATCGCGAATACGGGGGTGCCAATTGAGCTGGCAATATCGAGGCCGCGATGAAAGTCATAACGGCGGTTTTCCGACGCCAGCCAACGCGGGCCATAGGTCGAACTTAAGGGCAAATCGGTGTAATCAGCATTGCCGTGGCGGTCGACCGGGCAGCCGTCGCTTTCCTGCCATCCAACGGGTGGGGCTTCGCTTATCCGTCCACAAAGAGGCCAGGCCATTGCAGCATCAAATTCCGCTGCCTGAACCATCGGGCTGTGGGCCAATACCGTAATTGCGCCCACCACTGCAAGTATGATTTTACGATCGAACATTGTGTCACCCCGTGCTGTTATTAGCCATATAGTCCCAATAATGGACAAAGGCTCATGCCGATTAGGCGTGAAACCTGCAATTTTACATTATTCAGCATCATCTGTGCCAAGTAGCGGATTTCCGGCTTTGTCGGTATAACCCTCTGCTTTGCTGGGAAGATGGATGTCGGCATCGGAATAACTACAGACGTCCTCGTCACTGTCGTCGCCAACGACCAGAAGCAGAACGGATTTGTCGGTGCGGTTGATGAAATGATGGCCATCGGCCTGGCCTTTTGGGAAGCCGGTGGCGTGACCAGGTAACAATGTTTGTTCGCCAGCATCGGTGACCAATGTCGCCTCACCCTCTAAAACATAGGCGAATTCGTCTTCGTGGCTATGCCAATGGCGCTGTGACGACCAGCATCCTGGCGGCAATTCGACAATATGGACACCGAAAGAAGTTAGACTCAAAGCCCGACCAATTGGACAGTTAAGGCGTCCCTGAACCGCTTTGTCAAAAGGTGAGGGGTAATCAGTTTCGAACAGGGCTGCAACATCAACCGGGTTGAGGGCAGGAAGTTTAAGTTTGTTTGACATGATTTCCTCGATTGTGGACATTCAACTGCGATTAACCGGTCTGATCTGTGCTGTGAAATCTAGCTTGGCTCCAAAGCAAAGATTTCTGTGTCATGGTTATGCCCCTTCAAAGTGAGTGACCCCAAAGCCTCGGCCTTCAGATTGGTCGGCAGCGTTAGTTCGGCCATAAGGGCGCCGGACACCAGGCAATCGCGGCCAATCTCTTTCGCGTGTTGTTCAAGGCGCGCAGCGGTGTTGGGCGTATCGCCGATATGTACGATGGCCCGTTTACTATCGCCGCATTCACCGACAACAACTGGACCAACGTGAAAACCAGCCCAAAACTCTGGTCGTACGCGATATTTCTCCTGGAAATGATCGCTTTTATTCGCAAGCGATTTTTTTATCTGGGCATAACACTCAAGGCATCGGGCCTGATTTTGGCCGCCCGCTTCCAGCCAGGTGGCGACCAATTCGTCGCCATTGTAACTCAGCACTTCACCGCCGTATTCTGCGACCCAACGATCGGCATCGAAAAATACCTCCGAGATTAGCGCGTGGGTTTGCCGATCGCCCAAACGGTTCGCCATTGCGGTGGAATTTTTGATATCCAAAAACATATAAATACGATGTTCCTGGCGGGGACGATGATAACGACCGGTCAAGACATTCCACATCGTGCCTTCGCCCAACAGAGGTCGCACCTGCATGAATAAGGCGACAACAACAAAGACAACAAATGAGATCAGCACATCAATATAGAACTCTTCGCTCACGTAGCGGGTAAACAGGGTCACTTCACTATGCAGAAGGGCGAATATGCCGCGTTGAAACAAGATTGCGGCGGCGATGATGAGAGTGGAAATCATGTCGATCATGATCCAGCCTGTAAGGAAGCTCATTCGGCGAATGACCGCGCCGCGGGGATCATAAATGTAAAAAATCAAAAACGTGGCCAGGACCAAGGCGACAAACCCACCGGTTCGTGTTGCGTTTTCGATTTCCATCCATGAAAACGACATGATACCGGCCGCTATTCGAAGGAGCGTGTAGCCGGCCCCAAAGGCCACGCCAAACAGCGTGTACATCGCCACCAGTTTCCATTTCCGGCGCGAACGAAATTCTATCGCCATAGTTTTACTCCCGTATCAGAGCCAAATAGCAAATTCAGGTATTGCTGATAGACATGTGCCCTAAAGATATGATGCCATTCGCCGCAGACAAGTTCCAGACCATCGTCACGTTGACGGGAATGGTATTCCGTACAGAAATCGCTATTATCGGGTTCTGCTTCATTGCATGTACCTAATTTAGAGACCTAAGGCTGGGGAGGGCACTTAAATGGATTACTTCGATCTTGGTGAATTCAAACGGGAAATCACAACAAACTCTGCAGAAGCGCAAATTTGGTGTGATCGTGGGCTGAACTGGACTTATGCTTTTAACCACGCGGAGGCGATCGCATGCTATCAGAAGGCGCTTGAACATGACGGCGATTGTGCTTTTGCCTATTGGGGGATCGCCTATGCCGCCGGACCAAATTACAATCTGCCCTGGCACCTTTATGACCCGGAAGGCAAGGCCCAGGCGCTGGCGGCTGCCTATGATGCCATGCAACTCGCTCTGGAACATATTGACGGTACCAACGATATCGAACGCGCCCTGATCGAAGCCCTACCGTCCCGCTACCCACAACGCGATCCAATCGATGATCAGAGGCCTTGGGACATTGCTTATGCTGACGCCATGCGCAAAGTTTTTGAGCTTTTTCCCAACGACCTTGAAATCCGCACCGTCTTTGTTGAGGCGATCATGAACCTGACGCCTTGGCAAATGTGGGATCTGAAGACCGGTGGCATCGCCGAAGGGGCCGGCACGGCGGAGGCACGTGAAGTACTGGAAGATGCAATTCGAAACGATCCGAAATCATGGGACCATCCAGGTTTGCTGCACCTTTATGTTCATTTGATGGAAATGTCTCCATTTCCACAATTGGCCTTACGTGTGGGCGATCGTCTGCGCGATCTCTGCCCGGAAGCCGGTCATCTGATCCACATGCCGACCCATATCGATGTGCTTTGTGGGAATTACCGGGATGTGGTGGTTTATAACCAACGCGCAATCGTGGCGGATCGTAAGTTCCTGGCGAAAGAAGGAGCCATGAATGTTTATGCGCTTTATCGCACCCACAATCATCACTTTGCGATTTATGGCGCCATGTTTCTGGGTCAGTATACGCCGGCGATAGAAGCGGCGCAGGAATTGATCGATACCACCCCGGAAGATCTTTTGCGCATTCCGTCGCCGCCAATGGCCGACTTCATCGAAGGCTATATCCCAATGAAACAGCATGTGATGATCCGTTTCGGTAAATGGCAGGATATCGTCGATCAAGACCTGCCGGCGGATCAGGAGCTGTACTGTTCAACCACCGCAATGATACATTACGCAAAATCCGTGGCCCATTCCGCTATGGGCAACGTTGCCGGTGCAGAAGTCGAGAAGGATGCTTTCCTGGCCGCTAAGGTGAAGGTGCCGGAAAGTCGTCGAGTGCACAATAACACTGTCGTAGACATCCTCGAAATTGCCGAAGAGATGCTAAACGGGGAACTTGAATATCGGTGCGGCAATTACGATGCTGCTTTTACTCATTTACGGAAATCTGTCGAGTTGGATGACGCGCTTCCTTACGACGAGCCCTGGGGCTGGATGCAACCGGCCCGTCACGCCTTGGGCGCATTGTTGCTTGAACAAGACCGGGCAGAAGAAGCGGAAAAAGTCTACCGCGCCGATCTTGGTCTCGACAAAACCCTAAGCCGGGCTTGTCAGCATCCAAACAATATTTGGAGCCTGCATGGTCTGCATGATTGTCTGACCCGGCGCGGTGAAACGACCGAGGCTTTGTTGATCAGTCAGCAGTTAGAGCAGGCTGAGGCGCGCTCTGAAGTGCAAGTTAATGCCTCGTGTTATTGCCGACAGAATGCCGCGGCTTAACTAGCTGTTGAAGGCGTGATTTTCGACTGCAATCGCGCCATATCGCTTGCGTTCGCTGAACGCCCTTAATAGGGTGCGTTTTGGTTTTTCAGAAAAACAAAAGGTAGATAAAATATGGACGTCGCGGGTAAAAAAGCTTTGGTATTTGATGGGACTTCCGGTATCGGACTGGCGGCAACGAAACAGCTAGCAGCACTAGGTGCGTCAGTGGTCGCGATCAGCCGCAATCCGGACAAAGCCGGTGAGTTAGGCGCCAGCATCGAAAAAAAAGCATGCGATGTTCGTGATCGTGAAGCAATGTCGGCTTTGTTCGATGAATGTGCGCCCTTTGACATTTTGGTCAGCGCCGCAACCGGTGGTGAACGCGCTGTTGGACCATTTTTGGAAATGGATTTGGACGGCTATCAGGCTTCTTTCGACAAACTTTGGGGCTATGTCAATGTTGTTCGCCTGGGGACCAAACATTTAAGCGATATTGGCGCTATCGTTCTAGTTAGCGGGACGCCGGCGCGCCGGATGAAACCCGGTCAGATCGCCATTGGTTCGGTTGGCGGTGCGGTTGAGGCTTTTGTACGCGGCGTTGCCCCGGAGCTCGCGCCTCGGCGGATCAACGTCGTTGCGCCTGGACAAATCGACACACCGATTGTAGCGCTCCAGGGTGCCGAACGTGATGCGCTCTATGAAAAAATGACCGCCGGTAATCTAATTCCGCGTGCCGGCACGGCCGACGAAGTGGCGCAGGCCATCGTCTTCACCGTCCAAAATGATTTTGTCACCGGCACGACGGTCGACGTCGATGGCGGCTGGTTGCTGAGCTAACCGGCTTTTGAGGAAAAAGTGCCACGGCCGATGGCGACTAAACTGTCCTCGGGGTTCAGAACATCGATATCGGCGGTGGTAACCGTGCGTCCGGCCCGACGGACGCGGGCGTTGGCGATCAAATAGGCGCCGACGGCCGGTTTAAGATAGTCGATGCGGATATTCATGGTGGGCACACCACCGCCCAACATCATGCCGATAGCAAAGTCGCCGACCACGTCGATGAAAGAAGCGATGGGACCGCCATGAAATTGCTGCGTCCCGGCGCGGCGTTCCAACGACGGCTGCAGCGGCATTTTGACTGATAATTCGGAGCTGTCGTAATCTAGCGACAGAACTTCGAGGGCCAGGGTGGAAATAAACGGCGACTGATCAAAGCGTTCTTGAATTTGCGCTTGGGTCATGCGTTCCACGATGTCGTTCATTCTAACGGTGCTCCGAAAGCTTAGGGGGTTAAGACAACTTTGCCGAAGACTTCGCGGTCTTCCAGCAAGCGGAAGGCTTCGTTGACCTCTTCCAATGGCAGGGTTTTGTCAATGACCGGTTTCAACGAGCCATCGTCCAGTAACTTCATCAACTCCCCCAAATCCTCCCGCATCCAGCCATTGGAGCCGAGGAGTTGGAGTTCAAAAGTCCAGATATAACGTAAATCTTCAACCGGATCGTAACCCGCCGTGGCGCCGCAGGTTAGCACCTTGCCGCCGCGATGCAGAACTTTCAGGGATTTGACCCAAGTGTCACCACCGGTAAAATTGACCACCACATCCAGGCCGTCTTCAAATTTACGGCGATGGGGTTTGCCGTAGTTTTTGTAGACCCACTTGACGAAATCTTCTTCGATGTAATTAAGACCGACATCAGCGCCGATTTTCTGCAAGCGGTCGAGTTTGCTTTGGCTGGAGGCACAGGCGATCACTTCGCATCCGACCCGCTTGGCCAATTGCACAGCGCAGGTGCCGACACCGCCGGAGGCACCCAGGATCATCACCTTATCACCGGCTTTAACATTGCCGATGGTGTACATCATCCGTAACGCAGTGCCGTAGGCCACCGGTAGACATGAAGCGGCTTCGTAGGAGACGGAATCCGGCAACGTCACCAGATGATGGGTCGGAACTTTGCAATATTCCGCTAAGCCACCATGCCACATCTCCCCAATCAAACCACCGCCACCGACACGGTCCACCGGATCGATCAGGACCCGGTCGCCGGCTTTCCAGTCGGTCACATCCGCGCCGACGTCGACAATCTCGCCGGAGAAATCCAAACCCATGATCGCGGGCATCGGCACTTTGATGCCCGGCATGCCATTGCGCGTAAATATGTCATGATAATTGAGGGAGGTCGCGCCGACTTTGATGACAACATCTTCCAGTCCCGCTTCAGGATCGGGAAATTGATTGTCGATCTCAATCGATCCCGGTCCACCATGTTCGCTAATAACTGCTGCTTTCAATGTTCCCTCCGTTGTTATTGATTTTGCCAGAGCGCCAGGGCCTGGCTTTCAAGTCCATTGCGGTCGATTTTCCCTGGCCCCGCCAGCGGTAGTTCATCCAGGAATATCACCATGCGCGGATGTTGATAGGCCGGTGCATTGGCCAACGCATGTTGTTTGACGTCTTGTTCCGAAAGTGTGTTCCCGGATCGGCAGACTACAAAAGCAACCGGTTTTTCACCCTTGATTTCGTCTGGCACTGGGACGACGCAGCTTTGTTCGATATCCGGGTGGCCGACCAGTACGCTTTCCACTTCGCCCGGATAGATGTTTTCGCCGCCGCAATTAAACATGTCGTCGCTGCGACCAACGAAAAAATAGTTACCATTTTCATCGCGACGAAAAACATCGCCGGAGATGTACCAGCCATCCGGGGTCAATGCTTCAGCGCTTTTTTCGGGCAGGTTCAAATAACCTGTTGTCGTCGCCGGTGTGCGATGCCACAACACCCCTTCGTCTGCTTCTTCGCCGTTTTGGTCAATAAGCTTCAGATCAACTTCAGGCATTTGTCGCCCAACGGATAATTCAGGCACCGGCTTACCGCCGGTGAGGCCAAAAACAATCGGACCGGCTTCTGTTGTGCCATAGCCATTCATGACACTGGCGCCAGGAAATGTCGCCTTCACATTTTGCCATAGTTTCGGCGAGATCGGGGCCGAGCCCATCCGCACGATCGATACCGACGACAAGTCTAGCTTTTCGATCAGATCAGTTTCCATGAAGGCAAGCGCCAGCATTGTCGGCACGCTAGTGATCCAGGTACAACGATAGGTGTCGATGGCTTGCAAATAGTGCCGCGCATGAAATTCCGGCAACAACACCATCCGGGCCGAGGCAGCGAGGCAGAACAAACCTGTGCATAACGCATTCATGTGATAAAGCGGCGCCGCGATCAGCAGTTTATCTTGGGTGAAGGGCCAATTTGTCATGCGTCCCTTCAAAGCCCAGATATGTCCCTTGTGGGTTAGCGGCACGCCTTTCGGCCGACCGGTGGAGCCGGAGGTATAAAGCACCATGGCGACGTCATCGTCGTTCGGTCGAAAGGGCGTAAACTCTCCGACGTCCAATAATCGCTCAAAACCGATTTCACCTGCACGATCGAAATCTGTGATCGGTAAATCCGTCGTCAATTGAGCATGTCTGACTTCATCGCAGAACACGTGCTTGACATCGGCATCGACTAAAATGAATTCGATGATCTCTTTTGAGAATTTGTAATTGATCGGCACCGCGATCATGCCGGCACGTAAGATTGCCATGTAGGCGGCGAAGAATTCTACCCGGTTCGCGGACAGGATCGCGACCGCGTCGCCTGCGCTCAGGCCGCGATTAAGGAGACCGCGGGCACAGGCGTTGGTCAGGTCATCAATTTGCCGGTGACTATATTCGCGCGGCGCTTGCCAAATTCGACAGTCGACAATGGCGAGATTGTCGCCACCCAGGTCCGGATCGAAGAGTACGCCAAGGTTAAACGGGTCGATCATTTAAATTCCATCGACAACGATCAGCTGATTGGTTGTGGTGCAGCCTTCGCGCAGTTCTTTCCATGGCTGATATTCCGGATCCGACGTAAAAGCGTCCAGGGCCTCCCGCGATGGCCATCTGAAGATCACCAGTCGATTAGGTTTCCAGTCGCCGACCGGCACCTGGATGTTGCCGTCGCGGACTAAATATTCGCCACCATGTTTCGCCACAATGGCTGGTACGGCCTCTTTGTAGCGGTCATATTTTTCTTGATCGTGAATTTGATTATCTAGGATCATGTAGACTGACAATAGATATCTCCGCTTTGAATGGTTTTGTGGTCGGTTTTTCAAATCTATCACTGGGTCGTTGCTTCTGGCAAATTTAGTGATATCCAATCGAACCTTGACAATAACTAACCGGTTGGTTATTTATGCGAGATGAAAAAGGAAGAAACCCGCAACCACATACTTGATACGGCCATCGAACTGTTTTGGCGGGCCAGTTATCATGGCGTCAATATGAACCAATTGAGCCGGGAAGTCGGACTTAACAAAGCCACGGTCTATCAGTATTTTTCTTCTAAAGAAGAATTGGCGGTTGCCGCCGTTCAGCGCGCAACGGAACGAACCCGGCAATATGTTTTCGAGACTGCCTTCGAAAATAGCCAAGACCCGGTTGAACGGTTGCGGCAGATTTATCAGAACGTCTTCCAAACCCATAATGAACTCTACAAGACGGAGAAAGCCTGTCTGGGCTGTCCATTTGTGAATATTGGCGTTGAATTGGCGACGTCGAGTGAGAAAGTGCGCCAGGCCGTGAATGACGGTTTTGACGTTTTTCGTGCCTTTTATCAGCAAATCGTGGACGATTATCGCGGCAAGGGCGCCGCATCAAAACGCGAGAAAGAAGAGATCGTGGTTGCCTTGCTGGACAACATGAATGCTTGTTTGGAGGCGTCGAAATTACAAAGACGCCCGCAGGCCATACTGGATGCCGGGGTCCGAGCGGAAAAAATTTTACACGTTTGGTAATTTACTTTTTTTGATTGAAAAATAACCGACTGGTCGGTTATTTATACGATGGAGAGAGACGATGGAAACAATAGATCAGGCCATTAATCTAAATGTTTCGAAACAAGAAGCCTGGGAAGTGTTGGCGGATTTTGGCAATGCGCATAAATACTTCAACGGCATTGTTGATGCTTATCTGACCAGCGAAACCAAAACCGGCGTCGGCACCATTCGCCATTGCGACCTGCCAAAGATGATGGGGATGAAGCAGTATATCGACGAAGAAATCACCCATTGGCAGGAAGGTGAGTGTTTTACCTACATTGTCACCAAAACCGCCGCGCCGATCAAAAACGGTATCGCCACCTGGACGGTCAAGGGCGACGACAACAATGCCACGATCACGGTTCATATCGAGTTTGAGCCAAAAGGCCTGATGGGGTTATTGATGAAAAACAAACTGCAAACCGAATTCAACAAACAAATCGCCGGCGGCCTGAACGACATCAAGGTCTTATTGGAGAAGGGCCGAAAACTCGCCGCCTAGCTCATTCCGGCAGCCCGGCTTGGCGCAGGTTTTCGAGATAGGGGATTTTGTAGTCTTCGCACAAGTGACGAAACCGGTTGTCAAGTTTGCGCAAAGTTAAGTCGGGTTGCTGGGTCAGCGCTTCTTTCAGCTGGATCGCAGCTTCAGTCGTTTTACCTTGCGCCGCCAGGCACGAAACCATAGCGAGACGCGCTAAGAATTCGCTTGCCGGATAGTGCAAGGCATTCTGGAAATTTTTCATCGCGGGGCCGCATGGTCCCCGGAGGTGGAATGGGTTGAGCCGATTAACGCTTCAATAAATCCGCGAAAAGGGTCGCGCGGGGTCAAACGAAGACTATTCATCAAATGCGGCAGGGCTTCCGCCGCCCGACCTGACCAATACAGCGCGTATCCTAAATAGAAATAACCCCAGGCATTATTTGGGTCGAGGCGGAGGGCACGATGTAATTCCGCAATCGCATTTTCATGCTGTCCAACTTCCGCTAGAATTCGACCGTAGATCATGTGCGCTTCCGAGTCGTTGCCATCCAACTGGACAGCTTCGCGGCCCATTTCAACCGCTTGTTCGAGCGTTTCCTCAACGTCGTCGGTGAAGCCGAACACCACATTATTGCTCAAAATCTCTGCCCGCAACGCCAGCGCATGACTGAAGCCGGCGTCAAGTTCAAGGGCTTGGGTGAATGTTTGTCTGCTAACGCCGTTGCTTCTTGCGTCCAAATTGACAGCTGTAGGCGGCCCAATTGAAAGTGATCCCAGGCGTTTAGGTTCTGGGTGGGTTTGCGCTTGGCACGACTGAATTCAGCCTCATGCAAATCGGTTTGTAAAGTGCCGACGATGGTGCCAGTAATTTCGTCTTGCAAATCGAAAATGTCGGTCAGGTTGCGGTCGTAACGCTCGGCCCAAATATGATTACCAGTTTCCGACTCGATCAACTGCGCCGTGACGCGGATTCTTGTCCCCGATTTACGGACGCTACCTTCCAATACATAGCGCACGCCAAGATCCTGTCCGACCTGTTTGATATCGACGGCTTGCCCCTTGTAGGTAAATGTGGAGTTCCGTGCGATCACGAATAACCAGCGCAGCCGCGACAGACCGGTAATGATATCCTCCGTTAGACCATCGGAAAAATATTCCTGTTCCGGATCGCCGGACATATTTTCGAACGGCAGTACCGCGATGGATGGTTTGTTGGGTAGGAGGAGGGTTTCATTCAGTATCGCCTTCTCAAAATCGCCGGTGGCAAATATGCGAACGGCTTCCGCTATGTTTTTTAATTGTTTCTCACCAGCGTCTTGGAAACTATCTGCGAGTTTACTGTCAAGAAACCGTCGCGCCGTCTCAGAAATTGCAATCTCACCCGGTGCCGCGTTTTCCTGCAGGCGGGCGGCGATGTTGACGCCGTCGCCATAGATGTCTTCATCTTCATGGACGATATCGCCGATATGGATACCGATGCGCAGTTTGATGATTTCGTGGCCGTCCAATTTTTCCTGCACGATCAGGGCACAGTTGACGGCATCGACGACACTGGCGAACTCGACCAGCCAGCCGTCGCCCATGCTCTTGACGATTTCGCCGCGATGTTGCGTCACAGTTGCGGAAAGTTCGCCGCGCAACTCCTGAAGCGCTGTCAGCGTCCGCGTCTCATCCTCACCCATCAGCTTCGAATAACCGGCGACATCGGCGGCTAAGATGGCGGCAAGGCGGCGGGTTGGTTGGGTCATGGCGCGAGTGTAGACGACTGGGGATTAATCGTGAAGTATTAGAATATGCTCGTCAAAATTCACAACTAAATTGGGTGAGGCGTCGATTAGCGTCGAGCAACTTGGTTGCGGCCACCGTGCTTGGCTTCGTAAAGAGCCTCATCGGCGGCAGCAATGACATCTTCGAACGTGCCGTGTTTTTGGTTTACCATGGTGATCCCAATGCTAATGGTTACGTGTAACTCATCACTTTCTGTCATAACACTTGCATCAGCCACGTCTTTTCTTAGGCGTTCAGCAAGCAGAACGGCGACGTCGGCGTTTGTCTCCGGCAACATGACAATAAATTCTTCGCCACCATAACGTGCGATTTTGTCAGACCCACGAAGTGATTTTTGGCAAACGTTGACGACACTGCAAATTACTTCGTCTCCAATTCCGTGACCATAATTGTCGTTGACCGATTTGAAGTGGTCGATGTCCATAAGTAGGAAGGAGAGAGGTCGATTATAACGTCGGGTCCGTTCGAATTCGCTATCGGCAAGATTCATGAATCCACGTCGGTTGGAAATCCCGGTTAACGGATCGGTTGTCGCAAGTTCCGCCAAGCGGTCATGAATTATTTTGCGCTCTGTGATGTCCTTATAGACCGCCAAATAGCCACCGCCTTCAATCGGGCTGCCTCTGCACTGCATCCATTTCCCGGTCACAAGTTGGCGTTCATATTCGACGGGGACCATAGTCCTGGCAATCGCTTCGCGGCTGGCTACCAAATCATCGAGATCGCCGGGTCCATATTCGCCACGCCCGGCCAAAGAATAACGAAATGCTTTTCCGGGGTCGGTGGCGTTTAGAATTTCATCTTTGTCTAAGTCCAACACGTCGAAAAGCTGATCGTTCCAAGCGACAAGTCGAAGATCCTTGTCTAGAACCTGAACGCCGTCGGGGATCGTACTTAAGGCGGTTTCAAGAATGTGGTTCTTTTCTTCGATCATCCTTTCGATGCGTTTGCGTTCGGTGATGTCGGTAGAAATAGTTGCGACCGAACCATCCGGAAATTTTTGTTCGGACAGAAGGATCCAGAGGCCCTTTTGCCGCTCCAACTCAAAAGCGTTACCCGGATTGAGATGTTGTTTTATTCTTTCTTCGAACCAATCTTCTTCCCTGCCGGCGGCATTTGGGTAGAGCCCTTTTGCTAACGCAGCACGAATATGATCCTCAAACAGGGTCCCCGGTTCCGTTGTTTCGGCGACAGCGGCATTAATTTCACGAAACTTTCTGTTGCAGACGACAAGGCGGTCGTTGGAATCCCAGAGAACAAAAATCTCATTCAAGTCTTCAACTGCGTTGACCAGTTGTTTCGCTTTGTTTTCGACAGCCACTTCGCTGGTGATATCGGTTGCAGTACCACGGTATCCGACAAATTTACCTTCAGAATCGAATACTGGCTTACCACTGGTTCGCATCCACTTAACGCCGTCAGGGCCGGAGCGTTGAAAAGTAAAATCCGAGAATGGGAGATGATTTTCGATCATCTCAAGGTGTTTCTTCCACGCCGAGGTCATCCCTGAGCTCGGTATCCCCAACTCTTCGCGGGTTTTGCCATAATGCCACTCCGGCGGCACCCCGGTATGGTCAAATACACTTGACGAAAAATAGGTGAAGCGATGATCCGCGTCGGTTTCCCAAAACCACCCATGGGTAGTTTCGGCGAATGCATCGAGTTGCGATCTTAAGCGTTTTAGTTCCTCGTCATCTCGATTATTCGAAGTGACAGGGCTACTATTTGAGAGGTCAATAGAACTGGTCATCACATACGCAGAATCGGTTTCACCTATTGGTCGAGCCAAACATACATCAAAAACAAATGTAATATAAGAAATATCAAACAACAAACAACACTCAAAACAGTTTGATAAGCGGTATCGACGCGCCTTATTGATGAAAAGAGACGATGGGGAAAATGACGTCTCAACCTAAATTGACGACAATGTGCGTGTCGATGGTGTTGCTGGCAGTGCCGGTCATGTTTGCAACCGCGCAGGACACGGGTACACCAAGCAATGAAAGCTTGTCGGACTGCATTCCATTAGCCAAGATAGAGGCTATTGGAAGTGAAATAGTAATATAATTACCATGTCGAACAATTTTGGTGAAACTGGACAACAAGTAGCGGAAGGATGAGTTATCTCGCAGTCTTCTTTGTTTCATGAATTGCACAATTGGTTGCTCGATCGGACGCTGCGTGAGGGTGTACTAACCGAGGTGGTCCAGGAACTCGGGGTAAAACTTTGTAATGGCGGCATCCCGATAACGCGCATGAATGTCGGTGGGATTTTATTGCATCCGGTATTGGGTGCGCTCGATATAACTTGGGACGCAAAGAGTGGTCATTGCCAAAGCCAGACAATCCCACGTTCGGCTGTACACTCGCCGGAATTTCAAAACGCGCCATTTTATAAACTTGTCACAAACAATATCCCCTTCGAACAGTACAAACTGGATAATCCGGAAACCTGTCGAAAGTATCCTTTACTTGAACGATTGAGCAAGGAGGGGGTCACCGACTACATCGCCATGTTTGAATCTTATGGCCGTACAACATCGATGGAATGGGCCGGACTGCCGGCTGGTGTGGAAGGGGCCACGTTCTCATTTTCAACCGATCGCATTAGTGGCTTTTCCGACCAAGAAATTCAGCACCTGAAGGAACTGATTTTACCATTCGCGCTTTTTGTTAAAGGAGCGACCGAACGAAATCTGGCAACAGCGTTGCTAGATACCTATCTGGGCAAACTTTCCGGCGCCAATGTGTTGGCTGGTCTGATGGAACGAGGTGATGGGAGGTTGATCGAATGCGCCCTCTGGCGCAGCGATCTGCGCGGTTCGACATCAATGGCCGCCGAAATGGATATTGAAAGTTATTTTGGCGCCATCAATGACTATTTCGACTGTACCGCGGCGGCGGTCCTTGACCATGGTGGTGAAGTGCTGAAGTTCATTGGCGACGCGGTGATGGCGATTTTCCCATTCGAGAGCGAAACCGGGACACCCAGCGAGATGTGTAATGCAGCTGTCGTGACTGCCCGGGATTCGCTTTCAAGGGGCGTGTTGAAAAATAAGCAACGTGAGGATATGGGCTTGGCACCGATAAATTTCGGTATCGGCCTGCATACCGGTAAAGTCATGTTTGGTAATGTCGGGACCGAGCGACGACTGGATTTAACCGTGACCGGACCTGCCGCCAATGAAGTGGATCGGCTTGAATCTTTATGTAAACGCCTTTCAGTTCCCGTCATTGTTTCGCATCAGTTTAAGCAAGTTCTACAAGCTGAACTCATGCCTCTGGGTCGCCATGAGGTCGCCGGTGTCGAAAACGGGTTAGAAGCCTATACGATGCCGGAATATTTGCCGAACACCTCAACCGACACAGAATAACTTAAGATTTGAAATTTGATGAGAAAAAGTAAAAATTAGAAGAAGTTTGAAAAATAAGAGAGGTAGAATATAGTTTTTATGACTTTAAGTTAGATTGCATAAGAAGGTCAGGCAGTGGAAACGAAAATACTGAGGGTGGTGAGTAATGTTTCAATCTAAATTGACGACAATGTGTATAGCGGCGGTGTTGTTAGCGGTGCCGGTTATGCCTGCAACCGCGCAGGACACAGGTATGCCAAGCAAAGAAAACTTGTCGAACGCCTATACCGGTAGTGCTTATTCGCCCTACGCGAAGCGAAACTTTCCAGAACGGCCGCTTTGGGGAGATTCTCACCTTCATACAGCGCTGTCGATGGATGCTGGATTGTTCGGAAATCGCCTGCCACCAAGCGAAGCCTATCGTTTTGCCCGTGGTGAAGAAGTAGTCTCGTCGACCGGGCAGAGAGTTCGCTTATCGCGACCGCTAGATTGGGTGGTAATCGCGGATCATTCCGACGGCATGGGCATGGTTGGCGATATTATCGCCGGCAACGCGGAATTGCTGGCCTATGAGCAAGCCGCCCGATGGGGCAAAGGATTGCAGGAGGGCGGTGATGCCGCCGTACAAGCCGCGCTCGATCTGATCGGTACATTCTCGCAAGGCAAAATGGATCCGGAGATGTTCGCACTCTATTCGCCAGGCTCAAAACTCTACAAAAATATGTGGGAAAAAGTAGTCGACGACGCAGAAGCGTTCAACGATCCGGGACGGTTCACGGCTTTCATCGGTTTTGAATGGACCTCTTTGATCAAGGGCAACAATATGCATCGCGTCGTGATGATGCGCGATGACGCGGTGCGAGCAAAGCAGGTCGTGCCTTATACGACGCAAGCCCCTAATGGCAGTCCCAACCCGCGTGATCTGTGGAAATATCTGAACAACTATGTCGAAAAAACAGATGGTGAGATATTGGCGATCGCCCACAATGGTAATCTTTCCAACGGCATCATGTTCCCGTTCGAGGCGCAATGGAACGGCACGAAAATTGACGAAACCTATGTGAAGGAACGCATCAAGTGGGAGCCGGTCTACGAAATAACCCAGATCAAAGGCGACGGGGAGACGCATTCATTTCTGTCTCCAGATGATGAATTTGCAGATTACGAAACCTGGGATATCGGCAACCTTGACGCGTCCGTAGCCAAGGAAAACGAGATGCTAGCTGGCGAGTATGCCCGTGAGGCACTTAAGCGCGGCTTGGCGATTGAAACGAAACTGGGCACCAATCCGTACAAATTTGGCGTCGTTGGCGCGACCGACAGTCACACCTCGTTGGCAACCGCTGAGGAAGAAAATTTCTTTGGCAAACATTCCGGTGCTGAACCAAGTCCCCATCGGATGTCCCATCCCTTCATGAAGACGCCGGCGGGAACCATCATGGGGTGGCAAATGGTGGCATCAAGACTTGGCGCCGTTTGGGCGACTGAAAATACCCGTGAAGCCATTTTCGATGCAATTCTACGCAAGGAAGTATACGGTACTACTGGTCCGCGTATAGGCGTGCGGTTTTTTGGCGGTTGGGATTATACCGATCAGGATATTAATTCGCGGATTCCAGCGACTGTCGGGTATCGCAAAGGCAGCCCGATGGGTGGCGACCTGCGGACCAAACCTGCCGGTGCCAAGGCGCCAAACTTTATGGTGTATGCGCTGCGCGATCCGATCGGCGCTAATCTCGATCGAATCCAAGTTGTCAAAGGTTGGATGAGTGCCGACGGGACGACGAAGGAAAAGGTCTATAACGTCGCTTGGGCCGGGGCGAGAAATATCACCTCAGAAGGCAAATTGCCGCCGGTTGGCAATACCGTCGATGTCGCGAACGCCAGTTGGAGCAATACGATTGGTGCCGCGGAATTGGCAACGGTCTGGAGCGATCCGGATTTTGATCCGAAGCTGAAGGCGTTTTATTATGCCCGAGTAATCGAAATTCCAACACCGCGTTGGTCGACCTATGACGCCTTCCGCTATGGCATAGATTTACCTAAAGGTGCGCCAACGTCGACGCAGGAGCGGGCTTATACCTCACCTATCTGGTACACGCCCAAATCTTGATCGCCTAGACCTGGAAGAAGTTATGAAACAACTGCGCCGGCTCATTGCGGAGCCTGTGCTGCAATTTTTTGTCATAGGCGGTTTAATCTTCCTGTTTTACGTGATTGTCGACGATGACCGCGAAAGACCGGTGGACGTTATTGTCATCACACCTGGGCAAATTGATCAACTTGCAGTCGGATTTCAAGCGGTATGGAAGCGGCAGCCGAAAGCCGACGAACTTGACGCCCTAATCGATAAATATGTCCGTGAGGAGGTTTATTACCGCGCCGCGCTAGCGCTCGGCCTTGATCGCAACGACGCCGTCGTGCGCGGACGTTTGCGCCAAAAGATGGAGTTTCTGAGCGACAGTGGCGCCGGTATATTGGAACCTGCAGAAGGTGAACTTGAAATTTTTCTGAATGCAAACGTGCAGAAATTCCGCCAAGACCCACGCCTGGCATTCGAACAGATATTCCTTGGTGAATCGCCGAACTCGAAAACCGTTACCCAGTCGCTAGCAATGCTCAATTCCGACGCTCAGGCCGATTTATCGGCAATTGGACAACGCAGCCTTTTACCAGCCCAATTTGCGCTCTCGCCACCGACGGCAATTGACGGCGTATTCGGAAAAGGCTTTTTCCTACAACTTGAAAGGCTGCCATCCGGTGTCTGGTCTGGTCCGGTGAAGTCCGCCTATGGTGTGCACTTGCTCCGTATATTGGAAAATCAGCCAGCTCGAACGCCAGCGCTTAATGAAATTCGTGTAGCGGTGCTACGCGACTGGAAAGCGGCCAAGGCGCAGCAAATTCGCGAACTGCATTATGAGCGCCTGCGCCGGCGCTTCGTCGTAGAAATTCGCGACAACGATGGCCAATTGCTGGAGAAGAGGTGATGCAGTTGGCGGCCAGGTTAAAACAAATGGTACCTGTCGTCCTGCTTTGCTTGTTCGGTTTTATCAGTTTTGGCTATGGCCATGCGCTTCAACCCGGATATCTGGAACTGCGCCTTATCGAAGCTGACCGGTATGCTGTTTTGTGGAAGGTTCCGACAGTCCGTGGCCGCCCAATGTCGATCTCGGCCCAATTACCGAAAAACTGCAAACCACGACAACCGACAACGGCGAATTGGGACGGTGCGGCTTATATCTCGCGCTGGACAGCAAACTGTCCTGGCGGACCCGAAGGCGGAAAAATTAATATAGCTGGGCTTGAACAAACCAAAACTGACGTCTTGGTGCGGTTCGAGCTTGTTGATGGTGCAGAGCAAACCCGTCGGTTGACCGCTAGTGACCCGTCTTTCCAGGTGCCCTCCGCACCGGGGCGTTTCGATGTGGTTGAAACTTATTTGCTGTTAGGTGTTGAACATATTTTGTCTGGCATCGATCACTTGCTCTTCGTTCTTGCGCTCATGCTTTTGGTGACGGGGACGCGACGTATTATTGTGACGGTTACCGCTTTCACGCTGGCCCATAGCCTGACGTTGGCGGCATCGACCCTTGGTATCCTATACGTGGCCGGGCCACCGGTTGAAGCCGTTATCGCCCTCAGCATCATGTTCGTTGCCTCAGAAATCATCCGCAGCCAGGTGGAAAGTCCGGGAATTACCCATCGCTACCCATGGATTGTGGCGTTCATATTTGGCCTGTTACATGGTTTTGGCTTCGCCGGCGCTTTGGTGGAAATTGGCTTACCACAACAATCGATCATACTCGCGTTGCTGTTTTTCAATATTGGTGTTGAGATTGGCCAGTTGTTATTTGTCGCCGCTGTGGTGGCAGCCTTTTGGGTGTCTCGAGTTGTAAATTTGCGTGCCAAATGGTTGCAGATCTCATGGATCAATAAGACGCCACCTTACGCGATTGGCAGCATCGCTGCCTTTTGGGTCATTCAACGCATCATTGCATTCTAAATCTGGAATAATTCGAGCCAGGCTATTTTGTTTCCTTTGGTTCGTCATAGGGTTGGTGGCGGCCGGCGGACTTGAGCCGGGTCAAGTTTTGCGCCGCCTTTGCATGACCTTGGGCGGCGGCTTTCTCATACCAGGCTTGGGCTTTGGCGTCGTCGCGTGACAAGCCGCGGCCATTTTCATACATGTAACCGAGATTGAACTGAGCATCCCGATCGCCCTGTTCGCCCGCCCGGCGGTACCATTTCACCGCCTTCTTATCGTCCTGGCCAACCCCACGACCGGCAGCATAGAGGATGCCTAAATAATATTGTCCTAGTGCATAACCTTGTTCTGCCGCTCGGCGATACCATTTGGCGGCTTCATAGTCGCTTGCCATCACGCCTTTACCGCCCAGGTAGAGATGGCCAAGATATACTTGGCCTTTGGCGACGTTTTTGTCTGCCGCACGTTTGAATAGCCGTGCCGCCGATGTGTAGTCGCTTTTGTGATAAGCAATCGCCCCGTCATCCACGTCGTCAGCAAGGGCGACCGACAGCGGTGCAAGTAACAGGCAAATAGCCACGAAGGCGGCGCGGAAAATAATCCTCTTCCTCATTGGACTGGGACCGTCGGGTTCCAGATACCATCGACAAAACTCGCTTCGCTTTCGCCGGGCCAGGGAGGCATGGATACGCAGATGAAAGTCAGGTCTCCGCGACCGGTATTGCGATATTGAAACGCTGTGGCAACAGGGATGTCGATGCTCGTACCCGTGATGAGGGGGGTGATCGTTTCCTGGCTTCCGTCATGGCGCCAAATTTCGCCTTCGCCGCCCAGGATATACCAAAATTCGCTGACCGTGGCGTGGATAGTTGCGCGGTTGATTTGCAGCGGTTTGACCGTGCTGTGGATCATATTACCAGTGCTGCCGTCCATAATGAAACGAATATCAGCACCGGCAGGCGATTGTGCATCGGGCTCCGGTGGTAAGGTGGTTGTTTTCATAATCGTTGTCTTTTCACAGTGTAAAGTCTTTTTCCAAAGATTTGTTACCAGCAATATTGTCAAGCCATCATTCCGTCAGGTCGCGCTCACCGTCAACTCTAATTCATGTATTTCGCATGCTCGACCATAGTTAGGTAATCGTTTTGTTGACTATGTCGTCCGTCTGCAGGTTCCCGCTGGTATTGGTCATAAGGAACGGCTACTTTCATCTGCGTTCACGGAGACGTTGATGAATGAAACAATTGTCATTCCGCTGTGGCTGGCGGTGCCGCTGTTCTTGCTGGTGGTATGGTCGCTGCTCGAGCGGTTCCTGCTACCATCGGCGCGCTGGTTCCTGCGCCGGCGCGTGACAAGCGTGGTCGAAGACATCAACACCAAATTAGATCTCAAGATCCAATCCTTCAAGTTGACTAGGCGTGAAGTATTGATTGATCGCTTGACCTATGATCCGGAAATCATGCTCGCCGTGGAAGAAAAGGCCGCCGCCGACAATGTTCCCCGAGAAGTCGTGATGTCCGACGTGGCGCGATATGCCCAGGAAATCGTTCCTGCCTTCAATGCCTATGTATATTTTCGCATCGGCGCATGGGCTGCCCGAAAGCTTGCTGAATGGCTTTACCGGGTTCGCCTTGGTTATGCGGATGAAGAGGGGCTGGCCGCCGTCGATCCGGACGCAAGTGTCGTCTTTGTCATGAACCACCGATCGAATATGGACTACGTGCTGGTTGCATATCTTGCCGCCGCGCGGACGGCCCTTAGTTATGCGGTCGGCGAATGGGCACGCATTTGGCCACTGCAAACGCTCATTCGTTCACTCGGTGCCTATTTTGTACGGCGCAATTCCGGCGACCCACTTTACCGCCGGGTATTGGAGCGCTATGTCGCCATGGCCACGGCGGCTGGTGTTGTTCAAGCCGTTTATCCGGAAGGCGGCTTGAGCCGTGATGGCTGTCTTCGTCCACCCAAACTCGGCCTTCTGAACTATATTCTGAAGTCCCTGGAAACGGATGACACCAAGGATATCGTTTTTGTCCCGGTCGGCATCAACTACGACCGGGTGCTCGAGGACCGTACTCTCGTCCGGGCGTTGGACAAGGCGGCAGCGCAGCGATCCACCGGTTTTGTTCTCAAAAAAACCTTCTGGTTTATCGGCCATAACTTGGCATTGATGGTGACGCGACGATGGTATCGGTTCGGCTATGCCTGCGTAAATTTTGGCACCCCAATTTCAGCGCGGGCCTGGCTGGAAACACATTCGGCGGCTGATGAACAAACTAAACGGGAAAGGGTGGCGGCCCTTGGGCAGCACTTGATGGCGGAAGTTGGAAGCGTCGTTCCAATCCTACCGGTATCATTGATTGCAACGGTATTTATCGAACATCCTGAAGAAGCGATTAGTGAGCTTGATCTAAAAGTCGCGGTGCATACCCTCAAGAACAAGTTGGAAAACCAAGGTGCGCAAGTATATGTGCCACACGCCGATGCCGATTATGCTCTGTCAGTTGGCCTTCGCATGTTGACTTTACGGCGCTTCGTTGAGGAAAAAGACGGCCTCTATTCGGTGAAGCTGAGTGAGTTGGTGATGCTGCAATATTATGCAAATTCCATCGCTCATTGTTTCGAAAATGAAGGGCGATAGGTTTGATTGAAAACGTCGTTTTGGTGCACGGCTTAGGGCGAACCTGCGCCAGTATGACGCGATTGAAACGAAGTCTCGAAAAAACTGGGTTCAATGTGCAATGCTGGTCTTATCCCAGTCGCCAGCGGCGTCTTAGCGGTCATATCGAGGCTTTCCGGCTTTGGTTGGCAGATCACGATTTCGAGGGGATGGTCCATTTTGTTGGGCACTCGATGGGTGGTATTGTGATCCGCGGCGCCCTGGCGGCGGAAGTGCCGGTCAGTGTCGGCCGGATCGTCATGATCGCGGCGCCAAATCGCGGCGCTGGCGTCGCTTCAAGATATGGCAACTGGCCGTTGTCCCGATTTGTCTTTGGTGCGCCGCTTGAGGATCTAGCGGAAAATTCACCGGCCCTGGCCAAGCTCGGTGTGCCTGAAGCCGATATCGGCATTATCGCCGGTGTTCGACGTTTTCATCCGTTCAATCCGATATCTTACCTAAATCTCCTTCACCCCGTCGAGCAAAAACATGATGGTACTGTCGAACTGAATAATACCCATCTAGATGAAGCCAAGGACAGTGTGGTCATTGAAGCCCACCACACTTTCATCTGCGATCACCCCGAAGTTATGACGCAAACCGACTTTTTCCTGCGTCAAGGTCGATTTCAGCAATAACCGTTCAGTGTGAAATTTTTGGCGATCGCGAAATAGGCACTCTGCAATTTGAATGCAACAGATAAGCAGCGCCCGCACTAAGTTTTGCCGGTAACCCAGTTACAATCAATCGCTACGCGATGGTATCGGTAGCTCAAACCAAAAGGTGCTGCCGACGCCCTTTTCGCTATCGAATCCGATCTGTCCCCCCATATTCTCGACCAGCAGTTTTGTAACTGCCAATCCGATTCCGGTACCCTCTTGCGCCTGGTTCGTAATTGATCCCAAGCGATGGAACTTTTCAAATACACTATCGAAATCCACTTTCGCAATGCCGACACCGGTGTCAGCCAATGAGATACGGAGAAAGCCGTTTTCTGTGTCAAATCCTGATATGGTGACGCTTCCGCCACCCTTGTTGTATTTTACTCCGTTTGACAGAAGATTTAGAAGTACCTGTTTAAATCGCAGTTCGTCGGTTTCCAAATATACACTTGGGCTATCACAAAACCGATCGACAAAAGTAACCCGGCGGGTATCTGCAAGTGGGCAGGTGAGGGCGATACTTTGTTCAATGGTTTCACTGATATTTACCCGCTCTATATTCAACTCCAGTTCGCCGGCTTCAATCTTAGCTAAGTCAAGAATTTCGTTAACGAGCTTGAGAAGGTGATTGCCGGCAGTCAGAACATTTTCGACATATTCGTTCTGGCGCGGCGTCAATTTGCTATTTGGATGAAACTGTAGCATTTGAGAGAAGCCAAGAATCGCGTTGAGGGGGGTTCGCAGTTCATGACTCATCCCAGATAAGAACTCCGACTTCGCTTGGTTTGCTTCTTCAGCGGTTTGTTTTTCCTCCTGGAGCTCGTTCCCTGCTTGCAGTAACGCCTGCAGGGGTATCTTCCTCAATGGAAAAAACACAATCAAGCCAAACATTACCGAGGCCCCAATTACGATAAGCGTCTCAAATATCAATGGTCGAAAAGATTGCCGCGTCTGCAGAGTGCCAACCGGGACGCCGAAATCTTGAACAGGAACGACAATATTGATATGAGGGAGTGCAGGTAAATCGCTATGTCTTATTATTAGTGTGTTCTGACGGTTATAAAAATCTAATGAAACACCCTCCAAGACTGCTGGATAATCCTCTAAAATAAATAGCAATCGTGTTGTCTCAAATTGCCAAGTTCTGGTATTGCGACCGACAAACTTGCTGATATCTGCCGCCAATTCAACAGTGGCCAAATATTGCAGATTTTTCATGGATTGATAATTAGTAACAAAATAAAGCATAGGGGGGGCAAACACGATAACAACGCATACTATGCCGGCGATCGTCGTGACAGCCTTCGAAACGTTGTTGAAGCGTTGTGTCATGACGGCGGCGTACTGAATCCAACCTCAGCGAGAATTTGTTTGGCGGTATCGGATGTTAAAAATTCAACAAATCGGCGTGTGGATTCGCTGGGATTGGGACCCAGGACATAATAAATTGGCCGAACATAGGGATAGGCGCCGGACAGCATTGTATCAATACTAGGCATCACACCATTGACCGCCAAAGGTTTCAGCGGTCGATTTTCTGCGATAATCAACCCCAGCGTCGATGTGCCGAGACCACCATAAGTCCGGGCAACAGCGTCCGCAGAAACTTGATCGGTATCTGGAAATTCAATTCCATCCACCGACAAGGCGACCACGACTGCCTTCGACATTTCCGGTGATATATTTTTTAAAGCGATTGTATCAGTATCTGTCGACGGTCGCATGACTAGTCGGATACGATTGCCATCGGGCCAGAAGAGGGACTTACCCGAATAAATGTCGACGAGTTCGTTAGTCGAAAACCCTATAGCAGCGGAATTATTCTTTGCGGCAACAAAAATGAACGGTGTGCGGGCAAACGCTTGGATAGTCAATCCGCTGGCCTCTTCTTCCTTTTTCAGCGGCCGGGCGCTGATTGCCAAGTCCAGGAAGCCGCTGGACAATGCCTTAATACTGCCACCGCTGCCCATTCCGGGCTCAACGACTTCAACTTCGATGTCCTGGCTGGTTTTCTGAAATTCCGCCGCGACCAATTTCATGCTCGCAAGACTAGCTCCAGTGCCGCTCAATTTTATGCTATCGGCGAAGACGAGAGCCGGCGACAAAATGTTGGCGACTAAGATTATTGTGAGAGCAAAAATCTTCGTGCTGGGCAAACTGTAAGTATTGATCTTATTCACGAACATTTCATATTATCCATGCTTTGTATTTGTTGGCAATTTTGCATCCGGTAAAAATTCTGGACTGAATTCATAAATCTAATCAATTTTTTCCTAATATAATTAACTTTAAGTTAATATCTGTTACCGACCCAATGCCTTCGAATATCGCGCACGCAATATTTTGCATTTACATTCCGGTAAAGTTGAAAGGCAGGTAATTGTTTTTGTGTTGCCAAAAAACGTATTGGTCAGCAGCAGTTGAGAGGTCGCAGAACTCTGTTGTTAAATATCCAAATTTGGCTTGCAATGATCCGCTGAAATTTCTTCAGGCGTGGCTTCTAAAATCTGTTCTCCGCTATTCTGACCTCGGGCTCCAAAGACTTGACCACATAGGACCATGTCGACGCTGTCGCCTGACTTCGTGATCGGCAGGTGCAACCGCTTGGTCCAGTTATATTGCCGGTCCGGCCACTGGAAGTGGCCTTCCGAGAAAATCGGCACCATCTTAGTCACAACGGTTCGATAGAGTGTGCGGGTAAAATCCAAAGTAGGGCCGCTGGTCAGTTCTTCAATTGTTAGGCCGGTATAATCGAAGCCGTGCGCCTTCGCGATCTCGGTACCCACCAGGCGGTATCGGATATCGTCACCTTCGTTTCCCACATCGGAAAGGATTAAATTTTGCAGAAGTTTCGGGATCGCTATGGGATCAAGATCACGCCGTAACATCGCAAAATGGGTGCCACGCCGACTTAACCAATAGTCATAAAGATCGCTGAGCTTCGCATGGGTAATGTGGCGGCGAAACGAACTCACTTCTGTCGACGCGCGATCAGACATTGGCCACAACAAAGGGATATTGTGAAGCAAAAATATTATCGATTAAATCCGGCATTCATGTAAATCCCTGTCCGCTACAAACTGTCCCCTCAACAACCGATAACTGGAAAGGTATTGTTAATGTCCTTAGGTTAATTTTTCGTTATTCCAGGACACTACATGGTGCGGTCTGAAGACCATCCAACGGCGGCTTTTCCCGGTCGCGGTCGCCTGATAGGGGGTAGGGACGCCATTTTTCTTCAGTCCATGTTTTTCCCCGAGATTTAGCTGCGCCAGCGGCAAGTCTTCGTCTTGCTCCTCCGCCGCTTGGGTTTCCAGGACAATTGCCTTGCCCTGCATCATGATGCCCTGCAATTCGCGCCAGGCCTGGCCGATATCTACCAACATCGTTGTCGTCGGGTTGCGCCGTAGATTGGCGATCTTCTGCCCGCGGCCAAAGATATAAACCTTGCCGCCAGCCCAGCCAAAAGTCATCGGCGTCAGGTTGATGCGATCGCCCGGCCCGAAAGTCGCCATCCGCAAGCGTGCCTCCCGCGCCATCAAGGTGTCTAGTTCCTGCTCGGTTAGGCGAAGTTTGGCATCGATCTTGGCCATGCTTAGGGATGATTTCCCCACGGTGCCGGCAGCAGCAGCTGGATTTCCTGATTGAGGATCAGCGGCCGGATCTGCGCTGCAAAGGCCATGAAATCATCGTCTGCAAACAGCCGTTTCCAGAAGTCTCGACGGTCGGCGTCGTCGTCGAATTTCCACAGATGCACCAGCTGATGCAAAGTGCCGACATCGGAAATGAAATAACCGTGATTCTTGTCCGCAAAACCGCCTTTCTCCATCGCCGGCCAGCCCTCATTCTCGTAAAGCTCGACCGCCGCTGCCATGGTGCCCACCTGCAAGGTATAAGTCCGCCGTTCGTATATTGCCATAAGCACAATTCCCCAAGTTGGATGGTAAACAAGAGACTGTAAACAATGGGACTAGTGTTGAACAGACCAGTGATCGGCAATTGGAATTCGGATTGCGTCACGCCTTCGGTCCATTCTGTTTGTTTATGCTGTTTGGCGTCGCGGTAAAACGACCTCTATCGCAGATTCTATTCGCTCGCGGGGGACTAAGTCGACCGAACCGCCATGAGCCTCAGCGATCCGGCGTGCCAGTGGCAGGCCGAGGCCATAGCCGGTTGTCCTTTGTTCGCCCGTGGCGCGGTAAAATGGCTGAAACACTTTTTCCCGATCCGCGTCACCAATACCGCTACCGCTATCGCGCACTGATATAGTAACCGCTGATGTCGAACTTGAAATTTCTACCTCCACCGGTGGTGTGCCGTGCCCGTAGGCGTTTTCCAAAAGGTTGCGGACGAGTTGACGCAACAAACGTGGATCGCCTTGAACATCGGGCGCCTCTCCGGACAACTGACAGTCGGTAAAGCGGGCGCATTCTTCGGCTACCAGTGCCACAACATCGACTTCTTGTGACAGATCCGCGTGCGAGCCGGCATCCAATCGGCTCATCAACAGGATTTCGTCAATCAAGATGTCTAATTCGTCAATGTCCTGTTTTAAAGCAAACTGCCGCGCCGGATCGCCGGAATCCGGCAACATTTCAATGCCCAAACGTATACGGCTGAGCGGGGTTCGCAGTTCGTGCGACGCATTTGCAAGCAATAATCGATGCGCATCTACCAGTTTTTCAATTTGTTCCGCAGCCACGTTGAAGCTTGCAGCCAAGCCGGCAATCTCATCGCGTCCCTTGACCTCGACCCGCGCCGCCAGATCGCCGGCGCCGATACGCTCGACACCTTTCTGCAGTCGTTCCAAGCGTCGGGTCAAACGTCGGACAAAGGGGTAAGCGCCAAGCGCAACACCCACTGCGGCAATACCAAAATGAAGCGCTACTTGAAGCCACGAGTTGCTCCTACCGTGGCCACCAATATCGGCCATCAACCAACGCTCGTCCGGCAGGCGCAACAACAAAACGCGACCTTTATGCTTCCACCGCCAGCGTGCCTCATCGGTCCCGCGATCGGGTAGTGGCAGGATTGGCCCGATGGCGGCAATCAGGTGCCGGTCCCGATCATAGAGCGTGATATCGATGTTAAGTTCCTGGCCGAGTTTATTCACTGCCGCCGTTTGCTGGCCAGCCGGGGCATCGGCGACCGGTAAGGTAAGGTAAACGAGACGGCCAATCGTATCGAAAACATCACGGTTGACCCGGTCATGATCGACAAAAACCCACAATAGGCTCATTAACAGCACAACAATCGCGATGCTCGCAACTATGGTGACGTAGATTTGTAGATAGAGACGGCGCCAACGCATTCAGGTTCACCTTTCCCCAGGTGCCAGACGCAAGTGCGACTGCCTGATTGAGTTATCGGCGGTTCGCCATCCCAGCGCCCTAATCCTGCGACTGCGCAAACACATAACCAGCTCCCCGAACCGTAATAACCCGTCGCGGATGTTTGGGGTCGGTCTCTATTTCCGCCCGTATCCTTGAAACATGAACATCAATTGAGCGGTCGAAGGCCTCCAGTTTCTCGCCCTTTGATTGTTCCATCAGATAATTCCGGCTCAGTACTCTGCCTGGTGATTTGGCCATCACCGACAGAATTCCGAACTGGTGTGTCGTCAGGCTGCAGAGACGACTGTCGACGCGAACTTCCATCGTTCGATGATCGATTTCGAGCCGTCCAAATCGCAATATTTCCGCCCGGTCTTCGCCTTTACCGCGACGCAGCACTGCACGTAGACGGGCCAGCAGTTCACGCGGTTCAAACGGCTTCGGTAGATAATCGTCGGCCCCCAATTCCAAGCCGACAACCCGGTCCATCGGGTCGCCTTTCGCGGTCAACATCAAAATTGGCACAGTATCGTTGACCCGCAACTTGCGGCAGACTTCCAGCCCATCGGTATCTGGCAACATAAGATCGAGAATTATGGCATCAAAATTCCGCTGCTTGTGGAGCGCGATGCCACCTTGACCGGTGCCTGAAATCGTGGCCGAGAATCCGGCTTCGCCGAGATAGTCGCGGACCATCTCAGCGAGCCTGATATCATCTTCGATCAGTAAAACATTCTGGCTCATCACGTCTCACAATAACTTATTATGAGATCATCTGCGATGTTAACCTCGGCGCATACCATGGAATTGTTTTATCCGTTCATCGAGCAACTTGCGCTGTTCCAAGGTTAACACTTCGGCGACATCGGCGATGGCGTTGACCAAATCTTTGCTGACCTTCTCAATTTCGACAAGTCGCGCCGCCCGCAGTTTCTCCAAGGCCTCCCGGTCGATTTTCTCAGCCAGAAGCAGACTTTGAATTTCCTTTCTAGTGGTATGCATCCGCTCATGCAGCGGTTTCATATCCATTACTTGCGCTGCCACCAAGGCGATGATTTTTTCCTGTTGGGCAGGTGTGGCGTCGATTTCGATGGCCACATGCTTTACCATACGTTCGATCCGGGCATCTATTTCGACATCGGACATTTCCGCAAAGCGTTTGTGGCGGTGACCCGCCATGCCACCCATCCAGCCGGCTTTGTACGTCGAGGCAATTTGTAGATGCTTGTAGGCTTGGCTGTTGGCAACAGCCTGCACACCGACCACGCTACCGATGCCAAGAGTTGCTACAACAGCGAGAGGGATGACTATCCGATTGCCTGGTCGAAACCAACCTGTTTTTGGGCGATCTTGTCTGTCCTGCATTGTTTACTCCTTTTCCAAAAAAATTATTGGCACTTGACCAATTGCTGACTCAGGATTTTTCCCTGCCGCATTATTAAGATAAGCGGACACTGTTTCAGGCGTTTCTCGCGGATGTAAAGATATGTAAAGTTGCTGCGCCACCGCTTGACGATGATGTAGCGACGGCAAGGGCGCGCTATCCTTGCTCATCATCTGTGCTAATTCTTTATTATTTGAACACCGCGCGTTTAGTTACCGCAGGCGCGAATTAGGTCAAGTTGAAATGAACAGGCGACAAACTCGCTGTCCTGCCAATAGGGGCCGTCCAGTTTTGATGCTGTACAACCGGCGTCTTCGGCCAGGCCCCGTTTACCATCGGCGGTGCAAAGTAAAACCGCACTAAGCTGTCCCTCACGTTTCGCCATTACGAGATAATCGGCCAATGGCGGCAATAGATCGGGATTGATTTTCGTGGCTTCCTGTAACAACGCCTCGCCGCTTTGATCGGTTGGCGGATTGCCATATCGCACATATCCGTCTACCGCTTTGGCGACGTAACCCAGATTGACGGAAGCATTGGCGTATTTTTTATCGTCGCCATCGGGAAACACACAAGCATAAAGGGCAACGACCAACATCGACGCGATGACAAACATAACTGTCGATTTTGTTTTCATGTTTCGGTCCAAAAAATGATGTCGCCGGTGTTCAAATCAGCGCCGGTGTCGAGATTGCCATTCGGCAAGTCCGCCAATGCCTGTTCGGCCTGCTGTTCGCTCGCCGCATTCAATGCCAGTCCAAGTTTCGACCAAGTCGACAGGATCGAACTGATCGCACGGTCAAAGACGTCGTCATAATGCTTGGGACCTTCCGGCGTCGCCAGATTTTCGATATAGCTCATATCGACGTCATTTGAGGCTGGATAGGTAATGCCGGCATTAGCAATAATATGACGCGAAATCGGGACCAGATGTCCAATATCGGTGATCGCCGTGACTAGGCGGCGGTATCCGCTCAACCATCGATCCAGTTTCGGTCGGTCTTCCGCAAACTCTGCCTGATAGGTCGATTTCAGCATATGCCCCCAAAGGGCGGCAATATTTGCGTCCATGTTGCCATCCGGTGTGGAGCAATGACCGATGCTAACTTTGAAATAATCAGCCAGGCCCAAATCGCCAAGATTGCGCCGGGGCCAGATATAGGCATCTTGATGCATCTCGCAGGTGCGATGTTGCATTTTGTTCTCCGCATAGGGACCGACGCGTTCCTGCACTACTGGGTGGATCGTCAAGTCAGTTGCGACATGGGCTGCGTAGCCGAGTAACCAGGAGAGCGACTTATGACGCGCCGAGCCATTTTCTAGCTGCCGTAAATAGCGTGCGCCATGACGCAACATGTCACCCGTGGTCTGATAATGCATGCGATCCGCCCAGGGCGTCTGCATGCCGAAATAAGGCATGTCCGGGCTGACTGAACCAACCTCAACAAGCGGCATAAAACTACTGACTGCCATTTTGTCGGTTGGGCTCAAACCCCGAACTTCGCCAAGCCGATCCATTGCTTTTGCCGCTGCTGTGATATGAACATAACCCCCCGCCATGTTAATAACCCCTTGAATTAGTCAGGTAAAATACGCGTCACTAAGTTACACCATTTTTCATCAAAAAATGAAGTGAGAAAGCCAGTTATGTCGGGTGGATAACGAGTGCTACGACAATCTTGGACAATCGGTTGCCGCCAATTCCGCTATCCGGTCAATATCAGGAGAGGACTTCCTCCGCCACGGCTAGGGCGTTAAAAGCTTGCGGGAAGCCGGTATAGGGACCGGTCTGCGCGATGATCTCGAAGATCTCTGTTTGGGACAGATCAACATTTAAGGCCGAGCGGAAAAACTTTCGTTGCTGACCTTCCAACTGTAGGGCGGTAAAGGCGGCAATAGAGCAGATCATACGCTCGCGACGACTAATGCCCGGTCGGTTCCAGATTTCACCATAAAGGTAGTCGATGGCCGTCGCATAAAGCCCACTGGCCGCTGAATCTGGCGCCGCATATCCGCCCTCGGACCTCTCGTCATGCAATGCCTGCATGGTCTGCTGACCCGTCTGAAAAAGTTCTTCCAGGTCAGCCTCGTGCAAGCCGTCTTCGGGCGGCGTGATACCCTGTTCGTTGAGGACGGTGCGCACGACTTCGAGCGAGTTCATCGCCGTCGGCATCCCGGCATACATGGCACAATGAAGCATCACCTCCTGTATCAGACGGGGGCTCATGCCAATATGTAGTGCAGCGCCGACAAGATCAGCCAATTGATTGTGATATTGCTTGGATGTCAACGCCGACAGGCTCGCTAGCACTCTTTCTTCCAGTGCCAAACCGGGCCGTGACCAGACCCGGGCGAACACCAGCTCATCCATCAAGTTCGAGAAGCCTGGCGAGAGATCGGGACCAGTCCGCTCTCGCAACCCCAATTGGCGTCTGATATCCGCGCCGCGCTGGCGTAGGTCTTCTCGCACTGTCATGAACGGTTTCTCCCTGTCTCGACGGCCGCGCCGGTTCCTCAGCTTATCGTAAGGTTGTTGTTCATCCAATGCGAAGTCAACCCCGAGGGTGACGGGTGGAACAGTTCGAGCTAGTATTTCAACACTTCTGATTTTTCAAGCTTTATGCGAAGGAATGCGGCCATTGGAACTGGGTTTGTTTATGATGCCGTTGCATCCGCCGATACGGATGCTGGCGGATACGATTGAAGAAGATCGTCAAGCGATCATCCTGGCCGATAAACTTGGATTTTCAGAGGCTTGGTGTGGTGAGCATTTTTCATCCACAGCCGAGCCGATAGCGTCGCCCTTGAGCTTTTTTTCCAGTCTGATCCATGTCACCAAGCAAATAAAATTCGCCACCGGGGTGCTGAACCTACCGCAACTTCATCCGGCCATGTCAGCGGCGCATGCAGCACAGTTCGATCACCTGTCAAAAGGGCGTTTCTTGATGGGTATCGGCCCCGGCGGGCTGGGCAGCGATTTTGAATTGACCGGCCTCACTGATCGCACCCGGCGAGGGCAAATGATGTATGAAGCGATCGACATGATCTTGCAGATCTGGTCGCAGGATCCACCTTATGAAATCGAGGGCGAAAATTGGTCGGTGTCAATCAAGGACTTCATCTACGAAGATCTCGGCATCGGCACCATGCCCAAACCTTATCAACAGCCGCATCCGCCGATTTATTTGTCAATCGTTAGTCCCAATTCTTCCAGCGCACGGACCGCCGGCGCACGCGGTTGGTCGCCAGTATCGGCCAATTTCGTTCAAGCTCGCTACATCGCCAGCCACTGGGAAGCCTATCAACAAGGCGCTGAAGATGCCGGCCGCCAAGCCGATCCGGCCTGTTGGCATATTGCCCGATCGGTCCTGGTGACCGACAGTGATCACCAGGCCGATGACTATCTCTCCGATCCGGAATGCGGTCTCCATTTCTATTTCGATTATTTTAAAAAAATGTATCGCGATCGCGGCGTTCTGAACATGCTCAAACCCGACGAGACAATTCCAGATGACGACGTCTCGACGGAGGATATTACGCGGAGCATGGTGACCTGGGGTTCGCCGGACACAGTGTTGGACAAGTTGGTCGAATTGCACCAGGCCTGGGGCGATTTTGGTACCCTGTTGATGGTCGCCCATGACTGGGATCGACCGCTGCTTTGGCAACGTTCAATGCAGCTGTTGTCTGAACAGGTGATGCCGCGTTTTCGCCAACATATTTCGAGCTTAGAACGGTGACGATAGAGTTCATTTTCAAAACGGACATGATGGTGGGGTAATTTCAGGCGCTGGTTAAATGTATGCACGTGGCGGACGCTAGAAAGGCTAGCTCGCCAGCGCTAGATTGTCGGTTTAGAACGTCATTGCGATTAGGAAAAGGCCAGAAATTTTCGATAATGTGCAGATGGTCGCGCGCCGATGCGGTAATCCGTTGAAATATAGCTTCACTGCCAAGGGTTTCGAATGACACGACTGATCGGCTTTGATGATCAGCATTCTCACTATGCTGGAAGGGCATGTACATAAAGCAACGTTGTAGGGGCGGCAGTTCACGGTCGTCGTGCCTTGCAACGGATTGCCGAGCGATTTCAAACGCTGTCTCATCTTGGGCGTAGCGAACCGGCTCACTTCTAAATAAATTTCGCGAAATATGATCGAGGATCAAAATCAACGCCAACGCCAACGCGCCAGACGCGTGATCGGCAGGAAATTCCAGTTCGCGATTTATCGCCCGTTGAAAAATATCAGAAAACCGGTCTCGGATTGCCGGATCGATTTGTTCAAACCATACCGGACGATATTCGCAATAGCCGCACGCGATGTCTTGGTCAAACCAAAACGACAGCACCTCGTCAGCAATCCTGTCATCTAATTTTGATAGTTTCTCCACTGGCTTTTCAGCATTCGTCAGTTTCATTGATATCTGATTGGATGCCATGCAGTGTACCACAACAGGCAAATCGCATAGTTGTTGGTTGTGTTAGTTTGCTGGTAATTCCAAGGAGGAGCGCGTATGCGTTCTCGAATAAGCCTTGCCAAAATAATCAGCCGTTCCGGAACTGATGACCTGCACATCGCTCAATACGACCGCACCGGTCTTTATGTCGATCAAATTGTAACCAATTACAGTGTTGTCTGTATCCTTGTGCTCGGTGGTTAGGTGTAGAGATTTCCGTCCTCTATAGATTGTTTCTCCAGTGAGCACCCAATTCAATGAGATAGCTTCTCCAGTGAGAATAATTTGATTGGTTACGACATGACCTGTCGATATTTCTTTTTCGGAAAATTTGATTCTAGAAGCCCGTTCGCCCTTGGCCACGGATTCTTTGGTTGTCTTAAAATTTTTGTTGGTAACAAAAATTTTGGCATCAACACTAATAATATGGTTCAGAGGAGAAACGGTGGTTTGTGTTCGATAAGGATTATTGTAATTACTGATCTTACTATTACCACTTGCGTCGATATCAAATCTACTTTCGATAAGCTCATAATGCTTATTTATCACCCGATCAGAATTGTTTGATTCTACCTCCAAACTGCCGTGTGAGCGGATATTGAAGAGAAAAACCTGCTTGTTGAAGAGCATCTCAGCTTCCGTTTCGGTGGCAAAAACGGCTTTTGGGTGCGGATTAATTCGAAGCAGCACGGGCTCTTTCAACGCACTGACAATGCCGTCATATTTCGGTGGCGGATGAGACAAATATTGCGTTGTCTGGCAGCCCACCAGGAGGAAAAATATTGCAATAGTAATCAATTTGCGCAAAAACGGCCCCAAAATTTGGCGTGATATTAAATAGTATTGCAACTATCGGCGGGAAAAACAATATTTAGAACTAGTTCGTTAAGTTCTCGTTTACGACCCATTTTGCGGGACAAAGTGCCGAATTTATTTAGTAACCCGAGCAGAATAACGTTCGATATTCCCCATATATTTGTTCGAGGCTGGTGTTTGAGGCAGGAATGAATTCTTGCCTTTGCAAGAATGACGAACATCGTTTCGGGCGCTAATCTTCACCCAGCACCATTGCCGCGGCTTTTTCGCCGATCATGATACAGGCGGCGTTGGTATTGCCGCTGACGACGGTGGGCATGATGGAGGCGTCGGCGACGCGTAAGTTTTGGATGCCGTGGACGCGCAGTTGATCGTCGACGACGGCGCCTGGATCGCTGGCCGGGCCCATTTTACAGGTTCCGCTGGGGTGAAAGATGGTGCCGCCATAGTATTTCAGAAAATCCAACAGCTCGTCATCGCTTTCCACCGCCGGACCGGGCAGATGTTCTTCAGCGATCAGCGACTTGAGCGGCTCCGCCTCAGTAATATTGCGGATTAGGCGGACGCCATCGATCATGGTCTGGCGGTCTAGGTCGCTATCCAGGTAATTCGGCTGGATGACGGGATATTCGGTCGGATCGTTGTTGGCGATCTCGATGCTGCCACGACTTTCCGGGCGCAGCTGACAGACCGATAGGGCGAAAGCGGAGAAGGGCAGCAGTTTGTTGCCCATCGCATCGGCGGCGAAAGGGACATAATGCATCTGTACATCGGGGCTGGCAAGTTCGGCGCGGGTGCGGGTGAAGACGCCGACTTGTCCGGCGCCGATAGTCAGCACGCCGGTGCGATTGAGGGCATATTTCAAGCCATTGACGACTTTACGGTCGATGCGGGTGAGTTGATCATTGGCGGTAATCGGGCGATGGGTGCGATAGATCGCCCGCACCTGAAAATGATCCTGCAGGTTCTGGCCGACCCCGGGCAAATCGTGAACGACTTCGACATCCATCGCTTTCGATAACGCCGCTGGGGCAATGCCGGAAAGTTGCAACAATTGCGGGCTGTTGATGGCACCACCACAGAGGATGACTTCCTGGCACGCCTTGGCTTCGTGGATTTGGCCATTTTTGCGGTAAATGACACCTTTGGCGATCTTCTCTTTTGTCCTCACTTTACCGACCAGCGCCTTGGTGATGATGGTCAGGTTCGGGCGTTTTTTGACCGGGTTCAAGTAAGCGACGGCGGCGCTGCAACGGCGGCCATGGCGGGTCGTCAGCTGGTAATAACCGACGCCTTCCTGTTCGGCGCCGTTGAAATCATTGTTGCGGGGGATGCCAGTTTGTTCGGCGGCGTCAATTACCGCTTCGGCTAGTTCGTCCCGAGCTTCGTGATCGCTGACCCCCAAGGGACCACCGGTGCCGTGATAATCGGCATCAAAGGCACTGGCGTCGCGGCGCTGATCTTCGGCCTGGCGGAAATGCGGCAGCACGCTCTCATAGTCCCAGCCATCGCAGCCGAGCTGGCGCCAATGATCGTAATCTTCCCGCTGACCTCGAATATAGACCAGACCATTGATCGAGCTGGAGCCACCCAAGACTTTGCCGCGCGGCCAACGGGTGCGGCGGCCATTGGTGCCTTCGCAGGCCTCGGTCTCATAAATCCAACTGGTGCGTTTGTTATAGATGGTGCGGGCATAACCGATCGGCACGTGAATCCAAGGATTAGTATCCTTGCCGCCAGCTTCCAGCAGCAGCACTTTGATCAGCGGATTGGCGCTCAGGCGGTTAGCCAGGACGCAGCCTGCGGAACCGGCGCCGACAATTACGTAATCATATTCGCTCGCGAAACTCATACTCGATTAGATGGATTTTTGATCTTAGAAGGCAAAAGGAAATTCCCCATCTTGTGTCTCATAATGCCTACTCCGCCGCTTTCGCCAATCGCCGCTCCACCAGGCGGGCGTAATAGCTGGCGCCCAGGGGCAGGGCGTCATCGTTGAAGTCGTAGCCTGGATTATGTACTTCGCAGGATCCTTCCCCCTCGCCATTGCCGATATTGATGTAGGCACCGGGACAGCTATCGAGCATGTAAGAGAAATCTTCCGAAGCCATGATCAGCGGGCCGTTTCGTTCCATTTTTTCGTCACCGACTAATTCAGCGGCGGTGTCGGCGGCAAAAGTCGCTTCCTCCGGGGTGTTAACGAGCGGTAAAAAATTGATCCGGAAATCCAGACTGGCGGTCGCACCGAAAGCGGCGGCGACATTGCTAGCGATCTCCGCCATACGCTTTTCCGCCAAAGCCATATTGTCTTTCGAGAAAGCACGAACGGTACCGCTCAGTCGGGCTTTTTGCGGGATCACGTTATAGGCATCGCCAGAATGAATTTGCGTGACGGAGATGATCAAGGCTTCAACGGCGCGCAGGTTGCGGGAGACGATGGACTGCAAGGCCACGGTGATGTGGGAAGCTACCAAGACAGGATCGATACCACTTTCCGGTCGGGCCCCATGGGCGCCTTTACCTTCGATTTCGATATCAAAAAAAGCGCCGCCGGCCATAGTCGGACCGGAGCGGATGGCGAATTGACCGATCGGCAGGCCGGGGCGGTTATGCATGCCGAAGATCGCTTCCATCGGGAACTGTTCGAATAGGCCATCCTTAACCATTGCGTCTGCGCCACCCAAGCCCTCTTCGGCCGGCTGGAAGACGAAATGGACGCAGCCATCGAAATTCTGGGTCTCCGCCAGATAACGGGCCGCACCCAGCAACATTGTCGTATGGCCGTCATGGCCGCAGGCATGCATCTTGCCGTTATGGATGGACTTATGATCGAAATCGTTGCCTTCCAAAATTGGTAGTGCATCCATGTCGGCGCGCAGACCGATTGCGGTCGGATTGTTGCCGACCCGCAAAGTACCGACAACGCCGGTTTTGCCGAGACCGCGATGGACATCAAGGCCAAATTCCTTGAGCTTCTCCGCGACCACGTCGGCTGTACGTTGTTCCTCAAATCCGAGCTCGGGATGGGCGTGGATATCACGTCGCCATTTGGTCATTTCATCATGGAAGCCGGCAATTAGATTGAGTGGTTTCATGGGTACAGTCCTTAATACGCTGGGCAATAATTTAGCGATGATTATTAACGAGCAATTCTCTATTGTCCAATCCAATGGAGAAAAAATCTGCCGCTTGTTAAGATGCGCGGAATTGAGGGAGTAGGCAAAGTGGATGCACTAGCGACGAAACGTCGGGACCGGACAAAGATAGCTATTGCGGCGATAAAAGCGGAAATTGGCGCGGGTGAAGTTGAGCAGGAACGGTTAGACCGCGCCCTGCTGATTCTGCTCGACTATGCGGATCCGGCGTTTTTTCCGCTCGAACATTTTCCTGCTGAAAAAGACGGGGGGGAAGCGACCTATCGGCTTTGGGAAGAACAGGATCATAGTTTCGCAATGTATTTGTCGGTCAGCCCCGACGGGGTTCGCACGCCGCCCCATAATCATCTGACCTGGGCAGTCAACACGGCGCTTATTGGCGAGGAAATAAATGTCCTCTATCAGGTTTCCTACCAACCGAGCGAACCGGGGGAAAGTCCGGTAAAGGTCGTAGGAAGTAAAACCCTCAGATCCGGTGTCGGTATTGGGTTAATGCCGCGGGATATTCACGCCATTGAAACAAAAGCCGATGAAGCCGACGGAATTGTTATGTCCCTGCATCTTTATGGGCACGCAATTGATCAACCTAGTGAACGGCAGATGTTTGATCTGATATCCGGGCAGGCGGAAGGTTACCCCTCTTGGGACGGCATTATTGATCCACCCATGGGTGCTTAAGAGTAGGGCAGGTAGTTATGGATCCATATTTACTTTCACTCTTGGCAGGCGCATTTTTTGCCGCCTTCGTTGTCGGCGCCGCCGGCTTCGGAGATGCATTAATTGCCGCTGCCTTCTGGTTGCACATCATGGCGCCGGGGGAGGCAGTGCCCCTGATCGTTATGGCTGGCATGGCGATCCATGCGGTACCATTTTTGAGACTTTATCGCAGCCTAGATTTTTCCCGCATCTGGATATTTCTGGTACCGGGAATTTTTGGTGTCCCGGTCGGCGCGATGCTGCTAGCGATCCTGCCGGCAGAACCCTTTAAATTAACCGTCGGCGGTATCTTGATTTTGTATTGTCTGTTCCGATTAACAGTTCGAAATCTAGGCGATGTGGAAGGTGGCGGAAAATGGGCCGATGGTGCTATCGGTATCGTTGGTGGGGTCTTAGGTGGCCTGGCAGGTCTAAGCGGGATCGTGGTGACAATTTGGTGCAATCTACGGGCCTGGCCGAAAGCACAGCAACGCGGTGTCTTCCAACCTTTCGCCCTTGCCATGCATGCGACGGCGTTTACGGTGTTTTTCTTTAATGGCAGTATAACACCGCAAATCGGTTGGAATTTTTTGATCATTCTGCCGGCGATCGTATTGGGCAGTGTAGCCGGCCTGTTGATTTATAAGCGTTTAGACGAGCAACGCTTTACCCAAGCGGTTTTGTTTCTATTGCTGGCATCCGGTGTGATTTTGTTGATTTGAATTATAAGTGTATTGAAACGGAGTCCATTATGCGTGAAACAAATTTGTCTGGCGGCTGTGCCTGTGGAGCTGTGCGCTACAAAATCACCGGCGAACCCGGTTTCTCATTTCTGTGCCAATGTCGACGCTGTCAACGCGCGACCGGTAGTGGGCATGCGCCGGGATTCAAAGTTGATTTTTCGCAGTTATCACTAACCGGCGAGTTAAGCTCCTACGAAGTCGAGGCGGATAGCGGCTACGCGGTGCGACATCAGTTTTGCCCAACCTGTGGATCGCCTATTTTGAGCGCCACACTAAGATTTCCAGACTCATGTAGCATCTATGCCGGCTCGTTGGACGATCCCGCCATTTTCAAGCCGCAAACCGCGATCTTCAGGGATAGCGGCCAGCCGTGGGATTATCTTGACCCAGCCTTGCTTAGCTAACGGCATTTTGTTGGCCCTGATTGTACAAAAATCGATTAATCATGGCGCAGAACAAAAAAAGGCCGCTCGTTCGAGCGGCCTTTTCTGGTGTTTTGGAAGCTGTAGTTAGATCGTGCCACTAATGCTTTGATCAACAAATTTCTTCGCATCAAAATCGTCGGCAACCCGTTCATCGTCTTCCAGCAGGGCAGCGGCATCGACTTCAGCGAAACCGAGGATACCCATATCGTCAAAAGCTTTCTGGATACGCGGACCCCAAAGGCCGATATCCTTGAGGGTGGGGACGATGCGGGTGAATAGTCGGGTGCGGAATTGTTGCATGCCTTCCGATTGCATCGTGTATTCAGCGCATTCTTTTGCTGGCAAGCCAAGCGCTTCCCAGACTTCAAACTGATTGAAGCGATCACGCATATGATACATTGCTTCGACCGCAAACTCTTCCCGTTCGTCGCGCTCAGCATCGGATAGTTCCGGATAATAATCGCGCAAGGTCAGGCGACCGAAAGCAACGTGACGAGCCTCGTCCTGCATGACATAGGCATTTACCGATGCCGCCAAATCGTTGGTCGAATTGTCGCGAATTCGCTGGAACGCGGCAAGTGCTAAACCTTCAATCAATATCTGCATGGTTAGATATGTCATATCCCAACGCCGATCTTCCAGACCGTTTTGCAGTAAGGATTTCAGGCCCGGTGTGATCGGGAAAGCGATGTCGAGTTTTTCATGCAACAGGCGCATATAAGCTTCGACGTGACGGGCTTCGTCCATCACCTGGGTGGCGGCATAAAATTTGGCATCGATATGCGGCACGCTCATAACAATCTTGGAGGTGGCGATAAGGGCGCCTTGTTCACCATGCATGAACTGAGAGAGCGTTGCTGCCTGCTGATACCGGCGGACATCGGCTTTCTCTCGATCGTTCATCTTATTCCAAAGAGGGGAGCCAAAAATTGGTATGATCCGATCATCCAGGCCCATTGGATTGTCGAAATCAAGATCTTGCGTCCAATCAATCCGTTCGGCGGCGTCCCATTGCTGCTTCTTACCCTTTTCGTAGAGTTTCAGCAGGTCGGCACGTTCATCGTCATATTCCCACATAAACGTGGCATCGGTCGCACTGTCGACGGTCCATTGAGTTGTCTCAACCGGAAGCTTGTAGCGGAACATTGTAGACACAGCGAAATTCTCCCTCTCAGCTATGTTAATTACCCAAAATATGAACGCCGCCGTTCAGCTTCTTTTGCTGAAGCTGCCGACGCCGTCGCCATATCGCAGTCCGAGCTTTGATCGTATTTAATTTGTCACGGGGGTAAGTAAGTTTTCTTGCCCAACTTGACGCCCGAGCGCGATTGGGTGAAAATCATAATCACAATTCGGTTTTTTGCAAGTAAAATATTATGTCAATTACAACAACTGATGAAACAACTTCTACGACCTCCACGAAGCCTAAACAGGCGCGTAGTCGACGGATGCGGGAAAGCTTGTTACAGGCAGGGCGAACCTGCATTGAAAAATTTGGCTATGAACAGATGGGTATCGGCGATATCGCCCTGGCGGCAGGTTGTTCTACTGGCGCTTTCTATCATCACTTCTCAGGTAAAGAAGATTTCTACGTGGCCTTGGTTTCACGTGTAACAGAAGAAGCAGCAATCGAAGTAAACGAATATTTCGATCGCCCTGACCACGAAAATAAGCCAATCGATCAGTTTGTCTACGACACGATCGCCCTACAGGTGGGGTTATTGCGCGACAATAGAGAGTTGTTGGTGGCGACATTAGCGAGGTCTCTGTCTAGCCGGGATGCTTGGTTGCCGGTTCGTGCTGTTGGTATTTTGTTGACGGAACGGTTTTGGGATCATTTAAGCGCACGCAACTTAATTTTCAGAAAACCGGATAATGACAGGGCTTTTGCTATCGCCTGTCAGATCGTGCAAGGCACGTTGTTGCAATTGATCACAATAAGTCGAGGTCCGATGACGATCGATAATGATGAAACAATTGTCGAACTTCAAGACGTGATGCTGACTTATCTCGGGCTGCGACGATAGATCTGACCTTGGCTGGATTGCGATCAGCCTAGGCCCGCGCGGTTGGGCGCGAAGTCACGTCGGCGAACCAACGCGTCAGGTTCGATAACTTCTCCGGGATAGCTGTGCCTGTATTCTTACCGATGAGCAGAACGCATTGGGCGGAAATATCGGCGATGGTGTAGTCGTCCGTGGCGATGAATTCACGGTTCTCGAGATGGCCATCCAACCAAACCATCAATTCGAAAGCTTGGGATCGACAATGTTCACCGAAGTCCGGAAACTGCTTCATACGATCTTTCCAAAATTCGTTGGTGTGTCGAAACGCATGGCCGATCCGGTCGCCCAGCTCCATTTCCATTCTCCGGTTCCACATGTCGACCAAGCCGATCTCGACATCGTTCCGCCCGAACATCGGTGGATTAGGGCGCAGGCATTCGAAATAACGGCAGATCGCGACGGATTCTGTGATGATGGTTCCGTCGTCCAATTCCAGCGCCGGCATCTTGCCAAGCGGGTTTATGGCTAAATAATCCGGTTGCTGGTGTTCGCCAGCAATTATATCGATTTCAACCATCGGCACTTCGACACTTTTTTCGGCCAAATAGATGCGCGTGCGCCGAGGATTGGTGCCAGCAGTTAAATTGTATAACTTCATTATTAGCTATCCTTTTCGGGAGTTGGGTAAAAAAAATTTTGCTGCATAGAGACCAAAAGTTTCAAGACTTTCGAATTTTTTGTAGGGCCAACGAGGTAAACCGCGCTTTCAGTTCCTGCAAACATGGGATAGGGGAAACCGTTCTGGCCGAAGATCCGATAACGACCGGTTTTATTCAGTTCCACCTCCTTGATTGATTTATCTGATCGCGCTGAGACTATAGCCGAAAGTCCAAGTGACCGTTAAACTCAAACATCTAAAATGCAATGGAGCTACTATGTCTGATTTGGTTATTCGTAATGATGTTGACGGAATTGCTGTTCTTAGTTTGAACCGGCCCGATGTTCTGAATGCGTTGAGCCCCAATTTGTTTGTCGAACTGCGCGCGCATTTTGAAGCGGTCGCGGCGGACACCGAAAATGTCGGGTGCGTGATCCTGCGGGGCGAAGGACGGTCCTTTTCCGCGGGCAACGATTTAAAAGCGATTGAAGCCGGAGAGGTCGCGCCGTATCCAAGATTTCAGGCTGAAACCTTGGAACTTATTGAAGACATGCCGCAGCCAGTGATCGCGGAGGTCATCGGCCATTGTTACACCGGTGCCTTGGAACTTGCGCTGGCCTGTGATCTTCTGGTCTGTGGTCAGGGCGCTAAATTTGCGGATACCCACGGCAAATGGGGCATGTCGCCGCTTTGGGGAATGAGCCAACGCCTGCCGCGGCGGATTGGGCCTTTGCGGGCAAAAGAAATGATGCTGACGGGGCGCGTTATTTCCGGCTCAGAAGCCGCCGAAATAGGCTTGGCGAATATCTGCGTTGCCGATGTCCAAGCAAGCGATGCCGCGATCAATATGGCGCAGCAAATTGTCGCAAACTCCTGGCACACTTTGCGCGCCGACAAAATGTTGGTCACTAAAGGGCAGGAATACAACTTAAAATCAGGCCTCGAGTTCGAGCGTGAAAACAGTCCTGGACGCGCCCCAGATTTGGCGGAAAGACTGGCGCAATTCAAGAAAGCCTAAGCCATGACAGACGTGTGATTGATCTGCGTTATTTTGGGCTTGCAACTTCGTCTATATCGCTTGATTGTTGAGACTGTAATTTTTTGACGTTTCAGAATGTCGAAGGATGCTAAATGATTGAAATCAGGCCAGAGACCGTTGTCCATATCGTTTTTGGCGCCCGGCAATTGTTCGCGGACGACGAGCTGCGTGGGACCTTGCGCGATATGGAAGATGGCGAGCCTGGGAGTGCCGAGCAAATAGATTTGGACGAAGAGTTGTTAGCGCGGGGCCGTCATTCCGAACATGAACTGGACCCAGTATTCAATGACTTAAAGAATATCATTGACGGCCTGCCCAATGATTATCAAGCTGAACTAATAGCCATTGCCTGGCTGGGCAGAGGCGATAGCAGCAAGGACGATTGGGACGAACTGATCGAACTCGCACGCGAACGAATTTCTGACCATACCGCGGATTATTTACTAAATATGCCCATGTTGGCGGAATATCTTCAAGAGGGACTCGAAGAATTTGGCCATACAGTGGAAGACTTTGAAGTTGATTAATGTCGACCTAGCATTCGTTTTAGAACATCATCTTTCTTGAAAAAATGGTGATAGAATGCGGCAGTGGTATGGGCGACGACGAGTAACAACAAAACAATTGCGCCAATACCATGTACATGGCGTTGTGGATAGCTCTCGAAGTCTTTTGGTAACTCACCAAAACCATTCAGCACCGTATTGAACGCGCCGCTAAACAGCAGCGTCATAGCGCCGCTTAAAAGCATAACCACAATCACCACCAACAACAACAGATGTACAGTACGCGCCGCAGCTTTCTCAATCATATGCATGCTATCCGGTAGTTTAGGTGTCGGATTGGACATGCGCCAAAGCAGGCGGAAGAATATCAGGATCAACAAAGTGGCACCGATTGCGGAATGCAGCCGTAACAGCAGGAGCCTAAGGTCTGGATCGCTTTGAGGTTCCGTCATGACAATACCGAGCGTAATCATTGCAACAATCAATATGGCAGTTATCCAGTGTAGCCAGATCGTAATTCGGCCATGATTTTCCGTTGTATTGCGCCAGGTCATCGTTACGCCTTTCGAATCAAGCAAACCTAATGGAAGTTTAGAGAAACAACTGCGAAGTTCCAATCGTGCAAAATAAAACCGGCCGGATGTGGTTCCGGCCGGTTTCATCAGTTTTATGTTGATAGGCACTCACATTTAGGTAAATAGACTAGTCGATCAGGGTAATATTCTCGGCTGCTTCTTTGCCGTTACGGCCCGGAACCAATTCAAAAGAAACCTTTTGTCCTTCTGCAAGGGAATCAAGACCAGAATTCTGGACGGATGAAATATGTACAAAAGCATCTTTCGAACCATCTTCCGGTTCAATAAAGCCGAAGCCTTTGGTGGCATTGAACCATTTTACCGTACCGTTCGCCATTTTCGTCTCCTTGACTTTGTTGGCCGTTCACGCGGTGCCGGTCATCAGACAAGCGTGAACAATTAGTGTGTTGTTGCCCACAATCGTCGTAGAGGAAGTTCGCGGACATTCGGCAGCTGGTATTCACCAACTATTTGCATTGAAAAACTAAAATTGCTTTGCGTGCGCCGTCAAGTGCTAATTGACTCTATCCTGCGGTAAATATTCGGCAATGTTGACGTCATCGATCTGTGTTGGGTCCAAATAAGCCCTTGCATAGTCGCCATAAACACCGCTTGAGAGGAACAACTCGAACAATTCCGGATCAATATGGCGGTCTCTTTTCATGTCGCTCATAATGCGAATAGACTCACTTAACGTCTTGGCTTTCTTGTAAGGTCGGTCGGAAGCGGTAAGGGCCTCGAAGATATCGGCGATTGCCATAATCCTCGCCGGGATCGACATATCCTCACGCTTCAGTCCTTTTGGGTAACCGCTGCCGTCCATTTTTTCGTGATGTCCACCGGCAATTTCCGGCACCTGCGCCAGTTCTTTGGGCCACGGTAAGGATTCAAGCATGATAATAGTTTGGATGATGTGGTCGTTAATCTTGAAACGCTCTTCTTCAGTCAGGGTCCCGCGATCAATACATAAATTATAGATTTCACCAAAATTGTACTTGTTGTCCGGAACGTTGACATTAAAACCCCAACAGTTATCACCGAACGGCAGTTCCTCGGAATTTTCCCGCGGGACTACATGTTCAGGTAGATCCGCGAGCAAATTTTCAACAACAGGTAAGTCTGATGGGCTGTTATTCTCATATCGCTTCAACTCGCCGGCTGATAAGCCAAGGCGATTATCAAGATGCCGTGTCCATTTGGTTTTGGCGATATTTGCAACTCGAACTTTTCGTTCCGGGTCCATAATTTCGCCACCGATATTGCATTCGGCAATGAAAGCGAAATCGTCTTCAATCGCGTGCGTTTGTTCATCGAAGATCTGTTTTAGTTCAACTTCATTGCCACCATCCGCGACGCCTTTCCAGTATTCGATTTCGGCGTCACGGCGCAGAATTTCAAACCGGGTTCGGATTTCGTGAATGCGATTGTAAATTGTCTCTAGCTTTGTGGCTTTGTCGACGACATATTCCGGCGTTGTGACTTTACCGCAATCATGCAACCAAGAACTGATATGAAATTCATAGACTTCTTCTTCGCTCATGGTGAAATCGGCGAAGGGACCTTCTGTCGTCTCCACGGCGGATGCGGCAAGGCGTTTTGCCAGGTCCGGTACCCGGGTGCAGTGGCCGCCGGTATAGGGCGATTTTGCGTCGATCGCACTGGCCATCAAACTAATGATTGCTTCCATCAGGACGCGATGGTCATCCAAAAGGTTATGATTGTCGATGGCGACAGCAGCTTGCGAAGCCAACGCCTCAACATGGGAAACGTCCATTGGATCAAAAGAAACCGTTGTTCCCGTTTCGACATCTTTGGCATTGATGAGCTGCAATACGCCAATGACACGGCCTTTGTTACGTTCCTTCATTGGGATCGTTAAGAATGATTCCGAACGATATCCTGTTTTTTCGTCAAAAGATTTAGTGCCTGAAAAATCGAATTCGTCTACGTCCGAATATGCATCCGCGATATTGACTGTTTGCTGATGAATTGCGGCATAACTGGCAACGTTTTTATCAAGAACTTCGCCGCTATCTGGATCGCGAAGGAGTAAGGACGGAAGTTGAATTTTTTCCTTGCTGGTACCGCCGCGAGATATGTTCAACGTGTCATTTCGCACAATGGCGAATTGCAGGGTGTCGTCGTCCGGCATCAAATAAATCGTTCCGCCGTCCGCGTTTGTCAGACGCTGGGCTTCCTCCAGAATGATTTCGAGAAGTTTATTATGGTTGCGTTCTGCCGACAATGCGATGCCGAGTTGGATCAACCGTTCGATTTTATGTTGGTGGGGATCGGCGTCCATCTTTCTTTCACCTTCGCAAAAAAAATGTAGGGATCACCGATATCTTGAACCGCAATCAAGCAGTTAGCAAGAAGTTGCTAATGTTGGTATTCGAGCTCGCTAAAAAAGATGGCAGGACACGATATGGCCCGTGTCAATCTCTTTAAGTTCCGGTGCAACTTCCCGACATTCCGCTGTTGCGTAGGGACAGCGGGGATGAAATGTGCAACCACTTGGTGGGTTCATCGGACTAGGGACTTCGCCGTCGATCGTCTGATGTTCGCGTTGCGATTCCAAGGCGGGATTGGCAACCGGCACCGCATCCAGCAGTGCTTTCGTATATGGATGTTGGGGATTGTGATAAAGTTCCAGTCGGTCGGCTAGTTCGACAATTTTGCCTAAATACATGACCGCTATTCGGGTTGAGATGTGGCGCACAACCGCTAAATCGTGGGCGACAAACAAGAATGTTAGATCGAATTCTTCTTGCAGATCCTCCATCAAATTGATCACTTGCGCCTGAATTGAGACGTCTAGCGCGGAAACCGGCTCGTCACAAATAATGAAACTCGGATTGACGGCGAGGGCGCGGGCGATGCCGATGCGTTGGCGTTGACCACCAGAAAATTCATGCGGGTAACGATCGCCCATATGTTTGAACAATCCAACGATTTCCAACAGATGATCTGTGCGGTCACGATATTCTGCCTTAGAGCCCGCAAGTTTATGCACTGTCAAAGGCTCGCCAATGATATCGCGCACCTTCATGCGTGGGTTGAGCGAGCTGTAAGGATCCTGATAGACCATCTGCATTCGCTGCCGCATCGAACGCAGTTCTTCTTTAGATAATTGGGTTAAATCTTTGCCTTCGATCGTGACATGACCTTCGGTTGCCGGAATGAGCATGAGCGTAGCAAGTCCGGTAGTTGATTTGCCGCAACCACTTTCCCCGACCAGCCCCAAAGTTTCACCTTTGTGAACATCAAACGAAACGCCATCGACGGCTTTGACGACGCCGATTTGCCGCTTTAATAGGCCAGCTTGATGGACTGGAAAATGAACCTTCAGATTCTCGACAGTGACGAGTTTCTCAACTTCGGTGTTCACAGTTTCAATGTTCGACATCGATCCAACATGCCTTGTAATGATTGTTACCAACACTTTCCAGACTTGGAATATCTATTTTGCACTTGTCCGTTACAAAACGACACCGCGGATGGAAAGCGCATCCGGGTGGTGCGTTGGCCAAATCCGGTGGCGAACCTTCAATTGGTTTCAGTTTTTCTTTTGTATCGGTGTCGAGCTTCGGTATCGATTCCATCAGGCCAATGGTATACGGATGTTTTGGACGTTCGAATATTTCCAGTGCCGTACCGCTTTCGACGATGCGGCCGCCATACATAACATTGATCCGATCCGCATATCGCGCCACGACGCCTAGATCGTGGGTGATAAGAATGAGGCCGGCGTCACTCTCTCTGGTCAGGTCTTTGAGAATCTCTAGTATTTGCGCCTGAACTGTCACGTCCAATGCAGTCGTGGGCTCATCAGCGATGATTAACTTCGGTTCGCACGCCATTCCCATGGCAATCATCACGCGTTGACGCATGCCGCCAGAAAATTGATGAGGATAATCGCTTACACGTTTTTCAGATTCGGCGATACGCACTTTATCCAACAAATCCTTCGCCAGTCCGATAGCTTTCTTAAGCGGCGTGTCGCGGTGCAATTCGATCGGTTCAGCGATTTGGCGCCCAATAGTCAGGACAGGGTTAAGCGACGTCATTGGTTCTTGAAATATCATCGCGATTTTGTTCCCGCGCAGGTCGCGGATCTGCTCATCATCCATATGTAGGATGTCTTCGCCTTCGAACTTGATCTCACCATTAATGATCTCGCCCGGCGGATTGGGAATCAGGCGCAAGATAGACATTGCGGTGATGCTTTTGCCGGAGCCGCTTTCACCGACGATGGCCAATGTTTCGCCCTTGTCGACTTTGAACGAAACATCTTCAACGGCCTTCACGACACCGGTTTCGGTAAAAAAGTGCGTTTGAAGATTATTTACTTCGAGTAGAGGCGCCAACGCACAACTCCGCAAAATATATGAAATTACTTAATAAGAAAGAGTGGGCGCCAAATTTGACAAAGATATCAAATTTGACGCCCAAAATGTCGGGGTTCTTAGTGACCCATCTTCTTCTTCAGGTCTTTGTCAATCCACATCCGCGCATAGATCGGACCCGGACGGATCGAACCAACGGCCATTTCACCATGATAGTTCTTCACCCAAGGCCACCAGGCACGATAGTTGAATGGTGTCGGCAACCATACATATGGCACAGTTTCCTCGACTACATATCGACCCAATGCCGAGACCATTTGGTCTTGCTTGGCTTGATCGGTTTCTGCCAATGCGTCATCCCACGCCTTATTGTATTTGGGATCGTCGTACATTGCGGAGTTCCAGGTCTGACCACCCTTGAGATAGGCCCGAAGCGCCGTGAAAGGATTGTTGTCGGCGATTTGGATCAAATAACCAACAGCCTGTGTGTCTTTACGCATTTGTGAGCGATAGGCAGCATATTCCAGAGGTTTTGGAATAAGTTTGACACCGACCACATCAAAGTAGGCTTGCAACATCGGCACCATATCCACGTGATAGGGATTGGAGGTCGAATACTGCATTTCAAATTCAAAGCCTTTAGGATAACCAGCTTCTTTTAGAAGTGCTTTCGCCTTGTCGGGATTGTAGGTGAACAATTCCTGCGCATCCGGCGACAGTTTTTCGAGTGGTGTGTAAACGCTGGTCCAACCTTTTGATAAGGGGAAGTTATAGATTTCGCCCTTGCCATTAATCAAAGCCTCTTTGATTTCATTTTGATTGACCGCCAAATTCATCGCCCGGCGCACGCGTATGTCATTGAAAGGTTTTTTGTCATTCCGCAATCCCAAAAGATGGAATGCAGGTGCCATATCGCCTTTGATGATGAGATCCGGTGCAGATTTTTTCAGCTCATCAACAAACTGCCAGCGGATAACTTCCATGACATCTGCTTTAGCGGTACGGATTGCCGCGATTGCCGTCGCTTCATCCTTGATAAACAAATATTGAAGGCCTTTGTTTAACGGCAATTGATGTTTCTTGCCATCAATGGTTTGCGTTTCCCAGTAATTGTCGTTCCGGGTATAGGTGACCTTGCTGCTCTTTTTCACGTCGGTGACCATGTAGGGACCGGCACCGGCAGCGTTTTTCCAATCAGCCCGTTTCTCGTCGCTCAGCGCATGCCATTCCGGTGGCGTGAGGGGAGAGAAATAGCCCCAACCAAATCGATATGGCCAGTTACCATTGTAGGAATTCAGATAGGCCACGGCTTTGTATTTACCTTCTTCCTTCCACTCCTTGACGAAATCCCAATAAGTGGGAATGTACTTTTTCTGTGTCCTCATGATGGTAAAGTGGTTAACAACGTCTTTGGCCACGACTTCACGGGCGTCCATGACACCTTCTTTGGCCATCCACATCACGCCTTCACGAATTTTGAATTCAATCCGCAATGGGTCCTGCTTGACTTCCCAGCTTTCGGCGATTTCGCCTTTGGTATCTTCCGGCGGTTGCCAGCCTGGTGCGATAAATTTGTTAGCGCCGTCTTTACCGCTAACTGGACCTCTGTCCAGATTACCGGCCATTAACTGCGTGGTGTGCAGGCCGTCAAAACTGGTTTTCCAAACCCAGCGCTGAAAATCCCAACTTAATGGATTAAGCGTACGATAGCGGGTGATAATTCTTACCACGCTATCTTTCTGTATTTCTTCCGCCCAGGCCGGGGATGAACCCAGCCCCAACGTCATGGACGTAATGCCCAATGACATGGCGAAGGCACCCAATGCACCTGCCTTTAAAAATCTATTTTTCATTTAAAATCTCCCTTTTACGAATGTTGCAGCTACCTTGGTAACTGTTTGGATAGTTTAAGGTCAGCGCCTTATTTGTCGCCATCCTTCTTGCTTACACCACCCCCGCTATATGATGTGCCGCCGCCGCGTAGTCGTGGATCGAGTAAATCTCTCAAGGCGTCGCCGAATACGTTGATGCCATAAACAACGACAGTAATCGCGACCCCCGGAATGATCGCGAGCCAAGGCGCCTGGAACATATAACTACGACCTTCAAGGCTAAGCATGCCGCCCCAACTTGGCGCTGGCGGCGGAATACCCAAACCGAGGAAACTTAGTCCGGATTCGGCTAGAATGACGGCTGCCAGGCGGGTTGTGAAAAGGACAATGATTGGCGCCATGACGTTTGGCAATATATGCTTCATTAATACGCGCCAGGTCGGCGTGCCAATCGATTGTGTGGCCTGAACGTAGACATTTTCTCTGACACTTATTACAGCACCGCGAATAATGCGTGAACCGGCAATGCCATACAATAAGCCCAGCACAAAGACGACTTGCCAAATGCCCGGGCCGAGTACGGAAACAGCGACGATCAGAATGATCAAATCCGGAAAACTCATCCAGGCATCGACAAATCGTTGCACAATCATATCGAAGCGACCGCCGAAGAAACCGGTCGTTAAACCAAGAAACACGGAAATAATAATCGACAAAGTTGTTGCCGAAACCGCGACGATTACAGACAATTGGGCACCGTGGACTATACGGCTATAGATATCCCGACCTAGTTGATCAGTTCCCATCCAATGCTCGGAACTTGGTGGCTTAAAGCGGTCGACGATGTGAATCACATTGACACCGTCGATTGCGATGAAGTCAGCGAAGATGCCGACGATCAGCAACAACAGAAAAATTCCCCCGCCAAAAGCACCTAGCGGTTTTTCGCGGACGAGCCGGACCAATAGGTCGGTAAAAAATCCTCGAGGTTTCCTCGCTTTAGCAACCTCAGATGTCCCGATGGAAGTATCAGCCATAATGTACCTTTGGATCCAAATAACCGTAACAAAGATCGACCAACAGGTTCACAACAATGACCAAAAATCCAACAATCAAGAATACGCCAGTAATAATGGGGTAATCGCGAGAGGATACCGCGTCGAGAAGCAATTGACCCATGCCAGGAATGGTGAATATTTGCTCGATAATAACAGTTCCGCCGAATAGGATCGGCACCAAAAGTCCGATCAGGGTAATTACCGGGATCATCGCATTTTTTAGTGCGTGACGCAGTACAACCACGCGTTCAGTCAAGCCTTTAGCCCAGGCCGTACGGACGTAATCCTGTCGCAACACTTCCAGCATCATGGTTCGTGTCATTCGCATGGTCACTGCGGAGAGCGCAAAACCAAGGATCAAACTTGGGATAATAAATACTTGTAGATTGGCGATCGGATCTTCGAAAAATGGCACCACATCAATCGATGGCGACCAGCCCCACCAAATCGCCGGCAGGATCACCACCATGATACCGATCCAGAAACTCGGTAAGGCCAAACCCAGAATGGAAATCGTTCTTCCGATATAGTCGCCCATAGTTTCCTGACGTATTGCGGAATAGATACCTATCGGGATGGCCAGAATAAGAGCAATGAAGAGGGCGATGATACCAAGTTCCAAGGTGTAGGGCATGCGTTCGGCAATATCATCGATTACTGGCGTATTCTGCCACAGCGAATTTCCAAAATCGCCCCGCAACACAATGCCAGAAACCCAGTGGAAATACTGGATATAAACAGGCTGATCAATGCCTAGGGCTTCCTCCAGACTTTTGCGAGACTCTTCAGTGTTGGCGCCAAAATCATTCTCCGACAGCATCAGATCGATGATGTCGCCCGGGACCATTCGAACGACACTGAAAACAATCATACTAGCAAATAGAAGCGTGGGAATCATCGCGATTAGTCGTCGTATGAGATAGGTATACAAATTCTTTCCCTACGTTGAAGCCATATTGTGCCGTTGAAACTCACTACAGGAACTGTAGATAGACTTACGATATTCCCCATATTCCGGACGATCACTTTACGTGCCGCGCTGTGTTTTTATTATCATAAAACATCTGACAGAGCAGCTTCCCTGTCAAGCAAAATAAGGCGGATGAATTAATCATCCACGTTAATTCAATACTAACACACTGAATGATAAGCGCATTTGATCGTCGTGAACTTCTTTGGCTAGACTTTCGGATATCGTCAGTATTGTGTTGGCGCCTGCGCTTCTATGTTCCAATTCGCAACGTCGAGGTGAGGCCACGCAAACAGGCGATTGTACTTAAGGGTGTCAATTTACCTGTGGCTGGATTTTCAACGCTTGGGACCCCTTCAATCGTCATTTCGAAGCGGGTGGAATCGCTGTCGAGGTTAATACGATGGGTATTGCGGGTGACACCCGGGTCAGCCCAGATTTCGATCCTGGTTTTGTCCGGTCCGATACCAGCAAGGCTAAGCGCAACGGCGACATTGACGTTAGCAGGAAATCCTTTGATGGCTTCTCTGGCGCTACCTTCGAAAATTTTCATTGGTTCGGTTAGGGACGCCATGTCCCAGCCATTGGCGATCACATGGGGTGCCGTTGCCAGCCCGTTCGGTGGTTTTCGGGTAGATATCGATACCGTGTAGATTTCGCCTTCGGCAGCGCCGCGCACCGCATCAAGTCCTAACAAAGCGCCGGTTGGGACAATGATCTTTGCGCCTGTTTCTTTCGCCAGCTCCACTAAATCCCAATGATCTAACAAAGCGCCCACGCTGAGCGGCATGAAAATCCGTCCCTTCTGAATCGCCGGTTCGGCGATTTCACGAAAAATAGTAGCCGGTGCGCATTCGATGATCACGTCACCATATTCAGCAAGTTTGTCCAGTTCGCAAAAAATCGGCTTCCAGTGAAAATCTTTTGTTTTCTCTTCCGCCTTCGATCGATCACGAACCGCTATAGCGGCAAGGACAAGCCCGTCGATCCTGTTATCCAACGCTGTCGCCACTTCCTGTCCAATCGCACCTAAACCAGCCATCGCGACGCGGAGTGTTTTTTGTTTACCTTCGCGCACAGCACAAATCCCTCTATCCGAAAATCCCGCGCGTACTATAATACGCAGAACCCGATCTGAGGAGATAGAGATGAGAGTTGGTGTTGAAGTTGGCGGAACCTTTACCGATCTGGTCGGCATTGACGATGGAAAAGTCGTTATCTCGAAAGTACCGAGTACGCCATCACAACCCGATGACGGTGCGATAAACGCTATTTCTGCTGCTGAAATCTCATATGATCAAATTTCAGATTTGGTGCATGGCTCGACCGTTGCGACAAACGCAATTCTGGAGCGCAAAGGCGCCCGCGTGGCGTTTTTGGTCACCAAAGGGTTTCGCGATATTCTGTTTCTACAACGTCATAACCGATCTCGGATCTATGATCTTTTCTACAAAAAACCCACTCCCGTGGTACGGCGCAAAGATATCCTGGAAATTCCTGAACGAATTGGTCCCGGCGGCGACGTCATCACCGCGTTGGACGATGGGTCAACAACAAAGCTCATCGAAGACTTCTTAACAAAAGCAGATTATTCAGCCGTCGCTGTGTGTTTTCTAAATGGATACGCAAATCCGGACCACGAGCAGTCAGTTGCGGAAATTATTCAAGCTTATGATCCAAACCTAAGCGTCACTTGTTCCTGTGACGTCACGCGGGAGTTCCGGGAGTTTGAGCGTGCGTCGACGACTACTTTAGCGGCTTATGTCCAACCTGTTATTGACGGCTATCTAAAGCGTTTCGACAATAATCTAAGACAGCAAGCGTTCGACGGCCGCTTTTCGATCATGCAGTCAAATGGCGGACGTATACCGGCCGAGGCGATGGGGCGAAACGCCATCACTTCCTTGTTTTCCGGGCCAGCGGCAGGGGTTATCGGGGCGCTTCGACAAGCTGCGCAGTCTGGGTACCGGGACATCATCACCCTCGACATGGGTGGGACAAGTACTGATGTTTGTTTGATCGCTGATGGCAAGCCGGCCTTGTCCAGTGAAACCGAAGTTGATGGATTACCTATTCGCACGCCGGTTTTGGATATTGCAACAGTCGGCGCTGGCGGTGGCTCCTTATGCTGGATAGATGATGGCGGCATGCCGCGGGTCGGGCCAGAAAGTGCCGGCGCCGATCCGGGTCCTGCTTGTTATGGTCGTGGCGGCCAACAACCAACAGTGACGGACGCCCATATGATCCGTGGCACGATACGGGCGGAAGCATTTCTGGGTGGCCGCATGTCCGTCGACGCGCACGCGTCAGAGGTGGTATTCTCCGGCTTTGCCGGACACTTTGAACAAAGTGTAGAAGCGGCGGCAGACAGTGCGATCCGCATCGCCGACAGCAATATTGTTCGCGCCATCCAATTGGTCTCGACAGAACGGGGACGGGATCCCCGCGATTATGCTTTGGTGCCATTTGGCGGCGCCGGACCGTTGCATGCGGTTCGTGTGGCTGAAGAGTTAGGGATTGAAACAATCGTTGTTCCGCCCAACGCCGGTGTTTTGTCGGCATATGGTTTGCTGACTTCTGATTATGTCCGTTATGAAACGCAAACCCATAAATTCGCCGTCGACGATAATGCACCGGCAAAGTTGACTAATATCTTTGCCGAGATGGCGACGGCGGCGCGGGACGGATTCCACCAACTTGGTATCGATGAGCATATTGATTATTCCTATTCCCTAGATATGCGTTTTGTCGGTCAAGCCTTCGAAGTTGCCGTTGACCTTAGTCAGGAAGATCTCGACGCCATGACCACTGAATTGTTGATGCGGCGTTTTAACGACGCACATCACCGGGTATTTTCGTTTGGTGATGCCGGACTATCAAACGCAGAAATTGTGTCATTCCGTCTAGGCGCGTCGACCCCGCAAGCGCAGGTGCCACCCTTGACTTACACCGGGGATGGCCACAAGGAACGCCGAATGGCGCCGGTATTTGATCGCGGGGTTTGGCAAGATTATGCCTTGATGACAAGAGGCGATTTCGATTTGGCGAATAAAGTTTCCGGTCCTTTGCTGGTTGAAGATGAAAACGCGACTGTGTTTGTGCCGACCGGTTGGACGACAATAAGAGATCAATACGACAATTTGATTATTGAACGGGAAGGGGCATAGCGATGTCTTCCGAAGCCAGAATAAATACAGTTGATCAGGCGGTGATTGCCAATGGCTTGATTGCGGCAGCGGTTGAAATGGGTGTGAAGCTTGTGCGCTCTGCCTATTCGCCGATTGTGCGGGAAGCCAATGATGCATCAGCGGCATTGTTGGATAGATTTGGCAATGTGGTGGCGCAGGCAGAGTTGATTCCGATGCAACTTGGCCCGATCAGTGCGACGTTCCGTGCCTGCGCCGATCTCTATCCACCAGAATCTCTCGTTGAAGGGGACTTTTATATCAACAATGATCCGTTTCAAGGCGGGCAGCATTTGCAAGATGTGTTTCTGTTCTCTCCGGTATTTTTCGACGAAAAGCTTGTTGGATTTTCCGCAACTGTTGCACATCATTTGGATTTGGGTGGCGGTGCTCCTGGCCTCAACATGGCAGCCAGCGATGTGCATCAAGAAGGGCTGATCTTCCCGCCGAGCAAATATAATCTTGACCATGACTGGAATGGCGGTCCGTTGGAACGCTTGATTGCGGCCAATATTCGGGTGCCGCGACAAACAATCGGTGATTTCAATGCGCAGTTTGCCGCCAATTCCATTGGTGGCGAAAGGATGCAGGATCTATGCGCAAAATACGGCGCCGATACGGTCATGATCGCGATGGACGAGTTGCTGGAATATTCTGAGCGTCGTATGCGTGCGGCGATCCGGGCGGCGCCGGACGGGGTCTATTACGGCGAAGATCAATTGGATGATGACGGCTTGAGCGACGAAATTTTGCCGGTGCGTGCATCGGTTACCATCGACGGCGATCGGGTCATCGTGAATTATGAAAATACCTGCGATCAGGTGAAAACCAATATCAACTGCCCCTTCGCCTCGACTGTTGCGGCGGCGCTCAGTTGTGTGAAATCGGTGCTGACCAGTCCGGATATTCCTTATAACGAAGGCTCGAAACGTCCAATCGAAGTGATTGCCCCTTATGGCAGTCTACTCAATCCCAAACCACCGGCGCCGGTGCGGGCGCGAATGTTATCCGGTTACCGTGCTTTTAATGCAGTGATGAAGGCGCTGGCGCAAGCGGTGCCGGAGAAAGTGATTGCCGCCGGCTTTGATAGTACGGAACCGATCTGTCTGAGCAAATTGAAAGATGGCGGCTATGATATCTATCTGGAGATTTTTGGCGGTGGTTATGGGGCGGGCGCATTGAACGATGGCTGCGATGCGGTTGATAGTCCATTGTCTAACTGCGGCAATGTCCCGATCGAGGCCATTGATATGGAGCATGACTATTTTCGCGTTGAAGAATATAGCCTGATCCCGGATACCGGTGGCGCCGGGCAGCATCGCGGTGGTTTGGGGTTCCGCCGGGTCTATCGGGTGCTGGCAGATGATGTGTCGTTCGCCAGTTATTCCGACCGTTTTGCGATCGCCCCGGAAGGTTTATTCGGTGGCGAAGTCGGGGCCAAAGCAAATACTATGGTTATTCGCGATGGTGAGGAAATTCAACTTGGCTCTAAAGTCACCTTCGCCCTGCGGAAAGGTGATCTACTGGTAACGGAAACAGGCGGCGGCGCCGGGTACGGCGATCCGGCCAAGCGCAGCAAGAATGATATCGAACGCGACTTGGAAGAAGGCTTCGTAACGAAGGAAAATGTTCGCGATCACTATCGCCAAGTAGCAGCAGAATAAGATTTGGAGATAACATGAAAATTGGTTTGATGGCAGGTGCCACAAACGGCGAAAAAGATACTCTGGATGGGTTGGTCGGCGACGCATTGTCGGCGGAAGAAGATGGTTTTGCATCTTTTTGGATGGCCAACATTCGCAATCATGATGCAATTATGGCGATGGCATTTGCTGGCCATGCCACTAAACGCATACGCGTCGGTACCGGTGTTGTACCAAGCTATCCTCGCCACCCTACAGCTATTGCCCAGCAAGCACTAAGCGCGGCAGCGGCAACCGCTGGTCGCTTTACCTTGGGTATTGGCCTGTCCCATAAAGTCGTTATCGAGGATGCGATGGGTATGTCCTATGATAAGCCGGCGCGGCATATGCGGGAATATCTGGCCGTCCTGACACCGCTTTTGCGTGGTGAAGCTTCACTGCATCAAGGCGAACAATATCGCACGGCCTGGTCTTTGGAGGTGCCGGATGCGCCGAAACCAGTGCCGCTGCTGGTTGCCGCACTGGGCCCAGTAATGCTGAAGCTGGCCGGTAGTCAGGCCGACGGTACAGTTACTTGGATGACGGGCGCACGGACGCTGGCACAACATATCCATCCTCATTTGTCCGAAGCTGCGGCGGAAGCAGGTCGGCCAAGCCCGCAAATCGTGTCCGGGTTTCCAATTGCCCTGACCAACGATGCAGACGCGGCGCGAGACGCCATCAACAAGCAGTTTGAAATTTACGGCCAGTTGCCATCCTACCGCGCCATGCTGGACCGCGAAGGGGCCGCCGGTCCGGCCGACATAGCGCTTGTGGGGGACGAGCAGAAAATATCCCAAGGGATCGCCCGTTTGAAAGACGCCGGTGTGACAGAATTTATTGCTGTTGTTGCGGATATAGGTGATGGCAATATGGCCGAAACGCGCGCTTTCCTGAGATCGCAGATATGATATTTAGACCGCAAAGTCTTTGATGACATCCGAATCTGGGTCACACCCCAGGCCGGGCCCGCCTGGCACAGAAAAACTGCCGTTATTCGGATCAATGAGCTTGCCAACAGGACTGGCTTCCGGGGTTAGATAGAAACGCTCCATCAAGGCGTCTTGCCGCATCGCCGCTGCAATATGAAGACTGGCAAGAAAACCGCTGCCGAAATAAGGACAATGCGGCACCACCTGAACCTTATAATTTTCTGCGAGTGCCAGAATTTTTCGCATTTCAGTAATGCCGCCGACTTTGGTAACACTCGGCTGGGCATAAGTGACGGCGCCGGCGTCAAACATTTTGGCGAATTCCATTGCCGTGCAGGCATTTTCACCGGCTGCCAAAGGCGTGCCGGATGCGGTCTGCAGTCTTGCCAGGTTTTGGAAATCTTCTGGCGGAAAGATCGGTTCCTCCAACCAATGCAGATCGAAGGGCTTCAATTGCCCGGCCATATCCAAGGCTTCGTCATACGACCAGGGGCAGTTGGTATCAAGCATGATGGCAATTTCCGCGCCGGCAGTTTGGCGCGCGGCGGCGACTTCCGGCACTGTGGTTTCATGCAGTTTGATATAGCGATAACCTTCGTCAACTGCTTGCCTGGATTTTCCTGCCACTAACTCCGGATCGGCATATTTAAACAAACTGGCGTAAGCTGGAAGGGACGAACGTTGTTTCCCGCCCAGTAGGTCATAAAGCGGTTTTCCCGCCTTTTTCCCAGCCAAATCCCAAAGCGCAATGTCGATGCCACTGATTGCAAACATGGTGATGCCGTAACGCCCCCAAAGATGGTTGTCGCGCTGCATTTGATTTGATAATCCGGTTATATCACTGGCGTCCGCGCCGATCAGGTTTGGCGCGACGGTGTGATCAACAGCTGCTTTTACCGCTGCTGCGGCACCATAGGCGAACGCATCGCCCCACCCACTGATACCAACGTCTGTATCGATGCGGACAAATACATAATCCAGTACCGGCCAATCGCGTCCGGATAATGAACGCTGGGTGGCGCCATGGTCGAACGGCAGTTGGACGTGATAGCTTTCGATGTTTTCGATTTTCATTGATCCGGACCTTTAACAACTCTTGCCTCGCCAAGTCTCCCCTATCGGTTATGATGGACGCAAGAGACTTCATTGCTGAAAGAGGCGAAATGGACGATACACAACGTTTGTTGATCATTGCCGTTGCGATCGGAATTGGGGTGTTTTTCTGGGTGCGTGGCCGGTCGCTGAAAAGCTATTTGGGCGACGCTGAGGAGGCGAAATCTCTGGGCGATATCAAAGGGGCAGCGATCGCATATGAACTAGCTGGCAAAAAAGCCGCCAAAACTAATCTAGATGACAGCGCGAAATTCTACGATAAAGCCGGTGGATTTTGGGTGGAGGCCCAGCGCCCCGCGGCGGCTGTTGGTGCTTACCGCCTTTCGATCCTGGCTTGGGAACAGGGCGGTAACGAAAAAATCGAAGAATTTGAAACAATTCGGGATCATTTGCAGGATGCGGAAGAATTGTTGGCGGCGGCTGGGCCAAGCGCTATGGCAGACGAAGAATCCCTTCGTAGCCGCAACAAAAATTTCAACATTGCCCGACGCATTGTATTATTCGGTGGTGTGCTTTCGATCTACCTCGCTACTCAAAGTTTAGGGATTAGTTATTGGTGGTTATTGCTACCTTTAGCGGCGCATATGGCGATCTACGCCTATGCGGACAAATTTAAATAGATATGCGTTTTTAATGCTGCAAATTTCGGAAATTGAGCGTCTGCTGAGTGTGATTGAAAATCACATTATCCCGAAAATTGATGCCGGTGTGGCGACGGGATCAAAAGCCTTTGGTGCGGCAATTTTGCGGAAGTCCAATTTTGAACTGGTTCTAGCGGGAGCTAACAACGAGGTTGAAAATCCGCTCTGGCACGGGGAAGTTCATACCCTTAAGCAGTTTTACGAAATGCCGCGTGAAAGCCGGCCGAAAACAAGCGATTGCATTTTTCTTACCACGCACGAACCCTGTTCTTTGTGTTTATCCGCTATCACTTGGGCTGGGTTTGACAATTTTTACTATTTCTTCGACTATTCCGACACTGAGGATACTTTTAATATTCCTCATGATTTAAAAATATTAACGGAAGTATTTAATGTAAAACATGGGGAATACGCCCGGCAGAACCACTATTGGTCTTGTTATGGTCTTCAAGGCTTGATCGCCGAGATCGCAGAAGGAAACAAAACATCACTGAAATTGAATGCGCAGGCAAATTCCATTAGTGATTCTTTTGATCGCTTGTCCAAGATTTACCAAATCGGCAAAGGTCAGGCGGATATCCCCCTCAACTAACCGCCGCCTACTATTTTTTCTGCTCCCGCGTTTCGATGTCATAACCGGCTTCTTTCCAGGCCGCAAAACCGCCTTCGATATGGCAAACCGGCTGCAAACCCATATCTTGAACAGCAACGGTCGCGAGGGCGGAGCGCAGACCACCAGCACAGAAAAAGACAAACCTTTTGCCATTCTGGAATATTTCCCGAGCATAAGGGCTGTCGGGGTCCACCCAAAACTCCAACATTCCGCGTGGCATATGCTTGGAGCCTGGAATTGTTCCGTCGCGCCACAATTCCCGGACGTCGCGGATATCGATAATGACGCAATTTTCGTCATCCAAATGTTCTTTTGCCTGTGCAACTGTCCAGGTCTCGATCTTTTCTTCTGCTTCCGCGCATAATTCACGGACACCCTTGGTAATTGTTGCCATTATCGCGCTCTCCTCCGGAATTTAGATTATCATTTGCCCGACTGTGCTGAATTCGATCGCTGAAAGCAAGCATAACCCCTTGATCTCCGCGCCGTCATTTTACAATATCAGGTTATGTTTAGATTACATGATCGTATAGCCGCGGACACAGTAGAAGTTGCGCGTTTGCCTTTATGCCGACTTCAACTCATGAATGATAGCCGGTTCCCCTGGCTCATTCTTGTTCCGGCGCGTGAAGGAATCACTGAATTTCACCAACTTTGGGATGAAGATTATCACCAATTGATGGATGAAATTGTTCTGGTCAGCAGGTGCATGGAGCGTTTGTTTAAGCTGGACAATCTAAATGTCGCTGCCTTAGGCAATATGGTGCCTCAGCTTCATGTCCATATTGTCAGCCGGCGTCGCGAAGACGATGCCTGGCCGGGACCGGTATGGGGCGCCGGTAAGTCGGTGCCATATGAAAAGGCGGTGCTTACGCACCGCCTTTCCGAGATCCGCGCCGGTCTTGAGGGGGAGGAGGGCTCCGGCGCGTGAGGCATCTGGGATGGTTATTCTGCTGCTAGTGCCAGGCCTTTTTCGATTCCGATATCAAATTCATCCCGACGATAGCTTTTTACATCGACTGTATCGATCAACATCGGATCCATATATTTGACGGCATAATCGAACCAAACCCGTGAATTAAGGAACAGACTAAATACGTCTGGATCAATATGTGAATCGTCCCGCATAGTGGCCATGATCGCGATAGATTGATTCAAAGTCTTGGAGCGTTTGTAGGGCCGGTCGTTGGCCGTTAGGGCCTCGAAAATATCCGCCACTGCCAGCATTTTTGCCTTGAAAGACATTTGATTGCCGGTAAGACCGCGTGGGTAACCTGTGCCATCCATGCGTTCGTGATGGGCGCCGGCGATGGCTGGGATTTCTCTTAGACCGTGAGGTAGTTTCAAGTTTTCCAACATGTCAATCGTGACGTCAACGTGACTATTCACAATTCGGCGTTCGCTCTCATTTAATGTTCCTTGGCGCACCGAAAGATTTTCGATTTCTAATTCGCTCAGCAAATTTACCGTGTTGCCATCCCAATCTTTCCAGGTCATGGCGGCAATGGCGCCAATGCGTCGTAAGGTATCGTCCGAAGCACAGGTATCCGGTGAATTCAACTCGGCCAGGAAATCCCGATTACTGTCGATCATATTTTGTCTGTCGACTAGATTATGGCGATATTCTGTAGCTTTTTCAGGCATTAACAGAGTTTTTTTCAAGCAACTGATTTCCAAATCGCGTTTGATGATTTCTAAACGCGTGGCGACTTCGCTGATGCCGTCGGTCAGGCCTTCAAGCTTGGTCGCTTTGTCCATAATATGTTCAGGGATCGCAATTTTACCGCAATCATGCAGCCATGCCGCCATCCGAAGTTCATATTTTTCGTCCTCTGTCATTTCGAAATCGGCAAAGACACCGTCTTCTGTATCGCAGGCGGCTTCAGCAATCATTTCATGTAGCACCGGAACACGTTTGCAATGTCCACTGGTATAGGGTGACTTGGCATCAATCGCATTGGCGATCGATTGTACAAACGATTCAAACAGTTCTTTTTGGGCCTTGATCAAACGGTGATTATCATAGGTGACGCCGGCTTGCAGCGCCAACGCCTCTATCACTTGTGCCAGATATTCCGGAAACGCTGTGACCTCACCGCTGGTCGGGTCGCAGGCGTTAAACAACGCCAACACCGCGGTGACGTCATTGTTATGATCTTTCAAAGGCACGAACAACATCGACTTCGTGCGGTAGCCATAACGTTCGTCCATCCGGGTCGTGCCGGAAAAATCAAAGCCACTATTTTCGTATATGTCAGCAATATTAACGATTTCGCCCGTAAGTGCGACATGTACCGCGGCGTTGTGATGCAGACCCACATCGGTTTGCGGATCTCTTAAAGGAAGGCCGGGGATGCTTTCAGGGGCGTTTGATTCCATGCTAACTAATCCATGCGCTTCGGAGCGGACACGGGAAAATTTCAGTTCATTTTCTTCGCGAAGATACAAAATCGCACCATCAGCGTGGGCAATGTTCATGGCATAATTGACAATCAGGTCGAGCAATTTTTCGCAATCGCGTTCGCCTGCAAACGTCAGCATGGCATACATTAAACGGTCATGCGCTTGGGTGACGTCAGCCGGGTCGACGCGCAACGATTGCCGGTATTCTGTCACGGTTTTTGTTGTATCCACTAATGTGATGCGATCCATGGGTTGGGCCTCCGGGTTCGATCAGCTGTTTTGATTAGGTTTGACGTCACGCGAATTTCGCTCAGACGTGGTGGCTTGATCTTGAACACTGGTGATTTCACATATCGCCAGGTCGGCTAGATCTATAGGTAAGTCGTCGTAATTTGACGTCAGATTTTCGAGGTTTCGTATACGGCTGAAAGTATTTGGGACAAAAAAGTCCCGACCGCTAGTGTCGGTCCGCGAAATTCCGAATTGAAGCTTGCTTTGGTCATCAAGAGCAATTTCACCAATAAGGTTTTTGGTGCAAAGAATTTGCCCGTTCCGACTGAATTCGCTGAGTTTTTCAGCACGATTGTTGGTCTCACCCAAGACGATAAATTCGACTTGGGACGTCGATTTTAGGCTGCCGAACCACTCCCGACCTTGCTCAAGTCCAATATCGAACTTTAGCATCGGTAACCAGGACAAATGCGCCCGCCAAGTCCGGCTTAGTTCTTCAATTTCTATTTGCAAATCCAGTGCACATCGCGCGGCATTCATTGCATAACCACAATCCGGTTGTGGGAAGAAATAAAACAACAATCCGTTATTGTTGTGTTTGCCATGAACACCATAATACTTGCGGAATATTGGATCCATCCGGACCCAGATATCATTCGTCAGCTCAAAATAATCTTGTGGTGCCATTTCGCTTTTCAGCTGTTGTTCGCCCTGTAAACCGGCCGCCAGCACTGCTAAGTCGGTTCTGAAAGGTTGCCGGTTTTTCAATAAATCACGAATAACCCGTTCTCGCCTCGCTAGTAAATCGAGCATTGTTTCTTTTTCATTCACCGGTACATACGTAAACAATGTTCCTTCGCGGTAAAACGAAACGATGATTTGGTGGGGATGAATTTGACTGTCTATTTTCAGCTCGACGCCCTTGTTCGGCTGCTCAGCTGGCGCTAAAACCGTCGTTTGATCATATATCGAGGTTAGCCGGCGATCCGTACCGACGCCAAATTCGCTATCAAAGCCGCTAAAGGCTTCGCGCGGAATCCGCCGTTTCGCGATCGCCATGTGAAAAGAAATGACGTCAAACAGTTCTTCGGTTTCTTTGAGCCGATCGCTGTTGAGCAAAAGTGAGAAAATGTTGCGCGTTTCAATTTCACCGTCCAGCCCACTAACCCGATCGAAGATTTGTTCGCCAGCGGCGTCATTCCACCATTGCACTTGAAAATTTGTCGTCAGCATATAGGCCGGGTAAGGAAAATCTTCGATGCTGAGAAACAATGGTCCTTGCGGTTTTGTTTCGCGCACCGCCAGTGGTGAATTTTGCGGCGAAGATTGTTCGGGAGCAAATTCGAATTCTTCTGTTTCGACAGCGCCTTTTTCTTTATCTGTTTCGACGCCAGTGGGGGTGGCGAAACGTGCGGCGATCTGCGACATCATCAAACCTTCGGATTTTAAGCGCTTAACTTCCAGAATTCGCTCAACGACATCATCCTCGAAATAACCAATCCGGCGGGCCTGCGGATCGTCCAAGGTGGGCGGGCCAACATGCGGTCGTGGCAGAATTCCAAGTGCGATGTAATTATTCAGCGTCGCCCTGGATATTCCGGTTCTTGCCATTATTTCTTTGCTGGTCAGCATATTCACGCCTTGGATTTATATAATTAGACAGTCCAAACAAACAGTCCAATAAGCTTAAACTGCGTAAATCGTTTAGTTAATAGCATTTATTAACATTTCATTAATTGAACATATTTAGACAGTATAATTATTATTATACAGTTTAAATAAATGTGTCTTTTTGATGGGATTGTATGTGTCAAATTGCCTGGACACACGCAGTCTTAATAAGAAATATGCAATGATTACAGTGAGCTGACTGTCATTTGGAGGGTTTTTTTGATTGACCGTAGGATCAATTTGTGAGGCGGGACGCTTTAGCTACACACAACGCCCGCCGTCGACCTCTAAGCACACGCCAGTGATGAAATTTGCTTCGTCTGATGCAAGATATAACGCGGCGTTGGCGATATCTAACGGGGTACTGAACCGTCCAATTGGGATAGTTGCGCGAAATTTGTCGGCAATTTCTTCAGTTTCTTCGCCACCCATGAATTCCTTTAACATTTGGGTTTTTCCGGCAACCGGACAGATCGCGTTGACACGAATATTCTCCGACGCCAATTCGACCGCCATGCTCTTGGTTAGCGTGTTGACGGCGCCTTTGCTGCCATTGTACCAGGCGAGGCCGGGACGGGGACTGAGAGCCGCGGTAGATGACGTATTGACGAAAGCCCCACTGCCGCGTTTACGCATCGCTGGAATACCGTGCAAAGCCGCCCAATAGATCGATTTAACATTCACATCGAAAATCCGATCAAAGGTGGCTTCATCGACTTCGGTCATCGGCATATTTCTTTGCGGGATACCGGCATTATTGACGATGATGTCCAGGCCCCCATAAGACGCCTCGGCGACAGCGATCAAATTCGCCCAATCATCGCTTTGGGTTACGTCGCCGGATACGAACTGAGCGATGCCGCCGGCGCTTTTTAATGCTTCGGCGACGGCGTTACCGTCATCCACCGCGATATCGTTGACAATGACACTCGCGCCTTCTTGGCCAAATCGCTCCGCAATACCGCGACCAAAACCGGCACCAGCGCCGGTAACTATTGCCACTTTGTTTGCCAAGCGCATTCTGTGCCCCTTTTTTGTCGTAATTTCAGATTAAATAGAAGATGTCGTTCGGGCAAATTGGACCATGCAATGTATTGGGTTGCAAGATCAATAAGACGGTTTTTGCTTGAAAACTCGATGTTTTAAAACGATTCTAGAAATGCTTCCTTGCTGAAACCCAATTTTAGGCTTAAACGATGCGGGTATGCAGGCGCAATAAAAGATTAGCGCGATGGTACGACAAGTTATTCTAGAAAATATATCGCGCTTCCAGCCCTGACAACAGATTGCAATACATGAAACAGAAGCTCACGACCAGATTTCGGAATTATTTGATTACCGGACTAATCGTCACGGCGCCGATTGGCTTGACAGTCTATCTTTCTTGGCAATTTGTTGCCTGGATTGATGATGCGGTGACGCCGCTCATTCCTGAAAAATATAACCCGGAAACCTACCTACCGTTTTCAATTCCCGGCCTTGGTTTGATTATTGTCGTATTTTTCCTGGTGTTTGTCGGCTTTATCACGGCGAATATATTCGGTCGGACGATTATTAAAATTGGCGAACGTATTGTTAATCGAATGCCATTTGTTCGCAGTATTTACAGTGGCTTAAAGCAAGTATTTGAAACTCTATTTCAACAATCATCGCAATCATTTCGCAATGCTGTATTAGTCGAATGGCCACGGCGTGAGATATGGACGGTGGCGTTTGTGACGGCCGACACTACAGGCGAGATAGCCCGGCGACGCGGCAACGATCTAGTGACAGTCTATGTCCCGACAACCCCCAATCCGACCTCTGGTTATATGGTGGTGTTGCCGAAAGACGATGTTATCTACCTCGATATGCCAGTGGAAGAGGCCCTGAAAATGGTCATTTCAATGGGCGTATTGGCGCCTGAGGACCCGGTTTCTCATACGCCCAGAGTGGTCGCACAAAGCGATCCAGACGATCAGACGAAGTCTGTTGGCAGCTGATTAGTTCGTCGTTAGGCGAAGAATATTGCCGGCAGCGACCAACTCTCTGGTCGATGGCGTCAACTGCGATAACAACAATCGCACGCGATCAACATTTTGTTTGTCAGTCGTTTGCCGACGCTGACTGTTATCGGTACCGATAATGAAACGTTCTGGATTACTTTCAATTAACTCAAGCCAACGCGGCCAGACTTCTGTTTCATTACGAAATATTGTGTAATCGGGTGAACGGGGATGGCGCAAATATATGCGCGCACTCAGCTCATAAATCAGATTGCTGTGACGTTTCAGCAATCGGCGGGCCAAAAAGTAAGGTGTGTAACCGCCATGAGCCCAAATTACTTGGACCGTCGGATATGTTTCGAGCAAGCGTGTGAATTCACGCAATCGGGTGATTTCGCAGTGAATGTTAACCGGTATTTGGTATTTTTTCGCCAACGTCATGATGCCGTTCATCAAAATGCCATCTGGATCATAGTCGGCTTCGGGAAAGCCGCGGGATGGAAAATGGACGACGGAAATTTCGCCAATACCTTTAAAAACACCCGTTTCTAATAACAATTCCAACTTTGTAAGTAAGGCACTGTCGTTTGAATTCCAAAACTGCCGGTAACTGCGGCGTTCTGGTGAAATGGAAGCAAATGGGATGAAACGATCCGGATGTGCTTTGGTCGCGGCCAGAAGTTCCTCATTGTCACTGTCGCGACCCCAGAAGATTACCGCCTTAGCTATTTTCTCCTGATCCATCAGCTGCAAAAGAGCCTGCCGGTTGTTCATGTGGATATGGCCGTCGACAAACGGTGTTAACTCAATTCCTTGCGCCGTGGTTATTGGTACGAACAGCGCTAGGCAAAAAAACAGAAGACAGCCGTAAATCTTTGTTCTGAACTGTCGGATGGCGGCAATATTCACGCTTGCTCTTTTTGCTGCAGATCGAAGATGGAAGTGTAGCCGCCAGACCAGTCCGGCGGCAGCTCAAACGATCTGGTTTCCAGTTCCATCTCAATCGGTTGCTCACCACGCACGAATTTGTCGGAATTATTGTAGGCGGCAACCAGGTTCGTGAGCGGGATTGAATCACCTGCACTATAGGTATGCAGCAGCAGATTACGGCTTCGTGGCGAATTATTCGGAACGGAGCCATGGATCATCCAACAATTGTGAATGGTGATCGATCCAGCCGGTCCAGCCAAATAATCGGCCATCGTATAATCGAGCTCTTTCGCATCTTTATCGTTAATTGAGCCGCTCCAATTACCATTGTTGTCGTAGTGGGTATAAAAACGTCCTTTGTGCGAGCCTGGCAACACGCCCAACGGACCCATTTCATCATCGACATCGCTAAGATAGAGACCGATGGTGAGGGGGGCGGCATTACTGTGGGGCCAGAACGGAAAGTCCTGGTGCCATTTTACTTCTTCGCCGCCGTCGGACCATTTGAAGTTCAATTTTGAATGGTGATATTTCACATTTGGTCCTAATAAGTCTTCGGCGACGTCGATAAGCGGGCCTGCCGTGCCAAATTCAAAATATTCAGGATGCTGCTCCACCGGCGTCATCAGGCGGCGCAGGCGAGGGTTATCTGCAGTATGATCGGGCTCCAGATCGAAATTCTTGTTTGATACAGTCAAGGCGCGGCTTTGATCGACAAAATCAGCAGTCACCTTGTTCAGGCGGTCAAGCCAATCAGCTGAAACAAAATTTTCTAACACTAGATAACCACGCTCGAAATAATGTTCCCGCTGATTTTGCGTCAGCACCAGCGGGGATCGAGCCAATATGTCGTCGGTTCTCATTTCATATCCTATCTTAACCCGAGCGCAGATATTTCACCGCCGCGTCTCTCTCGAACAAATAGAGCAGAGTTCTGAGGGCCTGACCACGAGAACTTTCAAGATTGGGGTCGCTATCCAGGATCATTTTGGTGTCGTCCCGCGCCGCCAACATCAAATCGCTATGTTCACTCAGATCAGCTAGACGGAATTCCGGAAAACCACTTTGTTGTGTCCCTAGAACTTCACCAGCCCCGCGCAGGCGCAGGTCTTCTTCGGCGATGACAAAACCATCGTCAGTTTCCCGCATGATCGATATGCGCGCGCGGGCAGTTTCACCCAAAGGATCGGCATAGATCAGCAGACAGGAGCCCTGCCGTTCGCTACGCCCAACCCGACCACGCAACTGATGCATTTGCGCTAGACCAAAACGTTCCGCATGTTCCACTACCATGATACAGGCTTCGGGGACATTGACGCCAACCTCTATCACTGTTGTCGCGACCAGCAGCTTGATCCGGCCAACGCTAAAGTCTTCCATAACCCGGTCTTTTTCTGGGCCTTTCATGCGGCCGTGGATAAGTCCAACCTGGTCGCCAAATTGGCTGGCGAGTTCAGCGTAGCGATCCTCTGCCGCAGTGACATCCAGAACATCAGATTCTTCCACCAACGGGCAAACCCAATAGACGCGATCGTCTTTCGCAATCGCACGGCTGATGGCGGCAACGACATCGTGAAGGCGGCTCCGGGGCAGGGCGCGGGTATCGGTTCGCCGTCGACCTGGTGGTTTTTCATCGAGTTTTGAGACGTCCATGTCACCGTAAACTGTCATTGCCAGGGTGCGAGGAATTGGTGTCGCCGTCATCACCAGCACGTCCGCATGCGCTCCTTTGGCCGCCAGTGTCAGTCGTTGATGCACACCAAAACGATGTTGTTCGTCAATGACTATAACAGCCAGATCCTTGAAATGAACGTCATCTTGAAAAAGCGCGTGCGTCCCGACGATTATATCGATTTCTCCACGACCCAAGCATTTCAACATGGCAACGCGTTCTTTGCCTTTGTCGCGCCCAGTTAGGACGGCAACGCGCAGATTCGCGGCTTCACATAAAGGTGCTAAGGTCGCCAGATGCTGCCGGGCCAGAATTTCCGTTGGTGCCATGAAAGCGGCTTGGCGACCGGCTTCAATTGCCGTCGTCATGGTTAACAGGGCGACAGCGGTTTTGCCGCTGCCAACATCGCCTTGCAGCAGGCGTAACATCCGACCGTCATCGGCCATGTCATCATCAATCTCCGCCTGTACACGTTGTTGGGCCCCAGTGAGATCGAAGGGCAGGGCCCCTAGGATCTTTTTGCGAATGACGCCGGTACTGGCGATGGCGCGGCCTTGTTGTCGTTTTTGCTGGGCGCGAATAAGCGCCAGCGCCAATTGGTTTGCCAACAGCTCGTCGAAGGCGAGGCGTTGGCGGTGCGGCACGGATAACCCCAGGTCTTGTTCTGATTTTGGCCGATGCGCCTGTTTCAGTGCTTTGTTGAATGGTGGCCAAGCCTGTTGTTTGAGCCAGGATGATTCCTGCCATTCGGGAAGCGCCGGAACCTGCGCCAAAGCGCCTGCAACAGCTTTCAGCAATGGTTTAGGCGTCAGCCCGGCGGTCAGTGGATATTGTGCTTCCACCTCCGGCATCTCGCCGGCACTTTCAATTGCCAGCACATAATCCGGATGGGCGATCTGCGGTGCGTCTTGATATATGTTGACCCGACCGCTGACGATCCGTTCTTCTCCAACCGGCAGCAAGTTGTTCAAATAATCTTCCCGCGCATTGAAAAACACCAAGGTCAGTGTGCCCGTTTCATCACTGCAGAATACCCGGTATGGGACCCGACGATTTGGCGAAGGATGATGTTCATCGACCCGAACACGTAGGGTTGCGATGACATTGTCCGGGGCGGCGGCCACTTTTGGCCGAAACCGCCGGTCAGTCAGACCACTCGGTAGGTGCCAGCACAGATCAACAATTTTGCTGCCGGCCAATTTCTCAATTAAAGCGCCAATGCGCGGACCGACCCCTTTCAGGTTGGTCACTGGCGCAAACAAGGGATTGAGTAGGTCTGGGCGCATGATCTGTCGGTTTCTTTCGCACAATTGCTGACATGGGAGGATTGACAGGGTATACCCATGATCGCTTCGAACTTTGACCATGATTACCGGGAACCGACCGATATGCAAGAAGACCTGGATACGCGCATCAAACGCCTGAAATATCGTAGTTGGCACCGCGGCACGAAGGAACTTGATCTGGTCATTGGTACCTTCGCCGAACGGAATCTAGCAAACATGAACGACGCCGAGATCGATCAGTTCGAAGCCATTATCGAGGAGGATGAATTCGATATCTATAATTGGTTGACCCGCAAAGATAAGGTTCCAGATCGGCATCAGAATTCGGTGATGGATAAACTTTTGGTCTTCAAACTGGTCGAATAGAAAAGTCCGATGATCGAAGGCATTATTACCTCCAGCGAACGCATGATCCTTTCCGGGGCACCAGAAGGGGTCGATGGGCTTGTCGCCATCGACCTGGTGCATAAAGGATCGGGTACATTACTTCATATCGCCCGCGATGATGCCCGCGCCAGCGCTTTTCGGAATGTTGTCGAAGCCTTCGATGCCGGAATAGAGATTATTGAGTTTCCGGCCTGGGATTGCCTACCTTATGACCGCGTTTCGCCGAAACCGGATATTTCCGCTGCCCGTATGGATGCTTTGTCGCGCTTGGCGGAGCGTTCGCAAAATACCGGGCCCTTGATTGTTGTCGCGACTTTGAACGCGGCGCTGCAGCGAGTACCGCCAAAAGACCATATTCTAGCTGCTAGTTTTCGCATGAAGGTGGGCGAAACTGTAGAGTTGGAGAGTTTACTTGAGTTCTGTAGCCGCAACGGTTTCACCCGCACTGGTACGGTGATGGAACCTGGCGAATTTGCCAATCGTGGCGGCATTATCGACATCTATCCGCCGGGGGCGGATGCACCGATGCGGTTAGATTTTTTTGGCGATAATTTGGAAAGCATCCGTATCTTCGATGCCTTGAGCCAACGAACTATTGGCGCAGCGAATAGCTTGGATCTGGTGCCGGTCACCGAAGTCCCAATGGATGAGCAATCTATCGTCCGTTTCCGCTCCGGCTATCGACAACTTTTCGGTAACGTCACCGCCGCCGACCCGCTTTATGCAGCAATTAGCGAAGGGCGGAAACATGGCGGCATGGAACATTGGTTGCCGCTTTTCCACGAAACTTTGGCAACGATATTCGAATATGTTCCACAGGCGATCGTCACTCACGACCATCTGGTCGACGAAGCACTAACGGCGCGGCAGGAGCAAATTGAAGATCACTTCTCTTCCCGAAAGGCCATGGAAACAACATCTTTTGCGGACACTCCGCCTTATCGTCCGTTAGCACCGGAAATGTTGTATTTGACGGCGGCGGAGTGGGCAACCTGCCATCATGATGTATCCGGCGGCGCCTTTACACCCTTCAGCCAACCAGCGGCCGCAAACGTCATCGATTTCCAGGGACGCCAGGCAAAAGATCTTACAGCCGAAAGCAAAGCCAAGAACAGCAGCGTATTCGATGAATTGCAAACGACTTTAAGGATGTGCAGCAAACAAGGTCAGCGGGTTGTTATTGCGGCGTACAGTCCCGGCTCCCTCGACAGACTGAAATTGTTGTTTGCAGATCATGATATTGATGACCTTGAAATGATTGCACGCGCCGGTGAAACAGGCAAGGCGGATGCGGCGGCAAAACTAACTGTGTTGGCGATCGAACATGGTTTTGAATTTGGCAATCTTGTCGTCCTCGCCGAACAAGACGTTTTAGGCGACAGGCTGGTTCGATCCCGCAAGAAGGGCCGGCGAGCAGAAGATTTCTTGAAAGAAGTCAATGACCTGACGCCGCAAGATTTTGTCGTCCATGTCGAGCATGGCATTGGCCGGTATGAAGGTCTGATCACCATCGATGTGTCCGGCGCACCACATGACTGCATTCATCTAACCTATCATGGTGGCGATAAGCTCTACGTGCCGGTTGAGAATATCGAGGTCCTGTCGCGCTACGGCGGCGACGACATGAGCGTTCAACTAGACAAACTGGGCGGGGCGGGGTGGCAGGCCCGTAAATCGCGGCTGAAAAAACGTTTACGCGATATGGCAGACGAATTAATTGCCATTGCCGCCGCGCGGGCCTTGCGTCAGGCACCAAAAATCGAAAAACCGGAAGGCATGTATGACGAATTCTGCGCCCGCTTTTCATTTCAGGAAACTGACGATCAGTTAGGCGCCATCGAAGATGTATTTTCCGACTTAACCGTCGGTCAGCCGATGGACCGCTTGGTTTGCGGCGATGTTGGTTTCGGCAAGACTGAAATTGCCTTACGTAGCGCCTTTGCGACGGTGATGTCCGGCGGCCAGGTGGCGGTGATCGCACCGACGACTTTGTTGGCCCGGCAGCATTTCCAAACCTTCAATGAACGCTTCGCCGGTATGCCGGTGGTTATTCGGCATTTATCGCGTTTGGTGCCGACGAAGGAGGCGAACGCAAGCAAAGAAGAACTGTTGAGCGGTCGCGCTGACATTGTGATCGGCACGCACGCTTTGTTAGGGAAATCGGTAAAATTTAGGAACCTGACCTTAATGATTGTCGACGAGGAGCAGCATTTTGGCGTCAAACACAAAGAGCGGTTGAAACAATTACGTTCAGACGTCCATGTCCTTACCTTAACGGCGACGCCCATTCCACGTACTTTGCAGCTGGCACTGACCGGTGTGAAGGAGCTTAGCCTGATTGCAACCCCTCCTGTAGATCGCCTGGCTGTCAGAACCTTCATCATGCCGTTCGATCCAGTCAGTATTCGCGAAGCTCTATTGCGAGAGCATTACCGTGGTGGCCAGTCTTTTTATGTCTGCCCTAGGATTATGGATTTGCCGGAAATCGAAGAATTCTTGCGCGAACATGTGCCGGAAGTGAAGTTTGTTATCGCACATGGGCAAATGCCGCCAACTCAACTTGAGGAAGTCATGAGCGCCTTCTATGAAGGGGCGTATGACGTCCTGTTGTCGACGACGATTATTGAAAGCGGTTTAGATATTCCGACTGCAAATACGTTGGTGGTGCATCGCGCCGATCGTTTTGGCCTGGCGCAGCTCTATCAATTGCGGGGCCGGATTGGGCGATCAAAAGCCCGAGCCTATGCGTATTTGACGCTGCCGCCACGTAAACCATTGACTGTGGCAGCGGAAAAGCGGCTGAAGGTATTGCAATCCCTTGATACCCTCGGCGCCGGGTTCACACTGGCAAGCCACGACCTCGATATTCGCGGCGCCGGTAATTTATTGGGGGAAGAGCAATCGGGCCATATTCGTGAAGTTGGCCTGGAGCTTTATCAACAGATGTTGGAAGAAGCGGTTGCCGCTGCGCGAGCCGGCGATGACGGCGGCACCCTTTTAGCCGAAGAATGGTCACCGCAAATCACGATCGGAACTTCGGTGCTCATTCCCGAACGTTACGTCAACGATTTGAATGTGCGATTGGGCCTCTATCGCCGAATTTCATTGTTGGAAGATCAGCGGGAGATAGATAGTTTTGCGGCCGAATTGATCGATCGTTTCGGCTCCTTGCCGGAAGAAGTAGAACATCTTTTGAAAATACTGGCGATCAAACGCTCCTGCCGCGAAGCCAATATCGCGAAACTGGACGCCGGGCCGCGTGGCGCCACATTATCGTTCCACAACGAAGATTTTTCAAACCCGGCCGGACTCATCGGATTTATCAATGATCAGCACGGCATGGCCAAGCTTCGACCCGATCATACTTTTGTCTATCGCCGTAGCTGGGAAGATCCCGAAGATCGCTTACAAGGGGTGCTATGGTTGGCGCAACAAATCGCAAAACTGGCGACGACTTCGGAAACTCATTCCGCCGCTTGACTGGCTGATGCCGATTTTTGCTGATCCTGGTGCGCGAGGTCGAATACATTAAGCAAGACAGTACTGTCTTGCGCCCCCGACACCGCAAATTTTTCATTGACGATGAAACAGGGGACACCGGCGATACCTGTACGCCTAGCCACCATCTCTTCATCTGCGACTAGTTTTTCGTCGGCGCCGGTCGTTAATAGCTTTCGAACCAGTTTCCCATCCATACCCGCGATTTGCGCGATATCGACCAGAACTTCCGGATCACCAATATCCCGGCCGACGAAAAAATACTCCTGAAACAAGGCTTCAACGATTGCGTCTTGAACATCGGCACCGGCCGCCCATCGTATCAGTCGATGGGACGCGAGAGTGTTTGGTTGGTAGCGTAGGCTGGCGAAATTTATCTCTAAACCTTCTTCGACCGCCGCGCCATGGACCGTCTGATATATTTTGCTCGCTCGTTCGTCGCTGCCGAATTTTAAGGCCAAATATTGCGCCCGCAGCATCCCGGACTTCGGCAAGTCGGGGTTTAGCTGGAATGGTCGCCAGTTAATCTTGAATTCGTAATCTGATCGAACTGCAATTGCCTGCTCGAGCCGGCGTTTGCCGATAAAACACCAGGGGCAGACCGTATCGGAAATGACATCTATGCTGATCATCACAAAATGATAATCCCTAATGTCATTGTCGGGAAGTCCGATTATTCAGACAAAAAGATCCGACTGCGCACGCGCCACAAACGATTCAAGACTATCTTCAAGTGATACTTCAGCCAGTCCCGCCTGCAGCGTGAAATTGAGCGAAGATTTGTCCGACGCTAGTTCGAATTCGGTGTTGTTGATAATTGCCAAGATACGGCGCAATACGAACTGAGCCGATTTGATGGGCGTATCAGGCATCGCCACGATAATAGTATACTCGCTAAACCTTGCGGCAGTATCCTCGCCACGTATCAACCGGCTTACCAAATGACCCATGTGGCGGAGGAACTTCGATTTCGCTTGCTCTGTTTGCTTTGGTGTCAAAGCCAACATCGTTATTGAAGCAAGCGAAAGATGTTTCCGGTTTTCCAGGGCATAGCCAAATAGCTGTTGCAAATGATTATCCATAAAGTCGGAGCGATAGAGCCCTGTCGTTTCATCCCGAGATTGTTTCTGATTGCTATGGCGGCAAGCCGTTAGCAAATCGCGCCGGTATAACTCACGTCGCAGCAACCAACCGGTTAGACGACAAAGTTGCTCTTTCTCAATCGGACGGCTGACGACTTCCGTTACGCCGTTCATAAATGGTTCATTCGGCGTCTCGAACGAACTATCGTCCGCAATCATTATTATTGGCAAATTGAATAATTTGGGATTGGCTCGCACTGATGTGCACATCCACAATATGTCGTTCGCAGATACACCACTCTCTAGGACGACGACAACGGTGTCGTAAGATTTTTCTTCCAGCATTGTGACAGCGACGAAAGAATCTTCGGCAATGGTAACGCCTGCGACATCGGACAAAATTGAACTTAGCTCTAAAGCCTCATCCCCATTTCCCGGTACCAGCAAAATTGAGGCATCGGACACATCATTTAAAGGTTCCACCTTATTCGCCGGTGTCAGACGGCATGTTTTTGACGTTTTGATACGACGAATCAATTCACTTTGCACAGTGGCAAGCCGGGCCAAAGACCCAACTTTTGTCATAAGCTCCTGTGGCGCAAAGTCGTGGTTGACGTACTCAAGCAACGGATGCTCATTGGCGTACTGATCATCGTCCGCGGCGATGCATATAACAGGCATGGGTGTGTCACCGAAAACAGAACCGCGCCGGATACTTGGGATCGCCTCAATCAGCTGTTTTTGTTTTTCAATATCGGTTAACGCGAAGAATGCGAGGTCGCAGGATTGTGTTTTTAGTTGCACCAATGCAACGTCAGCATCATGCGCGGTGGAAATAGCATAATCTTGAAACCCAAGGATCTCTGCAATCTTCGTTGCCGTATGATCGTCGGCACAAATTTGGATGCGCGCACTTGTCGTCATTTGGAGTTCCAGGATTGCTTTATGGTTCGACATTTATGTCCAATGGTCAACTTGAGTGTTACTTGTCACATCGCAAACGATGCCATACTAACCGACAGTCTTTTAACAACGTGATGTTGTAAACCGAATGAATGAAGAAAAACTGAACAAACCAACTGCTTTGGTCACCGGGGCCTCCAGCGGGTTAGGGCAACAGATCGCGATCTGTCTGGCAAAATCCGGTGTTAACGTTGCTTTGGCGGCGCGCCGGGTCGATCGGTTACAGAAATTAGCCGCTGACCTAAGTGCATTCGGGGTCTGTACCCACAGTGTTGCATTGGATGTCAGGGATCGTGACAATGTTCGTGAATGCGTTAGGGAATTAGACGCAAATTTTGCACCGGTTGATATTTTGGTGAACAATGCCGGCGTGTCGGTGACAAAACGTCCGGAAGATCATGATCGCGATGACTTCGATTTTGTGATGGAGACCAATTTCGAAGGCCCTTGGTTCTGCGCTCAGGAAGTTGGAAGATCGATGATTGCGCGCGGCACTGGTGGCAAGATCATCAACATCGCCTCAATGGTTGGTTTACGACCAGTTGGAAAGCTGGCGATTTATGGCGCTTCGAAAGCGGCACTTATTCACCTGACCAAAGCCTTGGCGATGGAATGGGCCCGCCACGACATCCAAGTCAATGCGATATGTCCAGGCTACATCGAGACAGAGATGAATAGTGAATTCTGGCAAAGCGAGGGCGGCAAATCTTTTATGAAAAAATTCCCCCGCGGAAGGGTCGGCCGACCCGATGCCATGGATGGCGCCATTCGATTGTTCGCTGGTAGCGAATCCGATTTCATCACTGGTGCTGTGTTAGCGGTCGATGACGGCCAGATTTTTATGTAAACTTGAAAACTTAACTGGCCTCCAGACATACAAAAAGCCACTTTGTGACAACAAAGTGGCTAAATGCATATACGAACACGAATGCTTGCTTAGGCGGCCCGACGATGTGGGACGAATTGACGGCGCGGCTCTTTTTCAAGATCGCGAATAGACATCGTGCGGTGTTTTTCGCAGTATGAACTGCCTTCACCACGATGTTCGCCGCAATATTCATGTGATGGGCGCGAAGCGTGTGGCCACATCGGCCAACGGCATCCGCGCCGGGATGCTAGCTTTTCCATATCGTTTCTCTTTAACCTGGATTATATCTAACGTTTACATACAGAACTTATGTTGCAATGCAGCATAGGTCAAGGGCGCTGAATCAATTAGTTATGAAAATGGCGATTCTGTTGCGAATTTACAACGATTTTTGTTATGCGGATTCCTCATAACGTTCCTGCATGCGTTCGTACCACGTAGTGATATTCTTATTATCTGTATTCACGGCTTGACCGACCGCAACGCCAAAAGCCATCCAACGGAACAAAATTATGTCCGCCAACGAAAATCTGTCGCCGCATATAAAGGGTCCGTCGCCGATAATGCGATCAATTTTAGTCAGGTTTTGTTGTGCTTTGGCCTTCAAATCGTCGGCTGCTTGCGGAATGCAATATATTCGATCCTTAAACATTGCTAGACCTTCGCTGTATCGAAATCCATCACCCATCGGTTCAAGCACATTTAAATCGATCCGCCGCATCCACATCCTGGTTGTTGCGCGCTCCTCGGCAGTGTTGCCAATGAGGGAAGGCCCGTCGGAAATCTCGTCAAGATATTCGCAGATGGCGACGATTTCCGTCAGGACGGACCCGTCATCCAGTTCCAGTGCCGGTAATTGTCCCATCGGGTTGACGTTTGTGAGGTAATCTTTTTGACGATTTTCACCGCCACGTAGATCGACTTTCTGCATTTCCATATCAATCCCCTTTTCCTTCATAAAGGTGTGGACGACCTGCGGATTGGGACCAACGGACGTGTAGAGTTTCATATGTATAAACTTTCATTTCGGGATTGGTCAGGATTGATTATGAGTGCGGAATCTTGTCCACGATCATTGCATAGCTGGTATGTGAAGCCAACTGGCACAGAAGAATGGAATCTTACTAAATTAGCCTCTACATTACGCTCCGGATCTAATCCGTCCAATTTTGAACGTTCAAGTTTAGCTGCGGGAATAATTTAGCGAATGGCAAAGGAAATAAATTCTCCAGCGGAACCGTCGACTTGGCGCCGACCGGAAGTGATGCTTGTCTTCACAGCCATCGCCATGGCTTTGTCATTCGCAACCTGGATGTCGTTGTTGAATAACTTCACCATCGAACGGGCAGGGTTTTCTGGCCGGGAAATTGGCATCCTGCAGTCGTTACGCGAAGTGCCGGGTTTCCTCGCCTTCGCCGCGGTATTTCTGTTGTTGATTTGGAAAGAGCAGACCGTCGCTTTCCTGTCACTTTTACTGCTTGGTTTCGGCGTCGCGTTGACCGGTGTTTTTCCATCGGTCATTGGCCTTTATATCACCACCGTCGTTATGTCGCTGGGTTTTCATTATTTTGAAACGATGCAGCAAGCCTTGACGCTGCAGCTGATTCCAAAAAACAAGACGCCGATTGTCCTGGGCCGGCTTATCTCTGCCCAGGCGTTTGCTTCATTGTTAGCCTATGGTTTGATTTATCTGGGTCTGACAATGTTACAGTTGGATTATGCCCTGATCTATGCCGTCGGTGGCGGATTTACGGTTTTTGTTGCGATCTTCGCCTGGACCGCGTTTCCAAAATTTGAAGCGAAAGAAAAGCAGCATAAAAAATTACTGATGCGGAAACGCTATTGGCTTTATTACGCATTAACGTTCATGGGCGGCGCGCGGCGGCAAATATTCATTGTCTTCGCTGGTTTCATGATGGTGGAAAAATTTGGCTATGACGCGGCCACGATCACGCTGCTTTATCTCCTCAATCACGGCATTAATATATTTTTAGCTCCAAAAATTGGCAAACTCATCGCGCGTTGGGGGGAACGACGAGCACTGACATTTGAATATATCGGTCTGATCTTTGTCTTTACCGGTTACGCCTTTGTTTCGGATGCGATGTTCGCCGCGGTGCTCTACGTAATCGATCATCTGTTCTTTGCGTTCTCCATTGCGATCAAGAGCTATTTCCAGAAGATTGCCGATCCGAAAGACATCGCCAGCACCGCCGGCGTCGCGTTCTCGATCAATCACATAGCGGCCGTGGCGATCCCGGCCGCCTTCGGTCTGTTGTGGCTGATATCTCCTGCGGCTGTATTTCTAGCTGGTTCAGGAATGTCGATTATGTCCCTTGTTCTGGCTCGGAATGTTCCAAGGAATCCGGAACCCGGAAACGAGGTTCTGTTCGGTCCGCGCAGATTGGTCTCCGGGGCCCCGGCGGAATAGCCGAATAACGAATTGTTAATTAGAAGACGCTAAGGTCAATCGCGCGACACACCCAAGCGCGAACTCTATTCTTGTGAGACCACAATGACCAAAAGTATCAAATGGAAACTTATCCTGCCGGTTCCGGTCGCGACTCTAGTTGCGATTATCGTCTTTTCACTGGTATTTCCGATTATCGTGAAAAATACCGCAAAAGAGGATGCCGAGACTGCAGCTCTTTCGACGATTGGACAATTCAAAACTATTCGCGGTTATTACACCAAGAATATTATAGGTCCGGTGAAAAAATCAGGTGGCGTTAAACCGGCCATAGAGCATGCTGGGAATGATAGTGCGATACCGCTTCCGGCGACGTTCATTCACGATTTGAGCGCCCTATTAAAAGAAAGCGCTACCAAGCTGACTTTATATAGCAAATACCCCTTTCCAAATCGTGCCGAACGCGAGCTCTCGCCGTTTCAAAGTGCCGCGTGGGAAACCCTGATCAAACAGCCGAAGCGCGTTGTATCGGAATATGTCGAAGTCGGCGATCGCCATATTGTCCGGGTCGCTATTGCTGACTTGATGGTGGCGCAAGGTTGCGTGAATTGCCACAATAGTCGCGCCGATACGCCGAAGGACGATTGGAAATTGAATGACGTTCGCGGCGTCCTGCAAATCGATCAGGACATCTCTCAAAATCTCGCAAATTGGCAATCAATTACCTGGCAGGTTCTTGGCGCTATTGTCATTTTTGGATTTATTTTGACTATCGTCGCGGTGTTCGCCGCCCGTCAAATCGTCCAACCGGTGGGACTGCTTGCGAATAAAATGGAGGCCATTGTTGATGGCAATCTCGAAACCGGTGTCGAAGGCGTCGAACGTAAAGACGAGATTGGCATAATCGCGCGAGCTATAGAGATATTCCGATTGGATGCGGTCGACAAAGGGAAACGAAGCGAGGCGCGTCGTGTCGAACGAGCAGAATCTGAAGACCAAAAACATCGGATGATGGTGACCTTGGTGGACGAGTTTGAAGGGACGGTAAAACAAGTTGTCGATGAAGTCGGCAGTTCGGTCGAGGACATGCAAACAAAAGCCAACGCGATGTCCGATATGGTCTCGAACACCAACGCACAAGTTGAGAGTGCAACAGGGGCGGCGCGTGAAGCTTCGGAGAACGTCCAAATCGTTGCTTCCGCTTCCGAGCAATTATCGGCATCAATCAACAACATAAATAACCAAATTCAAAGATCATCGGAAATTACGACGACTGCTGTCGACGAAACCAAACATGCGAATGACAAAGTAGCGGGTTTGGCGGAGGCTGCACAGCAAGTAGGTGAAGTAGTCGATTTGATTAATGAAATAGCGGAACAGACAAATCTGCTTGCCCTGAACGCGACGATAGAGGCGGCTCGCGCTGGCGACGCCGGCAAGGGATTTGCGGTGGTGGCGTCGGAGGTTAAAAATCTGGCGACACAGACTGCGAAAGCGACAGACCAAATAAGCTCGCAGATTAGTGGTATCCAAGATGCCTCGTCTGAAACGGTGAATGCCATCAGCCGTATCCAGGAAGTTATCGGCGAAGTGAATGAGATTGGCAGCGCCATCGCAACGGCAATTGACGAACAGTCATCGGCGACACAGGAAATCGCTAAAAACATTGAAGGAGCAGCCGCCAAAAACTCAGAAATGGACGAGAACGTTGCCCGCATCGCCACTGCAACTGGTCAGATCGGGGATGATTCTGGATCCGTCTTAGTAAGCGCCGATACCCTGTCGGAGCAAGCTGTCTCCTTACGTTCGGAAGTGGAGCAATTCCTGCAGCAATTGCGAAAGGCTGGATAGCAGCTAGTTGTTTATTGAATGGCCGCCATCAACGTAGATCGTTTCGCCTGTCAGGCTGGATAAATTTTCACTGAACAAACTGGCGACCATTTTTGCTATGTCGTGCACAGGCGCAGGGCGCCCAGTTGCAGCGCGCTTCGAAATGAAGGCCTGGAAACTATCCGACGTCATAATGTCCCGGTTCAGATCCGTTTCGACATAACCAGGCGAAATGCAGTTTACGCGAATGCCTGTAGGCGCCCATTCGACAGCCAACGCCCGCGTCATGCCTTCGATCGCAGCTTTCGACGTGCAATAGGCGACATGTTGTTTCGCCCCCAGTCGCCCCCAGAAAGAACCAATATTGACGATCATACCTTCTGTTTTTTTGAGATATGGATAGGCCTGTTGACACACTGAAAATGCGGCCGTGACATTTGTATGCATGATCTGGTGAAACTGCTGTAACGAAAATTCCTCGGATCGGCCGTATTCCAGAATACCGGCATTGTTAACAATCCCGAACAGTCCGCCAGGAAGCCCGTTTGCTTGTTTAAGCGCCTTCGCAACAGTGTTTTCATTGGTGACGTCACAGGATATCCCATGCAGTTGAGGGGACAATTTTTCGTTAGTCGGGGCTTGCCCGTTTCGCGCTAGGCAAGCGACATGAAATCCACGCCGTGCAAGTTCGATTGCGATTTCCGCACCGATCCCTCTATTTGCACCGGTAACGGCGATAGTGCCTGACTGCTGCTCCATCGCCTTAGCCTCGTTTCAACATTTCACGGGCAATCACTAAACATTGAATATCATTCGTGCCTTCGTAAATCTGACCGACTCGGACATCGCGATAAAATCGTTCCAATGGCAGATCCTCCAAATAACCGTAACCGCCCAAGGTCTGGATGGCCCCGGAACAGACCCGCTCCGCAACTTCGGAGGCTTGCAGCTTGGCCATGCAGGCTTCCATCAAACAGGCTTGCCCAGCATCACGCAATGTCGCCGCATGCCAAATAAGTTGGCGCGTTGCCACCAACTCCGTTGCCATGCGGGCAAGGCGAAAACTGACTGCCTGATGATCGATGATCTTCTTTCCGAAGGTCACACGCTCCTGCGCGTAGGCGAGGGCGTAGTCCAGTGCCGCTTGGGCGACACCAATGCAAAGCGCGGCGATGCCAATGCGACCGCCTTCCAAATTACTGAGTGCGATTTTGTAACCTTCACCTTCTTCACCGAGGCGCATACTATCTTCGATAATGGCATTTTCCAGCACGATCTGGCAGGTGTCGGAACTGCGTTGTCCCATCTTGCGCTCGACTTTGGCGACGTGATAGCCGGGTGTGTCGGTCGGCACGATAAATCCGCTAATGCCTTTGCTGCCTTTTTCGCGATCGGTACTAGCAAAAACGAGGGCGATATCGGCTGTTGAACCGGCGGTGATAAACTGTTTCGTACCGTTCAGAATGTAGTGATTGCCATCGCGTTCCGCCTTGGTCATTAGTTTGGAAGCTTCCGAGCCACCTTGCGGTTCGGTCAAAAGAAAAGCGGCGAGTTTTTCACCCCTTGCCAGGCTAGGTAAAATTTCGGTTTTCTGTTTTTCGGTGCCAAACTTGTAAATCGGCATGCAACCAACGGAGTTATGGCCACTCATGGTGCAACTAAGGCCGGCATCACCATAAGCGATCGCTTCCAGGGCGACCGCGAGAGACAGATTATCGGCACCGACACCGCCAAACTCCTCCGGCACGACGATCCCAAGCAGGCCTAGTTTGCCCATCTCCTGCAACATCTCTACCGGCGTTCTATGCTCACGATCCCAAGTAGCGGCATTTGGCGTAAGCTGCTCTGCGGCGAATTTTTGCGCCATGTCCTGGATCATTTGTTGGCTGTCGTTCAAAATCATATCTTGCCGGGGCCTCCGTCAGCACGTAAGAAAAGAACAAGCGTTAGATTAACCGGCGAACACTGAAATGAGAAAGAGTTATTTGATCCGTATCACTTTCACCGGGTCATTTGGCTCCTAATTTCAGCCAACGATAAGAGAAAAGGAATGAGCTATGCGTTTGGACGGAAAAACAGCGGTTATTACAGGCGGCGCTTCTGGCATTGGCCGGGCGACGGCGCTGGAATTCGCTCGGGTGGGTGCCAACGTCTATCTTGGTGACATCAATGATGAAGGTGGTGCTGCCGTTGCCAAGGAAATCGCGGCTGCCGGCGGTAACGCCACGTTTGTCCCGTTGGATGTCTCACAGAAAGATACCATCGAAACCTTCTGCAACGAAGTGCAAGGCCAAGCCAGCGACGGCGTACAGATCGTTGTGAATGTCGCGGGTTGGGATCGCATTGAACCCTTCATGGACAATACCGACGATTTTTGGGAACGTGTGGTCAATATCAACTACTTGGGCCCAGTTCGTCTGACCCGCCACTTCCTGCCCGGGATGATTGAAGCTGGCAGCGGCAAGATAGTCAGTGTTTCAAGTGACGCCGGCCGGGTCGGCAGCATGGGCGAGACCATCTATGCCGGTGCTAAGGGCGGTATCATCGCCTTCACGAAATCTTTGGCCCGCGAAATGGCGCGGTTCAAGATCAACGTCAATTGTGTTTGTCCAGGACCGACGAATACTCCGTTGCTGGCCCAACAACCGCAAAAAATGCAGGACGCGTTGGCCCGCGCCGTGCCCTTCCGTCGCATTGGTGAGCCGGAAGAAATCGCTGACGCGATTCTGTTCTTTGCCTCATCCCGCTCCGACTATATCACCGGGCAAACCATGTCGGTCTCCGGCGGGCTGACGATGGTGGATTAAATGTCCAGCACGCATCAATTTGAGCGAAGACATGAAATATTGATCCAGGGGCCGGCTGCGTCTACTTTTGATTATGTGACAAACCCGAATTCCTGGCTGCAATGGATTGCAGCCTCTCATCAAATCAACAGCCCGGATCATTCATTGAGGGAAGGCGAGACCTTTAGCGAGGAATGGCAAACCCGCAAAGGTGGGTCAGAACTTCGCTGGACGGTTATTAAGTGTGAGCGGCCGAATTTGTGGATTGCTGAAACCCAAAAAACCTTCATCGGCAAGATAACAGCGCGTTATGATTTTGAAAAAATCGGCGAGCAGCACCGCTTCACTCGCACGATTATCAACGAAGATAGACCAACTTTGCCAACGGCGGAGCAAATAGAACGCGTTGATGAAGAAGCGACAATTTCATTGGCCAATATCAAACGAAATGTCGAAGCAAAATTAGCTGATCAGTAAATCGTTTTCTTCATGTGGTCGGGATACCCTCGGTCATAATCCACCGGGTCAAAATCATCCGGCAAAACCGGTTTCAACATATCACCGGCCGACGGCAGGGAATTGCGATCCACTTGCGCCGCTGGATCCCAAAGGCGGGAGCGCGCCAATGCTTTTTGGCATTGGAAGTAAATACGGTCGACGGTGACAACAATCACGCTGTTTGGGATTTTGCCCTGCATTTCGAAAGATTCGCAAAGGGCCTGGTTGGTGGTGAGCTGGGCCTGACCATTGATCCTAAGGGTTTCGCCCATGCCGGGGATCAGGAACAACAGCGAGATGCGAGGATCACGGACAATATTTTTCAAAGTATCGAGGCGGTTATTGCCGCGCCGGTCGGGGATCATCACCGTACGTTCGTCATGAACCCGAACAAAACCAGGCGGATCGCCGCGCGGCGAACTATCAAGGCCTTCCGGCCCGCTGGTGGCGACAACAACAAAGGGCGAATGCTCAATCAATATCCGGTATTCGTCAGATATGAATGTCAGCTCCTTTTTCAAGGATCCGCCTTTCGGCAAGCCATAAATTGCTTCCAGTTCGTCGACGGTATTGATTTTTTCATTTAGAAATTCAGACATTGTCGCTCCCATATTTAGCGAAGACTGGCGGAGGAGGAGGGATTCGAACCCCCGGAACATTGCTGTTCAACGGTTTTCAAGACCGCCGCATTCGACCACTCTGCCACTCCTCCGGGTCGCGAATGTGATTAGACGGCAATACAAGACGGGTCAAGGGAGAAATCGGTACAATTGAATGATCGAATCATTCTGCAGATGAAACTGGGATAATGGATCTCGAAACTCGACAACTAGGGAATAGCTTTGGCACCGAGCTAATTGGCCTGGATTTAACTGACGATCTAAACGGAATCGACTTTCGTAAACTTAGACGCGCCCTTGCTGAATATTCTCTGATTCTCATACGGAAACAAAATCTTCAACCGAGCAATCTAGCGAAGATATTACGAAAGTTTGGCCCGCTAAGGCGTTTCGAACTTTTGCAAGCACGTTCACAATCCCATGCCGAACGATATTTATGTGATGACGAGCCGGATATCATGCGGATCGGAAATCTAACGAAAGACGGCAGGCCCATCGCCGAGACGACCCACGAAGCACCGGATTGGCATATAGACTACCTGATCAAAACTCAACCGAATGAGGGATCGGCGTTATATTCCGTAACGGCACCACAGTCGGGCGGTGACACTCTATTTATCGACCTAAAGGCGGCCTACGATAGTTTGGGTGATCGGATCAAAGTAAAAATTGACGAGCTGAATAGTGTCTATTCAGTGAAATTACTGGATGCTTTACAAAGGGAAGTCGATCATGACAAACCGCCGCTCACGCATGAAACCCTGGCGGCAAACCCGGACGCGCTGCATCCTTTGGTTCGACAGCATCCAACAACTGGACGGAAAAACATTTTGTTTGATGTACAAACCATATCGCAGTTCGACGGGATGTCGGTAGAAGCGTCGCGCGAACTGCTCTCGGAGCTCAACGGGCACGTCTTGGACACGCAATTTCAGTATCGCCATAAATGGTCAGTCGGTGATTTGCTCATCTGGGAAAATTTATCCCTCATGCATAGTGCCACAACCTTCGATGCTGAAGCGGAAAAACGCCTGCTTTATCGTGGTCTGATATCGAAGTTGCTTTGAGCTTTGAGGTCAGACCTTGATGACCCCCTGTTTGGTCAAATGCTCGATCTCATCGTCGTCAAAGTTCGCCAGTGAGCGTAGCACTGCTTTGGTATCCTGCCCCAGTTCCGGTCCGCTGAATGGATCGTCGATGGGTGTGCCATGAAAGATCATCGGGGAGGCGATATTACGAATAGTACCGAGCTGGGGATGTTCGGAATTTTTCAACAGGCCCCGTTCTTTTGTTTCAGCAGATTCGAGCGCTTCGCCGACGGAGCGGACACGACCGGCGGGGACTCCAGCCACCTCCAACTTAGTAAGCCAATGGTCGACGGGATGTTGAACGAACGCGTCGTTGAGAATTTTGGTTAGCCGGGCTCGATTCGTCACCCGGTCCGGCGGGCTTGCAAATTCCGGATCGCTCGCCAAGTCCGGGCGTGCGATGACGTCGTTGCAGAATGTGACATAAAGCGGCTGGCTGGCGACAGTCAGCATAAATTCGCCGTCTTTGGCTTTGAAAACACCAACCGGGTGCATGATCTGGTTGGAATTGCCAACACCGACCGGGCTGATATTGGTCAATAAATAGGACATGCCGAAATTGGCCAGAAAACTGATCCCGACATCATAAAGCGCGACTTCAAGGGCCTGTCCTTCACCGGATTTTTCGCGGGCGTAAAGCGCTGCGGTAATGGCCTGCGCCGCATAAAGCCCGGCGCCAATGTCGACGAACGGAATATTGGTGCGCAAGGGATCGCCATCCGTTTCCCCATTCATTACCATCATGCCGCTTTCTGCTTGCGCCACAGGATCGTAACCGGCGCGATCAGCATACGCACCGCTGCGACCGAAACCGGAGATTGAGCAATAGAGGACTGTTGGATTGATCTGCTTGATATCGCCATAACCGAGACCGCGCCTTTCGGCGACGCCGGTGCGAAAGTTTTCAATTACCACATCGACATGTTTGGCTATTTCCAGGACAGCGTCGCGACCCGGCGGGCTTTTGATGTCGATGGCGATGCTTTTTTTGTTGCGGTTGGCAGCGAGGAAATAGGCCGAAGTCTGCGCCGCTACAACCGGCGAAAATCCACGCGTATCATCTCCGTCGACCGGATCTTCGATCTTGAACACTTCCGCGCCCAAATCCGCCAATGTCATGGTCGCGTAGGGACCGGCCATCGCTCGTGTCAGGTCCAGTATGCGAACGCCGGTGAGGGGCGGCTGGCTCATCCGCTATTTCCTCGGCAAGCGGGCAGTTGCGGTGCCAATAATGGAAAGTTCGCCATCCTGATTTTTTGCTTCCTGTTCCACTTTGACATAACCAGCGCCATCTTCTTCATATTTGTCGACGACTTTGGCGTTGATGAAAAGCACATCGCCTTCCGGATTGTGGCGGCGAATTTTACTGGTGGCCTGTTTCAGAAAGCCCATATCGCCAATCCAGTTGGTGAGGTGATGGGTCAGCCAGGAACAGCGCTCCGGGCCATAATCATAAGGCGCTGGCGCGCCCACCATCGTTGCGAAATCCTCTTCCCAATGCACCCGTTCCGGACAGTCTGGAATATTAAACTTGTTGGGTATGCCCAGGCCCGGATGTTTATGCACCTGCTGCCAAGCCAGTTTGTTGGCCCGGATATAAAGCCCGCCCCAGCCTTGTGCAAAAGCGATAAAGCCAGTGATCGTCATCGGCCCTTTGACCATGGTCGGTAACGCATCGCCGACTTCTACGTCCTCAAAATAACGGGGCGTCGCACCTTGAACTTCTTCCTGGGCGTAATGGCGAAATACTTCGGTGAGCTCCTCTTGGCTGTATTTTTTCGCCGGTTTGGATTTCAGCTCGGTGTATTTAGTGCCTTTTTCCCGTGCTTCATCACGATCGGTGCGGAAGCACCAACTATCAGCTTCTGCCAACAAATCATCATCTTGGTTAAAAAAGTTCACATGATAGATTTGTTGCACAGCACGACCAGAAAACTGTGTGTCATGCAGAATTAGATCCTTCAACCAGGCTTCGGTGCGAATTTCATCATTGCGTCGGGTCATCTGATGCCAAGTCCAGTCGGCGCCTGCCCACATGGCGTGCACACCGGGCAGGCCACCGACATACCCGGATATCACCCGATCACAGGCAAATAGAAACGATGGCGGCGCGATAATGGTCCCGTGCGGGCCTTTTGCGGCATAGTTTGGGTCACACCATAACGGATTATCGTCACCGATACCGTGGGCATAGTGGCGGATATTGTCGCGGGTCGCTTCATAACACCAAGGTTCAGCTGTTTTTTCAATTTTGACCCCAATACGTTTGCGTAAATCATCCAAGCCACGTTCGCTGATTTTTGGGAATACTTCACTCATCTAACTGACGCCTTCTAATCGTTGTTTCTCCTGCTCGCGCAGGGCTTTGCGGTTCACCTTACCCGCCGGTGTTTTTGGTAACTCGTCGACAAATTCCACCAGCCGCGGATATTCGTGCATTGACAACCGTTCGCGGGTAAATTGCTGCAAGGTTTCGGTCAATGCGGCACTTGCGGAGCGTTTGGAAACGACAAAGGCCTTCACAATTTGACCGCGTGTTTCATCCGTCACCGCGATCACGCCAACTTCGTCGACATCAGGGTGTTTTAACATCGTGTCTTCGATTTCCGCCGCGCTCATGGTCCAACCGGCGGAGATTATGACGTCATCGGCCCGGCCGTCATGGTAGAAATAGCCGTCTTCGTCCCGATGTCCCATATCCTTCATGCCGATCCACGCGCCGCGTCGTTTGACGGCGATTTCACCGATCGCGTTCGGCGGGCAGGCGGACCCGTCAGGGTCGAGAATTGCCAGTTCAACGCCAGGGACCGGTTTGCCGAGCGAGCCAGGTTTGATCTGATAATCTTCGGCGGCCGGATAATCGACCAGGATGACTCCAACTTCGGTGGCGCCATACATGCTGCCGACTTTGCGGCCGAAATATTCTTCCGCCCAGGTCGCCGTGTCACTGTCCAGGGGCTCGCCAGTGAAAGTCAATTTGTCCAGCTTGATCGCGATAGTATCAGTCATGCCGGAATTTTTCATCATCCGGTAATGGGTCGCCGCCGCCGACAGATTGGTAATTTTGAACTCATTGAGCGCCCTTAATAAATGCGCTGGATCAAACTTGCCGGCATAGCTGGCAATCGTCACCCCCATCGCCAGGGGCGCGACGGTGCCGTGCCATAACCCGTGCCCCCAGGCCGGCGAAGAGGGGCACATGAAGCGGTCACCGGGGCGAATGCCGGTGCCATACAACGCCGCCATCATCACGGTGACAATGGATTTGTGGTTATGTTTCACGGCTTCCGGCAGTTCCCGGGTGGTCCCGGAAGTATATTGATACATCGCCATGTCACTGGCCAGGGTATTGGCCGTGAAATCTTGCGAACAGGTTTCCAGCTTAGCAAGGAATGTTTCGTCGCAAACTTCCGTGTCTGGCCCGAAAGTTGCCAGATCGGCTTTCCTTGGCTCCAACAACAACAGTTCGGGATGGCAGTCGTCGATCCGTAGTTTCAGTCCATCCGGGCCGAATAACGTGAACAAAGGAACGGCGACGCAGCCGGCTTTCATGTTGCCAAAAAAGGCAGCGTAAAAAAGCAGTGAGGGGTCCAGCATGATGGCGACGCGGTCACCTTTGATCAGTCCACGCGCGGTCAAATAATTGGCAAATCGGTTTGACATTGCAGTCAATTCGCCAAAAGTCAGTGACTGCGACGGACCGTCACTGCGCGCGATTCGAACCGCCATGTCACCAGGTTCATGGCGGTCAAGACATTCATAGGCAATATTTAAGTGATCTTGATCCCCCTCAAACAGTGACCAAAGTGCTTCTTTTGAATGATGACGCTGGGCGTCTGCATAACTTGTATAGTCACAAAGATTAGTCATGGCGGGCAAATTAAAAGAACGAGCGTCCGTTTTATTAGGGGAATGGCAGCGGCATCCTATCCTGAGTTCATCAGATTGATCAAGTTCAAGCCGAATTGTACAACGCAACCATCGAATAATGTCCGCAATTTTCGTATGCTTGAATTGAATCGGGGAAACAACCATCTCCCGATCAGCAACCCTTCGGAGCTTCTAATGCGTTTGTCAGTCCTGGTCATTCTTTGTTGCTTGTCTTTCTTTTCATTTTGGCCGGCGTCAGCTAGCGCTGCGACAAGCTTCGACAGCTGGGTGACGGCGGTGAAGGCGGAGGCCGTGGCGAAGGGAATTGCGCCTGAAACCGTCGACGCGGCGTTTAAGAATGTCAAACCGATCCCGCGTGTGATCGAACTCGACCGTCATCAGCCGGAATTCAAACTGACCTTTCAGCAATATATGGATCGCGTGGTGCCCCAATCTCGGATCGATATGGGCCGCAGGATGTATGCTGAAAATCGTGCCTTATTGGACGAAGTTGCGGCAAAATACGAGGTGCAGGCGCGTTTCATTGTCGCTTTTTGGGGAATCGAGACGGATTATGGTCGGGTCACCGGCGGCTTTCCTGTGATCGCCTCGCTGGCGACTTTGGCCCATGATGGTCGACGTAGTAAATATTTTCGTAGCGAGCTGATGCATGCGCTTAAAATACTGGACGAAAAACATATCTCGATAGAGAAGATGCAAGGATCTTGGGCCGGTGCCATGGGACAAAGTCAATTCATGCCGTCCAGTTTTGTCGCCTACGCCGTTGATTATAGCGGCGATGGGCGCCGCGATATCTGGACCACCAAAGCCGACGTCTTTGCCTCAGCAGCGAATTATCTGCGCAGCGTCGGTTGGCGGAACGACGTGACCTGGGGCAGGGCGGCGACGTTGCCGGCGGGTTTCGATCGAAGTCTTACTGGACGGGATCGTAAAAAATCGCTATCAGCTTGGCAAAAGTTGGGGGTCCGGCGGGCTGACGGCAGTGACTTGCCAACGCGTAACCTCAAGGCTTCCATAATTTTGCCACAAAGAGGGCAGATGAAACCTGCCTTCATCGCGTACCATAATTTTAATGTAATTTTGCGGTGGAATCGCTCGGACTATTTTGCGCTTGCGGTCGGGCGCTTAGCCGACGGCATTGGGGCGCTAAAGTAAGGCGATGAGCGGGTGTGGACAGGATCAGATTGTAAGTGTTGTATAGTGCGTAAGCGTAACAAGAATTTTTGGCAACTCATGCCTTTGGTGTTGATAGTTTTGACGGGCTGTGCAGAAACGCAGTTAGCTATTTTTGCCGCAAAAGAAATTCGAAAGGATGTCGAGCGGGACGACGCGCACGACAAAGACGCGCAGGCACCGCGGTATAAAGTTGGTAAACCCTATCAAGTTGCCGGTCTCTGGTATTATCCACACGTCGATCCAAAATATAATGAGACCGGGATCGCGAGTTGGTATGGCGAACCGTTCCACGGTCAACGGACGGCGAACGGCGATATCTACAATATGAACGCTATGACAGCGGCCCACAAAACTTTACCTATGCCGACGGAGGTAGAGGTAACTAATTTGGGCAATGGCCGCTCTGTCGTATTAACAGTCAATGATCGAGGTCCGTTTGTTCCTGGTAGAATTATCGATGTCTCCCACCGGGCTGCAACTTTGCTTGGGTTTGTTAAGGACGGAACCGCCAAAGTGCGTGTAAAGGCCCTAAAGGGCGGATCAGATGAGCGTATTGTCACTTATCAAGCGACGCCGGAAAATCAAAAAACGGCTCTACCGGCGGTGCCGCGGGAAAAAATTTCCGCCGTCGCCATCAAAACCGAACCAGCGACATCAGCTGAACAGGCAGTAACGAAGACTGATACCAAAAAGACAGATTTGCAAACAACGCCAGTCGCGCCAGCACCCGTGGTCACGAAAGCACCAATTGTGATGACGCCAACTGAAGCGGTGCCAACTCGGTCGTCCAGTGCGGTGATTGCAGCCGCACAACCAGACTTTAACGTCGACAGTCAGTCAACGGTTGCCAATACCGCCATCGTTGAGGGAATAAGCGACAAACCGGTTGAAGTGAAAATTGCCCCGGTGAAACCAACGGCGATGTTTGTCCAGGCGGGTACATTTGCCGAATATACCAACGCCAACAAATTAAGGGCACGCTTAAGTGCACATGGACCGATCACCATCCAGAATGTCATGATTGGCGATATTGAGATGTTCAGGGTGAGGGCCGGACCTTATTCCGAATTGGACGCTGCCGATCAAATGCTTAGAACTGTTTTAGAGACAGGTCTTATAGATGCAAAAATAATCGTAGATGAGGTGCCATAAGATGACAACGCGTCGAAAGGGATCAACTTGTTTCGTACTTGCGGCTATCGCCGTTGTTGTATTCGCAACGCCGGTTTGGGCGGAAATTACCACTAAGGCTACGCATGCGATCATGGTCGATTATGATACTGGCGCTGTCCTTCTATCAAAAAATCCGGATGCTCAAATGCCGCCGGCATCGATGTCGAAACTCATGACTGTCTATATGGTGATGGCCCGACTGAAAGACGGCGGCTTGAAGCTCGACGACGAATTCCCGGTTAGTAAAAAAGCCTGGAAAATGGGCGGCTCGAAAATGTTTGTTGAAGTTAACACACGGGTGCGGGTTGGTGATCTGTTGCGTGGGATCATTGTACAATCCGGCAATGACGCCTGTATCGTTGTGGCCGAGGGGATTAGCGGTTCCGAAGAGGAATTTGCGTCGGACATGACGGCGATCGCCAAAAAACTTGGCATGCCCGAGGCGTCATTTCGCAACGCCAGCGGTTGGCCGGATCCAGCCCATCACATGTCGCCCCGTGACCTGGCGACGTTGAGCCGAATATTGATCAATGAATATCCGGACTATTATCCGATATTTGCCGAGCGTGAGTTCACTTATTCAAAAATCAAACAGGGCAACCGAAATCCTCTGTTATACGGACCGACGGGTGCGGATGGTTTGAAAACCGGCCACACAATGGCTTCAGGGTATGGCTTGGTCGCCTCGGCAAAACGAAACGGTCGCCGTTTAATCCTGGTTGTAAACGGCTTAACAAGCGTCAATGAACGGGCACGCGAATCTGAACGTTTGCTGGGATTGGGGTTTAGCCAGTACAAAAATATCGCCGTGTTGGAGGCTGGGCAGGCGGCCGGCTATGGTCAAGTTTGGTTAGGTGAAGCGGACAAAGTTCCACTGATCCTGGCGCAACCGTTGAATATAACGGTGCCGCATAAAGCAAAAGACAAGCTTAAAATCTCCGTTGAATATGATCGTCCATTACGCGCACCACTTAAGGTAGGTCAGGAAGTTGGCGTCATACGTGTGCAGGCGCCAGGGATGGAAGACATGACCTTGCCCTTATTGGCGGGCGCCGACGTACCTAAACTTGGCCTGCTTTTCCAGGTTTGGCCGAAGATTTGGTATTTGGCTGTCGGCAATAGCTGAGGGCATGACTTCACCGCGTGAATCTTATGATCTGATCGGCCATGGCGAGGCGGAAAGATTAGTTGCCGCCGCCGCAACGTCCGGACGTTTACCCCATGCCTGGCTGGTAAGCGGACCAAAAGGAATTGGCAAGGCAACATTTGGTTATCGATTTGCCCGGTTCATTCTGGCTGATGTCGGTGCTACCGACTTGCTAAGCGATCCGCCGCAGGATCTATCTGTCGATCCCGAAAATCCAGTTTCAAAACGCATAGCGGCGGCCGCGCATGGTGATTTGATGGTGGTTGAACGAACCGTGGATCCCAAGAGCAGTAGCGCTGCACTACGCACCCGTATTGTTGTCGACCAAATTCGCGAAGTTAGTAAATTTTTTGCCCACACCAGTGCTGAAGGAGGTTGGCGCGTGGCGGTGATAGATGGGGCAGAAGACATGAATGCCAGTGCTGCAAATGCGTTATTGAAAATATTGGAAGAGCCGCCAGGACGCAGCCTTCTAATCCTGATCAGCCACGCCGCGGGTCGACTGTTGCCAACGATCCGTTCGCGTTGTCGCATGTTACTATGTCGACCGCTACCAGAACACGAAGTGGCGGAAGTCTTAGCGCTGCGAATCCCGACCTCAGAGATCGACGACCGGCTGGCGTTGGCCAAGTTGTCCGAAGGCAGCCCCGGTCGAGCAATCTCCTTGGCGGACGCAGGCGGTATCGATACCTATAGTGAGCTGCTCAAAATACTAAGTGAATTGCCGAATATTGATTATACGAAAGTCCACGGTCTGGCCGACAAATTTCAGCGCCGTGAAGGACTGGAATCTTTCGCGATGTGGATGGACCTGTATCGGCTTTGGTTGACGCGGATGGTGCGCGGCGGCGCCAGCGGTATCGAGATTGATGAAGCCGTTGCTGGCGAACGGGCCTTACAATTACGGCTGCTGGCGAACACGAGGCTTGATCGCTGGGTCGACCTATGGGAAAAGACCAACGAATTATCTGCCAAAGCATTCTCTGTAAACCTGGATCGAAAACAAGTCATATTGCGCATCTTTTTCGAACTTGAACGGGCGGCCCAGGGCGCTTAAACAAAGCAGACTTTTTTTATCCTCTCCTGCCAACATGTTAAGGGGCACTAAAAGATGACTGGGCGCCAGCCATTCTACATCTCAACCGCCATTAGTTATCCCAATGGCCGACCACATATTGGTCATGCGTACGAGTTGATCGCAACGGATGTGCTGGCCCGTTTTATGCGTCTGGATGGTCGTGAGGTGTTTTTCCTGACCGGGACGGACGAGCATGGCTTGAAGATGGAACAAACGGCGCGCCAAGAAGGTCTTACGCCGCGCGAACTTGCCGATCAAATGACACCGCAATTCCAGGAAATGGCCCGGGCGTTGAACGCATCGAACGATGACTTTATACGCACCACAGAATCACGCCATAAGGATAGCGTTAGCGAATTGTGGCGACGGATGAAAGCCAATGGAGATATCTATCTCGGAACCTATTCCGGTTGGTATTCGGTGCGTGATGAGGCTTATTACGCCGAAGATGAACTGGTCGCTGGAGAAGGGGGAGAAAAAGTCTCGCCTCAGGGTACGCCTGTCGAGTGGGTGGAGGAAAAAAGCTACTTCTTCAGGCTTTCCGCCTACCAGGACAAATTATTAGCTTATTTCGACGAGCATCCGGAATTTATCGGGCCGGATAGTCGACGCAATGAAGTAATTAGTTTTGTGAAGTCCGGTCTCCGCGATCTATCGGTTTCACGCACGACCTTTAGCTGGGGTGTACCGGTTCCCGATGATGACGAACATGTCATGTATGTATGGGTCGATGCATTGACGAACTATATCACCGCTGCCGGCTTCCCGCACGAGGACGACGAGCATTATAAAAAATTCTGGCCTTGCGATTTGCACGTTATTGGCAAGGATATCGTAAGGTTCCACGCTGTGTATTGGCCGGCATTCCTCCTGTCTGCCGGGCTGCCGCTGCCAAAGCGGGTGTTCGCCCACGGATTTTTGAACGTAAAGGGTGAAAAGATGTCGAAATCGGTCGGCAACGTGGTTGATCCTTTTGAATTGGTGGACGCTTTTGGCGTTGATCAGATGCGCTATTTTTTCATGCGCGAAGTACCTTTTGGCAATGACGGAAGTTATAGTTCCGAAAGCATGATTTCCCGGATCAACAGCGATTTGGCGAACGATGTCGGTAATCTGGCACAACGATCACTATCGATGATCAATAAAAACTGTGACGCTAAATTACCCGATCCGGGCGACTATAGCGACGACGACCGCAAGTTATTGTCTATGGCCTATGAATTGGTGGATGGCATGCGTCAGGATATGTCTGTCCAAGCTATTCACGCGGCCCTAGCTAAACTTTTCCATGTCGTTGCGGAAGCCAATCGTTACGTTGATGCACAGGCACCCTGGACCTTGAAGAAGACCGATCCGGCGCGGATGCAGACGGTACTTTATGTGTTGGCGGAAGTTGTTCGCCATGTTGCCATTTTGTTGCAACCAGTGACGCCCGATAGCGCCAATCGTATGCTCGATCAGCTTGTGGTCGTTGAAGATGCCCGGACATTTGATGATCTTGGGCCGAATAGTGCGCTAGTGGCCGGCACGCCGCTGCCGAAACCGCAAGGCGTCTTCCCGCGATATGTTGAAGAAGCGGCGCAATAACGATGTCTTATTTGGTTGATAGCCACTGTCATCTGGATTTTCCTGAACTGCAGGAAAATCTGGCGGACGTTATGAGCCGGGCGCGGAACGCAAATATTGCAACGATGGTGACGATTTGTACGCGGATGGACAAGTTTGCTGGCGTTGTTGAGATTGCCGAGCAATATGACCATGTCTGGTGCACAATTGGGGTGCATCCCCATGAAGCGCAAGATTATACGGATCTAACGGTTTCGGCCTTGTTGGAAAGTGCGGAACATCAAAAATGCGTCGCAATTGGCGAATGTGGCCTGGATTATTATTACAATCGCAGTCCGCATGAGGATCAGATCGCGGTTTTCCGTACCCATATTGCCGCCGCACGGGAAAGCGGCTTGCCATTGGTCGTGCATACGCGCGATGCCGACGATGATATGGCGGCAATCTTAACCGAGGAGATGGGGAAGGGAGCGTTTAAGGGCGTTCTACATTGCTTCAGCTCCAGCCAACGCTTGGCCAAAGCTGCACTCAAGATCGGTTTTTATATCTCGATGAGTGGCATCGTGACCTTCAAAAATGCCGCTGATGTCCAGAAAACAGCAGATTTTACTCCGTTGGACCGTCTTCTTGTTGAAACCGATGCGCCATTTTTGGCGCCAGTGCCGAAACGCGGGAAGACCAACGAGCCAAGTTTTGTTGCCCACACGGCGCAAAAACTGGCAGATATTAAGGCTATATCAGGCGAAAAGTTAGCAATCGCAACAACTGACAATTTCTTTCAGTTATTTTCGAAAGCGTCCCGTCCAATTGGTGCTGAGGTTTAGGGCGTGGTGATGAAGGTCACGATACTTGGTTGCGGGACCTCAGGTGGTGTACCGCGGATCGGCAATATTTGGGGCGCCTGTGATCCGGCTGAGCCGAAAAATCGTCGTACCCGCGCATCGATCTGTGTTGAAACTGCAAAAACGCGCATAATCGTAGATACTTCACCGGATTTCCGGGAGCAATGCCTCAAGAATGATATCGATCGTCTGGACGCGGTTTTATATACCCATGATCATGCCGATCATATTCACGGAATTGATGATTTGCGCGGCTTCATGCTTATTAATCGCGGACGAATACCGATTTATGCAGATCGTCGTTCGTTAGACCAGTTATCTAAGCGTTTCGACTATATATTTGAAACGAAGGAAAATTATCCGCCAATTGCAGTTGGTCATGTCATAGATGGAGAATTTGAGCTTGGTGATCTCAAAATTCGGCCATTCTACCAGGATCACGGGGCTATTCAGTCTTTGGGTTTTCGGATTGGTAATTTTGCTTATTCCACCGATCTGGTGGGGTTGGACGAGACGGCATTTGAAATTCTCGACGGTATCGAAACCTGGGTCGTCGATGCCTTGCGATATGAGCCGCATCCAACACACACACATTTGGATCAAACTTTAGATTGGATAAAACGGGTCAATCCAAAGCAGGCCATACTAACTCATATGACCTGGGATATGGACTACGCAACATTGATTTCCAGCTTGCCGGCAGGTGTCGAACCGGCCTATGACGGGATGATTCTAGAGATAATTTAAAAGTGCCTTATTCCAACGTAACGGCATAGTTTTCAACTGGTAGAACATTCTTGATCAAACCCTGTGCGTGCATGAATTGCGCAAATTTTGCATATCTCGCATGGTCCAATGCCGCCGGGCGCAAAGCAAATCTGGGCAGCGTGTCTCGCCAGGCGCGTTTGTTCAATTCATCATCAAGCATTTTTCTGTCCTTGATGAATAGTTTCCAAGCCTGGTTTGGATGGTTGATTAGAAATTGAACACCACGCTCCAGCGCGCGGACAAATTTGGGAAATCGTGGGTCGTTCAAATTGTTCTTATTGGCGATGATGATTAATTCATCATAGGTGGGCACACCTTCTTCTTCCACATAGAAAGCGCGGCCAGGTCGCTTGACGATATCCATCTGATTCAATTCGAAATTCCGAAAGGCGCCAATGACCGCATCGACCTGTCCGGCAATCAAAGCTGGAGACAGCGAAAAGTTCACATTTATCAGCTCGACGTCGTCTATTCTAAGGCCGACACCACTCAGCATGGTTTTTAGTAACGCAGTCTCGAATCCACCCACAGAATAGCCAATTTTTTTGCCCTTTAAGTCGGCAATCGATTTGATCGGGCCAGCTTCCAAAACAACCAGCGAATTCAGAGGTGTTGCCACCAATGTGGCAATCCGGCGCAACGGCAAACCTTCAGCAACTTGAATATGTAGTTGAGGCTGATATGAAATCGCAAGGTCTGCCTTGCCCGCGGCAACAAGTTTTGGTGGTAAATTCGGATCCGCCGGGGCTAGCATCTCAACTTCCAACCCTTCATCCGCGAAATAACCGTTTTCCAGCGCGACGAACAAGGGGGCGTGATCGGGATTAACAAACCAATCGAGGAGCAACGTTAGTTTTTTTGCCTGCGAAAAGGTCGGCGAAAGTAAAAATGGTGCCGTCAACACTATCGCTATAATCAGTCTGAACATATGGTCTTTCCTTTCGTTCATGTTTTAAGCTTGTATCAGTATTTCTTTTTGCCAGGGCAGGGCTTGGCGTAAAGCCCAGTCGACCCCGTAGTAGAGGGTTAGGGAAATCAGCGCCAAAATCGCCAATGCTGCAAACATCAAATCCACCTGCATTCGCGCGGTCGCATGCAGCATCAAATAGCCAAGTCCAGCCGAACTTCCGACCCACTCGCCGACGATGGCGCCAATCGGCGCCACTGCTGTCGCAACTCGCAAACCTGAGGCAAAAGCTGGCAAGGCAGCCGGTATTTTTACGCGCAATAATAAAACCCGGCGCCAGTTGGCCTTTCCTTCTAGCATCGTGTTTGCAAGATCAAGAAAACCCGGTTCAGTGCGCCGCAGACCATCTAACAAACTGGCGGTGATCGGAAAAAATATGATCAGACAGGCCATAGCCACTTTCGAAGGTAGACCATATCCAAGCCAAATAACCAAAATTGGGGCGATCGCGAAGACCGGTATTGCCTGGCTTAACACCAACACTGGCATCAACCATCGTCGGGCGCCGATGAAGTAATCAACCAGGACCGCCGAAAGTGCACCTAAAATTGTGCCAAGAACGAGCCCAAGAATGATTTCCAATAAAGTGATACCGCCATGGTGCAGTAGAATACTAAAATTCGCAGCGCCGGCAATGATGGTCTGTACAGGGCCAGGAAGAATGAACGGCTCGACTCCGGTTAACCAGACGATAAGCTGCCAGACGGTCAGCAAGCCGATGGCGATGCAGATAGGTCGAAACAATCTATTCACAGAGCACTCTCGCCGCTAATACCCAACTGCATAAGCAAGGTGATCACCATGTCATGCACGCTGCGATCGGTCGCCGGTCGTGGCTTCGGACCTTTAGGACAAATCGGTTCGCTCAGTTTCGCGGGGCTGCCGTCCAGAATAAAAATTCTGTCAGCCAAGCGCACCGCTTCCAAAGGATCGTGGGTGATTAAGAAGACTGTTTTGTTTTTTAACAGCTGGGCGGCAAGATCTTGGAGGCGTAGGCGGTTAAGTGCATCAAGAGAGGAAAATGGTTCGTCCATGAGCACGATGTCACGGTTGTCCATAAGTGTGCGGGCGAGGGCCGCACGTTGTCGCATACCCCCGGACAATACGTCCGGCCGTCTATTACCGTATTTTCCAAGTCCGACAGCGTTCAGCAGACGATTTGCCCGGTCCAAATCAATCACTTCTCGTCGTAAACTGGGTCCAAGGCAAATATTCTCCAGGACGGTCAACCAGGGATAAAGCAAATCACGCTGATCCATATACGTCAAAGCCCCGACAAGCGAGCTGCGATCGCTCGACGAAATATCCGCGTTACTTATGCCGTCCGACGGCAGGCCGGCAATTTGCCGCAGCAGACTTGACTTACCGACGCCGGAAGGCCCTAGCAAACAGGTTATCTGTCCGGCAAGCAAATCCAATGACAAGTCTTCGAATATCAAATGATCGCCAAAGGTCAATCGGCTATTTCGAAGATGCAAACCAAGCGGGTCTACTTGCGTTTTTTGGTGAGGGTGTTGTGATCTGTTGGTCTGCCAGATCATTAGAATCCCACTGTCCCTACGCCGGCGTTAACCGGATCAGGTTCTTGGGGTCATGATCTTAATGAACCAACGGCAGAATTGCCTGGTCCGGATCACCTCTCAACCCGAATTCGAGCTCCCCCCAGCGAATAACCAAATCACTATACCGCCGGCATTGATCGGATCAAAGATTAAATAGAATATTCCACGGAATTTTACATAATATATATTATACGATAAATTGACGTAAATAAAGCAATCCCTCGTACTTGCATTAATTGTAAAACATCGCGACGATGATGCCCTGCTCATGTCCCCGTCTATGAGATAAAAAATGCCTGAAACAAACACCGCACTCGACCCCTATCAGCCAAAACCATTACCTGAGAGCGAAGAATTTCCAGTATTGGATTTGGGCGCCTATTTTGACGGCGATACGACGCAACTTTCCACTTTAGCTGAGCAATTACGCGATGCGGCGGAAACATTGGGGTTTTACGCGATCATTAATCATGGCGTGTCGGGCGAACTGATCCAACGCGTTTATGATGCAGCACGGCAATTTCATGACCAAGATTTAGACGACAAACTTGCGTTAAAGGTGAACGAACACAATATTGGCTTTATGGCAATGGCCGCGAGCATTAGCCGCGCTTCAAAAGTCCATAAAGCGACAAAACCTAACATGAACGCGGCTTTTTTCGTCAAACGCGACCTACCGCTCGATCATCCCGATGTCATTGCAGTTAAAAGGTTCCGCGGCGCCAATCAATGGCCTAAGAATCTGTTGAATTTTCGCGAAAATATCGTCGAATATTGTAACACAATGGAAGCTTTGGCGGCTAAAATGCTGCCAATTTATGCCTGTGCCCTAGGACTGCCGGACGGATATTTTGCCGAAGGGTTTAAGGAGCCGCAATATGCCTTACGGATGACCCATTATCCAGCCAGAACGAAAGAGGAGTTGGAAAATAACCAATTCGCGCTCGCCCCACATACGGATTCAAGCTTTATGACTTTGTTGCCCTATAATGAATTGCCCGGGTTAGCGATCCGCCGTCCGAATGGTGAATGGTTCGAGCAACCGGTAATCCCCGGCAGTTTCACCGTCAATACTGGGGATATGTTGCATCGCTGGTCCAATCATCAGTTTTTATCGACGCCGCATCGCGTGATCAACCAAAGTGGCGCCGAACGTTACGCTATTCCGTTTTTCTTCGATGCGACTCTCGACTATAAAATGTCCTGTTTGCCGACCTGCCGAAGTGCGGACAATCCGCCAAAGCATGAACCGACGAGCTATGCGGAATATATGCTGTGGTTTGCCAGTACAAACTACCCGCAAGTGACCGCGAAAGAAGGCGAAAATATAGCCAAAGTCGAATAGATAGTGATTTCGGGAACTTCGCGCCAGCAAAACCTACGTGCCGCGACGTTTGTGGTAATTTCCTGCGCATTTTTTGCCGGCGCCAACGCGTTTGCCAAAGCGCTTGGCCTCGATACCAGTGGCGGACCGGAAATTCATCCGCTGCAAATTGCCTTTTCACGGTTTTTGTTCGGCTTTTTGACAATTTCGTCGATCTGGATGATTAAGCGAAACGCCCCAATCCGACCAAAAGCGCCAATGAAACAGCATATCGGTCGGGTCGCGATGGGCTTAGGCGGCCTTATTTGCGTTTTATGGGCCCTCACCGCCTTGCCTTTGGCGGATGTCACGGCGATTGCTTTCTCCAGCCCCATCTTCACCATGTTTTTCGCCGTTTTATTCTTGGGCGAAGTGGTTGGAATTCGCCGTCCCATTGCAGCGGCGGTTGGATTTTGCGGTGTTTTGGTCATGGTTCAGCCGACCAGCGAAAGCTTCCAGATTTTGGCGCTTGTTGCCCTGGTCGGGGCGGTTTTTACCGGTGCCGAAGTCACCTTCATCCGGGCCTTGGCGCAGCGCGATCATCCAATAACTATTCTGTTGATTAACAATGGCATCGGCACGCTGATGGCGTTGGTTATCGCCATTCCGGTCTTGCAATGGCCGGCATTGCATCAATGGCCTTTTTTAATCGGTGTCGGCGTTTCAATGGTCATTGGTCAACTAATTTTTGTCCGTGCCATGGCGCGCGGCGAAGCAAATTTCCTGGCGCCATTTTATTACGCCAATCTGCTATATGCGGCGATCTATGGTTATTTCATTTTTGGTGAAACCCTCAACTGGACAAACTATGTCGGCGCCGGCCTTATTATCGCCAGTGGTCTTTATATATCTCTTCGCACCAGGACATGACGTCAGGCGCGATTTAGACCGGCGGCTTGCGCCATTACTTCGACCGCTTCGTCTTGGATTGTCCGCACATTGATGCAAGTGGCGCCGGAATCCGCCCAGGCCCGATAACGTTCTTTGATGCGTTTCGCCGGCCCCACCAGGGACTTTTGATCGACCCATTCGTCTGGCACAGCGTCTGTCGCCTCCTGCTTGCGGCCGGCCAAATAGAGTTCCTGGATACGTTCCGCCGCATCGCCAAAGCCGCGACGGGTCATTAGATCTTTGTGGAAGTTTTTGTCTTTGTGTCCCATGCCGCCGACATAGAGCGCGACCTCCGGCTTCAGCGCTTTCAGCGCCCCTTTGACGTCATCTTCGACTTGCACATGGACATTGGCGGCAATCTCAAAATCCGCCAGAGATTTACCGTTGCCGGCGCGTTCGAACCCCTGTTCCAGCCAGGGCAGATATTCCGGCAAGCTACCGGGGACAAAACCGAGCGGGATCCAACCGTCGGCGATTTCCCCCGTTAATCGTACGGAAGCTTCATTGCCAGTTCCCAAATAGATCGGAATGTCGGGATTGGTGTGCAGGATCGACATCAACGGTTTGCCGATCCCCATGGCACCCTCGCCGATGAACGGCAAGGAGATTTCCTTGCCTTCATGACTGACCGGCCCTTCCCGGGCCCAAATTTTTCGGATGATCGCGACATAATCTTTGATACGGTAATAGGGTCGACCCCAAGGTTGGCCATACCAGCCCTCAACGATTTGAGGGCCCGAGACACCAAATCCGGCAATAAACCGACCACCGCCGGTCATCGCGTCAATTGTCGCAGCCGACATCGCGGCATTCGCCGGGGTGCGAGCCGCCAGCTGCATGATGGCCGTACCGAGTTTGATCTTTGACGTCAAAGCACCAATGTATGCCAGCGGTGTGATCGCATCTGAGCCATACGCCTCCGCCGTCCAAACTGAATCATACCCCAGCGCCTCGGCCCGTTGGATGCGTTTAATCGGAAGATCCAGCTGCCCACCGGAATAACCAACATTCAATCCAAGTTTCATTATTTCTCCTAAGCCGGGTTTCGCTCGACCATGTGGCGAGCGATAATGATGCGTTGTAATTCGTTGGTGCCTTCACCGATGGCGAGTAAGGGAGCGTCGCGATAATAACGTTCGATATTGTATTCCTTGGAATATCCATAAGCGCCGTGGATTCGCATGGCTTCGATGGAATTTTCAACCGCGGCTTCGGTGGCGAATAGCTTGGCCATACCGGCCTCCATATCGCAACGCTCACCACTGTCGTAAGCCTTAGCTGCCTGATCGACGAGCAGACGGGCAGCCTCTACTTTGGTCGCCATATCGGCGAGTTTGATCTGGATCGCCTGGTGATTGGCGATCGGTTGGCCAAATGTTTCGCGGATTTGCGCGTATTGAAGGCTGTCGTCCATACAAGCACGCGCTACCCCGACCCCCCTCGCCGCTACATTGATGCGACCAAGAGCGAGGCCGGAAAGAATTTGTTGCAGCCCCCGTCCCTCTTCTTCGCCAACAAGGTTTATCTTCGGCACTCTGATATCATCGAAGGCGATAACCGCCGTATCGATGCCGCGATAGCCGAGCTTGTTCAGTTTACTGGTTTGATAGCCGGCCGACTTTTCCACCAAAATAAGGCTCATACCTTTGTGGCGGGGTTCAGCATCCAAGTCAGTTTTGGTCAAAACGACCAGGACATTGCCTTCAATCGAATTGGTGATCCAGGCTTTTGATCCATTGATGACATATTCATCCGACGTGACGTCAAGGTCGGCGCGGGTGCGTACGGCCTGCAGATCGGTGCCGCAATCGGGTTCGGTCAAAGCAATGCCGCCGCGCAATTCACCTGTCGCCATGCGCGGCAGATATTCACGCTTCATCTCTTCCGTTGCAAAACGTTGTATGGCCGCCGCCATGATCAAGTGCGAATTGAAGATGCCGGAAATCGACATCCAGACCGCGGAAACCCGCTCCACGACCTTTGCATAGGTGCTAGCAGAAAGGCCTAAGCCACCATATTCCGGGTTGATCGTTGCCCCGAAGAGGCCGAGTTCTTTCATCTTGGCGACGATCTCGTGGGGATATTCGTCGGCGATTTCCAGGTCGTGCGCAAAGGGTTTGACGTCACGGGCCAAAAATTGATCGACACTGTTCAGAACGGCGATTTCTTCATCGTTACTCATGATCTGGCCTCAATAATCTGCTAGATCGTCGACGGCATGGCCGCGCCGGGGGATAAGCATGGAACGTTCAAAACTCATGAATACGGTACCGTCGGCTTTGGTGCCGGTCGAACGTATAGTTACGATGCCTTGGGTCGGTCTTGATCTAGAGTTGCGGATCGCCAAGACTTCTGAATAGGCATAAATGGTGTCGCCGACAAATACCGGGCTCAAAAGCTTGATATCGCTCCAGCCTAAATTCGCGATGGTTTTTTGACTGACGTCAGACACCGACATGCCGGCAACCATCGACAGCGTCAGCGCCGAATTAACGATGCATTGGCCAAATTCACTTTTTGCCCCATAAGCCTGGTCAAAATGCAGTGGATGCTGGTTCATGGTTAACAGGGTGAACCAAGTATTGTCGCTTTCGGTTATTGTTCTGCCAGGACGGTGTTCATAGATGTGACCAACTTCAAAATCCTCTAGATAGCGACCATAGGATTCCCGAAAACGATTGGGTCCGACTTCTTTTGCTTCGGCAACCATACTTATTTGCTCCTCAATAATGACGTCATGTTGATTGATTGACTCTTTTGCCCACTTCAGGCCAAGACTGGAAAATATGAACCCTAGCTTATATGGAGTTGACGATGTCCGCCATTGCCTTTGATCTTCCTGATGACGTCATTGCTGCACGCGACGGTTTGCAGGCATTTTGCGAAGCCGAAGTGATGCCGCGACACACAGCCAACCGTGAACTTTTCGAAGATCACCGGCAGCTATTTGGTGAAGATGGTCGGTATTCGCAAAAAGTGCGTCAATTGATCCGTGAAGTTAGGACGGCCTCGGCCGAAGCTGGCTTCTATCATATGTGTGTGCCGGAAAACTTGGGCGGCAGCGGCCTCGGTATGTTGGCTTATTACGTGGCTTGGCAGAACCTGTTTCATGTTATGGGGCCGCAAAACTGGTTGATGCTCTATTCTCTCTCCCATTGGGCGTTTGGCCCCAGCCGGCTGCTTGAAAAAATAACGGATCAGGCGCGGGAAGAAATCCTCGATCCCCTCATGCGGGGCGAAAAATCCATGTGTTTTGGCCTTTCAGAACCCGGCGCCGGTTCCGACGCGCAGATGATGAAAACGCGCGCTGTTGAAGATGGCAATGGTTGGAAACTAAGTGGGCGTAAAATCTGGACGACTAATTCGCCGATCGCGGATTATTGTATCATCTTTGCAATCACCGATTTGGAGGCGGCAAATAATCGCAAAGGCGGTATATCCGCGTTTTTGCTGCCGATGGACAGTCCAGGCTTCGAAATTCAGCGGATCGTGAAAATGTTCGGGCATGTCGGCGGTGACGAAGCTGAACTCGTTCTGGAAGATGTTCGGGTTGAGCCTTGGCAATTGGTGGGTGAGCTTAATCAAGGCTTTGAGGCGGCAAAATATGGCGTTTCGATTGGTCGCATCTATAATTCGGCACGATCCGTCGGCACCGGCCGCTGGGCCATTGAACAGGCTTTAGAATATTGCCAAACACGCGAATCTTTTGGGAAAAAGATCGGCGATTATCAAGGGGTGACATTTCCATTAGCAGAATCCGCGACGGAACTGCATGCGGCCCACTTGATGGGCCTGAATTCGGCGAAGTTGATGGATGATGGTGGACTAGCAATCAAGGAATTATCGATGACCAAGGCCTATTCCGTGCAAGTTGGCTTCCGTGCCTGCGACCGGGCAATTCAAACCCATGGCGCCATGGGCTTTACCAACGAATTAGGATTGGTAGACGCTTGGCACGCCCTTCGCGTCGTCAACGTTGCCGACGGTACCAACGAAATCCTCAACCGCACCATTGCCCAAAGACTTTTGAAAGGGGATCTGGACCTCTAATTCAAAAATCTGTGTTGGCTAATATCTTGCTTAAACAATACCACACCTATAACGTAATTAGTTGTAAGCACAAATAAATTTACTAAACTTCAGAGAGGTGATTGTAGTCATGGCTATTACGGTAATTTTGGACCTAAAAGCGGCGGCGGACAAGGCCGACGAGCTAAATAAACTGTTGCAGGATATTTTGCCGGATACTCGGACACGTCCAGGCGCCGGTACGATGACCCTGTTACGGGATCAGGATGACCCGACACATATCGTGGTAAACGAAGTTTGGGACAAAAAAGAAGATCACCAGGCCTATATGGGATGGCGCACCGAACGCGGAGATATAGAGGTCCTCGGCGCTATGTTGGCCGCGCCACCTTCGATCACTTATTTGGATTTTTCCGACAAATGACAAGCCAGTGACTGCTGGGGAAGAATAGCGTTCGCCGAGATGTGATGAATACGTATGGCGAAGCATATTCCTGCGATTAGTTCTGGAATAATGTAAAACTGACTGAAAACAATGCGTTCCACGCCTGGCGCCACACTAATCTCCAATAAGCTGAGGCCTGGGGACAAAGTTCGATTTGTCTCACCGGAAAGTACGCCTGAGCAAATTGGTGTTTTGCAGCGTGCAAATATACTCGAAAGCTGGGGCCTAAAAGTTGATTATGGTGCCCATGTATTTGAGCAATATGGATATCTGGCCGGAACAGATGAACAACGCCTTTCTGATTTGAATACAGCATTACGGGATCCAGAAGTCCGCGCTGTCATGGCTACGCGCGGAGGTAAAGGGTCGTATCGAATTGCGGACAAAATCGATTTTGAAGCTGTACGCCGGGACCCAAAACTAGTGATTGGTTTCAGTGACAATACGATGCTTCATCTGGCCTTGTGGAAAAACTGCCGTTTGGTCGGAATGCACGGCGCTATCATGAACAATTCGGATGGCAAGTTTATTCCCGAAAATCTCCAGGCTATGAAGTCCGCAATCATGAGTACTTTGCCAATCACGCTTCAATCGAGGGCAGACGAGGAGACTTATGCGCTGACCACGAAAGGGCAGGCATCTGGCCCCTTAGTCGGTGGAAATCTCAAAAAATTGGGTGTTGCGGCAGGCTGGTGCTTACCAAGCTTAGCTGGTGCAATCCTATTTATTGAAACGCCTAGTGTGTACCTCGCTGAGATCGACAGAATATTTACAACGCTTCGCAAAGGTGGTCATTTGGATGGCTTAGTTGGGGTTGCGGTCGGCCAATTCGCGGATATTGAACGGAGCAAAGGTTGGACAATAATGGATATTGTCCCCGCCCATCTGAAGGAATTGAATGTACCTATCCTTGGTGGACTTCCCCTGGGGCACGGAAAGAAGCCACTTACTATACCTTTTGGAACAATTGCTAATCTTGACGCCGGTGCGCAAACCCTATCTGTTCAGGCGGGCGTTCAATAGCAACGCAAACTTCATCAACTTGGCCAATTGCCCTCTCGCTTTTCTACAAAGGCGTGACCGCCTTCTTTTCGATCTTCCGAATTCATGACCCGTGTTTGTATCTGATCTGTGATCTGATCCACGGCTTGATAATCGAGAGCATTGGCACGCACCATACTCTCTTTCATCCCCTGCACCGCCACCGGACTGAGTTGGCAGATCCGTTCGGCCAAATTTTCTGCTTCCACCATCAATTGATCGGCAGGGACAATTTTGTTGAGGATACCAACCTGATAAGCCCGCGCTGCGTCAACGCGTTCCGCCGCTAATAGGAGTTCAGACGCGATTGCCCAGGGCATCATTCGGGGAAACCAGGCCGCTGGGATGGTCGCAATGCCCCATTGCGGTTCCGGTAGCCAAAAGGACACATCTTCTGTTGCGATGCGGAAGTCGGCATCCATAGCGATCCACATGCCATAACCCACCACATGACTATGTAGCGCTGCAATTATCGGCTTGTATACTTTTTGCGTCTGGCTGATATCCGGGAAATCCCCGGTATAAACGAATTCCTTCGTTAGGGCGCCGGAGGACAAGTCGGCACCCGCGGAAAAACAACGTCCTTTACCCGAAAGAATCGCTACACGCAGGTCTGGATCGTCGCGAAAATTAGCCCAAACAGTAGCCAACTCCTGATGTAATTGTTCATTCATTGCATTCAGTTTTTTGGGTCGGTTTAACGTTACGTATGCAATCGCCCCTTTTTTTTCGTAATCAACGGTCTCGAAAGTCATTGATCATTCCCTTTCGCTAGAGCGCGAAAATCCGCCGAACGTTTTTCGATAAAGGCGCTGACAGCTTCTTTGTGTTCTGGACGGTCATAACATTCGAACAAATATTCGTATTCGCGATCCATGACGTCATCGATATTCGTATCGGCACCGTTTTGGGTAATCAAATCCTTCACCAGGCGCAGTTGGCGATCTGGATTTGCGGCAATTTGCGACGCTATTTGCATGGCGGTGTTGAGTAAGTCATCATGGGTGACCAAGCGATCAATCAGACCAATTTGATAGGCTTCTTCTGCCTTCACCATACGGCCAGACAAGGCGAGTTCACTGGCATGTCCAAAACTCGTGCGTTGAACGAGGTAATAAGAACTTCCTAGTTCATTTACCACACCCATACGCACGAATGCACAGGATAGTTTCGCTTTCTCGGACGCGATTAGGTAATCAAATGGTAATATCATACTTAATCCGACACCAATAGCTGGGGCATTAATAGCGGCGATCATCGGTTTGGATCGGCGTACCAACTTGACCCAGTTGCCACTGGTTTTCGATCGCGACCGCGGTTCTTCCGCAGAATTATCGAGTTGTTTTTGGAAAGTTGCCTCAATGTCTGCGCCAGCGCAAAAACCCCGACCCTCCCCGGTCATGATAATTGCGCCAATATCCGAGTTGGCATTCGACATTTCTACTGCTGACGTCATCTCCGCCATCATATCCCGGGTCCATGCATTCAAACGATCAGGACGATTTAGAGTGATGGTGGCGACAGCGTCTGTGGCGTCATATTTGATAAACTGAAAATTCATTGGTCTTCGTCCAGCCACTTGTTAAATTCGGGTTTGATTTTATCAGTGAAAGCGCGTTTGCCCTCCTGGACATCGGGATGATGGTCAACGATCGCCGTTTTTGCGGCGATTTCATCCATGGAAGCTTCCATCGAAAGTTCGGCGGCTTTGTAAATCGATTGTTTCAGCATGCGCATGGCAACTTGTGGCCCGTTGGCCAGCTCGGTGGCAAAATCGCGGGCCCGCGCTTGCAGGTTTTTGTCGTCGACAAAATCGTATAACAGCCCAAGATTATAGGCTTCTTCTGCTGAGACGATGCGTTTCAACATGAGGAATTCCATGGCTTTGGCGACGCCCAACAACTGCACTAACAACCATTGCCCGCCTTCATCCGGAAGTAGCGCAAATCGTAAGGTGGCACTACCCATTCGGGCACTTTTGCCGGCGATCCGGAAATCGCAGGCTAAAGCCAGAGAAAAGCCAGTTTGGATCGAAATGCCGTTGATCGCTGCGATGGTTAGTTTATCCAGTTTACGAATGGCGCTATTCACTGGTTGCGAAATCCAGCGCAAACCGTTGTAGGTGCCGATACCGTTATCGTGCCCGGCCGGTAGCGGCGGCACCAGGCCTTCTTGTTCTTGAAGCCGTGTCGTATAGGCTTTTAGATCATCGCCAGCGCTGAAGGCTTTGCCTTCGCCAGTAAAAATGAGAACTCGGACCCGGTTATCCATTTGTGCTTGCGTGATGATTTCCAACAGGTCTCGTTTGATTGCTGACGTCATCCCGTTCAGCCGATCCGGTTCGTTGAAAGTTATCCACAGCAAGCCCGGAGGTTCAAGTCTGACGTCAAAGCCGCGTTGTTGCCCTTCAGATATCATGGTGCCTGCTTTCAATGTGTTTGATGTTATGTTGGTGTGTCGATAATTTATTTTTTACTGGATATAGTAATGGATCAATCTGTGCCTCAGGATCAAGACCAAAGCCCAATAAAACGTCTGCTTTCTGTGATGGCAGACCTCAGAACACCAGTAACTGGCTGTGCCTGGGATCTAGAACAGAATTTTGACACGATCGCGCCCTATACCATTGAAGAAGCTTACGAAGTGGCGGATGCGATTGCTGCGGGAGACATGGATCACCTGAAAGAAGAGCTTGGTGATCTGTTGCTGCAGGTGGTTTTTCATTCCCGCATGGCGGATGAAATGAACTATTTTAATTTTGATGACGTTGCTACAACCATTGCCGATAAGATGATCAAACGCCACCCCCATGTGTTTGGCGATGCCAGGATTCGTGACGCCGGTGAACAGACCATTGCCTGGGAAGAACAAAAGGCCCAGGAGCGGACGGAAAAAAAACCAGAAAACAGTGTCTTAGATGGTGTTTCGCCTAATCTTCCCGCCCTCACCCGGGCAGTGAAATTACAAAATCGGGCGGCGCGGGTCGGTTTCGACTGGCCTGACATCAAACCCGTCCTTGCGAAAATTACCGAAGAACTTGCGGAGCTGAACGAGGAAGTAACAACCCAGGCAAGTCAAGAAAGGATCGCAGAGGAATATGGCGATCTGTTGTTTGTTTTTGCCAATCTGGCGCGTCATCTCAAGATCGATCCGGAAGCCACCCTGCGGGCTGCGAACCGTAAATTTATTCGCCGATTCACAGACGTTGAAAAGCGTGCAATTGCTGAAAAGGGTGACGTCAAAGGTCAATCACTGCAATATCTTGATGCCTTATGGGATAAGGTGAAGCAGAATGAGAAATACGATATTGGTTAACCAACAAAGGAACAACAAGTGGATTTATCAGAACAAACCGTCTTTGTGACCGGTGCAACTGCCGGGATGGGGGAAGCTATTGCGCGCTTGTTTCATCGCAATGGCGCCCGCATTATCGCTGTCGGGAGACGTGAAGATAGATTGCATGCACTGGTGGAAGAACTCGGCGAGCGGGTTTTTGCCATTGCCATGGATGTTGGTGACGAAGACGCCGTCGACCGCGGGCTTGCGACCATTCCGGCCGCATTCAGCAACATTACAATTCTGATCAACAACGCCGGTTACGCGTTGGGGCTGGGGCGGGCGCAAGAAGCCGATTTGGGCGATTGGCACTCGATGATCCATACAAACATCAAGGGCGTGGTCAATTGCACGCACAAGATACTGCCCGGTCTGGTGGCCCGAAATAAAGGCCATGTGATCACTGTGGGTTCAATTGCCGGCAGTTACCCTTACCCGGGCGGCAACGTCTGCGGCGGTACCAAAGCATTTACCCACCAATTTTCACTGAATCTAAAAGCCGATTTGCTCGGCACCAGGGTTCGAGCCACTAGTTTTGAACCGGGCATGACACAGACTGAGTTTGGAACCGTGCGTATGAAAGGTGACAAAAAAACGGCAGATAAGAACTATCAGGGCTTAACCCCGATGACAGCTGATAATATTGCTGACATTGTCTATTACATCGCTACGCTGCCGGAACACATAAACGTTAATTTGATTGAAATTATGCCGACACAACAATCATTTGCGGGATATGCTTTCGATCGAGAAGATAAAAAATAACTGTTGATACAACGCAAATAAACCTTAGATTCTATAGATCAGTATTGCAGATCTGATCGAACAAAACGGGTAATGCAAGATGCCGGATTTAGTAAAACTGAAACAGCAGTTGAATGATCGCTTACATGACCTAGGCGTTCGGGTTCATGATATTGAAGAGGACCTGAGATCGCCCATGAACCCCGATTTTGCTGAGCAGGCGACGGAGGAAGAAGGCTCCGAAGTGCTAAAGGAGCTGGAAACAAATGCGCTGCACGAAGCGGAACAAATACAGGCGGCATTGCAACGGATCGAAGACGGCAGTTATGGCGAATGTATGGTATGCGGCGAAGACATCAATCCGGCCCGCTTGGACGCCCTTCCCTATGCGGTGAATTGCATCAAATGCGCAAGTTGATGTCATACTAGAATTGCCGAAAAAAGGGGCGCTTCATCCGAAGCGCCCCTTCTTAGTATTGGTAGTAAGGTAATGTCGCAGCTTACATCATGCCGCCCATACCGCCCATGCCGCCCATGTCAGGCATTGCAGGAGCTGCACCCTTGTCATCCGGTGTATCCGCCACCATTGCTTCGGTGGTGATCAGCAGGCCGGCGATGGAGGCTGCGTCTTGCAAAGCTGCCCGCACGACCTTGGCCGGATCAACGATACCCGCCTTGATCATGTCGACATATTTGTCGGTTTGTGCGTTAAAGCCGAGATTTTCGTCCTTTTGGTCGAGCAGCTTACCCGCCACCACGGCACCGTCATTACCGGAGTTTTCGGCAATTTGGCGAACCGGCGACTGTAAGGAACGGCGCACAATTTCAATGCCGACTTTTTGGTCGTCATTGGCAGTTTTTAGCTTCTTCAAGGCTTTGGTCGCGTAAAGCAGCGCTACACCGCCGCCGACAACAACACCTTCTTCAACCGCTGCACGGGTTGAATTCAGGGCATCGTCAACTCGATCTTTGCGTTCTTTCACTTCGACTTCCGTCGCACCGCCAACCCTTAGAACAGCAACACCGCCGGCCAGTTTGGCAAGGCGTTCTTGCAATTTCTCACGGTCGTAATCGGAAGAGGTTTCGTCGATTTGCGCGCGGATTTGCCCGCAACGACCTTCAACGTCACCTTTTTTACCGGAACCGCCGATGATGGTGGTGTCTTCTTTGGTGATGGAAATACGCTTACAGCTGCCGAGCATTTCCGCCGTCACGTTTTCAAGCTTAATGCCGAGATCTTCGGAAACCAATTGGCCGCCGGTGAGGATCGCGATATCTTCCAACATGGCTTTGCGACGATCGCCGAAGCCAGGCGCTTTTACCGCTGCAACCTTCAGGCCGCCACGCAGTTTGTTGACAACGAGAGTGGCCAATGCTTCGCCTTCTATGTCTTCGGCGATGATAACCAACGACCGGCCGCTTTGTGCGACGGTTTCAAGAACCGGCAGCATGGCTTGCAAGCTGGACAACTTCTTTTCGTGCAGAAGAATGTATGGATTATCCAATTCAGTGATCATTTTTTCCGCATTGGTAATGAAATACGGGGATAAATAACCACGGTCGAATTGCATCCCTTCGACGACTTCAAGTTCGGTCTCCAAGCCTTTGGCTTCTTCAACCGTGATGACGCCTTCTTTGCCGACTTTCTGCATCGCGTCCGCAATCAGCTTGCCAATTTCGGCTTCGCCATTGGCAGAGATCGTACCAACTTGGCGAATTTCGCTTTCGGTGGTGACTTTCTTGGAACGCTTTTCCAGATCGACCACAACAGCGTCGACCGCAATGTCGATGCCGCGCTTCAGGTCCATCGGGTTCATGCCGGCAGCAACTGATTTGCAGCCTTCACGCACGATTGCGCGGGCCAGAACCGTCGCTGTTGTGGTGCCGTCACCAGCGACGTCATTGGTTTTGCTGGCAACTTCGCGCACCATTTGGGCGCCCATGTTTTCGAATTTGTCAGCCAGTTCAATTTCTTTGGCAACCGTGACACCGTCTTTGGTGATGCGCGGTGCGCCAAAAGATTTGTCCAGAACCACATTACGGCCTTTTGGGCCTAGTGTAATACTGACCGCGTCCGCCAGAATTTCGACGCCCTTAAGCATCTTGTTCCGCGCATTTGTATCAAAAAGTACTTCTTTCGCACTCATATTGAGCCCCAATCCTTAGCTAATAATGCCCATGATGTCGGATTCTTTCATGATCACCAGCTCTTCGCTGTCGATCTTGACTTCGGTCCCCGACCATTTACCAAATAAAACCTTGTCGCCTTTTTTGACGTCCAAGGGGTGGACTTTGCCATCTTCGCTACGAGCTCCATCACCAACGGCGACGACTTCGCCTTCAGCTGGTTTTTCTTGCGCGGAATCTGGAATAATAATGCCACCTGCAGATTTTGTCTCAGAATCGAGCCGGCGGATCAGCACGCGATCGTGCAAGGGTCTGATTTTCATCAGCAACCTCCGATAATTGATAAGAAAAAACTCCACCGCAATGGAGCGTTAGCACTCTCCTGTAGTGAGTGCTAACGGGATATAGTCGCGTCAGCAGGTGCTGTCAAGTATCAGAGGCGAAAGGATTGTGAAAAATTGCAGACTCACAATATTTTCGCTTAACCGCCCGGATTTTTGGGAAAATTCATCAGATTGTCATCAATTGGAAACCAGTTCTGTGCGCTGCCTGCCCAAATGTTGAGTTGCGGCTTATACCAGCTCGTGTTGTCGAAAGTACCGACCTTGACAAAGACTATGTGCGGCGCTGTTTTATTTGAGCTAAACAACAGTGAACCGCATTCAGGACAAAATTGCCGATCGATATTCCGACTGCTATCCAGCAACCCCCCGCTCCTGCTCGCTTTGTTCGATTAACTCATCAAACAATGCTGCCGGCATTGGCTGGCCAAAATAGTAGCCTTGGATAATGTCGCAGTCGATAGCCTGGATCAGATCCAGCTGTTCCTTTGTTTCGACGCCTTCGGCAACAACTTTCAACGACAAACTATGTGCCATTGCGACGATCGCCTTGATCAAGGCGCGGTCGTCTGCATCCGTAACAATGTCGCGAACGAAGGAGGAATCAATTTTCAGAGTGTCAAATGGATACCGCTTCAAATAACTGAGCGAAGAATATCCAGTACCAAAATCGTCTATGGATATCGAAATTCCGGTTGCCTTGAGGAGTTTGAGAGCGACAAGGGCCTTGGCTTCATCCTCAAGTAACAGACTTTCGGTTACTTCTAGTTCCAAGGCGTCGGCGGGAAGCTCGTGACGAGCCAAAATTCCCATAACTTGGTCAACAAATCCTTCGTCCAGAAACTGGCGCGTAGATACGTTGACGGCAACAAATCGCGGCCCTCGACCGGCATCGCGCCAACGTTTTATCCACAAACACGCCTGCTCCAACACCCAATATCCAATCGGTACGATCAGACCAGTATCTTCGGCTAAAGGTATAAAGCGATAGGGCGAAATAGTTCCCAACTCATCGCTGTTCCAACGTAAGAGCGCTTCGGCACCGGTAATCCGTCCCTCTTTACCGTCCACCAATGGCTGAAAATGTATACTGAGCTCGTCTTTCGAGAGCGCATGACGCAAGCGGTTTTCAAGTTTGATGCGCTCCTGTATTTGCTCGTTCATATCTTCCGTGAAAAAATGGAACTTGTTGCGCCCGGCTTGTTTTGCTTCATACATCGCGGTATCAGCATTCCGCATTAGGAAAACGGGATCAGTGCCGTCATTGGGGAAAATCGACACACCTAAGCTTGCCGTTGTGTAAACTTCGCGATCATCAATGACAAAGGGTTCATGAAACGAGTCTACGATCCGTCTGGCCAGCAGCTCCGCATCATTTATCTGATGCAAATCGGGCAATATTGCGGCGAATTCATCGCCACCCAACCGCGCTATCGTGTCACCGTCGCGGGCACAGGCTTGCAAGCGCCTCGCCGCAACCTTCAATAATCGATCACCGGCATTGTGTCCCATCAGATCGTTAACTTTTTTAAAACCATCGAGATCGATAAAAATAATGGCCACCAAACCGCGTTGGCGCCGGGCTCTCGATATTGCGCTGGTTAGCCGGTCCAGGGCCAGTAATCGGTTTGGCAGATCGGTCAGGTGATCGTAATGCGCTTGATGCAGCAGCCGTTCTTCATAACCCTTGCGGACTGAAATATCTTGAGCGGCAAGCATATAGTGGGTGATATCGCTGCCAATCGTTCTAATTGGCGAAATAACGATATGTTCCCAATATCTCTCACTATTATGGCGAACGGAATTGACCTCGCCTTCCCATATTTCACCATTCCGCAGCGTTTCCCACAATTCGGCAAACTGCGCCGAGGAAAGCTGCGCCAATTTGCTATCCCGCAAATTGGTACCAATGATTTCGTCCTTGGTAAATCCGGAGCTTTCTTGATAATTTGCGTTTGCGTATTCGATTTCGCCCGCCGAGTTCGTGATCAATACGGCGACGGGACTTTGTTCGATTGCTTGTGTGAGGCGGTAACTATCAGCCTCCGCAATTTTGCGCTGCGTGATGTCGACAACCGTGTGTTGGATCGCTTTTTCATCCCCCCACTGCACCATACTGGGCAGGCAATCTAACCAAATAGGCAAGCCGTTCGGGCGGATCGCCATAATTTCATAATGTTCAGGGGACCGTTCTTTGCGAAGCAAAGAATTGTCGATAGTTTCGATTTCTGACCTACTCGACTCGGCGTATAACGACAAAATGTTTGGCGATGCAACGATATCTTCAACACTGCGGTAACCTAGAATATCGGCGAAGGATTGATTGCAGAATAGTGGTTGATGATTTTTATGTATCAATATTCCCTGGATTGAACCTTCGACAAGTCCGCGGAAGCGTTCTTCCAAACGCAATTGCGCCAAAAATTCTCTCCGTAGATAGACTTCTCTCGACGCGCCGATGAAACCTCCGATAAGCAGGATAAAAGCTACATTCGAAAAATCGCCGTTGAGGAAATGCTCGGTATCGATGTCCGAAAACTGCAAGACGCCCAACAGGTAGACCAAAACGACACCAGTGGATATGATTGAAGCAGCGATAAAACGTAGCGTCGATACAGCAAACAGGAATATTATCGCCAGTGTTACGTTTGAAAGGCCGGTTGATGAGGAAAGACCGTATCCTTTTTCATTATCTAACAGCACCAAGATCGCCATCATCGCAAACCACATGCCTGCCAGAACGACGCTCGTATAAATTTGCGAATATCGAGCTAACGACTGTTTGAAAGTTAGAGCGACGCCAATGAGGCCTAGGGGCAATATCACTGCCAAACGGATAAAAATCGTGATATGGCCATATTCCGGCGCGATCAACAGGTCCTGCGGTAGGTACAAAACACCCATCACCGCGGCCAAAATAAACGCAATACGCAATTGCCGCAATGTGCTCAGAGGATAGGAACGCTGAAAAGCGTCCTCGATCTCCTGATCGCCAAAGCGAATCTTCGTCTTGATCAACGCTTTTTTAATATCGGGGCCCCTATACTTTGAACGTTTCAAGGCCGATTCATTTAATCAGCAATCGTTGTTTCTAATATATATCCTTCATAAGAAACTTAATAACAAATACTGGTAAAACTTTAGTTAAATCCCAATCGAAACAACATGATTTGAGGTTTAAATTGCTCCACATTATGAGGCGAAAGTGAACAAATCCGACTTATGCTTAGGTCTTATTCAGAGGATCAATGCCATCCCTGGCCTAATCATAATTCGGAATGTGGAGGGCAATCGGCATTGAGTAAATTTTCGGTTTGGTCGCGCCGGCTGCAGTTGCATCTGTTGTCGCGAAGCGATCCGGATAAACTATTAGCCAGCGGCGAAAGACAGTTACTGAAAGTTTTTCGTCGAGCCGCGGAAACAATACCCCTGTATCGAAACATGTTGAACAAGAATGGCGCGACAATTCGGCAGATCAATAAATTGTCAGATTTCAAAAACCTTTGCGAGCTAACCAACAAAGAAAAAGTTTTCGATGAGCATCACCTAAAAGACATTATCGATAGCAGTTCGACACAAAATCTAAGCACCGTATTAACAAGTTCGGGGCATGGCGGAAAATTCGCCTTCGGTGTCTCCAGTCGGGCAGAAAATAGCCACTCGGAAAGCCTCATCAGTCTTGGCCTCTCTTATCATTTCAATGTCGACCGATATTCGACGTTATTGATCAATTGCCTTGCGATGGGAATCCAAATATCCGCCAAAAATGTCACGGTTGCGGATATAGGACCACGCGAAGATATGGCGATTGCGCTGACGGAATTCTTTAGCGATGAATACGATCAAGTGATTTACGCAGGCGAACCCCTGTTCTTGAAGCGTTTTGCCGACCAGGCTCTTGCGTCGAGCATAAATTGGAGCAAAAAACGGGTCCATATTATTATTGGCGGTGAAACGTTTGGGGAATCCTTTCGCGACTATTTATCCAACTGCTTTGCCATTGATCCAATGGTCGTCAACTCGGGATCTATCAAATCCTCCTTTGGGGTAGCCGAACTTGGTTTGAACATTATGTTCGAAACCGACGAGACTGTGGAATTACGCCGTCGGGCCAATACTAACCCCGGATTTTGTGTGAAGTTATTTGGTGCCGATTATTCCGGCCATGTGCCGATGATATTTGCCTACAGTCCGCTGCGAACATATTTTGAAATACTGGATGAGAATAGCAGTAACGTAGGAAAGTTAGCAGTCTCTTTGCTCGGCAAAAGTTCGATTCCGCTGTTCCGATACCTCACCGGTGACCTTGTGAGAAATATTGACCGGGATCTGATCAGGGAGACGCGTCTACGCGGCGGGCAGTTTGTTGATGAGCATCTGAAGTTTCCGATGATTGCCTTTTTCGGCCGCGAAGCCGACCAAATCGGGGAAGATGCCACGGTTTTGGATTTTAAAGATGCACTTTATACCGACCCTTATATCGCCCGGGAAATAAGCGGTGCAATCCGTGTTAATCGGGATCGCGACAATTTCAGCGTTGACATCCAACTGGCCGAAAATCGGAATTTGTCGAGTGCTGGTGCAAAAAAATTGAGCGGCCAGATGCCGGGTCACCTTAAAAACGAACAAATACGTATTTGGGCTTACGATAAGTTTCCTTATGGCGGGACCTTGGATTATCAGCGAAAATTTAACTATTTAGGTAAATCGGCTGTGAGTACGGAGGAAATGTAAACCATCCGTTAACGCATTTCGCCGATATTGATGTTAATTGGAACCTATTTCGTTGTTGAAGGAATGCGACGCATGAGCATCACAAAAGTAGCGCGATTCTTTAATTTGCAAAAAGATCGCCGTTATCATCCGCGAATATATGATCGTCCTATCAAGCTGATTGTTAACGGGTTTGAATATCTGACCGATAATTGGTCGATGACCGGCTTTCAAATTTCGAATTTCCAAGATGATTTGGAACAGGGCGCACAAGTGGTCGGTCAACATCTAGAGTCGCAGTCTGCGATTACAAAATTTGTGGCTGAAGTAGTTTGGCGAACCTCGGATGATTCCGTTGGTCTTCGCTTTGTTGAACTGAATGGAATGCAGGTCGTGTAACCTCACGATAGGCGGTCGCCGGTATCCAATCGACAACATTCGGGTGAAATGTATATGGCCACACTAGCAAATTACAAAGATCAAGTTGGTCAATCAGACCCTTCACTAGATGCTTATTTTGAAAGTTTTCGGGTTGAAGATGCGTTGCTTATCGACGCCTGCCAATCATTGCGTTATCAGGTTTACTGTTTGGAACGTTGTTTCCTTGATCCACAGCATTACCCGGACGCTAAAGAGGTAGACAATTACGATCCCCAGGCATGGCATTTTGCCACTTTGTCAAAAACAACAAAGGAGATTGCCGGAACCGTCCGTATCGTTCCATTTATTCGCGATATTGGTTTACCGCTGACCCAGCATTGCCAGATGGTTCGGGAACTGGATCCGCGCACCACAGCAAGGGAATTTGGTGGCCAAGACAAGATAGCCGAGATATCGCGCCTGGCGATTAGTCGGAACTTCCGCCGCCGGCAGTTTGACGACATTTATGGCGATTCCCATCAGCCAATACCAAACGGCGCAATGCAACGCCTTGAACGCCGCGCGACGCCCAGACCGTTGATCGTATTGGGTCTTTACGCCGCCTATTACCGCGAATGCAAAATTCAAGGCATCACGCGTTGGTATGCGGCAATGGATCCGGCGCTCGTCAGGCTGTTGGCCAGGTTTGGCATTCACCTTACGCGCATTGGACCGGACAGTGACTATTACGGCAAGGTTGCCCCATACTCCGCCAAGATTGAGCAAATGGAACAAGCTTTATTTCACGATAATCCGAGTTTGCTGCGTGAATTTGCTGAAGGATTATCACCAAATTTAAGACCGCCACAGTTAAGCGGCAGCTAATCGGGCTAACGCTTCTTTCAGTTTCTCGCGCATCTGATCGGCTTCACCACGGCGTTCCCTTGCCGTCGCAACAACGTCCGCAGGGGCATTGGCGGTGAATTTCTCATTGGTCAGCTTTTGATCCAGGCGGTCGACATCTTGCGATGCCTTATCGATTTCGCGGTTGAGCCGATCCTTTTCTTCCTCAATGTCGATGACATCGGATAATGGCAGCACAATGGTCGCTTCGTCGATAACTGATTGAACGGAACCAGCCGGAATACCACCATCCAAGCGTTCGGCACCCGACAACCGGGCCAATCGCATGATAACGTCACGATGGTGTTGCAGCCGTGCGGCTGTTTCATCGTCCGCGCCTTTAAGCAGGAGCTGGATTTTCGCACCAGCAGGAATATTCATTTCGGTCCGGACCGAGCGAATTTCCGATATCAGGCGAATAACCCAATTCATTTCTGTTGCGGCACTGTCGGATGTCAACTTGTCATCATACGTCGGCCAGGCGCTATTAATGAGCGGTATATTTTTTTGATAGTCCAGGCGTGCCCAAAGTTCTTCTGTCACAAAGGGCATAAAAGGATGCATCATCCGTAAAATCTGTTCTATTGCCCAAGCTGCGGTTGCTTGCGTTTCCGATTTAGCCGGACTGTCGTTGTCGTCTTGTAGATAAGGTTTCGCCAGCTCCACATACCAATCACAGAACGTACCCCAAACAAAATGATAGACGTCATTGGCCGCTTCGTTGAATTTATAGCTTTCAAGGCCGTTCTCGATCTGTTCAACCGCATTCTTCACAGCACCGACAATCCATCGATTGACGCTTTGTTCGACGCTTGAAGGGTCGAAATTTTCTTGTGGCGTGCAGCCGTTCATTTCGCAAAATCGTGCCGCATTCCATAACTTAGTACCAAAATTCCGGTAACCTTCAACGCGAGATTCAGAAAGTTTGACGTCACGCCCCATCGCCGCTTGCGATGTCAAGGTGAAACGTAGGGCATCTGCACCATACTTATCGATAAGTTCCAAAGGATCGATGACGTTACCCTTGGATTTAGACATTTTCTGTCCTTTGGCGTCGCGCACCAAGGCATGGACGTAAACAGTTTCAAAAGGAATTTCATCCATGAAATGCAGTCCCATCATCATCATTCGGGCAACCCAGAAGAAAATGATGTCAAATCCTGTCACCAACAAGGAAGTCGGGTAATATCGTGCAAGTTCCGGCGTCTGATCCGGCCAGCCAAGGGTCGAAAACGGCCACAGTGCCGAAGAGAACCAAGTATCTAAAACGTCTTCATCACGGGTCAGCGTAGCAGTTTTGCCGTAATGTTTGGATGCGAGTTCCAATGCTTCGGATTCCGTTTCGGCAACAAAAACCTCTCCATCTTCGCCATACCAGGCTGGAATCTGATGGCCCCACCAGAGTTGGCGGGAGATGCACCAGGGTTGAATATTTCGCATCCACTCAAAATAGGTTTTTTCCCACATTGCTGGGACGAACTTTGTACGACCTTGCTCCACCGCCTCAATCGCCGGTATTGCAAGGGTTTTTGCGTCCGCATACCATTGTTCGGTCAGCCAGGGTTCAATCGGCACGCCGCCGCGGTCACCGTAAGGAACCATATGGGTGTGATCGTCAATTTGCGCCAACAGGCCCAGTGCCTCTATATCGGCAACAACGCGGTCGCGGGCTTCAAATCGATCCAGACCACGATAAGCTTCCGGTGCGTTTTCATTGATACAAGCAACCTTGTCGAAAATGTTGATCATTTCCAAATCGTGCCGGCGCCCGACTTCAAAGTCGTTAAAATCATGGGCTGGGGTAATCTTCACAGCGCCTGATCCTTGTTCCGGATCGGTATAATCATCCGCAACGATAACGAGACGTCGACCGACCAGGGGCAAGATCGCGTGTTTGCCGAGCAAATGTTTATATCGTTCGTCGTCGGGATGAACGGCAACCGCGGTATCACCAAGCATGGTTTCCGGCCGGGTGGTCGCGACCGTGATATATCGCCCCTCTTCCCCTTCGATCGGGTACTTGAAATGCCAGAGATGACCCTGAATTTCTTTCTGCTCAACCTCCAGGTCCGAAATCGCCGTTTTCAGTTTCGGGTCCCAGTTCACCAGGCGCATATCTTTGTAAATAAGATTATCGCGGTAGAGAGATACGAAAACTTTTCGCACTGCCTTGGATAAACCATCGTCCATCGTGAAGCGTTCGCGCGACCAGTCGCAGGAAGCGCCGAGGCGGCGTAGCTGTCCAGTGATGGTGCCACCGGATTCTTCCTTCCATTTCCATACCGTATCGATAAAACCTTCGCGGCCCATGCCCTCCCGACTTTCGCCTTTGCTTTCCAGTTGGCGCTCGACAACCATTTGTGTCGCAATGCCAGCATGGTCGGTACCGGGCTGCCATAAGGTGTCGTTGCCGCGCATCCGTGCCCACCGTATCATGATGTCCTGCAGGGTATTGTTGAGCGCATGCCCCATATGTAGACTACCGGTGACATTCGGCGGCGGGATCACGATCGTATAGGGCTTCGCATCGGCTGCTCCACCGCAGCTAAAAGCGCCGGTCGCTTCCCACATTTCGTAAATTCGGCCCTCAATCTCTTGGGGCTGATAATGTTTGTCCAACATAGTAATGTTCCATCTCAATTACCAACCGCTACACCGGGTTAAGCCGTCGCAGACACATCAGTATAATTCAATCGTGATAGGTGAATATTTCGCGCAGGTAAAGTCTGGTGCTGGGAATTTGACAGTTACAAAAGCCATATCCAGGTGGTTTATTTTTTTTCGACCTGCCCTGCAAGCTTGTTGATTTCCCGTTCTACCAAACGTTCGACCAATGGAGGCAGGTTGTCATCCAACCATTCCTTCAGCATTGGTCTCAGCAGCTCCTTGACGATATCTTCTAATGTTTTGTTTCCAGCCCCAATGGGGACACCGTGCGATGCGGCAACAGCGCCAGCTAAACTGGCAAACGAACCGGTGGTCTCGACGGCGGGTTGATTGGATATCAATTCCAAATTTACCGGTTCCGCTGGTTCGGCCGACGATACGGCTTCCGGTTCGGGTTCAGGGGCCGTTTCATTCGTATCCGCGATTTCAAATTCGTCCATGGCCGGCGCCGCTTCCTCAAGCGCATCTGTCGAGGTATCGTCTACATCGTCGCTTAATTCTGAGATATCGGTTACTGAACCGTCGTCATTGACCATGTCAGTGAGTTCCAAAACATCTTCTTCAATTTCGTCGACGGCGTCCGGTGTTTCCTCGAATGCACTTGGTTCCGGCGTAAAATCACCCAACACATCATCAAGCTCGTCTTCGGTACTATCGTCAACGGGTTCAGCTTCGACAGCATCTTCAACGCTATCCTCCTCGACGTCGCCATCGGAAATGATTTTGCGAATCGACGCAAGAATCTCTTCCATGGTTGGCTCTTGCTCGCCGTCTTGTGCTTCTTCTGCCATTTGTGCAGCCTTAAAAATACCTTAAGAATCAACAATCTATATAGATTTTGTCGAATTCTTCAAGATATTCTCCACTAATTACCAACATACTACGGATTGCGCCGTTTGGTATCATACTTAGTTTGCCACTATTCCGACGTGGTCTCAACGCCCCACCATTTGTCGCGAGTTTGTTTGGTATGCGCTATTGCGTCATAAACATCGACATCTAAACCTATATTGCTCGCCGTCAATAGGCCCATGGCCTCCAACAAACGATAAACCGCAACATATTGATTTCGCTCTGTAATGACGAGCGAAACCCGCGCATCTAACAATTCTTGCTCGGCGTCCAACACATCCAAGGTGGTGCGGGAACCAACTGCAGATTCTTGCCGAACACCTTCAAGGGCAATTTCATTGGCGCGGATTTGTTCGTGGCGCGCAACAATTTCAGCACGGTTGGCTTCGTAAACTTCAAAGGCCTGATCGGCCCGTTCAACAACCGCCTGGCGCGTCGTTTCAACATTTATCCGTCGCTGGCTTCTGACTTCTTTGGCGCGACGTACACCACTATGGGCGGCACCGCCTTGATAAAGCGGGATGACAAGTTGTGCAATTAGAGATTCTTCTTCTGAATCTCGGTCTACAAATGTCGAATCGTAAGACCTAGAAACACTCCCAATCAAATCGAATGTTGGTAGCAGGCGACCAAATGCAGCGTCTGTGGCATGTCCGGCTGCAGTCTCTGCTTCTTGCGCCGCAAGTAAATTCGGGTTGTTCTTGACCGCAACCTCAATAGCTTGTTCGGAAGATTTTGGTAGTTCGGGGAATTCAACCACCTGCTCAAGTTCGGTTGGCGCCTGTCCAACAACACGAAAATAAGTTGCCCTGACGACCGCCAAGTCGCCCTGTGCGGAAACCCGGTCGGCGACGGCGCGGCTCAAACGGGCTTCCGACTGCGCAACATCGGTGCGGGTCACTTCGCCGACTTCGAAGCGATCTTTTGAAGCCTCCAATTGGCGTTGCAGGACGCGCTGATTGCCCCGCGTCAGTTCCACGCGCGCCGTATCCCGAACGACATCCAGATAGGCAACGGCAGCATTCGCTAAGATTGCATTTTCCACCGCCAGCAATTCAGCTCGTCGAACGTCGACGACACTTTCGGCTTCTTTCACACCCGCTTCGGTTTGCCCGCCGGCATAAAGTGATTGCGACAAACGTAATTCACCCGAATACGGCATTGTGCTGTCACTAGTCCGGGTATTAGAAGTTTTGAATCCATTATGCTCTGTTCCCAGGCTACCAATGGCGGAAACAGTGGGACGCCAGCCGGACATGGCGCCAGCGATATCTTCGTTAGCGATCCGCAAAGCCGCCCGCGAGGCATCGATTTCCGGGTTGGTATTGTACGCTGACGCCAATGCGTCGTTCAAACTTTCCGCCGACAGCGGTGAAGCCACAGCCATGGCCAATCCAATGGTCGCGGCAAGCCAAGATTTATCACTAAAATATTTCATCTTTACTCCAACGCACCCGATTTATTGGGTGTCATTTAATATATCTCTGACATCAGTCGATCAAAAAGCGAATTCAGCCTCAACCTCAAATCCCGGTAACTGGGCCGTCATGGCATCGAATAGTATCCGTCTTGCAACGGTTTCGCCACTTCGTTCGTAAAACACCACCTGTCCGACTTGGCCGGAACGTTCGACGGTTAGTATTCGACCGTCGTCTTTCAACTGTGCCAGCAAAACTTCTGATGGTTTTGGAATGGCGCCGTTGACAAAAATCAGATCAAATGGCCCCTGGTCGGCTAAACCTTCCGCCATTGGTCCAGCTACCAACGCGGCATTATCGATGCCCAATTCGTTCAAGGTGTCATTGCCTTCTTCGACCAGACTTTCAACCGCCTCCAGGCCAACAACAGTGCCGGCCAGTTGCGCCAAAACCGCGGTGGAATACCCCAATGCCGCTCCGATATCCAGGACCAGGTCGTCGCGATTGATTTCCGCCAATTGTAGCATGCGGGCGAAGATCATTGGTTCCAACAAGAAGCGGCCTTTGCCTATTTCCAGCTCTTCATCGATATAGGCAACGCCGATCATCGATTTAGGTACAAATCGTTCCCGCGCCACTGCCAACAAAGCATCCGAAACGCGTTCATCCGTAACCTTATTGGTCAGAACCTGACTATTCACCATGTTTGCACGCCGTGCGGATAAATCATTCATATTCTTGGTCACATCCAAGTTCAAAACTTCGATAACATCGCCTCATGTTATATGGTGCTATTCGATGGAACTCAATCGAACTTTAGTGTTCATTCCAAGATAGAAATAGTGCAATTGGGCCGTTGACCGCAAGCAACAAGCGAAGTAAGTAACGGTCTCTCCGACTAAGTATCCGGAATGACCGTCATGGTCAGGCAGGATGACGAAGCGCCGGCGCGGTGGCGGAGTGGTTACGCAGCGGCCTGCAAAGCCGTGAACACCGGTTCGATTCCGGTCCGCGCCTCCAATATTTTTCGGAAATTTCCAGGCTGATAGGATTAATACCTAGTGGGGCGATCTTCGCCGGGCCCGCCATTTTCGACGCAACCGGACATCGAAACGGCGTCGAAAGCGGCGAATTTTGGGACTATCATATGATAGAATAACGATCCCAAGTGGGATCATCCAAAATCCAAGTACAGGCAAAAAGCCAAGAAATCCGCCAAATATCAAGGCTACGCCACAGATGATGCGGAGCCATTTTGGGTACCGCATAACGCGCCTTCGCAAGCGAACAAAAAAAGATTCGCTTGGCGGCGAACGCTCATCCATTGCGGTTTCTCATCATAATTCGAAATCAGGATGGTCAGAAATAATTGCGTTTTCTATGTGGTCTCAGCGATTATTTGCCGAATTTAGCGACGAATGCAGCTGATTCTTCGTCATCAAACGGCAGCGAAATGTCGTTTTCTTCCAGCCATCCCTCGACTTCAACGGTGTGATCTTCATCATAGATATACCAGATGATCTCACCATTTGCCGCCACATATGCAGGTCCGTCAAAACGGTGACGCATGCCGTCCCAGGCCCAACCTTTGTCGCCATTTGCGCGTTCCAACGCCGGCCCACCTTCGCGGTGCATTTTGCCGTTTAGCCACCATTCAACGGTGCCATTGGGATGAATGACCGCCGGACCATCATCGCGATGGGGCAGGCCGTCGATATACCACTTCTTTGTACCATTCGGCCATTCTACCGCCGGACCATCCTCGCGATGCAAAACATCATTGAGATACCAGCCCTTGCTGCCGTCCATATCGACCTTACAAATCGGCTTGTCAGACATCCTGAAAAAACTCCTGTCGCGACTGCCCAGAATCGAGTGTTCAAATTATACGTATTTTCATCCAAGTCAAAACCATTTATCAGCGACCTAACTTGCTTAATCATTCAATTAAAGACAAGAATACAATGTGAAACCTAAGTGCAACAGTGCGGGGTGACAGATATGACGCAACAATTAACTATATTGAAAGTGGCTTTGACAGTTTGCGTATTGGCGATTTTGACTGCTTGTGCAACGAAGGAGCCGGCCAAGGCGCCGGTATCGGATAAAGCCTCGCCGCCGAAAAAGTCCATCGAGAAAATTCGTTATCCATTAGCCCTTCCAGCAGATAGCTTGATCGAAGCGAATGTCACCGAATATCCATGGAGTGCTTTCGGGCGCGTAAATGTCGGCGGGCGAGAGTTTTGTAACGGGATGTTAATTTCTGCACGACATGTCCTGACCGAGGCTCGGTGCCTTTACAATCGCGATGATCAACGTTGGTGGGGGAAATCCTGGATTCATTTTGTTGCCGCCTATCAGCGCGAGGATGTACGTATCAATTCCGGCATCATAAAATTCGCCGTTTCCGAGAATTATAAACCTAACCGGAAACTTGTCTTCGGTGGGTTGAGCGAAAGTTGGGCGATTTTGGAGCTCGAGGAATCGCTCGGTAATCAAGTTGGTTGGCTTGGTCTCAGTTGGTACGACGACGTCATTGAAGATCAAAATTTACGCGGTAATGTTAGTATTCTACAAGCTGGGTATAGTGCCGGAAAGCCTCATGCATTGAGCTTGGAAACTAACTGCAATCAAGTAACGTCAGGATGCCGTGGTGGCGCACGCCATGCTGGTCTGGTCCCCCTCGCCCACGACAGAATTATGTTTTTGGGTTTTCCGAGCCGGCAAAAACTTAACGCAGATAGCAACAACACGCGAAAACAAAATTTTGAGAACGGCTTACGAGAAGTAAATTTGGGTGTCGACGAAGCGGGACGGGCAAGTCGCGCGGGCGGTAAATTGCCGCGCCAATCGTTGGCAATGCTGCTTCGGTTTCTTGGTTACATTCAAGCCAATAATCTGACCCCGAGCGATGCCGAACTCAAGTCGGCGATCGAGCATTTTGAAGAAACTGAGGGTCGATCCGTACGCGGGGAACTTTCCTTGGAAACCCTAAGCCGCTTGCTTGATGCCCTGCTAAGGGCGCAGTCGCGGGTAAGTTAATCCCCGGGGCGCGCGTCAAATTTTTAGTGTCTGCCAGTCACCGCGAAGGGTTGGGGGCCTAGTCGGTCGGCTATTTTCCCGATCCCATCAACATTGTTGTTTGCTAGCGCTAGACAAACGATCAGCTTATGCGGTTCTGTTGATAATAATTCACCACTGACTGGAGAAAATGGTTTGGAATCGATTGTTTTCATCGTCGTGCTGGCGGCGGCGGTCATGCACGCGACTTGGAATGCTCTTGTCAAAGTGTCCGGCGATCGGTTGTTTTCAATGGCCGTGATGATGATTACGCATACCGTTATCGCGGCGCCTTTTGTTTTTTATTTCGGATTGCCCGACCCTGATGCCTGGATATGGATAGGCTTGTCTGTCGTAATTCACCTATTTTACTATTTTGGCGTAATCTATCAGTACCGGTACGGCGACCTGAGTTACGTCTATCCTATGTCGCGCGGGTCGGCGCCGCTGTTGGTCTGCTTAATCGCCTATCTGTATATCGGCGAAAGCCTGACGTCGACAGGAATCGTCGCTATTATCGTTATATCACTCGGTATTCTGGTACTTGCTCTGCCACATCGGTTAAAATTTACATTCCCGGGTAAGGCGACCTTGGCGGCAATGTTCACTGCTCTCACAATCGCCGGATATACCATGGTCGACGGCATTGGCGGCCGCACGGACCCTCAGGTATTTCGCTATATCGCCTGGCTTTTTGTTCTTGAAGGTTGTCCACTTTTAGTCTTCATGTTGTGGCGGCGGAACAAAATGCAGTTGGTGGAGGCGTGGCGATCCGTCGGCGTTAAGAGTGTGCTTGGTGGAGTTTTGTCAACTGCGGCTTATGCGCTGGTTATTTGGGCCATGTCGACGACGCCGCTAGCCGCAGTATCGGCGTTGCGTGAGACAAGTGTGATCATTGCGGCTTTGATCGGCACATATCTAATGAAAGAATCTCTCGGTCCACGCCGGATTGCGGCTTCAGCCCTGGTCACCATCGGCATTATCATTTTGCAGGTAGCTGGAAGAAACTGACGAAAAAGATAATTTCTCTCTTTCCCCCGCAACGATGATTTGCTATTAGGCGATCCGTTGATGTAATACTCAGCAGAACCATACTGATCCCCGGTAGCTCAGTTGGTAGAGCAGGTGGCTGTTAACCACCTTGTCACTGGTTCGAGTCCGGTCCGGGGAGCCAAATCAAAAGGCCAACTTCGTAAGACGTTGGCCTTTTTTGGTTTCAAACAAAGCTTGGTCCTTCGAGTGGCCGTCTTTTTGGTTGATCTCCCGACAGGTCATAACGAATTGAAAACCTTTTCAAATTAGAATGCGCTAAAGCGCAACGATTACAAATGGCGATAATGCTAATTTGTCAGATTTAGAACAAACTATCATGCCAGATTGGGCGACAATCGACGAATGAAGAACTTTTTGCCGACAAAAGTGTGGCCTACAGCAATAATATGGTTTGCGATCGCGTCCATTTTCACCATGTCCGCCGTATTATTTTATGTTCACAGGGCCGAACCTGATAGCCGACATTCGCTTCCATACAAAATCGCCCGACAGGCACAAAAATTAAGCACGGACACGCAAGATTTGGTCGAATACCGCCTGCTTCTTCAAAATGTTGCTAATCATGCAAATGACCTTCATGACAAATTGTTTTTGACGTCAATTATCCTTTTTCTCATTGCATTTATTTTAGCTGCCATGATGATACTGAGATCTCGTAGTGAGAACGAATTGGAAGAGCGGGAACAACACTTTCGTGGGTTAGTTAATGGATCATCGCAGGGTGTATGGTTACACTCGGAACTTCGGTTTGTTTACGTAAATAAATCGATGGCTAGCATCTTGGGATATGATGACCCTGCCGAACTTCTTAAATGCGAGAGTATTCTTGAGGTTTTTCCTGAACCACTACATGAGCGGCTTTGGCATTTGCATAATACGCGATTGTCGAGCGATATCGTCCCACATAATTTTGAAGCGCAGCTTGTTCGCACGGACGGTGAACGGTTAAATGTGAACATAAATATCAAAGTTACTTCTTGGCAGGGCAAAAAAACCATTCAAGGTATGTTTTCGGACGTCTCCGACCAAAAATTTGCGGAACAAAGGCTTCGTGTTGCGAAGGAAGAAGCTGAGTTTGCCAATCGGGCAAAAACGCAGTTCTTGGCAAATATGAGCCACGAACTGAGAACGCCTCTCAATGCCATTATCGGCTTTTCAGATATGATGCGTCGACAACCATTCGGTCCCTTGGGATCGCCAAAATATCTCGAATACAGTGAAGACATCAGCGATTCTGGTAACCATCTGCTGGAAATAATTTCCGATGTACTTGATGTGTCGAAAATTGAAGCGGGGATGATGGAGCTGAACCGCCAACCGACCCAGTTGGCCCATATCGTCGACAGCTGCCTAAAATTCGTCGGCGCCAAAGCATCCGACGCCGGCATTGGATTATCAATCGAAATCGAGGATAACTTGCCCGACCTTTATTGCGATGAATTACGCTTGCGGCAAATATTACTCAATTTACTCGCCAACGCTGTAAAATTTACCCCAAAAGGCGGCACCGTAAAAATAACCGCTATGCCTGCTCATCGTAATCTATTGATTTTGTCTGTTGAAGACACCGGTCGCGGGATCGCGGCCGACGATTTGGACCGAATTTTGGAGCCTTTTGAACAGATTGAAAACGTAATGACCCGAAATCAGGAAGGGACCGGTCTTGGTCTCTATCTCGTCAAAACATTGACGGAAATGCATGGAGGGCGCATGGTCTTAAATAGCGAAATTGACGTTGGGACAAAAATCGAATTATATCTGCCAACAATAAGCGAAGATCAATTCGCGTCGCATCTGGTCGCAGTACGGCATTAGATTGATAATATTCGCCTGGTGAATCGAACTTTTATTCGGCCATATCAATCTAATTCGTCCGTCCAGTTTCTCATCCTGAACATCCATTCGGGTTCATTCAGTACGCCAGCGGAAATTAGGATCGTGTAAATCAGAATCGCCCCAACAACGATGCCAAGGATCAATACCCATTTCGTTTTTTGTTCGTCAGCAGCCATATAAAAACCCTTTTTATTTTACTAATTACTGTTCACTGCTTGACTAACGATGCCTGATTCTTGGCCAGAATAACCAAATTTTATGGCAACTGCAAATATATGCGAGGTCCCTGGCCAAAAACTACAAAAATATTACTTGGCAATGTTGGGTGCGACCCGATATTACCACTATGAGCCGATCCAATTTCAAGGCACTAGGGCGATTGACATGTTTATACAGACCGAGGCTACCAATGACGACGCGACGGTAAGATTTTTTCCGGGCGAGCCCGTACTTACGCAAGGTCAAATTGAGTTTAGCGAACTTGAAAGTTCAGTTAATTCTCCTCTTGCCCGTGCCTTGTTGTCGCTTCCTGACATCAAACATGTGCAACTCAATGTGGATTATATTGCCGTAACAAAGATCGGCGACATAGATTGGGCGCACCTAAAACCGAGTGTGTTGGGCGCAATAATGGAACACTTTGTCGCCGGCCTTCCGGTTATCGAAGAAATGATTAGTACTAGTCCGGTGGACGAAGACTGGGATCGCGCAGAAGATCACGAACTTATCGAGCAATTACGGGAACTAGTTACAACACGAGTAGCGCCAGCCCTGCAGGACGGCGGCGGTGTCGAATATCGCGGTTACCGGGATGGGGTAGTGAAACTGGCACTTGAAGGCGTCGCAAAAATGCACGTTTCAGCTATAACCAATATGCTTAAACATTTCATCCCAGAAGTTGTTTCGATACGTGATGCGAATATGACGACTGGTGAAGGACTTGATACCGAACAGGGTAAGATCGCGCAGCGTATTATTGATGAGCAGGTTAATCCCGCTGTTGCCAGTCATGGCGGGTTTATTACCCTAATCGACGTAAAAGACAATGAGGTATTTGTACAGCTTGGTGGCGGTTGTCAGGGTTGTGGAATGGCCAACGTGACCCTAAAGCAGGGAATAGAAACAGCGATCCAGCAACATATGCCGGAAATTACGGCCGTTCTTGACGTCACCGAACACGCTGACGGCGACAATCCATACTATCAACAATCGAAGAAATAATCGTCGATTTTGAAGTGGATGCAGGATTGAAAAAACTTCTACTTCTCATTCCAACCACCAGCTATCGAACCGATGATTTCATGGCGGCGGCGGAAAAACTAGGCGTTGAGATTTATCTTGGTACTAATGAAAAACAGGCGCTAGAGGATCTTTCAGGTGGTCGAATTCTGGCTTTTGACTTTGAAGACATTGAACATGGCGCCTCCCAGATTGTCGAGAAGACGGCGGAAATCGGCCTAGATGCTGTGGTTTCGGTCGATGATGGCGCCAATGTTCTTTCTGCCGCAGCGGCAAAAAAATTAGGATTGCGACACAACGATCCGGACGCCGTCTCATTCAGCCGCAACAAATACTATTTCCGCCAGAAATTACAGGAAGCAGATTGCTTATCGCCTGATTTCCAATTGCAGCCGCTAACCGCCAATCCGGCGGAAATCGCGCGCGAGATTACATTCCCCTGCGTTATCAAACCGCTGACTTTGAATATGAGCCGCGGCGTCATCCGGGCAGATGGACATAATTCCTTTGTCGCAGCGTTTGATCGCGTAAAAGAAATCATTGCACAACCCGATGCCAAAACTCCCGGGATTGCGGCGGATCATTTGATGATTGAAAGCTATGTACCGGGCAAAGAATACGCCATTGAGGGACTGATACGAAATGGTGAACTCATTATTTTGGCGATATTCGATAAACCAGATCCGTTGGAGGGTCCCTATTTTGAAGAAACCATATATGTTACCCCTGCTTCTGTCTCTCCGGCGCTGAAATCAAATATTCATCAGGCAGCGCAAGATGCGATCAGGGCGATTGGGTTATCGGATGGACCGACCCATATCGATCTTCGGGTGAACGAAACTGGCGTCTACATTATCGAAGCGGACGCCAGAACCATCGGAGGACACTGTGGTCGCAGCTTACGTTTCGGTGATGGCATGCGATTGGAAGAAGTGGTGTTGCGCCATGCACTGGACTTACCGATAAGGCTGGGCGAGCGGACGGACAAAGCCGGCGGTGTCATGATGATTCCAATTCCAAGCACCGGAATATTGAAAGAATTTCACGGGGTCGATGACGCGCAAATGGTTCCAAATATTGCCGAAATATCAATTACAATTCCACTCAATCATAAAGTTGTTACGTTGCCGGATGGCGGGCGTTATTTGGGCTTCATTATCGCCCACGCAAATACCGCATCAGAAGTAACCAATGCTTTGCGCACCGCTCATGCCCACCTTGAATTTGTCATCGATGACATCACAGAATAAAACACCTGAAGTTAATGTTGATTTTGCAGATGGCGTCCTTCATCTCGACTTGGGCAATTACGAAATTAGCATTACTTTGGGGGTAATACTTGATGATGGCGGAATGGTTATTTCGCAAGCGCTGAGTATATTTGCGCGTTGGCTCGTTGCTGATTGGGATGATTTGTCGGCGCAAGAAAGTATGGATTTGCGGAGTTTGTTCGCTGGTGCTGACATTCGAGTATGCGATCACGCTTCCGCCGATGCGGATTTCCGGGTCGAGGCAAACGATATTTTTGAGTTTTTAATCGGGCTAAGAGCAGAATGACGGATACTGACCGATGACTGAATTTTCCCGTGATGTCGCGTTGCTCTTGGTGCTCGCGTCCATGTTCGGATTGGTAAACCACAAGCTTCTCAAACTTCACCGAACGATTGGTTTGGTCATAGTTGCCCTGTTCTCTTCTTTGTCGATTTTGGCATTGGACGCCGTATTTCCATCATTTTCACTCGGCAAACAGTTTCGAGCCGAACTCATTGAAATCGACTTCTCTGATGTTCTCATGCACGGAATGCTTAGTTTTCTGCTGTTTGCCGGTGCTATGCATGTAGACTTAAATCGATTGGCCGAACAAAAATGGGTTGTGGGCGTAATGGCGACGTTCGGCGTCGTGACATCCACATTTTTGGTCGGCGGTGCGATGTGGTGGGTGTTTGGGGCGCTTGGGTTGCAGATTTCATTCATTTATTGTTTGATTTTTGGTGCCCTCATCTCGCCCACGGATCCCGTTGCGGTACTAGGTATACTGAAGACAGCCAACGCTCCAGAAAGTCTGGAAGCAAAGATCGCCGGTGAAAGTCTGTTTAACGACGGCGTCGGCGTGGTCGTATTTATCATATTGGTGGGCATTGCGGTCGGTACCGGCGACGGTGGCAACCTTGACGCGATGGATATTGCCATCTTGTTTGGCAAAGAGGCTGTTGGCGGTGCGATGCTCGGTCTTATTGGCGGAGGTATCGCTTTTTACACGCTCAGAAGCGTCGATGAACACAATCTTGAAGTTCTGATCACATTGGCTCTGGTCACCGGTCTTTATGAATTGGCACAGTATCTTCATTCCTCCGGCCCGATCGCTGTCGTTGTCGCTGGGTTATTAATTGGCAATCACGGTAAACGTTTGGCGATGAGCGAAACAACCCGTGTCCATCTCAGCAATTTCTGGACCCTCATTGATGAAATATTGAATGCCGTGCTTTTTCTGCTGATCGGTCTCGAAGTTGTACTGATTTCAATGGAGGCTAGTTATATTATTGCTGGGATAATTGGCATACCCGTCGTCCTCCTATCAAGGTTCGTCTGTGTCGGCATTCCGATCACCCTGTTCCGCCTACGAGAAACATTCAGCCCGGGTGCTGTTCGAATTCTGACATGGGGTGGCTTGCGCGGCGGGATCTCTGTGGCACTCGCCTTGTCGTTGCCCCCAAGTCCAGAAAAGCCTCTTATTTTGACGGTTTGTTATCTGATCGTTATTTTTTCGATCATCGTTCAAGGTCTCACAGTCGGGTCTTTGGTCAAACGCCTAATTCCGAATGATCCATCCCGGTAAAATACACAACAACCGTGTAATATAAATTAAACTATCTTGAATAAACGGGGAACAATCCTTAGGTTTGTTGCGCGAAGTAAATCCCTCAATATGAACGAGCATACCATGGACATCAAAACCGGTTTTGTCGACACGATCGGAAATACCCCCCTCATCCGCTTAAATCAGGCTTCGGAGGCGACCGGATGTGAAATCTATGGCAAAGCGGAATTTTTGAATCCCGGTGGCTCTGTCAAAGATCGTGCCGCCCTTGCCATCATCAAGGATGCCGAAGCGAAAGGCCAGATCGAGCCCGGCGGTATCATTGTTGAAGGGACGGCCGGGAATACCGGCATCGGCCTTACTTTGGTTGGCAATGCGCGTGGTTATAAATCCGTTATTGTTATTCCAGAAACTCAGACCGAAGAGAAAAAAAGCACCCTTCGAAACATTGGCGCTGACGTACGTGAAGTCGCCGCCCTGCCCTATAAAGATCCAAACAATTATGTGAAGGTTTCAGGCCGACTGGCGGAAGAAATCAACCAAAGCCACGATAAGGGCGCGATCTGGGCCAATCAATTCGACAATGTCGCCAATCGCCAAGGCCATTATGAAACCACAGGACCGGAGATATTTGCGCAGACCGACGGCAAGATAGACGGTTTCATTTGCGCCATCGGTTCTGGTGGTACCCTCGCTGGTGTGGCGATGGCGCTAACGGAACGCAAGCCGGAGATCAAAATCGGTTTGGCTGATCCACCAGGTGCGGCGCTATTCAACTATTACGCTCATGGTGAATTGAAGGCCGAAGGAAGCTCTATAACCGAAGGCATTGGACAAGGCCGGATCACCGCCAATATTGAAGAATTAAAAGTCGATTTGCCGTTTTTTGTTCCGGACGCGGAGGCTGTACAGGTCGCTTTCGATCTTTTGCAGTATGAAGGTTTATCGCTGGGGCTATCCAGCGGCGTCAATGTTGCAGGTGCCATTCGGATGGCAAAAGAAATGGGCCCCGGCCATGTCATTGTCACGGTCCTATGCGACGGTTCCGATCGTTACAAAAGTCGGATGTTCAACCCGGAATTTTTAAAAGGGTTGGACCTGCCGGTTCCCGCTTGGCTGGATCGTTGAGGTCTGCGATAGTGACGCCCGTTAACTAGCGGGTGATCGAATGAATACAGAAACAATCTTCACTGACGATCCTTATGCACGGAATTGCGAAGCGAAAGTCGTGGCAATAAACGACCTCGGCGGCGTCATCTTGGACCGGACAGTATTTTATCCAACCGGTGGTGGGCAACCGGGTGATAGCGGTAATTTGCGTCTTGGTGATGGCCGCCAGATTTCGATCGTTACTGCCGTGAAAGGTGACAGCGCCAATGAAGTTGTCCATGTCCCTGCGGAGGGACAAGAGCCGCCGGCGATCGGCGACAAAGTCACTGCCGTCATCGATTGGGATCGCCGTCATCGTCTGATGCGAATTCATACCTGTTTGCACCTGTTGTCTGCGGTCCTACCTTACCCTGTGACCGGTGGTCAAATTGGTGACGGAAAAGGACGGCTGGATTTTGACCTGCCGGAGATGTCAACGACAAAAGAAGAGATTACCGAAAAGCTAAATAGCCTGATTGTTAGGAATTTGGATGTTACTTACGACTGGATCAGCGACGAAGAATTATCCGCGAACCCGGACTTGGTAAAGACCATGTCGGTGAAACCGCCAATGGGCCTTGGCAAAGTGCGTCTAATTCGGTTGGACGATTGCGACCTACAGCCGTGTGGTGGCACGCATGTTCGTAACACCGGAGAAATCGGGTCCGTCCGGGTGCGCAAAATCGAAAAAAAAGGTAAACAAAACCGTCGGGTCTCGATCGAATTTTCGGATTGACGATTGGTAGTGAATTGTAGGGATTTATCGAATGGCTTTCAAAAACAAAGACGCTCTGGTCAATGCAAAATGGCTGGCCAAGAACATAGAAAAGTCAGAAGTCAAAGTCGTCGACGCCAGCTGGTATATGCCGGCGCAACAGCGTAATCCCGCATCCGAATATACCGAAGCGCATATTCCCGGCGCGCAGTTTTTTGACATCGATGCCATCGCGGACACTGCTAACCCGCTCCCTCATATGTTTCCAACAGCCGCTCATTTTGCGACGGATGTCGGCAAACTAGGCATAACAAACGTCGATCATGTCGTCTGTTATGATGGCGGCGGCATGATGGCGGCCAGTCGCGCCTGGTGGATGTTTCGCGCCTTCGGTCATGAAAATGTATCCGTTTTGGATGGCGGCATTGCTAAATGGCAAGACGATAATAACCCGGTAGAATCAGGATCAGCCAATGTTACATCCGCCACCTATGATGCGGTATTGGCTGAAGACATGGTTCGTGATGTTGATCACATGCTCGATCTGATCCATAGCCGTAGTGGAGCGGAGCAAATTATCGATGCCCGCTCATCCGGACGATTTCATGGCACGGATCCGGAGCCACGCGAAGGCTTGCGTGGCGGTAAGATGCCGGGATCGCTCAATATTCCAATGCAGATGCTATTGAACGACGACGGAACAATGAAGCCCAAAGGCGACTTGCAAGGTGTCTTTGCCGCGACTGGCTTCGGTTATGATCGCCCAGTTGTGACAACTTGTGGATCCGGCATATCGGCAGCTTTATTATTGCTTGGCCTTCATCTGGTGGAGCATGAAGGGTTGGCCCTTTATGATGGCAGTTGGACCGAATGGGGCGGTCGTGCGGACACCCCAATAATCTAAACATCATGATCTAAATTGGGTTTATCGATATGAAAATAAGAACGTATGAAGATGCGGACCTCGGTGCTGTGGTGCAGCTATGGCGAGACTGCGACTTATTAGTTAATCCGTTGAACGATCCTAAAAAGGATATCAATTTCTGCCGCGAAAGCGGCCATGGTGACGTATTGGTTGGACTTGATGATAATGACACTGTCGTTGCCTCGGTGATGATGGGACATGATGGACATCGTGGTTGGATCTATTATCTTGCCAGCCGGCCCGATATCCAGGGCCAAGGTCATGGCCGATTGATGACGGCAGCGGCGGAAAAATGGTTGAAAGATCGCAGCGTTCCGAAGGTCGAATTATTGGTGCGCGACACGAATTCACGTGTCATCGGTTTCTATCAACGTTGCGGTTATAATATTGAACCTCGGGCGGTCATGTCGCGGCGCTTGGATGGCGTGCCACTTGAACTCGCACAACAGAAGGACAACGACCCGGTGGTGATCACTTATCTGTCGATGGATCGCCGTCCGAGCCTACCGCAGATCGAACCAAAATATAAACATTATGCCTTGATACGTGCGAACCAGCCGACGGTTTCGTTTTACCGCTATTTATACGACACGGTCGGTAAACAGTGGTTTTGGACTGACCGCAAAGGTTTGAGCGACGATGAGTTGAAGGCGGTGCTGGACGATGTGGCAGTGGATTTATTCGTGGTTTATGTCGAAGGCAGCCCAGCTGGGTTTTTCGAACTCGACCGCCGGGAGATGCCAACCATCGATTTGGCCTATTTCGGAATCCTACCTGACTTTATCGGAGGCCGGCTCGGGCCGTGGTTATTGTCGCAAGCGCTGGAGGAAATTTGGCGCCATGAACCGACGCTTGTAACAGTGAATACCTGCACACTGGATCACCCAAGCGCCTTGCCGCTTTATCAGCGTTTTGGTTATCAGCCCTACGACCGTAAAGAAGTGGCAACGCCGTGGCAGCGACAAGTTCCAGCCCTCGATGACTTTTGACATGAAAACGCCGCGTCTTTATTCCAGACGCGGCGTCTTTGATTTCGGATAATATTCTTCTAGTGTGCCAAAATTTGGCTTAAGAATAATTTCGTCCGGTCGCTTTGCGGATTGTTGAAGAATTCGTTCGGCGTATTCTGTTCAACGATCACCCCTTCATCCATGAAGATGACCCGGTCGGCGACTTTGTTGGCAAAGCCCATTTCGTGCGTCACAACGATCATCGTCATGCCCGTTTCAGCCAATTGAATCATCGTATCCAGCACTTCTGATATCATTTCAGGATCAAGTGCGGAAGTCGGTTCATCAAACAACATGATACGCGGTTGCATGCACAGGGCCCGGGCGATCGCTACGCGTTGCTGCTGCCCGCCGGACATTTGTCCTGGATATTTGTCCGCTTGTTCGGGAATTTTAACCTTGGTCAAATATTCCATGGCGATTTCTTCTGCATCCGCTTTCGGCATTTTGCGAACCCAGATTGGAGCCAGAGTGCAATTTTGCAGAACCGTCAAATGTGGAAACAAATTGAAGGATTGAAAGACCATACCAACTTCAGAGCGGATCTGATCGATATTCTTTAGATTGTTATCCATCGTCACGCCTTCGACGATGATGTCGCCACGTTGATGCTCTTCCAGGCGATTGATACAACGGATCAACGTCGATTTACCGGAACCTGAAGGCCCGCAAATAACGATCCGTTCCCGATTACTGACGGTCAGATTAATATCCCGCAGAACGTGGAAATCGCCATACCATTTGTTCATATCGGTGATCTGAATGGCGATCTCGTCAGACACCGCGGAAGCTATCTGGCCATTGCCTTCATTTGTTTCAGTACTAGACATGCTTATTTACTCCTGCCCATTTCCATGGATATTCTCTAGTTGGAGGTCTTACCGCCACCAAGTTTAGATTCAAGATGCTGGCTATATTTGGACATTAGGTAACAAAATATAAAGAACACAAATGCCAAGAATACCAAGGGTTCTTTATGTAGCCCACGCCATGCCGGTTGCACGCTGATCTGTGTGGTCATGTTCAATACGTCGAACAAACCAATGATATAGACCAGGGTTGTGCCCTTGAAAGCGCCGATGAAACTGCCGACGATATTCGGAATCATATATTTCAGTGCTTGCGGCATGATGATCAAACTCATCGATTGCCAATAACTCAGGCCAATTGCGTGTCCGCCTTCATATTGACCTTTGGGGATTGCCTGCAATCCGGCACGAACCGTTTCCGCCATATAACAGGCGGAAAACAAACCAAATGCGACAATAACCTGCACCAATTTGTTGATCGCGAAACCTTCCGGCATGAACAGCGGGAACATTGTTGTTGCCATGAATAGTACCGTAATCAAGGGTACCGAACGAAACACTTCAATGATGGTGATGCTAACGCCCCGCACCACCGGCATCGTCGAACGTCGGCCTAGTGCCAATATAATACCGCCCGGTAAAGCCACGACAACGCCAATACCCGACAGCACCAGTGTCAGGTGCAAACCGCCCCATTTCGTCCAGCCTATTTCCGGCAATGACCAACCAAGCTGAATGAAAAAAGCGACAATTGTCAGACCGACAAAAATGCCGAGCTTGACGTTTCGTTGCGTTGACATGTTGGCATTGCTCATGCCGAATGTCTGTAAAATCAAGCCACCTAAAGATCGGCCACTGGTCATACCAATGATCGAATGGATGCTGTTCCAGATGATTGAAACAATCGCCAAACTGATCATAACTTGCCAGAACACGCCTTTGTCGCCACCAAGGAAAAAATAATTAGACAGAAACGGGTAGAAAACTATAGCCGACGCTGCGATACCAATTTTGCCTTGTACGCGGGGCAACCATATTGGCAACATCCATAAGATAGCCAAACCGAGCCCGGCATTGACGCGCCATAGGTCGTCGCCCGGATAAACGCCATAGAATATTTTACGGAGATTATCAGAGTTAAAAACGCCGGCCCAGCAGGCGCCTTCGACATTGTTGTCGTAACAAGCGCGCCGGTTCTCGCCGCTGAATGTAGCATCTATGATGCCCCATTCGATAAAACCGTAACCAGCCAGCCAAATGACATAGAGAGCCACTAAGGTTAGGAAAGAATTGAACCAGTTGCTGAATAGATTTTCGCTCACCCAGCCCAAAACACCGACTTTGAACACAGGCGGTGCCATCGCGTCTTTGGCGGTCGGATCTGTTACTTCTACGGTCATCCTAACGCTCCAATATCTGTACGCGTTTGTTGTAATAATTCATCGCAGCTGAGATTGACAAACTTATTGTCATATAGAACAACATCGTCATTGCCACGATTTCAATCGCATAACCGCTTTGGTTAAGCGAAGTTTGCATGAACAAAGAAACAATTTCGGGATAACCGATGGCAACTGCAAGAGAAGAGTCTTTCACCACGTTCATCCAAGCACTTATCAGTGGCGGGATAATCGCCCGCATCGCCTGGGGAATGATGACCAGTTGCAGGGTTTTATTTGGTCTTAAACCCAGTGAGTTCGACGCCTCTGTTTGCCCGCGGTTCACGGATTCTATGCCGGCCCGCACCATTTCAGCAATATAACTTGAATGGTAAATAGTTAACGCAACAAACATTGTCATCAAGGCCGGTGGTACCCTACCGCCGCCTTTAAAGTTGAATCCTTTTAGCTCCGGAATATCCCAACCAAGCGGCATGCCGGTAATAAGAAATATGATCGCGGGTAATCCAAAGATCAAACCTAGCCCGGCCCAAAAAGATGGAAACTGCTGCCCTGTTTCATTTTGACGTTTATGTGCCCAGCGGGACATAAAATACGCCGCGACGCAGCCGATAAGAAGGGCCACTAAGGTCATCCAAAATAAACCTTCCGGCTCTGGCCAAGGGACATAGAAGCCGCGATTGTTTAAAAATGAAATTCCTAGTAAATCGACACTTTGCTTTGGCCTCGGTAGTAGCGAGAAAACACCAAGATACCAGAAGATGATTTGGATGAGGAGCGGTGTATTCCGCAATGCTTCGACGTAAGCAGAAGCCAGTTTCGAAATCAACCAGTTGCTCGACAGGCGCATGATGCCGACAACAAAACCAAGGATCGTTGTGAACACGATCGAAAATACGGAGACGAACAGTGTGTTGGTTACCCCAACCCAAAATATCCGCCCGTATGTGTCGCCGGGAACATAGGGTATCAATTTGAAATCGGTATCAAAGCCGGCGGATTGCCATAAAAAGCTAAACCCGGAATTCATCCCACGGGCTTCCATGTTGGCCGCGGTATTGGAGAAGAGATACCAAGCTAGCCAACCGACCAGTAAAAAAGTGAACATTTGATATGCAATCGAACGAAATTGTTCGTTGTATAGAAACGCCATGGGGCCAGAAGCGCTTTCCCCAATAGCTTGACGTTCTTCTGCTGTCGACATGGCGGTTACCGTTCTTGAAGAAGCAAAAATTACAGTAAGAAAAAATGCCGCTCAATTTTCATTGAGCGGCATTCAATTCTAAATCAACGGAACGGTGGGGCGTACATCAGGCCGCCACGGGTCCACAGATCATTGGCCGAACCAGCACGCGGGATGCCAATCCCGAGTTTGCCGCCGCCCATGTAAGCTTCGTAAACTTCGCCGAAGTTACCAACTTGTTTGATGATGTTGTATGCCCAGTCTTTGTCCAGGCCCAAACCTTCATGCAAGTTCCCTTCAAGACCAAGCATCCGCTTGACTTCAGGATTATTCGAGCTGCTGCGAATTTGATCAACATTAGCTTTGTTGATACCTAATTCTTCCGCCGCAACCATCGCGAAAACCGTCCACTTGACGATATCCATCCATTGAGAATCGTTCTGACGAACAACTGGACCCAAGGGTTCTTTGGAAATCGTTTCAGGCAGAATGACGTGTGCGTCTTGATCGGCAAAGCCAGCACGGCCGGAAGCCAGACCGGATTTATCGTTCGTCATCGCATCGCAACCGCCTTTTAGGTAGGTTTCGTTACGAACGTTGGCATCCTCAAACGTCACCGGTTGAATGTCCATTTTGTTGGACCGGCTGAAGTCTGTCAGGTTCAATTCGGTGGTCGTACCGGTCACAACACAGACGGTTGCACCCTTCAATTCCATCGCGCTCTTGATGCCGGAATCTTTCGGTACCATGAAACCCTGGCCGTCATACATATTGACGGCAGTGAAATCCAAACCGAGTTGCGTATCACGCAACAGGGTCCACGTGGTAGTCCGCGACAGAACGTCGCTTTCACCATTCGCCATCGCGGTGAAACGCGATTGTGTGGTTACCGACTGGATTTCCAATTTCTTGGAATCGCCCAAAACGGCTGCTGCAATAGCCTGACATACAGCTACGTCACTGCCGTACCAATTGCCGTCTTTATCCAAGTTGTAGAAACCGTCAGCTGGTTTACCAACTTGGCAACGCAGCATGCCGCGTTTTTTAACAATTTCCAATGTTGATTCTGCTGAGGCACCAACCGCGCCACCGACAAGAATGCCGGCTGCGGCCGAAGCGGCAGCAATTGTTTTCAATAACTTCATCGTGTACTTCCTCCCATTACGGACTGCACTATTTTAAGATTCGTTTATCGCGACATCTTGAACCCGGTGCAAGCAACCACACTTGTCGATTAGAAGCTGCAGCTACAACTTTGCCGTTGCTTACTACCACTTGACGCTTCAAATCAGCGCAATCCCTGTTTGCCCGTCGTTCTTTTGCGACGCAACAGCTTAGATACTAGTCTGAATTTGCAGGAATCTCAACACGCAGAAATAGGTTTAGAAACCTTTTTCAATTTGGTGCTTCAATTAAATCTTAATGGAGAAGGCCGAAATCGCGAAAAACCCTTTTAGTCTGTTGATTTCACTTCTTCGCAGGCGAATTTCTTTTTGTAGGCACGAGGACTTTTTTCCGCCAGTTCTTTTTGATATTTCTCAGCTTTAGCCTTCTTTTCCAGGCAAATCTGTTTATTTGGATATTCGATCGAGCCCCATCCTTCCATGGTGTCACCCCGCACCCATTCGCCGTTCACCAATAAAAATACCACTAAAAGAAATTTCATAGAGCTTGCGCCTTTCGCGAAAGAACATGTTCATTCAGGCATAACATGTGGGGAAAATCATGTTCAAGTCCTCAGAAGGTATGGTTTCACAATCGTGAAAGTGACATGATGCGGCGAAATTCGTCTGTTAGAAATGTAAAATCTGAATGTGAAGGTAAATGAAAGAAGCAACAATAATTGTAACGGCAGGACGCCGTCCGCAAGAAAATCATGGCGTGGTCAATCCACCTGTCTATCATGCCTCAACGATTATTTCCGAGACTGTTCAAGAACAACGTGAAAAAGGGGCTGCCCGCCTCAAAGGCGATCGCGTGATTGCCTATGGCCGCTCCGGCACGCCGACACATTTTGCGCTCGAGGACGCAGTGATGGCTATCGAAGGCGGCGACCGCTGTAAAATTTATTCCTCCGGGGTTGGGGCGATTTCTGCCGTACTCCTGGCCTTTGTTGCAACAGGAGATCATATCCTTGTTGTCGACTGCACTTATGGCCCGACGCGACGTATCTGCAATCAACTATTGGCGCGCTTCGGGGTTGAGACAACCTATTACGACCCGATGATTGATCCAGCCGACTTGCGGGCGCTCATTCGTCCCAACACAAAGGTCGTGTTCGCGGAGGCACCTGGTTCTCTTACCTTTGAAATGCAAGACATTCCTGCTATCGCTGCCGTCGCGCATGAAAATAATTGTGTGATGGTCATGGACAATACTTGGGCTTCGCCGCTTTATTTCAAACCATTTGAGCATGGCGTCGACGTTTCCATTCAAGCCGGTACAAAATATATCGTCGGCCATTCCGACGTGATGATCGGGACCGTCACGGCACGGGAAGAGGTCTGGCCTGCAATCGCGGAAGCGACGGCTGATCTTGGACAAACCGCTGGACCGGACGATATATATTTGGCCCAACGCGGGCTTCGCACTTTGGGCGTGCGCTTGCCACGCCACTGGGAAAACGGTTTGAAGTTGGCCGAATGGTTGCAGGAGAGAGAGGAAGTGGACTGCATTATGCATCCGGCAATGCCAGACGATCCGGGCCATCGCCTTTGGAAGCGCGATTTTCGCGGTGCCAGTGGATTGTTTGGGGTTTCTTTAAAACCGGTATCGACAGCCGGATTGGATGCCTTCATCGATCAACTTTCCTTGTTTGGTCTGGGTGCATCTTGGGGCGGATACGAAAGTCTGGTCTTAATTACGAAACCAAATTCCATGCGGGTTGCACGTCCCTGGCCTTCGGAAGGTCCTACTATCCGCTTCCACGCTGGCTTGGAAGATCCCGAAGATTTGATCGCTGACTTGTCAGTCGGCTTTGACGCAATGGCGAAAGCAATATGAATTTTGATAAGATTATTACAGAACTTGTTTTTGACGACGCTGGTTTAATTCCGGTTGTTGCGCAGCAGCACGATACTGGCGAAGTGTTGATGGTAGCCTGGATGAACGAAGATGCCGTACGCATCACGATACAAGAAAATCAGGTCTGCTATTATTCGCGCTCCCGCCAAGCTTTGTGGCGGAAAGGTGAAAGTTCAGGCCAAACCCAGAAGTTAGTGGATTTTCGCTTCGATTGCGATGGCGACACCATCTTGTTGCAGGTCGATCAAAAAGGTGTCGCTTGTCATACCGGACGGCACAATTGCTTTTTCCGTGCCTATCGTGACGAAAAAACCGAAGTCATTGCCGACGTACAAGTGTCGCCTGAAGAACTCTACGGAAAAAATGTTTAGGCGATTGTTTATTGGCGCGGTAATTTTGTTTGACGCTTTTTCGTCAAGCGCGCAGGCGGAACGTTTAAATATCCTCGCTGCCTCCAGCACGACAGAATTCCTAATCGCCGCGAAAAATGCCTATACCGCCGATAATCCAAATGCACCGGAGATAAAGTTAATTTTTGCCTCCAGTTCCACACTGGCGCGACAGATCGAAGCCGGCGCGCCTGCAAACGTTTTTCTATCTGCCAATCAAACTTGGATGGATTATTTGGCCAACAAGAAATTGCTCGTAAAAAAATCCCGACGGGATATTTTTTCCAATCGACTTGTGCTTGCTGGGCCCGCATCAAAAAGACCGGAGGTGCAATTTGATTCACATTTGCTCGAACGGTTGGGTGGCAACAAACTGATCATCGGCAATCCGAACCACGTGCCGGCTGGGCATTATGCCAAGCAAGCTTTAATCACCGCCAATTTATGGGGCCTTTTAAAAGGGCAACTCGCCTACGCTAGTTCCGCCCGTGCTGCTGTCAGCCTAATTCAACGAACCAACTCACCAGGGATCGTTTACGCGACGGATATGCGAGTTGCCGACGATCTTGAAGTCTATGTGGAAATTGACAAGCGATTACATACTCCCATCCGCTACTCTATCGCTGTGTTAAAGGACGGTGCGACACTTGTGGCAGCGCAGTTTGTCGCTTTTCTGCAGGCTACCCCACAACGCAAATTGATCCGCTTGTATGGTTTTCTTCCTCTTAGCGCAGCGGAATGATCATGCTAGGTGACGTTGAAATCCAAGCATTGCTGTTATCTTTGAAAGTGTCGATTTGGGCGGTTGGAATTAGCCTGCCATTGGCGCTATTGACGGCTTGGATTTTAGCGCGCCGGGAATTTCCGGGCAAAATTCTGTTTGACGGGTTTGTTCATCTACCGCTGGTGTTGCCGCCGGTCGTGGTCGGTTATCTACTCCTAGAAATCCTGGGTCGTCGCGGGGTGGTCGGTCGCTGGCTTTATGACACCTTCGATTTAAGTTTTGTGTTCTCTTGGCGAGGCGCAATGGTTGCGGCAGCCGTGATGAGTTTTCCGTTAATTGTCCGGGCGATCCGTTTGTCGCTGGAAAGCGTTGACCGACGTTTGGAAGTTGCCGCCCGCACCCTCGGTGCGTCGCCGCTCCGCGTATTTGTCACGATTACTGTGCCGCTCATACTGCCGGGCATAATAAGCGGGACGATATTAGGACTGGCGCGCTGCTTAGGAGAGTTCGGCGCCACGATAACCTTCGCCGCGAATGTACCGGGGGAAACCAATACGCTGCCACTGGCTATCTATTCGGTGTTGCAGACACCGGATGGGGAAGCTGCTGCCGTTCGGTTATCTATTATCGCCATTATCCTGGCCTTAGCAGCGCTTGCCGGATCCGAATTCTGGGCCCGACGTTTACGTCGCCAAATGGGGTCATAGGCAATGTTGGATGTTCATATCAAACATCAAAGTCAAGGCGCGCCGGCACTTGACGTGACTTTTCAAGCCCCTTCGGGGGTTACCAGTTTGTTTGGGCGGTCCGGTGCCGGCAAGACGACGGTAATCAATGTTCTTGCTGGTCTAATAAAGCCGCAATCCGGTCATATCGAGATCGATGGCGAGGTGATTTTTGACGCCACCAAAAAGGTAAATGTGCCGCCGGACCAGCGCCGCTTTGGTTACGTTTTTCAAGATGCCAAGTTATTCCCGCATCTAAATGTTGAAAGCAACCTGCGTTATGGTTACAACTTGCTGCCGTCAGAGAAGCGAAAAATAGTTTTTGATGATGTGGTTTCATTATTGAAACTAGATCATTTGAGGCAACGGCGAACGCGTAATTTGTCCGGAGGTGAAAGCCAGCGCGTAGCCATTGGCCGGGCATTGTTAACCAGTCCACGACTATTGTTGCTAGACGAACCGCTGGCCAGTTTGGATGGCGCCCATCGCCGTGAAATCATGCCGTACCTGGAAAATGTTCGCCAACAGCTAAATATCCCGATCATCTACGTCACCCATCAAATAGACGAGATCATCCGTTTGGCCGATCAGGTGGTTGTCATTGACGATGGCCGGGTGATGGCCACAGGCGCAGTCGAAGAGGTTCTAAGTCGGCTGGACCTACGTCCCCTCACCGGTCGTTTCGATGCCGGTGCAGCGCTTACCTGCAAAGTTGGCGCACATGACCGCCGCGATCAATTGACCCGACTGGAATTTTCCGGCGGCGCCATTGTAGTCCCATTCCAAGATTTGCCTGAAGGCCGCGAAATCCGCATTCGTATTCGGGCCCGAGATATTACCTTGTCGCTGACGAAACCAACGCAAACAAGTGTGTTAAATATCCTCGAAGGCCAGATCATTGAGATTGCTGAAAGTGACAAAGCCCGCGCTGACGTTTTATTACAGGTCGGCAAAGATAAACTATGGGCCAGCGTTACCAAGCGTTCGGTTCGGGAACTCGGATTGGAAATTGGCGTCTCGTTGTTTGCAATGATCAAGTCAGTTGCCGTCGACAGACATAGTATTGGCGGTAAAACCAATACTTAATTCATGCTTGGCTATTCAGGCCGACAACAAATCGTTCGATCCGATCCATTGCTTCCGACAAAACTTCCTTCGATGCCGTTAAAGACATCCGCAAGTGACCTTCGCCACTTTCACCAAATCCAGTACCGGGGATCATTGTGACGCCTTCGGTCTCTACAAGGCGGTTGGCAAAACCATCGGCCCCCAAACCGCTTTCGCGAATGTCCAACATCACGAACATGCCGCCCTCCGGTTCAACGCAGGATATTTTCTGCATTTGGGCGATGCGATTGACCACCAGCTCGCGCCGTTCCCGGTAGGCAGCTAACATCTCGTCGACTTCCGCAAAATCTTTCGAGACCGCCACCAAAGCCGCATCCATCACAAACGGGGGCGTGCCGAACAACATGCATTGGACAATATGCATGATATGGGTCGACATATCGCCTGGGGGCGCGACAATCCAGCCCAGTCGCCAACCCGGCATTGCGTGCGATTTCGACAAGCTGGAAATCACCGCTGTGCGTTCCGCCATGCCTTCACCAATAGATGGCGATAAGAATTCTTGACCATAAGTCAGACTGGCATAAACCTCATCAGACAAAACCCAAAGATCATGTTCCCGGCAAACTATCGCCAAATCGTCGATTTCGGACCGCGTTAGCATTGCACCGGTCGGATTGTGAGGAAAATTGAGAAGAATAGCCCGGGTTTTAGGCGTGATTACAGCCTTTAGATCGTCAACATTAAGATGAAAGTTGTCTTCCCGTTTCAGCGGCAACGGCACCAATTCGGCGCCGGTAGCCCCAACGACGCCCATATACGTCGAATACATCGGCTCCGGCACAATGAATTCATCGCCAGGGCCTGCCACGCACATGGCGGCGGCAAATAATGCCGCCTGCCCGCCAGACAACACGACTACTTGATCGGCGACCATTTTTAGACCGGTAAGTTGGTTATGGCGTGTGGCAATGGCCGCCCGCAGCTCCGGCATGCCGGCAAAATCGGTATAATGCGTGCGCCCGTTGCGTAATGCATGAACGGCGGTTTCAATGATTTCAGATGGTGTGTCAAAATCCGGATCACCAATGCTGAGAAAGATTATGTCCTTTCCCTCTTCGGCTAATCGCATCGCTTTGCCATGGACGTTCCAGGCTTGTGAGCCTTCGCCACCTGTCCGGCTTACCATCGGCGAATAGGTCATACCGGTTTTAGAATCGACCGGTCGTTCGGACGCTACATTTATGTCGACTTGTTTATTCATGAAATTCCAACCTTACCAACGATTGTGGCCTCGATATTGCAAACCTTTTTACAGTCCAGATAACAGCCAATGGAGCTTCGGCGTGTTATATTTCGGTTTGCACAAGACTACAATCGTTGTGATTGGGTTAATGATATGTTTCGTATTGTAAGTTTGATTTTTGTATCAGCCTGTTTGTTCGCGACGAGCGGATGCGTTCGCGTGGGCGACAATATGGAAGTCATTGGCGAAAATATGACTGGTGGCGACTGCGACTGGTCGCGTTATGTCGAAGGTAAGAATTTTTGCCGGCATGAAAAACCGACGGCCATCGCCTACGAACCGTTATATTGCTACAAAAGTGTTGGCGCGGTTGATTGCTATAATCAACCGCAACCTGGTCGTCGTTTGGTCGGGCAAAACAAAATACCAAATGATATGGTCGCTAAATCAGCAGATAATTCTGACAAAATGGCTAAATCGCAAAACTCGACGGAGTAGGGTTGGTATTAGGTATCGAGATCAACATCCGCGTTCTAATCAGGGATGAACCTTGGGCCCGACTTGATCGATAGGTAACAGATTGTACCGGACACGTGGGTAGGCGCCGTCAGGCCACGACAGCCGACGGTGTTTTGTTTCCAGCAAGGTTACAGCGGGCATTCCAGCTATGGTTCCATGCCTCGAGATCCTTGGCGGGAACCGGTTTCGAGATATAATAACCTTGCGCATGATTGCAGCCGAGATCGGCCAAAGTTGCCCAATCTTCATGGCTTTCAATCCCTTCCGCCACAACTGTCAAATCCAGTTTGTGAGCAAGATCGATCATTGAACGGACAATGGCCAGATCCTCTTTGTGAATATACATTTTGGCGACAAAAGACCGGTCGATCTTCATTTCCTGCAAGGGCAGATCGCTCAGGTAGGCAAGCGAGGAATAGCCGGTGCCGAAATCATCGATCGAAATTGCCACGCCCAGCGCCGCCAGCTGATTCAACGCCCGTACCGAGGCCTCTGGGTCGGCCATTAACGCAGTCTCGGTCACTTCGAACACCAAATACTCTGACAATTGGCGCCATTCGCTTAAAAATTCGATAATATCGTCCACGAGCGCCGGGTCATGCAGACTTCGCGGTGACAAGTTGACGGCGACCGCGTGCTTTATTCCGCTGGCCTGCCATAACATGATCTGCCGAACCGCCATGGCTACAGTTTTTCTGGTAAACGGCATGATCAACGAACTACTCTCGGCCAGCGGAATGAAATCGTCCGGCATGATTAAGCCTTTTTCAGGATGGCGCCAGCGAACCAGCGCCTCAAGGCCGCTGACATTCAATGTATTCATGTCAATCTTTGGTTGATAATAAAACTCCAACTGATCTTGCTTGACCGCATTTCTCAGATCGCTCGCGAAGAAATGCGGTCTTTGTGGAATAACACCATCTTGTGTGTCGTCATGGAAGCGAAAGCCACCGCCTCGTCGCTTGGCCTGGTACATTGCCCGGTCGGCCTTGCCGAGCAAAGTGACGAGATCGTCACCGTCATCGGGATACTGCGCCACCCCTATACTGGCTCCCACATCGACTAACTGTTCTCCAAATTGGATTGGTAGCTGGACAACTTCAACAAGCTCCTGGGCAACTCTCGAAGCGTTTGGTATTCGACTTTCCAACGGTAGGACAAAGGCAAATTCGTCGCCGCCCATGCGCGCAACAGTGTCCGAGCTTCGTAGGCGTTGTTTGATACGTTTCGCGACGGTTTGCAGCACCTTGTCACCGGCTTCATGTCCTAAGGTGTCATTAATCTCCTTGAACCGGTTTAGATCCATCAGCAAGATGAGAAGCGGTTGCTTTTTGCGATACGCCGCCTCGCGGGCCAGCTCGAAACGGTCCTGGTAGAGAGTTCGATTGGCCAAGCCGGTCAAGTCATCGTACAGGCTCAAACGCTCTAGCCCCTCGTTGGCGATAGTCAGCTCGTTCGTCAACTCAGTGACACTGCGGTAGGTCTCCGCGAGTTCGGCTTCCAGTGCGGCGATTTTGGCGGATTGATCCGGCATCATAACGTCTCCGTCGCGACGACAACTGTGGCGTCGTCATTGCTTTTGGCGAAATTGCGCATCAAGTAATGGCCGATCGAAGTGGGGCTCTCGACGTCATCGGGAGACTGCTCACGCAGATCCCACTGGCCCGTGATGCCATCGGTGTAGATCAATAGGGTGCCGCCTTCGGGCCAAACACTTTCGTTCACACGAAGTTTGGGCAAGGACCCCATGCCCAATACGCCTGGTCGGGTCATCAGTTGCGAACCGCCGACTGGGTATACGCGGGCCGCAACGTTACCGACCCCGACGTGGATCAGGCGGCGTTCAGGGACGGACACCCACACCAGGGTGGCGGCGGCGCCTCGGGTGCCGCGCAGAACCTGGTGAAGGTCGCGGATAAGGTCCTCAGGATTTTTTTCCGGTTTGCCCGAATGTGCTCCATCGCGGCATCGCTGGCCCGCGCTGCCTCGGGACCGTGGCCCAAGCCATCTGCGACCGCGACCAATAGGCCGGCTTGATCTTCGTAAACGAAATAACCATCACCGTTGGATTTTTCCCCAATGTAAGGGCGGGAATTGGCGCTGTATACAAAGCGTGCCGTTGTGCAATCGCGGCGCGTCCATTTTCTAACCGTAATGGAGGTTCCGACGTCCAAGGTCTCGTCTCCGGTTTGGCCATTCGCGACGCAAGAGCGGATTTCGAATTCGTCCATCAACCGCCGAACGGCGCCGAGCCCGCAACCGGTTGACCCTTGGCTTGACCAGTGATCGTTCAGCGCGGCCTGCAGATCGGCAATACCCGGACCTCTGTCTCTGGACGAAATTTCAATTCCGACGGTGATGTCGCTGTTACAATCGGAAACTGTAATTTCTCCGTCGACGGTTCGGTGACGCACCAAGTTCGTGGCTAGTTCCGTCGCCGCTGTCGCAGCTTCCGCCACCGCTTGGTCGTTCAATCCCGTGCCAAGCGCAATCCGCCGAACTTCGCGGCGGACATGGCCGACGTCTCCATCGGTGCGTACGGGTATTACGACGCCAACCATTTTACGATTTCTACCCGTGTGCCTTCGCCGATCACCGATTCGATCTGGAAGTCGTCGCTTAACCGCCGGGCGCCGGGCAACCCCTGGCCCAGGCTATTGGCAGTGCTGTAGCCTTCGCCCATCGCCCGTTCGATATCCGGGATGCCCGGGCCCTGATCGGTGAAGATGCAACGCACGCCGCACCTGTCATCGCCATTGACTGGGACGACTTGCATTTCGCCGCCGCCGCCATGAACCAAGGTGTTGCGGGCCAGTTCGCTGACTGCCGTGGCGACCCGGGTCTTGTCGATCATCGAGAACGCCAGATCGGCCGCAACCTCGCGGGCGACGCTGCGTGCGCGAACGATGTCGTCCTCGCCCCTTATTTCAATCAGCTGCATCCAATTGATCCTGCGATTGTAGAATATTATCATGGCCGTTTGGCGGCGCTTCCGGCGTCGTCCTTTCTAACCGGTACCCCAGCGATTCGAGACCCAATTCCAGGGTTTGACAGGTATTGATGTCAGGCAGGCCCAGCCCCATTTCGATCATCGTAATCGCCACCACCGGCTGCATGCCGACCAGGCTCACCTCGGTGTTCATCAACTTTGCCATACAGGCGGTCTCGGTGAGCACGCGGCCGATGTAGGAATCGACTAGCTCCAGGCTAGATATGTCTATCAATAAGGCGTTCGCATCGTGTTCCTGGATGCACTGCAGGATAAGTTCCTGCAGCGCCGTCGCGACCCGGTCGTTCAGCTCCTGCTGGATCGAGACCAGAAGAAGGTCTCCGATCCTGAGTACGGGTATCTCGGACATCATGCGGCTCGCGATATGCCGTCAACCAATTCTATGGCGAGCTTTAGGCCTTCTTGCAGTGTGCTGCGAGTTTCCAAGGTTGAAAGATCCAGTCCGAGATTGACGATCGCGACAGCTGTGGCGGGGGAGATGCCGGTCAGAATGCATTTGCCCCCCATCAGCACGATGGAAGACGCCATCGAAATCAGGTGGTTCGCGACCATAGTGTCCATTACCGGAACACCTGTAATATCGATGATAATGACCCGGGCATTTTCTTTGCTTAGACGTTGTAGCGTTCTTTCGGTGCAGTTTTGCATGCGCCGGCTGTCTAGCGTGCCAATCAGTGGCAACACCAGCACGCCCTGCCATACGGCGATGGCAGGGGTGGAGAGCTCTTCAACTTCTTGCGCCTTGCGCTCGATCTCCGCCTTGATCTGCTTGATCACCGTCAGATCACGCATGATGGCGGTCAATATGCGCCGCCCCTGCACATGAAACTCTCTGATACCGATTTCGAGAGGGATCAACGTGCCATCCCTGTGCAGCCCATTGATCTCTCGCCAACTGGCCCGATCACCGGTGGCATCGGCTTCGGGATGGTCCGCCGCATTTTTGTCCTGTATGAGTTTCGGGACGTCGGGCACCAGCTTCTCGAAGTTCAGTTCGGCGGCCTCCTCTTTCGAATAATCGAACAGCTTTTCCGCGGCCTGGTTGAAAAGTTCCACGCCGCCCTGGTCATCGAAAGCGATCATCGCATCGGCTGAAAACTCGATCAGTTCATTGTAATATTCCGTTGACCATTGCGCTGATGTGACCGGCGTTTTGGCAGAACCGTTGCCCCGTGCCTGCACAGTGTCTTGTACTTGGTTGCTCATCGTGAAAAACCTCTGTGACATGCTTTGTATTTGCAAAAAATCTAATATGAATTTATCTGCAGTTACTTAACAATTGATTTATAACTACGTATTTTGTGCGGAATGAAACGCGTGGGTGACAATATGGAAATCATCGGCGAAAATTTTGGCCCGGACGCGATGCAGTTACTTAGGGAACAACGACTGGAAAGTTTCCATGGGAAGCGGAGCGGCGTCTGGTCAGGTTTCCCTATCGACCAAAGAAAATTGGCGACCCCTGCAGGACTTGAACCTGCGACCTCAAGATTAGAAATCTCGCGCTCTATCCAGCTGAGCTAAGGGGCCATGTGCGGACATTTGTATTGTTTCGACAAATTGTTCATCAGTGCAATTCCGATACGCCGCCCGGCAGGGTTAAGGGCGCGGAAGCGGATCGGTGCCGGGACCTCTAACCGAAGTCGGGGCAAAATTATCCGCGTATGTTTTTACCCGAAACTTACGTTGGCGCGGCAATTTGACCAGATATGAAATGTCATTGCGTTCGCAGTAAGCTACGGCTTCTTCTTCTGTTTCAAAGCGCATTCGTAGCTGCTGGTTGGTATCTTCGGAGCCGGTCCAACCCATCAACGGTTCGACGTGACGTGGTGATGACTGTTCGAATTCCAACACCCATTTTTTCGAATTGCCGTGGCCGGACTGCATCGTCGATTTAGCCGGTTGGAAAATTATTGCATTACGCACGAATAGAACCCCAACAAAGTCAATAATCTAGCGCTGGAATATAACCGACTATTTTTGCGAAGTCACGGATCGATCAAGGTTTTACCGGTAATAATCTTCGCAATCATTAAAGCGCCCAGTATTGTTTTTTGATTATGAGATCGGCGCGGCAATATGCACGGCACGCTAGGTGCGGCATTATGCGAATTTACCTAGGCATTGAAGGGTACGGCGGTTCCTGTCGGAAACCTGTGTTGTTATTTAGAATCCCGAAATTGCCCGTACAATACTTCCGCCAGCACGCATCCGCAAATGACCGCAATCGCTAAAGTCTGGATCCAGGTAATATTACTTCCAAGGAACACCAAAGCACAGACGGCGGCGATGACAGGTTTGAGGAAAAACAAATAGCTTGCTCGCGCCGTATCCGGTGCGGCCGACAGTCCCCACAGCCAAAGGATGAACCCAACGCAGGTGTTCCAAATTCCGAGCGTCAGGATCGAATAATATGCAACAGGCTCACGATCAAACAGCGTGAGCGGGTTGACCCAAATATTCCATGCGCTTCCGACGGTGAGCCAGAGGGCAACAGTGCCTAAAATAAAAGTCAGGGCGGTAATACGGATCGCGCCATATTCGACGATCACCGGCTTAACAAGAACGACATAGAAACCGCCTATTACAGAACATGCGATTGCCATGAAAATCCCGTTCAAATCGTCGCTACCGAGCTCAAGCTGCGCCAAATAACCGTCGGTCAACAGGAAGATAACACCACCCAGGGCGCCTATGCCGCTGATTAATTTTGGTACCGTTATACGGTTACGATTGATCAACGCATCTGCCATCACGGTCATGATCGGCATGGTCGTGATGACAGTTGCCACTTGAATAACAGAGGCAAAATCCAACGACCAATGGAACAACAATTGACCTAATGCCATGCCGAATACCGCCAAGGATATAATCTTAACGGGTTGTTCCTTGAGCGGACGCCACAAATTCCGGGTTGACGGCAACGCTAGCGCCACCAAAAACAAACTTAGACTGCCAATCAAATAACGCCACACCGATACTTCTGGACCGCCGATGCCGGATAGCACGGCGAAAAACTCACTGGTGGCATGACCGAATACACCCAGTAAAGTTGCCGCATATGCACGGATTGTCAAACTTGATCCACCGGTCACTTATGCGCCTGCCTATTGCCGAATTCATAATTAAACTGGTGTAGAAAAAGTGGTCGGGGAGACAAGATTCGAACTTGCGACCCTCTGCTCCCAAAGCAGATGCGCTACCAGGCTGCGCTACTCCCCGATCAACGGCCCCAACGACTAGTCAAGAACACTAGGCCCGATACGACTTTGAGCCGCAAGCGTTACTAAGTGTTTTTATGAACTTGCGCAAGCCAGAATGTTGCGCCCTAATCTGTCTTCTGATCGGTTGTTTTTTACTTTTTTATCAGTTGACGGAACGGCGTCCGATCACGAGCGCATCATTTGGAAATCCACCGCATTTACTGATCGCGGATTCTTCGTAGGTGTCGACCTGTTGGCGATATATATTGTTCACCAATTCAACAGGAAGATTTCCTGAACGGCCGACTGCGGACGCCGTTGCGACCAGCATGGATAAGACGGTTTCTTCACCATATTCTTCCGCCATTGTTGTGCTTAACGATTCCAGCAATATCCGAAAACCGTGGATTGATTGATTACCTGCCATGTTAAATGCCCCCATAAAACAATTTTCAATGAATTAATTCCAATAAGTTAACAAATTTAGCCGACGTCGAATACTTGGCATTGATACCAGGGTGCATTCGCCGACGACCGCCCGTTGTTCTTGATTTCAGCACGGATAATTCGCCTAGTATATAATTATACTAATCACTTGCGCAATTATCGGCATAAGCTTAGACGGAATATTTACTTTGCCGTCCTCCAAAGGAAAACTGGGATGCGATCATATTCGTTGAATAGCGCTGTTGAAAAAGTCAGCTCGCCGCCGATAGCGGAGGCCAAGGCGTGGGTAAGTTCCGCCATTAGTTCGGCTGAATATCCTTTGATTGATCTTGCCCAGGCGGTTCCAAACTATCCACCGCCGGACGGCTTAATGGATCATTTAGCGGCGTTCGTCCACCAAACCGAGAGCGCTTTTTATACCGACATACTTGGTCTGGCATCGCTACGAGAATGTTATGCTGCCAGTCTGAAGCGAGAATATAATGGGCAAATTTCGGGCGGCAATATCGCCATAACGCCTGGCTGTAATAATGCATACTGTTTGGCGACGATGGCACTGGCCGGTCCTGGCGACGAAATCATATTGCCGACCCCATTCTATTTCAATCACGATATGTGGTTGACGATGACTGGGATAACGCCGAGGTTATTAGCAACACGGCCGACAGCCGATGGCATGTTGCCGGATTTAGACGAAGCCAAATCGCTTATTGGCCCAAAGACACGGGCGATATTATTGGTCACTCCGAATAATCCGACAGGAACCGAATATCCAGAGGAAATTATCCATGATTTTGCAGATCTTGCGCAACAACGCGGGATCGCTTTGATTCTTGACGAAACCTACAAGGATTTTCGAGAAGTAGAGACATCGTCACATAGACTTTTCGAGGACAAGAATTGGCCAGACCATTTGATCCACTTATACAGTTTCTCGAAAGCCTACAGTTTGGCCGGTTACCGGGTCGGCGCAATTACCGCCGGCGAAGCGTTGATTGACGCGGTTGGAAAAATTGCCGATACACTTAATATTTGTACTTCGCATGTCGGTCAGGCTGCGGCGTTGTTTGGTTTGCAGCAACTGCAAACCTGGCGAAACGACAAGCGCCACGATTTGCTGCGATTATTGCATTCTTTGGACAATAGTTTTTCCGAGCAAACCTCAGCCTTTAAACTGGCATCGCGCGGGGCATTTTTTGCCTTCCTATCGCACCCGTTTGCTGACAAGACCTCGATGGAGGTCGCGCAGCAATTAGTCAGCCAAAGCAATATTCTGTGTTTACCCGGCAGTTTTTTTGGTCCGGATCAAGAATCTTATCTCAGGATCGCCTTTGCAAATGTCGATGAAGCCGGTCTACGCAACGCCGTCGCCAGGCTTAGCCGCATAGATATTTGAGTTAAATTCCACTTACGCAAAGACAATATCGCCAATCAGGAATGATCCAGCTGCCAAATCTTTCAGCAAGATATTGCCGTCTTCGCCAGCGGAAATAAGAATTCCGTCAGCGACATCGCTGACGACCACATCACTGGCGGTCAGTCCAACAAGGACAATACTGTCATTGCCATCGCCATAGTCGGTTACTTCGTCGGGGCCGCCACCCTGTCCGAATATGAACATGTCATTGCCGCTGCCGCCGGTCAGAACATCGCCGCCATTGTTACCGTAAATGTAATCGTCGCCGGCGCCACCATCTATCGTATCAACACCTTGTCCACCAAATATCGTGTCCGCGCCGTCGCCGCCGGATAACATGTCGGTACCCTGATTTCCGTATATCAAATCAGCGCCTGTCCCGCTGCCGCCATCGATTTGGTCGCTTCCCATATTACCGTACAGCACGTCATTGCCGATGCCACCATCGATGTCGTCATCGCTCTGGCCACCATAGACGGTATCATTTCCGCTTTCGCCAAACAGCAAATCGTCTTTTTGATTACCGTAGATGATATCCGCATCGGCGCCGCCATATATTGTATCGACATCCATATTGCCATAAAGGACATCTTCGCCGGTATCACCGTAGATCAGATCGCTCTGCTGTCCGCCATAGATCCAATCGTTGCCATCGCCGCCATACATCAGGTCTTCACCTTGATTGCCATAGACAATGTCGGCCCCGGCCAGCGCCGAAATCGTATCGTCACCTTGGAAGCCATAAATGGAATCGTCCCCTGTGGTCCCAACCAACGGATCCGGATTCTTAGTACCTTCAACAAGTGCCATAGTTGATGCTCCAATATTTGGTAAATTTCTTAATCAGCAATTCATCATGTTGGCAGGGTTTGCGATTGTCGCAACAGATTTTGTATTCAAATTGGGTAAAATATTAGCTGTTGCGGCGCTCGATCCGACGGAAAACGCCACTCGCAGTCATAACCAGGCGGTGCTTAACGCGCAATTCCGCTTCAACGAATGTCAGTGTGCGGGTGGTTCGGGAGACGTTGCCAGTACCAACCAGCCAATCACCGACCCGAGCTGGACCGGCAAAATCCGTCGTCATCCGAATGGTCACAGACGGTCCGCCTGAGGCTTCTCTGGCGGAACTTCCCAAGACGGTGTCCGCCATGCTCATCAACATGCCACCATGAACGATACCGGCATTATTAGTGTGTTTTGGTTGAATACGAATAGCGCGACAACACATCGGATTTTCGTCAAACTGAAATATCGGACCCAATAACCTGGAGAATTCGCTAGGTCCTATAATAGGAGAAAACCCGTTGGGTGCGTTCGCTGCCAGGATTTCTATTTCAGAACAATCCATCGCTAGTTTTGCGCCTTAGCGTCCTGAACGACGCGATCGCCAACACGGATCGCCAGGGTTTTCGAAAGGCCGCCGTTGATTTCGAGAACCATCTTTATCGGCATGCCTGGGCCTATTTCTTGGAGCGAATGAGGTGTTGCGTTGTGATGAATATATTCAATTTTTCCAGATTTATCTAAGAACAGAATATCCAATGGTATCAGAGTATTCCGCATCCAAAATTGAACTAATTGGGCATTGGGATAAACAAACAACATCCCCTGATCAAACGGCAATTCTCGCCGATGCATCAGACCAATTTCCCTGCTTTTTGATGTCGCTGCAATCTCGACAAAAAATGGTATCTCCGCCTTGGAAGTCGCTACCACGATTTTCCGTAAATCGCGTGCAAAGACATTTCCGCTGACAAAGACGAAAACTGCAAAAAACAAAATGAAAGGTAATTGTTTACCTGGCTTAGTCACTGATTTCTGCGACCAAGGGTCCTTTGGATCCGCGACCGACGCGAATGCGAATTTCCTGACCTGGTTCCAAATCATCTAGGCCAAAACGACGCAAGGTTTCAATATGGATGAAAATATCCTGACTGCCCTCGCCCTCAGTTACAAAACCATAACCCTTGGTCCGGTTGAACCACTTCACCGTAACGTCAAGGGTATCGCCTTCCGCCTCGACCGCCGTGAAATTCGCATTACTACTGGGACGAGGTTCAGAACTTGGTTTGATAGCGGTGGAGATATCCAATTCGATTATCCGCTGTGCCTGAAGACCGCGGTCCCGTTTGACCGCTTCACAAACCACTGTTGTTCCTTCATGAACAAGCTGAACACCCGCTTCTCGCAAAACGGTTTTGTGTAGCAAAACGTCTCCTGCATCGGTTACGATAAAACCGTAACCTTTCACAGAATCGAACCATTTTACCGGACCACGTGCAATAACGCCTTCTTCCGGATCTTCGTCTACTGATTCCATACTCATCGGGCTTCCAACTAACCTGCCGAAAAGAAACCTTAGCACGAATCACCAATTCTGGCCAAGTGAGGAATGCTAACAAACGTCTATAAGCCACTCAGATACTTTAATAATATTGAGGACTAGCAATATTATGCGCCGCTGATTAGTCTGGCGCCCAATTAGCAGCCTATTTAGACCACAGTTTAAGGGGATGGCGTTGAACGAGACGGCTGACATAAAGCGAGCCGACGATGAAGAGGCTAAAGCCCAAGCGATGCAGGGCCATTGGCTTCGTCACACTATCAGCCTCACTGTTTTGTTGACGATCGTTTGGTTGCTTTTATCCGGACATTACACGCCGCTTATTCTGTTTTTTGGCGCCGCTTCCGTTGCTTTGACCGTTTTTATTTCGATCCGCATGGATTTGTTGGATTTTGAAGGTTTGCCGTCCCATATCGCTTGGCGGACGGTAGTGTTTTACTGGCCATGGTTGATTTTGGAGATCGTGTTGGCGAATGTTGACGTGATAAAGCGGATCCTTTCGCCGGAATTGGATATCCAACCGACGGTTTTTACTGCTGAGGCAAGTCAATCGACAGACCTTGGGATGGTCATCTACGCCAATTCGATAACCCTCACACCCGGTACTGTATCGATTGACCTTAATCCGGGTCAGATTGAAGTCCACGCCCTTTCGACGGCTGGTGCGGAAGGAATTCTTGCAGGCGAAATGGATCGCCGCTGCAGCGAATTGGACAAGGCTTAGATCGCGATGGAAGTACAATTCGACAGTGCGATGTTTGATGTGACTGCGATTGCGCTCCTGATTGCAATGGGCTTGGCATTGGCGAGAGCATTTCTCGGACCGACGGTGTTTGATCGGGTGCTGGCGGTCAATAGTTTCGGGACCAAAACCGTTGTGTTGATTGCCGTCCTAGGGTTTGTGATGGGTCGACCGGATTTTATGGACATCGCACTGATTTATGCCTTGATGAACTTTATCGGAACGATTGCAGTATTGAAATTCGTCAAATATGGCGATTTTTCACGGGCCAGTGGAGATAACGAAGGATGAGCTTTGTTGTTGACACGATATCTTGGTTGCTTCTGTTAACGGGGTCTTTCGTCGTCGTTATTGGCGCTTTTGGTCTGATACGAATGCCGGATTTCTACACCCGGCTGCACCCCGCTGGCGTGACGGACACGTTGGGCGCTGGCTTGATTATTCTTGGCCTTATCTTCCAAGTCGGCTTTAACTTAATCGCCGTGAAGCTTGTTCTGATTCTTCTTTTTCTATTTTTCACCAGTCCAACATCATCCCACGCAACAGCACGCGCGGCGATGGCGGACGGGCTCAAGCCACTACTTTCTGGCAAGAAAAATAAATCTTCGGATCAAGACACGTCGGATTAGTATGTAGATGTTCATACAGTTCATCATAAATATAACCCTTTTGGCATTTATGGGCGCTACGGCAATCGCAATTCTGCGGGTACGCAACTTATTCGCCGTTGCCATGTTGTCCGGAATTTACAGCTTCCTGGCGGCAACTGTGTTTGTGTTATTAGATGCCGTCGATGTCGCCTTTACAGAAGCAGCCGTTGGTGCGGGCGTGTCGACAGTATTGATGTTAGGTGCATTGTCTCTCATCGGCGAAAATCGTGAAAAAGTATCCATCCATACACCGATATTGCCCTTAATCGTGGTGACTATAACCGGCGTTGCGTTGCTTTATGGGGTTAGCGACATGCCCGCCTTCGCCGATCCGGAGGCCCCAGCGAATAAACATGTCGCGCCTTATTATTTGGAAGAAAGTAAAAAAGAAATCGGTGTTCCCAATGTGGTGACGTCTATTCTGTCGAGTTATAGAGGCTACGATACGTTGGGTGAGACAGGGGTCATATTTACCGCCGGTATCGCTGTCATGTCGTTGCTGGGCGGAACTTTTTGGCGACGCCGGCGACCACGTAAAAAGGAAGATCCAACTGGAGACGGAGGATGAAGCATCATCGTGTCCTTCGCATCGTTTCAAAGTTTCTTATCCCGTTGATCATGATTTTTGGGCTGTATGTGCAGTTTCATGGAGATTATGGACCTGGTGGCGGCTTCCAAGCTGGCGTGATATTTGCGGCCGGCATCATCCTCTATGCGCTTGTATTCGGACTGGATCATGCCATGAAAGTGGTCCCGCCCCGCATTATTACCAAGTTTGTCGCACTTGGATTGTTGTTGTACACCGGCGTCGGCATTGCCGGGATGCTGCTGGGCGGGGAGTTCTTGAATTACTCGGTTCTGGGCGCGACCCAACAAAGTGGTCAGCACCTTGGCATTTTATTGATCGAACTTGGCGTTGGCACCACAGTTGCCGCGACGATCACCACGATATTCTATTATTTTGCTGGCTATCGCGGTTTGGGCGACGAGGATCAGCCATGAATTTGATCATCGCTCACTATAATTACTGGATCGTGATCCTGCTGATGATGCTCGGTTTTTATATCGTCATCGCACAAGGTAATCTGATTAAGAAACTGATTGGTTTGAACCTCTTCCAAACCTCTGTCTTTCTGCTTTATATTTCTATCTCGAAAGTTGAAGGCGGAACCGCGCCGATTTTTGACGATCGTTTCAACGTCTTTTCCAACCCCCTGCCCCACGTTTTGATCCTAACGGCAATCGTTGTCGGTGTCGCAACCATGGCGGTCGGCCTCGCGTTGATTATACGCATTCGCGATGCCTATGGCACGATCGAGGAAGATGAGATCAATCGACAGGATGATACCCCATGATTGTCGATAATCTTCCTGCCATATTGATCATTCTGCCGCTGCTGGGGGCGCCGGTTTGCTTGTTATTAGGGCGCGGTGATTGGTCTTGGGGGCTCAGCCTGATCGTGACCTGGCTTTCATTTGCGGTCGCCATCGCGCTTTTAATTATCGTCTGGAACGGCGAAGTGATCGAATATCCATTGGGTGGATGGTCGGCCCCATGGGGCATCGTTTACCGGCTGGACCCGGCGAACGCATTCGTCCTCCTTATCGTCTCCGCTATCAGTGCAATACTACTACCTTACTGTTGGCGCAGTGTGCAGCGGGAAGTACCGGAAAATCGGCAACATCTATTTTATTCGCTCTATCTACTGTGCCAGACCGGTCTCATGGGTATCGCCATCACCGGCGACGCATTTAACGTTTTTGTATTCTTGGAAATTTCCTCACTCTCAAGTTATGCCTTGATTGCACTCGGCAGTCATCGCAAGGCCCTGACGTCCGCTTTCACTTATCTGATTATGGGGACGATTGGCGCCACCTTCATCCTGATTGGCATTGGCTTGATCTACATGATGACCGGCACCCTTAACATGACTGATATGCATGACAAGATGGCAGCTATTGGGGAGAAAGCACCAATAATGGCGGCCTTTGCATTCATTACCGTTGGTGTGGTGCTGAAACTTGCGCTCTTCCCACTGCATCTATGGATGCCTAACGCCTATGCTTATGCGCCAAGTGCGGTCTCTGCCTTTATCGCAGCGACGGCAACTAAAGTGTCGATCTATGTGCTGCTGCGGTTCGTCTTTACGGTGTTTGGTCAGGATTTGGCTTTCGGGGCCGCGCCCCTCAATTATGTCCTGATGGTGCCAGCGATCATTGCTATGTTTGCCGGCTCTTTGGTGGCGATCTTTCAGACCGACATCAAACGCATGTTAGCTTATTCCAGTGTGGCGCAAATTGGTTACATCGTCCTCGCCATCAGTTTAGTCAGTCTCGGCGGCATAACGGCCAGTTTCCTGCATATCTTCAATCACGCTTTGATGAAAGCTGCCTTATTTGGCGTTATGGGTTGCATATTTTTTCGCCTATCGTCGGTGCGATTAAACGACATGGCTGGTTTGGCGAAAGAAATGCCGTTGACCTTCGCCTGTTTCCTAATTGGTGGGATGAGTTTAATCGGCGTGCCGCTAACCGGTGGATTTATTTCAAAATTCTATCTTATCAAAGCAACTTTGGAACTTGATTTTTGGTGGCTTAGCTTCTTGATCCTAGCCTCCAGTTTGCTCGCAGTCATCTATATCTGGCGCATTGTTGAAGTGATGTATTTCAAACCGGCCCCTGAAGGCCGGGTGCCAGTGAAAGAAGCGCCACTATCAATGCTGATCCCGACCATTATCCTGGCGGCGGCAAATATTTATTTTGGAATCGAGACTAGCTTGCCCATAGGCGTATCGGAAGCGGCAGCTAAAGCATTGTTAGGAGGGGCATGGTGAATAGCGCGATCCTCATGCTCTGGGCGATTGCCATACCGTTGATTGCAGCGGTCATTATTCCGCTTTTCCACGAACATCCTAATCGCCGTGAAGGCGTTACTTTGATTGCAACGGCGATCTTATTTGCAGTCGTTTTGGTGTTGATAACCGGCGATAACCGGTTTGAGTTCGCCCGCATAGAACTTATTGAGCCGATCCCCAATATTGCCATCGCTTTCCGTTTGGAACCATTGGGGGCGATTTTTGCCGCTGTCGCGTCATTATTATGGATCGTCAGTTCATTGTTCGGGATCGGTTATATGCGCGGCAATAATGAGCCGCGACAGACCCGTTTTTACATTGCATTTGCGATCGCCATCGGCAGCACCATGGGCATTTGTTTTGCCGGCAATCTGCTGACTTTGTTCATCTTCTACGAAGCGCTGACGATTTCGACTTATCCTCTGGTTGCCCATCACAAGAACGATGAAGCGGTTAAGTCCGGCCGTACCTATCTCGGCATTTTGATGGGCACATCAATTGGGTTTTTGCTGTTCGCGATAGTTATCACTTATGTCGAAACCGGGACGTTGGATTTTGTCGACGGCGGCATCTTGTCCGGACGGGTGACGCCGTTCACAGGAAGTGTGCTGTTGTTGTTATTCATGTACGGCGTCGGTAAAGCTGCCTTGATGCCGCTCCACAGATGGTTGCCGGCGGCGATGGTCGCGCCGACCCCAGTGAGCGCACTTTTGCATGCCGTTGCGGTCGTGAAAGCGGGTGTTTTCTCCGTCGTGAAAATTGCCGTCTATGTCTTTGGCGTCGATTATCTACGCGAACTTTCAGCTTCTTCGATCATTCTTTATGCCGCTGGTTTCACTATTATTATCGCTTCCATTGTTGCGCTTCGTCAGGACAATTTGAAACGACGCTTGGCCTATTCGACGATCAGTCAGCTTTCCTATGTCATTTTGGCCATGTTCATCCTGACGCCGATGTCGACAACTGGCGCGGCGTTACATATTGCTGTCCACGCCTTCGGCAAAATCACCCTTTTTATGGCAGCCGGCGCGATCTATACAGCAGCCCACAAAACTCTGGTCAGTCAGTTGGACGGAATTGGTAAACGTATGCCTTGGACGATGACGGCCTTTGCCGTCGGATCCCTTTCGATGATCGGCGTGCCGCCGGCTGCGGGATTTCTGAGTAAATGGTATATGTTGCTCGGCGCGTTAGAGAGCGAACAGATTTTCGCTATTGGCGTCATCGTGATTTCGACATTGCTGAATGCGGGATATTTTCTACCGGTCGTTTATGCTGCATTTTTGAAACCGGAAAAGATCGATAGCAATCATCCCGTGGAACATGGCGAAGCGCCAATATTTATTGTCATCGCCCTAACCGCAACCGCGATCCTTACAGTCTTACTGTTTCTGTTCCCTGGATTTGTCTTGGAACTGGCAAAAAATGTCGCCGGGGGGTAGAGGATATAGTCATGTCAGATAACTCGTTGCATGAAGACAAACACTGGCTTATCCGCCCACAAATCATCAGGTTATTGTGGCGAATTGGCCTATTTGTATTATTGCTTACCGTCCTCGCTGCCCTGACATATGAAGCGCATCCCTATTTCGGCTACGATGGCTGGTTCGCCTTTTATGCAACTTTCGGCTTTTTTTCCTGCGTGGGCATGGTGTTTTTCGCTAAATTCCTAGCTGTCTTTTTGAAACGCCCAGACGACTATTACGAGAAGGATCAATAAGCGATGCCGATCCCTCCCGCACTCATTATGTTCCTGGGCGCATTGATCATCGCTTTGTTGCGCGGGCCCCAGCGCAGTATCGTGGCGATGATTATCCCGATCCTGACACTGGCGACCATTTGGACCGTGCCGGATGGGGAAGTCATCAGTTTCACCTTCCTGGAGTATATTATTGTCCCCTTGGAAGGGGATAAATTGTCGCGGTTGTTTGCCAGTATTTTCTCCCTCATGGCCTTCGCCGGTGCAATGTTCGCAGCAAAACAAAAAGAGCGGATGGAATTGCCAGCGGCGTTTGTCTATTCCGGGGCCGCGATCGGGGTCAGTTTAGCGGGCGATCTGATCACGATGTTCGTCTTTTGGGAGATTATGGCAGTCGCCTCGACGTTGGTGATCTGGTCGGCCCGTACCAAACAAGCCGAAAGCGCATCGTTGCGTTACGTCTTAATTCATCTGTTTGGTGGTGTGATCCTGATGATCGGTGTTGTCGGGCAAGTGCTGGAAACAGGATCGACGGAATTTGGCGCCGTTCATCTGGAAAGTTTTTCTAGTTGGTGCATGCTGGTGGGTTTCCTGATCAATGCCGGCGCTCCGCCCTTCTCCGCTTGGCTTCCGGATGCTTATCCAGAAGCGTCCTTTTCTGGCATGGTGTTTCTATCCGCTTTTACGACAAAAACCGCGGTTTATGTATTGATCCGAGCTTTTCCAGGCACGGAAGTCTTAATCCCCATCGGCGTCTTTATGATTTTCTATGGCATCATTTATGCGCTACTGGAAAATGATATGCGGCGAATATTGGCCTATTCCATTATCAATCAGGTCGGCTTCATGGTCACAGGAATTGGCATCGGCGGAGAGATGGCGCTGAATGGTGCGGCGGCCCATGCCTTTACCCACATAATATATAAAGCCTTGTTGTTGATGTCGGCGGGGTCGGTGATGATGATGACCGGCGGGGTGCGGAAATGTTCCAGTCTCGGTGGCTTATTTCAGTCCATGCCCTATACCGCAACAATGGGCATAATCGGGGCGTTGGCAATTTCCTCATTTCCTTTTACGTCCGGATTTGTGTCGAAGTCGATGATCACGCAGGGTGCGATTGATGCCCACATGATGTGGGTTTGGCTGGCTTTGGCCGCCGCATCAGCCGGTGTCTTCCTGCATGCGGGCATTAAATTCCCCTGGTTTGTCTTCTTCCAGAAAGATTCCGGCTTGCGTCCGTCGGAGCCGCCGTGGAGCATGCGGATCGCCATGGGGCTATTTGCCTTTCTTTGCATCGCCATAGGCGTTTACCCCGATCCCCTTTATGCATTGCTGCCTTATGCCGTAAATTACGTACCTTATACAGTTGGTCACGTGGTCGAGATGCTGCAGCTCTTATTATTCTCAGGCCTCGCCTTCTTCCTGTTTTTGCCATATATGAAGCGAACGTTGACACTTACCCTCGATTTGGACTGGTTTTATCGTCGTTTGTTCAAGAACCTCTTTAAGGATGCGGCGGCCCAGGCAGGTAAAGCTCATGCGACCTCCTGGACCGATGGTGAACTGCGGTTGAGGCAGTTGATTGCGCGAATATCCCGCCATCACGGCGAACAGGGCATATTGGCCCGGACCTGGCCGACCGGCAGTATGGTGCTATGGGCGGCCGCATTATTAGGCGGCTATCTAATCCTTTATTATCGGTGATGGTGTCGACAGTGGTCGCCTACCTGAATTTTCACATCTTTGCGGCGTTGCTGAATGGGTTGGCACTAGGTTCAATGATATTTTTCGCCGCCATCGTGACGCCAAGTGTTTTTAAGGCTTTGGAAGGCGAGCATCGAAGTCGTTATCTGGAAACAATATTTCCGCTCTATTTTCGCGCGATGGCCGGATTGGAAGCTATTGCCGGGATATTGATTATCTATCGGATAGAAGGTTGGGCCTTGTTAGCCGTTGCCGCCGCATTCATGTTTTCCGACCAAGCCCTGCGGCCAACCATTAATCGGCTTCGCGCCGGCCATTATGCTGGCGATGCGGACACAAGTGTGCGATTTAAGAAGATGCACCGCCTCAGTGTGCTCATCAATCTGGCGCAAATTTTTATCTCTCTGATTGTTTTTTTCCGTTTAGCTGTCTAGAACCAAACCTCAACTCAATTCGAAGGAATTTTGACAATGGATATGACCGGCGAATACCGCATCAAAGCCAGCCGCGAACAGGTTTGGGCCGCCCTCAATGATCCAGAAATCCTGAAACAGAGCATACCCGGTTGCGATAGTCTCGAACAAACCTCTGATAATGCTTTTGCCGCCACTGTGACAACCAAAGTAGGTCCGGTGAAAGCCAAATTCAAAGGCGAAGTCGAGCTTAGCGATATCGACCCGCCCAATGGCTATACAATCTCCGGTGAAGGCAAAGGCGGCGCTGCGGGATTTGCCAAAGGCGGTGCAAAAGTAAAACTTGAGCAAGACGGCAGCGAAACTATTCTTTCTTATGAAGTTAACGCCAATGTTGGCGGTAAAATGGCTCAGTTGGGTGCTCGCCTCATCGATGGTACGGCAAAAAAACTATCGGCGGAGTTTTTCCAGAAATTTGCCGAACTAGCGGAAGCGTCAGAAGAAGCTGCGGCAGCAGATATGAAGCCAGAAGTAGTGGCACCAGCAGCAGAACAAATAACCGATGAACACGTGCCGCTGGAAATGCGTGAAAGCGCAAACTGGAATGGCTTGCCATCCTGGATATGGATTGGTGGAGCTATTGTCGCGGTCGTTATCGTGTTGTGGCTCGCGACCTAACCTTTATGTGATATCTCCCGCTAATTTAATGTCTATGCTTGACGTCGCGCCCACATTCTTCGAGACTGTTAGGCAAGGAGCGACTTTTGAGGGCAATGAAGCGTTTTCATGCTATTGATTAAGTCTAATAATCTCCGACTTGAAAGCTAAAACAAAAAAAAGGGAGGATCGGTATGCCATCGGTTTCTATGACCGTGAACGGGCAATCCGTCACGAAAGACGTAGAGGAACGCACACTCCTCGTTCAATTTCTTCGCGAAACACTTGCTCTCACCGGCACCCATGTCGGTTGCGATACCAGTCAATGCGGCGCCTGTGTCGTCGACGTGAATGGGAAAGCGATTAAATCATGTACGGCGCTAGCGGTCATGAATGATGGGGCGGACGTGACCACGATCGAAGGGCTTGCCAATGGTGCTGAATTGCATCCAATGCAGGAAGCTTTCCGCGATAATCATGGCTTGCAATGCGGTTTCTGCACACCGGGTATGGTGATGACCGGGATCGACATGGCCAATCGCCATGCCAGCCTGGACGAAGCAACTGTACGCCAGGAATTGGAAGGTAATATCTGCCGCTGCACCGGTTACCACAATATTGTCAAATCGATATTGGCGGGCGCTGAAGCGATGCGCGGTTAGACCAAACCTACGGAATTCAACCATTCAAAAAGGGGAGAAATGCCATGAATGCCGAAACGGGTATTGGCGCTTCTGTCAAAAGAGTAGAAGACAAACGTTTCCTCACTGGCAAAGGCCGGTATACAGACGACATTAATATACCCGGTCAATCATATGCCTATTTCGTGCGCTCGCCGCACGCTCACGCCACTTTGAATTCTATCGACATAAGTGCAGCGACGGCCTTAGCAGGTGTGTTGGCTGTCTTCACCGGCGATGATTTGGCTGCCGATGGTATCGGTCCGCTGGTTTGCGGTGCGGCGTTGACCGGTACGGACGGTGAAGGCCAAAAAGCGCCGGCCCATCCGGCGCTGGCGCAAGGCAAAGTGCGCTATGTCGGTGACCATGTTGCGGTGGTAATTGCCGAAACCTTGGCACTGGCCAAGGATGGCGCAGAACTGGTCGATGTCGATTACGGCGTATTGCCAAGTACAACCGATCTTGCAAGCAGCGATCAGGACGGCAAACCGCAGATTCATGAGGAAGCACCGAACAACATCTGCATCGATTGGGAATTTGGCGAGAGGGCTGATGTTGATGCAGCCATGGCCGGCGCCCATCATGTTGCGGAATTGGAACTGGTCAACAATCGCATGGTGACCAATCCGGTGGAACCGCGGGCTGCTGTGGGTGACTATAACTCCGGCACCGAAGAGTTGACTTTGTACGTCACGACACAAAACCCGCATGTCCATCGCTTGGTATTTTCAGCCTTCAACGGTCTTGCGCCCGAACATAAATTGCGGGTCGTCGGCCCGGATGTCGGTGGTGGATTCGGTGTCAAGATATTTACCTATTCAGAAGAACTGGTTTGTGCCTGGGCTGCCCGCAAAATCGATCGTGCGGTCAAATGGACGGCGGAGAAATCCGAGACTTTCATGTCCGATGCACATGGCCGAGATCATGTCACAAAAGTAAGACTGGCTATGGACGAAAATGGCAAGTTCCTTGCCCTGCATTGTCAGACTAAGGCCAACATGGGTGCTTATCTACAACTCTTTTCGGTGACTGTCCCGACCCTGTTCCACGCTTTCTTGTTAGCAGGGCCCTACACCACGCCGGCAATACTTTGCGAAATTCGTAATATGTTTACCAATACTTCACCCGTAGATGCTTCGCGCGGCGCCGGCCGGCCAGAAGCGACTTACATCCTGGAGCGGATTGTCGACGTCGCGGCACGAGACTTGGGCCTGGATCCTGCGGAACTGAGACGACGCAACTTCATCGCCGCTGATGCTTTTCCATATCAAACGCCGGTCGTGCATCTTTATGATTCAGGTGACTACGACGCCGCGTTGGATAAGGCGATTGAAATTGCTGACTATGCGGGATTGTCGGCGCGGCAAGAAGAAGCTAAAGGCCGCGGCAAACGTCGGGGAATTGGTTTATCGTCCTATATCGAAGCTTGCGGTGTTGCGCCATCAGCTGCGGTGGGCTCTTTGGGCGTCGGCGTCGGACTTTGGGAATCTGCGCAAGTCCGATTTAATCCAACGGGCAATGTTCAGGTTTTCACTGGTACCCATTCACATGGTCAAGGCCATGAGACGGCCTTTGCCCAACTTATCAACGATCAACTCGGCGTGCCGATTGAGAATGTTGATGTGATCCACGGCGATACCGCCCGCACCCAATTTGGTATGGGGACCTATGGTTCTCGTTCCCTTGCGGTTGGCGGTGTAGCGATTACCAATGCCTGTCAAAAAATTATTGATAAGGGCAAGAAAATTGCCGCTCATCTAATGGAAGCGGCAGAAGAAGACGTCGAATTCGCAGGCGGCAACTTCACAGTAGCCGGTACCGACAAATCGGTAAATATAGCCGAAGTCGCATTTGCCGCCTATGTGCCACATAACTATCCAGAGGGCGTCGAACCTGGACTAGATGAAAACGCCTTTTTCGATCCTTTGAACTTCTCCTTCCCCGCCGGCACACATATTTGTGAAGTGGAGGTGGATCCGGATACCGGGAAAGTGGAGATTGTGGATTATACAGCGGTCGACGATTTTGGCCGTTTGATCAATCCCATGATCGTTGCCGGGCAAGTTCATGGCGGTATCGCTCATGGTGTCGGACAGGCGCTACTGGAAGTCTGTAAATACGACAGTGAAAGCGGTCAGTTGCTGACTGGTTCCTTGATGGATTACGCGATGCCCAGGGCAGACAATGTGCCAAACTTCAAAGTCGACTACGCGCCAACAGAGCCGGCCCATAACCCGCTTGGTGTTAAGGGCTGTGGTGAAGCAGGTGCGATTGCGGCGCCGCCTGCGGTCATTAACGCCATCGCCAACGCTTTGGGTGTGAAGCACGTCGACATGCCGGCGACGTCGGAAAATGTCTGGCGTGCGGCACAGGGCGCTTGAGTTTAGGGCTTAGATTAAAGGAGCAATGAAAGATGTATAACTTCTCCTATCATCGTCCGGCCAGTGTGGCGGACGCTGTTAATGCCCTTAACGGGGCAGAAGATGGAAAATTTGTCGCTGGTGGTCAAACTTTGCTGCCGACCATGAAACAACGTTTGGCAGCGCCCAGTGACTTAGTCGATCTATCCGGCGTGGCGGACCTGACTGGCATCACAGTAGCCGATGGTAACGTGACCATTGGGGCCATGACCTGCCATGCGGACGTCGCTAATTCGGCAGATGTGCAGAATGCGATACCGGCGTTGGCAGGTTTGGCTGGGCGGATTGGTGATCCGGCGGTGCGCCACAAGGGTACGCTTGGTGGCTCGATCGCAAATGCAGATCCGGCGGCTGATTATCCGGCCGCGGTTTGTGCGTTAAGCGCGACTGTCAACACCAACAAACGGTCGATTGCTGGTAATGAATTTTTCACCGATCTTTTCGAAACCGCGTTGGAGGAAGATGAAATCATTACCAGTGTTTCCTTTCCTGTTCCCGACGCCGCCGCCTATATGAAGTTCGAAAACCCGGCGTCGCGATATGCAATTGTCGGTGTGTTCGTTGCTAAAACATCCGGTGGTGTGCAAGTCGGCGTCACCGGTGCAACTTCACATGCCCATCGCGGTCCGAGGCTGGAAGCGGCGTTGAATGCCAACTTCTCGCCAGATGCTGTCGATAGTGTCGAACTGCCGGTTGATATTATGAATTCAGACATTCATGCCAGTTCTGAATATCGGGCCCATTTGGTTAAGGTCATGGCCAAACGCGCCGTCGCCGCTTGCGGTTAAGACGCGGCTCGAAAAATATCGAACAGGGGGAGGCCTGCCTCCCCCTGTTCGCCGCGCCCTATACGCAATATCTTCTTCGGAAATAGCTTTACTTGATTTTGCCCTGGCGCAGGGCATTTTCAATATACTGTTCTATCGTGATTGTCCGACTGTTCACGCGAAAACTGACATGATCTCTGTGCCGATGGGAAGACAATTGACTAGCTGGCAAATAGACAAAATAGTTTTTATCAACTAGATCGGTTGACCTATAGTCGAACAAGTTAATACCATTAAAATGCTCACATTGATCACGAGACGAGTAAATTCTACACAATGTCATCGCCAGATCATTCAGAAGGACGACATCATCTATTAGCTTTATGTTCTTCTGTTTTTGATCGAAATTTTTGATCATTAAGAGCGGTTGATAGCGGTTCAACCCCCAAAATTTATGGCCATTGATGGAAATATTGCCAGGAGGCTGATCAAAAAAATAACCTGGTTTGCCATGATCAGATTTCAGCACCACCACCGACTTATCATAAATTCCTAATTTCTTTAGCTTTTTGAGGAAACCTCCAAATTGACGGAGCGCGCACTTTGCTTGCGCCAGCATACCCACTTGATTTTGGTGCTTGACATTCCACTGATGATTGCCAATTTCACAGTTTTCTTTCGTTCTTATTGGAAAATGTGTATGGGTAAAATGTACCATACGAACAGATTCCTCCAACTTTTCCGATGTTTTTAATCCCGCCAGAAATTCATTAAAAAGTTTGTTTTCGTAAACGGTGCGCCGCGGTTCGAAAATCGTGCGCCGTCGATCGAAAATAGCTTCATATCTTGGGATTTCCAGAATTTTTCTTTTTATTTCTCTAAGGTTTGTATATTTGCCGAATATGCATGTTCCAATTCTGCATTGGGCCATATTTATAAGATCAAGCAGGCTATCGATGTTGTTCGGATATTTGGCCAGGTCAAATTGATTGATAGTTTGTTCTCGATCAACAAATCGAGCGTATAAGCCTAATGCATAAGCATTTTCAGAAACATTCAATACAGCATAATTTTTGAAGCTTGCTTGCTCAGAATAGTAATCTACTATTTGGTCTACATTGGGCCCGATTTTTTCGAAATCTTGAACACCGAATAGCTCGCCCATTATTGACGATTCTGTTGCTGGGCTTTGCGCAACAGCATTGGTGAAAAATAAGAAATCTTTCAGTGAATTCTTGAATTCTGGCGATGTCCCAAGGGCCTCGCGAATCACTACTCCCGGCAGACCGTCAAAACTAATGACAAATACATTCTGTTTAGTCGAAACCGAAAGAAAATCGCTGATATCGACGGAGTCCTCACTTTGCAAGGCGTGAAGCATCGGAAGATAAAATAAACTCGATATTGATACAGTGCTCACAAAAATGAGCGAGACTAATTTGATACCAGCATAGCGCCAAACCCCAAATGTGATGACCGCGCATATAATTACCGCGAGGCTAAATTTTTGCGGATTAACTGGCGGCGATAGAGCTGAAAACATACCAGCACTATCGATGATCGGTAGTAAATATCCTGTAATAACTACAAATAATGAAAAATAGACTACTATTACCCGGACAAACGTTAAGGAGTTTTCGTTATTTTTTATTAAAATAACCGAACATAAATAAAGTATTACTAGGCAGATAAAGAATACAATAAACACCGGCAGAGAAATATGTAGAAAATAGGTTAAATCGACACCAATAATTTCAGTGTAATTATTCTTCCACACAATTAATGGAACGCCGATAAATAAATTAAAACTTAGAACAAATAATAAGCAGATGGAAAATTTTTCATTACCGATATTCATGTGATATTCATACTAACTTTATTCGACTTGGCATTTACGTCCAAATTGTATGCCGATAACAGCTTCGGGCACCAATGAATTTGGAATAATAACGACGAGCTATAGAAAATCAACTGCACGAATAAAGGCGTTTTCTTGGTACTCAACGCTGAAGCGGTACTACTGAAATGTAGTCGTGGACAGATTTCACTCCGATGGTGGTAGTAATACATAATCGAATCTCCCCGAAAACCATAATTACCAACAGACCTTGTTTCATGACCTGGCTATTTTCCGAACCCTATCGCTTGTTTTATTGTCCATTCCTAATTTATCGGATTTTGAGCTCACGAATTATTCTTCGCTCAGTGCTTCTCTATCATTTGCAGCTGTTAGGCTATGAATTTCGGGCGAAAAGCGCTGGTCAATCAGCCGGTTTGTGGCGTAATATTTTGCCGTTGCAAAATAGACATTAACTGAGATGAAAATGCTCGACAATCGTCGAGAAGTTGTCGATAGACTTTAACAGCGCCGGTCTTTCTGTTTTGAGAATGGGGTGCTTCGCTTTCCCCAACCTTTCGCTGGATCATGCCGATGCCGTCAAAACTACCCAGTTCCGTTGATCAGACGCTGACATTGTTAAGCGATGGCGATTATGTCGCTGATCGTAGTTTGGCGACGACTTTGTACCTTGCCCTTGCCATGGGCCGGCCCTTGTTTCTGGAAGGAGAAGCCGGGGTCGGGAAAACCGAAATCGCTAAAGTATTGTCGGAAACCCTTGGTCGCAAACTGGTCAGGCTTCAATGTTATGAAGGGTTGGACATATCTTCTGCGGTTTATGAGTGGAATTATGCGCGGCAAATGATTGAAATTCGTTTGGCGGAAGCGAGCCACGAAGCCGAACGGGATAAGCTGTCGGATGATATCTTTTCGACAGAGTTCCTGATCGAAAGACCGCTGTTACAGGCACTTCGAGCCGATGATAGTGGCCCGCCTGTCCTACTGATTGACGAGTTGGACCGCACCGACGAGCCGTTTGAAGCTTATCTCCTTGAAGTTTTGTCCGACTTCCAAATCACTATTCCGGAAATTGGTTCGATCAAGGCAGAGGAAGCACCGATCGTTGTCGTCACCTCGAACCGCACGCGGGAAATCCATGATGCCTTAAAACGGCGTTGTCTATATCACTGGGTCGGTTATCCGGATGCAGTACGGGAATTGGAAATCCTGCGGACTAAACTGCCCGGTATCGACAAGACCCTGAGCCGTCAAGTTGTCTCTTTCATTCAGGCCTTGCGGCAAGAAGACCTATTCAAACTCCCCGGCGTCGCAGAAACCCTGGACTGGGCCAGTGCCCTTACCCAGCTTGATAAACTCGCTCTGGACCCGTCGACGATAGACGATACCCTGGGGGTCTTGCTGAAATATCAAGATGACATTGTCAAAATACAAGGAAGTGAAGCCGCCCGCATCCTGGAAGATGTAAAACAGGAACTGGCCGGCTCGCCGCTGGGATAGATGAACGATAGTACATCCTCGCCCGATCACGGCAAAATGGCAGAGAATATTATGCATTTTGCTCGGGTCTTGCGCGCGGCCGGCCTGCCGCTAGGACCGGGAAAAGTATTGGATGCCGTTCGCGCCGTCGAGATCGCCGGCATTGGTCGCCGGGACGATTTTTATTGGACTTTGTTCTCGATTTTCGTCAATCGCTACGATCAGCGTGAGTTGTTCGATCAGGCTTTTCATATATTCTGGCGCAACCCGCAGATCATGGAAAAGATGATGGGGATGCTGTTGCCGATGCTGGAATTGCCACCGGATCAGTCCCATGATCAGCAGGAGATTATCCGCCGTCTCGCCGAGGCGATGGGTAAAGGAGAACGGGAAAGCCGAGAAGAGGACGGCGAGGAAGTAGAATTTGATGCCACTTTGACTTATTCCGCCCGAGAAGTGCTGCAGGAAATCGATTTCGAAAGCATGTCGGCGGAAGAATTGGCGGAAGCGCGTGCCGCTATCGCCCGCATGAAACTGCCAATTGCCGAAGTTACGACCCGACGGTTTATTGCCAATTCGCGTGGACATCGGATCGATATGCGCCGGACAATGCGGGCGGCGTTACGTTCAGGTGGCGACATCATCCCGCTTAGGAAACGTAAGCGCAAGCGGCGCCATCCCCCTCTCGTCGTCTTGTGCGACATCTCCGGCTCCATGAACCGTTACAGTCGCATGTTCCTGCATTTTATGCATGCGATCACGAATGACCGAGATCGCGTCTCGACTTTCGTTTTTGGTACCCGACTGACAAACATAACACGGTATTTGCGACAAAAAGATGTCGACGTCGCGTTGGATCAAGTCACCGAAGCAGTTGACGATTGGTCAGGTGGCACCCGCATAGGTGCCTGTTTCAAATCCTTCAACGATCATTGGTCCAGGCGGGTTTTGGCCCAAGGCGCGGTGGTTCTAATCATCTCCGACGGTCTGGATCGCGATGCCGGCAGTGGATTGCGGAAGGAGATGGAGCGTTTGCACAAATCTTGCCGCCGTCTTATCTGGTTAAATCCGCTCTTGCGTTATGAGGGTTTTCAACCCAAATCTAGAGGGGTGCGTGCGATGTTGCCACATGTCGACGATTTTCGTAGCGTGCATAATCTTAGCAGTTTGTCCGAATTGACCGATATACTTGGTCAGCCGGCAAGGCCGAACGACAGCGACAAACAATTCAAGGAAATGGTAGCCTGACCATGATCGAACATGACAAAGTTTTAGAAGCAGCCGCCAAGTGGAAAGCGGAAGGACGAAACGTGGCTTTGGCGACGGTCGTTAATACTTGGGGTTCCTCCCCCCGTCCTGTTGGTAGCCAATTGGTGGCCGATGAAAAAGGGAATTTCATTGGCTCTGTCTCCGGCGGTTGCATCGAAGGCGCTGTTGTTGGGGAAGCCATGGCCTCAATCGAAGACGGAAAAACGCGGTTGTTGGATTATGGTGTCAGCGATGAAATGGCCTGGGAAGTTGGTCTGACTTGCGGCGGTAAAGTGCAGGTATTTGTAGAGAAAGTTGAATGAAGCAAACTATCCTAGAACAATTGTTGGCGGATCGCGCCGCCAAGCGGCCGGTTGTTCTGGCGACGGACATGACGACAGGCGGCGAACGGTTGATATATCCGATGGCGGATAATCCGGACCCGTTGAATGAAGCCGCGGCCATCACCTTGCGTGACGATAAATCCTCAGTCACAAGCACAGCGGACGGCGATGTGTTTCTGCACGCCTATAATCCGCCGTTGCGGATGATTATTGTCGGTGCTGTGCATATTGCGCAGCCGCTCTCTCGGATGGCGGCAACCAATGGTTTCGATGTCACGGTTGTTGATCCACGCGGCGGCTTTGTCAGCGAAGAAAGATTTCCCGACGTTTTTGTGCGGGCGGAATGGCCGGATGATGCCCTGATCGAACTGGGGATCGATCATCGCACCGCAATCGTTACATTGACACACGACCCTAAGATCGATGATCCCGCCTTGCACATCGCGCTCAGATCGCCAGCCTTTTACATCGGCTGCCTCGGCAGCAACCGTACGCATGCCATGCGGATAGAGCGACTAGGCAATGATGGCCTGAACGAAGCCGAGATCGCCCGCATCCATGGCCCGATCGGTCTCGATATCGGGGCCAAGTCTCCCTCAGAAATTGCGATATCCATTTTAGCGGAAGTCACGCAGGCGTTGAGGCGAGGAGATACGCTTTGATCTTTGCGCGCATGACGACGCAGGATGCGGTCGGCGCCTTTCTCGTTCATTCCATCGCCTTATCTGGCCAGCGTATGAAAAAGGGACGGATCCTCAATGAAGAGGATGTAAAATCGCTGATTTCCGCCGGCTATGATGAAATTTTAGCCGCCCGCCTGGAAGATACCGATCTGGCGGAAGATGAAGCGGCGGAACAAATCGCTGCTGCGGCTCAGGGGGCGCACGTTCGGTTGCAAGCTGCCTTCACCGGGCGGGCCAATTTATTTGCGGATAACAAAGGTATCGTTATCATTGATCGCGATCGGATTGATGATCTCAACCTCTTGGACGAAGCGATCACGATCGCGACGGTGGAACCGTATTCTATAGTTGAGCCGGGTCAGATGCTGGCGACTGTCAAAATTATTCCTTTCGCGGCATCGGTATCAAATGTTGACGCGGCTTCTGCAATCGCCTGCAATCGCTCGCCGCTGGTGTCGATTGCGCCATTTCGGGAAAAATCGGCCGGTGTGATTATGACCCGATTACCGGAAACGAAAAAATCCGTCCTGACAAAAACGCTATCTGTGTTGAACGACCGCCTGACCGGTTTGGGCAGCAAAATTCAACGATCAAATGAATGTGTGCATCGGAGTGAAAATGTCGCTGCCGCCGTCACCGAACAAAAATTAGCTGGTTGCGACCCCATATTGATCTTCGGCGCCTCCGCAATCACCGACCGTCTGGATGAAGTGCCAAGCGGTATTGTCGAAGCCGGCGGGGAAATCCATCACTTTGGCATGCCCGTCGATCCCGGCAATCTGCTTCTATTGGCAGAATTGGATGGCACGCCGGTTATTGGCCTACCGGGCTGCGCCCGCTCGCCGAAATTAAACGGCTTTGATTGGGTGCTGCAACGCCTGTGCGCCGATGTCGCGATAGGCAGAAAAGATATTATGCGCATGGGCGCCGGTGGTCTGCTGAAAGAAATATCTACGCGACCACAACCCAGGACCGGCAAGCAAGCCGAGGGCCTTGATGTGACCCCACGTGCAGCACGGATTGCAGGCCTGGTATTGGCCGCCGGGCAATCCAGACGGATGGGCGAAGCAAACAAATTGCTAGTCGAGATCGATGGCCAGGCAATGGTCCGCCACGCGATTGCAGCAGCACAACAATCCAATCTACATTCCATACTAGTCGTAACCGGTCATCAAAGTCAGGACGTTCGTGCTAATTTGGCAGAAGAAGGGATTGAGTTTGCCCATAACCCGAATTTTGCAGATGGCTTGAGCAGCACTTTGCGTATCGGCATTGAACATCTGTCAGACGACATTGATGGCGTCATGATCATTCTTGGCGACATGCCGAATATTCGCAGCGACCATATCGACCGTCTGATCGCCGCCTTTAATCCATTAGAAGGTCGCGGCATATGTGTCCCGACTTTCAACGGCAAACGCGGCAATCCGGTTTTATTCTCCGCCGAACTATTGGCCGAAATTACCAATGTCGCCGGTGACGTCGGGGCGAAACATTTGATTGGCCAGCACGAAGATGTCGTCGCCGAAGTGGCGATGCCGGACGATGCAATACTTCTGGATATCGACACGCCTGAGGCACTGGCTGATTATCAAAGCGTTTAGTTGCTTGAAATTTCTTCCAGAAACTTAAACTCAAGCTCCGTTGAGCCATATTTTGTAATATCACCGTGACCAGCCGCGTCCAAGGTGAACATCTGCTTTGGCTGGCTTGCTTTCTGAAATAATTTCAATCCGAAGCGGTAGGGTACAACCCGATCCCGTTTGCCATGAATGATCAGCAGTGGGGCATCGATATCCCGAATAATCTTGGCGTTATCAAAACGATCCCACATCAGCAGGCCGACCGGCAGGAATACGTAGGCCGCCTGCCCGACATCGACGGCAGATGAAAACGGGCTTTCTAAAATCAACGCTTTAATTTTGGTTTCCGCCGCCATTTGAACCGCCACCCCGGTTCCAAGACTTTCGCCGACAATAATCAGATTTTCATTCTTCACGCCGTCGTTTTTTAGGAAATTTATCGCCGCGCGGCCATCGTTGAATAGCCCTTCTTCGCTGGGCGTGCCTGGATTGCCGCCATAACCGCGATATTCGGTCATCAGCACACCAAAGCCGGACTTTACAAACGGTAAAACCCGGCCCAGACGGTAAGCAATATGACCCCCATTGCCATGGTAATGAACAATTGTGTCATGGCCTTCTTTGGCTGGGACGTACCAAGCTTTCAACGATAATCCATCTGATGTTTCGAGCGTGATTTCTTGAAACATCCCGGCGTCGTAAGCCGCTGGCGCCCGCAAATCCTGGGCCGGGAAATATTGCAAGCGCCGCTGCAGAACGAAAACGATCGCGACCAAACAGAGATAACCTATGATAATACCTGTGATCACGCGTCGCGCATCCGTTAACAAAGTCATTCCTGAGACATTTCCCTGATGTCCTGGTTCCTGTTGTTCATTTCCGCCATCAGGCGATTAGCATCCTCTGTTATCATCAGATCGCGAAATAACGTGCGTTCATCGCGGAGACCATCGCTGAGTGACTTTTCCACCGAAAAACGAATAAGCTTCTTGATATGGGCGACCGCTTTTGGCGGTTTGATCGATATCTGCTGTGCTAATGCCAGCGCGCCGTCCAACGCGCTATCTGCTAGGCGATCGACCATGCCCAATGCCAACGCTTCGTCGGGATCAACCGTACGTCCCGTTAAGCACAAATCCAACGCCTTACTCGCACCGATCAGGCGCGCCAGCCGCTGGGTACCGTCCGCCCCTGGCAGGATGCCGATATTCACTTCTGGCTGCCCCAGGCTATAGTCGCCCTTCTGGGCAACCCGAAAATCGCAGGCCAGAGCCGTTTCGAACCCACCGCCCATGGCATTGCCGTTGATCGCCGCGATATAGGGTTTGGGCGAAGCCGCGATCCGGTTGAAAATAATATCAAGGTCCCGCTCGCCCACCGTGTCTGCCGCATCATAGGGCGCTTTTTCGATAAAATAAGGCGCGATTTTGGCAAGTTCACGGACATCATAGTGGCGGATGAAATAATCCTTGTTGCCGCCGGTTAAAATAACCACGCGGACACTCTCATCCGTTTCCACTTGCGCCACCGCTACCGCCAATTCGTCGACCGTAAACCGGTTCATATAGAGTTCCGGCGGCGTCAACGTGATGACGGCAATTGAATTTTCGACCTTGATACTGACCTGTTCCATGACCATCCCTTTATCAATCAACGAATAATGGCGGCCTTCGCCGCATCGAACAAGCGGCAAAATTTATCGATCTGATAGGGCGGTAGTCAGAAATTTGGTGATCCCAGGGCGTCTTGATTGCCAATTGACTTCCGCGGGTGGGGTGCCGGATGCAGGACGTTACGCCAGATATACTCACGAATATGAGCCTGGATACATTGATGTATGTTAAGCTGACAGGGGCGCTGACATATGGCCGGATTTCAAGGACGGTCGATAATAAGCGTTTGGAATATTGCCGCCGTGCGGTCTTATTGTCCGGTGAACGGTTAGCGATGTTCACGCGGCATGAAGATACGAAATGGAGTTCGGTGCATTGATTTTGCTAATCGTTTCTTACGCTGGGCACATCAAAAATGTTTCAAATATGAACTGAGCCTTTAATACTAATTTCACACTAGTTTGATAAAATTCACTTCTTTGACGAAAGATTTGCTATTGCGATCTGGCTGGGGGGAACTCCCTTGATCAAAGAACAAAATACTTGGCGATCAAAAGAGACACTTGAGTGTCCGATTCCTTCTGATCATAATGTCCCTCGGCTGGTTTCCTTCTTTCAACTTTGGTGTTCGAAATTTGACGGGTCTAATGTACCTTGCCGTGACGATTTCTCGTTTGTAGACTTGCGCCCATACATGGGTTGGGTCGTCATTATTAACGTCGAACGTAGAGGGAATGACCGCTGGCTGTATAATTACCTCTTGGTGGGCACAGAAGTCGTCGACATATTTAGCCTTGATTTTACCGGAATGGAAATAGCTTCAATTATAGAACACGCAAATCTTCCTATGGTAGTGGACAGTTTCGAATTTTGTGCTCGCAATTTGCTCCCCCATTATCGGTCGTCACCAGTGCTCGCACCCGGTCGTGATTTCATAAATATGAATGGATTATTGCTACCGCTTGCTTCAGATGGTGAGAAGGCGGACAAACTGAAAGGCTGTGTTCAACTTCAATAGCGCCCTTCTATTCAAACCAAACTCTCAACCGTCTCAGCCCGCGAACTATCATTGATGTACATATTCTGAGCTTTCCCCAGTATGTCCCACCCCTCCATCGCCTTCTCAATACGGTGCCAGCCGTACAGACGATCAAACAGGCCTTCCTTAGCTAACCCCTCTACTTTGGCAACAAATCCATGACCGACTTCAATTAGCACAATAATAGCGACGCGAGTTAATCGGGCAAGTAGACCTCCAAGACGGCGACCACGCCACTTAGGGTCGACATCTAAGCCGCCCTGATGCCAAATACACCCGGAAAATTTCTCGCGTGCTGGCATGACCCATTTCGGCTGATAGTCGAGGCAATTTGGGGTCGTTTTCCAAACTCGCATGGATTCTGACCCGAGTTAACGCGCTATCTATTATGTCCGGGTGATCGAAATACCGACCCCGCGCTGGACCGCCTACGAAGCCATGCGTTTGAAAATAGAAGTACGGGAATAGGTGCCTATGGGCATCCCGAACGCGGCTATACCTCATCGATTTGGTACACACCGTAAAGAAATATCAGGCAGTTTGAATTTTTGGTGACCCCAGGGGGACTTGAACCCGCCACCTCCGGCTTGAAAGGCCGGCATCCTGACCTCTAGACCATGGGGCCAATACGCATGCACGCGATTGAAGGCACCACGTACCTGCTCGGGCGGTAAAAATCAAGGTCTTCTTGAGTAAATTGTGGGAAAAATTTATTTTCCCGGTCGGGCCGCATCTTCGACGATAATTTGCACGTTTCTGCGGCCCTGCCAATCGTCTGCGCGCAGGTGTCCGGCGATATGCAATTGGCTGCCGTAACTGTTCAAAAGCGCTTGCCCAAGCGGCCGGTCGGCAGAACGAAAGGCGATCCCTTTCAAGCGACCCTTACCGCTTTTCGACATCAGAATACTGACGTGATCCTTGCCGACGACGGTTGCTTTGACGATTTCTGCGTTGGGCACGACGAACCGCGGTTCGGCGTGACCAGCGCCAAAGGGGCCGGCGGTTTCCAGCGTGTCGTACAAATCTCTGGTCGCGCCTGAGACATGCAAGGCGCCGTCAATACCCAGACTATCGACGATCGGGCTGTCGGCAAGTTGGCGGGTCGCCCGGTCGTTAAAAAATGCCCGCAGAGCTTCGATTTGATCCCGCCCAACGGTCAATCCAGCCGCCATGGCGTGACCGCCGCCAGCCTGTAATAAACCGGCTTGATTGGCGGCGGTGACGGCGGCACCGATATCGAACCCGGCAATCGATCGCCCCGACCCTTTGGCGATATCGCCATCGATTGAAAGGACAAAAACCGGTCGGTGAAAGCGATCTTTCAGGCGACTGGCGACAATGCCGATAACACCGGCATGCCAGTTCTTCGACGCGATCAGAAGAAACGGATCAGCGGCGGACACCAAGGCCTCGGCATCGCCCATTGCTTCCTCCAGAACTTGGGCTTCGATGTTTTGGCGTTCTTTGTTCAAATCGTCCAAACGCTGGGCGATTTCCTGAGCTTCAACGGTTGAATCCGTCGTTAAAAGTCGGGCGCCCAGATCCGACTGTCCGACCCGACCACCGGCATTAACCCTGGGCCCGAGCAGAAAACCAAGATGAAAGGCACCGGGTTTTGCATCCATCCGAGCGACATCGGCAAGCGCCGAGAGGCCAGCATTCCGGCGTTTCGCCATCACCTTTAGGCCTTGCGTGACGAGTACTCTGTTCAGGCCCTGCAACGGCATCACGTCACAAACCGTCCCGAGCGCCACCAAATCCAACCACTGCAGCAAATCCGGTTCCCCTCGATCCTGAAACCATCCACGTGCTCGCAGGGCTCTGTTCAGACCGACAATCAACAAAAAAGCGACGCCCACTGCGGCAAGGGTTTTATGTTGGGAGGTATCGTCGAGACGATTTGGGTTCACCACGGCAACTGCATCCGGCAACCGTGGTTCCGCCTGGTGATGATCGACGACGATGACGTCCAGGCCGGCTTCTTTCGCGGCAGCTAGGGCGTCAAAGGCCATGATCCCGCAATCGACGGTAATTACAACGGCCGTCCCCTCATCGCGCAGTTGACGCATGGCATCCGCATTGGGGCCGTAGCCTTCTTTTTGGCGATCGGGGATATAAATACGTGGCGGTCGTACGGCGTAAGCAAGGTAGCGATAGATGACGGCGCTAGACGTCGCGCCATCTACGTCATAATCGCCAAATATCGCTATTTTTTCATTGCCAACGACGGCGTCGACCAAACGTTCGACTGCCGCATCCATATCCTTGAATTCGGATGGATCGGGTAAAGAAGCTTTCAGGCTGGGATTTAAGAAATCGTCGGCTTCCTCAATCCCAACCCCGCGCGCGGCGAGGACACGGCCAATTATTTCCGGTAACCCCAGGCGCTGCGCTAAAGCAAGCGCGTTGCGTTCACTGCCAAGGCGCTGTCGCCAGAAGCGGCCGGAGATCGATTGTTCGATCCCAAGAAAAGGCTCAAGTTCAGAAATCATGCCTCAAGACTAAAGCATCTTAGTACCCTTGATCCAGCGAACCGTGCCGGAACGAGAGCGCATGACCACGGATTCCGTGTTGATATTGCTGCTGCCCTTTCGAACACCGGACAACAGCCATCCATCAGTGACGCCAGTGGCGGAGAATATGACATCGCCCGACGCCATTTCCGTTGTTGAATATTTGCGGTCGAGATCTTCGATCCCGACTTTATAGGCGCGATTACGCTCGTCATCGTTGCGGAATAACAATCGACCTTGAATATGACCGCCAATACAGCGCAAAGCGGCGGCGGCTAATACCCCCTCCGGGGCGCCGCCTGAACCGATATAAAGATCGACCGGGCTATCGCTCATGGCGGTTTCCATAACGCCGGCGATATCACCGTCGCCAATGAGACGAATGCGCGCACCGAGTGAACGGACCGCGGCGATTTTTTCCTGATGTCGGGGCCGATCAAGGATACAGACGACGATGTCTTCGGGTTGTTTACCAAGGGCTTCAGCCACGGCGCGGACATTATCGTCGGCCGATTTGTCAATATCAACCGTGCCTTCGGGAACTTCAGGACCGACCGCCACTTTATCCATATAAACATCTGGCGCATTCAGCAGACAGCCGCCTTCTGCAACCGCAAGCACGGCCAGAGAATTGGGCGCACCCTTTGCGGTTATTGTTGTCCCTTCCAAGGGATCAAGAGCAATGTCAACTTTCGGACCGTCGCCAGTGCCGACTTTTTCACCGATGAACAGCATCGGGGCTTCATCCCGTTCGCCTTCACCGATTACAACTTCGCCATCGATATTGAGCTGGTTCAGGGCCGACCGCATGGCGTCGACAGCGGCCTGATCGGCCATTTTTTCGTCCCCCAATCCGATCATTTTTGACGCTGCAATTGCTGCCGCTTCGGTGACCCGAACAATTTCCAATGTCAGATTTCGATCTAATGTCGATGCTTCGGCCATCGCCTGCTTCCCTTACTGATTCTGTTCTTCCGATTATACGACTATTCAAAGTTTTCCATGCGGATCAATCGTGGTCGTTCTTGAACGACCTGCATACGTTCTATTGCATCAATGACCCGGATCATCGAAGCTTCCCGGCATTCGTGGGTGATGAGGACAACTGGCACTGGTTCACCGGGACTACGAGCTTGCTGTAACAAACTTTCGATTGAAACTTCCTCGTCGCGGAGGATCGCTGAGATATCCGCAATTACCCCCGCCTGGTCCAAGACGCTAAGCCTCAGGAAATAGGCACCGTAGTGATCGTCCATCGGTGCGGCTGGCAAAACAGCCATTTGATCGATCGGAACTGAGAAGGTTGGCAAGATTGTGCCACGTGCAATATCAACGACATCGGCGATCACCGCCGACGCAGTCGGTCCCTCGCCCGCACCACGTCCCTCAAAAACAGTCCGGTCGACAAAATCACCATCGGCAACGACGGCATTAAAAACACCGTCTACTTTTGCAATCGGGGTTTTCTCCGGCACCAGGCAAGGATGCACGCGCTGTTCGACCCCGTTTTTACCGTTTGAAGTGATGCCCAACAACTTGATGCGATAACCGAGTTCCGCTGCGTAAGCGATGTCGATCGCAGAAATCTCGCGGATACCTTCCACATGCACAGCTTCAAAATTGACCGGGCAGCCATAGGCAACACTGGTCAAAATGGCCAGTTTGTGTGCCGCATCAACACCGTCCACGTCAAATGCTGGGTCAGCCTCCGCGTAGCCGAGCTCCTGCGCTTCCGCCAGAACGTCGGAAAAATCCCGCCCGCTGTCTTCCATCGTCGTCAAAATATAATTGCAGGTCCCATTCAAAATTCCGTAGACACGGGTGAATTCATTGCCGGCCAGACCTTCGCGTAAGGCTTTGATTATTGGGATGCCGCCTGCGACCGCAGCTTCAAAGTTTAGGGCCAGGCTATTTTGTTCCGCCAGCTGAGCCAGACTTTCACCATGTCGGGCGATCAAAGCTTTGTTTGCAGTGACAACATGTTTGCCGTTTTTTAACGCCGTCTCAACCAATGCGCGGGCCGGACCATTCTCGCCGCCAATAAGCTCCACAACGACATCGACATCATCACGCCGGGCCAGATCGATTGGGTCATCGCGCCAATCATAACCGGAAATATCGACACCACGATCATTGGCGCGGTGACGGGCGGAAACGGCAGTTATGCAGATTTCAGCCCCGCTTCGCCGACTAAGTAGTTGCCGTTGTCCTTCGACCAATTTAACAACACCGACGCCGACTGTCCCAAGACCGGCGATGCCCATTCTTATTTTTTTACTCATCCCGCCGCTGCCTCTATTTTCGTGGTGCTGGAAAGAAACTTCCGAATATTGCGGATAGCTTGACGGATACGCTGCTCATTTTCAACCAGTGCGATGCGGACATGGCCATCACCATATTCACCAAATCCGATTCCCGGCGATACCGCAACCCCGCAATGTTCAAGAAGTAATTTGGAGAATTCTAGCGAACCCATTTGTTCAAATTCTGCCGGCAATGGCGCCCAGGCAAACATCGTTGCGGCCGGCGCCGGTATATGCCATCCCGCCTTTGCCATGCCATCGATCAAAACGTCGCGGCGGTCACGATACAGGTTCCGCGCCTCTTCGATGCAATCCTGCGGTCCATTCAATGCGACGCAGGCGGCTACTTGGATAGGCGTAAAGGCGCCATAGTCTAGGTATGATTTTATTCGTGTTAGGGCGCCGATCAGTTTTTTGTTTCCGGTTGCAAAGCCGATCCGCCAACCGGGCATCGAATATGTTTTTGACAGCGAGGTGAATTCGACGGCGATATCCTTCGCCCCTGGCACCTGTAAAATCGAAGGCGGTGGTATATTATCAAAATAGATCTCGGCATAGGCCAAATCCGACAGAATATAGATTTTATGTCGCCGACAGAATTCAACAATTCGTTCGTAAAATGCTAGATCTACGACTTCAGCTGTTGGATTGGCCGGGTAGTTCAGAACCAACGCTGTTGGCGGTGGCACACTATGGCGCACCGATTTTTCCAAGTTTTCCCAAAAATCCATGTCTGGACCGACCGGCAAATGGCGGATCACCGCGCCGGCAATAATAAACCCATAAGGGTGGATTGGGTAACTGGGATTGGGGGCCAATATCACATCACCTGGTGTCGTGATCGCTTGCGCTAAATTGGCCAGACCTTCTTTTGAACCCAGCGTGACAATCGTTTCCCGATCGGGGTCAATATCGACATTAAACCGGCGGCCATAATAATCAGCGTTTGCGCGTCTTAACCCGGGAATACCTTTGGAGGTGGAATAGCGATGAGTGCGACCGTCAGCTACCGTCTCTATTAGTTTTTCGACAATATGTGGCGGGGTCGCGGAATCTGGATTGCCCATACCCAAATCGATAATATCTTCACCACGGGCCCGTGCCGCGGCTTTCATCTCATTGACCTCGGCAAATACGTAGGGTGGTAACCTGCGAATTCGGTGAAATTCTGTGTCTGTCATGGTGCGGTATACAATCGTTCGGAGATGCGGGCGGATAAGAATTTCAATAGCCAAACTTAAGTTCGGTCATAACGCCGAATGGGACCTTAAACAAGCTTTTCCATTGCAAATTCTAGGAAGTTCGTTCGCGGAGCGCTTTATCTGTTTCAAGCGCTTTCTGGCGTTCGTTTTCCAATTCTTCATTCAAGCGTATCTGCTCTTCTTTCGTCAAAAAAGGTTTTGGCCTTTTTGGCACATCGGCAAGTTTGGGGTACGGATCGTCAATGCCCGGCGGCGGTTCTGAATCTGCTTCATCCAAGTCATCCCCCCGTATCGCGGCGTCAAAAAGACGCAATGGGTTCGCCCAGTCCGGCGACTGCGCGCAACCGGGTAGCAACAATGATAAAACGAGAATGGCAAAAACCGTTTGTTTCACAAAATCATCCAGAACCGGAAATCCAGCGTATTATATACGATAGTCGCAGAATCATTCCTAAATATACATCGACAAAACAAAGCATTGCGTATTAATTCTGTTTACAATGGAATTTTTCTCGCAGGCAAGGCTACGACTTTTATTTGCGAAAGGAATAATGAAATGGCGCATCAGGATCAAACACCGGAACTAAACGTTCCAAATCCAGCCGAATTTTCACAAAACTTGATGAAAGTGGCGGAGCAGAGCCAGAAACTTGTGGCCGAATTCATGCAACGACAGGGGGAAAACCCTGCAAGTGACCCGGACCCTTTGAATATTTCCGCCTCGTTTCTAGAGATGACGCAAGCGATGATGGCCAATCCGGAAAAAATCCTCGAAGCGCAAATGAATCTTTGGCAAGACTATTTGAACTTGTGGCAGCAAACCGCGCTTAAAATGACCGGACAGGAAGCGGAAGCTGTCGCTGAACCGGCACGCGGTGATAAACGATTCCGAGACGAAGATTGGCAAGAAAATCAAGTTTTTGACTTTATTAAGCAGTCTTATCTTTTGACGTCGCGATGGCTGCAGAAAACGGTTAACGAAGTTGAAGGCCTGGATGACAAGACAGCACGGAAAGTCGACTTTTACACCCGTCAGTTTGCCGACGCGATGTCACCTAGCAATTTTGTCATGACCAATCCGGAAGTGTTACGGGCGACGCTGGAACAAAATGGTGAAAACCTGGTCCGCGGGCTGGATCACATGCTTGAGGACCTGGAACGTGGCAAAGGCAAATTGTCGATCAAAATGACCGATCTCGATGCCTTTGAAGTCGGTGAGAATGTTGCGGTCACCCCTGGGAAAGTTGTTTGGCAAACGGATCTGATGCAGCTCATTCAATATGAGCCGACCACGGAGAAAGTTTACAAACGACCATTGGTCATTGTGCCGCCCTGGATCAACAAATATTATATTCTCGATCTTCGCCAGGATAACAGTTTTATCAAATGGGCGGTGGATCAGGGTTTGACGGTGTTTGTCGTCTCTTGGGTCAATCCGGACAAAACACTCGCCGATAAAAAATTCGAAGACTATATGTTCGAAGGCATCCTTGCCGCTTTGGATGGTGTGGAAGCCGCCACCGGAGAGCGCGATGTTAATCTGATTGGTTATTGCTTAGGTGGCACGCTGACCGCGGCTACGCTCGCGTATATGAAAGAAAAGAGCGATGATCGGGTTAAATCGGCGACATTTTTTACCTGCTTAGTCGATTTTGAGAATGCCGGTGAGCTCTCGATCTTTATCGATGAAGAACAAATCGCCTTCTTGGAAAAGAAGATGGAAGACCAGGACGGCATTCTTGACGGCCAATCCATGGCCAGCACATTCAACATGTTGCGGGCCAATGACCTGGTCTGGTCATTCGTCGTGAATAATTATTTACTAGGCAAAGACCCCTTCCCGTTCGATTTGCTGTATTGGAATTCCGATGCGACGCGGATGCCGGCGGAGATGCATAGCTTCTACCTACGCAAGATGTATCAAGAGAACTTACTGTCGAAGCCAGGAGGATTGGAACTGGCCGGTGTGAAACTCGACCTTAGTAAAGTCGACATTCCGGTTCATATCATATCCGCTAAAGAAGACCATATCGCGCCATGGAAAGCGACCTATGTGGCAACGCAGCTCTATTCCGGCAAGACGGAATTCACGCTCTCGGGATCCGGTCACATTGCTGGGATTGTAAACCCGCCTGCGGCCAAGAAATACTGCTACTGGACAAACTCAGAAAATCCGCCGACCCAAGACGACTGGTTTGAGGGTGCGGAAATGCATACCGGTTCCTGGTGGCCACATTGGAAAAAATGGGTCGCCAGGCAATCCGGTAAAAAAGTCGACGCTAGAAACCCGGGAAGCAATAAAGCCAAAATCATTGAAGACGCGCCCGGCAGCTACGTCAAGATCCGATCGGATGAGGCCTAAGTAATTTCATGGATATATATCATATTTGGTGCGACCTACAGGACGGACAGAGTGACGTTGAATTTGCCGAAAATCTGACGCGCTATCTCAACCATATGAAAGACACCGGCCGGATCGAGGTTTGGCGGCTGGGCCGGCGAAAACTCGGTCTTGGCCCCAGTCATTTTGGTGAGTTTCACGTTCAGATCGAAACCCGCGACTTGGCCCAATTGGACAAAGCTTTCGCCGCCGCTTCCGAGCGTCGCGATCCGGTTGAAGAGTTCCATCACGGTGTCAATTCAATGGTGAAAAATTTTCAGGCCGCGCTATACCGGGACTTTCCCGATGCCCATAGAGATCGAGGTGAAGAACGGTTTTGATCAGAAATTAGGACCTATTTTTTCTTTTTCCCCTCTTTGGATTTTTTCTCCTTTTTAGACTTTTTCTCATCTTTCGGGTCTTTTTCGTCTTTTGACTTTTTAGATTTTTCTTTGTCCTTAGATTTTTTCTTCGGCGTCGCGCAATCCGGGTCAGAGCGCGCCTTTTTCTCGTCCGCCTTGTTGCCTTTGGCTTCTTTCATTTTCTTTTTACAGCGGGCCTCGCGTTCCTTCACATCTTCCGCGCGTTCTTTGCCAACCGTGGTTTCATCTGGCTTGGGTTTCCCTTTCTCGCCATCCTGTGCAGCTTCAGCAAAATTGAGCGTCATCGCCAGTACTACGATGGCAAATAGGGTGAAAATGAGCTGTCTCATTAGGAAATCTCCAAAAATATAAAAACGCAGACGTCAAAATTATACTTAAGTATCGTGATCTACTATATCTTTCGGTCCAAGGTGCCAAATATCAGTCCGCCAGGCAATCAAGAGGACCATAACAATCATCCCGACAGCCGGGACAAACATCGCATTCAGGGCGCCCAGATATTTCACCAGATAGCCCATGATAAATGAACCAATTGGCGCCCCACCCAGGAAAGCCGTAGCATATATAGACATCACCCGGGCTCGGTATTTGGGCGCGGCAAGTTCCTGCGCGATCGACCGCGCCATCGTCATGGCAATGCCGCCACCCAAGCCCCAAGCAAATATCGTCATTGCCACACCCCAGTATGGTATTTCAAAGCCCAACGCCGCGACGATAAAAGCACCTAAGAAAAGAGCGATAAGGACAGCCCGGCCGCGTTTGGCGATGCCGCCAATTTTCAAAAGCACCACGGTCATCGTCAAAACACCGACCATATTGATGATATTTGCAATCGCTAAGTCTACCGGCGTTGCGTCAAAACGGTTGCGCAGTAAAAGCGGAATACCAACCATGAAGACGCCCATGAAATTTAATCCGACGGCAAAATTGATGTAGAGCATGGGACGCAGGAAGCGAGAAGTGCGAACATATTGAAAGCCTTCCACGATCATCTGCAATCCACTTAGCTTCGGACCATTTTCCGATCCGGTATTTGTTGACAGCTTGATACGTGTGAAGGCCAGTCCACCGAGCATGATGACCAAGGCTTGGGTCGCTATTACCGGACCGCCACCCAAAACATCCGCCATGCCGGCGAATGCAAAGCCAACTATTTGAACACCGAACTGGATGCCCGTGGTGACGATGACCGCCCGCTGGATCGAACCATCGGCAACCAGGGCCAGCATACCGTCGCGCGACGGCGAGACAAAGGCCTGCACGACCCCCATGCAGAGAGCGTATATCACCAGATATTCGTAACGAAGCAGACCGTTCCAGGTAATCCAAGCCAATACCAGGATCGGAACGACGCCGAAGAAATGGCCCAAAATGGCAATTCGCTTCATGCCAAAACGGTCCGCCATCGCCCCGCCCAGAATTGATAAAAACAACACCGGTAACATCAACGCACTTTGCGCCAGGCCAACCCGGTCCGGTGTCTCATTCAGCTCAATCGCGACAAGCCACGAGAACAGCACCATCTGCATCCCAAAGAAGGTAAACCAGCTGCCATTCCCGATGACAAACCACAGAAAGTTATTCGGCTTTGACGCCATAAGATCGGATGCTCCAAACAGACGTAAAAACGCCACTTCAAGGTGATGATTTGTGGAATTGTTGCTTATGGGTCGGACCGGCACTATACAGTGCGGTAGAACCACCCCCACATGTCGCCACAACGACAACAGTCTCGGTTTTCTTAGTACACGTCCCTGTTCAAGGTAACAATATGAATAACGACATCCCCGACGGTTTCAAAGAATTCTCACAAACAAATGGTTTCGCGGGCCACGCTGGCCCGCTTTATGCCAAAGTCGTAGACGGCAAAGGTTCGATTGGCTTTCGCGTTCTACCCCATCACGCCAATCCAGTTGGTATTTGTCATGGCGGCGCCATGATGACTGTGATGGATATGGCGATCGGCATGGCGATCATGTTGAAAAATCCCGAGGCCCCATTTGTTCCCAGTGTTAATCTTACTTTCGACTTCCTAAAGCCGGGAAATCTTGGCGACTGGCTTTATACGGAAGTTGATTTTGTCCATTCGACCCGGCGTATGGGATTTGCGAGCGGTATTATGCTGGGAAGCGACGGACCGGTCTTGCGCTGCAACGGTATTTGCAAAATCCCAAGGGGCGAAGACCCCACTTTCGGCCGGCATCTTCGAGATTTGACGACACCGACCGAAAGTTAGGTTCTGCATATGTCTTAGGGGAATAGCGGTTGCTGCATTAAACCAGCCGTTTCCTCCAAACCAAACATCACATTCATATTCTGGACCGCCGCGCCTGATGCGCCCTTGACCAGATTATCGATGGCGCAAAGAACAATGGCGCGACCGGGGATGCGATCTTCAAAGACGCTCAACAATGCCATATTCGAACCGCGTACGTGGCGAGTTGCCGGCGATCCGCCTGGCCCCAATACCCGAATGAACGGTTCGTCAAAATAGACTTCGTTCAGGTGATTGCGTAAATCATCCGCACTTACACCTTCTTTCAGGCGGACATAGTTTGTCGTCAGTATTCCTCGGTTCATCGGCGCCAAATGTGGGGTGAAGCTGACCAGTAAATCTTTGCCCGCGATTTTCGACAATTCTTGTTCGATCTCCGGACCGTGACGATGACTGGCGATGTTATATGCGTGCAACCCTTCGCTAATTTCGCTATGCAGCATCCCTTCTTTGGGGGAGCGACCGGCCCCGGTAACACCGGACTTTGCATCGATCAGAATTTCCTCTGCGTCGATCATATCGGCTTTCAATAACGGTACCAACGGGATCAAGGCACTGGTCGGATAACAACCCGGGCAAGCGACCAAACGCGCAGCGGCGATTTGCTCACGATAAAATTCCGTCAAACCATAGACGGCTTCGCCTTGAAGATGCGGTGCGTAGTGCTGATGACCATACCACTCGGCATAGGTATCAACGTTCTCCAAGCGGAAATCGGCGGACAGATCGATTACCTTTGGTGTGTTCTGAATGGCGGAGGCAAGATCGCCTTCGGTCTCCCGCATCATCTCATCAACCAAAGAATGCTGCGTGGTATGAAGAATGCCAGAAATAATCTCTTGGGTTGTGCCATGCGGCAAGCCACAGAAAACAACATCCAGCTCAACCCCGGCCCATTCCACTTCTTCGACCGCCATCAAGTCCGGCAGCTCCAGGCCGGCCAAATGTGGGTACACATCCGCAAAAGCCAAGCCAGCGCGTCGGTCGGCGGTCAACAGCACTAAGTCTGCATTCGGATGCCCAGCTAACAGGCGGACGAGTTCCGCGCCTGTATAACCGCTGGCACCTAAGATACCGATCCTGATTTTTTCGCTACTCATGGCACTATTCCTTTGCCCATTTCCATGGCCCGCTTTTACTGTAACTTAATTGGCTTTCCAAGCGGGGAAAAGAAAGCTGAAGACAAAAATGAAAAAAGACGGCAGGCGCGCCGTCTTTTTCGATTTTGAATTTGGGTGGCGCTACCCAAGCACGTCCGGATCATCATATTCCGATCGAATACGTGCGACGTCGTCGATAATCTCGTTAAAGTGCCATACCAGTGTTGGGTCGAAATGTGTGCCCGAGCTCTCATTTATAAAATTCAAGGTATCCCGGATCGTCCATGCAGTTTTGTAGACCCGGGGCGACGTCAGTGCGTCAAACACATCTGCCAAAGCACAGATCCGACCGGCCACTGGGATATCTTCACCGGCCAGTCCCTGCGGGTAACCGGTGCCGTCCCATTTTTCGTGATGACTAAGCGCGATATCGCGAGCCAAACTCATCACTTCTGATTCATGCTCGCCCAAGATATCCGCACCGATAGTGGTGTGATGCCGCATAATATCAAGCTCGTCACTCGTAAGTTTACCCGGCTTCAGCAAGATACGATCCGGAATACCTATCTTGCCCACATCATGCATCGGGCTGGCATATAGCAACAATTCGCAGAAATGAGTTTCATATCCAGCGGCGGCGCCGAGAAGTTGGCAATATTTGCTCATTCGGATGACATGCATGCCGGTTTCATTGTCACGATATTCACCGGCTCGTCCCAACCGCCGAACGATATCCAATTGGGTTTCTTTCAGTTGCGTGGTCCGTTCACGCACCCGATCTTCCAATTGTTCATTCTGCCGCTGCCGTTCGTTATAGAGCAGCTTGACCTGCAACATGTTTTCAATCCGCGTTAACACTTCTGCACTGTCAAAGGGTTTGGTGATATAGTCTTTGGCACCACGTTCCAGTGCCCGCAATCGGGTATCACGGTCTTTCTGCGCGGTAAGCACTAATATAGGCAAATAGTCGTCGCCCGCCGCCTCTTCCAACATTTCCATGACTTTGAAACCGTCCAAATGAGGCATTCGAACATCGAGCAGGATCAAGTCAAAAAAATGCTCTTTGTAGAGTGCCAATACGGTTCGCGGATCGGTCGTTGAAAAGACATTCTTATAGCCTGCAATCTCCAGCATCATCTCCAGCAACTCAACATTGGCGGCCTGATCGTCGACGATCAGAACCTTCGAATTCAAAGCTGCATCTTTCATGGCGTTCGATTTGAGCATGACGGCGATTAACTGCTTTCAAGCTAGCTGGAGTATTATGGCAAGTTTATGAGAAGCTTCATCCTTTACCAAACAAAAATGGGGGACAAGATCACTTGTCCCCCATTTAGGCACATATATGTGGATCTTGTTAACGCTTCGAGAACTGGAAACTACGGCGCGCCTTACGTCGGCCATATTTTTTACGTTCAACAACACGTGCGTCTCGGGTCAGGAAACCACCCTTTTTAAGGACCGCCCGCAGACCTGGTTCGTAATTGAGTAGGGCACGGGAAATGCCGTGACGAACCGCCCCGGCTTGACCGCTTAGTCCGCCACCCTTGACGGTTGCGATGACGTCAAACTGATTCAGTCGCTCGCTAACCACAAATGGTTGGTTCAGAATCATACGTAATACAGGACGGGCGAAATAAACTTCCAGCTCACGACCATTGACGATAACTCTACCAGCACCAGGCTTCAACCAAACGCGTGCAACCGCATCTTTCCGTTTCCCGGTTGCATAAGCACGACCCAAATCGTCAATTTTCGGCTGCGGAGCTTCCGCCTCCGCCTCAACGGCACCTTCTGTAGCCAGATCCTTCAGATCTTCCAGAGAGGTAATTGTTTGTTCGCTCATGCTTTAGCGCTCCTCTTATTCTTTACATTCATCGACGCCACATCCAGCACTTCGGGTTGCTGCGCCTCATGAGGATGTTCTGCACCGGCATAAACCCGAAGTTTGCGTAATACTTCGCGGCCCAAGGGGCCTTTAGGCACCATGCGTTGAATTGCTTTTTCGACAACTCGCTCCGGGTGATTGCCATCCAATATCTTGTCGGCAGTACGGCTTTTAATACCGCCCGGATAACCAGTATGCCAATAGTAGGTCTTCTGTTCACGTTTCCGACCGGTCAGGGCTATTTTGTCAGCATTAATTATGACAACATGGTCGCCGCAATCCATTGAGGGCGTGAACATCGGTTTGTGTTTGCCGCGCAGGCGGTCCGCTACAATCGCTGCTAAGCGACCAAGAACCACGCCGTCCGCGTCGATTAACAACCACTTGCGATCGATATCGCCTGGTTTAGCGGAATAAGTATTCATCGTTTTCTTCCAGTTTCAGCCTTGCGTCCGCATCTAAAATGCGTGAATTTCAGGACTTGCAATCAAAAAGGGCCGCACAAAGCGGCTCTGAACGGCGCGCAGTATGTCAGAATAAAATATTCCGTCAACTAGTTTTTTCTGTTTATTTTCAGGGCTCTAGTTTACGCTATTATAATAGCGCATTGTCAAACCGTCAACGAGCTGGGATCGAACACGTACCGGTCACGTGCGCGACGGCCTCTACTGAACTATCCGAATAAAGCCAATATTTGCCGACGACATCATCGTCATGCCACAAAGGCGAATTGCCGGGCGAATTCTGATTTCGCCAGGAAGCGCGTATCGCTGCCATCCCGCATGCCGTCAATCTTGCAACTGTAGCGCACATGCGGGATACCGGTTGTGTCATCACCGACCCACTGCACAATAGCCCGCTCGACAAGATTATATTCACGGCACCGTTGATATTCCGCGCCTGTGACGATTTCATTCTGTTTATTGATCTTAAAAAATAACATGTCAGGCTCCAAATGCGCATACTTGAAATTCTCGGTGCCCAACAATATTTGGCACTCTAGGAAATTATTCCACATATATATTGTGCAATATCAACATGTTAATTAAACTTAGTGAATTCATCGTTAAGATTTAACGAACCATGCGCTGAATAGCGGACGCAGCCTTTATCTCTCCGTTTAGAGCATAAGCTTCGTGGTTTTGGTCAATATCATTTAGCTTATAAAGATAATTGACCATAAGTCCCGCCGACTGTTGCAAACCGTCTATCGACAAGTTTCCTCGAAGATTAATCCTCTCTAACCGAGCGCCGTTCGTGAGATGGAAATGGGCGACCGGATCCAAGGCGCGTCGACCTCTTTTTGCTTGCAGGAGATAATGGCCGCAAAGACGTATAAGAATTGGCTCGACAAGCTTCGAAATTGTCTCATTGTCATACCAGTTCGGTTGCGCCAAAAGTCTGCGCAAGGGCGTCTCACCGACTTCAGTACTAGCGATCGCATTCAGGGAAGCGACCTCTTCGGCTGTCAGGTAGGTATCAATTTTTCCCTTATCAATAACATTATCTAACCAGCCCACGTACCCTGGGACCGGGGACAGCGTCGAATAGGTTTTTATGTTCGGGATATCCCGCGCCAGCTCACTCACCACTCGTTTGATCAGGAAATTACCAAAACTTACGCCAGCCAAACCGGGCTGGGCGTTCGAAATCGAATAGAAAATTGCCGTGTCGGCTTCGTCCGCGTTTAGCGGTGGCGTGTTCTCGTCCAACAAATCGTGGACATTACCGGCAATCCCTTTGACCAACGCCACTTCAACAAAAATCAAGGGTTCATCAGGCATCCGTGGATGAAAAAACGCAAAACAACGGCGGTCGGCATCCAGACGATCCTTCAAATCATCCCATGACTTAATCGTATGAACGGCTTCATACGCTATTAGTTTCTCCAACAAAGCAGCAGAACTTTCCCAGGTGATTTGCCGCAATTCGAGAAAGCCAATATCGAACCACGAAGCCAATAAATCTTTCAAGTCGGCCTCCAAGGGTCGGTAAATTTTGTTTTCGCGGACGAGATCCAGAATATCAGTCCGCATGTCGACAAGAAATTTCACCCCCTCGGGCAGGGCATTAAACTGCCGTAACAAAGTGACACGCCTGGGCTCCAGCGCCATTCGTAATTCCCGCGCCGCAACCTGTCTTTCGTCAGAACCGTTCGCCGATTGCATCGCCATCATCGCGATATCGAGACGGTGGTCATCGGCGCCATATTCTTCCGCTAGCAGGCGGAGAAACCTTGCGCGCCCCTCTTCGCTTAGTCCGAGATACATTTGACCGAGTTCGACGGCCCGAGCCCGAGCTGTCACCTCGCCACCTTTCAAATTCAGGCAGGCGTCAATATGGCCACGAATGCGCGGTAAATCGCGGTCCGGCAAATCGACTTTGACTTTGCGGACGTTGTCCGAACGCCGCCAAGCTTTTAGTAAGTGTCCAAATATGCCGATGGATCTGGATTTTTCTTCTACGTTGTTCATAGGCCATAAATGACGTTGATCGACTGAATTTACAAGCGTCTCGAGAGGCTAGCTCATTAGAGCCAACTGCGACAAAACCAACGGCACCGCTTCGCTTATATCCTCCGCGATCAAACCTGGGCCAAATGCGTTAGCTGAGGCACCGTGAATCCAAACCGCTGCGCAGGCGGCTTCGAAAGCTGGCATCTGTTGTGCCAAAAGCCCAGTGCAAAATCCCGCTAATACATCGCCGGACCCAGCGGTCGCCAGCCAAGCCGGCGCGCTTGTATTAATCGCAGTTCGCCCATCCGGTGCCGCAATGACCGTATCCGCTCCCTTCAATATGATAACCGCATTTGCCTTTGCCGACGCTAATTTTGCCCGCTTCAATTTATCGCCCTCAATATCGAACAATCTGGAAAACTCACCTTCATGCGGTGTCATGATACATGGGCACTTTATTCGCTCGAAAAGCCGATTTGGATTATTTGCGAAAACCGTCAATGCGTCGGCATCCAACACGACTGATTTTTTCAACTTCAGGGCTTTTTCAACGAACGACCTTGTCGAACGTCCGACCCCGGCGCCAGGACCCAATAAGAGAGCATTTCGACGCCGATCTTTAATTATATCGAAAAATTCCGCGTTATTTTTGAAGGCTTCGATCATGACCGCCGTCAGCTGCGTGGCATTTTCATTTACTGCGTTCGCGGGTGAAGCGACTGTGACAAGGCCGCCGCCAATACGCAAGGCCGCGCGCGCAGCTAGTCGCGCTGCCCCCGTTTTTGCACGCGGCCCACTTAGTATCACGGCATGTCCGCGCTGATATTTGTGCGTATCCCATACGGGCCAGGGAAAGTCCGCTAGCCACAAATCGGGATGGTTTTCGTGAATGCTGGGTTCAATTTCGGTAAGGACATCCGCCGGAATGCCGATATCAATCACGCGTAATTCACCACAATATTGCCGGCCCGGGAAAAGCAGATGGCCCGGTTTCGGCCGAAAAAATGTTACCGTCATAGCCGCCTTGCTTGCGACCCCGCGAATATTTCCACTATTGCCGTCGACGCCGGATGGAACATCAACAGCGACGACTGGATTGCCCAATTGCGCGACTTTTGTAAGCGCGTCGGCGACAAGGCCAGTTACTGGTCGGCCCAATCCAGCGCCAAAAACAGCATCGATGATCAAAATGTCTTTGTCGATCAAATCAGGGCTCAATGGATGGATTTTACCCCGCCATTTCCCAGCCATTAATTGAGCGTCGCCGGCTAACTTTTTCTTCTCTCCAAACAATGCGACTTTCGTTTGAACACCGGCATTTTTGAGATGACGGGCGATGACAAATCCGTCACCACCATTGTTTCCCGGTCCACATAATACCAGGCAGGATTTCGGTTTGAATTTCGCCTTAACAAGGTCTGCGACACCAGCCCCCGCGTTTTCCATTAGCGTCGATCCGGAAATCCCTCGTTCAATTGACACCTGATCGGCCTGATACATTTCCTCGACTGTCAGGACTTCGCACATCGGTGATTAATCTAGATCCGGCCAGGACATTGGTCCGCGTGCTTCTTCATAGGCCGCGGCTGCTGCAAAAACGAGATCTTCTCGGAAATTTTCCGCGACAATATGCAAACCGACCGGCAAGCCGTCCGCCGTTGTTCCGCAACAAATAACAGCAGCTGGTTGCTGTGTCAGATTGAATGGATAGGTAAACGGTGTCCAATCGGTCCACTTGCCATCCGTATCTGCCAAATCGGGAAGCAATTGGCCCGCTTTGAAAGGCAACACGGCGAGCGCCGGCGTCAACAGAAGGTCAAATTTTTGATGATAATTACGCATCTTCAAACAAAGCTCGGTTCGTGCTGCCATCGCGGCGGTATATTCCGTCATGGTTATGTTTTTGCCAATCTCGACGACCTCTGCTAGGCCGGGATCAAGTTTTGCCATGTCGTCATCGCTCAGATGTCCCAAGGCACCGGCGGCGCCGGCAAACCAATGGGCTTCGAATACTTCGATTGGATCATCAAATCCTGGATCGCAGTCTTCGACATCGGCGCCAAGATCTTCGAATACTTCCGCCGCTTTTTGCACCAAACTTGTTATCTTTGGGTCGACCCGAGCATACCCAAGGGTCAAACTCATTCCAATCTTCAAGTCAGTGACACCCTCGTTCAGGTACCTGGTCCAATCGATCTTATGATACGGCAATGCGGTCCAGTCGCGATGATCAGGTTCGCTCATTACATTCGCCATAACCGCGCCGTCGCGCACGGTTCGTGCCATAGGTCCGCCATGGGACAACGAACGCATGGCGCTTTCCGGGTACACCGGGACGCGGCCGAAGTTCATTTTGATGCCGAACAATCCAGTAAACCCGGCGGGAATTCGGATTGAGCCGCCGCCATCAGACCCAGTTGCCAATGTCCCCATCCCGGCGACCAAACTGGCCGCTGCACCACCAGACGATCCGCCGGGCGTACAATCCAAATTCCAGGGATTACGGGTTATTCCTGTTAACGGACTATCAGTGACACTCTTCCAACCATATTCCGGTGTTGTGGTCTTCCCCAACAGAACTGCGCCATGTTCTTTGAGCCGGGCCACAAATGGTGCGTCAGTATCCCAGGGCCCGTCTGCATTCGACATAACAGAACCGGATCTTGTCGGCATCCCCTCGGTAAGCGCCAGATCTTTTATCGAAGTCGGAACACCATCCAAAATCCCGCAGGGCTCGTTCGCCAGCCACCTTGCTTCTGATTTTTTTGCGTGAAGCAGAGCTTGTTGTTCGTTTAGATGACAATACGCGTTGATCGCATCATTATGACGATGAATGCGTTCAAAAGCGGCTTTGGTCGCCTCAACTGGCGAAAATTTACCGTCGCGATAGCCGTTCAATAGCTCTGAGACGGAAAGGTAAGCTAGATCCAATTTTTCTATCCTTGTTTAATTTCAAGAGTATCCCGTCGCTTTCAACAAAAATGCAACAACTTAGTGGCCTTTATTCATTGATTGTATAAACAGAACTGACAATTGTGTAATATTACTACTATGATATAAAATGTTTGTCTTTCCGCATCACAAGTTGGGGTTTGTGTGGAGCAAAGTCGTATGAGTAAGCTTGAACTGGATAACCTTCTGCAGATGTTGGCGGCGCGAGAGCGGTCCGAACAACCGACGGTGGAAGAGATGCGGCTTGGCTTAGAAGCCCTGGCGGAAATTCTGGTTACGCCAGAAGATGCGACTATTGAGAAGATCGACGCCAACGACGTCCCGGCGGAGATGATTTCCGCACCGGGCGTGAGAGGGCGAAAAACCGTCTTATATCTCCATGGCGGCGGTTACGTCATTGGCTCCATTAACAGCCATCGATTGCTGGCCTACAACATCTCTGCGGCGTCCGGCATGCGGGTATTGTTGATTGACTATCGAATGGGTCCGGAAAATCCATTCCCGGCGGCCGTCGAAGACGCAACAAAAGCTTACAATTGGCTTTTGAGCCGCGGCATCAGCCACAGCGATATCGCGATTGCCGGCGATTCAGCCGGCGGTGGTTTGACTATCGCCACAATGGAAGCGTTGAAAAACAACCATCTACCCCTGCCCGCGTGCGCCGTCTGTTTGTCGCCTTGGGTGGATTTGGAGCTTGATAGTGAAAGTATTCGCACCCGATCCGAAATGGATCCGTTAGTCGACGAAAGTATCCTGAGATGGTTTGCCGAAACGTATCTGAATGGCGTGAACCCGCGCGACCCCCTTGCTTCGCCAATCCATGGCAATCTTTCTAAATTCCCAGAAATCCTCATTCAAGTGGGAACGGCTGAGGTTCTTTATGACGACGCCTTAAGACTACATGGCACCGCCCGTAGCGCCGGCACGCATTGTCGCCTGGAGGTGTGGCAGGACATGATCCATGTCTGGCAACTATTCTCTCCGATGCTCGCCGAAGGCCGCGAAGCCATTCAACATATCGGCTATTTTTTGAAAGAAAAAGTGAACGTTTGACACGCTGGTCGAAATGCTATTGCTTCCAACCGAAATCGTCATTCAGAAAACGAAACTCGCAACTCCGCAATGACGGCTTTCAGTCAGCAATTTTGAGAGATTTCTGGGGCGAGTGACGGGACTTGAACCCGCGACCCCCTGGACCACAACCAGGTGCTCTAACCAACTGAGCTACACCCGCCACAAGATACGAAATCGCGCATGGTTTACGCTGCTGGAACGCCTTCGTCAAGCATCACGGCAACGGTATTTTCATTTCTTGAAATAGTCACGTAATTTGGTCAAAGCACCCAATAACACGTCGTCCTTTTTGCAAAAGCAAAACCGCACCAAATGATCCACATCCGGCGTGACGTAAAGAGCGCTTACAGGCAACACAGTGACCCCGCCATCGATCGTAACTTGGCGACAAAATTCAACATCCCCATCAGTCATTCCGAGCGGGCGGATATCCGCGTTCATGAAATAAGTCGAATGGCATTGCAAAACCTCAAAACCAATTTCAGCTAGTCCGGCGCTTAGGAAATCTCGTTTGCGTTCCAATTCATCGGCGAGACTGGTGTACCAGACGATCTCATGTTCGAGGCCATAAGCGACGGCGCGTTGAAGATTTGCCGGCGTGGTAAAGACCAGAAACTGATGCGCCTTTGAAATAATCCCAAGCAGCGCCGGACATGCCGTGACATATCCGACCTTCCAAGAGGTCATGGAAAAAGTCTTGCCAGCAGAACCAATCTTCACGCAACGTTCCCGCATGCCGGGCAGGGTGATCAGCGGTATATGTGGGCGATCATCAAAAATCAGATGTTCATAAACTTCATCACAAACGGCATAGGCATCGTGTTTTTCCAACAGGTCGGCAATGAACCTAAGCTCGGCTTCGTCAAAAACTTTCCCGGTCGGGTTCATCGGACTATTGATCAGGATGAACTTAGTTTTATCGGAAAAAGCTTTGGTTAGATCTTCCCGCGGCAACGACCAGTGCGGCGGCGATAGTCGGATCGGTATCGGAATTGCCCCGGCTCGACGCAACATCGGCATGTAACTGTCATAAAGCGGTTCGAATAAAATCACTTCGTCACCCGGATTGACCAAAGCCAATATGGACGCGGCCAAAGCTTCCGTCGCCCCAGACGTCACCATCACCTCGCTTTGCCAGTCAACGTCCAGATCGTAAAATCGTTTGTTGTGCTGCGCCACCGCCTGCCGCAATTCTGGAATTCCCATCATCGGCGGATATTGGTTTGGAAATTCGCGTGTGCTCTTGTCGACAATCGCTTTAACGGCATCGGGTCCGTCTTCATCGGGGAAACCCTGCCCCAGATTTATCGACTGATGTTCCATTGCCAACCTGGACATGACTTCGAATACGGTTGTGCCATATTCCGAAAGGATATTGTTGTAGGATTTCATCGCCTTGGCCTCGCCGAAACTGCATTTGGATTTCCCTATGATATCGGTTGAATGAAAGGATCATGTCAACCCAATTGCGGTCGCTGAACCCTTGTTCCGCCACCTGACGCATGGCATAAGCAAGACCATGAAAACAGCATCACGAATGAAAACACTCGGCACCGAGACGGCCTTCGAAGTCCTGGCTCGGGCGAATAAACTGGCCGCCGAAGGGCGTAGCGTAATTAATTTAGGTATCGGCCAGCCGGATTTCCAAACGCCGGAGCATATCGTCGAAGCTGCGATCAAGGCGCTGAAAGACGGCCATCACGGTTATACGCCGGCAAATGGTATCCCCGAATTGCGCGAAGCGGTGGCCGAAGACATTCAAACCTATCGTAATGTCGGGGTGCACCCAGACAATGTGGTGATCGTACCCGGTGGCAAGCCGACAATGTTTTTTGCCGCGCTGATCTTTGGCGAAGCTGGTGCTGAAATCATGTATCCAAATCCAGGTTTCCCAATCTACGAATCCGCTATCCGCTTCTCCGGCGCAACCCCGGTACCTATCGATCTGCACGAAAGCAGTGGATTTTCCTTTTCCGCCGATGAAGTCCTGGCCAAGATCACAGCTAATACACGTTTGATTATCCTAAATTCACCGGCCAACCCAACCGGCGGCGTGGTCCCACGCGCGGAAATCGACAAATTAGTCGCTGGCCTGGCAGCACATCCCGATATCGCAATTATGTCCGACGAAATTTATAGCCGCATGGTCTATGACAACCAACCCCATGTCAGTCTGTTGGAATATGAAGAAATACGTGACCGGCTGATCCTGCTGGATGGCTGGTCAAAGACCTATGCGATGACCGGTTGGCGTCTGGGGTACGCTGTCTGGCCGGAAGCTTTGGTCGAACAAGTGACCCGGCTATGTGTCAACGATCATTCCTGCGTCAATGCACCGACGCAATGGGCCGGTATTGCCGCCCTGCAAGGACCGCAAGATAAAGTCGATGAAATGATGCGGGCTTTTGATGAGCGCCGTGAAATTATTCTACGGGAACTAAACGATATTCCCGGTTTTACTTGTGTGCAGCCGGCCGGGGCTTTCTACGCATTTCCGAATATCACCGGTACAGGTCTCGCCGCTCAAGTTTTACAAGAAAGAATCCTCAATGAAACCGGTGTTGCCGCGATTGCTGGCACCAGCTTCGGTGAGTATGGCGAAGGTTATCTACGGTTTTCCTATGCGAATTCAGTAGAGAATATCGAAGAAGCAATGAGCCGGGTACGAAATCTACTATCTAACTAGTCGTCGAAACCTGGCGGCGGGACAAAACCACCGAATTCCTGTGCCATCAGGTGGGCGAAATGAATGCTGTTATAGTCGTTGAATTCCGCGCTAACGGCTTGCAAGCCGATCGGCAGACCATCAGCCCCCGGACCGGTCGGGAAAACCGTACTCGGCAAATAACTAACCGTAATCAGACCGGCCCAGAATAACTGCTGAAAATAATCCTGAGACTGATTGTCGACCATGATTGTGCGATCAGTACGGTCACTTTGGTCGTGGGGGAACGCCGTCGTTGCCATTTGCGGGCAGATTAGGATGTCCCAATCATCGAAAAACTGCCGCCAAACCAAGCGCAGGGTTTCTCGGATGTTGTTCCAGTGCAGCCAATCTTTGTGATGCTGGACGCCCGCCCGCATCATCGTCGCGGCCGGTCCTATATCATCGGGCGCAAATTCCTCCGCAGATTTTTGCATAGCCTTGAATTCGTCAGCGGAAAGCCCCCGCGCCATAACCCCCCACAACGTATAAGAATAAGCTTGGCGTGAGATTTCCAGATCGATGTCAGGCCGGGCGGTATCCGACACAGTGGCGCCAAGTTTGCTGAGCTGATCGCCGATTGTTTGCACACGGTCAGACATTTCCACGCTTACTGGCGCTTGTGTGTCACTGGGCCAGATTGCAATACGATATTCCGACAGAGATTTCTTTTGCGGCTTCGGTAATTCAAGTTTCCAACCCGCCGCGTTGAGCGGATTTGCACCGGCGACGATGTCCATGGCAAGCGCCAAGTCCGGGGCGCTGCGCGCCAACGGTCCGACAACAGCGATATCCGGCGGCGCCAACATGCCCGGCAAAGCGTGCCCTTGCGGTGGCACTATTCCCCATGTCGGCTTATGGCCATAGACGCCACAAAAATGAGCCGGATTGCGGATTGACCCGCCAATGTCCGAGCCACAATCAAGGCCGCTAAATCCAGCTGCCAAGGCCGCAGCCGAACCTCCGGACGAGCCGCCCGGTGTGCGGGTAATATCCCAGGGATTGCCAGTGGTGCCGTACACTTCATTATAACTTTGAAAGTCGGCCAGACTAATCGGCACGTTGGTCTTGCCAAGAAAATGCGCACCAGACGCCTTCAGACGCCGCACCATTTCAGCATCTTTGTCATCGATATTGTCTTTGAATTCGGGATGGCCCCACGTGGTTGGCAGGCCAGCAATATTGAAAGATTCTTTGATCGTCATCGGCAGGCCATGCAGTGGACCTAGATTGCGGCCCTCAGCTTGGGCTTGGTCGGCGTCATCGGCAGCACTTCGTGCGCGTTCAAAATCACGCACCGGGACGGCATTCAGTGGCCCGTCAAAACGCTCGATCCGGCCAATGTAATAATCTGTCAATTCGCGGGCGCTGATTTTCTTGTCGCGAATTTTCTGTGTCAATGTTGTTGCGGGAAAGAATGCCAAAGTCATTTTCTAGTTCTCCCATGCCTCAGTTGTTTCCTCTACCATAATACAGGCTGTTGATAGACTGACAATGGCGTGGGAACGGTGTCAGGACTTTGTCTTCGCTTGAAGGTATCCAACGGCGGCGAATGATAAATCTTTCTCTATCCCTTCGCTGCGGAGGAAAAGCGGTCCGGGCCGATTAACAATCATGTTGATAAAAGTGCTGATGATCATTTGGAAGGCAATGCCAAATCGCCTTTCGAATTCATCATCCGATAAATGTTTTGGTTTGTGTTGACGTGCTTTTTGCAGAGCAAGAGCGCCCACGTCCCTGGCGCTTTGCTGTAACGGTAATATCGCCCCGGGCGCCGCGAGTTGTCGATACAACAGGGCACGCAAAAGCATTTCTCTTTTCCGCAGGACGGTTGCGACGAAGGCGATGACCGTTTCCATTAATTCCAACAACGAAGTGGTTTTTTCAACTTCATCCGCCAAACCATCATCAAGTTCTTTCACGATCTCTTGTCGAGCGGTTTGGGCCATCACCTCTAGTAACGCTTCTTTGTTGGTGAAGCGTTTATAAAGTGTACCCACTGAACAACCCGCCTTCTCAGCAATTTTTCCCACATGCAAATCTTCGAAATTGTGATCCTGAAGCAACTCAAGTCCGGCGACTATGATCCGTTGCGTCCGCTCTTTACTGCGTTCCTGCATCGCCGGTCTAATTAACTGTTCGGTCATTTTTAGCGACTTCTGCGCCATTGTTCCGTACCTGAATTTAGTTACTTTCAAAAATCCACTTGACAAGTGAAGGTGAATTCACTTTAAAGGTTATTGAAATGTGAATTCACTTTCTACTTATCACGTGAATAACACATGCACTTAACTATGAAAAGTAATTTACGAACAAAAACAAATTTTGGAGATGACTATGACCATCCGAAGAACAAATTGGCACGTGTACTTTCGTGCAATGATATTAATAACCTGTATATTCGGGATAAGCGTCGTAAACGCGCAAACCAGCAAACCAAACATCCTGGTAATTATGGCCGATGACGTTGGTTGGGCCAGTCTCAGCTCCTACCATCAAGGTGTCCAAAGCATCCGCACACCGAATATCGATAAACTGGCAACTCAGGGCATGCGTTTCACCGACTATTATGCCCAACCCTCATGTACCGCCGGACGCTCCGCCTTTCTAACCGGGCAATTTCCAGTACGAACTGGCATGCACACAGTCGGCCTTCCCGCCGACCCAGCCGGGCTCAACAAGAAAGATCCAACAATAGCCGAAATGCTAAAGCCACTAGGTTACAAAACCGGCCAGTTTGGCAAAAATCATCTTGGCGATCTTAATAAATACCTGCCGACCGCCCATGGTTTTGACGAATTTTGGGGCTGGCTTTATCACCTCAATGCCATGGAATACACTTCCGATCCAGATTGGCCTAAAAACAAGGAATTCACCGCTCAATTCGGGCCGCGAAATCTCGTCCACTCATTTGCCACGGACATCGACGACCAAACCGTCCATCCACGCTGGGGCAAAGTCGGCCAACAACGGATCGAAGACGTTGGTGCCGCACCGCCAGAACGTATGAAAACCCTGGACGATGAAGTCACCAGCCGCACAATCGGCTTCATTGAAAGTGCAGTGACAGAGAACAAACCATTTTTTGTTTGGATGAACCCGGCGCGGGCTCACATCTTCACCCACCTCAAGGAAGAATATGAAGCACAGCTGGGCGACGGTCGCGGACTTCAGGACGTGGTCATGAAAGAGCTCGACGACAATGTTGGCAAGGTGATGCAGAAAATCGACGATCTAGGCATTGCCGATAATACCATTGTCGTCTTCACCTCGGATAACGGTCCGGAAATGCTGACCTGGCCGGATGGCGGCACAACGCCATTCCGCGGCGAAAAGGGCACGACCTGGGACGGCGGTTTCCGGGTGCCGGCAATAATCCGCTGGCCAGGCAAAATCGCCCCAAATTCATTGGTAAATGAAATCTTCGACAGCATGGATTGGATGCCGACGCTGGTTGCGGCGGCGGGTGGCCCTGCTGATTTGCCGAAGCAACTTCGTGACGGTTACCAAGATTACAACGTTCATCTCGACGGCTTTAACCAACTCGATTTGCTACTTGGCAACGGACCGTCGAAACGCCAGGACATCGTCTATTATGAGGGCTCGACCCTGCAGGCCTTGCGCCACGGGGACTGGAAAGTGCACTTCATCGTGCAACGTGAAGGCTGGTTCGGTCCAAAGGAAAAGCTGAATGCGCCGTTGCTTATCAATATTCGACGCGATCCGTATGAAAAAGCCCCTGACGAATCCGGTATGTATGTCAATTGGATGGCCAAAAAGATGTGGGCATTTGGCCCGGCAAAAATGCTTTTGCAAAAACATGTCGCCACATTTGCTGACTATCCGCCACGCAATACCTCAACTTCGTCGAATGCCGAGGAAATGAAACAGAAGGCTAGTGAAGACCACGGTTTCGCACAATAGACGTTAGTGCGGCGGTTTCCATTAAGATGGGGACCGCCGCACGAGCAATTTTATGCGACAAATTTGTAAAATTTGTTACCACAAAAAGGTAATTTCACCAGAAGCCGATCCGTTCTGTTGGCGGCGGCAAGAAAATGTCTTTCTGTAGTCGTATCAATTAGGTAGCATCACTTACGAATCTAAAGTTGATTTAGAAAAAATCAATTTCAATAAATAAAGGCACAAGAGGGGATTATAATGTTACGGGCGACATTCTTTGCAATTATGTTGTTATTGTCGAGTGCGGTGCAGGCGCAAATGTCGACGTCTTCGACGACTGGAGAGACGAGCGAAGCGACTAAATCCGCGTCGGAAGTATTACGCTCCGGCGATACTGAGCTCACGGAATCGATGGTTCGCGATTTGGTCGCCAGATTGAGTGACGAAGAAGTTCGGGCACTGCTGCTTGAACGCCTGGACCAGACAGCGAAGGCCGAAAAAGCTGCTGCAGACGGTCAAGGGAGCGACCAGGGCGCGCACGTGATTGTCCAGCAAATTCGAGATCGGATAATTTTATTCGGCCATGCCGTGCCAAAAGTACCTTCCGAACTGTCTGCTGCATTCGATACTTTTCTCGACGGCCGACCAATTTTGCTGCTCTGGTTGGTGCCGGCCGGGTTTGCGCTCATGGTTGTTGTGGGTGCTGCGGCAGAATGGATTTTCAAGCACTTAACGAAAAATGCCCGTGCCAAAATATTAAACTCTCAACCACAACGCCCGATCGCAAAGTTACTTTTTCCAGCGGCCAGACTGATTATCAACCTTGCCGGTTTGTTGGTATTTTTAATCGGCATGATCGCTACGTTTTTCATCATGTATCAAGGTCATGAAATAACCCGGGCGACGATCATGACATATGTCGGTGTCATTGGGGTCGCCAGAGCGATTGGGATGATATTTTTGTTCGTTTTGGCTCCAAAAGCAGCCAACCTTCGGCTTGTGAGTTTTTCCGACACAGATGCGAAATTCCTTTATCACCGAGCCCTGTTTGCGGTTTGGTGGGGAAGTATTGCACTTTCTACGACGGACCTGCTTGCCCTCCTCGGCATCGACTCGGATGTTCGCACTTTCTTAATCATGCTCATCGGGATTGTTTTAGTCGCAACCATCGTCACGACTTTGATACAAGCCCGAGAATGCATTTCGAATGATATCAGAGGTCCAGGTGACAATGTCGGACCGTTACGAAATGCCATCGCCTTTGCCTGGCCATTTTTGACCTCTGTGCTCGGAGTGGTGATGTATTTGTCAGTGGTTGCTGCCAATCTCGCTAAATTGCAAATTCCTTCAGGGTCGGGATTGATCACCATAATCATATTGATCACTTTGCCCCATCTGGATGCGGCGATCGAAAGGTCGGCGCGCTTCCGTATGGAAGAAAAGGAACGCAGTCAGGAATTTCAAGTCGTTATTTTCCGGGCCTTGCGCATTTTAGTCATCGTTGGCGCTATTTTTATCATTACCAGGGTATGGGGCTTCGACATTGGCGAAGTCGCGCGCGACAATGTCGGCGGCTGGCTCGCTGGTTCATTACTGGATATCGGTGTCACGGCCTTGATCACTTATATTTTGTGGCAAGTCGTACGCATCTGGGTTGACCGCAAGTTAGCAGCGGAACTAGGTGGCTCCGGTGAGGACGGCGCCGCGGGCGATGAAGGTGGCCAGGGTGGGACGCGTTTGAGCACACTGCTGCCGTTAATTCGCACAACGCTACAGATAACTATTGGCGTGATTGCGGTTCTGGTGGTTTTGTCCGGTATGGGGGTCGATATTGGGCCGCTAATGGCTGGTGCCGGCGTGATTGGCTTGGCAGTTGGATTTGGCGCCCAAACTTTGGTCAAGGATATTGTGTCGGGGGCGTTTTTCCTGGTCGACGATGCCTTCCGTGTCGGTGAATATATCGATGTCGGCAGCGTCAAAGGCGTGGTGGAAAAGATCTCTATCCGCTCTTTCAGACTTCGTCATCACCGCGGCCTCTTGCACACCATACCGTTTGGCGAAATTAGCCAGCTGACAAATTTCAGCCGCGATTGGGTGATTATGAAATTGGAATTCCGTGTCGCCTACGATACCGATGTCAACAAAGTCAAAAAACTATTTAAGAAAATCGGCGCGGCAATGCTCGAACACGAAACATTGGGCGGCGATTTTCTGGAGCCGTTCAAGTCGCAAGGTGTCAAGCGCATGGAAGATAGCGCCATGATTCTTGGTGCCAAGTATAAAACTAAACCTGGTCAGCAATTCATGATCCGTAAGGAATTATACAATCGGGTACAGAAAGCCTTCGCCGAAAACGATATTCACTTCGCCCATCGCCGGGTTGCCGTCGACTTGCCGCAAGGGATCGATGTTAATACACCGCAAGGCAAAGCCATAACAGATGCCGCAACGGCGGCGGCCATTGCTTCGGAACAGGACAAATCGCCAAAGCCGGCCTAAATGACTGCAAACTGGAAGATCACCTTAATCTGCATAACTGGAGCGGCATATAATGGCGATGCGTAACGGAAAACAGACGCTTAAAAGAACGGCTTTAATAATTCTTCCGTTCGTTTTGGGTTTATCCTTGGGTGCAACATTCTCGGCGGCGGCGCAGAGCGAAAATTCCTTGGATGAACATGTATTTGGCCGCGCGGAAGCATTCCTAGTGTCCATGCACAATATTGTAATATCGCTATCTGTCGATACCGAACGCTCGGCAATAAATATTGCCGAACTGAACAAAAAAATATCCAAACTGGAACTGCGCCTCGAAAAACTTGAAGGTTCAGAGGCGGCAAAGAAATAAGCGATAATCCCGCTAGCATTGGCCAGGCGGTTAATCGGTTGCTCGCGCCTTCCGCAAGGCCGCTGCGATCATTGGATCGCGGCTATCTTGCTTTTCTAGATTTGCGATGATTTTTTTGCGCACTTGTTCAGCACCTGTGAAGGTTGTGTTTGGCGCCCAGAAACGCCGGGATCTGCGAAAATATCCGGCCTCTTCCAGAAACGATACGCCAAAATAATAAGCATCGCCAAAATTATCATAGGCATCGGCATAGAAGCGCCCTTGTCCATCCATGGAAAGGCGAAGTGAACGCGCCAGCATGATGGATATTTCCGCAGATACCGCCGCGCGCTGGAAAGAATCTAGATAAGGCCAGCCATAACGCAACAGTTTCACGACATCGTAACTGTGGTGATTGTTCTTGGTGCCGCGATCCTGCCATCCATAGGGATAAGGTTGTTCGCGCAGGTTAAGGGTCGTTGCAACGATTTTCTCGAGATGAGGTACCTTGCCGCCGCGATAGGCGACAATATGAAAAGTAATGCTCAGATCATCGCTTTTTACGATCTTGCCATCAGTTTCGTACCAGGCACCCCAATATCCGGTAACTGGATTTTGCCATCTCTCGTCTACAATCTTGGCCAATTCCTTGGCCATTTGTTCGCGGGGGTAATCGGTGCCGGCTAAGATACCTTCCCATTCCGGCACCCAAAGCAATTGTCCTAACGACGACGTAACATAGTTCAAGTCACTGCGATGACTAACGCCATCCTTCTCTAACCGGGAGACGATAATATTGTCGTAAATCCCGTGTAATTTTTCAGGTGTGTTGGTAGGTTCTAGAAATTTAAGCGGATATTTGGGCCGTTTGCCGGCAATGTGGAGTTCTTTCAATGGATCGATCGAAGAATGCAGGCGGAACATCCAAGTGTCGTAACATGCCCCCCAGGAGCCATCGCTTTCGGTTTGTTCTAGTGCCCATGACTGATCCACCTCATTCAGGCTTTCTTTCAAATCAGCCAGCCGTTTCAGCACCCGGTCATCGTAAGACGTATAATTGATTAGCCAATGGGCTTCCCTGGCGATTTGCACGGAACAATTAACACTATCTCCGCGTTGTTGCCGGCGCGTCACTTCTTCGGTCAGGGGCGAGAGCAGATGGCGGTATTTTTTCTTCATCTCACGCTTGATCTTGCGCTCAGGCAATTCGAATTCAACTGAATAGCTGTAGCGCAATTCAGCTGACATGGCTGCGCCACTCGACAACAAGGCTGCCGTGACGATCAGTGCCAACCCAATTTTGTTCATGCCCACCCCCGTTATGAAATTGCAAAAATTATGTTTCCCTTGTCAAATAGAATCCCTGGGAATGGTATGCATATTGCGCCGTGCTTGGAAAGGTTTTCTGCATTGTCCTATCCCCCAGAAATCCGGCTGTGCTACGTTACCCTTTTACCTGCGCTCTATCTCATTTTGACGTACCGAAGGAAGTATTATGAAAAGTATATTTGGATTTATGAAGACGACTTTGTTTGGTGGCATCGTCTTTTTGACACCAGTCGTCATCCTTCTTGTCATCATCGGCAAAGCTTTCGAGATAATGAAAAAGTTTGCCGAACCACTAGTGCCACTCGTTCCAATGGGTTCGTTGGGTGGCATTTTGGCCATTAATTTGCTTGCAATTTTATCGATCGTTTTGGTTTGTTTTTTGGCCGGCTTTGCCGCTAAATCGGTAATCGCGTCCAAGCTTGTTCGTCACCTCGAAACTTCGGTGTTGTCGCACATACCATTTTATGCGGTTATTAAAGGTATGACCGCGAGCATGCCGGGCGCGGCGGAATTCGATGGGATGAAAACCGTTCTAGCGCGCCTTGACGATTACTCGCAGATTGCGTTTGAGATCGAACGACTTGAAGATGGCAATGTTTGTGTATTTTTACCTGGGGCCCCCAACGCCTGGTCCGGTGCCGTCTGTATCATGACCGAAGATCGAATTCAGCCGCTAAATACGACCGTCATGGCCGCGTCGCAACATCTCCGACGTTTCGGGCGCGGCAGCGAAGGGTTGCTTACGGAAACATAACTTACAACAAGGTGATATCGAACCTGGCACAATCTTGCCTCCGGATCGAATTAAGGTCCGCCACCGCCAATACCGCTGCCCCGATAATAGTTCTGTTGCTGTTTATTCTTGATGCAGGCTTGATATTCCGAGCTGTCCTTCGCATATCCTTGCGATTCACAAGTTCGCGGCGCATATCCGACACAGGCGCTCGCAAGGAGGGCGGTCCACACTGTCATCACCTGAAGCATCAGTCGCATGAAAATCTCCGCCAATTTTTGGTTTTGGTCAAAAGTTACGCCGCCTTGAAATCTTTATCGGATTCTAGCATGCTTGGAGACAGTATGCAGTTTAGTTGAACCGGTTTAGCGATAAATCTCGAGAAATTGACCAGGATCTAAAATGCGTAATTTCAAGCTCACCCTAAGTTTCACTTTTCTGATCAGCTTTTCCGCTTATCAAAGCGGCTTTGCGGCAGATACGTTCAGGGATTGCGATGACTGCCCGGAAATGGTCCGCGTACCGGCAGGAGTATTCACCATGGGATCAAAAACCTATGGGAGTGAAATGCCGCCGACACCAATCGTTATTGCCAAAAATTTCGCGATCGGCAAATACGAAGTCACGTTTAAGAATTGGGCGGCTTGCGTTAAAGACGATGGTTGTCAAAGCAACCCTGCGCCATCGGACCATAAATGGGGTAAAGGTACCCGACCGGTAATCTACGTGACTTGGCACCACACGCAAGATTTCCTTCGCTGGCTGAACCATAAAGTAGAAGGAAACCCATATCGGTTACTTAGCGAGGCGGAGTGGGAATATGCCGCCCGCGCCGACCGAGATGGCAAAAACACCACGGAATATAGTTGGGGCAATTCCATAAACTGTAATCTTGCCAATTATGGCCGCCGTCGAGGTTCGCTGTGCTTCGATCATCAAATGGAAGAACATGGCAAAACCCGCCGGGTGGGCAGTTATTCGGCCAATCCATTCGGTTTGCATGACATGCATGGCAACGTCTGGGAGTGGGTCGAGGATTGTTGGCACAACAGCTTTCAGGAATTACCCACAAAGGTCAAAAATAATGGCGCCGCCTGGACCGATGGCGATTGTGTTTTTCGGGTCATTCGCGGCGGCTCTTGGATTAACGAGCCTGGGCGTTTGCGATCCAGCAATCGCAGCAGGTTGGGTGCCGCTAACCGGGATTTAAATTTCGGTTTCCGTGTCGCACGGTCCCTTCCCTAATTTGTCCCAATCATTTGTTTATCAAAAATATTTTATTCCCCACATCGTCTCATAGATTTCGGACGAATATGTCATTAAACTCATGCCATGTCGGAATGGACAGCAAGCGCGGCCAAATTTTGCGACAGAGATTTATCATTGGTCCGTCGTTTGTTGTCTTTTGCACGGCATGAATGAAAGTTAGGAAAATTTTATGGTACGGGGCTTCTCCGACTCCCGAAAACGTAGACGCCGCCAGATATGGTGGCGGATTTGGAAATGGGTTTTTGTGCTGGCTGCGATTTTTGCAGCTGGTGCTTACGCTTATCAAACTGGCTCCACGCTATCGGCGCAGAAGGTCGATGGCCTGCAAGACGAAATCACAAAATTGTCGGCCCAGGTACAAATTCTCGAGAACAGCAATCGAGAACTGGTCGCAAAGGTCGAAGAAGAGCGTAATCGTGTGGACGATTGGGAAAGCGCTTATCGCCGCGACGTGCCCTCTGGCGATCTGAAAAAGTTATACACGGACTTGCGAAAAAAGACGGAAGCCGGCGTCGCGATTGATCGCTTGGCCTTTGTTATTGATCGCGTGGAGAACGAACGCAGCTGCGCCGACAAGGTGGAAAACAAGCGGTTTATTGTGCAAACGCCATTGTTTAAAGGGGCCAATGATTCGGTCACGTTCGCCGATCGTTCAATCACTGTCACCGCTGTCGGTGAGAGTGCAGTGGGCAGCAGCGGCGCCCGTGAAGCCAGATATGACATTGCTAAATCTGTGACGGCGCATTTCACGCTTATTGGCGGAAAAACATCAAATGCGACCGGCAAGCTGCCGCTACATCATTCGATGGTGGTCGCAAACACGGAGCATCGCTTCACCGTGAAGGTATCTGAAGGTGGCAGTTTCGTCACTGTCGCGCATACGACTTGCCGTTATCCCTGAGGGGCACCTGGTCCGTCAGATCAAAACTCGACGGCGTTTCCAGATAAAATGAAACAGCCGCAAAAAAAACGCGTCGTCCGCTTTCAGACGACGCGTTCTTTATTCAAGCCGCCTGCCACCGAAGTGCAGAGCGGACTTAGCTGTTAAAGCACGAGTTCTTCACAATCTTTTTTGTGAAGGTTAACGCCCCAGGCCTGGTCACCAAACTCATCAGCTTCATCCAAAACTACCATGACATGGCCATTCTTTCTGGAGCCCCAACTTACCAGCGTTATGTCTAGATGGGTGCCATCGATTGGCGTGAAAATAACATCCAAGGCATTTTTTCCGCCCTTATTGCCTGATGCTTGGCTATTCCTGATATATTGGGCAACGATATCGGTCGCATCTGACGTGCCACCGGTTTGGTCAAACAATTCGACGGTGACCGTATCGCCGTCCATGACGTTACAGAACGACGTGGTCAGCATGACGGCCGACGTGTCGAGAAAGTTGATGGTGGTGACATCGGCCAATTTAGGGACCGCGCTTGCGGTACCGGCAAAGCCAAATCCAAACGCCAAAACCGCGGCAGCGGTCGTATACGCTAATTTATTCATCCTCAAGTCTCCATACTAATGCCACGCTAGGTGACTGTTACTATCCATGCTGCGGGGGAATAGACAGATGTTTTGACCCACAATATTCCGCGTTTCGTGCGACTATTTTGAGTTTTCGCGGAACGACACAATCTCGCTGATGCCCTCTCTAACCCAGCTCCAGCGCAACGAGAATTTTAGTTTCCACACCGATGAATAACAAGTTGGAGGAGGCTTTTTCGTGTAAAAGTTGAACTAATTTTGTCCCGTATTTTGACAAAAATTGCCGAATGTGCAGCATCCGTTGTCACGACAATTCACCACCACTGACAAGTGTTCAACCCAACCTTGCTCAAAAACGGGCTTCAAAATTAGCAGCATCATAGTATCCTTGGCGTAGAGGGAATCGGTCCATGCGCTACTTATTGGTTGTCGTATTTATTTTCATCCTGTCGTCGCTGGCAACGGCGCAGGATTTCAAGAAGGGCATGCAAGCCTATCAGCGTGACGACTATGCGGCGGCTATGGCTGAATGGCGACCGCTCGCCGAACAGGGATCGACCGAAGCGCAGTTTGCCTTGGCGCAAATGTATAATATCGGTCTCGGGGTGCCACAAAGCGATACGGAAGCCTTTACATGGTTCCGTCGAGCCGGCGAAGGCGGGCACGATGATGCGGAGATTATTCTTGGCTTTTTTTACGCCAACGGCGTCGGCATCAGAGCGGACCCGTTTCAGGCCTATTACTGGTTTAGCGTCGCCGCCAGACGGGGCAACTCCGTTGCCGTCGCCAATCGTCGCAATCTTGCGCCCCTGTTGAGCGCCGCCCAGCGCAGCGAGGCCGACCAACTGGTGGAAGCGCAATTGGGCAAGGTCAAGATCCCGTCGCGCAGGTCAAATTCGACACCCACGACCGCTTCGCCTACAGACCAGCCTGACGGTTTCCGAATACAGCTTGGGGCCTTCACAAGTGCTGAGCAAGTGCCTGCCCTCTGGCAGGGGTTAAGAATTGAACAGACAGACATACTGGGTAACTTACGGCACCGAATTCAACGGGTGGAACGCGACGAGGGCGTCTTTTACGTGTTGCAAGCCGGACCGGTAGCGAGTTTCGAAACAGCGAAAGCACTCTGTGCTGAACTCACTAGCCGGAACATCGATTGTATTGTTGTGAACCCTTGAAAGGTGTTTTTGCCCTACAAAATTTCAATACGTGACGCCCAAAATTGCAACTTTTCGATACGACTGCGGTAACTCTAAATTCGTTAGTTGGGCACAGTTGCTGCGCTGGAAGGTACTGACATAAACCTTGGCAGAACTTCGCAGAAATTTTGTCGAAAACAAGGGCGACAAATTCAACTTTTGGATTAAGTATCGTTTAATTGGTTTTTAAGAACATTTAGCTCCCTCTGCAGGTCCAGCCGCTCGCGATGCGCCCGGACCAAATCGGCGTGCCGGGCGCGAAACAATCGGGGATGAACGACCGACAAACGATTGCTGTCCACCTGATCCGCCAGGACCGCCATTTGCGCATTATCCGCCACGACCTTTTCGGCGGCGAAAACTAATATATTCTGCTGGTACCACCAGCTAATCGAATTATCGAGCCAGATCTTAGAGCGGATTGGGTCAAGTGTGCGAAAGCCCTGACTAGCGAAACGTCCTGCCCAAATGTGCGGCCATTCCTCGTTGATGTGCCCTTCACCACCCTGGAACGGTATTGCTGCAGAGAACAGCACAACAGGCGCCAAGGCGCACAACTCCTCGACAATCGAATCCGCCCGCGTTTTTGGAAGGTGCTCCACCACCTCCAATGTCATGGCAAGATCGTATCGCCCTTTCACCGGCAGAGGCATGGAGAGATCGACGGCAACGAACTCCTCGCGCGGAATTTCCAACGTTTCACGATCAACATGGTCGCCGTCCAGCCCTGTCGTCCGAGCGGCGCCAAACTCACGAAACACCGACAGCCAAATCCCGTTCCCACAGCCAACGTCAATCACCGAGGAAACCGGACCGGTAAGCCCCAATACCATTGGTACAATAATTCTCGCCGCATGACGCGAGGTCTCGCGGATGTCGTCATAGAATTGTTTGTCGTAGTTCGCCATGTCTGGATCTTTTTCGGTACTAGCCAGAATCTATAGTTTTTAGTTGATTAAAACGTGAGCCTACGTTGGTCAATCTCAATGGTCGAGGCGGTGCAAAATTCCCTTAGAATCTGTTGCGAATAATAGTCGAGATCGCTCATGTTGCGAAGGGCGAACAATTGTTTCCAATCTTATTAAAATAGAGATTTCAACGAGACGGTTATCTGAATACAGTAGTCGTGATTTTTCGACTTATCGGAAAGCATCCAATGTACTCACCTTACCCTGCTTTGAATGACCGGGCGCGCGGCTGGCTTCGGTTCTTGTATGACAAAGCGACAACTGTCGACGATTGGTCATCCAGCGGCACGCCAAACGAATGGTGGGATCGCACCAGCACCGCACCCATGGCCTCCTTTCCACGTTTTGATTTGTCGGAATCGACCTATGCCCTGATCATGATGGCCGATCAAACACCGGCGTGGCGGGAAGTCTATGGTCGGATTTCCAATGAATTATGCGCCCGCCACACCACCCACTGGGCCGCTGTCGATTGGCTGACGCAAATTGGGCCTGATCCGGACCGTGAACGCTATCCAGACGCCTGGTATGAAAGTCTAATTCCAGAACATGTGCGCGGGCAATATGATGTGCCGGGCTGGACCGCCAACGGGATCGAACCCTGGGGCCTGGAGCCGGATCCGATTGGCGCTACTGGAAATCTATTTTTTCGTGGTTTTTTTAACTTGGTACTCTCGGTTCACAAATACATTTCCGGCCAGGATCGTTGGGAGCACCCCTTCAAGATGGTGGGCTATCGTGACCAGGAATTTGACTGGACCCATCAAGGTATTGCGGAATATTTAAGTGGCCAATGGGGCGAGCGTCCGGAAGGACCGCATTGTGAAAACACCAAGATCTGGCCCTATTGCCTGACCGCAGCGGGACTAGGTTTACAACTTTTTGACATGAACTCAGGCCGCAACACCCATCGCGTATTTGATGCCTGGCAGGAATATGCCCGCGATAACTACATGTCGGTGAATGACAAGGGCGAGCTTGAGTGGTTCACGATGTATTATGATCCGGTGCTGGGTCACCACCATACCCGCGGCGCGGTGTCCGGGCTGCCTGTGTCGCTCTACATGTTGCCGCAAAATCGTTCATTTGCCAGTTTTCTTTACGAAGCCGCGGTCACGACTTTGGGCTGGAACAATCCACGCATGCCGATTGTCCGGCTGCCGGATCCACGCCTCCTGCTCATTGGCCTGATCATGGCACGAGAATTAGGAGATCACACGACCGCCGGTCGCCTGAATGTCTTTGCCGAGAATAATTTTGAGCCTTTGTTTTTTGGTGAGGACAAGGAGCGCTTCGGCTGGTGGTTCGGTCTGGGCGAGAACTGGCCACGCGGCCAACTCAGCTCACTGATGATGATGAACGAGATCGGCAGTGCCGGAGCCTGGAGCCAAGCGTTCAACAATCCGCTGCTAGACAAATTTTATCAGCCGACCGTAAGCGCAGTCGACTTCCCGTCGCTTGGCCTCAGCCAGGCCTGGAATGATCTGTCATCCGGTGTTTTGCATGTTGCAACCTATGCGGCCACGGCTTCGAGAGGTGGCGAGACTACCCAATTTGCGATCGAAAACCTGCCGGACGCGACCCAGGTTGTGATCCTCTGCGACGGTGAAAAATTTGACGGCTTCCGCGTATTGAACGCTCATAAGATTAAAATCGAGACGACGATAAACGAGCATCGTTTCCAGATTTACACCGGCTGTCACAAAACCATTGTGACCGGCGACGCAGTGAACAGAATGTCTAATCTGGATCAGGTGGTGCCATTACAAAACATCGAAGCCAAAATATTCAGGCCGGAAACGCTGGTTGCCTCAATCCGCACATCATCAATATCGACCTGCTGCCCGTGCTGCTAATTTATCGGAACGCTTGGTATTGTCTCCGCAGCAAACCGCTAAAAATCTGACTGATTTGGCCTCGATGCCGCTTATGGACATTCAACTTAGTTTAAAATTTACTTCCAAATCAGCTAGTATTCTCGAACAATAGGAACATAGCGTTTCCATAACCCCACCCGCTTCCGATCATCGCAACCAATTTACAAGGATCTGATTAATGAAATTCTATGATTGTCAAACCGCACCGTCACCCAGGCGGGTGCGTATATTCATCGCCGAAAAAGGTCTGGATATTGAAACGGTAGAAGTCAATATGGGCGAAGCCGAACAAATGGGTGATGATTACCGCAAGATCAACCCACATTGTACCGTGCCCACGTTGGAACTGGACGACGGCAGCCACCTGACCTCGACCGCCGGCATTCGCGCTTATTTAGAGGCGCTGCATCCCGAACCGGCGCTCCTGGGCGGTACAGAAGCTGAAAAAGGCCGCATCGCTGATATTGTTTGGCGCATCGAATTTAATGGCACCTCGGCTATTGCGGAAGCGCTACGAAATTCATCGCCGCGAATGGTTGATCGAGCCGTGGCCGGTCCGATCAATTATGCTCAAATCCCCGCCCTTGCCGAACGGGGTCAAGCGAGGTTGCAACATTTTCTCGATGGCATCGATGCTATGATCGGGGATAAACCATTTGTTGCTGGTGAAAATTATTCAGTCGCTGATATAGATCTATTGGTCACGCTGGATTTCGCGCGTTGGCTGAAAATGGGCTTGCCCGAAGACGCCACAAATGCGCAGCGTTGGTACGATGCGGTAAAGGCCCGACCAAGCGCTGGTTAATTAGAATTCGGCCTAAGCGCCTTCGATCTTATCTTGCGTCTTGGTCTCGAAGTCGCTGGCGTCGTGGCGTTCGTGAAGCTGCCCTTCCAAAGCGCCTGAAGTCCGGTTTACCATCAAGCCGCGGCGATAGGCCTTCCTTTGCACAATTTCCCGGGTCCATCTGCCGACATGTTGGTAGGACGCGGCATCTAAGAATTCGGCCGCACTATAGACTTTGTTCAATACCAAGGCGCCATACCACGGCACGATAGAAATATCTGCGATGGTATAGTCATCACCGCACATAAATTGGTTTTCCGCCAAGTGACGATCGAGCACGTCCAGCTGCCGTTTCACCTCCATGGCGTATCGATTGATGCTGTATTCGAATTTCTCCGGGGCGTAATTGTAAAAATGACCAAAGCCGCCGCCAAGATAGGGGGTGGCCCCCATTTGCCAAAATAACCATGATAGACATTCCGGCCGATTGGCTGGATCTGACGGCAGTAAGGCATCAAATTTTTCCGCCAAATACAACAAAATAGCACCAGATTCAAAAACGCGGGTCGGTACCGCGATGCTATGATCCATCAATGCCGGAATTTTCGAGTTTGGGTTGACCGCGACAAATCCACTGCCGAATTGTTCACCATCGATGTTGATTAACCAGGCATCATATTCCGCGCCCGATATCCCAAGTGCCAACAGTTCCTCAAGCATCACCGTGACTTTCACACCATTTGGCGTCGCCCGCGAATAAAGCTGTAATGGGTGTTTGCCGACGGGAAGCTCTTTTTCATGTGTTGCGCCGGCAATCGGACGATTGATTTTTGCAAAATGCCCGCCGCTTTCCATCTCCCACTGCCAGACTTTTGGCGGCTCATAAGGCAAAACTTGATCCATCGATATAACCCCATCCAAATTATTTAACAGTATTTCTCGGTTACTATAACACGAGCGCAATCGCGTTGCCGCCCAGGAAATGACGCTCTAGCTGGATCAATGAAGGTCGCTTCGGTCGAGCCCCGGACTCAAGACATGAGCAATCGGATTATCCCGAAAGCCAGCCGGGTCGACGCCGCTAAAATCCTTAAATGCGCGGGAAAAATAGCTGCGACTTTCGAAACCAACTTTGAAAGCAACTGACTTGATCGGCAGGTTGGTCGTGGTCAGAAGGTGCGCGGCGCGGCGCAGCCTAATCTCCTTTAAACAATCGATAGCCGTGCGTCCGAACGCTTCTTTGAAATGCTCGGAAAAGACGCCTCGGCTCATGCCGGCGATATCCCCAAGACTTTCCAGGGTGTGGTTCGCCTGGGGCGTATCCAACATCGCGGCTAAAGCACGGCCAAGTGCCTGATCACCAAGCGCTGCGAGCCAGGGCACAAAACATTCCCCAGACGTTTCCGACTGGTTGCGTAGCAATGCAATCAAGCACTGCTTCATCAGCATTTCGGCCAACACCTTGGTGCCGGGCTTTGGAAGTGCGAGTTCTTCGAGCAGTTGATGGAATGGCTCGCGAAAAGATCTGTCCGCAACCACGCTTTCGATCAATGGTTGGCGTAGATAATCGAACAAATTAGCGACCTGCATAAAACGTGCATGCACAAAACCACACGCAAGCGTTAGACCTGAGGAAGCCTCTCCCACCGTAAGCAGGTCCCATTCTTCGGAAATCGCCTCGCAACTGGGCGTTGCGAACGCAAGAGGCCGTTGCGGATTGATAGAAATTGTTAAACTGGGGCCTGGCGGCACGATCATAACCGTATGTGGCGAAAGCTCATTGGCTTCACCTGTCTCCCGGTACGCCACGCCTTCACCGGACAGAACGTAGTGAACGGCAGTGTTTGTATCTTCTTTTAGAACGAACGCGCTGTCCTGCCTGACCTCGCAAATCGCGAAGGCCGAGACGTCGACATCAAGTCCTCTGCAAAGTTGATCGAATGTCAACATGCCGAAACCGGCGACAAACTTTTAACGATAAGGAACGGAACAACGACCATAAGGCACCTCACACGGATTATTAGTGTCGTAGTGAAGTATTTTAATGAAAAACAATGCGGAAAGAAACCTTTTGATCCTTCCGGGCCGAACCCGGTGACGATCGGAAGACCCACAGGCACAAAGGAGATTGAAATGACCACCCGCCAGAATATGAACATCGACACGTTGGAAGAATTTCGCACATTTCTCACTGACAACCCGGAGAAAGGAAAACTGCATCTGGAGGCCAAAGCGGTATACGAAGGTCAGGCAGGGCGCAGTATGATTCACGTCGGCCCGTTCGCTGTGGATGAAAACGCCATTGATCGACCGACCCGCCACTACACATTTCCTTTTGGGGCGTGGCGTGAAGTTGAAGACATGATCGGCATGGAGGGCGCAACAGACCGCATGGAACCGGTTGAGATGGCACTTGCCTCGACTGCGGCCTGCTTGATCAATTCCATCACACTAAATGCAGCCCGGATCGGCATTAACACCGCTGGTCTAGAAATTAAAGTCCGGACAACAGTCGACCCACGTGTGCTGTTTGCGCTCAAAGGTCCAGAAGAGCATGGCTCTTGCCTAGGGACGATTGAGTATGACGTGAAGGTTAACGGCGACGTCAGCGACGAAGAATTGGAAACGATTAAAAAGCTTTGCAAATATTCACCCGTTCACGGCATGATGGCCGAACCAATCAACATCAATGGGAATGTTTCACGGGCCTGAGTACATAAGATGCCGTCCTGGGAGGCCTAGCAAACCTTCAGGCGCAATCCAATGATCGAGCCGGCGGCATAGCGGGGCATCAATGAATATGGAAAAACAAGACCGCCGGCTTACGACAATTCTTACTGCCGATGTCGTCGGTTATAGTCGCCCTATGGGTCTTGACGAGAGCGGCACCTTGTCTGCCTTGAAAGCCCACCGTAAAAAATTGATCGAGCCAAAATCTCAGCAATTCGGCGGGCGCACCATCAAACTGATGGGCGATGGGGCGCTGATGGAATTTGCCAGCGTCGTCGATGCTGTCCTCTTTGCCGTCGACGTGCAAAACGCAACAAAGGAACATAATGCCGAAATCCCGGTGGAGCGCCGGATCGTCTATCGCATTGGCATTAATATTGGTGACATCATTGATGAGGGCGACGACATTTACGGCGATGGCGTCAATATTTCCGCGCGGTTGGAAGCAATTTCGGATCCCGGCGGCGTTTGCATCTCTCGAAATGTCTTTGACCAAGTCAAAAACAAGGTCGAACTCGGCTTTGAAGATATGGGCGAGCAAAATGTCAAAAACATCGTGGAGCCCGTGCAGGTCTATAAAGTGGCCATGAATTCGGGCGAACATGCAGAAGACGATTTTGCGCCCACATCCGGCGCCGCAGCCGTATCGGTGGAAAAACCGGCAATTGCTGTTTTGCCGTTCGATAACATGTCGGACGATACGGAACAGGAATATTTCGCGGACGGAATTACTGAAGACATAATCACCGAACTTTCCCGGTTTCAAAACCTCGTGGTGATCGCCCGAAATTCAACCTTCACCTATAAGGGAAAAGCGACCAGAATTAAGGATGTGGCCCGAGACCTTGGCGTTCATTATGTCGTGGAAGGCAGTGTACGGAAGGTTGGCAACCGCGTCCGGGTAACGGTTCAATTGATCGATTCTAAAACAGAGCAACACGTTTGGGCTGAACGCTACGATCGCGAACTGACAGATATTTTCGAGATCCAAGATGAAGTGACAATGGCGATCATCGGGGCCTTGCCATCGCGCCTGGAAGCCGCCGATATCGAGCGGATCAAACGCAAACCACCACAGGAATTGGCAGCCTACGATTATGTCTTACGCGGTAAGACCCTTCATCATCATGGGACAAAAGAGGCGAATACGGAAGCCCTGGATGTCCTCAACAAAGCCATCGAGGCTGATCCAAATTATGCACCGGCATACGCCTGGAAGGCGTGCACCATGCGACAAGCCGTTCTTCGCGGCTATGCGGCGGAGCCCGATGCCTTCAATGCCGGGCGAATAGAGAACGCGGAAATCGCATTGACGCTGGACGAAAATGACGTTGAGTGCCTGAGAATTCTGTGTGAAATCAATATGGAACAAAAAGAGTTGGAAAAAGCCGAGCAATTTCACAATCGTGCATTTGTCTTGAACCCCAATGACCCGCGGATGCTGGCCCAGCGCGGTGAACTCATGGTTTGGCAAGGCAAACCCGAAGAAGGGGCTGAATGGGTACATAAGGCAATGCAGCTTGATCCACTAGGCGCAGATGGATTTGCTCATTTGCTTGGCCGGGCGCTTCGTTCCGCTGGCCAATATCACGATGCCATCGCGGCATATAAACAAGTCCACACAGCACGTTTTCAGCATCACGCGGAATTGGCGGCCTGTTACGCCGTGACCGGGGACGAACGCGAAGCGGCAAAACAGAAAGCGGAAACGATCAATTTGTGTCCTGATTTTTCGATCGAGAAATATATCGAAAGCCAATCGTACAAAACCACCACCGACCGCCAGAACCTGCGCGACAGCCTCCGCAAAGCCGGCCTGCCGGATTGAGCGGTTTTCGTGATCCTTGCCTTCGCCCATCACCGATGCGACAGCCACAGGCCGAACGCCATCAAAGCGAGCGCCAGTATAATCCCCGGGGTCAATGCTTCATCCAGGAATAAGGCGCCTAGAATAGCGGCGGTTAATGGGCTAAGGGACATGAATACGGTCACCCGTGTGGCTGTCGTATGGGCCAGCGCCCAAAGCCAGAGAAAATATCCGAGAGCACTCGCAAGGCCGTCAAACAAGATCGCCAGCCAGCCGGTTTGATTGATTTTTGGCAAGGCGTCGACGATCCCTTCGGGAACAGCTAAAATGATCAGCAGCGCGTTTGCGGCCAACATTGCAACGAAGCTGACCGGCAAGACCGGATATTTCCGCAGATACGGACCATAGAGCACACTGCAGAGCGCACCACAGAAGGCACTGGCAAGGATTGCCACGGAACCGAAAAATTCGCCCGATGTCCCCGTATTGACGAACAGTGCCTCTCCTAACACCACACCAACGGCGACGATCGTGAACAAAACCCCCAAGGTCTTGTTCAAGGTCATGGCTTCGCGACCCAACATCGCGCCCAAGATCAACGTCATCAATGGAAAACTTGAGAAAATCAACGCCGCCCGGCCTGCCGGGACAAATTGCAGGCCATAATTCAAAAGCGCGATCAGAACTCCGAACTGCACCATCCCCAGGATCGCGATGGGCAAGAAATCCTGTCGCTCAAATCGCAGTTTGTGTGTGCTGAATACAATTGGCGCCAATATCGCTGCGCCAATAAGATATCTCAACAAGGCTAATCCGGCCGGACCGGTTTGATCGACGGCGAAGCGCGAGGCAACCATGGCGGCACCGACCAGAATTCCGGTCATCGCCGCGGCCATGATCACCAGTTTCGCCTGTTCCGTCATGACCCTAGGTCAAGATCCCAGTTCTCACCCACGAGATCGTGGCCGAAACCATGATAAGCTTCGCTTTTCACCAGCTGAAATCCAGCCTTTTCGTAGATCGCCCGCGCCGCGATCAAGTTGGCGTTGGTCCAAAGCGTCAGCACCCGGTACTTCCGCGATTGGGCAAAACGTATGGCTTCCTCCGTCAGTCGTTTGCCAATACCCAGCCCACGGGCTTTTGGGTCAACAATCACGAGGCGCAGTTTTGCAAGGTCCGGCGATTGCCGGACAACCATGGCGGAGCCGACGATTTCACCATCGACTTCAGCGATCCAGCAACGCTCACATCGGTGATCGTAGGATTTCAAGAATTCCGCTGCGACCTCCGCCACCATGGCTTCGAAAGTTTCGTCCCAGCCGTATTCTTTCGCATAAAGCGCACCGTGGGCCTGCACGATCCAACCCATATCTCCAGGTTCATGCTGACGCAGGATATAAGATACGTTTGCGGGCTTTTCTGTACCTTCGATTAGTTGTTGGGCTTTTTCCAACGCAGCCACCAGTTCGCCACGTTCGTGGGGTCTTAGCGGCTCCAATATGTTGGAAATTTGCTGCACTGATCCCAGGTTCAACAGATCGAACGCGGCGTACCCTTTATCGGTTAGCGTCAGCACCCTGCTGCGCCGGTCCAATTCGGAACTGGTTCGTGTGATAAGCCCCTCTTCTTCGAACGACTTTAGCTTTCGGCTCAGATATCCGGCATTGAGTTTCAGTATTCGGCTCAATGCCTGCGCCGTTATGGTTTTGTTATGCGCCAGCTCAAAAATCACCCGTGCTTCCGTGACATTGAAGGGGCTCTGTAAATAGGCGTCGCCAAGGGCCTCGATTTGGGTCGTGTAAAAACGGCTAAATTGGCGGATAGCCTCAATCTGATGCGGTTTAACGGTCATCGATTTTGCGCCTCTTTTGGACAATATTTAATTGTTATTGTTAACCACTTAATTGCTTTAGGCAACTAATTATAGCTTGCTCAAATTATAAGCGATTGGTTATTTTTTGTGCATATTGCGAAGGAAATGAGGGGTTAAAATACCAAGTTTCACAAACAAAACGGCAATTGCCTAATTGGCACGCATTATGCTGTAGGGATTAGGTTGATCACTCGTACATTATTGGTTATGGGAAGATCATCACATCAGGGCTTTTCCCTAAAGTGAGCGGGATGTAATCTCATGAAAAAAATCGAAGCGATCATTAAGCCGTTTAAACTGGACGAAGTGAAAGAGGCGCTGCATGAAGTAGGCTTGCAAGGCATCACTGTTCTCGAAGCCAAGGGATTTGGCCGCCAGAAAGGGCACACGGAACTTTACCGCGGCGCCGAATATGTGGTGGATTTTCTGCCCAAGGTCAAAATTGAAGTCGTCTTGGACGACGGCCTGGTGGAGCAGGCGATCGAAGCGATCCAGCGCGCCGCCCATACCGGTCGTATCGGTGACGGAAAAATCTTCGTGACCAACGTCGAAGAGGCCATCCGCATCCGCACCGGTGAGACCGGGACGGAAGCAATCTAATTATACTCAGTTAACAACGAACAAACTAAACCCTATCCCCTAACCTCCGATCATAAGAAAGGGCTCGAGACAATGTCTGACCTGAAATCCGTGCTCGAACTAATCAAAGAAAAAGATATCCAATATATTGACCTGCGCTTCACCGATCCGCGCGGCAAATGGCAGCATCTGGCCATGGACGCCGCAATCATGGATGAAGACATGTTCGAAGAAGGCATCATGTTCGATGGCTCCTCGATCGCCGGTTGGAAGGCCATTAACGAAAGTGACATGACCTTGATGCCGGATGTTACGACCGCCGTCATCGATCCGTTCCTGGTGCAACCGACCCTGGTCATCAATTGCGATATTCTGGAGCCGGCGACGCACGAGCCTTATGCCCGTTGCCCGCGTTCGACCGCCAAGCGGGCGGAGAAATTCCTGCAAAGCACCGGGATCGGCGACACCATTTATTTCGGCCCGGAAGCGGAGTTCTTCGTTTTTGACGATGCCAAGTTCGACGTGCAAATGACCTCCAGCTTCTATTCCCTTGATGACAGCGAAAGCCCGCATCGCGCCGGCATGGATGTCGACGGCGGCAATATCGGTCACCGCCCGGCGGTCAAAGGCGGTTATTTCCCGGTCCCGCCGGTTGACAGTTGCGCCGACCTGCGTTCGGAAATGCTGACGGTGATGCGCGAAATGGGTGTGGGCACGGAAAAGCACCACCATGAAGTTGCGCCTAGTCAACATGAGCTGGGGATGAAATTCGACACCCTGGTTTCCGTCGCCGATCAGATGCAGATCTATAAATATGTTGTCCACAATGTCGCCCATAGCTACGGCAAAACCGCGACCTTTATGCCAAAGCCGGTGAAGGACGATAACGGCTCCGGCATGCATTGCCACCAGTCGATCTGGAAAGACGGCAAGCCGCTGTTTGCCGGCTCTGGTTATGCCGATCTGTCGGAAATGTGCCTGTTTTACATTGGCGGTATCCTGAAACATGCGAAAGCGCTGAACGCCTTCACCAACCCGCTGACCAATAGCTACAAGCGTTTGGTGCCGGGATTTGAAGCACCGGTGCTGCTGGCCTATTCGGCCCGCAACCGCTCGGCCTCCTGTCGTATTCCGTTCTCACCAAGCCCGGCCGGCAAGCGCATCGAAATCCGCTTCCCCGACGCCGGCGCCAATCCTTACCTGGCCTTCGCCGCGATGATGATGGCCGGTATCGACGGCATCGAGAACAAGATCCATCCCGGCGATCCGATGGACAAGGACCTTTACGACCTGCCGCCGGAAGAATTGAAGGATATCCCGACGGTTTCCGGCTCGCTGCGCGAAGCTTTGGAATGTCTGGCTGCGGATCGTTCCTTCCTGACCAAGGGCGGCGTCTTTACCGACGATCAAATTGATTCCTATATCGATCTGAAAATCGAAGAAGTGCAAGCCTTCGAAATGGCGCCGCACCCGATCGAGTTCCAAATGTACTACTCGGTCTAAACCGCGCGACGTTATCGATCAAACCAGAACAGGCCCCGGCAGTGCAAACCGTCGGGGCTTTTTTTGTGACTAAAACCGGCTGGATAAAGAAATGCAAGGTGTAATGGCCCATGTTACATTCTAACGAGCGCCAAAAATTGATTGCGTATCATGATCTATGTCCTCGGCTTTTTGGTTATTTCAGCCATCATCTATGGCCCATACCTTTGGGCGCGGCTGGTCTTGTCGTGGCATGGCAAGGACCGCACCGACCTGCCCGGTACCGGCGGTGAACTCGCCCGCCACCTGCTCGCGGAAGCCGGTATCCCCAATGTCGCGGTTAAGAAAGCCGGCGACGGCGATCATTACGATCCAAAAGACCGAACCGTCCGGCTGGAAAACCGACATATGGAGGGCCGCTCCATCGCCGCTGTCGCGGTCGCCGCCCACGAGGTCGGCCACGCCATGCAGCACCGGGACGAAGACCCTGCTTTGATCCGGCGCCATCGCCTGATCGATGCCACCGCGAAACTGGAGCGGATTGGCAGTGCGATCATATTTCTTGCCCCGATGGTCGGCATGCTGACCCGCCATCCGGGTCCCGCCATCGCCATCGCCGCCATTGGCGTTGGCGTCATGGCTATTCGCGTTGTTATTGATCTTGTCACCCTGCCGGTCGAACTCGACGCCAGCTTCAAACGCGCGCTGCCGATCCTGACCGCGGGTAATTATCTCAAAGGCGACGACCTCAAAGCCGCCCGCCGGGTCCTCGCCGCCTGCGCCCTCACCTACATCGCCAAATCCCTGGTGTCGTTGCTGAATTTCTACCGCTGGATCAAATTTTTCCGCTAATCCGTTTGATGCGGCGCTGAGTTCTCAGTCCGATCTGCATAATAATATGCTATTGTTGTAAACCGGCTATCGGCAGCAATGTTTCGAGCCTGTGTATTCATATCGTCACTGCCGCTTAGCGGATCACCCTACTGGTTTGGACTAGTTTGGGACTGTGCGAATGGTAGTTAAAATAGCAACTTTTGGTTTTATCGTCGTCATCTTGTGTGGCGCTCTCGGTGCCACCGCTGCAATATCTGGGGAGGCCGCGAGCGAAACTTCGCGTTCGGCCATTTCAGAAGCCAATTGCAATACCAACAACAATGCCGTCACAGTTACGAAAACCAAGGTTGCCCTAGCCAAAGACGGTTCCGATCGTCAGCAATCAGTTGAGCTGATGCGTAAGACGAATAGACAGGCGACCGAAATTATCTGGCGCGAAATGGGTCAACAAGGGTTCGTATACTTTATTGACCCAACCCGATCGCTTGATTGTATCGAGGCCGAGCTCGACGCCCTAATCGGCGGATCGTTAGAATTTGCAGTGAGCCATCACAAACGGCGGGTCGATGATATTATTTCCACGCACCTGGATGCGCGCGGCTGGCCGGCGGCAATTTTCATCCAACTAAGGGGTGACGCCAGGCCCAACATTTGTATCATTTCACCTTTTTCCCATGAAAAAACGAGCGTCGAATTCGTCTCTCACATGTTGGGAGATCGCGGCCTGCCGGTTGTCCACCAGGTCGGCGAATATGTCCTACGATATCTATCAGCGGTCCATGAGGGATATCATTGCATTATCAGTCAACGAGGCGGTGTCGGCGTAAGAGAAATAACATTGCTCGAGCTAACCGCAGATATCGGCGCCGCGAACGAAGCCCTGGCACTAAATATTGGGCTAGAGAATATTTTGGCTTTGGCTGATTGGCGGGCCATCAGTTTTGCTTCCGGTATCGCCGATGTCGTGGCTGGACGTGTTGCCCCTAAGGATACCTATGCGGCCATTGCGCCATCGCGAATGAGTACCGTTGGGATCATAAAGCTATTGAGCATTGGTCACCGTCAAGACTTCGAAGAGGTTTTGAAACTGATTAAACAGTCAACACCGCTTGGCCTTTTTGGACGTCATAACCAGGTTGAGAGATACACCACAGAGATACTTTTGCTGAGTAAAAACGTTGAAGCCGTTGAACGTTACCCGAATGCGACGCTATTCGATGTGGATGACATTCTGGCGATAATCGGCGCACCTTGGGAAATCATAGAAGCGGTGCGCAATTCGATTTCCAGATATGTCTCCTTACTCGATTGTCGGTGGGCGACTTCACTAGTCTGTCGGCAAAGCGACAATAGTTTCGTAATTGCAGCAGATGCGATCGTCGGCATAGCACGACCGAATGATCAAGAACGCTCGCTCGAACATAGTGGTTTGACAACCAAAGGCACGATGACAGCTGAACAGGCAAAAGTCTCATTTGCGGATGGCCGACAAATCACCTTCCCAAGTCACGAGCAATATCATCGCTCTCAATCGGAACGACGAGGTAAATCCGGGAAATGAGCAATTGCCCGTTCAGTCTGAATAAATTCAACGCAGCTGGTTCCGCCTAAAACCTTAATTTGAGGCCGACAACGCCAAACCAGGTCTCGGTATCTTCGCCTTCCGCTTTGGCAAAATCAGCGGTGTCGCCAAATTTGCGTACATAGACAATGCCAAGATAAGGCGAAACGGCACGGTCGATCAGGTCATAACTCAACCGTAGACCCAATTCAGCACTATTGAAACCGGAGCCAACACCGATTTCGGCGTCTTCCGAAAAGGCCATGTCCAACTCCAGCGACGGTGTGAGGATCAGGCGATTAGTTAGCAACAGTTCATACTCAATGTCCACGCGGGCGGATGTATCGCCAGTTTCGCTTAAGAAAAAGTCGGCATCGACTTCAAACCATTGCGGCGCCAGGCCCGATAAACCGAGTACGCCATACCATCTGTCTTGGCCGGCTGGCGTGTCCAAACGGACGCCACCTTTGAGGTCGAAGAAATCGGATATCGGGATTTGCGCGACGAGCTGATTTTCCAAGGTTTCAAACTCACTGGCATCCGTGTCATATTCCCCTTTACTCAACAGGCGAAACTTAAGCTCGTCGGTGCCGACGAATGCATCGCCATCCCAAACTAGCCGCTTCTCACCCCCATCACCGTAGCGATATTCAAACTCTTCCATCTGAACACCGTAAAAAATGTCATCAGCTTCGGCAGCTATGGTGACGGCACTGGACAAACCGACGGTCGCGGCGCCGGCGAACGCCAGCGCAATTCGAATATTCTTCATGTTTATTATTCCTTATTGCGTGACGCCAAGCGCGGCGGTTTCGGGTGACCGTTCAACGATCACCTTGCGAAACATTCCAGCGGCGGCATGGTAAGACAGGTGGCAATGAAAGGCCCACTGACCTTCCGCATCGACTTCGGTTTCCGTGTAGACCGTGGTACCCGGGGCAATATTGACGGTATGTTTGATCGGATTCCATTTGCCGGCACCGGTATCGAGGATGGTCCACATGCCATGCAGGTGCATTGGATGCGACATCATCGTTTCATTGACAAATTTAAAGCGCACGCGCTCGCCATATCGTAATCGGATCGGTTCGGCATCCGCATATTTCGTGCCGTTCACCGACCAAATGTAACGTTCCATATTGCCGGTAAGCCGTAATTCGATCTCGCGCGTGGCGGGGCGATGCTGGTAGAGTTTTTTCTGTGCCTTCAAATCCGTGTATGACAAAAACTTCCCACCATTGGCCGCAACTGGGGCAATCCCACTGCCCATCGCGTAAAACGGATCGGGTTTTGCATCACCCATCATTTTGGAATGGTCCATGTCTTTCATCTTCGAATGGTCCATCTTCTTCGCCGTCTGGCCCATCGATTTATTCATGTTACCGTGGTCCATGTCGCCGTGGGACATACCCATATCCGACATCGTCAATAGTGGTCGTGACCGCAAACTAGGAACCGCGGCACTCATGCCCGGACGCGGTGCCAAGGTGCCGCGAACATAAGCGGTGCGCCCCATGGTCTCGGCAAAAATACTGTAGGCCTGATCGTCGGTGGGGCGAATGATCACGTCATAGGTTTCAGCGACAGCAATGCGAAACTCATCAACCTTGACCGGTTGAATATTGTTTCCATCTGCATTCACCACGGTCATTTTCAAACCGGGGATGCGGATGTCGAAATATGCCATTGCCGAGGAATTGATAAACCTTAGACGCACCCGTTCGCCCGGTTCAAAAATACCGGTCCAGTTCTGCGCCGCACTTTTTCCGTTAATCAGTGGTGTGAAGCCCTGCACATCCTCAACATCGGTCGGCGTCATGCGCATAGAGCCCCAATTCATCCGCTCGTTCAGAGTTGAGGCAAGACCGTTCTTGCTGACATCGCTAAAAAACTCCCCGACCGTTTGTTGTTGACGATTGTAATAATCGGACATCATTTTTAAGTTCCGCATGATGCGGCTGGCAGCATGGGGATGTTGATCTGTTAACTGGACGACATATTCCCGATCGTAACGAAAGGGCTCACGTTTTTTCGGTTCAATTATGATCGCCCCGTATGCGCCTTCGGGTTCCTGGAAACCGGAATGGCTGTGGAACCAGTAAGTGCCGGATTGTTTAATTGGAAACTTGTAAGTGAAGGTTTCGCCCGGCGCGATGCCATCGAAACTGATCCCCGGCCCACCGTCCATTTCGAAGGGGACAATCAGACCGTGCCAATGAATGGAGGTTGCCTCATCGAGATTGTTGGTGACGTTGATCGTGACCTGTTCGCCCTCCTTGAAGCGAAGGACAGGACCCGGAGATTTGCCGTTATAACCAACGCCTTTTCTTTGAAAGGTACCGGTATCAATCATCACCGGATCAACGGAAATGTCGTAGCTATCTGCTTGCGAAGTAAAAGGGAGGAGGAAGACTGACGTCGCTAACGCGACGACAGTCATCCCAATGCTGTTGAAAATTTTCATCTCACCATTCCAATTTCATGAATAGCGTTCGGATCAGTGATGAACCGTCAGAACACCGACCATACCGGCGTCGTAGTGACCAGGAACATTGCAAGCGAATTCGATGCCATCCGCTTTGGCGAATTTCCAAATCACTTCGCCGGATTTCCCTGGTTCCAGCAGCACGCTATTGGGATCGTCATGTTGCATGGTCTTGCCGTCGCCCATATCCATCTTCATTTTGTCATGATTGATTTTGTCCGCTTCAAGCGCCCCATGCTCCATCATCATCATCATTTCCTTTTGATGTTCACCATGCATGGTCGCGGTACCGATATTGAATTCGTGGACAAATTCACCAGCATTTTTGACGACAAATCGCACCGTTTCGCCGGGTTTTGTCGAAATATCCTCAGGTTCAAAATAATTGTCGTACATGGTCACATCGATGGTGCGGGTGACTTCCGAGGCTTTGCCGGGACTGCCGATCGGGCTGGCACTCGCGTCGCCATGGCCATCACTATGAGAGCCGCCAGCGAATACTGATGAAGCGCTCAAGACAAGAACAGAGAAAACCGCCGAAAGGCCAAGTTTGGTTATAGTTTTGTTAATCGTCATTTCAAGTCAATCCTTGATTGGTCTCAATCACGCGCCGGGGTCCATTCGAACGCAACACACATGTCGAGTACTAGTAAAAATTTTGTGTAGAGGGATTTTCGGTGACGTCAGAAATTCGCTCAGAGAAACTAAACGAAAATACAAGATCGACGTCAGCTCACAAGTTTAGGAGGCCGTAATGGCGGCGCCGTTGCGTCTTGATGTTGATGATCAATCATGATCGGAAGGGTCACAAATACATAGCGCGCCAAGTTCAATTTTGCCGGCTCTGAAAAAGTTGCCGTTTGACATTCGGCGTGGCAATGAGCGCTGGCATGATCATGGTTGATAGTGTCATGTTCATTTTCGTGGGTCATGGTCGAATACTCTGTGTGAGCGTTCGCCATTGCCATCTGATCGCTGACACCGGAATGAATCGTGGTTATGAGCACGAATGCCACAACCGCGACGGCAGCGCTCAAATAGAGGGTACGACCCTTCATTCGTTTTAGGATGAATTCAAGCATTTGCAAATTTACTTCACACTCAACCAACTGTTTTTACATTCGTCGCGAGACAGATGACCACCTGACGAACGGCAATAACCGCAACATCATTTTCAAACGATATAAGGAGTATGTTTTCCTGTTGCAAGTCACAAAGTCGAATACTTCGCTATTAACGCAGTTGCGCGTAGCCCATTCGCCCGGCCTTATCTTCAATGTCCTGTATTCGTTTATAGGCCGCAACCGGCAGCGTTTCGATATTCTTGAGATAAAGCGCCTGACGAACGGTTTTCAAATGAGGGTCTGCGAAGGCGTTGAAGACCGCGGCCTGCTGACGCTCTACTCTATCCCCATCACTGTCCCAGCGCGTAATATAGGGGATTGCCGGCGCTCTATAGGTTCTACCAAGTTTGCGAATACCGGTTAGAGCCGCCGGGCTGTAACTCTCCAACAACGCATAAGTGACGCAATCGATGGCGGCGACGTCCGCTTCGCCGCGCTGGATCATTCTCAAACTTGCGATATGGGCACCGCTGACTTTAACCGCAGAAAAAAATCGACCGGCCCGATTGCTGGGTGCAATCAACGCTTTTAGCGCGTTGGTGCCGGAGTGCGATTCTAAACCGTTAACGACACAGGTTACGCCGGCCATCTCCAACACGTCGGACGCTTTGCTGTCTTCAGCGACGACGACGATGCTGGCATAATCGGCGCTCCTGCAGCCGGGTGCCCCATAATGTGGGGTCGCGATCGGACGCAGGATACCGGCGTAGCGTTTTACGATATCGTAACCGCAACACTGGCTAAACCAGAGGTTCGGGTCATTCCAAAGGTCGGCCAATTTATGGTCGTGAAGGATATGATTGGGAACATCGTGCAAGCCTTCGCGCTTGAGATGCTTTGCCAGTCCGACCCATAAGCTATCGAGTATCGATCGCACTTCGGGCATGTCATACATCGGCATACTGGCAACCGGCATATTATAGATCTCTCCTGATGGGTTCTCGTTGTTGGTTCGCATGATAGCACGAGAATTTGTCACTTGATAACTCGTTCGCGATAACCGGTTGGCGATAAATTTGGAATTTGAATTTACGGACGTCATCAAAGTGGATAAATCGCTGACGAAACAATAAACATCACTAATGCGGGTAAAGTCTCGCCATCGAGTATTATAAAACGCACCGATTGGCTGGAACTATGTTTTGATTTGGTTTTGTTTTCGCCGTGGCAAGCGCCCGGACCCAATTTTTGAGAAGTTGATTATGCGTGGTGGCTGTTGCGGCGCTGCCATTGTCGTAGCGACCGTTTGAGCCTGTACTTCAGCGCTTGCATCAAGGTGATGTTCGAGATCACGACGGCATCGCCTTGTCGGAGAGTGCCGCTATGAATGCAGCGGACGCAAATGCCTGCTTGTCGTCCCAAAGCTTTCGCCATACCGCGCTCGGTGACGGTTTCAATATAAGCGCAAGGCGGGCGTGGCCCCTCATAGCCAAAAAATGCGCCGCCGATGTAGAAACGCCGACCCAACAAATGTTGTAACGGCAAATTACGCACCACGATATTGCGTCGATGTTGACCGTCCTGCACCGCTATGCCGGAAGCTCGCTCAATCGCTGCCAGATCCTCCGACGCGATAAGGGTGACCTGATAGTCGTCGCTGCCGGACCAATGGCCGCGATCAAGGTAGTAGCGATCGCCGACCAGGCCCTGTCCGGCCACTGCCACCACTTCGTCGACCCGCTGCATCGGTTGTCCGGCAGCTTCTGCGATATAAATAGCTGCGACGTGTGGGGATGCGTTTTCGGATACCGCCACCGGCTTCACAGTTACCGAATGGCCTGGTTCTTCTGGTGCTGTCTGCCAACTGAAACTGACGAAACGCACGATTGCCACCAGACAAACAAGAGCGACACCAACGCCGATCAAGAGTTCCTGCAGTTCCGCTATTCTGTCCATCCCGTATTATACCGACCGAAAAAAGGAAGCCGGCGACCGGATCATTAATCCGACCGCCGTGAGTGTAAGGAGGGGATTGGTACTTGCGCTGTACCTATTTGTGGAAATTTTCCACTTTCACGCGACACTCTCTCACAACGAAGGGCCTGCTATACCGCGGCAACCTGGTTATAAACATCCTCGTCCAATTCGCCTTCCGACTTTGCCACTAGTACAGAAACCATCAGGTCGCCAGTCACGTTCACAGTTGTCCGCGCCATATCGAGAATGCGGTCGATGCCGGCAATAATCGCCAGACCTTCGAGCGGCAGCCCGACAGAGGTCAAGACCAATGACAGCATGATCAGACCGGCGCCCGGCACGCCTGCGGATCCGATCGATGCCAAGGTCGACGTCAAGATGATAGTGACATATTGCCCAGTACTCAGGTCGATACCAAATGCCTGAGCCACGAACAGGGCAGCAACACCTTGATACAATGCCGTACCGTCCATATTGATCGTCGCGCCCAATGGTAGGACGAAACTTGAAACCGGCTTCGATACACCTAGATTGGTACGCGCACATTCGAGCGTCACCGGCAAAGTGCCGGAACTGCTGGTGGTGGTGAAAGCCACCGCCTGGGCATCAATGATACCGCGCCAATAACGCACAGGATTCAACCTGGCGAACAGCATGATGCCGCCGCCGGTCAGGGTCAATAGTACGTGCACGATGCAGCCGACATAAACACCCAACACCACGGCGCCTAACGGCAGCAAGACATCCAGACCATACTTACCGGAAACCCAAGCCATCAATGCGAACACACCATATGGTGCAAACGCCATAACTATATGGGTCATTTTATACATTATCTCGGCAAAGGATTCGAATATGGCTGCGACTGGGCGTCCTTTTTCGCCAGCCAAATTAATAGCCACGCCGAGCATTAACGCGAAGACGATAATTTGCAGCACCGCACCAGATGACATTGCCGCCACCGGATTTTTCGGTACCATGTTCAGCAAGGTTTGAATGAATGCAGGCGCTTCTTTGCCAGCAGCCATGTCTTTCGGCAGCTCCATTTCCAGGCCGGCGCCAGGTTGCAGCAACGTGCCGATAATCAGGCCAATGGTGATGGCAATCGCGGTCGTCAACAAATAGATGCCGAACGACTTGGCGCCAATCCGGCCCATCTTCTTAATATCGTCCATGGAGCAGATACCGACCACCAAAGATGAAAAGATCAACGGCACAATCAGCATTTTTATGAGATTTATGAATAGCGAGCCGATCGGCTTCACGTATTCTCCGTAAGGTCCTAGGATCGGTCCCACGATCACGCCCAATACCAGGGCGATAATGATTTTCTGCCAAAGTTTCAGTTTAGTCCAAAAGCTGAACGGGCCGCCTTTTTTCGAAGGCTCCAATGGGTCAACATGACCACTTTCTTTTTCTGACATGGTGTTTCTCCCCTCAAACGGCAAACCGGTTGAACGGGCGGTCACACTGGCTAGCTAGGTAAATTCAAACGCGCGCGCCGTTTAGACGCTTTCGCCACCAGTCACAAACCACACGAGAATCTGTTCGCCTAGCGAGAATAAAACCGTCTACGTCCTGGTTATGTCTAATGCTTGTTTTGCATGGGTAATACAGAATTCGCATGGCCGCAATGTTACCGGAAACCAAGGCGCTTTATGCAGTCGTTATATACTGCCAAAGCTGAGACACATTGGGTCTGCTGCGGTCGAGTGAGCGAAAAATGCTGATATCGAGATGAATGTCAAACGACGCATCGGTACATCGCACCAGCCGCCCATCCTCCAGTTCGCGGCGAATAATCGATTTTGGCAGCCAGCATAGCCCATTACCCTGCAACGTCATGCGTTTTAAGGATTCAGCCATTGGATCTTCATGCACAATTTCAAGTGTACGTTTTAGTTTTTTGTTTTCAATAACCAATTCCACAATTCTATTGGCATATGCATCATCACTGTGAGACAGATATGCTACGGGCGATTTCGCGGTTCCATCGAAAGTAAAATACGGCTTTCCGCCTTCATCTGCCGCGCTCACAGGAATCAGCAGTTCCTGAGACAGAATATGAGAAGGATAACGTTGCGGGTCTAACAAAATGGGCGCGGCTTCATGAACATAACAAATCAGAAAGTCGTAATTGCCGCTAACGAAAGAATCAACGCAATCGTGGACGTTGCCGGCCGACATTCGGGTATTACCGAGGCCCAGGGTTTCTTTCAATTCGCTAATCCAAGACGGAAAGAAAGTCAGTGCAATGCTGTGAAGCGCCGTAAAACTGAGCGCCCCGCGCCGTGTCGCCTGTTCGTGACGAAAATCGGCTCTCGCTTGGAAGAGTATTCTGATCGCCTCTTCGGCCGTTTCCCGGAAGGCCAGGCCGGATGGCGTTAACCTTGCCGGATAACTGCTACGGTCGATCAGCGGCGTGCCCAGCCAGTCTTCCAGCGCACGAATGCGGCGACTGAAAGTTGGTTGTGTGACGTGTCGTTGCTCAGCCGATTTCGAAAAATTCCCGGTATTCGCAATGCTAATAAAATCTTCAAGCCACTTTATGTCCATGGGTCACCGTCTGACACATCTGTCATTCTACTCCCCCGTGTTGGCGAAGCAACTTGCGCAGATCGTTTTTATCGGCACAAAATCCGGCATGTTCTCAATCTCTCCTGATGCCTACCCATTCTTGGCTCAAATGATAGCACGAGACTCTGTCCCTCGATAACTTTGGAATTAAATTTACGGAAGTCGTCAAAACGGATATATCGCTAGCGAAACAAGTAGCATTGCAGATGAGGGTAAAGTGTCACCATCGGGTATTGTCAAACGAGCTGATTGGCTGGAACTATTTTTTGACCTGGTTTTTGTCTTTGCCGTTGCAAAGGCCACGCATGTCCTGGCGCATCTGCATGACGGTCATTTTGTTTGGTCGCAATATGGCACGTTCTTTTTGATCATGGTGCCGATTTGGTGGGCCTGGACCGGCCACACTATGTTTGCGACACGCTTCGATACGGAAGACACCACTCAACGTCTATTGACTCTTGCCCAGATGCTGGCGGCAGTTTTTTTAGCTGCTTTCATCAGTCCCGATTTTGATTCGAACTATCATGGGTTTCTATTCTCATATATAGCCATTCGGTTGCTGTTAATTGTGATGTATGTCCGTGCCACAAGAATAACTCCTGCGGCCGCACAGATCAGCAAACGATTGGGGTTTGGTTTTAGCCTTGGTCTTCTGGTTGCGTTTGGCTCTCTTCTTGTTGAACCGCCTTGGCGTTATGCCATTCTCTATGTAGGAATTTCGATTGAAATAATAACGCCACTTCTTAGCCGCGCGGCCTTGAAAGCCATCCCGGTGAATTCGCATCATATGCCGGAGCGATTTGGCCTGTTGACGATTATTCTGTTCGGCGAATCGGTCGTCGCTATCGCCGTCAAACTGGGCGAATTGGAGTGGTCAATCCTTACGCCGCTTGCCGCTATTATTGGCTTCGTCGTGATGTGTTCGGCCTGGTGGCTTTATTTCAAAACTCATGAAGATCAGGCTATCGGCAAGGATCTGGGCACCGGACAGAAAATACTCTACGGCCATCTTGCGATTTATTGCGGCCTATCGATTATTTCGACAGCCATCGGATTTTCGATTAGCGGTGAATTGGCCCTCAGCAATCACGCTTCTATGACTGGCATCGGATTGGTTCTGTTCTTCGGCGCCTTAATGTTTATGCACGGAAAGGCCATGTTTCAGTTTACGGCGCAATATTATTCAGCCGGAATACTGCTTGCGAGTTCAGTAGCCATGATAGTCGTGGGGTATTTGTCTTAGCGATTAGATCGTTTTATCTGTACAAAAAGTCGACGAACGCGAGTAGTTTGTTAACCTTCAGTCGATCGTCGGAAATTGGACAGACGACGGTTTGCAACTGCAAGAAATCCTGGTTGGGTCCAACATAGGGAACTTGCTGGAAACTTGGTTTTTTCTCGATGGTTACGGTTTCCATGATTGCCCAAATAGCGCTACCCGGTCCCCGGCCATCAAAGTCGCGATAGCAAATATGCATACCGTTGCGGAAACTATTTTCGATGATGGTTTGTCCAGTAATGCGCTCGACAAAATCCAACGGCTCGCGCAAGACATGAATAACAACGATGTGGGACAAAAGTTCGACGATTTCGGCCGGATCAATATCCGCCCATTTGGGCGCAATTTGGCCATGCGCCTTTTCACACCAGTATAGATAACCGCGCGAAACTATGTCTGTCGCATCATCAAGCTGCGCTAAACTCATCATGTACGCCCACCATCTCATTTTGTTGGGGGAGTTCTGCCGCAATATCAAGATGGCGGCACATAAAGCGCCGATGATTGTTGGTTTTGGCCTTTTTGGCAAGTATTAGTATTGACTTATTTTCAGATAGTTTCTGCCAATTTGACAATATGGCGACGGGGCGTTCGATTAACACCATTGCTGACCGGCGTGTTGGGATTGTCTTTTCGGTATGCGACAGGTAACACTTCAGCCCATGTTAAGTGATGCCTATATCAATAAAATTAGTACGCGTATCGTGAGTGATGGCTTTGGCGATCATGTCGGGTTTCAGATTGACCACGTGGGGGAAGATCATAGCCGCCTGCGTTTGCCCTGGCGGGCGGTCATTCAGAATGCCGGCGGCATTGTCCATGGCGGCGCTATTTCGGCTCTCGTCGACACTGCGGCAACAGTGGCGGCCTGGGCCACCCCGAACGCAGCGAATCCACCCCGCGGCACCACAGTCGGATTTAGTATAAATTTCCTGCAGCCGGGGCGCGATAGCGACCTGATTGCCGTGGCCCATGTTATCCAACGCGGCGGCCATCTCTCGATCATTGACGTGCAGGTGGAAAATGAAATTGGCCAAATGATCGCCAAGGCCCAGGTCACCTACAAGATCACCCTCACCCGATAGATCAAAATCGATATGGTTCCGGAGTATATTTGGATTAAAGCGACTATTTAGCGGGTGCGAACGCCGTTAACAAAGTTTACAATAGCCCTATGACATTGCTTAGAACATTGATGGCGCAGGCGGCACGTCGATTGGCCCAAGATCCCAACGCCCGGCAACAGGCGGTAAAGCTAGCTAAAAAAGCTAAACCGGCGGTCGATAAAGCCCTGCATGAAGTCAAAGGCGTTCAACAGGCCAGCGATCCAGCCCGCGAAATGGGGCGTCTCGCGGGACGTCTGAAGAAAAAATATTTCGATGCCGATAAACCCTAATCGCTGACGATCGCCGCGTACTTCAATTATTGGGTGAGTTTGAGAGTGATGTCGCGGACCAAAATTTGGTGAACGCGAGGCCCGAACGGCATCGTGTCTTTGGTGATGTTTTGTTCTACCCAATTGATAATTTTCCGCTGGGTTTCCGGCTCCGCAGCGGATATCCGCAGCTGCTGTGTATCGCTTGGGCTTAATTTCACCGTTTCCCGGGCAATTATCGTATCCCTATAAGCCGCCAAATCCTGCCAGCCATGCGGTTGTTTCGGTGCGCAGACAAAGACGTCTTGGTGATGATCCCAACCCATCTCGTTGGCCAGGCAAATCTGCATGTTACTATGTTCTTCAAGGAATGACGTGACCCAGGACGGCTTGGCAAGCGAAACCCCGTACCCTCCTTCCCCCGGATAGTTACGATAACCGAAACCGGCAGTCCGAAAAGCCGACTGCAATTGCTGCGCGGCACCCGGTTCAAGACCGTAAAGCAGGTTGTAATCAGTCATCATCCGGTCAATGTAGCGACCGTGCGTGGTAAAGACCAGCAGGCCGCCCGGCGCCAGCTGAGCTTCGCAAAAGTCGAAAAACTTCTGCCAGCTCGCTTGATCGATATGGGTGAGCAAAGAACCGCTCCAGATCAGATCGAAGGCGCCACTCAATTGGATGTTTTCAAAATCCGCATCGGAGTAAGCTTTGTTAGCGGCGAAGGTCTGGCCGCAAAAATCCACGGCGTCCCGGTCAAGGTCGCAAGCCGTGATCTCAGCGTCTGGGAAATAAGCCCTGAGCATCCGCAAGACCCGGCCATGACCGCATGCCAAATCAAGGATTTTTGCCGGCGACGGTGCGTTAGCGATAAACAGCCCGGCATGGATATTACGCAACGCCGAGCGGCCACACGAAAAATAATGCGCTTCCTTACCGGGCGCGTACATCGCATCGCGTGGCGAGATCGTTTCTTCAACCGCGGGCATCGGCATCTCAAACATTGTAACATTTCCTCAAAATCGAATTCGTACAACGGTAACCGTGCATTCGGTCATTTGGATGCCGGCCTCTTCCAAGGTTGATGCCCTTTTTTCGTTGTCGGCACAATCCTCTGCCCCAATCTTTACATTCGGCGATGAAAAAAGGCATTGCGTCGCTAGGCGTGGTAAACCACATACGTAATAATATCGAAGTTCTTTTCGTGCGAAATTAGTGGAAGAATTCAAGGCGATGAAAATTGGGCAACGATGCAAAATTGTGGCCGCAGCCCTATTGGTATTACTGTTGGCGAATAATTGCACCGACTCAGCCAAGGAGAATGGGACCGTGAAAGACAATCCAACGCATCATCTGGCCGATGGCGGCTTCCGTAATCCGACCGGCAGCCCAAAGCGGGATTATGGCGCCGGCACCCTGACGTCGTTTCTGTGGGGGCAGATGATCGATCGAGAAGTTCATGACCCGAGCGGCATCATGTTGTCAGCGGCGACCGCGCGACAGGCGGTACAGAGTGCCAGCAATCCTTCCGTCACCTGGCTTGGCCACGCCAGTTTCCTGATCCGGATGAAGGGCAAGACAATATTGACCGACCCATATTTGGGAAAAACCGCCGGCCCTTACGGTTTCGGACCGAAACGTTTGGCTCCGGCGCCTATTGCCGTAGCGGATTTACCGCCCATCGATGTCTTGATTTTAAGCCATAATCACTACGATCATTTGGACCTTGTGACATTAGAAAAACTACCGGGCAAGGACCGCATGACGGTGATCGTTCCACTCGGCCTGAGTGATTATTTTACCGATCTTGGATACTTGAATGTCGTCGAACTGGATTGGTGGCAAAGTCAGCAAGTCGGCAATATTGAAGTACAGGCTTTGCCGGCAGTACATTTTTCCGGTCGTGGTCTATTCGATAGAAACAATACTCTATGGGCCAGCTTCGCTATTCGGTCCAACGAATTGAATCTTTGGTTTTCAGGTGATACTGCCGCGGGTCCGGTGTTTGAAGAAATTGGTCAGCGGGCTGGGCCGTTCGACCTGGCCTTGGTCGGCATCGGGGCTTATGAACCGCGCGAAATAATGAAATTTTCCCATGCCACTCCGGAGGAGGCGATTGACATTGTGCAAGCAGTGGGCGCAGCAAAAGCCATCGGCATGCATTGGGGGACAGTGAAACTGACACCAGAAGACCCGTTTGAAGCGGCGCCTCGTTTTAAAGCTGCGGCGCGCGACAAGGGGTATGGCGAAGAAAACGCTTGGATTATGAAAATCGGCGAAACCCGTGCCTTGGAAAGCCTCCGCCGCCTCGCGGCCGTCGGTGGCTAGGTCACCTGCATCAGAAAACTTGGCTGCCAGTCAACAGGATGATCATCGGAATTGGTGCGACCACGATAAGTATGGTGATGAAAAATGGCAGCGGCGCAAATAATCCACTGAGCCCCGCCATCAGGCTAAGTCCGCCGCCACCGCCCAATAATGTATTACCTGGAATATTGAAGGCCAATGCCAGGGCAACATATCGATGGCGCAACAAGAATGGCAACCAGCGTTTTGGCGACCCCTCCGCCAACATGATTGTACGTTCTGACGACGTCAGGTTGGCGGTGCGTAAAACAAAATTGGCGGCGCGCATAAAGCCAGATATCGCAAATAGCCTGGCCGTCAGACTGACCGGCACAAATCGCCCAATGCAATATGACAGCAACAAAGCGACAACCATGCAAAGATAAACCAGCACCAGAATACGGGCGCCAAAAATCGCGATCAGCCCCAGGCCGATTTCCGCCCCTGGTACAAACGGCAGCGCCGAAGCAAGGACATAGATCGCCGCGACCAGCATTATCATGCGATGTACTTCCGGCTCGTTCACCGGTCGCACATCGATCATCGCCCAATCCGAGAACCAGTGACCCAGAACAATACCGCTTGCAATTAGAAGCCCGTATAAGACTAGGACCATTAGCCAACGCTTTTTCATTCTCATCTGGTCAAATGTGGCAAGTTGGCGCAATTGCGGCAGCGGCGCGTTGCCGGGCGATCTTTAGGGTGAGCGCCGCCATGTCGGGCGTTTGTTGTTGTTCACCTTCGAAGACATAGTCCTGTTCAACCGTCCAATACCAACGTTCGCGCCGCCAGTGGACGTCGACCCTAACCTGTCCATCCTTGATTTCCCCGCGATAGGTAAAATGACCGCGTTCGGCGCTTTCGAATTCGCCCTGAAAAGCAATCGAGTTGCCAACATTACGTGTCCAGTAAACGCCCGGCATGAAGCTGCAACGAACGCAACCGCCGGACCAGAAATAGCCATCGCGAAAGTGCAGCTGGTCTTCAAGCGACATCGAACCGTCTGTCGCCCGTAGCGTGCCGACAAAATCGAGGCCGTCCAGAACACCCTCGGTCGTTCCGTCGGCGCGCGATCCCCCGGCCCCAGAAAAGACTGTGACGACTACGATCAAGAACATGCGACAAATTCGCAGCACCTATTTCACTCACTCTCAACGTTGTTTCATTAAATTTCAGTTTTCTCTAATAATATGCGAGACAGTCGTAAATCGACAGTCAACAAACGCCAGGCCGATATTCTTCAATTAGTCACGCAGGCCCGATTATTCAACCGTTCGTTCCAAACAAATCCGCGAATAAATATGAAATTATTGTTGCCGATTTGCGAAGGGTCACATTTTACCAATTACGTTCAGGCAAGGGAAATTCTTCCAAATATGGTAAATAATCGGCTTCGACATCAACCTGCATCGTTTCGAGATAACGCACGACGCAGTTATAAAAGCCAATGGTGATGATCAGGTCGGTCAAGCATTCATGATCCAAGTCTTGTTGTAGCGCTGCCATAGTATCGGCGCCGGCAGCCAGGTTTGTGGTCATCTCCCGAGCCGCCTGCAATACCGTTTTTGCTAGCGGGTCAAGGGCGCTTCTCCGACCTTCTGTTTCATCGATCATGGCACGGATATCTTTATTACTAACACCAAAATCGCGGGCTATTTTGATGTGATGGGAAAATTCGTATGCCGCCCGCGCCAAATAACCAACTTGCAGGATTGCCAATTCGCGCAACCGTGGGTCAAGATTACTGTCATGACGGATGTAGCTTCCCAATCCGGAAAATCTTCGCGCCGCCTCCGGGCTATGGGCCAATAAGCGGTACAAATTGATGTCTCGCTTCAAGACATCCCGATCTTCCGGTTTCAGATCTTCAACATCTAAATAAGGTAATCTTGCCATTGCGGCTTTGCCTTTCTAAATCCATGGATCATTCAGGCTTGCATGATTGCGACGCTGCCGCAATCTGATTAGACTGTTTTGCTGAACCCCCCGATGGTATTTCATCACCTGCCCGACATAAGGAAATCTGCCCCATGGCGACACCGATGCTGTTTACGCCGCTGCAAATTCGCGATTGTAAATTTAAGAACCGAATTGTGATTGCACCGATGCATCAATATTCTGCCGTGCGCGGTTACCCGACCGATTGGCATCTGGTGAATGCGGGACGTTTTGCAACTGGCGGGGCTGGTCTGGTAATGATCGAAAGCACAAAATGTGAGCGCCGGGGATGCGGTACTGTCGGCGATCTTGGTCTTTGGGAAGACGAAATGATCCCACATCATCGCAAACTGGTAGACTTTATTCGCCAGCACGATGCGGTTCCCGGCATCCAAATTGGTCATAGTGGCCGCAAGGCGCGTAGGTTCAGACCGTGGGAAGGTGGCAAACCCCTGACGGAAGAAGCCGCACGGGCAGAAGACGTCAACGACTGGGACGATTGGGAGTTGGTTGCCCCAAGCGCGATTACCGATCCGAAAGACCCCGAACCAAGGGCCCTGTCGCGAGAGGAAATTCCAGACCTGATCGACGCCTGGGGCAAAGCTGCGGCTAGGGCCGATGCAGCGGGCTACGACGTGTTGGAAATCCATGCCGCCCACGGTTATCTGATCCATCAATTTCTGTCGCCGCATGCCAATCGTCGTAACGACGAATATGGCGGTACCGAAGAAAATCGGATGCGCTTTGCGGTCGAAATTGCGGAATGTGTGCGCGCCAATTGGCCGGACCATAAACCACTTTTTATGCGTTTTTCAGTTGAGGACGACGCCGGCTGGGGACCGGATCAAAGTGTCGCACTGGCGCGTCTGGTTAAACCGAAAGGGGTTGATGTCATCGATTGTTCTTCCGGCGGCATGCGCGGGGCACCGGTGCAAAGCGCCGGCCCGGTTGGTTATGGTTATCAGGTCCCATATGCAGAGAAAGTACGCCAGGAAGCAGACGTGATGAGCATGGCGGTCGGCCTGATCGTGCATGCGGATCAAGCCGAGGCGATACTGCAGGCTGGCCAGGCCGACCTTATTGCGCTGGCTCGCGAAGTTCTGCTCAATCCCAATTGGCCATTAGATGCGGCGTTGAAACTTGGCATCAAGGATGCTTATAACATTCTGCCCAGCCAGGCCGGTTTCTGGTTGTCGAAACGCGCCAGTTCAATTGCCGAGCTTTCACCCTCCACTTTTCAATCGGGAATTTAACGATAAGGAAATCAATATGAGGATGTCCGAAACCGACTGCCGGGCCTTTTTAGCCGAAGTGCGACCGGCGATTCTTAGTTTGAACGATCCTGGGCAAGGCCCCCTAGCTTCGCCGGTTTGGTTCGATTTGAATGCGGATGGGACGCTTTGGTTCGTCACTCAAAGCCACACCCGCAAAGGTAAATTGATGCAAGTTGGCAGTCGCATCACCCTCACGGTGCAAAAAGAAACTTCGCCCTACGCCTATGTCTCCGCAGAGGGTCCGATTACGGAAATTCGCCCTTATACTCTTGAGGCTGATTTGCTACCAATTGCGAGCCGCTATTTGGGTCCCACTGGCGGCCAAGCCTATATCGACCGCGCCCGTGACGGTTTCAATCCCGCAACCAGCATCCGCTTGACCATGCATCCCGAACGTTTGCGGAATGTGAATTACGCTTGATTGCGGCGCTGCCTCGAATACACAAACACAGATATTTGAACGCGGATTTCGCCTATCTCGGTATATTTCGTGTTAATCTTTGCTCAGATAATTCAATTGGGGAACGACATGCGCGCGATTTTGGTTTTGATAAGTTTGATTTTTATACTCGGCGCCTGCAACCAAACAACCCGTAGTTTCGACGAAGAACTTTGGGTCCGTGGGGCTGAAAATGCTTCCTCTTCGCCCTGCAACGACGCCACCTGTTTCGGAAACTAACAACGCTAATTATTTGTTTGGATAATCCGGCAGGTCGAACTTAAACAAACGATTAGCATTCTGGCCAAGGATTTTGGCCCGGGCGATTTCGCTTAATCCGGACATCGTGCGTTCGATGGCGGCAGCCGAATGGGGCCAGGTACCTTCGTGATGGGGGTAATCATTGGCCCACATGAAGTTATCGACCAAATCATACTCTTCCGCCAACGCCAGACCGGCTGGATCTTCTTGAAAGCTAGCGGCACCGTGGGCGCGAAAATAATCGCTTGGTAGACCCTGTAGTTTTGGCCGCACCCAGAAGTGATGTTTCTTGTAGGCTTCATCCATCGCGTCCAAGACCCAAGGGATCCAGCCAATGCCAGCCTCGATCAAAGCGAACTTGATCTTCGGAAAGCGATCCAACACCCCGGAAGAACAAAGGTTCGCCATCGGCTCAATCGTTGGCGACAATGAATGAGTGACATAATTAATCACCGCACCACCATTGCCTTTCGATGCGCGCGGATCGCGCCCGGTTGAGACATGGAACGTGATCGGCAGACCGGTTTCTTCCAGCAAAGCCCACATCGGCTCGAACACCGGCAGATTGTAATTATCATGCTCGACGTCATGGGCACCAAAGATCGGTTTACAAGGCAAGGTCAGACCACGAAACCCCAAGGCGGACACACGTTCAATTTCTGCCATACTGCCGGCTAGATCACCCGTAGAGATCGCTGCCATGGGCGACATCGTGGCGTTATGGGCGCCAAAATCCTCCCACGCCCAATCATTCCATACTTTGCATTGCGCCATGGCGAATACCGGATCGGGCGTCGCCCACATGGCCAGACCTTTGTTTGGGAATATGATTTCGGCATCGATGCCATCATGTTTATGGTCGTTTGCCCTGCCTTCAACGGTCGCACCGGCACTGCCACGTAATTTATCTTCGCCTTCCATCGCAAAATCGAACAATTTCGACTTCCGGTAACCTTCGCAAATTCGCCAACGCCCGCCCTTATCATCCACCACGACACGCGGAATGCGATCAAGATATTTTTTGTCGATCCGCTTTTCCCAAAGATCGTGCGGTTCGTTGGCGTGGGTATCGGCAGATACCATCAGAAATTTGTTCGGATCGTCGGGCCGGGCCGTCCGGTTCCAGCCTTCTGGGCCCGGTGTGTCCAAGCGCCACAAATTTTCCTTATTCACCTCGGCCTGATACGGTTCCACCAATTTTCTCCCGCAACGATGATCGAATTCAAACGATGGTAATGCCGTTCTAAGGCTCCATCAAGCAAAGGTGAAGAAATAGGTTGGTTATACAAAATTGTTCATTCAGAGCGGCCGTCCGAATTTCACTACTGTCTGTCAGTTAGCGCCATTGTTTTCAACTGAGTTCATCGACAGGAATGTTTCATGTGAAACATCGAAATCGCTTGCAGTCCAAAACAGTTTTCAGCGAGATTACCCTAACTGAATTTCCAGATAACCTTGTTTAGCCATATTCGGCTGCCACCATAATGATATCAATGTCATTTCCGTTGGTGGACAATGGTAGAACAATACTTTCAGTCGACAGATGTTTTTTGCCTTCGACCGGCGCAAAACCTATTGTGCGAACCGGCCGTCGATGTTGTAACACCCAACTCACACCTTTACTCAATTCGTTATAGACCGCTACATCATAAATTTCGTCCCAATATTTGCCGGTCGAATCTCGGCCAAGCCGATCCACAATATAGGTCCCTATTAGACGCCAGCGGAAGCGTGGCTCAGGATTACGCTCAACATCAATCAAAATCAAATGCGGCAGCAAAAATGGTGGTAATATCGTGGGGCCGATTTCACTTCGTGACGGCATCTCGCGGTCACCGCAAATACTACGCCAGCAAGAAAGCGTAGATTTAACAACCCTGTTTTCACAAGCTAATGTCGGGTCCAAACTGAAAGTCAGCTTATTAAAGTGTGCGCTGACATATTCGGTCGAATTAGAGCGGGTGTTGTCCATACTTCGTATTTCATCGACAAACATCTTCGCCGTCAAGATGTTAGAAAATAGTAATTGACCGCTGTTTTACGCGCCTTGAAAAATTGGCGATCCCTGCTCATAGTGCCGGGGGGACAGGTGATAAATTGTAAGGATCTCGGCATTATGTTTTACGGCAAGTTCAACGGCTCTGGTGATCGTGATTTTATGCGACAAACGATGCAGCGATTTCGACGGATATTTGCGAAAGTCGACGCTGGCGATAATATGATCCTGTTCGACCGTGCGCTCGGATATCAACGAGAACCTAGATTTGTTAATGCTTTCGGCAAAAACTGCCACACCGATCAAGAACGATCTTTGAGCCATCGTCTCAACATCCTGACATGGGCGGCGGAACAAGCCTTGAATGTCGAAGGGGATTTTGTCGAATGCGGCGTTTGGCGCGGTTTTTGTTCTGCCGTTATTACCGATTATCTTGATTTTGCATCAGTTGAAAAAAACTTCTATCTTTATGATACCTACGCGGGAATTCCTGCTGCTTATGACGGTGAAGGTCTCAATAACAAACAGTTCGAGGAGATTGGCATCTACGAAGATGTGGTCGAGCGATTTGCGCCATATGAAAATGTTAAGATTGTGAAGGGCACTGTACCGGATAGTTTTGCAGAAGTGTGCCCGGAAGAAATCGCCTTTTTACACATCGACATGAACTCGGCAAAATCTGAAATAGCAGCCTTAGATGGGCTTTTTGATCGTATCAATCCTGGCGGCTTCATCATCTTCGACGACTATGGTTGGGGGCGCTATCGAGCCCAGAAAAATGCCGAAGACAAGTGGATGGCGACGCATGGTCACACGATACTGGAACTGCCAACGGGGCAGGGTTTTTTAATCAAAAAATGATGCTGTCTAGCTACTTGATCAGCCTAACCAAATAATTTCGTCACCGGCACCAAAATCCAGAATAATGTCATCACTGTCGATATGGAATTGATCTGCCCCCTCACCGCCAATCAAAGTGTTGATTCCGGCACCGCCAAATAACACATCATTGCCTTTGTTTCCGTATATGACGTCATTACCTATGTTACCAAAAATAACATCATCATCTTGGCCGCCATAAAGTAAATCATCATCCTGGCCACCATAGAGCGTATCGTTAGCTATATTGCCGTAAACAATATCGTTTGCACGATTACCGTAAATGATGTCGGCATTCTTGCCGCCATATATTCTATCTTCTCCCTGGCCACCAAAAATTACGTCACCACCTTGATTGCCATAGATCAAATCCTGATCCTGATTGCCATAAATGATATCGTTCCCAGCGGCCCCAAATATGAGGTCGTTGCCGGCACCAGCGAGGATAAAATCAGCACCTTCTGATCCCAGCAACGTATCGGCCTGATCACTGCCCTCAATGAGACCGAGATCAACTTCAACAAGCCCGCTTTTGGTTTCAAGATAATTAGCAAAATCCCGGTAAACCGGCCCTTGAATACTACCGACATAGTTCTCCCACGACACATTTATGGCGTTTTCCGTCGGAATAACATTGTCGTCAGCGTCTCTCACGAAGCCATCCGGGCCGGCCACTAAACCCAGAATCTGCTCCCAGGTAAAATTTCCATCGAGTAATTGCCAATTCTCGATAAAGCTTTTTGAACGCAGGCCATCGACAAAAATAACTGTGCTGCCGGTTGCCGCGACCTCCAGCACCCAATGACGCCCCTCAATCGCAAACAAAACTCCGGAAAAAGTATCAATTGTCCACGGCGCAATGATGGTGTCAAAACTTGACGAGAAGCCGTCTAAGACCCAAACCAAGCTGTTGGGTTGGATGGTATAGGTATCGCTGCCGGTACCGCCGACAAATGCTTGATCGGAGACAAAGCGAGTGGTCAGAAACTCGTCACTACCGGGGCCGCCATAAATAATTGTTCGAAACTGTCCGGTTAGGCCAAGGTCGTCCCCAGCCGTCGCAATGATCTCGCGCCAACCTCTGATCGGGTCAGTCATTAGTTTCTGTTTTCATACCCCACAGAATATCCCGTTTCGGATACCCCGAACAGGATGAATTCAAGACATCGCTAATTCGTGTTTGAGCCTGAGAATACGATGTCTTGTGCCCCTTCCCAAAGTACCAGACGGCCAAATTCATTAAGCTGATCATTGCCTTCAACGACTGTTAGGAAATGATTGCCAGCCAGATCACCCATCTTGCTGGCGAATTTGGAACTACCGTAGGCAAACAGGATTTCGGTTTCGCTGTAGCCTCCCGGATACAACAAGATATCGCCGCGAGAGGGATGGCAGGTATGATTTTCGAACGCCAACTTGGTGTCAAAACCTCCCAACGGTATCCAAACCGCTTCGCCACTCCATCTGGAATGAATGACTTTGTTGCGGAACGGTAATAATTCGCGAAAGCGCAGGCACGTGGCGGGTGCCGCCTGGTCTTCCCACTTGGCCTTAAATTGGAAGGGCCCGGCTCGAATTTCCAATAGTTCCACGGTGTTTAGTCTCCACTGATTTGGTTCGTCCAAACATAGCAGGGGTTTTGCTCCAGTGCTCGCAAGGACGTGAGAGCGATTTGATCCATTAAAGCGACTGAACTGCGATATTCTCTGTACCGATAGTTAGTTCGGATTTCTGTTATATGACTAAAAATATTCTTGTCATAGAGGACAATCAAGATATTGCCCGGCTGATATCGCTGCATCTGGGCGACAGCGGTTACGATGTAGTGCTGGCAATGGATGGCGTCAGTGGATTGCGAATTGCAAACAGCAACGTCGTCGATTTGATAATCTTGGACCTGATGTTGCCGGCGCTCGACGGTTTGGAAATCTGTCGCCGTCTTCGCGCCTGCGAAAATCACACAGCCATCATTATGTTGACCGCAAAAGCTTCGGAAGTAGACCGGGTTGTCGGTCTGGAAATTGGCGCCGACGATTATATTACCAAGCCATTCAGCATGCATGAACTGCTGGCCCGTGTGAAAGCGACATTTCGTCGGGTCGATCAATTGACAGCCCGCCAAAAACCCTCGGTGCAGAAACTGTGTCACGACAACATCACGATCGATCTGGAGAAACATCAAGTTTGCGTCGATGGCAAAATGACCGACCTCACGGCCAAAGAATATAGCTTGTTGGTACAGTTCGCTGCCCATCCTGGCCGTGTCTATACGCGACAGCAACTCCTGGATGATATCTGGGGCCATGGTCACGCCGGTTTTGAGCATACCGTAAATTCGCACATCAATCGCTTGCGACGCAAGATCGAGCGGGATCCGGCGAGGCCGGAATTTGTCCTGACTGTTTGGGGAATTGGCTACAAATTCAATGATGCTCTGGCCCGGGTTTGAGTGATGCTCAAAACACTCTATGGAAAATTGGCATTTGCCTTGGTCGTGATCCTAACGGTGTTAAGTGCCGCCTACCTATTCCTGACCCTATCTACGACCCAATTATATCGCCTGGAAGTCACACAGCGGCTCAACAGGGATATAGCGGCTGGCATCGTCAAAGAAACCGTGTTGCTAAAAGATGGAGCGGTCAACAGTCCAGCTCTGGACAATTTGTTCCATGATTTGATGGTGATAAATCCCAGCATCGAAGTTTACCTGTTGGATCTTGCCGGGAGGATCATCGCCTATAACGCGATACCGGGAAAAGTCCGTCGCGAAGCTGTTTCACTTCTCCCCATCAAACAATTTCTAAACGGTCAAGACGGACTACCGATCAAGGGGGACGATCCCCGCGATCAAAATCGACTGAAGGTGTTTTCAGCGACTGAGATTCAAGAAAACGGAAAAGCGTTCGGTTATCTGTACGTTGTCCTGGATGGAGAAGGCTACGACAACGTCGTTGGGATGATCAAAAACAGCTTCATTCTGCGCTTGGCGGCAGGCATTGCTTTAGTTTGCTTGGTTGCCAGTTTGCTGATCGGCCTCCTGTCATTTTCCTGGTTCACGCGTCGCCTGCGTCATCTGAATAATGCGGTGGATAGGTTTCGTGGAAACAATCTTTCAGCCGCGATCTCTTTGAATACCAAGCAGTTCAATGGTTCGGGAGATGAAATCGATGATCTTGCGCACGCCGTGGCACAGATGTCGCAGCACATTGTCACCCAAATGGAAGAGTTGAACCGTCACGACACCAACCGGCGCGACATGGTCGCCAATATCTCGCACGATCTTCGGACGCCTTTGACGGCACTAAGCGGTTATATCGAAACCCTGATGTTGCAAGGGACGAATTTATCCGCTGCCGCGCAAAAGGAATATCTGGGGCTTGCTCTAAAACAAAGCCGCCATCTTGGCCGCCTGGTAAGTGAATTATTCGAGCTCGCCAGACTTGAAAGCACCACGCCGGAACTTCAGTTGGAAACTTTTTGTTTTGCCGAACTCGTTCAAGACATCACCTTGAAATTCACCCAACAAGTGGATCAGCGTGGGCTGAAATTATCGACCAAATTCGCAGCTGACTTGCCCATGGTCGAAGGCGATCTTGCCCTCGTCGAACGCGCGCTCAGTAACCTGCTCGAAAACGCAATCCGTCATACGCCTGCTGGCGGTCATATTGAGCTATCTCTTAGCATGGACAATGGCCGTGTCCTGGCCTGTGTTAGCGATAATGGCCGCGGGATCGCAGGCGAACATTTGCCACACATCTTTGAACGCTTTTATCATGGCGGCGGTGACGACCAATCGGTCGGCGAAGGGTCGGGTCTCGGTCTCGCAATCGCTGAACGAATAACCAAATTACATGGCAGTGAATTGGCGGTCGCCAGCCGACTTGGCGAAGGCAGTCAATTTTCCTTCCACCTCACGACAGCCTAACTTCTCGCTATCCAAGATGTGACCGCAATTCGCCGTTCGTGAGACATTCGTGATAATTTTGCGACTGTCCCGTGAAGTTTACCGCGCACTGTTGTTGAACGCTTTACCCGACAGGTCGAGCGCATGAAATCCAACAACAGGTGAAAAAATGATCAAAAATATTCTTAAAAAAACCGCATTTGCACTGGCAGTGGTAGCGAGCACGATGATGGTGGCCAATATTGCTAGCGCGCACGATTTTGGCAATAATAAAGGCGGTCGTGGCAATGGCCCTGTGATCTATGTACCTGGACAGGGGCTATTCTATGACTCAATCGTCCTTAAAGATTTACCATTTGAAGGCGTTTTTCAAAAACTAGAAGCGGCCGGACCGTCGGGTCTGCAAACCGAATTCGGCCTAGGTGACACAGGCTATCTCGGCGGCCGTTGGTGGATGGACGACGGCAACGGTACTATGGGACCAGAAGACCATTATTTCCTCTGTCCCCTTCTCGGTCCTGGTCGCGAAGAAGAATAAAAAAAAAGAAAACGAAACTATCTGAAATGGCGTCTGTCATTATTCTGGTGGGCGCCATTTCCAATTTCCCCCCGAAGATATTTCTCCATCCCTGACTGTTTTCGATTTTTTTGGCATTATTGACAGGTGGCGCGTGCTTGGCCATGCTCTGAATATGATCAAACGGTAATTTCTATCCATTTGTGGATTTTAATCATGGGCATTCAAGCTGTTGAACAAACTGCTGATTATGGCGTCGACGAAACCTTGATGCAGGACTATTTGCGAGCCGGCGAAAAGAAAGCTTATGCCCTTGGCAATCGTGGCCCAATCCGCTTCGACAAAAATGGTGCGTTACACGAAGACATACTGGACGCTTATTGGCGTTGCGGGTTTTATGTTTTCGAAGGCGTCGTCGGCGCCGACGAACTAAGCAAAATCGAAATAGATTTTCTGAGTATTTTAGACCGTCTACCGAATGAAGAAGGTTCACTTGTTGATGCCAAAGGCCGTCCGGCCCTGGCGATCGACTGTGAAGCACCGACATTGTTTTGGTCGAAACCGCTGGCCGATCCCTTTGGCGGCACGGATCTGGCGAATGGCCGGCATCCGGTGAAAATGAAAGAGCCGACACCAGCCAGCGATGCGCCGAAAGATATTGTTTATCTGATCTTGGGTTCGCTGCAATTTTCTGATGCCTGTTTGCGGGTTTATGGACATCCTGAGTTATTGAAAGTCGCGGCGGCAATCAATGGCGATGATTTTGTGCCCTTTACCGATGCGCTGTTCATCAAAGAACCGGGGCTCGGTGCCTCCGTCGCCTGGCATCAAGACGGCACCACCCATTGGGACAGCCCAAACTGGGACCAAAGTAGCCATGGTTTCAACTTCATGGCTCAACTTTATGGCAGCACGCCCGCCAACGGCGTCTGGGTCGTCCCCGGTACGCAGAAACGCGGCAAGGTGGATATCGAACAAATGGTCGCGGATGCTGGCACCGAACGCTTAACCGACGCCGTGCCGATCGTTTGCGCTCCTGGTGACGTCGCCATCACCAACCGGCAGGCCCTACATGGCTCTTTCGCCAATACCAGTCCCGATTGGCGGGTTACGGTGAATTTTGGCTTCCATCGCTTAAGCTCTGTCCTCGGTGTCCACGGCGGCGGCATCCATAGCGCCCCCGCGGTCTATGACGCCGCCCGCATTCATCAGCGTTCCCGCCTCATCGGCTACGCCATCGACGCCCGCCGCCAGCACTTCCCGGATGAGACCCCGTTCGTCTACAAACCGCATGCGGCAGCGGGTGAAACTTACCCCTGGAACGAAGATAGCCGCAACGACCTACACGATTATAATCTGCTGGATTTGAGTATTTAGGCAAAGCGCGAGATCTCGGTCTCTTTGCAGGTGATGAACTCCAGCAAGGCTGGAGTACCAGCCTGTGTCTGTTCGATGCCGCGTTGGATGGCAGGGATGATTTCGGCGGGCTCGGTGATGCGTTCACCGTAGGCACCGAAGGCGCGGGCCATGGCGGCGTAGTCGCCGGAGATATCGGTGGAACGATATTTCTCTGTTGAGACCGGCATCACTTTCAACTCGATAGCCATGGAAAAATTATTCAACAGGATCGACAGGATCGGAATGCGTTCCCTGACCGCGGTTTCGAAATCCATGCCGGTGAAGCCGATGGCGGCATCGCCCCAGACATTGATGCAAAGGGCGTCCGGTCGCACCAGCTTCGCCCCCATAGCCAGGCCCAGGCCATAACCCAACTGTGTCGTCTTACCCCAGCCGATATAACTCAATGGCGTGGTGGCGCGCCAAAATGGCGTCAACTGATCGCGCGGCGAGCCGGCATCATGAGTAATAATAGTATTGTCGATATCCACGGTCTGTTGCAAATCCCACAACACCCGATAGGGCGACAGCGGTGCCTGGTCGGAGGTCAGTTTGGGCATCCATTTTGCTAGCCATTCGCTGCGCACCGCTTCGATCTTGGCGGCGATGGGAGCAGCGTCGCGCGGACTATCGACCTGCGCGTCGACGGCAGCGATCACCGCCTCCAAAGTCAAGGCGGCGTCCCCTAATAAGCCTATTTCAATTTCGATATCCTTGTTCAGGTCCATTGGATCGAGAGTTGCCTGAATAATACGTTTACCGGCGGGCATGGTGTAACCAAAACTGGTCTCGGTAAAACTGCAGCCAACGCCGAAGATCACATCAGCGGCTTGCAGGAAATCATGCAGCGGTTTTGGACTGGCCAGACCACCTGCCCCAAGCGACAGTGGATGGGTTTCGGGAAACGCACTTTTGCCGCCCAACGAAGTGCAAACCGGGATCGCCAACAGTTCGGCCAGTTGTTTTAGTTGCGGCCAGGCTTCCGCATAATGCACCCCCTGGCCGGCGTAGATCACCGGGCGTTCGGCGGCGATCAAAATCTCTACCGCCTTCGCAACGTCCACCGTATCGGGACAATAACGGGTCGACATCACCGGTTTATAGTCCAACGGTTCCGATAGCTCATCATTGAAGACATCGACCGGGACTTCGACGACGACCGGCGCGCCCTTACCATTGCGCAATCGGGTGAAGGCGCGGCGCATGATGTTTGCCACTTCATCGGCGCTGGTCACCGGCTCCGTGGTTTTGGCGATCGGCTTCATGGTCTGGGTCGAATTAAAGTTGGGCGTGACATGGGCCAGTTTGCGGGCATAACCCATCGGCAGGACCAGGATCGGTACCCCTTCGCCAAATGCCTGTGCCACCCCGCCATAGGCGTTTTCCGAGCCGGGGCCGTGCTGCATCGCAAAAACACCGACGTTTTTGCCCGAGGTCAGTCGGCTCATCGCATCGGCCATGTGCAGGCCAACCCGTTCCTGACGAACGATGATGGGGCGGATATCCCAACGCGCCGCGATTTCCAACAAATGATTGACCGGATAACCGATGATGCATTCAGTGCCTTCTCGTTTCAGGATTTCAATAATGGCTTCTGCGGCTTTCATTTGCTTATCCTCCTTCAGGCATCGAGTATCAATTGTGTTTGGGTGACTAACGCAGCCAAGCGGCCATCACTTTTTCGGGTAATCCGGGTCTCCCATACATAGGTCGTCCGGCCCCGATGCAGCGGCACGGCAATCGCAACCGCGACGTCACCGAGCAATACCGGAGCAAAAAAATTGCTTTTACTTTCAATCGTCGTCGTCCCTTGGCCTTCTGCTAAACAAACCGCGGTACTCATAGCGCCGGCAGTATCTGCCAAGCTCATCATCGCGCCACCGTGCAGGCTTTCCATATTATTGCACATATCCGCCTCCACGGGCATTTCTGCCACGACCTTGTTGGGTGACGCTTCAACAAAAGTGATGCCGACTTTACGACTGAAAGGCGGCTGCCGGCGACGTAAGTTCGCAAGCATATCTCGATCTTGTTTTAATAGGCTCATGGCGGGGAATTCTTCGTTTCGTGGCGAGTTAGAAGTTGAATCTAAAGCATATCGACCTTTAGCGAAACTTTAACCTTCCCCAGCCATGATCAACCGGACAACCGCATCGCAACACCGTTTGCGGCTAATTTAATCAATGGATGGTAATGATGCAGGCTGCTATTGAAGAAATATCGACCTTGATCGAACAACTGGGGACGGATTTGAAAGAAATTCGCGATGTCGCAAAAGATATTAGCGAAATAGCCTCACAGACAAATTTGCTGGCCCTGAACGCGACGATCGAAGCCGCGCGTGCCGGCGAAGCTGGGCGCGGTTTCGCAGTTGTCGCCGGTGAAGTTAAGTCTCTTTCCGGCAGCACCCGGGAAGCGACCGAACAAATCGACAATGTAGTCAAAATGGTCTCGTCAAGGATCGATACTTTGACAAATTCGGTCAATGGTTTGTCCGCTGTCGAAGCGCCGGTGCCACTGCCGCAAGCAACGCCACCGCAAACAACGCCGTTACCTGAAGTCAGCCCAAATGATATCAGATTGGTGCAATCGAGTTTCGCAAAAGTTGTTCCTGTCGCCGAACAAGCAGCTGAGATATTTTACAATCGACTATTCGAAATCGATCCTTCCGTCCGGTCAATGTTCAAGGGTGATATCGCAGAACAGGGTCAAAAATTGATGGCGACGTTGAAAGTTGCGGTAAATGGCCTGTCCAAGCCTGATACGATCATACCGGTGATCGAAGAACTTGGTCGTCGTCACGTTGGATATGGGGTTCGGGACGATCACTATGATACCGTTGGTGCGGCCCTGCTTTTCACTCTGGAGAAAGGTTTAGGCGATGATTTCGACATCGATACGCAGAACGCCTGGGCTTCAGCTTATAATTTACTCGCCACCGTAATGATAAATGCCGCTTCGGAAACACATTGAACCGGCAATAACTGGGGGCTGTGGCGGTACTTCGAATTGATCGAACAACAATCAGATCAAGTTTTGCAAGCGCTGAAGTTGCGGCTCCTCAATGTTGAGATGCCGCAGTTCGGCAATTGTATTGTTCAGATACTCAATGCATGAGCCACGTTCGCCAACCGCTTGGGCGATATAAGACGCCGTGTCCTGCGGCGACAATCGATCAGCGAATTGAATGCTTTGAGAATTGGCAGTGAAGGTGATTGCCGTCGCATTTGCATCCGCTGTATCGATATCGAACCAGCTTGGCCGATAGACATCGGTCCACATTTCCCGTTCCCAAAGCTGTTTCAGCGCCTCATCCATATTTTCTGGCGCGATCTTGAATAAAATTCCGTCGCAATAGTTACCCGGCAGCAAACCCAACCCCAGGCCCGGATAGGCCAATGTGCCACGCGCCAAAGTTGTCCAGATACACATCGCCCGGTGCCAATTGCGCAGACGCGCCGGCACCTTATCGACATACGCAAATCCAGGGTCCCACATCAAACTGCCATAGGCAAAAACCCAAACGCCGTCGGTGATATCTCGATCGCACAAACAGTCGCGCATCGACTTATTACGGACGTCGCTTGAAAGAGGTGTGAAGAGGGTTTTGAAAATTCGCATCGACGGCTTGGGCCTTCACATCTTCAATCAGGTGCCATTCCCTTTTCCGTCAACTCTTTGACGGCATTGTCATTTTTTTCCAGATCGTCAAGACCCATGCCCCGCAAGATATTGGGTGCTTTGGTGAACTGAATATTCTGATAGCTAATTATCTCAACCCGATTGCCCCACGGATCGAAAAAATCCAGAAATCGACCCGGCAAGGCATCAATGCCTAATTCTATTAATTTTGCCCGCACGACTTCTTTATTATCGACCACTAGACCAAAATGCCGATTGACGTCATCAGGCTGATTGCGCCCTTTGCTGAGCGCTAAAAACTGGTCGCCTAGATCAATAAAGGCGTCGGTTTTGCTTTTGCTCCTGATTTCAAATTCAAATATGCTGCCGTAGAAAGCCAAAGCTTCGTCAATGTCTCCGACTTCCAGGGCGACATGGTTAAAACCCAGCGCCCGCGCCTTTTTTAGTTCCGCCATTTGAAATCCTCATCATTTTCTTGAACTCTACTATTAAATAGGGTTCAAGTCGTCGTCTTCAATCCTTCTGCTTGCGACAACGGCTTGGAAACTATATCTCTTGCACCAGCAAATAGTGGGATTTGAGAACGAATGAAATGACAATCACATTGGCACCGATGGAAGGGGTTGTTGACGCCAACATGCGCGAAATACTGACACATGTGGGCGGTTTCGATCTCTGTGTGACGGAATTCATTCGCGTCAGCACAATGTTATTTCCAGCCCGTAAATTCCACGACGCTTGCCCCGAACTTTTGAACGGCGGGACAACAACCGCCGGCACGCCTGTGCATATTCAGTTAATGGGCGGCGACCCGCTGTTGATGGCGGAAAACGCGGCTTTCGTCGCTGAACTAGGGGCGCCCGGTATCGACATCAATTTTGGCTGTCCGGCGAAATGCGTCAACCGGCGTGACGCCGGTGCGGCCTTGTTGCAATGGCCTGAACGACTGCATCAGATTGTACAGCATGTGCGTGCTGCCGTGCCCAAGGATATTCCAGTTAGCGCCAAGATGCGGCTTGGATTTCAAGATAAATCCCTAGCGATCGAAAATGCGCAGGCGATTGAAACGGGTGGGGCCGGGAAACTTACTGTCCATGCGCGGACCAAAGAGGAAGGCTATCGCCCGCCAGCACATTGGGAATGGTTGGCCCGCGTGCGTGAGGCAGTCAATATTCCAATCGTCGCAAATGGTGAAATTTGGAGCCTTGAAGATTATCGCCGTTGTCTAGAGATTAGCGGCTGCCAGGATGTCATGATCGGTCGGGGCGTCATCGCCCGACCGGACCTTGCGCTTATTATTCAAGCCAATCAAAACGGACGCCAAATCGATCAAAACGATTGGCGGCGTATTCTTACTTTTTTGGTCAGCTATTACGATCTGATGATCTTGCGTGGTGGCGACAAGCCAAATTACGTCGGCATCGCCGGGCGCCTGAAACAATGGATCAAGTTACTTGGTCGCAGTTATCCCGAAGCGGTCGATTTATTCAACGAAGTTCGCCGCATTCGTGAACCGGAAGAAATTGTTCAACTCGCCAAAGCAGCCTAATATCCGCGATTCCGCGCTTATGATCCGTCGTAGAAATTTGCCATCTCGCCAACGAGTAAGCGCTCAAACGCAAGCGGCGATAAGGCGCCAGGCGGGTTATAGGGATCACCGACGGAAGCGATAAGAGCTAGGATCAATCCGGTGTAGACTGCGAAAGCGACCAATAAAAATAGGTTCAACCGGGTCGGCTCGAAGGTAAAGTAAGTTGCTGAAACTAAAATCACGCCAATTATCGCTGCAATCCAGAATAGATTATCGGCCGGGCCGGCTTCGGCGTCTGAACCACGGGTTTGGCGCAAACTGGCGACCTGCTGAATTTTGGTGACCATCGTAGTTTGCAGGATTTCTTGCCGCCGACCGACCGGTTCCAAGTCTAACAATTGTTGGTAGACGATGTCCCATTCGCGCCAGGCTTTGTGACTGAGTTGATTTTCCGCCGCCAATGATTGCCATTCTTCATGAACGACCGCATGGGTATACCGTGCTAACATCTTTCGGGTTTCAAGAGTTTTCTCCGCGTCGTAGCGGCCGAGATCAAAGAATACGTCTTCGATGATGCTGGCCTCTCGGTTCATGGCGTCACGGACGTGATTGTGATCAATCATCTGCTGGGCAAAAACCAATGCCAAAATCAAGCCATGCAAAGCGCCAATGCGGAAGATGACGGATCCAGCGAGGCTTTCCGTGCGCTCGTCAACATGCGCAGCGGCAAGCCAACGCATCGCAAAATAGGCAGAAAATGCGACTGCAACCGTGCTGCCGATAAAAATGAAACCATACAAAATTGCTATCAGAACAAACTCCAATCAAAAATTTGATCCTAGCGAAAGTGTATTCCAATAATTGCCAATGTAAATGTTTAACCCGTGGCCACGGTCAATAATGCGGTGGTGCCGGTTCCGTTGGCAAAATATCCTGCATGTCGTCTTCCATTGTCGTGAAGCGATTGTTCAATTGGGTATATTGCCCGGTTAGTTTATCGAGCAGCCGCCATTGTTGATGGACGGTATCGCTGAGGCTGTCGATGGTGAGTTCTTGTTCCGCCAGGCGGATTTCCAGATCGATGATTTTTTGCGTCAGGTCTTCACTCATCCATCGCTTCCTTCGTTCGCCATCCTTTTATCCGGAATGCGCCATCCGCAACGCCCAAAGAAGGAAAAATCCCCAAACCGCAATTTGTACGGCAACGGTACAGCCGAACTGGAGCAAAAAAGCGCCGACATGGCCTTCACCGGCCCAGCGTTTTTCATGTACCCGTCGGTCGATACCGGCAGGGGTTTCTTTGATCCAAGCATGATATCCTGCAGCCGCTGGATCTGTCGTTTTCTGGGTCGCCAAAATTCAACCTCATCTGGACTATGTGAGTGCATCACAAGTATACATTATTTTGACGCTATGCAACGACTGCCTAGCGCGATGAGGTACGCCCAAAAATGATCAATGGTCTGCATTTTACCGATTGCGGCCTCGACAATGTCTATCTTCTTGATGGCTATGAAATTATCGAGACCGGTTATGGTCCCGCCCCGGTCATCAAAGATCCCGCCGAATTGCACCATGCCATCACCGCACATATCCTAGGCTTGCGGGAACTGGACGGGAAAACCGCAGCGTTCTTGCGCGCCTGGTTAGGGATGTCTGTTGATCAAATCGCCCAAATTACAGATCTACAAACCGCGCAAGTACGTGCATGGCAACGTCGCCCGGATGCTAAAGTGCCTGCCAAAGCGGCGGCAAAAATTCGCCAAAAGTGCCTGGATCGGATCGGTCATCGGTTTAAACCGATTACTATCAATGGTGACGGTCCGATCAAACTTTCTCGTCAAAGCGGTCGATGGTCGACGATTTCGTAGAATTGTCATATTGCCACAGGTGGCGTCGTCTCGCTATACCGGGCTTCATAGTCCGTATCGGACATCTCAACCAATTTTTGATAAATCTTTTCCGGATAATGCATATGCGGTTGAGCCTGATCGATCGGCGGCTGCTGAGCCGGTTCGGATGGCGCACAAAATGACTTTGGGGCCTTATACAGCACCAACTCGTCGGCTGAGATGTTGCATAGCGTTACGACTTCTGGATCAATCCAGGCATTGGCATCGATGGGCTCGATGGAGGTGGAAATCTCCAAACTTAGATCTTCCGGTCCGGCAAAATAAATCGACTTGCAAAATCCATGATCGATCGGACCAAATATATTAATCCCATGACTGCGCACCCGATCACGCAGGGCTAGCAATTCATCCTCACTATCCACCCGCAAAGCCAGATGTTGCATTGCTCCGCCGGCACAAGGCAGTCCAGGATTTCCGGCATGGGTCTTGCCGATTTCGCGGTCGATTTCGCCGATGTCTGGGGTTTGGACGAAGGCAACCGCGCTTCTGTCATTCATCCGCAAAAAGCCGTGCAAAGCCCCTTCCACACCATGCATCCAATAAAGCGCCACTAATTCCATACCTAATATCTGGGAGAAGAAGGCGATTTGCTCTTTTATGTCTGCGGTCGCAATTGCCAAATGATGGACGCCATTTACTCTATTCATGATCACCTCCCGGTCATTGCCATAATGCTACCCGATCAGTCCGATGATACGCGCTGTCAATAATCATTGCATCTTCCATTAACGAGTAGTTTAGAAAGTAGGCGACATAATGGTCATTTAATGACAATGAAATCATTCGATGTCGCTGGATTGACGGTGTTAATGTAGGACATGCAAAATTCTTCATTCCCAGATGGTGATGACACAGCCGCATTCAGACTTGATTTTGATTTAGATATCAAAAGCGAACCGCTTCGTGAACTGCTTGCATATTGGCGATGTCGGGCGGGTGATCGTGAAATGCCGTCCCGCAAAGACATTGACCCGCTTCATATTAAACCGAAAAATTTACCGCATGTCGCTTTGACGGATGTTATTTATGAGCCTACGCGCCGCTATCGCTGGCGTTTACTTGGCACTCACATCACCACCTCTCTCGGTCGAGAAGCAACGGGGCAATACTACGATGATATATATTCCGGCTCTGACTACGAGGCTTTTTCTGGTTGCCACAATTGGGTGGTCGAAAATCGAAAACCAGCTAGATTACACGGCGCCTCTGAATTCGTCGGAAAAGGCTGGCTCAATCTGGAAATGATTAACATGCCGATCTGCAACGATTCTGGAATCGTTAATATGATATTCACAGCGTCGTTTTTTTCGTCGACGATCCGCCAACCTTCCTGAAAATGGACGGATGAAAAATATCAATTGACAAATGGAACAAAAGATGAACAAATGCCCTTCATATTGGCCCGGTGCCCGATAATCGTTGCGGCAAGATTAACTTACCCCGGCAGATTATTCAGCAACCGGGCCCAATTATATCTACATTTTCTACAAGATGTGGTTGTTTGTTAATTGTCATGACATATACTGGCTATATCGATTCCAGTCTGATCGAACAGATTAAATGGGACTATCCATATATTAGTATTTTGCGTTGTTGTATGAAGTAGTGATGAACAAAAAACCCGTACCTGACCTCTTTGCAATGCCAACTGAGAAGAAAACCGACCCAAAGTCGAAGGATAAGCCAACGCGCAAATCGGCGCAAAAAGGCTATTCCGCGAAAGATATTGAGGTTTTGGAAGGACTGGAACCAGTCCGCCGACGTCCGGGGATGTATATTGGCGGCACAGACGATCGCGGTTTACACCACTTAGCGGCGGAAATCCTCGATAATTCGATGGATGAAGCCGTCGCCGGCCACGCTAGCCGGATCGAATTCGAACTGCTGCCGGATGGTTCTCTCAGCGTCACCGACAACGGCCGTGGGATTCCGGTGGACCCGCATCCAAAATTCAAAAACAAATCGGCCTTGGAAGTCATCCTGACAACCCTGCATTCCGGCGGTAAGTTTTCCGGTGACGTCTATAAAACATCCGGCGGGTTGCATGGCGTCGGCCTATCGGTGGTCAACGCGTTAGCCCTTGAGTTGACGGTTGAAGTCGCGCGAGACAAGAAAATCTGGCGGCAAACTTTTCGACAAGGTCACCCAAACAGTAAACTGAAGGACATAGGTAACACGCCAAACCGTCGCGGCACCCGTATCGTTTTTCTGCCGGACCCGGAAATATTTGGTCCAACCGCCGCTTTTCGCCCCGCCCGGCTTTACAAAATGGCCCGTTCGAAAGCCTATTTGTTCCGTGGCGTTGAAATTCGTTGGCGCTGTGCGGCGGAAAAAATGCCTGACAAAGCGGATTTCTCAGCAGAAGAAACCATTCATTTTCCAAATGGTTTGGAAGATTTTTTAAAGCATAGCCTGAATGGTGGACAAACCGTAACACCCCATCCTTTTGTCGGTCGGGCCAAGTTTGCCGATGACGCCGGTGAAGTAGAATGGGCAATGCACTGGCCGTTAATGAGCGATGGTTTTGTCAATTCCTATTGCAACACGGTGCCAACACTGGAAGGCGGGACCCATGAAGCGGGCCTTCGCGCCGCCTTGACCAAAGGCATTAAGGCATATGGGGAGTTGACGTCGACAAAAAATGCCGGACGCATCACTGCGGACGATATTTTAGGCCCCGCGGCGGCGCTTTTGTCGGTTTTTGTCGCCGAACCGCAATTTAGCGGCCAGACCAAAGAAAAACTGGCCACGGTGGAAGCCGCTCGTCTGGTTGAAGGCGTCATGCGGGATCATTTCGATCATTGGCTGAGCGGCGACCCGGTTGCCGCCAACAAACTGCTGGGCTACGCCATCGAACGCTCCAGCGAACGGTTAAAGCGGCGCCAGGAAAAGGAAGTCAATCGCAAAAGTGCTAGCCGCAAGACCCGCTTGCCCGGCAAATTGGCCGATTGTACCCAACAAGCCGCTGCCGGTTCGGAAATATTCATTGTCGAAGGCGATTCTGCCGGTGGTTCCGCCAAACAGGCCCGCGATCGTAAAACCCAGGCAATTCTGCCATTGCGCGGTAAGATCCTAAATGTCGCCAATGCCGGCAGTGAAAAGTTAGCCGCTAACCAAGAACTATCTGATCTGACGACCGCGCTCGGTTGCGGGATGGGGACTAAATATCGTGACGATGACCTGCGATATGAACGGGTCGTGATCATGACCGATGCAGACGTTGACGGTGCCCATATTGCCGCTTTGCTGATGACGTTCTTTTTTACCCAAATGCCGGAATTAGTCGCCAATGGGCATCTTTATATTGCTTTGCCGCCGCTCTACCGATTGAGCCAGGGCGGCAAGACTCTTTATGCCCGTGACGACGTGCACAAAGACGAGCTGATGGAGACGGAATTTAGCGGTCGCGGTAAAGTTGAGGTTAGCCGCTTCAAAGGTCTCGGCGAAATGCCTCCGGCACAACTCAAAGAAACGACTATGAACAGGGAAAACCGCACATTGTTGCAAGTCATAGTGCCGGAAAATGAGCAGAATGCGACGGCAAACTTAGTCGAACGTCTGATGGGCAAAAAAGCAGAAGCACGTTTCCAATTTCTGCAAGAAAACGCACAATTTGTCTCCGATCTAGATATTTGAGATGACTGGAATCTGGCACGAGACAAATCGCGGTACTGTCTTTCCCTGGTTCTGCGATCAATTCGGCCATATGAATGTGCGCTGGTATGCCCATCATTTTGACGACGGCGGCTTTCAAATCTGGTCGATCCTAGGGTACCCCATGCGTCGCATGGAAGAAGAGGGTTTCCACACTGTCATTGCCCGTTCGACAAATAATTTCCGACATGAAATAAAAGTCGGAGAAAACTTCCTCATTCGTACAGCGCCGATCCGCTGTGGCAGCAAAAGTTGCACCTTGCTGCGCAAAATGATCAATGCCGATGCGGATATCCTGCATGCCACGCAGGAAAGCGTCGAGGTTTTCTTCGACCCAGAAACCCGAAGCGCCGTCCCTATTCCAGATAATCTGCGACCCGTAATCGAAGCAAATCTGCTTGACCCAGAAGAAGTGGATCGTTAGAACATGCGCATGTTCGATAATCGCTGCAATAAATTTGTTTCAATGATGATGCGTCCCTTAATAACAGAGACGGCGCACAAATTTGCATGTGAATAAGACACGTTAACATCACACCCAACCAACCGTCTCGATCCGAGGCGGTTTTTTTATGGCTCATGCTGCCTCAAAGAATTTAAAGAGGAGAAAAAGATGCCATCGAAAAACAATGATACTTGGTACATCACCACCTCAATTCCCTACGTGAACGCTACTCCCCATATCGGTTTCGCGCTGGAAATGATTCAAGCTGATGTGTACGCGCGCTATCGTCGGGAAAGAGGGTACGACGTGCGATTCCAAGCTGGCGCCGATGAAAACAGTTTGAAGAATGTGCAAGCTGCAAAAGCTGCTGGATTGGATACTGAACACTTGGTTGCACAAAACGCGGCAGAATTTCAAAACCTACGGCATTCACTTAATCTAACGACGGATGATTTCATTCGCACCAGTACAGACCTCCGCCACTTGGCCGCGGTGCAAAAAATATGGTCCGCCTGCTGGGCCAATGGCGATATTTATAAAAAATTCTATCGCGGCAAATATTGTATTGGCTGCGAACAATTTTATAAACCAAGCGAACTGGTTAAAGGTTTGTGTCCAGATCATCAGACCAAACCAATTGAGATTGCGGAGGAGAACTACTTCTTTCGCCTGTCAAATTTTCAAAATCAGCTTCGCGATTTGTTGCAATCTAAGAATCTTAAAGTACATCCCGCTCATCGCCGGAATGAAGTGCTTGCCTGGATTGACCGTGGTTTGGAGGATTTCAGCATTTCGCGCGCCAGCACGCGAGCGCATGGTTGGGGCATCACTGTGCCTGGCGACCCGAACCAAGTTATTTATGTGTGGTTCGATGCTTTGGTCAATTATATTTCGGCGCTTGGATATGGATCCAACGAAGCTGAACTTGAACGTTATTGGAGGCGATCCCATCGCCGCGATCACATCATCGGCAAAGGCATAAGCCGGTTTCACGCACTTTACTGGCCAGCCATGTTGCTATCCGCCGGTCTGACGTTACCAACGGATATATTTGTCCATGGTTATGTCACCGTAGACGGTCGCAAAATTAGCAAATCAGTCGGTACCGTTATCGATCCGAACTCATTGGTCGATGAATTCGGCTCCGACGTCCTGCGCTATTTCTTGCTGCGTCATATTCGCAGCACCGAAGACGGTGACTATTCGTTAGAGCGCTTTAAAACAGCTTATCGATCCGAACTTGCGGGACAATTTGGAAATCTCGCACATCGTACCATCACCATGATCCATCAATATTGTCATGGCGTTATTCCAACGCCTGCATTGTCTCAGAGCGAACCAGGCGCGCTTGTCAGGGCAATACCGGATTTAATTGCGTCAGTAGACCGTCATCTCGAGGATTATTCGTTTCATGAGGCGCTGGCAGCAATATGGACTTACATCGCTTTGGCAAATAAATATGTTAACGTTCAGCAACCGTGGACGCTAGCGAAGCATCAAGTTGATAGAGAAGATGTCAATCAAATCGAAGAAGACAGAAGCTTACTGAACACCTGTCTTTATCAATTGGTTGCAGCACTAAAAGCGATTGCGGTCTTGATCGCGCCATTTTTGCCCAAGGCGAGCGCGCAATTATTGCAGCAGTTGGGATGCGCCGGGGATATTTCCCTTGAACAGATTACAAACAGTCTGGCTGGAAATAAAATCGGGCCTGCGAAACCGCTGTTTCCACCACTGCCCGGTTGCAGTTGAGATTACAATTAGATGGTCCCAACGTAATGTGATTTTGGTGTTACCGGCAATTGTGGTTATGATTTATCCCTTATCAAATTATTGCGAGTGAACGAACGGCAACGTTGTTAATCAATCCCATTGTTTCTAAATATTAATTGCAGTTCAATAATGCGACGGAAGGGTTCATCATGCGAATAGCGAAAATTCTTCTACCCGCCCTTATCGCAACAGCTTTGGCCGCCTGTGCGTCGGGAAGTAATCGATTGACGTATACTGACTACAAAGCATTTTATAGCCCGTATCTGGTGAATTATGTTGCGCGCGAGGGGTCTTTCCCGCTGGAGATGTATGGTCAGCCCTTTGGTGCATCCGGCAACACCGAAATAGCGAATGTCATCAGCTTGCCGGCCTATTACCGCAATACGCCATTCAAGGAAATCTCAGGCCAACAGGATGATGTGAACGGGCGCCTGGTTCTGCTGATGGATCCGATGAAGCTGGCGAATTCGAATGTACCCTGTGCCAAACCGAACAATATAAAGCTGGCGTCTTCACAAAGCGAACAACTGATCATTCAAGCGACGTTCTGTTATCAGGATGAAATGGTGTCGCAAACTGTATTAACGATGGATCGACCGGCAAGCGTAACAGATCCAAGTTTCCGCCTAGCCATGAATCACATGACGGAAACTTTGTTTCGCAGCGAATTGCCGGATGGCGCCTCGTGCGGCGCTTCGAAAGGGACGTGTTAGTTTACTTAGTTCCACCTGCATCGGTTATTAACTCATCAACCACTGCCGTAGATGTTGGGTAACCACTTTCGGCATCTCCATAGTCGAAAGATGACCACATCCAGGTATCACGACAAGTTCCGAACCGGTAATGCCATCGTGGATAATTTCAGATTCAGTTACCGGCGTAAGCTGGTCATTGGCACCAACTAATACCAAGGTCGGACAGGTGATCGATGGTAAAGTCGGTAGACTATCCGGCCGCGACATGATCGCTTTTTGCTGCCGCAGAAATCCTTCAGCACCGACATCAAGGGCCATTTGTTTAATATCGGCGACCAATGCAATGTCACCATGGCGGCTTTTGTCAATAAAAGTTGGCCAAAGACGGTCAGGGATACCCAAAAACCGGCCTCGCTCCGCAAGAGCGATCATATCTCTGCGAAAGCTTGCTTTATCCTCGGTGTCTTGTCGAGCTGAGGTGTTTAGAAATGCAAGATGCGTGATCCTTTCGGGCGCTTGCCGCCAGATCTCGAAACAAACATAACCACCAAACGATAAACCGGCCAAAGCGAAAAAATCCGGCGCCGATGCCAAAATAGCTTTAGCTATTTGTTGAATATCTTCATGGCCAGTATGTTCGTCGCAAACGCGTAAACTGACTTCCGTTGAAAGACTATCGACTTGCTCGCGAAATAGCCTGTCTGTGCAGCATAATCCGGGTATTAGAAGAAAGTTCTGTTGTTTTTGCACCGCACAAATCCCTAAAGCCAGGTTATCGTCAGTAAAATACAAGGCCATCCTTGACATTTCGCCAGCTAATGGGTATGTCGCAAGCCGTTAGCAATTGCAATAACGATGAAGAAGGCCCGCGACATTTTGGCCGAAGAAAATTTGCCCGACGAGCAAGAAATCGTCAAACCACTATTTGATCAACTTGGTTTAAGCAAACCTGTCCTCGATGCAGTCAAGGATGCAGGCTATCTGCACCCAACACCTATTCAAGAACAAGCAATTCCGGTGGTACTGGATGGACATGATGTCCTAGGCTGTGCACAAACCGGAACCGGCAAAACCGCTGGCTTTACGCTGCCGATGATAGACAAGCTGGCCAGTGGTCGTGCCCGCGCACGGATGCCGCGATCCCTGATATTGGAACCGACCCGCGAATTGGCGGCCCAAGTCTCGGAAAATTTTGAGACCTATGGTAAGAACTGCCGTCTCAATAAAGCCCTGCTGATCGGTGGTGTATCTTTTGTCGATCAAAACAAAGTGATTGATCGGGGCGCCGATGTGTTGATCGCGACGCCTGGACGTCTCCTCGACCATTTCGAACGCGGCGGCCTGTTGCTGCGCGGGGTCGAAATATTGGTGATTGATGAAGCGGATCGCATGCTTGACATGGGTTTCATCCCGGATGTCGAGAGAATTGTAAAATTATGCAATCCGCGCCGCCAGACACTTTTCTTCTCAGCCACGATGTCTCCTCAAATGCGTCGCATCGCTGAAGGCTTTCTACGTGCGCCTGTTGAGATAGAAGTGGCGCCACCCGCCTCACCGGCGGAATCTGTCGAGCAAAGTGTGGTTGTTGTTAATGATCGCGATAAACGCGAAGCGTTACGCTCACTTCTGCGCAGCGAAGACGTTGGCACCGCTTTTATTTTCTGCAATCGCAAACGCGACGTTGATATTGTTGCGAAGTCGCTGCAAAAACATGGTTTCAAGGCGGAGCCAATGCATGGCGATATGAGCCAAAGTCACCGCACCAAGACCCTGGATCGGTTTCGCAACAACGAAATTCCGTTGCTGGTCTGCTCCGACGTGACCGCCCGCGGTATTGATGTCCAAGGCCTCAGCCATGTGTTCTTGTTTGATGTACCGGTGAATTCGGAAGACTATGTCCACCGTATTGGCCGCACCGGTCGTGCCGGCAAAACCGGTCGAGCTTTCATGCTCGCCACGCCAGGCGACAGCAAAGGCTTGGCCGCGGTTGAAAAGTTAATTGGCAGTTCGATCAATCGAGTGGAACTGGACGGAGTTGAGAACCAGGAAATGGGTTCAAAAGCTGGCCGTAAACCGCGCACGCAAACGGACAAAAAACCGCCTGTGAAAAAAGCTAGCAAACAAAAGAGCGTTACCGAAAAACCTGAAGCAAAACCCGAGGAGAATCAAGAATCAACAATCGAGGCGCTTCCGGAAAAAACCCAGAAACGTCCTGACACCCGCAAAGAAGCCAAGGCAAAGCCACAGCCGCGCCGGCGTCAACGCGACGATACCGATGACAAGCCGGTACTCGGTATGGGCGATCATGTCCCGGCGTTTCTGATGCGCGGATACGATCGGCCGGCAGAGAACTAACCTACTTAGAAGCGAGATCGGGTCATGCAAACAATTTTCGTCATGGTAAAATGCGAACTAGGTGAAACCTACACCGTTGCCAATGCCGCTGTCGAAAACGCCGATCAAATTTCCGAAGTCCATTCCGTTTCCGGGCAATATGATCTGTTATTAAAATGTTTCCTACCCGACGGTAAGGATATCGGTCATTTTGTCACTGAAAAAGTGCAGAAACTTAAGGGTGTGCGGGACACCTTCACGCTGATTACTTTCAAAACTTTCAGCTAGCCGCCCTTTAATGAACGCCTTGTCCGGCAATAGCGATATTGTAACCGCGCTAGCTGAAGCGGAAAGGCGTTTTCGCGACAACAATCCAAAAAGCGAAGCCCAACACCAGGCCGCGCTATCTGCCTTGCCCGGCGGCAATACCCGTACCGTACTTCATTACCCGCCCTACCCGCTGACCATCAACCGCGGTGAAGGTTGTCGGGTTTGGGATTTGGACGGGCACGAATATGTCGATTTCTTAGGCGAATATACCGCCGGCCTATATGGCCATTCGCACCCTGGCATCCGCGCCGCGATCGATGGCGCCTTGGATGCCGGTATTGTGCTCGGCGGACAAAACAGGAAAGAGGCGGAATTTGCCGACCTGATTGTCGACCGCTTCCCCTTCATGGAACAAATTCGCTTTACCAATTCCGGTACGGAAGCCAACTTAATGGCGATCGCAACGGCGTGTGCCTTTACGGGCCGCAAAAAAGTGATGGTGATGGAAGGTGGGTATCATGGCGGCGTTTTTGTTTTTGCGTACGGAAGTGCGCCGATCAATGCGCCTTTCCCATACGTGATCGGGCGATATAACGATGTCGAAAATTGCCGCGATCTGATCCGCGAAAATGCCGACGAGTTGGCCTGCGTTATTTTGGAACCCATGCTAGGCGGCGGTGGATGTCTCCAAGGCAGTCCGGAATTCATCGCCACGTTACGGGAAGAAGCGACAAATGCGGGCGCCTTGTTGATTTTTGATGAAGTCATGACCTCGCGCCTGGGACCGAACGGTTTGCAAAGCGAACTTGGCGTCAAAGCCGATATGAGCACGCTTGGCAAATATGTCGGTGGCGGCATGAGTTTTGGGGCCTTTGGTGGCCGCCAGGATATCATGGCGATGTATGATCCGCGGCAGGATATACCGATGCCGCACGCCGGTACCTTTAATAACAATATGCTGACGATGTCGGCAGGTTCTGCTGGCTTAAGCCAAATATTCACCAAAGACGTCGCTGTCGAATTCAACACTCGAGGTGACCGATTGCGCCGGCGCCTGCAGGCTATTGCGGACGACAAAGGGCCGGGGTTCAGTTTACCGGCCGGGGTTCGATGATGGCGGTGCATTTCTGCGCCGAACCACCGAAACAGATTTACGACCTAACCGGCCAGCCACCGGAATTGAAACGGCTCTTCCACATCGACATGATCAATCGCGGGGTTTATACCGCCGCACGCGGGATGATCGTTCTTTCCCTGCCGATGGGCGAAACGGAATTCGATTTTCTGGCTGACGCTTTCGGGGAATTCCTGTCGACCCATCGTTCGCTTTTCAGTTAGGCAAAATTTGTTGGGTGCGGTGAACTTTCCTGACCCTCGATCATCCGCATCAAAAGCTCATCCTGCAGCTCCGCCCGCGTTGCCGCAAAATCTGGGTCCCGCCAAAGATTATTTTTCTCCAGCGGATCATTCTTTAAATCATAGAGTTCCCCATAATTCGTCCCCATATAACGCGATAGGCGCCAACGTTCGGTGACGTAAGTGCGCGCCCGGATCGGTCCCCGGAAATGGAAGTTCGCCCGCTGTGCATCCTGCTCCACCACCACGCCATCCCTAATCGCCTCCACTTCTCCCCGGATCAAAGGGCCTAAATCGTGCCCTTGCATACCATTAAAGGGCGCCAATCCGGCCCTGGCTAGAATGGTACGTGGAATATCGATGGTACTGCTCAATCCGGAATTGACGACGCCGGCTTGACCATCTTTTGGATCGGCCCAGATGAAGGGAACCTTGATAAGCCCCTGATAATGAAGCGGGCCTTTCAACATGATGCCATGATCGCCCATGAAATCACCATGGTCGCTGGTAAACAAGATGACAGTATCTTCCGTCAGACCCAGGCTTTCCAGTTTGCTTAGAATGCGGCCGATGCAATCGTCGATCATCGCGATCATACCGTAGGTGAGTGCGATGATTTCACGGGTCTCACGCTCATTCGAGGCAAAGGGAAAAATGCGATGGCGGTCAACTTTTCCAGCTTTGGTTTGTTGGCGCACATAATCGACAGTTGGTTCAGGTGACGGATCCAAATAACTTTCCGGCAGTGGGATATCGTCCGGATTGTATTTGTGGAAATAATCACCGGGCGGTGTGTAAGGGTGGTGCGGGTCAGGAAAAGAACATTGTAAAAAAAACGGTTCCTTGGATCCTGCCGCCGAATGGGCCTTCAGGTAAGCTTCACTTCGCTCCGCCACATAACTGCTTGGATAATGCTCCGGTGGGATTGAGGTGTGCCAGGCTTGCGGTGCACTGTAATCCGGTGTTGCTTGCGCATTTCCGGGGCCACGTAAATCATCGGCGTCAGGATGGCGTTCTTTTAACCACACATCGTAATGCCCGTGGACCCGGTCGCCATGCAATGTACAAAGCTCCACATGGTCAAATCCATAGAACGGGGTCGTCAGATCAAGATAACCACGGCGATCATTTTGCGGTATTTTTTCCGCCTCATATTCACTGCCGCTAAGCATGCCGCGCCGGGCTTCAGAAAGTTCCGCAGGTGGTACGTCGCCAATATCGTCATCTTCCGGCATTGCTGCGCGAATATTCGTGAAGTTCTGTAGATGCGATTTTCCTACCAATCCAGTTCGGTATCCCGCCGCCCTTAACAGATCAACAAATGTCACCATGTCCCGACGCAAGGGCACGCCATTATAACGCACCCCATGCAGCGACGGCATTCGCCCTGTCATCAAGGTCGAACGGTTCGGCATGCAAACCGCACTCGAGACGATAAAATGATCAAAATTACTGCCACGCGCCGAAATCGAATCAATGTGTGGCGTTCTTAATATTTTGTTGCCGTTGCAGCCGAGATGGTCCCAGCGCTGCTGATCGGTCATGAAAAGGATGAAATTTGGTTGTTTCGACATGTAGAAACTCTCAATTAGAGGGCCAAGCGGTCCTTATAGTACACACTGAATTCAGTGTTGCACTTGCCAATGTCGGGTAATTTATTTTAAACTTAAAATGTTGCCACGAGCATGAAGTTATAAAACGCACCATGACCCAGAAGAGCACAGGCCCCCTGACCGGAAAACATGCATTCATTACCGGTGCAAGTCGCGGAATCGGACTGGCAATATGCGAAGAATTGGCGCACCTGGGGGCAAAAATAACCATGGCCGCACGGGACACCGAATTGTTAGCTACAAACTCAAAAGCTGTTCGCGAAAACTTTAAAGCCGACGTTGCGACCCTGACGCTGGATTTGCAGGTGTTGGACGATATTCCGATAAAGGTCGCCGAAGGCCAGTCGCAACTGGGCCCGGTCGACATCCTGATCAATAATGCCGGCATCGCGCCCAGCGCACCGTTTCAAAAACACAGTTTAGAAAGCTGGCAAACGACTTTCGATATCAATGTTACGGCGAGCTTCCGACTAGTCCAAGAAGTGTTAGAAGGCATGCAAGACGCCGGTTGGGGACGCATTGTTAACGTCGCCTCGACTGCGGGCCTTGTCGGTTACCCCTATGTTGCCGCCTATGTCGCTTCGAAACATGCCGTCGTCGGCTTGACCCGATCCCTCGCCCTGGAAGTGGCAAAATCCGGGATCACAGTCAACGCCGTCTGCCCCGGGTATACGGAGACGGATATGGCCGCGGGCGCCATAGACAATATCGTCAAGGGCGGCAAGAATGAAGTAGAGGCCCGCGCAATCTTGTCGCGCAATAATCCGCAAGGCCGGTTAGTAGCGCCGGCGGAGGTCGCCCAATCCGTCGGTTGGTTATGTTTACCTGCTAGCTCGGCAATCACTGGTCAGGCGATCGCCGTCGCTGGTGGCGAAGTGATGTAGGGGACGGGAATAATGGATAACAACGCAGATCAACTTGAACAATCAATCGGGCGAAGTGATCTCGAAACCGCATTGCAAGGGAACGATAAGCTGGAACTGCGGGTGTGGTTGCGTTTGCTCACTTGTTCAAACTTGATCGAACAAAAAGTTCGAAATGGCTTACGACAAGACTTCGATACAACATTGCCGCGCTTCGATATATTGGCGCAGCTTGATCGCAGTGCCAACGGTTTGACCATGGGGGAGTTGTCTAGTCGCTTGATGGTCTCGAATGGCAACGTCACAGGCTTGGTTGACCGTTTGACCAACGAAGGTTTGGTCTCCCGCCTGCCAGTCCCTGACGACCGGCGGACCATTCGGGTAAAGCTGACGGCGTTGGGGAAACACAAGTTTGATGCCATGACACCGGCCCATGAAAATTGGATTGACGGGATGCTGAGGTCGCTCGACCGTGACGATTTGGCAAAATTGTATGAGCTATTAGGGGCCTTGAAATCGTCAGTACAGGACGCGGATGGAGGGCGATAGATCAATGCAGTTATTTGAGCCCCTGGACATCAACGGCATGAAATTGCCGAACCGAATCCTGGTGCCGGCAATGGTCACGCGCCTGTCCGGTGAAGATGGCTTTGTAAATGACGATATCATCGAACGATATCGCCGCTATGCCGAAGGCGGGGTTGGTATGATTGTGGTCGAAGCAACATCGGTCCATGGGGCAAAATCGGGACCACTGCTGCGCCTAAGTGACGATGAATTTGTCCCCGGACACCGTGACCTTGCGGCCCGCGTGCACGCGACTTCGGACAGCAAAGTAGTACCCCAGATTATCCACTTCATGAAAGTGGCACGCTCCGGTTGGCGGCAAAAAATAGAATCCCTCGACGAAAGCGACATTGAAAGCATCATTCGCGATTTTGGTGAGGCAGCGGCGCGTTGCCGCGAGGCCGGTTATGATGGCGTCGAGTTGCATTCAGCCCATGCCTATACGCTGTCGTCCTTTCTGTCGCGTCACAATCACCGCCGCGACGATTATGCCGGTAAGACCTTGGAGGGGCGTTTGCGGATGTTCGGTCGGGTGATGACCGAAGTCCGACACAAGGTTGGTCACGATTTCCCTGTCGGTGTACGGTTCCTGGCCGAGGAAGCGGTCAAAGACGGATACGGCTTGCCAGATTCGCAATTAATTGCCCTACGCATGGCGCAATTGGGTGTCGATTACATTTCACTTTCGGTCGGTGGCAAATTTGAGGACGCGGTCCATCGTGAAGGCCAACCGCTTTATCCCTATACCGGCTATTCCGGCGATCGGTGCATGCCGGGGACAAATTATCCTTCCCTACCGCACGCCCATCTGGCGGCTGGTATCAAACAATTCATCAATGAACGCGGTTTTGATATTCCCGTTGTTTCCGCCGGTAAGATCAGCCAACCCGAAGAAGCTGAGGCTTTGTTGGCGGACGGCAAAGCGGATCTGATTGGTATGGCGCGGCAATTGCTGGCCGATCCCGATTGGCCCCATAAAGTCGCAAGCGGTCGCGCCGATGACATTGTGCATTGCGTCTATTGCAATGTTTGCAAACAACTGGATGAGAATTTCAAAAAAGTAACTTGTTTTCTTTGGCCCAAGAATTTGTTGCAGGCACCGGCAGATGAACCGGAAAAAGCCCGCCCTGAATGGGATGAAAAACACGGAGACCTGCGGGCGGTTTATGACAATGGCCGGGTTAAATTGAGCTATACAGCGGCGATAGGTTCGGACATCGCCTGTTATGACATTTATCGCGCCATGGACGATGGCGAAATGCAGTGTATCGAAGCCGTGAAAGGTCGGCGCTTTATCGATAATCTGGTTTTAGGTGGGGTGACTTATCAGTATTACATCCGCGCCTGCGATGCCCATGGCCGCGCCAGCCTGCCGTCGAACTTGGTGACCATCACCATCCCGCAACCGGACTTCGTCACTGACGCAACAAAAGAGGTAGCGAGCCATGCCTGAATTTTGGGCTCCAGGTGGAATTACTGCGCATGTGGATGATTTTGCCGCGCACCACTTGCCGCCACCTGAAAGTTGGGCCCAGATCGATTATCGCAGTCTGCCAGAATTGGCCGCTTATCCAGCGCAAATGAATTGCGCGACAATCTTATTAGATCAGCAGCAGCAGAAGTTTGCCGACCGCCCCGTCCTCCATACGCCAGAATTCTCCTGGACTTATAGGGAATTATTGGCCAAAGCCAACCAAATCGCGCATGTCCTTGTTGACGAATTAGGCGTGCAGCCCGGAAATCGTGTTTTGATGCGCAGCCCGAATAACCCGATGTATGTCGCCTGCTGGTTTGCTGTTATGAAAGTGGGCGCGATCGCGGTTGCCACAATGCCGTTGCTACGGGCCCGTGAATTGAACTATATCGCCGACGTGTCGGATGCCACCGTTGCCCTTTGTGACTTTCACCTGCGGGAAGAGATGGAAATCGCCATCGCCGAGACGGACTGCCTGCATCACGCGGTTTATTTCCATAGTGACGATGACGACGGCCTGGAAACGCTGATGGTGTCTAAACCAGAAAGCTTTAGCAACGTTGAGACGGCAGCGGACGATACCTGTCTTATTGCCTTCACGTCGGGGACCACGGGCGCACCGAAAGGCTGTATGCATTTTCATCGTGATATCATGGCAATCTGCGATACCTTCGCGCGTTATGTCTTGAAGCCAAATGCCGATGATATCTTCATGGGTTCACCGCCAATCGCCTTCACATTCGGTTTAGGCGCATTGGTCACCTTCCCGATGTTTGTTGGCGCTTCGACCATGCTGATAGAAAGTTTCACACCGGAGAGTATGGTGGCAGCCCTTCAGGAACATCAGATAACGACCTTGTTCACGGCACCGACGATGTTTCGGGCACTTACCCCACTGATGAACGACCGGGACTTCCCGAAGTTGCGCCTATGTGTATCGGCCGGCGAAACTTTGCCAAAACCAACCTATGACGATTGGCTGGACAGCACCGGTATTCGTATTATTGACGGACTGGGATCAACCGAAATGCTGCATATATTTATTGCGGCCGCCGGTGATGATATTCGCCCGGGCGCCACTGGGAAAGCGATCCCAGGTTATGAAGCCGCCGTATTCGACGATGACGGTAATGAAGTCGACGCAGGCATCGTCGGCCGATTGGGCGTGCGCGGGCCAACCGGCTGCCGCTATATGTCAAATCCGGAACGCCAAGCAGCCTACGCAAAAGGCGGATGGAATTTCACCGGTGACGCCTACTTACAGGATGATGACGGTTATTTCTGGTATCAGGCGCGCACCGACGACATGATTATTTCCGCCGGTTACAATATTTCCGGCCCGGAAGTCGAAGCCGTTTTAATGGAACATCCAAGCGTCGGTGAATGCGCCGTGGTCGGGATGAGTGACGAAAAACGTGGTCAATTAGTGACGGCGTTTGTGGTTCTACGCGACGGTCGCGGTGGCGATGAATTGGTGAAAAATCTACAGGATCACGTCAAGCAAACAATCGCGCCTTATAAATATCCCCGCGCCATCTATTTTGTCGACGAACTGCCAAAGACCCATACCGGCAAGATCCAACGTTTCGCGCTTAGAACATAGTCACACAACTAAACCGCTTCGACGTCGGCTTCATCGAAGGCCCATTCGGAAGGGTTGTCGATTTCTTCAAAAAAACCCGCCTCGGCTTTCGCCATCGCATCGTCTTCATTGCGCGCGTCGACCGTCGCAACCCAATACATTTCCCCGCGTTTGAACTTCGCTTTTAATGTAACCGCGAATTTTGCCATCGTTTATCCTAACTTGGTGTCTTCGGTCCGGCCGTTGCCTTGGGTTCTTTGTTCAGTTTCGCTTCACGTATTGCGATGTAGGTGGTGCTGACAAAAATGATTGTACCACCCACCCAGGTCCAAAGTTCCGGCCTTTCTGCGAAGACGTAATAGCCGAATAAGCTGGCCCAAATCAATCGAGTAAAATCGACCGGTAATAATACGGTCGCATCGACCCACTTAAAGGCTTGAGCCATCGCCACGTGCGCCATCGTCCCAACCGCCCCCATGACAAAGAATAGAGCGTATTCTTCAATGCTGGGCCATTGCCAGTGGAAAACCGCCGCTACTAAAGTTACCGGCGTCAGGAATATGCCCATATAGGCCGTGATCGTGACACTGGAATCCGTCCGTGACAAAACTTTGATAATGAGCATCGCGCAGGCCCAGATCGCTGATGACGTGATCACGAGGATCGCACCTAAGTCGATCGCGATCACTCCAGGGCGAATAATAATCATGGCGCCGATGAACCCCAGTATCAATGCGATAATCCGGCGGAAGCGCAATTTTTCCCCTAAAAAGAGAACGGCGCCAACCGTGGCGAACAAGGGAGCGGTAAAGCTGACGGCTGAGATTTTTGCTAGTGGCGAGATCGTCAGACCAGTGAAAAACATCAACATCGCACCGCTTTGCAATACCCCACGGATGGCGTGAAGATGGAATTTATTCGTTTTAAATGCTGCACTACCGGCGCGGATCAAAAACGGCGACAATGCCAGCAGTCCAAAAAAATTCCGGAAAAAGGCAATTTCGAAAGGATGATGACTTTCCGCCAATACTTTAATGAACGTATGCATGACGACAAATCCAATCGTCGCCACCAACATCAAAAACATCGCCCGCCAGAGGACTGGAACTGGCAGGATAATTTCGTTCACGCTACGACTAAGACTTTTCATAGTGTGGTCAATAAACGGAAAGGCACCCTGCCAGCAACCGCCAAGGCTGCATGGCGGCTATGTTCCCTTGCCCACGGCAACAATTATCCTTGCAATTAAGGCCCGCTTGCGGTTTCTCTCTTGCAACAACAAAATGCTGAAGAAAAGTTGTAAAAAGAGGGACCCTAAGGTATTTCGATGATCAACGCGTTAAGCTGGTTGGTCCGTATTATGGACGGTATCAACGAACAGGTCGGCCGGGTGGTGTCGTGGTTAACTGTGTTTATGGTCGTGACGGTCACGCTGATCGTGATCATGCGTTATATATTTGCCGTCGGTTTCATCTGGATGCAGGAAAGCTATGTTTGGGCCCATGCCTTCGTATTTATGCTGGGGGCGGGTTACACGCTTTTGCATGACGGCCATGTCCGCATCGACGTATTTTACCGAACGGCCTCGAAAACCTACAAAAATATTGTCAACATCGTCGGCTGCTTGATTTTTGTATTGCCGATATGTTGGATTATTTTCGACAAGAGTATTGGTTACATTACCCGCAGCTTTGCAATAGGCGAGACATCGGCAGAAGCCGGCGGAATGCCATATCTGTGGTTATTAAAAGCAGCAATCTGGGGATTTTCGGCACTTTTCGCAATGCAAGCTGTGTCGTTAACGCTACGCAGTGTTCTATCGCTAGCCGGACATGAAGTCGAACCGAACTACCAGGATGAGGGCGCTGCATGACCGAGGAAATGCTCGCCCTGATCATGTTCGGGGTCACGCTGGCTTTGCTGATGTTCGGTTTTCCAGTTGCCATGACATTGGCAGGTTCGGCACTTCTTTTCGCATTTCTGGGCGATTCCATGGATTTATTCATGATGGGCTTGATGGGTGCCTACCCACAACGCATCTTTGGCATCATGATACGGGAGCCATTTGTCGCCGTTCCCCTGTTCATCTTTATGGGCGTGATGTTGGAACGTTCCCGCATTGCCGGTGATTTGTTGGATACCCTTGGATTGATGTTCGGTCGGGTAAACGGTGGCCTGGGATTTACCGTGATCATCGTCGGAACCCTTTTGGCGGCGTCTACCGGTATCGTTGGCGCCACTGTCGTCACTATGGGCCTGCTTAGCCTGCCGCCGATGATGAAGGCCGGCTACAATCCGAAACTGGCGACCGGGATTATTAACGCTGCCGGCACACTGGGACAGATTATTCCGCCATCGATTGTACTGATCATTCTGGCCGACGTGTTGCAGGGTGCGAACGAACAAGCGGCTGAACTGAAGGGTGATTTAGCGCCGGAACCGGTAACTGGGATCGATCTTTTTGCTGGCGCGCTATTTCCAGGCTTGATGCTGGTTGCTTTTTATACCGCCTATATGATTTTTATGGCCGTATTCAAGCCCGAAGACTGTCCCGCCTTGGTGCAGGGCGACGACGTAAAACCGCCGATGATGGGGCGTTTTTTGCGTGTTGTCGTGCCGCCGATAGTATTAATCACGCTGGTTTTGGGCTCGATCTTGGTCGGCGCCGCGACCCCAACGGAATCCGCGGCTGTTGGCGCCATTGGGGCAACGATTATCGCCATCAGTTATCGCCGCTTCACGCTCACAATATTGCGGGAAGTCGCAGAATCGACCCTAAAAATATCCTGCATGGTGTTTGTCATCCTTATCGGCGCGTCGATGTTCTCGTTGGTATTTCGCGGTTTCGGCGGCGATGCCACGATTGAACATTTTCTAGCCAACCTACCCGGCGGTCCTTTCGCTGCGATGTTGTTGGTCATGGCAGTTATATTCTTTCTTGGTTTCTTCCTTGATTTCATCGAAATCATATTTGTCGTCATACCAATTGTTGCGCCGATCCTTATTGCCCTCGGCTTCAGTCCGTTATGGCTAGGTGTTATGGTTGGCATCAATTTGCAGACGAGTTTTTTGACCCCGCCTTTCGGTTTTGCACTTTTCTATCTACGTGGCGTGGCGCCACCGGAAATCAAAACCCTGGATATCTACAAAGGGGTCATTCCCTTCATCGGTATCCAGATTTTAGCACTGATCGTGTTATCCCTATTCCCCGGCATAGCGACTTGGTTGCCGAGCGTTCTCTTTAGATAAACGGAGCAGAAAATGTTCATCAATGGTGCTTGGTCGAAAGCAGACGCATATGACACTTTCGGCGTAATAAATCCGGCCAATGGTGAAACCTTGGAGGCAATTGCAAATGGCGGGCAAGCCGAAGCGAGAGCCGCCATAACCGCAGCTGCGGCCGCTTTCCCGGCCTGGCGCGGTACCACTGCACATGAACGTTCCGCCATTCTTTACAAAGCTTACCACTTGATGCTGGAGCGGAAAGAAGAGCTGGCCCGGACGATGACCTTAGAACAGGGCAAACCGCTTCGTGCGGCCAGAACAGAGGTGCAATATGGTGCCGATTTCCTGCTCTGGTTTGCCGAAGAAGCCAAACGAGTTTATGGTGAAACCATTCCCTCTCCGCGTGGGGATCAACGGTTTATCGTAGTGCATCAGCCGGTTGGCGTGGTCGCGGCAATCACCCCGTGGAATTATCCGATATCGATGATCACTCGGAAAGTCGGTCCGGCTCTGGCGGCCGGATGCACTGTGGTCTTGAAGCCGGCGGAAGCGACGCCATTGTGCGCCATCAAAATGTTTGAAATTTTGACCGAGGCCGGAGTCCCAGATGGCGTTATCAATCTTGTGACCGGCGACGATCCCGCGCCGATCGGTGAAGAGTTTGTTTCCAACCCACTGGTGCGTAAATTGACCTTTACCTGTTCGACCGCCGTTGGCAGAATGCTGGCGGGGAAAGCCGCCGCTAACATGAAACGCGTGTCGTGTGAGTTAGGTGGCCATGCGCCGTTCCTGGTATTGGAAGACGCCGACCCTGTCCATGCGGCCAAGGGCCTGCAACTGGTAAAATTTCTCAATACCGGGCAGGCCTGCATCAGCCCCAATCGGATTTTTGTTCACGCGTCGAAGGTCGCCGCCTTCACCGACATATTGGCGGAACGGGTAGGTAAAATGCGCGCCGGTAGCGGCTTGGAAGATGGCGTCGCTATTGGGCCTTTGGTCAATGACGCCGCAGTGGAGAAAGTTGCCCGTCAAGTCGACGATGCCCGTGACAAAGGCGCCCAGGTTATTTTAGGTGGCCATCGACTGATTGAAGACGGATTGGATGCCGGCCACTTCTACGCGCCAACTATCTTAACTGGCGTCAGCGAAGAGATGCAGATCTATCGCGAAGAAACTTTCGGTCCGGTTGCCCCGATCATCGCCTATGAAGATGAAACGGAACTGCTGCGTTTGGCCAATGACACTCATTACGGTTTGGCCGCTTATATCTATGGCCGTGACATCGGTAAGCTGATGCGTCTATTCGAAGGTTTGGATTTTGGCATCATCGGGGTCAATGATATCAACCCAAGCGCCGCTGCCGCGCCCTTTGGCGGTATGAAAGATAGCGGCCTCGGCCGCGAAGGCAGCCGCGAAGGGATTATGGAATATCTAGAAACCAAACTCGGCGGTTTCTCGATTTAAGACGATATTTTCGGCAACAAAAAAGGGCGGGTCTTGGACCCGCCCTTTCTGGTTCGAAGCAAGCCTGCTTAGAGGTTGGCGTAATCACGCGCTTTGATGAATGCGCCTTCGGATAATTTGGCCCAGTTGACCGAGGTTTTCCGATAAGCGACGATATGCTCGTAAAGTTCTTTCGACATGGCGTCTTTGCCGGCAATTTCCGGCAACACCGTTGTCGCACGTTCACCGATTGCTTTCAGCAATTCTTCACTATATTCACGAAGCTGCACGCCTTCTTTGTTGATCAAGGCATCCATCGCGGCATTATTCAGCGCCTGGAATTGCGACAACAGCTTGAGATTTGTTTTTGCCGCCGCATGTTCGACAATCGTTTTCAGGCGCGCATCAAGGCCGTCAAATTCTTTCTTTGAGATGAAACAATCGAGCACCGTTGCCGGTTCATGCCAGCCTGGATAATAGTAATATTTCGCTACTTTGTATAAACCTTTGCCACGGTCAGCAACCGGACCAATCCATTCGGTGCCATCAATACTGCCCGATGTCAGCGCCGCTAACACTTCCGTACCCGGCAACAAAATGACATTGACGCCAAAGGTTTTGAGAATTTCGCCGCCCAGACCAGGCATGCGGAATTTCAATCCTTTTAGGTCGGCGACGGTATTAATTTCTTTGTTGTACCAACCACCCATTTGGTTGCCCGTGTTACCACAGGGTAGGAATTGCAACCCAAGCTCGTTATAAACCTTGTTACACATTTCCAGGCCACCAGCTTGATAAAACCAGCCATTTTGTTCCTGTGCATTGAGACCAAACGGCATACCAGCAACAAACTGGATGGCGTTCGATTTGCCGGTCCAATAATAGGGTGCGCCAAGACCGATTTGGGCTGTGCCATTTTGCACGGCATCGAAAGTTTCAAACGGGCCGACCAATTCACCGGCATGATAGACCTTAATGGTCAAATCACCGTCGGTAGCCGTGCCAACAAAGGCCGCGAAATCGTTAAAAGCACGGCCGAGCAAACCGGCTTTACCAAACGAATTGACGCCGATCCATTTTTTCTTACCTTGGGCAATGGCGGGGGCCGGGAAGCTTGAGGCTGCAGCAGCCGCTGCAGCAACACCCGCAACACCCGCACCTTTCACAAATTTACGTCTTTCCATAAAACACTCTCCCTTAAGTTAGACGATTAAAGTTTTTTGTTTTTCTAAGACTGTCGGAGAGAATTGATCACCTCCAGTCGCCATAAGTATGAAACTTATACGTCCCCTCGCCTCCGCGCAACGATTTGCGTTCGCTAATTCAATGTTTCGATGATTTTACTTTATACATAAAATATTGACGTTCTAACCTAAGTTCCCGATACTCTGAACTCAGGCTGGAGATTATCGTCAAATTTAGCTAGTCTAACGAACATAACAATAGGGAGGTTCAATAGAATCATGCGGAAATCAATCCTTACACTTGGCGCGGCCGGCGCGATGCTGCTTGCATCTGCTGCGATGGCTGACAAGGTCAAAATCGGCTTTGTCACCACCCTCACCACACCAGCAGGCGCCATGGGCCGGGACATGGTGACGGCGGCGGAAATCGCCCTTAGCCATATCGGCAACAAGATGGGCGGCAAGGAAGTCGAATTCATCGTCGAAGACGATGGCTTCAAACCAGAAATCGGCAAACAAAAAACCGACAAACTGGTAAAACAAGACGACGTCGATTTTGTCACTGGTTATATCTGGAGCCACGTCTTATTGGCCTCACGGAAATCTGCGCTTGATGCCGGTAAGTTTCTAATCAGTGCTAATGCCGGTCCGTCCCCTCTAGCCGGGAAACTTTGTCACAAGAATTTCTTTTCATCATCTTGGCAAAATGATCAGAACCCAATGGCCACCGGCGAAGTGTTGAACCGCAATGGGGTTAAGAAACTTTATGTCATGTCGCCAAACTATGCCGCCGGCAAAAACATGGTCTCCGGTGTGGAGCGTACCTTCAAGGGCGAGATCGTCGGCAAGGACATGACCAAGTGGGGCAAGGAGATGCAACTCGATTTCTCCGCCGAACTGGCCAAAGCCAAAGCTTCCGGCGCCGACGCGATCTTCGTCTTCTATCCAGGTCCGGCCGGTCCAGCCTTTATCAAACAATATCAACAAGCCGGATTGAGGGGCAAAATTGACCTCTATACGGTCTTCACAGTTGATGCGCTTTCTTTGGCGCGGCTGCAAAAAGCCAAACTGGAAGGTGTCCTTGGTTCTTATAACACCATGTTCTGGGCGCCGGATTTGGACAATGCGACCAACAAAAGGTTTGTCGCGGATTTCAAAGCCAAGACTGGCCGTTATCCAACTCACTATGCGGCGCAATCTTATGACGCCATCATGCTGATCAAGAGCGGCGTCGACGCGGTCGGTGGTGACACAAAAAATCAAGACGGCATTCGTGCCGCCATGGCAAAAGCAGACTACAATTCGGTGCGGGGCAAATACAGCTACGGCCCGAACCACTTCCCGGTACAGAACTTCTATCTGCGCACCGTGAAAGAAGATGCGGACGGCAATTGGTTTGTTTCCTACGACTCGAAAGTTCTGAGCATGCATCAGGACAGTTATTACACCAAGTGCAAGATGTAAGTTAACGCAGCAGCGAACCTACATCGGAGGGAGCGTGCCAATTCGGTGCCTCCCTCCGATCTTACTTCATACCACGCGCTAAGATCTGACCGGGGCCTTTCCCAGCAATGGACTGGATACTTCTAATTAGTCAGCTGATTAACGGACTGCAGCTGGGCATCTTGCTGTTTTTGCTGGCGTCGGGTCTGACCCTGATATTCGGAATTATGGATTTTGTTAATCTGGCGCATGGCTCTCTTTATATGGTTGGCGCTTTCTTTTGCGCGACTTTTACAGATTGGACCGACAGCTTCATCATTGGTTTGATCTTGGCGCTGCCGGCGACAGCAATGGTTGCGATTGTTGTCGAACTACTGGTGGTACGACAATTATATCAACGCCATCACCTCGACCATGTTCTGGCCACCTTTGGTTTGCTGCTGGTGTTCGACGCCCTAACGCAAATGATCTGGGGACCGGACGGCATGGTGATCCCACTGCCCGCCTATCTGGACGGGCGGATCGAATTGGGCGGCGATATCGCGCTGCCAACATTCCGAATAGGCATTATCTTGACCGGGCTGACGGTGGCCGCCGGTCTCTATTTTATTGTCACCCATACAAGATTGGGGATGCGGATCAGGGCCGGCGCCTCGGACCGGGAAATTGTGAGTGCTTTGGGCGTCAATATTTCTCTTCTCTTCACTTTGATATTTGCCCTAGGGGCAGTTTTGGCGGGCCTGGCTGGGATGATGGTAGCGCCAATCACGGAAGCGTCCGTTGGTATGGGTAGTCAAATTATTATTGTCGCTTTTGTCGTCATCGTTATTGGCGGGATTGGATCGATCAAGGGTGCTTTTGTCGGCGCCCTGATCGTCGGTATGATCGACACCCTGGGTCGGTCCTATTTGGACGATCTGTTTAAATTCTTCATGTCGGATCAAAATGCCGAAACCTCCGCCCCTGCGGTTTCCGGCATGTTGATTTATATCCTGATGGCGACAGTGTTGGCGATGCGACCGCAAGGCCTGTTCCCGCCGAAGGGACGTTGAGCGATGTTTGCTATTTCAAAATGGCGCCGGCGCGAATGGCTGACAGTTATTGTATTGGCGATACTCGCGTTAGTACCGACAATCGTTGACGCGACCGGTGCGACATTTTATTTGGACATCGCCACCCGCATGGTCGTTTTAGCAATCGCGGCAGTTAGTCTTAATCTCATTCTTGGTCATGGCGGTATGGTCAGCTTTGGACATGCGGTTTATATCGGTATTGGCTCTTACGCCGTCGGCATCCCCGTCTATTATGAAATCTATGACGGTTATATTCATTTCGCCATTGCGATCAGCGCTTCCGCCCTGTTTGCCTTCGTCACAGGTATCATCTGTTTGCGGACCAAGGGCGTGAATTTCATCATGATCACCATGGCCTTTGCACAAATGGTATTTTTTGGTTTCGTCTCGATCGAAGAATATGGTGGCGACGATGGTTTGGTCATCGAAGCTAGAAGTGAATTTGGTGGCCTGTTCGATATCGAGAATGCGGCAACCCTTTATTATATGTGTTTTGTCTCCCTTGTGGCCGCGCTCTACCTCGTCCATCGCATAGTCAATTCCCGCTTTGGCATGGTGATCCAAGGCACCAAAGGAAATGAACGGCGACTTCAGTCGCTTGGCTATCATACCTATCGCTATCAGCTTGCCTGTTTTACCATCGCCGGTGCGATCTGCGGTTATGCCGGTGCGCTGCTTGGTAATTTCACTAATTTCATCAGTCCGGAAATGATGGATTGGACACGTTCGGGCGAGTTGATTTTTATGGTCGTCTTCGGCGGTGCCGGTGCCTTGATCGGGCCAGTTTTAGGAACCGCCGCCTTTATTTTGTTGGAAGAATTTTTATCCAGCCTCTGGCTCTATTGGCAACTAGTCTTCGGTGCGATCCTAATCTTGGTCGTGTTGTTCGCCAAGGAGGGGATCTCCGGATTCTTAAAACCGAAGGAGAAAGGCTGAGATGACTGACAATTCCTTGCTTGTCATTCAAGGCCTTTACAAATCCTTCGGTGGGGTTGCTGCCTGTGACCATATCGATCTAAAGGTTCGCCCTGGCGAAATCCACGCGATAATCGGACCCAATGGGGCCGGGAAAACAACCCTTATCGCGCAATTGGCCGGGGAGCTGAAAAGCGATGGCGGCAGCGTCATATTCAAGGGTCAGGATATAACCAATGCACCGGCCCATCGCCGCGCTTTAATGGGCCTGTCCCGGTCATTTCAGATTACCAGCATCGTCCAAGACATGACAGTAATCGACAATGTCGCTTTGGCTATCCAAGCTCATGCCGGACACTCTTTCCGGTTCTGGAAAAATGCCCGGCGCGATCAAAAATTAATCGAACCCGCTCATGCCGTTTTGGCGCAGGTCGGATTGGCGGATCAGGCGGATACGATTTCACGCTTTATGTCACACGGTGAACACCGGCAGTTGGAAATTGCAATGGCCCTGGCCAGCGACCCGTCTCTGCTGTTGTTGGATGAGCCGATGGCCGGTATGGGAACGGAAGAAACCGCCCGCATGGTCGAAATATTATCGAGCCTCAAGGGCGACAAAACCATGTTGTTGATTGAACATGATATGGACGTGGTATTTTCCCTGGCAGACCGGGTAACGGTACTGGTCTATGGCCGGGTCATCGCAACCGACACGCCGGAAAATATCCGCGCCAACGACGATGTGCGTCGCGCCTATCTGGGAGATGAAGAGGTTGCAAGCGATGCTTAAGATAAGTGACGTGGAAACCTTTTACGGTACCAGTCAAGCGTTATTCGGCATGGCGCTAGAGGTCAAGGCTGCCGAAGTCGTCACCTTGCTTGGTCGCAACGGAATGGGAAAAACAACGACAATTCGCTCGATCATGGGGCTGACCCCAGCCGCCCAGGGCCGGATCGAATTCAATGGGGCCGATTTGCGGAAAAAAGATTCCTACCGAATCGCTCAGATGGGTTTGGGTCTGGTGCCGGAAGGTCGGCGTATTTTCCCTAATTTGACCGTAACGGAAAATCTGATTGCAACCGCAGATCAGCGTAACGCCAGCGCCCATCCTTGGAAGTTGGAGCGGGTATATGACCTTTTTCCCAGTTTGCAGGAACGGCGAAAAAGCATGGGCAATCAGCTTTCCGGTGGCGAGCAACAAATGCTGGCGATTGGCCGCGCCTTAATGACAAATCCCAAATTGCTCATCCTTGATGAAGCCACAGAAGGGTTGGCACCATTGGTGCGAGAAGAAATCTGGCAATGTCTAAAGGGGCTTAAAGATGACGGGCAAGCTATTTTGTTAATCGACAAAAATTTGAAAAATCTACTCAATCTAGGCGACAGACATTATATCATCGAAAAAGGACGTATCGTCTGGTCCGGCAATTCCAGGGCCCTAAAGAACGATGTACAGGTGCAACACCAGTATCTCGGTGTTTAAAATCTTGCGACTGTTCGGCGTACCAATTGCCCTACAGCATATCTTTTTCGGAACTTCGATTTCCGGTTGCGTTGAATATCACCTCAGCTATTGTATCCGAACTGGGAAGGCAAATAGGCTTTGCGAGATCGAATGAGGTGAGCGAAATTTAGCCCGGGTGCAAGGTCAGTGTTTCGACTAAATGAACGAATATTGGATCACAAAGACACTATGACGGATAGTCCGGCTAAGTTTGACAAATATGCCAAAGGCGCGATGGAGTCCATCAACGAATATGGCTTAACGGCGTCACCTAGAAATTACGAAATTTGGTACGCCTATCATTCTGGCGACGATGTCGATCTTGCCGGTGCCATCGATGTATCAATCTCTAGTAATCGTGAAATTGATGCTGAACTAATGCGGGATCTGTACGAGCAGTATTTCACCGAGAACCAACAATACGATAATTTAACAGGTGCTAGCGCAAAATTGGAGCTGGTTGTCAGCAACGTCATTGACCGCATGCAAACAGCGAACGAAGGCGCCGGAGAATTCGGCGGTGCGTTGGAAGTGTTTAGCGATGGATTGAATGTGTCCGAATCGTCAGGTCTGCATGATCTCGTCACCAGCATTCTGTTGGAAACGCGAAAAATCGACGCGCAAAATACTAAATTGCAGAGCGAACTTAATAGCTACTCGAATGAAGTCAGTAAGCTGCGTGAGGATTTGGAGTTTGTCCGTAATGAAGCACGCACAGATGCATTGACCGGCTTAGCCAATCGAAAATACTTTGATAGCTTTATCGATGAAGCCGTGCGCGATGCGGTTGAAAACAGCGAGAAACTGACATTATTGATTGCAGATGTCGACAATTTTAAGAGCTTCAATGACACATATGGTCACCAACTTGGCGATCAGGTGTTGAAAGTGGTGGCTGATATTTTACAGGATAATTCAAAAGGCCGCGATCTGGCGGCGCGTTATGGCGGTGAAGAATTTTGTGTTATTTTACCTGCAACAAAAATGGAACACGGTGCCATTCTGGCCAATCAAATGCGCGAACGGGTCGCAGCGAAAAAAATTGTCAAAAAAAGCACTGGTAAGCAATTGCGACAGATCACGATGTCGTTTGGCGTGTCCGAATTTCGATATGACGAACCTATTGCGGATCTAATCAGCCGGGCAGACAAGGCTATGTATTGGGCGAAACAAAACGGGCGTAATCTCGTCGCGACAGAAACTGACTTGGAAAATATCAACGTACCAGTAAAATAGTTTTCATTTTCAATTTTTTGTCCAATACGAACGCGCCCCTTGCCAGGCGGGGGTGATTTGTCGCATCATGGCCACTTAAAGCGATGAATATTTGAGTTTGCGTCGCGTCATTATCGCAATTTCAAAAAAATAACGGACGCGGCGCCCAAGGCGATGGAGGTGCCGATGCATGTAAGTTCCTTACTTCGTAACAAAGAACCGCGTATTATATCCGTCTCGCCCGATACGGTAATTGGCGAAGTTGCAGAATTGTTGCGCCAAGAACGTATTGGTGCCGTTCTTGTATTGTTTGGCGAGAATGACATTGCGGGCGTTCTATCCGAGCGTGACATAGTTCGAGGCGTTGCCGAGCATGGCAGCCCTTGCCTAAATTTGTCGGCGCGCGACTTGATGACGTCGAAAGTCATCACTTGCTCGTCAACAGATAGTATCGACCGCGTAATGGAGTTGATGACTGAAAACCGCTTCCGCCATTTGCCTGTTAGCGATGACGGCACGTTAATTGGCATGATTTCGATTGGCGATGTGGTTAAACACAAAATCGAAGAAGTCGAAGCCGAAGCGCAGCAAATGCGAAGCTATATCGCAACTTCTTAAAGCTGTTTGTCCGCCGTCCTACCCGCCGCCGTCTTGTCAAGTGCAGGCTTCAGCGGGCACGACGACGATGCCATAAACTCTATTTAACTGTCACTGGCAATTGATCTTCGCGCGTAGCTGGCGGCCCGGCTTTATAGCCTTTTTTCCTAGTCGGTTTACCTTCTATATACGCGAAGGTCAGGTTGCCGCTCTCGACACCGATCATCACTTTGCCGCCCTTCGCCAATTTTCCGAACAGCAGTTCTTCGGCCAGTTCTTTTTTGACTTTTTCTTGGATCAAACGTCCTAATGGACGGGCGCCATTCATCCGGTCATAACCTTTTTCCGCGAGCCAGGCTTTTGCTTCATCGGTCAATTCGATCTCGACCTTGCGATCGGCTAGCTGTACCGCCAGTTCAGCAACGAATTTATCGACAACTTTCGATACAACGATCGGATCGAGATAATCGAAACCGATCACTGCATCCAGGCGATTGCGGAACTCAGGCGAGAACAGACGCTTGATGGCCTCTGCGTCTTCCCCTTCCCGAATCTCGCGACCAAATCCGATGGCGGTCTTAGCCATTTCCTTGGCCCCGGCGTTGGTGGTCATGATGAGAACGACATTACGGAAATCGATATGTTTACCGTTGTGGTCGGTCAGCTTGCCATAGTCCATTACCTGCAGCAGGATGTTGAAAAGATCCGGATGTGCTTTTTCAATTTCATCCAACAACAGAACCGCATGCGGTTGTTGGTCGATTGCGTCGGTCAACATACCGCCCTGGTCAAAGCCGACATAACCAGGCGGCGCACCAATCAAACGGCTGATGGTGTGGCGTTCCATATATTCGGACATATCGAAGCGGACCAACTCCATCCCCATAATGCTCGCGAGTTGACGGGCAACTTCGGTTTTGCCAACGCCGGTCGGGCCGGAGAACAGATAACTACCAATTGGCTTCTCCTCCTCCCGCAAGCCGGCACGCGCCATTTTGATCGCCGTCGACAGCGCCTCGATAGCGGTGTCTTGACCATAAACAACTTCCTTCAGGTCGCCGGCCAAATTTTTGAGGTTCGACTTATCGTCCTTCGACACGGTCTTTGGGGGGATGCGGGCGATCTTGGCGACGACGGCCTCTACTTCCTTTACGCCGATCGTGCGGCGGCGCTGATTTTCTGGGACCAGCATTTGCGCCGCGCCGACTTCGTCAATAACGTCGATAGCCTTATCCGGCAGCTTGCGATCATTGATATATTTAGCCGCCAGTTCAACAGAGGCTTTGATCGCACCCTTGGTATAACGGATTTTGTGATAATCTTCGTAATAAGGCTTAAGACCCATCATGATCTTGATCGCATCCGCAACGGATGGCTCATTAATGTCGACCTTTTGGAATCGTCGCAGCAAAGCGCGATCTTTTTCGAAGTAGCCGCGATATTCTTTGTATGTCGTGCTGCCCATGCATCGGATTGTGCCGCTCGCCAGCGCCGGTTTCAGCATATTAGACGCATCCATGGCACCGCCGGAGGTCGCGCCGGCACCAATAACGGTATGAATTTCGTCGATGAAGAGGATCGCATTGTCATGCGCTTCCAGTTCCTGCATCACTGCTTTCAAACGTTCTTCAAAGTCACCACGATACCTTGTCCCAGCCAGCAAGGTTCCCATATCCAAGGCAAAAATAGTCGATTCGCGCAAGACTTCCGGCACTTCCCCCAGGACGATACGCCGCGCCAATCCTTCCGCAATAGCAGTTTTGCCGACACCAGGATCACCGACGAACAGAGGATTATTTTTTTGCCTACGACACAGAACTTGAATGGTCCGCTCTAACTCCAGCGTACGGCCAATCAATGGATCAACCCGGCCCTGCCGTGCCTTTTCATTGAGGTCGACACAATATGCTTCCAAAGCTTCGCCCTTCGGCGCTACGCCACTTTCTTCACCCTCTTCCCCATCATCATCAGCACCGCGTATAGGACGGTTTTCCGAATTGCCTTCACCTTTGGCGATCCCGTGGGAGATGAAGCTGACCGCATCGAGACGCGTCATGCCTTGCTCCTGCAGGAAGAAGACGGCGTGGCTTTCGCGCTCAGAGAACAGCGCCACCAACACATTGGCCCCGGTGACGTCCTCTCGTCCAGAAGACTGCACATGATAAACAGCCCGCTGGATGACGCGCTGGAAACCTGCGGTCGGTTTGGCATCTTCATGCGCACCTTCTTCGATCACCAAACTGGACAAATCCCCGTCAAGATATTCATTCAATTGTTCGCGCAACTGATCGACAGAAATTTCGCAAGCATGAAGGACATTTTCGGCGTCCGGATCGTCGAGCAACGCCAGCAGCAGATGTTCTAGCGTGGCGTATTCATGACGCCGATCGTTGGCTTCTTTGAGCGCACGATGAAGGGTTTGTTCCATTTCGGTAGCAAATGAAGGCACTATTCTTTCTCCAGCGTACATTGCAGCGGATGTTGATTTTTGCGGGCAAGATCCAATGTTTGCATAACTTTTGTTTCTGCTACATCGTAGGGGTAAATACCGCAAATACCCACCCCCTTCTGATGGACGTGCAACATTATTTGTACGGCTTCATCGGAATTCTTCTGAAACACTCGTTGTAGAACATCGATGACAAATTCCATCGGAGTATAGTCGTCGTTCAGCATCAGAACCCGATACATCGAAGGTTTCTTCGTTTTTGTTCGGGTTTTGGTTGCGACACCGGTACCGGTCCCGCCATTTTCATTATCCTGGTCTTGGTCACTCATCTACAATCTTCTAAAATCATCAGTAAGACGGTCTTTTTCTTCCCATCATCATATCGATATTCTGAGCCAGAAAAAAAGGGGCAATGACGGCACTTTTTCGCGAGAGGTAATATTATTCGCATCAGTATTGATATTCTAACGCAAATGATCTTAAGAAACAAAAAAGGTCCGACATTGCTGCCGGACCCTTTTGAGATGCGTTTGACGGTCTTTAGAACTGCGACAGCAACCGAAGGGAGGAACGGTTAACGTCGGAATCTAAGGCGCCTAGTACAGTCAGCAACCTAAGTTAGGCAGCGACTTTCGTCATCTTCGCAACAGTTGCCGAAACGCGTTCATTCATCGGCACTGCTACTTGTTTAGCCAGATCATTGGTCATTTCACCAACTTTGGTGCTTTGTGCGACCCAACCTTCGAAGCTGCTTTTGACAGTTTCGTTCTGCTTTTCAACGGCTTCTTTGACAGAAGCAGAAGCAAAAATGTCTTGCGTTGCTTTAATTTGGCTCTCCATCATTGACTTACCAAAAGCCATCCATTCGGCGCCAATTGCTTCGACGCCTTTGGCATAAACGTTGGTAACTTCTACAATGGCGTCGACGTTATCTTTATTCACCGCGGTGAATTCGTCATAGCCTTCAGTGGTCTTCTGCCATTGATCTTTAGCATCAGCCATGGCTTTTTCGTACGTGTCGGCGCCATTGGCAAAAAAGCCTTGCCACGCCTCACGACCGAAATTGACAGCTTCTTCAACAGATTTCGGGGTTGCCGCAGTCGTTTTCTTTGTTTTCGTCATCGTCTCAATTCCTTGCCCTAATCACCTTCATGAGGTGTTGTTTCAAATTCATTTTGCATTGCAATATAGTTTGTGCACTGCAACATCATGTAACATAATGATGACGGGCGGATTGTCAATGCTATTTTTTGTGCACTGCAACATTTTTTCGAAATCGCCCAAAAATTGCCGGAATTGGGGGTATTATTCGTATATAATTGTATAGAAACAGGCGGTCGACAGTTGATCGTTAACCTTATTTCAAGTTATCATCGCTATAGATTCGCATTAATGTCTGAGAATTGCCCGGTGTATGTGGGTGATTGTTGGCGAATTTGAGTAATTAGATAGTGTGTAATGGCAACTACAGCCTTTAATTGTGCATTCCGCCAGATGGCATTGGCCATATTTGCGATCGCTTGCTTCTCTCCCACAGTGATCGCGAAACCTCGATACACGGCTGTTGTTGTTGAGGAACAAAGCGGACATGTCCTCTATGCCAGTCAGCCAGATGTTAAAAATTACCCGGCCTCACTCACTAAGATCATGACACTTTATATGCTGTTCGAAGCGATCGAAGTGGGTCGCTTGAAATTGAATAGTAAATTGAAGGTTTCGCGTCACGCCTCGCGTCAACCACCATCCAAGCTTCGCTTGAAAGTGGGCAGTACGATAACCGTAAAGCAGGCGATCTTAGCGCTGGTGACAAAATCCGCCAACGATGTCGCGGTCGTCGTTGCTGAGGCGCTCGGCAAAACAGAAAATAATTTTGCGAAACAGATGACCAGACGTGCCCGCGAATTACAGATGTTGCGCACGACCTTCAAAAATGCCTCCGGTCTGCATCATAAAAATCAAGTCACGACAGCCCGAGATATGACCCGTTTAGCAAAAATCATCCGTCTTCGGTTTCCAAAATATTACGCCTATTTCTCGACAAAATCCTTCCGCTTTCGCGGCCGCACCTATTCCAATCATAATAACTTGCTTGGCCGTTATATTGGCGTCGATGGCATTAAAACTGGTTATACCTTGGCGTCAGGTTTCAATCTTGTGTCCGCCGTTGAGCGCGATGGCACCCGCTTAATCGGCGTCGTCTTCGGCGGCAAAACGGCACGCAGCCGGGATCGGCAAATGGTCAAAATTCTCGATAAGGCTTTTGCCCGTGTCGATCAAATCCCGAAATCGAAAACCCGTATTGCACGCTCATTTTTCCGTGTTGCCGAACCGAAACAACGGTTCGCGCAAATTCCAATCCCGCGCTTAAAACCCGATACAGCGTCACCGGCGACCCAAGTTGCGACAATCATAAATAACCAAGACATGGACGACGCCGAGGCACGATGGTCGGTCCAGTTCGGTGCCTTCACAAGCTTTGAAACGGCCCAAAATAGGGTCGCTAGGGCGAGTGCTGTGCTTGGTACCGGTGATACGCCATCGAATAGCGGCATTGAACCTTGGCCTACCCCTTCCGGGATTATTTATCGCGCCCGCTTTGTCGAGCTGACAGAAAATGAGGCCAGCGAGATTTGCGGATTGCTCGTAAAACACGGCATTAGTTGCATGAAAATTCGGCCTCCCATGCCAAATGAAAAAACCGCCGCCGGCGGATAAACCGGTCAATTTACCCTCTTTCTAATTTTCTATGCTTCTGTAGGATGAAATTTTCCTTGGGCACAAGCCATACCGAGATTTGATCGCCTCGAGCGAATGACTGAAAGGCTCCGATGAACGAGCCAGCCATCACAGAACGTACATTATCTTTCGCCCGCGCCATGGTCCTTGTTTTTGCTCCATTTGCCGGCGGATATTTCTTTTCCTACCTCTTCCGCAGCGTCAATGCCATTGTTGCCCCCAATCTGCTGGCAGAATTGTCGATTGATGCCAAGCAATTGGGCTTAATCGCAGCAGCCTATTTTTTAACTTTCGCGATTTGTCAAATTCCGCTTGGTGTCCTATTGGATCGTTATGGGTCGCGTCGGGTCCAGGGAATGCTTTACATGATTGCGGCGTTGGGCGCGGTCTTGTTTGCGCTTGCGGACACTGTCACCACCCTATTCATCGCCCGTGCTTTGATTGGTATCGGTGTCTCCGGCGGCTTGATGGCGGCATTGAAAGCGATCGTGCAATGGTTCCCGCTGAACCGTATCCCCATCGTCAACGGTTGGTATTTCACCGCTGGCAGTATCGGTGCGTTGAGTTCGACAGTGCCTGTCGAATGGGGCATCACTTTAGTCGGATGGCGGGCCGTGTTTGTGATCTTAGCGGCCGGCACGATGGTCGCCGCGCTGGCAATATTGTTGATTGTTCCCGACAAAAAGGAAGGCATCGACCGCAGTACGTGGCGACTAAACATCCTAGGCGTCCTGACAATCTATAAAGATCCTTATTTTTGGCGCCTGGCCCCGTTGATGTTCACCTGCGCGTCCGCCCATATGGCAATCCAAGGATTATGGGCTGGACCTTGGTTGGCAGACGTGCGCGGTTTGACCCGCGCCGAGGTCGCCGATCACCTTCTGGTACTCTCCATCGGCATGATCGTCGGAACATTTTTAAGCGGATTTTTCGCCAATGGCTTACGTAAACTTGGCCTGACGATGGCGCAGGTAAGTGTTGTGGCGGCGATTATTTATACCGTTTGTTCCATGGCATTGGTCACACTGATTATCGATTCGAGCTATGTGGTCTGGGCAGCCATCGGCGCTACAGGAATATTTACCGCCATCGTTTTTGCTGCCTTTGCGCATCATTTTCCATCGACCCATACCGGGCGTGCCAACACTGCGTGCAATGTCTTTATTTTTGTGACGGCTTTTTCCTATCAATACGGGATCGGTTGGATCGTCGCCTTATGGCCGCAAGCCACGAATGGAAGTTATCCAGCGGACGCTTACATCACCGCCTTCTGGATCGTCATCGCGACGCAGATCGCCGCAATTCTCTGGTATTACCTATTAGGTTGGATCTCACCTAGAGCGCGGGACTAGAAATCCCAACGTCCGCCAGTATCGCGGCAAGTTGAGATTTCAAGCGCGCCAATCCGGCATCACTTTTACTTTCGCAGCGGGCGACCAAAGCCGGTTGCGTATTAGAGGCCCGCAACAACCACCAGCCATCCTCATTATTGACGCGCACGCCATCAATGTCATTCACATCCGCTGCCGCAGCTTCCAGCGCTTTTTTAATCTTTTCGACGATCGCGAACTTTCGCTCGTCATCGCAATCGATCCGTATTTCCGGTGTATTGATCACTGCCGGCAACGCGTCGTAAAGCGTTGCCGCGCTGACGTTATTGCGGGCCAGCAGGTCAAGAATACGTACCGCGACATATTGCGCGTCATCGTAACCATAATATTTGTCGGCAAAGAATATATGACCGCTCATCTCACCCGCAAGAGGGGCGTTCAATTCTTTCATCTTGGCTTTGATGTGGGAATGGCCGGTACGATGCATGATCGGGCGACCGCCGGCATTCGCGATCTCATCAAACAGAACTTGGCTGGCCTTGACGTCGGCGATGATTGGGGCACCGGGATTATCCTTTAGCACTTCACGGGCCAGGATTGTCAAAATCTGATCGCCCCACAAGATGCGTCCTTGGCTATCGATGATGCCGATGCGATCGCCGTCACCATCAAAGGCGATGCCGATATCCAAATTGCCGGCGGCCACGGCATCCTGGAGCTGGCGCAGGTTTTCGGCCACTGTCGGGTCCGGATGATGCGCGGGAAAAGTGCCGTCTACCTCGGCGTTCAATAGGTGATGGTGGCCGGGCAGCTGAGCGGTTAAATCGTCTATGATTTCCCCGGCTGCACCATTGCCGCAATCCCAGGCAATCTTCAGCGATCTGTCGGATTGATAGGCTTCGACAAGTTTAGCGACATAGGCCGGTCGTAGATCGACGTCCTCAACCGTACCCTGGCCGGATACCCAATCACCGGCAATGGCTTCTATGCCCAGTCCCCGGATCAGATCGCCATGGTACGAATCCTGTCCGACCATCATCTTGAAGCCGTTGTATTCTGACGGGTTGTGGGAACCTGTCACCATCACCCCGCCATCGGTTTCTAAATGAAAGACACTGAAATACAACATTGGCGTCGGCCCCCGCCCGATCTGCAATACATGCAAGCCGCAATCTTGAAAACCCTGACTAAGTGAGGCTGCCAGTTCCGGCGAGCTGAGCCTGCCATCATAACCTACGGTCGCGCGGGTGCCGCCTTTGCGGACGATAGCACTACCAATTCCACGCCCGACCGCATAAGCGTCAGATGCAGATAACGTCTCACCAACAACCCCGCGAATATCATATTCTCGTAAAACCGATGAGTGGTAGTTATGGGTCTTCATGATCTGATTAACTTTCGTCCTGCGGTCTGCCGATGGAATGGTAGTCAATGCCCTGCTCGCGCATATAAGCCGGATCATAAATATTACGCAGGTCAATCATTATCGGTTCACCAAGCGTTTCTTTGACGCGCGCAAGATCAAGGGCGCGAAATTCATTCCACTCGGTTATGATGACTACGGCGTCAGCGCCATTGATCGCCTGATAGGTATCACCAGCCCACTCGACGTCAGGCAACAGTTCACGGGCTTCTTTTTCCCCTTCCGGATCGAAGGCCCGAATTGTCGCCCCTGCGGCTTGCAATGCCGGAATAATATCTAAGCTTGGGGCATCGCGCATATCGTCGGTATTCGGTTTGAAGGTGACGCCTAATACTGCCAAGGCTTTCCCCTTCACTGAACCACCGCAAGCCGCAATAATCTTTTCCGCCATCTGCGGTTTACGCATGTTATTGACATCTACGGCGGCGGAAACAATACGCATCGACAAATCATGATCTTCGGCTGTATGCAGCAAAGCCAATGTGTCTTTCGGAAAACACGAACCGCCATAACCGGGGCCCGCATGAAGAAATTTCGAACCGATGCGGCCATCTAAGCCAATTCCTTTGGCCACGTCCTGGACATCCGCACCAACCTCTTCGCAAAGATCGGCGATTTCATTGATAAATGATATTTTCGTCGATAGAAATGCGTTGGCGGCATATTTCGTCAGTTCAGCGGTGGCACGTTTAGTAAACAAAACTGGGGTTTCGTTCAGAAACAATGGACGGTAAAGTTCCCGCATAACGTCCCGCGCGCGTTCGCTATAGGTTCCGACGACAATCCGATCGGGCCGCATGAAATCTTCGATCGCACTTCCTTCACGCAGGAATTCTGGGTTTGAAGCGACATCGACGTCCGCGTCCGGGCGGACTTTTTTGATAATATTCGCAACTTCTCGCCCGGTCCCCACTGGAACCGTCGATTTTGTTACCACCACTGTGTAGCCGGCTAGGTGTGCGGCAATTTCTTCGGCGGCGGCATATACATAGCTCAGGTCGGCATGACCACCACCAGGCTTGGTTGGCGTGCCGACGGCGATGAAAACAGCGTCCGCATTTGCAACAGCGTTACTTATATTCGTGTCAAAGGTAAGCCGCCCAGCTCGCCTGTTGCTTTCGACAAGGCTATCCAGTCCCGGCTCGAAGATTGGCATTTGCCCTTTGTTCAGACCTTCAATTTTCGCGGCATCTTTGTCGACACATAAGACATCGTGGCCAAACTCGGAAAAACAGGTCCCCGAAACCAAGCCAACGTACCCGGCGCCAATCATTACAACGCGCATCGGACGATCCTTTTCTGCATAAATAGTTTAATTATCGGCATCACGCGTCAGCACTTCATTTACATAAGCCCTAAGATCGAGAGCAAATTCTGGCCGCTTTAGGCCAAGCGCAATGTTGGCCTTAAGAAAACCGAGTTTATCGCCGCAATCAAAACGTTCGCCTTCGAACTGGTAACCATGAAAGGGTGTTCTCCCGATCATTTTATCGAGCGCATCAGTCAATTGAATTTCACCACCGGCGCCGGTCTTGTGGGCGCCAAGATGCTCAAACACTTCCGGCAACAGGACATAACGGCCAATCACGGCCAGGTTTGAGGGGGCCTCGGCTGGCGTCGGTTTTTCAACGAGCGCTTTAATTTCTGTCAATCGGCCTTCTTGTCGCCCTGGATTGACGACGCCGTATTTTGCTGTTTGATCAGCTGCCACTTCCATCAAAGCCACGACATTGCCATCAGTTATTTCGGCTTGATCCACTAATTGTTTTAAGGCCGAAGTCGGACCGTCGATTAGATCATCGACCAACATGACGGCAAACGGTTCATCGCCGACTAATTCCCGTGCACACCAGACGGCGTGGCCTAAGCCGCGCGGATTTTGTTGGCGGGTATAACTGACATGTCCGGCGTCCAGCACCGTGCCATCCAAATCCGCTAGTAGGTTATCTTTGCCTGCTTTTCGAAGTGTATCTTCTAGTTCGTAAGCCTGATCAAAATGATCTTCCAATGCACCTTTGCCGCGTCCGGTGACGAAGATAAACTCTTCAATCCCTGCCGCGCGTGCTTCTTCGACGGCGTATTGGATCAGCGGTTTGTCAACAACCGTCAACATTTCCTTGGCTAGCGACTTGGTCGCGGGCAAAAATCTGGTCCCAAGCCCGGCTACAGGCAGAACCGCTTTGCGTACACGCATGCCACACCCCTCAATCACTTATCGTCGTAGCGCAGACAGGGACACAGAATCGCACCCCAAGCACCACATGCGGGCGTCTTTTGCCACGCTCGCGCCAAGGACGCAAGCGTCCATCAGGTGCCAAGTAGGATATCCTTTGCCTGATTGATTTTCGCCGCCAGAAAATCCGATCCGCCACGGTCGGGATGATTGTTCAGCATCAATCGGTGGTGTGCCGCCTTGATCTCTTCTTCTGTGGCACCGGGTTCGACGCCTAGCACCTCACAGGCCTCGTCGACACTCATCGGCGAACTGGAACGGTTGGGCTGGCGGCGGCGGCCCCAGCCTTGTCCCGCCGTCCCCGTTTGCGCTTGTTCATCTTGCGAAGCCTGCTCTCGCCAGTTTTCCTGGGTACGGTCTAGATAAGTTTCGAGCAATTGCGCCGCTTCTGGGTCCGTCCGCTCGCATTCCGCTAACACGACCAGCAACTGATTGAGGTTCAATCGCGCCAAATCACGCCCGGCATAAGTTCCTTGCAGTACTTCCCCCTGCATCACCCCGCTTTCATGCTCAAGGTTCATGCGCAAAAAGCCCGTCTCTACGGTCGATTGTTGCTTGCTTTTGCCGCGTCCCAGATTGGGGAAAGTGATTGTCGGAAAAGACCAGCGTTTCAGCAGGCTAACGGAAAACAATGCCAGACCAGCACCTATCGCGAAGCGTCCGGTGATCATTAAGAAAATAGCCGCCGAGCCCAAAAGGCCGACAAACGTAAAGCGTAAAATGTTTGCCAACTGAGCCGGATTCATCGTGAGCAAGATGCGCCCGGCCAGGATCAGGGCGATCAGCAAACAGACGCCTAAAAATACATATCCAATCATGATGTCACGAGATTATTTCACTTGGTGGGCAATCTGCAAGATGGTGCCGCCTCTTTCTTTGCCATAATTTGTCAAAGCCTTGCGACCACCGGCCGCGTAAACCGCGACAGCACTCAATAATTCTTTGAGCTGCTTAGCGGAATTAGCATCAAACGCACAATAGGCCCCGTGGGTTAATTGAGCAATTTGTTTGAAGGCGTTGGCGACAATTGGATGGCCACCTTCGTGAAACATGAAACACGGCACACCCAACATGCCCAGCTCGCCGGCCCGGCCACAAACCGCATCGACTTCTTCTTCCAGGGCATCGCCGACAAAGACCAGCGCGTCGATTTTCTTCACCTTAGTTTCCTTAATTGCGTATTTGAGCGCGCGTTCAAGTTGGGTATACCCGCCCAGGCATCTGGCTTTCGTCATATAAGGAATTAGGTCCGCCGAAGAAGAAACCCACGGCGTGGCGCGAAAGTCTCGATATCCGCGGTAATAGGCAAGTTGCACGTCTAGTCCGCCAAGGGTTGCAGTCTCTGCAAACATGTCACCTTGAATTTGACAGGCCATATCCCAGCTCGGCTGCCGACTAGCCGTCGCGTCCATGACAAATAACAAGCGCCCCCTGGCGCCAGCCGCTTTTACATTCGGGGTGGCGGCAACTTTCCGCAAAAACGCCTGTACGTCGGGGCTGGCTCCCTCAGTTTGTGTGATATTTTTGTCTTGTTTTGCCATGGCACCTTAATTGTTCACAGGTTTATTTCACGATGATCGGCCGATCAGGGTGAAAAGCATAATAGGCGAAAGCAAAATCAACGCCATATGCAACATCTTGTAGTGTACCGCTGTCGTCCTTCCGTTGCACGAGAACATTTCCGACGTCCAACCCTTCCGCGATAATGGGGGTATCTAGGGCAGAATTTTGTCCGGGTTCCCAAGTGATGATATAGCCGCCTGCAACTTCCATGCGGCGCTTTGACTTGACCAAAGCCAAGGACCAGGCCTGTCCATCGATGGTGACCACCCGCTCCAGGGGCGCAATATTTTCTGGATAATCTCCACGGTAGAGAAATGGACCACCGGAACTATCATACCCGGCATATGGATTGGCGCCATAGCGTCGCATCAGGTCATAATTTGGTACCAAAACCATACCTTCAGGTGCGCGTGACTTAAATTTGCCATATGATTCCAGACGTGCCGGCAACACTTTCAATTCTGTGCCCAGCATGTCGCCGACAATGGCGGTGCCGATAAATTGCTGCCACCAACTTTCGGTCTGCCGGTCATACATGATAAGATCCGAATTACGGAGCTTGCCGGTGGTGCCGAAATCCAGCACTTGCTCACCGACCCGGCGATCAAACACGACCGCCGCATTGCACAGTGGACAAAAGGTGACGGCGATCGGTGTGGATCCGATGGTGTCGTTAACGATTTCATGCCAGGTTAAAACCCGAAGCGGATAGGCCCTTGCCTGCCCTTCTATGATCACCCCAATAACCGGTTCCGTATCCGGAATATCGCCAACGTCGCCAACAGGCTCGAATTTTGGTTTGTCAATCGGTGGGATGCCATCTTTCGGTGGGCCGCCGGACATGATTTCCGACCATTCGACACTTGTCTTCGCGAAATTTGTCACTGTCCATTCTGATTTCCAACGCGCCGGTTCCGCCATCGCCGCGACCGTAAACAGTGCTGCGGCAAATACGCCAATGAGTAAATTTCCGGATTGCCTAGCACCCAACATATTGCTCTCCATGAATAAAGGCCCATCCTCTCTAATACGTCAGAATATGGCAAATCACGGCTGGTTGACAGATGCTTGACGGTTGCTTGACCTAGAGTGAGCAAAACGGCAAAAGTGATGCGGAAATAGTTAGGGTATCTTGCATGAGCGAACAAGTGGATTGTGTGATTATAGGCGCCGGTGTTATCGGATTGGCGATCGCGCGGGCGATGGCGATGGCCGGCCACGAAGTTGTCGTGCTGGAGCGGGCCGAAGCCATCGGTACCGAAACTTCCTCCCGCAATAGCGAAGTTGTCCATGCCGGCATCTATTATCCCAAAGACAGCTTGAAAGCGGAGCTTTGTGTTCGCGGCAAGTGGTTGCTGTATGAACATTGCGACAGCCACAAAGTTGCTTATCTGCGTTGCGGTAAGTTGATCGTTGCAACCACCGAAGCGGAACTTGATATTCTGTCTGAAAATCAGGTGAAGGCCGAAAATAACGGCGTCGACGACCTGGAATATATCGATGTGGCAACCGCCCGACGATTGGAGCCGGAAATTCGTACTACTGGGGCTTTATTGTCCCCCTCCACCGGCATTGTCGACACCCATAGCTTGATGTTGAGTTATCAAGGCGAGGCGGAAGATCATGGCGCCATGCTGTCGATCCATTCCTCGGCCGTCGGCGGCGAAATTCTGAATAGCGGATTCCGGATCGACGTCGATTGTGCTGGTGAGAAATATCCCATTGATTGCCGCATGCTGGTCAACGCAGCCGGCCTCAAGGCACCGGAATTCGGCCAAAGTCTTGCCGGTCTAAATCAACTACATGTTCCTGACGCCTATTACTGCAAAGGCAGTTATTATTCCCTGGAAGGAAAGCAGCCTTTTTCACGCCTGATTTATCCGGTACCGGCGTCCGCTAGTTTGGGCGTCCATGCCACTATTGATCTAGCTGGTCGCACCCGATTTGGCCCAGATCAAGAATGGGTCGATGCGGTCGACTATGATGTCGAATTATCCCGGGCGGAAAGTTTCTATGCCGCCGTCCGCCATTATTGGCCCGGTTTGGAAGACGGCAAATTGATCCCCGCTTACGCTGGTGTGCGGCCAAAAATGCAAGGGCCCGGGGGACCAAATGAAGATTTTCTGATCCAAGGACCGGAAGACCACGGCATCGCCGGTTTGGTGAACCTTTTTGGGATGGAATCACCGGGTTTGACAGCATCATTGGCCATCGCCGAAAATGTACGTGACTTGCTTTAGACAATTGCCCAAACAATGACCGCGTAGCGGGCGCCTTTGCCTGCCGCGACCAGAATGACAAATGGCAATAATTTCACCCGCAATACGCCAGCAGCAAACGTCAAAGGATCGCCAATGATCGGCAACCAAGCAAACAGCAGCGAAAAAACACCGTATTTACTGAACCAGCCGGTCGCAATCGATAAATTTTCGGTCGAGATCGGGAACCACCTTCGATCCTGAAAACGCAGCAGGAACGCCCCCAAGAACCAATTCACGACGGCACCTAGGGTATTGCCCAAGGTGGCCCAGAACCAAGCCGGCACCGGCTCCCCTTCCCCCGACAAAATCATTGCGGCTAGACCGAGTTCAGAAAACGCCGGCAGCAATGTCGCGGCCACAAACCCGGAGAGGAATAGTGCCAGGTAACCCATATGAATTACAACAAACCAAGCTTCTGCAGCTCTAAGCGCATTTCTGGCGGGATCCGGTTTAAATCTGTGGCTTTCTGACCGGCTGGCAAATTTTTCGGTGCGTCTTCCGGCGGGAAATAGCGCCATCCCTGGAACGGCCGGCGGGCCTGCCATTCAGTGCGGTAGAGGCGCGGATTCATAACAATGGCGCAGCGGCGGATGCCGTCCCCATCATAAACTTCATCAAGTCGTTTAATTTTCTGCCGCACTTGTATGAAACCATTGATCACCCAATAAAGCGAACCACCATCAAGGATTTCATCCCGGCGGCGCGGCGTCATCCGGGTGACATGCTTACTTTCCACCGGCTCCCCTGCCGCGATTTGTTCGGCCCGGCGCAGTTTGCGCCATGCCGCCAGATGTTCGACGCTGTCGATCCCTACGCAGAGCTTGATCAGATGAACCGTCACGCCCGATCCACCAACCTATTCCGCGTCGGCGAAGGAGACCAGTAAGGTACCTTCTTCAACCTGATCGCCAGCGTTGAAAAACACCTCTTTGACAGTACCAGCGGCCGGCGCCACGATCGTGTGTTCCATTTTCATCGCTTCTAGAATGATCAATGGCGCGCCCTTTTTGACCACTTGCCCGCCTTCAGCCATAACCTGCACGATTTTGCCTGGCAATGGTGCGGCGACGTCGCCCAAGACGTCCGTATCGATATCCGCAAGGTTCATTGGGTCAGAGCGGACCAACCGGCGGGAGCCACCATCGGCGAAAACGACGATCTTGTCGCCGTCGCTGACCACTGCCGCATTTATCCGCACACCCGCTAAGTTCGCCGACAAAGTACCGTCGCCGTCATGTTCTCCGCTGACGACCATCTCTCCACCCGGTAGGCCGAGGACATACCGATTATCACCGGCAAAATGAACTGCGATTTCGATGATTTGTTCGCCGTCTTCAAAATGGATCAAGTCATACCCTTCGTCGTTCAGACGCCAACCATCTGTGGTGAACCATGGCGAATGCGGATCACCGCTTTGTTCTTGCTTCGCCCGAACGCTTTCTCGTCGGCGAACCAACACGTCCAAACATGCTAACGCCAGGGTCCTATCATCCAGTGCACCGGCGGCCGGCAACAGATCGTTGTTGTGTATTTCGATAAAACCGGTTTCCAAATCCGCCGCCGCAAAAGCCGGGTGAGCTGCAATTGCGCCCAGAAAGTCGACATTATTCATTACCCCGGCAACCTGAAATGCGGCCAGACCGGTGTGCAAGCGGCGCAGTGCGGCATCCCGGTTGTGATCCCAGGCGACTAATTTCGAAATCATCGGATCGTAATAGATCGAAACTTCGTCGCCCTCCCGGACGCCGCTATCGACCCGGATATGGGCATCCTCCACCGGCATCCGCAGGCGTTGTAACAAACCTGATGAGGGGAAAAATTTCTTAGCCGGATTTTCGGCATATATACGCGCTTCAAAGGCGTGGCCGTTCAAACTCAATTCTTCCTGCTTCAAGGGTAAAGCTTCACCAATCGCCACCCGCAACTGCCATTCGACCAAATCCTGACCGGTAACCATCTCGGTAACCGGATGCTCTACTTGCAGGCGGGTGTTCATTTCCATGAAATAGAAACGATGGTTCTGCAGCCCTTCACTGACATCGGCAATGAACTCGACGGTGCCGGCACCGACATAATTGATCGCTTTCGCTGCTGCAACCGCCGCATCGCCCATAATTCGACGCATATCCGGCGTCATACCCGGTGCCGGTGCCTCTTCAATCACTTTTTGATGGCGCCGCTGCACCGAACAATCGCGTTCAAACAGATGCACGACATTGCCGTGGCGATCAGCAAATACTTGCATTTCGATATGTCGCGGTCGAACAAGATATTTTTCGATCAGAACTTTGTCGTCACCAAACGCATTTTTGGCTTCGCGCCGGGCGCTTTTCAGTTCGCTTTCGAATTTGGCCGGACCGTCGACCCGGCGCATGCCTTTGCCACCACCGCCAGCGACTGCTTTGATCAAGACCGGATAGCCAATTTTATCTGCTTCCGCCGCCAGCAAACCATCATCTTGGTCGTCGCCGTGATAACCCGGCACGACCGGCACACCGGCGTCGACCATGCGCGCCTTAGCCGCCGCTTTTTCCCCCATCTCGCGAATTGCTTCAGCGGGCGGACCAATGAAGACGATGTCAGCTGCCGCACAGGCTTCGGCGAAAGCGGCATTTTCAGACAAAAAACCATAACCCGGATGGATCGCCTGCGCGCCAGTGGCGATCGCCGCGTCGATAACTTTGTCGATGACCAGATAACTTTCTGCCGCTGCTGCCGGTCCAATGGCGACCGCTTCGTCGGCCATTGCCACATGCATGGCGTCGGCATCTACTTCGGAATATACCGCGACCGTTGCGATCCCCAGACGCTTCGCGGTTTTGATGACACGGCAGGCGATTTCGCCTCGGTTAGCAATGAGAATTTTTTCGAACATCTATCGCCCCCCTTACATCCGAAAGATGCCGAACTTGGTCTCTTCAATTGGCGCATTTAGCGTCGTTGAAATGCCAAGTCCCAGCACATTGCGAGTTTCTGCCGGATCGATGATGCCATCATCCCAAAGCCGCGCGGTAGCAAAGTAGGGTGAACTTTGCGCTTCGAACTGATCGATAATGGGTTGTTTGAAAGCTATCTCTTCGGCTTCGCTCCAGTCTTCACCGGCCCGTTCTTTATTTGTACGGGTGACCGTTGCCAACACGCCGGCTGCCTGTTCCGGTCCCATCAGGGCGAGAGATGCACTGGGCCACGACCACAGAAATCGGGGTCCGTAGGCACGACCGCACATACCATAGTTCCCGGCACCATAAGAACCACCAATGATTAGGGTAAACTTCGGGACTTTGGTAGTACTGACGGCGGTTACCAGCTTCGCACCATCCTTGGCGATGCCACCAGATTCGTATTTACGCCCAACCATGAATCCGGAAATGTTCTGCAGGAATACCAGCGGAATATTGCGCTGGCTGCAGAGTTCGATGAAATGCGCGCCTTTCAGTGCGGATTCCGAAAATAATATTCCGTTGTTGGCGATTATTCCCACCGGATAACCCCAAATATGCGCAAAACCGCAGACCAGTGTATTGCCGTAGAGCTTTTTAAATTCATCGAATTCACTGCCGTCGGTGACGCGGGCAATTACTTCACGCACGTCATAGGGTTGGCGGACGTCTTCCGGCAGAATACCGTATAACTCGGTCGGATCATATATGGGCGCGGCCGGCTTCTTGGTTTCCAGCACGTGGCTTTTCTTGCGGTTCAAGTTGGAAACGATTTGCCGGGCGATCGCCAAGGCATGGTGATCGTTCTGGGCATAATGATCGGTGACGCCGGATATTTTGGAATGCACATCGGCACCGCCCAAATCTTCGGCCGATACTTCTTCCCCCGTCGCCGCTTTTACAAGCGGCGGCCCGCCCAAGAATATCGTCCCTTGTCCACGCACGATGATACTTTCATCGGACATTGCCGGAACATAAGCGCCGCCGGCAGTACATGAGCCCATCACCACCGCGATTTGTGGGATACCCATGGCGGACATGTTCGACTGATTATAGAAAATCCGACCAAAGTGATCTCGGTCGGGAAAAACATCCGGCCATTCCGGCAGGTTGGCTCCACCACTGTCGACCAGATAGATGCAGGGCAGATTATTCTGCATCGCGATTTCCTGGGCCCGGATGTGTTTTTTCACCGTGATCGCATAATAGGTCCCGCCTTTAACGGTCGCATCGTTGGCAATGATCAGGCATTCGCGACCGGACACCCGGCCAATACCGGTGATCAGACCGCCGCTGGCAATGTTATCGTCATAAACTTCGAAGGCGGCCAATTGTGAGAGTTCCAAAAACGGGGCGCCGCGATCCAACAAGGCGCGCACGCGATCCCGAGGTAACAACTTTCCACGTGACAAATGCCGGGCGCGGGAACGTTCGCCGCCTCCTTGCTTTACCGCCGCTACTCGCGCGCGCAACTGCGACAGTTTCGTATTCATGGAAGCAAAATTCGCCTTGTAGGCGTCGCTCCGCTGATTGACTTTACTTTCGAGTACCGCCATTGGGCCTGAGATCCACTGTTATTGAATTTCCCACTCAACCGGTCGATTGGGTGATGATCAGTGGCAGGAAGTTAAAGCCTTCAACGACAGTTGGAAAGGCTTTAAAACAGGAAAGGTGGGGGAATTCTGGCTTAGATCAGTTCCTGCAACCGCGGGCGAATTTGATAAGCTTCCAATTGACCGTCCCGCAGTTGGCGCCAGTATTTTACTAACTCAATCAAAGCGTCGGGGGAGCCTTCCTTGACGAGATAATCATCAGCCCCGGCATCGGTACAGCGCCGCAAAGTGTCGGCGTCGTCAAGCGCGGTAAGAAAAACAATCGGAACATCGTCGCCTAATTGATCGCGCAAAAGGCGACACAAATCCAAGCCATCCATTTTTGGCATCATGACATCGATTATCATAAGGTCGAAGTGGTCTTTTTGAGCCAATGCCAACGCTTCAAAACCATCGGCGGCGCTCGCGACCTCGTAACCTTCCAATATTAGGACATGAGTGTAAAGCTTGCGGAGAACGGCATCATCCTCAGCTAATAAGATGGATTGCACTGACGGCATATGACTTTGACTTCCTATCAGTGGCCTTGTTTATTGAACTTAGAAATTTGTTATCGTGAAGCCTTCTAAGCAGTTCCGGCGCCAACAAAAGTATCTATTGGCTGGAATGCGTCGATTGGCCCTGTTGCTTGATTATTCCGCGGAGTTGTAAATGTTGATTCCGGTCGCCCTGCATAGTCAACGGTCTCGAAACTATTTTGTGGCTGCGTAAGTGGAGTAGAAGGATTGTCGTTGCTATTGCGGTTGTCGGGTTTTTCCCCGACTACGTAACCGGACGCGGCATTATCGGTATTCGCTTCTAAAGTTTCGGCTTCCGCCGTCGCGTCGCCATTTTCATCATTTGTCGGTTTTTCTGTCGCGTCACGCTGTTGTTCAACCCGTGCTTCACGAATATTCTGATCGGCTTGCGCTGCAACGGCATGATCTTGCGCCGATGGATTTCCTGGTGCCAATGCGGCGCGGCGGATTATCGCCATCTTATCGATCGTGGCTTGCGGGTCTGCCGCTGGCGAAACGTCTATTAGCACTTCACCGGATACAGCATATCTTTGACCATCGGGGCCGGGTTCGAATTCAAAACTGGCGGCCCCGGCATATTGTCCAGCAGCTGATTGATGCGCTCGTTCATGGGCCCGCACTTCACGGTCGCGCGCGCGTAAGTCATTCACTTCCTGGCGCTCTTCAGGTGACAATTCTGTGTATGTTTTTGCTATGCCGCTATCAAGCTCATTTTCTTCCGACCCATTTTGATCGTCAGTATTCTGTGGCTCTTCCTGAAGGAATAACAAAGTGTCTCGACCAAGTAAATTTGATGGTGGTGAACCGGCCGCTGGCTTGCTTTCCCCAGCATTCGTTTCCGGTTCGTCCGGGCTTGGAAAAATAGGGCGGTAAGGGAGTGGTGAATCAGAAGACGCGGTTTTACCTACCGCCTGGCTGGCGCTAGGTACAATTCCCGCATTTGCAGGAAAATTTGGCAATGATACGCCGGCTATCATCTCACACCCGTCAACTCGTCTTCGAGAAATTCATAGTAAACAAAGCATTAACAGCTCAAGAAATTAGACTTCTACACACATAAGCTATCAGATATCATTCAATCGAGCATCGCTTTTTGTCTTCAATTTTATTGAATATTTATTCTCCTGATTGTGCCGGATCACTAGCCAAATTGGCAATTCTGCCTATCATGCAAAGCATGTTAAAATTAAGCGTTCTAGATCAAAGCCCAGTTCGAAAAGGCGACACTGCCGCCCAGGCAGTGCGGGAAACAGTCGAGCTGGCGCAGCATTGCGACCGCTTGAGCTATCACCGATATTGGCTGGCCGAACATCACAATTCCGAAGCATTGGCGGGTACAACGCCGGAAATCCTAGTCGGACATGTCGCCGGCGCCACCAAATCTATGCGCGTGGGCTCGGGCGGGGTGATGCTTTCGCACTATTCACCGTTAAAAGTAGCAGAAAACTTCCGCATGTTGGAGACCTTGTATCCAGGTCGAATTGATATCGGGATCGGTCGGGCGCCGGGCAGCGATTACCTCACCGCACAAGCTTTAGCCGCCGGCCCGGGATCACTATCGGTTGAATATTTTCCTCATCAGGTCAATATGTTGAATGAATTTCTTCATGATAAAGTTTCGCCAGAACATGATTTTTCGAAAATTCATGCCCAGCCAGTGGGAAAAACGACGCCTGAGCTTTGGATCTTAGGTTCTAGCGATCAAAGCGCCATGTTGGCGGCCTATTTTGGACTGCCATTCTCTTTTGCACATTTCATTTCTGCGCATGGTGGCGTGGCGGCAATGGAATCATATCGGCAAAATTTCCGCCCTTCTGCCATACATCCAAAACCCCAGGGTTCAATTGGTATATTCGTCATTTGCGCCGAAAGCAGGCAAGAAGCGGAGCGACTAGCCTTAAGTCGTAATATTTTCCTGATAAACTTGCGTCGTGGGCACCCGGCCCCAGTCGTCTCCCCAGAAGAAGCAGAAAATTACAAAATGGATGTCCATGACCGCGCCATCGTCGCCGATGCGGAAGGCCATACGATCATCGGCGATCCTGACCAGGTTAAATCGCAAATTACCGATTTATTGGCGGTATACGGCGCGGAAGAAGCGGTAATTGTGACTATTACCTATGATTTTGAGGCGAGAAAACGATCTTACGCACTGATTTCGGAAGCTTTTGGGGTATAATACCTGATGACTGATATCACCTCAGGCGGCGCCGAATTTCGCAACGATTCCCGTAGTCGTCGCTTTTTACCGGCAAATATTTTGAAGAAACTATATGAAGTCAACGACTTGAAGGGGGCTTTGTCAGTTGCTGAGACACTTGGTATTTTAACTGTTTGCATAATCGTAGCAACTTTGTGGTGGTCGCCCTGGACCGTACTTCCAGCGATATTTATCATCGCGACGCGGCAACAGGCGTGCTTTGTGCTGGCCCATGATGCCACCCATTACCGCCTTTTTCGCAGCCGCCTATTGAACGACATAATCGGTCGATTTGTCGGGATAATTGTGGGCATATCGATGTGCAGTTATCGTGTCGTACATCGTCTACACCATAATCATTTATACGAAGACCGGGATCCCGATATTCCTCTGCATGGCGGTTATCCACGCGGTAAGGGATATTTAATGAAAAAATTGGCGAAAGACCTAATGGGGCTAAACGCCCACAAAACCTTCGCTTATTTTTTTGGTAATCCAGCGATCAATGACGATGTGCAGGACCCCAATCGACCTTTGAACGATACCTCGCCTGCCTTGCGACTGGCAGCGCGACGGGATCGCTGGTTTGTTGTCGGCTTTCATATCCTGGCACCCGTGGCAGCTTTTGCTTCCGGCTTTGGTGTCGAATATTTGGTATTGTGGGTATTACCGCTTGTCACTCTATTACAACCAATCCTGCGTTTGCGGGCGATCTGCGAACATGGCGCGGTCAGCGATTTGTCTTCACCGTTGTTAGCGGCGCGCACGAATATCGGACCGAAACTTTTGATCTGGTTATTGTTTCCCCATTCTGTGAACTATCATATCGAACATCACCTCTATCCGGCGATCCCGCACTATAATCTTGCAGCTTGTCATCATGCATTGCAGGAGTTGAATTTGTTGGATGATGCGGAAGTGATGCCGATCAATCGGACATTTCGTAAAATATTTGCGTCGGCGCATTCATAACAACAACCAAGCAGCCAAACCCAAAAACGCAAAAAACCCAACAACATCGGTAATCGTAGTTAGAAAAACCGTCGCGGCAACCGCCGGATCAAAACCTATCCGATCTAATCCTAGTGGAATCAGTGCTCCGGCAAGTCCGGCGATTAGCATATTCACGGCCATGGCCAAAGCGATTACACCGCCCAAGCCCGGTTCGGCAAACCAGAACCCGGCCACCAAGCCGACAAGAACGGCGAAAAACAAACCATTTAGGCCGCCAACCAGCACCTCTTTTCGCACCACGCGAAACGCATTGGCCGCCGTCAGTTCGTGCGTTGCTAAAGCCCGCACCGCCACAGTCAAGGTCTGCGTTCCGGCATTACCGCCCATCGACGCCACGATCGGCATCAGAATAGCCAAGGCGATAATCTGTTCGATCGTCGCATCAAATTGCGCAATCACCATGGAGGCGATGATCGCCGTAAACAAATTAACCAACAACCAAGTGAAGCGATTGCGTGTGGTACGCAAGACCGAATGGAAGATATCGCTTTCGTCACTGACGCCGCCAAGACGCATCAAATCTTCTTCCGTCTCTTCTTCGATCACGTCAGCCATATCGTCGAAGGTTATCACACCGACCAGACGACCCGCCGCATCGACAACAGGGGCCGAGGCCATGTCATATTGCTGGAACAAATAGGCCGCCTCTTCCTGATCCAAATCGACGGGAATGGGATTGATGCTGTCATTCATGACATCCCGCATCAAAACCGGACGTTTGGCGCGCAGCGTATTGTTCAACGGCACCTGACCAATTGGTCGGTGACGCGGATCGACGACGAATATTTCGTAAAACTCATCAGGCAGATCGTCGGTCTCCCGACAATAATCGATCACTTGCCCGACGGTCCAATAAGCCGGCACGGCAATCAGTTCACGCTGCATCAAACGACCAGCACTGTCTTCGGGATAAGACAACCCTTCCAGTACTGCGGCGCGATCCGGCGCTGGGACCGCTAGCAACACTTCGTCGCGATGGTCGTCGTCCATCGCGCCCAGAACGTAGACACCATCGTCGGTGTCCATCTCCGCTATGGCGGCGGCAATATGCGATGCTGGCAGGGCCGCCAAGACGTCTTCCAATACAACTTCATCAAGTTCGATCAGAATTTCCGCGTCGAAATTATCCTGCAACATCGTGACAAAACTATGCCGGTCATCGCTCGTCAAGAATTCAACGAGATCGGCAATATCCGCACTATGCAAATTATATAGCAGCGTTTCGAGTGAGGCGCGGTCACCTTCGTCGATTGCCTGTTCAACGGCGCGGACAAGTTCTTTGTCTATCGGATAGACTTCATCGACAGTCGCCGGGGCCTCTGTATTGAAATCCTCTTCGCTCACGTCACTCGCTCCGTTGACTGACAAAATCCGGTTGCGCCTGGGCGTCGACCGTCGCAATAGCCGTCATGTTGACCAGACCACGAACGGTAACGGTTTGACTGACGATATGAGCTGGCAAGGCCATCCCGATCAGCATTGGGCCAACCGAAATACCGTTGGCTAATATGCGCGACAGGTTAAAAGCGATATTGGCGGCGTCTAATGACGGCATGACCAACAAGTTTGCCGAACCGACAAGCACTGAATCCTTAAATACTTGCTCTCTTATGAAAGGATCCAAAGCTGTATCCGCGCGCATTTCACCGTCGACTTCCAATTCGGGCGCCAGGTCGCAAAGCAGTTCGCGGGCCTGCCGCATGCGTAAGGATGATCCACTGTCCGAAGCGCCAAAATCCGAATGGGACAGCAACGCAACTTTTGGTTCCATGCCGAAGCGGCGGACATGCTCTGCCGCCAAAAGGGTCATTTCGGCAATCTGCGCTGCCGTTGGTTTGTAGGTAACCGCGGTGTCGCACATAAAGACGGCACCGCGATCCGATATCATCAGTTCCAGAGCGGAAACATCACTGACCCCGTCACGCAGCCCGATGACGTCCATAATATGATGCAAATGGGCGGAAAAACCACCCACCGTGCCGCAAATCATTGCGTCCGCATCCCCCATCGCGACCATCATGGAAGCGATCAAGGTTGCCCTGGTCGCCATCAACAATCGGGCCCGGTCCATCGAGACGCCGCGCCGACCCATAATACGGTGATACTGATCGACATATTCTTCATAGCGGTCGTAATAGGTGCGGTCGACAATATCGACATCAGCACCAATCTTGATCCGTAGGCCATTTTCCGCGATGGGCTTTTCAATAAGGTCCGGACGCCCAACCAAAATTGGCTTTGCCAAGCCGTCGTCAACGGCGATCTGAACCGCCTGTAGCACCCGCACTGAATGCCCTTCTGAATAAACCACGCGTCGGGGATCTTCGCGGGCGCGATCAAATATCGGTTTCATCGCAAAGCCAGTGCGGTAGACCACCCCGGTCAGTTTTTCACCATACGCTTCCATATCTTCAATCGGTCGGCTGGCGACGCCGCTATCCATGGCCGCTTGCGCGACTGCCGGGGCAACTGAGGTGATCAAACGCGGGTCGAAAGGTTTTGGAATAAGATAATCGGGGCCGAATGCAAGATTTTCGCCACGGTAAGCTTTTGCCACGACGTCGGACGATTCAGCTGTCGCAAGGTCGGCTATCGCCTTGACCGCGGCGATTTTCATCTCCTCGTTAATTGTGGTGGCACCGACATCGAGGGCGCCGCGAAACAGGAATGGAAAACAAAGCACATTATTTACTTGGTTTGGATAGTCGGATCGACCAGTTGCCATAATTGCATCCGGGCGTACGGCTTTAGCAGCGCCCGGGTCGATTTCCGGGTTCGGATTTGCCAGCGCCAAAATCAACGGGTCTTTTGCCATCCCTTTCACCATATCGGATGACAACACACCCGCAGCGGACAAGCCCAAGAAAACATCCGCATCCGGCATCGCATCGGCTAAATGTCGGCATTCGGTTTGCCTGGTCCAAGCCTGATTAAACTCATTCAAGCCGACGTTGCGGCCCTGGTGCAATATTCCATCAATGTCGGAAACAAAAACGTTCGCGGGATCAAGGCCCATACTTTTCAAAAGATTGAGGCATGCTAGCGCCGCAGCGCCAGCGCCAGAGGCAACTAATTTAATCTCTGACAATTGTTTGCCAACCAAGCGCAAACCATTGGAGATTGCCGCGGCAACACAGATCGCTGTACCATGTTGGTCATCGTGGAAGACCGGTATGTTCATCCGCTGGCGACAGGCTTTTTCGATCAGGAAACATTCCGGCGCCTTGATGTCTTCCAGATTGATGCCACCAAATGTCGGCTCCAACGCCGCCACGATATCGACGAAGCGGTCGGGGTCCAATTCGGCAATTTCAAGGTCGAAACAATCAATATTGGCGAATTTCTTGAACAGGACAGCTTTGCCCTCCATCACCGGTTTAGACGCCAGCGGTCCGATCGCGCCAAGACCCAAGACAGCCGTTCCATTAGTTACTACAGCGACCAAATTGGCCCGTGTCGTGTAATCAGCGGCGGAATTCGCATCATCGACAATGGCGTTACAGGCGGCGGCAACGCCCGGAGAGTAGGCTAACGAGAGGTCACGTTGATTAGCCAGTCTGGTTGTTGGAGAGACCGAAATTTTCCCAGGTGTCGGCCAACGGTGATATTCCAACGACATGCTGTTCAGATCGTCCGACATCTCGACTAGCCTCCCAAATAATTCTTGATTCAAGAATCGACTATAACAGGCTTAATCTATTCAATTATGGGAAAATAATAAGGCAGAATTTTACGCACAACCGATTGCGGGGCTTGGCAGAGAATTGTTTGGTTTCGCCAGGCGTAGAACCCGCCTTCCCTAAATTTTGTTCAACGAAAGTTAGGGAAGGCGGATGGTGCGGTCGAGAAGACTCGAACTTCCACGGGATATTATCCCACAGCGACCTCAACGCTGCGCGTCTACCAATTCCGCCACGACCGCTTATTGGACGATGGGGGATAACAAATCCTAGCCCTCGCTGCAAGCGAAAGCCGCATCAATAATACAATAGTTTTAGCTTGTTAGCCGCCCCGGTAACCCAAGCCAATGGTTTCGGTTATCTGAACCGAAACGGTCTCGCCGCTGACCAGGATGTCACCCCGGGCAATCAGCTGATTATTGGCGTAAACCCAGACGTTATCTTCGATCCGAGCATCCAACTCGATAACCGCGCCGCGGCCCATTTTTAAAAGCTGATGGATCGGCATTTTAGTGCGGCCTATCACTACTGATATTTCTACGTCTACGGTTTCGACCGACCTGTTGTCATTCATTCTATTTGTTTCACCCTACTGATCCCTGAGCAAGCATATGGTATAGCTGCAGGTCATGAACAAATGCATAATAACATAATTGATCGACGACGTAGTGATGAAACAATTGATCCACGATATTGAGTGTAAATTCAGCGACTTACCGGTATCCTATCCCGCTGCAATCGAATTGATGGAAGATCGCGTGGCGGCGATTCACAAGGGCGAAGCGGCAGAAATGGTTTGGTTTCTGCAGCATCCGTCGCTTTATACCGCCGGCACCAGCGCCAAGGCCGCTGACTTAATCGACCCCGAACGGCTTCCCGTTTTTATGACCGGACGTGGCGGACAGTATACTTATCATGGTCCGGGACAGCGCATTGTTTATGTGATGATGGATCTTCGGAAGCGAAAAGCTGACTTGCGTCTGTTTGTCAGAAATTTGGAACAGTGGATCATTAACACTTTGGCCGTATTCAATGTGAAAGGTGAATTACGAACCGGCCGGGTCGGTGTTTGGGTCGATCGCGGTCAGGGCCGCGAAGACAAAATTGCGGCCCTTGGCATTCGCGTCCGGCACTGGGTCAGTTATCATGGTATTTCGATCAACATCGATCCAGATCTCAATCAATATGAGGGCATTGTCCCTTGCGGCATCGCTGAGCATGGTGTGACCTCATTCGACGATTTGGGTTTGCCGACCACAATGACGGAATTCGACCATGAGATGCTGGCGCAGTTTGCCAAGGTATTTGGTGGCCTGCCGCTAAATCGTGCGTCGTTGCTGGAAACCTTGCCCCGCTAAAATGTCAGGATCGCCGTCTTGATTATCTGAAACAATGACATCGCGAACCGCTGCCGAACCCGGACCATTTCGGCAGGCATCGATCAACATCTTGATTTTGTCCGGTGTGCCAACAACCCGCGCCTCGACACTGCCGTCACGACAGTTACAGACCCAACCGTCCAAATTCAGGTCACGGGCGACCTCGATAGTCCAGCCACGATACCAGACCCCCTGCACTTTTCCGGTGATGCGCAAGGAAACTGTCTGCAAGGTTATTCAAACTCCAGAATGACTTCATCGACCGGCAAGCTATCACCGGCGGCGGCGTGGATTTCTTTCACAATCCCATCAACTTCGGCCCGCAGGACGTTTTCCATTTTCATCGCTTCTACTACGGCCAGAGGATCGCCGGCCTTCACCATGTCGCCTTCTGCGACCGCGATCGACATCACCAGACCCGGCATCGGACAAAGCAGGAATTTAGAGGTGTCGGGAACGACAACCTCCGGCATCAGGGTGGCCAATTCCGCTTCCCGTGCTGTTCGCACAACAGTGGTAACGTTGATACCGCCATGCGCCAACTGCGCGCCTTCCGGCAATCGGTCCACTTGCACCGTCGCCGGACGGCCATTGACCGTACCCTCGAACACCAAGGCGCCCGGATGCCAATGGCTACGTACCGCGATGATGTGATCGTCGATCGAAATATCGAACCCTTCCGCTGCGTCCGCGACTGTCACCGGAATACTGTCCTCATCAATGCAGACTGTCCAATCGCTCCCGGCCCTGGGTTTATGATGCGCCAGTTGTCCGGAGACAGATGCGGCGCGCGTAAACTCACGCAAATGGGTCAAGATCGCGACACCGACAAGGACATCACGCGCCCTTGCGTCAACCGGCCCGCCTTGAAACCCTTCGGAATATTCGTCGGCGATGAAATTTGTCGTAATATCTCCTGAAACAAAACGGGGATGTTGAATAACGGCATTTAGGAAACCCAAATTGTGTTGAATACCACGGACATAATATTGATCCAGCGCCGTGCGCATATGGCCCAGCGCCTCATCCCGGTGACGGCCATAGGTTACCAACTTCGCAATCAACGGATCGTAATACCGTGATATCTCCGAACCCTCGATGACGCCTGTATCAACGCGGACGTTGGCGTTTTCGACCGGTGGGCGACAATGCACCAGTCGCCCAATCGACGGCATGAATTCGCGATAGGGGTCTTCCGCATATAGTCGCGCTTCAATCGCCCAACCATCGAGCTTCACATCATCTTGGCTAATCGTTAGTTGTTCGCCAGCGGCGACACGCAGCATCTGTTCAACCAGATCGATACCAGTGATAAATTCCGTTACCGGATGCTCAACCTGCAGACGAGTATTCATCTCCAGGAAGAAGAAGTTTTTGTCCTTGTCGACAATGAACTCTACGGTCCCGGCGGAAGCATAATTTACCGCTTGAGCCAAAGCGACAGCCTGTTCGCCCATCGCCTTGCGGGTCGCGGGATCAAGGAACGGACTGGGCGCTTCTTCAATTACTTTCTGATGACGGCGTTGCACCGAACATTCCCGTTCCCCTAAATAGATACAATTGCCATGACTGTCAGCCAGCACTTGGATCTCGATATGGCGGGGTTGCTCGATATATTTCTCAACAAAAATACGATCATCGCCAAAGCTGGAGCGGGCCTCATTTTCCGCCGAAGTAAAACCTTCTGCAACTTCGTCAGCGGAATAAGCCACCCGCATGCCTTTGCCGCCGCCACCGGCGGACGCTTTGATCATCACCGGATAGCCAATATCCTTGGCGATTTTTTTCGCTTCATCGGCATCAGCGATAACACCCATATAGCCTGGAACCGTCGACACTTTGGCCGCATGGGCAAGTTTTTTACTTTCGATTTTATCGCCCATGGCCGCAATTGCTTTCGGGCCTGGGCCAATAAAGGCGATATTGTTTTTTGCCAAGATTTCGGCAAAACCAGCATTCTCCGACAGAAAACCATAACCGGGATGCACGGCTTCCGCGCCGCTATCCTTAATGGCCGCCAGAATTTTATCCATCACCAGATAGCTTTCAGCTGCCGCCGCCGGACCGATAGCAATGGCTTCGTCCGCCATCTCCACATGCAGCGCCCCTGCGTCAGCTTCGGAATAGACCGCAACGGTCCGAATGCCCATACGACGTGCGGTCTTGATCACCCGACAGGCAATTTCGCCACGATTAGCAATAAGGATTTTTTTGAACATCGATAGATCTCAACAATTAATAATCGGAATAACGGAAACTAAAGCGGAATGTTGTCGTGTTTTTTCCACGGATTTTCCAATTCCTTATCTTTCAGCATATCCAGCGCCCGCATGATGCGACGCCGGGTATTGTGAGGCATGATCACGTCGTCGATGAAGCCGCGATTACCAGCGATAAACGGATTGGCGAACTTTTCACGATATTCATCGGTGCGTTTTTTAATTTTTTTCGGGTTGCCCAGTTCGGAGCGGAAAATGATCTCCACCGCCCCTTGCGCGCCCATAACGGCGATTTCCGCCGCCGGCCAGGCGTAATTGACATCCCCGCGCAGATGTTTCGACGACATCACGTCATAGGCACCGCCATAAGCTTTGCGCGTTATTAAAGTAATCTTCGGAACCGTCGCTTCAGCAAATGCAAACAACAATTTTGCCCCATGCTTGATCAGGCCACCATATTCTTGCGCGGTCCCGGGCAGGAAACCAGGGACGTCGACCAATGTGATGATGGGGATATTAAAACAGTCACAAAAACGGACAAATCGGGCGCCTTTTTTACTGCTATTGATATCAAGACTGCCGGCCAGCACCATCGGCTGATTGGCGACGATACCGACAGTCGATCCGCCCATGCGCGCAAAGCCAACAACAATATTTTGCGCATGGTCTGGCTGGATTTCGTAAAAATCCCCTTCATCGACCATTTTTCTGATCAGTTCCTTCATATCATATGGCTGATTGGGGTTTGCCGGCACCAGCGTATCGAGAGACATATCGCTGCGATCCGCAGCGTCATAAGCTGGTCGTTCTGGCGGTTGCTCTTTGTTGGAGAGAGGCAGAAAATCGATTAAGCGGCGAACCTGGTTCAAGGCCTCCATGTCATTTTCGAATGCATTGTCGGCGACCCCGGATTTCCGCGAATGGGTAATGGCGCCGCCTAGTTCTTCGTGGCTGACTTCTTCCTGTGTCACCGTTTTCACCACATCTGGTCCGGTGACATACATATATGAACTACCCTTCACCATGAAGATAAAGTCGGTCATGGCAGGTGAATAGACCGCCCCACCGGCACAGGGGCCCATCACAACAGATATCTGCGGCACCACGCCGGAAGCCAATACGTTGCGTTGAAAGACGTCGGCATATCCGCCCAGGCTTGCCACACCCTCTTGGATGCGCGCACCGCCAGAATCGTTGATGCCAATCACCGGCGCCCCGACTTTCATCGCTTGATCCATGACCTTGCAGATCTTCCCGGCATGGGCTTCTGAGAGGGAGCCGCCAAAGACGGTAAAATCCTGCGAAAAGACAAAAATTAGCCGGCCGTTGATGGTACCCCAGCCGGTGACAACCCCGTCGCCCGGAACTTTTTGTTCGGCCATGCCGAAATCGACGGAGCGATGTTCGACAAACATGTCGTATTCTTCAAAGGAGCCGTCGTCGAGCAGAACTTCGATCCGTTCGCGTGCCGTCAATTTCCCTTTCGCGTGTTGTGTGTCAATGCGCTTCTGCCCTCCGCCCTGTCGTGCGGCGGCGCGCTTTTCTTCGAGTTGCCGGATAATTTCTTGCATTTAGCCTCGCCCTCGTCTTGATGTTTTTTAAACAGCCCTGGCCTCCGAGCGGAGATCTCAGCATCATAGCTTTTGTAATGGGATTGTCATGTAATTTGAATGGAATAAGCCGATAATTCAGTCGCTTACCATCTTCCATAATTCCGCAGCTTCGCCAAAAGCTTTTTGTAAGGCAGCGGCGCGCTCGGCTGCTTCATCATCTTCGCCCCAGCGCCCGGCTTGGTGATCTTCGTCGACATGCGCGGCTTGCCAGGCTTGTTCGGTTGTTATCCGTCCCTGAACAACCGCTAAAGCAATCGTGATCGACTTCGTGATCGTCGCAAGTTCATGCAATCCGGTGATTTGAAAATCGCTGTATTTCGCAAATTTCTCATCCAGTTTGTTGGCGACTTCCCGGTTTTGTGGAACATGCAAAATTCCAGTCGTGACCACCAATTGGGTGTCAAATTCCATATTGAACCAATCAACCAGCGGCTGCCAATGTTTGCTCTGATTTTCGACCAAATCCTTCGGGTTTTTGGCGCGATAACAGATTAGGTCTGCATTGATGAAATCGACCATCACGGCGATGACTTTTTGGCGATGTTCACCCAACAAATCCAGGGCGCTGTTGGCCAATTGCGTGAAGGGCATCGTTGCCGGTGCAATATCCTCGCCCTGTAAAGACCATTCGTCTGCGACGACAATTGCCAATTCTTCGCTTGGTAATTGAAGCAGTGACTTTGCTGGCGTCCGTATTGGACGACCGTCGAGATGAATTTGAAAACCGTCCAAGCTTGTCTCAGCTATCGTCACGGTTTTGTAAAATCTTTTCATTGAAGCAGGCTCATCGATTACTGATATTTCCCCACTTTCATACCTCCCTGCCGCTATCCGGCGCAACATTTCCCTTTCCCGGCACCCTTCTATATGGTTCAGCGATGATAAAACTTTATTCCGCCCCGCTCAGTTTGTTCGCCCGCAAAATCGAAATTGCGCTGGCTGAAAAAGCAATCCCATTCAAGCGGATCATGGTCCCGTTCTCACAAGCCAAGGGCTATCATCCGAAACATCCCGACGTTCTGGCGATAAACCCCAAAGGGCAGGTACCGGTCTTGATCGAAGATGATTTAGAACTTTTTGATTCGACCCTAATTTTCGAATATCTGGAAGACGCTTACCCGGATATCCCGCTCTACCCAAAAAACGCAAAGGCCCGAGCCTACTGTCGTTTGATCGAGTTGAAAGCAGACGAGATCCTGTTGCCGATGGTTGCCCGTCTGATGTATCGAACGGAACCGGCCGATCCAGATGCCGCAAGTCGAGCGGAAAAGGAAGCCGATGGCAAGCGGGCAGAAAACGAAATCAAAGATGTCTATGAACAGCTTGATCGTGCGTTACAAGATCGCGATTATTTCTGTGGCCAATATACGGTCGCCGACATTGCGATGTTCATGACTATTCTTTTCGCCGACCGTTTGGGCGCACCATCGTTGGCGACTTTTTCGACGCTAACCGAATGGCAGGCCCGGATGAAGTTGCGACCGCCTGTCGCCAAGGTTGCAGGTGAGATTGCCGAGGCCGACCGAATTCTGTCGGTCTAACGTTTCTTCAAACCGTTTTGTTCCATCCGCCAAACGCATAGATCGATGCGGTCCTGGCCAAAAAATGGTTCCCCATCATAAACCAGCGTTGGCACACCATAGTGCCCAGCAGCCGTCAATGCGGCGTCATTGGCGGCGATTTCCGCGTCATGGCCATCGATATCCGCCGCAATCGCCGCTTCCATCTCGGCAAGATCCAGACCGGCACCGGCCGTAGCAACAGCCAGATGTTCGCCCTGGTGCCAATCAACAGTTTTCCCATCCCAAAGTAACGTTCCGATTGCTGTCGCGAAAGCTAGGCCTTGACCTCGCCGGCTGGCGGCAATTCCTAGTCGGGTCAAACGGTCGGCGAGCGGTTGCTCGTCTGTCGCCTGCCCAATGGCATGATTTGTCTGTACCGGATCCGGTTTGGGCCAGCGATAGGGCAGACCTAAATATTCCGCAACACGTTTGGTGTCCCGCTTCAAATAGGGGCCGAACAAAGGATCGCGACTGGTAATAAAGTTTTTGTCACGGACCATCCCTGGATAAATTGCCCGCAGGTTGAGGCGCAAGTCATATTGCTTTTCCAGCTCCAGCAAACGCGGACCGGCAAGATAACAATAGGGGCTACGAAAGGACCAGTAGACATCAGTTTCGTGGGACACAAACGTACTCCAAATTGACAGACTCTAATCGCGGACAGTCGGGAAATATTACCGTAACTATAACTAGTTCGGGAGGTTTTTGGAACCGACTGACGAGAATTTCCAAATTTTAGGCAATTACAAAGATTTTCCGGCCAATACTTTGAGGTAATCCGGGTATTCAATGCTATCATTCAACCGCGTATCATTGACCGGGGCGCCAAATGTCGAGGTGATTGGGATCACACCGGCCCAACAACCAAGGTCGTAATCTTCTTCATCGTCGATCGGATCTCCAGTACGAATTTTCGCCGACGCTTCCTCAATTTCCATCCAAACGACGGTGGTTGCATTTAGTTCCTGATCTGTGTTGCCGCGAACATCATCCCAGCGCCCAGTAAAAAGTTGTTCCATCATCAGTTTTAACGCCGCTTCTTTTTCATCTTGGTCTTCTATTGCGCGGGCGTTGCCGTAGGCCATTACAGTTCGATAATTGGCACTATGATGAAAAGGCGAACGCGCCATCACATACCCATCAAAATGGGTTACCGTTAAACATACTGGCGTCCCTTGTTTTACCGTCCGTAACATCCGGCTGGCGGACGAACCATGCCAATAAAGCCGATTGTCGATCCGCCACTTCAACGTTGGTGTTGTGTACGGCTGGCCATCGATAACATAGGCGACATGGCAGAAAGGCGAAGAATCGAGCACCCGATAAACGGTCTCATGATCATATTTACCCCGTTCATGGGAACGCTTCACTTTCGATCTTGCGGTCGGTTGATATTGTGACATTGGTTCTACTCCAGGCGATTGTTAGCGGCAGGTTTAAGGGATTTATTGGCTTGTTGAAAAGTGCCATTTATGAATATATAAAGGTACCATTCAAAGAATTGAAATATGTTTGATAGCAGCTTACTGAGCGCCAACCGCCGGGATCCGCAACCTCTGCAAGAGCAAATTTACGCACAATTGCGGGAGTTAATTCTGAATGGTCGTCTTAAATCCGGCATTCGCCTGCCATCGAGCAGAAGTTTGGCGGAAGATCTGCACCTTTCCCGCAATACCATTCTTACCGCTTATGATCAATTGGCAGCGGAAGGATATATCGAAGGGCGTCAAGGTGCCGGTTCATACGTATCGATTAACCTGCCGCCAGAAAGTTTCCACAATTATCAAACATATAGTTCGACAGATATCGAACACAGAACACCGGCTACTCTTTCAATCCGGTGAATAGAATTGTCCGCAAGGCGGCGGCAATCAAACCCTTCGAAGCGGGCCTTTCGGGCCGGATATCCGGACAATCGATTATTTCCGTTCGAAATTTGGGGGCGATTGTTGGCCAGAAAATGGCGCCACCCGGGCAACTCAATGTCCATGAGTACAGACCCTGCTGGCTACTTGCCATTGCGGCACGCAATCGCGGATTATCTACGAACAATGCGCGGTGTGCGATGCACTGCGGAACAAGTGATCATCGTGACGGGTGTACAACAAGCCATAGCCCTGACGGCGACGGCATTGTGCGACATTGGCGATGACATCATCGTTGAAGATCCGGGTTATCCAGGTGTACGCAGTGCCATCAAGAGTGTCGGCGTCAATCCGCTTGGATTACCCATTGATCGAGAGGGGTTGGAAATTGATAACGTCGATATGCTGGCGCCGAACGCAAAGCTGCTTTGCACCGCACCGTCGCATCAGTTCCCACTTGGAGTGACCATGAGCTTGGCACGACGCCTGAAAATAATCGACTGGGCCCAACGTACCGGCGGTTGGATCTTAGAAGACGATTATGACAGCGAATACCGTTACACCGGGAAACCGCTGCCAGCCCTGCAAGGATTGGATCCATATGACCGGGTCATTTATATGGGTAGTTTTTCCAAGGTCATGTTTCCGACTATTCGAATTGGCTATCTGATTGCGCCGCCGTCTCTGGTCGAACCGTTGCGGAACATTCGTGCCGCCCTTGATGGACATCCGGCCAGCACAGCGCAACCGGCATTGGCTGAATTTATCGAGGAAGGACATTTTGCTTCGCACATGCGACGGATGCGTAAGATTTATGGTCAGCGCCAAACCTTGTTCATCGATATCGTCAGGCGCGACTTTACTGACTTGCTGGACGTTGAAGGAAGCCCTGTTGGGATGTCGCTGGTCGGTCAACTAAAGAATGGCATGACAGACCAGCAAGCTACAGAAGTAGCCGAGTTAGCGGGTATTGATATCGCCCCAATAGGCAGCTACTTCGCCACGCCGGTGACGACAAAAAATCTTCATTTTGGTTACACGGCAACAAATGATCAGGAAATAACAGACGGTCTTAGGCGCCTCTGCCGCGTTTTATCCTAATAACGCGACAAGCTCTGATACCTGGTCGACAACGGCGATCGCGCCGGCATCTTGCAATTCCTGTTTATTGTGAAAACCCCAAGACACACCGATGAAATCAACGTCGGCGTTACGGGCAAATTCCGCATCATGGGTAGTGTCTCCAATCATCACGGTTTCGCCAGCAACAGCGCCGCCTTCGGCCATCGCCTGATACAGCATCGCAGGGTTAGGTTTACCAGGGCTGACGTCTGCCGTTTGCAGCGACGAAAAATGATGTCGGATCGGATGGCTGCTAAAAACGTAATCTAGACCGGGCCGACCCATACCGGTCGCAATCGCCAGGCAAAATCCCGCATCCAACGACACCAGCATTTCTATTACGCCAGGATAGAGGGGATGGATGTCTCCATCGGCCCGGGAACGACGCAAAACGGAGATAAAGTCCTGGTTTATCGCCAGGCATTGTGAACGCGAAAATTCCGGCCGCAGGCGCGCGACCATGACTTCGCCGGGCAAGCCGGTCTGGCGCAATACGTCGTTTGCTTTCGGCGCTTCAATTTGATGGGCATTGAAAGCAGCGGTCATCGCATCGACGATCGCTTGCGCACTATTGACCAGAGTCCCGTCGCAATCAAAAACGATTAGTTTTTTCACAGCTGACCAGCGCCGCCTAATTGACCTGCTTATCGACGCCTTCCCAAAACGGTTTGCGTAGATCGGTTTTAAGGATTTTCCCAGCCCCCGATAAAGGCAAAGGTTCGTTGCGGAAAGTTACACTACGTGGACATTTAAAACCGGCAATCAGGGTATGGCAATGAGCAATCAGGTCCGCTTCCGAGACATCCTGCCCCTCCACTAGCCTGACAATAGCGTGAACTTTTTCACCCCATTTTTCGTCTGGCACACCAATGACGGCACATTCCGCAACTGCTGCATGGTTTTGTACGGCGCTTTCAACTTCAGCGGAATAGACATTTTCTCCACCTGAAATAATCATATCCTTCACTCGGTCGACGATGAAAATATACCCTTCCTCATCCATATAGGCACCATCGCCCGAATGCATCCACCCGCCGATTAGCGCTTCCGCCGTTTGCTCCGGCTTGTTCCAATATCCCAGCATGATATTCGGACCCCGCGCCAACAATTGCCCAACTGTTCCACGTGACACTTCTTTATCGTCCTCATCAACAATTTTTACATCAACCGCAAAGGCGGCTTTGCCACAGGATTTGAACAGGTCACGTTCCAAGGCTTCACCACGATGGGATTCAGGTCCATTGAAAGACACAATCGGCGCACATTCTGTCTGACCGTAGGCATGCGTAAAATCCACATGCGGCATCACATCCAAGGCTTTGCGAATGACCGCTTCTGGCATCGGTGACGCCCCATAGGTGAGTTGTCGCAGGCTCGATAAATCATAATTGCCGATATCCGGATGATGCACCAACATATTGATCATCGTCGGCACGATGAGCATATCTGTGATCTTGTGTTCCTGAACCGCCTCCAAGACAACGGTCGGATCAAAACCGGGAATGAAAATATGGCGACCGGCCACGGTAGTAACACCGAAAATCGATAGGCCATCGGCAATATGGAACATCGGTCCCGCATGCAGCCAACGCATCCCAGCTTGGAATTTGATCGCCGGGATCACCTGCATGGCATTTGACTGCAAATTTCGATGGCTCAACATGACGCCTTTGGAAACACCTGTCGTTCCACCGGTGTAGTAAAGCGCCGCCAAATCATCATAACCTTTTTCGGCATCGGCGATCTCCGCCGCCCCGTCAATCAGGTCTTCATAACGATGCATGCCGTCCGGCGTTTCGCCGTTGCCGATATAGACCACCTCGCGCAATTTCGGCACTTGCCCTTCCAGCGTTTTAAGAGCCGGTAAAAAAGTGTCGTCGATAAAGAGGACCTCCGAACCGGAATCGTTCAACCAATAAGCTATTTCCGGCGGCGCTAACCGCGTGTTGATCGGGACAAATACGCAACCCGCCCACACCATGGCGTAGGAATATTCAAAATAACGGTCGCTATTGAGCGACAATATCGCCGCCCGCGCGCCATCGCCGAGACCGAGGGTATTTCGAACCGCCCCGGCCAGCTTCCGCACCCGCGTACCACAGTCATTCCAGGTTACAACCCGGTCGCCGTCGATGGTCGCGATTTCATCTCCGGCCACCTGCGCGGCACGGTTAAGACACTGACTTAAATGCATCAAACTCTCCCAGATTAGTATTTTCTTTTGATTTCACTGTTTCAACGCGATTCCGTCAAGTGCTTCTTGATGAAGACTAAATAAACGGATCTTCGTAATCCGCGGCAATGAAACCGAACGCTTTCATCGTGTCTTGAAAATGTGCCGCGGCGTCCGCCGTTAAGTGTAGTCGTCCACCGGCGGGGTGCGGAATATCAATTTCATAGGCGTGTAAATGAAGTTGCTTGGCATAATTCAAACTGTCGGGAAAGGCTCGGGTGCCGCCATACTTTCCATCGCCAAGGATCGGTGCATTGATGGCTTCGCAATGGACCCGAAGTTGATGGGTGCGACCGGTCAATGGATGCAAGGCCAGCCAGGCGATTTCTGCGCCCGCCTGATCCAGGACCGCATAATCTGTGACCGCGCGTTTGCCATCGACCTCTTCAATTTTTACGCGTTCGCCGTTTTTACCGGCAGTTTTATTAAGTGGCGCGTTGATCGTGCCTTTATCCGGCACTGGCGTATTGCTAACAATGGCCCAGTATATTTTTCGCGCCGACTTGTCTTTGAATGCTTTTGCCAAGGCACTTGCTGCCTTCGCCGTTCGCGCCAACAGCAGAACACCGCTGGTATCCTTGTCCAGGCGATGGACTAAGCGCGGGCGTTCCTTAGCTTCGAACTTCAAGTTATCAAGCATGGCGTCTAGATGGCGGTGTGTTCCGCTGCCGCCCTGCACCGCTAATCCTGCCGGTTTGTTTATTGCGATTACCGCATGATCCATATGAATGATCATGTTGTGCAAGTGCGCAATCTCCGCCTTGCTCAGCTCTAACGTCGTCTTAATTTTCCGCGGCGTGGTTTCTTTATCGAGCGGCGGGACCCGTAGGCTTTGCCCGGCTTCCATGCGGTCCTTGGCTTTGACGCGTTTACCATCAAGGCGCACTTGTCCCGTTCGCAGCAGTTTTTCTAATCGACCATGGCTGAGCCCCGGATAACCCCGCTTGAACCAGCGATCCAGGCGCATGCCGTCGTCGTCTTCGGTGATTGTCAAGGTCTGCACGCCACTCATGTCAGGACCTGACGTACAATCGACAGTCCAAAGAAAAGCGCACCAACGGAAAGGACGACACTGCCGGCAACATAGATAAACGCCAAACCCAATTGACCGCGTTCGTAAAGCACAACTGTGTCCAAAGAGAAGGTCGAAAATGTTGTGAAAGCCCCCAGCACACCGACAACCAAAAACGCCCGCATTTCCAAACTGATGCTCCACTTCAAGGCAACGGTTTCAACCAGCGCCCCCAGAATAAATGACCCGATTACATTGGCCACCAACGTTCCATATGGAAAACCATGGCCCAGCAGTTTGGTCATCGCACTCATCGTTGAATAGCGCCCGACGGCGCCCAACGCACCGCCAATGGCGATGACAAGGATCATCTTCATGTTTCTTTCTCCGCCCGCAACTTACGCCAATAGCTCAAGCGTTTATTGATTTCCCGCTCAAAACCCCGTTCCGGTGGAGCATAGAAGGTTTTTCGCGTCATCTCATCGGGAAAATAGTCTTGGCCGGAAAATCCTTCTTCGGCATCGTGATCGTATTCATAACCATCACCATAGCCAAAGTCTTTCATCATTTGCGTAGGTGCGTTCAAAATATGCATGGGCGGCATCAGCGATCCAGTTTCCCGGGCGGACCGGGTGGCGGCACCGAAGGCGCGATAGGCCGCGTTAGATTTCGGTGCGGTGGCCAGATAGATTGTCGCCTGGGCGATCGCCAACTCCCCTTCGGGCGAGCCTAAGAAATCATAGGTTTGTTTAGCGGCCAAAGTTTGATGGACCGCCTCAGGATCAGCGAGGCCGATATCTTCAACGGCAAATCGAACCAAACGCCGGGTTATATAAAGTGGGTCTTCGCCCGCCACCAACATCCGGGCCAACCAATAAAGCGCCGCATCGGCATCCGACCCGCGCAACGATTTATGCAAGGCTGAGATTAGATTGTAATGACCATCCTGCCCTTTGTCATAGACCGGTGCCCGTTTTTGCACCATTTTGGCCAGGGCATTGGTATCGAGCTCAACGACGCTGTCGAGCGATATTAATTCTTCCGCCATGTTGAGCAGGAAACGACCGTCGCCATCCGCCATATTTATCAGCGCCATACGCGCATCATCTTGTAGTGGTAGTGAACACTCCTCCAATACCTCGGCACGCTGCAAAAGCAAGTTGAGGGCAGCGTCGTCGAGCCGCTTCAGGACTAAGACCTGACACCGGGACAACAATGCTGCATTCAATTCGAAAGATGGATTTTCTGTCGTCGCACCGACAAGCGTGATCGTGCCGTCTTCCACATAGGGTAAAAACCCATCTTGTTGCGCCCGGTTGAAGCGATGAATTTCATCGACAAACAGTAGTGTTGCCTGACCGTCTTGACGACGGATTTTTGCCGCTTCAAAGGCTTTGCGCAGATCAGCGACACCGGAAAATACAGCCGATAATTGCTCGAAATGCATACCGATGTCGGCTGCTAGCAAACGAGAAATCGTCGTTTTTCCACTGCCGGGCGGTCCCCATAAGACGGAAGACGCCAGGCGGCCCGCTGCCATCATACGGGCAATCGGGCCATCGTTCTTCAATAAGTGGTCTTGACCAACGACTTCCAGCAAACTGCGCGGCCGCAGGCGTTCGGCTAACGGTCGTTTGGGCCCGTCATCCAAGCCAGCAGCTTCGAAAAGACTACTCACTCTGTAGAACCACGCTGAGTTTGCGACCGCCGCGAAATATTGTGACGTCCCATTCCGGCGCGGGTTTATCGGTCACTTGCTGTAATTTTTTTGTTGAGATGATCTCATGATCATTGACTTGCAAAATCTTGTCGCCAACCCGGAGACGAATATTGGCCGCGCTACTTTTATTCTTGATGCGCGTCACAATAACCCCGGTTTCAAAGCCGTCCAAGTCCAGTTCCTCCGCCAGCGCCGGGGACAGGTTCGCCACTTCGGCACCGGCAAAAGGATGATCGCCCTGCAATAAAATCAAATCCCGGGCGGGAATTTCCGGTGCCCGTACTAGATCCATCCAGATCCGCTGACGTTCGCCGTCCCGTCGAATAGTCAATTTGACTTTACCGCCGATGGGTTTAGTACCCAGACGGAACTTCAAGCCGCCACCGTCATCAATGTTGATATTGTCGATCGCAACGATCAAATCGCCCACCCGTAGTCCAGCTTTGTCGGCCGGTCCATTTTCAAACACCGCGCGTACCAATGCACCCTTGGGGTGCTCCATGCCCAATGAAGCCGCAATCTCCGCTGTGACAGGTTGCGTCGCGACACCTAACCATGGGCGCTGTACAAACGATAATCCAGCCTTCGCGCTCGCAATAACGACCTGGACCATGTTCGCCGGAACTGCGAAGCCGATCCCCAGGGAGCCGCCGCTTTTTGAGAATATCGCTGTGTTCACACCGGCTAGTTTGCCATCCATACTGACCAAGGCACCGCCCGAATTGCCGGGATTAATCGCTGCGTCAGTTTGTATAAAGGACTGGAAATCCGCTACCCCGACACTGGTCCGCGCAATTGCCGAAATAATTCCGCTGGTCACTGTCTGACCGACATTAAAAGGATTACCGATGGCCAGGACCAGATCGCCGACTTGTAGCGTATCCGAATTCCGCAATGCCAGATATGGTAATTTGACGTTGCCCACATCAATGCGAAGCACAGCCAGATCGGTATCTTCGTCGGCCAGCACTAAGGTCGCTTCAAATTCCCGGCGGTCGCTTAAAGCGATTTTTATTTCATCGGCCCCTTTGATGACATGGTGATTGGTCACAATCAAGCCTTGCGGATCGACGATAACGCCGGAGCCAAGAGAATTTAGCTGCCGTTCCTTTGGGGCCCGGTAACCAAAGCGATCACCAAAAAATTGTTTGAAGAATGGATCGTCAAATAACCTGGATCGCCCTGAAGATTTCACAGTTCGCCGGGTATAAACATTGACCACGGTTGGCGCGGTTTGTTTCACCAAAGGGGCAAAACTAAGTTGTATCTGCTTCTGACTATTAGGCAGTCGTTTATCAACATCCGCCAGTAAGGCGGATGGTAGTCCTAAAAGGGAGAAGATCAAAGCGTAGGTAAAATATCGTTTCATCAAGCACAGATAATAGCATAAGGGACAATAAAAAAGGGCGGCTAGATGCCGCCCTTTCATTTTTTCGTTATATCAACGCCCAAACAATTAGGCTGCGTCTTCGACTTCCTCATCCTCGAAGACTGGACCCGAATCTTGGCCCTTGGCATCCTCGTCGCGATCAACAAATTCAATTAACGCCATAGGCGCGCAATCGCCGTAACGGTAATTCGCCTTGATAATGCGGCAATAACCGCCATCGCGATCGCTATATCGCTCGCCCAGTGTTTCGAAAAGCTTGGTGACAGCGGCACTATCGTTCAATTTCGAGACGGCTTGCCGGCGCGCATGTAGGTCGCCACGTTTGCCCAAGGTAATTAACTTCTCAACTATCGGACGTAGTTCTTTGGCCTTTGGCAAAGTGGTTGTGATTTGCTCATGCTTGATCAAAGCCACTGCCATATTCGCAAACATCGCTTTACGATGTGAACTTGTGCGATTGAGTTTGCGGCCGCCCATTTTATGTCGCATGACCTACTCTCCTTCTTAAAACGTCGTTCGACTAAATCTCAGACTCGAGTTGCTTAGCCATTTCTTCTATATTTTCCGGCGGCCACTCATTGACTTCCATGCCTAGATGCAAGCCCATTTGCGCTAGCACTTCCTTGATTTCGTTCAAGGATTTGCGGCCAAAGTTCGGCGTCCGCAGCATTTCGCCTTCGCTTTTTTGGACCAAGTCGCCGATATAAATGATGTTATCGTTCTTCAAGCAATTCGCTGAACGCACAGAAAGCTCAAGTTCGTCCACTTTCCGCAGCAGATTGCGGTTGAATTTCGGCGCTTCCGGTTCTGCAACTTCTTGAACTTCCTTCGGCTCTTCAAAGTTGATGAAGAGCTGCAATTGATCCTGCAGGATACGAGCGGCAAATGCGACCGCATCTTCTGGACGCACCGTTCCATTGGTTTCCAAATTCATTGTCAACTTATCATAGTCGAGCTTTTGGCCTTCGCGAGTATTGTCGACTTTGTAGGCGACTTTACGTACCGGGCTAAAAATACTATCGATCGGGATCAGACCGATAGGCATGTCTTCCTCGCGGTTGCGATCCGCCGGGACATATCCCTTGCCGCTATCCACAGTCATTTCCATATTGAATTTCGCCCCGACATCAAGGTGGCAAATCAACATATCCGGGTTCATAATTTCAACTTCAGAACCGGCAACGATCTGCGCCGCGGTAACTACGCCCGGACCTTCGGCACTCAGAGAAATGCGTTTTGCACCTTCGCTATGAGTTTGCACAGCCAAACCTTTGATATTCAGAATGATATCAGTGACATCTTCCTGCACACCGGGGATTGACGAGAACTCATGCAAAACACCTTCGATTTGCACCGACGTCACCGCCGCGCCATGCAGGGACGACAATAATATACGCCGCAATGCATTACCAAGGGTCAGGCCAAAACCACGCTCCAGCGGCTCCGCCACAATCGTCGCACGACGTAGTTCATCGTGATCGGATTCAATATTTAAGTTTGCCGGCTTGATTAATTCTTGCCAATTTTTCTGAATCACTTTTCAGACCTCTTTATCAGAACCGTTAGGATTTTGTTTTCCGTAAGGTTCGTGTCATCCAATAACTCTCTACCCATCAACTCAACAAATGGAAGAGGTTGCAGTCGCAGCGCCTTAAACGCGTCGACGTTTCGGTGGCCGGCAACCGTTATGCGGGATCGGTGTCACATCTTTTATCGAAGTAACGATAAATCCCGTTGTTTGCAAAGCGCGCAAAGCCGATTCACGCCCTGTACCCGGACCCCGCACTAACACTTCCAGCGTTTTCACACCGTGATCCTGCGCCTTCTTTCCGGCATCTTCCGCTGCCAATTGGGCCGCGTAAGGGGTGGATTTCCTTGAACCACGGAAACCCATATGTCCAGCCGTCGACCAGGAAATTACATTCCCTTGCACATCCGTGATTGTCACCATCGTATTGTTAAATGTCGCGCTTACGTGGGCAATGCCATTGGTAATATTTTTACGCTCACGACGGCGGACGCGGGTAACTTTTTCTTTTGCCATTTCGCCTTAATCCTTACTTCTTCCTACCAGCAATCGGTTTTGCCGGACCTTTACGGGTCCGTGCGTTGGTATGCGTCCGCTGACCACGGACCGGCAGACCCTTCCGATGGCGCTGACCGCGATAACAACCAAGATCCATCAAACGCTTGATATTCATGGCGACGTCCCGGCGCAAATCACCTTCCACCATGAATTCAGCGTCGATGACTTCTCGGATTCGAATGACTTCGTCATCGGTCAATTCACTGACCCGACGTTCATCCGGAATGCCGATTTGTCCACAGATCTTATTCGCATTGAATTGACCGATCCCGTGGATATAAGTCAGGGCAATGTGAACCCGTTTGTTTGTCGGTATATTTACGCCCGCAATTCGCGCCACGCTACTTCTCCTCGTTCATTCCACCGGCAATATTGCCTTAGTGAACCCTAACTAATCATGTTCTGAAGGACGGCCCGCGATAATGCGGATTTTACCTTCAAAGTCAACCATTTATGCTGCGTCCAGCACCCCAACCATACTTGCCGTAACAGTATCGAAATCAGCCATGCCGTCGACTTTTCGCAACAACCTCTTATCATCGTAATAAGGCAACAATGGTGCGGTTTGAGCATGATATTGCGACAATCGCTCCCGCACCGTTTCGGCGTTATCATCGGCCCGGCGCGTGAATTCCGTACCGCCGCAGCGATCGCACACGCCGTCTTTCATTGGTTTTAAATTCGTGTCGTGATATCCAGCACCACAATTCGAACATGTGTAGCGCCCGGTAATCCGGTCGATTAAGGCGCTATCGTCAACCGTCATTTCGATAACCGCATCCAGCGACAGAATTTTTTCCGTCAGCATGGCATCCAAACCTTCGGCTTGGGCGACCGTACGTGGGAAGCCATCCAATATGAAGCCATTGGCACAATCGACTTCTTCGATACGCTCCGCGATGATGCCAATAACGATATCGTCGGAGACCAATTCGCCACGTTCCATGACCTCTTTGGCTTGCTTACCGATTTCCGTCCCCGCCGCCACTGCCGCACGCAACATATCGCCAGTCGACAACTGAACGATGTTGTAGCGCTCTTCAAGACGTTGGGCTTGGGTCCCCTTACCAGCGCCGGGCGGACCCAACAGAATGGTTCTCATCGCTTCCGGCCCCGCAACTTCGATTTCTTAATCAGGCCTTCATATTGATGCGCTAGAAGATGCGATTGTACCTGGGTCACTGTATCCATGGTAACGCTCACGACAATCAATAACGATGTGCCGCCGAAATAGAATGGGATGGCATATTGGGAACGGAGTATTTCCGGCAACAAACAAACCAAAGCCAAATAACCGGCGCCGACGCAGGTTAAACGAGTAAGAACAAAATCCAGATAGTTCGCGGTGTGCACACCAGGGCGAATACCGGCAACAAAACCGCCTTGTTTCTTCAGATTGTCCGCAGTTTCCACGGGATTAAACATGATTGCGGTATAGAAAAAACAGAAAAAGACAATGCCAGCCATATAAATCGTTAGATAAAGCGGCTGTCCCGGACCTAAGATCGCCGTGACCGTCGTCAACCATTCCGGGCCACCTTGGGCGGAAAAGTTCGCAACCGTGACAGGCATCAATAGCAAAGCTGAGGCGAATATGGGCGGGATCACACCGGCAGTGTTCAGCTTCAATGGCAGATGCGTGCTTTCGCCGCCAAACCGGCCAGCCTGACGCTTTGGATATTGAATCAAAATACGCCGTTGCGCCCGCTCCATGAAGACGATGAAGGTGATCGTCGCAACAATTACAACCAACAGACCCAGAATGACCAATGTCGGCAGCGAACCGGTGCGGTTCAATTCCAAAGTACCAATTAGCGCGGAAGGCAGTTCAGCGATAATACCGGCAAAAATGATCAGTGAAATACCGTTACCAACGCCGCGCGCGGTGATCTGCTCACCCAGCCACATCAGGAATATGGTGCCGCCGACTAGCGTAATGACCGTCGTCAGACGAAAATACCAACCTGGATCCATCACGGCCGGCCCTGACGATGCGGTCATGCTTTCCATCCCCACGGCGATACCATAACCTTGCAAAATACAAAGCAGGACGGTGCCATAACGGGTGTATTGATTGATTTTTTTACGACCCTGCTCGCCCTCTTTTTTCAAGGCTTCCATTTTCGGCGACACGGCCGTCATCAACTGCATGATAATGGAGGCAGAAATATAGGGCATGATATTGAGCGCAAAAATCGTCATTCGGCTCAGTGCACCACCTGTAAACAGGTCGAACATGCCGCCAATACCTTGGCGCTGCAGATCAAATATTTCCTTCAAGGCAATCGGATCGATGCCCGGAATGGGAATATAAGTGCCGATCCGATAGACAATCAGCGCACCCAGAGTAAACCAGATGCGCTTCTTGAGCTCGGTCGCTTTGGAGAGGGCCCCAAAGTTCATATTTGCAGCTAATTGCTCAGCAGCTGATGCCATAATTTAGTTCCCGATGGGATGACTGAAAAACTCCCGCCTCAGCGATTGCTCGCGAAGCAAGTTGTTTTTATTTAATTACTCTGCAGCCTTTTTGCTACCTTTATCGTCTTCCGTTTTAGGCGCGATCACGGTAACGCTACCGCCCGCTTTTTCAATTGCACTAATTGCGTTTTTTGTCGCACCAGCGACCTCCACGTTGACTTTGGTTTTGATTTCGCCATTTGCCAATAAACGAACGCCGTCCTTGGCTTTCTTAAACAGTCCGACGGCAACCATCTCAACGGTAGTAATCTTACTACCGGCGTCTAATTTACCGGCGTCGATCGCCTCTTGCAAACGCCCAACACTGACTTCCTGAAACTTCTTACGGAAGATGTTGTTGAAACCACGTTTAGGAACGCGCCGATGAAGCGGCATTTGACCGCCTTCAAAACCTTTTATCGCGACGCCGGAACGGGATTTCTGACCTTTGTGTCCCCGGCCGGAGGTCTTACCCTTGCCGGAGCCGATACCACGGCCAAGCCGTTTTTTCGGCTTCATCGCCCCTGGATTGTCGCGTAATTCGTTCAAATTCATCTTACTTATCCTTTAACATCCCGAATTCTAATTTCCCCTTCGGGACAGAACGTCGAGATTTAGCTCGCTTCTTCAAGCACTTCGACCAAATGTGCGACTTTATTGATCATGCCGCGCACAGACGGAGTGTCTTCTAATGTGCGGGTCCGATGCATCTTGTTCAGGCCGAGCCCCATCAGAGTTTCGCGCTGATCTTTCGGCCGGCCGATCGGACTGCCAATTTGCTTGACGGTCACGGTTTGTTTCTTCTTAGCCATTATTCAAAGACCTTTCCGTCCTTAAGCCTCAACCGTCGCATCGACGTTGCGACGTCGACCGACAATTTCGCTGACTTTCTTGCTGCGCTTGGCAGCAATCATCCGAGGCGAATTCTGGTTGCTTAGCGCTTCAAACGTCGCACGCACCATATTGTACGGATTGGAAGAACCGATAGATTTGGTCACCACGTCCTGAACGCCTAGCATCTCGAACACTGCACGCATTGGGCCACCGGCGATAATTCCGGTACCTGCGGGTGCCGCCCGCAGGACCACGCGACCGGCGCCATGACGCCCCTTAACATCATGATGCAGGGTCCGGCCTTCACGCAAAGGTACGCGGATCAAATTTTTCTTGGCGGTATCCGTTGCTTTGCGGATCGCTTCAGGTACTTCACGTGCTTTACCGTGGCCAAAACCGACCCGGCCTTTTTGATCGCCAACGACCACCAATGCCGCGAAACCAAAACGGCGGCCGCCCTTGACCACTTTCGCAACCCGGTTGATATAAACCAGCTTGTCCGCCAGTTCGCCGTCGCCGCGTTCATTCATATCATTACGTGCCATAATATTTCTCTGTCCCGATTAAAATGACAGGCCGCCCTCACGGGCAGCGTCGGCCAGCGCCTTAACGCGACCATGAAAACGATAGGAACTGCGATCAAAGATAACCTCTTTGACGCCAGCTTCTTGCGCGCGCTTGGCAATCAAATCACCGACGCGGGCTGCGGCCTCGATGTCGGAGCCTTTGCCAGCTTCGCGCAGATCTTTGTCGATGCTGCTAGCAGCGGCAAGAGTGTTGCCTTCGACATCGTTGATTATTTGCGCATAAATATGCTTCGACGAACGGAACACCGACAAACGCGGACGACCGTTTGCACTTTTACGCACTTTCGAACGAATTCGGCCTTTACGCCGATTGGATAAGGAATTGCCACTAGCCATTGTGATACACCGTTATTTCTTTTTACCTTCTTTACGGAAGATATATTCATCCACATATTTGACGCCCTTGCCTTTGTACGGCTCCGGCTTGCGATAGGCGCGGATTTCAGCCGCAACCTGGCCAACAACCTGGGCACTGATGCCACTGACCTTAATTGCCGTCGGGCGCTCGCATTCGATGGTGATGCCTTCTGGAATAGGAAATTCGATGTCATGACTGTAGCCAAGTTGCAGATTAAGGAACTTCCCTTTTACTGCAGCCCGATAGCCGACGCCGACAAGTTCAAGCTTTTTCTCAAATCCTTCAGTAACACCGGTCACTAGATTCTGCGCCAAGGAACGTTGCATGCCCCACATCGAACGGGCGCGTTTGCTATCGCCACGCGGATTGATCGTGATGACATTGTCTTTATGTTCCACGACCACGTCATCGACGAAGGTCATAGCGAGTTCACCTTTTTTACCCTTTACCGTCAGGTCAGCGCCATCGAGTTTGACTTCGACGCCGTCCGGGATGGCAACGGGTACTTTTCCAATTCGTGACATCGATGCCTCCTAAAATACCTGGCAGATCACTTCGCCGCCGACCTTCTCGTCACGTGCTTCGGTATCGGACATCACACCTTTCGGCGTTGACAGGATCGAAATCCCCAAACCGTTACTGACACGCGGCAAGTCGCGGATCGAAGAATATACCCGACGGCCGGGTTTCGAGACCCGTTGGATATATTTGATCACTGGCTGACCTTCGTGATACTTCAATTCAATATTCAATTCTGCTTTGCCGCGATCGTAATCAGTGCGCGAGAAACCACGGATGTAGCCTTCTCGCTGCAGCACGTTCAGAACATTTTCCCGCAACTTCGAGGCCGGCGATAAGATCGCCGACTTACGTGCCTGCTGGCCGTTACGAATGCGGGTTAGCATATCCCCAATGGGATCAGTCATAGACATATAACCGTCTCCTCACCAACTCGACTTCACAAGGCCTGGGACCAAACCCTGGGAGCCCAGTTCACGAAGTGCAATACGTGACATTTTGAATTTCCGATAGTAAGCACGCGGACGTCCACTGATTTCACAACGATTACGAACGCGTGTAGGCGCTGCATTTCGTGGAATTTCAGCCAATTTCAGTCGAGCTGCAAACTGCTCTTCCAAGGGCAAGCTTTTGTCGTTCGCAATAGCGAGCAACGCATTCCGTTTAGCCGCATATTTTTGGACGAGCCGAACCCGCCGCTTGTTCTTTTCGATGGCGCTTTTCTTGGCCATATCTCAGAACCTCCGAATTTCTCTTATCTCGAGAACGGCATATTGAAACCGCTGAGAAGCTCTTGTGCTTCTTCGTCAGTTTCTGCCGTCGTGCAAATTACAATATCCATACCGCGGATCGTGGAGACGTCGTCGTAGTTGATTTCCGGAAACACTAATTGTTCCTTTAATCCCATGGCGTAGTTACCGCGACCATCAAAACTTTTTCCCGAGACACCGCGAAAGTCTCGCACACGGGGTAGCGCGATGGTGACTAAGCGGTCGAGAAATTCGTACATCTTATCGCGACGCAAGGTCACTTTGCAGCCAACCGACATCCCTTCGCGAAGTTTAAAGGTCGCAATCGACTGCTTCGCTTTCGTGATGACTGGTTTTTGGCCAGAAATTTTCGCCAGTTCTTCAGCAGCGGTTTCCACGGCCTTGCGATCCAGCACACCGGCGCCAACGCCCATGTTCAATACGATTTTATCCAGTTTCGGGATTTGATTTTCGTTTGCATAAGCAAACTTTTCCATCAATTGGCCCCGAACCACGTCAACATATTGTTGTTTAAGCCGTGGATTTGTTTGTGCGTCAGACATCGATAACCTCGCCGGAACGCTTGGCGTACCGCACCTTGCGGCCGTCCTCCAAGAACTTGTACCCTATCTTGGTCGGTTGTCCGTCCTTTGGATCCGCCACAGATAGATTTGAAATATGAACCGGGGCTTCCTTTTCGACGATGCCGCCAGGGGTTTCGCGGGACGGCTTTGTGTGCCGTTTGACCACGTTTACACCTTCAACAATCGCTTTGTTTTCAGCCCGCAGGACCCGAAGCACCCGACCGGTTTTGCCTTTATCACGACCACTTGTGACAACGACGCTATCTTCTCGTTTAACTTTGTATTTCACGACCATCACAACACCTCAGGTGCAAGAGAGATAATCTTCATGTGATTTTTTCCTCTGAGCTCACGCGTCACAGGGCCAAAAATACGTGTTCCGATCGGCTCTCCGGTATCACTGATCAACACAGCAGCGTTACTATCAAAACGGATTGCAGAGCCATCCGGACGCTGCATGTCCTTTTTGATGCGAACGATTACGGCTTTGCGAACATCACCTTTTTTCACCCGACCACGCGGAATAGCTTCCTTCACGGTGACGACGATGGTGTCGCCGATTGATGCGAAGCGACGTTTCGAGCCGCCGAGCACTTTGATGCATTGGACTTTCCGGGCCCCGGAATTGTCCGCAACTTCCAACATGGATTCTGTTTGAATCATGACTTCAGTTCCTCACGCCGGCCTATGCCGCATCTTCCGGGAGAATTTCCCAGTTTTTTAACTTCGAAACCGGACGGCACTCACGAATGCGTACCTTGTCACCGATTTTGTGTTTGTTCTCCGGGTCATGCGCGTGTAAGCGCTTCGACTTCCGGATAAACTTTTTGTAAAGCGGGTGCATGACACGCCGATCGACACGTACAACAACGGTCTGTTCGGATTTGTCTGAAACCACCACGCCTTGCAGGATTCGCCTTGGCATATCTTTCTCCTACGCGCTTGCTACTTGGCTCAAGCGTTGCAACACCGTTTTTACGCGCGCGATATCGCGGCGTACTTGACGGATACGGGCAGTATTTTCCAGCTGTCCAGTTGCGCCCTGAAACCTCAGGTTAAATTGCTCTTTCTTCAAGTCGAGCAACTTGTCATTCAATTGATCCGCGGTCTGGCCGCGGAGCTCTTCCGCTTTCATGGCCTATACGTCTCCTCCGATACGGGTGACAAAGCGTGTTTTGATCGGCAACTTCGCTGCCGCCAATTCACAGGCCCGTCGGGCCACTTCCAGGCTCACACCGTCAATTTCAAACATGATCCGACCAGGTTTTACCTTAGCGCACCAGAATTCTGGTGTTCCTTTACCCTTACCCATCCGCACTTCAGTCGGTTTTTTCGACACCGGCACATCAGGAAAAATACGGATCCAGACTTTCCCGGTCCGACGCATATGGCGAACCATGGCGCGACGTGCGGCTTCTATTTGGCGAGCCGTAATCCGGGACGGTTCTACCGCCTTCATTCCGTAAGCGCCAAAATTAAGGGCAGTCCCGCCTTTGGCGTTACCGTGAATGCGCCCTTTATGCGCCTTTCTGAATTTTGTTCGTTTTGGTTGCAGCATTGTCTAACCGTTCGTTTAAACGTCTATCTCAAAATACGGTCGCTCAATTAGCGCGACTTTTGACCTTCTTGCGCGCGTTTTTCCTGCGCCATCGGATCGTGGTCCATGATTTCACCCTTGAAGATCCAAACCTTGACCCCGCAAGCGCCGTAAGCCGTTCTGGCTGTCGCCGTGCCGTAATCAATTTCGGCCCGCAAAGTGTGCAACGGCACCCGCCCTTCGCGATATTGTTCGGTTCGGGCAATCTCCGCCCCACCCAAACGACCGCCGCAGGAAATTCGGATCCCCTCCGCACCCAAACGCATGGCCGATTGCATGGCCCGCTTCATGGCGCGGCGGAAGGCCACCCGACGTTCAAGCTGGTTGGCAATATTTTCAGCCACCAAATTGGCGTCGATTTCGGGCTTCCGCACCTCTACGATATTAAGATGCACTTCCGAATTGGTCAGTCGGCTCAGTTCCTGGCGAACTCTTTCGATATCCGCACCTTTTTTGCCGATTACCACGCCCGGACGTGCTGTGTGAATTGTGACGCGGGCTTTTTTCGCCGGCCGTTCGATCACAATCTTGGAAATACCAGCTTGCGCCAGTCGTTTTTCCAGATATCCGCGAATTTTCAGGTCTTCTTGCAGCATGCCGCCAAAATCTTTTTTGTTGGCATACCAGCGGGAATCCCAGGTCCGATTGATACCGACACGTAGGCCGATTGGATTAATTTTTTGACCCATTAGGCCGTCTCCTCACGCTGACGTACAATGATCGTCAGATTGCTCCAAGGCTTCAAAATCTTACCGACGCGGCCACGGGCACGCGGACGGAACCGCTTCATTACCAGTGACTTGCCAACATAAGCTTCGGCGACAACCAGTTCGTCGACATCGAGGTCATGGTTGTTTTCTGCATTTGCAATCGCCGACTGCAGCGTCTTTTTTACATCATTCGCAATGCGGCGTTTGGAGAACGTCAGTTCCGCCAAAGCGGCTTCCGCACTTTTGCCGCGGATGGACTGTGCCACCAGATTGAGTTTCTGCGGACTGGTACGAACCCGGTTTAACACCGCTTTCGCCGAATTATCGTCCAAGACGCGTTCGCTTGAGTTTTTGCCCATAACGCTTAAACCCTCCGAACCTTTTTATCTGCCGCATGGCCGTAATAGGTGCGGGTCGGTGAAAACTCGCCTAACTTATGACCGACCATGTCTTCGCTAACTAACACCGGCACATGTTTCTGACCGTTATAGACTGCAAATGTCAGACCAACGAATTGCGGCAATATTGTCGACCGGCGCGACCAAGTCTTGATCACATCCTTGCGTCCCGATGAACTGACCGCTTCCGCTTTCTTCAGCAGATAACCATCAACAAAAGGACCTTTCCAAACTGAACGAGCCACGAGCTCTCCTCCTACTTCCGTCGCCGCCGAAGGATGTATTTATCCGTCGACTTGTTGCTACGGGTACGTTTACCTTTAGTGGGCTTGCCCCAAGGGGTGACCGGATGACGTCCGCCACTGGTCCGACCTTCACCACCACCATGGGGGTGATCGACCGGGTTCATTGCCACACCACGAACCGATGGGCGGACACCCATCCAACGTTTGCGGCCGGCCTTTCCCAGCTTTATGTTACTGTTATCCGGATTTGACACAGCGCCGATGGTTGCCATGCATTCGGCCCGAACGAGACGTTGTTCGCCTGAAGTTAGACGCAAGATCGCATAACCTTGATCGCGCCCCACCAATTGAACGTACGAACCGGCGGAACGGGCAATTTGACCACCTTTTTTCGGTTTCATCTCGACATTATGGACGATCGTGCCAATCGGCATGTTGGCCAATGGCATGGCGTTGCCCGGCTTAACGTCGACCCGCTCGCCAGCGATCACTTTGGCACCAGCGGATAAACGCTGTGGCGCCAAAATGTAAGCTTGCTCACCGTCATCATAAGTGATCAGGGCGATGAAGGCCGACCGATTTGGATCGTATTCCAATCGCTCAACCGTTGCCGAGACGTCAAATTTGGACCGCTTGAAGTCGATAATACGATAGAGGCGTTTGGCCCCGCCACCACGACGACGCGCGGTTATCCGACCGGCATTATTGCGGCCACCGGACTTTGTCAGGCCTTTGGTCAGTTTCTTGACCGGGCGACCCTTATGCAGATCGGAACGGTCAACAAGAACAAGACCACGGCGACCCGGCGTTGTCGGTTTATATTGCTTTAACGCCATAATCCTATACTCCCGTCGTCACGTCGATCATTTCGCCGTCGGCCAACCTAATAATGGCTTTTTTCCAATCTGAGCGACGACCGGGAACACCGCGAAAACGTTTGGTTTTCCCCTTAACGCGCATCGTATTGACGGCTTTCACTTTAACTTTAAACAATTCTTCAACAGCAGATTTGATTTCCGGCTTGCTGGCATCCAAACGAACCCGAAAAGTAACCTGGCCATGTTCAGATCCCATGGTCGATTTTTCCGTTACGACCGGACCCAAAATGGTGTCGTACATCAGTTCTTTGATCATTTGAGGCGCGCCTCCAATTGCTCGACCGCCGCTTTCGTCAGGGCAAGTTTTTTGCACTTCAGAATGTCGTACACATTCGCACCCTGGCTGGGCAACAGCGCCACATTCGGTAGGTTCGATGCCGCTAAACGCAGGTTTCCATCAACCTCAGTACCATCGATAATCAGGATATTCTGCACTTCCAAGCCCATCAGCTTAGCCGCCAAAGTCTTGGTTTTCGGATCATCCAAGGCCGCCGCATCGAGGATCATCAAATCGCCATCAGCCTGCTTAGAACTCAGCGCGCATTTCAGACCCAATTGGCGTACTTTTTTCGGCAATTTGTGACCATGGTCGCGAACGAGCGGACCAAAAGCGACGCCGCCACCACGAAACTGCGGTGCTTTTTTGGTGCTGACACGCGCGCGCCCGGTGCCCTTTTGGCGCCACATTTTCGCCATTGAACCGCGAATTTCACTGCGTTGTTTGGTTTTGTGATTGCCGGATTGGCGTTTTGCCAACTGCCAGCGCACAACCCGATGCAAGATATCGCGACGAACATCGACACCGAAGATATCTTCGGACAGGTCAATTTTGCCTGACTTCTTGTTATCGAGGGTTAAGACGTCGGTTTTCATTTATCTTCGCCTTCCTCAACAGGAGCGTTTTCGACAACCGCCTCTTCGGCAGCTTCCCCGACGTCAGCCTGCGGCTCTTCTTCAACCGGCGCAGCTTCTTCAGCAGGAGTTTCAACAGTCCGGACAGCGCCTGGGTAAGGTGCGTCAGCGGGCATCGCTTTCTTCACCGCATCACGGATCAGCACATAACCTTTTTTCGGCCCCGGTACGGCCCCATGGACCAAAAGCAAACCACTCTCGATATCTCTGCCGACGACTTCCAGATTTTGTGTCGTAATCCGACTAGCACCCATATGGCCAGCCATTTTTTTGCCTTTGAACACCTTGCCCGGATCCTGACACTGACCAGTCGAACCGTGCGAACGGTGCGAAACCGAGACACCGTGGGTGGCGCGTAAACCAGAGAAACCCCAGCGTTTCATTGCGCCGGCAAAACCTTTACCAATCGAGGTGCCGGTAACGTCGACTTTTTGCCCGTCGATAAAGTGTTCGGTAATCAGTTCCGAGCCGACGTCTATCAAAGCATCTTCAGAGACACGGAATTCGGCCAACCGTTGTTTCGGCTCCACTTCCGCTTTTGCGAAGTGGCCGCGCATGGCTTGGCCAACTTTTTTCACCTTCGCAGTCCCAACACCAAGCTGGAGAGCGTTGTAGCCATCCGTTTCGGTCGTACGCTGGGCGACGACTTGGCAATTATCGACATGCAACAAAGTCACCGGAACATGGGTTCCGTCATCTTTGAGCACTCGGCTCATGCCGACTTTTTGGGCGATCAATCCAGAACGCATAGGCTTACCCGTCCTTAAAGTTTAATTTCCACGTCAACGCCTGCAGCCAAATCCAGCTTCATCAAGGCGTCAACGGTTTGCGGTGTCGGATCGACAATATCCAGCAAACGTTTGTGAGTACGAATTTCGAATTGTTCCCGCGATTTTTTATCAATATGCGGGGATCGAAGAACCGTATACCGCTCAATCTTGGTTGGCAGCGGAATGGGCCCGCGAACTTGCGCGCCGGTTCGGCGCGCGGTATTCGCGATTTCATTGGTCGCCTGATCGAGCACACGGTGCTCAAACGCTTTCAGGCGAATTCTTATATTTTGGCTATCCATGACCAGACCCTTATCTAGCGGTTATCCGTAAACTTACTCAGTGATTGAAGCGACGACGCCGGCGCCGACGGTGCGGCCGCCTTCGCGGATCGCAAAGCGCAATCCTTCATCCATCGCAATCGGTGCAATCAGCTCGACATCCATCGAGATATTGTCCCCCGGCATCACCATCTCGGTGCCATCCGGCAGGGCCACAACACCCGTCACGTCCGTCGTCCGGAAATAGAATTGCGGCCGATAATTGGTGAAGAACGGCGTGTGACGGCCACCCTCTTCCTTGGTCAAGATGTAAGCTTCCGCCTTGAACTTGGTATGTGGCGTGATCGAACCCGGATGGGCCAAGACCTGGCCGCGCTCAACATCCTCACGGCCAACACCACGCAGCAGAACGCCGATATTGTCGCCCGCCTCACCTTGATCCAAAAGCTTGCGGAACATCTCAACACCGGTACACGTGGTCTTCGAGGTTTCCTTGATGCCGATGATCTCAATCTCTTCGCCAACCTTCACAATGCCGCGCTCAACCCGGCCCGTGACCACCGTGCCACGACCCGAAATCGAGAACACATCCTCAATCGGCATCAGGAACGGCATGTCCTTCGGACGCTCCGGCTGCGGGATATATTCATCCACCGCCGCCATCAGCTCCAGAATAGAATTCTTACCCAAAGCTTCGTCGCCGCCTTCCAGCCCGGCCAGGGCCGAACCTTTCACAACTGGAATGTCGTCGCCCGGAAACTCATAAATCGACAGCAACTCGCGAACTTCCAGCTCAACCAGCTCCAACAATTCCTCATCGTCGACCATGTCGCACTTGTTCATATACACAACCAATGCCGGCACCCCGACCTGACGTGCCAACAAAATGTGCTCGCGGGTTTGTGGCATCGGGCCGTCAGCCGCCGAAACCACCAAAATCGCCCCATCCATCTGGGCCGCCCCGGTGATCATGTTCTTCACATAATCCGCGTGACCCGGGCAATCGACATGGGCGTAGTGACGGTTCTCTGTCTCATACTCAACATGCGCCGTCGAAATCGTGATCCCACGCGCCTTCTCTTCCGGCGCCTTGTCAATCTCGTCGTAAGCCGAAAACTCAGCCCCGCCACTTTCCGCCAAAACCTTCGTGATCGCTGCCGTCAACGTCGTCTTGCCATGATCAACGTGACCAATCGTCCCAACATTGCAATGCGGCTTCGTCCGCTCAAACTTCTCTTTCGCCATCGTCCTCTACTCCGTACGAGATTTGATGTTTATCCAAAAATTTCTTTATGCCAATTTGGCGCGGACTTCTTCCGAAACCGCTTGTGGTACTTTGTCGTAATGATCGAAATGCATGGTGAACTGAGCCCGACCCTGCGTTGCCGAGCGTAGGTTATTCACATAACCGAACATGTTTGCCAGCGGCACCATGGCGCCAATAACTTGGGCATTGCCTCGGATTTCCGTTCCCGACACGCTGCCACGACGGCTGAGCAGATCGCCCATCACGTCACCGACAAAATCTTCCGGCGTGACAACCTCAACCTTCATGATCGGTTCCATCAACACGATACCAGCTTTTTGCGAGCCTTCACGAAAAGCTGCACGACCAGCCAGCTCAAACGCCATGACGCTTGAATCCACATCGTGATACGCGCCGTCATCCAGGGTCACTTTGTAATCGATTAGCGGGAAACCAGCCAACACACCGGTTTCGGCAACGCTGACAATACCCTTCTCAACACCCGGGATATATTCCTTCGGAATATTACCGCCAACGATTTTGTTGATAAAGGTTTCGGTCTCACCCTTCGGCAACGGCTCGATTGTCATCTTCACCCGGGCGAACTGACCGGAACCACCGGTTTGTTTCTTATGGGTGTAGTCAACGTCTGCCGTGCGGGTCAACGCCTCACGGTAAGCCACTTGAGGTGCCCCAACATTGGCTTCGACCTTGAACTCCCGCTTCATCCGATCAACCAGAATTTCCAAGTGCAACTCGCCCATTCCCTTGATGATCGTCTGTCCACTGTCATAGTCGGTGGTGACCCGGAAAGACGGGTCTTCGGCGGCCAGACGATTGAGGGCAACACCCATTTTTTCCTGATCAGCCTTGGTTTTTGGTTCGACTGCGACTTCAATTACCGGCTCGGGAAACTCCATGCGCTCCAAAACAATAGGATTGCTTGGATCGCAAAGGGTGTCCCCGGTTGTGGTTTCTTTGAGGCCACAGAAAGCGATTATATCGCCGGCGCGCGCTTCTTTGATGTCTTCGCGGCTATTGGCATGCATTTCCAACATCCGACCAACGCGTTCCCGTTTGCCTTTGACGCTGTTCACAACCTGGGTGCCGGTTTCGATTTTGCCAGAATATACCCGACCGAAAGTCAGGGTGCCGACAAACGGATCGGTCATAACTTTAAAGGCCAGCGCCGCAAATGGCTCATCATCGCTGGATTCGCGGGTCATTTCGTTGTCCGAATCCGGTTTCACACCCTTCACAGCTTCCAAATCGAGCGGTGACGGCAGAAAATCAACGACCGCATCCAATAGTGGTTGCACGCCCTTGTTCTTGAAGGCCGAACCACCAATGACCGGAACAAACGCACCAGCAATGGTCCCCTTGCGGATACAAGCCTTCAGCGTTTCGACGCTCGGCTCCGTACCTTCCAGATAGGCTTCCAAGGCGTCATCGTCTTGTTCCAGCGCGGTTTCGACCAGTGTTGTATGCAGTTCCGCCGCCTGCTCTTGCAAGTCTTCGGGAATATCCAAACTTTCGAATTCTGCTCCCAGGTTTTCGTCTTTCCAAACGATCGCCTTCATCGTTATCAGATCAACAACACCGGCCAGTTTATTTTCCGCACCAATGGGGAAATTCACGATCAACGGCGACGCACCAAGACGATCAATAATCATCTCCACGCAACGGAAGAAATCAGCGCCGATGCGATCCATTTTATTGATAAAACAAATCCGTGGTACGCCGTATTTGTCAGCCTGCCGCCACACCGTTTCAGATTGCGGCTCCACACCGGCAACTGAATCGAACACCGCCACAGCACCGTCAAGCACGCGCAGAGAGCGCTCAACTTCAATCGTGAAATCGACGTGACCAGGGGTATCGATGATATTGATGCGGTGATCGTCCCAAAAACAAGTGGTTGCTGCGGAAGTAATGGTAATACCGCGCTCCTGCTCCTGCTCCATCCAGTCCATGGTTGCAGCACCGTCATGCACTTCGCCTATTTTATGGCTACGGCCGGTATAATAAAGAACACGCTCTGTCGTCGTGGTTTTCCCGGCGTCGATATGCGCCATGATACCGATGTTGCGATATTTTCTAAGCGGGGTACTGCGTGCCATGATCAACTTATCCTGTAACTAATCTTCGGCTTACCAGCGGTAATGAGAGAAGGCACGGTTGGCTTCCGCCATTTTGTGCGAATCTTCTCGTTTCTTAACAGAAACGCCGCGATTACTCGCGGCGTCCAACAACTCACCTGACAGGCGTTCCACCATGGTTTTCTCGGACCGACCACGGGCAGCGCCAATGAGCCAACGAATGGCGAGGGCTTGGCTGCGTTCGGAACGAACTTCCACAGGCACCTGATAAGTGGCACCGCCGACCCGGCGGGAACGCACTTCGATATTCGGTTTCACATTTTCCAGGGCGTCATGAAAAGCGGTGATTGGATCCTGACCGGTTTTCGATTTGATTTGATCAAAAGCGCCATAGACGATGCCTTCCGCAATCGACTTCTTACCGTCAACCATCAAGCTGTTCATGAACTTCGTGACAATCAGATCGCCAAATTTGGGATCTGGGAAAATTTCTCGTTTTTCTGCGCGATGACGCCGTGACATGAGCTCTGTACCTCTTACTTCGGTCGCTTGGCGCCGTATTTCGAACGCCTTTGACGCCGATCGCTGACACCTTGCGTGTCCAATTGGCCACGAATGATATGATAACGAACACCCGGTAAATCCTTGACCCGACCGCCACGGATCAGAACCACAGAGTGCTCCTGCAGGTTATGTCCCTCACCAGGAATATAACTGATGACTTCAAAACCGTTGGTCAAGCGCACCCGCGCGACCTTCCGAAGAGCTGAGTTCGGCTTCTTCGGGGTAACGGTATAAACACGTGTGCAGACGCCTCGTCGTTGCGGACAAGCCTGCAATGCCGGTACCTTGTTCCGCCCGCGTGGCTGTCGCCGTGGCTTGCGGATAAGTTGGTTAATCGTCGGCATACATCACCTTCTTGTTTGTTCGCCGCTTTTCAACGACCTGACAAAAGAATAAAGGCCTAACCGCAGCCGTCCCGAACCATTGGGTACGACCCGATTTTCCTTTGAATTCAAAGCTATATAAACGTTGACAACTCAGCACAGTGTTTAGGCAGACTTGAACGACCGAATCGGATTTAGTTAAATATTCTTCCAATTCGACGCAACTCTAAGCAGTCGTTGACAAAATCACCTACGACCTGCCCTGAAGTCGCGCGGATATTATTGTTGCAGTGCCGTTACGTCAACAGAAAAATCGCAGAAAACTCGGTTAAGACACGTTTTTTTTCACTTGAACATAGTGAAATAAGATTTGTTGTTTCGCGAAATAATATTTCAATCTCATTCCTAGAAGTTCGCGATTGTTTCATTTAGCAAATTCGCCGCCGGTCATATTTAACCGACGGCGAAGAAGTTGTTGCAGCGCACAACGAAATATTCATGACGCCGCTTTGAATATTTCGAATCTTAGTCGTCGCCGGCCGCCAATTCCGCAGTTTCTTCCGCTGCTGATTCAATAGCGAGCGCCTTTTCCCGTTCCTGCAGGATTTCCTGATCGCGATCTTGCGCAATTTCCCGCAAGGTCCGAAGACGAGCGCCCGTCCCGGCCGGGATCAATCGACCGACGATGACATTTTCTTTTAGCCCAACCAAGCGATCGATTTTGCCGGTCACCGCTGCTTCTGTCAGGACCCGGGTGGTTTCCTGGAATGACGCCGCCGAGATAAACGAACGGGTTTGCAAGGAAGCTTTGGTGATACCCAAAAGGATTGGGTTACCGGTCGCAAGCTTGCGACCCTCTTCCGCTGCTTTTTCGTTGATCTCCTCGTATTCTATACGGTCGACTTGTTCACCAATTAGAAGACTTGTTTCCCCGCCGTTGGTGATTTCAACCTTTTGCAGCATTTGACGCACGATGACTTCAATATGTTTGTCGTTGATCTTCACCCCTTGCAGACGATAGACGTCCTGAATTTCGTGAACGAGGTATGCGGCCAACGCCTCCATGCCCATAACTTTCAGAATATCATGCGGCGCAGGATTGCCATCCAGCAAGTTTTCACCGCGACGAATGAAATCGCCTTCTTGGACCATCAGGTGACGACCCTTCGGCACCAACAGTTCCACCGGCTCCTCCCCTTCTCCTTCCGGATGCAGGATGATGCGGCGTTTGGTCTTGTAGTCGCGGCCATATTCGACGGTACCGTCGATCTCAGCAATGACGGCATGGTCCTTTGGCCGGCGCGCTTCGAACAATTCAGCCACCCGTGGCAGACCACCGGTGATGTCCCGTGTTTTCGCGCTTTCAACAGGCAGCCGAGCCAAGACGTCGCCGGCATGGACTTCGTCGCCATCGATAGTCGACAAAACAGCGTCCGGCGGCAGGAAGTAACGTGCTTCCATGTCGTTCGAGAGCGTGACGACTTCGTCGTTCTTGTCGCGCAGGGTAATTCGTGGACGCAGATCGTCTTTCTTTAGCTGTTCTTGCGAACGCCAATCGACCACGACTTTATTCGAAAGACCGGTCGCTTCATCGACCACTTCTTTCATGGTGACGCCATCAACAAGATCACGATAAGCGACAAATCCATCTTTTTCAGTGATGATCGGTCGAGTATAGGGATCCCACGTGCCGACACGGTCGCCACGTTTAATCGTATCGCCATTATCAACAAGCAAGCGCGAGCCATATGGAACCCGATGGCGACCGCGTTCGCGACCATGATCATCAAAGACCAAAACCTCGCAATTACGGCTCATGACAATAAGCTGTCCAGTGGAGTTGGTCACCACATTGCGGTTTTCGATCTTCACTTCCCCATCATGGGCGGCTTCGATGGAGGACTGCTCCGCCACCTGAGCCGTACCACCAATGTGGAAAGTCCGCATGGTCAACTGAGTTCCGGGCTCGCCAATCGACTGGGCGGCAATTACACCAACCGCTTCACCAATATTTACTGTGGTGCCACGGGCCAAGTCGCGGCCATAACATTTGCCACAGACGCCATGTTTGGTATCGCAGGTCAAAACCGAGCGGACGAGAACGGATTGTACGCCAGATTCTTCAATCATGATCGAGGCATCTTCGTCGACCATTTCTCCGCCTGGGAAAATCACCTTTTTGTCGTCCATTGGATCGACAATATCGACAGCCGGCGTCCGCCCCAGAATACGCTCGCTCAGGCTTGAAACAATCTCGCCACCGTCGACCACTTCCTTGAGGGTTAAGCCATTATTGGTTCCGCAATCTACTTCGACGATGACGCAATCTTGCGATACGTCAACCAGACGACGGGTCAAATAACCGGAGTTTGCCGTCTTCAATGCCGTATCCGCCAAACCCTTCCGGGCACCGTGGGTGGAATTGAAGTATTCCAGCACGGACAAGCCTTCTTTGAAATTCGCGATGATTGGCGTTTCAATGATTTCGCCTGACGGTTTTGCCATTAGGCCGCGCATACCGGCCAACTGTTTCATTTGCGCTGGGGAACCACGGGCACCGGAATGCGCCATCATCCAGATCGAATTCACATCGCCACCTTGGTCTTCAGAAGAAATAATACCCATCATTTCATCTGCAACCTTATCGGTGCATTGGGCCCAGGCATCGACGACCTTGTTGTATTTTTCACCTTGGGTGATCAAGCCATCTTGGTATTGCTGCTCAAACTCTTTGACCAGATCCTGGGTTTCTCCGACCAGTTTTTCTTTGGTTTCGGGAATAACCATGTCGTCCTTACCGAAGGAGATGCCGGCACCACAGGCATAGCGGAAACCGAGCGCCATCAATTGATCAGCAAAGATAACGGTGTCTTTCTGGCCGCAGTGACGGTAAACCTCATCCAAGATTTGGGTGATTTCCTTCTTCGTCAATAGTCGATTGACCAAATCGAAACTCACCAAACGGTGGCGCGGCAGAATATTCGCCAATAGCATCCGACCCGGTGTACTGGTGACAATTTTGACGATCGGTTCGCCCTCATCATTCACCGTGTTATAGCGCGAACGAATGGGGCTATGCAGCGTAATGGTCTTCTCTTCCAGCGCATGTTCCAACTCGGAAATATCGCGGAATGTCGGCAACACTTGGTCATCGGCAATCACTTCCTCCGATCCGATCGAAAGATAATATATGCCGAGGACAATGTCCTGACTGGGAACGATGATCGGTTTACCGTTGGCCGGGCTGAGAATGTTGTTCGTCGACATCATCAGCACCCGCGCTTCCAGCTGCGCTTCCAGACTTAAAGGTACGTGAACCGCCATTTGGTCGCCGTCAAAGTCGGCGTTGAACGCGGCACAGACCAAAGGATGTAGCTGAATGGCTTTACCCTCAATCAAGACCGGCTCGAACGCCTGAATGCCTAAGCGGTGCAGGGTCGGGGCTCGGTTCAACAGAACAGGATGCTCGCGAATGACTTGTTCGAGCACGTCCCACACTTCTGGGCGTTCTTTTTCCACAAGCTTTTTCGCCATTTTCAAAGTCGCGGCCGAGCCGTCGACTTCAAGCTTGGAATAGATAAATGGTTTAAAGAGCTCCAACGCCATTTTCTTTGGCAAGCCACATTGATGAAGCTTCAGTTCCGGCCCCACAACGATCACCGAACGACCGGAATAATCGACCCGTTTACCAAGTAGATTTTGCCGGAAGCGACCCTGCTTCCCTTTCAGCATATCGGCCAAAGACTTCAACGGACGCTTGTTGGCGCCAGTGATAACCCGGCCGCGTCGGCCATTATCGAATAATGCATCAACCGCTTCCTGCAGCATCCGCTTTTCGTTCCGAACAATGATGTCTGGCGCGCGAAGTTCAATCAGACGCTTCAAACGGTTATTCCGGTTGATCACGCGACGATAAAGGTCGTTCAAGTCAGAGGTTGCAAAACGACCGCCGTCCAACGGCACCAAGGGGCGAAGTTCCGGCGGAATAACCGGAACTACATCCAGGATCATCCATTCGGGCTTGTTACCGCTTTCAATGAAACTTTCTATCAGTTTCAAGCGCTTGGCGATCTTCTTCGGTTTCACTTCCGACGTGGTCTCAGCCAGTTCAACCCGCAGTTCGTCGCGGATTTCCTCCAGATCGAGAACCATTAGTAGTTCCTTCACTGCCTCCGCACCAATACCGGCGGTGAATTCGTCTTCGCCATATTCGTCTTGCGCTTCGACATATTCGTCTTCGGTCAGTAATTGTAGACGGCGAAGCGGCGTTAGGCCTGGCTCGACGACGATATAATGTTCGAAATAGAGCACGCGCTCGAGATCCCGAAGTGTCATATCCATCAGCAAACCAATCCGCGATGGCAGGGATTTCAGAAACCAGATATGTGCTACCGGAGAGGCCAATTCGATATGACCCATGCGTTCCCGGCGGACTTTCGACAAAGTTACTTCAACACCGCACTTTTCGCAGACGATGCCTTTGTACTTCATCCGCTTATATTTACCGCAAAGGCATTCATAGTCCTTCATAGGACCGAAAATACGCGAACAGAACAGACCGTCACGTTCCGGTTTGAAGGTCCGGTAGTTGATGGTTTCGGGCTTCTTGATTTCTCCGAAAGACCAAGACCGGATGCGATCCGGGCTGGCGATCGAAATTTGAATATTATCGAAGCTGGCTGCCGTATTCGAGGCAGGTCCGAAAATGTTCATCAACTCATTCATGGGCTTTATCTCCCGATTTGGTTGAAGCGTAAGCGCTTCGTCGATTTCCTGACGGCCAATTGGCCGAGAAGTTAATTCTTGCCTGACAATAAAATCAATGCTGTTCCATCGACAGCTCAACATTCAAGCCAAGTGACCGCATCTCTTTCACCAAGACGTTGAAAGATTCCGGTATCCCTGCTTCGAATGAATCATCGCCACGGACTATTGCTTCATAGACTTTGGTCCGACCGGCCACATCGTCTGATTTCACCGTCAACATTTCCTGCAAGGTGTAAGCGGCGCCATAAGCTTGTAAGGCCCAAACCTCCATTTCACCGAAACGCTGTCCACCGAATTGCGCCTTACCGCCCAATGGCTGCTGGGTCACAAGACTGTAGGGGCCGATAGAACGGGCATGGATCTTGTCGTCGACCAAGTGATGCAGCTTCAACATATAGATGTAACCAACCGTCACTTTGCGATCGAACTGCTCACCGGTCCGACCGTCGTGCAGAACCGACTGACCGGAGCTATGCAGGCCAGCCGCTTCTAAAACATCGACGATGTCTGGTTCATGGGCACCATCGAAAACCGGGGTTGCCATTGGTACGCCATTGCGTAGGTTTTCACTAAGTTCAAGCACTTCTTTGTCATCCAAATCAGGCACAACAGCGTCGAATTGCTCAGCCGGGTAAAATCCCTTTAACGTGGAACGAAGTTTTTCGGTTGAAGCACCCCGTTTGACTTCGTCGACGACGGCACCGATTTGCCGGCCCAAACCGGCCGCGGCCCAGCCAAGATGAGTTTCCAAAATTTGACCGACATTCATCCGGCTCGGCACGCCCAAAGGATTGAGGACGATATCAACCTGCGTCCCGTCATCCAGATAAGGCATGTCCTCGACCGGTAGAATGCGCGAAATCACACCCTTGTTGCCGTGCCGACCGGCCATCTTGTCACCTGGTTGTAATTTACGTTTCACGGCAACGAAGACTTTGACCATCTTCATCACGCCAGGCAGCAATTCGTCGCCACGTTGTAGTTTTTCAACTTTGGCTTCAAAACGCTTCTGCAAAGAGTCTTTGGAATCTTCAAATTGCCGCGACAATTGTTCCAAGTCGGACATTGCTTTTTCATTTTTCAGACTGATTTGCCACCATTGACCGCGTGGAATTTCGTCCAATGTTGCCGTGGTGATTTTAGTTTCCGAAGCAATCAGATGATCTGGACCGGATGCGATCTTGTTGATCAAGAAATCGCGCAAGCGGTCATAATTGTTCCGCTCGATAATCGCCATTTCGTCGTCGCGGTCTTTCGCCAGATGTTCAATCTCATCTCGCTCGATCGCCATCGCGCGTTCGTCTTTATCGACCCCATGACGGGAGAAGACGCGAACTTCCACGACAGTGCCGGCAACACCCGGCGGCAAGCGCAACGAGGTGTCACGAACGTCGCTCGCTTTCTCACCGAAGATGGCACGCAGAAGCTTTTCTTCCGGCGTCATCGGGCTTTCGCCTTTCGGGGTGATTTTACCAACCAGGATATCACCTGGATCAACCTCAGCGCCGATATAAACCATGCCGGCTTCGTCGAGGTTGCGCAGTGCCTCCTCACCTACGTTGGGAATATCGCGGGTAATTTCCTCTGGGCCCAATTTAGTATCTCGGGCCATCACTTCGAATTCTTCGATATGGATCGAAGTGAAGATATCGTCTTTCACGATCCGTTCGGAGATCAAGATGCTATCTTCGAAGTTATACCCCATCCACGGCATGAAGGCGACAAGCACATTGCGGCCCAAAGCCAGTTCGCCCAAATCAGTTGAAGGACCATCTGCGATGATGTCGTTTTCACGCACCAAGTCACCCACTTTCACCAATGGACGTTGATTGATCGAGGTGTTTTGATTGGAACGTTGGAACTTCAACAGATTGTAAATATCGATCGGGCTTTGCGAATGATCGTCTTCATCTATTGCCCGTACGACGATACGGGTAGCGTCGACCTGGTCGACCACACCGGACCGTTTTGCAACGATGGTGACACCGGAATCGCGGGCCACAACCTCTTCCATGCCTGTGCCTACCAAAGGCGCTTCCGCACGGATCAATGGTACCGCTTGGCGTTGCATGTTCGAGCCCATCAAGGCACGATTTGCATCGTCGTTTTCCAGGAATGGAATCAACGACGCCGCAACGGACACCAGCTGCTTCGGCGAGACATCCATGTATTCGATAGACGCAGGCGCCACCATCATGAATTCCCCGCTCACCCGGCAACTCACCAATTCATCAAGGAACTTGCCTTTTTCATCGACCAGGGCATTCGCCTGGGCAATGGTGTATTTACCTTCTTCCATGGCGGAAAGATAAACAACCTCGCCGGTCGCGGTACTTTTTTCGACCACCCGATACGGGGTTTCGATAAAGCCATACTGGTTGACCCGCGCATAAGTGGCGAGTGAATTGATAAGACCAATATTTGGCCCTTCCGGCGTTTCGATCGGGCAAATTCGGCCATAGTGGGTTGGATGCACATCACGCACTTCGAATCCGGCCCTCTCGCGGGTCAAACCACCCGGGCCCAAAGCCGAAAGACGCCGTTTGTGAGTGACTTCCGATAACGGATTTGTCTGATCCATAAACTGGCTCAATTGTGAGGAGCCGAAGAACTCGCGCACCGCCGCTGCGGCTGGCTTGGCGTTGATTAGATCGTGCGGCATCACACTGTCGATTTCGACCGAGCTCATTCGCTCGCGAATTGCCCGCTCCATCCGCAGCAGACCGATGCGATACTGATTTTCTAGAAGTTCGCCGACAGAACGGACCCGGCGGTTACCCAGGTGATCAATATCGTCAACTTCGCCCCGGCCATCTTTCAAGCCGACCAGAGTTTTGACCACCTCCAGAATATCTTCTGAACGCAATGTCCGCACTGTGTCTTCGCATTCCAGGCTCAGGCGCATATTCAGCTTGACCCGGCCGACTGATGATAGGTCGTAGCGCTCGCCATCGAAGAACAAGCCCTTAAAAAGTGCCTCCGCCGTGTCTTTGGTCGGCGGCTCGCCTGGACGCATGACCCGATATATATCGATCAATGCTTGTTCATGACTGCCACTTTTGTCAACTGCGAGAGTATTGCGAATATAAGCACCGACAGTAACATGATCGATATCCAGTGTCGGAACCTTGGTGATTCCGCCTTCGCGCAATTCCGCAATCAATTCTTCTGTCAGCGCATCGCCGGCTTCACCCAGTACCAAGCCGGATTTTTCGTCGATAATGTCAACCGCGAGATAGCGATGTAACATATCGTCGTCACTGACCAACAATTCCTTGACGCCGTCCTCGCTCAGTTTGCGTGCCAGGCGAGGTGTGATTTTGGTTCCAGCGCTGACAATTGCCTTGCCGGATTTTGCATCGATCAAATCGTTAGACGCATTGAGGCCACGCATACGGTCGGGATTGAATGGTACACGCCAGCCTTTTTTTCGCTTGTCGAAAGTGTAAGTCACGGTGCGATAGAAGACGTCCAGAATTTCTTCCGCCGTCAGACCCAAGGCGTAAAGCAGCGTCGTGACCGGCAATTTCCGGCGACGGTCAATACGCACAAAGACGATATCCTTGGCGTCAAACTCGAAGTCGAGCCAGGAACCGCGATAAGGGATAATCCGTGCTGCGAACAGGAACTTACCGGATGAATGGGTCTTGCCCTTGTCGTGATCGAAGAACACCCCCGGTGAGCGATGCATTTGCGAGACAATCACCCGCTCGGTCCCATTGACGACAAAAGTACCGTTTTGGGTCATCAGGGGCATGTCGCCCATATAGACGTCCTGATCCTTGATATCGAGAACCGATTTTGCGCCGGTCTCCTCATCAACCTCAAAAACAAACAAACGCAAGGTTACTTTCAACGGTGCAGCATAAGTCATGCCGCGCTGTTGGCACTCTTCAACATCATATTTTGGTGCTTCGAGCTCGTATTTGACGTAATACAGTTCCGCCGATTCTGAAAAGTCTTTTATCGGAAAAACGGACTGAAAAACCCCATGCAGACCGGAATCGGTGCGGTCATCCGCTTCGATACCTGTTTGCAGAAATTGATCGTATGAAGTTTTTTGCACTTCGATCAGATTGGGCATCCTGGTAACTTCAGGAATTTGCCCAAACTGCCTGCGGATACGTTTACGACCAGTGAACGACAGCGTCATGTTTGTTTCCTCGTTCTAGCGCTCAAGTTAATTCGTCTCTTGTGAGTCCTCGACATTCTAGAAACGCCGAATGGACAAGGCTCGCGCGCCGCGGCTTGTCCTGAACCCGATAAAATTTCAATTCAAAATTCACAAACAAATAATTGTAATTACAGACATTTAGAATTTTTCACTCAAAATACACATCGCAAATTTTTGATGTTGTGGGCGAGTGCATTGGCACCCGCCCACAATAACCAACGTCGAGTTATTTAATTTCGACAGTGGCGCCGGCACTTTCGAGCTGCTCTTTAATCTTCTCAGCTTCGTCTTTGGCGACACCTTCTTTAATTTCCTTCGGCGCACTTTCGACCAGGTCTTTGGCTTCTTTCAGACCAAGACCGGTGATTGCACGAACTTCTTTGATGACATTGATTTTCTTCTCACCAAATGAAGCCAGAACGACGTCAAATTCGACCTTCTCCTCGGCTTCGGCGGCATCGCCCCCACCAGCACCAGCAACAGCTGCAATAGCCACCGGCGCGGCGGCGGATACGCCCCACTTTTCTTCTAACATTGTTGCCAGTTCAGCCGCTTCGATAACGGTCAAGCTGGACAGGTCTTCAGCAATTTTCTCTAGATCAGCCATTTTAAGCTCCTATTTCAAACCCTAGGCAACGATTACGGGACTAAGCCGCTTCTTCTTTGGAACCATATGCGGAAAACACCCGCGCCAATTGGGCAGCCGGTGCCTGCACCACACCAGCAACTTTTGTTGCCGGCGCCTGCAGAAGGCCGACCATTTTACCGCGCAACTCATCGAGCGACGGTAATTTGGCAAGAGCTTCCACGCCACTTGCATCAAGAACCGTGTCACCCATCGCACCGCCAAGAACAACTAACTTGTCGTTCTTTTTGGCAAAATTGACGGCAACTTTCGCCGCACTAACAGGATCATCGGCAAATGCGATGGCTGTCGGTCCGGTGAACAGTTCTTCCAAGGGGCCATACGGAGTTCCATCAAGAGCTAGCTTCGTCAGCCGGTTCTTCGTGACCCGGAAAGTCGCACCCGCGCTCCTCATCTGCCTGCGAAGATCGGTGATCTCAGCAACATTGAGGCCGCTATAGTGTGTAACGACTACACTAGCGGTATCGTTAAATACCTCGTGCAGTTCGGCTACGACTTCACGCTTTTGCGTACGGTCCACTTTACTGCCTCCGTAGATTGATCAATCGGTCAACTCAAGACACTACCGATCGATCGGTTCAAGTTACGATCAAGGACCACATGATCCTTGATCAGGTGACCCTGCCCCGGGTTCGTTCGAAGCAATCGCGATAGCTGGTTAACAAATAACAAGCTTCTCGACCGTTTCGGCCTACGCCGTCTATACAGGTGGGAACTCCCTTAGACCGCCACGATGCTTACGCGCCGCTTTGGTGCCTGCAGTCTCGGACAGGTTGGAAAACCTCTGCTCGCCGAACCGAATTCGGTCTGCCTCGATTTCCCGATCTCATTCCCAGCCAGCAAGCCGGGAACGAAACTGGATTACGTTTGCGAGCTCAATGTTGCCGGGTCGATTTTGACGCCGGGTCCCATAGTTGAGCTCAGTGAAATACCTTTGACATAGGTACCTTTGGCGCCGCTCGGTTTCGCTTTCAACACGGCGGATATGAAACTCGACACATTGGCGGCAAGATCGGTTTGACCGAAACTAGCTTTGCCAACACCGGCATGAATGATCCCGGCTTTTTCGGCCCGGAATTCCACGGCACCGCCCTTTTGCGATTTAACCGCCGCCGCGACATCCTGGGTGACAGTCCCAAGTTTCGGGTTCGGCATCAGACCGCGCGGGCCCAGCACTTTACCCAACCGGCCAACCACCGCCATCATGTCCGGTGTGGCGATGCAACGATCAAAGTTCATCTCACCTTTCTGGATCGCTTCCGCCAAATCCTCGGCGCCAACGATATCGGCGCCGGCTTCTTTGGCTTCATCGGCTTTGGCATCGCGCGCAAATACAGCAACACGAACATTTTTACCGGTGCCACTCGGCAGTTGAACGGTACCACGTACCTGTTGGTCGGCATGACGCACGTCAATATTCAGACGCATGGAGATTTCAACGGTTTCATCAAACTTGGCTTTCGCCCGTTCCTTGACCATTTTTACCGCATCGTCAACAACATGCATCGCCTCGGGATCAAGACCGTCAATCGCAGCGGCCATTCTTTTACCTTGTTTCGCCATCTGCTTATCCTTCCACCGCTATGCCCATGGACCGTGCAGAGCCGGCAATCATTTGCGCGCCGGCATCAAGGTCGTTGGCATTGAGGTCTTCCATTTTCAGTTCCGCAATATCCCGGCATTGCGCCAGGGTAATCGTGCCGGCACTTTCCCGGCCCGGTGCCTCCGACCCTTTCGAAAGGTTCAAGGCTTTGCGAATGAAATAGGAGGCCGGTGGTGTTTTCGTGACAAACGTAAAACTCTTGTCGGCAAACACCGTGATTGAAACCGGAATTGGCATACCCGGTTCTTTCTCTTGCGTAGCAGCGTTGAAAGCCTTGCAAAATTCCATAATATTCACGCCGCGCTGACCTAATGCCGGACCCACTGGTGGGGACGGGTTGGCTTGGCCGGCCGGGATGTGCAGCTTGATATAGCCGTCAATCTTTTTTGCCATTTATCTTCCCTAACTCAAAGTTTGACGGAACAGTTCCCGCCGGGTTTCAGGGTGGCGTGGTGCGATCATGGCTTGACCTCCCACACCTTAATTTGACGTCAGGAGTTTAATCCAACCGACGTCGATACTCAGATTTACAATTTCTCAACTTGCCCGTATTCCAACTCAACCGGCGTTGCCCGGCCAAAGATCGAGACTGCAACCTTCAAACGCGCCCGCTCTTCATCAACTTCCTCGACCAAACCGTTGAAGCTGTTGAACGGACCATCGCAAACCTTAACCTGTTCGCCGACTTCGAATGTGATCGACGGTTTCGGCCGATCGACACCTTCTTGTACCTGCCGCATGATCCGGTCGGCTTCGCGTTGGGTAATCGGCGACGGTCTGCCGCCGGTACCCAAAAACCCAGCCACTTTCGGAGTATTTTTGATCATGTGATAAGCCTCGTCGGAGAGGTCCATCTTGACCAGGACATAACCCGGAAAGAACTTGCGTTCGCTGTTGATCTTTTGCCCGCGGCGCATTTGCACGACTTCTTCCGTCGGCACCAAGACTTCTTCGACCTCGTCAAGGCCACTTAGTTCCGCCTGTTCCTTGATCGATTGCGAGACTTTTTTCTCGAAACCAGAATAAGCGTGGACGATGTACCACTTAGCGCTCACGCCTTAACTCCCAAACTGCAAGATTTCGCCGATACCCCAACCAATAACCTGGTCGACCAGCAGAAAAAAGATGGCGGCCATCGTCGACAAGACGAAAACCATGGCGGTTGCGACGCCAGTTTCTTTTCGCGTCGGCCAAGTTACCTTCGCGGTTTCCTGCCTAACTTGTCTTACAAAATCAGCTGGTGAAGTTTTCGCCATTTACCCAATGCTTTCAGCGTTTGTTCAAATTTCGATCCGAACCATTTCGGATTTAGTGCGATATTCAATTCGTGTTCATTCTGGTCGTGTTCGTTCTGGTTTCGTGGCAGGAGCGGAGGGACTCGAACCCACAGCCCCCGGTTTTGGAGACCGGTGCTCTACCAATTGAGCTACACTCCTATGTGCCATGAAATGGCTGGTTTTAGTCGAATTTTCAACGCCAACCCGCCTTTATCTTCCTTTGAATTTCCCGTCGAACCCGACGCGAACATTTCTTACTCAGTGATTGAAGCGACGACGCCGGCGCCGACGGTGCGGCCGCCTTCGCGGATCGCAAAGCGCAATCCTTCATCCATCGCAATCGGTGCAATCAGCTCGACATCCATCGAGATATTGTCCCCCGGCATCACCATCTCGGTGCCATCCGGCAGGGCCACAACACCCGTCACGTCCGTCGTCCGGAAATAGAATTGCGGCCGATAATTGGTGAAGAACGGCGTGTGACGGCCACCCTCTTCCTTGGTCAAGATGTAAGCTTCCGCCTTGAACTTGGTATGTGGCGTGATCGAACCCGGATGGGCCAAGACCTGGCCGCGCTCAACATCCTCACGGCCAACACCACGCAGCAGAACGCCGATATTGTCGCCCGCCTCACCTTGATCCAAAAGCTTGCGGAACATCTCAACACCGGTACACGTGGTCTTCGAGGTTTCCTTGATGCCGATGATCTCAATCTCTTCGCCAACCTTCACAATGCCGCGCTCAACCCGGCCCGTGACCACCGTGCCACGACCCGAAATCGAGAACACATCCTCAATCGGCATCAGGAACGGCATGTCCTTCGGACGCTCCGGCTGCGGGATATATTCATCCACCGCCGCCATCAGCTCCAGAATAGAATTCTTACCCAAAGCTTCGTCGCCGCCTTCCAGCCCGGCCAGGGCCGAACCTTTCACAACTGGAATGTCGTCGCCCGGAAACTCATAAATCGACAGCAACTCGCGAACTTCCAGCTCAACCAGCTCCAACAATTCCTCATCGTCGACCATGTCGCACTTGTTCATATACACAACCAATGCCGGCACCCCGACCTGACGTGCCAACAAAATGTGCTCGCGGGTTTGTGGCATCGGGCCGTCAGCCGCCGAAACCACCAAAATCGCCCCATCCATCTGGGCCGCCCCGGTGATCATGTTCTTCACATAATCCGCGTGACCCGGGCAATCGACATGGGCGTAGTGACGGTTCTCTGTCTCATACTCAACATGCGCCGTCGAAATCGTGATCCCACGCGCCTTCTCTTCCGGCGCCTTGTCAATCTCGTCGTAAGCCGAAAACTCAGCCCCGCCACTTTCCGCCAAAACCTTCGTGATCGCTGCCGTCAACGTCGTCTTGCCATGATCAACGTGACCAATCGTCCCAACATTGCAATGCGGCTTCGTCCGCTCAAACTTCTCTTTCGCCATCTTATCTTTTCCCTACGACGCTAACCATGGTTCCAGGCTGATTCGCATTTGAATTATGCGATCAACCCATTCGGTTCAAATTTCACACCGGTCTTTCACCGATCCACCGAGAAATCTCGGTCGTAACTCTACGGCTGGAGCGGGTGATGGGAATCGAACCCACACCACCAGCTTGGAAGGCTGGGGCTCTACCTTTGAGCTACACCCGCAAGCCAAATATACTGTTACTAAACACTATCTAAGCTAATGATTTTGTTAAACAAACTTGATCCTCTATCAGCTTTCTTGTGTTGTCGTTAGCAACCCTGCACTTCGTCTCCAAAAACCCACAACATGACAAATTCAAATGGTGGAGGAGGTTGGATTCGAACCAACGTAGGCATAGCCAACGGGTTTACAGCCCGTCCCCTTTAGCCACTCGGGCACTCCTCCAATTTTGCTGAGTTTGCCGCCGCACGCGCGCTCTTACGAACTTCCCTTCTATTTGTCAAACGGAAATATGAAATCGGCACCTAAAGACTTATTCCCGCAGACTTATTCCGAATTTTCTTGAGTCGCTTCAAATTCCATAATAACCATCAACAAAATTATTGCCGAGCTTACGACTAAGGTTCAAAATAAACTGAATTAACACAAATGATCTTAGGGCCCAACGTAAACAGCACCGTCCGACCAGAAGTATTTTCCCGTCGAGCGATGCAATTTGATGAATTATGTAACGGAATATATGCCGGGTGATGACAAAGCGCAAGCATACAACTGATCGAAACGTCGAAAATCGCCATAAAAAGCGGTCACAAGGTCGTGGCGACGCCCGATCACAATCTCAATCATCGGCCAAATCGACAAAATCGACGACACGGGCCACGACGAGGGCGCCAAATCGGTCATCGGCGCGCAAACCGAAATTTGAAACGGTTACCAAATCAAAAGGTCGTTTGGGTCGCACTTCCATGACCGAGGCCGGGACCATTTGGCTGTTCGGCCATCATGCCGTCAGCGCCGCCCTGGCCAATCCCAGACGGGACGTGCGCCGCATTCTGATCGCCGCCGAACAAACCGAGGTCGACCAAAGCCGACGCGATAAGCCGGTGCAAGTGGAACAAACCCCCCGTAGCGAACTTGACCGTCTGCTGCCGCGTGGTGCGGTGCATCAAGGGATCGCCTGTCAAGTCACAGCCCTGCAACAACCCAGGTTGGAAACATTGTTGGCGCTGCATGCTGATCAACCAGGCATCACGATCCTCGTATTGGATCAGGTGACAGACCCGCGCAACGTTGGGGCAATTCTACGCAGCGCCGCCGCCTTTGAGGCAACCGCAGTGGTGATGACCGAACGTAACGCACCGCCGGAAAGCGGCACGCTGGCGAAAGCGGCATCGGGCGCCCTGGAAGCCCTGCCTCTGATCCTCGTGACTAATTTGGCCCGCGCCCTGGAGACCTTGGCGGCGGCCGGTTTCTGGCGTATCGGTCTCGATGGCAATGCCACGGACGACATTACCACGGCAAAATCCGACAGTCGCCGCGCCCTGGTGCTCGGCGCCGAGGGCAAGGGATTGCGCCGCCTAACTGCTGAAAACTGTGATCAACTGGTTCGACTGCCGATTTCCAACAAGGTTGAAAGCCTGAATGTTTCCAATGCCGCGGCGATCAGCTTGTTTGCCCTGCGCAAAAGCTAATTATCGCTTTGCGGATCGTTCATTTTAGGATAGGTATGCGCCGCAGCAGCCAGATGCCGGCTTAGCTCAGTTGGTAGAGCAACTGATTTGTAATCAGTAGGTCGCGGGTTCGACTCCTGCAGCCGGCACCATCAATATTGATATCGTAAGTTTTTAGTCCCGCTGGGTTGAATTACCTCGGTTCTGGACTTATTCGCGCGTTTTTCTTCTTAAGCCTTAGCAGTCGGGGGCAATTGCCGTTTGACATTGTTAATTAATTCATCGCTTTTCCGAGTAGCGTGCAGGCGGCACAATTCCTACCTTTCTCAATAACAAAGGTCCTTTGCGCTTGGCATATTTCGCCACAATTGGCCCTAATAACAGGTGATTGGCTAGAAAGAGTTTACGCGTTTTCTGCTGAGATCGAATTGTTGATCCGGCGTTCTGTGGAAAAGCGGATTTCTTATTTAATGTTTTGGATTGTTTCACGGGAAACATTTGCCTTTGCAATTGCTCTCACGAATTGTGAAGCGCAGTTCGTTCTATCGGGCGAAGTCATATCGCCGCCGGTCGCTGGCAGTGAAACCCGGTAGATAGGGCACTTTAGTATCCCAGGTCTCGGCCATAAGAGTGGAACCGCCCGATCTCAAGGCTCCTCGCAAGCCTCCGGACGCGAGGCGCGCGCCTCCTCGAGCAGCCAGTCGCGAAAGGCCGTGACCTTGGGTTGCTCGACGCTGTTTTTCGTACTCAGCAGATAGTACGAAAACGTGAGCGGCGTACTGAGGCTTGGGTCGAAAGGACGCACGAGGCGGCCGGCGGCAAGGTCGTCGGCCACCAGGATGTCGCCGATCAAAGCCACACCATGGCCGTCAAGCGCGGCCTGCACCGCCATGTTCTCCATAGTGAAATGTGGCCCGCGGGTCGGGTCGATGTCGGGTAAGCCAGCCGCCAGAAGCCACATACGCCAACTCGCCTCGGCGTCTTTCCAATCGACATGCAGCAAGGTGTGGTGCCGCAGATCGTTGGGTTGGCCCAAGGGGTGCTCGCCACGCAAGAGATCCGGGCTGCAGACCGGCGTGTTAAGCTGGCTGAACAGGTAGTCGAGCCGCACCCCATTGTAGCCGCCGGGCCCGTAGCGTACCGCCACGTCGGCGTCGTCGCGCCCCAGGTCGACCAGACGATCGGTGCCGTCGATGCGAATCTCTATGTCCGGGTGCCGGCTGCGGAAACGCTCAAGCCGGGGCACCAGCCACATGGCACCGAACGAGGGGCTGACACTGATGGTCAACAGCCCGCTTTCGCAGTGAGCGCGCATCTGCTCGACACCTAGGGTCAGCTTGTCGAAGCCCTGGCTGAGCGTCGGCAGGGCCGCTTGGCCGGCATCTGTAAGGCGCAGCGCCCGGGTCATGCGGCGGAACAGGGGTACTTCGAGCAGCTCCTCGAGCGCCTTGACCTGGTGGCTGATCGCGGCCGGCGTGACGTTCAGTTCGGCGGCCGCCTTGGTGAAGCTTAGATGCCGGCCGGCCGTTTCGAAAGCTCTGAGAGCCTTCAGGGGTGGAAGCCGTCGAGCCATTTTCTATACCTCAATTTTTCTAACATAAAAGCCTAGATCTTCTCGTTTGTTGAAGGCCGTAGATATGCATATCTTTTGTGTAATTCAAAGCCGAATTGCACATACGCTGGGGCGGCACAAGCTGCTACACAGATCAAAAATATCTATGTCATGGGCATGTCGGCGATCGATTCACGCGGAACCGGATGGAGAACTCCATGAACCTCTATTATGAACTTCCCAATCTCGGCTGTAGCTTCCGACAGACAAGAAAACTGTACAATCAACCAGTATTAAATCCGGCATGAACAAAAATACTCAATCTGAATATTACATCGGTGCCTTTCTTTTGGTGATTTCGGCGATAACATTCAGCACGGCAGGTCTGTTCACCAAAGGCGTTGAAGCCGGGTCGTGGGAGGTAATTTTTTGGAGAGGCTTTTTTGCCGCTGCTTTCACAACGGTCTGGACAATAAACAGAGGAACATTACGACAGAATTTTTCTGGCATGGGTTATAGTGGATTGGCGATTGCAGTGGTAGGCGCATTGGGTACGGCCGCATTTATCCCGTCGTTTAAACTCACAACCATTGCAAATGTTTCACTTATCTATGCGGTTTCGCCACTTATTGCAGCGCTACTCGCTTGGTTTGTCATTGGAGAAAAAGTTTCATCAAGGACGATGGCGGGATGTGTTAGCGCGCTTTTGGGTGTTGCGATAATTGTTTCGGGTTCGCTTGGTCAAATCAGCCTCTACGGCGATTTATTGGCTTTGTGGATGACCACTGCTATGGCCTTGATTATGGTCATTTATCGGAAATATCCAGATACTCCAGGGGCCGGCCCGGCGGTGCTATCATCCGTCCTTTTGCTACCTTTTGCCGCGATATTTGGTAAGCCGTTTGATGTCGAGCCCGCAGAAGTCTATGTCCTTGCAGCATTTGGACTGTTATTCGCCATTGCATCAGTTACCTTAGCAGAAGGTGCTAAGCGGGTTCCATCTGGCCAGACCGCTCTTTTGAGTACCTTGGAAACCCCTCTTGCTCCGATTTTCGCATTCATATTGTTTACAGAAATTCCAAACATCGCGACATTTCTTGGCGGTTCGGTCGTGCTCTTTGCGGTGCTTTTCTCGATACGAAACGATAACTAATTACCCAGTTCATCTTAGCGTCAGTTGTGACGCATTCGTATAACCAACGGTATTCCCCGCTTCGGATATCTCGACGGGCAGAAGAACCGGAAGGCTCAGGAGGCGCCACACCCACGTTTGAGCGCATACATATTTACCGATTATGGATGCGTATTAAATATGCTCTAGCGAAGTTTCCAGATGCATTATCATTCTCAACGCGGCGGGACTGAGGCGGCGGCCTTCGGCGACGATGATGCCGATTTTCAGCCCAAAACTGCGATCATCAATGAACGGGATATGAACCAACTCTCCACTGGCAATTTCATGGCGGAAGGCAATGCGCGTGAAAAACGCGATCCCTTTGTTTGCGTTCAGCATTTCTTTAGTCATCGCCAAGGAATTAGAAATTAATAACGGCTCCGGTGAAAACCCGGCCGCTGCAAACGCGGCGCGCGAAGTTGGCCCCTCCGGCAATTGGACCTGGTGTAATAACAAAGGATATCCGTCACAGTCTGCCAACTCGATAGCTTTTTTTCGCGCCAGCGGGTGTCCAGCCGCGACCACCGCACCGATCGGTGTTTCCCGCTCTGCGACAACTCGGACCGGCCGTTCCAAGGCATGGGTGAAGGTCAGAGCAATATCCACGCGACCTGAGACAACTTCCTCAACGGATTCTTCCGGACCAAGTTCCAGGATCTCAAATTTGATACTGTCAAACTCATCGTTGAAAGCGCGGACGGCTTCGGGCATAAAATCGACCATCAGGCTGCCAAGCGCCGCGATCCGTACGATCCCGGTCCGCAGACCCTTTAGATCATCGATTTCTGCTTGCACTCGTTCATATTCCAGAAGCGTCTCCTGAATATGAACTTTCAGGATCAACCCAGCAGCCGTAAGCTGCACCCCGCCAGGTACGCGTTCAAACAACAAGACGCCAAGTTCATCTTCCAATTTGAGAATTTGCCGATTGACCGCAGAAGAGGCGACATTGAGCATCCTCGCGGCTTTGCGGATAGAACCGCTTTCCGTGACGGCAATAAAATATTTGAGGACCGGCGCATGCATGATCTGACTATACCGAACCCTAATGCAAGCTGATAGTCTAAGCGGGCTCGACCCCGTCGCCTTTTTGATTGAGTTTTTGCGCTGGGTGACATCCCACCACGGGGTGATCGAGATCTGACGCGCCAAGTGCTTTCGCGCCCTGCGGGCTGCCCAGACCGGTTACCTGATCTTCGAAATATTCGTTATTGACTTGAATATAGGGTTTGTCCTCGTCGAATAATTCTTCATCCTCCCAGATCGCGCCGACCGGACAGATACTTTCGCAAAGCCCGCAGCCGATGCACTCTTCCTGGTGGATATACATCATCCGACCGCCTTCGTAGATGCAATCGACCGGACAGGCCGGCACGCAACCAGCGTCTTTGACATCAATACAAAGCGAGGTAATGACATAGGCCATGTTATAATCCCTAGGCCGGCCAATTAGGTTTGCGTTTTTCCGCGAACGCCTGGCTGCCTTCCCGGCCATCAGGTCCGTTCAGGGATTCTATCAAGGCCGGCAGGCGTTGGGCCATGGCTTCGTGGGGGGCCAAATGGCCGGTATTGCGGACGACTTGTTTGATGGCGCGGATGGAGCGCGGCGAGCAAAGTTTGATCTGTTCGACCCAACGATTTACGGCCTCGTCCAGCTCTGCTTTTGGGACGACCTCATTGATTAAACCAAAACTTGCCATTTCATCGGCCGGGACCCGCCGTCCCGTCAGCAACACGCCCATCGCCAATTTGGTGGGGATCAGGCGCGGCAACATGACCATGCCGCCGTCGAGAGGGAGAAACCCCAGGCGTGGTTCCGTGAGACCGAATTTGACGTGGTCTGCGGCAACGACGATGTCGGCGCCAAGAACCATTTCGAAACCGCCGCCAAAGGCACTGCCATTGACACGCGCGATGACCGGAACATTTAGGGTTAGCCGCGTGGCAATACCGCCGAAGCCGCCTTCCCGCGCCATTGACCAATATTCCAGCCCACTGCGGCCGCTGTCCACTGCCTCCTGAACGTCGGCGCCGGAGCTAAAACATCTTTCGCCGGTTCCGGTTAGAACGACGCACCAAACATCCGCGCGTCCTTCAATTTCTTTCCAAATCCGCTGCATTTCTGCTTCGGTCGCCTGGTCGACCGCGTTCAAAACTTCCGGCCGGTCAATCGTCACCGTGGCGACGTGATCATCGACTTCAAAATGAACGGTCATCCGACCAGCCCCTCTGATCTTAGTTCGGCAATCCGCGCCTGGTCGTAGCCTGCTTCCGCCAATATTTCGTCGGTCTGCTGACCAAGCAGAGGGGGCGCCAGGCGAACCGCAAAAGGCGCATCGGACATGTGGATGGGTGAAGCCACAAGTTTCATCTTGCGGCCATTTACATAATCCACTTCGGTAATCATTTCATTGTGGATCGTCTGCGGGTCTTCTAACGCAGCCGGCAGGTCTTTGATCTGCGCGCACAAGAGATCCTGTTCTTCCAATTTGCCGATCCAGTACTCGGTCGTATTTTTGGCAAAATTCTCAACAAATACCGACTGCAGAAACTCCCGATTGGCACGTTGCGTTTCCAAGTCCGGATAGTCGGATGACAAATCGTCGATACCCAAGGCGTTACAGATATCTTGCAATGGGTTCATCTTGAACGCACCAATCAGAACCAAAGCACCGTCGGTGGTATCGAAAGCCCCGCTAAGCGGCATGGCGGCCCAGTTCAAATCGAAACCCGAATACATATGTGTCGCCGCTTCCTGCATCTGCATCGCAATCATAGAATCATACAAAGACACTTCGACCTGTTGGCCGCGACCGGTTTTGTGGCGCTGAAGCAAAGCCGCCATAACGCCTTGGACCAGATGCATGCCGGCGGAATAATCGCAAAGCGCGGTTGGGTAGATCGCCAACGGGTGACCGGGATCAGCCTTGCGGGCCATCGTTCCTGTCATCGCCTGCGCCAAGACATCCTGACCGCCTTTGTGCTGATAAGGTCCGGAAGACCCAAAACCGGTGCCGAAACCGTAAATAATACCGGGATTTATTTTATTCAGCGCTTCATAGCCGATATTGTTGCGGTCCATCACGCCGGGGCGGAAATTGTTGACGACAACGTCTGCGGTTTTTGCCAGCTCATGCACGATTGCCTGTCCTTCAGGCTTGCGGACATCGATGGTAATGCTGCGCTTGTTGCGATTGAGGCTACAATAAACCGGGTTATCGCCGTCGTTATAGTCATGTTCAATTGAAGATCGAGACAGATCGCCAAATTTCGGGCGTTCGATTTTGATCACATCGGCGCCAAGATCCGCCAACATCTGGGTCGCGCATGGGCCCAGCATGACTTGCGTAAAATCAAGCACTTTGATGCCGTCAAGAGGTAGATTTGTTGTCATATTTGTTACTTCTTCCAAACTGTATTTTGAACTATTCGGCCGCAGCTTTGGGCACGCTGGCATTTGCCGACGGCACGTCGCCTGGATCCGCACCTTGAATGCGCATTTGTTTCTGAATGGCGATGGGGTCGACATCCCGGACATCGATATTGCCGTTTAACGCCAGTGCTGCCGCGATCCCGGTCGCTTCGCCTTGAGCCATGCACGGCGGGATTTCGCGTGACATTTTTTGCGCTTCCGGTTCGGCAGAATAATGCCTGCCTGCAACCAGCAACTGGTCTACCCCTTTGGGAAGCAACGCCCGATAAGGCGTGTAATAATCGCGTCCGCGGCAAACCGTATCGCCAAAGTGACGCCGGCTGATGACATCGTCCTTGGTGACGACATATTCGCCTTCCAGCATTCGGGTTTGGCGCACCCCGATTTGTTCAGCGGTATCCAGCAAATAGGCATTTTCGAAACCCGGTATATTCTCATTGGCAAATTGGACCAGGTTCAGCATCCTTTCCCGACCATCGAATTCGGCCGCCGTCAAATGCTCCGGTGAGATTCCGTCATAGCCCGTCATATGTGGGCAGTTACACCAGACGATGCCGGGACGTGGGGTCTTCAACCACCAATAATCCCATGATCCGCCAATAATACGGCGTGCCTGGCGGTCGATTTTCTTGAATTCCGCCGGTTGCTCATATTGAAAAGCCTCAGCCTTGTCGGTATCGACATCGGCCAACCGAAAGACCGTGGTGACGATATAGGCGCCTTCCACAAAATTTGCCCCGGCATTGATGGCAACGTCCAAATCGCCAGAGGCATCGATAATGACATCGCCAAGAATGGCTTGTCGGCCGCGTTTGGTTTCGCATATCACGCCTTTGGCGCGGCCATCTTCGACGATGGACTGCGAGAACCAGCTATGAAGTCTAAGGTTAATCTTGTTCTCGACCATCAAATCATTGGCGACCCGCTTCCAACCATCGGGATCGAACGCCGTGGCATAGACAATGGGTTGCGGCTTCGTCGGTTGATGAAAATCATGTACGCCCCAACGCGACCATTTCTGCCACATTGCTTCACTGGTTAGGCGGTCTTCCACCGGCGGCGTTACCGCGCAGCCAATCCGTTCCATCCGTTCGATATATTCTTTCATAATACCGGTGACGGTGATCTCATTGCCATTGATCATGTCGTCAAGGACTAGGACCATGCCGCCCGAAGCCATGCCGCCCAGATGGGGGTACCGTTCCAGAACCGTGACACTGGCGCCATTGCGCGCGGCTGAAACCGCGGCGCCGATGCCGGCGGGACCGCCACCAACTACGACGACATCTGTTTTACCGATGATGGGCACGTCACGGGCCGCTTCTTGAACTGTAATTTGGTCGTTCATATTGAACTCCTGAAATTGTCTTGTTTAGTGTGTCTGGCCGGGATTCCAGCGAATGACCTGGCGTTCAACAAAAGCTGTCAATCCGAACAGGGAAACCGCCAAACCCGCCGCCATAAAAACCGTGGCGTAAAGCTGGGGTGCCCGAAAATTGTAAGTTGCATCGATAATCAAGGCGCCAAGTCCAAAATCAGAGCCAATCCACTCGCCAACAATAGCGCCGATAACGCAAGTGGTTGATGCGATCCGCAAGGCCGCAAACAGGAACGGTAATGAACTTTTGATCCGCAGTTTCCAGAAAATTTCTGATTTGCTAGCGGAGAGTACGCGCATCAAGTCGAGAGAAGCCGGGCTGACCGCCTGCAGACCACGGACCATGTTAACCAAAGTCGGAAAGAAACAGATCAAACCGGCAATCATCACTTTGGGCGTATAACCATTGCCGAAGATCAGCACCAAGATTGGCGCAATCGCCACAATTGGTATGGTGTTGATAAAGACGGCGGTGGGGAAATAAGCTCTTTCAACCGTCTTGTTATGGACAAATGCGACGGCCATCAATATAGCGACCAGATTGCCGAAGAAAAATCCGGTAACAGCCTCCATCAGGGTTGGCCAAAAATTGCTCCACAAAATTCCCCAGTCCTCACGAAAAGCGGCAATCACATCCAACGGGCTAGGAGCAATAAAGGAGCGGACTTCGAATATCCAGATAATTAATTGCCACAAGACCAGCAAACTAACCCCGCCGGAGATCGGAAGAATTCGATCGCCAATCCAGGCAATCGCAATATTCCCCGCGCCCGCAACAGGTTTCGCGTCGAGAGAGGCCGCGCCAGGTTTATCTGAAACAACCATCAGCAGCTCTCCAGCTGTTGGCGCAAATGCGCGGCGATCGCCACAAATTCCGGCGTGTCCCGGTCATGCAGGTTACGCGGATACGGCAGGGTAACGTCGAGATATTCACGAACTCGACCTGGATTAGCTTCCAGCATCAAAACTTTTTGACCTAAGAACGCAGCTTCGGCAATGGAATGGGTGACAAAGATAATTGTGGTCCCGGTTTCCTTCCAGATCCGCAGTAATTCGACGTTGAGGTTATCTCTGGTGATCTCATCCAAAGCCCCGAACGGTTCGTCCATTAACAATAATCTGGGCGCGGTCACCAAAGCACGAGCAATCGCGACACGTTGGCGCATCCCGCCAGACAATTCGTGGGGTAAAGCATTTTCACGACCTTTTAGGCCGACAAGATCCAAAAGTTCTTCCGGCGAAGAATGCCCTTGCCCGGCCCCACCGCCGCCAACTTCCAGCGGCAGGCGAACGTTTTCAATCGCGGTCCGCCAAGGCAGCAGCGTCGCATCCTGAAAAACAAAGGAAAGATCACGATCCTTGCGAGCTTGTTCCGGGGTTTTGCCAAATACCGTCACATTGCCTTCAGCAAAGGCATTCAAATCTGCGGCGGTCCGCATCAATGTTGACTTACCGCAGCCTGAAGGCCCCAACATGGTCACCAAACCACCACTGGGGACATCCAGAGAAACGTCGTCAAGCGCCGTAATTATACCGCTTTCCGTATCAAATCGAACGGCAACATGCTCGAACGACACCGCCACATCAGTGACGGTGTCATCTGCGCCGGCTGTCGTCTGGGAGGACATGACAATCAGCCGAGTTTCGGGCGATCAGCTGCCGTTGCTTCCAATATTTTCAACGTCATGACGTCTTCCAATTTCGGCGTTTTGCCCTTGAACTGACCCAGTTTGTCATAGGTGCTGAGTTGGGCCTGCCAATTCTCGGCGCTCATGGTGCCCCAACCATTTTCCATGGTGTTGCTATTAAAGGAGAACCCAAGCACGCCGCCAATCGCTTCCATTTCCGATGATTTTTTAAGCCGCGGATACGCTTCAACCAACATATCAACCGCCTTCTCCGGATTTTGTTTGGCATAACCCCAACCCTTGGCAGAGGCCCGAATGAAACCAGTTAGAACGTCGGAATGTTTGTCCAAGGTTTCGTCGGTGACATAATAGGGATTGGCATAGAGCTGAATGCCTGTATCCCAAAGCCTCATATCGACGCGGTCGGGACCAAGTATCTTCAGCGCATTGGTATTGGTAAGCCAACCGGTTACGGCGGAAGCTTGCCCGGTCAGCAATTGGTTCATATCGCCACCCATATTGACGACCTTGACGTCGCTTTCGGCTATGCCATTTTTCGCCAGCAGCGCCCGCAGCAGGATTTTCGCGGTTGGCTGCGTGGCAATGGTTTTGCCAACCATATCTTTGGGCGTGCGGATCGGGTCTTTCTTCAACGAAAAATAGGTGAACGGATGTTGCTGATAACCCGCCGCAATGCACTTCACCGGAATACCGGCGGAACGCGCCAACATCAACGATGGGCTGGATGACAATTGCCCCATCTGGGCCCGACCGGCTGCGACAGAGGCAACGCCATCAACCCCAGGACCGCCAGGGGTGATGTTCAGCTTGATGCCCTCTTTTGCGTAATAGCCGAGTTTGTTGCCAACAATTTCGCCGGTTAAACCGTTACTGGCAAGCCAACCGAGCTGCATATTGATCTGAAACTCTCCACCTGCCAAGGCTTCAACCGACAGGAAAGTCGAGCCGAAGGCGGCGCCGCCAAGCGCGGCTGCGGTGGTTTTCAAAAAACTACGACGATCAAAACCGCCAATGTGTGAAGTGTCCGATGTCATAAAAGTTTCTCCCTTTGGACAGATTAATCTCTGGTACGAATTGAAACGCAAACTAAGAATCTGTGCTTTTCGCCCGATATTTCCGAACGTGGGAAAATATGCTAGCGAGCAAATGCGTCCTCACAAAGAGCAATTTTTCGACCTTTCCGATGCCGAAATAGCATCGCTATATTTGTCTTGCAAATCAACTCCTTAAATGAATAGCTGGAATTGCGTTGCCCTCAAAGGAACTCTGGAACGTGCCAAATCAGTCCCACAGACAGCATCTGATCGACAATATTCACCTGCTGTCGCCGGAACCTGACACCTCGCGTTCGATAACCAAAAGCACCCAGGCCATCCTGATTTCCGGTAATCGAATTAAGGCCATTATTCAAAATAGCGAAGAAATTTCATCCCTTCGTTCTGGCGCCGCCGTGGTTGTCGATGGTATTGGCAAAGTTGCCATGCCAGGTCTTATCAATGGCCATTGTCATACTTATGGAACCGTTTTGCGGGGCACGGAAAATAGCCAACCATTGGAAGTTTGGGCGCTCTATACCATGGCTTACGGCAAATGCCTGGATCCTGGCTTGGTCCGATCAGCCGTTGGATTAAGTGCGGTGGAAATGATCCGCAACGGGGTTACATCGGTAATCGATCATATCCCTCATCTTGGCTTGCTTGAACATACGCTTGCGGCCCATAGGGAAAGCGGAATGCGCGTGGGCGCCGCGCCGTTCATGCAAGATATTCCGGACCACAAGTTCCTGAAATTCGAATTGCCGGATGAGTTACGCAGACATTTGGAAACGCCGCTACCGATGAGTGCCAATGACACCACTACATTTTTTGAAAGTTTTTTTGAAAAACTGCGCGACATGCCGGATCGCATAATTGCCATGATCGGACCCAATGCGCCGCAAAGATGCTCCCAGGAGCTCTGGCAGGTGTGGCGGCAGCTGCAGCAGAAATACGATGCGCCGGTCCACACGCATTTGCTGGAAACCGAACTTCAAGCGCGGCAAAGTCAAAAAATCTGGCAAGGTGGTTTAGTAGCGGAAATGGCCCGACAAAATCTTCTGAACGACAAGCTTTCGGTTGCGCACGGAATTTGGCTCCAGGAATGCGAACGTGAATTGTTGTCACGCCATGGCGCCACCCTCATCCACAATCCTGTTAGCAATCTGATGTTGGGGAGCGGACGGATGCCTTATCAAAAGTACCGTGAGCTCGGAATGTTAATAGGCATCGGCAGCGACAGCGACAGCGCCAATACCGCCGGTCGCCACGACATCTTCGAAGCGGCACGATTGGCGGCAATGTTACCGCGGTTGGGCGAACCGGACTACGACAAATGGCCAACCGCCGGCGAAGTAATGACGTCCAGCATTCAAGCCGGCGCCAAGGCCCTTGGATTGAAAGTAGAACTGGGGCAATTGCAGCCTGGGCAACTGGCGGATTTGATATTACTGGACATGGACGAGCTGAATTTGGCCGGACCGGTATTGAATACCGAACTGATTGCTCAACATGCCGGCCGGGAGAATGTGTCCGATGTCATGATCAACGGCAATTGGGTGATGCGCGACCGCAGGCTTGCGGCAATTAACGAAGAACGGTTGCTGGCGGATTTCCGCGACCAAAAAGCTACTTTTTTGGCCCGAGCCGAGAGCGAGCTGGAGGTCGCCGGAGAGATTGCGCCTTTCATCAAACAGGCGCTTGCGAGGAACAAGTCAGCGTAGCGGTCAGTGTAGCTTTAACTTCAGATCTCGGTTAATTTGTTTGTTCGCCGACAATTCAATGCCAGCAATGCAATGAAGGAGGCCTTTCGATGAACGTCATGACAAAAGGCGGTCTTGCCGCCTACCATCCGCTTGATCCGTTGTCGCCCGAGGAACTGGAAGCAGCCGCCAGTATTGTTCGCGCGCAGGCCTTCCATAACGCCACGACAAAATTCGAAACGATTGAACTCGTCGCGCCACCGAAGGGAAATTTGCAGAACCGGGAGGCTACAGTCCGCCTGCCAAGGCACGCATTCGTTTGCACATATGATGTTGATAACGGCACCGTGCGCGAGTGCGTTGTCGATCTGGATAACGCGACTTTGGTGAATGATAAGATTATTCCCGGGGTCCGCACAGCCGTGATGATCGATGAAATAGTCGTCTGCGCGGAAAATGTGGCCCAAGACGAAGATTTTATTGCCGCCATGGCCCGCCGCGGCATCACCGACCTTAGTAACATTCAAGTCGATCCGTTTTCCGCCGGCAACTTCGATTTCGAGGATGAGCAAGAACTTCGCATCGTCCATTGTTGGGTCTATTACCGCAACGATCCTTATGACAACGGCTATGCCCACCCGGTCGAAGGTCTGAACGTGATTTACGATCTCAACAAAGAAGCTGTTGTGCAGGTGCTGGACCGCACGCTTGCCGATATCCCCATGACAGAACGCAATTATTCCGTTCGGTACGATGATATTTCGACAAAGTTGCGTAACGATTTGAAGACAATCGCCATCACGCAGCCGGACGGACCGAGCTTCACCGTCGAAGGCAACCAAGTACGCTGGCTCAACTGGCAATTTCATGTCGGTTTCAATGCTCGCGAAGGCTTGGTCTTGAACGACCTGCGGTTTCGCGATGGTGATGAAGTCAGACCAGTGCTCTATCGGGCGTCCATCGCCGAAATGGTCGTCCCTTACGGCGATCCAAGTTACGGACATTATCGCAAGAACGCTTTCGATGTTGGGGAATACGGGATCGGACGGCTGGCCAACTCCCTCACCCTCGGCTGCGACTGCCGTGGCCATATCCATTATTTCGACGGTGTCGTCACGGACACGGCCGGGGCACCGATGGTTATTGAAAACGCCATATGTATGCACGAAGAAGACGACGGCATGTTGTGGAAACATACCGACTATATGACCATGGATGTGGAAACCCGTCGATCCCGCCGCCTCGTCATCTCCTCTATCGCGACGGTCGGTAATTATGAATACGGGTTTTTCTGGAACCTTTATCTGGATGGCACCATCGAGTTGGAAGTCAAACTTACCGGGATCATGAATACCGCTGGCCTTAACGATGTATCGGGCAGCGACTATGGTACCGAAGTTTCGCCAGGCGTGGTCGCGCAAAATCATCTGCACCTGTTCTGTGCCCGATTGGATACCGCTATCGACGGTAATGACAATAGTTTGGTGGAAGTGAATGTCCTGCAGGAACCGGTGGGTAAGGGAAATCCTTGGGGAAACGCTTTTCAGGCCGAAGAAACTGTTTTAGTGAGCGAGAAACAGGCACAAAGACGACGGAATGCGGAAACCGAGCGCTATTGGAAAATCGTCAATCCGAATAAGCACAATCGCATGGGCGGGCCAACCGGTTATAAGCTGATGGCACCCAGCATGGTGCGTCCGTTTTTTCAGGAAGGCACGTTAATGGCGAAACGAGCAGCCTTCACCAATCACCATATTTGGGCAACGCCTTTTGCGGCGGAAGAACGCTATCCCGCCGGCGATTATGTCAATCAGAGCCGCGGCGATGATGGCATCGCGGTGTGGAGTGAAGCGGATCGAAACATCGAGAATACCGACATTGTGGTCTGGCACACTTTTGGCATTATGCATTTACCGCGATTGGAAGATTTCCCGGTTCAGCCTGTTGTGAAATGCGGCTTTACGCTGATGGCGGATGGCTTTTTCGATGAAAATCCGACCTTGAAAATGCCGCCGTCAACAGATGGCGGAAACGCCTGAAAAGATAACTGAGAAAATGCTCGTCTCAGACTTCAAAGTTATGTGTGGAGTTTATTCGTCTTTGACTTCCTGCCAAGTCGTATCAGAATTGTAGACGTCGATACCACTGGCGATCAGGTCGCTGTCTTCACCCAGATCCTTCTCGAAGACTTTGCCTTGATGGTTGCAGATAAATGTCATGATGCCGGAGTTGTCGTAATCAGCGGGAAAGGCGATCATGGCGAAGCCGGCAATCATGTTGCCATTGATAATATAGTCGTAACGTCCGCCAGGTGTATCGGCGCCCTGCCGGGTGATAATCTTATAATAATATCCTTTGAAGGGTTCGCCGTCTTCTCGTCCGTCCAGATAATTTCGCGCATCGGCGACAAGAGGCCCAAACGGACTGAGTTCCTTACCCTCTTTGGAATCCCAATACAGGCCATCCATTTTGTCTTCATCACTCAATATTTTCTGGGCAAATTCGCGAACGCCATCGCCGTCGCGGTCCGCCCTCGCATATCGAACTTGGGCGTCGATAGACATACGACAGAGTGCGATGGCATTTAGTTCGTTACGTCCAATCCGGCGATTGATCACCTCTTCGATGCCAGCCTCGGTGTCGAAGCGCCAAACATCCCCCTGCCTGACAATGGCAAAAGGCAAGGGCCAGGCTTTGGCACCGATGATCAAGGTTTTCGTGTTCGCATCGACGTCCTGTAATTTGGCCGCTTCTTTCAGTGCGCCAGCTAGAATTTTTAGGTTTGTGCGAGACGTGTTTTCATCCCCACCAATCAGCTCACTTCGGTATTTGTCCCCAAATATGTTGATCAGTTTTTCGAGATCGTCTTCAGCCGCCGCAGCAATTAATGCTTCAACCGCAGCGTCCGCGGTAGCGAAGGTCAGCTGTTCGCCCGCCATCGCTCTCGAATATATCGATGGCACCAGCGCAAGAAGCAGGAAGGTGAAGGTTATTCGACGTAGAAAGCGCATGTTAGGCAAACGAGGCTCCGCAATACGTCTTTGTTTGATAATTTTTACGAACATTAATAGTTTTCCATGGTTTTTTGATTTGACCGAACCCACATCCAATGAAGCCTCATCATCTTCGTCCTCGCCCACCGCGCGAGCGACTATGAGAGGATTTTGAGGTACGGGTATGCGACCGGCTCGACCGGCTTCGCTGACCTCGACTACTCTGCGTCCTGGTCGAATGACCGCTTTGATAATTGCCAAACGAACCACTATGGCTTTGCTGCCGTCTTGCTTGTCCGCCGGTATTGCTCGATTTCTTTTGCGTCGTCTTTTTTGAGGTGGTTCGTTGAGTGGTGTTTCCAACACGGGATTTGGCGTTGTAAGGGGTCCCTGTCCCAGGACGTGAACCCGGCCGGGACGCCGGACGACTGACGCTACTTCCGGCCTTTCGCGAAGAATTCCATTTGTTTCCAGAGCCTCGGTTAATCGTATTTCCCGAGATATCGACATTTCTGTTGATATTGATGTCATTGTGACCGTAGCCGTTCCAGCCGACGCCATAACTGATTGCTGAACCAACGAACATACCGGTCCAGAACGCCGCTGCCGGACTGTAATAATAGGGGTAAGGGGTGGAATACACATATCTATAGGGTGCCGGCTGGCTTACGATCACTATGGTCGGATCATAACTTGGTACATAGATTACTTCCGGTTCAGCGGATACGATCGTAATGACTTCTTTTTCCTGTGCCACTGTCGTGTGTTTGTCGGAGTCAAGATTACCCGCTGCTTTTGCTTGCGAACGAAACCGTTGCACCGCATCCATCACGTCTGCCTGCTGGTTAACAACAGCGTCACCTAATTGCGAAGTCCAATCCAAATTCTGGTTCATCTTTTCAACAACGTCAGGATAATTGAGCAGCCCGAGGACGCTACTGTCCCAGCTTTCTTGCGGTTTCAGCTTTGGATCTTTCTTGTGTTGTTCGAGGTACCTTGCGGCCTGCACGATGTCCAACGGAAAGGTCGAAGCGGGTAATGTGATCGCCAACAAATCGTCTGGGTATAGCGCAATGGGTCCAACCAATTCATCAAGTTGCTCATTTGAAAGGTTCGCACTGGTATCTTCTGAATTTACCTGCGACTGCGCCCAACCAATAGACGGCAAAGGTGCCCCGGCGAACATGCCTATCGCCGCAAACAATGTTGCGGTTATCGCTCGTCGCAGAAATGTCATGAAAACACCACCAATACTATGCATACAATTCACCATCTTGGGTCATTAAGTCGCCCCGAAATTCGTCAGGTCAAAGAATTCAGATTAACCTTTGGAATTCTGGATAGCAATACGAGATCGGTCAAGTTCCCGCCAGGATAGAACGATAAATCTCCGGATCGGTCGCTCCTTCCGTACCGATCAGCAGGACATGGCTATCCGCGTCCAGGTCAAACTTTTGGCGAATATCCTCATCGTCGCTTGCAACAATTAAGGCCAACAACCCTGCAACGGAACATTCGCCGGCCTCAATCTGCGCCCCACCTGCAGCCCCGGAGGCAAGGTAGCGCATCCCGTCGCCGACAAATTGATCATCTATGGTGACAAAATGATCGACGGTTTTTGATAAAATATCCCACGCTAACAATGATACCTCGCCGCAGGACAAACCCGCCATTATGGTTTCCTGTTGAACGTCGACAGGGCTCGGTCGACCAGCTTTGGCACTTTCGATCAGACAGGCGGCCCGATCGGCTTCGACGATCACAAATTTAGGATATTCGCCGGGCAATAGTTGTATAATTCTAGCGATGATCGCTGCGGCCAGGCCACCAACACCTGCTTGAATGAAAACATGGGTAATCGGGGGCATTGGACGTTGCGTTAAGATTTCACGGATGATTAAACCATAGCCAGCCATCACTAAACGCGGAATATCGGCATAACCGTCATAGGAGGTGTCGGATACGACGAGCCAGCCGTTTTCTCTGGCGTCCTTCGCGCAAATACGTACGCTTTCGTCATAATTGCCAGCCACACGAATGACTTCGGCATCCAAATCAACAAGTGCCTGTTCTCGACCGGCACTGACATCGGCATGGATATAGATGCGACAGGGGCAGCCGACCTGTTTCGCGCCCCAAGCAACGGAACGGCCATGATTGCCGTCTGTTGCCGATGTCACTATTATGTTTTTGCTTATCTCTGCGTAATCGCCACGGCGCAAATCGGCCAATAGAACTTGCTTCTTTGTTGTTTTTGCTAATTCATCCGCCAGAATACGCATCACCGCATAAGCACCGCCCAAGGCTTTGAAGCTGCCTAATCCGAAACGCGTGCTTTCGTCTTTGTATTGGACGGTTGCGACACCTAATTCAGAAGCTAGCTTCGTCAGATCATGCAACAGTGTTGGCGAATATCCGGGCCAAGTTTGGATATCTTTCTCCGCCGCATCGAACAATTCCGCTGGAAGGATCTGGCTTGTGTCAACATCAGTCATTCGCCGCGCGTTATAATGATCGCTAAAACGTATCGGTTCAGCAAAAAAACTTTCCAAGGTCGACATGCAGTCAATCCTTTTCGAAATAGTGTTGAAAATGGCCATTTTACTTCTGGCAAGAGATCAACATAAAATTCCAGACGAAGCTAGGGATATAGCGCCAACCGATCGAAAAATGTAGTTTAGTGTATGAAAACAAATGATGGGCAGCATCCCGCAGTTACTCACGCGTTATCCTTTCGGGCATATTTACGTGTTCTTGTAACGCTTTTCGCTGTCGGACTGTTTGTCTCCATTGTCATCTGGTTGACAATTCCTGACCGAGTTTTAATCGAAAATGCGCCCGGCATTGTTATCCTTTTATTCAAGCGTCACGACGTTATGGTTCTAGCCTTCTATCTTATACTTATAGTCGTCATGTATGTCAGCTGGCGGCGTGAGTGGAACATTCAAAGCCGGTTGATTAATAGTTCAGGCAACTGGCTTCTCAATCGTTTTGGAATTTCACTTGTAACGCTGATGGTGCTGTTTGTTTGTGCCGCTGGCGTCAAAATTGTTTTTGACGGTTTTGCCTTATCGCCGGATGAGTTTTTTGTTGATTTTGCCGCCGCCTCGATCAGTGCCGCTTATCTGTTGAGCCCTTTGGATCCTGCCTGGCAAACCCTAGCCACCGCATTGCAACCCGGCTTCATGCAGATCAGTCCGGACCATTCGTTCTGGTCGCCGTTGTGGCGACCTGGCAATGCCATGTTGGTTGCCCTATTCGATACCGTAGGCTTAGGGCTTTGGACGCATAGCGTATTGGCCTCGGCCTGTTTGCCGTTGATCGCCATGATCGCACAGCGACTTTGGCCGAATTACCGAGCGGCCCCGCTGCTCGCGGTTCTGTTGTTGGCGTTGTCGCCGCAGTTTCTGGTCACTGGCATGACCCGTTACGCGATGACGGCACATTTGTTTTTTGGCTTATTATGGTTGGTTTGCTTTTTACGCGACGACCGAAAAGGCCACGCCGCGGCGGCCCTGGTCGGTTTTTTTGCGGTTGGTATCCACCATGTCCATATTCATCCTCTATTCGTCATGCCGTTCATGTTGACGTTGTTGAAAGATCGTCGCTGGCGATTGGCTGGATTTTACGCTTGCTGGTACAGCTTGGCATTGGCCTATTGGCTATTTTGGCGCGACATCGCAGAGATCATCGCCAGAGGAGATAGCAGTGTACTAGGAGATGTCGCCTATCTGTCCAGCACGACCAGCCACTATTTGTTGTCCCATAGTTTGGTTGATATTTTTTATTGGATCGTCAACTTCTTCCGATTTATCGCCTGGCAGAATCTAGCCCTCGTTATTCTTTGTCTGATCGGGCTTATGACGATCAAAAACGCAGAGCGGCCAGTTCGCAATCTGGCCTGGGCGATCCTGCTGTCGCTGCTTCCTTATTTACTGCTGATGCCGAGCCAGGGTCATGGCTGGGGTTACCGCTTCCTTCACCCGCTACTCGGGAACTTCGCGCTTATTGCCGTATTTGGCTGGATTAGTATTGAAAGCAGGATCAGTACCAAAATTAGGCCACGCCTAATCACTGCCCTCATCTCCCTTGCGCTCATTACTGCTGTTATTGGTTTACCGCTGCGGCTCTACCAAGCTTATCAATTCAATCGTCCATTCGCGCAAGCCAGCAACTTTATCGCCCAACAGAAGGCCGATCTAGTTATCCTCGATCATCGCCATATCTGGTTCGGCCTCGACCTGGTTCGAAATGACCCACTGTTACGCAATCGGCCAAAAGTCCTCGCCATTTCATTCATTCGTGACGAACAGCTCGAAATATTATGCGCAGGTCGGCAAACCGTATTGATTGGTTATCCGGAATTGCAGCAGTTTGGGATGAAAACGACTATCGATGATCCGGCGGTTCTGCAAACGAAACGCAACGCCTTAATTACAAAACTCAGCAAAGCCGGCTGCGGTCCATTAATAATAAGACCTTGATACGCATGAAAATTACATTATGACGCCGCACCGGCGAGGAATTTATCGATGAAATTTCGAGACGAAATTGCAAACGACAGGGAAGCTATTTACGGCGTCATTGCGGAGGCATTTGGACAAACGGACGAAGCAGCGCTGGTCAATGCGTTGCGAACTTCCGGGGATAGCAAGTTCGCCTTGGTGGCGGAAGATAATGGCGCGATTGTCGGGCATGTGCTGTTTTCCCAACTTCAGGCACCCACGGCATGTTTGGCGTTAGCGCCGGTATCGGTTCTTCCAGCACGGCAATCCCAAGGTGTCGGCTCGATGCTGATAACCGAAGGGCTGGCGCGGGCAACAGCGGCCGGATGGCAGGCGATTTTTTTGTTGGGTGACCCGGGCTATTACCAGCGCTTTGGCTTTCGTGTGGCGGCGGCAGATAAATTCGTCACCTCATATCCAAAAAGCCACTTCATGGCCTTGGAACTTGTGCCCGGCGCGCTTGATCGCTTATCGGGTGAAGTTGTTTATCCCCCGCCCTTTCTAGCCCTCGATTAATTCTCTCCATATCTATTCGAATTACACTGGTTTATCGGTTTCCCTGCCAAATAGACAATGCTAAGAATTGACTACATTATTATTGATTTTGGCTGAAAAGGTTCGAAATAAATTGTTTCATAAGTTTCTATTCGAACCTCATGCGTTGATCGCATTTTATCTTACGAGATGTCGTATCGGCTTGTTTGTTTTGGCGTTCCTGGCAATTTCGCCCGCTCAGGCAGAGCCTGAATATGCGCCGGAAGCAACATGCGCAAATTGCCACGCCAGCGAAGTCGAGGCTTGGAAAACCTCGCACCATTTTCATGCGATGGAGCCGGCAAGCGTCGAAAGTGTATTAGGCGATTTCAACAGCGCTACGTTTGTCCATCAACAAACCGAAACTCAATTTTTTCGACGGGACGACAAATTCTACGTCCGGACCAAAGGCGCGGATGGTGTTGTTGCCGAGTTTCAGGTTACGCACACATTCGGCTACGCGCCGTTACAACAATATCTAATTGCTTTCCCCGACGGCAGGCGACAGGCGTTTGATATTGCCTGGGATATCCAGGGTAAAAAATGGTTCCATCTAATTCCTGATGAAGACAGCACCCCCAGCAGCGATCTGCATTGGACCGGTCCGTTAAACAATTGGAACCATAATTGTGCCTTTTGTCATTCGACGGATTTACAGAAAAACTTCGACCTGCCATCGCGAAAATTTCAAACATCCTGGAAACAGGTCAACGTCGGTTGCCAAAGCTGCCATGGACCGGCCAGCGAGCACCTGAAATGGGTTGACACGAAATCAGCTGACATATCGAACAAAGGTTTTGCCATCGATATGAGTAAATTGTCGACGGCGGCAATAAGTGACACTTGCGGCACCTGTCACTCCCGACGCCGACAGTTGACGGAAAAATTCCGGCCGGGCGACAAATTGCTGGATCATTTCGACCCTGCCTTATTGCGCACCGATCTTTATCATAGCGATGGTCAAATCGATGCCGAGGTATACGTCTATGGCTCGTTCCTGCAGAGCCGCATGTTTGCCGCTGGCGTTCGCTGCACCGACTGCCATAATCCCCATACCGCCGAATTGAAAGTGGAAGGCGATGAGTTGTGCACGCAATGCCACAATCAAGCCGCTCCGATAACCCGCTTCCCTACATTGCAGGCGAAAGACTACGATACAGTCGCACACCATTTCCACGCTACCGGCGCCAAGGCGCCGCAATGCGTTGACTGTCATATGTCGTCAAAGACGTATATGCAGATTGATCCCAGACGCGATCACAGTTTCCGAAAACCCGACCCGGCCTTGGCGGCGGTGACGGATTCGCCGCTGGCTTGCCTGAATTGTCATGCGGACAAAAATGCTGGCTGGGCTGCCACGGCTATCCGCAAAAATCACCCGGACAGCGGTCAACCCGATCATTACGGCTATATTCTGCATGCCGGCCGGAGCAATTCTCCGGGCGCGGCAGAAAAACTCGTCAAACTCATGCAGGATCAGACGAAGCCGGACATCGTTCGCGCAACCGCTGTTAGTTTGCTAGCGGGTCAACAAAATCCGCAGCTTGTCGGGCAGTTAGTTGTTGGACTAAACGAGAAGTCAGACCTTGTTAGATTGGCCAGCTTACGAGCTTTGCCGCAAACGCCCCCGGAAAATTTCACCCGTTTCGTTGTTCCTATGCTCGGCGACCCAGTGCGGATAATAAGAATAGAAGCAGCGCGTTTGTTGGCCGGTTTGCCGCACGGCAATCTTGATCAGGCGCAAATAAATATCGTCGAGGCAGCGGAAAAAGACTATGTCGCGAGCGAGATGCTGAATGCGGACCGCGCGGAATCGCACCATAATTTAGGCAATTATTGGCAGGCGCGGGGAGACTTAGAACAATCTGAAAACAGCTACCGCACCGCGATCGATATCGATCCGAAGTTTGCGCCGCCTTATTTGAACTTGGCGGAGCTATTTCGCCAGAAAGGCAATCAACCGGCGGAAAATAATATTTTAGATGCCGCTCTCGCCGCGCTGCCCAAAGTTGCCGAGGTTCGCCTTTCTTACGGTCTCATGGAAACCAGGCAAGAACGACCGCTGCGGGCTTTGGAGAGTTTTCGCAGCGCCTATGATTTAGCACCTACGAATGGACAGATTGCCTATATTTACGCAATATCGCTGGAAAATAACGGCAATCGGAAAGAAGCAATTCGGGTCCTGCGCAAGTATCTGCAGGAGGACCCTTGGAACACCCGAGCCTTGCAGGCGGTAATGCAGTATCTTATTCTGGAGCAGGATTACCGGGCCGCGTTAGACATCGCGAAAAAACTGCAACGTGCCTACCCAAACAATCAGCAACTGCGCCAATTAACCGCCAGATTAAACCAACAAATTAAAAAACAGTGATAATCGCTATGAAAAAAACCACTAAATCTCAAGACGCGGCCACTGTTTTAGATGGGTATTCCGACCACATGCAGCAAAAGTTAAGCTTTCTTCGTCGCCTTATTTTGGAAACGGCGACAGAACTCGAGCTTGAAGAAGATTTGCAAGAGACCTTGAAATGGGGCCAGTTGAGTTTCCTGACCAAGCGGGGCAGCACCATCCGAATTGATGGGCTAAAAGCAAAACCTGATCAATTTGCGATGTTCTTTCATTGCCAAAGCCGTTTAGTCGATACATTTCGCACGCTCTATGGCGACCGCTTTACCTTCGACGGCAACAGAGCGATCGTTTTTAACCAAACGGAAGACGTTGCGGTTGAGGAATTAAAGCATTGCGTGGCCTTGGCGCTAACCTATCATGATCGCAAACATCTACCATTATTGGGCGCTTAATCCGGCTTGCGATGGTATTCCGGCTCACCTAATCTAAAGTAATAAATTCGACCACAGGAGAGAGTTTGATGAGTAAGGCGTTTCCAGATAGTCCGTTCTTGCAAGGCAATTTCGCACCGGTCTTGATGGAAGGCGATGCCCATGATCTGCCGGTGATTGGTGAAATACCCCGCGAGCTGAACGGCAGCCTTTACCGAAATGGCCCAAACCCACAATTTGCCCCGCGCGATCATTATCATTGGTTCGCCGGCGACGGCATGGTGCACGCTTTTCATATTGAAAATGGCAAGGCCAGCTATCGTAATCGCTGGGTGCGGACACCACGCTGGCAACACGAGCATACAGCCGGGGAAAGTTTATTTGGCACTTTCGGCAACCCCATGACTTCAGATCCAAATGTTGTCGGTGAAGACAGCGGTACTGCCAATACCAATATTGTCTGGCACGGCAATCGCCTGGTGGCGCTGGAAGAAGGCCACGCACCGACAGAACTTGACCCCATCAGCCTTGAAACCAAGGGCTATTATGATTTTCAAGACAATAATGTTGAACGCGTCACGGCGCATCCGAAGGTCGATCCCGAAACAGGCGAGATGATATTTTTCGCCTATATGGTGGGCGGCTGGTTTTCGAAGACCGTTGGTTATTATGTCGCCAACGCCAACGGTAAACTAACCCGCCGAGACGAATTCGAAGCGCCCTATTGCAGTATGATCCACGATTTCATGGTCACGCGGAACCATGTCTTGTTTCCGATTTTACCCTTAAGCGGCAGCATGGACCGTGCCACGGCCGGTGAAGCTGCTTTCGCCTGGGAACCGGACCTGGGGGGCCATATCGGCATCTTGCGCCGGGATGCGCCAATTGAAGATATGCGCTGGTTCGAAGTCGATCCTTGTTACGTATTTCATCCCATGATTGCTTTTGAAGACGGAGACCTGATCCATGCGGATGTGATGAAATATCCGGTCGCCCCCCTTTTTCCGAATGCGGATGGCAATCCGGTCGACAAATCAAAAACCAATGCCACCCTTGTCCGCTGGACCTTCGAATTGTCGGGCAACAGCAACCGAGCGACGGAAACGCCACTCGACGACTTAGCAGGTGATTTTCCCCGGTTCGACGAACGGCAAAGCGGCTTGGATTACCGTCATGGCTGGTTCGCTTATAATGATGAAGAGAATTTCAGCGGTTCCTTCGCTGGTTTGGCGCATTTCGATACGGCAAGCGGCACCCGACAAACCTATGCCTTGCCGGATAGCGATGCGATTGGCGAGCCGGTTTTCGTTCCACGTCTTTCAAATGCAGCGGAGGGGGATGGCTGGATATTGTCGGTTGGCTATCGCGCCGAAGAAGGACGTAGCGATTTATTGATCTTCGAAGCCCTGAACATCGCCGATGGGCCGATCGCACAGGCGCAGCTGACCTCTCGTGTGCCCTTCGGTTTTCACGGCAATTGGCGCCAGGGTTAACAAAGCGTAATCGCCGGCCATTCGTCGGGAAACCAGAATTCGTCTAGATTGTCCCCATCGCCGCCGCGATCAATCACTAGAAAGTCGCTGTCCGCTTCCAATGTTAACAGCGGATGATGCCAGGTCCCTTTGCGATAATTGACACCGATCCCGCCGTCGACTTGAAAAGCCTGAAGATCGTCCGGTGAAAAATTACCCCCAGGCGCGGCAACGACAATTAAGTAGTTCTGTCCCGACATCGGTACAAAAGCCTGACTGCCAAGGGGGTGACGCTCCATCATTCGGATAACAATCGGCCGGGGCCGTGGTTGACCGCGAAAAATATTGATCAAGGGATAACCTTCGTCGGCGCCAACGTCGACATCGGCAAGATTGTGAAAACGTTCCGTCGTGCCTTCGTTGATACTCATTCGCTGCCCGTGCCCGAGCGCGATCACATCACCGAACGGTGCAAACGCCTGCGCTGTCAATGGGCGCGCTTTCAGTTGCATCGATTAAACCAACCTCCCAAAGACGCGGAAGCGGCTGACACCGCCATCGGGATAGATATTCAGGCGGACATGACTAACCGGCTCTGTGGTCATAATAGCATCGCCTGAGAATTCATGAATATTATCCGCTGTCAATTTCCGATGAGCCATTTGGGTTTCCCAAAACATCGATTGCGTGATGATGGAGGCGGCGGTGCCGCCAGTGACCATCGCTCCTTGGACGGAACATCGATCAGGATAGTTGCCTTTGAAATGCGCGGTATCGACCTCGATCCGTTCGATAATGCTGGGCGCGCCCAGTTGCACGATAATCCAATCGTTGCCGGGCTCGCGGCGGCGGCGGGTCTCCCAACCGTCGCTCATATTCTGCCCACGGCCTTCGGTTAAGATCGCCCAGCAGTCGCCATAATGATTGTTATTAAATCCGATGATACGTCCACCGTTGCGTATGGCGGAAAGTTCCTGGGTCTCCTGGCGTTCGGAATCGCTCCATTCCCGCACCGGTTCGCCGTAAACCCGTAGGCGCGCAATGCCGCCGTCGGGATAGATATTCAGACGCAGATGACTATAAACCTTGTTGCTGGTCACTTCGACGAAATGATGGGCGTCTGGACTCAAACTTGTTGAAGCAACCACCAGCTCCCAAATTGTCTCTGCATCCGGCGTACTTTCAGATAAGCAGCCTTCGATCGACGCTGCCGGCGGATAGTTGCCGGTAAAGTGGCTGGTGTCGATATCGACGCCACTGATCACGCCCTTGACACCCAGTTGCACAATACAGAAGTCATGGCCGCTATTGCGTTTGCGTCGGGTTTCCCAACCGTCCATCCATTTGCCATTGTCATCGAATTTGTCGGCGATAAAAACGGCCGGTCTATCGTCCAGCATTCTTTCGCGCGGGGCAAAAAATTCATCCGTGGCAAAAATTACCTCGGTACCAATCCGGGGCGACGCCAGATTAATAACACTATCGGCAAAAGCCGGTAATTCGACAAGATCACTCATTTTCAAAACCCTTACAAAATCTGCTCCAACCGAAGGCGCGCAATGCGGTGCACTTGCGATATTGCTTCGGCAAATTCTTCCTCAGCGTCATTCTCAACTCGCTTGGCAAAAATTTCTAATATCTCAGCCCGGTGATAACCCTTGACTGCCAAGATAAAGGGGAAACCAAACTTGTCTTTATAAACATCATTCAGGCCCTGGAAGGCCGCAAATTCTTCTGCCGTGCAGCGATCCAAGCCGGCGCCAGCTTGCTCGCCTTTTGATTCGTTCGTCAATTCGTCGGCAACGGCCAGTTTACCGGCCAAATCCGGATGCGCGCGAAGCAATGCCAGCTGTGCATCATGGCCGCCAAGCACAACAACATCCTGCATCTCGCCCGCTAGTCCGCGCGACGTATCATGCATCGGGGTCAAACCGCGATTGAAAACCTGTTCGGCGATCCAGGGTGAGTGCTCATAAATTCCGGCGAACCTATCCATGAACTGCGCTTGGCTGATCGCCGTCGGTTTAGATTTGTCCAATATCATTCACTTGCCGCCTGATAAGGATGATGTTCGCGCCAATGACGGGCAATGTCGACGCGGCGGCAAAACCAGACATCGTCAAAGCTTTGTACATACGACAGAAATCGTTCCAGCCCTTTGATCCGACCCGGACGTCCAATTATCCGACAATGCAAGCCAACCGACATCATACGCGGCGTATATTGCCCTTCTTCGTAAAGGGCATCGAAGGCATCTTTTAAGTAAACAAAAAACTGCTCGCCGGAATTGAACCCCTGACTGGTGGCAAAGCGCATGTCGTTATTGTCCAGGGTATAAGGCACCACCAGATGCGGTTTGCCCTCGACCGTTGTCCAATACGGCAGATCATCGTTGTAATCGTCCGCGTCATAGAGGAAGCCAGCTTCTTCCACCACTAGCTTACGGGTATTTTCGCTGGTCCGCCCGGTGTACCAACCCAAAGGGCGCTCACCGGTGACATCTTTGATGATCGCGATCGCCTTCTGCAGATGTTCGCGCTCCTCCTCTTCGGGGACATTGCGATAATCGATCCATCGATAACCGTGGCTACATATTTCATGACCCGCTTCCATGACTGCTTCCGCCACGGCCGGATTACGTGCCAACGCCATGGCGACGGCAAAAATCGTCAGCGGAATGCGTTTTTGAGCGAATAAACCCAAAATGCGCCATATCCCGACCCGACTGCCGTATTCATAAATCGATTCCATGCTCATGTGACGCTGTCCTGGCCAGGCATCGGCACCGATGATTTCCGACAGAAAAGCTTCCGAAGCCGGATCGCCGTGCAGGATGTTATTTTCCCCACCTTCTTCATAGTTCAGCACGAATTGCACAGCCAAACGCGCGCCACCCGGCCAATTGGCTTTCGGCGCCATGGGTCCATAGCCATAAAGATCGCGCGGATAGTCGTCGCTCATCGCCAGTTTCCCTTGAATTCCCCTGGATACGCGTAATTCTATGTCAGTTGGCCGATATAGCTACTGTTTTGAATGGCGTTCGTCTTTCAAATATTTTTTGAAAGTGTTTTGATACTTTCCGATATTTCAATAATATAGCGAAATAGGTCATGCTCACAATCAAACTTGGGAACTAAATATAATAAGAAAAATACGGGAGATTTCGATATGGGGCGTTTGACGACCCACGTCTTGGACACAGCGAATGGCAGACCGGCCAGTGGCCTGGTGATTTCGTTATTCCGTTGTCATGAAAGGGGCCGCGAATTGATCCTAGAGACCAAGACCAATGATGACGGTCGCATCGATGGTCCCCTTCTGGAAAATGACGCCTTCAAAGCCGGAACTTATGAACTTGAATTCAAGGCCGGCGACTACTTTCGCAAACTAGGTGTGGAATTACCCGATCCGCCGTTTTTGGATGATGTGGTATTGCGGTTTGGACTTGCTGCGGACGAGCATTATCATGTGCCATTGCTGGTTTCTCCCTTTAGTTATTCGACCTATCGCGGCAGCTAATCATGAGCAACAGAACATATATCCGTTTTCGCCTCGACGATCAGGTCCGTGAATTCAAAGATATCGATCCAAATCTAACCCTATTGCGTTATCTGCGTGAAAACGAATGCCTGACCGGCACCAAAGAAGGCTGCGCGGAAGGCGATTGCGGCGCTTGTACTGTGGCAATCGGTGAAATCGTTGGTGGCAAAATGTGCTACCGCGCGATCAATGCCTGCATCCTGTTTCTGCCGATGTTGGACGGCAAGCACATTGTCACGGTTGAGCATTTAAGAAGCCAAAGCGGTGAATTGCATCCCGCGCAGGCGGCGATGGTTGCTAACCACGGATCGCAATGCGGGTTCTGCACACCAGGTTTCATCATGTCTCTTTTCACTATGTATCGCAGTGGTGAAAGACCCAGTCGACGGCAGATCGATGATCATCTGACTGGCAACCTATGTCGCTGTACCGGCTATGGCCCGATCATCGACAGCGCCCGGCAGATGTTCGATCGCGCCGAAGCGAGTGAGTGGAATGGCAGGCTGGAAGAAGCGGAGCGGCAAGTCCGACAATGGCATGATGACAATGCAGCGCTGGACTTTGTTACAAGTTACGGCCGATATTTTGCTCCCAGAAATATGGCAGACCTACAACAGGCCGTGCATGACCGACCGAATGCCACGATCGTTGCAGGCGCCACCGATGTTGGCCTGTGGGTAACAAAGCTGCGTCGGCGCTTGGATCCGCTGATCGATATCACGCGGGTGCGTGAACTGCATGAGATTAGAGAAAGCGACAATATCCTGAACATCGGCGCCGCCGTACGGTATAGCGACGCGCACCAATTGTTAGAGGGCAAGTTTCCGGAACTTGGCGAACTGATCCGTCGCCTCGGTTCCGTACAGGTACGAAACTCCGGCACCATCGGCGGCAACATCGCCAACGGCTCGCCAATTGGCGACATGCCACCGGCACTGATCGCGCTCGATGCCTCAATTACTCTCAATCGCAACGGCGTGAAACGATCCCTACCGCTCGAGGACTTCTTCATCGAATATGGTAAACAAGACCGCGCCGGTGACGAGTTCCTGGAAAGCATTCAAGTCCCCCTGACTGGCCACGGTGAATTCCGTTGCCATAAATTATCTAAACGCTTCGATCAGGATATTACCGCTGTCTTAGGTGCCTTCAATATCACGCTGAATGACGGTCGAGTGGAAATGGCACGGATCGCCTTCGGCGGCATGGCCGCGATACCAAAACGCAGCCCAGCTTGCGAAGCTGCACTCAACGGTCAGCCCTGGAACGAGCAATCAATCGAAACCGCGACGGCGGCGCTAGCTGAAGACTTCACGCCGCTTTCCGATATGCGCGCCAGTGCTGGCTACCGCCTACAGGCCGCGCAAAATCTGTTGCGAAAGTACTATCTGGAAAGTCAGCAACAGACATCGATCCGCCTCGCCACGCGGGAGGATGCGGCATGAGCGGACAAACCATCAAGGGCGACGTCGGACGCGCCTTGGAACATGATAGCGGTATCAAACATGTCACCGGCGAAGCCATCTATATCGACGATATCAACGAACCGGCGAACCTGCTGTTCCTCGACGCGGGCGGTTCAACCGAAGCCCATGCCACCATAACAGGACTTGATCTGAGTGCGGTCAAGATCGCACCAGGTGTTCGTTTGGTGCTAACCGTAGACGATATCCCAGGCGACAATGATGTTAGTCCCACCGGCACGCACGATGATCCGGTCCTCGCCGATGGCGAAGTTGTTTTCCACGGCCAACCGATTTTCGCCGTTGTCGCCGATACGTTGCAGCAAGCGCGCGATGCCACGCGTTTAGCAATGATCGAATATGATCCCTTACCTGCGATCCTGGGTATCGATGAGGCGGTTGCGGCGAAGTCTTTCATCAGTCACACACGGATTTGGGAGCGTGGCAAAGTTGACGACGTGATGCGCAACACGCCACAACGAATAAGCGGTCGGCTCAATATCGGTGGACAAGAACATTTCTATCTCGAAGGTCATGGCTCCCTGGTCGAACCCGGCGAAGACGGCGATGTGATGGTGCATTGCTCGACCCAGCATCCAAGCGAAGTGCAGCACAATGTCGCGCATGTCTTGGGCGTACCAAACCACGCGGTGACAGTTGAAGTCCGGCGCATGGGGGGCGGCTTCGGCGGCAAAGAAACCCAAGGTGCGCAATGGGCGGCGCTGGCAGCGATCGCCGCTGTGAAAACCGGCCGGCCGGTTAAGGTTTGTCTGGATCGCGACGACGATATGATCCGCACTGGCAAACGGCACGATTTTACCGCCGATTACGAGGTCGGTTTCGATGACGATGGCAATATCGTTGCCGCCGATCTGACTTATGCGTCGCGGTGTGGTTATTCCGCCGATTTGTCTGACGCCATCAACGATCGGGCCATGTTCCATACCGACAACGCTTATTATCTAGGCGCCACCCGTATTGTCAGTCATCGCTGTCGCACCAACACAGTCTCGAACACTGCCTTTCGTGGCTTTGGCGGACCGCAAGGGATGCTGGCGGGCGAATGGATGATCGAACAAGTTGCCCGCGCCGTCGGCAAAGATCCGCTGACGATTCGTAAACAGAATTTCTATAGCGGCGAAGGGCGGAACGAAACGCCCTATTTTATGACTGTGGAAGATTTTGTCCTCGATCAGATTGTGCCGGATCTGGAAAATAGCGCCGACTATTGGGCTCGGCGACAGAAGATCGCCGCTTTCAACAAATCTAGCCCGGTGATCAAGCACGGTTTGTCGCTAACGCCGGTGAAATTTGGGATCTCATTCACCACCAGCTTTTTGAACCAGGCCGGTGCCTTGATCCATATCTATCGCGACGGCAGCGTCCACCTCAATCACGGTGGAACGGAGATGGGCCAAGGCCTGTTCACCAAAGTCGCGCAAGTCGTGGCCCATGAATTGCAAATCGATTTGGCGCAAGTGAAAATCACCGCGACGACGACCGGCAAAGTGCCTAATACCTCTGCCACCGCCGCCTCCTCCGGTTCCGACATGAATGGCATGGCGGCGCAAGCTGCAGCCAAGACCTTGAAGCGTCGACTTATCGCCTTTGCGATGAACCATTTTGACGTGGCCGAGGAAAACATCCTCTTCAACGCCAACCGCGTGACCATCGGAAATCAAAAGATGTCGTTCGCCGACCTGATTGAACTGGCTTATCTGAACCGTGTCCAGCTTTCCGCCACCGGATTTTACCGCACGCCCAAAATTCATTGGGATCCGGCAACCGGTCGCGGTCGTCCCTTTTACTATTTTGCTTATGGTGCGGCGGTCAGTGAAGTCGCTATCGACACCTTGACTGGCGAAAGCCGATTGTTACGCACCGACATTCTGCATGATGTCGGACGCAGTCTGAACCCGGCGATCGACTTGGGCCAGATCGAGGGCGGTTTCATTCAAGGTGCAGGTTGGTTGACCTCGGAAGAACTTTGCTGGGACGACAAAGGTCGGCTAACCACCCATGCGCCATCGACTTACAAAATTCCGACCTGCGGCGACCGACCGGAAGAAATGAATATCAATATTTGGAAAAAAGGCGAAAACAAAGAAGCCACGGTGCATCGATCTAAAGCGGTCGGAGAACCACCATTAATGTTGGCTATTTCGGTCTTTCTGGCAATTGCCGACGCGGTGTCGAGTTTGTCGGATTATCGCCATGCCGCCGCATTACATGCACCGGCCACACCGGAAGCCATTCTGAGTGCTGTCACCGCCATGCAAAGGAGCGTTGATGATGCCTAATATCCGCACCCTACGCCCGGAAGTTAACCGCCCCGCCTGGGTACATATGCTGCGCGAGATTTCAGAGACGGCGGTTCTGTTGTTTGTTACCCGCGCCATGGGCTCGACACCACGGGAAATGGGTGCCTGGATGATTGTTACTGAAAACAACGCGCACGGGACCATCGGTGGTGGTAATTTGGAATATCAGGCGACCGGCAAAGCACGTGAAATCTTGTTGAGCGGTGATAGTGACCAAATAGTTGAGACTTTCCTGCTCGGCCCGGACCTCAACCAATGTTGTGGCGGCGCGGTGGATATTCTTTTTTGCCTTGTATCCGCTGACGAAAACGAACTGCGGGAACCGGGTGCGCAGCGCGAATGGGTTGTCAATCCAGGCACAACTGTGGATACGCCCATCACTATTCCACTCATTGAAGCGCGCAACCGGGCTGTCATTTACGGTGCCGGCCATGTTGGCTTGGAATGTGCGGATATATTGGAGCGGACAGGTTTCGATGTCCGTCTTATTGATCCCCGTGCCGGTCGCCGCGAACTCGTGATGGGAAACGTTTCTACTTATGCAAACGACGAAACGATAGATGAAACCGATGCCTATATACTGGTGATGACTCATGACCACCAACTCGATTTCGATATTTGCCAACGATTACTGGGGGCAAACAGATTTCGGTTTTTGGGCTTGATCGGAAGCGGTTCGAAAATTGCCCGTTTCAAAAAGAGGCTGCGCGAGGCCGATATATCCGACCAAGCGATTGCCCGCTTGACCAGCCCCATTGGTCTTCCGTCGATCCACGGTAAAGAGCCTGCCGTGATCGCGGTTTCCGTTACCGCGCAAATCCTTGAACTACAGGGCGAACACGCGATGGGGCGACCAGCCGACTTAAGGAGCCTATTGAATGACTGACAAGCATACGTATATGCAGCGCGCTGTAGAGATTTCCGGCGAGAGAATGCACGCTGGCGACGGCGGCCCATTCGGTGCTGTTATCGTGAAGGACAGCAGGATTGTCGGTATCGGCCACAACAACGTCACCTCGAGCAATGATCCAACAGCGCATGCGGAAGTTACCGCGATCCGGGATGCTTGCAAAAATCTTGATACATTCAGTCTACAGGGTGCCGAGATATTTACCAGTTGCGAGCCCTGCCCGATGTGTCTATCGGCAATCTATTGGGCCCGTCTGGATCACATCTATTACGCCAATAGCCGCGAAGACGCTGCCCGTATTGGTTTCGATGACGCTTTTTTGTATGACGAAGTAGCGAAAGACCCAAAAGACCGCAGCTTACCGATGGATCATATAGAGGTTGCCGAAGCGGCCGAGATATTCCAAGAATGGATAAACAAAGAAGACAAAGTCCGGTACTAAAAACAGGATACGTCTAAAGGGGAGGAAATCATTGATGTCGGAAGACCAGAACTCGGGTCCGCCGCTTCTCGGCCTGCAGGGAATTCGCAAAGAATTTCCCGGCACCTTGGCGAATGACGATGTCAGTTTGCAGATAAAACCAGGCGAGATTCACGCATTATTGGGGGAAAATGGCGCCGGTAAAAGTACTTTAGTCAAAATAATCTACGGCGTACTTGCTGCTGATGCCGGCACAATGTCTTGGAAGGGTGATAAAACAGTTGTTGCCAATCCCGCCGGCGCCAGAAATCTGGGTATCGGCATGGTGTTTCAGCATTTCTCTCTATTTGAAGCGCTGACAGTTTCCGAAAATATTGCGCTTGGCCTACCGGCTGATTTTGCCAAGGGCAATCTGAATCAGAAAATCATTGAAGTGTCGAATTCGTACGGTCTGCCACTGGAGCCGACCCGCGACGTGCATTCCCTTTCGGTCGGTGAGCGCCAGCGGATTGAAATCGTCCGCTGTTTGTTGCAATCCCCAAAACTTCTGATCATGGACGAACCAACGTCGGTCCTGACACCGCAAGAAGCAGACAAGTTGTTCGAGACTTTGCGCCAACTATCCGAAGAAGGTTGCGCGATCCTCTATATCAGCCATCGCCTGGAGGAAATCCGCGCCCTTTGCCACAAAGCCACAATCATGCGTCTAGGCCGGGTTGTCGCCGAATGCACACCGGCGGAAGAAACTGCCCGCAGCATTGCCGAAATGATGATGGGCGAAAATCTTGAACTACCGGAAAAAGCCGGCGACGTCGCGGTCGGTGAAGTGCGATTGGGGGTCAATGGTTTGTCGCTGGCCAGTGCGGCGCAATTCGGCATCGCTCTGACGGACATAAGTTTTGAAGCCCGTGGTGGCGAAATCCTGGGGATCGCCGGTCTGGCAGGTAACGGGCAAACGGAACTTGCTGGTGCCTTGAGCGGGGAAAACAAGTCACCGAGTGCCGATGTCATAATGTTTGACGGTGAAGCCGTCGGTCGCCACGGCGCCTTAGTACGTCGCCGCATGGGGCTTGCATTTGTCCCGGAAGAGCGGGTTGGCCATGGCGCGATTCCTGACATGAACCTATGGGAAAACGCGTTTCTAAGCGGCATGCATCGGATGAACCTTATGCGTCACGGTTTCATTCAAACCAATTTGTCGGTGCACTACGCGACCGAGATTGTAAATAAGTTCAACGTAAAAACCGCCGGCGTCGATCACAATGCCTCCAGTCTGTCGGGCGGTAACCTACAAAAGTTCATCATCGGCCGGGAAATTCTGCAGGAACCGAGTGTGATGGTGGCGGCGCAACCGACCTGGGGCGTGGACGCCGGATCGGCGGCCCAAATTCACCAGGCTTTGCTTGATCTTGCAGCGCGGGGCTGCGCCGTAATCATCATCAGTCAGGATCTGGATGAGCTCTTCACCATTTCCGGCCGCATCGGGGTATTGAGTGAAGGGCGATTGTCGGAACCCAGGCCGGTTGAAGAAATGTCGGTTGAAGAGGTCGGCCTGCTGATGGGCGGCTTGCATGATCTAGACGCGCCAACGCCGGAGGCTGCCCATGCTTAGACTGGAATCACGCGGTGAAGTTTCCCGCACGATGTCTCTATTGGCGCCATTGTTGGCGGTGGTGTTGACTTTGTTGGCCGGCCCGATCTTATTTGCTTTTCTCGGCACCAACCCAATTTCTGCATTGTATGTGTTTTTCATCCAACCACTGACGACTTGGTACGATTTCACTGAAGTATTGGTGAAGGCAGCCCCGCTCGTCCTCATCGGCGTTGGCCTTTCTTTTGGTTTTCGCGCCGGGGTCTGGAATATCGGCGCGGAGGGACAGTTTACTGCCGGTGCCTTGGCCGGAGGTGTTATTGCGCTTGCCTTCTACGAGGTTGAAAGTCCATTTTTACTGCCGGCGATGTTAATTGCGGGAACGCTGGGCGGCATGGCTTGGGCCGCGATCCCGGCCTTTCTACGCACCAAGATGAATACCAACGAAATTCTGACCAGCTTGATGCTGACTTATGTCGCCTTGTTATTGCTCAGCCTGCTCATTCATGGGCCGTTGAAAGATCCTGATGGTTTGAACTTCCCGGAAAGCCGGATTTTTCATGATAGCGCGACCATACCTATCCTGATCGAAGAAACCCGCCTGCATCTCGGCTGGTTGATCGCCGTTATTGCCGTCATTGTCGCCTGGGTGGTTTTGGCCCGACATGTTCTAGGTTTCCAGTTTCGCCTGATCGGGATGGCGCCGATGGCGGCCGGTTATGCGGGTTTTTCCGGACAGCGTGTGGTCTGGTACAGCTTCCTAATCAGTGGCGGCTGCGCCGGCTTGGCCGGCATCCTGGAAGTTGCCGGGCCGATTGGACAGATTGTTCCCTCAATTTCACCAGGGTACGGATTTACCGCCATCATCGTGGCTTTCCTCGGACGTTTGCATCCCGTCGGCATATTACTGGCCGGTTTTGTCATGGCCTTGAGTTATATCGGTGGCGAGACAGCACAAATAGAATTGAACTTACCCAACGCGGTGACTGGTGTCTTCCAAGGCATGTTATTGTTCTTCTTGCTGGCGACGGACGTTTTGATCAAGTTCCGCATCCGCTTCGGCGCTGCGGCAAGAGCGTAGGAGAGCGGATATGACATTGATGGAATTCCTCATTCCTGCCGTTCTGACTATTGTCACTGCGGCCACGCCGTTGGTATTTGCAGCCATCGGTGAATTGGTCGTGGAGAAATCCGGTGTGTTGAATTTGGGCATCGAAGGCATGATGGTGGTCGGCGCTATTTGTGCTTTTGCCACAGCTGTGACCACGGAAAGCGCCACCCTTGCAATCTTCGCCGGTATCATCGGCGGCGTGGTCGTCGCTGCCCTCTTCGGCGTCCTGACATTGTTATTACTGGCCAATCAAGTTGCGACCGGTCTAGCGCTCACCATTTTCGGCCTCGGCATCAGTGCCCTTATCGGACATGGTTTCGTCGGGGTAAAATTTGACGGTTTGCCGACCGACATCTTTCCGGGCCTAAGCTCTATCCCGGTTATCGGGCCGCTGATATTCGGCCACGACATTATGGTTTATATGTCAATTCTGTTGGTTGTGGCGGTCGCCTGGTTTTTGAAGAAAAGCCGCGGCGGGCTGATCCTGCGCGCGGTTGGGGAAAATCACGAGGCGGCCCATTCGATCGGTTATTCGGTGGTGAAGATTAGGTTTCTGGCGGTGTTGTTTGGTGGCGCTTGTGCCGGTCTCGGTGGCGCTTATCTGTCCATCGCCTATACCCCGCTGTGGGTTGAGAATATGACGGCCGGGCGCGGCTGGATCGCCTTGGCATTGGTGGTGTTCGCCGCCTGGAAGCCCTGGCGGGCTTTTGCCGGCGCCTATCTATTCGGCGGCATCACCATCGTGCAATTACATATCCAAGGTATCGGCGTCGACCTTCCCTCGCAGGTAATGTCAATGCTGCCTTATCTGGTAACAATCCTTGTGTTAGTACTGATGTCACGCGATTCCAGTCGCCTGAAACTGAACGCGCCCGCTTGTTTGGGCAAGATTTTCCACGCCACGAGTTAGTTCGAGTTTTTAATTACCCAACATCCAAGTAGGAGGAAACACATGTCCCACATCAAACGACGCACGGCCTTGAAAGCAGCCGGCCTAAGCCTTGCCATCGCGGCAGGCAGCTTTTTTACCGCCAACGCTATGGCAGCCGAGCCCCTAAAAGTCGGCTTTATCTATGTTGGTCCGATCGGCGACCATGGTTGGTCTTACCAGCATAATGTCGGCCGCCTCGCGGTTGAAAAAGAGTTCGGCGATAAAGTGAAAACCACTTATGTGGAAAGCGTGCCCGAAGGGGCTGACGCCCAGCGCGTTATTAACCAATTGGCAGCGAAGGGGCACGGCCTGATTTTCACCACCTCATTCGGGTTTATGAACCCAACCTTGAAAGTGGCGAAAAAGCATCCGAAGGTCAAATTTGAACATGCCACCGGGTTCAAGCGGTCCGGTAATGTCGCCACCTATTCTTCCCGCTTTTATGAGGGCCGCCACGTGATCGGCCTGATCGCCGGTAAAATGACCAAGTCGAATGTCATCGGTTACATCGGCTCTTTCCCCATTCCGGAAGTTGTCCGCGGCATCAATGCGGCGACGATGGCCGCGCGTAGCGTTAATCCGAACGTCACCACTAAAATTGTTTGGGTCAACAGCTGGTTCGATCCGGGCAAAGAAGCCGATGCGGCAAAGGCACTGATCGACCAAGGGGCGGATATCATTATGCAGCATACCGATAGTCCGGCGCCAATCCAAACTGCCGAAAAACGCGGTGTGCTGGCATTTGGTCAGGCTTCCGACATGGTTACTTTTGGCCCGAAAGCGCACCTGACGTCAATCGTCGACAATTGGGCACCATATTACGTTGAGCGTGTTAGGGCGGCACTGGATGGCAGCTGGAAATCCGGCGATACCTGGGGTGGTTTAAAATCCGGCATGGTCGAATTATCGTCCTATAACGCAGCCATTCCAAAAGACGTTGTCGCGATGGCGGAAACGGCCCGCAAAGGCATCATGGATGGTAGTGTTAAACTTTTCGTCGGCCCGATCAAAGATCAAGACGGTAATGTAAAAGTAAAGGCGGGTGAGCAGCTTGACGATGGCGCTCTCGCTGGCATGAACTGGTTCGTCGAAGGCGTGATCGGTAAAATGCCGAATTAGTCTATTCGAAAATGTAATATTTTCGGCCGGCCTCCTCACGGGCGCCGGCCGATTTTGTTAATTCACATCGCAAACCGGTTGCCCCGGAGGCTCTCGAAATGCCTATTCAATCCGGAAATTTTAACTAATTATTCATCTAATTAGGCTATTTAATGTACCGTTGGGAGCAAATTCGAACCAAATAATGACAAGCCGGTTTTGAAAGGCTGACAATGTCCGAAACGCCCGATCATAATACCATTGCTGGCAATCGAATTGACCGTGCGATTTCACTTCTGGCCGGTCCGACGGAATCCAATAGGACATTCTTCGAAACTGCGGTTCAGGCCCTGGCAATCGGATTACGCTGCAAGTGGGCAGTGATCGGCGAATTAGATGACACTGGCGACGACATCAACGTCCTAGCCTTCTGGAATGACAATGCTTTGTCGGAGCCGTTTTCCTATAGTCTCGCCGATAGTCCTTGTGAAGTCGTCTATCAGACCAACAGGAATGACTTTCACCATTTCTATCCAGATCAGATTACCGAACGCTTTCCCAAATTTGAACTTTTGAAAGCCCTAGGGGCAGAAGGTTACCGGGGCGAGCTATTTTTTGGTGAAGATGGTAACCCGGCGGGCCATGTAGTCGCCCTTATGGATGAACCCGAGGTTGAGTCGGATGGTGTTCGTGCGCTGTTTCGTTTGATCACCCAGCGCACCGGCGCAGAATTCAAACGCTGGAAGCTCGAAGCGGCGCTCTTGAGGAGCGAAAACCGCTATCGCAAACTCTTTGAGCTTCTGCCGGACAGTGTCATCATTTATCGTGGCGGCAAAGTGATCTACGCGAATAGCTCTGCCGCGAAGACGCTCGGAGCAGCCAAGTCTGATGACTTGATCGGATATCCGGCAATCGAAGTAATCCACCCCGATGACCGTGGTCTTGTCGAAGAACGGATACCTCAGGTCATGGTCGACGGGCAAGTGATTGATAGTGGCAGACAACGCTACCGGAGACTTGACGGTTCTTTTTTCGAAGGCGAAAGCTCCATCGCCCGGATTGATTTCCATGACGCCCCGGCGGCGGTTGTAGTTTTCCGGGATGTGACCAAGCGTATATTGTTGGAAGAACAGCTGTTGCAGTCGCAAAAACTGGACGCCATCGGTAAATTGACGGGCGGCGTGGCCCACGATTTCAATAACCTACTCGCGGTGATCCAGGGCAATATGGAGATCCTTGTAGAAAGGAACAGCGATGATCGGGCGGTCAAGGCGATCTTCCACGCAACCGAACGGGGGGCGGAACTCACCGATCGTCTGCTCACCTTTGCGCGACGCCAGTCCCTGGACTCAAAACCGATCCACCTAGCTGATTTGTTGCAGGAACTAGTATCTTTGTTGCAGCGTACAATCGGTGAAGAAATCTTCGTGGAAACTGTGGCCGCGAAAGACTGCTGGCCGGTGATGGCCGACGCAGGACAATTGGAAAACGCAATCTTAAACCTTGCGCTGAACGCGCGCGACGCGATGCCCGAAGGCGGCACATTACGGATCGAATGCAGCAATCTTTCCCTGGACGCCTCCGATCTAGCCCAAAACCCGGAAGCCGTGGCTGGCGAATATGTCTTGTTGCAGGTGATCGATACCGGCACCGGCATACTACCCGACGTTCAGATGCAAGCTTTCGAGCCTTTTTTCACGACCAAAGAGGTGGGTGAAGGCAGTGGTTTGGGTTTGTCCATGGTCCATGGTTTTGTCAAACAATCTGGTGGTCACACGGTTATCGACAGTCAGTCTGAGCACGGCACGACAGTAAAGTTATACCTGCCGCGAGGCTTCTCCGAGCCGGCCCCTGAGCGTCGCCCCTTGGAGGAAGAAATTCATAAGGGGCAAGGTCAGACTATATTGCTAATCGAAGACAGTCCGGAGGTCCGCGACCTGACTGCGCGACTACTTGAAAGTCTAGGTTACCAGGTCGTCGCTGTCGCAGCGGCAGCGTCGGCGCGAGAGGCACTAAAAAATACCCGCCGGATCGACCTGATTTTATCGGACGTCGTCTTGCCAGGTGGCATCAGCGGTCCCGAATTTGCCGACGAAGCACTGGCCAGTCGTCCTGATCTCAAGATCATCTTCATGTCCGGTTATCCCGACAAAGCCGCTCAACACGATGGCCTTCATGCACCAGGATCGGTGCTGCTGAAAAAGCCCTTCAAAAAACGCGAGCTTGCGACCGAGCTTCATAATCTGCTGAAATAAGTGCATCTGGAACATTATTGGACCTGGCAAAGCGCCCCCATGGCTCAAGCGCCGGCCAACTTTTTTTAGCCGTCATCAATTATCAGTTATCTCGTTGGGCAAATTGTGCGCTGTCAAACCGTATTCACTCCAACCGGATATTCGCTGTAGATTTCAACAAGGAAATCGATAAATACCCGTACCCTGGGCGGCAGGTAGCGGCTATGCGGGTAAAGGGCGTGAATATCGGGCGCTAACGGGGGGAAATCCGGTAAAACGAGCTGAAGCCGGCCGGACTGTATATGAGCGTCGACATCCCAGATCGATTTCAGCGCGATGCCTTGTCCTGCCAAACACCAATCAGTCAGGATTTCACCGTCATCCGTATCCATATTTCCGGACACCGAAAGGCTGATGGGGCCTTGGGCTCCTTCCAGCGTCCATTGATATTGCCGCGAACCCGGGAATCGCAACAGCAGGCAGTTATGCTTGAGCAAATCTGATGGTTCACGAATATCATCATGGCTCGCCAGATATTCAGGGGAGGCGCACAAAATTCGACGATTACCAGCCAACCGTCGGCTGATAATCGACGAATCCGGCAGTTCGGAATTACGGATAAGAAGGTCCACCTGCTCCTCAATATGATCGGTGAAACGATCGGTCAGAACCAGGCGAAACTGGATTTCCGGATAGCGGACCAAAAATTCCGGCACATGCGGGGCAACATGACGGCGACCAAAACCGACGGGCGCGGAAACTTTCAAGGTCCCTTTTGGCAGGTCCCGCCGCGCTGCCAAGGCATTTTCCGCCTCTTCGGCCTCGCGAATGATGCGCAGACAATAGTCATAGAATTCCGCCCCTTCCGGCGTAGCATTGGCCCGCCGGGTGGTGCGGTTCAGCAGCCGCACTCCTAACCTATTCTCTAACCGCATCAATCTGTTACTGACCACAGCCGGTGTCATCCTGAGATCGCGTCCGGCCGCGGACAGGTTGCCTAAGTCCACGGTTCGGACAAATACCACCAAATCCTCGATATTCAGCATCTTGAGTTACCTATTATCAATTTTTTTTTGAAGGACTTCGATGAATATGCCGCATTTTCGAGGGTAATAACAGGGTGTAGAACAACAAAGGGAGCAATTTTGTCGGCGTTATTGGGCGCAACGACATTCAAGGGACACGTACGAATGATGGATATACCCGTCGCTGAATGGCTGAGTATCCTATTCCGGTGGGGCCACATCATTACCGGCATCGCCTGGATCGGTTCCTCGTTCTATTTTATTTGGCTCGATCAAAGTCTGCGCAACAAGGGCGACTTACCGGAAGGTGTGCATGGCGAAAGCTGGAGCGTTCATGGCGGGGGTTTTTATCAGGTGCGCAAGTTCGCCAATGCCCCGGCGCAAATGCCGGAAGAATTGCATTGGTTCAAATACGAATCCTATTTTACCTGGATCAGCGGTTTTCTGCTGATGGCGGTGCTGTATTATTGGGGAGCCAAAAGCTTCCTGATTGACCCGGACAAAGTGGATATGGCGCCGTGGCTGGCGATCGGGCTTAGCCTGATCATACTCGTCTGCGGTTGGGTATTTTACGACCTTTTGTGCAAATCGCCGCTGGGCGAAAACACTGGCATTTTAGCCCTATGCCTATTTGTGTTTATTATCGCTGCCGCCTACGGCCTCAATGAAATTTTCAGCGGGCGCGCCGCTTATGTCCATATTGGCGCCATGATCGGCGGCATGATGACTGGCAATGTCTTTTTCGTCATCATTCCGAACCAGAAAAAGTCTGTCGTCGCCCTTACCGCTGGTGAGATCCCGGATCCAAAATATGGCAAACAGGCAAAACAGCGCTCGACCCACAACAATTACCTGACCTTACCGGTGCTGCTGCTGATGATCTCCAACCACTATCCGGTGATGTTCGGTCATGAGTGGAATTGGATCGTTGTCGCATTTGTATTGCTTATCGGCGGCATTGTCCGTGACTTTTTCAATGCGCATAATGGCGGCGCCCATGGCTTCAGAATTTATTGGCAATGGCCGGTAGCGATCGCCTTCATGGTTGCCCTAGTGATGTTTGTTCACGGCACGCAGCCGGTTATCGACGACAGTGAAATCGACGTCACGGCGGCCGATGCCATGGCGATAATCCAAGCCCGCTGCGTTTCCTGTCACGCGGCGAAACCGATTGACGAAGATATCGATGAAGCTCCGGGCGGCGTCAAGTTTGAAAGCGTCGAAGACATCCGCCGCCATTCCACCAAGATTTTGGCACAATCGGTTCTGTCCAAAGCCATGCCGCTTGGTAACAAGACAAAAATGACGGCTGAGGAACGTCATAAACTTGGTGCCTGGATCCGCGCCGGTATGCCAGCTGACGACGAGTGATCTTTAAGTCGGAGACTAATCCGCAAAACGTTTTGCCAACACGACATCACAACCGGCACGATTGGGTACTGCAGTGAAGAACGGCGCAAATACCGTAAACAATTGTTTTTCTAGAGAGAGTTAATATTTTGAGCAAGATCGGTACTATTGAGAGCGTCTGGCGTTATCCGGTAAAAAGCCTCGCTGGCGAAAACCTGTCCGAAGCCTTCGTTGGTTATCCCGGACTATTTGGCGATCGCGTTTATGCTTTCACCAGCAAAGCTGCACCGCCAATATTTCCCTATTTTACGGCGCGGACCCGTCCCGATATGTTGCGATATAAGCCGCGGTTTAGAACTGGGCGCAGCCTACCCGAAACCTGGCCAGAAATAGAAGCCGCGGAAGTACCAGTTACTCCAGTCGTGTCGACCCCTCCACCGGCAGAAGTTGAAGTGGAAATGCCCGACGGACGTTTGATCGCCCTCGATGATCCTGCGTTGAGTGCCGAATTGGGGCAAGATCAGCCGTTGGAACTTATCCAGTCCGATCGCGTTATCGCCGATTGCAGTCCGATCTCACTGATTTCCATGCAAACCATCACACAGTTGAGCGAAGAACTTGGCTCAGCGCTGGATAAGCGGCGGTTTCGCGCCAACTTCTATCTCGATCTTGATAACGGCAGGGGTTTCGGGGAAGATGGGTTTATCGGCCGTACACTCAGAATTGGAGACAAGGCATCCGTCAAAGTGATGGAACGAGACCCGCGTTGCGCCATGATCGCCCTTGATCCTGACAGCGCTGAACGTAACAAGGAAATTTTACGCCTAGTCTCAAAGCAACACGAAAACATGGCCGGCGTTTATGGCGTCGTTCTGACGGAAGGGGTGGTGAGGCCCGGCAATGTGGTCGAATTAGTCGACTAAGGCGGAAAGCTTCAAGGTCGAGCTGGACAGGTAACGCAAGGGATCGACTGCGCGTTTGCCTTTGCGGACTTCGAAATGCAACTGCGCCTGATCGACGCTGCCGCTTTCACCGACGCGAGCGACCAACTGCCCGCGTTTGACTCGCTGTCCTGGTTTGACGAAATTTTCTTGATTATGCGCGTAGGCCGTCATCCAACCGCCATCGTGACGGATCAACAATAGATTGCCGAAGCCTGGCAACTCGTTGCCACTATATGCGACGACGCCATTTTCAGCGGCCCGGATCGCAGTGCCGCTGCGTGCGCGAATATTGATACCATCATTGTAGCGACCCCCCGTTTTACCGCCAAATTGACTGATTATTTTTCCATTGACCGGCCAGGCAAATCTTCGCCCCGACCTTGGCGGCGGCGGCGCTGAAGAACTTTCACCATAGACTTGTTGCGGAACCCGCCCACCGCTGCCTGGTTTGAGGCGCGGTATCGGGATGACGCCCTGCGCGGTCTTTACGGTTTTTGTTCTAGCTTCCGGTGATGTTGTCGTCGCAATGACCGGCGTCGCAATTTCCGACGTCGGTAAGCGCAGAATCTGACCGGGTTGGATAATATAGGGCTGTTGAAGATCGTTCTCGCGCACCAATTGGCTGAGCCCAAGATCGTAAAGTTGCGCAATCGAATAGACGCTCTCGCCTGCTTGTACGCGGTGATATTGCGGCGGCGGAATGCGTAGACGCTGGCCGACTTTCAGTTTGTAAGGCGGCGACAAAGTGTTTTTTTCGATTATGGCCCGGATCGGGACGCCATAACGACGGGCAACTCCATAAACCGTATCGCCGGCGGCGACGACATGCCCGGTTCGCGGTGCAGGGACAACTATGCGTGAAGGTTGGGATTTTGTCATCGGGGCTTGAGCGGAGCTCGAAGGCGGTTTGCTGTTGACAGTCATTGCTTTCTGCGTGGCAGATGTATCGATGACTGGAGATTGATCAATGGCGCGATTATCGACCGGCGCAGGTCCACTAGTACGCCCACAGGCTGCCAATATAATCAGCAGCGACATAATTGCGACTTTTTGTACGTCATTGGGCATTTTCAAACTCGCCCATTACTCCAACAAAGGTACATTTACTATCCGTCGACCCTATTCATATAGTCGCCACAGATAGGCCAAGTCAACTTAGCGGACTATCGGATTCGGCATTCCTTCGACCAGTGGCACAAACCGAACCGGGATCAACTGCTCTTTATCAAACTTGTCGCCATAACGGGTGATCCGTACCAGCCGCTGATCATAACTCGGTCCTTCAGGCGTTACCATGATGCCTTCATCCGCCAATTGATGCAACAAACTGCTTGGAATTTGCTCCGGCGCCGCAGTAATCATTATCCGCTCAAACGGCGCCAATTCGGGCCAGCCTTTGATGCCATCGCCAGTCCTGTTGGTGATATTATAGAGTTTAAGTGCCTGAAAACGTCGTTCCGCACCAACCATTAGGCTGCGATATCTCTCGATTGTGCAAAGCCTGCGGCATATTTGCGCCAATACTGCTGCCTGATAGCCAGAGCCGGTGCCGATTTCCAAGACTGTCATGCGGTCATCGGCACGCAATGCCTCGGTCATATAAGCGACGATATAAGGTTGCGATATTGTTTGGCCCTGGTCGATCGGCAAGGCGATATTGTCATAGGCTTGATGTTTAAACGCATCGGGCACAAATTTTTCCCGTGGGATCCGTTCAATCGCCGACAGGACAGCGGTGTTTGTTATTCCCTGTTTCCTGAGCTCCATGATCAGGCGGATTTTACTCGCCTCATAATCCGGCATTATTTGAGCGAGGCCTTTAACGACTTCAAGGTACGGGTTTCGGTCAAATTCAGATGCAATGGAGTGACCGAAATATAACCGTTTTCGGTCGCACCTAAATCGCTATTGCGTTTCGGTTTTCCTTGCACTGGTCGGAAACCGATCCAGTAATAAGGTTGTTCACGCGCATCAATGCGCTCGACTATTTCAAGGTTGGAATAATCGCGTTTTCCTTGCGGCACAACTTCAACACCTTTTACCTGCGCCGGCGGCAGGTCCGGAAAGTTCACATTCATTAGCACATCGTCAGGCCAACCGGTCTTCACGAGCTTGCGTATTATGTCACCGGCGTAATGTTCAGCGGTCGCCCAATGGAAGGCTTTACGATGAAAATAGGATTGGCTCATCGCGATCGACGGAATACCAAGCAATGTGCCTTCCATGCAAGCGGCAATGGTGCCCGAATAAGTAACATCCTCACCCATATTGGCGCCGCGGTTAATGCCGGACAGGATCAAGTCCGGTTTTTCATTATTGAACACTTTGTTGACCGCCAGCATGACACAGTCCGTAGGGGTCCCCTGAACCGAGAATTTGCGGGCCGATATTTTTCGCAAACGAAGGGGGGATGTTAGGGTCAATGAATGCCCGGCACCACTTTGTTCGAGCTCCGGTGCAACTACCCAAACATCGTCGCTGAGGCTTTTTGCGACTTTCTCCAGGATCTTGATGCCCGGAGCGCCGACCCCATCGTCGTTGACAACCAGAATGCGTTTGTTCTTCAAAGGTTTTGTTTTAGCCATCGGCTTCAATCTTCTCCTGCCCACCAAGATAGGGGCGCAATACTTCCGGGATGGCGATGCCGCCATCCGCTTCCTGATAATTTTCCATCACCGCAATTAATGTCCGTCCGGTGGCCAGGGCGGACCCGTTCAAGGTATGCACAAAGCGGGTGCCCTTTTCCCCTTCCGGGCGATAGCGTGCGTCCATGCGGCGGGCTTGGAAATCGCCACAAACCGAACAACTGGAAATCTCGCGATAGGTATTCTGACCCGGCAGCCAAGCTTCCAGATCATAGGTGCGACGCGCGGAAAATCCCATGTCACCGCAAGAAAGTTTCATCACCCGATATGGAATGTCCAATCGCTTCAGCACTTCTTCGGCGCAGTTGGTCATCCGTTCATGTTCCGCTGCCGATTTATCCGGCGTCGTAATCGAAACAAGTTCGACTTTGTTGAATTGGTGGTGACGCAACATACCGCGGGTATCGCGCCCGGCGGAGCCGGCTTCGGAGCGAAAACAAGGCGTATAAGCCGTCAGCCGGATCGGCAAGTCGGCTTCGCTCAGGATGCTTTCCCGCACAGTGTTGGTGAGCGTCATCTCCGCCGTCGGGATCAAATAGAAACCATCAGTCGTTTTAAACAAATCTTCTTCGAATTTGGGCAAATTGCCCGTGCCATAGGCTGCATCTTCGCGAACCAACAAAGGCGCTGAAGTCTCTTGATAGCCGAACTCTCCGGTATGCAGATCGAGCATGAAACTGGCGATGGCGCGTTCCAATCGCGCCAGCTCCCGGCGCAAAATCACAAAACGTGAACCGGAAATTTTCGCTGCAGTTTCAAAATCCATTAGGCCCAAATCTTCGCCCAGTTCGAAATGTTCTTTCGGTTCAAAATTGAATTTACGTGGCTCGCCGTTGGTGCGAACCAAGACATTGTCTTCTTCTTCCAAGCCTTCCGGCACGTCCTCATGCGGCGTGTTCGGCAAGCCGGACAGAAGAGCGGTCATCTGCTCGTCCATTTCCTTCACGTCGTGTTCAGCCGCTTGTAAATCGTCTTTTAACGTTGCGACTTCCGCAATTAAAGCGTCGGCGGCTTCGCCCTTCGACTTTGCCGCGCCAATCTGTTTGGATACATCGTTGCGGCGTTTTTGCATTTCCTGCATTGAGGTGTTGCCGCCACGACGGCGCGCATCCAACGCCAAGACAGTTGTGGCCAAGGCGTCAAAACCGCGTTTCTTTAACCCGGCATCAAAGGCATCCGGATTTTCCCGAATCCAACGGAGATCAAACATCTGAATTACTTCTAAATTTTGAGGTCAACGGGGTGTCGGACGAACCGACTGAATCTCGGCCTTCTTATACGCGGGCTTATATTGTGCGTCCAGAGCGGATCGGCAATTAGGAAGCAGCTTCCCCACCCGTCGCGTCGGAGCCGGCCGCCCGCTTCTTTTCCACCATGCGGGCGCAGAGGATGGATATCTCGTAAAGCGCTAGGATGGGAACACCAAGACCAATTTGCGAAATCACATCCGGCGGAGTCAAAAAGGCGGCGGCTAAAAATGTCACGACAACGGCGTAGCGACGTTTCGCTTTCAATCCTTCCGACGTCACCAACCCGACTTTCGCCATCAAGGTCAGCAAAACCGGCAATTGAAATGACAGGCCAAAAGCGAAGATTAGTTTCATCACCAGAGCCAGATATTCGCTGACCTTGGCTTCCAATTCAATCGGCAGCATGTCATTGCTGCCAACGGTTTCAAAACCTAAAAAGAATTTCCAAGCCAGTGGGATGATCAGGTAATAAACCAGGGCGCCACCGGCGACGAACAAGATCGGTGTCGCCATAAGGAACGGCAAAAATGCTTTCTTCTCTTTTTTAAATAGTCCAGGCGCAATGAAGGCCCAGACCTGACCCAGAATAATAGGTAACGCCAGACAGAACCCGGCAAAAAACGCGACCTTCAAATAGGTGAAAAAGGCCTCATGCAGGCTGGTATAAATCATCCGCCGGCCTTCCTGACCTTCAAAGGCGTCCATCAGCGGCTTGACAAGAAAGGCGTAAATTTCTTCGGCGAAAATATAACAGATCACGAAACCGATGGTGAGGGCGCCAAGAGACCACAACAACCGATTGCGCAGCTCAATAAGATGCGACATCAGCGGCATGGCGCTTTCTTCCTGCGCGTCGATCTCTTCTGTTGTGGGTGTCACGGCCTAAGTTCCCGCCTGTTCCTTTTTCACTGGAACTTCCTCTGGCGTTTCAATCGGCGGGACTTCGACGGTCACTTCCCAGGCGCCTGTATTATTGTCATCTTTTTCTTCATCACGCGAAGCGGAACCAATGTCGGTATCCTCAGATGTGGCAACGTCTGTGTCTTCGTCTGCCGGTGGAACAATAGAATTCGATGGCACCATTTCGTATCCATCCGGGGTATATCTGTTAGGATCCAGGCCGTCATCCTCTAATCCTGACAATTCGCCACCGATTTCGTCATTACCTTTTTCGTCATTATCCTTAAAGTCAGGATCGAACTTTTTTTCTAGCTGTTCATTTATGTCTAAATTTGCAATCGAGTTGACTTCTTTTTTGACGTCATCAAGCTCGGCCTGCGCCACCATTTCGTCAACATGTCCCTGGAATTCGCGGGCCATTCGGCGCGCCTTCCCCATCCAGAAACCAAGCGTTTTTAACGCTGCTGGCAACTGCTTCGGTCCAATGACAACAATCGCCAAACAAGCGATTACCAACATCTCACTCCAACCGATATCAAACATTATCCGCCACCGGGTGGGTTCAAGAATTGCAGGTCAATGCGCGCCTCGATCAGCTCTTTGACGCGGGATCTTTTTCAGTGCTGCTTTCCGCAGTCACATCAATCGTCGTGTCATCCTTGGTTTCAATCTGCTCTTCATCCGACATGCCCTTCTTGAAACTCTTGATGCCGCCCGCTAGGTCAGTCATCAACGCGGAAATTTTGCCCCTGCCAAATAACAGGACAACCAAGATAACGACGATGGCTATTTGCCAAAAACTCAAGCCCATTCTTCAAAGCTCCTAATTCGCTCGGGTAGTACTAAAACAGCGTAGTGCCAAATCGGCGCGCATCATCGCAGAACCAGCGTTCGCGCGCAACGCACGAATAATCGGACTGCCACCTACGCTTCCTGCCTCTATACTTAAGTGTTTTTTGCAGAAAAAACAAAGATTTGTGCAGGATCCACTTCAATATTGAATTCCGAACCTTGCTGCAACATGGTTTTACGCGGAATACGAGCTTTAACTCGTTCGCCATTCGTGAGCAGCTCAACGTCAGCAACGGCAAATGCGCCAACAGGGCGAGACGACAGGATACGCGCCGGAATACCTTTGCCATTACTGCTAAAACGCAGGGAATCCGGCCGCACCAGGACATCAACTTCAGTGCCAGCGATAAATCCCTTTGCCTTATCGACTTGCAACTCCCCCAAACCTGATGCCACCAAAGTGCATTCCAGCGCCTGACCACTGAGGGCATTTAGATCGCCAAAAAACTCCGCAACAAATCTGCTTTTCGGATTATCGAACAAATCTTCCGGCGTACCGAACTGTTCGATTTTTCCGGCCCGCATGACGGCGATCTTGTCCGCCATCAACATCGCCTCTTCCGGGTCATGGGTAACAAGCAAGGTTGCTGTCCCCTCTTCGCGCAACAGCCGCAAAGTGTCGTCACGCACACGGTCGCGCAGACGCACATCTAAATTGGCAAAGGGTTCGTCCATCAACATCACGGACGGCTCGGCAACCAAGGCCCGGGCCAACGCAACGCGTTGTTGTTCGCCGCCACTTAGAACATGGGGATAAGATTTCCGATGTTGTGTGATGTCCAGGCGCTCCATCATACTATCGGAGCGCCGGCGACGCTCGCTCGCGTCCAATTTGCGCAAACCAAACTCGATATTGGCGGCAACCGTCAGATGGGGGAACAATGCATAGTCCTGAAACACCAGACCAATACCGCGATTTTCGGTCGGCAACTCATGCCCAGGTTCGCCTACTTGTGTCCGATTAATGTGTATACGGCCCGCTTGCAAACTTTCCAAACCGGCAGCAATTCTTAATGTAGTCGTCTTGCCGCAGCCAGAAGGCCCCAACAGACAGACGATTTGACCACTCTCAACCGCCAAGTCAAGATTGTCGACAACCACTTTTTCGCCGAAGCGATGGGAAATTTTCTCTAGTTTCAAGCCGTCCATAAAGGAGCCGCCGTTCAGCATCTAATTCTGCCGAACATAAGAATCATTCCGCCTTAAGGCAAGTAAATGCTTAGGTCAGATAATTTTACGGGTTCGGCGTCAATGTCGGCGTTTTCACATCGCCACTCTCGGGGAGTTCCGACGCCAAAGAAAGCAGATCGGGTTTTGTCGCGTCGCTGCCGTCGTCGCCTTCTTCCAAGGGGTCTTCTGGCGCACTCATGCTGGCGGGTTTGGGGATCGAAATTTCCCCTTCCAACAAGCCAGCAGCTTTAAGCTCATCCAAGCCCGGCAGATCTTTTACCGTTTCCAAGCCAAAATGGTCGAGAAAATCGTCGGAGGTGCCATACGTCACTGGCCGACCAAGTGTGCGACGGCGGCCACGGACCCGCACCCAACCGATTTCCATCAATAAATCCAACGTCCCCTTACTGAGGCCGACACCGCGAACTTCTTCGACTTCGGCCCGCGTAACCGGTTGATGATAAGCAATGATCGACAAAGTCTCTAGCGCCGCCCTGGATAATTTTCGGGTCGATTGGCGATGTTGTTCCAAGACAAATCGCAAATCGTCAGCAGTGCGGAAGGCCCATTTGCCGGCAACTTTATTCAAAGTAACACCCCGGGCCTCGTAGTGAACTTGTAACTGTTCCAGTAGGTTTGGTATATCAGCGCCGTCCGGCAATCGCGTTGACAGACTTTTTTCGTCCAACGGTTCTTCCGCCGCAAACAACAAAGCTTCAACCATTCGCAGTTGCTGCACAGTATCAGTGGGATCGAATACTATTTCTTCCGCCATAATCTAGTCTACCCTATCCGCACCTTTTACAAATATCGGACCGAATGTTTTGTTCTGTCGAATTTGCAATTTTCCCTCTTTGACCAACTCCAAGCTAGCCGCCAGTGTAGAGGCAACCATCGAACGACGCTCCACCCCACGCAAATTACCATGATTTTGCGGCAGAAAGGTTTCCAAGCTGGACCAATTCGGTACGTGCCCCAGCATTTCGCGCAATCGTTTGATCGCCGACTCAATCGAGACAATCGTCAGCGGACGCAGTTTGAAATTGGTGACATTTGTCTTGCTGACCTGACGGCCGTAAGCGTCAAGCAATTCAAATAGGCTGCAGACATAAGTCGAATCGCGAATGATACGAACACCTTCAGGGGTGCCTCGTGGAAAAATATCGATACCAAGACGGATCCGACCCATTAAAAGTTCCGACGCTTCACGCATGGCTTCTAGGCGTCGCAATTGGTGTTGCAGCCGCGCCGCCAGTTCTTCGCCACTTGGTTCGTCTTCGTCACTCAAATTTGGCAACAGCAATCGCGATTTGAGATAAGCGAGCCAAGCCGCCATGACCAGATAGTCAGCCGCGACTTCAAGGCGAATGCGGTGGGCTTTTTCGATATAGCTGAGATATTGTTCGGCCAAAGCAAGAATTGAAATTCCCGCCAAATCGACCTTCTGTTGCCGCGCCAATCCCAACAACAAATCTAAGGGACCTTCATACCCTTCCAAATCGACCACAAATCCGGCTGTCGAATTCGCAACGTCGGGTCCACCGCTATCAAAGCCGTTTGCCGTCGATGGCTGCAGTTCTATCGAACCATTTTTCTTTAGCTCGCCCGTCATGGGTGCAATAGCCTCATTGTCACCGAATCCAATACTACCACAACATATGGGGTTTTCACCTGAATCGCCATCAAAATATCGCTGAAGTTTACGCTTTTAGGAGATCATATTGTTGCAGAATATCAGTCAATTCTGCCGCTAACGCCGCTGGCACGGCGCGATCGGGTTTAACCCGAAAACTTAGTGCTTTTTTAAGCCGATTTTGTGCTATTTCGCTCAAATCCCCAATATCGGCCGCGATTTCTTCCATCTCAGCGATATCGCCGTTGCAATGTAGTGCGATATCGCAACCGGCTGCAAGCGAACGAGCCGCTCGCTCACCGATGGTGCCGCCCAACGCATTCATGCTCAAATCATCGCTGAACAACAGGCCATCAAAGCCAATTTCGTGGCGAATTATATCGTTCAATATTCGGCGTGACTGAGTTCCCGGACACGCCGCATCAATCGACCGATACAGCAGATGCGCAGTCATCCCGAGCGGTAGTTCCGAAAGCTCGATAAAGGGCAGAAAGTCGTCTGATTTCAGAACGTTAAGTTCTTCTTCAATCAACGGCAAAGCGTCGTGACTATCCACTTTTGCGCGGCCGTGGCCCGGCAAGTGTTTAATCACCGGCAGGATGCCGCCGGCCAATAGGCCGTTGGCCATGGCCCGGCCTAGGCGCGCGACACGGATAGGATCGCGCCCGAAAGACCGATCGCCAATTGCCGCATGGGTATCACCAAAGCGAAGGTCCAAACAGGGCGCACAATCAACCGAAAATCCGAGTTCCAGAAGTTCCGACGCGAGCAGTCGCGCGTTGAGCCAAACCGCGCGTTCGGCCGGTCCTTCCGCTTCAACCAGCGTACCGAAGGTTGCCGCCGACGGTGCCTGGCGCCAATGGGGTGGTTTCAATCGCTGCACGCGACCGCCTTCTTGATCGATTAAGATCAAGGCGTCTTCGTCCGCAACTAATACTTTAAATTCTGCTATAAGTGATTTGATTTGATGTGGATTATCACAATTTCGCTGGAATAGAATAAATCCAACTGGCCGATGATTAAGATAGAATTCACGTTCGGCGTCAGTGAGTGTCAGGCCAGCACAACCGAACACTGCGGCAAGTCTGTTGTGCTTTGTCATTTAGTTTTGACCGGCAAGCAAGCCTGTTTACGGGCTTTCAAGGCGGCGCATAGATTAACGGCCGCCGCGCGCGAAGATAATGGTCCTGCTTGCAGGCGATGAAATACACCTTTTTTAGCGATATCTACTTTCACCACAATCGACGTCATTCCACCAAGCTGATCGGGATGTTTCTTTTGTAAGGTTGCCCAGGCTTTGGTGGCGGCTTGACGCTCCCGGAATGCCGCTAATTGGATCCGATAACCGCCCTTGAGGGCCGGCTGCGCTGCAGGTTTTGTTTTCGGCTTGGGCGCCGGCTTGGGCGCCGGCTTGGGCGCTGGCTTGGGCGCTGGCTTGGGTTCCGGTTTCGGTTCGGTTTTGTCTGCCGGTTTGGGTTCCGGCTTAGGCGTGGGTTTGGGCATCGGTTCTGGTTTCGGCTCAGGTTTTGCCGCTTCAACTATTTTTGGCGTCTCAACAGGCTTGGAATCCGGTACTTTTTCGGTTGCAGGGGGTTTTTCCTTTTCCGGCGACAGCGGGATTGTCTTCACAACCTCGCCCTTCGCTGTCGCCTCTTGGTTCGAGTTTGCCGACGCCTGCGCTTCTGCTTTTCCGGTTGCTTCGGCTGCCGCCACAACACTTTCATCAATCGGTTTTGGCGCCGGTGTCTCGACCATTTTAGGAGTGGCCGTCGGTTTTTCTTCCGCTACGGGTTTTGCCATTGGTTTTTCAGGCGCTGGCAGTAACCGTTCACCGATTTCAACCGTACCATTTGGTTTTGTCAGCTCGTAAATGCGTTTGTCTTTAAAGGGCACCTTCAGGCCACCGGCGTCGACTGGTTTTTCTTTTAAGGGTGATTTGTCGGCACGAATGATCGGAATAGTATCGCCAGAAACTGTTTGCTGCTTGCCGCCATCCAAGTAGTACGACACGCCGTAGCCACCGATCGCAATCACAACAATGAACGCAAACGACAGCAATACCAAGACCATTAGTGGCCCTCTACTCTGCCTGGAACTGTTTTTACCTACTTGCGTCACGTGCGCGTCAAGCCTATCCACATTACCGCATTTCCTTGACCGGTTCGACACCAAGAACTGCCAAACCGGACGCAATGACATCCGCCAAAGCGCGGATCATCGCTAGCCGAGCCAAGGTCAGCGCCGAATCGTCAACCATGATAAAGCGTAATCCAGGATCGTCATTGCCTTTATTCCAGAGGGCGTGAAAAGTTGACGCCAAGTCATACAAATAGAAAGCGATCCGATGGGGCTCGTGACTATTCGCCGCGGTATCGACAACCCGCGGCCAGGCTGCCATTTGTTTGATTAAACCCAATTCCGCGTTATCTCGTAATCCAGAAAGATCGGCTGTTTTCAACGCGTCCCGCGAAATATCAAGTTCGGGCAGATCACGGGCCGCATTTCGCATGACCGAATGCACCCGCGCATGGGCGTACTGAACATAGAAAACCGGATTGTCCTTCGATTGTTCTGTGACTTTGGCAAAATCGAAATCCAACGGCGCGTCATTCTTCCGGGTCAGCATCACGAAACGAACGACGTCCGGTCCGACCTCTTCGATCAGTTCCGCCAGAGTGACAAAATCACCGCCACGTTTTGACATCCGAACCAGTTCGCCGTTGCGCATCAAACGAACGATTTGGCAAATCCGCACGTCCAATTCCGCCTCATCGTTACTCATCGCCCTGACGGCAGCTTTCATGCGTTTCACATAGCCGCTATGATCTGCCCCCCAGACATCGATCTGCTGATTAAATCCGCGCAAATATTTGTCGTAGTGATAGGCAATATCGGCGGCAAAATAAGTCCAACTATTGTCAGATTTTTTTATTGGTCGGTCGACATCATCGCCAAATTCACTGGATTTGAACAAGGTCTGCGGGCGTGGTTCCCAATCTTCGGGTTTTTTCCCTTTTGGTGGCTTCAACACGCCGGTATAGATCAACCCCTTGTCGTCCAATGCCTGCAAAGCGTCATCGATGCGACCGCTATTGTGTAGACTAAGCTCGGAAAAGAATATTTCCTGGTGCACGTTAAGACTGGCTAAATCGGCGCGGACCAACGCCATTAAATCATGCGCGGCACGCTCTTTGAAATGCGATAGCCAGACACTTTCCGGTTGGCCCCGCCATTTATCGCCGTCTTCGGCGGCTAACGCCTGACCGACCGGGATCAAATATTCGCCGGGATACATCCCTTCTGGGATCGCCCCGATATCGTCGCCCAAAGCTTCTAGATAACGCAGATACGTTGACCGCGCCAGCGTATCGACTTGGGAGCCGGCATCGTTGATGTAATATTCTTTGCTGACATCATAGCCAGCCTTCGCCAACAATGCGGCCAAGGCATCGCCATATACCGCACCGCGAACATGTCCGATATGAAGCGGTCCAGTCGGGTTAGCAGAGACATATTCGACATTGACCTTCGCACCCGATCTGGCCTCGCCGTCACCGTAAGCGGTTTGTTGCTGTAGAATCGTTTTCACCTGGTCGTGCCAAATATTCTGTTTCAAACGTAGATTGATGAACCCTGGACCAGCGATTTCGACGGCGTTGACGGTTGGCAAATTGCGCAATCGTTCGGCCAGGGTTTCGGCAATATCGCGCGGTTTCATCCGCGCCTGTTTAGCCAGTACCATTGCCGCGTTGGTGGAAATATCGCCATGTCCGGCATCACGCGGCGGTTCTGCCGTCACATTGCCACAATCAAGATCGTCGGGCAGCCTGCCGGCGGCTGACAGTGCCTCGATTTCCGTTTCAATTTTATGCTGGAACTCTTTGAATACATTCATTAATTACTGTTTCCACTTTCAACAAGTCGGCGATATTCTGCCAGCGCAAATCGATCCGTCATACCGGCAATAAAGTCCGCAACTTTACGGGCCTGTTTTTGTCGGTTTTTATCCGGCCCGGCTTCCTGCCAGAGCGGCGGTAGACAAGACGGTTCGGCCATATACAACTGGAACAAGCCGCTGACAACATCTGTTGCTTTCGCGGTCATCCTTTTCACCCGGGCATGACGATACATATGATCAAACAGGAAAGACTTCAAATCGCGATCAGCCGATTGCAATTTTTCGGAAAAGCTTACGATAGGGCGATCAAGGGCGCGAATATCAGCCACGGTTTCAACGCCGCTGTCGATCAATCGCTGTTTGGTCTCCGTAATCAAATCATTGACCATAATGGTGATCAACCGGCGCACGGCCTCGTGGCTGACCCGTTGAACTTCCAAATTCTCGAATTTCCCCACCACTTCCTGAAATACCGGTCCAACCAACGGCACATCGACAATAGCGTCAATTTCAAATAGTCCTGCCCGCAAACCGTCATCGATATCATGATTGTTGTAAGCAATATCATCGGACAGTGCGGCAACCTGAGCTTCCGGTCCGGGAAAAGTATGAAGTTCAAGATCGTGAACCCTGGCATATTCGATAATCGCCGTCGGCAGGTCCCCAGAGCCATTCGCGTCCAATAAGGGGCCGTTATGCTTGACCACACCTTCCAGGGCTTCCCAGGTCAAGTTGAGTCCTTCGAAGGCGGCGTATCGGATCTCTAGTTTGGTGAGGATTCGCAGGGTTTGGGCATTGTGGTCAAAACCACCGTAATCCGTCATCAATTCATGCAGAATATCTTCACCGGCATGACCGAAAGGTGTGTGGCCGACGTCATGGGCGAGCGCTAATGCTTCGGCTAAATCTTCGTTGAGACCAAGGGCGCGGCTGATCGAGCGGGCAATTTGCGCCACTTCCAGAGAATGGGTCAAGCGGGTGCGGTAATGATCGCCTTCATGATAAACAAACACTTGCGTTTTGTATTGCAAGCGACGAAATGCAGTGGAATGAATGATGCGGTCACGGTCACGCTGAAACGGCGTCCGCCCATCGGCTTCTGGCTCGCCATACAAACGCCCCCGCATGCTATCGATCCGGGTGGCATATCCGGCATTATGTACGTCTAGATGTCCCATGGCGGCAACTTACTCCCTCACCCGCATAGGAACAATTGACTTTTCGCGTTTTAGGACTACATATTCGTCTGAGAGTAATAGGAAAACGTACCAATGGACGCGATTGTCGAACAACCGGTAAGTATTAGTGAAAGCGCTGCCAAGCGGATCGCTTTTCTGATGCAACAGGAAGACAGCAACGCCAAACTGCGCGTCTCTGTGCAGGGTGGCGGCTGTTCCGGTTTTCAATATGGTTTCGATTTCGAACAGGATATCAATGACGACGATTTGGTGCTGGAGCGCGATGGCGCCGTTGTCTTGATTGATGAAATGTCGCTTGAATTCATGCAAGGCGCAGAAATCGATTATGTCGACGATGTGATGGCCGCGGCCTTTAAAATTAACAATCCCAATGCCTCGGCGTCTTGCGGTTGCGGCACAAGTTTCTCTATTTAAATCTATAACACCCTCGACAGCATCAACCTCCATGCGATCATCGGCGGCGCCCGCAGATTTTGACGTCAAGATCAAAACAAAATGGTCCGTTGTAGGGAACGCTGCATTTCGAATAGATTGGTTGGCAAACAGTTAACAAATCCCGAGGGAGCGTTTTCAAATGAAGTTCGGTATCCATTTGCCACAGATCGGAAATCACGTTACGCCATCGATGGTTGGCCAGGCGGCCCGCGACGCGGAAGCATTGGGCTATAACAGCATTTGGGTGAACGACCATTTGGTGGTGCCTGCCGACGCGCCGTACCCACCGGCTGAGATTTTGGAACCGATAATCACTCTGACCTGGGCCGCAGCACAGACGTCGCGCATCGCCATCGGTACTTCGGTGCTGTTATTGGCGCTTCGCCATCCGTTGCATTTGGCAAAAGAACTGGCAACTTTGGATATCTTCAGCAATGAACGTCTGATTTTAGGTGTCGGTGTCGGCTGGTTGGAGGCGGAATACGACGCCCTTGGCGTCCCATTTGCCGATCGGGGACCGCGTACGGATGAGACGATCAAGCTGCTAAGGGCCTGCTGGCGGGAAGATCCAATGGTGACACAGGCGGACCTGATCCCGGCAATAACGACAAATATTCGGGCAGTACCGCAGCCGAAACGCGACATCCCAATCTGGATCGGCGGCAATAGCAAAGCCGCGCTTCATCGCGCCAAAACTTTAGGACAAGGCTGGCATGGCCTCGCCACGCGCCTGTCTGTCGAGCAGTTGAAACCGATTGTTGCGGACTTGCGCGCTGAAACTGGACCGGATTTTCGCATCACATTGCGTACTTTTTGGGACGCTTTGAAGGATGATGGAGATGAATTGAAGCGTGATCTAGATGCCTATGCAGAAATGGGTATCAACGGCGTTGTAACTGAACCCAGACAACGCGACATAGATAAACGCCGGCAGGCAGTGGAGGCAATGTGGGAACTTTCAGCTGCTTATCAGACAGCAGACTAATCAGCGCTTTTCCATTACATCGTTGAGAAAGCGCGCAAAAATCCGGGCCGTCGCCTCATTTATCGCCGCCACGGACGACGTTACCTCGCCGTTTTCTGCATTTGCGTCTTCGCGATAGCTGTCGACTGTGACAATGCGGTTTTGCACCAAATCAACCAGGGCCAGCTCAAGCTCGACAAATACTTTCACTTGGCCGCCGCCGATCACGCGTTCCAATCGTTTGGTTTTTCCGCTTAGTCGAAAATTTGCCGCTACCCGCATTTCCGGTGTCACAACAAATTCCGCTACTTCACCGCGCCGCAAATAATTGATGAGCTGATCCTGCATCAAATGCGCCGGATCTTCGATCCAATAATGATAGTCATGTTGCTGAAGCTCGTTGGGCTTGGCGATGTCACCAAACAACAGAGGCCTTTCCCGCAATAATCCTTCCGCCAGTAACGGCTCGACAATCACAGTCCCCCGAAGAGCGTTTTTTGCTAGGCTATCGGTAGGTGATGTTATCGCCAAACGATAATAATGATCCCGCGGCACCGGCGGGGCGGTACTGCCGCAGGCACCCAGAATACCTATAATAACGATCAGTAAGATTGAGTATATTTTTCGTTTTACGTTCACTGATTGGTCGCTCCGCTTTCTTTCGGGGCCGTATCTCGAACCTCCCCTCTCGGCCTACTATCAAGCAGCAATCCGGGATTTTGCCTAATCAAACGGCTGAATTCGTTCATATTGCGCGCCGCACCATCGATGTTGTGGTTGATGCTATCGATATTTCGCGCCAACGCATCCAAGGTGTAACGTGCACTCTCTATGGCCGCTGTTACTTTTTCATCGTTGTTATCAACGACACTCGCGACATTGTCGAGGATACCATCGAAGCGTTTTAGAGTTGCTTTCGCATCACTGCTAATTTCCGCTAGTCGATTAGCGCCAGTTTCGACACTTGTAATAGCCCGTTGCATGCTGTCGATATTGCCTTCAGATAGAAGCGCATCAATCCGAGCAATCGCCGTGTTCATCTGTGCCATCGTTATCTGCGCATCTTCGCCAACAGCGCCAAGCTGCAGCGTCAGCTTCTCAACGTTGCCAATAATATTTTCGACACCTTCTGCATTATTGTCCGATACCAGACGTTGCAGTTTTTCTAGGACAATATTCAAGTCTGACGAGAATTTTAGCAATTGTCCGGTTATTGCCGGTCCCTGCTGTTCTAAATTCCGCGCCATGCCGTCAACGGAGCCGAGTATTTTGCGCAAATCCTTATTGAGCAAACCATTTGCCGAAGATACCAGTTCAGACAGGCCCGCGATCAAGGCGCGAATGTCGTTGCGGGACAGGTCACCAAACTCCGCCGCCACATCCGCCATGATACTGAGCATATCGACCGGCGCGGCGCTGTCGATTTTGTCCCCTGGGGAAAGCAAACTTTTTGTATCGCGGCCGCCTTCGATATCAATTGTCTTGGCGGCAAGAAAATTGGAGCTGGCGATCCGGGCGATACTGTCTTTTGGGACAGCCCAACCCTTCTCAATTCCAAGGTGGAGTTCGAACCGCAGCCGACCTTCCCCATGGACCGGTGAAATCGAACTGACCTGCCCGACCGGATAGCCTTCAAAACGGACAACGGCACCAAGTTTGATATCGGCCACGTTGTCGAACACAACAATATAGCTGTCCTGTGCCGTGGTTCGCCGGCTAAGCATCAATGCAGCCGCTACAACAGCCACCACCATAGCCAATACGAACAGCCCGACGAGCACATAGTTTAATTTTTGATTACGCATGCCCTGATGTTTGTCCTTATCCCTCGTCACCCGTCAACCGTCTCAAGTAAGCAGCAGGATCTATATCTTCAGCTTCAACGCGGCGATGAAGCAAGTTTTGTATCCGTTCGATCTTGCTTTCCCTGATCCCATCGACATCGTCGACGAGTAACACTCGGCCGCGATCAAGAATGGTTATTCGATCGGCTATTTTGAACGCACTTTCCAATTCATGGGTAACCACAATAATGCTCATGCCCATGGCGTCGCGAAGCTGCAGAATAAGTTGATCCAAAGCCGCCGACACGATCGGGTCTAACCCCGCAGACGGTTCATCAAAAAACAACAGTGCCGGATCCATGGCGATAGCCCTGGCGACGGCCGCCCGCTTCAACATGCCGCCGGATAATTCCGCCGGCATCAAATCACCAAATCCAGCCAGATCAACCACTTCAAGTTTCAACCGCGCCATGATCGCCATGGTCTTTGGATCAAGACCAGTATGTTCCTGTAATGGCAGCATGACATTCTCAAGTACCGTCATCGAACTCAGCAACGCACCGCCTTGAAAAGCCACACCGATCTTCTTGCGTAGTTCGGTTAGCTGCTTCGCTGAGGCCTGCTTGAGATCGACACCCAGAATTTCGATCCGCCCCGCGCCTGAGCGCTCCAAGCCTACGAGATGACGCAATAATGTCGATTTACCGGATCCACTGCCACCCATAATGACCATGATTTCCCCGGCACGTACTTCCAAATCTACGTCAAACAAAATTTGCCGCGAACCATAGTGCGCTTGCAGCCCATGGATTTGAACCACTGGTGGCGCTGTCATCGCCTCAACCATTGGTCACTATCAAAGCAAAAATCATATCGGCAACGACAATCGCGGCAATCGATTGCACGACCGCACGTGTCGTCATTCGACCAACCCCTTCCGCCCCGCCCGTTGCCAGCGCCCCGTTGGCGGCAGAGACAATCACAACCAGCGCTGCAAATAACGCGCTTTTACCAAGACCATGGGCCAAATCATTGGGTGAAAGTACATCAATAACGTCAGCGATATAGACCTCCATGCCGATCCCAAGCGACGACGTGACAAACAAACCAGCGGAAAATAACGCGATCAGCATTGCCCACATCGTCAAGCAAGGCACAATAACAACCATTGCAAATAGTGCCGGCGCGACGAGAAAACGTACCGGCGATATACCGATTACGCGAAGTGCGTCGACTTCCTGATTTATCATCATCGTCGAAATACGTGCTGCCAGGGCGGATCCGGAACGCCCGGCGATCAAGACCCCAATGATAAGTGGGGCAAACTCTCGCACGACGGAAAGTGCGATACCGATTGTGGCAAAAGATTCGGCACCAAAGAGGCCAAGACTATAAATACTTTGTATTGCCAACATCATCCCGATGGTTGCCGACAAGATGGTCGCAATAGGGAGCGCTTGGACGCCATAATCCATCATCTGCAATATGATTACGGAAAATCGGACCGGTTGTCCGCGACTACGGCCAAGAAATAGCCAAAATACAGCTTCAATGAACAAACCGCCGGCAAAACCAATCTCCTCGATGCCGCCCGCGACACGCCTACCGACTGTTTCCGCTATACGCAACATGTACTGCCTTATTTACCGCCCGCTATTGCCGAGGCTATGTTCGCGTGAATAGTGAAAACTTGGTCCAGTCGGGCGAGTTCAAATACCCGCAACACATCCCCCGTCACCGAAGCAATGACAAATTCGCCGCCCTTCGATTTTGCCCGCTGCAAGGCCTCGATCAGGCTGGCAATGCCAGAGCTGTCGATGTAACTGACCGAGGACATATCAACACAAATGTCCTGTCCTTGATCGGCGTAATCGAGCAAAACTTGGCGCAGTTCCGGTGCGTTATCTAAGTCCACCTCACCGGAAGGTTCGACAATCACTTTATCGCCATATTCACGCGTTTCGACTTTCATGTGTTCTCCCGCCTCAGCTTGGTCATTTCCACCACATTACCCACCGCGGCATCCGGTTGAATATATTCGATATGATCCATGATCTCGCGCAAAAAATGAAAGCCGAGACCGCCTGGTTGCTGGCTGTTCATCGGCTCAGTATGGATTTGGACCCAATTCAGCGTTGGCGCAAAATCAACCAACCGTATCAGTAACCCATTCTCCGTCCGCTGCAACATCAGCGAAATTTCACCATCTTGTTCATCCCCATAGGCATGCATGACAATATTCTGACAGGCTTCGGCCACCGCCAGGACAATATCGTTGCAATCTTCCTTGTCGAAGCCGCAATGTTCAGCGGCGCGCCTAATCGCAGGACGGATAAGCGCCAAGCGGTCCGATCTTGCTGGGATCGTTAATTCCAACAATTGTTCGCTCATGACGCAATTCCGGTATGGCGAACCCAAGAATCGTTAATCGTCAAAACAGTCAAATCGTCTTGCGCTTGCCAACCTTCTTCGCTGTTCAAAGTATCTAGGATGGAACGCAATCGATCCGCCGGACTACCTTCGCCAAAAACTTCGAACAGTTGTATCAATCCATGGACGCCCAACATTTCACCGTCGCCATAGCGATATTCTGTCAACCCGTCGGTAAATAGATAGAATTCGCCGCCGTCAAGTTCGAGTTGTTCGTCAACAAACTCAATTTCAGGTAAAATCCCCAATGGCGGTGCTTGGGCGGGAAATTCATCATAGCTGCGGTCCAGTTTTCTCAGCAACGGAGGTTGATGCCCGGCATTGGCGAAGCAGACGTTTCCACTTTGTGGATGATAAATTCCGCATACCATCGTCACAAATAATCCTCGCGATGAGTTTTCGCAAAGCTCACTGTTGATATGAACCAATAGTTCCGCCGGTGTATCGTACATTTTGCCGAGACAGCGGAACAAAGTCACCGCTTTCGCCATTAACAATGCCGCATCGATACCTTTGCCGGAGACATCGCCCAGGGTAAAAATGATTCTATCCTTGTCCAAACGGTAAAAATCAAAAAAATCGCCGGACAATATGCGGGCCGGTAAATTCATGCCCCATATTGGTAATTGCTCAGGCTCAACTTGCGGCTGTAGGCTCTGCTGCAACAAAACTGCTTCATCCAAATCGTGCGCAATCATTTTTTGAACTGCCATATGCCGGTTCAACTCCGCCCGCGCGGCTGCCTGCCGGGCAATCACAGTGACCGAACTTAGAAAGGCCTTCGATACTTCTGAAAGCCCCGCAATATCACCGCAAAAGGAAATTTCGATCGCTGCATGCTCTGGGTCGACCATTTGCAGTTCTGATTGTTGAACCCCGATCAACGCCGCAATCTCGGGCATGATCTGACGAATGGCCGCGATCGGTTCTTTGGCCCCGGCAACTTCGTCGCTGATCCGGCCCAGAAAGCGGATCATGTCCGGGAGTTGGCTTTGTTGATCCCTTGGGTTCATGGCTTTGTAATACTACACATCCACACGATAAATCAGCACAAACTAATCGTTGAGTTTAATGAGTGAACGTTAATAATCCATAGAAAAATCAAAACATGAATTGGAGATGCAAATTTCCTGTGCGAAATCAACAGATCAGGCTATGTTTCCCTCTAGAAAACGCCAATAAGCGCCACAGGATTTTCAGGAAGGACAAGCCAAATGACAAAACCCTGGACAAAAAACATTCCCGCCGATGTGCCGAGTGAAATTGATGCAGACGCCTACCCCTCAGTTTGGGCAATGTGTCAGGAATCTATTGGAAAATATGGCGATGCACCGGCCTTTCATAACTTCGGCACCGACCTGAGCTATCACGATATCGATCGCTTGTCCTGGCATCTAGCGGCTTATTTACAAACCGAATTGGGTAAGAAGAAAGGCGACCGGGTTGCCATCATGTCGCCTAATATTTTAGCCTTTCCGGTTGCCATGTTTGCGAATATCCGGGCCGGATTGGTGCAGGTTAACGTAAACCCGCTCTATACGCCGCGTGAGTTACAGCATCAATTGAGCGATGCCGATACCGACACAATTGTCATATTCTCGGGCTCGACCCCAGTACTGGCGGAAATTATCGCCGACACACCTATAAAGAATGTCATCATTGCCGATCTCGGCGATTGCGGAAATGCCGCGCTCCCAAGTCCGCCGAGCGACGAGAGACTAAGCGATGTCATCAAACTTTCAGACGCTATCGCTTGGGGGGAAAAACTAACGTTTTCGCCTGTTGAAATTTCCGGCGAAGACTTAATTTTCTTGCAATATACCGGCGGTACAACCGGTCTATCGAAAGGCGCGGCGCTTACGCATCGCAATTTGGTGGCAAATATTGAACAATTTGTGGCTTCGGCCGGCGACAAAATTAGCGAAGCCGATGAAATCGTGATTACGGCGCTGCCGCTCTATCACATATTTGCGCTGATGGTGAATTGCTTAACTTATTTCACCAATGGCGGACACAATATTTTAATCACCAACCCTCGTGACATGCCCGGTTTCGTCCAGGAATTGTCGAACTGGCGCTTCACGATGATCACTGGTGTGAACACGCTTTTCAATGGCCTGCTGCATACTCCCGGATTTGCCGAGCTGGATTTTTCCAGCCTCCGTCTTACCGGCGGTGGTGGTACGGCGATCCAAGAGGCAGTGTCCAACAAATGGCACGAAGTAACCGGCGGTCATATCACCGAAGGCTACGGCTTAAGCGAAACCGCGCCCGTGGTCACTTTTAACGTCATCGACGGCAGCAATTTTACTGGCACAATCGGGGTGCCGATGCCATCAACCGATATTTCCTTGCGAGATGAAAACGGTAAGATTGTTGCCGACGGCGAGCCAGGTGAGATCTGCGTCAAGGGTCCCCAAGTTATGCAAGGATATTGGCGCAAACCGGAGGAAACGGCCGCCGTCACAACCGAAGACGGCTATTTTCGGACCGGCGATGTCGCGATCATCACGGAAGACGGTTACGTTAAAATTGTCGATCGTATAAAGGATATGATCCTGGTCTCCGGCTTCAACGTCTACCCGAATGAAATCGAAGGCGTTGTCGCTCAGATGGAGGGTGTTTTAGAAGCTGCCTGCATTGGCGTGCCGGACGCGCGAACCGACGAAGCGGTTAAACTGTTTGTGGTAAAAGCCCCAGGCGCCGACGTCAGCCCTGACGAAATTACCGCCTATTGCCGCAATAATCTGACCGCCTACAAAGTGCCAAAACAAATTGCTTTCATCGATGAACTCCCCAAATCCGCGGTCGGCAAAATCCTCCGCCGCGAGCTGCGGGATTAAGGCGCAGCCCTGAGGAATAGTTGAGTTCTTTGTTCAAGGGCGGATTGATTTTCGTTCAAAAAGCATGATGTCCGGAGCGTTAGTGAGTTCGATCCGTTGGTATCGATTTTCGATCTGCCCCCGCAAATTTGGATTGTAGTCGGCTGCCCAAAAATGCTCCGGTGTTCCCCACAACAAAATATAGTCAATGTTGATTCCGGTTTTTTCTTCGTAGCCCGCAAGATCCAACTGTTGGGGCGGGGCTTGAAGCCATCTCAATTGTTGCATTGAAGTCGCTTGCTCGGCATTTCTACCAGCCGGCAGACTGGGTAAATAGATGAATGGATCAAAAGACTTTTTGTAGGTTATTGGGACGTACTGGAAATGGCTCTGGACTAATTTTAGTTCAAGCAAATCGTGTTTTGTGGCGTAGCGCGCGGATACATGAAGGGGCGTGATCACTCGAACAAAAGGGTGCCAATAGCTACCGTATTGCTGCGCTTCTGATTGTCCGGCGGGGATCGCGAGCACACTTTTTCCCGGTTTCATTTGACTGCCGGCGTCGTAATATTGCTGAAGGTAATCGTCTAGCTTCTGATATTGGCCGTATCGATAAACGCTCGTTGCTAAAACAATAATCGTTGCAAAAATTGCAAGATTGCGAAATTTCCGACCATTTTGCCAATTACTCGCGGCAAAAATAATAAACACGCAATAAAGTATCGGAAATAGTCGGTCCGTTATAAAGGACGACTGCGCCAACGTCGCCGGCATCAAAAGAAACAATGCCAAATAGATTAGCGACAACGGCCCAAAATATTTTGCTGGCGCCGACGAAAGGTTAAGCGGGCCGGCCAAAGTGCGATAACTCATTAACGCGATTGCTATCCACAACAGCCCACCAAATAGAGAATCTGTGTGCGAATACACGACGTAAAATAGAAATCCGCCTAGATAAACCAGTCGATTTACAATTTCGAATTCATACGCGCTTCCGGCCCCTACGCCGACGCTTTTCAAATTCTGAAATAAGTAAAACAATATAGCGACGAAGGTTGGCAGCAGGATAACGAAATAAAGCAATAAATGCTGACGGCAAAACACGGCAAAACGACCAACGTCCCGATGGCCAAATTGCCCCGCTACAGCAGCGATAATCGTCGTGGTGCCGACGATAAACAGCAAATTAGTTGCTGGGAACAGATGAGTGACATATGCAATCAACCCCAACAACGCCAGTAATAGATAGTTCCAGCGTTTACCGTATAACCAGGTTCTAAACCACAGACCTAGCCCAATCATGACAAACAGCAATGCAAAACAGTAATTGTAAAATCCCATCGCAAACAGTTGGCTGAAAGCCAAAGGCAATAGAAATATCGTACCCATAATTGGAAATTTGCTGACGGGTTTCAAAGCGTAAAAACACGCAAGCGGCCAACCAATTAAGAAGATACTGCCTAGCAATTTCTCCACGACATCCGGTTGCAATAGATTTAAGAGCAGAGCCGCGACGACGTAATAAAAAGAGTTCGGAACAAGTTCAAGGTTAATCTCAAATAATCTGGTGAAAGCGCTATTTTCAGTAAACCAAAGTTCATTCAGGAGTTTCGCCAAATAGATATGTGCGGGCCCATCTTGAGAGGGTATGAAATCTACCGTCCAAAGTATTATGACGGGAGCGACAGTTGCCAAAACAAGCAGTGACAAGAGCCCACGCTCGCTGACATCAGCTAATTTCTTAGGGACATCCAGGCCAACCAAATCGAACACCTATGTGAACAAGTTACATTTGTTCAGGTTTAACAGTGATCAAAAACATGCGCAATTATCCATGAAGCGTCTAAATTACCTCGCGATTGACGCCAACCCCTGTTTTTGTGCCACTATGTCTTGAACTCAATAATTTAACTTGAGGCGTATTCATGGTTTTTGATCCACGTATGCCGGCACGCGTCGATTGTGTTTTGGCCTATCAACTTGAACATTGGGCAGCTCAGAAGCCGGACGAAATCGCTATTATTTTCTATGGTGGGGAGACCTGGAGCTGGCGCCAGGCGCTCGAGCATACGCGACAGGTTGCCAAAGGCCTGCAGGACATGGGGGTCAAAAAAGGCGATCACGTGCTGTCCTGGCAACCGAACAATCGCGAAGCGGTCTTAACCTGGTTCGGCTTGAACTATCTGGGTGCGGTCTATGTCCCGATAAACACTGCGTACAAAGGCAATCTGCTGCAGCATGTTGTGCAATTGTCCGATGCCACCGTGATGATATGTCACACCGATTTAGCACAGCGCTTGAATGACATCGATACCGGGGCCTTGCGCGATGTGATCATCACCAATGGCGAAGCGACGTTGGCGAATTTGACAACCCATCCGGCATCGAAACTAATTGCGGACATCGGTCTGTCCGAAATTCCCGACGTCATCGAGCCTTGGGATACACAATATATCATCTTCACTTCCGGCACGACTGGCCCGTCGAAAGCGGTTTTGTCGTCCTATGCACAAGGTTACGCGATGGGACCGCAAGCCCACACCCATATTGACGAGACCGAACGGTACTTGATCAATCTGCCGATGTTTCATGTCGGCGGCACGATTTTTTTCATAATCGTTTTGGGTGTTGGTGGCTCCTGCTTTTTAGACACCCATTTCAAAACCGGCGAATTCTGGGACACCGTCCGGAAACACGAAGTCACTTCGACTTGCCTGCTCGGTGCGATGTTCCCATTCTTATTAAACCTACCGCCCAGCAATCACGACAAGGAACATACACTTCGCAAAGCAGTGTGTGTGCCGTGGAATGAAGAAACCGTGGCCGTCGGTCAACGTTACAGTATCGAAATGCGGACGACGTTCAATATGACGGAAATTTCCTCGCCCATGGTCTCCGACCCCTACCCCTCGGAAAGCGGTACATGCGGTAAACTGCGCGACGGCGTTGAAGCCCGCGTGGTCGACCAAAACGATTGCGAAGTAGAGCCGGGCGAAGTTGGTGAGCTAATTGTTCGAACCGATCAACCCTGGGCCATGAACCATGGATATTACAAGAACCCGGAAGCCACTGCCGCGGCCTGGCGCAATGGCTGGTTTCATACCGGCGATGGGTTCAAGTATGACGAGGAAGGTTATTTCTATTTTGTCGACCGCATCAAAGACGCCATTCGACGGCGCGGTGAAAACATTTCCTCCTTCGAAGTTGAAAGCGAAGTCAATATCTTCGAAAATGTCGGCGAAGCAGCGGCCATTCCGGTGCCAAGTGAACTAGGCGAAGACGAAGTCATGATCGTGGTCGCACCGGCCGCCGACAAAAATCTGGACCCGGAAGAACTTTTCCACTTTCTGGAGCCACGGATGGCGCATTTCATGCTGCCAAGATTTATCCGCATCGTCGACGACCTGCCAAAAACCCCGACCCAGAAGGTGCAAAAACATATTCTTAAAGATATCGGCGTGACGCCCGACACTTGGGACCGCGAAGCCGCCGGGATCGTTGTCAAACGAGAAAAAATCGGCGCCTAAACAAAAGACGCCACGAGCGCCGACATTTCGGGACAGCGGAGATAACCATAGGATTTATGATGAATTCCGCCCCAGTCGTTGAAGATTAAATCGTCATGCACCTCAACCCCACGCCCATTACCTTTGTAATCACCTTTGAGGAAAATGTCGATCGCAACCGGATCCCGCTTATCCGCCAGATTGCTCCATCGATCGACATTTGATGGCGTTCTTGCCTGCCCCCACTCTTCGATAATATTATGCCTCACATGCGGCATTCCCAACGGCGATCCAATGGTTATAAAGTGCGCAATGCGAACCTGGGAATTTTCTTGTCCAAGCTCACGAAGAGCGTCGTAAGCGATAATGGTGCCCATTGAGTGGCTAATCAGCATGATTGACTCGCCTTCATGTGCGTTCAATTCTTCTCGAAGGCGGCCGCGAAGCTCTTTGCGAATATTATCTTTTTCATAATACTGGGAGAGGTCTTCCAATTTGGCCTCAAGAACCCCGTCGGCCAAAGCTTCAAAACCAAAATGTTTCTTAAGCCAATCCAACGAATCGCCACCCCAGTCAAGAGCTTTTGCCCGGAGATAATCTGTAATACCGTCCTCGTAAGTCTTAAGCGCGCCTGGTGCGGCAAGTTTATATTCAGGATAGCCGACGTCATGTTTTTTATAGAGTACGTCTGCCCAATAAACCGACGTAAAGGGTAATTCGCCCCTCTCTAAACCAGCGTTCACCGCCAGTCCTTCCAGCAGGGATTTGTGCCAATATTCTTCTAAGATTTTGGGTTCAGGTTTGTTAGCTAAACCATGAATTCCAATAATATGACGTCCAGACATTTTGCCGCTCCTATCATGATGTTTGATCACTTAAACCGGAACAAAATTGTTATAATACTACTTTAACATGCAAAAATGGAGAACACAATATTGTTTAAAAATTAGATCAGGCTTAATCTAATGCCTGCACTTGCAACAATACGCTACATTATCTGTCCTTATTGTTTGCCAAGGAACAAGAGCTCATCAGCCTTAAATCACCTACACAGTAAATGTAACAACACATTTATAACGACGTCGGCGCCTGAGATAACGGTGTTCTGCGTTCGCCTAAGCCGATTTGGCAATCAGCCGCATGCGGCCGTGATCAAGGGTGCGCAAAGAATTTCCTGGTCGCCAATCCGCTTTGTCCAGCGCTTCGATGCGGTCAACCCGCGCGGCTAAGGCCGTCAAAACCGCATCCATTTCCATCCGCGCCACCGCCATACCAACACAAACATGAATGCCGGTGCCAAAGGCAATATGCCCCGCCGCTTTCCGGGTTACATCGAAGCGATAGGGATCTGGCCATTTCGCCGGATCGGTATTGGCTGCACCCAGAACGCACATGATTTTCTCGCCGGCTTTGATAGGGGTGCCTTCAATCTCTGTATCGATGCTGGCAGTGCGGAAGAAGGCATGTACCGGCGACGACAGCCGCAGCACCTCCTCAATCGATTTACGAACTTGCGTCGGATCGTTCTTGATAATGTTCCATTCGCTCGGATTTTCAGCAAAATATTTCAAAGCCGCACCCAACCCCGCAACCGTCGTGTCGATACCCGCCGATAACAGGGAGCGAACCAGGAGACCGGCCTCCCCCGCGCCAATTTCACCGTCATCAACCGCTTGATAAATCAATTCACCCAAACCGGGACCGGTTAGGGCGTCACGGGCGCATTTAGCGGTAATCCATGGCACTACGTCAGCAGCGTCTGCCAGCGCGCGGCGGCGAATTTCGTTGTCCGGACCGATCGCGTTAAACACCATGGCGCCGTAAATCAATAGCTTTTCCCGATCGTCCGGGCCCAGCCCGACCGCGTCGGGAAATACCTTCAGCGGAAACGCCTCCGCTAGGTCCCTCACCACATCGAATTCCGTCTTTTGTAACAACCGATCAACCAGGGCGGCCGCTTCTGTCCGCATGATGGTTTCAAGCGGTCGAAGCGCCTGTGGGGTCATTGTCCGCATCATCACCTTGCGGGTTTTGTTGTGATCCGGCGGATCAACTTCAAGGATAATCGATGGCGGCCGCCACGGTTCCTCGCGGGCAAAATCCGCCACGCCGACACCGCGGGCGGAACCAAAACGCTGCCAATCGGCAAAGACCGTCCGAACCACGTCGAAATGACCAATGGCCCAGCAGCCATAATGGGAAAGCCAGACGATGCGGCCGCGTTCTCGCAAACCGTCGTACCATGTTTCAAGATCGGCGAGGACCTGCGGAGCATAGGGATCAATATCCCAGCTTGGCGCCGTCGGAACCGGAGATGGAACATAATCCACAGCATTACTCATCACTAATCCTCATCGATATTGGTTGGCGGGGCATTGTCAGCTCCACTGATCAGCACTGAATTCCGGCTCCCGGCCATTTCGGCAATATTCGCCCTAATCCGGTGCCGCCTATCCCAAATCGCCAAATCACACTTTTGAAGCCTGCCAGGGAACAAGCTTTGCGTCCACCTGCGAGTTCACAGTTCACGCCAGCAACGGTGATGTGATTAGGGTGGCCATTGGATAATTTTTGGGTTCGTGTAACACTAGGGTTAAGAATTCCAAATATTGGCCCTTTGCGTAATCAAACTGGGAATTTCTGATGCCGGTTTCATATGATCCGCTGATGGTGATCGCCTCGGTTCTCGTGGCCATATTGGCTTCGTTTACGGGCCTGCGCCTGGCCAGTGGATTGCGTTATTTGGATATGGTGCGGCGCAAGCAGCAAATCGTCAAAGCGGCAATCGCCTTGGGCGGCGGTATTTGGTCGATGCATTTTGTTGGCGTGTTGGCGGTGCAGTTGCCGGTGACAAAGAATTACGATGCCCTCTATACCCTTGGCTCGGTGCTGATTGCCATTCTTTTTACCGGCCTGAGCCTGTATTTGATCCATTTTGGTGTACGTAATTACTTCCGCATTATTGGCGCCGGGGTGCTGACCGGGCTGGGGATTGTCTGCATGCATTATGTCGGCATGTCGGCCATAAAAGGCAATTGCCTGGTTACCTATTCTTTGACCGGTATCATTCTATCGACAACGATATCCGTACTTTCGTCGATTGGCGCGTTTACCCTGGCCTATCGCAAGCGGACACTAATTCAGCTGGTATTGGGTGCGACCGTCCTCGGTGTGACGATCTCCAGCATGCATTATTCGGCGATGATTTATACCCGCTTCATGCCTGTTCAGGATTTAATCGAGATCGCCACGCCGTTAATTTCAGACGGTTATCTGGCGCTGTTCGTCGCTGTCGCGGCGTTTCTAATTTGCGGTTTGTTCTTGCTCACAGCGTTTCCACTGGAAGAAATTTGGAACGAAGAAGCCTATCGAACAACATTGCAACCTTCGGGCACCGAGAGTGGAAGCGATGCAAACGCCGATGCGGCAGACAACTCTGTGCAGCCATTCAACCGCTTGCCATACGAATCGAATAAAGCCACCTATTTTATGGACATCGACAAAATCTATTCGATCAAGGCCGAAGGGCACTACACGGTGCTATTTGACGGCCAAGACAATCATTTTTGTCCCTGGCCAATTTCCCGAATTGAAGCGGCATTAGAGGGCAAAAATTTTTTGCGCACGCATCGTAGCCACATCGTCAATTTGCAACATGCCGTCGCCTTCCAAAAAGAGAAAGACAAAGGACTACTGGTTTTATCGGGTATTCCAGAAATTTTTGTTCCCGTCAGCCGGGCCCACGTACAACAAGTACGTAAGGCGTTAGGGTTCTAGTTTCTGCGTCTTATTAATTCAATACCGTTGATAGCAATAATCTGACGGAACAAATGGCATCGTCATTCGTGCGCGTATGGCGCCGTTCGTGCAAAATGGACGCCGTTTGCTCACCCGCTCTGTCGTGCAATCGGCAATCTCGGTAAAGAACTAGAACTCAGGACTTATTGTCGGGAATGGGAGGCCAAAACGATGATTTCTGGTTCTTTTGAATATTACCAACCACAAACTTTGGATGAAGCGGTCGGCCTGCTGGTCCAACATGGCGATGACGCCCGTGTGGTCGCCGGCGGACACAGTTTGATACCGATGATGAAACTGCGCCTGGCGGTACCGGATCATTTGATCGATCTGCGCTCGATTGAAGTTCTAAAGGGGGTTAAGGAAGACGGCGGCAATATACTCATTGGCGCCATGACGACGCAGCGCGACTTGATTGCCGATCCGTTGCTGGCGGCCAAATGTCCGATCATCGCCGAAACATCATTGCAGATTGCCGACCCGCAAGTCCGCTATTGCGGCACAATAGGCGGCAATGTCGCCAATGGCGATCCGGGCAATGACCTGCCGGCTTTGATGCAGGCGTTGGATGCGGCATATCTGGTGCAAGGACCCGGGGGAACGCGCGAAATCGCGGCGCGCGAGTTTTATGAAGCCGCCTTCTTTACTGAACTAAAGGACGACGAGATCCTGACCGCAGTGCGTATTCCAACGCCCGCCGCCGGACATGGTTACGCTTATCAGAAACAAAAACGAAAGATTGGCGACTATGCTACGGCCGCTGCTGCAGTAATGCTGACAATGTCCGGCGAGACCTGTGCCACGGCGGCGATCGCTTTGACCAATGTCGGCGATACGCCCCTATACGCAAACGAGGCGTCGGCCGCGTTGGTCGGCACCTCGCTCGACCAAGCCGCCATCGAGAATGCGGCAACGCTCGCCGAAAGCATCACCAATCCTGCCGCCGATACGCGCGGGCCGGTCGATTTTCGCACGAAACTCGCCGGCGTCATGGTGCGCCGTGCTTGCGCCACCGCTCTTGAACGGGCCGCTTAAGCGCCGAGGAGGAAAAAATGGGTAAATTACACGTCCAACTAACTGTTAACGGCAACGAAGTCGAAGCTTTGGCCGAACCCCGCATGCTGTTAATCCACTTTCTGCGCGAACAGCTCAATCTGACCGGCCCGCATATCGGTTGCGATACCAGCCATTGTGGCGCCTGCACCGTCGATTTGAACGGCATGTCGGTCAAATCTTGCACGATGTTTGTCGGCCAAGCCAATGGCGCCGAAATCCGCACTATCGAAGGCATGGCGCACGCAGATGGCACAATGCATATTTTACAGGAAATGTTCCGTGAACATCATGGTCTGCAATGTGGTTTTTGCACCCCCGGCATGATTACCCGGGCCTATCGTCTATTGCAGGAAAATCCGAACCCAAGCGATGACGAAATTCGTTTCGGCATCTCCGGCAATCTTTGCCGTTGCACGGGTTATCAAAACATTGTCAGAGCGATCCGCGCCGCTGCGGACATGCTCAATGCTGCGAAGGAGGCCGCGGAATGAATGACGCCACGCCAAGTGCTGCGGAACGCACCCAAAAACTTGAAGGTCTCGGCACCGCCAGGAAGCGGGTCGAAGACGTCCGCTTCACCAAGGGTAGAGGTAACTATGTCGACGATATCAAAATGCCGGGCATGCTATTCGGTGAATTCGTCCGCTCCCCCTATGCCCATGCCCGGGTCAAATCTATTGATACTTCGGCCGCTCTCGCGTTACCCGGCGTCAAGGCGGTCCTAACCGCTGAAGATTTGAAACCGCTAAATTTGCATTGGATGCCGACATTAGCCGGTGATGTGCAAGCGGTATTGGCCGACGAAAAAGTTGTGTTTCAAATGCAAGAAGTCGCTTTCGTCATTGCCGAAGACCGCTATATTGCTTCCGACGCCGCTCAATTGGTCGAAGTTGACTATGAAGAACTGCCGGTATTGGTCGATCCATTAAAAGCCATGGATGCGGACGCAGTGGTCATCCGCGAAGATATCGTCGACCAGGAAGAAGTCGGCGGCCATGGACCGCGCCGCCACCCGAACCACGTTTTCACCTGGGCGGTGGGTGAAAAGGACGATGCTGATGCGGCGTTCACTGCGGCCGATGTGACGGTGGAGGAGTTCATCTCCTATCAACGCGTCCATCCCTGCCCGCTGGAAACCTGCGGCTGCGTTGCTTCAATGGATCCTATTGACGGAAAACTGACGGTCTGGGGCACCTTTCAGGCGCCGCACGCCGTACGCACCGTGGCGTCCTTAATCTCCAGCATACCGGAACATAAAATCCGCATTATCTCACCCGATATTGGCGGCGGCTTCGGCAATAAAGTCGGCGTTTATCCAGGATACATTTGTTCGATTGTGGCTTCGATCGTGTTGGGTGTCCCGGTTAAGTGGATCGAAAACCGGATCGAAAATCTGTCGGCAACAGCGTTTGCACGTGACTACCATATGACCGGCGAATTGGCGGCGACAAAAGACGGCCGCATCACCGGTCTGCGCTGCCATGTGGTCGCCAACCAAGGCGCCTTTGATGCTTGTGCGGATCCGACCCAATATCCGGCTGGCTTTTTCAATATCGTCACCGGGTCCTACGATATACCAGTGGCACATTTATCGGTCGATGGCGTCTACACCAACAAAGCGCCGGGCGGGGTCGCCTATCGCTGTTCGTTCCGGGTCACGGAAGCATCTTATCTGATTGAGCGGATGATCGACGTACTCGCGCGTAAGCTTGAGATCGATCCAGCCGAACTCAGGATCAAAAACTTCATCAAGAAAGAGCAGTTTCCGTACCAATCCGCATTGGGTTGGGAATATGACAGCGGGGATTATCATACCGCCATGGCCAAGGCGATGCAGAGCGTCGATTACGAAGCCCTTAGAAACGAACAGGTGGCCAATCGAGCAGCTTTCGCCAGTGGTGAAACGCGTAATCTGATGGGTATCGGCGTTGCGTTTTTTACCGAGATCGTTGGCGCCGGACCGATCAAAAACTGCGATATTCTCGGCCTCGGCATGTTCGATAGTTGTGAAATACGTATTCATCCCACCGGCAGTGCGATTGCCCGCCTCGGCACCATTAGTCAGGGCCAGGGGCATGCCACCACGTTTGCACAAATCCTGGCCACGGAAATTGGCCTACCGGCGGACAACATCACCATCGAGGAAGGCGACACGGATACGGCGCCCTACGGTCTTGGCACCTATGGCTCCCGATCGACCCCTGTAGCCGGTGCAGCGACCGCCATGGCGGGTCGGAAAATTCGCGCCAAAGCACAAATGATCGCCGCCTATTTGCTGGAAGTGCATGACGACGATCTGGAATGGGATATTGATCGGTTTGTTGTCAAAGGCGCACCGGATCGGGCCAAGACGATGGCCGAAATCGCCTTCGCTGCTTATAACAGCGTGCCGCCGGGCATGGAGCCGGGATTGGAAGCGGTCAGCTACTATGACCCACCCAACATGACCTATCCCTACGGTGCCTATTTCTGTGTTGTGGATATTGATGTTGACACTGGCGTCACCGAGATACGGCAATTTTATGCTCTCGACGACTGCGGTACCCGGATCAATCCAATGATTATCGAAGGTCAAGTCCATGGTGGCCTGACCGAAGCACTGGGTATCGCCCTTGGTCAGGAAATTGACTATGACGAAATTGGCAATATCAAGGGTGGCAGCTTGGCCGATTATTTCCTGCCGACCGCGGTCGAAACCCCAGTGTGGGAAACCGATTTCACCGAAGTGCCCTCGCCCCATCATCCAATCGGCGCAAAAGGTGTCGGAGAATCGCCAAATGTCGGTGGCGTTTCGGCGATTTCGAACGCCGTCAATGACGCATTCGCGCATTTTGGTTTGACCCATACCCAGATGCCGCATGATCATTGGCGGGTCTGGAAAACTGCGGAACAGTTAGGTCTAACCCGCTAAAGTGGCGTACAAGAGGCGGGGGCAAATGATGCATCCGCCTCACACCTAGGTGTGGTGTTAGATGAAACATAGAGAGCTGCAAACAAACCTTATCGACGTTGGTTATATTGCCGACGAAAATTTGGCCATGGCTTTATCACTGGCTAGGTCACTTGAACGCCCCCTACTGCTGGAGGGTGCAGCCGGTGTTGGCAAGACCGAAATTGCAAAAGCACTTGCCCAGGTTCTGAACACCGATCTAATCCGTCTACAATGCTACGAAGGGCTGGACGCCAACGCGGCGATCTACGAATGGAATTATCAACGCCAGTTGCTGTCGATCAAGGTTCACGAACAAACCGAGAGTTCGGCTGACAGCATTGAGAGCCACATTTTCTCCGAACCATTCTTGTTGCGACGACCCTTGTTGGAAGCGATTTCCCGCGACCGGCCACCGGTCTTGTTGATCGATGAAATCGACCGGGCGGACGAGGAATTTGAAGCCTATTTGCTGGAAATTTTGTCGGACTTTCAGGTCACGGTACCGGAGTTGGGAACTATTCAGGCCCGCAGCGTGCCGCATGTCATTTTGACCTCCAATAGAAGTCGCGAATTATCCGATGCGCTTCGACGGCGCTGTCTTTACAGTTACGTCGATTATCCCGATGCGGAAAAAGAGCGCCGCATCGTCAAAGCCCATATGCCGGACATCGACGACGAATTACTGCGGCAGATTGTTGGCTTTGTACAGGGATTGCGCAAGGAAGACTTGGAAAAGATACCGGGAATCGCCGAATCTCTTGACTGGGCCGCGGCCTTAGCCGGCCTGGCAGTGCATTCCCTAACCGATGACCCAGAGACTATTTGTGCGACCTTGATCTGCCTGCTGAAGACCGAGGTCGATCTTAAAGCGCTGACCCCGGAAGTGACCGCGCGACTGATCGGTAAAGTTGCCTAACCATGATGCCAGTAACACAAATGACTGGTTTCGTCTCCCACCTCCGGCTCAATGGTTTTCCTGTTGGTCCGGCCGAAACGATCGCCGCCCTCGGCTTACTTACCCAACTCAAATGGCCGCAGCTCAGCGAGGCGCGGCTCGCGCTAAAGACCATGTTGAGCACCGACAAATCCAATTGGGATCAGTTTGATGAGTTGTTCGATGTTTATTGGTTCAGCCGTGGGGTCAAAACCCTGACCTTCCAGGAAAATCATCGCCGACCGGGTCCTCGCCGGGTCCCGGCTCGACCGGATCTATGGAACAACATACTACCGCCAGGCGGTTTGCCGCGACGCGACAATTTGGCGGACGAGACAAACGATAACGCCACCGGCGAGATAAAACAAAATACCCGCGCCAGCACACGCGATATCCTCAGCAGCACGGATATTGGCCAGATTGTCTCGGCCAACGATGTGGCTGCGCTTGAACAATTGGCGCACAAATTAGCAAGGGCCATGCGCGACCGACTGAGCCGGCGGCGAAAACCAGCCGCGAAAGCGCACGAGATCGATATCCGTCGGACCATCCGGCGCAATCTTTCGAAGGGTGGCGATCCGTTTGATCTTGTTTACCGCAAACGCCCGGAACGGCCGGTCAATCTGGTCGTGCTGCTCGACGTATCTGGTTCGATGCAGCAATATAGCCGTCTATTTCTCGCATTCCTGCGCGGCCTGTCAGGGCAATGGCTGAAAACTGAAGCTTTTGTTTTCCATACCCGGCTGTTGCGGATCACTGAAGCCTTAAAGGACCACGATCATGACCGGGCCATGGCCCGCCTGACGCTGATGGCGGAAGGATTTGGCGGCGGCACCAGGATCGGCCACAGCTTGGCCGACTTTAACACCCACTATGCCAAAGAACTCATCAACACACGGTCCGTAGTGATTATCATGAGCGACGGCTATGACACCGGCGAGCCGAGCTCGATCACCACGCAACTGGCGCGGTTGAAAAAACGCGCCCGGCGGCTGATTTGGCTGAACCCGCTGGCCGGTTGGGACAATTATGAGCCGGTGGCCAGGGGCATGGCCGAAGCCATGCCGCACATTGATTTATTCAGGGCCGCCAACAGTTTAGAAAGTCTCGCGGCGCTGGAACCGGAATTGGCTCGGCTTTAAGGCAGAATGGACTAAATCATGAAATATGATGCAGAGCAGGTTATGCAACGGATCGCCGAGTTGCGCGACCAAGGCAAGGAATTTTGCGTTGCCACCATTGTGCGGACGGAACATGCCACTTCGGCCAAGGCCGGCGCCAAAGCCGTGATCCCAGAAAGTGGTGAAATCGAAGGGTTTCTGGGCGGCGCTTGCGTCCAGAATGCGGTCAAACAAGCAGCTGAAGCGGTGCTTGCCGAAGGCGCGCCTCGCCTGATCCGGATCAAACCAACCGATCAAGTCGTCGAGCAGCTCGACGTCGATGGTGTCGAACTTCACAAAAGCAGCTGTCCGAGTGGTGGTATTGTCGAGCTGTTCGTGGAACCAATGCTGCTGGCTCCGCATTTGGTAATCTGCGGTGCCTCGCCGGTTGCCCTGGCTTTGGCCGGACTGGGCACAGCAATGGGATATCGCGTCACGGCCGCCGCCTTGGAGAACGATTTGGGGCGTTTTGCAGAGGTCGAGCAACAGCATATCGGTTTCGATCTCTCCTCGCTACCAATCGGACATAATGCTTATATTGTGGTCTCGACACAGGGTATACGCGATCGGGAAGCTTTGGCCGCGGCGCTTGGCAGTGCCGCCCAATATGTCGCTTTTGTCGGCAGCCGGCAGAAATCCGAAACCTTGCTGGCGCAACTTCGTGATCACGCACTGTCGGCTGATCAATTGGCCAGGCTTTCGGCACCGGCCGGGCTCAATATCAACGCCATTGGCCCGGAAGAAATTGCCCTGTCGATTTTGGCCGAGATCGTTGGTGTTCGGCGGCAAAACGTCAAGCAGCCCATCGGTGTCGGGGCCAAATTGATCGGCGCGGCTACTCACGCCCTACAGACCGCGGAATCCGCCTTCGCCACCAGCGACACACACCCAAAATGCTGTTGAACAATATCGCTGGGATCGACGATTAAGTCTGAAAAATAGGGGCGGGTAAATTAACGCCGTACCTTGATTTCGCTGTTGAACTCTTGTCACCGCGCACCATTGCGCTAAGCTAACCTTACGAGTGGAATAGGAATGGCTGGCGCGATGATGGTGGACTATCACCTTGATTTGGAAAACGGCATGATCGACCGGCGGATTTTTGCGTCGCCGGAAGTACATGCCCGCGAGCTAGAAAACCTATTCACCCGGGCCTGGTTGTTCGTCGGGCATGAGAGCCAAGTACCTGATAAAGGCGATTTTTATTTGTCCCGCATGGGAGCGGAATCGGTTTTATTGTGTCGCGACTACAGCGACAATTTGCATGTTTTCCTTAATTCCTGTCGCCATCGCGGCATGAAGGTTTGTCGCTACGATCAAGGAAATACCGCCGTTTTCACCTGCCCCTATCATGCCTGGTCTTATGCCTTGGATGGCAGCCTGCAAGGGGTGCCGCAATATGAGAAACTTTACCAAGGGGTCATGGACCGCAAAAAATGGGGCTTGATCGAAGTTCCTAAAATGACCAATTATAAAGGTACCATCTGGGCCACTTGGGATGCCGAAGCACCGGATTTCTTGACTTATCTTGGCGACGTCAAAGAGCATTTGGATCAAGCCTTGGATTGCCGCGATGGACGACCCGGCGGCTCGGAAGTGATCGGCGTGCATCGTTGGGTATTTCCAGCGAACTGGAAATTCGCGGCGGAAAATTTTCTTGGCGACAGTTACCACAATATCAGCCACCGCAGCGTCGATGCCATCGGCATCGGTCCCTCGGCCCAAGCCGGAGCTAAGGGCCGGCGCGATGACGAACTAAAGAATGCGCAACATATCTGGGTCAGTTTTGCGCAGGGCCATGGCGTGCATAGTGCCTTGCAACCCCCAGATCAGCAATTTGTCGATAGTTATCTCGATCAACCGGAAATTGGTGCCTATTTCCGCCACTGTTTTGAAGAACGCAAACGGCGCCTGGGCGACAAAGCCAGATTATTGCCGTTCGTCGGCACAATATTTCCCAATACTTCCTATCATGGCCGCCAACCGCGCGGACTATGCGCCTGGCATCCGCTTTCATCGACGGAGACCGAGGGTTGGCGCTTTTTCCTGGTCGACAAAGATGCGCCAGACATCGTGAAAGATTTTTTGAGGCGGTATTACATGCGCTATTCCGGGCCCGCCGGTATGACCGAACAGGACGACATGGAAAACTGGCTCTATGCGACCGCTGCTTCGGCAGGCACGATCGCCGGGCGCCATCCGTTCAATTATCAACAATCAATGGGTGCGGCAAAGATCGATGATCCGGTCAAAGGAGAGGTTAGCACCCAAACCAGCGAACATATCGCCCGCGGATTTTATCGCCGCTGGCAAACGTATATGGAAGGCGCGGACTAGCAAACACTGCTGGGTCGGGACGACAGCCGTTTTACGGGCCGCGATGGAGACCGGTCATGATCGCGGCCGATCAACAAAGCATGGTTACTATCGTCACCGGCGGCACCTTTGGCATCGGTCGCGAGATCACCAAATTGCTCGCCCGGCGCGGCCACAAAGTCGTTGCCTTCGGTTTGGAAGCCCGGCAAATGTCGAGCTTGGCGGAAAATGGTGTCGCCAGTTTAACGGAAGAACTGGCAGCAGAAGGGTTGAGCGCTGATTTGCTGGAAGCCGATGTGAGCCAAGCTAATGACGTCGCTCGGGTTATCGACCATACGCTCGCCAAACATAATGACATTGATGCGTTGGTCAATAATGCGGCCATTGGTCCATTGGGGACTGTGATGGACACGTCGGAGGAAGATTGGGACCGGATCATAGCGGTGAACTTGAAAGGCCCGTATTTAACATCTCGGGCAGTGATACCGCATATGCAAGCCAGCGGCGGCGGTCGCATAATAAATATCGGCAGTGGCGCTGGCTATGGCAAACCGAATATGGCTGCCTATGCGGCCAGCAAAGGCGGTCTGCACACCCTCACCTCAGCGCTCGCCTATGATCATTTCCGGGATGGTATTCGGGTGAACACGGTGGTTCCCGGCGGCGGCGGCATCGCGACCGGTATGAGCCTTGGCCGGGTTGAGGGGGATATGGCGAAGTTTGGCCAAAGTGCGTCGGGCACTGCTGCGGGTCGAACGGCCAACGGAGAAGATATTGCGCGGACTGTCGCTTTCCTGCTGTCGGCAGATGCCGAGGTAATTTCCGGCACAATTATTGATGTCGGCTGCTTTTCCGCGCAGGGCGGGCCGATACCAAAAATGCAGAATTCATGAGCCCCCTGAACAACCAAATTGTCGACATGCATTTAGCCGGGCAGTCCGGTTACATGGAACTGAAAACCGAAATTGAGGCGTTCCTATTTTACGAAGCTGACTTGTTGGACAACCGGCAATTCGATGCCTGGCTTGAATTATTGAGCGAAGACTTGGTATATTTCATGCCGATCCGGCACAATGTCAGTTACACGGATGACAAGGCAAAGGAAAACACCCAGCAAGGCCAAGGCATCAGTTGGTTTGACGAAGACAAATGGACATTGACCAAACGTGTCGAACAAATCCAGACCGGCCATCATTACGCAGAGGAACCGTTGTCACGGACAGCACATCTGATTACCAACGTCCGCTTGCTATCGGCAGAGCCTGATATGATGGCCGCCGATCAGGTCCGTGTCGGCAGTCATTTTCTGGTCCAGCAAAACCGGATTGATTATGAAACGCACAGTTTTGTCGGTCGGCGCACCGACACCCTAGTACGACAGGATGGCGCCTGGCGGCTTCGGCGGCGGGAAATCTTACTGGAACAAAGCATCTTGTTAGCGAAGAACTTATCGATTTTCTTCTAAGCCACAATCGATAACTGAAGATCTTGAAATACTTGGACGAAGGCGTAGACGTCGTCTCAAGCGAACCCGTCTCTGCTCGTATTCCTCAATCGACCAGATGGCGTCAGTCTGCGCACCGTCGCGCGGTACAAGACCAAAGGTGCTCAGGGAATTCGGCCGAATAACACAGCGGCGGCAAGTTATCAGCAAAGCCGTTTTGTACCGTACGCGCAGATATCGACCTATGTCTTCGCATACCGCGCCACCAGTTCGCTGACCTGGGTTTCCCCATATAAATCGGATAGGGTCGGCACTACGATTACTGATATCTCTGCGGTTTTCTACACCACCCTCGCCTTTTCTTTTCGCGGGCAAGACTAAATGCGAACCACACACGGATATAAAGAGCATCTGCAAAAGTGTGAGCAAAAAGGCTAAAATTGCGGATTTACTGGTGCTCGATCCTCGACACACCTACGCCTCTACATTAGCCAGTAGCGGTCGCTCATTACCCATCCATCGACGCTCCACTTGGTCACGTCTAACCCAATACAACGGCGCCATGCAGACATCTGTTCGATGATACCATGCGAAAAGCGACTGAACGTGTCAGTGCAATTGGGTCGCGTGCGGATGTTAGTACTGGTGGCAGCAAAAGATTCGATCAACGCGGTCGCGACGTTGAACTCGGCTGCGACACGGCTAATTCAAGTCCGTGTAAATGATCCGTCGATATTTCCTGAACGCACGGACACAACGTCTTGAGCTGTTTCTATGAATGCTCGGATCAAGTGGGAGTTACGACGTTCATTCAGACAGTTGACATGCGCGGTCGTATAGACGTCGGCATCAACGATCTTGATAGGTTGAAGTTGCTTGTGAGGAATGAATTCGATATCGGATACAACCCCAATGCCAATACCTTTGGCGACGGCTAGCCATGCGGCTTCACGGCTACCGATCTCCATCACCATGTTAATTTCCACTCCAGCTGCCGAAAGGGCCTGTTCGAAGGCTAATCGAGTTGTCGAGCCGCGTTCTCTCAAAACAAAGCGCCGGCCCGCAAGTTCCTTGATACGAATTCCCCGCCGCTTTGCGAATGCATGTTCCTTATTGACGAATATGATAACGGGATGCCGGCTGAGAGGCATTGCGAATATTCTTTGATCGTCTTCCACATGAGCCAGAACAGCGACGTCCACCGAATAGTCGAGCAAACGTTCAACGGTGCGTTGTGAATTTCCGATCGCGACTGAGACGGTAATATTTGGGTATAGTGCACTGAAAGTACTGAGCATTTCGGTCACATGATAGGGCCCGACCGCGCCGACACGTAACGTACCAGCGTGAAAACCGCCGTGAGCGTTCAGAAGGTCATGGGCATCCGCTTCCAAACCCATGATCCGTCGGGATATAGCGAATAGTTCGCGACCGGTATCGGTAAGCTCAACCTGACGACCACGGCGATGAAACAACTCGACATTGAAAAAATTCTCGAGATTTTTGACCTGGGTCGTGATCGTTGGCTGGCTGATGTTCAATAAACGCGATGCAGCTGTAAACCCACCTTCCGTGGCGACCGCGTGGAAAGATCTTAATTGAGTATAAAGCATATAAAAAACCTATCGGTTAGATACAAATAATGAATTTGTTGAATAATTGGATTAATGCAACGCTGACGCAACAAAAATAAAAAGGCCTCCGTAAACAAGGCACCAACCGTGACAAAATGGCAAAAGAGCATTTGCGTCTGGATGTTGAGGAAATGGTGACCAGGGAGGACGAATAGGCCTATTTTTGGTTTTTGACAGTTGGACTCACAAACTTTGGAGAGAACATATGAAACTCGCTACTAAAGGAAACACCGGTCGTTCTTGGCGTCGTCACTTGATGGCCGGAACCGTGATGGCTGGGCTCACGCTCGGAATTGTGTTGACGTCATCTGTTTCGGCACAAGCAGCTGCTTGTGAAAACCCGGATGCGTTGACTTTCGCGATGATTCCAACGGAGGAGTCGGTTGCTGAACTCCAGCTTTATCAGCCAGTAACCGAACGAATGGCCAAATTGACCGGCAAAAAAGTCGAATTCTTTATGCCGACTTCATACGCTTCGGTTGTTGAAGGACTGCTCAGCAAATTCGTCGATGTCGCCGTGCTCGGCCCGTACACATACGTCATCGCCAATTCCAAGGACCCGAGTATCGAGGTGTTTGCCACTTACGCAAAAAAACCCGGCCACCTGCAGGAAGAGGGCCCCGGGTACCGTGGCGTCCTGATTTCCAAAAAGGGTTCGAAGTTTACATCGATTGACTCGTTGAAAGGATCGGTCTTAGGACTAACAGACCCAGGAAGCACGTCCGGCAATCTCTTGCCGCGGGTCGTGTTCTCAAAGGTTGTCGGCCAGGATCTAGACAAGTTCTTTGGCAAAGTTGCTTATACAGGAAGCCATGAGTTGTCGACGGTGGCAGTTGTGCAAGGCAAAGTCGATGCTGCGTTCGTTGCGTCGCACCGGTTCGACAATGTAGTCGACAAAGGCGAAGCTAATTTGGATGGCGTTAATGTTTTGTGGAAATCCGATCCTATTCCGCAAGATCCGTTCGTCTATCGAAACACCCTTTGCCAAAACATCAAAGACAAAATCGCGGAAACGTTTCTTGGCCTTAAAGATGCGCCTGAAGCGCAGAACTTTCTGGCCAATGTCAAATCCAACACCTTTGTTGGCATGACCTCAAAGGACTATGACATTATCCGTGACCTGAAGAAGGCTAAGGACGCGCGTAAGAAAAAGAAAAATTAAGCAAACTAGTAACTCTCGGTGGTCGGGGTTTTTCTCCCCCTAATCCTGACCGCCGAGATAACCTACACTTTAGTAGGCGATCAATTAAACGTTGCTAGTTAGCGGGTACTCAGTCATGAAAATTCTTGAAATTAAAGATTTGCGTGCTAGTTATAGCGCAAGTGGCCCCGAAATTCTTAAGGGCATTTCGTTCGCCGTCGAAGATGATGACTTTTTCGCCATCATCGGGCCCAGCGGCGCCGGAAAATCCACGCTGATCCGGTGTATCAATCGCCTTGTCGAACCCGATTCTGGTTCGATCATTTTTGATGGACAAAATGTGGTGGCATTGCCACGCCGAGGACTGCGCCTTCTACGCCGTGACATTGGTGTGATTTTCCAGGAATTCAATCTGATCAATCGGATGAGTGTCATGGACAATGTTCTCTCCGGTCGACTGGGATATACCGGCAATATCCGAACACTATTCCGCGCTTTTCCCAGAGAAGAAATTGATCACGGCTTGCAGCTCCTCGACCGAGTTGGCCTTATCGATCACGTCGATAAGCGCGCTGATGAACTGTCGGGGGGGCAACGCCAACGGGTCGGGATTGCGCGCGCACTCATGCAAAACCCGAAGATACTTCTGCTTGACGAGCCAACCTCGGCCCTCGATCCAAAGATCTCCCGTGAAGTCATGGGGTTGATCAAACAAATGGCGACGGAACTGAAAGTCCCCTGCCTTTGCAATATCCATGACGTAAGTTTGGCGAAGGAATTTTGCAACAAGATTATCGGCCTGCAGGACGGCATGAAAATGTTCGATGGCCCGACGGAGCAAATGGACCAAGCCAAGCTCGATGAGATTTACGCCATGGAAGTGCTGTGAGGACTAACACATGAACACGACTTTGACTGATATTGCCGCACGAGAAATCCTCGTTAATCATATTCTCGAGCGACAGCGCAATAGTCGCCTGTTCATGGCATTACTATGCGCCGGGATTGTTGCGCTTGTGGTGTGGAGTGTGCAGGTGACCATAATCGATGATACCGATTGGGAACGAATGGGCGGTCTGGCGAAAGTCTTGGAAACGGCTGGCCGATTCGTAGGACTCGATATTGCTCTAATTCCTGACCTCATCGGGCCGACCATTGAAACTTTGATGATTGCCTGCCTCGGAACGTTGTTGGGGGTGATTATTTGCATTCCCGCAGCTTGGTTCGGAGCGTTGAATATCACGCCTTTTAAACCAATCACTTACCCCATCGCGCGTTTTATGATGACACTTAGCCGATCGATCCACGAGATTGTCTGGGCATTATTTTTCGTCGCAGCCGTTGGTCTTGGCGCTTTGGCCGGCGTGTTCGCTGTCGCTGTACGTTCCGTTGGATTCATAGCGAAAATGGCAGCTGAAGCGATCGAGAATATTGACCCTGGACCGGTCGAGGCCATCCGCTCGGTGGGCGGCAACGGGTTTCAGGTCATGCTCTACGCAATTTTACCGCAAATCCTACCGCAAGTACTCGGCGTGGTTATTTTCGAATGGGAGATCAACATTCGCCGTTCAGCCGTATTGGGCTTGGTCGGTGCCGGCGGTCTTGGGTTGGTCTTTTTCAGGCAGATGAATACATTCAATTTCCACGGCGTGATGACGGTCATTGCTGCCATTCTTGTCTTGATCCTAGTCGGTGAGTTGCTGTCCCACTGGGTCCGACGTGCGATTATATAAACGCCCGGGTGATGAAATGATCAAATCAGACAAGAGATCACCAAACAGAACCGTGATTGGCGGTGACGTAGATTCGACTTTGACATGGAACCGGTTCAAATACCCCAGTTCTGTCATTCAATATGGCGCCTGGTTAAGTGCAATCGTTTTTCTTGCTTATAGCGTCGAGTACTTGAATATTCCTTTGGATCGGCTTTTCGGCATGTTCGGTCGAATGGGTGACACCCTAGCCAATCGGTATTACCCGCCCGATATCGAATACATCATGGACGCCGATTATATGGGTTATGTCGTTGAAACGATCCAAATGGCTTATCTTGGGGCGTTATTCGGATTGATATTCACGATCCCGCTCGGTTGGTTCGCATCGCATAATATGTCTCCCTCGAAGCGGTTCGTCTATCCGATAGCCCGGCTCATTACTATGTCGTGCCGCGCTGTCCACGAAATGATATTTGCTATCATATTTGTCGCTATTCTAGGGTTCGGCATGTTGCCCGGTGTCTTGGCGTTGACGTTTTTCTGCACCGGGTTCGCCGCAAAGCTGTTCGCCGAAGAGATCGAAGCCATTGACATGGGCCCCGTCGAAGCCATGCGTTCAACAGGCGCAAATTTGTTCCAAGTTATGATCTTTGGGGTCCTGCCACAGGTGCGTGTCGCATTCACGGGTATCGCCATTTATACCTGGGACGTGGCGTTTCGTGCCGCCACAGTAGTCGGTTTCTTCGGGGCGGGCGGCATGGGTTGGTATCTTAAACGCAACGTATTGCAAATCGAGACCGAACGCGTTGCCGCGATCCTGATCTCGATCCTCGTTCTTGTTTCTATATCGGAGATCTTCTCCGCTTGGGCACGAAACAAGGTTATGAAAATGAAGTAGATGACACACTCGTCGCTCTTTGGAACCGACGGAATAAACTGTAATTAACGAAGAAACGATACATCGCTGCGAGCGCAAGCATTGGAGTCGTTGCGAGCCTCACATTCGATTAATTAGGAAATGCAGCGGAGAGACCAGAGATGTTTAGCGCCGCGACGGAACTCAACAAAATTATTTGGACGAAAGGATAATGACCATGGCAAGGAGAGGACGGGCCGCTGTCTACGATGCGCCAAATGAACCGTTTGTAATTCGAGAATATCCAGTTCGCGACGTGAACGCCGACGAGGCGCTGGTTCGCATCACCATGTCAACTATATGTCGTTCTGATATTCACTCATATAAGGGCCATCGTCCCAACCCATGTCCCGGCATTCTTGGCCACGAGATCATCGGCACTATTGATCAATTAGGTGATGCCGTCACTCACGATCTAAGGGGGGACAAACTTGAGCCCGGCGACCGAGTGACGTGGACCGAGTATTTCCATTCCGGCGACTCGTATTATGCCGACGTTCACGATATGCCGCAGAAAGCCGAAGGGGTTCGTAAGTACGGTCACGATCTTGTGGGCGAAGACCCACATTTTTTGGGCGGCTTCGCGGAATATTGCTTTATCCAACCCGGTACCGGTATTTTGAAGCTGCCCGATGATATTTCTGATGAAGAGGCGACGCCATTAAATTGTGGCGCTGCGACCATGATCGCGGTTGTCAGGGCGGCCGAAATCACCGATGGTGATACGGTCGTCGTCCAGGGGCTAGGTCTTCTTGGACTTTATGGCTGTGCTATCGCCAAGGCCCGAGGAGCACGTCTCGTCATAGGCCTAGACAGTGTCGCTGTCCGTTTGGATATGGCGGGACGGTTTGGTGCCGATCATGTGCTGGATGTCTCGGCCATGTCGTCGGATGAGCAAGTCGCCAAAGTGCGTGGGATTTGCACACCTGATGGTGCCGATGCCGTGATCGAGGTCTGTGGTGTTCCATCCGCCGTACCCGTTGGGCTGCGAATGTTGAGAACCGGCGGACGTTACGCGATCGGCGGATTGGTCAATCCTGATGCCCATTTCACTCTCGACGGGAACGATATTCTGAAACGCTGGATTACGATACGCGGTGTTCACAATTACCACCCTATGGATCTTGTCGCGGCACTGGATTTCGTCATGGCCAACCGAGAAAGATTTCCTTTTGCTGAGATCGTTGATTCTAAATTCACCCTCGAACAGCTAGACGAAGCGTTTTTGAAAGCCGGAGAAAATTCCGTCCTTCGGGCGGCCATTGTACCGTAAAGGAACCATCACAATGAAAACTTCTGCCAATACTATCCACGAATCCATGCGGATCGCGGGCGAGAAGATCGACACCGACGAGTGCATTGATGTCTTCAACCCTTATGACAACAGTCTGACCGGTACTGTACCACGGTGTCGAGCGGAACACGCGAAGCGGGCTCTTGAAATTGCCGGCGCTTATAGATCAAAGCTGACCCGCTATGATCGTCAACAAATTCTCATGCGGACAGCAGAACTTATCTCCGCGCGTAAGGATGAAATTTCGGACTTGATTACCGCCGAGTTGGGCATCTCCAAAAAAGACTCACTTTACGAGTGCGGTCGCGCCTACGACGTTTTTCATCTGTCGGGCCAGCTTTGTATTCAAGATGACGGTGAAGCTTATTCCTGTGATTTGACACCGCACGGTCAAAAACGTCGAATATTCACAACTCGTCAACCGCTTAATGCGATTAGCGCCATCACGCCGTTCAACCACCCCCTCAATATGGTCGCCCACAAGATCGCACCAAGCATTGCGACCAATAACTGTATTGTCGTGAAGCCAGCGGAAACGACACCTTTGACAGCCCTCATGTTAGCCGATCTCCTCTATGAGGCCGGTCTGCCACCACAGATGCTGTCGGTCATCACAGCCGTTCCCCAGGACTTGGACGACGAAATGATCACCAATGAAAACATCTCGCTCGTAACTTTCACCGGGGGCGTGCCAGCCGGAAAATATATCGCCGACAATCTTGGCTACCGTCGCGGTGTCCTCGAGCTTGGCGGCAATGCTCCATTTATTGTTATGGAGGACGCGGATATCGAGCGTGCTGCGACGATGGCCGTGTCAGGGGCAACAAAAAATTCTGGCCAGCGTTGCACAGCGGTAAAACGGATCATCGCCATCGAAAGCGTCGCTGATGAGTTGGCGTCCCTGATAGCGGAAAAGGCCGCCGCTCTTAAGTGCGGGGATCCCATGGATCCAGAAACGGATGTCGGCACCGTGGTCAATGAAGATGCGGCAAAATTGTTTCAAGACCGGGTTACAAGAGCCGTCGAAGCCGGCGCTACGCTGCTCCATGGAAACAATCGAGAGGGGGCGTTATTTCCTCCGACCGTCATCGATCACGTACCCTATGACTGCGAGCTTGTTTATGAAGAGACATTTGGACCCGCCATACCGATCATTCGTTGCAGTGACTTGGACGAGATCATCACGGTCGCAAATTCGACGCCCTTCGGCCTCTCTTCCGGTATCTGCACGAATAACTGGAGTTACATCGACCGCTGCATCCAAGAGATCAACACCGGCACCGTAAACGTTTGGGAAGTGCCAGGATACCGAACCGAAATGTCTCCTTTCGGCGGCATTAAGGACTCCGGCCTTGGCTACAAAGAGGGTGTCGTTGAGGCGATGAAGAGCTACACCAACGTTAAAACGTTCTCTGTTCCATGGGGCGTCTAATAATTTGACCAAATGATTGAGGAAACAAGCAATGGTGAAAACAGCAGTTGAAGTGAACGGACGATCCTACCCCTGGCCTAAGGCACCTGTGGTCGGGGTCTGCATCGATGGATCTCAACCGGCTTACAATGGTCAGCTTGGATATATCGAGGAAGCGGTCAAGGCGGGTGTTGCGCCTTTCTTCGGGAGAATGATCAACGAGGGTACCAGTCGATTGGCTGATTGCGTTGTGCCGGCCTTCACTAACCCCAATAACCTCTCCATCGCCACCGGTACGCCGCCAGCGGTGCACGGAATTTGCGGTAATTTCTTTTATGACCGGGAGACTGATTCCGAAGTCATGATGAATGATCCGAAATATCTGCGCGCCAAGACCATCTTCGCAGCATTTCAAGAACAAGGTGCCAACATTTGCGTAATCACGGCCAAGGACAAATTGCGGACTCTTCTCGGTCATGGCTTGAAATTCGGCGCCAACACTGGTGCCGGGAGTGCAATTTCGTTCTCCGCTGAAACCGCCGACCGAGCGAAGTATGAAAGTCACGGAATTGAAAATGTTCTCGATCTTATTGGACGTCCAGTGCCCGAGGTGTATTCCGCAGGCTTGTCCGAGTTCATCTTCGCCGCAGGCGTCGAAATCATGAAGCGCGACTGCCCGGATATCATGTACTTATCGACGACGGATTATATTCAACACAAGCATGCGCCAGGAACACCTGTTGCCAATGCCTTTTATGCGATGATGGATAACTATCTGGCGCAGTTGGACGCCCTAGGTTGCGTTATCGTGGCCACCGCGGATCATGGCATGAATGCTAAACACGATGCGGCGGGCGATCCGGATGTAATTTATCTGCAAAGCCTTATGGACGACATTTTGGGTGCCGGATTGGCTCGGGTCATCCTGCCTATTACCGACCCCTACGTTGCTCACCACGGCGCCCTTGGCTCCTTTGCCGCGGCCTATCTTCCTGAGGGTACCGACGCAGCTGACGTGATGGCAAAATTGGCCACCGTCGAGGGCATTGAGCAGGTTGTGAGCCGTGACGAAGCAGCCGAAATGTTCGGTCTGCCGGCCGATCGCCTCGGAGATGTCATTATCGTCTCGACGCAAAACAAAGTCCTCGGGACCAGCGCTGACCGTCATGACCTAACCGCCTTAAAAGAACCTTTGCGGTCTCACGGTGGCACTTCGGAAGGTGTCGTGCCATTCCTCATGAACCGGAACATTGAATTGCCGGCCACAGGGCTTCGCAATTTCGATATTTACCACGCCGCCCTCAATTTGTCCGCATAAGTACAGCGCGATGAACGGGACGGTGATGCTTGTCAATCTTTGTGGCGCCATCGCGTTGCTCCTATGGGGGCTTCGCATGGTCCGCACCGGCATGACCCGTGGTTTCGGCAACGAACTAAGAAAGGCCCTGGGGCGCAGCCTCGGCAACCGGTTTTCGTCCTTCTTCACCGGCCTCGGTGTGACTGTACTTCTGCAAAGCTCGACGGCAACGTCTTTGTTGACCGCGTCCTTCGCCGGGCGCGGATTAGTCGCCGCAACGCCCGGTCTGGCTGTGCTTCTTGGAGCCGATGTCGGAACCACACTGGTTGCGCAACTTCTTAGCTTCGATCTCTCGCATTTAATGCCGATCCTGTTGGTCTCCGGCACGGTCATGTTTATGTCATCGAAGACATCGCGGACAAAGAACATCGGTCGTATCGTCCTAGGGCTAGGCCAGATGTTGTTGGCCTTGAACATGATCGTGGCCGCGTCGGCCCCAGCCAGGAACTCCGAGATCGCACAAACCCTTTTGTCGTCATTGTCCGGGGAACCCGTTCTAGCGATTCTGTTCGCCGCCCTCTTGACTTGGATGGCACATTCCAGTCTCGCTACCGTCTTGTTGATCGTCGGTTTGGCGACGACCGGGACCATCGGCTCGGATATCGCCTTCGCTTTTGTCCTCGGCGCCAACCTGGGCGGCGCTCTGCCGCCAGTCGTTGCCACCTTGGGTGCAGATGCGCCGGCCCGCCGGCCGGCACTGGGCAACCTGTTGTTCCGTGTGACCGGCGTGGTTATGGTTTTGCCGCTGCTGCCCTATCTTACGCCGTGGATTGCGGAAATTGATGCTAATACGTCGCGACAGATCGTTAACTTCCATACGGCCTTCAATTTAGGTTTGGCATTGTTGTTTTTACCGGCTGTAAGCCTGATGGCTCAGATCACAGAATTGTTAGTCCCGGATCGTAAACTTGCAACGGACGGAGAGATCCGGCCCATGTACCTCGATCGAGGAGCACTCGATTCGCCGCAGGTGGCCTTGGCGTATGCGACGCGTGAAACCATGCGCATGGGCGACATCTTGGAAGAGATGTTTCGCGATATCGAAACGGGCATCCTTACTAATGACATTGTCACCGTAAAGCGTGCGGTGGCGAAGGATGATCTTATTGATGATTTCTACGTCGCCATTAAAACCTATCTTACAGAACTGAGCCGCGAGCCCCTCGGAGATGAAGATAGCCTACGCTGCACGGCGATACTGACATTTACTACGAACCTTGAGCATGTCGGCGATATCCTGGAGTTGAACATCGCCGAAATGGCCGAACGTAAAGCCAAAGCCAATATTGTCTTACCGCATGCTGAAGCTGACGATTTGGGCACCCTATTTCAACTGGTGGGCGAGAACATGAAGTTGGCCTTTAGCTTCTTCATCAGCGGTGACAAGGCAACGGCACACCAGCTACTAGCCTTGAAAAAGGAGTTCCAGCAGCGCGAGCGAGCCGCCGTCGATCAGCACATGCTCCGCCTGCGACAAGGCCAGTGCGACCCTGGTGATGCCAGCGGTTTCCACTTGGACATTCTTCGTGATCTTCGCCGAATTAATTCGCATCTCGTCGCCGTGGTATATCCAACCCTTGATGGGGTTCGAGCCGGAAAACCGAAAATCTTGCTGGGTGGTACCGGCCCAGAGGAGCAGCCCGCTGAGTAGTTTATGGAGCGCCAGGATAAGCGGATGTTCTGCCGTTTGATGTCCAGTGTTTGTGTATGGCGCAGGTGAATTTCAGCGGTCAGTTTGGCACGGTCAGAGGATAATTACTCGAACAACCGTTTTCCATGCGATAGTGTCATCGCATGAAGAATCCATGCCGCTATTTCAAAACGTCACCGACGATCATTTGTTTGGCGGTGAGAATGTATGTTTGCTTCCCGCTTTCTTTCCGACAAGTTTGGAATTTGCTGCATGAACGCGGCATTGATATCTGTCACGAGAGCGGGTGATAGCTAGATCCAGGACCGAAAAGTCACTACAAAAATCATCTCGATCCACTGCTCAATCCACAATCGCTTCAACCAGGAACGCCACTTAGCAACCGAGGAAATTCCAAAATCAATCGCATCGGCGCACTGGCAGAATGGCGACAGCTTGTCGTCTAAAATATCGCCGTTGACCGAATTCTGTCAGCCAGTCTACTTCCTCAGACACTGCCTGACCGTCATCTACTAAATCCCACTAATCCTCGCCCAAATATTCGGTACACACCGCCATCAAACCTATTTTCGTCTGGTCTTGTAAAAGTGAGTTAGGAACGGCAAGAGTAAGGCGCTGGCGAGGGCCAAGGAGAGGTAGCATTTCGGGAGACCGCCTGCGGTTTGCGGGCAGGTTCCGTGGCCCAGCAGCTCCAAACCTGAGCCCAAAAATGCGAGAGCGAAAATCGGTAGCCAGGCCAGCAGGAACAGCCAGGGCCGCCACAGACGGGGATGCAGGACGGAGAGCAAAACTAGCGCATAGGCCGCAGACACTAGATGGCAGGCCGGCAGGGATCCCAAATTTGGGCAGGCTTGTGCCGATGAAAAGTCCGCCCAACTAACCGGCAAGACACCGAATAAACCGACCCCAGCGAGCAGCGCAATGAAAACCCGAAGGCTAGCGCCTGGGATCGTTCGCACTGGCTTCACGCTCCAATTTGTTTGAATTCCCGGGACATATATCTAGTCAACCAGCTCATTGCCGTTCGAAACTGCAGCCGCCGCGAATGAACTACTTGCGGACGTTTGGATCTGCATCGCCGCCCAGGTCGACAGCGCAAAGAAGATAACGTGGGCGATGTTCATGGCGGCCGGCAGCAAATAGACACCCGCGCCCGGCGCGATCATATAAAAGGCGAAAATTTGGACGACAATAACGATTGGCGAAAAGATGATAATCCAGCGTGGATATCGCGATTTCCCGGTTAGTACGCCGCAGACCAACAAGATCGAAATAATCAAAATCAGCACGCGCACGATGTTGATCAGCGGTTCATTATGGGCGCTTATGTCGTTTAGAAGATCAGAAAATAACGCCGCGGTACCATCTGGCGCGGCATCGCGGGCTTTCACCGTCAAGGCCAAATTGACGCGGCCGCCCAGCCAGACGTCACCGATAATAAAGGCATAAACACCAAGGCCGAAAACCGTGGCCGCAAGCCAGCGCGCCGCCGGTCGCAACATCTGGCCAATATGCCAATAGCCAACGAGATAAAGCGGCGCGGCCAATACGGCGATAAAATGTCCCATCGTCAACCGCGTCTGACTGACGTCGAGGAAATAGAGATAGTCCGAACCTTCGTAGCCACCAAGCGGGGAGAACTGAAAAGTGAACTCGCCGATGCCAACGATGAGCGCGCCCAAGGTCGCGACGAAACCGGTTCCGATTAGCAGTTTGCGTTGATGCGCATTGATCTCATTCATAACGTTGATACCTTTTGTTTGTGTGCTCCTCATGGAACCTGAATGGTCTCGCCAACCTTCGGAGATCTAATCGCTATTGCCGTGCCGTCGGCATAATGGATGGTGACGCTCTCAACCGATTTTGCATCGCCCAACCCGAAAATCAGCTCGTGCGATTGGTCGGAGGAGAGACCCTCACCGCTAGTGAACTGTTGGGTCAGTTTCCGTTCTTCGGATATAACCACTTCGACCAAGGCGCCGAGGGACTTCGGTGTATCCGGTAGCCTGACCTTCAGAAATGCGTTTTTGCCGCCGCCACTAATAAATGCCCGCGACGGGCCGGCAAGATTGACCCGGACAACATCGCGGTAACCGTCATTGTTGAAATCGGCCACCAGGGGCGAGATCTCGTAATTGCGATTGGTCAAGCCGGTGGCCGCTTCGCCGGTCCCGAAAGTGCCATCGGGTAGTTGCAGCAGCACCCGCCCAGGCAGGCGGAATATCTTTTCAAATGGCAGCGAGACGTAATTTTGGGCGATCAAAATATCCTCGCGACCGTCATTGTTGAGATCATCCATGACCACACCCCAGGAAAACTCATAATCAGCGACCTTGGTTTCGCCAGCAACATCGGTAAAACCAAAATTACCATCGTTGCGGAACAGTAAAAGTGGGGTGTGGAAAACCTGATCCTCGCGGAGATCGCCTTTGGCCAGGAAGCGCGGTGCGGTCGATGAGACATTGGAGAAGAAAAAATCCATCCGGCCGTCATTATTATAGTCCCCAATGCCGATCCCCATCGGATAGCCGTATTTGTCCGACGACGGATTTATCTGGTTCCCGAAGGTAAGATCGCCATTGTTGCGCCAGGTGCGGACTTGACCGGTATCATAGGCGACGACCAAATCCTGATCGCCGTCGCGATCGACATCCGAGAAAACCCCAACAAAGGTGTTATGGACATAGTCCATGCCGGCCTGCTTGGTGATATCGGTGAAGGAGTTGTCACCGTTGTTCAGCAGTAAAATACTGCTTGAGCCGTAACCTTCTTTGTTGAAAATATTTTCACCTTCGACCAGTGCCAGCTTGATGTAAGTCGAGACAAACATGTCGACATGGCCATCATGATTGAGGTCGGATAGTGCGATTGAAAGCGGAACCGACTTCGAATTGAATTTTATCGCCAACTTCTTGGCTTCGAAACCGGTCGTTTTGTTGAGGTAAAGCGTGATGCCGCTATCGCGGGCGACGAAAATATCTGAGCGGCCGTCATTATCCGCATCAATAACTGCGGCACCAAAGGTGGTGTCGAAATCGCTTTTGCTTAGACCTTTGCCTTTCGACGAAGAGGCATCGTTAAAAGCGGCACCACCGAATTCTAAAATTTTATCCGACTGGTCGTAGCCACCGCCCATAAACACTTCCGGCGTCCCGTCGCCGTCAATGTCAATGATAGCGGAGCCAAGAAACGGCAAGGCGTTATTTTTGTCAAACCGGTGCGAAAACGGAAAATTTACCTCGGTAAATGTTGTTACTTGGATTTCACTCAAATCAGCCTGCCCATAGGGATCGCTGAAAGCCTTGAGATATGAAAATGTCAGGGCGCCGACTGGTAGGATGATGAACAAAGCGCCAAGCACACGAAGAACCCATTTCATGACAATTTTTCCCTATTGTGCTTACTCAGTTATGGCGAAAACATATTGGTGTTTGGTAAATTGAAAAAGACAGCGACATAAAGCGGTCCCACATTAGGTAAACGTATCCGTACGGGCATGCTCCATCATTTGTTCAAATCGCTCTGGATAAGGCGTCTTGAGAAGGCAACCGGGAGGCCCTGCAAAAGGGTATATTTCGTTGTAGTTTCTGATATTTTCCGTACTCACCCGACGGTTAATGTGGCTTCGGGTCAGAGCGCCCGCATCTTTTAAACCGGCGGCGGCCAAAAGTTCGGCGACAGCGTGAACAGTTGCATGGTGAAAATTTGCAACCCTTTGGGTTTTGTCGGTCACAACCAGCCCAGCATAGAGATCGGGATTTTGTGTCGTGACACCGGTCGGGCAGCTATTCTTGTTACACTCCAACGATTGAATGCAGCCCAACGCTAGCATCATACCTCTGGCGCTATTGCAAAGATCGGCGCCCAAAGCGAGCAATCGAATAACATGAAATCCACTCAACACTTTACCTGCGGCAATTACTCGAATGTCTTTTCTCAAATCGAAACCAACTAGGCAATCAACGACAAACGCCAACCCGTCACGTACAGGCATACCAACCGAATTGGAATATTCAAGCGGTGCCGCGCCGGTGCCGCCTTCTCCACCATCAACAGTGATGAAATCAGGTCTAATCCCACTTTCCTGCATTGCTTTGCAAAGGGCGACAAATTCGCTTTTTCGCCCGACACAAAGTTTGAAGCCTATCGGTTTGCCACCGGAGAGTTCGCGTAATTCAGCGATAAACGCCATCATCTCTAGAGGCGTTGAAAAGGCGCTGTGGGTGGGTGGTGAATCAACAACGGTAAAAGGTTCGACGCCGCGAATTTCCGCTATCTCAGGCGTATTCTTCACCGCCGGTAAGATACCACCATGGCCAGGCTTCGCGCCTTGTGAGAGCTTAATTTCGATCATTTTTACATTCGGGTGTTTTGCCTTCTCGGCAAATTTTTCGGGTGCGAACTGCCCCTCTTTATTTCGGCAGCTGAAATAACCGGTGCCAATTTGCCAAATCAGATCGCCACCTCTTTCAAGATGATAAGGGCTCAGGCCACCTTCGCCGGTATTGTGAGCGAACCCACCAATTTTCGCCCCGCCGTTCAGCGCCAGAACAGCGGGTTTGCTGAGGGCGCCGAAACTCATAGCCGAGATGTTCAGGATACTGGCATCGTAGGGTTGGGTGCAGGCGGGGCCACCGACCGTAATCCGCAGACCGGGCGCATGCTCGCCAACTTTGAGGGCCGTAAGTGAATGGTCTATCCATTCATATCCGACCCTATAAACATCCACTTTTGTCCCCAGCGGGACCGTATCCAGAACGCCTTTGGCCCGTTGATAGACGACCGACCGGAACATGCGATTGATCGGCACACCGTCGGTTTCGCTTTCGATAAAATATTGGTATATCATCGGACGCAACCATTCCATGACCCACCGACCATGACCGCCAACAGGAAAATTGCGTTTGATCGAGTGTTCGGTTTGCAAAACATCATGAACGCCCAGCAAAACAACCCCGCCAACAATGATCAACAGCACCACTGCCGGCAACCAGAGCCAGGTCAAAACAGCCGCGAAAAGAAGGCTGATGATTGACAACAGATAAAAACGTTTTCGCATGTCGTGTCCACCAATTCTAGTAGGCCGCTTTTTGCGCCAATGCACGCGGTCGATATTCTAAAGTGCCAGGCTTCGAAGCATCAGCATTTTCTCATGTTGCATTTCTCGAAAAGTGTACGGTATACCGCCGACGCCGTAGCCGGATTGATGCAGACCCGCAAACGGCATCCAATCTACGCGAAAGGCAGTATGATCATTGACCATGACGGCAGAAGCATCGAGATGTTTGTAGGCATACATCGCCGTATCGATATTTCGGCTCATAACCGCCGCATGAAAGGCGAAAGGCAAAGCATTGGCGCGCGCGATCGCATCATCAATATCGTGGTAGCAAAATAAGCAGACGACCGGCCCAAATATTTCACATTTACTGACTGCCGCCTGTGGCGGCGGGTCAGCCAACAAAGTAGGGGCGTATAGCGATGGGGATAATCTTTCACCACCGTGAACCAATCGGGCGCCAGCGCTTACCGCTTCATCGACCCATTGCGCGACCCGATCACACTCACGATGGCGGATCAGAGGTCCAACGTCGGTATTTTCATGCAGCGGATCGCCAACCCTCAAGTCGGTAACCAGAGCGGCCAGGCGCTCGCACACTTCCGGGAAAATGGAGTGATGGACAAACACCCGCTGTACAGACACACATACCTGACCGGCGTGATAGAAACCACCCTTTACAAGCAATGGCAGCGCGTCATCCAAATTCGCGTCGGCGGCCACAATGACCGGCGCGGCACCGCCATGTTCCAAGGCACAACGGGTTCCCGGCGCGAGTTTTGCGCGCAGCTGCCAACCGACTTTGGCGCTACCGATAAAGCTAAAGAAAGCAACCCGTGGATCAGTGACAATTTTTTCCGCCACCGGCAAGGCGGAGACCGCCACCGCCTGGCACCAGCCCTCGGGCAGTCCTGCCTCTCGTAACAAGTTGACAAAAATGAAGCAGATTGTCGGGGTGTCTTCCGCCGGCTTGATAATAACCGGACAACCACTGGCAACTGCCGGCCCGACTTGATGCACGATAAGATTTAGCGGATGATTGAAGGCGCTTACGGCGACAACCACTCCAGTCGGTTCCCGTCGGGTAAAGGCAAGGCGCTGTGCGGAAGCTGGATTGAGCTGCATTGGCACTTCCGAGCCATGTTCGCCGCGGATGCACTCGACGCAATTTTTGATCCCGTCGATCGCCCGCTCTATTTCGATCCGTGTGTCGGTCAGGGGCTTACCACCCTCGAGGACCGCTATATGAACCAGGGCCTCGAAACGCTCCCGCATCAGTTCCACCGTGCGTCCCAAAATCGCCGCACGTTCATGGGCCGGCAACCAAGCTTCGCGGTCATTATACAGAGCACTCGCGACTTGCAGCGCCCGTTCCGCGCCCAATTCATCAATCGTTTCCACCGTGGCGACCGGCTTGCCATCGAAGGGCGAGGCAACCTCCAATATGCCGGCACAACTGGCGCCGGGGACTTGTAGGGCGTAGTGCAATTTATCGCTCCAACTACTTTTTCTAATGCAAAGGGATTACGGACGGGGACATCTGCGATCACCCGAATTCCGCCGGCAGGCTGCCGAGTTTTTCCGTCAGCTTCATATTTTCGCGATAGTCGACCGGCACATCGACGATCACCACTGTGTCGTCATCGAAGGCGCGTTCAAGTGTTGGGATAAGGTCTTCGGCTTTTTCCACACGGTAACCCTTGGCTCCGAAAGATTCTGCATATTTCACAAAATCCGGATTAGTAAAGCTGATGTCGCCGTTGCGCCCAAAGCGCCGATCCTGATGCCATTTGATCAGGCCATATTCACTGTCGCTCCAAATCATCACGACCATAGCGATATTGTGGCGCAACGCGGTTTCGATTTCCTGCGAGTTCATCATAAAACCAGCATCGCCGGTGATCGCAAGAATACGTTTCTCCGGATGGACCAGCTTTGCCGCCAGAGCGCCGGGTAAAGCGATACCCATCGAGGCAAAACCGTTCGAGATGATGCAGGTATTCGGCTGTTCGCAGCGATAAAGCCGGGCGATCCACATTTTGTGAGCCCCGACATCGGACAGCAGAATATCGCCGTCACCCATCACCTTCCGGGTGTCGTGCAGAATGCGTTGGGGTTTGATCGGATAGCCATCGTCGTTCGCAAAATCGTCCAGCTCTGCAATAATTGCGTCACGCAAGTCTTCTTTGAGCAAGCCTTGTTTCGGCTCCACCAGTTCGGCCAACTGTCTCAGGGTTTCTGCTATATCGCCAATGACGCCGACTTCAAGCATGTAATGTGCATCCACTTCGGCATATGTCTGATCGATATGAATGATCTTTTTGTCGCCATTCGGATGCCAGGTCTTTGGCGGATATTCGACCATGTCAAAACCGATGCAGATCACCATATCGGCTTCATCGAAGCCAAAGCTGACAAAATCATGGGCCTGAAGACCGACCGTGCCGAGGCTGAGGGGATGGGAGAATGGAATGCACCCTTTGGCCATGAAAGTCTGCGCTACTGGGATGTTGAGACACTCCGCAAATCTGATCAGGGCATCGCTAGCTTGCGAACGAACGACCCCGTTTCCGGCCATGATGATGGGACGGCGCGCTTGCGCAATAAGTTCTGCCACCTGGGCCACTTTTTCCGGTGCCGGATGCGGTGTGGCGGCCCTTTGCACTTTCAAGGGCCGCAGATTTTCTGCAACTTCCGCTCCGGCGATATTTTCGGGAAAGCTAATAAAGGCGCCACCAGGCTTTTCCGCTTCAGCGTCTTTAAAAGCCTTACGGACCATTTCCGGAATTATTTCCGGGGTCACGATTTCCGCGCTATATTTTGAAATCGGCTCGAATAGATTGACCAGATCAAGGATTTGGTGACTTTCCTTGTGCATACGCGTCGTCGCACCCTGCCCAGCCAGACCGACAATCGGTGCCCGGTCCATATTTGCGTCTGCAAAGCCGGTGATAAGATTGGTTGCGCCGGGCCCCAACGTTGCCAGACAGACCCCCGCACGACCGGTCAGCCGGCCATAGACGTCGGCCATGAAAGCGGCGCCTTGTTCATGCCTGACGGTGATGAACTTGATCGTACTATCGCGTAGCGCATCCATAACATGCAGGTTTTCTTCACCCGGAATGCCAAAAATATATTCGACGCCTTCGTTTTCCAAACTATCGACAAAGAGCTGGGCCGCTGTCGGCATGATTGTCCCCTTTTTTGTTGTCGTGTGTGCAATTCGCGCGCTATCGCGCCTGGCGGCGTCGTTGAGTTAGTACTATTTCGTGGCAAGCCAGCCGAAAACGAAGCCGAGTACAGCACCATAAATGAGATGAAGCATCAGCGCCATCATGGCGACGACCGGACCAATTGCCATGCCGAACAAGCCATACCCAGCCAGGGGCTGGAAGACCACCATCATCAGCAACCACGCACCGACACCGAATACAAGACCTTTGACAATGTCGGCGCCAGGTAGCTTCGCCTCCAGAACCGCAAACAACGTTCCCCAAACCACCGCACCGATAAAAAAGTGAAGCGCCCAACCAACCAAGGGGAAAGGCGGGGCGCCGATCAGGTTCTTGGCCAAACCGGTAAGGTCGGCGATTGGGTTCATTTCCGGCACCATGCCGGTTAACTGTTTCATGATCATGATGGCGGATAAGACAATCGTGCCCATCAAGCTAGAGACTATTCCATCACGAATATTGCGGCTGCTTGTATTCAATACAGATATCCTTAAAACCTAATTTTTAATTTTGCTGTCCGTGTCCGAGTTTATTTGATGCCTCAGCACAGGGATTGGTTACAGTTAGAATAGACACTTTTGCCAAAATTCAAGAATTGTTGCCGTCGATTAGCCGCGGAACGATCTTGCGCCTGAAATGGCTCATCGGTCTTAGGGTTCATCCGGGGCGGGTGATGCCGGCATTTGATTTTCGATGCTGTCTTGCGCCGCGGCAAGTGCCGCCTCTTCTTCGCCTGGTGTGAGCGGCCTGTCGCTGATGACTTCAACCTTCACATTGCGGGCGGCAAAATGGATACCATTATCTTCAAAGGCATCGCGGATTTGCTGGTAGGCGTCGCGGCGAATGGTCCATTGTTCCCCCGGCACCGTCATGAATTTGACGCCAAGAACCATATTGAACTCTTCCATGCGACGCACGCCTTGCGACTTCAACGGTTCGATAATGTGATGGCCATAATCTTCATTTGCCACCAAATTCGCGGAGACCTTTTTGATGATCTTTTTCACCAGCTTGATATCGGTTTCGAAAGGCACCCGGAACTCTAGTTTCATGATCACCCAGTCGCGACTATAATTGGTCAATGAAGCTAGTTCGCCGAAAGGGATTGTGTGCAAGGCACCACGATGATGGCGAACCCGCAGTGAGCGAATGGAGACAGATTCCACAGTACCCCGCAGGCTGCCGGTTTCGATATATTCGCCGACGCGAAAAGCATCATCGATGAGGAAAAATATCCCTGAGACAATATCTTTTACCAGCGCCTGGGCACCGAAGCCGAGAGCGATACCAACGACGCCAGCACCGGCCAAGATCGGACCAATATTAATGCCGACGGAAGAGAGAACGATCAACACGACCATCGCGAAAATGGTCACCAACAAAACTTTCCGGATCATCGGCAGCAAAGTCGCAATCCGTGCTTCCGGACCCGGTGCCTTGCCTGGTTGGGGAGGGTCAATACCGGCCAGCTTCTGGTCGATGGCGGTTTTTATCGCGGTCCAAAGAAGTTCAGCGATAAGGAATGCAAATACAATGTCGATTATCAATCGGAACACCACATGAGCAAAGGTATTTGAAGCAGATTGCAGCATCGTCGTTACATCCCAGATCAATCCCAGAATGAAAAAGGCAACGATAACCAAAACAAAGCGTACCAGTCGGTCCACGATGGGCCGATAGAAATCATACCGGCCCGGTCGCGGCGTCGGGGTATCCCCATCTGAGTCGTCGGGATTGTCTATCGCTAAGACATCGGTGCCGGAATGGTCGAAAATATGGTTGACCATGGTGTGACAAAACTTGATCACCGCAAAAAGCACTACCAAAGTAACTAATGTCCACAGAATGACATTCACCTGCAGCAGCCAAAAAAGGAACCCGATCAGCAACAGTACAGTTCGCAATACACTGGAAAAATTGTTCACGGTCGACAGCATGTCGCCCGCCGTGATGGCAGCGCCTGTGTTGATGTCAGGTTCGATATCAACGATCTGATTTCGTTTCAGGCGATCAAAGTGCCAAACCGCCGCAATGGCAAAAGCGATGAAAATCGTCCCGGCCATAACTTCAATGGCCAGCAGCGATGTCGGCGGCAACGCCAATCGGGTCGAGATGTCGGTGACAACGTAGCCGAGCAGACCGATGGTGGCGATGGTGATTGTCCAGGCATAGATGTTGTGCGCTGTGGCTTGGTTTAGCGGCAACAATCGCAAGTCATTCACTTTCGGCGCCAGAGCAAAAACCGCGATGATGATGATCACCCGCATGGCAATAATGGCTGCCAACATCGACAACACCATATCAGCGATAATCGGTGCCCAGGTGAAGCCGACGAATAGTCCGATACTGCCAAATGAAAAGACGCCAATACTGCCAAACAAAAGCACGGCACGAAGCCCTGCGGCTTTCAAAACTTGACCATAGGTTTTTGGCTTGGAGAGTTCGATGCGTTTTAGCGAGCCCAGCAAATAGGCCCAGTACAGCCATTCAAGACCGAAGCCGCCAAATAGAAAAATGATTATGTAGATCGGGGACTGCAGAAAATCGTCTGCCGCCATGTGCTGGTGCCAAGCCGCTGATAGAGTACGCGACAACGCTGGAATTGCGTCGACAGCCTGAACAATGTCTTGCACACGGGTTTCAATTTCGACGATCGTCGCCTGAAAGTGATTTTGTAGTCCGGATAGGGTGAAGCCGTCTTCGGCGCCGACGGCGGTAGCATCCGGTAGGCGTTTTTTCAGTTCCTCCACCAGTTCGGGTTTGCTAAGCAGACGCAGCAGTTCTCGCACTTCTTGTTCAGACGTTTGCTGGGTCTCCGCTTCCGCCTGCCCAAGAACAGACTGTGCCGGTGCGGGGGCGACGCTGGCAAACAACCAGAGGGCCGTAAAAAAAACGAGAAAGAGCTTCATTTTATCCCTCCCTCAACCTGACTAACCGCGATTTTCTGACGCTGCTTTTTGCGGGCGCGGCGAAGATCTTTCGGTTCAATGTAAGGTGGTATAAGCCGTTCAATCGAGATTGTTCCCGTGTCCGGGATAACCTGGCAAGCCAGCCGATCGCCCGGCGCCGCACCGATCCGGGTCAGTGTTTTTTGTTCAAGTTCGGAAATTTCAGGCAAATACTCGCCACCGGCGTGGATGCGAACCTGACAGGTCCCGCAGCGGCCCTTCCCTCCACAAAGGCTGGCATGGGGAATATTGTTCATGCGGCTGATCTCCAGCAGCGTCAAACCGGACTTGAGCGTCAGTTCGCTCCCGTCAGCGTACCTGATCTGTAATTGGCCACCGACGTTCCTCACGCGAAAATGACGGGCCAACAGGACCAAAGCCAGGACAGCAAAATATACCGATAGCCCGATCGTCTGCATAAACAGAATCTTTTCAATTATCCCTGGGGTCGAAGCCAAAATCTTCAAACTGGCTTCGGTGACTTTTGGGTCTTTATTAAGTTCGATCACTTCTTTCCCGGCTTCGACCATGCCCAGCAGCGCCAATAGCGGGATCGCAATGACCAATGGGTAGACGAGAATGGCAACCCGGGGCCACCAGGATTGAATGCGCATCCAGATCACCAGGCCCATGCAGCCATGGACCCAGGTTATGACAGTCACAATAACCTGCTTGAAGCCGAGGACGGGATCGAGAACCCAGAATAGGGTCAATAGAGAAAAGTATGTTTGCCGGGTCCCGGTCATTATCGGGCCAATGACCACGCCGAGCATGTGACCGAACAACAATGGGAAGATCACCAGCCCGAGAACTAGCTGAACCAGATCAATCCGGTTCATTTTCAAGGTATTGCGTTGGTAAAGTGCGGTCAGACCCAGAGCCAAATGGCTGACGATGGAGATCATGATCAGCGCGATACCAGGCAGGGTCGCCCAAAACAGCAAGAACCAAGGCCGCGATTCATCTAGCGCCTCGAGAGAAACCAGCCCAAACGACAAGTTCAATAAATGAGAAGTTAAGAATGCGAATAGGATAAGACCTGAAATCAGGCGAATTCTTTTTACCATGTGAAAGTCTCGGCCCCCAGATTACTGAAAAAATTTATCGTACTCGCGTTCATTTGTCCAACGACGGCAGGGAAAGTTCACAACCTTTCCGACGCCTAGTAGATTGCACCGGGGTACCCGACCAGCAGGTCCCAAAAATTTAAAACGCGATGGACAAGAGGACGCTTCGCATCGCCGGGTCTGCTGCCATGTCGAATGAGAATAGCGATGTCTGAACTCACACCTGGATTTTCACGAAAATAACTATGCCCCAGGACGCTGGTTTCGTTTTCAACATTGACGATGTTTACGTTTTTTAGCGTATTGAAAATCTGACCTTCGGTTTGGCCGAGGTTTGTCGAATCCAAACGCCCGAAGCGGACCCCACTCATAAGAAATTCTGACCAGTCGAGCGCACTGTCCTGTTGATTTGTATAGATCGTTATCTGCTCAATCGCCGGTCCAAACTTTTCCGCTATAAGACGCTGCCGGACAATATCAAAGTCAAGATCCGGCGCTGCAAGGACAAGATTGGCAATACGAAAATCGTCGAAAGGCTTGCGGCCGGCAGCGCGGCTTTCAATGACAAGCTCTCGCAAGGCGGTGGTCATGACATCGGTGCCGCGGCTATGGGCGATGATATGCAGGCGGCGTACCTGCGGAATATCGCCCAACAGACGCAGAAATTGTTTCAAGTGAAAAATCGTGAATTCACCGGATTCGCGATCTACAAAATATCCGAATAGACCGCCGCTGGCAGCCGGCCAACTATACAGAATAGGAACCCCGCGGCGCCCGATGAAATGCCAAATATCGGCGAGAACAAAGGCGGAAGACTGGAACGTGTTGTTGAAGCCGTGGATGAATAGTACTACTTCATCACGCTGACCCCTCTCTAGACGATCAACGATGTCAGTACGAAATTTCAATGCCGCGGCTTGATACGCGGCTCTACTGGCTTCGTCATCGACTATTTCGCCGTCCACTATTGAAAACGGATATGGTGTCGGCGGGAATCTGGCGCGCTCTTGCACTGGGCCGAGATGAAGCAATAACTCCCGCTTGCGATCTTTGGTTTCGCTTGCTGACACTAAATCCTGCCACGTGCTCGCGTTGCTGATCTCAACTGTCACGGTCCCATATGCGGCAGCGTCAGAGCGCGCGGCGCCATAGAAAGCAATAGCCTGCGGGTCGGTTTCCTGGGTCCGATCGGTAACGTACAGAAGTTCAATTTGCGGGTTCTGCAGGTTCTTCGGGATCTCGTTGGCTGGATATTTGCCAGCGCCAATAAACAAGTTTGGCGTCGGCATCAACGGGCGCTCACTGCTGCAGCCTACAATAAAAACAACATAGAATAGCGGCAGGAATTTGCGTAAGAAATTTGTGCTATGCATCTCTAATCTTCCCCACGTTTCTAGTCTTCCCGACAGATGCCGCCGCGGAAACCCAGCCGTCGAATTCATACTTGAAAATCTGCATTGAGATGATGACCAGATATATTCCCAACAACACGCCAAAATAAGCGAGCATGGCACTAGGCTGAAGCAAGGGAATAGTGTGCAAGATCAAAACGTTATAACCACCGGGCATCGTATTAGCGCCAACAGCCATCATCATCCCGCCAACAAAATGGCGTAAAGCGGCAACCAGGTCTGGGCGCCGCAAGCGGTAAGCGCGGCTCTGAGACCGATCAAGTTGGCAAAACTTGGCCCCATTTCGTGTTTGTCGACGTCAGTGGTGTGGCAGGCTTCGAAGTTGCCAAAAATCTTTTGACCGACTTCGCTTTCATCATCAGCTGCGGTCGTTCCAGGCCAAAGCACGACGAACAGGAATAGAAAAAGCAATGCATGGATAGAGTACAATTTTGTTCCGCCAACTGTCCTTGAGCAACCGGAAACACCTAGTGCAGGGTTTCGGTAATGTAGATTTGATGTTGCGAGACGGAAAGAGGTTACACAAACGGAAACAAATTTCGGTTCATATTGTCAGGTGAGAATTCTGTGATGCCTATTCGATCAAAGGCCACAAAGTTAGCGGAACGGCGGCGGACTATCCTCAGTTTTTTCGGGCCGCCAGGATGGCCAGAACCAAATCTTCAGGCACAGTATCGGGAACCGCTTGATCAGGATCGTCGAAAGCCTGTTTCGAAAGCTCAATTGTGCGTTTATACGCCGCCAGATATTCGCGACATTCCCGACAGATCTTAAGATGCAGTTCGAAAACAAATTTTTGCCTTTCCGGCAGCTCATCTTCAAAATAAGCAAGGACAAAATCCTCGAATTGCCGACACGTGATCATCATTGGCATGAATTTCATGATCATGCCGCGCATCCACCTCATCGGTTGTTGTAAAGGAATGATCACAACGCAGGGCTCACGTTCAAAGAGCCGTCATGAACTGGCAGGATTGTAAAATGCTTCCACCAGCGTGCCTGAATTTTCCTTTCAACAGGTTTCCATTTTCCCCGCGACAGTTGGGGTCTGCTTTCATTGATGCGGAATTGGTCTAAAAGGTTACAGTTAATTTTCGCAACCGGAGCCAAAGACACATTCTGGCGGCATAGACAATTCTTAGTTGCTGCAAATCTGCGCATCACAATTCTCCCTTTAGGATCGGTTCGAGAAGCTTTTTCAGCGCCGAACGCGCGCGATGCAACCGCACTTTTACATTCGCTTCACTTAAGCCAAGCCCTTCCGCTACTTCCCGCGTCGTCAACTCTTCAATATCACGCAACTGTAGGACCAGCCGATAACTTTCAGGTAAGTCATTTATTTTCGATTGAATCAGATTGCGCCGTTCTTCCCGCGCAAAGACTTGCTCCGGTGTCGCCAGAAACTGCCACGATTCTTCAATTCGGCAGGCGTTTGCATCAAACGCCGGCAGCAGCTCATCAATCGGGGCTTCTTTGCGGTTCCGCTGGGCCCGTAATTTCATCAAAGCCTGGTTGACGACGATGCGGTGAAGCCAAGTTTTTAAGCTTGACCGATGTTCGAATTCGCCGATTTTACGAAACACATTAATGAAGGCTTCTTGCACACAATCCTCAGCCAACGCTATTTCATCAGTAAAACGGCGCGCAACAACCAACATCCAGGGGGCGTGAATCCGGACTAGAGCATCGGCAGCACTATCTTTGCCCGCCTGCAGTTCGGTGACAAAAGACTCTTCCGTCATCTTACTGTAATCGACTGGCGTTTCACTATTTTTTGCAAACGTGTCCATCAGTGTCGATACCTAAATCCTGCAACCACTCTCGCGGTTCAAAGACACTGTATCAGCGAGACTGGGCGATAACCAGTGCGGACTGGCCTCTAGATTATGTAGTCCTCGTTATGCACAGAAAGCAGTACGTTCGGTGGTGTCACAGGTAATATTGTTGGTCGACAAAAGCCGCAGGTCATCGCTTCTCAAACGGCGCACAACTGCCGCCACTCGGTAAATGCAGCAGAGCGATTGAGTTTGAAGTTTTCGCGGTTGTTATGATGGCGGTCCTGGCTAAAATAATTGTGGATGGAACCATGAATGGCGGCGAATTTCTGTGGCGACTTTACGTTCCTGAATCTCGCCATTACGCGTTCTCTTCGTCGGATCGGTTGGTGCGAGTTTTCGGCCCGATTGTTGAGCCGACGGCCGACCACTTGACGCGCCGCGCTGCCGATCTCTTTCATAGTCACGCGATATGAGCGAAGGCGATCCGTCACAATTGCTTTCGGGCAATCGTATCGCTTCGTGATCTTCTTCAGAAACCTCAGCGCTGCCTTGCGATCTCGCTTCTTGGTGATAAATACCTCTAACACTTCGCCTTCGTGATCCACAACGCGCCAGAGGCAATGAAGTTCCCCGTTGATGCAAAAAAAATTCTCGTCAGGATGCCAGCGCCATTGTCAAAGCTACGCATCGACGCGGATCACTTCCTCCGTATTTTGGCAGCGAACAAAGGAGCAAACCGGTTTCACCAAGCCCGCACCCTTTCGTGGCAGATAACGATCCCTCGTTCGTCCAGCAGGTCCCCAACCTGTCGGAGAGACAACGGAAACCGACGTGCACTGTCACCGCTAAGCCAATAACCCCAGGTGATGTCTTGAAATATCTGAATGGATTTCTCATTCGACGAGCGACGAGACGCTCAGTCGGCGCTCAAGCATTTTTCCTCTGACAGTGCCATTCCCGATTTTACGGCGCGCCACACGTCCAAGTAATCGGACTGAAAGTTGCGCTGCTATCTGGTAGTTCCTGGTCCGACCTGCACCGCTTGCGCAGGATTAACCTGACAATACAATTGCAAGATCTTGCCGGTTGCTTATTGATTTGGCATCATCTTAACATGAATCGTAAAAACAGGCTTGACCCAACGAACATTCAGCGGACGTGACCTATGCCCTCAGCAAAACAAACTTTTGGATACTTGATTGCAGTCATCTTATTGTCGATCGGCATATTTGGCGCGCCTGCGCGTGCCGACCGAGCCTATGTCTCGAACGAAAAAGACAACAGCATTTCGGTCATAGATCTCGAAACATTTAAGGTGGTAGCGGTCTGGAAGGTTGGCAAACGCCCCCGCGGGATACTTGTCTCCGAAGACGGCAATAAACTTTACGTTTGCGCTTCTGATAGCGACACGGTCCAGGTTTTGGATATCAACAGCGGCAAAGTCATTGGCGAGTTACCGAGCGGTGAAGATCCAGAACAGTTTGCCTTGCACCCAAATGGCAAATTGTTGTTTGTCGCCAATGAGGACGACAATATGACAACGGTATTGGACGTTGTAAGTGGGAAAGCCGTCGCAACGATCCCAGTTGGCGTCGAACCGGAAGGGATGGCGGTGAGCCCGGATGGGCGATGGGCCGTAAATACTTCAGAGACCACCAACATGGTGCACTGGATCGATACCAAATTAATGCAGGTAACCGATAACACGCTGGTCGATCAGCGCCCGCGTTATGCCGCTTTCAATGCTGACGGAACACAACTCTGGGTCTCCGCCGAAATAGGCGGCACCGTGTCGATAATCAACGTCGCGGATCGCAAGTTGACACGGAAATTGACTTTTCATGTACGCGGCATCGAAAAGGACAAAGTTCAACCGGTAGGAATTGCATTTTCAAAAGACGGAAAGCGGGCCTATGTGGCGCTTGGACCGGCCAATCGGGTTGCCGTAGTCGACACAGCTTCCTATGAAGTTTTGGATTATCTATTGGTCGGGCGCCGGGTTTGGCATTTGGACGCTACGCCGAACGGCAATTACATATTGACCACCAACGGGGTCAGCGGAGATGTTTCGGTGATTGATGTCGGCAAATCGAAGGTCATCAAAACAGTCAAAGTCGGGCGTTATCCCTGGGGTATCGTGAGTGGTCGGTGAATGAGTCTATCTTGGCCGCATTCATGCTTCAAATTCAGTTACGTTCTGGCGCAACCAGTCCGCGTTCCGTTCTGCGCGCGGAAGCAGGAGGGAAAGGTCTTTCGTAATTGTTGCCGGCTGCCCTCTCAAATAAAGAAATCGATCTGCCAGCATCAGCCCTTCTTCAATATCGTGCGAAACCAATATCACGGTCGGGTTGAGTTTTCGCCAGTTCTTCATCAGCAGGTCACGCAAATATTCTGCCGCGGCCCTGTCAAGGGATACAAAGGGCTCATCCAAGATCAATAGATCAGGTCGGATCGACAAAGCCCGAGCAAGTTCCAACCGTCGCTTCATACCAAGTGATAGGGCGTCGGGATAGAGGTTACGTTCTTGCCACAACTCAACCGCGCGCAATGCCTGTTCGGCAGCCGCTGCTGTATCCGCCGCCCGACTATTGGCCAGGACCAAATTTTCCGCCACCGTTCGCCATGGTAATAGGCGCGGTTCTTGAAAAACAAATCCAATGCGTCGCGGCGGTTCGGAAATGCTCATATCGGCATCTTGATCCAACCCAGCGAGAATTCGGAGCAAGGTGGTCTTGCCACATCCGGAAGGGCCCGAAATCGCCACAAAATCTCCCGCTTTTACGTCGAGTTCAAGTTCGCCAAATATCTGTTTTAGGCCAAAATACTTGCTTTGAATTGATACACGCATCTGGATCTAGCTTCCCCGCCACCGATTGGCACGGCGTTCCATCGGCTTTATCAAATAAGCTTCGATGATCTGGATAACAATCATGAAAGCGATGGCGTAGGCTAAGATGGCGGCGATATCGAATAGCTGAAAATGCAGTTGAATTTGAAACCCGACACCGTTGCTGCGCCCCAACAATTCGACCACCAGGACAATTTTCCAAATAAGAGCTAAACCGGTGCGGGCAGACGCTGCGATATAGGGTGCCAATTGCGGTAGGATTACATGCGCTAGTTTTTGCCGTTCGGAAAACTGATAGAGGGTGCCCATTTCATTCAACTTGGGATCAAGCGAACGCGTCCCTTCACGCAAGTTCACCGCGACCAAAGGGATTTTGTTGATCGCCACTGCGGCGATGGCAGCAACTTCCGTCAAGCCAAACCAGACGTAACAGAGAACAATAACCACGAGTGCCGGAAGGTTGAGAGCAATGATCAGCCAGCTATCGAAAAACAGATCGCCACGCCGGCGAAGACCAAGCGCGATGCCGATGATCATCCCCAGCGCCATCGCGATTATGAAGGCAGCAGTCACCCGGCCAAGGGTGATCAGGACGTCGAATAGAAGATTACTGTTGCTGGCTTCGAGGAACATAACTTTTGCGACCGTTGTTGGGCCCGGTAAAAGGTCGCTATCTATGGCGTAGGCAATCAATTGCCAAAGAACTAAAAGCAATAGCACCGAGATCGGAAAATAGAGCCGGTTTCTGAAGCCGTTACTAATGGCTGGCCCTTTCCGCGCAGCTGACGTTGCTTCGTCAAGGTCATTCATCTGCAAATATGAACATGTCTGGCGATAAATGAACCGCGCTTCCCACCAACTTGGCGCCGCCATTTTGCCGCAGGAAGTCAAGCCATGCCTGCATTTTCGAAATTTCGGGCCAACCGGCAACAGCCGGCATACCGGCAATAAAATCTGCTTTCAGAGCATTATATTCGTTATTATCTGCCACCTTCATTCTTGGGCGCAATTCAACCCACGCCGCCTCATCCTGCCGTAATTTGGCTTTTGCCGCTAGCGAGCTATTGGCAAATGCATTAATCAACTTTCGATTTTTCTGCGCCCATTTGTGAGCAAATAAATATACTAACAACGGCACATCTTCAGCCAAGTTTGCCGCTTTAGTCATCTCTTCAGTGGTGGTCAGAAACCGCATACCCCGAACCCGTGAGCGGGCTAAATAGGGCCAGAAATTTATCGCCGCATCAAACTCACCATCAAGCATTTTTCGATATACAATCGGTGGCGACGCATAAATTATGTCAGCCGCATCGTTTAGGTCGAAGCCATGACGATTGCGCGTATAAGCGCGCAGCATCAGCCAATTTTTGTCTAAAGGGCCGCCTGCCACAGCAATGCGCCTGTCCCGCAAATCTGCGACGGAGCTGAGCGAAGGATCCCTTACTACAACACCACCGACAGCCTTCGAATAAGGCAGAGCAACAAATTTTCGTTCAGATTGCCATTGACGTGCGGCCCAGATCCAGTCGCTGACGATGGCCTCTGTTTCTCCAGCCTGCAGCATCACCGCCGCCGCTTGTTTACCGGCAACCGGCTGAATGTGCAGCTTGAAGCCGAATTTTTTGTCTAGTGCAAACTGTTTTATGGTCTCCAATTCCCAAATCACCGTACCGAACTGCAAGACAGCAATCCGCAGAACAGGGTTTTCGCTCGCTGCCAAACTAACGCCAGGCTGCACAAAGATTAACAGCAGAATTAACGGAAGCTTGCAAATCATTGACCTGCTCAATTTGCAGGCTCATCGCCAGGAGCGCGCGCAGGTGGCGCGGCGCGATAGACAAAATCAGGCGCCGGTGCTGCGGCTTCCTCAACCGCCAATTCGAGCAATTGATCCTTAAACGGCGAGAACTCGCAAACTGGATCCATGTTCGCAGCTTCGCCTGTTATCATCAGGGCCTGACAGCGGCAACCGCCCCAATCGATTTCCCGATATTCACAGTTTTGGCAGGTTTCCGGCATCCAATCCGTGCCCCGAAAAACATTGAAAGCGGCATCATTGAACCATATTTCTGACAATGAATTCTGATGCACGGTTGGAAAAGTCAGGCCTGGAATGGTTTCCGCCGCATGACAGGGCAAGACTTTGCCAGCTGGCGTGATATTGAAAAACCGGCGAGCCCATCCGTTCATGCAGCTTTTTGGCCGCCGGGCATAATAATCGGGGATGACATAATCGATCACCAGTTCGCCAGCATATCGTTGCCGGGCGGCTTCCACCAATTCCGTGGCGCGATCAACCTGTTTTTTTGTCGGGATCAGGGCGGCTCTGTTCTTCAACGCCCAGCCATAATATTGGACATGCGCAATTTCAAGGCGTCGCGCTTTCATCGCCGCAGCCATGGTAAAGAAATCCGGTAGTTGCTCAACATTGTGTCGATTAATGACGGCATTCAATGTCAGTGCCAGGCCGGCTTCTATCACCCGCGCTGCCGCAGCTGACTTTCGTTCAAAAGCACCGTCATATCCCGCAATGCGATCAGCGATCGCGGCGTCGGTGCCTTGGAAACTAATTTGCACATGCGCTAAGCCAGCAGCCTTAAGCGCCGCCAGTTTTTTGTCATTCAAGGACACCGCTGAAGTAATTAAGTTGCAGTAAAGGCCAACCTCATCTGCATAGGCCACCAAGTCTACTAAATCCTGACGCGCGGTAGGTTCACCACCGGAAAAGTGGACCTGCAAGACACCAAGATCTGCAGCTTCGCGGAAAACCCGGCGCCAATCTTCACTTCTGAGCTCATCGCTTCGTGCATCCATTTGCAGTGGGTTTGAACAATAAGGACAGCTTAGCGGGCAGCGATGGGTTAATTCCGCAAGCAACGCTAATGGCGGAGAAACCTTGTTCATATGTCAAGCGCCCCCTTTGCCGCCAGATCTATCAACATTTCCTTCACGTCTGTCGTTATTTCGCTGCTCGGTGCATCAAATGCCGACGCCAGATCATCGACAAGTTCGGTGAAAAGTCGCCCATCGCAACGTTGCAATACTTCGGCCGCGACGTCATCCAAAATGAAAACCCTTTCGGGCGCCATGACGGTCCAATTCTCGCGCGCCTTGTCGAATTTCAACCGCACGCCTGCGGCAAGGCGGGGACGGCTACTCGGCTGAATTTCCAAGTCTGTCATCTACGTGACCCTCAATATTAATGAGGCAATATTCCACCTCAGTTCGGATGGTCGTCGGGCACAAATGCGCCAGGCGGAATCAAGCCCGGATCAACATAGGCCATATATAATGCATCCGATTGTACCCACAAAACATTCAACTTGAATAGCAAGGCTTCGATCACCGCTTGTTGTTGATCAGCCCGAAGGGCATGTTGGCGAACATATTTCAAAGCGAATTCCGCGTCGACCGGCGCTTGATTTAGTCTCGTCGTGCCATAAGTCATCAGGCGATCATCTATGAAGTCATAATTTTCAAGCATTCCGGCGATGCGATCACGATGGATTTTAGGGGCAAAAATTTCTGTCAAGGACGACGCGATCGCCTGTAACAATGGTTTTTCACGGACATAACGAATATAGGCCTCAACCGCAAAACGGACGGAAGGTAGGGCGCCATTTTGTGAGACGACATAGTCACGGTCTAATCCCAAACCATCGGTCAATATCAGCCAACGCATGATACCGCCTTCATCTTCGCTATAACCGTCGTGATCGGTCACCCGGTGCAGCCATTCCCGGCGCAAATCTCGATCTTCAATACGACCCATTAACGAGGCATCTTTCATCGGAATAGCGGCTTGGTAACAATAACGATTTAGCGCCCAGGCCTGGACCTGTCCCTTGCTCAATTTGCCGGTATGCATAAGGTCATGAAATGGATGGAGATTGTGGTAACGTTGCCCTCCAATCTGAAACAGACGGGCTTCCAGTTCGTCCGCGCTCATAGCGGTTTCGACATCAGCGCCGATAAGTTTTTCCTGCGTCACAAGCTTATTTCCATTCCATCATAAGAAATTTCCCAGCCCGCCGCCTCTGCTTCAGCGCGTTCAACGGATTTTTCCAGCAGGACCGGGTTTGTGTTGTTGATATGGATGAAAATTTTCCGCGAGACATTGAGATTTGAAAATGCCGCCAATGATCCCTCGGCGCCTGACATCGACATATGCCCCATACGTTTGCCGGTTTTGACGCCAACACCGGCTTCAATCATTTCCTCGTCCTGCCACAGCGTGCCATCAAAAAATACCACGGCTGCGTCGCGAAGAGTGTCCGCCAGTGGCGCAGAAACGTCAGCGCAGCCAGGTACATAATAAAATTTTTCGGTCTGGTCTGAATTGCTGATTTCCAAGCCGATGGTATCTTCCGGCTGACTGCCGAAATTCTCCCCGGCGACATCATTTTCCAGATAAAGTGCAACCTTTCCCGGCACCGCAAATGGCCGAATGACCAACTCCGCCTCATTCGTGAGCGGATCAATTGGTGAAAAAGCTTCGTTCGGCAAAATTTGCTGCCGCTGGACAAATTCCGGGTTTAAAACGTCAAATACGACGCTGCTACCCAATGCGTCCAAAATCCGGCCCGTCGCATAAAGATTAAGTTGCTGGCTTTCCCGAAGATTTACCAGCCCGCATACATGATCTACATCGCCATTAGTCAAGACAACACCAGCGATACCGCTCCCCCTTTTGGCCTCACCTGATGGCCAAAGCGGTTCATTTTCCAGGATTTGTTGACGTAAGTCCGGTGAGGCGTTCAAAAGAAACCACCGCTCACCGGTCGCACTGATGGCGAGCGAAGATTGGGTTCTAGGTCGCGCTAAATCAGGATCTCGCCGCGCCGTGGCGCAAACAGTACAATTGCAATTCCATTGAGGAAAGCCACCGCCTGCCGCAGCACCAAGGACCAATATTTTCATGATTCAATAACTCGACTTAACGAATAAAGTCGAGGACATCCGTAAAATGAGACGTCAAGGCCGGCTTAAGCGTCGGCGCAAGCGTAGCAATTAATTTCCATGCCAACGGCGATCTCGACAATTTTTGGCTTATTCCAACGCATGGTGTATACCTCTTTATGTCAAACAAATATTGAACTTCGCGATTGACTGTATTGAGTTTTACATTTTTAATCAATAGCAACAATCTGTCGCCAAACAAATATTCTAAAAAAACATATTGGCGGGAATATCGTCTAGTTTAGATTTCTAAGGTTTGAGTATGCGGAAAACAGGGGCGTACTCAATCATCTGCAGCATTGCGTTTTCGTGTCCAAGGATCGCTAAGTATACTGCGGTCAAATTGGTTTACGTGGCAAAATTGTTCAAAGCGTCCATGTGGCAATTATTTTTTCAATATAACCAGGGCGATCATCAATTGAAGGGAACAACGAATGGCTAAGATTTCAGTGAACGGTAAAGATGTAACCGTCGATATGCCCGATGACACACCACTTTTGTGGGTTATTCGGGAACATCTACAGATGACTGGAACAAAATTTGGCTGTGGAGCGGGGCTTTGTGGTGCCTGTACCGTCCATATTGACGGCGAAGCCACCCGAACCTGTATTACCCCGGTCAGCGAAGCGAGCGGCAAAAAAATCACGACGATTGAAGCCTTGAGCGCAGATGGTTCGCACCCCTTGCAGAAAGCTTGGGTCGCCGAACAGGTGCCGCAATGCGGCTATTGTCAATCTGGTCAGATCATGCAGGCTGCGGCATTTTTGGCGAAGAAGAAGAACCCGAGCGACGACGAAATTGTTGAAGCAATGACCGGAAATCTGTGTCGCTGCATGTCTTATGCACGAATCAAAAAAGCTGTACGTCGTGCTGCTGACGAGATGAAGGGTTAAGGGGGAACGATCATGAATATTCAAAAACAAATTAATGACGATCAAAAAACTGACCTTAGCCGGCGCAAATTCCTAGCTGGATCCGCTGTTGGTATGGGCTTTGTAATGGGTTACGGTTTGTTACCAACACCCGGGGCTGGCATATCGGAAGCAATGGCGGCAGGCACCTTCTCGCCGAACATATGGTTCTCGATGGACGACAAAGGCATCACCACAATAAACATCGTGAAGGCCGAAATGGGCCAGCACGTTGGCACCGCGATTGCACAATCGCTTGCGGAAGAATTGGAAGTGCCTTGGGAAAACGTCAAATTGAATTATCCCGATGTCGCCGCTCAATGGGGCCTATTTATCACCGGTGGCAGTTGGTCGATCAACTGGACTTTCGCTGCGATGTCACAAGCGGGTGCGGCGGGCCGTATTGTGCTGATGGAACAAGTGGTGAAGAATTGGGGCGTCCCTGCTACTGAGCTTCGCGCGGAACAAGGTTATGTTTATCATGACAAATCCAAACGCAAAGTCAGTTACGGCGACTTAGTGAAAGGCGGCGTAGTTGCCCGAAGCTTTAACGCTGCACAATTAGCCGCGATCAAATTGAAATCACCCGGCGATCGCAAAGTTGTCGGCAAATCCATCGCCAATTTGGACGTCCCCGGTAAAACCAACGGTACCGCAAAATACGGCATCGATACGTTTATCGAAGGCATGGTCTATGGCGCACCGCGCACGCCACCGGTCCGTTATGGTGCTTCTGTAAAGAGTGTTGATGATAGTCAGGCGAAAGCCGTCGCAGGATATAATGGTCACGTTGTGATCGAAGATCCGACTAAGATGGTTACCGGTTGGATCGTCGCTCTGGCGGATGATTATCCAGCGGCGTTAAAGGCTGCCGCGGCGTTAAAGGTAGATTATGATTTGGGGCCAAACGCCAAAGTTAGTTCTGAAAGCATCATGGCCGAAGCCCATGAACAATTGGCCAGCGGCGAAGGCGTTCGCACTTTCGTCGAAGATGGCGATGCGCCAGCTGGCATCAAAGGCGCCAGCAAAACCTTTAGCGCAACCTACACCACAAGCTTGAACTTACATATGCCGTTGGAGCCGATGAATGCCACGGTTTATGAAAAAGACGACGTTTGGCATGTCGAAACCGGAAATCAGTTTCAGGCCGTCTTAAGTGGAGTATTGCCGATTGTGTTGGGCGTCGACGCCTCGCAAGTTGCAATCCATCAACGACTTTTGGGCGGCGGTTTTGGCCGTCGATTGGAAGCGGATTATGTTGTTGTCGCAGCCTTGGCTGCAAAAGGCGCCAATAAACCCGTTAAGATGATTTACGATCGGGCGTCTGATACGCAATTTGATTTCCCGCGCAGCCAAGCTCTGCAAGTCCTGAACGCCGGCATCAAAGACGGTAAACTGGATTCGATGACCCACGACACCGTTTGCACGTGGGCCAATAGTCGGCTCGCACCTGCATTCCTGGCGAAAGCACCGGAAGGTAAAATCGATGCGTTTGCGATTAATGGCGCTGACTTCTGGTATTCGGTACCGAACCATCGTGTACGATTGATCAAATCGAAGCAAGGCGACGCGGCAGCACCAGCTGGCAATCTACGTTCCGTTGCACCGGGTTATACTTTCTTTGCGGTTGAAAGCTTCATGGATGAGTTGGCCCATGAGTTAAAAGTTGACCCGCTTGCTTTCCGCATGTCAATGCTGGACGCACAAGGAAAAAATGCGGGCACTGCACCGATGAGCGTTGGCGGCGCCAATCGGCTGAAAACCGTCCTAAAAACCGTAACCGACAAAGCCGGCTGGGGTAAAAAGATGGCGGCCGGTAGCGGTATGGGTCTGTCAATCTCCAGTGCTCAGGAACGCAACACGCCGACATGGACCGGTTGTGTTGCCGAAGTAGACGTGAACAAGTCGAGCGGCGAATATAAAGTCAAGAAACTGACCGTCGTGATCGATGTTGGTACCGCCGTTAATCCAGACGCTGTAAAAGCGCAAGTTGAAGGGTCCGTTCTCTGGGGTTTGTCAATTGCAACCAAAGAGCAGGCCGATATGAAGGACGGCGCCATTCAACAGGAAAACTTCGATACTTACGATGTGTTGCGGATGGCCGACATGCCGGAATTGGACATCACAGTGTTGTCGCCGGGGCAATATCCGACCGGCTGTGGTGAACCTGGTGTAACCGTTGTCGCGCCGGCAGTGGCGAACGCGATATTCGACGCCTCCGGCGCCCGAATTCGCAGCCTACCGATAACGCCGCAGGCGATCAAAGATGGCGCCATAGGATAAATTCGAGGCGTAAATTGTGGACGGGGCGAGCAAATCCGCCCCGTCCAATTTTTTTGGAACTTTGATGCTGAAATCGCCTCTTTCAATTTTGCTATTGCTCATTGGCTTGTTGCTGTTGACCGGCACCGATGTTCAGGCTGGCTGGCGATATACAAGCTGGGGCATGAGTGAACAAGATGTCCGGAAAGCATCGGATGGCAACGCTTATACTGCCCGTGGCGAATTGCCGGTCTATTGGATGGAATTACCGCGGCTTCTCGCTAAGGCGAGATTTGGCAAATTTGAATTTCTTGCGGAATTCTATTTTGACAAAAAAGAAAAGTTGGCGAAGGTCCGATTGATGCCACGGACTGAAATCTGGTGTCTTGATATGTTTCGTCTGCTCAACCAACGTTATTCAAACTATGTTGGACCATCGGATGATGGATATATGTGGATCGATCCCACCAAAAATAACCGAATTCTGCTGTCCGGCTTCGGTAGATGCAAATTGACCTATAGCTCATTAGCCAACAGCGGCAGATGAATTGCATACCACCTTTCAGGCGGTCGACCGGAAATTTCCGTCGTTAGTTTTTGCAGGATTGCGTCCGCGTAATGGTCGAATGAAAGTGAAGGATTAACGAATGACCGAGGCCCACCTATGACATTTTTACTGAAGTAACTCACCAATTCCTGGCGCGTCTCTTGATCGTGACGATCCGCCAATATAGGCAAACCATTGATTGTAAGGCCTTGCGCCATCAATAAATCCCGGGCGATCGACGGCTCCAACCCGCGATTGCTAGGGTCATCGCTGGAAACATCAATAACCTTTCTTCGGCCGATAAAATTGTTCGACGCAATCGCCTGTCCGGCCACAATCATGGCATCACCAATGGCGGTATAATTCAATCCAGCCCACGGCTTTCCTTTGCGCGATCGAACAGCGGCGGCAAATTTACGGGCGCTATTTCTATCCTCGATCTTGAACCACGGGACGATCATGATCTGCTGTCTTTCCCCAGCCCACAGCAGCAGTGCGACAGCGACACCACCGATTGGCAGATTGTCGATGACTTGCTGTAAACTCGGATTTTCAAAAGCTCTCGCGATGCCTTCGATCTGGACAACATGCTCGGCCGCGCTGACGCTATTTGAGACATCAACAGCCAAAACAATTTCCACATCTACTGGTATTTTATCAGTCGCTGTCGCAATTCGGCTTGTCCAAACAAGGCAGAAGAGCAGAGAAAATAAACAGAGTGACGTCCGCATTTAAGCAACTTCCATCCGTGTATTGGAAGGTTGAAGAAGGAAACAGAACTGCTTCCGTTTGGACAGATTACAGATTCTAAACACTTTACATAACCTCAAATTCCGTGAAATCATAATAATGTATACAAATTGCCAATCAAAAACCAAACGAACATCTATAGGGGATATTCATAATGTCGAAGGGACTAGGATTAAAAACTATTGTCGCTGCAGGGAGTATGATTGCCTTCATTCCAGGATTGTCGTTCGCGCAATCCGCACAACAGCTCGCAAATGATGCAAACACGACTAATGAAGTTTTGACAGTCGGTCTAGGCCAAGGGCAGCAACGCTACAGCCCATTGGATAAGATAAACAGTAAGAACGTCAAAGATTTGGTTCCTGTGTGGAATTACAGTTTCGGCGATAACCGCGGACAGGAAAGCCAGCCATTGGTATTTAATGGCGTCATGTATGTAACGACGCATAATGCGACACATGCGATCGACGCCAAAACCGGTCGACGCATCTGGGTTTCGAAAATCGAGTATCCACCGGAAACGCCGAGAATAGTTTGCTGCGGGATCGTCAATCGTGGCGGTGCCCTTTATAACGGTAAACTATACCGCGCGACGTTGGACGCTCACGTCATCGCTTTGGATATTAAGGACGGCAAAGAAGTCTGGCGATCCCAAGCCATCGATTTCAAAGATGGCTATTCCATGACGATGGCGCCCTTGATTGCGAACAACGTGGTTATCACCGGTATTTCCGGCGGTGAATATGGTATTCGCGGCTTTATTGATGGCTGGGATCCGGACAGTGGTGCGCATTTATGGCGGCGTTATACGGTTGCCGGTCCGGGCGAGAAAGGCGGCGATACGTGGCCGCGTGATACCTACAAACATGGTGGAGCGCCAACCTGGATAACCGGCACTTACGATCCCGAATTGGATCTGGTCTATTGGGGTGCCGGTAACGGCGGTCCGTGGAATGCGGAATTCCGCAAAGGCGACAATCTTTATGTTGGTTCCGTGTTAGCAATTCGCCCAAAAACCGGTGAAGTCGCGTGGCATTATCAGTTTTCGCCAAACGATCCTTATGATTATGACGGGGTCAACGAAAACATCATTGTCGATACGGAAATTGACGGCAAGATGCACAAAACCATCATCCATGCCGATCGTAACGGCTTTCTGTATATAATCGATCGCACCAATGGGAAATTGTTGAAAGCCAGTCAATTCATTGACGAGCTAAATTGGGCGGACGGCATCGATATGAAAACCGGTCGTCCGATCGAAAGCGAATTGACAAAGAAGATGCGGGCCACTGGTGCCAAAGTGGATATTTGGCCGTCCGCATTTGGTGGCAAGAATTGGAACCCGATGAGCTATAGCCCCAAAACCGGTTATGTCTATGCGAATACACTAAAACTTGGCATGGCCTACAAACCCGTGGAGCCGGAATTTAAAAAAGGGACATTTTACTTTGGCATCGACTTGGGGTCTTTCCAATGGTTGTTCCCGGATGATGGACAAACCGGCGAATTAAGAGCGATCGACCCAAAGACCGGCAAAGCCAAATGGAAAGTCGGCACTGAAGCTGCGAATTGGGGTGGCACAATGGTCACAGGTGGCGGCGTTGTGTTTACCGGCACCTTTACCGGTCAGTTCAAAGCTTATGACGCCGAAATGGGAACTGAACTATGGTCGTTCCAAACGGGTTCCGGAATTATCGGTCAACCGATAACTTGGGAGCAGGATGGCCAGCAATATGTCTCGATCGCCAGCGGTGTTGGCGGAGCATATCGGAATTTCATTCCGGTGTTTGGTGCCAAGAATACAAAACTGAACGCGATCATCGCCAGCGTACCTGAAGGTGGTTCGCTCTGGACCTTTGCGGTCAAGTGACGCAATAGCCATCGAAGACCGTGAACAAGTAAATGGGGGCCGCGCCTGACGATCAGGCGTGCCCCCAAATTCTTGAGACATTGGTGACGGTATTCGCGGATCGGCAACGGAACAACAATGCAGTTAATTGATTATTCATTCAAAATGAAATTCGGACAGCTAGATATCGTGGTCATTATGGCAATTATTTTTGGCCTAATGACGACACTGGCGTTGGCGGGCGTTGACCCGGAAATGGTAAAAAAAGGTAAGAGCGACTATTATTCTTATTGTGTGAACTGCCATGGTCCCAACATGGTGAATACCGGCACCCGCTCATATGATTTGCGGAAATTTCCATTGAACGCAAAACCCAGATTTATCAAATCCGTCAAAGACGGCGTAAAAGACATGCCAGCTTGGAAAGATGTCCTGGACGACGCCCAAATCGAACAGCTTTGGGCGTATGTCAAGACCAGAGGCAAAAGCTAATGCCCCAGTCCAAGCAATTTCTCTTTCGGTTCACTTTGGCCTTGATCCTAGCAGCGGGACCAATTTTCTGTTTATCCCCGGCGATTGCCAAAGCACAACTGAGAATTTGTCTCGAAGACGGCAGTCCGCCCTATTCCTTTAAGTTCGGCAAACGGGAAGGTGGATTTGATCTACTGTTGGCCCGTCGTGTTGCGGAAATGCTCAACATGGATCTTCAAATTCAATGGTATGAATCTGAAGATGACGACGAGGCTGTAGCAATATATGAGATGAATACACTGCTATCGGCGGACTTTTGTGATTTTCTTGGCGGCTTCGCACTGATCGGATCGAACTTGGCAAAACCAGTTCAGCCGACTGCCGCCCTGCCTGATTATGAAGACATGAAGCGCAGCGAACGCGGTCGCCGTGTCGCCATGGGTGAACTGACGGCGACAGCGCCATATATCCGCGCTGGACTAACCGTCGTGCTGGGTCCGAAATATACTGGAAAGTCAGTTGCTAAGCTGTCCGACCTAGCCGGTCTAAGGGTCGGTGGTGAAGTCAGTACCTTATCCAGCGCGCTATTGTTGCGTTATCAAGGTGGCCTATTGGCGGGCGACTCGCAGCATTTTACACCGGGCGATATTTTCGAAGAACTGGAAAAGGGCACAGTTGATGCCGCCTTGGTCGAGCAGCATCGCTTCGACCGCCATCTAGCAAGAAATCCGGATACGAAACTGAGCGCCAGCGGATACCTGCATTCGATTGCCTATAATTTGTCATTTGCTGTTTTGAAAGGTGGCAAGGCGCCAATACAAGCAATGAACGAAACGATCAATCAATTGATCAAAAGCGGTGAAATGGCCAAGATCGCAGCGGCTGCCAGTATCAGTTTTTTTCCGCCGACCGAACCATATGTTTTTCAGCGTGTCTCACCGGACATGCTGACGCGTGATTAGTTCGCTTATCCGCGACCACCGCCGGTCATTCCACGCTTCGGATCGTAAGCCCAGATCGCTGAGGCCAGAAAACCGACAAGCGCCAACAAGGTTATTCCTGTCGCCGCCAAATCGAATTTCAGATAGAGACTGAAACGAATGAATTCGACGGCGTAAGTAAATGGGTTGAAGCTGCATAGCCAATACAATAGCTCGCTAGATTCGCGCATTTTCCACAACGGATAAAGTGCGCTCGACAAAAAGAAAGCAGGAAATATAACAAAATTCATCACCCCGGCGAAATTCTCCAGCTGGCGAATGAAACTCGACAGCAACATGCCAACCGCGCCCAGCATCAGTCCAGTTATTATCAAAGTTGGCGCCAGCGCCAAATAGCCGAACGCCGGCATCTCGATACCAAGCAGATAAGCGGCGAACAAAAAAGCATATACCTGCAATATCGAGACGGCGCAGCCGGCGAATAATTTACAAAGCAACAAATACCAACGCGGCAATGGGCTGGTTAACAAGACTTTCATACTGCCCATTTCACGATCATAGACCAACGACAGCGAGCTTTGCATGCCATTGAATAATTGAATCATCCCGACCAATCCAGGCACGATATAAACCTCATAAAGAATGTAAGTTTCGTAGGGTGGAATAATCGAAAGCCCAAGTACGGCCCGAAATCCAGCGGCAAAAACCAACAGCCAAACCAAAGGGCGAACCAATGCGGCGATGAAACGTTCGCGTTGATGGAAAAATCGCAACCCTTCGCGCCACGTCACGCCGCGCAAACAGCGCAAATAGGCAGCTGGACCAATCAAAGGTCTTTGGCTTAGTTCAATTGTCATCTGGGTTCCGATCCGCCATCACGAGTTGTTCGAATAATTGCGCGACGTCGTCGCAGGCTTGTTCCTGCAGTAAATCGGCGACACTGCCTTGCGCCCGTATCCTGCCTTCATGCACGATAATCAGATCGTCATCTGGGCGGACTTCATCGACTAAATGGGTTGCCCAAAGCGCCGTCAAGCCCTGCTCCTGGCACAGCGTATGAACATGGTCGACGATGGCACGACGCGACGGCACATCCAGGCCGACAGTCGGTTCATCCAGCAATAATAATTCGGGGTCATGTAGAAGGGCTCTGGCAATTTCCACCCGCCGGCGATGACCGCCATTCAATGCTCTTACTTTCTCCCCACCCCGCTCCAACAACGATAATGACGCCAGACTGGCATCTATCTTTTTCTCCAGATCGTCGGCAGGCAAGCCATGTAAGGCGGCAAAATAAGCAAGATTTTGTCGCACTGTCAGATCGAGATCGAGCGTTTGTTGTTGAAACACCACCCCTAAACTGGCCATGGCCCGTAAGGGTTCGGTGAGCAAATCGGAGTTCAAAATTACAATGCTGCCATCCTGGATCTTCAGAATTCGGGTCAACAGATGGAATAGCGTTGATTTGCCGGCCCCGTTAGGACCCAGGATGGCGGTGAAATGGCCGCGGCGGACGGTCAGGTTGAGATCGCACAAAGCCTGTTTGGCGCCGTAAGCATAACTTAAACCTTCTATCTCGATCCCAGCTTTCAACGCCTTTGGCATGTACTTTCTCGCTTATCGTACCCTAGAGTGTCCAAATCTGTACGCTGATGAAGATAACCCTCCTGCGGTGAGGTTGAGACCAAGGCACCGTGATGGACCAGAGCGATAGGCTGGCGCATTTGTCCGGACCATGGCCTAAAACTCAACCGCCGGCCCTTAAAAGCGGCCAGCTTGAACTTGTCCGATTGCAGATATGCGGTGACCTGTGTCGCGGTCTTGGCGCCGCCCCGGATCACGGCCTCGCCAACCGCGCTCACCGCAAGCCAGGCGGCATAGTCCACATCGTTCATCGCCCGGTGAGCCGATGTTAGAAATCGTTTCTGCAATTGAGCCGCCCCCCATTGTTCGATGACACCATGCCAGGCGACGGGACGCAGGCCCTGGGTCCCAACCACGGGACGCGGTCGCCACGTTTGGTAAAGGACATATTCACCAAAGTCGCGAATTTCATCGGCTACCACAAGCACATCATAATCAGGTCCTTGCGTGAATAGCGGTACTTCGGCCTGCACGTTCCGCCGCATATCGGCATCAAACAGCCAAGTCTTTTGCGCCACAATTTTGGCGCCGAATTTCCGGGCCGACTGGGCCATCGCTTCGGAAAATTTTTTGTCCTGCGCGTGGCCGCCGCTAATGAGGAACCACTTGTTCCAGCGTTTGCGGAGCAGAAATTGCGCCAGGGCATCACTCAGCATGGCGCGGCTGGGGATCGTGTGCAAAATATTGGCCCGGCAGTTATTTAGGCGCAAGCTGTTGTTCGCGCTAGAGACGTTGATAATCAATGCCTCTTTCGCCCAATCTTGATCGGCCAGTCCTATCAATTCAGCCGCTGGCATATTCGCAATGATGATGTCGTCAGATCTTGAACGGGTCAGTTCAGTTCTGGAAGTTTCGTCGTTCTGATGAAAAATATACTCTGACAATTCCAATTCGTGGCCAGTGAATTGCCCACCAGCGTTGACATCGCGAATGCCCAGTCGCGCGCCCTCTAAGCCCTGATCATTTGGGACCGCCTGCAGATTAGACAGAGTTGGGGGGCGATCAGGCCGCCACTCGATATACGCAATACGGACGCGCGTCTGAATACCGGCATTGCTTTTCACTGGCATCAGTGAAAACGAAACAAAAAAACAAATTGCTAGACTTAAGGAAACCCGAACCCACGACTTTGCAAGGCGACCAAAAACCAAAACCGCGAACGAGACCCTTTTTATCGTTGCTCCCGGTCCAGACATATTGATCCAGTAATTCTCTAATTTTCAGAACGCCCACATGGCTTCCCGCTATCTTAGGAAGCCGAAGCAAACAAATAAACGAAATAATCTCACAAAGCCTCGGTGTACCATCGATCCATCTACCTGCAAATCACCAGAAAATTGCAATAACGTTCTCAGCGGCCAAGTTTATAATGGTACCAGAAATTATGATTTTGGCTCCAGGCCTAACCGCGGCGGTGTCAGGGAAAAATTGATCAGTAAGCAATTTCCTAACATCGAGACGTCTCAAGCCGCGAGTTGTCGCCGTTCAGCCAGCGCGCCGATGCGATCGAGTTCAAAAATTTGGTGGTTGTAAAAATGGCGTTCTTGGTCAAAATGATTATGGACGGAAGCATGAATGGCAGAAAATTTCTGCAACGACTTGGGGTTCCTGAATTGGCCATGGCGCGCTCTCGTTGTCGAAAAAGCCGATGTGGGTTTTCGACCCGATTGTTGAACCAGTAGCCGGTTTCGTGGCGCGCCGCGTTGCCGATCTCTTCTATGGCTGTCCGGTAGGAGCGAAAGCGGTCCGTCACAAATGCTTTTGGGCAACCGTATCGCTTCATTGCTTTCTTCAGAAATTTCTTTGTCGCCTTGCGATCACACTGCGAAACGTAGTTTGGCTACTTATGTCAAATTTTCTCTGACACTGCCGGCGTCCATCTCTCTCGTTACCTTCATCATCGAAGATTCATGTTGTTGAATTTGTTCCAGCATCTCCTTGATTCTGACTGATAAATAGGCAGAAAGTTTTTCGACGGCGGGCATCACGGCGCTGTGTTTTGGCGTGAATAGTCCTAAGGTTCTATTGGGATGGTTTAATTCGATAGGAAGGGCGGAAAGCGTACCCTGTCGGCGCAGGGCAAACACAACGGTATGCGGCAATATGGTCAGATAATTTGTATGGACAATGTAATTCACAACACTGCCAAGTCCGCCGCCTGATGCTGCGATGTTGATGTTGCGGGCATCAATAGACGAAAGGATATTTTTCAAATCCTCACTAAGCGGACTATGCGGCGGCGGCGCGACCCATGGATAATCGAGCAAATCCATTGCCGTTAGATTTTTCTTGGACCGCAATGGATGACCCACTCGGCAGGCGACGAGATTATGACCGCGGATCAGCGGCTTAAACTCCAAATTTCGGTCCGGATCAATTACACTAACAGGACAAAAGGCAGCGTCTATTCGATCGCCAACCAACTGGGCAATCAAATCGTCCGGATAACCATGGCTGATGTTGATCTTGATATTGGGGCTGACGACCTGAAATTCCGCCAAAAGGCTTGAAACGAAACCATCCAGAAAGAAAGGTGTTCCGCCAATCCTGATCTCTCCTTCGTCCCCGCTGCGGATACGGTCCACACTTTCAGACGCGCGCTTTGTCGCGTTGCGGATGGCCCGACCTTGATCGACCAGCCGTTTTCCAATAGGCGTCAATTCCAAAGGCTTTCTTGTCCGTGAAAAAAGCGGTTCCTCAATGCGTTCTTCCAGGCCTTTGACAATTCGGGATAGGCCCGGCTGACTTGTTCCCAAGCTCGCCGCCGCTTCGGAAAATCCACCGGAATCATAAATTTCCGCGAGTAGAAGCAAATGTTTTGGGTCCAATAGCATTGACAAGTCCTCACACGACAAAGACGCATTATTATATCAAAATGATATGGAATATGTATTTTTAATATTTTATTTAATAACTTTCACTCTGTAACCTGCTTTTCACTATCAGAACAAATCCAATGTGGGAGGTAGTCCAGTGAAAATATCGAGACGAAATGTCCTTAAAACCGCAGGTGCCGCAGGTACGACCGCGTTCTTCACCCCTTATATTGCTCAGGGTGCGAATAAAATCAGGCTGACCATTGCCTCCAGCCACCCGACGGCCGTGCCTTGGGTTGGGACCATGCACAATCATGTTGTTCCGGAAACCAACAAGCGCCTCAAGGCGATGGGATCTGATATCGAAGTCAAATGGATCGAATCCTACGGCGGGGCGCTGTACAAATTCGATAAAACGCTGGAAGCGGTAGAACAGGGTATTACCGACATCGGATGGGTTGGGACATTGTGGGAAGAGTCCAAGATGCCGCTGCAAAATGTCAGCTACTATGCGCCATTTGTGTCAGATGATATGCCAGCAATGCTTCGTGCGATGAATGACATGCACCGTGAAATGGCGCCGCTGACCGACGCTTGGGCAAAACAAAATCAGGTATTTCTCGGCGCTAGTGGGATCGAAACCTATAACATTATTTCCAAAGAGCCGATCAACAGTATCTCGGATATGAAGGGCAAGAAATTTGTGACCGCAGGCGCAGTATCCGCTTGGCTGGAGAACACAGGCGCAGTTGGCGTCAATCAGGGTCTGCCAGGTTTCTACAACTTGATCAAGACAGGTGTTGTTGACGGTGCCGTGATCTCAAATTCCGGTACCTTTCCGTTTAAATTGTACGAGGTGGCTCCTTACATCAACAAAGTCAGTTTGGGCTGCCAAGTAACAGGCGCTATGTCGATTAACAAACAAAGCTGGGACAAATTACCCGCCGAATTGCAGAAGGTTCTTTCCGATCTTGGCCAGGAATACAGCAAGATCCACGGCGAAATGCTGGTTGGCCTCGCCAAAAAGTTCGAAGGGATTATGGCTGAAAAAGGCGCGACCATTAATCCGATGTCACAGGAGGCCCGTTTGGAATGGGCTAATTCTCTGCCTGACATTGCCAGCAACTGGCGCAAGTTTAATGGCGACAAAGGGCTGCCAGCGACGGAAGTCATGGACGTTTTCCTCAAAAAAATGAAGGCCGCAGGCCCCACGTCAATTCGTGATTGGAGCGCCTGACACACGTCTGCATTATTGGGCGAAAGGCCAGTTTGCGCTGCCATTGGCACCCTTTCGCCCAACGACAACCCCAATACCGTCACCCCATACTGGACTTAAACATGAACCAAATGATGACAGCAGACACCAAGGTTCAACAGGATGCAGCCGCGCTTAGGGATAGGGTGAACATTGTCGACCACGACACGCTTGCTTTGTTATTGACCGAAGCGCGCTCCCACAAAGGCTGGCGTGACAAAACGGTAAGCGACGACCAGCTGTGCGAAGTTTACGAGGTCGCCAAGATGGGTCCAACATCTCTTAATCAGCAACCTATGCGCCTTGTTCTCGTGCGAGATGAACAGGCCAAAGACAAACTAGCGGACGCTTTGATTGAGCCCAACATTGCAAAAATGAGAGGCGCTCCCGTCACGGCGATCATCGCTTATGACATGGCATTCCATACCCGGCTGCCGGAGGTATTTCCGCACAATCCCGGCGCCAAGGCGATGTTTGAAAATAACGAAATTGCGGCGACAACCAACGCATTTCGCAACAGCACCCTGCAAGGGGCGTATTTTATGATTGCTGCGCGTGCCGTTGGACTGGATATCGGACCAATGTCTGGATTTGACAATGGCAAAGTCGATGAAGCATTTTTTTCCGGCACAACTCTAAAATCGAACTTCCTTTGTAGTCTTGGTTATGCGGATGAAAGCAAGGTTTTCCGCCGCCGCCCGCGCCTCGATTTTCACAAAAGATTGCGAAGATCGCTTAATGGAAGGATCGGGTCAGGATGTCACCTAACATTACAAAGCGAGATATCCTGGCAAATACAAACTGGATAGAAAGCGTATGTTATTTGTAATTCATGGGATAGATAAGCCCAACAGCCCGTTGAGAGAAAAACTCATTGAAGCGCATCGCGCGTACCTTGCAGCAAGTCCATTGAAGATTGTTGCGTCAGGACCACTTGTAGACGATCAGAATAAACAAATGACTGGTAGCGTTGTCATTGTCGAATGCGATAGCCGGGATGATGTAGATGAATTAATGACCAGTGAGCCATTTAATGTAGCCGGGCTCTATGAAAGCCTGCATATCAATCGCTGGCATCAGCGGGTGGGAAACGTTGATATTGACGAAAGTTCGGCCCCATGACCACCAGCGAGCGAACAATCGGGCGCCTGTCGCCTGGAGAGTCGGCACCGGAGCTTGAACTTGAATTGGCCGGCGGCGGGCATTGGATACTGTCTGATCAACGGCCGGAAAATTTCACTCTTGTTGTAGTTTTCAGGGGTGTTCATTGCAGTTTCTGCAAACCCGAAATTGAAAAACTGAGCTATATGCAGACCGCGTTTGCCGCCATCGGAATATCGATTCTAGCGGTCAGCATGGATGACGCTGAACGGGCGAACCGCGCGCTTAGTGAATGGGCGATCGGCAAACTTCCATTTGCCTACGGTATGGCAGAACATCAGGTGCGGAGCTTCGGTCTTTATGTCTCCGAACGCGTCAAACCGGTCGAACCTGAACTTTTTAGCGAACCCGGTGCGTTTCTTATTCGTCCGGACGGGACGCTGTATGCCGAATTCCAATCAACAACACCTTGGTTGAGACTTGATCTCGATGTTCTGTATCGCGGCATTCAAGTGGCGATGAAACGAGGTACGCCACCGCGCGGCGGACAGTAACGGCCAAAGTGAAGAGAACCTATCGCATGCAACAGCAATTTGAACTCACAACATACCCGTCGCGGATCATATTCGGCGAAGGTTCGATACGCCGAACTTCCGAGATCGTTAAGGATCTGGGATGCAGCCGGGCTTTGATTTTGACCACGCCACAGCAAATCCATCAGGGCGAAAAACTCCGGGATAGCCTGGGTGAACTCAGCGTTGGTAATTTTTCGGATGCTGCAATGCATACGCCCACGAATGTTACGGCGGAAACGCTAGAAATATTCAATTCGCTGGACGCGGACATAACCGTCGCAATCGGCGGTGGTTCCACCACCGGCCTCGGCAAAGCAATGTCTTATCGCACCGGAAAGCCACAAATTGTTGTTCCGACAAGTTATGCCGGATCCGAAGTCACACCGATCCTTGGCCAGACAGAGAGCGGTGTAAAAACAACGGTGAAAAGCCCGAAAATTCTACCCGATGTGGTGCTGTATGATCCGCTTTTGACCTATGATCTGCCGCTAACGATGTCCGTCACAAGCGCCTATAACGCACTAGCACATGCAGTAGAAGCCCTCTATGCCCAGGACCGCAATCCAATTGCGACCCAGATGGCACAGGCTGGAATTAAGGCCATCATCGACGCATTGCCCAAAATCAAAATCAATCCCCACAGCGAAAGTGGGCGGCGCGGTGCGCTTTATGGTGCCTGGCTTTGTGGCGCGGTGCTGGGGTCTGTTGGCATGGCACTACACCACAAACTTTGCCATACCCTTGGCGGATCTTTCGATTTACCGCACGCAGACACACACGCGGTCTTGTTGCCGCATGCCGTCGCCTTCAATGAGATCGAAGTGCCAGATCTTTTGCAACCCATCGCCGATGCTTTGGACGCAAACAAAGCTGGCATCGGCCTCTATGAATATGCGAAATCCATTTCTGCACCATTAAGTCTAAGAGAAATTGGCATGCCGGAAAGTGGGATCGATCGCGCCGCAGATTTGGCCGTCGCTAATCCCTATTGGAACCCACGTGCCTTCAATCGACAGCAAATTCGAACAATCATTGAAAACGCCTTTCATGGATCTGCGCCAGATGGCCTTATGCAATGAAAAAAGTTATCGAATTCTGGAAAAGCGGCAATCAGCCAACCGCCTGGAGCCGCAATAATCTATGGTCGGGACGCGGTCTGTTCCCGCCGATAGCAAGACTGGGGGGCGGCTTGAACGCGATCGGTACGATCTGGATTGTCGCCATGATGTTGCTTGTTTGCGCTGATGTCATAGCACGGGGCTGGTTTGATCATCCACTGCCGAGAGTGCCGGAATTTGTCGGTTACTCCATCGTTGCCATTGTCTTCCTGCAACTGCCTGATACCTTGCATCTGAGAAAACTCACGAAAGCTGACGCGTTTCTTGATTTCTTGTCGATCCGGCGGCCTGTCGCCGGCAGCCTTTATAACGCCATTTTTCATCTAAGCAGTCTCATTGTTATGGCGTTGATCGCGTTCGGGCTCGTTCCCGACGCCTGGGCATCATTCGAAAGTGGTGAATACTTTGGCCGACAGAACGAAATCATCATACCGGTTTGGCCATTTAAAGGGATTATGGCCTTTTGTGCCATTGTTACGGCGTTTGAATTTTTTCTGCTGACGCTTGATTTCGTTCGGATGGCTGTGGCGGATGAACCCGATCATCCCGATGCCCGCAGCGGTTTGCCGAAAGGCTGGGGGGCTGTCCTTCTGCTCGTGATCTTTTTTGCCGCGGGTTACGTGTTCCTCAATCCCGATTTAGAACCCCTTACCATTGGGTCAATTCTGGTCGGTGTAATGCTGGTTCTTATCCTTGCCGGTATGCATATTGGTGTCGGTCTGATTTTATTGTCTTTCATCGGTGCCTGGTTGATCCGGGACGATTTTGGTACGGCGGTCAATTTGCTGAAGATCGCGTCTTCCGGCGCCATTCAGGATCAGTTATTCGCTGTGGTTCCCCTTTTTGTGTTTATGGGCATGCTGGTCAATATCGGCAATATTGGCCGCGACACCTTTGATGTCAGCCAGTGGCTGCTTGGACGAATAGCTGGAGGGCTCGGCGTTGCGACGGTCGTGGCGAACGCAATATTCGCCGCTATAACAGGTGTTTCAATTGCTTCTGCCGTTGTCTTCACCAAAGTCTCTGTGCCGCCCATGGTCGAACATGGCTATACCACCAAATTTTCGGTCGGCATCGTGGCAGGCAGTTCCGTCCTCGGCATGCTTATTCCGCCGAGTTTACTTCTCATTGTCTTTGGCGTGATCGCGGAGGTCTCGGTTGGACAGCTATTCACTGCTGCCGTTGCGCCCGGAATTCTCCTCTCTGCTTCATTTTGTGTCGCTATTGTTCTCATCTCAATTTACATGCCTAGTTTTGCGGGCAACCTGCATGTTCCGGACGCCAGTAACGCGCCCTCTGCCTGGACGCGCAAGCCTGAGCATCATGAGACTGTCTGGTCGGCAATCGTCAAGTTGACACCAATTTCCATTTTGATACTTACCATTTTGGGCGGCATCTATGGCGGATTTTTCACGCCTACAGAAGCTGGTGCCGTTGGCGCGTTCTTTGCTCTGATCATCGTGGTCATAAAATCGTTCTTCAATCCGGGAATGCTTAGCCCGCAGAAGCTATGGAAAGTACTCATCGAAACCGGACATGTCTCGGTTTCGATCTTGTTTTTGATTATTGCCGCCAACATGTATACGCGCATGATTGCCCTGTCTGGATTGCCCACTGAGCTGGTGGGAATGATAACAGAAGCGGATTTCGGATTTTATGGCATCATCTTGCTCTACCTCCTGATGGTGCTCGTCATGGGAATGGTCCTCGACAGCGTGTCGATCATGCTGATCACATTGCCGCTCGTCCTGCCTGCCCTTGCCGTGTTTGGTACCGATCTGATCTGGTTTGGCATTGTGACGGTGGTTGCGGTTGAAATTGGCCTTTTGACTCCACCGTTGGGCCTGACCGTTTATGTGGTCAAAGCGGCCATGGGCAATTCGCAGATCAAACTTGGAGAGATCTTTGCGGGCGCATTTCCCTTTGTGCTCATCATGATCCTAGTGACCGCCCTTCTGGTCATCTTCCCCCAAATTACCGAGTTCACAAGATAAGGATTGTTATGCGACAGATACTCGATCAATCGGCCCGTTCCCTGATTTTCACAGAAGCACGCACCGCCAATCTGTTTCTTGACAAACCTGTGGCAACTGCACTGTTTCAGGAAATCTATGATCTTATGAAATGGGGCCCAACCTCCATGAACTCTTGTCCTGCCCGGATCGTATTTTTGGCCACCGACGCGGCGAAAGAGCGCCTGAGGCCTGCCTTATTTGATGGAAATATCGCCCGGGTGGAGAGTGCCCCCGTAGTGGCGATCATTGGCCACGACATGGAGTTTTTTGGGCACCTACCGACCCTGTTCGCGCATGCCCCTGAAAACAAAAAAATATTTGAAAATAACGAATTTGCAGCCCAGGCAACCGCCTTTCGCAATGCCAGCCTGCAGGGCGCCTATTTCATCATCGCTGCTCGGGCGGTTGGTCTTGATTGCGGTCCGATGTCCGGGTTTGACAACAATCTTGTCGACAAGGAATTCTTCGGCGGCACTCACGTAAAATCAAATTTTCTGTGTTCGTTGGGGTATGCCGACGAAGCCCACAATTTTCCACGCGGACCACGTTTTGAGTTCGAAGAAATTTGCCAAGTGCTATAGTCGAAAGGAAAAACAATGACAGACCAGATCAAATCCGGGTATTTCACCGAAGAAGACAGTGCGAAGGTTGTCACGGGCCGAAACGCTGGGGCAAAGGATGAGCGCCTGAAACAGGTTATGGACAGCGTTACTCGTCACCTCCATGCCGTCGTAAAAGAGGTTGAACCAACCCAGGAAGAATGGTTTCAGGCCATTGAGTTCCTGACAAAAACAGGACATATGTGCGATGATTGGCGACAGGAATTCATTCTGCTTTCCGATGTGCTCGGTGTTTCCATGCTGGTCGACGCGATCAATAACCGCAAATCAGAGGGGGCTACGGAAACAACGGTTCTTGGTCCTTTTCATACCCCCAACTCACCGGCCCTGGCACTGGGTGCCAATATCTGCCAGGACGGCAAAGGTGAGCCGCTTGTGGTCATCGGAACGGTGAAATCCGTGGATGGATCGCCCATTCCAGGCGCTCGCCTCGACGTCTGGCAGGCCAACGACGAAGGGTTTTACGATGTTCAGCAAAAAGGCATTCAGCCGGAGGGAAATCTGCGCGGTATCTTCGAGACAGATGACAGCGGTTCGTACTGGTTTACTGGGGTGAAACCGAACTATTATGGCATTCCGAAAGACGGACCGGTTGGGCAGTTGCTCGAAAAACTTGGGCGAAGCCCCATGCGACCGGCGCATTTGCACTTTATTGTGACAGCGGATAGTCATGAGCCAATCACCACGCATATTTTTGTTCCGGAAGACCCCTACATCAATTCCGACGCAGTGTTCGGCGTTAAGGAAAGCTTACTTGTTGATTTTGTCAAAATCGATGATGCGGCCCGCGCCAAAGAGTGCAATGTCAACAATCCATTCTGGGAAGTAAATTTCGATATTTCGCTTGCCCCGAAGCGATCCGACTGAAGGCAAATTTAGGCATAGTCAGAGGAAAATTGGCTGAACAACCATTTTCCAGGCGATAGCGTCTATGGACGACAAATTCGCTCTGTTGTTTCAAAATGTCCCCGGAAATCATCCAACTTGCCGTGATGATGTATATCCGGTTCCCGCCTTCGTTACGCCAAGTCGAAAATTTACTGCATGAACGCGGCATTGAAGTTCTAGCGAAAAGCATTATCAGAATGGCAAGTGCTATTGGCTGCGTCGATGAGACCGAGCTACCTTGTTCTTGAGTCCGAGCAAAGTTACTCTAAAAATGCCAAGAAAATGTGGCTATAAATGTTTCACGTGTTTTGCACATCATCAATTTCAGAATGGGTTATTTGCCTCCGCTTTTTTGCGCGAAGTTGGGCGTGTGGTCTACGTGAAGTTCAGAGCTGTGGTTATTTGCCCACCATCCCGGCACATTGTTTTTGTTGTTTTTGTTAGTAGGCAAATCGCAACTGCGCTATTTGACAAATCTCCGGTCAGAAATTGGTAGCGTTGTCCCTCAAGACAGGTTGCATACAGGTCGCCGGACCGTGCGTTGGTGAAGGCCAGCCGTACGGGCGTTGAAATCGGAAACTCCAACCCCTGCCCTTTAGATTTGCAAAAAGCTTCATGCAAAGTCCATAGCCGATAGAATTCCGGCAGTGTGATCTGCCCCGGCATTTTCAAATCTCCGACGAGATGGCTTAGAATTCGATCAAAATTGCGTTTCTTATTAAGGTTTTCGGCATCTAAGCCGATTTGAACCTCTTGGCATAGAGCAACAACAACTAACTGATCACTATGACTGACGCTTACATATATGGCATTATCGGTTGCGGTAGAAATCGCTATTTTTGGCCCAATATCGGTGTTTGACGGAAGGATCCAGTTCGAAGGGTTTGTGTCGGTCACTTCAGAAAGCAAACAGCGCAACAAAACTCGGCCTAGCAAACTTGATTTCGCTCTTGCGGGGCTCGTAAAATCACTTACATAGCGATGATCAGTCTCATCTGCGAAAAGATCTATCAGGCGACCGGCTGCCGGTTGATCAACATTTCCGAACCCTATTCTTAGCAAGATTTTCCTCCACATACGGCTGCCGTATTTCCCCTCCTTCATCTTCGCTAATTATGGACGCAATACATGATTTGGGGTATTCAGCTTATGCAAACCAGATTATTTTATCGGGTTTCCCAGATGGTTTCAAAGCAGAACGGACCGATTTTTGCAGCATACATTTAGTTTGATGGATTGGAGTGCTTGGTCACCAAATCTCGACAGCAAATCTGCATGGCTTGAATGGTCCGAGGGGCGGTTTGCTGAGCAGAATTTTGACAAGCCCGAAGTCAAAGATATTCCGATGCTTATTCGCCGCCGGCTTTCTCGATTGGGTCGTATGGCCTTGCGCGTTGCCCTCGACGTCGGTGGCAGTGACGATGCGCATTTAGTTTTTTGCTCGCGGTTCGGTGATACTGAGGGCGTCGCGAAGATGATGCAACAACTTGTTGACGGAAAAAATCTTTCGCCTTCTGAATTCAGTATGTCCGTTCATAACGCTTTTGCCGGTGCATTGTCGATTTTGCAGAAGAACACCCGGTCCCATTCCGCAATTTCCGCGGGCCAGGATAGTTTCTGCGCAGGTTTTTTAGAATCCGTGATGCTGTTGAAGGAAAACCCTGGTGCAGAAATTTTGTACGTCTTCTATGAGGAGCCGATGTTCGAATTAATTCCGGACGCGGCTTCCCATCGGCTCGATTTGGCGCTTGCCATAAGACTAACAGGGGATACCGACGTTGGATCGAAAATGTCTTTTTCGGTTGAACTTTCGGACGAGAATTTAAGGTGTTCCGAAGAGGCTGTGGAACTTGGCTTCATTCGTTTCTTGTGTAGTGCAAATTGCGAATGGTCTTGGCGGGGCGAAAACGCAACCTGGCATTTTAACAAACTATGATAACAAGGCTAAACTATTTGTGGCGTTTGATCGGCACAGGCATAGCGTTCGCGACATTTAGTTTGGGCGGTCTGGTACTCGCAATTTTCGTCTTCCCAGTTATTACCCATTTGTCTTCGGAACAGGAAACACGTCGTCGTCGGGTACAAAATATTGTTCGGTACGGCTTTCGGGCTTTTCTTCGATTGATGCAGATTTGGGGCATTATGCAGTTGGAGTGCGGCAATGAACAACAGTTGGCGACTTCTTCTGGGCGGCTAATCATCTCCAACCATCCAACCTTAATTGATGTTGTGGTCCTGATGTCGCTGACCCCCCAGGCGCAATGTATTATTAAACGCGAAGTCTGGGACCACCGGTTTTTCGGCGGCGTTGCCCGTGCCGCAGGGTATATTCGCAATGACGATGATCCCGAGGAACTTATTCGCAAATGCCGGGAGGCAATTGCCAAAGGTGACAATATTATTATTTTCCCTGAAGGAACTCGTAGCCTGCCGGGTCAGAAAGTTCGGCTTCGACGTGGATTCGCAAATATCGCCGCATTTACCACCACAGACGTACAAATTGTGTCAATCAATTGTGAACCGGCAACCTTGGTGAAAGGAATTCCTTGGTATAATATTCCGGACAGGCGGTTTCACCTCAGTGTTTCGGTTGAAAATATCGTGCCTATTTCTGGATATCTGCAAAAGTACGAAAGATCTATTGCTGTTCGTCGCCTAACAAGGGATTTGGAGGCCTATTATAATGGTGAAAGTGACATTGAGCTCACTGGAAGCAGAAATTAAATCACTAATTATTAGGTCACTTGATCTCGAAGATATTGGCCCCGAAGAAATTGATAGTAGCGAAATGTTATTTGGCGATGGCTTGGGTTTAGACTCAATTGATGCTCTTGAACTTGGTGTTGCCATTGAGGAGCAGTTTGCTGTTTCAATCGATTCAAAAGATGAAAACATATCCAACTATTTTGCTTCGGTGAAAAATCTCGCGGAGTATGTTGCATCGATGAAGGGTATCGACGTCCTATGAATAGTAAGGAAGAGATTTTCTCTGTCTTAAGTGGATACCTCGTGGATATGTTTGAAGTTCCACCTGAAGAAATTAAACTCGAAGCCCGACTTTATGAAGACCTGGACTTGGATAGCATTGATGCCGTGGACCTAGTTGTGCAACTACAAGACCTGACCGGGAAGAAAATTTCTCCAAAAGTATTCAAGGCCGTTCGTACAGTTGAGGATGTCGTGGTTAGCGTCGATGCTATCGTAAACGGATAATAGAGCGATGAATGGCTCGGGCCGTATTAATTTGATGTTTGCAAGCCTCGGTATCGCTTATCCTTTTCTCGTCTATCTCATGTTGCCTTACCTCTCTCCATTTTTCTTGCTTTTGATTATGTTATTACTCCTTGCTTTTCGAATTGTTATAGCTGGTTCCGGTGCGCGGAGGGGTCGTGCCATTTGGCTTTTGGTTTTCGTTTCTACCTTCACGATACCATTTGGTTTTATTGATCCCCAACTTGCCGTTCGGGCCTATCCAGTGGCGATGAGCCTAAGCATTGCGTGCGTCTTCGCATATTCGTTGCGGTTTCCGCCGACAATAGTCGAACGTATAGCAAGGATGAGCGAGCCAAAACTGAACGACAAAGGTGTTCGTTATGCAAATCTTGTAACTTGGATTTGGGCGGTGTTTCTGTTTCTCAATGCAGCAGTTTCGGCGATGACTATGCTGTTCGCGTCGTTAGAAATCTGGACTTTGTACAATGGCTTCATTTCATATCTTTGCATCGGTGGTTTGTTCGCCGGTGAATTCGTCGTTCGTCAGTTTTTAAAAACCAGCCATACAGAGCCATCATCATGTTAGTTCCGATGTCAGAATTACTGGCATGCGACTTGCCCGACACGAATGTGGTTGCTTGGCATGACAGCAATTCTGTCGAACTAGGCACATTGCGGCAAACCGTAAGGCGGCTGAGCCAGGATTTACAGGCCACGGAAACCCAATCAGTGGTCCTTGCAGCGGAAGATGGTATTAGTGTCGCGGTTGGCATTTTGGCCGGATTTTATGCTGGTTGCCGGATCGATTTTCCCGCTAACCTGCAAACGGCAACATTGCGGAAAATGTCGGGGCCCGGGAGCAGAATACTACGTTCCGACGACATTGAACTTTGTCACCAAATTCTGAGTGACGACGGAGACGAGAAATTTGCTATTTTGGATCCCGTCGAATGCCGACTTGTTTTTCACACTTCGGGTTCTGCCGGTGCGCCGAAAAGGATCGAGAAAAATTTACGGCAATTGGAATGCGAGATAACTGGACTTGAACGATTGTGGGGCCGTCCAGGTGATCAGGGTGTCATCTTTTCCATGGTCGCGCCTTACCATATTTACGGCCTGTTGTTTACCGTCCTTTGGCCGCTATCGAGCGGTCAAATATTTACCAGTGCAACTGTCGGTTCATCGGAACAATTGTTATGTTTACCGTGTCAGGAGGGCACTGTTATAGCCTCGCCTGCCCATCTGTCCCGACTGCCAAAAATTGCCCGCGCAACAGCAGCTGACAAAAACCTGCGAATATTTTCATCCGGTGCACCATTGTCCCTGGATGCAGCGGAAGATTGCCGACGCACTTTTGGTCGCTTACCTATCGAGGGATATGGTAGTACGGAAACCGGCGGCATTGCTTTCCGCCGCCAAGAAACTGAGTCTCAGCCTTGGAAAAAAGTGGATGACGTCGATATAAGTGTCTCGGAGGAGGGCCTGCTGCGCCTTCGATCGCCTTATCTGCCGTCGAATGGCTGGTACACAACCGATGATATGGTTGAGTTAATCGGAAAGGACCAGTTTCATCTCCTTCGCCGTACTGACCGTATAGTCAAGATCGCCGGAAAGCGTGTAAACTTGGTTGAAATGGAACAACAATTAGCGGGCTTGCCGGACATAAATGATGTTGCTGTCACGGCTTTGCCGGGCCAGAGGGACCGCCTAGGTGCGGTTGTTATCCTGACCCAAGATGGTTTTGCCAAGTTGGCGGAGATGGGTGCATTTCGTTTAAACCGCATTTTCAGGCGTGAGCTTGCTTATAATTTCGATTTAGTCGCGGTTCCGGACTACTGGCGCTTTGTTGAACAAATACCGGTCAATAGTCAGGGCAAGCGTTTGTACGAGGCGATTGTCGATTTATTCTCCGAGCACGGATAATATGCTTTTTCATAATCTGTTGAATGATAGGAGCGCATCTTGCCAAAAGTGCGGACCGGCAAAATTGATTGGCGCAACAGCAAAACATTACCCGATATCTTGCGGGAACATTGGGTCGACACGACGGTAATACTGGAACTGAAGTTTCCAGCTGAGATGTTTCAATACCAAGGGCATTTCCACGATTATCCCGTTCTTCCGGGAGTGGCGCAGCTTGATATTGCCGTGCAATTGTCGTCGCGATATTTCGACCAGTTGATCACTCTCCGCGAAGTAACCCATTTGAAGTTCAAAAATGTAATCCCGCCGGAGACCATTTTGACTTTGGAGCTTACGCCGAAACCGGAGAAAAACGCCATTACATTTGAATATCGCGGGGCCCAGGGTGTCGTATCATCTGGTGTTTTGAAATTACGGGCTTCATGACCTTTATTCCCTGCGCCATTATTCCGAGCTTCAATCACCACCAGGCGATCAGTGTCGTTGTCGAAGCGCTCCGCAACAAGGGATTGCCGATCATCATTGTCGATGACGGATCGCAGTCGCCCGCGAAGGAAGTTTTGGCGGCGCTACACGATCCAGACAACGGCATTTCGGTTATTCGACTAGCGACTAACAAAGGAAAAGGTGCCGCTGTCATGACTGGTATTAGCATAGCCATCGAAAGGGAATTCAGCCACGCATTACAAATTGACGCCGACGGCCAGCATGATTTGACCAAACTAACGGAACTTTTACAGTTGGCGGAAAGCCATCCCGAGGCCTTGATTAGCGGCCGGCCAATTTATGACGAAAGCATGCCATTGACCCGACGGCTGGGCCGATGGATCACCCACGTGTGGGTTTGGCTTGAAACCCTGTCATTTCGAATAATTGACAGCATGTGTGGATTTCGCGTTTATCCACTAGCTACCGTCGCAACATTGTTGGAAGATCGACGATTGGGATGCGGGATGGATTTTGATACCGAGATTATGGTCCGCCTTTTCTGGCGCGGCACGCCTCCGATATCGCTACCGATCAACGTAACCTATCCCCATGAAAATACTTCGAACTTCCGTCCGTTGAAGGACAATTGGCTGATCACGAAAATGCATACGCGTTTGGTTTTCACCCTGCTGTTCAATTTTGTAGAGATTCTACGTCATCGCCCGCCAACGGTTTTGCCGACGGCACATTGGGCCAGAATGGATGAGCGAGGCGCTTCCTGGGGTTTGACGACCCTGGCTTTGGTCTATCGCGCTTTCGGCCGCCGTCTATGTCGGATATTGATGGAGCCGGTTTTGCTCTATTTTTTCCTAACAAGCAAAACTCAACGACTTGCCATACGCAAATATAGAGAGCGTTTAGGAGCTCATTCCGGTCTTTCTTTGGCGAACGGATTTTGGGACGGATATCCTCATTTTCGGGCTTTTGGTGAAATGGCGTTGGACAAATTCGGAGCCTGGATTGGCGCCTTCAACGAAACTGATTTTACCTTTGACGATAACGGGCTATTAGACGCAACGGTTGCTACAGGGCGCGGAGTGTTGGTCATTGTCTCGCATATCGGGAACATCGAGGTTTCCCGCTCACTCTCCAAGCAACGCACCGACCTGAAGATCACCGTGTTTGCGCACACGCAGAACGCAGTGAAATTCAACGACTTGATAACGCGCATTAACCCGACAGCAGCAATCGATATCGTTGAAGTAAACGAAATCAATCCAGGAACGATCGCCGAACTCAAGGCCCGATTAGCGAAGGGTGAATGGATTGCGATCGCCGGGGACCGGGTGCCCGTGGAAATGGGAAGTCGGACCGAAATTGTCGATTTTCTTGGCCATCCTGCCGCGATGAGCCAAGGACCGATATTGCTGGCTAACTTACTCAAATCTCCGGTTTACCTGATGGCTTGCTTCAAGGATGCGGGAGGCTACCATATTGATTTTCAAGAATTCGCCGAACATATCGTATTGCCGAGGGGAAATAAGGCTGCTGCAATAACAGGGTATGTACAAGGATATGCGCAAAATTTAGAGGAACAATGTCAGCGCTATCCCATGCAATGGTTCAATTTTTTTGATTTTTGGGCACAAAAATAACTACACTTGGCGGTGTTGGAGCTCATTCATTCCACGAGCTGCAGAGCGCAAATGGGGAGCCAAAATTGATTACGGCGAGTACAACGATTAAGGCACAATTCTATCACCTCGATCCGATGAACATCGTTTGGCATGGAAACTATGTTCGGTTTTTTGAGCAAGCGCGCTGCGAGTTATTAGACAAAATCGGCCACAATTACTCGCACATGCATGACAGCGACTATCTGTGGCCGGTGGTCGATATGCGCGCGAAATTCGTGCGACCGGTCGGCTTCTCGCAAATCATCGACGTTGAAGCGACGTTACGAGAATACGAAAATCGTTTGAAAATTGATTATCTCATCACAGATGCGAAGACGAAGGATAAAGTCACCAGCGGTTTTACCATTCAGGTTGCGGTGGAGAAAGCGACAGGAGAAATGTGTTTTCGTCTGCCTGACACCTTCATTAACAAAGTCAACGCCTTGTTATGTGTCGAAAACTAATAACTTATTTCATATTGTTCCTTGCCGGCCTGTCGCCAGCCAGGGCCGATAGTTTGAAGCTGCCTGACGGCAAAGCGTTACTTGCTGAGTTCGTCCATGAGCGAGTGACTTCGGCCTCAAACAAAAAGATCCAATCGAGTGGGAATATTGTCCTGGTCCCTGATACCGTCATTCTATGGCAGATCGAACGGCCGCAAAATATACGGACGACCATATCATTTGGCCAGGTCCGACAGGTTGTCGAGGGCGTTGAAGTTAACAACATACCAATTGCGATGGCGGGCAATCTTGGTTCTTTGACCAATTTATTCGAAGCCGCGCTTAATGGTGATTGGTCGCTGCTGCAGGAAGCTTACCAAGTTCGTGATTTGGATCAGCAATCCGGTTGGAAAAAACAAGTGATGCCGTTTCCAAACTCAGGCTCGCACCAGTTTACCAAAATCATTTTTTCCGGCTATGAATTCGTCGACCAAATACAGATTGTGCGGGACAATGGAGGCAAAGATGACATTCGGTTTTTTGACCATCGCCTGATGGCGACCGCAGATGCACTTACCAAATTTGATCTGCAAACTCGCTGATCATGATGATCCGGCTTGGCATAATCGGATGGTCTGCTGTTGTTCTGTTGTGCGGCGTAATTGTCACGGGTTTTTTCGTGCGTGGCATAAATCTCGAAACCAACCTTCTGTCATTATTACCGGACCAAGACGAACCAGCTTGGGTAGTGCAGGCAAAGGCAAAAATCGAAAAAGACGTTACCAGACGAGCCGCTTTTTTATTGTCTCATGCTGATCGCTTAAAATTGCAAATTGCAGTCGAACAGTTTCGTTCTGAATTCGAGAACAATCGATATGTGATGCCCATTGAGAAGCCGGCTGGCGGTAGCTTGTTCAAGGACCCGGTGACTTTAAGTTGCGTCAGTCGGATATTGTTGAGCACAAGTGACCGGCGGAAACTTGAGGGTAACGATGGACAGTTCCTAGCAAAACGCGCGCTGGCGATTGTTTTGTCGCCGTTTTCTATACTGGATGAAACGGCCCTGGCCGCAGATCCATTTTTGCTATTACCAGCTTACCTAAACGCCATGCCCTTTGCGACACGACGACCGGACAGCGATGGCATTTTTCGCTGGCAGCAGGATGGCATGCATTTCGCTTTTTTCATGGCGCAGTTACGCGGCAACCCACTCGCTTACGAAAACGTTAAACTCTTTGTCCCGCAAATCGAAAACCGCATTGTGCAAATTTCAACCGAGATCGAGGGCCTCAAAGTGTTACGGACCGGGGCAGTGTTTTTTGCTGCCGCGGGGACCCAATCAGCCGAACGCGAAGCCTCGATCATCGGCGCCATTTCGATCGTCGGAATTCTCGTCCTTTGTTTGCTGGTGTTTCGCAGCGTGCGGCCGCTAGGCTATATTTTTGGATCAATTTCCGTTGGAATACTGTGCGGTACGGCGGTATCCCTTAGCATCTTTGGCAGTATACATTTGATATCCCTGGTATTCGGCGCGGGCCTTATTGGTATTGCTGTCGACTATAGTTTTCATTTTTGGGCGCAAAGTTTCATTATCGATAAGTCCACCCCAAAGATTTGGGTGCGACGCATCGCTAAACCGTTAACTTTGGGCATGTTGTCCACCGTCCTTGGTTTCCTGACTTTGACTTTCAGTCAGTTCCCGGGTCTGCAACAGATATCCGTATTTGCGGCCAGCGGTCTATTCATGTCTTATCTTACAGTGGTGATGGTATTTCCATTTTCAAACCGGCCACGCTCTCTCGACCATCAGGCGCGGTTGCTTCGGTTTTTGGGGCATGCTGACAGGTATTGTTCAAATATATCAACCTCAATAATTGGCAAACTATGTTTGCTCGGGCTTGTTTGCCTGGCTGTATTTGGTGGCTTCCGCTTTCAAATCGATGACAATGTGCGTCGGTTGCAGGTGCTAGATACCGATCTGATACAACAGCAGCAAGATATTCAAAACTCGTTTGGTCCGATGGTTTCCGGACAATTCTTACTAGTATCCGGGCGCAGTTTGGATGCCGTGTTACGCGCAGAAGAAGTCCTAGAGCCAGAGTTGGTGAAGCTTCACCAAACGGGTGTTATCGTCGGATACCGCGCGGTTAGCCATTTCCTGCCATCAAAAATAAGACGAGCAGAAAACAACAAGCTGATCGAAAATCGATTGATAGGACCTTATCTTAAAAGCCATCAGACAAAGATAGGTCTGGCACAAGAAGCCTTACCTAACTGCGTGAACAGGGACGATCTTACTGATAGTTTGAAAAACGCGATTCCAGGCGTCGACACACAGATCGTTGCGTCGGGACCAACGACATGGGCGAACGTAGTTCTATTGCAGGAATTGCAGCAACCCGAAATACTGGCGAAATTCGCAGCTGAACAGCCACATCTTCGTTTTGTCGATTACTCCAAGGATGTCAGTAGCACCATGGCAAAGCTCCGTCGCTCCGCATTTCCCCCGTTGCTCGTTGCCGGACTTGCTATTTGGGTAATGTTGTCCTTGTTCGGCGGCACTGTTCAGGCTCTTAAAACGATGCTGCCACCAATTCTTGCGGTCGCGTTGACACCGCTTGTCACTAGTGCGTTCGGCGAAGTGTTCACACTATTCAACTTAATGGCGCTCATCTTGGTGTTTGCGGTCGGACTAGACTATTCTCTGTTCTTATCACATGCGGGAAGTGAGAGGCGGAATGTTGCGCTCTTGGCCAACGGTTTATCGGGCTTGTCAACGATCTTGGCTTTCGGCTTGTTGATGTTTAGCGAGTTATATGCCGTTCATGCTTTTGGCGTGACATTATTTTGTGGTATTTTGCTATCGATACTATTTTCGATGATCCCAGTCCTTCGATTGACTGTCGCGCGAGACCCGAACGCCGGAAACACAATTTATGACAAATAGGATTTACCTCAACAATTTGGGCATTCACAATCCGTTGGGTTTTGGCAAAACGGCGGTCGCCAAAAATCTTTTTCAGGGATCGACGGCAGGGATGATAGTTGAATACGGGCTTATTTCGGACGAAGAAGTATTCGTTGGTAAAGTGGCGGCTGAGTTGCCAGCAATCGAATTGAAGGACGGCTTGTTTGATACCCGCAACAATCGCTTGCTGCAGTCGGCGCTGCTTCAAATTGAGCAAGATGTGCAAGCGGCGATTGAGAGATATGGATTGGCACGCATTGCCGTCGTTATTGGAACCAGTACATCAGGTATTTCGGACAATGAACTGGCTTTGCTCGAGTATAGTCAATGTGGCTCTTATCCGGAGAATTTTGCTTTTGAGCGACAAGCATTTTACAACCCGGCTGAGTTTACCGCGCGCTATTTTGGGCTTGGTGGGCCAACCTATGGGATTTCGACGGCTTGTACGTCAAGCGCCAAAACTTTTGCTTCGGCGCGCCGGCTGATTGCGGCAAATCTATGTGATGCTGCCATTGTCGGCGGTGCGGATACATTGTGCAAACTGACATTGAACGGCTTTAGCGCCTTGGAAGCGCTAAGTGATCAACGCTGTAATCCTTTCAGCCGCAATCGCCGCGGCATCAATATAGGTGAAGGGTCGGCGGTATTCTTGATAAGTCGGGAAGAAGCACCAGTGCGACTTGCCGGCATCGGAGAAAGCAGCGATGCCCATCACATGAGTGCGCCTGATCCGGAAGGCAATGGCGCCTACTCGGCCATGTCTGAGGCGTTATCCAACGGTGGCCTGGAACCACGCGACATTGATTATATAAATATGCATGGCACGGCGACTTTGCTAAATGACGCAATGGAGGCAAAGTCCATTACAAGATTGTTTGGTGCGGATGCCTCCTGTAGTTCAACAAAGCCGATGACCGGGCATATGCTGGGAGCGGCAGGCGCTAATGAAATAGCCTTCCTTTGGCTGGCTTTGCAGGAAAACTACAGCCAAAATCAACTACCGCCGCATATTTGGGACGGTGAACAAGATCCGCAATTGCCGGGCCTTAACCTCGTGCCGTTCAATGCGCCGATGGCGAACAATATGAGTGGGGCGATGTTGAGTAATTCTTTTGCCTTCGGCGGCAGTAACATTAGTGTCGCTTTGGCAAGGAGTTGAGGTGAATTTACCATCATACAAAGTCTCGGAGCTGCTTCCCCATGACGAGCCAATGATCTTGATCGATCGGCTGTTGGGGCACGACACATCATCGGTTCAGACTGAAGTTACAATTCGCGACAACAGCCCCTTCCTTCGGGACGGTATGGTACCGGCATATGTCGCCATAGAATACATGGCACAGACGATAGCCGTCTTCAGTGGCCTGAAAGCCAAAGCATCAGAGGGAACGGTTCGCATCGGCTTGCTGCTTGGCAGCCGTAAACTACAACTGATGACGGACAGTTTCGCTGTCGGTGATTGTATCAAAGTCACGGCGAAGGAAAGTTACAATGACGGCAGCTTGGCAGCATTTGATTGCATTGCCACCCGAGATAATTGTAAAATTGCGGAAGCGCGCATCAACGTTTACCAACCAGCAGACGGAAATTAGTTGAAAGTCTCACTTAGAGTTTTTCTGAAATTACGATGAAGAAAACTGTTCTTGTCACAGGCGCTAGCAAGGGGATCGGCAAAGCCATCGCCTTGAATCTGGCGCGCGATGGATTTGAAATCGCGATCCATTACAACAACGATAAAGCCGGCGCGGCCGAAACTCTTGAGCTTGTGCGTGGGTCCGATGGCGACGGTCGATTATTGCGGTTTGATATCTCTGATCGTGATCAATGCCGAAATATACTGGAGGCTCAGATCGAGGAATTTGGCGCATTATACGGCGTTGTTTTGAATGCCGGAATTATCGAAGACACCGCTTTTCCGGCTATGACAGATGGTGAATGGGATCGGGTTATTCACACAAATTTGGACGGCTTTTACAATATACTTCAGCCGACGGTGATGCCGATGATCCGGATGCGACAAGGCGGTCGCATCGTCGTTCTTTCGTCCCTTTCCGGTATCGTCGGCAACCGTGGCCAGGTTAATTACAGCGCCTCGAAAGCAGGCTTGATCGGTGCGGCTAAATCGCTAGCGATAGAACTGGGCAAACGCAAGATTACGGTTAATTGCGTCGCCCCTGGATTAATCGAAACAGAAATGCTGGCGGCGCTACCGGTTGCCGAACTGATTAAGTCGATCCCTCTGCAGCGGTTAGGCACTCCGCAAGAAGTGGCATCTACAGTTTCGTTTCTTTGCTCGCCAGAGGCGGCTTACATCACCCGCCAGGTGATTTCAATCAACGGTGGGATGATCTAGATGCGCCGGGTTGTCGTCACGGGAATGGCCGGTCTTACCTCACTAGGTGCGGACTGGCAAACGATTAGCGAAAAGATGAAATCCGGGCAGACTGGCATACGCCGGCTGAAGGAATGGGACAAATATGTCGACCTGAACACGCGGTTGGCCGGACCAATTGCGAATTTTTCAGTTGATAATAAATACTCCCGCAAAAAACTACGCAGCATGGGCAGGGTCGCCAAGCTCGCCGTAGCTGCTACGGAAGCGGCATTGGAAGATGCTGGTCTCAGCGAAGATCCGATTGTTGCCTCTGGAAGGATGGGCGTTTCCTACGGGTCATCATTCGGCAGCACAAAACCGGTTGAAGCGTTTGCCACCTTGATGACTACCGGCACGACATCCGATCTGTCCGCGACCAGCTACGTAAAAATGATGAGCCACACCGCAGCGGTGAATATCGGCGTCTTCTTTGGTCTCACCGGTCGGATCATTCCAACCTCCAGCGCCTGTACTGCCAGCAGCCAAGGTATTGGTTATGCCTATGAAGCGATTAAATATGGCCAACAAGATGTAATGGTTGCCGGTGGCGCCGAAGAACTTTGCGCCTCCATGGCGGCGGTTTTCGACACTCTTTTTGCGACAAGCGTGATGAACGACGAGCCGTTACGGTCGCCGCGCCCTTATGACCGCGACCGCGATGGTTTGGTTATCGGTGAGGGAGCTGGAACGCTTATCCTGGAAGAATATGAACGCGCTCGGGCACGTGGTGCTATGGTATATGCTGAGCTCGTCGGCTTTGCGACCAATTCGGATGGTGCCCACATTACCCAACCGACACCGGAGACGATGGAAATATGTTTGCGAATGGCACTAGACAATGCAGCTTTGTCGCCGGATGCGATTGATTTTGTAAGTGGGCATGGGACGGCGACTGAAACCGGCGATCTCTTTGAAGTCAAGGCGACTTATTCGGCGCTAGGGAGACCAGCGCCCATTCATTCGTTGAAGAGTTACTTCGGACACACTTTAGGCGCTTGCGGTGCGTTAGAAGCTTGGCTGGGTATTGAAATGATGCGTAATGGTTGGTTTGCCGGCACGGCGAATTTGGAAAATATTGATCCTGATTGCGCTGCATTAGATCACGTGCAAGGTGGGGGGCGAGATATGGATGTGGAATATCTGATGTCCAACAATTTTGCCTTCGGCGGAATCAATACTTCTCTAATCTTTCACCGGAATTGATCTACTCTCGTTTTGATTGTTCGATATAGGAACGCGCACGACGTACTTTGTCGATGCAATTCGGGTATTTTTCAAATTCATACTGTATTTTTGCAGCGCTCAAAAGGCTTGCGGCTTTCGTCCATGCGACAGTTCCGCTAAAGCCTTTGGAGCTGGCTAAATCGAGTTCGCGGTAGGCGACATCAATATCATTAGAACACTGACGCGCGATACGGCTATTAGAAGTGCCTGAGCAGGCAATCATTAGAAATGATCCCAAAACTAGCGCGATCAAAACAGGATAAGGTTTCGTCATCGGAAGCTCCCAACAAAAATAGAAAAATAGAAATTGTCCAGATATTCCTCTCAGTGCTCAAAAATTAGGTTATCAATCAAAGCTGAGCTGCGGCGAAAATCAATAATAACAGCTGGTTGAGGATCGACAAAAAACTTAGATAATGTCCATGCAAAGATTGCTCCACCAAAATATTGTATCAAATTGATTTTTCTAAATCATTGAAATAATTGGGACGCCCGAGAAGATTCGAACTTCATACGGCATTGCCACGTTAACTATCAAAGGCGACAGCTGTCTTCGGCAAAACCCTATTAACGCCGCCGCAGCAGCGCAGCGCCAAACCCCGAAGGCATTGTCGCGATGTTTTTTGAAAGTCATTCGGTTAAGTGGATGGCGTTGGACGTAGAAAGTGTTGTAGGCGGCGGATTGAATGATGTGAGTTCTCAGCGCGATCGTAGGCTAGTTTTTAGACAATATGGTCCGCATCGAGCCCCAGATCTCGAAAGGCAACGTGACAATGCCGGATCGCCCGCCAGCAGGCCTGCGTCACTTCCTATCGGGCCGAGATCAAGCACATCAAACTTGTCTTGCCGATCCTGGACGAGCGCGCCAATGGCCATGACAAGCTGGTCAAGAAAAGTTACGCCGTCCACCTTAACCAGCTCGAGATGAAACAGGACCTGGCCGAGGTGCAGGGCAGTCTGGGGATACAGAAGAACCGCCTGGGCGCCGCCTGAAGAACAACGACCTGCGGCTTTTGTCAACCAATCGAATTCCCTCTGACACCACCAAAAAAACCGCTTGGCAATTACCGGCCATTACTCCCGACGCAGCAGAGTATAAATCCGACTCCGGGTGCGTTGATTTAGTCAGATGTCTGTTTAACTGGTTGCGTATCTACCATCAATGCGGGTAGGAAGGACAGTAATTGATTTTCGGGATTACAACCCGTATTCAAATTTTAACCTAGTCTGGATGTATTAATGAAGACAAAATTTGATTTAGCAGAACTGTATCAGCGACCCGGGTTTGTTATTCGACGTTGCCATCAATTGGCGTTATCGGTTTTTGCCGAGGAATGCAAAGATCTAAGCCTGACAACAACCCAATACGGCACGATGTACATTTTGATGAGCCAACCCGGAATTGATCAAATCACTTTGGCCGGTCTGCTGGGTGCAGATCGCTCGACGACGGCACTGGTGATTTCAGGGCTGGAAAACCGAAAACTGTTGAAACGAAATGTGTGCAAAAAAGACAAACGTCGGCGACTGCTGTTTCTGACAAAAAAGGGTGTTTCCCTGCTGCAAAAGGCACTCCCGAAAGCCCAATCCGCTCGCAGTCGATTGATGATTGGATTAAGTGACAAGGAGAGCAAGCAATTATTGCGGCTGTTGGCTAAGTTACTGGACGCCAATCATTCTGAAATGCGAGTGCCGTTGAAACCAAAATCCAATTGATTGCGTGCAAGACAGGCCAGTTGGCTATTCAGCCGCGATCGGATTGCGTAACAGGCCGACACCGGAAATTTCCACTTCGACGCTATCGCCTTCCTTCATCCATAAAGGCGGTGTTCTTTTCATACCGACCCCACCGGGGGTACCGGTGACAAGCACATCACCTGGTTCAAGCGGGGTGAATTTCGAGATGTATTCAATCTGATCGGCGATATCGAAAATCATTTGATTGATTATGGCGCTTTGTACTTCTTCGCCGTTCAATCTGGTAACGAGGCTGAGTGTCGTGACGTCTTCGATCTCGTCTTTGGTACCAGAGCAGGGCCGAAGGCGCCGGTTGCAAGGAAGTTTTTCCCTGGCGTGTACTGATGGGTGTGAAACTGCCAATCGCGAATTGTCGCATCATTATAGCAGGCATAACCGGCAATATGATCGAAAGCGTCGTCACGGGAAATCCGGCGACCGCCTTTACCGATGATGACGGCTAACTCTCCTTCGTAATCCAGATCGCCGGACTCTGCCGGAAGCAGTATGGCTTGGTTGTGGCCGATTTGAGACTTGGCGATACGCAGGAACAGGACCGGTTGCTCGGTCGGATCGCGTTGTGTTTCTTTGCGATGCATTTCGTAATTCAGGCCTATGCAGACGATCTTTTCCGGATTTGGAATGACCGGCAACAACTCGATATCGTCTTCGGCCAAGTCGACGCTGCGTCCGGATATCCAGTCGGCAATTTCGCTCAATGCATCGGCTTCCAATACCGATTTCAAGTCACCATACTTGTCGCCGAAATTGTCGCTAAGGTCGATGATGCCTTCGTCCAATAAGCAGCCGTATTTGGCCTCCCCAGATTTTTTGAAACTGACTAACCGCATTTGACTATTCCTCTATAATTTGTTTCGTAGGGAGTGGTGGAAAATTAGGCAGCGCTTCGATTTTCGCGCCAAAGGTCTAACTGCGTTTGCGCCGCTTTGTCGGTAAAACTGAAAAGAATTGTTTCCTCGGTTACTTTAAAATGATGGGGAAACCAGCATGGGACGACGAAATGGTCCCTCGGCCCAAAGGAGAAAGTGTCGTCTCCGATGAATACCTGCCCGCGGCCTTCAACAACCGAATAGACCGCGCTGTCTGTCGCCTGATAGTTCGCTGTTTCCGTGCCACTCAGCAGTAATTGAGCGAAAGCCGATAGGGTCGGCGTGATCGATCCGCCGGTTGCCGGGTTCCTATGTTCCATTTTGATCCCGAAATGCGGATCGACCTGGTCCGATTGGCACAGACTTTCAAGAGTGTCTCTTGTCCTGGCATAAGGGTAATGCATTAGACTGGCGTAGCTTTCAGTCGGTGCGCCCGATAATGGCATCATGTTGTTGCCGTAAAGCGCAGTCGTGTTAACCTGGTTGTTGCTGGGAAAACTTGCCTGCGGAAAACTTTCGACGAAACTGGCGCCCATAAACCGAACCAGAGGCGCATCAAGGCCGTCGAGCCAAATCGCCGGTGCCTCGCCATCGTGGTGATGGTCGTGCCAATGCCAATTTGGGGTCAGAACAAGATCGCCCGGTGTCATCCACAGTTTTTCACCATTCACCGCGGTGTAGCCGCCTTCGCACTCAATAACGAAACGAAGAGCTGTCGACACATGTCGATGCGCCGGCGCAACCTCGCCCGGTAAAACCAGCTGTATGCCAGCGTAGAGGGCTTCCGATATTGATGCGGTGCCGGCAAGCCCCGGGTTCTCAAGCGCCAACACGCGACGCTCCGCTTGCTCGGCAGTTATCAAATCACCCGACTCAATCAAAAAGTCCCTGACAGTTTTGTAATCCCACAAGAATGGAACCCCCGCTGTCGTCGGTTTCTCGGTAACGAGGTCGGCGAGAACGTCCCACAACGGGATGAGTGAATGGGCGCCAAGACGATCGGCAAACTCTCGAATTGCCGGGTTCGTCTTTGTTGCCGATTGGGAACGCATTGGCCCTCCTCCCTTTTGCGATTACCTGTAGATTGCGAGAAACTTGATATAGACAATTGATCAGACGTCTGTCAATATAAATCAGAGGTCTGATCTAATGGACAATTTTTCGATCGAACGGAATGGAAAAAGTGATCACGACTTGAAATGAGTTGAACTAATTTTCGACCCCACTCAGGCAATGTGATTGGTCATGGCCGAACGGATGCACTATTGGTGCCGCTACCGCAGGGATTTAAGATTATGAAACTTCATAACTATTTTCGCAGCTCCACATCGTTTCGCGTACGCATTGCGCTTAACCTGAAGGGAATAAAATTCGACTATCTTTCCTACCACCTTCGAAAGGGCGAACAGCGGAGCGCCAGTTATATTGAACTAAATCCTCAGGGGTTGGTTCCGGCGCTCGAATTGGAGAACGGTGATGTTCTAACCCAGTCCCTCTCGATCATCGAATATCTCGATGAGATATACCCCGAGCCTCCGTTGCTTCCCCCCGACGCGGCCGGACGTGCCCGTGTGCGTGCATTGAGCTACGCCGTAGCTTGCGACATCCATCCACTGAACAATTTACGAGTACTGGACTATCTTGCCGAACCTCTAAGTCATGATGACGCGGCAATCGCCGACTGGTTTCGACATTGGGCCGTTGTGGAGTTCACAGCACTCGAAAAACGCCTCTCACGTGAACCTCAAACAAACACTTTCTGCCATGGCGACGCCCCGACAATGGCGGATATTTGCCTTGCCGCTCAGGTAATCAACAACAAACGGTTTGATTTGGATATGTTGCCATTCCCAACCATCAGCAGGATCCACGAAGCCTGCATGGCTGATGACGCCTTTGCTCGCGCCGCGCCGATGGAACAGCCAGACGCAGAATAAAACACAGACGTCTGATTAATTGTTGACTTGGCATACTGTTTTCCGTTAAGGTTAAAGAAAAAGGAAAGACGTCTGATTATTTATTTGGGAGCGAGACATGGGTAAAATCAAATTCAGCGCCATAGGTGGCGTGTTATTGGCGATTACGTGTTCGGGTGCTGCAAACGCTGAAACATTAGCAATTGGGACTTCAGCACAAGGCGCAGCGACATACGCAATTGGGGCGGCGATCGCCAAGGTTGCGATTGAAAAAGCGGACATTCGCATGGTGGTGCAGCCCCATGGCAGCACCGGTAAAGTGGCCCCCTTGGTCAATAAGGGTCGTCTCGATTTCGGTCTCGCCAATATTCTGGAAGTCAAAAATGCGGTGAATGGTCGCGGACCGTTCAAGGAGAGGGCTCAGGACAAGTTGCAGGTTGTCGGTGTCATTTATCCGTTCCGCGTCGGCCTGTTCGTGCGCGATGACAACAAGGCGACGAACGTCCATGAAATCAAGGGGCTCAAAATTTCATCTGAATACACCGGGCACAAGATTATCAAGATATTGTCCGGTGCGATCTTGGCCAATGCGGGGCTCAGCTTTAAAGACATGCAGGGCGTGCCCACGGTCAATATTATCGGTAACGCCAAGGACTTCACCGAAGGCAAGACCGAAGTCGGTTTCTTTGCCGTAGGTTCCGGCAAGGTTGCGCAGATGAATGCAGCGGTAGGCGGATTGCACTTTCTGTCTTTGGACAATTCGCCTGACGGGGTCATGCGGTTGAAAAAAGCACTGAAACCGGCCTACATCGAGCTGGTACAGCCTCGCAAGGGTTTGGTTGGCGTAACCAAGCCCACCTATCTGATGGCCTATGAATATCTGCTTTACGCCGGTGCCCACGTGTCGGCGGACGACGTTTATAAGCTGGTCAAGATGATGGGCGAGAACAAGGCAGCGTTGGCAGCCGCGCGCAGCACCTTCAGCGATCTTGACCCGGCCACGATGGGCAAGGATATTGGCCTCGCATACCATCCCGGTGCCATAAAATACTATAAGGAAAAGGGCCTCTGGCAACGCTAATGCCAGTCTCTGCGAACAGAATGGGGTACCTGAAAGACGGTCTGGCGGGTGTGATTTGCCTGCTAGCCGTCGGTTGGGCCATGGATGTGCCGCGCATGTTGGGCATCGTTCTGTTCGTCCAACAATATATGCTGTTCGTGCTCGGGTTGGTATTGGCGTTGGTCTATTTGACGCTGCCGTTTCGTCGCGGCACGGCGCGCCCGCGCGCACCCTTATATGATTGTCTTGCTGCCGCGACGTCAGTTGTTGTTTATACCGTTCTCGCCTGGCGCTATCCGGTGTTATCGGAGGAAGTTTTTTTTCACATGGGCGAAGGGTTCACGCTCGGTGCCATCATCCTGGTTCTCACGATTGAAGGATTACGCCGGGCTACCGGTTGGCCGCTGGTCAGCGTTGCACTGGGTTTCATTCTGTATGGCCTTGCCGGTCATTTGATTCCGGGCCAGTTCAATGGCCGTTATGTCCCCTATGATGAATTCTTCGCTTATCTCGCGATCGATCCGAATGCCCTGCCCGGCGTGCCGCTGATTGTCGGAGCGACGATCGTCATTGCTTTCGTCTTCTTTGGCCAACTGTTGAAATACGCTGGCGGGTCGTTGTTTTTCACCGATCTGTCGATGGCCTTGATGGGTTCGTTTCGCGGTGGTTCTGCAAAAATTTCCATCGTTGCATCCTCTCTGTTCGGCGCGATTTCCGGCAGCGCGGTGTCGAACGTGGTCTCGACGGGCGTCATCACAATTCCTTTAATGCGCCAGGGCGGGTACACGGCAAGGCGTGCCGCCGCGATTGAGGCGGTGGCGTCGACAGGCGGGCAGTTGATGCCCCCGATCATGGGCGCGGCGGCGTTTTTGATGGCGGAGTTCATTCAGGCGCCCTATACCGACGTCGTTCTCGCCGCGACTATCCCGGCGGTGCTGTATTATCTGACGGTTTTTATTCAAGCTGATTTGGACGCGGCACAAGCGGGCATTGACCCTGTTCCAGTGGATGAGCGCCCGCCTTTGTTACAGACGTTGCGGAGTGGTTGGCATTTTTTGCTGCCGTTCGCCGTGTTGATATCGGCGTTGTTCATATACAATCAACCGCCCGAACGCGCGGCACTCTATGGCGCGTTAGCCATTGCCGTGGGCGGCCTGGTCCGAGGCTACAACGGCAAGCTCATGAAGCTATCCGCCTTGTGGGACAGCGTGCGCGATACCGGAAAAGCGGTGCTGGATATCTTGTTGATCGTCGCGGCAGCTGGAATTGTGATCGGGGCTCTCAACGTTACTGGGCTTAGCTTTTCCTTGACCCTGACGCTCGTGCAGTTGGGCGGAGACAATTTGGTTGTTCTGCTGCTCGTCTCCGCCGCGATCGGTATCGTGCTGGGCATGGGAATGCCGACGGTAGGCGTTTATGTGCTGCTAGCGACTTTGATCGCGCCGGCCCTGGTTCAGGCGGGCGTCAGTCTGATCGCCGCTCACATGTTCGTGCTCTATTTCGGTATGCTTTCGATGATTACACCACCGATTGCCTTGGCGGCTTTTACCGCCGCCGGGTTAGCCAAAGCTGACCCAATGCGCACCGGCCTCGAGGCTGTGCGCTATGGTTGGTCCGCCTATATCGTGCCTTTCGTCTTTGTATTTTCGCCGGAACTTCTTATGCAAGGCGATGCGGCGGCGATTATCTTGGCATTGGCGCGCGCGGCCTTCGCGGTGTGGCTGGTTTCGCTGGGCGCCGTGGGATATTTCAGGTCGCCGATCGGCAAAGCATCGCGTCTCTTGTTTGTCGTCGCGGGACTATTGCTATTGGCACCGGCGGCAATCCTGCCGGGCGCGGCGATATGGCTCACGTTTGCCGGTTTTGCTGGGGCGGCGATCGCGCTGTCGTTCAATTGGCGTAAGCGATCGCAAGCGTCGACCTAATCCAAAACCTCGCACATTACGGAGAGCAGTATGAAAAAGATTCTAATCGTTGGCGGCGGCATCGGCGGCATGACCGCCGCCGCTTGCCTGTTGCAAGCTGGCTTCGATGTAGATGTCTTCGAACAGGCGCCTCGGCTTGGCGAGGTTGGCGCCGGCATCCAGCTGAGTGCGAACCCGATGCGTGTGCTGCGCCATCTGGGCCTCGTGGAACAGCTCGAACAAGTGGGTGTGCGGCCCAGCAGTTATCAATTTAGGATGTTCGATACGGGAGAAGTGCTGCAGGAAGTCCCGCTTGGTGATGGTTATCTGGACCGGCACGGTGTGCCGTACTTGTCAGTTCACCGGGCCGATCTGTTGGATGCCTTGATCGGCGCCGTGCGTGCGTTGAACGCCAACGCTGTCACCCTCAATGCAAAGCTTGTGGATTTCTCCGAAGATGTGAACGGCATCACATTGTCTTTCGAGGATGGTAATGAGGTCCATGGCGATGTCCTGTTGGGAGCCGATGGCATCAAATCCATCGTGCGCGAGCGTATCTTGGGCAAGACGGCCGTCCACTACACCGGCGATCAGTCCTGGCGCATTCTGGTGCCGGCTGAGCGGTTGGCGGCGGAGATGCGCCCCGATACAGTGAACATCTGTGTCGGCCCAGGCAAGCACGGGGTGATCTATCCCATTCGTCCTAACGGCCTTGTCAATATGGTTGGCTGTGTGGAATACGAAACCTGGGACGACGAAAGCTGGACGACGCGGTACCCCTGGAGCGAACTCAAAGGTGATTTCGAAGGCTGGTCCGATGATGTGCAGGCAATTATCGACGGTGCGGACCGCGATGAATGCTACCGCTGGGCCATGAACAACCGGCCACCAGTCGATAATTGGAGCACAGGTAGAGCAACACTGCTTGGCGATGCGGCCCACCCCACCCTGCCCTACATGGCCCAGGGCGGCGGCATGGCAATCGAGGACGGCGCGGTATTCTCCCGCGCGTTTGAACAGGAAAAAGATATCGCACAAGCACTACAGCTCTATCAGCGAAACCGGCTGGACCGGACCGCGCGGATTGTTAACGAATCTAGCGCCAATCGCCAGATGTTCCATTTGCCTTCGGTAGAAGCGCTGCGCGCGGCGTTCGCAAATCGCGACATTAATGCGGAACGCAATGATTGGCTGTTCTCCTATGATCCGACGACTGTCGAACTCAAATAGAGGCTTTGTCAGCATTGTCACGTTAACTGTCTAGCTCCGGCGTGTCAGTCCGTATTAGCCTTCCACTATGCGTAATATTTCCTTTATCCCTCGCTTCAGGGAAAGGTATGACAATGTCAGGGGAAAATGACTTGAGGCTTCAAATTTGTCGCCTCAGCATTGCAAAATGGTGACAACTCGCGGCTTGAGACGTTCCGATGTTAGAGAATTGCTTACCGATCCATTTTCCCCTGACACCGCCAAATAGAACTTACAATTCGAAAAACTTTTGATGCAGGAAATTAATCGATTTTTCTAAGCTTGTCCGTTGCGTCCAGATCAATCGATAAATTGTCCCTGATAACGACACCATAGTCTTCCACGGCGAGCCTAGTGCTGATCAGCTCATCCAAGACATCGGCTAAAACTAGTTCCGGCTCGCGCTTGAAGGGATCACCATATCCACCGCCAGCTGGACCAAAACAAACAAACCGGTCGCCAGCCTGTACCGCCGTATATGGAACTTTTGACGGCAATTCACCACTTTTACCAAGGTTGCTCAACCGTTCCAGGCGCAGACCTGCAGTGCCGCCTTCCGAGCCGCCGGAAAATCCCCAAGGCGGAAATTTATGGCCTTCGCCTTCGACTGAAGCGCCGCCATCCGACAAATAGACAAACTCGCGAACCGAGCCCACGCCACCCCGCCATTGACCAGCGCCACAAACTTCCTGGCGTAATTCATAGCGGTCGACGCGCAACGGTAAATGCGTTTCAATATCCTCAATTGGATTGTTTCGCGTATTGGCGTAAAGCGTATCGACTGCGTCCATACCGTCCTTACCTTCACGACCGCCATAACTGCCCTCGAAAATTTCCATATGCACCCAATGTTCACTGTTCTGAAGTCCTGAAAATGCGATGACACGTAAATTTCCGATGCCGGCGGAAACTTGTTTCGGTGCGACTTCAGCCAACGCTTTCATCACCGTGTCCGCAAGCTGGTTGCCGGGGCAAAAACGGGCAATCGATGGTGCTGGAAAGATTGGATTTGCGAGACAGCCTTCAGGTGCAAATATTCTAATTGGTCGCACTAACCCGCCATTCACCGGAATATGACCATGCACCGCCGTATCCAACAACACCGAACGTACCGTCAGCCAAATGGCGATATCGACGGTGCCCTTCAAGGGCATATTTATCGGCTTGTCAGGGATCTGCGGTGCTGTGCCTGTCAGATCAACAAGCATATCATCGCCAGCAATCGTGATTGTCACGCAGAGCGGTAATTCACGGCGACTTGGATCAGGATCGTCCAAATAGCCATCAATGTAAGTGGTCGCGGAATAACGTCCATCCGGCAGAGCCAAAATTGCTTGGCGCATCAAACGCTCAGCGTAGTTCATGACACCTTCACAAGCGGCGAAAAAGACCGTTTTGCCATAACGATCAATTAATTCCACGAGACGTTCAGCACCAATTTTCGCCGCCGCGACCTGCGCCTCCATATCACCAACCACTAAGTCGGAGACACGAATGTTATCGCGCAAGATATGCCAGACCGGTTCTACCTTCTGGCCGCAATCATAGATCTTGATAGCTTTGAATTGCAGTCCTTCAGCGTATGAATCGATAGCATCAACAATGCCGCAGCTACCGGGCGTCAACGAACCGATATCCAAGTGATGCGCGGTTGTCGCGGAAAAAGCAACGAGCTCACCATCATAAAAAACAGGTACGACGAACCCGACATCTGGGACGTGGCTCGCCCCGGCATAAGCATCGTTGTGCATGAATACGTCGCCGGGATTGATACTTTCGCCACGCTTCGTCAAGGTTGCTTGTACACCCTGTACATAACCGGGAATTGGGCCCGATTGCAAAGGTGTCGATTGTGCGGATTCGGCCAATCCACGCCCCTGAACATCAACCAACCCGGCGCCAAAGTCTTCCGATTCCCGGATGATCGAGGAATAGGACATCCGCATTAATTTATGACCCATCTCGACGGCAATATTTTCCAAGGCACCTTGAATAACAGAGGCCGTGACGTGGTCGACCGTTGGCGATAAAGCGGCTTGCGGCTTCATTTCTCAAGCTCCTGTTTCGATCAAAAGATTATCGCTGGCATGAACACGTGCAATAGCACCCGGCGGGATAACGGTCGTAGTATCTTTCTGCATAATAATTGCCGGACCTTCAATAGATTGGTCGATGGGCAATTTTCCTCGCTCATAAAGCGGCGTGGCGATTGCTTGAAGGTTACCATTCAATCGGAAATGGCAATGCCTTTCTTCCAACCTTGCATCTTTCAGACTACCGCCCCGGGCGACAGCCGGTGGTGTTATTTTTGGCATTTTTCCGATCCCGGTGAGAAGAATATTAACAATTTCGACTGGGCTGTTGTCGAAAACGTGGCCGTATTCCGCGGCATGCGTTTCCTCGAATGTTCGATATATTGCCGCTAGATTGTTTTCATCGATCGGACCGTCGGCGATTGGAATGCGTAGTTCGTAGCCTTGTCCGACGTATCGTAAATCACCGCTGCGTTGATATCTGACTTGATCCGGTTCCAGTCCGTCGGCAGTGAATTGCGTCGCCAAATTTTGCCACATGGCGTCGAAATCGCGCTCCAGACGGGTACGGTCGATGTTATCGCTGGTTTGGAATTCCGTCCTGATCGCATCATATTTTAAATCGGTGGCTAATAGCCCAGCTGCTGAAGTGATGCCGGGGAAAGCCGGGATGATGACTTCCGGAATACCAAGATCGCGTGCCACGTCGACGCCATGCAATGGTCCGGCACCGCCAAATGCAACCAAAGAAAAATCTCTTGGGTCACGGCCCCTTTGCACAGTTCGGGATCGTATGGCATTGGCCATATTGGCATTAATGATCCTCAATACGCCCTCGGCAGCTGCCTCAATTGTCGTTCCCAATTGTTGCGCCAGCTCTTTCACTATTGATTTCGCCGCTTCAATGTCCAGATGCATATCACCACCCAGAAAGTATTCAGGTTGCAATCGGCCAAGTACAACATTGGCGTCTGTCACAGTTGCCCGCGTGCCACCGCGTCCATAAGCCGCCGGCCCCGGCAGCGCACCAGCCGATTGCGGCCCAACCCGAAAGGCCTGACCGGCATCCAAATGAGCGATAGATCCACCGCCGGCGCCAATTGTGTGGATATCAATCATCGGCGCCATCACCGGATAACCACCGATCCAGGTGTCTCGAGCGGTCGCTTCGGCAAATCGACCATCGATGACCAGACCGATGTCGGCTGAAGTGCCACCAACATCAAAGCTGATCAAACGATCACGATTAACACTTGCACCACTCACGGCACCACCCAATACGCCTGCAGCCGGGCCCGATAACAATGTCAAAATAGGACGTTCCGCAACCATCTTGGCGGTCGCGACCCCACCGTTCGAACCCATGACATGTAGGTCGGCATTGAACCCGCTTGCCAACAGAGATTTTTCCAAACTGCTTACATAATTTCGCACGTTTGGTCCAATAAATGCGTTCATGGCTGCGGTTGTGAAACGCTCGAATTCACGAAATTGCGGCGAGACCGAGGATGAAGTGGTGACAAAGCAATCAGGATACTCTTCGCGGATGATTGCCGCCGCGCGATCTTCATGAACGGGGTTGAGATAGGAGAAAAGGAAACAAACTGCGATCGCTTCAACTTCATCACGCCGCAATTGTTGCGCAGCCGCGCGCACCGCTTCTTCATCCAAAGCCGTAAGAACAGTGCCGTCCGGCGGTATGAGACGTTCAGCAACAGTTTTGCGATACCGGCGTTTGACAAGTGGTCGATGCTGCCAGGGGATGTCCTGCATAATCGAATAGTGCTGCGGTCGTTGATGCCGGCCGATATGCAGAATGTCGCGATAACCAGCCGTTGTGATCATTCCAGTTTTCGCGCCATTGTATTCCAAGACTGCATTTGTTGCGATCGTCGTTCCGTGCAGCACGTGATCAATCGAACTGTGCGGCAATCCAATCTGTTGGCATATTTCGCAGATACCCTGCATGACTGCCTTACTGGGATCATTCGGGCTGGTGGGGACCTTGTGGATCGTGACGACTTGGCTTTCCGTATCACCGTACATGACGTCGGTGAAGGTACCGCCAACATCGATTCCGATTATTTTCATTCTCAAAAAACCTATTCAGGCGGCAAGATCGCACCGGCAGTTTGGGTGATTAAACCATACTGGTCTGGCTGACGGTGTTCAGCAAAGTTGAACACCGTATTTTTGTAATGATTGCAAGCATCCAAGTCACAATCAGCGACGATCAGTTCGTCATCCAATGTTCGGCTTTGCGCGACAATTTCTCCGGTTGGCGCAATAATTAGCGACCCACCAAGCATATCGCATCCTTCTTCCCGACCGGCCTTGGCAACTCCAACCACCCAAGTAGCGTTTTGATATGCGCCGGATTGCATCGACAAATTGTTATGCAAACCTGCAAGGTGGGTTGGCTCGAAACCCCAAGGCGGTTCAGTCGCCGGCGTGTTGTAACCAAGCATGATCATTTCCACGCCCTGAAGGCCCATCATACGATAGGTCTCCGGCCACCGGCGATCGTTACATATACACATGCCCATAATGCCCCCCAAGGTGCGCCAGACCGGAAACCCGAGATTGCCAACATCAAAATAAGCTTTTTCGAGATGCTGCCATTTTCGCTCCGGTTTATGGTCGGCATGGCCCGGCAAATGCACTTTGCGATACTTGCCAACGATGGTGCCGGTTTCATCAACGAGGATTGAAGTGTTGAAGCGTTTAGTCTCGCCGGAACCCGGACCTTCAATGATTTCGGCGAAGCCTAGGCAAAAGCCGATCCCATACTCTCGCGCTTTGTCAAAAAGTATCTCAGTTTCAGGACCCGGCATGGCGGTTTCGAAGTGAGAATCGATTTCCACTTGATCGGAATAATACCAGCGCGGGAAAAACGTCGTCAGCGCCAATTCAGGGAATACGAGCAAATCACACTTTCGTTCATACGCCCGTTCCAATAAAACCAACAACCGATCGACGACTTGTGATCGAGTTTCGTCGCGACTGATTGGACCGAGTTGGGCTGCACCAACGGTTAGAATTCGATTAGAACTGACCATGATTACAATCCTTTTCCATCTGGCGATCGCACGTCATATCGCTTACTTTATGATGACCTTTTTCATTGCGCTGCGAGAAAACTCCAATCTCTTTTGTATTCTTGGATCATCACCTTCGCACACATATTCATAGTTTTTACCCGGATCATTGTCCTGCCAGTGATGGCAATCCATCCACACCAACATCTCGATCCTGTTGGACGTGCAGGAAGTCAATGTAGCTGGATACCCGATATTCGGGGTGAACTTGTTTGGGCTATCATCAGAGGTACGAAAGAACTGTGAAAGCTCATTGCCGAACATTGGCTGCATCAATAATTCCGATTGCACGACATTCCAGTCTGAATGCCTCATCTCATCTACAGATTCTTTGAAAACACTAGCTTCACTAATTTTTCTGACCTTTAAAGCACACAAGATCGTGCGCAGTAATTTTCGTACGTTAAAATCATCATCGACAATAAGTATATCGAGTAAATCTAAGTCAGAGCAATCATTATGGCACTGTCAGATAAAAATCGGTTGAGGCAGGAAAATAGTCACATTTGCTTTGTTGGCATTGTCAGACAAATTTACAGCGAGCGATGAAAGCCGCAGGTCATCATTTCTCAGGCTGCGTGCATTTGCCGCCATTCAGAAAGTGCAACGTGTCTGCCCCCTTAGAATTGATCCAGTTTGCTATAGTTTTATCTGGTCTTGTGAGCCGCCACTGTTGGTTGGATTACCCGGCTGCAGACTACTCACGGCGAACCAAACAATATTGGGGTCCGGCGACAAATAGTTAATTTCCCCGTCCATACTCATCATCAAAACGAATGATATCGTCTTCTCCTAAATACCCACCCGACTGCACCTCGATAAGGTCTAAAGGGACCTTGCCGGGATTTTCCAATCGATGTTTGGTACCAAGCGGAATGTAAGCGGATTCATTTTCAGTCAAGACAAGTGTTTCTTCGCCTCGCACCACGCGCGCGGTACCTGTTACGACAACCCAATGTTCAGCCCGGTGATGATGCATTTGTAGCGACAGTTTGGCGCCTGGTTTAACAGTGATCTGTTTAACCTGAAAACGTGGACCGGCTTGGACCGTCCGGTAATGCCCCCACGGTCGATAAACGGTACGATGTTCTAAAACTTCGTTACGGCCTTGCGATTTTAGATCATCGACCAATATTTTTACATCTTGCGCGCGGCCCTTTGGCGCGACCAAAATTACATCTTCCGTGGCGACAACAATCATTTCATTAAGCCCGATCGCGGCAACTAGATCCGTTTCACTACGAATGTATGAATTTTTGACGTCCCGCAAAACGACATCGCCTTGTAAGACATTGCCGTTGGCGTCCTTTTCGGCAATATCGAACAATGCCGACCACGATCCAAGATCATTCCAGATGATATTCGTTGGAACGACTGCGGCATACTTGGTCCGCTCCATCACCGCGTAGTCAATTGAAATGGCGGGTGAAGCCAAAAACGCTGTCTCATCAAGACGGAGAAAATCAAGGTCCTGCTTTTTGTTTGATAATGCAGCTTGCGCAGCAATCACGATTTCAGGCTGAAAGCGCTCGTGCTCGGCCAGATAGCTTTTGGCTGAAAACAAAAACATGCCACTATTCCAGAACCAATCACCGCTTGAGATCAAACTTTCAGCTGTTGCTCTATCTGGCTTTTCAATAAACCGACTGACTTCAAATACCCCTGGGACGGAACGGAGAGAGTTGCCGCGTTGAACATACCCGTAACCGATTTCAGGCGCCTTAGGAAAGAGGCCAAATGTGACCAGAACGCCCTGTGTTGCCGCATCCACAGCTTGGTCAATTGCCGGTAACATTTTTTTGAAATCTTCAATGGCATGATCTGACGGCATCACAAAAAGTGGTGTGTCCGAGAAATCTTCCATCATCATCGCAGCAATCGCCAGTGCTGGCGCGGTGTTGCGCCCTTCGGGCTCAAGAACGATGGCACGGGGTTCGATATCCAGTTCGCGCATTTGTTCGGCAATGACAAAGCGGTGTGCTTGGTTGCAAATAATTAACGGTGCCTCAAAGCGCTCAGCGTCACTGACACGGCGAACAGTTTCCTGAAACAAACTCGCGTCCGTCGCTAGCGGAAGCATCTGTTTTGGCATCATCGCACGAGATAATGGCCAAAGCCTCGATCCAGCCCCGCCTGACAAGATGACTGGTTGGATTTTTCCTTTGATCAAACTCGTTGTTTCCTTATGCAGTTAATGAAAATTACGAATTTTCAACTATTGCCACATTAATACGAAGTGGTAAATACGGGGAACATGTCACTGGCTCACGGTGAACTTCGTCTTTTTCATCAGAAAATCTTCACTTTAGATACCAAAACTTGACTGTGAATTTTCTCACTCAGATTGGTCCAACTTCAGGTCAGCAGATCAGTTACCTAACCTTCCACGCATTTATTGAATTCACATTACGGAAAAATTGGACCCAGGCGCTCTGGTCGGTGTCTATATTACACCGCAACTTGGCGCTATTTTGTTAGCGCAATATATACACCCCTCCAGGACTGGCCTGGCGGGTTACTTTCGAGATTGTCGATACGGCTTTCGAACAAATCGTAAAGATCCGCAAGACTTTCGTCCAATTCACGGCACTGAACAATATTGGTCCGTGCCCCGTCCCAATCTTGCGCTCGATAATGGGTGAGAAATTTTTGGTGCAGCGCTGACAGTTTCTGGAATTTCTCACTCTGCGCAAATTCGGGCATACCCAAAAGGGCATAAATACGGGTCGCCTGTCGTCTTCCCTTGACGGCGATCAGATCAACTTCCAAGGCTGCATAGTCGGGAGCTAACTCCCGCGTTTGTTCGCTAATGATAATGGGAACGCCATAATTTTTCGTCTGACCTTCCAATCGGGACGCCAGGTTCACCGTGTCACCCAGGACGGAATAGTCAAAGCGTTGCTCGGACCCTAAGTTGCCTACAAGGCATGTGCCGGAATTTACGCCTATGCCAATATCCAATTGCAGTGCCGACAATCCTTCCGTCTCAGGCCGCCAGGCCGCCACCCGCTCCTCGGTATCGAACAAGTCGTCTCGGTCAAGTTTCTGCTTGTATTCCTCAAGCTCGTCATCAGCACCGCCTGCGCCTTGACCGGAAGCCAACGAAAGCCAGAAGACACCTTCCGTCATATTTTCCCGTGACAGCGCGTCCTTATTCAGTAGATGCAAACCATGGTTTCGTTGTGCTGGCGCGTAGCCTTGCTTGGCCGATCGTTCGAACCAAAAGTCGGCCGCAACGTTGTCCACTGGCACTTCAGTACCGTCACGGTAGTGCTTGCCTAGACGGTGTTGGGCTTTAGCCCGTCCTTGCTCTGCGATCCGGCGTAACTCATACAGTGGATCGTTATTAGCAAGTTCCGCCGATGATTCAGCGCCAGCATCGTTATCTTCAGGGTTGTCTCCACTTAGCAGTTCTGCATTCAAATTTTCCAAATTATTGTACATTTCCAGAACCGCCTGACAGGCGTGGTCTGCATGGTTTTTGTCCTCCAGCGGCGCATTCCAAAACGCCATTATTGCGTCGCCAATGTACTTGTCGATCGTGCCTTTATTATTCAAGATAATTTCAGTCATCGGCGTCAAAAACCTATTGAGTAGGGTCGTCAGTCCTTGCGGATCTTCGCGAAAATGCTCGGATATGGAAGTGAATCCGCGAAGATCGCAAAACATCACGGTCATCTCACGACTTTCACCACCCAAACTCAGCCCGGCCGGATTGGCAGCCAATTGATCAACCAATTCCGGTGATAAGTAATGCTTGAAGGCCGAACGCACTTGTTGACGTTCGGCCTCCGTTTGCATGAACGAAAGGCCTTCCACGACGATATAGATAACCATGACCATCAACGTCGGTACCAGCGGATCGAACAACCAACCGTATTCTTTGAAGGCAAACCAAGAACCGTAAACAACAATCACCGAGGCCAAGACACCGATGACCATACCGGCAATGGCGCCGACTCGGCGTAAAAACAAGATTAGAAATCCACCCAGCACTATCATATAAAACAATTCGACCGCGTCTGCGTAACTTGGGCGGTTAAGGAAATCGCCCGCTAGGATTTGCTCGAGGACTTGTGCTTGAACTTCGACGCCGGGAATTGTCGCGTCCAACGGCGTGGCGCGAATATCGTATAATCCGGGCGCACTCGTCCCGACGAAAACAATCTGTCCTTCGACTTGAGAGGAATCGAAGTCTTCCAACAGAACTTTCCAAGCTGGTATATAGCGTGCTGGTTCGTGCTTGGTGAAACGTCCCCACATGCGGCCGTTCGCATCAGTCGGGATCACGAACTCTCCGATACGAATGCTGTGCACACCGGTTTGTTCGCCGAACGACTCAACGTCACTCGCACCGGAAGATTTGATAAAGTTGGTAACGGCCCCTTGCGCCACGCGCAAGGCCTCGGCAGCAAGAGTGGGATATAACGCATCCCTGACGCGTAAAACCAAGGGCACGCGACGAATAATCTGGTCGATTTCAGGTGTGTAGTTCAGGGCAGCGTTCCCGGTCCCACGCTGTTCGATGATCGGCAGGTTTAATATTGCGCTGCGAAACTCGGGGATAAATGGCCGTGGGTCATCGCCGGCGGTCGCGAAAGTGGCTCTTTCCATCGGGAGACCAAATTGCGGCGCCAATTTGTGACTGGAATCACTCAACCGCCAGACCATTTTCTTTCCGGTTTCGGTCGAATGCGAACTGTTGCTTATGTTTCCCACTGCGTCTTGTGCCAACACGAATCCGGTGATTACGGGCGATTCACCAATGGTTTCCGCAAATATCTCATCATGGACCGGTAAATCTGTCTCGCCGTCACGAAGTGCTAGGACTTCCTTCGTTGCCGGCCACAACTGAATGACCTGCTCGGGCGAGGTTCTATCCGACTCCGCAAAAACCATGTCGAAGGCAATGGCGACGGCTCCGGATTGACCCAATCTTTCCACGATCTTCGCCATGATTGTGCGCGGCCAAGGCCACTGCCCAAATTTTGCCAAAGACGCGTTGTCGATATCGACTATTTTCACCGGCATGCGCGCATCATAGACGCGCGGCTCCGTCCGCTGATATGCGTCAAACACAACGAACCGCAGCTGTTGAAGCGCAACCGGATCCCAGACACGGAATGCCAACATCGCGACAAAAATCACGAAAGGGAACGCGTAGATAACGTAACGCCGCATGTCCGTCGCTCCGTAGCATTCTTGTTTCAGATGCTTTGCCGTTTTGGCCGCGGGGCCGAACGGTCAATCTCACAAAGCAAAGTGCCCGTCGTCCGATAAGTTCAGTCCACTGCGCCTAAAATTGCAAGGACATCAAGGATGTCTCCGGTGTTTTTCCGCTCAAGGCTTCAATATTTCACCGATAAACATTGAACGCCTAGCGAAATTTTCCATTACGTAGAATTGTACCCGCTTGGCGTTTTCTTCCCAGAAGAATTTCTTTTCATGGAGGCGTTCATAGGCAGCGCATCCCATTTGACGTCGCAAATCAGCGTTCCGACACAGGTTTAGTACTTGGCACTTAAAGGATTGTGGATCATTTGGGTCAAACAGAAGAGCAGAAACCTTGTCGACTAAAATCTCGCGAATATTTGGCTGATCAGGCGCCACGATACTTCTCTTCATCGCCATATATTCAAACAGTTTGAGCGGCGACGCATATTCGGTCGCGCCTGGTTGTAGTGCCACGTCGAAGGCCGCCAGATACTTCGCCAAATCAACATGAGCGACCGCGCCCGTTATCGTCAATTGCTTCGACACACCCATAACATCAGCACGCTGTTTTAGAGACACAACACCTGGTCCATCGCCGACGACGAGGAAATGAAGACCGCGCGAGATCGTGCCCTCACCAAGTAACTCCAGAACAGTTTCAAGGCGGTGCCAATCGCGCACGAACCCAGCAAAACCAATAACTGTGAAGCCCTCAAGGCCCAGTGCTGTTTTCGCCTCGTTTGAAGAATCATGACCGGCAAATTGGGTCGAATTGATACCGTTATGAACGACTTCGACCTTATTTTTGCCGACACCCACTTGAGAGAGCATTTCCGCTAACACCTCACTAACCGGCAAGAGCCGGTCTGCCGATTGTAGGATGTAGTTCTCGCAAAATGCGGCCAATCGCTTGGATCGCAACCCATCCACTCTGCAGCGCTCGAGGAACAAGGGAGAATTAACTTCCAGGATCAGCGGTATACCTGAAATTCTTCGCAGCCAAACGCCGCTGACCTGAAAGAGGCTAAATCTCTCGTAGACAAAATCGGGGCGATACTTGCGCCAAACTATCAGCAGAACAATAAAGTCTGGTATGTTATGGATGATTTCGAGCCATTCATATGCCACCCGTGGCATGTATCGCTTTAAAACCCGTACGAGCCCATGCGTGTCGCCGCTGTTAAGTCTGTCCAACACCGGCGGACCGACAATATTTACATCACAACCGATTGTACGGAACGCGTTGACCATCTGTGCAAAGTGTACCGCTTGGCCATCGCGAGAGCCTATACGATGGTGAAAGAGGATCCTTAATTTTTTTGCCGACAACGCAACCGCCCCTCATTTCAATTTAACTTCGTTAACAGCTTGGAATGGTAGGTTGGAGAGACAACGCGCCATCCTGATAATTTATCGAGCCGAACTCGGCCACAGCATGACCCGTGCTGTCTGCAATATAATAACAATATCCATCAGGATGTTGCCGTATTTGACGTAGTAAAGGTCAAGTTCCAGTTTTCTGGCCGCATCTGCTTCTGAACTCGCATATGGAAAATTGACCTGCGCCCATCCGGTCAGGCCCGGTTTGACGGCATGGCGGTCTGGGAAATAAGGATGACCCCTGCTGATCTGACTGACAAACTGCGGTCGCTCTGGGCGTGGGCCGACGAAACTCATGTCGCCGCGCAGAATATTCCAGACCTGCGGCAGTTCATCGAAGCGCAAATGACGGATAATTTTACCCACTGTGGTCACTCGCGGGTCATCGCCATTGGACCAAATCGGTTCACCATCTGCTTCTGCATCCAAACACATACTTCTAAACTTTAGCATTTCAAACGGTTTTCCCGACAGCCCGACGCGTCGTTGTCGATAAACTACCGGCCCCCGGTCTTCCAGAAGGATGGCGAGCGAAATCAAAACAAAAACTGGCATGAAACAAAACGCGATCAATAGACCCATAATTAGATCGCTTGCTCGTTTTAGCCCGCGATGGATGGCATTCGTTTGGAAACCCTGTTCGACGAAAAACCAACCTGGGCGAAGATAATCTAGGTCCACTCGACCTGTTTCCTTGGAATAAAAGGACTGATAATTTAGTATTCGAATTCCCTTCAACCTGCTTTCGACTAGCTCCCGTGTCGGAAATTCGGTGTGATTTTCGGTCGCAATAACCAAGATCTCCGCGCCGTGAGCTTGCAAATCGGCAACAAAATTGTTTTCTGACAAAAATTCAAGGTCATGTGGAAGCTTAGTTTCTTCGCCGAAAATCGGGATAAAACCAACGCAATAAAAACTTGCGAATTCTTTGCCTTGCAACTCATAGATTCGCAAAGCTTGTTCGCCGCAACCCAAAACGACAACACGACGTTTCAAAACATCGGAGTTCAAGGCATCCTTTAAAAAGCGGCGCAAAACAATGAGAGAAACAAATGCAATAGGTACGGCGACGACCATAATTGCCCGCCAAATAACTAACAATGGAAAAGAATAAAACAGAAGCGCAAGGACAGAGTAGGACACAACAAAAGAGACTATTAAGCGCGGAACAAAGATTGTACCACTGGTCACCGAGTCTTTTCGATAGAGGCCGAAAACGAACATCCAAGAGAATATGACGGCCCAGAATAGTAACGCTTTTGGCACGTTCGCGAGCAAATCCGACATTGTAAAATCAACGTCTACCCAGCTCGTGTACAAACCGATGTAGAAGGCAAGCAGCAACAAGACGCTTTCAAAAAAAGCGAGGAGTGTAATACTGACAGGCGTGTCGATCTGGAATAATCTTATCAAGCAGAACCTCTACGCCTTGTCTATCATGAACACCATTCCACTGGGCGGAATCGGCAACAACGCCCATGTCAATATCGAACCGAGAGACGGTTGTTGGAACTCGGATACGTGCGGAGCACCAGAATTCCCACTCAACAAGTTTTGACATCATATTGGCGTTATGTGTCAAACATCAAGCAACAGAAAATTGAATTGTTTTCTTTTCTTACTACATTTCTACATCGGAATCTCTATGATTTTTCATTCTTGAATCAGCGAAATCAACGTTGATGTAGAAACATACTGTCGCAAAAGATGTGCTGCGGTGGCTGCATCCTCACTATATGTTGCTGACAAAGCAATTACTGCAGTTTGCGGTTGTCCGCCAAAAATCGCCTGTTTTGCTTGCATATATTTGGCGATAAATGGATTGCCGACGATATTGCTGTCGATCCAGTAAAGCAACAGAACCAACCTGGTGCTGCCACCCATTTTTATTTTACTGGCATTGATGAATAGTATGTCGCCTCCGACCTCTAACTCCAGCGGTCTGCGTCCGGCTTCCAGCCAACCGTTGTTCTCCACTATCTGATGACGATCGCTGACAGCTTCAGCGCCCTGCCGGTCGGTGTTAAAAAACGCGATATAAATGGAAATATCTTTGTCGCCGTTCACGTAACTGCGACGAAGTTCCGTGTCTGCGTCGATCGCAGTCGGGTACCAATTGTCGACTGGTTTTTCAAGCAAATGCCAATTTTTTCCCAAACTTGGCTCAGCCAGCACAAAACTTACTTCTTGAGGGTGCTTGATCAGTCCGGGCCAATAATGTGGTACAAGTATAACGTTAATGGCCAAACAGGCCGTCAGAATAAAGCGTGTCGGCGAAGTGTGGGAGAACTCAGTCGGCCTGAGATTGGGTTCGCTTTGCACAGTCGCCAATTCTCGATCACGCATAAAATAAGCCATTGCGATGAGAACGGCCAACACCACACTTGTGAAGCCCAAACCGTAGCTGAGGTGGCCAAACAAGGTTTCAGCATCGAACAAACCCTTTTGTTCTAAATAAATCACGCTGGCGGCACGCAAAGCATTCGCGAGAACAGGGACGCAAAACGCCAACGCAAGAAAAGCCAATCGACGCCACCAAGATCGCATCAGCAAATTTGCGGCTAAAAGACTGACCGCAAGCCCAACAATGAAAAACCGCAACCCGGCGCAAGCCTCTGCAATCCTGTAATCTGTTGCCGGAAGTCGAATGAGATAACCGTCCATGATGGCGCTGACATCGACAATATTTAGGAACAGGACAACCAACAGTGCCGCAAGATCTTGCAACGGCGCAATCAACACCTCACCGAACGGTACAGCGAAATAAAGATACGCGAACGGAAAAAGAATGTGCCGTACTATTCGCCAACCGAAAATAGTCAGCGTAAATGCTTGGATGGTCGCGATAAGAATGAATTGTTGAAGTACCAGTACTGAGGCGGCTTTCGCTGCCACCATTAAAACCGCCAACACCATGAGCGCGATCAAACCGGCAAATGTCGGGCGGGGCGACAACACCAAAACGTCGGCGCGCCGAAAGTAGATCAAGGCCAATGCAATAGCGACAACGACATAGCCATGCTCAAAACTGGGAGACGTTGACCAGATTCTGATCAGTGCGGCACCAACGTCTGAAAAAATCAGAAGCGTCGCGGCCATCAGGAAAATCCATATGATACCCGGCAAAAGCCAAATTTTAACCGACGGCAATCGACGACCTGCGGTGTCAACACTCATAAGTTCGAACAATATATGATTTCCGACCGCCATGCATCGCCGAAATTTGTCCGCAGTATCCTACATTCCAGACAATATCTTTAGGACATCTTCAGGATTTTTCTTTTAACGCCATATTTCTGGAATTTCGCAATATCCGCCAATTCCGAAACATAAAAGATGTGACGCAAGTGATGGCCGTTGTGCATCACCGAGCAAGTTCATCTATCGTCAATTAGGCGCGGCAACTGGTCTAAGGCCTTGCCCCAGTCGAAGTCGGCCAGAATGCGATGCCGCGCCTTCCGACCGAGCGTTTGACCATCTATTTCCCCGTTCAGGATATCTGCGATAGCGGTCGCGAATGTTTCGGGCTCGTCGGCAATAATGATCTCGCGGCCCGGTTTGAGTTTTAGTCCGGTCATTGCCTTCGTCGTTGCGACCACAGGTTTTTCCATTGCCATACCTTCCAGCACTTTGTTCGCGACGCCTGGACTGTCTTGCAAGGGGACTACAATTATTGACGCATTGGCAAGATATGGCCGGACGTCTGGGACCGTACCGATAATATTCAAGCCTTCGATTTTTTCGAGGCCCAAAACACGCCGGCTAGGCTCCCGTCCGACGGCGGCGAAATCTATGTTGACAGCATCTTTTTTGAGCGCCGGTAAGACTTTGTGAGCGAACCAAACAACGGCATCTTCGTTCGGCCAATAGTTCAACGCGCCACAAAACACAACCGTCGGCCTACCATCAAAGGGATCCGGGTACTTCGCTTCCGGCGAGAAATAGCCAACGTCCAGGCCATTCGGCACTACATGGGTCTTGTGGACGGTTTCCGGGGACAAATGTCTGAACAATGTTGCTTCGGTTTCTGCCACGAACAAGGCGTGCTCAAAACGCTCCGCAACGGCGCGGTCGTGTGCCTGCAGTTTATTCGCTTCCCGTCTGAAAAGATATTGCAAGGGCCATCGGTTACGTTGGGAACGTAATCGCCATTTACCGGAATCGACATCGACGAAATCGATGATGGGTTTAAACTTCAACAATTCAATGTTGTCGACAAACTGCGCCATGCAGGAAGAGACAACTAATATCCGATCGATCTCACGTCGTTTGACAAGCGAGCGAACCCAGGAATGCATTGATCGGTCATTGTAAGCTGCTACAGATAAGGGGTCGCCCTTCAACATGCCGAGCAGAGAACGCCAGAGGATTTGCACTTTGTTAAGTTCTGCAAAATGGGTCTCATCACAATAATCTTTCACAACTTGAATAAACGCCTGATCCTCGGGATCATCAATGAAGCAACCGAGATGGACGCGGTAACGCTGAGAAAGAACGCGCATGATATTGTAAGATCTAATCTTGTCACCCTTGTTGGGAGGATAAGGAATCCGATGTGCCAGAAAGAGGATTTCGTCCAACGTCGTCATCCTAAGTCGCGGGCAATAAATGGCCCAAAAAAATTCGCCACTGGCAAAGGTAGACGCTTCCAGGTCGCAATTGCCAAACGATATTTCGGGTTCGTCGGATTGAACTCCGGAAAGTTTTTCGACTGGAACAATCGATAGCTATAGCTCAGCGGCTCGGCTTTGAAGCCCCAGATCAATTTGTAGGCATAGGCCCCAGTCCCAGTTTTGCTGCGACCAAAATCAAAATACTTAATCCCTTGTTCGCTGGAACGGCGCATAAGTTCCCAATACATGAAATCGTTAGCTGCTGCATGCCGGGCACGCCGCTTTGCACCGGCAAAATAGGGGAGAACATTGTCACGGAAATAGAAACTCAATACGCTGCTTACTGCCTGGTCATTCATACGAGCTGTCAGAATAGTGCAGTCGTCGGGAAACTCATCAACAAGGTTTTGGAAATAACGGACGGTGTACGCGGGTGTACCTAGATTGCGTACGCTTTCGGCGTACAGCTTGTAGAATTCGCAAACGTCCCTATTGAAATCGCTTGTCATTCCGCTGCTTATGGCCTTACGGAGCATGGCCCGTCGCTTTCTTGGCACATCTGCAAAGTCCTTATCGGTGTTCCCCGAAAGCGGTTTGCAGAATCCGGCGTAAAGATCGCTTTTCACCAACCAATCTGTATCGGGCTTGTGTTCAGTGCGATACTCCAAATAACCAACGCCCAATCTTTGCGCGAGCTCCATCGCCTCGCAGTCGAGCATCGCCGTCGTTATCTGATCTTCGGCAACCGGGCCACCAGCGACACAGAAACCCGTCGACACCAGCGCATTTCCGAAAATCCGGCTATCGATATGCACCAGCGGCAATATCCCCATGATGGCGCCAGCTTTTTCTACGTAAAGGTAATAACAGGCATGATCAAAACTGCGTTCAATTACATTTTTCCATCCGGCGCGATGGAAAAACGTTGCGCCCGGGACGGCGTCTACGAACTTATCCCAGTTCACATACTGCGCCTCATCAAGATATTGGATCCGAGCGCCAGTCACGGTGCCGCCGCTGATATGTTCTGTAGTTTTTCGTGATGAACGCGATCGATGCGGTCCCATTCAAAATCACGGAGCAACCGGCGAAGCCGACCCTCTTCACGAGACAGGTTTAAGTAATGACGAAACCGCGTCTTGGCCGTCAATCCTCTGATCCGCGGCTGTTCCGGATCGAGTTCCCAAGGATGGAAATAAAACATGCAAGGCATTTTTTCTTGCTTATTAACATTCCGCAATGCCCAGCGGGAAAAGATGTAGGGCGACAGTCTAAAGTAACCCCCTCCGCCGCATGGCAAATTTCTACCGAAAGCATTGATTGAAGTCACCGGGATTTCTAAAAAATCGTTCCGTTGGCCGGTACGGAATGCGAACCTGGGTGCATTGGGCAAACCGTAGTGATCATGAGAGATTGGGTAGATGCTGGAACTGTATCGATATCCTTCCTCGCAAAGAACGTCGAAGGCCCAATTGACTTCTTCGGTAAAGGAGAAACTGGCAGCACGATAGCCTTTGACTTCTATGCCGATAATATCCTGCAACGTCTTTTTTGTAAGCCGGATATCTTGTGCGAATTCGTCCGGTGTTTGCGCAGTGACCCTAATATGAGCCCACCCATGGCTTGCGACTTCATGGCCGGCGGCGGCGATCGAACTAACGATGGCAGGATAATGTTTGGCCACCCAGCCCAACACGAAAAACGTTGCTTTGGTTCCGTGTTCATCCAAAAGCCCCAGAACCTTTGCCATCGAGCCTTCCAACCGTTGTTCACAGCCCGACCAGTCCCTTTTCTCGATGCGTGAGGAAAAAGCCGAGACATGAAAATAATCTTCAACATCGACACTTAGCGCGTTGACAATCACCACGTTATCGCCCGGCCGGTCATTGATGCGAGGTGTCATGATAATACCGTTGTTACGCCAATATCGATCGAACCGTTGGGAACAAGCCTTCAGCCTGAAGTTCGGCGATAACCTGTTCTGCGAATTCGGACCTTACTTCCCTGCTATTTTCCAAATACGCAAATAGAAGCAGCCTATCCATCAAAAGATTGATGCGGCGCGGCAAACCTCCTGTTGCGTGATAAACTAGATTATACGTCCCTTTTTCGATGTTAGTGTCGCCACGCCAACCCGCGCAGGTCAGTCTGTGTTCTATGTAACTCTGGATTTCTTCCGCAGCCAGAGGTCTAAGCCGGTAAGTGGCCACCATCCGCTGCCGCAATTGTTCAAGTTCGCCTTGCTCTAACATGTTACGGAATTGCGTTTGTCCAACGAGAAAAGACTGCACAAGTGGAACATTATCGATATGAAGATTGGACAGCATTCTTAGTTCTTCCAGCGCCGGCAATGAAAGGTTTTGCACCTCATCAACGACCACCAATGCTCGCACACCGGTCCGCCTCAATTCCTGCAATGCTCCTTCCAAACGTTCGAGCAAAGCCGCTTTGGACAACCCCTCGCCTGCAATGCCAAAACCGCGCGCGATAAGCTTTAATAAATCGTCTGGGGATAATTGCGTCGAGACAATTTGACTTACTTTGTATTTGTTGAGATCCAGCGTTGACAACAGTCGATCAATTAATATTGACTTTCCTGTTCCTACTTCGCCGGTCACGACAATAAAGCCATCGCCTTTATCCAACCCGAATGTCAGGTATGACAAACCTCCAGCATGTACCTGGCTGTCGAAGAAAAAACGGGCGTTCGGTGCCAACTGAAATGGTAATGCTTTAAGACCAAAGAATTCAGTGTACATGTTGCATCAGGTCCTATTGGTCTCATCCGTTAGAAGCCGTTGTCTAATTACTGACCCATCAGCGCGCATAGTAGTTATCATAATAGGCCCCGAAGCGCACGGAACCGAACCTGAATTTCGCTTTGTTCAACACAAAACCAATGTTTGGGCAACTATTCACCAGATTTAATGCTTCGACTATAGCCGCCTGTCCGGTTCTTTCTGCCTCGACGACAAACACGATCTGACCGACATGTTGAGCAAGTGCACTTGGCTCGCCGGTCGCTAAAATCGGTGGCGCATCGAAGACAACGATACTCGTCGGATATCGCGCAACCAATTGTTCAAGAAATCCAACCGCCCGTTCGCTTGCATATAGTTCCGCGCTCAACGGGCGTTTGGGTCCTGCCGGAATGAGGGACAAGCCAGGAATATTCGTCGTCAAAATAACGTCCGGCAATTCGGCGAGATTTTCCAGAACGTCGAGTAGCCCGGTTTGCGAAGCAATCGAGAAAGTCTTGGCGACAGCCGATCGTGAAGGGTCAGCGTCAACTAGGATTACCGATTTATCCCTTTCAGCAGCAATACTCATCGCCAAATTGGCGGCAACAAACGATTTCCCTTCCGCTTCCAACGTGCTTGTAACCATAACAACATTGGCATTCCTACGGTCTTTGACTTCTGCTCCCTGTATGCGCGCCAATACCGCATGCTTGATCAATCTAAATTCCTCGGTTGTCCGATTAGCTTTTTGCTCAGGTGAGTAAATGCCCGCCCTCGACAAAAGGGCCAGATCCAAATTCACCTGATTGACCGGCGCTTCATCTCTCGGCTTTGGTGTCGACGGCTTCGAAAAGCGCGGCTCGTTTTCCACCGGCGGGCGAGCTGTAATCTGTGCCGGCGAAATCCAATCGTCAGCCGAAGCCGTGAAATCTTTGGCCTGCTGAGGTATCGACTCAACCCGATCTTGCGCCAACTTTCGCGCCGCTCGTTCGATTGTCGATATGGATCTATCGCTGCTTTCGCTCATATCCAGCTTTCTAAGTCGAGTGATCGTCGCGTTCACATCTCATCCAAGTCATACCATGTCCAGAAGTGACATCGCACTGTTGTATATGCCCTCGAAATAATTGACTGGAAAGACATTCTTCCAACCGAGGCGCGTTTCCATCAACATCATCACTGCATAGACACCAAATAGGGTTAGTGTACTTGCAACGAAAGCAGAAAATTTCGCCAATTGCCATGTTTGCTGAGTTAAGGAATGGATTTTCGAAACTGTGCCAAGAACATTCATGCCGAAGACTTGCCGCAGCTGGACCGGGTCAGCGAACGAGTTGTTAATGTAGGACAACAGAATTGCAATGCCGATGCCGGACGCAAGGGCGATTGCCAGAACCAACGACATCATGACGCTGCGCGATGGCCCATCCGCGATCGCCGGAATTCTTGGCGGATCAACAATTTCATACCGCACTCTTTCCGCACCTACTTCCCTTTCTTTTGATATCTTTGCTTGTTCGCGCCGGGAAATGAACTCCGCATGCTTCTTTTTGAGAATATCGTAATCCCGATCAAGGCGAGCCAATTGAGCCTCAACTTCAGGTACTCTCGCCGCCGACGCCCTCAACTTCTCAATACGACTTCGGAGACGCCGAACCCGTTCTGAATGGCCGGCGAGCAAAGTCTCGACTTCACCTAACTTTAGCCGAGCCTCGTTGTAATTTTTCCGAGAAACGCTGTCCTCACCGGCCAACGCCCTTCTGACTCGCGCCTCTTCCGACGGTGAAACATTGCCTTCTTCACGCAACAGCGCAATTTTTCGTTTCTGAGCGAGCACATCTGGGTGTTGCTGTGTAAATCTAGTTAGCATTTTCTTCAGTTCTTGCTCGGCTTTGACGATTTCAATTGCACGTTCCGACACCGGCGCTTGCTCGACCTGTTTTAAAAGTCGACCGCGCTGCGCTCTGGCTAGCTGGAGATCAGATTCTGTCTCGGATAATTCGGCGCGCATTTGTTCGAGACGGAAAAAATAGTTCTGCTGGTCCGGCAATGTACTCAATTCTTCTTCTTTGAACTTCGCCAGCCGTTCTTCCGATACTCTCAAGGCCCGTTCGTATTCTGCGATTTGCCGGTCCAAAAATACCTGCGCATCCTCAATCTCCGCGCGATTTTCGCCAAGATTACTCTCAATGAACGTCTCGCCAATTGCTTGAACAACGTCGCGTGCGCGAACAGGATTGTTATCGCGATAACTGATGACGAGCAGAAATGGCCCTTCAGTGTTGACTGTCGTGCGTCCCTTCAACCCGTCCAAAAGCCGCTCCATTTGCTCCGGTGTTGTCGCAAATATATCGAGGTCCGTTTTTCGGGCGACTTTTTCAAGATTGGCCCTAGTCGTCAGTGTCTGCTTCATAACCTCAAGTTCAATTTTGGTATCCCGTTCAACCGCGAGACCTTCTAGGAGAGGTTTTAGGACACTTGCGGTATCAAGAAAGATCCGCGTTGACGAGGTGTAGAAGTCTGGTTTCGACACAACAAAAAGCCAGCCGAGCAGACATACAACCCAAGCGACCGCCAATGCTTTCCAACGGCGTTTCCAAACAGCATTCAATATTTCAATCAGCTGCAAGTAAGTCTGGTTCATACGTCTGTTTGGGCCCCAAGGTTACCGCAAAATTGATAATTTCGGGCTAGTTCGCTTCATTTTGCCGCCACAACATCAAAATACAACCGACAATAACAAAACCGACGCTTACGATGATCCCGGAATAGGCTAGCCAGCCATCCAAAGAAATATGGCCCTGCCCGAGAATCAAGTCTTGAAGGTAGACGATATTGTTGACGACCACGCCAATAAAAACCATTATTAACCCGAATACTCTCAACATTTTCCCCTCTCTGTTTTATTACTATCTAAAATTAGTCACCAACCGACTCACACTTTTTTCCGCTAACCACCCCACCCAGATCGCGGCTAACTGTCAACTAATGTGCCAAACGCGATCTGACCTGAATACTGCTGTAAAATTGCCAGTTTGTTGACGGCAATTAAGGATTGCCGCCACCCGGATCGACCTGACCGCAGACATCACTATTGGCGTGATCGGGAGGTGCGGCGCAAGAGCCATCAAAATATTCGCCACCGCGATATTCCGCGCGCGCGCGCCCTGGCAACAAGGTCATGATCACCGGCGCGGTGCCCATCGCCGCTATCATTGCGCGCCGCGTTTCATCGACTTCTCGTTTCACATCTTCCGATTTCATATGCGTTCTTGGAGCCAAACGGCCAATTAGTTCAATGATTAAGTATCTGTAACTCAAACAAAACGTATCATATACTCCCCGGAGCTGTATTACACGTCTATTTGATTGCGAGTTGCAAATACAGCTGAAAATCTTAAATATTCAGCCTTTTTCTTGCTGTTTCCGTTTAACGGCTTTCGTGAGCAAATGTCGGGCCAATAACAAGGCCGGCATGCGGAGCCAATGAGATCGCATGTAAAGCACAAAAATACTTAGGCGACGGGCGAAATTCGGTCGTGAATATCCACACGGGAGCAACGATCTGGGAACGCAGAAGTCCATCATTGCACGTGATGGCAATGGCGGTTTTAGTCTTTTCAATTCCGTTTCCGCAAAGGGCGGATAGGAGGCGCCCAGAATGATTTTATTGAAATGTAGGGCATAATAAAACGGCCGGTTCAAGCCGAGCTCCACCGCCCGGTCAAATAGCGCACGCCAAAAACCGTCTAGATGGCCAAAATCCCGCAAGAGATCCGAGATATCGATGAGATCCCGCAAATCGCCATTCAATTCGCCATCTTGAAATAGATGCACGATGCTGTGCAGTATCATGTCCCGTTGTGACAGCGTGAAAAACCTCGAGCCAGGTAACGGTATGGCTTCAGCAATCAAAGCGTCCGAATTCACTTGGAGATGCGACGTCAACGGCAGTATTGCATGATGTAGGTCCAGAACAGTCCGTCTGATTGTATGGTATAGAGGTGGTATTTCATGCATCCACTCCCGGTAGAACTGGTCATCGTACTCGTCGTATTCGTCATGGGCCCACCCTGCAGCGAGAAACGCCAATTCAGCCTCATGTATGGCGTCATGGGGCACCATGACATCAACATCAGTGGCAACACGTCCTCGGGACACAGGCAAGCCAGCGGCCAAATACGCCGCTCCTTTCAAGAGGATGACTGGTGCATCGAAATTCTCCAGCGCTCTGTCGATGCAGTTCAACTCCCAGTGGGTCGTCTTAACTTTGTTTTCGAATGATCTTCTGGCCCAATCCAAATGATCACGTACTTTTGCCGGCAGCGACGTTTCAACTTGCTCGCATTCTGCTTGGATTGCCAATCTCGCGAGTAACTTGGCGGAACGAGCATGCGTGAGTAATATGTCCCACTGCCGCTCATCAAGCGTCGTAAGCTTTTGACTGCCAACGAAAACTCCCAACAATAATTTTTGACTAGTATCTCTTTTCGACTGTTGAAGCGACATTAGTGAGGTCATTTTGTTATTTCTTCGATGGCAGCTAAACCTTCTCCCGTGCTAGCGTGATTTAGACGATAGCAGCCAATTCGCTCGATGACACGTGCCAGCGTTTGAAACCCCTGTCTACCGAGGATCTCATAATTGAACGAATTATCAGCAAGTTCAAAGAAGGCCGACGCCTTTGACAGGGGCACCATATCCGAATTCACATCTTCGTCATAGTTCGGCAGGACGATCCAGGCCGGAGTGGCGATGTCAAACATTCGGCGCAGACTATCCGACGGCGGGCGCATATGGGAGACCTTGCCTTTATGCGTCCCGTCGACGATGGGCCCGAAGACAGCATGGGGAGCTAAGTCTTGCACGTGGCTTATCGAACCTTCTTTTAGGCACACCGGTCGGCAAAGCGGTATTATTTCTAATGTATTAAGGTCGATCAACGCCAACTCGTCGGACAACAGACGCCATCCCGAGCAAATCAACGCGGCACACAATGTACTTTTTCCGGCCCCTGGGCGGCCGGAAAGCAGGAGCGCACGATCGTCTTTGGCAACCACGGCAGCGTGGAGAATTAAGTATTTATGCACCGAAGAATAGACACACCAGTTCAATCCCCATTCAAACATGCAAAGCGCCAAAGATCGCTCAAATGGCGCGAAGGGTTGGATATCTTCTCTGTAGAATTCGGCATCCGATGAGGTCGACCAGAATACTCCGCGTTTTTTGCGGACATCCACGTTGAAGTCACAGATTTGACCTTCCCAAATTGGAAAATCGCGATAAAGAGTGTATAGAGGCGCCGCCAGTTCAGGCAGGTCGGTGATAACCCGGGTGGAAAACGGACCCCACTCAAAGGCAACGCCGTCGGCGTGCAGCATTCGCGCAAACTCGACAGGTTGCAGTTGCCCAATATTCATTTCTTAACCGACATGGCCAGACCAAGGCGATCGAACGCGGAAAACGTTCTCGTCAAGCGGTCATGGATGTCTTCTTCCGACTGTCCAAGGTGTCTTACAAAGTCGCTCTTCAAATTCTCGAAACCGACAGGCGCGTTTTCTATTTTCCTCAACACTTCAGCGGAAAAAGCGTCGAGCAAATGAGTTTGCCCGGACCCTTCGTTAAACACAACGATTTCATCCGGGTCCCAACTCCGCCAATGCAATGCAACTGACTGGGGCAGGATCCAGACGGTTCCGCTTTTTTTTCTATTGTCAGGTGTTTGATTCAATAGCGATTGAGCGTTTCTTACGAATATTGACGACTAGAAATAACTTTCTGGTACGATCAGCACGTCCCCAGGCCACATCGGAACGTTGGCCGAAATATCACCGTCTCGCATCAGGTCGTCCAAGCGGACCGCATACTGAGTCTCGTTGCCATCGATCGTGCGGACCAAAAGGGCACGGTTACCCGCCGCAAATTCCGTCAGACCGCCGACTTCGATCATGACGTCCAACAGGCTCATATTGATGCGGTACGGAATTGCCTGTGGTTCAGTCGCCTCGCCAAGCACGCGAACCTGTTGCTGAAACGATCCAACAAAATTAGTAACGATAACCGTGACCAATGGATCTTCGACATATTTCACCAACTCTTTTTCAACTTCACGCGCCAGATCTGTCGGTCTCTTATTGGCGACGACAATATCTTCAAGAAGCGGAATTGAAACGCGACCGTCCGGACGCACCGGCACGGTGTCCGACAAGCCCGGATTGGCCCAGACAAAAAACCGCAACGTATCGCCAGGCCCGATCAGATACCCTTCCGTCACAGGTGCCGATGCTTTAGGGGCTGGCGGCAGATTTGTTGATCCCGCACAAGCCGACAGCGCCGCTGCGGCCAGACCGCAGGCAACCAACTGCAACAAACGATTCATGTTTTGGCCCCAATCCGTTCTATTCACAACGTTCGCCGTTATTACACAACAAAACATGGGCGTTGTGATACTAGTTTTTTCAACTGGATAGTTTTGTCAAGCGCTTTACAACCCGAAAACGGCATCTAAAATGATTAAACTTCTCGGTTCGGTCGCCGCCGTCTTTCGCCAAACGGACGATCCGGCTCGTTGTTTTTGTTCGAACCGCCCTCGTCTTTCATCGCCAACAACCATTTTGTCCTGTCATTCGCCAAAACCTTGTCATTCAAAACGCTCCAAACTACGATGATGACGATCATCAGAACGGCGATTAGAAATACCATATTGCTCATGCCGCTGTCTCTTTCCCACGTTTGTTCGCGGTTGGTGATGTGTCGACCGAAGAAAACTGCGAAACTTCGGAAGTCTCCTTCTCGACGATACCTCTTATGCAATTGGTCAATACAATCAATAACCAAAAGCCTTCCCAGAATTCCAAAGAGACGGTGGCACCGCCGACCATGAAGGCGACTAAACTGACTTGCGTCATTGCCGCAAAATTCCTGGCCCAGCCAAGCTCAGCAGCTTGAGACGTCCGCGCCTCGATCCAGCGTAAATCGCGCCAAGTAACAAAAATGATCCCAAGAAACAAAATCAACCCGGTGAACCCTAGAGACCCTAGGGTTTCGAAATAAATACTGTGCGCTGCGCGGGCGTCGCGGCTTTTCGAGAGATAAGGGTCAACAGCATCTTGGAGATAAGGTACCCGCATTCCCGCACCAACCAACGGGCGCGCCTTTGCGACTTCGTAGGCGATGACCCAGGCATCGACGCGGCCCTGAAACGACGAGTCTTCTTCATAGCCGGCGATCGTCTCCATCCTGTTTTCCCAGGTGGACGGCATGAATGTGACAGCAACGAGGGTCAGGGCGCCGAAGAGGAGCGAAACGCGCAATTTCAATCGAGTCTTGAGAAGCATTGCCCCTGCCATCACCGCGAAGGCAATCAAGCCACCGCGGGAATGTGTACCGAAGACCGCAAAAATAGCAAGCATGGTGGTTCCGGCGAGTGCGTAGCGGACGATGGTTACGCGCGACGTCATCCGCAGATAGTTTAACATTGGGATGATTGTCACCAACGCCAACCCTAGATGATTATTATCGGCGATCATCGATTTGGCCGGGCCAAGAACCAGATAGCGCCCACCAGTCAGTACCGTAAATCCGCCGCCCAACACAGCATAATAACCGATCGACACAGCTAGAATCCAAATCATTGCCTGTATCCGCGAACGACTTCTGAGCATGATCAGGCAAAGAAAGACGAATACCATAACCCGAGCATGGCGATCGAAATAGGTCCAAGAATAGTCTGGCCGCAGCGAATATAACTGGGACAGAACCATGACGAGGCCCAGTAGGACCAGCAGTACGGGCAACGCAGATGCTCTAGGCAGTTTGGGCTCCCGCGAGACGAGCCAGAACCCAACGGTTGCTACCGCGATGATCAAGTTGATTTGAAGCCAAGAAGGAAGTGTCCAAATCTCCTGATGCGGCTGCATCACTGTCACCCATCCCCACAGCAGCAGACCAACATGGGGATAAAAGAACCCCAAAGGCAGAAGTCCGACAGTGATCAAGAGCAATAGAGCGAGCCGCATCGTTCATTCTCGGTTTTCATACGTTGAAGTCCAGGCGCAGGACCGGCTAACATGACTTTATGGACCCGCGCGACCGCATAAAGCGATTTCTTTACCATACCAAGCTTCTTGGGATTTGGCACCGTTTGGTCAACCGAAACACGTTGACGGTCGTGATGTTTCATCGCGTGTTGCCGGCGGAGGATCGCAGATGGGCGACAGCGGACCCTGAATACACCGTCTCCGAGCAATTCTTTCGAGATTGCCTAAGATTTTTTCGAAAACACTATAATGTCATTGGAATATCGGATTTTGCAAAGGCCGGTGAAAGAGGGGCACCACTGCCGCCATGTGCCTTATTGATCACGTTTGACGATGGTTGGGCCGATACCTTGCAGGTCGCGGCACCGCTCCTTCGGGAGGCGGGGCTGCCGGCTTTGGTTTTCGTTGCGACCGATCCAGTCGAAAGCAGGGAGGAGATATGGTGGCAGGACATGCTGGCGTTTGCGGCATCAAACGGACGGTTGGGAGAGGTGGCACGAATTCTGGATTGGCCTGGACCCAGCAAGAACAGCGCTGCAGTGGTCAATAACGCACCTGACTTTCTTGACCTCCTCTCGATCCTGCACGAACTCGATGATGCTGGGCGAACAAAAGCCTTGTCGGATCTTGCCGACGGGATTCCGAATCAGCGACAAATGTTACGTTCAAGCGACTTTGCCGACTTGCAGGAGTTGGGCCTGGAAATAGCGTCCCACGGGGCTTCGCACCGTCCTTTTACCGCCCTGGGCGGTCCTAGCTTGACAGAAGACCTACACCGTTCGCGAAAGGTGCTTGTTGATCTTGTGGATCGTGAAAACTCGGTTGCGTTGAGTGCCGTCTCAGTACCGCACGGCCGCATAGATCAGCGGGTTGCCAACACTTTGGCGGACGAGGGTTTCCAATATATATTCACCAGCAGCGCGTACCTTAACCGGACTTTGCCCAGGTTTGACAATGCGAGCATCATGGGGCGCATTGCAATTTCCGAACATGGCGCCACAAACCAATATGGCGCGTTGGAGCCGCACAAACTAGCTAACTGGCTGATGATGCGGCCGCGGAAAAGCGCCCGTATGTGCGCTTCGGCGAAAGCGTGATTGATGACATCGGCAGATAGCGGGTTTGTTGTGCGTGTCGTTGCGTTGGCCGAATTGACCAAAGCGGAAAGAACGCTTTGGGCATCCTTCTGCGAGGCCGACGAAGTGCTGCAAAGTCCTTTTTTTTCCTACACTTATATCCGCTGCGTTTCCGAGGTCAGGCCCGGCGTCAAAATTGCAGTCATCGAGCGGGATAACACCATCGTCGCTTTTTTCCCGTTTCAGTTCGCCTCGAAATTTCACGCCTTGATAGGGCGGGCCGAACCGGTCGGCGGACACATGACAGACGCGTTCGGTATCATCGCCCGCCAGGGCACCGTGATCGCGCCGACTGACCTGCTAAGATTGTGCGGTTTGAATTATATATTCTTCACTCATATGCCGACCGAACAGGAACAATATGGTCTCGTCGGCGATGCGATCGATCAGGGATACGCCATCGACCTTAGCATGGGGTGGGAAAGCTATTGGTCGGACGTTACGGCGCGCCAAAAGCATTTTGTGCAAGAAACTGAACGGCGCAAACGGAATCTGATAAAGAATTTGGGCCCGCTACGATTTGAATTTGAGGAACCGTTGGGCAAGCACCATCTTGACAAACTTATCGCGGCAAAAAGACAGCAGTACAGATCGACCGGGACCAAAGATGTCCTGACCGCCACCGCCGCGTCAGATTTGCTCTATCGCTTATGGGCCAGCAGCGAGGCAGACTGCACAGGATCATTGTCGACGCTCTATGCGGGAGACACCTGGGTTGCTTCGCACTTTGGTTTGCGAAATCGAAATTCGCTTCATGTCTGGTTTCCCGTTTACAACAAGTCTTTAGCGATCCACTCGCCCGGGTATTTGCTTTTGATCGAATTAATCAGATCTGCGGTCGACAAAAATTTGTCCAAATTAGATCGGGGAACTGGCACGCAGAAACATAAAGAACTTTTTGCGAATAAAGAAACGAGTTACTTTCGGGGCGCGTGGCAATCAGGACATTTATTAGGAAATACGAATAAATTAGTTTCATCGGTTATTTGGCGAAACTGGCGGTATTTGCTGGAAACCCACAGTAATTAGCTCGAAATGATGCACAGTCATATACAGAATTGCGCTAATAAATTATTGGGGCTGTCCCAGATAACTAGCCCATATATACTCTATTCGATCCCAAGCTTTTAGTTGCCGAAGATTGGGACTTATGGATCCGCCTTGCGTTCGCGGGCGAGGTGGATTTTCTGGATGAAATACTGGTTTGCGTGTACGATACCCATGATAGCCTTTCAAAGAGAAATGTCCGGGATAGCATAGCCATCGTGCTAGAGATGATCTGCCGGCATGTCAAAAACAGGCGCAATGTCCTGAGCCGCAGTGAACGGCCCAAGATTCTCGGGCATCGCTACTCACGTCTAGGGAAAACAGCATGTTACGAAGGTAATTTGGTGCTTGGAATTTCGATGTTGTTCAAGAGTGCACTTTTCGGGGACTTGTCTTTGTATGATGTTATTCGTCCTCTTAAGTCGCGAAAATTCGTTCGTCGATTACGAAAAATGATAAAATGAACAAGCGAGGCCAATGGCAGGGGTGGTCAAGGCGACTTGAAATTAGATTATTGGTGGCGGTTCCGAGTAATAAATCGGGGAATGCATCGTGACTATTCAGACGCAGGTTTTTAGTGCCATATTCTGGTTAGCCATCGCACGACTAAGTGTTCAAATCATAAGTTGGGCGGTTGCTCTGTACGTCATCCGCATCCTTAGTCCACAGGATTACGGCTTGATAGCGATGGCTGGCATAGTGATCGGGATGGCTGCCGTAGTAAATCAGCTCGGATTCATCCCTGCACTTATTCAAACAAAGAAAGTAACCGACGATCTCATTCGGCAAATCTCGGCAGTTGCCTGGGCCTCTAATTTATTTTTGTTCCTTATTTTAGTGATTATAGCCCCATATGTTGCAGCTTTGTTCGGTGAGGAGGATTTAGCAGCGATTATTCGGACTTTGGCCATAACGCTTCCAGTCCTGGCCTTATCCGCAGCGCCGGCAGCTATGTTGCGCAGAGAAATCAGATTCAAGGGGTTGTCTATAGTTGAGTTTTTTACAACGTTGGTGAGCAGTCTAGTTACGTTATACTTGGCAATTAAAGGGTTTGGTGTTTGGTCTTTGGTCGTTGGGCAAATCACAGGTACCGTTGTGAAGTCGATCGGAGTCTTGTCGATAAGTAGACAAGGATTCGTACCGAAATTTCAGTTTTCGGGGCTCGGAGGCTTTTTTCAGTTCGGAGCAAAGGTCACCCTTCAAAATGTGATTTGGTATGCCGATACAAAAATCGACTTGCTAGTCGTAGGTAAATTGCTTGGTAGCCACTCTTTAGGGGTTTACTCGGTCGCATTCAATCTCGCGATATTACCGATGTCTAAAGCAATGGCGATACTAAACCAGGTAGCATTTCCTGCTTATGCTCGCATGCAGAAAGACACCGTGCAAGCATCGGGAAGCTATCTGAAAAGTGTGGAATTAACCAGTTTCGTGTTTATGCCACTGATGTTTGGGTTTTCCAGTATCGCCCCTGACTTTCTGTCCGTGATTCTGGGCGAAAAATGGATCGACGCAACAATCGTATTGCAGCTTGTAACCCTCGCTGTCCCTTTCATGATCCTTACCAATTTACTTATACCGTTGGTCAATGGTCTTGATCGCCCAGACATTGGGGTAAGGAATGTTCTAACTTCATTAGCACTGAAATTACCAGCGATCTTGATAGGGTGTTTTTGGGGATTGCAAGGAGTATGCATTGCAATAGTTTTGTCCGTTTTGATGACTTGGATAGTCAACCTGCAGCGAAGCCTTGCTGCTTTAAATTGTAGCCTTCGACAAGTTATGAAAAAGATTATTCCCGGCGGGCTGTCGGCTACGGTGATGTATGTTGCTGTATACACCACCAACGTAACATTATTGGCCGATGTAACATCAATCTGGCGTTTGTCGGCATCGATAGCGATAGGGGTCTTCGTTTATTCCGCTTTGACCTTCGTTTTTAACAGGCAAATAGCCCTATGGTCCGCAGATCTAATACTGAGACGCAAATACAAATCTATTCGAAAGAATATTTGAATGTGCTTATAATACTGCGGCCGAGCCAAAAACTTTTTGATCCTCGGGAGGCCAATTGAATTGTCTGACAGAGCAATCGGAAGACGATAGGGAATTCTCTTTTGCGCAATCACGGAAAAAAAGATTCTTATTACGAAAATGAACGCTACGACATTCTTCCGTTCATACCAGAAACCTGCAAGTTACTTCTCGATATCGGTTGTGGAACTGGAGGCTTTGGTGCGTTAGTCAAAGAAAAACTCGACACCGAGGTATGGGGTGTCGAACCGATCGCAAAAGCGGCAGATATCGCCAAAGATCGTCTCGATAAAGTCTTGGTTGCACCGTTTACATCAGATCTCGACCTCCCGCAGGGCAAATTCGATGTGGTCACCTTCAATGACAGCTTAGAACATTTTCCTTATCCAGAACCGCCGTTAAACCTATGCCACGACCTTTTGGCACCGGAAGGAGTAATCGTATGTTCAATACCAAATGTTCGATATTTTGGTAACATCAGGAATTTGTTGATTGAAATGGAGTGGAAATACGAGGACGGTGGAATACTGGATTACACACACCTCAGATTTTTTACAGAGAAAAGCATAAAGCGCACATTTTTGTCATCAGGGTACAGGATCATATCAATCAGCGGAATAAACCCAACTAATTGGTGGAGCTGGAAATTCCAGTTGCTACAGATTCTTGGTGGCAAGTACATTACCGATATGAAATATTTTCAGTATCTAGTTGTCGCAAAAACAGACAATCAACCAAACCAAGACTAGTATCAAACTCACTGTTCAACTTTCTCGAACCATACGTGTGAACAATATCAGAAGGTAGTGTTCCATTTTACGTGCCACTGTATAGTCCCAAAGTTGTGTACCAGTTTGTTGTAGAGTTTCCGGCACCGGCGATCTCATTTTGAGCGATTGGTGTGGTCGGACATGATTCTATTGTTTGATCCAGGCACCGATGACGACTTGTGCCTGTTTGACGGTCGAGAACCATTCCGCATTGAGTACCTCTCGCCGTAGCTTTCCATTGAACCTCTCATTGTATCCATTCCCCCAGGGACTGCCGGAATAGATCTGCATCGGCTTCAAACCGACCTTGATCAACCATGCTTGCGGATCCCGTGCGACGAACTCCGGCCCATTGTCCAAGCCCAGATAGACCAGTTTAGAGAAACAAAGTTACACGATCGCGTGCAACAACAAGGCAATGGGTGCTAAAGTAATGCGTGTTTGGCAAAAGCATGGCGTTGGAATTGTTCGACCCTCTGGTTGTTTGGCGTTGGTGCGTGAGGATTTGGAATGAGTGATCCTGTCGTTAGTGTGGTCATGACGACCTTCAATGGCGAGAAGTATATCGCGGACGCCATTAACAGCGTGTTAGCCCAGACTTTCCCGGAATTCGAACTGCTGGTCATTGACGATTCATCAACAGACGACACTGTTGGGGTCGTCAGATCGTTCGAAGATCCACGCGTTCGCTTGATCGAAAATGAACAGAATCTTGGGATAAGCCGATCCCGCAATATTGGTATCGATCAGGCGCGGGGAAGATACATCGCCTCCCACGATCACGACGATATCAGCTATCCTAACAGGCTAAAAATCGAGGTCGATTTGCTCGAACGCGAGCCGCAGGTGGTCATGGTAGGCAGTCGAAGCGACCGCATTCCTTCGTCCGGCAACACCTGGCCGCCCTTACCTTTGCCCACGAGGGCGGCCTTACCTTGGTTTCTATTCACTAGCTCGCCATTTGCTCATTCCACCACTTGCTTCCGAAAAAGTACTTTAGATAAACAGGGAATCCGCTTTAACCACTCTTTCCCATACGCGGAAGACTATGAAATCTATTGCCGATTAAGCGAAGTCGGAGAACTAGTTCTGTTGCCGGATGTACTCGGCGCCTTTCGGAAACATGAAACAAACACTAGCCAGTTAAAGAACGACGAAATGACTGCGAACGGGTGTGCTTTCCTTCGCGTGCGATATAACCAATATCTAGGCAGTAACGTCGTTGGCGAAGAAGAAATCAAAGCGATCTGGCATGTGTTGGTTGAGAAGCGTTCGGCAGAATCCGAAAAGCAACTCCTGAAACTCGGGGCAATTTTGGACGCGCAATTGGGATGTTACTTGGATCGTCAAAGTTTGAACCTCGACGCACAAAATGAAGTATTTATTTGCGCTTCGCATATTTGGAAAGTGGCAGTTGAGCGGACTGCTTGGCGGCACGGTCCGTGGCTGATGCGCCATACTCGATCGTTTGAAAATCTGGCTCAGCAGCAAGACAAAATCTCACGCAAATTGCTTACGTTCTTATCGGCCTGGGTGCGGTTTCTCAAAAACATGTGCTTCAACCGTTATAGCGAATAGGTCCTCGATCAAACTGCTATTGAGACCGCTTCCGGCCCAAAGCTGCCGTTCGCCGCCAGACTTTGTGCTGCATTACACCAGCTCCAGAGCAGACGTTGACATCAAGTATTTTCCAGTGCCTTATCGCGCAAAAGTGGAAGTTATATGCAAAAGACACTTGTAATTTATACTGTCGTCATGGGTGGTGATTATGACCTGACACCAACACGACCCCAGGACGGCGTCGACTATATATGCTTTACTGACCGGCAAGGGCTCAAACCGAACGGTTGGATTGTTCGAAACGTGCTACCGTTCATCCCAAGTGATACAATTCGTAGTTCGCGCGAGCCCAAAATACGGCCACACCGCTATTTGTCTGACTATGCAAACTCGATCTACATCGACAGCACTGTGCATTTGCGTAAAGATCCGTTTGTGCTTTGGGACTACTTGATCCCCGATGAATCTGCGGTTTTCGGCGGATTTTTTCATTCGTTTCGCGCTACTGTCGCTGACGAATTTAGTGCCGTGGCCGAGGCAAAGCTGGACTACCAGCACACAATTGTTGAACAATTGCAGGCGTATCGTACGCACCATGCGCAAACCTTGAATGAAAAACCTGTCTGGGGAGGAGTACTCGCGCGGCGGCACAATGCTCATTCATGTCTTGATGCGATGGAAGTCTGGTTTGCCCATGTTTTGCGTTACTCACGCCGTGACCAGCTTTCATTACCACTTGCATTGTCTCACTTGCCCGACAAACAACGGAATATCATACTGGCCGATATCCAGCTGACGGAATTCCACGAATGGCCCGTTTCCAGTAAGCCGAAGCCACCCGGCTACACTGTTAGTGAAGTTAGTGATGAAATTCAGAAGAACAGAAAATCCCTGTTAAAGACACTCAGAAAATATCGAAGATCTCTTGAAAAACGAAATTTATTGCCATCCCAATGGATGCCTCAGCGTACTGTCTCTCAAAATATAGGTAGTGGCTCAGCAGACAACGGAAACGTAAGTTTTGGCTATGACAATCAGCTGAAACTTCATTTTGCGCAGGACATTAACAGTGGAAATCGTGTTTTTGTCTCAGACCGCAAGCGCCTCGAACTATACCAAGGCGGAGTAAAGCACCGTCAGAGCTGGATCCTGCGCGACTACAGATTGCCCACCGATCTAATTCGCACGGGCGATGTGGTCGTTGATGTTGGTGCAAATATTGGAGAGCTAGGCCTGTGGGTTAATGAACAAGGAGGACATTACATTGCGTTCGAGCCTGACCCAACTGCGTATCGGGCCATACAAAACAACATTTCTGTTGGGGACCTATATGACGTAGCGGTAAGCGATACTAACGGCACTGCCGAATTCTATCTCAGCACGGCGGAAGCCGATTCAAGCTTGTTCGAACCGAGCGACTCCCATGACGTTATTACTGTGAAAACTGCGACTTTAGATTCTTTTTTCGACGAAGTCGGCGTACCCCCTAAAATTCGGCTTTTGAAAGTCGAAGCCGAGGGTAAGGAACCTGAGGTACTTGCTGGTGCGCTTACAACTCTTGGTAACGTCGAATACATTGCGGTGGATGCGGGACCTGAACGCGGGGGGGAAAACACAGTGCCAGGCGTATTCAACGTATTGGTTGGCGCGGGCTTTGAAGTGCTCGACTGTTTCTTGTTGCGCGGTACCTTCCTATTTCGCAAGAAGGGCGCGGTCTGAGCGTTATGGGTCAAGCCTTTTTCCCAACTCGGGTATGTCTGATTTTACCAACTGTAGCAGACTAATGTGCACATGCTGCGAAGGTCCGCTTTGACCGGCCGGCGACCTTCGTTCACCGTTTCGGGCGTATGTGGTTGTTCTGAAATAAACTTTGCCTTACACGCGACAAAGACCGCTTTGGGATTGGCGTTTAAGGTCTCGACCTGCTTTGCCGTCTTTTCAGGCAGCCACTCGTCGTCCGCGTCGACGAAAGCGATGAACTCTCCGCGGGCATGTTCAATACCAAGGTTACGGGTCGCGGCAGCGCCACTTTGGTACTCGGTCTGGATTACCTTGACCCCATTCGATCGGAAAGAGTTGGCCACATCGACGGTATTGTCGCTGCTGCCATCGTCGATCACGATAATCTCCATGGCTTCGTAGGTCTGTGCTAACACAGATTTGATTGCACGGGCCAACGTCGCACCGGCGTTAAAGGCAGGAATGATAGCACTTACAAGGGGCTTCATTGTTATCGAACCGCCTGTCGCTATTTCATCTTTCAATTGCGCGCCGCCGGCAAACGCAACAACGACTTACTCACAGCCGGATAGGGTGGGAAGTCGCCGGCGTCACGATTGCGCAGCAATGAGTTATCAACGGAGTAAGCCTGCAAAGCGTCTTTACGGGCGCCGACAACGACATTTCGGCGAATGCGAATTTCGGCCACGGACTTGCTGGCGACGACAACACCCGTTCGGGCAGCAATTCCAAACCAGTCGTCGAACACGCGGCCAATCCAAGGCAAATCAATGTCGAAAATGATCAGATTATCTTCAATTGTCGCTTTGGTTATCACATGCAATTGACCTTCCTGCCCCAACCCGATCATCTGATTGTTTTCGGAGTTTGGACCTTTTTGCAGAACATTACGACGGATCATTATCGCGCCGCCGTTAGGAATATCGATTGCGCGACTATCGTTACCGTCCAGGCTGGCGATCACATTATCCTCAATGATTGTTGTTTTGGCCCGGCTCTTTACCCCATGCCCTTGGTTCCTCGTTGCAAACACTTCGTTGTTGCGAAATATGAAGGTGTCGACATTGCGATTGATGTAGAGGCCATGGGCACGCCCGTCCCGTCCATTGCGCTCGAAGCGTGAATGTTCAACCAGCAGGGTGCCGCCGCCCGGCCCTGTCAGGATCCCCTGCTCATTGTCATGAAAATAGACGTTGCGCACCGTAAGATTGTCGCCTTCCACGCGGATACAAGCACCGTTGCGATCCCTCACTCTGATGTCTGAACATTCAATGCCTTCTATAGTGACGTCGGGCGACCGGACAACCAAGGCGGCCTTTTCACCAACGGTATGGCCTTTTAGATGTGCACCTGCGATACCACGGACAGTCAACCGCGGGACATCTATGAAGGCGCCTTGACGATAAATACCCGGTGCCAAAATAACCGTTTGCCCAGGCTTTGCCTCATTCACCGCGTCCTGCAGTTGATGAAAGCGACAGTTCTCGACATTAGCCACGTCTGCCGGTAGGCAGACAACAAGGTTTTCGGCCGCTACGGTGCTGATCAGGCAGCAAACCACAACAGAGGCCAAAGACAAAGCAACAGCAGTCCTTTTTTCCAGATTGCAACCATCTGGGCCGCCATGAGACACCAATTTGAGTAACGTCGACATTGAAGGTCTTTACCTTCTTCTTTGCTTACGGCTGATAGCGAAATCTGTTACTTTTGCCCGAGGGGGTGCAACCAACGAATGCAAATGGTACCATGTAAAAGTCGAAAGGCGCAGAAATTTGACGGGGTTAACGTATTGGCTCCACCAGATTAGATATTAGTTATTCGACAGGAAAATTAGTTGTCTTACGTAAGGTCAATATCGCCGTTTTGGCTAGCTTATTCATTCGGCATCCGGATGTCCGCTTTGCTATTCTCAGCTGTGCTGTTGTTTCTTGCATCTGACGCAGATGCGGCAGCGGACGCCGATGGCAGCAACCTATCGGATGTCACAACCATCGACTGCACCATTGCTATCGACGGCACGACAACATGTGCCGTCGCAAACGGCAAGATTACCGTTTGCTCGCGCCGCGACGGGGAAAAGATCCGGCGTTCCTATCGGTTGCTCGACTACTTACCAGATCCCGAAGGCTGCACCTTAGATGGGGCCTACTGGCGGACCCACAGTTCGATCGGTGATGAGATATATGACGATACCTGGGACCGCTTGGGGGAAGCAGGCATCAAGTCCTCGTTTTTCGAGACGGCTTACACCTATCAAGACATTCTAGAAAATAGCGGTGACAGTCCTTTCGACCGCCTCGCCAGTATATTTGTGGTAGCGGAGCTCAACCGCCTGAACGGCACTAAATTGCCTGCGGAGGTACGCACTGCCTATGACACGGCGGCAAACTGGATGCTTGATTACAACAATCGACCCGCCGGCGCGACAGAAGAAAACATTCAGAAGATTTCGGTGGTTCTGGAAGATTATGTGTCAGGGCGTACGGGAACCGGCTTGTGCATGGCACAAATTTCGGTTTTCGGAACCGGGGATGTCGGCAAAATTCTGGTCGGATCCGTTAGCGAAGATAGAGGCAGGATCGTTAAAGTCGAAAAGGGTGAAGGCCGCGGCGAAGGCGTTGCGGAAGTTCTGCCCGAGACAGAAGGCGATCATTTCATCGTTGCAGACGAGCCATTCAAGGTCAATGACATTCAAAAGGCGAAATTTACCAGGGAAGTGAACGACTGTGTAGACCTCGATACCGGCGAACAGACGACGGTTCAGGCAGGTGGCTATCCAAATTTGCCTATAACAACAACAACAAACATGATCACCCTGGCGCGGGAGCTCTTGATCATGATAGCTCTGGCCGACGTGACAGGCCAGGAAGTGCTGCTGGAACCAGCGGCCGGGCCGGGCTCCTCCGGGGATACAAACGTTCCGTCAAATAATCCAACGGGCTCACCAAACACTCCGGCGACGGGCGGAATTACACCATTCCCATCCTCTGTCCTGCCGGCGACCACAGAAGCGAGCGGTGGCGGTTCAGATCTTATCCGGGTACCGAACGTCATTGGCATGACCGAAAGCAATGCGAGGAGCACAATTCTCGCGGCGGACTTGGTGGTCGGAAGCGTTTCGGTGATCAGCAGTCTTGATCCGCAGCAGGATTTTCGCATCATCGCCGTCGCCCATGCTCAAGAGAACGAAGCAACGGTAAACTCGACGATTCCGGACCCGGATACTCTGGTGCCCCGTTTTTCGACGGTCGACCTGTTATTGATCCGGAGCCCAATAGACATGCCGGAACCAGGAAGTTTGGCCATATTTTTGATGGCACTGCTGATCCTTGTTTATTTTGCTTGGCGGAAGAGAGCCGTCGGTTAATCCGCTCATGTCCTTCTCGACACGCCTATTAAAACTATGTCCGACATGCCGCCGGGTAAGCCGATGGGGTCTTGGACCAGCTTTGGTCGCAACACTTATCATCGGTGGTTGCGATGACGGGCAAAAAATCGGACGACTTGAAGTGGCGGAGAAATTCGTTGCCGAAGGACATACGACCGGTGCGATCGTGGAACTCAAAAGATTCCTGCAGAAAAACCCCGACAACGCGCGTGCAAGGCACCTTCTGGGCCAAGTTTACTATCGTATCGGGAAATATGATTATGGCGAAAAGGAGTTGCTGCGCGCCGCCAACTTGTCGCCTGACGATCCAAACATATTGCTTGACCTGGGTCGGGTTTGGCTCGGCAACAAGCAGCCGACCAAGGTGCGCGACAAACTGATCATCAACGAATCTTGGCCGGCACCAATTCGCAGCACAGCGCATAGCTTAAGAGCTGCAGCCCTTTATTCCTTACGCGATTATCGTACCGCTGCCCGATCCTACAAGACGGCTCTTTCGCTTGATCCGACTAATGTCGACGCAACCGTCGGACTTGTGCAAGCCTATGAAGCGGCCAAGGATGAGGAGAAATTTCAAGAATCCTTATTGAAAGCGATCAAAGTTGCTCCGGACAATCTGCTTCTTTTAAGCCTGCAGGCGGGAGCGGCATTTCGCGACAGAGATTTGTCGCAGGCAGAAGTGTCATTTCGCCGGCAGCTTGCCCAATCATCAGACAATGTTCGCGCACAGCTCGGTCTGGCCCAAACGTTGATGGCGAAGGGCAACTATGCGGAGGCAAGAATTTTTTTGGATCGAGTTTTGCTACAGATACCCCGGCACGGTAACGCCCGATACCTACGTGCTATCGTCGATTTTGACGCTAAAGACTATAAGGCGATGAGGCGAAACAGTTTGCTAGCGCTTGCTGTACTACCCAATCATCATCCAAGTCGCTTGCTTGCCGGCATTGCGAATATTGCACTCAAAAGATATAGCGACGCCCGTTGGCATTTACAGGCCTTATTAAGCCGGGAACCGGAAAACACTGCTGGTGCCGAATTACTGGCGTTGGCCGAACGACGTATCGCAGTAGCGGCCGAACAAAACGCCGCCCGCAAAACGACAAGACCGCTGGCAATGGATCTTGTTTTGTTTCGCCTGACGATTATCAACACCCAAAGTTCAGGAGCGGACACCGGGGAGAACTTAGCAAAGGGTTTTTTGCACGACGGCATGAAGGCTTTGCAAGCGAACCGCAGTTTACTAGCCATCGAGAAATTTAGCGAAGCCATTGTTCGAGATCCGACGCTGATAAATTCACTGGCTCTGGCGCTGGCTTACTATCGCACAGATCAAAAACAGCGAAGCATCGGTATCTTGAAACGATATCTCGGGACCCATGCAGAAGATCAAAATGCCCGCGCCGTTCTTGCAAATCTATTACTGCAAGCCGATCACCTAAGAGACGCTCGTCCTCAATTGGAAATGCTCCTGATCGCCAACCCAAGCGACCCGATTATTCTAAATAATCTTGCCTGGGTCCTATTACAACTTGGCAACATTAATAGAGCTTTGCGCCTGGCCGCACGCGCCCACTTTCTGGCGCCGAACTATCTCGCCGCGATGAACACTTATGGTTTGGCCATGTTGCGGACGGGTGATAGACCACGTGCAATAAAATTATTGGCGCGCGCGTCGGCCAATGCCGACGGCCCGCCCGATTATCGTCTTCATTATGCGATCGCCCTAGCCGCCAACGGCAACCGAGCCGAGGCCACTGACGTTCTAAGAGAAATCCTTGCGGCTGAAGAGATGGCGTCAGTTCATCACGCCGCACGCAGTCTTTTGTCTTCCATAGAGTAATGGTAACGCTTTATGTTAATTCCGCGTTAGTTACCAAACGCGCCAATGTTTCGCATGTAGAAAGCAGTTTAGATCAACGAATGATGCAGTTCGAGCAATCCAAGCGATGGTTGGGAGTGGTCGTGGTTGCGACATGCCTGCAGATTCCAATGTCTGTGGTTCCGACGCAGTCAATTCATGCCGCCACTCCGGCGACAAAAGTCGCCACCGAAGCTGAAAAAGCTCATCTTGCCAAGTTGCTGAAGCGCGCCAATCAAGGTGATCCAAATGCGCAGTTCCAAATTGGGAAGAGATACGAAACTGGTTATGGCGTTTCAAAGAATATTGTTGCATCGGGAGAATGGTATCGTAAGGCAGCCAAACAGGGGCACTTGGAGGCACAGTTGAATTTAGGTGCCTTTTATGTAAATGGAATTGGTTACAAAAAAAGTCTCGTCGAGGCGGTCCGTTGGTACGAAAAAGCGTCAAAGCAGGGCAGCGTTGCCGGACAAATTTCTCTCGCGCTGATCTATCGAGGGGGTCGAGGCTTACTTGTCGACAATGAAAAAGCGGCAAAGTACTTTCGTTCCGTCGCCGACCAAGGCTATTCGATCGGACAAATCAATTTGGCCTTTATGTACATGGAAGGGGTCAGTGTAAAATTAGACAATACCAAAGCCTTTGAACTATTCAGCCGCGCTGCATCTAAAGGGCATCCTGTCGCTCTCAACAATTTGGGACTGATGAAATCGGAGGGTCTGGGTACTAAGAGAGATAATAAGGCGGCAGCCGATTTGTTCCAACAGGCCGCGGCAACCGGGCTGGCCAACGCTCAATTTAACCTTGGCCGTATGTATGAGAATGGCACTGGCGTCGCGCAAAGCTACCTGCATGCCGCCAGATGGTACAAAAAAGCCGCAAAACAAGGTGAGACGGGCGCGCAATATCGAGTCGGTAATTTGTACAGACTGGGTCGTGGGGTTCGGATCAACCTTGTGCAGGCTTACAAATGGCTGACCCTAGCTGAAGACGATCCAACATATCGTAGCGATGCTGATAGTCTACTCCGCGAAATACGTGATCAAATTAGTGACCAGGACTTGCACGCCGCTGAAAAAGAAATCGCAAAGTGGCAAAAATTCTAGCCTAGAGAGATTTTGATTAATCTTTATGATTGCAAGACGAGTTTCCGTCTTGGATAAATACTGCCGTGTCGCCGCGCTCATGCAACGTCACACGTTCACCATCGCAGCTTATAAGATCGGCTTCGCCGGATTCCAATTGTATGGTTACCTTGACACCGCTTGCTCGGTTATCCGGGTCGATCGGCGAGATATCGACGGTGAATTCCGTGCCTCGAATACCTATTGTCGCCGCCGGCGTATGGATCTTGTATGATTTTTTGGCCATCTTCCCGGATGCAAATCGGAATGCGCCGGATGTCGCCGTCATGATAAAGGATCCCTTCGATTTGTTCGGGTTATATACGAACCGATCAAGGACAATCTCGGAGTTTGGGCCAAGCGTTAACGTCGTTTGATCCAAGAAAATGAGCTTTGTTGCACTTTCGGCGCCAGTAACGATTTTTTCATTGTGATAGATGTCGTCCCGAAAAACCAATTCGCGTTTGTTCTCATCGGCGATACCAGTTACGGTCTTGACCACCAGGTTAGCGTTACCGATAGTCGTTTTTTCAGCTTGAGCTAGGCCGGCGAAGCAAAGACAACAACTTAAAGCGGCCACAAAGTAGGCGAACGGCATCGTCATTTCGCTCTCCATTTGTTAGCTATTTATATTACTTGGTACCTGAATCGAATTGGTTCAATACCGATTCAGACAACCGTTAAGCATTATTATAGCAAATTTACTATTCAGCTTCAGAATTTTTTTCTCACCCCAACCGTGAGCCGGTGATCGGTGAACTCACTTTGCGGGTTGTCGGAAGTCTGATTGCGAAAAAAATATGACGCAGACAGGTTTAAATCACTGGTCAATCTATAGTCCACTGAGGTGCTGGCAAGAATTTCGTCGTCCTGCTGCCCGGTATCAAAATCTATTCGTTCGAACCCCAGCGACAATGACATGTCTAAATCGCGCCGCAGTTTACGACGCCAGGTGAAATCGAACCTCAGGTTGGATTCTTCCTCTCCCGTTCCTTGTTTAATTTCATCTGCCAAAGTACCAGAAAAAGTAAACAAGTTTCGCTTTTGACGATGACGAAAACGAACGTCAAATCTCTTGACCCGATCTGTTGAATCATCAATGTCAAAGGGGTCCGTCTTGGGATTGAAAGCCGTCTCGGTCCGACTGTCGATGATTGTGTCTTGTTCTTGGTCAAAGCCGATCGACGTTAAGTTGCGCGTCAATCGCTCCTGTGCAGTACTCAGGCCCTCATGGTATCCCATAGAAAAGGTAGTACGGGTACCAATTTCATAACGCATGTCCATTGATACGCTATGATCATCATCTCGAAGGCCATATCCGATCCTCCAGTTTAACTTTTTGCTCGGCCGTAAGCGGACGCCCACCTGCCAAATCGGTTTGTCAAACTTGGTCGAAGCACGATCGTCAAATGATTGGTACCCGGCAGCGCCATCTACAAATAAATATCGACTGACGCCATATTCTCCTGAAGCTTCAATTTCGTAACGGGAAATATCGTTGGCCGAGTCGCGTACGCTTTCGGCACCGAAGCCCGACAATGACCAGTTAACCCGATCGAATCGGTCGCCGCTACCCAAGATTGCGCTTAAGACATGTTGGGTTTCATCGGACACGTCTTCTTCTAGAAAAACTTGATTGAGGGAATAACGAACTTCACCATCCGCGTAGCTGCCAATTCTGGTGCGATAAACCGGGCTGAATCGGTAAATTTGCACAAGACGTTGATTGGCCTCAGAGTTGGCCAAACTAGACGACAAGACCTGCTGGCTAAGCGAAGCCCCGAGATCTACGAAAATTCGATCATTAATGAGTTCCATTGTTGAGGTTGCGGCGGCGTCAATATCAAAGTTATATCCCTCATCCTCGCCGGCTGTCTGATGGCGGAGTGTGCCAGAAAAATTGATGGCAGTGACATGGCCACCGCCTCGCTTACGATATTGAACCCGCGGCGAGAGCCGCGTGATCAACGCGGAATCTTTTTCCGCGTCCGGTTCCAAATCTACGTTCGATGTGTATTCTTCACTTCCCGAAAGCGTAATCTCGAAGCGACCGTTGTCAGCAACCACTGTGAACGGCGCACAAATCACGCTGACGACAACGTAAAAAAACCGGATCATCTGACGACACGTCGCCGATATAACTTCATTGTGCATAGCTGTGTCTATATGATTGTCGTCCTGCTTCATATAGACCGCCCTTTTGCTGTCCGCTTCCTATTAGTAGATGGTCAGCGTCTATAAATGCGCCGGTATCTTTTGGCTGTTTCCTACCAATTTAGCTGCCCAACGCGATAAAGCTGATCAAGACACCCACTTTACGTAAATTAACTTAATCAAACAACGTTGAAGTTGAATAGGGAACAGCAAAGGCTATTCAATGGTCTGAGTAACAATATACTGCTAGAACCGTTTCGTCGGACAGGCTCAAACAGGCGACTTTGTGACGATTGCAGCCATGAACAACTGACAATACTTTTCGATCATTTCATTTTTGTTGTAATGCTGGACGACCCATTTTTGATTGGTGCTGCCAACTTGTTCTCGAAGTTCCGGCGATCGCCGGAGCTCGACCAGCTTTTTGGCAAACTGCTCTTCGTCGTGCGCGGGAACAACCCATTGGCTGTTTTCAGGTGGCAACATAAGGCGAATATCGCCCACATCCGTCGTAACAACAGGTAAACCGCAGACCATCGCTTCCAAAACGGTAATTGGCATTTGTTCCGTGTCAGAAGTCAATACGAAGACATCATGCTGCGCCATGATGGTCTGTACGTTTATTACGTGTCCGACGAACTCGACGACACCATCTAGGTTCAATTCGGTAGTTAGCTGCATCAACGCCTCGCGTTGAGCACCTTCACCGGCGACAGTGAGACGGTAATTGTGGCTCTTCTCAAGCTTCGATACAATGCGAAGCAATCGTGACAAGTTTTTTTCTGGCCTCAAGCCTGACACACAAACAATCTTGAAGGCATCGTCATCGTTATGATCGATTTCACGAAAAGCGTCATCGAATGACGAATTAACTTCATATCGTTCAATCCCGTTGGGGATATGGGTAATTTTTTGAGGATCGATTTTCCAGACCGTTTCAGCAATTTCTGCGAGCGACCGTGAAGGAACCACGAGATTATAAGACGCCTTCAACGTGAAGCGACGCGCAACTACCCTACGGAACAACTGTTTATGAGCTTCGTCAGGACCAAAACCATCTTCGCAATGAATATGCCGATACCTCGTGGAAACTGCATTTGCCATCCCCCACTCGATGGCCCCCCAATTGTAAGTTACGAGTGCTGACGGCGATTGCTGTTTTAGGAACTGCGCAATCTCCATGAGCCGCCCGGGAAAGAAATTTGAGTGATGAGAAAAGCGAACGACCCTAACGCTGGCGTCGTCGGCAAATTTAGACGCGCAAGCATAATCCCCATCAAGCGCGATAATCGAATGATGAAATTCCGGGCCTAATCCATTTACGATTTGCGTTGTGCGAATCTGTGCGCCGCCGACACCAAAACTTGGAAATACATGGAGGATTTCATGGTCGCGCAAATCTAATACCACCTCGATGAAAGCAACTCTCGTATAACTGTAACCGATCCTCTATTTGACGTCGCCTGCGACTTTTTCAAACTAAAAATTCCCGATTTCATGAGCGAAATAAATCTCGCACGTCTCGTCGCACCAACAAATTGTTGCCAATCTCCGATCGCAAAGTTTTACACAGTGATTATGTCGGTTTATCTTCGTGTAGGGTGTGCCATAGGCGGTTCGACCGGTTGTAATTCGTCCGCTTCCGTTGAGCACATCTGTCTTAAATAATGTCCGACGGTGTAAGTAAATATTTGTTTGTTGTTTAATTTTTGGAAATAATGGGTATGAGCTTTTGCATGGATCATAAATAATCTCACGCCAATGCGAATATTCTCTCAACTATTTGGAACTGGGGCGATGTACGAATTAATGGAATACAGACCCCAGATAAAAATTTTCCTGAAGGTTTGGCGTATTGATTAACCTGCTTACCTTTACCACCCTATACCCTAATGCACAGCAACCGACGCACGGCATATTTGTCGAGAACAGGTTGCGATTTCTGCTAGCGTCTGGAAAAGCTAGATCGAGCGTCGTTGCACCAGTCGGCTATTTCCCATTTTTGCATCCGACATTCGGTCGTTATGCGAAATTGGCGGCAATTCCGCCTGTCGAATACCGCCATGGTATTCAAGTCGATCACCCGCGCTATCCAATCATTCCCAAAATCGGCATGAACCTGGCACCAAGATTCCTCTACTGGGCGGCGCGCCGGCACCTTGCCCGGATGATTGAGGCCGGCGAAACATTCGACCTGATCGACGCGCATTATTTTTACCCGGACGGGGCGGTGGCAGCTAAGTTGGCGCAAGACTTTCAGTTACCCTTGATTATTACGGCACGAGGATCTGACCTCACATTGTTGCCGACCTACACATATGCCCGACGAAAAATCGTGTGGGCGGCCAGAGCGACGGATCATGTCGTTGCGGTCAGCCCCTCTTTGAAAGATAAGCTCGTCGGCCTTGGCATCGACGGCGGCCGAATAACGGTGTTGCGCAATGGCGTGGATCTGAACATGTTCCGGCAACTTGATTGCGAAGAAGCGCGCAAACGATTTTCAGTGCGTGGACCAACCATCGTATCCGTCGGACATCTAATTGATCGAAAGGGCCACGATTTAGTTATAACAGCTTTGCAGGATTTGCCGGACGCCCGCCTCTTGATTGCCGGCGAAGGTCCATTGCGGCGGGAACTGGAAGCACTCGCCCACCGATTTTCTTTGGGAGACCGAGTTCGTTTTCTTGGACCCTTACCCTACGAGGACATGCCGTGGCTCTTTAACGCGGCTGACTTAACGGTGCTGGCCTCCAGCAGAGAAGGTTGGGCAAATGTGCTGCTTGAGTCGCTGGCTTGTGGGACTCCGATTGTCGCCACCAATGTAGGGAGTGCCGCCGAGGTTTTGCAAAATTCCACCGTCGGTCTTGTGGTGAAAGAACGGACTGTGTCGGCTCTTACGGCAGCCATGGCAGCGCAACTAGCAAAACCGAAAGCCCGAGACGAAATTAGGGTTTATGCCGAAAAGTTCAGTTGGGATGAAACGACGAAAGGTCAACTGGCGATTATGGAACGCGTGCTGTCAATGCGGCAGTCGTAAAATGACGAAGCAAATCTACCCGTTCACGGCGTTATCTCGCCAGGCTTGTATTCTTCGCCAGGAACCGCTCAAAAACCAACAGTTGCCACAGAACTGGTGCATTATCTCGACGACAAGAAAGATGAGCATCGATCAAACTATTGACGAATTGCATGTTGAACAGACCACTTTCGGATAACGTCGACGTCTTTCCAATCCGGCGTATATCGGGTGTCAATGGCCCCCGGAACCAACTCGCCAGCGGTACTGAGAATCCCATTTTTGATCGATGCAGATTGGCGTGCGGAACTTGTCCTTCCAAGGCTCTTTTAAGGATCCATTTTCCGGTCTTACCACGAAGCTTCAAATCAGTCGGCAAGTTAATTGCCCATTCGACGAGGTCAGGTTCGAGAAACGGCGTTCTAACCTCAAGCGAGTTGGCCATACTCGTCCGGTCCACTTTGACCAGAATGTCGCCAGACAGATAGGTCTTAAGATCCGCATATTGAACTCGCTTAATCGGATCGTCGGTATCGGCCTTTCGCATATGGGTGGCTAGCACCTCCAAGGCCCGGTAGCCTTGCAGATCCCGCGTCATCCGCGGTGAAAACACGCATGATCTCACATCGTCATTGGTCACCGCGACCGAATTGAAATATGCCTCTTCAGCGTCGAGTGCGAGTTCATGAAATGTCGTCTTGGCCCGTATCGCCCGTGGTGCCCAATCCAATTTTGGATAGAGTGCGGCCAGGGTTCTGAAAACCGGCTTCCTGACGTAAGATGGAAAGAATGCCCGCAATTGTTCTTCCCGGTGATGCCATAAGTAGCGGCGATAGCCGGCAAAGATCTCATCGGCGCCGTCGCCCGACAAGCAGACGGTCACATGCCGGCGTGCTGCCTCGGCCAGCCGGTATGTCGGTAGCGCCGAACTGTCGCCAAACGGTTCATCGAAAATGTCGACAAGTTTGTCGATCAAGTGCAAGTCATCGCGATCCACTTCGCGGAGGTGATGATTGGTGCCATGGCGTTGCGCCACCGCGTCGGCAAATAGTCGTTCATCAAACGCAGGATCGGAAAATCCGATAGCAAAGGTCTCGACAGGCGCCTTCAACATCCCGGCCATGCGAGCGACCACACCGCTTGAATCCACGCCACCGGATAAAAAAGCGCCAAGTGGCACATCGGCGATCAAACGGTCGCGCACGGCTCTATCCATGTGGGTCAGCGTGGTTTCAATAGCCCCTTCGACGCTGGTATCGCGATCGTGAAAGGCAACATCCCAATATTTGGCAGCGTCAATTGGTGCATTCCGGCGGGCGACTAGTGTATGTCCAGCCGGAAGTTTACGGACGCCGCGCAGGATGGTTTTCGGATCGGGCACATAGCCATAGGCGAAGAAGTCCTCGACTGCTGTCGGGTCCAGATCGTCATGCGCCACATCCGGATGGGCAAGCAAGGCCTTCATTTCTGACGCAACAAGGAAACAGCCGTTTGCAATCTCTGCGTAATAAAGCGGCTTTTTCCCTAACCGATCACGTGCCAACACTAATAGATCCTGGGCTTTGTCCCAGAGAGCAAAAGCGAACATGCCCTCTAGCCGGTCTACGAAGTCCATGCCCCAGATGCGCCAGGCCGCCAAAATCACTTCCGTATCCGACTGCGTTTTGAACTGGAAACCGTGAGCGATCAATTCAGTGCGAAGAGGCTTGAAATTGTAGATTTCACCGTTGAATACGATGACGGCACCGTCACCCGAATGCATTGGTTGATCGCCGCCCTTTAAGTCAATAACAGCCAACCGCCGATGTCCAAGGCCAAGACCGGGTTCAACATGATGCCCCTCGCCGTCAGGCCCCCGATGTTGGATCATCGCGGTCATACGACGAAGCACATTTACGTCTATCTCCCGCTTGCCAATGCGATCAAATATCGTCACAAAACCGCACACGTTTTTTCGTACACTCCCTAAAAGGATATCGACCTTAGTCTCGAACCGCGGACTTTGTGCCATAGACACGCGTTGCTCGCCTACGTTAGCCCATTAATTCGATATATGGCGAATCCCCGCGGTCAATTTTGTTCCGAGCGTGTCGGAAACAGAAGACTTTTTTCCCAAGCTAAAGCCGTCGCAACGATTTGGTCGATGTCATCATGCCTCGGTCGCCAATCGAAGGTTTTGCGTACCAGGCTGGCATCGGCGACGAGACTGGCCGAGTCGCCGGGACGGCGTGACACGATTTTTCGCTTAATTGGAGTGGGTCGATGTCGGTCCACAGCATCAAGGACTTCTAGGACCGAATAGCCGCGTCCGTATCCGCAATTGAATGTCCCGCCGTTTCCCTTCTCTCGCAACAAATGGTCGACGGCCAAAACGTGCACGTCAGTTAGGTCGCTGACATGGATGTAGTCGCGAATGCAAGTTCCGTCTTTGGTGTCATAATCAGTACCGAAAACTCCTATTTCAGGAAGTTGATCGGTCGCCGCCTGGCATGCCCGCTTAATCAGGTGGGTCGCGTTCTCGGTGCTGAGACCGGTTCGCAGCTTGGGATCAGCGCCGGCGACGTTAAAGTACCGCAACGTAACGGACCGAAGGCCCCATTCGTCACCATAGCCCGCACGACAATCGGTGAGGATATGCTCGACAGCCAACTTACTGCGGCCATAAGGATTTTGTGGATCCAATGGGTCCGTTTCCCGCAGCGACCGATCCAATCCGCCTTTATATACCGCAGCGGTCGACGAAAAAATAAACGCCTGTATTCCCGTCATCTGGCAAGCTTCGAGCAAGCTGATCGTAGCTGCAACGTTGTTATCATAATATTTGAGCGGCAGTGCGACCGATTCTTCGACCACGATTGAGCCCGCAAAATGCATCACTGCGGAACAACAATGTTCTTTCAAAATATCTGTGACGAGCTTTCGATCTTTGACGTCGCCCTCGAAAAAAATGACATCACGTGGGATCATGCGACGATTGCCCGTACTTAAATTGTCAAGAACGACCGGACGATAACCTGCCTCAAGCAAAGAGAGCAGCACATGGCTGCCAATATAACCCGCACCACCGGTCACGAGGACAGTCTGGTCGTTTTCGATTTGCGCCCTATTTCTTGTCATTTGCAGATTCTATAACGCATTCTGAACTAATATTGGCCTAGTTTATTTTGATAATATGATCCGATGATAGAGAAAAATAAATTCTGAAGTAACTTGCAGTGTGGCGGATGTAGTTACCATATATCTGCCGCACAGTTATTTTGGGCATTGTCTCGTTAACTGTCTAGCTCCGGCGTGACGGAGAGGCCCCAGGCTTGGTCGTCCGAGGTCTGCAGCTTTGGCAGAGTAACGCTGATATTTGGCTCAGGACCGGCCAGGGTCCGGACCACTTGTGTCGATCGCAACTCCCCTACGCGGATTTGACATGTCAAGCGGACGGATATAGCGTTTTCGGCGGTGATGGAAATTGAATAGGAACCGAAGACCGTGCTGACAAAACCTTTTGATGCGTCCGGCGTGATACCGGCAACCCTTGCCTTGTTCGACGATGAATTCGCTATTGACGAAAGGGCCACCGTAAAACACTTAAAAGATGTTGCCGCTGTCCGTGGTCTGTCAGCCATCACCGTCAACGGGCATGCCTCGGAAGTACATGCCTGCAGCGCCGCCGAACAGCGCCGGATCTTGGACATGTCACTCGATGCCGTTGGCGATCGACTGCCGTTGGTGAACGGCATCTATGCGGATGGTTCCGGCCAGGCGGCAGAACTCGCGAAGATGTCGGCCGAAGCGGGGGCCGCGGCCTTGCTTATCTTCCCGCCGAATAGCATGAGCATGGGTGGACAATTGCGGCCGGAAATGGCGCTTGCGCATGTCGCGAAGATCGCCGTAGCGACGGACCTACCGCTTATTCTGTTTCAATATCCGATGATCGGCGGCTTGGGTTATCCGTTCGAAACGCTGTTGCAGATTTTAGCAGAAATTCCAAGTATTGTCGCCATCAAGGACTGGTGCAACGAGCCAATGCTGCATGAGCGGCATATCCGCTCGCTGGCCGCCCTGCCGCGTCCGGTCAATGTGCTGACCACTCATTCGTCTTGGTTGATGGCGTCGCTGACAATGGGTCCCGCCGGATTGCTGTCCGGCGCCGGTAGTGTGATCCCCGATCTGCACGTGGCGTTGTTCGAGACCGTTAAACAAAAGGATCTTGCCCAGGCCCAAGCAATCAATGATCAGATTTATCCGCTCGCCCAAGCTTTCTACCGGCCGCCGTTTTTGGACATGCACAATCGGATGAAAGAATGCCTGGTCTTGCTGGGTCGGGCTGAAAAAGCCGTCGTCCGCCCGCCGCTGATGAAATTGCCGGCGTCGGAGATCGATGCATTGCGGCAGGCCTTAATCCAGGCCAAACTTTTGGCCCAGCCGCGGGAGATTTCTTTTGCCGCGGTTTGATAAACCTGTTGGATAACGCGTGATGAGCGATGAGGGGGAAAAGTGGTTGGGCCGGGCGTTGCCGCGCTTCGAGGATGAAGCGCTGTTGAGCGGAAATGCCCGCTTCATCGACGATCTCTCGCCCGTACCGGGCATACGGCACGTCGCCATCCTGCGCTCACCTTATGCCCATGCGCGGATAAAGAACATCAATACTATTGCCGCCGGAAATCTCGCTGGCGTCGTCGGCGTTGTCACCGGCAAAGACTTGGTGGCGCAGTTAGACCCACTGGCGAGCGCCGTGCGGGTGCCGGTTACGTATTATCCCATCGCCCAGGACAAGGTACGTTATGCTGGCGAGCCCGTGGCCCTGGTCGCCGCCGAAGATCGCTATCTTGCCGAAGACGCCATCGAAGCGATCGAGGTCGACTACGAACCGCTGGACGCCGTCGTCGACCCAGTTGCCGCGCTGGAACCGCAAGCCGCCCTGGTGCACGAAGCCGTGGGCAGCAACCAAGTTCATCACCGGCAATTTCGTTATGGCGACCCCGAGCACGCGTTTCAACAAGCCGCGCATATCGCGAGCCTCGAATGGCGCTATCCCAGGCAGTCGTCAACGCCGATCGAAACCTATGGCGTGATTGCCCATTTCGAGAACGCGCCCGAGCGCTACACGATCTGGTCCAATTTTCAGGGCCCGTTTGTCCTGCAGCCATTAATGGCCCGGGCGCTCAAAATTCCGGGCAATAAACTTCGACTGATCAGCGCCCCTTTTAGTGGCGGTAGTTTTGGCATTAAGCAGGGGATCTATCCTTATATGGTGTTGTTGGCGGCAGCCAGCCGTTGGCTTGGCTGCCCATTGAAATGGACGGAAGACCGCCTAGAACATCTGTTAGCCTCATCTTGCGCGGCAAACCGGGTCGACCGCATCGAGGCGGCGTTCGATAGTGCCGGCCTGCTCAAGGGCTTGCGGTTTGCAAATTGCGTCGATGCCGGCGCTTATATTCGGGCGCCAGAGCCCGCCTCGGTCTATCGCATGCATGCGGCATCAAACGGCTGCTACGGGGTGCGCGATATTGCCATTGAAAACCGCATGGTGGTCACGAACAAAACACCCATTGGTCTCAATCGCGGTTATGGCGGACCGCAGTTCTTTTTCGGCCTGGAACGCGTCATGGATGTTGCGGCGCGCGCGCTAAAGCTGGACCCCGCCGATATCAGGCGGCGCAATTTTGTTCCCCCGACAGCGTTTCCCTATACCACGTCGGGGGGTGCCGTTTACGATGCAGGGGACTATGGCAAGGGCCTGGAGTTGACATTAGAACTCGCCGATTACCAAAATTTACGAGCGCAGCGCGAAGCGGTGCGAGCGCGCGGCGGGCTGTTCGGTATCGGTATGGCCGCAGGTATCGAGCCTTCCGGCTCCAATATGGCTTACGTGACCTTGGCACAGACAGCGGAAGAACGGGCCAAAGCCGGTGGCCGCTCGGGCGGTGTCGCCGCCGCTTCGGTTAGCATCGATCCATCGGGCACTGTCAGCGTACACACGGACTCAACGCCAGCCGGCCAGGGCCACGCCACGGTGGCAGCGCAAATCGTCGCCGACAAACTGGGACTAGAACCACGAGAAATTCAAGTCGTCACCACCATTGACACCCAAAGCGACGCCTGGTCGCTGGGCTCGGGCAACTATTCTAACCGGTTCGCCGCGATCCAAGTCGGCGCCATTGCCGAGAGCGCCGAACGCATCGGCCAAAAACTTCGCGCCGTCGCTGCTGAATTGCTTGAGGTCGCAGTACAAGACGTGGAACTTGCCGGCGGCCGCGCCCATGTCGCAGGCGTACCAGAAAAAGCAATCGCGCTGGCGCGGGTCGCCGCGGCGACCCATTGGCATCCAGCCGGTCTGCCCGCCGATCTAACGCCCGGGCTGCAGGATACCACCATGCTGTCGCCCAGCGTCCTCCAGGGCCCAGATGACGATGACCGCGTTGCCTCGGCCGTGACCTTCGGCTTTATTTGCGATTTGGCGGCAGTTGAAATCGACCGCAACACCGGGCAGGTCCGGATCGAGACTTACGTCTCGGTGCATGATGTTGGCCGGATCCTCAACCCAGTTATCGTCGAGGGACAGATTCGTGGTGGTTTCGCTCATGGTTTCGGCGCCGCCATGTTCGAAAACCTGGCTTACGACAGCGCCGGGAATTTTCTCTCTGGCACTTTTGCCGACTATCTTTGCCCGACTGCGCCGGATCTACCGGCGCTCAAAATAGGCCAGTACGAAACCCTTTCGCCGCAAAACACCCTGGGCTCTAAGGGTATGGGTGATGGCTCGTCCATGTTGACGCCCGCAGTCATCGCCAATGCGGTCGCCGATGCGCTTGGCCGTGACGATATCGAAATTCCGCTGACCCTGGACCGCGTTTGGCGCCTTGCTAACACGCCTGGAAACGGGTCTGGGGAACGCACATGAAACCAGTGGCGTTCGAATATTGTCGTCCGGACAACCTTGAAGAAGCGTTGGCCGCACTGGCTGAGTTTGGCGAGGACGCGGTCCTTATGTCCGGCGGGCTGTCGCTTGGCGCCATGCTCAACATGCGCATGGTAAGACCAGACGCGGTCATCAATATCAATCGCATAGCCGAATTCGATCTCATCGAGTTGAGCGGAGCAGAGCTGCATACCGGTCCATTGGTGCGTCAGGTTGACGCCCTGAACTCAACCCTGATCAAAACGACGGTGCCTTTGCTGTCCGCCGCGCTGCCGAGCGTCGGACATTACCAAACCCGGAGCCGCGGCACCTTGGCGGGCTCCATGGCGCATGCCGATCCAAGCGCTGAAATTCCGCTCTGTCTAGTGGTTCTGGGTGGTGAGGTAGAACTCATGTCAAGCCGCGGCCGACGCCGGCTTGCCGCCGGCGACTTCATCCAAGGTGCGCTGACGACCAGACGCGAGAGCGATGAAATGATCACCGGGCTAATTTGGCCCACCGTTAGCGAGCCGACGAGCGTGGCGTTCTTCGAAATTGCTGAGCGCCATGGCGATTTTGCCATCGCTGCTGCGGCAGCCTGGGCGCGGCGGGATCATAGCGGCGATCTAGTTAGTTTCGGACTAGGTCTCGGTGGTGTCGAAGATCGTCCGCGCCTCAGAACTGGTACCACCGGCGCAGCGCCGAGCGATCTTGCCGAATTTGCCAAAAACACCGCCGAGGCTTTTGCGCAACAGCTCGAGCCGATGAGCGATCAGCGCGTCAGTGCCGACTATCGCGCGCATATCGCCGGGCACTTGGCGGCCAAGGCGCTGAACCAGGTTCTGGCAATTGCGAGCCTGGAGATCAAGGCATGATGCGGGTACCAGCGGGGCAACGGCAACGGATCAGCTGCTCGATCAATGGTGTTGCCCACTCGGGTTTCGCCGAGGCCCGCACCCTCCTCAGCGATTTCCTGCGCCATGAACTCAATCTTTATGGCACTCATGTCGGTTGCGAGCACGGTATCTGCGGCGCCTGTACAGTTATCCTGGATGGCCGCCTAGCCCGGTCTTGCAGCATACTTGCGGTACAGGTCGAAAGCGCGGAACTCACCACTGTCGAGGGACTGGCAGACGACACCGGTTTGGATGTTTTGCGCCAGGCGTTTTCGCGGCATGGCGCCCTGCAATGCGGTTTTTGCACGGCCGGGGTTTTGATTTCCACGGCGCATTATTTGGACCACCACGCGCGGCCCACGGAAGCCGACATCCGCGCTATGCTGTCGGGCCATCTTTGCCGCTGCATCGGTTACGAGGGTATGGTACGGGCGATTTTGGAGGTGGTGGCAAGTGAAGCTTTTTGCCCACCCGAGGGGCCACCGCTGTGACTTTAACACATATGTTTGCGGCGGCTGTCGCCCGGCAACCGAAGGCGACGGCCATTGTCGACGGCGACCGGCGCCTAAGCTATCAGGCCTGGCAAGCCGAAATCAACGGGCTGGCCGGTGGCCTTAGCGCCATGGGGCTGAGGGCGGGCGATCATTTAGTCGCCGTGCTGTCCAATCGCGTCGAAATGGCGACGCTCTATTGGGCTTGTCAAACCTCGGGCATAATTTTCACGCCGTTCAACTGGCGCGCCTCGGAAGCGGAAATGGTTTATGTGTTGGCCGACGCCGAAGCCAAGGCCGTGGTTTACGAACAGCGCTCGGCGGAGGCTATGCTGGCTGCGGTGGCTGAAGTTGGCCTATCGTACGAAATGTTGATCGATGTGGACGATGTCGGGACCGGAATTGCCTTCGCGGAGGTTTTCGGATTGGCCGCAGCGTTCAAAGGCGAATTAGTTCAGGACGACGGCGCCACCTCATTGATGTTGTACACCTCAGGGACCACCGGCAAACCCAAAGGCGTACCGCGCTCTTACGCGGCGGAGCGTACGGCGAGTTTGTCCTGCCTGTCCCAGCTAGGTTATCGCCATAGCGAAGTATCCCTCGGCGTGATGCCATTATTCCACACCATGGGCGTGCGCAGTCTGTTGATGTCCGCGTTTCTCAATGGCAACTTTGTATGCATGCCGACATTCGATGCAGAAGCCGCCGCAGGGCTGATCAAAACCGAACAGATCGGCGCGCTATTTTTGGTCCCGACCATGTTTCACGACTTGGTCAACCACCCGCGCATTGGCGATTTCAACTTTAACTCGGTGCAGAATATTGCCTATGCCGGTATGTCGATGACCACGGCCCTGATTGAACAATGCCAGAAAATATTCATCCCCGCCCTGTTCAGCAATTGGTATGGTTCGAGTGAAATTTACTCCTTTTCAGTTTGCGACGATGTGGCCGCTCGGCCGGGTTCGGCGGGACGCGCCTGTATCGGCCAGATCCTGCGCGTCGTTCAGGCCGATGCCGACCGGGAGGTGACGCCTGAGGAATTGGCGGCAACCTGCGAAACTGGTGAGATTATCGCGAGCATGGCGTCGCCCGATGCTTTCGAAGGTTATTGGAAGCGTCCGGATGCGGACCAAAAGTCGATCCGCGACGGATGGTACTTTACCGGCGACCTGGGCCGCTTTGACGAGTTCGGCGAATTGCACGTCTTGGGCCGGGTCGACGATATGATTATCTCCGGCGGCGAGAATATCTACGCCGAAGAAGTCGAAGACGTTTTGGCAAAAGCCGAGCAAGTCCTTGGGGTCGCCGTGGTTGGTCTGCCCGATGACCGCTGGGGCGAGCAGGTGACGGCGTTCGTGGAACCGGCGCAAGCAGGGGTCAGTGCTGCCAGCCTGGATCGGTATTGCCTAGCCAGCGGCCTGGCCCGCTTTAAGCGGCCCAAGGCTTACGTTTTTGTCCGGCAGATCCCACGCTCGGCGTCCGGCAAGCTGCTGCGGCGCCAGCTGCGCGCCGGCGAATACGAGATATCTGAAAAAAGTGAAAGCAATAATGAGGAATAGGGTTATGGAACGCGACTATGTTGAACGCCGGGACAATATTCTGCAGGACTTGGATGGCCTGCGAGTTGAAGTCGACACAGAGAGAAAGATAGGCTACCTGATATTGGACCGGCTACCGCTAAATATTGTCTCCTATCGGGGGCGGGCGCAAATTCGAGCCATTATCGAGGCCTTTGATGACGATGACGATGTCGGCGTAGTGGTGATCCGCGGCGCCAACGGCGTGTTCAGTTCGGGCGGCGACGTGAAGCGCTTTCCAGAAATTCCAAAAAATAAAATGTCCGATCTGGCCGACAATATCGGCGCGCCTGAACGCTGCTCAAAACCGGTTATTGCGGCCATCGAGAAATATGCCCTGGGGGTTGGATTTGAACTTTCCCTGGCCTGCGACTTTCGCTTCGCGTCTAAAGACACAGTTGTCGGTTTGCCGGAGATCGGCATCGGCCAGATGCCCGGCTCCGGCGGAAGCGTGCGCATCGTCCGTCTGATCGGTATGACCCGCGCCAAAGACATCGTCATGCTGGGTAAGCTCCTGCCGGCACAAACGGCAATGGAAATCGGTTTACTCACCGATGTTGCGGAAGACGCCGACGCGTTGCGCGAACTGATCGAGGATTATGCCGCCAAACTAAATGCCATGGCGCCGATTTCGTTACGCGCGCTGAAGCGGGTGCTCAATGCCGCCGCCGACGCACCATTGAAGGTGGCGCTTGAAGTCGAAGGCCATTCTTATGAAAAGCTGCGCTGGACCGAAGACTATATGGAAGGCATCAAAGCGTTCAGCGAACGCCGCCCGGCTATCTACAAAGGCCGCTGAGCACCACTTTGACAATGTACTGTTTGTTATCGGCCTTGGCAAAATCAGTTAATTAGTGGAAGATGTTGCTCAGTCGATTTTTCAAGTAAGCCAATGTTAGTTTCGGGCTTGCCCGTCTGAACTCAAAACCCATCTGCATGTGCGGACACGGGGCGAAATCGACGAAAAAAAACGCAGGCTCACAGGGAGGACCGATGTGATGAATATTCTGAGAAAGCCCGGAATGAAAAGATTGTTGACGGCCGCAGTAGCCGCTGCTGTCGGCCTAACCGCTAGCACGGCGATTGCCGCCGAGAAAGTGGTAATGGCGGTACCGACATTTTTGACCGGTGCCGGCGCACCCGCTTTTGGCGTGCCCGCACGCAACGGCGCCGAAGTGATCATCGAGGCGATCAACAAAGGCGTATTGCCGGCCCCTTATGACAATAGTGGCAAGGGTCTGGCCGGACGGCAGATCGAGGCCATTATCTATGACGAATCCGGCGGCGGCGTAAAACAAGTAGCTGAATTCCGTAACAAGGTGCAGAAACAGGGCGTCGACTTGTTCGTTGGTTATATTTCGTCCGGCACCTGCGCAGCGATCACGCCGGTGGCCGAAGAGCTTAAGATGCTGACGATCTTCCCGATTTGCGGTACGCCACGAATATTCGAAGAGATCGACACCAACCCGAAATACGTCTTTCGCACCATGGGTAATGCCACGGCGGACGGTGTAGCCGAAGCTTTATACGTCAAGGCGAACATGCCCGACGTCAAGGGTTATACCGGAATTAACCAGAACTATGCCTGGGGACAAGACTCCTGGCGTGACTTCGATCTCGCCATGAAACATCTGATGCCGGCGGTTCCGGTCTCCGACAAGACCCAGTGGCCAAAAATTTTCTCCGGTCAATATGGTACGGAAATCTCTGCCTTGATGCTCTCGAAAGAGCCTCTCGTGCACTCCAGCCTGTGGGGCGGCGATCTGGAAGCCTTTATTTTCCAGGGTTCGGCCCGTGGCCTGTTTCGTAAGAAAAAGCTGCTATTCTCGGTGGCCGATACTTCTGTTTATCGCTTGGGTAAAAAAATGCCGACCGGCGTTGTTTTGGGTGCCCGTGGCCCCTATGGCATTTTTGCCGCCGATGTTGACACGCCATTGAACAAGTGGTTCCGCAAGGTCTATAGCGACCGTTATTCGACCCCACCGGTCGGCGGTTCCTACCAGGCGGCTCAAGGCGTGCTGGCGGCGAAATACGCTTACGACAAGGCGGCCGCGGCGAATGGCGGAAAGTTTCCCAGCACGGATCAGGTTATTGCGGCCTTGGAGGGGGCAACTTATCAAGGCCTCGCGGCAAAAGTTCATATGAACCGCTCCAAGGGTCATCAAGCGGCCACCATCCATCAAATCGGCATTCTGGAATGGGACAACGAAGCGGGTCAAGCCGTGATGACAAATGTTACCACGTTCCCACCGGATTGTGTCATGCCACCGTCTGGCGTTAAGGGCACGGATTGGTTGAAGGGCGGCATGAAAGGCGCCAAGTGCTAACATCGATACTGCCGGGGAAGTCACCTAAGGCTTCCCCGGATTTTCATTTTTGAACTCAATAAAATAGCGAGCCTGTTGTGCAAGAACTGGTCGTCATCTTGGTCGATGGTTTGGTTTTTTCGTCCTACCTTTTCATGGTCGCCGTCGGATTGACGATAATCTTCGGGGTGATGAAAATACTGAACGTGGCGCACGGCGCGTTTTACGCCTTCGGCGCTTATATGGCGGCCACCTTGATCGGTGTTTATTACGAAACCGACTTGCCGGAGTTCGGTGGCTTTCTGGCCATATTTGCGGCGGCGCTGATCATTGGCGTGTTCTTCGGTATCATCCTCGAGCGTGGCCTGCTGCGTTTCCTGTATCACCGCGACGAGCACATCATCGTTTTGGCGACATTCGCGGTCTTCCTGGTGCTCGAAGATGTTCTGCTGATGATCTGGGGCACCGACCCGTATTTTGCTTATCAGCCCATGTCCTTGTTGGGCTCGGTCGACATCGTGGAAATGACCTTTGATGTTTACAGCCTGACGCTGATCGGTCTGGCGATCCTTGTAGGCGGTGGGCTTTGGCTGGGTCTGACTAGGACCAAGTGGGGGAAGTTGCTATTAGCGGTGATCTTCGATCGGGAAATCAGCCAGGCCATGGGTATCAACGTGACCGTCGTATTCCTGGTCACTTTCGTCATCGGCGCAATCATGGGCGCGCTTGGCGGGGCCTATATTGCGCCGACAATCTCGGTTTCGCCGGGCATTGGCGTGGAAGTCATCGTGCTCGCCTTCGCCGTCGTGGTGATCGGCGGCATGGGCTCGATCCCTGGCGCGATGATCGGCGCCTTGCTGGTGGGTGTTTCCCGTGCGGCGGCGGTGCATAAGTTTCCAGAAATTGAGTTGTTCGTGATTTACGCCATTATGGCCGCGGTCCTGGCGTTACGACCCGAAGGTCTGTTCGCCCCCGCCCAGGCGAGAAAAATATGATGCGGTATTTGGATAAGACTGTCGTCGGGCTGACCATCGCTTTCGTTTGTTTGCTGTTGGCCGATTTTTTCATGCCGGAATGGGTGCGGTTCATCGGCTTGCAAAGTCTGGCCCGCGGTGCCGTCGCCCTAGGCTTGCTGGTGCTTTGGCGTACCGGCCTAGTGTCCTTCGGTCATGCCCTATATTTTGGCTTCGGCGCCTATGCCGCAGCCATGTTGACGCTGCTGGGATTTCATGACGCCTTTTTCCTGGTTTTAACGGGCACTATGGCGGCCGGCATACTGGCCTTTTTGCTGGGTTTCCTGTTGCGCCGTTACCGCGGTATATTTTTCGCATTATTGAACATGGCTTTTTCCATGATCCTGTATGGCGTCATCGTGAAGACCGAGGAGTTAGGCAGCACGGATGGATTTTCAGTCTTGACGCCAACCTTCCTTGGCTACGCGCCAAAGGGAGAAGCGGTCCAGACGACATTGTTCATCTTTACCCTGGTCTTTACCTATATCCTCACTATTGGTGTGCATCTTTACCTGAAGACCACCCTGGGCGGCATGAGCATGGCGGTGCGTGAAAATGAGATCAGGGTAGAGTATCTCGGTTTTTCCGCCGAGAAAGTCATCCATGTCAAATACGTCTTCTCAGGTTTAGTGGCCGGTTTCGGCGGCGCCATCATGGCTTTGGCGATCGGCCAGGTGGATCCGGATTCCATGGCCAACTGGACCGTTTCGGGGGAGTTCGTGTTCATCACCATACTTAGCGGCATCGGCAATGTTGGCGCGCCCTATATCGGTGCCCTGGTATTCGAATTAATACGCACCTACGCTTTTGAATATGCCCCGTCGGTATGGCAGTTCATTCTGGGCGGCAGCCTACTGGCGATTATCATGTTTCTGCCCGATGGAATCTGGTCCTTATTTTCCCGCCTGCGCAAGCGACAAGGGGGGAAAATCCCATGAGCATCATCTTGGAAGTGCGTGATCTGCAAAAGAGCTTTGGCGCCGTTATTGCCGCGAAAGACATCAACGTGGTCGTCAGCGAACATGAAATAATCGGCATCATCGGCGCTAACGGGGCCGGCAAAACAACTTTTGTCAATATGGTCACGGGATATCTGAAACCGACTTCCGGCAATATCGAATTCGCAGGACGGAACATTACTGGCTTGCCGCCGCGGGAAATTACCTGTCTCGGAATTTCCCGCTCGTTTCAGGTGCCGCAGATTTTCGCCTCCGAATCCGTTTTTGACAATCTCCTGATGGCCTATGCAATCGTCGAGCAAACCGGACTTAGTCTACTTTCGCCCCTATTTACTGAGGCCCGCGCTGAACGGGTCGACAGCCATCTGAAACGATATCAGATCGACGAATACCGCAACGCCCTGGCCTCGACCCTGCCCCAGGGGACTCGGAAATTATTGGACATCGCCATGGCCGCTGTGCGCAAACCAGCCATTTTGATGCTGGATGAGCCGACTTCAGGCATTTCGGTAGAGGAAAAATTCGAGCTCATGGATACTATCATGGACGCTTTGCACCAGGATCAAACCACGGTGCTGTTTATCGAGCACGACATGGAGATCGTCGAACGTTATGTCAGTCGGGTGTTGGCGTTTTACCAGGGCGAGATTATTTGTGATGCGCCGACCGCGAAAGCCCTGCTAGACCCCGGGGTACGGGAGTTCGTAATTGGTGAAGAATATCACCGTACCCGCGTCGAGAATGGCGTGGCCCGACCGGAGGATGCGAATGCTTAAGGTCAGCGGCTTGGATGTTAATATTGGCGCCACACCAATCATTCGCGGATTGACCTTGGAAGTCCCGGCCGGCACCATGTGCGGGCTGATCGGCCGAAATGGCGCGGGCAAGACGACTTTCCTGCGCGCGGTCATGGGAAACTTGGCCGCCAAGGCGGGAGAAATGATATTTAAGGATCAGGATCTGTTGCAGACGCCGCCGCATAAGCGTGCCCATATGGGGATCGGTTTCATGCCCGAAGACCGACGATTGGTGCCGGCTCTGACGGCGGAGGAAAATATTTTACTGCCGGTTTGGGCCACGGGCATGGACGGTTGGCAGGACCGGCTAGCCTGGATCTATGACCTAATGCCGGAAGTGGCGGAATTCAAGAACCGCGGCGCCATGGAGCTTTCTGGCGGGCAGCAAAAGTTCGTCGCCTTCGCCCGTGCACTAATGGTCGGCACCCGGTTGCTGCTTCTGGACGAACCGAGCGAGGGCATTGCCCCGGTATTCGCCCAACGCATGAGCGAAATTATGAAGGATCTCAAGGACGAGGGTGAATCCGTTCTGGTGGCCGAATCGAACGACAAGCACATTGCAAGCCTGCTGAATCGAACTTTTGTGATTGAACGCGGCAGCATCGTTATCGGCTAAGTAGTCGCAGCTTTGTCTACCCTTTGCTTTGTAAAAATATTGGCGGAAGGGTCCGTATTCGAGGTTGGAGGTAACCTATTGGCTCACTATAGAACGTGAAATGACCCTGCCGCTCCTGTGATTGCATGCAATTTGGTTGTTCATCTCGATTTGGATCGGGTTACTGCGACACTAGATCTGAAAGGCCCGCGGAAACGATTTTCTAACCCCTCAAGACTTGAACGGTCACTGTTGTAAGGACAAATAGCACCATGGAAATTGCCTTAACGCCCTTGGAATTTGCACATCGCGCACGACGCCTTTATGCGGAACGCGAAGCTGTTGTCGACGGAGATCTGCGTTTCACCTATGGCCAGTTTTTCGATCGTTGTGATCGCTGGTCTTCGGCGCTTCAGGACCTCGGTGTTGGACCAGGCGACCGGGTTGTCTATATCGCGCCGAACACCCATGCGCATCTGGAAGCCTTCTACGCAGTGCCGCAAATCGGTGCCGTTCTGGTGCCTGTCAATTATCGACTGCTGTCGGAAGATTTCGCCTATATCATCAATCATTGTGGCGCGAAAATCGTTTGCGTCGATGCGGACTATATCGCTTCCGTCGATAAAATTCGTGACCAGCTGACCAGTGTCGAACAATTTGTGGCCTTGGATGGGGCCGGCGAAAATTGGCTCGACTACGAAGCCACTCTCGCCTCGCATTCGTTCGACTTTGCCGAAGTCGATATCGCTGAGACCGATCTGATCACCATCAACTATACCAGTGGCACCACTGCGCGACCGAAAGGCGTGATGATTACCCATCGTAACGTGTATGTAAATATTATGGGGACCCTAGCCCACCACCATCTGACCCCGGCCGATCGATACTTGTGGACCCTACCGATGTTCCATGCGAACGGCTGGGCCTTCACTTGGATCAATACGGCTCGCGGCATGACCCATGTCTGCCTACGAAAAGTGGAGCCAGCGCTCATCTTCCAGATTATCAAGCAGGAAAACATCACGATGTTCTGCGCTGCGCCAACGGTGCTAATCGCCATCGCCAATGCGCCGGAAGATATCCGGGCCGACGCGCCCCGTGGGGTTCGATTGTTCACCGCTGGCGCATCGCCCGCTCCGGCGACCATTGGTTTGGTCGAGCGGGAATTGGGTTGGGAGCTAACTCACGTCTATGGCCTCACGGAGACGGCGCCTTTGATCGCTTTCTGCGAACCGCGGCCCGAACATCGTAACCTTTCGATCGAGGAATTGGCCAAGGTCAAATCGCGTCAAGGCGTTGAACTGGTGAGTTCGGGGGAACTTCGGGTGGTGGACGAAGACGGCATCGAGGTCGCACATGATGGCGCGACTCTCGGTGAGATAACAGTGCGCGGTAACGTGGTCATGCAGGGATATTACAACGACCCGGAAGCGACAACCGCAGCCATTAAGAACGGCTGGTTTCATTCGGGTGATGCCGCGGTCGTGCATCCCGATGGATTTGTGGAAATCCGCGATCGCTTCAAAGACGTCATCATCAGCGGCGGCGAAAACATCTCTTCGGTCGAGGTCGAGGGCTGTCTGCTGAGCCATCCCGCGGTGCTAGAAGTTGCGGTTGTCGGCATGCAGCATGAGAAATGGGGCGAGTCACCGCATGCCTTTGTGGTTCTTCGCCAAGGTACCGAAACGACTGAAGCGGAGCTCAAGCTTCACGTGCGTGACAGTTTGGCCCACTTCAAGACGCCACAATGGGTGAGTTTCGTTGACGTATTGCCAAAGACGGCGACGGGTAAGGTACAAAAATATGTTTTACGCGGTGGCGCCGCCGCTATCGCGCGACAATAACGGTCCGAATCAGTCCGCCATGGAATACCCGCCTGACACGCTAAAAACCTGGCCGGTAGTCCAGGCCGCGCCGTCGGATACGAGGAAGGCGATCATCGGTGCGATGTCACCGACCTGGCCAATTCGCCCCAAGGGATAGTTCCGCACAATCTTTGCCATGTGCTGCTCCAACCACGCCTTGTCGCTATGGCTGGTTTCCACCAAGCCTAAAGCGACGACATTCAAGGTAATGTTGTCGCGGCCGAATTCTCTGGCCAGGGACTTTGTCAAAGAGATAACCCCGCCACGCGACGCCGCCGTAATGGCAAGGTTTTTCTCGCCCACCCGCGCCGAGTCGCCAGCCAGGGAGACGATACGGCCGCCACCCCTCGCCTTCATTTGCGGCACAACCGCATGGCAACAATGGATCACACCATATAGACCCACATCGATTTGCTTTTTCCAGTCCTCTGGCCTGGTGTCGATGAACGCCTGCGGCGATACATAACCGGCATTGTTAATCAGAATGTCGACGCCGCCGAAATCCTCTTCGACCTGGGATACCATTAGGCAAACCGCGCGATAGTCGGTTACGTCGCATTGATAGATTTTGGCTTTGCCGCCAGCCGCGCCGATCTTTGCGGCCAGCGCCTCCGCTTCTTTTGCCGAACCTAAATAATTGATCGCGACACTGGCGCCCTCGCCCGCCAACGCCAAAGAGATTTCCTTGCCAACGTCCCGTGCGCCACCGGTAACCAAAGCGACCTTATCGTCGATGCCATAGTTCATTATGTTTCAACTTTTTCCTTGATATTGACATTTTCGAGTAACCGGAACAACCGTTCGGGCGTGACCGGCAACTCGTCGATTTCGACTTCGAGGTGGGCCAGCGCATCGCTGATCGCATTGGCAATGGCCGCCGGCGCACCGATCGTGCCACCTTCACCCAGTCCACGGAAACCGCCGACATTGTCCGGTGTCCCGGTCTGTATATGTTGGACCTCCATCCTCGGCACTTCCACTGCTGAAGGCAGCAGATAATCAACCAGGCTGGCAGTCAAAATTTGCCCTTCGGCGTCATGCACAACCTCTTCCAAAAGCGCCGCGCCGATGCCCTGCGCAACCCCGCCGTGGACCTGCCCGTCGACGATCAGCGGATTGATCACACGACCACAATCTTCGGAGACTGCATAACGGTGAATTTTGATTGCGTAGGTTTGCGGATCGATTTCGAGCGCAACCGCATGGCAGGCCGGCGTCGTCGTGCCAAAGTAGGGATCATAGGTCTCGTTAGCTTCCAGGTTGATTTTCTCCCGAACCTCCTTCGGCAAACGGCCCATTTCCGAATAGACGGCGCGGGCCAACTGAAGAAACGACATCGTACGGTCAGTACCGACGACCTTGATCTCGCTGTCGACAATTTCCAGGTCCTGGACCGAGGTTTCCAGCAATTGCGAAGCTGCATCGAATATTTTGTTCTTGAGCGTGCGAGCACTGATGGTCGCGGCACCGCCCGCCAGTACCGCGCTGCGACTGGCGTAGGTGCCGGTACCGTGGGCAACGGCTGCCGAATCTCCTTGAACTACTTCGATATCCTCGATGCGCGCGCCGAGTTCTTCCGCCACCACTTGGGCCAGAGTGGTTTCCAGCCCCTGACCGTGGGAAGCTATGCCGAAACTAGCGGTGACGGCGCCGCTGGAATCTATTCTTAGATGGGCGGATTCGGTACCGGTGTTGATCGGCATGCCTGGCGCCGCCGAAATACGCGAGCCGATCCCCGTCAATTCGGCGTAAGCCGCGAAGCCGATGCCGTACCAGCGCCCCTGCGCCCGCGCCCGTGCCTGTTCGGACCGCATTTGCTCCAGACCGAGCAAATCGCAAGTTGCCGTCAAACAAGCGTCAAAATCGACTTTGTCCCAGACCAAACCAGAGGGCGCCCGGTACGGCAACTCGGCGACCGCCACTAGATTACGCCGGCGCAATATTACCGGGTCGATCGACAGTCGCCGGGCCGCCATGTCGATCAACCCTTCCATCACGAAGGTTGAAATTGGTCGACCGACGCCGCGATATGGGCCGGTTGGTGGTTTGCAAGTGGCGATCCCACGCACCCGGCCGCGATAAGCCGGAACGCGATAGGGACCAGGCAGAAAACTAACCACCTGGACAGGTTCGAGTGCCGCCGTCCAAGGGTAGATTGAATAAGCCCCAATGTCGCCAACGACATCGGCTTCCAAGGCAAGAATATTGCCCTCGGCGTCCAAGGCCAATTCGGCGTCGACGATCTCATCGAATGCTTGGCTGGTGCTGATCAAGTCTTCCAATCGGTCGCTTATCCATTTGACCGGCCGAAGCAACCGACGCGACAGAATACAAACAAGCACCTCTTCTGAATAGAGTGATGCCTTGCTGCCAAAACCGCCGCCAACGTCGCCCGCAACAACCCGAACTCGGTTGCCTGGCATGACCAAAATCTCAGCAAGCGCATCTTTGATAATGCCGGGAACTTGGGTTGAAGAATAGAGCGTCAGGCGGCGGCGGCCGGGCTCGTAGTTGGCCAAGTAGCCTCGGCCTTCGAGCGCTCCGGGTGTCTTGCGGCGCATCCGGAACCGCTTTTTGACCCGTAACGCCGCAGAGGCCATGGCCTCGTCCACATCGCCACGAGCGAATTGCCGGGTAAAGATGATATTGCCCGGGGCATCTTCGTGCAGCAGTGGGGCGCCTGCTTCCCCGGCAACCTCCGGATCCGTCAGTGGCGGCAAGATAGTATAATCTATTTCAACGAGATCCGCCGCGTCTTCAGCCTGGGCCCGGCTTTCTGCAACTATCGCAACCACCGGCTCGCCAACATATCGCACCTTGTCGACGGCCAGCACCGGCAATTCGGTCGCGTAATAATCCGCCATCCGCGACGTGGCCCGCAAGGACCGACTGGCATCGGCGATATCTTCCGCGCGCACAACCGCGACAACGCCAGGCATTGCGGCAGCCGCAGCGAATTCGATTTTGCCTATTCGCGCATGGGGGACATTCGCCCGGCAAAAGGCAACATGCAGCAGTCCCGGGAGTTTGCGATCGTCGACAAAACTACCTTGACCGGTAAGCAGGCGCGGGTCTTCGAGCCGCTGAACGCGGGCGCCGATCAGACCCGGGCGAATGTCACTCTGCATCGCCGGAGCTCTTTCTTTCCATCGCCAGCACGGCAACGGCGTCGACGATATGTTGATAACCGGTGCAGCGACAAAGATTGCCGGACAAGCCCTCGCGGATCTCCGCCGTGCTTGCCAGTGCTTGATTACGCAATAGATCAACACAGGTCATCAGCATACCCGGTGTGCAAAAGCCGCATTGCAGCGCGTGGTGTTCGCGAAACGCTTGTTGTAATGGCGCCAGGTTGTCCATCGTGCCCAAACTTTCGACAGTTTCGATTTCCGCGCCGTCTGCCTGTATTGCCAAATAAAGACAGGAACGCGCGCTGCGACCGTCGACCAGCACAGTACAAGCGCCACATACACCATGTTCGCAGCCGACATGGGTGCCGGTTAAGTTCAGTTGATCCCGCAGGAAATCAGCCAAGGAGGTCCGCGGCTCCACCATTTCGTCATAACCTTGACCGTTGACGACAAGAGAAACGCGGATCTTGTTGTTCATGTCGCTTGCTCAAGCGCCCGTTCGGTCAAAACGGCAACTAAATGTCGGCGGTAGTCGGCCGATGCATGCAGATCGCTTTCAGGCTCGGCGCTATCGCGTGCCAGTTGAGCTGCCAACTTAAACAATTCCGGACTTGGCCGTTCGCCAATTAGCTTGCGTTCCGCCGCTGTAACTCGCAATGGCGTTGCCGCAACCCCCATCAAAGCAATTCGCGCCTCTTTGATGGTATCGTCTTCGACCTCCAAGATGGTCCCCACTGCTGCCAAAGCAAAATCGCCAGCGCGACGCGCTACTTCTTGAAAGCCCCAGCTATGACGAACCGTCAAAGACGGTAAGAGGATGTCCGTGACCAATTCGTTCGCTGCCACGTCGGTAACCAATGCAGCTCGGAAAAAATCCTTGGCGGCAACGGTTCGATTGTAACCGGGCCCGGCTACCGACATGGCGGCGTCTAATAGTATCAGTAGCATTGGCAGTTCGGCGGCTGGGTCGGCATGGCAGACGCTGCCACCGATCGTGCCGCGGTTGCGGATTGCCAGATGAGCGACATGCCGCATTGCCGCGGAGACAACCGGATATTCTTGCCTGATGATGACGGAAGTCTCCAGGACGAATTGCCGCGTTAAAGCGCCAATTAACAAACCCTTGGTGACTTTACGGACATTGCCCAAATTCGGCAGATGATTGATGTCGACTAAGACGGCCGGCGCCAACAAGCGAAAATTCATCATCGGCATCAGGCTTTGTCCGCCCGCCAGCAACTTGGCGTCGTCGCCATAACGCTCCAGAGTATCGATGGCGTCATCAATGCTCTTGGCTCTGAGATAGTCGAAAGGTGGTGGTTTCATGATCGGCCAAGATTGAAACAAATTCCAACTTCGGGATATAGCAACGCCGAATAATTGTCAAAGGCAGAAAGGCATTGTCACATTAACTGACAACTAGTAAGGAAGTTCTTCGTCATTACTCTTCAAGCAACCGCACAGGCACATTCCCACGTATAGAAACTCTGGTCCTGATATTGTTTGAATGTGGTTCGATTGAGTAAATGACGTTGAACGAAGAATTTGTTGTAAGTCGCCGATTGAATATCGAGAAATTTCAGAGCTGAGCCTGGTGACTTAAACGTTTGCATTTTTCGCTCTCTCCGTCGAACGGGTTGATGTGAGTTTTCTACTCGATTGTTGGCTCGCTTGCGGTCAATATGCTCTGGTTTCAAATCGAGTTTTCGAATTGCAACATGATAGGATCGAAGCTTGTCAATCACGATCCGGGTTGGCGCCCGACCCTGCTTCTTTAAGAAATTTCGGATCAGCTTCAAAGCCGCCAAGGCGTTGCAGTTCGGTTGAACGAGAAAGTCGAGAACTTCACCTTCATTGTCGACCGCACGCCATAACCAAAACAGTTTACCACGGATCACAATAACCCTTTCATCAAGATGCCAACAATCAATCGGTGTTGGCCGCGCCTGCCGTAGATTAGTGGCTATTGGCGGACCGAATTTATGACACCACCGGCAGACAGTTTCGTAAGAGATATCCAACCCACGTACAGCTAATAGATCCTCAATATCTCGATAACTCAAAATGAAACGAGAATATGACCATACGGCATGGCGGATGATGGTGGGTGGAAAGCGAAGACGTTTGAAGGAAATATTCTGCATTTCAAGATGCTACTGCGACACTGTACTAAAATCTTAGTCAATTAACGTGACATTGCCCCTAGATGTATGGTTGGAAGCATTTGGCTTCCTGCGCGATCTCGACACCGTTCGTCTTGACCGCCAATTTCAGGCCGGAGGCTTAATCTCGGCGTCAGTGATCGCTGAATACTGTTCGCCGATACGGCGCACGTCGTCGCGTAACAGAGCGTGGAACGCCTTGGCCAGATTGGATAGCTGCCGATGCGCCGGCGTCATGATCGAGGCGATCAAAGGGATAGCCGGCCGGAACGGCCGGAAGACGATGCTGGGTCTGCCGCCGCTAGATATTTTATAGCTTTCCACGCTCAATGGATCGACCACCGCATAGGCAAGGCCGCGTTCTATATAGGTGAACATGGGAATGAAATACACGGTTTCGAAACGCACATTTAACTGCGCTCCCATCTCGGCGAACGCAGCTTCAGTATGAGTGAAGGTAGGGTGGTCAGCGTAAAGGGTTGCCATTGGCTTGCGGTCCAAATCAGCGGCTGTGACGTACTCTTTGTCGGCCAATGGGTCCCCAGCCTGCATTGTGCAAAGACAATTGAAGTTCAAGATTTCATGATTGACCAGCGGCGAACGCGTCGCATCGGCAAAACCCAAGTCCGCCAGACCGATGTCGTATTGCTGCGCGGAAAGCAATTGCTGAACCCGAATGGAACTGCGGGTAATCAGCGATACCCGCACCTGCTCGCGTCCTTCGACGAAGCGACCAATCAAGTCGGGGAGTATAAACACTGAGGGGCCGGCCATGGAAACGACACTGATCGTGCCGTGATCGAGATCGCGAACACCCTTTATGGTCCGCTCCGCGGAGTCTAGCCGGCCGATAATATCGTTGGCTTCCTCGAACAGATAATGGGCCTCCGGCACCGGGTGTAGACGGCCGTCGCGGCGGGCGAACAGCTTGAACCCGATATCGTTCTCAAGGCTGGCGATCAGATAGCTGATCGCCGGCTGGGTACGATAAAGATTGCGCGCCGCCACCGAAACCGAGCCAGTCAACATGACCTCTCGGAAAGCATTCAGCTGTTTGAGATTCAACACAACCTCCATATTTTGAACCCATCGCCAATAAGTTGTATAAATCAAATTGATAAGTATAACAAATTTAATAATTTGATTTGATATGAAGATACTTCCTACCATGTCCCATCGTATTTCGTGACTGGGTTCCGCTCATCGAAAGCTTTTCGTGGTTCGTCTGGGAATACGGGAACAAATTCACCGAGGTAAAGGAGATATCCCATGAAATTTAATTCGAAACTCGCTGCCGCGGTCCTCGCCGGCGCTCTTTTGGCCGGCCCTGCTGCGGAAGCTCAAGAGATGAAATTCTTCCGCATCGGCACTGGCGGCGCCGGCGGTACCTACTTTCCGATTGGCGGCCTGATCGCCAACGCTATTTCCAATCCGCCGGGTTCAGGAAAGACCTGCGAGCAGGGCGGTAGCTGTGGCGTGCCGGGCCTGATCGCCATCGCCCAGTCGACAAATGCGTCGGCTCACAACGTCACCGCGATCAATTCCGGCCAAATGGAAGCCGGCCTGACCGGTGCGGCAACACTCTTTTTTGCCTATCACGGCGAAGGCAAGTTTAAGGGCAAGAAGAAACCAAAACTGCGTATTATTGCCAAACTATATCCCGAAGATATGCACTTGGTGATGAAAAAGGGCATGAAGATGGGCTCACTTGCCGCCCTGAAAGGCAAACGGGTCGGTATCGCCCAGGCCGGTTCCGGCACCCAGATCGCCGTCGAGTTGATACTCGACCAACATGGCGTCAACCGCGGCAACATTGACGAGGCCGAACTCAACAACTCACAAAGCGCCGAGCGTATCGCCGATGGCCATTTGGACGCCTACTTCTATGTTGCCGGCACGCCGGTTGCCGCTATGATCCAACTCGACAACACAAAAGGTATGGAGATTTACTCTTTCTCGGATGCCGAAGTGGCGGCGGCGCACAAGATCCTCCCTTATTATGGCCAATCGAAGATACCGGCAGGCACCTATGCGGGCGTCAACTACGACGTCAACACGATCGCCGTGAACGGCATCCTGGTGACCAGCATCGATCAAGACGAGACTTTGATCTATGACATCACCAAGGCATTGTGGAACAAAACAACCCGCAAGCTGCTCGACACCGGTCACGCCAAGGGCAAGGTCATTCGCGAGGAGACCGCGCTTGACGGCCTCAAGGGATTGAACGTGCCGCTACATCCTGGTGCGGCAAGATACTACAAAGAAAAAGGCATGATGATGAAATAAACGCATCATTGCTCCCTGACGGCGCGGTCATTCGGCCAGCAGGCAGCGGCGGCGTTCCGCCAAAACCTGCCGGTCGGAGATCCATCGACCGGGAATTTTTCGGTTTTACTTCACAGTATACCCAAGACATCACCCACGACCGCAGGTCCGGTACCCACGCTGCCAAACGGCCGTGGTGTAGGGCCCAATAGAGGAGACGCTGCAATGGTCGACCACCCATCCGGTACACTTGATATCGAAGCGACCGACGCGCTTGAAAAACAATACGACTCGTCCCTTGTCACCCGTGACAACGGTGCCGGGCTTGCGCGAGTTCTCTATTGGGTCGCCATCGCCTTCGCGTTCTATCATATCTATACCGCCGGTTTCGGGACGCCGGTCGACCATGAGCACATGGGCATTCACCTGGCCGGGCTGTTCATCATGATCTTCATCGGATTTCCGCTTGTGCGCACCCAAAGCGCGCTCGAATACAAAAAAAACACGTGGTGGCGCTGGGGCAATGTGCCGGTTTATGACTGGGTGTTCGCCACCCTCGGTGTAGCGGCAGCGCTTTTTCTGGCGCTGTCGTGGACGGGACTGACCGCATTCGGCCTGGATGTCCCTGAACAGGCGTTGCGCCAGGGCGATCCGCATTGGCTCGACCTCATTTTCGGCACCGCGCTGATCGTCCTGGTACTTGAGATCACGCGCCGGGCGCTCGGGTTCGTGCTGCCGATGATCATCATCGCGTTTATCCTTTATGCCTTGCTCGGACCGTACATGCCGGTGCAAGTGCTGAAGCATCCGGGCGTCGACTGGCACCAGTTCATCAACAATATGTACTTCCCGGCGGAAGGCATCTTTGGGGTAACCCTGTGGGTCGTCTCGACGGTGGTGTTCCATTTTGTCTTATTCGGCGTCGTCGCCCAGCGCATGGGATTGGGCCAGTTCTTCATCGACAACGCTATGGTCGTCGCCGGCAAGTACACAGGCGGTCCGGCCAAGGTGAGCGTGGTGTCGTCGGCGTTCTTCGGCACCATCTCCGGCTCGTCGATCGCCAACACGGTGTCGACCGGCTCACTGACTATCCCCAACATGAAGCGCCTCGGCTATCCCGGTCACTTCGCCGGCGGCGTCGAGGCCGCGGCCAGTGCCGGCGGCCAGATCACGCCGCCGATCATGGGCGCCGCTTCGTTCCTGATGGCGGAGTTCCTAGAGGTTCCCTACACGACCATCGTCATCGCGGCGATTGTGCCGGCATCCATGCACTACATCGGCGTTCTATCGATCGTGCATTTCACGGCGAAACGGCTTGGCCTCAAGGGTTATGCCAAGGACCAACTGCCCAAATTTCTGCAGATCTGGCGTGAGGGTTGGTATACGGTGATGCCGTTGGCGGCGCTACTGATTACCCTGTTCAGTGGCTATTCGCCGAACATGGCCGCCTTCATGGGGCTGAACTTTTGCATCATTGTCGGCTTTGCGTCGTACAAAAAACCCCTAACTATGATTCTGCCGGTCTTGTTGATGGCCTTCATTCTGTGGCGAGTGTCGATCGACGCATTTTCGCCCATTATGGGCGGCGTGTTGGCCGGCTTGCTGATCCTCAGTCTCATGCACAAGAGCCAACGCCACGGCATTAAAGATTTGATGGACAGTTTCCAAACCGGCGTTGGATACGCGCTCGCCGTCGGCGCCGCCTGCGCCGCCGTCGGCATCGTGGTCGGCGTCATCAATACCACGGGCATCGCCTTCCGCCTCGGTTTCATGGTCACCACCGGCGCCCGCGACATCGCCGAGATTCTCTATGCGTCCATCGGCTGGATTCCCCTGGACATCCTCGCTCAGGCCTCCATCCAGCAATTCCTGTCGCTGGTCTTTATCGCCATCGCCTGCATCCTTATGGGGGCCGGCCTGCCGACGACGGCGCTCTACATCATGCTGGTCTCGGTCGCGCAGCCGGCGCTCGCGCAATTGGGCGTGCCGGTGCTGGCGACGCATATGTTCGTGCTCTACTACGGTGTCATTTCCGAGATCACGCCGCCGGTCTGCGCTTCGGCCTACGCCGCCGCCGGCATTGCTGGTGCGAACCCTTTCAGAACCGGTGTTTCCGCATTTACCCTAGGGATTGGCAAGCTTATGGTGCCCATGGTCTTCGTCTACGCGCCGACCATGCTGATCGTGTTGCCGGAATACTTCACCTTAATGTCCTTTCTCCAGGTTTCCCTAACCTGCGCATTTGGCATTTTCTGTATCGCGACGGCGGTTTCAGGATTCTTCCTGGCGCCGTTGAATGGCGTTTGGCGCGCCCTCATGGCCATCGCCGGCCTGATGCTGGTCGCCCCTAGTTGGGAAAGTGACATCGCGGCATTTGTCGTCATGGCGCCAGTTTTCCTGTTGCAATTGAAGGATAACCGCGCCGCTGTCAGCGAAAATGGGGAAGGATAACGAGCATGTTCAGAAATATTCTCGTTGCTGTTGATCTCGAACACGATACGGACATCGACGGACTTCTCCAAGTCGCTTCGGAGATCGCGAATCAGCAATGCGCAAAAGTACAATTGTTGCATGTCATCGCCGCCGCGCCGATTGTCGTTTCACAGTTCCTCCCGGAGAGCTACGAAAAATTGGCGTCTGTGAAGGTCGAGAAAAGTCTGACTGCGTTGGCGGCGAAAGTGAAATTGGACGATGGTGCTGCCACTGTTTCCGTCCGGTTTGGGAACGTCTATCAGGAAATCCTGGCCCGCGCCGAAAAGATCAGCGCCGACCTCATTATCGTCGCATCCCATAAGCCAAATGTCGGTGACTATCTGCTGGGTAGCACCGCCGCCCGCATCGTCCGCCACGCCACGTGTTCGGCGCTTGTCGTCCGCCAACCCGGATGATCAGATTATGAACGATTGGGTAACCAAGAAATTGGCAAGCTGGGCAACGGATTTGCGCCCGGAAGATTTGCCGGACAACGTTCTCGCCAAAGCCGAGGACGTGATTATCGACGCCATCGCCTGTGCGGTGCCTGGTTTTCACGCCGATGGCGCCCAGCGGATACATGCCGTCGCCAAGTCGACATTTGGTAAAGGCGATGCGGTCGTGTGGTTCCAGAGCGTGCCGCTTCACCCAACTGGCGCCGCTTTCGCCAACGCCGGGTCGGCGTCGATGTTGGACCTCGATGACGGCCACCGCAACGCGCTCGGCCATCCCGGGGCCGCCGTCGTCCCCTCAGTCCTTGCCGCCGCGTCGGGTTCAGATCAGCGCGGCATTGATGTCCTGCGCAACGTCGTTGCGGCCTACGAAGTATGCATTCGTATTGGCAAGTCGGAGCATCGCAAGGCCTATCACACGGGTAACTGGTCAGGCCTCGGCGCCGCCGTGGCGGCCGGACTTTGTTCCGGGTTGAACGCGGAGCAACTCATGAACGCCCTTGCCACGATCGCCTATCACGGCCCGCGTGTCTCCGACCTGACCCTCAGCCAGGACATGGGCACCAACGTAAAAGAATCCATCCCGTGGTCCGTGGTGACCGGCTTGATGGCAAACGACCTCGCCGTTCAAGGGTTCACTGGCTGCCGCGATGCGATGAATATTGAAGAACGGTACGATCCGGCCGTTTCACTCGAAGGCCTCGATGAAGGGCACTTCCAATCACATGTCGGGCCCGTCTCGCATGCCATTCTGCGCACCTATTTCAAACGCTACGCTTGCTGTCGCTGGATGCACAGTCCCGTCGAGGCCATGCTGCAGATCATGCGGCAACAAAACCTCTCCGCCGAAGACATTCAAGAGATACGCGTGGAAACATTCCTACAGGCGGCAAGTCTCAATAATCTTGCCGATCCTCCGACAATGGAAAGCGGCCAATACAGTGTCCCCTACAGTATGGCCATCGCCGCGGTGCTCGGCGAAGATGCGTTGTCGCCGGCGACACCCGACTGCCTGCATCATCCCGAAATCGTCAAGTTTGCGAAAAATATTTCGGTCGTCAGAGACCCTGATCTGGATCCTGCATTTCCGATTAAATCGCCTGCAAGGGTGTTCGTCACGACGGCGAAAGGGAAATTCGAGTTGATGCTGGATGAGCCTTGGGGGGATCCAGACCGCGCACCTAGCAGGACTGATCTTGTCAACAAGTTTAAAACCTTGTCCTGTGACCGGCTCCCAGAAAATCAGGTGATGGATATCGTTGCCGGCGTTGAAGGCCTCCGTCATGGCACCGTCGGGCCGTTACTCGACGCCCTGCGCTCGGCAACTTTGAAACCATCCGTTCGATGCGGTGACGTCTCTTCAGAATCTACGCGGGGCAATAGCCACGTCGCCTGACATGTTTAATCACTGGGGTACGGCAGTTCGCTGTTCCAAGTGGCCCCTAAAAATATCCAGAGTTTGATTGGTCAATGGAAAAATATTCTGCATTTCAGTTGCTGCGTCATGCCCTCAGTGGCAATAAAAACTGGCAGCGAGCGTGGCGCGATCCCGAACCCAAACGGGAATATGACGTCATCATTGTCGGCGCTGGCGGGCATGGCTTGGCGACAGCCTATTATCTTGCCAAGGAACACGGCGTCACCAATGTGGCGGTGCTGGAAAAAAGTTATCTGGGCGGTGGCAATACCGGACGCAATACCACCATCATCCGATCGAATTATATGATAGAGGGCAACACGGCCTTCTATGAACATTCCATGAAGCTGTGGGAGGGAATATCCGAGGAGCTCAACTACAATGTGATGTTTTCGCAACGCGGCCAGTACATGCTGGCCCATTCCCCGGCGCAAATGGATGGGCACCGGCGCCGTGGCAACATCATGCGTCTGAATGGGATCGACGCGGAGCTCATCTCGCGGGATGAACTGCAAATACGCATCCCCTATTTGGATTATAGACCGAGTGCCCGTTTCCCCATTTATGGCGCCCTGCATCAACCACGCGCCGGCACTGCCCGCCATGACGCCGTCGCCTGGGGTTATGCCCGCGCTGCCGACAACCGTGGTGTCGATATCATCCAGAAATGCGAAGTTGAGGGTTATCTTTGGGACGGTCCCCGCATTGTCGGTGTGCGCACCAATCGTGGTAAGATCAGGGCGAAAAAAGTCGGGATCGCTGTTGCCGGGCATACCGGTATCTTGGCGGAAAAAGCCGGCCTCAAGTTGCCGCTCGAAAGCCATCTCCTGCAGGCCTTTGTCAGCGAGCCAGTGAAACCATTGATGGATAACATCATCAATTCCGGCGCCGCGCATCTCTACATGAGCCAAACGGACAAGGGCGGACTTATCTTTGGTGCCGGTCTAGATATGTACAATTCCTATTCTCAGAAAGGGAACCTGCCCTTGGTCGAAGAGACCATGGCCAACGCGATCTCCCTGATGCCAAGCCTGGCAAAGCTCCGCGTCCTGCGCCATTGGGCCGGTATCATGGATATGACCATGGATGGCAGTCCGATTATCTGCAAAACACCGGTGGACGGTTTTTATATCGACGGTGGCTGGTGTTACGGCGGTTTCAAAGCGACGCCGGCCTCGGGCTGGTGTTTCGCCCATACGATTGCCCAGGACAGGCCCCACCAATACAATGAAAAATTTACCTTGGAGCGTTTTTCCAATGGCTACCAGATGGATGAAAAAGGCGCTGGCTGTAAGCCCAACGCCCATTAGGAGAGCCATATGCTGCGCATAAATTGCCCCTTCTGTGGCGAGCGGGATCATACTGAATTTGCCTATGGCGGTGACGCTACCAAGACATGCCCGGATCTGAGCAACACGGATCACGAAGCCTGGATGGAGTATGTTTTCTATCGTGACAATCCGAAGGGTGCCCATTTGGAATATTGGCAGCACACTCAAGGGTGCCGGTCTTGGTTGAAAGTCAGGCGCGATACCGTGACCCATGTGATCACAGAGATCAACTATGCGCGTCCCCAAGTGTCCGGGCCAATCCCTCAACCAGCTAAATCCGAATAGCTCAACATGCGCAACAACCGCATTTCAGGCAATCGTCGCATCGACCGGCAACAACCCGTGACGTTCACCTTCGACGGTCAGCGTTTTCAGGGTTTCAAAGGCGATACGCTTGCCGCCGCGTTGCTGGCCAACGGGGTTCATCTTGTCGCCCGGGGATTTAAATATCACCGGCCCCGGGGCATCTACACCGCCGGCGTCGAGGAACCGAACGCCCTGGTCGAGCTGGTGTCCGACGGTAAACTCGAACCCAACACCCGGGCAACGGCCATCGAAATCTTCGACGGCATGACGGCGCGCAGCCAGAACAACTGGCCGTCCCTTAAATTTGATATGATGGCGGTCAATGGGCTGCTGTCGCCGGTGTTCACGGCGGGATTCTATTACAAGACCTTCATGTACCCCGCCTCGTGGTGGATGTTCTACGAGAAGTTCATCCGTAAAGCCGCTGGCATGGGGCGCGCGACAGTCGAACACGATCCCGACGAATACGAAAAAGCGCATGCCTTCTGCGATGTCGCGGTGATCGGTGCCGGTCCGGCTGGATTGGAAGCCGCCCTGGCCGCGGCCGATGACGGCGCAAAAGTCCTATTGATCGAACAGGATTACGAACTGGGAGGCGGATTGCTGTCGGAGGATGACGACGACGCCAGCATCTGGTTGGACGAAAAGCGTCAAGCGGTTGACGCCAGCGGCGATATCACCGTCATGACCCGCACCACCGCCTACGGGATTTATGACCATAATGTAGTAGGGTTGGTGGAACGGGTGACGGACCACCTGCCTAACATGGCACACTATATACCAAAACAGCGCTCCTGGATCGTGCGCGCGCAACGCATCGTCATGACGACTGGCGCCATTGAACGGCCGTTCGTGTTCGGCAACAACGATTTGCCAGGCATCATGCTGGCGTCGGCGGTCAAGACGTACGTCAATCGATTTGCCGTGCGACCCGGCCGGGAAATGGTGATCTTCACCAACAACGACAGTCCCTACGCCATGTTGGCGGACCTCACCAATGCTGGAGTCAAAATCAAAGCGGTTGTCGATGCCCGCGACCAAGTCGGCACGCGCCTGCAGGAATTGGCACAGGCGGCGGGCACCAACATTCTCACAGGTCATGTGGTAACCTCGGCCAACGGGCGCCAACACGTTCGGTCGGTCACCGTCCACGAATACGATAAGGACCACGACGAAGTCACCGGTAACGCGATAAAAATCAACTGCGATCTGCTGGCGCTTTCCGCTGGCTGGTCACCGGTCGTACATCTGCATAGCCATACAGGTGCCAAGCCCATCTATCAAAAATCGTTAGCTGCTTTTGTGCCGGGCGCAAGCCTGACAGATACGCACTATTGCGCCGGCGCGATGGTGGGGCATTGGAAATTTGAGAACACCGCCAACAGCGGCGCAGAGGCCGGCAAAGCCGCAGGCGCCGGGATGTCGCCGGGCGATACCGCTGCCCCGGCAACAGACACCCTCAACATCGAACCCATGTGGGAAGTGCCCGGACCGGCAGGGAAAAACCTCAAGAAGTTCGTCGACCTGCAGCATGACGTCTGTTCGACCGATGTGGAACAAGCCCACCTGGAAGGCTATGTCTCCATCGAGCACATGAAACGCTACACCACCATGGGCATGGCCACGGACCAGGGCAAGATGTCCAACATCAATGCTCTCGCCATCATGGCGGATCAGCGAAGAACGGAAATCCAGAAAGTCGGCACGACGACCTTTCGGCCGCCGTTCACACCAGTCTCTTTCGGCGCCCTGGCGGGACGCGAACGCGACAAACACTTCCAGCCGACGCGCTTGTCACCAATCCATGACGCGCATGTGGCCGTCAATGCGACACAGACCACGGCCGGTGCGTGGCTGCGGGCCTGGTACTACCCGCACCCAAAACACAATGATGAAATTCAGGCTGACATCACACGCCAGGCGACCGCCTCAAATACCCAGAGGGGGCGGTTGGAAGCGATGATGAGCGGCCGGTTTGAAGCCAACAACGTCCGCCAATCCGTGGGCATGGTGGATGTATCTTCCCTAGGTAAAATCGACATCCAGGGCCCCGACGCGGCGGAGTTTCTGAACCGCGTCTATGTCAACGCCTGGCTGAAGTTGCCGGTGGGGAAGGCGAGATACGGGGTGATGTTGCGTGAAGACGGATTCGTCCTAGACGATGGCACCGCGTCTCGCATCTCCGAGTATCGTTTTTTCATGACCACCACGACCGCAAAAGCGGGCTCAGTGATGACCTATTTGGAGTACCTGTTGGAAACCGTGTGGTCGGATTTGAGGGTTCACGTCATCAGCGTGACAGAACAATGGGCCGGTATGGCATTGGCCGGGCCGAAAAGCCGCGATCTTCTGGCGTCGGCTATCACGGACATAGATTTCAGCAATGAGGCGTTCCCATTTATGGGGGTTCGACACGGCACATTGGATGGTTATCCCGTTCGCGTTTGCCGGATTAGCTTCTCCGGTGAAATGGCCTACGAGGTCTACACTGGGGCCAACTATGGTTATTTCGTATGGAATTTGCTGCGCCAGGCTGGGGAACCGTTTAACCTGGTGCTGTACGGCCTTGAAGCCCTCGGTGTCCTACGCATCGAAAAGGGCCATGCGGCGGGGCCGGAACTGGATAACCGAGTGACCATCGGCGATATTGGTCTGGCAAAAATGGCGAGTAAGAAAAAACCCTATATGGGCCAGGTCTTGTCAATGCGCGAAGGGATGCTTCGGGCGGATCGTCCGACAATGATTGGATTTATCCCAAAGCAGCGGGATAAAGCCCTGAAAGCAGGATCGATCGTCTTCACCGACGGTGCCGCCCACGACGGGCATGGAGATGGTCATGTCAGCTCCGTAGCCTACAGTCCGGCGTTGGCCTGTCAACTTGGCCTTGGTTTTATCCGCAATGGCGCTGAGCGCATTGGTGAGACGGCATACATCGTCAGTCCGGTTGATAGTGAAACCATAGAAGTCGACGTGGTATCGCCGCTTTTCTTCGATCCTAAAGGGGAGCGAGTGCATGCTTGAAAAAAGATCATCCGTGGCCGCGATACATCGCACCGGCACGTTTGGTGCCAACCAATCTGATCCCGGTGTTAGCGTTCAAGAAGTCGCCATTGACAATTTCATCCAGGTCGCGGCGTGGCCCCAGACCATCGATGCCGTGAAGACAAAGCTCGCCAAGTCGCTGGGACTGAAGACGGCCCTCCACCCCGGACTGGCAGCCGTTAAGAAAGGTGTCATGGCTGCGCAAATCGCGCCGCTGCGTATCTTGGTGATGGGGTCTGATGAACATTGCGCTGATCTGCAGGACCAATTTTCCAGCGACACTGCCGTGATCGTCGATCTGTCCCATAGCCGTACCCTGGTGCGGCTAGAAGGACGGGACGCGGCAACGCTGCTAAACAGAGGCTTGCCCCTGGATCTTGCGAATATGCCCGTCGGGGCCGTTGCTTCCAGCGCCATTCATAGGGTTTCTTTGCTGGTACATGTGCGCGCTGAAAATTCATTTGACGTCTATGTGACCCGCGCTTTCGCTAGTTTCTTCTGGGAATGGATCGAACGCGGCGGACTGCAATTTGGTCTAAAAATCCTTTAACGGCGTTGATAGTCAATTATCTGACATTGTTATGTGTGGGCGAAATTTCGCGGCAGCAGAAATCATTGATGGGAACGCTATTGCCCGGCACGTCCGCAACTACATGCGCCGGGCCCTGTGATTGGCAAGAACAGGTCGAATTGCTCGAGAATATTGTCTAATTTAACCCTAACAAACTTCATAGTCTGGCGGTTAAAGCTGCACTACAGAGATTCTTCGCGGAAATGAGATATTTAGCCTCTCCTTGACCGTCTCTGCCAACACCAGATACCCCCAAACCCCCTCAAAACTGCGGGGTTTGGGGCTTTTATGGTCTGGCTGCGGTTTCGTATGAGAAAAAATGGTGGGCCCGGCAGGACTCGAACCTGCGACCAGACCGTTATGAGCGGCCGGCTCTAACCAACTGAGCTACAGGCCCTGAAAGGTTGGCGGAAAATGAAATTCTCCGTTGCACGTTCCTGGCGCGCATGCTTATACCAACAGATTGCATTCAGAGGGAAGAGCTATGAGTAGATTATCCGCTATTGAGCCGGAAAAATTGTCGGTCGAGCAAAAATCCATCTATGACGACATCCTAAAAAGCCGTAATGGCAGCTTTGGTGGTCCCTTTGCGCCTTGGCTCCTCTCCCCTGTGATGGCCGATCGGGCTCAGAAACTTGGTGCATTTTGCCGTTATGATTCTAGTTTATCTCCGCGACTGACAGAATTGGCTATTCTCATTACCGCCCGGCATTGGCGCGCCAACGTGGAATGGTTTATTCACGCCCCCATCGCTGAAGCGGCTGGATTGGCGCCGAACATCATCGCCTCCCTGCACCTTGATGAGCAACCAAATTTTCGCCGCGACGATGAAGCGCTGATCTATGATCTTGCCACCGCGCTCTACCGCGACAAACGGATCGAAAAAGATCTTTATGTCCGCGCGATTGAGGAATTTGGTGAGGCCATGATTGTCGAATTGATTGGCATCTTGGGTTATTACGCCTTGGTCGCGATGACCCTCAATACCTTCGAAGTCGAGGTGCCAGAAATGATAGTGGCGCCATTTCCCGACGAATAAACAAGATAGAGAAGTTGAATATGACCGACGACGTGATTACCGCGCCTTTCGATGGCTTTCGCTGCACCGTGCGCCCGGAATGGATCGACAATAACAACCACATGAATATGGGCTATTACATGGTCGTATTTGATGAAGCGACTGATGATTGGCTGCTTTATGTCGGTCTCGATCGGGCCCATCGGATCGCCCACAATATCACTACTTTCTGTGTCGAGGGCCATATCACCTATGATCGTGAAGTCCGGGTCGATGCACCGTTGCGGTTCACTACCCGCCTGATCGATTTTGATGAAAAGCGTATTCACTATATTCACGAAATGTATCACGGCGAAGAAGGTTTCCTGGCCAGCACAAATGAATTGATGAGCCTCCATGTCAGTCAGGAAACCAGACGCGCCGCCCCGATGGCGCCGGAAATCCTCAGCCGTCTGGCAGCGATCAAAACCGCCCATGACCAGCTGGCGATGCCGCCACAAGCCGGCCGGCGCTTGGGCTTGAATCAAAATCGCAATAAATAATTAGACCGCAACATTCGGAACGTTTGTCCGCGCGCCTGGGTATACCCAATAAAATCTGAACGAACAAAGGGTAACCCATGACACCGCCAAATATGAACGCCCGGGCCTGGGCCATGCTGATCACTCTATCGATCCTTTGGGGCGGATCATTTTTCTTTGTCGAAGTCGCGGTAGCAGATATCCCGACTTTCACCCTTGTGTTGTTTCGGGTCGGTATTGCCGCCATAACGCTATGGATCTGGTTGGCGGTCCGACGCCAGCGAGTGCCTCTGACTTGGACTTTTTGGAGACCCTTTTTTATCATGGCGTTAGTGAATAATGCAGTTCCTTTCTCGCTTTTTGTATGGGGCCAAAGTCATATCGCCAGCGGTTTAGCCTCTATTTTGAATGCCTCCACACCCTTTTTCACTGTCATCCTGGCCAGCCTCGCCGTCAAGGAGGAGCGCATAACTTTCAATCGTCTCATTGGCGTTGCCCTTGGATTTGTCGGTGTTGTGATCTTGATCGGACCAGACATTCTAGGTGGCCTAGGCGGTGACGCATTGGCGCAATTGGCGTGTCTTGGAGGCGCCCTCTCATACGCAATAGCCGGTGTCTTCGCCCGAAAAAGTGCGATCTTCGCGATCTCGCCGGAGACTGCGGCGACGGCGCAACTGACCGCCGCATCCTTTTTGCTTGTCCCTGTTGTCCTGCTAGTCGACGGCATTTCCGGATTTGGCTTTTCATCCTTTCCGGTGGCCGGTGCGGTTTTGGCCCTCGCAATCGCTTCGACCGCCTATGCCTATGTCCTTTATTTCAGAATCTTGGCGGCGGCCGGGGCGGTGAATTTGTTGCTGGTGACATTTCTAGTCCCCCTCACCGCGGTCTTTCTCGGTGCTGTAATTCTGGGCGAGATCCTGTCGGGCAGCCAAATCGCCGGCGCTTTGGCGATTGTAATTGCGTTGGCCATCATCGACGGGCGTCTAATCGCCACATGGACGCGCTCCGCTTAGATTGCTAAGTTAGCCGCTGGAAATTAACACGAAACCAGGCAGAGTAGCGACATCATGTTTCCCGATACCCGACTTCGGCGACTACGCCGCAACGAGAATCTACGCGGATTGTTGCGTGAAAATGCTGTCACAATGGACGATTTGATCTATCCGATCTTCGTCGAAGAAGGCATTGAGATGCCGATACCGATCAATTCGATGCCAGGCGTCGTACGCGAGCCGGAAGCGACCTTGACGGCCCGGGTGCAGGAAATCGCCGATCAAGGCATTAAGGCGATCATGTTATTCGGCGTTTCCCGCCACAAAGACGCAAACGGCAGCGATACCATGAAAACAGACGGCCTGCTGGCGCGGATGATCCGCACGGCAAAAGCCGCCGGCACCGATATGACAATCTTCGCCGATATTTGTTTTTGTGAATATACCGATCACGGTCATTGCGGCGTCATGTCGGGCGAAATGCTAGACAATGACGCGACCCTTGAAAATCTAGCCAAGCAATCCGTTGTCGCCGCCGCGGCTGGCGCCGATTTGATCGCGCCATCTGGCATGATCGATGGCATGGTGATGGCGATCCGTAGCGGTCTCGACGAGGCCGGCTTTCAGGATATTCCGATCATGTCCTATTCGACAAAATTCGCGTCCAGTTTCTATGGTCCGTTCCGCGAAGCTGCCGGCACCAGTTTACAGGGCGACCGCAAGACCTACCAGATGGATCCAGCCAATGGTCGCGAGGGCCTGCGCGAAAGTTTTGAAGACATGGACGAAGGCGCCGATATTCTGATGGTCAAACCGGGGCTGCCATATCTGGATGTGATCGCCCGCCTGCGCGATAATCTGACGATGCCGATCGCGGCTTATCAGGTCAGCGGCGAATACGCCATGATCAAGTTTGCCGGCCAAGCCGACGCTATCGACGAAGACAAAGTGATCATGGAAAGCCTGATCGCCTTCAAACGCGCTGGCGCCGATCTAATCATGACCTATTTCGCCCCTCGAGTGGCGGAGCTATTGAACCAAAAGGCATAATTGCGTTCCTTGCTGGCCCCGTTTTCGTTTTGTCGAATAATTGACCAGTGATTGTAAAAGTGTTTTGCAGCCATGGACATTTATCTAGTCGTCAAGACTATACATATCTTGAGCGCCGCGGTGTTATTTGGCACCGGCATCGGTATCGCCTTCTTCATGCTACGTTCGTACCGCAGCAGCAATATTCATGAAAAACTCTTCGCCGCCCGCAACACAGTCGTAGCGGACTATCTGTTCACCTTGCCCGCCGTGATAATTCAACCTGTAACTGGCGCATGGTTGGTTTGGCAAGGCGGTTTTGAATGGCTCGAACTGTGGCTCACCATTACTTATGTCATCTATGCGATGGTCAGCCTTTTCTGGTTGCCCGTCGTGTGGCTGCAAATTCAGCTCAAACGGATGGTGGTCGAAAGTATGCAGAGCGGGACGCCACTGCCGGAACGATATCAAAAGTTTTTTAGAATATGGTTTGCGCTTGGTTGGCCCGCTTTCATCGGCTTGGTGATTGTATTCCTTTTAATGGTGGCCAAACCGGTATGAATAACCACGAGCCCACTTTCAAATCGATCTTCGGTGTGTCCTGGAATGCATTGCCGCCGGTAATGCAAAAACATTACGCCAACCGGCCCTATTGTGACGACGTCGTTCGTGTCGATGGCACGCTTGATGTGATGTGTAGGGGACCGCTCAAGGTCCTGGCGCCACTACTCAGTTTGATGGGACAAATCCCGGTACGAAACGAGGCCAACGTCCCGGTCACTGTCAATTTTCGAAGCGCGCAAAACTCTGCTGCATTTCAGTACGACCGGATCTTCCATTTCAAAGGTCGAAAACCATATATTTTTCAGTCTCGAATGGTGCAAATAAAAGGCAATGAAGTCGTCGAGATCATGCGATTTGGATTGAGCTGGAAGATGCACTATCTCTGGGAAGACAACAAAGTCATCCTGAGACATGATGGTTATGCCCTACATCTATTTGGTTGGTTCGTCCCTTTACCCCTTAGCTATCTGCTGGGCCATGGTTATGCGGAAGAAACCCCAGTTGATGAGAATACATTCGATATGATGACCAACATCACTCATCCCTGGTGGGGCAAGATCTATGAATACAAAGGACGGTTCAAATTCCGATGACAAAGCGAGTCCTCATTATCGGCGGCTACGGCAATTTCGGGAGATTTATTTCTAGTCGCCTGTTGAACGAAGAGGGTGTCAAACTCATTATAGCGGGCCGTTCGATCGGTAAAGCAAAGGAATGGGCGGGCGAGATTGGTGCTGAAGCAGCGGCCCTCGACATCAACAATGATCTAGCAAGCGCTCTTGCTAACATAAAACCGGATATTGTGATCCACACCTCCGGCCCGTTTCAGATACAGGAACCGCATGTCGCCAAAGTCTGCATTGACCAAGCTTGCCATTATATTGACCTTGCCGATGGGCGGGCATTTGTTGAAAAGATCACGACCTTGAACCAAGCGGCAAAGGACAAAGGTGTTTTGGTTCTCGCCGGTGCAAGTTCTGTCCCTGGCCTAACCTCGGCTCTGGTCGATCATTATTTGCCTAAATTTAAGCAAATCGAGACACTGGATTACGGGATCACAACCGCCCAGAAGACCAATCGCGGCCTCGCAACCACAGCAGCAATCTTGTCCTATACTGGCAAGCCGTTTCAAACCTTCATCGATGGCAAGATGACTAAAGTCTTTGGTTGGCAAAATCTTCACATCCGCAATTATCCCGATATTGGTTTACGTTTACTTGGAAACTGCGATGTGCCGGATTTGTCGTTATTCCCCAAGCGCTATCCAAGTCTAAAAACAATTCGCTTCTATGCTGGCCAGGAAATCCATATTTTACATTTGGGACTTTGGTGCCTCTCCTGGTTGGTACGGTTTGGTCTCGTGAAGAGCCTTGATAAGTTTGCATCACAACTTCTTAGTACCTCCTTCTTGTTTGATAAATTTGGTTCGGATGTTAGTGCGTTTCATATGCAATTGGGCGGGCTTGCGGCAGACGGCAAACCTAAGACGGCCACATTTGATCTCGTTGCCAGCTCAGGCGATGGCCCCAATATTCCATGCATACCACCGATCTTGCTGACCAAACAAATTGCCAGGGGCGGACTTAGCATCACCGGGGCATTCCCCTGCATGGGCTTCATCACGCTGGAAGAATATTTAGATGCGCTCGACGATTTGGACATTCGCTGGACTTTTCACTAGAGCGAACGCGTCACCCATGCCGGTGGACGTGAACTAGGCATTACCTATTTGTCGGCTGTGGTGGCGCAGAAAAATTCAATGGAATTTTTCATGTCATCCTAGACATTTGGATGTCGGGGTTATCATTATGTTTGGAGCCCTTGCGACAACCGGTTAATGCAAGGAAGGTTGACAAAAATGAGCAACAATCTATGAATTGCTGGCATCGAAACAATAAACGCGAGGCCATCATATATGTCGGGATCCGACCAAGAATTATTCAATCTAGCCATGTCAGAGGAGGCGCAACCGCTATTTTATGCGGTGAAAAAGCACATTGAAGAGAATGTTGCGCCGATTACGGAAGAATTTTTCTCTCTGAACGAGGGCAAGGAAGACCGCTGGAGCTGGCATCCCCGTCAACTGGAATTAATTGATGGCGCAAAAATCAAAGCGAAAGAATCCGGACTTTGGAATTTTTTCCTGCCGGAATCCGAAATTGGACAGGGGCTCACTAATCTCGACTACGCATATATCGCCGCTGAATTAGGCAAGTATAGCCTGGCATCGGAAAGCTTGAACTGCAGTGCGCCGGATACCGGCAATATGGAAGTGCTGGAACGGGTCGGCACGCCGGCGCAGAAGGACAAATGGCTGACGCCCCTGTTGAACGGTGAAATTCGCTCTGCCTATGCCATGACCGAACCGGCGATGGCCTCGTCCGATGCCAAGAATATCGCCACCAAAGCGGTGCTGGAAGATGGCGAATGGGTCATCAATGGCGAGAAATTCTATATCTCCGGCGCCGGCGATTCACGCTGCAAGATCATGATCACGATGGTCAAGACCAGCCCTGAAGCCCCACCGGCGCGTCAGCAATCGCAAATCCTAGTGCCAATCGATACCCCAGGAGTGGAAATCTTGGAAGGCATGCAGGTGTTTGGCGATGATCATGCGCCACGCGGCCATATGCATATTAAGTTCAACAATGTCCGGGTGCCGGAAGAAAATATTTTGCTCGGCGAAGGTCGCGGCTTCGAGATTTCACAAGTCCGCTTAGGTCCGGGCCGTATCCATCACTGTATGCGCTCGCTCGGTCAAGCGGAGCAGGCTTTGGAACTGATGGTCAAACGCGCAGGCAGCCGCGAAGCCTTTGGCAAGCCGATCATTAAACTTGGTAAGAACCTGGAGATCATCTCACGTGCCCGTATCGAAATCGATGCTATGCGTCTGATGGTCTTGCAAGCGGCGAAAGCCATGGATGTGCTCGGCAATCGTGAAGCCCGGGTCTATGTTTCCGCTGTCAAGGCGATGGTGCCGGAAAAAGTTTGCACTATAATCGATCAGGCAATTCAAATGCATGGCGCCACTGGGGTCTCACAATGGTCGCCGTTGGCCAAAATGTATTCACATCAGCGCCATCTGCGTTTTGCCGATGGTCCTGATGAAGTGCATCACATGGTCGTCGGACGCGCCGAAGCCCAAAAGCATGTCGCCTGGTAGCTAGGCGCGGCGATGACAATTAGCTAAAATCGACGACAAACTATGAATGACAAGCATTGAAATCAGCAAATAGAGGCCATTAAATATGTCGGAATCCGATCAAGAATTATTCAATCTAGCCATGTCAGACGAAGCACGACCATTGCTCTATGCACTCAAGAAACACATCGATGAGAATGTTGTGCCGATAACGGACGAGTTTTTCGCTCTTGACAAAGGTAAGGAAGATCGCTGGAGCTGGCATCCCCGCCAACTCGAACTGCTCGATGGTGCCAAAGCAAAAGCCAAGGAAAGTGGCCTTTGGAATTTCTTCCTGCCAGATGCGGAAACCGGCGAAGGCTTGAGTAATCTTGATTATGCCTATATTGCCGCCGAATTGGGTAAACATCCTCTTGCTTCCGAGACCTTGAACTGCAGCGCGCCGGATACCGGCAACATGGAAGTGTTGGAACGGGTCGGCACACAAGCGCAAAAGGATAAGTGGCTGGCACCTCTGTTGAACGGCGAAATTCGCTCCGCATACGCCATGACAGAGCCCAATATGGCCTCGTCGGATGCAAAAAACATATCCACTTCAGCGGTTTTGGAAGACGGTGAATGGGTCATCAATGGCGAGAAATTCTATATTTCCGGCGCCGGCGATCCGCGTTGCAAGATCATGATCACGATGGTAAAAACCAGCCCTGACGCACCACCGGCGCTTCAGCAATCGCAAATATTGGTCCCGATCGATACCCCAGGCGTGGAAATCTTAGAAGGCATGCAAGTGTTTGGTGAAGACGATGCACCGCATGGCCACATGCATATTAAATTCGATAATGTGCGGGTGCCGGAAGAAAACATGTTGCTGGGCGAAGGTCGCGGTTTCGAAATTTCGCAAGTTCGCCTGGGTCCCGGTCGTATTCATCACTGCATGCGTTCCATCGGGTCGGCCGAAAAGGCGTTGGAGCTGATGGTCAAACGTGCCGGCAGCCGGGAAGCTTTTGGTAAAACCATTCTCAAGCTCGGTAAAAATGTCGAAGTGATTGCTCGGGCACGTATTGAAATTGACGCCATGCGTCTGATGGTGCTGCAAGCGGCCAAAGCGATGGATGTCCTTGGCAATCATGAAGCCCGCGTTTATGTCAGCGCCGTGAAAGCAATGGTGCCGGAAAAAGTCTGCCTGATTATTGACCAGGCTATTCAGATGCACGGTGCCACCGGCGTCTCGCAATGGTCGCCACTTTCAAACATGTACACCCGACAACGCGTCTTGCGCTTAGCCGACGGTCCCGATGAAGTTCATCACATGGTCGTTGGCCGCAACGAAGCCCGCAAGCATGTTGCGTGGTAATCGGACTTCCATAAACTAAACAATCATCTAAATCGGCAGGGGCGGTCAAATTCAGGACCGCCCCGACGTTTTTCTGCCCCATTGCGCGCCGCCGCAATTCCCCCTGGCAAAGATTGCCAGCGCCAAATCACGCCGCGTTTCGTGATAAATTAGGTCACAAACCTAGACACAAAATGATTTGCGGACGTCTTCGGTAAACTCGACTGTGAAGCGTTGCATCACGTTGAGCAAGAGGATGTCAACAATCCGTTATTCTTCGTCGCGCGAAAGTTAAGCTTCGTCGCAGGAACGTCATTTAGGTGTGTGAGGCCGAGAACGTAGACTCCCCTAGTATTCTGTTAGTCATTCAATAGGGGTTGAGGCAATGAACAAGCTACTACTTGGAACAACAGCTCTGGCTGCGATCGGGGCACTTAGTAATGCCGCGATAGCGGCGGATAAAATCAAAATGGGGGTCGGCGGGTATTTCCAAGTCGCGATCGCCGCGGGTGATACGGATGAAGACAATCGTCGCGATCATCTCGTCTCAGACGAAGGCGAAATCATCTTCAACGGTTCCACCAACCTCGACAATGGCATCCAAGTCGGTGTCCAGGTGCAGTTGGAAGCGGAGACCTGTGCGGACCAGATCGATGAACATTTCATGTGGTTTTCCGGCGCCTTCGGCCGGGTTAATTTGGGGGCGGAAAACTCCGCTGCTTACTTGATGGGCTACGCCTCGCCGGCCGCCTCGCATTGGGCTCATGGTCTGAATTCTCCGAACTTCAGCCATACACGGTTATTCTTGACCAGCGTTATCACGATGAGTTCAGATTCCGACAAAATCACTTATTTCACGCCGCGCTTTTCTGGTTTCCAATTGGGTGTGTCATATACGCCCGAGAATGATGAAGCTGGGTCCGGCGCCGGATACAATGCCGCCTATTCTGGATTCCCAGCGGATAATGAGCCCGGCGAGCAGAGCGAAATAATTGAAGTCGGTGCCAACTACACCAACAAATTCGGCGACGTCAATGTCTCCGTGTCCGGTGGTTATGCGACCGGTAGTCTGGAAGCGCCATCCGGTGCGGTCGTTGATGACCGAACGCAGTACAATTTCGGCGCCAGACTAGGCTTTGCCGGATTTACCTTCGGCGGCGCTTATCGGGTTGATGACCGTGGCATTGATTCGGACCGGGAAGACTTTAATATCGGCTTGCGCTACGCAACGGGACCTTGGGGCGTAGGTGTCCAATACGCCCATGCTGAAGTCGATGAAGCTGATGATGAAGTTGATGCCATAGAGATCGGAGGCAGTTATTCGTTCGGTCCCGGCATGGTATTGTCGGCAGGGGTGCAATTCTGGGATATCGAAGTCGACACCGGTGCCATCGGCGGTGGCGCTTCGGAAGGCGATTCAACGATCTTCTTCATGGCCACCCACGTCTCATTCTAAAATAAATACCCTCGCGTTGGTACGATGGGCGGGCTTCGGTCCGCCCTTTTTTTTATCACCACGACTTGCCAAGGATTTGCAACTCATGAGAGGCGTCGCCAGTTGTTATTTTCCATACAGGCGACAAATTTTTTCTCAAAACGTGGCGAAAGCTGGCGGCCGAAATTCCGCTCTTGATATTCTTCTTCGTCCATTTCGTCTTCCCAGTTGGCCAGGGGATATTGATAGATAGCAAATTCGGTGCAGTAATGGGTGCGTTTGCGATAATCGTCACTGCCATCGCCAACATATTTCCAGTTGATCGGTACGATTTGCGCACACCCAAAATGTCCGAATGTAAGAAAGAACAAGCAAATTGCTACGCCGACCCATCGCACAGTTGTCAGACCAAATTGCCGCCAATCGATCATAAAAGATCTCATTCGCAAACCAAACTCTAGCCTATGGACTCTATCAGCAACACTAGGCTTGATTGCACTCTGGATGATCACGATGCTGATAATGGTCCGTGAGGCAGGCGCAAAAAAAGTCGGCGGCTTAACTTTATTTTAAAGGTGGAACTGCTAATTTGTCGGAATATTCATTTTTTTAGACATTAAACAAGCACTGGCGAATTACTGGACAGGCCAACTGGCGGTATGCATACAGCAGAAATTTTTGACGCGCAGAATAAGCGCCTGATTTCAACACCTTCGGGCGGCTGGCTCTACTTGGCTATTGCAGCAATCATTCTATGCGTTTCCGGCGTCCTGATCACAGGGGGATATTATTATGCGCAGAGCCTTAGGCGAGGTATCGCGGTAGAAAATGCCCGCACGTTTTTGACGTCGATAGTCGTCTTGCACAAATATTATTCAAAATCTATAGTACCAAACGCCAAGGCAGCCGGTGCCGGATTTTCGATAAATTATAAATCGACAACCGACAAGATCCCATTTCCAGCCACGCTTTCCAACGACTTTGGGACTGAATTACAAAAGGTTTCCCCAAATCTTTATACCAATCTCTATAGCACATTCCCGTTCATCTGGAACGCCGGCCGCGCCTTGGATGAGTTCGAAAAATTGTCTTTGTCAACATTGGCCCAGAACCCAAATTCGGAATTTATCCGCTTCGAAAGTCGTGGCAATCATGAAGTTGTTCGCCTCGCCATCGGAATGACACTGACGAAGGATTGCCTATCCTGTCACAATGATCCCCAATTCAATACCCGACGGGTGTGGAAAGTTGGCGATATGCGAGGCGCCCGCCAGGTTTCTTTGCCAGTGCCTGGTGACTTACTATCGCAAGAGATGGTTATTGCTTGGGGCAGTATTATTGCTCTTTTGGCAGCCACACTTGGTGGTCTTCTGGTTGTACTCAACGTGCGTTCTCTGCGCGCCGCCCTCAACAACGTCAGTGATCTTTCAAACAAACTGCAAGTCACGAATTTATCTTTGCTCGAAGCGAATAGAAAAAAATCTGAGTTCCTGGCCGGAGTCAGCCACGACCTTCGAACTCCCTTGAACGCTATTTCCGGGTTTTCGGAAGCGATAAAATTGCGTCTGTTCGGTAAATTGGGGGATGATCGGTACGGTGAATATGCCGGTTATGTTCACGACAGCGCCGGCCACCTACTGGCGCTAATTAATCAAGTAATGGATATTCATCGAATTGAGGATGGTCGTTGGGAATATAATGAAACTCAAATCAACGCCGCCGCGTTGATCGATGCGGTGGTACCGATCGTGCAAGCCAAAGTGGATGAAAGTAGTGTCGTCCTGGAAGCACGGAAACCACAAAAAAACTTTCGGTTTTGTGGCGATGAAACGGCGCTGCGGCAGATTTATATTAACTTGATCGAGAACGCGATAAAATATAGCCAGGGCGACAATGTCATCGTCGCGATCGTCACCGGCAATCAAAGCGTACGACTGGAAGTCGAAGACAATGGCATCGGTGTGTCGCCGAGTGAATTGGAAGAGCTGAAGGATTTATCGTCCCGCGGCTCTGCCAAATATGGCGGCCTTCCAGGCTATGGCATCGGTCTCTGGTTGGTAGAAAAATTCGCCGATCTGCATGGCGGAACATTTTCAGTAGAAACGCCGGTCAACGGTGGCAGCCGATTTGTCATCGAATTCCAGACAGAAACTAACTGACTGAACAAAGCGACTGCCTTTCATTTTCTCCTTAGCTAGTCTCGCGATAGGAATGTCCACTCTCCCTTAGATAATGACCGTTTTTGAAATCGGTGCGGAACCAATGCCGTTGATAGATTGATGCATGCCAACTGATTTTGTTTATGTTGATGGATTAATTCGAAATATCGCCTGACCGCCTGTCTAAATCAGCCGATCAAACATCGCCAAGAAATCCATCGCGCCGCAGAAATCAAACCTGATAGACAAATACGCAGCTTTCCGACTGACCGGCTGATTTAGAACCCGGCATAACCGGAAAAAACGGCGTGCGTTCGATTTCACGCCAATGGCCGGCGGCTTCGAGCGCCGCCAATTTGTCTTTGAAGCCGAGGGGTTCATAGACCAAATCGCTTAGGGAAAATATCACATGCCCGCCCGGTTTGGTGATGCGGATCATCTCATCAAGGGATTCCGGCGGGGCATGCCCCGCCGTCAGCACGCCAAAGCAGATGACGGCACGAAAGTGATCATCGGAGAAGTTCAGGGCGTTACCAAGGGCCATGATCTGTAAACTATCATAAACCGATTTTGCCGCCGCCTGCTTGAGCATGCCTTCGGAAAGATCGATGCCGGCAAGATTGCCATAACCCAGATAGGACAATATCTCGCCCAACAAACCGGTACCGCAGCCGGCATCCAAAATCGTGCCGTCGCCGATTTCGATATAGCGGCCGATCAAACCAGCAGCGACGGCGGGATAGCGATAGCCAAAGGCGGTCAGATCCTTGTCATAACTGAGCGCCCAATCATCATAAATGGTCGCCAATGCGGTACCATTTTCGGCTGCATAAACATCCGCAAGTTTGGCTTCGGGGTCGTTGTTGATCATCTGAATTGACCTTATCGGGTTTCTTTGATCCGTTAGTATAGGTAATAAGCTTTGCTGGGTGCAATTCCGGACAAATGTAACTAGGTGAAGTAATGAAGTTTCGAGGGAGAGCGAGTGATGAAGGAATTTGACGGGAAGTTGGCAGTTTTGACCGGTGGCGGGTCCGGTATCGGGCGGGCATTAGCACTGCAACTGGCAGCCGCCGGCTGTGATCTTGGAATTTGCGACCTGTCGGAAGAAGGCCTGGCGGAGACGATCGCTCTTTGCCAAGCGGCCAATGGGGCAGTCACGGTCTCCAGCCATCTTTGCGATGTCTCCGACGAAGCGGCAGTGGAGCGCTTTCGCGATGAGGTGCTGGCGGCGCGCAATACCGATCACGTCGCGCTGGTCTTCAGCAATGCTGGCATTGGCGGCGGCGGTAGTTTCATTGCCGACGCACGAGAAGAGTGGGAGCGCACCTTTGCTGTCTGTTGGTACGGGGTTTATTATATGGCGCGTGCCTTTGTGCCTCTGCTGATCAAGGCGGAAGAAGGGCATTTGATTAATACCAGTTCGGTCAATGGATTTTGGGCAACACTGGGTCCGACGATTTCGCATACCTCTTACAGTGCCGCAAAATTTGCCGTCAAAGGCTTTTCAGAAGCACTGATTACCGATCTACGGCTGCATGCGCCGCATGTTAAAGTATCTGTCGTCATGCCCGGTCATATCGGCACTAATATCGCGATCAACTCCGGCAAAGTACATGGCCGCTCAGCGCCGCTCGACATGACAGCCGATGAAGTAGCGGAAATCCGCGATCAGATGATGAAAGGTGGTCTGCCTGTGGACAACCTGCCGGACGACGCTATTCGCCTGGCGGCTAAACAGCGGGGCGAGGATTTCCGCGACAAAGCGCCGACAAGCGCCGGGGAAGCGGCAACAGTCATTCTGGATGGGGTGCGCGAAGAGCGTTGGCGTATTCTAGTCGGCGACGATGCCCATGTTCTGGATCAGCGGGTCCGCGCCAACCCGGAAGACGCCTACGAGCTCGATTTCATTCAGAACCTGCATAATAGCGGTCATCTTAACGTCGCCGCGAAGGAGTGATGTTAGTCGCAACTAGAATGCGCTAGGACGGTTAAGTATCCAGAAAACTACGCAGTTTGCGCGAGCGGCTGGGATGTTTCAATTTGCGCAAGGCCTTTGCCTCGATCTGACGAATACGTTCCCGGGTGACGGAGAATTGCTGGCCTACTTCTTCCAACGTATGATCCGTATTCATACCAATGCCGAAACGCATGCGCAGCACCCGCTCCTCCCGTGGTGTCAGCGAGGCCAGCACGCGAGTGGTGGTTTCACGCAGGTTTGACTGCACCGCGGCATCAACCGGCAGGATGGCATTTTTGTCTTCAATGAAATCGCCCAAATGGCTGTCTTCTTCATCGCCGATCGGGGTCTCCAGGCTGATCGGTTCCTTGGCGATCTTCATCACCTTGCGAACTTTTTCCAACGGCATACCGAGTTTCACGGCAAGCTCTTCCGGGGTCGGCTCGCGACCGATTTCGTGCAGCATCTGCCGCGAAGTGCGGACCAGCTTGTTAATGGTCTCGATCATATGCACTGGAATTCGGATGGTCCGGGCCTGGTCAGCGATGGAGCGGGTGATCGCTTGGCGGATCCACCAGGTCGCGTAGGTCGAAAACTTATAACCGCGTCGATATTCAAATTTATCGACTGCTTTCATCAGGCCAATATTGCCTTCCTGAATGAGGTCGAGGAATTGCAGACCGCGATTGGTGTATTTCTTGGCGATCGAAATGACCAGGCGCAGATTGGCTTCGACCATTTCTTTCTTGGCCTGACGCGCTTCTTTTTCGCCTTTTTGCACGGTCCGGACAATGCGTTTCAGTTCCGGGATCGGCAGGCCGGTTTGTTCGGCAATGTCGGCAATTTCGTCGCGAATGGCGGTGATCTTGTCTTTTTCCTTGGTACCGAAATTAGCCCAGCCTTTACCCTTCAAACGTTTCACGCGGGAGAGCCATTTGGGATCGGTTTCATTATCTCTATATTGCCGCAGGAATTCGCCGCGATCGACTTTCGATTTTTCCGCTAGGCGCAACAAGCCCCCTTCGTTTTCCCGCAAGCGAGAATTGACGGCATAAAGTTGTTCGACCAGGGCTTCGATGCGGGCATTATTGAGATGCACGTCGTCGACGAGCTCGAACAATTCCGCATTCAGTTTTTGATAGCGGCGTTCTTGCGCGGCGGTGATTTCTTCATTGTTCAACGCCGCCTGCATACGAATGTCCTGCACTTTGACAAAGCGTTTGTAAATCTTGGCAATCTTGGTGAAAGTTTCCAAGACTTCTGGCCGCAATGCCGCTTCCATTGCCGACAGGGACAAATTATTGTCTGCATCGTCGTCATCGTCGTCGTCATTATTTTGGGGATTCTCGGTGTTCTCGCCGTCGGCGTTTTCAGTTTTCTCTCCTTCGCCGTCGCTGCTTTCAGTGGCGTCGTCCGAGGTCTCTTGTTTTTCTTCTTTTACAGGCTCCTCTTTTGCAGACTCTTCTTTTTCGGCCCCTTCTTCCTTGGTCTCCTCGCCCGCTGCGGTGTTATCGACCGCGACACCAATATTGTTATTCGGATTGTTTTCCGGCCCGCCGCCATAGGTCGCATCGAGATCGATGATGTCGCGCAGCAGAATGCTCTCTTCCAGTAATAGATCGCGCCATTGCACAATCGCCTTGATCGTCAGAGGGCTTTCGCAAATTCCGGAGATCATGGTTTCGCGGCCGGCCTCGATGCGCTTGGCAATGGCGATCTCGCCTTCCCGGCTGAGTAATTCGACGCTGCCCATTTCGCGCAAATACATGCGGACGGGATCGTCGGTGCGTTCCACTTCAACGGTGGTTTTGCTGGCAGCGGTCGGTAGGGTCGTGACCACTTTTTCCGGAGCGGCGGCGGTGTCATCCTGCTCTTCGGCATCGACTAAATTGATGCCCATTTCCGACAACATGGTCATAGCATCTTCAATTTGCTCGGAAGAAACTTTGTCCTGCGGCAACGCTTTGTTCAATTCTTCGTAGCTGATATATCCGCGCTCCTTACCCTGACCGATCAGTTTTTTGAGCGCCTGGTTCTGAGTGTCGATAAGTGGGCTATCGCCACTTTCTTCACTAACCTGCGTATCAGTTTTCTGTGCCGCTTTCGCCATGTGATCTCCGTCTCAATATACGCAAACCGGTGCCCCTACCCCCGAGCTGACCGTTGCTAATTTCCAAGGTTTCATTTGCTTCCAAACGCACATCAAAAGATGTCCACTTCAATCGCTTCGGCTTCTGCCTGACGCACCGCTTCCTGCAGAGCAACAAAGCGCGTGAATGCTTTATCGGTGGTATCGTCACCGAGCGCGCGCTCCGCCACAGCTAGTTCCTGGCGCAGTTCTTCGAGCCGATGCAATTTGGTGATATGCGTCCAGCCATTGATCACTGCATCCTCTGATGCCTGCGGGCGGGCGAACGGTTCTAGACGTTCAACACCTGCACCCGTCAATTGATCGATCAATTGGACCAAATTGCTATCAGGTAAATCGTCTTTTAATGCCGCCACGTCAAGCATTTTTCTCGATCCGGTATATTTTAATATCTCCGCTCGCAATCTATCGAGGTTTGGTGAGGACAAATGGAGTTCGGCGAGGTCATCGAACAAGCGTTCTGACAACGTAGGATGGTTCAAAATTAACCCAATAATCGTACGTTCGCGACCTAAATCCCCATGCATCTCACCATTGGCTGGGTTTTGAGACGCCGTTAATCGGCGATTTCCGCCGGTCCAGCGCGAGGACGCTGCTGCACCAGGACGATTTTTGCTCGCAAATACATCATTCAATTTTGTATTGAAAAAATTATGATAATATTCTCGCACAGATGGTTCTTGTATTATTTTACAAGCTTCACGTAGTCGTTTTCGAAGACCAGCACGTCTTTCCGGTGTGTCAACCGGACCTTCCGCCAAAGTACGTTGCCAGATCAATTCTGACAACGCAGAAGCGTTCTGGACAAGGTCACGCATGGCCGAAGCGCCTTGACGCGCCACTAAACTATCCGGATCTTCACCGGCCGGCAATTCGACAAATCGCAAGGAATATCCAGGCTGCAATAGCGGCAAGGCACGTTCTGCGGCGCGGAAGGCGGCACGTTGACCGGCAACGTCACCGTCAAAACACAAAGTTGGTTCCGCTACCATGCGCCATAATTGTTTTAGTTGATCTTCGGTAACAGCGGTGCCAAGTGGCGCCACCGCATTCTTAATGCCAACTCGGGCAAGACCAATGACATCCATGTATCCTTCAACCACCAGGACATTGCCCTCGTCATAGGCCGGCTTACCTGCCACCGCCAAATTATACAACAATTGGCCCTTATGGAAAATTGGGGTTTCAGGGGAATTTAGATACTTCGCCTTAGCATCTCCCATGGCGCGACCGCCAAAGGCAACGAATCGGCCCCGGCGATCAGTAATAGGAAACATGATTCGATGGCGAAATCGATCATAGCTCGCCCCCTCATCAGGTTGAATCAACATACCGGTTTCAATCATGTCGCTTTCGCTGACTTGTCGATCGAGCATCGCGGACTTGATGGCGTCACGACTTTCCGGCGCGTAACCAATACGAAAATCCCGAATGGTCTTATCGTCAAGGCCTCGCGCCGCCAGATATTCGCGCGCCGAACGTCCTGTCGCCGTTGCCAGTTGGCTTTCATACCAACTTGTCACCAGCTCCATTATCTCGTGCAAACCTTTGCGTCTCGATTGTTGGGCCTGTTCTTCTGGCGTGGCCCGTGGCACTTCCATACCGGCTTCCTGGGCCAGACGCTCCACCGCATCGGGGAAACCCAACCCATCCATCTTCATCAGGAAGTCGAGGGCGCTGCCATGTTCTCCGCAGCCGAAACAATGGTAAAAGCCTTTTTCAGTAACGACGGAGAATGATGGGGTTTTTTCGTTGTGGAAAGGACAGAGCCCCTGATATTCCCGCCCCCGTTTGACTAGCTTGACCCGGCGACCAACCACCGCCGCCAAATCGACACGGTTTTTAAGTTCATCTATAAAAGAAGCGGGGATGCTCATAACGTCTTCAATGTAACGAAGCCATGCAGGCGTCGCAATGGGGTGTCAACTGGATAGCGTTTGTTTGACGATGGCGGAGGCTTCGGAGAAGTCCATGCGGCCGGCATAGCGCTCTTTCAACGTGCCCATGGTCCGTCCCATATCTTTCAGTCCGACTGCGCCCAGTTCAGCGATCACGTCCTGAGCCGCATTTTGCAGAGCCTCGCCGGACATTTGTTCAGGCAGGAATTCCCGAATGATGTCGATTTCCTCCTGCTCCTGCGCCGCCAGCTCGATCCGGCCGCCTTCTTCATAATGGCCGATGCTTTCATTGCGCTGCTTGATCATTTTCTGCAGGATGCCGAGGATTTCATCATCGCTAACGCCATCGTCGCGACCCTCGCTTCGGATGGCAATATCCCGATCCTTAATTGCCGCCATGACCAAGCGTAGCGTGCTGACACGGCGCACTTCTTTGGCCTTCTGGGCTGTTTTTAATACTTCTGACAATTGATTGCGTAACATCGGCAGTAACCTTAGGGTGAACGTCAACAAAAAGCGAATCTATCGGAAACGAATTGCCAGGGTTATCCAGCGCATCGATTCCGGGTCCGACTAACTAATTGAAATAAAAGTATTTTTCAAGACAATCCGTGACTTGACGTGATGCTGCCTTTTAACTATGTTCCGGCGCAATTTGGCCGTCGAAAAGCTTGTCCCTGAGCTTTCGTTCCACCCGACGTCTCAATATCGCGGAGTCCTGAAAAATATGAACCATCCAACCGTGAACGATGCCGCACAACCTAGTTGGGCGAGTGCGGTGTTGGTCCTGGATGATGGTAGCGTTTTTTGGGGAAAAGGTGTCGGGGCCGAAGGTCAGACCATCGGTGAAGTCTGCTTCAACACCTCCATCACCGGCTACCAGGAAATCCTCACCGATCCCAGTTATGCCGGACAGATCATCACATTCACCTTTCCCCATATCGGTAATGTCGGGGCAAACGAAGAAGACATCGAGACGATGACACCTGCGGCACGCGGCCTGATCTTGCGCAAACGTATTACCGATCCATCGAACTACCGCGCCGAAGGTCACCTGCAGGATTGGTTGACACGACACAACTTAATCGGCATTTCGGGCATCGATACCCGCCGCCTGACTCGCCATATTCGCGACCATGGCGCGGCGACAGGCGTTATCGCCCACCAAACGGATAGTATTTTCGATCTACCTGTCCTGCAGGCCGAAGCGCAAGCCTGGCCCGGCTTGGAAGGCATGGACTTGGCGCAGGAAGTCAGTTGCCGGCAATCTTACGATTGGGACCGCAGTACCTGGCTTTGGGGCGACGGTTATCAAGATCCACCGGCTGCAAAATTTCATGTCGTCGCCGTCGATTTTGGCATCAAACACAATATTCTGCGTTGTTTGGCCGGCCAGGGCTGCAACGTAACAGTGGTTCCAGCCGATAGTACAGCCGAAGAAATCTTGACCCGCAAGCCGGATGGCGTCTTTCTTTCGAACGGCCCTGGCGATCCGGCGGCAACCGGTATCTATGCAACCGGGATGGTACAAGGTTTGTTGGACAGCGGCTTACCCATGTTTGGCATCTGCCTAGGCCATCAAATTCTAGCCCTGACTTTGGGTGCAGAAACAGAAAAAATGTATCGTGGCCATCGTGGTGCCAATCAACCGGTGAAGGACTTGGAAACCGGCAAAGTTGAGATCACCAGCCAAAACCATGGCTTCGTCGTTAAGAAAGAAACATTGCCCGACGGCGTGATCCCGACTCATATCTCGCTGTTCGATGGTGTGTTGGAAGGTCTTCGGGTGGAGGGGAAACCGGTTTTCTCTGTTCAATATCACCCAGAAGCCAGCCCCGGTCCGCAGGACAGTCATTATTTATTCCAACGTTTTATCGATCTGATGGTGGCACAGAATGCCTAAACGTACAGACATCAAATCCATCATGATCATTGGCGCCGGCCCCATTGTCATCGGTCAGGCCTGCGAATTCGATTATTCCGGCACCCAAGCCTGCCGCGCCCTGAAGGCTGAAGGTTATCGGGTGATCCTGGTGAATTCCAATCCGGCGACAATCATGACTGATCCAGAGTTCGCCGATGCAACATATATTGAACCGATTACACCGGAAATTGTCGAAGCAATTCTGGAAAAGGAAAAACCAGACGCCCTGTTGCCGACGATGGGTGGGCAAACAGCTTTGAACACGGCGATGGCGTTACATGAATCTGGCGCATTGGAACGCCTTGGCATCGAACTTATTGGGGCAAAACCTGAAGCGATCGCGAAAGCCGAAGACCGCAGCAAGTTTCGCCTCGCGATGGCCAAGTTGGGGCTTGAAACACCGCGGGCTAAAGTCGCCTACACGGTGGAAGAAGGACTGGCCGCAATTGATTATGTCGGCCTGCCGGCGATCATCCGTCCCAGTTTCACTATGGGCGGGACTGGCGGTGGTATCGCCTATAACCGGGACGAATTTCTCGCCATAGTCTCAGGCGGCCTCGACGCCTCGCCCGTGACCGAAGTGCTGATCGAAGAATCCGTTTTGGGCTGGAAAGAATTTGAGATGGAGGTCGTGCGCGATCCCGCCGACAATTGCATCATCATCTGCTCTATCGAAAACGTCGATCCGATGGGCGTTCACACAGGTGACAGCATTACCGTGGCGCCGGCGCTTACCCTGACCGACAAAGAATATCAGATCATGCGCAATGCTTCGATCGCGTGTTTGCGGGAAATCGGTGTCGATACCGGTGGCTCGAACGTCCAATTCGCGGTTAACCCGGCCGATGGGCGCTTGGTGGTAATCGAAATGAACCCGCGGGTCAGCCGCTCTTCCGCCCTGGCTTCGAAAGCGACCGGCTTCCCGATCGCCAAAGTCGCGGCCCGACTTGCGGTTGGTTACACCCTGGACGAGCTGGATAATGACATTACCGGCGGCATCATTCCGGCTAGTTTTGAGCCGACTATTGACTATGTTGTCACCAAAATTCCCCGCTTCACCTTCGAAAAATTCGCCGGCGCTGAAGCCTTGTTGACGACGGCGATGAAATCAGTCGGCGAAGCCATGAGTATCGGCCGCACCTTCCAGGAAAGTCTGCAAAAGGCGCTTCGCTCGATGGAAACCGGACTTGACGGTTTCAACGAAATTGAAATCGAAGGTGCCGATGTCGGAGAAAAAGATGCCATCGCCGAGGCTCTATCAAAGCCGACACCGGATCGTCTGTTGGTCGCGGCCCAAGCTTTTCGCCATGGCATGTCGTTAGAAGAAATCCATAGCCACACAAAATACGACCCTTGGTTTCTGGAACAAATTCGGGGCATCGTCGAAGCGGAAAATCGGCTACGGGAAATGGGCTTACCAAAAGATGCCGACGAATTGCGCGATTTGAAAGCCATGGGATTTTCCGATCGTCGTTTGTCACAACTCACCGGACTTGCGGCAGTGGACGTGACGAAAACCCGGCATGACCAGCTTGTGAGGCCGGTTTATAAACGGATCGATACCTGTGCGGCGGAATTTGAAAGCGACACACCTTATCTCTATTCGACTTATGAAGGCGGCGACGGATTTGCCGAATGCGAAGCGCGGCCAACCGAGCGGGAAAAAATCATCATCCTGGGCGGTGGACCTAATCGCATCGGTCAAGGCATCGAGTTTGATTATTGCTGCGTGCATGCGGTCTACGCCCTTCAGGAAGCAGGCTATGAAACCATCATGGTCAATTGCAATCCAGAGACCGTATCGACCGATTACGACACCGCTGACCGGCTCTATTTTGAGCCGTTGACGGCAGAAGACGTCTTAGAGCTGATCCGCGTAGAACAGTCGAGCGGAAAATTGATAGGCGTGATTGTCCAATTTGGCGGCCAAACGCCGCTGAAACTTGCGGCCGCACTGGAAGAAGCCGGCGTCCCGATTTTGGGGACCAGCCCGGACGCCATCGATTTGGCGGAAGACCGGCATCGCTTTCAGGAATTGCTGCATCAACTGAAATTACGCCAACCCGCCAACGGCATCGCCACGTCAAATGAACAAGCACATGGTGTGGCTGAACGTATTGGCTACCCGGTGGTTGTCCGCCCCTCCTATGTTTTGGGCGGCCGTGCCATGGAGATCGTCCGCGATGCCGCTTCGCTTGATCGCTATATGACGGAAGCGGTGCAAGTTTCCGGCGATAGCCCAGTCCTAGTGGACAGTTACCTGCGCGGACCGAACGGAGAAATGGCCATCGAAGTTGACGTCGACGCAGTCGCCGATGGCACCGATGTTGCAGTGGTTGGGATTATGGAACATATCGAGGAAGCCGGCGTTCATTCCGGTGACAGTGCATGTTCCTTGCCGCCCTATTCCCTATCAGACGAAATTGTCGACGAAATTCGGCGGCAAACCGAAGTGTTGGCGAAGGCACTAAACGTTGTCGGACTGATGAATGTGCAATTTGCCATTTTGATGGGCGAGATATACATCCTGGAAGTGAACCCGCGCGCCAGTCGGACGGTGCCTTTTGTCGCCAAAGCGACCGGACAGGCGGTCGCAAAAATCGCCGCCCGCTTGATGGCAGGGGAAAAAATCGCCGAATTGAATGTCAGCACTACGCCTCCCGAACATATTTCCGTCAAGGAGGCCGTCTTCCCCTTCGCGCGTTTCCCAGGCGTCGATATCTTGCTGGGACCGGAAATGAAATCAACCGGCGAAGTAATGGGCCTGGACCGTGACTTCGAAACCGCATTTGCAAAGTCGCAAATCGCCGGCGGCACAATTTTGCCTTTTGAAGGGGTGGCGTTTATTTCCGTGAAAGACGCTGACAAGGAAGCGGTCTGTCAATCCGCACGTATATTGGCGGATGAAGGTTTCGAAATCATCGCAACCGGCGGCACCGCTAGTTTTCTCGACAGTCAAGGCATCGCGGTTCGCCGGGTCAACAAGGTGTTGGAAGGCCGGCCCCACATCGTCGATGAGATTACCAACGGTAAAGTAGATATCATGATCAATACCACCGAAGGGACAAAATCAATCAAGGATAGTTACGCGTTGCGCCGTGCCGCGTTAATGCACAAAGTTCCCTATTATACAACGATCGCGGCGTCGCACGCCGTTGCCCGGGCGATACGAAAAGTGAATGCGAACGGGCTTGAAGTGGCGTCACTACAATCGTATTTCCAGACCTAAATATACTCGACCGATCGGTGATGTTGAAAAAGCTTGATGTTCTCGTGTAGATCGCGTAAATAGCGCCGCTCTTGTGATTAATATTCATAATTTCAATAACTACTAGGATGAAAAGCGGGCCCGCTATGGAAAAAGCCCCCATGACAGCTGCAGGCTTTGACCGCCTTGACAAGGAGCTTCGGCGCCTCAAATCAGAGGAACGTCATTCGATTATTCGGGCCATATCAGAAGCTCGCGAACACGGCGATTTGTCTGAAAACGCTGAATATCATGCGGCCAAGGAACGCCAGTCACTAGTTGAAGGACGCATTCAAGACCTTGAAAGCAAATTGTCGCGGGCACAGGTTATTGAAGCCACCGAGTTATCCGGCGATACCGTCAAATTCGGCGCTACGATCAAAGTTGTCGACGAAGAAGATGAAGAGATGACTTTTCAGATTGTTGGCGCTGATGAAGCCGACATCAAACAAAATCTGCTGTCGCATAATTCACCGCTGGCCCGTGGTATTATGGGCAAGAAAGTCGGTGATGAAGTCGAAGTAAACACACCACGCGGCGGCAAAAGCTACGAATTGCTGGCTATCGAGTTTAAGTGAGCATGATTAAGTAAGGCTGTTTGGGAGACACAACCGAACTTTTCAGGCCCGCTTTTGAAGCGGGCCTATTTTTTCGGCTATTCGGATTTCTTTTTCTCGTCGTCAAGATTGCCTGGTTTAAAGACATCGCCAAAGGTACCCTTCCCTGGGTTCTTACCCTTGGCATCTTCTTCTTTTTTCTCACTGTCGAGATTTTTAGGATCGAAGACGCCGTCCTTCTTTTTCTCTTTGTTGAAAATATCCGGGCCCTTCAACTTTTCTTGCAAACGCTGTTTTTCCTGTTTTTCCTTGAGCGCACGAATACGCTCCTGGATGCCGCGTTGTTTTTCTTCCTTCACTTCAATTTTACATTGTTGCGGACTATAGGCCTGGGCGTAAAATATCGTACCGACCCCGCTGACCACCAGCATCAGCAATATGATCGCTGCTGGATTGCCCGAAAAAATCTTCGGCATCCGAATGCCGCCCGAAACCGCGGCAACCGGTGCCCCATTGGCGATTGCTAGTTGTTGACGACGCTTCCACACTTCATAGGCCAGCGCGCCAACGACGGTCAGTCCAACTATGATCACCGCCAAAGAAGAAATTGACGGGTTGATGCCATAGCGAACTTTTTGCGCCAATTCGATGGTTAGAGTTGGAAATTTTCCAAATGTAAAAGTCGTTGTATTGTAATTTTCAAACGACGCTAAAAAAGCCAGGACGGCTGCCGAACCGATGGCAGGGCGTAAGAACGGCAACATAACCTTGCGGAAGGCTTGGGCATGCGTGGCCCCTAGATCCAATGCTGCCTCGGTCTGCGCAGTATCGAACCGCTGCAATCGAGCCACAAAGACCAACATGCAATAAGAAGAGATAAATGTTGCCTGCCCCAACATCGTTAAGAAAATGCCGTTATGGAACAGGCTTTCGTCCGACAATCCGATCATGGTGCCGACGCGATCCCAGAACACCAAGGTCGAAATACCCAAGACCACGCCTGGGATCAGGATCGGCGCGATCACGATCGTATAATAAGTCGCGCGCAATTTTGGCCAGACTTGCGTGAGCACCAGGGCGCCGGCCATCCCTAACAGAACCGAGAGCACCACAGTGCCGGCGCCGATAATAAAACTATTCTTAATGCCATTGAGAATTCGGCCATCCTGCGCCAACACGCCAAACCATTCGAAGGTCAGACATTCCCAGGGTGCCGCTTTGGGAAAAGGCGGCGAATTGAAAGCCGTGATGCTCATGATAATTAACGGCCCAAGTAAATAGCCGAAGAACACCAGCAAATAAAGGCCGATAAATATTCTTATGGCGCTACCGGATTTCATTTCCCGATCTCACCCATTTTAACTTTGAACGCGCGCATCACCGTCAGCACAAAAATTATGCAGATGATCAACAATACCACCGCATAAGCTGCCCCGCGCGGCCAGTTTCCACCAGTATTGAACCATTGATAGATTATTTGCGTGAACCACAAACTGGAAGGACCGCCAAGAATTTGTGGCGCCGCTAGGGCTCCTGCGGACAACATAAACACCATGGTGCAGCCGGACACGATGCCGGGCTTGGCAAACGGTACGACTATGCGCCAGTGGATGCGCCACCAGGGTGATCCCAGGTCCCGCGCTGCTTCCACCTGATTATGGTCCAGGCTTTCGATGGCGTTATAGATCGGGAAGACCATCAATAGGATATAGGCATAGCCAAGACCGGCATAAAGCGCGATATCCTCGCGTACAAAATCAACGGGGGCATCAAGTATTCCAAGTCCCACCAGACTAGTATTAATGACACCCGTCGCACCAAAAATAATACGAAAGGCGAAAGCCCGCAAAATTTCATTGACCCAATAGGGAATGATCAGCAACAACACCAAGGTGCGGACAAAGCCGCCACCCTTCGATTGCCCCAGGTAATAGGCCAGCGGATAGCAGAGCAGGAGATCGAATATGGTAACGAATACTGCGGCAATGATTGTCTTCACAAACACCGACATATCGACCCGATTGAAGGGAATGTCAGTTTCCATGCCGAGGACCGTCAGTCGGTCCGGATTTCCTGGGTTGCCTTTAAAAAAATGTTCGTAGTTCGAAGTGGTATAGACATCTTTCGCTGTGCCAATTTCAGCTGGCGGCAGATTATAACGGAAGGAATAGTCGAACATAGACAGTTGTGGCAAAACGATCAGGATCAAAATCCAAAAACCAACCGCTAGCATCAAATAAGATCCGAGCACGGGGCCGTTGGTTCTAAAAAATTGCCTGAACAAAACGTTGTCTCCGCTTTAACTATTCACTGGCAAGTTCGCCGGTAGCTAGGACCACCGCTTGGGCCGGATCATATTCCAGCGATAACGCTTCCCCTTTGCCGAAGGACTGCGTTTGGCCACGATTGACCAATGACATTTTTATCTCCTTACCTTCATCACCTTCCAAGAAAACGTTGTAGGCTTGGCCTTCGAATTCCTCGTTAATGACGGTTGCACGAATACGGTTTTGCGTTTCCGCATCGTCGGTAGCGACATTTAACGCTTCGGGGCGGACAAACATCATGGCTTCATCGCCGACTTTCAATTCTGCTTTTGAAGTCGGGGAGATCCGCCCCGCCAGCGTCCCCAGACGATTAGTATCGACAATGGCGTTTTCGCCGCTAAGCGAGCTGACTTTGCCACGGATTAAGTTATTTTCACCGACAAAGGAGGCGACAAACGGCGTCGACGGATCATCGTAAATCGTTTTGCCGTCGGCAATTTGATCAATCACACCGTCACGCATTACGGCGACATGATCTGACATGGTCAATGCTTCGCCCTGATCATGGGTGATATAGATAAAGGTGATGCCGACCTGCTGCTGAATAGCGCGTAGCTCGGTACGCAGATGCTGCCGTAACTTCAAGTCCAAGGCAGACAATGGTTCATCCAGCAACAATACGTCTGGATTGGCACAAAGAGCCCGCGCGATGGCGACGCGTTGGCGCTGACCGCCTGACAGCTCATGCACTAATTTATCGCCCTGACCGTCCAGCGCAATCATCTCAAGCAACTCATCGGCTCGTTTGCGCCGCTCACCAGCGCTGGCTCCCTTCACTTCCAAGGCGAAGGAAATGTTTTCCCACACTTTCATCAGCGGAAAGAGCGCGAGATTTTGAAATATTAGAGCGGTTGGCCGTAGATTGGGCCCGATACCGCGCATATCTTTGCCGCCGATACGGACCTGTCCTTCACTGGGTTCCAGAAATCCGGATACGGCGCGCAGGATTGTCGTTTTTCCGCAACCAGATGGCCCTAAGAAGGAAAAAAATTCACCGCCTTTGATTTCGACATTGGCCTCGCGGACGGCGACAAAATCACCAAACCGAATCCAAATATTGTCGAGATCGACGCCTACGCCAGCAACCATGTCTGCCCCCTGCCTCGTCTTGATCCAGGGTTAGGCGGATCGACATAAACAGCCGATCCGCCATCCCATTTGGTATCGTTACGTACTACGACGTTAGGCGCTCACGAACTTGTTGCGATATTCCGTCCGCACATCCGCGTACCAAGGCGCTTCCGCCGGCCACGGATTAAGATTACCAAGACTGTCGCCAGGATAGGCTTCCACGAAGTTCTTTTTATATGCCGAACCTGCGTGGGCGTCGGCACCCAAGACCGGAGAGTTATACCCGTGCTTGTCAATCGCTTTACCGGCTGGTCCTGGTCCATAGGCGAAATCAACAAAGGCATAGATTTGATCGATATTTTTTGCCCCAACTGGAATAGCAATGCCGTCAACCCAAGCCATCGATCCTTCTTTTGGCGCTTGATACATAATCGGATCGCCATTGTTTTTCATCGCCAGCGGTGGGCCATCCCAACTTTGACCGACAATCACGCCTTCATTCAACAACGCGTTCTTTTGCGTATCGGCGTCATTCCAAAGAATTTTGACATTCTTCTTGCGGGCAACGCACCAATCGGTGACTTTTTGCCAGATCGGACGCATATCGGCTTCAGTTTGATACGCCTGCCACATGGAACCAGGTTCCAATTCACCAATGGTTTCCATATAAAGGCCGGCACCAAGCATCATGGAATGTGGACGACCCATGGTCTTACCGGCGTTTTCTTCCGCCCAGACGTCGCCATATGACGGCACGCCACCTTTCGGGCTCCACAAATCGGTGCGCCAGGCAATGCCTTCGGTGCCCCAAATATGTGGCAGCCAGTGCGAACCTTTGCCCTTGAAGTTCCAGCCGGTCGGGCCAATTTTCGCCATCGCCGGATTAACGCGATCAATTGGCACGCGTTTCATGTCGATCGGCTGCAGCAATTCCAAAGGACCCCATTGCAAGTTCCTATTGTTGGTCGGGGAAACGATGTCGAAACCCTGACCCTTGGTTGCTTTCATCTTGTTGATGATTTCTTCGTTTGAACCGATGCCGGTGTAATTGACTTTGATCCCCGTCTTGCCGGTAAACTCTTTGATGAAATCTTCCGGTAAGTAATCTGACCACATGAGGATATTTACCTCGCCGGACGAGGCCAAGGCGTCCTTGATAAATGCCGGACCTGTCAGCGCCACCGCACCTACCGCAACGCCACCTTTCAACATGGTGCGACGATTAAACTCTTTTGCCGCCCTTAGGGTTTCAGCTGTTGTATTCTCTTTTTTTGTCATGTGAGTTTATCTCCCTGTTTGTATACGCAACGGTATATCTGACCCACTAGTTCGTCTTAAGCGCCGTTTATTTAGAGTACGGCTATACGCTTTAGTCCTCCAATTTCATAATTGGTATTTTATTCAACTACCTTTCGCAATTTGGACACAAGCTAATTTCTATGACAAGCAAGAAATTGCCGAAAAATTACCATAATAATACGACTTCATCGACCAAACATGCCGCGCGCACGTCGTTGGCACCACCTATTCCGCCGCACTGGCTTGCACCGATTCATTGCGGAATTTATCGATCAGCGCTGCCTCTTTTGTTTTCGCCCGCCTAACATTGCGTTCCTTTACGTGACCGAAGCCGCGTATTTCATCCGGCAATTCCGCTAAACTGACGGCGATAGAGTGATTTTCAGCATTAAGATTGCCGGCAATTTCCTCTATCATAGCTTGGTAATCGGCAATAAGTTGCCGTTCCATCTTGCGCTCGTCAGTACGCCCGAATACATCGAAAGCAGTCCCGCGGACCCATTTCATCTTGGCAACGAATTTAAGAACATGTCCCAACCAAGGTCCGAATTCCCGTTTCTGCAATTCCCCAGTTTGCGGATCTCGGTGAGAAATAAGCGGTGGCGCCATATGATAGGTGAGTTTGAAATCGCCCTCAAACTGCTTGTTTAAAGTTTTCCGGAAAGTGCCGTCCGTATGCAGGCGTGCGACCTCATACTCATCCTTATAAGACATCAGTTTAAATAGGTTACGGGCTACGGCCATGGCAAGTTCATCGCGTCCCGGCGTATTTTCATTTTCTACCGCCATGATTTGATCGACCGATCCCCGATATTTAGCCGCATAAGCGCTATCTTGATACGCGCTCAGGAATGCAACCCGTCGCACAATGATCTCGTCCAGCGTTTCTGCTCCGTTCGATGACGCGCCGTCTTCAATCATCATCGGACGCGCCGCTTCTTCGACTTTTTCCAGATCATGGGCGGCGAGACGACCCCACGCAAAGGCCTGCAGATTGGTATCAACCGCAACACCGTTCAAGCGCACTGCTTCTTCGATCGATTGAAGCGCCAATGGCAACATCCCCAATTGCCAGGCATACCCGACCATGAACAAATTAGAGGCGATTGAATCTCCCATCAGAGCGGTCGCTAGCTTCGTCGCATTGACAAAATTGCTGTGGCCGTCACCGGTCGCATCTTCGATCTGACGGACCATGCGTTCGCCGGACAGATCGATGGCGTTGTCCTGGACAAATCCAGCGGTTGGCACGATGTGACTATTCACCACTGCATTGGTGCGGCCCTGGTTGACCGTGCTAATGGCGTCCGGTCCAGTGGCGACGACGATATCGCAGCCGAGCAATAAACTGGCGCCACCAGCGGCAATACGCACCGCGTGCAAATCTTCCGGATCGTCTGAAATTCGAACATGACTGGTGACAGCGCCATTTTTTTGCGACAGCCCGGTCATATCCATGACCGAAACCCCTTTACCTTCAAGATGAGAGGCCATACCAAGCAAGGCGCCAATGGTGACAACGCCGGTACCGCCAATACCAGTGATCAAGATGCCATAAGGTTCTGCCGAGGATGCCAATTTTGGCGTTGGCATGTTGGCGAACATATTTTTGTCAGCGCTGGCGAATTCCTGTTTTTTGGGTTTGCGTAATTGACCGCCCTCGACGGTCACAAAACTTGGACAGAAACCGTTAACGCAGGAATAGTCTTTGTTGCAGTTCGATTGGTCGATCCGCCGCTTGCGACCGAACGGCGTATCCGAGGGGATCACCGCGACGCAGTTCGACGCTTGGGAGCAATCACCGCAGCCTTCGCAAACCAGTTCATTGATGAAGGCGCGTTTAGGCGGATCTGGATACAGACCACGCTTGCGCCGGCGGCGTTTTTCCGCCGCACAAGTTTGGTCGTATATCAGGATCGTCACACCTTCGATGTCTCGTAATTTACGCTGTATCTGATCCAATTCGCTGCGATGGTGAACTTTTGTGTTCGGACCCCAATTCGTACCGGCTGGATATTTATCCGGTTCGTCGGTGACAATCACGACTTTTTTCACGCCCTCGGCATGAACCTGCCAAGATATCTCATCCGGCATCAGGCTGCTCTCCGTCGCAACTGGTTGCCCACCGGTCATGGCGACGGCGTCATTGTACAAAATCTTATAAGTAATGTTGACGCCGGCATCAACGGCCGCCCGAATAGCCAGCAGACCGGAATGAAAATAGGTCCCGTCACCCAAATTCTGGAACACATGCTTGGTTTTGACAAAAGGAGCTTGGCCAACCCAGTTCACACCTTCCGCACCCATATGAGTGATGGTCTGGGTATTTCGCGCCGGAATCCATAGCGCCATGCCGTGGCAGCCAATACCCGCCATCGCGCGACTACCTTCAGGAATCTTGGTTGAGCTATTGTGCGGACAACCGGCACAGAAATATGGCGTTCGCATGATGCCCGCAGGCGCACCTTTTGCGGCGGCTTCAACCTGTTCTAAACGAGCTAGCCTTTGTTCGAATTCCGGGCGGTCGGTGAAGCGTTTCATGCGGCCGAAAATAGCCTGCGCCACCGCTCCAGGCGTCAACTCGCCATAAGCTGACAACAATGGCGCTCCCGCCTCATCCTGCTTGCCGAAAATTCGCTTGGGTGTGTTCGCTTCATTGATCAACAGCTTCGCCATTTGATCTTCAATCAGCGGGCGTTTTTCCTCGACGACCAGTATTTCTTCCAGCCCCTTGGCAAATTCGACCGCACCTTTTGGTTCAAGTGGCCAAGTCATGGCGACTTTATAAAGCCTAATACCAAGCTCTTCCGCGACCGCCGGCGTCACCCCCATTTCATCCAAAGCTTGGCGCACATCCAGATAAGCTTTGCCGGTGGTAATGATACCCAGGCGGGCTTTTGAAGAATTCATCACGATACGGTCGAGACCATTGGTACGCACAAAAGCCTGCGCCGCCGGCAGTTTCAGGTTCATCAAACGCGCTTCCTGATCCATATGGAAATCGGGATCGCGAATGTTCAAGCCTTCGTCCGGCATCTGGAAATCATCCGGCAGGACAATTTTCACGCGGTGGGGATCAATGGAGACCGAAGCGGAACTCTCCACCGTGTCGCCGACGGCTTTGAAACCGATCCAGCAGCCGGAATAGCGGCTAAGCGCAAAACCATAAAGACCATAGTCGATATATTCCTGCACATTCGCCGGATTTAGAACCGGGATAAAGCTGGACATGAAGGCGTATTCGCTTTGATGCGGCAGAGTTGAAGATTTACTGCCATGGTCATCACCGGCTATCGCCAAGACGCCACCATGTTTGGCGGAGCCAGCAAAGTTGACATGCTTGAACGCATCGCCGGAACGATCAACCCCCGGCCCCTTGCCGTACCAGATCGAGAAGACACCATCATATTTCGCGCCCGGCCAAAGGCCGATCTGTTGCGAGCCCCAAATCGAGGTGACCGCCAGATCTTCGTTCAGGCCCGGTTGAAACTTAATGTGGTTCTTTTCAATGAAGCGCTTCGCCGCCCACAGATTGGCGTCGTAGTTGCCCAAAGGGGAGCCACGATAGCCGGAAATAAACCCGGCTGTATTCAGACCGGCAGCAACATCGCGCTGACGCTGCAACATCGGTAACCGCACCAATGCCTGCATCCCGTTTAGATAAATCCGGCCTGCTTCCAACTCATACTTGTCGTCCAGCGATACTTTCGCGAGCTTCATGATTTCTGACCTTTAGTGAAAAGAATTCCCCGAGACATCATAAACCCATTGGAAGTCGGATCAATGGGCGATAATATTTCTGCAGATATTTTTGAAGTCTAGCCTGGAGTTCATAATTTGCCAAAGATCAATTCAGAACGTTTGTTAACAGACTTGCGTCACTTGCGGACCATAGGCGCCGTTGGCGTCGGTGTAGTGCGGCCGGCATTTTCCGAACAAGACATGGAAGCACGACACTGGTTAAAATCGCAGTTCGAAGCAGCAGGATTAACAACGACAATAGATGGTGTCGGCAATGTTGTCGGACAGTCGGCGAACCCCGGCAAAGCCTTGTTGATCGGCTCTCATTCGGACACGCAGCCAACTGGCGGTTGGCTGGATGGTGCTTTGGGCGTGGTCTATGGCTTGGAAGTGGTCCGGGCTTTGCGCGAAGATCCGGCGACGCAACATCTGGCGGTTGATGCGGTTTCGCTGCAGGACGAAGAATCGCGATTTTTCGGCTGTATGGGTAGCCGCTCCCTCTGCGGTTTATTCACTGACGACATGGAAGCGAATGCCATCGACAAAGATGGCGTCAAACTCAGTGACGCCTTGGAAGCTGCTGGGCTGACGGGCGTGCCGCGTCTTCAATTGGACCAAGATCGCTATCGCGGTTTTTTAGAAGCCCATATTGAACAAGGCCCGCAATTGGAAACCGATGGTGACCTAATTGGCGTGGTCAGTACCATTGTCGGCCTCGGCGGTCGTCGCTTTAGCTTCGAAGGCCAACAAAACCATGCCGGGACGACGATGATGTCGATCCGTAAGGATGCCGCAGCAGCGCTTTATGCTTTGGCAAATATGATCAATGAAGCGTTCCCCAAGGCCGCCGGCGAAAAGTCGGTTTGGACCATGGGCCGTGCGGTAATTGAACCGGGTGCCGCGTCTATCATTCCCGGTTATGCGGAACTGGATTTGCAATATCGCGACCGCTCCACCGAAGTGCTGGATCGGTTTGAAGAAATCGTCGATCAAGTTGTTAGCGACATCAATGCCCGCGGCGGTGCCACCGTCACAGCAAAGCCGTCCCGTGTACGTATTCCACCAGCCGATATGGATGACGATCTGCGAGGTCATATTGCAGACGCGGCAGAAAAAAATGTTCCCGGAAAATGGGTGGAAATGCCGTCCGGCGCCTTCCACGACGCTGGCGTTATATCCAGTATCTTGTCTTGCGGAATGCTGTTCATTCCGTCGATCGGCGGCATCAGTCATGATTTTGCCGAAGACAGCCACGACGACGATATCGTTATGGGTTGTCAAGTGATGGCGGACGCGGCAGCCTGTATTTTGCTGCTTAAATAAAATAGCTTTCTAGCAGTCTCATAGCAGCGTTTTGGTGATTACAGAAATCGCACTCATGACGCAAATTGCCAAAATCAATATACGAAATCGGCGATCTATGAAGTTCGTCAATAACTGGGCGCAGAAATAGCCGGCGACAAAGGCCGGTGTCATGCTGATGGCACGAGCTATGTCGCTCCAACCAGCGATGCCATAGGCCCAAAGCGTAATGAATGAAGCCACAGTACCAAAGGCAAAAAACGCGTTCATCGTGGCGCGTGCGGCAGCGCCGGGAACGTTCTGATAGACAATGCCAATCGGTGGGGCACCGATAGAGGTGATCGTGCCCATAAAGCCGGATAGGGTGCCGGCAGTTATTAATGACGTGGCGGTCGGCAACACCTTCCAAGTCACGACGCTCAGCAATACGGCCAACAAGATCATGCCGGCGAACAGCAAAGACCAGGCATCGCTATCAATCAAAATATACATCACTTGTCCTGCCATCACGCCGCCAATGATTCGACCGGTCAAAGCGATCGACATTTCCCGCACGTTCACCAGCCGATAACCTTGAATCGCGCCCATTGATGACACAAGCATACCCATGACAATTACAGTCGCAGGCACGAAACTAGGTGCAACCAAAATAAGCAAGGAAGCAGAGAATTGACCAAACCCCATACCCAGTGCGCCTTGCACGATAGCAGCGCCAAAGACGATAGCACTAACCATCAACCACACAGACAGGTCGAGGTCGACGAGAGCGACGAATTCAGTCAATCGACTTTGTCCGAACTTTGTTGATAGATGTCGGCATAGCGGCAACGCAGTTCCGCTTTTTGCACTTTCCCCATGGCATTGCGCGGTAACTCATCATCGAAAATAACGCGTTTTGGCTGTTTGAATTTTGCTAGGTTACCGGAAATTTGCGAAAGCACATTTTTCTCATCCAAATCCTGACTTCCATCCAGCACGATAATAGCCGTGACACCTTCGCCAAAATCTGGATGGGCGACGCCGATGATAGCGCTTTCTTTGACACCTTTCAGTTCATCGATGAGCGCTTCAATTTCTTTTGGATAGATATTGAGGCCACCGGAGATCACCATGTCTTTCGAGCGGCCAATAATTGAGATGCGGCCGTCTGCAGTTATTTGAGACATATCACCGGTGATGAAATAACCGTCATCGCGAAATTCTTCCGCCGTTTTTTCCGGTTTTCGCCAGTATCCTTTGAAGAGGTTCGGGCCTTTGATTTCCAAAACCCCGACGTCTCCAGTTTCCACTTCCTGACCGTTCTCATCCGCAACGCGTGCCGACACCCCAGGCAATGGATAGCCAACCGTCCCCGCCAGTCGTTCGCCGTCATAGGGGTTGGAGGTAATCATGCCCGCTTCGGTCATCCCGTAACGTTCGAGGATACGGTGACCGGTTCGTTCCGTATAAAGTTCGAAGGTTTCAGCAAGTAGTGGGGCGGACCCGGCCACAAACAAGCGGATATTTTGACAACTCTCTTTGCCAAACTCCGCAAGCTCAAGTAGTCGGGTGTAAAAAGTCGGGACGCCCATGAATACCGACGCACGAGGCAGGAGGGAAATGACTTCTGCGGCGTTAAATTTCTCACGAAAAATGACCGGAGAGCCGTTCAGGATGGCGCAGTGCAACGCCACGAACAACCCATGGACATGGTAGATCGGCAAACAATGCAGCAGCACATCGCCTGGTACAAATCTCCACATCTCATGCAAACTGAGCGCGTTGGACGAGAGGTTGTCGTGGCTCAGCATCGCCCCTTTTGAACGTCCCGTGGTACCGGAGGTATAAAGGATCGCGGCCAAGTCGTCCCCGTCACAATCTGCAACACTATCGTCGACGATAAATTCTGTTGTTTCTTCGACTAGACTGCCATCGTTCTCGGCACCCAAGGTCGCGATATGTGGCACGTTCGATGCAGTTGCCACCGGTTTGAGAGCGGCTTCGTTCTCCGTCGCCATGACAAACAATTGCGGTTCCGCGTCGGCCAAAAAATAGCTCACTTCGTTCGGAGTATATGCGGTGTTCAATGGAATATAGATCGCCCCGGCGCGAAGACAAGCCAGATAAAGCATAACTGCTATGGGCGATTTTTCTACCTGCACAACGACACGATCGCCCTTCTTCACATCTCTGCTTTTCAGGAAACTCAGCAACCTGCCGGTCCGTGTGTCGATATCGCCATAGAACACGGTTTCGTATTCCGCTTCTAGAAATACTGCATTTGCTGCCGCCGGAAAGCGGGCCTGAAAGAGCGAGTAGATATTCTTATTCTTCATTAAGCGGGTTCCTTTCGTCGCTCGTTTCATACAATGAACTATCGATCTTGCAAAGCTTACGCTGCGCGATAGCGATAGCTTGTGATAACTTTCCAGGAATCGTTGAACTTGGACGCCTATTGAGCAATGGCAACTGCGACATCACCAACTCATACTTTGCGCCGTTTGATATGGCCGATCATACGAGTTGCAGCGATATTGTTATCCCTCACCTATTTTGCAATAGGCACAGTAGAGACCATCAAAGGTCTATCCCCCGACGAAGAGCAGATTGTCATCGGTGGCGATTTTGCGGTTTATTATGCTGCTGGAGAAGCGGCACTGGAGGGTGCTGCACATGAAGCTTACAACATTGAATCATTCCGGGACAGAGAGCGGAAATTTGCCTCGGAAAATCTCACGCGTTTGGATTGGCATTATCCGCCCTCGATGTTTTTTGTCGTCCTACCAACACAATTGTTCGACTTTCTGACGGCGAAGGTGATTTGGTCCTTAGTCAGCGTCGTCTTGTTCTATTTTGCTTTGCGCTTTGCAATACCGGACAATATTTGGCTGATCCTGCTGGTTTTGATATCGCCAACCGTGATCCAAAATATTGTTTCGGGACAAAATGGCGTCTTTATTGCTGCGGTTGCACTTTTCGGATTGACGAATGTCCGAACCAGACCCTGGCTTGCCGGTATCATGATTGGCTTGTTGACGATCAAACCGCATTTGGGCCTCCTCATCCCCATCGCCTTAATCGCGGGCGGCTATTGGCGTGTTTTTGCGTATGCAGTAATAACGACAGCGGTACTCGTCATATCATCAGCCTTGATTTTTGGTTTTGATAGCTGGCTTGCTTTTATCCAAAACTCGGTCGACGGCGCAAATTTGAACGAAGCCTGGATGCAGACTTTTTGGTTCAAAATGCCGACAGTGTTTGCAGGCATAATGCATTTGGGTATGGCGCAAGAATTCGCTTGGTACGCGCAAGGGATCGCGACGGTTTCCGTTGTCGTCCTGGTGGCAATTGCCTGGCGTTCAACGTGGGATCATCGGTGGAAGATTTCAATCTTGTTGCTGGCTGGTATTCTGGCTGTTCCTTATGCTCAATTCTATGACTTGGCGATAGTATTACCAGTGTTGGCTTGGTCCCTTGCATCGCTAACGCATTCTACGCACTCCAGGTTTGTCGAAGGGTTGCTGATCATCACCTACATGGCGCCCGTCATCATGCTGCTAGCTCAGAACGAAACTCATCCCTTCATGGTCTGGGCAGTCTTGCACACAATTATCTTTGTCCTTTATTGGCGCGGTGTTCTTCTGCCGAAGTCAGTAAAAAGCTGACAAATCCTCGTAGATGGTAGATAAAGCTTCGACCCACCTGAAAACACTTAAAAGAAAACCATCATGAAATTTGACTTCGACAAGGTCGTCCCGCGTGAGAACACGTCCTCTATAAAATGGGAATTCCGCAGCACGGATGCAGGGCCAGTACAGTGGGATTCAACGCAAGAATCTAAAGGCGATGATCGAATTTTACCGATGTGGGTTGCCGATATGGATTTTGAATGCGCACCGGCGATTGTGGACGCCATTCGAAAGCGCGCCGAACACACGATATTTGGTTATACCGGCAAAACTGATAATTACCTCGATGCTGTTGTTAATTGGATGAAAACTCGCCATGGCTGGGAAATAGACAAGCGTTGGATCAGCACCAGCCCAGGCGTTGTCCCTGCCCTTGCGATGCTCATCCGCGAGTTTACCGATATCGGCGATGCCGTGCTTGTTCAGAAACCGGTCTATTATCCGTTCATGCGCTCAATCGTGGCCAATGATCGCAAAGTTGTGTCAAGCCCTTTGATACTTGAGAATGGGCGTTATCGCATGGACTACGAAGATCTGGAACGGCAGGCGGCTGATCCAAATGTTAAACTGGCGATCTTGTGTAGCCCTCATAATCCAGTCGGTCGGGTATGGAGCGCGGAAGAACTAAAACAAGCCGGCGAAATCTTAATTCGAAACAATGTTATTGTTGTCAGCGATGAAATTCACGGTGATCTAATTTTGAGCGAACACAATTTTGTCCCCTTCGCCACAATTAGCAATGAATTTGCTCAACATTCCATAACCTGTACGGCACCGTCCAAATCTTTCAATCTGGCCGGTTTGCACTGTTCAAACCTGATTGCCGCAAATCCAAAACTGAAGTCTCGGGTGGACGAGATCATTTCATCGAGCGGACTATTTGGGCTCAGTCCATTCAGCGCGGTTGCAACGGAAGCCGCCTACAATCAAAGCGCCGACTGGCTTGATCAAGTCCTGCAATATATAGAAGGCAACTATCATTTCCTTGCTGAATATTTTTCGCAGAATATTCCGGAACTAACCGTCCTGCCTCTGGAAGGTACCTATCTCGCCTGGATCGACTGTCGCCGTCTTGGTCTGGACAAGGATCAGCTAGAAGCCCTGATGTTTAATAAAGCCGGAATCTATTTCGACGAAGGGTATATCTTCGGTGAAGAAGGCGAAGGATTTGAGCGAATCAACTTGGCTTGTCCGCGAAGTATTCTTGAAACCGCACTGGCACGATTGACACGCGTGATCAGCGAATTGCGCAAATAGTGTCGATCAACACCGGTTTATCACCCGAATTATCCTTTACCCGAACAGGATTTGGATGCCAAAGTAGGTGTCTGAAGCAAATATCAGGGGTGTGCGGCGATGATGTTAGCGTTGCTTTTTGCGGTCATTGTGTTGGCTTTTCTCACACTAGCCGGATTAATCAATCCAAGTTTGGTGTTTATGCGCACGCGCATAACGGTGCTGCTGCTTCTGGTGCCGCTGAACATTATTTGCGGTTTGGCCTTCGCGGTATTTTTCTATCAAAAAGAAGAAATCATGATCCCAAAAGGCAGCGAGCAAAGCTACGCGAGCAGGGCAGAACGTCGGCTTTATTGTCTCTATGTAGAAAAGCGAGAAGCGTTGCGGGAGGACCAGTACGAACAGGCAACAGAAAAAATGCTTCGGGCTCTGGAAATAAACGACGAAATAATCGTCGTGAAACGAATTGAAATTCGCGTTTCTGGCGAGACCGAAATTGAACAAGCCCGCGATTACGATCTGAAAGTTCGCCGGGCCAGTGGCAACATCATCTTGGTGACGATACCAGCTGCGACAACCCTGGAAGTCTTGGGCAAACCAACAGTCGGTGGCAAACGAGGTGTCACGGTATACGCATCTGACTTTGGCATCGAAGGGGATGTCAGCCTTGCCGATTTGGCCAAGCGCGTTAAACAATCGACGAAAAAAGATGATAGCGAAATAGCCGAAAAACTGGAAGAAATTCGAACAGATATATATCCGGATTATTCAAAAGCCGACTTGGAACGCATAGCCAATGCAAGCGGCTGGGAACGCTATTGCGCGAATAAATAGTTTTAGAGCATCCGCGAATGCAGACGCTGTTCGATGATATGGGCGACCCGGCCGGTCTCGTCCAACGGGACGTAAGACCAAGTTTCTAGTCCGTCGTCGAATGCTCGGCTATAACCACGTTCTTTAGCAGCACGATGAAATTCATCAAATTTTCGACTGCCACCTTCCAATTCGATCACATAGATCGGTTTGCCGGTCGACATGGCTTCCGACATCATCGACACAGAATCACTGGTGACGACGATGAAATCGGCTAACCCCAAATAACCGAAATAAGGGTTCTCCCCTGCAAAATTCCAAATTACCGAATTTGAGCCGGACAGTTTTTGTTTCAATTTCTCAATATTTTCAGCCCCGGTCCGACGTGAAGGCGTAATCGCCAAGCCGGCACCAAGTGTCTCTGAAATTTGTTTCAGTTGATCGCAAAGACGATTCAATATTGCCGGAGTCAATTTATAGCTTTTGCTGTTTCCGCCAATCAGTACGGCAACAAGGGGTTTCGGCAAATGGACAAGCGAGGCGCGAAATTTCTCTGCTTCAAGGGCCAGGCGTTCCGGTGTAACTTTATGCAGCGCCCCTAGGGTCTTAACCACGTTGTCGCCGTCAAGGTGGTCGTGTATTGGTGCTGCTATCAGATCAAAATGCGACAAAGCGCATTGTGGGTTTTGAATATGGACGCGGTAGCAAGGTTTCACGCTCTGACGGCCGACATAAATCGAATAAGGGACACTTCGCCGACCGCTGGAAATGACAATGTCCGGCCATGGTGCTTCTATTACATCACTTCCCGGTCCAAGCGCCAAAAGCGGTGCCGGCCACCATCCAGACGGTAACCAAATCCAAGGCGCCTTCGGTTTGACGCGTTTAATTTGATAACGCATGGCCAACTTTTCTGCCAAACCAACGGCCTGATTCTCCATCCCCGCGTGGCCTTCACTAATCACCCAACAGATGAGGTCATCAATTGTGTGCTCAACCGCCATTAAATTGTCCTTGCAAAATACCATCCTCGCAACGTTAAGTTGCCTTCGACCTATATTCGCATCTTTTCGCAAAGAAACTAGCGGAAGAAATTTTATTGCGCGGCCAGCATGTGTTATGGAGAGACCATGCAAAAAGTAAAACTAGATGAGATCGACCGCCGAATTTTGGAAGAACTTCGCGACAATGGTCGAATTACCAATGTTGAGCTTGCCAAACGCGTAGGCATTTCCGCCCCCCCTTGCCTGCGTCGTGTCCGCGCCCTCGAAGAAATGGGTTATATCCTCGGTTACCACGCCAAGTTGGATGGGGAGCTACTCGGCTATGGCATGACCGTCTTTGCCTGGGTGGGATTGCACAGCCAGGCCGAGCAAGATTTAGAAGAGTTCGAAAAATTGGTCCGCTCCTGGGACATGGTCCGCGAATGCCATATGCTGACGGGTGAAGTCGATTTTGTTTTAAAAGTCGTTGCACATGACTGGGATGATTGGCAGAAATTTCTAACTTCCGAACTGACACCGGCGCCAAATGTGGCCAGTGTCAAAACCGCACCTGTGTTACGCTACTCGAAGTCTCAGCCCGGAGTGCCATTAGATTCTTTAAAGGAAATCTAACCAGCAGGGCATCTATTGTTTGCGTTCCCAGCCTCCGCGCTCTTGCTGTTGCCAATAAGTCAGTGCCGAACCGTTGTCACGATGATTTTTCCAACGTTCCCGTGCCGTCGCTACTGCCCCATCATCTCGCCCATCGAACATATCGATTACCCTATCGAAGGTCTTGAGAAAAGTCGGCTCCAAACCATCGACCAACACCAGAATGTCAGCTTGGTTCGGGTTATCTTCTTCAAGCGTTAGATAAATTGGCTGTCTGGCGTCATGACCATCTTGAGAAGAACCATGGGGCAACCACGATCTTTGCTCATAAGTCCAAAGCGCTTCGTTCAAAGTGCGGACACGTTCATCCGACCCGGCCAATAAAACTGCACGATGGCCATGTTCCAAAACTTTTTCCAATAACATGGGTAAGGCACGGACGAGTGGCGTGCGCATCAGATGATAAAAACCAACCGCCGTCGGGCCAATATTCGCGTTTGGTTTAGCTTTCGTAATTGTCTTCGACCAACTTGTTCAACAAACGCACACCAAAACCGGTACCGCCTTTTGGCACCGTCGGTTTATTCGCATCCACCCAAGCCATTCCAGCGATATCCAAATGCACCCACGGCACGTCATTGACAAATCGCTGCAGAAACTGCGCTGCTGTACTACTGCCCGCATATGGTCCGCCGATGTTTTTCATATCGGCGGCATCGCAATTGATAAGCTTATCGAAGGCATCGTTAAGCGGCATCCGCCAGACACCTTCGCCGACACTTTCGGCAGCTTTCGCCAACTGTTCTGAAAGCTCGTCATCGTTTGAAAACAGGCCAGCATATTGATGGCCTAAAGCGACCATAATTGCGCCGGTCAGCGTCGCCAGGTCGATCATAAATTTGGGCTTAAATCGATCTTGCGTGTACCAGAGGGCATCCGCTAAAACCAATCGTCCTTCAGCATCTGTATTGAGCACTTCGATAGTTTGTCCAGACATCGACGTCACGATGTCATCCGGTCGTTGCGCATTTCCGTCCGGCATGTTTTCGACCAATCCGATCACGCCAACAACGTTCACCTTAGCCTTCCGACCGGCAAGGACGGCCATCAATCCGGTGACCGTCCCGGCCCCGCCCATATCCATTTTCATGGTCATCATACCTTGGCCGGATTTAAGTGAAACGCCGCCAGTGTCAAAACAAACGCCCTTACCGACAAAAGCGATTGGCTTCTCTCTGGCGCGACCGCCGTTCCAGCGCATGACCACCAATTGGCTTTCTCGCACGCTGCCTTGGCCGACCCCCAACAACGAACCCATACCGAGTTTGGCCATTTTCGCTTCGTTCAAGATTTCAACTTTGACACCAAGCTTGGTGAGTTCCCGGCAACGCTGGGCAAAGACCTCGGGATAAAGAACATTCGCTGGCTCCCATACCAAATCACGGGTGAGAAAAATGCCGTTCGATAACGCTTCGAGGTCTTTATAGGCTCGTCGCGCTGCGGCGGCACCAGCAACGGTTATCGCAATCGACTTCAAGCTGGCCTTATCGTCTTTTTTCTGTGTTGTCCGATATTTGTCAAATCGATAACTGCCTAATCGAGCGCCAAAACCAATTTCTGCGGCCATTTCCGCAGCATCGAATTTGCAACCCGGCAGCTTGTCGCAGGCAAACGTAAGACTGCCGATGCCGCTTTTTTGAAGCCGTTGGACAGCACCGCCGCCTAAATTCTGCAATAATTTCTGATCTATTTTTTTCGCTTCGCCTATGCCTGCCAGCAAGATACGGTCGACGGACATACCGTTCGGTGCCACAAGGTCGAGCCACTGCCCACTTTTTCCACTGAAACGGCTTCCTGCGATCGCCCGCTTGATTGCTCCGCCAGTCGACTTGTCCACTATTTTAGCGGTTGCCGAGAATTTACCGCCATCTAGAATGGCGATTACGACGCCGCCTTTTGTTGGCATTTTGTACTCTGGAAACGAAATTTTCATGCAGGAACCTCAATTGCAAAACTCGGACGGAAAATGACGGCTTTTATACAGTTGTCCAGCATCATAACGTGCATTTACTCTGTCGCATAGCCAACCTAAGCAGTATGATCGGACCTGTGAATAAGTTAGACAAATATATTCTGCAGAACTTGTTGGGCCCGTTCTTTTTTTTCGCGGTCGTTTTGACGCTCGTCGTCTGGTTGACGCAGTCTTTGCGACTTGTTGATCTAATCGTGAATAAAGGCCTGTCAGCAGCGTTGTTTTTGAAATTGACGGCGTTGGTCATACCTGGCGTTTTCGCAATCATCTTGCCGGTCGCCGTCGTTGCCGCAGTGCTTTATTGCTACCAAAGGCTCAAATCCGACAGCGAGCTTGTCGTCATGTGGTCTGCAGGGGTGAATAACATGAGATTGGCGCGACCGGCGTTGGTATTTGCTGGTTGCGCGACCTTATTTGCTTACGTCCTCAGCCTCTATTTTGTACCGGCGGGAAACCGCGCATTTAAGGACCTACAAGTCGAACTTCGAAGCAATATAGCCTATATTCCGTTACAAGAAGGAGCGTTTAACGTCATCACCAAAGGCCTTACGGTTTATCTGCGGGCCCGTAAACCCAATGGTGAATTATTGGGCATTCTCGTGCATGACAGCCGGGATATTGATCGTCCGATTACAATGATGGCCGAGCGCGGCGCCTTGGTGCGAAAAGATGACAGCCCGCAGTTTTTGTTGTTGAACGGCAACCGCCAACAACTGGATCGCCAAAGCAAGAAATTGTCGATGCTTCATTTCGAACGATACAATTTGGATCTCACACAGTTTGTGGAAAAACAGAGCGATCGCTGGATGAAACCGAAGGAACGTTTTATTCAGGAATTATTGTGGATCGACAAAAAAAGCCCACGCGATCAAGAAAATATGGGCCGCCTTTGGTCGACTGGTCACGATCAGTTGACCAACCCACTATTTGTCATGGTGTTCACTTTGATTGCCTTGGCGATGATGTTAACCGGAGAGTTCAATCGTCGTGACCGGGGAAAAAGATTGATTGTTGCCATCGTGTTCGTGATGGCTATTCGCCTGGCGGGGTTGGCTTTCGTGAATATGACTGCTCAGTCTACGCTCCTGACACCTCTAATTTACTTGAACCTGTTTGTGCCGGTCGCCTTCGCCATTTACCTTCTATCCCAACAACGACGAAATGCCGGTGCGTTCATGGCCGTTGTGTTCGGAGGGCGCTGATGCACTTTTCCGGAACATTAAGTTTTTATATGGCAAAGAAATTTTTTGTCGGCCTGGTATTCACCTTCGTCATTCTCATGGCCATAGTCTATCTCGTCGATTCGGTTGAGTTACTTCGCCGAGCCGCAAAATCGGATTCGGCAGGATTTGTTATCGCGCTACAACTTGCGGCCTTAAAACTGCCGACACTAATGTTAAAATTGCTGCCATTCGCAGCGCTTTTCGGTGCGGTTTGGACGTTTTCGAGTTTAACTCGAAGCCATGAACTCGTGATCGCGCGTGCCGCCGGTGTTTCCGCCTGGCAATTTCTGGCGCCGGCCGTCGGCCTGGCATTTTTGGTCGGAGTATTTGCAATTACCGCTTTCAATCCGGTCGCCTCGATTATGGTCTCCAAATATGAACGGATCGAGAACGACGTATTGGAAGGGCGGCCAAGCCAACTTGCAGTATCGGAAAGTGGCCTTTGGCTGCGTCAAGCCGACGACGCCGGCCAAGCCGTTATCCATGCGACACACGTGTCTGCCGGTGGCGCCGTGCTGAGCAATGTTATTGTGTTTTTGTATCAAGGTGATGACAAATACATCGCCCGGATAGATGCCGACTCGGCAAAACTACGTGAGGGTTATTGGGAAATACAGGATGGGGCTGTCACCAAATCCGATCAATCCACCGAAACCTTCAAGTCTTATAATTTGCCAACGGATTTATCGCTTGAGGATATACACGATAGCTTCGCACCGCCCGAAACGCTCTCGTTCTGGTCACTGCCAGGTTTCATCAACGCATTGGAGACAGCAGGATTTTCCGGATTACGTCACCGACTTCATTGGCACGGTCTAATGGCATTACCCCTATTATTGTCGGCAATGGTGATTATCGCGGCGACCTTCACGATGCGGCAATCCCGACGTGGTGGAACTGGGATAATGATCGCATCAGGTGTCATGGCGGCATTTTTTCTTTATTTTGTGTCGGACATTGTTTCAGCGTTCGGCTTGGCCGGCACCTTACCAGTGGCGTTGGCGGCATGGATGCCGGCGGGCTTGAGCATTTTACTTGGCCTCGCCTTAATGCTGCATCTTGAGGACGGTTAGATTTTGTCTTTTGTAAAAAGCCTAGTGTGGGTGTTGATTTTTTGCTGTCTTGTACCCGCCACGGTGTCCGCCGTGGACTTACCAGGGAAAGATCAAACTGATCCAAATGCACCTTTTTTACTGATCGCCGATGAAGTGGTTTATGACCAGGATTTGGAAACCGTCACGGCCACTGGCAACGTAGAAATTAGTTCTGACGGTCGGGTCTTAAAAGCGGATACAGTCAGTTACAGCCAACGTGATGGTGTGGTCACCGCCTCCGGAAATATCTCATTGATCGAAGCCACGGGCGAAATAGTGTTTGCAAATTATCTTCGCTTGGACGAAAAACTTCGCACCGGATTCATTGAAAACGTCAACATGTTGATGACCGACAATTCAAGGTTAGCTGCTAACGGAGCGCGTCGATATTCAGACGAGCGGACGGAAATGTCAAAAGCCGTCTTCAGCCCCTGTCAGGCTTGTAAGGAAGACCCGAACCGGCCGTTGTTATGGCAAGTCAAAGCGGTAAAGGTTATCCATCGACGTGACACGCGAGAGATAGAGTATCGTGACGCTACCCTTGAAGTCTTTGGCATTCCCGTTTTTTACTTGCCATTTTTTCGCCACCCCGACCCCACTGTAGAGCGTGCGTCGGGCTTCCTAGCGCCGAAATTCGGCAATGATTCCGAATTGGGTCTTTCACTCGAGACACCTTATTATTTCGACATCGCGCCCGATCGTGATTTTACCTTCTCTCCCATGATAACGGAGAAGGAAGGGCTGGTTCTGAAAGGCCAATACCGCCAACTTACAGAACGCGGCGGATATGATTTGGAAGCGAGCCTGACTTATCCAGACAAACGCAATGATCTTGGTGAAGTCGTCAACGGACGGGAATTACGCGGCCATGTCAAAGGCAAGGGGCTGTTCGAGTTGGACGACAATTGGCGCTGGGGGTGGAACGTGCACCGCGCTACCGATGATACTTACTTGAACCGCTACAATATCTCCAATGAAGACACGCTTACCTCTAAATTGTTTGTCGACAAAGTCGCAGGCACGCGATTTTCCTCTGCCAGCGCCTATACTTTTCAAGGCCTCAAACAGGAAGATGATTCCGACCTTACACCCTTTGTAGCCCCATTTCTTGAATATTCGTTCCTGTCGGATCCATTTGGTGATTGGGGTCGGTTTAGTTTTGATGCCAATGCAGTGTCACTTTATCGAACCGGTGGCACGGATAGCCGTCGAATTTCAGCAGGCGGCGAGTGGCGTAGCCCGCATATCGGACCTATGGGCGACATTTATACGTTGATCGCTAGTTTACGCGGCGACTTTTTTTGGTCAAATGATGCTCTGGATCCCGATAGTTCGACCGGCGAATATGAAAATGCAGTAGAAGCACGCCTGATACCACTGCTCGCCGTTGATTGGCGCTATCCGTGGATACGCCAAGGTGATGGGTATCAACACGTGATCGAACCGATCGTTCAAGCCATCTATAGTCCGACTGATTTGAATGACGGGACTATTCCTAATGAAGATTCAATTAGTTTTGAATTCGATGACAGCAATCTGTTCAGCCTCAATCGTTTTCCTGGCTATGACCGGGTCGAAAGCGGCTCGCGGATCAATATGGGTGTGAAAACCGCTATTTATGGCGACAACGGTGGTTCCGCCAGCTTCACTGTCGGGCAAGTCTATCGCGTCGATGGCGAATCAGTATTTCCCAGCAACTCTGGCTTGGATGATGATTTGTCGGATGTTGTGGCGCAAGTGACGCTGTCGCCTGGTCCCTGGTTAGACGTGTCCAATCGCGTGCGGATCGATGTCGACGACCGATCCCTGGATCGGAACGAAGTCTACTTCGCCTTGGGTCCACCCAACTATCGCCTAGTCGGCAGTTATGTACGGCTTAACGAGGGAGACCCAACGCTGGTGATCGAAGAGCGCGAAGAAATATACGGCGCCGTCCGGGCAAAAATCGATGACAACTGGGCAGTCCGCGTATTTGGTCGGCGAGATCTAACCGGCAATGGTCGGACAATTCGCACTGGCGGTGGCCTTTACTATAATGATGAATGCACAAATTTCGAAATCACCATAGAACGAGACAATACGAGCGATCGTGATGCAAAACCAACAACATCGATCAATTTTCGCATTGTCCTGAAACATCTTGGCTGATAGGAAGATTTGTCATGGACCTCCCTTCACCACGCTTTGTAATTGAAGATTGCAATCATGTTTATACTCCGCTTAATACCTCTCAAATTCCGTACCGAAATACGCGCTATTGTCATCGCTGCTAGTTCGGCCTGTTTTGTTGCAGTGGTGCCGAATATTGCGGTTGGAGAAAATATTGCCGCCGTCGTCAACGACCGCATCGTTACGTACTATGACGTTCAGGAAAGAACAAAAATAGTTATACGCTCCACCAACATCACCGATACGCAACAAAACAGGCAGCGGTTAGGAACACAGATACTGCGTAAACTGGTAGATGAAACCTTGCAGATCGAGGAAGCGGAGCGACGTAACATCGCTGTCTCGGAAAATGACCTACAGGCAGCATTTGAGCAAATTGAACGCCAGGCCCAAATCGCGCCAGGGTCATTGGAATCCTTTCTTTCTGCACAAGACATCGATTTCACAGTATTTACCGAAAAAACCAGAGCCGAAGTCGCCTGGGCAAAATTAGTCAATATTCGTTTGCGACCACAAGTTCAAATCAGCGACGAGGAAATCAAAGATAGCCTGGAACTGCTGAAATCAAATGCCGGAAAGGTCGAATACAGGATTTCGGAAATTTTCCTCCAAGTCGATCAACCAAGCGAGCGAGATAAAATTACCCAACAAGCTCTGCGTTTACAGCAGCGAATAAGCGATCAAAGAAATTTTGCCGCCGCCGCACAGCAATTTAGTAGTGGAGTGACCGCAGTCCAAGGCGGCAATGTCGGTTGGGTGCAGCCGGGCCAGATGGACTTGGAAATCGATCGTGAGTTAGCCAACATAGCAGTTGGAACAGCATCTGCACCGATTGCGACCACGGACGGTGTCTATTTGATATTCATGCATGCGCAACGGAAGATCTTGAGCAGCGATCCGCTGGAGACATCCGTCACCCTAAAGCAGATAATTTTACCGCTCGACGGGTCTAACAACGACAAAAATCGGGCTGTCGCCACAAAAATATCCAGTGAACCGAGCGGTTGCGCAAACTTAGAACCTATCGCGAAAAACAATGGCGTGAGCGATTTCGGTGAACTCGGTACCTTGCGTTATCGTGAGTTACCGGAAAATATTCGCGCCGCGTTACGTGCAACGAAAGTTGGAGAATTCACAAAACCTATTCCGCAAGAATCTCAAATTCTCATTCTTGCGATATGCGCAAGAAATGAACCAAAGTCGGAGCTGCCTGATGAGTTAGCTATCCGCAAACGCATCACGCAGGCACGCCTAGGTCGATTGGCGGATCGCTACCTGCGCGATTTGCGCCAGGCTGCTATCGTCGAGTTTCGGAGATGACGCTCGACGAAACGGTGTCCGACCTTAAACCGCTCGCGGTGACGATGGGTGAGCCAGCCGGGATTGGCTGCGAAATCACCGCTAAAGTTTGGTTGGAACGCAAAATGCGCGACATCAGCCCGTTTTATTTAATTGCCGATCCCAACCATGTGGAAAAAGTAGCGGGCTTTGTTGACGGGAACATCCCAATCAGCGTGATCAGTGAACCGAGCGATACGGCAGCGGTCTTCCAAGATTATTTGCCAATATTGCCAGTTGAAATTGCGGCGCCGATTGTGCTTGGAAAACCTTCGCCAGGTTATGGACAAGCCGTTCTCGACGCCATCAAACTTGGCGTTGAGCATTGTCTAAGCGGCAGCGCCCGCGCCCTTGTGACCAACCCAATCCAGAAATCAAGCTTATATGAAGCCGGGTTCAAACATCCCGGTCACACGGAATATTTGGCAGAACTTTGTGGCGTTAATTTGCCCGTCATGATGCTAGCCTGCCCCGCACTTAGGACCGTACCCGTGACGATACATATGTCATTGTCCACCGCAATAAAGCGGCTAACGGTTTCTTTAATTGTCGAGACCTGTCGTATTGTTGCCGCCGATTTGCAACAGCGATTTGATATTGAACAACCGAAACTGGCTGTTACCGGGCTTAATCCGCATGCGGGAGAAAGCGGTGAGCTAGGCCAGGAGGAGCAGGAAATCATTGTTCCGGCAATCGATCTTCTACAATCCGGCGGCATCGATGCCAACGGTCCTTTTGCTGCGGACAGCCTATTTCACCCACGGGCGCGGCAAAAATACGATGTGGCAATTTGCATGTACCATGATCAGGCCTTAATCCCAATTAAGACGATAAATTTCGATCAAGGAGTTAATGTCACATTGGGGTTACCGATAATTCGCACGTCGCCCGACCACGGAACCGCGTTGGCTCTTGCTGGCACCGGACAGGCAAATGCGGAAAGCCTGATACACGCGATCAAACTCGCCAGCAAAATGGCCCGAACGAGCGCTGATTGAGGCCCGGATGAAGAACGATGTGCGCTGATCCCATCGACGACCTGCCGCCACTGCGGGAAGTGATCGCACGTTATAATTTAGGGGCCCGAAAGTCCTTGGGTCAGAACTTTTTACTGGACATGAATTTGACGGACAAAATTGTCCGAAATATTGGCGATATCACAGGTCGATCAATTGTTGAAGTCGGGCCAGGACCTGGTGGATTGACCCGAAGTATCCTGCGCGCCGGAGCCGGACAGGTCATTGCTATTGAACGTGACCGACGCTGTATCGAAGCCCTGGAAGACCTTGTACAAGCCGCAAATGGTCGTTTAAAAGTCATCGAAGCTGATGCATTGGCCGTCGACGAAATCGACCTGATCGACCGCAAATCAACCATTATTGCGAACTTGCCGTATAATATCGCAACACCCCTATTGTTCAAATGGTTGGCGACATTAGATAATTTTTCCGAAATGGTTTTGATGTTTCAAAAAGAAGTGGCCGACAGAATATGCGCCAGCCCCGGAAATAAAATTTATGGCCGCCTGTCCGTTATGACACAGTGGCACTGCGAGGTTGAAAAACTGTTCGACCTACCGGCTCGGGCCTTTGTCCCACCGCCAAAGGTTATCTCAAGCGTTGTTCGTCTTCGCGCCCGAAACGAGCCGCCTAGCCCAGCCGATCCCACCGCACTGGGACACGTTGTCGCAGCTGCATTCGGTCAACGACGTAAAATGCTGCGTACCGCCCTAAAATCGGTTTTTGCGGATCCAAACGCCGCCTTGAATGCAACAGGAATCGATCCTAGCCGGCGCGCCGAGACCTTGCAGATCGAAGAATTTTGCGCCCTGGCCCGGCAGCTAAAACCAAACTAAGGACTTATCGACCGTCGCGCAGACCTTTTACGAACTCAATCAGGCCCGTTTGTCTTTCCCGCTTCAAACGTTCGGCGGCCAAAATCGAGCGAACTTTGGCTAGACTTTCATCCATGTCGTTGTTCACGATGACATAGTCATATTCGGCCCAGTGGCTGATTTCATCATTTGCCTTCGCCATCCGAGCGGCCACGATGTCCGCCGCATCGGATGCGCGCGATTCCAAACGTCGGTGAAGCTCCGACATAGAAGGTGGAAGGATGAATATCCGCACCAAATCTTCGCGGGCACGTTGGGCGAGTTGCTGGGTGCCTTGCCAATCAATATCGAATAATACATCACGGCCGTTCCGCAACGCACTCGTTACCGGTTCTTTCGGTGTGCCATAATAATGATCAAAGACTTTGGCATGTTCAAAAAATTCCTGCCGATTAACCATCAAGCCAAATTTGACTTCATCAATGAAAAAATAGTCGACACCATCAACTTCATTCGCCCGTGGGGTGCGTGTGGTCGCCGAAACGGACATCGTCAGAGCGTCGCTCTCCGCCAACAAAGCTCTGGAAATTGTCGTTTTTCCCGCGCCCGATGGCGACGATAGCACCAACATCAAGCCACGACGTTTGATCGCCACCATCAAGCGTATCCTTATTCTATGTTTTGAACTTGTTCGCGGAACTGATCAATGACGGTTTTCAACGACAAGCCAATTTGCGTCAATTTTGCGTCTGATGATTTTGAACAAAGCGTATTGGCTTCCCGGTTGAATTCTTGCGCTAAAAAATCGAGGCGCCGACCAATTGGGCCACCTGCCGCCAACAGCTCCTTTGCTGCCATCACATGCGCTTCCAATCGATCCAATTCTTCGCGAATATCCGCTTTCACGGCCAACATCGCCGCCTCCTGCACCAGTCGCTCCTGCGGTAAGTCAGTCCGTTCGCCGATCAAATTCGTTATTTTCTGCTCTAGACGTGTTCGAATAGCTTCCGGTTGAATACTTGCTAATTCCCCGGCTTCCCCGATCAACCTTTCGACTTCCTGCATTTGTGTCATCATGATCGCCGCAAGCTTCTCACCTTCCGCTTGCCGGTCGGAGACAAAATCATTTACCACTTCGGTCAAATTCCCAAGGATGGCGGTCTCCCTGGTTTGTCGTGTTGTTTCGTCCTCGGCGACGTCCTTCAACTCCAAAATACCGCGCAAAGCCAAAAGGCCGTCCGCCGAGGGGGCGATTGCAATGTGATCACGTTGCAGCTCGCCCGCTGCACCAATAACGATATCCAGGGCCTGTTGATTTATTTGGACCGATTGTACCCTTGTCGCCGTCGTGAGTTGTAGATTGACATTTATCTGACCACGACTGACTTGCTCCGCAATGATTGTGCGGATTTTAGCCTCTATGCTGTCGTAACCGGACGCTAGACGAGCGCGAATGTCGACGCCACGCCCATTTACACTTTTGATTTCCCACGTCCAGGTATCGCCATTTAGCTCACCGTTTTTTCGGGCAAATCCGGTCATACTTGATAAAGTCATGATGCAATAAATCCCACAAATAATGTGACGCAGTTTCACAAACTTGCGCTCCAATATATAGTTCGTATTCTGGATCGGCAAGACTAGGTGAGGATACAACAATCATGATAGCACCAAAAAACATAGTAATTACAGGTGCTTCCAGTGGAATTGGCGAAGCTTTGGCCGAATCATATGCGGCCCCGGGCATGACAATTGCCATCAGCGGGCGCGATTCGCCGCGCCTATCGATGGTGGCGGAAAAATTGAGGCAAAAAGGCTGTGAAGTTCATTCGCAGGTAATCGACGTCGGCGACCGCGAGGCGATGCGGACATGGATAAATCGACTGGACAATGAACATCCTCTGGACTTGGTCATTGCAAATGCCGGTATCGACGGCAGCAGCTCGACCGGTGACGATATTTATTTCGAAGTCGCCAGAATCAACTATCTGGGTGTATTGAACACTGTTTTACCGGCGATTACGCACATGAAAACCCGTGGCAATGGGCAGCTTGCAATCGTCAGTTCTTTAGCTGGCTTTCGCGGCCTACCAAGTGCAGTGGCATATGCAGCCAGCAAAGCAGCAGTTCGCTCGCTTGGCGAAGGTCTTCGCGGACGGCTTCAGGAGCACGGTGTTAATGTCGCGGTTGTCTGTCCGGGATTTGTCGAAAGTCGGATCACGGCGGACAATAAGTTTCCGATGCCCATGCTGTGGAGCGCCGAAAAGGCCGCACACTACATCAAACGAAAACTCGCGAAAAATAAAGGGCGAATTGTTTTTCCGTGGCCAATGTATGCGAGCGTATGGCTAATTAACGCCATGCCGTCGGCTTGGGCAGACCGGCTTCTCGCAAAGGCGCCGAAAAAACAATAATTACGTTGGCTATTTACTCACCTTTCGCCAGAGTTTTACGTTCTGCTGGTGTTGGGCATAGGTTTCAGCAAAGCGGTGTCCACCCTTGCCATCCGCCACAAAAAACAGGTCTTTTGTTGCCATCGGTTTTAGCACGGCACGAAGCGCATCTGTGCCCGGATTGGCAATCGGCGTCGGCGGCAATGCTATAATGGTATAAGTGTTATATGGCGTCGGCGCAGTTAAATCTTTGCGAGATAGTTTTCGACCCAACGGTTGTTTCCCATGCGTAATGCCAAATGAAACAGTCGGGTCGGATTGTAATTTCATCCCTTTGCGTAACCTATTCATAAACACGCCCGCGATATGTGGACGTTCCGTCGCAAGACCGGTTTCTTTCTCCACGATCGACGCGAGGATTACGGCTTCGTTTGGCGTTTGAATTGGGATCGTTTTGTCTCGCTCGCCCCAAAGATCACTCAAGGTTTGTTTCATCCCCATCTGCATCCGCTCGACCAGAAGGTTACGGTTGTCGCCGCGAATAAAGTGATAGGTTTCAGGAAGCAAGCTGCCTTCGGCAAACTTAGCGGTCACCTTCCCTTCCAAGCCTTGGGTACTGTTCACGATGTCGATAATTTCGCGGATCACCAACCCTTCCGCAATGGTCAAGCGATGGATAACAACTTTGCCTTCGACCAGAATATCAACTACTTGCTTCATACTGACATGCGGTGATATCTCATATTCACCGGCCTTAAGAAGTCGGCTTTTTTTCGTCAGTCTTGCGCCTAATTCAAAAATAAGGGCGTTACCAATAACTCCCTCCGCCCGTAATAATTCACCAATCGCCCGGACGTTTTCGCCTGGCGGTAATAAAACGATATGCTTTTCTGGCAACGGGCCTGGTTCCAAAAAGATCGACTGGCCCCAAAGATAAATGCCCCCGCCGGCAAAACCGACGAGGACAGCAAATATTGATATTGTCCTCAGAAACCGAAGCGCCATCGCGCCTACCCCTTATACCGGGCCGAGGATGAGAGATGCGTTGGTACCGCCAAAGCCAAAGGAATTCGACATCGCGAGGCGGATTTTACGTTCCTTAGGTTGCAACGGCACCAGATCGATATCACAACTGTCCGAAGGATCTTCCAGATTGAGCGTCGCCGGCGCGACGCCGTCGCGGATCGCCAAGATCGAAAAGATTGCTTCCACGCTACCGGCTGCACCAAGGAGGTGGCCAATTGACGATTTAGTCGAGGACATTGACAATTCATAAGCCGCATCGCCAAACAGACGTTTCACGGCACCGACTTCGATCTCGTCCCCTTTTGGCGTCGAGGTCCCATGCGCATTCACATAATCTACATCCTCAGGGTTCAATCCACCATTATCGAATGCCGCCTTCATCGCACGATAGGCACCGCCACCATCTTCAGCTGGTGCAGTGATATGATGGGCATCACCTGACATGCCGTAACCAAGAATTTCACCGTAAATTTTGGCGCCTCGCGCTTTCGCATGCTCGTACTCTTCAAGCACGACAATGCCGGCGCCTTCACCCATGACAAATCCATCGCGGCCTTTGTCCCAGGGACGCGACCCTTTTGTCGGATCGTCGTTGTATTTTGTCGACAAGGCCTTGCAGGCGGCGAAACCAGCGATACCCAAGCGTGTAATCGCACCTTCCGTCCCGCCAGCGATCATCACGTCAGCATCGCCCCATTTGATAATTCGTGCTGCATCCCCGATCGCATGAGCACCGGAAGAACATGCCGTCACAACAGAGTGATTTGGCCCTTTGAAGCCATATTTTATTGAGACATTACCGGACGTCAGGTTGATCAAGCAACCAGGAATAAAAAACGGGCTGACGCGACGCGGCCCTTTTTCAGCCAGCGTCAATGTCGCGTCTTCAATTCCACCTAAGCCGCCAATTCCGGAACCGATTAACACTCCGGTGCGGTAAAGCTGCTCTTCATCGTCAGGCATCCAGCCGGCGTCTTCCACCGCCTGCTGTGCGGCAGCCATTCCGTAGATAATAAAATCATCTACCCGGCGCTGCTCTTTCGGCGTCATCCATTCATCTGGATTGAAATAAGGCGTGCTCTCGCCTAACGGCAATGAACAGGCGATCTTCGCCGCTAAATCGGAGGTATCAAATTTCTGAATAGAGCTGGCGCCGGATTCACTGTTAAGCAACCGCTTCCAAACGGCTTCCACACCAACACCAAGGGGTGTAACAAGCCCCATGCCCGTAATGACGACGCGTTTTTCTTCGATCATAGCTATCCTTCTCAATTATCCGCCAAAGTTTAGAGACAGGAGGTTTTGAGAAAAGGTTTGCTAACTGCTAGAATCGATAAAATCGATGGCATCTTTGACCATGAGGATTTTTTCTGCCGCGTCATCAGGGATCTCGATGCCTAACTCTTCCTCAAACGCCATAACCAGTTCAACCGTATCAAGGCTGTCAGCGCCCAAGTCATCGATAAAGCTGGCCGTTTCAGTGACCTTGTCTTCCTCGACACCAAGGTGTTCAACAACAATTTTCCGTACACGCTCAGCTGTATCGCTCATTTTATTCAGTCCTCGAAGTTTGGTTAACACTACATATTAGTTTTTCTGTCCACCTCATTGGCGACAATCCGCAGAATGTCCTGCAATAGATAGAGCGGGCGCTTCCTAGCACACTAATTCCTACCTTACCAGCATGCATCGACGCAAATTTTATCTGACAAGTTTGTGGCACAGACCGTCCTTAGATCATTGCCATGCCACCGTTGATATGTAGGGTTTGACCAGTGACATATCCACCTTCATCGCTGGCTAAATACAACACGCCAGTGGCAATATCTTCAGGCGCGCCCATTTTGCCCGCAGGAATGTTCTGTAGAATCGATTCTTGCTGTTGATCATTCAATTCTTCTGTCATGGCCGTCGCAATAAATCCAGGCGCCACACAATTGATGGTAATTCCCCGACTGGCGACCTCTTGGGCCATCGATTTCGACATGCCGACCATGCCGGCTTTGGCAGCGGCATAGTTTACTTGCCCCGGATTACCGGTTACGCCAACAACGGAAGTAATGTTGACAATCCGTCCCCAACGCGCCTTCATCATGCCACGTAATGCCGCGCGACTTAACTGAAACGCTGCGCTTAAATTGATACTTAATACGGTATCCCAATCTTCGTCCTTCAGACGCATGGCCAGGTTGTCGCGTGTCAATCCTGCATTGTTTACCAGAATATCGATGTTTCCGACTTGTTCGGTGGCTGTGGCGATAAGTTTGCCTCGCGCTTCTACGTCGCCAAGATTACAAGGTACGATGGCAACCCTGTCACCGAGCGTGGCGGCCACATTTTCCAAAGCAGCGACGCGCGTTCCGCTCAACGCAACTTGCGCACCGGCAGCGTGCAATGCTCGCGCAATAGCACTGCCAATGCCACCCGATGCACCGGTCACAAGGGCTGATTTTCCCGTCAGATTAAACATGTCAGTAACCTCTTCTGATAAACCGAGTTATAGCGTTGCCAAAAAAGTCTGTATATCCGCCGGTGTACTGATCGATGTTGCGGTGATTTCCTTGTCTATACGTTTAGTCATTGTCGCCAAAACTTTCCCCGCCCCCAATTCGACAAGTTGGTCGACACCCAGCGCTTTCATTTTCAGAATACCTTCGCGCCAACGCACCATCGCCGTTACTTGTCTTACCAGGAGATCACGAATTTCTGCCGGATCGCTGGTTGGACTTGCCGTCACATTCGTAACTACCGGAACGGATGGTGAATTAATTCCAACTTCCGCCAACGCGATAGTCATCGCCTCCGCTGCCGGTTGCATTAGCAGGCAATGAAAGGGCGCACTTACCGGCAACAACATTGGCCGCCTGGCGCCGCGCTCTTTCGCGAGCTTGACGGCCCGCTCGACCGCCGCTTTATCACCGCTCACGACGACCTGGCCTGGCGCATTATCGTTTGCCGTGGCGCAAACATCGCCTGCCGCCGCATCGTCAGCGACACCCTTTGCTGTTTCGAAGTCCAACCCCAGGAGCGCGGCCATCGCGCCCTTACCAACCGGAACCGCCCTCTGCATCGCCTCCCCGCGCTGCCGCAGCAACCTTGCCGCATCCCCGACATCCAAGGCACCAGCGGCGCAAAGCGCCGAATATTCGCCCAAGGAATGGCCGGCGACAAAATTGCATTGATCTTTGAGAGAGAAGCCACCCGCAACTTCTAAGGCGCGCAACACGGCCATGCTCATCGCCATCAAAGCCGGTTGCGCATTTTGCGTTAATGTCAGCTGATCTTCCGGGCCTTCGAACATCAAATTTGAAAGGTTTTCGCCCAGCGCATCGTCGACTTGTTGAAATACTTGCCGTGCCGCAGCCGAGTGATCTGCCAACTCTTTACCCATCCCAGCAGCTTGACTTCCTTGACCTGGAAAAATGAACGCCCGTGTCATCTGTAGAATCCCTTAATTTGTGGCAAATATTTCGCCTAATTTCTGATTTAGTGATAAGGCTTCGCTGCTATCTGTCAAGGCTGATCACGGCAATTCTGCCTAACGGCTAAAATAATCTCAAAAAATGCAAATAATGAGCCTTCGAACGCTTGAATAGGCTGAAAATATGTGTATAAGTCCGCGCCACGATAGGTGAGCCGATCCGGCAAGCAATTGCGGGACGCAGGTTTTTTTGCGTTCCAGATTTATGAACCGGTAATTCGGCAGTTCGTCATCTGGCAGTTTAGAATGTAGGTGTTTGCCGCTCTGTAGGGGAGCGAAGACACTTTCAATCTCATCCGCGAAGCAAAGCGGATATTTGAGGAGAACGGAGAACTTATGCCGTACTACGAAAGCGTATTCATTGCGCGGCAAGATATATCGCCCCAACAGGTCGAGGCGCTGACTGAGCGTTTTTCGACCATAGTTCAGGAAAATGGTGGCAAGGTCGCCAACACTGAATATTGGGGTCTGAAAAACCTGGCCTACCGGATTAAAAAATACCGGAAAGGTCACTATGTGATGATGAACTTGGACGCCCCTTCGGATGCGGTTCAGGAAATGGAGCGCAACATTCGCCTTAGCGAAGATATCGTTCGGCTTTTGACAATTCGGGTTGACGAATTGGATGAAAATCCGTCCATCATGCTGCAAACTCGCCAAACCCGAGACAGCCATCGTGGCGGGCCGCGGGAACACCGCAGCCACAATGACAGCCGGCGCGAAGAAGCGGCACCTAAAGCCGAAGAAAAGCCCGCGACAGAGGCTGGAGAATAATCATGGCGCAAGATCTTAAAATTTCCCAACTGCCGGTTCGTCGACCATTTTATCGACGCCGCAAAACATGCCCATTCTCCGGTCCAAACGGACAAAAAATTGATTATAAAGATGTGAAGACTTTGAGCCGTTATGTGTCCGAACGCGGCAAGATTGTCCCGAGTCGTATTACTGCTGTATCTGCAAAGAAACAACGCGAGCTGGCCCGGGCGATCAAGCGGGCGCGTAACCTCGCTTTGCTGCCATTTGTAATTCAATAAGCATTGATATTTTGATCGGGCACCTGGCCCGGTTTGGCCCCAAGGACCGGATGGCCCAAAAGGTCCGACATGCATAAAAACTATCTTCTTGCGATTGCCGCTGGCATCGTGAGTAGCTTACTTAATCTCAGTGTTTTGACGGGCGGTATCGCCTCGATTTTCCTGAGTATATTAGTCGCCCTGCCTCTCTTTCTAAGTGGCCTTGGATTGGGAACGCGGGGGGTGATGATTTCAGTCCTCGTGGCTGCTGTCATCATCGGATTCGTAGGCGGACTAACGTTTGCCGGCAGTTTTCTGCTATTGAGCGGTATTCCGGCTATAATTGTGAGCCGACAGGCCCTGTTAGCCAAACCTAATGCGAACGGTCAATTGGAATGGTATCCAATCGCCATGCTGGTTGTTTGGTTAACTGGATTGGTTGCCGTCTATGCAGGACTGGCGCTGATTTTTGCGGCCGGTGACGAAGGCGGTGTATGGCAACAGGTTGCGATCCTGGTGCATACGACGTTCGAAGCCATGTCGGCGGAATTGCCCAAGGATTCAGAATCGCCGTTTAACGAGGCGACAGTTGAATTTTTCGTTCGGGTACTTCCGGCGGTATTAGCCGCCTCTTGGATGCTTGGTATCGTTGTCGATGCGGCTTTGGCGCAAACAATCTTACGTCGTGCCGGTAAAAACATTCGCCCGCTCGCGGATATCACCGACTTTCGATTGCCAAACTGGCTGGCGGCGATTTTCTTAGGCGCTATGGCAATAGCGCTTTGGCTACCGGGTGATTTCAGTATCATCGGTATCGCGGTGTCAGGTGTTATTGCAACCGCCTATTTCTTTCAGGGACTGGCTGTGGTACATGCGCTGGCGCGCAACATGAAAGTGGGCAAATTTTTTCTTGTTCCATTTTATATGTTGCTAATAATTTTCGTGGGCTGGCTGACCATTGTGGTCTTCGGTCTTGGCTTGGTGGATCAGGCTGTTGGCTTTCGAGACCGGTTTAAAGGTCCCAACAGCGATCAGGAGGATGAGTGATGGAAGTCATTCTGTTGGAACGAGTGGAAAAACTCGGCCAAATGGGCGATGTCGTGAATGTTAAAAATGGATTCGCCCGTAAATTTTTACTACCGCGTAAGAAGGCTCTAAGAGCGACGAAAAATAATCTGGCCTTTTTTGAAACGCAACGCCAGGACTTGGAAGTGCGTAATTTAGAGAACAAGCGCGAAGCCGAGGCTGCAGCCGGCAAGATGGATAACGTGAAAGTCGTTCTGATCCGATCCGCTGGCGAAACTGGGCAACTTTACGGCTCCGTTTCCGCCCGCGATGTCGCTCAGGCGCTGAGCGAAGATGGCTACAAAGTCGAGCGGGCCCAAGTTGTCCTGGACCGCCCAATCAAAACTTTGGGTCTGCATGACATCCGCATTATATTGCATCCGGAAGTTTTCCAGAGCATTGAAGCTAATGTTGCGCGTTCCGCCGAAGAAGCGGAATTGCAGGCAAAAGGCATATCGGTTTCGCAGGACTTGGACGATGAAGAGGAAGAAGTCGCCGAAGCGGCGGCCGAAGTCGAAACAGCTGAAGCCACGGAAACCGAAAACGATTCGGATGACGAAGCCGCGAACGCGGTCGACACAGACGAAGAACCCAAGGCCTAGGGTTTCTCGCGAAACAATTGAAGTGACAATTGAATCACGTTTGATCGGCGCGGATAAACCGCGCCGTTCTGCGTTTGCGAATATCTTCTGCTAGACTTATCCCCAGAATTATTCCGAAGTGGATAAGTCTAATCCACAGATAATCTGAGCACTTCCGCATAATGCATATAGGTTGATGGATAGCTTGTGTTAGGTTCCAACGCATCATGAGCAACGATGTAGAAAATACCGCTAGCGTGACGGCGATCACTCCCGCTGGTTCGACAGACTATCGCAGCGCACCGCAAAATTTCGAAGCGGAACAGGCGCTGCTAGGTGCGATTTTGGTCAATAATGACGCTTTGAATAAAGTGAATGACTTTCTGAGTTCGGAGTATTTTTTTGAGCCGGTCCATCAGAGAATATATAGCGTAATTGAAACTCTAGTCGACCGAGGACAAATCGCCAACCCGGTGACTTTAAAGCAATATTTTGAACAGGATGATGCCCTGGCCGATGTCGGCGGCAGTCAATATTTGGCCCGCCTTGCCGGTGCAGCCGTCACCATTATCAATGCGGAACATTATGGCCGCACCATCTATGATTTATTTCTACGGCGCTCACTTATTGGCATTGGCGAAGAAATTGTTAACGAAGCCTATGACGCGGATGTCGAAGCGGATGGTGAAACACAAATAGAATCAGCGGAGCAACAACTCTATTCCCTTGCTGAGGCAGGGGTCACGGGTTCTGGGTTCCAATCTTTTGCCGAGGCCGCAGCGGAAGCGGTACGCATGGCGGAAGCGGCCCACCGGCGCGATACAAAGTTAGTAGGAATTGATACTGGCCTCGACGATTTGAATGAAATGCTTGGCGGCCTGCATCCCTCCGATCTGCTGATCCTGGCGGCCCGCCCCGCGATGGGGAAAAGTTCTCTGGCGACGAACATAAGTGTAAGTGCAGCAAAAGAGGGGGCCATTGTTGCTTTTTTCAGCCTGGAAATGTCCGCGGAGCAATTGGCTACCCGAATATTGTCGGAAGAAGCACAAATTTCCTCCGAGAAAATCCGCCGCGGGGCCATTAATGCCGATAGTTTTGCCGATTTCGTCAGTGCCAGCAAACGTATACAGGACTTAAAAATTCACCTGGACGACACCCCAGCTCTATCGATTGCCGGCGTCCGAACCCGGTCCCGCCGCTTAAAAAGAATGATGGGCGGTCTCGATCTAATCGTCGTTGACTATCTGCAGCTTCTTCGGTCAGCCAAAAGCCGGGTTGAAAATCGGGTGCAGGAAATATCAGAAATTACACAAGGCTTAAAGGCATTAGCAAAAGAACTTGATGTTCCTGTTCTCGCGTTATCGCAACTTTCCCGTGCCGTCGAACAACGGGAAGACAAACGTCCGCTATTGTCGGATTTAAGAGAATCAGGATCGATTGAGCAAGATGCCGACGTGGTTATGTTTATCTATCGCGAAGATTATTACCACGAACGTTTGGAGCCCGATCCGGACACCGAAGATCATCGCCAATGGATGGAAAAGGGCGAACGTATCCACGGTTTAGCCGAAGTAATTCTTGGCAAACAACGCCATGGCCCCACCGGCACGATTAGGCTACATTTCAATAAGGATTTCACAAAGTTTTCCAACCTTGAATATGCCAATTACAACGACAGCAATATCTCCTGACCTGGCGGGCGCTATCCTCGACATCGATCTCGACGCAATCGGTGCCAATTATCGCTTGTTGAGAGACGAAATTCGACACGGCGAATGTGCCGGTGTTGTCAAAGCAAATGCCTATGGCTGCGGGATTGACAGAGTTGGTCCGGTATTGTGGGATGCCGGGTGCCGGATCTTTTTTGTTGCCCATCTCAGCGAAGGCATATCGTTGCGCGACGCCTTGCCGGAAGCTGAAATATACATTCTAGGTGGGTTGTTACCAGGAACCGAAAAAACATTCGATGCGTTTCGATTGCTGCCAGTTTTGAACGATCTTCGGCAAATCGATGCCTGGTCGGCACATACGCAAATTGCCGGACAACGCAAGGCGATCATTCAAATCGATACTGGGATGAACAGATTGGGCCTGCCAGCGTCGGAGTTCATCACACTATGTGCGGAACCAGAACGCATGACCGGAATTGCCGTCACCTATCTTGCCTCCCATCTGGCAGCGGCGGAAGTGCCGAATAGTACGCAAAATCAGGAGCAATTAATTCGCTTCAACGCGGCAATGGCGAAATTGCCGGGGATAAAAGGAAGTTTGGCGAATTCAGCCGGCATATTTCTGGATGCGAACTACCATTTTGACCTTGTGCGGCCAGGCGTTGCGCTGTATGGCAGCAATCCGACATTGCATCTTCCTAATCCCATGCACGAAGTTGTCAAACTAACAGCAAAGATCATTCAATTGCGCGATATCGACATACCCGAAACCGTCGGTTACGGCGCCACCTACAAAGTCAACGGGCCGCGTCGTATCGCGACTGTGCCAATTGGTTATGCGGATGGATATCTCCGCTCAATTGGTAATCACGGCCATGCCATGCTCGGTGGGGTTAAAGTACCGGTGGTTGGTCGTGTGTCGATGGACCTCATCACTTTAGATATAACCGAAGCGCCAAATGATGCAGTCAAACTCGGTGCCCCGGTTACGATGATTGGTGGCGGCGTCGATATTGATGAATTGGGAGCTTTGGGTGGTAGCATGTCTTATGAATTACTTACTTCTTTGGGTACGCGGTACGCTCGACGTTATCACTATTCAGGCGAGGTCAATTGATGAATCCCGTCGCCACAATAGGACGAATTTTCATTGATTTTCTGTCCGCTGTCGGTGCTTTGAGTCTGTTTACAGGTGAGGCAATCAGGCATGTCTTTACGCCGCCATTTTATGGTCGACTAATCCTGCGGCAAATAATGTCGATTGGATATTACTCCCTGCCCGTCGTCGGCATGACCGCGTTGTTCACTGGTGCCGTCCTAGCCCTGCAAATATTCATCGGCTCCTCCCGCTTCAACGCAGAAAGTGCGGTCGCCACGATCGTTGTCATCGGCATCACCAGAGAGCTCGGCCCCGTGCTTGCCGGTTTGATGGTAGGGGGTCGCGTCGGTGCGGCGATGGCCGCAGAATTGGGCACCATGCGCGTGACAGAGCAGATTGACGCTCTCGTAACGTTGCAAACCAATCCATTCAAATATTTGGTCGCGCCAAGATTGATTGCCGCCACATTGACGATGCCGATCTTGGTTCTAATTGCGGATATCATCGGGGTAATGGGCGGTTATCTCGTCGGCATCCATCGCCTTGGTTTTAATTCCGCCACTTATTTAAAGAACACTTTTGATTTTCTACAAACCATGGACGTCGTTTCAGGTCTGATCAAAGCGGCGGTCTTCGGTTTTATTATTGCCCTGATGGGGTGTTATCACGGCTTCCACTCCAGCGGCGGTGCCCAGGGAGTTGGCCGGGCAACGACTAACGCTGTTGTCTCGGCGCTCATTCTAATTTTGATCTCCAACTATTTCGTGACGGAGATCTTTTTCACAAAATGAGCCAAACACCCAAAATACAGATGCTGGACGTGCATAAATCATTTGGTCCAAAACACGTTTTGAACGGTATTAATCTGCACGTCGATGCGGGCGAATCCGTTGTCATAATCGGTGGTTCGGGTTCAGGAAAATCGGTGATGCTGAAATGCATTTTGGGCCTGATTAAGCCGGACCACGGCAGTATCAAGGTTGATGGGCAGGAAGTCATCGGGCTGAGGGGTAACGAACAAGAAGCGGTGCTGAAGAAATTCGGCATGTTGTTTCAAAATGCCGCGCTGTTTGATAGCTTGAAAGTCTGGGAAAACGTCGCCTTCGGTCTGATCGAGGGGGAAGGTATGGACCGCGATAAAGCACGCGACATCGCCATGGAGAAATTAGCTCGGGTCGGCCTCACTGCGGATGTCGGCGAATTGGACCCGGCGGAATTGTCCGGCGGCATGAAAAAACGTGTCGGCTTGGCGCGTGCCATAGCGACCGAACCAGAGATCATATTTTTTGACGAGCCAACCACCGGTCTGGACCCGATCATGGGAGATGTTATCAACCGCTTGATCATCGAATGCGTGAAAGATTTGGGCTCCACCGCCATTACGATTACGCATGATATGGCGTCAGCACGAACGATCGCCGACCGTGTTGCGATGATATTCAAAGGGCAGATTATTTGGGATGGCCCGGTTGCCAAAATCGCCGACAGCGGGAATGACTTTGTAGATCAGTTTATATCTGGTCGGGCCGAAGGCCCAATCGAAATGGACGTATTGAAACCTTAAACCCGATATGAATGGAGTGCCAAACTTGGCGCGTCAGAGCGAGCGATTTGTTTGTCAAAGTTGTGGTGCCGTCAGCACAAAGTGGGCTGGCCGATGCGCCCAATGCGATGCCTGGAATTCCATCACCGAAGAAGCTGGCGACACTGTTTTAACCAGCGCCTTGAAAAAAGGTAACGTCGGTCGACATGTCCAGTTTGTTGATCTAAACGCAACCGACGGCGACGCCATCGAAATGCGCACGATCAGCGGCATTGCGGAATTCGACAGGGTTTGTGGCGGTGGTTTGGTACCTGGCTCGGCAATTTTGGTCGGCGGCGATCCTGGTATCGGCAAGTCTACTATTCTGTTGCAAGCCGTGGCTGCCTTAGCCAATAATGGCGCCCGTTGCGCCTATATTTCCGGTGAAGAAGCAGTGGCCCAAATACGCATGCGCGCCCATCGCCTGGCCCTTGCCGATGCACAAGTCGAACTCGCGTCGGCCACAAATCTTCGCGATATACTAGCAACTTTAAATAATGCAGATGCGCCGCATATTGTTGTGATTGACAGTATTCAAACGATGTATATCGACAACATGGAAAGTGCGCCTGGTACCGTCTCGCAAGTCCGCGCATCGGCCCAGGAGTTGATTCGGGTCGCCAAGAAGCGGGATATCGTTTTGATCCTCGTCGGCCATGTCACTAAAGAAGGGCAAATTGCCGGCCCTCGTGTCCTGGAGCATATGGTCGATACGGTGCTTTATTTCGAAGGCGAACGTGGCCACCAGTTCCGCATCCTGCGGGCGGTCAAAAACCGTTACGGTGCGACGGATGAAATCGGTGTTTTTGAGATGACCGATGCTGGGCTTAAAGAGGTATCCAACCCTTCCGCCCTTTTCCTTTCCAATCGCGATCAGCCGGTCAGCGGCGCAGCTGTTTTCGCCGGCATGGAGGGAACGCGGCCTTTGTTGGTGGAAATCCAGGCCCTTGTGACACCATCACCGCTGGCCACACCAAGGCGCACCGTCGTCGGTTGGGATGGCAATCGATTGGCGATGATCGTCGCTGTTCTAGAGGCACGTTGTGGGGTCTCCCTGGTTGGGCACGACGTCTTTCTTAATGTTGCCGGCGGATTGCGGATTGTTGAACCGGCGGCGGATATGGCGGTCGCAGCTGCCCTACTTTCGTCGCTTTCCGATATTCCGACGCCGAAAGAAACCGTGTTTTTTGGTGAAATCAGTTTATCAAGCGAAATTCGCCCCGTTAGTCACAGCGACTCCCGCCTAAAGGAAGCGGAAAAATTGGGCTTCGCGCGCGCGATTGCACCGTCTGGGGCGGCAAAACATAGTCACACTTTGCAAGTTGATGAAATCGAACTCTTGCAGGAGTTGTCAGGACGCTTTACAAGCGAGCTAATGATCGAAGTTTGGGCGAACCCGAAAAGCGGCATGGAAGACTTCTCTATAATCCCCACAGACATCGGCGTCGTCACGGTGCTGCTAATCTCCGCGATCTTGGCGTTGGCACGCGGATTCGTGCGCGAAGTGCTGGCGATTTCCAGTTGGATCGGCGCCGCTGCGGTCACCTATTACGTATTTCCTTTTGTGCAGGAGCCATTCCGCGGATATGTCAAAGAATGGTTCGATTTTAAGCAGACTTTGGTCGCTGATATTGCCGCAGTTGTGACAATATTTATTGCTGTTCTGGTCATTTTGGCCGTTATCAGCGCTTGGGTTTCACGCAAGGTGCAATCCAGCGATATTGGCGCTTTAGATCGTTCACTTGGTTTTCTGTTCGGCCTGGCGCGCGGCGCCGTCGTGGTCTCACTTGCTTATTTGTTGCTGATCCAATTTATTCCGCCAAAAGAACATCCGCCTTGGGTTAAGGAAGCGCGATCTGTACCCGCGATGCGTGCCGGCGCTGCTTTCTTGATTAGCTTGGTACCGGAGGAGTTTACCAAAGATTTAGAAACCCTTGATGATACTGGTAGTAAGTTGGTTGACCGTTTAAAAGAAACCGGCGACATCGTTGACGGTGTCAAAAAGGTGATCGCGCCGAACGACAAAGATGGCTACGATGAAGACCAGAAAAAAGATATGGATCGCCTGATCAACAACAGTGGCTCCGACGACGAGAAGTCGGAACAAAAAGGTGAAAGCGACTGATCGACATGAGTAATAGCATGACGACAAACCCCTTTGATGACGACAAGTTGCACGAAGAATGCGGTGTTTTCGGAATTCTAGGCACCGAAGATGCGTCCGCACACACTGCTCTTGGGCTGCATGCGCTGCAACATCGCGGACAAGAATCGGCAGGCATCGTATCATTCGATGGAACGCAGTTTCATTCCCATCGCAGCCTAGGCAGGGTCGGCGACAACTTCAACTCGGAAGCGGTCATTGGACGCCTGAAGGGTTATGCCGCAATCGGGCACAATCGCTACGCCACTACTGGTGATACGGTTTTGCGAAACGTCCAACCCCTGTTTGCCGAATTAGAACATGGCGGCCTGGCGATTGCGCATAATGGCAATCTAACCAATTCTACCGAAATTCGGCGCGAATTGGTCAAGCGCGGTTGCATTTTCCAGTCGACGACGGATACCGAAATATTTGTCCATTTGATTGCCACCAGCCTTTACACCAAATTGGTCGACCGATTGATCGACGCGGCGCGGAAAGTTGTTGGCGCTTACAGCCTTATCGCCCTGACAAACAAAAAACTTGTCGGTATGCGCGATCCCATGGGGGTCAGACCGTTGGTATTGGGCGAATTCGAAGGAGCGCCGATATTGGCTTCGGAAACCTGTGCCCTTGATATCATCGGCGCTGATTTTGTACGCGATATTGAGCCGGGTGAAATCGTTGTCTGCACAAAGGATGGTGTTGAAAGCGTTCGACCGTTTGAACAAAAACCCGATAAGTTTTGTATTTTTGAATATGTCTATTTTTCCCGTCCTGACAGTCTATGTCAGGGGCGCAGCGTCTATTCGGTGCGCAAACTTATCGGCCGCCAGTTAGCCAAAGAAAGCCATGTCGAAGCCGATTTGGTCATCCCGGTTCCGGATTCGGGTACACCGGCGGCGATTGGTTATTCGCAAGAGGCCAACGTTCCGTTTGAACTCGGGATTATCCGCAATCATTATGTCGGACGCACCTTCATCGAACCGACGCAAAATATCCGACATTTCGGCGTGAAGCTGAAACACAACGCCAATCGGGCGGAAATTCAAGGAAAGCGGGTCGTCTTGGTCGATGATTCTATCGTTCGAGGCACCACCTCGAAAAAAATTGTTGAGATGGTTCGCGATTGCGGCGCTGCTGAGGTTCATATGCGCATTGCTAGTCCACCAACAGCACATTCCTGTTTTTACGGTATCGACACCCCGACACCCAGCGAGTTACTGGCCGGGCAGATGGATGAGAGCGCGATGGCGGAACATATTGGCGTCGATAGTTTGGCATTCGTCAGCAATGACGGACTTTATCAAGCTGTCATGGGTGAAGATCGCAATCCCGACGCACCGCAATTCTGCGATGCCTGTTTCACCGGCGAATATCCGGTGCCGCTGATTGACCAGAAAGATGGCGCAAACCAGTCGCAACTTACCTTGCTTGCCGAAACTGCCTAACAGAAGAATTTATTGATGACGAAACGCCTGGACGGTCGTATCGCCCTTGTAACCGGCGCTTCCCGAGGGATCGGCGCAGCAATTGCGCAAGCCTATGCCAAGGAAGGCGCCCATGTTATCGCCGTCGCCCGAACCATCGATGCGTTGGAAGAACTCGACGACTTAATTCAAGCTGAAGGCGGCAGTGCGACGCTCTTGCCGCTCGATCTGACCGACTTCGATGCCATCGACCAAGTCGGCAGTCAGATCTTCGAACGTTGGAAGTGTCTCGATATTTTGGTCGGCAATGCGGCGATATTGGGCGACTTATCCCCGTTGGGTCATGTTCCGCCGGAAATTTGGCAGCGGATATTCGATGTCAATGTCACGGCGAATTACCGCTTAATTCGAGCGATGGATCCATTGCTACGGCAGTCAGATGCAGGGCGCGGTATATTTCTCACTTCTGGCATTACCCGTAATCTGCAACCTTACTGGGGTGCCTATAGCGCCAGCAAAGCCGCGCTTGAAGCCATGGTCGTGAGTTATGCGCGGGAAATTCAGAACACCAAAATACGGGTCAATTTGGTCAATCCCGGTCCAACCCGGACAAATTTACGTCAAGCCGCTTTCCCCGGCGAAGATGCCAGCCAATTGCCGCCCCCGGAACATGCCAATGAAACCTTCGTTCAAATGGCCATGCCTAACTTTGAGAGCAATGGTGTTTGGGTGGCTGCCGACACCGCCGGTAGCATGCACTAACGACTTTTTTTCGGGGCGTAGGGGTTTTTGCGTTTCCTGAGGTTAATTCGGATCGGCACTCCATCCAAATCGAAAGTGTCGCGCAAGCCGTTCTGAATATACCGAACATAAGAATCCGGCAGGTCATCCGGCAGATTGACAAAGATGGCAAAGGTTGGCGGACGGGTTTTCGCCTGTGTCATGTAGCGCAACCGTAAGCGTCTGCCGTTGTGACCTAGCGGCGGCGGATGACGTGCGGTCATTTCATCCAACCATTGATTAAGCGCCGCTGTCGGCACCCTGGTTTGCCAGCGGTCGTAGGCATCAAATATTGCTGGCAGCAGCTTTTCGGTTCCCCGCCCGGTTAGCGCCGACAGGGTAATCACAGGGACACCGCGCACCTGCGAAAGACCGTCTTCGACCCGTTCGCGAATATGGCGCATGGTGGCATTCGGATCGCGTACCAAGTCCCATTTGTTGGCCGCGATAATGAGGACACGGCCTTCTTCGGTGATTTTGCGGGCGATCGTCAGGTCTTGTTTTTCCAGCGGCACCAAGGCGTCAATTAACAGGACCACAACTTGCGCATAATCCATGGCCCGCATTGCATCGCTGGCCGACAGTTTCTCCAACTTATCGGTTATCTTGGCGCGCCGGCGTAAACCCGCCGTGTCAATCAAGCGAATGGGCCGTCCTTGCCATTCCCAATCGTTGGCAATGGCGTCTCGAGTGACGCCTGGTTCAGGTCCCGTCAACATGCGTTCGGCACCCAGCAACTGGTTGACCAAAGTCGATTTACCGGCGTTTGGCCGTCCCAGGATTGCCAACTGCAAGATTGGGGCTTCACCATCTTCCGGTTCGGTTACTGCAAATTCATCATGGTAGGGCAACAAGGCTTCGATCAGCAGATCCATGCCCTCACCATGGGCGGCAGATACCGGCACTGGATCACCGAGACCCAAGCTGTAACATTCGGCCAGGCCGTTCAGACCGGCGCGACCTTCGCATTTGTTCGCCAGCAAGATAACCGGTTTGTTTTGCCGTCGCAGCCAATCAGCAAAATATTCATCGAGGGGTGTGACACCGGCGCGTGCGTCGATCAGCATCAAGGCAACATCGGCTTCTTCCAGCGCGATATCGGTTTGCGCCCGCATGCCAGCTTCCAGACTACCTTCTTCCGCCTCTTCCAAGCCGGCCGTATCGATGACGCGAAAATTCAGGTCAAACAGGCGACCTTCGCCTTCCCGACGATCGCGGGTCACCCCGGGTAAATCGTCAACGATCGCCAAACGCTTACCGACCAAGCGATTGAACAGGGTTGACTTGCCGACATTCGGTCGGCCAATGATGGCTACGGTGAATTTCATCTTTTGTCTATCGATAAGCGACTAAATCGCCACTGTCGGTCAATATATAAACGGTGCCATCGGCGACAACCGGCCCAATTTTCGCCGCACTGGATAAATCAAGCCGCCCCATCACCTCACCGGTATAGGGCGAAATAGTCACAGCATCGCCGGTCGAAGATACCAACAACAATTGATCGGAGGCGAGGACCGGTCCGGACCACTGAATGGGCCCTTCAAGATCTTCCGGATCCTCGTAGCGTTCCAATTGTCGCACCCAGACAACCCGACCATCGGCGCGTGAAATGCAAATGACCTCGGCCTGAGTTGTTACCAGATAGATATATTCACCGGCCAGCCAGGGGGTCTGAACACCACTGATATTACGAACCCAGGCGCGACGACCGCTACGCAGGTCAAAAGCGGCCATGCGTCCGGAATGACTTATCGCATAAACCCGATTACCATCAATCACCGGCAAGGCGCGGATGGCATTTATCGAAGAAAGCGGTGTTAACCCGCGAGTACGCACCAACTGATCGGCCCAAATCGGTCGCCCATTTTCCACGCGTAAAGCGACGAGTTCGCCGGACGCATATGGTGCAATGACGATACCTCCCTGCACTGCCGGGCTGGAACTACCGATGATGCCGGTAATTTCGGGCAAACCCGTATAACGCCAAATCAAGCTACCGTCCTGCGCATTCAGGGTATGGAGTTGATTGTCGTGACTAATCACAAAAATTCGACCGCCGGACACTGCAGGGGCGGAGCGAATGGGTGGCCCTAAGCGATAGCTCCATTTTTTTTCTCCGGATGCAGCATCGAGGGCATGTACTTCGCCATAACCGGTGCTGACATAAAGAACCTCGCCATAATAGGCCAGGCCACCGCCAATAACACCTTCGTCCTCATCTTCAGGAACAAGCGAGAGTTCCCAAATCGATCCGCCGTTTTGAGATTTGAGTGCGGACACTTTGGAGTTTGAATCCAACGTATAAACCCGACCGCCACCCGTTATCGGTGCCGCTAGCAATCGTTGAGTATCACTTGATCCTTCGCCGATGTCAGCCGACCAAGTGCGTTTCAAACCTTTGTTGGCGACAACATGATGTAACGCATGCTGCGGCGTGCCGCCGGCCATCGGCCAATCAGAATTAAGAACTGGTGTCGGTAGTTTGATCTGCAAATCCGCTAAAGCCGGGTCCGGCACCAGACTTTGTTCCAGGCGCAATACGGATACCCTTTTGCCGGGCAATTTCTTTTCGTCATCCGCACCAAAAAAACCGCCGCCACAGGCAGTCAACAACAAACCGAGAAGAAGTAAAGAACCGCAACGACGCAGGCCCGATCCAAGAGGGCGGTATCCCCCGATAACTGTCATTTGTTTATGACCCTTCGCCTAGGATAGAAAGCATATGGGCCGCACGCTGCTTCAGCCCTTGCGGTGCGCCAGCCATTTCATTCAAGGCTTCGAATTGGCGGCGGGCCTCGTCGATATCGCCATCCCGGTGAGCGACAATGGCGCGGTATTCCACGGCCGTAAAACGCCACGGACTATTGCCGGTTGCCAGGGGGGCAATACGCGCCTCGATATCTGCCGCCGGCGCATCGTCAATCATCAGGCTAACCGCCATAATGCGTGCCAGATTGCTGATGGCCTCACCGCCATCATTGTCAGCCGCAATTCTGTCATAAACAGCGATGGCACCGCTACGATCACCAGCATCGCTTCTGGCCACCGCTTCACGCAATTGCGACAAGACGCCATAACCGGTCCTTGCCTCACTGCCTAGAGCTTGAAAGTTGTCAATGGCTTCAGTGGTTTTACCGTCCTGCGCCATTTTCGCCGCCGCGAAAAACCGTGCCGATTCATCCTGGCGAACCGAAGCTTGATATTCTCGCCAACCGACATTGGCACCGGTGCCGATCACCACAGCGGCGCAAGCGCCGATGACATAGCCGCCATACTTCTTCCAAAGCACGGTCGCCTTGTCTTTGCGAATTTCTTCGTCGACTTCTTGAAAGATGTCCGCCACGGACGATCTCCACTTAAAAAATTAAACCCATAAGATGCGGGCTAACTTATCCCGCAAGCCCGCTAGGAGCAACTGTCGATATGGCATCAAACCGAGCGACCAGCAATGAAAATATTTGCAAACAAAGCGTTTTTTCGACAGGCTTACCGCAGAAAATTTGATTTCCCCCGATAACTGGCGATATTGATATGAAATACTTACGCACGGCTGACGAACGGTTCGAAAATTTACCCGGCTATGACTTCGAGCCTCACTATCTCAACGTACCGGATGGCGAGGGTGGCTCCCTACGCATGCATTATCTGGATGAAGGGCCGCGCGATGGTCCGATTTTTCTCTGCATGCATGGCGAACCTTCCTGGTGCTACCTTTATCGGAAGATGATCGGCCCTTTGGTCGATGCCGGTTTTCGAGTTCTGGCCCCGGATTTGATTGGCTTCGGCCGTTCCGACAAACTGACGGAAAGAGCAGATTACACTTTCCAGGCCCACGTCGATTGGATGACCTCCTGGCTCCATCAAATTGGTGCAAACGACATAACGTTTTTTGGTCAGGACTGGGGTGGCATAATCGGGCTTCGTCTTGTTGGTGAAAATCCGGACTTGTTCGCGCGCGTCGTTGTCGGCAATACCGGACTGCCGACCGGCGAAGGCACGCCGACGGACGCTTTCATGGCATGGCGCAAATTCAGCCAGGAAGCGCCGCAATTTCCGATCGGAGGGATCATCAATGGCGGCTGCGTAAGTGATTTACCGGAAGACATCATCGCCGCCTACGATGCCCCCTTCCCCGATGATAGTTACAAAGCCGGGGCGCGGAAATTCCCGATTCTGGTGCCGATCAGCGCCGACGATCCGGCGGTCCCGGCGAACTTAAAATGTTGGGAGGTTTTTCGCAGCTGGGAAAAACCTTGGCTCACCACCTTCAGCGATTCAGATCCGGTCACGAAAGGGGGCGAAATACCGATCCAACAACGCATCCCCGGCTGTCAAGGCCAACCCCACACCATCATCAAAAACGCCGGCCACTTCCTGCAGGAAGACAAAGGCGAAGAACTGGCGCAGGTGATTATTGAGTTTGTGAATCAGTAAGCGGCCAACCGCTTGACCAACCGTTTCGCTATCGCGATCGCCGCTCTTCGGCGGTAATGGCCGGGGGTGACGGTGGTTTTCATCGCCATGATCTGGTCGCGCGCCAGATCGTCGAGGATCATCAAGGCATCGTCACTTAAGGGTCCGTCGAATATTTCCTCAAGCCCGTCCAGCAACACGGGGCGTGGGTTGGTGCCAGTGATGGCGACACGCAGGTCGGCGATATTGTCGCCTTCCATCCGCAGTGCGACGGCAATACCTGCCAGGGGATAGTCAATCGACTGCCGCACCCGGATTTTGTCGTAGGCCGAGGTCAGGCCAGGCTCCGCCTTCGCCATAACGGCCGTGACAATTTCTCCGGCCTTCAAGGTCAGGTAATTTTCCCCGTCGCCGGTATAAAGTTCACCGAGCGGCAGGGTGCGGCTGCCATCAGGGCCGGTTAATTCCACTTCACCACCCAAGACCAGAAATGCCGGAGCCAGATCGCCGGAAAACGTCGCGAAGCAAATTTTACTTTTGGGCGCGACATGGCATTTTGTCCCTTCGTATTTCAGGCAATAATCGTTCGAGCCACGCCACCATTCCGATTGGTTATAAAATTTACAACGGGTATCCAAGCAGATATTGCCGCCAACGGTCCCCATCAATCGGTGGGTCGGCCCGGCGATTGAATGCGCCGCCTGCGCGATCACCGGAAATTTCTCTCGCACACCCGGATGGGCCGCCAATTCTGCAATCGTCACCGAGGCGCCGACTTTCAGGCGGTCACCATCGATATCGATTTCCTTCAATTCCGTAATGTTGGTCATATCAATGAGGTCGCGAGTGTCGCCGAGGCCACGGCGGATATTGACCAGCAGATCGGTGCCACCGCCGAGGGGCCGGCTCGTGGGGCTATCGGCCAATAACGCCAGAGCGTCGGACAGGGCCGCTGGACGGTTCAGTTTGAATTCAGGCAAGACGTCCATCAGGCTGCACCCTTCGCGTGTTTGGCGGCAGCACGCTGGGCGGTGCGTTGACGTTTTTCCAGTTCGGCAAAAACCCGGTCCGGCGTTACCGGCAGGTTGTTGTAGCGGATGCCGATGGCATCAGCGATCGCATTGGTCAATGCCGGCAGGAAACTAGCTAGCGCCCCTTCACTGGCCTCCTTCGCCCCGAAGGGACCATTCGGATCCATGCTTTCGACAATAAAAGTATCGATCGGTGGCGATTCCATGATCGTCGGAATGCGATAATCGAGCATATTGCCGCCCAAGAAGAGGCCATCGTGAAAGGTGGTTTCTTCGCTCAAAGCCTGGCCCAGACCCATCCAGACGGCGCCCTGCACCTGCCCTTCAACGGTTAGGCGGTTGAGCGCTTTACCACAATCATGGGCAACCCAGACATTATCGACAGTGACCAGGCCGGTATCTTTGTCCACGGTTACTTCCACGACTTGCGCGGCATAAGAAAAGCCCATGGTCCCACCAATCGCGGAACCGCGATATTTCTTGCCGCCCCACGATTCTGGAACGGTATCGAAATTGCCCTTAACTGTCAGGGTGCCGGTACCCTGCAATGCTTCCATCACCACTTCATCAAAGGTCAGGCCATTGTCCTGACTGGCGGCGCGATAAATTTCGCCCAGGACTTCGATATCTTCGGGATGGGCATCCAATTTGCGGGCGGCGGCATCGACCAGCACCTGCTTTAAGTTTTCCGCCGCTTCTATCGCCGCATTGCCAACCATGAAGGTCACGCGGGAGGAATAAGACCCGTTATCCTTAGGTGTCACTTCGCTATCGGAAGCGACAATGCGAATGCGGGAAAGATCGAGGCCCATCACTTCCGCCACGCATTGGCTGAGGATGGTGGAGGAGCCCTGGCCGATTTCCGCTGCCCCCGTTAGGATCACAATGGAGCCGTCAAAATCGAGCTTTAAGTGGATTGTGGCATGGGGCTCGCCAGTCCAATTCACTGGCTTCGAGGCGCCGGAGACATAATGGCTGCACGCCATGCCCAGACCCTTGCCGTTTGAAAGCTTGCCCTTGCGTTCTTGCCAGCGGCTGGCTTCTTCCACCTTGTCCATGCATTCCGGCAGGCCATAGGAATTGATCATCAGGTCATTGAAGCTGAAGGTCGGCGCTTCCAAAAAATTGGCGCGCCGCATGACGAAGGGATCGAGATCCAGTTCCGCCGCCATCTCATCCAGCAGACTTTCAAAAGCAAAACGCACATCGACCGTGCCGTGGCCGCGCATCGCGCCGCAGGGCGGCGTATTGGTCAGAACCCGTAGACCCTGATAACGGATATTGATTATGTCATAGAGCGCATAAAGCATGCTACCGGCATACAGGATGGTGACGACACCGTAGCCGGAATGGCCACCGCCGCGTTGGATCACTTTGGCATCGACGGCTTGTATTTTACCGTCTTTGTTCATGCCAATTTTCAGCTCGACATCCGTCTCCGGGCGGCCGCGATGGGTGATGAAGGTTTCTTCGCGGGTGAGCAAAATGCGCACGAGCCCCCCAACCTTCCGGGCCAACAATGAGGCAATCAGCTCGACGTGCAAAGTTTCTGTGCGAGCACCAAACCCACCGCCCAAGCTGGGCTTCACAACACGAATTCTCGATTTCGGCATATCAAGGATCCGCGCCAGCATCAGATGCACGTAGTAAGGCACTTGGGTTGTGCAATGAACAGTCAAACGGTCCCTGCCTGGGTCATAGTCGGCCAAAGCCGCATGCATTTCCATCTGTGCCTGACAGATTTCCGGGCAGTTATACGTCGCGCTGCGGACAAGGTCGGCTGAGGCCATCGCCCCATCGACGTCGCCAAGATCGTAATCCACCGAGCGTTCGATATTACCCGGGCGATGTTCGTGCAGGTCAATTACGCCTTCCTGCATCGCTTTTTTCGAGGTGAAATAGGCCGGTAATTCTTGGTATTCTATCTCGATCAGCTTCAGAGCTTTTTCCGCTGTCGCCGCATCGACAGCGGCCACCGCCGCGATCGGCTCCCCTCGATAGCGAACACGGTCCCGCGCCAGCGGATGTTCGGTTCGGGCAATCGGTAGGATGCCAAACGTCTTGTCGCAATCGCGCCCGGTCAGCACCGCTTTCACGCCCGGTAAGGCTTCCGCTTTCGAAATATCGACATGGACGATTTCACCATGCGCAATCTGGCTACGCAAAATCAAACCGACCAACGCGTTTTTCGCCGGCAGGTCGGCGGTATACTGAGCCTGGCCGGAGACTTTTTCCGGGCCGTCAACCATCGGAACGTAATGACCTATGGATTTCGAAGGAACGACGATTTCGTTCATGCGCCCGCTCCTTCCCGATTTTCGGCGGCGTAACGTACTGCCTCGATAATTTTAACATAACCGGTACAGCGACAAATGTTACTGGCCAGGGCCTCTTTGATCTCAGCTTCATTTGGATCGGAAATTCGACGCAATAGCCCCTCCGTCGCCATCACAAAACCAGGCGTGCAATAGCCGCATTGGCTGCCGAGTTTTTCGTGGAAGCCGCGTTGGACAGCCGACAGGCCGTCAGCATTGCTTAGACTTTCGACCGTTTCCACAGATTTGTCGTTACATGTCGCCGCCAGGGTGAGGCAAGAAAATCGCGGCTGGCCATCGACAAGCACCGTGCAGGCGCCGCATTCTCCACCATCACAACCGGTTTTGGTCCCGGTTAGTCCGACTTCGTCGCGTAAATAGTCGAGCAGCAGGACGTTGTCGCCGACCAATGCGACATGTTCCTGCCCATTCAATTCCATGGATAAAATTGTCCGTGTCATGCCCAAATCTCCAACCCCAATATCGTTCCAAAAGTTTAATTGTTGGGTAGGCCAACAATTATATAAAAAGTCGGCAAAACTGTCCATAAGAATTGATGATAACAGCTGACCTAAGGATGTTTACGCAATTTCGGTTTTATTTATGAGACGCTGATGTATGATTACGCCGCAAATGTAACAATCCATTAAGTGGCCAGCGATGAATTACGAAACGATAGAAATAACTCCGGTAAGCCCGGCGATTGGGGCGGAAATACGTGGTGTCGATCTGCGGGAGCCGTTAAGCAACAAACAATTCGATGAAATTCATGATGCCTTCGCGGCCCACCAGGTTGTGTTTTTTCGTGGTCAAGAAGAATTGACGCCGGAGGCGCAGGTACGCTTTGGCCGCATGTTTGGCGATCTGCACACCCATCCGGCGGCACCGACGCACCCTGAGCACCCAGAACTTTTTGTTATTCACGCGCACAAAGATTCGAAAATCGCGAATGGAAATTTCTGGCATACGGACGTGTCATGCGACGAACAACCACCACTTGGTACCGCGTTGCAACTCCATATCCTACCAAAAACCGGAGGCGACACACTGTTTGCCAGCATGTATGCGGCCTATGATGCATTGTCAGACAGGATGAAAGAGATATTGTCATCCCTCACCGCGTTACATGAATCCGAGCATATTTATCGCGGGCGTTATTCCGATCGGGGGGTCGACGACGCCGGTATGGAATATCCCAGTGCCGAACATCCGCTGATCCGCACCCATCCGGTCACCGGAAGGCAAGCGATCTACGTCAACCAAAGTTTTACTACCCGCATCCTCGGCCTGAAGCGCAAGGAAAGCGATGCCTTGTTGGCTTTCTTGTTTCAACATTGTGCGCGGCCGGAGTTTCAGATCCGCTGGCGCTGGCAGAAAAATGATTTGGCGTTCTGGGACAATCGCTGTACCCAACATTTTGCCATGTGGGATTATTGGCCGGAAGAACGTCGCGGCCATCGGGTCACAGTTTTGGGTGAAAAACCATTCCACAAAGACTGAAAATTATTCAAAAGCTGCTTCATCGAGGGAACTAGAAATCAGTTTCGACCCGGTATCGGTAATCAACACTTGTTGTTCCAGCTTCACGCCTTCTTTGCCGCCTAACTCGCCGACATAGGCTTCGACGCAGACCATCATATCCGCTTCGAATTCACCATCAAAGCCGGAGGAAGCAAACCGATCCGGATAATAAACCGCAGGATATTCATCGCACAGGCCAACGCCGTGTAAAAGCACTGAATAAGTATTGCCAGCCATTGCGTCCGGTAATTGATGTGCAGATTCAACAAATTCCCGGAAACTCATACCGGGCTTCAGTAAATCTATATTAAAATTGATATGCTCAACGCCTATTTGATAGAGTCGCCGCTGTTCATCATTGGCCCGCTCAACCCCACAAACCCAGGTTCGCGAAATGTCGCTGCAATAGCCATACGGACCGATCAAATCGGTATCAAAGGCGACGATGTCACCATTTTCGATAACTTTGGCGCTGCATTCGTGAAACCAAGGATTTGTTCGCGCACCAGAAGCCAGCAATCTGGTTTCCAGCCACTCACCGCCGCGTCTAATGTTGCCGGCATGAAGATAACTCCAGAGTTCGTTTTCGGTGATGCCGGGCACCAGCGCTGTTTTCATTTCCGCAATCGCGGCTTCGCTGGCGGCAACGGCGCAGGTCAGGGCGCGAATTTCGTCAACGGATTTGATGCTTCGGGCATGCTCCATCACCATTTCGCCGTTGATGATTTTTAAACCATGGGATTTCAGCGCCTCAAAGCCTTCTGGATTGACCCGGTCGACAGCGACCCGGCTGTTGCCACCGCCATGGAGTTTCACTAAATCCGCCAGTTCGGCGGCCCACTTTTGCGCTTTTTCAATATGCCGGTCGCCGGTTTCAAAATACAGCCATGCGGTGCCGCCCCTGGTTTCATCCACCAAATCGAGTTTATCCGAGAGATGGGCGCTACTGTGGAAATCAAATAGAACGACCGGTCCTTCGGTGGCAATAAAACAATAACGCACGGCGTTATGCGCGCACCAGACTTGCATATTCGGACAATCTGTCGCGTAGCGAACATTCATCGGGTCCGCCAGAATGATGCCGGCACAATCATGATGCTTCAACCGCAAACGAATGCGGTCGAGACGATATTGCCGCATGGCGTGAATATCCGGCAGCTCGAGACCGCGCGCCGCCCATTCACTCAACGCCAAATCGCCGGGCCCAAGGTCACCAAACGATCCCATAGGCGGACTGGCGCCAGGATTATTCGAAGGATTGATTTTTCGCTTGTAGTTCGCGTTTTGCCCGGCACTTCCAACTAGGTCGTTCATCACCGCCTCGTCATCGCTGAATATCAGATCATCATAGGCTATCGAGCTAAATGGATGCTGGTCCTGCCTTTTCGCGACATTTATCTTTGCTATTGGCGACGAGAACTCTAAGCGGTTTCAGCGCTAAATCCGTTCGTTGCGCCGATGGTGTCCCCAAACGTCATGTAACATTCTGTCGTTGGATCGAATTTAGGCCAAATATTTGACGCAGTACTCGGATTCCCAAATTTCGCAAAATCTGTCCATGCGGTCATCATGGCATTCGAAATCTGACGGTCAATGTCGGTGATGCGGGGCGAATTTGGTTCAAACAGGCCGCAACGAACGCCGCCGCCAAAGACATAAGTAATTTCCGAGCCATGAAAACTGCCCAATGCTTCGCCCGCCCGATATGGCGGCACCCGGGTAAAATGATAAAGATAGGTATCAGCGCCTATGGCTTGATGACAACGGGCCTGATCCAAAACCGGATCGATAAAGCGCTTCTTTGCCAGCGCCCGCGCCGCCGCATCGGGATCATCTTCCGATCCTTCCGGGGCTTCGATTGATGCGCCACTGAGTTTTGTGAACAAGGTACCTTCATCGCCGTTGATGCCGACAATAAGGGGAATATTTTGCTGACGACCCTGTCGATACATTTCAACCGGATCTTCGGGAATGACATGACCATCGATTATCGGATTGGCGTTCAACTGATCCAGTTCCGCCAACATTTGTGACACCGGAATCTCGCGCAGATCGTCCAAGCTGTCGGCGCCCAAGCGCCCAGCGATCTCCACCCCAATGCGCTCCCGACTTTCGAGGCTGAAACTGACGTCGGCGGCGGCACCGCTTTCGCATATCCCTTTGTCGAAAAGCCCTACGCATAACGGCGAAGTCAGCAAGGTCGAGATCGAGCGCGCACCGGCTGATTCACCAAATGCGGTCACGTTGTCGGCATTGCCGCCAAATGTAGCAATGTTCTCACGCACCCAGCGGAATGCAGCGACCTGATCCATCAGGCTGTAATTCCCTGATGCACCGTTCCCGGATTCTTTAGTCAATTCAGGATGGGCATACATGCCAAATAGGTTAAGTCGATAGTTGATGGTAACCACGACGACACCGCGTTTCGCCAGTTCGCTGCCGTTATACATTGGATGACTGGCCATGCCGGTACGGAAGCCTCCGCCATGCAGCCACACCATCACCGGTAACTTCGCTTGTGGGTCCGGCGACGGGGTCCAGATATTGAGCTGCAGGCAGTCTTCTGATTGCACGGTATCGCCAGTGGCACCGAACAGGGACAAGGTTTCCGGCACGATCTGCGGTGCCCCAGGGCCAAAATTCCGACAATCTCTGACCCCTTCCCAATCGACCGCAGGCTGCGGCGGGCGCCAACGCAGCGGACCAACGGGTGCGTCGGCAAAGGGGATATTTTTGTAGGACCAAATGCCACCTTCGGTGCTGCCGCGTATCCGCCCGGCGGCGATCGTGATCGTATGTGCCAGATCGATATTCATCTCGCCTCCCCAGTAACAAATTCCCGCATCGCTTCGTTAAAGATATCAGCAGATTGTATATTAACCGCGTGACCACCGGGTGCTGCAACCACTTTCAAGTCCTTAATCGTTGCTTCTGCATATTCACGGCTGGGGCGAAAGGCTTCTTCCCGCTCGCCGACCACCAGCATGGTTGGGATTGTTATCTCCGTGGCGCGATCACGCACCGACAAATTCGGCGAAGAATGTTCGAAAGTGAGCGCGAAGCCCTTTGGGTCATGTAACTTGGCGTCCGCCAACAAGGCTGCTTTCACATCCTCGCGCATACGACGGGCATGAATTGGATGAACAGGGATTTTCTCCAACCCCGCTCGGCCATGGTCAATCACTAACTGCGCCCGTTTCGAGGCATTCTGACGGTAAGTCGCGATAGTTTCTGCATCAGCTAAGGCGGATCGAGAATTCGTGAATATCTGTCCAATCACCCGGTCCGAATATTCCAAGGCATAAAGCATGGTCAAACCGGCGCCAAAAGATTGTCCGCAAACAAACCATTTGTCGATCCCCAAAGCTTCGCGAATATCTTCAAACTGTCGGATATAACCAGTCGGTTCGTAATAGGTCGGATCGTCTGGCGAGGGTGAACGACCATGGCCCCAAAGCTCCACCACCACCGGGCGACAAAATTTACGCAAGCTATCGAGATTGAGCATCCATTGGCTTCGGCTCGACAACATCCCGTGGACCAGAAGCAAATATGGCCCGCTTCCTTCATGTTCTTCGTAAAAAAGCTGCATGATTAGCGGAGCCCAAGACCCCGAGCGATAATGCCGCGTAAAATCTCCCGCGTGCCGCCTTGGATTGTTAGTTTGGGCGCGATGATCATATTGAAGTCCAGCAGGGCATCGAACTTGCCCCGGTCGATCAAATCATCATCGATGAAAGCAGCTAAATCGCGCACTTTCGACGGCAGCGCTTGTTCCCAATTGGTGCCTAGATCTTTGACGATCGAGCCTTCGACCACTGGTTCTTTACCGGCTTCCAACATGCCGGCAACGGACACGGACATTCGCCGCAAGGTGTGCAATTGCGCGATCAACCGGCCGACGCCTTCGGCAGCACGGTTATCCGGATTTTCGCCCAGTACATTGATCAATTCGATCAACACATGCAAGGTTTCCAGAAACCGCTCCGGACCGCTGCGTTCATAGGCCAATTCGCTGGTCGCCTGTTTCCAGGCATCATCAACAACACCTAAAACCATTTCGTCGGGAATTTGAACGTCTTCAAAAAGCACTTCATTGAACTCATGATTACCGTTCGGGAACCGGATCGGTCTTGTGGATATACCGGGCGTGGTCATGTCGACGAGGAAATTGGTCAGGCCGTGGCGTCGATTTACCGGGGTCGATGACGATGTACGAAAGAGTGCGATCAGGTAATCTGCCTGATGCGCGTTGCTGGTCCAGACTTTGCGACCATTGATACGCCAACCTTCGTTGGTCCGGGTTGCCTTGGTACTGGCGGCAAACAGGTCCGAACCACTATCCGGTTCACTCATCCCAATCCCAAAACAACATTCACCGGCGACGATACGCGGCAGGATATTTTCCTTAATGCTATTGGTGCCGTATTTGATGATGGTCGGTCCGCTTTGACGATCGGCGACAAAGTGACGTCGGGTCGGCGCTTTCGCCAGCAAGAATTCTTCGGTGACGACGTAGCGTTCGAGAAAGCTGCGCTCTTGACCACCATATTGTTTCGGCCAGGTCAGACCGATCCAACCTTTGGCGCCGACTTTCCGGCTAAATTCAGGATTAAAACCGCCCTTGTGTTCGCCGGTATCGAAGGTGCCTGCCGCCTGCTCTTCGGCGATAAAAGCACGAACGTCCTGGCGTAAATCTTCTGCTTCCTGCGGCAATCGAATGGGATCGAATTCTATGGCTGCCATTTCGTTCTCCTTATGCCGCTGTTAGCTTCGGCCACATCGCAACACCGCCACGGGCGCAAAAAGCTTTACCCAGGCGCAAGGCCCATTCGCTTTCATTACCAAAATCATCGCGCCATTCCCAAAGCCGGTGGGAATAGCGATGCAGGATATGTTCGTCGGTAAATCCAATCGCACCATGGACTTGCGCCGCGATTGCCGCCCCCTCGCCAGCCGCCTCACCGGCACGGATTTTTGCACTCGCCACTTCCAGAAAGATGCCATCATCGTCATGGATGTTTTCATGCGTATAGGCAGCCGAATTTGCGATGGCGACAGCGGTCGACGCTTCTTCCGCCAAGCGCGCCAGGTTATGCTGCACTGCCTGAAATTTTGAAATCGGACGTTCGAAGGCAACCCGTTCACCGGCATATTGCACCGACATATCCAGCAACGCCTCCAAAGCGCCGGCGATTTGCGTCGCCCGCACCATCGCGCCAAAAGTGATGGTGGAGTTTACGGTCACACCAGACTCAATCTCAGCCGATTGATGTGGCGTCACCCCATCGAAACAAACTTGATCTCGTCCCTCCCCCGCTTTGTTCGGATATTCCACGATCGCACAGTTATTCAGTTCAACCAGTGCAACATGGACTTTGCCATCGGTAGATTCCGCAACCACAACGATATGGTCACAATCGCCTGCAAACGGGACTTTATTGACCGTACCCGACAAGCTTCCATCGGTTTCGAGAATGATTTTATCTTTCCAGCGCACCGGCGCAATCGTCATCATCCCCATGGGTGGCAGGATACCACCGCGCCATAACAAGGCTGAGGCAATCAAATTCTCCGCTAGTGGTACCGGCACGGCAAAAGCACCAGCGGTGCGTATAATCGCCATACTGTCCATAACCGAAAGTCCAGGACCGCCAAGATCTTCGCCGACACGAGGTTGGGTCAATCCAGCTTCCTCCAACGCGTTCCATAGCGGCGGCTTCCAACTGTCGTCACTTGCCGCATTAATGGTCTGCGGATCGCCCAAGTCCTGGAAAATCCGCCTTGTTGTGTCAATGACGAGTTGTCGGGTTTCGCTCATTTGTGCTTACCGTCCAACAAAATTCGGCAGACGACGTTCAGAAACTGCTGCGATACCTTCGCGGAAATCGTCAGTGGCTTTCAGTCGGGTCTGGACTTCCAGTTCACGATCTGTCGCCACTTTCACCGCATCGGCCAGACCCTGGCGAACCGTCGCCCTAGTTTCGACCACGCCGAGCGGCGAATTATGCGAGATCTCCGTCGCGAGTTCGATGGCCGCGTCGCGAAGCTGCTGCTGCGGAACCAACATGTCCGTAAGGCCCCACTCATAAGCTTCCTCACCCTTGATGCGGCGAGAGGTATAGAACATCAACGACGCCTTCTGTTGACCAATCAAGCGTGGCAGTGTTGTCGTCAGACCAAAACCAGGGTGAAAACCAAGCCGCGTGAAATTGGCGGCAAAGCGCGCTTCCGGACAAGCAACGCGGAAATCCGGCATCACTGCCAGGCCCAATCCCCCGCCGATCGCGGCGCCTTGAATAGCTGCAACCACCGGTTTCGGCGTGCGGAATAGGCGCACCGCTTCTTGATAAAGGCTGCCTTCGACATTGTCTCCCTTGGCCCGGTCATCACTGCCATCGCCAAAGTTTGCGCCGGCACAGAACGATTTTCCTTGGGCCGCCAGAACGATTGCGCGACAATCCGAAATTTCACCTAATTTCTCAAATGAATTAGCTAACTGTTTGATTAAACTCATATCGAAGAAATTATGGGGCGGCCGTTGGATTTCAACCAAGGCCACATGGTTGTTCATCGTTACTTCGATATCGTCATAAACGCCAAAATCACTCATCGTTGGTTTCCTTTAATCCTAACCGCGACCGGTCGGTAATTCGTTGAAAGGTTTGGATTTGTCCACCCGGATATCCGGCGGTAAATTCAAAACACGCTCCGCGATAATATTACGCAAGACTTCATCTGTCCCGCCTGCGATGCGCAGGCTGGGCGACGACAAATAACCGGATTGAAACAAACCCATTTGGGCGACAATTTCCGGATCTTCGATGATGCCAGCCATGTCCTGAAGGTCCATGCCGAATGACGAAATGTCCTGCCACTGTTTCGCATTGACGACTTTCGATATGGATGATTCGGGTCCCGGCCGACCGCCACGCGACAACGCCGTCATGGTGCGGAAACTAGTGAATTTTACACCTTGTTCACGAACATACCAATCGGCCAGTTTCTCGCGCACGCCGCTATCCTTAACAGCCGGCCCTTCCTCTAGTTCGACGGACCGAACGAGATCGAATATTTCTTCAAAATTTGGTGGCGGCGCGCTCGCAATGGAAAAACGTTCATTCATCAGCGTGGTCAACGAGACCTGCCAACCGGCACCGACATCGCCGAGCCGTTGACTATCCGGGATACGCACATCCGTAAAATAAACTTCATTGAAGTTCGAAGCACCGGACGATTGTTTGATCGGACGTACTTCGACACCCGGTGATTTCATATCCAGGAAGAAGAAGGTCAGGCCCTTATGCTTCGCAACATCGAAGTCACTGCGCGTTACCAGGATGCCAAAGTCGCTGTAGTGGGCACCGGTGGTCCAAATCTTCTGACCGTTGATGACCCAATCATCACCATCACGTACTGCTTTCATGCGCAAGCCCGCTAGATCGGAACCCCCTGCCGGTTCTGAGAACAATTGACACCAGATTTCCTCTCCTTTAAAGGCCGGCTCGGCATAGCGCTTCTTTTGTTCTTCCGATGCGAAAGCAAACATTGTCGGAATACACATGCCCAAGCCAATATCGAAAACCCCTCGCGGAACCACATATTTGGCTTCTTCCTGATTATAAATGACCTGCATAATCGGCGACAAACCTTGACCGCCAAGTTCTTTTTCGACGGTTATGCCGGTGTATTCAGCTTCAAATTTTTTCAGCTGCCAGGCTTTTGCTTTTTCCATCATTGCGGCACGATCATCGGCACTGGATATCGTGTGCTCCACGTCCGCTTTCAGTTCCGCGTTTGAACTTAGAAATTTGATCACGCCGGCGCGGAATTCAGCTTCGTCCTTGCTATCTTCGAAATCCATCTTACACGCTCCCTTCCGCTGCATTTCGCAATTCGAGCCGCGAAACCAGGATATTCTTCCAACGACGAACACTGCCGATTGCTAGTTCCAAATTCTTGGACCGGCGATAATAGAGGTGGCAATCATATTCCCAAGTAAAGCCCATGCCGCCATGGGTCTGGACATTTTCTTCCGCCGAAATTCGATAAGCGTCGGACGCCGCCACCCGCGCCGCAGCAGCCGCCACAGGCAGATCCGGCGCATTGTTTGCTAATGCCCAAGCACCAAAATAAGCGTTCGAGCGGGCAATTTGCCCGGCAATATAAACATCTGCCAATTTATGCTTGATGGCTTGGAAGGAGCCGATGGGGCGACCGAAAGCATAGCGGTTCTGGGCATAGTCCGTTGCCATTTCCAACGCCGCGTCGGCGCCGCCCACCTGTTCAAAAGCCATCAGGATTGCCGCCCGATCCAAGATACGTTCGACCGTGTCCCAATCCGCTGTGCCCTCACCCAAGACTTCCGCCTTCGCACCATCAAAGGTCACTTTCGCCGATCCCCGGGTTGGATCCACGGTATCGACTTCTTCTCGCGAGACCCCGTCAGATGTCAGGTCAACCAGATAAAGGCCAACCCCACCATCCTCTTTCTTAGCAACGACCACTGCGATATCCGCAATCGCACCATCTGGAACCGGCAATTTGGTCCCGGAAATAGTGCCGCCAGCAAAATGACAAGTTAGATTTTGCGCCGTCGGCGCTTTGTTACTTTCGGACAACGCAAATGTGCCCATCAACTGGCCCATCGCCAATTTTGTGACGATTTCTCGCTTTTGCTCTTCACTACCGGAGAGGAGAATAGCCTCGGTCGCCAGATATACGGAAGATGAAAATGGCACTGGCGCCAAAGCGCGGCCCAGTTCTTCGGCAATCACACATAAATCGACATGGCTAAGCCCGATGCCGCCATATTCTTCCGGCACAGCGGTGCCAAGCCAGCCGAGTTCCCCAATCCCTTTCCAAAGATCGGCGTCATAGCTCTGTTCACCCTCAAGAATATTTCGAACATGTTGAGCGGAACTTTTCTCCGTCAAGAAACGCCGTGCCTGATCGCGCAACATTTCTTGTTCTTCCGAGAAATCGAAATTCATTTAGAAGTCCTTCGATGATGATACTTTTCGAACTGGGATAGGCATGTAACTATGTAGGATGATATTTTTAGCAACAGACACGCACTCATGGCAATGGCAGGAGAGACCCAAGTATGACGTTCACCCACATTCTATTTGATATCCAAGATGAAATTGCGACGATTACGCTCAATCGACCCGATGCGCTCAACGCGCTAAGCCCGCAGATGTATGACGATCTTCGTGAAGCCTTTCGCCAAATCAAGGCGGAAGCTGGCGAAGGAGTCAAAGCCGCAATCCTAACTGGTGCTGGTCGTGCGTTTTGCGCCGGCGGCGATGTCAAGTCGATGGCAAGCAATGAACGACTTCCGAAAGATGTCCGCCGCGGCCTTCGATCCGCGCACGATATCATGTTCGATTTGGCCAATATCGAAGTGCCGGTGGTCGCCTTGGTTGACGGACCGGCGGCGGGCGCCGGCTGCAACATCGCGTTGGCAGCCGATTTTGTCTTGGCGACGCCACGCGCCATGTTCATGCAGGCCTTTGGTCGCATCGGTGCGGTACCGGATTTTGGCGGTTTTTACCTGCTTCCCAGACTGGTCGGCCTGCAGAAAGCCAAGGAGCTCGTCTATACGGCAAGGAAAGTCGACGCCGAAGAAGCCAAGGAACTGGGTCTGGTACTGGAAATCGTTAGCCAAGATAACGCCATGGAGGACGCCCGCGAATTCGCAGGCCGCTTCCGCCATGCTTCCACTGAAGCCATTGGCCTGTCGAAAGTCATCTTGAACCAATCTTTCAACTTGGATCACCGGACGTTGTTGGAATTGGAAGCGGATGCGCAAGGCATGGCCCTGACCAGTCAATATCACCGTGACGCCGTGGCCCGTTTTGTCGCCAAGGAACCTTCCCAGTATGACTGGGAAAAATTAAGTCAGGGCTGAAATGGACAAACTAACAACTGGCTACGGCCTGATCGAAGGCCCGGTTTGGGATTCTGAACGCGGCCTGGTTTTTTCCGATGTGGTGTTTGGCGGTGCCTTCTGCCTAAAAATCGATGGCAGTGTCGAACAAGTGATCGCGCATCGTCGCGGGATGGGCGGCATGGCACCGCATATCGACGGTGGTTTGGTCGTCTCCGGGCGCAACATCTCGCATAAACATTATCACACCGACGGCAGCACCACATTGCTTGCGGGCGACGATGATCTTGGGGTGATCGGCTTTAATGACCTGACAACAGATGTTAAGGGTCGAATTTACGCAGGCGCGTTAACTTTTCGCCCGGTCGGCTCTGACGAAGCAGCGACACCGGCGCCGCTTTATTGCATTGACCTAGATGGCAGCGCCCGGATTGTCGGGCAGGATATTATATTGACCAATGGTCTGGGATTTTCTCCCGACGGCAGTCGACTTTATCATTCGGAATCGCGGCGGAACCTGGTTCGCGCTTATGAAGTCGTTGAAAATGGCGACTTGAGCCCGCATCAAACCTTCGCTTCAATTGAAGATGGGATACCGGATGGCTTGGCTGTTGCGGTCGATGGCAGCGTCTGGGTCGCTGTGGCGCACGGCAGCCGGGTTGACGTGTTCGAACCTGACGGTCAGCTGCGCCAGTCTATCTCGGTCGATTTGCCCATGGTCACCAGTGTTTGTTTCGGTGGGGACGATTTGACGGATCTCTATATTGTCACCGGCTCCGGCGGCACTGATAGTGATCGGACAGGAAGTGTCTATCGATACAACGCGGATGTCGCTGGCTTACCTATCGCGCCAGCCCGCGTACCGCTGGCGGATGGATGAGGCGGCCATGAAAGCAATGATCATCAGCAATTTTGGCGACTCGGACGTCTTGGAAGCCAAGCAAATCCCGCGCCCGGCGCTTGGGCCAGAGCAAATTCTAGTATCTGTCGCCGCGACAAGCGTCAATCCGGTGGATTGGAAAATTCGCCGCCTGGGCCCACCAATTGCGCCGGTACTCCCCGCTGTTTTGCACGGCGACGTCGCTGGTGTCGTCGAAGAAGTGGGGATCGACGTCGATGATTTCAAACCGGGTGACGAGGTATACGGATGTGGTGGCGGCGTGAAAGGACATTGCGGCGCCCTGGCGGAGCGGATGGTTTGCAATGCCGCCTTGATGGCGAAAAAACCAAAGTCTTTGTCGATGGGTGATGCGGCCGCCCTGCCCCTGGTAACGATTACGGCTTGGGAAGGTTTGGTCGACCGGGCGAATGTGCAGGCCGGACAATCGGTTCTAGTCCATGCTGGCGCCGGCGGCGTGGGTCATATCGCGACGCAAATTGCGATGGCGCGCGGGGCGAAGGTTTTCGCCACTGTCTCGGGACCGGAGAAAGCGGCGATTGTCGAAAGTTATGGCGCCACCGCCATCAACTATCGTGACCTGACAGTAGAAAATTACGTCGCCCAATATACAGATGGTGCTGGCTTCGATGTGGTTTACGACACCGTCGGCGGCGACAATCTCACTAAATCGTTGGTAGCCACCGCCACCAATGGGACCGTCGTCTCCTGCCAGATCAACTCCACCCAAGATTTGACACCGATGCATCAGAAAGGTTTGAGTTTGCACGGCATATTTATGCTGCTACCGATGCTCACGGGAATGGGTCAGGCGCGTCATGGCGAGATCATGCGCGAGGCGGCCATACTCGCAGACGAAGGCAAACTAAAACCGCTTATCGATCCAAGCAATTTCGAACTAACAGATGCTCCTGCGGCCCACGCGCTTCTGGAAAACGGCAATGCATCCGGCAAAGTTGTCATTCACGTCAATCGCAACGTTGGTTAGACCCAAGACGGAACTCATGTCATGAATTTGAAATCATCGCTGTCGTTGCAATCCGCCAGCACCATTGTCGATACCGCTCTCAGCAATGGGCGGGCAGAAGGGATGCTGCCATTGACGGTTGTGGTGCTTGATTCGGGCGGGCGAATTGTTGCGACGAAAAGTGAAGATGGTTCCGGTTTACTGCGTTTCGATATCGCGTATGGCAAAGCTTGGGGTGCCCTGGGCATGGGAATATCCAGTCGTCTGATCGGCGAGCGGCTGGGTGCGCGTCCGAGTTTTCAAAACGCTTTGGCTGCTGCTTCCGACGGCAAGGTTATTCCGGTTCCGGGCGGGGTTCTGATCAAGGACGAAGACAGCAGCGTTGTCGGGGCCGTCGGTATCAGCGGCGATACCTCGGACAAGGACGAATATTGCGCTATTTTGGGTATTCGAAAGGCAGATTACGAAAGCGAGCCGAAAGAACCAAATGCCGAATGGCAAAATTCTAAGTTGTCAGACTTGGATAGATAACCTATTCAGTTGCAACACAATCACACTTCGTCTATAGTCGAAGTATGATTGACATTCCAGACATATCAAAAATTGCCTCTCTTGTCGGTGATCCGGCGCGGGTGCAAATGCTGTCGGCGTTGGTGACAATCCCGGCCTTGACGGCCAGCGAATTAGCGCAGGAAGCCGGTATCACAGCGCAAACCGCAACGTCACATCTCAAGAAGCTTCAACAAGGTGGACTGATTGAACAACGTCGCCAGGGACGTCACCGCTACTTCCATCTGGCGAACGACGAGGTGGCGCAAACGTTGGAAAATCTTGCCGATTTGGCGGCTCGCACTGGCCACGTACGTAATAAACCGGGTCCGAAAGACCCGGCCATGCGGTATGCCCGAGTTTGTTATGGGCATCTGGCCGGTGATATGGGGATCAAGTTATTGGACGGACTGCGGGTCAATGGCATAGTGAGCGATGACGAATACGATCTTGAACTAACTGATCGCGGCATTGCCTTTGTTGAAGATTTCGGCATTGACTTGAGCGCGCTGAAGAAACAACGCCGTCCAGTTTGCAAAGCCTGTCTGGATTGGAGCAATCGACGCAGCCATCTCGCGGGATCCCTCGGCACAGCCATCATGCAGCAAATAGAAGCCCGAGGCTGGGCAAAACGTGTGGACGGCAAACGAACGGTACACTTCACGCCGACTGGGGAACAGGCCTTCAACAATTTATTCAGGGCCTAGCGAAGTCGATCCAAGCGCAAACGATGGCGGTCATCACTGAGGCGCCGGCTGCCCAACAAAACAGCTGAGACGGCGCCCAAGCAAGTTCCGCCCGCAATCAAGAACATAACCAATAACTGGTATTTCGTCGCTTCAATCGGATCGACACCAGACAAAATCTGCCCTGTCATCATCCCAGGAAGCGAGACCAAACCGGTCGCCGCCATCGCATTAATTGTCGGCATTAAGGCCATGCGTAGGGCCAATCTTCGAACCGACTGCATGGCAACTTGCCTTGGTGCACCCAATGCCAAACGTGCCTCGATGGCGACCCGCTCGCGTGAAGCGGTGTTTGTCAATGTGTCCAATGCTAACGCCACACCGGTCATGGTGTTTCCTAACACCATACCCAATAATGGAATCGCAAACTGTGGATGGTACCAAGGATCCGCCTGCAATTGCGTGGTAAGGGCAAACAGTGTCACCGCGACAGCCGCCATCGCCATACAGCCAACCCCCAGACCATAAGCCCACCAACCGGCAAACCGGCGTTCCTGCCGCGCGACGATCTCCCGTCCGGCAAACAAAATCATCGCCAGCGCTACAATTGCCGTCAGCCAAGGTGATACCGCTGCAAACAAGGCTTTAAGGATCAGACCGACAGCAGCCAATTGCACTACCATTCGAATGGCGGCGACGGCCAATCGGCGCTCCAGCTCCAACCGCAGATAGAGAGAAAGCGCCCCGTTGATTACCAATAACACACTGGCAATAATCAGATCTGATATTTCCAAAGGCAGATAGCTGTTCATTGCAACGCAATCCTGTTATCGACAATGGTGAAATGCCGGGAGGCGACGCGAGTTGTTTGCGAACGGTCGTGGCTTACCCATATTACGGCCAGCCCGTCTGCCCGAAGATCGGCGATCAAGGATTCTACCCTTTCCGTTAGCGCACCATCCAATGCCGCCGTTGGTTCGTCCAACAACAAGACCTGCGGCGAAAGTGTTAAGGATCGCAGTAATGCTAATCGTTGCCGTTCTCCTGTCGAGGCCTGCGCGACAGCCCAATTGCCACAATCATTGGGCAAGCCAAGTTTGCTTAATCTTTCGACGACGGTGGGCCAAGCCGGAAAATGATCGCTTATTCGGTCCGCCCACCAGCCTGGCTCCGCTGCCAGATAGGTCACTTTTCGCCGCCATTCCGGTGCATTGATGTCCTCGCGACAGACATTATCTAAGGAGATTTCGCCTCTGTTTTGATCAAGATCTGCCAGCGCGCGAAGAAACAGGCTTTTACCGCTGCCCGATGGGCCGCTCAAGCTGAAGCATTCGCCAGGCGGCAAATCAAATGGATCGCAGCTTAGGCCGAGTATGTTGAGCGAATTTACCTGTAACAATCCAAATCGTCCTTTCGACGACTATCTTAGGCGTTTTCGCCCCCTTGCCCAAGCGAGGTCGCTATGATCTATCTATCGAGTGAAAATTCAATCTAGGAGATGACTGTATGAGCGCACCGGTCGGAATATCCTCGACCAACGATGTGGAGGATGTACTTGAACAGCACATTTTTGATGAAGCCAAGCTGGAAGCATATTTAACATCTTACGTCGCCGGATATTGCCCTGGCCTAAAAGTGGAGCAGTTCCAAGGTGGCATGTCCAATCCGACCTTCTTGCTAACCGATGGTGCAGGTATCCGATATGTGTTGCGGAAAAAACCGCCCGGCAAACTGCTGCCGTCGGCGCATGCCGTCGACCGAGAATATAAAGTAATTGCTGCCCTTGACGGGACCGGCGTGCCAGTCGCCAAGGCCTATGCTCTATGCGAAGATGATGACGTCATCGGTCAGGCATTTTATGTAATGGAACATGTCGAAGGCCGGGTGATCCGCGACTTTTCATTATCCGACTTGAGCCCAGGGGAACGCGCCGCCCACTATGATGAAATGTGCCGGACATTGGCGAAGCTGCATGCAGTAGACTGGCGCGCCGTCGGACTAGAGAGTTATGGCCGTGAAGGTGGCTATTGTGCCCGCCAAATCAGCCGTTGGTCAAAACAATACGAAGCCAGCAAAACCGATGACCTACCAAAAATGGAAAAAGTGCTGGATTGGTTAAATGAAAACATGCCGTTCAGCGAAGAAACAACTATTGTCCATGGTGATTTTCGAATGGAGAATACAATATATCATGCCAGCGAACCTAAAATACTGGCGATTATTGATTGGGAACTTGGCACCCTAGGCGATCCGCTTTCCGATCTTGCCTATAACTGCCTCAATTATCATTACAGCGATGCCGCCCGTGCCGACATTACTAAAATCGATTTCGAGAGTTATGGCATTCCGACGGAAGAAGCATATGTCGCCCGCTATTGCGAGTTAACCGGTCGCGACAGTATCCCAGATTGGACGTTTTACTTGGTGCTTTCTCTCTATCGGCTCGCCGCTATTGTCCAAGGCGTCTACAAAAGAGGCCTAGATGGCAACGCCAGTTCCCCTGAGGCAATCAAAAGAAAGGACGGCTGTCGCAACCTATCCGACGTGGCTTGGCGGCTGCTTGAAGAACGTAGTTAATGATTTAGGGACGGATTGCCCAAAGATCATATTCGTCCGCTTCGACGATTTTTGCGTTGATCAGGTCACCAGGTTTGAGCTCGGTATCACCATTCAAAAAGATGCAGCCGTCGATATCGGGTGCATCCGCATAAGACCGTCCGATCGCGCCTTCGTCGTCGACGTCATCGATGATGATGTCTAACTCTCTTCCGATTTTCTGCTGCAGACAGGCGGCGCTGATGCCTTTTTGGGTCGCCATGAAACGATGCCAGCGTTCTTCTTTCACTTCCTCGGGAACCGCGCCGTCTAACTCATTTGCGACGGCACCATCTACCGCTTCGTATTTAAAACAACCGACACGGTCCAATTGCGCTTCCTGCATCCAATTGAGCAGGAACTCAAAATCCTCTTCGCTTTCACCTGGAAAACCAACGATAAAAGTTGATCGAATAACCAAATCTGGGCAAATGTCGCGCCAATTGTTGATGCGATCCAGTACTTTTGCCTGATTGGCTGGACGGCGCATCGCTTTGAGGACAGTTGGGCTGGCATGCTGGAAAGGAATATCCAAATAAGGCAGGATTTTCCCTTCCGCCATCAACGGTATGACATTATCCACATGGGGGTACGGGTATACATAGTGCAACCGGATCCAGGCATCCAGCTCACCCAAGGCGTTGCATAGATCGTTCATATGTGTGCGTCGTTCGCTGCCTTTCCACATCGCCGATTGATGCTTCAAATCCAGGCCATAAGCGCTGGTATCTTGCGAGATGACGAGGATTTCCTTGACCCCGGCATTGACCAGGCGCTCAGCTTCGCGCATCACCTGATCGATCGGCCGGCTGGCTAGATCACCGCGCAATTGTGGAATAATGCAAAACGAACAGCGATTATTGCAACCTTCGGATATTTTCAAATACGCATAATGGCGTGGCGTCAGGCGAATGCCTTCCGGTGGTACCAAATCCTGAAACGGATCATGAGCCGGTGGCACGGCTTCGTGCACCGCCGACATCACGGCTTCATATTGATGTGGGCCGGTCACCGACAGCACATCCGGGAACCTTTCGCGGATCGGACCTTCATCGACACCCAAGCAACCGGTCACAATCACCCGGCCGTTCTCTGCCATGGCTTCGCCGATAGCGTCCAGAGATTCTTCCTTAGCGCTGTCGATAAACCCACAGGTATTGACCAATACCACATCAGCGGCATCGTAGTTCGGTGAAATCTCGTATCCTTCGGCGCGAAGCCTGGTCAGGATACGTTCGGAATCGACCAGCGCCTTCGGACATCCGAGGCTGACAATTCCGACTTTGGCGGCTGAATTTTGCATCGCAGCTATATAGACTTATGGAGCGCGTTTGACCAGAAAGATTATAACGTCATTGGGTCCCGGCAACATGTTGGAAGCGTGACGTGATCAAGCTATCTCCGGCGAAGGATTGCACTTGTCCGGCAAAAGTTTTGAAAAATTCTTGCGCCTGTAAATGGGCGAGCGTTTCGTCGCTGTCCCACATGCCGATATGGACCCGTTCCGTGCCGTCACCACGAGTTTTGATTTGATAGGAAAACCGCCCACGCAGCTGATCATCCGCTTCGATGTTGCCGACAAAAGCGTCGACCGCATGTCGCCACATATCCTCATCACCGCTATAGGAATACTCAATCAGAATACCGTCCATCTTCCGCACTCCTGTTCAAAATCCTGGTTCAGACGATGATCGCGCCATTTACCGGGCTTGACAAGACAGCCCACAAAAACGTGACTAATCGACGCTTTCGCGAATTAAAGGCGCGGTCGAACAATGCACACCACCGCCACCTAAATAGACACGACTATAATCGACGGATAATATCTCGATCCCTAGTTTGTCTAGTTCATCTGCTGTGCGCGGTGACAGACCGGTCTGCATGATCACCCGCCCGGGCCGGACGGCGATACAGTTTACGACACCACCGGGGTCGCCCGGATTGATTTCTATGGTACGGATGTTCATTTCGTCGAGTTTTTCGAGAAACCAAAACGGCAATTGCGTCGGATTGATGATCGCCGTATCGACGTCGATCATGACCAGGGCGCCATCGATATGGAGGCGATAGCCGGTCAGGTCGACACACAATAAATCGACGCCTTGCGCATTCAATACCTCTTCGACCTGTTTTGCACCTTCCGAATTTACCCGGCTCGAACGTCCGATAACAGCCGTTTTGGAATTTAGCCATACAAAACTTCCGCCTTCCATCAAGCCAGTACCGTGAATGGTGCGCAGGATCGGCATCCCAATACCGGCAAGCGTTTCGCTCACCGGCGCTTCTTCACCCCGGCGTACGTTTGGGCCCAGGCGGGTGACAATGGCCCCGCCCTTCACGCCAATGCAAGAATCTCTGGTATAGATCGACTTATGTTTGCCGGGCGCACAACGGTTCAAATAGACAACTTCCGCCCCTTCCTGGCGCAACAGATCAGCCAAGGCATCGTGCTGTACTTGTTGTTCCGCAAGGGTCGGGATCACATCGCCGCGCCAGTACCAAGATTGACCTTCGGCATCCCCAAATGACCCGAGATGCTCGAGACGCATGGACGGATCAATAACGCTCATTTCCTCGCCTGGACGGTGCATCAAGACTTTGCGGATTTGCCCCACATCGTTGCTGCAGCCCCAATTTTCGCCCCAATGTTCTTGTTGTTGGACCGCGCTTTCGAATGATGGTTCCGCATGCGAAGGGAAAGTCTTAATGGTCATATTGTAGCGGTATTCAAACTCGCTCACGGCCGCCATGGCGTCCTCCATTTCTTATGGAACATGATTGAATTGTAGAAAGCCCGCTCCGAGATGCAAGTCGCCAAACAATAAAATATTAGTTAAAGTCCCAACCCACAAAATCTGGAGTTCTACATCATGGTGACCACACGATCTGTTGTCCAAATCATCACCGCCCATCAGCAAAAAGAAGGCGCCGGATTTCTGGTTCGCCGGCCCTTCCCGACCCATGGTCTTGAACAGGTTGACCCCTTCTTGATGCTGGATGAGTTGGGACCGGTGGATTATGGTCCGGGCGAAGCCATCGGCGCTCCGGATCACCCGCATCGCGGTTTCGAAACGGTGTCTTATATTCTCCAGGGCGAAAAGCTGCATGAAGATACCGCGGGCGATGCGCAAATTATTAGTGCCGGTGATGTCCAATGGATGACGGCGGGTTCCGGCATCGTTCATTCGGAAATGCCTTCACCGCGCGTTGTGAAAGAAGGCGCCACCGCGCACGGATTTCAAATTTGGGTAAACCTACCGGCAAGCCACAAGATGACGCCGCCGAAATACCAATATTTGCCAAAAGACGAAATCCCTATCGCGAATAGTCCTGACGGTAAGATCAAGGTGACGGTGATCACCGGCGAAGCGTTTGGCGTCAGTGCAAAAATCGGTACCCACACACCTATTTGGCTACAGGACTGGATGGTACAAACCGGCGGCAGCGCTGATTTTTCCGTGCAATCCGACCACAATGTCGCGGCATATGTGTTCAACGGCACCGTTTCGTTCGGTGCAGAAGAAAATACTGTTGAACGAGGACAATTGGCCATTTTCGGACCTGGCGATCGGTTCCAAGTCAATGCTGGCGAGGGCGGTCGCTTCTTGCTCTTGACCGGTGTCCCGCTGAACGAACCAGTAGCGCGATATGGACCCTTTGTCATGAATACGCGGGAAGAATTGGTCACTGCGTTCGAAGACTTCGAAGCTGGCCGGATGGGGCAAATAAAGCGAGCCTCTTGATGGCCTAATTAAATTGGGCAAATAATTTTTGGATACACCAAAAATACGTTTCGTTTTTTCTTCTTTATCGGTTTATCCTGACCATAGATCTCGTCCCTCCATATTCTAACCGAGGATCAAAATGTTTAATAAATTATATGGAATTTCGTTTGCACTCATCATTGCGTTTATTGCGAGCATAGGTATTCAGTCCGCAAAAGCAGACGAAGGCTGGACCATTCGTATTACGCCCTATCTTTGGGCGACCGGCCTTAAGGGCGCCGTCGGCATTGATGAAAGAGTGGATCCGATTGACGTCGATGCAAGTTTTTCGGACGTTCTCGACAATCTCGACATGGCCCTCATGATTGTTGGGGATGCGCGAAAAGATAGATTTTCTTTGATAGGAGATGTCCAATATCTATCGCTTAGCACCGATGACGGCACACCAGGTCCCCTATTCAGCGGCTTCGAAATGGATGCGCAGATGTTGGTATTGACGATGATGGGCGGTTACGCCGTGGTGGACGAGCCGAATGTACGCGTGGAACTCCTGGGCGGCCTGAGGTTCTGGGATGTCGATACGGACATAGATCTAACGCCGGGCATAGCTGCGGGACGTTCACTCCATGGTGGCGAATCCTGGCTTGATCCGACGGTCGGTGTTCGTGCGATTGTTCCATTTTCCGACGATTTTTCAGCCCGATTGATGGGAACCGTCGGCGGTTTTGGTGCCGGATCAGACTCAAGCTGGGAAATTCTGGCTTCAATTAGTTATCAAATCAACGAAACGATCGCGATCAGTGCCGGTTACCGGCATTTGGAAATTGATTACGAGGAAGGCGGATTTGTCTGGGATGTTCAGTTTAGCGGCCCCATGGCAGGGCTAACTTTCACCTTCTAATCGAGCCAAGAGAGCAAAATAACAAGCCCCCGAAACCGTAATGATTTCGGGGGCTTATTGGTGAGCCCAACAGGGTTCGAACCTGTGACCTATTGATTAAAAGTCAATTGCTCTACCAGCTGAGCTATGGGCCCTCACGTATTGCGTCGGTGCCGAATGGCAACGCGGGCGGAACTTATGCCGCTCTGGCCTTGCGGTCAATAGGAAAGGGCGACAAATTTCAATCAAATCGGCGCAATGTCGCCTTCATCCTGTTTGGCATGGAAATCTTTCTGAAATTCAGCGAATTTACTAACTTCAATTGCCAACCGCATCGTCTCCATCAGATCCTGATAATAGGTCAAATTGTGCCAAGTCAATAACATCGGACCGAGCATTTCTTTGGCTTTGAACAAATGATGCAGATAGGCGCGACTATGTTTTTGACAAGCCGGACACCGACAATCATCCTGGATCGGCCGGGGATCATCCTGATGGCGGGCATTGCGAATATTGATATCGCCAAACTTCGTAAAGGCCTTGCCGGTGCGGCCGGACCGGGTTGGCATCACACAATCGAACATGTCGATACCCCGCGCCACGGAACCGACTAGATCGTCCGGCCGGCCGACGCCCATCAGGTAACGGGGCCTGTCAACTGGCAGCATGTCGCAGGCATAATCCAGAACCTCAAACATCACCTCCTGCCCCTCACCTACCGCCAAGCCACCGATTGCATAACCATCAAAGCCGATGTTCGTCAGCGCTGATGCCGATTCTGCGCGTAAATCTTTAGACACGCTGCCTTGTTGGATGCCGAACAATCCATAACCGTCCCGGTCGACAAAGGCCGCGCGGCACCGTTCGGCCCAGCGCATCGACATTTGCATGGAAGTTGCCGCCGCAATTTTCTCAACCGGATAGGGCGTGCATTCATCCAAAGCCATAGTAATATTGCTGTCGAGGAGATTTTGAATTTCCATGCTTCGTTCTGGGCTCAGATGATATTTCACCCCGTCAATGTGCGAGCGGAAGGAAACCCCATCTTCGGTCAGTTTGCGCAGGGCTGACAACGACATGACCTGAAATCCACCAGAATCGGTTAAGATTGGACCGCGCCAATCGGTAAATTCATGCAGGCCGCCGAGTTGCGAAATGCGCTCCGCACCTGGGCGCAGCATTAAATGATAGGTATTGCCCAAAATGATTTCACCACCAGTTTCGCGCACCGCATCCGCAGTCATGCCCTTCACGGCGCCAGCTGTACCAACGGTCATAAATGCCGGCGTTTCGACTGTACCATGGGCGGTGCGTAGACGGCCGCGGCGGGCCGCCCCATCCTTAGCGATGAGATCGAATTCGATACTCATTCGGTTCGCCCTCCTGGAAACAACAAACAGCAATCGCCATATGAATAAAATCGGTAATCGGCGGATTTTGCGTAATCGTAAGCCGCATGCATTCGTTCCAAACCGACAAAAGCGCTAACAAGCATGAACAATGTCGATTTCGGCAAGTGGAAGTTTGTCAACAAAACGTCGACCACGCGAAATTGATAGCCTGGTGTAATAAAGATATCTGTCTCCGCGTTATACGGCATCACTTTGCCGTCTCGGTCGACCGCAGATTCCAGTAGTCTTAAGCTCGTCGTGCCAATCGCGACAATGCGACCGCCGGCCTCGCGGGTATCGTTTATCTTTTGCGCTGTTGCGACCGAGATCTCACCCCATTCGGCATGCATTTTGTGCTCTTCAGTGTTTTCGGCTTTCATCGGCAGATATGTTCCGGCGCCAACATGTAAAGTGACGATTGCCCGATCAATGCCGCGTTCATCCAACGCGGATAAGAGGTTCGGCGTGAAATGCAGGCCGGCGGTTGGCGCCGCGACAGCGCCTTCTTTGTCCGCAAAGGCTGTTTGGTAGTCGGTGAGGTCACGGTCATCGACATCGCGAAGCTTACGGATGTATGGCGGCAGCGGCATTGTCCCATGTTTTTCGAGTTGAATGCGCAATGCCTGATCTGAAATATCGAAATCCAAGGCAACTTCACCGCCATCCTTGGCCGTGATAATCGCGCTGAAATCATCGGAAAATACAACGCAGTCGTCAATCCTCAGCCGCTTCGCCGGCTTGGCAAAAGCCCGCCATCGGCCAGGCCCGTCATTTCGGTGCAATGTTACTTCGACGCGGTTTTCGCCACGCCGACCTGTCAACTGCGCAGGAACGACCTTGGTGTCGTTGCAGACCAATAGATCCCCTGGCTGCAGCAGCGTTGGCAGGTCCCGGGCGTGGTAGTCGCCTCGCCCACAATGATCAATTCTAAGTAACCTGGCGCTATCACGCGGCACTGCCGGACGCGTCGCAATCAACTCGTTCGGAAGCTCGAAGTCGAAGGCGCTAATATGCATGTGCCAAACCTAACTTCGGACGGGTATTTAGGCGTCGTCGTCTATTTTGCGTCGGCGGCGACTTGCATGCGGACAATTTTGTCCGGATTATCGACCATACCGCTGCCGCCGGCACCTTTTTTGATGTTATCGACAAATTCCATACCGGACACGACTTGACCCCAAACTGTGTATTGCCCATTTAGATGAGCAGCGGATTTGAAGACGATAAAAAATTGGCTATCGGCGCTATTCGGATTGCGGGCACGGGCCATAGACAATGTCCCGCGTAAGTGTGGTTCGCTAGAGAACTCAGCCTCCAGATTTTTCCCGGAACCACCACTTCCGGTGCCCGTCGGATCGCCGGTTTGCGCCATAAAGCCAGCGATAACCCGATGAAAGACAATCCCGTCATAAAATCCCTCGCGGGTCAGCGCTTTGATCCTGGCAACATGTTTGGGTGCCACATCGGGGCGCATTTCGATCACCACACGACCGTCTTTCAGATCAAGATAGAGAGTGTTTTCAAGATCGCCCGCCGCCTGCGCAGAGCTGATCGCCCCAAACAAAAGGAATAAAACTGCAAAAGCTGTAAAGCGTGCCAACATCCTATTATTCCTCACTCACAACTTTCAGGCTGATGATTTTGTCAGGATCCGGGACCGGTTCGCCGCGCTTGATATTGTCGACATGTTCCATGCCATCTCTCACTTGCCCCCAAATGGTATACTGTCCATTGAGGAAACTGGAATCCTGGAAGCAAATAAAGAACTGACTATCCGCGCTGTCGGGATTTTGTGCCCTTGCCATAGAACACGTGCCGCGAACGTGATTAACGTCAGAAAATTCAGCTGCGAGATTTTGACCGCTGCCACCAGTGCCGGTGCCGGTCGGATCACCGCCTTGGGCCATGAAACCCTCGATAACCCGATGAAAAACAATGCCGTCATAAAAACCTTGTTGAGCTAGTTCTTTGATGCGCGCAACATGATTAGGCGCCAGATCCGGGCGTAGGTCGATCACAACCAGGCCGTCTTTCAGTTCCATATGTAGGCTTTCACTCATTGTGATCTCCATTCTATTATAAATTAACCAACATAATTGCTTTTTACGATATCCGCATCAGCAACGCCATATTTCTCATATAGTTGCACTGCCACACTTGCGGATACGAAGTGGGATACGTCGCCGCCGAGGCGAGCTATTTCTTTTACCAGTCGCGACGCGATAAATTGGAACTTGTCTGTTGCCATTAAGAATATTGTCTGAACTTCCTGGTTCAGGCGATTGTTCATGCCAACCATCTGGAATTCATAGTCAAAGTCCGATACCGCGCGCAATCCACGCACGATCACGCTGGCATCTACTTCGGTGGCAAAATGCATTAACAAATTATCATAAGACTCGACTTCGAATTCGCAGCCATTGGCGTCAACTTCGGAAAGTGCTTTTCGGACCATGGCAACGCGCTCTTCGAGATCGAATAACGGCCCTTTGTCTTTGTTTATGGCGACGCCGATGACAAGTTTGTCAACAACTTTCGCGGCACGGGAAATGATATCCACATGTCCCAACGTAATGGGATCAAAGGTTCCCGGATAAAGGCCAATACGCTGCTTACCCACTAGCTGCTCCTTCCCAAAGTTTTCTGATCAAGATGAACAATACACCGACCATCCAGATCATCTGCTCGCAGAAGCAGGAGTATTATTCGCTGCAACGCATCATGTCCATATGGAAGTGTGGAAAACACCGACTATCCGCAAAATTAATTTTTCGCCAGCGAATTTCAATTTGACATTATCTTAAGTGCCGTCCGCCACGCCTTCACCCGCCTCTTCGACCGCATCATCGTCAGTGTCGTCGCCGTGCAGGTCGGATAGGCGTGCTACCGCAACAACTTGTTCGTCCTCATCTGTGTTGAAAAGTGTGACGCCTTGGGTATTGCGCCCGGCAATTCGAATGTCATGCACCGGACACCGAATAAGTTGACCAGCATTCGTCACCAAGACAATTTCGTCGTCATCCTCGACCGGCGAAGTGCTGACAACCTGACCATTGCGCGCCGAGGTTTCGATGCTGATGATACCCTGCCCACCACGACCGGCGATGCGATATTCATAGGCGGATGTCCGCTTGCCATAGCCATTTTCGGTGATTGACAGGATAAATTGCTCGTTCGCGGCCAATTCGTCCGCGTTTGCCGGCTTTGAAGGTAGTTCATTATCTTCGCCGACAGCATCGGCACTGATTGACCGGCGTAGTGCATTTGCCCATCTCAGATAGGCATCCCTTTCGGCGACTTCGATCTCAGCATGCCGCAGGACCGACATGGATATAACCCGATCTTTTTTATTTAGTCGGATGCCGCGAACGCCGGTCGAGCCACGACCTTTGAAGACGCGAACATCAATAACCGGAAAGCGGATACACTTTCCGCCATTGGCCGCCAGCAACACATCATCTTGATCTCCGCAAATCCGAACCCCGACAATTTTGTCACCATCTTCGAGCTTCATTGCAATTTTGCCGTTTGATGGTACATAGCTGAAATCGCCTAAAGCATTGCGCCGGACATAACCGCTGGCCGTTGCGAACATGACGAATAATTGTTCCCATTCGCTCTCATCCTCCGGCAACGGCATAATAGTATGAATGGTTTCACCGTCCTTCAGTGGCAGTAAATTGACTATCGCTTTGCCACGTGCTTGCGGCGTACCGATCGGCAGACGATAGACCTTCAATTTGTAGACCTGCCCCAAAGACGAGAAAAACAACACCGGCGTGTGAGTATTCAGTACAAACACTTTGTCGACGAAATCTTCATCCCGGGTCGACATCCCGGCCCGACCCTTACCGCCCCGGCGTTGCGTACGATAGGTCGAAAGTGGCACGCGCTTGACGTAACCCTTGTGGGACACCGTCACCACCATGTCCTCCCGTTGGATCAGATCTTCTTCATCATGTTCGTGTTCGGCTTCGGTAATTTCAGACCGGCGTGGGGTCGCGAATTTTTCCTTCACTTCAAGAAGTTCATCGCGAACAATCGCATGCAAACGATCTTTCGAGCGCAGAATGTCCAAATAGTCGACAATTTGATCAGAAATCTGTTTTAGTTCGTTCTCGATCTCATCACGACCCAGCGCTGTCAATCGTTGCAGACGTAATTCCAAGATCGCTCTTGCCTGAGTCTCAGACAATTTGTAGGTACCGTCTATGACCTTGTGTCCAGGCTCGTCGATAATTTGAATGATGTCTTCAACTTCTTTCGCGGGCCAGTCACGATCAATTAATCGTTGCCGCGCCGTTGCTGGGTCGGGAGCGCTACGAATAAGCGCGATCACTTCATCAATATTGGCGACCGCCAAGACCAGGCCGACAAGAATATGGGCCCGTTCTCTGGCCCGTCCCAGCAAGTATCTGGTCCGCCGGGTGACGACTTCTTCGCGGAACTCGACAAACGCTTCGACGAGTTCCCGCAAATTCAGCAATTCTGGTTTGCCTTTGTTCAAGGCTAACATATTCACGCCAAAACTAGTTTGCAGCTGGCTGTAGCGATAAAGTTGGTTCAACACCACATCCGCAATAGCATCGCGCTTCAATTCGATTACGACACGCAAGCCCTGGCGATCGCTTTCGTCCCGTAAATCGGAGATACCTTCAATCCGTTTCGACCGCACATACTCAGCGATTTTTTCGATCATATTCGCTTTGTTTACTTGGTATGGAATTTCCGTGACGATTATCGCTTCGCGGTCTTTACGAATTTCCTCAATGTGGCAACGGGCGCGCATAATGACAGAACCGCGACCGGTGTGAAAAGCGGAACGAATACCGGATCGGCCCAAAATCAGTGCCCCAGTCGGGAAATCTGGTCCATGAATCACATTCATCAGGTCGTCAACAGAAACCCCGGAATTTTCGAGATACATCAAACAGCCGTCGACAACTTCCCCGAGATTATGCGGCGGGATATTGGTCGCCATACCCACCGCGATGCCGGTCGCACCATTCACCAATAAATTTGGAATCCGCGCTGGCAGAACGACCGGCTCCGGCGTTGTGCCGTCGTAGTTATCCTGAAAATCAACGGTGTCTTTGTCGATGTCTTCCAACAACGCTTCGGCCGGTTTGTCCATGCGGATTTCGGTGTAGCGCATGGCAGCCGGCGGATCGCCGTCCATAGAGCCAAAGTTGCCCTGGCCGTCAAGTAACGGTAAGCGCATAGAGAAAACCTGCGCCATCCGCACCATTGCATCATAAATCGCCTGATCGCCATGGGGGTGATATTTACCCATCACGTCACCGACAATGCGGGCGGATTTCCGATAAGGTTTATCCGATGTGTAACCGCTTTCGCGCATCGCAAAAAGGATACGACGATGCACGGGCTTTAGACCATCGCGCGCATCCGGCAAGGCCCTGGACACAATCACGCTCATCGCATAATCGAGGTAGGATGAACGCATCTCCTCTTCAATGGAAATATGCCCCAAAACTTCACCCGAACCAGGTGGTGTCGGCGTATCTTCTGTCAAAACTTAATCCTGTGAACGGCAGTTCCGAACCCGGCTTCCGGTCCGAAGTGGCCTTTGATAAGAGGGTGAAATATGGTCCAAAAACGCATGAAACAATTCATCTCGATTCTTAGCATTTTTACGACGAAACAGCAATGAATTGCAGCTGGTTTTTCGACTAAATTTGGATTGTGTGATGACCTGAATTTTCATCGGAAATTCGCAGCTTTCCAGTGTAAAATTCGACTTGCTCGACAGCAGACTTTGGGCGAGGTTAGACGAACTTAAATGGAATCTGGCACAAGGGACGCCAAATTTGAGAATATATGTCGACGCCGACGCCTGCCCGGTCAAAGAAGAAGTATTGCGGGTCGCTGAGCGGCGCGCGCTTACAATCGTTTTTGTCGCCAATAGTTGGATGCGCTTACCAGAAAGCCCTCTCGTTGAACGGATCATTGTTAGCGAAGGTGCCGATGCCGCTGACGACTGGATTGTCGATAATGTTGAGCCTGGTGATATCGTGATTACCAGTGATATTCCATTGGCAAGCCGCACCTTGCGACTTCAAGCTGCTGCCTTAGGCCACAATGGCAAGCCGTTTACCGAAAATAATATCGGCAACGCCTTAGCTATGCGCGATCTAAACGCCCAATTACGCGATGCTGGCGAAATCAAGGGCTATAACCCTAACTTCAGTAAACGTGATCGCTCTCAGTTTCTTCAAGCCTTGGAACAATTGACCAGATCGTGCTAATCATGATCTCGATTTAAGTATTTCCTTCAATCCATTTTGCAAAATTTATTTCGTATTATCTCCCGCAGGCCAGTAAACATGCTTTCTATTATCAGTCACTTGCCGAAGATTGTTGACCACAAAATTGTTGAACTCTTTGATTATTGGCAGAAAGTGCGAGGTGATGAACTGATTCCGTCCAGGCAGGACGTCGATCCTACTCAAATACGAACTGTCCTGCCATATATTTGGATATACGAACGGGTCGACGCCAGCGATCGGTTCAGATGTCGCTTGGCTGGCGAAGAAATTCTTGCCCGCTATAATATCAACATTGTCGGAAAACAGCTGGAAGACTTTATCGATTGTGGGGGTCTCAAATTAGTAACACAACAATATTTACAGGTTGTTGAAGCACCAGGTATTGGTCATTCATATGGCCGGGTTTATCTGCAAGGCATCAAACGACCGGGCATCGGCGAGCGCATCATTCTACCCGTATATGACAGTCGGACCGACAATAACTTGGTCGTTGGTGCGACGATATATACGCCGTTGCAGGAAGGCGACAATGAAATCAATGAAGATGATATAACGCGTACCTTGACCCCATTAGACAAAATTTAGCCTGCTTTCGCTGCATCTCGCTTGGCCTTCGCGACCCGCTTGATCTCATCGAATTCCAACCGCCGGCGTGCAACTTCTTCAGCTGGAAGCTTGTCTAGATTATAGAAATCCTCTTTCCAAACTGCATCTTCTGCCCACCGCAAGGGCGACTGCATTGTCGTTCGCGGTCCAGTGGCGTTGTTTAATAACTGCAAAGCAAAATTCAGCGTGAGGGTTTGTGACGCCAGATCGTTTGGCCGCCCGGCTGAATTACCCAACGGAAAATCGCTGAACAAAAAACGTGGGACGCCGGCGCGTTCAACAATGTCTTTGGCGCAGCCCATTACCACGGTGGGGATACCGTTTGCTTCCAAATGTCTGGCAACCAAACTCACGGTTTGGTGACAAACAGGTCAATTCGCAACGATAATTGCGGCTTCCACGCCGTCTTCGCGACAACCGGCCAGGATTTCGGCGCAATCCTGCTCGATCGTTGCGACTTGACTGCGATTGGTTGGCGTTCCGAAAAAACGCGGTGCCAATTCGCCAATCCTGCCATCTAAAACCGCTTGTTTCATCGCGGCGAGCGGGAAGTATGTATTAATATCCTCCGCTGTGGTGTGGCTACGGTCGTAACCTAAATGAGAAATTTTCAGATCGTGTTCGTTATCCGTTGATCCAGTGTATACCCGATAGAATTTTGCTGCCGCATTATAAGCGGCGCCCGGACCCTGATCGCCATGCCCCGGTTGATAAGGTGCCGCGGTCGTCACCAAAGCAACATGGGACTGGCTAACCGGTTTGTTCATGGCCGCAAAAGGCACATCAGCGTAATGCGCCCATCGATACGGATTATCATATCCAAGCGTCAGGTAATAATCGGTTATCCGTCGCAAATAATCGATCGGATGATCTACCGGGTCTGCAAAACCCATTTCATGCATTGTCTCGGCCATAAAATCGTACTCCTATCTCGCTACTGACTATTTAGCGGATAAATACCGGGTCATGCAATCAGTCAATTTCCAAAATCAAACAACGAACAGATTTAGGATTTATAGTATAATAAAGACCGATCAACCAAAATTAGAACAATACTCTAAATATCCACCAGAACTTATTCTCATTTATCTAAAATATCTAGCGTTTTTTGGGCAAAAATATTTGTCATCGAACTTATTTTCTCTATATAATTATAAGAACTAGGTAATTACTAGGGGATGGGTAATGAATATTCACGCAGGACAACGACAGACCAAACTTCACCGATTGGTGAAGATTTTTGGCGTCGCATTGGGTTTGGCGATCGCCGCGCCTTCGTTTACCGCCGCCGGCACCTTTTCAGTCGAAAGCAAACAGCAATTCGACGCTGTTGAAGCCGACATTCGGGCAGCGCAGTTTTTGTCCCGTGCCACTTTCGGGCCGACCAAAACCGATATTGAAATCCTATCGACAGACATCGAAACGATGGGCGCGACGGCGGCATTTGAAAAATGGATCGATGGACAGTTGGCGATGGACTTTTCAAACCATCACGAAATCGCCACGAACATGATCGATTATGATGCCTGGCCGACACCAATTACGGAAGGTATTTCGACCTCCAATTACAGGCAATTTGCCTGGTGGCACGCGGCGCTGAAGGCGCCCGATCAATTACGTCAGCGCATGGCTTGGGCGTTAATGCAGATTTTTGTTGTGAATGATTTTAACGGCACTTTTAACAGCCGAGCCTTTGATAAGTCCGGCAAACCTCAATATCTGGGTGTCGTCGATTATTACGACATGCTGGGACGTAACACCGTCGGCAACTACCGAACATTATTGGAAGATGTTTCCCGTCATCCAATCATGGGTATATTTTTAAGCCATCTCAAAAATAAAAAAGCCGACCTGATCAAGGGCACCTATCCGGACGAAAATTATGGACGCGAAGTCCAGCAGCTGATGTCAATTGGGCTCTATGACATAAAGAATAATGGCGATTACAAAGTAGACAAATTCAAAGACCCGATTCCGTCTTACGACAACGATGATATCATCACATTTTCACGGGTTTTTACCGGCCTCGATTATGCCGGCTCCGCCGGGACGAACTTGCACGATCCAATGACAATGGTAGCAGATTGGCATGATAGCGACGAGAAATTCTTGCACAATGGAACCGTCTTGCCGGCTGGACAAAGCGCGGATCAAGATCTCTCCGATGCGCTGGATAATCTATTCAATCATCCCAACACCGGGCCCTTCATCGCTCGGCTTTTGATACAACGGTTCGTCAAGTCAAACCCATCAAGTCGGTATATCGGTGCTGTGGCGGCCGCGTTTGCGGATAACGGTAACGGTGTCCGCGGTGACTTCGAAGCGGTGATAAAGGCAGTCCTTTTGAACTCGGAAGCGGTCAACGCCTACAGCTTTAGTATCAATCGTAAGAAGTTGACCATCGCATTATCCAGTGGCGGCACCGAACATAGCCGGTTGCAGGAGCCGGTTATCCGTTATGCTGCCTTTTTGCGCGCTTTCGACCCAACCGCCATGGTCAGAAACACCGTCGGTGAATTTGAAATCCACGATTATACGTTTGTGCCGACTTATTATCGTGATGATTTAAATCAGTGGCCATATCGTTCCCCAAGTATTTTCAACTTCTACCTGCCAGAACATGTGCCTGGAGGAGAACTACAAGATTATCGGCCAAAAACTCGAGTACCAAACCGCACAATTTATGCACCTGAGTTTCAAATCATGACGGCTGTCGCGTTGAACAGACTAGCTAACCGTTTCCGCAGCAACGTTTACAATCAGCAAATCGACTATAGTTACCGACGCTATTTCGCCAAAGACGGTTCACCATATGGCAGTTATGAATATGACGTGCTGCTGAATTTCCAAGATGAAATCGCCAAGGCCGACGATCCGGCCGATTTGGTGCAGCATCTCGACTTGCTCCTTTGTCGCGGCAATATGTCAGACGCCAGTCGAGATGCCCTGGTCGCAATCCTGGAAGCCAAAACAACAAACCCAGTTACCCGAGCGGAAGGCGCGATATTAGCCACGCTCACTGCCCCGGACTGTGCCATTCACGAATAGGACTGAGCAGAAAAATATTTACCTTTTCTCGCCTGGAGACAGATGATGACCAAACACAACCAACATTTCCATCTACCATCGCGTCGCCAATTCCTCTACGGTCTTGGCACCGGATGCGCGGCGCTGACACAATCAGCCGCCCTTTCCACTCTGTTGAACCTCAGTCTCACACGCTCTGCGGCGGCGGCCATTGACGTCTCCGGATATAAAGCGTTGGTCTGCATTTTTTTGTTTGGTGGGATTGACACCTATAATGTGCTAGTACCCGGCGAACCGGACGAGTACGCCGATTATGTGACCGCCCGCAGTACCCTCGCCTTACCGGAAGCTGGTCTTCATTCGATTAATAATCCGCTTGAAGGAGGTCGTGTTTTTAACTTGCATCCCGGTCTAGGCGATTTGGTCGACCTTTATAATGACGGCAATCTGGCATTTGTAGCGAATGTTGGGTCACTGATTGAGCCTGTGGACTATAGCACCTATGGCAATTCCGCTCGGCTTCCATTGGGTCTCTATTCCCACAGCGATCAACAACGGCACTGGCAAACCTCAACACCGCAGTCGCGAACCGAAATTACCGGCTGGCTTGGCCGCATGGCGGATATCCTCAGCGACACGGTTAACCAGAACGAAGCGATTTCCATGAATATCGCGATCGACCGGTTGAATATTCTACAGACCGGGGACCAGATCATCCCCTATGTCGTCGATGATAAAAACGGCGCGCAAATCTTGAACGGTTACGGTGGCGGCAGTGAGCAGGATCTCATTCTCACGGAAACAACCGATAGTTTTTTGCAGCAAAATTATACAAACCTATTTAAGTCGACGCATAGGAAATTCCGGGCTGGGGCAATCGATGCAGCGGACAGCTACAACAACGCAACCAGCGAAATTGAAGAGCAATTATCCGGCGCGACTGTAACGGATTTAAAATCGACTTCTCTGGGCCAACAATTGTTGCAGGTTGCCCTTGCCATCGGCGCGCGAACAGAACTTGAGCAGACCCGCCAGGTATTTTTCGCCTCACGCGGGGGCTGGGACAATCACGCTGGCCTGATCGGAATTCAGGCAGCTTTGCTTCCCCAGGTAGGCAGCGCTTTAAAAGCCTTTTACACGGCCCTTGTTGAATTAGGGGTCGAAAATGATGTTGTGACATATACCGCATCGGACTTTGCCCGCACGTTGAATGCCAATAGTAATGAAGGGAGTGATCATGCCTGGGGCGGCAATCATATTGTCATGGGCGGCAGCGTTGACGGCGGCAATATTTTTGGTCAATACCCAGTTACGTTGGACCCTGTTCTCAATCAACTGGATGTCGGCCGCGGACGATTAATCCCGACGACGTCCGTGGACAGCTACACGGCAGAAATGGCCCGCTGGTTCGGTATTGACAATGACAGTGTGTTGGAGACCATTATTCCTAATATCAGGAATTTCTATGGCTCCAGCGAAACCGGAGCACCGGTTGGGTTTCTGTTATAAGTATCTATCGTCCCTTAAATTCGGGGCGGCGTTTTTCGGCAAAAGCGGCCAAGCCCTCTTGCCGATCATAGCTTTCTGCGTGATCGGCATTGATCGCAAGCTCATACCGCAAGGCGGTTTCGGTCGATTGTTCCAAACCGTCGTCAATCATTTTTTTCATCCGACGCAGGCCCAGTGGGCTTTTTACGCTTAGCTTTGCAATCAGTTTTTCGACCGCATCCATAAGCTGATCTGCCGGCACTGCTTCCAACACTAATCCCCATTCTACCAATGTTGCCGCCGGCAAGAACTCCGCGGTGTAAAGAAGATATTTCGCCCGCATCGGGCCGACCTTACGCGGCAGCCGAACCGAGCTGCCGCCACCTGGGACCAATCCGTAATTAGCATGCGCATCACCAATCCTGGCGGCGTCGGAGGCGATGACCAAGTCGCAGCATAGAACCAGTTCCAAACCGCCCGCCAAGGCCAATCCGTTTACTGCGGCAATTACCGGACAAGGAAACTTTTCGATCCGACACAGGATCTCACCTAACGACTTTAGATATATTTCGTTGGCACGCGCTGGTGTTTCGCCCGACGATCGTTGCCACGACGATTTCAAATCCGAACCGGCACAGAACGCGCGCCCCGTGCCAGTGATGACAAGGGCACGCAAATCTTCTCGCAGGTCCAAACGATCAAACGCGTCGTTCAATTCAGCGATCATGATCGGTGAAATAGCGTTCAGCGCATCCGGCCGGTTCAAGGTGATCCGAGCCGTATTCTCATTCTCATCAAAAAGAATGGTGTCGTAGGACATCTACTTGATCATCCTAAAACGGAATCTCATCATCTAAATCGCCCCCGCCCGAGGGACTGCTGTCATAGCCGCCAGCATCATTGGAGAAGCCGCCTCCGCCCCCGCCGCCACCACCGCCGAAGCCGCCGCCATCTTGATTACGACTATCCAGCATGGTGAGTTCACCGCGATAACGTTGCAAAACCACTTCAGTGGTGTACTTCTCCACCCCGGAATTGTCGGTCCATTTGCGCGTTTGCAGCTGGCCTTCCAAATAGACTTTCGACCCTTTGTGCAAATATTGCTGGGCAATCTTGCCGAGATTCTCGTTGAAAATAACGACGCGGTGCCATTCGGTCTTTTCCCGCCGTTCCCCACTTTCCCGGTCTTTCCAGTTTTCTGATGTGGCGATGTTCAAATGGACGATTTGACCGCCATTTTGCATGCTGCGCACTTCCGGATCGCGTCCGAGGTTTCCTATTAAAATGACTTTATTGACACTACCGGCCATGTTCTATTCAACCTTCTCTATCGTATGTGATTCGTCTTCGCCGATCATAGTCGTCCAACCAAACGGACACCAGACGGATTTAGTGGTTTGTTCCTATTGGCTTTTTAATCCGCCTTTGACGTCAATGCAAATGTTCTATTAATGTTCCAAATAAATTGCCAACTTGATTGACTGTCTGACAAGGCCTAAATATGGCTTCTGTCCTCCGTATGAAAGCACAATAAGACCAATGCAGACGCATATTTCCATCCGTGGTGCCCGCGAACATAACCTCAAGAACATTAACGTGGAACTGCCACGGGATAAGCTGGTAGTCATTACCGGTTTGTCGGGCAGCGGAAAATCGAGCCTTGCCTTCGATACGATTTACGCAGAAGGACAGCGCCGCTATGTGGAAAGCCTGTCTGCCTATGCGCGGCAATTTTTGGAGCTGATGCAGAAGCCCGATGTCGATCACATCGAAGGCTTGTCGCCGGCGATTTCCATTGAGCAAAAGACCACCAGCCGCAACCCTCGATCTACTGTCGGGACGGTGACGGAGATATACGATTATATGCGGCTATTATGGGCCCGGGTCGGCATTCCATATTCCCCGACGACCGGATTGCCTATCGTCAGTCAAACAATAAGCCAAATGGTCGATCGCCTGATGACGATGGAAGATGGCACCCGTCTCTATTTACTGGCGCCCATTGTGCGGGGACGCAAAGGCGAATATCGCAAGGAATTTGCAGAATTGATGAAACGCGGATTTCAGCGGGTCAAGGTCGACGGTGAACTTTATGAGATTGCCGATGTACCGGCGCTCAATAAAAAACTGAAGCATGAAATTGATGTGGTCGTGGACCGCATTGTTTTACGAAAAGGGATTGAAAGTCGGCTTGCCGACAGTTTGGAGATCGCGCTCGAGCTCGCCGATGGCATTGCTATGGCGGAGAATGCCGATGATGGCAAACGCACAATATTTTCGGCAAAGTTCGCCTGCCCGGTCTCCGGTTTTACGATCGAAGAGATCGAGCCCCGGTTGTTTTCCTTCAATAACCCCTTCGGCGCTTGCCCGGCCTGCGATGGTCTAGGGGTGGAGCTTTATTTCGATCCTGATCTGATCGTGCAGAACGGGGAACTGCCGCTTGGAAAAGGCGTCATAGTGCCTTGGTCGAAAACTACCAGTCCCTATTATATGCAAACTTTGGAAAGCATCGCGCGTCATTACAAAGCCGATTTGTCGACACCGTGGAAACACCTGCCGGAGAAAGTGCGGAAGGCGATTTTGTATGGCTCCGGTAAAACGCCTATTGAAATGACCTATGACGACGGTCTTCGTTCCTACAAAACAAAAAAACCGTTCGAAGGGGTGATGCCGAATTTGGAACGCCGTTTCCGTGAAACCGATAGTGCCTGGGTGCGGGAGGAAATGGAGCGCTTCCAAAGCATCACCGAATGCGCCAAATGCAATGGCTATCGACTGAAACCTGAAGCCTTGGCCGTCAAGATTGCCAAGCTGCATGTCAGTGAAGTCGCGGAAATGTCGATCCTGCGGGCTCGCGACTGGTTTGCCGATCTACATAACCACATGGACACCAAGCAGAACGAGATTGCCGAGCGCGTCTTGCGGGAAATTAACGAACGACTTGGATTCCTAGTAAATGTCGGTTTGGAATATCTCACCATGTCACGCAATTCCGGCACTTTGTCGGGTGGCGAAAGCCAGCGCATCCGTTTGGCTAGTCAAATCGGTTCCGGCCTTACGGGCGTACTATATGTCCTCGACGAACCATCGATCGGTCTTCATCAACGGGACAATGAACGACTGCTGCAAACTTTGATCCGTCTGCGCGACCTGGGTAACACGGTCATTGTGGTGGAACATGATGAAGAGGCTATCACCACCGCCGATTTTGTCATCGACATGGGACCGGCAGCCGGACGACATGGCGGTGAAATCGTTGCCAAAGGAACGCCAAAACAAGTGATGGCAAACCCCGCCAGTTTGACCGGTCAATATTTGACCGGCATGAAACAGATCCCCCTGCCGCAAAGCCGGCGTAGCGGACGGGAGGGTCAGGTTCTCGCCATCCATGGTGCAAGCGAGCACAATTTGGATAATGTATCGGTGAATATTCCCATCGGCACCTTGACTTGCATTACCGGCGTCAGCGGCAGTGGCAAATCGACCCTGATCGTCGAGACGCTCTATAAAGCTCTAGCGCGGTTCTTGAATGGGGCCCGTGCGCAGCCGGGTGATTTCGACAGCATCGATGGATTGCAATATCTCGACAAAGTTGTCGATATCGACCAGTCACCGATTGGTCGCACACCGCGTTCGAACCCAGCGACCTATACCGGCGCCTTTACCCCGATCCGCGATTGGTTTGCCGGCTTACCGGAGGCAGGTGCGCGCGGCTACAAACCCGGGCGATTTTCCTTCAACGTCAAAGGCGGACGCTGCGAAGCTTGTCAAGGCGACGGTTTGATCAAAATCGAAATGCACTTCCTGCCGGATATTTATGTTCAGTGCGATGTCTGCCATGGCCGCCGCTACAATCGCGAAACTCTGGAAATAAAGTTCCGCGATAAATCGATTGCCGACGTTCTGGATATGACCGTCGACGAAGCTGCGGAATTCTTCAAAGCGGTACCGGCAATTCGCGACAAGTTAGTCACCCTGCAGCGGGTCGGTCTTGGTTATATCCATGTCGGTCAGCAAGCCACGACATTGTCAGGTGGCGAAGCGCAGCGGGTAAAGTTAGCAAAGGAACTTTCCAAACGCGCCACCGGAAAAACCTTTTACATATTGGACGAACCGACCACCGGTCTGCATTTTGAGGACGTTCGTAAACTGCTTGAGGTACTGCACGCGCTCGTCGATACCGGCAACACGGTCGTTGTGATTGAGCACAATCTGGAAGTCGTCAAAACGGCCGACTGGATTATCGATTTGGGACCGGAAGGCGGAGATGGCGGCGGTCGCGTGGTGGCCATGGGAACGCCGGAATTGGTCGCGAAAGCGAGGAAAAGCCATACCGCAACTTATCTAAAATCACTTTTAGGTAAATCGAAAATCAAAGTCGAAGCGCCCAAGCGGAAAATCCCGATCAAAAAGAAAACGGGCCGTAAACGCAAAGCTGCGTGAAAGCAGCAAACTTTAGCCAACAGCTTTAAATCAGGCTTTTAGTATGACGAAACAAATTGGCCCTCTGCATGTAATCGGTGGCGGTCTTGCGGGTAGCGAAGCCGCCTGGCAAGCAGCCCGCGCTGGCGTTCCAGTTATCCTGCACGAAATGCGCCCAAAGACCAAAACCGATGCCCATGAAACGGAAGGTTTGGCAGAACTGGTCTGTTCGAATTCCTTCCGCTCCGACGATGCGGAGAATAATGCTGTCGGGTTATTGCATGAAGAAATGCGCCGCTGCAATTCTGTTATCCTGGCAGCGGCAGATGCAAATAAGGTCCCCGCCGGCGGTGCCTTAGCGGTTGACAGAGAATTGTTTTCGGATGCCGTCACTGCAATGATCGAAGCGGAACCGCTAATCACGATCGTGCGGGAGGAATTAGCCGGGTTGCCACCGGAAGATTGGCCGAATGTCATCATCGCCACCGGGCCCCTAACCTCCAGTCGATTAGCAGAAGCAATAAGCGAAGTGACCGGCGAGGAAGAACTTGCATTCTTCGACGCCATCGCCCCAATCATCTACAAAGAAAGCATCGATTTTTCCAAAGCCTGGTTTCAGTCACGCTATGACAAAGTTGGGCCCGGCGGCACCGGTAAAGACTATATCAACTTGCCAATGAACAAGGTTGAATACGAAAATTTCCTTGCGGCCATGTTGAATGCCGAAATGACAGAATTTAAGGAATGGGAACAAGACACGCCCTATTTTGAAGGGTGCCTACCGGTTGAAGTAATGGCATCGCGTGGCGTCGAGACACTGCGCTACGGTCCCTTGAAACCGGTTGGCCTGACCAACCCCCATGACCCTGAAGTCAAGTCACACGCCATTGTGCAATTGCGTCAAGATAACAAAATCGGCACATTATTCAACATGGTCGGTTTCCAAACCAAAATGAAGCATGGCGCACAGACCGAAATATTCCGCATGATACCGGGTCTAGAAAACGCGACCTTCGCGCGCCTAGGCGGCATCCATCGAAATACTTTCCTAAATAGTCCCAAACTGATGGATGATACCGTGCGGTTGAATGCAATGCCAAGGCTACGCTTTGCTGGCCAGATTACAGGTGTCGAAGGATACGTCGAGAGTGCGGCCATTGGTCTGTTGACTGGACGCTTTGCCGCCAACGATGCGTTGGGGATCGATAATATATTGCCGCCGGAAACCACCGCACTTGGGGCACTGCTGGCCCATATTACCGGCGGTGCCAATAGCGAAACTTTCCAACCGATGAACGTCAATTTCGGACTGTTCCCACCGCCCGAAATACCAGCCGGCCAAAAACGCCTAAAAGGCCGTGACCGCAAACAAGTCTACACCGCACGCGCCTTAAAAGATTTGGCTACCTGGCTGGCTCAATAGCATGGCCCACCCTTTCGATATTGTGATTGGATGTGCGCGGAATATTGATGAACTCTCTAAAAATGAGGTCAATTCGCACGAACCCGCCGCCAGAGACGGTTGAAGTTGTCGATTGGGACGAGGTTATTCGTCTCGCCTGGCGACCAGCATGGTCAATTCGCAGTCGTAAGGGCTGTCTTGCACCCTTCATGGACTTGATCAACAAATGGCGCCGGTCCTAAGGTTTTGTCCCGGTTATACGCGTCAGTGTCTGCGGGATGAATTCATGGGCCGCAATGTCTTGGAAACCGGCGGCTGCGAAGTATTCTATGCATTCACCTTCGTTATGGGCGCGACCGGTGGAATGGCTGAGCGCTTCACTGAGACCCCAGAGTGCCGGTGCAATCGGGCCGCAACCATCGTCATCCAGCATTTCGCCGATCAGATGGAACTCGCCGCCGGGGTCCAGTGCATCATAGGTTTTTGTACTACGGCGGTGATAATTTCAGACGAATATTGCGGTAAGTTCGATGCCATGATTGCAACGTCGGCGCCAGCCGGGAAAGGATCGGCAGTAAAGTCGCACGCTACCGCCGTGACTTGATCGACGACATTATTCTCAGCGATAAATTTACGCGTCGTCGGCACGACTTGCGGCAAATCCAGAACGACGGCTTGTAGGCTCGGATGGTTTTGCGCGCCGATGATGCAGTAACAGCCTGAACCACCACCGATATCGATCAACTTCCTACGCTTCGATAGATCGACCTGTTTATGGAACCTGCGTGCAGCACCCATACCAATAGAATAGGTTGCAGCATGATAGCGCTTGGCATCGTTCTCGGTAAATTTCGTATACATCCCCAGACGCGCTGAATCTTCTGCCTTCAAATGTTCAGTCAAGCGGCCCCATTCCGACCATCGTGGTTTTGAGAATAACATCCAAGGCCCGGCATAACTCGGTTTCCCCTCGACCAAAAATCGATCCACGTCAGCTGCATTTGAAAACACGTCGCCATTCCGCGTTAATAGTCCGATCGCGGTACAGGCCGTCATCAAACGCTCCGCGTTCTGGGAACTAATATTGACCGCAGTCGCAGCATTGGCGATGTCATTGTGTCCATTGTCAATGGCCGTAAATAGACCTAATTCAATCGCTGACATCAGGGCCGCAGATTCCCAAAACCCTTTCACCATGGTCTGCAATCTAACCGTATCCGGTCTTTTTTCCGCCATTTTTCAACTCCAACTGGTCAAGTATCTGGTAATTTATTTGTTAATGAACATTGACAACAGAGCCTCTATCAGTACCCTTAAAAAGGCAAGCTGAAGAGGCACAATTATGTTTCTACTTAGCAGTCTGTTGCGTCAGTTTGTAAAGCGAGGCCGTCTGCAAGTTATCGACGCCCGCGGCAGGACGCATCTTTTTGAGGGCGGAGAAGGCCCATCTGTGAGCATGCGGATTCACGACAAGCGCCTGCACAATAGGATATTTTATAATTCTGAACTGTATGTCGGCGAAGCCTATATGGATGGTACGCTGACCATCGAAGAAGGTCGATTGGAAGATCTTTTCGAACTCTACGCTGTCAATCAAGCCGCATTGTCGAGCCATCCACTAATAAAACCTTTCGCCACCCTCTCAACGGTATTCCGTGCCATCCAACAGCATAACCCGATCGGCAAAGCACAAAGAAACATATCCCGCCACTACGATCTTTCGGGTGAGCTTTACGATCTGTTTTTGGATGACGACCGACAATATTCCTGTGCTTATTTCGTCGACAAAAATGATGATTTAGAGGTGGCGCAGCAAAATAAGAAACGACATCTTGCTGCCAAACTTAGCTTAGAGCCCGGCCAAAAAGTCCTTGATATTGGCTCCGGTTGGGGTGGTCTCGGACTCTATTTGGCACAGATGGAGAATGTTGACGTGACGGGGGTCACCCTATCGACAGAACAACACATACGATCCAATCAGCGGGCCCAGGATAAAGGCATGTCGGATCGTGTTCATTTCGATTTGAAAGACTATCGTTTGGTCAAAGGACCGTTTGATCGCATTGTTTCCGTCGGTATGTTGGAACATGTCGGCTTGAAATACTTGAACGAATATTTTCTAACCATCCAAAACTTGCTGAACGAAGACGGTGTTGCTGTCGTCCATTGCATCGGCAATATGAAAATGCCCGAAGCCACCAGTTCTTGGACGCGAAAATATATCTTCCCTGGCGGCTACACCCCATCGTTATCAGAAATCATGCAGGCCATTGAAAGCACGCACCTTTGGGTCAGCGATGTCGAAGTTCTACGGGTTCATTATGGCATTACGCTGCAACATTGGTATGAACGCTTCCAGAAAAATCGAAACAAGGTCGCGGAAATTTATGACGAGCGGTTTTGCCGGATGTGGGAATTTTATTTGCTCGGTGCCAAGGCGCAGTTTACGCACGGTCGGAAGATGGTTTTTCAAGTCCAATTGACCAAACGTCGTGCCTCTGTCCCACTCACGCGTTACTACATGGACGATGCGGAAACGAAGCTCAAAAAACGCGAAAAAGAAGTCGACGACGATAAATCTGCCGCCGCCGACTGAGTATAGGAAAGAGTCAAAGTCCCAAGCGGACAATTTGCGCACCCGGTACCAAAGTCAAATTGCCGATAACATTTTCAGACCGACTATCACTGTAGAGAAAGCGGGACCGAACATCGATAATTGTTTGAGCTGCGACCGTTTTGTCCCAAAACCATTCCACCAGCTGCCGACTATTTGGATTACCGCTCTGGCAAGCCGCTTCAAGATAGAATGCCTTGATATCGTCTGCGGCGAAACGGAACCCGAGAACTGGAGAGTACCCATCCAGCGGGCTTTCTGGGCGGATACCGTTCGCAATCGAATTTATGTAAGTCGCCGTTTCTTCAATGGACATCCCGGTTAAGCCGACCGCAGTTTTGCCCTGCTTGATAACAGAACTTTCATAGGCAGTTTTGACGACAGCTATTTCTGCCAGCAACGCGTCGGCCCTCGAAAGTCCAGTGAAATCAGGTAGGTCGATTCCACATGTCCATTTGATGTCCAGCTGACTATTCGGATCGTCGGCTAGAAAGTCCTCGCAAATAATCGGCCCTTCTTTACGCGTCAGCAAGTTCAATGCTGCCATCAATACGCGGCGCTGAAAGGCCGCATTGTTTGGCGGTCCGACTGGTCGGCCAAGCTCAAACGAAGTCCATAAAGCGCGCGGCGGTTGGGCCCTTTCGAGGTGATCACGCACCAAGCCAATTAATGTTGTCGCTAAACCCTCTTGTTCCAAATAATTCGCCAGCGTACTCACGGCACGCGTACAAAGTGGTCAAACCGGCAATAGCAGCACACTATCCACACCATCGTCTTTCAAGCGACCGGACAGTTCGTGCGCATCTTCTTCCATCAACGTTGGATCGGTGGCCCCCATGAAGGAATAATGCATATCGGCAACTTCGCCGATGACACCTTCTGCCTTCAGTTCTGCCAATCGATCACGTGGAAAAACAACATTCAAATCCTGTTGGAATCCGGTGCGATCAAAATTTACCGATAAGTGGCTTATCAGTAGATCATTGGGCGCGATTTCATTCGCGATAGCATGATAATGATGATCGCCGCCGCGAAAAGGCTTGCCACCGCGCGCCAGCAAGCCCGCTGTCGAAATTATAGCGATTTTTCGTTCCGTCAAACTTGGACCCTCTACCCAGGAACGAACGTCCGGTGCGTTGCATTCGACCGATAGAATTGTTTTCTGCGTACCCGGCGGCAGACTTGATAAATGTGCCATCAAAACTCCAATTACATTGATAATTCACCCGTGGATTAAATTGCATATCACTATTTCCAACGCAACAATGTCGATATCGTGAAATAGTCGCGAACTATTGTCTTAATGCAACACTGAAAAATCCAGTAAATCCTAGTAAAAATGAATAATTTGTTTGTTAACAAACAATAAATAAATTTGTACCTCTATCAAATTCATGTGAAAATCATTGTAACGCTTATATTTCATTCACATATTTTTAATGTGTAGTGAGTTATATTACTGAATTGGCGCGATTGTCGCGTCAAAATATCCCAGGAGGACGTGATGTTACGTAAATTTACCGTTTCAGTACTCGCGGCCTTCGTCCTCGCGCTCAGTGTGACGGCGGCGAACGCCCAAGTAATTTGTGGAGAGCGCGCTAAGTTCCTAGAGAATTTGAGTAAAAATCACCAGGAAGCGCCAACCTCCATCGGCATGACCAGTACAGGCCAAATATTGGAGGTTCTTACCTCCGCCAAAGGCAGTTGGTCGATCATCTTGACGAAACCGGATGGTGTCACCTGTTTGGTGGCAACCGGCGAAGCTTGGGAGCCGATCAAGCGTGTTGCGTTGGGGCCGAATGCTTGATTAAGCGGTTAGAGGTCGGTCCGTACATCCCACAACTCAGGAAACAATCTGATTTCCAATGTTGCGCGACGTAGATAATCGACACCGGCGGTACCGCCGGTGCCGACCTTGTGGCCGATGATACGCTCTACTGTCGTCATATGGCGGAAACGCCATTGCCTGAATTTGTCCTCAACATCCACCAGTTTTTCGGCCAGCTCGTAGAGCTCCCAGTGTTCGGTTGCGTTGGTGTAAATTTCCCGCCAGACGGCCTGAACTTCTGCACTTGCTGTATAAGGTTGGCGCCAATCGCGCTTGATTTTGTTTTTGGGAACCGCAAAACCGCGACGCCCGAGTAAAATCAAGCATTCATCATAAACGCTGGGGGCTTCGAATACCGCCAGCAAATCCGAATAAATATCTTCGCGGTGAGCGTGCGGTTTCAACGTCCCGGCTTGTTTATTACCCAGGGCAAATTCGATGGTCCGGTATTGATAGGATTGAAATCCCGACGATTGACCAAGGACATCGCGAAAGGTCAGATAGTCGGCGGGCGTAAGCGTCGCCAACACGTCCCAGGACTGGATCAGTTGGGATTGGATGCGACTGACACGTGACATCATTTTGAACACGGGCCGCAGATCGTCACGCTGGATTGTACGAATTGCACCCATGAGTTCGTGAATCATCAATTTCATCCACAACTCGGTTGCCTGATGGATAATCACGAATAACATCTCGTCGTGCTGCCCCGTCCGCGATGGTTGGCAGGCGAGCAAATCATCGAGGTGGAGAAATTCCCCATAACTCATCGTTTGACGGAAATCTGTATGGGCGCCTTCCGCGTCCAACCGCTTGTCGTCAGACATGTCCTTCTCCTAAGTTACTGCGGCACGCGTATGGAAAACTTCCTGATCCCATTCACCGCTGGCCATGATATCGGCCAAAATTTCGACCGCCCGCCAGACATCTTCAAATCCAAGATAAAGCGGCGTCATGCCAAAACGCAATATATCCGGCGCGCGAAAATCACCAATGACACCACGCGCAATCAATGCCTGCATTATCGGGTAACCGTGGCGATGGCGAAAAGAGACCTGGCTGCCGCGAAATTCAGCGTCTCTGGTGGTGCCGAGGATAAATCCATACTGACCGCATCGACTTTCCACCAAGTCGATAAACAATTCGCAGAGCGCTTGGGATTTGATCCGAACCTGCTCCATATCGACGTCTTCATAGGCATCCAATGCGACGTTCAATGCCGCCATGGAAAGAATTGGCGACGTACCGCAGACATTGCGCACAATACCGTCCGCCGGTCGGTAATGATGTTCGAACGCGAACGGCTCCGCATGTCCATGCCAACCAGCCAGTGGTTGTTCGATTTGGTTCTGATGGCGCCTGGCGACATAGAGAAACGCCGGCGCGCCGGGGCCTCCGTTCAAATATTTATAGCCGCAGCCGACTGCAAAGTCGGCATTTGCACCATTCAGATCGACCGGAAAGGCACCAGCACTATGGGCCAAATCCCAGAGGACAAGAACCCCTGCCGCTTGTGCTGCCCGCGTCACTTCTGCCATGTCGAGTTTATATCCAGTACGATAGTCGGTCTGTGTGATGGAAAGCACCGCAACATCTTCATCTAATCCTGCCAGCGGATTCGTATGGTCGATCAGACGCACTTGATAGTCCCCGCCCAATTGATTGACTAAGCCCTCGGCAATATAGATATCTGTCGGGAAATTACTTTCTGGTGTCGCAATAATTTTGCGGTCCGGGTTTAGTTTTAAAGCTGCCGATAAAAGTTTGAATAAATTGACTGAAGTCGAATCTACACAAACAACTTCATCGGCTTCGGCGCCAATCAGGTTCGATATCTTCCGGCCAATCATAAATGGCAAGTCAGACCAGTCGTGGATATTCCAGGATCGAATTAAACTATTGCGCCATTCCAAATCGATCAATTCATGCAAGCGTTCGCTGATGCCCTTCACCAGCGGACCCAAGGAATTTCCATCCAAGTAAAGCACGTCTTCCGGCAGATCGAACCGAGTACGAAATTCAGCCAATGGGTCATTTCGATCCGCCGCTTGCACGGCCTCCAAAGTCCAGTTAGTCAAACTTCAAACCCCCAATTTTACAAATGTTAAACACCCTTCGACCACCAATCTTTGGTTCTGAAACAATCATCCTAAAAAGCCCGATTGAACATATCGTTGCGTTGGTTGAACGGTCGAAAGGCGACGGTGACTTCAATGTTGATGGCTAGATCATTTTTTTGTCGCTGAAGAAGGTCTTCGTCTTGCGCCAACGGTCGGTTTGCCGGATAGAAATTCGCGATATCGTTCATGTTCGCTCAAGCAACAATTTGTGAGATAAGCACATTCACTACTATATCAGCCGACAAAAAGCTTGTAATTAGAAGCTGCAAATCTATTGAAACCGAAAGTACGCCATGATCGATCTATATACCGCATCTACGCCGAACGGCTGGAAAGCTTCCGTTTTGCTGGAAGAACTTGAACTTCCTTACGAAGTTCACGCCGTCACCCTGTCGGAAGGCGAGCAGAAGAAACCTGAATTCCTGGCGCTAAATCCGAATGGACGCATTCCAGTCATTGTCGACCGCGATGAAGACGATTTTGGGATCTTCGAAAGTGGTGCGATTATGATTTATTTGGCGGAAAAGACCGGTAAATTGATGCCCAGCGACGTCAAAGGACGTTCTGTCGTCATGCAATGGCTGATGTTCCAAATGTCCGGCATAGGCCCGATGATGGGACAGGCAAACGTTTTTTATCGCTATTTTCCAGAAAAAATTCAACCGGCGATCGATCGTTATCAACACGAGAGCAAACGCCTATTTTCAGTTTTGGATGGGCGGTTGAAAGATAATGAATATTTGGCCGGCGATTACAGTATCGCCGATATCGCGAACTGGTGCTGGGTGCGAAGTTACAAATGGTCTGGTGTAGAGATTGATGACTTGCCGAATTTGAAACGTTGGATCGATTTGCTCTATACCCGCCCAGCCTGTCTAAAAGGCATCAAGATACCGCAAGATGTTTCTGTGTTGGCTGAGGATGGCGGCAAAGATGACAAAAAATTTGCCGAAGACGCGCTGAAAATGGTCCAGCGATAATTCTGCATAAGAAACATTAAATGACCAAAACTCAAACTGGCACCGCCATTATCGCTGTACTGGGGCTGTTGTCCGCCTATGGCCCAATGTCGATAGATATGTATCTACCGGCATTGCCGGCTATCGCTGCCGATCTTCGGGCAACTTCTGAAGCCGCGCAACGAACCCTGTCCGCGACGTTTTTGGGTTTCGCAATCGGGCAGTTATTGATGGGCCCGTTGTCAGACAGGTTTGGCCGCCGCGTCGTCCTGTTGTTCGGTAGCCTCTGTTATGTCGCAGCAAGTATTGGTTGCGCGATCAGTACAGACATTGATGGGATGACCAACCTACGCTTTTTGCAAGCGGCAGCCGGTAGTAGCGGCGCCGTGGTCGCCCGCGCGGTGGTGCGCGATTTTTTTGACACCAGGCAGGCAGCCAAAGTTCAGTCGCTGATCATGATGATCATGTCGATGGCGCCGTTGCTCGCTCCCTTTATCGGTGGTTATGTTTTGCTATGGCTTGGCTGGCGCGCAATATTTTGGATATTAGCCACTTTCGGGCTCCTTTGCATTGTTGCGATTTTGGCAGGCTTACCAGAAAGCCACCCGACTGATCGGCGGACGACCGGGTCCCTATGGCGGATGATTGGCGATTATGTCCAGGTTCTAAGAAACCGCCAAGCCGTTGGATATATACTAACCGGCAGTTTTGCTTTTTCCGGAATGTTCGCTTTTTTCGCCGGCTCTCCATTCGTCTATATTGAACTATTTGGGGTTGCGCCAGAAAACTATGGGTTCTTGTTTGGCGCCAATGTGATTGGACTAACCAGCATTTCGTTTATCAATAGCCAAGTGGTCGAGCGTTTTGGCATTTGGCGCATGCTGCTGATTGGCACATCGGTCATCGCACTGTCGGGTCTTGTTTTGGTTAGCAACGCCTATTATCAGTTGGGTGGTCTGTTCGGCATTTTTATCCCAGTTCTTGGCTGCGTCGGATGCTTGGCCATGGTTGGTTCAAACGCCGTCGCCGGTACGCTCGCCGAATTTAGAACGATCGCTGGAACGGCATCGGCAATATTTGGCGCCGTCCAGTTCGGCTTTGGTGCTTTAGCCGCAATTTCTGTCGGACTGTTGGAAAATGGCACGGCGCTGCCGATGGCAATCGTGATGTCAGCATGTGGCATAGGTTCATTATTGTCGTTTATTATCATCGTCAAACGATGAGGAGAATTTTGTGAGTATGAAAAACACTTGGAACGCAGCAACCCAAACCGCACAGGCGCTCGGCTGGATTGACGAGCAAACTAAAGCTGTAACCCCGCCGATGCATCCGTCCAGCACCTTCATTCGCGACGACGATAATCAATATCGCAACGGCTACAGTTACGCTCGAGACAACAATCCCACTTATGAGCAAAGCGAAGCCCTGTTGGCAACGCTGGAAAATGGCAGTGATGCGCTGCTCTTTTCATCGGGATTGGCAGCTTGCGCGGCGGCTTTTCAAGCTTTGCGCCCTGGCGACCATATCGTTGTGGGCGATGTGATGTATTGGGGTGTCAAAAAATGGTTAGATGAAATTGGCAAACCTTGGGGGCTGAAGGTCAGTTATATTCCCACTGGCGATCTAAAGGCGCTGGAGGCAAGTTTGAACGCCACACCGACACAATTGGTCTGGATCGAAACACCTTCCAATCCTCTTTGGTCGTGCTGGGATATACGTGCTGCTGCTGTTTTAAGCCATGACTACGGTGCAAAATTTGCAGTCGATAACACTGTGGCAACGCCGGTCCTAACGCGGCCATTGGAAATGGGTGCAGATCTTGTCATGCATTCGGCGACAAAGTATCTAAATGGACACAGCGATATCATCGCCGGTGCGCTAGTGACAAAAGAAGAAGACGAATTCTGGAGCAATATTCAGCAAAATCGCCAACTTAGCGGCGCCATCTTGGGGACGTTTGAAGCATGGTTGCTGCTACGCGGGATGCGTACTTTGTTTTTACGCGTGCGCGAAAGTTCAAAAAACGCCATGACCTTAGCGAAACATTTTGAAAACCACCCGAAGATTGCCGAAGTGCTGTATCCGGGATTGGAAAGCAGTCCTGATCACGCATTGGCTAAATCACAAATGGAAAACGGTTTCTCCGGCATGTTATCGCTGCGTTTGAAAGCAGGCGAAGCGGCGGCGATTGCAGCGGCGAAAAAAGTCAATCTTTGGAAACGCGCAACTTCTTTGGGCGGGGTTGAAAGCTTGATCGAGCATCGCGCCAGCGTCGAAGGCCCAGGCACCTTAGTCCCCGCCGATCTGCTCCGGCTATCGTGCGGTATCGAAACAGCGGATGATTTGATTTCCGACCTTGAACAAGCGATCAACACCTGATCAATTAGAATAAAATCTGCATAACAATACATTAGGAAACAGCATGATTGAATTATACACTTGGGGTACATCGAACGGCAAAAAAGCATCCATAATGTTAGAAGAATGCGAGTTGGAGTATAACGTCCACCCGATCCACATCGGCAAAGACGATCAATTCTCCGACGAGTTTGTCGCCCTTAATCCTAACAGCAAAATACCAGTTATTGTCGATACGGATGGCCCCAATGGGGAGCCTTATACTGTCATCGAATCTGGTGCGATCTTAATGTATCTGGCGGAGAAAACCGGCAAGTTCATGCCCCAGGACATGGCCGCAAGATATCTGGTGATCCAATGGTTGATGTTCCAAATGGGCGGCATTGGTCCGATCTTCGGTCAGGTGCACCATTTCAAACGCGCCGCTAAGGAAAAAGTACCCTATGGGATCAACCGTTATTATAACGAATGTGTGCGGCTTTATGGCGTCCTGAACAGTCGGTTGGAAGGTCGCGAATATTTAGCGGATGAATTGTCGATAGCGGATTTTGCCACCCTGCCCTGGGTCTTCCGTCATGACTGGCAGGAAGTGGATCTGGCGGAATTCCCTAATGTAAACCGTTGGTATGAAAATTTGATGGCACGTCCGGCATTGACACGAGGGATGAATGTCCCCGGCTGACGCCGCTTCAGCGTTGGATAATCGAACCGTTCAACGGGTCATCAAGATACTCGAAGCACACAATATTACAGACCGGGTCGTCGCTCTGTCGGCGACGGCACGAAGTGCGCAAGATGCTGCCGATAGTATTGGCTGCGCCCTTGGCGCCATCGTAAAATCTCTGGTATTCGATATTAATGGCGGCGCCGTTATGGCTTTGGTTGCCGGTGACCGACAGTGCGACACGAAACGATTGCCAGATTGCCTGAATTTAACGGGGAAATGCCAGCGAGCCGACCCTGACTTGGTTCGAAGATCAACCGGTATGGCAATCGGTGGTGTTGCACCCATTGGGCATACAACTAAAATACCGATTGTTATTGATGAAAGCCTGGGTCGGTTTGAGCTTATCTATGCGGCCGCCGGCCATCCTTATTGTGTTTTTCAAACCACAATTCCAGAGCTGGTTGACCTTACCGGCGCATCAATTTTACCGGGAATTTCGAAATAGCCGCTATTTCGATCACACTCTTCACATGGTAAAATAAAGCATTGTTCATCCATGATCGGGCGCAAAAATGTTTCCTTTGTCACGATTAATGAAAGCTTTTGTCCAAGTTGGCACACTGACGATTACAGACGCCAAAGGGCGTACGCATATATTTGGCGGTACGTCCGGTCCCGAAGCTCATATGCAAATTCACGACCGCACGCTTTATCGAACGATATTCTTTAACCCTGAACTTCATGTGGGCGAAGCCTATATGGACGGTCGCCTGACCTTCCAAGGGTCGAGCCTGCGTGAGTTCCTCACCCTCTTTTCAGTCAATCGCCTATCGGTTAGTTCCTACCCAATGCAACAGGTGCTTCGGCGCATCTCCCGCGCTTTGAAGCGCTTTCAACAGGCCAATCCGACTGGCAAGGCACAGCAGAATGTGTCGCACCACTATGATCTTGGAAATGATCTGTATAGTCTATTCTTGGACGCGGACATGCAATATTCTTGCGCCTATTTTGTCGATCCGGATGACACACTGGAGGTTGCGCAACGTAACAAACAACGGCTGCTTGCGGCAAAGCTAGAATTGCAACCGGGTCAAAGAATATTGGATATCGGCAGTGGCTGGGGCGGCCTTGGTCTGTATTTAGCGGCCATGTATGACGATGTTGAGATCTTGGGCGTAACCCTTTCCGATGAACAGTATGAACTATCTAATCGGCGGGCCCAAAGAGCGGGGTTTGCAGACCGTCTACGTTTTGAATTAATGGATTATCGCGATATCGAAGGACAGTTCGACCGCATTGTCTCTGTTGGCATGTTCGAACATGTTGGGGTCCATCATTACCCCGAATTTTTCGCAAAAATAAATCAATTGATGGTCGACGACGGGATCGCCCTGATCCATTCAATCGGTCATATGAGCCCACCCGGAACGGCCAGTCCGTGGCTACGGAAATACATTTTTCCCGGCGCCTATTCACCGGCATTGTCGGAACTATTCAGCGTTGTCGAGCAAAATCAGTTATGGGTTACGGACCTAGAGTTCCTGCGCCTTCATTATGCCGAGACGTTAAAAGAATGGACAAAAAGGTTTGATGCAAACCGCGCGGAGATAGCGGCGGCATATGATGAACAATTTTGCCGCATGTGGGAATTTTATCTGGTCAGTGCCGAAATGATGTTCCGTACCGGCAGTCAGCTAGTGTTTCACGTGCAACTTTGTCGCCAAAGGGACGCCGCCCCGTTAACACGTGATTACATCACCGAAAAACAGGCATTTCTCCGCCAACAGGAGGCTGTCCGGTTGAAAGAAATCGATGCAGTTTCGGTGCATGACCTGTTAAATGCTTGATCATTGAAGTGCAATCTTGATAGATCGCCTGAAAACCCTGCAACGTGGAAAGCGAGTTTCCGTATATGTCGATCGTGTATTATTGCCAATGGCCGAATTCGAACGAATGGCTGTCCCACCTGCGAACGGCTCTTCCGGGCGAAACAATTGAAGTTTGGCCGGATGTAAAAGACCTTGACGCCATCGAAATTGCGTTGGTTTGGGCAAGCCCGCCCGATCTATTGGCGCGAATGAAAAACCTGAAAATTGTCCTTTCGTTGGGCGCCGGTGTCGATCACATCGTTCAGGACAAGGAGATGCCGACAGACGTCACCATCGGCCGTTTAATCGATCCGCTAATGGCGGACCGGATGGCTGAATACGTGGCGGGTCAGGTGTTACGTCATCATCTGCAATTCGATACCTATCGACGCCAGGCAATAGATGCAAGTTGGCTTCGCCACCCGCCACGTGATGCAGGCAATGTCACAACAACCATACTGGGCCTCGGCAATCTTGGGCAGCGGTGCGCGGAATATTTGGCAGCACTTGGCTTTCGCTCAACAGGCTGGAGCCGAAGCGCCAAAACAATCGACCGGGTCGAATGTTTTGCCGGACCGGAGGGACTGCGCGACGTCCTAAGCCAATGTAATCATCTCGTTTGTTTATTGCCGCTAACATCCGAGACCCGGAATATTCTAAATCGAGACACCTTCGGATTGCTGCCCCCGGGTGCGCAGATCATGAATTGCGCCAGAGGCGACCATCTCTCAGACAAAGATTTGCTGGCAGCATTGGATAGCGGTCACCTCTCGGAAGCGGTGATTGATGTTTTTCGCCAGGAACCGCTGGACCCGGCTCATCCATTTTGGCAGCACGAAAATATTGTCGTAACGCCACATATTTCCTGTCTGTCGGAACCGACAACGGGTGCAAAAATTCTGGCCGACCAAATCACCTCATTTCGCGCCGGTGAGAATTTGGCCGATCAGGTTATCCTGGCGAATGAATATTGAAGACGCACCGTCAATATTTTGGAACGGGAACAAATCTCACGATGTCCATTTCATTGAGTAGAACGGTGCCGGCCTTGGCGTGAGGGTCGAAATTTAGTCCGACACCACAGACCTCTCCCTCTCGACCACCGCCCCTGACCTTGCGAACACAGGTGATAAGAAAGACGAAGGCTAACCCCTCATTCCGTATCGGATTTTCCAACACAAAAAGTCGCTTAAGGCGACCTCGTGCTGCGGGTGAAAGTGGATACTTGGCTACTAATCCGAGCAAATTCTTGTCGGCGACGTCAAACCCTTCGGCAAATTCTTCGGAGGGAAGCCCTCTGAAATACAGGCTGAATCAAGCTGCTCTTGCGTAAGATTTTTTGCTTTCTCGAAATCCGCTACACTCAAGTTGGCATCCGTCAGGTCGGCACTCTGTAGGTTGGCGCCCCGTAGGTTTGCCTCATCCAGCTCGCCATTCCGCAAGTTGGTTCTCCGCAAGTTGGCGCCCTCCAGGTTAGCATCCCACAAAAAGGCGCTCCGCAGGTTGGCGTCCGTTAGATTGGCGCTCCGCAGGTCGGCGTCCATCAGGTCGGCTTCTGTAAAATTAGCTCTCTGTAGCCTGACGCCCCGCAGATCCGCTAGACTCAAATCGGCTCGCGACAGGTCAGCGCCTACTAAATTTACACCTCTCAGATCGGCACCGCTAAACTGGCTCCCTACTAGGTTAGCTCCAGCCAAATTTTTAACAGCCCCGCCGTCTCCAGATTCACCGAGGCCACCTTTTAATTTCGAACCAACGACTCGAACCACCGGTACAGCTTGTAGTTCGTCGAAGGATTTTTGAATTTTTGACCGGAGTTCAGTTATTTTGTTCGGGTCCTGTTCTTTCGTCTCCTTTGCTAATTCGTCTTGCAGCGCAGCGACGTGCTTGGAGATTTCACCTGTCTCCCTATCACGAAGTTCCACTAACTCTTTATGATAATCCTCCCATCTTGTTCTATGTTTGTCGGAAGATGTAAGTGACTTAAAATAATGCGCGAAACGCACCCGGACTTTGATATCTTCGCTCAAGGCTAGTTTGATAAAATTACCGAGATGCGCCTGCTCCAGCTTTCGGACTGCGGCCTCGGCTTTTCGGTCGTCTATTTTCAGTTGATGGGTCTGGAGCTGTTCCTTCTGGTTTATCTCCTGTTGCTTGATGATGTATGTCATCAAACTTGTGAAGATACCCAACGCGAAAGTGCCAAGTAAAAGTTTATAGAACCCGTACCGAATTCGATACTTCTCTAATTCAATTGCGGGATCGATCGGCGCCCCTTCCGGGCCGGCCACTTTCTTAGCAACGTTATCAGGTTTTTCGTCTTCGTCCATACGCACGAGCATAGTCCTGCGGTTATTCTTCTGTCAAACCTAGCGACGGCGTAGATTTAATCCCCTGCCGTCGTGCCGCAGATTCCTACTCTTTCGCCTTGTCTGGCTTAGGCGGATTTATTTCTGATCTTATCTGAATGGCCAACTTGAAACCAAGGGCCTCCAGTTTACTTTTTTCGCAATCTTCAGCGGACTTGCAGTTTCTCAAAATTCGCCCAATATCAACCATAAGGTTGGCTACTTCTTTGCTCTCCACCGGGATGAGGTCAAACTTATAAAGATTCCAAAACGCCTTATTAAACTGATTGTCCTCATCTCCAGGATGTTTTTCATTTACAAGAGCCCTAACTGTTTGAACTGTCGTATTGTATAAATCTTCTTTCGTTTTGATCTTTGTCTCGACTTTACCGAGCTCCACCTTGGCCCAATTTTTTAAATCTTCATCCTTTTCTACTACCACTAAAAAATTGAGAATCCGCGCCACCTCTTTGTCATTTTCTAATACTTTCTCAAGGTACGCCTGACGTAGTTCGTGCCTATTTTTGGATTCCTGCATTGCCAATTGGCCGCTTTGATATTCGAAGTTCACAAATATTCCTGCGATGGCAACGACGCCACTGATAATGGCGGTGCTCAAAAAAGTTAACCAAAGTTTTAGTCGATCGTCTGTCATTGCCTTTCGCCTACAAATTATAAAAGTGATGTGTCCCTATTTTTGTTTTGGCAGTGAGCATATTGACTCTGAATTACAAGGTGTAACGGTTTCGCCAAGCAGTTCCGTTTGAGATCCCAACGAATCTTGTGGCTTGATCACTGGTAGCTGACCGGGAGGCAAGCCAGGGCAATTGCATGAGAACGTATTTGCGTCGCCGCAGGAGTTCGAGCAAGAGCAAACAACATGTTCATAAATCGAAAATCGATTACAGGCGCCTCGATAAACACTAAAAGCATTTTTGATTTTTTCGAGCGGGCTTAGCGTCGACAGATCGGTGCAAATGCTCAGCTCAGAGTTCGCGATAGCAATCGCACTACTGCCTACAAAACGCGTTACCGCAATACCCGGCTTATTTTCTGTTGTTTTTGGGGCAATCACCTCTGGATCGTTTGGCGAACAGCACTGATATGTTTTGAGGCCTGTCGGGTACTTGTAAACTTTTGTCAAATACCCGCACGGAACCTGTTGTACTTCAACCTTGTATTCCTTGGTCTCGGCTTGGGCGACGTTGACGGAACATAGAACCAAAATTGTACAGACAAATATCAATTTCTGCAAAAACATGGCGTATCTCCCTTTAGATTACGGTTTACTTAATTCAACCATTTCTACGAGCATAACTCGGTTTTTATTCGGCTGTCAAATTTGACAACGGTACGAGAGTTACCGCCCGCTTAACTGCTGTCTCGCCTTTAGCTTGGCAATCCGTTGTGTGATGTCATTCATATTGGGAATTTTCGGGACGATTGTAGTCTCATTCTGTGTTGATTGTTTACCTGCGGTTTCCAGATATTCCGCACTCATTTCGTGAAAGAAAGACAGAATATCTTTGCGCTCATCATTCTTCCACACTGCGTTCCGCAAACAGTTTGTCGACATTGCCTGAAAGTTTCGCCACGATTTGATCGCCGGCGTCGCCACCGTCGCCTTTGATATTCTTCGACAGGATCATATCAAGGGTCACAATATGTGCTTCGCATAAACGAAGAACTTGCTCATCTTCCGCGTTTAGATAGGTCAATAGCCGACAGTTCGAGTTCGCCACACTGGTAACGAGACTGTAGCCAAAACTTCCACCAAGGCCTTTGATATTGTGGATTGCGGTATAGTAAGTTGCCATAATTTCGGCACGGTTGTTCGGTGTTTCTTTCGCCGAATTAAGGGATTTCTGGGCAAGATCCAAATCCTCTTGGGCAAACTCGACGAACTCCTTCGACAGTTCACCAACCGCCGCTTCCGCCGCTTTTAGTCTGTCCGCTGTTTCGCGGTCCATAATATTTTCCGTTATCTAGTTCATCGGTCCTTGCACTGCCGGCGCGGTGCGCGGCGTTTTGATAGATCAATCAAGATACGGTAATTCAAAAAAGCTAATAAAGACGAAAGAATTGGAACGCAGGAGAACCGAACGAGACTAATTTCAGTTTTTCTTCGACTGCTCAAATTCCGCCAATGTCTCCTCATTTGGCGGATAATTTCCCGGCAGTGCGGCACCGGCGGCAATACGTGATTTTACAAATCCTTCTAATTTTTCACGATGCAAAGCGGAACTTGCGATCTCCGCAGCCAAATTTCGCGGGATCACCACGACCCCATCACCATCGCCAACAATAATATCGCCCGGTAAAATGGCAACGCCACCACAGGCGATCGGGGTTTCCAGATCAACTGCAAAATGGCTCGTCAGACTAGACGGTGCGGACCCACCCAAACAGAAAATCGGCAGGTTCATGCCACTCAGTTCATCAATATCGCGGACGCAGCCATCCGCCACGACGCCAGCAACCCCGCGCACCGACAGTCGGGTCGCCAGAATATCACCCAAAACACCGGTGTCACTGACGCCGCGACAATCCATTACCAGCACCGAACCGGGTGGTGCCGCTTCAATCGCTTTTCTTTGCGGGTATTCTGGATCACCCAGAACATCTGAGGTCGCTAAATCTTCACGCATCGGAATGTATCTGAGGGTAAATGCCTCTCCGACCATGGGCGCACCCTCATTGGCGATTGCTTTTGGGCCACGTAGATAAATATTGATCAAGCCCCGGCTTTTTAATTCAGTTGTGAGAGATGCCGTTGGCGTATTTTTAAGGGTTTCGATCACCTCGGTGGCTATTTCTGTCATCGCCTCGCTCCTATAACAATCCACGCGTCGCCAAATTGTTCATCAACTGCGACAGACCGAACGTCCAGGGCGTGATCTTATCGCAATGTTCCACGCGATTGACGAGCGCACCCAGTTTTTCATTCGAGATCGTTACAACATCACCGACATGGTGGGTAAAGCCCTGCCCGGCTGCATCGCGATCCTCCGTCGGCGCAAACATTGTGCCGGTATATAGCAGCAAACCGTCGGGAAATTGGTTCGTTTGACTGACCGCAGCGTTTGCAAGATCTTGCAGATCCCGACTAATCTCGGAAATCGAGCTTCGTCCCTCCATAACAAATCCATCGGTGCCCCGTACCATCAACGACACCTCCATTTGACGGACATCATTGAGACTGAAACCGTCATCGAACAATCGAATAAAAGGGCCAACCGAACTGGACGCTCGATTGTCCTTCGCCTTGCCCAGTAACAACGCACTACGGCCTTCGAAATCGCGAAGATTGACATCGTTACCAAGGGTCGCACCGATAATCTGTCCTGCGCGATTGATCGCCATAACAATTTCCGGTTCCGGATTATTCCAATTTGAGCCCGGATGAATACCGATCTCCGCACCAATACCAACTGAAGCCAACGGTTGGCATTTAGTGAAGATTTCCGCATCCGGGCCAATCCCAACTTCGAGATATTGCGACCAAAGACCGCGTTCCAACAAGACCTCCTTAACCCGTGCAGCGGCATCCGAACCTGGAACGATATCCTGCAACGAGCCGCCGACTTGTTCGATAATTTTGGCGCGAATTTCGTCTGCTAAGCTTAGATCACCGCGGACCTGTTCTTCTATCACACGCTCCAGCATGCTTTTTACAAAGGTGACGCCGCAGGCTTTGATCGCTTGTAAGTCGGCTGGCGCCAAAAAGAATGGCAGGTCGGATTTTCGGCGATCAATCGAGCTAGACAGCAGGACATCACGGGTGGCGGCCAAACGCCGGCAATCCAGGTTTCCTATTTGTTGGGCCGCGCCTTCCAGATTGAGAATTTGTGCCAAAGTCGGAGCCAATCCTGATAGATCGTAAATACCCTCCTCTTCAATTCGCACCGGTAGCGGGCCGCCATTGTCCTCCGGCCACCAAACACGCCCGACAAAAGTTCCATTCAAGCCACCGGACGGTAACAACTTCTCAACATCTTCAAACATATAGTTATTTTTACCCTCTATGGTTCGACAGGACTGACAAATGCCGTGGATTTGTAATCATGATAGGTATTTGATTGCGGCTTAGTTTACATCCAATAAAGCGGAAAGGACAAACACGTGAACGTTGCCAAGTTAAAATTTTCTTATGTGTTCAGATCGTTATTCTGGATTTCTGTGTCGCTCATTTTGACAAATTGTGTGGCCGAAACCACCGATGAACATAGCAGAGCCGAATACGCGAAAGCCCATATTGTCGGGATGAGCCGGGCAGCGGTTGTTGGATGCGCTGGTGAGCCGCAGTTCACGGCGCTAAAAGACAAAGGCAAAACCGAAGTACTGATCTATCAAGTAGAACATTTCCGAAAACGCAAACATAGCGGTACCGAGCTGCAGAACTGCGAAGCGAATTTCGACATCAAGGAAGGCCATGTCTCAAATGTTAGTTACAAAGGCAAAAGTGGTGGTGTTTTTTGGAATCAATACAAAGCATGCGCCCCAATCATTACCAAATGTGTGGATCACGTGAAAATCTCGAGCTGAAATTTTTCCGTTGATCAATGTTTGTAAAGGCCCATCAATGCAGCTTTATCAACTGTGTTGAAATTCAACATAAAACCCACGACAGCCGCCGCCGTATCAGCATTTACCGGCAATTCCGGCTGGCTGACGGCGTGGATGGTGAAGAAGTAGCGATGAGCATGATCTCCTTCCGGCGGACAGGGACCGCCATATCCGGGCGCGCCAAAATCGGTTCTTGTTTGTAAACCGCCATCGGGCATTGCCCCGCCGGCGCTTCCTGCCCCCAACGCCAGTTGCCGAACATCTTTCGGTATATTAACCACGACCCAATGCCAAAAACCGCTACCAGTTGGCGCATCCGGATCAAAACACGTGATCGCGAAGCTTTCCGTTCCCGCCGGTGGTTCAGACCAGGTCAGCTGAGGCGATTGATTACCGCCGGCGCAGCCAAAGCCAAAATCCTCCGACAAAATATGATCCGGTCCCAGAAACTCGCTATCGCTAAAACTATCGCTCGTCAGTGTGAAGTCAGCCATTCCCATATCTCCTACCTATTTTTTTCTATTACCTGATTATGAACTACTCTACCGAGCATGCAAGTGAGGCGGATTGACCCGATCTATTTGCTATCCTAAAAGAGGTAAATTCGATTTACCAAATCTGAGTTATGCTAATGCCAAACGAATACGGAAAGCTACGCAAAGTAATTCTTCGCCATGCCCGCGAAGCGTTTCAATCACAAGCCCATATTGATCGGTGGTGGGAAATCCTTAACTATCCTGAAGCCGTCAATTTTGAAGAAGCGATACGGGAATACGATGCTTTTGCAGCCGTCTTTGAAGATCGCGGTATAGAAATTACCTGGCTAGGCCATGACGAAGGGCTCACGCCGGATTCCATTTATGTACGCGATGCGGCGATCGCGACCGTCGATGGTCTAGTACTATGCAACATGGGCAAACCCGATCGACAGGGGGAAATCGACTATCTAGCCGCTGAAAAAACGGACGGCGTTAAGTTGGCTGGTGCCATCGATGCGCCGGCTTTGTTGGAGGGCGGCGACCTCGTCTGGTTCGACGACTACCATATCGCCATTGCAGATGGATATCGCTCGAACCTTGAAGCGGCCACTCAGCTTCGTGCAATTCTGGGGGACAATGTGGCGGTGGCATCAATCCCCTTGCCTCATTATTTGGGTGAAAACGACGTCTTCCACTTGATGTCCACGCTTAGCCCGGTAGACAAAGATCTAGCCGTTGTTTATTCGCCATTGATGCCGGTGCCGTTTCGCCGTTGGCTCTTGGAAAATGGTATTAACTTTGTTGAAGTTCCCGATCAAGAGTTTGAGAATATGGGCTGCAACGTGTTGGCCTTGGCGCCACGGGTTTGTCTGCTGATGGAAGGGAACCCAATAACCGCTTCCCGCCTTGAAGCCGCCGGATGTGAAGTCGTGCTTTATAAAGGCGAAGAAATATCTGCTAAAGGCTCTGGCGGGCCAACTTGCTTGACCCGGCCTATCCTACGCGATTGAGTAATAATCCTGCACCTGATCAAGGGTAATTGAAGCAATGTGTTTGGCTATGAAACGCCAAAACGCCGATATCTAGATGATGGTTGAATTGCGAACATTGGCAGCGGTGTTTTTTGCATTTTTGTTGGCGACGCACTTACCGATCTCCGCTTCAAAGGCTGAAAACAATATTAGCGCTGAATTTTCTCAAGGTCTGGCGTCCTTTGATGGCGGCGATTACAAAACTGCGATGGAACATTGGTTACCGCTTGCGAAAACCGGATTTGCTGATGCGCAGATCGGTGTCGCCCTCATCTATGATCAAGGCCTGGGGCGAAAACAAGATCCCCAAGCCGCCATGCATTGGTACAACAAGGCCGCCATACAGGGTGAAGCGATCGCTCAAATTGCGATTGCCGAAAGACATGAAAGTGGTCTGGGACCGGGCCGCGATCTTGCCCTAGCACTCGCCTGGTATGGCGTCGCCGCCAGGAGTGGTAACATCTACGCGCAACAGGCTCGGGATAGATTGTCGGTAATTGTGCCCGAGGACGCACAAATCAAGGCGTCAGACAAGATCAAGTTGTTGTTCAATTGACCACGAAATATTCCAAAGCTCGAAAGAGAACATTCGGTTTAAAAATGGCACCGGCGTCGAATGCAGCGAATTCGTCCAACGCCGCGTCTATTATTGACAAGACTAGTGTTGCGCCAGGAAAACTAGCAATACCTCGGTGAACATGCCCGCCTGTTCGACGTTCGACAGATGTGATGCCTTTGGAATGACGCACAATTGTGATCCTTCGATGCGTTCATGCATTGCTTCAGAAGCAGCGACAGGTGTACCGGGGTCATCTTCGCCAACAATAATCAAAGTGGGTAACTTGATACTGGATAAGCTATCCAAATTGTCCAGTTCCCGGATCGCTTGCGAACAACCGATAAATCCATTTGCATTGGTTGCTTCAATTTGAGCGCGGATCGGCATAATTGCTGGTGGGTCTTCCCTCAGGTAATTCGGCGTGAACCAACGTTGAATTGTTGCTTCCGCTAATACCGACATCCCGCCCTCTCGCACGGCGGCAATGCGGTCGTCCCACGTCGCTTGCGCATCATCAGGAATACTTGCGCTGGTATCGCATAGCACCAGCGACCGCAGTAGATCAGGCCGCTTCGCTGCTACAAATTGCCCGATCATCCCGCCCATCGACAGGCCAACCCAATGCACCGGCTTGTCGGACGTCGCTTCAATTATGGCAATGGCATCATCGGCAAGTTGCGCCAAACGATAAGGTCCTTCCGGGACATCGCTTTCGCCATGGCCACGTGTATCCATTAGTACCAAGCGATAATTATCGCCTAGTCGAGGCACCTGCGGGTCCCACATCACTGAACTAGAAGCTAAAGAATGGCTCATTACAATCGTTGGCCCAGCCGCGGCTCCTTCGACCTGATAGGAGATTTTCACGCCATCTATTTCAATGTGCATTTACCGAGGCCTATGCTTCGTTTATCGGATATGCCTTCATCTCGACTTCAATGAATACAAGCTCCTGCGCCCCAGCGTTTACGACATTGTGTTTAACGCCGGCTTGGCGATAATACGATTGTCCGGCGGTCAATGTGGCATCGTGGTTACCATCATTTGTTTCCAACAACAAAAGACCGTCGGTCTGCGGTACGACAACATAATCCCAGCCGTGCAAATGCCAGCCCGTTTCCGCACCTGCGGCAAAACGCCATTCAGTAACACGAACGCGGTCATTGTCGGCTTGTGTTGTTGGCACTGCCTTTGGTCGGTCGGATTGGTGATCCTGCATAGGAATACCTTTCGTTTAGTTTTTCTTTTTTGTTTTTGGTGATTCCAAGTCGATCTTGGTCACATTTTTGTCGAGTTCCAAAATTACTGCGTCGGTTATGTCCAGATCCTGGTTGAATGTCAGTACCCGTTGTCGATCGATAACAATCGTGATGCCGCGGCTTTTTTGAATATCTGGCAAAATCCGTCGGATTTCCCGCGTCAATTTTACTTTTGCTGCTTCCATCCCGCGGTTTAAGTTGGCCCGCATACTTTCCGCCTTTAATCGCAGGCTCGATTTCTGTCGCTGCAATTCCAGCCCACGTCGTTGTAACTCGTCTCTAGCCAGCACAGATTTCTGACGAATGAGTTCGTCTTCCTTCACTTTCAATTGGTCGCGTTCGGCATAAATTTGTTTTTCAAAATCCTTGGCGCGCCCACGTATTGTCTTGATGGCGTTTGCACCGGCTTTTGATTCTCGAAACACTTTTTCAGTGTCCAAAACGGCGATGACTGGTGCCGGAACTTTCGCCGCTGTCGCCGAGCCAATTGCGGTAAATAATACGACAATAACAGTGAGTGCCGCAGCAAGTCGGCGCGTAGATAAGTGCCGCATAATCGATTTACTTTCATTTGAATGACTTTGGACGATAGCACACCGTCTATCATTTTCGGTCAATAGCCAAGACCTATTACCTACCAATTGTGAGGAAATTAGGTCAAGCAGTGTCCGTGTCTTTTGCGGCGGCTTCCGCCAGTTCACCGGTATATTGCGCCGGATAGAATTTTTGCACCATCGGCCCGTCGCTGCGATAAGCGTAACACGAATTAAGCTGAAGCGAGCGTCGTTCAGATCTAGGCACGTTTTGACCTTCCGATCTAGCATTGTGCTGCCCCCATAGCGACTGAATTGCCGTCGTCGCGATTTGCGATAACATTTCTACAACATGGGTACAACCCTGGGTGCCGCCAACCCGTTGACGGACATTTTTGTTCCATCCGGGCCCAATCTTCAAACCTTTCAAGTTGGCAAAATTTGGCGCGATTTCGGAGCAAACACTAAATGCACCAACCGGCATCGCTGCTTCTGCTTCAACGACTTCAAAACTATCGTTTAACGTCAAGCGAATCCACAGGTCATGCATGGGCTCATCCGCACGACGCGGTCCTTCCGCCATGCGATAATCACAAGGCCGTAGATCCTGCAAATGCCCTTCAATATCGAATAGCCCGTCTTCGCGCTCATAGCCTGTCATTTCAATTTGACGCATGTGTAATTGTTTTCGCGTCGTCGGTTTCGATAGACCCATTTCGTTTTCACCTCACGATATATAAACTGGCAGGAACATAAGCTGCTCCGTAAACAAGGGCAAGACAGCAGCGTAAGCATGGGTTAGCCTGCCCGCTCGAATTCAACTGGTCGCAACGGACAATGAACGGACTTTATGTAATGGAATACCGATCTTTGGGGATGAGTGGCCTGAAAGTTTCACCGATTTGCCTTGGCACTATGATGTTCGGTGACCGCACCGATGAGAATACTTCACAACTGATCACCGATATGGGCCGTGACCAGGGTGTCAATTTTATTGACACTGCCGATGTCTATAGCCGTGGAGTTTCAGAGGAGATCACTGGCCGTGTCATCTCGACACATCGCCAGCACTGGATTTTGGCCACGAAAGTCGCAAACAAAATGTCCGATATTCCAAATATGGGTGGTTTGTCCCGGCACTGGATCTTGCAGGCCTGCGACGATAGCTTGCGTCGACTTGGCACCGACCATATCGACATCTACTATCTTCACAAAGAAGATCACGACACGCCCCTGGATGAAACAGTTCGCGCCATGGGAGATCTGCAACGAACCGGTAAAATTCGATATTTTGGTGTTTCGAACCATCGTTCTTGGCGCCTTGCCGAAATCTGCAATATTTGCGATAGCCTGGGCATCGGGCGACCAGTCGTCAGCCAACCGTATTACAACGCCCTGAACCGGATGCCAGAAGTTGAGCACCTGCCGGCTTGCGATTATTATGGCCTTGGCGTGGCACCTTATAGCCCGGTTGCCCGTGGTGTTCTAACCGGCAAATACGCTCCCAATGTGACTCCGGATGAAGGCAGCCGTGCCGGGCGCTCAGACAACAGGATGATGCAGACGGAATGGCGTCACGAATCCCTGGTTATGGCGCAAACGATAAAGGAACATGCAGAAGCGCGCGGGATGTCACCGGTGCAATTTGCAGTCCTTTGGGTGCTCAACAATGCGATTATTACCTCCGCTATTGCCGGACCGCGTACCGTTGAACAGTGGCAGGACTATTTGGATGTTTTTGATCTCCAATTCACGGCTGAAGACGAAGCGCTGATCGATAGTCTAGTGTCGACGGGCCACCCCTCAACTCCCGGCTATAATGATCCTGCCTATCCGATCGAAGGCCGCGAAAGACTAATCTGAGTTCACTTGCGAATTAAACAATTTCAGGGAAGGATACAAAATGTCGTCCGATGCGACTTTAATGGATATTGGCGAAGACTATACGGACATCCGCGACGGTGTGCGCAAGGTATGCGCAGATTTTCCGATGGAATACTGGCGCGCCAAAGACGAAATTAGCGAATATCCAAGCGAATTCGTGAACACCTTGTCGGATGCAGGTTATCTCGCCGCCCTGATCCCAGAAGATTATGGCGGCGCTGGACTGCCTTTACGGGCCGCCTCGGTGATCTTGGAAGAGATCCATGCCTCCGGCTGCAATGCCGGCGCCTGTCACGCGCAGATGTATATCATGGGCACGTTGCTCCGCCATGGTAGCGAAGAGCAGAAACGGCAATATCTTCCCAAAATCGCGACTGGCGAACTTCGCCTGCAAGCCTTCGGTGTGTCAGAACCGACGTCGGGCACCGACACCACCCAACTCCAAACCCGGGCGGAACGTGTCGGCGACGAATATGTCATCAATGGTCAGAAAATTTGGACCTCACGCGCCCTTTATTCCGACCTCATGTTGTTACTGGCGCGAACGACGCCGGTTGATGAAGTGAACAAACGCACCGAAGGTTTATCGACGTTTATTGTCGACATGAAAAAGGCAGTTGGTCATGGCATGGACATTCAAGAAATTCCAACCATGATCAATCACAATACGACCCAGGTCTTTTTTGATGATCTACGCATCCCAGCCGACAGTTTGATAGGCGAGGAAGGCCGTGGCTTCAGGTATATCCTTGATGGCATGAATGCGGAACGTGTGCTGGTTGCTTCGGAATCGTTAGGCGACGGCAAATGGTTCATTGAACGTGCGGTCGAATATGCCAACGAGCGAGTCGTCTTCGGTGTGCCAATCGGCAAAAACCAGGGCGTTCAATTTCCAATCGCACGGGCCTACGCTGATATTCAGGCAGCAGAAATGATGATCCGAAAAGCTGCCGCATTATTTGACAGCGGCCAAAATATGGGTGCGGAAGCCAATATGGCAAAAATGCTCGCTTCAGAAGCAGCTTGGGATGCCGGCGAAACCTGCATGCAGACGTTTGGCGGATTTGCCTTCGCTAAAGAATACGATATCGAACGGAAATGGCGCGAAGCGCGGCTCTATAAAACGGCGCCAATCTCAACAAATCTAATTCTAGCCTTTGTGGCTCAACACGTGCTGGGATTGCCCCGATCGTATTAATTGGCCTTCGCCTGGATAAAGACATCGAATAATTCTTTTGCTTTCGCCTCGGCAGCAATGACCTGCGCCTCAAGTTCAGCGAAAGAGCCACAATTTGAAGCGCGACTGATCGCGTGGCGTAGGCCTGGTGACGCTTTATCGGGTTCGAACTCGCCTTCCACTGCTACGCGCGCGAATGCAGATAGATTTGACAACAGCATGGATGCGTCAATCAACGCTTCCGCTTGCTCGTTCGCGATCAAGCCCGACGCCATCAAATTCCGAATGGCCTGGCGGTTGTTCTGTGACAATATTTCAGGATGATCGGAGGCATGAGTGAGTTGTAGAAATTGACCGATAAATTCTTGATCGATTAAGCCGCCGCGCACTTGCTTGATGCGCCATGGATTGTCGGTCCCACGATCGTCAAAAATTCGGGCCCGCATCGATGCCGCATCACTTGCGATTTTGATGCTGTCCCGCTGCCTTGTCAGAACATCGTGAATAACTTGCTCTACGCGTGAAGCAAGGTCCCGGTCGCCGGCAACGACCCTTGCCCGGGTCAATGCCATATGCTCCCAAGTCCATGCTTCTTCCTCGTGATAATCGCGGAATCCATCAAAATGCGTGGCCGCGGGGCCTTTATTGCCAGATGGTCGTAGACGCATATCAACTTCATACATCGACCCTTCCGCGGTCGCTGCCGTTAACGCATTTAATAGTCGTTGCGACAAACGGCCAAAATAATGCGGCGGCGCCAGGGGCCTGTCGCCGTCTGATTGCGAGACGTCCGGATCGTAGTCATATACAAAAACAAGGTCCAAATCCGATGTCTCGGTCATTTCGTAACTACCGAATTTCCCCATCGCCAGGACAATCATCCGACCGTTGGCTACGGATCCGCGACGCTCCCTTTCACTGAACTCGTTATTCACTAATGGTAACAACTCGGCAATGGCAGCCTCGGCCAGATCCGAAAGACCACGACCGTTACGATCCGCATCCGAAACACCACGCACTATTTGCACGCCCATCTGGAACTTCCGCTCTTTGACAAATCGACGCACAATATCCAGGCATTCTTCATAATTATGGGCCAGACGCAAACCAGCGCCTAAGCTTTTACGCAACTCGCCAACCGCGGGCATCGGTTCCCAAAAATCACCGCTTAGAACCGCATCCAGCACCGGCGCATTTCGACTTAGATAACTCGCCAGTTTAGGAGCGTTGCCAATTAATTCAGCCAACATTTCCAACAATCCAGGATTAGCCGTCAGAAGCGAAAACAATTGAACGCCGGCAGGCAAACCGGCCAAAAACTGGTCAAAACGATTTAGTGCCGCATTGGCATCGCTGGTTGCTGCGAAAACATCCAGAAGGGTTGGCACCAACTTTGTCAAAAGCTCCCGCGAACGTGCACTTTTAAGCGCACGGTAACGACCATGATGCCAGCCACGGACCAAATTTGATGCCGCCTTTGGTTCACTGTAACCCATTTTTTCGAGGGAACTGAGCGTATCCGGATCGTCCTCAGTACCAGTGAAAACAAGATTGCCGTTTTCTGTCAAAGAATCATGGTCTTCGAATAGCGCCCGATAGTGTCGCTGCACGACGTTGAGTTGTTGCAATAACTCGGCTTCGAATTCAGATGTCTCGCGATAGCCCAGAAAGCACGCAATGTGATCAACATCCTCGACATTGCGACCAATTGAGTGGGTTTGTTCATCGCCAATCATTTGCAAGCGATGTTCAACTCGACGATGGAAATGATAAGCCTGCGTCATTTCGGCCGTGATTTCCGCATCGATCCAACCGGCGTCGCGCAGAGCATTCATCGCTTCGATCGTACCTCGACCCCGCAGCCCGACATCCCGGCCACCCGCAATGAGCTGTTGGGTTTGAACAAAAAACTCAATATCGCGAATGCCGCCCCGCCCCACCTTAATATTGTGCCCGGCGACCGCAATCGCACTATGGCCTTTGTGATCATGGATTTGCCGTTTGATCGAATGAACGTCTTCAATGGCGGCAAAGTCCAAGTTGCGACGCCAAATGAATGGCTGCAAGCGTTCTAGAAAGGCCTCCCCGGCGGCCAAATCCCCAGCGAACGGACGCGCCTTGATCATTGCGGCACGTTCCCAATTTTGCCCCATGCTTTCATAATAACTTTCCGCCGCTTGCATCGAGACAACCACCGGAGTGACGCCGGGATCGGGACGCAAGCGCAAATCGGTGCGCAGAACGTAACCATCGGCGGTAACTTCCTGCATGATTTTCACAAGGTTCATGGCCATTCTGATAAAACATTGCTGCACTGTTTTACGGCCGACATAACGGGTCACGTCCTGATCGTAATAAATGACAAAATCGATATCACTGGAATAATTAAGTTCGAAGGCACCTTGTTTGCCCATCGCGATCAATGCCAAGCCGGAGCCGATGTCGGGTTGTCTGGGATCGGGTAACTCGAGCTCACCTCTGCGATGTGCATCCAGCAACAACCGGCGAATAGTTGTTGAAACCGCCATGTCGGCGAAGCGTGTAATCGCTTCCGTAATATGGTGGTCAGTCCAGATATCGGAAACGTCGGCGAGCGCGATCAGCAACGCCGTGCGTCGTTTCGCTTGGCGAAGCACCTGCATTAATTGTTCATGAGGCGCTTCCCCTATCGCCTGTTCATCCAAGGCAGTCAGGATATCGTCCAGGATTAACGTCAAATCACCATTGAATAATTCCGGTAGCCAAATTGCTTCTTTCATGATCGTGCGGGTCAGGAACGGACTGTTTCCGAATATACCGGTCAGCAATGGTCTCGCGCGGCCATCCGCCAACAATGCAAGAATTTGGTCTCCCGACGGCTCGTTGCATTCATTCGCAAGGAGCTTCAGATCTTCCAGGTATTGGTTTGCCCGTGCCAGATTGAACGGCAGCGGCGCCTGTTGGATAGCATCCAGAAATATTTTGATGTCGTCTTTTGTCATGACGGCAATATAACCCGCCGGTCAGGACAGGAAAGGGCGAACTTTCAAGCCGAACTTAATTGTCGAGCAAGGGAAAATGACAAGCAATCAAGTGTCCGGGCGCCAATTCCGTCACTGGCGGTTCCTGCTCCGCACATTTTGCTTGGGCATGGGGACATCGGGTCCGAAATCGGCAGCCACTCGGTGGATTTGTCGGTGAAGGCAATTCGCCGGCCATCAGCGCCACTTGTTTCACCTCCGCCGTCGGATCCGGCACCGGCACAGCACTCAATAACGCGACAGTGTAAGGATGACTGGGCTTCTCATATAACACTGAACTTGGGGCCACTTCGCAGATTTTGCCCAAATACATCACCGCAACCCGATCGGAAATATTCTTCACCACCGCCAGATCATGCGAGATAAACAACATCGTTAGCCCGTAACGTTCTTTCATATCCTGCAGCAAGTTTAGTATTTGGGCTTGGACCGACACATCCAGCGCGGACACGGGTTCGTCACAGATCAATACCTCCGGCTCCAACACTAGGGCACGAGCGATTGAAATTCGCTGACACTGCCCGCCGGAAAATTCATGCGGACGTCGACCCATCGCCAAGTCAGGATCAAGACCAACCGCTTCCAAAATGTCATAAACGATTTGCTTACGTTCAGACTTGTTACCCTTACCAACAACTTCCAAAGGTGCTGAGACAATTTCCAGTACCGTTCGGCGCGGGTTCAGTGAAGAAATAGGGTCTTGGAAAATCATTTGAAGTTTGGGGCGGACTTGCCGCAATTCAGCATTAGAAAGCGACGATAAATCCTTGCCATAAAGATTGACCTGACCGCTGGTCGGTCTCGGCAATTGCATGACGGCGCGCGCGGTCGACGATTTCCCACATCCGGATTCACCTACCAAGCCTAAAGTTTCACCCTTGCGGACTTCGAAAGTTATGTTGGATACCGCTTTAACAGGACCAAACTCGACTACGAGATTTTTCACATCGAGGAGAGTTTCGGTCATGCTGCCTGACCTCCTAATTCGATGGGATGCCAACAAGCATACTTGTGGTTTGTCAGCCCCTCTCCCGTCGACAATAGCGGTGCGTCGGTTACACATTTATTGTCCACATATTTGCAACGCGGTGCAAATCTACAACCGGAAGGTGGCGAAACAAGGTCAGGCGGCCTGCCGCCAACGGTATCCAAACGTTTGTGCGATTCATCCTCCAATCGGGGAATTGAATTCAAAAGCGCCTCGGTATAGCGCATGCGCATATTCTTAAACAAATCCTTCGTGTCCGCTTGCTCGACGATTTGCCCGGCATACATTACGCCAACATAATCCGTGCGACCGGCCACAACCCCTAAATCGTGCGTGATTAGGATCATTGTCATTTGGCGTTCCTGCTGCTCGCGCTGCAGCAGGTCGAGAATTTCAGCCTGTACGGTCACGTCCAACGCGGTCGTCGGCTCGTCCGCAATCAACAATTTGGGCTGGCAGGCAAGCGCGATCGCGATCGCGACCCGTTGCCGCATACCGCCGGATAATTGGTGGGGATATTCGTCGACGCGTTTTTCTGGTAACGGAATGCCAACTTCCCGTAACAATTCTATGGCGTTATCGCGGGCGTCTTTTTTAGACAACCCGAGATGGACGATTTGCGATTCCGCTATTTGAGTACCGATTTTCATTACCGGGTTTAAAGATGTCATCGGGTCTTGGAAGACCATTGAAATTTCCGGGCCGCGAATTTTGCGCAACTCGGCTTCCGACATCTGACGTAAATCGCGACCTTGGAATATTACCCGAGCGTCATCATTGACGCGTGCATTCGATGGCATTAACCCCATGATCGTGCGCGACAAAACGGATTTTCCCGATCCAGATTCACCGACGATGCCAATCGTCTTACCCATTGGTAGATCAAAAGACACACCGTCGACAGCGCGCAACCAGCCATGGTCGGTCAGAAACTGCGTGTGCAAGTTTTCCACCCGCAGGATGGGTTCTTCTGTTTCAGGCGTTGAGCTGGTGGTCATAGTTTACTCTCTCTTGGATCACCCAAACTACGCAGATAGTCGCCAAGAAGATTGAATGACAACACTGTCAGGAACATTGCCGCTGCCGGGATAAGCGAAATATGCGGGGCGTCTTCCAGATAGTCGCGACCGTCATTGATCATCGCACCCCAACTGGTGGTCGGCGGCGGCACGCTCAGTCCCAGAAAACCTAAAACACCTTCGGCAATGATCAACGCCGCCGTCACCAGCAGACCGTAAACCAGCAGCGGGACAAAAACGTTAGGGAAAATTTCGCGCATGATAATGTGGAAGTCGCTGGCGCCAATGGCTCTGGCGGCGATAACAAATTCACGCTTTGCAAAAGTAAGCGTGCTCGCCCTGGCGACGCGGGTAAAAAACGGCACTGTCAATATGCCAAGTGAGAATGTCACGGTGACCAAAGACGGGCCCAAATAGAACGTCAGCGCAATCAGCAGGACAAGCGCCGGAAACGCCAAAACGGCATCCATAACGGCGACCACGATGCCTTCCACGCGACCTCTGAAATAGCCTGCCAACATGCCCAACATGCCGCCGATCACTAACCCGATCACCGGCGAGACCAAGCCGACCATAAGGGACACGCGGGAGCCGTGGATCAATCTTGTCATTATGTCCCGGCCCAAATTATCGGTACCCAGATAGAAAGTAAATTCCACTTCCTCATCGTCAATGAGCGCCACGGCTTCATGACCTGGTAACATTTCCTGATCCGAGAAATGCATTTCCGATGGGAGAGGTAAGCTCCAGAGATCCGCCGTCGCGGCGCAGAAAAAGAGAAAGATTATCCAGGAAAGCGGTAACCAGAAACCGAAACCAAGTTTCATGCGCCGCTTACGGGCACCAACGTCGCCTGATGATGAGGCGTCAACCATGGGCACTCTCCACCCGAATGCGTGGATCCAGCACGCCATATAATAAATCGACGATAAAGTTGATCACCACATATCCTACTGAGATAAATAGAATGCAGCCCTGGATCACCATGTAATCGCGGGCATAGATATTCTCGACCAAAAGTCGACCCAATCCGGGTAACGCAAAAATTGTCTCAACAATCAAGGCGCCGCCAATCAGCGCGCCAATTTGCAGACCCAACAGCGTAATCAGCGTGAAGGACGAAGGTCGCAGCGCGTGCTTAAACAGGATATGCCAATTTGGTAGACCTTTTGCGCGTGCCATCGCAATATAGTCTTCTTGTAGCACGCCGATCATATCGCTTCTCAGCACTCGCATCAGGCCAACCCATTCGCCGATCGCAATGGCGAGCACCGGCAATACCATGGCTTGTAAGTTTTTAAGAATATCTTCCGAAAACGGCACATATCCCGTTGCCGGTAAAATATCAAACTGCAGCGCGAATAAATAAATCAAGATCAAGGCTGAGACAAAATTAGGGATCGAGATCAAGCCAAACGCAAATGTCGTGATGGCCCTATCCGTCATCGAGCCCGCGCGATAAGCGCTGAAAATACCGACCGGTAATGCGCACACAGTAGCCAATATCTGGGCCAAAACCAAAAGTTCCACAGTGACCGGAAGCCGCGAAAGGATGGCTTCCATCACCGGTTCCCAAGTTCGAATAGAATGGCCAAAATCGCCTGCCAGGGCTGCCAAAGCCCATTTGAAATAACGCAGGATAAATGGATCGTTGAGACCCAGTTCCTGGCGAATTCGTTCTATGTCTTCAGGTGTGGCATCTTGCCCGGCGATGGCATAGGCCACGTCGCCAGGCAACATACCAACGATGAGAAAGGTCAACACCGAAACGGCGATGACCACCCCCACCAACCGAAAAGACTTTCGAGCTAAATAGGTAAGCATATTAAATCTGCCTGGAGATCAAACAGACTTATTTGTCTACCCAGATGTACCTCGGATCGATTGTGCCCTGCCACAGTGGCGGCACGTCATTAACAACACCTTTGCGGGAAATCGCAAAATGGCGACGACCCCCAGAAAGCATGATCATTGCGTCATCGTTGATGAGGCGCGCAACGTCACAAGCTCTGGTTTCGTAATCGGCTTCGGTTTTTGCGGAATTCATCGCAAAGATCAACTTGTCCGCTTCCGGGTTTTGGTATTTCGTCAAATTGTATGGGCTTTTCGAATACAGCAGCGCGAATAGTTGCGATGTGACTTCTGGAGCATCCGCGATCCGCCAACCGGACAAATTATAATTATTGGTGAACACTTTTGTCCGCAATTGCAATTGGTCGACCGGTTGCAAGTTGGCTTTGATACCGGCCCGTTTCATTAATTGTTGCGTGACTTCGCCAAACTCTCGGCCGCGCTGGGTCGACGTGTGAATAAGTTCGAATTCAATCGGCTTGCCATGTTTGGCTTCATATTTTGCCGCATATTCCTTCGCTTTATTTACACTATGTTCACGATAACCGGCGCTGCATTTGGTATCCGGACCCAAAGGATGTTTGGCGGTAAATGACTGAAGGCGAACCGCTTTATGATAAATATCCTGGCTCCAGGCATGGGAGAACGCTCGGCGCGCATTGACATCATCAAACGGCGGTTTCGCGTTGTTCAAGAACATAATAGCCGCACCTTTACCGTCACGGCTATGTACTGTCAGATTGTCGTCTTTCCGGGCTTTCAAAATAGTGGCGCCGCGATCGGTCCAAATGATGTCGACTTCACCGGAACGCAAGCTGGCGAAACGGGTTTGTTGATCCGGCAGGAAACGGAAAATGATCTTGTCCAGATGAACATTGTCCGCATTCCAGTGATGAGGATTTTTCTCAACAATAATTCGGTCGCCGGAACGCCATTCTTTGAAAACAAAAGGTCCGGTTCCAACCGGCGTACGATGCATGGAGTCATCTTCAATAGCAGTTTTGTTTCCAATAAACGTTGTGAAGCTATAGGCCGCACCTGAGTAACTTTGTGGAATGTAACGATATTTCAAATGCAGTTTAACCGTATGGTCATCGACTTTTTCCGCATTCTTTAATTGAGACATGAATAAGCGGCCGAAAAAGCGATTCTTCGGATCCAGAAGTCTGTTCATATAAAAAACATATTGGTCCGCATTGAAATCTTCGCCATTGTGAAACTTGACACCTTTGCGCAGATTATACGTCCAACTCAGGCCGTCATCAGCCTCCTGCGCACCGACGCCCAAAACTTGACGCACTTTGCCGTTATCATCATATTCAATCAGGCGTTCCATGATCGTTACGCCGACAGTATTTGCGGAAATCCCAAGCACGTGGGCCTTCAACGCTTCAAAGCCGGCGAGGTCTGTTTCCAATCCAACAACAAGTGTGCCGCCTTTTTTCACTGCTTGCGCGGTACCCGTCAATGCCGTGGCACCGAGCGCCAATGCACCAACACTAAGGGCCGCAAACTTGGCGCCCTTGCAAATTCGATCCATCATTTTGTGGGTCTTCGTCATATCTGATAACTCCCAGTATCTAATGCTAAAAAGGTCTCACTAAAAAACCCTGCTTCCCTATATCGGCAATAATTAAATTTTTTCATTTTTCTGCCTTATCAGCAACGAGTTTGGCGGCAAGCCTACAGTTTGACAAGAAAAATCGGTTCGACTTGTTTCAATTTATTCCACCAACACCTTGCCTAGGTGTTGTTAGCCTGGCAGGCGGTGGCGCTTAAAAAATTTCCAGAGCTCTTCGCGGGGATCAATGTCCTGGTTAGAAATGCCTAGATATTGTTGTAAGTTTTTGGGTTTTCTCGAGATATCCGTGCCGGGCCAATTGTGCCCCCCGCCGACAATCTTATAAACAACAACTTCAGAACCGGCTTTGCAGTCTCGCCAAGTCAGCACCTCAATATGGGTGCCATCGTTTGGGTCTTTGTCAGCGATTTTCTTTTTCTTCCCCTTTTTCGAACAACCATTATAGCCATGCCACAGCCGAATTGTGTGATCGAGGGACAAAATATAACCAAGATCATGTTTGCGCATCGGCGAAACCCGGCCCCCTTCCCACCGAATGATCTGATCTTCTGTGCCGTTCATGATCAAGATCGGCAACGGCCTTTTCGGTTTGCAGGTGTCCCGAAGTTCTACCGGCATACTGGCAATGACCGGCGCTACGGCTGCCAGCTTATCGGCCATCGCACAGGCCATAGTAAATGTCATCATGCCGCCATTCGATCCGCCGGTCATATAGACACGTTTGGAATCAATTATCTTTGCTTTCACAAGACCGCCAACGACAGCGCGTAGAAATGCCACGTCGTCAGCGAACTGCGACGCGTTTCGTTTTTCAAACTCCGCCACCCGCGCATCGTTCCATTGATTACCCAAACCATTTGGATAAACCGTGATAAAACCCTCCCGATCTGCGACTTTGTCTAATTTGAAACTTGCTCGCACCCCGATGGCATCAGTACTTGGCCCGCCGCCATGTAGGACAAAGACCGCCGGCGCCATGATCGGTTTCTTCTTCCGCAGGCCCATTGGAATGTGGATATAGAAGTGGCGCACCAAATCCTTAACTTTGACCGAACCCGGAACCAGACCGCCAGCGATTCTCATTCTGAACTGCTGCTTTTTTGTAACTTTCTCAGTCTCATCCGCCGCCGCAAAGCTGGCGCAGAGAAGTGTGAAAATGGTAAGGATAACGGTAGGAGTTCTCACTGATTGTCCTCTTTGAATGGAATGCGGGTCGGCTGTAGCTTCGTCAGCTGCCAGCGCAACCGCAAAGATAATACAAGTAGCGTCAGGGCGATGCCAGAGGATAGTCCGGCCCAAATTCCGGGCGCTTTCAAGTTTAAACCGAAGGCCAAGATCAATGCCAGTCCGGCGCCAAATATCCAATAGCTTGGGATAAAAACCAGCAATGGCCAGCGCGTGTCTTTCATTCCGCGCAGCGCACCATTCACACATGCCTGTGGCACATCGACAAGCTGATAAATTGCCACGACGGCGATTACACCGATGGCCGCCTCAATAACCGCCGGATCGGTGATTTCCGCCGGCTTCATGATCGCATGAACAAATTCTTCGCGGCTAAACCAGATAATGACAGCGGAAATAATTCCAATCGCGACGGCGAATGCTGTCGACGTCCAGGCTATCCGCCGTACCGCGTCAGCCGCCCCCGCGCCAACAGCCCAGCCGACGCGTACAATCGTCGCTTGTTGCATGCCGACCGGAATGGCAAGGCAATACCGGCGACTTCGCCGGCAATGCTATTGCCGCCTACTTGCGCAACGCCAAATTGACCAATAACGAATGCAGAAGCTATGAAAATTCCCACTTCGCTCAAATTTGTAAAACCGATCGGAATCCCCACTCTTAGAATTTCGCCGAACCGCGCGCGATCGAGGCGCCAGGAACCACGGAAGGGAAAATAAATCCGAATTCTAGAATCGGTCGCTAATACGGCAACCATGATAGCGCAAACCAACCAGAGGGAAATAACGCTCGACCAGGCTGCACCTATCAACTCCAATCGCGGCATGCCTAATTCGCCGAACATCAAACCATAATTCAACACAACATTTACGACCAAGCCGACGCCAATTGCGAACAAACCAAGTCTAGGCCGACTGTAGGCGGCAGCGAAATGCCGCATTAATGTCATCGTCAACGTAGCCGGCAGGATAAGCGCGACAATGCGTATGTATTCTGCGCCATGTGCAGCAAGTTCGGCTGTTTGGCCGGCCATCATGATTGTCAAATCTGCCGGCCAAATACCGATATACGCGACCACGCTTAAAACGCCGGCGAGTAAGATTGATTGCCTGAATGTAACCGCTGCGGCCTCATATCGCTTGGCCCCAATATCTTGCGACATGATTGGCAAAGCGCCAGACAAAACACCGTTGAACGCAAAAACGAAAAAAGCCTGATGCATTTGCGCTAGCCCGCCCGCCGCAAGCGCTTCTGGCGACAGCCAGGCGATCATGAACAAATCGGTAATCCCTATGGCGATCCAGGCCCAGTGAGTTAAGATCAACGGTATCGAAAGTGCTGCGAGGGCGCTTAATTCACGGCCAATCGGTCCAATTTTGATATGGCGGCCGCCACGCATAAAAAATGATTTTGAGAGAGTCATGGAATTTACCTTGATGAAGAATTTGAACTGGCACAAGGAACGGCGCAGTCGCAAGACTGCTAAGCGCTATGCAGTCGGTTCACTGCATCAAAGGGTAATTGCCAACTTCCATGGATGGAAATCTAGCAAGGTGTACAGGTGAAAGCAAACCAAGATCTTCGTAATATTCGCGGCGTCCTGTTCGACAAAGACGGCACGTTAGTCGATATTCTGAAAACCTGGGTGCCGGCGGTAAAAGCCGCGGCAGAAAAACTGGAGGAGCTGACCGGGCATGCGGGTTTGGCGGAAACCGCCTTAGCGAATACAGGATTTGACTTTACCAATGACAGCTTTTTTCCGGATTCGATGCTAGCGGCACATAGCAATTTGGATTTGATAACAAATTGGGTCGGTGATCATGGCGATCAAGAATTGATCGCCACTATGCAGCAGGTGTTATCCGAAGAAGGGATTAAACACATAACCCCTCTTTTTGACCTGCAACCGCTATTTCGACACCTAAAAAGACAGCAGTTTCACACTGGTATTGCGACCATGGATGACGAACATATTGCGGTAAAAACGGTTGAGCAGTTCGGCATCTCCAAACATATCGATTTCATCGCCGGATTTGACAGCGGCTATGGAGAGAAACCGCAGCCCGGCATGATCAAGGCTTTTTGTCGGCAACAGAATTTGCAGCCCGAAGAGATCGCAATGGTTGGCGATACTAATCACGATCTGGCGATGGGTAAAAACGCTGGTGCTGGTCTTATCGTCGGCGTTTTGTCCGGAACCAATCAACGCGAACACTTAGAAGTCCTTGCGGATATCGTATTGAACGATGCCCGCGAACTTATGTCACTTCTGGGCTGAACCCAATATTTCTTCGGTATGTTCACCAACGCTGGGGGCCGTGTTGCGCAAAGGCGGTCGCACGCCGTCGAAACTAATCGGCAAACCCATCATCCGCATGTTCGGATCATCCGTGGCCTGCAATGCGCCCAAAGCCTCTGTCTGAGGATCACCAATCACTTCGTCGATTAGTTGCAGCGGCGCATTTGGAATGCCGGCCGTATCCAATTTCTGCTGCCAGAAGGCACGGTTTTCAGCCCGCATCACCTGGTCGATCAACGGGTTTAGAATGTCCTTGTTCTCCGACCGCGACGGTGAAGTGGAAAAACGCTCGTCCGATGGCCATTCCGGGCGCGCCAACACTACGGCGAATGTTCGAAACAGCCGATCGTTCGGTGCAGCCACGATAAGCTGACCGTCCGCACAATCATAAGCGCGATAGGGTGTGATACCTCGGACCCCGGTACCATGCTTTTTCGGCCGTTCGTTGGTGACCTGATAATCCGCGATATACATCGACATCCAAGCCAACGCGGTCTCAAACAGCGAGGTATCGATCAAACCGCCGAGGCTGGTTTGGTGGCGCCGGTTGATTGCCGCCAGCACGCCGATTGCGCACCACATGCCGGTACCCATGTCGATGACGGAAATGCCGCAGCGCGCTGGATCGTCGCCTTCCGAACCGGTGACACTAATGATTCCGCCAAAGGCCTGGATTAACGCATCGTAACCGGGTTGGCCGGCCAGCGGCCCTTTCGCCCCAAACGCATGCAGATTACAAAAAATCAGTTCCGGCTTGTCCGCCAACATTTGCGCCGCACCAAGGCCCAAGCGTTCGATTGCACCCGGCCGCATATTCTGCAGGACCACGTCAACATGATCGACAATATAGTTTTTCAAATGTTGGCATTCGTCAACATCACGAAGGTCGACTGCAATCGATTTTTTGTTTCGATTGATGGCGTGGAATATGGTCGCTGTATCGCGCCAAAATGGCGGCCCCCAGCTTCGCGCGTCGTCACCTTCACCCGGGCGTTCGACTTTAATCACTTCCGCGCCTAACTCCGCCAATATCCAAGTCGCGGACGGTCCCGCGATATTGCCGCCAAATTCCAACACTCGAACTCCGGTGAGCGGTAGTGACATTACTTCTGTCTCCCTTTATGACTGTCGAAGCAGACCATATCCGTTCGCTCCGGTAGCGACAATGGCTGCGAAGAAACAATGTCGATTTCAGTACGGAGTGCTCCCTTGGCCGACATAAACAACGTCCTTTTTGACATGGACAATGTGCTTTGCGACTATCAACGGAATATTGCCCTGGCGCATCTAGCCGATCTTACTGGGCGTCCTGCGGCCTTTATTGACGAACAGCTATTCGCTTCCGGCTTCGATGATGAATGTGATCGAAGCCGTGTCGACGTCGATGGGATCGTCGCCGACATCAGTAACATCCTTGGAACGGAGTTAAACGCCGCTCAGTTGATGGAAGCCCGCGCGCGATCGATGGAACCAGATCCGCAGGTTCTAGAACTTGCCGCAAAACTGAAATCTCGGACCGAAATCTCTTTGTTGTCGCAAAATGGTGTAATGTTGTTTGAAGCGTTGCCACAGATATTTCCGGAAGTGCTGCCTATTTTCGAAGACCGGATCTTTTTTTCCTATCAGTTCGGCGCGATAAAGACCGAAGCGGCACTTTACGAAAATGTACTCAGTCACATCGGCGCCACTGCGGCGGCGACTTTGTTCATTGACGACGACGCGGATTTTGTTGCCTGTGCTAATGATGCCGGATTGCAAACCCATCGCTTCATTGACGCGGCAGGCTTAGCCGACGAACTGAAAGAACGTGGTTTATTGCAGGAGACGTGAAAATGATAACCCGACGTATCGGTATTATTTTATTCAACGGCGCAGAAGAACTAGATTTTGTCGGCCCTTTCGAAGTTTTCACCATGATCAATTCGGTCATAAAGAGATTGGATATCGACAGCGAAGTCGAAGTCGTCCTGGTCTCGGAAACCGGTGGTGAAATTACCGGTGGCAAAGGCATGCGCGTGGGTATCGATCATTCTTTCGAAGCTTGTCCATCCTTGGACGTCATTTGCATCCCCGGTGGCTTTGCCACCCGTCAAGAAATCAACAATGCGGCGTTCATTGATTGGATCAAATCACGGGCCCCGGACTGCGAATGGGTGACCAGCGTCTGCACCGGTTCGTTTCTATTGGCGAAAGCCGGTTTGACCGAAGGGAAGAATATCACCACCCATTGGCTGGCCTTCGACGAATTCCAGGAAAATGGATTGGCAGGAAATCTTCAACGCGACGTTCGTTATGTTCGCGACGGCAACATCGTTACATCGGCCGGTGTTTCAGCTGGCATCGATATGGCCCTGTGGCTGACCGGTCAAATGTACACCCCGGCCCTCGCACGCGGAGTTCAAAAAGCGATGGAATACGACCCGGCGCCGCCTTACACCGCTGACGTTTAAGGCCAATCAGTCCGCATAGGACAAACTAGGGAACCAGCCGTCACCACGTCCCTCGGGCAACAAATCAAAGACATTCCATAATCCCCACATATTGTCGATATGGCGGGAATGTTGCCCTTCTTCTGGTGCGGCGAAGAATACTTCAGTGCCGTAGAAGTGATGGATAGTGTCGCCATCTTTAGTAAAAACATTCATCATCGGTATCTGACTGCCGTCTTCCACTTCGCCGTTATAATCGGAATTGTAGCTGTTCTGGCCTGACGACAACATTCGCAAGTTGTCCCATCCCCTATCATCGGCGAATTTTTGCAAAACATCGCTGGACGCTCTGGCTACAACCGCCATATTGCTACGCTGCATGATATGCGGGGCATTGCCATTCAAGCCGTCTAGGAACGCCGTACACATCGGGCATGGGCTTCCGTCCGGCGCATACATCAAACTATACAAAATCAGACTGTTTGATCCGCCGGCAAACAACTCGCTCAAAGAAACCGGTCCTGCGGCACTGTCGAATACGTAATCGTTTTGCGTTGCGCCGCCCAAAGGTAAATTTTGCCGCAATACAGCCACGTCGGCCGTTTGACGGCGCAAATCCAGTTCTGCTTGCAACAGTTCGTTTCGGGCATCGCGATATGACTGGCTTTCGCCGGGATATAGATTGTTCATTGATGATCTCCTATTCATGTATTTAACAATATCGTTAAATACATGAATAGGCAATGACAAATTTACTGACGAAATGCTTTTGGCACGAAATACAGGTGATCTTTTTTCGCAACCACCTTATGGCAAGTATGACAGAACTTCATATTTTCAGGACTATCACCACGGCTATCACCATGCAGACTGCCGTCCGGTAGGATCATCCAGTATCGCCAATCGGCTGTGTTTGGGCTGGTACCAGGTGACAATTTTTCCATAAGGAATAAGGCCCCACCAAACACCTTCCCTTCGTTGGTTATTGTGAAACTATCCTTGGCAAATATTGCGCCGGCGGTCGCCGCCTCACCCTGCTGGCTCGCGGCATAATTTGAGGCCTTGGCATTCGCGTAATTATTGACATAACGATTGCCATGGGTGGCAGATAAGTATGGAGAAGTGTTGTATCGCTTCCACTTCAGAAACTCGCGCGCTGTCGGGTCGTCCGAAATTGCATACATGCCGGATAGTTCTTTAATAATATTCCGGTAAATATCATTCGCCTCAGCCGCCGTCAGCTTCTTCGGATTTTCGATCGTGATATGCAATTCGGGGGTGAGCGGCTGATCATCCGTGCTTTGGGCCACAGCCTGCCAGGACGGAAAACCGAAGCATAGGAACAAAGAGAATGTCACACGTACAAGCATTTGGAATACTCCCTTTCCCAGATAATGACCAAAGGGACAGCAAACTCAAAAGCTTAATCCGTACAATAACGCAGGATTGAGGTCTCGTCGCGCCACCGTGACAGTATCGTGACTATATTAGCTGCCTTGCTCCACGACGGGTTCGGCATAAACCTGCGCCGTATCCCAAGGAAATAATATCCAGGTATCCTGACTAACTTCAGTGACATAGGTGTCAACCATTGGGCGGCCTGCCGGCTTCGCGTAAACAGTGGCGAGATGAGCGTTTGGCACCAAATCGCGGACGATGCGGGCCGTCGCGCCCGTATCGACCAGATCGTCGACCAACAGCCAACCCTCTCCGCCGCTGCCGTCGTCTGCCGCTGTCGGACGTTTTAACACACTGGAAGCGCCCATATTCTGTTTGTCGTAGGTGGCGACGCAGACCGTGTCGATCAAACGAAGATCGAGTTCGCGCGCCAACATTGCCGCCGGCACCAGTCCGCCGCGGGTAATCGCGATGACCCCCTTAAATGGTCGAAGATCAATCAAACGCCAGGAAAGTGCGCGCGCGTTCCGGTGCAGTTCCTCCCATGAAACTGGAAAAGTCTTGTTATACGCATCTGCCATTGGCGTTGGTTCCCCTCATTTTTCGCCAACACCCTTAGCCCAGTATTGTTCGTCTTGCAATATTGCTAGACCATATTCGAATTCACCTACTAAACCTGAAAGTCCAACCGGAATTTAGAGTAAGCAGCAACACCGTTTACTGATTAATTCCGGTGGCCCCTCGGTTCAATTTAACGCAGACAAAGAAAATGGTGCGATACGGCGAACGTTCTCGTCCAAGCGAAGCCGCTGATTAAGAGGAGGATGCGCCCGCTGATTACACTCCATACGCTCACACACCCGGCAGCTGACCCCGATCGGTGTGGCTTTGGTTTCATCCTCAACGTCCAGATCATCCCCATAGACAAGCTGTTTTGCATGCTTGGCCTCGCAACCAACGGCAATGGCCAATTGCGGGCCTTGTGAATGATGGCCCGTTGTCATCGGATCGACCGTTTTCGCAATATTCAGGAACGTCGTGCTGTCCGACATAGCTGTCACCTGGGTATAAATTCGCCCAGGCGTGCGGAAAGTATCGTGGACGATCCAGCGCGGACAGGTCCCGCCGAAGCGCGCAAAATTGAAGCCGGCACCACTAAGGCGCTTCGAGACATTGCCAGCGTGATCGACCCGAATGAAGAAAAACGGAATGCCACGAGCGCCGGAGCGTTGCATGGTTGTCAGACGATGACAAACTTGCTCAAAACTGACGCTAAACCGCGCTTGCAGAAGTTCGATGTCGTATCTGAATTCCCGTGCCGATTCTAAGAATCGGTCATAGGGCATTTGCACAGCGCCGGCGAAATAGCCTGCCAACCCGATGGTCGCCAGTCTTTCCGCTTCCGGTGAAGACAACTGCGCACCGGCGATAATTTTTTTGATCAATTCACGCTGTCCCAAAAGTGCGATCTGTGCCGATACCTGAAAATTCCGGCCGCTGATCGGTAGCGTTTCAGATAGTAGCACGCGACGGCGATGATGGTCATAGCGTCGCAAAGTATCCTGCATCACATCCATCGGCATAACACGTGTATCGATGCCGCGTACTTCCTTCAAATAGGTTGTTAGCCCGCTAAACAATTCTTCCGCGCTTAAATTTGCGTCTTCCCACAATTGCTGAGCCGCCAGCTCCAGATCGGGAAAATGGTTATTGTGTTGTTGATAAAGTTCACGCACCTCCTCCACTGGGTCAGTTTGAAAATCCAAGCTCTGGGCGGTATCAGGATCGGCCAGGCGTTGCGCCATCGACTGTAAATCTTCGCGCTGCACCCGGTAGGCATCGTACATTTGCAAGACCGCTTCGGCTGCTGTCGGACTAACGGCAGCCAATTCTCTGATTTCCCCTTCTCGTGGGCTCTGCCCTTCGAACAAAGGGTCAGAGAATACTTCCCGCAGACCGGCGGCCAATCGCGCGTCTTCATCTTCCGCAAAATCTTTCAGATCGATTTCAAATGCCTGCCCTAAACGAAACAGCAACGGCACCGTCAATGGGCGCTGATTATGTTCGATTAAGTTCAAGTAACTCGGGGAAATTTCCAGGGTTTCCGCCATATCGATCTGGGTCAGATTATTTTCCTGCCGCAATCTGCGGACCTTGTGACCCAGCATCGCTTTTCGATCCATCACGTCCTCTGTTAATCTATCATTTAAAAGTTCAGGTATCATAACAATAATTACAAATTTTACAACATTACAGTTTACAAAATTTCAATATTTTCGGAATGACAAATTTACGAAAGAATCTCTATAGACAACTTTTTGCACTCTCCATATGTTACAGACAGAAAATTGATGGGCGTATTTTTCACAGTTTACACAGATTTAGTAAGCGTAAATTTGGAACACACGAAAGGAGTTCTGCCATGACTGAAACTTTTGAGCAATTGGTTCAAGCCCCGGAAGGCCGCTTCGACGGCACGAAGCGCGACTATACTGTCGAAGATGTAAAAAAACTTAGCGGGTCTGTTCAGATTGAGCACACATTGGCCCGACGCGGCGCCAATCGGTTATGGAATGATCTTAAAACGACCGATTATGTGAACTCCCTTGGTGCGGTCACCGGCAACCAAGCTCTACAAATGGCAAAAGCCGGATTGAATGCAATCTATCTGTCCGGTTGGCAGGTAGCAGCGGACGCCAATGTCGCTGGCGCCATGTATCCGGACCAAAGCCTATATCCGGCGAACAGTGGCCCGGAACTGGCAAAAAAAATCAACCGTACCTTCCAACGTGCCGACCAAATTCAGACCTTGGAAGGTGAAGGCGATATCGATTATTTCCTACCGATCGTTGCTGATGCGGAAGCCGGCTTCGGCGGCCTGTTGAACGCCCATGAATTGATGAAGGCTTATATCGAAGCAGGTGCGGCCGGTGTTCACTTCGAGGATCAGTTGGCGTCGGAAAAGAAATGCGGACATATGGGCGGAAAGGTTCTGATCCCGTCGCAGCAACACATTAAAAACCTGCAAGCAGCCCGCTTGGCGGCGGATACCATGGGTGTCCCGTCCCTGATCATTTGCCGGACTGACGCAGAAAGCGCCAAGTTGTTGACCAGTGATGTCGACGAACGCGATCGTCCGTTCATCACTGGCGAGCGGACTGCCGAAGGATTCTACCGTCATAAAGAAGACGAAGGTCAAGCCATGGCGCGGTGTATCGCGCGTGGGCTTTCCTATGCGCCTTATAGTGACTTGATCTGGATGGAAACATCGACTCCGAACTTCGAGCAGGCAAAAACCTTCGCCGATGCAATCCACAAAGAGTTTCCGGATCAAATGCTGTCCTACAACTGCTCGCCCTCTTTTAACTGGTCGGCAAATTTGGACAAAGATGATATCGCCAAGTTCCAACGTGAAATTGCGGCAATGGGCTACAAATTCCAGTTTGTTACCCTGGCCGGTTTCCACAGTCTCAACCATGGCATGTTCCAATTGGCCAAAGGCTACAAAGAACGCGGCATGGCAGCCTATTCGGAACTGCAAAACGCGGAATTTGATAGCGAAGCCGATGGCTACTCAGCAACGCGTCACCAACGCGAAGTTGGTACCGGTTACTTTGACGCCATCAATCAAACAGTCAGTGGTGGCAATAGCTCTACAACAGCGCTCAGCGACTCCACGGAATCGGCGCAATTCCAAGGTCAAGCTGCGGCCGAGTAATCTCGTCCCGAACCATAGCGGGATACCTAGAAGCCCCGACCGAGAAATCGGTCGGGGTATTTTTTTGATTGAGTACCCCTGCATAATGGAAGCAATTCACTGTTCGATCCAGTGGACCCTTTCAATTGTTATTCATTGCATCGGCCAAGTCGCAAGTGTCGTGGTGATGTCGAAAATCGCCCCGATTAGCCACGCGGCGGGACCAAATCACTATTCTTAAGTCGCTTTCAAACCTAGAGATGTCGTTCGGAAGCAAGTTGAATTTTCGACCAAATGATCTCTTACGGGGGATGTTAAGACGCTGTTATTAAAGCATTAGAGGAGTCTTGTCCGATGGCCGATGATGACGATCTAGACCTCAGCTCACTCGATGATGAAGAGTTGAACGCACAAATGCAGGATGACCTCTATGACGGTTTGAAAGAAGAAGTCGTGGAAGGCGTCAACATTTTCCTGGAACGAGACTGGACTCCTTATAAAATTCTAACCGAAGTTTTAGTCGAAGGCATGCGCATTGTCGGGATCGACTTTCGCGATGGCGTGCTATTCGTGCCGGAAGTTTTGTTGGCTGCCAATGCGATGAAAGGCGGGATGGCAATCCTACGGCCATTGCTGGCAGAAACAGGCGCCCCGCCGGTCGGTAAAATTGTTATCGGGACCGTTAAAGGCGACATTCACGATATCGGTAAAAATTTGGTGGGCATGATGATGGAAGGGGCTGGTTTTGAAGTCATCGACATCGGCATTAACAATGCCGTCGAAGCTTATTTGGAAGCCATCGAAGAACACAAACCTGATATTATCGGCATGTCCGCTTTGTTAACGACAACAATGCCCTATATGAAAGTAGTGATCGATACTCTGCAGGAAAAAGGCATGCGCGATGATTACATCGTTCTCGTTGGTGGTGCCCCGCTTAATCAGGAATTTGCCGATGCGATCGGTGCCGATGCATATTGTCGGGATGCGGCCGTTGCCGTTGAAACAGCTCAAACAATGATCGACCGGCGGCATAACCAGCGCCCGATCGCCTGTTAATTTTTTATAGCGAGCGTGCAGATGACGTTCAGCCACAATATTTCACATGACTTGGCGCCAAAAACGAATGCCATAGCCGGCGGTGTCATGCTGATTGCCTGCGGGGCTTTGGCGCGTGAGATTCTGGCAATAAAGGAACAAAACAATCTCGAGCATCTGGCGATCACCTGTTTGCCGGCAAAATTGCATAATCGGCCAGCCCTAATTCCTGAAGCCGTGCGTCGAAAAATTCAACAAGCGCGAGCAGAAGGATACGATCAGATCCTTGTCGGTTACGCTGATTGCGGCACCGGTGGTCTACTGGACAAAGTATTGGAAGAAGAAGGCGCGGAACGTATCGGCGGCCCACACTGTTACGCTTTTTTCAGCGGCTTGAGTGCTTTTGAAAAACGCGCGGATGAAGATTTTAACTGCTTCTTTTTGACGGATTTTCTGGTTCGCCATTTTGACCGACTGGTCTATCAGGGTCTGGGACTGGATCGCCACCCGGAACTAAAAGAAATGTATTTCGGCAATTACACAAGAGTTGTTTATCTGGCTCAGCATGAAAACGACGACCTTGTCGAAAGGGCAAAAGCCGCTGCCGACAAACTGGGTCTGGCATTTGAATATCGATTGACCGGATTTGGTGAATTGACCTCCTTCATGACGAAGGGGGCAGCCACATGCCAAAGCTGACAATCATATATTGGCGCGACATACCAGCGCAGGTCATGGCAAAAGAACGCCGGCAAAGTGCAAAAGTGCAACTCACGCCACGATTTGAAGCGGCCATTGATCGCTCCGCTATGCGCGCAAAAATGTCCGCGGCCGACGATTATATTGGCGAATGGCGGCGCGGCGAAGCGATGCCTTGCGGTGACGATATGGATAAAGCAGTGGCGCAAACTGCCGCCAAAATCGAAGCCGAATATACCGACGAAAAACTGCAGGAGCTTATCCAAAACAAAGGTTTTGCGACAGTGTGTGAGGAGTAAAGCGTATGGTATTGGCAGCCAACATTAACGAGCATCACGGTTCGGACATGCAGGACGATCACGGGAAAACTCACCTTATTGAATTCCTTCGGTATTACACGACAGAAGTGACGCCAACCCAGGCCGTACGGTTGGAGAATTTTTCCGAAATATTGCCGCAGAACACGGCTGTTAGTGTGACCTTTCTACCTGGTTCGGCATTCGCAGACACGGTTGATACCGCGAAATTGGTTAAACAATCCGGTTATCGCCCAGTGCCGCATTTTGCCGCTCGCAGCATCCCAAGTCGCGAACAATTGTTGGAAAATCTTAAACGATTACAGGGCGAAGTCGGCATTGATGAAGTTCTGATAGTTGCTGGTGGATTGGATCAACCGGTCGGTAATTTCGATAACTCCATGCAGCTTTTGGACACATGCTTATTTGAAGAATTTGGCATCAAAAAAATAGGTGTCGCCGGCCACCCGGAAGGCTCCCCCGATATGTCAGCGGATGCCATTGTCGAAGCCTTGCAATGGAAAAATGCCTATGCCGACGGCACCGGCACGGAAGTGTATATCACGACCCAATTCTGCTTCGAAGCCGCGCCGGTAATCTCTTGGGCCGACAATCTTCGTCGCCTCGGCAATAAACTGCCGATACATATTGGAATTCCAGGTCCGGCTAACTTGAAGACGTTGATCAATTATGCCCGGATGTGCGGCATCGGCCCTTCGATGCGTGTATTGACCCGACAGGCGCGCAATATTACAAAACTTATGACCATATCGGCGCCAGTTGGGTTGGTCAGTGATTTGGCACGCTATTCGGTCGAACAGCCGGAATGTCAGATCACGAAAGCGCATATCTATCCCCTAGGCGGGGTCAAGCGCATGGCCGATTGGATGGCCGAAATCGATCGCGGCCATTTCACTATGCAACCCGATGGCCGCCATTTTGTTATTGATGTGTAGGCACAAATTTTCCCAAGTATATCGCCGTAAAAGGGCTTGTTCATGACCAATACCGTCCTCTCATCCGCCAGCAAAGAAATCACCATCGGTTTCGATCAACCCTTTTGCATCATTGGCGAGCGAATCAATCCAACCGGTCGCAAAAAATTGGCCGCGCAGATGGCTATTGGCGATTATAGTCAAGTTGAAGCAGACGCTTTGGCTCAAGCTGCCGCCGGCGCCACGATGTTGGACGTCAATGCAGGTATCCCGCTTGCGGACGAGCCTAAGATCTTGGCGGAATGCATCCAGCTGGTGCAATCCCTAACCGATCTGCCATTATCAATCGACAGCTCCATTGTTGAAGCACTTGAAGCTGGGCTCAGCGTCTATCAGGGTAAGGCTTTGGTCAATTCCGTCACCGGCGAAGAAGAACGCCTGGAAGTCGTGTTGCCGTTAGTGAAAAAACATGGCGCGGCGGTGGTTGCGATATGTAATGATGAAACCGGGATTTCAGAAGATCCGAACGTGCGCTTCGAAGTCGCCAGAAAGATTGTTGAACATGCCGCCGATTATGGCATCGACCGCAGCGATATCGTTGTCGACCCGTTGGTCATGCCAATTGGTGCCATGCGCTCGGCCGGCCGATCCGCCTTCGATCTTTGCCGTCGATTGAAAGAGGAACTGCAAGTAAACTCGACTTGCGGTGCCTCTAACATCAGTTTCGGATTACCGGCGCGGCATGGTCTGAACGCCACCTTCCTGGCGATGGCCATTGGCGCTGGTTTGACCTCGGCCATTTTAAACCCCTTGCATGCGGAAGAGATCAACGGGATCATGGGTGCAGACGTATTGATGGGCGCCGATCCCGACTGTCGCAAATGGTTGCGAAAGTTCCGCGAGCCAAACGAAGTCGGCGCGCGCGGCGAGCGCCGGCGACGGCGAGCCCAGCGCTAAAGAAAGAATTTCGAATTGGTTGATACTGTTGCAGCGGTATTCATGCCATCGGGACGTCGTGGCGATGTCCCGGTCGGAACAACTGTGTTGAATGCGGCGCAGCAACTGGGTGTCGATCTTGATTCTGTATGCGGCGGCCGTGGCATCTGCGGGCGCTGTCAAATTCGTGTCAGCGTCGGCGACTTTGCAAAACATAATATAAATAGTCAGGCGGATAATCTGAGCCCCGCCGGTGATGTCGACACGACATTTGATGCCCGCAAGGGATTGCTCGAAAACGCTCGTCTTGGCTGTCACGCCCAAATTCTAGAAGACGTCGTGATCGATGTTCCAGCGGAAAGCCAGCGCCATCGCCAAGTTGTTCGCAAACGTGCCGAAGCCCGGCAAATCGATCTCGATCCTGTCGTTACTCTACATTACATCCAGGTGGATGAACCGAACATGTATCGCCAGGCAAGCGATTTGCGCCGGGTTCAATTGGCTTTGCAAGAACAGTGGCGGATATCCGGCGTTGGTTGCGACGCACAAGTACTGAAAACTCTGCAAAGCGTTCTTCGCAAGGGCAATTGGTCTGTCACCGTTGCGATTTACGATGAAAATGAAATAATCGCGGCTTGGCCCGGACTGAAAGAGCATGTGTTCGGGTTGGCCGTGGATATCGGCTCAACAACGATTGCAGCGCACCTGACCAATGTTGCGACTGGGGATGTCGTTGCCTCGGCAGGCCTGATGAACCCGCAAATTCGCTTTGGTGAAGATCTGATGAGCCGGGTTTCCTATGTGATGATGAATCCTGGTGGTGAAAAGGCGCTGACCGAATCCGTACGCGAGGCGATCAATGACATAAGCAACAGCGTCGCCGAGGAAGCTGCTATCGAGTTGAGCGACATATTAATCGCCACATTTGTTGGCAACCCGGTCATGCATCACCTGCTGCTCGGTATGGATCCAACTGAACTGGGCGGTGCCCCGTTTGCGTTGGCAACGGAAGATGCCTTGGATTTGCCCGCGCGTGATCTGGGTCTGAACTTTGGTATCGGTGCGCGGGCTTATGTTCTGCCATGCATTGCCGGTCATGTCGGCGCCGATTGTGCCGCGGTAATCCTAAGTGAGGCGCCGCAACTGCGCGAGGACATGTCGTTGGTGGTCGATGTTGGCACGAATGCTGAGATCGTCCTCGGCAATAAAGACGGCCTGCTTGCTGCTTCGTCACCGACCGGCCCAGCCTTTGAAGGGGCACAAATTATTTGCGGCCAACGCGCCGCTGCGGGTGCCATCGAAAGGGTACGAATAGACCGGGAAACTCTGGAGCCACGCTTTCGGGTTATCGGCTCTGATTTGTGGTCGAACGAAGAGGGTTTTGAGAGAGCGACACGAAAGTCGGGGGTTACCGGTATCTGTGGTTCCGGGATTGTCGAAGCATTGGCGGAAATGTACCTTGCCGGCATCCTGAAACCGGATGGGACAATTGACGGTACAAAAGCAGGTACTTCGCCATTTATCAGAGCAGAAGATCGCACTTTCTCCTATCTTTTGCATGATGGTGAACCGGGTGTGAGGATATTTCAGACCGATGTCAGGGCCATCCAACTTGCCAAAGCCGCACTTTACGCCGGCGCTCGCCTGCTCATGGATCGCGCCGGTATCGAAAAAGTCGACCGCATTGTTCTAGCCGGCGCCTTCGGCAGTCATATCGATCCGATCTACGCCATGGTATTAGGCATGATCCCCGATTGCGATCCGGAAAAAGTGTCTTCTGCCGGCAACGCGGCCGGGACTGGAGCCCGTATCGCTTTGTTGAATAAAGCGTCAAGACTGGAAATTGAGCAACAAACGCGGGAAATCGAAAAAATAGAAACCGCGGTCGAACCTAAATTCCAGGATCATTTTGTCGAAGCGATGGCACTACCTCATGCAAAAGACCCCTATCCCATGCTTCGAACAAGAATCGATTTGCCCGTATTTCCCACGGAATCGGCGTCGGCGACACAGGGACGGCGCCATCGGCGACGCCGGCGTGATAACTAACCCGCTGAGGCCTCGATTTGTGGATTTTGCGCCACCGGCAATGTCGGCAAGCCACGTTCGCGATAGGGGGTGCGTCCAAAATAGGCCCGATAACATTTCGTGAAGTGTGAAGCGGAAACAAAACCACAGGCCAGCGCCACATTCATCACTGACATATTCGTCTGTAACAGCAATTGCCGCGCCCGTTGCAGCCGCAACTCCAGATAATAACGCGCCGGCGAGCGATTGAGGTAGCGCCTAAACAGACGCTCTAACTGTCGGGTCGATAATCCCGCGTCGGAAGCCAACGCCGTTCGGGTCAACGGTTCTTCCAAATTTTGCTGCATTGTCGAAATAATGTTGGCAAGCTTCGAATGCCGCGCACCGATTCGATTGGCGACAGACATTTGTTGGCGTTCATCGTGCGAGCGAATGCGTTCATGCATAATTTGCTCAGCTACTTCGTTGGCCAGATCCTGACCATGCTGGTGCGCAATCAAAAATAGCATCATATCGGCCGCCGCTGTTCCCCCAGCGCAGGTGAAACGATTGCGATCGACTTCGAACAATTGCGCGCTAACCTCGATGTCCGGGAAATTTTCTGTGAAGGCAGCCAGATTTTCCCAATGAATAGTGCAACGATATCCATCCAACAACCCAGCTTCCGCAAGGACATGACCGCCGGTGCAGATAGCACCCAAATCCATGCCTGAGCGGTCTTGCCGCCGCAGCCAGGCAAACAACGCCTTTTCCTGATAACGATGAACATCGATTCCGCCGCAGACGATCGCGATGTCGGTTTCCGCCATTTCTTTGATCGGACCATAGATTGGGAACTCAATTCCGTTCGAAGCCCGGACAGTTTCCCCGTCAACGCTGTAAAGTTTCCAATCGTAGAACTCTTCCTCCGCCATACGATTGGCGATGCGCAACGGCTCAATCGCTGCCGAAAACGACATCATTGAAAACCCTGGTACCAGGATGAATCCAAATCGTTGTGGATATTTGCCAGGAAGGTCGCCAAACATACTCCGCCACCTATTTGCGTCTATCTAATCAATGTTTCCGAATTTAGACGCAGTTTGACGGTTTTGACAATCGATTAACGCATTTCTGCACGTATATCCAAATCAGGTAAATGCATCCGGCATGGAGTTTTTCTTATTGCTTATGTAGTCTTTCAAGGCTTCATCCATGGCGGGCTCTATGTCCGGCGCTTGATAATTATCCAACATCTGGTGCCAAATCTTATTGGCCCGTTGACTGGCATCCAAACTGCCATCGACTTCCCACTGTTCGAAACTGTTGTTGTCCGCCACTGTCGAACGATAAAAAGCGGTTTCAAAATTCGCTTGTGTATGCGCACTTCCTAGAAAATGGCTCCCCGGGCCGACCTCGCGAATAGCATCCATTGCCTGAGCATCTTCGCTTAGATTTACACCAGCAGACATCACTTGCATCATGCCGAGCTGATCCGCATCGAGGATGAATTTTTCGTAACTGGAGGCCAATCCCCCTTCCAACCAACCGGCGGCATGGAGAACAAAGTTCACCCCACCCAGCATCGTTGGCAGCAAAGTTTGCGCACTTTCATACGCAGCCTGGGCGTCTGGTATTTTTGAGCCACAGAGCGAGCCGCCACTACGAAACGGAATACTGAGGCGACGCGCCAAAGCTGCGGCACCATAAAGCACCATTGCCGGTTCCGGTGTGCCAAATGTTGGGGCACCCGATTGCATGGACATGGAGCTGGCAAAACTGCCGAACACAACTGGAGCGCCCGGTCGGCAAAGTTGGGTGAACGCGGTACCGGCCAGGGCTTCTGCTAAAGTGATGGTCAAGGTTCCGGCAACCGTTACCGGTGCCATCGCGCCCGACAAAATAAACGGTGTCACAATACAGGCTTGATTAGCTCGCGCATAAACCTTCAGCGCGCCCAGCATTGTGGCATCAAACACCATCGGCGAATTCGCATTGATCAGATTAATCAATACAGTGTTCTGGTCGACAAAATCCGTTCCAAACAGGATTTTAACCATCTCGACTGTATCTGCAGCCCGCTCCGGCGCCGTCACCGAGCCCATGAAAGGTTTGTCGGAATAACGCATATGGGCATAGACCATATCCAGGTGGCGTTTATTTACCGGCACATCGACCGGTTCGCACACCGTTCCGCCCGAATGATGCATCGCCGGAGTCATATAGGCGAGTTTGACGAAGTTCTGGAAATCTTCCAAAGTGGCATAGCGGCGGCCACCTTCCAGGTCGCGGACAAACGGCGGTCCATAAACCGGTGCGAAAACTGTGTTTTTACCGCCGATGACGACTGAACGATCTTTGTTACGGGCCTGTTGCACAAATTCCGACGGTGCGGATTTGAGGAGCTCCCGACAAAGCCCACGTGGAAAATGTACGCGTTCGCCGTCAACGTCTGCACCGGCGTCTTTCCACATCGCTAGGGCTTCTTCGTCTTCGCGAAAGTCGATCCCGATTTCCTCCAACACAATATCGGCATTTTCCTCAATCAGGGCCAGGCCTTCTTCGTTCAGGACATTGTAATTGGGAATATTCCTGGTGATAAATCCAAGTTGTTCGATGGTCGTGGATTGACGGATCGCACGCCGTGCTTCGCGTCCACCACCACGTCGCCTTTTTCGACTATCATCACTCATGTTCCGCCCCCATAGGCTCTAGCTACGCATCCGCGCGCCGGTTGGATCATAAACTGCGCGTAGATGAGGTTTGGCCGCAATACGCTCGCCCGCGACGTCAATTTCATACGAACCGGTCTCAACAAAGGCCTTGTCGACTTTCTTCTCGCTATGGATAACGCCCATCGCGATGCTGCAGTTCATGGTTGGAGAATACCCGCCAGATGTCGTTTCGCCAACAAGTTCACCGTCCCGAAAAATCGGTTCTTCATGCATCAACAAGACATCATCGCGGTCAATGGTAAAGGTGAGTACCCGACGCTTCACACCGGTTTCTTTCTGCCGCATCAACGCTTCACGTCCGATGAAGGCTATTTCCTTTTCCCAGTCACAGGTAAAGCCCAAGCCGGATTCCAGCGGCGTGTCTTCAGGTCCGATATCATGACCCCAATGTTTAAACGCTTTTTCAAGCCGTAGAGAATCTTGGGTGTAGATACCGGCATGACAAAGGTCATATTCTGCACCAGCTTCGACGATGGCGCGATAAACATTCAGCGCAAATTCTGTCGGGACGTAAATTTCGTAGCCCAGTTCACCCACGTAGCTGACGCGCACCGCCATCGCCTGCGCATAACCAATATCCATGCGTTGCATGGTGCCAAATGGGAAGGCTTCGTTCGACAAGTCAATCTTGCTTAATCGACCGACCAAGTCGCGTGACTTCGGACCCATCACCCCCAAGACGGCATAAGCCGATGTCACGTCAACCAATACCGCATCCGCAATATCCGCGGTGTTCCGTTCGATCCAATCGAAATCATGAACCCCGGTGCCCGAGCTGGTGATGATAAAAAACTCATCGGTATGTAGACGCGTCACGGTGAGATCCGCTTCAATACCGCCCTTCGCGTTCAGCATCTGGCAATAGACGGCGCGACCCCGCTCGACGTCCATATTCGCTGTGCAAAGTCGTTGCATGGCGTGCAGGGAGCCAGTTCCTTTCATGATGAATTTGGCAAAAGGGGTTTGCTCGTATAACGCCACCCCTTCTCGCGTCGCTTTCGCCTCCGCAATTACATTCGGCCACCAGTTTTGCGCTCCAAAACTATAATCCGTGGTCGGATTGTTACCGTCTTTGTCATAGACCAGGGGTCGCTCCCATCCAGCGACCGCGCCGAAGCAGGCGCCGGCTTCATCAAGCTCGCGGTGATAGGGCAACAAGCGCGCATCCCGCGCCGTCGTCATTTGCCAATGCGGCCAATGCAAACGATAAAGCCCTAATGTCTCAACGGTCCGATCACGTAAATAACTTGGATTGCTTTGGAACTGCTGGAATCGACGCACATCGATATCCCAAAGGTCCATCGGCATTTCGTCACCGACAATCCATTCCGACAAGGCTTTTCCGGCACCGGCCGCCGACGCGATGCCGATGGAATTGAAGCCGGCGCCGACAAATAGACCATGTTTGCCGGGGATTCTACCCAGCATATATGTCTGATCCGGCGTAAAACTTTCCGCCCCGTTCAGAAACTGCCTGATGCCCGCCGATTCCAAATCAGGGACCCGGTTCAACGCCCCGTTCATAATGATTTCAAACTGGTCCCAGTCTTCGTTCAGCATGCCAAACTCGTGGCCTGGCGGAATCCCGTCCATCCCCCAGGGTTTCGCCACCGGTTCGAACCCTCCAACCAACAATTTGCCGGCATCTTCTTTGACATAAAGGTAAGCATCGTAATCCCGTAGAACCGGTAAATTGTTTGCCACATTGTCCATCGGTTCGGTAACGATATACATATGTTCCGCTGCATGTAGCGGTACTGTTATGTCTAAAGGCGCAGCCAATTCCCGCGTCCACATTCCGGCGCACATTACGGCAAATTCACAGGCGATATCGCCTTTGTCCGTTCGGACAGAACGTACACTATCGCCGTCCATGTCGATATTCAGAACACGCGTATTCTCGAAAATCTTAGCGCCGCCCATCCGCGCGCCTTTGGCCAAGGCCATGGTGGTATCGCTGGGATTGGTTTGACCGTCATGGGGTAACCATATTGCACCAACCAAATCGTCAGTTCGCGCGATCGGCCATTTCTGCGCCACTTCTTCAGGAGAAATAACATGGCATTCAACACCAAAGGATTTTGCCGTCGCCGCCTGCCGTTTTAATTCTTCCAGCCGTTCCGCAGTTTGCGCCACTGTGATTGCGCCATTCTGCTTGAAGCCGGTCGCCTGTCCAGTTTCTTCTTCAAGGCGGCCATATAGGTCGATGGCGTAGCGCGACAGTAAAGTCAGATTTCGCGACTGTCGTAGTTGCCCGACCAATCCAGCGGCATGCCAAGTCGTGCCTGACGTAAGTTGGGCTTTTTCCAATAGCACCACATCGGTCCAACCAAGTTTTGTCAGATGATAAGCAACGCTTGAACCAATAATCCCGCCGCCAATGACGACCACCTGGGCAGATGTTGGAAATTCAGACGCCATTAGTCATTGTCCATTTTGCTCATCCGTCCATACGGAGGCTGAGATTTTCAGGATCATAAGGGCTCTCTTCAACGATCCGCGCGTGTTTCATTTCTCCTAGCACCTCAATCTCAAACTCATTGCCAATCTCACAATGTGCGGTTTCGATATAGGCCATCGAAAAAGTCCTACCCACCGCATGCCCATAGGCACCGGCCGTGGCACGACCAACGAGTTTTCCTTCTTTAAAAACGGGTTCGTCACCATGCGGGTCGGCATCATCGATACCCGATATTTCAAGCGTGACAAAGTTATTGGGAAGACCCGCTTGCTGCTGCGCCACCAAAGCGTCGCGGCCGGTAAAAACCCCTTTATTCAGTGAAACAAAACGGTCCAATCCAGCCTCCAACAAGGTGTAGTCGCGGGTCAGATCCGTTCCCCACATGCGATAGGACTTCTCAATCCGCAAACTTTCCATTGCCCGCATGCCAACTAAAGACAAGCCATGTTCCGCCCCGGCTTCCATCAGCAAATCAAAGATATGATTCTGGTACTCGATCGGATGATGGATTTCCCAACCCAGATCGCCGACAAAGTTCAATCGCATCGCCCGTACCGGCGCCAATCCAATGGTGATATGCCGTCCCGATAGCCAAGGAAAGCTTTTGTTTGACAGGTCCATATCAGTGACCCGGCGCAAGATATCGCGTGCCTTTGGTCCGACCAAAACCAACACGCCATGGGCCGACGTGATATTGGTCACGTTGACGCTGCCATCCTGTGGCATCCGTTTTAACAGCAAATCATGGTCATAACGTTCTGCCGCACCGGAACTGACCAGGTAAAATTGTTCCGATCCGTCGCGCATGATGGTGAATTCCGTCCGCACGCCGCCCTTTTCATCCAAGGCATGCGCCAGTTTGATGCTGCCGGCTTTCTTTGGCAGCGTATTGGCGACCAATTCGTCCAAGAACGCTTCAGCCCCTGTACCGGCCACTTCGAACTTCGAAAAACTCGTGATATCGATCAGGCCGGCGCGTTCACGCACAGCGCGGCATTCGTTACCCACATGCTCGAAATAGTTAGATCGTCGGAAGCTCCAGACATCTTTTCCCTCGACGCCTTCAGGCGCAAACCAGTTCGGTCGTTCCCAACCATAGCGTTGCCCCCAAACTGCCCCTTTTTTAGTCAATTTGTCATGGATTGGGCTGGTTTTCGCCGGCCGGGATGCCGCGCGTTCTTCGTCCGGAAAGTGAATAGTAAAGACGTTTTCGTATGCTTCCTCATTCTTCGAAACGGTGTAGTTTTTATTCGCGTAAGCTCCGAAGCGACGGGGATCGACAGCCAGCGGATCAACACCAGGATCACCCTCAACAATCCAGTTGCTTAGAAAATCACCGGCCCCGCCGGCAGCTGTGATGCCAAAGCTAAACCCTTCCGCCAACCAAAAATTACGCAAACCATAAGCCGGACCCAAAACTGGGTTACCATCCGGCGTATAGGCGATGGGGCCATTGACCACATCCTTAATACCTGCATTCTCAAAAATCGGTACGCGCTTGATGGCCGCATCTATATGCGGCGCTAAGCGATCAAGGTCCGGCGGCAATAGTTCTTGACCAAAGCCTTCTGGCACCCCATCCGTAGCCCAACATGGGGCGCCTTTTTCATAAGGGCCCAGGATCAGACCCTGACGCTCTTCCCGCATATAATAAGACGCATCACTTTCCCGAAGGACCGCCATCTCCGGCAATCCCTGTGCCTTGCGCTCGACCAGCTCCTGAATGGGTTCGGTCACGATATATTGGTGTTCTACCGGAATAACCGGTATATCAAGACCAACCATAGCCGCCGTTTGCCGTGCGTAGTTACCACTGGCGGTAATGACTATATCGCACGTGATGTCGCCTTTGTCGGTGGTCACTACCCATTCGTCATTTGGCTTTTGTACAATGCTTTGCACTTCAGTTTTGCGATATATTTCAGCCCCACCAGATCGCGCCCCTTTTGCCAGGGCTTGGGTCACGTCGACCGGCGCGACATGGCCATCTTGGGGATGGTAAAGCGCCCCCACCAACCCGTCTATGTTACAAAGTGGCCAAAGTTCCCTCACCTGATCGGGGGTAATTAATTCAAACGGGACACCGATGGTATTCGCCGTGCCGCAATAGTGATGATATTCGTCCATCCGATCTTGATTAGTCGCCAGACGTAAATTGCCGGTTTGGTGGAAGCCGACAGCTTGGCCGGTTTCTTCTTCTAGCCGCTGATAAAGATCGACACTGTATTTATGCAGCTGCCCGACCGTGTAGCTCATATTAAACAACGGCAGCAGGCCCGCTGCATGCCAGGTCGAACCGGCGGTCAATTCATCTCGCTCCACAAGGACCACATCCGACCACCCTTTTTTCACCAGATGGTACAGAATACTGACACCAACAATGCCGCCGCCGATAACAACCGCTCGCGCGTGAGATTTCATCGATCCGTCTCCCAAAAGGATGCGTAACAACCTAATTGTTTTACGATTTGGATTATCCGTCAATCAATCTTGCGAACTACTCTGAAAGCGACAGTCATTTGTCTTGCAAGGGGCCTCTTGCCCACATCATCAATTGATGAGCAAATAGAGCGGTTTTTCAACGCGTAAAAGGTCAAAGAACAAATGAGCTGGCAGAAAGAAATAGACGAAATTTACCGCCGTCAGGAATTGGCGAAGAAGCAAGGCGGCGCCGATGCTGTGGCAAAACATCGCGAAAAAGGGAAATTACCCTTGCGCGAGCGCATTGATGCGCTTTTGGATGACGGCAGCTTCCGCGAACTCGGCGTCGGCAGCGGCGGGGCGGAAACCGACGAAGATGGGAATCTGATTTCCTTCACACCGGCGAATTTCATTCTTGGTTTTGGCAAAATAGATAATCGCCAGGTCATTGTCGGCGGTGAAGATTTCACGATTTCCGGTGGTTCGCCGAATGTCGCCGGTCTACGCAAAAGCGTTTATACGGAGCAGCTGGCCTGCCAATACAAAATGCCGCTCATCCGCCTGCATGAAGGCGCCGGCGGCAGTGTCACTGGCGCAAGAGGTAAAGGCAGTTCCGGCGGGCCAGTAGGCGAAGCGGTTTTCCACCAACCACGGTTTCGATCGGTAGCGGAAGCCATGGCAACAGTGCCAGTAGCAACGGCGGCGGTGGGCGCGGTCGCTGGATTGCCGGCTGCGCGGCTGGTTTCTGCCCATTTTACCGTGATGACGGAAAAGACCTCCCAAATTCTTATTGCCGGCCCAGCCGTCGTCGACCGCGCCCTCGGGATCAGTATGAGCAAAGAAGAACTGGGTGGCGCAAAAGTTCATGCGTCAAACGGTGTTGTCGATGTTGTCGCAAAAGATGAATTGCACGCATTCGAACTTATCCGAATTTTCCTGAGCTATATGCCCAACAACGTTTATGAACTAAGCGAAGTCAAAGATACCGATGATGATCGCAATCGTCGGGAAGAGTTGCTGGCGAATATAATACCGACCGACCGCCGCAAAATCTATGACACCAGAAAGATAATCAAGGCTGTGGTCGATCAGGATAGTTTCTTTGAGCTGAGTCGAAAGTATGGACCCGGTCAGATCACCGGCCTGGCGAGGATGAACGGGCAAGCGGTTGGGATACTATCAAACGACTGTAAATTTTATGCTGGTGCGATGACCGCTGACGGGGCTAGAAAAGTTCGCCGATTCCTGGAAATTTGTGATCAGTTTCACTTGCCGCTGATATCCCTGGTCGACGAGCCTGGGTTCATGATCGGTCCTGATTCGGAAAAAGCCGGTGCCATTCGCTCCGGCACTGCAGCGGTGAATACTGCGGCCTGTTATTCGGCTCCATGGGCGTCCGTGATTATCAAGAAAAATTATGGCGTCGCCGCGGCGGCGCATTATGGGCCCGACGCCTACGTTTTGGCGTGGCCGACCGCCGAACTTGGGGCATTGCCATTGGAAGGTGGCGTCGCTGTCGCGTTCCGCAAGGAAATTGCCGCCGCCGAAGATCCGGAGGCAAAACGCAAAGAATTGGAAGAAATGATGGCAGCTCGCCTCAGCCCATTCCCGCGGGCCGAATCGTTTGCTTTCCACGAATTGATCGATCCGCGCGAAACCCGTCCCGCACTATGTGATTGGATTGAACGCGTCCAACCATCCCTGCCGCTTCTTTGTGGCGAAAGGCGATTTGGCATCATGCCGTAATGTGCCATACTTTCGGCAAAATTAATGAGGGACGGCATGAAAACAAAAGTCATCGTCAATCCGGCGGCACGTAAGGGCAAGTCCGGCGAAAATTGGGGTAACGTCGAAGGTCTGCTAAATCAACATCTGGAAGATTTCGAAGTTATATTCACGGAAAAACCTGGCCATGCAACCGGTTTAGCCAGGCAAGCCTTAGCAGACGGTTTTGAACGATTTGTCTCTGTCGGTGGCGACGGCACCGCCAACGAAGTCATCAACGGTCTTACCGAGAATGGCGTGTTAATAAATCCGAACACGATTGTCGCGCCGATCCCGGCCGGCACGGCAAACGAGTTCTGTCGCACGCTCGGCCTGTTAGACGATCCGATTTTGCCATACAAATCCCTAAAAACGGGTCCGCCAGTCAAGGTCGATATGCAACTTGTCAGCTGCCTAGGCCTCGACGGTAATCCGGTCAGCCACCATGGCGCCTTGCTTTCGTCGATCGGATCGGCTGCGGAAATAAGTTATAAAACCAATAACTCGAAGTTCGTAAAACGGCTGGGTGCCGAGCTCAGTTATTACATAATCACGATATTGGTGACGCTGGCCTACAAACCGCAATCTTATAATGTTCAGATCGACGACGGACCGGAAGAGAACATACTTATTCACTCCGGCCTGATGTGCAATATGGAATATGGCGGCGGTGGTATGAAACTGGCGCCTGGCGCAGTTTATGACGATGGATTATTTGATTTTGTAATTTTCGGCGATGTCACTCGTATGGATTTCCTAACCAAACCACCAAGCTGGCTATTCGAAGGCAAACATGTCGACCATCCGAAAGTCGAAGTTCGCCAAGGCCGGAAAATTCGAATCAGTGGCGACGTTGACAGTTATGTCGATGTCGACGGCGAAACCATCGGACGCATCCCTTTGGAGCTTGAAGTAAAACCACAGGCCCTCACATTTCTTGGTCTTCCCGTTTGAGTTCAATATCATGATCGACAAACAGACAATGGAAGCTGGTGAAATTGTCTTCAGAGAAGGTGATCCAGGTGACCAGGCCTATGTCATCGAAACTGGAAAGGTCGAAGTGACCGCCCATCGCGGCGAACGCAAGGTTGTGCTCTCAATATTGGGGCCCGGACAAATGATCGGCGAAATGGCCATTATTGACGACCGACCTCGCACCGCGACGATCATCACACTTGAAGAAACAACATTGATACCGATTGACCGTCAGCAGATTCACAATCGGATCGACGAAGCGGAACCGCTATTGCAAATGTTGCTCGACCTCCTCCTCAAGCGGTTCCGCCGACAGTTGGAGTTTGCTGGCGCCAATAAAGACGCTGTCAGTTATCTACAAGAAATCGGCGGCATCCTTGATCAGCAACTTGTCGATCCAATTGAACAGGAAAAAGTTGCTTTGGAGAAAATGCGTCTCGAAAGCGAATTGAAAGAAGCGCTTCCTGGCAACGAATTTGAGCTGCATTACCAACCAATCGTAAAATTGGCAACTGGCGCAATCGCCGGTTTCGAAGCACTGATTCGCTGGAATCATCCTGACCGGGGGTTTATCGCACCTAATGAGTTTATCGGACTAGCAGAAGAAACCGACCTCATTATCCCAATGGGATATTGGATTTTACGCGAAGCCATCGAAACATTGGTCCAATTTGAAATAACGTATCAAGCGCGTCGCCCAGGTAGCGAACCTCTATTCATGAGTGTCAATGTTTCGGGTCGGCAATTAACAGATTCGCAATTCCCGCAAGTGTTCAAATCTATTATTCAGGATGTCGGTATTTCGCCGGAGCGTATAAAACTTGAAATAACAGAGACAGTATTGATCAATTATTCTACGGTTCTGGATGCCATCAAGGAATGTAAAAATCTGGGTGCCAAAGTAGCTTTGGACGATTTCGGCACCGGTTATTCTTCACTCAGCTATTTGAACCGATTTCCTTTCGATACCCTAAAAATCGACCAAACATTCGTCTTGAATATGCTGGAGAATGCAAAGTCACATCAAATCGTCAAAGCAATTTTGGCATTAGCGCACGGATTGCAAGCTGATGTGGTTGCTGAAGGGGTTGAAACGGAAGCCCACAAAATCGAACTAGAGAATTTAAATTGCGAATATGCACAGGGATATTACTTCTATCGACCACTGCGTCTTGAAGACATTATATCTACTTTACAAATCTGCTAAAACACCGTCTTGCGCTTCCGAGTAATTTTGCCTATGAGGATGCAAAAAATCACCGGCGACCTTACCCAGAGAACTTAATGATGGACCCGAAACCAACAAAAAAACATCGTTATGATAAGGATCTTGGTCGTTTCGATGCCGCTGAACGCGGTGTCCTTGACACTCGCCTGGGCTTGGCAAATTGGGTATACGGCCTGCTTTTCCTTATCATCGTGTTGTTTTTCGCAACATTTCAAGCTGGCGACGCCGAAGGCCGTATATTCATCATAGTAGCCGGTGTCATTGGTGGTTATATGGCGTTGAATATCGGTGCCAACGATGTCGCGAACAATGTTGGACCCGCCGTTGGCTCGCGCGCGTTGACGATGTTCGGGGCGTTGGTCATAGCCGCTATCTTCGAAACCGCCGGCGCCATTTTGGCTGGCGGTGACGTAGTCTCGACAATCTCAAAAGGAATTATTGATCCAGCGATATTCAGCGAAAGCCGGATATTCATACTAGCAATGATGGCGGCGCTTTTGGCAGCAGCGCTTTGGATAAACTTGGCAACTAGGATCGGCGCCCCAGTTTCGACCACGCATGCTATCGTCGGCGGTGTACTAGGCGGCGGCATCGCGGCTGTTGGGTTCGAAGCCGTGAATTGGGTCGTGATGTCTAAGATCGCAACAAGTTGGGTGATCTCACCGTTGCTCGGCGGTATTATTGGCGCCCTCTTCCTGGCTTTGATCAAGACCACAATTATTTACCGTGACGACAAAGTTGAGGCGGCAAAACGTTGGTTACCCATTTTGGTTGCTATCATGGCTGCCGCCTTCTCTGCCTATCTGTCGGTGAAAGGGTTGAAACGTGTTTGGCAACCGGATGTCACTTCTGTTGCCATGATTTCCGTTGCTGCTTTTGTCGTTGCTTATATGTTGGTGAAACCGGCCGTGGCACGCCAGGCGATCGGCTTGGAAAACCGAAACAAAGACGTTGCCAAACTTTTTGTCATCCCATTGATCTGTGCTGCCGCTTTATTGAGTTTTGCTCACGGTGCCAACGACGTTGCAAACGCTGTTGCGCCATTAGCGGCAATTGTTTCGGCGACCTCAACAGGTGACATCGCCGGTAAAGTCGAAATACCCTTTTGGGTAATGTTGGTCGGCGCCGTTGGTATCTCGGCCGGATTAGCCCTGTTCGGCCCTAAATTGATCCGAACGGTTGGTGAGCAGATTACCAAACTCAATCCCATGCGCGCCTATTGCGTCGCGCTGTCCGCGGCTATCACCGTTATCGTCGCCTCCGCGCTAGGTCTGCCAGTAAGCTCAACCCACATAGCAGTAGGGGCAATTTTCGGGGTCGGATTTTACCGCGAGTTCGATTCCGCACGCCGCCGCCGCAACCGTCAGAGGCGTATTGAGTTAGGCGAAGAAGAACCCAAACTGAAAAAGAACAAAGAAATCAGTGCAAAAAAGGCTGAGAAAAAGCAACGCAAGCAGCAGCGTCGCCGTTTAGTCCGCAGGCGCCATGCGCTAACGATTGGCGCGGCTTGGGTTATCACCGTTCCGCTCGCTGCCTTATTGTCAGCATTCCTATATTATGTCTTGTCATTGATATTTGCCTAAACTCCGCAACTATCGGCCGATGGCGTAGCAGCCTCGGCGCGGGTCGGCCCCGGCTTCCAATATTCCCGAGTTTAGATTCTGGCGAATGATACACATCGCACCAGCTTTCCAATCCCAACTGCGCCAGCTTTTCACTTCATGCCCACGACTTGTCAGTTCATGATCAAGTTTACCATCAACTAAACGACCCTCTAGTTGCAGGCGGCCGGGTAAATAACTATGCGGCATGAAAGAATTCGGAAAACTGAAACTCGCGAACCTCGGTGCTTCAACCGCCTGCTGCGGGTTCATTCCGAAAGTCGTTATATTCAACAGGGTCTGCAGCATCGCTTGACATTGAACGTCTCCGCCTGGGGTGCCGAACGGCATTGCATACTCGCCAGGCTTGATCGCGATGGCCGGGTTCGGCGTTAACCGGCCCCGCTTACCCGGCGCCACGCTTGAGGGATGGTCGCTCTCCAACCAAAATTGCGAACCACGAGATGATGGGCACAATCCGGTTCCGGGTATAACTTCCGTGTCATAGGAAGTGTCACTTGGGGTTGCGGAGAAGATGTTGCCTTCATCATCGACAACGCAAAGATAAGACGTATCCAAAGGATAGTCTTGTTCAGCCAACGGTTCGGGCGTCGAATAATCCTCAAGATAAGAGCGGCCATTGATCGGATCACCTGGTTTCGGCATGCCTGCGACGGCCGTCTTCATGTCAATAAGGTCGCGACGTCGGTCCGCATAAGCCGGTGCAAGGAGTTGTTCCATCGGCACGTCAACGAAGTTAGGATCTCCATAATAAGTTTCCCGATCCGCCGCCGCCAATTTGTAGGCTTCCGTTATGACGTGGATGTAGTCGGAACTGTTGTGCCCCATCTCCCGTAGTTCAATATGATCGAGCATTTGTAAAGTCTGCAACAACATCGGCCCTTGCGTCCACGGACCGCAAGTATAAACGTCTATACCTTGCGTACGCACCTGTGCCGCCGGTTCCAGCGGCGCCTCGAATTCAGCCAGATCGTCGTGTCTTAAAAATCCACCTTGCTTGAGGTGATAATCAACAATGGTCGTGGCGATATCGCCGCAATAAAACGCATTGTGCGCGGCTTGTAGACCCGCACTGCGATCGCCACCCTTTGCTAGCACCGCTGCTTCCTGGTCAGCCATGAATTGCAGACTGCCGGCCAAGTCGGATTGTACAAACAAATCTCCCACCTCTGGCGGTCGATCATTCGGCAAATAAATCTTACGGTTCGACGCAAAGCGGCGGTATTTCTCTTCTTTCCCCGCAATAAGTTCGGCCATCAACGGATACATTACGAAGCCATCGCGGGCATGCGTGATCGCTGCATACGCGACGTCGGCAAATCCCATACTGCCATAAAGGTTAAGCGCTTTGATCCAAGCGGCAGGCGCTGCGGGCACAACCGTCCGCAAGATACTTTCTGGAATATCTCCACCGCATTCTTGTTGGAAAAATTCTAGATTTGCCAGTTTTGGCCAACCGCCCAAGCCGGCGATTGTGATGACTTCTTTTGTTTCTGCGATATAGAGCATGATCGGCGCGACACCGGCCACGTTCACCAATTCGCTTTGCACAACACCAAGGGTCAGACCGCCCGCGACCCCTGCGTCAATCGCGTTGCCACCGGCTTCAAGGACTTTCATAGCCGCATTGGCGGCCAGATAATGTCCGGCGGAGACCATGTGCTTGGTGCCACGAACAACAGGCCGGTAGGCATCCATAAATGATGGTAGGGACATGATCTATTCCGCTTTGCCTTCGGTATGCCACAGCTTGTTGTAGATTTGCCATTTCCCATCAATTTTTAACAGGGACAAATAGTCGGTAAATTTTCGGCCGATATAAATGTCAGCGACTTTTACGATTGCGGCCAAACCGGTGACATCGATCGAAACGATGCGCATCTCGAATGGTTCACCTGCGGCTTCCGCTGAAGGTTGTTTGGCGGCAAATTTCGCAAATCCCTCTAGTTCCATTTCGACAAATTTTCCATCCGTATGGCCAGATAATTTAGCTTTCGGATGAAAGGCACGCTTCAACAATGCACCATCGCTTTGATACATGCCGTTAAAATACCAATTCACCACTTCCGCGATCTGTGCCAAATCGTCTTTTTGTTCGGTCATATTTCCTACTTTCAGATTTCTTTCTTACATTGTCAGAGCTATTTTGCCGATGACCTCGCGGCGACGCACGACGTCGATTGCGGCTTCGAAATCCGCCAAATCATAAGTCGCGTGGGTCAGTGGTTTCAGCTTCCCCTCTTCGAACCAACGAAACATTTCCACAAAACCAAGTCGAGTGCGATCAATTACCCCGGGCCCAGCCGGTTGCCGCGCCCAATCCATATAATATCCCCAATATAGGCCAATGACCGTAATGTTTTTCACCAAAACGATATTGGCCGGAATTTTCGGCACGCCACCACCGGCGAAACCGATGGGAATGATGCGACCTTCCGGCGCGATACAGCGCAATGACGTATCAAATACATCACCGCCAACCGGATCGAATATTACATCGGCGCCTCGACCGTCTGTCAGGTCCAGAACTTCTTGTCGGAAGTCCTGTTGACGATAATTGATCACATGATCGGCACCGTGCACACGCGCTGCCGTTAGTTTTTCTTTCGTACTGGCGGTCGCAATCACCGTCGCGCCCATGGCTTTGCTGATTTCGATCGCCGTTAAACCACTGCCTCCAGCGGCACCATGAACCAGCACCACTTCATTCGTGGCCAGATGCGCCCGCCATTTCATCGATCCATAAGCCGTCGCATAAAGCGTGGGAAAATGAATGGCGTCAGTGAAGCTCAGGTTGTTCGGAATCACAAACACCCGGTCGGCCCTGGCCACTACTGTTTCTGCAAAAGCACCGGACTGCACAGCGGCGATGACCCTATCGCCAGGTTTGCAAGTGGTCACGCCCTCGGCACAGTCCATTACGATGCCGGCCGCTTCCGTCCCCGGCGTGAAGGGGAGCGGCGGCGTATTCTGATGTGTTCCCGCCAATACCATCAGGGTCGGGAAACCGACACCTGCTGCGTGAACTTGTATGTTAACGTATCCGGGCAGCGATTCTGGTTCTATAACCTCTTCAATCTTCGCACCACCATTGGCAAACGACCTCACCACTACTGCCCGCATTCACTAGAACCCTTTATTGTCTCTTTTTTTGATACCTGGCGACATGTTATCCCGCCGCCGCCACGCGACCAAGTCGGTAATATTAGAATTGGGTTGACGTTTACGTAAACGTAAAGTACGATCTTTTGAATCGAGACGAACTTGCACGACAGACTTGTCTGTAACCAACAAAATATCTCAGTATTCTTGGGGATCAGAATGAACGAACATATCACTGTAGATCCAGCCTACAACACTGTTTCGGCTGACGATTTCCGGGCCATGATCGAAGTAGATCGTTATAGTAACCGAAGCGATGCCTTCAACAAGATTATCTCCCAAACCCATGATCATTTCTGGGATCCCATGGATGACAGTTATGTCGATTTTTCGATGCCGTTCGATATCGAAAATGAATATTTGATGCCGCCGGAACGGGTGCATGAACTCAATTCAGCCGTCACCGATGTACTGGACGAAGGCCAACAAATTAGGTTGTGCAATGAAAGCATGCGTTGGCAGCTTTCCAATATCCTGCATGGTGAACAAGGGGCGTTGTCACTTAGCGCAAATCTTTGCCACATCCTAAAAGATCCAGGCGCGCAGGAATATGCCAGCAACCAAGCCCGCGAAGAAGCTCGTCATGTCACTGCTTTTGCTCGCTACATCGAAGCGCGTTGGCCGGGCCAAGGGCCATATCAAGTTGGCGAAGTGCTAGGTAATTTGCTGAATGAACTGGTAATGACGCCAGTTGTTTACCGAAAGATTGTCGGCATGCAGATGCTGCTTGAAGGATTAGCCATGGGCGCCTTCGCGAATTTGCATTCTCATAGCAATGATAAATTACTGAAACGGCTAACCCAGCTGGTGATGACGGACGAGGCTTTTCATCACAAATTTGGTAAGATTTGGGCCGACAAAACCATCAAGAACCTAAGTGAGACAGAGCAGCATGCGATCGAAGATTGGGCCGCGGAATGTTTCGAGATGTTGTTGTTCAATCTGGTGAATATTCGCCAGAAACGCACGATTTACGCAAGTGTCGGATTAGATTGGGAGTGGGTCCGCGATGCCGTCCGTGAAAATTACGGTGCCAACGAGCGCAAAGACGATTTGAAAAGCGGTACCAATGTTTTCCGTGTTTTGACAAAAACCCTGCTGCAGGCAGGTATCATTACCGACCGCACGCGCCACGTATATGGCGCCTGGGTCGATATGAAGGAACTTGATGACGAAGGCGAATATGTCGTTGGTGACGCTATTGCAGCTGAGGGAATAGATATCCTGCGCGACATCAATCGCGGCCGCAAAGTCATCGGTCAGAAGTTAACCGCGTAAGCCGTCAGGCTTGCTTACAAACTTAGGCGGTCTTTTTTTGACCGTCTTTTTTTTTGTTTATACGCAGGTTTAATTACACTTAACCGATCACGAGGAATTAGACTTACCTAAGCATGCCATTTACCATGCAATCATAAACAGCGCTGATAAATGGGATAATTGAATATGAGTAATAGTTCGCAAGTTACGTTGGACGTTGATAATCATGTTGCGTTGATATCAATGAACCGTCCGCCAGTTAACGCACTGACGCGTCAACTAATTGTCGATGTTATTGAAGCATTGCGCGAGGCCGGTGATAACGAAGATATTCGCGCCGTTATATTGACCAGTGCTGTTGACAAAGTGTTCTGCGCCGGCCTCGACCTGGAGGTCGTTTCAGGCGGTGACGGATTGGTCATGCGTGGTTTCCTCGAAAAATTATATATAGAGCTCTATGATGTTCAATATCGTCTCGGCAAACCCTCCATTGCGGCGGTAGGCGGCGCGGCGCGTGCCGGCGGCATGACCCTTGCTGTATCCTGTGACATGATCATCGCCGCTGATGAGGCAAGTTTCGGGTATCCGGAAATTGATGTTGGTATTGTTCCCGCCTTGCATTTTGTCCACCTACCGCGGCAGGTTGGGCGCAACAAAGCTTTCGAGTTGCTATTTTCTGGTGAAGCCTTTTCTGCTCAGAAGGCATATGACTTGGGGATTGTGAACCACGTAGTGCCAAAGAACCAGGTGCTTACAAAAGCCCGTGAGCTGGCCTTGATGTTTGCAAACAAATCGCCCTTGGTCATGCGCCTAGGTCGAGGCGCCTGGATGCGAGCCAATGATTTGGATTATCGTCGAAATATTGAAAACATGGCGGATCATTTGTGCAACGTTATTGAAACTGAAGAAAGTCAAGAAGGCTTGAAAGCATTTCTCGAAAAACGGCCGCCGCACTGGCAAGCAGATATCTGAAGCCGGGATATATTGGTTATGGATCTCATTGAACCTCTTGATGCAAATTCCGATATCCTTGACACCTGCCTGCCGTTAATCGCCGACATCCATCGATATTGGGATAACAAACGAAACGGCAAAGCCATGCCGCGACGGTGTGACATTGATCCCATCGATTTTCCAAAAAATCTGCCCGGCATCTTGCTGATCGATATCGTTGAAAGCGCTTTCAGTCCGCGTGGGGTCTTCCGGTATCGTGTCGTCGGAACGAGAGAAGTCGACAACAGAAAACATAACCCGACCGGAAAGTTTGTGGAGGATGGTTATTTTTTTCACAACCTGGAAGGGGCGTTCCGATCTTATTTATCTGTCCAACTGCAAAAACGTCCCATTTATGAGATGTTTTCGTTCTTATCCGAAGAAGGTCTGCCAATCGAAGAGCAATCGATCATGCTGCCGCTTTCGGAAGATGACGAGCATGTTTCACAAATCCTGGTCTATTCTGAAAGTTGTCTCGTCGCCGAAGATGATCGCCCGTGAAGTTTAGGGGTGAAGACGGGCGCCTTTGGTGATTTTATCGACAACTTTGCGGTTCGACCGCATGGCCAAACCGACAAAATTTAGATCCGCGGCAGGAACCTGCCTCACAGCCGCCCGGTTGGCTTGGTCAAAACCGGTTTCGAACATTTCTTCAACATAGATTGCTAGATCGACGTTCCGCGTCTGCGCTCGCTCATATATTTTTCTTAATCCGTTGCTATCGGTGGCTAAAATGATCATCGGCTGGACGGATAAGGGAAGATAGGGGTTGCCATCGCTGTCTTCATAATTTTCACCGATAAGGTCTTGATCCGCACCGACAATCCTGCTCGTCAAAAATGCCGTGACATTAAGTTTTTGCCAGGTCTCCAGATCGTCACGGACAACAATGGCTATTTTTGTCTCAAACTGCATATCTATGTAATTGCCTTATAGGCGGCATCAATCAAACTTTGCCCTCTGGGATTAAGTAATAAGCCCGGACCCATGCGGTTCATAGTGTAGCCGAAACTCATCCTGGTCGCCGGATCGGCATATCCAATACTGCCGCCGGCCCCGACATGTCCGAAGGCATCCTTCCCCAAAATAGCACTTTCCAAGCCAAGGGCGCGATTATCCATCGACTTCATGAAGCCGAGGGCAAATTTGGTTGGGATCAATAAGGTGGCGTCTTCATGTGTCGCCATCGACGTTCGCCCCATGCGCTCGACAGTTGATTTCGATACCAATTTGCCGCCATCATTAGCAAGCGGAGCATACATTCCAGCTAACCCGCGCGCGTTCGTAAATCCGTTGGCTGCGCCGATTTCTGCTGCACGCTCGGCTCGACTAGAAAATCCACCAGCGAGTTGGGCACCTGCATCACGCAAAAATAAGCTAGCAATTGAGCCCTTTTGATTAAGCACTGCGTCCAAAAATGGCGTCAGCGGGGCACCGGACGGATGGCGATAAGATTGCATTGTTGCAACACGCGGATCAATCTCTGTCGGCAACCCGATCCAAAAATCAATCCCCAGTGGCTGTGCGACCTCGCTCTGGAAAAATGTGCCGAGCGACTTTCCTGACAATCGACGGACCAATTCACCGACAGTCCACCCAAATGTCAGGCCATGGTAGCCATTGCGCGTGCCCGGTTTCCAGAACGCTTCTTCCGCGGCCAACCGATCGACCATATAGTCCCAATCCAAGATACCCCCCGGTTTCATTGGCTCCCGCACTGCCGGAACACCGACAGAATGGTCTAACATCATCGCAACTGTGGCATCTTCTTTGCCGTTACAGTCGAATTCCGGCCAAATCTCCCGAACTGGCGTTTCCGGCGTCATTTCGCCACGATCAATCAAAATATGCGCACAAAGCGCTGTCGCACCTTTGGTCGATGAATAGACAACCGAAACTGTGTCTTCTTCCCAAGGCGCGCCGTCCGGAGATTTTGCACCACCCCATAGATCGACAACTTTTTCACCCTCAATGGTGATCGCGACGGAGGCGCCGCGTTCATTACGTGATTCGAAATTTGCGGCAAATTCCTCTGCAACAGCGGCGAACTTGTCGTCACAATATCCCTGTACCTGCCTGTTAGCCATTAGCTGTGAGATAGTCGTAGGCAATGGACGCATGCACGGCTACACCAACGGCCATGGCGTCTTCGTTCAACATCATCCGGTTCGAATGGCAGGAGTGCGCCGATGTAGGCTCAACCCCTACCGGAGCGGTACCAATAAAAGCAAAAGCACCTTTGTAGCGTTGCAGCAAATATGAAAAATCCTCCGCCCCCATCACTGGTGCGGTCATTTCCTGGTAACCATCTTCGCCCAACAAATCGACAACCGATTTTTCCACAAAATTTACAAAATCAGCATCATTGATCGTTGTTGGATAACCTTGTCTTAGTGTGACTTCAGCTTTCATGCCATAGGCGGCGGCTGTTTGCTCCGCCAGCAGGGTAATCCCCTCATGCGCCCTGCCGCGTGACACCGGCGAAAATGAACGAAGTGTCGCATCAATCTCTGCTGTTTCCGGTATGACATTATTGACCGTCCCGGCTTGAATGCGTCCAACAGTCAGGACAACGGGATCAAAGACGTTGATTTTTCGGGTGACGAACGTTTGCATACCCTGGACAAGCTGACAGGCCACCGGAACAGGATCGTTGGCATCATGGGGTCGCGAACCATGACCACCCTGCCCGATCAGTTTAATGAAGAAGGTGTCGGCGGCAGCAAGCATAGGACCTGGTCGGGCCATGATCACGCCAGACTGCCGATTTGGCATTACATGCAAACCAAAAACTGCGTCCGGGTCCCGACCTTTTTCGATGACGCCTTCGTCGAGCATGATCTTGGCGCCACGATAACCTTCCTCTCCCGGTTGGAACATGAACTTGACGGCGCCGGGCAATTTGTCACGATGGCGATCCAGCAGTTTTACCGCACCGACCAGCATCGCAGTATGCGCGTCATGACCACAAGCATGCATGCGCCCGTCAAATTCCGACGCGAAATCGAGGCCGGTATCTTCCGGCATCGGCAGCGCGTCCATATCACCGCGAAGTAATACTGTCGGGCCATTTTTGTCAGCGTTCATCGTTGCGACGATACCGCTGGTCTGCTCACTAAAAACATAGTCGAGATCGATGCCGGTCAGCGCGTCCATCACCTTCTGCTTGGTGAGCGGTAGATCGTTGCCGAGCTCTGGTTGCTGATGAATGGCCCGACGCACCGAAATAACGTCCGGCAAAATATCTTTGGCGCCGGACATTAGCGTTTCCTTGAAAGAACTCATGTGTGTTCCTCTATTTGTTGCTTAATGTTGTTGTAAAAACCGCATGGCGACGGCGGCATGAGTAGCCACACCCATTGCCATCGCATTTTCATTCAAGATCATACGATTGGAATGACATGACGGCCCACTGTTCGGATCAATATCATCCGGTGCGACACCCAAAAAAGCCATCGCGCCTGGCATGCGGTGCAAAACATAAGAAAAATCTTCCGCCCCCATCGCCGGTTCCGACATTTCCGCAAAATACTCGGGACCAAATTCCGCTATAACAGCTTTACGTAGGAAATCGTGAAATCCTTCGTCATTGACGGTCGGCGGATAGCCTAGATGCAGGTCAAAATCGATCCGCATCCCGTGTCCCGCGGCAATCGCATCAACGAGTTGCTTGAGGCCGGTGTTTAATCTTTTCCGCACTTCAGAGGAAAAACTTCGGATGGTGACATCCATCTTGGCGATTTCCGGGATAATGTTACTCGCCGTGCCTGCCGCGATCTTACCGACAGTAATAACGGCAGGTTCAAACGGGCTGAACTTTCTCGTTACAAATGTCTGCATTGCCTGCACAATTTCGCAAGCCACTGGCACTGGGTCGTTGGCTTCGTGCGGCATGGATCCGTGCCCGCCCGTACCCCAAAGTGTCAAGTAAAGCGTATCTGCCGCCGCCAATAGATTGCCCGGGCGACAAGAGATCGTGCCAGCCGGTAGATTTGGTGATATATGCATAGCAAATGCCGCATCCGGTTTGCCACCAACATCCAATAATCCTTCTTCAATCATCGGCTCGGCGCCACCTGGATCTTCTTCACCCGGTTGAAACATGAACTTTACCTGGCCCGCAAAGTCTTCGCGATGGTTTGACAACAACTTGGCCGCCATCGCCAACATAGCTGTGTGGGAATCATGACCACAGGCATGCATCCTATTCTCTATTTTTGAAGCAAATTTCAGACCGGTATTTTCTGGCATCGGCAATGCGTCCATGTCACCACGCAATAATATAGTCGGGCCATCCGATTTCCCATGTAATGTCGCAACTAAGCCACTGGTGCTACTGCTGTGGGAAATGTCGAGTTCCAAACCTTCAAGCGCCGCCATCACTGCTTTTTTAGTTTCCGGTAAATCGTTTCCGAGTTCCGGATGCATATGAATTTTCCGCCGCAACGCTACAGTTTCCGGCAATAGTTCCGTTGCTTCGGTTAATAAATTTGAATTTTCCTGTAACATTATATTATTACCAACTATTTCTCAGTTCACGTAGTTTCAAAAATACCGTTTTCGGATCGACCTCGTCCGGCAAATCGGGGAATGTTTCGCGCAACTTCGAAATCACGCTGGCGCTCCGTAGACGGAAAAATGTATTGACCTCACGCTCCAGCGCGAGAGTCGTCACAATAGCCTCATCGGGATCTTGATCGCCGATCTCATCCAGCAAGTTTTTCGCCCGTTCGTTATCCGGCTCCCGATCCAAAGTGAACTCCAGATTGTTCACAATATAGTCATGACCAGGATAGATCAGGGTGTTCTCCGGTAGTTGATTCAATTGTCGGACAAAGGTGTCGTAAAGTTCTTCCGGATGACCGCCATTGTGACAATTGCCGGCCCCGGCATTAAACATGGTATCGCCGCAGACCAGCGCCGGTTGGTCGGTTTTTGAGACCAGACAAACATGGCTCATGGTGTGACCGGGCGTGTCCAAAGCTTCTAACACAACGGTTTTACCAACATTGATCACGTCGCCCGCTTCAAGGCCACGATCCATCCCCGAGATCTTGTCTTTGGCATTGGCATGGGCGAGCAATTTAGCACCTGTCGCTTCGATCACCGGGCGATTTCCGCCGGTATGGTCACCATGTTCATGGGTATTGAGAACTTGGGTAATTTGCCAACCGTTGGCCTTCGCGGTGCCCAGACATTTTTCATAATCGAGCGGGTCGATCGCCATCGCCTCCCCCGTCTCCGGACAGACGATAAGGTAATTGAAGTTTCGATAGGCGTTGCCGGTCCAAATTTGCTCAACGATCATAAATATATTCCTTCCTTGTATGCGGAACAAACAACCTAATCCGTCCCTCTTCCGCTTGGCAAGTTTGTTAATCGCACGACAAATTCTCTGCACAGGCCACTGGCCATTCCGAGATCAAGACTGTATGTTCTCCGCGGTTTCCATGGTTAGAGAGTCATAATGACAGAAAACTATCGCATTTTCGGGTCCGAACTATCCCCATTTTCGGTCAAGGTCCGCTCCTATTTCCGTTTCAAAGGCGTGCCGCACGAATGGATTGTCCGTAATCCGTCAAATATGGACGAGTTCAAAAAACATGCAAAGCTTCCCCTCATCCCACTGGTTATCACGCCGGAAGATAACGGGATGCAAGATTCGACACCAATCATGGAAAAACTGGACGCCTTGGCGCCGGAACCCTCGACACATCCTGATGACCCGGCATTGGCGTTTATTTCCGTGCTTTTAGAAGAATATGGCGATGAATGGGGCAACAAACCGATGTTCCATTACCGCTGGCATTATGAAGCGGACCAGATTTCGACATCACGATTTATCGCGAAGACCTCAATGGGGGCGGCAAGTGACGACGAAATCGACAAGATTTCGGCGATGGTCCGTGAACGCATGGTGCCGCGACTGAGCTTCGTTGGCTCCAATCCACAAACTCAAGCGCAGATCGAAGGCGCGTTTCATCGTTTGATTGGCACCTTGAACGAACATCTTGCGGATCGTCAGTATTTGATGGGCGGGCGCCCATGTTTTGGTGATTTTGGTGTCTGGGCACAGCTTTATGAAATGACCCTTGATCCAACCCCAAGCGCTATCATCAAAACCGAAGCACCGAATGTTTGGGATTGGATTCAACGCATGTTGAACCCGAAAGTCGAAGGCGAATTTGAAACTTGGGAAAGTTTGAAGCTGGGCCTCATGCGCATCCTGGAAGACGAAGTCGGCGGCTTGTTCCTGCCTTGGAGCCGAGCCAACGCGAAAGCGCTTGAAGCTGGCGAAGATACCTTCACCGTTGAATTGGAAGGGAAATCGTTTAGCCAGGATACCCAAAAATATCACGCCCGCTCGCTCGGCGTTTTGCTTGCCAAATATCAAGGCATCAGTGACAAAGCTGCGCTTGATCCTATTTTGCAATCTACCGGTTGCTCGCTTGCGTAAATAGTTTTCTCCGGCATTCGTCCGGATATTTGTTTTATTTTCAGAAAGGAAGAAGATTAATGACCGCAGTTACCGATATGGTCGACTATGAAGTCACCGACGAGGTTGGCGTTCTGACAATTAAGAACCCACCTGTCAACGCCTTAAGTCAAGGGGTCCGCCAAGGCCTAAAAGATGGCCTGCAGATGGCTTTGGATGCGAATAATGTGAAAGCAGCTTTGATCATTTGCGACGGCCGTACTTTTATTGCCGGCGCCGATATCACTGAATTTGGCAAACCTCCACAAGAACCAGGCTTACATGGTGTTTTGGACGCGATGGAAAACGCCAACAAACCGGTTGTTGCCGCGATCCATGGCACTGCCTTGGGCGGCGGTCTGGAAACCGCGCTGGCTTCCCATTATCGGGTTGCCGACGCAAAAGCACGCTTTGGTCTGCCGGAAGTGAAACTCGGGCTTTTGCCGGGCGCCGGTGGGACGCAACGTCTGCCGCGTGTGATGGGCGTGGAAAAAGCCCTTGATATGGTCACGACCGGCAATATGATTGGCGCCAAAGTAGCGCTTGAAAACGGCTTAATCGACGAGATCGTCGACGACTTGAAAGCCGGCGGCATCGCTTTCGCCAAAAAAGTCGCCGCTGAAGGTGGTCCGTTAGTCAAAATTCGCGACCGCGACGATAAGCTGGAAGCGGCCCGCGCCAATCCCAGTCTGTTCGATGATTATCGCAAGAAAAACGCCAAGCGTATGCGAGGCTTTGAAGCGCCGGAAGCGAATGTGAAATGCATCGAAGCTGCGGTGAACAAACCTTTCGACGAAGGCCTGAAATTTGAGCGCGATGAATTCACAAAACTGATGAAGGGTAACCAATCCGCGTCGCAGCGTTATTTCTTTTTCGCTGAACGGGAAGCTGCGAAAATCCCGGACGTTGGCAAAGACGTTGAACAAATTCCGATAAATAAAGCTGCGATCATCGGCGGCGGCACCATGGGTGGCGGAATAGCGATGAATTTCGCTAATGCCGGAATTGCGGTGACGATGGTAGAAGTCTCCGACGAAGCATTGGCACGTGGTTTGGGCATCATCCAACGCAACTATGACAACACCGCCAAAAAAGGCCGGCTGACACAGGCTCAAGTCGATGAACGCATGGCGTTGATTTCGGGAGTTACCAGCAAGCAGGAAATTGGTGACGCGGACATCGTTGTCGAAGCGGTGTTCGAAAATATGGAATTAAAAAAATCCATATTTGCTGAGCTCGACGGCATCATGAAAGAGGGCGCAATTCTAGCCACTAATACCTCTGCTTTGGATGTGAACGAAATTGCTAGCGCCACGAAACGGCCGGAAATGGTCATCGGCACCCACTTCTTCAGCCCGGCAAACGTTATGCGTTTGGTGGAGGTTGTACGCGGTGATGCCACCAGCAAGGAAGTCATCGCCACATGCATGGCTCTGGCGAAGAAGATCGGTAAAGTCGCGGTGCTTTGCGGCGTCTGTCATGGTTTCATCGGTAATCGCATGCTATATGGTCGCGGTGTCCAGGCCAACAAAATGATCCTGGAAGGCGCCCCGCCACAAGACGTCGACAAAGTCTTGTTCGACTTCGGGTTCCCGATGGGCCCCTTTGCGATGAGCGATCTGGCCGGTCTTGATATCGGTTGGAATAAAGACACGACATCATCGTCTACGGTACGCGAAATTCTCTGTGAGATGGACCGCCGCGGCCAAAAAACCAGCGCTGGTTTTTACGACTATAAACAAGGCGATCGCACGCCGATTCCGAATGCGGAAGTGCAAGCGATCATCAAGAAATTTGCCGAAGAACGGCAGATAATTCAGCGCGATGTCAGCGATCAAGAAATTCTGGAACGCTGCTTGTTCCCGATGGTCAATGAAGGAGCCAAAATCCTGGCGGAAGGTATTGCCATTCGCCCGAGCGATATCGACGTCGTCTGGATATATGGTTATGGCTGGCCGATATATACGGGCGGCCCGATGTTCTGGGCTGATAGTTACGGCCTCGACAAGCTGTTGGTGAAGATGAAGGAATATCACGCTGAGCATGGTGATGAATTCAAACCCGCAAAATTAATCGAAGACCTGGTCGCGGACGGTAAAAGCTTCGCCGATTTTGTCGCCGGTTAAAATTTCGTTAGCTTGTGAAATTGGAGCCGGGCGGTTGTTGTGACCGCCCGGCTTTGTTTGTTAGGATCGTTTCATGTCATTCAGAGCGCTTATCAAAAATTCCGGCCTCAAAGTCGGCACCATGGTGACGGAGTTTGCAACACCGGGGATCGGTCACATATTGAAGGCCGCGACCCTCGATTACGTTTTCCTGGATATGGAGCATTCGAGCTTTGGAATTGACATCTTGAAATCGAGTTTGCGTTATTTTGAGGCGGCTAATCTTCCAGTCATCGTACGGCCGCCGTCGAAAGCGCAACATCATATTTCCCGTGCCCTGGATGCCGGTGCGGAAGCCCTTCTACTTCCTATGGTCGGCTCAGGGGAAGAAGCTGCTGAATTGGTCAAACGGCAAAAGTATCCACCGCTTGGCTATCGCGGTGTCGGCCTGGGCATGGCGCATGATCATTATTCTGGCGGAGAACCGAGGAAGAAGTTGCGTGCCCTCAACAAACGCAATGTCTTCTTTGCATTGGTTGAAACCGTTGCTGGGTTAGAAAATGTCGAAGCAATCGCCAGCACCAATCATGTTGATGGTCTATGGATCGGCCATTTCGACCTGTCGGCTAGTATGGGTATTCCAGGCGCATTCACGGATCGCCGATTTACCGCAGCGTTGAAGAAAATTGGTGCAGCCGCAGCGCGCAACAACATTCCGGTCGGTCAATTGGTTGCAAACACCGGGGATGGCGTGAAAAGATACCAACAGGGAACCGACTTGATCTGTTATAGCGGCGATGCTGCCTTGCTCAAGCAAGCAGTTATGCAAGGGGCAACAGCGATCCGCAGCAAATGCAACTAACTACAGCACAATAGGAAAAAAAGATGACCAAATTCCGTGTCGGCATCAGCCCCACATTGACCCAGCCGGATGGTACAAAACCTTTTCCCGCCTATGACCTAAGTGATTTGGAAGCCGATCCTGGGTTTGAGATTGAGACGTATCAGGTAGATCGACAACTGAAACCGGAAGACATCGCGAAATTCGACGCTCTTGTTTTAATGGGTGAAATCATGGCGGCCGAAAGCTTTCCTGAAAATGGCAGGCTTAAGGTTATCGGCCGTATGGGTGTCGGTTATGATACGGTTGATGTTCAGGCCTGCACCGACAACAATGTGGCTTTGACAATAACACCGGAATCTGCCCGCCGGCCTATGGCGCAAGCTGGGTTGACCTTGATCTTGGCGCTGGCAGGTAAATTATTGGTCAAAGATCGGATGACACGCCGTGGGCCGGGCGGCTGGGCCGAACGAACCGAACATCATGGCCTGGGTTTACATGGGCGTACCCTTGGCATTATCGGGGTCGGCAACATCGGAAAAGAAATGTTGAAAGTCATTGAACCTTTTGGCATGCGTGTCGTCGGTTTTGATCCGGCCCATAGCGCCGACGAAGCGCGGTCAATGGGGTATGAGCATATGGCGACGGGGGATGTCTTTCGGGAAGCTGATTTCCTGACCCTGCATTGTCCGTTGAACGAAGATACCCGGCATCTGGTGAACGCAGAGCGATTGGCACTTATGAAGCCGGGCGCCTATGTGATCAATACGTCGCGCGGTCCGGTCGTGGATCAAAATGCTCTGACGGAGGCTTTATTGTCCGGTACCGTTGCCGGCGCAGCCCTAGATGTATTCGATCCGGAGCCCTCGATGGCAGACGAGCGCCTGAACCAAATGGACAATGTCATTCTGACGCCGCACGCGATGGGTTGGACAGATCATATGTTTTGGGAAATGGCCAAAGCTAATATGACAGCCTTCCGCGCCGTTGCTCATGGCGAAAACCCTGCTCATGTCGTCAATATTGATGTACTAAACAAATCTGAATTTCAGAGTAAAATCAACGGATAACATAAAATATCTAATCTAAATTCGCATGAATAAATATTCTTCGTTCGGATCTAGATTACCAACAACGTAAACAAGCTCGTCGCGGATTTGTTCCGCTGAATTATGCTCACGTAACGTCATCATCACAAATGACAAGGTCGTGCGTGCCATAGTATCTAAAGTAATACGAATATCCGCCGCGTCCGCCAGGACGGTTTCATAATGTTTCTTAACTATCGGACTTGGCCCCGCCGTAATTTCGTCTCCTGTAAAATTTTGTTGATCGAGAATAACACGTTAATAGTTGAAATTGGACTAGATAGGTCTTGATCCATGACACCTTTGACCCTACTTAGTTTAGATATGTTCACTTTTTGTTTTCAGTTCTAATTGGGAGTAGTCCCCTTGGACGCCTATGTCATTGACATTTTTGATATCGCCGGTAATGCTGAAGCGCGCGTTGGCAAAACGATTATCGCACGAACAAATTCCGCGCGTCTGATGCGAGAAACGGTTGTTGGCAATGCGGTCTATTTTCCGAAATCAGACATCCGAACCGAATTTCTTGTCCCCAGCACGACCAAAACATTTTGTCCTTTCAAAGGAACGACAAGTTATTGGTCGATTGTTTTACCGAACGGTACGGTAATCGAGGATGCTGGCTGGAGCTATGACCGGCCACTCATTGAAGCGAAAGAAGTCGATAATCATATTGCCTTCGATGAAAACAAAGTCTCGGTCGCAGCGAAAACCGGCGAGTTCATAACCGACGCCGATGATGATCACGACGACGATTTTACCAATTGGCTGTTGAACCAGGCGTGGATTGCACCTTCACCAGAAGATTTTGTCAAAGCCCTGTCAGAACAATTTGTTGCTCTAGGCATTCCCGTAAAACGCATGAACGTCGCCCTGTGGAGTTTGCATCCAGAAATGGTCGGGCGAAATTATACCTGGTGGCGAGGCATAGACGAAATTAGTGTGTTCGACTTGCCGATGGGCGTTATGCAACGAGAAGAATTCCTCAACAGCCCTACTCTCTACGTCAGCGAGGGACGTGGTGGGGTGCGGCAGAGGTTGGACGATCCCAATCCTGAGTTTGAATTTTCAATAATGAAAGACCTGCGTGAAAAAGGTTGCACGGACTATGTCGCCATGCCGCTTGTATTTTCGGACGGGATAAGCCATGTGCTGTCACTTGCCAGTGATACATCGGCGGGTTTTAGCACCGCTGATCTTGGCCGGATTTTTCTTCATTCAGGCGTCATCGCGCGAATATTTGAAGTCCATGTTCAGCGTCAAACGACCGCAAGCTTGTTGCAAACATATTTGGGTGCGCGCTCTGCAAAGCTCGTGTTATCAGGTGAGTTTCATCGCGGTGATGGTGACTCCATTGAAGCAGCCATATTATATTGCGATCTGCGTGGATCAACGCAGATGGCGGAACAGATGTCACGTCCTGACTTGCTAAAATCTTTGAACGGCTTTTTCGATATCGTTGTCGGTGAAGTCGAAGCGCAAGGTGGCGAAGTCTTGAAATTTATCGGCGATGCGGTGCTCGCAATATTTCCGAACGACGACGACGCCGCTCAGGTCAGCACCAAAGCTGTAACTGCCGCCCAGGGGATTCTGGAAAATATTTCTCAGAGCAAATCTGCCAGCGGTGAACCGATGTCGTGCGTGGTTGCCCTACATTATGGTGAAGTCACCTACGGCAATGTCGGGGCGCAGGCGCGGCTCGATTATACTGTCGCTGGTAAAGCCGTAAACGAAGTCGTCCGCCTGCAAGAACTCTGCAAGGTCGAGGGACGGGATTGTCTTATGTCAGACACAATTACCGAGCAGTTGGATATCGAAGGCGAACCACTTGGCGAGCATCGCCTGCGCGGCACTGGTCGGTTGCGTACAATCTATGCCCTCGCCTCCTAGCCTATAGACACTGTTGCCCTCTCTTTCGAACAATGCCAACTTACCCCCACATTTAGTGGAGAAAAATCGATGACAAGTTGGCAGATTGGCGACGTGAAAATAACCCGAGTTGTGGAACTGGTGTCCGAGAGAGGAAACCGGTTCATTTTACCCATGGCAACAGCAGAAGCCTTGGAACCCTATCCCTGGTTAAAACCACATTTTGTCAATGCCGACGGCAAATTGATCTTAAGCATTCACGCGTTGATCGTTGAAACACCGGATCGCACCATCATGGTCGATACCTGCCTGGGTAATGATAAGAAACGCGACATGCCGCTTTGGCACATGCGCGATGGGCCGTTTCTGGATGATATCGCCTCAGCCGGATACGCCCGAGACAGCATCGACATGGTTATGTGCACCCACCTGCATGTCGATCATGTCGGTTGGAACACCATGTGGGATGGCGACAAATGGGTGCCGACTTTCCCTAACGCACGCTATTTGATGGCGGAAAAAGAATTCAACTATTGGCGCGACAATCACGAAGATCCGGGTGATGCAGAATTATTCGGTGACAGTATCCAACCAGTGGTGGATGCTGGTCTTGTTGACCTTGTCGATCTGGAAGAACAAATCTGTCCGGAGATCAAACTGGAGCCAACTGTCGGACACACCCCTGGGCATGTCAGTTTGCACATCACATCAAAGGGTGAAGAAGCAATCATTACAGGTGATTTTATGCATCACCCTTGCCAGATCGCACGACCCGATTGGTGTGCGACTGTGGATTATGATCAGACCCAAGCACATCAGACCCGGCTGGACTTTTTCCAGAAATATGCTGATCGACCGGTATTAATTATCGGTACTCACTTTGCAGGCCCCAGCGCCGGCCATCTTGTCCGCGACGGAGACGCTTATCGTTTGGATGTTTAGATGACATCCGTAATGTGCGGCAGATCTTCGTCCAAGATCGTAACGTGGAGAGCGAAAGAAACTTCCCCTTCTTCGTCGTCACGGTATAAGGCACCAAAAAATTCTTCGCCAATCATCATTTCTACCGGCGCGTCCGGACTTTCCGCCGATATCAGTTTGATCTGATTGTTTGACAAAACTTTACGCAGATAGTGCTGAACCCGGGCGATTTCATTTTGATGCATAATTTGTACTCTCTCTTTCGCTGGCGCGGCGTTTTGAAGTTTTCAATCTGGGCACTTCCTATATGATGATGTCCAGGACAGCAAGTGAAAGCCGCGTAAAATATTATCATATCGATGGATTATAAGATGCCGTTGGACCCACAATGTGCCGCCTTAATCGAAGCGGTCAATAAAGCCGGCAACGCCTTTGAATTGAAAGGTATTGAAGGAGCCCGTCTGGCTTATAGTGCAACCACCAAACTATACCGTTCAAAAGGCCCGAATATGGCCAAAGTTCGCAATCGGGTCATGCCAGGACCGCAAAATACCAACTTGCCAGTGCGTATTTATAATCCTGTTAGTGTTGCGGAAGGCGACAAAAATTTGCCGGTGCTGGTATTTTTCCATGGTGGCGGTTGGGCGGTCGGTGATCTTGATACGCATGACCATGTCTGCCGGGAAATGGCCCATCGGTCATCCTGTGTCGTGATTTCAGTCGGTTACCGGATGGCGCCAGAATTTCCGTTTCCGGCTGCTATCGACGATTGCGTGGCAGCGTTAACTTGGGTCGGTGACAATGCGGCTGTCTTAGGCTGCGATAGATCCCGCATCGCCATCGGCGGCGACAGCGCCGGCGGTAATCTGGCCGCTGTAGTTGCACGTCGCAATCGGGATCGTAAGGGACCGGAAATTCTGCTTCAGTTGTTGATCTATCCGGCAACGGATTTTGGCGCTGACACGCCTTCAATTCGCGAAAATGGCGACGGATATATCTTGACAAAAGCGGCGATGGACCATTTTCGCGGACTTTACCTTGAAGATGACGCGGAATGGATGTCGCCTTATGCTTCTCCCTTGCTTGCAGACGATTTTGAGAATTTACCACCGGCTTTTGTCGTAACGGCGGAATATGATCCCTTACGGGATGAAGGCAAAGCTTACGCGGACAAACTCTCCGCTGCCGGTGTTCCGGTATGCTACCAATGTTATGGCGGCATGATCCATGGATTTTTTCGTATGGGTGGCCTTGTCGACAAGGTGACAATCGCACTGGACGACGCTGCGATGGCTTTACGAAAAGCATTTTCGGCGTAGGAAGATGAAGATTTGGATTTGGTAATAACTAGTACAACTTTGTTGCCTGTGGAATACTCACTGTCATGAGAATAGCAACTTGGAACGTAAATTCGATCAAAGCACGCCTACCGCGCGTGTTGGAATGGCTGAAAGAGTTCAGTCCGGATGTTGTATTATTGCAGGAATTGAAGGTCATTGATGACGCCTTCCCCCGCCTTGAGATTGAAGAACTCGGCTACAACGTCGAAAGCCACGGACAGAAAACTTATAACGGTGTCGCCATTCTGTCGAAACAGCCGATTGAAGACGTTATGCGTGGTCTGCCCGGCGACGATAGCGACGAACAAGCTCGTTATATTGAAGCCACAATCGGCACGGTAAGAGTTGCCTCAATTTACCTTCCCAACGGCAATCCAATCGATACGGAAAAGTTTCCCTATAAACTTGGTTGGATGGATCGCCTGACAGCGCGTGCCAAAGATTTGCTGGCGGTGGAAGAGGCCTTTGTCTTGGGCGGTGACTATAATGTCATTCCCACGGATATTGACTGTTTTGCGCCGGAACGTTTTACCAACGACGCCCTATGCCAACCAGAAAGCCGGGCACGCTTTCGAGAATTTAGCTTTCTCGGCCTGAGCGATGCCTATCGGGTGCTGCACCCAAATGTCATCGCTTATAGTTATTGGGACTACACCGCCGGGGCTTGGCAAAAAGATAATGGCGTGCGGATCGACCATCTCATGCTAAGCCCACAAGCCGCCGACCGCTTGAGCGGTTGCGACATCGATAAAACACCGCGTGGCAAAGAGCGGCCTTCCGATCACACGCCGGTTTGGTGCGATATTACAGACGACTAGTCGCCTTCTTCGCTCAATTACGGCGACGGGACAGCTGCACACCGAGCATTCGAAACAATTTTGTGTACCAACGACTGTAATGCATTGATGAAGCCACCGACCTTACATTCATCAATGGAAAATCACACAGTCGAGGAATGATGATGGATTATAACAAACTTGCATCTACTGAAACTCATTCATGAGCGATCGCCGGAAGTTTTCAGTCATCGTTAATTCCACCGCCGGACAGGCACGTGGGAAAATTTTCGATCAAGTTATCGGGCAATTAGCGGCACGGGACTGTGCAGTCGATATTCACGAAACTGCAAAACGCGGCGACGCACAAGACATCGCGTATGCACTGTCACAACAATATGCAGATGTGATAATAGCGGCTGGCGGCGATGGGACCATAAATGAAGTGATGAGCGGTCTACGCCCGGGAAGTCCGCCGCTTGGAATTATCCCAATCGGTACGGCGAACGTGCTGGCGCTTGAAATCGGGCTGTCTGTTTCCGCAAACAAAATTGTCGAAACATTATTGGTAGGCAACGCAATCGAATGTGTGCTGGGAGAGGTGAACGGTCTATCATTTGTACAAATGACAAGTGTCGGATTTGATGCCGAGATTGTTAGCCAAGTTAACTCATCGCTCAAAGAAAAAATTGGAAAATCGGCTTATTTGTTAGCATCGCTAAAATCCCTAACCGACTACCAGTCGCCCGAATTCGATCTCTCCATAGATGGTAAGGCCTACACTGCTTCAGCTGTAATTGTAGCCAATGGGCGCTTGTATGCGGGACGTTATGTCTGCGCGCCGAAGGCGGATATTGCGGCGTCGAAATTCGAAGTTTGTCTGTTGACCGAGCCTGGACGATTGAATGTCCTTAGATATGCGCTGGCACTGTATCGTAACAAACTCTCGATAACGAAAGGTGTTGAAATTCTATCCGCGACAGAAATCGAAATTCACTCGCCGATCGATCGACCGGTCCAAGCGGATGGCGATCCGATCGCTCGAACGCCGGCAAAGATGACGATTTCCCCACGCCGGGTCAAACTGATCGTACCGAATTAACTGTAGCGTTTTTGGAAGCGACCATAATCCGCTGGATCTAGACCAACGCGAATTCGCACCCGACCTTCATCACGATCTTCCCGACCAACCACATCACCATGGCTATAGAGCCAGGCCAGCGCCTCACCGCTATCGACAGCCAAATCAAGCTCATGCATTTCCCTGGATGCAGAAAGTTTTCGTTCAATGTTGGCCAACAATTCAACACAGCCAAATCCTTTGATGGCGGAGACTGCCAACCCATCGGGATTGCGGGCGAGCATGTTGTCCACCCGTTCACGATTTGCGCCTGAAAGCAGTTCATATTTGTTGCAGGCCTCAATCATTTCGCCGCGTTCGGTTTCGTCAACACCCAAGTCTGTTAATACTGCCAAAACATCAGATTTCTGCATTTCAGTTTCATCATGCGCAATATCACGCACATGGACGATGACATCTGCTTCCAACACCTCTTCCAAGGTGGCACGGAAGGCGGCAACTAAATGGGTTGGCAATTCGGAAATGAATCCTACGGTATCCGACAAAATTATCTGTTTCCCGTTTGGCAAATCGACCGCCCGCATAGTTGGATCAAGGGTCGCGAACAACTGATCCTTCGCCATCACGGCGGCGTTGGTCAGACGATTGAACAATGTCGATTTTCCGGCATTGGTATAACCGACCAGAGCGACAACCGGGTATGGCGCGTCGCGCCGGTTCTTGCGATGTAACTCACGGGTGCGCGTTACATCTGCTAAATGCCGGCGCAATTGGGTAATGCGACCGTCGATAGCGCGGCGATCGGATTCGATTTGGCGCTCGCCGGGGCCACCAACCGTACCGACGCCACCGCGTTGGCGTTCCAAGTGGGTCCAGGCCCGCACCAAACGGCTACGTTGATAGGTCAATTGCGCCAGCTCGACCTGAAGCCCGCCTTCCTTTGTGCGTGCTCGACGACCAAATATTTCGAGGATCAACCCGGTTCGATCGATCACCTTGCAATTCCAAGCGCGCTCCAAATTGCGCTGTTGAATGGGTGTTAAGGTGGTATTGATGATCGCAACTTCAACATCTTCAAGTTTAATCAGATGTCCGAGTTCATCAACCTTGCCGGAACCGAACAAGGTCGCGGGACGAATAACTTTCAATGCCACACTTTCGATGTGGACAATTTCAATATCGATAGCGGTACTCAGCCGTCGCGCTTCTTCAAGCGCCCCCTCAGGTTCACGGCCATCGTAAACTTTACTTCTGTCGAAAGGATGTAAAACGATGCCTCGGCCGCTTAGCTCAAAGCTAGATTTATCGCCGATTTCGTTCGTCAATCCTGCTCTTCCTGATCCGCACCATCGGTATTCTCGCCGTCATAGAGGCTGATTGTATGTGCCGGCATGACGGTTGATATTGCATGTTTGTAGACCAACTGAATATGACCGTCGCGGCGTAACAAAACGCAAAAGTTATCAAATCCGCTGATGATGCCTTGTAGTTTAACGCCGTTCACCAGAAACACCGTCACGGGAGATTTGTTCTTGCGTACGTGGTTGAGAAAGACGTCCTGTACATTCTGTCTATCGCTGGCCATTTTTTGTACTCCTCTTGTTGGGTACGCTTGACGCACCGATTATTTTAGGGTTGACAGTAAAAGTCCGCACTAATCCAATCTTGACTAGTATTACCCAATTAAGTTCATTAATAACATGGGTTACAAATTGTGCAAGACAAGGAAAATTGAACGCTTTAACTAGTTAATTCTCGAATTCGTTCTGCCGGTTATTCGGCATCAGCAAATTCCATATATGCACTACGTAATTCAAGACTTAGTGAGCCGGGTTCACCATTGCCGATAACGCTGTCGTCGATTTCCACTATTGGTGTCACAAAGGAAGTGGTGCTGGTCAAAAACGCCTCCCGCGCCTGCTTCGCCTCATCGATAGTAAAATAACGTTCTTCGACCTTTAAGCCTTTTGATTTTGCGAGCTCAATCAAACGACGACGGGTAATGCCGTTCAGGATAGCATCTTCCACAGGATGGGTGATCAAAGTACCATTCTGATCAACAATCCAGGCGTTGGTTGAACTTCCTTCAGTTACATGGCCATCGGATTCGACTTGCCAGGCTTCATAGGCATTGTTTTCTTTAGCGGTCTGTTTGGCCAGGCAATTCGGCAACAATGAAACCGATTTTATGTCCCGGCGCGACCAGCGGATGTCGGGAACGGATATAACTTTAACCCCATCTTCGGTGATTTGCGGTTTCGGTGGCGGCGTCGACTTTGCGGTCATGACAATTGCCGGCACGACATGTTCGGCGGGAAACGGGTGATCGCGTCGGGCCACACCGCGGGTAATTTGGAGATAGACAATTCCATTTTTCACTCGATTACGCCGGGCGGTTTCCGCCATTATCATTTCGATCGCTCTGTTGCTCATCGGTGGTTTGATGCGAAGTTCACGAAGGGACCGTTCCAGGCGTTCCATATGCCAATCATTATCGACCAACTTGCCGCCACGTACAGCGGTTACTTCGTAGACGCCGTCAGCGAACTGGTAACCACGGTCCTCAATATGCACAGCGGCTTGATTGTGTGGCACATAGCGACCATTGACATAGGCAATCCGGCTCATCGTGGTTATCTCCAATTTCTTTCAGTCACCTTGTGTGACCTAGTTCTTCCAGTATGACGGGTTCATCAAAGTGAACAAAGCCAACATTTCGACGCGTCCTAATATCATCGCGAAACAGAGGATCACCTGTGACGATATCGGTAAGTTCGAATAACCGCCTGCGTCCACGATTGTCAAGACAGGTCCCGCATTAATGAGTGCTGCCAAACTTGCGGTCATCGCCGATACCGGATCGACACCTGAAAGTGAAATCAGCATCGTCGCCGCGGCTAGAACTAAGATAAATACAAAAAAATACGACCAAACCGAACCAATGGCATTTTCAGAGAGACGCTGGCGGCCAAATTTTACGCTGACAATACCGTGGGGATGGGAGAGGCGACGTAATTCCCGAATTGCTTGCTTCAACAAAATCGCGACGCGCAGCAGCTTAATGCCACCGCCAGTCGAACCCGTGGCCGCACCAACCGTCGCAAAGATCCCTAATAATATCACCGGAATGCCAAAACTTGTTACATCCGGCACACTAAAGTATCCCGTAGTCGATGTCATTGAGACGACAACAAAAATCGAATGTCGGATATTGCTAATCATCCCGACATCGTTGTTCGAAGTCGCGTAGATGACCGCCAACGTGGTGGCAAATATTATCGTGATCAAGGCATATCTGACTTCACGATTTCGGCCATAAATTCGCCATCGGCCGTGCAGTAGTCCCCAATGCAGGGTGAAGTTCATACTTCCCAACAACATGAACACGATAAGCGATATTTCGATCCAAGTGCCTCCAAAGCTCACAATCCCGTTCGTTCGGGTACTAAATCCACCGGTCGATATAGTACTCAAAGCATGACAAAGGGCATCGAACCCGGACATCCCCGACAACATCAAGGCCGCGACGCAAGCTAGCGTTATCAAGCCATAGACCGGGCTTAGATCTTTCGCTGTCTGTGCCAAGCGTTCAGTTAAGCTTTCGCCTTCCCCAGCCGGGATAATATTCTGAAATATCTCCAGTCCGCCGATATTCAAATGCGTAAGAATGACGACGACCAGTACGATACTGATATAACCACCCAACCACTGCATCAAAGCGCGCCAAAGCAAAACAGTCTGCGAGGCCTCCTCCGGAAGGGCGAGCATTGTTGCCCCGGTTGTCGTTAGGCCGGAAATCGCTTCGAAAATACTGTCAAAGCCGCCGAGCGACGGTTCCGCCAAGAATAGCGGCAGAGCGCTGAGCAACGCTAATACCGGCCAGACCAGAACCACAAACACATAGCTTTCCTGGCGACCGAATGCGGCCCCTTCCCCGCGAGTTGACAACACTAACGCACCGCCTACAAAGCCGGTCAGCGCCGTGCTTTGAATGAAAATCCAAGCTTCGCCAAACTCACCAAAAATGATACCAGCAAATGAATTGATGCCCATGGCGATGGTCAATATCAGTAATGTCCAACCCAGGCAGTTGAAAACGCTTCGAATACGCACGGATTCAAAATCCCTTCAAATATCGGGACTAGAAGAAGTTAATTTGAACGGAGAACATTTTTTCGACTTTTCGCACCATCTCCGCCAATGCCAACACGATCACGCGATCACCTACTTCGATAATAGTATCCCCGCGGGGAATAATCACTTGCTCCCCACGCACTACCGCGCCAACGATCACGCCGGACGGCATGCGCACGTCGCGCAGGGGAACCCCAACAACAGTTGATGTTTCCAACGCCTCGGCCTCGATCACTTCGGCAAGACCGTCGCGTAAACTGTGGACACCGCGAATTCGGCCTCGACGGACGTGCTGGAGAATGGATGACACCGTCGTCGCCCGCGGGTTCACGGCCGCATCGATCCCCAGAGATGTTATCAAGGGGACGTAACTGGCGTTGTTGATCAAAGTCACAGCTCGCTGACAACCATTTCTCTTCGCCAGCAAAGACGCCAAAATATTCACTTCGTCATCATCTGTCACCGCGACAATAGTTTCCGTCGCTTGTACATTGGCCTCACGTAGAATTTCACTATCTAGAGCGTCGCCGTTGATCACCACACTTCGCGTCACTGAATCTGCGACGGTTTCAGCCCGCGATCGGTTCAACTCTATCACCTTTAATCGAATTGTCGGATCTTCCACTTCAACCTGGCGGGCAAGATCAAGGCCGATGTTACCCCCGCCAACAATGATAATGCGGCGGGCTTCGGTTTCTTCATGACCAAAGACGGTCAAGGCGCGGGTGACATGGGTACTATCCGCGACGAAATACACCTGATCCCCAACCAGCATCTGATCGTCACCCGTCGGGACGGTCAGACGATCATTGCGATAAATTCCAGAGACGACAATATTAAGATCGGGAAACAGTTCCGTGAGTTGGCGAAGTGGGGTGTCTACTACAGGGCAGTCCTGCTCGCAGGTCACACCGATTACCCGGACACGATCATTGGAAAACGGCACGACATCGAAAGCGCCCGGCACATCGAGGCGACGTTTAACGGCGCGCGCCACTTCCATTTCTGGTGAGATGATCACATCGATGGGCATGTGATCGCGGCTGAACAAGTCACGCCAGGCAGGGTTGAGATAGCTTTGGTGGCGAACCCGGGCAATTTTTTTTGGTACATTGAAGATCGAATGAGCGACTTGACAGGCGACCATATTAACTTCGTCGGCAAAGGTTACCGCAATCACCATGTCCGCATCTTGAGCACCCGCCGCTTCCAGCATATCGGGGTGCGAAGCAAAACCAACCATCCCACGGACATCAAGGCTGTCGTTGACGCGCTGAACTAAACTCGGCTCCTGATCGATGACGGTAACGTCATTGTGCTCACTCGCTAAATGCTTGGCGATATTGTAACCGACCTGACCGGCACCGCAGACAACAACCTTCATAAGCAGCTACTCCAAAACATTGGCGCCGCTCAGCCGGCGCTGGTCGTCATCGAACGGGGTGAAACCCCTAAAGACTTTAGCTTGCGATGCAAGGCCGAACGCTCCATCCCAATGAATTCTGCTGTTCGTGAAATATTACCGCCAAAACGGCCAATTTGCGCCATCAGATACTCCCGCTCGAATACTTCCCGCGCATCGCGTAGCGGCAGGGTCATAACTTCTTGCGCCCCATCATCGCGCATAGCAGAAGGGGTCGGCGCATTGATTTCCGGCGGCAGCATATCAACGGTAATCATGTCCGCTGCCTCACCCGGCGCCAAAATGAGCAGCCGTTCAATGACGTTACGCAATTGTCGGACATTGCCAGGCCAATCATGGTTTTGTAGCGCCGCCATCGCATCCTCACTTAATTCGCGGGCCGGCCGGCCCAAAGAATTAGCCGAACGATCGGTGAAATAAGTAACCATGCCAGTGATATCTTCCGGTCGTTCGCGTAGCGCCGGGACTCTAATCGGCACCACGTTCAAGCGATGAAACAAATCCTCTCGAAACTCTCCTACCTGAATCTGTTCATTGAGGTCACGGCTGGACGAAGAAATGACACGCACATCAACTTCCACCGATTGACTACCGCCGACACGCACAAATTTCTGATCGACCAATACTCTTAAAATCTTGCTTTGGGTTTCAAGCGGCATATCAGCAACTTCATCCAACAACAATGTGCCGCCATGGGCTTGTTCGAATACACCAACACGGCGGCATCCATTCAATCCTTCGGTTTCGACGCCAAATAGCTCGGCTTCCATTCGTTCCGGCGCCATCATAGCCGCATTTAGAACCACAAACGGACCGTCGCCGCGCAAGGATTGATCGTGCAAAGATCTGGCGACAACTTCTTTCCCTGAACCTGCCGGACCTGTAATGAGGACACGACTACCAGTTGGCGCTACTTTTCCAATCGCGGCGCGGACACCTTGAGCCAAAGCGCTTTCGCCAATGATTTCTGTTTCCGGACCTGCCCGCTCCCGCAATTCACGGTTTTCCCGCTGCAGTCGTGAAGCCTCGAAAGCGCGTTGCACAACGTGCAGCAGGCGATCCGTCTTAAACGGTTTTTCGATGTAATCATAAGCCCCAAGTTTAATGGCATCGACGGCATTCGAAATCGTGCCATGACCGGAAATCATAACGACGGGTAGGTCCGCATGCTGTTGTCGAATATTTTGTAGTATTTGCATTCCATCTAAAGTACTGCCTTGCAGCCAAATATCTAGAATGACAAGCGACGGTTGACGTGCTGCAACTTCATGTAACGCCTGATCGCTATTCCCCGCTAGTCGGGTTTCATAATCCTCATCACTAAGAATGTCCGCAATCAAATCGCGAATATCCGCTTCATCGTCTACGATCAATATGTCTTTAGCCATCTAAGTTCCACACCTCCTTCAAGCAGACAACTTGGCTTGAGTATCTGCATTGTTTGACCCGGTCGAGTTTCGGTCCTCGTCAACTGCACTCATACTCAACTCCACGCGCACTTCGGCGCCTCCATCCGGGTGATCCGACAAAACGATCTGACCACCATGATCCTCAACAATTTTCTTTACTATTGCCAAACCCAGGCCGGTTCCTTTAGCTCGGGTTGTTACATAAGGCTCCATCAACATGTCGCGTTCTTCCAGCGGCAGACCAATACCATTGTCCCTAACAACAATGGCGACAAGGTCGACTTCGTCGATAACACTGAGTTCGATGCGGCCACGCGGCGCGTCCGCACCATCACGCTCCCGGCGACCAATTATCGCATCAAATGCATTTTGCAGAATATTGGTAAATACTTGTGAAAGCTGGCGACTGTCACAGCGGATACGCAAGGCCTTGTCTGGCAGGTCGCTGACATAATCGACATCACTATGCGCCATTTGTTGAGGGAATAAATTGTCCCGCGCCAGCACACACAAGTCTTCCATCTGGAAAACCGGCGACGGCATCCGGGCAAAGTCGGAGAACTCATCGACCATGCGCCCGATATCGTCGACTTGGCGAATGATGGTGTCCGTACACTTAATAAAAACTTCTGGATCGTTGGAAATCTGTTTGAGATAGCGCCGCTTCAATCGCTCGGCGGATAGTTGGATCGGGGTTAATGGATTTTTTATCTCATGGGCAATTCGACGAGCAACTTCTGCCCAGGCCGCCTTGCGTTGTGCGGATACGAGTTCGGTAACGTCATCAAATGTTGCGACAAAACTTTGCTGGGAGTCACTTCCCAAATGTCCCGCGACCCGAGCCAGGAATATATGTCGATGCCCTCTGCGGATCACCGTCACCTGTTCTTCGGCCACCCGATGGGGATTGGTTTTCGCTTTTTCAAGTAACGGTGCCATCTCAGGCACCAAGTCCGCAAATAGCTGACCAATCATTTCGTCACGGCGGGTTTCCAACAATTCTGCTGCCGATGGGTTGGGTAAATTAATCCGCCCCTCATCGTCCAATCCGACGACACCTGACGACACGCCTGTTAACACGGCTTCAGTGAATTGACGGCGTCGATCAAGTTTGCGATTGGCTTCCACTAACTCACTTCGCTGCTCCCCAAGCTGTACCGCCATGCGATTAAAGGCAGAACTTAATGTGCCCAATTCATCGTCGCTTGCGGTTTCATCGACGCGAGCTTCATAGTCCCCCATTCGGACCTGTTCCGCCGCATTCGCCAACGCCGATATTGGCGTAACTAATCGCGTCGCCACCGATAGTCCAAGCCAAATTGCGAAAACCAGAAGCATTAATGACAAAACAATAAAGATTAGCGTGGTCGTCAATTGGAAATCGAACCGAGCGCCTTCCAGGGTTTCATATTCGCGAACCACATCGCGGGTTTGCTGAACATGTCCTAAGACTATTGGATCCACGAAACGTCCTACATAAAGATAAACATCGCCGAACCGGTCCAAACGAATGACCCCGCGCACCTGGTCTTCTTTGACAGTTTTGACCAGGACAAATGTACCCGGTGTTGCATTATGTGCGGCTTGCAAGACTTCTGCCGGGACACTATCAAAGGTCGCGGCAAGGCTTAGGCTTGTCCGCGCCAGCACCCGCCCAGACCCATCAAATACAGTTGCCTCGCTAAGGTTTCGAATGACCGCCACGGTCGACAGAAATTGATTGAACAAGGGTGGGTTGCTGACCAGGAATTCCTTTTTTTGGTTCAGATCATTGGCGATCACCAACAAGTCCGAACCGATGGTCCCACGATGTTCCGCGACATAGGCTTCCGCTACCGCCAAACTTTCACCTAAGGCGGTTCGGACCCGTTCGGAAAACCACGACTGAATACCAAGGTAGAAGAAGATCGCCGAGAATACGGCCACAAAGATTGCCGGTGCAACAGCAACAATACTAAATAGGACCGCAAATCGAACGTGTAGCTTGGAGCCAGTTTTCCCTTGCTGATGATCGGCCCATAGAGCGACTAAATAACGGCCCAAGAATGCGCCCAATATGAGCAACAAAGCCAAATCAACGAGTAACATCGACAACACCGCATCTGGTGTCGGCGCCCACGGCAAAGCACCACTCCACAATAACGAAGTGCTAAAAACCGACACGCCAGTCGCAATGGTTAACCAGAAAGCGACCTTGTTTGGACGGCGAAAGAGCCGACCAGCCGCCCCAAGCGAACGGGTCACAAATTCTTCCAATACGCCGACTTCGTTGCTCGTGGTCATCCAGCTCTCATGATCGTTTCAGCATGTCCATCACGTAAAAACGATTCGTACCGCATTCTTACACGATTTGTTGCAATAATGCATCATTTGAGGCGGTTTTGCATCACTGACTTTGACGACTCACTTGTATGTCGAGATCTCTGATCTTTTTCCTGAGTGTATTTCGGTTCAGGCCAAGCAATTGTGCTGCTTTTACTTGGTTGCCGCGGGTGGCTGCCAAACTTATTTCCAACAACGGTTTTTCGATCTCACGGAGAATTCGGTCATATAAATCGGGGGGCGGCAAACTGTCGCCGTGAGCAGCAAAGTATCGATTGAGATGGTGGGCGACAGAATCGCCCAAACTCGCCCCCTCGCCATCATGCGGCGAAATCGGCTCCTGTTGATTTACGCTCAATTCAGCTTCGATAACGTCAATACCAATTTCATCTTCGGCATAAAGTGCCGCAAGCCGACGAACAAAATTCTCAAGTTCACGAACATTACCAGGGAAACGGTGTTTGCGCAGGCGATCCATCGCCGCTGCATCAATGGTTTTTGGCGGCAGACCCTCTTGCACGGCTTCGTTTAGGAAATGTCGTACCAAATCTGGGATGTCTTCTGAACGTTCACGTAACGGTGGCAGACGCAATGGCACCACATTAAGGCGATAAAACAAGTCTTCGCGAAATAAGCCCTGTTTTATCAACACCCGCAAATCCTTGTTGGTTGCCGCAACAATTCGTACATCTGTCCGAACCGGCACGCGTCCGCCGACCGTAACAAATTCGCCTTGTTGCAAAACCCGCAGCAATCGAGTTTGCGCTTCTGTTGGCATATCACCGATTTCATCCAGAAATAGCGTACCGCTTTCGGCCTGCTCAAATCGCCCGGTGCTGCGCTGCAAGGCGCCCGTGAATGCTCCTTTTTCGTGTCCGAACAATTCGCTTTCGATCAACTCCTTCGGAATTGCTGCCATATTCACGGCGACAAATGGGCCGTTACGGCGTTTTCCGTAGTCGTGCAGCGCGCGTGCAACCAGTTCTTTGCCGGTCCCAGATTCGCCAGAGATCATGACCGTCAATTCTGTTTGCATCAGACGGGCAAGCGTTCTGTAAATTTCTTGCATCGCAGCCGAACGGCCGATCAGCGGCATTTCCTCTTCACCATCTGTGCGGGTAGAAATTCTGCCGTCACCGCGTTTCGACGTTTCAAGTGCCGCGCCGACAACATTGATTAGTTCTTTTAAGTCAAAAGGCTTTGGCAAATATTCGTAGGCACCCCGCTCAGTCGCCTTGATCGCTGTAAGTAATGTTGATTGCGCGCTCATCACTAAAATCGGAAGGTCTGGTCGGATGCGTTTGATCCGCGGCAACAAATCTAATCCGTTTTCATCCGGCATAACGACATCGGTGATGACGAGATCTCCTTCGCCCTCCGAGACCCAACGCCAAAGGCTGGCGGCGTTACTGGTACAACGCACATCGTAACCAGCGCGCCCCAGGGCTTGCGTTAACACAGTGCGGATCGCACGATCATCATCGGCGATCAAAATTCTTTCGCCACTCATTGCGGTGTTCCCTCCTGCATCGGCAGCATCACGCGAAATATTGTTCGACGAGGTTCAGACTCGCACTCCACCACCCCACCAAGATCGCCAACAATCTTGGCCACAAGCGCCAGGCCGAGACCGCTGCCATATGATTTCGTGGTCAGAAATGGATCGAAAAGATAAGGTTGAATATCAGCGGGAACACCGGCGCCGTTGTCCTGGACAGTCACCTCCAATGGCAATTTAACTTTTGCTTTGCTACCCGGCACTTCCAACCGCACGCCATGGCGGAAAGCTGTCTTTAGAATAATTTCACCGCCTTGACGCCCGGTTGCTTCCGCGGCGTTTTTTACCAAGTTCAGAAAGACCTGAACCAGCTCGTCAAAATCACCTCTGACCGGGGGCAACGATGGATCATAGTCTTCCATGATACGGACATCGCCGGCGAAACCTGCTTTGGCAACTTTGCGCACACGCTCCAAGACCCGGTGAATATTGACCGGTCGTCGTTGGATCGGTTTATCGGAAAACATTTCCATTCGCTCGACCATCGCGACGATGCGATCGGCTTCGTCGCAAATCAGTTGGGTCAGCTCCCGATCATCTGGTGTCGCATTTTGCTCGAGCAATTGTGCGGCACCACGTATTCCGCTGAGTGGATTTTTCACTTCGTGTGCCAATACGGCAGCCATGCCGGTCACGGAACGGGCGGCCGAGCGATGAGTCAATTGGCGATCCATCTTGTTGGCGATGGTATTTTCTTGCATCGACACGATGACATCGTCGGTGCGTTCGGCCAAAGGCGAGACGGTAATATTGACCAATCGTGCCCCGGTCCGTGGTGTGCCTAAATTCACCTCATATTCACTGGTGGTAACGCGGTCTTGCTGGACCTGCTCCACCAATGACAAAAGCGGACTATCATAGGGGATAATTTCATCAAGCCGTTGCGACAAAAGATAACTGGCGCCGGCGGCGAAAAACTGCTCCGCGGCCTGATTAACGAAAGAAATTTGCTGGCCTGATCCGACCACAAGTACCGGATGGACGAGAGAGTTAATGATCGCGCCCTGGGCCGGCAGGTTCATCACGCCGCTACCAACGCATCTTCTTGGCGACGATAAAGATCGCTGATGCGACCCATCACGTCACCAGCGTCGTTCAAGCGCTGCAGCGGCTGATATTGCGATTTTGAAAAACCGGCCGCGACCATATACCAACCGATATGTTTGCGAGCGATACGCATTCCGCGCTGGTCGCCATAACAGTTGAGCAGTCCCCGATAATGGCGCAGCAGCGTATCCCGTTGTTGTTCAAGCGTGGGTTCCGCCGATCGTGTTACAGCTTGCAAATATGCGATGACCTGACTCGGAAACCACGGGCGCCCGCAGCTACCCCGCCCAATCATCACGCCATCCGCGTTGGAACGGCGCAAGATGTTCGCCGCATCTTCCACACAATGAATATCGCCATTCGCAATAACCGGAATGTCGACGCCGTCCTTTACTTCAGCAATGAAATCCCAATCGGCACGGCCATTATAGAACTGCTGGCGGGTACGGCCATGCACGGTCACCATTTGCACACCTAGATCTTGCGCGATTTTTGCCAATCGCGGCGCATTTCGAGAATTGAAATCCCAACCCGTTCGCATTTTCAAAGTGACGGGAACTGAAGTGGCGGCAACCGTCGCAGCAATTATTTTCGCCGCTGTTGTTTCGTCTCGCATAAGCGCTGAGCCGCCAATGCCATTGACAACTTTTTTCACCGGACAGCCCATATTGATGTCGATTATATCGGCACCCAAATCAACATTATAGCGGGCTGCGTCCGCCATCAAATCAGGGTCGCAGCCGGCCAATTGCACGACAAATGGGTGATCGCCTGACGATCGTTTGGTACGTTCAAGTGATTTACGGGTGTGACGGGTCGAAGATTTGCCAGCCACCATCTCGCAGACAACCATGCCGACGCCAAATTCACTCACGAGGGTGCGAAATGGCGCATCGGTGACGCCAGACATAGGCGCCAGGATCACCGGGTGAGCAAGCTCAATCGGGCCGATTTTTATGGTCATAATTTAGGCAATCTCTTTTTTGCACAAATTTAGTGCAATATAACCCAGATTGGCGTTGATGCAAGGTAGAATAGATCTCAAACTTGGCGTCAACCCAGGAAACGGTTAGGTTGCCCCCAAATGCGTCACGTCCCATAAGTTAGAATGGTGTAAATGTCCACAGCAGCTTTGATTGTCGCCGCCGGTCGCGGAGTTAGAACTGGTGCCGATATCCCAAAACAATATTTGTCTTTGGGTTCGGAAACGGTGCTGCGTCATAGCCTGAATCGGTTCCTTGGACATCCGTCGATTGACCATGTTCAAGTCGTCATCGCTAGCGGTAGCGAAGCACATTATGATCGTAGTATTGAGAACCTAAACTTGCCAGCACCGGTGATTGGTGGGGAAACCCGGCAGATTTCCGTTTTGAACGGCCTGACGGCGCTCAATCAATATGCACCACATAATGTCCTAATCCACGATGCCGCCCGTCCATTTCTGCCGGTCGATATGCTGGATCGGATCGTCAATAAATTGGTGGATGTCGAGGCGGTTATCCCCGCTTTGCCCGTTGCTGATAGTTTGGTTCGCAGCGATAGGAAAACGACGGCTGCAGAGGTATCGCGGGAACATTTGTATCGCGTACAAACTCCGCAAGCCTTTCGATTTGAAAAAATCCTCTCCGCCCATCAACAGGCATCGCAGGAAAATTTCAACGACGATGCATCGGTTTTTCGGGCGGCAGGCGGCAAAGTCATAGTTGTAGAAGGCAGCGAACGGGCTTTCAAGATCACCAATAACGAAGATTTGGAGCGTGCCCGTGCCATGGTAGGGATGCAAATGGAAATACGGGTAGGACAGGGATTTGACGTCCATCGCTTTGGCCCTGGCGACAGCGTCACCCTTTGCGGCATCGACATTCCCCACCAACATAGCTTGGTCGGCCATTCGGACGCCGACGTCGCCCTGCACGCGCTCACCGATGCGATCCTTGGTGCGATTGGCGCAGGCGACATCGGGACACATTTTCCACCCGAAGATCCTCAATGGTGGGGCGCGGATTCTGCTGTTTTTCTAGATCATGCCGCCAAGGCGGTGCTTGGTCAGGGCGGTCAAATTCTCAATCTCGACCTCACCATAATTTGTGAACAACCAAAAATCGGACCTTTTCGTGAGCCAATGCGCGTGCGCTTGGCGAACCTGCTCAGCCTCGACGTCCATCGGGTCAGCGTCAAAGCGACAACCACCGAAGGTTTGGGTTTCACCGGCCGGGGCGAAGGCATAGCGGCGCAAGCAACCGTGACCGTTGAATTGCCGAGACAGCGATGATTTCCATCCGTAAACCACCACTCCCGCTATCGCACCCGGCTTGTCTATTGTCGACGTGGTTTGGTGCCGGCCTCCTGCGACCGGCCTCCGGGACTTGGGGGTCTGCCGCTGCCCTACCGTTTGCCTGGGTGTTCTTGTGGTTCGGTGGACCCTGGCTGCTCTTGGTGGCTGCGGGCGTGGTTTTTGCGATTGGATGCTGGGCTGCCGACGTTTATGAAAAGGCTGACGGCGGCAAAGATCCTGGCGCCGTCGTCATCGACGAAGTCGCCGGACAATGGTTGGTCCTCGTAGCAGCTCCGCTTAATCCGTTGGCATTTTTTGTTGGGTTTTTCCTTTTTCGCCTGCTCGACGTGTTGAAACCGTGGCCGGCCAGTTGGGCCGACAAGCAGGTTAAAGGCGGCTTCGGGATTATGCTGGATGATATTCTGGCGGCCCTATATGCTTTGGCAATTATGTATGGCCTGACAATTTGGTTGGGAGAAAATTTTGTCTTCTGACAGCATATTGAATCAAGCGCGATTGCTTCTCGATTCTTGTCGGGAAAAAGAGATCCTATTGGCAACGGCGGAGTCTTGCACCGGCGGATTGATCGTCGGTACGTTGACGGAAATTGCCGGCTCCTCAGATGTCGTGGATCGCGGTTTTGTCACTTACTCCAACGAAGCCAAGAACGAAATGTTAGGCGTGCCGGCGAGCCTAATTGAAAGTCTCGACGCAGTTTCGGAAGCCGTCGCCCGTGCCATGGCAGAGGGTGCAGTCGGGAAATCCAATGCCCACCTTTCCGTGGCGGTAACAGGTGTCGCCGGTCCCGGTGGTGGTACAGTAGAAAAACCGGTTGGTCTCGTCCATATCGCAACCGCACGACACATTGGGGATGTTTATCATCAGCGCATGGAATATGGTGATATTGGTCGCACGGAAATTCGCGCCGCGACTATCGAAAGCGCATTGGCCATGTTGCAAGCTCAGGTCGACAGCTGGTGAGCTTAACTCCCAACATGATAACAATCCCGGCCTTGCCGTTGCGACAGACGATTTACGTCATCTGCTCAACCATCGTTATTCAGGCGATCGCGCTCTATTTCTGTTACCAATGGTTTGGCGATGGCCTGAAAACTGTTGCGGCGACAGGAACGCTGCTAGCCGCGATGACGGTGTTGCCGGCAGCAAGCGGCGTTGCGTGGATATGGTTGCAAGCGGTTTGGGGGGAATCTGCCGGTTGGCGCGGCTTGGGCGTTATGACAATAAGTACAGGCCGACTTCGTCTCGCGGTACTTGCTGGCGCGGCGGCCATGGTTCTCAACACCGCACTCGTCATCCTCCTGCGTCCAATTCTAGGTGCACCAACCAGCTTGCCGATAGGCGGCGAAGGTGGCATGGCCTCGCAACCCGTCTACGTTATCCTTGCTTTTTTCGTTGGTGCGGTTTTATTGGCGCCGCTATTGGAGGAGCTTCTGTTCCGCGGAATGCTATTCGGCCTCCTCAGAAAATATCTGTCCTTTTGGCCGGCGGCGCTTATTGCAGCCGAAGCCCACGCCATGATTCATTTTGACCCGGCAACAGTTCCTGGCCTGACTGTCGTGTTTGTCATATTCGGCTATCTTTATGAGAAATACAAAAGCCTGTGGCTGCCGATCATAGCCCATGGCACCCATAATCTGCTGGTCCTCACCATAGCTTTTACGCAGACTGGATGAGCGCGTTGGTACAGGACAAAATTGAACGGCAACTGCAAGAAGCGATGCGGCTGCACCAGCTGGGTCAGTTGCCTGCCGCGCGGAAGATCTTCGAAAAACTGTCCCGCAAGACCAAACGCGACCCCAGGCCGCATTTTTTTCTGGGCACCCTGTTGCTGCAAATCGGGGAGGCCGACAAGGCGGTTGGGCAATTATCCGCCGCGGCAAGATTAGCGCCGGACAATCCTGATATTCATTTCAATCTTGGTTATGCTCACGCCGCGGTTGGTGAAATTTTCAACGCCAGAGACAGTTATCGAGAAGCGGTTGAGCTGAAGCCGGATTTTCTAGACGCTTGTAATAATCTTGCCGGTATCCTACAGCAATTGGGCCAAGCGCGAGAGGCCGCTGTATACTTTCGAAAGGCCACCGACCTGGCGCCAGACAATGTCGATATTCTAGCCAACCTGGCGCTGACACTGGAAATGGTGAACGAGTTCGACGCGGCCCAAGATGTCGCAACAACTGCATTGGCTCTTGATCCTGATTTGGAACCCGTTCGCCTGTTGATGGCTCAATTGTCGTTCCGCAAAGGTGAAATTGATGCAGCGAAAATTCAGCTAGAGACATTTGTCGCGACCGCCCCAAGCGAGCAATATCTGAGCGAAGCCTTTTTAACTTTGGCCAATATTGAGGAGCGTTTGGAGAATTTCGAGGCCGCCTTTAAGGCGATGCAAAGCGGCAATAAAGCGGGCGCAAAATTTTTTGCCGCTAGTGGCATCGACGGTGTCCGCTTTCGAGAATACATAAAAACGATGCGTGAATTTTTCCGACCCGATGATTTAAGTGCAACGCCCAGAACAGCGGAAACCACAAATCCCATTTTCTTTGTCGGCTTTCCGCGCTCTGGCACCACCTTGGTCGAACAAATCATGGACGCCCATCCAAACGTCCATACCACGGCGGAACGAACACCGTTAGAAGCGGTGCGCCGACAAATCGTTGATCGTTATGGCGACTTCTTCTCTGGACTGGCGGCAGCTGAACCACGAGACCTGATGCTCTGGCGCAAGACCTTCTGGAAGGCGGCCGAACAAGGTTTTGGCGGTTCGCTCGCCAAGACGGTATTGGTTGATAAAATGCCGTTCAATTTGGTCGAGTTGGGTTTCATCCATATGCTATTCCCGAATGCACCAGTCATTGTTGCGTTAAGAGACCCCCGAGACGTCTGTTTGTCTTGTTTTGCCCAAACGTTTGTCCGCAACGATGGGATGGCAAATTTTCAAGATCTTCGTACCACGGCAGAAACCTATGCCCTGACCTTTGATCTTTGGTATTACTTTCGCGCTAATCTTAGTAATCCATGGATAGAATATACTTACGAAGATCTGGTCGCCGACCCAATCAAAGTTGGACGCGACATTTTTGAATTCGTTGGCATTGAATGGCAGGATGATTATCTCGAGGATCGTCTAAATCCCGGCGCACGTTATGTTGCTACGCCCAGCCGTGATGCGGTTACTGGCAAAATAAACAAACGCGCTGTGGCGCGTTGGCGGAATTATGAAAATCAGCTTTCACCGATTCTGGATATTCTCAAACCCTATCTCGATCAGACACCCAGATCATCGCCATAGATATCATGGGCGCGCTCTTCAAAGGCATGCACCATGCGCTTCACCGCTTCGTTGAACACCGCCCCGGCAGCTGTCTGCAAAAATTTGGACCGGAACTCAAAGTCGATATAAAAATCGATCACGGTCCCCCTTCCCCCATCATGAGGAATAAATTTCCAGTGATTGTTCAAATACCGAAATGGGCCATTGATATATTCCACATGAATTAGGTCCGGCGCGTCCAGCGTCACTTTTGATGAAAAAGACTCACGAAATACTTTGAAGCCGGCGATCAGGTCACCCCAAATTACATCCCCGTCACGTTCACTTATTCGACAGGCAATACACCAAGGTAGAAACTCTGGATATTTCTCAATATCCGCCACCAGGTTAAACATCTGCGCCGGACTATAAGGTAGGGTCCGCTTCTCCGCATGTGTCGGCATGAAGCGTGATCAGCCTTGCGCCAATTCTTCGGCCCGGCGGCGGCGTAATTCCGCAAAATCCGCATCCGCATGATAAGACGATCGCGTCAACGGGGAAGCGGAAACCATGGTAAATCCTTTGGCCCGAGCCAATGTTTCTAACCCCTCAAATTCCTCCGGTGTAACAAATCGGTGGATCGGGAAATGTTTTGGCGTCGGTTGCAGATATTGGCCGATGGTTAGAAAATCAACCCCTGCAGCGCGCAAATCTTCCATTACTTGTTGGATTTCCAACCGCTCTTCCCCCAGGCCAACCATGATGCCAGATTTCGTGAATGTCTCAGGCGACAACTCCTTCACCCGCTGCAGCAATCGAAGGGAAGTGAAGTAATTTGCACCGGAGCGTACCTCGGGATAAAGCCGCGGCACGGTTTCAAGATTGTGATTAAAGACATCCGGCTTGGCCGCGATCATTGTTTCGTCCGCGCCCGGTTTACCCAAAAAATCCGGTGTTAAAATTTCAATGGTCGTCTTCGGTGTCATCTCGCGGACTTTTTCCACGACACGGGCAAAATGAGCCGCCCCACCATCCGGGACGTCATCGCGGTCCACCGAGGTAATCACGACGTGGCGTAGTTTCAGTTTCGCGACCGCATCGGCAACCCGATCCGGCTCCGTCGGATCGAGTGCCATCGGCTTGCCGGTCGCGACGTTACAAAATGCGCAAGACCGAGTGCAAACTTCACCCATGATCATCATCGTGGCATGCCGTTTGGCCCAGCATTCGCCAACATTCGGACAAGCCGCTTCCTCGCACACTGTCGACAAGCCATTGGTGCGCATCAAATTCCGAGTTTCAAAATATTCCGGTGAGTTCGGGGCTTTCACCCGTATCCATTTCGGCTTGCGCGGAATGACGCTATCCGGTTTGTTGCGCCGTTCCGGATGGCGATATTTTCGGGTAGTTTCAGCGGTCTGGGCCATAAACGGCTCCTACATCAATTGCGCCTACTAGAAATGGAGGGCGCGGCCGTACGCGTCAAGGACTGATTCATGCATCATTTCCGACAAAGTCGGATGCGGAAATACCGAATGCATCAGTTCAAGTTCCGTGGTTTCCAGGGTTTTCCCAACTGCGTAACCTTGGATCAATTCCGTCACTTCGGTTCCAACCATATGCGCACCCAGTAATTCGCCGGTTTTAGAGTCGAAGACCGTTTTGATGAGGCCTTCAGCTTCACCCAACGCGATGGCTTTACCATTCCCGATGAATGGAAAATGACCGACTTTTACATTGCGGCCGGCTTCTTTTGCTGCCGCTTCCGTCAAGCCAACGCTGGCAATTTGCGGCCAGCAATAGGTACAACCTGGGATATTCGTTGTCTCGAGAGGATGAAGATTGTCGAGGCCGGCAATTTTTTCGACGCAGATCACACCCTCATGGCTGGCCTTGTGCGCTAACCACGGCGGGCCTGCCAAATCTCCGATGGCGTAAACGCCTGGTTCACCTGTGCGGCTCCATTCATCGGTCACAACGTGGCCACGATCAACTTTCACTTTTGTCGCCCCAAGACCGATGTCTTCCACATTGCCGGTGATGCCAACAGCAGAAATGACACGCTCGACCGTGATGATTTCACTCTTGCCATCGCTTTCTAATGTCGCCGTTACCCGGTTTTTGCCTTTGTCCAGCTTGGTCACTTGCGTTTTGGTTCGCAAATCCATGCCCTGCTTCTTAAACGCCTTATGAGCAAAACCGGAAATTTCCACATCCTCTACTGGCAAGATGCGGTCCAACACTTCAACCACCGTGACTTCCGCACCAAGCGTATTGAAAAAACTGGCGAACTCTATTCCAATCGCACCAGAGCCGATGACCAATAAAGATTTTGGCATGACGTCTGGAACAAGCGCTTCTTTGTAGGTCCAAATCAGCTTGCCGTCCGATTCCAATCCGGGCAATTGCCGGGCCCGCGCGCCGGTCGCCAGTATGATATGTTTAGCCGACAGTTCAGCTTTACTTTTCCCGTCGACGATTAATTTTCCTCCACCGGCAAGTTTGCCATGGCCATCGAACACGGTGATTTTGTTTTTTTTCATCAAATGGCTGACGCCGCCCGACAATTGATTTGCGATGCTGCGGCTACGTTTGACGATTTTCTCAAGATCGAAACTCAATCCTTCGATGTTAAGACCAAATTCGTCCGCCCGATGCATGAGCTGAAATAGTTCGGACGAACGCAGTAGTGCTTTAGTCGGGATACAACCCCAATTGAGGCAGATGCCGCCTAGATGCTCCCGTTCAACCAATGCAGTATTCATGCCCAATTGAGCCGCCCGGATTGCTGACACATAACCGCCGGGCCCGCCGCCCAAGACAATCAGATCGAAATTCTGAACCGACATAATCAGCCCTCCTTACAGCAGCATCGACATCGGATATTCGATGTTCAATTTGAAAGCCCGCAAGAATTCGGCGCCAACGACACCGTCAACGGCGCGATGATCTGTCGATAATGAGCAGGTCATGACATTGGCGATGGCGAGCGCACCATCTTTGACGACGGGACGTTGTTCGCCGGCACCAACGGCCAAGATACAGGCTTGCGGCGGATTGATGACGGCTTCGAACTGTTTGATCCCAAACATCCCCAAATTCGAGATCGAGAAGGTGCCACCCTGATAATCTTCCGGCATTAACTTCCGGTCGCGCGCTTTCGCTGCCAGTTCCTTCATATCATTCGATATCGCTTCCAAACCGCGATTTGCTGCATCGCGAACCACCGGTGTAATCAAACCCTGCTCGGTTGCCACTGCTACTGCGACATCGGCGCTATGATAGCGTTTGATGCCACCATCGGTATAAGACGAATTGGCCGCCGGTACTTTTTTCAAAGCAATCGCCGCCGCCTTGATGACCAGATCGTTGACCGACAGTTTGAAAGCGCCGTCCGCCCTGTCATTCAACTCCTTACGCAATTCCAAAAGCTTGTCGATCTCACAATCGATGGTCAAATAGAAGTGCGGTACTTGTTGTTTCGATTCCGTCAACCGCCTGGCGATGGTCTTGCGCATCGTTGAGAGTGGTTCGACATCGAAAGTTGGTTCAAACGGTAGTTGTTCCGCAGAAGTCGGTTGGGCTGCCGGGATAGCGGCCACGGCGGCTGCCGGTCTGGGTGCGCTCAAGGCTCGCTCGACGTCTTTTTTGACGATGCGACCATGGGGACCGCTGCCGGTTATTGTCGAAATTTCTAGATTGCCTTGTGCTGCCAAACGGCGGGCCAGAGGGCTGGCAAAGACGCGGTTGCCTGCCGCGGCTATTGATGCGGCCGGCGCAGCCGGCGTGACTGGCGTAGCTGATGAGAGTTCCGCCGCCGCAGCAACTGTTTCTACAGTGGGTTCAGTGGCCACGGCTGGCGACTCGGTGGCCACGGGAGCGTAGTCGGCCAGAACGCCCGCATCTTCGCCCTCCTCCAACAACAAACAAATCGGTTCATTGACGGCAACGCCTTCGGTCCCTTCGGCCACCAACAATTTTCCAATGGTGCCCTCGTCAATGGCTTCCAGTTCCATCGTGGCTTTGTCGGTTTCAATCTCCGCCAGCATATCGCCGGCCTTGATTTGATCGCCTTCTTTCACCAACCAGGTCGCAAGCGTACCTTCTTCCATGGTTGGGGACATAGCCGGCATCGTAATTGTAATCGGCATCTCTTTCTCCTCAACCGGGTTTCAACGATAGCAGACGGCTTTTGCCGCCTCGGCGACTTGGCTCGAAGTCGGCAAAGCCAATTTTTCCAAATTTGCTGCATAGGGCATTGGCACATCGACGCCGGTGATACGGGTCACCGGAGCATCCAGATAATCGAACGCTTCAGTCATAATCTGTGCCGATAGTTCCGCACCAATGCCACAGGTCGGCCAACCTTCTTCCACGGTCACGCAACGATTGGTCTTCCGGACCGACTCCAAGATCAATGGAATATCAAGCGGGCGGATACTGCGCAGATCGATAACTTCCGCTTCGATACCTTCTCCGGCCAGCATATCTGCGGCTTCCAAGGCGTAGGTCATGCCGATGGAGAACGAAACGATCGTCACGTCGGCACCGGCTCTGGCGATACGGCCTTTACCAATCGGCACTGTGTGGTCGGCCAGATCAGGAACTTCACCGCTGCGGCCATATAAGATTTCGTTTTCCAGAAAGATCACCGGATTAGGATCGCGGATCGCAGACTTCAGTAATGCCTTGGCATCGGCCGGATTAGACGGCGAGACGACTTTCAATCCGGGAATTTGCGCATACCAGGCCGCGTAACATTGTGAATGCTGCGCCGCGACCCGGGAAGCGGCACCGTTGGTTCCGCGGAATACAATCGGGCAACCCATCTGTCCGCCAGACATATAAAGCGTTTTGGCGGCGGAGTTGATGATCTGATCGACCGCCTGCATGGCGAAGTTGAAGGTCATGAATTCGACAATTGGACGTAGGCCGCCGAATGCTGCACCGACACCTAGGCCCGTAAATCCCATTTCAGTGATCGGCGTGTCATGCACCCGCTCAGCGCCAAATTCGTCCAGCAAACCTTGACTGACTTTATAGGCACCTTGATATTCAGCGACTTCTTCTCCCATCAGGAAGACAGTGTCGTCATTGCGCATTTCTTCCGCCATGGCGTCGCGCAAAGCTTCGCGCATGGTCATGGTGATCATTGCCGTGCCAACTGGCACGTCACTTTCAACTGGGATGATTTCAACCGGCGCCGCTGCCACCGAGGGCGCAGCTTGTGTGGCTTCGATGATCGACGCAGATGGCACATCGGGAAGGTCGCCTTCGATATCCGACAAGATGCTGGTGTCGTCCCCTGGCTCCAACAGGATCATGATCGGCAGATTGACTGGCACCCCTTCTGTTCCTTCGGGAACCAATAAGATACCTACCGTACCTTCATCGATGGCTTCAAATTCCATAGTCGCTTTGTCGGTTTCGATTTCTGCCAGGATATCGCCAGACTTCACCGCATCTCCGACTTGCACATTCCATTTCGCCAACGTCCCTTCTTCCATAGTTGGGGATAGGGCGGGCATGGTTAGAGTGATGGGCATATTTTCTGGCTCCTATACCGCGACCAAAACATCGGTGTAGAGTTCGCTGGCGTCCGGTTCCGGGCTGTTTTGCGCAAACTCAGCCGCTGCCGTCACGGTTTCTTTGATTTCGCGATCGATTTCCTTCAATGTTGCTTCGTCCGCATGTTTTTCGGCCAGGATGAATTCGCGTTGGTGATCGATCGGATCGCTTTCAGCACGAACCCGCTGCACTTCTTCCTTTGTACGGTATTTCGCCGGGTCGGACATCGAATGGCCGCGATAACGATAGGTCTTCATCTCCAACAGCATCGGGCCCTCACCAGCACGAATTTTGTTCACCGCCCCTTCCGCCGCCCGCATCACCGCCGCAACATCCATGCCGTCGACTTGCTGACCGGGAATGCCGATATTCTCAGCGCGTTTGTATAACTCGGTTTCCGCCGAGGCGCGGGCAACCGCGGTACCCATCGCGTATTGGTTATTTTCGATGATGAACAGAACTGGCAAATGCCATAGTGCGGCCATATTGAAAGCCTCATAAACCTGCCCCTGATTGGCGGAACCGTCGCCAAAATAAGTCACCGAGATATGGCCATCTTTCTTGTATTTGTGAGCAAATGCTAGACCGGCACCGATTGGGACCTGCGCGCCAACGATCCCGTGCCCACCATAGAAACTTTTTTCGCGGCTGAACATATGCATAGAGCCGCCTTTTCCGTTGGAATAACCACCGGTACGACCCGTGAGTTCCGCCATCACCCCTTTTGGATCCATCCCGCAAGCCAGCATATGACCGTGATCCCGGTAGCTGGTGACGACGCTATCGCCGTCGATCAAAGCGGCCTGAATACCAGTAACAACAGCTTCCTGACCGATATAAAGATGGCAAAATCCGCCAATCAGCCCCATGCCATACATTTGTCCGGCTTTTTCCTCAAAACGGCGGATGAGTAGCATGTCGCGATAGAACTGCAAATGTTGTTCAGACGATAATTTCGCTGGCGCAGGGTTTTTTGCGCGTTTCCGACGGGCCGGCGTTTTTGCCATGGCAATACTCCATCTTGAGAAGCGGATAACTTGAGAACCAAACGAGGTGGGACAATACCAACTATCACTGTCAGTTAATACACAGTAATATATGCACAAGCTTTTGTTTTCAATAGTGTTTTTAGAATTAACTTGATATCAGTTATGTGACAAACATTGCCTTCGCTATTCTTTGATGAAAAAACCGATCATAACCAAAGAGTTAGGTCGTTCAACTAGGTAATCGACAATGTTTTGAAAAGTGTATTTGCTATTTAGTCGTCGTAATAAACAACAAGATCGTCAGGATGGGTCATGCCCAATTGTTCACGCGCCAATTCTTCCAATAGGTCCGGATCGACGCCATTTGGCCGCATCAATGACACGCGATTTTCCAGATATTGGCGCTTCTTTTCCGATTTTTCGAGTTCCGATTTTGCCAGAGCGATCTCTTTATTCAAACGATTCATCGCCAATACACCGCGATCGCCTTGAAACGCGTGATAGGCAAAATAGGCCGCCAGTGCCAAACAGATTGTTGGCGCTATCGATTGTTTCAACCTTTTGCGGATATCATACCAAATATTCATGGGGTTATAAGGAATCACGAGTGATTCATCCGGTCAAGCAAAAAGCGCTTTTCCATGCTTCCGACAGTTCAATTCACCAAAAGTATGACAAAATGATTCCGCTTCAATCGTTTAGGCTGTCTGAGCTAATGAAAAATCAGCAGCGCCATCAACTTCGAATGACAGATGTTCCTGCATAGACCGCCTGGTCCCCCAGCTCTTCTTCGATTCGCAATAACTGATTATATTTTGCAGTCCGGTCAGAACGCGCTAAAGAGCCGGTTTTGATCTGTCCACAGCTGGTGGCAACAGCTAAATCGGCGATTGTCGCATCTTCTGTTTCGCCACTTCGGTGGGACATCACCGCCGTGTAGGCGGCCATGTGAGCCATCTCAACTGCATCCAGGGTTTCACTCAAGGTTCCGATTTGATTGACCTTGACCAAAATCGAGTTCGCGACGCCTCGATCAATACCTTCGCGAAGCCGCACCGGATTTGTCACGAACAGATCGTCGCCGACCAATTGCACATTTGTGCCAAGAGCATCGGTCAAGGCTTTCCAACCATCCCAATCGTCTTCGGCCATCCCGTCTTCGATGGAAATAATTGGATATCGCGTGACGAGATCGCTGTAGTAGTCAACCATGCCAGCGGCATCGAGAGTTTTCCCTTCGCCCGCCAGGACATAAGTCCCGTCTTTGTAAAATTCGCTGGATGCAGCATCGAGCGCCAGACAAATATCTTCGCCAGGTTTGTAGCCGGCCGTTTCAATCGCCTTCATGACAAACCCGAGGGCGTCGTCTGTGCTGTTCAAAGAAGGCGCGAAACCACCCTCGTCGCCAACATTGGTATTATGGCCAGCATCTTTCAAAGCACCGCGTAACGTGTGAAACACTTCTGCCCCCATACGCAAGGCTTCCGCAAAGCAATCAGCCGCAACCGGCACGATCATAAATTCCTGCACATCAATTGGATTGTCGGCATGGGCCCCGCCATTGATAATGTTCATCATCGGCACCGGCAAACGCCGCGCATTGACCCCACCAACATAACGATATAGCGGTAACCCCAGCTCGACCGCAGAAGCTTTCGCCGCGGCCAAACTGATCCCCAAAATGGCATTCGCACCTAACCGACTTTTGTTGTCGGTGCCATCCAATTCGCACATCAAACTATCCAATCGAACTTGATCCGTCGCTTCGACTCCGGATAAGGCATCAAACAATTCGCCGTTCACCGCACCGACTGCGTTCAACACACCTTTACCCAAATAGCGTGCCCCGCCATCGCGATTTTCATGGGCTTCATAAATGCCTGTCGACGCACCCGATGGTACAGCAGCGCGGCCGATAGCCCCCGAATCCAACATTACTTCGACCTCGACCGTGGGATTGCCACGACTGTCCAAAATTTCGCGGCCGCGAATATCGATTATTTCGCTCATATAAGCGTTCCTTGGGTGAAAATTATGCAGAATTGAGATGCCCGGAACCTAGCCTTAGTGCGTGCAACTGACAAGTAAAAGCGTTGTATTTTATACGATATTTCTTGCTCAATCGGTTAGATAAGCGCTACCACGTGTAAGTTGACCATTTTGGAGGACAAAATGAGTTTGCAAGTTGAAGAAACTGGCTCCGTCGATCTTGTCGATCCGCATACGCCGCAAGCGCCGCGCAGTTTCCAGGAAACCGGTTATGGCATGAATTTCCTGCTGTCATTGGTTGTCAAATGCACCTATGTGCAGGGATATCATACCGTTTCTGAACTATCGGCGCATTTGAAATTAGGCTCGCGTGTACTCGTCCATGTCATGGGATATGGCCAAGACAAAGACCTGTTTGAGGCCCTAGCTATCCGCGGAAGCGGTGAACAGCGTTATGAGTTGAGCGACAAAGGACGGGATTGGGCCGTCGATGCGTTGGAACAATCGATGTATATTGGGCCCGCCCCGGTTCGCCTGACCGATTTCGCCCGTCAGTCCGAGCTACAAAGAATAACCGACGAGAAACTGGACGCAGAGCAATTTGCCAGCTGTTTTAGCGATATGATTGTACCGGACGGTTTTCTTGATGAGTATGGTCCGGCGGTAAACTCCGGCCACTCAATTTTGCTGTTTGGCCCACCCGGAAACGGAAAATCGATTTATGCCAAAGCCATAACAGATTCCTTCGCCAAACCGGTTTATATTCCATATTCCATCGAAGTTGACGGCCAAGTCATCAACATTTTCGATAGCGCCATCCACCGACGTATGCCGGCCCCGGATGTAGCTCTCGACAAAAATGCACCGGTCGCGACGATCAGGCCAGATCAACGTTGGGTTCGTTGTTATCGCCCGATGATGATTACCGGCGGCGAATTAACCTTAGATATGCTGGATTTGCAGTTCAGTCCGATTTCAAAAGTCTACGAAGCACCTCTGCAATTGAAAGTAACCGGTGGAATATTTGTGATCGATGACTTCGGACGTCAGATGGTCGAACCGACCGAAGTTCTCAACCGTTGGATCATCCCATTGGAGCGGCGGAGCGATTTTTTGACTCTAAGCACAGGGAAGAAATTTCCGGTCCCCTTCGACACCTTGGTGATGTTCTCAACTAATATGTCATTGGAGAATTTATTTGACGCCGCCACTCGACGGCGAATTCGCTACAAATTCGAAATCGGTCCGCCAACCGGTGCAGAATTCAAGAATATATTCGAAATGGTTTGTGCCGAAGCCGATTTGGCGATTGAACCCGGAATCATTGAATATCTATTGAATGACTATTATCCAAGCGGGGTGCAACCGATCGCACGCTTCCAGCCGCAATGGATTGTCGACCAGGTTATCAGCAGTTGTGAATACCAGGGCGTGCCGGCCAAGATGGAGCTATCGCGGGTCAAGCAAGCACTATCGCATCTATAACCGCCGCCAAGCTAAGCGGCTTCTGCCAAAGAAGCAATGGCCGCTTCGGCGCCGCCTTTGCCATGCGGTACCTGCATCATTTGCATACCCAATTCGACAGTTGCCAGCGCCCCTAATATCATTGGTTCGTTCAGATCCCCCAGGTGGCCGATCCGGAAAGCCCGGTTCTGCAATTCACCAAGGCCGCCAGCGATCGACACATTCAAATTTTCCCGAATGAAGGCGCGGAACCGATTGCTGTCGAACTGTTCGTCCATCAAAACGGTCGTTACTGACGTCGAGCGTTCGGCCGGGTTTGTCACGTTCAATTCGACCGCGCCACCTTGCGCCCATACGTCAACCGCGGCATGTGTCGCTTGCGACAAGCGGCGATGACGAGCAAAAACTTGTTCGATGCCTTCTTCGTGGATCATGTCGAGAGCTTCGCGCAGACCAAAAACCTGTTGCACCGGTGAAGTGCCGCAGAACCAACGGTAATAGGCATGCTCCATCCTGGGCGCCCAATCCCAATAATTACGCGGTAGGTTGGCCGATCGCATGGCTTCGATCGCTTTAGGTCCGGCCGCGTTAAATGACATGCCGGGCGGCATCATCAAGGCTTTTTGGCTGCCGGTGATAACCAGATCTACACCCCAAGCTTTCATCGGCAACGGCGTCGCGGCAAATGATGCAACGGCGTCAACAACCAATAGCGCTGGATGTCCGACCCGATCCATTGCATCGCGGATTGCTTTTACATCACTGGTGGCACTAGTGGCGGTATCGGTGTGAACTGCCATCACGGCCTTAATTTCACCAGCTTTGTCGTTGCTTAGGATTTCTTCGACTTCAGCCGGACTAATTGCGCCGCGCCAATTAGTTGGTGTTGTCACCACGTTAACGCCGAAACATTCCGTCATCTTAGTCCAACTGACCGAGAAATGACCGGAACCTGGGATCAGAACTTTGTCGCCGGCGGATAAAATATTGACGATACCGGCTTCCCAAGCCCCGTGACCGTTGGCGATATAAAGGAACATCTCGCCATCTTCATTGTCGAATAGTGTTTTCAAATCAGCGATGGAAGTTGTCGTTTTTTCCAACAATTCAGGTTCAACCAGATCGATCGTCGCTCTGTTCATGGCGCGCAATACCCGTTCCGGTACATTGCTGGGGCCCGGAGAATGAAGAAAATTTCTACCGCTACGGTAAGTCATGACAAACTATCCCTAGAATATCGTAATAATTACTGAAACACCGGCGCCAATAATGAGCAATAAAAGCCTCCGGTCAACCCTAGTGTCACTTATGTAATCGATAAAAAATTCTAATCTATTTCTGGCGGTGTCCAAACAACGTCTTCGTCCAAGGGATAAATCGGACGGGGCAGGTTTTTCCAGTTAAATCGATCCAGGACTGGCGAAGTGAGCCCCGCGGTGTCCACTTCAAACACCGTATTTGACGGGAACCAGGGCGCAAAACCCGCCCTAAAATGACCACGTGACTTCACGACCACAGTACGAGCGGGAGCAATATCCAGGCCCAACATCTCGAAAAACATTGGATCGGCGGTTTGATGCCGCGAACTGATAACGACAACTATGATGCCATCTTTGCCGCCGATTTCTAAAGCGGCGCAAGGGCCAAGATTGAGAGCGCGGTTTTGATAGATCCCCAACCGACCAACAAATTGGCCATCTCCAAGGGCGACGACTTTCGCCGTTGCTTGAAGTGGTTTTGAATATTCGGTTTCGAAATCCTGATTAAAATGGGCGTCAAGTTCACTATTCAGACCGGCATCATGTGCTGCCCGCGCCAGAACCGGATCAAAAAAGGAACCATAAAGCACCGACTTCGCCTGTCCCTTGACCAACGCATCCAATAACCAGGTGGTCCGTCCTTCCCCGCCGCCGCCGGGATTATCGCCAGCATCGGAAAAGATCGATGCGGGCAAAATGGGATATGCTGCATTCTCCAACGCTTTCGCGACGGCATCGTCGATCGACATCAGATCGCGCCTGAATGCTGTGCGATTTTCCCACCCCTTCCCTGCTATCTCAATCGCTAAGGCTTGCGCCTTCGCTTTCTCCGCGCGTGCGGTCACAACCACTGAAAGGCCATTGACCGAAGTATCGGCGAATGCAAAACCACCAAAGACAGAAACGTTCAAAATGTCATCTGCCAGCTCCTGGGCCCGGCGCTGGCCATGATCCATCATCTCCCCATATGGGCCCGTCGAGGTCAGTAGCGTGGTACTCGGCGGCATCAACGGCAACCGGACCATTGTGCATTCCGGCCTCATCCCGGCCAGCATCTGCCGCATGACAAAACAAGCTTCTTCCCCTCTGGGCGTCATATCAACATGGGGATTTGTCCGATAGCCGATAACCACGTCGGCCGCGCCGACCATTTTTTCAGAAATATTTGCATGAAGGTCGAGGGTGACGACTATCGGCACATCGGGACCGACAGCAGCCCGCAAGCGCACCAGCATGGTGCCGTCGGGATCATCATCCTGCGTTGCGACCATGGCGCCATGATTTGGAACGTACACGCCATCCAGGGGTCCGGCTTCCTTGATCAGTTGATCGATCCGATCCAGGCAAGTATCAAAAAACTCTTGCTCCACTGGGCCCCAAGGTGGGCAAACGGCATTCAATAACGGTTTTGGCTGCCATTCGCCGGTCGCGTCCATTGCCCGCACAAAAGCGCTGAGTTCTTTTTGTATGGCAGCAACTGAAGCTCGCGATCGAGTGACAATCTCCTCCCCCTGCAAATAGATCGCATCATGGAAATCAGCTTCTGTCGCCACCGGCGCAAATGCGTTGCTTTCCAGTGCAATCCCAACCAAGCCAATTTTTGCATTTAACACGAAGTATAACTCCCCACTTCCCACTCGATTTAACTTGTCGTTGTCGGCCTCACATGGCAACAATTTTGTGAAATTGGATGAGAGCACGAAATGAGAGCAGTGGTGACAGCCGGCGGCAGCGGGATCGGCAAACGAATTGCTGATCGTTTAAGGGAGCGCGGCGGCGACGTATTCATCTGCGATATCGACGGCGAGGCAATAGGAGCTGGCGGTTTGATGGCCGACGTCTCACAGGAAGGTTCCGTCGATGCATTCATAGATGCCGCTGTCGACAATCTGGGTGGCATTGATCTGTTGGTCAATACGGCTGGTATCGCCGGCCCAACCGGTCCAATCGAAGCGTTAACGCTGGCGGATTGGCGGCAATGTCTGAGCGTCACGCTGGATGGTACTTTTCTTTGCAGTCGGCGGGTTACCCCGATGATGAAAGCACAGGGATCAGGGTTGATCGTGAACTTTTCTTCCACCGCCGGCATGTTCGGTTATCCCAACAGGACACCCTATGCGACAGCAAAATGGGGCGTCATTGGCTTGACCAAATCACTGGCGATGGAATTGGGACCGAGTGGTATCCGGGTCAATGCAATCTGCCCCGGAGCGGTGTCTGGGGAACGAATGGATCGCGTGATTGCCAGTGAAGCGGAAGCGTCCGACCGGCAACCAGAAGAAATTCAGGAAATTTATCAACGCAGCAGTTCTTTGCGCAGCTTTGTCAGTGCCGACGATATCGCGAATATGTTACTCTTTCTCGCCTCACCTGCTGGCGCAAAAATTTCCGGCCAGGCATTGGCAATCGACGGACATACCGAATATCTCACAGGTTAGGATCAAGAAATGACAGAAATTTGGAAATTGAGCGCTAGCGATTTAGCGGCTGATATTGCGGCTGGGAAGTCCTCCTGTAGCGACGCTGTAGCATCGGCAAACGAACGCATCCGTAGTATGAACGGAGATCTAAATGCAATTGTCGACGATCAGTTGGCGGCAGCAGCTGCACAGGCGCGTCAATACGATCAAATGGACGAACCGATGGGACCCCTGCATGGTGTTCCGGTAACGATCAAAGTCAATGTTGATCAGGAAGGCTGCGCGACGACCAATGGTATTACAGCCTTCAAAGATGTCATCGCCGAAGAAGATGCGCCGGTCGTCCGCAACCTTAAGAACGCCGGCGCCATCGTCGTCGGCCGCACCAATACCCCGGAGTTTTCCTTCCGCGCCACGACGGATAATGAAGTTCACGGTCGCACCAAAAACCCCTGGGACGAGCTGCGTTCCCCAGGTGGCTCTTCTGGTGGTGCGTCGTCTGCGGTCGCTGCCGGATTTTGTCACTTAGGCCATGGCAATGATATTGGCGGGTCCTTGCGCTTTCCGAGTTTTATGTGCGGGCTAGCAACTGTACGACCGACCTTGGGGCGGGTCCCAGCCTACAACCCCTCGGCCGGCGAAGAACGCAGTCTACTGGCACAATTAATGTCCGTGCAGGGCGTGATCGCCCGTGAAGTCCGTGATGTCCGATTGGGGACGAAAATTGTTGCTATGGAAGATCCACGCGATCCTTGGTGGGCACCAGTCCCATTTGAAGGCCCAGACATAGGGCAACCGATCAAAGTTGCGGTGACAAAAAACGGCCTCGGTTACGCGATCGACCCGGCGATCGTTTCGGCAGTCGACCAAGCCGCTAGCGTCCTATCTAATGCTGGTTACGCGGTTGAGGAAGTTGAGCCGCCGATGACAGAGGAAATCGCCGGTGCCTGGTGTCCGAACACCATGGGAGATGCCAATCTGTTCATGGAGGCGAGTATTCGCGCCTATGGCAGCGAAACGATCAAACGGATGTTCGATGAATATTATGAATTCATGGGCGTTAGCAATCCGGAAACCCTGTTACGGGCGATGTCTCACCGGACCCACTACACCCGCGCCTGGAACGAATTCTTAGTCGACTATCCTTTGGTCATAACGCCATTCTTGATGCGGACGACATATGATTGGGATGAAGACGCGCGCGGTCTCGAAAATTCAAAAGATATTTTCGAAAGCGGCAAATATAGTTACGCAATAAATTATTTAGGATTGCCGGCAGCCGTTATCTCGACCGGATTACATGACGGACTGCCGATTGGTGTGCAAATCGTTGGCCGTCGCTATCGCGAGGATTTATGCCTGGATGCGGCAGAAACGATTGAACGCGACGTCGGCGTGATGATCAAAAATTTGTGGAACCGTGGCGCGTAAATAAGGTGAAACATCTATGACGGAACGAAGTTGTGGCGAAGCGTTATCGTTTCTGCTGAAGGAACATGGCGTCGATATCATTTTTGGCATGCCTGGTGTTCACACCCTCGAACTTTACAAAACCATCGATGAAGCTGGATTGCGGCATATCGGCGTGCGACATGAACAAGGCGCCGGCTTCATGGCAGATGGTTTTGCCCGGGCCAGTGGCAGACCCGGCGTTTGTCTACTGATCAGCGGTCCGGGCTTAACGAACGCTGCGACGCCAATTGGTCAAGCCTATTCGGATTCCGTGCCGATGCTGGTGGTGACGGCCATGAACGCTAGGCACAATATCGGCCTTGATCGCGGTGCCCTGCATGAAATAACCGATCAAGCGGCGACCGCTGCGCCGATCGCCGGTTCCAGCGTCGTTGCTTGGGAGGCCAGTCAGGTTGATGTTCACCTGACCCGGGCGTTTGCCAGTTTCGCAGCCAACCGGCCGCGGCCCGCGGTGATCTCGATCCCCCTAGATGTTTTGGATAGCCCCTTAGGTACGGTGCCACCGCGCAGTCAATTGCCTTGTGCGCCGTCACCAGCCCGCCAATCGATTGATGCCGCGGTCAAAATTATCGAAACCGCGAAATGCCCTCTAATTCTTGTTGGTGGCGGGGCGATAGATGCGGACCGGGAATTGATCACCCTGGCGGAAAAAACCGGCGCGATCGTCGTCACCACGATTGCCGCAAAGGGTGTCTTCCCCAGTTTCCATCGGCAATCCCTCGGCTCCACCTTGCAACAGATCGCAACCCGGCGGGCCATGTCCGCTGCCGACTTGATCATTGCCGTCGGCACCGAAATCGCTGAACCCGATCTTTATCTCGTCACCAGCAACGATGATGATGGTGCGGACATCACGCCAGATCGTCTGGATCTGCATGGAAAACTGGTGCGGATCGACCTAGATAGCGGCGTGGTCGTGCGGGATTATCCAGCGGATGTGGCGATCGTCGGAGATGCTGGCGCGAGTTTGCAAGCGATTACCGCGCAGCTGGATAAAACTTCGAACATTGATCAACTGGGCGCAGCAAAGCGAGTACGCGACCTCAACGAAGCCTCCTCCCATAACGAACGGTCAAACTATAATGCAGTGCTATCCGCTTTGCGGGCCGCATTGCCGGCGGACGGACAGGTATTCGCCGATATGTGCAAAATCGCTTATGCCGGTTGCATGTCGTTTCCGGCCCAGCAGCCGCGCTGTTGGCATTTCCCGAATGGCTACGGTACCCTGGGGTATGCCTTGCCCGCAGCGATTGGCGGCAAGCTTGCCTGTCCTGATCGGGCAACGGCGGTGCTGGTCGGCGATGGTGGCATTATGTTCACCATCGCGGAACTCGCAACCGCCGTGGAAAATAAACTGCCAATCGCCATCATCCTTTGGGATAATGAAGCCTTGGGCGAAATTCGCGACGGTATGCGGGCAAGACAAATGTCGGAAATCGCGGTTCAACCGCTGAACCCGGATTTCGAACCTTTAATCAAATCTTTCGGTGCAAGATATGCAGCCCCGGACAAATTGGACGACGTCGAACCGGCGATTGCCACCGCATTCGCAGCAGACTGCCCAACGGTTATCCATATCCGCGAGGGGATTTTATTTCCTGAAACTTGACAAATGCTCCGGTTGTTACCACATAATCAGCATGGGGCCTGCGAGCGCCCCGTGAGGCGTCAGCCCAAGTTTCGCGTCCTTAAACCTTATTTATGGGAGGACGCATTATGACGTCACCAAATTCTATCACCGTTGCCAAACTCACCCGTTTGATCGGAACGCCAAACAATCCAACGATTGTCGACGTCTGCGTAGATGACGATTTTTCGGCCGATCCGCGCACCCTTCCGACCGCCTTTCGCCACCCTTTCACGGATATCGCGGCGTTGGCGCCACATCTCGCAAACGGCAAAGTTGTCATAGTCTGTCAGAAGGGCCTCAAACTCAGCCAGGGCGCCGCCGCAGTACTTAGAACCCACGGCATTGTCAGCGAATATCTTGAAGGTGGGTTCATTGCCTGGCGGGATGCCGGTGAACCGTTAGTTCCGGCTGAAAAATTGCCGAAACGTAATCCCCAAGGTCAAACGGTCTGGGTCACTCGACAGCGTCCGAAGATTGACCGCATCGCTTGCCCCTGGCTGATCCGCCGATTTGTCGATCCAAAAGCGCAGTTTTTGTTTGTCGCCCCTTCCGAAGTAATGAACGTCGCCGATCGTTTCAATGCCACGCCAATCGACATCGACGGGGTGTTTTGGAGCCATCGTGGAGATCAATGCACCTTCGATACGATGATCGAGGAATTCGACCTCGGCACTGAACCATTATTGCGGCTAGCGACAATCGTGCGCGGCGCCGATACCAACCGGCACGATCTCGCCCCTGAAGCGGCTGGACTATTGGCAGCATCGTTAGGACAATCGCGGATGTTTAAGGACGACCTGCAGCAATTGCAGGCCGGCATGGATCTTTACGACGCATTCTATCGTTGGTGCCGCGATGCAGTGGAAGAAGGACACGATTGGCCTTCGACGACAATGAAAGCATAGTGTCATGACCGAACAAATGAAAACGTCCGAAAGCAGCGACAGCGACCCGCCGACTTATGACGAATGTATTCGTGCGTTTGCTAGAATTGGGTTCCTGTCCTTTGGCGGCCCGGCGGCGCAAATTTCACTAATGCATCGCATTCTTGTCGAAGAAAAAAGTTGGTTGAGCGAGAAACAATATCTGAATGCGTTGAGCTTCTGCATGCTGCTTCCCGGGCCAGAAGCGATGCAGTTGGCAACTTATGCCGGCTGGCGCTTGCATGGTGTCGGTGGTGGATTGATCGCTGGATTGTTGTTCGTATTACCAGGGGCCGTCATAGTCCTGGCGTTGGCAACCATTTATGCCTTCTTCGGTAATGTGCCACTTGTCAGTACGCTATTTTTAGGGGTAAAGGCAGCCGTCCTCATCATTGTTTTAGAAGCGCTTCTGCGCGTGGCGAAACGGGCGCTGCAGGGAACTACATACTGGATTGTTGCCGGCTGTGCCTTTGTTGGGATATTTTTCCTGGCACTGCCTTATCCGCTGATCGTTTTGTTGGCCGCACTATTCGGATTTCTTCAGGGCTCGAAAACCGTCGATCGGTCAAACGAACGCATCCCGGTTCCAACCACCCTCGCCCAGACGATTTCGACAATCGTCATCTGGTTGTCGGTATGGTGGTTGCCGATCCTATTATTGGATATGTTGTTCGACTTTCCGGTCCTGACGGATATCGGGGCTTTTTTCTCCAAAATGGCAGTCGTGACATTTGGCGGTGCCTATGCGGTTTTGGCCTATATGGCGCAGGACGTCGTCGCCAACTTCGGCTGGTTAAGCGCCGGTGAGATGATGGACGGCCTGGGTCTGGCGGAAACAACACCAGGTCCACTGATACTCGTCACCGAATTTGTCGGTTTCCTTGCAGCATTTGGAGCGGGCGGTATTTGGTTTGGGCTTGCAGGTGCGGCGGTTACGCTCTGGGTGACCTTTGTTCCCTGTTTCCTGTGGATTTTCGCCGGCGCACCTTACATAGATTGGATCTCGGCCCAGCCCCGCCTAGCGGGCGCACTGTCAGCCATCAGTGCTGCAGTTGTCGGGGTAATCCTGAATCTATCAATCTGGTTTGGCTTGCATGTATTTTTCGCTTCCGTGCAACAATACGATTACGGACTGGTCAAACTATGGCAGCCGGAATGGTCGTCAATCGATTGGCGAGTGCTTGTCCTGGCAATGCTCTCGGCCATTCTACTTTTGAGATTTCACTGGAGTATAACGAAGGTGTTGGCAATTTCCGCGGCGCTGGCTTGGATTTTGGTGAATGCTGTCTGAAATACAGACATTAAAACGCCGATCATTATTCTGTGAAACGTCGACTTCGGTTCTAGGCAAACGAAAATGACTGATCTAGAATTCTCGCCATAAATTTAACCTGCATTTTGGGCAACAAGGAAAGGGAACAAAATGAATATTTCAAAAAAACTCACTATATTTGGCGCAGCAGCCGGATTTGCTTTGTCGGTCGGTTTACCCATGGCATTGGCCGGCGACCATCCCATGAGTTTTTTCGTCACCAGTACCGGCTTAGGTGACGGCGCCAATCTTGGCGGACTTGCAGGCGGCGATGCCCATTGCAAAAAACTGGCTGAAGCAGCGGGCTCCAATGGCCGGACATGGCGCGCCTACCTTTCCACCCAAGTGACTGATAACAAAATGCGGGGTATTTCCGCACGCGACCGGATTGGCAATGGTCCCTGGTACAATGCCAGAGGCGATTTGATCGCTAGTGACCTTGATCAACTGCATATCAGTCCCAATCTTGTCAAACGCACCGCCGTCGACGAAAACGGCAATATGGTTAAAGGACGCGGCGACAAACCCAATGAACATGATATCCTGACTGGCTCAAAGGATGACGGCACCGCCTATTTCCCCTGGGAGAAGGGCGACCATACCTGCAGTAACTGGACCAGCAATGACAAAGGCAGCGCCAGCCTCGGCCATCACGATCGCCACGGTGGCGGCAACATCTCTTGGACCGCCGCCCACCACTCGCGCGGCTGCAGTCAAGATAATCTGAAATCGACCGGCGGCGCCGGCCTGCTTTATTGTTTTGCGGCAGATTGAACTTAGTATTTAAAGATGAACAGGCGTAGCGCGTAAAATGAGTGACCAAGATAGAATTGACTATGTCGAATTCCCGGCACGGGATTTTGACGCCATCAAAGATTTTTATTCAACGGTTTTTAATTGGTCGTTCACGGATTACGGGCTTGATTATATGGCCTTTTCCAATGCTGGTTTGGATGGTGGGTTTTTCAAATCGGATTTAATATCGTCAACCGAAAACGGCAGCGCACTAGTCGTTTTCTATAGCGACGATTTGGCGGCAACCGAAGCAAAAATAAAGATCGCCGGGGGTGAGATCATCAAACCGATATTTCAATTCCCCGGCGGTCGCCGCTTCCATTTCACCGATCCTAATGGTAATGAATTCGCCGTTTGGTCAGACGCGGATCAAGTGTAAGAGCAAAATTCAGCCCGCCAGCTTGCCGCGCAAAATCTCATTGACGACAGTCGGATTGGCCTTGCCTTGGGTTTTTTGCATCACTTGGCCGACGAACCAGCCGATTAGTTTGTCTTTGCCAGCGCGAACTTCTTCAACTTTGTCCGGATTAGCGGCCAGGATCTCATCAATTAATGTTTCGATGGCACCGGTATCGGAGACTTGTTTCAGACCCTTTTCATCGACCACGGTCGCGGCGTCCTTGCCGCTTTCAAACATTGCATCCAAGACATCCTTGGCAATTCGGTTCGAAACTGTGCCGTCAGCAATCAAGTCCAGCAAGCCGGCGAGATTATCGGCGCTGACTGAAGCTTTAGAAAAGCTCTGTTCGCGACGGCTCAACTGGCCAAGAAAATCACCCATCACCCAATTTGCTGCCGCTTTGGCATCACGCCCCCCCACAATCGCTTCAAAAAACAGCGCCATGTCCCGATCGGCGACCAAAACCCCGGCGTCATAAGCGGAAAGGCCCAGTTCGTTCATGTAGCGGGCTTTTTTCTGATCTGGCAATTCCGGTAGAGTTGCCTTGATCTGCGCGACAAATTCCTCCGTCAACTGTAAAGGCAGCAAATCCGGACAGGGGAAATAACGATAATCCTGAGCATCTTCTTTGCTGCGCATGGATCGGGTCACGCCAGTATTCGGATCGAACATCAAGGTTTCCTGATCGATCGTGCCACCTTCTTCGATCACCTCAATCTGGCGGTGGGCTTCATAATCAATCACCTGTTGCGCGACCCGTATCGAATTGACATTCTTGGTTTCTGTCCGCGTGCCGAGCTCGCCGCCCGGCCGACGCACTGAGACATTCACATCGGCACGCATTGAGCCTTGTTCCATATTGCCATCGCAGGTCCCAAGATATCGCAAAATGGCGCGCAATTTCCGCAAATAAGCACCGGCTTCTTCCGATGATCGCATATCCGGCTTTGAGACGATTTCCATCAGCGCGATACCGGTCCGGTTGAGGTCAACATGAGATTTGCGAGGACGTAGATCGTGCACCAATTTTCCTGCATCCTGCTCAAGATGCAGGCGTTCGATGCCAATTTCCACGCTTTCGCCATCTTTCAAGTCAACCGTGACCACACCTTCACCGACGATGGGATCCTTATATTGCGAGATTTGATAGCCCTGTGGCAGGTCGGGATAGAAATAATTCTTCCGGTCAAATATGGAATAAAGATTGATTTGCGCGTTCAGGCCCAGGCCCGTACGAACTGCCTGCTCTATGCATTTTTCGTTAATGACCGGAAGCATGCCTGGCAATGCCGCATCGACCAAGCTGACATGTGCATTGGGGGCACCGCCGAAAGCAGTCGAAGCGCCGGAAAACAGTTTCGCTTCCGAGATTACTTGGGCATGGATTTCAAGGCCGACGACGATTTCCCAGTCACCAGTAGCACCGCTTATTAGGTTTCTTGGTCCAGCGCTCATTTGGCTTCACTCCACCAATCCGCCGGTTCGGTATTGAAGGCTGCTGCGCGTTCCAGCACGTGACCGACCCGAAAGACAATTTCTTCATCAAAAGCAGGACCCAATACCTGCAAGCCAAGCGGCAACCCATCTTCCGTTAATGCCGCCGGTACCGAGATTCCAGGTATGCCGGATAGATTGCCGGGAACCGTGAACACGTCATTCAAATACATCGACAGCGGATCGTCGATGCGATCACCCAACGCAAAAGCAGCACTCGGCGCCGTCGGGGTCAAAATCGCATCGACATCCTGATAGGCCTGTTGGAAATCCTGCGTAATCAAACGGCGGATTTTTTGCGCTTTCAAATAATAAGCATCGTAATAGCCGGCGGACAGTACATAAGCGCCGATCAAGACCCGGCGCCGGACTTCCGGGCCAAATCCTTCACCCCTAGTTCTTTCGTACATATCGATATAGCTGTCACCTTCTTCTTCGACACGCAGGCCATAACGAACCCCGACATAGCGTGATAGGTTTGATGACGCTTCCGCCGGCGCGACAATATAATAGGCCGGTAAAGCATACTTGGTGTGCGGTAAAGAAATCGGTTTGATTTCCGCCCCGGCGTCTTTCAGCCATTCAATACCCTGCTGCCAAAGATTTTCGATCTCCTCCGGCATATCGTCGACACGATATTCGCTCGGCACACCTATTTTCAGACCCTTCAAATCTTGATCCAACGCCGCTTCGAAATTCGGCACCGGACGATCGACAGAGGTCGAATCTTTCGGGTCAAAGCCTGCCATCGCGCCCAGCATGACGGCGGCATCTCGCACTGTCCGGGTCATCGGTCCGGCCTGGTCAAGTGATGACGCAAACGCAACAATGCCCCAACGCGAACAACGACCATAAGTCGGTTTCAAACCAACAATCCCGCTAAAGGATGCAGGTTGGCGAATTGACCCGCCGGTATCCGTCCCCGTCGCACCCATCGCTAGTCGTGCAGCCACACTAGTTGCGGAGCCGCCAGATGAGCCACCGGGTGTTAGCGGTGTATTGCTGTTTCGTGCCCGCCAGGGATTTATCACGTTGCCGTAATAACTGGTTTCGTTGGACGAACCCATGGCGAATTCATCAAGGTTGGTTTTCCCCAACATCACGGCGCCGGCATCCCACAGATTTTGACCAACCGTGCTTTCATAAGGCGGTTTGAAGCCATCCAAAATATGACTGCCCGCAGTCGTCAACACATCGTTAGTGCAAAATAGATCTTTGATCGCCAGTGGAATCCCTTCCAACGCGCCTGCTTTGCCCTTAGCCCGGCGAGTATCGGAAGCTATTGCCATCGCGCGCGCCTGCGCCGGGGTTTTGGTGATAAAAGCGTTTAAGGCTCCCGCACCTTCGATAGCCGCGATATGCGCGTCGGTCAATTCAAGGGCACTGAACTCTCCCTTCGCCATTGCGTCACGAGCTTCAGCGATGCGCAAATTTGTCAGTTCACCGGTCATTATTCCACCACCCGTGGGACAACATAGAAGCCTTCGAATTCTTCCGGTGCGTTGCGAGTAACATCGCTTTGCAGATTACTGCTGGTGACTTCATCAGCGCGCCAACGCAGCACGTCATCGTTGACGCTAGCCAACGGGGCGACATTGTTGGTATCGACCTCGGCCAACTGCTCGACCCAGTTTAGGATATTATTCAATTCGTCGACCAGACCTTCCATCTCTTCTTCCTTAACGCCGATACGCGCGAGATGGGCGATCTTGGCCACGGTGGCTTTATCAACCGACATGTGCGACCTTCCGCAAATATATGAATACGTGCCTGAAATTCGGGCGGAAAGTATCACTCGAAATGTTGCTAAGCAAGCCCGAGGAATTGAAGGAATTTGTCCCACGCGGCAAACGGCTTTTGGGACTTGATCTGGGCAGTAAAACAATTGGATTAGCGCTTTCCGACAGCATGTGGATGGTGGCCAGCCCACTTGAAACTATTCGCCGCAAGAAGTTCACCATAGACGCTGAACGCCTATTCACTATTGCCGGCGAAAACGACATCGGTGGCCTTGTACTAGGGCTACCGCTCAATATGGATGGCACGGAAGGTCCGCGGTGCCAATCGACCCGTCAATTCGCGCAGAATTTGTCCGGCCTGCAAGACATACCCACCGCATTCTGGGACGAGCGACTATCAACTGCCGCGGTGCAGCGAATGATGATTGATGAAATGGACCTGACCCGCAAACGCCGCGCCGAAGTTGTGGACAAACTGGCCGCCAGCTACATTCTACAAGGCCTTTTGGATCGAATAAAAAGTAGTTAGTGCCCACAATGTTCATGAAATACGAAGGACCAACATTTGTTCTTGCTGCGGTGATTTATAGTTGTTGGGTTGCTCTAGTGTGGTTCCACGCCGATATTCCTTGGTGGGTGTTGTGGCCCGTAGCAGCATATGTCACCGCTTGGCATTTTAACTTTCAGCATGAGGTGATTCACGGCTGGCGTTCTATTCCCGCTTGGTTGCGTTTCACCATCGCTTATCCGCCCTTAGGCTTGTGGTTTCCACTGGAAATATACATCCGCAACCATTCGATCCACCACCGCAATCAGCGCTTGACCTATCCCGGAAAAGATACCGAAACATTTTACCACAATGCCGAGGATTGGCGGAATTACAGCTCCTTGTGGCAAAAGCTGTATCTTGCCAATCAAACGCTGTTAGGGCGGCTTATGCTGGGCCCATGGATCAGATGGCGCAAACTCATCTTGGTCGACATCGGCAAGTTGTTCAGGGGCGATTTCGTTGACCTTGGCATTTGGATACGGCATTCAATTGCGGTCGCGATGCTGCTTTGGTTCGTGTTGGGCGTCGCGGATATGCCGATTTGGCAGTTTTTACTGTTTTTTACCCTTAGCGGAATGATGCTGGGGATGTTGCGACCGTTCCTGGAACATCGCTGGGGCGAAAAACCCTATGAACGGGTCGCCAGCGTTGAAAGCAATTGGCTATTCGGTCTGCTTTTCCTATGGAACAATCTTCATATCGCGCACCATCTGCATCCGACCATGCCCTGGTATGAAATTCCAAAATTCTATCGCGAAAATCGGGAACGGCTCTTGGCGTTAAATGGTCATTTCGTATATCGTGGTTATTTTGAACTGGTGCGAGCCCATTTATTATCTCCTACTTTTGTTCCAATCCATCCCGAACATTAACTGAGTTATGGCGGGTCGGGAACACCGGCACGCCGTTCCCAACATCAAATAAAGCAGCTTCCCTGGCCAAACATAATGACCTGTGTCAAATAGAACGAGATGATGAGGTCCTAGCCCGATCCCGTTTCAAATCCCGCTGAAAGAATGGCAATGTTTACTGTATTGGAAGCAATCATACCCATAACAATGCTGATAGCGTTCGGTTGGTGGCTGAAGCATCGCTATCTTCAACAAGAAAGTTTTTGGTCGGCAGTTGATCGCTTGGTTTACTTCGGCGCTTTTCCGGCTCTGCTACTGCGAACATTCACTAGGGTTGATTGGGCTGGCATCGACGTATTGCCGCTTGCCGCCGCGTCGATCGGTTCAGTTTTCCTGATCACCCTAACACTGCTGGCCATACGAAAAAAATTGGATGTGGACGGTCCTGGTTTCACCTCCGTATTGCAAGGCGCGCTGCGCTATAATTCCTATATTGGCATCGGTGTGGCAGCCAGTCTTTATGACGTCGCCGGCATGACTATGTTCGCTATTGTCATGGCTTTCATCACGCCGGCCGGCAATACCTTATGTATCCTAATGCTGGAACGTTATGGCACCCGTGGCCGCGGTAGCTTAAAAGACGCGATAACGACAATTGCCAAAAACCCATTGATCTTGTCCATCCTAGGTGGGATTTTTCTGGCCTGGAGCGGTATCGGCTTGCCGTGGGTATTTGACCCTTTTGCCGAGATACTGGGCCGGATCGCTCTTCCACTTGGGCTTTTGTCGGTCGGCGCAGGAATGAATTTTGGGGCCTTTCGACAGTCTCAACAAGCCCTTGTCGTAGCTAGTTTATTCCGACTTGTGGCGATGCCAATCGCCGTTTTATTAATCTGCGCGCTGCTCGGTGTGGAAGGACTGACCCGCACCGCCATTCTTATCTATGCCTGCATCCCTTGCTCGCCGGGGTCCTACATCTTGGCGCGACAGCTGAATGGCGATGCAACCCTAATGGCAAGCATCATCACCGTCACTTCGCTAGCGGCGATAATCGCTACGCCTTTTTGGCTCGGTTTATTCGGATCGTAGAAATGGCAGTTAGCGACATTTCAATAAACAACAATCGAAGCTATTCGATAGGTATGGTTGGTCTAGGCGTGCTGATGGCGCTATTCGCCAGCTCTCTTGTTATTCTGCCCGATAGCGCGACGACGAGCCAACAAAGTCAGACGTCGAATATCTATATCCAGTTTTTACTCGAAAATGCGGGCTACTGGCCGATGGCCTTAGTTTCGTTTGCAGTCGGTGGTTTGCTCATCCTGTACAATCTTCAGCCATTATTCTGTGTCGATCCACTCCTATCGATTTCGGAAAAGGGTTTGATCTATCACCGGTTTGGACCAAATGCCGTTGCCTGGGAAACGATCGAAGCCGTCGGTCTGGATGAAGCGATTCTCGGCCTCCCTGGTACAGCGCGGGTCCGCTTGGTGATGGATGGACCCGTTGCCATAATTGATCAGCAAGCGGCACTCCATCGTCGGCTTCGAGGAATAACCGGCCCATTTGACAAGACAAATTTCATCATCCACGTCGCCGAACTCGACATCACCGCAAGCGAATTGGAAACAATCATTCGACGGCGCTTGCACCGGTAAACAATCCTGCCTATACAGTCCCTTTAATGAGTGAGCAGATCGACATCAATTTTCAACACCGGCATCTGCTGGGGATCGAGGGATTATCGCCCTTTGAAATTGAATCGGTCCTTGATCTTTCCGAAAATTATGTCGAACAAAACCGGCAGGTTGACAAGAAAAAGTCGACCCTGCGGGGGCGAACGCAAATTAATCTATTTTTTGAAAGTTCGACCCGTACCCGCACCTCATTCGAGTTGGCAGGCAAGCGCCTGGGCGCCGACGTCCTTAATATGTCGGTCTCGGATTCGGCGATCAAAAAGGGTGAAACCCTGATCGACACGGCGATGACGCTGAATGCCATGCATCCCGATGTATTGGTAGTCCGCCACGGGCAGTCGGGCGCGGTCGAATTATTGAGCCAAAAAGTCGATTGTTCTGTCATTAATGCCGGCGACGGCAATCACGAACATCCAACGCAAGCGCTGCTCGATGCGCTGACAATACGCCGTCGTCTTGGTCGCCTGGATAATCTGGAAGTGGCTATCTGCGGTGACATTTTGCATAGCCGAGTGGCGCGCTCGAATATTTTCCTGCTCAACACGATGGGAGCCCATGTCCGTGTTATCGCCCCGCCGACTTTGCTGCCCGGCGAAATCGACCGCATGGGCGTCGACGTTTATCACGATATGCGCAAAGGCTTGAAAGGTGTCGACATTGTTATGATGTTGCGCCTGCAGCTCGAGCGCATGCGAGGCCATTTTGTCCCTTCAGTTCGGGAATACTTCCATTTCTACGGTCTTGATCGGGACAAATTGGCGGCCGCCAAACCTAATGCGTTGATCATGCATCCGGGACCGATGAACCGAGGCGTGGAAATCGATACAGAAGTCGCTGACGATATTCATCGCAGCGCCATCCGCGAGCAAGTCGAAATGGGCGTCGCCGTCCGGATGGCGACTTTGCAACTTTTAACAGAGCGGAATTCGAACTCTCAGGTAGCTGGAATATGATCGCGCCGGATAAACAAAACGGCCCGCCGACCGCCTTCGTCAATGCCCGAGTTATCGACCCAGCCAACGAAATGGATGTAATCGGTGGTCTGCTCGCGCGCGACGGTGTGGTTATGGCAGTCGGCGGTGAGGTCACGAGCGCCAACGCCGGGACGGAATTTGAGATTATCGATTGTGGTGGAAAAATTCTCGCGCCCGGCCTGGTCGACATGCGGGTCTTTGTCGGCGAACCAGGAGCTGAACATAAAGGCACTATGGCCAGCGCTAGTCAGGCCGCAGCGGCAGGTGGTGTGACCACCATCATTACTATGCCCAATACCGAACCAGCAATCGACGATGTCGCGCTGGTCGGTTATGTCCGCGAGTTGGCGCGCGCCTCGGCCGACATTCGGGTGCGACCGATGGCAGCGCTTACCAAAGGCTTGCATGGCAACGCCATGTCGGAAATGGGCTTATTGCGAGAAGCCGGCGCCGTCGCATTTACCGATGGTGATAAATCAATTGCCAACAGCTTGGTGATGCGGCGGATATTGAGTTACGCCAGCGCCCACGATTTACTGATCTGCCCATTTCCGGATAATCACGAACTAAGCGGCGACGGCGTCATGAACGAAGGCGAAATCGCAATGCGCCTGGGCTTGCCTGGAATCCCGACGCAGTCGGAAACCATCATGATTGAACGTGATATTCGGTTATTGGAATTGGCCGGCGCCCGCTATCACGCCGCCTTGATTTCGACCAAGGATGCAATCGATGCCATCCGATCGGCCAAAACTAAGGGTTTGGCGGTCACCGCCGCCGCGGCGCCCCATAACTTCGCTTTGAATGAAACCTCGGTGATCCCATATCGTACTTTTGCCAAAACCAAACCGCCATTGCGCAGTGAGGACGATCGCCAAGCCGTAGTTGACGCCATTGCCGACGGCACGATTGACGTGATTTGCTCCAGCCACCAACCAGAGGATCCGGAAAGCAAAAGACAACCTTTCGTGCAAGCGGAATTCGGCGTTATCGGTTTAGAAACTCTGCTGGCGATTTCCTTGGAACTATATCACAACGGTGCCTTATCTTTGCCGGCTCTGCTCGGGAAATTGACCAGCGCCCCGGCAAAACTGCTGGCTTTGCCGTTTGGTCGTTTAGATGCTGGTCGCGCAGCCGATATGGTAATTTTTGATCCGGACAAGCCTTGGGTGATCGACGCACTGAAGCTGCAGTCAAAATCAAAGAACACGCCATTTGACGGCCATCCAACGCAAGGTCGGGTCTGGCGCACCATCGTTGCAGGGCGTACTATCTTCGAAAATAGCGAGAGTTAGCGATGCCAAACCCGTTGGGTGATTTCAGTTATACGTGGCCATTCTTAGCCGCAATTATCTTAGGCTATCTGCTGGGCTCGATCCCGTTTGGTCTGGTGTTGACAAAATTGGCAGGCAAAGGTGATGTGCGAGACATCGGATCCGGCAATATTGGCGCCACCAATGTTTTACGCACAGGTAGCAAACCGTTAGCGGCAGCGACACTATTACTCGATGGCGGCAAAGGTGCGGCGGCGGTATTGCTGGCTGGCATGTATGGTCAGGATATGGCGGTATTGGCAGGTGGCGCCGCTTTCCTAGGCCACTGCTTTCCGGTCTGGCTGAAGTTCAAAGGTGGAAAAGGCATGGCGACATTCCTTGGCACGCTGCTCGCAATTGCCTGGCCCGTTGGCTTGGCCTGTTGTCTTACCTGGTTGGCAGTGGCGCTGATTTTCCGCATGTCCTCGCTTGCGACGCTACTCGCCGCATTATTGTCCCCCATTTACGCTTATTATCTTGCGGATTTACAGCGTGCGGAGTTAGCGGCATTCCTGGCTTTACTGATATTTATTCGCCATCATCAAAATATAGCTCGCATGCTCAAAGGTGATGAGCCAAAAATCGGCAAGAAAAAAGACGCGTAAACCATCTCTAATATACGCGTAAAGATTGACGCGTAACAAGCTATGTCGCATCCTGCGGGCTATGACTGAAAACAATTCGACAATTTCAGACCGCGAGCGATTTGACCGGCTGCAGTTGATTCGGTCCGAAAATGTCGGGCCCGTCACCTTTCGCCAGCTCATTACGAAGTTTGGTAGTGCCGATGAAGCATTGAGAGCCTTACCGGATTTGGCAGCCCGTGGAGGCATGAAACGGAAGATTAAAATCGCGTCGAAAGATGGCATATCACGCGAATTCGATGCCGCCGAAACTGTCGGCGCACAATGGATATCTATCGGGGAGCCCGAATATCCTGCCGCTCTCGGAACGTTAAACGATTCGCCGCCAATGCTCTGCATCAAGGGACATCCGGTGATTTTCCAAAATCCCGCGATCGGCATTGTTGGATCGAGAACCGCCACTGCCCAAGCAAGAAAACATGCACGCATACTCGCCCGCGATTTGGGGGCGGCTGGAATTGCAGTCTGCTCCGGTATGGCACGGGGTCTTGATGCTGCCGCGCATGAAGGCTCACTTAAAAAAGGTACAATTGCGGTGCTGGGTGGCGGCGTTGACGTGATCTTTCCACCAGAAAATGAGGAGCTCTATCATCAGATTTGCGAAAGTGGCGTTGTGGTTAGCGAAATGCCAGTCGGCACAGTCCCGAAAGCCCGCCATTTTCCGCCACGCAACCGCATAATTTCCGGTATATCATATGGGGTTGTGGTGATCGAAGCGGCGCTGCGTTCAGGCTCCCTGATAACAGCGCGCTACGCTGCAGATCAAGGTCGCGAGGTCTTCGCGGTCCCCGGTTCGCCCTTGGATCCACGCTGTAAGGGCACCAATAATTTAATTCGAAACGGCGCTCAGCTCACGGAAACCGCGGAAGACATTTTACAAGTCCTACAACCAATGTTGAGTAAACCGTTGGCGGAGCCGGAATCATACACTTACCGAGCCGCTGGACCGACCGAATATCCAGATTTGGACGCCGCGCTAGCGACAATTAACGAACTTTTAGGACCTACACCGGTAGAGATAGACGAACTCATTCGGCAGAGCAAATTGACACCAGCCGCCGTTTTGACCATCTTGCTGGAGCTTGAGTTAGCTGGTGGTATTGAAAGACATGCTGGACAAAAGGTTTCTCAAAGCTTATAGAGCGCCGGCTTTAGGCATTGAAAACGCGCTTTATAGTTATACATGGCGAGTGCGTGATAATTTAATCTAATTGGGAATGCGTATCAGTCTATGGAAGTTGTTGTTGTAGAATCGCCGGCCAAGGCGAAAACCATCAATAAGTATCTCGGTAACGATTATGTCGTTCTGGCCAGTTATGGTCATGTTCGGGATTTGCCGTCCAAAGATGGCTCTGTCCGTCCGGATGATGACTTTTCTATGGATTATATTGTCGATGAGAATTCCTCCAAACATTTGGATGCAATCGCCAAAGCGGCCAAAAACGCTGATACTCTGATCTTGGCGACGGACCCGGATCGCGAAGGCGAAGCCATTTCCTGGCACGTGATGGAAGCTTTAAAGACTGAATACGGTATCGACAACTTGCCGGTGCAACGGGTCGTTTTCAACGAAATTACCAAAAAAGCTGTGCAACACGGCATCGACAATCCCCGCGCATTGGATATGAATCTGGTCAATGCTCAGCAAGCCCGGCGAGCGCTGGACTATTTGGTTGGGTTTACATTGTCGCCAGTTCTTTGGCGTAAACTGCCCGGAGCAAAATCGGCAGGTCGCGTGCAATCGGTGGCCTTACGTTTGATTTGTGAACGTGAGCTGGAGATTGATGCCTTTAATCCCCGGGAATATTGGTCGATTACCGTCGATATGAAAACTATCGACGGCGCCAATGTCCAGACCCGACTAACCCACTTAAATACTAAAAAACTGGAAAAATTCGATCTGCCAAATGAAGAAACCGCGTTGGCTGCGGTTGAAGCGATCAAATCCAGAAACTTCGCCATCGACAAAGTCGAAACCAAACCAACACAGCGCCACCCTTATCCGCCTTTCACCACGTCAACGTTGCAGCAGGAGGCGTCACGCAAATTGCGTTTTGCCGCGCGTCGTACGATGCAAACGGCGCAACGACTTTATGAAGGGGCCAATATCGGCGGTGAGACAGTGGGTTTGATCACTTATATGCGGACAGATGGCGTACAAATGGCGGATGAAGCGATCACGGCTTGCCGCGATACAATCTCCAGCGAATTTGGTGACGCCTATGTCCCTAGTGAAATGCGAGTATATCGCACCAAAGCTAAAAATGCCCAGGAAGCGCACGAGGCAATCCGCCCGACGGAATTGAGCCGCCTGCCGAATGACGTTTCGCAATACCTCGACGAAGATCAGTTCAAACTTTACGAGCTGATTTGGAAGCGCGCCATTGCCAGTCAAATGGCCAGCGCGCGGCTTTCCCGCACCACCGCAGAAATCTTCAGTGAAGACAAACAAGTCACCCTGCGCGCCAGCGGTACCGTTGTTGATTTTCCCGGCTTCCTTAAACTTTATGAGGAAGGGAAAGACGAGAAAGATAGCGAAGACGAGAATGATCGACGCTTACCACCATTGCGAATGGGCGATCCGATGGCCCAGGAAAAGGTTAATCCAGCCCAACATTTCACCGAACCACCGCCGCGTTACAGCGAAGCGACGTTGGTTAAAAAATTGGAAGAACTTGGTATCGGCCGCCCCTCCACCTATGCATCGATCTTGTCGGTATTGCAGGAACGTAACTATGTGCAGTTGGACGGACGACGGTTTATTCCAGAAGACAAAGGCTTATTGGTTACCGCGTTTCTGGTGAATTATTTCAAACGTTATGTGGAATATGACTTTACCGCCAACTTGGAAGGACGCCTGGACGAAATCTCCGATGGTGAAGTTGATTGGAAGATTGTGCTGCGGGATTTCTGGCTGAATTTCTCTGCCGCTGTTGACGACACACAAGAACTGCGGGTCCGCGATGTATTTGATGCGGTCGATAATGCTTTAGCGACTCACTTGTACGGAGATGACGCTGAAACAGCCAAAAAGTGCCCTAGTTGTGCAGACGGCATGGTCAATTTGAAAGGTGGACGTTTCGGCTTTTTCATTGGCTGTTCGAATTATCCGGAATGCCGCTATACCCGGAAACTGAAAACGGCCAATGACAATGACGAGGATGCGGCCTTCGCCGATGGTCCGATCGCGATGGGTCTAGACCCCGAAACCGGTGCCGGCATCACGCTACGTAAAGGGCCTTATGGTGTCTATTTGCAGATCGGCGAGCCGGACGAAACCGACAAAAAGAAAAAGCCGAAGCGCGCATCATTGCCAAAAGATATCGCCATGTCAGACCTGGATTTTTCCATGGCCCTGGCACTATTGGCGTTGCCGCGCGAAGTCGGTGCCCATCCGGAAACCCAAAAACCGATCCTGGCGGGAATTGGTCGATATGGACCGTTCCTACAGTCGGACGGGAAATATGTCTCGTTGGCCAGTACGATGGAAGTAATGGAAATCGGTCTTAATCTCGCAGTGACCCGCATCGCGGAAGCGAAGGAAAAAGGTCCCGGCCGCAATTCATCCCGGGAGATCAAAGCGCTGGGCCCGCATCCCGCTGGCGGCGATCCGGTGCAGATCATGGACGGCCGTTATGGCCCTTATATCAAACACCAAAAAATCAACGCGACAATCCCAAGCGGCCGAGACCCGGAAGCCGTGACCATGCAAGAAGCGGTGGCCTTAATCGAAGCGCGTGCCGCTAAGATGGCGCAAAAGAAAAAACCGGCAAAGAAAAAAGCAACTGCAAAAAAGACAGCGGCCAAAAAAGCCCCCGCAAAGAAAAAGGCAACGACCAAAAAAACCGCCAAAAAGAAAGCACCGGCGGCGGAAACCGATGCCGACTAATCCCGTTCTTGAAGCAGACGACTTGTGAACGCAAAATCAAAACATTCGGGCGCGTTGCCGTCGAAAGAAGAACTCGCCCGCTTCATCAATGAAAGCCCGCGCAAAGTTGGCAAGCGGGAAATTGTTCGCGCCTTCCATATTCGCCCGGAATATCGTGTTGACCTGCGCAATATGCTGAAGGAGCTAGAGGAAGACGGCACGGTCAATCGTGGCCGCGGCAAAAACTTTGCTGCTAAAGGTTCGCTACCGTCCGTCGCCGTGATTACTCTCACGGGGCTGGACGACGAAGGTCTACTGCTGGCCAAACCAGTGGTTTGGAATGAAGACACACCGCCGCCGCGCATTTACTTGCTACCGGAACGGCAGCGGGACAAAGGCTTGGGCGACGGCGACCGCTTGCTTGCGCGGCTGTCAAAGTCGGACCATGGCTATGAAGGGTTGATGATCCGCAAACTGGCGGCGGCCCCGGACCGCACCATCGGCGTATTCGCGGAAATAGAAGGTAGCGGTCGTATCCTGCCAACCGACAAAAAAGAAAAATACGACTATCTGGTGGCGCCAGAAAATCGAGGTGGCGCGCAGATCGGTGACCTGGTCGCGGCGGAAATTATTCCCGGCAAACGTCTTGGCCTTAGAACCGCAAAAGTACTTGAGCGCCTGGGCGCTGTCGGTGATGCGCGTGCCATCAGCCTAATCGCCCTCCATCGTCACAATATCCCACAACTCTTTCCAACCGCAGCACTGGAAGAAGCAAAAAATGCCAAGCCAGTTCGTATTGGTAATCGAACCGATTTGCGCGAGCTGCCCTTTGTCACCATTGACGGCGACGATGCTCGCGATTTTGATGACGCAGTTTTTGCTCAAGGTGATGACGATCCCAAGAACAAGGGCGGCTGGCGACTTATCGTCGCGATTGCCGATGTCGCCCAATATGTCCGCCCTGGCAGCGCCCTTGACCAAGCCGCGTGGGAACGAGGCAATTCCTGCTATTTTCCGGACCGGGTGGTGCCGATGCTGCCGGAGGCACTCTCGAACGACCTTTGTTCATTGCGCGAGAAGGTCGATCGTCCGGTAATCTCGGTGGAAATTAAGATCAACAACAACGGCCGTAAACTTTGGCATAAGTTTGATCGCGCGATGATCCGGTCCGCCGCTCGCCTGACCTACCAACAGATGCAGCGGGTCGCAGACGGTCTACCGGACGACAAAACGGAAGGTTTGATCGGCGATGTGGTCGAGCCAATTTATGGCGCCTATGAAGCGGTGCGCCGTGCTACGCTGGCCCGCGAACCGCTGGATCTAGACCTTCCGGAAATGCGGATCAGTTTGGATGATCAAGGCAAGGTTGCCGATGTTCGAGCTCGCGAACGGCTCGATTCTCATCGCCTGATTGAAGAATTCATGGTTCTTGCCAATGTCTGTGCAGCCGAAACCTTGGAAGGGCAACACCAGCCTTGCATGTATCGCGTGCATGAGGAACCAGATCAGGAGCGGGTGCGCGGTCTGCACGAATTCTTGCGCGGAATTGGATTAGATTTTGCCTTGGGTGACCGCATTCGACCAGCGCTTTTTAATCGTATCATTCACAAAACCCGTGACAGCGAAAATGCTGAAGTTGTTAGTCTGTCGATCCTAAGATCGCAATCGCAAGCGCGCTACAGTCCCGACAATTTAGGCCATTTCGGCCTGGCATTAGCGCGGTATGCACATTTTACTTCCCCGATTAGACGTTATTCCGATCTGTTGGTGCATCGCGCATTAATCAAAGGCGGTGGATTGGGCCAAGGCGGATTAGGTGGTGATGAAGCCGAAGATTTTGTCCGCATCGGCGAGCACATCTCGAAAACCGAACGCCGCGGCATGTTGGCGGAAAGAGAATGTGTCGATCGTTATATTGCCAGTCATTTGACCGACCGCATCGACGCGGAGTTCGAGGCCCGTATTTCTGGCGTCACCCGCGCCGGACTCTTTATTCGCCTGCTTGAAAATCACGCTGACGGATTGATCCCGATCAGTACGTTAGGCGACGACTATTACCATCACGACGAACGCCAACAATGTCTTATTGGTGAACGTAGCAATACACGTTATCAACTTGGTGATCCAATCAAAGTACGCCTGCTCGAGGCCAACCGCCTAACCGGTGGGTTGATATTTGCAGTTGTCGGAATAAAAACGGGCAAAGGAAATCCGGCAAAACCGACATTTGGCAAAAAACAAAATCACCAGCGCAAACGCAAAGGCCGTAAGCGCCGTTAATATGTTGCCCTCGGCGCTGCGATCCGCGAAAATACTTATTCGTCACTCCAACGCTTGCGGTAAGGGGATATGCAGTGCGTATTTTGTTGATTAGCTTCGCTCTTATTTTACTCGTCAATACTGCACATGCAGAGGCATTTCGTAGTCTACTAGTGCGGCAATTGAGTGCCAGTACGGAGACAGCAACAACGGAAGACGAAGCTGAATCTCTCGCTGTACTAGAAGCCTATTATCTCAGTGGCGATTTGCGCCCGGTTTGGGTTGGAGAGCGCGGTGTCAACAAAAAAGGGCGCGACCTCTCATCTTTGATCGCGACGTCGGACCAAGACGGCCTGCGTCCCAAAGACTATGGCACACATACGATTTCCAAACTTTTGAACACAACGGACCCGGCCGATATTGTGGCGCTGGAGTTGAAATTGAGCTTGGCGTTGATGCAACTGACATCCGATCTCGGTGAAGGTCGCACCAGTCCACATGTCGCCGATCCGAATCTTTACCCATTTCGTGATGAAGTCAACAAAGGTCAGATTATCGAAGAAGCAGCGTCGACAACCGATCTGGACGCGTTTGTCGCCAAATATCGCCCACAAACCGTACGTTATAAGCGCGCCAAACAAGCCTTGGCGATGTATCGCGAGCTCGCAGAAACTGGCGGGTGGAAACCGATCCCGGCTGGAGACAGCATAAAACCGGGCATGAAAAATGCACGCGTTGGCCTGTTACGGTCACATTTGCGTTTATGGGACGATCTAAAAGTTGAAAATGATCGGGCCGCCCAGGGTAGTGATGCCAATTATTACGACGACGACATGGTCAAAGCCGTCAAATGGATGCAATATCGCCATGGCTTGGCACAAGATGGTGCGGTTGGCAAAGCAACCTTGGCAGCAATAAATGTCCCGGTCGAAGACCGAATAGATCAATTGGTCATCAATTTGGAGCGCCGGCGTTGGATGACCGACGATTTTGGTCAGCGCTATATTTTTGTCAATTTGGCCGATTTCACCTTGAAATTGGTTGATGAACCAAAAACTTTGCTGGATATGCGGGTGGTGATTGGCAAGACCTATCACAAAACACCGGTGTTCAGTAAAAACATGACTTATCTGGTAATCAATCCGTTTTGGAATGTACCGCCCAGTATTGCCGGTGGCGAAATACTGCCAAAATTGAAAAAAGATCCGGGCTATTTAGCGAAAAAAAATTTCACGCTCTTGAGTGACTGGAGCGCTAGTGCCCAATCGGTCGATCCCTATACCATTGATTGGAGCCAAGTTACGCGGCGAAATTTTCGCTGGCGCCTGCGACAGGGTCCCGGAGATGGTAACGCTCTTGGTCGGATAAAGTTCATGTTACCTAATCACTTTAACGTCTATCTACATGACACTCCAAGCAAATCTAAATTCAGTCAAACCGTTCGAAGCTTTAGTCACGGCTGTGTCCGGGTGCATGAACCGACGCGCTTGGCGGCTGCCGTCTTGACTGAAAATAAGGGTTGGGGCGAAGAGGAAATTACTGCTGCGATCACTGCAAAAAAGCGTCGGATCGTCAAATTGAAAAACCCTCTGCCGGTACATATCAGCTATCTGACCGCCTGGGTGAACAAGGATATGTCGGTTCATTTCCGCGCCGACATTTACGACCGCGATAAACAACTTGCGAATAACCTGCTGGGCCAGCGCGATAACCGATTCGCCATGCGCTAACAGATACTTTCTATACAAACAAGTTTCCTGTATAGTTAACGGCGTCGAAAGATATGATTGTAACTAAAAATTTATGACTATTTTATAGAGTTTTGTTGAATTTATGAGTTTGTAATAAAGTTGGGGGCAGCGTACCGAATGTCGAGTAACGAGTATTTCGACGATTTGTCGATTGTTAACCGTCGGAAATTTCTAACCGGACTATCAGCAGCGATTGCGACTGCAGGTGTCCTTTCACCAATTTCCGCTTTCGCCGCGCGCCAGCCATTGGCAGCGACGCGCAGTCTTGCCTTTCGCTCTGTTCATACAGGTGAGTCGGTCAATGCTGTTTATGTGCGAAACCATCAGATAAATCCTGTCGGATTGGATAACATCAATTATCTGCTGCGCGATTGGCGCAACGACAAACGAATGGATATGAGTCTGGAACTTTTGGATATGCTGTCTGCATTGCAGGAACGCATGGGGACAGAAGCGCCATTTGAAGTTATTTCCGCCTATCGGTCACCGGAAACCAACAAAATGTTGCGCGCTAGAAGTTCCGGCGTTGCCAAGAATAGCTTGCATATCCAGGGCAAAGCCATCGACATCCGCTTGCCGAACCGTGATCTATCTGCCTTGCACAAAGGGGCACTTTCGCTCAATGCCGGCGGCGTCGGGCTATATTCCAGATCTGGCTTTGTTCATATCGATACTGGCCGGGTACGCAACTGGGGCAGTTGACCGCAAACCGATGGGACGATCTGTCGCAGTGGCGGAATTCCAGTTCCGCGCTATATAAAAAAATACCAAAACCGACGAGAATTCCTTCCCATGACCTATTTCGTAGAAGCCAAACGAGCTTTGTTGCCCGCGTTATTGCGAGGCTGGAAGCAAAAATGCCCCGCCTGTGGTCAAGGCGCTATTTTTGGCAAATTCCTAAAAACTACCCATGTCTGCGCCCATTGCGGTTTAGAGATTGACGGTCATCGCGTCGATGATGCGCCTCCCTACTTCACCATCATGATAATCGGACACATTGTCATACCGGGCCTGTTGCTGATGGAGAAAACGTGGGCCCCGCCGCAGTGGATTCACTTGTCGATCTGGCTGCCATTCACAATTGTCAGCTCGTTGTGGCTGCTACCAAGGATTAAAGGTGCGTTAATCGGGCTGCAATGGTCTAGGTACATGCATGGTTTCGGTGAAGATTTCGACTAGCCCAATGCGTCAAGCTGTCGCATGATGGGTATTCACGTCTGTCATTTCGAGAGTAAATTCATCACATGAGCGAAACATTCAACAAGCCGAGCGACGGCGAGATGCGTAAGTCTGGACAAATTTGTGTTCGTCCGAAAGACGCGGCGACCTTGGTTCTGATTAAAAAAGTAAACCGCAAGAATTGTGTCTTGATGGGCCAGCGTGCCCGCGGGCATAAGTTTATGCCCGACCGCTATGTTTTCCCTGGCGGCCGGGTTGACCGGGCCGATGGCTATGGACCACAGGGAAGTCGCTTGAAACCGCGAGTTGCCAAGCATCTGGAAAAATCGGCGACACCACATCGCGCCCGCGCCCTGGCTTTGGCTGCAATCCGCGAAACCTTCGAAGAAACCGGTATGATCTTGGGTGAGCCGCTTAAACAAATTCCCAATCGGGTACCGGTAAGCTGGCAGCCATTTATTGATACTGGCTATGCTCCGGCCCTCGATTCTTTGGAATATCTCTGCCGCGCAATTACGCCACCTTATCGCCCGGTGCGTTTCAATGCCCGCTTTCTTATTGCCGACGGTAACTTGCTCGAAGGGGAAATGGCCGGCACCGGGGAATTGTTGTACCTCGATTGGATTCCGATTAAGGATGCGATGGAACTTAATCTGCCCAATATCACCCGTCGTGTCTTGGGCGATCTAAAATATGTGATTGATGAGCCGGAGAAATTTCGTCGCCGCAAGAATACCTTTTTGTTTCATCAAGTCCATGGCAAGCATGTCTTCACCGAAGAATAACAAATGAATAACCAAAATTTACCGGTTCGCCCGAAAAATGCGGCTAGTCTTGTCATCCTGCGCGGTGACGCCGCCAATACGGAAATACTGTTGGGAAAGCGGGCGTCGAAGCACCGTTTTTTGCCTGACGTTTTTGTCTTTCCCGGCGGTCGGGTCGACAGCCAAGATCATGGTGTTCAAGGCACCAGCGATCTGCAACCACGCGTTGCGGAAAAATTGCAGCAAAAATGGTCACCACGTACCGCCCGGGCGTTAGCGACTGCTGCCTTGCGCGAAACATACGAAGAAACCGGTTTAGTGTTCGGAGAATTTCAAGGGGATAAATTTCTCCCGGACTTGCGTCAACTGGACTATGTTGCGCGCGCAATCACCCCACCGGTCAGCCCGATCCGTTTCCATGCACGATTTTTTTCTGTTCGTGCTGAACACGCGCGTGGAAAATTAGCGGATAGTGTTGAACTGCATGAACTGCAATGGATCACGATCAAGGACGCCTTGGCGCTGCCATTGATTGACGTTACGGAATTTGTGCTGCAGGAAGTCGAACGCCGCCTCGGCGGATGGAAACCGCCTGGAGTGCCGCTATTCAGTTATCGTCGAGGGACGCCGAGTGTCCGCTACGAATGATCGCAGTGCAATAACAGATCTAACGAAAGCCCAACGAGTACGCGGCCTCATCGCTGCGATTACCTGTATCAGTGTTTATGGTATTGTTGGCGGCCTGAGCGGGCCACTAATATCCTTGAAAATGCAAGCAGTTGGCATCGATCCTTCTATTATCGGTGCCAATGCAGCAGCAATGGCCGGCGGCATCATTTTGATTTCCCCGTTCATCCCACGCCTAACTGCCTGGTTGGGCCCGCGGATTTTTCTGGTGTCTTGTTTAATCGTTGAAATGGTACTGCTGCTTGCATTCCCATTAACCGAAAATGTCTTTGCATGGTTTGTGTTACGCCTTCTTATGGGTGCTTCCGTTTGCGGTCTCTTTGTCATTAGCGAGACATGGATTAATCAATTAGTAGACGATGCCTATCGGGGTCGCACTTTAGCGATCTATGCGACATTTTTATCGGTTGGTTTCGCCGTTGGGCCGTCTTTGATCCCGCTTACCGGTATCGCTGGTTGGACACCATTCCTTGTTGCCGCCGGTATTGTATGTTTAGCCATGATCCCCATGGCCCTGGCGGGAAACAGCGGCATTGGATTTACCGAAAAAGCCTCCTTTTCGTCCCTCGCGTTTTTACGCTTAGCCCCCAGTATTGCTCTGGCTGTTCTAGTTGTTTCGTTTTTCGAAATGGGGGCGCCAAACATATTACCAATATATGGCGTTGGACATGGTCTTGATGTCAACTCAAGTGCCTTGATGGCAACTTTCATCGGCGGTGGTGGCATCGTTCTGATGTTGCCGATCGGATGGTTGGCAGACAAAATGGATCGCATGAAACTAATCGCAATCTGCGCCCTGATCGCTGCTGCTTCAGTCATTTCTCTGCCTTGGATCATCAAAAACCCGGTTTTTCTATACACCATGCTACTTATCCTAGGCGGCACAGTTCATGGAATTTATGCATGCGCGTTGGCGGTTATAGGCGCGCGCTTTCAAGGTAGCGACTTGGTCTCCGCTAATGCTGCCACTGCTATGATATGGGGCTGTGGCAGCGTTCTTGGCCCGGCATTTGTCGGTATATCCATGGAAATTGCACCGACCTACGGTGTGCCGTTTGTTATTATGGCCGTTTGCGCCTTATTCGGCGGTTTTGCGATCCTGCGTCAATTGCACAAAAGATAGTTCAAATTGTGGATTTTCTCGCCAAATCATGACCTTCCTGCTTGACTTGATGAATTTGGCAAGTATTGTGCCGAACCAATTAATCATGGCGTTATAGTTAGGAGACGCCGCCATGGCGAAGCCCGCAACAATCAAAGTGAAACTCGTCAGCACCGCCGACACCGGTTATTACTATGTGACGAAGAAAAATCCGCGGAATCAGACGGAAAAAATGACCGCACGGAAATACGATCCGGTCGTGCGCAAGCACGTCGAATTCAAGGAAGCTAAAATCAAATAGGTATTTCTGTAGATTTCATTTCCGATGACGCCAGGGCGTGACTTAAGTCGCGCCCTCGTTTTTCGGGCTATCAGATTGCATCAATTGCCGATTGTGTGCCTTCGGCCAGTATTTTACGGCGAAACCGCGATTTGTTAGTCTTCGTTGGCGACCGCCGGTTGGGCTGCCGGATCGCTGATCACAACGCGGTTTCGACCCCCACGCTTAGCATCGAATAGCACCATATCTGCACGGCCGACCAATTCTTTCGGAAGCTCTTCCGGATTGGCAGTCTGCGCCGCGCCGATACTGACTGTCACCGTCAGTTCGCTGGCTGGCTCACCAACATTGAAGGTTTCAGACGCGATTTCTTCCCGCAGGCGTTCCGCGACCCGCGCCGCCACCTCGATCGTTGTGTCTGGCATGACCACGACAAACTCTTCACCACCATACCGCGCAGCCATGTCGATACCTCGGATACCACGGCGCATACGGTTCGCGAATTCCCGCAAAATGTCATCACCCACGGCATGACCATAGGTGTCGTTGATTACTTTGAAGTGATCGATATCGAGCATCAAGAAAGAAACAGGCCGCGATCCGCGTGTCCTGCTTTCAGCCAACAAGTGATCCAGATGGGCTTCCACATAACGACGGTTATAAAGTCCGGTCAAACTGTCCGTAACTGCCAGCGCCATCGACGCATGATAATTTTCCCGCAACCGGTCTTCATAATGTTTGCGACGAATTTGCGTCCGGCAGCGGGCGATGAGTTCATTTTCATCGACTGGGCGCACAATATAGTCGTTGACGCCGAGTTCCATCGCTTTCACCAGGCGCGACTGCTCAAGGGCGGTATCTTCCATTAGTACCAACATCGGCGTCTGGCGGGTCCCTTCGAGGCTGCGGATGTTGGAGCATAGCCGTAGCGGGTCAAAATTCTCAACTGACATCGAAATGATGCACAAGTCCAAATTACCCTGTTTAGCGATTCGCAGAGCTGTTTCCTCGTCTTCGGCCAAACTGATGTTATTTTCCGCTTCTAAGAAACCGCGCATCTGGTCTGCTACCGGCGCTTCTTCTTCAATAATGAGAATATTCCCATCGCCGGTAAGTAATTCCGGGTCAATCGCTTCAATTACACCGAAACTGTTACTCGTTTGCTCCCGCATACGCAGTTCATCGGTCATCATTTTCAAACGAACGAGCGAGCGCACGCAAACAACGCGACATCATTGACCGGCTTGGTAAGAAAATCATCAGCCCCTGCTTCCAAGCCGCGAACCCGGTCGACTTGATCGCTTAGGGCAGTGACCATAACGACCGGAATGTGCATGGTGGCTTGGTTGGACTTGATTCGACGGCAAACTTCAAAACCGTCCATTTCCGGCATCATTACATCGAGCAAGATAATGTCGGGGGCACCCTGCTCCGCCTTTTCCAGCGCTTCCGCACCGCCATTGGCCGTTAAAACATCAAAATATTCTTTGGAAAGCTTGGCCTCTAATAACTTTACGTTGACAAGAATATCATCAACAACAAGTACACGGGCGACCATTTCAGATTAATCCAAGAAACGTTTAACGGTGTCCAAGAACTGCTGCAGCGAGATTGGCTTAGCAATGTACGCTTCGCACCCGCCTTCGCGAATTTTTTCTTCATCCCCCTTCATCGCAAACGCGGTAACGGCAACGACCGGTATCGATTTCAGATCGTCATCTTCTTTGATCCATTTGGTAATTTCTAATCCCGACACTTCAGGTAATTGGATATCCATCAATATCAGGTCTGGATGATGTTCACGCGCCAATACAAGCGCTTCCATGCCGTCTTTGGTTTGAATTGTATCATAACCATGCGCATCCAATAGATCCGTGAACAATTTCATATTGAGTTCATTGTCTTCGACAATTAGAACAGTTTTAGCCATTTCTTCGGTTAACCTCTACTTGGTCGCCGTGTACACAACAATACTGCGAAAAGTCATATCATCTCAGCGCGGTTTGGCCAAGCATGACGCGTAATATTTTATCCCTACAATATGCTCAACACAAATTAAAGAGGCGTTACTTAATGGCAAATAAAAATTCAGCCGAAATGATCGCGTTACAAGCGCTTGGCTTTTTAGCAACGGACGAAAAATTGTTGGAGCGTTTTATGGCGCTATCAGGTATGTCTCCTGGTCAAATCAAACTCAATGCGGGTAATTTAGAATTTCTTGCTGGAGTTTTAGATTTTTTCCTTGGCAACGAGGCTGATTTATTGGCTTTTTGTGAAGCGGAAAAGATAGAACCCGATCTACCGGCAAAAGCCCGAATGCAATTGCCTGGTGCCAACACGCCTTATTAGTTTGAATTTGACAAGGACTTAGCCGTTTGAGCCACCAAATTCACCCAGACGTCCTATCGCAGCTGGAGGGCTTACTATTAGACCCGTCCAGGCCGATTATCATAAGCGACGCTGACGAAGTCATTTTCGCATTTGTCGAAGGGCTGGAAGTACATCTAAAAAATGTCGGTATGTATCTCGATCTCAAATCATTTGCACTTACTGGCAACATTCGTCATTTAGCCAACGATGGAATTGTTGAGGCGACGGAGGTTCGGGGCGTAATACAAAGCTATTTCGAAGTATGCACATCGACGATGCCGCTCATCCCGGATGCCGTCGAGCATTTAAATTTATTGAAAGGTGATGCCCAAATTGTTGTCCTTACCAACATCCCATTGCCCCATCGCCAAGCCCGCGCCGACACGTTGCGCCAGCACGGGCTAGACGTACCGGTTGTTGCCAACATCGGTTTGAAAGGCCCAGCGGTGGCCTATTTGATGGCACGCTCAGCAACGCCAGCGATTTTTATCGACGACATTCCTCATAATCTCGATTCGGTTCGCGATGATGCACCGGAAGTTGTCCGCCTTCATTTCATTGGCGATAAGCGTTTGGCTAAATTGTTAGGACCAGCGGAAAGCAGCGATGCACGGATAGACGACTGGCCAAACGCCATAACTTTTATTCGTGACCGCATAAATCAAAATGGACGATAGATGAACCGCGAAAGCGAAAATAGTCACGAACATAGAATTGGCATTGATGTTGGTGGGACTAAAATAGCAGGCGTATTTCTAGCGCCCGACGGCGCCACGTTGGCGCGTCATCGCGCGCCCCTACCGGGTCGAACCTATCATGATACCCTAACCGGCGTGGCTGCCATTGTGCGCCGCCTGGAAGCCGAAGCAGGGCAAAAAGCAGACCGGGTCGGTATGGCTGTGCCTGGCCCCGTCGCGCCTGATTCCGGCCTGCGAACGCCGGTAAATGTGCCATGGCTGAATGGCCCGAATTTAGTAGCCGACCTCGCAGAATGCTGTGACCGTCCGATAAAAATTGCCAATGACGCAGACTGCTTTGCGATTTCCGAAGCCACTGACGGCGCAGGCGCCGACGCGCGCTCGGTCGCGGGCATAATCCTTGGAACCGGTGTTGGGGCGGGGTTTGTTTTCAATGGCCTGCTGCACGAAGGTCATCACGGGTTAGCTGGGGAATGGGGCCATAATCCGCTACCTTGGCCGGCGTTAAGCGAAGCCACGGTAAGGAACTGCGGTTGCGGGCGACAAGGTTGCATCGAAACCTATCTTTCCGGCCCGGCATTGGAGCGTGAAAGTGGCATGCCACCGCGTGAACTCGCCGCCAAAGCCTCTTCCGGCGACATCCGTGCAGGACAAATTCTAAACCGCTACGCCGATGCGTTAGCGCGCGCACTTGCCAGCTTGATCAATATTATTGATCCAGAAGTGATTGTGTTAGGCGGTGGTCTCTCGAATATTGAAATACTTTATGAACTTGTTCCAAACCGGCTGAAGTCCTACACCTTACATGATCAATTGACCACAAAACTACGCCGCGCTGCCCACGGAGACGATAGCGGAGTACGCGGCGCCGCCTGGTTATAGGGGAGCAGTTTGGCTGGATTTTGTCGCGATTGTCTAATCCTGAGTGAGCAGAAGCGCTGCCCCGTTTGCGGTTCGCCACGTATGTTGCGGCATCCAGAGATAGAAGTTTTAACCTTCGCCCATATGGATTGCGATTCGTTTTATGCTTCAGTGGAAAAGCGGGACGATACCAGCCTCAGCGACAAGCCGGTGATCGTCGGCGGCAGTACACGTGGTGTTGTCAGCGCCGCCTGCTACGTCGCCCGCACTTTTGGTGTGCATTCGGCCATGCCGATGTTCAAAGCATTAAAAGTCTGCCCAAGTGCGGTTGTGATCAAACCAAATATGAAAAAATACGTCGCCGTTAGCCGGGAAATAAGAGCAATCCTGCAGGATTTCACCCCGATCATCGAACCCCTGTCGCTGGACGAGGCGTTTCTGGATATGACCGGTACCGAGCGCCTGCATGGACAGTCACCGGCGCGCAGCCTGGCCACAATGATCAAGCGGATCGAGAATGAAGTCGGCGTCAGCGCTTCAATCGGGCTGAGCTATAATAAGTTTCTTGCAAAAGTCGCATCTGATCTCGATAAACCACGCGGCTTCGCCATTTTAGGGCGGACTGAAGCGAAAGAATTCCTGGCTCGTCAGCATGTCAGCGTAATTTGGGGCGCCGGCAAGGCGTTACAGAAGAAACTGGCAGTAGACGGAATCACCACCGTCGGTGATTTGCAAAAATTGGATGAAATAGAGCTGATGCGCCGTTATGGCGCGATGGGCAAACGGATGGCGCAATTCTCCCATGGCGTAGACAATCGTAAAATAGATCCCCGTGCCGGTGCCAAAAGCGTGTCATCGGAAACGACCTTCAACCACGATATTGCCGACCTAGATGCCCTGGCTCGGATCTTATGGCGTCAATCGGAGCGGGTATCCGACCGCCTGAAAAAATCCGAACTCGCCGGCTGTGTTGTCACTTTGAAACTTCGAACGGCGGACTTTCGCCTTCGCACCCGATCGTCGACCTTGCCCGACCCTACCCGATTGGCGATCGTAATTTACGAGCGTGCCTACCAACTATTGAGTAAAGAAATTGATGGCACAAAATTTCGTCTGCTCGGCGTCGGGCTCAGCACAATTTGCGACGGTGACTTAGCTGACCCAATCGATTTAGCCGATCCAGATGCCCAAGTAAAAGCCAAAGCTGAACACGCTTTAGATGAAGTGCGTGCCCGCTTTGGTGACGAGATTATAAAGAAGGGTAGAGGATTAAAATTGAAATAATCCAAATGCTTGAGTGAATTTTCTAATCTGAATTTAGCAGTTGGGCGTGTCAATTGAAACAAGATCCTTGAGCTCACCTCGCACCGAAAAATCATCGTAATCCAACCGCAACTGAGCCAGTATACCATTTGAATAAAGCACAAAACCCATTTCGACATCCGGCAACGGATCAACTTCTTTAAGTTTAAAAAATGCCAATCGTACTGGCCAACCGGATTGCCCGCGCACCGCCTCAAAGACGCGCTCTTTTCCGACGCTCTCGACTATCTTGCTGCCTAACACCAAGGACGCGCGGTAAACTGTGTCATGATTAGAGCCGTCAAAAGTTGTCGCTTGCATGGTTTTCGCCCCACGCTCGGCGGAGCGTATGACGGCAAACGAATGGGCCGTTGGAAACATGGTTTCTGCCGGCAGTGCCAGCTCGACCGGTTTCGGTTTTGTAAATATAGCCTTCCCGCCACCCCCACTTAGGCGGGCCCGGCCGACATATTCGTCAAAATTTCGACCGTCGATTTGAGTGCGAATGTTGAAACGAAAATTCTGCCCGTCTAGACTTTCCCAAGTCGAGATTTGGTAGTCCATCAAAGTCGGATTGCCATTTACGTTTACAAGTTTAAGGACCATGCGCTGATTGAAAAGATAACCGTCGCATTCCTTGGTCCATTCATTGGCAAGACGCCCGCTAACATTGGTGAAAGAGCTATTTTCTTGAACTGAGATCAGAGAAAGATCGTAAATGGCTCGATGCGGCTGAAAGGCCAAGACCATAGATGGCACGAGACCAACAATTAGGAAACTAAGCCAAATTAAACCCAACCGTCGCATTCTTAACTCCCATTTCGGTACCATCATGCAAGCAACATTAATGTGTCCCTGCCAACCAAGCCAGTAATACGTCTCGATTATCTAAACTTTTATCGATGCTAGAGCATTCTGCCGAGAAACCTTTGCCGAGAGGAAAAACAAACCGGGTAATTTTTAAATGAAAAATTAACGTTAACTATTTAACATCTTGTTTTGTATATATTTTATAGGTGGTACGTATCCTGCTTGCACTAACCGTGTCGGCAAAATTTTGCCACCTTTGCACGGAGCGAACAAAGCATGCATCATCGGCCTGCCAACAAAAACGATCTATACCAAAGCCCGCGAACTGATTTGTCCAATATCGAACAAAATAATATGAATGGGCATCGCAATTTCCGAGCAACCGCTGCAACCGGCGGTTCCGATCCATGGTCGATTGCTTTGCAGACCCTTGCTTATGCCGATAGTCTGGAAAGGCGGCTAGCGGACATGCAAACAAAGGTAAAAGACCTGGAAAAACTGTCGACGACAGATGAACTTACCTGCTTGCTCAATCGTCGAGGGTTTGAAATCGAGTTGGGCCGTGCATTGTCCCTCGCCCGCCGGCATGACGAAACTGGCGTCATATGCTTCATCGACTTGGACCGCTTCAAGGATATTAACGATCGCTTCGGCCACGAAGCTGGAGACATTGTTCTATGTCGCGTGGGAGATATTCTACGTACATTTATGCGGGCAAGCGATGTCATCGCGCGGTTTGCCGGAGACGAATTTGTTGTGCTGTTCTTGCATGCGGACGTTGAAGAAGCAAAAAGACGCGCCGGTGAGCTTTACAAACTTCTCAACAACAGCCATGCGAATTTCAAAGGACGCTCAATCGGTATCCAATTATCGATGGGCATTAGCGAATATGACAACGACGCCAACGCCAAAGACTTATTACGACGCGCCGACAAAGCGATGTATCGTAACAAACATCAGCGGCGCGGAATGACATTGGTCGAAGCCAACGGGCAGCGCACTGGCGTTAACCTAGAACCTTTGGCTGCTGCTGAGTGATACAGTGAATACCGCCGCCACCTCGGACAATTTCGGAAATATCCACAGTGACAGCCCGCCGATCCGGAAATGTCGAAGAGATAATTTCGAATGCCACGTTGTCCGATATATCGCTGAAGGCCGGGATGATCACAGCATCATTCGCCAAATAGAAATTTAAGTAACTACGGCACAATTGTGTGCCATCGTCGGCCAATATTGGTGTCGGCATCGGTAGCGTAATCAGCTCTAACGCCTTGCCATGACAATCGGTTTCCCGGCGTAAGCACTCGGCGACGATATTGAGGTGTTGGAAACTTTTGTCCGTTTCGTCATCGCTTAAGGCATGGAGTATGCGCCCTGGACCAGCGAAACGAGCGACATTATCGACATGGCCATCTGTTTCGTCGTCTACCAAGCCGTCCGGTAACCAGATCACTTTGCGAACGCCCAGAAACATTGCCAATCGTTCTTCAATCTGTTGACGGTCCAGAGTTGGGTTGCGGTTTGTATTCAATACCGCCGTTTCAGTGGTTATCATATTGCCAGCCCCATCCACATCGAAAGCGCCGCCTTCCAAAGTCATCGCGCCATCAAATCGACGCTTGCTCAGATGGTTTAATACCCAATCTGCGGCCTGATCATCAGCGCTGAAATCATGGTATTTGTTACCCCAGGCATTAAAATGCCAGGAAACCCCTGCACTGCCGCCCTGACCGTCAATCAAAAACGTTGGTCCATTATCGCGAAACCAGGAATCGTTCAGCACAACCTCGAAAATCTCGACATCGGAACCAACCTGCATTTGGATCATTTTCGTCATGCCGATAGGAGCGAGAAGTTTGACAGGTTCGAACCGAGCGATCGTTCGGACGACTTCGGCGAAGTTTACGCAGACATTTTCATAACGATCGCGCCAAAGCTCAATGCGACAGGGCCAGGACATCCAGCAGCATTCATGCACCTGCCACTCGGGCGGCATATAAAATCCTTCAACTGCTGGAAATTCCATCTATGCTTTTGTTCCACGTCTGCCACAAATCCGGCCGCACTGAATAGATCTGCCGCTTGCCCGGTAAATCGCGTAATTCATGCGCTCCCAATGGTTCAAGTTTATCGGCACAAAGTGTCGCTTGTCGCGCAAATTCATCCGAAATAATCAGATTTCGATCCAACGGCTTGCTTCATTGACAGCCGGTCCTACAATGGTGAAGTCAAGCCGCCCGACGGCACCGACATTGCCATATAGAACGTCGCCCACGTGCAGCGCGATATCAAGTGCCAAGGTCGGCTGTCCAGCTTGCTGTCGCCCGCGATTTAGACGCGCAATACTGGCCACCGTTTCCTGCGTCGCGCTAAGGGCCCGCTGGCAGAGCGCGCTATTTTCGTCTGTATCGATTTCAAATACCGCCAACAGACCATCGCCCATGAATTTCAGCACTTGGCCACCGGCATCGACAAGAGGTTGCGTGATCGCCTCAAAATAATCATCAAGCAGCGTCACCAATTCATCGCCCGATAACTGGTCGGCCAAACGGGTAAAACCGCGCAGGTCGGCAAAGAATATCACGGCGCTTATTGTTTCCACCGAGCCACGGTCGATGGTCCCTGCCATCACCCGGCGTCCCGCATCCGGTCCTAAATATGTTTCCGCGACACTAAGCGCGGTTAACTCACTGGCGCGGACTTTTGCGACCAAAGCAAATGAAAATACCAGACGTCGAATAATATTCAGATCGGCTTCGCGCCAGCCGCCGGGTCGATTGCCAAGCCAGGAGAACACCATCCCCTGCTCGGAAGAAAAATTGAAAACCTGATCGGCGCCTTCGATGCCACGAAAGCTCATCACGCGGACAAAATAGTCGGTCGCGCCCAGGCGGCGAAAATAGTCGTAGATTTCAAACTCCCGCTCAACGGGACCGGTCAATAATTGACGGTACTCCATTAGCCGCTCAGTCATCATCCGGTAAAACGGACTGCGCAAATAATCTGAGTTTACTTCACCACCAACAGAAGAGCGCAAAAACGTATCTTCGACCAAGGTCTCATCACCCGCCGTCCAAGTGTAGCCGAAGCCTTGATAGATTGGATGCAGCGAATTCATTCCGATGGACAATCGGATTACCGGAAATCCACGATTTTGCAGCCGCTCACAGAACCCTATTAAGACTTCCGAAAGCGGTTTTTCTTTCAAACCTTGCTTCAGAATCCAATGCTCAATATCGCTAACATCGTGGTCAGATAAAGTTAATTCCATTTGCATTCACATGGTTGACTGAATATTGGTCTGGTAATTGTGTATAAGGGTCTTGGCAAGGGCATGGGAAGCGCTATCATGCCCCGCATTATCATTGAGAACAATCATCATTAGAAAATGGCATGACCGAACAGGAAATCAAGCCCTACTGGCAGAACTACATTGATGGCGCTTGGATAGACGCAGTGGATCAGGGTCGCATTACCGTCGAGAATCCGGCGACGGGGCAAAAGCTTGCCGAAATTGCTGGCGCTAAAGCTGCAGACGTGGACCAGGCTGTTGCCGCCGCCCGCCAAGCCTTCGAAAGCCGTGTGCTTTACGATATGCGCCCAACCGAACGCGGACAATTAATGTTCAAGATCGCGCAGCAAATTGAGGCGATGGCGGAGGAAATCGCTTTGGTCGAATGTCTAGATAACGGCAAGACGTTGGCCGGCGGCCGCGGCGAAGCGATGGCGGCATCGCGTTATTTTACATATTACGGTGGGGCGGCCGACAAACTTGAAGGACGCATGATCCCACTGGGCGCCAGCTACGTTGATTATACCGTCCCCACACCGTTCGGTGTGTCGGCGCAAATTGTGCCTTGGAATTTCCCGCTGCAGATTGCGGCGCGCTCGATAGCGTGCGCCATCGCCACCGCCAATACGGTTGTGATCAAGTCGCCGGAACTCTCGCCTCTCTCGATGTGCAAATTGTTGGAGGCGATTGAGAATGCTGGCGTACCGGCTGGCGTGGTCAACTTGCTCTGCGGTTATGGTCATGATTGCGGTGTGGCGATGGTCAGCCATTCGGATATCGATCATATCGTATTTACAGGCTCCGTCCCAACCGGCCGTAGTATCCTACACGCAGCAGCCGAGCGAATTATCCCCAGCATTATGGAACTGGGGGTAAGTCCGCCGGCATCGTCTACCCTGACGCCGATCTCGAACAGGCCGCAACGTCGAGCGGGATTGGCATCTTCACCCATGCGGGTCAAGTCTGTTCGGCGCAGTCCCGCCTCATCGTCCATCGCCGCGTCCAAGACGAATTGATCGACCGTTTGGTCAGCAAAGCCGGTGAGCTAAGGATTGGTCCTGGTATAGAGGACGCCGACATGACACCGGTGATCTCAGCCGCGCAATTGGATAAGATCGAAAATACCTGCCTGGCGGCAACGCAAGCCGGTGCACAAGCAGCCAGTGGCGGTCGCCGTGCCGACGGCCTAACCGGTCATTTCATGCAACCGACGGTCTTGACCAAGGTAACCCCAGATATGCATGTGGCCCGCGAAGAAGTCTTCGGTCCGGTCCTCTCGATCCTACCTTTTGAAGAACCGGAGGAAGCGATTCAACTCGCCAATGGCACCGACTTTGGCCTTTGTGCCGGGGTCTATACGAAAGATCTGGAGAAGGCGCATTGGACCGCCGATCGCCTGATCGCCGGTCAAGTCTTTGTCAATGAATGGTTCGCCGGCGGCATCGAAACGCCATTTGGCGGCATGAAGCGATCTGGTTATGGTCGGGAAAAAGGCCAAGAAGCGTTACAGAACTATACGCAAACCAAAAATATCGCCATCAAACTTGGTGGTGGCGCCGGCGGTAGACCGGGTGGATGATGATAAGAAAGGATGAAAGATGACAGGAACAGTTGAAAAAAGACTAGACGCAGCGGGCATTACCATACCTGACCTTGCAATACCGGCAGCGAACTATGTGCCCTATGTGATCAGCGGCAATATGGTTTTTGTCTCCGGCCAGGTACCGTTCGTCAACGGCAAGATCGAACATAGTGGACTGGTTGGCAAAGATCTGAGCGTCGAAGAAGGCGCGGCCGTCGCCCGAATCTGCGCCCTTAACATCATCGCCGCGGTGAAAGCTGCATGCGATGGTGACCTGGATCGGGTTGTCCGCTGCGTCAAATTAGGTGGTTTCGTACAATGTGAAGCCGGTTTCGGCCAGCAACCTGCAGTGATCAATGGCGCCTCCGATCTGATGGTCGAAGTCTTTGGCGACGCCGGCCGCCATGCACGTTTTGCGGTTGGCGCGAATGCTTTGCCGATGGGCGTGCCAGTGGAAGTCGACGCGATCTTCGAAATATCCTGACCGTGGCAGGACGCTTTAAAGGTCCCCAACCGTGAACGATGAAATCGTCACCGCCAAGATCAGCAACAAAATATCTGAAGTGGACGCAGCAGCCTGGGATGCCTGTGCCGGCAATGACAATCCCTTTGTCAGCCATGCCTGGCTAAACGCTTGCGAGCTATCGGGCAGCTGTGCACCAGGCAACGGTTGGGGGCCCAGTCATTTGATGATTGAGGATGAAAGCGGCATCTTGACCGCCTGCGCGCCGCTTTACTTAAAAAGCCACAGCCGGGGAGAATATATCTTCGACTATGGTTGGGCCGATGCGCTGGAGCGGGCCGGCGGCAGTTATTATCCCAAACTGTTGGTTGCCAGTCCGTTCACGCCCGCCACTGGACCGCGTTTGCTGACCCGGCCTGGGCCCGACGAAGCTGACGCCCGGCAATCCCTAATCGCCGGCTTGGTCTCTACAGTCCAACATTATGGCGTCTCCGGCCTGCATGTGAATTTCTGTGAGGAAGACGAATGGGCCGACCTCGCTGCCGCCGGCTTCTTGCAACGCAACGACCAACAGTTTCATTGGCTGAACGATGGTTATGCAAACTTTGACGATTTCCTCGAACAGCTCTCCTCCCGCAAGCGCAAGACAATCCGCAAGGAACGCCGAGAAGCGTTGGCTGGTGAGATCGAGATCGAGATCCTCTCCGGCGCACAAATTACCGAAGATCACTGGGATGCCTTCTACCAGTTCTACGTCGATACCGGCTCCCGCAAATGGCGCCCCCTATTTTAATCGGCTGTTCTTCTCTTTGATTGGGGACAGCATGGCGGATAAGATTGTGCTCTTCATGTGCAAGCGTCGGGGACATTATATCGCCGGCGCCATCAACTTCACTTCCAGTGACACGCTTTATGGCCGCTATTGGGGTTGTGTCGAGGATCATCGCTTCCTGCATTTCGAGACCTGTTATTATCAGGCTATTGACTATGCCATCCGGCATGGCCTGGCACGAGTTGAGGCCGGTGCACAAGGCCCCCACAAAATCGCCCGAGGCTACATGCCGGTCCCGATCCGCTCGGCCCACTGGATCGAACATGCCGGCTTCCGCCGCGCCGTCGCCGATTACCTGGAACACGAGCGCCGAGAAGTCCGCGAAGGCATCGACTATTTGGCCGATCTCAGCCCTTTCCGCAAAGGTGAGAAGCAACAGCTCGAATGAGTTATGAGACAGCGGGCAAGGGTTAGTTTGATGGGCACAACTTGGCCGACAGATTCCTAATTTAGCATATCAAAGCAATTTCGCCGGTGTGATCCAGGTTCGGTGTTCGACAGTCATCCCCGTATGCTGTCGATCTCCGGGATGAGGAAATTTATTGTACCTTGCCGATGGGACGTATACCGGTATTAGATGGAGTCTGATCGGAAGGGCACAACATGGCGACGACGCTTGAATTTGGCATTCAGAGCAACGGTATCAAACATACCCACGAAGACCCGATGCCGGATATCGACACCCGTTTTGCCATGGTACGCGAAGCCGGAATGTTCGACTATGTTGATTAAATGCCGGACCCGCACGAGATTGATGATTTTCTGGCGGCAAGTGCAAAATACGATTTACCAGTGCATGCCGGTGGTTGGTTTTATGCGGTCGGACGGGACGAGGAGCTGTTCGCGCACAATCTGGAAGTGGGCCGCCGGCTCCGCTCCCGCGTGCATAATGTGCAAATATTAAACCACCGCAGCGACGGCCAACTAGCTAGTAATGAAGAAGTCGTCAATTTTTATGAACGCGGTTTAGAACTGGGCACGAAAACCCGCGTTACACCCTGTTTGGAAGTACATGTGAATATGTGGTCGGAGGATTTCCGCCGCGTCGCTGAGGTTGGCGAGCTGGCGATCGAACGCGGCCTGCCGTTTCACATGACGCTTGATCATTCCCACGTCATCTTCAAGATTGATCATCCCGAAGAACAAGATATCAGTGGCATACGTGAAGACGTGGCGGCGGGCCAGCTGATTCTCGACCCTTTCACTGACGGTCATGTCTGCGGCCAATGGATCCAGGCCAATTGGATCACCCATTGCCATGCTCGTGCTGCTATTCCTAACAATCCACGCAATTTCATGGCGGTCGATGAAAATGGCGTCGCCGGGCGCGGTATCCAATATCCTTTTGTCAAACCGAAGCCCGGTGAATACCATGCTGACTGGGACGAAAGCGAACTGGAACCATGGAAAGAAGTGATGCGGCAACTGTTCCGCCATCACGCCGGCCGCGCCGACAGTCCTTTGCGCCAGGTTAGCACGGAATTTATCCCCAATCTGGATTATGGCGAAGGTTGTAAATATTCTTTGTTTGAACAAGCTATTGCCTGCGTTGAATGGATGCGGCAGGAATGGGCGGCAATATCGACGGTGGAACTGGAGCGGACATCATGACCAGCAAACGAGGCCATTGCCTCTGCGGTGCGGTGACTTACCAATATGAAGGGGCTGAGAACTGGCGCGGCCATTGTCATTGCGAAAGCTGCCGGCGCAACTGCTCGGCGCCCTTCACAACTTATTTCGGCGTTTCCTGGGAAAATTTTAGCTGGACCGGCGCAACCCCAAAAGTGTTCAATTCCTCACCTGGAATACGCCGGCATTTCTGTGATAACTGCGGCACCCCGATGGCCTATGAAGCCGAACGCTTCGGCCACGAAATCCACCTCTACGCCGCCAGCCTAGAAAATTCCGCCGACTTCGCGCCGTCCTTCCACGTCTTCGACGGCGAGCGTTTGCCGTGGATCGAGTTGGTGGATCACTTGCCGAGGCACGCGAAGACGAGCGGATAGAGCATTTTCTTACAACGCCATCATTCCTGCTTTCTATCCTGTCATTGTTGCGTAGGCAGGAATCTGTTTCAGAAATAGACTCGGCCGTGTGACGATGTGGTGGACTAAGGTTGAGCATCAATGGAAATCCCGGCTTTTTGGTTTGATGCGGTTCACAGATGGAGTGCCGTGAATGAGAGCTACGTTACGGGGGTGGCGGTTGGACCGCGCTGCGGAGTGGTTGGGAGTAGCGCCCAATAAAGCGGTGGCATCTGCCGGGTGGTCGAGAGCGGCAAGCTGGTCGAGGTCGCTGGAGAGGTCAATCACCTCCTTCGCGATGACATGGATGACGATGCCTTCGCGCTGCAATTCGCCCTTTACTAACATCAGGCGGGCGCTGACGACGCTACGGCGATAGGTCTCGAAAGTATCCGGCCAAACGACGACATTGGCGACCCCGGTTTCATCTTCCAGGGTGGCAAAGATGACGCCCTTGGCGGTACCGGGACGTTGCCGGGCCAGCACTAGACCGGCAACGGTAACCCGGGCGCGATCCGGTAAAATCTTCAATTCCTCATTCAAGACCGCGCCCATGCGGCCGAGGCGGCGACGTAACAGCGTGAGCGGATGTTCCTTCAGCGACAGGCGCAGGCTGACATAATCTTCCACCACATGCTCCCCTAAACGCAGCGCCGGCAGTTTGGCAACAGGTTCGTTTTGAAAATTCGCCGCCCCCTCCACGCCAGCTGCCGCAAAAAGCGGTAATGGCGCTTCCTTTAGTCCCTTCAAGGCCCAGAGTGCTTGCCGGCGGTCAAGACCAACGGAGCGCCAGGCGTCCGCATTGGCCAAACGTTCCAAGCTTTTGCCTTCAAGGCCGGCGCGCTGCCAGAGCGCTTGCAGGGTTTCGTAGCCGCCCTGCCGCGCGCTCAACAACTTCTCCGCTTCGGCTTCCTTGAAGCCTTTGATCTGTCGGAAACCAAGACGGAGCGCGATTTCACCCGGCCCCACCTTCGCGTCATTCCTACGTAGGCGGGAATCCATCGTCGGATTGGTCGACGTCGAAGGATTGCCCCCGGTCGCACCATGACCCCCTGCCTGCACAGGGGTGACGTGAGAAGCGGCAGGGGTGACGGGAGAAGTTGTGGGAATGACGGTCGGGGGGATGGGCCGCGAAAGTTGAGAGGATACATTTTCCAAGCCACTATCCCAAGCTGATGCATTGACATCCGGCGGCAACACAGTGACGCCATGTTCGCGGGCGTCGCGGACGATTTGCGCCGGGGCGTAGAAGCCCATGGGCTGACTGTTCAACAGGCCACAGGCGAAAGCGGCGGGATAAAACCGCTTCAACCAGGCTGAGACATAGACCAGCAGGGCGAAACTGGCGGCGTGGCTTTCCGGGAAACCATATTCACCAAAACCTTCGATCTGGCGAAAACAGCGTTCGGCGAAATCTTCCTCGTAACCGCGTTCGGTCATGCCGTCGATCATCTTCTGATGGAAGTTCTGGATTGTGCCGGTGCGGCGGAAGGTGGCCATGGCGCGACGCAGCTTGTCGGCTTCTGACGGCGTGAAGCCGGCGGCTACAATGGCGATCTGCATCGCCTGCTCCTGAAAAAGTGGCACGCCTAAAGTCTTACCCAAGACCCGCTCCAGCGCTTCTGAGGGGAACTCCACCGGCTCTTCCCCGGCCCGGCGGCGCAGATAGGGATGCACCATGTCGCCCTGGATCGGACCGGGGCGGACAATCGCCACCTCGATCACCAGATCGTAAAAATCGCGCGGCCTGAGGCGTGGCAGCATGGTCATCTGGGCTCGGCTTTCAACCTGGAAGACGCCGACGCTATCGCCCAGGCAGAGCATGTCATAGACCGCCTCCTCTTCCGCCGGCACGGTTGCGAGCGTGAAGCGTTTACCGTGATGGGCCTCGATCAGGTCGAAACATTTGCGGATGCAGGTCAGCATGCCGAGACCCAGCACATCGATCTTTAGAATTCCCAGCGCATCGAGATCGTCCTTGTCCCACTCAATGAAAGTGCGATCCTCCATCGCCGCATTTTCGATCGGCACCAGCTCGCTTAACGGTCCATCGGTGATGATAAAACCGCCGACATGTTGCGAGAGATGACGGGGAAAACCCCGTATCTGATTGGCCAGTTCAATCGCCATCATCAAGTTCTTATCGCTGCGGTCGAGACCGATCTCCTCCAGCTTATCCTCGCCGGCGTCATCGTTGCGCCAACCCCAGACATTGCTGGCCAGCAAACCCACCATATCGAGCGATAGACCAAGCGCCTTGCCGACTTCACGAATAGCGCTTTTGGAACGATAGCGGATCACTGTGGCAGCGATACCGGCGCGATGGCGACCATATTTGGCGTAGATATACTGGATCACCTCTTCCCGGCGTTCATGTTCAAAGTCAACGTCGATATCCGGCGGCTCATTGCGCTCGGCACTGATGAAACGTTCGAACAAAAGATCCAGGCGACTGGGGTCAACGGCAGTAATTCCCAAGCAATAACAGACCGCCGAATTGGCCGCCGAACCGCGCCCCTGACACAGAATCCCTTCTGACCGGGCAAAACGAACGATGTCATAGACGGTCAGGAAATAAGGTGCGTAAGCCAATTCCCCGATCAGCTTCAATTCATGTTCCAGCTGCGTCGCCACCTTGGCCGGCACCTCATCGCCATAGCGCCGCGCAGCACCAACCCAGGTCAAGCGGATCAACGCCTCTTGCGGCAGATCGTCGCCGGCTACCGGATCGGTCGGATAATCATACCGCAGCTGCTCCAGATCGAAGTCGATGCATGCCGCAATCTTGCTGGTGCGCCGGATCGCGTCCGGATAATCGGCGAACAGGCGGTCCATCTCGGCTGCTGATTTCAGATGCCGTTCCGCATTGGCGGCGAGACGAAAGCCGGCGTCGTGAATGGTGCAATGTTCGCGGATGCAGGTCAGCACATCCTGCAGCGGCCGCCTAGCGGGGACATGATAATGCACATCGTTGGTCGCCACCAAGTAGGCGCCCGATTGCTGCGCCAATGCCGCTAGCAGCTTGAGGCGACGGCGATCGTCGCCACGATAACGAAAGCTGGCGGCCAGATAACAGCGCCCGCGCCAACGTCTGGCCAATGTTTTCAATTGTGCAGCGAAGGCACCATCGGGCTTCAACGCGTTTAATTCCAACGGCGGCACGGCAATAAAGATCTGCCCTTCGTCATAAGTGAAGACATCATCCAGGATCAGATGACAGGCTCCCTTCTCCGCTCGCCGCTTGCCCAAAGTCAGCAACGTCGAGAGCCGCCCATAAGCGGCCCGGTCGGTTGGGTAACAAAGCAAGGACAGCGCAGGATATTTCCTTTCGTCACTCCCGCGCCGCAGCTCCAGCCGTGCCCCGATCAGGGGTTTGACACCGGCCTCCTTTGCCGCCGCATGCAGACGGACGACACCGGCCAGACTGTTGATATCAGTAATGCCAATCGCCGGCATACCATAAGCTGCTGCCGTCAGCGCCAACTCCTCCCCATGGGAGCCACCGCGCAGAAAACTGAAATTACTGGTGACCTGCAATTCCACATAGCTCATTCAATATCATCCATGAAACGATCATGAGATTATATGTTCATGATTTGTTCTTTTGGTCAAGCTAATCGCCGAGAAAACATGATTGAACGCGTATGAGGAACTTCGTATATAACTAGTACGTGAAGGCTACCAGATAAACAATCATGCCAGTTCTTTTGGATGGGAAATGATGTTGCGGGGAAGGTTGTCGAAATTCGCGGTGCCTGACGCTGTCCAGGGGGGAAAGCATATCACTCTTGCGCTCGCTGGATACGTGATCGCTGTCGCATCGCTGTTGAGCCTGGAAGGCTTGTTGATCCTGCCGATCTATCTGTTAGCGGCGTTGTTGTTTGTCAAAACTCTAATCCTGCAGCATGACGCCGGACATGGATCGTTGTTCAAATCGCGCCGCGCCAATATTACCGCTGGGCGCCTTTGTTCGCTGTTCACGTTGGTCCCGTTCGAAAGCTGGCGTCGTGAGCATAATGCCCATCACGGCCATTTCGCCAAGATCGATCAGCGCACCAACGGAGACATCCTGCTTCTCACGACCGACGAATATGAAGCCCTTGGACGAAGAGACAAACTGCTATACCGGGTCCAACGCCATCCCTTCTATTTGATTGCCATCGCACCGTTTCTCTATTTCCTAATCCGTTGCCGGATATCAATGAACAATGACAAAGGCTCGAAGCGCAGCGTGTTGCAGCACAATATCTGCTTAGGTCTTTTTTACGGCGGATTGCTGTGTCATTTTGGTGGCCCCAAGACAATCATCGTTTTTTTACCGATCTGGTATATCGCCGGCGTGATCGGCGTCGCAATTTTCCTGGTGCAACATCAGTCACCGGCCGTCCGCTGGTACGCCAGCAAAGACTGGGGATTTGAAGAAGCCTGCCAGTTCGGTTGTTCCAGTTTTCAAGCACCGGCGCCGCTCCAATGGGTCTTTGGTAATGTCGGCTATCATCATCTTCATCACATGAACCCGAAGATCCCATCCTATCGGTTGGCCGATTGTTACGATGCCATGAGCGAATATCTGCTGGCCAGAAACCTGTCCCTCACCGATCTTGTGCAGGCATTTCAAGGCGCCCTCTGGTCCCCGGGGCAAAATCGCATCATCCGCTTTAAGGATCTGGCATAAATACTACCGGAGCACCATCAAAGGCTTCAATGTCAGCGAAATCGATAGATCGAACCTACATTCACACCTTTTCCAATATGTGGATAGCGCAGGCGGTACCCATGCCGGGGCCGCCACCGACGACGTGGGTGAGGCCAAGACGAGCACCGTCGACTTGACGGTCACCGGCTTCACCACGCAGATGCGTGCTGACTTCATAGATATTGGCGATCCCGGTCGCACCCAATGGATGGCCCTTCGAGAGCAAGCCGCCAGAAACATTGACCGGCACTTTGCCGCCCAGGGCCGTGGCGCCGGCATCGATAAACGGGCCCGCCTCCCCTTCACCACAAAGGCCGAGATTCTCGTAGTGCACCAGCTCCGCTGTGGCGAAACAATCGTGCAATTCGACCAGATCGATATCATCCGGGCCAACCCCGGCGCGCTCGTAAGCATTCTGGACCGCCAATCGCGTGGCGGCGGAGAAATCCGGCATCGCCAATTGCCGCGCTGCGAACGGATTGCTGCTCATTTCCGAAGCCCGTACGCGGACCGCCCGGTCCATCAGGCCCAGCCGCTTTGCGGTCGCTTCCGAAGTTAGAACCGCCGCCGCCGAACCATCGACATTGACCGAACACATCAGTTTGGTATTCGGATAGGAGATCATTTCCGCATTCATCACTTCATCTAACGGGGTTTCGATGCGATACATCGATTTCGGGTTCATGGTCGAGTGATGATGGTTTTTGACCGAAACCTTGGCAAACTGTTCAAAACTAGTACCATATTTCCGAGTATGCTCAACGCCGATCTGGGCGAACATGGTCGGCATGGTGCCAGAACCTAAGACCCCTTCAGTGGAAAAGCCTTTGTTGCCGCTGCCTAGCAGGCCTTTCCCCATCTGTTCGACGCCAACCGCCAAGACCATGTCATAGACACCGGCTTTGATCGACATCCAGGCATCGCGGAAGGCGGTGGCACCGGTGGCACAAGCATTGGCGACATTGACCACCGGAATACCGGTCTGGCCTATCTCTTCCAACATCCGCTGTCCGACCATGCCCCCGGCCTGACCCAGATTGCCGCAATAAAGTGCCTGCATCTGATCGATCGTCAAGCCAGCATCTTCGAGGGCTAGCAACGCCGCGTCCGCCGCCAGGCCGGGCACCGTCCGATCCGGATAGCGGCCAAATTTGATCATATCGATCCCGACGACATAGACATCACTCATTTTATTTCTCCTGTCTCGATAAACACGTTAAGGCAGCGGCACTCAAATCTCTAATCCCCATCCGGGACAAAAAAATAGGCCAGGTATTTTTCGTTGCTGCCCGGCGGCACCACTTCGCGATAGTCAATTTTTACCGGCATATCGAAGCGCAGTTTGTCCGGGTCGGCGTCGACATCCTTTAAGATACCTTTGATGTAGCTGCCGTCATCCAGATCGACAATAACGTCAACAAATGGGGTTTCGACACCGGGGAAACTTCGATGGACAATTGCATAAGTATAAAGCTTGCCGGTTTCCGCCAATTGCACCGGCGCCATCTGTCCACGCGCATAACAGCCCGCACAGACGTCGCGGGCACCCACATAGACGTGATTACATGCGGTGCAACGGCTTCCTTCAAGATATGGCTGTCCGGCTTCGTCGCGTTTCAAATGCGCGACGATCGACGGTGTGGTAGAGGATGCGACGTCGGCCAATTTGGGACTCCGTTCAAATAACTGATCATGTTGCTATTCTTTATAGAAACAATTTCCTATTAATGACAGAGACGGAATAACAAGCGCGTTTAGATTTCGAGATTTAATTTTAGTATAAGAATTTCGGCGGATGCTTCGATGGCACCGAGACATGCTTACGGGGATAGCGAATGAAGTACAGAAAAAAGGCGTTGGTTGAAATGGCTGGCGTTCGGCATCGTCGTTATTGAGCTCGGTGGGGCGATATTCCTGAAGCTGTGGCCTGCATTTGGCAGCAATGTGACCGGTGCGCAACTGGCGAAAGCGCAAGCTTCGATACAATATCGCGACGGTGGCTTCGTCAACATAGTGCCGCAAAGCGAGGCCACTGCCGCGCTATATTGGGACTATCTGGTGGAGCAGATATTTGGCGAACAATAGCGCGAACCGAACAGTGCTATACCGGTCGACCAGATCGCGCCCGAAACCATACAAGCCAAGCCACTGCCTGGACTGCGCGCAATCTGGCTTGGTCATACCAGCGTTTATTTGGAGTTGGACGGCCTACGGTTACTGGTTGATCCGATTTTTTCAGACTATGCCTCGCCGGTCCAAGGAGTTGGGCCGAAGCGCTTTCACTCCGCTCCTATTGCCTTATTCGATTTGCCAAAAATCGACGCAGTGATGATTTCTCACGACCACTACGATCATCTCGATATGGCGACGGTCCAACATCTGGCACGCCAAGGCAGCCGGTTTTTCGTCCCGCTTGGTGTTGGGGCGCATCTGGAGGAATGGCAGGTAGCAGACAATCAAATCGTTGAATTGGACTGGTGGCATTCGGAAACTGTGGCCGGCGTGAAAATTGTCAGCACCCCGGCCAAGCATTATTCCGGCCGGGAATTTTTCGACTACAAAAAGACCTTCTGGTCGTCCCGGTCAATCATCGGGCCAGAACGCCGCGTCTTTTATAGCGGCGATACCGGTTATGGTGATCATTTTCAGAAGATCGGACTCGACCTCGGACCGTTCGATTTGAGTATCATCAAAATTGGAGCTTATGGCCCGGACGCTTCCTGGCTGGATATACATATGAGTTCGGAGGACGCAATCAATGCACATCTAGGCGTGCAAGGCCGCCACATGCTGGGAGTACATTGGGCGACGCTCAACAAGGCCTTTCACGACTGGGATGAGCCGATCAAACGCGCCCTTATAGCGGTTGAGAAAGCCAAGATTGACCTTTTCACCCCTCGGTTCGGCGAAATCGTTGACGTCAACGCGCCGAACCGAACTACCCTCTGGTGGCAAGCGGTAAAATAAGATGCTTTTTATGGTAGTTTCAAAGTCAGGTCCGGCCAGACGGCAAGACCAAGACCAATGCTGCGAACGTCACCCGAGGCCAAATCGGCAGTCAAGGAGCCGAGCGCGCTGCGTAGTATCATTGGACCCCCGCCGGTGACCCCCTGGAAGCGTCCAGTACCGCCGATCAAGACAAAATTACCCTCACAGCCTACCATCGCAATACCGACGCAGTTCCACTGAGCAAATACGCGGTCGCCGGCAACACCGGTGACGATACAGCGCCCTGAACCTGCCGCTAAGCCGGTTTCCAAGTCAATGTCAATCATACCAGGGCAAGAAATACTAGCGGCGTTTAAGGTGCCACTACCGTCATGGACAAACATTACACCGTTCAGGCCGCCAACAAACATCGCCTGTTGTTCACCCACTAAATAAAGACTGCCGCTGCTTTCCCAAGTCGCGGTTGCTTCCAATTTGATCTCTTCTGCCGCCTGTACTGCAAACGGCGCCGTAAACACGGCCGACAAAAATCCCAATAAAGCTGTCGTTAAACGAAACGGTTTCATAACATTGCCCTCAATTTACTATAATGATCGGTCATATTTACTAGCGCTTAATCAATAACGGTACAAGCCAGCAATCGACAACATCCGGTTCGTCATATTTTAATCAATAATCTTCTTTGCCGACGACCATACGGTCGCGAATAGAACCTGCGCCATAGGTGCAGACACTACACATTGGAACAAGCTGCCGTGATTGCGACACTTTTGCGCGCAAGTCAGCATAGTTAGGCCCGTTCCAGATATTCTTCAAATCGTCCTGAAATGCATTGCCGAGTTCAAATCGACTGTTGAAATCGTAACAACATGGGGACACGGAGCCATCCCAGTTCACCACCACCATCTCATAGAGCCGTGCACAGCCCTTTTCCGGCAAACCGATAATGTTTCCATCTTCGTCATAACGGGAATGTTTAGCGTCGCTGGGTAAGGATTCTACGACCCGTTTTTTCAACGCTTCGCGCGCCTTGTCGGCGTCCATATCCGTCAGCATGATGTCGGACATGGTCAAGTTCGCAGATTTCAGCGACAGGCTGTCGACGCCGATATCTTTTGCCAAATCGACAATTGCCGGGACTTCGTTTTCGTTATGTTTGAAGACGATGAATTGCATATCCACATGTGGCGTATTACGCCCCTGTCGGTCGCGCTCTTCAATCAAATAACGCAACCCCTTCAGTACCGGATCGAGTTTCGAGCCGACACGGTATTTCTCGTGCGTTGCCGCTGTCGCTCCATCGATGGAGATCATCAAGCGATCCAAACCACTATCGAGGATCGGTTGGATGCCATCGGGGAAATGGTGATGAAGAGGATGACCATTGGTGCTGCAAACTGTGCTCAATCCCTGATCGGCCGCATAACGGAACATCCGGTTTAAATTTTTGTTCAGGAACGGCTCGCCGTAATTCCAGGTCACAACGGTCGTCAAATATGGCATCAAATTGTCAACGGATTTTTTGAAGTTCTCAAAACTCAAAAATCCATTGGCACGTTTCATGGTCCCCGTACCGGTTGGACAGTAAGGGCATTTCAGATCGCAAACATTGGTTGGTTCGATCATCAATCGGGTTGGATAGCCGCCGACACGCGTGTCGCCATTGACAAACGCTTGTTGCAGATTTTCCAGATTGACCTTCTGGACATCTTCCAACTGCTTCATGAAAAATTGACCTCAACACTAAAACTTACAATCTATGTCACGCCATTAACATACCATTGCGAAACGCCAAAGATATATAAGCTACCTTATATTTGAGATCAGGCGAATTAATAGCCGCCAATCGCTATAGTCCGCTTTCATTGCGACGAACAAATATCCAAATTTCTGGGCCAGCGACATCGTCGTCAACAATAGAATGCAATTAATATTAGATCTAATGGATTGAAATAAATAACAAATACTTCAGACAAAGTGCCTCGAACTATATTCGTCTTCATTTGTCAACAAATTTTCGACGTTAATTTTACCTTAATATATTCCGATCTATACATGGGTCTATATTAGTCACACCGATTTAAGATGGAATGCATAATGAGTTTACTGACCAATTACCGCTTGCAGCATGTTCTCCCAATTTCAATGACGTTTATTGGCGTGTTCGCAGCACTCGCTGTCGGCCTCACGTCGTTCTTTCTCGCGCAATCGAATCTCGAGAAAGTCGAGTCTGAAAAATTACTCGCACTCGCAGCCGCGAAATCCCGCTCTCTACAGAATTATTTGGGTTCCATCGAAGAAGACCTTCGAATCCAATCCGGCAATCCGTTGATCGCACAAATGATCGTCGAGTTTTCCGAAGCATGGGGCGAACTGGAAAGTGGGCAGTCGGAAAAATTGCAGAAACTTTACATTGCCGATAACCCACACCCAACCGGCGAGAAAGAAAAACTGGACTTGGCGCCGGATGGTTCACGCTACAGCAAGACCCATGGTAAATATCATCCCTGGATGCGGGATATGCTGCAAGCCCGGGACTATTATGACATCTTCCTTTTCGATAACGCCGGCAATCTCGTTTATACCGTTTTCAAAGAGCTCGATTACGCAACAAATCTAAAATCCGGAAAATACAAAGACACAGGCTTGGGTCGCGTTTTCCAATCCTCCGCTGCAGCAGCAGCCGGTAAATTTGTCTTCGATGACTTCAAACCCTATTCGCCCAGTCATGGAGCGCCGGCAAGTTTCATTGCCGCGCCGGTTTTCAAATCCGATGGTACGCGGGTCGGAGTTCTCGCCTTCCAAATGCCAATTAGTCGGATCAACAATGTTATGCAAGCAAACGACGGTCTGGGAGAAACCGGCGAAACCTACATTGTTGGTGAAGATTTCTTAATGAGAAATGATTCACGATTTTCCGAGGAATCGACAATTTTGAAAGTTCGGGTCGATACCACTACAGTTACCCTCGCACTCGCCGGTAATACGGGTGTTGACACTACATCCGATTATCACGGCGTGTCGGTTTTGTCTGCCTATCTGCCAATGGAATTCATGGGCACTAAATGGGCGGTAATGGCAGAAATGAGCGCAGCAGAAGTATCCGCGCCAGTCAAGGAACTGGCAATATGGCTAACCGTGATCACTTTTGGTATCATTGTGTTGAGTGCCATTTTCGGTCTGTTTTTCGGTCGCGGCATAACCAGACCTCTTGGCAGAATTACCGAGGTGATGGCGGAAATTTCTGCTGGTAATCTGGATACCGTCATCCCACCGATGAACAGCAACAATGTTTTTGGACGGATCACCAAAGCCTTGAGTAATTTCAAAGATCAGCTCGTCGAAAACCAACGCCTAGCGGAAGAAAAAGAGCAGGAACAGTTGGAACAAGCTGCGCGCGCGCAGCAGATCGAGGCCTGGAGCAGCGAATTCGACAGCAAGGCGAATGCAGCCCTCGAGTCGGTATCAACGGTTATCGTGGAAATGCAGAGCAAATCCGATCAAATGACCGATGCCGTCAACGACACCGGCAATTTGGCCAACAGTGTTGCAGGCTTGGCCGACAATACATCCGAAAATATTGCTACCGTCGCCGGCGCCGCAGAAGAATTGTCTGCCTCGATAAACGAGATCGCGGAACAAGTCGCGAACTCCAGTACCATGGCCGCCAAAGCCGTGGAAACGGCAAAAGTCGGCGATGAGAAAATTCAATCGATGGCACAAGCGGCAGAAAAAGTCGGCGAAGTCATTGGCATCATCAATGACATTGCCGAGCAGACAAATCTGCTGGCCTTGAACGCCACCATTGAAGCGGCACGTGCCGGGGAAGCCGGTAGGGGGTTTGCTGTCGTCGCAAACGAAGTGAAAAATCTTGCCAGCCAGACCGGCGGTGCGATTGAAGAAATATCATCGCAAGTCCAAGGCATCCAAATAATCACCAAAGAAACTGTTGCGGCGATCCAGGAGATCATGAGCCGGATCAGTGAAATGGAAAATGTCGCCAGCGGTGTTGCTGCGGCGATTGAGGAGCAACGTGCCTCGACCGGTGAGATTGCCGGAAATACGCAACGTGCGGCTGAAGGGGCGCAGCAAATGAGCAGCGAAATCGCCCGCGTCAGCCAGGCGGCCGAACTGAGCGGGGAAGCCACTCGTACGGTACGGCAATCCACCGACGAGGTCTCGCAGCAAACGGAAATGCTAAGAGCGGAAATCGATGGTTTCCTGCAGAAGGTAAAAGCGGCATAGTTTTAGAGCGAAAACACATCTAGATGCCGGCGTTAAGTTAGTCGAAAAATATCGTCGATTTACATATCGTCGTCATCGATGAATAGGTTCAACATCGCATCTTCAATATTTTCTGAAGTGAATTGCGGTTCCATGCCTTCGAATTTACAAGACGCGAGCACTTGATCAACGATGAAGTTTGGCTGGAAATAGGCCAATGGAGCCCCGTTTGCGCGAATACCTTCCATGACTTGACGATAAACGTCCTCGGTCAATTCCAAGCCCTTGCTCAGGGCAACATTATGAAAAACGTCACGGAAGAGTTCTTCCGAGGGTGCAATCGTCTCCAGTTTGTAATTGATGCGGCGTTGAAAGGCTGGGTCCATCAAATCGCTCGGCTTTAAATTGGTGGAAAATATAACCAGTTCATCAAACGGCAATTGAAAGTTTTTGCCCGTATGTAAGCTGAGGTAATCGACCCGACTGTTGAGCGGCACGATCCACCGATTAAGGATATCTTCAGGCGAAGCGCGTTGACGGCCAAAATCGTCGATCAGGAAAGTCCCGTTCAACGCCTTGATATGCATCGGCGCGTCATAAAACTTAGCTATCTCATTAAACTTGAGATCCAGCATCTCAACCGTCAGTTCGCCACCCGTGATAACGAGGGGTCGATAACAGGGCACCCAGCGCTTGTCGAGGGTATCGCGTCGCAAACTGCGTGCACCATCTTCACCTTCGGTTTGTTCGTCAATCACTTTGTGGATACTGGGATCGAAGACTTTAATGATCTGCCCGTCAACGTCAAAACAATGAGGAACATAGATGACGTTCTCGAATATTTTCCCGACAATTTCTGCAATCGTTGTTTTGCCGTTGCCGGCGGGGCCATAGATTAGGAGGGCCGTGCCGGAGTTAATTGCTGGCCCCAGACGACTTACAAATCGATCTGGCATCACAAGCTCTTCGAAGGCCCCTTGCATGATTGGCCGACTGATCCATTCATTGGTCATACGCTGTAACAAAATGCGTTCCTGAAAAGCTACCAAGGGCACCGGCGCCGGACCAAAATACTGGTTCTGTTCCATCGCTTCGCCGACCCAAATGCGCCCCTCTTTACTGAGCGAATAACGCGTTTCACCTAGCGATCCGACCCCGGTGCTCGATTGACCGACCGCTTCCACCCATTTACGATCCAGTGCTTCTTCCATCAATGGTTTGAGAACGGCGCTATTCAGCATCATCGCTTCTGCTAGTCTAGCAACAGTTTCGAGATTTTCCGTGAACATGCCCTTGAGCATGATTTGCAGCAAGCTCATAGGATCAATGCCGGTTTCTTCCAGATTACGGGGCGCATCCGGCACATCATTTAGGACGGCTTCGATTTGTTCGGCTTCGATGGCACCGATGGCGACGAGGTTATCGCCAAAGCGACCACCATGTTCACGTTGATATTCAATGCCGCGTTGAATGTCTTCTTTCGACACCAACCCTTTGGCAACAAGAATACTGCCTAAACTCACACACACCCCCTGAGGTGAAAAATTACCGCATTCGCATCGTATTGAACACTAACACTGATATTAGGTAAATCCAATATCATCCGAATGGATTACTATTTGGAACATCTGCAACGGTAAATTTGCTGGTGTTCGTAAAATTGTTCTTTAAACTTCCTTGCCATTGATAAATTTTGAATTCGCAGATTCGGAAGGCCTCCTTTTGCGATCTATTGTGTTTTTTTCGTATTTGTTTTTGTTCGCGGCATCCATGGTCGGTTTTCTGTGGTGGTATGAAATCGAAAGGGCGTTTTATTGTTATCCGAAAAGTGCTGACGATTGCGCGATCTTTAGCCTAGGGTTCAAATCAGTAATGTTGCTATGGATATTCGGCATCGCCCTGATCGCTGGTAGTGCTCTGGCATTCTTGAGCCGAGGTCTCGCAGGTGGACACGGCGTCTATCTAATGACGAAATTCCCTCTCACCATGTTTGTCGGCGCTATGGTTATGCTAACCGACGGGAGGGTCGGTGAAAATGATGTGGAGCTATTAGCCCTTGCTGGCAACGCTCTGCTAATGGGTTTTATCCTACGCGGATTTAATAAGCACCTTAGGGGCCAGGACATCCAGTCCGGTCGCGCCTGGATCGTCGCGGTCATCGCGCTTGCCATACTGATTACGCTTTTTGCCATCGCTATGATTGCGCTCAACAATATGGATCGGCTGATCTAGATACCATCGCTGAAATTGCTCAGCAGCCAACGATCATCCTGTTTGGTAAAAGTCAGGTGTGACATGCGCCTGGCGCCTCCGGTCGTGCCCTCGGTCGACATTTGGACATTAAATTGACCGGTCTGTTTGCCGCCACGATCGGTAAAACTGCGATCTACGACTTTGTCTATCCTGAAACCGTCCCGCAGGATTGTCGCTGCGACCGGCCCCCCAATACTTCGAGATAACTTGGCATCAACCCGATCGCCTATTATATCTAAATCACCATTGACCGCAGCTTTTACCAGAATTTCGAAATCGCCTCGCAGGCCAGACGTATCTGGTATTTGCTTGATCCCTGGAAGTTTTCCAGGAATAAAATCCTTAGCTCGATCCGTCATCGACAAAACTTGACTTGGCCCACCGTAGGTGTTTTCGTAATTTACCCATTGTTTGTATATGTTCGGAAGTTTATTTTTGAGACTATCGATATTTAGTACATTGTGTTGGCGATATTCGCCATACAATAGGTTGGGCGCTGATTTATGCTTGAATATGGTTTTTTGCAAATCGAAGATGTTCCATTCCGTCAAACCTGGGTCATCTTCGAAGCCAACAGAAATTTCTTCATTTGTGGCACGCAAATAAACAAGTTTTTTTCGATACCAGTTATCGGTGTCTCGCGTTGACACCAAATATACGCCAATGCGATTTTTCGCAGCTACAACATGACCTTTGGCAAAATCCAACAATATATACGGTCCCATTCCAATGGCGTCGTTTTTGGCATAACCGGCCAAATATTGCCCGTCCTTCCAATCGATCCACAGCGCGTAACCAATATCATCCCGGATAATTTCTTCAACATCTTCCCTCACCACGCCAACAAGCTTATTCAATTCTTTCTGAGAAATGTCCGCATAATTACGCGCATAATTTTGCAAGACATCGCGACTGGATTGGAGCCGCTCTTGCTCCTGGTTACGCGCCAAGGTTGCCAAATCCAGGTTTTCATTTGGAGAAGTGATTTTCGTAGATAAATTCTTGACCTGACTTTGCAACGAAACGATTTGCTGCGCTCGGTCCAGCAAAACTTCCTCTCGTTCCTTGCGCAACTTCGCCAGCAAAACTTTTTCGGAATCGAGCTCTCGGCGAACTTTTCCAAGTTCCGACAATCGAACCTGGATATCTTTGTTTTTGCTTTCGAGTTCAGAGGTCAAAAAATTGATTTGCCGATGCGCCTCATCGGCGGCTTTCAGCGCCGACGCTTCGGCTTCCCGCGCAAGCCTAAGCCGATCCGTGGTTTCCAACTCTTGCGCACGCAGCCGGTCCCGGCTGGCCTCGACATCCTTGTCAATCTGCTCGTTTAACAGCAATAAACGCTGGACATTATTGATCTGCTGTTCACTCATCTTTGCCATATTGTTGTAGGTGCTGATAAGCTGAGTTTGCGCCTGATCCAATTTTTCCTGTAAATCTTTATCCGCTTCCGATCGCGCAGTGGTGACTTCCCGATAGAAAAAGAAACCGGCGACCAGAATGCCACCGACGATAATCACCGCTGGCCCAATTTTGCCCAACATACGTAACGCTTCCGTGCCGAAGTCCCAGGCCGTTCGCCCCGTTGTCCGGACGTCGTCATTTTTCGATTCCGACATATCCACCCCCGACATGAAAATCAAAAATCTGTACTACCAGACAATAATGATACCATGGCGAGTGATCTAATGGCAAATCGGTAGGTTTTGATAACTAGATTATGACCGCATCTGGAAGTCGTTCTTGCCGCAGATGTCGCCGCCGCGCATGAGGTAGAGCGTACGCTGCTCGTGACCGATCAACAGATCTTTATCTTCGGCCTGTTGTTGCGCCAGTTCGCGGTTGAAATGACTGGTCAACGGCATATAGCGCAATGTCATGCCACGCCGCGACTTCGCCGATATATTGGCCTTGGAGCCGTGTAAAAGGAAAACGTCATGCAAGGACATTTGCCCTGCTTCCAATATTAAGTCGACTGCGTCGGCCTCGTCATATTCATCCGGGCTCAATTCTTGGTTTAGGGTGAAATTCGGGTCTGGATTGGTGTGGTGGGCTTTCAATCGGCGATCCTTGTGTGAGCCCCGGATCACCCGCAGGCAACCGTTTTCAACGGTGCTGTCATCAATCGCCATCCATACTGTGCACGTTGCAACAGGGCGGATCGGCCAATATTCACCGTCCTGATGCCAAGGCGTCTCCCGCCCGTTCTTGGCCGGTTTGGCGAAAAAGCTGGAATTCCACAACGCAAAGTCAGGCCCAATCACCTGATCCACCATGTCGACAATTTCAGGAATACGGGCATAGTTTAGAAACGCCAGATCATAGGCCAACACATTGGGGCAATAGTCGGTGAATTCCGGGCGTAGCGCGACCAAGCGGTCATGGGTTTCGCGGATCGCCTGCAGCATATCTGCCGGCAAGCGAAAATCGGGGATGACGTAGCCGTCTTCACGATATTGCGCTAATTGGTTTTCGCTAAGCATGTTCTTCCCTCGCATTTTCGAGCGGATGAGAATGTGACCAGGTGGCTACACGTCATTCATCAGATCCATGCACTGCTCCAGCCAGGCAATCTGTGTTTTTCGGTCAGGCGCATCAAGGCGCAGGGAGATGCTGGTGATCCCGGCGTCGCGATAAGTTCTGAAACGCTCCTGCACCATTTCAGACGTCCCGATTGCACCAAATTCTGTCACCATGGCATCCGGAACACAAGCGGCGGCTTCCTGCCGCTTGCCGGCGATCCAGAGGCGTTGAATTTCCAAGGCTTCGTCTGTGTAGCCAGCGCGTTTGAAGGCGTCGTTATAGAAGTTTGTTTGCGCTGATCCCATCGCCCCCATCTGGAAGGCCACACCGGGTCGGCGCGCATCAATCATTTCTTCTACATTTTCGCCTAGTGCAACCGTTGCAGCGGCGTTTAATTCAATTTCAGCCATGTTGCGCCCAGCCGCTGCTGCGCCTTTGCGAATATAATCCAGGTGCGCTTCCGCATGATTGGGGGAAAACGACGTACCCAACCAGCCGTCGGCAGCGGCGCCAGTAAACTCCAGCGACTTCGGTCCCAACGTCGCTAAAAATATTGGAATTTCACACGGCGGGTGATCGAGGCGGATCGCCTTCCCTTCTCCACCAGGGCGGGGCAAGACATGGTGACGACCGTCATACTTTAACTTCTCGCCCCGGAAAGCCATACGCAGGATTTCGACGGTTTCTTTCAAGCGGCCGAGCGGCTGCGCGTAGGCGGCCCCATGCAAACCTTCAACCACTTGCGGACCGCTAACGCCAAGACCCAACACAAAGCGGCCATCGCTGATCTGTTGCATCGAAATGGCAGTCATTGCCGTCATTGAGGGCACCCGAGCACTAATCTGCATGATGCCGGTGCCAAGTTTGATATTCTCGGTCTGCCCCGCCAGATAGGCCAGGCTGGTCACTGCGTCCTGGCCCCAGGCTTCCGCCGACCAAACATATGTGACCCCCAGTTGGTCCGCCTTCTGGACAAATTCAACAGTGCTTTTTATGTCGTCATGAGCGTAACCGCCAATGCCAATGGATGTCTTCATCTTCGGCGTTCCTTTTTCACTTAACCGAAACCTTTAGTTCGGTAATTTCGCGGAAGCGCATGCGATTGGCAAGTCTTGCCGGCGCTTTCAACTGTAATTTCGGAAACCGGTCAAACAATTTCTGAAATGCAATCACCGCTTCCACCCGTGCCAGATTATTGCCGGCACAGGTATGAATGCCGAGCGCGAACGATAAATGTCGGTTCGGCCGGCGACCGATGTCAAAACGATCCGGGTTGGGAAACTGTTCCGGATCGCGATTGCCGCCGGCGATCATCAGATGCACGGTCGTCCCCACCGGCAAATCAGTTTCGCGGAAACTTACCGGCACCGTCGATCGGCGATTGTTGATTTGGATGGGTGGTTGGTAACGCAGAATTTCTTCAACGCAAGGTTCAATTAAGTCCGGGTCGCCCTGCAGGCGCACACACTGATCCGGGTTCCGCAACATCTCATGAACACCGTGAGAAATCATGTTAGTGGAGGTTTCGTGCCCTGCATTGAGCATAAAAATACACTGATGCAGCAATTCCAGTTCGCTCAACTTTTCGCCGTCTTCTTCCGCTGCCATTAGCGCCGTCAGGATTTCGCCACTTGAACCGTCAGTCGGTCTTTGACGTCGATAGGCGACTAGATCGCGTAAGTAGGATTTGAACTCTGTTACAGAGCGATTGCCGTCATCCGATTGCTGTTGGCTCAAGGAAGGCTCCAGTGCAGTCAATATCGCCACCGCCCAGCCACGGATTAGCTCGCGATCGTCAGACGGCACACCCAACATCGCCAGCACCACTTCAATCGGCAGTTTAAAGGAAAAGTCGTCAACTACGTTCATAGCACCCCTGTCGGCCAATTCATCCAGATAGCTATCGACCAGTTCATGAATGCGTGGTTCCAGCGCCACCAAAGCCTTCCGGGTGAAGGCGGCCTGAAACAGTTTGCGAATTCGGGTATGGTCCGGCGGATCGGTGAAAACAACCGAGGTGGTATGATGTTCGTAAAGCGGACTGTCGCCGAATTTCGGTTTGAAATCGGCTTTCTTATCGGAACTCCAAGCCGTCGGATCGCGATAGACGGAAGTCAGATCGTCGTGCCGTGTCAATAGGTAGCTGCCATCCGCCATCTGATGCACCGGCTGCTCGCTTCGCAATGCGGCCAGGTATCGATAGGGATTGTCAATATAATCCTCTGGGACGTTCGTCAGTTCAAAATTTCGAATGTCCAATTGCATATCCTCGCTGAATTGGATTACCTGATAGGTAATTGCTGTCGCGCTGATGTCGTGATTACCTAATCAACAAGAGATTAAGAGGATAACCATGAGCGACGATGTTCTGAAAGCCCTAAACGATCAAGCCCTGCCCTTCTCCAAACATTTGGGGATTGTCTACACCGAAGCAGACAAAAACCTGGTGCGGGCAGAAATGCTGGTACGCCCAGAATTCTGCACCCGGCCCGATATCCTGCATGGCGGTGCGGTGATGACCTTGGCGGATAATCTAGGCGGTGTCGGCACCATTCTGAATTTACCCGAAGGCGTCTTTACAACCACCTTGGAAAGTAAAACAAACTTCATCTCTTCCATTCCGGTTGGTCAGAAAGCAATTGCTGAATGCACGCCTATTCATCGCGGCCGCACCACCATGGTTTGGCAAACTCGGATCAGCCGCGAAGACGGTAAGCTTGCCGCCATCGTCACCCAAACTCAATTGGTCATGGGTGGGAAGTAAATGGTCAGCGTGAACCAAAACCCGTTACTTCTACAAAATCTACAACTTTCATGGTGACTGGGTTTTAGCGGACATATTCGCGCTCGCCGGAGCGGACTATTTGCTAAAGTTGTTGTAAAATAGCAGCCGTATTTTGTGCCCTTGATAATTGAACGCTAATTTTACATAATACTGGCGAAATGATAACCTGGGGGTAAAGAGATGGTTACGACGGTAAATGGCTCGGGCCTTGACGATTTCATTACCTTAAGTGGCGACACGGCTTTTGAAGCCAACGCCATGGGCGGCGATGATACGATCACCGCAACCGCGACAAATTTTGGCGCCGCGACGATATTTGGCGGTACCGGCGACGATTCCATTGACCTTGGCACCGGCACATTGCTGGCCTATGGCAATGAAGGCAATGACGACATTTCTCACGTCTTCGGCGACGCCAATATCTATGGCGGACAAGGCAATGACTCCATCGAAGTCAGCGGCGGCACTGGGATGATCCAGGGCAACAAGGGCGACGACGATATTTCCGCTGAAGATTGGGGCGGCACGGTTATGGGTGGCACCGGCGACGATACGCTTGATGTTGACGGTATCGGCAATTTCGCCTTGGAGGTCAGCGGCGGCGATGGTGACGATCTTATCACCTTGCGCGGTGTCAACAGTTCAACAGTGACCGGGGGCACCGGTGCGGACACTATTGATCTCAATAATACAGTGAAAAACGCCATCGTCTACGGCAATCAGGGCGATGACCTGATTACCGCTCAAACGCAAACTTCAACAACGATCTATGGTGGTCAGGGCAATGATATCGTCAGCGTGATCGGCAGTTACACCGGCGACATCCACTTGAACAAGGGCGACGATTCAATGTTCGGCGTCCTTGAGCATCGTGGTGAAATTAATCTCGGCGCTGGCGACGACACGGTCAGCGTTATTAGCTCCGTTTTTGGCACCATTGTGGGCGGTGCCGGGAATGACAGCATTCTGATCAATGCCGAATTTACCGGTGATGCGGATTTGGGCACCGGTGACGATACTTTCAAGGTCGGCACCGACGTCTCCGGCGATATCTTTGCCGGATCCGGCGATGACTTTGTCTCCCTTGACAGCAACGTGGTCGGCGAGATCGATATGGGAGGCGGTGACGACACGCTGGATATCAATTCACATGTGTCAGGTGACATTACCGTCGGCACCGGCCACGACTCGATATATATCGGCAGCACTATTGTTGGCGACGTCTCCTTGGGAGCCGGCGACGATAACCTGTACATCTCGCACAAAATCACTGGCGATATCTTCGCCGGCAGCGGCAACGATTCGATCTCAGCCAGTACCGCCGATGGCAGCATCTACGGTAATCAGGGTGACGATACCATAAACGTTACTTGGAACGGCACCGCCGCGCAATCGGCGATGGTCTTCGGCGGTCAGGGCAATGACATCATCTTTGTGGATATGGACAGTGCCGACGCTTCGGTTTTCGGCAACAAGGGTGACGATTCAATCAGTATCAACAATGGTGACCAAAACGTCTTTGGCGGTAGCGGTGCCGACACCATCATCGCCGGCAGCGGTGTCAGTGTGATCTACGGCAACCAAGACGGCGATAGCATCGACGCCGGCGGCGGTGCCGACACCATCTGTGGCGGTCAGGGCGACGATACCATCATCAATGGTTTGAATGGTGGTACCGATCTGGTGGCCGGCAATAAAGGCGCCGATTTGTTTGTGGTCACTGTCGATACCACCAATACCAAGACCATCATTGGCGACGCCACTGTTACCATCGTGGATTTCTCGACCGAGGATGAGTTACTGATCGATGGCACGGGCGGGGTTACCGTAACGGTGAACATGATCACCAGCGTGTCGGACGCCGGCATCGGATCCGATGTGCTGATCAAATTCTCGGGCACCGGCACCATCACACTTGAAGGTATCGGCGACGGCACGCTTACCGATCTATTCGCGCTGGCGGCGGCAGGCTACACGATTACGCTGGCGTAACCCAAACGAAGCGAATACATGATCCGGGGCCGGAGGAAACTTCGGCCCCGACTATGACGGTAGACTGTGTAGCAATAATATGCTGGCCTCTGACGTCGCTGTTCGATGATCCTTCAATTCTTGGTAGGCGGCAGAATTATACCAGGCCTAGAAAGCTGGCTGGTCCGGAAACGACATCAATACTATCCGCGTACCCCGCCAAGTGCCTTCAATTTTATGCGGCTGCTCATCAACTGCTAATAACCGCCCCTGATGGGCTTTGAATATTTCCATGAAGCCAGATTCGTATTTGCGATAGCCGTCCCGGTCGTGAATTTCGATATCAGCAACGGCATAGACAGTCATTTTACGCTCCCAAATTTTAGGCTGCGTTAGGTCAATTCTTTGATCACAGCAGTACGGCAAGCTTCGCTGAGTTTTGCGACCAATTCGTCGTCATTGCAGCCGCGCGACAAGATCACGCCACCAACGCAAAGCGCAATGGCCCGCAACGCGCGTGGGTCAAGGTCCCCTGCATTATCCAGCCCGCGGGCGAACTCCACTGTCAGATCACGCAACTTAGCGTTATACGCATCTTTTGCTGGTTTGCCCGCATGGGCGACATCAATCGACAAACTGGCAAAACTGCATCCCTGCCCGATCTCGTTTCGATTATCGGGATGCAGATAACCGTCGACAATCTCCAAGGCTTGCGTGGCCAAAACCTCGGTTATGGTTCCGTCCCTTCGTTTCATCATCGCGTTGAAGCCATGTTCAGAACGGATGACCTCGGCAAATAGTTCGGCCTTCGATCTGAAATAGCTATAAAAGCCACCGCGGGTCAATTTGGCCGCCGCCATGATGCCATCAATGCCGACACCGCGATAACCTTGACGACGAAACAGCTTCCCCGCCGCAACGACGATCCGTGCCCGCGTCTTTTTCTTATGTTCCGGTTTATAGCGCATCTATCCTCACATCACCCATAGTATGTTGACCAACATTCTATTGCATGTTAATTAACATACTATGAATATTGTCCTTCATCAATTTCCCTATTCCCATTTTAATGAAAAAGCCCGCTGGGCACTCGACTACAAGGGTCTTTGCCATCGTCGTATCAATTATCTGCCGGGACCTCATATCCCAGCAATCAGGAAACTGAGTGGGCAAACAAAGACACCGGTGATAACGATTGATGGTGACGTGGTTGTTGGATCTGCCAAGATCATTGACCGGCTTGAAATCCTCAGCCCCAAGCCTGCCCTATATCCGGTCGATCAGGGCGAAAAAACTGCCGCGTTGAATTTACAAGATAAGCTCGACCGAAATTTGGGGCCAAGCGCGCGCCGGGCGCTGTTTTCCGAAATGGTCGATGAAGCGGCATATTTTTGCCGCCTTTTCGCCGACGGAAAATCCTGGCCAGTTCGCCTTGCCTATCGCGCCAGTTATCCGTTCGCAAAAGGGTTGATCAAGAAAGGCAACGGCGTTACTAGCCAGCAGGCCGTCGATCAGGCATTTGCCACAACCGCCCGTATTCTCGACGACCTTGCCGAACGCATCGGCGATAACGGTTATCTGATTGGCGATCGCTTTTCAGTTGCCGATCTAGCGGCAGCGTCCCTGCTCGCCCCAGTCGCCAATCCAGCGGATTGTGAGATGACCCGGCCAGAGCCGATGCCAGATTGCGTTACTAAGTTCATCGCACACTGGGCCGATCACCCAACCACAGCCTGGGTAAAGAATATTTACGCCAAACATAGAGCCGCAACCTAAAGCGCTTCCTTTTCACGAACGACAAACCAAGCTTCGGTCTCTCCTTTGCCTTTGATGTCAACCATACCGCGTCGTTCGCAAATAAATTCGTCTCTAATCAGCTCGTAAGTATCCCGTGTGATTTGCACGAAACCTTCACGGCCTTGAGACTCCATCCGACCGGCCAAGTTGACGACATCCCCCCACAGATCATAGATAAATTTCTTCCGCCCGATCACGCCAGCCACAACCGGACCGGAATTAAGACCGATACGAAATGTCAAATTCCGCCCATGAATTTCATGCCGCTTGACATAGTCCAGCATTTCTAACGCCATCCGCGTCAAGACTTTGGCATGATCGGCACGCGGCCGCGGCACCCCGGCCGCGACCATATAACAATCGCCAATGGTCTTGATTTTTTCCAGCTCATATTTTTCGGCCAACAAATCGAATTGTGAAAATACTTCATTCAGTAGATTGACGAGTTCCGATGGTGACATCGTTGCGGACATCGGCGTGAAATCGACCACATCGGCAAAAAGCACGCTGGCACCTTCGTAGTGATCGGCGATGGTGCGCTGCTCGCCTTTAAGGATAGAAACAATTTCCTTCGGCAGAATATTAAGCAGCAGCGTTTCGGATCTAGCTTGAAAGGTATTTTTCTGATCGACAAAATAATACACCATTAAGAATATCATTGTCGCCACGCCCATAATATTGATAACAAAAAAGAATGTAACAAGTTCTGTTGAAAGATTGTTACTTCGGGCAATATGGAGCTCAAGAAATCCGCTCAATGCCACCAAGGTCACAAAGGCAAGAAACCAGCGGCGCGCATGTTTGGGCTCGTCAAACAACATCGCCGCCATTGGACAGATGAAAGCCCAAATAATAACCGCGCTGCCTTGCACAAATCCCCCCAGAGTCACCATAAGCACAAAAGGCAATAACAGGATGAGCAACAGCTGACTAAAACGGAATACTCGGTAGCGGCGGGTAAAGCCGAAATAAATGATGCTGAACGTCGAGATGATCGAATAAGAAAGCGGGATGGTACCGGCCGTTGGTTCATTGAAATAAGCGTACATCGCCCACCACATAAGAGCGACGACAACAAAAGGAACGGCGCACAGAACCAGCATCGACTTTCGCAAGCGAACGTTATCGTCGTCATTTGATTCGGCACCGATCCGCGCCACCCATGCGACTACGTTTTTCACTCAGAACCCCAATTTTGTTTGTCGGCACGTGCTCCAATGGTACCGATATTTATCTTGCATCAATCTTCGCAGAGACAGTTGTACTTAGCTAGGGCCACGCAATCGATTTATTAAAATTGGGCTATTTGCGGTCACCTTAGATTGCGTCGGCAACGGCTCCTTGACGAACTTGTCCCTACAGGCAGGTGCAGGTCATGCGATTACACCGGCGTAACCGTGCGCGTATCCATGAAGTAATCGCAGTTGAATCAGCGAAGGGCCGGAAGACATCCCGGCCCCTTCCTTCAAATATTACGAAATTAGTAATATTGAATTAACCATAATTTTACGCCATACTTCGCTTGGATTAACGATTCGCAACTGCGACTTCACGAAGGGGAGAGCACCTAAATGGTTACCACAATTAACGGTTCAAATCTTAATGATGCCATCACCCTATCTGGCGATACTTCATACGAAGCCAACGGCCTGGGCGGCGACGATACTTTCGTTGCTACGACAGGTAATTTCGGTTCCGCAACAATAGTCGGTGGGACCGGCGATGATTCCGCCAGCCTGAGCACCGGTTCGGCACTGATGTATGGCAATGAGGGTGACGATTTCCTCTATCTCGGCGACAATACCGGCTCGGCCGGCTTCTATGGCGGGCAAGGCAACGATACGATCACCAGTTATGGCGGCGTCGGCGTTGTGCAAGGGAACAAGGGCGATGACTGGCTTTATGCGCCAAGCTTTGTCGGCACCGTCGATGGCGGCACCGGCGACGACATCATCACCGCTTCGGGCACCGGCAATTTCAGCCTCGAAGTCAATGGCGGCGACGGCAACGACAGTATGAGGCTCAGTTCGGTGAATGACCTGTTGGTCACAGGCGGCACCGGCGATGATACGGTCACGCTCGATAGCGGCGTCGCCAATGCTGTCATCTATGGAAATCAAGGCGAAGACAGCATTCGTGCTCTGTGGAATTCCGCCACCACGGTCTATGGTGGCCAAGGCAACGATACCATATACATCTCACAAGCCTCCACTGGCGATTTCTATGGCAATAAGGGCGATGACACACTCCGGTTGGATACCAATATCGGGAATATCGCGGCCGGAAGCGGCGACGATAGCGTACGTATTTGGGGCACACTGAGCGGTGACCTGACGGCCGGTGACGGCGACGATGAAGTGTATATCGGCAGCGGCGCCGTCGGCAATGTCGATCTTGGCGCTGGCAATGACACGCTTTCAATTGGCGACAAATTAGTTGGCGATCTGATGGCTGGCACTGGCGCAGACAGCATCACGCTCGCCAATCTTAATGGTGCCATCTATGGCAATCAGAATGATGACACGATCAATGTGACCGTCGGCACTGACGATGCCGGTACCGTTTAAGGTGGGCAGGGCAATGATGAACTGGCTGTCGGTGGGGCCGGCAATGGTGTCGTTTTTGGCAACAAAGGCGACGATCTGATATCTCTGGTTTCCGGCGATCATGTCGCCCATGGCGGCAGCGGCGCAGATACAATATTTGACACCAGTGGGGCTGCACTCATCTATGGTAATCAGGATGATGACATTATTTCCGGCAGCGTCGGCGCTGATACAGTCTATGGCGGCCAAGGCGACGATACCATCTTCCATTCAGTCACCGGCGATGTGGATCTGCTTTTTGGTAACAAAGGCGCGGATTATTTTGAGCTTGGCGTGTTGACCTCCGGAAACACCAAAGTCGTTGCCGGTGCAACACTGACCATTGGCGATTTCTCCACCGAAGATACCTTGGTTATTGAAGCCGCCGGGACATCGGTGACAGTCAACATGATCACGGTCGCCGATGGCGGCACTGACGTGACACTGACATTTGATACCGGCACCATCACGCTGGCAGGCATCGGCGACGGAACCTTGACCGACCTGTTCGCCCTGGCAGCGGCGGGCTATACAATTACGCTGGCGTAAGCTGCGGATCAATATCGGATAATCGGCCGGGGGCATCCCCGGCCCATAAATTATTCAGCGCGAAATTCTTCCAATGGGCTAAGGCCTAAGGCGGCGCGATAGGTGTTGTGATAGTGATGCAAGGCCGGCTCGTTGCGGCCAAAGACCACTTCTTTCATAGTACCGTCTTCGGCCGAACGTTGGATCAATTCGCCCATCAAATAATCTTCCTGTTCAATGGTGCTATCGAAAACTTCGTTGACCGTTTCCAGGCTGGGGATTTTTTCTTTGCGGGCTTCGAAGTCATAGACTTCGTCCAACGTGATGGTATTGCCCGTCGCCTGTGCTTCTTTCTCCATCTCCAATGCGCGTTCGGTGAAATAGTGGCAGACCCGGCTGATTGAATTGCTGGGATTGTCCCGATCAGGATAGATCATAACAATATTGGCGGTGCCGCGACCGACGATAAATTGAATATTCGGGAACAGGAAATAGACCAGGGTCGCGCCACGTGATAACGCCCATTCCTCCTCCGGCTCCTCCTTCATGAAACCGATGTATTTGTTGGCAAAAACAAAGCGATGATTGCGGCCAAAAGTCTCATAAGACAGATTATCGCCGTAAAATAACTGGCCTAACGTGTCCTTATGCAGTTTCTGAAAATGATAGGTCTCGCCAAAAGTGTCGTTAGCTAGTTTCCAATTCAGACGTTTTTCGATAAGGGTTTCACCGACCCGGACCATGCCCTCAAAATGCCAAGTTTCCAGTTCCGGCGCCAAACCGCCCAACAGGTCATCGACATCCAACTTGCCATCTGCTTGGGGGTGCACCCAAAGCAAGCCATATTTTTCGACCGCCGGCAATTCGATCAAACCCATGCAAGACTTGTCAATCTCACCAAAATGACCTTCCTGCGGGATGCCGATCAGGGAACCGGAATTGTTGTAGGTCCAGCGATGAAAGGCGCAGGAAAATCGGGTTTTCTCGCCCCTTTCTTCAGTCACCAATTTCACCCCGCGATGACGGCAAACATTCAGGAAAGCATGAAAATGACCGCTTTTGTCTCGGGTCGCCAGAACCGGCACGCCAAAATCGTCACTGGTAAAATAACTACCCGACGTCGGCAGATCCCCGCTTAGGCCAACCATCTGCGGATAGCTGCGAAAAAACTCCTGCCACTCCCGCGCTGCGATATCCGGACAGGTGTAACTGGAAATCGGATTGCGATACATGATGCCGGCATCGACATTCACTTTCTCATCAACCTGTCGCATCAGTTCTTTCAGTATCTCAACTTGCTTCGCTTGCTGCATATTTTTATCCCCAATAGTTCGCCACTTACCGGCATATATACGCGGATGCTAACGCACACAAAATTGCAATACAAGGCGAACAGATTACGGATGGGCGCAATAATCGTCATCTGATCCGGCTTGTCGCGAAGCCGGATCCGCGCACGGATATTCGTCCAACTCAATGACATTGCGGTCCGGGTCCCGGATGAAGATGGCGTTCATGTCTTTGAAAGAAAATCGCCCCGTGATCTCGATGCTCTGCGCCGCAAAAAACGCTTCTGTTTCCACCAACGATCCGATCTTCAGCGCCACATGGGTAATGCCGGTGTATTTTTCGCTTACATCCATCAAGATATTCTCATTGGCATCTTCCGAACTCGGACCCAACAAATTGAGCACGACACCAGAAGGATGCTGCATGATAACTGGATGTCCCTGTGCAAATCCGGTGTCTGTTATGAGAGCAAACCCCAATCCTTCGTAGAATGCGATCGAACGCTGTTTTTCCCTGATACGGATACCGATATGATCGACTTTTTCAATTCCAATCATTTGACGTCCCCATTGATGCAATAATCTTTGGCTACAATATCACAAGGCGGAGTACTCAGGAATGCCGATGACTATTGCCCCATTGCGGAGATTGATCCTTTGCCGCACAATAACCGATGAAAGAAACAAACGGACGTTAGTAGAAGGAATTAATTGATGCGGTTTGGGGTATTTTATGAATTGCAACTGCCGAAGCCGTGGCAACCCGGAGACGAACAGAAATTGTTCAATGATGCGGTCAATCAAGTGGTGCTGGCCGATGAGCTGGGCATCGATTATGCCTGGGCCGTGGAACATCATTTTCTGGAAGAATATTCCCACTGCGCCGCCCCAGAAGTATTTCTGGCCGCCGCAGCTGCGCGAACACAAAACATTCGCCTGGGCCACGGCATTCGCCAGGTCATTCCGAACTACAATCATCCGGCCCGAACGGCCGAAGGGCTAGGAGCTTTGGATTTGATTTCCAATGGTCGTCTGGATTTTGGCATCGGTGAAGGCGCGACCCGGTTAGAACTGCACGGTTTTGACATTCCGGCGAAAGAAAAGCGGGACATCGCAATTGAAACGGCGGAGCAGATCGCCAACATGATGACGATGACCCCTTACCCGGGGTACCAGGGCAAATATTTCTCCATGCCTTGCCGCAATATCATACCCAAACCAGCGCAGAGGCCGCATCCGCCGATGTGGATGGCATGTACCAATCGCGACACCATCAAGGTCGCGGCTCGCCTAGGTGTTGGCGCCCTCGCCTTTTCCTTCGTCGATCCGGACGAAGCCTTCAGTTGGACTCAGACCTATTACGATATTATCAAAAGCGAAGAATGCGTGCCGCTTGGTCATGCGGTGAACGCCAATGTCGCCATGGTCTCCGCCTTCTCACTCAATCACGACCGGGCCGAGGCTATCCGGCGCGGCCAGGAAGGCTTCGAATTTTTCGCTTATGCCTTGCGCGCCTTGGTGACGGAAGATTGCGTGCCGGGCCGCACGACGCTTTGGGATGAATTCATCGCTCACCGCGGCGACCGGACGGCACAACAAATTGCCGCTCTGACCGGGGACGCCGAAGGATTTGAACACGCTTCGGGTATTGGCACACCGGAAGATTTCATTGGCCATACCAAGAAGTTTCAGGATGCCGGTGTAGATCAAATCATTCTGCTGCAACAAGCCGGTCGCAATAGTCATGAAGATATCTGTGACAGCCTGCAGCTGTTATCAGATGAAGTGTTGCCGATCTTCAAAGCTGATGTTTCAGCACGGGAAGCAAAAAAAGCAGCCGAACTCGCACCCTATATCGAAGCCGCGTTGGCGCGAAAGAAAGTGATGCCCGCATTGGCGGATGAGGACATTCCGATCGTCCGCGCCTCGGTCAAAGAAGTTGCCGTCAATCAAAGCTCGGCGGCGGAATAACGACCTTAGCTGGCTTTAATCAAGTCCGCTGCTTTTTCCGCGATCATGATGGTGGGGGCGTTGGTATTGCCGCCAATCAGCGTCGGCATGATCGAGGCGTCGATCACCCGTAGTCCTTCTAACCCGTGTACTCTCAGTTCGCTATCAACGACGGCCATTTTGTCACTGCCCATCTTGCAAGTGCCGACCGGGTGATAAACCGTATCGGAGCGATTGCGTAGTTCTTCGCGGATGTCGTCGTCGCTTTCAATGCCTTTACTAAAAACATCTTTGGCGCCCAATTTTGCGAACGGGGAGCCGTTCATGATCTGCCGCAATTGTTTGAACGCAATGACCATGGTTTCCAAGTCTTCCGCTTCGCCATAAAAATCTGGATCGATGACCGGAGCCGCGAAAGGGTCCGCACTCGCCAACGTCACATCGCCACGGCTTTTTGGCCTGAGCAGGCAGATATGACAGCTATAACCGTGACCGGGCAAAATAGTACGACCATGATCGGCTGCTTGCGCGACGACAAAATGTAACTGCAGATCCGGTATTTCTAAACCGGGATCGCTTTTGATGAAACCGCCAGCCTCTGCCACATTGCTAGTTACCATGCCGGTGCGGGTCTTTCGCCATTTTTGAAGTTCCCACAGCACTTTAAAGCTACCGAGGATGGTCTTGCCAAAAAGTGCCAGATCCTTGTGGCGATAGACAGCGATGTAGTCAATATGATCCTGTAGGTTCTTCCCGACACCCGGCAGGTCATGGACAACTTCAATATTATGGACTTGCAATTCATCCGCTGGGCCGACGCCCGACAATTGTAGCAGCTGCGGACTTTGGAACGCACCACTGGACAGCAGCACTTCTCGATCCGCGCGGATCTCGTGATCCTGCTCATCTTTGCGATAGACAACACCAACAGCGCGCTTACCTTCAAACAGAATTTTTGTCGTCCGCGCTTCGGTTATGACGGTAAGGTTTGTTCGGTCCAGATTTGGTGTCACATAACCACGTGCTGCGTTACAACGCTCACCATTGATTTGCGTGACCTGATATTGCCCGACGCCTTCCTGTTCGGCACCGTTGAAGTCATCGGTTTCGCGGTGCTGGCTTTCTTTCGCCGCATCGATAAATTTTCGCACATAGGGATTGGGACTGCGCAAGTCAGCCACATTCAGCGGGCCCCCGGTGCCGTGGAAGTCGTCGTCGCCGCGTTCTTGATTTTGCGCTTTTTTGAAATAGGGTAAAACATCATCGTAACCCCAGCCTTCATTGCCAAGTGCCGCCCAATGATCATAGTCCCAGCGGTGACCACGGATATAGACCATGGCATTGATCGAACTGGAACCACCCATACCTTTACCGCGCGGCTGAAAGCCCCGTCGTCCATTTAGACCGGCTTGGGGAACTGTTTCGAAGCTCCAGTTATATTCGGTTGGACGCAAAGAAAATCCGAAGGGTGCTATGATCTTGAAATTGTCGTCCTTTAAGCCGGCTTCCAACAAACAGACTTTCACATTCGGATCTTCACTCAATCGTCCGGCCAGAACGCAGCCAGCGGAACCGGCGCCGACGATAACATAATCATACATTTCTATATTCTCTCAGATCCGTTTGAATTCGGCTCTATATAACCGATTTCAGCTGACTGCAAATGCTTTGCAATCTGGTTATCTTGCGCCATATCAACCGTTCCGATGACGACCAGCCGATTTTCGGCGTCTTCAGCGGGTGACCAGACCACTTCAGGCCCGCTCAATTGCACCAACGCCGGACCCTCAAGGGTTTCAACCCACCCTTTCGCGCGCAACAATGCCGAAAGGGATTTCAACTGCGTCGCCAGTTTGTCGCGATCCACTGGGCCATTGAACTCGATCGTTACAGCACGAAAGTGTTGATTGTGATCATGGGCATGCGGTTGAGGTTCGCCCGTCTCCGCAACTTCAGTGCCAGCGAACAATAGATCCAGCGGCAGGTCCGCCTGTACAGTTTCAACAATGGGGACACGTGGTTTTCTCGCCCGCAGCCAAGATTTGGCGCCTCGGATGTCTTCCGGTGGTAGCCGATCGCAGCGGTTCAGTACTATCAAATCGGCGGCGGCGATCTGCCGATTGACGGTTTCTTTCAGGCGCACATCTTCGGCCCGATCGCGAATGGTCTCGCCATCGACCAAAACGACGATCAAGTCACGGCTAAGTTTTGGATGCAGAACGGCAATATCGGCAACTGGCCGCGGATCGGCCACACCGCTGGTTTCGACGAGAACATGATCGAAGGCCACCGGGGCCCTCAACATCTCCATCAAGGTGGCGAGGAAGTTATCTCCCATAGTGCAACAGACGCAGCCATTGGCGAACGTCAGGGTGTCGCCGCCGTGATCCTTGACCAAGCGATCATCTACCGCCAGATCGCCAAAGTCGTTGACCATCACCAGATAGCGCCTGGCGTTCGGATCGGACAGAACTCGGTTCAGCAATGTCGTCTTGCCGGCACCTAGAAAACCACCAATCACGGTGAAGGGGATCATGTTTGTCGCCTGCAAACCGTCATTCCGACCACGCATAATGCGAGCCGGAATGACGGTCTCAATTCCTAAAGTCCCTTTAGCACGCCACGCAGTATTTCGAACATCCGGTCGATATCGTTGTTCTCGATGACCAGCGGCGGGCTCAGCATTATCGTGTCCATACCGACCCGGACAACCATGCCTTTTTCGAAACATTGTTTGATGACCTTGCTGCCTCGCTTGCCCGGACCGTCCCCATCAGGCTCCAGATCAATGCCGCCAAGTAGACCATAACCACGCAAATCCTTTATGATGGCGATGTCTTTCAAGGCTTCAACCTGTTCCAGGAAATAGGGAGAGCTAACTTTTACCTTATCGAAGATACCTTCATCACGGTAAATTTTCTGCGTTGCCAGGCCAGCGGCGCAAGCCACCGGATGGGACGAATAGGTATAGCCGTGGAAGAATTCGATACCACCTTCCGGCGTCGCCTCGATGATGGCGTCATGAATATCGTCGCGCACTGCCACAGCGCCCATCGGAATGGCGCCATTGGTCAAAGCTTTCGCCAACGTCATCATGTCAGGCGTGACGCCAAAGGCTTGCGCGCCGAATGCTTCACCGGTACGACCGAAACCGCAGATCACTTCGTCAAAGACCAACAGGATGCCGTGTTGATCACAGATTTCGCGCAAGCGCTGCAGATACCCTACGGGCGGCACCAGAACACCGGTCGATCCGGCAATCGGTTCGACGAAACAGGCGGCAATACTGTCGGCACCATAAAGGTCGACGAAGCGTTGCAGATCGTTGGCCAGATCGGCGCCGTGTTCACCCTGCCCGAGCTTCATTCGGTTTTCGTCGATATGGGTATGACGCATATGCACAACACCCGGCAAACCGGTACCGAAAGCCTCTTTGTTTTTGACCATGCCTTGCACGCTCATGCCGCCAAAATTAACGCCGTGATAACCGCGCTCGCGACCGACGAAACGCTGACGTTGGGATTGTCCTTTGACCCGATGATACATCAGCGCGATTTTCATAGCTGTATCGATTGATTCCGAACCGGAATTGGTGAAAAATACATGGTTCAGATTTCCGGGCGTGATATCGGCTATCATACGGGCTAGTTCGAATGACTGTGGGTTGGCGTATTGGAAGGGTGGGCTGTAATCCATTTCAGCGATCTGCGCCGTCACCGCGTCTGTGATCTCCTGGCGGCCGTGACCCAAAGCACAGCAGAACAGGCCGGACGAACTATCGATCAGCTTGTCGCCACGCAAGTTGTAATAATGAATGCCTTTAGCGCCAGCCAAGAGGCGGGGATTCTTCTTGAAATCGCGATTTGGCGTGAAGGGCAGCCAGTGGTTTTCAAGCGAATTTGGGGTTGTTGCAATATTCATGGCTGCTCCTTTGGCTTGCCAATTTTGTTGTTAAGCAGGTCTACCGGGTGGCCGGGACAATATGCCCAATGCCGATCTCATCCAAGCAAAACCTAAGAGATAATGCGGGATTTTCTTTAGAGCCAGCCACTCGGATTTGGTGGAACCAGCATCTTTCAAGATTCCATCTTGACTCTGATGCAAAAAAGAACAAAATAAGAACATATATTCCTAATGTTATCTTGCGTAAATGACGAAGGTTTTACCCGGAATTCCATACTCCGAGTAAAAATTCCAGACGAAAGGGTAATTTTATCAACTGGAGTGGTCAACCTGGAGATTGGCAAGCATGTGAGAAGCAAGCAACGCTTAGATAAAGCGGCACTGCTGGCGGATTTGCGGCAAAAAATTGCGCGCCGAGAAGTTCATGATCGCGATCCAGCGGCGCTTTGTTTTCGCCAACCCCTACGGCTTGGCGTGCCGACAGTGGACGAAATGTTGCCGAGGGAAGGGTTGGCGCTTTCTGCTGTGCATGAAGTGCAGGCGGCCCAGGATGGCGCTGCCCTTGCCTTCGCTGCTCATCTAGCTGCCAGACGGGCAAAGGATGGCGGCATGGTATTGTGGGGGATGACCGGCTTGGGACTTTACGGGCCCGGTTTGGCCAGCTTCGGCATAACGCCGGAACGGCTGCTGCTGGTGCGCGGTCGGAGCGAGCGGGAGTTGCTCTGGGCGGTGGAGGAAGGTTTGAAATGCCGCAGCCTGGCTGCCGTCGTTGCGGAAGTCAGGCGGATCGATCTAAAGCAGAGCCGGCGATTGCAGCTGGCAGCGGAAAAACATGGCGTCACCGCGATCGTGCTGCGGCCACCGGAAAGCCGGCTCGAGGCCAGCGCCGCCGCTACCCGTTGGCGTCTAAGCGCGGTGCCGGCGGTTGATGGTCGTTTTCGCTGCAAGGCGGAATTGCTGCGCTGTCGCAGCGGCGGTGAAGGTGAATGGATATTGGATTGGAATGATGCAACGGGTGCTTTCGATTTGGCTCCCCCATTGGTCGGCGGAGCGGCAGAGCCGGCAGCAGCGCAAGCCTGATGACGGTCAAACCGACGCGTCTTACATTTTCACCCAACCCGCTAAAGGAGCCGAGCAGGTCACGGCCATCAATCGCCATGCCCAAGCCGCAGGTCTGAGCGCCGGCATGCGTCTGGCCGATGCTCGGGCGCTAGTCCCTAATCTAATTGCGCAAACCGCCGATCCGGATGGCGATCACCAGGCGCTGGAACGCCTGGCCCGCTGGTGCCTGCAATATTCTCCTTGGATACGAACAGAAACGTCAAGGGAAGCAATTCTACTGCCGGGTTCCACCTGCCTGTTTGATCACGGTCTCTGTTTGGATATCAGTGGTTGCGCCCATCTGTTCGGTGGGGAAGAAGCACTAGCCACCGCAATCCAAGATCGCCTGGCACGCTTCACCCTCACCGCGCATCTAGCGATTGGCGATAGTGTGGGCGCGGCCTGGGCCCTGGCTCGTTTCGCCACCGGGACCGGCAGCACAACCATAGCCCCGACCAACAGCATCAAGATCGAGCTTGCCAATCTACCGCTCGCGGCCCTGCGCCTGGGACTGCAGGAGACGGAAGATCTTGCCCGCCTGGGTATCCGACAAATCCGCGATCTTTATAAACTACCCCGTGCCGCCTTGAGCCAGCGATTTGGGCCAACGGTGTTGCGCCGCCTCGACCAAGCCTTGGGTTTGCAAGCGGAACCGTTATCGCCGGATCAGGAAACGCCCCCGCTTTGGTGTCGCCGCGCCTTTGCCGAACCGATTGCGCATCCCGACGATATCGCCCGCGCTGCCAATCAGCTCTGCCGGGATTTAGCGAGCCGCCTGAATAAAGACGGCCTGGGCGTGCTGCAGTTGCGCTGCAGTCTGTTCTTGGCGGAAGGAACAATCCGCCATGCCTATCTGAACCTCGCCCGGGCCAGCCGCGATGCCGCTCACCTGTCCCGCTTGTTGATCGAACATCTGCCAGGCCTGGACGCCGATTTGGGCGCGGACGCCATGACTTTAACCGCGCTTACGGCAGAACCGTTGGCCGCGCTACAATATGACTGGTCCCTGCCCGCGACTTCGCAAAGTACGGAAGCCACCAATCTCGACGATCCCGAACTAGGCCTGCTGATCGACCGGCTGGGCAATCGGTTGGGGATGCAGAATATTGCCCGTTTCGCCCCCAATGACAGTCATTTACCGGAAAATGCCGTGCGCGTTATCACCCCTCTTAGCACGCCAGATGATCAGATGCGTGCCTGGGCCGATCCGGACGATTTGCCACGCCCGGTAAAATTGTTGCCCAGCCCGGAGCTAGTAGAGACCGTGGCGGAAGTACCGGACGGCCCGCCGGTCTTGTTCCGCTGGCGCGGGCGCATGCATCGGGTCGTCCGCGCTGACGGCCCAGAACGCATCGCGCCTGAATGGTGGCGGCAGTTTTCGCTCAGCAATCCGGCGCCGCAAACCCGTGATTATTTCCGCATCGAGATATTGGAAGGCCAACGCTACTGGCTCTATCGCCTCGGTCTCTACCCAGAACAAGGCGGTGATAGCGATACCCAACCGCGTTGGTATCTGCACGGATTTTTTGCTTAAGAGCTCTGTTAGCATCAAAATGCTCGGGACATGCTCTTTGCAGAGATACAAAAACAATATCTATCGATCCAGCGAAACCTGGTACCCTACCAGCACGATCTGCAAACGTAAAAAAAAATCGAGAGAAAATTGTTCAAAATTTCAGAAATAATCAAGGACCATTCACACACGGTCAAAATCATCGACATCGGTGCGACCAACTACAAAGAAGGTCAGGTAAACAAAGGCGGCCAGCGTAAATATGACGATCAGTACAATTGTTATGACCTACTTACTCATTAAATTGCATCAGGCGGATCGTTAATTTCAAACGAAATTCGAAGCCATCTAAAGTCGACGCCTGAAAGTCGAAAAATTAGCACCGAAATATATGAACCAGTTCGAACTGGAACCGCGCTACAGTCGAAGATGTATTTATACGCGCATTGGTCCGTATCTATTTATTTTGACAAATCGCCAATAAGCTTTGAAGAAAACTGGCAATTTGGATATTCCTTAGCTATTTTGCATCTACTTCCAGAATAAACTCCACCTGCCACAGGAACACTCATGCAATTTTTTGACTTCACTCCTTATCAATTACCGCCAGAAGCGGAAGAATTACGATTGGAAGTTCGTGAATTTCTGAATGAAGAATTGAAGGATCGCTCGCCGGTTATGCGGGCACGATCCTGGGCCGGCGAAGATCCGGAATTTTCGCGCAAATTGGGGAAGCGCGGCTGGATTGGCCTGACTTGGCCGAAAAAATACGGCGGCGGAGAACGCAGCTTTTTTGAGCGATACGCGATGCTGGAAGAACTGCTGGCGGCAGGAGCGCCCGTTTCCTGTCACTGGATCGCCGACCGACAATCCGGACCACTGATCCTGCGTTATGGTAACGAAGAGCAGCGGCAGCGAATTTTACCTGGCGTCACACGTGGGGAAACGTTTTTTTGTATCGGTATGAGTGAACCGGATACCGGCTCCGATCTCGCCTCAGTTCGTACCAAGGCGGAACGGACCGATGGTGGCTATGTGGTCAATGGGACAAAGATTTGGACCTCTGGCGCCCATCGCTGCCATTATATGATCGCGTTGCTACGCACCTCCGGCACGCCGGAGGACCGTCATGACGGACTTACTCAATTTGCGATCGACTTAAAAAATACTGACGGAATCAGCATTCGCCCGATCCGCAATCAAATCGGCGAAGAACATTTCAACGAAGTGGTTTTTGAAGACGCATTTGTACCGGACAATGCGCGTGTCGGCGATGATGGCGACGGTTGGAAACAAGTAACAGCAGAATTAGCTTTCGAACGTAGTGGTCCTGAACGTTACATGTCGTCGCATCAATTGTTGGTTGAGATCATCAAAGAAGCCGGCACCGATCCGTCGGAGCGCGCTGCGGTCGAAATCGGACGACTTGTCACCCATTTGGCGACGTTGCGGCAAATGTCAGTATCGGTGGCGGGAAAATTGGAAAGCGAAAGCAATCCAGCGCTGGAGGCCTCCGTGGTGAAGGACTTGGGTGCAATTTTTGAGCAAGACATGCCCAACATCGCGCATGTTCTATTCGACGAAGAAAGCACGCTAGCCTCAGCAAGCGATTACGCCCAGGTCAGAGCTTACGTCACCCAAGCCGCCCCGTCATTCAGTCTTCGTGGTGGAACCAGAGAAATCTTACGCGGCATTATCGCCCGTGGCCTTGGATTGCGGTAGAGGGACGGCAAATGAACGACGCAAGTGAAATGCGCGCTATCCTTGGCGACACCGTCAATAAATTGTTTGGTGATAGGTTGGATCGAAACTGCCGCGAAAATGCGGAAGCTGGCGAATTTCAGCAGCAACTTTGGCAAGCAGTAGAAGAAAATGGCCTGACCATGGCTCTGGTGCCGGAAAAATTAGGCGGGGCGGGGCTTACCTACGAAGATACACAAATTATTATCCGGGGCGCCGGCCAACACGGCGCGCCCATTCCTTTAGCTGAAGCGGTTTTGGCGAATGGTCTGATGGCGGAAGCGGGAATGACACCGCCTCCCGGCATCACGACCTTAGCACCAGTTCGGCGGAAGGATATCTTGTCATTGGACGGCAATCGTCTTAACGGTGTTGCGGGTCGGGTGCCTTGGGGCCGCCATGCGGATCACGTATTAGTCGCGGCGGAAAACAAGTTTGCGCTCGTCGCAAAAAATCAGTTTTCCGCCAATGAAAACTTCAATATAGCGGCGGAGCCAAGAGACACACTGAGCTTCGAAGACGCGGAATTGGTCGCGATTGGCGAACTTTCCGGTCATGATACGGCGGCAATCCTTTACCAATATGGGGCAATGTTACGGGCGGGACAAATGGCCGGGGCTCTGGAGCGCATATTGGAAATGGCTGTACAATACGCTAATGACCGAACCCAATTCGGGCGGCCGATCGCGAAATTTCAAGCAATCCAGCAAAGTCTAGCGGTTTTGGCCGGCAACACCGCTGCTGCCATCGCTGCTGCAACAGCCGCTTTCAAGGCAGCCGACAGCAAAGATCCGTTATTTGAAATTCAAGTTGCGAAAGCGCGAGCTAGTGAAGCTGTCGGCGGTGCGACTTCAATCGCGCACCAAACTCATGGGGCCATTGGCTTTACCTATGAACATGAACTGCACTTTTTGACCCGCCGGCTATGGTCTTGGCGGGATGAATTTGGCGGATCCACTTATTGGTCCGAAGCCATCGGTCGTGATATCGCCGCCCGTGGCGCCGACAATCTGTGGCCCTATCTGACCGAGCGTTGAAGTGATGCGGATCGGAATATTTCAAGTTGCACCTGAACATCCAACTTTGACGCCAAAATATGGGCTGGACGCAGACAACTTCAAGGACTTGTTTCTGAACCAGGATTCATCCCTAGAATTTCACACCTACATGATCCTGGACGGTGACAAACCAACGGCAATTGATGAATGTGATGCCTATTTGGTGACCGGCAGCCCGCATGGTGTTTACGAGGACCACGACTATATTTCGGAAGTCAGCTGCTTTGCCCGAGATACTGCCAAAACCAAGCCAATTATAGGCGTCTGCTTTGGTCACCAACTCCTGGGGCAGGCTTTTGGCGGAAAAGTTGAAAAATCCAAAAAAGGTTGGGGTGTCGGCATTGAACGCTATCAGATGAAGCGTCGCCCGGATTGGCTGACCGGTAACGTTGACGGTCTGCAAACCATTGCTATGCATCAGGACCAGGTGATCAAGCCGCCACGCAACAGCCAGACCATAGCCGGCAACAATTTCTGCCCACATGGCATGTTGCAAATTGGCGAGAACGTGCTGACGCTACAAACTCATCCGGAAATGAAAGAAGGTATGGCGCGTGATTTAATTTGCGATCGGATCGTTCGTATTGGTGAAGAAACAGCTGCGCGCGCTCTAAAATCGCTTGATCAGATTAACCAGCGTGACCTGATCGCGGCGACATTTCTGGACTTCATCAAGTCACGTAACTAGGGATGAAAGCATGACACCACATATCGAAGCTCAACCTGGAGAAGTTTCGGATATTGTCTTATTGCCTGGCGATCCGCTTCGCGCCAAATGGGTGGCCGAAAAATTTTTGTCGGACGTCGTTTGTTACAACAAAGTCCGCAACATGTTTGGCTTCACCGGCATCTACAAAGGCACGCGCATTTCCGTTCAAGGCAGTGGTATGGGTATTCCGTCATTGTCTATTTACACCTATGAGCTACTCAATATGTATGACGTTAAAACTGTTATGCGGATTGGCAGCTGCGGTGCCATACAAACTGATTTGTCGCTGGGGGATGTAATATTGGCGATGACGGCGTCGACGGACTCAGCGATCAACCGACAGGTGTTTGGCGGCATTGATTTTGCCCCAGCGGCCGATTGGGAATTGTTGAGCTGTGCGCATAAATTGGCGGAAAAAAACCACCTAGCGGTGCGTGTGGGCGGGATCATGAGTGGTGATCGATTTTACACCGACGATCCCAGTTACCTAGACGAAGTGGCCCGGCACGGGGTGTTAGCCGTGGAAATGGAGACAAATGCGCTCTATACCTTGGCGGCAAAATTTGACGCCCGCGCGCTCAGCTTGCTGACGGTCAGCGACATGCTGGACGGAAGCGGTGAGATGCCCTCAGAAGAGAGGGAAAAAGGCCTCGAAAAAATGGCTCGACTGGCTCTTGATACTGCTGTTGCAGCGGGCTGATCAATGGCGATAGACAGCGGAAAAGCGGAACTGTTGGCAAGGTTCTCGAAAGCTTTTAACAGCAATGATATTGAAAATGCCAAAGCGTGTGTAACAGAAAATTTCAAGTGGATCTATTACGAAGGAACAGAAGCCCCTTACGGACAAATATTCGAAGGTGTTGAAGCCGCTTGTGCCGCGGTGGTTGCGCGCAGTAATCGACTAAAATCCGATATTGAATTTAACGAAGCGGAAGAATATCAAGCCGGCGAAAAGGTCTTTACTTTATATCGTGCTAGCGGTGAGTTTGTTGATACAGGTTTCTTCGATGTCCGCGCTATCGACGTTTACAGCTTCAATGGCGGTCATTTAGATTGTAAAGACACCTATTGGAAGATAATCCGCTAACAGATATTTTCTTCGTCGAAACAACTTTACGGATGGTTCCATTGCCTATTCCGTCAACCCTAATTTACATATAGTCGAATGACTATATTGTTTGCCAGGCTTACGAACCGTTGTAAGGTTCGAGATACGTGACTGTAAATCGCGGAGGTGAAAACGGATAATGCGGATGCTACGTCTATTAATGTTGGTATTATCGTTCTGTGGGCTCCTAGTCCTTGCGGCCTGCGAAGAGGAAACGGTTGCCTCTGGTGATCCGGTTATTCGGCCAGTAAGGGCGATCAAGATCAGTGATACGGCTGAATTCCGGCGCCGCAAATTTACTGGACGTGCGCGTGCCAGCAAGGAACTCGATCTTGCCTTTAATGTGTCTGGACAATTATCTGAACTAAAAATCAAAGTCGGGGATGTTTTAAAAAAAGGCGATCTTATCGCCCAATTAGACGCCGACACCTACAAAGCAGACGTTGATCGCGCCTCAGCATCGCTACGCCGGGCCCAGGCGACCACGAAGAACGCCAAAGAACAGGTCAGTCGTGATGAGATATTGTACAAAAAGGGACATATTGCCAAGGCTCGGTTGGACAAAACAGTAGCCAAATATGAGGAAGCCGCAGCCGACGTGGCGGCGGCAAAGGCCAGCGTCAACCGTGCCAGTCTGGATCTAAAATACACCAATCTCAAAGCACCGTTTTCAGGCATTGTTGTGCAAACCTATGTCGACAATTTCGAAAATGTGCTGAGCAAACAATCGATCGTACGACTGGTCGATTCCTCGCAAGTTGAAATGGTCGTCGATATTCCGGAAAGCCTCATTTCACTGGCCCCCCAAGCACGCGACGTCGTGGTCGTGTTCGACACATTTCCAGATATCGAAATTCCGGCTGAAATTAAAGAAATCGGCGGCGAAGCATCTGCCAGCACACGAACCTATCCGGTTACGCTGATTATGGATCAACCCGAAGGCGCCACAATTCTTCCCGGTATGGCGGGGCAGGCCTTTAGTAAGGGAGAACCGCCGACTGCCACCACCCAAGCGGCGATGTTCGAGGTGCCGACGAGCGCACTTTTCACTGCGAGTGAAGGCGGAGATAGTTTCGTGTGGATTGTGGACGAAGCAAGTAAGCAGGTGCGGATACGCAAAGTGGTACCGGCTGCGCTTACCGATCGGGGAATACAGATCAGCGCGGGTATTGAGGCGGGGGAATGGCTGGTCACAGCCGGCGTCCATTATCTTAAGGAAGGACAGCAAGTCCGAATCCTGGAACAATAGGGGAGGAGGATGAACCTTCCAAAGTTTGCACTCGACAATAGTGCCGTTGCCTATTTTGCTCTTGTCCTGGTCGTGGCCGCTGGAATCAGTGCGTTTTTAAATTTGGGCCAGCTCGAAGACCCCGAATTCACGATTAAAACAGCCCTCGTCTCAACCAGTTATCCTGGTGCCAGTGCCGAAGAAGTTGAACAGGAAGTGACCGACCTTCTAGAACTTGCCGTTCAGAAATTACCGCAACTTGACAAAGTCACGTCATTTTCCCGCGCCGGATTTTCACAGATCACAGTTGATATCAAAGACAGCTTTAAGTCGCCGGAACTGCCACAAATTTGGGATGAATTGCGTCGTAAAATAAACGACACGGCGAATAGGTTGCCGCCAGGCGCCGGCGTTCCCGTCGTATCAGACGATTTTGGTGATGTCTTTGGATTTCAACTTGCCATAATCGGTGACGGTTTCAGCTACGCAGAGTTGGAGGATTACGCGAAGGAACTGAAAAAACAGCTAAGCCTGGTTAAAGGCGTTGCTCGTGTTGAGCTTTGGGGGGAACAGAAAAAAATTATCTATCTCGATGTTAAGGAAAGTCAATTCAATCAACTGGGAATCAGTGAAAGCAATCTGATCTCGACCCTTAACAAGCAAAATTCAATAGTCGATTCGGGAAATCTAAACTTGCTGGACCGACGAATTCGAATTGCCCCAACAGGCAGCTTTTCCTCGCCGGAGGATATTGAGAACCTTACAGTCGCACCAAACGTCTTGGAAGTCCTAGCACGCGGCAATAAACCGTCGAAATTTACCGAACAGCAACAAATCAGAATTCGGGATTTCGGTGATATCAAAGAAGGATATGCGGAACCGCCGCAAAAAATTCTCAGATTCAATGGAGAAACGGCGATTGCTTTGTCGCTGTCGAATATCCCCGGCGTGAACATTGTCGATGTGGGGCGCGCGATCGACAAACGCGTGCAAGAACTGAACGTTGATCTTCCCGTGGGTATTGAAGTCCAGAAAGTGCATTGGCAATCGGATCTCGTGGCAACAGCTGTGCGCGATTTCATGATCAGTTTTGCGGAAGCGGTAGGGATTGTACTGGTGGTCTTGACGCTCGTCATGGGTTGGCGAATGGGCTTGATTATTGGCGCCGCATTAGTTGCCACGATATTGGCGTCCTTCATATTAATGCTTTTGTTCGGTATCGATTTGCAAAGGATGTCACTTGGTGCCTTGATCATTGCGCTGGGGATGATGGTCGACAATGCGATCGTTGTCGCAGATGGGTTTGTCGTTCGTACCGATAATGGAATGGAGCGGCGAAAGGCCGCCATTGAATCCGCTCAACAGCCGGCGATTCCCTTGTTGGGCGCTACTGTCATCGCGGTTCTTGCGTTCTTCCCAATCGCCATGTCTGATGAAGGCGCCGGTGAATATTGCGCGTCATTATTTTCAGTCGTTGCGATTTCGCTGTTGGTCAGCTGGATCATATCAATGACCATCACGCCGCTAATGTGTATGAACTTCTTGCCGACGAAAGAAAGTGATGATGACGAAACCTCGCCTTACGACAAAGGCTTGTTTCGCTATTTCAAGAACTTCTTAGCGGTATCCATTCGTTTAAGATGGGTAACTGTCGGTGTTGCAATTGGTGCCCTTGTTGTTTCAATTGTTGCTTTTGGCCAGGTCAAACAATTGTTCTTCCCGGACAGCTCCATGACAAAATTCATGGTCGATTACTGGGCGCCGGAAGGAACCAGAATAGAAACCGTTGCAAATGACCTGCGCCTTGCCGAACAACAAATTGGCGATGCCGATCATGTGATCAGTGTGGCAAGCTTCATTGGTGCGGGGCCGCCTAGGTTCTACCTCCCTGTCTCGCCGGAAAAACCATATTCCTCATATGCGCAACTAGTTGTCGAAGTCGATGACTATCGTAACATTCCCAAACTCTCGGCTCAGTTAGACGACTGGTTCAAACTCAATATGCCGCAAGCCATCGCACAAATTCGACCATTTGGCGTCGGACCGAGCGAGACATGGAAATTGACGATACGCGTTTCCGGCCCAGCCAATGCGACCGGTGACCGTTTACGCGCCACTGCGGACCAAATCATCAGAGTGGTTGAGGATGATCCAAGGTCAGGTTTTGTGCGTACGAATTGGCGCCAACGGACGCAACGAATTGTGCCGCAATTCAATCAGGACCAGGGCCTGTGGACTGGCATTACAAAGGAAGATCTGGCCAACGCCACAAAACGTGCCTTTGACGGCCGTGCAATTGGATTTTATCGGGAAGAAGACGACCAAATTCCTATTGTCCTCCGCCGCATTGAAGAAGATCGAAAAAATGTGGGAAATCTCGAACTGATCGGGGTGCGCTCGCCAATCACCGGCAAGTCGATACCGATGATCCAACTTGTCGATGGACTTGTTGTTGAGTGGGAAGACCCATTGATTTGGCGGCGCGACCGCCGACGCACAATCGAAATTCAAGCCAATCCGATACCGGGCATCACCATGCCGACTTTGTACAATGCGCTTGCTGGCAAAATCGCCGAAATTGAGCTTCCCTCTGGATATAGTTTGGAATGGGGCGGCGAAATCGAAAGTTCACGCGACGCACAGGCCTCACTCATACCAGGGGTGATCCCGGCGATCGCGATTGTCGTATTTATTCTCGTTGCCCTCTTTAACGCCTATCGGCCACCACTTGTGATCGTGTTGACCATACCTTTCGCGTTGATTGGCATTAGTGTCGGCCTGTTGACTTTCGACACACCCTTTGGATTTGTAGCGCTCCTGGGAGCCATGAGCCTTTCCGGCATGATGATCAAAAACGCGATCGTGCTGTTGGACGAAATCGACATCAACCTTGGCCGTGGAAAAACTCGGTACGATGCCGTCATCGACGCCGCATTGGCCCGCCTGCGCCCTGTATTGCTGGCAGCCGGCACCACTGTCCTTGGCGTCATTCCATTGATGCAGGACGTGTTCTGGATCGGTTTGGCCGTAACCGTGATGGCCGGCCTTACTTTCGGGACAGTATTGACAATGGTGCTAGTGCCGGTGCTGTATTCGATTTTGTTCAGAGTTCGAGCCACCTAATTTTTTAGTGTTCGGTATTTATGGTTGGTGGAAATTAACCGGCGTCATCAGCTTATTTTCTTGCGCGTCTAACGCACCGAGTTCTGCACTTTTTTGTGTGTATGCAATCCAATCAGGATCGGACCACATCGCCGCGCGTTTTCGCTCCCGATCGCCTGCATCTTCATATTGCCAAATATGGACGTACTGATTGACGTTGCCGGTTTCTGTCACAAGATAAGCAAGCGGATTACCCAAATTTCGAAACTGGGGTTCCTTACCAAACTGCTCATAAAGCGCGAGATGTTTTTTGATAGTGCCGGGTTTACAAGTATAGGTTCGGACGTCGTACAGCATTCAAATCTCCCAATTCCAAATATCGTATTCAAAAACGAATGTTGGCACGATTTTGAAAAGATGGAAACGAAGATTCCGATTGTAAATGGCGGAGAGAGTGGGATTCGAACCCACGATACGATTCATCACCGTATACTCCCTTAGCAGGGGAGCGCCTTCAGCCACTCGGCCATCTCTCCGCAGTCAAAAACCGCAGAGATATTTAGCTTCTTGCTCCCCTCGCCGCAACCCTTAAAGTTTATGATTGAGAATAAATAGCAAACGAATTTTGAGAAATAGAGGACTAGATCTTTTTCCAAGAAGCCCAGCTAAAACACTTTACACCCGCAAACATAATAAATCGGCGGGCATCCACGTTCAAAGCCGTCATTGCATCTAAGAACATCTGATCAGCGTCTGCCTTGGAAAGTCTGATGGTTTTGTTATCCAGCGCGCGTTTGGCATTGCCGCCGCGATAAACATAGTCATGCAAGATAGCGGCGCGGTTCCATTTCCCCGATTTACGGAACGGGCGCGGCGCGCTTGCCAAGTCAGACTTTGTCCCCGCCGGAACTGAAATCTTATAGCCATTCCAGTTGCAACGTATTGGTTCATAGACAAAAAAAGTACCGCTACCATTTTGCTGCCCGATCAGGATGTAATCATCTGGAAAGGTTGCGATATTCACTTATCCACCCAGTGATCTTGACAAAGCACCATGTAAGCCTGGAATTGCTGCGGGCGGCCACGAAACGCACGCATAACCGCACCGATGGTCGTGGCCCGGCAATATGAAAATTCGGCGGCTAACAACACTTCGTCGGCAGCATTAGCCCCGTGTTTATCGATGGCGGCTTTACCGACTTCCCAGGTGGTGCACCCAGACAATAAAAAAGCCGCCAAACTGGCGACTGCGATAGTCTTCAACATTGATTTGCTCCTCAGTTACAGGCCCCGAAATAGATGATCCATTTGCTGACGATGCCGAGCGTGTAAAAACCAATCGCCGTGGCCATCATCGCCCATAGCCGAAATTGTAGCGGGCCGGGGATTTCGGTTTTGAGGGTGACTTTCATGATATGAAGGCTTTCGGATCGAAAGAGGGGCAGGCCTTGGTACTCAAGTCGCGATGGCCGATAATTTCGGCATTGGGGAATTTGCGGGTTAGATCGTCTAACAATGTTTTCAACGAGGCATATTGAGCATACGTAAAGTTGGCATCCGGCTTGTTTCTTTCGTCCACACCGCCAACCATACAAACACCGATGGAGTGGGAATTGTGGCCTTTTGCATGTGCTCCTGACCTCTCTAGGTCGCGCCCTGTTTCAAGGTATCCAGAACGTTTGATCACATAGTGATAACCGATATCCGACCAGCCACGAGCAAGATGCCATTGACGGATTTCTGTAGCCCCAATATCTATTGATGGCCTGGTGGCGGCGCAATGAACTATGATTTGATTGATTTCTCTCATTTCATCGCTCCTAAGTGATCAACCATCCAAGATCCGGCCCAACCAAGAAAACCTCCACCAAGGATAATCACGCCGAATGCGCCCTTCCATTTATTGGCTTGGGCTTTCAATCCGTTGATATCGCCACGCATCAGTTTTTGTTCTTCGCGCAAGGCCGCGACTTCGGCTGTCAGTTCGCCAATCTTAAGATAGAGGTCTTCTCGGGTGTGTTCGGTCATGCCTTCGTCCCCGGCAATATTCGTCTCTGGATTTCTCAGGCCTCACCAGTCACAACTAAGCAAGTCAGCTCGCTTGGGCCAGTCATGATGATGCTTCAGAAGCTTGCCTCAAAATTCAAGCATTCCTACATCCGGCCCTTGCTGGTTTTGGCAATACTAGTCGGCACTTCTTGGTAAATTTTACTCAAGTTCTCAAGGAACTTCGTGCGTTCGCCGCAAATCACTTGGGCATTCGCGACAATTTAGAATAAAAAACGCCAGGAAGGCAGTGCAAAACCTCCTCATGGCGGGCAAATTCCGACATTAAGGAATCCAACTGCTATCTAAATCGATGGCCGCAAAAGCGGCATGGTCGTCTGCGTTTTGAAATGCTGTGTGCTTGGCCTGGCCTTCTGTCTTATGGGTCGCCTGATCATCGGCCCAGATCGCCTCAGGTAACTTACCGCCGAAAATTTCACGCAACTCATGATTGTAACGGTTTTTGTAGTTCACCAGATCGGCAGTGATCACTTGATATGTGATTTCTGAGGATTCCACCTGGCACTGGGGTTTGCTCCCTTAGTCGCTGATAAAGACCGTAGACCATCTGTGGATTATCGAAAATCCAGCGTAGTCCCTTGTGGGCCAGAGATGACAGGGTGCTGTCGAAACTTCGTCGCGTGATAATGGCACCGTTCGAATTTCTGATGAGGGCGTATTCACTTATAACCCGAAGCGTCCTTTGTACTGGTTCCAGAGCTTGTCCATCTCGAACTTGGATAAAGCCCGATCATATCCAATGGCGATGGCAATTCGCGACCCATTGTCCAACCTGCTTGCTGCACCTTCACGGGTTGCAAAAAGCGTGAAATCGTATTCAGCATCCCCCGTATAGGGTGATGTGTACGTCGCATCGAATGTATCGCTGCCTCCGACCTTATTATAGGAACCGTCAAGATAGAAAAAGCCACCACCAACGCCGACACTTTCATCTAGGCTCATACCAAGGGCGCACCATTGATTTTTCGGCGTTTCGTCGTCGCCTGTCTTATCGATAGGTGTTCCGGTTGTTGACTTAGTGTTGAATCTAACATAGCTGCTTTGCATTCCGCCGCCGGCATACATTCGATAGCCCTTCCTCTCTGACGCGGACCCGTAATAAGTGCCGAATAGGCTTTCGCCGCCGGTGTAATAGAAGAAGAACAGGAATGAAAATGCCGCGTTGTTGTGGCCGATCTGTTCGATCCATGTTGGATTATTGCCAACAATTTTCAGCCAATCGCCGCCATCAGTTGAAAAGTATTCCGACGACGACATGCCGCCGGCTACGCCGTTGAACGCCATGTCATTGGATTCGGAGCCGCTCGTAGGCCCACGATAAACGTCAGTTCCACTCGGCGATAGGTCCGTCCAGGTCTGGCTTAATCCGTCATAACTTTCACTATTGCCGGCGTCGAGAAAGAGTTGAAGACCGGCCTGCACAACCGGCAAGACCGAACGACCGCCGCCCATCAGCCCCATCATACCATCCACTAACATATGATGGCGCCAGTTGAATTTCTGATCAGCGCATATTTGGTCATCCGTTTATTCCCCATCCAAAAAATCCAGAAGGCGGTGTGTATGCCCAAGCGTTCTGGCCAAAATTTGCCGTGAATGTTTCGGTGTTGCTGTAGAGCCAGCCGAGCGGATAGATTGTTCCGGTAATGCCTGTGAAAGCTGGATTAGCCCCGGTCGCGGGATTGCCGCTACCGCCCCAAACGCCATTAGTGCCAAACCAACATTCGCCGGTGTCGGCATTAAAAGCGCACATTGCAACGTCGCCGGTTTGTTGCCAATCGTCTGCGCAGGCAGTAATTAAATTATTGAAACTCTTATCGCCTGCGGTGAAGAAGGCCCAGCTTTCTTCACTACCGCCGCCAAAGTTACTGCCAAGCGATTGTCCGATAACAGCAAGCCCCAGGCCATCATCAGCACTTCTGTTGGCGGGCGGATTGCCGTTCGTCACTTCGAAGTAGTGCTTACCGGATGTTTTCTCGGCGACTGCCCGTGCGCCATCATTTGTAGCAGTTTCCGTCATCGTCAAATTACCGTTCGACAAGGTGATGTCGGCGGACTTGTCGGCTGGATTCCAAGTCGTAAAACTGGTCGGCCCTCGCTGGCCGACACTGGCCAACCCCATCATTGAGCCGCTAAAAATCATCCATCGTTCCCGGCATTGGTGGTGATGATCAATTCAAATCCATGCAGGCGGGCATCGATATCGAGGGTATCGCCGGCATCTGCCACTTTTCGGGCGAGGCGAAGGATCAGCAAATCACCTTCAGTCCAAGTATTGCCCGGTGTGATTGCAGTGCTTTCCGCTGCAACATAAATATCGTCGTCGGTGCCACCCGTATCGCTGACTGTTAAGGCCGTCCCGAACGCGGTATCCAACGGATCGTCATTGCCGAGTGCCAACATGTCAATTTCCCAAACCACGCCGAAGGCGGCACCACCGGTGCTGTGGGACCAAGTCAAATTGCGAATTCTAAATCCAGCGCTTTCGTCAGCCGATTTTGGAGCCCGGAACATGAAATAGGCGTTTTCCTGAATTGCCATATCAAAGGCGCGATATTCAAACGGTACTGCATTGGTAGTGGTCTCACCAAACTCCAGTGCACCGCAGCCATTGTTTTGTGTAGGTTCTAAAGCGCGGGCCATGATGGGTAAGGCATGTTCGCCTTGCGTCACAAAACCAAGCGTGTTTGGCGCGGACCAGACGCCAACACCAGGTGCGCTATTCTCCAACAAATCACCGATAGCGCCGCCTCCAGGAACGCCTGAACCGGAGGGCCCGCGCGGACCCTGCACAATGATTTCCCAGTCAGCAGCACTACCGGAACCATTCGTCAGGTCGACGGTAATCGTCAAAGCTAGGTTGCCGTCATAGGATTCAATCGTGCCAAACATCCACTTGGTTACGTCAGCGGCGCTTGTCGCCTTAATATTCGCACCAACCGCCCAGGGTCGAGCCGCATCAAGGGTAAAACTCTTGCTGCCTGCACCAACCGTCACGGACGTGGTCGAGGATGATTTCAACGCCTTGCCGGCATCCCGGAGCCAGGCCACGAACATCGCGATGAAGCGTTCATAATTGACGCCGCCGACGGAGACATCCTCCAAATAACCGTAGTTCGGGAAGTCAGCGGCATCAAAAGTGACGCCATCCAAAATAACGTTTGACATCAAAGTACCTCAGTCAGTTGGAAGGAAGTTGAAGAATGCGCAAAAACAGGTTGCGAAATCGGGCTTAGACGTTCCATTCGCGCCAAGAAACGGCGCCTTACCTGGTGGATTGTGTCGTCGGGATTGTAGATAAAATAGAGCTGCCCGTCGGTGCCCAGCAGTCGCTGCATTTCAAAGGGCCAGCTCATGGCCTCGTCTTCCGGAATGTATTCGATGCTAAATCTTGAAATCCGACGTCCGTCTCTGCGGTCGAAATATTCAACACCGCCCAATGATCGCTCGCTCCGCGTATCGTCGGCCCAACCGAGGTTATTGCGATAACTCATGTTGATGGTCGGTTGCCAACCAGGAGCGAGAAAAAGTCGTGAAATATCCACAAAACCTTTGGGATTGGCTGTATCATCAATCTCGAACCGCCAATATTGAGCGTTGATCGCAGCTGGCAGCACAAGAGACCAGCCAATGTTGTAATCTTCCGCTTCCTCCTGACTGAGCTTACCATCCCAGAAGGACGGGTGCCCAAATGGTAAACTACCGAACGGGTAAACTACTGGCCAGACATCACTCCAGCCAGTGTCATGGGTTGGGGTTGAAAAGTCGCCAAATGTATTGGAGGTCTGAACGCGGATTTTACCCGAGCGGCTAATGGTATGGCGGGGGATACCAAGAACGCGAATGTCGCGCCGGGCACCCAAATCCAGGTCAAAATTCGTCGACGATAGGTTGTCGTTCAGGCTCCGCGCAACATTTGAAAGCAAATCGTCTTTAAGATTGCCTAGTGGCAACGAACTTTGCCAGTTACCGCCCGAAAAGGCAGTTGCCACTTCGCTTGTGTCATCAACCCGATTGGGAAAAGCTAGTACACAATTGGCCATTTATTCAACCCCAACATTCCAAAACCGCTTTGTCGCGGCTTGCTGTTTCTTCAATACCGATTAGTTTGAAAAGCTTGCCGTCTTGTAGGCCGAAACGGTCGAGCGTCAGTTCGACATCATGCCCAAGTCTCAGGCCAGCGGCGTATTTTGCCGGCACCGTCACCCGGTAGCGGTCGCGCAGGACTTTGTACAAATTCAATCGCCTGACCGCTTCTATCTCTGCATCGGCCGTGACATCCAAGCGCGTTTCAATACTTAATTCGGGCGCGAGTAGATGCGTCACGAGGACGGATGCATCTTCGCTTGTTACGGTGCGGGTTTCCTGTTGCAACCAGGCCTTCCGGGCGTCACTGATATTGCGGTCGACTTCGTCGGCGTTTCTAACCGTCCAGTTCCGTTGATAGTTTAACGCCACCAAATAAGCCGGCACCCCTCGCCCCTCATCCCCTGTCGCCTGCCGCTCGGCGCTCAGAATTTCGACCTCGCTTAGGCTCCTGACTGCGGGTCCGCTTGGCGCTTCGAACCGACCGACCCGGAATAGGCCATCACGGCTTGGCAACAACCAGCCACCAATGCTGTCGAGCAGCGCGGTTGTTACTTCTAAGATGGTCGTTTCGTCGGTCAGATAAATTCCACATTCGGCGCTGTTCAAAACATCCAGCCTGGCAAACGTCACCGTTTCATAATCCGCCGTGGTCAGGCCACCCGGACCTTCCAGTATGCGTTTGACGATTTGGGCCGCGGTCCGGTCGGCGGCGCTGGTGCCCTCTGTCACATCGCAAGTCAGGGACGCAGGCACCGTGCCTGGTTTTATCAAGGCTTCCGCTAGGCAGGTGTCATACGTTCCCCCTGCTGGCGATGCCGCCTGCAGCGCCGCTAGATCAGCCCGATCAGCGCCAAAGGTCAGAAGCACGCCGTTGTCATAAACGGCATCAATGGAGGCCACAGGTAGGGTATTGCCGCTTTCGTCAAAGTTGCAACCGAACAAGGGATGACTGGTATTGACGGGTGCAGGCGAAATATTCCGCGCCTTGCCCCACGTTTGCGGCTTCGGTTTTCCCTCTATATCGTCGGCGGTGCCTTCAATACCCGTTGCGCCCACATTGCTGCCATCGAATTTCGCCGGTTGGATCGCTTTATCGAGTTCCGCCAATCTATCACGTAATCGCACCCTGACCTTTGACCGGGTGAACTCGATTTGCTCGACGGTGCCCGTGAACCATTCCTGCGCGTCCGCATAGTCGTCGCTTTGCAAGCGCAAAACCCGAAGTTGCCGGCCATCAAACCCCCAATCGCGATAGATATCCAGGCCACCGTCCGGATTGCTCAAGGTAATAATGCCGCTACCGACGCTTGACGCGCCCTGCGTCGTGCCGGTTGAAAAAAGATGTTGTTTATAACTGCCGGGTTCTTGTATGCGCGGCATGAAATGTTGGTTGGCCGGACTGTCGCTAGGTTCGGTAATAAATCCTTTGCTGGCGAAATACAGCGTTGAAACCGCCGCCAAGCCCGGATCATAGCCGGTCATTTCCAGCAACCAATTATTCTGCCCATTGATTACCGCAACCGTCGTTGCTGTTGGATCACCGGAATAGGTAAATTCAACAGAAAACCCAGTCAGAACATTCGTTCCCGGTGCCGCTGTCACCGCGTAATGGGTCGGGATCAAAATGGCCGGATTGCCGGTAAGGACATAGGCCCCTTGTGCGCCATCGATCAAATAGGCCCCAGCGATCGGCGTATAGGTCAAGGTCGCAGCCTGTCCGCTGAGTGCGTACGCACCCTGAACTGCCGTCAGACCACGATCCGCGCCCAGGTTGGCAGCCTGACCGGTAAGTACAAGACCGCCTTGGCCGGCTTGTAATGTATATCCCAGGCTGAAGTTCGTTACTTGCCCAGAAAGAGCGTAAAAGCCCTGTGCGGCGGAAATCTGCCGCCCGGCCGCTAGACCGGTAACCTGACCGCTTAGGCTATACCCGCCTTGTTGCGCCACCAACGTAAACGCTCCACCCGCCGGCGTGTAGGTTAGAATCGCGGCTTGTCCAGCCAGAGCATAAGAACCTTGCGCCGCCTGTACGGTTGCATCGTGAAGCAATTCGGTGGCTTGGCCGGTCAGACCATAGCTGCCTTGATCAGCGGTTAGCGTGTATCCTTTCGCAAAGGTCGCCGTTTGCCCGCTCAGCGCGTACGCCCCTTGCGCTGCCTGCATCGTCACCGGATGGCTGAGATTTGCGGCATTGCCTGTGAGGCTATAGGAACCCTGCGCGGCGGTGAGGTTGTTGCCGCTGGCCAGCGCCGTAACCGTGACCGTGTTCGTGTCGACGGTCCAGCCAGACTGAGTGGCAGGACCAGCATCTCTCGGCGCCAGTTTGAATTCTACCGTGTCGTTATTGGAAAGGTCGGCGCCGTCTAGATACAGGCAGAACTCATATTCCGAATAGTGAGTAAGGTATTTTGGGTCCAGCTGGGTTATCGGCGATTCGCCAGCGCCAGATTGAGCAGAACCGTCATGCCAAACCTTGCCGGAAGGTGCCGATAGAAGATTACCGGCAATAGCGTCGTCGTTGGAATAATGTGTAGTGGTTGTTCGTTTGGCTCCGATACTGGCGCCGGTCAAATAGGTCCACGAACCGCCATTTACTCTAAATACAAGCCGAAAGCCGAAAGCCGATGCGGACTGAGAAATGAATACCGAAAATCGGAGTCTGAAATCTGTGTCGACATCAATATCAAAATCTGTGTTTTCCGCCGCCAGCCACGTAGCGGCACTCAGATTACCGTCATCATTACGGCCTCTCGCAGCGTAATTGGTTACCTCCAAATCCTCGACGGTGACGATAGCAATGTTCGTATATGTGTCGAATGCCGTTGTGTCGTCAATTAACCTGAAATCAAACTGCGTCCCGCCTGCAATTTCACCATCGCATTTTACCAAAAAATCAACTTCGGTTTCTTCCCCGCCGTTGATAGTGATGCTTGACGTGGTGTTTGCGCCCTCGCCCCTTCTTCCAGTCACAAATGTACCGGAACCCAATATTTGCGTGGTTGTGGCATTGTGACTGTATGTAGAGGTTGCGGGTGCGTAGGGCTCGCCTGGCGTGAAGGACATTGGCAAGTCCGCCCAGGTACCGGATATGGTTGTTTTCCACTGAATTTTCGGCGTAATGGTCGCGCCGGCGGCACCGGTATTCTTAATGAGAAATCGAATGACAAAAAAGGCGGTGCTTCCGTCCTCGTCCGGAACGTCTGTCGCCGTGTTCAAATCCCCAATCCAAAGTGGGGAGGCTTGCGGTGTTACGGGTTCACGAACGCGAAAACTAGCCTGCTCTAATACGGCTGCATGGGTCATTTAACCTGCCTTTCTTCCAGCTGCTGGAAGGGCGTTACGGCGCGGCATCTCAGGGTCATTCAGCGCAGCGGACAACGCAGATTTGAATTCTTGATTGGTCGTAAATCGTCCCGCACGAACTGTGTTGATATCGTCGGCGTAGTGGATCAATTGATCGTGCAAGCCAAAATTATCGACGTGAAGCCATTCTTGCAGATCGTCGCGGAAGACGTAGAACTCGCCGCCCGACAAAACAAGATGACCGTGGTTTTCGTCGGCCTGGCAGATTGCCAGGACACCGAATTTAGGACTATCCTGCGGCCGACCGGCGGCGGACGTGAATGTTGCCCCACCTTCGTACCAAATTTTCCAAACCAGCATGATCAAGTTTCTTGATGGAAGCCGTTGGTGCCGTCGAAGTCGATGGTCAGGGTTTCCGTGTCCAGCAAGGTCAAGGCAGAACCATAATCGTACCAGGCTATCAGGGGCCCGCCTGCGGCAGTGCTGTTATAAATGACGATATAACGGAACGGACCAACCGAACCACTAGACGCGGTCAAGATCAGATCGGTTAAGGTCAGCTTGTAGGTGCCGGATGCTTGCGCCGATGCTGACGTTGTGATGTTGCGTGGAGATAGATTGGTGTACGAAATTTCAGCGATGTCAGTCAGCACCGCATCGCCTGCTACGGGCAAAGTATTGGTCAGCGCCACAGTCAGTTGATCGGACCCCAAGTCATGAACCTTGTGCGCCTTGTCTTCGACGAATTGATTAAATTTGTTGTAAACGGCCATTTATTTCTCCATTAAAAAAGGCCGCTGAAAGCGACCCGGATTTGATAAATTCTTTGTGTCCTTTATGCAGCGTTTGAACGTTCGAGCTCCGCCCGCGTTTCATCTGTTGCGTCAAGTAAGTTATTGAGCTTGATTATGGTTTCGCTCGCGATTGCCCCATTGTGCTCGATCATCAGTTTGAGCAAATCCCGCACTTCCGTTAGGACATTGGTTTGTTCTTCATAGCGGCCACGACGAACGATATGGTGTTCCTCATTTTGGTTCATCCGGAACAGCGGCATGATATTGTCAGCGGCAATCGTCGGTGTTCGAATGACGCCTTCGGTGTTGAAGCCCGGCACCAAGCCCTGCGCCAACATGATTTCTCGCGCTGCCTGTTTTTCCAGTCCGCTTGCACCCTGAATGTATTGCTGGAAACGACCACCGCCGAAATCACCGGTGAAGTTCGAAGCGGCTGCGAGCAAACGGTTCAGCGTGGGATTGTTACCTAAATCCTGGCCTTGCGTTGTCTGTGTTGCGAAAGCACCAAATCCGCCATTGCCAAAATCGCCTGTATAACCCGAGGCTGCCGCTAGAATAGTATTCCGTGCGGGGTTAAGGCCGAGATCCTGTTCGCCAGCAAAGGCGCGTTCCAGCACCGTCATGATTGCGTCTTGCATAACGGATATGCCGGTGTCGATCGAGGATAGCGCGCTTAACTGGTCTTCCGCGATGCTGACTTGGCGCTCCGCCACGGTCTCGGTTGTGTCCAGCACGTCCATCACCTGGGCGAAGTCGCTGGCATAGGCTTCGGAGCTGGCATTATAGAACTGGCTGGCCTCCAAGAAGCTTTGCGCCACACCCGGTAGATCGCCGATGGCGTCAATGTCACCCAATTGAGCTCGGCGAGAGACATCTTCAAACTGTGCCCGGTTTTCGTCTAATTTCCCAAGGGGTGATAGTGTCGATAGGTCTCCAAGCAGCAGAGAGGAGCGGAAATCACGTAGTTGCTCCGCCAAGCCGGTGAAACTGGCAATGCTGGCTTCTGCTTCACTGGCCGCATCGCCCTGCGCCCCACTTATATCGGCGAGCATCAGAGTGTAGAGTTCCGCCACCTGTAAAACGTCCCCACCCACCGCCAAAGCTTCGTCCATGGCCGTTGTGGTTTGTTGCTGTAAAGCGACCAATTCGCCCAAAACAGGCGTGGTAATCCCTGCAATTTGCTGACCAATAAACTTGTCGAAATCCTGTGCGAATTTCGCTGTCGCTTTATCGATGTTCGCATTCAAGGTGCCGAGTTCTAATCCAAGTTCTTCGGCCTTTTCCCGTGTCGCATCGAACTGTTCATTTAATGCATCAAAAGCTATCTCGAAAGGTCCGGCGGTTTTCTCGACGAACTGTTGTACCGGCTTAAACATAGTTTCGAAGCCGATGCCAAAATTCACATCGGCCAGGAACTCTTCCAATGTCTCCGCAGTGGTATTGGCGAAGACCTTGGCCATGGTTTCCGGCAGCTCGCCCTCTTCGGTGAAGGCTTCGGTGAAGCGAGTGATGAAGTCGGCGATCGCTTCGGCAAAGGCTTCCTCACCTTTGCTGAAGCGCATCACGGTTTGCGGGTCGCCGCCAGGTTCGGCGATGAATGGGCTCGATTCCTTTTCCGCGAAATCTTTCACCAGCTCGCCATTGATCTTGGTCTGGAAACCATTGTTCTTGGAATAGATCAGCTGCGCCGCGCCATCTTCGAACTCCGTCAGGGTCAGATCGAAGCTGTCGATCATGTCGTTCATCAGGCCGGTGATGACGTCATTGAATTGGTCAACTATGACCTGGCCATCTTCCTGACCGATGTCGGTCAGTTTCGAGGAGGCGGTGATTAATTGGCCATCATCCCCAACACCAAAGTTCGACTGCACCCGGGGATTAGGGTTGTTGTCGACGGTCTTGAAAAAGCCATCGATGATTATCGCCGCGGCAACAGCGAAAGCGGCCCAGAAACCGCCAACCGCAAGCGCCGGTGTTGCACCTGCCGCAGTGCTTCCGGCACCGGCTGCGGTGCCATAGGCGCCACCGGACCCAACCGCACCAAGACTGGCCGCTTCCGTCCCGTAAATCGCTGCTGCTTCCGCTGCCGCCGTGCTGCCGGTCCCGAGCGCGCTTACTTGGGTGCCGATTTCACTAATGAGGCCGTCATAACTACCGCTCAGAAAATCATAGGCTTTGGTTCCGTAACTCAGAACATCGCCGAAGCCAAGGCCGTCGTCGCCATTGCTTAATGAATTGCTGTTGCTGCCACCGGTGCTGCCGAAAATTGCATTCGTGAGGGTTTGCTGGGCAAAGTTCGAGAAACTGGTCAAGGTCGTGTTGGCGAAGTTTTTCAAGGCGTTCTTGCCGATATCGACAAAGGCCTGCCAATAATCCTTAGCTTTTTTCAGGTTGCCGGCGAAAAGGTCGTCGAAGACACTTGAGATCAGACCCTTAACCTGGCGGAGGCCGTCGGCGAAGGGTTGGAAAAAACCGTCGGCAAGCTGCTGCTGGCCGTCCTTGGCGCTATCCGCCAGTTTGCCATAGGCGTCGTTCTGATCGCCCAGGCGGCTCAGCAAATCGTCCTCCACCGCCAGCCGCTCTTGCCCCTGGGCCAATAAATCGTCACCCAGGTTCAGCTGCTCCGCCCCAGCTTCGATGCCTTCCAGGGCAAAGACGACGCTGTCCTGTTCCGCCAATGTCAATTGATGCTGATTTTCCAGCAGCTCGTTCGATTGCTGCACCCACTGCCGCTCCAGCTGGAGGATCTGGCCCGGGTTCCGATCCTCGCCGCTGTTGCCATAAATCACCTTGCCCGCCGCCTTGCCGCCGGCAACCGCCGGTTCACCCAGCCGACTGATTAGCGCCTTGATCTCCTCGCAACACGCCGTCGCCGGCACCCCGGCGACCGGCGGTTGCACGCCCGCATCCGGGACGCTGCTTGTGCCGCCCTGGATCACCTGGGTCTGGTCCGTAATCAGTTTGTTCTGCGCCGCCGTCGTTTGCTGAATTTTATCCAACTGGTCCAGCTGCGCTTCGCTGGCGTCTTCGGCCTGAGCCAGAGCTTTATTTTCGGGTGCTTTCATTGCCGCCAGCCGATCTTCCGCCATCCGGCTTTCTTCCTTCTCCGCTAGGCGGCGGTCCAGGCTGGCCATGATGCCGCCCCGCAGATGAGCGAACTCTTTCTCGATACCCGCCTTGTCGTTCAGCAAACCCGGGATGTCGGATTCTTCGTAAGCTTCTTTGACCCCTTTTTTGAACGCCTCAGCGAATGAACCATCCGGTCCCTTAAAGGTGATTTCTGTTGCCGCTAGTGCTTTGGCTTTGCTGAAATCCCGATCCCAGATCGCGTTCCAGATATCGCCAATATTGGAGAACACATCGCCAAAATAGTTTTTGAAGGAATCGACCCAAGCGCCCATGCGCTTGAACACAGTGACAAAAAACTCGCCCATCAGCTGGAATTCCAGTTTCGCCGTCGCCACGATCAGCTTTACATCGACCTTAAACAGCTTCGTCCAATAGCTGAAACGGTCGGTGATCTCATCAAAGACGGCGGTGATCACATCGCCCAGCGAAACAAAATGCCCGCCCCAGTCCGACAGTACATCCCAGTTCTGATAAATATAGGTCGCAATACCGGCAATCGCCAAAGCAACCACCCCAATGATCGCCACAATTGGATTGGCCCAGGCAACCGCCGTAAGGGCAAGGAAGCCGTTTCTTACCATCTGGATAGCCGGAACCAAGACTTTGGACAAGCTTTTCGCAACACCAGAAATGACCGGCCAGAGCGCAGTGAACGTGCCTTTTGTCTCGCGGATGAAGTTGACAAACTTAACCACAGCGACGAGGGAAAAAGCAACGGTAACCGCTGTAGAAAACTTGTTGGCCCATTCAAGAACCCAATCGAAGGTTTCTTCCAGATTACTTTTAACCTTGGAAGTGAGTTCATCATATAAAGATTCTGTTTTCTTAGTGAGTTGCTCGACGGTTTGGGTGTCGTTTTGAATTCTATTACTGAGATCATTGCTTTTCTGAGCAATCGCGTCCAGATGCCCGGAGGTCGTCTTAACGGCAGCCGCGATGCCTGGAATGCCATTGCCGCCATTCGCTGGCTTCATCAATTCGCGATATAAGTTTACACTGCGCTGTAATATTTTGTTCAGTTCGCCCAGGTCGCCAGTCGCCAACTTAGTCGGCCCGGAGATTTTCTGAATGCCGCTGGCAATCGATTGCATGGACTTGTCGAGGCCGCCGAACCCGGCACCCAGCCCACTCAATGATTGACCTAATTTCAAGATCGTTTTGTCGACCGCGTCTAAGTCAGTCGCAAGGGAATTCGCAGCGGACCTGATATCGCTGAGACTTCTAACAACAATCGCAGCACCCGCCTGCGCCGACCGACCGTCGATCTCAATATCTATGTTTGCCGCTTCCGCCATATCATTGCTCCACAAAAAAAGCGGCCAAAGCCGCCTTTACTGTTATTTTTCCCATTTGCGATTATTCGTAAATCTCTATTTCTTTACCGTCTGCAATAAACAAATCAACATCCAACGGTTCCAAAGTTCCGCCACATTCAAGACGTATTTGTCTCCACTTACCTTCAGAAGTTTTTATCGACAAAAACTGCTTCTCCCAAATGTACAAAAACCGCTCCTCGTCACCTTCATAAAGGTTATCGCCAATATTTGGCCCTTTATGACTAAATTCAGCGCCATGATTTGCTGCCTTCTTCAAATAATCTTGGCATGAAATCCAAGCAAGCGCGTCGGGCGAAGGGCCTCTCCTGGCCATATATTGAACAAACTCAACCAAACCCCAGGACACGAACAACAAGAGGGCCAACATCACTAGATGCGCCCACCAGGGTACTTTATTCTTCTCATCTTCAGCCATAAGAACTCACACCCAATTATCACTCAAAGAATGCGAACATATTAGGCACAAAACAGGCTGCAGACAACTCAATCAAAGAATGAATACGAATATATTTTCCCTACCTCAATGCATATCATATTACTCACGCCGCCAGCGTCAACAATGCGTCCTCTCCCGGAATACCCTACATGATAGAATAAATGTTAGTATTTCTATTTTTACGAACAATCGATCTTGGCAAGTCGGCTTCTTACCAGATGACTATGGAATTCGAATCGGCAGGTGAGCATCATGAAGTTCATTTTCCCTTTTTGTCCTGCCGTTCGGCAAAGACTTTCAGGTATTCGGCATCCATTTGCTGGATCAGGTAAAGGAAATCGGCGCATTCTGCCGGGTCGACGACGTGTTGGAAGCGGCAATAGGCGTCGATTTCGCTGATCAGGATGGGATTGGGGCCAAAGCCGGCCTGACGGGCGTTACTCAGGCGCCAGAAAGCGGCCAAATATTCCTGCTGCACGGAATTGAGGTCGGGGGCGCTATCGAGGGCGGGGACCGGCTCCCCCCGCTCTAGGCGGTTTCGGAAGAGCTCTCTGGTTTTGCCGTCGCCCCAGCTGAGGTGCCAGCGGACGGCGCTGGCGAGTTTTTTGCCGCGTCCTCAAGGGCGTGTTTGTTGAAGGTTTCCGCTTCACCGGCGATTTCGGAAATTAGCTCGCGGAATTTCTTTAGCTCGGTGATGACTTTGAGGGCATTTTCGCGGTTGAATTTCATTGTTTTGCCGCCGCGATCGGTGATGCCTTTCCAATCGAGCAGCAGGCCGTCGACGATGCTTTCGATGGCGATCTGTTCCTGTTTGGCTTCCGGAATGCGGCCACCGGCTTGCAGAATTTTGCGATAGGGTTTGAGCAGTTGGACGACTTTTTCCCGGTAACGTTTGCTATCGGTGGAGGCGATTTTGACGCGGACGCCGTCGGAGATTTCGACCCAGATGCCGTCTTCTTCAGCATCCGTATCGGTTTCGAGCAGTTCATAGATATTTGTCATGGAATTCTTTCAGGTTTGAGCGAGAGGAATTGGGGCGGCGGCAACCCGACAACCGCCGCCCCGCCTCACGCGAGGGGTCTGGGTAGGGTTCGGGTTTGCGGTGGGAAGGTATTTTGAAGACCATGCCGCCCGCTCCCCCTGCGCGACCACCCATAAGGGTACACTCATTGGGTGGTCAGGCAGGGGGAGCGGGCGGTTAGGCCTAGTTATGAGACCTAGATATTGTCGATCTGGAAGTCAGTAAAAGCTGTGCCGTCGTATAGTGCCTGGAATGTCATTTGCGCCATCATGTCTTGATTGACACCTTGAGTGACGACCTGGCCAGTTTGGTATTTGATCCGCGGCAAACTAAATCGATAGAAGTTTGTGCCATCGGTCGTATCGAAAGCTAAGCTCGATTCTGTGCCGGCCATGAATAGATCGTAAAGTTCTTTATCCTCAAAATAGGCCGTCAGATTGCCGGTGATTTCCCGGCGACCATAGCGCACCCCAACCGGAGCCAGGGAGCCGACCGCATTCTGGGCGCCCAGATTATTGTTCAGACTTAACGACATTTCAGTGAAATAAAGTGTCGTCGTGGTATTGGCGAGCGTGATGCTGGCAACATCGGATGGCGCCATGATCGGATTGGTATTGCCATCATTATAGGTCGCCCCGGCGATGATCGCCGTATCCGTCGCATGGCCAGCACCAACCACGCCAATGGAGCCGGAGATGATCGAGCCCGGCGAGACATTCATGCTGAGCGAGCCGATGCGGCAACCGGTATAGCGGAAATAATGATCCGGCGTGCCGGTTTCGACCTGGCGTTCGAAAGTGAAGCTATCGCTGTCGGAACCTGCTTTCAATACGTTGGTCGAGAACGATCCGCGCAAGGCGGCCTCGAACAAACTGTCGAATTCCCCGCCAAATGAAAGTTCATAGGCTAAGTCGCCCGAGACGTCCGCACCGGTTTGCACCAGATCGGAGACGGCGGGATCGGGGCGCACTTCGTCGGAAACGACATTCTGAATATTGTTGGTCAAGCTTTCCGATGTAAAGCGGACCTTCTGCATGGCCGGGGTGGCCGGCGTGGTGTTCCAAGTGGCTTCTGGGATAAAAGACAGGACGACGCCTGAGCTATCTGCAAATTCTGGCATTAACGGCCTCCAATAGAAAAAGCCGCGAATGCGGCGGTTTGAAAAAACGGATTAAATGCGGGTCGAATGGGTGTTAAGAGAAAGTGTCGGAGCGATATGGGATCTGGACGTTCATCTGATAATGGGTCTCATCCGGGCCAATGCGAACGCTGACCGGATCGCCGCACAGCAATTTGCTCAGACGAAGATGGCGAAACATGGTCGCAATTTCATCGCTAAGGCTTAGCGCTTCACCGGCCCCTTGGTCCAGGGGTGTGAATATTTGCACAAAAGCCAATCCGGTACGCCGTACATGGCTGGCGCCAACGCTGGCGGTCGATGCGGAAGCCGGCGACACGGAAAGACGCACCCAGGTTTCCATCGGCGGCGTAAAATTGACATTGTCATGGGCGATCAGGATTTCAGGATGCGCCACGCCAAAATTATCCACAAAGTGGTTGATGATAGACTGTACATCCGAAGAAACACTCATCCGATGGCTCCAACATTTAGCTGGCTAAGGGTGACGGCAACCATGCCGGCGGGTGCCTGTGTGGAATTCCCGGCTTCCAACTCGCGGATATAGGCGACATTGTTCACGATATGAATGACCTCAAAAGGTTTTGCATCCATGATCACTTTCATGCCTGCTTCGATCGTGGCAGTACCGTCCGGGTCCAAACGTTCGCTGGCGGTCGTGGCCGGAGAGACAGTGCTAACTTGCCAGCCGCCGCGCGCCAGACCGCTTGCTACTGGCGTCATATGGACGACGCCTTCCAGGACGCGGACCGCCACTTCGGTGGTTTTTTGCAGTACGGCTGCCGGGATATCGTGCTCAACAAATTGGCGAACGGCGCGATCAAACTGGCTTAAATCGACGCTCATCGGGTGATTTCTAATTGGTGCACGATGGCTTTACCTGCCGGACGCGTTGGCGTGGCACCGACAACCGACCATGTCTCACTGCCGATCACCAAGTCATCGCCACTTTTGGGATTGATCGGTAAGTCTTTGGCGGCCAACAGAACTTTGCGACGGTTTTCTTCGACCAAGGTCCCGCTGGCCATGGAAGTATCAGCAGTACGGGTTAGCGCCAAATCGACCCCTACAACTTCATATGAATTGGTTGTGGAACTACTGGTCAAAGTGTTGGGGTCGAAGGAAGATGCGGTCCGACGCAAGGTCATGGTCTGGCCGAATTTTGCAATCAACGCATCCGCTGACTGTATCACGCCGGAATAGTCAAATGGGCTCATGCGCGCACCAGATCGTTTCGATCATTATTGACCGGGCCGTCATGTAGACCGTTGATTAGAAGCTCTATCTCCGGAAAGTGTTTTTGCCGCGGCGCCCAATTTTGGTATTCCGTGGTTTCCGAAATCGCGCCGGCGACGGACACCGCCTTGCGTTTGATCGCGTTGTCTTTCGTGAAGGTCGACACCAGACCATCCGACAAAGCTTCCTTCGCCAGGATGCAAATGGCGTCGATCATGGCTTGCGGGATTGTTTGTGACGATTGCTCCTCACCTTCCTTGTCAACGACGGCGGAACGCGGCCAAGCCAATGCTTGACTTATTGACACCCTTGCCCCTTTCCAGCGAAAAGCATGATCCAGATAGGTAGCGGCCTGACGAATGGCGGCTTCACGATCAGCGGTCGCGGCTGCGATCCAACTGGTGTCGCTCAATCGGCCATGACGAGACCAATAATCGTCTGTATCCGTTACCGACACATACGTTTCGGCGCCTGCCACAACCGACCCATCTTCGACAATTAACGCCATATCATTAACCGTTCAGGTCAAGATCGGCATCGGTCAGCGTATAGGTCCCGTCCGCCCCAAAGGTTTCGTCTGTAACATCAGCACCACCAAGGAATGTGCCGCCGGATGATGCCGACCAAAACCCCACATGGGTGACCGTTGTCCCACCAGGTACGCTAAAGACCGGTTGGATGGAGCTGTCCAAAGCGCCCGCGGCAGCGGCGCTAAAGGTTATTGACTGACGCGCATAAGCCCCACCGGTCACTTCGCTCGCGCCAGTGTCAGCGGGGTCAGCTGTGTGCAGGGAAGTGTGCGTCAACACGGTGACTGGATTAGTGCCGTTCAACGCGTCCAACATCAGGTTCTTAGCGGAAGTGCTATAGGGCATTTGTTGATCTCCTATCAGATAAGGTCTTTGATGATTGTGATGTTTCCCGAAAATACGGTGCTGATATCACCCAGCGTATCGGTGACTTGGGCCTCATGGTAAAAATCGCCTTCCAATGCATCAGTATCCAACGGATCAAGCGTCACGGTGAATTCCCCGTTGACCGCATCGGTAATCGCGATCCCGGAACCCACGCTTTTCGAGATTTCAGCACTGCCATAGACTGATCGAGCCAATTGCCAGGATATCACTGCGCCAGTAAGGTCAACTGCGGTATCGTTGTCATCGGTCACAGAGACAACGAGGCGTTTTGAATCGCCACTTACAAACTCAATCTTCTCTGACATCCATTGATCTCCGCGCTTGTAATTTGAGGACTTAAGTGGTGTTCGTTAGCTTGTGTATGACGACGAAACGGCCTGACATGGCGGTATCTCGATTTGAGCTTGCGGAAATGGACAAAGTCGGTTTTAGGCGACCGCTCAACGCTAGAACGTCGGCAATTCCTATTGCCAAGCCTTTCAAAGCAACAATCAATATGTTCGAAGTGGCGGTAAAAGTGACATTCGCCGACGACAGTTTTGCGCCCATTAACGAAAGGAATTGCTGCCCGCTGATGCCTAAAGCCGACGACCGAAGGCTATTGGCGATCGCACTCGTCGTTGATGACGCGGTAATTCCGGCTACGAGGGTCCGGCTAGGCAAAGTCAAAACCTGAAGGGCGCCGTTAGCTTGGGTAACGCTCGAGACGCTAATCGATTTTCGAACCGTCGCCGCGACAATATTGATCGCAGTACTTATCGCGATTGCAAGGGCTGTTTTCGCTGTTGACGCCGTCCAATTGGTAAGACCGGATACCAACGCTGCGCCAAACGCCGCCTGCTGCACAGTACCCGATGCGCTGACGATACCAGATTTCGAAACCAAAATAATCGACGCTGCATTTTTTCGTGGAATGCCGGTTATTGAAGATTGTGCGGACAATTGGCCACTACCGCTATAGGCCGGCGCATGAACTCCTTGGGCGGAAAGCCCGCCGGCACCAGCGATGGAAACCAAGTTCAATATATTCTTCGACGGTATCGCTGTTAGATTGGACAACGAGGTTGTCTGGGTGGTACCAAAATGTGCAGCCAGTTGAATAGCGTTTATTGCACTCGGTCCTGACTGCAGAACCAACACATCTGTTGACTTTCGCCCGATCAGCGTCAGCAAGCCACTGCCTGTTTGTATTAGCGATCCAAAATATTCCTCACCAGCGACTGTATATTCGACATTCCATTCGATCGCACCTACGTCAACAGTATTCCTTTTCCCTGTGCCGCCACCAGTTTTAGTCCCGACGATTAGGCACTCGACGAGACTGCCATCAACTGTCGCAATTTCATTTGCATTCCATGTGAACGATAAAATTTGGTCTGTGGTTCCGACGTTTATTTCAGATCCGGCACGGATAAGTATTCCATTTTCCCACAGCTCGATACGTACGGTCGGTGTTCCTGTTTGACCAGTATCGAATTGGCGGACGAGAGCACGGAATTCCTGTAACCCGGAGCCGACAGTCGGATTATCGGTCGGATTAGGATATCCAACACGTACATCCGTATTAGTATTATTGTTGCTTGCAATCAGCCAATTGGCGTCGGGACTGTCCGGATCGTCGGATATATCGCCTACAACACCACTCAAATTTGTAGATGCGAGCAAAACATCTGGCGCCAATCTTTCAGTCGCCATGGTGGTGTTCCGCGATGATCAGGTTCGGTGTGAACTTTCTGTATTCGTCGTCGACATAATTCTGTTTGATCAACGCCCGCCGGCGGCAATATCCCGGAAGAGTGGTTGTGACCTCCGAACTGCTGGGGGCCAAATATGGAAGCATTTTCACTACCTGCCCTATCGAAGGGAGACCTTCTTCTGTCCAGTTGCTGGGGACCGCTGCATCAAGAGAAAGGATTGCTAGTTTCAACAATCTGGCTCTCTGCTCCGGCACCACACAATCACCGCTAGGTTTTTGCATTCAGTTCCCTCCAAGCTTACCCGGGCGCCAAAATTACTGACGCCCGAGTTACGCTTCGACTTTCGGCTAACCGTTGGTAATCAATGCAGCGATCTTCACGGATTTGCGTTCCCAGACCCGCGACCAGTTCGTAGCATCACCAAGCTCGGCATTTGACGGACTGGCACCGGTCACTGACACATGCTGCCAAGCAACACCACGGGGGTGCAGGATATAATGCCGCCGGGTGATCAATTGATCGATCCCGGCCAAGGCATCACGCTCGACCTCCACCGGCACAGGCGCGGCGCCATTACCAAGCGCAAATGCTCCTTGACCGAAAAGATAAGTTGTATATTTGAACCCAGAAGTGCCACCGGCAACCATTGGCAGTTGGTCGCTCACGACCACCCGCATTCCCATATAAATTGGGATCTGAATTTGCGCCTGCGCATCCGGGATATAGTCGATGAGCTGCTGCTTTTGCATGTTTTGGTAAACCGTAGAATGCACAGCGATCCCAACGACGGAGTTCAATGCGTCACCCAATGTACCAAGAGCGTCGACCAGCGCGTCGCCGCTAAACAACTCGCTGACAGTCGCATTGTCACCGTCTTCGATAGCAATGTCATGAACCATATCGCTACTATTGTTTGCGGTATTGTCGGCCAGCACGCCGTCTAAGGAATTGATCATGACAGTCTGCTGCTGGCGCGCCCAATAGTCCGCCACCAAATCACCAATAACTTTGGTCGGGTCGGAGCGATTGGCGTTCAGTGCTTTCGCCAAGTCGTTGACACCCCAAGCTTTGCCACGCATGAGTACCACAGCAATATCTTTGCCTGTTTCTACATTATTGAGCGCTAGCGGATCGATTTCATCTAAAACTTCGTCGGAGCCACTAAGATCTTTGTAATACGGTAGGATAGCTGTTCGACCGCCCTGTTGCGCAGTGATGTCGTAAAGTGGATCAACCTCAACGGCACCGCCAAAATAAAAATTACTCAACTCGTTGGTACGTTCAACGACATAGGGATTGAATACTTCAGGTACAATAATATCGCCAATTCTTGTTTCAGTCACGATTGGTCTCCTTAGTCTTCGTTGTGAATGAATGACAGGCAAGCAGACGGTCAAGCCCACCACATGATGGGCGGACCAATGCCACCGTAACGTCAGATTATTGTGATTTCAGTTTGGACGTTTTGAGATCATCAGGATGCCCATGCCCCTGGTAATCTTCCAACTTAACTCGATTTTATTCAGGTTTCCAAATGGGTGCCTGCCGCCGAAGCAAGACGCTTTGCGCGATCTGGATTGGCGCGCAGCATTTGTCCTTGGGCAGTCAAGTTCCAACTGTCTTTCGACCATGGATTGTCCGGCAATAGTTGTCTAGACCCTCCGCTTGCTTGCGCACTAATGGAGGTCGGCCACCAATGAGGCCGGCTATTTTTCATTTGCTCGAGCCATTGTTTGGCGTCCAAACCATCCTCATATCCGTTGGCATTGTGCGTCGATGTGCGCCCATCCACATCTACTACGAACATACTTTCGGCCAATAGCAGCACATCATCCAACGCAACAGAAAGAACGTTCTGTTCCACCGCTGCTTTTTGAACGGATTCGCGGATCTGGTTCTGCGACAAGGCCTGACTTAATTCGGCGATTGTTGTTTCGGAATTGTTGAGCTGTTGTTTAAGCGTCATAAGTTCACCGTCTTGATGCAAAGGGTCGGCGGCATTCTCCGTTGCCGTAGCAGAAACATTGCCACTCAACTTTTCACGCGTTGCTTTATGATCGTCGCGTTCCTTACGAAGGCTTTCCTGTAACCGTTCAATATCAGCATTTGTGCGAACGCCCTCAACGGCCGTTAATTCCATTCGTCCCTCACGTTCCGAGTAAAGTTCCCGATAGGCCTCTGGAATTTCAGCGGAGTTATCATAAACAGATTTGAGCTTCATACTTATTCTCATCCGTCCTGTTTTAAGGGTTTAAGTTATTCGGCAACATTTTTTTCTGCGGAGACTTCTTCGTCGCCAAGGTTATCGATTTCCTGGTCAAAACTCAGATCTGTAATATCGCGCCGACGAAGGTTACGATGAATTGTTTGACTTGAAATTGGGGCGCCCATTGCTTTTGACTGCATCAAGTCGACAATTTCTCGCGCTTGCAAATCGCCTTCAGCAAACGCCAAATTGGGTGTCACACTAACTTCATCTGGATCTGCCCCCACCCACTCAGCAATAAGTTTCAACGATTGTTCCAGTGCTTCAGCGCCGGTTTTTGCGATCGACACTAACGACGCGGCTTTTGACGCCATGCGAATTTTCAAAGCCTCACCAGATTCAGCACTGCGACCGCTATCATCATATAGCGCCACACCAAGCTGACTTGCCATTCGGCGATCATTTTCAAGTGCTGCTCTTTGTTCTGCTAGTCCAGTAGAGGATACACCGATGAATTTGGCGTCAGCCTGCTGTGGTAAATTGATCATCGCGCCGGCGCCTACGCGCATTTGCGCGCCGTCATTTTCAGCCCCGATCACAACCAACGTGTCTTGCCCTTGCATGAACAAAGATTGTCGATAGTCTGCTTCACCGCGATAAATCGCCAACGCGAGGTTCGCTAATTTCAAAAGCGGCGGCCTGTCCGGTTGTGCTGTTACATCATTCGGCCCCAACAAAACGAACGGCAACCGCGTCAACGGCTTGCCGGCATGTCTTGGCACCGTCGCTTCTAGATCGCTAGTTTTTTCGAGTTGATCGAGATTGTCGGTCGTCGCCGTCACATAATTTCCAAGCTCATCTTGCCAAAGAACCCGAAAACTCGGCTGCCAGCTCCAGTCTAAGCCCTCGCGAATAAATCCGCCCTCGTCCAGCACGACGAAATTAAGTAATCGCGAATTCGTACCAGCCGCCGCATGATCCCAATTGATGATATTTTCTGCTGCGTAAGTCGCTATTCTAGGAAGCGCTGTGATGGTTCCGCCAATCGGTACATCAATCAACAATCCAAAGCGGCCAATTAACAATTGTTGTTCATTTATCCGCCGTAGTAGAGCTTGCAACGTCTCGCCTTCAAGGCTCGCGTCTTTGTGTAGTCCTGCAAGTTTTTTCGGCAACTCGATTATCGCCGGTTCACGGTGCATAACCCCGATCATTCCGTTGACTGTCGCGTCAACAAGATCAGGGAAAACGGCGCGTTCGACGTAGGCACGATAGCTTTCCATGCCCTGCTGCGCCTGTCCCATACCGTCAATTTGCATGCCGCGTGTTGCTGGCAAGTATCTTGTGCCCTGTTCCTTAATGTGACGTTCACCGGCAAATACATCACGCATGATGCGCCAATCTTCTTGCATCGAAAGATATTCCGGATGTTTGGCGTTTACCGACATCATATTTTCTGTATCCAGTTCAGTCTTTGTTTTTGGATTAGCTGTTCGTTACGTTCGGAGTTTAGAGGAGACCAACAGCCAGGCCTTGTTTCGCCATACGGACACGAGAAAACACCCGGTAACGTGTTTCATCGGCGATGGAATGTCCGGAAGAATTATCCCAAATGCTGCTATCTGCTGGACCTGCTTGTACGGACAGATTTAGTCCGACTTCACGTTGCTTGATCCCAATCGCAATTTCCCGCGGGGTCATGCGCAATCCTTCGTTCGCACGACCGGTCGAACCGTACCATTCTGCAATTCGGAATATATCTCCACGCGTCGTTGAACGCTTGGAACCGTCGGCTTGACGTGCATCCGCGCCATCACTTTCGGCCCACCATCCAACCGAAAATGGGCGGCTACTTCCCCAATCGAATGATCGATCGACACGCCAGCTATGGGGAATTTTAAACGCTTCAACTATTTGCGTTTCGGGATCCCAAATATCATCAAGCATGCCGCCAGCGACAATATTCCAATCCCCTTCACGCATCGCCTTGACCAAGGTTGAACTACCCAGCCCGGACAATCGATCGATATAACCGGGGTCGTTTTCAATTAATGTTGGATTGTCTTGCAGTCGGGATTTGATGAATTGTCGCTTCATCCCACCTTCGTTTGCTTTCTGGCACAGGATCATGCCTGGTGGTGCTGAATCTACAAACGCTGATTTTACCCAATTATGCCCAATACCGCCAGGATTGGCACTACTGACAATCTTTGGGAATCTACCAATGTCTGTGTGCTTTGATCTAAGCCCCGACATCCGAACTCGACTACGCAAAAACAAATACATTGGTTCTGTCCATTGCGTCAGTTCGTCAATCATCAGCACATGAATTTCAGCTCCCTGATATCGATACACGTCGTGCTCATGCTGGCTATGACATAGATGTATGGAAGAACCATTATGGAGGAATCGCACACTGGGATTGGTTGTATAGGTGATCTTGCAAATACTCGATCTTACCCAATCTCCCAACAATGCAGGTAAACTATTTGGTCCCTCAAAATGGTTCTTGATCAATTCCGGCATCGTTCGCCGAAATAAATAAATCTGCAGTCCTGGAACTGACATACACCAGGTTATCGCAGCCACACGAAGAAAATGAGATTTGCCGCCGCCGGCGGCGCCACCGAATAAGATCTCTGTTGCTTCCGAAAGAAGCGCTTCACCCTGTTTCGGATGAAGGTCAAGGATCAGTTCGCTCAATGCTGTTTCCTTCATCCACTTGCCGGCGATCATCTCTGACTTGCGGCATGTAGGAATAGATAGGGATAAACGCCCCGCATTCAAGGATTAATTTCCTATCTATCATTAATCTTTTGTTGCATCAACACCGCTAGCAATTCGAACGGTAACACGCGGAATATTATCTGCGTTATCTTCAGGAGATAACGGATCATGCATTTGCCCAGAATGATTGGAGGTCATTTTTCCAACAAACCACTTTCGCGCGTCAATTCGCAATTTGGCTTTCGCTAATTCATCCTTTCCAAGTTGAACTGTGTCTGCTATTTCCACGACACTTTCTGCAATCGAATTCGCTTGAAATTTTCTAGATTCCATATACTCAATAGCAAATTTCTCATCTTTTTCGAGCCAACGGTAAACCGTACTCCGGCCCGGCATATCTTCGTCCGCGCATATGGACAATAAAGTTTCGCCCATCGCAATTCGCGCGCAAATCACTTTTGCGGACGCTCGCGAATATCTATTCCGACGACCACTACGTGTTCGCATCCATCCCTACCAACGAGCCTTTTTGTGAAGATAAATTCTATATAGATCAAAACGCCCCGAGATCAAGGTATTTGTTCCTATAATCATATCTTCTATGTTAATTTGCAACAGTTAACCGAGCTCAGTGTTTGCTATTGGGAACTGAGAATTATTGCCGAACTGATGCCCATTCGTTATGATCCCGCAACGATTCTACTGACCAATATGAAAGTGAAATCGGATTGTTTGTTGAGTTTTATAGATGTGTTTTCTGTATCTTTAGAATCGAAACTTAATCGGCCTTTCGCGAAAGAAAGTTGGAATAATGCCTGAAATCCACTTTGAGGTTCACACCCTAAAAAGTGGGAAATGGAGCATGGCGTCCGTATACCCCGATCAAGAAACTGCCATGGTCGAGGCGAGCCATCTCGGTAACTCCAAATTTGTTTCTGATGTCAAAGTCTATAAAGTTAACTTCAACCAGGACACTGGTCAGTTCACACAAAAACTGATCCACCGCCAAAGCCGGCTTGATCAGTTCGACGATATCGTACTCGGTGGAGGCGGCAGAGATCTTACGCAAGACGAGTTGATCGAACAACGCCGCGCCAGACTGAACGCCAAGAATGAACCGCCAGAAACGCCGGCAGCCGTAAATCCAAAAACCGAAAAGATGTTCTCTGGCTCGACATGGGTGGCAATCATAGCAATTTCCTGTCTGTTGTTCGCGGCACTATGGAAACTAAAGAGCTAACCCGTATTAACGTAATATTGTTGCCGCGATTCGATCATTCTGAATTTCCGTCGATCCATCGACATAGTGAGCGATCTTGGCACAAGCCAAACGTCGGCCAAGCCCGTATTCTTCACGCAGGCCATTCGCCCCTAATATCTGTATGCATTGTGGAATGACATGTTCGGCCATTCGTGCCGCGTATTTCTTCGCATGCGATGCCGCGAGCATAGCGCTATCGTCGCCCTGATCGATTTTTTCGGCGGCGGCATATGTCAGTAATCGGGCGGCCTCAAGTTCCGTGGCAATATCGGCCAGGTTCCATCTCAGTCCTTGATGTGCCGTTAAGTTTTTACCAAAGGTTTTTCGATCCCGGGCATAATTGATCGCGGTATTAAGACTTGACTGAACTATCCCACAGCACATAGCCGCAACATATGTCCGGGCACCATTAATGCTGCCCATTGCTTGTTTAAACGCCTCTCCAGGACCGGCCATGACCCGCCAGTTTGGAACAAAATGATCTGTTAATACAAATCCACCGGCTCCGATCGCATGCCCACCCATTAGCTGGAAGGCTGGTAGTCTGGTAAATCCGTCCTCTCGCGCATCGACGATAAACGAAGCAATCCCGCGCCAACCTGCTGAAGGATCAGTTTGCGCATACGTAATATAGACATCCGCAATCGCCGCATTTGTGATCCACGCCTTCTCACCACTTAATATCCACCCACCGTCACCTTGAACGGCGGACATTTGAATATTGGCAAAATCACTGCCCGCACCTGGTTCAGTGAGGGCAGTAGCGCCATATATCTCCGCCTTCAAAAGGTCACTCACGTAATGAACAACCGCTTGATCGGATGCCTCTTTGGCAATTTTTGCCGCTACATTCTGCGTATTGATCAAACTAAATGCAAAAGCCATACAAGCTTCCGAGAGGATTTCACCAAATTTCATTTTGGTCGAAAAACGCATCCCCAAACCACCAAGCGCCTGCGGTGTCTCCAGGCCCATTAACCCTTGTGATGATGCCTGACGCAAGGTTTCCACTGGAACCATCCGACTTCGTTCCCACTCGTTGGCAAACGGAGCGACATATTCATCCCGGAACGCAGCAGCCCGCCGCAGTAAATGCAGATCGTCCTCACTAAATTGAATGCTCAATGATTATCCCTTCTTTCATGACTCAGGGATAACAACAACAAGACATGAGTCAAGCCAAAGAAGCTAACTTCGGTCCGCCACATGATGGTGTGGAAAGATGGAAATCGCAACATGACCAAATTGACCTCTGCCGCTGCGGCTGAAGAAATGGCTCGCCGTATTTGGGAGAACAAGTTCGAAGATCAAGCGGAAGATCATGATGCCAGTCTCAACAGGTCGAGCATTGCGATCATTCCAATTTACAGGCCCGACGATTGGGAAATGATAGTAAATCTCGAAAAACTGGAACATCCAGAGGTTGGTCGGCGTTGTGGACGGTGCGCAAATTATCGTTCTCTCTGACATGAACAGGAATATTACCAAAAACGACGATCTAAAAGTTTCGCAGTTCGAGAGTTTGTATCATATCGAGCAAAATTCCTTCGATTGCATGCTCCAAACAATGCAGGCCGGCACTGGCGCTGTCGAAATCTTACAAATTATTTTTGCAGCCAACTCACCACAGTCTGATTGAACAACTCCGGCTGATCCATGTTGGCGGCATGACCTGCATTCGGAATAACGGCTTTACTAGCACTGGGAATTTTATTTGCCATATATTCGGAGGCGACCAAATAGGGTTGATCTTCCGCGCCGACAATAATCAACGTGGGCACCTGGATATGTGGGAGGGAATGAATAACCTTTCCGTCATTCTGCGTCAGCATCCCGCGCGCCGCCATTGCGACTCCGTGATAGTCGCGATGTTCTGCCGCGACTGCTTCCACGCGTTTTTGAAATGATGCCGCGCCTTCGCTATCAATTCTATCGCCCCTACTTCGAGCTGTGGTGTTCCAATTTTCTCGCGCTACGTCATTTTTGAAACCCGGCCCAGTATCAACAAGCAACAACGCTTCGACCATGCCTTCATGCCTTAAGTGAAAAGCAAGCGACATGTAACCACCCAACGACATGCCCCCAATAATAGCGCCCTTTTCATCGACGGCTTCGAGTATCGCTTTCATATCCGCGACAGTTTCAACTTCGCTATAGGCCGATAAATCGTCTGGGCTACCGCTTTGCCCATGTCCACGCATGTCCCAGGTAATTATCCGACAGGTTTTTCCTAGCGCTTCCAACTGTGGCGACCACATATGATGATCCGCACCAAATCCATGGGTCAAAAGGATCGCCGGCCCCGCACCGCTTGTTTGATAATTTAGGTCGACACCGTTTCTGTGAATAGTTGGCATAGAGACACCTTAGCTGATTGAAAATATTAACCGCAGACAGATTGGATCGAAAAGAATGTGCTTGCAACAAAGATAGAAGTCGAAAACACTGTTGACCAATACGCATCCGCTTATCCTGTAGATACTTTATGAATATTGTCAGCGACTTCGATGGTGGAAACGCCAAGTTATTAAGAATAACCGACGACGGAATAATTGATCTGGCTATCGTTCCCGACGCCGGGACTGATTTCCGTCAATGGTTCTGTTTTGATTTGGTTGATGCCAAAGGTTTGGATTGCCAAATTAACATCGTTAATGCCGGGGAAGCAGCTTTCACCAAAGGTTGGGAGAATTATCGTGCCTGTGCCTCCGCGGATAATATCGAATGGCGCCGCGTGGACACGCGCTATGACGGCGCTACGTTGAATATTCACCATAGGGCAACAACCGACCGCGTCCGCTTCGCATATTTTGCCCCCTATGATTTAGATCAACATAGTGCGCTTATTGAACGATGTCGTCAGTCACCGGGTGTTGAAATTGAAGTCCTAGGCAATTCGATCGACGGCCGCGAGATCGAATGTATACAAGTTGGCGATGCGGACCGGCTGTTGCCGGCCTGTTGGTTTATCGGGCGTCAACATCCTGGAGAAACCATGGCGGAATGGTGGATCGACGGTTTGTTGAGCCGTTTGTTGGATGAACACGATTCAACGGCCCGCGAGCTTCGCAACAAAGCCAATTTTTTCGTTATCCCAAATATGAACCCGGATGGAAGTTTTCGCGGCCACATTCGCACCAACGGTTGTGGCCAGGATCTAAATAGAGCCTGGTCGAACCCGTCGCGGGAGAAAACACCGGAAGTCTATTATGTTCGAGAGAAAATGCAGGCGACCGGCGTCGATTTTTGCCTAGATGTTCATGGCGACGAATCGTTGCCCTATGTATTCTTAACAGGTGGATACGGTGTTCCATCTATCACCGAAATGCAGGAAGAAATGAGGCACCGCTATTGCGAGGCATTATTGAAATCCAGCAATGAATTCCAAACTGAATTCGGCTACCCTAAAGCACGTAAGGGCAACGCAAATTTGGCCATCTGTTCGAACTATCTAGCTGAAACCTTCGGCGGTATCGCCTTCACTTTGGAACAACCCTTCAAGGATAATGCCAACGCACCAAGAGAGAACGAAGGATGGTCACCAAATCGCGCAAAAAAAATGGGTGGCGATAGTTTGGAAGCGTTATTGGCTATCGTACCGGATATGACAAAACTACTGGAAAAGAGTTGATGATGCGTGCTGCTTGGTACGACAAACTGGGGCCTGCCGATGATGTCTTGAATGTCGGCGAACAGCCGCTTCCCGGGGTCGGTCCCGGCGAAGTTCGCGTGAATTTGAAGGCCAGCGGAATAAATCCTTCGGATGTAAAGTTGCGTTCGGGCTTGCGACAAGGCATGCAATATCCGCTCGTCATTGCCAATAGTGACGGCGCCGGCGTGATCGATCAAATTGGTGAAGGGGTCGACCCTTCTTGGATCCGGAAACGCGTATGGTTATACAACGGTCAGCGCGCCGGCCGGGCCTTTGGCACTGCCGCTGAATATATCGCACTTGATCAGGATCTCGTCAGTGAACTACCGGATCATGTGAGTTTCGAACAAGGTGCGTGCCTCGGCATTCCATGCATGACGGCCCATCGGGCTCTAACCGCACTTGGGGCCATCCATGGCGATATGACGGTATTTGTTTCCGGTGGCGCGGGTGCTGTCGGTCATTACGCCGTTCAACTTGCAAAATGGATGGGCGCGCGAGTACTAACAACGATTTCGAACCCAGCCAAAGGGGAAATTGCGAGGTCCGCAGGAGCCGATGTTGTGATCAATTACAAACGCGAAGATGTGATCGACCGGGTGATGGCTGAAACTGGCGGCGGCGGGGTCGATCTGATCGTCGATGTCGATTTTGGCGGCAATCTGGCAACTAATATCGAGATCATCAAAAACAATGGCGCGATCTCGGTTTATGCGTCCGGCGGCGAAGATAGACCTGAATTGGAGGTATTCCCATTCATGGCAAAGAACGTCAGCCTCCATTTTTTGGTCCTAAATTCCTGCCCCCATGAGGCACGGCAACAGGCACAAGACGACATCGGTCGATGGTTAAGAGATAGCAATTGTGAACATCAGATTGCCGGCACATTTCCGCTTGCGGAAATAGCGGCGGCACATAAACTGGTCGAAAGCGGTTCGAAACAAGGGACCGCCGTTTTGCGCTTGGATGAGAGCTAGGTTTTTCCGTGGTTACTGAATAATACAATGACCAGTGATATACTTTCTTCTTTGCCGACCTTCGAGCCTGGTACTGTTTGGCTGGTTGGGGCTGGGCCAGGCGACCCAGGCTTATTGACGCTGCACGCTCTTAACGCAATCCGACAAGCCGATATCGTTATTTACGACGCTCTCGTCGGACCAGGCATTACATGTTTGGTGGACGACAAAGAAAAATTGATCTACGCGGGCAAACGTGGCGGCAAACCATCTGCTAAACAACCCGACATTTCGCAACGAATTGTTGATGAAGCAAAATCCGGAAAACGAGTTCTCCGACTGAAAGGTGGCGATCCTTATATATTTGGTCGGGGAGGAGAAGAGGCCCTCACACTTGTTGAAGCGGGAATTCCCTTCCGCGTTATCCCTGGAATTACAGCGTCAACTGCTGGCGCAGCAAATGCCGGCATTCCAATGACGCACCGTCGCGCCAATAGCACAGTTACGTTTGTAACCGGTCATAGCGCCTTTGGTGAAGTTCCCGGCAATATTGACTGGCAATCACTTTCCAAAGGTTCATCTGTTTTAGTATTATATATGGCAATCAAGCATTTAGAGAAAATATCTCGAATATTAATTAAAGTAGGGCGTGCAAAATCTGAACCCGTAGCAGTGATTGCGAACGCTACATTACCAAATGAAAAAGTAGTGATCACGACGCTTATGAACGCGCATTCTGATATACAAAAGGCGGGATTGAAACCGCCGGCAATTGTGATTATCGGACCGGTTGTCGACCTCGCGGAATTAATTTCTCCATCGATAAAATAGACCGATTTGTTGTATTCAAAAAAAAATAGAATAAAAGGTTGAAGCAAACGCTCCATATGGCTATCTAACCACGCGTAAAGATTGCTTCTCAGCATAACAAACATCAAAACAGGCAACAGCAAAGCGGGGTAATCGTCCGAATGGATTGGATGATTGAGGTAGAAGAACTTTCCAAGAATTTTAAACACCTGACGGCTGTCGACGGGATCAGTTTCAATGTCGCAAAAGGCGAAGTGCTGGGTTTTCTAGGCCCCAACGGCGCCGGCAAGTCGACGACCATGAAAATGCTCGCTGGGTACCTGACTCCGTCTTCGGGAACGGCGCGAATTTGCGGCAATGATGTTGTCGACAATGCCCTGGAAGCAAAGCGCTGCATCGGCTATTTGCCAGAAGGAGCTCCGGCCTATGGCGATATGACGCCGGCGAAGTTCTTAAATTTTGTCGCTGCCATCCGAGGATTGAACGGTCGGCGGAAACGCGAAGCGATCAACACGGCGATTGAGCGCGTAAACTTGCAAGAAGTATTGTTGCAGCCGATTGAGACGCTTTCAAAGGGCTTCAAACGTCGTGTTGGACTGGCGCAAGCGATCTTACACAACCCGCAAATTCTCATACTTGATGAACCGACGGACGGATTGGATCCCAATCAGAAACACGAAGTCAGAACACTGATCGGTGAAATGGCGGCGGAAAAAGCAATTATCATTTCGACCCATATTCTGGAAGAGGTCGAAGCTGTGTGCACACGTGCGATGATCATATCCGCAGGCAAAATCGTAATCGATGGCACCCCCCAATCATTGGAAGCCCGATCTGAACTTCACAATGCTGTGCTGCTGCGAACCAGCAGCGATGGTGTAGCTACAGCACTTGAAAACATGGTTGATGTCTCAAGGGTCGATGAATTGGACACAGGACGATACAGAATTATCCCGACCGGCGGGCAATCGATTGTTGCATCGATTAGCGATGCGGCTAAAGTCAACAATTGGAAAGTTGATGAGCTTACAGTTCAACCGGGCCGATTGGATGAGGTGTTTCGCCGTTTAACAAACCAAAGCAAGTCTGAGGAGGCTGCGTGATGCGCGAAACATTCATCATCATGCGGCGTGAACTGGCCGGATACTTCAACACCCCACTTGCTTATGTGTTTATTGTTATTTTTCTGTTTCTAACTGGCATATTTGCGTTCTACCTGGGAAACTTCTTTTTACGCGGCCAAGCCGATTTGAAACCATTTTTCCAGTTCCACCCTTGGCTATATTTATTCCTGGTACCGGCCATTTCCATGCGACTTTGGGCGGAAGAACGAAAATCCGGGTCCTTGGAATTACTTATGACGCTGCCTGCTCCTCTTTATGCGGCTGTGATCGGTAAGTTTCTGGCGGCCTGGCTGTTCACGATCATCGCTTTGGCTTGCACTCTACCGATGTGGTTGACGGTCAATTATCTAGGACAACCGGATCAGGGCATTATTCTTGCCGGCTATATTGGCAGCGCCTTGATGGCCGGTGGTTACCTGGCGATCGGCAGCTGTATTTCGGCGGCAACCACCAATCAAGTAATCGCTTTCGTAATTTCGATTGTGATTTGTTTTCTCTTCACGGTTTCCGGTGCGCCGATCGTATTGGAGTTCTTTTCCGCCTGGGCACCTCAATCGGTCCTGGAAGCAATCGCCGGGTTTAGTTTCTTGACCCATTTCCAATCGATTACAGACGGTGTTATCGACATGCGTGACTTGGTCTATTTTCTTTCGCTGATCGGCGTTTGGTTAGTTGCGAATATTATCGTCGTCGATTTGAACAAAGCGTGAGGGAGTAAGGTCAATGAACAAAAAAATCATCTCAGCGATCGCCCTTGCTTTGCTTGTTGTTCTGTTTGTCGCCATCAACATTGTTAGCAATAACGAATTAAGATCACAGCGTTTCGATTTGACGCAGGAAAAACTCTATACACTTTCTGACGGTTCCAAACGCGTCATCGGCGCGATTGATGAGCCGGTGACATTGCGGCTTTATTATTCGACCAACCTGGCAAACGACATTCCAACTTTTCGCACTTATGCTTTGCGTGTGCGTGAATTGATCGAGGAGTATGTCACCTTGTCGAACGGGCGCATCAGATTGGAAGTCATCGATCCGAAGCCGTTTACCGAAGACGAGGACAACGCTATTCGATTTGGCATGCAAGGCGTGCCGGTAAATGATAGTGAAAAACTGTATTTCGGCTTGGTCGGCTTCAACATGACCGACGATCAGGAAGTTATTCCATTTTTCCAACAGCAAAAAGAAGCCTTTTTGGAATATGAACTAACGCGTCTGATCTACAAATTGTCCGATCCAAAGAAGGCTGTTGTCGGATTAGTGACCGGACATCAGATGAACGCCAATGTATCGCCGATGATGCGGCTCAATCCACGGGCACCAAAGCCTTGGGTGATCATTGATCAAATTCGCGAGACTTTCGAATTGAAAGTTTTGGAAGCGAATTTTGACAAAATTGAAGATAATATCGAAGTCCTGTTGCTTATTCATCCACCAAAATTAAGTGACGCTAGCCAATATGCGATCGACCAGTTTGTGTTACGCGGGGGCAAAGCGTTGATCTTTCTTGATCCGGTTTCGGAAATCGCTGCCGGCCAAGCCCGCGCGCGGCAGGGTCAACCGCCGCAAACTATGATCAGTGCCGACTTGCCTAAATTGCTCGCCGCGTGGGGCGTCGAGATGAAGGCCGATCAAGTCGTCGGCGACTGGGATATCGCCCGCGAAGTTAATATTGGACGCGGCGGGAACACCGACATTATCCGTTATCTTCCCTGGTTAAAACTGGCCAGTGACAACTACAATCGTGAAGACATCGTCACTGCACAATTGGGGAATCTAATGTATGCGGCGGCGGGTGCAATTGTCCCACTCGAAGGAGCTACAACTGAACTAAAAGCTCTAATTTTCTCGACATCCAATGCCATGTTGATCAAGGCTGACGACATCAAATATGGACCGGACCCAAGGCGACTTGTCGAAAACTTCGAGGCCGACGGCGTCCAACATGTCATTGCCGCCCGGATCACCGGGACGGTGAAATCTGCGTTCCCTGACGGAGCGCCAAAAGCTCCCGCAGAGGTAACAGAAAACGACAAAGAGGCAACGGAAAAGAAAGACCAGGCCCTCAAAACTGAGCATCTGAACGAGAGTACTAAAGATTTGCAGGTCATTTTGGTGAGTGACGCTGACAATCTTTACGACAATTTCTGGGCCCAAAGCCAAAACCTAGGTGGTCAACGTATTATCGTGCAAACTTCCGCAAATGCCAGCTTCTTGATCAACGCCTTGGACAATCTGGCCGGATCATCGGATTTGATCGGACTACGCAGCCGCGAACGTTCAGAGCGGCCATTCCTGGTCGTTGAAAAATTACGCCGGCAGGCGGAACAAAAATTCCTGGCCCGCGAAAACGAACTAAACAAGAACCTGGACGCTACGCAACGCAAAATTGTCGAACTGCAAAGCAAGGCCGAAGCTGAAGGCGGCGCCCTGCTTTCCGACCAGCAACAAGCGGCAATTGATGAAGCGCGGATTGAAATTTTGAATACACGTCGTGAGCTAAGGCAAGTTCAAGCCAGTCTGAATAGCGACATTGAATTGCTCGAACGTCGGGTCAAAATGATAAATATCGCCGCGGTTCCGTCATTCTTCATATTTGTGGCTATCGGGCTTGGTCTCCTGCGACATCGCCGGCGGCGTCGGGCTTATACCTTGAGCAGGTCATAGAACAATGTTGGGTAATATAGACTTGAGGAATATTCAAAAATGAAGTCGCGATCTTTTCTGATCCTCGTTATCGTGACCGCAATCGCTGTCGGCGGCGCCGGTGCTTCGGTCTGGAAGCGACAGAATAATGTCAACATACCGGACCAGCCTGACACTTTATTCCCCGGCTTGATGGCAAAAATAAACCAGGTTGCCGCGCTTTCTGTCGTCACACCAACCAATTCGTTCAAAATAGAAAAAGGTGACGATGGCGTCTGGCGGGTGCCCGAAAAATCGGGATATCCGGTGAAATTCGAAACCGTCAAACAGGCCGTTGTCGGTATAATTTCGCTCAAGCCCATGGCCGCAAAAACGGCAAAGACCGAAAAATATGCCAGCCTTAACGTCGATGACCCGACAAACGGTGGCGGCGGTAAAGTGATTTCAATCTTCGATGCGGAAGGAAACAATCTCTCTGCACTGACGATCGGGACGACCAAGTCTACAGCTTCGGACACCAGACTGGGATGGTATTATGTGCGCCGCCCGGACGAGGATCGCAGTTGGTTGGTTGAAGGTCGTCTGGATACCTGGGAGGACGTGACCCGGTGGTTAGATTCTTCCCTGCCAACTATCGCCCGCACCAGGATTTGGTCTGTATCAAGCGGCGAGGACACTGAATCTGCCGTAACTGTCAGCCGCAAAAATCCCGGACAAGATAATTTCGAAGTCGACAATATCCCCGAAGGCCGCAAGGTGCTGCATAGCACCAGTCCAAATGCCTTGGGCTCTGCTATGGGTTTTTTGAGTTTTGAGGACGTACAGGCGAAAACCGATATCGAGGGTTGGGACAAAGCCCATCAAACGACTTTCCGGACTTTTGACGGATTGATCATCGCCGTCAAATTAAACTCTGTTTCAAAAGACGAAACCTGGGCCAGTTTCGATTTTTCCATGGATATAGAAGCTACCAATGGTTTAGAAATCCCTGAAGATCAGATGAAAAATTTAAAATCTTCAGAAGAAGTGACTAAGGAAGTGAGCGACTATCAAGCTCGGTATGCAGGTTGGGCTTATCGCTTGCCCGACTATAAGAATAAAGATTTTCTGAGCGTTTTGACCGATATTACTGCCGTCGACAAATCGAAGGAATAGAGTTAACTGCTGCGTAATTAGAGTTATCGCAGACCCAACAACTAAAACAAACAAAATTGAAGGAGATCCAAATTATGACCCTTACACCTCTACACGATCGTGTCCTTGTTCGCCGGACCGACAGCGACGATGTTAGCGCCGGCGGTATTATTATTCCCGATTCCGCGCAGGAAAAACCGGCCGAAGGAACAATCATTTCGACCGGTAATGGTTTACGCAATTCTGAGGGAAATGTTTCCCCTTTGTCAGTTAAAGCTGGCGACATGATTTTATTCGGAAAATTTTCGGGCAACGAAATCACGGTTCAAGGAGAGGAATTGGTGATTCTTCGCGAAGCCGACATCATGGCGGTATTGGAACCTGTGAAAGCCAAAAAACCAGCCGCGAAGTCGAAAGCAAAGGCAAAGCCGAAAGCAAAAGCAAAAGCAAAAAAGAAATAGCACTTTAACAGCGAGCCAAAGATGACTGAAGAACGCCTTTCATTCCAAGCTGAGGTATCCCGTCTCCTATCGTTGATGGTGAATTCCGTCTACAGCGACAAAGAGGTTTTTGTGCGGGAACTGATTTCGAACGCATCGGATGCCTGTGATAAACTACGTTATCGGGCGATTACAGAACCGGAACTGGTCGCAAACGATCCAGATTACCGGGTTCAGATAACGATCGAAAAGGACAAGCGCACAATTGAATTTGCCGATAATGGTATTGGCATGGACCGCGAGGACTTGATCGAAAACCTGGGCACGATCGCCCGTTCCGGCACCAACGCTTTTGTCGAAGCATTAAGCGGTGATGCGCAGGATGACATAAGTTTGATCGGACAGTTCGGTGTCGGTTTTTACTCCATCTTCATGGTTGCCGATCAGGCCGAAGTGATTTCCCGCAAAGCTGGCGATGACCAAGCGTGGTCCTGGAAATCCGACGGGTTAGGAGAATTCACTATTGCGGAAGGCGATCGCGACGGCCGTGGTACCAGCGTGATCCTTCACATCAAAGATGGCGACGATGAATGGCTTACGCCGCTTTCTTTGACGACAACAGTCAAAAAGTTTGCCGATCATATTGATCTTCCAATACTGATTGCGGAAGGTGAAGGAGAAGCCGAAACTGTCAACCAGGCATCGGCTCTTTGGACTCGCCAAAAAAGCGATATCACTGAAGAACAATACAAAGAATTCTACCATCATGTCGGCCATGCTTTTGACGATCCCTGGCTCACCATCCATTATCGTGCCGAAGGAAAACTCGAATATTCAGGCCTGCTCTACATTCCGACGCAGGCCCCCTATGATCTGTTCGATCCAGCCCGCAAACATCGCGTCAAGCTTTACATCAAGCGGGTATTTATCACAGACGATGTGGACGGACTTGTCCCGTCCTACCTCCGGTTTTTGAAGGGGATCATCGATACCGAAGATCTACCGTTGAATATCAGTCGCGAGATGTTGCAATCGAATCCGTTGATTAAACATCTTCGCCAAGCCGTCACCCGACGTGTTCTCACCGAACTTAAGAAAAAAGCAAAAAAATCTAAAAATGAATATAAAGCTTTTTGGTCGGCTTTTGGTGCGGTTCTTAAAGAAGGTCTTTATGAAGACGCGGATCGGCGTGACGACCTGCTTGAACTGGTGCGCTTCAACTCGTCCGTTGGCGACGGATTAACCACTCTCGCCGGATATGTCGAACGGATGAAGGAGAAGCAATCGTCAATCTATTACGTCACAGGTGAAGACAAAGCTTCGCTGTTGGCCAGTCCGCACTTAGAAGGTTATCGAGCGCGTGGATTGGAAGTGTTATTGTTATCCGATCCAATAGATGATTTTTGGTTATCAAGCGTAACAGAATACGATAGCAAGTCTTTCGTCTCAGTCACCCGTGGCAGCGGTGACCTAAACGATATCCCGCTTGAAGATGCGCCGGACAAAGACGAAGACAAAAATGAAACTGAAGTACGTGACGCAGAACTTGCCACTCTCGTGGCATTACTCAAGCAATCATTGGAAGGACAGATTAAAGACGTTCGGGAGTCTGTTCGTTTAACCGACAGTGCAGTCTGTCTTGTTGCCGACGACGGCGATCTTGATATTCAATTAGAGCGTATGTTGAAGGCACATGGACAATTGAAAGAAGATTCGCTTCGTATTTTGGAAATTAATCCTAAACATATGCTCATCAGGCATCTCGCTGATCGTGTTACAGCTGGGGGCGCGACCGATGAATTAACCGACATTGCGCATCTGTTATACGACCAGGCGCGTATTCTGGAAGGTGAGATGGTCAAAGACCCGGCGGCCTTCTCGCGTCGACTGGCCGACGTTATGACCCGCGCTCTGGTGGACGCGAGTTAGTCGCAATCAAACCGTTTGCTATTACGATTGTGCATTTGCGCGACTAGTTGGCTGGCTGTTGATACAAATAGAAACGGCAAAAATGCGTGCACGAGGGCCGCCAAACCGGCGCCCATCATTTGGAAAGAAAAACCCGCAGCAAAGCGCATGTGTTCGAAATAACTTTCACCAACGGATTGCGGGTGATCCGTGAAAATATCCAATACCTTGGTGTTCATTGCGCCATACCCCATTTTGAACAGAACCAGACTAAGTGAAACATCAAGATAGCCGCACTTGTTTGAGAAGTGATCTCTAAATTTCGTTCACATTTCAGATTTAGTTGATTTTTGTCCCAACAATTTGTATTTTCTTGGGATGATTGATGCTTTTGATAAGAAAATACTGGGTGTACTGCAACAAGACGCGAGTTTGCCACTTGAAGAAATTGGCGAAAAAGTAGGGCTTTCCAGAAACGCCTGCTGGCGGCGTGTTCGTCGACTGGAAGAAGACGGCATCATCAAACAACGCGTCGCCTTGGTCGAACCAACATCGGTCAATCTTAGCCTGTCGGTATTTATGGCGATCCGGACGACAGAACATAACGCAGCCTGGCTGGCGCAGTTCCACAATGCCATTAAGAATATTCCTGAAATTATTGGCGCCTATCGAACCAGTGGCGACACGGATTATATCCTGCATGCACGAATTCCTGACGTTCAGGCTTATGATAAACTATATCAAAAATTAGTTGAGCGGGTGGCGTTAAGCGACGTCTCGGGCAGTTTTGTGATGGAAGAATTGAAGCAGGTGACAGAACTTCCGCTCACCTTTATTTAGATTTCAAATAACCGTCGCGGGTCTGTGGCAGTTTTTCGTCCAGAATTTTGCTGGCCACCAAAGTCCGCAGAACTTGTGCCGTCCCGCCACCGATCGTGAACATCCGCGCGTCCCGCACCATCCGCTCCAAAGGTCGATTGCGCGAATATCCCGCCGCCCCATAAATCTGCAGCGCCTCATTCGTCACCTTGATCGCCATTTCGGAAGTAAATATTTTTGCTTTCGCTGCTAAAGTCATGTCTGGAAAATCATTTCCGGCACTCGACGCCGCGCGATAACATAACATCTGCGCCGCTTCCAGTTGGATCGACATGTCGGCCAACATCCAGTGTAGTCCTTGGAATTCATAAATGGGACGGCCAAACTGTTTTCTCTCTTTTGAATAACTGAGCGCAAGATCGTAAGCACCTCCTGCCAGTCCTAGCGCAACGCTTGCGGCTCCAACCCGCTGCCCGTTATAGGCGTTCATCAATCCGGCAAAACCGCGTTTCAAGCCACCGTCCGGAATCAAAGCCATATCGGCCGATACTTCTAGGTCTTCAAAAATCACTTCGGCTTCGGGTATGCCACGTAGCCCCATTGCCGGTTCGCGCGCACCGATTTTCAAGCCCGGTGCGTCACCGCGAACAGCAAGAAATCCGCCGATACCTTCTTCCTCGCCATTCTCATCGAACACCCGAGCAAATATTAAATGCAACTTCGAAACACCGGCCCCGGTAATCCAGTGTTTTTTGCCATTGATTATAAACTTATCGCCGCGTCGGTCCGCACGGGTCGTCATTTCAGTGGCAGCACTTCCAGCGTCCGGTTCGGTGATGCAGATCGCCGGTTTATCCCCGGACAAGACCAGGTCGGCGGCCAATTTCGCTTGGCGATCATTACCGTAGCGCAGGATAGCCCCGATTGCCCCCATATTCGCTTCGACAACGATACGGGCACTCACACCGCAGACCTTTGCCATCTGCTCGATGACAAGTACCGCTTCCAAATAAGAGCGGCCCTGCCCACCGAGGTTTTCCGGAATTGTCATGCCCATAAAGCCCGCATCATTCAGCGCCTTCACATTATCCCAAGGATATTCTTCAGTTCGATCGACTTCCGCTGCACGTGGCGCAATCACGGCTTGCGCCAAAACCCGTGCAGTAGCTTGCAGTTCCTTTTGATCGTCGGTCAGGTCAAACATTCAATTACTCCTATCAGTCCTGGTCTAATTTGGCCTCTGATACTAAGGTCGGTGAAAGAATTGCGAAACAACATTCCATTTAAGTTTGACCTTTTCTAGAGAATTATATGCGTATCCTGGACATTCGCGAAAAAACAGTTTCGATCGCCTCGGATATTCGAAACGCCTACATCGATTTTTCCAAAATGGACGTCAGTGTCGTTGCCCTCACCACCGATGTGATACGGGATGGGCAACCCGTCATCGGTTATGGTTTCAACTCGAACGGTCGATACGCGCAAGGGGCTCTTATTCGTGACCGCTTTGTCCCGCGCATCTTGGCCGCATCGGATGACAGTATAATTGATCATCAACATAACAACTTCGACCCGCATAAGATTTGGGATGTGATGATGCAGAACGAAAAACCGGGTGGCCATGGCGAGCGTTCGGTTGCTGTCGGTGTCATCGATATGGCGGTTTGGGACGCGATTGCAAAAATTGCCGAAAAACCACTTTATCAATTGTTGGCGGATCGCTATGGCAGCGGACCGGCTGACGATCGTGTCTGGGTTTATGCGGCTGGAGGTTATTATTACCCAGACAAGGATGTGGTAAGCCTTCAGGATGAAATGCGCCGCTATTTGGACCTCGGATATCGAACCGTCAAACTAAAGATCGGCGGCGACAACTTGTTGGCGGATATGCGGCGCATTGAAGCGGTGATCGATGTCACAGGCGATGCAAGCGAAGTCTGTGTAGACGCGAATGGCCGCTTCGATCTGAGGACCGCAATCGACTATGCCGCGGCGATGGCGCCGCTGGGTCTACGTTGGTACGAGGAAGCGGGCGATCCGCTGGACTTTGAACTGCAAAACGAACTTTCGCAGCACTATGAGCATCCGTTAGCGACCGGCGAAAATTTGTTCAGCCTACCGGATGCACGCAATCTCATCCGCTATGGCGGCATGCGTGCGGATCGGGATATTCTGCAGTTTGACTGCGCCCTCAGCTATGGCTTAGTCGAGTATCTTCGAACGCTTGATCTATTGAATAATAACGGTTGGTCCAACCGTCAGGTTGTTCCTCACGGTGGTCATCAACTCTCTCTCAATATTGCGGCGGGGTTGCATTTGGGTGGCAACGAATCTTATCCCGACGTATTTCGGCCATTTGGCGGCTTCGCAGACGGCGTTGAGATTACTGACGGCTATGTCGGTCTGCCCGATATGCCAGGCATCGGTTTCGAAGCCAAGAACGACCTCTACTGCCTTCTGCAAGACTTCGCTTGAAAATTAGGCTTGGGAATTTTTTTCCACAATATCCGCGAGCGATTTCAGGAATTTGTCAAAATCTCCACCGGATCGATCGAGCATACTACCAAACTCGGCCCGCTTCGTGATGATCAAACTGGCACCTTCGACCACAATATCGACAACATAGAACTTGCCGGTTTTTTTACTTTGTTTGACACGCCAATTGACCTTGACAGGTTTTTTGCCATCGTCACGCACCAGCATTGTAACAATTATACCCTTTTTACCCCTGTCCTGTTCGCCCTTTATTTCAAAGGTCTGGTCGGTAAACAGTTCAAATTGGCGGGTATATGTACTGACGATGTATTGCGTAAAGAGCTCAAGATATCGCTCTTTTTGCTCGTCATTCACGCTGTTCCAGCGACGGCCCAAGACTGTTTTAGCGATGCCTTTGACGGCAAATGAACTAGAAAAAAGTTGCGCAAACGCTTCTTCACGTATCTCGCGTTCCTTAGATTTGTCGGCAATTTTTTCGATCGCTTCATGACCTAAGGCGTCGATGAACTCGCTTGCACTGTCGCCCGCAGAACGAGCTGGTGAGACCATCCAGAATGCACAAATCACAACGGTAGTCGCGGCAATTCTCTGTACTATTTTACTAATGTCCCTGGCCATCATTCATCTTTCTCGTCGAGGTCTACATCTGGAACTTCTTCTTCAACAACTTCCCCATTTAAGATTTCCACTCTCCGGCGTTGTCGGTAAAGACTTCTAATTGTGGCGTAGTAATCCACTGACGACCGTTCGATCTCGTCCAACGTCTTAAGGTTCCTGGCGCGGAAATCGATGACATTGTTAAGATAGCGTATTAAAGCGGCTTTTTGACGTGCGTCATCTGATCCGATCCAACCGATTGGATCGAGAAAGAAATCACCGATTTTGCCAATTGCGTCTCGAACATTGGAGGGACCTAAGATTGGAAGCATTAGGTAAGGACCATCATCGATCCCCCAAACTGCCAAGGTCTGCCCAAAATCCTCGCTATGATAAGGAATGCCATCTTTATCTGGCTCACCAGCCGCAACATCGAAAATACCACCGACACCGATCAATGTGTTTGTTGTGAACCGACCGAACGATTCCCCTGCACGTTCAGGTTCTCCTTGGGCCAAATCATGGATAAACGTCAATGGTGTATTTAGATTGTTTAGGACATTGCGAACTCCGGTTTGCACCGGTTCAGGCACCGCTCCGCGATATATCGTGGCGACCGGCTTAAGGAATAATTCGTCAATGAATTTGTTGACTTCAAAAATGTATCGATTGAACGGCTCGATCGGATCGTTAACATCTTCCTGACTTGCGTTACCGCCCGCCATTGCGGCGCTCTCCGGTTTTGGCGATGCTGCACAAGCAGCCAATACCACCGAAAAAAGCGATATTAACAATATCCGAGTTACGTATTTACTAAACACCATGTGCTCAAACCATTGGACAGCTGATTACGAAATTAGACTGAAAAAACTACGGAACCGCATTTTTCGACGGAATGCTAGAAGTCTCAAAAATTCTACCAAACAACAAGCTAAGCAATCCTAAAGCCAAGCTCAATAGCGCATTGAAGTCATGAATTGTGGCGCAAATATCACATAAATAAGGCATTATTGGCGATTTCGAACTAAGCTTAAGGGTTAATCCATTGTTTTATTCTGTAGCCAAGCAAATTGCCGGGTACCGCAAAAATAATCCAAACCCAACCATGAAGACTTGTCGAAGCGATTCCCGAAAAAAAAGCACCAATGTTGCAACCATATGCCAGTCTTGCTCCATAGCCCATTGCTAATCCGCCGCCAACTGCCACAGCTACTTTTTGCATTCGAAATTCAGTCCGAAATTTAATGCGACCAGCAAGCGCAGCGGCAGCAAGCGCACCAAGTAAGATGCCGAAATTCATAATCGATGTTGTGTCGAGCAAGACCGATTGTGAGAGCGCGCGTTGTTGAAATCCACCGGACCAAAAACTACTCGTCATCGGATCCCAACCGATCTGATTGAGCGCTTTAGCGGTCCATAGCGCGAAGCCCCATGTGATCGACCAAGGATGTCCGGCCACAATCAGGGTCAGCCAGTTTAGAATTGCCAGCATCAATCCGGAAAATATCAACGGCCACGAACCGAACACTAAATTGCCGATGCTAATGGGCTTAATATCTATCTTTCCCCATCGTGTGCGTATACCCATCATATGAAGCACGACCACCGCAGCCACCAAAATCAGAGATTGGAATGCGATCGCCGCTGGATAGCCAAACTCTTCACCCAATGACTTGGCCCCAATACCCGGCAATGTGACCCACCATTGTAGATCTAGACTGCCCCAAAATCCACCAAGGCAAAAAAACACCAGGACAAGTAAGGAATAAATCTGCCCGCCACCGGCGGTGTATAGCGTTCCCGAGGCACAGCCACCGCCCGCCTGCATTCCAATGCCAAATATAAAAGCACCCAGCGCCATCGATATTCCAACCGGCGCCACCGCCCCGCCGATTGGATTTCCGAACGCCTCGCCGACTGAGAGGAAAGGTGCAAACAGTAACATCGCGACAATCAACATCACCACCTGCGCGGCAATACCACTGGCGTCACGATTGGTGATTGCTTTTCGATAGGCGGCAGTAAAACCAAAACTGCCCTTATAAAGCGTAACACCCATCGCCAGTCCAATGGTGAAAAGGACTGGGCTGCGCCATGCTATCGTTGCCAGCTGAATTACCAGCAACATCGAAACACCCAGAGCAATCAGTAACCACCACTTCTGCACACCTGCACTTAACGCGTCGCTCTTGGCTGGTGTCGTTGTCATTAAATGCTCCCAAAAAAGGACTGGATAGAAAGGCTTGCTAATTTGTCCACGCTACAATATCTGATTTCCCCAATGCATTGGTCCCAGCATAGTCACAATTCAGCGACCAAATTTGATTTGAGAAAAAGAACGAACGCGATGAGCAATATTCTGGAAAAGGCGATAAACGAAGGCGGTGTTTTGATCGCCGATGGCGCAATGGGTACAAATTTGTTTATTCGTGGATTGCAAACCGGCGATGCCCCGGAAATGTGGAATATTGAGCAGCCCGAAAAAATTGCTGACATTCACAAATCATTCATGGACGCGGGCGCCAATATCATTTTGACAAATTCTTTCGGTGGCTCCGAATTCCGTTTGAAATTGCACAAAGCGGAAAACCAGGTTCATAATCTCAATGCTAGAGCTGCCGAAATCGCAAGCGAAGCGGCGGCTAAACACGGCGCCTTAATTATTGTTGCCGGTTCCATCGGACCTACCGGCGAATTGTTTGAACCAATAGGCCCGTTGACCTTCGAACAAGGCCGTGACGCGTTTGCAAAACAGGCTCTGGCGCTAAAAGATGGTGGTGCCGACATATTATGGATCGAAACCATGTCCTCGAAGGACGAGGTTGATGCGGCGGTCGCCGGCGCGCGCGAAGCGGGGTTACCGATGGTTGTCACTATGACGTACGATACAAATGGCCGTACAATGATGGGGGTCTCTCCGGCGGATGCAGCGACTTGGCTTTCAGACATGGGGGATGACATTGTTGCTATCGGTGCGAACTGCGGGATCGGTCCCGCTGAGGCGTTAGTATCGGTATTAGAGATGCAACAAGTAGCGCCACACGCAAATATCGTCGCCAAAGCGAATTGCGGTGTGCCTGAATTCATAAATGGTGAGTTCCAGTTTTCCGGCACCCCTGAACTGATGGCGAAATATGCTAGGCTGGCACGAGACGCAGGCGCCAAAATCATCGGCGGCTGCTGCGGCTCGGAACCTCAACATCTTGCCGCTATTGCTGCAGAACTCTCAAAACCTGCGTCCGGCAAAAAACCCACCGTCAACGATGTTGCTTCCGAACTCGGCCTTTTATCATCATTTAACTTGACCGATGACCGCACGGAAACATCAGTGCGTCGCCCGCGCCGGCGGCGGCGCACAAAATCCTGATGCAACGCTAACGCGAACCTGGGCCAATGAAACCGGCAATTACGCAATAACGGTGCAGCGCTTGGTAAAGTATTCGTTGCGAAGCACCCTTTCGGATTTTGAAGAGCTCGTCGGATTGCGATGGCCCTAAATTGCCTATCAATATAGCCAGGACAATTTTTTTCGCAGCCAGATATTGTATTTCTTTGCCGTCAAAAATTGCTGATATCGGTTGCTTTCGCAAACTGCGTAACCAAGGTGCAAATCTGGTATTTATCAATCGTTCTTCCCGCGGACCGACGCCGCCGAGTAAATCAGGGACACGCTTTTGTTCGTCGACATATTCCCGCCAACTGCTTGTGGCAAATTTTTCTCGCCCAACAACGTTAAAAATATACTCAATTTCAGCGGCCGCAGAAAGATGAACCCGCTGCAGAACGCCGCGTTTAAGAAGTTTAGCCAGCACATCCGTTCGAGTTTTTCGTACACCTTCTGAAATATGTTCCTGAACGGTTACGTTCCCCGAGGAATTAGTGAACGCTTTCTTGTTTAATCCGGCGTTCCTTAATCTCAACTTCGCAATTCGAACACGTTCGCGTACTTCGGACTGTTGATCAATTGTATTACTTTCTGACTCCGAATGGCTCAATTCATTCTCCTAAATTGCGATCTGGTATAGCCGGTTTGAAATAAACGAGATCAATATTTTGATCGGGAAAGCATGCTTCGCGCAGTAATTGTTCGCGCTGGCGCGCGATCCTGTACAGCGGCAGTAAAATTCTTACCAATCCCGGTTGATAATTGGACGGTAGACGCTCGCCAGTTTGTCCGTCGCATCCGGTCCGCCAGACATACATCCGCATCGCGACATGATTGAGGCCAGAACCTATTACAATCTGGAATTCTCTAGAATTTGGCAATCGAACATTGTTGTCAACGAAGCGCAAAAACTCTAGCCCCGCACGTTGCCGAAATGCCTCTTTCGCCAAATCGGATAGCATGAGATCACCCGTTGCAAGCGGCCGTTGTTGTTTAGTTCGATTTGAAAATGGCCTTCTCTTGCGCCATAAAGAGTAGCTTGCTTTCCCATCCACAAAACTATTGTTCGGCACGAAGATGCTCCCCTATATCTACGAATGGAATTTTGTGGAGAAGGTTAGGACTTGGCCAGTGGTGAGATGTCCTTTGTCGCTCCAACAGCCATTTTTTTAGATTTTTTCAGCCCTACGCGAATCTGATTTTTGAACGCTTTGAAATTTCGCCGGACTGCTGCGGCCCCAAATTCAGCAACATTTGAGATCTCATATTGGTCATTTTCGGAGGACACGGCCTGCACAACTCGACTGACAATGCTTATGGCAGGTCGTTTTTTGTCGAGGTAAAGGTAATTCACTAAATTAATCCAATAATTTCAACTTCAACTATTTTCTTATCTCATAGATAATATAGGAAGGAAAGTATTATTTCCTATTGTTTATATTTTGTTCTTTTATTGGCAAGAAACCATTGCCACCGTCCGTAAGTTCGGTGTTGAAAAAATCTTCCATAATACTGTGAGTTAAAGGACGTCGATAAGGCAACCTGGCCCCTGCCGCCGTAATTTTAGGGCATTAGAAATTCGTTACTTCGCTGCCGATATGTCAAACAATGCGGCTTTCCCGACCAGTCCAATAACGCTCGCGGAGCAGGCGTTTGTACAGTTTGCCATTTTCTTGCCGAGGCAATTCTTGTTCAAAATCTATATTTCGTGGTCGTTTGATACCGGATAAATGTGCACGGCAGAATTCCGACAATTGGTCTCGCAACTCGTCCCCAACCAAAGCAAAATCAACCGGCTGGACAATAGCTGTAACTTCTTCGCCAAAATCTTCATGGGGCGTTCCGATCACCGCGACGTCCAATACTTCGGGATGGGTAATCAATAAGTTTTCGATCTCTTGTGGGTAGATGTTTACGCCACCTGAAATGATCATATAGGCTTTCCTGTCGGTCAAAAACAGGAAGCCATCTTCGTCTAGATAGCCGACGTCTCCGAGAGTGCTCCAACCTTTGTCATTACGCGAAGCCGCGGTTTTTTCCGGGTCGTTATAATATTCGAACTCACCGCCATCTGAAAAATAGATCGTCCCCTCTTGATTTATCCCAACATCGTTGCCATCGTCGTCGACAATATGAAGAACACCACGTAAAGCGACACCAACGGATCCGGGTTTGCTAAGCCATTGTTCTGAATTTAAAGCAACAAAACCATTGCCTTCGGTACCAGCATAATATTCGTGGATTACTGGTCCCCACCAATCGATCATCTGTTTTTTGACTTGCATCGGACAAGGTGCGGCTGCGTGAATCGCCACTTTCAACGATGAAACGTCGTATTTCTGACGCACGTCTTCAGGTAACTTCAGCATTCGAATAAACATTGTTGGCACCCATTGGCTGTGTGTGCATTGATATCGGCCGATTGCGTCCAAAGCGTTTTCGGGATCGAAATTTTCCATCACGATGCACGTCGCACCCAACCGCTGCATCGCCAGGTTAAATCGTAGTGGTGCAGCATGATAAAGGGGCGCCGGAGACAGGTAGACGGTTTCGCTGCTAGCGCCATAAAGCTGCGTGATAATTGCCAATCCTTCGGGCGTCGCGCCATAGGGTTCGTCAGAGAGCTTTGTACGCACGCCCTTTGGTCGTCCGGTTGTACCGGATGAATACAGCATGTCAGAACCTTCGGAAGGGTCTGCGATCATGGTCGACGGTTGAGCTGCCATCGCCTCTTCTAAAGATTGATAGCCTTCGACAGTGCCATAGGCCATGTAACGGTGTTGAACGCCAGGCATCGAAGGTGCAAGTATTTGTGCAACATCAGCCTTCGCGTTTGATGTGAAGAAACCCTTCGCATTGCAGTCACTGACGATATATTCAACCTCCTCCGCCGTCAGGTAAGACGAAACGCAGGAATAAAAAAGGCCCGCGCGGTGAGCGCCCCAACAAAGCTTGAAATAGAATTCGTTGTTCTCTGAGAATATTGCAATACTGTCGCCACGCCGGAAGCCCAATGACCGCAACAAATGGGCAATTCGGTTCGCGTCTTCTTCTAATTCTCGATAGGTAACCGTTATCCCACTGCCGGCCATAATATAAGCTGCTTTGTTCGGGGTTAGTTCCGCGTGATGACCTGGCGCCATTGCTGCCTTCTCCTAGACAAAAACTGGGTAATTCCGAGGCGCAAAATCAGCCATGGAAAAGATCAACCTTCCTAACACAATCACCTCAACAAGCGGATAGCGTTGTTTGCCGAAATCCACCATTCTTTCAATCTTTATTATTGACGCAGGAAAAGATGATGAACGAGCGTTGGTTCGAAGATTTCACAATAGGAGATGTCATAATCTCCAAGCCAAAGATTCTTAGTGAAGAAGAGATAGTTGAGTTTGCCAGCCACTTTGATCCGCAATATTTTCATATCTCAGTGCAAGATGCGGTGACAGGCCCCTTCGAAGGATTAATTGCCAGTGGATGGCACGTCTGCGCGGTCACCTTTCGATTATTTATGGATACAAATCCATATGGCAAAGCAAGTTTAGGTGCGCCGGGCGTGGACAATGTTCGATGGCTTTACCCTGTTCGACCCAACGATTCACTGCAAGTGAAAGTGACAGTGTCGGCCAAACGACTTTCGGTATCAAAACCGGATCGTGGATTAATCTATCTAGATTGGGAAGTTAGCAATCAGAACAAGGTATCAGTCATGACGATGGCGGGCCCAATTATGTTGCTCTGTCGACCGAGCAGTTAATTCGTAGTCTGTGCGTCGATACATCAAAGATAGGTTGTTCGTAGGCATGGATAATTTTTCCGCCAAGGAGAAACCGTTTAATGCCGCTTCAGCAGTCACATCCCTCACATCGCGGACACCCCATTCGCTGTTTCTTTGTCGCAGCGATCGGTCGAATTCAGCGTTGCTCTGCACGTGAAATATACCGCCTTCTTTATAGGGCCCATAAAGATACAACAACCCGTCCGGTGTGAGTAATTGGGACGCACCTTTCATCAAATTTTGACATACCTGCCACGGCGTTATGTGAATGACGTTGATACAGACGATGGCCTGAAACGTTGTTTCAGGAACTTCACCCCAATCATTGTTGAGGAGGTCTAATTCCAGCGGAGCACATGCATTTGATAACTCTTCCTCTACTATTCTAGCATGCACAGATTGGCGTGCTTCTGCACTGACGTCACTTGGTTGCCAGTTGACGTCTTCACGCATCTGCGCGAATGCGACGACATGCTGTCCGCTTCCACTGCCGATTTCCAGGACCTTGGCGTTTTCCACCAACCGCGATGCCAACACCTCACAGATCACGTCCGCGTTGCGTGCGGCAGCGGGGGCAAACCGTTTATTGCCCGTCAGGTCTTGCGAATCTTTCTCAGTGCAAAATGCAGTTGGGGAAGTTTCGCTTTCGGGCCGATCATTTCCTTGCATATAACAAATGTCTCTCTGCTATCTTCTATTCACCTGCAGTTCGCACTCCACAATTTCACGTGAAGCCACCCATGCCTGACTATCTTCACGATATGCCGCAAGATAGGGTGATGCTTTATGTTTCTCCAACGCTTCCTCGCTCAAGTATATTTCGACCAGACGAATTTCGTTTTCGCTACCTATCGGCACCAAGATATCGAACATCATACAGCCATGCTCTCGTTGCAATGTTGTGGCCGCATGAAGTTTAACGCGTTCGAACAATTCATCAAAATGACCTAGTTTTGCCGTCAAAGTAACTAATAATCCAATCCTAGCCATCAAACTTAACCTCCAGTTTTGTTGAAACGGGCACAAACTACAATTTAACTAAGTGATCAAAACAAAAAAACGACCGACAGCTTTACTATAGTCTAAGGCAAGTATTGCGCTTCGAATATAGACAAAAAAAGGCTGCGATGCATAAAACCACAACCGATCCGAAGTTGGAGTGAGGGCTGTGGATGGGGGCCACAGCCCTCGGGCGCATGCAGGGGTTGCAGCGCCAGGGAACAATCATTAGGGAAATATTAACCAGCAAATCCCATCGCTGCTTTGATCTAGATCAATCATAAAGACGAGTAAAACTAGAAATATCATTCGAAATGTTTTTTAAATTTCAGTGCACGCAAAATAATCGTTTTTGCGGAATCGCACGAAGCCCTGAGCGCAAAAATGGTTATCGGCAACAATTACGCTCTTGCATCATTAGGGACAACAGATCCGCGGCTGACTACACTGAAATAACAGTGCTCGGTTTGTGTGGTTGTTAGTCAATCAGTCATAATTTTCGACTATGATCCAAAATTCCAATTTACGGCATATCGTTGAAGCGAGTTTGAATATTGGAAAATCAGGAAACGATCAATAATCTGATGAGAAAGTCCGGTAAGGCAATGCCGGAAAATTCGAACGATCTGTATCAAGCGATTGGTCAGTTGCTACAAGAAAGCAATCACAAAGTTTCTGCAGAAGAGACCAGCGTACTGGTCAATATGTTAAGGCAACTGACGGAAGAAATCGAGATATCAGTTCGAATAAAATTAGCCGACAAATTGACCGAACAAGACGATGTGCCTTCCGAACTATTATACATTCTTGCAAGCGACGACATTCGCGTCGCCTACAATATCCTGGTGCGAGGTAAAGCCCTGGACGATGACGATCTAATCAAAATTATCAAACATCGAACGAAACGGCATCAACTCGCGGTCACCGCGCGTAACAACCTTAGCGAGGCCGTATCAGGCGCATTGGTGGAGACGAACGACAAAGATGTAATAGTCGGGTTAATTAATAACTGGAATGCGAAAATTTCGAAAAATGCTATGAATTACCTTGTTGATGAATCTCAGCGAATAGATCAATACCAGCGCCCACTTATTCGCCGCTCCGATCTACCGCGTGATTTGGCGGAGCGGTTGTGCGAGTGGATTTCGGATGAATTGCTGGACCTAGTGACCAAGCTGCATAATGTCGATGGCCGAGAAATCCGTGAAGTATTTCGGTCTACTTGCCGCAAATTTGATGAAAATCTTGGTGAAGAAAACACTACAGAAAGTCAACTTATCAAACAAATTTCCACCGCAAATGAGTTGACGTCAGATTTTCTTCTAGATTCTCTGATACAGGGCCATGTCACATTATTTGAGTTTGGGATTGCCGAACTAACTGGCGCTAGACGGCGACATTGCATCAATTTTCTTTACGACTTCGGCGAGGACGGCCTTATCGTGCTTTGCAAAGCCGCCAATATCGAAGACAAAAACTTTTTGGCGATCCGTCGTCTTGTTCGACAATCGCAAGGAAAAGCAACGGCGGAAACTTTGGCCGACCGCGAAATTCTACTGAACAGTTATGCGGAAATCAATAACACCCAGGCTAAAAAAGTCATGATGAGCTTAGATATTCAAAGCAATATCAAAAAATTTCAGAATTTGTTTGAAAACGTCGCCAATACTTGAATTGACATCATTCCACCTTAACGACTAATGATAGTAAATTGCTTCAAGAATTTAGGAGCAATCTGACACCCGTCGCACAAATTAGGCTGAATAATGGCTGAGCTAATTGATCCCTTTGGCAGAACTATAACCTATCTTCGTGTATCGGTCACCGACCGCTGTGACTTTAGATGTGTTTACTGCATGTCCGAAAACATGACTTTTTTGCCAAAAGTGGAGGTTCTTTCTTTAGAAGAACTCTATCGGTTATCTAAGGCCTTTATCAGTAAGGGCGTACGTAAAATTCGTTTAACCGGTGGCGAGCCTCTAGTCCGGCGAGACTTTATGTGGCTCGTCCAACAGCTTGCTGAGCATAAGCGTGATGGCGCCTTAGATGAAATTACTCTGACCACGAATGGCAGCCAACTCGCCAAACACGCCGAAAATCTCTATGAAAACGGCGTTCGTCGGTTGAATATTTCTCTCGACACCTTGGATCGCGACAAGTTCCATGCGATCACACGTTGGGGCAATTTCGACAAGGTGATGGATGGGATCGCCGCAGCTAAAAGCACCGGCTTCGACATAAAAATTAATACAGTAGCTCTGCGGGATGTAAATAGTGACGAATTTGAACGCTTGGTCGATTGGTGTGGGAACGAAGGCTTTGATATCACATTTATTGAAACAATGCCCTTGGGTGATATTGGTGGCGACAGAACGGACCAATATTTACCATTGACGAAAGTCCGTAAAGACCTGGAGAAAAACTGGACTTTGGTTGATGACGACTATCGTTCCGGCGGGCCCGCGCGGTATGTAAATGTCGCTGAAACCGGTCGTCGGATCGGCTTCATTACGCCGCTAAGCCATAATTTCTGTGAATCGTGTAATCGCGTCCGCCTTACCTGCACCGGACAGTTATTCATGTGCTTGGGTCAGGAAGACAAATCTGATCTGCGGGCAATATTACGGCAAACGGATTCCGAAGAGACGTTAGCGGCCGCAATCGATGAAGCGATTTCGCGCAAGCCAAAAGGGCATGACTTCATAATCGACCGTGATCATGCCGGACCCGCCCTACTTCGCCATATGAGCACAACCGGCGGCTAGGTTATTTGATTTCAAACTGATGAGCATAGGTTTTGCCATCAGTTATGGTTACTCGCTGGAAGCCGACCATATTGGCCAAATCCAAAAAAGTGAATAGGTCTTCGACCGCATGATTACGAAATAGTTCTGAGCTTCGGGCGACCGCGGTTAATTGCGCCAGCACCGCCCGCGCACGGTATAGGGTCGACATGCTCTCACCATCAAGACCGACAATGATCATCTTTTCCGCTTCTTTACCTTTGGCGAATATAGCAAATCTTGGTGGATAGGGACGGTCCCGTTGGCCCAGGGTCTGCGCAACGATAAAGCCCACACGGGTTTCCTTATTCGCACCCTTCATGGTTTTCGAGCGTGCGCGGTAAACCTCACTACTTGAAACTTCGGGATAATAATATCCCTCGTGACGGTCTGCAGCGGCGGCCACATTCACCGAACCTAGCGTTAACAAAAAGCCAAAACAAATCAGGGCAATCAAGCGCACATTATTTCTCCGTCTTGAAATTCAATCTTCTTACCATGTGCTACTAGAACCGAATTGGACCGTTCGACGCAAGTCATTCTATCGCCTCGCATGCGCTATACTGTTCCCGACATGCCATGTAAGCTGGAGTTAGTGCGGACATTGTTAAATGGGTAAAATTGTGACCGAAATTAAGAAAATCGCTTTCATAGCGGCAGATATCCCAGAAGCCCATTCGGCATTAGCAACGCTGCTTGAATGCCATCGAAATTACGATCCGGCGGACGCCGATGTGATTGTTGCATTGGGAGGGGATGGTTTCATGCTGCAATGTTTGCATATGTCGATGAAACTTTCAAAACCGGTATACGGCATGAACCGAGGCACAGTAGGATTCCTGTTAAACCAGTATGAAGACAAAGGTTTGTCAAAACGTCTGGTTGATGCAGAAGAGACGGTCCTATATCCGCTATTGATGCGGGCAATCGATACTGCCGGGCAGAAACATGAAGCACTTGCCATCAACGAAGTATCAATATTTCGCGAAACCCGCGAAGCCGCCCATATTGAGATCATGGTTGACGGCAAAGTACGAATGCCGGAACTTGTTTGCGATGGTGTGATGCTGGCGACACCAGCAGGCAGTACAGCCTATAATCTTTCCGCGCATGGACCAATTTTACCCCTTGGTGCAAGTGTACTTGCCTTAACACCGATAAGCGCATTTCGCCCAAGACGCTGGCGTGGGGCGCTTTTGCCAAGCGAGGCAAAAGTCGGGTTTCGGGTCTTAGGCGGAAATAAACGACCGGTTAGTGCCGTGGCCGACAATGTCGAATATCGCGATATCTCGCATATTGAAATTTGTCAAAAACGAGATCTTGCCCTTCGGTTGCTCTTCGATCCAGAACATAATCTGGAAGAACGTATCCTCAATGAACAGTTCATACCTTGACTGTATGTTTTTCAACATAATAGGAAAAATGGATTGGATATCGAAAAATTCACATATACACCCCTGGCTATCAAAGTTTATTTTGGCAATGGACGGTTTAGCGAAATCGGCGACATAGTATCGGGGCTGCATCTCGATCGGGTCTTGGTTCTTTCAACCGATTCCAATCGCGCCAAAGCGTTGGCGGAACAAGCAGGCAGACAATTAGGCAATCGTTTGGCGGGTTATTTCGACGAATGCGTCGAACAAGTTCCACAAGAAAATGCAAAAGCCGTTCAGGATATTGCCAATGAAGTCGAAGCAGATGGCGTTTTGTGTGTTGGTGGCGGTAGCACCATTGGTCACGGCAAAGCTGTTGCCCTAAAGCGCAACGTAAAGCTAATCCATGTTGTTACGACATATTCCGGATCTGAAATGACAATCTCACAAGGGTTCCAGGAAGGTGGCCTGAAGCGCCATGTTCATGACACTCGCATGCGCGCTGATTGTGTGATTTACGATCCGGAATTAACTTTGAATTTGCCACCACAAATATCCGCACCGAGCGGAATGAACGCCTTGGCTCACTGCGTGGAAGCTCTATATGGTGCCCATGCGAACCCGATTTCCAATTTGCTCGCGAAATCCGGTGTTGAAGCGCTAGCGCAAGCACTGCCAATTGTCGTTGCCACGCCTGACGATTTGTCGGCGCGGGGCAGTGCTTTGTATGGGGCCTATATGTCAGGATTGTCGCTTTCCGCAGGGATGGCTTTGCACCACCATGTCGCCCACGTTTTAGGTGGCAGTTTTAAGATCCCGCACGCGATAGCGCATTCAGTGGCTTTACCCCATACCATTGCCTACAATCGACGAGCCGTGCCCAAAGCAATGGATCAACTATGTGCCGCAATGCAGTGTGATGATGGACCGACCGGCTTGTTCGATCTAGCATCGAAATTAGGCATCAACATGAAACTGCAAGAGCATGGATTTAACGCTGAGATGGTCGAAAAAGCGATTGCACTTATTATTGATCAGCCAAGAGACAATCCGCGGCCACTTGAACAAGACGCAATGAAAACGATGTTCATGAACATGGTGAACGGAAGCACTCCGGCAATGGATTAAACACCCGCCATGGCGAAATCACCGCATGAAGTCGGGTTTGTATTTCCAGAATGGAAAACACTGATTACATCTGAAGATCAGATTGCGAAACTCAAATGCTGTGGCATCAAACCAAATGTATTTGCCAATTTCCTCGACGTAACTGCCCTTGCCAGTCAATCGATTTTAGCCACTGCGAAGGCGGGTTACTCCATTAATGGCATGGTCCATATGGCGCAGCGGTTTCAGCAAAATGCGCCCATTCCCCTTGGCGAACCGCTGCTTGGATCAGGCAGGGTGATTGCTGTTAAAGAGGCCGCCCGCGGCGACATCATAATATCTGAATTCGCCTACGAACGCAGCGACGGCACGGTGCCGATGCGGACATACAAAACCTCGCTTCGGTTAGATCCGTCAAAGAAGTCCGGTTCATTAGAAAAAAAGTCAGACCGCAAAGTTCGCTCCGGAAATCATAGAATGGACCTACTGCTAACTTGGCAGCTTGTCCCAAAACTGGTTGCGGAACACAGCAAAGATGCAGACAATCTGATCCACTCTGATCCCCACGTTGCAAAATACTTCGGTTTCCGTGCGCCAATTGCCGGAGGGTTAATGGCCGCGCATCACACGACGGCTGTTTTGGCGAGAAATGGTGTAGTGAATAAGTTGGACATGACGATCAGTTTTCGACGACCCATGTTTTGGGACGATAAGTTGGATTTGTTCGCATCATCTTCCGATGTTGGCGTTATTCGTCAGCTAAAATTTCTAAACGGCAACGGAAAAGTAGTCAACGACTGTCTGATCGACAAATTGTCATATGTCTAAAGATTAATGGCTTTTGATTGGAAAAATCTCTTCCGGCGAAGCGATCAGGGATCGCGAATTTCCTTTCCGGCGGGTCAATCCACAACGATCAAGGAACTCGAGAACTTCTATCGTTAAGTTCCGGCCAATACCGGATCTATCGCGGTAAGCTGAAGCGTCGAACTGCCCATCATTCGAATTATTGGCTAACTCAGCGGCTATTTCGGCCACTTCCCGCGCCGCCGCTGGTAAATACACTCGATTTTTCGATACGCGATATATTAGCCCCAACTGACCCGCCCGGCTTAGAAATTGCTGCAGCGTCTTTTGTGGCAAATTTAGTTGTTCAACAAGCTCGAGTTCTCGAGCCGGTTTGATCCCACCGTCAGCTAGTACCGGCTCCAGTCGACGCCACAGGACAAGCTCGGCATCACTTGCTTGGGCTTTGTGCCCTGGCACGTGAAGAGCACTACCTGTTCTCGCGATTTCTCCGCTCTTTATCAAATTTCGGATCGCGCATTGGATTATCACCGGTTGCAGTTTTTTGCTTAACCGTCGTTGCAACGCTTCTTCTTGCAAACCCTGATCTTCCGGACTGTTAGCGTGAAATTTATTTAAACTTTCGACAATAGATAATTTGACATCATGCCATCTACGTTCACTGAAAGCCCGATTTTCAACAATAATATTGTTTGCTGTTAAATCGCTCAATTCATCAATCGAAATGTTCCGGGTAACCGAAAATCGTTTAAGATCAATCCCACCTTCCGCATGGTCGAGCAAGCGATCAAAAACGAGGTCGTTATCAGCAGACCCCAATATATTGAGCTGTTCTAAACGTTCGGGTCGCGATCGACCGCGCGTTTGCCCTAATGGATCGATAACTGTACCCCCGCCAATCGTGCGGCGTGCCGATTGATCCCGAAGAATAAAATTGTCGTCGAATATCGAAAGCGTCGGTTGATCGAGGAGAATTTGTGCGAGGCAACTTTCCCCGGGTTCCAATGATCGCGCTTCCAATAATGCAACGCGGCAGGGTATGTCCGACGCAGCATGATGAAAATGCGCAGGCGCCCAATGTTTCATTGGCTTGCTTTCGCTTGACGATAACTTCAGCCTTACATCAATACGATTGCTTGGCTGCACAAGTTCTGGAGCAGTGAGCCAGCTACCACGGCGTAACAATTTCTCGTTTAGACTATTGCTGGCGAGATTAATTGCACAGCGCACCCCTAGGCCGGCTTCTTTTACATCTTGATCGCTTGAACGCAATCCCCGCACCCGTACAATTTGATCCCCCGGCGTAACGACTAGTCGATCCTCTTTTTTCACATGACCAGATATGATCGTTCCAGTTGCCACAAGGCCAATCCCTGGCACCGAAAAGGAACGATCTACTGCCATCCGAAAATAGCCATGCTCTGTGGGTTGGCGGAATGTAGTCGCCGCATCTTGTAGATGCTGGCGTAAATTATCCAGACCTTCGCCGCTTATGCCGGAGGCGACGATAACAGAAGGGGTGGCTAATCGTGTGCCAGAAACGAGTGATAGAGCCTCTGCCTCGACTTTTTTCACCTGCGTTACATCAACCCGATCAGCTTTAGTGATAACAATCACACCCTGTTCAACGCCGAGATAATCCAGGATAGCGAGATGTTCAATCGTCTGCGGCATAACGCCATCGTCAGCCGCAATCACAATCAGGGCTATGTCAATACCGCTAACACCGGCCACCATATTCCGTACAAACCGTTCATGGCCTGGAACATCTATAAAACTAACGCGACAACCATTTCCAATATCTGTATGGGCAAAGCCCAGGTCTATTGTTAAGCCACGCGCTTTCTCTTCCGGCAACCTGTCGGTATCGACCCCGCTTAGTGCCTTCACCAAAGATGTTTTTCCGTGATCGACATGACCGGCAGTCGCAATTAACATCGTTGGACTTTCAAAGTTCGACACCCATCAACTGGGAAATAAGCAGCTCGTCGTCTTCCAGGCACCGTAGATCCAGCCATAACGCACCGGACTCTATTCTGCAGACCACAGGCTGGGCACATTGGCGAAGCTTCGTCGTCAGGCGTTTTAGTTCTCCGCCACCGCGCTTCTTCCGAGGTGTGAATCGAATCGCGCTGCTGGCCAATCGCGCGACCGGCTGAGAACCACTGCCAATTTGGCTGTAGCATTCAACAACCTCCGTTTCGAAGCGTTCAGAAAAATGATTTTTGACAGCATCGCACACGCGCTGTGCCTGAGTTTCGATGTCTTCCCTGGATCGCGTTAACAATGACAGTGCTGGTATTCTGTCGACCAACTTTTCAGGGTGGCTATACATCGGCAAAATAGCGCCTAAAGCAGCCATCGTCATTTTGTCAATACGCAAGGCACGCTTCATCGGATTTTTTTTTATTTTTGCAATCAAATCAGCCCGGCCCGCTATCAACCCTGCCTGTGGACCTCCCAACAGTTTATCTCCACTAAACGTGACAAGATCAGCACCCGCGGCAAATGTTTCCCGCACCGTCGTTTCAGGCGGCAATCCAAATTGCACCAGATCGACTAATGCACCACTACCTAGGTCGACCACAAATGGAACGCCTTGTTCTTTCGCAAGCTCGGATATTTGTTCGTCTGATACGCGGGCAGTGAAACCTTGCACTTCATAGTTTGAAGTATGAACCCGCATGATCATGCCAGTTTTCTCGCTGATGGCATTCGCATAGTCCGGCAAATGAGTGCGGTTGGTGGTGCCCACTTCTATGAGCTTACTTCCAGCGCGCGACATTATGTCCGGAATTCGAAACGATCCGCCAATCTCCACCAATTCGCCCCGTGAAACGACTACTTCCTTACGCAAGGCCAAACTATTAAGCGACAGTAAAACTGCGGCCGCATTGTTGTTCACGACAGTTGCAGCTTCTGCACCGGTTAGGCGACGCAGCCAGCCTTCGATATGATCATCGCGATCTCCACGCTTGCCGGTCGCCAAATCGAACTCCAGGTTACTGGCGCCGATGGACACTCTTTCGATCTCTCGCATGGCTTCAATCGGCAGCGGTGCACGACCTAAATTTGTATGAAGCACGGTACCGGTAAGATTTAGAATTGGTCGCAAACTTGGCGATAGTTGCCGTCCGATTTCTTGATGAACTGAAGTTAGGATAATTTCCATGCTAGGTGCCGAATGACCCTCGCCTTGGCGTAATTGTCGTCTCACATTATCCAACTCTTGTCGCACATGACACACCACAAAGTCCCGACCATACGTCGTTGCGAGCCCCATTCCCCCGGAGGAACGCATGATAGAATCCACAGATGGTAAATTGTGTAGATTGTCCATTATTCGAACCTGATGGAATGCTCCGACTGAGAATGGAAAATTGGGCGATTGCTACAAGCTAGGCTTTGCACCAATAATGGTCAACTTAGTAAACAATGTAACAATTCGACAATTTATCATGAAACAAAGAATAAAAAGGCGAATAAACTATTTTGCGATCATGGTCGCAATATCGGTCGGCGGCGGATGGCTATATCGATATCTATTTCTGCGCGACGATACTGTACAATTTGCCTATATACCGATGGTCGATGGTGCGATCGGTGGCGCCCTGTTTTGGGGTTTTATGTTCTTTATTTGGCCAAGCCGACAACTGTCTGGCCTAAGACAACGATTACCGTTTTTGGGCACTTTAGCTGTTTTCCTAACGGTTGTATTTTGCACGATTGTGTTGACCGGCATTTTCAATCGCCTTGTGCTGACAGGCAGTTTCGATCTGACGGATTCCTTCCTACCGGGATGGCATCTTTATATTTATGTCGGGATCGTCTCACTTGTTTTGCTGCTTGTTTTGCAGATTACAAATCTCGTTGGACCTAGGGTATTGTGGAACGTGATCCTCGGCCGATATCATCGACCAAGAGAAGAAAAACGGATATTCCTGTTTGTCGATCTCGTGGGATCAACGGCACTTGCGAAAGAGCTTGGCGACCTTGGAATGCAACGACTATTGAGCCGGTTTTTTTTCGACATTGCGGAGCCGATTGCCGAGAATGGTGGCGAGATACACGCCTATGTTGGCGACGAAGTTATCATCACGTGGCAATATCAAGATGGCTTAAAGAATGGTCGTTGTGTCACCTGTTTTTTCGATATCATGGAAAAACTTGCAACAAAATCTGAAAAATATAGAAATATATTTGGCACGGAACCTAAAATTCGAGGTGGATTGCACGGCGGTCCTGTTGTTACTAGCGAATGTGGTGACACAAAAACGGCGATTGTTTATTTTGGTGACACAGTAAATACGACGGCTCGATTAGAGGAAGCTGCGAAAATTTTTGATAAGGATTTGGTTGTATCGGCTGAATTATTGCAGAAGTTACATATTCCTGATCAAATCCAAGCGGAAACGCTGGGCAGTCACATATTGCGTGGCCACAAAGTTCCGACGCCGTTGGTATCTTTGGCGCTGAACAACTAAAAATATCAGTTTAGACAATTTTAATTAAGTCTATTCACAATAATCAATGTAATTTGCTAACATTGGTTAAGGTTAGGGCAACTACGGTCAATTTGTTGGATTGGTCGCAATAGTTTTGAAGGGGGATTAAAGGTGAGTGCTTACCGCCCAATACAAAATCTTTCAGCGATATTGATATTTTTGCAGCTGATATCTAGCTTTTTTATGATGACGGTTATCGGTTTAGCGATCGCGTCTTTTGGAACAAAAAGTGCCCTAGAACGATTTTCGGCAAGCCGGGACAGCCTGGATATGTCGGAACCGCAATTGGGCATTATAGAACAAACTTTGTTGTTTCCGATCTCAAAAATCGAAATTCTGGCCCTTAACTGCTGGAAAGCTGGTTTAATCGCAACAACAATTACATTGTTAGTGTTCGTGATTTGGACGATGTTTGGACATCGGAATATTACCGAAATTGGTGCGCGCGACATTCGCCACATTAGTGCACTGACGTTTTTCTATTGGTTCATACCATTTTTGAATATGTTTTTACCGCATCTAGCCTTAAAGGAATTGTGGCACGGCAGTAACCCTTCCGGACTGACCATGCGACGCAAAGCAACTTCAGCATCTCCCAGGATCATTGGTGCGCATTGGCTCGCGTTTGTCCTCGGCTTCAGTTGGTATCCAACTATTATCGTCGCTGTCATCATCCTGAAAATGAACGGTTTTAATGCATTTAATTGGTTTGACGACTATATGGCATCTGGAGGGTGGCGAGACATTTATAAATGGGCGATCATTACCGCCGTCGCGACTGTTTTCATGAACATTACAGGCGTGTTCTTAGTAAATCAGATATCCCAAATGCAGAACGATAGGTTCCATATCCACAACGCAAGAAATAGCTGATTCAGAAAATCACTTCATTCATCTGCCGTCAGAATCTATCATTCTATTTGTTGTAAAATAGATAGTCTTGCCCGCTGCGCCCGTCGAATATCATTTTAGAACTAGGGGACACTTAATGCGAATAATCAACATCAATATAAACGGCCAACCCACACTGGTTGTCCGTAAAGGACGCAAATTAATCAATTTGGCGGTTGCCGCACCAAATCTGCCGAGGGACCTGAAGAGACTTCTTGAGCTTGGCGACAAAGGAACCGCAGCAATTAAAAAAGCGATTGCCAAACCGGCGAAAAAAGCTGAAATTCGCGAAGCTGGCATCGTCCATTTACCACCAATAATGAATCCGTCAAAGATACTTTGTCTTGGTGTTAATTATGCCGATCATGCCAAGGAGATGAAAAGTGCCAAACCTAATTTCCCGGTTATATTCGCCAGACATTCAAGCTCGTTAGTTGCGCAAAACGGTGCGATGGTGCGCCCGGCGAATTCTGAACAGTTTGACTACGAAGCGGAAATGGTCGCCGTTATCGGGTGTGAAACCAGACATGTTTCGATCGATGATGCATTGGATTCAGTAGCAGGTTATTCCTGTTTCAACGACGGTTCGGTGAGAGACTGGCAAAAGCGCACATCACAATGGACTTTGGGGAAAAACTTCGATGGCACGGGTGCGTTCGGACCGGAATTCGTCACTTCTGATGAACTACCGGCTGGCGGCCGTGGTTTAAAAATTTCCTGCCGCCTTAATGGTAAAGTGATGCAACGCTCCAATACCCGCTTGATGATGTTTGATGTTGCAGAGGCTATCTCGATTATTTCGCAGGCAATGACACTTTATCCCGGTGACTTAATTGTGTCAGGCACACCTGGTGGTGTTGGTGCCGCGCGCAAACCGCCAGTTTGGATGAAAGCTGGTGACACTATCGAAGTAGAAATCGAGAAGATCGGAAAATTGACCAATCCAATCGTCAATGAAGGCGCAACATCGGGAATGTTAAACAAGCAAACTGTTCGGAAAACGAAGGCAAAAACCAAATAAAGAACAAAATGGTAGTACTGACGACGTGTAACCAGGTCGAAAAGTAGCGCGTCTTGCGCTACTTTTTTTTGCTATTGAATTTTGGATTCCATCGCAATTACAGTCATACATGCTATTTTCAATTTTTGAACTACAGCAAAAATAAACTATTGTATCCCTTGTTATAATATATCAAAACGCTATATATCAATTGTCTGATGATGAATTGGATCAGGCATTGTCGAATTGTGTTCTCTGCTCATCAAGACTTGAGGTGATTAATTATGGATGTTCGCACATTGTGCCTCGGTGTTTTGACGTTGGGTGACGCATCGGGATACGAAATAAAAAAGAAACTTGAAGAAGAGTTCGCACATTTTTACGACGCGAGTTTTGGATCCATATATCCTGCGCTCAATAAGTTGCAGACGGATGGGCTGGTCAACTGCACTTATGAGGCACAGAGCAAACGGCCGGATAAAAAAGTTTACAATCTAACTTCCGAAGGTCGTCTCACTCTCGTAAAAGAACTAAGCGAAAATCCTGCACCTGACCGAATCCGTTCGGAATTTATCGTCTCTATGTTGTTTGCAAGATTACTTCCCGCTGGGCAGGTCTCGACAATTATTGACGAGAGAATTGACAAATATGAAAAGTCGATCGAAAAGTTCCAAAAACTCTGCGATGTGCGGGATACAGGTACAAGCCTATTTGTCGCCGGTTATGGCGTTGCGATTTACAAATCGGCAGTGAAATACCTACAAGAAAATAGGCATCTGGTCGAAGCAGAAGCGTTGCTGGCACAAGTCAAAGATTTCCAACCGCGACACACAGACGCAGCAGACTGACAAAGGCAGACACAATCAAATGAAATTTTCACTAATCCTGGCCTTGTTGATTTCAATAGCGGCCGTTGGTTGGATAGCAAGTGGCCAAATCGATAAGATTCAAGCATTTCGCGAGGGTCGAGAAATCGAAAAGCCACAAGCAAAATCGGTTGCAGACAATTTGCGAGCGGAAATCTCAGGAGATGTGACGCGTCTTACTGCCGTTCGCGCGCAGCTGTTTGAAGCGAAAACACGTACCCGGATCGTGACCGTCCGTGGCCGAACCGAAGCGCTGCGGAAAGTGACAATAAAAGCCGGTGTGAAAGGCCGTATTGTCGAGTTGAAAATTCGGCAAGGCGATCGGGTAAAAGAAGGCAGTGTTATAGCACGGATCGAAATCGACGACTTGAACGCCCGGCTGGCAGAATCGAAGGCATTGGTTCGACAACGCAAACTGGAATATGACGGCGCCAAAAAGCTCCGGACAAAGGGTTTTAAGTCCGAAACGCAAATCGCAGCAGCAGCAGCAGCATTGGATGCCGCCCGCGCGTATGTGAAGCAAGTCCAAGTTCAGATTTCGAAAACAAAGATCCGTGCACCTTTTGACGCTATTATCGACGATAAATTGGTGGAAATCGGCGAATATATGGAACCGAAAACGGCTATCCTTAGCCTTATCGATGAAGACCCCTTCCTTGTCGTCGCGCAAGTGTCAGAGCAGGAAGTCGGTCTGTTGAAAACTGGCGGTAGCGGCAAAGCGGTCATAATTGATGGAACGACCGTCCACGGTTCAATTCGCTTCATTAGTCGGGTTGCCAACGCGGAAACCAGAACCTTCAAGGTCGAGCTTGAAGTATCGAATGAAGACAGACAACTTCGCGACGGAATGTCAGCCGAGCTACATTTTCCAATCGAATCCATAAAGGCGCATTTGTTATCGCCGGCTATCTTGACATTAAACGATGAAGGAACGGTTGGCGTGCGAATTGTCGACCGAGAAAATATTGTTAGTTTTGTGCCAGTTGAAGTCGTCGGTGCCGATTCCCAAGGTGTTTGGATATCTGGCTTACCTCGATCCGTGAAAATAATCACGGTCGGGAATGAGTTTGTTCGTCAGGGTGACAAAGTTCGGGTAGATTCGGTGCAGGCACCACAGTCATGAACAGCATCATCGATAGTGCGGTACATCATAGCCGCACGGTGTTGTCGATCCTCCTAATTGTGCTGATCGCCGGGTTTTTTGCGTTTACGAAAATCGCCAAAGAGTCGAAACCAGATATCGACGTCCCGATCATCTACGTGACAATGAATCACGACGGGATTTCGCCCGAAGATGCAGAGCGACTGCTCGTTCGCCCAATGGAACAAGAGCTTCGCTCGATTGAGGGTATCAAGGAGATGCGCTCAACTGCGGCGCAAGGATTTGCATCCGTTTTGATGGAATTTGACGCCGGATTTGATGCCGATCAGGCGATGACGGATGTCAGAGAGAAAATTGACCTGGTCAAACCAGATTTGCCCGACGATACCGACGAGCCAGTTGCTCATGAGGTGAATGTCGGCAAGTTTCCCGTACTAGTGGTTACACTAGCCGGTGAAGTTCCCGAACGCACTTTGCTTAGTCTCGCCAAAGGACTGCAAGACGATATAGAGGCATTGCCGGGCGTTCTGAGTGCAACAATCGGTGGCGATCGCGAAGAGCTTCTAGAAGTAATTGTCGATCCGACAAAGCTCGAGGTGTACAATATTTCCCCAGTTGAGCTGGTCAGTATAGTCAGTAAGAATAATCAACTAATAGCAGCTGGCGCCATGGATACAGGCAAAGGCCGTTTTTCCATCAAAGTCCCCGGACTATTTGAAACGGCCGAAGATGTACTCGACCTTCCGATCAAGACTTCGGGCGATGGGGTTATTACGTTGGCCGATATAACAACTGTCCGCCGGACGTTTAAAGACGCTGAAAATTTTGCCCGAATTGATGGCAGACCCGGTCTCGCGCTGGAGATCAGCAAGCGTTTGGGCGCAAATATCATCCAAACAATTGACGACGTTCAACGCACTGTCTTAGCACGGCAAGCGACCTGGGGCGGCGATGTCCAAGTCCGCTTTATTCAAGATGAATCGAAAAATATTCGGCGCATGTTGAGTGATCTTCAGAACAATATCATGAGTGCCATATTGCTGGTCATGATCGTCGTCATCGCGGCATTGGGTGTGCGAACCGCATTGCTAGTTGGCTTGGCAATTCCCTCATCCTTCCTCTTTGGGATTTTAATAATCTATTCCATGGGACTGACGGTGAATATTGTTGTCCTCTTTGCGCTCATTCTAGCGGTCGGGATGTTGGTCGATGGCGCGATCGTGGTTACTGAGTTTGCGGACAGAAAAATGGCGGAGGGCTTGCATCGTAAAGAAGCTTATGCATTAGCCGCAAAACGGATGGCGTGGCCGATCATTTCTTCGACTGCGACAACCCTGGCGGCTTTCATGCCATTGCTATTTTGGCCTGATGTTGTCGGGGAGTTTATGAAATTCCTGCCCATCACCTTGATCGTGACATTGACAGGTTCGCTGCTCATGGCGTTGATTTTTGTCCCGACGATCGGCGGTATCGTCGGCAAGGCCGGCGGCAATCCACGCGTGATGAAAGCGCTGGCAGCAGCCGAACACGGTGATATTGGATCATTGCCCGGTTTTACCGGCATATACGCACGAACCTTGCGCTTTATTGTGCAGCGGGTTTGGATGTTGATTCTAGTGGGCGTGACGTCATTCGCTTTATTGATTGGCGTTTGGGTTTACTATGGTAAAAACGGCAACGGCGTTGAATTTTTCCCCAACGTCGAACCGGAACAAGCCCTAGCCTACGTGCACGCGCGCGGCAACCTGTCGGCCAAAGAGAAGGACGCTTTGGTCCGTGAAGTTGAAGAGCAGATTTTGCGGGTGCCTGGCATCCAAACCGTCTATGCACGGACCGGTAAAGCTGCACAAGGGCAAGACGTTGCAGAAGATGTAGTTGGTACCATATTTATGGAGCTTGCGGAGTGGGACGAACGCCGATCAGCTGATGAACTGTTCCAGGAAATTCGTGAACGAACCGCGCATTTAGCCGGCATTCAAGTCGAAGCGCGACAACCTGATACCGGTCCACCAACAGGAAAAGACATCCAAATTGAAGTGCGCTCACTCATTCCCGGCAAGCTAGATCCTGTCGTTGATGTTATCCGCGCAAAATTTGATAACATGGATGGCCTGATCGACATTGAAGATAGCCGCCCCCTCCCGGCATCGAATGGGAAGTTGCGATCGACCGTTCACAAGCTGGGCGCTTTGGTGCCGACGTTGTCACAGTTGGTAAACTAGTTCAGCTCGTGACAAACGGAATCAAAGTCGGTGAATATCGGCCGGACGATAGTGATGATGAAATAGAAATTCGCATTCGCTATCCGGAAAACTCCAGAAACTTGGAGCAGCTAGACAGATTGCGGGTTATCACGCCCAATGGGTTGGTTCCAATTCGTAACTTCGTTCAACGAAGTGCCGAGCCTAAAACTGGTACTTTAAGTCGATCCGATGGACAACGGGTTTTAAAGGTTCAGGCAAATGTGCTTGAAGGCGTCCAAACCGACGTCAAGGTTCAAGAACTCAAGCAATGGATTGAAAAGCAGAATTTCGATAGCTCGGTGAATGTCCGTTTCAAAGGGGCTGACGAAAAACAAAACGACTCTGCTGAATTCCTTATGCGGGCGTTGACCATTGCCTTGTTTGTCATGGCGATCATCCTGGTTACGCAATTCAACAGTTTTTATCATGCAATGCTAATCTTGTTCGCGGTCATCATGTCAACTGCTGGGGTACTGATCGGATTGATCGCCACTGGACAGGTATTCGGCATTGTGATGACGGGCATAGGGATAATTTCCCTTGCCGGCATTGTCGTGAACAACAATATCGTGCTCATCGATACATATGCGCAATTGTTGAAAGCTGGGTTTGAACCGCTGGAGGCCGTGGTACGAACCGGCGCACAACGTCTACGACCGGTAATGCTGACAACAGTCACAACGATATTCGGTCTCATGCCGATGGTCTTGCAAACCAATATCGATTTTATCACTCGCGACGTGGCTGTCGGCGCGCCATCCACTCAATGGTGGGTTCAACTAGCGACCGCAGTCGCCTTTGGTTTAACATTCGCAACCGTCTTGACTTTGGTCGTGACACCAACATTCCTTGCGATCGGTGCACGTTCCTCCAAAAGAATGGGGACGATCTGGAGCCGGGTTTTCCGACAGCGCAATAATATTGGTCAGCCGGTCGCAGCGGACGGTTAATCTTCCTCCACGATTGTGGTTTGTTTATTGCGTTTGAAGTTCCGCAATAATTTTTTGTGGCTGCGATAACTAACCGGCATCAGAAATAAGTAAAACAACATGAAGAGCGTCAGTACTTCCCATTGGTAAACGACGGCGACGGCAGCAAAAATTGCAACGCCGACGAGCGTCGGTAATACATGATCACGACTGAGCCGTAATCTCTTAAAGGAATAAGTTGGTATCCGACTAATCATCAGGAAACCGACTATCAACAGCCATATCGTTACCAGTGCCGGTGAACGCAATACGTCATCCCCGATAACAAAACTGGCCATAATCGGTAACATAGCAAACCCCGCGGCAGCTGGCGCCGCGGTGCCGTTAAAATAGTCGTTCGCCCAGGCCGGCCGGTCTGGATCTTCAAGCGCTGTGTTAAATCTTGCCAACCGCAATGCGCAACAGGCGGCGTATGCAAGAGCGGCTATCCAACCGATCCCCCCCAATGCCGCACTTCCGCCACTCCAAAGATAGGCAACGATACCCGGGGCAACGCCAAACGCAATGAAATCAGACAACGAATCTAATTCAGCGCCAAATTTTGTCGCCCCCTTTAGTAGTCGGGCCATCCGACCGTCAAGTCCGTCCAAAACCGCCGCCACCAATATTGCCGCAAGGGCGGCCTCCCAATTTTCCTGCAAAGCAAACCGAATGGAAGTCATGCCGGCACAAAGAGCCAGAATCGTTAGAATGTTTGGGATGATGCTATTTAATGAAGCTGCGGATTTTCGCTTCTTGCCGCCGAGTAACATAATTACTGCACCTTCCCTCGTCGCCTTGCTTCATCACAATTCGCATCCGCCAACACGGTTTCACCAGCGATCGCCAATTGCCCTTCAATCACCATCGCCATCATACCGTCATCAAGGAAAACGTCGACCCGACTGCCGAAACGAATAAGGCCAAATATTTCCCCTGCATTCACCTGTTGTCCTTCGATCAACCCGCAGACGATGCGACGGGCGACCAATCCGGCGATTTGCACAAAAGCGATGTCTTTACCATCGCTCGTTTGCATCCGAACACTTTGGCGCTCATTGTCGACGCTAGCTTTGTCCAGTGAGGCATTAAGGAATTTGCCCGGATGGTAATAAAGACCGGTGATTTCACCTTTGGCCGGAACCCGATTCACATGAACATTAAAAACGTTCATAAAGATGCTAATCCGCAAACGTGGTTGATCACCCATATCGAGTTCTGGTGGTGGCACAGCCTCTGTGATCATTTGCACGACACCGTCAGCGGGGGAAACGATCAATCCTTCGCGTTCAGGCGTGACGCGAAGCGGATTTCGAAAAAAATAAGCACACCACAATGTCAAAACAACACCAATCCAGCCAAGCGGCGTTGCGATCCAAAATAATATCAACGCCGCCAAAGCAAAGAGCGTGATAAACCGATATCCTTCCCGGTGGATCGGGACGAAGACCGACTGAATTGTCGACAATAGACTATGTGAACCACTTGCCACGATCAGCAACTCCAAATTCTCAGATATAAATCATACTCTTAGATATACTATACGCGAAAGCTTTCGCCTTCCACCTGCTCGAGTTCTTTAAGCCTTTCGGCTACGGCTGCTGTTTCCTGCTGGCGTGCCCACATATCCGCATATAAACCTTTTTGCTCAAGCAACTTGGAATGGCGGCCTCGCTCTGCCACACGTCCTTTGTCGAGAACGATGATTTCGTCGGCGTCCACTACCGTAGACAACCGATGCGCAATGACCAAGGTCGTTCGATTTTCCGACACGATGCGCAATGATTCCTGAATTTCCCTTTCCGTTTGAGTATCCAGGGCAGATGTTGCTTCATCAAATATCAATATTTCCGGGTTCTTTAAGATCGTTCGCGCGATCGCTACTCGCTGTTTTTCACCACCGGATAATTTCAACCCACGTTCCCCAACCATTGTCTCATAGCCCGCCGGTAGATCGGAAACAAAGTCGTGAATACGAGCCAGTCTGGCGGCATCGAATACTTCTTCATCGCTCGCTTCCGGGCGGCCGTATCGGATATTGTATCCAATCGTGTCGTTGAACAAGACAGTGTCCTGGGGAACCATCCCAATATTATAACGCAGACTTTGCTGCGTCACATCGCGTACATCTTGACCATCTATCTTCACGTTGCCGTCTTCGACATCGTAAAAACGGAATAGAATTCGCGAAATCGTCGATTTACCAGCCCCCGACGGCCCGACAATAGCCACCGTTTCTCCAGGTCTGGCTTTGAAGTTAACGCCCATCAATATCGGGCGGTCGGCCTCATATCGGAAATGAACGTTATCGAACACGACTTCGCCGCCATGTTGCGCCAACTCTGTTGCATTTGCGCGATCGACAACTTCAGCGTCAACCGCCAAAAGTTCGAACATCTTTTCCATATCAACCAAGCTCTGCTTGATCTCGCGATAAGCAAATCCCAGGAAACCCAACGGCTGGTATAATTGCAGCATAAAAGTATTAACCAGCACAAAATCGCCGACGGTCAAAGATCCATCGACTACACCGCGACCTGCTAACAGCATCACACCACACATACCTGCTGCGATAATGAACCCTTGGCCAATATTCAACATCGATAGACTGACCTGATTGTTGACTGCGGCTATTTCATACTGAGCTAGAGCACGGTCAAAGCGGTCGGCTTCATGATCTTCGTTACCAAAATACTTTACGGTTTCAAAATTCAACAAACTATCGATCGCGTGCGAGTTTGCTTCGCTATCGGTCCTGTTCATTTCGCGACGAAATTTAATGCGCCATTCGGTTATATTCAAAGTAAAAGTGATGTAAAGCGCAACAGCGATAAACGTAACAGTTGCAAACGACCAGTCGTAGTTGATCAGCAGCAAACCGCAAACCAGAGATACTTCGAGCAACGTTGGCAAAATATTGAACAATGTGAAACGTAGAAGGAATTCTATTCCTTTCGTTCCCCGCTCAATCACACGTGACAGGCCACCGGTTCGTCGCTCCAGATGAAATCGCAGCGACAAATTGTGAATATATTTGAACGTAAGCAGCGCAATTGTTCGAAGTGCGTTTTGGCCTACTTTTACGAAAACAGCATCTCGCAATTCACCAAAAGCTTGCGATGCCACGCGAGCCGCGCCGTAGGCAATCACCACCCCGATCGGCAATGAGATAACCGGGTCCACCGCTCCACTCAAAGAATCCACAGCCATTTTGTACAAGAATGGGACATAAACAATGGTGATCTTGGCCAATGTTAACAACACCAGGGCAGTGATCACCCTGGCTTTCAGGTCGCTTCGCCCTGGGGGCCAAAGGTAGGGAATAAAAGTCCGTAATGTCGCCCAATGACTTCGTTCACTCGTGTCGGCGGATGGATCGTAGGGGTTGGACATAAAGATTGATTACCACTTTCCGAAAACGTCGCCTGACCATGACAGCAACGAAGCCTGAAATATAGAAGGTACTGGACAATTTTTGGCCGGAATCTATTTCTCTTGGGTAAAAGAGATGCGGCGACTTCAACAATCGTCCCCAGTTGAACCTATCGTTAACATCTTTCACAGATTATATGGCTATAAAATACATACCGAAATAGGAACATCAACAATTGGATATATCAGTAGACCATTCTTTTGACGATATTGAACAGGCGTTGCTGCAATCGGCGCCATCCTTACCGGCACACTTCTCGTTTTCGTGGCAAAACATTCATTTCAGGGGGCATGTGAGCAAAGAAAAAACCAATATTATCCTTCGCTTGGTTTGCGACCTTGTCCCTATCCCATTCAGTGCTGAAAGTTCGGAACGACGGATCATATTGAAATCCCTGTGCGACCGCCGCGTAAAGCTCACGCATGGGCGTTATTTCCAATCGCAACGACGATGGCTATCTTACGAAATCGAGCGCCTGCTGGACGCCCCTGTCACCGGCGCAAATATATTAAAGATGACGGCGGAATCGCTGTTACTCGCCCGCGTATATATTGCTGCAACGGAAGACGATAACCTAGCAGCTTTGACCTAACCAGTTCTGATTATCATTGTTTCGGCAATTCTAAGACTTGCCCTGGATATAGTTTAGTTGGATCGCGAATTTGCGATTTATTCGCCTGATAGATGACGGTGTATTTTGTCCCTTCACCATAAACCTGACGCGCAATTTGCCACAAATTCTGACCAGGTTTAACGACAATCTTGGTGGTCGAACCCGCGTCCGCAGATGCATTCTCTGCCGCTTCTTTGTCCAACGTCGCCAACATTTCATGTGAAATTGTTTGCGGTGCGAACGGCACTTCAATCCGCGCGCTAACCTGACCATCATCCCCAATCTGATCAACCCGAAGCAGATGTGTTCCGGTCGAGACTGCCTGATTAGGAACGCTCAGCCACCTACTTTTTTCATCGACCAGGACCGTGGCGATGAGTTCGTTATCCACGTATATTCGAGTTGTGGTCCCCGCAGCACCAGAACCTGTTATTTCGAACTTCCCCTGTTCATCAAAATCGACCTTATCGATGCTCAGTTCGAAATGACTTAAACCTTTTGCCGGTTCCGGTTTCTGCAACAATCTTGTTGCTCCACCGGGCTTCTTCGTAAGCAACAATGCGACTACCGTTTTGCTTTCTTTTTCTTCAACAACTTTCGGCGGATTTTTCTCGATTACTATTGCTTCCGATTTTCTCGAATTTTCATTGCTATCTATTTCCGGCGCTAATTTTGCTTGCGGTGCAAGTTTCGGTTCCGGTTCTTTAGGTTTTGATGGCGTAATCTGCGGCAACGTTTTTGGCCGAACTGGCAACCCACTATTGTCGGGCACGACCAATAACAATTCATGTTCAGATTCCTCGATTTGTCCCCCTTCCAGCACCGCAATCAAATTCAGCCGATGACTGCCCGGTGTTAATATACCATCCAAGATCACCACCCACTCGCCATCGCGACTGGAATATACCGAACCCAGCACAGTATTCCCGTCGACGATATCAATTCGTGCATTTGCGGGTCCACGACCCGCTAGTACCGCGATGCCAGAACGATCAACACGGACGACGTCAAACGAAGGAATTTTATCTGCGGTCGCCGCAATCGTATTTCCGGTTAGGACAATTAGCCAACCGACAATGCCGACAATTATGAAGAACCGCTGGCTCAATTGGGTACCTTTACAATCATTATTTTGCCACCGTAATCGTGTTCGGAATCACGAGCACGTAATTCGACCTGATCGATGCCGGCCGGAATGCTCACGCCACCCAAAGATCGGGTGAAGGGTTGCTCGCTTACATGTGGGTGCGCCAATCGCCGAATTCCCAAGGATTTGCCGTCAAGAGTCCGTACTTCCCACTGGTTCGCATAATGGTCCCAGCCGGTATCTTTATGAGCAACAGTTACATCTATACGATAGACACGGTCACCGGTTGCCGACATGTTAACAGCAAGAATATCTGCTTCACCTGCAGAGACCACTTGCCCCGGCAAGCAGAACAGAATAAGTGGCTGGATCAACAAAAGTGTTTTTAAGGAGTGTCGCATCATATGGCCAATCTCACATCCATTTGTGTTTATTGCGGTTCAAGGGCGGGTAACGATCCCGCGTTCGCCGAATTGGCAACGGAGCTCGGAACCCGAATAGCCAAGGAGAAGATTCGCCTAATTTATGGTGGAGGACAAGTCGGATTAATGGGTATTGTCGCCGACGCTGCGATTTTGGCGGGTGGCGAAGTGATAGGAATCATTCCTGACTTTTTAGACAACCTTGAAGTCGGACACCCGAGATTAACCGAACTTCGCGTCGTTTCCGATATGCATAGCAGGAAAAAGCAGATGTTCGACCTTTCAGATGCGTTTGTCGCCTTGCCCGGCGGGATCGGTACGCTGGATGAGACAGTGGAGATGATGACTTGGCGCCAATTGAAACAACATGACAAACCGATAATGATGCTCGACCATGACGGCTATTGGCAGCCATTTATTAATTTACTCAACCACATCGTTGCAAACGACTTCGCTACCTCAGAAACAGCCGAACTTATCCAATGGCCCAGGTCAATTGATCAACTTTTCGCTATGTTGCATCAAGCTCCGATACCGCAGATGCCGCCGCATAGTGAGCGGCTATAAGCCAGAAGATGATATTGAGGGTGATTTTAAGGGGGAAAGCCTAGTGGTGAAGCCTTTGCAGGGCCATCCGGCAATGTTATGTTCGCCAAATCACCGCCGGATTCCCGGACACTTCCCGGCCAACAGAGGACTCAAATGAGCAAAATCAAAGTAAAAAACCCAGTCGTTGAACTCGACGGGGACGAGATGACACGGATCATATGGTCTTTCATTAAAGAAAAATTGATCCTGCCTTATTTAGATATCGATCTACTGTATTACGACTTAAGTGTCGAATATCGTGATGAGACCGACGATCAGATCACGATCGACGCGGCGGAAGCAATTAAGAAACATGGTGTCGGCGTCAAATGCGCGACAATAACGCCGGACGAAGATCGGGTTGTTGAATTCGATCTTAAAAAGATGTGGAGATCGCCGAACGGTACAATTAGGAATATTCTTGGCGGGACAGTGTTTCGGGAGCCAATCATCTGTCAAAATATCCCGCGCCTGGTACCGGGTTGGACGCGACCGATCGTCATCGGACGGCACGCTTTTGGAGATCAATATCGCGCCACAGACATGTTGATCTCCGGCAAAGGTCGATTGACCATGCGTTTTGAGCCGGAAGACGGCAGTGATCCGACTGAAGTGGAAATATTCGATTTTCCAGGCAGCGGGGTTGCGATGGGCATGTACAATCTGGATGAGTCTATCCGTGATTTCGCCCGTGCTGCGCTGAACTACGGCATCCAAAGGAAATGGCCGGTTTACCTTTCGACCAAGAACACGATATTGAAAGCCTATGATGGTCGCTTCAAAGATTTGTTCCAGGAAATATTCGACGCCGAATTCAAAGATCAGTTTGAAGAACTTGGTATCGAATATGAACACCGCCTGATTGATGATATGGTTGCCTGCGCCATGAAATGGAGTGGTGGGTTTATTTGGGCTTGTAAAAACTATGACGGTGATGTCCAGTCAGACACCGTTGCGCAGGGATTTGGCTCCCTCGGTCTAATGACCTCTGTCTTGATGACACCAGATGGCAAAACCGTCGAATCTGAAGCAGCGCATGGCACAGTGACACGACATTATCGACTGCATCAGAAAGGCCAGGAAACGTCCACAAATCCGATCGCGTCGATTTTTGCGTGGTCTCGCGGTTTAAAATATCGGGCAAACATGGACGATACACCCGAGGTCTTTGAATTCGCCGAAACCTTAGAGAAAGTTTGCGTCAAGACTGTTGAAAATGGATACATGACCAAGGATTTGGCACTGTTGATCGGGCCGGAACAATCCTGGCTGACGACCAATCAATTCTTGGACAAACTGGATGAGAACCTGCAAAAAGCCATGGCTTAATCCAGGCCGGAAACAGACGCCCGCCGTCAAGTAAGGTTTATTCCACCTTCTTTGGCGCGGCGCGCGGCCTCTTTGTGAAGTTCGTCGTATAGTTCTGGTTCGACCGCCATGAGATGTTCAAATTCAGATTTCGACAAGGTCATCAATCGACAGTCGGTAATCGCGTCGGCATACGCGGGTCGTTCAATGTTGTACAACATTGAAATAACACCGAAATAGCTTCCGACCTCGAGATCATATGTCTGATCAGGAAAAGTCATTCTCACGCTGCCATCAACGATGATGTAAAAAGCGTCGGCGGCCTCACCCCGATGCATTATTCGATAACCAGCCGGCACCCGCCGAGCGTGAAGTGATTTAGCGATGTGGTCAATCGTCTTGGGGCTAAGTTTGAAGAATAGCGGGACTTGCGCAACCATGCCCCAGGTTACGATAAAGTCGCGGCGGGAGAATTCATTGGCAAACCCTGATGCGACAATCGCAATCGGCAAGCCGTACATCGCGATACCCATAATAGCCACAAAACCGCCGACAATCTTTCCCAATACCGTAATTGGGACGACATCGCCATAACCGACCGTCGACAAGGTAGCGAGTGACCACCACATTGCCGATGGGATGCTGGAGAAATTTTCCGGTTGGGCTTCCCGCTCGATCATATACATGACGCCTGCGGTCAAAACCAGCAAACACATCATGATGATCATCGCCGCGGCCAAAGCGCGGCGCTCCGAATAAAGTACCCGCCACAATGTCACCATTGCCGGCGAATACCGCAGCAATTTCAATAGTCGGAGGATCCGAAATATTCTAACTATTCTAACATCGCCACCGATGAGATAGAAAGTTAGCGCCGGCGCGATCGCCAATAAATCGATGATCATCAATGGCGTGAGGGCGAATGTCCCCCGGGCTCGCCAGGGCCCGATTTGTCGCAATGGAAGATGCTCAGGCGCTATCCATATCCGCAGTGCATATTCGACACAGAATATCATTAGCGAAATAATTTCAAACCAATAAAAGAACGTTTGATACTTTAGAAAGAAATTATCAACAGTTGCCATGGCGACGGCAAAAACATTCGAAATTATCAGCGCCGTTAAGAAAAGATCGATGAGACGTGGTAGAAATTTGTGTCGATGACCACCTTCCAATAACTCATACACAATGAACCGGAGTTTGTTGTTGCCTGTAACGTCGGTCATCATAACCTTTATTCCGCGCCAGCTGTCGCTCCGATGGATTGCTCAATCGCCGCGATGGCCTTTTCTGCCGCTGCGCCGTCAGGGCCACCTGCTTGGGCCATATCCGGGCGGCCGCCGCCACCTTTACCGCCAACGGCCGCGGCGCCGTCGCGAACCAAGCTCACGGCATCGAACCTTTCACTCAAATCTTCCGTAACACCGACAGTTAGCGAAGCTTTACCATCGTTGACCGCAACAAATGCGACAACGCCGCTGCCCAGCTTCTGCTTTGCAGCATCGACCATACCGCGCAACTCTTTCGCAGGCACGCCATCGAGGCATTGACCCAAGAATTGAATACCCGCAATCGCGCGCGCGCTCGGGCTGTCAGTCCCACCACCGCTTGCTATTGTTTGTCGCGCCTGTTGCAGTTCGCGTTCCAATTTGCGCCGCTCTTCCATCAACGAAGCGACCCGGTCCATGACTTCTAATGGTGTCGTTCTGAGCGCCACCGCGGTCGACTGCAGTAGCAGATCGCGCTCATTCAGATAGTTAAGCGCGGTTTGCCCCGTTAGGGCTTCAATCCGTCGGACGCCTGCGGCAACGGCCGATTCTGAGATAATCTTAAAAGCGCCAATATCACCGGTACGACGGACATGGGTGCCACCGCAAAGTTCGGTCGAGTAGGTCTGATCGTCGACTGGAAGTCCCATTGAAACGACCCTAACTTCGTCGCCGTATTTTTCACCGAACAGAGCCAAAGCACCGGTTTCGACGGCTTCATCTGGCGTCATAAGCCTTGTTTCAACATCTGCATTCGCGCGAACCTGCGCGTTGATAACTGCCTCAACAGAGGTGATCTCATCGTTCGACAAAGCGCTAGGATGGCTGATATCAAACCTAAGCTTATCGGGCGCGACCAACGAGCCTTTTTGTGTCACATGATCGCCAAGACGACGGCGAAGCGCTTCATGCAAAAGATGGGTTGCCGAATGGTTAGCGCGTAACTGCGAGCGTCGAAGCGATTGCACGTTCAATTTAACTTCATCACCAATCGATAATTTGCCGGCAGTTATCGTTCCGTGATGAACATGCAGGTCACCCAGATGTTTCGTTGTGTCGGAAACAGCAAACACACAATCAGCGCCACAATTAATCTCGCCGGTGTCGCCTTGTTGGCCGCCAGCTTCTCCGTAAAAGGGTGTTTGGTTTACAATGACAGCAGCGCTCGTACCGGCCGCGGCACTATCACTCAGTTTACCATCGATGACGATGGCAATTACTTTCCCTTCCGCCTGCTCCATTTCGTAGCCGAGAAATTCGCTAGCACCAAATTCCTCGCGGATTTCGAACCAGATTTTTTCCGTCGCCAAATCTCCAGAGCCGACCCAAGCTTTGCGGGCATCTTCACGTTGGCGCGCCATTGCTTTATCAAAGCCGTCACTATCCAGGCCGATGTTCTTGCTTCGAAGAACATCTTCGGTCAGATCAACAGGAAAACCGTAGGTGTCATAAAGCTTAAATGCGACTTCACCAGGTAGCGCCTGGCCGTGCCCGAGTTTCTCAACTTCATCTTCAAGCAACCCCATGCCACGGTCCAAAGTTTTCTTAAAGCGACTTTCTTCTTGTCGAAGGGTTTCCGTGATCAACGCTTCAGCACGATAAAGTTCCGGATAAGCAGCACCCATATTTGCAGTCAAAGTCGACACCAGACGCCACATCAGATTGTTTTGGTAACCTAGTATATGGACGTGACGCATGGCGCGACGCATGATGCGGCGCAGCACATAGCCACGTCCTTCGTTCGAAGGTAGGACGCCATCGGCAATCAGAAAAGATGACGCCCGCAAATGGTCGGCGATCACCTTGTGGCTGGAAATATGTTCTTCGCCCAAATCCGTGTTGGTTTCGTGGGCCGAGCTTTCCATAATCGAACGCAACAGATCGATATCATAATTATCGTGGCTGCCCTGCATCAACGCAGTGATGCGTTCGAGGCCCATGCCGGTGTCAATCGACGGCTTTGGTAACTCCAAACGCTGCTCCGGCGTCTGCTCGTACTGCATGAATACGAGATTCCATATCTCAATGAACCGATCGCCGTCTTCATCGGCACTACCGGGCGGGCCACCTGCAATATCTGGCCCATGGTCAAAGAATATTTCCGAACACGGACCGCAAGGACCGGTGTCTCCCATCGCCCAAAAATTGTCGGACGTGGCGATACGAATAATCCGCTCTTCCGGCAACCCGGCAATTTTCTGCCATAGATTGAAGGCTTCATCATCCTCATGGTAAACGGTTACCAATAGTCTTTCTTTTGCAATGCCAAATTCCTTGGTGATCAAGTCCCACGCCAACTCAATCGCAAGATCCTTGAAATAGTCACCGAAGGAGAAATTTCCCAACATCTCGAAAAACGTATGATGTCGTGCGGTGTAACCGACATTGTCTAGGTCGTTATGCTTGCCGCCCGCGCGTACACATTTTTGCGAGGTCACTGCACGACTGTAATCTCGTTTCTCGGCGCCGGTGAATACGTTTTTGAATTGTACCATGCCAGCATTTGTAAACATCAATGTCGGATCGTTATGCGGCACCAAAGGACCTGAGGCCACGGTTTCGTGCCCATGCTTGGAGAAATAGTCCAAGAATGCTTGTCGAATATCGTTGGCACTTTGCATCGTGATGACGCTCCCTATGTCCTTCAGATCAACCGCGATTTTATGCTCCAGCGGCAATTACAGCGATGAAGCCGCGGGAAATTAACGCCCCCAGCTTGAACTAGCAAGCAAATGAACAACTTTATTCGCATTTTCCTCCTAAACGACGCCTCGCGTGCTTCAACAAACAAAACAATAAGGGCGCGATCCAAAGACCGCGCCCTATTTGGAGTTACCCTAAAATTTTGCTTGGGTGGCTGTTCAGATCAGTCGCCGCCCAACCCAACAACGCCATCTTTGTCGGCTTCGTCGTCGTCGGCAATTGATGGATCGGTGATCGCTTCCGCAATTAGACCGGCATTGGCGCGAATAGAATGTTCGATCTCAGCACAAATATCGGTGTTTTCTTTCAAAAAGTTCTTGGCATTCTCCCGGCCCTGACCGATCCGCTGATCACCATAGGAGAACCAAGAACCGGATTTATCAACGACACCGGCCTTCACGCCCAAATCAAGAATTTCACCGGTTTTAGATATGCCTTCACCATACATAATGTCGAATTCGACGACCTTGAACGGCGGCGCCACTTTATTCTTAACAACTTTGACGCGGGTCTGATTACCAACTACCTCGTCCCGATCTTTGATCGATCCGATGCGGCGAATATCCAAGCGAACGGAGGAGTAAAATTTCAAGGCATTACCGCCTGTCGTAGTCTCCGGACTGCCAAACATCACACCGATCTTCATCCGAATTTGATTGATGAAGATCACCATGCAATTGGTTTTTGAAATCGAACCGGTCAACTTGCGCAAGGCCTGGCTCATCAAACGGGCTTGCAAGCCAACATGATGGTCTCCCATCTCACCTTCAAGTTCCGCCCGTGGCGTCAATGCGGCGACACTGTCGATAACCACGACTTCCACCGCGCCAGAACGCACGAGCGTATCGGCAATTTCCAAAGCTTGCTCGCCGGTATCCGGTTGTGAAATCAGCAACTCATCCACGTCCACACCTAGTTTCCGCGCATAAGAAGGATCAAGAGCATGCTCGGCATCAATAAAAGCACAAATTCCGCCACTTTTCTGCGTTTCCGCTAATGCATGTAGTGCCAAGGTGGTTTTACCCGAGCTTTCCGGGCCATAAATCTCAATAACCCGGCCTCTCGGCAGGCCACCAATACCCAAAGCGATATCCAGACCGATTGACCCGGTTGATACACTTTGAATATCAACAACAGCATCGCTCTGTCCCAATTTCATGACCGAACCTTTGCCGAAGGCTCGTTCAATTTGTGTCAATGCGGCTTCTAATGCTTTTTGCTTATCCATATCGCTTTGTCCAACTAGGCGTAAATTGCTTCCTGACATTCGTTCGCCTCCTTATCCCACAGGGTTTCATCAAGCGCAAACAAGATCAAATGTACCTATTTTGTTCTAAATGGCAAGATATTTTTTAGTGCGTTGTTTTTAAACGAATTTATGATGTGTGTTCGGATTTTGTTCAGGTAAAAACTCGATCTTTCACGGGCATCTGGTGTGAGGCCCTATGGCTGATAAGTGCAGTCACGAATCACGCCAAATTGGTAGCGCGTTCAGTTTGCATTCATCACTTCTTTTACCTTGCTCGCAAGTTGCTTAAGTGAAAACGGTTTGGGTAAAAGTTCGAATTCTGCGCCCGGATCCATGTTCTTTCGAAACGCATCTTCGGCATACCCGGAGATAAAAACGACTTTCAAATTTGGTTGCGTTTCGCGAACTTTTTTGATCAAGGTCGGGCCGTCCATTTGTGGCATCACTACATCGGAGATGATCAGGTCAACCTTTCCGTTGACGGCGTCAAGCTCTTGCAATGCCGTCTCACCGCCATCTGCCTCAATAACCGTGTAGCCTTTATTTTTTAACGCTCGCGCAGCAAACACGCGGACAGCATCTTCATCTTCGACCAACAATATAGTGCCCTTGCCGGTCAGGTCCTGTGTACTCTTTTCAATGTCAGTTACCTCGTCGACCTCTTCGCTAACATCGCGAACAGCCGTGACGTGACGCGGCAGATAAATTCTAAAAGTCGTACCGACATCAATCGTACTTTCGGGGAATATGAAGCCACCTGTTTGCTTGATAATGCCAAATACGGTCGACAGCCCCAAACCTGTACCGGAGCCACCGGCGGAACCGGACGATTGCGATTTCGTGGTGAAAAACGGTTCAAAAATCCGCCCGAGATCTGTGGGTGGAATACCTTTGCCCTCGTCGCTGATTTCGATCAAAACATATTCCCCAACCGGCATTAATTGATTGCGAATTCGCGACGCGTCATCTTTGGAGACATTTTGCGTTTTTATAGTCAAGCGACCACCGTTCTGCATCGCGTCTCGGGCATTGACGGCCAAATTTATCGCAACCTGTTCAAACTGCCCCTGATCGACAAGAACCGGCCACAAGTCCGCGCCATGTGAAATCCCAAGTTCGATATTTTCACCGATTAATCGGCGTATCAAATGGGTCAACTCGGCCAACACATCGGTCAACGAAAGCACTTTTGGGCGAAGTGTTTGTTGTCTGGAAAACGCCAGCAATTGCCTGACCAAATTGGCGGCCCGGTTGGCATTCTGCTTGACCTGCATGATATCCGGAAACAATTCGTCGCCTGGTCGTGTCCGAAGTAACAACAGATCACAATGTCCAATAATCGCCGTCAATAGATTGTTGAAATCATGCGCTACGCCGCCCGCAAGTTGCCCTACAGCTTGCATCTTCTGGGATTGCGCAAACTGCAATTCCAGGTTTCTTTGTTCTGTCGTGTCGACTAACTGCAGCAGAAGTCCATTTTGTCCTTCAGTATCATCCCCCAACCGGCTTGCATACAATCTGACAAACCGGTCACCATCCTGGGCTTGGATTTTTACTTCAGGCACGTCATCCCAAGTTGTTCCAACAAGTGTTTCTTGCAGCCGCTGTTTCACTTCAGCTTCATCTTCACGACTAAAAAGATCAAATATTGTGTGGTTCGCGAGATCAAATTTCGGTGGCTTAAGGTATTCAAACGTCGGGTTTGCTTCAGTTATCCGAAATTCCGCGTTCAGTATCAAAATTGCAACTGGCGCGAATTTGAAAAAGCGATCGAACCGTTCCTCTGCCGCCCGCACCGCCAAACGCAACGCACGTTCTGCATCGGTGCGACGAATTACCGACCGCGTCTGCCAAGATCCGCCAGCGTCCACTTCAGTAATGGTCTGGTCGACGCGCACGACCATCTCGGTCCCTGAACCGGTTACCAAGTTCAATTCGAACCGGGTAATTCTTCCGACTTGAAAGGGCCCGTCGTAACCGACCGGCGCGGTAAATTTCCCTTTGACTAGATCTTGTAATGTCATCCCATTCAACAAATCATCGCGCTCGTATTCCAGGCGCTGACAAAATACATCGTTGACGGACACAAACCTGCCCTCCTGGTCCAACGAATAAAGGCCTATGGGAATGTCGTTGAGCAATGCCTGATCGGTGTCATTGTCCGGATCGCCACTAATGGTGTTCGGCTGGTCAGGGGATCCATCCGACTGGCGTTTCAAAATGCAAACCATATTCTCTGGTTCACCGGCGATCTGCCGCAGCAAAATATCGTGCCAGACTGGACCTTCGTCTTCTCGGTTTATCAGCAGCGCTGCTTGGTCTTCGACACCTTCAGATAAGGCTTTGCGTAGTTGTTCCAAAGCAGCGACCGAGATGTCATCCGTTATCATCAGACGCAAATGTTCAAAGCGCGCCAACGGCCGAGACGCGCCTGGCAATAACATTCCCAAGCCTTGACTTGCATAAACAATATCACCGGATTTTTCCATTACTGTCCAAGGTTCGGAAACCGCTAAACCTGTAAGATTTGTCCAGTCTTTGGATTTTGAGAGAAAGACCGCATACACAACTATTGCAAAAGCCATTGATAGGCCGATTAGGGCGACAGTTCTTAGGTTGTCGTCACCCCCGGAAGGATAGGCAAATGTGATGGCTACAAGACCACAAAATAGCAACAAAGCTAATAAGCTAAGGGCAATTCGACGTCCAAAATACATTTTGAAGTCCGCCAATAAAAACCGCGACTGTTCTAAAGTTTTGACCGACATCTCAACGATCCAATCTTTTTCTCGATTTCTTTGGCATTAAGTTCGTCACTAAAAATCATCATTCCGCCGGCACAACATAATCTGCTTTGGGAATTGGCCCTGGCGGTCCAGGCAATCTACCTTTCAGTCGCAATACGTAACCAATTATCTCGGCGGCGGCTTTGTAGAAATGCGGTGGAATTTCTTGGTCAACTTCAACGTCTTTATAAATAGCGCGCGCCAATGGTGGATTTTCTATAATAGGTATATCGTACTCAGCGGCAATCTCGCGAATTTTCAAAGCCATATGGTCCATGCCTTTTGCCACCAGGATAGGTGCCGCCATTGCCGCTTCATCATATTTTAGCGCCACTGCAAAATGAGTTGGGTTGGTCAAGATCACGTCTGCTGTCGGAACTGTAGAAGCAATTCTTGCCATCGCTCGCTGCATGCGAATTTGACGAATTTTGCCTTTTATTGCCGGATCACCGTCAGCTTGTTTGCGTTCGTCTTTGACCTCCTGCTTGGTCATCTTATGATCTTCGGTCCACTTGTATTTTTGAAATGCAGCGTCTGCAAGAGCAATGAAGGTCATCACACCAAGGACGGTTGCAATCATCAACAAAGCTAGTTCTTCAATGAAATGGACAACGTCAATCACATCCATCGTCGGAACCAGACGTAAAAACTGCATATCCGGAAGAACTACGATCGCAGCAAATGAGCCAATAACAACTAGTTTGAATACAGCTTTTCCTAACTCCACAAAACTGCGCACGTTGAACAGTTTCTTTAGACCTTTGACCACATTCAATTTGTTGAACTTTGGTTTCAACTTGTCCGGCGACCAGGTCGGTTTTGCCATGATGGAGTTGCCGACAATGGCAGCCGCAATCAATATCAACATCGGCAAAAACAAAACGATCGCAAGATCTGAACCAATCTCCTTCAAGAAACCGACAAGTGACAGTCGATCCAATCGAATATCGTGGGGATAGCTGAGAAATTTAACTGAGGTATCGCGGATGCCGGACGCAACAAGGTCGCCAAATAGCCATACCGAAACACCACCGCCCAGCAACATGAACCAGTGTTTGATTTCCTGACTTTGCGGTATGTCACCCTTGCGCCGGGCCTGGGTGATCTTCTTTCTTGTTGGCCGCTCTGTCTTTTGGGATTTATCAGCTGTGTCTGACATTTGTTATCTCAACATCTTAATTCGTCACCATAACAGTCGCCATTGTTTCAAAATGCTGTAAAAACCACATGATCGAAGCAGATGAAACCAGCATCAACATCAGAAATCCCAACATCAACTGCAACGGTATCGCAATAAAAAATAACTGAATTTGCGGCATCAAGCGTTGTAACAATCCAAGCCCTAAATAAAACATTATACCATAAACAATGAATGGCGAAGCCATCTGCAGCCCGATCGCAAACGATTTCGACACAATCATGATTACGACCGATGCAAGATCTTCTGCCATCGGGGATTGCCCCGGTGGAAACAATTCGTAGCTATCTAACAGGCCTTTTATCAATACAAAATGAAGACCGGAAAAAAAAATCGCCATGGTGCCAAGTAGGTTCAAATAAGCGGCGACCAGGCCGGCCTGGGAATCTTGATTGGGATCCACGGTCTGGGCATATGCAAGGCTGGTTTGGAAGGCAATTATCGTGCCGGCTGTATGTAATGCGCTCACCGTTAACCGTGCGATACCGCCGACGAACCCGCCAATTACGATTTCACCGATGAGTAGGGTTGCTAATGCCGCCACAGAACTGGGTACTGTCGGTATAGATGACGATAACAAAGGGGTAATGATGAAAGTAAGAGAAATAGCAAAACCAAGCCGGACCCATTGCGGCACATAACGCTCACCAATACCTGGCATCATGAGAAAAATGATACTGATTCGGACGAACACTAGCAGGAAGGCAAATATTTGCTGTGAAGAAATGAGATCAAGCATAGCTGCAAGTTCTCATGAACCGGTTACTGCAAAGACGCGACACGGTCGGCGATCCGAATCATAAAATCCGACATCGTTCGGTTCATATGCGGCAGGAACACCAATAACGCCGCAAAAATTGACAGAATCTTAGGTACAAAAGTTAGCGTCATTTCTTGAATTTGCGTCAGAGCTTGAAATAAGGCAATCGCGAGTCCAACTGCGAGACCGACAGCCATTATAGGCGTCGCCGTCAGCAACAATGTCAGAATTGCATCTTCGGTGACATCCATCGCCAAACTGGTTTCCATTTACACGCCGTATCCCATATTTGTTTGAAACGCTAGCACTCGGGATACCAATCCTCAAATCGGCATTTGGATAATTTTTTCATAAGATTCCATCACTTTATCCCGAATAGCTATGACAGTTTGCAAAGTGATTTCGGCATTCGTTACGGCCGTCACGACATTCACCATGTCAATATCTTCCGCTGCGGCGCGAATACCCGCCTCTTCGCCACTCTTTGCTGCGTCTATGGCGCCTTTGGCAACATCTTCCAACATGGCTGCAAAATCCGACTGCTTACCGTCAATCCCGTCGAAGCCGGCGCCTTCGCCACCGCCGCCCAAATCTTTCACCCGCTTCAAAGCATCGCCATATGCGACTGAAGCGTTAATTGCGCTGGCATCTACCATGTTTCAGATTCCTTTAGTCCGTCGGTTATGATTTCAACAAATCTACTGTACGCTTGACCATCGACTTTGTCACATCGATCACACTAACGTTGGCTTCATAACTACGTTGCGCCTCTTTCATATCGATCAGCTCCACTAACGTGTTGACGTTAGAGCGTTTCACATAGCCTGCTTCGTTGGCGGCCGGATGGTTCGGTTCATATTCAACAACAAACTCAGCCTGATCACGCACGATTTTATCGACCGCTAGCTGCATTGCACCTGTGCTCTTGTCAATTTCGCCTTTGAAGGAAATTAATTGCCGACGATAAGGGTCGCCACCAGGTTCAGTTGCTGTGGAATTTGCATTTGCTAAGTTTTCTGAAATTACCCGCATTCTGGTGCCTTGAGCTCGCATCGCGGAAGCGGCGATCGTTACGGCTTTTGACAGTTCCATCATAATTTTTTTCCTAACCATCCATTCCGCGTAACATTCTAGCGGGATTTCGTTATTGCCATCTTAAGAAGTGAAACGCCTTTTTTGTAGGCGTTCGCCATCAGACCATAATTTTCTGCCGTTTTACCAATTTTGATAATTTCTTCCTCAATGACGACTGAATTGCCGGATGGAGAGGCCTCATAATCAGTTCTTATTTCCTTGGCGTTTGTTTTGAATTCAGCCCCTTGGCTCGAACCCGTTAGATGTGCGGCATGTGTTGTACGCAGTGTATGCGCATCTGAGCGGACAGTTTTTCTCGACCCAATGCCGTCATCAAGAAATTTGCTGAAATCTAGCCTGGCAATATCTTTTGAACGATATCCGGGGGTGTCGGAATTCGCCACGTTCTCGGCTAGGATTTTCTGGCGATCATTTAGCCAATTCATCTGTGTCGTGATGGCTTTGAAATAATCTAGATTGTTGATATCCATTTCGAATTCCGTTCTTGCAACGATTCTGTCGCTTTGATTTGTTCACCGACATTGTAGTTTTTTAGCTTAGGTTTCCATTTGGTTTACTATATTTTGCTAACCTGACCTTATCGGTAAACTGTTAACTGCCGCTTAATATTCACAAAGCAAAAAGCGTACCATTGACCAGACGAAGATCTATACAATATCCAGTATAGCGAATGCTTAATGCCGCTATATACAGGACAATATTTGCCTTAAAACGAGGAAGAAATTGACCCGACCAAACGATCTAATACGACGCGGTAGTGTATTGCGGGCAGAACTTGCCGATGCCAACAAATTAGTCGCAAATGGCGAACGCGTCGATCTATCGCATTTTGAAGCGCGGATTAGGGGCTTTTGTAGCGCGATCAACTTGCTCGCATCAATTGACGCGCAATCATTCGCTGCACCCTTACAGGAAATTATATTGGCGCTAGAAGTGTTAGAGAAAAACGTAAATACTCAGCTGGAGCAGAATCGGCAGCGATTGGCCCGACTGGAAAATCAACAGCAAGGGAAACATTGATGGAGTGGGTAGAGTATTCACGCTTCATTTTGGCACTTGTTTTTGTTCTGGCATTGATCGGGTTGGCGGCCTGGATCGCCCGAAAATTCGGTTTGATGCCGAATGTAAAGGCGAAAATTCGCCCCGGCCAAAGATTACAAATTTTGGAGATGATAAACATCGACGCCAAGCGCCGACTTCTCCTTGTTCGTCACGACAACAATGAACATCTCATTTTGCTTGGAGGCGACGGTGATTTGATTTTGAATAGTGTAAACAAAAACAACAACAAAGCATCGACCACATTACCTAATGTCTCAACGGACGATAGCGCCGAGCCAAGATGACCATGCAAACTCGCACGTTTTGGTTAACGATCATGGCATTCGTGTTTGTCGTGATGTCCGCTTCAATCGCCAATGCGCAACAGGTGACCGTCGATTTAGGTGATAGCGGTCAATTAACCAGTCGGGTGATCCAGCTCATAGCGCTGCTGACCATCTTGTCATTGGCACCTTCCATACTTGTGATGGTGACATCGTTCACGCGCATTATCATAGTCTTGTCATTGATTCGCAGCGCCATTGGAGTACAACAAACTCCCCCCAACTCAGTATTGGTCAGCTTGGCTTTGTTTCTCACATTTTTCGTGATGTCACCGACCCTGACGGAATCCTATGAACAGGGGATTGAACCATTATTGAACGAAGAAATTTCTGAAATTGAAGCGTTCAATCGTGCAGCGAAGCCGATCCACACTTTCATGATGACCCATGTTCGTGAACAGGAGCTTGAAGTTTTCCTGGATTTAAGTCGGGATCCGGCTCCCGCAACACCTGAGGCTATGCCGTTCAAGATATTGATTCCGGCCTTTGTGGTTAGTGAACTTAGGCGCGCTTTTGAGATCGGGTTTTTGATGTTCATCCCGTTCTTGATTATCGACATGGTCGTCGCAAGTGTGTTGATGTCGATGGGCATGATGATGCTGCCACCGATCATGATCGCTTTACCGTTCAAGATAATCTTTTTTGTCTTGGTGGACGGCTGGTCGCTAGTCGCCACAAGTTTGGTGCGAAGTTTTGCTTAGCGAAACGATTTCAATTTAGGGCACTCAATCCACCAGACTTCAACTTATCACGATAGTTTTCCATAAACGCTTCAAAATCGTTCACGCGCGCGATTGCCGGTGCCAAGTCGCGAAATTTTGTTTTCGTCGGATCAAATTGATGGGTTATGACGTTAAACATATCGGCATATTCGCTGGCTTTCATTAATTCACCGTAGCGGCTACGAATAGTTACCAGAGCAGATGTATCATCCGACAAGAATTCGGATACGGCGAGTTTGATTATCTGTTGCCCCTCAACTCGGCTCAAGGGTGCCTGCTCTTTCCACCTTTGACCAATCAATTTGTCGAACGCACTGGCCGCGTCCTGCCAATGTTGGGCGTGCCAATATATATCTGCGCGAAGCAAATCTGCGGTACCGCTGTCGTCAGCCTCGATCAATTCTAGCGCCTCTTTAGTTCCGCCTTTGAGCGCATATGCCTTGGCACGCAAATATAATCGTTCCGAACGCAGTCCTGCCGGGATTATTTTAAACGCGCTTTCGTCTAAAGCTTTTATGGCGCCGTCAGCATTTGCATCAAGCAATTTGATGACAGCTAATCTGGCCCCAACGCGGGATTTTTCCGCCCCTTTCAAGCGAAACTCAATTTGATGCTCGAGGAGTTCTGCCGCCTTGCCTAACAAATCGACTTCAGCCAACCGGTCCGATAGTCGCCTGATCATCTCGTCGCCATTTGGTCCAACCGGAGTCAGTTCCTGAAAATCAAAATACAAGCCCAACGCCGACACAGGTTCAAGAATTTCGACTTTCTCAGATAAGAAAATATCTTCAAAAACTTTGTCCATCAACTCGGCCATGGATTTAACTTCTCGTGAATTCGGAAATTTTGTCACGCCAGTTCGCAACAGCGATAAGCCTTCACGATATTCGCCTTGTGCAATTTTTAACTCCGCCAATCGGTAAATAAGATCAAGTTCAAACCCATCACCACGCCAGGCATAGTGCAAATTCTCTAGGTTATTGACAGCAGTTGTGTTGTCAATTTTATCCAGACTGTGCTCGAGATTAATGCGATCCATTGATGCGCGTGCACGGACCGGGTGATAATTTAGATCAATAGCTTCATCCAACAAATTCAAGGCGTCTTCGTATTTCTCCTGCCTTGCAGCTTGCAAACCGCGCATCCACGCCAAATTCGATTTTGCCTGCAAATCCAGGTCACCGGTACTCAAAAGTTCCGTAGCTACAATAAAGCTTTCTTCGTCCGCCGTTTTTGTCGCGGCCAACATCCAGTCCTCCAGGACGCGCTGTTTCAACGGCGACGGTAATTCTGAGAATTGGTTCATACCGGCTGGAAAAATAGCTACCGCTTTATCGAATTCCCCTTCATTTGTGTGAATCACACCGCGCCACAAAGCGACGTCGGGATATTCCGCGAGATCGACATGCGAGAGATCGTCTCGTGCCAAGTCGTCTTTGTGGCTCAACAATCGCGCCAATCCACGTGCGGCACGATAAACGTGGTTGCGAACAAATTTCGCATCATTTTCGTCGATCAGCGTCATTTGGCCCAAAGCTTCAGCGCCGAGGCCGTAGGACAAATAGAGTTTAGCCAGCTCAAATCTCGCACGATTTCGTGCTGCATCTGAGGTTCTGGCAATATTGGTCTGAAGCCTAGACTTAGCCTCAACAAAACCAAGATCACTGCCCCCACGCCAACCCAAAAGATCCATTACTGGATTTTTTGTCGCGACGACACCAAATCTTGAATCGCCCCGCCCTATGGTCATGGTTGCAGGAGAAAGAGCAAGAGAATCTGGCGCCAATACGGAAATCTTGTCGCGAGCGACATCAACACTCACTGAATCTAATTTTGGGCGAATGGCTATTCCTTGAATTGTCCGTAGTGTTTCGAAATCAACATATTCACCAGCAATTGTCACAGCGGCACCCGATGTAATGACCGGAACCACGATCAGCCTGTCTAAAATGTTGTTGTCAAAAAAGGCAACTGGTTTACCATTTTCAATGGTCGGAAAAATCAATTGCGCACCCTTCGCCATGCCAGTGCTGCGAATGCTCGGGATCGGATTTTCAACAGATGCTTCTGTTCGCGAAAGTTCAATTACCCAAATCGCTTGTTTGCGAAACATCGACGGCGACAGACCAGGCGAAAGTTTAATGGCTAAAATCGTAGCTTCGCCATGATCAATTTGTGAAACCGCTTCAACGGATAATGAATCGGATGCGGCGCGCAATAACTCAGCTTTGCGCGGCACATCAAATACGACCCACAATATGCCTAAGCGATCGAATGCGGCGGCGGCAACGGGTTGACGAAATGGAAAAACGATCCGCGATGTTACGTCGCCGTCTTCGATAAGGACGAGAACTTTACTTTCGTCTTGGTGGGGCGTCGTAGAGGCGAGTTCAGGTATTCTAGGACCCGTGGCCGCCGCCTCCACAATTTTTGGCAGTGACATCTTCGGCATTAGCGGACCGGCTTGCTCCGAAGACGGCTCTATTTTTAGGGAGATCGGTGCCTGCTCTACATCGATCTGATCTTCGTCAACCGGGGATATGACGTCATTGGTTGTTTTTTCAGGGGCGGTATTTTCAGTTTCGTTTGATGTTGATGATGCTATCGATGTCGTAGTGTCTGCGGATAATTGGGCCCCGATCGTTTCATCAACAGCCGTAGTTGATGAATTTTCTGGCGGTATTGGATCAGGCTTCTTAACTTCCACCGATTGTTTCGGCGACGGCTTTTGACCAAAGGGAGGCTTAAAGATATCAACGACGATTTTGTTACCGACACGAAAATGCTTTACCGGCGCATTTGCGGTTTTGGATATCCGGATTGCTGAACCATTTGCACCTTGGACATTTTCCACATTGTCGATGAATTTCAGTTTAGAGGGGCGAACATCACGCAAATCAAAATTCACGTTCTCCCCGAACGACAAAGTTAAGGAGCTGAATTCCGTGATCGCATCATAAGCAACGCGGCGCGGCCAATCGATCACCAAACGTGATTTATCATCATGTACACCGGCGCGCAATTTGACCCGTGCTACGGTGCCGGCGGCGGTTTCCGCAGATGGCGGCACTTTCGCCTCTGTTACCTGTTTGTCGACAAGATCAACAATAATAATGTTGCCGTCTTGGCGTGATACAAAATTAATCGGTTTTACCAACATAAGCTCGAGCGATTTATCATCTGGGCGGCGAACACCTGACACGTAGTTTGGTAATTCTTCTGTAATCACCTCAAATCTAGCGACGATTTCTCGTTCGAATGTAATGCGCAGGATCTTGTCGTTTTGAGCTGAACGCATGCCCACAGGCTTTGGCCAGTCGAATACCAGGCGCGCAAAATCGCTATGCTGGCTTACCCGAACCGCAACGCCATCGGCGGAACTGGCAGAAGCAAAAAAATAGGAGAATGCTAAAACAACAACAAAACCAAAGAAATAACGGATCACCCGCCCACCTCATCTGAACGACCTTCTCGCACAATGATATCGACCCGGCGGGCCAGTCTCATCCGTTGCTCGAAAGACAATTTATCAGAAAGGTCATAATATTGGCTGTCGCCCCGCCCAACAATACGTAATTGCTGATTATAACCGGCAGCGCCAAAAGCATTAGCAACGGCGACCGCACGGGCCAAGCTAAGGTCCCAATTTGATTGAAATGTCGCTTTGTTTGTAATTGGTTGAGGATCGGAATAGCCGACTATGTCGATCCGGTTGCCGACCCTATTCAATGTCGAAGCAAGGGTATTAGTCGCTTCGTTTGCGCTCTCCAACATAACAGCGGAAGCCGAATCGAATAACATGTCAGCAGGCAACGAGATCACCAATCGATCATCTAGGAGATGTAGCGATAGACCGATGAGTTGCTCAACATTAGCGGATTTTTCATCCATAACGGCTTGTAAATAGCCCAAGTCCGCTGCCCGCCTTATTTCAACTCGACCAATTGTTTTGCTTGCCGTCTTACCTGGATCTGTCCATTCGTTTGCTGGATTCAATCGCTCCGACAACCCCTCGACCAAAGATCGCCATGAATCAAGCTGAATTTGTTTCATCGAAAACAGCAATACAAAAAATGCAAGCATCAACGACAGTAGATCGGTGAAAATAATCATCCATGCACCGGATTGGCGGCGTTCCACATTTTTGTGCATGGCGGGATCAAAAGGATTAAAGCGTCGCTCTTCATTCATTGCGGCACTTCCAATTCGTCGAACGTTATGCTGGCGCTGTCCACTCGACGCGCATAAAAATTCATTTGCAGAATTTTCGGATCACCACGGTGAAGCCCGACGCTGATTGCTTCGCTTTTCACCCCCAATTCACGCAGTTTTCTGGCGAAAGCGCCGGCGCGACGGATTTCCAAAACTTCGCCCAGCTGGTTTCCACTGGGGAATGCGGGTCCCGTCGCAATGAGAAATTCTATTTCATATCGCAATTCAGCCGTTCGAATTACTAGACTATCAGCCAGCGCATCCGTGAGTGGATCGCTGCCTGGATGCAACGCCATGCTTTCATCGCGGAAAATATCACCAATGGGAACGGTAGTACGCATTACATTGCCATCGGATACGATCTTCAGTTCGGCGATCGGCAGGCGCTCAGCGAACATTTGCTCGAGGCCACTAAAAAACTGTGTACGAAGGACAGAATCTCCACTTCGCTCATCCGAACTCGAGATCTCATCGCTGTGTTGGGTGTTGGTTCGAAATTTATCCGCCACGCTGCCAAGCGCTTGACGTACCCGAGATTCTTCAAAGGTCGTTATGCTGTTGAGTAAAATAAAGATCGCCAGCAATAACATATACAATGACAGGAATAACGAAAGCATGATCGGTGAAGACGACCCGCCCCGCAACTTTGACGCATCCTTAAACTCGGCATCATACCCTTGATCCCCGGTGTTTTGCCGTAAGAAGGAAATCGTAGAGTTCACGTCAATCAAAACTCGCCAATAGCGCATCAATGTCGTCTTGAGAGTTCGCGGTATCGGGCAGCGCCGGCTCATTCAACAACTTCTCATCATTATCGGCATTGTCAGTGGTGGCCGGCTCCGAAACCGTCGACAAATGCCCCCCCACAACGTCATCGGCTATGCGTGACATGCTTTCGAGTTTCGTTTCTACGGTGCGCAAAACGTTCACAACTTTGGTGATACGCTGACCGGTAATGTCTTGAAAATTTGACGCCTCATAAATTCCAGCGGTAATTGCCAATAGCCGTTCAGCCGTTGCTTCATCTAAATTTTCGGCAATATCTTCGATCTGTTCGGCGGCATCCAAAATCACATTTGTCGCTTCCGACGTTGCTTCCACAACGGCGTCCAATTCATCCGTTGCGACCGCGATCCCTTCTTCTTTCAAATTAGCAGGTTGGATAGACGCTATCTCGGCGCGGGCATCTTGAATATATTTTACGATACCCAACAATTCCTGATGCAGGCGTAGATCTGCGATTGAAATATCGCCTTGAATCGTCTTCATCAAGCTACTCACCACATCTGAAACATCCTCAATGGCGACAGCTTCTCCATAAGATAGGCGAAGCTCCTCAATACGGGCGCTAATATTATCATATTCTTGGGTCGCGTTCATTTGGACCATTCTCCGCGAAGCGTTGTTGAAAAACTGAGTTTCAACAGAATTAATGAACATAATGATAAACTTAGTTAGCCACCATTTTCAGGCAGTTTCTTAAGATTAGCGAGCCGAACGGTGAGTTCACGAGCTTTGTCTGAATTCATATTGGCAAGCACCGGAGCCATTTTCGATTCTTTCATCCTGTCAACAACATCCAATAAGATGTTCATATCCAAATTTTCAAATATTCGCGCTGCATCTTTCGGTTTCATGCTTTCGTAGACTTTGACCAAGCTTCGAAGCCGCTTATCGGCTTCCTCATCATGTGTATTAATGAGTCCTTGGACCCGTCCTTCCAGTTGCTTCAATTCCTTTATCTTTGTATCAATCCGTTTTTCTGTGGCACTGAGAATCGCTTCTCGCATCCCCATTTCTTGTTCGCGGCGATCTATTTCATCTCGACGCTTTGCCAAGCTTTGCAGCAACTGAAGCTCTGAAGGCGATAAATTGTTGATATCCAGTTGTTTATCTGGAACCGCGGCGCCTATTTTTGTCGCCGCATCATCGGCCATATCAGCCTGCTTATCTTTTGACGCAACCATCGTATCGGCCGGCATTTTCTTGCCACCGTTTTTTGCAGTATTGTCATCGGATTGCGCAAATGCCGGCGGAAAACTCAAATTACCGGCATTTCGCCAAATATCCTCGACCTTTAAGCCTAAGAGTAAACTGGCCGATATTATCAGTACCGGTAGAATTCGAATTTTTTCAAGCATCATCGCACACCCGAATCAGGAGACAACTCAACGAATTGCAATGATATGCTGCAAATATAAAATATCTAGTTAACAGCTAAACCAGAATAGCCATACGTTGGCGAGACGATGCTCATTTTGCACGTCTTAACGCTTCCAATAATTCCCGTTCGCTTTCTGATCGCGATGATCCATCAATATCCGCTTTTACTGTGCTTTTCGGCTCAGCTTTGCGGCCAACAAGGCCATGCTCTAGACGATTTGCTAAATCTTCGCCGGAATTTACCATGACATTCAGCTCATCACTTAATGCGCGCGCTGCCGTCACCCGAGCATTTAATTTATCACCAATCTCTAAACTCGCATTTCGCAATTCAGCAACGCTGATTTCCGCTTTTTGCATCGCCACGGCGAAATCATTTAAGAGTTGTTTCATTTCATCTTGTGAATTTCGTAAGGTGGCCAACCGTTTGTTCAAGACATAACAATACACCACGGTGACAATGAGCAAGATTGCGACAATTGTTTCTAATACAATTTCCATATTCACCCGCCATCCAACCGACGCAATTGGTCTTCAATGCGGATAGCAATTTGTTGTCCGACTTTGCCCATCCGCCCTGTCAGTAGCGGGATCCCGCCACAACGCAACTCAATTGAAGAGTTCGGCGTCCCGCCTAACATAAGCGTTTGCCCTACCTCAAGGTTCATGACCTCCCGTAAAGACAAAACTTGTTCTTCAAGTACCGCTTCAATATCAACATGAGTTGACCATAGTTCGGTCGCCAGGTGACTTTCCCAAATCGAGTCACGGCCAAATTTTTCACCCATGAACATTTGCAATAGCAGTTCGCGAATAGGCTCCAATGTGGCATAAGGCAACAACAACTCCAACCGCCCGCCACGATCCTCCATATCAATTCGCAAGCGTACCAAGACGGCTGCATTGGCGGGTCGGGCAATCGTTGCAAATCGTGGGTTCGTCTCCAACCGGTCAAACAAAAAATTCACCGGGCTAAGCGGCTCGAAAGCCGTTGTTAGATCTTCCAACACGACCATAACTAGTCGCTCGACAAGCGTGCGTTCAATCGTCGTATAAGGTCGGCCCTCAATCCGCATCGCAGCGGTACCGCGACGCCCGCCAAGCAAAACATCGACAATCGAGTAGATGAGTGATGAATCGACCGTCATCAAACCGTAATTGTCCCACTCGTCCGCGCGAAATACCGTCAGCATGGCCGGCAATGGGATCGAATTTAGATAGTCTCCAAACCTGATGGCGGTAATATTATCAAGCGAGACTTCAACATTGTCGGAAGTGAAATTTCGCAAACTTGTTGACATCATCCTGACTAATCGGTCGAAGACAATGTCCAACATTGGTAGTCGTTCGTAGGAAACCAACGCTGAGTTGATGATCGCCCGAACGCCGGTGGATTCGCGCTCGTCTCCATCTTCTGAATCGAAGCCGAGTAAACTGTCAATTTCATCTTGATCCAGGACCCGACCGCTACCGCCCGAGGCTGCGAATTCATCGGCGTCGTCGTCATCATCGTCAATCATGGCCGCCCATTCAGCCGCCACATCGTCATCGTCGATGTCCGCGTCATCGCCCTCGCCGCCGTCCTCGTCAGCCATTTCGGCTTCCCATTGAGCGGCAATGTCGTCCTGATCTAGATCTTCGTCTTTGTCAGCCATAATATTATTCAATACAATTCTATTCTGCAGCTAAATCTACGCAATTACTGGACCAACATTTCGCGGAATAATACATCGTTTATTTTGATTGGACGAGCTGTCACGTTTAGGCGGGTCAACAACTCTTCTTTCAATCGCATTAAACCTGTGGAGCCTTGTAAATCTTCAACCCGTAATTCGCGCAAGTAAACCTGAAAGCTATCGACGATCCGCGGCATTATCAAATCGAGTTCTTGAACATCATCAGCCGACTGCAACTCGAGAGAAATCCGAACTTTCAAGTAGGTTTTCCGCTTGCCGCCGCCGGTATTAAGATTGACCAGCATTTCCGGCAATTCGTAAAACACAATGCTTTGTCCGGATTTTTGGTCTTCTGCTAATTGTTCCCCTGCTGCTTCGCCGCCAGACAATAAGAAATAATATACCGCCGCACCGCCTCCCGCCAATATCAGAACGAGCGGTAAAACAATATAAAGCACCATTACTTTGCCACTTAGTTTCTTTTTCGGAACATCCGAACCTTCGCTGTCTTCGTCTTCACCAGCGAGAATATCTTCGTCTGTATCGGCTTCGCTCATTCCTTAACCTCAACTTAAGACACACAAGTGCAGTACGCGTGCGAATCGACAACGCGACTATACCAATTGATGTAACAAATAGAACGGTTTGGGGCCATGGTTTCTTCACGAACTCAGAAAATCGTTGCGCCGCATTTATTCGTGAAATTTCCTAATATTTAGTGTTCAAAATTAAATTATTTCGACCGTGACGGAATTTTCTGCCGGGCAAAGCCTGCTCTCGGCATAGCCATAAGTGTACAATTGACCCAAACCTGACTCTAACCCGTTGTTCTAACGTGATTTTCTGTTTGGCACATGTTCTGCACCGGCTGATACGACGATACGGAGGTCCTAGAAGCTCATGATTGAAAATACCACTTATGTCACCCTGTCGCGGCAAGTCGCGTTGCAACGAGAGTTAGGCGTCATTGCGAACAATATTGCCAATGTAAATACGACAGCCTTCAAACAAGGAAATATGATGTTTCAGGAATATTTGAGCGAACCAAAAAATTCAGATTCACCGATTTCGTTCGTGCTCGATGTCGCAACGGCGCGCGATTTTACGCAAGGCCAGGCGGTCCCCACCGGCAATCCTTTAAATTTGATGATCTCCGGCGACGGATTTTTCCCTGTCGATTCCGGAGACAACATTCTTTACACTCGAAACGGAAATTTCCAAATCGATAGCGCCGGGCAACTGACAAACTCGCAAGGTATGCCCTTACTAGGCGACGGCAATCAACCGATTGTGGTTAACCAAGATGACCCGACGATCACAATTTCAAAGGATGGAATAGTTTCGGATAGCGCCGGTGAAATTGGTCGCATCACTGTCATGAAATTCGACAACAACCAAACCCTTACAGCGCTGAATAGCGGATTGTTTAGCACTGAACAGCAACCAGTCCCTGCCGATGAAGCAGAAGTTGTCCAGGGTATGCTGGAAAGTTCAAACGTGAACGCGGTGCACGAACTGACCCGTATGATTGAATTATCAAGAAGCTATTCCTCCACCCAGAATATGTTGCAAGCAGACTCGGAAATGCGGCGAACGATCATCCGTCGCCTCGGTCGTGTCGCGCTGGTTTAGTAGAGGAGCATCTCTTGTCGATTTTGAAAGTTAGAAGGAAATTACAATGAGAAGTCTAAGTATCGCTTCTACGGGCATGTTGGCCCAGCAACTTAATGTCGAAGTTATATCCAATAATATCGCCAATATGAACACGACGGCGTTTAAGCGCCAACGGGCTGAATTTCAGGATTTGCTTTACGAAAACATTCGTCGCCCCGGTGCTCAATCTTCGGACACCGGCACGGTTTTACCAACGGGGGTGCAATTGGGTGCCGGCGTTCGTGCAGCCGCCGTTTATCGGATTGGCGAGCAAGGGGCGTTAACGTCGACCTCGAACCCTCTGGACGTGGCTATACAAGGCGAGGGATATTTTGTCGTACAATTGCCAAGTGGCGAAGAATCTTATACCAGAGCCGGTGCTTTTCAACTCAGCCCCGACGGTGAAATCGTCACGACGGAAGGGTTTACGGTTTCTCCGTCCATCACCGTCCCCTCGGATGCCATAGATATTTCGATCAACGCCAACGGTGAAGTGCAGGTCAAACTGGATGGGCAAGTCGAGACTGTAACCGTCGGGCAGCTTGATATGGCAATTTTCTTTAACAAAGGGGGCCTGGAAGCGATTGGCGACAACATGTTCCTGGAAACAGCAGCGTCCGGCCCGGCAACGATTAGCATCCCGGGCAGCGATGGTTTCGGCGAACTTCTGCAAGGATTTCTGGAAACTTCGAACGTCAATCCGGTGGAAGAAATAACAAACCTGATAACGGCGCAACGTGCATATGAAATGAATTCTAAGGTCATTACGACGTCAGATGAAATGATGCGCACGGTTACGACGCTTCGATAAATATTAACTTAAACCACCTTCACTCGAAGGAGGAAACAATATGCAAAATAGGAAGCTGACATTACTCGGGGTATCAATATTGCTGATTGCTTTTGCGTCAACGGAAGCAGTGGCGAGGATGCGCGACAACGTTGTCGTCGCGGATACGGCAATCACATTGGGCGATTTTTTTGACGATGCAGGTGAGCGCAGTGACACTGTTATTGGCCCTGCGCCCCTGCCCGGGAAACAGATCGCATATCGAACGGATTACCTACGTTCGCTTGCAAGAGAACACGGTTTGCAATCCACATATGTCCCGAATCGAAAGTTCGTCATGGTAACCCGTGACAGCGATATTGTATCTAACCAACGCATAACTGACTTGATCACAGATGCAATAATCGACGCCGGTATAGAAGACCGTTTCGAAATCGAATTGACCGGTCGGCGCAACGAATTACATGTCCCCATTGGGATGCGCGAAGACACAGATATATCGGTTGAAGATCTTCGGTTTCAGCGTAGCGACGGCCGCTTTCACGCTCTCTTGTCGGCCTCTGCTGGTACCTCTGACGCACAACAAATCAGCGTCTATGGACGCATCCAAATTCTGAAAACTGTCCCGGTTCTTAGCCGGAATTTTGCGAAGGGCGAGATTATATCGGCGCTCGATATCGACTGGATTGAAATGCCCGTCCATGACCTACGTCAGAATACTGTAATGAGCGAAGGGAAGATGATTGGCACCGAAGTGAAATCGAACCTACAGGCAGGTAAACCAATATCCCATCGATCCTTGCGAACACCGCTGATGGTCAAAAAGGGAAAACTCGTCACCATGAGTTTTCGAAAATCCGGCTTGTCTCTAACAATTCGAGGCCGGGCCATGGCTGACGGTAGTATCGGAAGTGTCGTCCCGGTCATAAATTTGCAAAGTAAACGTACCATTCATGCGGAAGTTATTTCAAAGGACGCCGTTCGTGTCCAAATCCACGGGCAGATCGCTACGGCCACCTCGAATTGAGTAAAGGTCAATATCATGAACCAAAATCTCGCGCACATCACTATTAATCGTATCGTCACATTACTGGCTGTGACGGCCTTGCTCGGCGGGTGCAACATGTTGCAACGATTGTCAGATGTCGGCGCAACACCAAAGGTCACCTTGATTGAAAATCCGAATACCAAGGAAGACTATCGACCGGTAGTTTTACCGATGCCGCGACCACAAGCCACCCAATACGCATCAAATTCGCTCTGGCGGCCGGGTGCTCGTGCATTTTTTAAGGATCAGCGGGCTTCCACAATTGGTGATATTTTGACTGTCACCATCAACATCAATGACGGAGCCAAGATCGATAATGAAACAACACGTGCAAGAGACGGGTCCGAAGATTTAGGGATATCTGGCTTGGTCGGCCTCGAAACGATCATTCCCAGTAAGATTGGGGAAATTAATATGGATAATTTGGCTGGTATCGAGTCTGAGAGCTCGTCGACCGGTAAAGGCACCGTGGATCGAAAGGAAGAAATCGACATCACGATCGCAGCAATCGTCACGCAAATTCTACCAAATGGTAATATGGTGATTTCGGGTAGCCAAGAAGTTGTCGTGAACTATGAAAAGCGAATATTGCAGATCACCGGTGTAATACGGCCCGAAGATATCGACGCGACTAACATGATCCAACATACTCAAATTGCAGAAGCGCGGATTATTTACGGTGGTCGGGGCCTAATTTCGGACTTGCAACAGCCGCGATATGGCCAGCAGATATTTGACGTCATTTTCCCGTTTTAACGGGCCTTAGAAATGAAAATTAAGGCCGAAGAAATCGAGCTTAAAGGGCCAAGAATTGGCCCAACATTGTTCGAACAATGGCAATCAATCGTCCCGATATACCCGTTCACGGCGCTCATGACGCTCTTGCGCTTCGATAGATAGAGTAGCGATCGGTCGGGCGATTAACCGTTTGAGCGCAATCGGCTCGTTACTATCTTCACAATAGCCATAACTTCCATCTTCAACGCGATTGAGCGCGGCGTTTATCTTGGCTATCAACTTGCGTTGACGGTCCCGCGTCCGAAGTTCCAGAGATCGTTCGGATTCTGTTGACGCTCGATCGGCGATATCAGGCGACTGCCCTTCACTTTCCTGTAAATGGGCAAGCGTGTCCTGCGCATCTCGCAATATTTCATTCTTCCAATCTATCAAACGACGACGAAAATACTCCCGTTGGCGGGGACCCATAAATGGTTCATCTTCGCTTGGGGCATAATCGGGCGGTAAAACAACATCGTCCATGTCCGGCTAACCTCTTCAGACAAATCAACGCTTCGGCGAGCGGAATATAACCAGTGTCGAACCAGTCATCAAGTCGCCAATTGAAAAGTGGCAACTTTTACTATTTTTCGGAGTTTTCTGCTGAAAAACACTCAAATAAATTTAGATGACAGTACTATTTTGAAGAAATTAGTATTGATCTCGTATTTGATCGAATTTCGCTAGCTCGACAGCGGCGCGCGTTTCGATTTCGCGAAGTGTTTCTTCAAGACCTGGATCCAATACACCTTCACGGCGCTGTTTCAAATTGTCCACAAGCCTTTGCAATTGCAAAATTGGGATTGTGCCGAGTAGCAGACCCATACGCACTTGATCAAGAATATCAAGCAGGTCGATACCACGGCGTACACTGCGCGTTGAGCCCGACGTTGCGTCTGGAACTTCTTGCACACTTAATAATGCACCGACCGCGGTTACTGGACCGGCGCCAGCAATTGGCGGCGCCTCGCCGGAGCTATCAGGATCAGTAACGGCAAACTCTGCACCGGAACTAGAACTGGAGCCAGACTTATCCTTTCGTCGAACCGACGATGACTTTACTCTGTTCGGTCGCGAAATTTTCATATCACTCTCAAACCTGACAAACACTAACCCAGCACGGCATCAAGACGGCCAACATGCCCGATAACGGTCTCACCGGCAAGTTCTTCCTTTTTCAAATTAATACCTCGGCAGGTTTTGCCCGAGCACCTAATGGTAACAATTCAAATGCTCTTAAGCATTTGTTTTTATGAGGATTTTTCAAATTTCCGTCCTGGCATGGTTATCGCAATAATGATCAGACAGAACTCTTTTCCATGTAGAAGTGACATGCAAACAGGCCCTAATAATAGACATCATCAATTCCGAACATCACGGCGCCAGAGTATCTGCCGTCAGGTCGTAATTTCGCTATTCTTAGGCATTGCTGTATTCATTGGCCTGCCGCAAAAAACTCAGGCGGCCTCTCGAATTAAGGACATCGCGAATTTCGAAGGCATTCGAGAAAATATCCTTATTGGATACGGCTTGGTTGTCGGTTTGAACGGGACGGGTGATACCTTGCGTAATTCGCCGTTCACAAAACAAAGCCTGAGTGCGATGCTAGAACGGCTCGGCGTTAATATCCGGTCTGTCAATGTATCTGTGGACAACGTAGCGGCGGTCATGGTGACGTCAAAATTGCCGCCTTTCGCCCGGCAAGGCAACCATATCGACGTCACCGTTAGTTCTTTGGGTGATGCGGAAAGTCTACAAGGCGGCATGTTGCTCGCGACGCCATTACTTGCGGCGAATGGTGAAGTGTATGCGGTGGCGCAAGGTGCAGTGGCCATTGGTGGTTTCAGCGCCGGTGGGGCTGCGACAGAAGTGACCAAAGGGGTGCCAACAAACGGCCAAATCTCCAATGGTGCTATTGTTGAACGAGAGATCGGTTTTGAGCTGGCAAACCTGAAAACGTTCCACATCTCACTGCGTAATCCAGATATCACCACTGCAGTCCGGGTCGGGCATGCAATAAACAAACACTTTGGCGGGTCCGTGGCGAAAGCATTGGATTCAGGCACAATTCTGGTCGAAGTCCCGAATGGCAGCGGCGGCATGGTGCAATTACTCGCCCAAATCGAGCAGCTACAAGTTAACCCCGATCAGTTGGCCCGTGTGGTCATCAATGAAAGTTCCGGCGTCATCGTAATCGGTAAAAATGTTCGAATTGACGATATTGCAATCGCGCAAGGAAACCTAACAATCCGTGTCACGGAAACCCAACAAGTCTCGCAACCAGGCGCCTTCGCCCGGCGAGGTCAGACTGAAGTCGTCGACCGAACGGACATTGCTATCGACGAAACTGACAACAAGCTGACTAACCTTCAAACCGGCGTTTCGCTGCAGGAACTCGTCGACGGCCTCAACGCACTTGGCGTGGGTCCCAGAGACATGATTTCGATCTTGCAAACGATCAAGGCTGCCGGCGCCTTGCAAGCAGATATTGTGGTGCAATGATTATGAACCAGATGACCATGCAGGCCTTACAATCGACAACGCCTTTCACTAGCGAATATACGCAGACAAACGACATTGATTTGATGCGACAGAAAGCTCGAAAAACAGCGGAAGAGTTCGAATCGTTTTTTCTCAGTCAGTTTATCGAGACAATGTCTGCTGGAATTTCAACCGACGGAATATTCGGTGGCGGTCAGGGCGAAAAAATATTTCGCTCCATGCAATCACAGGAATATGCCAAGTCGATGACAAAAATCGGTGGCATCGGTATTGCCGATGCTGTGTATCAGGAAATCTTAAAACTTCAGGAGGGAGCGAAGATATGACCCCTAAATCCACAGTCACATCAATCACCGAAATTACCGACCGGTTGGCTAATCTTTTAGCTAGCGAAAACGAAATTCTAACGGAACGGAAACCGCGGGAATTAGCTGTCACGTTGCCGGAGAAAGAACTGCTTACAGCAGATTACGAACTCAAAATGATTGAGATCAAAAAGGATCCTGAATTCCTGGAGCGATTGGCCCAAGAAGATATGCAGCGATTACGCACGGCAACAAACCGGTTTCAAGATGCATTGGAAGATCACCGTCGATTGGTTCAAGCAACAAAGTCCGTAACCGAACGAATGATCAAATCGATAACCGATGAAGTCGCGTCACAAAATCAGCCCAACAAAGGTTATAATCAGGAAGCAATCGTCGACGCCGCCTTCGCCAATCAAAAGTCAAAGCCCGTTAGTTTGGCTTTCGACCAAGTCATATGAATGTCATTTTATCTTGTCTGATTATCTGTATCTATAAAGTTCGATCATCCAAGGATTGAATGGGCCTCGCCTTGGATGAGATCGTTGGGGGTTGGTGCTTGGTGAAAACTGATGTGCCAACCCTCAAACATTTGGGGTTAGAATTATCTAATCAAGATTCGATATCAACACTCAGTCCTGTGATATCTTGGAATCTCGCAAGCATGTCTAAAATTTCCTCGCTTGGAAATTCACTGACGACTTCGCCGCTATCACGGTCGACCCCGTGATAAACAAATTTGGCAACATCTTCACGGAAGGAAATAGACAGCCGGGTGTTATCCACCATATGCAGACTTTCGGCCAACTTCTCAAGCTGGTCGATAAGATCGCGAACATCCGGAGAATTCTTCGTGTTGTCTTCAGCCTCTTCCGTCTTAACCTGTCCGACGGCATTTTCGTCTTCAAGGTTCAGTTTTGCGGAAAGCGGCGCACCCTTTGATTTTGACGATGCGTCGTCGGGTGCCGAAACACTAGGATTCGGTGTCGGCGGCAATACTGGTGATGTAATGATTAAGCCGTCCATTGTCCTATCTTAATCTGCTAATTAGCACACCTTTCCATTTTGATCTTATAGTCCAAATTCTTCTCGGCCTCACTCATTTCCAGAAAGGCCGTCCATGATCGTGCGGTTTACCTGAATTAGCGCTTGCAGGTCATCTTCACCGTTCAACACTTTAGTCGAATGTTTGTTGACCCAAATTGCCAAAGATATGATGCCGGCCCTTGTTTCTTCCGGCAAGCCATTTTCGTCCGAAGCGCAGCTCATCTCCAAAACGATCCACATGCGACGGTTCCAATTCAGCGCTTCGCGCAATTCCTTTCGATCGCCCGTTTGTGCCGACATAAGGGCGCGGGTAACTTGCGCAAACAGACGATATTCAGTTTGCCGCGGCGTTTCGGTTATATTCTGTGATTGTACGTAACTCTGAACTGACACTGTTTAATCCTCCGACAAGATCTAGCGGTTGCTTAACTCCCTGTAAATTAAGGTGGTGGAGGCCACGAAATGACCTCCACCGAACTTAAACTTACGAGAACAGACCCAGGATCAATTGCGGCGCAGAGCTCGCGATTGATAGCGACTGGACGCCCAGTTGCTGCTTGATCTGCAAGGATTGCAACATTGCGCTTTCCTTAGCCATATCGGCATTCACAAGATTACCGACACCAGCGTCTAGAATGGTTTGCAATTTGCCATTAAAATCGGCCTGAATGTCGACCTGTTTACCGGCACTACCAAGCGAAGCTAAATGCGCGTTCACATCATCGATTGCACTTTCAACTGCAGTCAAAGTAGTGGCATCGGTAACGTCTGTTGCCGAGGGGACACCAAGTGTCGCGCTTGTGATATCTTGACCACCGACTGCAATGAATTGCGGCGCATTTGCAGAATCAATACGTGAGAGCACATTAAACGGCGTGCCGCCACCAACACTGGAAATAGAATCGTCAAGTAAGTTTGTGCCGTTGAATTCTGAAGATGCAACGATGTTGTCGATTTGATCGGCAAGCGCGTTGAAGTCATCTTGCAATGCGGTGATCGCATCGGTGTCTAAACCGTCTTGCTGACCGGCAACAACCTTGGCTTTCATTTCGATCAACAGATCGGAAATTGCTTTTGCACCAGCGATTGCGGTATCGACAACACTACCGCCATTGGCAAGCGCGGTATCGATCGCGCCTAGGCCGGCGATTTCTGCACGCATTTTTTGCGCGATTGAAAACGTCGACGCATCGTCTTTCGGACCGTTGACTTTAAAGCCGGTCGAAATACGATTGTTGGTAACTTCAAGCTGTTTGTTGGTTGCGTTCAAATTCTGCAACGCGATTGCAGCAGGTGTATTATTGTTAACTGTTAAAACCATTTCTTGGTCTCCTGACTTTTTCTAAGTAAGTCCCCGCTTTTTGCAGGGAAACGCATTATGCGTTGGTGACAATTATAGCAAGCAATATACCAATGTCCATAATTTTTTACCGTTAACGATACATAAACGTAAACTATTGTTTTTAAATAACTAAATGTCAACAACAGGTTCACTTTGTTAATAAATATTAACAAATTATTAGTGTACTAGGCAATTTTTGCCTACTTACATAAAGAGCGAGGAAATATATGCCGGGCAAGATTTTCCGACCCTAGGCAGAACTTGCCTAATTCAATAATAATTTTACCTATTGCGACGAATTCAGGCGGACAGGCCTTCCATGATTGTCGTATTCACCCGAATCAACGCTTCCAGATCCGCACCGTCATGCATTACCAGACGACTATGTCGCTCCACCCAAATCGATAATGAAATTATCCCGGCTCTGGTCACATCCGGCAGGGCATTATTGTCATCAGAACAATCCAAAGATAATACCTGCCATAAGCGCCTATTCCGCGCCAAAGCATTTATGAGATTCAAGCGGGCTTCACGCGTTGTGGCGCCCCTAGCCTCTCGAAGATCCCGTGTTATTTCGGCGAATATTTGATATTCGCGCTGGCGTGGTTCACCGGTAGCGATTTGGGTTCTGCGGTAGCTATCGACAGCCATTGTCAGAGACCCAACCGCTCCGCTTCAAGCGGGAAAAGCTTTTTGCACGTCATCAATGCTTTGTAATAACTGGCGGCTTGACACAGGCTAATAATATCGACGCAGATCCCCACGATTTCGGGACTACTCACCGCATCCATGAATTCGGCCATACGGGTGACGAACTCATCTTGATATTTTTTCCTGCCCTTTTCATCCATATAAAGCATCATCATCGCGAAGTAGATGCGGCGGGAAGGTGTGTTTGCTTCCTCCAGCTGCATGATGTCTCGTTCGCGCAAGATTGACGCTCTGTTCTGGATCACAAAGTTGGCGCGGCGATCTCCATTTTGGATTACCGCGCCATTCACAACCAGTCTTTCGCCTGATTTTAACGTGAGCTTCAGTGACATTTGTTCCACAACGCCTGTTAATCAGGCGCCTCCCTGATTATCCTGAGAAGAGTGATAGGATAATCTGTGGCGATTGATTTGCAATGGCTAAAGATTGCGTTCCCAATTGCTGTTTCACTTGCAGCGCTGTCAGGTCCGCACTTTCCTGCGCCATGTCCGCATCCACCAGATTTCCGACGCCGGCGGTCAAAATGTCGCGAAGCTTGGTGGTGAAGTCATTTTGCAACTCCAAACGATTACCGTCGCTGCCCAATTCCGCCAGAGAGGTGGAAACTTCGTCAATGGCTGCGTCAATGATACCCAGAGCGACCAAGGCATCTGCAGAGGTCGAAAGATCAGCCTGCGAAATTGACAATCCGGATGCGTCTGTGGATCCGATTGTCGTTGTATTCAGATCTTGCCCACGCACATTGATGAAATCACCATCCACACTCGACAACACATTCAATGTCGTGATGCTCGCGTCGATCAAGTTCGACCCGTTAAATTTTGAGGAATCGACAATTTCCTGCAATTGCTCGACCATATTGTCAAAATCGGACGCAATTGCGTTTTGCGCAGCTGCATCCAATCCTTCTTGCGAAGCCTGGACAGCCTTCGCCTTCATTTCGATCAAAAGGTCAGAAACCGCACGCGCACCTTCAATCGCGGTATCGACAATACTAATGCCGCCGGCAAGTGATAACTTTACTGCATCCATACCGGCAATATCGCCACGCATGCTTTGCGCAATGGCGTAAGTGGAAGCATCATCTTTGGGTCCGTTTATTCTCAAACCCGTCGAAATGTGACGCTGGGTCGTTATAAGATCCCTATTCGTCATCGATAACGTCTGCAACGCAATCATCGCGCCGCGGTTCGTATTAATAGATAATGTCATTGCTCATTCTCCTGAACATTTAGGCTGTATTTTATTGCCTGCCCAATACGGATATACAATACCCGCATTGAGACCCTTCCAACTTCGCAAGCGTCGTGCCAGATTCAAAATTTGTTACAACTCGTTGATTTTATGAGATTAATTTAATGGCGCGTCGTCGAAAGTTCAGAATGACACTATTCCACGACAGAGTCGGGGCAAAATTTTCCAAGCATTTGTGCAAACCTTGCCTATCTAATTCACTACGGAATAATTGGGATGGATTAAGTGAAACCGCGAAGGGGTAGATCTGGGGATCTACGCAGCCAATTATCGTCAGGATAAACCGCGCCGCCATCGATCGCATGTATCACATACGCTTGGCGCGATTTATCGGACCGATTGGCCGAACTCATATGCGGCAATAGTCCGTGTAGAATAACCAAAGTACCAGCGGCAACTTCAAGCGGTTGTTTGTTTTCATCCAACCAAGGGGTCGGGTCTAGAACGTCGGTCACAAACCCCTCGGCTCCCTGCCGGTGAAATCGGCTTCGCAAACCCAGTTTATGCAGCCCTGGCAGCACCCATATACATCCATTTTCTAACGTTGCATCTTCAAGCGCCAACCAGAATCCTGTCACTGATATTGGCTCGGTATATAGAAACGTCGCATCTTGATGGCACGTCACTTCGCCGCCAATGCCGGGTTGCTTGAAAATATACATACTTTGCAGCAACTTTGGATCACAAACGCCGACTTGTCGCGCTATTCGATCTAATCGCGGATCATGAGAGAACTTCTCAAATACCGGATCCAGTTCATGCAAGGCATGGCCGATCTTGTTGATTGCCTGATCTTTTGGGACGACAAGATTACCCGTAGGATCAAAAGCTTCTTCTTCAAAAAAGAAACGAATTTTATCTCCGGAAGTTAGGAAATAATCATCTCTGGCGTGAGCCTGTTCTTGCGTCGAAAATATTGTGCGATGCTGGCAGACATCAAATGCCTTAATCAACGCTTCCGCTTGCCGCATCAAATTTTCGCGGTCTGCAATCGAAGCATAACTAGAGAGCGCCAGAAACCCGTTTTCCCTGAATTCCAAAATCATTTCATCGGATAGCCTGCCTTCAGCGGGGAAATTGCGGATATTAATTGTCATTGCTAAATAAAACTCGTTCCGTTCGGCAGGGCCGGCATCATCAAGTGCGTCGCAATCGATTGGCCAATATCGGCAAAGCTCGCCCGCTCGCCAATCGAAGCAGATGTCATAGATTTACCAAAGCAAATCGCCGGTACATGTTCGCGGGTATGATCGGTCCCTTCCCATGTTGGATCGCAGCCATGATCGGCAGTGACAAATACCAGGTCACCCTCACCCAAACGATCAACGAGTTCCGGCAATCGCCGATCAAAAGCTTCCAACGCAGCAGCATAGCCAACGATGTCTCGACGGTGGCCATACAGTTGGTCAAAATCAACAAAATTGGTGAATATTAAGCTGCGATCGCCAGCATTATCGAGGGCGGCAAGGGTGGCACTAAACAAATCGTCATTGCCATCGGCTTTGATCAGTTTACTGATTCCCTGATGGGCAAAGATGTCCGCGATTTTACCAATCGCTATTACTTGCCCCCCGTCTTCAACCAACCGATCTAACAATGTTGGCGACGGCGGTGGTGTCGAATAGTCTCGACGGTTTCCCGTGCGTATAAAATCACCCGCGTTGGTCCCAATAAAAGGCCGCGCGATAACCCGACCGATGTTGTAGTCGTCCACCAATATACGTGCGGCTTCAGATAATGCTAACAATCGGTCCAAGCCGAAGGTTTTTTCGTGGGCGGCAATTTGAAACACGCTGTCAGCAGATGTGTAGATGATAGGTTTGCCTGTTTTGACATGCTCTTCACCCAATCCGGCGATGATCTCTGTCCCGGACGCGTGACAGTTGCCTAAGATACCCGGCAGATCGTTGCCACTCACCAATCGATCGATCAGGTCGGGGGGAAAACAGGGTACGGATCGCGGAAAATATCCCCAATCGGAAAGGACCGGCACGCCTGCTAATTCCCAGTGGCCGCTGGGCGTATCTTTGCCGCGACTTTGCTCAACAGCGTAGCCATAACGCCCGACAATTTCCGAAGTTTGGATTTGCTGTCCGGACGGCATGATCCCGGCACTCATCCGAGCGGCCTCTCCCAATCCCCAGGATAACAAGTTTGGTATTTGTAACGGGCCCGAGCGAACGCCTGCCCGATCTGCATGGCCAAGAGCACATTGTTCAGCAATGTGGCCCAAAGTGTTGGCGCCTACATCTCCGAAGCGGTCCGCGTCTCGACTGCTGCCGATCCCGAAGGAATCCATCATTAAGATGATTGCCCGCGTCACGATGGTTTCTCCTGCGTCGTCACCTTCCCTAAGATGATGCCTTTCTCAACCGGTGGAGCGGAACCTATTTCAATAGCGTTCAAAATAGCATCTATCGCATGGTGAGCGGCATCTTCATTCCGGGCATGAACAAAGGCGAGAGGTTGTGCGGTAGAAATTTCGTCGCCAATTTGCACGATATCATCGACACCCACACTAAAGTCAACCGCATCACTGGCGCGGCGGCGACCGCCACCTAATTCAATAATCGTAATGCCAATAGCCCGCGTATCCATCCCGGTCACATATCCGCCCGTCGGCGCCAATATAGGTTTTATTACCGGCGCAACCGCAAGATCGCGGTCCAAATTATTCACAAAATCATTCGCCCCACCTAGCGCCGATACCATTGCGGCAAAAATTTCCAAGGCGCGTCCCGAATCCAATGCGGCGACCACGGCTTCTCGACTATCCGTGAGGTTCCGTTTCAGTCCACTCAAAAACGACAATTCCGCACATAATTCGACCGTAACATCACGCAATCGCGCATCGCAGGGATTTCCCTTCATTAAGTCAACGCATTCACGAACTTCGAGGGCGTTGCCGGCGCTTCGTCCCAGCACTTGGTTCATATCGGTAATCAAGGCGCTGGTTCTCATCCCGGCGCCATTCGCGACGTCCACAATTGACGCGGCCAATTCCTCTGCCATCGGCAGATTGTCAGCGAAGGCGCCAGAGCCTGTCTTGACATCCATCACCATGGCGTCCGAACCTGACGCCAACTTTTTCGACAAAATTGACGCAGTGATAAGAGGGATCGATTCCACCGTCGCGGTGACATCGCGGATCGCATAAAGACGTCTATCCGCAGGAGCCAGGTCATCCGTTTGACCTATGATTGCGCAGCCGACATTACGCACCACAGAGCGCAACGTTTCCAAATCCGGTGTCGTTGTATATCCGGGAATACTATCAAGTTTGTCCAGGGTGCCACCGGTATGTCCTAATCCTCGTCCTGATATCATCGGCACAAAACCGCCACAGGCCGCCATAATGGGTGCCAAGATAAGGCTGACTTTATCGCCGACCCCACCTGACGAATGTTTGTCGACAATTGGTCCGGGAAGACTGAGTGATGACCAGCTCAACACATCCCCCGAATTCGCCATACACTGGGTAAGCGTCACTTTCTCTGCTACGGTCATACCACTGAAAAATGTCGCCATCGCGAAGGCGGCGGCTTGCCCTTCAGAAACAGATTGATCGGTAATCCCAGACACCATTGCAGCAATTTCCGCTTCGCTCAGCTCCTCGCCATCGCGTTTGCGTCGAATGACCTCTTGCGGCAAGAATACGTCGTTCATCGGCGCTGCACCCGCTCGTCAATCGCCATGGGGTATCCAGATATTCTTCACGTTCACGGCCTGACGCAAAAATTCTTGGCTTTCGGCAAGCTGCAGGTTCGACCAGTTCGTGACACCAGTTTTCGGCGCCCAAATTCTTTTCAAGTTGCCAATGGACGCACGTTCGATGGCCGCGTTTTCGTCTTTCGGACCAAACGACCATACCGCGTCTACATCGTCATGAAGTGCTAGCGTTTCACCCAATTCGACCCGATTGCCGGTGACAATATTAAACACACCACCAGGTACATCGGAAGTTTCCAAAATTTGATAAAAATCCGTCGCGATCAGGGGGTATGCTTCAGATGGCACCAAAACAATTGTGTTCCCCATCGCCAATGCTGGTGCCGCAAGCGAAATCATCGCCAGCAAGGGTGCTTCATCTGGACATAATAAACCGATCGCACCTTGCGGTTCGTTGATAGCCAGAACCATACCGGCGAAAGCAGCGCCGTGGACCGAACCATCAAATTTGTCGGTCCAAGCGGCGTAAGTGAAAATTCTTTGGATCGCTAAATCAACTTCGCGTTTTGATGCGACTTTGCTTTGCCCCGTCAAAGCACTCAATCGATTCTCGAATTCACCGGCACGGATGCTCAAATTTTCAGCGACATAATAAAGCACCTGCGCACGATTGTGGGCGGATGCCTTTTGCCAACCGCCGGCAGCATTCGCGGCTTCGACGGCGTTGCGTACATCCTTGCGATTTCCCTTACCGACATCACCCGCGGGCGTGCCATCGGCGTTTGGAATTAGCTGGCTATAGCCGGAATCCGGTCGCGCCTGTTTGCCACCGATATAGAGCTTCGGTGTACGATCAATGTATCGATCGGTATTCCGGATCGTATGCGAGATTGTTTTCGACTTTTTCTTTGGTTGTTCAAGAATTCGGCGTTCAAGATATTCGAGCAAACCTTCTTTGCCACCTTCCCGGCCAAATCCCGACTCTCGATTACCGCCAAAACCGGCGGCCGCGTCAAATTGGTTGGTACAATTGACCCAAACGACACCGCAATTGAGTTTTGTCGAAACCTCGAGGCCGAGATTGGTATTTTCACTCCATACACTCGCGGCCAGGCCGTAGCGGCTATTATTAGCAAGACTGATCGCTTCATCCTTGGTGCGAAATGTCATCATTGCCAGAACAGGGCCAAAAATTTCTTCCTGGGCAATCGTTGCTGCCGGCGAGACATCAGTGAACAAAGTCGGGGGGTAGAACCAGCCATTTTTTGGCTTCGCCCACTTTGGCTGCCAGATCTTGCAGCCCTCTTTCTTGCCGATTTCGACCAGTTCATTGACCCGGTCAAGCTGCACCGGAGCAATGATAGCGCCGATGTCGATGCTTTTATCCATCGGATCGCCAACACGCAGTTTCGCCATACGTGCCTTCAGTTTGCGTTCAACTTTCTTGGATATGGTTTCCTGAACCAACAACCGCGACCCGGCACAACAGACTTGACCCTGATTGAACCAGATCGCGTCCACTACGCCTTCGACAGCACTGTCAATGTCGGCGTCATCGAAAATAATGAAGGGTGATTTGCCACCCAATTCCAAAGTCAAATGTTTACCACTGCCGGCGGTTTGCTGACGAATACGCCGGCCCACCTCCGTGGAGCCTGTAAAAGCGATCTTATCGACACCGGCATGATTAACCAGGCATTCCCCGGTCCGCCCGTCGCCGGTAACAATGTTGACGACACCCGCCGGCAAACCGATCGCTTTACAGATTTCAGCAAATTTCAACGCTGTCAGACTGGTATATTCCGCTGGCTTCAACACAATTGTGTTCCCAGCCGCCAGGGCTGGCGCCAATTTCCAGGCCAACATCAGCAGCGGGAAGTTCCAAGGAATAATCGCGCCGACAACACCCAGGGCTTCATGATCAGGAAATTCGGTCTCCAGCAATTGTGCCCACCCGGCATGATGATAGAAATGTCGCCCGACCAGCGGTATATCGATGTCGCGGGATTCACGGATCGGCTTGCCATTGTCCATGGTTTCCAATACCGCAAGCAATCGAGCTTCGCGCTGAACAGCCCGCGCTATCGCGTAGAGGTATTTTGCCCGGATATGACCGTCCAGCTTTGCCCATTCTTTGTGAGCGCGCCTGGCGGCGCGAACGGCACTATCAACGTCATTTTGTCCACCCTGAGCAATGCGCGCAAGTTTCCTGCCATTTGCTGGATTAAAAGTATCGAACCAACGGCTAGCTTTCGGTTTTTGCCATTTACTAGCGATGAAGTGGTTGAAGCGGCAGTCATGATGATCCAACCATGCTTGCGCTTCTGCTGCACTTTCCGGAGCCGTTCCATATTCCATTTTATCGAATGCTTCAGCGACACTCATCAGACGCTCCTAACCCGATGGATGACGGTTGCCGGCAGAATATCGCCCGGTCAGGAAATGCTCGATCTGCCGTTCGATATCGCCTAACAAACTGGAAGCGCCAAATCTAAACAAATCCGGCTGTAACCAATCATCGCCCAATTCTTCTTTCATCAATATTTGATAAGCTAGCGCATCTTTCGCTTTACTGACGCCGCCTGCCGGTTTGAAGCCGATCCGATAACCTGTTAATTCCTCGTAAGTCCTGATCATCCGCACCATCGTCAACGAAACCGGTAGGGTTGCGTTGACGCTTTCCTTACCTGTCGAAGTTTTAATGAAATCGGCCCCAGCCATCATTGCCAACATGCTGGCACTAGCGACGTTACGGAGATTGCCAAGTTCGCCAGTCGCCAGGATCGTTTTCAGATGGGCCTCCCCGCACGCATCACGGAATGCAGAGATTTCTTTGTATAGTGCGCGCCAATTTCCAGTCAGAACATGTTGCCTGGAAATGACAATATCGATTTCCTTGGCGCCCGCACGCACGGATTTTTCTATCTCTTTAATCTTCAGCTCGAACGGTGTCTGGCCGGCTGGAAACCCGGTGGAAACTGCGGCGACCGGAATGCCACTTCCGGCAAGGGCGGCAACTGCTGGCTTCACCATTTCATGGTAGACACAGACCGCACCGACAAACAGATTTCGATCCGCCATACCCAGGGCCGTAAGCAAGTCATGGCGTACCGGTTGGCGAGCTTTTGCGCAAAGACGTCGGACCCGATCCGGCGTATCATCGCCGCTCAGCGTTGTCAGATCGATACAACTCACTGCCTTTAACAACCAGGCTGCTTGATTGGCATTTTTTACCGAGCGACGGGTCGTCAATGTCGCTGCACGCCGCTCAACCGCGCTTCGATTAACTAGTTGCCCTTCGACCAAATCGAGATCTAACGCGATGCCGGGGTTACGCGTCGTATGGGTCGCGTCCGGCAACGATTTTGGGATCAGCTTTTCAATAGTTGCCACGCTTGGTCTCCCACCATTCTGCGATAAATTTTGTTAACATATATGTCAGTTCTTCGGCCGCTTTGGCTGCATTTGCCAGCGTTTCGTTGTGGCTTAGCTCCGTATCCGACATCCCTGCAGCAAGATTAGTGATTGTCGATATGGCGACAATGCGCATGCCTGCGTGAACCGCAACCAAACATTCCGGCACAGTCGACATACCGACGGCATCGGCGCCCAATACGCGCAACGCTTTAATTTCTGCCGGTGTCTCAAAATTCGGCCCACTATACCATGCATAAACCCCCTTCGCTAAATCGATCTGAGTGGCATCAGCGACCCGCTGCATCAATTCCTGCAATTTGAGGTCATATGCATTCGACATATCGAAGAACCGCGGACCAACATGGTCATCATTCAAACCAATGAGCGGATTGACGCCGACAAAATTAATGTGATCGGTAATCAACATGAGACGGCCAGGCCCGACTTCTGCTCGCAAACTCCCTGCAGCATTGGTCAGGATTAACGTCTCACATCCCAGAGCATGCATGACCCGGACAGGGATAGAGAGTTCCGCAAGCTCATGGCCTTCATAGAAATGTGATCGACCCTGCATACAGACAACCGGCGCCTCGGAAATTTTCCCAAAAACAAATCGACCTTGATGTCCGGAAACAGTCGATCGTGGAAAATTAGGAACGTCGGAATAATCGACGATAATCCGATCGCTTACTAAATCCGCGAAATTGCCAAGGCCGGAGCCAAGCACAATTCCCAACGCCGGCTCGAAACCGGACAACCTGTCTTGGACAAAACGCGTGGCGTCCCAATGGCTCATCTAAAATTCTCGGGCCCAAAACTATCTGGCAGCATTTCCGCCAATGTATAAGTTCGGCGAACACCTTCTAAATCACAGATATGTATTTTTGTCTCAATTGTCGAAAATTCGCGTATTCGTTGACGGCAACCACCACAAGGTGTGCAAAGTTCATCTCCGGCGCCTACTATAAATATCTCCGCAATTTCTCGCTCGCCGGCCTGGATCATGGCGGCAATTGCTGACGTTTCGGCGCACCAACCTTCCGGATATGCGGCATTTTCCACGTTACCGCCGGTAAATATCTTTGCATTTGGCGTGACAATCGCTGCACCCACTGAAAATTTCGAATAGGGGGCATAGGCTTGTTCTCGCGCTGCTTTCGCGGCCAAGATCATTTTGTCCGAATAATTGCTCATCTTTCCTTCACGAATGGCACACCAATGGCTTTGGGGGCGATCGCACGACCGATGAAGCCCGCCAGCAATACAACGGTTAACACATAGGGCAATGCTTGGATGAGTTGCACCGGGATTTCACCGATTCCAGGCACTTTCACACCTTGCAAACGGGCGGCAATGGCATCTAAAAATCCAAACAACAAACAAGCCAACATGGCCGGCACAGGGCGCCATTTGCCGAAGATCATCGCGGCTAACGCGATATACCCCATTCCGGCACTCATCTCCCGCACGAATGAAGCGTTTTGCGCGGTCGAGAGATAGGCACCTCCGACCCCGCATAAAGCACCGGCGCAGAGAACGGCGCGATAACGTAACCAGCTAACGGAAATACCCGCCGTGTCCACCGCGAGTGGATTTTCGCCAACACCCCGCAACCGTAGCCCAAACCGGGTTCGGAATATCACCCACCAGGTCAGCGGTACGGCCAAGAACGCGACGTAGACCAGAAGATTGTGGCCGCTCAATAATTCCGAATAGATCGGACCAACGATCGGTACATCTGCAACCGCTTCAGCGCCGGGAAATTTTATCGCTGTGAACCGACCTTCATTAGTTAAAGAAGGCGTCTGCCCACCGCGACCGAACCAAGCCATCCCAAGCATAATTGTCAGGCCCGACGTCAAGGTATTGATCGCAACACCGCTCACCACTTGGTTGCCACGATGGGTGATACAGGCAAAACCATGCAACAACGAAAGACACATAGACGTTGCAATAGCGGCAAGCAGACCCAGCCATGCCGACCCTGTTACGGCAGCGGCAGCGCCGGCAGCAAAAGCGCCGCCCAACAATTTGCCTTCCAAACTAATATCGATAATGCCGGAACGTTCGGAAAATATACCTGCCATCGCGCATAAAATTAGCGGCGTGCTGACCCGCAAAGTCGCGTCAATCGTCAGGACAGAAAGGAGGAACCAATCGGTCATTGTTTCACCCACTCCTCACCCTGGAATAGTTGATGAACCAGCCTTCGATGCGGTCCCTAAACATAAATTCAAGTGCACCAGAGAACAGAATTACAAGACCTTGAATTACCACCACTAATTCGCGGGTAATTTTCGGCATTTCGAAGGCCAATTCAGTGCCACCTTGGTAAAGCGCGCCAAAAAGGATGGCGGCAAGAACAATCCCGATCGGATGGTTGCGCCCCATCAAAGCTGCGGCAATTCCAACAAAGCCGTAGCCGGCCGTAAAGTTCATCATGATCCGATGCTGCACGCCCATCATTTCATTTAAGCCGACAAATCCGGCCAAGGCACCGGAAATACACATAGTGAATATGATAATCCTAGCTGGCTTGATACCGCCATAGACGGCTGCGGTCTCGTTATGACCCACCGCACGGATCGCATAACCCCAGCGCGTGCGCCAGATCAAAGCCCAGACAAGCACGCAACAAATTAAGGCCCAAAAGAAAGCGGAATTCAACGGCGATCGGGTTATTTCGATACCTATCCACGCCAATATCTCGTGCATGAATGGCAGCCAAGCCACCTCCGAAAATTCGCGGGTTTCAGGCGACATTTGACCGGGCTTGATCAGAACATTGACGAGAAGGTAATTCATCAACGCGGCAGCAATGAAATTGAACATGATCGTCGTGATCACAATATGGCTGCCACGCTTCGCCTGCAAATAGGCCGGAATGTAAGCCCAGGCGGCGCCAAACAGTGCACCTGCCAGAATTCCTAGTGGAAGAATGAGAATGAAAGGCAGGAAACTGTCGGTCGCCAAACAGACCAAGCCAACACCTAGACCGCCAATATAGGCCTGTCCTTCTCCACCGATATTGAAAAGTCCGGCGTGAAAAGCGACGGCCACCGCAAGGCCGGTAAATATGATATTGGTTGCGTAATAAAGTGTGTAGCCAATTGCTTGATCGAACCCGACTGCGCCATAAACTAGGATTTTCATGGCTTCGATAGGATCTTCGCCAATTGCCAATACAATGAGACCTGAGAAGAAAAAAGCCAGCAAAATATTGATCAACGGGATCAGGACGTAACTTACCCAGCGGGGCGCTTCTAATCTTTTGTTCACGCGTCTGCTCCCGGATTTAAGACTTTCAAACCTTCCGGGATAATATTTGCCATCATCAAACCCAAGGATTGCTCGTCAGCTTCTTCCGCAGCGACTTCGCCAACAATATGACCATCAAACATCACGAGTATTCGATCGCTAAGGGACATGATTTCGTCGAGCTCAACAGAGACCAATAACACTGCGCATCCTTGATCACGCATTTCGATCAAACTTCTATGGATAAACTCTATCGCGCCAATATCGACACCACGGGTCGGTTGCCCGACAAGAAGTACTTTCGGCGCCCGTTCCATGTCTCTCGCCAGAACTATTTTCTGCTGATTACCGCCGGAAAAATTGGCGGTACGCAAATTCGGATCCTGTGGACGGACGTCATAGGCCGCCATTTTATCGGCGCAGTCCTGCCGAATGGCCGCCATATCGAAAAGCAAACCATTGTTGTACTTGGCATCATCTTGATAGCCGAGAATAAAGGATTCCATAGCCGAATATTGCCGCACCAATCCCATACGCAGTCGATCTTCGGGAACATGTGCAACTTCATTATTACGCATTTGCCTCGGATCAATCGCACGGATGGGCGAGACTAAATTATTGTTGATCATGAATTCACCGGCATCAATCGGGGTGATGCCAGATAGGGCATTCAGCAATTCACTTTGGCCGTTTCCTGAAACCCCGGCAATTCCAACGATTTCACCGGCCTTCACGTTGAAGCTAACATCATCGACCCGCTTTACGCCTTTATCGTCGATAACAGTGACACCGGTGACGTCCAGAATATTCTCGCCGGGATCGGCAACTTGTTTTTCGACCCGTAACAAGACCTTGCGCCCAACCATTAATTCTGCGAGTTCCGCTTCATCGGTCTCGCTGGTTTTGCGATGCGCCACCATTTCACCGCCTCGCATCACAGAGACATGATCGGTAATCGCCATTATTTCGCGCAATTTGTGGGTGATCAGCAGGATCGTGACCCCCTGCTCCTTCAACGCCTGAAATATCTGAAACAGACGTTCCGTTTCCTGCGGTGTTAAAACCCCGGTCGGCTCGTCAAGGATGAGAATTTTTGCACCGCGGAACAATGCTTTTAGTATCTCAACACGTTGCTGGACACCGACGGGCAGTTCACCAACGGTTGCATCTGGGGCAACTTCTAGTCCGTATTCCCGCTCCAGACGTGCAAGCTCCGACCGCGCGGCATCCAGACTTTCGACCAGCAGCGGTCCAGCCTCCGCCCCGAGGATAACATTTTCAAGAACTGTAAAGGTATCAACCAGCATGAAATGTTGGTGAACCATGCCGATCCCGGCATGAATTGCATCTTGCGTTACCCTAATTCTTAGCGGCTTTCCGGCAACAAAAATTTCGCCTTCATCGGCTTCGTAGAAACCATAGAGTATACTCATCAATGTCGATTTACCGGCACCGTTTTCACCAATAATGCCGTGGATGACGCCGGGTTCTACATCGAGATTGATGTTGTGATTGGCAAGGACGGGCCCAAAACGTTTGCTTATGCCTTGGAGCTGAATGGCAAGCGGCGGCCCGGCCTTTTCAACCGCGCCGCCGCTGCCTTCGACAATCGTCGTCATATAATATGACCAAGCTCAGCGTTTTACATTCCGCATTTGTTGTCGGACATGTAATCATGAACCTTGATCTTGCCGTCGATGATGTCTTTGCGAACGCTTTCGACCTTCGTCAGCATCGAACTCGTCACCAACTTTTTGTTATGCTCATCAAGCGCCCAACCAACGCCGCCTTCAGCCAGTCCAAGAACTTGGATGCCGGGCTTGAAATTGCCATCTTTCGCAGACTTAAATACATTGTAGGCGGCAACATCTACGCGCTTCAGCATCGACGTCAACATGGTACCTGACTGCAAATGGTTTTGATTGCTGTCAACACCAATGGCAAGTTTGCCATTGTCTTTGGCGGCTTGATAGACACCAACGCCGGTACCGCCAGCGGCGGCATAGACGACATCTGCGCCACGATCAAATTGGCTTTTTGCGAGTTCGCCACCTTTTGTCGGATTGTTCCAAGCCGACGGTGTTGTGCCCGTCATGTTTTGGATAACTTCGGCATTCGGGTTTTGGAATTTGGCCCCCTGCACGTATCCGCAGGCGAACCTACGGATGAGCGGGATATCCATACCGCCGACGAAACCAACTTTGCCGGTCTTAGACGCCATAGCCGCTAACACACCGACTAAAAAAGAGCCTTCATGTTCTTTGAAAACAATCGATTGCACATTTGGCAGATCGACGACCATGTCGATAATGGCAAAACGTAAATTGGGAAATTCCTTAGCTACTTTTTCAAGCGCCGGCGCTTGCGCAAAGCCGATTCCGAGGATGGGATCGGAACCGCGTTGGGCCATCTTACGCAAAGCTTGTTCGCGTTGCGTTTCGTTGGTGACTTCGAATTCCCGATATTTGATACCGGTTTCTTTGCGGAATTTCTCGACGCCGTTATAAACGCCCTCGTTAAAGGACTTGTCGAATTTGCCCCCCATATCGAAGACGACAGCCGGTGAGATTTCAGCAGCCTGAGTAGTAGTGAATGATATCGCGACCGCCGCGGCCGCTGCAATAATTGTCAGTTTTTTCATCGATTTTCCTCCCATATCGATTAAGCCCATTTAAGGCATTTTTTTACTACTTGGTCAATTTTTTTGAGTTTCTAATACTCTAAAAACTCAACAATCGCCGGTGTTTGAAATTTAGCTGATATTAATTGAACACGATTACATTTCTAAGAGCATTTCCGTCCCGGACCGATATTATCGCGGAATTGATGTCTTCCAAACGATAAGTTCCTGTCACCAACTCATCAAGGCGAAGCTTTTCTTCCTGGTAAAGCTGCACAAGTTTTGGGATGTCGCGGCGCAAATTCGTCGACCCCATTCGACTGCCGATGAGTTTATGCTCATCATAAGCGAAGCCTGCCAGTTCTATCGGGTATTCGATGCCGCTTGCCGGCATTCCAACAACAACGATGGTACCGCCGCGACGTAATAAAGCCTGTGCCGTCTTTACTGCTTGGACCATGCCGACGGTAACAAAAACGTAGTCTAATCCGATTTGGCCAGTTAATGCCGCGATGTCATTTACCAGATCCGTCGACGTCGCCAACATTCCGTGGGTGGCGCCAAATCTTTTCGCGGCCTGCAACTTGTCTTCGCTGACATCAATGCCGACAATAATTTTGGCAGCGGATAATTTCGCCCCTTGGATACTGTTTAGCCCGACACCACCGCACCCAATGATGGCGACATTCGAACCGACGGGAATTTCTGCCGTATTGATGACCGCACCCAAGCCGGTGATAACACCGCAGGCTAATAATGCCGCAGACGTCGGCGCCAAATTGTCCGGGACAACCGTGACTTGCGATTGATCAACAAGCACATATTCTGCAAAACCAGCGACTTCCAGGCCTTGTTTGACAGGTTCCCCTGAAGTCGTGCGCAAAACCGTTCGCTGACTTATCGGCGACACGATCGAGCAAAGATGAAGCGCGCCCTGCCGGCACATCGGACAATTACCACAAGATTTGATAAGCGCAACAACCGTATTGTCGCCAACATTGACGCCTTCAACTTCCGAACCGACGCTTTCAACGATACCGGCAGTTTCGTGGCCGTAAACTGTCGGTAGGACCCCTCCCCAAGCACCATCAATGGCATGAATATCACTATGGCAAATAGCGCAGGCCGAAACACGGACCCTCACTTCTCCCGCCTCGGGTGGATTCAATATCAAATTTTCGATTTTCAGCTCTGAAGCAAATTTACGACAAACGGCCGCCCTCATGCGCAAAGATTCCATCATCATACTCCGGTGATCACGAGAGCAATGTCAGCTCCTGAAGATCGTTTACGACAGATCCAAAATTTACCAACTATCAACCTTACAAAGTAACGAAACGTCAACTGGAATAAGGCATGTTGTATACAAGAGGTGTCAAAGTGAAGAATCAAAAGTCCAAAAATAGAACAAATTTCAAGCCTGACGTGTCAAGCCCATTCACTCATCTGAGCGATCGTTATCAAGCCTTTGTGCAAAAAAACAACTGGAGGTCCACCTTCCAGTCCGTAACCGGTGAGAAGGACATTTGGTTTTTGGCTTTTGCACCCGATCAGCATATTACGCCTGCGCTCGCTCTTTCCGAACATCAAAATCTGTTTGATTACTGGAAATCATTGGATTGCATTAGCGATCTTCCTGCTTCGAATCGGATCAATCCAGCTCAACTCAGAGCCGCAATGGCGACCACATTAATGTTGGAACCCAACGCCAATTTTAGCGACTTCAGATACCGAAGATTTGGCCCAAAAATCGGTGCCGTTAACCACGTCGATCTCGAAAATTCTTGGTTATCGGAGCGTCCTGCGCCATTGAGCGATATATTTTGCGAGCAATACCAATATACAGCGACGAACCGGACTGTGCTTTATTCAGAACACAATGAACGGGAATCGGAATCCGCTCAAACCAGATGGTGCCGCCTTATTCTTCCGATTGTCGATGTCAATGACCAAGTTCATCGCATTCTTGTCAGCAATGTCGAGGTCGCTCAACAAAATCTTATCTGACTAACCAGAAAGTTGGGCTTTGGCGTCACGCCGGCGGGCATGCAGGATCGGCTCCGTATAACCGTTGGGCTGATCCTTCCCTTGGAAAACCAAATCGCAGGCAGCTTGGAATGCCATATTATTGTCGAAACTTGGCGCCATATTGCGATAACTATCGTCATCGGCATTTTGCCGGTCGACCACACCAGCCATTTTTTTCATTGTTGCCATGACTTGATCGCTGTCACAAACACCGTGATGCAGCCAATTGGCGATGTGCTGGCTTGAAATTCGTAACGTCGCACGGTCCTCCATCAATCCGACATCGTTGATATCCGGTACTTTCGAACAACCGACGCCATGGTCAATCCAGCGAACAACATAACCGAGGATGCCCTGCGCGTTGTTTTCAAGTTCCGCTTGCACCTCTTCGGCCGACAGATTTTCACCTTGCGACAATGGAATGGTCAATATGTCCCCCAGCTGTGCCCGGCCCCGGTTCGCTAACTCCCGTTGGCGGTCGGAAACGGAAACTTGATGGTAGTGTACCGCATGCAGCGTCGCAGCGGTCGGCGACGGCACCCAGGCTGTGTTAGCGCCGGCCTTAGGGTGGCCGATCTTTGCCTCCATCATCTGTTTCATTTCGTCAGGCATAGCCCACATACCTTTGCCTATTTGAGCTTTGTCCCTCATGCCAACTTCAAGGCCGATATCAACATTCCAATCTTCGTAAGCTTGAATCCACGGCTGCGCCTTGATTTGATCCTTCCGCAAGAACGGCCCGGCCAGCATACTGGTATGAATTTCATCACCGGTCCGGTCCAGGAAGCCTGTATTGATAAACATCAAACGACTAGCAACAGCGCGTATGCATTCCTTCAAGTTTGCGGTGGTGCGCCGTTCTTCGTCCATCACACCTACTTTGATCGTATTCGGCGCCATGCCTAAAGCTGCTTCCACTCGATTGAATAATTCGTTGGTAAATGCGGCCTCTTCCGGACCATGCATTTTCGGTTTTACCACATACATACTTCCGGTCCGGCTGTTGCGGCGACTGCCCAAGCCCTGGATATCATGCAGCGCGCAAGCGCCTGTAACCATTGCGTCCATAATGCCTTCCGGGACCTCATTCCCGTCTTTGTCAAGTATCGCATCGGTGGTCATGAGATGACCGACATTCCGAACCAACAGTAAACTACGGCCATGCAAAACCAGATCACCTTCACCAACCGCGTTGAATACGCGGTCCGGAGCCATGGTGCGCTCAACCGTCTCGCCGCCTTTTTCAAATCGATCGACAAGATCACCCGTCATCAGTCCCAACCAATTCGAATAGACCATTGTTTTGTCTTCGGCATCGACGGCAGCGACCGAATCTTCGCAATCCTGAATAGTGGTCAATGCTGCTTCCAACACCACATCTTTAACGCCTGATGGATTGTTTTGACCAATCGGATGAGCGCGGTCAATCTGAATATCGATGTGCAGGCCATTATGACATAGCAAAATATTGCTCGGTGCCTCATCGCCCAAATATCCGACCAATTGACTATCGTCTTTCAACGAAACTACCTGACCGTCAGTCAATTGCGCTGCGAATGATTTAGCACCGTTGTTATCTTCAAGTTGATACGCCTGCACATCGCCATGGCTGCCACCGGACAAGGGCACAGCATTGTCAAGAATTTCGGCCGCCGCAGCGATTACTTTGTCGCCGCGTTTAGGATTGTAAGGACCGCTTTTTTCGCAGCCATCAGCCTCGTCAATGATATCCGTGCCATATAACGCGTCATAAAGGCTACCCCAACGCGCATTCGCCGCGTTCAAAGCGTAGCGCGCATTCATCACCGGTACGACAAGCTGTGGCCCGGCAATATGGGCAATTTCGTCGTCGACATTTGCTGTCGTAATGTCAAAATCATCACCTTCAGGAACGAGATATCCAATTTCGCGTAGAAAGGCTTTGTATTCAGCCGGATCAATATCTTTGCCTTGACGGGCAAAATGCCAAGCATCCACTTGTGCCTGAATGTCATCTCGTTTATCCAGGAGGGCTCGGTTTTTTGGCGCCAAGTCGTTCAGGATTGCTTCGAAATCATGCCAAAAGGCGTCCAGCTCAACGCCGGTACCTGGCAGGACTTTGTTGGCGATAAGATCATCTAGTACCGCAGCAACCTGTAAACCACCTCTTAGAACCCGATCCGTCATCAAAATTTTCTCCCACTAAAATAGTATTGCCGTATTTGTAGTCGACCCCGAAATTCAGTCGATTGTACGAAGTTGTTCCCGGAATTTTTTGCTGTTCGCAACATAGGAATTCGCTGATCGTTTCAAGCCTTCAATCTGTTCGGACGACAGTTCACGCGCGACTTTACCCGGCGATCCAAGCACCATGGAATTGTCAGGAATTTCCTTCCCCTCCGTCACCAACGCATTGGCGCCGATCAAACAGTTTTTACCGATTTTTGCGCCGTTTAGGACAATTGCACCGATCCCAACCAAGCTATTGTCGCCGATTACGCAACCGTGCAACATCACCATATGCCCGATTGTAACGCCACGGCCAATAATCAAAGGGGTACCGGGATCTGTGTGCAAAACGCTGCCATCCTGGACATTGCTACCTTCACCTACAATGATTGGTTCATTGTCACCACGTAAAACCGCATTCCACCAAACGCTGGCGTCTTTACCGATTTCGACTTTTCCCATCAATGACGCGTTTGGCGCGATCCAAGCAGAATTGTCCACTTTTGGGGTATGATCCCCCAATGCATAAATCATAAGGTCACTTTCGCTAGAATTCGTTGCGCGAGGTTTTTAAACGAAGGCAGGCTGATTTGCCAAGAGTAATATGGGCAGACTAAATCTTTTCGTCCTTTTATCCAGCAATATCAGGCACAATTGACCCTTTAGATCATCTCTTAAAATTCTTGCCACAGGCTATCCGGGCGAATAGGTTCTTGGCCTCTTTGACCAGCGTTTTGTTTTGGTAATTCTACTCAATTGAGGAGACGTTCTTTGTGGGATGAAGGTTACGTATCGGACATTGACTATACGCAAGGTTTTTATAGCGCGATGTCGCCTCGGAATCTGTTTATGGCGTTGCGCCTGCATCGAGTGCGCGGCAGATCAAACGAAGATCTTTCCTATTTAGAGCTCGGTTTTGGCCAAGGAATAACCTTAAATTTGCTGGCGGCCTGCAATCCTGGCGCGTTTTGGGGAACGGATTTCAATCCTGGACATGCGGCGAACGCGCAAGAGTTGGCGAACGCAAGTAGTGCAAATACCAATATTCTAGAATTGTCATTTGCTGAACTGGCCGGACGGCAAGATTTGCCGCAGTTCGATATAATCGCGTTGCATGGAATTTGGAGTTGGGTAACGGTCGAGAACCGCAATCATATTGTAGAAATTGCTCGCCGATTTCTGAAACCCGGCGGTATTTTTTACCTGAGCTACAATGTCACGCCTGGAAATTCGCCACTCGTTCCGCTGCGCAATCTCTTAAAACAACATGTCGAATTAAACGGCGGTCAGAGCACCCCTTCGAATATCAAAGCTGCTGTGGAATTTGCACAGAGTATTGTCGACTGCAATGCCCGCTATTTTAACAACAATACGCAGGTCGCGAACCATTTCGACAGAATCAAGAAATCCGCACCCAACTATCTTGCGCATGAATTTCTGAACGATATTTGGGAACCGATGCCGTTCAACGCCGTTGCAGATGTTCTAAAAAATGGCAAATTGAGTTTTGCGGCCCCTGCCCAACTCCTGGATCGCTTGCACAACCTCAATCTTACGTCTGATTGGCGCAAACTACTCGCCGGCATTGACAACCCGATCCTACGAGAAACCGTACGAGATTTTGTCATTAACCAATCTTTCCGGAAGGATATTTTTATCAAAGGTCACCGTAGGACGACAAACAACGAGTATATTCAAGATATGGTGGTCCAAAATTTCACCTTAATTGACGATCCAAATAATTTTACTGGTAAAGTCAAAGGTGCGCTTGGTGAGGTTGAACTCAGTCGTGAATTGTTCGATCCGGTTCTTGAAGCACTGAGTAAAACTTCAACACAATCTATGAATTTCGGGCAACTATCCCGTGATCCAGCATGCAAGCAGCTGTCGTTCGAGCAATTAGTCAACTCGTTGACAATATTGTCAGAAAACCGGATGGCAGCGGCGACCCAAAGTGACGAAGCGATCGAAAAAACCCGCGCCACGTCATTAACTCTCAATCAAGAACTCTGTCGTCGGGCCGAAATTGGTGAAGCTGTTCCGGTGCTTGCATCGCCTGTCATTGGCACCGGCATGGCGGTAAATCCGGTGGAGCAACTGTTTATACGCGGCAAGAATATCAATGCGACAGATATTCCAGCCTTCGCCATACAAAAACTGCAATCGCAAGGGAAAAGTGTCATGGTTGATGGCAAGCCCACGAATGATCCAAATCAGGCAAAACAAGTTATTGCGGAACGTTTCAACACTTTCCATACTAACCGCCTACCGCTCCTTCAACGACTGGGCGTTTGCCGATCAGAATAGTTTAATTGTCAATCCTTTTTGGCGAGAAGTCGTTTGGACGTTGGCGCAGATTTTGCAGTATCGAGCTAGTATCCAATGCGTAAATTGTCTTCTTCTGGTGGAAATTGAAAATTAACGTCAGGAGTAATTGTTAGCCAAACTGCATGCCCCTTTTCGGTGCATTAACTATGAGTTCAAATTAGATGGTGATGACTTTCCAGCCGCTACCTAACTGCGCCATGAATATTGGTGTCGATCTCATGTTGCTGTTTCGAATTTCATGATAAGTATTTCGAAGTTTGTTTATACAATCCTGAATGTTGAGATTACCAATGGTTGGGAACGTTCCAAAACGATTTTATTTGCTTGACGTATTGCGCGGGTTCGCGTCGCTGACGGTCGTTGTTTGGCACTATCAACAATTTTTCCAAATTGCACCGACTGAACTGCCTGAAGGCTTCGATAGAGCAAGTCAGCCATTTTATTTTCTATTGTTCCCGTTGTACGAAAAAGGGCTGCTCGGGGTTCATTTGTTTTTCGTTCTATCCGGGTTCGTGTTTTTTTATATGTATGCCGATAGCATTCGAGACCGTACGGTTTCTGCGTATACCTTTTTTGTCTATCGGTTTTCCCGTCTTTATCCACTCTTCTTTGTTACTCTTGTCTACGTCGCGGTCGTTCAATTGGCGGCTAAATCGCAGCTAGGAACGTTCCTTGTCTACCCCGAAAACGGACTGAAGTATTTTCTGATAAACCTGTTTGTTGCAACTAGTTGGGGGCAAACTTTTGAATATTCCTTCAACGCGCCGACCTGGTCGGTGTCGGTTGAGATTTTTTTGTACGCGGTATTTTTCGTCACATTGTTATGGGTTGGCAGAAGAAAATTCGTGTTTTTCGGACTGATGATCGCGGGCAGTTTGCTCGCTTTTCATCTTGGCAAACCGGATATCGGATTCGGGCTATTTTGTTTTTTCGCGGGCGGATTTGTGTTTTTGATTTATGAGCACTGGAGCCGCCAACCGGGACAACTTCTACCGCTGCTCATTACCATCAGCGCATTGGCGCTAAGTTCAATTTTGTACTACGTATATACATTCACGCAATTTGCTTCTTACACACTGGAATACCTAGTTTTATTCGGCGGCTGTTTTCCCTCTCTGGTGCTACTTCTCGCCCTGCTTCAAAATATCGATCACACCGCCGGCCGTTCGGTCAAGATTATCGGCGATGTGACCTATTCGACATATTTGTTGCATTTTCCCATCCAGCTTTCAGCTATTTGGATTACCAAACGCTACGATATTGCTATCGACTATACGCAAGCAGTTTGGTTCCTACTATTCCTGTTTGTCGTTATTCTCGTATCGATCCCGACCTACTATTACTTTGAACTTCCTGCTCAAAGGTTTTTCCGGCGGCAGCTGAGGCCTGTAGACCATGATCGTGATTATGGAGAACGACCGCGCCAATCGACGAATAAACCGTAACCCATCTGTGCGGTATGAAAAAGATTGGTAGCGGAGGAGAGACTTGAACTCCCGACACGCGGATTATGATTCCGCTGCTCTAACCAACTGAGCTACTCCGCCACAGGAACAGATCGGATGATATTTCGTCAATCCGTCCGGCGCACTATTTAAGGCTTCGCGATGGCGAGGTCAAACCTTGATTTCACTTTTTTGCAAATCTTCCAATTCTAATAAATTGCTGTAACATTTGCGGTAACAAACAAAATTGGGAGAATTTGATGCAGATCGCGCAAGGGCTACGTCGCGCCGTTCAAATCAATAGCCAGGGCATCGCGACCATATTTGGCGAGCGGCGGCAAACCTGGCAGCAATTTGGGGATCGCTGCGCGAAGATGGCAGGTGCCTTACAACGGCTGGACTTAAACCCTGGCGACCGCGTGGCCATTCTTGCCCTGAATAGTGATCGTTATTTGGAATATTATTTTTTCACGCCCATGGCCGGCGGCGTTGTCGTGCCCCTAAACATTCGGTGGGCCGGACCGGAAGTATTATTTGCACTAAACGATTCCGAGGCCCGGTTTCTGTTTGTCGACCGTGCTTTCACCGGTATGTATGAAGCGATCAAGGACAAAATCGAAACGGTGGAGCAGGTTATTTTCCTGGATGACGGCGAAGTGCCGGCGGGCATGCTAGGCTATGAACAGAATTTGGCAACAGCCCAGCCTGCGCAAGATGCAGGGCGGTGTGACGAAGATTTGGCCGGAATTTATTACACCGGCGGCACGACGGGACGATCAAAAGGCGTGATGCTGTCCCACCGCAACATCGTTTATAACGCTGTAAATGCAGCAGCATCGATCGGTTACACCAAGGAAACTCACTGGCTGCATGCGGCGCCGATGTTTCATTTGGCGGACGGAAGTGCCACGGTCGCCGTCACCATGATGGGCGCCTGCCATTCATTTATCCCGGCTTTTGATCCGGAAGCTTCCTTCAAGGCGATTGAGGAGAACAAAGTCAATTTCTGTCTTTTTGTGCCGACCATGTTGGGCATGCTGCTAAATCATCCTGCTTTCGATCAATACGATTTATCAAGTGTGGATCGAGTGTTATACGGCGCGTCGCCAATGCCCATTGCGGTTCTGAAAGAAGCCATGAGCAAGCTGGAGGGATGGCAATTTATCCAAGGTTACGGCATGACGGAGTTATCGCCGTTGGCGACGGTGCTGGATTGGGAAGATCATATTCTCGAAGGGCCAGGCTCGGAACGACTGAATTCCTGCGGTCTTGCCGCCTGTGGCTGCGAAGTCAGAGTTGTCGATGAAAACGGCGTTGAAGTCGCGCCCGGCACCATCGGGGAAGTGATCGTCAGGGGTGACAATGTGATGATCGGATATTGGAATCAACCGGAAGCAACCGCGGAAGTTGTGAAGCACGGTTGGATGTGGACCGGTGACGCCGCGACCATGGATGAAAATGGCTTCTTCTACATCGTCGATCGGGTTAAAGACATGATCATCTCAGGCGGAGAAAACGTCTATTCGGCGGAAGTCGAACAGGCCGTTTATCAGCACCCGACTGTGGCGGAATGCGCCGTGATTGGTATCCCCGATGAACGTTGGGGCGAACGTGTGCACGCGATTATTGTGCCCAAGCCGGATTCAAGCCCGACAGAACAAGATATCATCGACCATTGTCATAGTTTGATCGGGGGTTATAAATGCCCGCGAAGTGTTTCTTTCCGCGATGAAACCCTTCCATTAAGCGGGGCCGGAAAAATCCTCAAAACCGAATTGCGAAAACCTTACTGGGATGACCAGAATAGGAATGTCAGTTAAGGAATGTTATTCGGCCGCATCGGTCATCTGTCGGCCCACCAAGCTGGCATACAGCCCACCTTTGCGAAGTAGATCCTGGTGACTTCCGCTTTCGATGACCTGACCTTGATCCAAGGCAACAATTACATCAGCGTCTCGTACCGTCGATAAACGATGGGCGATGACAAGGGTTGTCCGATTATGCATCAACTCCCGCAGCGCCTGGTGGACCAGCCGCTCATTTAGTGCATCCAGGTGTGATGTCGCTTCATCCAACACCAACACCGGCGCATCACTTAAGAAGGCGCGGGCGATCGCAACTCGCTGGCGTTGACCGCCCGAAAGCGCCATCCCACGTTCACCAACAGGTGTGTCTAATCCTTCTGGAAGAGAGGCGACAAACTCAGCCAGAGCAGAACGTTGCACTGCGGCTGCAAGCTCGTCTGCATCTGCTTCAGGTTTGGCCATCAGGATATTGGCGCCCAAGGTGTCGTTGAATAGATAGGTATCTTGCGCGACCAGTGCGACAGATCCCCGCAACTCATCAAGCCGGTAATCTTGCAACGGCTCGCCGTCTAGATGTATGACCCCTAATTGCGGATCCCAAAACCGCAACAATAGATGCGCCAAGGTTGTTTTACCGGCTCCCGAGCGGCCGACCAAAGCTGCTGTTTCGCCCGGCGCAATACGGAATGATACGTCACTGATTGCCGCACGATTTGTCCCTGGATAGTCGAAACTCACTGCTTCAAAGGACACGGACAGTCCCTTTTCAGGATGGATCATCAGGGATTTGCTGCCATCACTCACAACAGGGTCTTCTGAGTATAAATTCTGCAGTCGCCGGGTAGCACCCAACGTATCGGCCAATTGTCGTCCAATTTCCGCGATTTCCGAAATAGGCAAGAAGGCGGACATCGCTAACAACGTCAGCAGCGGAAGATAGGGTGCGATCGAAGTCCCCTCAACCAACAATCCGCCGGCGATGACGACACTAAGACCACCGAACGTCGTTGCGACCTCGACCAAAACGGTCTGGATGGTCAATTCACCAAAAAACGGCAACCGCACGCTTTGGTGACGATCGACCAATGACATGAACTCGGCTTTCCGCCCCGCCTCCTGCTCGAAAGCGACGATTTCGGACAATCCCTGGATTGTTTCCGCAGTATGCGCGTTCAACCCGCCCAATGCCTCGCGATCCTGCGAAGCTAAATTGTCGATCCGTCGGCGTAAGACAAATGGCGAGACGGCGACGACGCTCAGGAAAGGCAGCAATGCTGCGACCAATCCGAAATGGAATGTCGCAAGCGTTACCAGCACCGCGCCCGGCACCAGAACGGCAACAAATGCCGGCGTAATTGTATGGGCAAAGAAATACTCGACCAGATCAACATCGTTCGTCGCCATCGCCATCAAATCGCCAGTGCGGCGTCGGACCAAATAGGCCGGCGCCAAACTGTCGATTTTCTCGAACAGGTCTTTGCGCATGTCGGACAACAACTGAAACGCCATGTCATGTGCCAACCAAGATTCCAGCCAGTGAAAAATACCGGCGGCCGGCGCCATGATTAGCAAACCAACCAACCAAGGATCAGGATCCTGACCGATGGCTAATGCCGCTACGGCCATTGCGGAAAACAAACCAACGCCGATAAAAGAACCAACCCGAACGACGCCGAAACCGAAGGTTACAAGCATACGCCGGCGCCATCCGGCAGCAAATCCGATTAGATATCGGATCGCACCGATCCAACCTAAACCATCTGCACCAATAATATCATCGCGTCGTTCCCCCGACATATCGACCGGGCGTTCTTCGGCAAATACGGGTGCCGCAGTCATATCCAGTTTGTCGGTCAAAATTTTCGCGCGATCGTCAACGCCTCGTTCGGCCACTTGTTCGGCCATCAGGTGGAAGTAAGTTTTGCCGTTTTTCAACAATTCGTCGTGACTGCCCTGTTCCCCAACACGTCCGTCCTCAAGCACAAGAATACGATCTGCACCGATAACGCTGGAAAGTCGGTGAGCAAATATCAATGTTGTGCGACCCACCATCAATCGGTCCAAAGCCTCCTGGATGATGGCTTCATTTTCAGCGTCGACGGCTGATAAAGCTTCATCAAGAATGAGGATTGGCGCATTGCGTAACAATGCACGGGCAATTGCGATGCGTTGTCGTTGTCCACCCGACAGGCGAATTCCGCGTTCACCGACAATCGTGTCGTAACCTTCCGGCAAGGTGGAAATAAAGTCATGAGCGTTGGCAGCGCGCGCGGCGTTTTCAAGTTCGGATCTTGTCGCATCGGTTTTGCCAAATAACAAATTGTCGCGCACGGAACCGTGAAATAACTGCGTGTCCTGTTGGACAATCGCGAAATGTCGACGTAGGTCCGCAAACGAAATATCGCGGATGTTCCGCCCTCCAATTTGCACTAATCCTTGTTGTGGATCGTAAAGGCGAAGCAGCAACTTGACGATGGTCGATTTTCCGGCGCCGCTGGCGCCGACAAATCCTATCCGTTGGCCGGCTTCGACCCGGAAATCCAAACCATGATGGGTCGCACCACGCCCATTCGGGTAGGAAAAGCTGACATCCTCGAACTCGACGACCGGGCTCAGGAACTGATCTTCAGGCAAACGGTTGTTGCTATCTTCAATCGTTACCGACGCGTCCATTATACCGAAGATCTTTTTGGCGGCCGATTGCGCCAACATCCCGTCATGCAGAAGTGAGCGAAGATCTCGAAGTGGCCGGAATACCTCGACACCCAACATCAGGATAATCAACAACACTTCAAAACTCATCGCCCCTTGACTGACGCGATAAGCACCCATCGCCAATCCTAAGGCGGCGCCCAAAGCAATACCGGTATCTGTGATCCCGCGAGAAAGCGAATTTGTCGCCAAAACCCACATGGTAGTTTGAAAGACCCGATCTGATTTTTCCGCCAGTAACTTGCCGCGATTTTCGCTTTGCCCGAACACCTTTAATGTCGAAAGGCCTTGTAGCGAATCCAGGAATTCAGACGCCATTTCGCCGTAGGCATTAGATCGTGCGAGCGAGTTTCGACTGTCCCACCGATGAAACACAGCCGGCGCCATCAATGTGAAGATAGCAAAGAAAAACAGCACACTTGCAACCCAGATATCGATAACTGCCAAAAAACCGAATATTATCAAAGGCGTGACTGCAGAAATGAAAAACTGTGGCAAATATTTGCCAAAATAGGTTTCCAGATGTTCAACCCCGTCGACTAGCGTGACCATCACATCACCGGTCCGGGCGTGACCGAAATATGCCGGACCCAATGCTACGACTTTATCAAACAAGATCGATCTAAGGTGACGTTGTACTTTCGCGGCGGTTCCATGCGCGATCATGGTGCGGGCAAACTCCAGAGCACCACGGACGAGAATGACGACGGCAACGACAAGGCCCGACCAGAACAGATCGGACATGACGGCGCCGGCGAACACCATGCCAAGCAACCAACCAAGCAGTGCCAGTCGCGCCACACCCAATCCGGATGACGCAACACCAATAATTACGGACGCCCAAATTCGTCCCCGTACCCCATCGGTAAAGGCCCACAGCCGGCGATCAAAATACATGGCAAAATACCTGAACTAGAATTTAATACCCCATTGAAGGGTAAGCATGGCACGGTCGGAAGAGGAAAGGAATAGGTAGCCTAGGCCGCCATGGTCGACGTCGTCGGTATTTTGATCCAGCCACCGCCAACAACACGATCACCGTCGTATAGGACACATGCTTGGCCAGGTGAAACGCCGGCTTCGGGTTCATCCATCTCGACAATAATATCACCGCTCGGCAGAGCTTCGACCCAAGCCATTTCAGGTGGTCGTGTTGATCGTATCCTTGCCGCCACTCTTAATCTTTGACCTGGCACAGGGGTTTCAGTCAACCAGTTCATTTCACTCACGGGCACTTGGTGGCAAAGCAGATCTTCCCGTGCCCCGACAATGACCTGTCGTTGTTTCGGCGCCAAACGCACAACGTAAAGGGGGGCATGGCCGCCGATCCCAATGCCGCGACGTTGGCCAATGGTAAAATGAATAATGCCGTCATGTTGGCCAAGCACGTTGCCTTCTAGGTCGACAATATCACCTGGCTCCGCGGCATCCGGGCGCAACTTTTCAATGACGCCCGCGTAATTGCCGTCCGGTACAAAACAGATGTCCTGACTGTCTGGTTTATTCGCTATCGCCAGATGGTATTTCGCAGCGATAGCCCGTGTTTGTTCCTTGTCCGCATAATTCCCGAGCGGAAACCGTAAGAAACCTAACTGTTCTTGTGTTGTTGCGAACAGGAAATAGCTCTGGTCCCGCCGCCCATCGACGGCGCGATGCATTTGAATTTCATCGCCAACCAACTTGCGTTGCACATAATGACCGGTCACCAACGCCTCGGCACCAAGATCACGCGCCGTCGCAAGTAAATCGACAAATTTCACCGTCTGATTGCAGCGAACGCAAGGCACCGGCGTTGCACCCGCCAGATAAGTGTCAACAAAGTCGTCAATAACACTGTCGCGAAATCTAGATTCGTAATTTAGGACATAATGATCGATACCAAGCTGCGCTGCGACCCGCTTAGCGTCGTGAATATCGGTGCCAGCGCAACATGCACCTTTGCGCTTCAGCGCTTCGCCATGATCATAAAGCTGTAATGTGATACCGACGACGTCGAACCCCGCTTCTTTGCAAATGGCCGCGCAGACGGAAGAATCGACACCACCGGACATCGCAACGACGATGCGGGCGCCAGCGGGTAAATCCGCAAGTTCACTCGGAATGTTCGGGTTTAGTTGCATGGCGGGGAATATAGCCATGCAAATCAAAAGAACAATGAATTTCTTATGTTAAATGAACTGCAATAGGCTCAGTTTTTGCAACCGCGCCGTTACATTCAGCGTTGCTTCAAGTTGCAATTCGTCTTGCTGAAGATTGGTCACGGCTACTGCCATGTCAACATCCTGCAATTCACCGGCAAGGGCGCGACCAAAATCACGATCTTGAATCTGCCGATCGGTTAAGCCCGACAAAGCGGCCATATGGACACCGTTGATCGCTTCAACATCTCTGGCATTGTCGATGGCGGTCAGAATGTTAGATAATTCGGACACCAAGAAGGCCTGTTGATTTTCCGTAAGTGGGGATTCTAGCGGCCCTGCCGGTGCGTATGCTCCCGCACCCGAAGGCAAGATTCCACTTTCGAATTCGATTAGTCTTTTCATGGCGTTCAGGATCGGCTCGCCGACTTCATCCGCCAAGACGCCATATTCCATCGTGCGATTATCGTCGACTTTCTGTGTCAACTTGATTGAGTTATTGTCGAATGCGTCCGCAGCATCAGCCAACGCTACCAATTCCGCCGATGTTGAGATGTTCACCGGTGGAACATCTGTATTCGTGCCGGCGAATATATACGACCCCTGATGTTGGGTATTCAGCAGACCGACCAGCACTTCGAAAAAACCTTCGGCTTCAAAGTTGAACCCGGTGCCATCGTTCAATCCAGTTGATTTGATAATCTGTTGGCGTAGGTTTTCCGCTTGTTGGGCAATTTCACCCAATGCCAGGTTCTGAATTTCAAGCCGACTATCCAGTTCACCGTTCGATTTTAGATAGGCTTCTTTTTGCGATACTACTGTTTTAGTCGCGAGTAGGGCATTATTGTCGCGCGCGTAACCTTCGAATTTCGTTGATACACGCCCCGTCGACATCTGCACCTGCGACTGGAAAAGGTCGGTTTGGCTGCGTAACATTTGATGGATTATGAACTGGTTTTGGCCAAATGTTGAAACTCGTGTCATCGTTCCGTCACTTTCCTAGCTTTAGCGTCCGACCGATAGAAGCGTATCAAAAAGCTCGTTCACAGCAGAGATCATGCGAGCTGCTGCGTTGTAGGAATTTTGAAAAATAATCATGTTTGCCAATTCTTCGTCTAAATTCACACCTGCTTCAGAATCACGTCGGGCCAACAATTCCCGCTGCAACGCGGCACGATCTTCAGAAAGGCCCATCGCACTGGCAGATTCCATTGAAACCGCGGACAGAAAATATGTTGTATATCCTGGAATCGTTGTTTTTAGGGTTGGCAAATCACCGGCGGCCACAACGTCAAATGCTAAGTTTTGTAGTTCGTGAAATGCGACCGCGCCACGATTGTCCCCGACTGTAAGCGCCGGGGTGCCCGCAGTTGCAGTTGTATCGAGCAAAGCCAAAGACAATTTGTGAGGATCGGCTTCGATGTCGTCGCGAACTGATACGTCACGCGCCGCATCCATCAATATCCGTTCCCCTATGCCAAAGAATTCTGAAAACGTGATTGAAGACGTACCGCGCTGACTGGAATCATTCACGATGTGTAGACCGTAGTCTTCATAGCCAGACGCTTTGGCGACCTGTATGCGACCGTTGGCATCTAGTGACAGTGTCAATAATCCACCGAAATTGCTGTTCAATTCGGTTATCAGCGCATCGATATCCGCACCCGCAGTAGAAAAATCAAGAGTGTAAGAAACTGGATTTTGCCCCGCCGGTCCAACAAGTTCAAAAAACACTGTCCCCGCTGCACCAAAACCATGGGTGTCTGTGCCTGATAATCCAGTGTCGAAATTGACCGGGACACGGGTCTCCAACAAATCGTTCATTCCAAAAAAATGAGAAAATCCCGCGCCAGCCCGATCACTGGGATTTGATTGATCTTGAGATATCGCGACCCCGTCGGTAGCCGCAGCAGCGGTGAGCGTCATTACACCATCCGTTAAAGCAAGTGTTGCCGCCCCGCCAAGCCCAGCATTCACTGCCGTGATGACATCATCCAGAGTGGTATAGCCACCGCCATCAAAATCTATGACGACGGAATTTGTGATCTCATTATTGGCGTCCAATACGGCAAAAGTCGCTTGGCCGGAAAATCCATGGGGATCGGTGCTCAAAGCGCCAACGTCGCGGCCGGTCAATGTGTTAAGCGGCGGCACGGCGCTATATTGATTATGAACAGCGTTAAACTCATTGACAATCATGCTCGACAAATTGCCTATCATCGATGCAATTTCCGGCAATTCTATATCGCGCATTTCGATCAACGCTTTCAGCTCACCGGATCGAATTGCCGCCCCAAGGTCGCGCCCGGGTTCAATCAAGTTGCCTGTTGTTTTATCGATTTTATGGATGGTAATAGGTTCGAACTGACTTGTCGTATCGACTTGCCCACCGCCAAGATAGGCTAACGCTCGCGGATCGTTATCCAATAATGTCTCGCCGGACACAGTTGCGATATGAGCATAACCGTTTGATTGATAGGTCACGCGAATATCCATAATATCCGCGATGCTCTCGATCGTTCGATCTCGTTCTTCTTCCAGGCCAGAAGCGTTGTTGCCAACCAACAGCTCACGACCAATGGATAGATTAAGTTCGTGAACTCTTAATATTGCTTCGTTAATTTCATCGACGCGGACATCTATTTGTCTGTCCGCTTCTTCGCGTAGGACCTGGATTTCTCTAGCCAGCCTGTCGATCTCTCCCGTCATCATGACTATGTCGTTCAACAATCCCATGCGGCGCGCCGTTTGACTTGGCTCTACGGACAAAGAGTCAAAGCTCGCAAATACATTGTCGACCTGATTGTTGAGAACGCCATCCGCCGAAGGATCGCCCAACAAGGATTGAAACCGATCATGCAATTCTTCCAACTTGGCATAATAGCCCGCGGCGGCGGTCGAATTGATGATCTCCCGACGCAAAAACTCATCCACAACACGGGTTACATCTGCGATCGCGACGCCCACTCCCCGCCCGTCGATAGTCAAACTTTCAAGATTGACTTCCTGCCGGGCGTAGTTCGGGGTGTTGACATTGGCAATGTTGTTGGACACCGTCTGCATGGCCGCCTGACTTGTCATCAAACCGCTAAGCGCAGTGTTAAGTGCTATTGTGAGTGACATCGATTTGTTACCTTATAAGCCTGCACTGTTCGCGGTGGATTGATGGTGTTTGGCGAGTTGCGATGAAAAATGCAGGGCAATTGTTGCCCAGACGCACAATTGGGAATCGCCCATAATTGCAATTGTAAATATCTTTTAGAGCCTTGAAACTAAACACAATTCATGATCTTTCAGGTTTCTGACGGAATTCGCTCAATTCTGTCTTTCGAATATTTGGGCTAATCATTGCAATTGAAAGGCCAACTGATCGGCGGTCAAATTTCCAAGGCAATATTGGTGATTGGCGATGAGGAGACAATCGACAGGCACAATCGCCCTAGCACAGCGCGGAAAAAATTGCCGTTTGTCGCGAATGTGACCTCATTCGCTTTAATCGATGGCAAAAAAACCAGATGTAATAGGAGATTTTGGCCAACGACGCAAACTGGCCCATCCTTTGCTTAGAGATGCTCGACGAGGCCCAACCCGTCAACAAAGAGCTAACTGGACCGGAAATGAGCATCGTAGAACTGCTACCCGAACCCATACAAAGCAGATTGTCCGCAATCGCTTCGACCAACAATCCGAACCACGGAAACTTCGCGGAACTTTTGGCAGAACATTCGTCATCGAACAACATTGATGACCGGGCAGCAAGAGAAATGCACCCCGAGGACGTGCAAGATATTTCGAAGTCCGATAAATACGATAACGAGGATAGCCAAGTTGAGGATCGGGAACGGTTTGAAGAAGAAGAGCCACGTGACGATCAACAAACCGCGTCGGAAAAATCTACTTCGGATGAATCCGCTTTAGAACAATCCGCTACAACACAATCCAACAGCGACGATGATCGTTCATCGAACGGCGATACGAACAATCGACCGCAGACGACAGCGCATGATGATCATGCCTCAGGCATTGCTATAGATGAAAATTCATCCCCGAGCGAATTAACACCGAGCGACGCTCTACATTCGTCAAATGCCAAGACGATAGGTGACACGCAAGTGTCCACGAATATTGGTGATGTCGTTCGGAAAGCATCGACAATGGGAGCCGGCGATATTGCAAGTTCAAAGGCAGCAATATTCTCCGATCGCTTTATTGAACAACAATCTATTACGCCATTACAGAATGCCAGACAAAATGCAGCCCAGAGCATGCAATCAAATGTTGACCTTAACATAGTCCCAACATCTAACAATTTGGCGGCACCTGCATCAAGCTTGGATGCGAATTTGATGGCGTCAGCAAAACCTATTCAGGCAGCAACTCCAACGCTCGCTACGCCAATTGTACAAAAATCGGATCAATCAGCGCTATCGACATTCGAAAATCCGACTAATCAGGTTGTGTCAAAGGAAAAATTGCCCCCTCTGGTCAATCTTACCGCGATCGCACAATTCATGCCGCAGGAGCGAGCTGGTGAGATAAATTCATTAATCCAATTTTTCCAAGCAAAAATGGGGCAAGGCGCGGCAAACACGACCAGCGACACTGCAAATGGCGCAGCCACTTCGGGCACAGCAAATTCCGGTATGGCTGACGCGATGAAAAACGTATCGGGACAGTTCCTTCCAGACGGGCAAACTAATCCACATAATAATCAGGGGCAATCCGCTCTGGGATTGGCTGTATCTGGCACTGCGAAAGGTGGTGCCGAAGGGCAACCGACAACCGCCGGCAATGGTATTGGAAACTTTGCCAGCAGTTTGGCCTTAAACGCAGCCGGTCAATCTAGTCAAATTAACAATATGCAATTTGCCCAAAGTGTCCATGCCGCCAACAATCCGGCACCGCATCATGCGGCAACGAATATGCAATCACCGACCATACAAATTGCCTTTCAAATGGCTAAAGCAATTGATCAAGGCGTGAACCGAATGAGTATCCGGCTTGATCCGGCCGAACTGGGGCGCATTCAAATTCAGCTGGAAGTCGGCGGTGATGGCCGGGTCCAAGCGACTATTTTAGCAGACAAACAGGACACTTTGGATTTGCTGCAAAAAGATTCAAAGATGTTGGAAAAAGCCATGAAAGATGCAGGCCTCGACACATCGAGCGAAGATCTGAGTTTCAGCCTTCAGCAAGGCTCGCAAAATCACTGGGCGGCGCATGACACACACGACCGGTCAGCATCTTCTCAAAACAATGAAGATGAAGCGTATTTGGAAATTGAAGTCGAAACCGACGCATCAGAGCCGATCATAAGCAATCGCGCGCTGGATGTACGAGTTTAGGAGGTAGCGGAAAATGGAATCTATTGGCACCGTCGAAACAGCCGCTGAATTAACAGGAACCGGCTTGTCAAGCGCCACTTTGGCCGACAATTTTGATACATTTCTAACCTTGTTAACAACACAGCTGAAAAATCAAGATCCATTGGAACCGATGGATACTAAAGAATTTGTGCAGCAACTGACGCAATTCACCGGGGTTGAGCAGGCAATTCAAACCAATATCAATCTTGAACAACTTTTGAACCTACAGCAAGCGTCGCAAACTTCCGCCTCGGTAAGTTATCTTGGCAAGGCCGTAGAGGCGGCCGGTGATGTCAACGCTTTGAAAGATGGACAGGCAAATTGGAGTTATGAACTCAGCTCCACTGCCTATAGCTCATCCATATTGATCGAAGATCAGTTTGGCTCTGTGGTTTACGTACAACCGGGTGAAAAAGCGGCTGGCCTTCATCAATTCAGTTGGGACGGAAAAGACAATAATGGCAATCAACAACCAGACGGAATTTACCGATTGGTTGTTGGCGCTGCAGATGTGCAAAACAGCGAAATAGCAGCCTCGACATTTATTAGCGGCACCGTAAATGCGGTGCGAAGTGACCCGACAGGTGCCGTATTATTCTTAGGTGACGTAGAAGTTCCGATGGAAAACGTTATACGCGTAACGGAACCATCTGCGTCCAATGCAAACAACGAAACAGTCTTAACTGAACAAGATCAGGAACCGACAGAAAATCAGACCTGATGATCAAAAACCGCCGTAACGGGTGAAATGCGCCCAGACCTACGCCTTCAAGAACAAAAGGCTGCAAAGGGTCTAGCCCCGCAGAACGGCAAACAAGACCGAAGGAGAATATTATGAGTATCTATGGCGCTATGTTTTCAGGCGTTTCAGGATTAAGTGCCCAAAGCCAGGCAATGGGTGCGATCGCCGATAACATTTCGAATGTAAACACAGTGGGGTATAAAACCACTTCCACAAATTTCAACACCTTGGTCACGCAAAGTGCGACCAACACTTTCTATACGCCCGGTGGCGTAATCTCCGCACCGCGTTCATTGATTGACCGGCAAGGACTATTACAAGCATCAAACTCACCAACGGATATTTCAATTTCCGGCGATGGATTTTTCGTTGTCAACGATCTAGCGGATACAAGCTCAAGCGGCGCGACCTACATGTTTACGCGGGCTGGCTCTTTTATTCCTGATGAAAACGGTGACTTAAAAAATGCTGCTGGCTTCTATTTGCAAGGCTGGGAAATTCAGTCCGATGGCTCGATCACCACGAACCAAAACGAACTGACGGCTCTAGATACTGTCAACATCAGCAATCTGACGGGGACCGCAGAAGCAACCACGGATGTCAGCATCAAGGCAAATCTTCAATCGTCTGTGGCAGCCGGTACGGTCGCCTATGATCCGGTTGCCGATATCGGCAACATCGCCAATGGTACTGTCGAAGCGATGTTTGAACGTTCCGTGCAGGTGTTTGATTCTCAAGGTACACCCAGAACAGTTACGATGGGGTTCTATCGTGAGGATGCGACGCCCACGGACATCAATACCTGGAACGTTGAAATCTATATGGACCCCGCGTCTGATCTTGATGCTGCGAGCGATATTTCGATTAGTGGTACCGATGGGGTGATCGCCTCCGGGACGGTCGTTTTCAATGGCGACGGTTCGTTGGCCGTGAGCTTGTCATCCTTGCTGGATGCTAATGGCGACGTCAGTATGACATTCGAACTCAATCCGTTGAGCGCCGGCCCTGAATACCGAGCCCCGATGGACATCACGATCGACTTTGGCTCGGAAGGATTGACAGACGGACTTACTCAGTTTGATGCGCCGTCCGTGCTTGTCTCCAGCGATATTAACGGTTCAGTGTTTGGCGCTTTGGCCGGGGTTCGGATCGACGAAGATGGGACCGTCGTTGCTTTATTCGACAACGGTACGCGTCAGGACATTTACAAGTTGCCGGTCGCGATGTTCAACAATCCGAACGGACTGATCGCCAAAACCGGAAATACCTGGATTTCGTCGGAAGATTCAGGTGACTTCAACTTGCAACAAGCAAGCGAAGGCGGCGCCGGTTCGATAGCTCCAGGTACCTTGGAAGCTTCAACTGTCGATTTGGCAACGGAATTTACCAAGATGATTACCACACAACAGGCCTATTCAGCTGCCTCACGGATTATCACGACGGCGGATGAGATGCTGGACGAGCTGCTTCGACTAAAACGATAGTTACCCACCTCCACCTTTGGTCTTCAATTCTGCCGGGATGTTTAAACAACATCCCGGCAGAAGCATTTAATAGGCATTCTAGTCGTTATTAGGTTTTCATTAAGGTGATGCTGGTAACATGGTTAAAGTTCAATATTGTCGAGGAAATGAGTCTTGTCAGCGCAACCGGAAACCAAACGTATAATAGGTCCCTATGGAGAGTTGCTTACACTGGATCACTTACCACCAGGAAATACCAAACGTTGGGTTATTCGACGTAAGGCGATCGTTGTCGCTGCAGTGCGAGGCGGGCTGATTACTCTGGAAGACGCTTGCGCGCGCTACAAACTATCCGAAGAGGAATTTGAATCCTGGCAGCTTGCATTGGAAAAACATGGTTTGCCAGGATTGCGAACAACCCGATTACAACACTATCGAAGTGACGAAGAAATCGACACGCAGGGCTAGGAAATACAACATCGGATATGAAGATCCTTTGCCCTGATTTGCAATAGAATTTTGCGTTAAAAAATTATGCCAAGTCCAATTACTGGCGTGAATTGAATCTTGGTTCCCGCTTATTGCGGTTTTGTACAGTAAGAGTGGAGATTGAATATTGACGGTTAAATTTCGCGATAAACGGCATCGAATATCTGCATTGAGTATATATGGTGTGTCCAGTTTACAGCATCTTAGGATGCTGAATTTTTGACGCTACGTATATTTATTTGGGTTTTTGTAAGTTGAAATGATTTTTGGCACCGAAATAGCGGCGAAATTGATAGGCAGAATTTGCCTAGCTTGTTCGATCTACATATACTTGCGACGTCATTTGAACATGAGTCCCCAGCCGTCGCTGACACGTGTACTGAGTGTTAGGCATTTTTGGAGTATTTAGTCGGGTGAACGGCATTCTTAACACATTAAAATCTTTCGGCATGGGCCGGCTGGTCCTGATGGGCGTTGTCGCTGCTGTTCTTTTGACAGCGTTTATCGCATTATCGACCAGGCTTTCGCAACCGAACATGTCATTGCTTTTCGGTGAACTTAGCCAGGAAGATTCTGGCCAGATTGTGGTCATGTTGGATCAACAAAATGTTCCTTATGAGTTGCGATCTGGCGGCGCGCAAATCTTTGTACCTGAAGATCAAGCATTGCGGCTACGGGTCACCATGGCGACCGAAGGCCTGCCGAGCGGTGGCACCGTTGGATACTCGCTTTTCGACAAAGCGGATAATCTCGGTACTTCCAGTTTTGTTCAAAATGTAAATTTGTTGCGCGCGCTAGAAGGTGAATTGTCCCGGACTATTCGAAATATCGAAGGCATCAATGCCGCGAGCGTTCGGCTTGTCCTACCGAAACGTCAGCTATTTTCAAGTGAGCGGCGAACCGCAAGGGCCTCGATATTTCTAAAACTGATTGGCAACAAGCGGCTTGCAAATGACCAAGTCAATGCGATTCAGTACCTTGTATCGTCAGCAGTCGCCAATCTTGAACCGGAAAATGTAACTGTCGTCGACAAACGTGGCCGGCTGCTTTCGGAACCGCAGGCTAACAAAAAATCCAACGGTGAGGCTGCAAACAAACAGCGCCGGGATATGGAAAGCCGCCTGCAACTTGCTATCCAGAATATCGTCGAACAGACTGTCGGGCTTGGGAATGTTCGTGCCAACGTGACTGCGGAATTGGATTTTGATCGTTCAACAACAAATTCCGAAATTTACGATCCGGACGGTCAAATAGCTCGCTCCATCCAAACATCTGAAGAAACCTCGACAGAGTCCGAGGGCGCCCAAAATAATGCAGTGAGCGTTAATCAAAATTTACCCGAGACGCAATCGGACGGCAATTCCAGCACGTCATCGTCTTCTTCTGTTCGGACTGAAGAAACGACGAATTTTGAAATTCCAAAAACTCTCAAAACTACAATCCATGATTCCGCAATAGTGAAGAAAATTTCGGCAGCGGTTTTGGTCAACGATATTGGAACTGTCGGTGATGACGGTAAGATCACCTATACCCCGCGTGCTGCTGAGGATTTGCAGAAAATTGAGGCGCTGGTAAAAACTGCGATCGGTTTTGATGAGGCGCGCGGCGATCAAGTGCAAATCGTTGCGATGCAGTTTGCCGTTAATAACGAAGTTGTCTTTGATGACCAGAAAGACCTCAGCGGATCGTCCCTCAACAAGGCCGATTATTTCCGTATCGGCGAAATCCTGGCTTTGGTCATCGTGTCATTGTTGCTTGTATTGCTGGTCTTGCGCCCGTTGATCACACGCTTGCTCGCAAATCGACCTGCCTCTCATCAAACGGCCATGCAGGCCTTGCAAACGCCTGCGTCCGTTCCGCTATTACCCGGCATGACGCAGCAACAAATTATGGAAAACCCGGATATTATTCGAGCTGTCGAAACCGGTGAGCTTAGCCAAGCGGAACTAGAAAAAATAATCGCGGGCGCGCCAAAAACTGCAGACAGTATTCCAGAAGAAGGCGACGGCATCGATATCGCGATGATTGAAGGTCGTGTCAAAGCATCATCAATTCGAAAAATAGGCGAACTGGTGGACAAGCATCCTGAAGAGGCGGTGGCGATTATGCGAAGTTGGATGTATCAGGATGCATAACGGGTGGGGGTACTAATCATATGGCTGTAGCTGCCCGTACAATAACCGATATGAACGGTGCCGAGCGTGCGGCCTTGCTTATGCTTGCATTGGGTGAAGAGCATGGGCAAAAGATTTGGGAACTAATGGACGATGAGGAGATTAAGGAGATCTCCATGTCGATGGCCAATCTCGGGACCATGGATGCGAATATTGTTGAGAACCTGATAGTCGATTTTGCCAGTCAAATGTCTTCTACAGGTGCTTTGATCGGGACTTTGAACAGTACCGAACGATTGCTGCAGCGAATCTTGCCGGAAGACCGGGTCGAACAAATACTTGAAGAAATACGCGGCCCGGCCGGGCGCACGATGTGGGACAAACTGGCGAATGTGAATGAGCAGGTTCTCGCTAACTATCTAAAGAATGAATATCCGCAAACTGTTGCCGTTGTGCTCTCGAAAATTCGACCTGAACATGCTTCGAAGGTTCTAGCGGCATTGCCAGAAGATTTCTCGATGGAAGTTGTCATGCGTATGCTGCGGATGGAATCAGTACAAAAAGACATTCTGGACAATGTCGAAAATACATTGCGTGTTGAATTCATGAGCAATTTGGCGAAGACAAGTCGTCGGGATAGTCATGAGATGATGGCGGAGATATTTAACAATCTCGACCGCGGAACGGAAAACCGCTTCATGACTGCACTGGAAGAACGTAGTCGCGACGCCTCGGAAAAAATCAAGGCTTTGATGTTCACTTTCGAAGATCTCAATCGACTTGATCCAGGTGGCGTTCAAACCCTTATTCGCAATATAGAAAATGCTAAACTTGCTCTTGCACTCAAAGGATCGTCAGATTCTATTCGGGACCTGTTTTTCTCAAATATGTCTGAACGAGCGGCAAAAATATTGCGTGAGGATATGGAAGTAATGGGACCTGTCCGATTGCGTGACGTCGATGAATCGCAAATGGATATTGTTACTGTGGCCAAGGATTTGGCAGCCGCAGGCGACATCATGCTTGCCGAAAACAAAGAAGACGATGAACTTATTTATTGATAATTGATGGTTATGATGACAACTAGTTCTACCAAATTTCTGTTCGATCAGACATTCAAAGTGAACGAACATGGATTGTCCATGGACGATGAAGGCCCTGCTCTTGTTTATGCAGAAGGCGATATCGTCGCGGCTCGTGTTCAATCAAATCAGGAAGGATTTGCCGCCGGTCATGCGCAAGCGCTAATCGAAATTGAAAGCTCGGTCGAAAAGGCACTGGACAACATCGGCACTGCAATGTCATCTTTGAGTGCCGAAACAAATAAGGCGATATCTCAAAATCGCATCGATGCCGCGCAGTTAACTCAAACTATCGCAAAAAAGTTGGCCGCCGAACTGCTCGACCGGCAACCTTTGATAGAAGTGGAGCGGATGATTGGTGAATGTCTGTCTCTGCTTCCAGTGACGAGCCGAGTGCGCGTAACAGTGCACGAAAGCTTAGTAGAAGCGATCCGAACGCGAACTGCAGCGCTGGCAGATTCAAACGGTCATAGTGGCGAAGTCATGATCATTGGCGATGCTAATATTGCACTCGATCAATGCTACGCCGATTGGGCTGACGGCGGCGCAGAATTGAATTTGGAGATAGTAAAACGCGATATCGAAGCAATCATCGAGCAATATTGCGAACGTCAATTTAACGACGCTTGCTTACCGATGACACCCACAACGCCCGCTGATCTTTCACTTGCACCGGATGCCGCAGTTGTTAGCATTTCAGCACCCGAAACTACACCAGAGCCCACGCTACAGGTTAGCGCAATTGGTGAGCAATTGGTCGACTTTGACAGCGAAAATAAAATCGAATTTTGATTGGAAGTCAGATGGCTGACGATGACGAACTGAAATTAGACGAGTTGGAAGTGGACGAAGAATCTTCAGCAACCGGCACAACGTCGGACGCCGAAGATATCGACGATGACAGCGCGATCGTTCGCACGGCTGCCGATTTGACTGCCGTACACGATATCCCGGTACATGTATCTGCGGTGTTGGGGAAATCGACCATGCAGGTCAGTTCACTGTTAAAATTGGGTCGCGGTGCAGTAATTGAGTTGGATCGTAAAGTTGGTGAGGCAATCGACATCTATGTCAACGACCGTCTTGTGGCCCGCGGTGAAGTCGTTGTCGTCGAAGAGCGTCTGGGCGTGACAATGACGGAAATTGTTAAAGGCGAAGGCTCGCAGTAAAGCCGTAAGAAAGCGTATTGATCATGCAATTCGACAGAATTGATTTAGCAACAATATTAGGGCTGCTTTCGGGATTTGGATTGATCCTTGCCGCCATGATGTTCGGCGGTGGACCGTCCGATTTTGTCGACTACCCAGCGGTTCTGATTGTTTTTGGTGGGACCTTTGCTGTTACATTGGTTAGTTTCTCAATACCGGAAGTATTTCGTGCGCAAAGCATCATGTTGAAGACAATGACCAACCGGTTGCGCGATCCGGGGCAAGCGGCTGTTCACATTATGGAATTGGCTGAGCAGGCGCGACGTGATGGGATCTTGGCTTTACAAAGCGTCATTGACCAACCCAATCAAGATGGCTTTTTAGCCAAAGCGTTAGGCTTGGCGGTCGATGGAACCCCGAGTGAAGATTTGGATAGAATTTTGCGCCGGGATATCTCATCGATGTCTCAGCGTCATTTCAAAAGCGCTAGTATTTACCGGAAGGCGGCAGAAGTGGCGCCGGCAATGGGGTTGATTGGCACACTTGTCGGGCTCATTAAGATGTTGGCGAATCTCAACGACCCGTCGGCAATTGGTCCGGCCATGGCCGTCGCACTGTTGACGACTTTTTATGGCGCTATATTAGCAACGATGTTCTTTTCTCCGTTAGCGAACAAATTGGAACGTAATTCCGAAGAAGAGGTGTTGTTGCAAAGTGTCTATCTACTAGGTGTTACGTCAATAAGCCGTCGGGAAAATCCACGCCGTTTGGAAATGTTGCTCAACACATTACTTCCCCCTGTGCAACGAATTCGATATTTCGACTAGAAAAGATAGGAATAAACAATGCGGTTGCTAATTATCGGTTCCCTGGACGGCCAGGTCGCAGTTGCGACCAAGATCGCAATGTCCCGCGGTGCCAAAGTAGCACATGCCGAATCTTCCGATATTGCCCTAAAACACTTGCGCGCTGGGCAAGGTGCGGATTTGGTAATGATGGAAGTCGGTCAGAATATTAAAGAGTTTATCGAGTGCATTAAGTCTGAACGAATTAGTGTGCCCGTCGTTGCTTGTGGCATCAAAGCCGATCCGGATTTGGCGGCACAGGCTATCCGCGACGGGGCTAAGGAATATATCCCCCTGCCTCCTGAAGCTGACTTGATTGCTGCTGTACTGGAAGCAGTAACCGAAGAAACGCACGCCATGCTGTTCCGAGATCCGGCGATGGCAGGTGTAGTAATGTTAGCCGATCAAGTTGCGCCAAGTGACGCCAGCATTTTGATAACCGGTGAATCTGGAACCGGCAAAGAGGTAATGGCGAGATATCTACATAACAAGAGCCGACGTCGGGACAAGGCCTTCATTTCGATAAATTGTGCGGCGATACCGGACAATTTATTGGAATCTGAATTATTCGGACACGAAAAAGGTGCCTTTACTGGTGCCGTCGCCCGCCGGATTGGTAAATTCGAGGAGGCCAGCGGTGGGTCATTGCTGTTGGATGAAATCAGTGAAATGGACCCCCGACTACAGGCAAAGTTGTTGCGCGCGGTTCAAGAGCGCGAGATCGATCGGGTCGGTGGTTCGAAACCCATCCACGTTGACATTAGGGTTATTGCCACGTCCAATCGCGATCTGGAAAAGGCTGTCGCCGACGGTGATTTCCGCGAAGATCTGCTGTTCCGGCTGAATGTCGTGAATTTGGTATTACCGCCGCTTCGTGAACGTCCCACGGACATCCTTATGCTGGCTGAACATTTCGGCAAAAAATATGCCGAAGCAAATAATGTACCGGCGCGGAATATATCTCAAGCGGCGCAGCGGGCACTGCAAACACATCCTTGGAAAGGCAATGTCCGCGAGTTGGAAAACACTATGCACCGCGCAATCCTGTTGGCGAGCGGTGATGAAATTGGCCCGGAAGCCATCATGACGCCGGATGGGCAGACGCCGCGACAAACCGCCGCAGTGAGGGCGGACGCGATTCCTTCCGCCGCAAGTGAAGTGAACAGAAACGGACAGAATGATGAATTGTCCGCAGATTTTGTTGGTCGGACGGTTGCAGATGTAGAACGCGATCTGATTATTGACACCCTTTATCATTGCATCGGCAATAGGACCCATGCGGCAAATATTCTGGGCATTTCAATTCGCACTTTGCGCAACAAATTGAAACAATATTCAGAAGATGGGGTCGAAGTGCCGATGCCGGGCGACGCAGACCGGGCAAGCGTTTAATAGTTAGTTTGATTGAACATATCCAATGACCGAGCTCGAAACCACCCAACCGAACAACGCCCCGAAAGCGATTAACGCAGAGGCGATAACCGATCAAACTCAAACACCCGGGTTTGAGTTCAGTTTCGGTGCACTCATCGATAATTTCCGTCGCGGCGACGTTGCTCTGGCACTTGGTGTCGTTTGCATATTGGTAATCTTAATCCTGCCAATGCCAGCCTGGATGTTGGACGTTGGTTTGGCATTGTCGATGACATTTGCGGTCATGGTTTTGATGACCTGCCTATTTATTCAAAAACCACTGGAATTCAGTTCATTCCCCACAGTCCTGCTAATTGCCACGATGTTGCGATTGGCCCTGAACTTAGCCTCAACCCGGCTAATACTGACGGACGGACATGAAGGGCCTCAGGCGGCGGGTAAAGTGATTGAAGCGTTTTCCGGCTTTGTCATGGGCGGCAATTTTGTTATCGGCGTGATCGTATTTGCGATTTTGGTTATTGTGAACTTTATCGTCATTACCAAAGGCGCGACGCGGATTGCAGAAGTCGCAGCACGCTTCACTTTGGATGCGATGCCAGGCAAGCAAATGGCAATCGATGCTGACCTTTCAGCTGGCATAATCGACGAAGTGGAGGCGACCACCCGTCGCCGCGAAATGGAAGACGAATCTAGCTTCTTCGGGGCAATGGACGGTGCTTCGAAGTTTGTTCGCGGGGATGCCGTAGCTGGTATGTTAATCACATTCATTAACGTGATTGGCGGTATCATAATTGGGATGGTGCAAAATGATCTCCCCTTCTCAGAAGCGACAAGCACCTATACCCAACTGACGGTCGGTGATGGGCTGGTATCGCAAATTCCGGCTTTGATCGTATCGACGGCAGCTGGCTTATTGGTGTCGAAAGCCGGCGTCTCCGGTTCCACCGACAAAGCACTGTTTGGGCAACTATCCTATTACCCGCGAGCGCTCGCCCTAACAGCTTTCTTAGCAATTTGTTTGTCCTTGCTGCCGGGTCTGCCGATGCTGCCCTTCATGGCAATTGCGATCGGGATCGGCGCACTTGCGTGGCGTCAATATCGGCAGCAGGGTCAAGAAAGTGCGGAAGCCGCAAAATCCGACGAAGCGGAAATACGGGCCGCCGCACCGGCGGAAGAGCCAATTTCAAAAACATTGGCTATCGACGATCTGCGATTAGAGCTCGGTTATGCATTGTTGCCACTCATCAACCAGGAAAACGAGGGATTTCGCTTAACTGATCAAATACGCGCCCTGCGGCGGCAAATCGCCGGCGATATGGGTTTCGTCATGCCATCGGTTCGCATACTCGACAATATGCAATTGGGACCGCATGAATATGTCATCCAAATTAAGGAGGTAATTGCCGGACGAGGAGAACTGAGAATTGACAAACTGTTGGCGATGGATCCGCGAGGGGAACCTATTGAGCTTGCCGGTGAATCAACCCGGGAGCCAACCTTCGATCTTCCGGCAATTTGGATCGACCCCACTTTACGCGAAGAAGCTTCCTTCCGCGGGTTGACTGTTGTTGATCCGTCTACGGTTGTGACAACACACATCACCGAAGTCATCAAAAACAATATGTCAGAAATGTTATCTTACGCCGCGACGAAGCACCTGTTGGATGACTTGCCCCCAGGCCATGCCAATCTGGTGGAAGAGATCGTTCCGGCGCAAATCTCGGTCACGGCGATCCAACGAGTTCTGCAACGGCTGTTGTCTGAACGCATTTCGATACGCGACTTGCCAACTGTGCTTGAAGGCGTCGCGGAAGCAGTTGGATACACGCAGAATATTGTTCTTATCTCCGAACATGTGCGTTCTCGTTTGGCCCGCCAGATATGCCACGCCATATCAGATACATCTGGCAATATTCCTTTGGTGACGTTGTCGCCGGAATGGGAACAGAATTTCGCCGAGTCGATTGTCGGTAAAGGTGACGATCAGCAACTTGCAATGGCGCCGTCGAAGCTACAAGATTTTATCACTCGGGTTCGCGGTGTATTTGACGACCTTGCTGGCCAAGGTGAGGCCCCTGCACTATTGACCAGTCCCGCAGTTCGCCCCTACGTCCGTTCGGTGGTTGAGCGGTTCCGACCCGTAACGACTGTTATTTCGCAAAATGAAATTCATCCGCACGCCCGCATCCGCACGCTCTCACAAGTCTAATCGCGTAGGCAATCTTGAAACTCAAATCCTTTTCAGCACCGACGATGAAAGAAGTCATGCAATTGGTTCGCAACGAATTGGGACCCGACGCCATTATTCTATCGACGCATCATTCTGAACGTGGGCGCGGTGTTCAGGTAATGGCGGCACTCGATTCGCCACGTGCGGACGAAGAATTGTTTGAAGAATTTCGCGAACCAGAACCTGGTAAAACTAGAGTGACGGAACCTGAGAGATGCGCAAGCCAGGACACAATATTCGATGCACTCGTTTATCATGGCGTACCCGAAAATCCCGGCCTAGGATTATTGCGATCAACCAAAGCCTTCGACGGCGAGGACCCGGTTCCGGCGCTGGCAAGCGCAATTGATGAATTTTTTGACTTCATGCCGTTGGAACAACCGGCGCGGGGAATAACTGTACTCGTCGGTCCACCTGGATCCGGCAAAACTAGCGTCACGGCAAAATTAGTGGCGCGGGCAGCGCTACAAGGTCAGAAGATTTTGGTTGCAACGACCGACACGGTAAAAGCAGGGGCCGTTCAACAGTTAAAAAGCTATACGGAAGTGCTGGAACAGGAATTAGTAACGGTTGCCTCACACAAGTCATTTCAATCGATTGCCAAATTAGCGAGCGACAAGGTCGCCATGTTTGTCGACACACCAGGAACAAATTCATACCACGAAGGCGAAATGGCGGACCTTCAGCGCTTTCTAGCACATCCGCGTGTCGAACCGGTATTGGTGCTTGCTGCTGGTGGTGACCCAGAAGATGCGGCAGATATCGCTTGCCGCCATTGGATGCCGTCGCATGATCATCACCCGATTGGACGCGACCAGACGTATTGGTTCAATTTTGTCAGCCGCATACAACGCCAACATAGCGATTTCCGAAATAAGCGTTACATCATCGATCGCCCAAGGTCTTAAAACCATCGGACCATCGACATTATCGCGCCTCATCATTTTAGATCCAGATGAAAGGAATGGCGAGTTGTCCATCACCCGACGGCACAGGAATGGAGAACAAAGCAAATGAGCGAAAATTTGCGAAGATCGACAGCACATCCAATGGGCCTGGCAGCGGCGAGAAAAATTGTCACCATCGCTTCCGGCAAAGGTGGGGTCGGTAAAACCTGGCTTTCAGTCAGTTTATGCCATGCAATGGCTCAAAATGGTAAGAGGGTGTTACTTTTTGATGGCGATCTTGGCTTGGCGAATGTCGATATTCAACTGGGTCTAAACGTTGAACACGATCTTGTTGAGGTGGTTTCGGGGAAACTCAGTATGAGAAAGGCGATAACATCTTATAAGGAAGGCGGGTTTTATGTCTTAGCGGGCCGCTCTGGCTCCGGGGTGTTGGCGGATTTGAACAGAAATCGAATTCGGGAAATGCGTCGAGAACTTATATCCCTCACCAATACTTTCGATCGCATTGTCGTTGATTTAGGAGCCGGCGTCGAAACGACGGTCCGCGGACTACTACCGAAAGGATCGCAAACCTATGTAGTGACAACTGACGAACCGACATCGTTAACCGACGCCTACGCCTTTATTAAAATTGCCACACGCCTAGATCCCGCTTCCAAACCACAAGTTATTGTCAACATGGCGGATAGCCTAGAGAAAGGGCGGCGCACTTACGAGACATTGTTACGCGCCTGCAATAGTTTCTTGAAATCATCACCAGAATTGGCCGGCGTCGTCCGTCGTGACAGTAAAGTTCGCGATGCCATTCGACGACAAACACCTTATCTTAGTCGGTTTCCAACAACCACTGTGTCACGCGATATACGAAAAGTTGCCACAGTTGTTTCGAGCTGAGAACGTATTCATGAATAACCCGCAATCATACCTGCCGATGCGCCGCGACGACATTAAAACACTTCGCAATAACCGACTAGACTTGGATTATGTCATCATCAGGCGAGAGGTTATGGCTGGGTTATCGATCGCCGGCGCGCCGCCCGTCAAAGCAAACCTACTTCTTCACTATGTTCCCGATCGCTACGTATTAACATTAACAGACGGTTTGTCGCTGTATCTGCAAGATCTCAGGGTCGAAGATTGGTGTTCGCTGGAAGATTTGGCGCTGGCAATTTTGGATGATCTCAATAATCAACTTGTACCGCGCTGGCTTCGCACAGATATTGATTTGAACGGTCAACACGGCGTGGTCCTGGAAGACAATAAACCAAATTGGAACAATGAAGGGTTGCTGTCACGTTTGAGTTTAAAAGGTTAAGGCAATTCAGTTTTCGTTCGGTTTACTTTCGTCCTGTTTAAAGAAGCGATGCATGTTGAGCGCAAGTTCATCAAGTTCAATCTGATCGCGTCGCGCTTTCTCGGCATCTTCCATTTTCTGAAGGTGTGCGTCGGTCAGTTCATATTTTTTTGCTTCCTGAAAAACCTCCCGCGCTTCGTCACGAATACCGACGAGAGTATCTTTCGCAACTGCCAGCTCATGATCCAATTCATCGCGCCGTAGAATCAATTTTTGGGCGTAAGCACCAAAGAATCCTTGCATGTTTTCCAGAACCTTACTCAATTCGACCTCATTCGCAAATTCGTCGCCTAGCGCGTTTTGACGTTCTTCCACTTCTTCGCGTATTATTTCAGCGTCGGCAATTTCCCGGCGCTTTTCATCCAATTCGTGCCGATGTAACCGAATCAACGCATTCAAACCGCGACGTTTCAAGACTCCGGCTCCCGAAAATCAACAATCTCGGCTAACAACGCGTAGCAATCAGCCAGATTGGTTGCTTCGTCTTTTCGTTGCGACAAAAATTCCTCTAGCGCGGCGTGATATCGAATTGCCTCATCAACTTCGGGATCACTTCCGGCCCGATAGGCACCCAGGCGGATCAATTCTTCCATATTTTCATATGTCGCCATAAGACGTCGGGCAAAGCCAATTAATTGGTTTTGGTCTTCGCTGTTACAGTCGGGCATGGTTCGAGAGACACTACGTAACACATTGATCGCCGGATAACGACCACGTTCACTAATGTTTCTATCAAGGACAATATGGCCATCCAAGATTGCTCGAACCGCGTCGGCTACAGGCTCGTTGTGATCGTCCCCTTCAACCAAAACCGTGAACAGGCCGGTGATTGTGCCTACGTCGGTTCCTGGTCCGGCCCGTTCCAACAATCGCGGTAATTCCGCAAACACCGAAGGTGTATAACCCTTGCTTGCCGGCGGCTCCCCGCCGGACAAACCGATTTCGCGTTGCGACATGGCAAATCGCGTAACACTATCGATCAAGCACAGGACGTTTTTGTCGAGGTCGCGAAAATACTCAGCCAACGTCAACGTCAAATATGCCGATTGACGCCGCATTAAAGCTGGCTCATCTGATGTCGCTACTACTACTACACTTCGACGCAGCCCCTCTTCACCCAGATCATCTTCGATGAACTCTTGTAACTCCCGGCCGCGTTCGCCGATCAAACCTATCACGGATATATCCGCAGCCGTATTTCGGGCCAGCATCGACAACAATATCGACTTGCCAACGCCGGAACCGGCAAATATGCCCATGCGTTGACCAAGACAACATGTAAGGAAGGTATTTATTGCGCGCACGCCCAAATCGACTTTTCCCTGTACGCGTTTGCGCGCGTGGGCCGGGAGCGGCGCGCCACGCAACGGATGCGCGACTGGGCCGCGCTGCAATGGCCCCTTACCATCGATTGGTTGGCCCATGGCGTTGATCACACGTCCTAGCCAAGACCGATCCGGATAGACCACCGGTTCCAACTCAGCCAACCAAGCCCGGCAGCCGGCGCCAATGCCATCTAACTGCCCAAACGGCATTAGGATTGCCGTTTCGCCGCGAAAGCCAACGACTTCGGCACTTAAGAGCTGCCCATTTCTAGTTTCGATATTGCATCGCGCGCCAACGCTCAGGGCGCGCCCAATCCCGGACACTTCCATTCTCAAGCCTTGGACAGAACTAACTGTGCCGAAAATTTTCAGTGCAGACAGTTCTTCGATTTCGTCAATCGTTGTTTGCATGCGCGACGACTAACAGGATCAATTGGCTTAATAATTTAGCGCGACAAGAAAAGTCGCCCGTTTCACGATCTAACATTAAATCGTTTTATCAGAGCATTCGTAAACAATTCATAAATCTGGTGGTTAATCGATTCAAAAGTTAATAAAATTGTCGCTTGTTTGCTTTTTGTTAACCTTTTCAGATTAACTATATATGTTAATAAGACCGACGATTTGGGATCAATTAGGTTTAGATTGGGGAATTAGAAAATGCGTGTGCTACTTATTGAAGATGACGTCTCATTGGCAAAAAGCGTCGAACTCATGCTCTCCGCAGAAGGATTTAATATCTATACGACAGACCTTGGTGAAGAAGGTCTGGATTTGGGAAAATTGTATGATTACGACATAATCCTTCTCGATCTGAATTTGCCGGATATGCACGGTTACGATGTTTTGAAAAGCCTGCGAACATCAAAGATTGAAACACCCATTCTCATTCTTTCTGGCATGGCAGAACCGGACGACAAAGTCCGCGCCCTCGGAATTGGAGCCGACGATTATGTCACCAAGCCATTCGACAAGCGTGAATTGGTTGCCCGCATCCATGCGATCGTTCGCCGCTCAAAAGGGCATGCACAATCGGTGATCAAGACCGGTCGTTTGCTTGTGAATTTGGACGCCCGCAGCGTCACAGTCGACGATCAACCGCTGCATCTGACCGGCAAAGAATACGCCATGTTGGAACTGCTGAGTTTGCGGAAGAGTACGACGCTAACCAAGGAAATGTTCCTCAATCATCTTTACGGCGGACTGGACGAGCCGGAATTGAAAATCATCGACGTCTTTATTTGCAAACTTCGTAAGAAACTTTCCGCCGCAACCGGTGGTGATCACTATATCGAAACCGTTTGGGGCCGTGGTTATGTCCTGCGCGATCCTCAAGAAGAAACCGCCGCCGCCTGATCGGCACACCGCAAGCGAAGTAAAATCGTCTGCGAATGCCTGAACAATTTAGCCGCATCGACAATGTCGGTGCGGCTATAATTTTGTGTGAAGATCGTTGAAATCGAGATTTCGTGGACCGGGCAATTTTTCAAGATTTCATTTGGCTTTTTCGTAAACGCCTCTTTGCCCAACCACGGGCTTCAAGGCATCCGTGATACCCATCACCGTTTCGGCTGCGCCAAGGAACAGATATCCGTCATCCGTCAATATGTTCGAAATGCGACCGAGCACCTCAGATTTTGTGGGTTGATCAAAGTATATCAGGACGTTGCGGCAGAAAATGATGTCAAATCTACCAAGTGAAGCAAAACTGTCCAAAAGATTGAATTCCCGGTATTTCACCATCGCCCGAATAGCTGAATCGATTTGCCAATTTTCGTTAACCTGCGTGAAATAATTCATCAATTGCGTGATTGGCAGGCCGCGCTGAACTTCAAATTGCGAATAGATACCGGTTTTTGCCTTTTCCAATACTTCCGTTGACAAATCCGTGCCTAAGATTTCGGTCCGCCAGCCATTTAATTTTATCTTTTCATCTTTAAGAATCATCGCCAGGGTATAAGGTTCCTGCCCGGTGGATGAAGCGGCACTCCATATTCTCAAATTTTTGTTGGTCCTCGTTTCCAACATCTTTGGCAGGACATAGGAATGAAATATTTCAAAAGGTTTGCCATCACGATAAAAGAACGATTCATTTGTGGTCATTGCTTCTGTAATCGATTTGAGCAACGGTTCGGCCTTCGTGCGCCGCACTTCAGTCACTAGATCATCCAGGGTTTCCAGGCCGAGTTTTCTTGCGATCGGCGTCAATCGGCTTTCAAGTAAATAGATCTTATCTTCATTCAAAGCCAACCCAGATCGTTTCATCAATATATCCGAGAGAAGTCGAAAATCTTCTGGCCTCATAATCGGCCCCCCTCATAGATTTTCGAAATTGCCGACGGAATTTTTTCTAACGGCAGGACTGCCGAGCACAAGCCAGCCTTCGAGACCGCCCCAGGCATACCCCAAACAATGCTTGTGTCCTCGTCCTGGGCAATAATCGTGCCGCCGCTCGCAGATACGACTTCCGATCCCTTCAAACCGTCTTGACCCATACCCGTCAATATGACGCCTAACACAGCGGGGCCGAAGCAGTGCGAGAGGCTGAAAAACATTGGATCGACCGCAGGACGGCAATAATTCACCTGGTCGTTTTGATTTAGGCTAATTGTATGATTAGACCCTTGCTTACGCACTTCCATATGATAATCGCCTGGCGCGATGTAGATGTGACCGTTTTGCAGGATTTCGCCATCCTGTCCTTCCTGACATGGCAAACCTGAGGCCCGTGCCAAATGTTCAGCAAAAATCGTCGTAAACGTTGCCGGCATGTGCTGGGTAATAACTATTGGAACCTTGCCGATACTCTTCAAGCTTTTGAAGACAGCGAACAATGCTTGTGGTCCACCTGTCGAACTACCGATCCCGATTATTTTCGGCGACACGAGAGATTGCGATTTATAGTTTATTTCACTACGTTGCCGCGAAATAGCTGCAGCCGGGGCTACTTTGGACGGCATGCGTTGCGGCGAAGAATTTGGTCGGGTGGATCGGATCGACCGTCGCGCTTGTCCTAGGGCTCGGACTTTTTCAACTAGATCGTGTTGGAAACCACCCTTGTCGTGCAATTCAGATTTCGCAATAGGCTTCGTGAGATAGTCAGACGCACCGAGCTCTAAAGCACGTAAACTAATGTTGGCATTTCTTCGGGTCAGCGATGACGACATTATGATCTTGGCATCTTTATCGATTTCCAAAATTTTCTGCAATGCTTCAATGCCGTCGAGCACGGGCATTTCGACGTCCATCACGACGACGTCCGGACCATGTGCACTATAGTCTTCTACTGCTTTCTGCCCGTTGGCGGCAGACGCCACCACTTCAATATCAGATTGGGTTTCCAACCATCGCGATACAAGCCCGCGGATGACCGCAGAATCATCTACGACCATAACGCGAACTGGAAAATTTGTAGGATTATTCAACACGCCCGGCTAGCTCCACAAATCGTACGCGGAAGCCCAATTAGAGCAAGCCGACTTGATTGAATTTCGTCTCAATAATATCGCGATCGAACGGCTTCATAATATATTCATTTGCACCGGCATCCATTGCCGCCTGAATATGCGCCATATCGTTTTCAGTCGTGCAGAACACGACGATCGGCTGATCACCACCGCTGGTACTGCGTAGTGCTTGCAAGAATTCGATTCCATTCATGATGGGCATATTCCAATCCAGCAACACGGCATCTGGTATACTTGCTTGACAGGCCTGCAACGCTTCCTGGCCGTCAGCTGCCTCCAAGACCTCGAATTCAAGAGACTCTAGAATCCGCCTGGCAACCATCCGAATTACCTTAGAATCATCAACAACCAAGCAGGACTTCATATTCGAACTCTCCACAAACAATAGAACTAAATCCCGCGTCTTTATGCGGCGGCACTCACATTCGCGAACGCGAGCAATCTAGAAACCTCCAACACCACCAATAGGTTCCCATCTAAGCGATAAATGCCTGCCGATACTTCGCGCCAGCGTGCGTCCAAAGTCGGCGGGTTACGTTCATAGCTTGCAGTTGGAACACTCAAAACTTCGCCAATCTTATCGATCAGAAAACTGTATAATTCGCCATGAAAATCGACGACTATACTCATTGATTTCTCACGATCAGCCGCTTCCAACCCTAAGCGTTGGCGCAAGTCAATCGCAGTTACGATACGCCCCCGCAGGTTCAACGCACCGGCGATTTCCGTTGGGGCTAACGGCACATATGCCAATTTTTGCGGCCCAAGAACGTCTTGCACTGCCAAGACCTCGATCCCAAAAAGTTGTCCGCCGATACTCGCTGTTACATATTCTTGCGAGTCTGTTCTTCCATTGAGTTGGTCAAAATCCTGGGTCATGCTTTCGCTCCACTCGAGACAATTGATTGTGAAAGGGATTTCAGCAAAGCATCACGATCCAGCTTCGCTACATAGTCTGTAAATCCAACTTCTCTTCCGCGTTCAAAGTCACTCGCGGATGTATGTGAAGTTAAGGCAATCAACGGAATTTGGTCCCACTTGGTATCCATCTTGATCGCTTCTGCAAACTCAAAGCCATTCATATTGGGCATTTCAATATCGGAAACGATGACGTCAAATTTTTGACCTCGCTCTCGCATATCCAACGCTTCCATGGGATCGTTTGCCGTCGTCACTTTGTAACCGGCGACTTGCAATAAAGGCGTCAACATATTGCGGAAAAATGGGCTATCGTCGACAAGAAGCAAGCGACTTTTTGATTCCTCACCGAAACCGACCAGTTCTTCACGGCCAAACCAATCCGTAAATGCTTGGGTCAAATAGTGCCCCACATCCACCATTTCAGTGGCATTCCCAGCGACGACCGCACTGCCGAGGAAACCCGTCCGCCTGGAGGCTATTTCGACGTCGAGCTCGTCTTCCACAATATCGACAATCTCGTCAACAACCAAACCCATGCTGCGATCATTGTCTGAGAACACCAACACTGGTTGGCGCCCTTCGGTACGAATTTCATAGCTGTCGTCGATTTTCACAAGTGGCATCAATTTGCCGCGATACTGGACAACTTGCTTGTCGTTCGACATTTCGATGGACGTCACGTCGACTTCTTCGAGGCGCGCCACGAGGGACAGCGGAACGGCTTTCGGTTCGCTGGAACCGGCATGAAACACAAGCAACGCGACGGCTTCATTGTCGGCGGCAACTAGTTGTTGCGTTTCTTCTTCTGCGTGATGTTCGGCAACAACAGCGTCGCTAGTTGCTGTTGCAATACCATTTGGATCAAGAATCATGATCACACTACCATCACCAAGGATGGTATTGCCTGAGAACAAAGAGATATCGCGCAAAATTGGCGCAACCGGTTTTACAACGATTTCTTCTGTGTCGAAAACTTGGTCGACGACAACACCGTAGGTGTAGTTTCCGACCTGGGTGACGACAACAAAGACCTCTGAATCACCTTCCAGCTTGGCTTCGTCCGCACCATTCAATTTCAAAGCGTCTCCTAGATATATCAATGGCAGCAAGCGATCGCGGATACGAAGTACAGGGGTATTGTTGATAATTTCCACGCGATGCTCAGAATCCTTAGAGGCGCGCACCAGTTCGATAACGCTTAGTTGCGGAATAGCAAAACGTTCTTTGCAGCATTCCACAATCAAGGCTGAGACGATTGCCAAGGTCAGAGGTATTTTGATGGTGAATAGAGAACCTTTGCCTTCGTCCGATTTCAAATCAACAGTACCGCCAATTTTTTCGATATTGGTCCGCACAACGTCCATACCGACACCGCGGCCGGAAACACTTGTCACTTCTGCAGCCGTTGAAAAACCAGCATTGAAAATAAACTGCTGAATTTGCGTAGGCGTCATTTCTTCCACTTCAGATTCTGGCGCCAATCCCTTCTCGATGATTTTCTGGCGAACTTTCTCAACATTGATGCCGCGACCATCGTCTTGGATTTCGATCAGAATATGACCACCTTCGTGATAGGCGTTTAGGGCAACCTTGCCAGTTTCCCCTTTGCCCGCCGCAAGGCGTTCTTCAGGGCCTTCTAGACCATGATCGGCAGAATTCCGCACCATATGGGTCAGCGGATCTTTGATAAGCTCCAGCACCTGACGATCCAATTCAGTATCAGCGCCAATCATTTCAAGTTCGATTTTCTTGCCAAGTTCGTGACTGAGATCACGGATAATACGTGGTAGTTTCGCCCAGGCATTCCCTACCGGTTGCATCCGGGTTTTCATTACGCCTTCCTGCAACTCGGTTGTGACGTGACTAAGTTGTTGTAACGGACCTTGGAATTCGCTGTCGACGTGACCGCGGACAAGTTGCAGCAGCTGATTTCGCGTCAAAACAAGCTCGCTTACCATTGTCATCAGATTTTCGAGCAAATCGACACTAACTCGGATACTTTGGTTCGCAACCGACGATTCGGCAGCAATTGGTTTCTCCTTAGCTGCAGTTTTTTTTGTTTCTTCAGAAGATGATTGCGACACCTCTACTTCTGGCGCCGGTGTATCGGATTCTGTTTCTTGGAATATGCGTTCCAATTCAGCCAAGCTTACTTCACCAGCTTTCAAATCACGGCCTAGAGCGTCATCAAAGCCGGCTACCGGTGCAACCACAGCGTCGGAAACTGGCTCCGGTTCTGCTTCAACTTCCGGTGCCGGAACGACTTCAGCTTCATCCGACGGCGCCGCAGCAATCGTGCCAACTGCCAAGGTATCTAAGCGGAGAATGAGATCCGAATCATCGCCTGCCGGTTCTGCTTCGGTTTCTTCGAGGACGGCCAATAAGTCCTTGATTTGATCGAGCGATTCTAAAATGAGTGAAACGGCTTCCGGTGTCACCACCAATTCGTGGTCGCGGATTTTGCCGAGGACATTTTCGGAAGAATGCGCAACTTTTTCAAGGCGCGGCAATCCCAAGAACCCACACGTGCCCTTGATCGTATGGACCAGGCGAAAGATGTTGTCGATTAATCCTGGATCATCAGGTTCTTTTTCAAGCCTAATCAACTCACCATCCAGCATCGAAAGGCTTTCCGATGTTTCGGTCAAAAATTCACTTAGTAGTTCATCCATAATATTTCCCCGCCCTAAACGGATATTCCGAAAATCATTCGGTACACGACCAACCAACATACATTGCTGGCCTGTTGTTGACGACTAACAGGATAAACTTCGCCGAAATTAGTTAAGATCGTGTAAAATCCCGAGGGGGACACGGGAAGTAATCAAATTTTATAGAAAAAATTCTACCGTTACGCTGCCAAGTTCGGAAACAATTCCGATATTTCCGCCGATTTCTTTGGCTAATAAGCCAACAAGTACCGCCGGTGCCAGTTTTGGCATTATCTCCAGATCAATGGGTGCACTACGCAGTGCCTGGTCAATGTTGTCGCCAAGTGTCGCTTTCTCGCCAGCAGCCGAAACAACTAGTTTATGGTTTTGATTTGCAGATGCTGCAACTTCAATGGTCAGCTCTCCGCCGCGAGGCATCGCTTCGCCAACAACAAGGACCATATTAAGAAGTAGTTTGACCCAGGACTTTGGTAGTTCCAGATCCGGCCTTGCATATTTATCCGACCAGTTGACAGAAACACGGCCGCCTTCAAAAAATACTTCTACAGCTGCGCGTGCATCAACTAATCCAATGCCAAATTCAGACCCGCCGGAGCCACCGAAGGCCAAACGGTAATATTTCAACCGGTTGATGGCCAAGACGGCGCTACTCGACATTAATTCGATCGCGCTTTCATGCATATCCGGATCATCGTCTTCTGCAAGCACTTCCAATCCATTGTGTAATGCGCCGACGGGGCTGATCAGATCATGGCAAAGTCTTGAACAAACCAAGCCGACTAAATCGATTTCACGCATTTATTATCCACTCAAAACTTTTGAAACAGAGATTTTAGACAGAACGAGGTCGTCTCTGGCAAACTAGTCTTTCACAGTTCAGCATAACCTTATGCATTATTTCTGTAAAATTAGTACGGTCGGCCCGAATTCGTATCAACATTTTCCTACGTTTCACAGACAATTCGGGTAATGTTTGCGGCCAGTTGAGAAATCCAAGAAGCGGAACCCAGAAGATGACCAAAATTGAGTTTGGGCGAAATCCCGGCCGCAGCAAGGGGAAAGCGCTGGTCGGCTTGAAAGGTAGGCAAGCCAAGTCAAAAGACATTGCCAGCGTGCGCGCATTGTTAGGGCAGACGCCTTGCGACGCTTCGCTATTGATCGAGTATCTTCATGCTTTGCAGGACAATTTCGGTCAAATCACGTTAAATCATCTGGCGGCATTAGCGGAAATTTTGAGGCTATCGCAGGCCGAGGTTTATGAAGTTGCCACTTTTTATCACGCGTTTCACGTTACCGATGAAGATGAAATAAAAGCCAAAGAAGTCACTATTCATGTTTGTGACAGCCTAGTTTGTGCAATGGCGGGCGCGGACAAATTGGCAATCGAACTACAAAGCAGCCTGTCGGAGACCGTACGTGTAGAACGTACGGCGTGCCTTGGTCGCTGCGAATGTGCCCCTTCTGTTGGTATTGGACGTCAATACGTTGACCAAGCCAATTTGGCAAAGGTAAAAGCAGCGTTGAAAACTCCGACCCAAGCAGGCGACAGTGATAATTATATTTCCTTTTCCGATTACAAAAACAGCGGCGGGTACGAGTTACTTGCGAACTGCATTAACAATCTCAAAGATCGCGAGGACGTCGTGACAGCGATCGATGACAGCAACCTTCGTGGCTTAGGGGGTGCAGGATTTCCAGCCGGACGGAAATGGCGCTTCGTTAGGGCGGAGCCCAATCCGCGTTATTTGGTCGTGAACGGTGACGAAAGTGAACCCGGGACTTTCAAAGATCGATTTTATCTTGAAACTAATCCGCACCAATTTATCGAAGGCATGCTGATCGCTGCTTGGGCGATCGAGGCGGTCGAGATATATCTCTATATTAGAAACGAGTATCCACATTTGCGTGCAATTCTTGAATGCGAGTTGAAGCATGTCGAGGCGGCGGGTTTCCTTCACTGCCCGGTAATATTTCGCCGGGGCGCCGGGGCATATATCTGCGGTGAAGAATCCGCTTTACTTGAAAGTTTGGAAGGCAAGCGCGGCCTACCCCGTCATAAACCTCCCTTCCCGGCTCAAATCGGCTTGTTTGGTCAACCAACGTTGATCAACAATTTGGAAACGCTATATTGGGTGCCGGACGCGATTAGGGATGGTGCCAGTTGGCAAATCGGCCCAGATGAAAAACAGAAAAACGGTTTGCGAAGTTATTCCGTATCCGGGCGTGTCCGGCTACCTGGTGTCAAGTTGGCACCTGCAGGCATTACGGTACGCGAATTAATCGACAAACATTGTGGTGGAATGGCGGATGGCCATACTTTCCAGGCATATCTGCCGGGCGGCGCGTCCGGCGGCGTCTTGCCCGCCCGTCTTGACGATGTACCTTTGGATTTTGGCACATTGGAAGAATATGGAGGGCTGATCGGATCGGCGGCCGTAATCGTTTTGTCCCAAGCCGATGATATCAAATTCGTTGTCAAAAACTTATTGCACTTTTTTGCCGAGGAAAGTTGCGGGCAGTGCACGCCATGTCGCGTTGGCACCGAAAAAGCGGTCACTCTGATGGCGGAAAAAAACTGGGACATTGATTTACTGGACGACATTGCAAATGTGATGGCAGATGGATCGATATGTGGCCTAGGACAGGCGGCAGCAAATCCTATTCATTGCGCCATCCGTTATTTTCGCGAGGACATCGCATGACAGAGAAAATCACATTTGAACTAGACGGCGTCACTGTCGAAGCGAAGCAGGATGAGACGATTTGGCAAGCCGCCAGTCGATTGGGCACGCAAATTCCGCATCTCTGTTACACCGACGCCATGGAATATCGCCCGGACGGCAATTGCCGAGCCTGTTTGGTTGAGATCGCAGGCGAGCGCGTTCTAGCGGCCTCTTGCATTCGCACCCCGACAGCCGGCATGAAAGTGAGTTCAGCGAATGAACGGGCCCGCCGAGCCCGCGAAATGGTCATTGAAATGTTGCTGGCAGATCAACCGGACCGCGAGACCTGCCCGGACCCGAATTCGCAGTTTTGGCAATGGGCCGATAGCATGGGTATCGATACCAGCCGTCTCCCGGGTGGCGATAGGCAAGAAGCGGATACCAGCCATGCGGCGATATCCGTCGATCTGAGTGCGTGTATCCATTGCGGTCTCTGCGTCCGGGCGTGCCGCGAAGTACAGGTGAACGACGTTATCGCTATGTCTGGGCGCGGTGCTGATACCAAGATCGCTTTCGATTTTGATGCTGAAATGGGCGCGAGTTCATGTGTCGGCTGTGGTGAATGCGTACAAGTCTGCCCAACTGGTGCTTTGATGTCGACGCAAAATCTCGCGCGTGAAAAAGTAGACCGCGAAGTCGATTCCATATGTCCATATTGCGGCGTCGGTTGCCAGTTAACCTATCGCATCAAAAACGATAAAATAGCTGAAGTTATCGGCAATCCCGGCCCAGCCAATCAGGGAAAATTATGTGTCAAAGGTCGCTACGGCTTTGACTATGTCCATAATCCAGAGCGCTTGACCAAACCCTTGATCCGTAAAGATGGTATTCCAAAGTCCGATGTGGGGATCGACCCGGCCAACCCACTCAGCCATTTTCGCGAAGCTTCCTGGGAAGAAGCCTTGAATATGGCGGCGCAAGGTTTTGTCAAAATTCGTGAGCGCGACGGCGGCAACGCATTAGCTGGTTTCGGATCCGCCAAAGGTTCGAACGAAGAAGCATATTTATTTCAAAAACTTGTGCGTACCGGTTTTGGGACTAACAATGTCGACCACTGCACCCGGCTTTGCCACGCTTCTTCTGTTGCAGCGTTGATGGAAACGATCGGCTCCGGCGCCGTTACGGCTCCGTTCACGGACGCGATATTGTCGGACGTAATTGTTGTGATCGGCTCAAACCCGACGGTTAATCATCCGGTCGCGGCGACCTTCATCAAGCAAGCAGTTAAGAATGGCGCGACGTTGATCGTTATCGATCCACGCGGCCAGGCACTAAGTCGCTACGCAACTTGGATGCTGCAAGAAAATGGTGGCGCCGACGTCTCACTCCTAAACGCGATGATGCATGTCATCATTAAAGAAGACCTGACCGACAAGCAGTATATTCAAGCGCATACCGAAGGATTTGAAGAACTCAGCCAACATCTGGAAAGATTTTCACCGGAAAAAATGGCCGATATTTGTGGTGTGCCGGCAGACGATATTCGCGATGCGGCCCGGGCTTACGCGAACGCCCAGCGCGCCATTATTTTTTGGGGCATGGGCATGTCGCAACATGTTCATGGCACCGACAATTGCCGGAGCTTGATTTCGCTTGCTTTAATGACTGGCCAGGTTGGTCGCCCTGGCACCGGACTACATCCGTTGCGTGGTCAAAATAATGTGCAAGGTGCTTCGGATGCTGGTCTGATCCCGATGGTATTCCCAGACTATAGCCCAGTTGGCGATCCCACCGTCCGGCAGAAGTTTGAAGCAGCGTGGGACGCCGAACTTGACCCAAATCCTGGTCTTACGGTGGTAGAGATCACGGATGCGATCCATAACGATCACATCAAAGGTCTTTATATCATGGGTGAGAACCCGGCAATGTCAGACCCAAATGTGTCGCATGCGCGTGCCGCGCTGGCAAAGCTACAGCATTTAGTGGTTCAGGATATCTTCCTAACCGAGACCGCGTGTTTTGCCGATGTCGTATTGCCGGCGTCCGCCTGGCCGGAAAAAGATGGCACGGTTACCAACACAAATCGACAGGTGCAAATCGGCCGAAAGGCGTTGCCGCTGCCCGGCGAAGCGCGCTTGGATCTGGAAATTATCCAACAGCTGGCACAGCGCCTCGATCTAAACTGGAATTACAATGGCCCCGATCAAGTCTTCAACGAGATGCGGACCGTAATGCCGTCGATTGCCGGGATTACCTGGGAACGCTTGGAACGTGAAAACGCGGTCACCTATCCCTGCCTCAAAGAAGGCGATCCGGGTGAAGCGGTTATTTTTGGCGATGGATTTCCCACCGCCAATGGCCGGGGTAAATTTGTGCCGACGGAGATCATCTCACCGGATGAGATGCCTGACCAAGAGTTTCCGATGATTCTGACAACTGGGCGGTTATTGGAACACTGGCATACCGGCGCCATGACAAGACGGGCACAGGTATTAGATCAAATCGAACCGGAACCCGTTGTCCACATGGCCCCCAAGGATTTGGAAGCGATCGGTATCGAAGCAAGTGCGGTGGTAAATGTTTCAAGTCGGCGAGGGAAGATTACGTTAAAAACCCGGGCTGACGCCGGCGTGCAAAGCGGCATGATCTTCATCCCCTTCTGTTTTGCCGAAGCAGCGGCGAACTTGCTTACGAACGATGCACTCGATCCCGATGGCAAGATCGCCGAAATGAAATTTTGCGCCGTCAAAGTGGCCGCGGCCTAGCGATCGGACAAGAGCGTGCTCGCGACTTCCAAGTCTTCTTTGCTATTGATATTCATGAACGGGTCAATCGGGTCTGTTGGCCAGGAAACTTCACTGATCGGGTGGCGTGAGGTCCAAACATCGATCTTTCGAATATCTTCATCCCGCATCGCTGACATGAGGTCGTCGGCCAAGGAAACCGGCCAAAGGCCAATGACCGGATGGGTCCGACCTTTCGATGAGGCACAAGCAAGTCGTGTATCGTCATCACAGATCGCCGCCAACAGCCGGGTCACTAAATCTTCCGGTAAAAATGGAGCATCGGTTGGGAAGCTCGCCACCCAAATCGCCGACGGTACATTTTCCCGGGCCCAAATCATGGCGCTAAGGATGCCCGCCAACGGTCCAGCATAGTCGGGGATCAAGTCGGGAATGATTGGCAAAGCATAAGGCAACAGATTATCCTTACTGTGATTAGCATTGATGATCAGGCCATCCACCTGCGGTGCGGCCCGGTCTATCGCATGGGCGATCAACGGTTTGCCAGCCAGCTCCATCACAGATTTGTTGCCGCCGCCCATGCGACGGGATTGTCCGCCCGCCAAAATGACGCCCAATATTGTAGTCGGTTCAGAGCGCTTCAACGTCCTACTCCCGCCTTGCGCTGGTGCCGACTATCTTCATCCTGGACATCGTTGGGGTTTGTATCGAACTGCAACCGGCCTTCACCGGCGAGACAGACAAACCGCTTCCCCTTGGCCCGCCCAATCAAGGTCAGATTGGCTTGGCGCGCCAATTCAACGCCCCATGCGGTAAAACCGGACCGGCTAATCAGGATCGGGATTTCCATCTGGACGGTCTTGATCACCATTTCCGAAGTCAATCTGCCGGTCGTGTAAAAAATCTTACCTTTTGGCGACACTTTGCTTTGAAACATCCAACCGGCAATTTTGTCGATCGCATTGTGCCGACCGACATCTTCCATATAGACAAGCGGGCGATCTTCTTCACACAACACACAGCCGTGGATCGCACCGGCAGTGAGATAAAGACTGGGTCGTTGGTTAATCTTACGACTGAGGGAGTAAATCCAGGAGGTCTTTAATCGCGCTGCCGCCGGCAACTTGATCTCGTCAAATCGTTCCATGAGATCGCCGAAAGCCGTCCCCTGGGCGCAACCGGATGTCAGTGTTTTTTTACGCAAACGGTCTTCAAAATCCGTTTCATCGGCGGTTCTGACAACGGCAACATTAAGCTCTTCATCGACGTCGACACTCAAAATCTTATCGTCGGCCGACAACATGTTTTGATTGAGCAGATAGCCGAGCGCCAGATATTCTGGATGATCGCCAATCGTCATCATGGTGACGATTTCCTGACTATTTAGATATAGCGTTAGCGGTCGCTCAACGACGACAGAAGCTTCAATAGGCTGCCCGTCATGATCAATACCCCGCAGTTTTTCACTGAGCTTTGGATCATCCGGATTGGGGCTGACTTGGAATTCTTTCATCGCCGCACTATGGGGCGAAACTAGCAGAAAACCAAGGTTTTGTTGCTCAAATCAGATAGAATTCATAAGCAAACCCAACGACCATCGATCCGACTAAGGCGAGCGCCAGATACCAGACAAAAATCGGTTTTCGCACCAGCGCCAATACCGCGATAGCAGCCGGGAAAGAAGTCACGCCGCCTGCGGTCATGAAAGCCATACCAGCGGCCGGGCTCATCCCTAAATCAATCAAACCGGCGATCAGCGGGATAGCGGCGAAACCGTTCAAATACGCCGGCACGCCAACCAAAGTCGCTAACGGGATCGCTGCCGCCTGCCCCTCACCCAACAACCCGGCTATGGCGTCTGCAGGGACAAAAGCGACCATCAAACTTTCAAGCAGGAAAGCTAACGTCAACCATTTGCCCAAGAACAAAGTGGTCTTGAGGAATTCAGAACCAAATGCACTGCGCCGTTCGTCGTCATTCCAGAACCGCAAGTGGATGTTGGTCTTGCCAACATTTGGCGCGCCGCAGCTGCTCACCGCTTCACGACGCAAGGGATCGGCAAACCAGCCCAGCCCGACGACAGCGTGGGTTGCAAAACCACCCAACAATCCAAAGAACACCGCCGAAAGTGTTTTCACAATCGCAAACTCTATGCCGATGGCGCTGGAAATAAGTAAAAATGCCTGTGGATCCATTAATGGCGACGCCAACCAAAATGCCATCACAGGCGCTAAGGGGACACCCATAGCCAATAAAGCCGCGATGAAAGGAATGACGCCGCAGGAACAGAACGGCGACAAGGCACCAAACAAGGCGGCGGCAATGATCATCTGATATTGATGGCCTTGAAATACCTTGGCGATCAAGCTGTCGACGCCGGTGGCTTTTGTCCAGGCGGCAATCCCAATCGCCAGCAGCAAGAATGGCGCAACGCTAATCGCCGCCTTGCCGAGAAAAATTAGCGATGTCACAGTCTGCGCCGGATCGATAAGCGCGCCTGAAAAAAGCGCCCCGCCGATCAATAACCAAAGCCGATCAATCTTCTTGATCCAATTAAGGCCAGCGTTTGTATTTCCGGTAATCTCAGTCATCCGCCGCATCCTCCATCGCACAGCAATTATGTGTCAGAAATCCTATGACATCGTTCATGGCATCAAAATTCGCACAGCAGATCAAACTGCGACTTTCCCGGATTTGCCGAACTAGATCGACGGACACCAACCTGGAAATGTGATGCGACAATGTAGATCCAGGGACATCCAGCGATTTCTGAATAGATCCAACCGGCAATCCCGAATGACCGGCAGTCACTAATAACTGAAATACCTGCAGCCGGGTCTCGTTTCCGAGTGCTTCCAACTTGGCAGCGATGTTGTAGATTTCATTATTCTGTTCCATGAAACCAAAATAGGGTTCCAAATTAAGCATGTCAACTATATTTCTAGAATTATCGAAATAACTTTTTGTGGCTTGACCAACGCACCTTCGAAATGTTCCTTAGCGGCGACGTCAATCAGGAGTATTTGTATGTCGAAAGTCCTAATAATAACTGGCGGCAGTCGCGGAATTGGGGCCGCATGTGCCCGTCTCGCCGGCACCAATGGTTACGATGTTTGTGTTAATTACGTCAGCGATCAAGCGAGCGCCGAAGCTGTCGCAAATGATGTCAAGAATGCCGGCCAACGCGCGATCACGGTGCAAGCCGATGTCTCAAAACAATCTGAAATAGCCCGTCTATTTGACACCGTCGATAGCGAACTTGGCACCTTGGACGCGCTCATTAACAATGCCGGTATTGTCGGGCCAAATGGTCCAATCGGTCGCTTGGAAGAGGACTGGCTGAACCATTTATGGGCCGTCAATATCACCAGCATGATCATCTGTGCTAAAGAAGCCGTGGCACGGATGTCGACGGCGACCGGTGGCAAAGGCGGTGCGATCGTAAATATGTCGTCCGTTGGCGCGCGCATGGGCGGTGGTGGTGCCTTTATTGATTATGCCGCGTCGAAAGGCGCAATCGATACCTTCAATCACGGCTTGGCGCAGGAAGTGGCCGAACAAGGTATTCGAGTTAACGCCATTCGCCCCGGCATCATCGATACAGATATTCACGCCAGCATGGAAAACGGCGACCGGGTCGCGACTTTAGGACCGAGCGTACCAATTGGACGTGCCGGAACCGCTGAAGAAGTCGCCGAAACTGCCCTTTGGCTACTCTCCGAAAAAGCCTCCTACGTTACGGACAGCATAATAGACGTGGCGGGCGGGAGATAAAGACAATGACAGCCAAAACCGATCAGGAACTCGCAAGCGGCATTCGCCAACTGGCCTTGGACGCAGGCGCCACGATCATGGAAATCTACAACACCGATTTCGAAGTGCGCGGCAAAGAAGACAATTCCCCCGTCACCGAAGCAGACGAAAAGGGCGAAGCAATTATTATCGCCGGATTGAAGGTCATAGCGCCGGACATTCCCATCGTAGCGGAAGAAATGGTGGCCGCCGGAGATATTCCGGATATCTCAGCAAGCAGGGAATTTTGGCTTGTTGATCCATTGGACGGGACCAAGGAATTTGTCAATCGCAACGGCGACTTTACCGTCAATATCGCCTTGATCCGTGACGGTGAACCAGCCATCGGTGTGGTATTTGCTCCAGCCAAAGGTTGGATATTCACTGCCGCCGGGCCTGGTCAGGCAATGCTTGAAGAAGACGGAGGCGAAGCGCGAAAAATCAATGTACGCGAATGCGCCGACGACGGCATGGTCGCAATGGTCAGCCGCTCGCATCGCAGTCCTGAGACGGATACATATCTTGATCAGTACAACATAAAGGACACCCGAGACGCTGGCAGCAGTTTGAAGTTCTGTGTTGTTGCCCGTGGTGATGCCGATATTTATCCACGCTTGGGACGCACGATGGAATGGGACATCGCTGCCGGTCACGCTGTTCTGGCTTGTGCCGGTGGACGGGTGACGACGTTGGATAATCAACCGATGCGCTATGGCAAACCTGAATTCGAAAATCCACATTTTGTCGCATGGGGTTCAAATGATTAGATTATTTGCTGTGGCGGGAATTCTCGCATGGCTGCTTCCTGCTTCGGTTATGGCGGCGGAAGTGAAAGGCAAACCGGAAATTCTGGATGCGCAGACCTTGATCGTAGATGGAAAAACCCTCTGGTTGACCGATGTCCATACACCACGGCCTGGCGATACCTGCGCGTTCCAGGATCGCAAGATTGATTGCGGTCTGGTGGCAAAAACCGGTCTGCAGGACTTGACCGCCGGTGTCGATGTGAGTTGCACCATACTGCAGCCGAAATCCGCGAATGTCTGGAACGCCAACTGCACCGCCGGTGGTTACAATCTCAGCGAAGGCATGATCTATACCGGTTGGGGACGGGCGGCAAAAACCGCACCCGAAAAATACCAAAAGATTGAAACCAACGCCAAAGAACGAAAGCGTGGTTTGTGGAAGGGTGCCTTCCCTGCGACCGTCAATAAGGCGGTCGAAGAAGGTTAGCTTGAGATGGCGAAATGGTTCACTGAAGTGTATTCTGGCAATTGGGGCCTGACCATTGAAGTCGATAAATGGCTCTATCGGGGTGAGACGCCTTATCAAAAAGTCGAAATTTTCGAGAATGCGACCTTGGGTCGGGTACTTGCACTAGACGGCATCATCCAAACCACCGAAGCTGACGAATTCATCTATCACGAGATGCTCGCCCATGTCCCCATCCTGGCCCATGGTGCGGTCGAAAATGTCCTGATAATCGGTGGGGGCGATGGCAGTATGTTACGCCACGCCTTGATGCATCCTGGCTTGCAACAGGTCACCATGGTCGATATCGATCCGGATGTGGTGCAGCTTTGCAGGCAATATCTGCCCAAGCACAATGCCGGCGCTTTCGAGCATGAGAAAGCAAATTACATCGCCGGCGACGGCTTGACTTTTGTTCGCGATACCCTGGATCGTTTCGACGTCATCATCGTCGATTCCACCGACCCGACCGGCGGGCCTGGCGATCAATTGTTCAGCCGGAAATTTTATCAAGACTGCAAAGGTTGTTTATCACCCGGCGGGATAATCACTCTGCAATCTGGAATGCCGTCTGTCGAACCGGACCGTATGCGAAAGTTAAAGCAAACCTTTGGGAGTGTCTTTGATGATTTCGCCGTCTATCTGGCGACCGTTCCAACCTATTACGGTGGCGTCATGGCCTGCGGTTGGGGTTCCGATGACAAAGCCTACCGGGCCCTATCAAGGAAGACCCTAAAACAACGGTTTGCCAACAGCGGCTTGAGGACGCAATATTACACTCCAGAGCTGCATCAAGCAGCCTTCGTCCTGCCTAAATTCATTCAGGACTTAGTGAATTAGAACAAAAGGTTCGACGATGGCCAAGGTCAAGAATTTCTTATTCATCATGTGCGATCAGCTGCGTTTCGATTATTTAAGCTGCTACGGTCACCCGACATTAAAAACACCCCATATCGATAGTTTGGCCGCACGAGGTGTGCAGTTCACCACCGCTTATTGTCAGTCGCCGATTTGCGGACCTTCGCGCATGTCGACCTATACCGGGCGTTATATGGTGAGCCACGGGTCGACCTACAATAATGTGCCACTGGGCGTCGGAGAACTGACGATGGGGGATTACCTGCGCGCCGAAGGCTTGCGAACAACCTTGATCGGCAAGACCCACCATGCTGCCGACAAAGAAGGAATGGAGCGATTGCAGATTGATCCCGTCTCCGAACAAGGTGTTCTGATCAGTCAATGCGGCTTCGAGCCCTATGACCGTGATGATGGCTTACATCCAGAAATTAGCTTAAATCCTGATCTTGCCTACAATAATTACCTTCGAGAAAAAGGGTATGAAGGCCAAAACCCGTGGCACACATTCGCCAATTCGGTCGACGGGCCGGACGGCGAAGTACTCAGCGGTTGGAATATGCGCAACACCCACTTGCCTGCGCGGGTGAAGGAGGAAGATTCCGAAACCGCCTACATGACCCGGCGGGCGATGGAATTTATTGACGAATGTGGCGACGAAAAATGGTGCCTGCACCTAAGCTACATCAAACCCCATTGGCCCTATATCGCACCGGCGCCTTATCACAATATGTTCGGTGCTGGCGATATTCTGCCAGTGGTGAAATCAGAGGCGGAACGGACAAATCCACATCCCGTGCATGCCGCCTTTATGACCCACGAGGAAAGCCAAAACTTCTCCAAAGACGAAATTCGCGAACATGTGATCCCCGCTTATATGGGCTTGATCAAACAAATAGACGACCACATCGGCAAACTGATCGCGTTCCTGGAACAAAACGGCCGCATGGACGATACGATGATCGTTTTCACCAGCGACCATGGTGACTATTTGGGCGATCACTGGTTGGGAGAAAAGGAATTATTCCATGATCCTTCCTCCCGCGTACCGCTGATAATTTACGATCCTGATCCGGCTGCGGATATCAGCCGTGGCCGCAAAAAAGATGAAATGGCGGAACTTATCGACTTGATCCCGACATTCCTCGATGTTGTGGAAGCAGATTTACAGCCACATCGCCTTGAAGGTCTGTCGCTGCTACCTTTGATCAGAAGCAATAAAAAACCAGAACATTGGCGCGATGCCGCGTTCAGCGAAGGTGAATTCGCGATCCGAAAAGCGCGCTGGGAAATGGGGCTAGAGCCGCATGAATGCCGCGCCTTTATGGTACGGACAACGGACTGGAAATATGTCTTCTACGAAAGCTGCCGTCCGCAATTGTTCGACATGCAAAACGATGAAGAGGAATTGAACGATTTGGGCGAAAGCGACGAACATGGTGATATTCGCGCTGAATTGCATGAACGATTGTTCAAATGGCTGCGCACCAGACCAATTCGCAGCACGATGTCAGAAGCGGACATTGCGAAACGCACTGGTTCGGCTAAAAAGCGCGGTTATTTGTTCGGCGTTTGGTAGACCTCAAACAAGCACCGCTGTCGCCTGTTGGGCAATTTGACCGTCGCAGCGGATCGCCTGCAATGCCAATGAATTATCGTTTTGATCTCTAGCTGAAACCCGGAATGGGCCTGTGTCAAAAATTGGTGCTAACGCTCTGTAACTAAAGCTCTTCATTTCCCGTTTGGAATTCAAGCGTACGAGTTCCGACATGTAGGTTGCGATCAAAGGTCCTTGCACAAGCAGGCCAGGATAACCCTCTTCCTCCAGCGTATAAGGCCGGTCGTAATGAATTCGGTGGCCGTTGAAGGTGACCGCTGAATAACGCATCAATAACACCGGTCCTGGTATGATCTCCCGCATCCAGGTCCCTTCCGCAAGCTCCGGCCATTCGTCCAATGGCTGTGGCGCCGGGTTCGGTGCGCCCATTTCACGATAAGCGTAACTTTGCGTTTCTTCGAGGCAGAGCGTGTCGCCCGCATAAATATTCGACTGTACCGTTACAAAAACCAACTCGCCGGATTTACCGTGTTTTTGTTCGACCGACGTTACTTCATTAACCCGACGCACTTTAGCGCCAATGGCAATCGGAGCACGAAAATGGAGCGTTCCATTGGCAAACATCCGCCGCGGCAAAGCCACCGGCGGCAAAAACCCGCCGCGCTTGGGGTGGCCATCTGGGCCGATCTCTCGCATCAGGGCATTGTTGAGAAAAAAGCAATAATGCCACATCGGCGGCAGCGGATCGCCGTCACGAAATTCCGTCTCCGTCTCATCCAGCGTCGCCGCCATTTGCCGGCACATGTTCAGCGAAATAATATCTTCCGCTTCTTCGCGCGAACCAATCCAGTCGCGGTAGTCTATCTCTGTCATTCTAATCCTGTTCCTCTAATTCTTTGCACTTGCAACGGTACCACTGTCATGCAGGCGCCCGATTTCGCCACCTGACAGGCCTAAGACGTCCGCGAGTATTTCGTCCGTGTGTTGACCCAACAGTGGCGCCGGGCGCACGTCATCGCGCGGAGAAGCGGAAAAATCCATCGGCAGACCCGGCATCATATATGTACCGACGCCCGGTTGTTCGACGTCCTGAAAGACCGGGTTCTCTGTTGAAAACCGCCAGTCCTTCTCCAAAGCTTCACTAAACGTACGATATGGCCCCCAAAGCACACCACCATCCGTCAACGACTTGTCGGCGTCAGAATAATCGTGACTCGAACACCAAGCTTCGACGAGATCGGAAATTTGAGTTCTAACCTCGTAGCGCGCACCTTCCTTGTTCAAATCAAGACCGGTTTGCTGCTCGATCTCAGCGACTGCGTTGCCCATATCCAGGGTCTTGACCAAAGCCTTCCAATGTCCCGGCGTCAAGGCCGTGATGACCAAGTCGCGGCCATCACGCGTGCGGAACTCCCGCACGTAAGAGCCGTACAAATCGTTCCCGCCACGGGCCCGCTCTGCCCCATTGATTTGCGCCTCCGCGACATAACCTAGCGTCCCGGCAGTTGCAAAGGCGACGTCTGATAGGGCAACCGAAACGAGCTGACCTTCACCGGTGCGGCTGCGATGACGTTCCGCTGCCAGCAATCCGTTGACGGCATACAGGCCGGTCGAAAGATCCCACGCCGGCAACACATGATTAACCGGTCCGTCATGTTCTTTCGGGCCGGTGACAAGCGGAAATCCAACGGCAGAATTGACCGTGTAGTCGATGCCCGAGCCACCATCGCGGTCCCCCTTCACATTGACCATGATCAGATCTTCGCGCCGTTTCTTCAGGGCTTCGTAATCAAGCCAACCGGCGGCAGGAAAATTCGTGAGAAAAATACCAGCATCTGGTCCAGGTGCAGTGATTAAAGAAAGTGCAATTTCGCGGCCTTCGGGACTGCGGATGTCCAGGGCAATGGATTTTTTGCCCTTGTTTAAACTAGTCCAATAAAGGCTAGTCCCGGTATCGGTAACCGGCCAGCGTCGATAATCAAGCCCGCCACCTATCGGATCAAAGCGGATTACCTCCGCACCCATTTGCGACATGGTCATTCCCGCGGACGGTGCGGCGACAAAGGCCGAACCTTCGATGACCCGCAATCCAGACAATAATTTATTCATCAACCAACCATTCATTCATTCGTGTCAATGTCGCGACATATTTGGATATTTCGCAAGATTTTGAAAGTCCCGTTCGCGTCATTGATTTGGATATGCCAATATTATTTGATTCGGGCCATATCATGGAGAGGGAATTGTTTTGAGTGAACGTCGCGCCATTATCATTGGCGGTGGACCTGCGGGGCTGACAACGGCGCTGGAATTACTGCGCCGCACAGATATAAAACCGATTGTCTATGAAGGGGCGGACGATGTCGGCGGCATCGCGCGGACCCATGAACATAACGGCAATCGCATCGATATTGGCGGCCACCGATTTTTCTCCAAATCCGACCGGGTGATGTCGTGGTGGGATGAAATACTGCCATTGCAGGGCCCTTATGATGTCGAGGGGGTTGGTGAGGCACAACGTATCGAAATCAGCTATCAAAACAAAAAACGCTGGCTCGATATTCCGGCTGACGGACCGAACCCGGACGAAGTGTATGATGTGATGTTGGTCCGCGCTCGCACTTCGCGCATTTTGTTTCGCCGCAAGATGTTCGATTATCCGATTTCACTGAGCATCGGTACATTGGTCAAGTTGGGCCCTATTGCGACGATGAAGATCGGCTTCAGTTACATCTATGCCAACATGTTCCAAATCAAACCCGAAGCCAGCCTGCGCGATTTCTTCGTCAATCGTTTTGGCAATGAGCTCTACAGCACTTTTTTTAGGGACTATACGGAAAAAGTTTGGGGCGTACCGTGTGAAGAAATATCAGCCGAATGGGGGGCTCAGCGGATCAAAGGTCTGTCACTCCTGAGCGCCGTCGGTCACGCTATCAAAAGCATCTTCAAGAGCCCGGCATCGTTGGCACAAAAAGATACTGAAACGAGCTTGATCGAGCAGTTTCTTTACCCCAAGTTTGGCCCCGGCCATATCTGGCGCAAAGTCGTCGAGATGATCAAAAGCGCCGGTGGCGAAATTGTGATGAATACGAAAGTAATCGGTCTGCAGCATGAAAATGGCCGAATATCATCGGCGACTATCCGCCATCCAGACGGGCAGGAGGAGATCGTTACCGGAGAATTTTTCTTTTCGACAACCGATATGAAGGCGTTGTTCGCCGGCCTGGAGCCGCCGCCGCCACCGGAAATCCAAGAAATATCCGACAATTTGATTTATCGCGACTTTATTACCGTTGGCATCCTGGCCAATCGCATCTTGTTAGGGGGCGGGGCCACCGGTGCCGACATCGCACAAAAAGTGCCCGACAATTGGATCTATATTCAAGAACCGGACGTGAAATTGGGCCGCCTGCAAATTTTTAATAATTGGAGCCCCTATCTCGTTGCCGATCAATCGAAGGTGTGGATGGGATTGGAATATTTTTGCGACGAAGGAGACGAACTTTGGTCGATGGATGATGAAACCTTCGCCACTTTCGCCAAACAAGAACTCGAGAAAATAAACATCGTCAATGAATCCGATGTCGTCGATCATGTCGTCATCCGGGTGCCCAAAACCTATCCGGCTTATTTCGGCGCCTACGAGAAATTTGACCAAATTAAATCATATGCCGACAGCCTTGAGAATTTGTATTTGATCGGGCGAAACGGCATGCACCGCTATAATAATCAGGACCATTCCATGCTGTCCGCCATGGTCGCGGTGGACAATATCGCGGCCGGCATTGGCGACAAGGAAAATATCTGGTCGGTGAATACGGAAACCGAATACCATGAAGAAAAGTAGTGCCTGATCGTCGAACAGGTCGAGCTATGTCACATAGAATTGCTATCGCAATATTTCCCGTCCTCCTGCTGATCCTTGCTCAAGTCATGTTGCAGGCAAGGGTCGGTTTACCAATTTTAGACGGCGTTTTGATTGATACAGATTCATACATGCGCATGGTTCGCGTGACAGAGTTTGCTCAAAACGGGGATTGGTACGATCGCACGATCGACCGCAGTAACGCCTCCTTTGGCGAGACCTTGCATTGGACCAAACCGCTTGACCTACTGATATTGGCGGGGGCGGCCTTGGCTTTGCCCTTCATGTCCTTGGATCAGGCACTTTTCACGTCTGGCGTTCTGATCGGACCGGTCTTGCACCTATTGACGTTGTTGGTTCTTCTTTGGGCGACGGAAACACTATTTCCTGCCTCGGGCCGGGTTTATGTTGGTGTCCTCTTTATTGCGCAGTTATTTTTGTCGCAACTTTTTGCGTTGGGGCGGGTCGACCACCATGGTTTGTTTGCGCTGATCGTCGTGGCCCTTATTGGATTAGGCTTGCGGCTGCTATCGGACGACACGCGACGTCGAACAGCAATTCTTGCTGGCATTGTCGCCGCGACCGGCCTGTGGGTTGGCGTCGAAGGCTTGTTTGGGGTCGCCATGATTCTGGCCATGATATGGACGTTGTGGATTTGGGAAGGCGGCAGACAAGCAAAATCTGGCGCCGCTTTCTCCATCACCTTGACAATTGCCGCGGCATTTTTTGTGGCGTTGGAGCATCCACCATCAAATTGGCTCAGTGCCAGCTACGACATCATCTCATGCGTTCATGTCTTGATACTTGCGTTAATAGCAATGTTCTGGATCGTTGCAGGTTTTTTGTTCAAGTTCGGCACGAAGCTTTCGCGGTTTGTCGTGACCATAGTTTTCGGGCTGTTTGGTCTTGGTTTGACCTGGTTGATTTACCCGGATTTTTTTGCCGGCCCCTTGGCGGAAATTGACCCTCGTGTATTCGAACTTTGGTTCAGCAAGAACCAGGAAGTACAGCCAATTGCTGATCTTTCACGGCCGCTCTATTCAATCCATCGCCTATTCTTGTTTCTTGGGACCTCCGTTATTGCCCTGCCATTTATTGTGCACATACTGAAATCAAGTGCTGGCTTGGAGCGGCGACAATGGTTTTTCATAACTGGATGCTACGGCGCGACGGTGCTGATTGCATTGCTGCAAATCCGCTGGACCGCCTACGCGCAGTTATTCGCGATCCTGCCGGCAGTGGGGCTTTTGCTGTCCATTCTGGATGTTGTTTCCAAGCGGATTGGCGGCGTCTTGAAGTCAGTTTCGCGTGCCGCCATCGTTTTGGCGATTGCTATCGGACCGCCGTTGTTGAGTTTGGTGCTGGAACCTAAAATCGAAGCTTCGGCTACTCCACGAGCGAACAAATACGGGGCTTGCAATCTACGCCAATTAGCCAGTTTTTTGAACACTGGGATTTTGGGCGAGCGACTTCAAACGATCATGAGTTACAATTCGTTTGGACCGGAGTTGCTTTACCGGACACCCCATCGTGTTATTTCAACCCCTTACCACCGTAACGCAGCTGGAATTTTGGCCGGTTTCGAGTTTTTTGGAACCAACGATTTGGACAAAGCCAGAGAAATCATCGTCGCTCGAAACATCGACCTGATTGTCATCTGCCCCGGTCATCCGGAGGCACCCTACTATCGTGGCACCCAGAACCAGGTCAGCATGCATGATCGGCTCGTGAACAATAAAGTCGCCTGGGCAGAACGTGTGGAGAGCAATAAATTTCCCATCGGCGGATTTATGCTCTATCTAGTTGCCAGGCAATGACTGGAAGGGCTTCCGAATGACAGAATTTACCTCGATTGGGTTTATCGGTTTGGGCGTTATGGGTGAGCCCATGTGCATGCATCTAGCGCAAAAAAGCGGGGCGACTGTTTATGGCGCGGACCTTGAAGAGGCACCTCTTGATCGATTGGCAGCTGACGGTGTCGTTAAATCCAGCATTGAGGCAATTGCAACGCAGGCGGACATAGTATTTTTGTCTTTGCCTAACGGTGAAGCTCTGCAAAGCGTTTGTGACATCCTTCTTAGATCCATGGCCGGCGGTAAAACGGTCGTTGATACGACAACAGCACCGGTCGACCTGACCCGCGAACTGGCGGCGCAATTCGGCGCCGAAGACATCGATTACGCCGACGCTCCTATCGCCAGGACCCGACAAGCCGCCAGGGATGGCAAACTTAGCGTTATGGTCGGAGCAAATCCCAATGTTTTTGAACTTATCCGACCGCTTATCACTTGTTATGCCACCGACATCACCCATTGCGGCGATATCGGTTGCGGTCAAGTCGTAAAATTAATGAATAACATGGTGTTAGTTGAAACTATTAATGCTTTAGCAGAAGCATTGGCGATCGGTCGCCGCGCCGGTGTCGATCCTGAGTTGCTGCTCGACACATTGTCGAAAGGGTCTGCGGATAGCTTTGCACTACGCAATCACGGTATGAAAGCGATGTTGCCCGGGGTGTTTCCAGAAAAAGCATTTCCGGTAACCTATATGCTAAAAGATCTCAATTATGCCCGCGAGCTGGCACAGCAGAATGGCATAGAAACAAAAGGTGCCGCCGCTGTTGATGAGCTTCTTCGCGCGGCCATTGACGCGGGCGTCGGTGAAGCCTATTTCCCAGTTTTGGCATCGGTCATCGACGATCAACTGCAGCCGCAGATACCGGCGCAGGATTAGATTTGACCCTGGCATCGTTCCAGCGCAATATCCGTCCAAATTCAAATTACCATTTAGGGAGACACAATTATGAAGGCTGCTGTTCTTAGAGAGGTTGGCCAACCGCTTGCAATTGAAGATGTGAATATTTCAAAACCCGGCCCGCGGGAAGTTTTGGTGCGGACGGCAGCGGTTGGGGTTTGCCATAGTGATCTTCACTTCATCGAAGGTAAGTACCCCCACCCGCTACCTGTTGTCCTGGGCCATGAATCTGCTGGTGTCGTCGAACAAGTCGGCGCCGATGTCCGTGGCTTGGAACCTGGCGACCACGTGATTACCTGTTTGTCCGCTTTTTGCGGGCATTGCGAACATTGCCTGTCGGGACATATGTCCCTATGCGACAATCCAGAGACCATGCGTGACAAGGATGAAGAACCACGACTATCTAACAACGATGGAATGATGAACCAATTCATTAATCTATCTTCCTTCGCGGAACAGATGTTAATTCATGAACATGCGCTGGTAAAAGTTCGTAAAGACATGCCCTTTGCCCAGGCTGCCCTGATTGGTTGCGGCGTCACCACTGGTGTTGGTGCTGTTCATCATACCGCCAATATCGAGGTTGGCAGTACCGTCGCCGTGGTCGGTTGCGGTGGTGTCGGTCTTTCCTGCATCAATGGCGCCGCAATTGCCGGTGCCAGTCGAATTATCGCCGTCGATATGAACGGATCAAAACTCAATTTGGCGAAACAATTTGGCGCGACCGATGTCGTTGATGCATCGGAAGGTGATGCGGCAAAGCAAGTGCTTGAAATGACCAACGGTGGTGTCCATTATTCCTTTGAAGCGATCGGACTTGCGGCCACTGCGGAACAGGCCTTCAAAATGCTCAAACGCGGCGGCACCGCCACCGTGATTGGCATGGTCCCGGTTGGTGAAATGATTAAAATTCACGGTGCTGCTTTATTGCCGGAACGGAAAATCCAAGGCTGCGCCATGGGTTCTAACCGCTTCCCGGTCGATATGCCGCGCTATGTCGACTTCTATATGCAAGGGCGCCTAAAACTGGACGAGCTGGTTAGTCAGACTATCAAGCTTGAGCAAATCAATGATGCGTTTGAAGAAATGAAAACCGGCAACATCGCGCGCAGTGTGATCACTTTCGACGTTTAGGAAACAATCGCCTAATTCGCCATCCAGCCGCCGTCAACCATAAGGTTTTCGCCGGTGATGTAGGTTGCTTCATCGCTGGCAAGGAAGACGGCTGCATTGGCGACGTCTTCAGGCCGGCCCAACCTGGGGTACGGCGTGCGCGCCTTTGAATACGCCAATATTTCCGGTGTTGCGGCAACGCCGTCTTTGCCGGTCTCAATCTTACCGGGCGCGATGGCGTTACAGATAATGCCCTGCTTCGCGTAATCGCTGGCGATCTGTCGCGTCATGTAGACGACACCTGCTTTGCCTACGCCGTAAGCGATGTCATTCGGCGCACAGATCATGCCATGCTGCGAAGAAATATTAATCAAACGGCCACGGGCATCGCCGACGAATTCTTGCGTCAACATTTGTTCTACGGCGCGTTTGCAACCAAAGAACACACCTTTGATATTTACCGCCATCACCAGATCCCATTCTTCCTCCGACGTTTCGAGCAGTGGTTTGCTGACACCGATCGCTGCGTTATTGACCATCACATCCAGCTTGCCAAACTCACTCACTGCGATCTTCACAAGATCGTCCATCTGCTGCCAATTGGTAATGTCTGTGGGGACGTCAATGACGCTGCCACCTGCGCCTTTGATAACGTGATAGGTGGTCTCGCCCCCTTCACGCGGTTCGCCCCGGACATCCGCGAGCACGACATGGGCGCCTTCTTTGGCGAACCGACAAGCGATCGCGCGCCCGATGCCTGACGCCGCCCCGGTGATAATTGTTACTTTTCCTACAAGACGCATATGGCACTCCTGAAATCAGATGTTAATCTATGCTGGAAACAACATACCGAATTGAAAAGGAAATACTATGAGTGATCTGCTTGAAACGATTGAAGACGGTGTCGCAACGTTGACAATGAACCGACCGGAGCGTCGGAACGCCATGTCGGCGGAAATGATGTCCGGGTTGGCGGAAGCATTGCCTCGTCTAGCCGCAAACGCCGACGTCGGCACCGTCATCCTGACCGGTGCGGGGCCGGCATTTTGTGCCGGCGGCGATATTAAGGGCATGGCCGCAAGCACTGGCGAACAATCATTGGAACAACGGGTTACTCGATTGCGCGGCGGCATGGAGGTCTCTCGTATGCTGCATGAAATGCCGAAACCAACCATCGCGATGATCCGCGGCGCTGCCGCAGGGGCGGGTCTGTCGATGGCGCTGGCTTGCGATATGCGGTTTGCGTCGGATCAAACCAAATTCACCACCGCCTTCGTCAATGTCGGTTTTTCTGGTGATTATGGCGGCAGCTATTTTCTGACCCAACTTGTCGGAACAGCAAAAGCGCGGGAACTTTATTATTCAGGTGATGTCATCCTGTCGGAGGAAGCCTTGCGGATTGGCATGATCAATCGCCTGATCGCGGACGCAGATCTGGAAACCGAGACCATGGCAGTTGCTGCCCGACTTGCAGCTGGTCCCCGCATCGCCCTGGGTTATATGAAGAAAAACATGAACGCGGCGGAAAACGGCACACTGATGCAGTGTTTTGATCTGGAGGCAATGCATCATTCGCGTTGCGGCATGACCGAAGATCACAAAGAAGCGACAAAGGCTTTCGTTGAGAAACGCAAACCGATGTTTCATTCCCGATAGTTGAAATTCATTGGCTGTTTAGAATAAACCGGCAATCAAATGGTTTTTGACGTCATTATAATAGGTGCCGGTCCCGTCGGTCTCACCCTCGCCAATCTGCTTGGGCAAAATGGCGTGCGGGTCCTATTGCTTGAGCAAAATCCGACGACATCTGATATTCCGAAGGCCATCGCGCTAGATGACGAAGGCGCCCGCACTATCGACGCCGCCGGTTTGATAGCAGAGGTGCTGCAGACATCGATTACCGCTACCGGATCGAAATATTTCAACCCTGATGGTAGCCTGATAGCTGAAGTCGGATCCGGTCATGCCGATTTCGGTTATCCAAAGCGGATGTATTTCCATCAACCCAAATTGGAAGACATATTGCGTCGCGGCCTCGACAGGTTCGCTAACGTTGAATGCATGTTTTCCACCCGTTTGGTCGATTTTGTCCAGGACGAGTTTGGTGTCACGATCAAGTTTGCGCCAGATGGGCAAGCTGAAACACAGAGCGTACAAGGCAAGTTTATTGTCGGTTGCGACGGCGCCCGTAGCAGGGTCAGGGAAATCTTGAAAATCCGGTTCGACGGCGAGACGTTCGAGCAGGATTGGGTTGTTCTGGATACGAAGAACGATCCCTTGGACGGAGAATTTAGCCGTTTCATTTGCGATCCCAAAAGACCGGTAGCGATCATTCCAGCGCCCGATGGTGGGCGACGTTATGAGTTCATGATGATGCCAGGTGAAATCCGCGAGGAAATTTTACAACCGGCTAGACTGGAAGAGTTGCTGGCGCCATATCGCCTCTATCGGGAAGCGGATATGATCCGCCAGGCCGTCTACACCTTCCACGCGCGAATTGCCGATCGCTGGCGAGACAAGCGTGCATTCCTGGCCGGTGATGCCGCCCACATCACACCGCCTTTTGCCGGACAGGGAATGAATGCGGGATTTCGTGATGTTCATAATCTGGCTTGGAAATTAACTGCGGTTCTAACCGGCGTTGCCGGCCGAAATCTTCTAGACAGCTATGAACTGGAACGCCGCGACCCCTGTTGGCAGATGATCATGTTAGCCGTCGCGATGGGTGACGTTGTCATGGCAACCGATGCGGCCGATGTTGCCGCTCGCGACAGGTTGAGCCAGGCATTGGATCGTTTCCCCAATATGGCGGAATATTTTCTGGCCATGAAATTTAAACCCAGACCTCGATATTCAGACGGTATTTTTCTTGAAACTGATGGCATACCCTTGGCCGGTTCGCTGGTGGGGGCAATGCTGCCAAACCCAAAAGTAAAAATGCAAGATGACGAACCGACGTTGCTTGACGAAGTTCTAGGAAATGGTTTTGCACTGATCGCGCAGGACGATGTTGGTAGCGAGTTTTTGCAAAACTCGGATGTCGACGACTTATTTAAGTCGCTCCATCCGGCCAAATTGCAATTGTCTTTTGATGGCGTGGCTGCCGCGCCTTATTATCAAATTATCGACAAAGCCATTGCCGCACCTCTGCGCACCCATCGTGATCAAATCATCGCCGTTCGCCCCGACCGATACGTTGCTGGGGCGTTTTTGCCAGCTGACGCGGGAGCATTCGCAGACGGCCTTGGCCGTAAGCTCGGATCGAATGCAAACTAGTCTGTGAAGGGCTGAAAGGTACCGTATTGGCGGCGAGCGACCAGACCGTGAAACGGAAAACCCGAGCCATCATTCGGCTGCGCGCTTTCTCGATAATACGGCGTATCCCCTATTATCGTAACCCGTTCCATCTGTCGGTGCTGTGGATAGTAGTCTGAATTGGCATAATGCTGGCAAGCGCGGTTATCCCAGAACGCGAGCGAATTCTTCTGCCACTGAAATCGGCATTGATATTCCGGTGTCGCTGCTTGTTGATAGAGATAGGCCAGTAACCGATCACTTCTGTCGCGATCCATGCCCACGATATATTGCGTGAATGCCGTATTTACATAAATCGTTTGCCGCCCGGTATCGGGATGTGTACGAACAACAGGATGTTCCGGGTTTGGATATTTCTGCTACATCGCTTCTATTTCTGCTTCACTGACACCACGATCGCGCATACGCCTGCGAAATCCAGCAAAATCATGCACTGCGACCTTTCCATCTATGAGTTCGCGGACTTCCGGCGAGAGCCCTTCATAGGCCGCGTACATGTCGGAGAATAGGGTATCGCCGCCAAGCGGTGGTTTTTCAATGCATCGTAGAACCGACCCCAGGGACGGTTCCACTCGCCAAGTCACGTCGGAATGCCACAAATTTTCAGACCCGGGTCGCTCCTCATCGTGGAAAATCGGCAATACTTCTGGGATATCCAACTGCTGCCAGGCAGAGGGATGAATTTCCAGTTCACCAAACATTTTCGCGAAAGTCACATGCTGTTCGCGTGTGATATCCTGGTCGCGAAAGAACAGGACTTTCCAGTCTAACAATGCTTGATAAAGAGCGTCGAACTGTTCCGCCACAATCGGTTGGCTCAGATCAATATTTCGTACTTCTGCGCCAATTGTTGGTGACAAAGGCGCTAAGGTGAATACCGCCTCGGTTTCGATTTCGTAATCCAAAGCCACAATGAAACTCCATGATTGATCGATGTTATATTGTGTTACTGCATAGATATCCGTCAGATCCCGTCGGTAAGCAAGCTCGATCGCTTAAGAGACGTGGCCAATTCCAATCTTTGCAGCTAGCATACGATTGAGCAAACCATAGGAGACTTCTTTTTGACGGTAGAAATAACAGAGGAGTTGCGTCAGCATCTCACCCAATTCGACACCCCGACAATTTGCAATGCGATAGAAGTGATTGCGCCCGAAAGAAAGGGTTTTGGTTTCACCACCGAACAGCTTGTCTGCGCCAGACCATCGTTACCGCCAATCGTCGGTTTTGCTCGGACCGCGACGATCAGAGCAACGACTGCTACCGACGCCGAACCAGGCGAAATGAAAGAGCGCCGTCTGGCTTATTATTCATACATAGCCGACGAACCTTCGCCGTCGATCACTGTTATTCAGGATCTTGATCCCAGTCCCGGCTTCGGTGCTTTCTGGGGCGAGGTGAATAGCAATATCCATAAAGGTTTGGGTTGTACCGGCTGCGTGACCAACGGTTCCTTCCGTGATTTGGATGACTTGGCCGATGGTTTTCAGATATTGGGTGGTAAAGTAGGCCCCAGCCACGCCTTCGTCCATCTCGTCGCATTTGGCAGTGAGGTTAATATCTTCGGTATGACCGTTCAGCATGGTGACCTCATCCACGCCGATCAACACGGCGCTGTTACAATACCTACCGCACTGGCAAAGGAATTGCCGGCCGCAATCGACTTGGCAGTTCGGCGCGAACAGCCGACGTTGACCGCATGTCGCGAGCCGGGCTTCAACATCGAACGCTTAAAAGAAGCGATGGCTGACGCGGCAGAAATTCATTAACGTCAATCCAAGTCTCCCTGGCACAAAAACCCATAGGTCCTCATGTCCACTTTTCGTATTGTCCAAGTATCCGACACACACTTAAGCCGTCGCCGGCCTTACTTCACCGAAAATTGGTCGGCAGCCGTGCGGTACATTAATGATAGAAAACCGGACCTGGTCGTTCATACCGGTGACATCAGCTTAGATGGCGCAGGATTTGAGGACGACCTGCAATATAGTTTGGAATGCATGAATGCTCTGTCTGTTCCTTGGCTTGTTCTACCTGGCAATCATGACGTCGGTGAAGGACCGGGCGGATCCGATCAGGCGACCGCACAGCCCGCCGATGATGCACGTCGCGAATTATGGTTGAAATATTTTGGCCCGGACTATTGGCTGCGAGATACAAATGGTTGGCGCCTAATCGGTTTGAATACACAATTATTCGATACCGGCTTGGCTGAGGAACAGAAACAATGGGACTTTCTGCGCGACACCCTCAATGACAATGACAACGCCCGTGCTTTGTTATTTCTACACAAACCCTTCTATTTCCCAAACTATGAAGATGAAGCGTCGCCGCGCCGGTATTTACCGGGCAAAGCAGCGAAAAAATTGTTTGAGATTATGGATGCGCATCCAATTCAGCTGATGGCCAGTGGCCAAATTCATCAAGCCCTTTCGATCTCGCATGGCGATTTATCGATTGTCTGGTCGCCAACAACTTCATTCATCCTGAGCGACAAAATTCAACCGAAGATCGGTGAGAAATACTGCGGCCTGGTCGATTACGAAATCGCCAATGAAAAAATCACGACGAGCATTGTTCAACCCGACGGAATGACGACCTTGGACATGTATGCATTTCCCGACATGTATGCGGAACTAAGCGCCGAAACAAAACGTCTGAAAGCCAATAGTTAAGCCAATAGTTAAGCCAAATCAGCCAACAGAGATTTACTGTAAGGTTTAGCTTCTGCCAGCCGGCCATCACGAACCAGTTTCGGCCAATCATCGTTAGCAATCAAAGCCCGGCCGACCGCCGCCAAGTCGAACTCACCGGCGTCCATACGACGGCAAAGCTCATCAATATCGGTCGGCGCGGTGGCCCGATCGCTCGCCATGGTGACAAAAAACTCTGTATCTAAGCCGATCGATCCAACCGTGATCGTCGGCTTGCCGGAGATTTTTTTGGTCCATCCAGCTAGGTTCAAATTCTCCCCTTCAAACTCCGGCTCCCAATAACGTCGGGTCGAACAATGGAAACAGTCAATGCCGGCATCCACAAGCGGCGTTAGGAAGGCTTCCAATTCTTGGGAATCAGCGGCCAATTTGGCTTCATAATCCTGCAGCTTCCATTGCGAAAATCGGATGATGACGGGAAAATCTGGTCCTGTCGCGGCGCGAATAGCCTTTGTCACCTCAACGCCGAAATTCAACCGACCCAGTGCATCACCGCCAAAATTATCATCGCGCAAATTGGTCCTGCTCCAGAAAAATTGGTCGACGAGGTATCCGTGTGCGCCGTGTATTTCGACCCCGTCAAAACCGATATCCATGGCGTTCTTTGCGGCATCGGCAAAATCTTTTATGACGTCCGCGACGTCTTCATCGGTCATTTTTCGACCATTTTCCTTGCCGGGACCATAAAGGCCGGAGGGACTTTTAGTTTCGATATCCGGTGCACCGCTGTCAGCCGCCATGCGGGTTCCGCCAACATGCCAGAGCTGCGGCATGATCGCGCCGCCCTCGCCATGCACGGCGTCGACGACATTTTTCCAGCCTATTAGAGAGGCATCGCCACTTAATCGTGGCACCGCCGCATAACCAGAAGACGCCGGATCGGCAAGTGAGACACCTTCGGTGATGATCAGGCCGACACCGCCGGCTGCCCGACGGCGATAATATTCCGTGACGTCTGCGCCTGGCACCCTGTCCGGGCTTGCATTGCGCGTCATCGGCGCCATGGCGATCCGGTTATTTAGAGTCAAATTGTTAAGTTGAAACGGCGTAAATAGGACATCGGTCGATGACATAGGAGCACACTTTCGTATTTGTGATTGATGTTCGAGGCAGGGTAAATCGAAATGATAAATGCTATATAGGGAAGCCGGTCGCAGTTATCCAGTTTTAAGTATTATCAGCGACTTTCGCCGGATGCTCACGCTGCCAATGCTCCGCAATCGCTCGACGTCCGGTGATCCAGACATCTTCATGACCGGCGATATAGTCCAACAATTTCGCCAGTCCCCGAGCCCGCGCCGGATGGCCCATTAAACGCAGATGCAGGCCGACCGACATCATTTTCGGTTGCCTCTTTCCCTCCGCATAAAGTACGTCGAAGCCGTCTTTGACGAAATTGAAAAAATCGTCGCCATGGGCGAAGATACCGCGACCAAATTTGCTGTCATTATGTGTAAGGGTATAAGGCACCACCAAATGTGGCCTGCCTGAAACATCCAACCAATACGGCAATTCATCGTTATAAGCGTCTGAATCATATAGGAAGCCGCCCTCCTCTACCAATAGTCGCCTGGTATTGATGCCGGGACCAGTACGGCAATACCAGCCGTAGGGCCGCTCACCCATGGTCTTTTCAAGCGAAGCAATTGCGCGTTTTATATGGGCTCGCTCCTCCGCCTCAGACAAAGAATAGTGATTGACCCAACGCCAGCCATGGCAACAATAGTCATAGCCTGCTTCTCTGATCGCGGCGGCAGCTTCTGGATTGCGTTCCAACGCCAAGGCACAAGCAAAAACAGTCATCGGCAGATTGCGCTCCTGAAACATCCGCATAATTCGCCAGAAACCGACCCGACTGCCATATTCGAAACTACTTTCAGCCGCCAAATCACGGGTCCCAAAGGGCACATCGGAACGCACCATATCGGTCAAGGACGCTTCCGAAAATCCATCTCCGTCAGGCACTGAATATTCCGAGCCTTCTTCATAATTCGCCACAAAATTGACCGCCAATCGCGCCCCACCGGGCCAATGTGGGTCCGGAGGGTTTTTTCCATAGCCAATCAAATCGCGTGGATATTCGTTCGCCATACTGCATCCCTTATTTCGCTTTGCTGTCCACCATACTATGGTAACGCAGGCAAAATGATGAGAGCAAAAGGGAATTCTCCATGACCGATTACCAATTCTGCAAAGTCGAGCAAGAAGGCAAGCTATTAATCGTCACAATCAACCGGCCAGAGCGAATGAACGCCCTACATGGTCCAGGGAACCATGAATTAGCTGGGGTCTTCGATTGGTTCGCAGCGGATCCAGATTTATGGGTGGCAATCATCACCGGCGCTGGTGAGAAAGCTTTCTGCGCTGGTAACGATTTACGCTATCAGGCGGAAGGCAATCCAGTTTGGCGTCCTCCGGCGGGATTTGCTGGCCTCAGCAATCGTTACGATTTGGACAAGCCGGTCATTGCCGCCGTGAACGGATTTGCCATGGGCGGTGGCTTCGAAATTGCCCTCGCCTGCGACCTTATTATTGCTGCGGAAAACGCAACCTTCGCCTTGCCGGAGCCTCGGGTTGGTCTGGCTGCCTTAGCGGGCGGCCTGGTGCGCCTGCCGCAAATTATCCCGATGAAACAAGCGATGGGCATGATCCTAACCGGGCGCCGGGTCGGCGCCGAAGAGGGCAAGGAATTGGGCTTTGTGAATGAAGTTGTGCCCGAAGGCGAAGCCGTCGCCGGCGCCAAACGATGGGCTGAACAAATTCTTGAATGTTCGCCCATGTCAATTCGGGCGTCAAAGCAGGTCGCTTACCGCGCCCAGGACATGTCATCCGTCAAAGAAGCCTATAACAGTGCCTATCCAGCCGTTCTTGATATGCGCGATAGCGAGGATTTTATCGAAGGTCCGCTCGCGTTTTCAGAAAAACGCCCGCCAAACTGGAAGGGCGTGTAAATCGATGGATTTAGAGCTCAAAGGAAAACGTGCCCTTGTGACCGGCGGGACCCGCGGCATCGGCCGTGCGATCGCCGAAACTCTGGCGTCTGAAGGCGCCGATATTGCGATCTGCGCCCGCAACGCGGAACAGGTGGCGGAAACCGTAACCAGCTTAAGCGGGCATGGTGTCAGAGCCACTGGCAGCGTGGTAGACGTTTCGGACAAAGCCGTTCTCAATGCCTGGGTGGATAATGCAGCGAACGAACTCGGCGGCATCGACATCGTCGTCGCCAATGTCAGTGCGCTGTCCGGTGCCGCTACCGACGAAGACTGGCAAGCTGGTTTCGACGTCGATATCATGGCCACTGTGCACACGGTAGAAGCGGCCCTTCCGCATCTGGCGAAGTCGACAGCAGCCTCGATCGTCGCAATCTCATCAGTCTCCGCCGTAGTCGGCAGCCAGGTCCGCGCCTACAACGCGGTGAAAGCTGCCGTCATCACGTATGTCTCGAACCTCGCTCACGAACATGCGGGTCAAGGTATTCGAGCCAATACTGTCTCCCCCGGCATGATCTATTTTGAAGACGGCGTCTGGGGCTGGCGGGAACGGAACCAACCGGACATATTCAAGGCGTCACTCGCGCGTAACCCTATGGGCCGCATGGGCACGCCACAGGAAGTTGCCAATGCCACGGTATTCCTATCCAGTCCACGCGCCAGTTTTATCACCGGCACCAATCTGGTTTGTGACGGCGCTATTACTCAACGTGTGCAATTTTAAAAGGTACCGGCAAGAAGAGACACCAGACAGCCAATTACCTGGTTTCCGTGATCCGAAATTGTTATTGGTTTCCGGTCCCGACATGTTCGACTTTGGTTACTTCGCCAGTATTTGGATCGAAGACCTTGCGTGATTCCTTTGCCATATCGGTCCCCGTAACGCGCACAAATTTAGCATTGTCGGGATACGAGATTGAATGAATATCGCCCACGTCGAACAGACCGGCCATACCCGGATCTAGGCGGAAGCTGTGTTCGATTTCCAGATTCACATGATCGTCGCCGCCCGCCTTGTCCAAACGCTGCCAAACCGTCATATCGGTATAGCCGAGCGCCTGTCCGTATATCGCCCAGGAATTCCCGTGGTCGTGCGGTGGGGATGTGCGAGCTGTCGCCATATTGTAAATGAGCACACAAAACCCGTAATCGGGATCTTCGTAAATTTGTTTTAGTCCGGTCGCATCACTTTGGTCAAGATGCTCTGATTGGAAATCCTTATCCGACAACAATGTTTCGAGGTTACGGCGCATGTGATCGCGGCTGTCATGGCTATCCGATGCTGCCAGAAGCGCGCGCCCATCCTTGCAAAAATCTTCCAGCGAATATGACACATCTATTCCTTTGATTTTGTGATGCCTTGGGATGCGAGAATATTGCACCGATCATTATGGTTCGGCAAGTCTGTAACAAGAAATGATATGGGATCGCAGAAGTGCGGTTTGCAAACCGAAGGTCAACAAGTTCGAACCGAAACAATTTAACCGTTCAAGTGACCAATACGTTTTGTTGCGGCAATGGACCACAACTTTGGAGCACTCTTTCCGAGGGTAGGGTTATCGTAATTTTCGTTCCTTCACCAAGTTTACTTTCAATGTCCAATTCTCCGCCATGCAACCTGCAATGGGCAACAGCGAGCGGAAGCCCAAGGCCAGTCCCCTCAGAATTTGTGACTGCCGAATCCCGCACTTGACCAAACGGCTTAACTACGCGTGGAATATTATCGGGCGCTATACCGTGCCCTTGGTCCAACACCGTGATTTCCATATTTCCATTTTTTGCAATTCGCCCGGCGATCGTAATCCGCGTTCCAGCGTCAGAATATTTTACCGAATTAGTGAGAAGATTGATGATTATCTGCTTCAATTTTCGCGCGTCACCAATAAAATCCGGTAGCGAAGTCGTTATTTCGTCGACGACCAAAATACCGCGTTGGTTGGCACGTTCTGAAACAAGTCGGATACTGGCGCTAATAACTTCGTGCATTTCTACAACGCTTTCCTCCAAGAACTCTTTGCCAGACTCGATTTTTGACAGATCCAAGATGTCGTTGATAATGTCGAGCAAATGGCGACCGCTGTTCCCAATATCACCGGCATATTCAATATATTTTGGATTGCCTAATTGTCCGAGCAATTGGCTACCAATCATTTCAGAAAAACCTAGAATAGCATTTAGCGGGGTTCGCAACTCATGGCTCATATTGGCGAGAAATTCTGATTTTGTTCGATCAGCCAATTCCGCCACCTCTTTCGCCTCGACCAATTCCTCCTCGATTCGTTTGATTTCGCTGATATCCGAACCGGTGCCGCGAAAGCCGCGAAAAATGCCGTCGACATCATAATGCGGCCGACCGCTGACCGACAATTGAATGACTGAGCCGTCGCGTAAACTGCGCGGATGAACAAAGTTCCGAAAAGCAAGATGGTTGCGCAAATCGTGAAGATGACGCTGCCAAGATTCAAGGTCGACACCTGGGATACCGGTTTCTTCGCGGGTCTTGCCCAACAATTCGACCGGTTTCACGCCTGTTACTTCCTCAAATCGATCGGAAAAGAAACAAAATCGCAATTCCGCATCCATTTCCCAAAACCAGTCCGAGGCCGCGTCCGCAAAATCTCGAAACCTGTCGTCGCTCGCTTCCACAGCCAATCGACGATAAGTCGTCATGCTGGTCAGCAGTAATTTCAATGCTGTAGTCATTTCACCGATTTCGTCATTGAATTTCGGCTGCAGGTCAAGATCGTCAATTTTCTCCACATCGTCGGTAGCAGTTATCAGCAGTCGGCTGAGATCAAAAACTGGCATCAAAATAAGTCGGGCGACTATTAGTATCGCAGCGACTGTTACGACTGTTGAGATAAGCAATACCAACCCCAATATTCGCCAGACAAACGCCGTTAACTCTTCACTGACCCAAGCCGCATCCAAACGCAAAGCCAAACCATTGCTATCGCCCAGTTGAACGGCTGACCAATAAACGTCGTACCATCGCCCATTGTTCGTTCGTTGTTGTTGAGCTTGGTTTATTGCCGCCTCTAAACCTAAAACTTCCCCCGATCTGAAGAAAATTTTATCCGACGGACTGACAATCGCAACACCAAGAACCCGCTGGTTTTGGAACAACTTTTCTAAGCGCATGTTGCGCTCGGCCAGACTGGAATTTTGTCCAGGGAGCGGTAATAGAATATCTACAGACGACCGACCGACTTCAGATAACCTAAGCAACAAATCACGTTCATAATTTGCATATGATGGGAATAAGATTATAGCTTCAATGAACAAGATACTCACAAAAACAGCGAGCGATATCCGCAAACCGAGCGCCGAAAGCAGCATTTGCTTTAAAGAAGTCTTGTTACGCAACGCCGCACCTTTTTACCAATGAGGTTGGCGGAATTTCGTCAGTGAAAACAGGCTTCAATATGGACATAAATAATTTGTGTTAAAATACTTTAATTCATTTGTAGATAGAACTAATCCGAAAGATATTGCTTCTATTAATATTTATATCGAATATCGAAATATATAGGAATTAAGTTAATAAATTGTTATTTTTTGGCTATTTAGGCACTGGCACTAGTTGGCTGTGATGCTCGTAGAAGAGCATCTTTTTAGGCAAGAATTGATGACCCGTATTTCAGAGAATATTGGTGCTTGTTCAATTTGAATTTCGGGCGACGTCGGTCTGAAATGACGGAAGATTCGTTTGTACGGGTCTCCGGGGATACTAAATCCAATATTTTGATAGCGCTGGTCCGCCGTGGCCTTCACATTTCGTATAGACCGTTTCAACCAGTTCCATTTATACGTCGATAGCTTAGCTACCAGCGCTGGATATTTTCCCCAAGCCGTTGCCGATCAATTCTCAGACAACAAATGTTTTCGGGTGAGGTGCGGCAAGTTTACGACATCCAGCACACCATCCGAAGGCATGCATAGATCAGGATACCGCCCAGAAATGACGGTCATATAGCGGTGATTGTAGAGATACAACCACGCCGGATCGGCCTGCAACAGTTGGTAACAGCGTTGGTACATGCGCCTTCGGGTCGCTAGGTTGACGGTTCCTGCAGCGCAATCAAGCTCACGTTCGAGCAATGGATTATGATAACCCTGCCACCAAGAACCGCTTGTTCGCGCGTCAATTTTTTCCCGCAACACCCGATAAGTACTCAGCGGGCTTGAATCAAAAACGCACATATCATGAATTTCCTTTTTTCGTACTTTGTGCGCATAGGTAGTTCGATCTTCGACTGTATGTATGTTGGCCGTGACCCCAATATTCGCCAATTGCCGAACGATTTCTTTGCTCAACATTTCGGCTTCGTCCGGTAAGCTGGTCGGGCAATCTATGTCGATTATTAAATCATCTCTATATCCAGCGGCTATTAGGAGCTGGCGTGCACGAACCGGATCGAACGACAAATTCTGCGCACCGCCATCCCAACCAAAATGCGCTGGACTTAGAAATCCACTCAGCACTTGTCCGTCGCCGCCGAGCACTCTTTCAACTACTTCTTGGCGATCGATCGCAAAATTAATGGCGTGGCGCAGCTCAGGATTGGAAAAAACTCCTTTTGCAGAATTTAGTAGGTAAATATATGAGGTGGGGTCGAAAAACTCGATAAACGTCAAACCAGTGTTGTCCGCCATCCCGCCCACTGTTTGAGCCGTGAGGCGTGTCGCCACACTCGCTTCGCCATTTACCACTGCTTGCAGTCGAGCGTTCCGTGAAGGATAGGCTTTCCAGCGAATGCGATTATTTGCTGGTCTGTCGGCAAAATAACTTGGGTTCGCGCTGGCGATAATCTCTTGTCCGGGAAGATAACTCTCAAACTGATAGGCACCGGTACCAACAGGGCGAAATGCGAAGCTTGTTTCATCCTGTTTAAGAACATTTTCCGGTACAATGTAACCGCAGACCAAGATATCCAATAAATCCGCCATCGGTTTTTGTGTCACGAGCCGAATATGATAATCATCCAGGATGTCTATTTGCACATCTGCTAAATACTGCGCATAAACACCCGGTGCGCCAAGCGTCACACCCATGTCTGGGCGTGCCATCCGCTGAATTGAATACTTAACTGTGCTGGCGTCTACAGGATCGCCATTGTGAAATATGACACCTTGACGCAGTCGAAAGGTCCATTGCCGGGCATCGTCGCTGACCCGCCAACTTTCCGCCAAAGCCGGGACATAATTTCCATCAGCATCGCGCCGGACGAGCGCGTCAAAAAACGCATTCAAAACTGTCAAGACGTCGCCGCTGTCCGTGGCGTTGTGAGGGTCTGCTAATTCGACCTGTTTTTGGGCGATGGTGATTGTCGTCATCGAAACGATGGGGCTATGGCCATTTTGCTTCTGGCGGTAATGACATCAAGATTGCATCCGTGTTCCCGCCGGTCTTCAGTCCAAATTGTGTACCCCGGTCGTAAAGGAGGTTAAACTCAACATAACGGCCGCGACGCATCAATTGATGCTCTCGTTCGGGCGGGGACCAGGCTCGATCCATGTGCCGACGTACGAGTTTTGGATAAATTTCCAAAAAGGCGCGCCCGATAGCCTGGGTGAATGCAAAACCGTGCTGCCAATCATCGCCGGAAAACTGATCATAAAAAATACCACCAACACCGCGAGCTTCATTGCGGTGCGGCAACCAGAAATATTCGTCACACCATTCTTTGAACTTGGGGTAATAGTTCGAATTGAAACTGTCACATGCCGTTTTCAGTGTGTGGTGGAAATCGGCCGTATCGTGGACGTCTTCGACAATCGGATTGAGGTCTGCGCCACCGCCAAACCAAAACTGCGTGGTGCGGATATGCCGGGTATTCATATGCACCGGCGGCACATGGGGCGAGCAAGGATGCGCGACTAGACTGATGCCACTTGCCCAAAACCGCGGATCGTCCGCAGCACCGGCCATGTTTTTTCGAAACTCTTCAGAAAACTCTCCATCGACGGTGGAAATATTCACGCCGACCTTTTCGAACACCTGACCTTTCATCACACTCATAACGCCGCCACCGCCGCCGGGACGATCCCAAATGGTTCGTTTGAACCTTCCGGCAGATTGATCTTCGTGCTGACCGCTATGTTCGTCCTCAATCGTTTCAAAGGCAGCACAAATGTCGTTTCGAAGGCGCTCGAACCAAGCTTGGGTTTGTTGTTTCTGTTCTCCCTCTAAACTTGTCACGCGACCACTTCCGACTGATTGGCAATGTTAACCTGGCGCCGTGCTTCCGACACTGCAATCCCGGCAGCGACGGCAATATTCAGCGATCGCGCCGACGGTATCATGGGAATATTGATGCGGCCATCAACCGCTTCATGCACTATTTCCGGGACCCCGGACTGTTCCGAGCCCATCATCAAAATATCATCCTCACGAAAACTAAAATCATAGATATTCTGCTCCACTTTGGTGGTCATCAGGATTAAGCGCGAACCGCCCGGTCGCCATTCACAAAATTTCTGCCAAGAATTATGCCGTTGAATTTCAGCCAGCGGCGCATAATCAAGAGCAGCGCGATTTAACTCCCGACTTGAGAAGGCGAATCCACAAGGTTCGATTATATCTAGCGGAATGCCCATACAGGCACAAAGACGAATTATGGTTCCGGTGTTTTGCGGAATATCAGGTTGGTAAAGTGCGAGTCGCATAATTTCTGAAATCAAATCGGAAACGGTTGGATAAGATGCTTTAGCACGCCCATTAAAAAGGAGGGGGAAATGAAAAGCAAGCCACCGTAATACGTTGAATTATTGGCTGAATTCTCGGATATTTACTGCGTCACGGTGTCGCAAGTGCGGGAGTGGGTGGACAAATGCTTAGCACCATGACAAAAACCGATCATAGGGTTATCTAATCAGGGGATTCAAGCAGATGGCTGATAGCATGGACGGTGAGGAACATAGCGGCACCCGTCGCGATTTCCTCTATGTCGCAGCCGGCGGTATGGGCGTCGTCGGAATTGGCGCAACAGTTTGGCCGTTTGTCGATCAAATGAACCCATCGGAAGACGTATTGGCGTTGTCGTCGATAGAAGTTGATATCTCGACAATTGAACCAGGCCAGCAGTTAAAAGCGTTCTGGCGCGGCAAGCCAGTATTTATTCGCAGACGAACAGAAGAAGAGATCAAGCGAGCAGAGGCCGTTCCCATGTCCGATCTGCCGGATCCGCAGCCCGACAGTGAACGCGCGGCGGAAAATCCGGAATGGCTCATTCTTGTCGGTGTTTGCACCCATTTCGGTTGTATCCCGATTGCCGACAAAGGCGACTATGACGGCTGGTTCTGCCCCTGTCACGGTTCGCACTACGACATTTCCGGTCGCATTCGTAAAGGTCCGGCGCCGCGGAATCTAGAGGTGCCGGCTTATGTATTCCTTGACGAAAATACTTTGAAAATCGGGTAGGGCGCTGAATCATGGCAGAACATCAACCATTCCAAACCGACAACTCGGTGATTAATTGGGTCGAAGAACGGTTGCCGATTTTTTCGATGATGAACACGCATCTCATTGTCTATCCGGCGCCAAAAAACTTCAATTACTGGTATAATTTTGGGTCGATCCTGGGAATTATGCTGGTCGTGCAGATCGTCACCGGTATCGTCCTGGTCATGCATTACACCTCAGATGCCTCAATGGCCTTCGACAGCGTCGAGCATATCATGCGCGATGTTAATTACGGTTGGCTGATGCGATATATGCACGCCAATGGCGCTTCGATGTTCTTCCTGGCGGTCTATATTCACATGCTGCGGGGGCTTTATTACGGGTCTTACAAAGCACCACGGGAACTGCTCTGGTGGTTCGGCATCATAATCTTTTTGATCATGATGGCGACAGCGTTTATGGGCTACGTTTTGCCATGGGGGCAAATGAGCTTTTGGGGCGCGACGGTGATCACCAACTTCTTCTCGGCCATTCCCCTTGTCGGCGAGAGTGTCGTTACCTGGCTTTGGGGTGGTTTCGCAGTTTCGGGCCCGACCCTGCAACGTTTCTTCAGCTTGCACTATCTGCTGCCATTCGTATTGGTGGCGATCGTGTTCCTGCACCTTTGGGCGTTGCACACGACAAAATCTAACAATCCGCTGGGGATCGATCCTAAAGGACCGCAGGACACTATTCCCTTCCATCCTTATTACACCATTAAGGATATCTATGGTTTTGCCGTTTTTGCAATCGTGCTCTCTGCCTTTGTCTTTTTTGCGCCTAATTATTTGGGGCATCCAGACAATTATATTCCGGCCGACCCACTTGTAACGCCGGAGCATATTGTGCCGGAATGGTATTTCCTGCCCTTCTATGCGATTTTGCGGGCCGTGCCGGACAAGCTGTTGGGTGTTATCCTGATGTTTGGCTCGATTTTGGTATTGTTCGTCCTACCATGGCTGGATACATCCAAAGTGCGTTCAGGTATGTTCCGACCGGTTTTCAAACAACTGTTTTGGATTTTTGTTGCCGATTGCATCCTGTTGGGGGTCGTCGGCGCCTATCCGCCTGAAGGGATGTGGATCATCGTCGGCCGTTTGGCAACCGCCTACTACTTCTTTTTCTTTGGGATATTGCCGGTCGTCGGTTGGTTCGAAAAAACCAACCCTCTGCCTGCCAGTATTTCCGAATCGGTACAACAAAAGTCCGATCATAAAGCAGCACCCGCTGCGGAAGCGGAGGCTTAATTATGGTTCGTTTAGGTTCAATGGGGACGTGCTTGCTTGTCGCCTTAGGCATGCTTATTCTGGCATTGTCAGCTGGTTTTGAAATCGCGTCTGAGAAAAAAGTAGAGCACAAGGGTCCGGAAACACACGCAATGGCGCCGCCAGCCAGCGAATGGTCCCATACCGGTCCGTTCGGAACCTTCGATCGCGCTGCTGCCCAGCGCGGCCTACAAGTTTATCAGGAAGTATGTGCAGGCTGTCATTCGCTCAACAGAATTGCCTTTCGCAGCCTTATCGACATCGATCTTTCCGCCGATGAAGTGAAAGCCTTTGCTAAGGAATATGATATCGCGGATATCGACGAAGATGGCGAAGAGACAGACCGTCCCGGCAAACCATCTGATTATTTCCCTTCGCCTTTTGCGAATAGTAAGGCAGCAGCGGCGAACAATTTCGGCACTGTCCCGCCGGATCTATCGCTGATCATTAAAGCGCGGGCCGACGGTAATAATTACATACATGCTTTGTTGACCGGTTATGACGAGCCACCTGGCGATTTTGAATTAAACGAAGATCTCAACTACAACCCATATTTCGCCGGGCGTCAGATAGCCATGGCACCACCATTGTTCGATGACGGGATCGAATTTGCAGATGGAACGGCGGCCACAGTCGACCAAATGGCCAAAGATGTCGTGGTCTTCCTGGCTTGGGCGGCTGAGCCTAAAATGGAAGCACGTAAGAATATGGGTGTCAAAGTGATGATCTTCTTGTTGATCTTTACCGGCCTAATGTATGCCGTGAAACGCCGGGTTTGGGCGGATCAGCATTAACAACCACCGACATTTGATGTAACAATTGAGAGGCTGCCAATTTGGCGGCCTCTCTTTTTGCCTTCACATGGGAAAGGACCAGTATCATGGACGATTTGGCGCGTTTTGACGGTGTCGCACAGGCAGACTTAGTCCGCAGTGGAAAGATTACACCGGCAGAATTGACCGAAGCGGCAATCGCCCGGCTGGAACTTGTAAATCCGGATCTGAATGCGGTTATCACACCGATGTTCGAAGAAGCGCGCGCCACGGCCGCATCAGTTATCCCGGACCAGATACTCGCGGGCGTCCCATTTATTTTGAAAGACCTGGTGGCGGAATATGCCGGTGTCCCGATGAGTGAAGGATCAAACCTGTTAAAAGGCCGCTATGTCCCGAACCACGACAGCACTATAGTTGCGCGTTACAAAGACGCCGGATTGGTCACAATCGGCAAAAGCAACACGCCGGAATATGGTCTGATGCCAACAACGGAACCACTGGCATTTGGTGCCAGCCGCAATCCATGGGACCTCTCAAAAACCACCGGCGGATCGTCCGGCGGCTCTGCCGCGGCTGTCGCCGCTGGTGTCGTCCCAATCGCTCACGCCAATGATGGCGGCGGTTCTATCCGCATTCCGGCTTCGTGCTGCGGTCTATTTGGTCTGAAACCGACCCGCGCCCGTAATCCCTTAGGCCCAGCCTATGGTGACTTCGGTAGTGGCCTTGCGGCAGAACACGTGGTCACAAGAACAGTCCGCGACAGTGCTGCGGTTTTGGATGCGACAGCTGGTCCCGAATTGGGTGATCCCTATCATGCCCCTGCCCCGTCGCGACCATTCCGAGATGAAGTCGGGGCTGATCCGGGAAGCTTGCGTGTTGCTTTTTCGACCAAATCAATGAACGGTTTCCCGACCGAATTTGAAGCAGTAACAGCTGCCGAGAACGCGGCAAAACTATGTGAAGAACTGGGACATTACGTCGAGCAGGCAGACCTTGTCTTGGATCAACAAGCCTTACGCGGCTTCAATCGAATTTGGTCCGCCTGCTGTGTGTGGGCAATCGATTATTGGTGCGACAAACTAGGCTTCGAAGTCGCAGAAAATGACGTCGAACCGGCGACTTGGGCTTATTACCAAAATGGCAAGTCCATGGATGCCGGCAGCTATCTGTTGGCAGTCACAAAAATGCACGAACTATCACGGGATGTTGCGAGGTTTTTTCAGAATTACGATGTCTTATTGACGCCTACACTTAACCGCGCGCCCTGGGATTTAGGAATTGCGGCAGCGCAGGAAAATGACCCTATGGCCGGCATGCGGAAAACCGGTGAATATGTCGGCTTCACGCCGTTTTGTAATATGAGCGGACAACCGGCAATGTCGATTCCATTGCACTGGACAGATGACGGATTGCCTGTCGGCGTTCATTTTGCTGCTGGTTTCGGTGAGGAAGCAACCTTGTTCCAACTCGCGGCCCAATTGGAAACAGCGCAGCCATGGGTCGATCGGATCCCACCGATCAATGCATTTTCAAGCTAATCAATATAAAAGGATGTTTGTATGAGTGGAAAACATGCTCACCCGGTATTGGGTGTCATTGGCGGCAGTGGCGTTTACGAAATAGATGGCCTGACAAATACCGAATGGCGGCGTGTTGACAGCCCTTGGGGCGAAGCGTCTGACGAATTGCTATTCGGCCAGCTAGACGGTGTCGATATGGTTTTTCTGCCGCGCCATGGCCGCGGTCATAGGCAATCGCCAAGCAGCATCAACTATCGCGCCAACATTGATGTGATGAAGCGGGCTGGTGTCAGCGACATTATTTCCGTCAGTGCCGTGGGTTCGTTCAGAGAAGACGCCCCTCCTGGTACCTTCGTGATTGTTGATCAATTTATCGACCGCACGTTCGCTCGGGAAAAAAGTTTCTTTGGTGAAGGCTTAGTGGCGCATGTTTCCATGGCCCATCCGGTTTGCGCGCGTTTGGCCGATTATGTCGAGGCAGCCTGCCAGGCTGACGATATCGGCTACATCAAAGGCGGCACCTATTTGGCCATGGAAGGCCCGCAATTCTCTACCCAAGGGGAAAGTTTCCTTTATCGGCAATGGGGTTGCGACGTCATTGGCATGACCAACATGCCGGAAGCGAAACTGGCGCGCGAAGCCGAGATTGATTATGTCACAGTCGCCATGGTCACCGACTTCGATTGTTGGCATCCCGATCATGAAAATGTCGAAGTGGAAACAATCATCGCCGTCCTGACCGGGAACGCAGACAAAGCGCGTAACCTGGTTAAGCGTGTCGCGCCGATGATGAAAGGACGCCCGGCTACTTGCCCGCATGGCTGCGACCGGGCCCTTGAAATGGCCCTGATCACGGCCCCGGATGCGCGCGATACAACTCTTGCCGCCAAGTTAGATGCCGTCGCCGGACGGGTATTAAATAACGCATAATCGTCTAAGGAACCATCATGTCGATCAAAGATTATATTCGCACCATTCCCGACTATCCCAAAAAAGGGATCATGTTCCGCGACATCACCACTTTGCTGCAAAACCCGGCCGGATTTCGTCGTGCCGTCGATGAACTGGTTTATCCCTTTGCCGGCAGCGATGTGACCAAAGTGGCAGGCATCGAAGCGCGTGGATTCATTCTGGGCGGCGCCGTGGCCCATCAATTATCCGTCGGTTTCCTGCCGATCCGGAAAAAAGGCAAACTACCGTGGCAAACATTCTCCGTCGAATACGAGCTGGAATATGGCACCGACGAAGTGGAAATCCATATTGATAGCTTGGAAGAAGGTGACCGTGTCTTGATTGTCGACGACCTGATCGCAACCGGAGGCACCGCTATCGCCGCTGTCGAATTGATCCGCAAGACCGCAGCGACAGTCGTTGGGGCTAGCTTCGTCGTCGATCTTCCTGACATCGGCGGCAGCAAGCGCCTTGAAGCGCTGGACGTCCCGGTCCGCACGTTGGTTGAGTTCGAGGGTGACTAACCGCCGGTCGCATCCTTGGCTATTTTGGCGAAAATAACATCCAATTCAGCCGCCATGGCGTCAAGGTCAGCACTTCCATAGGGCTTGAAAACAGCGCTTGGCAGGCGATAGGTTAAGGTCGCCTTTCCTTCGCTGTCTTCCGTCAAATAATAGCGCAACGGCGCTTCAATCCCGGCGGGGACGCTGGCCGCCAACATTCGCACCGCGAAGTCATTGCGATAAACGCCAAATACAGCGTTCCCCGGAATCTTAATATTTCGATGAGAGGCCCCGAAGCTGGCGCTGGCGCGGGTGACAAGGCCCATCTTGTTTTGCTCAATTGCCGTCGTCAGGCGTTCCCACATGACTTTGAAATCATGTTCGGTCTTAATCACCTGAGTACCGGGATAAGGATAGCCATTATCGGCCCACACGACTTTGCCGGCACAACACAGCAGCAACACAGCAGCAAAGAGATAATTTTTTCGAACTAACATGGTCCTTGGCCTCCAAATAATACGGATTGGAAACCATAAACAGAAAGGGCGGTCACGAGGACCACCCTTCACTGGCTTGTGACTATCTGTGATTAAGAAAATTAAGCCAGCAACTTGCCGTATAAATCAAGTGTGCGTTGGCGTGCGGTGCTCTGCGAGGTTTCTTCGTAACTACCGCGGTGATCGCAGTTGAAGCCATGGTCGGCATCATAGATATGCACGTCAGCCTGCGGCTGCGCTTGTTTTATTTTCTCGACATCGCTCAACGGGATGCCGTGGTCATGTTCGCCAAAATGCATCAGCATCGGACAGTTTGCTTCCTCCGCTGCATAAGGAACGATTTGGCCGCCGTAATAAACCACACAGGCCTGAATATCCAGGCGGGTACCGGCAAGAAATGAAATCGTACCGCCCCAGCAATACCCAGTGGTCCCGACTTTTAATCCTTCGCCTTTCAGCACATCGACCGCGGCTTTGACATCCAATACGGTGTCATCCCAGGAAAATTTGCCGATATAATCGCGACCTGTGGCAATATCGTCCGGCACATACCCAAGTTCGACATTTTTTGCACCGCTGCGATCAAACAGGGCCGGTGCAATCGCTACATAACCATCCGCCGCAAATCCGTCGCAGACTTCCCGAATATGAGAATTGACGCCGAATATTTCCTGTATGACAACGATGCCACCTTTTGCCGCGCCGTCCGGATCGGCGCGATAGGCATCCAAGCTATGACCATCTTCTGCCGTTAATGTCAAATTTTCTCCCATGATCGTCCCTCTTTTATGAATGAGATTATTCTGCTGTCAGCATAATGCAGGAAGAAGAAAACCGGGTAGACAATTTTCTCCGGGTTTATTGTGGCTCGTCACGGTGCACTTTATCTTCAAGGATTTGTTGCAGGCCCTTGCGACCAATCGCCATGAACGAAATGGAAATTTGGATCGTTTGAGGCACGCCGGTCTGAGTTTGAAAGCGACTTAAACTTGGGTTCATGAATTTTGAGGCATAGCGGCGCTTCCAGCGTTCTTTCTCTTCTCCCGTCGCTTGATCTTCGTCGATACCAACCATCACCGCAGCTCTAATGATTGCTAGTTTGGTCATACCCAGTGCAGAAACGCAGCGCCAAGGGATTAGCCCGGTGTCGGGGCGTATCGCACTAATACCATCAGCATCAATAACCAACGCCGGTCGCTTTTCGAAAGCCCAATGCAACATCCAGCCACCGATTGCTATACCGATGACGATCAAGCCATAATCCGACACCGGATCGCCGTCCGCCACACCTTCATCGAGAAGCTTTGAAAAGGCGGCAATCGACATTAGAAAACAGATAGCCGAAAGCGTAAGCAGTTTATATTTTGAATACGGGATACGAACCGTATCGTCAGACGGGTCAGAATTGGTAATAACGGCATGCCGGTCAGTCATGGTTTTTTCCTAAACATTGAAGCGGAATAGCAATACGTCACCATCGTCGACGACATAGTCTCGTCCTTCCGAGCGCATTTTTCCCGCATCTCGAGCGCCTTGTTCGCCACCCAGCTGAACGTAATCGCCATACGCGATGGTCTCAGATCGGATGAAGCCTTTTTCGAAATCAGTGTGGATTTTGCCAGCTGCTTGCGGCGCTTTTGTCCCCATCTCGACAGTCCAGGCCCTGGTTTCTTTCGGCCCAGCAGTGAAATAGGTGACCAGTCCCAACAACCGATAGCCGGCGCGGATCACTTGCGACAGTCCTGTTTCATTCAAGCCCAGGTCGGCCAAGAACAATTGTTTTTCTTCCTCGTCCTCTAACTGGGCGACTTCCGCTTCGATGGCGGCGGAAATAACGACTATTTCCGCGCCTTGGGCGGCGGCCATTTCTTTTACTTGCTCGCTAAATTGATTGCCATCTGCTGCCGCTGATTCTTCGACATTGCAGACATAGAGTACCGGTTTAGCGGTCAAAAGCTGCAACTGCGGTGCAATCCTTGCGTCATCTCTTGCAAGCATAACTGTACGTGCCGCTTTGCCATCCTCCAAAGCCGGGCGAATTTTTCCGATGATCGCGTTCAGGGCGAGCGATTCTTTATCGCCACTTTTTATTTTTCGCTTTAGACCTTCTTGGCGTTTATTTAGATTTTCAAGGTCCGCCAACATCAATTCCGTTTCGACAGTCTGCGCGTCGGCGATCGGGTCTATCTTGCCATCCACATGGGTAATGTCGTCGTCTTCAAAACACCGCAAGACATGGATGATGGCTTCGACTTCGCGAATATTGGCCAAAAATTGATTGCCTAGCCCCTCCCCTTTAGAGGCGCCACGTACCAGCCCGGCAATATCAACGAAGGTCAACAAGGTCGCGATCACGTTCGCAGACTTCGCGATCACTGAAATTTTGTCCAAACGCTTGTCCGGGACCGGAACTTGACCAATATTCGGTTCAATCGTGCAGAAGGGATAATTTTCCGCCTGCGCCAACGCCGCGTTCGTCAAGGCATTGAACAGGGTCGATTTGCCGACGTTCGGCAAGCCGACAATGCCACATCGAAAACTCATTTTACTCTCCGTCCCGCGCGTCTTTTTCCGGCTTGTTCTTTACCGGCGGGTTCAAAATCAAGGCGACTTTTGTCGCATAAGCGTTGTCTTTATTATCGAGCAATTTGTCCGCCGCGTCGGCCAATGCATCAATCATCGGCAACAACCATTTGTCATCCTGCTTGGCAAAATTACCAAGCACATGACCATGTACCCGCTCTTTCTGACCTGGATGACCAACGCCAATGCGGACCCGGCGAAAATCTTTGCCGATATGGGCTGCAATAGACTTCAAGCCATTATGCCCAGCCAAGCCACCGCCGGTTTTCACCCGCACTTTACCAGCTGCTAAATCTAGTTCGTCGTGAAATACAATAACGTCCGCCGGGGTCAATTTGTGGAAGCGCATGGCGTCACCGACGGAACGGCCGCTATCGTTCATGTAGGTGGTTGGTTTCAACACCAAGGTCTTTTCGCCAGCCAAACTGCCTTCATGCAGTTGTCCCTGGAATTTCTTCCGCGCAGGTGAAAATGAATGGCGGCGGACAATCTCGTCCACCGCCATATATCCGACATTGTGTCGATGCCCGGCAAATTTGTCGCCAGGATTTCCAAGTCCGACCAGAAGCAACACGCGAACTTACTCCTCGGCTGGCGATTCTTCTTCTGTTTCGCCTTCTTCGCCTTCGACACCTTCTTCGCCTTCGATGCCCTCCAGGCCTTCTTCGCCCTCAGCTGCTTCAATCTCGTCTTCGATCTTCGCGGCCGGTGTGGCGATCGTCAAAACGGTAAAATCGCGATCGGTTATTGTCAGTTCCACACCCTCTGGCAAGGTGATCGCAGAAATATGCAAACTGTCGCCAATTTCCAGTCCCAGTAAATCCGCATCAAAGGACTGCGGGATTGCGTCGGCACGGCAGACCACTTCGATTTCGTGGCGGACGACGTTCAGGACGCCGCCTTGAATGAGGCCTTCACAATTTTCCTCATTGAGATAATTCAGCGGCACGTTGATGGTGATCACTGCATCTTCTGCAACTCGAAAAAAATCTACATGGATTGGCACATCGGTGACCACGTCGAATTGTACGTCGCGAGGCAAAACACGTTGACGTTTGCCGCCCGCTTCCAGGTCATAAAGCTTCGAAAAGAAGCCACCTTGGTTTAATTCACGCTCCAAATTGCGGCGATCCATTTTGATCGCGGCTGGGTCACGTTTATCACCATAAATTACACCTGGAACAAATCCTTCGCGACGTACGGCACGGGCGGCCCCCTTACCTGTCCCGTCGCGCAGTTCCACCGCTATTTTCGGGAAATCTGCCATTTCTCATTCTCCTAAAGTAAAAATAATCGCTTTTTCCAAATGACGTCTAAACCATGGTGCCTCCAAGGGTGCAGGCCATTCAATTCAGCTTTACAAAACGTCGGAAAAAAGCGCTTCGCTTACGCGCCCGCTATATACGCGCGGACGGTAAAAAGATCAAACGATTTAAGGCAAATCCATTTGTGAAATGGCATAATAAATATACGCAACACTAATCGCTGCCATACTTACTGCAGCTATCCACATTGCCGACCATGAAACACCACCATTCTTGCGAATGTAGATGCTTCTCAATACCGCTGTCGCGTTTTGGCTCTCAGCGTCGTTGGACACTTTTCGTGCTTGATTCAAAACCGCAGGTTTCCCCAGCAATCCATACAAAATATTCAAGACAAACCAAAGATAGCCAGGAATATTGAGATCCAGACTCCATTCAATAGCAGAGACCGCCAGCATAACGACAACTATGATAATTGCGTAGAGATAGAGTTTTCGATAAGCGAACCAAAGATATCCGAAGAAAAATGCCGGCCAGCACCAGCCCACGGCGGTGCCGTTATCTTTTGCTTGGCACTTTTCTAAATACTTCGCGAACACTTCGCCGTTTGGACCAGCAAAATCAACAAGTTCGTCTGGATCCAAATCTGTAATCTGCATACGGTAAGGCATTCGCACCCCAAGTCGACCAATTCGGTTGAATAACTTTAGGGATCTATTCGCGTAAACTCAACACTATTTAGTTTTATTATTTATCAATCAAATAAACTAGACACCGAACTTTCGTCGCTGATGCGGCGGATGGCCTCGCCGATTAATGTGGCGATGGAGATGGTGTGGATATTGCGGGCATGGCGCATGGCTTCGGTCGTTTGAATGCTATCGGTGACGGTTAAATTATCCAGCGCCGAGCTGGTCACCCGCGCCACAGCGCCGCCAGAAAGCACACCGTGGGTGATATATGCGGCGACTGATGTCGCCCCTGCAGCCATTAACGCTTCCGCCGCATTACAGAGGGTCCCGCCGCTATCAACGATATCGTCGACCATGATACAGGCCCGGCCCTTCACATCACCAATGATGTTCATGACTTCCGAGACACCGGCTTTTTCGCGCCTTTTGTCGACGATGGCTAAGTCCGCACCCAGACGCTTCGCGTTCGCCCGGGCCCGCACCACACCACCGACGTCGGGCGATACGATCATCACGTCCTGGCCCTTATAGCGGTCCTTGATATCGCGAGAGAATACCGGCGCGGAAAATAAATTGTCGGTTGGAATGTCAAAAAATCCCTGGATTTGACCGGCATGCAAATCCATCGTCAGAACCCGGTCGGCGCCGGCTTTTTCGATCAGATTCGCAACAAGTTTTGCCGAAATCGGCGTCCTGGGACCCGGTTTGCGGTCCTGCCTGGCATACCCAAAATAAGGAATAACAGCAGTAATGCGGCGGGCCGAAGCCCGGCGTAATGCGTCAATACAAACCAGCAATTCCATCAAATTGTCGTTTGCTGGATTCGACGTAGACTGAATAACAAAAACATCTTCGCCACGCACATTTTCATGTATCTCAGCAAACACTTCCATGTCAGCGAAGCGTCGGATTTCGGTTTTTGTCAGCGAACAATCGAGATAAGCGCCAATGGCTTCGGCAAGCGGTTTATTGGAGTTGCCGGCGAGCAGCTTCATGATACAACCCTTGAAATTTTCTAGTCAGCGCCAGGCGACGCCTCCAGCCCCGTGAAACATGTCTTTAACAATCATCATGGCTGCTTGTAAACGATTTTAGCGACAGATAAAGCCATTAACGCTATTTTTTTATATTCCCGACAGCCAAATGCCCAATAGTGCTGGCCTGGCGTCGTGCCGCAATGCTATGCCTAGAAAAATTCACGCCAGCAGGAGGCATAAATGGGGCAGTTGGACGGTAGGATAGCTTTGGTTACGGGCGGCGGCGAGGGAATCGGCAAGGCCAGCGCTTTGACCCTGGGTCGCGAAGGCGCAAAAGTCGCAGTCACCGACATTAACGAAGATACCGCCGCCGCAGTTGCGGGTGAAATTGCCGCCGCCGGTGGCGAGGCGATCGCAATCCAGCATGACGTCACCGACGAAGAACGCTGGAAAATTGTCGTTCAAACTATCGAAGACAAATGGGATGGCTTGCACATCCTGTTGAACAATGCCGGGATCGCCATTGTTGCAACGACAATCGAAATGTCGCTTGAAGACTGGCGTAAACAAACCGCGGTAAATATTGATGGCGTATTTCTAGGCGTCAAATATGCGATACCGGCAATGCGACGGGCCGGTGCGGGTGGGTCCATTATCAATCTGTCATCGGTCGCCGGCTTACGCGGGGCACCGAACCTGAGCGGCTATGCGGCAACCAAAGGGGCAGTGAAGCTGTTCACCAAATCAGTGGCCCTGGAATGCGCCCGAGCCGGTGACAATATTCGTGTCAATTCCGTCCATCCCGGCATTATTGAAACCGCAATCTGGCCGCGCATGACTGGCGGATCCAATGACCTTAATCCAGTGGAAATCGGTCGGCGCTCGGTTCCACTTGGATCTTCTGCCGGTCCGCAGGTGATCGCCGATGGGGTTTTGTTTCTGGCGTCCGACGCATCAGCCTATATGACGGGCAGCGAATTGGTTATCGACGGTGGATTAACAGCAGGCACGGGGGGAGCGGCGGCGCGAAATTAGCGCCCGGCAGCCAACAACTCAGTCAATTTGTGCTGACAAGCCGCGTAGTCGGGCACAAAATTCAGCATCAGCCACCAATCTTCGACCTGTTGCAACCATTCGCCAACCAAAGGTCCGGGCAAAATCCCGCTCGCGATCACATCTTTGCCGGAGAGTGGGAATGGCTTCGGCCTTGTTAACTCAATCGTCGCAGCTATGTCTGCATCTCTTTGGACGAGAGCCCAATCCAATATCGCTTGTTTGCCGTGGCGATGAATGGCTCGATTTAACGACAGTTGGTCGGAACCGCGTAATAATTCCGATGACGGTGACAGCATGATACCCAATCGACGGATTTCTGCCCGAGACAGTCTGAGACGTGAGATCAACCCCTCCAACGGTGCGGATTTTGCCAACGCCGCCAATCGACGAATTGGCTCCCCACCATCAAAATCGTTCTCCAGAGACAAAAGTCGGGACAAACCGGAGATATCGGCTTCACAGCCAATGGTGGCTACCCATATCCCACACTCTTGCATTACTGCAATCGTTGACAATGGCGCTTCGGCGCTCAAAAGCTTTAACAATTCAACCCGCACGCGCTCACCGGACAAGCCTGATATACCCTGGCGGCCGGCACGGGAAGCTTGGATCGCCGCTGCGTCCGGGGAGCGCCGGCCAAACCATGCGTGAAATCGAAAATATCTCAAGATGCGAAGAAAATCCTCACGAATCCGATCTTGTGGATCACCGACAAAGCGGACGAGCCCAGTTTCCAGATCTGCGCGACCACCGGTCGGATCGTAAAGCGTGCCATCCATATCAAGATAGAGCGCGTTCATAGTGAAATCGCGGCGCGCTGCATCCACCTGCCAATCATCAGTGTGGGCAATTATGGCGTGGCGACCATCTGTTTCCACGTCCTGGCGCAAAGACGTGATCTCAAAATGCCGAACCCCAATGACAGCGGTAAGCGTGCCATGTTTCATACCGGTAGGAATGACCTTTAGCCCTGCCTGTTCGAGATATTGCAGATTGTCTTCCGGTCGGCTATCCGTCGCTATATCGATGTCGGTAATGGTCCGACCCAGCAAGGTATCGCGCACCGCGCCGCCGACAAAACGTGCGGTCACCCCGTGTTCGCTCAGCAGTGTCATGATTTGAACCGTCTCGGGGGCTGTCATCCAAGGTGCTGATGCTATTTTCCCGCTTGGCTCCATCTTATTGCATATCTCTTTCTAGTCCGGCTCAATCTGACCGTCGATGCGGCGGTAGAGGTTAATAATCATGCCGGCAGTTGCACCCCAAATATAAAATTTATCGTAAGGCATCGCATAGAACCGCCTCTCCTGCCCCTGCCAGGTTCGCGTATGACGTTGATGGTTTGCCGGCTCCAACAAAAAATCCATTGGAACTTCAAAGGCTTCTGCAACTTCAAACGGATCTAACTTTAAGTCGAAACCGGGTCTCACAAAACCGACTATTGGGGCTATATGAAAACCGGTTCCGGTTTTATAGGCGTCTAAAAATCCGGCCACTTCGACATAGCTACGATCAAGACCGATTTCCTCCTCGGTCTCGCGCAATGCCGTATCGATCACATCAACATCATCGTCTTCCACTCGACCACCTGGGAAACTGACCTGACCGGCATGATGGTTCAAATGTTCGGTGCGTTGGGTTAACAACATGGTCAGGCCGTCTTTGTGCTGAACTATCGGCACTAACACAGCGGCGGGGCGTAGTTTCTGACCGTCATCAACCCAATCTTTCATCATCGGGTTCAATTCAAAGTCACCGGTTTTGATCGCCGCCGCAGAGGTCGCCATTGTCGGCGGATCCTGCAACAAGGTGTCTTTAATCCGCTTTTCTAACGCCGTACTCACACTTTACTCACTCATCATTTCGATAGGTCAAAATATACGCCGGCGCTCCATAGCCCTAAATCTTCCAGACTATCCGAATCATCCGCCAAATTGACCAATTCATAAAACACCGGACGGGTCATTAAGGCGTCCAACCGATCCCGTACATGGATATATGGTGATGGCTCTTCACTTTCCACATCAATTGCAACCCGGATTGGATGATCCGGCCCGGCCATTATTTCATCGTCCACATTGGTACGGAAAGTGATAATCTGTTCTTCTCCAGCGCCGTGCACAGTCATTTCGACGGCCGTAAATGGGACGTCGTCGACTTGAATCGCCACTTTCTCGACCGGTGTTACAAGAAAATATCGATCGCCATCGCGCCGCAAAATGGTCGAAAATAACTTCACCATACGGTGGCGGTCTATTTTCGAACCTTGATAAAACCAGGACCCGTCCCGGGCGATCCGCATATCAATTTCAGTTTCCCGCTCCGGATGCCAAAGATGGACTGGCGGTTTGCTGTCATTCGGCAGCAGCGCCATTATTGTATCGGGATTTATTGTAGTTTCGGTCATCTTCCAGACATAATATTCATTCAATTAGTACGTAGCCACAGGCTCGCGCAAACGTTACCTTATCTAGTCGCAAGATACAAAAATTCGAAAGCACCTTTGGGATAGTTCAATTATAGTTGGTTATATGGAAAACGTCAGTCAAAACGATGAACAAGTTGTCAAGGAAGTTGAACAGGCTGGGGCTGCACTGCTGCAAGTCCAACGTGCAATCGGTCATATCATTTTCGGCCAGGAAACGGTTGTCAAACAATCGTTGATTACATTATTGGCAGGCGGCCATGCGCTTTTGATAGGCGTGCCTGGCCTAGCCAAAACCCGGCTTGTGGAAACCCTTGGCACCGCAATGGGCTTGAACGACAAGCGGATACAATTTACCCCGGATTTGATGCCTGCCGATATTATTGGCGCTGAAGTCCTGGAGGAAGCCGGCGATGGCAGTCGTGCCTTTCGTTTTATTCAAGGACCGGTATTTTGCCAGCTGTTGATGGCAGACGAAATAAACCGTGCTAGCCCGCGCACCCAATCGGCATTATTGCAATCGATGCAGGAAAAAGAAGTTTCCGTCGCCGGTGTTAATCATGATCTGCCGCGCCCATTTCATGTTCTGGCGACACAAAACCCGTTGGAGCAGGAGGGCACTTATCCGTTGCCGGAGGCACAACTAGACCGTTTCCTGATGCAAATTGATGTCGACTATCCGGATTTTGAAGCTGAACGTCGGATGCTGATCGCCACGACCGGGGTCAATGAAGGCGTGATCAAACCGATCATGACGGCTGACGAACTGCTCGACATTCAGAATTTGGTACGGCGCCTACCTGTCGGTAATAGTGTGGTAAACGCTATCTTACAATTGGTTCGCGCCGGTCGTCCCGGTGGCGATGAGTTGGGGGAATTGAGCGAAGCCGTACTATGGGGTCCGGGGCCCAGGGCCAGTCAAGCTTTGATGCTGGCCGTCAGAGCGCAAGCCTTGTTGGAAGGACGGTTGTCGCCGTCGGTTGACGATGTCATCTCACTTGCCGCGCCAATTTTGCGCCATCGCATGGCGTTAAGTTTCGCAGCGAGAGCGGACGGTTTGTCTGTTGACGACGTTATCGCCCGAATGGTGCAACCGCTTGGCTAGGCGAATGCCTACTGATCCATTATCCGATGCAAACGCTTTGCGTCATGAGGCCGAACATATGGCCGCCGGATTGCCGCCGCTTTTGGTGCGGGCGGAACGAATTGCCGCAAGCGTGCTGCCCGGAACTCATGGCCGCCGTCGAATTGGCCCCGGTGAGACATTCTGGCAATTCAGGCGCTATCAGTGGGGGGATCCGGCCCGTGCCATCGACTGGCGCCGCTCGGCTCGCTCGGACAGGATTTATATTCGTCAGCAAGAATGGGAAGCGGCCCAAAGCGTTTGGCTGTGGCGTGATACTTCCCCCTCGATGGGCTACCAATCAAATTTAGGGTTGGAACAAAAGCAAGCGCGTGCAGATTTGTTGACGCTGGCGTTAAGTTCACTGTTGATCCGCGGGGGCGAGCATGTTGGCCTCATGGGCATTGATAAAATACCGCGTGGCGGTCGGGTGGCGCTTGAAAACATGGCGATGAAAATCACCCGTTCCGCAAGCAATGAAAATAGCTTGCCACCGCGCTTGCGTCTTAGACGCCATTCGCATTTTGTATTGATCGGTGACTTCTTATCGCCCCTGATGGAAATTGACGAAATAATTCGATCCTATGTAGCGCATGGCGTCAACGGTCATGTATTGCAAATTCTTGACCCAGCGGAGGAAGATTTGCCTTTCACCGGCCATGTCCGCTTCGCCGGGCTGGAACATGAGGGCGAGCATACCTTCGGTCAGGTTCAGGCCATCGCGACCGACTATCGTAAACGTATGGCGATACGTCGCGAAGCGCTAAGTGATATCTGCCGGAAAGCCGGATGGAGTTACACCCTGCACCGCACCGACAAACCAGCCCAATCGGCATTGCTTTCGATCTACACAGCCTTGACCGGCGGGCAAGGTTAAACGATGTGGAATTTGGGCGCCATCGCATTTGCCTCCCCCTGGGTACTGACGGCTCTATTAGCACTGCCGATAATATGGTGGTTACTGCGCATAACGCCGCCACTACCTTCGCGGCAGCCGTTTCCACCGTTGCGAATATTACTCAGCCTGACAACCGAAGAACGGGCGGCAAAATCAAGCCCATGGTGGCTGATCTTATTGAGAAACCTGTTGATCATTCTGGCGATTGTCGGTTTGGCCCGACCGCTCTTGAACCCAGTGTCGGAACTGCCTGGAAATGATCCAATCCTAATCGTCATCGACAACGGCTGGGCGGCCGCCAAAAATTGGGATAAACGGCAATCGATGATTGGCGATATCCTGCAGCAGGCAGGGCGGAACAACCGTGCTGTTGTGATTCTGAGCACCGCAAAATCGACCAGCGAAAGCGTCCCCTTGACCCTGGTATCACCGGAAAGTGCGGTCCCTATTGCTGCGGCAGTTTCTCCGCAACCCTGGCCGACGGATCGGATCGCTGCTGCGAAGCGTTTGCAACAGGCCAACCTGACCGGACCTATGGAAGTTATTTGGTTTGCTGATGGCCATGGCGACAAAGCAGCGGAAATCCTGGCTGCCAGGTTGAGGCAAATTGGCAGCGTCACTTTAGTGACGGATAAAACGAGCAACATTGCAAAAATCCTCAAACCAGATCGCGGCGCAGAGGTCTTGTCCGATCGACTGCGGTTCCTAGCCACAAGAGTTGACGCGCAAAACGAAGAACACGTTTGGGTCCGGCTTTCCGGTGAAGGTGGACAAATCCTGGCACGCGCACAGGCCGCGTTCGAGGTCGGCGCCAATATTGCGACAGCAGATTTGATCGCCCCCGTGGAGTTGCGCAATAAAGCCGTTCGGGTCGAAATCGAAGGTGAACAATCTGCTGCTGCGACTGTTTTGTTGGACGAACGCTGGCGTCGACGACCGGTCGGGTTGGTTGTTGAAGAAGCAGAAGAAGGCCGCGCTCAACCTTTGTTATCGCAGTATTTATATATAGAAAAAGCATTGGCGCCATTTGCCGAATTACACCAAGACAATATTGAGGAACTGCTCAAAAACCCATTATCCGTGATGATTATGGGAGATAGCGGTGAACTGCCCCGAAATGACGTCGACAAAATCGAGGATTGGATTGAAGCGGGCGGTCTGTTGTTGCGTTTTGCCGGCCCGCGATTGGCCCGCAACGCCGATAGCCTGTTACCGGCAAAATTACGCAGTGGTGACCGCTCACTCGGTGGTGCGTTGACGTGGCCGAAACCTGTCACCTTGATGCCATTTGGCGAACTTAGTCCTTTCCACGATCTACCTGTACCAAAAGATGTCCAGGTATATCGGCAAGTGTTGGCCCAACCCTCGTTGGATTTGGAACAAAAAACTTGGGCCCGGCTAAGCGACGGCACGCCTTTGGTGACCGCTGACAAACAAGGTAAAGGTTGGTTGGTGTTGATCCATACCAGCGCCAACGCGGATTGGTCGAACCTCGCACTTTCGGGACTGTTCGTGGAAATGTTGCGCAAGATTACGAACATGGCACACGGTGTCGCCTCTAGCTCTGGCGACTTGGAATTGCCGCCGATCATGACCATGCTGGCTGACGGCACCTTGGATTTACCTTCGCCCAAGGTGTTGCCTGTAAACGCAGGTGATATCGCTAAGACGGAAATGGGACCGACGCATCCGCCCGGTTTCTACGGTCGCCAGGATATGCGTGTAGCGCTCAATTTGGGACCGCGCCTGGCGATACCCACCAGAATGAACAATATTCAGGACCTTGATGATATTCGCACCTATTCCGGCAGTCAGGAAAATGACCTGACCGCCTGGTTTGTCATGGCAGCCCTGTTGCTTATCATACTGGACACGATCATCACACTTTGGCTGCGCGGTAGTTTGAAGAAGCGCCAGCCCCTGCCTGCGGTTAACCTTACCCTCACAATAGCGATCATTACGGGGCTGATGGCTGTGTTCGCAACACCAGGGAAGATTGCAGCGCAATCGGCAGAAGAACAAGCCATACGCGCCACTGAAGAAACCCGATTTGGTTACGTGATTACCAATGACCCGCAGGTTGATGAGATGAGCAAAGCCGGGCTATTTGGTCTATCCGCTATCTTGAATTTGCGCACCGCGGTTGAGCCGGAAGCACCTGTAGCCGTGGATGTGGAAAACGATGAGATGGTGTTTTACCCACTGATCTATTGGCCAGTGATCGAGCAGCATCCCCGTCTCAGCAATCGTGCGATTGCACGGGTCAAACAATATATGCGTGGCGGTGGGATGATCGTATTTGATACCCGCGACGCACGGCTGGCAAATTTCGAAAGTGGAAATACAAGGCAAGGGCCGAAAAACCGATTGCGTATACTGTTGCGCCGATTGGATGTCCCGCCTCTTATTCCTGTGCCGCGTCGGCACGTACTGACCCGCGCTTTTTATCTGCTCAACCATTTTCCGGGTCGCTATCCCGACGGTACAGTTTGGGTCGAACAAAAACCCGGCGGCGTCAATGACGGTGTGTCATCTCTGATTGTCGGTGCCAATGACTGGGCCGCTGCCTGGGCCATGGACGAACAGGGCCGACCCTTGGCTGCACTCGTTCCAGGCGGCGGACGACAACGCGAATTCGCCTATCGTTTTGGCGTTAATCTGGTGCTTTATACGCTTACCGGAAATTACAAATCTGATCAGGTCCATGTTCCCGCAATTCTTGAAAGATTGGGGCAATAGGCAAAGTGATGACGACAAACTTCGCCAATTTGGTTTTCAGTCCTGTGCTGCCCGCCAGCTGGATGGCACCCTTGGCTGTTTTGATCGTCATTGTCATAGGTCTTTCGATTTGGCGGCGGGCGCCGGGCGTTATGTGGCGAGCAGCCACAATGATGGCGGCCTATGTTGTGTTGTTGAATCCGACTTTAATCAACGAACAACGCGAATCCCTCAAGGATGTTGCTCTGATCCTCGTTGATCAATCAGCCAGCCAGGAAATTGGTCAACGCGCAAACCGTAGCGAAAATGCGTTGGCGGAGCTTCGCAAAAAATTAGACAAACGCAAAGATCTGGAACTCCGAATTGTCAAAAGCAAGGCAGCAGCTCCTTTGGGTCAAGACGACGGGACCCATCTACTTACCGCTTTGAACCAAGCCCTCGGGGAAATTCCACAAGATCGCCTGGCAGGTGTTGTTTTGATCACCGATGGTCAAGTGCACGACCTGCCGAAGGAGGCGACCGTCGCCGTCAGCAAAGCACCTTTGCACGTATTGCTCAACGGCGAAAAACAGGAACACGACCGACGCCTGGAAATTGTCCGTGCGCCGAGTTACGGCATTGTCGGCAGCGAGCAGGTTCTAACTGTCAAAGTGAACGATAACACCATCACGGGATCGCAGCGGGTGCGGTTGAAATTGCGCCTGGATGGCGAGCCGATATACAACCGGCTCGTCCCGGTGAACGACAATTGGCTGGTGCCCTTTACTCTAAACCACGGTGGTGAAGGCATTTTGGAAGTTGAAGTTGAGGCTGCGAAAGAGGAATTGAGCTTGCGCAACAATCGCACAGTCCTCAGCGTCAATGGTGTCCGTGATCGCCTGCGGGTCCTATTGATTTCCGGCGAACCCCATGCCGGCGAGCGGACTTGGCGGAATATTCTAAAATCCGATCCGGCGGTCGATCTGGTGCATTTTACAATTTTGCGTCCGCCATCAAAACATGACGGCACCCCGATCCGGGAGTTGTCATTGATTTCTTTCCCGACGCGGCAATTGTTTCATCAGCGCCTAAAAGATTTTGATCTGGTGATTTTCGACCGTTACCGCCGTCGCGGCGTCTTACCGGACACCTATCTGCGGAATGTTGTGAAATATGTTGAATCCGGTGGCGCGGTGCTGACCTCTGCCGGACCTAGTTTTGCGACCAGGTTAAGTCTCTACCAAACGCCCTTGTCAGAAATTCTGCCGGGGGTGCCAAGCGGTAAGATTTTGACCGGATCATTCCGACCTCGCCTAACCGATGTCGGCCGTCGCCACCCTGTAACGGCAACCTTGGAAGGCGGGCAGACCGAGCCACCAGCCTGGGGTCCCTGGCTTCGCATGATCGATGCGCAGGCCCGTGACGGCGAAGTGCTGCTGCGTGGCCGGGATAATCGCCCACTGCTGATCTTGAAACGTTTCGGTGAAGGCCGGATTGCACAATTGTTGTCAGATCATGTTTGGTTGTGGGCGCGCGGGTATAAAGGTGGCGGGCCACAAATCGAATTCCTGCGCCGGACGGCGCATTGGCTGATGAAGGAACCGGATCTTGAGGAAGACAAACTTCGCGCCGAAGAAGTGAATGGGCGTCTGCGTATTAGTCGGCGCAGTCTGCAACCCAATCAAACACCTGTCACTGTAACCGATCCAAGTGGGGACAAGACTGAAGTCAAACTTAGTCTGAAACCAACGGGTGCCGAAACAGCGGAAATCGAGATTGAGGAAACTGGCCTTTATAAACTAACCGATGGCATTCGCCGCACCGTCGCGGTGGTTGGTGAATTGAACCCGCGTGAGTTTACCGACCTGAGCACCACCGGCGCGCTATTGGCGCCGCTGGTTGAAGCCAGTGGCGGCGGTATTTTTTGGCTGGCGGAAGGCACGCCGGAGCCACGACGCATAAAGGCCGGACAGGATGCCGCTGGTCGAAGCTGGTTCGGCTTGAACGCCCACGGCCGCTATGTGGTCACTGGAATCGAAAGAAACGCTCTGCTGCCCGGCTGGTTGGCGGTGATCATGATCGTCGGTCTGATGATGCTCGCCTGGCATCGCGAAGGTCGGTAAATGGAAATTCTGGAGCAGTATGCGACGGCTGATAATCTAACTACTCGCATGCAAATCTATGAATTCGCCGTCAAAGATCAGAACCTACATCATTGGATAATGTCTCAAATAGCCCCGCTCGCCGGAGAAAAAATACTGGAAGTCGGCTGTGGTAACGGCATTCTTTGGCAGCGAGCGTTACCAAATTTACCTGATCAGATTAGCGTCACGTGCCTTGATTTGTCCGAGGGTATGTTAGCGGTCTGCCAAAAAGTTCTTCCCGGCGACAGCTTCGAATTTCAACAAGGCGATGTGCAGTCGTTACCATTTGCTGACGATAGCTTTGACCGGGTGATTGCTAATCACATGCTCTATCATGTTCCCGATATCCAGAGAGCTTTCGGTGAAATGAAACGCGTGTTGCGTCCAGGCGGCCATTTACATGCCTCCACCAACAGTCGCGATCACCTCCATCAGCTGAGACGACTTGCCCGAACAGTATTTCCGGATTGGGACGAAAAAACTGCGCGGACAATCTTCGATCTTGAGACCGGACCTGCAAAAGTTGCGGAATTCTATACTGAAGTCGCGATCAGCCGATTGGACAACATCCTGGAGGTAACGGAAGCCGAGGCAATCGTTGCATATATTGGCTCCCTCTTCGAAGACGATAAGCACACTTTTGACGCTCTCACCTCCATTCGACTAAAGGCCGAGAACATTATCGAACAAATGGGTGCTTTTCACATTCGAACTGCCAATGGTCTAATTACGGCGCTACGCCCGTAACTTGACCGTCTACACCGTCGAAGCCACCCGGTATCATAGCTAACGCCATCAGCCGATCCGGTTCTCCATTCATAGTGACGCCGAATTCCGTGGCTTGGACAAATCCAAACTGCCGGTAGTAGCTGGCATCGCCGACCAGCACGACCCTTTGATAGTCCGCTTTCTTCGCCTGGATTAAGGTTTGCCAGATTAAGGTTTGGCCAATTTTGTTGCCGCGCAATTTCGGACAGACGGCAACCGGCCCTAGCAATATCGTTTCCGCGTCGCCGATCCGCACCGGCCAATAGGCAATAGTACCGACCAAGCGATCGCTCTGATAGGCCACGCGCCGAAGGCCCGGCAAGTCGGATACGCCATCGCGAAATTTATATGACGTCTTCTGTTGCCGATCGGCGCCAAAACAAACATCGAGTAAATGATTGATCGAAGCCGCATCATTGGCGGCAGGTATTTCAAGGGTAAACATTTCTAAAACTCAAACGACAATTTATCGGGAAGGTGAAAAGTTCGGCATCACCTGTCGTTCGAATTTAGTGTTTGGAAAAGCTTTGGACCGTTCCGATCAACCTACGACAAGACAATGCCACCGCTAAAGCGGTCGCCCCTTCGTCGTCGTCGGGTCGTGGTCTTGGTTGGCATGGAGTTATCCATCAATATAAGCTCTGCGGCATCCTATATCACCGATCCATCTGGATAGCAAAACTGAAGTTACAAGCCTTTACCGTTTGTTTGGATGCCGATAACTTTCATACTTCGAAAATTATCAGTTAGGACATCCCGTCATGTTTTTTGACCCCAATGTTGATGGCCTAAAGCCGTCACCGCTGACGCATAATTGTTATTCTGCGTTGGTCACGCCGCGCCCGATTGGTTGGATCAGTACGATCAGTACCGACGGGGTGATCAATCTGGCGCCTTATAGTTTCTTTAATATGGCGACCGGCGATCCAATGCATGTGATGGTCTGTGTTAACGGTTTTCATGCGGACGGCGGGATGAAGGATACCGTGATCAACGCAGAAGCACAGGGGGAGTTTGTCTATAATCTCTGTGATGCGGACTTGATAGCACAAATGAACGCTTCAAGCGAACATGTCGCACGCAGTATCGATGAAATGGCGGCCACCGGCTTGGAAGCGATCGCCGCCGAGAAAGTCGCCCCACCGAGGGTGAAAGCGGCGAAGGTTCATTTGGAATGCAAACATATTCAGACCGTCCGTTTGCCCGACGGAAAAAACGGTTCGCCCAATAACATTGTCATTGGCCGGGTTGTCGGCATTCATATTGCCGACGATATCTTAACCGATGGAGTGATTGATTATGCCAAACTCAAACCTTTGGCGCGCCTCGGTTATCTGGAATATGCGATAGTTGAAGAAACCTTCACGTTGACCCGCCCAGACTAGACGGCTTCGTTGATGAGCGAGGGAACATCGGCAATAGAAGTTGCTTGGATGATTTGATAATTTTGCTTTGCCAGTTCCTGCACGTTCGCTTCTTCGTCGACGCCGTAGCCGGTCGCAACCAGAATTCCACCGGCAATATTTGCGTTCTGGCCTGCCACTATATCACTCTTTTTATCACCGACGATCCAGGATTGCGAAAGGTCGCAATGCAACGCCGCCGCCGCTTTCAACAACATCCCCGGATTGGGCTTGCGGGCCGGATGATCCGGGTGAGCGAAAGGCTCAACACCGTCGGCAATGAACGGGCAGGCCATTACCGCATCGACGGGTGCCTCGGCTGCTCGCAGTTCGGAAAGAATATGATCGTGGACAGCGACATAGTCCGGCCATTCAAAAACACCGCGCCCAATCCCGGCCTGGTTGGTGATGATAACCACATGCCAGCCCTGCGCCCGCGCCCATCGGATAGTTTCAAACGCGCCGGGGATGAAGCTGACTTTATCGACCGCGTGCAGATAATGAACTTCCTCAACGATGACCCCATCACGGTCGAGGAACAGCGCCGGTGCTTTTCGCGCTTCGCCAAAATACTCCGCCCAAATTAGATCAGCGTCTAACTGCGGCGGTAATGCAGTCATAACCTCAGTCCAGTACTTCCTGATTAACCACAAAAAACGGGTCAAGCGTTCCGTCGATGGCGTCAAGAGCATTCTGCGCCGCCGTCAGACCCATACGGACAAAACACTCTGCCGTACTGGCCGCAATGTGGTTGGTGAAGATAATATTGTCTAGCGCAAACAGCGGGTGATCGTTTGGCGGCGGTTCCTGCCGCATCACATCGATACCGGCGCGCAGGACTTTACCGGATTTCAGTGCCTCTGCCAGTGCTTCTTCATCGATGAGTGAGCCACGGGCGCAGTTCACCAAAACAACACCATCGCGCATCGCCGCTAATTCCGCTTCGCCAATTCGCGGCGAGCCGTCAAAACTACCAGGCAAGTGCAAGGTGACAACATCAGCTTCAGCCAACACATCATGAAAATCTGCCGCGTAACGATAACCAAGACCACGGACAACCCGTTCCGGAATGTTCGGATCGGCGACAATGATTTTCATGCCAAATGCTGCTGCCAACGGGGCCACACGGGTCCCGATACGACCGAAACCAACAACCAACAGCGTCTTACCCGCTAAATCGAAGGCGTTCAGGGTATCGCGGTTCATCCATTGACCGGATGTAACTGAATTGTTGTAGCCCTTCAAATCCTTCGCCAAAGACAGGATCATCGCCAAAGTATGTTCGGCCACGGTCGGAGAGTTCGCTTCACCAATCACCGCCAAAGGGATACTATTCTCCGTCAAGGCATCAACATCGATATTATCGAACCCGACGCCGTGACGACTCAGCACTTTCAGTTTTTTCGCCCGTTCAATGGCCTGCTGATCGACCCGGGAATTTCTGACAATCGCCGCATCGGCTTCGCTTATGCGGGCCGCGATATTGGCCGGCGACGCATCGTCTAGAACTTCGTAGGTGACGTCATCGCGTGCTTCGACCAAGGCCACACCGTCGGCGTGGATCGGATTGATAAACAGGATATGCGACATTATTCGCCGTGCGCCACTTTGATTTCGGCGCGGCACATCTTTGCCATCAACCCGACTTCATTCATCAAGGTGCAGAGATCAAAGCCTTTTTCGAAATAGCGATTTGACATTTCCCCACCGGTGGTATGAATGCAGGCGATCAAATTATGTTTCTTAGCTGTTGCCAGAATTGTATCGACCGCTTCGATGACTTCCGGCTCTTTCGGATCGGGATAGGCGTCATAACCAAGTGAACGGGCCAGATCGTTGGGGCCAATATAGATGCCATCCAAAGTCGGCGTCGACATGATTTCATCAAGATTGCCCATTGCTTCCCTGGTTTCGATCATCGCCAACGCTAAGATTGTTTCGTTGGCTTTGGCATAATAATCCGAACCACCATAGAGCGCACCGCGCGGCGCTCCGATGCTGCGATAGCCTTCCGGCGCATAACGACAGGCGCCGACAAACGCTTCGGCTTGTTCACGATTATTGACCATCGGGCAGATGATACCATAAGCACCGGCGTCCAGAGCTTTCATGATCATTGCCGGATCGTTCCAATTGACCCGTGCCATCGGAACGGCATCCGTGGTCGATATGGCCTGAAACATAGAGAACGCGGCCTGCAACTCGACCATGCCATGCTGCATATCGACGGTGACCGACGGGAAGCCGCAATGGGCGACCACTTCGGCACTTATGGAGCTTGGGATCGCCAGCCAAGCATTGGCGACCTTGCCGCCTTCGGCAATAATTTTACGTAGGTTATTCTCGCGCATCGCGATTTCCTTCTGCTTCAAAATTCATAGCGGATCAATTTGGTGTGGGCAGGCTCACATTAAGCGTATCCGCCCATCGTTGCAATCCAGGCATGATCGTTGGATAAAGTTCAACCCCATTTGCCAGCGCCGCCCGCTTTCGAGACAACGCCCCATCACCAGGCAAACGCACCGGCGAATTGCCCTCCGCCACCGCAGCGCTCCGGCAGGCATCGGCCAAATAACTGGTTTCACGGATAAACGCCTCACCGCCGCCAAAAGCATCGGGGTCCACCAGCTGCAGATAAACCGCAGCGCCCCAATGATCCGGCTTGTCGGCACGACCGAAGCCGCCCAAACCGGACGTCAACGCTTCGATCATCAATCCCAGGCCAAATCCTTTATGGCCGCGATCCAACCCACCCAACGGCATCAAGGCACCGGAAGGGTTTGTATTCAGAACATTAGGGTCGTCTGTTGCATTACCTTGATTATCGATCAGCCATTTGCCGGGGAAACGTCCCCCCTCGGCCAATAATCGATGGGCCATCCCCAATGTTGTGGTCGAGGCACTAATATCGATCAGCACCGGATCGCCATTTGTTGGATAGCCGACAGCGATTGGATCTGGGGTGTAAGTTGGCTGATAGGAGCCAAACGGGGCGACGCCGTCATTGTTGGGATCCGACGTCGCCAAGGTCATCATCAGACCTCGATCCGTCGCCAGATGCAGAAACGCCGCCAGACAAGCGATATGATGACTGCGCCGAATGACATAGGTCACGGTGCCATAGGTTTTGACCCGCTCAAATCCCTGTTGCAAGGCATGGGTGACTAACCAGACACCGGACAAATAATGACCATCCCATACAATCGCCGCACCACGATCCGAGATAACGTCAGGTTCCCCTACCGCCTTCATTGTCCCTTTTTTGAGCGCGCCCAAATATCCGGATGCTTGTGCCAAGCCGTGGGTCGATTGGCCGATCAAGTCGGCTTCGACCAACAATTCCGCAACGACCCGGGCGCGATCTGCCGGCATGCCAGCAACCGCGAACAGGTCGGTTGCAAACACACAAAGCGCTTCGGCGTCAAAGCGATCGGTCATTCTTAACCGACCTCGGCCCGACCGTTATTCAAGACAACGATGTCTCGTTCAACCACGCGACTGCGGAAAGAGACAATGTTATCGTCCTTCCACATTTCCGTGCGGATCGTCTCGCCTGGGAAAACTGGGGAAGAGAACCGCAAATCCAAGCTTTTGAACTTGGTCGGATCATAACCGCATTGCGATTTCAGGATCGCGTGACTGGCAATCCCCAATGTGCAAAGCCCGTGCAGGATAGGTTTGTCGAAACCTCCGCCCTTGGCCACTTTCGGGTCTGCATGCAGGGGATTGTAATCCCCCGACAAGCGATAGATCAGGGCCTGATTGTCATGGGTCGTCATATCGACGCTTTCGTCTGGATCGCGATCCGGCAATTGATGCACCGGCTTGGGTGGGCCACTTTCGCCACCAATGCCGCCATCTCCCCGCGCGAACGTGGTCGATGTCAAAGTCGCCAGCAAATCACCGGTTGCTTTGTCATGCACCGTACGTTCCTGCAAGATCAGCGCGCCACGTCCTTCCCCTTTGTCGATGATGTCCACAACTTTGGTCAGACCGACAACGGTCGCTTCCGCCGGCAGGGGTTTGTGAATTCGCAACCCCTGTTCGCCATGCAAGACCTTCACCCAATCGACACCACTTTCCGGCTCTTTGACCCAGAATCCAGGGCCGCCCAGAACCACCGCCATGGATGGCAGCGCCTGCAGATTATCTTCGTAAGTGAACTTCAATTGCTGCTCGTCCATTTGGTCAATAGACACACCCAGTCCCAACGCATACAAAATTGTGTCGCGGAAGGTATAAGTGTGCTCAACCTCTTTGAACGGCCAATTGAGAAGTGTATCGCGATTAATCGCCATTGCTAGAGATCTCCCTTTCCAGCCCTAGACCGGATCCCAGTTAAATACATCGCCGGAGCGTTCCAGGTCATAGAAGCTGGACTTCAAAGCCGGCATGCCATGATCAGCGACAGTTTCCGGCGTCCAGCCTTCACCGCGATGAACGGAGCGGTTAGGCCGCGACTGACCCATCAGGAAAATCTCATTATTGCGAACACCAAAGATCTGACCGGATACATCTGCCGCAGCTTCACTTAACAGGTAAACCGCGACCGGGGCGATTTTCGCTGGTGTCATCGCTTTAATTTTTTCAACCCGCGCCGCCTGCGCTTCGTCGGCTATGGGGATGGTGCCGATCAGACGGCTCCAAGCAAAGGGTGAAATACAGTTCGAGCGAACGCCAAAGCGCTGCATATCCAAGGCGACAGATTTCGACAGGCCGACAATGCCCAATTTCGCAGCGGCGTAATTTGCTTGGCCGAAGTTACCGATCAAGCCGGACGTCGAGGTCATATGGACCATTGCGCCGGAGCCCTGTTCGCGGAACCGCGTTGCCGCCGCACGCGCCACATTGAAGCTGCCTTTGAGGTGAACGGAAATTACAATATCCCACTCTTCTTCGGTCATTTTATGGAAAATCGTGTCGCGCAGGATACCGGCATTGTTGACCACTCCGTCGATGCGGCCATAAGTATCGACAGCTTGTTGGATCATTGCTTCCGCGGTATCGAAATCGGCGACGCTGCCATAATTTGCGACGGCTTCGCCGCCAGCTTCCTTGATATCGCCAACGACTTCCATCGCAGGGGATTTATCGGCACCTTCACCATCGGCTTCACCACCCAAATCATTGACCACGACTTTCGCTCCCTGGGCGGCTGCCATGATCGCAATATCCCGACCGACGCCACGACCGGCGCCTGTCACCAGGATGACTTTATCTTTCAACATTTCGCTCATGCTGTATTTCCGTCCTTCTGTTCTCGAATTGAATTCAATCCGATTGTTTTAGAACGCAGGCTCGTTTCGCGCCAGTCCCGTGGCGGATATTTTTCTTCAATACCAAATAACCGAATGGACACCCTACTTGCGAAATTAAAACATTAATCGCAATATCTTCCGCTAATATCTCTAAGTCGTCGCCAATTAGGAGCTTGAGTTAATGTTGCCGCGTCCGATATTTTCCGAAGAACACCACATTTTCCGCGATTCCGTTCGCCGATTTATCGAAAAAGAAATCACCCCTCATCACGATCAGTGGGAAAAAGACGGCATCGTCTCGCGGGATGTGTGGCTAGCAGCAGGTGAAGCCGGATTGCTTGGTTGTTCCGTGCCGGAAGAATATGGTGGGGCTGGCGGGGATTTCCTACACACCGTGGTGGTCGGTGAAGAATTAGCACGTGCCGAGGCCACTGGTCCTGCCTTCCATCTGCATTCCGAAATCGTCATGCCCTATATTTTCCACTACGGAACAGAGGAGCAAAAGCGCGACTGGCTGCCAAGGATGATCCGGGGAGAAGTCATTGGTGCGATTGCGATGACTGAACCTCATGCCGGCAGCGACTTGCAAGCTATACGCACAACCGCTTTGAAAGATGGCAATGAATTGGTGATCAATGGACAGAAAGTTTTCATCACCAACGGTATCATTTCGGATCTAGTCATTGTTGCATGCAAAACCGATCCCGAAGCAGGCGCCAAAGGGACGAGTTTAGTGTTGGTAGAACGCGGCCGGGATGGCTTTGAGCGTGGCCGGAACCTGGACAAATTGGGATGGAAGGCCCAAGACACAGCGGAACTGTTTTTTTGATAATGTCCGCGTTCCAACGTCAAACCTGCTTGGTGAAGAAAACAAAGGTTTCATCCAACTGGTTCAACAGTTGCCGCAGGAAAGACTGTTAGTTGCCCTTCGTGCTGTAGCCACCATGGAAGCCGCGTTGGAGCAGACCGTCGCCTATGTGAAAGATCGAAAAGCCTTTGGCAAATCGATCATGGATTTTCAAAACACCAAGTTTAAACTGGCCGAAGTGAAAACCCAGGTGACGGTCGCCCGCGTCTTTGTCGATCGCTTCATTGAAATGCATATGGAAGCTGACCTCACCGCCGACGATGCCGCAATGGCTAAACTGCATACGACGGAACTACAGACGAAGGTGCTGGATGAATGCCTACAGCTATATGGTGGTTATGGCTATATCTGGGAATTCCAAATCGCACGGGCCTATGCCGGCAGCCGGGTCATGCGAATTGCCGGTGGCTCCAGCGAAGTCATGAAGGAAATTATTTCAAGGACACTTTGAGATAACGACACAAATTAAACTAACAGGGGCGAAGAAAATAATGGCAAACAAATTTCAAGAGATATTCGATAACGTAAATTTGCTGCATGAATTTCTTGAATATCATAGCGAGCGATTACCAAACAAAGTTGCGATGATCTACGAAGATCGTCAAACCACCTATGCCGAACTGGAAGAACGTGCCAACAAACAAGCCAATATGTTGTTGGCGGCCGGTGTGAAACCCGGCGATAGAGTCGCGATCCTGGCAAAGAACATCGATCGTTTTTTCGAGATAATTTTTGCCGCAATGAAAGTTGGCGCGGTCTTGGTCCCGGTGAATTTTCGCCTGGCGCCGCCTGAAGCGGCGTTTGTGATCAATGATGCTGAAGCGAAGATATTATTGGTTGGTGACGATTTTTATGGCTTGGTCGAACAGATCGAAAGTGAGCTTACGCACACCGAAAAAATAATCGCCCTTCACGATAACCATGACCGATGGATCAGCTTTCTTGACTGGTATAAAAACGCTGACCCAAAGCGTCCGAATGTTGCGTTGGATGTTGAAGACGTCGCCATGCAACTTTATTCTTCGGGTACCACGGGGCATCCGAAGGGGGTCGAGATTACCCATAACAATTTGATGGTGGTGCTACCGGATGTTCTGAATAACTGGGGCAACTGGGAGGAAGATGACGTCAATATTGTGGCAATGCCGCTTTACCACATTGCTGGGTGCGAATGGGGAATTGTCGCTTTAACAATTGGGGCAACAAACGTCATTATGCCGGAAGTAGATCCAGGCAAGATTCTACACGATATTGAAGCCTACCGCATCAGCCAGTCATTATTCGTCCCGGCAGTAATTCTGTTCCTGACGCAACATCCGAATTGTGAAACAACCGACTTTTCCAGCCTAAAGATGGTTGTTTACGGCGCCGCGCCGATACCGTTCGAACTACAACAAAAAGCCGTCAAGTTATTCGGTTGCGAATTTGCCCATGTTTATGGCCTGACCGAAACTTCAGGTGCCGTCACATTTTTGCCGCCTGAGGCCCATGACGGAACCGATTTGATGAAATCCTGTGGCAAAGCAATGGCAACAGCGGAAATTCGAACTGTCCGCGCAAACGGCAGCGACTGCGAACCTGGCGAGGTCGGCGAAATCATTATCAAGTCGAAACAGGTCATGAAGGGCTATTGGAACCGCCCAGAAGCGACGGCAGAGGCCATTCGCGACGATTGGTTTTATTCCGGCGACGCCGGCTATTTGGATGAAGAAGGGTATCTTTATATTCATGATCGGGTAAAAGACATGATCATCTCCGGCGGCGAAAACATTTATCCGGCGGAAATTGAAAGCGCCCTTTTTGGTCATCCGGCGATCGCGGATATCGCCGTCATCGGGGTTCCAGACGACAAGTGGGGTGAAGCGGTGAAGGCAGTCATCGTCCTGAACGAGGGTCAGGAATTAAACGAAGAGGAATTGATCACATATTCGCGCGAACATATTGCGGGGTATAAAATTCCCCGCTCGGTCGATTTCATGACCGAACTACCGCGAAACCCATCTGGGAAAATTCTAAAACGCGAACTCCGCGCCCCTTATTGGAAAGGCAAAGAACGGGCGGTGAATTAAGTCAGGCCCATTTGCTTCAACAGGATTTTTGTTACCTGACTTTCGGGGTTGGCCATCTGGTGAGCAATCGAGAAATGATTTAGTCCGTCCAGCATCTGAGCTTCGCAATCATGGCCGCCTTTTGACCAAGCAGCGGCCAAACCGTTCGATTGGCGAAGATATTCCGGTCCCTCGTCGCTGCCGACCAATGCCAACATTGGGGGAGCGCTTGTCGGCATTGTCGCCATGGGACTATTGCGAGCGGCTTCGCTTTCGTCCATTGCCAGATCATCATTGAGGAAACAGAGGCGGATCGGTTCTAAATCATATAAACCGCTCAGCCCGCAACAGGCCTTGACAGTATCGCTCGGAAGTCCGGCGAACGCCTGCCAATCCGTTGCCGCCACCATCGCCGTCAAATGGCCGCCTGCGGAATGACCTGAGACATAGATTTTCTTGCGATCAACGCCTAATTCCGCGGCATGCTCGAAAGTCCAGGCAACTGCGGCGCGACATTGGCGGACAAGTTCATCCATCCGCACCGCTGGCATCAGGTCGTAGTCGATTACTACGGTGGTGACCCCATGTGCGGTCAATCCTTGCGCGACGAACGAATGTTCATTTTTGCTCAACGCGCGCCAATAACCGCCGTGAACAAAAATCATCGCCGTTCCGGTGCGATTAGAATCCGCCGGTTGGAAAATGTCGAGATGTTCGCCCGTTGCATCGCCATAGGCGATATCACATTGACAGGCCAGGGTTTGCCGAGCTTCGGCACTTGCTTGCGTATATGTATCTAAATAACTTTGATAATCTTTGACTTTGCCACGATTGTCGTATTCTTGATCAAGAGCTATTTGGTCGTAGTTTAGGAAAATATTTTCACTCATCGTATTTTCTTTCTCGGATTGTTCGAACCACGCAGAAATGTGGCGTCGAACGCGATCGACGCCACAGCATGGGAGGGTCTAGCTTACCCTAGTTTTTTATTAGTCCCAAGTTGGATCGAACATTACCACTTGGGTTTCGACCTCATATGAGTTGGTAAAATCATTCTGATCGCCATCGCAGCCGGTAACAACGCCCATAATATCGGTCACCTTGTCGTCGTCGTCAAAGAGCGGGAACATCAATCGCTCAACCAGAAAATCTTGTCCGAATTTATTGCGCCGATGATGCACTTCATGAATGGCGCAGCCTTCTTCTGCCACTTCCGTCGCGAAACAAAGAGAACGCGCCTTACCGCGACGTTGCATTATTTTAACCAAGTCGTCGCGTTCGCGGATATCACCCAAAAACTTCTTAACCCCATCACCAAATTGTTTGGCCAAAAGTTTCCCGGGCACTGAACAATCCAAAACGAAGGTATCGCAATGGATCGAATCAAATTCTTGATTTTGTAACTGCGAAAGCCTCGGGCGTGCCAACTGATCGCAGGAATTCAGCCAAAGCGATGTCATTACTTTTGCGCAGTCTGCGTGGATGCCATCAATGAATTTTTGTCGATCATTTGTCGATTGCCAAAGATCATCAGGTTTTTGATCTGCTGCCGCCGCCATTTTTACCTCCCAATCGCGCTTTGCCACCTTCCCACCCCTGGATGGACAACAATGCTATGCGAAAATTCCTCGTAGCTCTTATGTAACATTCATCTAGGTGAATTTCAATTATATCGAACGTGAATAAGTAAAAATATACTAAAATAATCGTATTGATCCGACCCTTGAAACCGCGTTATCTGCGACCTGATATGAATTAATTTGCCTTAGCGATATCGCTTGTGGAGAACTTATCAATGCTCGAAATCGGACATAAAGCACCAAACTTCCACCTGCCTGCAAACAACGGAAAACAAACAAAATTAGCGGATTTTCAAGGAAAATCTCTTGTCCTATATTTTTACCCTAAGGACGGCACGCCCGGCTGCACGACCGAAGCAAAAGACTTCACGACGTTGAAGAGAAAATTCTCTGCTAATGGGGCGGCCGTTCTCGGCATCTCCAAAGATAGTTTGGCAAAACACCAAAAATTCAAAGATAAGCACGAAATTACCATTCTATTAGGCGCGGACGAGGACGGAAAAGTATGTGAAACTTATGACGTCTGGGTCGAGAAGAAAAACTACGGGCGCACTTATATGGGAATTGAGCGGACGACCTTCTTGATTGACAAAAATGGCAAGATTGCCGACATCTGGCGTAAAGTTCGCGTTAAAGGCCATGCAGAAGCCGTGCTCGAGCAAGCGAAAGCTCTAAAATAATCAGGATTGGTTAAGTGCATAGATCTCTGACAGCCGCAGCAACCGCAGTTTTGCAATGTGCCGATGCTGACAAAAAAGCAAACCTGGCAATTGAAGTCGCGACGGCCTGGCAGCAAAAGAGAATCGTCGCAATCGGCGACACATCCCCGCCTGCCCGACCGGCTCGGCCTTTGCGACCTGAACTCAAGCGACCGCGAGATATGCCGCGACGACGGTTAGGCAGTGCCGAAGGACGAATAGCACTCATTCATGCGATCGCACATATCGAATTGAATGCGATCGATCTGGCTTTCGACTTGATTGCGCGATTTGCGTCCCTGGTAACCACTTTGCCCGATGAATTTTTCGACGATTGGATCGCCATCGGCCGGGATGAAGCCAGGCATTATCAATTGTTGCAGGGTCGACTTCAGGATTTGGATCATGCATATGGCGATCTGCCGGCCCATGATGGTCTGTGGCAGGCTGCACTTGATACCCGCCACGATCTCGGCGCCCGACTGGCGATTGTGCCGATGATTTTGGAAGCGCGCGGCCTCGACGTCACGCCCGCAACTGTCGAGAAACTTCGTAACCTCGGTGACACCGCAACCGCGGAGATTCTAGAAACAATCTATTGGGAAGAAATTCCACATGTCGCGATCGGCACAAAATGGTTTGAGTGGATGGCGCGATCCCAAGACCTAGATCCAGTTGATCACTGGCGGGAACTCGCGCATACTTATTTCAAGGGTAATCTGAAACCACCTTTCAATCACCAGGCGCGTGAACTCGCTGGAATGGCCCGATACGACTATGGGGCCGAAAAATAACTGAAAAAAATAAACAATAATGCAATTAACTCTTTTTCAGGACTTTTCTTTCATACTCATTTTTGGTTAACTATGTGTCGCGGTGAGGGCAAACCGGGTTGACTGAACTTGAGGGGAAGTTCGTTCAAATACCTGTAAAATTCTCGCCACTGTTTCTACACAAACAATCCCGTGTGTGTTATATCGCGGGGAAATAAATTTCTGGGTGGCAAATTGGCATTGTAGGTTCCTACATGCTGGTCGGGAGACAACACTATTCGTAGACTACTGGATAAAATTGACGCGCTGTTTCCTGAACGGCAGATCATTTACCGCGCCAATGGCGAAGTAAAATTTTTTCCGTTCGGCAAACGTAAGCAGATGATGCTTGCCGGCCTCGGGATGGCGTTCCTGGGCTGGATCGGATATTCCGCCAGCAGCTTGGTCTACATGAAATTTGTGATTGCTGAGAAAGAGCAAGCAATCGCTCAATTTACTGAAGAATATACAGATTTGGAAAGTCGCTCCAAAATAACCAACGACAAATTGCTTGATCTTGCCAACATTCTGGACACCCACAAAACACAACTTTCCAAACTTGTAAATCAACGCAGTCATTTAGAAACACGCCTCACGAATACCAAACAACGCCTAGAATCGGTACAAGCCGAAGCCGTCACGCAAGATAAGGCGATATTGAATTATCATATTTCTGATCTTGAGAATAAAGTCCGCGTCTTCACTCATTCGCAAATAAACTCCACCCGTAGCGTGCAGAAAGCAGAAGAAGCGTTAGGCAATACAGAATCCATGATCGCATCGTTGATTGATGAGCGTAATTTGATTGCCAGCGAAAATGCGCGTTTGGAAAAAAGCGTTCTGGATTTACACACCCAAATTCTTGATCTGGAATCTCATCAGGACCTAGTGTTATCGCATATCAGGACCCGGACTGAGTTAAAAATATCGGAACTTGAAAGTGCGGTTAAAGTCACCGGGCTAAAACTTGATGATTTACTGGAACGGCAGTCAGACGAAAGTCCCGCGGCTGATACAAAAGTGCAAGAATTTGATGCCGGTATCGAAAATGTCGGCGGACCATTTGTAAAATATCCTAATTTCCCTGGCATACTAGACACCGAAAATGGAGCAACGGTGGCAGCGTTGGGTGATTTTAACAAACGGTTGGATCATTGGGTGCTTCTGAATAGAGTTTTGACACGCTTACCACTTTCCTCTCCGGTCGTGGAAACTTCTGACGTTACGAGCAAATATGGTAAGCGACGAGATCCTTTTAAGAAAACTTGGGCCAAGCATTCAGGCGTGGATTTTGGCCCCGGATACAAAGCGCCGGTATTTGCGACCGCGCCCGGCGAAGTAATATTTGTCGGTTGGCGCGGACCTTACGGTCGGACCATTGATGTTGACCATGGAAGTGGTGTCGTAACCCGGTATAGTCATTTGAGAAAAATACTCGTCAAAGCCGGCGAGGATGTAAGCGCCCGGCAGCGTATCGGTTTAGTCGGGAGTTCTGGTCGGAGTACCGGCGCACATTTACATTACGAAGTGCGTTTTGACGGCAAACCCATTGACCCCGCAAAATTCTTGAAGGCTGGAAAACATGTTCTCGAAACACGATAAGGAAACAAATGCCCCATCGCCGATTGCCAGTCCTGCGGTGAGCAAAACCGCGCCGTCATTGTTGGGCGCAGACATTACCATTCGCGGCGACGTCGAAGCCAAAGGCGAAGTTCAAATTGATGGGACGATCGACGGCGATGTCGATTGCAGCCAACTCATTGTCGGCGAACGGGCAAATATCAATGGCGCCATCAAGGCTGACGCTGTTCTTGTTCGCGGCAAGGTAGTCGGCAAGATCGAGGCCAAACAGGTGGAGTTGATGCGATCCGCCCGTGTGCAAGGCGACATTTGGCACGAAACCATGTCCATTGAAGCCGGCGCGTATCTGGACGGAATGTGTAAACGCATCGACCAAAAACCGGCAAGCGCGGACGATGCCAAGCCGATCGAACAACTGACAAAATCAGTAAAGACGGAAGAATCCTCAGATTCGCCCGATGATGCTGCTGCGGATGAGAATGTCCCGCCCTATAATCCGAAACGGGGCCCTCGATCGGCAACTTTCGGTTCCGGGAAAAAACAGGCGTCCACCCTTTCTGGCAACGATTAACCGTTCTCGGTTTCCAGACCGCCCAGACGCGCCGCCAAGGAAGCCTCCAAAAATGCATCAAGGTCGCCGTCAAGGACCCGTTGAGCGTCGCCCTTCTCTACGCCGGTGCGTGCATCCTTGACCATTTGATAGGGATGCAAGACATAGGATCGAATTTGGTGTCCCCAACCTATGTCGGTTTTTACCTCTTCGATAGCCGATCTTTCGGCATCTCGTATTTGCAATTCCCGCTCATATAATCTTGCCTTCAACATACTCATGGCGGTAGCACGATTTTTATGCTGCGAACGTTCTTTTTGGCATTGCACGACAATTCCGGTGGGTTCGTGGGTAATGCGAACAGCGCTGTCGGTCCGGTTGACATGCTGCCCACCGGCGCCGGATGCACGGTAGGTGTCAACTCGTAAATCTTTTTCAAGAATGTCGATATCAATATCGTCATCGATCTCCGGATAGACCCAAATGCTGGCAAAGCTGGTATGACGACGCGCATTGGAATCGTAAGGCGAAATGCGGACCAGGCGATGAACCCCAGTTTCGGTTTTCATCCAGCCATAAGCATCTTGGCCTTTGACATGCAGGGTGGCGGATTTGATGCCTGCTTCTTCGCCTGGACTTTCCTCAATCAACTGCGTTTTGTACCCGCGCTGATCGGCCCAGCGGCTATACATCCGCAACAGCATTTCCGCCCAGTCTTGGGATTCGGTACCGCCAGCGCCGGCATGAACTTCCAAATAACTAGAATTGCCGTCGGCCTCGCCGGACAACATGCTTTCCAGTTGCTGCTTGTTTACCTGCTTGCGTATGCTTTCCAGGACAGAAATAGCTTCAGCGACCATCTCCTCGTCGCCATCGACTTCGCTCAATTCGATAAGCTCACAAGTATCGGAAAACTCGCTTTCGGTGTCGCGGAAGCCATTGATGCCCTGATCAAGTTTTGTCCGCTCGCGCATCAATTTCTGCGCCCGTTCCTGATCACTCCACAGTTCGGGGTCTTCGATTAAATGATTGAGTTCGTCCAACCTTCGGACAGCATTGTCCCAGTCAAAGATGCCTCCTCAGCAAGCTCATCGCCCGCTCGATTTCATCGGCGACAACCTGCGCTTCAGCACGCATGGGACATACTCCTGATTACATTATCTACAAACATCAGCCGTCGGAACAATCGACAGCGTCACTAATATAGCCCGCCGGTGCCTTTGCGTGGTGTTTTGGAACGACTGTCTTGGGTAGTCGTGCCGCCGAGCGGCGCCGTTTCTGGTGACTGATCCATCTTGAAGGCTTCCCATATCACACCCTTATTTTGACCGCCAACCCTAAATCCGGTTTTGCGATCAATCCGGATTAACTGAATATCTTTCGGCACCCGAAAAGGTCTCACTGGTTTGTCCCGCAGAACTTCTGCGAAGAAACTTTTGAATACCGGTGCGGCGACGGATGCCCCTTGCTCCTTTCGCCCCAAGGTTCTGGGATTGTCGAAGCCAGCGAACACACCTACCGCCAAATCAGGTGAGAAACCAATAAACCAAGTATCGCGCGCTTTGTTGGTTGTTCCGGTTTTGCCGGCCAAGGGTTTGCCCAGTGAAGCAATTCGCCGCCCGGTGCCGCGCAATATCACGCCTTCCAATAGCGACGTGACCTGATAGGCGGTGGCAGGACTTAACACCTGTTCGCGTTCATCAATTAGGATCGGAACATTGTCCCCTTGCCAATCACGCGTTCGACAAACTTCACAAACGCGTCGATCATGGCGAAACACGGTTTTGCCCCGGCGATCCTGAATGCGATCGATAAAGGTCGGGGTCACTTTTTTGCCGCCATTGACGAACGAGGCATAGGCGGACGTCAGTTGCAACAGGGTCGTCTCGCCGGCGCCAAGCGCCATTGGTAGATAAGGTTTCATATCGTCGTCGACACCAAGTTTCTTGGCGTAGTCAACGACTTTATCAATCCCTATGTATTGCGCCAATCGTACCGTCATCAAATTACGCGATAGTTCCATACCCAGACGCAATGTGCTGGGACCATAGTATTTTTTAGAGTAATTTGTTGGTTTCCACTTACCCAATGCCGGACCCTGATCAATCACGAACGGTCCGTCCATAATAATGCTGGCCGGATTGTAACCATTATCAAAAGCCGCAGCATAAACAATCGGCTTGAATGCGGAACCAGGCTGCCGCAACGCTTGTGTCGCCCGATTGTATTCGCTTTCATCGTGGGAAAAGCCACCGACCATAGCCAATACCCGCCCTGTATGGGGATCGAGGGCAACAATTGCGCCATTGATTTGCGGCATCTGCCTGAGGGCATAGTGCGGGTATTTCAGCCCGGATTTCTTCTTGCTCTTCTTGGGCGGCGTTTGAACTTCTTCGACCACCACGACATCACCGATCGCTAGAACGTCAGCCGCTTTCCGTACCGCGGGTCCCAGTTTTTGATCTTCCTTCCAAGGTCGCGCCCATTTCATCGCGGCAAGTGGTATCGAAGCCTTTTGACCATCGACAAAAGCGATTTCCACCTTGTTTCGTTTCAGTTTCAATACAACGGCCAAATCCCAGTCGCCAAGGCCGGGTGGTGGGTCGAGTTCAGAAAGTTTTTTCTTCCAATCTTGAGCATCGGAAAAATTGGCGATTGGTCCGCGCCAGCCATGCCGCAAATCATAGGCCACTAAACCATCGCGAAGGACTTTTTCCGCTATTTGCTGCATATCCGGTCGTAGCGTCACTTTGACCGACAGCCCCCCTTCATAAAGCCCTTTTTCGCCATATTGTCCGATCAATTCACGGCGAACGGTTTCGGCAAAATAGTCTGCTTTGAAACGGCTTTGGGTTTCTGTCCGCCGAACCTCCAAATCTGTTGCTTTCGCTGCAATGCCGGCATCCGCTTGGACGAAACCGTCTTCAACCATCCGATTGATGACCCAATTTCGCCGGGTCAATGCAGCGTCCTTCTTGCGGAATGGATGATAGTTGTTGGGCGCTTTTGGCAATGCCGCCAAATAAGCTGCTTCCTCGATCGTCAATTCAGCCAACGACTTGTCAAAATAGTTGAGGGCCGCGGCAGCGACACCGTAACTATTGAAGCCGAGATAAATCTCATTCAGATAAAGCTCGAGGATGCGCTCTTTACTATAAGCTTTTTCGATGCGAAACGCCAAAATGGCTTCGCGTACTTTACGTTTGATCGAAACTTCGTTGGTCAACAGGAAGTTCTTCGCCACTTGCTGCGTAATCGTCGATGCGCCGGCCGGGCGCCGGCCTTGGCCAAAATTTTTCACATTGCGCAAAATTGCATTCGCGACACCTAAAAAATCGATCCCGGGGTGGCTGTAGAATGTCTTATCTTCCGCCGACAAGAATGCCTGGATAACGTGATCCGGAATGGCCGCAATGGGAACGAATACACGGTGTTCGGTCGCATATTCAGCAATCAAAGAACCGTCACCCGCATGTAATCGCGTCATCACCGGCGGCTCGTAATTTGCCAATTGGTCATGCGCCGGCAAATCCCGACCATAATACCAGAACGCAAAGACGCCGCCGGCGCTGCCAAGAATGGCGCCGAAAAACAAAAGTGATCCTAAAAATCCTAACAGTCTCAACATGGAACTCGGAAGGTCCTAAAATGCAACAAAACTAAACTGAGGCGCTATTTAGCACTAAAATATTTAATAGTGTCATTTCTTTGACGATAATCTGGCGGTACTTGCCAATTTAGTCGCGATCACCGTGCCAACCGCCAACAGCATGAATATCGGTACGATAAAAAACAACAGGCGTGGCTGTCCGCTATCCATGACGTAACCGAACAGAATGGGTGTAATGGCAGCGCCAACATTCAGTCCAGTAGAAACAAATCCGAACACTTTTCCCATCGACCCTTCTGGTGTTACCGCCCGTACAAGCATGTCTCGCGATGGCATGATCATACCGTATAACACCCCACCGATCAGCATCATCACGATTAGCAGGCTCAACGAATATTGGACCAATCCGATCATGAAAACGATGACCGCAGTAGCGACAAAACCGAATATCGCCACTCTTTCGTGGTGAACTGTGCGATCGGCAACATAACCACCCAATAGAATACCCAGCGATGTACCGACCAAAAAGCCGGTCAAGGCCATACCGGCGCCTTGTTCACTCAATCCATGCGTCGTAACGAAGGCAGATATCGAATATGTATTGAGTCCGCCTGCGGACATTGCCAACATCACGAAAAATAGGAAACACATCATGATTGGCATCGATAACAACAGAGCGACACCGCTTTTTTGACCGCTCTTGGCCGCACTCATCGCTGTCACGATCGGCGAAGCGCTAGTGATAACCTTGCGGTCGGACAGCAGGTTCCGGTTCGCAACGATCAGCGCGGTCAAAGCCAATCCTAACATCCCGGTGGCGATGAAGGCGGTTTCCCAGCTCCACGTATTGGCGATGAAAATGACAGTCAGTGGCGCCACCGCGCCACCCGAAAAACCAGCAAAGGTGTGCAGACTAAAAGCCTGACCCATGCGGCTGTCGTCAACCGTTGCAGACAAGATGGCATAGTCCGCCGGGTGATATACGCTATTGGCGATGCCGGCCAGCACGATACAAATCAAAATCGCCGAATAGGTTCCAAAAACACCCATCAATACAAAGGCGACAGCTTCTAAAAACATCCCCGCGATGAGGAGGTTCCGGGCACCAAACTTATCAACCAGGAAGCCCATCGGAATGTGAGCAAATCCGGAAACCACCGCAAAAACTGTTACCAATGTGCCGAGTGAGGTGTAGCTAACGCCAAACGCATCCTTCAGTATCGGAAACAATGGCGGCAATACCAGCAGATAAAAATGGCTGATGAAATGGCCAGCACCGATCACACTTATGATTCGAAACCCGGATTTCTGCGTTGCAGTCGTAGCAGTCATCGTCTAACAACAGCCTTCACTCGTTAATATTTAATCGTAACGAAAGCTATAGAGGTCGATGAATGGCGATCGAGGAAAATTCGAAAATGCCCCATAACTTTCGTTTGGTCTTGATCGAGGTCGACCCAACCCTTCAGCGCAATCTGTCCCAATTTGCTGATGTGAAATCGGCGCGCGCAAACGACCTAACCACCAATTTCCTGACCGAATTTGACCCTGACGCCATAATTGTCGAACTGACGCGGGCACAAAATCAACTAAATGACGTTCTGACATCTGTGCGCCATCCGGTCAAGACACCGAAACCCGGAATAATCGTCCTTGGATTGATGCCGAAATCTGAACCCGCCGAATTGCGCCGTATGATCAAGCTGGGCCTTGATCACGTATTAATTCGGCCGGTTTCGGCAAACAATCTGATCCGATCGGTCCGCGATTTTAAGGAAAATCCGGTCCCGCAAGTAAAAACATTCAACTATATCGGCCCAGATCGCAGACGATTGCCTTCTGACCAATTTGGTGGCTCGGAACGCCGGCGTTAATCAATTCAGCGCCGCATGGCAGCCAGTTTCCTCCAATATCGGATCAATCCGCGTTTTTGCCGCCTGATCGAGGTCTTGGTAGGCCTCGCGCAACCAACGCAAACATTTCACCTGATAGCCGAAGACGCCTTGGCGAAAACTTTGGCCGTGTAATTCCAATTCAAGTTCATCCTGACCAGCCGCCGCCGCCTTGGCATTGGCGTGCAGGAACGGCAGATATGTGTCGCCGGCTATACGCAGCAACTCCATAGTACCTTCACGAACAGGCTCATTTGGGTCAATCCAATCGCCTTCATGGCCCGAAGCATCATCGAACCAACGCACCCAATCAGCGACAATCTGGGCTTCCTGACGCATGACCGACATTGGGGTCGGGTCATCGGCCAGTGTCTTCAGCTGCCCAAACCAACCAAAATCTGCATTTGATGGGCGCCCACCGAACAGGAACTGACGACCGCCAACCACTTTAGAAAAAGCCGCCAACGCGCGATGATAGCTCGCTTCAATCACCGGTGCGTTATGCGGCGTGCAGCCGACTAGCGCCATGCGCCCGACCTGGCGGTCACGAATATTCTTCGCGGCGATCTCGAATTCTTCGCCCTGCAAAGCCGGGTTGGTGTCATGGATAATCCAGCGGCAGCAGTATTCTTGATCCACCACTTGATCCCAGCGATAATGGAACATCATCTTTGTCGCCCATTCATCGGCTAAGTCTTCCAATAGATCGGCTAGGAAAGCCATGCCTGGGTCAGACGGAATGACCGAACGTTCGTCCGGATGCCGTTCCTCCAACAGGCGGATCAGGAAGGTCGAATCCATATGATAACTACTGTCTTCCGGCAGCCGCAATATCGGAATCAATTGCGGCCTGAGATGGGCCAATTGTTCGCGGAATTCCGGTGTGCGCATATGCCAGGTGAAAGCGAGTTGGCGATACCGCAGGAGCGCCCGCATCTTCATCGAATAAGGTGAGCCATTGCCGCCAATCAATTGATATTTGTCCGTCATACTATCCCTTTGTCGCTTACTTGACGTTGAATATGGAAAATGTGATTTAATGAACCTAGATTAATTAATGCCGATGCAGCGACCGGCGTCAAGTTCGAGGGTGCAAATGAGCCTAACAGAGAGTGATGATCTGGCCAGTTTCCGACAGGAAGTCCGGTCGTTTATTAAGGAAAACCTGCCGGACGATATCCGTGAAACCGTCCGTGCTGGCCGACTTGGCACGTCGGACGAAACCGTTCGCTGGCAAAAAATACTCGCAAAAAAAGGCTGGGTCGCGCCAAGCTGGCCGGTCGACTTGGGCGGCGTCCTTTGGACGCCCATGAAACGAAACATATTTGAAGAAGAATGTGCTTTAGGCGACTGTCCACCGCTCGACCCGATGGGACTGAGTATGATAGGCCCATTGATCATCGCCCATGGCAGCGCCGAACAGAAGGACTTCTATCTACCGCGTATCCTGAATTCTGACGAAAAATGGTGTCAGGGCTATTCGGAACCAGGTTCCGGATCCGATCTGGCCTCTCTCCAAACCCGTGCCGTTCAGGACGGCAACGATTATGTCGTCAATGGGACCAAGATCTGGACTTCCGGCGCCCATTCGGCGGATCGCATCTTCTGCCTGGTCCGCACCGACCTGGAAGTCAAACCGCAGGAAGGGATTTCCCTGCTGCTGATCGACTTGAAATCACCCGGCATTACCATCCGTCCAATCATCGCCTTGAACGAGATGCATTTCTTCAATCAGATATTCTTCGACGATGTTCGAGTGCCGGCCGCCAACCGGATCGGTGAAGAAAACCATGGCTGGACCCTGGCAAAAGAAGTGCTCGGCAGCGAACGCATGCATTTGTCGCGCACCGGTGAAAACAAGCGCCTTTTGCAGCGCCTGAAAGACATTGCGGGCCAGGAGGATAGTTCCGGCGGCAAATTGGCGAATGAAGATTGGTTCCGCCGCAAATTGAGCCAAACAGAGGTCAAACTGAAAGCATTGGACTACACAAAATTGCGTTTCCTGGCACAGGCGGAAGCGGGTCAAAAAATCGGTCCAGAGGTCTCTATGCTCAAACTTCAAGGCAGTGAATTGATCCAGGAAATCGACGAATTGTTGTTGGAAGCAGTTGGCCATTATGGCCTGCCTTACGATCGGAGCTGGATGCTCGGCCCACAAAACGAAGAACCCATCGGAGCCGACTATGCCGGTACGATCTCTGCCAATCGCTTTCGCCATAAAGGGTATACCATCGCCGGCGGCTCCAGTGAGGTGCAACGCACAATTCTTTCTAAACGCGTATTGAAGATGTGAGATCGGAAATATGGATTTTGGTCTCAGCGACGAACTGATCATGCTGCGCGACGGTGTCGAGCGGTTTATCCAGGATGAGTATGACTTTGACAAACGCCGGGACCATTTGGATATAGGAGATGGATTTTCCCGCGTGGTCTGGGGACAAATGGCCGAACTGGGGTGGCTGGCCGCGGCAATGCCGGAGGAAGTCGGCGGTAGCGCTTTAGGCCCTCACGCGACGATGGTGGTGATGGAAGGAATGGGCCGCGGCCTGGCGGTCGAACCTTATCTCTGCAACATTGTGATGGCCGGCGAACTGATCTCCAGATATGGCAACAAACAGCAAAAAACCGAGATACTAAGCGCGTTAGCAGTGGGCGAATGCATGGCCACGCTGGCGCATGCGGAACCCGGTGGGCGTTATGATCTTTTTCACATCGCGACGACAGCACATTCCGTTGACGCAAAATATCGCCTTTCCGGTTTAAAGGGATTGGTGTTGAACGCCGCAACGGCGGACAAGATCATTATCCCGGCGCGCACGAGCGGCAACGTGCGCGATCTGGTTGGCATTTCACTATTCCTCGTCGATGCCAAGGCGGAAGGTCTCAGCCTTCGGAGCTATCGAACATATGACGGTATGCAGGCGTCGGAACTGATCCTAGAGAATGTGTTGGTTGAGAATGACGCATTGATCGGCAATGTCGGGGAAGGCCTGTCGATCCTGGAAGATATTATGGATCGCGCCATCGCCGCGCTATGCGCCGAAGCGGTAGGGGCAATGGATGTATTGTTCAACATGACCTTGGATTATTTGAAAGAACGAAAACAATTTGGTCGCCCGATTAGCAACTTCCAAGCTTCGCAGTTCCGCATGGCGGACATGTTTATGTCGCTCGAAAACGCAAAATCCATGGCTGCGGCGGCAACAATCGCAGTGGATGGCGACGACGTTGCGCATCGACGACGAGAGGTCGCAGCGGCAAAAATTCAGATCAATGAAGCGGCCCACCTTATCGGTCGCCAGGGCGCCCAGTTACACGGCGCCATTGCCATTACGGATGAATTGCCGGCGGCACATTATTACAAACGCCTTTCTGCGATCGAAGCGCTTTTTGGCAATACCGACTATCACTTAGGTCGCTATGCCGAGGACGTCGTTTGAGATTTTTTCAAACTTCCACCGGCGCGTACGAATCCACCGCTTAACGATACCTGCGTATTGATTAGCGATCCCATATTGAGGGCATCGCTAAGACTACCATCACGGACGGCACGGTTAAGGCGCTTGGTTTCGCCAATCGCCTTGGCGTCGCGACTAACGATGGTGGCGATGAATGCTTTCGCCTGCTCCTGCAATTCGTCTGCCGTATCACTCAGGCGATTGATCAGACCCATTTCATAAAGTCGCGCGGCTGGTATCGTTTCACCCAACATAGCCATCTCCAGCGTCAATCTGGGCCCTAATAATTTGCTCAACACCGGCGTATTGATGGCGGCAGGGAAACCGTGACGCATCTCCGACACTTGAAACAATGCGCTTTTGTCCGCCAGAACAAAATCACAACCCATGGCGAGGGTGAAACCGCCGGCAAAGGCATAACCCCGCACGATTGAAACCGAAGGTGTGTCGCATTCGTCCAACATGCGAAAAATGTCGGCCCATTTGTCATCGCCTGTCCGAAGTTCCGCTAAGCTTTTTTCCTGGCTAAACGATTTCAGATCGCGGCCGGCGCAAAAGTTGTCGCCTGCCCCTTCAATGACAATCACCCGGCAGCTCGGATCGCCGCGGACAGCCGAAATTCCTTGATGGAGGCTATCTACCATGTCCCCAGTAAAGGCATTCCGCATTTGTGGTCGATTGAGACGAAGATGGACAGCCCCATCGCGATGTTCTATTTCGACACTCATCTCGCTATTCCCCTACGATTGTCGTTGACGCAGATTTCATTCGGCGCACTATACTAGAGCGAATGCCTGTCCCCTAATGCGATTTGGAGTACTTTGATGTTTCATACTGTCATCTGCGACATGCTGGATATACGTTTGCCCATCCTGCAAGGCGCGATGCAAGGCGCTGGTGGTCCGAAACTCGTCGCGGCTGTTTCAGAAGCCGGCGGTTTGGGCATCTTGCCAACATTCGGCAGCACCGAAGACATCTTACGACAGGACATTCAGGCAACACGAAAACTGACGGACAAGCCTTTCGCCGTCAATATCACGCCGATGGGACGCGCCTTTACCGAGTCACGCGCACAAATCTGCATCGAGGAGGGCATAAAAATCGTCACGACCGGTCGCGCCGATCCCGGTGAAGACGCTGTCCATACGCTGAAAGCGGCAGATATTATTGTGCTTTCCGTTATCCCATCCGTCGATCATGCCCTGCGCATGGAAGAAGAAGGTGTCGACGCAGTCATTGCGTCCGGCAACGAAGCCGGTGGCCATGTCGGCCACATCGCCACCCTGCCGTTGGTTCCCCAAGTGGTCGACGCGGTCAAGATACCGGTATTGGCCGCCGGTGGCATCGCCGATGGGCGCGGCTTCCTGGCTGCTTTGGCATTGGGCGCGGTTGGCGTTCAGATTGGTACTTGCCTGGTCCCGTCGCCAGAAAGTGAAGCCAGCGAATGGTATAAACAACAAGTGTTGGCGAGCGATGGGACAAATACGTTGATCACAAAATCCGTTACCGGCGCGACTATGCGGGCGGTGGCGACGCCGGAAGTTCGCGCGTTCGAAAAAGCCCGGGTGAACGGCGCAGACAAAATTGAACTGAAAAACATTCAAAAACAGATTCGACAAAATTCCGGCTATGCCGACAAAGGTGTGAAGGATAATCGCCGCCAAGGCACGATGGGGCAAATCGCCGGCATGATCGGCACCGCTTTGCCCGCCGAAAGAATTCTATCAGACATGATTGAAGACGCTTCCAAGCTAAGTGAACAGATAAAGGCGATGTCGCAAGCATGAGCAATCCTATATACACAAATGAAATCGAAAAGCCGTCAGGCGATGAATATGGCCGCAAACTGCGTGGATTTGGTATTAATTTATTGGTTCGCGACATGGCGGCATCACTCGCCTTCTTGACCGAGGTGATGGGCGTGGAACAGGTCTATTCCAACGTCGATTTTGCGATACTAAGTCACGGTGGCATGGAATTCATGCTGCATGCGGATGGCACCTATCATTCCAATCCACTGCTCGGCCTGATCGGCGACAGTGCCGTGCGCGGCATCGGGGTCGAATTACGTCTTTATGAAATTGACCCGGACGAAGCGGTGAAAAAAGCCAAAGCACGCGGCGACCACATTCTTCAAAACGCCACCGACAAACCCCATGGTCTGCGTGAAGCCTTTATCATGGATCCGGACGGTTATGTCTGGGTCCCCGGTCGGGAGAAGACCTGATTCATGGTCACGGTCATGCCGGTCATACGCTATTGAAATCAACCGGTGCTGGCCGCGCGGAACAATGGCAAGGCGCTGTCCACGCCGTTTGGGAGAATGGCAAATAGTAAATTTTAGATTTCTGGATCGAACAGACGCGGCTGATAACGTAGAATTTGCCTGGCCGCCGCATCGTCGAAAATCAAATCCTGATTGATCCGCGTGACCATGGCCGACGATTGGTTGATAAGGTTAAATATCTTTGCCACCTTAACTGCACCACTTAACAAGGATACCGGTGCCCTGAAGATGAGCACTTTTCGTTCCAGGCGTTCCGCAATCCGCAAAACCATATTGCGGTAACTCAGGGTCTCGCCACCTGGCAGATTGAAAGTTTTGCCAAACGCCTTTTCATTGGCAACGGCCGCGATCGCTGCAGATGATAAGTCATCGGCGTGAACCGGCTGACGCAGACCTTTAGCAGCGCCGGCGAGTGGGAATACGCCAAAGCGTCGCATTAAACCGGCGATTACCGAGATATTGCTGTCCTGCCCACCGCCATAAATCATTGTCGGCCGTAAAATCGTCCACGGCACATCCGCTACCTCCGCCAACGCTAATTCGGCCATAAGTAAACCATTAGCTAAATCGCGGTCGGCTTTGTCACCGCTGGCAGTTTTGGTCAAAGCGCTGGTCGATCCGAAGGCGATTATTTGCCTGCCGCCGATCAAACGCGGTAAAAAAGGGGGAAATAACCAAAGTGGAAGCAAAGAGAATACGATGCATTCACTCGGAACTGTCAAAGCCGCGTCGCCCGTCACGTCATGCGCGATCCACTCCACGCGACGCGAATGAGCCAGCGACGAGATATCGGGATCGCGAGACACGCAGATGACACGATAATCGGCCGCCAGCAGGCGATCGATCAAATAGGACCCGACTAAACTTCGCGCGCCTAAGACCAGTGCTGTATTTTTTTCTGCCACAATAATTTTTTGACTCAAGCGATGACTATCCAAGCCATCCCAATCGAATGTAAAGCCGATGCCCGGACCTTGCGGCATCGCGATCATACCCTCAGTATCAAGGATCATCCGTTCCTTGAACAAAGGCCCAAACCACGGCATATGTTCCGCATACAGCGCACCGGGCAGACTGCAAAGATGCAGACTATGTTCGGTAAATATATGCGGCGAGAAGGGTATATTCTGCGCAGCCATTATCCCGATTACACGGCGGAATTCAGTATAGCCACCCATTCGCTGTAGATCCGGCATCAGAATGTTCGCTGCTTTTCGTTGCAACATATTTTCCAAACCAAAGCGCAGATATTCCGTCTCTCCACTGGCAACCGGCGTCTTGAGGGCCGCTGTTATCTGCGCATGACCCTCATGATCCCATGTCGGCACCGGCTCTTCAAACCAAGTCAGTTCGACCCCTTCCAGAGCATGTCCCAAGCGAATGGCATGGGGCACGGTCAGACCTTGATTGGCGTCAGCCATGAGCGCGATATCCGGACCGATGACCTCACGGATGGCCGCCGCCCGATCCGCATCGTCGGCTACTTTCGGCGAGCCGAGACGCATTTTCATCGCTTTGAACCCTTGCGCCAGAAAGCCTTTCGCTTCCGCCTGCAATTCGTCAATCGAAGACGATAACCAAAGACCGCCGCTGGCATAGGCCGGTATCCGTTCCCGCTCACCGCCAAAAACACGATAAAGCGGCAATCCGGCAGCCTTACCAACAATATCCCAGCAGGCAACGTCGATCGTGGTCATGGCATGAATGATAATGCCAGCCTGGCCGAAAAAATTGCTCCCCTGCAACATTTCATCAAATAACGTGTCGGGTGTTCTAGGGTCCTTTCCAATGACGAAATCAGCCAATCCTTTGGTCATTTCGTCGGTCGCGCGCAGCCCCGCTTCGCTAAATCCGAAGGAATAGCCTTCACCGAAAATACCTTCGTCAGTGCGTAGAGTGACGAGCAGACAAGTCATCGCGCTAATCTGATGGATCGCCGTACGCAACGGACGCTCCAACGGCAACTGGATGAGTGCTGTCTCGACTTTGGTGATTTTCATTGCAGCCTCACGTTTTCTTTAGTTTTTGTCGCCAACTATTGCGGCAAAATCATTTATGCTTATGTCAAATATCGAGATTAGTTAATAGCAGGCTAAAATGGTTAGCAGCAACGCAATCATAGTCGAACGCGAATATCGCTACGACGCCCCGACAGATGTGGTTTGGCAAGCCGCGTCCAATAGTCATCTGTTAGGCGAATTGAACGGTGACCCCGCCTATCAGGCAATTGACAAGTTGCAGCCGGATGGCAGTGTCATCCGCCTTGCCAAAGGTGACAAATTCGGTTCCGTCGTCAAGGAATGGACCGAAGATTTGGGCGAATGGGTGGTGGAACGATATGCCTATTCCAGCCGCGACATCATCGACGGCATTTTTACCAGAATTGCTTTCGAAGTCTCATTGAGGGAACTACCGACGGGTTGCGCCCTTCAAATGCGGGTCACAATGGTACCGCGCGGTATTGTCGCCCGGATCGGAAAAACCTTGGGAATGCCGCAAAAGAACGTCAACGCGATGTTTGATGTTTTTGACGAGATGGTGAAATCAGAGATTGCAAAACCAAAGTCACCGGCGAACGGCTATTCTTATTTGCATTATCAAGCCCCGCAATTATCTGCGTCGGTGGAGGCACGCTTGAGCGAAATGCGCGAACAATTGGTTACTCAGGAAAAATCGCCTGGCCTGGCCGATTTACTGGTCAATTATGTCAGCGAGGCACCTGAACTATTTTTACAACGTCTGCGCCCACTGAAGCTGGCGGCTGAATGGCAGTGGGAGGTTTCTGACGTAATCGACATATGCCTGGCCGCAACTAGTTTGGGACTGCTTTCCTTGCGTTGGGAAATCCTGTGCCCGCGCTGTCAAAATGGCAAAGAAAGCGCTGATAACCTGTCGACGTTGCCTGAAGAAGTCCATTGTTTCACGTGCAACATTGATTACGATCGTAATTTTTCAGCCAATGTCGAACTAATCTTTTCTCCTGCCAGCTGGCTACGGCCCTTGCAAGATGGGGCAGCCTGCATGATGGGACCGGCATCCGTTCCCCATATCAAGGTTCAGCGCATTGTCGGCCCTGGTGAAGCATTGGAAATCAACCCGCCGTTTGAACCGGGAAGTTATCGCTTGCGCACCGCCCAAGCCGGCGACGAGATGGTTATCGATTGGGATGGTGTAACGCCCTTCCCGCATATTGATTTTACCGCAGACGACAAAATCAAAACAGCGCCCGGAAATTCGGATCACATAAAACTTCAAAATACCGGCTCTGTCGCCCGTACCTTCGTCATCGAAGAACTAGGGTGGCGGCGCGACGCCTTGACTGGGGACAAAGCAATTGCCAACACGGCGTTCCGCCGTTATTGCCCCGAACAATTGCTGGCGCCCGGAGATGACGTTCGAATTGAAAGTATCGTGTTGATGTTCACCGACCTTAAGGGTTCAACTTCGCTATATGATCTCATGGGCGACACCGGCGCCTACAATCTGGTGCGCGACCACTTTCGCTACCTTACGGATATTGTCGACACGCATGATGGAACCTTGGTGAAAACCATGGGCGATGCAGTGATGGCTGCCTTCGTCGATCCTGCGCGAGCCATGGAAGCTGCGATCGCAGCGCAAAGCGGCGTGGTCAACTTTAATAAAGATCGCCACGACCAGGGCATGGTTTTGAAAATCGGTTTACACGAGGGTCCATGTATTGCCGTTACCAATGATCGTGTGTTGGATTATTTTGGCTCGACCGTCAACATAGCAGCTCGATTGCAGAATACGAGCATCGGTGACGATATTGTGCTGTCCTCGACATTGGCAGGAGAAAGCGGTGTCAAACAAATGATCGACAGCCAAACCAACTACAAAGTGTTGTATGAAGATGTGCATGTGAAAGGCATCGACGAAGCCATTTCGATCTGTCGACTGACCCACTAAGCAAGGCCGATTTATTCGCGATGTGGCTCTTTTTCCGTTGCCTCAAGCCATGCGATGAATGCTTTTTTTAGATCTTCATCCAATATCAGAGAGAGCCCGGCGAAGCTTTCCCGCGTATGGCGTACAACTGCTGGAATCATCCCAAATTCTTCTATTTCGAAGACGACTTCCTGCCCGACAATCAGATCTAGATCGCAGGTCACTAACGCACCGTCGGCAGAGATATCGTCAATAACACAAACGGAAGAGCCGCCTTCTGCATGAACAGCGGCAACTTCGAAGACCTTCCAACGTTGGTTCTGCCGTCGTTGCTCGTGGTCTTTGGTACCCATAAACACACCTGCTAAACAAACCGCGAATCATTGGCCTTTTTTATCATGCTGTGCCCCTCAACACCAGTTTGTGTTGTTACCTGTCATTTCCATTATCCGACCAGCGCAATTCAGATGGATTATTATGTTGATCGCTGCAAACGGAACCGCCATAACAACCGCTGCCAGGGTAACCATATCTATGAAGATTATTCAATTATCGCTTTGAGCAAGATCAAAGTCGGCAGCTAAGTTCGGTTGGTATATATCTCTAGGATGAATAAAAACTCCGAAAACAGCTCGACGGCAATAGATGGCGCCATTCGTCCCATCCGAAAGTCGGAACCGGCAATGGCTAGTGACGTCGATGTCATTGCGATTGGCGAAGGTGTCATGGCCGGCACGCACCCCTACCTCAACTGGACCCATTTGGCCCATTGCGCGACCACTATCTATCTCCTTCGCGCACGTCAGGATTTGGTTCTGGAAGACGAAATGCCCAGCATCATTCGATCCTACAACAATACAATCGGCGTGGCGAATACCGATCGAAGCGGCTATCATCATACATTGACGATTTTTTACATTCGGGCCGTCCGCGCCTTTTTAAAGGCCGAATGTGAAGGTCTGGACTTGGCTGAAACTCTTTCTGCCCTACGTCGGTCTCCTTTAGGATTGCGCGAATATGTGTTTGAATATTTCTCCCGCGATCATCTATTTACCCCAATGGCGCGCGCTCAGTGGGTTGAACCAGACGTGAAACCTTTGCCTTTCCCATAAACGCAAATATAAGCAAAGACATTTACCTTCCCCGTTGTAGAATAGGTGTTTATCTATTTAGATGCGGTTGAGAAATTTGAGGAACCAATAGAACATGCATGATCTGGTTATTCGCAATGCTACGGTGATCGACGGTTCTGGTGTGCCAAGACAGCACGCCGATGTCGCGATCAACGACGGCATCTTTACTGAAATAGGGACAGTAAGTGAGCAAGGTCAGCGTGAAATCGACGCAAATGGCGACCTACTGACCCCAGGATGGGTGGATATTCACACTCATTTTGACGGCCAGGCGACTTGGGATCCTTATCTCAGCCCCTCTTCCTGGCACGGTGTGACCACTGCTGTGTTCGGCAATTGCAGCGTTGGATTTGCACCGGTTCGCCCAGGGCAGGAAAAATATCTGATCAATCTGATGGAAGGTGTGGAGGATATTCCTGAAAGCGTTCTGGCAGAAGGTTTGGATTTCAATTGGGAGAGTTTTCCAGATTATCTGGACGTTTTGGAAAGCATGCCCCGGATTATGGATATCGGCGCCCAAATGCCGCATGCGGCGCTGCGTTATTACGTCATGGGAGAGCGCGGCGCAGACCATCTGTCGATCCCGAGCGACGAAGAGATTGATGAAATGGGGCGCTTGCTGGAGGCCTCCTTGCAAGCCGGGGCGCTAGGTTTCACCACCTCCAGAACAACGAAACACCGTGCCGCCGATGGTCGGCCGACACCGAGTTTATCTGCTGAGGAAGCAGAGCTTTCCGGTCTGGCGGAAGCGATGAAACGGGCTGGACTTGGGGTATTTCAAGTGAATTCCGATCTCGGCGACAATGATTTCGAGCGCCTGCGTCAAGCCGCCGAAATTGCCGGACGGCCGTTGTCCCTTCTGCTATTGCAGGTCGACAACGACCCTAATCTATGGCGCAAAACTCTCGTTGACATTGAAAGCGCCAATCGTGACGGCATCGAGACGACGGGACAAGTTGGTTGCCGTCCGATTAGCATGCTGATGGGACTTGAAGGGTCGGTTCATCCCTTCCTTAGTCACCCGGTTTGGCGAGAACTTGGTGACCTAAGCCCAAAGGAACGTCTAGCGCGTATTTTGGAAGATACGGAATTACAAGATAAACTTGTTACCGAGCTGCCGGATAATAATCACACCCGCTGGATGCGGAAGGCGTTGGAACGCACATTTGAATTGGGCGATGACGCAAATTACGAGCCGGATAAGAAGTTGTCTGTCGCAAACCTGGCCCGACAGCAGGGCAAAGATCCGATTGGTTTAGCGCTTGAGCTGATGATGAAGGATGACGGCTGGGCCCTACTGCTGCATCCTTTCGAGAATTATTTTGACGGCAACCTGGATGTGGTACGCGAAATGCTGACCCACGACCACACGGTCTGCGGCATTGCCGATGCCGGCGCCCATGTCGGCCTCATCTGCGATTCCAGTGCGCCGACGTATTTGTTGACCCATTGGGCCCGTGATCGCGCGCGCGGCGAAGGTATTGAACTCGAACAGCTCGTCAAGCGACAGACTTTTGATACCGCGCGGACATATGATCTCAACGACCGCGGTTTGATTGCGGTTGGGTTTAAGGCCGACTTCAACATTATTGACTTTGAAGCTTTGCAGATACTGCGCCCGAAGCTGGTCTACGATCTGCCGGCTGGCGGCAAACGCATCGTACAGGAAGCCAAGGGCTACCGGCACACCTTTGTTTCGGGCATCGAAGTTATGCAAGACGGCAATATTACCGGTGCGTTACCTGGAAAATTGATACGCGGGCCACAATCAGTAGCGGCGTAATTTATTCTGTGATTGCAGTAACTTCGACCCGGCGATCACTTTCGAACTTCACGTCTTTCAGTAATTTGCCCATCCAAGTGCCGCCGAAGGCTTCACCACGAACGACGATTTGATAGGGTTTATCCTTGAGGCCATGTCCACTCAAATAGGTTTTCACCGCTTCGGCGCGACGTTTGGCCAGTTTTTCATTCATCGCGGCGTCCCCCTGATTGTCGGCTTGACCGACAAGGCAGATTTCGATCGACGGATGCTCTTTGACCTGATTAGAAAATTCGTTTAGCGCTTTCTGGTCTTTTTCTTTAATCGCAACACTACCGGTATCGAAATACACCACCACCGCGTTGCTCAGTTCACGACCACCCTTTTTGTCGCATTCTTTCGCCTGTGCCGCACTGATTAGGGCTGAACTAAACGCAGCGGCGAGAATGAGTGTGAGGATATTTCGTAATTTCATCATTATTCTCCCAGACTTCTTGTTGAGCCAATTTAGGGTACACAGAATATATTAGCGGAGACGGTTAAGTCGATATATATCTACCCATAAACGCAGAAGCCTACTGTTAATGACTATAAGGGGTTGTTATCCACTATTGCGAAGGCCGGCAGAAATACCATTGATCGTCAATTGGATTCCGCGCAGCACCTTCGGGTTTTCCGGTTCCTGCCGGAATTTTTTCATCAATTCAACTTGAATATGATTCAGCGGATCAAGATAAGGAAAGCGGTTTCGGATAGACCGTTCCAGCAGTGGATTGTCTTCTAGAAGTTTTTCATGTGCTGAAATAGCCAATAGCGCGTCAATCGAACTTTGCCATTCTTCATGGATACGACTGAAAATTCGTCGCCGCAAAACCTCGTCCGGCACCAATTCCGAATAACGCCGCGCGATCGCGATGCTGCTTTTCGATAACACCATGTCCATATTCGACAATTGCGCGCGAAAAAACGGCCAATTGCGATAAAGTTCCTGCAGAAAGGCAATTCCTTTATCCGGATTTTCCGCTAACCATGTCTCGACTGCAGTCCCGAAGCCATACCAACCCGGCAACATCAAACGGCATTGGGCCCAACTGAAGACCCATGGAATGGCGCGCAGGTCCTCCACCCGACGGGTCTTTCGCCTGGAGGCGGGTCTGGAGCCGATATTCAATGTCGCAATTTCATTGATGACCGTTGAAGACCAAAAATAGTCTTCAAATCCATTTGTCTCGAAGACCAGAGCGCGATAGGCGCGGAAGGCGGTAGCGGAAAGTTCTTCCATGGCATTTAGATACTGGGCTGGCGGTTGCGTTCGTTCCGTTTGCAGCAAGGTTGCTTCTAATGTCGCCGCGGCCAGAATTTCCAGATTTCGTCGACCCAGATCGCCATTCGAATATTTGCTAGAAATGATTTCCCCTTGTTCGGTGAGGCGTACTTGGCCCTGAACGGCGCCGGTCGGCTGCGCCAGGATCGCATCATAACTGGGACCACCCCCACGCCCGACCGTGCCGCCGCGGCCATGAAACAGACGAAGTTTCAGACCATGTTTAGCGAACAGTTCAATCAGGCCGGTTTGGGCTTTGTAAAGCTCCCAGCCTGAGGTTACGAAACCGCCGTCTTTGTTGCTATCGGAATAACCAAGCATGATTTCCTGAACGCCGCCTAAATGATCGACTAAGCGGCGGTATTCCGGGATCGATAACAACCGATCCATGATCCCAACGGCATTTCGCAGATCGGCAATAGTCTCGAACAAGGGCACGATATTCAGGGCGCTTTCACCATCCGGGTTCACAAGATTGACCTGCTTCAGTAACACTGCCAGTTCCAACAAATTCGAAACTGCGCGGGTATTGGAAATAATCGCCGTCGTAATCGTACGCTCACCAAATCTCGACCGGGCCTCTGCAGTCGCTTGAAAAATCGCTAATTCCGAGCTGCACTCATCGCTATACGCCCAACCGGTTCGTAATAACGACCGGGCGGAACGCAACTCCTCGGTCAGTAACTCAATCCGCTGATCCTCCGTCAGTTCGGCATAATCGGTTTCGCTGTCGATCGCTTGAAATAGCTCGACAATCGTCGCTTCATGTCGATCGGATGATTGCCGCAGATCTAGGCTGGCGAGGTGGAAACCGAAACAGTCGACCGCGCGACGCAGATGCCGTAAGCGCCCACCAGCTAATTCCGCCGCACCGTTCGCCGACAATGAAGCCGCCATGATATCGAGTTCTGCAAGAATGTCTTGTGGGCCCTCATAAGGTGGCGCCGCCCCCACGGCCCGGCGGGCCGGCGCTTTAAGGCCGCAGCTTTCCGCCGTGGCAGCCAATCGCGCATAAATTCCGGAAATCGCCCGACGATACGGTTCCTGTGCACGGTGCGGCGATGCATCCGGCGATTGATCCGCTAAATTCGACAGTTTTTGAGAGACCGGGACGAGCGTCGCTGACATCGATAATTCTGCCCCTAATTCGTGCAACGCGTCAAAATAGAAATCGAATACCGTTGTGGCTTGGCGACGGACAGTATCTTGTAACACCTCGACGGTAACGAACGGATTGCCATCCCGATCACTACCGATCCAGCTACCAATCTGTAAAAAAGAGGCAATCGGGTCCGGCTCCCCGTCTGTCACCCCTAGCCGATCTTCAATCGCCGCATAGATTTTTGGTAACTGTTCGAAAAATGAATAATCGTAATAAGAAAGCCCGTTGGTGACTTCATCCAGCACGTTCATACGACTTTGGCGCAGCAAGCTGGTTTGCCAGAGGGCCAGCACCGACCGGCGTAGCTTTTGCCCCATCTCTTCTATTTCACCGCTCGTCAAAATACCTCGCCCCATACTTTGCAAAAGTTTGGCAATGATCATTTCATGATGCATGACGCTTTTGCGTCGAACTTCCGTCGGATGCGCTGTCAGCACGGGACGGACGTGGGCGTCCCTAAAAAATGTCAGTAGCTGGGCCCGGTCGATACCGTGTTCTTTGGCCAGATCCAGGGCCCTGGCCATGGTGCCCCGTCGCGGTGGGTCTCCCATCAGATCATGACTTCTGGTGCGGCGGATGTGATGTTGATCTTCAGCAATGTTCGCGAGGTGAGAAAACAGGCTGAAAGCGCGCACGACATTAACCGATTGTTCCGCATCTAGTTGGTTCAGTATTTCCTCCAACTCATGTTTTGCCGGCGCGTCATCGTCACGGTGAAATCTGACCGAAGTTTGCCGAATATTTTCCACAATGTCGAAAGCCGCTTCGCCTTTTTGTGCGCGTACCGTATCGCCCAATATCCGCCCTAACAGGCGAATGTTTTCGCGTAATGGTTCGTCCTTGTCATGCCCTGAATTGTTCAACTAGCTATACCCTTCGCTCTACATGTCAAAGCGCACTAGAGCATTTCCGATGTAATCTGTAAAATCTACAGACACAAATGCAAGTGAGGGTCTGCGATTGGACCGGTATCAACGCCCATATGCTGAGCGGACTTTTGACCGCTTCCCCGGTGATGGTCGGAACCTGCTCTTAAATTACCGGCAAATATTTCATACAAGCTTGTTTTATATAATCGAACTGCTACCGTCGGACGAGTTATTGGCTTACTTGGCCGTTCCACCTGCATGGCGAACATGCAATGTTTATCCTGGATGTTCACTTGTGAATTGGGGATTGAATGATGTGGCGGTTTATCGGAGTTTTCTTCATAGGCGGTATTTTGGGCACGGCATTCGGTATCGTGGTCGGCATTTTCGTATTTCCCTATCTCTTTCCGCCACCGCCGGCGGATGAAACCCTGCGGATTGATGCGGGACAAAAACTTGTCGCTGAGGGTATGTTCATTCATGCCAATCCCAAGGATCCAATTCACTACGGGAAGGGCAAGGTATCAGTCTATAAACACAATGTATTTTTGCATGATGATTTTGAAGTTGGCCCCGGCCCGAAGTTTCACGTCTATTTAGTACCGGCGGCGATTATCCGCCAATCGGACGTCGTATCCAGCAGCATGTTCGTTGATTTAGGTCGTTTGCGGGCCTTTAAGGGAAGCCAGAACTACCGTATTCCCGATGGCCTCGACTTAGAAAAATTCACCTCTATCGTGATCTGGTGTGAACAATTTAAAGTGTTGATTTCGCCTGCGGATTTGTCCCCCAAATGACGCATGGCTAACGAGTAACCTTGATCGTATAGGCGCGGCGCCGACGTCCGACAACGGTTCCCAAATGTTCGCAGCCGGGTGAAAATGAGCGAATGTGCTGTGACTTCGCAATTGACTGTAATCACCAGGGGGAAATGGTGCCGCCGGCAAGAATCGAACTTGCGGCCCCACCCTTACCAAGGGTGTGCTCTACCCCTGAGCTACGGCGGCATCATGAATTTGCGCGGTATGCCACATTGCAAGCGCCGGCGCAAGCCAGAAGACTTGAACAATTCTCATTGAAACGGCTACATCCGAAGTTATATTCAATCAATCGCAATTTCGACACAAAGTCTGATTAGGAATGACGCAACGTAAACCAGATAGCACCGCTGAAAGAGAGGCCCGTCAGGCGGAAAAACTGCGCGAAAACCTGCGTCGGCGGAAAGCGCAAATGCGCGAACGGGAAGCCGTTGAGCCACCTTCATCCAGGGTCGAGCGAAAACGCCAACCGAAAAACAAATAACCCAAAATCCAACTAATAAGGTCGCAAAAAGTGTCAATTTTTTGGATACTTATGCGCCACTTCATCATTTGAAAAAATTGTGCAATGCGGTACAAGAAGCTGCTATTTGGGTGGCTGATCCGCAGCCTGAGGAATGAAAGACAAACATGGACAGAATTCGTATTCGCGGCGGTAAACCGTTGAAGGGAAAAATAACGATCAGTGGGGCAAAAAATGCCGCGCTGCCTTTGATGACGGCCAGCCTGCTGACGGATGAACCGTTGGTGCTGAACAATTTGCCGCACCTGATCGATATTTCGACCATGATCAACCTTCTGGCCCAACATGGCGTCGAGGTAAATATGGCCGGCGAACATCCGAACGGCGGCGCGCGCGGACAAGTCATTTCGCTTTCCAGCCGGAAAATCGACAACACAATTGCTCCCTATGACATTGTGCGAAAGATGCGGGCATCTGTGCTGGTCTTGGGGCCCCTGTTGGCACGCTTTGGCGAAGCCCAGGTTTCGCTGCCCGGCGGTTGTGCCATCGGCACCCGACCGGTTGACTATCACATTCAGGGGCTAGAGGCATTGGGCGCCGAAATCGACATTGTCGACGGCTATATGCATGCTAGTGCATCTAAGGGCCTGATCGGCAACACCATCAGCTTTCCGCGGGTTTCCGTCGGCGCAACCGAAAATTTGTTGATGGCGGCAAGCCTGGCGAGGGGCGAAACCGTGATTAAAAATGCCGCGAAAGAACCGGAAGTTGCCGATTTAGCAAACTGTCTCGTCGCGATGGGTGCACAAATCGATGGGATAGGTACCGCCACATTGACAATTCAAGGTGTTGACAGGCTGCATGGCACAGAATATTCGGTCTTGCCGGATCGGGTGGAAACGGCGACTTACGCGATGGCAGCCGGGATCACCGGTGGTGACGTCGAATTGATCGGCGCGCGGATTGATTTGATGGAAACGGCCGTCGATGCGTTTATTCAGGCTGGCGTCCAATTGAGCGAAACCGAGAACGGTTTACGGGCCCAACGAAATGGCGGGCAGTTGCAGGCAACCGATATCACAACCCAACCTTATCCGGGTTTTCCGACAGATATGCAGGCCCAAATGATGGCCTTGTTATCGCTGGCGGATGGTGCCTCTATTATTACTGAAACAATATTTGAAAATCGATTTATGCATGTGCCGGAGTTGTCCCGCCTTGGTGCCGATATTCAGATAAAAGGGTCCAACGCTGTGGTGCGGGGCGTGAATAGCTTAAAAGGCGCTGAAGTGATGGCGACAGACCTTCGCGCTTCCGTCTCGCTTGTCCTGGCCGGCCTTGCCGCCGAAGGTGAGACCCTGATAAATCGTATTTATCATCTGGACCGGGGTTACGAACGATTGGAAGAAAAGTTAGGACGTTGCGGCGCCGATATCGAGCGGCTGGCAGATGACTAACAATAGAATTATCGACAGGAGATCGCGGTGAGTGATCCATTGAATTTAATGGCAGCGGACGAACAAGGCCTGGCGATTATTTCAGCCTGTCTGCAGGATTCGCTAACTCGCCTAGCCGATATGAGTTATCAAAAGCGACGACGGCGGTTTGTTGCGATGTTCAGCCGTTATCGGTGGGAAGACAATAATTCACAGAATAAAGGTCAACGCGTACGCGCCGGCGTTCATTTCGATGGTGTCAGCGGTGTTCGTGCACAAGGATTGGATCTGAACGATGTTGACGGGCTGCTCGACATATTGGCGCTGACATCCGAACCGAGCGGTGAAGGTTTCGAAATAACCATGATCTTCGCCGGTGGCGGGGCGATCAAGTTGGACGCCGAATGCATCGACGTCTTCTTGTCTGACATTGGTGCGGTCTGGGACACAGCTAATCAACCTGACCACAAGCTCGAACAAGATCTGTAACGGGAAGAGACCATGGCTATCGCCAACGATCCACTTATATTCGCCTTGCCCAAAGGACGCATCCTGAAGGAAGCGGTGCCATTGTTGAATGCCGCCGGTATCGAACCGGAAGCCGCGTTCGAAAATCCGAACTCGCGGCAATTACAATTCGATACCAATATTCCAAACCTTCGCATCATCCGCGTGCGCAGTTTCGATGTCGCCACGTTTGTTGCTTTTGGTGCAGCGCAGATCGGCATTGCCGGCAACGATGTGCTGATGGAATTCAATTACTCAGAGATATTTGCGCCGATCGATCTGGATATCGGTCACTGCCATATTTCGGTGGCGGAGCCGGAAGAATTGTCCGCAACGGACGATCCGTCGCGGTGGAGCCATGTTCGCGTGGCCACTAAATATCCGAAGATTACCTGTGAACATTTTGCTCGCCGGGGCGTTCAAGCCGAATGCATCAAATTGAATGGAGCGATGGAATTGGCGCCAAGTCTCGGGCTTTGCCGCCGCATTGTCGATTTGGTCTCAAGCGGGGCAACGTTAAAAGCCAATGGCTTGGTGGAAATAGAAAAAATCGCCAACGTCACTTCCCGGCTGGTGGTTAATCGCGCCGCCTTTAAGACCCGACCGGAAGAGATCGGTGGCTGGATTGGTCGCTTTCGGGAGGTGCGACGTGCCGCGTGAATTAAGGCAGCGTGATCCTGGCTTCCAAGAAGCTTTCGCGGCATTCCTAGGCGAGAAACGGGAAACTGCCGCCGATGTTGCGACAACTGTCGCAATAATTCTTGAGGAAGTACGCCAAGGCGGCGACGAAACCGTACTGAAATATACCAACAAGTTTGACCGCACGGACTTTTGTGCAGATGATCTTCGGATCCCAGTCGATGAAATCGACAAGGCCTATTCGGATTGCCCTGACGTCCAAATTGAAGCGCTCAAAGTTGCTGCAATGCGTATCGAAGCCTATCACCGCCGGCAACTTCCCGAAGACGATCGTTTCACCGACGAAGCCGGTGTCGAACTTGGCCATCGCTGGACCGCGATTGCTGCGGTTGGGCTCTATGTTCCAGGCGGCTTAGCTGCTTATCCCTCCTCGCTTCTGATGAACGCTATTCCAGCGAAAGTTGCCGGTGTACCGCGCCTTGCGATGTGCGTCCCGACCCCGGACAATCTACTAAATCCCCTGGTTTTGGCAGCTGCCAAAATAACCGGCATTACGGAAATTTACCGTATCGGCGGCGCGCAAGCGATTGCCGCCCTTACCTATGGGACCAAGACGGTGCCGGCGGTCGACAAAATCGTCGGACCGGGCAATGCTTATGTTTCCACCGCAAAACGGCAGGTATTCGGCATTGTCGGGATCGACATGACCGCTGGCCCGTCGGAAATCTTGATCATCAGCGACCGGATTAGCAATCCCGACTGGATCGCTGCCGACCTCTTGTCGCAGGCCGAGCATGGCGACGCACAATCTATTTTAATCACCGATGACAGAGATTTTGCCGACGCCGTTATGCAGGCTGTTGACCGGCAACTCCAGCAACTTCCAAAAGCCGATATCGCCGGCGCCAGCTGGCGCGATTACGGCGCGGTTATCTTAGTTGACGACGTCACTAAGGACGCCGCCCCGTTAGTCGACAAGATCGCGCCGGAACATCTTGAAATCTGTCTCGATGATCCGGAAGAAATTCTGCAACAAGTCCGTAATGCCGGCACTGTTTTCCTAGGCCGACATACTCCGGAAGCCATCGGCGACTATGTCGCGGGCACCAATCACGTCCTGCCCACGGCGCGCAGCGCCCGCTTCTTCTCCGGCCTAACAGTCGGCGAGTTCATCAAACGAACAAGTATTGTCCGTTGCGATGAAACGGCCTTGCGCCGGATCGGACCTTATGCAGTGACATTGGCAAATGCCGAAGGTTTGGAAGCACATGCGCGTTCTATTACCGAACGCATCGGCCATGGGAAATAGAGAGCGGGATTGCGATGGCCGACGAAAAGCACAAAATCGTCAAAATCACGCTTGATGAGCGGACGGTAATCCGTCGCTCACCCGACATTGAGCATGAGCGAAAAGTCGCAATGTACGACTTGCTGGAAGAAAACTTCTTCGAGCCACTGGGCGATTATAATGGCCCCTACCACATATATCTTGGGATGGAGGAGACCAGATTGGTGCTGGATATTCGTGGCACCGACGAAGGCGAACAAGGTCGCATCCGGGTATCCCTTTCACCCTTCCGTCGGGTCATCAAAGATTATTTTGCGATCTGCGAAAGCTATTACAACGCGATCAAGTCTGCATCGCCGTCGCAAATTGAAGCTATTGATATGGGACGCCGTGGCCTCCATAATGATGGGTCCACGCTATTGCAAGAGCGCATCTCAGAGCAAATTAACGTCGATATGGAAACGGCGCGGCGTCTTTTTACTTTGATCTGTGTCCTGCAGATCCGAGGTTAATGCCACGATGACCCGAGTACCTGGCAGCGTGTTATTCGCCTGTAGTTTCAATTCGGTTCGCTCGCCAATCGCTGAAGGCATCACCAAATACCTATTTGGCCGCGAGATTTTTGTCGATTCTGTGGGTGTTAGAACAGAGGTTGTGAACGGCTATGCCATTGCAGTCATGGAAGAAGTCGGCATCGACATTCGCAACCATAACACTAAAACATTCGACGATTTGCGGGACGGTTCATTTGACTTAATCATCACCATGACGCCGGAAGCGCAGCATCGTGCGATCGAACTTACACGCACATTGTCGATCGACATTGAATATTGGCCAACCTATGATCCGACCGTCGTACGCGGCAGCCGGGAGGACATATTGGAAGGGTTCAGGCGAACCCGCGACGGTTTGTTCGAAAAGATCAAAACACGTTTCGGATCGTCGAACCAAAACGCCTAGTTGCAAAGAAATCACAAAATAATTTCGAAAAACCTTGATTTTTTCGCAATATCTGAGCATTTTCCGCCCACCCAGTAGCCGCAACAGTTGGAGAGACAATGGCGAAAGAAGAACTTTTAGAGTTTCCTGGCACGGTAACGGAGCTATTACCGAATGCCATGTTCCGTGTCGTTCTGGAAAACGAGCACGAAGTGCTGGCCCACACAGCCGGTAAAATGCGTAAACACCGCATCCGTGTTCTTGCCGGTGATAAGGTATTGGTAGAAATGACCCCCTACGACCTGTCAAAAGGTCGGATCACTTATCGTTTTAAATAGAAACCGTCACGCAATTGGCGGCGCCAACTTCGAAAACTCATCAGCACCCCAGCGCGACGAACGCACGCCCTAAACTTGTTTTGGCATCCGCCTCACCGAGGCGGCGGGAATTGTTAGCGCAGATTGGCGTCATACCTGACCTCATCGTCGCTGGTGATATCGACGAAACACCGCATAAAGATGAAACCGCCCGCCAATTGGTCGCGCGACTGGCGATGGAAAAATGTCAAATTATCGCCGCTCAAAATACAGGTGCAATTGTGTTGGCGGCGGACACCATTGTTGTTGCCGGGAACCGCATACTTGGCAAAGCCGTAGACCAGCGTGAAGCCCGTAAATTTCTCGAATTACTTTCCGGCAGACGCCATCAGGTAATGACAGGCATCACTGTGATTGGCGCGAACGGGTGGGGTAGCCATCGCCTTGTCCGCACGATGGTGAATTTTAAGCGTTTAAGTTCGCAGGAACTCGAGTGGTATTTGACGCAAGACGAATGGCAGGGAAAAGCCGGCGCATACGCCATTCAAGGGCTGGGCGGCGCTTTGATCAAACGGATAAATGGGTCTTACTCCAATGTCGTTGGTCTGCCGCTTCAGGAAACGGCGGGATTGTTGCAAGGCCAAGGATATCCCGTGTTCGAAATAGGCAGCTGCGACTAATATGGCCCGCGCGGTTTATTTTCATCAGAACCCACTCGGGTCGATCGCCGCATTAACAGAAGATGGTGACCTGTTAGAATTGGTCTGCGCGCGATTGGATCAAACAAACAGCCTTGGCAATATTTATTCCGGGCGGGTGCAAGCGATCAACAAAGCGGCCGGCGGTGCCTTTGTCGATATTGGTGGAAACGACGCCGGATTTCTTCCGCAAAAAAGATTTCCTGCCAACCTTCACGAAGGGGCCATCCTTGTCATCGAAGTCGATCGCGAAGCCGAACCCGGGAAAGGACCCAGGCTGAAACTGTTTGATCACCCGGTTCGGGAGGAAATGAAACCAAAATTGCTTTCAGCGGCATTGTCACGCCCCCTACAGGCCCTAAAATCTTGGGCAACCGAGCCAGAGGTTCAAATTCACGCTGACGCCAACCTTTCGCAATTGAACCTTCCGTTTGAGCGATATCGCGCTGCAGAATTCATTTTCGACGCCGTCGGGCTGCAGGAAGTCCTCGACAGTGTCATGGCGCCATCTATTCGATTACCTTCAGGCGGCAATATCATTATTGAACCGACAACGTCCATGACCACGGTGGATGTAAATAGTGGTCGTTCGCAGAGCAATTCCAACCACAAGAACATAATGCTCACAAATGATGAAGCGGCGGAAATGCTGGCGCGACACTTACGCCTTCGCAATATAGGCGGACTTCTCGTCGTCGATTTTCTTCGCATGAATCACCAGCGTGACCGCGATCAAATCCTATCGAAATTGAAGCGGTCGGTGGATACTGACACTCAAATCGGCGGTTTTACGGCCTTGGGGTTAGTGGATATGTCTCGTCGTCAGCGTGGATTTAGTTTGAATGAAGAAACAATTCGACTATTTACCATCGGACGTATACTTGCGGCCCTGCGACAACAAGCTCGACAAAGTCACCGGCGGCCAATAACCCTGCAGGTTTCAATCACGCTCATAGCCGATATCGATCAATTGATGACCTTGCATGGTAAGGAGATGAGCGAACAATTAGGCGCAATCGACGTGAAGACAGCGAATGATTTCAGTAAACACCAATTCACGGTGGCGATGCCATGAAAGCCCATAACGACAATCGAAAGTGTCCGATTTGTGGACAAGCGACGGAACCCGTGACGCGTCCTTTCTGTTCCAAACGTTGTGCCGATGTCGATCTTGGTCATTGGTTAAACGAAACTTACACCATCCCCGCATTCGAACCGCCAGACGATCTTGACGAGGATGCGTGAACGGCTGGTGCCGTGCGATTCACCGTGGCGATCATTATTTGCTGGTCAAGATCAAAAATAAATGGAAATTAGCGCGATAGTCTGGCAAGTAATGCCGTGACAACGGTCGACAAACCGAACCTACGACTGTTGAAATCTGGGAGAATATCAAATGAAAAGAATTATTGTCGCAGCTGCGGTTGCAGCTGCAATGTCGGCTGGCCTTGCGTCCGCTGACGTGACCAAACTTCGATATGCAACTGCCGCGCCTGAAAAAACCCCATGGGGCGTTTTCATGAACAAGACCAACGCGCGGGCTGAAGAAATTTCCGAAGGAAGCATGAAGATCAATGTTTTCTGGAGTTCGCAATTGGGCGACGAACAAACGGTTATCCGCCAAACCGTTAAAGGACGTATCGACATTTCCGCTCAATCCGGCGTCGCGACCAGTTTAATCGTACCGGAATTTTCGCTACTGGGCGCCCCCTATCTATTCGATACTTCCGAACAGTCGGACTGTGTTTTCGACAATCATATTCGTCCAATTTTCGAAAAACGTATGCAGGATGCCGGCCTGATCACCTTATCCTGGGTGGAAGTAGGTCAACCTTTGATTTTCTCGAAGACGCCCATAAAAACCGTCGACGATATCAAAAATTACAAATTGCGCGTTCCGCCGGCGCGCTCCAACGCCCTCTACTTTAAACAAGTAGGCGCGAATGGAATCCCGATGGGTGTTGTTGACATGGTGCCGGCCCTGAAAACCGGTCAAGTAAACGGTATTTCCACTTCTACAGTCTATGGTATCGCCATTGGGCTCTATAAGTTGGCCCCGAATGTGCTCGACAATTTCATCACCCACGACATTGGCACTGTGACCATCAGCAAAAAAGTGTGGGGCAAACTAACGGAACAGCAACAAAAAGGTTTACGTGCCATTGACGAAGCGGTCGATGAATTACGCGTCGGCATTCGCACCACGGAAAAAGCCTTGAAAGGCAAAATTGCCAAGGCCGGTATTCCGGTTTATCGCCCCAATGCCGAAGAAATGATGGCGTGGCGAGCAGCCGCCAGTCCGGCACAGGACAAGCTGGTCAAGGAAATCGGCGGCGATGCGCCGGCGATTTGGGAAGCGATCCTGAAGGCTAAGAAAGCCTGCAGCGCCTGATCCTATAGGATAATGCTCAAAGTTCTTGGCATCGTCCTTCGGGCCGAACAGATTGTCGCCGCGGTCGCTTATGCGATCGTGGCCAGTCTGTTGTTGGGTGAAGTGATTGCCCGCGAAGTGTTTTTCACTTCCGTTTGGGGGTCGCAAAAAATGGCCGTCTTTGCCGCCATCATAGCGGGCTTCTTGGGCCTTACCCTGGCGACGGCGGTAAACGGCCATTTGCGGCCGCAATTCACCGACCATTGGTGGCCCGATAATATGCAGTCGTCTGTCAGCAGATTTGGCGACATCCTTTCGGCTCTTTTGTTTGCTGCTTTGGCCTATGTTTCAGTTCAGTTTGTCATGGAAAGTGCCGCCAATCACGATCGCGCAGCGGTGCTGTATTGGTCTTTGTGGCCGTTCCAAATTGTCATACCCTATACCTTTAGCTCCTCTGCCCTGCGCCATATGGCGTTTGCTATTTGGCCGGAAACCCGGCCGCTGCCGGATATTACGGAGGGGTAAGTGAGCGCAATTATTCTGTTTGCCCTGGTCATGGGTCTGTTGATTCTGCGCCAGAATATTATATTGATATTGCTTTCCGCCGCCGCTTACGCCCACCTGGTCTATGGCGCCGGTGAACTTACTTACTTGATCGATGACCTCTGGGTCAGCATCAATCGCGAAGTCCTGTTGGCTATTCCGATGTTTATTCTGGCCGGCGCAATCATGACCAAGGGCTCGATTGCGGAGCGCTTGATCGCCATCATGCGGGCTTTGACCCAATGGCTGCCGGGCGGCCTCGCTGTCGCCACGATCCTCTCCTGCGCCGTTTTTGCCGCGCTCTCGGGGTCTTCGCCAGTGACCTTGCTAGCCGTCGGTTCGATCCTTTACCCGGCCCTGCTGAAAGAAGGCTATAGCAAGAAATTTGCCCTGGGCGCGCTTGCCTCAGGTGGCACTCTCGGGGTCGTCATTCCCCCTTCTATTCCGATGATCCTCTACGGCATCGTCACCGAAAAATCGATCGCCGATCTATTTTTGGCCGGGATCATCCCGGGCATTCTGCTGACCGGTGTGTTGTCGGCCTATAGTCTGATTGCAAATCGGAAAATCGATAGTAAACCGTTCGATCTGGCCTTCTTGTTGCATAGCCTCAGACACGGGATTTGGGCGATGATGACGCCGGTGATCCTGTTGGGCGGCATTTATACCGGCTACTTTTCGGCCACCGAAGCGGCAGCGGTCGCCGTCGGCTATGCGCTGATCGTGGAGATCTTCATCCATCGGGAAGTGAAACCCAGAGATCTGTTTGACATCGCCGTCGATACGTCGCGTTTGTTCGGCACGCTATTCCCCATCGTCGCCGTCGCCCTTAGCATCAACCTGTTGTTGACAGCGGAACAAGTACCGCAGAATTTCGCAATCTGGATGACCAGCGTGGTGGAAAGTAAGATCGCCTTTCTGATCATCCTCAACATCTTCCTATTGATCATCGGCTGCCTTGTCGACATTGGCGCCGCGATCTTGATGCTGGCGCCGATCCTGCTGCCAGTGGCGGAAAAGTACGGCATCGACCCTATCCATTTTGGCGTCATCATGGTGGTAAACCTGGAAATCGGCTACATCACCCCGCCGATCGGTCTCAACCTGATTGTCGCCATGACAGCTTTCAAAGAATCCTTCGTGCTGATCTGCCGGGCGGTTATCCCGTTCATCTTTCTGATGTTGGGGGTCCTGATATTAGTCGTCTGGTTCCCGCAATTGTCACTCTTCCTGGTCGACTGAACGAGAGGAGAAAAAATGTGCCCCGGTCCCGCAAGTTCTCTTGCCAGCGGGCCGGATATATTCTATGTACCTCCTCGCATCTCGCGGTTTGATTGTTGGCCCCAGCGGCGACAATTTTTCACCCCCAAAACCGCCGGGCCCAGGTAGCTCAGTTGGTAGAGCAGCGGACTGAAAATCCGCGTGTCGGTGGTTCGAACCCGCCCCTGGGCACCACAAACTTCCTATAAATATCAATAAGCTAGAAAACCAGTGTCAATATTTGTGCCGCAGAAAGTCTCGAAAAATCTCAGCTGGAACGCAGTTATTTCGAATTAGTTCCCATGTCAGATCAAAATATTGGACAACAGGCAATCTTTAGTCGGTCAGCGAATTAGTCATAAAAAATATGTTAGGTTTGGAATTGGTGACGTCGTGAACAAACCCACATTTTTCATAACAACGAACCGCTCTCAAATTATCTGGATGCGGATCAACGGAAATGTAACTCACCGCTTCAAGGTCAGTGATTTTTTCAATGAAAGCCATCAACAAAATCGTTCCGATCCCCGTAGAGAGATCATGATCATTTGCTAGAAATTGATCTGTCCCGAAGTGGAAGCTTCCTATTTGGTAGTATTGGAAATATCCCCTCGCCTCACTATCAAGTTCGACAATGAATCGTTTTGTCGTATCTGGGTCGGATGAATAGCTGGCAGCAACTTTATCCAAGGTATCGTGTCCATCGTTCCACCATTCCTTAACGTGTGGTCTTTGCAACCATTCTAATAGGATAGGGTAGTCAGACTCACTTATTGCCTTAAACTCGATCATCCTGCCATTCTTAGTAAAACGGGAAGATTATTCAACATTTCAGTTTCCAAAAGTCTCACAAAAAGGCCCAAAATCTACTTACAGAAGGAGTTGTGAAATCCGTTTAGACATCAGATGGTTAAGTCTAGCAGACACGCGAACCTAAAGTCCGTGTGTTTGTAACAGCCCTTGAATTTATTGACTTTTTGCTCGCAGAAATCAGAGCCAAAAGTCCACGTGTCGGTGGTTCGAATCCGCCCCTGGGCTCCACACATAACTCATTGAAATCACTAATATAACCCTCCTATCCCTAGGCAGAATTCCACTTCATCTCAGTTTTTTCTGCGTTTTGCTGCGAACGTAGTTGAACGTCGGCCAAGTCCTCTGAGTTTGGCCCAGAGCCGTCATCTGGCTGGACGTAAATACCGCTATTACGATTGGTAGGACTGTTACTTCGATCTGCGGTAGATCAACCGGAATATAGCGGGTTTCTGCCAAATTGATCCTTTTCGACATCCCGGCCAGTTCTGATCCAGTATTCGACACCCTTAACAACACAATCCAAGTAATGACGTAGATCGGCACCAAACAGACGGTCCTGGTATCGCCTTTTCTGTTCTTTGCTGAGATCAATTTTCAAATATGGAACAACCTCGATGGAAAGCCTGCAGGATGTTTCCGACCGGGGGGCAATCCGCCAAAGTACGCGGGACGTTTTATGGGAGCGTTCGCCTAGCTCAATATCGTATCCGACACCGTCGAACCATTCGACAAAATTGCGGCGATAATTTCGACCACTGTAATAAGTGATCAGGTCCCGAGAACCCACACCTGGCCAAAGTTCAACTTCGGTGCTTTCGCAAAACGGGTGGCAGCGCTTGAGGTATCCTGGCTCGACGAGACCCTGCCAAACCGTTTCCGACGCCGCAGCGATTTCAATTGCCGAAGACAACGGCTTGCCGGCTTCCAACCCAAGCAAGCTTAAGTCGTCCTGCCATGATTGATTACAATCGTCTTGTGCTATGCCTTAAACTCCTCTTACAGGATCGATCAAGATCTCATGAGCCAACGTGTTAGTTTTATTGCTTAGCATGGCCCTTCTCGATCACTAACACAAAATCCAATTTCCAACCTTTGGCATTATGCTGCCAAAATTTGCGTGAAGGTATGACGACCGGTGTTTGGCCAGCAGTGACACTGACGTGAGCGATATCGATGCCGCGATCAGCGCTTTCGTAACGCCTGGATCATTGTCTGGAGCGTTGCTTTCGCGTCGTCGAGCGCGGCCGCCCGGTCCTTGGCCAGAGCAATCGCGTGGGCTGCTTCGATCAGCGCGCCAAGCAGGATCTGTGCGGTCATATCAACCGACGGCGCCGACAATTCGCCCTGATCGGCCAAGCCCTGAAGCGTTTGACGCATCAATCCAAAGCCATATTTCAGTTCGACCTGGCGCCATTCGCGCATCCCGATGACCATTGGCGCGTCGGTAAAGATGATCCGTTGCAAATCGGGACGTGCACAAATATCCAAGGTGATGCTCATGCCGTCGGACAGCATGGCCCAAGGCGTCATGTCAGGCAAAAGGATCGCGGTAATCTCCGCCAGAATATCCTCTTCGACGTTCTCCGCCACGGCGCGGAATAAACCCTTCTTGTCTCCGAAATGATGGTAAAGGGCGCCGGTAGTGACGTCCGCCGCAGCAACAATATCACTCAATGCCGTCGCGCTATAGCCGTGCCTGCCGAACAACCGGCGGCCGGCATCAATAATGGCCCGGCGTGTGGCTGCCTTGTTACGTTGCCGCTTCTTCGGCCGTGATGTGTCGGTACTCGCCCGCAATTCCGTCGCCTCCTGCTTGCCTTCGGTCATAACAGAGACCGGCGGCAATTGACATCGCACTAGCTTAATTCATAAATCTTATTGACATAACATAATTATGTTATGTCAATAAGATTACAAACGGAGGACGGTACGATGACCAAGCAGACGATAGATCACCATACAAATGGAGCCACGCAAATACCGGCGCCATGGCCGGCGCGCCGTAAACTACTTGCTGGCCTTGGCGCAACCGTGATCGCTCCGTTCCTGGCGAATTGCGCAGACAGGTCAAACAGGACCGAAATAGAGAGAAAGGAAGCAGCCATGGCCAATACACCAGATTTCGCGGAGTTCGCGCGCACCAGGACTTTCGTCGAAACTCCCTATGGCCGAATTGCGGCCTACGAAGCTGGGCTTGGACCTGCGGCGGTATTCCTGCATGGCTTGGGGATTAATGCTTACCACTGGCGATATCAACTGACCGATCTTGCAGATGTCCGGCGCTGCATTGGTATCGATCTGATGGCCTTCGGACATACGAAGATCGCCGCCGATCAGGATGTCTCTTTCACGGCTCAGGCCGATATGATCTTGGCCACGATGGACAAGATGGGAATTAACAAATTCGATCTGGTCGGCAGCGACAGCGGCGGCGGGATCGCACAGATCGTGGCGGCTATAGCGCCGCAGCGAATTCGTTCGCTGGTGCTGACCAACTGCGATGTTCACGACAACTGGCCGCCAGCCGCCGTCGGCAATCTGCACAAAGCCGCGGTCGCCGGCCAACTTGGTGATATTTTCGCCGGCTTCGTCGCCAAGCCCGAAAAGATGCGCGCGCCTGGCGGTCTTGCTCATGCGGTCTATGAAAACGCCGAACACCTGACCGACGAACTGGTCCGCATCTATCTCGGGCCACCGACGGCGACACCAGAACGGCGCGACGCAGTGAACCGGTTTCTTGCTTCCCAGGACCCGACGCAACTCGTGCAAATCGAGGATCAGTTGCGACGCCTGCAAGTGCCGAGCCTCATTCTTTGGGCCACGAAGGACATCTTTTTCGGACTAGAATGGGCCTATTGGTTGCGTGACACGATCCCCGGCGCCAAAGAGGTCGTCGAATTCGACGGCGCGAAACTCTTCTTCGCCGAAGAACGCCCCGATGAAGTCACTCGCCAAATCCGCCGCCACTGGGCCGGCGTGGAAGTCGGGTAAGCGATCATGATCGAAGCCATGCTGGTCATACAAATCGCCTTCTTCATATTCACCAGCGCCTACAGTTTCGCCCGGCCTGCTTCTTTTGGCGCCATGTTGGGGCTGCGGCTTGACGGTGCGGCTGGCGTCAATGAAATCCGCGCCCAGTATGGCGGCTTCTTCCTGGCCGTGGCGACGGCCCAGACCGCCGCGCTCACCGGCATGATCTCCTATCAAAGCGCCCTTCTGCTAGCGATCGTGGTATTTGGTGGGCTGATCTTCGGCCGCATAGTCGCGCTCATCATCAATCGCAGTATGGCGGGCTATTCATCGTCGATCCGCGGCCTCTATCTCATCGACACCGTCGGTTTCGTGAGCTCGACCATTGCACTGCAGACGCTTTCATGAGTGCTCGATCACACCTCGCGTTGCGACTCTTTTCGGTTTCTTGCCGAAAGACCGAGAGTTCATTGGCAATGAACCGAGACATTGCTTAGATGGTGGCATTTCACGTATTTGGGCACGAAAGGTAAACACCCAAAACGAATATTTGAACTGAGTATTTGTCAGCTAGGTCGACATTGTAGTACGTCGGGAGCTCGGCAATTTTTTAATACAGGATCAGATGATGCCTGCGACCCAAACGCCATTTGGACTAAACGACTACTTTGTCTCGCAAGCCCGAAACAACCACTGGAGTAATCATCGCCTGCATCGGGCTTGCTCACGCCTTCCGGCGTCGGAATACTTTGCCAATCGGCCGAGTTTTTTCGGCTCCATCCACGCCCACCTAGATCACATTCTGTTTGTCGATTGGCTGTACTTGGAACGGCTAACGGGAAAATCGTTTCTGCCAGCTGGTGTCGGGGATCTGCTGCACCCTGCACTCGCGCCTCTCGCGCGGGATCAGATAGTCGTGGATCGTGCACTCATAGACTTCTGCCAGCGTGCAACACCCGATATTCTGGCGTCGACAGTGACGTTTCGGCTGCTGGATGGTACGCAGTACGCCGAGCGCGTCACCAGCGTGCTGGCGCACCTATTCACGCACCAAATCCATCACCGGGGGCAGGTTCACGACATGCTTTCAGCGACGTCCGTGCCGCCGCCGCAACTTGACGAGTTTTTTATGCGTACGGAATTGCCGCTACGCGAACAAGAACTAAAGAGTTTGGGCCTTCCTCCGGACTAAGCCCGCGATTGATCTGGACGGGCAAGTGTCATTCTCGGGTGCGGTAGGCAACCCATGGCACGAACCAGCCAATGCTATAGGGCAACTATTCCGCGATATCTGCGGCACCGCCGCCATACCCCAACCAAATACAGCGATCGGTTCGGCGATGTTCTTTGATTCCTGCCGCCCCAAGTCGGAGAACGCAGGCCAAGCAGGCTGATGTTAAATCAGCACTGATATTGGGCGGCAAGCACCCGTTCTGTGGAAGAATATCTCAGGCTTCAGAATTTGCCGTTGTTGTTCTTCCATTCACTCTGGGGAGCAATCTTTTCCGTTGTGTCCCAATGCTCCACCAGCTTTCCTTCTGCGACCCGAAAGAGGTCGTAGAAGGCGGAATGGGCGCCGCCCAAAATGCCCTCGCTAATGCAAAGCGCGAAATTGCCTTCGGCCAGAACTCTATGGATGCGGTGATAGACTATGTGTCTCTGACCTTTGTCCGCGTCATCTAATGCGAGGCGCAACGCGGATACACCATCGCCAAGTCGCGGATTATGTTCAACATAGTCCCCATCGTCGACATAGTTCGCCAACCGATCAAGCTGACCATCGACCAAGACTTCTTCAACAAACGACCGAACTATGGCCCGGTTACTTTCCGTCAGTTCATGGTCAACAGCTTCGGTTGGTCCGTCCACCATACTGCGTCCCGATTTATTAGGCCCCAGCCTTGTCTGAATGTTGTCCCAGTGTTCCACCGCCCGACCGTCTTCAAAGCGGAACACCTCAAAGCCAATATTCCTACGCGAAAAGTCATATTCGGTATGCGCGAAGACAAAGTCGCCATCCTCGAAAGCACGCACGATGTTCACCCGTGGGGACGTCTTAGACAACCGTTGGAACAAATCCACCAGTCCCTCGCTCCCTTCGTGAGTTTGGGGATTGTGCTGGATGTATTTTTCCTCATTGACCACAGCAACTGGTCCAGGATCACCGGATTCAATACTTTTTAGCAATGCACGGATTTGATCTTTCTTCGCTAATGTCATTTTCTATCACCAGTCTGGCTCGGATTTCACACACTATCATTACAGACGCAATCGGCGCATCGCTATAACCACACCAGAAACTCGACCATTCTTGGCAGCAAGCAGAAGTCTGACGACAGACAATCAGTTTCATTGCATATTATCATTTGTTTCTGCTACGCTTTAACTGGTTAGTTGGTGCTGCCGAATTGGAGAGATGGGAAGAAATATCCTAGATCATGGGGTTTTCTTCCGGAAAAGATAACTTCCAGTTCAGCCAGGTTTGCTCGAACTAATGTGTAACAGTGAAGGTCACAGCATGGCGTGATCAGCGCGGTTAAAATGACGCGCCAGGTGTCACGTTGGGCTTTGTGACTGCTATGTCCAGCAGTTCAGGAGGCACTGATATGGCTATAAATCAAATATCTCGCTATTTAGGCGCCAGTCACACCATACCGGAAGTTCGTGATATTGGCGCAGCCGATGTGATAGACGCTTTGTCCAAGGGATTTGCCGATTTTAATGCCAATCCGACGCACTATATTTTTCTTTGCATCATTTATCCGATATTGATGATTTTGCTTGCCCGATTATTCGCTGGGCATGAAGTTTTGCCATACCTCTTTCCGATTATCGCCGGCTCAACCTTGCTCGGCCCGTTGGCTGCCTGCGGGATGTACGAAATGAGCCGCCGTCGGGAAATGGGGCTCGAGGTCTCTTGGCTGAATTGCTTCGACGTAATACGATCCAAATCCATTTTTGCGATAACGACGCTCGGCGTCGTGCTGGGGGCGATTTTTGTTGTTTGGTTGATTATTGCGCAAGTGATTTATCTGTATTTCTTTGGCAACGCAGTGCCAGAATCGATCCCGATATTCATCGCTCAAATTCTTACTACGTCGCCCGGTTGGGCCCTCATCATTGTCGGCTGTGGCGTCGGTCTGTTCTTTTCGGTTCTTGTGTTGACCATCTCCGTCGTCTCATTTCCGCTTCTCTTAGATCGTCACGTCGACGTGGCCACGGCAATATTGACCTCCACACGCGCGGTTCGTACAAATCCGAAGTCAATGGCGATTTGGGGACTTATCGTTGCGATATTTTTGTTTATCGGGGCCATACCATTGTTTGTCGGCCTGGCCGTTGTGATGCCGGTGTTGGGGCATGCGACCTGGCATCTTTATCGCAAAACAGTGATATCTCCAGAAGCACCAAGCTAGGGCCAGGCGAAAGCCCGGTGCCGCTCCGGTTGGTGCCGGGAAAAGTCTATCGGGATTTTATCCTATGCTAAAGAACGTGCCGCGGTTGAAGAACACGTAGTCGGATTCAAATGTCATCAGAAAGACGAAAACCATGACCAATGCCGGCGGCAGGATTACGGCATATATGAGCGCTAACCGTTCCCAGCGCATATGCATGAATACAGCCACGATCAAGCCCGCTTTGGCAATCATGAAGACAAGAATCAGCGTCCATCTGAGATAACTTTCTACATGATAATAATCGACGGCGTATGAGCCTGCGCTGAGAACGAAGAGCAGTCCCCATACTTTGAAATAAGTACTTATCGGATGTTGTTGACCTTCGACGTGTGCCATGTTCGCCTCTTACCAAAGATAAAAAAACGCAAAAATGAAAACCCATACCAAATCGACGAAATGCCAATATAAGCCCATGGTTTCGACGATCTCGTAGTTGCCTTTTCTACTTGTGAAAAAGCCCGAGGTTTCACGATCAAAATCGCCTCGCCAGACTTTTCGCGCAACAATAATCAAGAAAAGCACACCGACGGAGACGTGAAAGCCGTGAAAGCCGGTAATCATGAAAAAGGTAGAGCCGAACTGCGCCGCGCCCATTGGGTTGCCCCAGGGACGAACACCTTCTTCGACAATCAGTTTAGTCCATTCGAAAGCCTGCATGCCGACGAAGGCAGCGCCAAATAACGCTGTCACCAACAACAATATTGCGGTTGTCTTGCGGTCACGCATATAGCCGAAACGGACCGCCATCGCCATTGTCCCGCTGCTGCTGATCAAGATGAATGTCATGATCGCGATCAGAATAAGAGGAATCGGTTCGCCGCCAAAACTTAGGGCAAAGACTTCACTGGGATTAGGCCAAGGGACCGTCGTGGACATCCGCACGGTCATGTAGGAAAGTAGGAAGCAACTGAAGATGAAAGTATCGCTTAAAAGAAATATCCACATCATCGCTTTGCCCCAAGGGACATTTTTAAAGGTCCGTTGGTCCGAACCCCAATCGGCGACAAAGCCTTGCATACCTTCGGGTCGGGTTAGCGGATCTGCCGATTCTGTCACCGTAGATTGGGTCATGTGAACTCCATCCTCATTACGTAACTAACAAAAGGGCGAATAACACCAGCCAGAGCATCAGCAAAAAGTGCCAATAAAGCACGCATAATTCAACACTCATGCGCAATTTGGTGATGTCGTAACCGCGGCGGATTTTTGTCATGGTTTTGTTCCAAGCCACTAAGCCACCCAACAAATGGATGCCATGTGCCGCAGTAAGTACGAAAAAGAACCCATGCGCCGGATTCTTTATTGTGTAGTCTCCAGCCGCCGCCAATTCCTGCCAAGCCAACAGCTGTCCGACCAGAAAAGCGAAGGTCAGAATTCCGCCGATCAAGAAGCCTCTTCGTAAGCCGTCCATACGTCCCTGACGCGTGCTAACCCAGGCCCATTGCAAAGCGCCACTGCCGGCAATCAAGATCAATGTATTGGGCCATAGGAGCCATGGCAGGCTCAGCGGCTGCCAATCCGAAAAGACCATCCGTTCAAGATACGCGGAAACAAATAGTGTAAACAAAACCATGACCACGGTGAGAAACACCCTCAGACCAAGTTTCTCAATCGGCAGGGAGAACAGACGTCCAACGGGTAGATCGACGGCGGCGTCTTGGTCGTTCAACCAAGGTTTTTCCATCAGTTGCTGGAATATGCTCACGATTAACCCCTACTCGGCAGGTTGAGTTTGAATTTCGGGTTGAGCTTCTTCGCCGTAATTGCTTGTGACCTGATCCGGTGGAAGATTTTGCGGCACATAATCCTCTGTTGCGCCAGGCACGCCATAGGCATAGCCCCAGCGGTAAACAACCGGTAGCTCGGGACCAAAATTGCCATGCCCCGGCGGTGTTTCAGCCGTCTGCCATTCCAATGTTGCCGCTTTCCAAGGGTTGCCGCCGGCCTCTTTGCCTCTCTTCATGCTCCACCAAATATTAAACAGGAACATCACTTGGGCGGCGCCAACGATCAACGCGATCACCGTGACAAATGCATTTAAGGTCGCAACGGAATCCGGGATAAATGTCGTTTCGCCCAGTTCGTAATAACGGCGCGGGACGCCCAAGAAACCCAAATAATGAAGCGGTAAAAAGATTGAATAGGCGCCAATGAATGTGATCCAGAAATGAATTTGACCCATCGCTTCATTCAACATCCGCCCTGTCATCTTGGGATACCAATGATAGATCGCACCAAATACAACAAGGATCGGGGCAACCCCCATCACCATATGAAAATGGGCGACCACAAACATGGTATCCGATAACGGCACATCGACAACGACGTTGCCGAGGAACAGACCAGTGATGCCGCCATTTACAAAGGTGATGATAAAGGCGATGGCGAACAGCATCGGGATCGTGAATTTAATATTGCCGCGCCAAAGCGTGAGTGTCCAATTGTAAACCTTGAGGGCGGTGGGGACTGCAATGATTAGCGTCGTGGTGGCGAAAAAGAAACCGAACCATGGGTTCATGCCACTGACATACATGTGATGCGCCCAGACGACAAAGCTAAGTGCGCCAATAATCACCAGCGCCCAGACCATCATCCGATAACCAAAAATATGCCGTCTGGCATGGACACTGATCAGGTCGGAGACGATACCGAAAGCCGGTAGGGCAACGATATAAACTTCCGGATGGCCAAAGAACCAGAACAAGTGCTGGAACAATATCGGACTGCCACCGCCGTAACTCAACTGTTCGCCAAACTCGACAATCGACGGCATGAAAAAACTGGTGCCCAACATTTTGTCCAGCGTCATCATCACGGCGCCAACAAACAATGCTGGGAAAGCCAGCAAGGCTAATACGGTCGCCATGAATATACCCCATATGGTCAGGGGCATACGCATTAACGTCATCCCGCGAGTACGGGCCTGCAATACGGTCACCACATAGTTCAATCCACCCATGGTGAAACCGACGATGAATAGCGCGAGCGAGACAAGCATAAATACAATGCCCAGATCCGAGCCCGGTGTGCCGGACAAAATGGCCTGTGGCGGATAAAGGGTCCAGCCGGCCCCGGTTGGTCCACCCGGCACAAAGAAACTGGCGACCAGGATCAGTACTGCCAACAAGTAAATCCAATAACTCAGCATATTCACATAGGGGAACACCATATCACGGGCGCCCACCATCAACGGGATAAGGTAGTTACCGAAGCCCCCCAAAAATAGCGCTGTAAGTAAGTAAATCACCATGATCATGCCGTGCATGGTGATGAACTGATAATAATGTTCCGCTTCGATGAATGAGAAGATTTCCGGGAAGCCCAACTGCAGCCGCATCAACCATGATAACACCAACCCAATCATGCCGATGCCAATCGCAGTTAACGAATATTGAATGGCAATGACTTTAGCGTCTTGGCAGAAGACATACTTGGTCACCCAACTTTTTGGATGATAAAGTTCCATTTCTTCGACTTCAGCCGGCGGGACAAAATCCACTTGTTCAGGGGTGGTATCGACCATCATACAATCCTCTTCACTCGAATATCGCTAATCACTATTGGATTGCGCGTCATTGTTTTGGCTCGCTCTTCGCGATAGTTTCCGAAGCCTTGCTGGCCGCCAGGTTGGTTTCTTTTTCCCGATCACCACCCCTGGCCGCTGCCAAAGTTTGCGCAAACGTCGGTTGTTCCGCCAACCAGACATCGAAGTCGCTCTTATTTTCCACCACAACGGTGCTGCGCATCATGTGATGTCCGGTCCCGCATAGTTCAAAGCAGAGAACGTCAAAAGTTCCGGCGCGGGTTGGAGTGAGCCAAAAATAAGTTACGGTACCCGGCACTAGATCCATCTTAGCCCGGAATTCCGGCACATAGAAATCATGCAGCACATCGATGGAGCGGAGCAGTACTTTGATCGGTCCGCCGATGGGCAGATGCAGGTCATCAGCATCGATCAAGATATCGTCTTGCCCGTTTGGATCCTTCAGATTTATGCCGAAAGGATTTTCATCGTTGATATTTCGAGTATCTGAGGTTCCAAGGATCCCGTCTTTGCCGGGAAAACGATAACTCCATTGCCACTGTTGGCCCAGAACTTCAATTTCGGCGGCATCTTCCGGCACGCTGACATATTGATTCCAGACAAATAAACCGGGAGCCAGCATAGCCGCGACGCCGACACTGGTCAGTATAGTCAGCCACCATTCAAGTTTTTTGTTTTCTGGTTCATATTCCGCCCGCCTGTCCTTTTGATATCGGAAACGAAGCAGGCAATAAGCCATGAACAAGACGACGGCGACAAAAACAAAACCGGTAATCCAAAAGGTGATGATGATCGTATCGTCAATATATCCCCAATTGGACGCTATTGGCGTCCACCACCAGGGGCTCATAAAGTGAAAGATGATCGTACCGACGGCTACTAAGACGACTACAATTGCAACATGCATTACTTATTTGGCCTCCGACTGTAAAAGCTACTGACCCAAATCCATGGAAGCGGGCTTTTCTATTTGCGCAAAACCTCGATCTCGCTCACATAAAGACGCTCAGCGGCAAGTTACCGACTGCGATAGTATTTCTTACTAATTGGTTGGACATAAGCGACGACCGCGTGCGGGCAAAAGCCCGAACGAAGAAAGAATTCGCACATAATTCTTCCGTTAATTGTACTCGTTCACTGGTCACTGCGGCGTCCCCCTGTTAGAAAGAAACTTATCCGTAATTCATACCAATAACTCTGCCGGTTTAAACATTAACCGACCTTTGGCACTTTACCATCTTTGATAGTACCTACATTGCGACTGTGATATCACGAATGCGAATGCGAGGCAATTGTACATTCCCCGCAACCGTTGGCATCGCGATCACCCAAGCCCCTCTTGACGATTGAGCCGTCGATTAAGCAGGCAAAATCAGTTTGTTCTAACTACGGCATCTGAAATTGACTTGAGAATTCGACGACAAATTTAGTTGCCCTCCGATGCCTTGTTGATACTATAGCGAACAGCATCGACATGTGGGGGATGCCAGTTGCGATCACAGACCCAGTCCAGACCGTTATATTTTCTGCAGGCCAGCGATTATTTTGCCTTGCTTAAACCGCGCGTGATGTCACTCGTCGTCTTCACGGGCTTTGCCGGTTTGGTCGTGGCGCCAGGCAGTCTTCATCCACTGTATGCCTTGGTGGCAGTTTTATGTATCGCCTTAGCTGCCGGTGGCGCCGGGGCAATCAACATGTGGTACGATCGCGACATCGACGCGTTGATGGAACGAACGTTAAAACGACCAATTCCGGCTGGACGAATCGCGCCGGAAAAGGCGCTTGGTTTTGGCGTTATCGTCAGTGTTGTTTCGGTTTTGCTGATGGGCACGATAGTTAACTGGGTTGCAGCTGCTTTGCTTGCATTTGCCAATTTTTTTTATGTCTTTATTTACACGATCTGGTTAAAGCGGCGTACACCGCAGAATATTGTGATCGGTGGTGCGGCCGGTGCATTGCCGCCATTGATCGGATGGGCAGCGGTGACCGGAACGGTGAGTATCGAATCAATCTCGCTGTTTCTGATTATCTTCTTGTGGACGCCACCGCACTTTTGGGCTTTGGCGCTATATCGTTCGGACGAATATGCCGGCGCCGGGGTGCCGATGCTGCCGGTTGTCTCCGGCAAAAGAGAGACCAGACGCCAGCAGTTTATTTATGCTCTGCTACTGGTTCCGATCAGCTTGGCACCGCTGGCCCTTGGTGTTGCGGGCTTCATGTATGGTATTGTCGTCGTCGCGATGGGCGGTTATTTTCTGCTGCTGGCATTCCGGGTATTACGCGAACGCGGGGACGACGTAGAACGCCGCATGTTCCGTTTTTCAATTCTATATTTATTCGTTCTGTTCGCCGCGCTAATCGTCGAGCAAGTGGCCGAAATTGCGATCAAGCATCTGGTATAGATACTAAGATTCCTCTGATCCCGTATTTCAGAACAGGCTCCATATACCCAGGAGCGATATCAGAAATACGCCTCCACCTAGAATTGAGGCAACTATTACAACGTTTTTCTGTTGAAAATCATCAGACATATTTGGGATCCCCTTGCGCGTAAAATGTTCTCAAAACGGTTATAACTGAAAAGTCCAAAATTCCAAAATCTCACTAACTGATAATTGGCTGGGACAGAATCCACAAACTCAACATCGTATACAAAATCATCAAAACCAGCATGGGGAACTGACTACGAATTGCCGCTTTGTGATCCTCGAAAACCCAGATTGCCATATGATGGCCAATATAGACCGCATAGACATGGCCTATCACGATCCCGCTAACAGCCAAATACCAAACCGTCTTGGCGTTGACGATGCCAATGTCGATTCGATAAGCAGTACTGCCAAACAAATTCCAGCCATAACCAAATGGATCGGAAGCCAACGGAATGATATATTGGCCACCTACCAACAGAAAAGAATAATAGTGCGAAAGATGGTAGGCAATCGCGATTGGAATTAGCGACAGAATAAAATAGCCAACCACATCGCTTGTTGGTACTCGTCCAGCGCTGCCAAACATCGCGATCGCGTGGCTGAAAACCAGGTAAACGATTAGAAGGATACATGGCAAGACGACTAGGGCAATCGTCTTCAACATAGCGATCAGATCGACACCGGCGTTTTGCAATGCAATCAACGGCTCCCGCAACGCCTCGCTTTCGGCTACACGGTCCAGGACGATCGCCCACAACGGTGTCTCCAGAATTCCGTCAAATGTGACCGTCGTTAGCAGCAGCAATACGAAACACACGGTCGAAAAATCTAGCGGATTTCGGCTCAACAATCCCAAAGCTGGTGGCCGCAAATACCAATGTCCGGCTTCGCCAACTGTTACCGCGAATCGCGACAATAAACCAAATATCAAAGTAAAGACTTCACCGTTGCGAAGCCAGACTTCCCGCCCGAATAACGCCATGCCGGACCAAGTGACAGCCGAATATGCAACAATAAGGGTGGCCAAAATACGCGGCTGCTCGCTCTGCTCAAAGATCAACTCCAACCAGGCAAAAATGATGAAAAGTCCGACCGCCGGCCAGCGCGCCAGCCAGGTCGGATAATTGTATATCGGCCCTAGACCGCCAATTGTGCGTTCGAGCCAGACAAACAAACTGTCCCAAGGATTTATCAACGTCCATAAATTGCCGACCAGGGCCGAGATGAACGCCATGCCGACCCACCAAATAATCCAGACGAATGTGGGTGCAATATTTCTGAGCGGATCCGCATTACCGAATAAGCCGGCAAAGAGTAATAGGCCAAATATCGTCACGGAAAATAATTTGGCCAGGTTGAGCGTGATTGTCGCACCGAGCCACGCCATACCGGGGATATTCAACAGATCGATGTGCCAAGCCCTATCACCTTCTTCCGTGCTTCGCAGAAAGCGAGCCATAACGACAAACGACAACAGCACCGCAGCCCCAGCCCCGATGAGGAAAAGTCCAAGCGGTATAGGCAGATCGTAACGCACACCGAATGCGTGCGCGAAAACCGAGGAAGCGGGCAAATTCAATAGCGCAGACAAGATGACCACGATCAGGATTTTGCGGTGTCGCCCTATCATGATACTCATTTATTGGGGATGAACTTCCAAATACATCAAGGTGTTTTTTTCGCGGCCGCCAGTATCGTGGATGGCGAATGGAAATCGACCGGTAGAGTGAGCTTCAAACTTCATCATTGTCGTTTCTCTCGGCTTTAGATGTAGATGGATATCGTATCCGTGCAGATGCAACTTCACCGCTTTGTCAGCAGTCCAAACCAAGGTGATCCGATCACCTTGGTTTACTTTGATGGTGTTATTCTCGGCGGCGACTTGGCCATTTTTGATGTCCAGGTCAAAGACTTGGAGTTCCCCTTCCTGCGCATATGCTGGCGCAAGAATAGCCAGCCAACCGATCGCGACAAGGACAAGAATTGCACCTGAGAAAGCAAATCGCCGGCTGCAATACTTAGCCGGCCGAAGATGGTGGCGATCCTGGAATTCTACGCTCATCGCTCTCAGCTATCCGTATAATTTAAATCTGCAACAAAACCTCTAAAACATATCTGCTGGTACTCGCCCTGGCAATTAAAGTAATGTTCGATTGGCCTCCGGGCGTCGAGTATACATAATCAAGCGGTGACGAATGACGATACGTGTGGCGACCAATCTTGCAATATCGTTGGCGGTGTTGATGCTGGCCATGACCCTGGTCAAGCCGGATACCGCCCGCGGCGAAATTCTGGCGATGATGAATTTTGAAAGCAAGGCACCGGAAACGCTTAAGTCACTGAAGCTTACCGGCAAGCAGGAGCGCACAGAAGGGATCGCAATCATAGATGTCGATCCCGAATCAAATAATTTTGGCACAATTCTAATGACTATTCCATTGTCGTCGGATTTATTGGCACACCACATCTTCTACGATCGCAAGATGGAAAAAGCATATGTGACAGCGCTTGGGAAATCGGAACTGCAGGTCTTAGACCTACACCGATTTCCATACCGGATTCGGCGTCTCGACCTGCCAAACTGCGGGATGGGTGAGGATTTAGTATTCTCCGACGACAACAAAACTTGGTATCTGACCTGCATGATGTCAGCGCGGGTGATTGTTGGCGACGTCGCAACGGATGAAGTTAAACAGACAATAAATATCCCGGATACCTACCCGCACGGGCTCGCGATATTGAGTGAAATCGACCGCATTTTGGTAACCAGCACGGTGCGCGGCGACCTAAGTGATCCCCACGATTTCGTTACCGTCATCGAAGCAAGTACTGGACGCATACTCAGTAAACATAAAATGTCGAACAACAATTCGCCGTCCGGTACGGCGCCGGTTGAGCTCTTGCGGGTACCTGGGTCGAACCCGCAAATCGTCTACGTCACTAATATGTTTGGCAACTCCTTGTGGGCAGCGATCTGGAACCCCGCGAAGATGGACTTTGATGCCATCGAGCTGTTCGATTTCACCCGGGTCGAGGCTGGTGTTCCATTGGAAATGTATTTCAACAAAAAAGCTGATCGTCTCTACGTAACCACAGCCAAACCCGGCATGTTACATATCTTCGATATTTCAGCCGACCCTTTGAAGCCTAAATTGATCAAAACGTTAAAAGCCAATGAAGGCGCCCATCATATGGCCATCACCCGCGACGGACAATACGGTTTCGTACAAAACTCTTTATTGAACCTGCCTGGGATGTCGGATGGATCCATCACCGTGATCGATCTTCAAACCGAACAAGTTGTGACTTCCATAGACACGCTGAAGGACTTGGGCTTAAATCCGAACTCTATCGTTTTGTTGCCGCAATGGAACGATTTGGCTGGGCATTAGGCAGGGTCGTCAAGATATAGTGAAATTGGTGGAACGATTGAATTTTATTTTGATACGTGGCGCGTACATTGTCAGCGCCGTCGTTTTTATGGCGACCCCCGCATTTGCCCACGGGACAACCTCCGGTTCGACACCAGGCAGCTATGCGCTACTGATTTTTCCCGTTATGGCGCTTGTTTTTGCACTATTTCTAGTTTTCACGCACCACAAAAAAGGTTGGAATGTGTTGGTTATCGGCGGTGCTGGATATTTGGGCAGTGCCTTGGTGCCAAAATTATTAACCCGCGGCCATGCGGTAACCGTTATTGATCTTGATTTCCACGGCGACATTTTCAAGGAGTTCGAAACTCACATGAAGTTTCGCCAAATCGCTGGCGATTTCAAAGACCCGCAAACGCTAGGCCAGGCGCTCGAAGAATGCGACGCGGTGATCCATCTCGCTCCTATCACCGACATTGATTCTCCCCACCTCAATGCCGAGATGGATAAGCCGGCCGATAACACTGCCTTTCGCCAGTTGCTCCACGCTATAAAGAAAGTCGGCATCAAGCGCTTCATACTCGCCTCGTCTTACGCTGTTTATGGCAACAACGACCAGGTGGATATTACGGAAGACTTGGCACCAGAACCAACCACGAAAATTTCGCAAGCCATGGTTTTTTGGGAAAATGTGCTTAAGGAAGAACGCGCAGCAGGCTTCGTTACATGTATCATCCGCTCCGCCGCGGTTTGCGGTTATGCCCCCGGCCCGCAATCTGATGTCGTCGTGAACGGGCTCACTCTGGATGCGTTCACGAATGGCAGCATTGATATTCCCTCTGGTGCAGTTACCCAACCTTACATTCACATCGACGACATCGTCGACTTGTATGTTTTACTACTGAACCAGCCGGATGGAAAAATTGACGGCAAAATCTTCAACGCCGAAGCCGAAAACCTGACCTTTTTGGAACTGGCAAATATCATAAAGGCAGCAGTTGGCGGCAGTCTATTAGTCCAAACTGCAGGAAGTGAAAAACCAAATTCCTGTCTATTATCCTCCGAAAAAATTCGACGCGAACTAGGTTTCGTGCCGCAGCATACTGTCGAGGAAGCCGTCTACGAATTAGTTGCCAGATACCGGGACTGAATAAAGCTGACAGAAACTTATAGCCATATGGCGGCATCGCCACAATTCTCTAGTTGGCCGCTTTCATTACTTTGGATTGCAGGTTGGCGAAAGTTTGCAATGCTTTTCCGGCCGCATCATCCATATTGTAATAGCGATAATCCGCCAACCGACCGAGGACGATCAGATTATCAAAACTTTCGGCAAGTTTCAGATATTTTGCATGCCGTAGGCGGTTCTCATCGTTAAACACGGGATAATAGGGAATATTTTTCTCGCTATCATCGCGGTCGTAGTCCTGTGGATACTCACGGACGATCGTTGTGCCGCTAGCCGAAGCATTGGCAATATGTTTGAACTCTGTGATCCGCGTGTAATCAAAATCATTCGGATAATTGACCGTTGTGTTGTTCTGAAAGGTTGTGTTTTGCAGATGTTCGAATTCAAACCGCAACGAACGATAAGGTAAGGTGCCGAAACAATAATCAAACAGCTCATCCAACATGCCGGTGTAAACAACGGTGCCAGTGAAACGATTTCCATCAAGAAAAATCGTCTGTGAGTCCTTATCAAAATTGAGGCGTTGTCGGCAGTTCTGTGTAAGTTGGAGCTGAATTTGCGGCTGATCCAGAAGGTTTTGGAACATTTTTGTATAACCCGCTTTCGGCATCGCCTGGTAACAGTCCTGGAAATATCGATCGTCGCGGGAAACAACTACCGGCACGCGCGCCGTAACTTCAGGGGCGATCTGATCCGGCCGCACACCCCACTGTTTCGAAGTGTAATTCAGAAATACTTTTTCATAGACAAATTGCGCCAGCTTTTTGAGATCACTATCATCGACCTCGAGCATTTCCAGGATCGGTACTTTTGCCCCATCGCCATAGTGACTTAACAACTTATCCCGCAGCCTTTGTGCCTGATCATCTGGGAATATCGCGTCGATCGAATTGAGGTTGAAGGGCAATGGCAGCAAGGCATTGTCGATGCTCGCCAATACTTTGTGTTCATAGGGCTGCCAATCCGTAAACCCACTCAAATATTGCCAAACCGATTCCCGGCACGTGTGGAACAGATGGGGCCCATAGACATGGACAAGAGTGCCATCGGCATCTGGCTCGTCATAACAATTGCCGGCGACGTGATCGCGCTGTTCGAACAACAGGATTTGCCAGTTCAACTGGCTTGCCATGCGTTCGGCCATGACGGCGCCGGAATATCCCGCGCCGATGACTATGGCGTCTATCTGTGTCACTCGAGAAGATCCGGAAAAAGTCGTTGGCGCACGGAATTTGGCCTAGCGCGATCAGCAAAGGCAAGCTGATGGCGTTCGTCAAAGAACCAATTGTCCCGACTGGCATCGTCGATGAAGCGCTGAAATAAGTCGTCGTGCCCTGATTTCAGGAAAAACAACGCGGTGGCGAAACGATGATGCGCCATACCTTCGGCGATTACGGCTGCGTCCATGCCAAAGCAGCGGGCATTTTCGCAAGCTTGTTCCTGGTCGCGCAACACCTGAATTCGCCTATCGTTCGACCGCAATGTTTGACCGCCAAAACTGTCGCGGTGAATTCGATAACCACCTAGAACGTCGTCGATGCGGTCAATAGTTCCACCTAGGTGCAGCGCATTGAGGATATGAAAGGGATAGTCGAGCAGAATGCGACATTTCGGATCAACGGCGTCCGATAAACGATCGTGCTGACGATAGACAATTGAACTGGCGTTCAAAAAACAGCCATAGCGAATCAAATCCTCGACCGTGGCGGTCGCCGGAACATAATCCCGATTGTAATGATCACGTGAATAATATTGCAGGGTTTCATCACTGTCGCTGTCGAATACCCTGGCCTCGTGATAGGCGATGGCGCAGCCAGGATGACTGTCCATGTATTCGGCGACAACGCTCAACTTTCCCGGATAAGCTAAATCGTCACCATCCATATAAACGATATATTCACCGGCTGCATAGGAAAGCAAATGACGCATCGTCGCCGCTAGACCTAGATTTTTGGGATTGGAAAACACTTTCAACTTCGAATCGGTAAGCGCCCGTTCTTGCAGAATTTTTAAGCTAGCATCCGACGACGCGTCGTCGACAGCGATCACTTCGAATTCGAAATTCACCTTTTGATTGAGCAAACCGTCGATACAGTCGCCGACATATTTCTCAAGGCCGAAGACCGGCACTATCACAGTAATTTTCGGCATCAGAAAATCCACCTGATGACCGAAACGCCCTCATCCCTGTTGCGCCTGATATAACGATCTAAAGAAAATCGGACCGTGAGCTGAACCTCACCGTTTCGTTTGTGGCTTTGGCAGTTCCCAAATTCATCTGCATTTCGCGAGATCATCGGACACTTCTCATTTACTATTACTAATAAACATACCTTCGCGTCGATTGACGTCTGCCAAAATCGTTAAACCTATATGTTTAACAATTTGATAACTCGTCTCGGGAAGGACAAAACTTCAGGTGCCTTTCAATTTAACTTCTCGCAATCCTCCTCTTCACGATTTGCAGTAGGTCGTTTAAACTCCACCGCATGAACACACCGACCAGAAGACTTGCCGCTATTCTTGCCGCCGATGTGGCAGGTTACACGCGCTTAATGAGCGACGATGAAGTCGGAACATTGGCTGCCCTCAGGCAATTTCGGACGGAACTTTTCCAACCAACCGTGAGCGAACATGGCGGCGAAGTTGTGAAAAATATGGGCGACGGCTGGTTGGTGGAATTCGCATCCGCTACCGAAGCTGTTAATTGCGCGATCGAGATGCAGAATTACCTCGCCGGGACCGACCCTATTCGGCTACGCATCGGCATTCATGTTGGTGACATTTTCCATCAGGATGAGGATATTTTCGGGGAAGCCGTCAACATCGCCGCCAGATTGCAAGAGATTTCCTATCCCGGCGGTATCGCTTTGTCGGAAGTTTCAAAAAACTCGCTCGACGACAAAGTCGCCAAAGATTTCACAGATACCGGCAAGAAAAATCTGAAAAACATCAACAACGCTATCCGTGTCTATCAGTCAGGCGACGGTGCGGGTAATATCTCAACGATTGATCTTGGTCGGATGGCGAACCCGGCCTTGCCCAGCAAACCATCCATCGCCGTCTTACCTTTTGACAATATGTCGCGCGACCCCGAGCAGGAATATTTTTCCGATGGTTTGAGCGAAGATATCATAACCAGCTTGTCTTATGTGCGGGCGCTATTTGTAATCGCGCGGAACTCGAGCTTTGCCTTTAAAGGGCAGTCGGTGAATATTCGCGATATTGGGGAAAAACTTGGTGTCCGATATATTCTGGAAGGCAGTGTACGGACCGCGGGCAGTCGCGTCCGTGTAAACGCGCAGCTAGTCGAAGCACGCACGGCCGGCCATATCTGGGCTAGGCGATATGATCGTCAAATGGAAGACATCTTTGATCTGCAGGACGAAATTACCCGGGATATCGCGGCAAGTGTTGAAGGGGAATTAGAAGTAACTGAACGCGCCCAGGCGGCGCAGAAACCGACGCAAAACCTGGATGCCTGGAACTGTTTGCAACGTGGGAAATGGCATCATTATTTGCGGACAAAGGAACATACGGCAGAAGGTCGTCGTTGGTTCGAAAGGGCGATTGAAAAGGATCCGAAATTCGCCGCTGCTTATGCCGGTTTAGCCTCTTGCGCTATTCAGGAAGTTTTCAATAGCTACACAAATGACGTCCCTAGCACAATTCGCGACGGTTTCGCTGCCGGGCAAAAAGCCATGGAATTTGATCCACGCGATAGTTACGTCCAGTCTTCATTTGGCGGTATTTGCATCGTTGCGGGCGAACATAATCAAGGAGTTGCAGCGTCCCGCAAAGCCATGGAACTCAATCCCAACGATGCCCGGGCGCAATCGATGTTGGCTCTCGCATTATTCCTGGGCGGCAATGCCAAGGAGGCGATCCCTAATTTCCAAGAATCAATACGCTTGAACCCGCAAGATCGCAGACAGACCTTGAATTTCTCGACCCTGGGCTGCTGCCATCACGATTTGGGGGAACTTGACGACGCAATCGTAAACGTCGATCTCGCGATTGAAGGCGAAGACGTCGGTATCTGGCCTCACCTCATGCGGGCCGCCATATTAGCCGACCGCGGCGAACAGCAGGAAGCCGAGGCGACAATAGATCATGCACTGACTTATTTTCCGAACCTGACCTGCAACATTATTCCCACCATGGCGCCCAACACCCATCCTCCTTATATGGATATTCTGGTCGCCGGGCTGCGCAAGGCCGGCCTAGCCGAAGCTTGAGTTGCTTATCGCCGCCAAGATCTGAATGCTAGTTTGCTGCGTCCAGACGGTAAACCTGAGCTGCGGTATCATGAAACAATTGCGCTTTCTCATCGGTTGAATAGTTTTCGGTTAAGCGTTTGAAGCTATTCCATAGGACATTGTAACTACAGGTGACCATATCGACCGGGAAGTTACTTTCGAACATGCAGCGGGCAGGCCCAAACTGTTCTATCGTATATTCGTAATAAGGTCTGGTCGCTTCCATCAGCTCTTCCGACGACGGCGGCCGATCTTGTTCATGCCAGGCGAAACCGTTCAATTCCATGTTGATGCCGCCAAGTTTTGCAAAAACGTTATCGCAAGCAGCCAATTCGCTCATATCCGCTTGCCACTGAGCAAAATTCTCGTCCCGTTTGCCTGCATAAGGGCCGACGCCCAAAGGTGTGCCGAAATGGTTTAAGATGATCACAGTATCGGGAAACGCCTGCGCCAGTTCGGTCAGTCCTGGGATTTGTGTGTGATAGCACCAACCTTCGAAGCTCAACCCGTAACGCGCAAATTGCGCGAAGCCAGCTCGGAAATTGTCGTCCGCATATAGATCTTGAACCGGTGCACAACGGGCATTGGAAATTTCTTCGGAAGCGTCCCACGAAGCAGAATGACGAATGCCACGAAAGCGGCCGCCTCCGGCTTGCAAATGCGCCTCCAACACTGGGGCGACATTGTCACCCAAACACAAATCCGCATGCCCAATGATACCGGCGGCGACTTTGGTTTCGCCATAAAATCCACTCGCACTCATCGCAGCGATACCGTTCACTAATTCTGTCTCGCCGATCACACGCATCGGAACCGGACCAGCCGCTTTCAACATGGCACCACATTCGATGAACACCGTCGACACAATATTATGGCCGCAATTGAGGTCGACCAAGAATTCATCTAACAGATACCGCTGCGCAACGCGGGTCATATTGAATTCCCAAAGATGATGATGCGGATCGCAAATAGGCAAATCCGGTTCCAAGGTTTCTTCTGGATCCTGCTCAAGCCATTGTTGGTTTGTCGATTCTGTAGGCATGTTTATTCTCCCTATAAGCAGGTCGGCCAGCTCGCCAGCGGTTTCACTTCGCCCCGTCGTGGCACCTCAATATGCAGGCGGTCGACGTAGCGCCTTAACCAGGCTCGGGTTTCCGCCGGATCAATAATCTCATCAAAGGCGAGCGTGCCAGCCGCAGGATAGGGCGAAGTATCCTGTCGCCATTCTTCGATTAAGCGGGCGCGTTCTTCATCCGGATTATCCGCCTCGGCCAACTTTCGGGCATGCGTAACATTCACCCCGACTTCCGGATCCATAAAACTGTATTCTGCATTGGGCCAAGCGAGTATTGCATCGCCGCCCATTTCATTGCCGGAAAGCGCGGCATAGGCAAGACCAAAGGCTTTCCGAACAATCACTGTAACCCGCGGCACCCGGGCCTGGACCATGGCTTCTATCATCATGATGGCACGAGACAACAGGCGGTCATGTTCGACCTGTCGGCCAACCATAAAACCAGGTGTGTCTTGTAAAAAGATAATCGGTAGGTTGTAGGCGTCACAGGTACAAATAAACAATGTCGCTTTGTCGCAGGCCGCCGGCGTGATTGCACCGGCCCCTACCATCGGGTTCGAGGCGATGAAACCAACTGAGCGGCCGGCGATACGACCAAAACAAGTGATCAAAGAGCCGCCATAATTCGGCTTCAATTCGAAAATGTTCTTATCATCGGTCAGGCGACGGATAACACGACGCATGTCATACCCTCGTTGCCGCCGCGTCGGCACCATCTTGTAAATATGTTCGTCGCGAGATAGATCGCCATCCCAATCCAGCCGCACCGGTTCCTCCCAAGCATTCTGCGGTAGATAGCTCAGATATTCGCGCACTAGTTGGAAGCCATGTTCTTCGTCATCGGCAACCCGGTCGACCATCCCGGTCAGGCGGTCATGCACTTCCCAACCACCAAGCTTGTCGAAATCTATTTTCTCTCCCGTCGCGACTTCGACTACTCGTGGGCTGGTGACAGCTAAACAAGTACCCTTCACCTGCACAACAAAGTCAGAATATGCGGACTGGAAGGACGAACCGCCAAACGACAAACCACTGATCACCGTCGCAGCCGGGACCCGGCGATTACGCCGGCCCATGATAACGCCAGGCTGAACTTTGGCAAATTCGTCGGGTTCCAGCAGGTCCGGCAAACGGGCGCCACCGGTCTCGCCATAATAGATAATCGGGTGACCATGGCGGATGGCATAATCTTCCAGTTTTTTCATCCGCCTGCCACCGATGAACGAACTAGAGCCTTGCTTGACAGTGATATCGTCGCCGCCAATGACGACAGGGCGTCCATCCACTGTGCCGATACCGCCGATCTTGCCGTCGCCCGGTGTCTTGCCGCGATCCGCCCGCATTTCCGATTGAGCAAAAGTGCCAATCTCGGTGAAACTGCCATCGTCCAGCATGCCATTGATGCGTTCGCGAATGGTCAACTTACCTTCGCGATGAATTCGTTCAATTCGGTGTGCACCGCCCATTTCGGCGCGAATTTTCTCCCGCCGAGCCTCCAGCTCCACAGCATGATCCTTCAGTTCCATAAACTATTCCCTGTATTTTTATCACGATGACAAGATCATGATCATAGAAGGCCAACGGCTCTTCGCCAATAGCAGGGAGCAAATACCCAATCGAAAAATACTGCAGGTGGTCACCCGACGGCTGGGCGACCACCGCAGTATTTGTGCGGAGCTTACTTCGTCGGATGGAAATCGAATTTTTTGTCAGCATGAAAATAGAACTGACACGGCGTGGCTGACACACAAGCCGTCGAATGCACCGAATTAGCCGGCACATACCAATATGAACCCGGCCCCATTTTTGGCGGACTATTCTCACCTTCGAATGGATTGGTCATGGTGCCGGAAATGACAACCCCATGATAGGCCCCGGTGTGGGTATGTTTCGGAGTTTCAAAATTCGCTGGAAATTTACCAAACGTTCCATGTGCGCCTATTGACATGTCACCGTAGGCTCCTCCCATTGAAATCGCCGGATTTATTTTCTTGAACGCGATGGAAGAGCTGGGGGATGCAATTTCTTTCTTCGGATCGAATTGCGCACCGGCAAATGCTTGGTTCGACAAAAACATTGCACTACAAATCACACCAACAAGAATGGTGGTTTTCGGTTTTCCGATAATCTTTCTCATTTGAATATTCCTTGTGATTGATCATTGGTTGAAGAATATTTGATCACGTCAACGACGCGATCTCCTTAAGCTAATGATCGACGTAAAAAACTGAATGATCGGAAATCCAGAACAGTTGATCGAACGTCCAATTTTGCGCGGACGGACTATTCGCTGACCGACAAGAGGGTTAAGTTGTTGACATGAGCGATATATTCGAAGACACCTTGAACGATGTATTCCGCCTGATCCGGTTATCCGGCTGTGTATATTTTGTTCACGACTTCCCGAGCCCTTGGGGGATGGAAGTGCCGTAAGCCGATGTCGCGCAATTTCATTTGGTGATTGAGGGCACATGCAATCTAAATTTCGAAGGTGAAAACCGGATATTGTCAGCCGGCGACGCTGTTGTATTTCCCGCAGGCAATCGCCACTGGCTCGCCGACAAAATCGATAGTTACCGGCATCCTGGCAAAGAAGTGGTAAAAAATATTCAAGATGGGCGTCATCGCGAAATAGCCGATAGAGATGTTGCGACCAGATTGCTCTGCGGGCATTTTGAATTCGATCGCGCCGTCGGTCATCCTTTGATTACGGAATTGCCGCAACTCGTGCTGACAAAAAATTTGATGCGCGACCATCCCACTTGGATCGAAACAATCGCCCCGATATTGGCAGCGGAAACTCAGTCACTCCAACCCGGCGCGGATACGGTTGTTGATCGTCTGGCAGAAGTTCTGTTGATTCAAGTTCTACGAAACCATTTGATGAGCTTGAAACAGGCGAAAGGTTTCCTTGCCGCCACAATGGATCAACGGGTCAATCGCGCGCTAAAACGCATACACGCCGAAACTGACGCAAGTGTGGATCTTGCGACCTTGGCTCACGATGCCGGGATGTCGCGGTCAAGCTTTTCACAACATTTCAAGGAATTAATGGGGCAATCACCAATCACCTATTTGACAAGCTGGCGGTTGATGAAAGCGCGGGATTGGCTGCACCATGGCAATTCACCAATTGCTGAAATTGCTGATAGGGCTGGTTACGCATCCGAAGCTGCCTTTAGCCGGGCCTTCAAACGACAATTTTCTGAAAATCCAAGCGCCTGCCGGGGTTAATGAAAAACGGCAAGCGGATTAACTGTCAGCGCTGCTCCTGATCTCACTCAGGCTGATTTTTTGCCGACCTGCGTCATTGAAATTGTCATCGTCTAGCCACGCCATATAAGCATTCTTCAATTTCGGCCATTCCGAATCAAGGATCGAATACCAGGCCGTATCGCGGTTGCGGCCTTTGTATATCAAGGCCTGGCGAAACAGGCCTTCATAACTGAAGCCCAAACGTTCGGCCGCCCGACGGGAAGGTGCGTTAAGGGAATCGCATTTCCATTCATATCGGCGATACCCCAATTCGTCGAAAACCCTACCCATCATCAAATACATCGCTTCCGTTGCCGCTCTGGTTTGCTGTAATGCCGGGGAGAAATTTATGTGGCCAACCTCAATCACACCCATTGTCGGTTCGATGCGCAAATAACTCGCAACCCCTACCGCTCGTTCGGTTTTTGCGTCGATAATCGCCATAAACAACGGATCCTCCCCCAAACAAGAAGCTGTCATCCAAGCCCGATAGTCTTCCTCATTGGCAAACGGTCCATAGCCCAAATAAGTCCAATTGCGGTTATCGGTATCAAGTCGATTTGCGTTGAAAAGATCAGACGCGTGAAGAGTGGGATCAATTGCCTTGAGCCGACAAAATTTCCCTGGTATCGCCGTTCGATTAGGTCGGGCACATGAGCGCCAATTTTCAATCGCCGCTCCGATCGGTTGCTGCAGTGCATTCAGTCTCGGGTTCATTGCCTCGCTCCGTCCATCGAATGAGCAGAATAAAATTCTAAGAACTATTCAAAAAGAACCAATTTCCAGCAATCATACCGGTCCAATTTGCTCGCTTTTTACAACAAATACGTTTGTATTCAAACGAATGAGGGTGGCGTTGAAGGCAATTTCAAACCACAATGATAGAGAAATATTTTTGGAACTGGCGATGGCAGCCTACCGCTCGATCATATTATTAATCACCTGTTCGGCTATTCTGTTTCTCGGCAATGGATTGCTGGTCACTTTGCTGCCGGTTCGCGCCAATTTAGAAGGGTTTTCAACCACTGCTATTGGTTTCATTGGCACCGCACTATATGCCGGTTTTATCGTTGGTTGCGTCATTGGTCCCCGTGTGGTCCGCCTAGTCGGTCATGTTCGTTGTTTCGCTGGTTTCGCGGCATTGGCAGCGCTGGGATCTCTACTCTATCCCTTAGTAATTTCCGCACCTGTTTGGGGCGTCTTGCGGTTTCTAACCGGGATCTGCTTCGCCATTCTTTACATGTCCGTGGAAAGTTGGTTGAACGAAGAATCCAGCAACGATAATCGTGGCAGGGTCTTGTCCGCTTACATCATCATCACCAATGTTGTGACGATCGGTGGCCTGTTGATGCTGAACCTTTATCCACCAGATAATGCAGCACTTTTTTCCCTCGTAGCGATCCTGGTCTGTCTATCGCTGGTGCCCTTGGTATTGACGCCGGCACCGACCCCCATTCCAATTGAAGATGCATCGATCGACTTGCCAGGCCTCTTCCGTCTTTCCCCGGTTGGGGTTGTCGGCTGCCTGTTAGTCGGACTTGTTGAAGGTGCGTTCTGGTCGCTGGGCCCGGAATTTGCGCATGGACAAGGGATGTCGATCCCGCAAATTACTTTGTTCATGAGTATGTTCGTGGTGGGCGGCACACTGTCGCAATGGCCCTTGGGTCGTGCTTCCGACCGTCTAGACCGGCGTTTGGTTATTGCCTTCTGTTGTTTGGGTGCGATGGGCACCGGGCTGACAATTACCTTCCTCCCGCTCGACAGTAAGATTATTGCGCTCGTCTTAGCTGCGGTCCACGGCGGTTTTATGATCCCAATTTATGCCCTCTGCCTGGCTCATGCGAACGACTATGCCGACACCGAAAAATTGGTGCAAACCAGCAGCGGGTTGTTGTTGGTATATGCTTTGGGCGCCGTCGCAGGCCCGATGATGGTTGCGCCTTTGATGGAAAAATATAGCTTGTCGGTGCTTTTCCTTTCCATTGTGGTGATACTAGGCCTGCTCAGTGCATTCTGTATTTACCGCATGGCTGTACGTCCGGTTGCCGCTGCCGACGATAGGGCTGATTTTGTACCGGTGCCAAAAACCACCCATTCTGTGTACACCCTGGAACAGGACGACGAACTCGAGGAAGAAGTACTGGATTAGACGAGAATATTAACTTAGAAACGATCCGAAACAATGCCAACAGATTGCGATACGCGGTCAATCGGGTCGAGAGGATATCTCAATGACAGCCAGCTCGAATATCATTAGCGAAAAGCAAATAGAAGACTATGAAAAAAACGGTGCGGTCTGTATTCCTGGCCTTTTCCGTGACTGGGTTGACGTGATTATTGAGGGTATCGAGCGGAACATGCGCGAACCCGGACCCTATGCGGCAGAAAATCTTAAACCAGGAGAAGGTGGTCGATTTTTCGACGATTATTGCAACTGGCAACGCATTCCTGAATTTACCGACGTGGTGGAGAACTCACCCGCCGCCGCGGCGGCGGCTCGGTTAATGCGATCTGAATCCGTTCAGGTGTTCCACGATCATGTTTTAGTGAAAGAACCGGGCACCGCAAAATCCACACCTTGGCATCAAGACGCACCCTATTATTTTGTTGATGGTTCGCAAAATGTAAGTTTCTGGGTGCCCGTCGACCCGGTTAAAGAAGCCTCACTAAGATTGATTGCTGGCTCCCACAAATGGGACAAACTTGTGCTGCCTGTGCGTTGGTTGTCGGATGAAAATTTCTATAATGATGAAGAAGCATACTTACCTGTTCCCGATCCGGATGCAGAACCCAGTAAATACGAAGTCCTGGAATGGGAAATGCAGCCGGGCGACGCTATTGCTTTTCACTATCGAACCGTCCACGGTGCGCGCGGCAATTTCGGCGCCGCTAGACGGCGTGCTTTTTCTATTCGAATGATCGGCGACGATGCCCGTTTTGTGGCCCGCCCCGGTCCAACTTCACCGCCGTTTCCTGGCCACGAGATGGAAGCCGGACAACGCTTGCGAGAAGACTGGTTTCCACTCCTTCGGGCTTAAATTCGACCCCTTTCGACCTATGAACTCATTGCATAACACCAATGCAAATTCGGCATTGGTGAAACTAATTAATCGGCACTAGATACTGTTTGTTGTGTTGCGGAAGTGAAGAAAATTTGCGGTCCGCAACGATCGTGATCGATTTAATAGAAGGATACTTGATCATGAAATTCGCAGAAATTTTTAGCGCCCTCGTCAAATCAAACGGCAGCCAAGAGCTCGCCAAACTTGACGCCCATCAATTGGCCGACATCGGTTTCAATACCTCAAACGCGCGCACCAATATAATCCGCACACCAGCTGAAGCCGGCGTTCGCACAGCCTAACAATTAGGTCGGTCTAGCCCATTGGCATGGTCGATGGGCTAACCGCGTCGCGTTTTCGCTTTTTCTTCGTCACTAATGCTGCGCTCAAATCCGTGCAGTATTTTTTGCGGATCGTTTTCGCTCAACTGCACTTCATCAAGGGTGTGGTGACAAGCGATCTGATGGTCCGCGCCATGTTGCCTGATTGGGGGTACTTGCGTATCGCAGGTGCCTTCAATCGCAATTGGACAACGATTGAAGAATGGACAACCAACTGCTGTGATTTCGACGCCGCGGGCAATGCCGGCGGCGGCTTCGCGGGTCTGCATGGTATCTTCGAGCCAGCCTATGCGCATCTCAGGCACCGAAGTGATTAACAGCCGTGAATAAGGATGGAACGGCGGCGATAATACTTTGTCGGTTGGCCCCTGCTCCACCACGCGCCCGGCATACAGCACAACAATCGAATCGGCAAACGAGGCGATCGTCGACAGATCGTGGCTAATAAAGACAAACGACACGCCGGTATCCCTGCGTAGCCCTTTCAGTAACTCTATGACATTGGCGCCGACTATCGAATCCAAAGCCGATGTCACCTCGTCGCAGAGTAATACTTCCGGATTACCAGCCAAAGCACGAGCCAAATTTACCCGCTGCTTCTGACCGCCGGACAACTCCATGGGAAAGCGATCGGCAAACGCCGGCGGGAGTTCCACCATCTGCAATAGTTCAGCAACTTTTTGCCGCTTGTCCTTCCCCGACAAACCTAAATAAAACTGGATCGGTCGTCCTAAAATTTCGCCAATCCTTTGCCGTGGATTAAGCGCTGTGTCAGCCATTTGAAAAACAAACTGAACTTTACGTAAATCGTCACGGCTGCGCTTTTCCAGCGCCGGCGCCAGCACATCGCCATAGAGCGAGGTTTCTCCCTTCGCCGTCGGCAACAAACCAGCCATAACTCGGGCCAACGTCGATTTTCCGCAGCCGGATTCGCCAATCACGCCAACCACTTCACCGCGCTGAATAGAGACGTTAACATCGCGCAATATAGTTATTGCGGGTTCACCGTTAACAATCCCGCCATAACCAGCGGTAATATTTGTCGCCGCCAACGCCGCTGCCTCATGTTCGTGATCGGCCGTATCGTCATCGCCCAAACCAGCGACCGGCGACGGGCGCACTGCTGCCATCAGACGGCGGGTATAGTCGTGCTGCGGATTATTGATTATTTGGTCCGTCGGCCCCTGCTCCTGAACTTCGCCGGAATAGAGTACGACAATATGGTCCGCTACCTGGGCGACAACCGACAAATCATGGGTCACATAGATCGCAGCCGAGCCCTGTTCTTTGATGACTTTTTTAAAGGCCTTTAACACTTCGATCTGGGTAGTCACGTCCAACGCTGTCGTTGGTTCGTCCAACACCAGTAAATCCGGCTTCCCACAGAGCGCCATCGCCGCCATCAAACGCTGTAATTGCCCACCGGACACCTGATGCGGATAACGCTTACCCATGCGATCAGGGTCAGGAAGCTCAAGCGCTTCATATAGCTCTTGCGCCCGAACGTTGGCGTCTTCCTGGCTTAATATGCCATGAATAACTGCTGATTCCGTGACCTGTTCACCAATCGTAATGGCCGGGTTGAAGGTCGCCGCGGCGCTTTGCGCCAGATAAGCTACTTTCCGTCCACGCATATTACGCTGATCCACCGGCGCCATGGTCAAGACATCATCGCCGTGCAAGCGAACCTCGCCGCCGCTAAATTCCAAACCGGGTTTGCAATACGCCAAGGACGACAAAGATATCGTGGTTTTGCCGGAGCCTGATTCCCCGATCAACGCAACGACTTCGCCCTGCTTGACCTCAAACGATACGCCTTTGACGATCGGGATCGGGGTGCCATCATCCTTGCGGGCTTGAATTTGTAGATTATCAACTTCCAAAAGCGCCATGATTACACCATTTTCTTTGCGAGACTGCCGCCGGCCTTGGCCGAGATATCGTCAACAATCAAATTGATCGGGATTGTTACCAAAGCAATGGCGACAGCAGGCCAAATCGAAGCATAGGAGCCGTAACCCAGCCCCTGAAGATTTTCCCGCACCATGCTGCCCCAATCCGCCATCGGCGGCTGAACGCCGAGACCGAGAAAACTCAAACTTGAAATGAACAGCATGACAAACACCAACCGCAAACCGAAATCGGTCGCCAGCGGCATTGCCGCGTTTGGCAATACCTCTCTAGATATGATCCACCAGAGGCCTTCGCCACGGGCATGCGCCGCTTCGACAAAGTCCTGTACCATGATGTCCTGCCCTAAGGCCCTCGCTATTCGGAACACACTAACGCCATAGATCAAACCACCGGTGAGTATTAGGATTGGGATCGAAGAGCCAAGGGCGGCAATCACGATCAAGCCGAGCATAATAGTTGGCAGTGCAAGTATCGCATCGTTGACCCGGCTTAACCCCATATCCGTCCAACCACCGCGTACCGCCGCGGTAATACCGAGAGTGATGCCCATGGCATATGCAAGTAAGGTCGCGGCGAAAGCGATACCGATCGTCGTCCGCGCCCCCCAGATGATCCTGGAAAAGGTGTCGCGGCCAAGATAATCGGCACCCAGATACATCATTTTATCGGATTTCGCGCAGAACTCTTCGATCAATTCAGGCGTAAATTCATCAACATCATAACCTTCGTCAACCAATTCAGGGCATGTCATGGCCGGCAAGAAACCCTCATCGGCGACAAAATCTGCTTCGTGGAACGGGGCAATCCAGGGACCAAATAGTGCCAGAATAATCCACACCACGACAATTACCGTGGATGATTTGCCGACCCAGGATAGCTTGAGACCGCGTTTTGGCGGGGCGTCAGGGAGTTCTGCAAATTTGTCAATTGTATCGACACTCTTTGCATCGGCGCTGGTATTTTGTTCACTATTATCACTCATGACGCCACCTATTTCGGTTGCCGCAAACGGGGATTAGACAAGATAGCTGCCAAGTCCGCCGCCAGAATAAGGAATACATAGATACCGCAGAAGATCATGGCGCAAGCTTGGACTAGCGGCAGATCTCGTGTCTGCACACCGTCAATCATCAATTTCGCTAAACCTGGATAAGCAAATATTGTCTCAACGATCACCACCCCGCTGACTAGATAGGCGAGGTTGAGGGCGATTACGTTGACGATTGGGCCGATCGCATTGAAAAGCGCATGGCGAAGAATAATGCGCCGTCGCGGCACCCCTTTTAGAATTGCCATTTCGATGTAGGGAGAGTTCATGACGTTCAGGATGCCGGCTCTGGTCATCCGGATCATCTGGGCGGAAACGACAATTGTCAAAGTCAGAATAGGCATCGCCAGCGCCCGCATTAATTTCAGAAAATCTTCGTCTCCACTCATATGCGCAATCGACGGTAGCCATCTAAGCTCAACGGCAAAAACCAGTACCAGGAATGTGGCAATCAAGAATTCCGGCACGGAAATCAGGCTGAGCGTACCGAATGTCAGCCCCCGGTCGAGCCATGTACCTGGATACATTGCCGCCAGCAGACCTAGCACCACGGCCAGCGGAACAGAAATTGCGGCAACGATACCGCCTAAAAATAGCGTGTTGCCAAGGCGGAAATCAATCAGGCTTGAAATCGACGCACCACCCGCTTTCGATATCCCCAGATCGCCCGTCACCATGTCCCCAAGCCATCCGAAATATCGTATATAGGCCGGTTGATCGAGCCCTAATTGCGCTCGCATCGCCGCCAGTGCTTCCGGCGTTGCACTTTGGCCAAGTAAAATTTGCGCAACGTCACCTGGAAGAATTTCGGTCCCGGCAAAAACCAAAACGGACACAACCCACAAAGTTGCGATTCCGATGGCAAACCGGCGGAGCACCATGAGCCACATTCGAATGATCCTTTTATTTGTCCCCAATTATGATCGTAAACGTTTCAGGGCTTAGCTGCAGGATAAAGCGGTAGCGTGGTCCGGAGCCTAAACTCCGGACCGTAAATCACCGCTGACGAGTAGTGAGCACGTGTCTTAGGCGCGCCAGGCGAACTCAGGCCATTCGCAGCCACCAAGATTACCGAGGGATAATTTGGGTATCCCCTTCATGTCGGAGGCGATGGCGTCGATATAGTTCGAATGTGCTGGAATAATCATGCCACTTTCGTCATGCGCCAGTTTTTGCATTTCGCACTGGATTTCATGCCGTTTGGCCGGATCGAGTTCAGCCCGAGCCATATTCAATAATTGCCCAAACCGATCATTTTTCCATACCGTGTCATTCCATGGTGCATCCGGCGCGAAAGCGATATCAAGCATGATTGTCGCTGTCGGGCGCTGGTTCCAGGTGACCACATTCATCGGTGTTTTCAGCCACACCGCCCCCCAATACCCGTCATTTGGTACTTTCTTGATTTTTAGATCAAAACCGATTTTGGAGGCTTCACGCTGCCACAACAACGAAGCATCGGTGACGCCTGGGATAACTTCGGCGACATGCAGTTCAGCGGTTGTAATGCCGGATTTTTTCAAGTGGAACTTGGCCTGATCCGGATCGAACGGGCGGATTGGCAGTTCTTTGCAGAAATCGATACCATAAGCTGAATTTATCGGGTGGTCGTTGCCAACCGTCCCTTTGCCTTTTAGGATCGATTTCACAATCTTTTCGCGCCGCTGCAGCAACTTCATGCCTTTGACAAAGTCCGGATTGTTGCCCGGAGATTTATCCAGCATCAAACACATGCCCATATAGGTGCCGGAAGGCGTCGACAACACTTCAACGCCATCTGCCGCGTCGACCTGCTTGATCGCCTTGGGATCAAGTTGTGTCATCAGATCGATATCACGCGACAGCAAGGCATTCACCCGAGCAACCGGATCTGTAATCGCGAAGATCTCAATTTCGTCGAGATTAGCGCCGTCACGCCAATAATTTTCGTTCCTGACATGGACCGAACGCACGCCTGGTTGAAACTCTTTCAGTTTATACGGACCGGTGCCAACTGGATTCTGGAAGTCGGTGGTGCCGTTCTTAATAATCTTGAACTGTTTTTCACCAAGCACCGTCGGCAGATCGGAATTCGGACCGTTTTGGATCGCGCGCACGGTATATTGATCGATTTTCTTCCATTCTTTGACGCCGGCAAGCAGTGTCTTAACGACGGAAGTCGATTTTTCCCCATAATGCCGGTTCATCGAATACATCACGTCATCAGCAGTAAACTTGCTGCCATCATGCCATTCGACATCTTTGCGCAGTTTGAAAGTCCAAACCGACGCATCGTCATTGGCGGAGAATTCTTCCGCCAACTCGGGTTGTGGCACAATGTCGTCATTCAACTGTGTCAGACTGTTGTAATGGGCGCGGAAACGCGTGTAGTCGACAGTTGCGGTGCCTAAAGCCGGGTCAAGCGTATCAGAAGGGCCATGCAGGCTGGGCGACATTTTCACCTTGCCGCCTTTTTTGGGGGTTGCCGCGATGGCATCTTTAGCCCCCGTCAATATGCTACTGGCCGCCGCAATGGAAAGGCCACCCGCAACCAGCATCGACATCGCCTCGCGGCGATTCATGCCCTTGTTCAGCGCCCGTTCAATCAGGTTTTTATCCTGATAACTTAAATCATCGTAACCAAGTTCGCTCCTGATTACGCCGCTTTTCACTTGCTTTGTCATTAGATTAGTTCTCCCTGTTGAATTTCGCTGCTGTTTTGTTGTTGGACCCACCTGGTTTTTTTGTTTTGGTGGTTCGTTGTAATTTTCCATAATCTCAATAAATCATTGCACAGATAGGTCGCGGAAATCAAACGCGCGTTGCATTTTTTTAAAGTAAACTTTCTTCGAATGGAAAAGTAGACAATGTTTGAATGCCGTCGCCTGTAATCAGGACTTGTTCTTCCAGTTTTACGCCTTCAGCTTCACCGCTTTGGCCAATGTAACTTTCCACACAAAGTACTATATTTTCCTCGATAATTCCGTCATGTCCATAGGCCTGCCAATCGAGCGGATGCACAATATCAGGATATTCATCGACCAATCCGACACCGTGATACATGCAAACGTAACGATTATCGATGAATTCATCCGGTGTCTGCCAACTCGCCTCCGATAACTCACGAAAACTCATACCGACTTTGATCAAATCCATATTGTGATGAATTTGCTCGTGCGCGAGGCCATAAAGATATTTCTGGCGCGCTGTTGGCTTCGCCGGTCCACAGTGAAAAGTACGCGAGATATCCGCGCAATACCCATATGGACCGATCATATCTGTATCGAACGCCACCAGGTCGCCGCTGCGAATGATTTTGTCGCTGCACTCCTGATACCAGGGATTGGTCCGCCCGCCGGATGCTAACAAGCGCGTTTCCATCCATTCGCCACCCAATTCGATATTGGCCTGGACTAACAATGACCAGAGATAATTTTCTGTGATGCCTGGGCGCAAGGCTTCTCGCATCCTGGCCATCCCAACATCACAGGCGGAGACCGCGACGCTCATACACGCGATCTCTTCTGCTGATTTGATCAAGCGGGCCCGTTCTAGAATTTCACCGCCATCGTGAATCGAAATACCATGCTTGGTTAGCGCGTCAAAACCTAGCGCCGCCATTCGATCAATCGCCAGGCGCTTATTGCCACCGCCATGGGCTTGCACCAATTCTGCGATTTCCTCAGCCCAGTCCTGGCAGGCCCGAAAAGTATTGTCGCCGGTTGTTTCATAATACCAAAGCTTCGTCGGACGGCGTTCGTCAACGCTGTCTGGCGTCCCAACCGGGTAACTGTCGAATAGAACGACTGGTCCATCGGTGGCGATAAATGCGTAACGTTCTTGAGCATGCATCGTATAGACCGACATATTACGGGAGCCGGTGGCATATCGAATGTTGACGGGGTCATAGAGAAGGCAACCGGCGACGTCTTTTGCGGCGAGTTGGTCACGAACGCGAGCCAAGCGATATTGGCGCAACTTGGCCATATCAATATTCGGCTCGAAATCCGTCAGTGTGGTTTGTGGTGTGTTTCGCGCGACGTGATATCGGTCTTGTTCAATCATCGTTGATCCTTATTGCTCCGTTCAGATTGAACTTACCTGGGAATAAAGCTGATACAAACCGAAATACAATCCGTTTCGCAGATTCACGATTGAAAGTCTCACTATGGAGGAAATAGTCCGCCCACATCCCTTCCAACAACGCTATTGTGCCGTGGGTTGCGTCGCGTGCTAACCGATACTGATCATCGTCGTCTTCGGCGAGCACACGGAAGATCTTCATATATTTTTCGCGCAGCGTGCCATCCCGCGTATCAGAATATTCGGCAAATGAGTTATGAGCCCGCGCTTCACCGCGAAAAGCAAACCACACGTTGATGGTTTTTCGGTTTAGGTTTTCTTCGTTCAGATCGGCATTGATCAACGCTTCTAATTGTTCCTGTGCACCATCGCCGGCACGCGATTGATAGGCATCCAAAACCGCATAATATGTTCGCCCCCAATCCTGTGCCGCCGCCGCGACCAAATGATCCTTATTCTCGAAATGTAGATGAACCATACCCCGCGAAAGGCCCGCCTTTTTGATGATCTTTGAAATCGACGCACCGGCGATACCGTGATCGGAAATGGTGCCGATGGTCGCATCCAGAAGCATCTTGCGGTGTTGTGCTTTTTTCAGCTCTCTCACGGACGTTTGATTCAATTTCAGATATCCAATCGAAGCAATTGACACAAATTAATATTCTCACTATTGTCTAAAAATGGACGATTGTCCATTTTTCATTACCAATGGGCGCCCAGAAATGCTAGAAAACAGCAAATACAGCATCCTTTTCGAACCGGTCGCCATCGGTCCCGTGGTCGCGAAAAACAGATTTTACCAGGTACCCCATTGTTGCGGCATGGGTCATTTGCGTCCCCAAGCACATGCGGCGATGCGAAAAGTGAAAGCAGAAGGCGGTTGGGCAGTCGTCAGTACGGAAGAGGCGGAAATTCACCCAAGCTCAGACCTGTCGCCCTACGCCGAACAACGAATTTGGGATGAAAAAGACATCCCCGCCCTTAGATTGATGACCGACGCCGTGCACGCTCATGACGCTCTAGCCGCCATCGAACTTGTTCATAATGGCCATCGCGCGCCCAATTTATATTCTCGCCTGCCGGCCTTGGCGCCGAATGACGTGCCGCTGGATAACGGTTATCCAAAACAAGCCCGTAGAATGGACAAACACGACATTGCCGAGTTTCGCCGCTGGCATCGCCGCGCGGCGGAAAACGCCAAGGCCGCGGGTTTCGATATCATTTATGCCTATGCGGCGCATCGCATGACCTTGTTGCATCATTTTTTGTTGCCCAGCCATAATGATCGCACTGACGAATATGGCGGCAACCTGGAAAACCGAACCCGTTTGTTGCGTGAAATCCTGCAAGAGACAAAAGAGGCGGTTGGCGATCACTGCGCCATCGCGCTGAGATTTTCCGTCGACGAGATGTTGGGCCCAGATGGCATGCAAGCGCAAGAAGAAGGCCGAGCCGTGGTCGAGATGCTGGCTGACCTTCCAGACCTTTGGGATGTTAACGTGGCCGGGTGGGAAAATGATTCCCTGACCAGCCGTTTTGAACCTGAAGACGGCTATCAGGTTCCCTATACGGAGTTCGTAAAATCGGTTACCGACAAACCTGTCGTTGCGGTCGGTCGCTTCTCGTCGCCTGATCTGATGGCTTCGTTGGTGAAACGCAATATCGTCGATTTCATTGGTGCCGCCCGCCCGTCGATTGCCGATCCTTACCTGCCAACAAAAATTCGTTACAATCGCGTTGAAGACATCCGCGAATGCATCGGTTGCAACATCTGTGCATCGAGTGACACTTTAGGTGTGCCAATCCGCTGCACCCAAAATCCGACTATGGGCGAAGAATGGCGGCGAAACTGGCATCCAGAAAAAATTGAACCTAAAAAATCCAATAAATCGGTTTTGGTGCTTGGCGCGGGACCTGCCGGTCTCGAATGCGCCTTGCAATTAGGCCGGCGTGGCTATCAGGTTACGCTTGCGGAAGCGGGCGGCGAATTCGGTGGCCGGGCGCTTCGGGAAAGCCGGCTCAAAGGATTATCGGCGTGGCGGCGGGTGCGGGACAATCGGGTCTATGAATTACAGCAACGCGCCAATGTTGAGATGTTCTTAAATAGCCCTCTGACGTCGGAAGACGTTTTGGAATTTGAACCGTCAGCAATATTCCTTGCAACTGGTGCCGCCTGGCAGCGCGATGGCGTCGGGCGAAGTTCCAGAAAATCGCTAAATATCAGTGCTGGTGTCAATATCCTAACGCCCGACGACATCATGAAGGGCGTCATGCCGGACGACGGGCCTGTGGTCATATTTGACGATGACAACGGCTATATTGGTGGCGTTATTGCTGATCAACTCAGCACTTCGCGGACCGACGTTACCATTGTTACATCCGCCAGCGTCGTATCCCCGTTCACTCTATATACGCTTGAACAAGCACGTGTGCAGCGACAACTACTGGAACAGGGCGTGACCATTCGCGCCAACGAGCGGGTATCCGGCATCGGGAACGGCGTTGTCGAATACCAATGTCTCTTCACTGAACGAACTAGTTCTATCCCATGCGGCACCTTGGTGTTGGTGACGCAACGATTGTCGGATCGCAGCCTGGCGTTGGAACTGAAAGACAGGTCGTCAATCTATGTTGAGACAATTGGCGATGCCCTAGCGCCCGGCTTGATCGCCGATGCGATATTTTCCGGCCATCTCGCGGCCCGCAATTTCGAAGCCACAGCTGATCAAATTGAAGCGGCCTATTTCAAGCGGGAAATGCCCAGCTTTCCCGAACCTTCCGAGCGCGCGCGTTAAGGACATGAAGGATAAGAATGATATGACCGATGTTGAAATGACAGATGGTACCGTTGAAACAACCAAACGCGCACGCCCGTCCCGCCGCCAGGGCGCTGGCCGCGCCGCGCGTCTAAAAAAACGTCAAGGCGATATTCTAAGCGAAGCCGTTGGACCCGGATTGACCGGCGGTCAGTTCACGCCCTTGACAGACCACGATATGGCGAAAATCCACCAAGGCGCCCTTGATATTTTGGCAACTGTTGGTGTTGGCGACCCGATCCCGGAACTGCTCGATATTGCGCTGGCGAAAGGCTGCACGCTGAATGACCACGGGCGGCTTTGTTTTCCGAAAGCGCTGATGGAGGATATTATCGCTAGCGCCGCAAGAGAATATGTCGTCTATGCGCGCGGCAGCCGCGCCGGTAAAGACGATATTTATTGTAGTGGCAACAAAGTTCATTATTCAACGGCCGGCACCGCTGTCACTACATTTGACGCGGGCAGCCTTACCTACCGTGCGTCAAACTTAATTGACATATATGACTTTACGCGCCTGACGGATACTTTGCAGCATATCCACATGTGCGGCGATACAGTGATCGCGACCGATCTAACGGACGATTACGAACACGATATGAACATGCTCTATGCCATGGTGACCGGCACTGAAAAACCACTTTGCATGTCTTTTCGCAGCCACAAGTTCATCGACCCGGCGATTGATTTTTTTGATTTAGTGCTGGGTGGCGAAGGCAGGTTCGTGGACAAACCGTTTGCAATTTTTGGCGGTTGTCCCATTGTTTCGCCATTGCGCTTCGGCGAAGAAAACCTGGAGATCTTGATGGCAGCAAGCCGACGTGGTCTGACCAGCGACATCGCCGTCGCGCCACAAAGCGGGGCTACAGCACCGGCGCCATTGGCCGGTATTTTAGTGCAAGTGATCGCCGAAACTCTGACCTGTCTGGCGGTCGTTAACTTGGTCAATCCCGGTTGCGCCATGACTTTTGCGGCCTGGCCATTTATCACCGACCTGCGAACCGGATCATTTAGTGGCGGCAGCGGTGAGCAGGCTTTGCTGGCCGCTGCCGCTGTACAGATGGGAAATTTTTACAACCTACCCAACAGTGTTGGTGCCGGGATGACAGACAGCAAAATCCCCGACGCTCAAACCGGCTATGAAAAAGGCCTCGCCATTTCCTTGGCAACGTTAGCCGGTGCCAATCGGGTGTGCGAAGCCGGCGGCATGATGGGCAGCCTTATGGGTTGCAGCTTCGAACAACTTTATATCGACAATGAAGCCCTTGGCATGATCCTGCGGACAGTGCGCGGCATTGAGGTCACAGACGACACTCTGTCGCTTGAAGTTATCAAAAGTTCAGCCGTCGACCCCGGTCATTTTCTCGGCAACGAACAGACCCTGAAGTATATGGAATCTGAATATCTATATCCGACGCTCATGGATCGTTCTCCCGCCGGTGCCTGGGAAAGCGAAGGCTCAAAAGATGTTTTCCAGCAGAGCCGCGACGCCGTTCGCGACGTCATGCGCAGCCACTATCCAAACTATTTGGGCGCTGATATCGATGCGCAGGTGCGCGATCGCTTCCCGATCCGTTTACCATCTCAGGCGATGAACAACAAAGCAGCTCGTTGGTAGCAAACTAAAACCAAGCCTTACCGCAGCAGGTCCGTCGGCTGATTTCCAAACCCAATTTCTATTCGCTGACAACGAGGCGATAGTTCGGGGTTGGATTATATGGGCAGGAATAGAGATAAATACCTTTGTCGAGTTCAACAGCATAATCCTTGCTATTTCCCATAAACAAACCTGCACCGGAAACGCGCGAGGAAAACGGGATAACGGCGCGGTTCTCGGCCCGCAGATAAAACCCAAGTTCATAAGGCACATTCACGTTCTCGACCCGAAATATGTACCGACCCGGTTTTAAGTGAAGCACCTGATGTTTGGCGAGACGTCTTTCTCCGCTCAGTTTGTTAACCGCTTTGCAATCGTCCGGTTTGCTTGTCTCGTATTTGTGATCGATACTTTCAGGTTCAACGAATTGACAGCCGGTTTGTGTCAAGTTGACTATTGTCGCATTTTCCTGCGCGGCGATTGCAAAGTGCGGGAATGTCATGAGGGTTAGAAAAACGACCGGCCACTTTAGAGCGGGCTCATGAAACTTGAAGCCATCGCCAGCCCGCATCCGCGCTGTTTTGTGAACATGCGCTCGTACTGAGATCATGGCAAATGACGCTCTATTCGTTTCAAACCCGCAATCGTGGCCAACATCACCAGAATGAGACCAAACACCTGTAGATACGTAGCAATTGCAGAGAGGTCTTCGGCGGTTGCCCGCAGTTCGGCGATGCGACGGGTTACGGCTTGCTGCTCAGTGACGATCACATTGTTGCGTTGATCGACAATTTGGAAAAGACGGACAAATTCCGTGGCAAGGCCACGCCAAGCCTCGACATCGTCTTTTCGGGCAGCGGTCGCAAGATTTTCGATTTTGAAACTTGTCGCATCGAACTCTTGGGTGGGTTCAAATTTGGCCATTGAGATCAATGCTGTTTCATATGCGGCGGCGGCTTGATCCAATATCATCCGTCTTGATTCGATATTCATCGATTGGTTCCGCAACATCGAATAGAGAATGTTTAAATCTCGCAAGCGAACGGCCTCACGTTTGGTGTCTTCCAATTGCACAATTTGATGACGATTAGCCGATTGTGAATCCAATAACAAAGTCACAACATCGCGTTTTTCCGCTAGCCACTGTTGGTTGATAACAACGGACATTGCAGCCGCCAGCGTACCGACAATCGCCAGTACAACATCGATGGAAAAAAACCGAGGCATAGCGCCACCTTTCCAGTGCAATATCGAGTTTATTACATTTACCCATGATGTGGACCAGCGCGCGTTATCTGCAACCAAAATCTTGCTCACAATTTGGCGACCGGAATATTCTCAGGCCAGTCACGCGAGTATTTTCAGCTAATTATCAATTTGGTAACCCGTGTTTTCTAATATTAGCAAACTTGAACGTTTTAGAACGGAGTTAAGGGATCGCAATTGATCCCGTAGATACGGAGTGCATCATGAGCCGCGCGTACATGAAAACATTTTCGGCATTATTATTCACGTTTTGCCTTCTTCCACATATAGCCAATAGCGATACGCGGGAGCTTGCCAAAAACCTTGTCGAACACAAATTGGCAGGCATTGCGTCGAATGGATTAATTCTAGACGCCATTGAGGTCGAAAACGCAAAACAGAAAACAGTCGAAGAAATTAATCTCGTTGACAAAAAATGGATGGATTCACCAACCGTGAATGAGTTCATGCGGTCGATGATGAAATCGAAATGCAGTCAATATCTGCTCCTACTAATGTCCGATGATCCACTTTTCGAAGAAATATTTGTCACCGACAATCAAGGTGCGAATGTTTGTATGACCAGCAAAACTTCCGATTATTGGCAGGGCGATGAGAGTAAATTCACCGAAGCGTTCGCTGATGGCCATGGCGGTCTGTATTTAGGTGATGTTGAGTTTGACGACAGCACACAAAGTTACATCATTCAGGTTGGCCTACCGGTCAAGTCCGCAGGAAGTGCGGTTGGGACAGTGATATTCGGTATCAATGTTGAAGAGCTTGAATAATTGGGCGCATTTTTGGACTTTTCTATGAACCATCATTCTTATCCAAAGTCGTGGAAGAAGCGCAGTTGGAAGATCAACACGAAGATCCAAGCGACATTCATTGTCATGGCCCTGATCCTGATTCTAGCGACGATCGTCACTCACGACGCGCTTGAGCGAAATCAGGATACAGGTCACAGAATTTGGGAAAACGGTCTAAATCAAGTACAGATGGCCAATCGCATCAGACAGCTTATGATCGAGTTGAGCCATTGGGAAACGTTCATCGACAAACCTGCGGAAGCAGAACAAAAACTCGGTGAAATGCGTAAATTGTCGGTTGATTTGACATCCGCGAAGAAAGCCGGCGGCGATCTGGACGGCGCGCGGTTGGCAGAGAAAATAGTCCGCAACGCCGATACCTTCAAAATCGACTTCGAAACTGTGCGGCGTGCCTACGAGACTAAAGGCCTCGACCAAAACTCCGGCCTATACGGGGCAATGGGACAGGCGGCCCAGCAACTCGAAGCGGTTATGAACAATTTTGACGTCGCCGTTCTGCGCACCACTTTCAGTCAAATGCGAATTAAGGAAAAATACTTCGCGCTGCGGGCTCAACCTTGGTACATCGAAGATGTTCACCGACGACAAAAGAAATTCATGCGCTTTCTGTCGCAATCTCGATTGTCCGAAAAGGTACGCGATAGGATCAACGCAGCGGTCGTCAACTATATGACGTCCGTTGACGAATATGCCGAAGAGCGGACTTCAAACCGGACCGGCAATTGGCGTACAGCCAAATACAAAATAGTCGACCGCAATAGCCGCAAACTCGGAAAACTTCTTCGCGCACTCTATGTCCCGAACATCTGGCAATATTATTTGGCGATGCACGGTAATCTTGAAAGTTACAAAGCCACCAAGGATAGCAAGTTTGCCGGCAGTTTTCAGAACAACCTATCTATGTTGATAGAAAATACAAAAAAAGCAGCCGTCAGCGCCGGCGACAAAGGAATAATCTTGGCCGCTGCAGCTACGTTCCAAGTTGCCTTTGGTGAACTGATTGGCCAAGATCAGGTTATCGCGGAGCATAGTCATGCAATGGAGGTGACGACACAATTCGTTGTCTCTCTCGTCACACAGGTCGGCGCGCGCACGGAACAAAATCTGCAAAGCAATTTCGAAGAGATCAAGCGCGACCTAAGCGGCTCTGTCCAAACAAGTCTGTTGGCGACGATTGCAATTTCCCTTGCCGCTGTAATTTTCATCAGTATTTTTACCAGACGAAACGTCTCGCGTCCGATCCGGTTACTGCGCGGAGCGGCTGATGATATCGGTACGGGTACCAGTAGTCTTAGCATCGATATCCACTCAAAGGATGAAATGGATGACCTGGCGCGTGCCTTTGAAAGCATGGTCGATAATCTTGAAGAAAATCGGCGTCATATAAAAACTCTACGGCAGAAAGATGCGGAACTTGTTGAAAAGGCGCAAATGGCAAGTCAGGCCAAAAGCGAATTCCTTGCCAACATGAGCCATGAAATTCGCACGCCCATGAACGCCATCATCGGCATGAGCCATCTGGCACTGAAGACAGATTTGAACAACCAGCAAGCCAACTATATTTCGAAAATAAAATTATCATCCGACAACCTTCTTGGGATAATCAATGACATTCTAGATTTCTCCAAGATCGAAGCCGGTAAATTGGATATGGAGGTTCTGAAATTTGATTTAAACGATGTTTTGGATCATGTTTCGAACCTCGCGTGGCCAAAAGCCGCTGAAAAGAAACTGGAACTACTGTTTTCCGTCCAAAGTGGCGTTCCACGATCTTTGCGCGGTGATCCGCTGCGGCTGGGTCAAGTGCTCACCAATATTGCCAGTAACGCGATAAAGTTCACCAACACGGGTGAAATCATTATTCGTGTGGAGATTTTACGAAGAGACAAAGATCAACTTTTGTTGAAATTTTCTGTGCAAGACAGCGGCATTGGCCTGGACGAAGATCAAGCAGAGCATTTGTTTGAGTCTTTTTCGCAAGCTGACGCGTCCACCACCCGGCAATATGGCGGTACCGGACTGGGCCTCGCCATATCGCGGCAATTGGTTGAAATGATGGGCGGTGAGATCTGGGTCACAAGCGAACTTGGCGTCGGCAGCACTTTTTCGTTCACAGCCTATCTCGGTTTCGAAGCGCAGGCGTTTGCCGAAACCGAAGAGCCAACCGGTGCAGTGGTCAGCGACAAAAAGGTATTAATTGTTGATGACAATGAAGCCGCCCGCGAAATTCTCAGCAGTTTGGTTGAATCTATTAGATATACCCCGACGCTAGCGGCTTCAGGCGAAGAGGCTTTGGAGATTGTCAAAAATTCTGGTCATGACTTCGATTTAGTTCTGATTGACTGGCAGTTGGATGGCATCGATGGGATAGAAACCAGCGAACGCATTCGAACACTCACCAGCACCGGGCCAAGGCCTGTCATTATCATCGTCACCGCACATGGACATGAAAGCGTAATCAAATCGGCAGAACATGCAGACCTCGACGGAATATTGCTAAAGCCAGTTATGCCGTCTTTGCTTTTTGATACAATTGTCGATGCGACAGCAGGTGGTCCGGTGGTCAAACCGAGAGTGCAGCGCCAAGCCCTCGTGGCCACTGAGACCGGAGAAAATTTCCTTGCCGGGCGCCAGGTTTTGGTCGCCGAGGATAATCATATCAATCAGCAAGTCGCGCGCGAACTGCTGGAAAGTTTTGGCCTGATTGTCGATATTGCCGAAGACGGTCTGGAGGCGGTCGTAAAAGTCGGACAGAAGGATTACGACCTTGTCTTCATGGATATACAAATGCCGCGTATGAGTGGTTATGAGGCCACTCAATCTATCCGCGCCGAAGGGAAATTTGCGGACCTTCCGATCATCGCGATGACCGCGCATGCCATGGCTGGCGATCGGGAAAGATGTTTGTCCGCGGGTATGAACGATCACATCACAAAACCGATTGACCCCGATCACTTGCTGACGGTTATTTCTGACTGGCTCGATGAACATCAAGATAGCAACACTATTCGCCCTGAAAGCACCGCCCCAACCCCAATTGCCGACACGGCGCCACCAGTGTTGCCGGGCCTCAATATCGAAGATGCACTAGGGCGGATGAATGGCAGCAAGTCACTCTATCAAAGGGTGACGACCGATTTCTCGAAGGACTACAAATTTGCCGGCAACCTTTTGTCGTCCACAAAGACGTTTGCCGAAGGCGATGATTGCTATCGAATTATCCACACTTTGAATGGTGTGTCCGGCACAATTGGTGCGCAGGATTTGCACACGGCGGCGGCTAATTTTGAAAACGCTATTAGAACAGGCGCGGAAGACCAGTACGATGATTTACGCGACCGCGTCGTCGTCGAACTGGATCAGGTCTTAAAGTCCATCGCAGTATTCACAAAAATCGACACGTCAGATGAAGGTGACGACATCTCCGGTCGTGAGCAAGGCATGAGTGTTCCTTCAATGGCGAATGCCGAGGTGTGGAAACTCTTGGATCGACTGGACGGTTTGTTGGTAGACGGCAGCTTCGATTCGCTATCCTGCCTGACTTCAATCCAGTCACAAATTAATCCGAGTTCCGGCCTTTCTGTCAGTTTAAGAGATCTCGAAGAACTGATCGAAGACTACGAATTCGATACGGCCGGCCAAACCTTAGCCGATGTTCGGGCGGAATTCGAACTTCAAGAGGCGTAGTATCTCATGAACCAACAAGCTAAAGTTCTTATTGTCGACGATGAACGACTGAACATCACAGTCTTAGGTGATTTATTGCGTAACGAATATAACCTCATCATTGCAAAAAATGGCGAGCAAGCGATAAAACGCATTTTCTGCGATGAACCTCCTGACTTGATATTACTCGACATTATTATGCCGGACGTGAGCGGTTACGAAATCTGCTCAATGATAAAGGCGGATCCGCGGACCGAAAATATCCCGGTTATTTTCATCACATCGATGACCAATGAGGATGACGAAACTAAGGGTTTTCAGCTAGGCGCCGCTGACTATGTATCAAAGCCGTTTCGCGGCGCCGTGGTCCGAGCCCGCATTAAAAACCATTTAGAGTTAAAGCGTCGCGGTGACATTTTGGAACGATTATCAAGACTTGATGGCCTAACCGGCATTCCGAACCGGAGGCGGTTTGACACCTATTTGTCAGACGAATGGAACACCATGCAACGAGTGGGCAAGTCATTGTGCGTAATTTTGATGGATATCGATTTCTTTAAATTCTACAACGACAATTATGGTCATCCTGCCGGTGACGAATGTTTGAGATTGGTTGCCGAAGCTCTAGAAAGCACGCCGTCACGTTCAACCGACCTTGTTGCTCGATATGGCGGCGAGGAATTCGCCGCTATATTACCAGACACACCATTGGACGGTGCGTTGATGATTGCGGAAAAACTGCGAAATTCGGTAGTCGGACTTCAAATTCCTCATAAATATTCCACAACGAGTAACTTGGTTACCATCAGTGTTGGCGTTTCCGGTATTACCTTGGGCGCAAATAACACCGGATTTAGCGAAAGTCGTACAGAAATCACAACCGCAAATACGCTTGTCAAAGAAGCCGATAAAGGTCTTTATTTAGCAAAAAAACAAGGTCGGAACCAGATCGGATGTTCGATTTCACCCGAAAGCGAAGTCGCCTGATCGGACAAATATGAGTTAGCAATGCCTCAGAAACTGCTTCATCAAGATGGCTTTAAATGAAGTAATTTGGACAGTCATTTGTGTGGCGCAAATGTTACGGTTCTCGACAGGAAACCCTTCGTATGTTGTTGACTTTCTTGGCAAAAGGTCTATATCACCCCTGTTACTACGTTGCACAGACGTCTTGTGCGCACTATGATTGATCCTCGCTAAAGCGTTCGTCAACCAAGCTGCTTTCCTGACATCGTGAACGTTAAGACCGCTACACTGGCATGCTGCCAGCTGGCGTATTTTATTTCTAAAGAGGATACAATACTATGAACGGTACCGTGAAGTGGTTCAACGCCACAAAGGGCTATGGCTTTATTGAACCCGAAGATGGCGGTAAGGACGCTTTTGTCCACATCTCCGCGTTGGAACGCGCCGGCATTGCCGGACTGAATGACGGCCAGAAGGTCAGCTACGAGCTGGTCACCGGACGTAACGGCAAAGAAGCCGCCGAAGACATCCAGCTTCTGGACTAATTCGACAAGATGTGGGCCGGGCAGTGTAAGATCTCCCGGTCTCACAAACTCGCCGCGTAAGTGGCGTCAAAAGAGAATATAATGAATGATTTTAGCGGGCTCGATCTGATCGAGCCCTTGCGGCGTGCGTTGCACGCTGAAGGCTATTCGGCACCGACGCCGATCCAAGCCGAAGCCATTCCCCACTTGCTCAACAGCCGTGATCTACTCGGCGTTGCCCAAACGGGAACAGGAAAAACGGCAGCGTTTGTGCTGCCGATGTTGCAATTACTCAACACAAATGAACACGGTCGCCCTGCCGCCGGCCGCCCACGCGCTTTAGTGCTGGCGCCGACCCGCGAACTCGCGGCGCAAATTGGCGAGAGTGTTCGGGCTTACGGAAAATTTATCAACGTAACCTCAACGACGATATTTGGCGGTGTGTCGATGGGCAAACAAATTCAGGCCCTTCGCCGTGGCGTCGACATTGTTGTCGCAACGCCGGGTCGGTTGCTCGATCTCATCAACCAAGGCGCGCTGCATTTAAACGACGTTGGTTTCTTCGTCCTCGACGAAGCCGACCGCATGCTCGACATGGGCTTTGTCAAAGACGTGCGAAAAATCACCGCGATGGTGAATGAAAATCGCCAAACTTTGCTATTTTCAGCCACGATGCCGCCTGCTGTGGCAAAATTGGCTGAAGGGTTGCTTTCAGATCCAATTCGGGTCGAAGTCGCGGCGCAATCAACAACTGCCGAACGTATTCACCAACGCGTGTTGTTTGTTGAAAAAGCGAAAAAACGCGATTTGCTGACCAAATTGTTGAGCGACAACAATATTTTGCGCGCTTTGGTCTTCACCCGCACGAAGCATGGTGCAGACCGAGTTGCCAAACATCTCGCCAAAGCTAAAATACAAGCCGGTGTTATTCACGGCAACAAATCACAAGGCGCACGACAAAAGGCACTTGAAGGATTCAAAAACGGCCAGTTGCGCATCCTCGTCGCCACCGATATCGCCGCGCGCGGTATCGATGTCGACAATGTTAGCCACGTGATCAATTTCGATTTACCGAACGAGCCTGAAACCTATGTCCACCGGATTGGCCGGACCGCGCGTGCAGGCGCGCTGGGCCAGGCGATTTCGTTCTGTGATCATGACGAACGCGCCTATCTCGCAAATATTGAGAAAACGACGCGACAAAAACTTGAAGTGGATAATTCGCACGTCTTCCACGCGACAGAAATTGCGGACGCCATCCCTTCTCGCGTCAAGGTCAGCAGCTACAATCCGGACAACAAATCCCGGCAACGCCGCGGCGGTCGCTCCGGCGGCAGCCGGCGTCGTCAACAAGGCGCAAAAACCGGCAATACCGGCCATCCACAAAATCGAAAAAGAAAAGCTGCTTAATCACTAGGACACTTTGTGATTTATCAGTGTTGAGGCATCACCGCCGAATAGAAATCCTACACAAGATCATTCTGCCGCACCAAGCTGACGCACAAGATCCGGAAAGTCTTTCGCGATAATATCATGGGCTGGATTTGGCGTGGGGTCGGGCGGACCTGCGGCGCCCCATTCGTCAGGTCGGGCGACAAACGCAGTTTTAAATCCAACTGCCTTGGCTGCGTCCAAATCAAAGTTATGACACGCAACCATCAAAATTTCGCACGGTTTCAGTGCCAACCATTTTGCGGCGGTCAGATAGGCTTCGGGCAAAATCTTGTACTTGCCAATCATCTCGCAGGAAATCACGGCATCCCAAGTCAATCCATTTCGTTTAGCCGTATCGATGATCAACGACACGCTCAGGATCGTGAAGGAAGCAGCGATAAATTTACGACGGAGGTGCGCTTGCGCGTCCGGAAAATCCGACCAACAGTCGAGTTCATGCCAAGTGTGCCAGATTTTCTGACGGTCATCGCTTGTAAACTTTTCAAGTTCAAATTCGCTGATAACTGCCTCAAGCTCAGACCTATGCACATCATCGATGTTAACTTGCGCTGGTTCATCGGCACCGGTATTTACCATATTCATCAGCGACCGGCGGCGGTAATCATTCGCAATCGCCGGCCAGTCGCGCTCCAAACCGTGAGCTCGACCAGTCGCCGACAAAACGTTGGCGATGCCGGAATGCCAATCCAGTATGGTGCCGCCGGTATCGAAGGTTAACGCTTTTATTTGCTGCGCTATACTCATTGGATTTTCCCTGTCTGAATCGATGCTCCCTTCGTCTGAATTGGTTGGAGCCGCGCACACCCTTTCGTTTTCGAGTTTGGATCTAGATAATTAGAAGAGTTTAATGGTTATTCTTACAATATTCCGGTAACATTTTTTTCCATTTTAACATTAAGCGCAATAAAAACTGATGAAAGCTGATGAAATAACAGCAGACTTATTGCTGAGTGGGGTTTCCGGCATTGGCGATTTGTCGCGCAAGTTTGCCCAATATTGGTTGTCGCTTCCGAAAACTGACGGGATACCATCTCGAACTGATTTTCATCCTGAGCAAATACCAGACTTATTGCCATATATGGTGATCCATGAACTCATCGCCCCAGATTTAATCACATTGCGCTTAGCGGGAACTGCGATGGCAGAAACTTATGGCAAAGACATAACGGGCATGAATTATTTAAGTTTTGTTGAAAAGGACCGGCGTGCCAAAGCGTCGGAAGCCATTTTCCTTGTATGTCGTCACCCGGCAGGTATGTTGGTGCAACTTCTCTCAACGACCGAGTCAGGTATGCTAATAAATCGAGAATCGATCGCTTTTCCAATAAGGGATGATACGGGGTCCGCGCGTTTTGTCTATTTTTGCTCGTCACCAGTCTCTGAACGAAAATATAGTGGCGATGAACGCGATGAGTTGCAAGTTATGGCGGTCAAGGAAAGGACCTACCTGGATATCGGTGCCGGAACGCCCGATTTTTCTGAATGAGCCGCTAGCCCAAATAATATCATTGAGCCATGAGCACAATCGTAAAAATCCTCGTTTGTCAAACCTGTCCGCGCTATGAACATAAAACGTCAGGATCGCCGACACGTGGCCGCCGTCTCGCAAACGGGCTCAAAGCCGCTATGTCGACGATTAAGAACAATCGTTTTGACATCCGTGTCGTCAACTGTCTTGCTGGCTGCAAGAACCCTTGCAACATTTCATTTGACAATGACGGGAAAACTCGTCTCCGATTATCCAAACTTAGTACAGATGATATTGACACCTTATTTGCCGTCGCCAAAATTTACGCTGCCAGCGACACCGGCGAACTGCAAGATGAGGACTTGCCAGAACAACTGCGCAATAAAATTAGTAACCGTACTCCGCCGCCGTCGGGCGCCTAAGCAGCGACTTGTTTCCCAAATATTACCAGCAATCCTTGCAGTTCGACGGCTGGGCAATTACCATAGCGGCAACAGGAACAAGCCTTATTGAAACAGGTTTATTATGGGGTGGAGAGAACGATGAGCGCGACAGTATTCTCAAATGTCCAAATACTAGATGCCACAGGTGCACAGCCGTTTGCCGGCGAAGTTCGTGTCGAAGGCAATCGTATTCGCGAGATCGCACGCGATGGCGAAAAGGTAAACCAAGATGGCGCTCGCGTCATTGACGGTGGCGGCGCTACCTTGATGCCGGGCCTGATAGAAAGCCACATGCATGTCAGTTTCCTGGACACCGATAGCCTGGAAGCGCTTGGTTTTGTGCCGCCGGAAGAACATACCTTGATGACGATGCACAATGCGCGGAAATTCCTGGACCAAGGTTTCACTGCCGGATGCAGTGCGGCGGCGGCTAAACCGCGCTTGGACGTCGTGATACGGAACGCTATCAACGCCGGCGAAATTCCCGGACCTCGGATGCTGGCGGCAACACCCGAGTTGACAGTTTCGAGCGGCTTGGGCGACGTTCGCCTGGGTCATATGCACCGGGACACTTTCGCGATGATTTGCGATGGACCCGACGAATTTCGCCGCACTGCCCGGGAAATGGTCCGTGAAGGCGTCGACACCTTGAAAATTAACCCTTCCGGCGATGAATTTGTCCCGGTCGCGCGTGCCCATCACACGGTGATGAATGAAGACGAGATCGCGGCGGTCTGTGAAGTTGGGCGGTCTCGCGAACTCCGCGTCGCCGGCCACTGCCGCAGTGCGGAATCCGTTAAACTTTGCCTCAAGCACGGCATGCAGATCATTTATCACGCGACGTTAGTGGATGAAGAAGCCAAGGACATGCTGGAAGCAAAAAAAGACGAAATTTTTGTCTCTCCGACATTGGGTGTTACCTACACCACACTTTACGAAGCGGGTGACTGGGGCATTACGACAGACGTTGCAACAGACATGGGTTTGAAAAGGGAACTTGAAATAGCAATCGAGAACATGAAGGATCTGAAAAAACGAGGGGTCCGCGTTCTCCCCGGGGGTGACTATGGTTTCGCCTGGAATCCGATTGGCAACAATGCCCGCGATCTTGAACATTTCGTTAAGCTACTTGGTTTCACGCCAATGGAAGCGATCATGTCAGCGACCAAGCAAGGCGGCGAGATTATGATGATGGCCAACGAGTTGGGCCAAATCAAAGAAGGTTTCCTAGCTGATATCCTACTGGTACAAGGCAATCCCTTGACGGATGTTTCAATCTTGCAAGACGCCGACAGCTTGGTCGGGATTATGAAAGACGGCAGCTTCCACAAAGACCCCGCCGACCATATGGCCGCGGGTCAGGCCGCCGCAGAATAGTTATCACAGCGTCAAAACAGAAAAAGGACGGCTCACGCCGGTCCTTTTTTTCGGCACAATTGTCTTCACGCCAATCAATTTTGACTAAGTGCTGCTCACGAACTGGATGACAAATAGACACCGTAAAGCCACGCCGAAACCAATGCCAGTGCGACGGCAATCGCAAAGATGACCATGACGATAATAGCGACCTTTACGACCTTGCTTATCGGCACTCCGGGTCGGCAAAAAGGAATCAAATTGAACGAGAGGCCCGCAATCACAACGCCAATACATCCGATCGAAAACAGCATTTTACTAAACGGTTGAAATATACAAACCAAGGAAAACACACAAGCACCGATGATGGTGTATTCTATGATTTTCGCTTGCTTAGGCGTCATACCGCTTCGAACTAGTTCGCTCATCACTGCACCAATCTTTCTTCAGAATTAAAAACCAGCGTTTGCGTTGGTTTCGGCACTATATACAAACGTTCACCGACCGCTACGCGCTTGGAACGTGCGACAACCACACGAATATCCGTGTCGCCGGCATAAGCGTGGATCAAGGTTTCGGCCCCCATCGGCTCGATCAAATCAATTTCTACCGATAGGCCACCTGCTTCGCTGCCTGTCTTTAACTCAAAAGCACGGGGCCGGATCCCCAAAGTAATCGTGCTGCCGGGCGCGATGGTTGCGACCTTCGGATCGACGTCGCAATTTAGCATTTGCCCGCAGGTCTCAAACACACCCTTTCCATCTTCGATCGCTTTCATGGTTGCAGGCAGCAAATTCATCGCTGGAGTACCGATGAAACCGGCAATAAATAGATTTGCCGGCTTTGCGAAAATATCATGCGGTGACGCAATCTGTTCAATACCCCCTGCGCGCATGACCGCGATCCGGTCTGCCATGGTCAAGGCTTCAAGCTGATCATGGGTGACGATCACCGTCGCTTTCGACAAGCCGTTCAGAATCTCCTTGATCTCTCCGCGCATGGTATGGCGCAACGTGATATCCAAGCGACTAAGCGGTTCGTCAAACAGGAAACAGTTGGGATCGCGGACGACGGCACGGGCAACCGCAACCCGCTGCTTTTCACCTTCACCCAGTTGCTTTGGGGTGCGGTCTGCGACCTCTTCTAGTTGTAACGCACGACTGACCTCACCAACCCGTCGATCAATCTCCGCGCCATCCAGTCTTTCCGATCTCAGCGGAAAACCTATGTTTTCGGCAACGGTCAAGGTCGGATAAAGTGCGTAGAACTGAAACACCATTGCAATATCGCGCTCAGATGGCAGAGCGTTGTTGACCCGCTGATCGCCGATATAAACATTGCCTTCGGATTCCTGTTCCAAACCGGCGATCATCCGTAAAGTTGTGGTCTTGCCGCAGCCAGAAGGGCCAAGCAGACACAAAACTTCACCATCCTCTATCGTCATGTTGACGGCGTTCACTGCCGTCAGATCGCCAAATCGTTTCGTCAGATTTTCAACTCTAATTGCACCCATGAGCGAAGCCCCTATTTTTTGACTGTTCCAAATGTGACACCGCGTAGCAGATGGTTCTGCAACAAATAGGTGAATACAAAGACAGGGATCAGGAACAAGGTGATAATCGACGCCAACAAGCCCCAATCGACACCCAATTGCCCTCCCATCGAACGGGCCATTGCAACCGGTACAGTCCGTGTGTCGCTCCCAGTCAGCAGCAACGCAAAAAGGAATTCATTCCAGGTTAGGATCAACGCGAAGACCACGGTTGCGGCCAGTCCGGCCTTCAATTGCGGCAAGCAGATCTTGAAAAAAACCTTGATCTCGCTAGCTCCTTCCAACCGGGCAGCATCTTCCACGTCCAATGACAGTTCGTCGAAGAAGCTCTTCATCATCCAGACCGAAAAAGCGAGATTGAACATTGCGTAGAGCAAGATGATACCGATATAGCTACCGCTGAGCCCGGTAATCCGAAACATCAGGAAAATCGGCACGATCACCACGATCGGCGGTAACATGCGTGTCGTCAAAATTACAAACAGATAAGTGTCGTTGCCGCGCAACGGGTAGCGCGAAAACCCATATGCCGCCAATGTGCCAATAACTGCCGCCAATAAAACGCCGGCACCGGCGATGAATATGGAATTGAAGAAGAACAATCCCATCCCTGTCGACAATTGTTCACCTTCTGTCGTCACTCGATAGAAAACCCGGGTAAAGTTCTCGAACGTTGGCGTAAAAAAAATCTTCGGCGGCGTGGCAAGTGCATCTTGTCGACTTTTGAATGCTGTCAAGATCATCCACAAAACCGGCGTAAAATAGACAAAACCGATAAGGCCACAAACGACTGTTCTGCCCCAACCGGCTTCCCGCAAGGCCCGTTGTTTTCTGCCTTTTCCAAGCATATTCAGGCCTCCTGTTCCCGCCGGTTAACGGCATAGAGATAAAGGTTGGTCAACACGATCACGACAAATAGCAAGATGTAGGAAAGCGCTGACGATTGGCTGGTCTTGAAGAACTGGAAGGCCATACGATAGACAAAAACCGCAATCGTTTCGGTGGATGAACCCGGTCCGCCGGCTGTGATAATATAAACGACATCAAACAATTTGAAGGTTTCGATCGTCCGGAACAATAGCGCCAGCAACAGCAACCCTTTGACATAAGGGAAAGTGACCGTCTTGAAGCGCTGCCAAGCATTAGCGCGATCGACTTCGGCAGCTTCATAAAGATAGTCTGGCACGCTGACCAAGCCAGCCAAAACCAATAGCATTACAAATGGCGACCACATCCAGGCATCAGCGATCACGATACCGGCAATGGCGCCCCATTTTGTAGCCAGCATAATCATCGGCTCGCCCGTGAAATACAACACCAGCTGCGAAATGACGCCAAAGGTCGGCTCGTAAAACAGTTTGAAGAATACACCGACAGCGACAAATGACAGCATCATAGGCGTCAGGATTAGCATCAGGATCTCGCGGCGCAGGGGAAACTTCTTGGCGAACAACAAAGCTAGCGAGAAGCCGATGATCATCTGCACGAAAACACTGAGAGAGACGATGGTCGCTGTTGTTTGAAAGCGTTCCCAAACCACGGGATCGGAAAGGACTTTTTCGTAGTAATATAGCCCGGCAAACCGCGGCGGTTTCATGGACGACGCTTTATAGTGGAAAAAACTGAGGCCAAAAGACCACATCAACGGGAAAATATTCATGACAACCAAAAGGATGATCGCCGGGGTGACCAACAATGCGCCGCGCCGCTTTGGATCCATTAACCAGGTTGCAAATCCACTCATGACTTAGTTCCGTTGGTCATCATGTTTCTCGGTCAGAAAGATGTCAAAAAAAATGGGATCCCAGGTTGCCGGGAACGGTCAGAACGAAAACCATTCCCGGCCTCGATAATTCGATATACCCTTGGTCTGCCGGCTTACTCGATACGACCGGCTTCTGTTAGCAATGTCTGTTGGAACTTGGCGATATTGTCCATAGCTTCCTTAGCGGAGATTTGGCCGGTAATCGCCTTGTCAAACTCTTCCTGTTGTTGCGTCAACAACTCAAAGAATTCGGGGATGTGCCAAAAATCTCTTTGCCATTTCAACAATTCCACATGGGCCCGGTTCCAGGGCTCAAAGTCGTTATATCCAGATGAGTTCATCACACTTTGCAACGCGGAGCTGCCGCCATTTTTTGCAAAGTTCGTTTGGGTATCTTTCGACAACCACCATTTGACGATGTTCAGGGATTCCAAATTGACTTCCTCAGAATTCCAAGTGGTGAGAACAAATGGTTGTCCACCGATATTATCCCAACGGATCATTTTGCCGCTAGCGTCCAATGTGCCAGGTGGCAGTGCATAGCCGGTCTTGTCGGCAACCGTTGATACCTTTGGATTTTTGGCGGTTGCTGACACGGCGTTCCAATTGACGATCGCCGCGACCTTGCCTTGCATATAAAGATCGTTGATCGCAAAAATATCCATCTGACCGGTCTTCGCGATCGGCGGTGAGTATTTCAGCAAGTCGAGGTACTTTTGGAAACCCGCGACAGCCTTGTCAGAGTTGACAACACCGAGGGCCTGGGCTTTGGGTTGGTTAGATTCATCCCAAATCGAAGCGCCGCCTTGCCAAATGAAGGCATTGATTTGGCAGGATGAGAAATCATATCCTTTGCCGGCTTGGAAAGCGATACCGTGGAAATCTTCGCTTAACGTCGCACCGGCAAGTTTGTCACCGGATTTGCGCATGAAGAATTCACCTATATTCGCCCAGGTACCCCAATCCGTTTTGTCCCAATCTTCATAAGTGCAGGGCAGGGTTTTGTTGAACTTTGCTTTGAACGCGGCCTGCTCACCCTTATCGCAGAACAAATCAGTTCGATAGACGGTCACTTTGGTATCCGGCATTTGCGGGAAGCCATAGATGTTCTTCGACTTATATGGATAAGTTGCATAGGCCTCAGTCAGGGCTGGGTGAACATCTTTCAAAATCCCTGCAAGTTCCGGATCGGCATCGATAAATTTGTTCAGCTTCATGAACTGACCGCCTTCAATGAAGGTACCAATCCACTGACTGTCAGAAACAACCAACTGGTACTTCTTTTCGCCCGACGCCATCGAAGCGGCGACGCGTTCATAGAAACTCGGCCACGGGATGAAGTCGATCGCCAGTTTCACGTTGTTACCCGACGGCGACTTGTAAGTTTTGTCGGCATATTCCTGCATGAACCGGGTCGGACCCCAATCCGGTGCTGCCATCTGAATAGTAATGTCTTTTGCCTGTGCCGCGGAGGATGCAATCCCCAACGTCGATGCGAAAGCAGCGGCAAAAGCAAATCCACTTCCTCTCTTGAACATGGTCTTCATCACTGTCTCCAATCTATTGTTGAGTTAAATCTCAAGGTGTTGTTGTTATTCCGGCACGGCTACCTAATTACCGTTCCGGTTTCTTTTGCGAAGACGTGTGTCTTCGCGATATCAAATCTGCAAGTCAGGTGATCGCCTTGGCGATACGCAATCGCTTCTTCTTCCGGCAGCACGATTTGCAGTTTTGTGCCGCTGGCATCCAAATCCAAAATAACTACATCGCCGATCGGTTCAATCAGATGAACTTCGCTTTCGAATGTTGGACCGGTAATCTCTTCATCATTACGAACAGGTACTATTTCATGAGGGCGGATTCCGAACGTAATCTCAGTCCCGACTGGAAATTCCTTCAGCGCCGTATTCCAATCGCCGCCTGCATATTCGCCAAACGGGACGGCGACCGACGGCGCGACATCACTGCCTTTACGGCTGCCATTTATCAAATTCAGTCGTGGCGAGCCAATCATACCAGCGACATATGCATTGTCTGGACTTTCATAAACTTCGTCAGGCGAGCCAACTTGGACCATATGGCCCGCCTCCATCACACCAATCCGCTCGCCCATCGTGAGCGCTTCCAACTCATCCGGCGTTGCATAGATGATCGTGATGTTACGTTCGCGGTGGAGGCGTTTAAACTCGGCTCGGGTATCGTGGCGCAGTTTGGCATCAAGATTTGTCAATGGTTCATCCATCAACAGCAATTGCGGCTGTCGTATAAGAGCGCGACCGATCGCGATCCGTTGTTGTTCGCCGCCGCTCGCTGTGCCTGGTTTACGGTCCAGAGCATGGCTAAGCTTCAGCAGCTCGCCGATTTCATTTACTCGGCGATCGACTTCCACTCGTTCGACTTTGTGTTGACGCAATGGAAAGGCAAGGTTTTCCCGAATGGTCATATGAGGATAAAGCGCAAATGTCTGGAAAATCATCGCCATCGGCCGGCCCTGTACCGGGGCGTCGGTAAAATCTTCCCCGGCGAACGTTACAGTACCCGAATCCAGTTTCTCCAACCCAGCAATCGCCCTAAGCGTCGTCGTCTTACCGGCCGCGCTCGGTCCGATCAGGGAATAAAATTCGCCGTCCTCGACTTCGAAGCTCATCCCCGTTAAAGCACGGGTGTCGCCAAATGACTTATGGGCATTATCGACGATAAGTTGCGCCATGGGCCCCTCCCATAGACACATCAGTCATGCTAACTTGAACAGAACGCAATAAAACATATGACATGACTGACATCATTACCTTACGCAGCCCTTCCCATGAAATTGGCGTGGTACCGAAAATCGGCGGTGGCATTAGCCACTGGCGCTATCATCGCCCTGGCACTGCCTTCGACGTTTTTCGACCGGCTGCCGACGCGGGCATTCAAATTCGCGACCCGCTTTCTCTGTCCTGTTTCCCGCTGTTGCCGTATTCCAATCGCATCCGCAATGGCCGCTTTAGTTTCAAAGGTCGGGACGTCGCCCTTCCACTTAACTTCGGCAACCATCCTCACTCCATTCATGGTTTTGGCTGGCAAAGCGAATGGCAAGTGATGAGCCAAACCGATAATAATTTGACAATGTCGCATGCGCATAACGGGACTGACGGCTGGCCGTTCGTGTATTTCGCTAGTCAGGAAATCGTCATCGCCGACGATGGTATCGAAGTGAAACTCTCGGTTACGAACAGTGGAGCCGACGACATGCCAATTGGATTGGGCCTGCACCCCTATTTTGCGGACCCACACGGTGCCAAACTGAAGGCGACGGTGGATAGGGTGTGGATGAATGACGCACAGGGGATGCCGACCACGTTGGTAGGCTTGCCGACGCATTGGGATTTGCCGGCTGGCGTACCGATTAGTGGCATGGCCTGCGATAATCTTTTCACCAACTGGCGAGATCAAGCAACCATCACTTGGCCGGAGCGACGCCTGGCGTTGAGCATCAATGCCGACGACGTGCTGGACAATCTTCTTGTCTACGCTCCAGCAGGCGAAGAGTTCTTCTGCGTCGAACCGGTCTCTCACATTACCGACGCTTTTAATGCGGCAAGTGCGGGCCAAGCGAGCACCGGTATGCGCGTCTTGAGCGCCAAAGAAACGATTTCCACGACGGTCGCTTTTCGTTTGAGTGAATATTGACGATGCGGCACTTGCTATCGATACCATCTCAACCAACCTCACCAAATATATAGGCCGGCAATCCACGCACACCCGGCGTGCAGACAAACAGTCCACCCGCCAAGGGTTGTTTTTCCAAAGCGCGGTCATCCAGACCTTTTACCGCTGTAGTAATGAATAGCTGCTCCATATCCGCGCCACCAAAGGCACAGCTGGTGATATTCGACACCGGCATTTTTATCTCTGACAGTTTCTCACCAGCCGGATCGAAGCGGGAAAGCCGCCAACCACCAAAATGAGCCACCCACAAGCAGTTATCCGCATCGACGGTCATGCCGTCAGGATGACCTTCCGACGGATCGATTTGAATATGGGTACGACGACTGCTAATGGCGCCATCCATTGCCAGGTCGAAAGCGTAGATAATGCCTTTCAGTGTGTCCGTATGATAAAGCGTCTTGCCATCTTCGCTTACAGCCGGTCCATTCGTGATGACGTAGCCTTCATCAACTTTTTCCCATCGCCGATCAGCGCCAAGTCGATAGAGTGCACCGGTCGGTTCAACCTCTTTGTCATCCATGCTACCGGCCCAAAAACGGCCGCAGGGATCAATTTTTCCATCATTAAAGCGATTACCGGCCAACTCCGCCTCAGGCCCGCCGAGGGGGTCTATCTCGATGTTGCCGATAGATAATTTTACAGTCGCAAATCCATCACGCGTCGCGGCAATAAAATTCTCGTTTGCTGCTGGATGGATGGCTGAAATTTGCTCCGCTGCAGACCATGTCGACCGAGTCGCGTTTCCAGGTTCATACCGATGCACAAGACAAGATTTTATATCGACCCAATAGAGTGCCCGTTCCCGTGCCACCCAAACCGGCCCTTCACCCAGCGTCGCTTCAGCTTCCCAAATGCAGCGCACGTCGACCACGTCTAGACCCAGCCTCCGTCAGCGATATAATTCTGGTTGGTGCAGATGCCGCTATCGTCGGCGGCAAAAAATAAAATCACCTTCGCCAGATCTTCCGGCACCAATTTGCGTTTGAGACACTGATGCGCCATCAATTCCCGCTCACCTTCCGGCGTCAGCCATTTGTCAATCTGCCGGTCGGTCATAACCCAGCCGGGAAGCACCGAATTGACGCGAATATTTTTCGGTCCCAAGTCCCTGGCTAAAGACCTGGTTAGGCCGGCGACAGCGGACTTGGCGGCGGAATAAATAGGCATACCGCCTTGCCCGACCATCCAGGTAACAGAGCCGACATTGACAATAGTCCCGCCGCCGGCTTTTCCCATCGCATCGTGGACAGCCTGCACGGCGAAGAATTGATGGCGCAAGTTAACCGCAATGCGATCATCAAAATATTCCGGCGTCACATCGTCAATTTCGTGACGATCGTCGTTGGCAGCATTGTTAATCAGACTTTGGATCGGGCCGTCCTGATCAATCACGCTACGAATGGCGCTTTGTAGCGCCGGGATGTTTTTTAAATCACAATGAATAAATCGAGGCAGTGCATGACCGCTGGATTGAACGTCTGCGATAAGCCCGGCCGCCGCATTTTCATCGATATCTACAAAGCTGACTTTCGAACCTTGGGCGCAAAATGCCGCGACGGTCGCCGCCCCAATACCGGACGCACCGCCAGTCACAAAAACCACTCGATCTTTTAGGCTGGGATAAATTGCATTGGACATGGGCGACTTCAAACCTTGACCCAGATGCCGCCAGCCGCACTGGATTGAAGTGCGCGGGAGATAAATCGCATCCCATCAACACCGTCCGATACGGTCGGCACTAACATCGCACTGGTTGGGGGATTCTGGGACAATATCGTGGATTCGATTTGGATCGCACAATCGAGGTAAATCTGCGCAAAGCCTTCCAAATATCCTTCCGGATGGCCCGGCGGAACACGGGTCGCATTTTCAGCGGCTGCACCCAAACCTGGACCGCCGCGTGTCAACGTCTGGGGCAATTCGCCCAGTGACGTATAGGTCAATGTGTTTGGATTTTCCTGCTGCCATTCGATGCCGCCGGTTTCTCCATAGATGCGTAATTTCAAAGCATTCTCATTGCCGGGGGCGACTTGACTGGACCATAACATGCCACGGGCGCCGCCAACGTAGCGCATCATGATCTGAACATGATCATCAAGTGCACGACCATCTACGAACGTATGAAGATCAGCCACCAGTTCGTCTAGTTCCAAACCACTAACAAACCGCGCAATGTTATAGGCATGGGTGCCGATATCGCCTAGACAACCAGCAGGACCACTGCGCGTCGGATCGGTCCGCCATTGGGCTTGTTTTTGCCCCGTTTCTTCAAGCTTAGTTGCCAACCAGTCCTGCGGATATTCCACTTGAATAACGCGGATGGTGCCAATTTCACCGGCTGCGACCATGTCACGGGCATGGCGGACCAAGGGGTAGCCGGTGTAATTGTGAGTGAGACCAAAAAACAGTCCGCTTTCTTGCACCAACGCTTCCAAGGCTTCCGCATCTTCGATCGTCGTTGTCAACGGCTTGTCGCAAATCACATGGATGCGATTTTCCAGGAAAACTTTCGCGGCAGGATAGTGCATGTGGTTTGGCGTCACGATGGCAACAACGTCGATACCATCGTCACGACCGGCTTCCGCCTTCGCCATATCATTGAAATTGTCATAGGACCGGCTGGGGTCGAGCAATAAATCCGCCGCCGATGCCTTTGCTTTTTCCGGATCGGAAGACAGGGCGCCGGCGACCAATTCATAACGATCGTCGATGCGGGCTGCGATGCGATGCACGCCGCCAATAAAAGCGTCGCGCCCGCCACCAACCATACCCAATCGAAGGCGGCGTCCGAGAGTGGCGTTTTCACTCATCACTGGCTCCTAGTCGATACCAAGCATGCGGCGGTTGGCATCCATGTCGGTGCCGCCGTCGGCGAAATCGTCGAAGGCCTTTTCAGTCACGCGGATGATGTGATCAGTAATAAACGGGGCACCTTCGGCCGCACCGTCTTCGGGATGTTTCAAACAGCATTCCCATTCCAACACCGCCCAGCCGGAAAAATCATAAGCGGCAAGTTTGGAAAAAATTGCCGAGAAATCGACTTGCCCGTCACCTAAGGAGCGGAACCGAGCGGCACGATCGACCCAGGATTGGAAACCTGAATAGACCCCCTGGCGCCCCGTTGGATTAAACTCGGCATCTTTCACGTGAAACATTTTGATGCGCTCGTGATAGATGTCGATGTAGTCGAGATAGTCGAGCTGCTGCAGGACGAAGTGACTGGGGTCATAAAGAATATTGCAGCGGGGATGATTATCCACCCGCTCCAGGAACATCTCGAAGGTTATGCCGTCATGCAAATCTTCGCCTGGATGAATTTCATAACAAACATCGACCCCAACACCGTCAAACACATCCAAGATCGGTCGCCAGCGTTTTGCCAACTCGTCAAATGCCGTCTCGACCAATCCAGCCGGACGCTGCGGCCATGGATAAACATAAGGCCAGGCCAACGCACCGGAAAATGTTGCATGCTCCGTCAAACCCATATGGGCCGATGCCGCGGCGGCTTTTTTCACTTGATCGACTGCCCATTCTTGCCGCGCTTTTGGATTACCTTGCACTTCCGGCGCCGCAAAGCCGTCGAAGGCTTCGTCATAGGCGGGATGAACGGCAACCAATTGCCCCTGCAAATGGGTCGACAATTCGGTTACGACCAGACCATGCTTGTCGAGGGTCGCTTGAAAATCTTCGCAATAGGACTTGCTGTCAGCGGCCTGCGCAAGATCGATCAACCGGCCGTCCCAGGAAGGAATTTGCAATCCTTGGTATCCGAGGCCAGCAGCCCAGGCGGCTATGGAATCCAAACTATTGAATGGTGCGTCATCACCGGCGAATTGCGCCAGAAAGATCGCCGGACCCTTAATTGTTTTCATCTCGACTTCCCCATATTAACCACGCTTTGTGGTCATTTTTGTTTGGTCTGGTTGCCAAATTCATCTTTAATTTTGTTATCGAACTAAACAAATTATGATCGAAGTCGCAAAGAGAGTCAACCCATTAGGATTTTCTTATCGATATTCATGCCTAACATTTCATTGAATTTCATTTATCATATTGTTTTAATTGATAGTTTTGACACAGTTTTAAATTGAGTATTTATTCAAGATCTTCGCTATCACAAAAATGTTTTTGATTTTGTTATTGTTTCGAACTAAATGAATGTGCTACAGATCGAAAAATCGATAGGGAGTTCAAAACAAATGGTGCAGCCGGCACTATCCAGTCGCTACAGGGTGCTCGACAGCATTCGCCGTCGCGGTGCGATCAGCCGGGTTGAAATCGCCAAGGCAACAGGACTGAGCCGCTCGGCTGTTACCGGCTTGACACAAAACCTTATCGATATTGGCTGGATCCACGAGCAACCCGCTATCGAAGCCAATGGGGCAACTCGTGGCCGCCCTCGGGTGATGCTGGAGATCAATCCGAAGACGGCTTGCGTCCTGGGGGTTAAACTTTCGTTGCACTTGATGAGCTGCGCGATTACCGATTTTCGTGGCGACACGCTGCATTCCATGTCGATCCCGTTTGGTGCCGAGCAGCGCCCGGATGTCGCCGCGGACCTGATTGAAATGGGCGTTCGCCGATGCCTGGCGGATGCCGGCTTGGAAGATGATCAGGTCGTCGGCCTTGGTGTCGGAATTCCCGGTTACGTTAGCCACGATACCGGCATGTGTCACTGGAGCCCGATATTCGACCGCAATAATGTGCCTTTCGGCCAATTGCTGTCTGAACGGTTTTCATTCCCCAGCTTGATCGAAAATGATGCCAACTTGATCACCCTGGCTGAACACTGGTTCGGCAAGGGACGGGAAATGACCAGTTTTGCGGTTGTGACGATTGAGCACGGTATCGGCATGGGTCTGATCACCCATGATCGGCTTTACCGCGGCAGCAACGGCATCGGTCCTGAATTCGGGCATTCAAAAATCGAATATAATGGCCGGCTGTGCCGCTGTGGCCAAAAAGGCTGCATCGAAGCCTATGCCAGCGACTACGCCATTCTGCGCGAGGTCATGCCCAATTTCTCATTGGACAGTTACAATCAATCGCCACAATTATTTCATGACGAGATCGAGCGGGTAACGCAGGCCGCGCACGCCGGTGATGAGGCCCTAGTTTCCGTTTTCGAAAGCGCCGGCCGCCGCTTGGGTCGCGCTCTGGGGAACATTATCGCCACTCTCAATCCACCGGCGATCATTGTCACTGGCGAAGGCGTGCGGGCTGGCGAGATCATGTTCGGGCCGATGAAAGAAGAAGCCCGCGCTTTACAATTATCGGATAACCAATTCGATACCGAAATCATCGTCCACCGCTGGGGTGACGATGTCTGGGCCCGCGGCGCCGCTGCTATGGTTCTACATCGCCAATATTCGGATGACAATGGCGGCAAGATATTTCAAACGGATCAAGTCCGCCTAATGATGACTTATGATCGATCCGCGTGTATAAACACATGTTGAATTTTCAATCTGGAGAACGTTCAAATGGCAACTACCAAGAGTGCGGCCTATGATGGTGCAGCGCGATCGATAAACGGGCCGACCGCCTGGCGCGCCGAAGAGTTGGAAGCCGATCAAAGCTGGATTTTGGAGCTGGACGAGACCGATCGGGCCGAAATCCTCTCCGCCTTCGAACGGGTCAAAGGCCGTGACTATTTGAGCTTGGGGAAGGAAGATTTTGTCACCCCACGACTGGCTAAGAAACTAGTCCAAATCCGCAACGAACTAGAAATCGGTCGCGGTATTTCTCTGCTTCGTGGCATCCCTATTGAGGGCTTGAGCGACGATGACATCCGGCTGATATATTGGGGCATTGGGGTGAATTTTGCGCCTGCCGTTGTTCAGAATAGAGCTGGGGATCGAATGTGGTCTGTCCGCGATAATTCTGCCGGCGTCAACCAAATTCATGACCTGACGGAAGATCGCTCGGACGGTAAACAACCTTTGTCGTCCTATGCAAAAGCCCGGTCAAATGGCCCTTTACGGTTTCATACGGATGGGACGGATGCGCTGACCTTGCTCTGCGTCCGCACCGCTTCCAACGGTGGTGAAAGCAAACTGGCGAGTTCAGTGACCGTGCATGATGAAATCCTGCGCCGTCGGCCGGATTTGCATGCGCTGCTTTGTCAGGACTATCACCGGATGTATGAATCCACAGAAAAAATGGTCGACGGTCGTTATTACGCCTTGCCTGTATTCACCCGGGTCGGGGACTATTTCTCTAGCCAATATTCCCGCACCTATGTGGAAGAAGCCCAACGCGCCGGTGCACCAGAGATGAGTGCGGCGCAAGACGAAGCATTGGATCTACTCGCCGAAATTGCCGAAGAAACCCATATTTGCTTCCGTTTGGAAGAAGGCGAGATGGTTTTTGTCAATAACCACACGGTCTATCATGGACGCAGACCCTTCGATGACGATGCCGAAGCATCGCATGATCGCCTGCTGCTGCGTTTGTGGTTCGCACCTGAGAACAGCCGACCGCTAGCGCAACAATATCGCAACATTTGGAATTCCATCGAGCCGGGGGCTGTCCGTAGCAGTCGGCAGCGGTTCGTGGAAGATCCAGCGGCCTAAGGCACATTGCTGTCAATCCGGACGGCGAACTACATTCACCAGCGGTTTGCCATCAGCATAGTTTTCCAGGTTTTGGCTGATGATCCGCCACCGTCGCTCTAACAGACCTTCCGACCAGGACGAGCAATGGGGCGTCATGATAACGTTGTCGAGTTCATGAAACGGATGTCTTGATGGGCGAATATTCAAACTGTCGGCCACTGGATTATTGTACCAAACGTCAAGAATGGCGCCGCCAATACGATTTTCTTTCAAAGCCCGATATAGAGCATCTTCCGTTACCACAGGCCCGCGCGCCAAATTGACAATAACAGCGTTGCTTTTGCATCGAGTCAGCTCGTCAGTGTCTATTAAGCCGGTCGTTTGCGCCGACAGCGGACAAGCCAGAACGACAAAATCGCATTTCGGGAGCATCGCCGCCAAATCGGACATGCCACCGACCCAGTCGAAATCCGGTTGCTTCGAAGGAGACCGGGTGACGCCTAATAATTTCGTTCCAAAAACTTTCGCGCGGGCGGCTATGGCACGACCGATATGACCGACGCTGACGATACCGATTGTCTTGCCGTGTAGTTCACCATGCGTTGGCCCCAAGGCGGCAACACCATCTTCCCAGCTTCCGGCGCGAAACCGGCGATCGATCGCACTTAGGCGAATTTGCCATTCCAGCATCGCCGAAAGCGCATATTCGCTGACGCCGATTTCATGTTCAAAGACATTGCAGACCTGGCAGTCAGCAGGCACCCGGCCAAAATCAATATTGTCATAGCCGGCGACCGGACTTTGGATAAAGCCAAGCTGCGGCGATGGCGGCAAAGACGTCGGAAATCGTGGCGATATGACGGCATTCGCGCAGGCCAGCTTTTTTTCGAGCTCATCTATTGGCGCATTATCGGCATAGCTATCCACGATCCACCGATCACTCAACAAGTCACGCAATCGCGCCTCCTGCTCGATTGCGTACCGATACATCATCAAAACATTCATTTGCGCTGGCGCGGCCTTTCCTCAAGTGAGTTTATTTTTATACAACGCCGATGTCAGAATTATCAAAAACCCTGCCACCCAACACGGTTCCCCAAACTGGTACATCTTTCAACTCACTCGGATCGACGCTTAACGGGTCGTCGTTCAGGATTACAAAATCAGCCCGTTTGCCGGTTTCGATAGAACCAATCTCCGTATCCAATTTCAAGGTATAGGCCGCCCCCAAAGTTATTGCGAACAATGCATCTTCAACGCTGATCTTCTCCGCCTCGCCCAACACCCGACCGGATACCGTCGTTCGGTTGACGGCGCACCAAGCCGTAAACAAGGGCGCAAGTGGGGTTATCGGTGCATCGGAATGAATAGCGAATGGCACCCCCAAACGTTTCGCCGTGCCAGCCGCGTCCATGCGTTCCGCCCGCTCCGGTCCCATGGTCAATTCGTAATGCTGATCACCCCAATAGAACAGGTGATTGGCGAACAAGTTGGCACACACACCCAGACGCGCCATCCGACGAAAGTGGGCTTCATGGGCCATTTGGCAATGCTGTAAGGTAAAACGCGGATCGCTGTGGGGGAAATTACACAATGCGCCTTCGATGGCATCTAATGTGGTCTCCGTCGCTTGATCGCCGTTGGTATGCACATGCACTTGGAAGCCGGCCCCGTGATAGGCTTCCAACATCGGTTGGATTTTATCGGGCTCGATATACCAAAGGCCGTTTTCGTGCCCATTGTAATATCCGGGATCCTTCAGACGCGCCGTGAAACCTTGAATAGAGCCATCGGCGACCATCTTGATCAGTCCGATGCGAAATTTGTCGCTGCTTCTTGGCAGCAGGTCTCTCATCGTCGCCACGCCTTCTTCGCTACTGACGGCGTTCGCCATGAAAGCCGGTACAATCCGCAATGGGTATTCGTCCAGATCGGTCAACGCTTGCATTTTGCTAACGGTGCTCTCGGTCAATTGGTTGGCAAGATCAGTGGCCGTTGTCACACCGGCCAATTGCGCCGAGCGGGCAAATCGCCACATCGATTCGGGTTTTGTATATTCATCAAAGTGATTGCGACCAACAGACTCAAATATCAAAAAGCGCGCACCTTGCCCCTGCAATTCGCCGGACGGATCCCCGTCGTCATTTTTAACAATACCCATGATATTAGTGCTGGCGGTGATATTGGCCCGTTCTAGTACGGCGCTGTTGACGTTGATGATGTGAAAACTGGCATGGATAATAAGCACCGGGCGAGTTGTTGAAATTCGGTCTAAATCCTCCTTCGTCATGCGCGGACCACCGATGCATATCGGATCAAACCCCCAAGCCAGCAAAGGTTTATCCGGGTCTGTCATCTGCGCTTCGACCTTGCTTAGATGGGCGACAACTTCGTCAATACTTTTCAATGCCGGATGGATGGTCCCGTCGGGACCTTTGCGTTCATAGGAACCGGTATAATGATCTTCCCAGACCCCGCCTTCCATGCCGTGACTATGGCCTTCGATCATGCCGGGCATAATGACTTTATCGGCAAACCGGTCATCGACAACGTGATCGCCCCAGCCCGTTAGATCCTCAAGCTTTCCGGTACCGAGTATGAGACCGTCGCGCACCGCAACATGGGTTGCAATCGGTCGTCCAGAATTCATGGTGATGATTTTTTTGGCTTGGTAGATACGAATTTCGCTCATAATCAATCAATTCTCTTTCAAAGTTTTAGCGTTCTGTAATGGGGACATAGTCAAGCGCCGCCGGTCCTTCATAGCGCAGAAGTGGCCGGATCAGAATGTTGCTTTCCAATTGTTCAAGGACCTGCACGGTCCAGCCGGGCACCCGGCCGACAGCAAAAATAGGCACAAACAACTCTTCCGGCATGCCGTGCAAGTGATAGGCAACGCCGGAATAAAAATCCACATTCACATTGACGCCATGACGCGCATAGGGCGACATCGCATCGACCACAGCCTGCAATATTTCGAACCATTGCGGTTGCCCCATTTCCTCGCCCAGTCGGGCCACCCCATCGCGCATATGGCGAGCCCGTGGATCTTCTACTTTATAGACCCGATGGCCAAAACCAGTGATCGGCTCGCGGTTGCGGCGCTTTTCCTTCACATAGGCTGCAGCATTGTCAGCCGAGCCGATTTCCCGGGCCATCCGCATGACGTCTTCGGCCGCCCCGCCATGGGCCGGGCCAGAGAGCGCTGCGACCCCCGCCGTCATTGCGGCATGAAAATTTGCATCCGTGCCGGTGACGACACGCGCGGTAAATGCAGAAGCGTTGGAGCCATGTTCCGCATGCAACACAAAATCCGTGTCCATCAGTTTGGCTGCCTCCACGCTCGGCATGTCGCCTTTCAACATATAAAGAAAATTTCCGGCATGACTGAGGTCGGGGTTCGCTGCGACAATATCTTGTCCTTGGTGGATATTATGGTGCGCGGTCACAATCATCGGCACTTGCGAACTTAAACGAATACCCTTTCGCAAGATCGCGTCGGCTGAGCTGTCCTCGCAATCGGCATCGAAAGCGCCAAGCGCCGATACTGCCGTCCGCAAGGCTTCCATAGGGTGGGCGTCTTTCATCGCGCTTAGAATATCGTAGATCGGCGACGGTAGGTGCCGTTCCGATTTCAACTGAACGTCAAACGCACCTAACTCTGTGGAAGTCGGCAATTTACCATACATCAGCAAGTATGCGGTTTCTTCGAACGACGAATGTACTGCTAGATCATGAATGGAGTAACCGCGATACCGCAATTCGCCCTGTTTGCCATCAATCCGTGTTGTGGTAGTGCGATCAAACTCAATGCCAATAAGGCCGCGATGAATTTTCTTTTCAGACGCACTTTCAGACATAAATTATCTCCCTGGCAGGTTTCTTGAATGCTTGCGCTGGAAGCGCGCGGTGATAGGATCGCTGCTTCTTTGCAGAGATGTGAGTTGAAGAATGCCCGACATTAAATCCGTTGTCTTGCCAGAAGGGAATGATCCCCGAATAATTGCGGCGGCGCGACGGCTTCGGGACGAGAGCATTGCACAACCTATTCTGCTTGGCCGGCCTCCGGACGGTATAGACGATGGGATGTCTTGGATCGACCCGACCGAAAGCCCATTGCTTGAAAAATTTACCACTGAATACATTGCCGGTCCACGTGCGACAAATCCCAAAATCGTCAGTCGATTGATGCAGAAACCGCTCTATTTTGCCGGCATGCTGGTGCGTCGTGGCGAAGCGGACATGCTGGTCGCTGGGGCCGACAACCCGACCCGGCGGGTATTGGAAGCCGGCATAATGACTATTGGTTTGGCCGCTGGAATAACGACGGCATCCAGTTTCTTTCGGATGGATATTCCCAACTTTCAAGGCCAGGGCGTCCGCCAATTTATCTTCGCCGATTGCGCAATGAACGTTGAGCCAACGGCCCGCCAATTGGCTGATATTGCAATCTCGTCCGCTCATACGGCGGCGCGGATTTTGACCGAAATCCCATTGGTCGCAATGTTGAGTTTCTCGACCCATGGCAGCGCTCAACATCCGCAAATTGATATCGTGCGAGAAGCACTGACGTTGGTTGGCGAAGAGGCGCCGGAGATCATTATTGACGGTGAGCTACAAGTTGACGCGGCTATCTCACCCGCTGTCGCCACAAAAAAAGCAAGCGCTGAAAGTCGCGTCGCCGGCAATGCCAATGTGCTCATATTTCCAGACCTTAATTCAGCGAATATTGGTTATAAAATTGCGCAGTATTTTTCAGGCGGCCAAGCTTTGGGACCAATCCTTCAGGGATTTGCCAAACCCATTGCAGATCTTTCCCGCGGCGCCACCGTTGACGATATTGTTGCCACTGTGAAGTTGTTACGGTCGCTGACCTGAACCGCGTACATCACCGTTTCTCGTAACCGGGACAATTTAGGCAGAGAGCCTGAGTAGGCAAAGGGTCCAATTGGTTACAATTAGTAGAACCAAGCGCCCTTGGCAGTGATCGCAAAAATAATGCATGATCCGTAGATGAGAGAATTATTGTTCCATCTCGAACCCGGCATTGGCGAAAGCCTGCAGTCACAGCTGCAGCGGCACATTTCCGACGCCATTTTACACGGCCAACTAGCGGCGGACGAAATGCTGCCATCGACGCGCCGCTTAGCAAAACAACTAGGTGTCGCGCGCAATACGGTGGTTCTGGTGTACCAATTATTGTCGGAACAAGGCTTTATCGAAAGCCGCGAACGTAGCGGATATTACGTCGCCAGGGACTTAAGTGGGATTTTACCACGTAAAACCAACACTAATTCCTTAAGGCCAGTGCAAACCAGTGTGGATTGGTCTGAGCGGCTGGCGCGTCGTCCATCAAGTCAACGGAGTATCACCAAACCCGGTAATTGGCGGGACTTTCCCTATCCCTTCATATATGGCCAAATGGACCATGACCTTTTCCCGTTGGCGGTTTGGCGGGAATGCAATCGACAGGCATTGGGCCGATTGGCTGTCGATGAATGGTCGGATGATCAATTTGGCGCTGATGATATGCTGTTGGTGGAGCAAATACGCACCCGTGTCCTGCCAAGACGTGGCGTATTTGTCGAAAGCGACGAAATCCTGGTGACGATTGGCGCGCAGAATGCGCTTTGGATATTATCTGGCCTACTTATTTCGCAGACCAGCACAATCGGCATTGAAGATCCTGGATACGCTGATGCCCGCAATATTTTTGAACTTCGCGCCGGTAGCACGGCAGCATTGGAGATTGATGGGCAAGGTTTGATTCCCGGTGCCCAGCTGAAAAACCTGGATTACGTCTATACGACGCCTAGTCACCAATCACCGACCACCGTGACAATGCCACTTGAAAGGCGCGTCGAGCTTCTAAAGCAGGCAGTTGCAGACGATTTTATCATCATCGAAGATGATTATGAGGGTGAGATGAACTATGTCGGAGAAACGACACCAGCTCTCAAATCCATGGATCGCGAAGGACGGGTTGTCTATGTCGGCAGTCTGTCGAAAAATTTAGCGCCAGGTCTAAGAATCGGCTATTTAGTCGGGCCGCCGCGATTAGTTGCCGAAGCCCGCCAGTTGCGTCGTTTGATTTTGCGACACCCGCCAGCAAATAACCAACGTTGCTTGGCGCTATTTTTGGCACAGGGTCATTACGACAGCCTGCTCAATCGAATTCATAAAGTTTATCATCAACGCTGGCAGACGATGCGTGATGCGCTGGATAAATACTTTCCCGCCAGTTTTGCAACCCCGACATTCGGCGGCTCCAGTTTTTGGGTCGAAGGGCCGCAGGAACTGGATTCACAGTTACTGTCCGACACTGCGTTGGAGCAAGGGATCATCATAGAGCCAGGCGATGTTCATTTTTTCGCCGACACGCCGCCGCAAAACTATTTTCGGCTCGGCTTTTCAGCAATTTCTGAAAACCGCATTGAAGACGGCATTCGCAAACTCGCGAAAATCATTAAAAAACAGTTAGCGTCAACCGACAAAGAACAAAACAAACGGAAAGCCAGTTAATTTCAATCGATTAGGCGCATCATTAGTCTTCTCATGAGCGCTGGCCTAGTTAGATGGTGGGAATTGGCCCTATAGAACATTTGAACGCGCACATATGATTTCGCAACGTTTTAAGATATTCTAGGACATCTCATTACAGCACACACCTCGATCTGTTTAGCTTAACAATTTCAGTTAATGTCGAGGCGATACCAGTTCTCAATTACAATCTATTCAAGCGAATATGGGAGAATATTCATGAGACAAAAATCCAATCTAGCGTGCAGTGCTTTAGCACTCCTGACAGCGGCGACTGTAGCGATCTCGACCGCGACGGCCGAACCGAAGCAAGGCGGCACTTTGACTGTAATAGATACGGCGAACCCGCGGCATTTTAATGCCGCGGTGCAATCCGGCGTCGCGACAATGGTTCCAGGCGCACAACTATTCGCAACTTTGACCCGCATTGACGGCAAGTTCAATTCGCACCCCTATTTGGCATCAGATTGGAAAATATCCGACGACGGCTTGTCCGTCACAATGAATTTGGTGAAAGGCGCCAAGTTTCATGACGGGCATGACATTACCTCCGAAGATGTTGCGTTTTCATTGATAGCCAACCGCGACAACCACCCGTTTAAAGCAATGTTCAGTCCGTTGAAAGATGTCGAAACGCCAGACCCTCATACCGTTGTTCTGCGTCTCAAACAGTCTCATCCCGCATTGAAGCTGGCGCTTACTGCACCCTTATCGGCGATCATACCGAAACATATTTACGGTGATGGACAAGATATCAAAAAGCATCCACGCAATACGACAGACGTCGTCGGTTCCGGTCCGTTTATCTTGAAGACATTCAAAAAGCGCGAGCATATCATCTTGGAACGGAACCCGAATATGTTTGGTAAGCCTGCTTATCTGGACAAAATCGTCTTTCAAAACTTCGGCCAAGTGGCGAGCCAGGTCATTGCGATGGAACAGGGTAAGGCGGATATGATGCATTGGGCCAGTAGTACCCGAACGTTGGCCCGCCTGAAAAAATCCAAACAACTGACCATAACATCAGATCACTATGTTGCAATTGGACCCAACAATTGGCTAGCGTTCAATCTGTTGCGTAAGCCGGTTAGCGATGTGCGTGTTCGCAAAGCGATCGCGCACGCTATCGACAGGAACTTCATCACCAAAGCGCTGCACGCCGGTTTTTCGGTGCCGTCGACGGGACCGATCGTTCCTGGCACACCTCACTATACCGATCAGGTCGAACACTATGACCTCGATTTGGACAAAGCGAACAAAATCCTTGACGATGCCGGCTATAAAAAAGACGCCGATGGTATGCGGTTTTCCCTCAAGGTCGACTATTTGCCGGCCGCGGCGATTGATGAAAATCAGAAGCAAATTGCTGAGTATCTGAAGCCGCAACTCAAGAAAATCGGTATCAAAGTGGAAGTTCGCACCTCCGCAGATTTCCCGACGTGGGCGAACTATGTACGCAATTACGAGTTCGACATGACGATGGACGTTCCCTTCAATTGGGGCGATCCGGTGATTGGTGTACACCGGACTTATCTATCGTCGAATATCGTAAAAGGCGTGATCTGGTCGAATACACAAAACTACGCCAACTCGAAAGTTGACGATCTGTTGAACAAAGCGGCAGTGGAGTTGGATTTGAATAAGCGAAAAGCGCTTTATCAGGACTTCCAGAAAATCGTCGTCGATGAGTTGCCTGTCTATTGGATCAACGTGGTGCCTTATCACTCGGTTTACAACAATACGACTGTCAGCGGTGTGCCGGATACGGTTTGGGGCACAGCCCATCCGTTAGACAGAATTTATAAGCTGAACTAGTCAGCCAAGCACACGGGATAGGGGCCGGCGAAAGTCGGCCCTAATTCTACATATTGTTTTTCCTTTTTGAATTTTCAGGCGAAGGCGATATTCAGAATGAACTTTGTGGTGATCGTGGCAAAAAAGCTATTTAATGCAATCGCATTGTTGCTCGCCGTCATCGTTTTGAATTTTTTACTCATTCACCTGGCGCCCGGTTCGATTGTCGACACAATCGCCGGCGAAATGGGTGGCATCACGCCGGAAGTGATGGCAAAAATCGAAGCCGAGTACGGCCTCGACAAACCTTTGTATGAGCAAATGTTCCTGTATATCAGTAAGGTGGCGCAAGGCGATCTGGGTTATTCATTTTTCTATAATGCCCCGGTAGCCGGTCTGATTTGGGAAGCCTTGCCGCAAACTCTGCTGTTGGTGATCACGGCCTTAAGTCTTGCCCTCGTTGTGGGGACCATTTTTGGCGTCATTGCGGCCCGCAAACCGAACGGCTTGTTCAGTTATTTTATTACCATTTTATCGCTGGTCGGATTTTCCGCCCCGGTCTTTTGGACCGGCATAATGCTGTTAATCGGATTTGCCTCGATGATTCCGATTTTTCCGCCCGCAGGTATGGCGGATCCGTCGATCGAAGCCGGATCCCTCGCCTATTATATTGATGTGTTGCATCACATGATATTGCCGGTTGTGTCCTTGTCACTGATTTATTTGGCTTTTTATAGCCGACTATCGCGCGCCAGCATGTTGGACGTGATGGGTTCCGACTATGTTCGCACCGCCCGAGCCAAAGGACTAAGTGAAAGGGTCGTGATTTATAAACACGCCTTGCGCAATGCCTTGATCCCACTTGTGACGATCGCTGGACTGCAATTCGCGCAGATAATTTCAGGTGCGGTTTTGGTTGAGGCAGTGTTCACGTGGCCTGGCCTCGGCACTGTCGCGTTGGAGGCGATTTTGCGCCGCGATGGCCCGACTATTTTGGGTATTCTGTTCTTCTCCGCGGTCGTTGTGATAATTTTCAATCTGCTCACCGACCTGACTTACAACTTGATCGACCCGCGCATCCGCGTGGGCGCCAAATCATAAGCGGAGGAGTGAGAGATGAGCGAAACACAAACAAACTCCACTTCCGAATTCGAAGCTGAAATCGAAATCGCCAAGATTGAGCATCCATTGGTTGAAGCGGCTCGGATGTATTTCAAAAACGCCGCGGCGATCCTTGGTTTGGCCATGTTGCTGTCAATTCTGGTTTTGACACTCATTATTCCGGCGTTCTATCAAGTCGATCCATTTGACATTGTTTGGGCACCTTTGTCGCCGCCAGGGTCTGAAAACGCCCTATTCGGCACAGATTATCTTGGCCGCGATATATTGGCCGGCATCATCCATGGCGGCAGTGCCACCTTAGCGGTAGGCGCCTCAGCAGCGCTGATAACCGTCATTATCGGCATCTCCGTCGGATCGTTAGCCGGTTATTATGGCGGCTGGGTCGATGACGTGTTGATGCGCTTGACGGAGTTCTTTCAAGTCCTACCAACGCTGTTATTCGCCATGGTGATTGTTGCCTTGTTCACACCGTCGATTGCGACCGTCGCGATCGCCATCGGCATTGTCAGTTGGACGGCCGTCGCGCGTTTGTCACGCTCGGAATTCCTGCGTATTCGAAATCTCGATTATGTCAAGGCCGCGCGGTCCATTGGTTCGCGCAACCGTCGCATCATCTGGATGGTAATTCTGCCGAACGCCATGCCGCCTTTGGTGGTGCAATCGGCGTTAACGGTCGGCGTGGCGATTTTGTTCGAGGCGGGTTTGAGTTTCTTAGGCTTGTCCGATCCAAACGTGATGAGCTGGGGTTTCATGATTGGTTCAAACCGCGATTACCTGATGGACGCCTGGTGGACAGTGACTATCCCAGGCATCTTTATCTTCCTCACGGTTCTCGCCGTCAGCTTGATCGGTGACGGTCTGAATGACGCCACCAATCCAAAATTGAGGGAGAGATAAGGATGTCGAACCCTCTACTGGAAATCGAAAACCTGCGGGTAGAATTTGATACTCGAAATGGCGTCGCCCGGGTCATTGATGATCTGGATATTTCGCTAAATGCCGGCGAAACGCTGGGTATCGTCGGAGAATCTGGCTGCGGCAAAAGCATGACTGCCTTGTCCGTGATGGGCCTAGTGCCCGTACCGCCTGGTCGCATCGCCGGCGGTACCATCCGATACAATGGCGAAGACCTTTTGCAGGCGCCGGAGAAACGGATGCGCGAAGTCCGAGGCAATGAAATCTCGATGATTTTTCAAGAGCCGATGACCTCGCTAAACCCGGTGTTTTCTATCGGCGATCAGATTGCCGAGACTGTGATGCTGCATGAAAGCAAAAGCAAACAGGATGCCTGGGACTGGGCCGTCGAAATGTTGGAAGCGGTTGGCATACCAGAAGCCGCACGCCGGGCTCGCGACTATCCTCATCAATTGTCCGGCGGTATGCGGCAACGGGTCATGATCGCTATGGCGCTTGCTTGTCAACCGCGGGTTTTGATCGCTGACGAGCCGACAACTGCGTTGGACGTTACTGTGCAGGCGCAGATTTTCGATCTGTTGGGGGAGCTTCGTGAAAAAACCGGCGCGGCGATTATTCTGATCACTCACGATATGGGCGTCATCGCCGAAATGACTGAACGGGTCGTCGTAATGTACGCCGGACGCAAAGTCGAAGACGCACCAGTGCAAGAAATTCTCAGCAATCCCAAACATCCATATACCAAAGGACTGATTGCCTGCGTTCCCCATCTCAATGCCGATCCACCGAAAGAAAGACCGCCGTTATTGGAAATTCCAGGTGTTGTGCCGTCCTTGACCAGCTTAGGTCAGGGATGTCCGTTCGCACCACGTTGCGCCCAAGCGATCGGAAAATGCCGCGAACAAATGCCCCAACGTCACGTCGCCGGACCGCAACATAATGTCGCCTGCTGGGTCGTTGAACTTGAAGGAGCGGCATGATGAGCGATCAATTGCTGCTCGACATCAAAGACCTGAAAGTTCATTTCGAACTGAAAAGCAAAGGTATGTTCGGCGAAAAAGCGAAGGTGCATGCGGTTGATGGTGTCACGGTATCGGTCAAAAAAGGGACGACTTTTGGTATCGTTGGTGAAAGTGGCTCCGGCAAAACGACGACAGCCCTGGCGGTGATGCGATTGGCACCGATCACGGAAGGAGAAATCACCCTTGGCGACCTTCGCCTAGATGCGCTTGAAGGCGAAGACCTACGCCTGGCGCGGAAAAAAATGCAGATTATTTTCCAGGACCCTTATTCATCCCTCAATCCGCGCATGCGGGCCGGTGCGATCATTCGGGAGCCGATGGATCTGATGGATATTGGCGCGCCCGCGGAACGGGACGAGATGGTCAAGGAACTATTGAGTAAAGTCGGTTTACGGCCGGAACAACGTGCCCTCTTTCCCCACCAGTTTTCCGGCGGCCAGAGACAACGCATTGGCGTCGCCCGCGCCTTGGCGACCCAGCCAGAACTCGTCGTTTGTGACGAACCAGTCTCCGCCCTCGACGTGGCGATCCAAGCGCAAATACTGAACCTATTGCGCAAACTACAAGATGAATTTGGCCTAACATACCTGTTCATTTCCCACGATCTGGGCGTCGTACAATATATGTGCGACGAAATCGCGGTGATGTATTTAGGTCAGGTGGTCGAACAGGCGGATCGAATTTCCCTCTTCACCCAACCGCTTCACCCCTATACCTGGGCCTTGCTGTCGGCTGTTCCGTCCGCCGATCCAAAAATGAAGGAAAAAAAGGCCCGCGTTCGGTTACAAGGCGATCCACCTAGTCCGATCGATCTGCCGACCGGATGCCGGTTTGCCGGTCGCTGTCCGTTCGCGGAAGCGGTTTGCACGGCTGAAACACCACCGCTCAGAGAAATCAAGGATGGCCATCGGGTAGCTTGTCATTTTGTTGGCGAAGATGGTTCACCGGCAAACGCACAAATGCTGAGCTAGATGATCTCGAAATAGCGTTCCATTTCCCAATCAGTGATGGCTTTGCGGAATTCCCGCTCCTCCCACTCGCGCGACTGGGTGTAGTGGTAGACAAACTCTTTACCAAACAGTTGGTTTGCGGCCTTTGATTTCCGCAAGCGACCCGCCGCTTCATATAGTGTCGCCGGAAAACCCAACTTGGCCGGGAAGGTCTGGTCATATGCATTGCCCTCAATCGGGGCTGTCGGCTCGATTTGGTGTTCGATCCCCCAAAGCCCGGATCCAATTGCCGCTGCCAGTGCGATATAGGGGTTAATGTCCGCCGCTGCGACGCGATATTCAACCCTTTGTGCTTTTGGTGACCCGGTGATCGCGCGTAAGGCGCAGGTGCGGTTTTCGATCCCCCAGCTAGCCGCGGTCGGAGCCCAAAAACCGGGAATCAAGCGGCTGAAACTATTGACCGTTGACGCTACCGTTGACAGGAACTCCGGCATCAACGCCTGCTGCCCACCGATGAACCATCGCATCTGGTCTGAAATCGATTTTTCTTTGCTGTCGTCGTAGAAAACTGCGGCGCCGTCTTTTCCCTTCAGGGAGACGTGCAAATGGCCGGATTGTCCGGGCCAATCGGGCGACCATTTGGCCATGAAGGTCGCCATCCAGTCGCGCCGCTCCGCCAAAATCTTGGTGTAGGTTTTAAACAAAGCCGCACGATCCGCCGCCTGCAAAGCGCCGCTATGTTGCAGCGCTGCTTCCAGCACGCCGGGACCGGTTTCTGTGTGCAGTCCTTCGATTGGAAAACCCATATCGCTGCAAAGATTAAGTAATTCATGATAAAATTCGGCAAAGACCGAGTTTCGCAACATTGAATAGCCGAAATTGCCAGGCGAAATATTTTTTAGGTTGCGATACCCCTTCTCGCGCACGGAGTTTGGTGTTTCATCGAATAGAAAAAATTCAAACTCCGCAGCCGCTTCAACTTCGAAGCCCATCTCATCGGCGCGATCGAGAACCCGGCGTAAAGTACCGCGGGGACAGATCGCCTCGGCCGCTTCATCGAACTCACCAAGGAAAAGCAGCATATTGTTTTCGAATGGAATTGCACGACAACTGTCTGGCACGATCCGGACCCAGGCATCAGGATAAGCCGTATGCCAGCCAGTATAGTTCGCACTGTCATAGAGCTGATCATTCGAATCCCAGCCCAACACCACATCACAGAAGCCAAAGCCGCCCTTCAAGGCGGAAATGAACTTATCCTTGTGCATATATTTACCGCGCATGATGCCATCGACGTCGAAGACGCCGACTTTGACATAATCATGGTCGCTTTCTTCGACAATTTTTTGCGCATCAGCGGCGGTTTTGACGTCTTGTGGTCGCAGCATTTATTTTCCCCTTTACCGAAGTTCACCCGAAACAGCCCGACGGAACAAAGCGGTATATTCTTCTGCCGTAAATTGAATGGGATTGCCGCCGGCTGACGGATCGACCTCAGCCATGGCTCCGACTTTTTCAGCTTGGGCCTCGTCAATGTTTATCTCGGCAAGTGAGTTCTGGATCGAAATCTCCGACCGCAACGCCAGGATCCAACCCATAAAACCATCGAAGCCACCGGACAATCCTATCGCATTGGCCAGCCAAGCGATGTCGCTTTCAATCTTGGCACGGTTCTCTTGCAACACATAGGGCATGACAATGGCATTCAATAATCCATGATGAGCATCATAAAGTGCGCCCAACGGATGAGCGAGCGCATGCATGGCACCCAGGCCACGCTGAAAAGCGGTTGCACCCATGGAAGATGCCGCCATCATTTGGCTGCGTGCTTCGATGTTGTCGCCATCGGCTACGGCGACCAGAAGGTTTTCTTTGATCAGGCGAATGCCTTCGACTGCAATGCCGCGGGCCATGGGGTGATATCCTGGTGAACAAAACGCTTCCAAATTATGGGACAATGCGTCCATGCCGGTTGCGGCGGTAAGAAAATCCGGTAAGCCCACGGTCAAAGCCGGGTCCGCAATGACGACAGCAGGCAGCATATTCGGATGGAAAATGATCTGCTTCACGTGCTTGTCCATATCCGTGATGATGGACGCCCGGCCAACTTCCGAACCAGTTCCAGAGGTCGTCGGGACGGCAACAATTGGCGCTATGCCTTCTGGATCCGCCTGGGTCCAATTATCGCCAACGTCGACGAAATCCCATAATGGTCTGCTTTGCCCGGCCATTAAGGCAATCGCTTTGCCGGCGTCCAAAGCACTGCCGCCGCCAAAAGCAATAACACCGTCATGGCCCCCATCTCGATACGCCATCAATCCTGCAGTAACATTCTCTCCCGTCGGATTGCTTTTGATCGCCGAAAACACCGCAACCGAACAGCTAGCTGCCTTAAGATAACCAACCGCTTCCGCGATCATCGGTAAGGCAGCTAAACCTGGATCGGTCACAATCAGAGGATTTTGCGACCCCAAATCCCGACATGCCGCGCCCAACTCCGACAAGCGGCCGGCGCCAAAGCGCATCGCGGTTGGGTAGTTCCAATTTCCGATAAGTGGCAAAGCCGATCTCCCGTCGCGATGATTATTATTCGTTCAATCTTATTGCTGCCAACTTAACAAGCTTTTGGCAACTAGCATTTTAACGGGAGAGTATTTTTCCCTTGGATTAACTATCGATCGAGACGGTTGGCAATGCTTTCAAGGCGACGGGTGATTTGATCCAACGACTGAGATCGTTCTGACTTGGATTGTGCATTGGTGACGAACATGCCCGACGTCAGCAGGCGCATGAAATGGTTGATTATCTCATCAACATCGGTTTTTCTCGGATGCAAGCGCAGGGTCCGTGTCCCATATTCAAGGCCGCCGTAAAATACATCCCGCATCACAGGTAAAGGGACGTCTTGGCGAATTTCGCCACGATTGATGCCGTCACGGATCACTTGGTCAAACACTTCCACGTATGTCCGGTTCCATTGATAACCCTCTGTATCTCGATATTCCGCCGATACTTTATGAGGTGTCATTGCCATTGTTAACATCGACCATTCCTGCGACACCCGGTCAAAATGGTGCCGCGCCAGGAATTCCAAACGTTCCACAGTCTCTTCCAGTCCCTTAATCCCTTCGGCCGCATCATCGGTCAGGCGACCATAGAATTCTGTCGCCACCGCCATCAGCAACGCATTCTTGTTTTCGAAATAGAGATAGACGGTGCCTTCGGCAACGCCAGCAAGTTTGGCAATGCCCGCAATCTTGGCTTTCTCGAAGCCATGTTTTTGAAATTCAGCCCGCGCCGCGGCGATGATTGCCTGTTCCTTTTCTTCAACGCGTTGCCGGCGCGTTCTTGTTCGGGTTTCGTTCATGATCGAAGTCCCATTTCGCGAACGGTCAAATCACACCTTATTTCCCCGGACTCGACACCGATCGCCATCACTTTGACTTCCGGATAGGCGCGTTCGACCGAATTCCCAGGCAGAAGGTCGGTGCCGTCCAATATCTGCAACGCTTCAGTTTTATGGAACCGGCGCACGGGTTTCCGGTACGCTCTGGGTTCCTCATTTTCAAAGGAAGTTCGCATTCGATCCTCTTTTTGAAAGGGTCATGTTCAATAAATGATCTTGACTCATTATAACTGAATATGCTTCAATTACAAGATTAGTTGCCGCCAAGAATTGCCTCAAGGCTGAACCAAAGTCGGTTGCGGATATCCACGCAAGGGAAGGTAAACCTATGTATCAGTTTCAACTGACAGAATCCCTGGTTCCTGCGCAGGAAGACGCCACGATTGAAGAAACAACCGTTGGTGGACTATTACGCAAGACGGCAGCGCTTCATCCCGAAGCCAGAGCGATGCTCGAAATCGGCATGGAAGGTGAAAGCGGCCGAGCTTGGACTTACCGTGAATTATTGGCCGATAGCGAAGAACTAGCTTTAGCTATGTCGACCCGATTTGCGCCGGGCGAACGGATTGTCGTGTGGGCCCCAAACATTCCCGAGTGGCTTATTGTTGAATATGCCTGCGCCCTTGCCGGCTTGGTTCTAGTAACCGCCAATCCAGGTTATCAGACACCGGAATTGCGCTACGTTTTGGAACAATCAGGATCGGCCGCTCTTTTCACAGTCGAAAGTTATCGTGGCAACCCAATGGCCGATATCGCGGCGCAGGCCTGTGACGGCTTGTCTGCTGTCCGCGAGATTGTCGATATGAACGATCCGGCAGCCATGCAACGAAAAGGCGACCGTGCGCCCGCGCTATACCTAGCCTCGCCCGATGACGCTGCGCAGATTCAATATACTTCAGGCACCACTGGCTTTCCCAAAGGGGCCGTCCTTCATCACCGTGGCCTCACCAACAATGCGCGTTTGGTCGCAGAACGCAGTAAGATACATCTGAACTCAATTTACGCCAATTATATGCCAATGTTTCATACTAGCGGCTGCGCTGTCATTGCCCTTGGGTGCCTGCAAGTCGGATGTTGTATGTTGATGGTCAAAATCTTCGATCCAGCAATGGTCCTCCGGGTCACTGAACGTGAAGGTGTAACCGCTTCGGTCGGCGTCCCGACAATGCTGGTTGCAATGCTGGAAGTACTGGAGCATGAACCGCGCAATATGTCATCGGTGGAGATGTCGATATCCGGTGGCTCGATGGTGGCGCCAGAATTAGTACGACGGGTACGCCAGGCATTCGATTGTGAATTTGAAACCGTGTACGGACAAACCGAAACGTCGCCGGTGGTCACCCAACACCATCATGATGATACACTTGACGATATCTGCAACAGCGTCGGCCAACCACTACCGCAAACCGCCATATCCATCCGCAGCGTCGACGACAACAAAATTGTACCGATCGACATTGTTGGAGAAATCTGTGTGCAGGGCTATTGCAACATGATCGGTTATAACGCCAATGATGAAGCGACGGCGGAGACCATCGATAACGACGGTTGGCTGCACACCGGCGATCTTGGCGCTATGGACGCGCGCGGTTATGTAAGGATAACCGGACGGGTGAAGGAAATGATCATACGCGGCGGCGAAAATCTGTTCCCGGCAGAGATCGAAAACGTTCTGCTTGAGCATCCCGATGTGGCCGAAGTCGCAGTGGTTGGATTACCGGATGAGAAATGGGGGGAAATTGTCGCTTGCTTCGTTCGCCCCGAATCTGGCCAGGCCGTCGATGTCCAGATACTTCGAGGACATTGCCGATCCCACATGGCGGCGCAAAAAACACCGTCCGTTTGGTTTTCGGTGACGGAATATCCGCTCACCGGTTCCGGCAAAATACAGAAGTTTGCGCTCCGCGATGGCTTTCTCGCCGGCAAGTATGAAGCACTTTAACGACAAAAAACGAGGAATGAGGATAAGCACGTGAGCGACAAAATCATCCGCATTGGCGGCGCCTGTGGTTATTGGGGCGAAAGCGCCATGGCGACACCGCAATTTCTGAAAGCTGGTGGGCTCGACTACATCGTCTATGACTATCTGGCTGAAATCACCATGTCGATTATGGCGCGGGCGCGGGCAAAAGATCCCGATGCCGGCTTCGCCCGCGACTTTGTTTCCGTCGTCCTGAAGGACAATATGGCAGAGATCGCGAAACAAGGTGTCAAGTTGATTACCAATGCGGGCGGCGTCAATCCGGCCTCTTGTGGCAAAGCGGCGCGGGCCCTGATCGCCGAACAGGGCCTCGACCTGAAAGTTGCCGTGATCGAAGGCGATGATTTGCTGGCGCGCAAGGACGAACTGGACGCCACCGAAATGTTTTCCGGTGAAGGGTTTCCCGAGCGCGAAAAACTGGCCAGTATCAACGCCTATCTCGGCGCCTTCCCGATCGCGCGGGCGTTGGCTGAAGGAGCTGATATCGTCATCACTGGTCGCGCTGTCGATAGCGCCGTAACCCTTGGTGCCTGCATCCACGAATTTGGCTGGAACGCGAACGATTGGGACAAACTCGCGAGTGGAACTTTAGCCGGCCACTTGCTCGAATGCGGTCCACAAGCTACCGGCGGCAACTTCACAGACTGGCATCTTGTCGCCGACAGCATCGATCATATTGGCTATCCGATTGGCGAGATTTCCCCCGACGGCAGTTTCGTCATGAGCAAACCGGAGGACACCGGCGGTATCGTCAATGTCGGCACCATCTCCGAACAAATGTTGTATGAAATCGGCGATCCACAAGCCTATATTGTCCCGGACGTGGTTTGTGACTTTTCTGACGTAAAGATTAGCCAGATTGCTGACAATCGGGTCAAAGTCGTTGGCACTCGGGGTTATCCCGCCACTTCTACCTATAAAGTCAGCGCCACTTATGCCGACGGTTTTCGTGGCGGGTCGACCATGACTTTCTATGGCATTGATGCGGACAAAAAAGCGCAAACCTATGCGAACGCCGCCTTCAAACGCGCCCGCGCGTCCTTGCGCGCAAGCAACCTGGGGGACTTTAGTGAAACCAGCGTCGAAGTGATTGGCGCAGAAAGTCAGTTTGGTGCCCATCGCCACATCAATGGCGCGCGCGAAGTGGTTCTGAAATTTGCCGCCAAACACCCCGAAGCGGCGGCCATTGGAATATTGTTGAAAGAAGCGACCGGCCTTGGTCTGGCCACACCCCCCGGTCTATCCGGATTTTCCGGTGGCGGACGCGCAAGACCCTCCCCTGTCGTGCGACTGTTTTCGTTTTTGGTCGAAAAAGACGAAATTAAGATCGCTATCGACTTGGGCGATAAACAGATCTCCTTCACGCCCGAAAAGACCGATATTTTTGATGAAAACCTAATAGAACGCCCTGAAGGACCTCCTGATCTGCCGGCTGAAGGCAATGCTGTCGAAATACCACTGATCGAGCTTGCCTGGGGCCGCAGCGGGGACAAAGGCAACAAAGCCAATGTTGGGATCATTGCCCGCGATGCAGCCTATCTGCCATATATCTGGTCCGCCCTGAGCGAAGACGTGATTGCCGATCGCTATGCCCATTTCCTCGAAGGCAAGGTCGCGCGTTTTCTGATGCCCGGTCCGAATGCGATAAATTTCCTGCTGGATGACGTTCTGGGCGGCGGTGGTGTTGCCAGTATACGTAACGACGCTCAGGCCAAAGGATATGCCCAAATTCTGCTAGATCACCCCATTCCCATTCCACGTGCGATGGCGGAGAAGCTTTGATGAGCGTTTTTGCGACCAAAATCCACCCCAATACAGAGACTTTCGCCACCAATCGACAGGACATGCTGTCATTGATGGCGGACTATTATGAAATCAAAGGCCGGGCTGAAGCAGCGTCGGAAAAACGCCGCGCGCGTTTTGAAGAGCGTGGTCAATTGACGCCCCGGGAACGGCTGCTCCGCTTGCTAGATCCCGGCATGCCGTATCTTGAGCTTTATGGCCTGGCAAATTACATGGTCGACACCGACGACCGCAGCAAAACAATCCCTGGCGCCAGTTCATTGTCCGGCATCGGCTTCATCAACGGTGTCCGTTGCCTGGTCTATGTCGACGATAGCGGTATCAATGCCGGTGCCTCGACCCAGAAATCCGGGCAAAAAATCCGCGCCAGTTTGGACGTCGCGTTGCGCCACAAACTTCCGTTCGTCCACCTGGTTGAAAGCGCCGGCGCCAATCTGATGCAATATCAAGTCGAATCCTGGGCCAATGGCGGTGGCATCTTCTATCGATTGGCATTGTTGAGCTCAGCCGGCATTCCAACCATCACAGTATTACACGGACCGGCAACGGCAGGCGGCGCTTATATGCCAGGGATGAGTGATTATGTCATCAGCGTCAAAGGGCGCGGTCGGGCTTCCTTGGGCGGTGCGGCGTTGGTGCGCGCCGCCACCGGTGAAATCTCCGACGAAGAAGAATTAGCCGGCACCGAGATGCATGCAACGATTTCAGGACTGGTCGAATATACCGCCGAAGACGATGCGCATGGCCTGTTGATCGCCCGCAGTTTGATCAAAAAACTGGACTGGAACAAAGCTTGTCCTAAACGCGATCGCAAACCCTTTGCTGCACCACATCATGATCCTGACGAAATCGCCGGCTTGGTTCCGATCGATTACCGTAAACCTTACGATGTGCGAGAGCTGGTAGCCCGCTTCATCGATGGTTCGGAATTCGAAGACTTCAAACCGCGCTATGGCGTCTCGACGGTCTGTCTGCAGGCCAGCATTTATGGCAATGCCTGTGGCATTATCGGCAACAACGGCCCAATCGATCCGGCCGGTGCCACCAAAGGCGGTCAATTTTTCCAGCTATGCGATCAAGCCAATATCCCGATCATCTTCCTGAACAACACCACTGGCTACATGGTCGGAAAGGATTATGAGCATGGCGGTATGATCAAACATGGATCGAAAATGATCCAAGCCGTGTCGAATGTCAGTGTGCCAAAATTGACGCTGTATATTGGCGCCAGTTTTGGGGCCGGCAACTATGGCATGGGCGGTTATGGCTATGAGCCGGACTTCCTGTTTGCCTGGCCTAACGCCATTACCGGCGTGATGGGCGGCGAGCAAGCGGCTTTGACGATGGATCAAGTGGCCCGCGGCAGCGCTGTCAGGCGCGGCGAAGAAGTCGACGAAGAAGCGTTGCAGGCGCAAAAGGAACGCCTGATCAAACATTTCGATGATCAGTCGGATGCCTTCTACACCTCCGGCCAGATGCTGGATCAGGGTGTGATCGATCCGCGCGACACGCGCCGGGTCCTCGGCTTCGCATTAGAGACCTGCTGGGAAGCCCGTAACCGTCACGTCAACCCAAACAGTTTCGGCGTCGCCCGGATGTAACGAATAAGTGGAAATGGAAATGAGCAACCTACCGAAAACTGAATGTCTAGTTCTTGAAGAAAACAATGGCTGGCTAACCATTTGGTTCAACCGGCCGGAAAATCGCAACGCCCTTTCGAAAGACCTGACGGCGGAATTGCGCGCAACCTTAACCGCCGTGCACGACGACCGTTCGATCCGCGGAATTACGTTACGCGGCAAGGGCGGAGTTTTCTGTGCCGGCGGCGACTTAAAAGGCTTCAAATCGAACTATCAAGCTGGCGAACGCACGATCAACGATGTTGCAGCTTCCAGTCGAGTTGGTGGCCAAATGTTCGATCAAATCAACGAGATGCCGCAGGTTGTTGTGATATTAGTTGAAGGCGCTGCAATAGCGGGCGGCCTAGGTATGGTTTGCACCGGTGATGTGGTCGCCGTAACCGCAGATGCCAAATTTTCCATGACCGAAACTACACTTGGCATTCCCCCGGCACAGATCGCGCCCTTCGTGGCACAACGCCTGGGACTTAGAACCGCGCGCCGTTTGATGGTGACAGCAGCTCGTTTCAATGGTGACGAAGCCGGCAAGCTTGGCCTGGCTGACTTTGTCGTGGCGGATGCCGGGGGCCTAGACGAAGTCGAAGCACAGGTCAAAAAACAAGTCATGCGATGCGCGCCTGGCGCCAATGCCGTAACCAAAGAGATTGTATTGGCCACGCGCTATCTCGACCGCAACGACATGCTCGACTTCGCGGCCGAAGGATTTGCCGGCTGTATGCTCAGCGATGAAGGGCGGGAGGGCGTTGCCTCCTTTCTTGAGAAACGCAAACCTTACTGGGCCGAATAACCGCCGCCGGAAATCCCTAAGGAACCAAATTCATGAGAACGTTTCAAAGTATCCTTGTCGCCAATCGCGGTGAAATCGCTGTCCGGGTGATGCGCACGGCGAAGTCACTTGGTTACCGGACCATTGCCGTCTGCTCGGAAGCGGACGTTAACGCGCCGCATGTGAAGATGGCCGACGACGCGGTAATGATCGGCCCGGCCCCGGTTGGTGAAAGCTATTTGGATATGGCGCGGATATTGAAAGCCGCGTCGGATACTGATGCGCAAGCCATTCATCCGGGTTACGGTTTTCTGTCTGAGAATGCAGATTTCGCCCGCGCCTGCGAAGAAGCGGGACTGACTTTTATCGGGCCAAGTGCTGCAGCCATTGACCTAATGGGCAATAAGGCCGCGGCGAAGCGGCGAATGATCGTTGCCAACGTCCCTTGCGTCCCCGGCTACGAAGGCGAAGACCAATCCGACGAAGCGATGATGAAAGCAGCTGGTGATATCGGATTCCCGCTTATGGTCAAAGCAGCCGCCGGTGGCGGTGGCCGCGGCATGCGCCTGGTTGAGAAGAAAAAAGACCTGGCCGACGGGCTAAACTCGGCGCGATCGGAAGCCCTGAATGCCTTCGGTTCGGACGAAATTATCCTAGAGAAAGCGATCGTTAAGCCTCGACATGTCGAGATCCAGATCTTCGCAGATACCCATGGCAATGTCATTCATCTAGGCGAACGAGATTGTTCGGTCCAGCGCCGCCATCAAAAGGTTGTCGAGGAAGCCCCCTGCCCGATCATGACCGAGGATTTGCGGGCGCGTATGGGTGCTGCGGCTGTCGAAGCGGCCCACAGTATTGATTACCGGGGCGCCGGCACGGTTGAATTTCTACTCGATAGCGACGGCGAGTTCTATTTCCTGGAAATGAACACGCGCCTGCAGGTGGAACATCCGGTAACGGAGATGATCACCGGCCTGGATCTCGTTGCTCTGCAAATTCGGGTGGCCGAAGGCCGATCTCTAGGATTGACGCAGGATGATGTTGCGTTAAACGGTCACGCTATTGAAGTCAGACTTTATGCGGAGGATCCAACGCAGGATTTCTTGCCAATGACCGGCCATATTGGGCTTTGGGATCCAGCGGAAGGGGACGGAATCCGCATCGACTCCGGCGTTCGGACGGGCCAGGATATTTCCCCCTTTTACGATCCGTTGATCGCCAAAGTTATTGCCTGGGGCGAAACCCGCGATGTCGCGCGCCATCGTCTGATTGGTGCGTTGAAAGAAACGGCGTTATTCGGTTCGACCACAAACAAAGGCTTCCTGATCGATATCTTAAGCAAGGAAACTTTTGCGAGAGGTGACGCGACAACGGCCTTTATCGGTGCAGAATTTTCCGATGACGATTTAAGTCAGATCGTCCCGAGTTTGGAGGAAGCCGCGCTTGCCGCTGTTTTGCAATATCAGGTCGAATGCCAAGGCGCTTTGGCCAATACGGTCAATGTTTCACCGGAATTATTAAACTGGTCGAGTGGTGGCAGCTTGACGACACGATATGTTTATGGCGTCGGCGAGGAGACCATCGACTTGACCGTGTCACCCACGCGCGATGGAAACTATGTCGTTAAATGCGACGACAGCGAACTGAATATTATGCTGCTCGAATTGAGTGAGAACCGGGCACGGCTACGCATGGGGGGGCGGCGATACGCAATGCGCTATTCGGCGCCGAACGCCGGTCTACTGGATATTTCAATTCATGGCCGAGACTTGCACTTCCGCAATCAGATTGCTTTTGCCGCCAGTGCGGAAGAAGAAGCCGGCGGCGGTCGCGTCGTCGCCCCTATGCATGGGGCCTTGTTGGAAGTGTTTGTCAAACCGGGTGATCGAGTAGAAACCGGCACCCGCTTGGCCGTCCTGGAAGCGATGAAAATGCAGCACGATATTTTAGCCGAAATCGATGGTACAGTGCAGGATGTGTTGGCGATAGCAGGAAGCCAAGTCGCAGCGGACGATTTGTTGATCGAGATCGAAGCGGCTGCTTAACAAGAACAATTGGGAGAGAAATATGCTGCAACAAGCGAATGATTTTAAAGCGGAATGTGACGCAATATATGAACTGCTAAAACCATTATCGGATGAAGAATTTGAACAGAAAACCCTATTCAAGGAATGGACCATCAACGAAATTATGCAGCATTTGCATTATTTCAACTATGCCGCCGACCTTTCCCTAAGTGATGAAGCCGGTATTCTCAAACTGCTCGGTGACCTGAAGGAAGGGTATGCGCAAGGCGAAACCATTCGCACCTACACCGACAAAAAATTGGATGGCATCGAAGGTCAGGCCCTGCTGGAGCTATGGCACGATTATTACACCGGCATGCTGGACAATTTTCACAATGTCGACCCGAAGATGCGGGTAAAATGGGCTGGTCCGGACATGAGTGTGTTGTCGAGCATTACTGCCCGTCTAATGGAAACCTGGTCCCATGCGCAAGCGATTTACGATCATTTGGGTGTCGTCCGAGAGAACAAGGATCACATCAAGAACGTTGTTGTGATCGGCAACAATACCTTCGGCTGGACCTTCATCAATCGGGGCGAGGAAGTACCGGCGGACCGCCCCTTCTTGAAATTGACAGCGCCATCCGGTGAAATTTGGGAACTTAACGAACCCCAAGACGATAACTACATTGAGGGTTCGGCGACCGAATTTTGCCAAGTGGTCACGCAAAGCCGCAATATCGGTGATACCGAGTTAAAAGCTGTCGGCGACACGGCGACAACCTGGATGGCGGTCGCCCAATGTTTCGCGGGCCCGCCTCAAACGCCACCGCCGGCAGGCTCCCGCCACATCAATAGTTAGGAGCAGGCGATGCAGTTCGATGGAAAAGTCACCGTTGTTACGGGTGGGGCCAGTGGGATCGGCGCCGCGAGTGCCCGTAATTTTGCTGCCAGAGGGGCCAAAGTTGCGGTGGTCGATCAAAACGAAAGCGGTGCGCAAGCTGTTGCCGAAAATATTGGCGGTCTTGCCGTAACTTGTAACGTCGGCAATGAAACATCCGTCAATGAGATGGTCTCAAATGTCCAGCAGGAACTTGGCCCGATCGAGATATTTTTCGGTAATGCCGGCATTTCAGATGGCACTGACGCGCTGGCGACTGATCTTGATACCTGGCAGCGGCAATGGGATGTCAATATGATGGCCCACGTCTATGTCACCCGCGCCTTGCTGCCGGACATGCTTGCACGCGGTTCCGGATATTTCATTCACACGGCCTCGATGGCGGGAATCCTGACCAGCCATGGCAATCTTCCATATGCCACCGTGAAGCACGCGGTTGGCGGTTACGCTGAGTGGATGTCAGTTACTTATCACGACAAAGGTATTCACACCTCGTTGCTGGCGCCATTAGGTGTACGCACGCCGATGTTAGGCGATACCGATTCTCCTTTTGCCGCGAACGCCGCCGGCCCGATCAGGGAACCGGAAGAAGTTGCTGAAATGGTCGCCCAAGCAGTGGAGGAAGAAAAGTTCCTGATCCTGACGGACGAAATCGCGCAAACTTGGATGAACTTTAAAAACTCAGACATGGAACGCTGGCTTAAAGGCATGCGTCGCATGCAGGCAAAAATCGAAGCGGAGAGTGGACAATGAAAACGAAAAAAATCAGTCATTTTGGCGTCCTAGTACATGACGCGGACGCGGCAACCAAACTTTGGACCGAATCATTCGGCTTGCAAAAGTTCGACGATCGCCGGATCGAAGTTGAAGGCATCCGCAGCGTATTTGTTTCCGTCGGCGGCACCTGGGATGAAATGGTTATTGAAATCATGGAACCACTGGACAAAGCCAATATGGACAACGCGCTGTCCAAACGACTAGCCAGTGTTGGCGAAGGATTCTATCACGTTTGCCTCGAAGTCGAAGACGTCATTGGCAGCGGCAAGGAACTGGAAACCCGTGGTATGACCGTCTTGATGCGAGATCCGACTGAACCGGGCGCCTCGCCCAGATGGTTGGTCCATCCAAAGGATGCCAATGGTGTCATGGTCGAATCCGTGGATCGTTCTTAAGCACAGCAATAAAGAGAAAAATTATGAACTTTCAATTCAGCGACAAGGTCCGCGCCCTGCAGGAGCGGATCAGCCTTTTCATGGACGAACATATCTACCCCCTGGAAGCGGAATATCCCGAGCATCTGACAAATGCCGGTGGCTGGACCACTCCGCCGATCATGGACGATTTAAAAGCCAAAGCCCGCGAAGAAGGCCTCTGGAACCTGTTCATGGACAATGAAGAACATGGTGCTGGGCTGAACAATCTGGAATATGCGCCGCTGGCGGAGCTGATGGGTCGGATTTCCTGGGCATCGGAAGTGTTCAACTGCAGCGCCCCGGATACCGGAAATATGGAAGTGCTTGCCCGCTATGGTACACCGGAGCAAAAGGAGCAATGGCTGACGCCGTTGTTGAACGGTGAAATCCGCTCCTGTTTCTCGATGACAGAGCCAAAGGTCGCCTCGTCCGATGCGACAAATATTGAATGCAGCATCGTCCGCGAGGGCGACGAATATGTTATCAATGGCCGAAAGTGGTTTTCATCCGGTTTCTCTAATGACCGGTGCAAGATCGGCATTGTCATGGGCAAATCGGACCCGGACAACGAGAATCGCTACGTGCAGCAGTCGATGGTCTTGGTACCCAAGGGCACGCCCGGCATGACCAAGATCCGCGATTTGACCACCTTCGGCTATAAAAGCATGCCGGGCGGCCATCCGGAGATCGAATTTGATAATGTGCGGGTGCCGGCATCCAACATGTTGTTGGGCGAAGGTCGCGGTTTCGAAATAGCCCAGGGCCGCCTGGGCCCCGGCCGTATTCACCACTGTATGCGTTTCATCGGCGCCGCCCAAAGAGCCCTTGAGTTGATGTGCAAACGGGCCGATAGCCGGAGCGCCTTTGGTTCCAAATTATCAGAGCATGGTTCCTTGCGTGAAGATATCGCCAGATCATTTTGCGATATTGAGCAAGGCCGGCTGCTGACTTTGCGGGCAGCCGACAAAATGGATCGCGAAGGCAACAAAGAAGCCCGCGATTTGATTGCCGCCGCGAAAATCGTGGTGCCGAAAATGGCGACCGAAGTGATCGACCGCGCCATGCAGGTCCATGGTGCCATGGGTTTTACGCAAGACACGTTCCTACCGAGCGCCTTTGTCACCGCGCGTTACATTCGTGTCGGCGATGGCCCGGATCAAGTCCATATGTCGTCGTTAGCTCGACAAATTCTGCGTCGTTATGTCTGACCCGCTGTTTGATCTGAGCGGCCGGGTGGCGCTGATCACCGGCTCGACACAGGGCTTGGGGGAAGCGACAGCGCAGGTACTGGCTGAACGCGGCGCCCATGTCATTATTTCCAGCCGCAAACAAGATGCCTGTGAAGCCGTCGCCGAAAACTTCCGCAAAGACGGACTAACTGCAGAAGGCTTCGCCTGTAACATCGGGAAAGAGGACGAGATTGCGTCGATATTTGATCATGTGAGTACCGAACACGGTCGTCTTGATATCCTTATCAATAATGCGGTTTTAAGCCCCTGGCGTAGCATTGAGGACACTGATCGCGCGTTGATGTTGAAAGCACTGGAAACAAACATGGCTGGTTATTGGTACATGTCCACCGGCGCCGTGAAATTGATGAAAGAACACGGCAAAGGCAGCATTATCAATATTTCCTCCATCGCGGCGATCCGGCCTTCGATCAACCTGGCGCTCTACTCGACGTTTAAATCTTCCCTCGACGGGATGACAAAAGCCTTTGCGCTGGAGTTTGGTGAGTTCGGTATTCGCGTCAATAACATTCTGCCCGGTTTGTTCGACACCAAATTAGCCGACGCCTTCACGCCGGAACAAAAAGAAACGGTGAAAGCCACCACGCCAATGCGCCGCCTGGGTGACCCAAGTGAGATCGGTCATGCGGCATTGTTCCTGGCCTCTGACGCCAGCGCTTATGTCACCGGCACAAGTTTGGTCGTCGACGGTGGTCGTGTCCTTGTCGGGTAATGAAAGGAGAACATTCTTTGAGTGAGTTAATAAGCGAAGAAGCAAAGGGATGGATTGGCCGTTCGGCACCACCGCAACGCCTTGAAGTCAGCCGCCGCGAAATTGTCAAATATTCGATTGCCACGGAACAAACGCGAGAAAAATTTTTGAACGGCGACGAAGCGCCGCCAATGTTTCTATTCGGATTGCTGCGCCCGATCGCACCGATCGATGAATTACGGCCAGACGGTTTGGTTGTTGACAATTTTCTGCCGGATTTACCCTTAAAACGGGTTATGGCCGGCGGCACCAAGATGCAGCTGCACAAAGCGGTCAAAGCCGGCGACGTTTTGATCGCCCAACAATCTTTGGCTGATATGTTCGAAAAACAAGGCTCCACGGGTCCGCTGATTTTTCTGGTTTACGAAATGAAAGTGGAGACGGAAGCCGGCGAGCCGGTATTGACGGAATTTCAAACGAGGATACTGCGATGACGGCAAAACGCATCAAAAATCTCAGCGTCGGCGACAGCTTGCCAAGTCGTCAGCACACCCCATCGAACGTCTCTCTCTTCCTCTATAACGCCGTGATCTGGAACGCCCACCGCATCCACTATGATGAGAAATACGCTATCGAAGTAGAAAGTCATCCGGGCGTGGTTATTGACGGGCCTTTGCAAGGGGACTGGTTGACCCAGGTCGTGACTAATTGGCTGGGCGATGAGGGTCGGTTGCAGACATTTGAATATTCCAACCGTGGCGCATCTTATGTAGGAGATACCCTGACCTCAGGCGGCTCCATCCAGGAAATCGACTTGGATGCCAGTACCGTGACGTTGTCGCTGTTTATCAAAGATGCCGACGGCAAGGTGATGACACCCGGCAGCGCCACTGTTCGTTTCAATTGAATCAATTCAATGGCTGAAACCAACACGAAAGATCGTGCCCACAGCGAATTGCTGCGCGTGTTGCAAGACCGGTCGGCTGAAGTCTATGGGTCCTGCACAATTGTCAAAAATCTCACCAAATTATCCGGCGGCGCCAGCCGCGAAACCTGGTCCTTCGATGTCGAACAAGCTTCCGGGGGCATTGTTCCCCTAATCCTTAAACGGGACCCTGTGATCTACCGCCCGGATGGTAGTTTCACGACCGAAGAAACCCGCCTTGGTGTCCATCGATCAACGGAAGGGCAGTTGATAGAATTGGCGGGCCGCGCCGGGGTCCCGGTACCGGACGTACCATTTTATCTCAATGAAGATGAGCGCACGACCGAAGGTTTCATCATGCAGCGCTTGGAAGGCGAAACCCTGGGTCGTCGCATCTTACGTGAAGACGCCTTTGCGGCGGCGCGCCCGAAATTGGCCTTTCAATGCGGCCACGCCGCCGCCCGCTTCCACAATATTCCCCTCGACCAGATCCCCAAGCTGAAATCCATGAATGTGCCAGAGGAGTTTGACTATTATCACGAGATCATGAATTCCTTCGGCCATCCGTATCCGGGTTTTGAATATGGCTTTCACTGGCTTGAAGAACGCATCGAACTCGCTGGTGAGCGGCACGCATTGGTCCATGGCGATTTTCGCAATGGCAATATCTTAGTCGGCACAGAGGGGCTGCTAGGAGTGTTGGATTGGGAAAGTGCGCATCTAGGCAATCCGTTGAATGATCTCGGCTGGATTTGCGTTCGCTCCTGGCGCTATGGTCACATAAAAAAACCGGTCGGTGGTTTTGGCGACGTTGAAGATCTGCTGGCCGGTTATGAAGCCGGTGGTGGCGGCCAGGTTAGCCCCGAAGCGTTGCATTATTGGGAGGTGTTCGGGACCCTACGCTGGGGCATCCTCTGTATCATCATGGCCTTTAGCCATATCAATGGACCGAACGCCTCATTGGAAAAAGCAGCAATTGGACGACGCACCGCCGAAACTGAATATGACCTTTTGCAATTAGTGGACTGATATCATGCCAACAGACCGCCCTACCGCCGCCGAACTCTTGGCCGCTGTCCGCGGACATCTGATTGACCATCTAGGCCCGACCTTGGAAGGGCAACCGGCGTTCCACCTTCGTGTCGCCATCAACGCACTGGCCATCGTCGAGCGCACCATGGCGGACGGCCGGGGCATGGACCAGCAGGAACTATTGCGGCTGCAATCATTATTAGGCGAGGGTGGAGATTTGCTCCAAATGAATGAAATCCTAGCGTCGCAGATCAAGGCCGGCGAGTTCAAGGATCGGCGACAAAGCATGTTGGATCATCTTCGTCAAACCGTTACCGACAAGCTCAACCTTGCCAACCCGAAATATATGTCCCCGCGTGATTAGGAAATAACTGCGACACCGATCAATGATCGCTTTCCGGCAAAAAACGATCGCCCATGCCGGTGTCGTATTCCAAACCCAGTGCGGTTAGTGTGATGGCGGTCGGGTTGTCATTTCTGACAAGTCCTTTCCTAGTCAATGCATTCCATACCGCAGGATTACTTAGTCCGCTGGCTTCACGGGCGGAGATGACAAATTCGCCGATATGCATGTGGTCACCATGGGGATGGGGCAGCTGCAGAAGTGTCACTTCTCCTGTTGCCTCCTCCGTCGCGGCTATGCGCGGGTCCTTCGCCAGGATTTGCGCCAGTGCCAGGGTACGTAATTGTAATTTGTTAAGTTTCAGCGGATTACGTTTTGGAGCCATGGTTCTATCCTGCCTTTGATAGGGTTTCAGCTAGCGCCCGTGGCACTCTGACCGGCATCGCGAGAATTTGCTGGCCATAGGTTTTAGCCTGGCTATCCAAATTCATCGATGAGGTGCCGCCGCCGCCTAGGCACTTGGTCAACAAGAAATTTATCGCGTCCATTCCCGGCGCGTCAAAACGGGTGACGCCGCCCTTTACATAATGGCCAAACCATTTATGCACACTCTCTGCTGTCACGCTTCGGCGGATATGGGGCAACAGCTCCGGTGACCGCGCCATCACACCAACATTGGCATTGTTGCCTTTGTCGCCACTGCGGGCGACGGCAAGCGCGATCAAAGGCACTTCGACCATATCCTGGTCGTCCGACGCCGGTTCATCCGCACCCATTGCCCGTGAGGCGACCTCGTCGGTCCAAGACTGAGGCGTCAACGCAAACGGGATTTGTTCGCCATCCAAACGAACGACCGGATCGACTTTCCCTTTGTCGACCAGGAACGCGAATTGAGCAACGACAGGGGTAATTTTTGGTCGCCCGCCTGCGCCACCCGGTGCCCGGCCAGTGGTCATGGAAAGGCCAACACCTGTCGTTTCTTTCGAAAAGAGTTCCAATGCGTCGCGTTCGTCATGGCGTACGTCAAGTCGCAACAGCACTTCCCTCGCATTGACAGCATCCGGCGTTGCATTGTCGCCCCAAAGTGTCTGCGCCCCGACGATATGAAGCGAGGTGTCGCGGTAATCACCCAGATTTCGATCGACAAAAAGCCGTCGTGTTCGCTTCAATAGCGCTTTTGAAAATGCATTGGCTTTCTCAACCACGTCAAAACCTGTGATGACCGTCGTCGCCATCGAACGATAGCCATCCCGGTAGGTCGATGAAACTTTATAGGTCCTGGTTGGCGGGCGACCCTTGACGCCGCTGACTTTGATTTGATCCTCAGCAATTTGCTCAAGTTTGATACTGGAAAAATCACAAACCACATCCGGCACGATATAAGCGCTGGGATCACCAATCTCATACAGAATTTGTTCACCCACAGTGAAACGGGATACCAATCCACCCGTTTCCTTGGGCTTGGTAATTACAAAGCCGCCATCTGGTGAACATTCGGCAATCGGATAGCCCATATTGTCCCAATCGTCGGCAACATCGCGCCAATCGGTGAAATTTCCACCGGTCGTCTGCGCCCCGCATTCAACAATATGTCCAGCCAAGGTTGCCGCCGCCAGCTTGTCGTGATCTTCACTGGACCAACCGAATTCGTGGATCAGCGCCCCTAATGTTACCGCACTATCGACACAACGCCCGGTGATCACCACTTCGGCGCCGGCATCCAACGCTGCCGCAATCGGAAAGCCGCCTAAATAGGCATTAGCGCTGATCAATTCATCGGGAATTTCCGCACCATTGAACATCTCCCGGGTACCGTCGTCGCGTAGTTCGTCAATCCGATCGATCAGATCATCGCCCTCTACCGTCGCAATCTTCAAGGAGACACCGGCGTCGGCCGCTATTTTCGCCAAAGCGTCGGCGCATGCCGCGACATTGACGCCGCCGGCGTTGGCGATCACACGGATGTTGCGGGCCTTGATTTCGTGAATGAGCGGTTTCATCACCAGTTCAACAAAATCACGGGCATAACCGGCTTTTGGATTTTTTTCCTTCTGGCGCACCAGGATCGACATGGTGACTTCGGCCAGATAATCAAACACCAGATAGTCGACTTCGCCGAGCATCACCAATTGTTTCGGCGCCTCCTGGCTATCGCCCCAATATCCCGAAGCCCCGCCAATGCGTATTTTTCTATCAGTCATTGTTCGTTCCTGCTCAGTCGTATTACGGAATAATACTTCCGACGGTCTCATTATCAAGGGATTACGTATTCCGATTTCGGCCGGGATGGATGCCAAGTTGTTTAGCAACCACTTCCAGCATGATTTCATTGGCGCCGCCGCCAATCGCGGTCTGGCGGATATCGCGGAAGGCGCGGGATATCCAATTTTCATTCATCACCCCTTGACCGCCCCAGAACTGCAGACACTCGCTTGGGATCGTCATCGACATCCGACCAACCATATATTTTGCCATCGAGGCAAGTTTGATGACATCCTCACCTGCCATATAGGCGTCAGCGGCGCGGTAGAGCAAAGCGCGGGCGGCTTCGATCTCCGTCTGCATGGCGGAAAGTTTATGATAAACGGACTGGTTACTCAGGATGCTTTGGCCGAATACACTGCGGTCTTGGGCATATTCAATGGTTTCCTCAATCGCCATTTCCATCGCCCGAATGCCGCGTGCAGTAACGAACATGCGTTCTTCCTGAAACTGGCGCATCTGATAGACAAAACCCATACCTTCTTCGCCGATAAGATTGCCGGCTGGCACCCGAACATCATCGAAAAACAATTCCGCCGTATCGGAACAACGTAAGACCATCTTGTCGAGCTTCCTGGAAACGCTGATGCCTTTGGTTTTGAGCGGCACAACAATCAGGGATTTATTTTTGTGTGGTCCCTCATCGTTGTCGGTATTGCATAACAAACAAATCCAGTCGCCCTGAACACCGTTGGTGATCCACATTTTTGACCCGTTGATGACATAGTCGCCACCGTCGCGTCTGGCCGTGGTTTTGATCTTTGATACGTCGGAGCCGGCATGGCCTTCGCTGACACCGATGCAACCGACCAAGTCACCCGCAATCGTCGGCACCAAGAATTCGCGTTTCAGTTCTTCGCTACCAAATTCCTGCAGCGCCGGCGTGCACATGGTTGTCTGTACGCCAATAGAGGTGCCGATACCGCTGGATCGCACGCTCCCGAGGGTCTCTGCAAAAACCATCTCATAAGAAAAATCGAGGTCCAAGCCGCCATATTCCGCAGGCTTGCCAATACCCAACAAACCGGCATTGGCAAAAGTCTTCATGACCTGATGGGCGGGGAAAAGTCCGTCCTTTTCCCAATCGTCGATAAAGGGGTGAATATGTTCTTCGACGAGCTTTAGGGTCGTCCGCTGTAACTCGCGGTGCTCATGAGTGATTTGCATGTTACTGGACTATCGTTTGTTTTTCTTGCCGGGATTGATATTCATGGATTTAGCGATCACTTCCAACATGATTTCCGTCGCGCCACCACCAATAGCGGTGACCCGCATGTCGCGAAAGGCGCGGGAAACATAGTTTTCGTTCATCACGCCCTGGCCGCCCCAGAATTGCAGACATTCCGTCGGCACTTTCAAAGCCAGTTTGCCTATTAAATATTTCCCCATAGACGCCAATTTGGTGACGTCTTCGCCGGCCAAATAACGCTCCGCCGCGCGATATAGGATGGCGCGGCAGGCTTCCACTTCAGTGTGGAGTTCCGCCAGCTTGTGATAAACGACCTGATTGTCGCGTACCGGCATGCCAAATACTTCCCGCTGCCCGGTATATTCGATCGTGTCTTCGATCACCATATCCAGTACGCGTAGGCCACGGGCGACGGCAAACATGCGTTCTTCCTGAAACTGTTCCATCTGATAGACGAAACCTAGATTTTCCTCTCCAATACGGTTTCGAACCGGCACCCGGACGTCATCAAAATACAATTCCGCAGTGTCGGAACAAACCAGTCCAAGTTTATCAAGTTTGCGGGAAACGCTGACACCCTTCGATTTCAGCGGCACCACGATCAACGACTTGTTGCGGTGTTTGGCGGCGTCTGGGTCGGTATTGCATAGCAAGCAAATCCAGTCGCCCTGAACACCGTTGGTGATCCACATTTTCGAACCGTCGATCACATAGTCATCACCGTCGCGCCTTGCCGTAGTTTTTATTTGGGCAACGTCTGAACCGGCGGATATTTCGCTTACGCCGATGCAACCGACCAATTCGCCGGCAATTGTCGGGGTGAGATATTCTTGTTTCAATTCCTCACTGCCATGGATGGTCAACGCTGGCGTGCACATGGTTGTCTGCACGCCGATCGAAGTTGAAACGCCGTTGCCACGAATATTGCCCAAGGCCTCCGCAAAAACCATTTCATAGGAAAAATCGAGATCAAGACCACCATATTCGCCCGGTTTACCAATGCCCAACAGACCCGCTTCCGCAAAAATCTTCATCACGTCATGGGCCGGATAGATTTCCGCTTTCTCCCACTCGTCGATATAGGGATTGATATGTTCCTCAATAATTTTGATGGTGGTGCGTTCCAGTTCTTGATGTTCGTGGGTCAGCTGCATGTTTTAATCCTTGTCCCGACGTGTCAGATCCGGTTTGACAGAGCGATGAAATCCGTCGAAAGCAGGCGTGCCTTTGTGTTCCGGGGTTTGATAATTGATCGTAACGTTTGGCGTGCCACCGTCGACACGGATGGTCTCACCAGTGATGAAACCAGCAGCAGGTGACAGTAAAAATAAAACCGCCGCCGACATTTCACTTTCGGTCCCCATCCGATGCAGGGGAATTTTCTTGCTGCGCTGGCGAATGGTTTCCTTATGTGTTTCATCATACGTTTCAAGGCCGCTGGTCGCGGTTAATCCAGGCGCCACGGCATTGACGCGCACGCCATAATGGGCCCATTCCACCGCGGCTGTTTGGGTGAAATTCACCATGCCGGCGCGGGCCGCCCCGGAATGTCCCATGCGCGGCATAGCGTTCCAAAAATCGGCGACAATATTGACAATGCTGCCGCCAGTTTTGTTCATTGATTGATTGAGCAATTCGCGACTGACCAGAAATCCGCCGGTCAGGTTCGTGCGAACCACTGTTTCCCAGCCTTTTTGACTGATATCTTCCAGTCGAGCGGTAAACTGACCGCCAGCGTTGTTGACAAGACCATCGACCGGTCCCACACGAGACAGGATTGCCGCGATGTTGTCCCGTACAATTTCTTCGTCGCGAATATCAAAAGCTTGCGTTTCAACTTTGCCGCCATCATCAACTATTTCTTGTGCGACAATATCGAGCTTTTCCTGCTTTCGACCAGTGATGACGGCTTTTGCGCCTAAAGATGCCAGCTCGTGGGCGATACACCTCCCGATGCCGCTGCCGCCGCCGGTGATAATGACCGATTGACCAGCAAAAAGATCGGCATTGAAGATCGATTTGTACCTATTCACGTCGCGTCCTTAAGGTTTTTTCACCCGTGATCAAGATGGCTAACCTACCAAATCCATTTAGGAATTACTGCCTCATGGCGATTTTTTCCATTTCCAAGTCCATATTTCAACAAAATATATTTTGCATTCCAAAGAATAATTTTATATACAAAATCCATGAATGCACTATTAAACACAATCGATCGCTCAAGCGATACCTTGGCCCCGGCGAAATCCGGCACCAAGCCCGTCGGCGCCGCAAAATTAACCATCGAAATCCTGCGCTGCCTCGCGAAACAACGGGGCGCCATCGGCGTCACCCCTTTGGCCAGCAAACTTGGCCGCTATCCCGGTACTGTTTATGCCGTGCTGAAAACCCTACAGGCGGAAGGCGTTGTAGAATTTAACCCGTCGACCAAGACATACCGTCTTTGCCTGGGCGGAATACTTGAGATCAGCGCCCTGCAGCGGGAACAGGATTTGCCGCACAAGATTGAAACGGAAATGAGCGAAACATCCGACAAGTTCGGCGTTTGCATCTATCTCAGTCAAAGGGTAAGACCGAACGCGATGATTATCGTCGCCTGCGCAGCCCCAGATCAACCTCTGGGCCTTTATGCAAAAGTTGGTCACCGCTTCCCCGTATTCATGGGCGGCACCGGACGCATGGTCACCGGCCTGTCGCACACCGACGATCAGAATCTAAAACTGGCCTACGACAAATATCGCTGGATCCGTCATCAGCCAGACTTCACCGAATGGTCGATGCAGGTACGCCAGGATATCGCCGCCGGTTACGCCTATGAAGAAGACAGTGTTCCCGAAGGCCTGGCGACCATCGCCGTTCCGGTGATCGATAACAATCGAGCCGTCAAATACGCCCTTAATGCGATTGGCCCGCGAGGCGATTTTGCCGGCGAAAAATTACCGTTGTTGGTTAACGCGGTAAAAAATCTGGCTGAACTGGCCAGAGCCCCAAGCTAGAACGACATTTGTCAACAATCCTTCACAATATGCGCGTCTTCGATGGCGACGTAATCCGTGACAATCTTGCGTTATTGATCGAAGAAGGCAAAGTTGCCGAAATTATAAAGAATACCGATTTACCCTCGGATAACGACCGGATCGATTTGAACGGTGAATTGTTGGTTCCAGGATTTATCGATGTACAAGTGAACGGCGGCGGCGGCGTCCTGTTCAACAAATCTGCTAATGTCGGTGGCATCAGGGCGATTGCCGAAGCGCATAGAAAGTTTGGCACCACTAGTTTTCTCCCGACCATCGTGAGCGATGATTTTGCCATCATGAAAGCCGGCGCCGACGCGGTCGCAGCTTGTCTGGACGATCCCGAAAGTGGTGTGATCGGCATTCATTTCGAGGGTCCAAATTTAAACGTCGCACGCAAAGGCGCGCATAATGCGAACAAGATCAGGCCCTTGGATGATGCCACTTTCGATCTATTCACGCAGCGCGATCTAGGCAAGGTGGTCGTCACGGTTGCCCCGGAAACCTTGCCAGACGGCACAATCGCTAAGTTAGGCGACGCCGGCGTTCTTGTCTCCGCTGGTCATACCAACGCAAATCATGGTCAAATCCAATCCGCCCTAACCGATGGATTGCGCGGTTTTACGCACTTGTTCAATGCGATGCCGGCGATGGAAAGTCGGGGCCCAGGTGTCGTCGGCGCTGCGTTGGATGACCCCGATACCTGGTGCGGCCTGATCGTCGACGGGCACCATGTCGATCCAGTGATGATGCGGGTGGCGCAACAGGCCAAGGCATTGGGCAAAATTATGTTGATCACCGATGCCATGCCCAGTGTCGGCGCCGACGACGCATGTTTTGAACTCTATAACGAAATGATCGAAGTGCGGGATGGCAAATGCCTGACCAAAGACGGCGTACTGGCCGGTTCCCACCTTAATATGGCGGCAGCCGTGCGCAATACTATTGAAATGCTACACTTATCGCTTGAAGAAGCCCTGCGGATGGCCTCACTTTATCCTGCCGCGTTCCTTGGGTTGGATAACGAACTCGGCCGCATCGCACCCAACTACCGCACCAATTTCACTCTGTTGAACGATAAACTTGAAGTCACCAGCACATGGATCTCCGGCCAAAGGCAGTTTCATTTTCAAGCCGCATGGTAGCGACCAAACGCCTCGGCTCTAACTTTCCTAGCAAATTAGCTTATTGAGGAATTCCGACAGTGTCTTCGCTTGCTTTGGCGAAAGTTTTACACCCACGGCATCTTCAATTGCGGGTCCATAAATTGTCCACATTTGGCGGCGTAGTTCTTTGCCCCTGGTCGTGATCGTGAGCCGTAAGCCGCGACCGTCGTCTTCGCATACCTCGCGTTTGAGATGTCCTGATTTTTCAATCCGATCAACGAGGCGGGAAACGCCGTACTGTTTAAGCATTAACGCGCGCTCCAGTTCGTAGGGACGCAATCCTTTAGCACCAACGCGTTCCAATTCAAGCAGCACATCATACCAGATCAACGGTGGTTGACCGTTATTTTTGAGCGCATTCTCAACATAGGAAAATGTTGATTGATGGGCGCGTATAAGTCGCGCCCACGTTTGAACAGTGAGGTCCGATGGATTTTTCATAAAAGCTATTTACATGCAAACGCATTGACATTCAAGACCAGCGAACTTATTTAAATGCAATCGCATGTATCTAACAAGGAAAATTCCATGCCTGACTTTCATCTGATCAGTCACCATCTATGCCCATATGTGCAGCGGGCGGTTATCGTTTTATCCGAAAAGAATATTCCGCATGAACGCACATACATTGACCTCGCCAACAAACCATCCTGGTTCCAAGCGTTGTCGCCTTTGGGCAAAGTCCCGATCTTGAAATCTGGCGATGCAATTTTGTTTGAAAGCCAGGTCATTGCCGAATATCTAGATGAAATCACGCCAGGCTCCCTGCATCCGTCCGACGCTTTGGAAAAAGCCAGACATCGCGCTTGGATCGAGTTCGGCTCGGTTACACTGAATGCAATAGGCGGTTTTTACAGCGCACCGGACAAATCTATGTTTGAGGAAAAACGCCTGGTGCTTCGCCGAAGATTTGAACAAATCGAAGGGCAGATTGCCGGTCCCCAATTCGGTGGCGATAAGTTCCATATGATAGATGGTGTGTGGGGGACAATTTTCCGGTACTTCGACGTCTTCGATAAGATTGACGACTTCGGAGTCCTCACGGATTTGGCCAATGTACTTGCATGGCGACAGATTTTGGCGAGCAAGACATCGGTAATTTCCGCCGTCCCCGAAGGCTACCAGGAACGACTGCAACTATTTCTGAAACAAAAAACGTCTTATCTTTCAGAACAAATGGACGTTTATGTCCCTCGAACATCGCCTACCGCGTAAGAATTATTGCGCCGTCAAGGCCGCGACAATGCGGTCGAAATGTTTATCCGCCAGTGCTTGCAGCTCTTCGTCTGTGCGGTCCTGGATTGGATGCGCGACCCAAATATAATCCGGGTCATAACCAAGGGCAGTCGATTGCGCCGCCGCGGCTTGGACGAATTCTTCTGTGGCGACACCGACTGCCGGAACGCCCCGGCCTTCCAAGTTCTTGAGATCATGCGTACAGCACGAGGTACAAGAGCCTCAGTCGGCCAAACCTTCAACAACGATGTCGCATTCATCGACGATAGCTTGCTGGATATCGATGGAAGCCGGTTTTGCAACTGTTTGCTTGCGATAGCGTTTGACCTCGATGCCGCGCTCACCAAAAAGCTCAGCAATGCGATCCAAGAAAACGTTGCCGCGGGGTTTGGAAATATCCAAAACCGCCACGGTCAGCCCATCAAGCGAGATCGGGCGGGCCAGGCGTTTGAGGCCGGCCATCTCGGTCTCGCTGGTGGGATCGAGTAAAATATTGTCCATTTTCAGTTTTGCACCTCCTTTGTTACAGCTGCACCAAATTTTTTACTACTGGCGGCGAAACCCGCAATGATACCAGAAAACTTCCCGGCACTGCCCCCGGCCCGTACAATCAGCAAGCCATGCGGGGGAAATTTACTCACCATTTTGCCGGCCAGTTTTGGATTGGCCCCCTCAGCAACGCCGTTGCTGCCCGGCATGACACTGTCGGCCGGGATGGTGAGCCGGGCTAGTAGTTCTTTGTGCAGCCGGGCTTTGTCCCAGCCGCCATTGACCAATGTCTTTTCATGTTCAGGACAAACAATCAGCACCGCATCCGGCGAGGGATATTTGTTGACATTATCCACCGCTGCCAAACTGGTGGCAAAAACCGCCAGGATATCCTCCGGCGTCCGTGCCTTTTCATCGACAATGCCTTGCAGTCCATAACCGGCAAACGCCGTCACCGTATTCGCACCAGCCTCAAAACCGCGATCGACGGTCAACGGTTCCCAAGCTGAGCCTTCTTCATCCTCGGCAAAACAATAAGTATATTTTCCCGGATTGCCGAGGGTGGCGCGATCCACTTCGCCAGGTTTACCGCCGCCAATGTTGCGCACGCTCAATTGCACTGCCCGGCCGATCGTCGCATTGGCGCGGTTGCCCTGCCCCAGCACGTTAATCTTTGCGTTCATACCGATGCGTCTGGCAATTGGGCCGTTGACAATCAGTACCGGGCCGACATAGCGCGTCGATGGCAAGACGCCGTGCAAGGCGAAGACATCGTCCAGAATGCATTCCATCGCGGTAATCACGACCGGCAGGTATTCGGGTTTACAGCCGGCCATCACGGCATTGATAGCAATTTTTTCGATCGTGCAGGGCACAATATTGGGCGGGATCAGGCCAATCACTTCTTCCGGATCTCGACTGGTCCCCTGCAGCATATTGAAGACCCGGGCTTCGGTGGGCGGCACGACAGGCAGGCCGTCTGACCAACCACGGTCATAACAGGCTTCGATGGCGTCTTCTTCAGAGCCGAGTTTGATCCGCCTGGCGTCAATACCGGTATCCTGATGACGCACTTTCAAAGCGGCCAGTCGATCAGGATCCTGATTGAGACCGCCGCAACCGGGCCGACTGTCGGGCAAATCTTCGCCCAAACCGTTCAGCCCCGACACCTGCTCCCATTCGCCGCGATCCCAACCATAAGTTCGGGCGGCCTCTTTGCCGCCTTCAAATCGAATAAGTGTCGGCACAAATTCGATATCAAGCTTATAGGAATTGTTCAACTGGCGGTCATCGATGATGTTTGTCATGCCATCGGGGAAATTCGGATCGTCCTGGGAATATATTTCAATACGTCCGGCCAAATCGGCTAGAACGGGCGCCACCAGTTCACAGGTCGGGCAATCACGCTTAACGACAACTACCAATCCATTTTCCCGCATTGTAATCCCCTGAGATCAAGTTGCGTCATCTTAGGCAATCACTGCCGGATATGCAAAATCTCTGGTTAACGCCGCCAGATTGTCATGGAGACATTGTCGTCTGAGTCTAAAATTTCGGAAGACGCTTGCCTCAATCCACTTGCGGCCAAGCAGTTTTCGGCCGAATTTCCGTCTGTTACAGCTGAGAAAATAGACACACCGTCCGGTAAATCCAAGCCGTTTTTGCGCGCCAGATGAAATCCATCAAACCCATAAACCAAGATCATGTCGAATACTTGGCGCCCTCCTGGGACAGCAATCCGGCCACCGTCGGGTGCCAGCACTTCCAACATTTCAATGATGGACAAGTCCATAGGATTCCACCACCAGACACGGTCGTCCTTAGTTAGACCCGCTAATCGGGTCGAAGCAACGACGCGACGGCGATCTTTCTGGTTTGGCGCCGCCGCATGGGAATGCCGCCCTATTACTGAAAGCACGGACTGGTCGAGTTCGCGTTGGAAATACTGCCAGTCGGCATCGTTCTTCAAACTATCAGGCATCTGGCCATGTTGATCGGCAATGCAATCATTGTCGGAGATGATGGCGTAACCATGTATCTCCCAGTTCATTCACCTGGCTCCTCCGTCAAACGACATGACCCGCCTTATCCAGCACAACGCGCAGCAAGACGTCGCCGCCGGCGGTGATCCATTCCGGCTTAACGTCCTCGATTTCATTATGGCTGATGCCGTCAATACAAGGGATAAAAATCATCGAAGTCGGCGCGACTTCGGCCATGTAACACGCGTCATGTCCGGCGCCCGAGACCATTTCGCGAGACGAGTAGCCGCAATCTGCCGTGGCTTCCCGCACCGCCGTAACGCAGCTTTCTTCGAACGGAACAGGCGCATAATAGAATATCTGCTCCATTTCGCATGCAAGGCCGATATCGTCGATGATCTTGTCGACACCAGCGCGCATGGCTTTGTCCATCCCGGCTAGTACCTCATCATCAGGGTGGCGAAAATCGATGGTCATGAAAACGCTTCCGGGGATGACGTTGCGGGAATTCGGCATAACTTCCAACATACCGACCGTCGCGCATCCGAAAGGTGCGTTATCAAGGCCGGTTTTGTTGACCAGTTCGACGATCCGGGCGGCACCCAGCAAAGCGTCTTTACGGCTCGGCATCGGCGTTGGACCGGCATGACTTTCGACCCCGGTGATATTCAGTTCATACCAACGCTGGCCTTGCGCATGGGTGACAATGCCGATGGTCTTGCCTTCGTCCTCTAGAATCGGACCTTGTTCGATATGGGTTTCGAAATAAGCATGCACATCCCGGCCGCCGACTTCTTCCGTCCCGGCATAACCGATGCGTTCCAATTCTTCGCCCATGGTCTTGCCATCCGCATCGGCGCGCGACAGCCCATAGTCCAGAGAAAAAACACCACCAAAAACCCCAGACGCCACCATCGCCGGCGCAAAACGGGAGCCTTCCTCATTGGTCCAAACCGCCACTTCGATGGGTCGTTCGGTTTCATATTCCAACTCGTTGAGACTGCGGACAACTTCCAACCCGGCGAGAACACCAAAGACGCCGTCGAAGCGGCCGCCGGTTGGCTGGGTATCTAAATGGCTGCCGGTAATGACCGGAGCCAAACTATTGTCGCGGCCATCGCGGCGGGCAAATATATTCCCCATCTTATCGACTTTGATGGAACAGCCGGCCTGCTTGCACCAATCGACAAATAAATCACGGCCTTCACGATCCAAGTCGGTCAGCGCCAGACGGCAATTGCCACCTTTTTCCGTCGCACCGATCTTGGCCATTTCCATTAAGCTGTCCCACAGCCGCGCGCCATCAATCTTGAGATTTTTTGTATCCGCCACAATTACATTCCTTGACCATTTGGTTAAATTTAATGCTACTCTTCGCTGAACAATTTGGTCAAGATAGTTCCGTAGGACAGTTACAAAGATAATGGACAAAGCGAATATCGCGCGGGCAAAAACCACAAAAAAACGCACCCGCATTCAGGTGGAAAACGAAGAACGCATTCTGGACGCCGCATTGGAGGTATTTTCCACCTATGGATTTCGCGGCGCTACGATTGATCAGGTCGCCAGCAAGGCCGGCATGTCGAAACCGAATTTGTTATATTATTTCAGGCGCAAAGCCGACCTTTATAAAGCCGTTCTAAATCGTACTTTGGAAATGTGGTTGGAACCATTGGAAGAAATTAGTGCAGACGGCGACCCGCAGGTGGAACTTGGCGCCTATGTCTCACGCAAGATCGAATTCTCTAAGAACTTCCCCGAAGCCTCCCGATTGTTCGTGAGCGAAATTCTGCACGGTGCGCCATTGATGAATGAAGTGCTGCATCACCGGGTAAAGGACATCGCTGACAAAAAAGCCGCTGTATTAAGCGCCTGGGCCAAATCGAATAAACTTGCCAACGTCGACCCTCACCACGTGATATTCATGATTTGGGCGATGACCCAGCATTATGCCGATTTCGAAGTACAAATCCGCGCCATCTTGCCCGGCGCCGAAAATGATCGCGAAGGTTTATTTGACACCGCGGACAAAGCGGTCTCTCAGGTCTTGTTGTACGGACTGTTACCGCGCTAGTCAGCGGTCCGTTGCAAGAGAATTAAAGCAAATATGGTCAATGCCGTTCCCGCTAAAATCGATTGGCCAGGCATCTGTTGGGCCGTCAAAGTCGTTAGCGCCAGAACAAAACTTGGCGTCAAATAGGTATAGGCCATGACTTTCGCCGGTGGCAGCCGCAAACTCGCGTACTTGATCAAATAGAATGTTACTGCCGTCGGTCCAATGGCTAGATAACCAACCCACAACCAAACCCGCGCAGGCACGGTCGGCCAATCGGTGGTTAAAAGCTCCGGCAAACTAAGAACACCAAGCATTGCTGCTCCGATCGTCAAAACCCAAAATGTCAGCACCATTGTCGTCTCGCCGCGATGCAGAAACCGGATCAGCGGTGCATAAGCGGCAAACGACAACACACCCATCGCAAACAGGATTTCACCCCAGCCAATATCGAAAGACCGCAGACGCAACCAGGAGCCACCAAACAGGACCCAGATTGCGCCAAGGCTGCCAAGGATGAGGCACAAGATTTGAGGGAGCCGCAGCTTCAAGCCCAAAATCAGCATACCGATAAAACCGCTGATCAACGGCAGTAAGGCAAAAATCGCACCAGTACTAACCGGATCGGTCCAACGAAGTGCTTCGAACATCGCGACAAAAAACAAAATGATCGAACTACTGATCGCGGCATAACGAAAAATGTCATTCAATCCCGGCCGCATCAGCCGCTCACCCTTCAACAACAGCAGACCAAAAACCACGCTCGCGATGGCAAAACGCATGAAAGTAATTACAAATGGATCAAGATCGTTGGTTATCGCTGCGGCCACCGGAAAGGCTGTGCTGATCAGAAACCCATAGAGCAGCATCGCCGCATGAGCCATCGCCGTTGGCGAGTTTGTTTCAGTCACGTTGATTTTCTCCGCTCTTCCCGGTCCTGTCGGCGGCTCATCATCGAAATTCGCCGCGTGTGTAGCAAGCAGTATTTTATTTTCAATCGACTGTCATTTTTCGACCCTGGGCATCGCCGCCTTGACCGACATGGCGGCGAACTGGCTTACTGGGGTGAGGATAAATTTTGAACGCCAGAACAACAGGACAATTATGCGATGAAATATTACGACCTCCCAGCTTCCCCAAACGCCCGGCGCGTGCGCATTTTTATAGCCGAAAAGGGCCTGGATATACCCACAACCATCATCGATATGATGAAAGGCGAAAATCGGACAGCAGATTATCTGGTAAAAAATTCACTCGGTAAAATGCCGCTTTTGGAACTGGATGACGGTAGTTATTTGGCTGAATCTGCGGCGATCTGCCGATATTTGGAGGAACTGCATCCGGAACCGAATCTGTTTGGCAATGATGCCAAGGAGCGGGCGTTGATCGAAATGTGGCACCGCCGGGCGGAGTTGGAATTCGTCTTGCCGATGATCGGTGTTTTCACCAATTCTCATCCAATGTGGGAAGGTCGGCTGCATCAAGTTAAGGAATGGGGTGAAGTTTGCCGTAGTAATATAGAGGACAAAATGGTCTGGCTGGACAAGGAACTAGCAGGTCACGACTATCTTGCCGGTGATCGCTATACCGTCGCCGATATTGCCGGGCAATGCGCTTTCGTGATGGGCAAAGCGGCTTTGAAACTACCGATCCCGGAGGAGCTGGAAAATCTAAACGCCTGGTTCGTTCGGGTTTCCAGTCGTCCAACAGCGAGGGCATAATGACTGAAACCCGTCCTCATTGTCTGGTCATCGGCGTCGGTGCCGGTACCGGTCTGGCCTGCGTCCGTCGCTTCGTCGATGAAGGTTACAAGGTTTCCATGATTGCCCGCCATCAAGGCCGTTTGGAAAGCTGGCAGGGAGAAATCTCGTATACCATGGCTTATCCAAGCGACATCACCGACTTGGACGGCTTTCGTCAAACCTTGCAGCAGATCAAACACGATCACGGCCTGCCGACTAAAGTAGTCTATAATGCCGCCTTGGCGACCTTCGCCCCTTATACGGAACTTGACCCCGCCGATCTGGAACGAAATTTCCGCGCCAATACCACCGGCCTTCTGATCACGGCACAGGAATATGCCCCGGCGATGATTGAGGCTGGTGGAGGAGCCATCATCATTACCGGAAATACCAGTGCCCGGCGCGGTGTGCCACGGTTCCTCGGCTTTGCGCCGACTAAAGCGGCACAGCGAATATTAGGCGAAAGCCTGGCCCGCGAATTAGGGCCGCAAGGTGTTCATCTGGCTTACGTCATGATCGACGCGGCAATCGATATGCCGATGGTCCGCAAACGCCGTCTCGACGATCCAGCGGAATTATTTGCCCAGCCCGCCGACATCGCCGGTGAGGTTTACCATATCGCCCATCAACCCAAATCGACCTGGTCCTACTTGCATGAGATCAGGCCGTTTGGTGAGTCCTGGTAGACGACAAACATGTCAATCCGGGATCGCTGTAGACATTATCCGGAATTTTGAGCTTAATTTGTCAAGTGCCTTGAAAATTCGCTTTCCTCTTTTCAACAAACGCAGCGACGCCTTCGCGGTAATCGCCGCGTCGGGCACAATCGGCGAAACATTCCGCTTCCATCTGCAACTGTGCTTCAAATTCATTCTCCAGACTGCGGTACATCAGCTTCTTGCCCATGCCATAGACGTGGGTTGGACCATTGGCCAGACGGCTGGTCAATTTGTCGCATTCCGCATCCAAATCCGCATCCGGGACGACGAAGTTTACAAGTCCCATGTCCGACATTTGTTGCGCCGTGTAACGGTCACCCAACAAAGTCATTTCCAAAGTTCGTTTGATGCCGATGGCGCGCGGTAGGTGGAAGCTTGAGGAACCATCCGGCGTTGTTCCGATATTGCAGTATGCAAGCGTAAAAAACGCACTTTCTTCAGCGATCACCAAATCACAGGCGGCGGCAAGGGAAACGCCAGCGCCAGCGGCAGCACCGCGCACCTTGGCAACAATTGGTTTCATCATCCGACGCATCGAAAACATGATGGTATGCAGGTCGTGGATGCGGCGTAGGAAGTATGCCTCGATTTCCGCATCGTCATGGGTCCCCAGATATTCGTGCATGTTTTTCACATCGCCACCGGCCATAAAATGCTCGCCCGCGCCGGTCAGGACGACGCAGCGGATGCTTTTGTCAAATTCAATCTGATGGCACATATCGTCCAACATGCTGCGCATATCCATCGACAAGGCGTTGCGTGCATCCGGGCGGTTCATTGTCAAAGTGGCTACGCCGCCCTCGACAGTCATTTCCATGTCGGCCATGGGGTGTTCTCCTTCGTATTTCGGTAAATCGTATTTTGGAAAGTGCAAACGTTGGTTTCTTAAATTGCATTTAACGGGATAACTGACTAACTTCCAAATAACAAGCTATCGCCCATTCGCTATAGAAAATTGGGATACCCGATGATTGATCTTTACACCTCGCCAACACCGAACGGCTGGAAAGTCGGTATCGCTTTCGAGGAAATGGAAATCCCCTACAATATGATCAATCTCAATCTCAGCGACGGCAAGCAACATGAAAGCTGGTTCCGCAAAATGAACCCGAACAGCCGTATTCCAGTAATCGTCGATCATGACGCCGACAATCTGACGATTTTTGAAACTGGCGCTATCATGCTTTATCTGGCGGAGAAATGCGGCAAATTCATGCCGACGGATTTGAAACGGCGTTATGCCGCCATGCAATGGCTGATGTTTCAAATGTCGGCAATCGGTCCGATGCAGGGCCAGGCGGTGGTTTTCGAACGTTATTTCCCCGAAGACGTCCCGGCGGCACGCAAACGCTATCACAATGAAACCCGTCGGCTTTATGAAGTATTGGATTATCGTCTGGCAGATCACGAGTGGTTGGCGGAAGAATATAGTATCGCCGATATGGCCAACTGGGCCTGGCTCAGAAGTCATAAATGGGCTCGGGTTCCGACTGAAGGGCTGGTGCATCTAGAGCGCTGGATGGCGGCGATGGAAGCCCGACCTGGCTGTCAACGCGGCGTCCAGGTTCCGCCAGCGACCCGGTCGGCGGCGCAGACAAAGAAGGGTGGCAGCGCCATCACGACACAATAACAGGATTTCTCGATGAACGAATTTGTCCAATATGAACAGGCCGACGGCATCGCGACATTGACCATGGACGACGGTAAAGCCAACGCCTTTGGTCTGAACATGATCAAGGCTATGTCCGGCGGCCTGGATAAAGCTGTGGCGGAAGCCAAGGCGGTACTGATAACCGGCAGGCCTGGTGTCCTGTGTGCCGGTTTCGATCTAAAAGTGATCAATGGCGCACCAGAAGACCGCCAGGCCATGGTGCGCGGTGGGGCGGAACTCTTGCTCAAACTTTATCTGCATCCTCAACCTGTGATTATCGCCTGCACGGGCCACGCCATAGCGGCAGGTGCCTTGTTGTTATTGACGGCGGATTATCGTGTCGGCGCTTCAGGCGGCATTAAGATCGGTCTCAACGAAACCGCCATTGGCCTCACCCTCCCTACTTTTGGGGTGGAATTGGCGCGTGACCGGTTGGATGGCCGGTATTTGACGGAAGCGGTCATTGGGGCCAGGCTCTACGCCCCTGACGAAGCCGCCGAAGTCGGATTTCTCGACCGCGCTGTTGCAACGGATGACTTAACCGCAACTGCCATCGCAAAAGCACAGGAAATGCAAGTCCTCGACGCGACCGCTTTCGCGGATGTGAAACAACGCCTACGTCATCAGGTCGCAGCAACTATTCGCGCCTCATTCGACAGCGAACTTTCCGGTTAATTTCAATCCATAACCGATTTGTCAACCTATTTACTCCGACCCGATATTCTCAGAAACTCCGATTAATAGGAATACCGGGTCGGAGTAAATACGATAAGGAGCGTAAATAGAGGGATTTAGCTTGAAAGCTTTGTTCGTTTCAATAGCTTGAAACTAACAATGAGAGCCGGCAGGCCAGCGGTGACAAAACCAATCATGTAGGAGCCCGTGGCATGCAGGATAAGGCCAAAAATCGCCGGAAAACTCATCATCCCCAGCATCGCGAAAGACAAGATGCCGCCGGCCATGGAGCCCACTTCACTTTCCGGCAAGACCCGCACAACTTCTGATATCAACACGCCGTGGAAGGATATCGCCGTTGCGGCATAAAGGAATGCCACGCCAGCGACAGCGACGATCGACCATTCCGTGGTGAAAAAACCAGTCGCGACAACGGAGACGACAATCAACAATCCTAAACAAGCGAGCATCCGCCTAGGTGTAATGAAGTGACTTGATAGCCAGCCCCAAAAAACCCGCGCTATGATCGAGGCCGCTTGCGCACCGGCAAATATCTGTCCGGCCACAGCGAGTTCATAATCCAGTTGTTGGACTAAATAGGTGACAAAAAATGCACCAAATAACGCTTGCACACCGACATAGGCCCACCAGGTCATGGCCAGTTCGCGATATTGAAGCTCTGCGCCGGGTGGCGATCCCCATCATAGGCCGTGCGCAACGGTTGCAGCAGCGCCGCATAAACAAAACACATTGCCGCCGTGCCGACAAAGGCACCACGCCAACCGAATTTCAAAGCCAGATAAGGCACCAGAAGACCGGCCACAATGCCACCGACAGGAACGCCGGTTTGCTTGAGAGAAAATATCAATGGTGCCTGTCGCGGCGGCGACATTTTCGCCAGGATCGCAGTCGAACAAGGGGTCGATATTGCGGCACCAATTCCCAAGATCATACCGCTTAATGCGATCAGCCATAGATAGCCAAAAGACGAAAGCAATAGCCCCGCACCCATGCAAATAAGCGCAACTTGGCTAACTCGCAACGGCCCATAACGACTGATATAACCACCGCAGCCCAACGAAGCAAAAAACGAAACACCGTAAATGAATATCCAATAAGCCCCGATCAGAGCAACCGGTAGCCCGAGGTCAGCACTCATTTCGGGCGCCACGACCGGCAAGACAAGGGATGACATGGAAGCAAGCGCTTGCTGAAATAGCATCGCCACCACGGCAATGATCAGGGGTCTCAGGGGATGCTCCTTGGCTTGTGGAAATTAACGGTTAAGTCACTCCCGCGTCGGCGGCAGAGTCTTTTTCGAAGGTGGATACCCACCTAGGGCTGCGCCCCACTTCATGCGCTTGGAAATAAAAGACAAAGTGAAAGCGGCTTAATCCGCCGCGTCTTGTTCGAGGTCGATCGGCTGGCGATCAACGGTGCAAGTGCCGGCTTCATTATCGACGCTGAAATAATGATCATACATGACCAAGGTTGGGCGGACGCCAAAACGTTCTTCCATCATTGGCCACCAATCCTCATTATACCAAGCTTCGGCGGCAGCACGGCTTTCCCATAGATAAACCCCACCGCCGCCTTCTTCGCTGGAGAGGTAATCCTTCCGCATTAGGCCTTGCATGCCAATATATCGTGGTGCACTCAATTTCGCACCGGCGATGGCTTGTTCTTTGGTTTTTTTACCCGGCATCGGGATTTGTACGATGGCGATTAACATATTCTCTCTCCTTCAAATTTTCTTGTGCGACGAGTACGGCGCCGAGCGCGAGGGTTGCCGCAGCTTGACAGGGATCGACCACGGGGATGCCCAAACCATCCTGCAGACGGGCGCGATGACGCGCCATGCCGGCACAGCCCAATATAACAACATCGGCCCGGTCCTTGTCACGCAAGTCCGAACCGACCGCCATCAGGCGGTCAAATGTGGCTTCTCCTTGCGCCGTTTCTGCGACGGAAAGGTTGATTGGGCGCTCATTAGCCAGGCGCTCGATCAGGCCAAGTTGGCGCAGATAACGCAAATGACGTTTGATCGAAGCGTCGGCAATGGCCAGGACGCCAAAACGATCACCTAAAGATGCCGCCGCTAGCATGGCGCTCTCTTGTATACCGAACACTGGTTTCTTTGTGGCTTCACGGCAGACATGAATACCTGGGTCGGAATAACAGGCAATAACAAAGGCATCGACGTCATCACGCGCGCTAACAACCCGGCTCAACGGCAAGGCGACACCGTCAACATCGGCTTGGCTCTCAACACCGAAAGGACCTTCCGCCAGGGTCATGCATTCGATTTCAGGTCCCCCTGCCAAGCGCATCGGCTCCACCGCATCGGAAATGCCATCGGTTACGGCTTGGTTTGAATTCGGGTTGATAATGAGAATACGTTTGTTGTCGGTCATTGCAGTTCCGCGCCAAAATTCCGGTCCGCCGAAAGAGAGGACGTGAGCTTGTTTTCCGCCGGTGGTACGGTGGTTCGTTTGAGGAATTCGCCGCTGCCGCGCTCGACCTGCAATTCTTCCCCCTCAACCACCACTCGGCCTTGGCTGATCACGATGCGCGGCCAGCCGGTCACATCGAAACCTTCAAAGGGCGTGTAGTCCATATCATCATGCATGATGTCGATGGATATCGTCCGCTCCCACTTCGGATCCCAAATCGCAATATCGGCATCCGCATCAACAGCGATTGTTCCCTTGCGCGGATAGAAGCCGTAGATCTTGGCCGCATTGGTCGCGGTCAAGGCGACAAATTCGTTGATCGTCAAACGCCCTTTGCCGACTCCTTCCGAGAATAACAACGGCATCCGCACTTCCAATCCCGGCAGACCATTGGCGATCTTCTTGAACGTCGGGTTCGGCCCAGCACTCAACTTACCGGTTTCATCATAACGATAGGGTGCATGATCAGAGGAGAAGACCTGAAAGGTGCCATTTTTCAGGCCGAGCCAGATCGCCTCTTGTCCTGCTTTATCGCGTGGCGGCGGCGAGCAACAGAACATCGCCCCGTCCATGCCCGGTTTGTCCAAATCCTCTTTAGTCAAAAACAAATATTGCGGACAGGTCTCGCCATAAATCTCCAGCCCCTTGTTGCGGGCACTTAAGATAGCTTGCGCCGCTTCAGGTTCTGACACGTGAACAATCAAGATTTTGGCATCGACCAGACGGGCCAGATCGACAGCCCGGCGCGTTGCCTCGCTTTCGGCAATGCCGGCATGGCTGATGGCATGGAATTTTGGTGCTGTATATCCGCGGCTCAATAATCGATCGCTAAGCCAGGAAATGACATCGTTATTTTCCGCGTGGATCATGGTCATGGCGCCATGCTCGCGCGCCACCGACAGAATATCGAGTATTTGTCGGTCGTCTACTTTCAACAAATCATAAGTCATATAGACTTTGAAGGAATTGTAGCCATCCATGATCAAAGCTGGCAGTTCCTGGCCCAACAATTGTTCTGTGGGATCAGAGATGATCAGGTGGAATGCATAATCAATGACCGATTTCTCGGCCCGGTCATGATAGGCCTTCAAGACGTCGCGTAAGCTTTGACCGTGATGCTGGGCAGCGAAAGGAACAATGGTTGTGGTGCCGCCAAAAGCCGCCGAAACACTGGCGGAATAAAAATCGCCCGAGGTCATGATGCCGCTGGATGATTCCTGTTCAATATGACAATGGGCGTCAATACCGCCAGGCAGCAACAACTGATCGGTGGCATCGATAACGCGTGTGGCCTCACCCAGATCGTGGCCAAGGCAGGCAATCTTTCCATCCTTGATCGCGACATCCGCATCGAAAGTATCACTAGCTGTCGCGACAGTGCCACCTTTGACGATCAAATCGAACATTTGTTTCTCCACAATTCAAAAGCTATCCAGGGCGGACGATGCCGGTTTGTTTGGTAATCAAGTCATAATGTTCGATGCGCCGGTGCCGGTCGAAATCAAAAATCGTCTCTTTACCGAAATTGCAATCATCCAGACTGCAGGCATGAACGAGCAGTTCATCGGCTTCCGTTTTCGTCTCCGCCACAATTTTGCCGTCCGGATCAACAATCATAGAACAACCAAACATCGGAAAGCCATCTTCGCTGCCGGCCTTGCCTACTGCCACAACCCAGGTGCTGTTCTGATAGGCGCCGGATTGCAGGACCAGGCGATGATGGAAGACGCGCTCTGCATGGCCCTCTTCCGGTTTCTGGGAATTGACCGACGGCGTGTTGTATCCCAGCGTCACCATCTCCACCCCTTGCAAACCCATGACCCGATATGTCTCCGGCCAACGGCGATCGTTACAGATACACATGCCCATGATACCGCCAAGATTTTGCCAAACCGGAAAGCCGGTATCGCCCGGTAGGAAATAGCGTTTCTCCAAATGCTGGTGCCCGCGGTCCGGATCGAACTCCGAATGGCCCGGCAGATGAGTTTTGCGATATTTACCGACAATGTTGCCGGTTTTGTCGGTTAGGATTGAAGTATTGTAATGCAAGCCTTCCGGCGTCAGCTCCGCATAACCGAAGGTCATCGCAATAGCCAATTCCTTCGCCCGGTCGAATAGAGGCTGTGTCGCCGCATTCGGCATCTCGCGTTCAAACCACTGATCGACTTCCCCCTGATCTTCCATGTACCAGCGTGGAAAGAAAGTCGTCAGGGTCAATTCCGGATAAACCACCAAGTCGCAGCCCGCCTCCGCAGCTCGCTCCAGTAAAACAATCATCCGCGCCACAACGTCTGCTCTGGTATCGGCTTTCTGAATGGGGCCGAGTTGGGCCGCCCCAACCGTTACGTCACGCATTGTCGCCCTTCCCTTCAAAACCGGCCAAAAATTGGCTCAGATTTGTAGCAAGTTCGTCACAAAGGTAACCGCCTTCTTGCACAATCAAGGTGGGATATTCCTTTGCCGCTATCGCCGCACCGACAAGTCCAAATCCTTCCGTGGTGATTTTCAGAAAACCGAGGGGATCGTTTTCCTGCGCATCGAGGCCGAGAGAAATTAACAGAACGTCCGGCGCAAAACTGTCGATCGCCGCCAGCGCGTCTCCTAAACAATTGAGAAATTCATTGTCTCCGGTTCCCGCCGGCAGAGGATAATTGCGATTGTAACCTTCGCCGCGACCACGGCCTCGTTCATATACAAAACCACTATAAAACGGATAAAATTCGTCCGGGTCACCATGCATGGAGACGAACAAAACATCGGCCCGATCGTAGAAAATGCCTTGGGTGCCGTTGCCGTGATGCACATCAACATCCAAAATAGCCACGCGGTTTTTTGTTCGCAGCAGATATTCAGCCGCCACCGCAACATTGTTGAGGTAACAAAAGCCGCCAGCTTGATCTGCGTAAGCATGATGGCCCGGTGGCCGACACATGGCATAAGCGGATTGTGCCCCATCGGCGACCAGTTCTGCCGCCGTTAACGCGGTTTGGGCGCTGGCATACGCGCCGTTCCAAGTCCCCTCACCAATTGGGCAAGCCGTGTCCGCCATGTGATAGCCGGCCTTAGCAATAATATGATGGGCGTAGCCAGTCATGTGCCGTCCCGGATGGACATTCGGCACGATTTCCGCCGGTGGATTGGGCAATGCCTGCCATTCTCGAAAACCATTTTGCAGAAACTCGAGATAATCGACGGAATGAATTTCGGCGATTGGCCCCATACCAATATCCCGAACTGGAACTTCGTCATGGTTATTAGACTTCAAAGCCGCGATAAAGCGTTCTCCGCGTTCCGGTTTTTCCGGGCTATCAACGACATTACCACGTGAAATAAAGGATTGTGGGCTATGCAATCCATGCTGATGGTTGATTACGACTTTCATTTTTATACGTGTTGACCGCCGTTGATGTGAATTTCCGCACCATTTACATAACTCGATTGATCCGTGCACAAGAAATAGATCGTTTTCGCCACCTCTTCCGGCGTGCCCAAGCGACGCATCGGAATTGTCGGCGTCAACAGTTTTTCCGTATCAGGCGACAGAATTTCTGTCTTGATCTCGCCCGGCGCAATAGCGTTGACCCGAACACCCAAGGGTCCAAAATCTGCCGCCATCTCCCGCGTCAGCGCTGCTAGAGCAGCTTTCGACGTGGCATAAGCAGCGCCTGCAAAAGGATGTACTTTGCTGCCTGCAATCGACGTCACATTCAATATCGAACCTTGTCCCGCCTTTAGTTCTTCCAACAATCCACGTGCCAACATAATCGGTGCAAAAAAATTGACTTGAAAAACCTGTTGCCAAGTATCCGCATCTGTCGTCAGGGTCGACAATCGCTCCCCATTGCCATCTTTTGGTGAAATAGCGGCATTGTTGATTAACGCACTAATCGGGGCACCTTCCAATCGTTCGCGAATTTCCTGCAAGCCGGCGCGGACATTGTTGATATCCGCCAAATCGACCTGCAAATGATCTTCCGGCCCCGCTTCCCAAGGGCAATTTTCCGGAAACGGATGCCGGGAACAGGTGATGACGCGCCAGCCGGCGCTGGAAAATCGCTTCACTGTCGCGTGTCCAATACCGCGACTGGCGCCGGTCAAAATAAGAATTCGCCGCTCGTTATTCATAATATACTTCCTTGAGATCGCTGGTCGGATTAGATCATGCCAGCGGTCCCGCATCAATGGCCGGCTTAAGTGTAATCCGTATTGGGTTCTTCCAGACCTTCTGGGTCCTGGTGAATGATGATCTCCGCGTCGGGGAAATGCCTCAATATCGCGTCTTCAACCTGATCGGATATTGAATGCGCATCCAATATATTAAGGTCCGGGTCGAGTTCTAAATGCAATTGGATGAACGAATGTGTACCGGACGAGCGAGTTCTGAGGTCGTGCATATTCTTTACTTCAGAATGCTGCATGACAATTTTCCGAATCTGAGCGCGTTGATCGTCCGGCAATTCGCGATCCATCAACTGATCCAAGGACTTCCGAGTTATACCCCAAACACCCCACAAGATCACGACCGCAATCGCCACAGCCAAAAGTGGGTCTGCGAATAACCAACCCAGCTGCGCAGAAAGTACCAAAGCTACGATCACTGCGGCATTGGCCAACAAGTCGCCGCGATAGTGCAGGCGGTCGGCAGCTATCGCGATCGACCCTGTGCGTTTGACGACATAACTTTGGAAACCCACCAAGCCCGCCGTCATCAGAATTGAAAAGACCATGACACCAATCCCGAAGATACTTTGATCAATCGGGCGTGGTGAATAAAAACGTTCAGCAGCTTGCAACAACAGGAACAACGCCGAACCTGATATAAAGGCCGCCTGCGCCAGGCCGGCCAACGCTTCGGCTTTACCATGACCAAAACGGTGCTCCCGATCCGCCGGTGTTAGGGCGTGACGTACCGCGAACATATTGATCAAAGAAGCACCGACATCGAGAAATGAATCTATTAACGAGCTTAATATCGCAATGGAATCTGTCACCAGCCACGCAGCGACCTTCGTCGCGATTAATATCGCGGCGACAGCAACCGATGCATAGGTTGCCCCACGTATCAGGCGGTGTTTTCCAATTATCTCACTTGTCATTTCGTCAAAGGCCTGATTTGATTCCCGTCGGTAAACATAGCATTCAGGGATATTGCAGGTACATGCGCCAAGCGTCGTTTTCTTTCACATAAGTTTCCCTGTGATGTAATCGGAAGGGCAAGCCTTGCCAGAATTCCATATGTTCTGGATCCACACGGTAACCTGACCAGTGAGGTGGACGCGGCACTTCTTGGTCTTCATATTTGACCTCAAATTCCTTGACCCGCTGTTTCAGAACGTCGCGATCCGGAAGTTCCTGCGACTGGTGTGAAGCCCATGCGCCTACTTGGCTTTCCCGGTCTCGCGAGGCGAAATACGCATCTGCTTCCGCATCTGTCACCGCCAAAACTTCGCCACGTATCCGAACCTGACGATCTAGCGATTTCCAGTAAAAATTAAGGCAAGCCTTAGGATGTGTTGCCAATTCCCGACCCTTTTGACTTAGGGTGTTTGTATAAAATACAAATCCAGCTTCATCCACGTCTTTCATCAAAACAACACGCGCTGACGGCATGCCATCGCTGTCCACGGTTGCGATCGTCATGGCATTCGGTTCTTTTGGCTCGGCCTCGACCGCATCCGCAAACCATACTTCAAACTTCCCAAATGGATTAACATTACCCATTGGACGAACTCCTTTGTGACACATATTGGTGATTGAATTTGCTTATTTCATACGGCACCGTACAAGTCTGGACATGATATAGGCCAATCGGGCGAAAAAATCTGCGTATGAGATCAAGAATATCGAAATTAATTCTAAGTGGACTATTTACCTCCTGGATTACGGGCCATGTTGCCGCGCAATCCGCCATTGCCTATCGCGACAACAAGGAATTCGATAATGCTTTGATTGCCTATCAAAATCAGGAATACATCAAAGCATTAGATTATTGGTTGCCTTTGGCTCGCCACGACGATTTGGCGGCGCAGCGTAACATTGGCCATTTGCACCGTCGCGGACTTGGTGTGCCGCAAAGTTTCGATGAAGCCTTTAATTGGTATCAACGGGCCGCAGAAAAGGGTTTGTCCGGTGCACAGGCCAATCTCGCCGATATGTATGATCGTGGCCAGGGTCGCCCGCGCGACGCGCGAAAGGCCTTGCAATGGTTCTTAGCCGCCGCAGAGCAAGGACATGTCATCGCTCAATTCCGTCTTGGTTTGTTGTTAATGCGTGGCGACGGCGTCGAAAAGCGAACCGATCACGCCTTGCAATGGTTTGATTTAGCAGCAAAATCCGGTTATGAACCGGCGAAACGGCATTCGGAAATCTTGCGCAGTCAGAAATAATTTCTTGCGCGGAACCAACAGTCTAGGCTTTAAATCTAGATAGAAATCGACCATATCTTGATTAGGTTCGGGTATGCCGGACCGATATGTGGAAGTTTGTCTCATGCGTGACCCGTATCAAGTCCTAGGTGTCAAACGCGACGCTAGCGACGCCGAGATTAAAAAGGCCTACCGAAATTTGGCCAAAGAACTGCATCCGGACAAAAACCCGGATGATGCGGCTGTTGAAGCTCGCTTCAAGGAAGTCTCAGCGGCCTACAATATTGTCGGCGACAAAAATGACCGGGCCCGTTTCGATCGTGGCGAGATTGGACCGGATGGCGCGGCGCGGGCCCCACAATATGGTTATGGCGGCGGTCAAGGGCCGCAAGGCTTCCAAAGTGGTAGTTTTAGCCCAGAAGAAATTTTTGGCGATTTCTCCGATTTTTTCGATAATTTACGGGGCGGCGGTGCTCGTCGACGTCCTCGCTCGACCAAACGCCAGGGTGCCAACAAATCCTACAAAATCACGGTTGAATTTTTGGATGCCGCGAAGGGCGCAAAACGACGCATCAATTTGCCAAATGGCAAAGTTTTGGACGTCAATATTCCCGCTGGTATCGAAGATAGCAAACAGATCAGGCTGCGTGGTCAGGGTGAAGAGGGCATCGGCGGTGTCGCTATGGGCGACGCTTTGGTCGAGGTCTCAATTTCGCCACACAAACATTTTGTCCGCGACGGCCTGAACGTCCTTTTGGACCTGCCGATCAGCTTGCCTGAAGCGGTATTGGGCGCAAAGGTAAAAGTCCCGACAATAAATGGCAGCGTGACCATGACAATCCCAAAAAACTCCAATACCGGGCGGACCATGCGGCTGAAAGAAAAAGGCATCAAACAGAATAATAAGACTGGTGATCAATATGTCACCCTAAAAGTCGTCATGCCTGAGAAACCGAATGAGCGTTTGGCGGAACTGATCGCCGAATGGGCTGAAGACAACGATTATGATCCGCGCGGCGAAGCCGGCTTAAGCGAATAAATTGTTGATGACGCAAACATCACCCGACTGGACTGACCGCTGGCGCCGTTATGCCAAACTGACCTGGGACGCGGTCACCCACATGTTGAAAGACGATGGCATGGCATTGGCCGGCCATCTGGCTTTTTTGTCCCTGCTCTCACTCTTTCCATTTTTCATATTTTTGATCTCCGCCGCCGGTTGTTTCGGCCAGACCGAGTTAGGCGCAAACTTTGTCGACCTGATCACGGGGGCGATGCCGGCAGAGGTGACCGGCGTCTTAGAAGGTCCGATCCGACAGGTCATTAATAAACCCGGCAGCGGCATATTGACCTTCAGTGCAATTTTTGCCGCCTGGACGGCTTCGGCCGGCATTGAAGGCGCCCGCGCCGCCGTCAATCGCGCCCATGGCTTGCGCGAAGTGCATCCGTTCTGGCGCACCCGGCTGGAAAGCCTGGCCTTGATCATCATATCTCCCGGGCTTGTCATCGCGGTGATGGGGATATTGGTGGTGATCCCACTTATTTGGGATCAAGTTGAAGGTTTTATCGAGTTTCCCTTTGAAATAGCCGGTTTTTGGGGGCCATTACGTTCGGGTGTCATGCTCTACATCACATTCCAAACCGTGTTCGGGCTGTTTTACGTTTTACCGGCGGCGAAGATGAAAGTACGAGCCGTTATTCCGGGCGCAATTATTGTCACTATCGCCTGGTATTTGACCGGTGAATTATTTTCGCAAGTGATCGGACGCTTCGGCCAACACGCAGTTGTCTATGCGGGTCTTGCCAATATTATCGTCACCTTGCTATTTTTCTACGTCCTGGCGGTCGCCTTCGTCTTTGGCGCGGAATTGAATGCCGCGTTTATGCGGGCAGCCAGACGGTCTGAGAGTAAGGAAAATCAGGCCGCGACGGATTGACCACATGCTGCAATTGTGTAGGATCGGCAACAACTGACCATTGGACGGGATGGTTGCACATTTGGGTATTTTCGGGAGTAAATTAGCATGCTGATGGAAGGAAAAAGAGGTCTGATCATGGGGGTCGCCAACGACCGCTCAATCGCCTGGGGAATTGCCAAGGCGGTTGCAGCTCAGGGGGCGGAGCTGGCCTTTACCTTTCAAGGCGAGGCGCTGGAAAAGCGCGTCCGACCGTTAGCGGCTTCAGTGAATTCCGATTTGGTGATGCCGTGCGATGTAACCGACGAAGCCAGCATCGGCAACGTTTTCAGTGAAATCGAAGCAAAATGGGGTGGCTTGGACTTCATGGTGCACGCCATAGCCTTTGCCGACAAGGACGAGTTGAAGGGCCGTTATGTCGATACCACGGCGGATAATTTCGCCCGTTCTCTCGATATTTCCTGTTATTCCTTCACCACCCTTTGTCGACGCGCTGAACCGTTGATGAAAAACGGCGGCAGCATTGTCACCTTGACCTATTATGGCGCCGAAAAAGTGATGCCGCATTATAACGTCATGGGGGTGGCGAAAGCGGCCTTGGAAGCCAGCGTACGCTATCTGGCGGTCGATCTTGGCGCTTCCAACGTCCGCGTCAACGCGATTTCCGCTGGTCCGATCAAGACCCTGGCGGCTTCCGGGATTGGCGATTTTCGTTATATCCTGAAGTGGAACGAATATAATTCGGCGCTTAAACGCAACGTCACCATCGATGAGGTTGGCGGTGCCGGCGTCTATTTGCTGAGCGATCTGGGTAGCGGGGTTTCCGGCGAAGTGCATCACGTCGACTGCGGCTATCACGTGGTTGGGATGAAGGCGGTCGACGCGCCGGATATCTCAACGGTCTAAGGTTATGTCACACAATAGCTTCGGTCAGCTTTTTCGGGTCAGCACCTGGGGCGAGAGCCATGGCCCGGCCCTCGGCTGCGTCATCGACGGCTGCCCGCCGGGCCTGGCCCTCAGCGAAGCGGATATTCAAGGCTATCTCGATCAACGCAAACCCGGCACCTCGCGCTTCGTCACCCAGCGGCGGGAGCCCGATGAAGTGCGAATTTCTTCCGGCACCTTTGAAGGACAGACCACCGGCACGCCCATAAGCTTGATCATCGATAATCAGGATCAGCGCAGCAAGGATTATACCGAGATCAAGGACAAGTTCCGCCCTGGCCATGCCGACTATACCTATCTGAGCAAATACGGCATCCGTGATTATCGCGGCGGTGGGCGCTCCTCAGCGCGGGAGACCGCGGCCCGGGTCGCCGCCGGTGCGGTGGCCCGCAAAGTCCTGGGTGATGCGATCGTCATTCGTGGCGCCCTGGTGCAGATCGGCGATAAAAAAATCGACCGCGACAATTGGAACTGGGGGGAACTAAGCAACAACCCGTTCTGGTGCCCGGACGCCAAAATGGCGGCGGAATGGGAAAGCCATCTGGACGAAATCCGCAAAGCCGGCTCCTCCCGCGGTGCGGTCATCGAAGTGCAGGCATCCGGCGTCCCGGCCGGCTGGGGCGCGCCAGTCTATGGCAAACTGGATAGCGATCTGGCCCAGGCGATGATGACCATCAATGCGGTGAAAGGCGTTGAAATCGGTGCCGGCTTTGGCGCCGCCAGCCTGAGCGGCGAACAAAATGCCGATGAAATGTATGTCGACAATGACGGCAACACAGCCTTCACCGCCAATAATGCCGGCGGTATCCTGGGCGGGATTTCTTCCGGTCAGGACATCATTGTCCGCTTCGCCGTCAAGCCGACCAGCTCGATCCTAAGCCCGCGCCAGACTATCGACACCACCGGCCAGGCCACTGAGATCACCACCAAAGGCCGCCACGACCCCTGCGTCGGCATTCGCGCCGTCCCGGTCGGCGAAGCCATGATGGCCTGCATCCTAGCCGACCACAAACTCCGCCACCGCGGCCAGGTCGGTTAGCTCGGCCCACTCCGCTGGTCCTCAGGTTGGGCGCCCACTTGCTCAAATCATGCGTATATTCGGTATAATTAACACTTTGATCGAAGGTGGTGTCGAATCCCTGTGGAGTTTCTAATTCTTTCCGCCGGTATGGCCTAAATCTCCTGAAAGTTCCATTTTGTTCTTGTTTTGTAGGTATTAAATCCTAAATACTAAAAACAAAACGGGCGATTAAAAGGAACGGAAATGGCAGACGGGGACGAACTATTATGTGCGAAATGTCAGGCCTCTTTACTGCGGCGATCTGAACCTGGTTCGGGACCGAAGGATAGCGATGAAGTGGTCTGCGTCTATTGTCAGGTCAGCGACCGTTACGACCGCGCCCTTGTCGAAGGCAAAGCTTATTTATCGGCTTATATAAAAGATCAGTTCAATAAAATTATGTCGTCGGCGTTGCCCGGATCGGGGCCGGTCACGTTCAAACCCGCCGCGATCCCGAAACGCCGCTTCAAATTCATCACAGGCAAACCCGCCAACGGCCGCGATGGCGCTGCGGTACAGCGGAAACTGAATCAGGACCCGGCGTTGGCTTCCGCTACGGTAGCAGGCAGCACAGTCCCGGCGATCCCGGGCACCGCGCCGGCCAATTGGAACCTGATCGACGGCCCGGTCGGGGCGTCCGGTGCGAAGCATAATGTCGCTGCCGTGCAGGCGGCCCTGACCAAAATGCCCCTCGGCGATCGCACCAAACCCTATTGGTCTTCCGCTATCGACGGTCACGGCAGCCCGGCCCTGGCTATCGCCATCGTACAGTTTCAGAAAACCTTCGGCCTCAAAGAAAGCGGCGAGCTGAAACCCGGCGACGAGACCGAAACCGCGCTCCTGAAACTATTGCCGGAAAAATTCAAACGGATGAAGGGGATTTCAGGTACTGGAACCGTCCTGATCTATCCGCAAACTGTCCGAGGAAGCAAAATATCCGACGGCTGGTTGTTATCCGGCGATCTGCGAAAGAAACTCGAAGGCCTGCTGAAGGATATGAGTGCCGACTATGGCTTCCCATTCGATGCGGGGGTCAGCCACGTGCCGGCCAACAAGCGGATATTATACGCCTCGATTTTACCCCAGGACATTCTCGTTCATGACAAGGGGAAATGGGAATACATTAGTGACGACCGATCATTGCAGCGTTATGGCGGACCGTTAGCGCAGCTGATTGAGGGTGACTTGAAAAAACGCGCCAAAACCCTGTTCAGGATCAAAGAAAAAGCCGACCTCGATGCTCAGCAAAGTTTTCGACATCGTCTCGCGATTATCGTCCGGTCGGAAGCCGACACAGTTTTAGAGAAATACCAAGGCTACTTGGCCACTGGCAAAGCAAACAATTGGACTTTCGCAGTGAAAATGCTTGAGCACTACTTGTCAGTCACAGGGACTCCTATCACGATTTCTCGAGACGAAGCGCTGTCATTGAACATCGTGCAACAGGCGGCAACAACAAACATTACCCGCTTTAGGGAACAGAACTTCGAAAACCCCGCCGCCAACAATGCTATCATCCAGTCTTTTGAAAGTCTAAGAAACAATGTCAATGGCGTCGCCGCCTTCGCCGATCATTGGAAAGTCGATATATCCACAATCCAGGCGAAGGGAATATTCCGCCTGTTAAAAGCCGCTTCGACAGATATTGGAGAACATTTAAATATTTCTAGTACAGCAAGTTATTATTTCGGCGCCGGCGACAGCAGTATTCGCTCCACCGGCATGTTCGGATTGACTATGCAGGGCAACAAAGTCATCATCAATGGCAGCGTCGAACATGTCTGGAGCGATCTCGGCTACGACTTCAACGTTGGCTCAATATATCAGGAGGAAACCGCAATTCTGGAAGCCGCTGGCTATGCGAAACCGTTTCAATGGAAGGCGGTTTGGCGAGACCGAATTGACGGTGTCCTACAACTGGACCGCAGTTTTTGGCGTGATCCAAGCACAAGCAATGGCCATGTTTTGCAACATTTTCATGTTACCCCAGTAGCTTAGGATTTTCGCGTTTTTTCCAAATCGCGAATGCAACAACTGGAACCACAATGCTGAAATAATTTCATACGGCATTATTTGAAATTAGGTAGATCCAAATAATGAAAAAATCCTAGTGGGCCAATTTGAAGCGGTCTCAAGCCCCAAATTAAAGCAACAAAAAGCAGCCAATGAATTAGCAATTTTTCGCCGGCAGAGAATTTCAAACGCCGCCAGATCATCGATCCGCCAATCCCAATCAACAACGCCGCATCCAAAAATTCAAACGCATAGATTACGGGGTAACGAAAAAGATATTGAAGCATTTCCAACTCGAATCTGGGAATAACTTTACTTAGATAGAAATAAATTTGCCAAGGGTACAAAATGCTAAGGAAGAACCACAAACAAAGCGAATGTTTGGGAAATATCGAATTGTGTCTGCATCGACGCGTCCATAAAAAGAACAATCCGGACGGCACGGAGTTCAGAATAAAAACACCCGCCAAGGTGACAGTCAAAACAGGCACCCAATCGCCGAAATTTTCTCCAGGCATCGTTGCCATATTAACACCAAGGCTAAAAAACGACACATAACCTAATTTATAAGCAGACAAAGGCAGCAAACTTGAACCGGCGATGATCCAAAACCGGAAGTATAGCTTCGTATTTACGAAAGGCTCAGACAGGCTAGATTTGGAATTGTTGTTTATCGGGTTCGACATTTAAATTTCAAATAATAATGAACTGCATAAATTAGCGTTATAAGATCAAATTTCCACCAAACTAAGGCAAGTTATTCTATCGGCGCTTGCAACAGCAGTATTCGCTCCACTGGGACGTTCGGATTAACTATGCAAGGCAGCAAAATAGTTGTGAATGGCACTATCGAACATGTCTGGGACGATCCTGGCTACAACTTTGACTTTGGTTCAGATTACAAAGAAGACACGCAAAAGCTGGAAAAGGCCGGATATGCCAAACCGTTTCAGTGGAAGGCTGTATGGCACGACCAAGTCGACGGGGTGCTGCAACTGGATCGCAGTTTTTGGCGCGACCCGAGTACGAGTAAAAACTATGTTTGGGAATATTTTAAAGCAACACCTGCACCTTAAAAGTCCGTGCTTTGGAGGCTATCTGGTTTAAGTTTTGTCCATGAAAAAGTACCGCTATACAAAATTCTAGCTTATTGAAAATCCAATCGGAAGCACCTGAAAATTTCTCAGGCTCCAACAGATGGCGACGAAAAGTAGCCAATGAAACCACAATTTTTCACCAGCGAAAAATTGCAAGCGCCGTTTGACGATCCACACGCCAAGCCAGATCAGCAATGCGCCATCAGCAAATTCAAACAAATATACCACCGGGTAGTCGTTAAGATACTGACGTATTTCCAGCGGGAAATTCGGGACAAGTTCGTTAAAGTAATAATATATTTGCCACGGATAAATCGCGCAGAGAAGAGCCCACAAACAAACGGTGCGTTTTGGCAGTGTTGGCTGATACCGTCCCCAAAAAGTCCATATCAAGAACAACGCGGACATTATTGAAAGCAACGCAAAAATAAACGCAGCGAATACCAATAATTCGAATCTAGTTGCTCTCAGGCCCACCATAAATAGGGAAAAGGATATGAGTGGCCACAATCCCAACTTTATTATTAGCAACGGAAGCAAGCTAACGCCGGCAATAATCCATAGCCGGAAAAGCAAATACCGATCTATCGACGGATGAGCTGGATCGATTTCGGACTGGTTCTGATCGGGACTACGCATTTGCAACTCGGCGGTTCTAAGCTACTTACTATTGTGTTATGCAATCAAAATACTACCAAAATAAGGCGGGCTATTTTACCGGCGCCGGGATTAACGATGCTGCCGCCAGCCTGAGCGGGGAAGAAAACGCCGATGAAATGTATATCGACAATGACGGCAACACCGCCTTCACCGCCAATAATGCCGGCGGTATCTTGGGCGGGAGTTCTTCCGGTCAGGACATTATTGTCCGCTTCGCCGTCAAGCCGACCAGCTCGATCCTGAGCCCGCGCCAGACCATCGATACCACCGGCCAGGCCACCTAAATCACCACCAAAGGCCGCCACGATCCCTGCGTCGGCATCCGCGCCGTCCCAGTCGGCGAAGCCATGATGGCCTGCATCCTAGCCGACCACAAACTGCGCCACCGCGGTCAGGTCGGTTAGTTAAATCTCAGAGCAACGGCGTAAACGCTAACAACGCGTTGAATCGATTTACTCGTTTGAAAAACGTGATCTGCTAAATGTGGAAATAGTTCGAATTGTTGCACTATTCCTCAGGTGTAGAGAAAACTTTGTTTTGCCCTCAAAAATGTAATAGAAATAAAACACGTGATTTACAATCAATCCGCAATAACCGTGAGGATGTGATGGCTGAATTACCTGAAATATTACAATCAGGAGAAGTTGCTAGATTGATCCCGGTAATTGCCGACAGTCGAAAAGAGCAAAGAGCGGTATCTGTATTTTTAGCGACGCTGTCCGCGGTGCCGTTATTTTCCGATGCATTATTAGGCGGAATCGGCAAAAAACCGGGCAGACGAGCAAACATAAATACGTTTACGGAAGTGGTTTTGAAAACGGCTGGTTCGACGAATGATCGACCTGACGGCTTGATTGAAATGAAATCCGGGACAAAAAATTGGGTTGCGTTAGTTGAAGCAAAAATTAGCGCGGCCAAATTAGACAAAGATCAAGTGCAACGATACATGCAGTTAGCTAAAGCCCAAAATATCGACGCTGTGATTACGATCTCCAACCAATTTGTTCCGCGTCCGCAACACAGTCCAATTACTGTTCCATGGCAATTAGCAAAGTCTGTCTTGTTATTTCATTGGTCTTGGAAACACATTTTGACAGAGGCACTTTTGATTCAGCAATCAAAATCCATCGAGGATCCGGATCAAGCATTCATCCTGCGTGAGTTTGTCAGATTCATCTCGCACGATTCTGTCGGCATCACTGGCTTCAACAAAATGCCAACCGTTTGGCGAGAGCTTGTTGCCAAAGTAAAAAGTGGTGCCCTACCGAGACGATCATCCGAGGAGGTTGCTTTTGTTGTAGATGCTTGGCAACAAGAAATGCGCGATTTAGCCTTGCGCATGTCACACCACTTGGCGGTTCGTGTACAAATTAGCCTCAACAAAACCCAAATTAGCGAAAAAACAGCATGGACAAATAATTTAAGAGATGAACTCGTTGACAGCAACACTTTGTCTGCAGAACTCAATATCCCAAATGCGGCAGCGCCAATCGGAATTTGCGCCGACGTTCGCGCGCAAGTCGTCAAAGTAGGCATGCAAATAAAAGCGCCAGAAGACCGGAAAACGTCACAAGCCCGAGTAAATTGGTTACTCAGGCAAATCAGAAACGCACCTGAGAAAGATATATTTGTTCGGATAATATGGCCATCACGACAACGAGACTTAGTCTGCTCGCTCGCGGACTTGCGATTGGACACCAAACAAATTCTCGATAGCTATAAGCAGGTGCCCCGTGCATTTGAAGTTTTTTATGTAGCCGATGATGCGCGTAAGTTTTCGGGCCCAAATACATTGATTGAAATGATTGAGCATGAAGTGCCGTATTTCTACGACAATATCTGCCAAGAAATAGATCCGTGGGTGCCGAGCCCTCCGAAGTCGGCGGCTCCAATTTTGGCGGCAGCAGAACCTGAATCTGCGGCTAATCAAGCCGTTGATACGAGACGAAAAGGAAGTAAGAAAAGCGACCAAACTCCCGGCAACCAGCATTCAATCCTTTTGGACATACCGCCGTTCTTGCGACGTTTTTGAGACGTTATTGAATAGTGTGAGGACCCAGCCAACTATTGGCGGCTCATTGGTAGCAATACAGGTTTGAGTTTGTCGCTCCTCACCCATCAACCGGGACAAAATTGTAGACGCCGACGCCTTGGATGATCATGAATTTGCACGGGCCATCGTCGAGGCCGTGGACCAGATGCGGGGTCTTTGCCTCAACCGTGCAGCGTTGGCCGGGCTGTAGCTGCATGACTTGATCCGGTGAGCGGGTCTCAACAATCGTCACCCCTTCCAGGCCGACGAAGCTATCGGCGATGTCGGAATGCAGATGCCAGGGCACGTTTTGCCCGGCCGCGAGCGTGAGCACCCGGACGCGTAGGTCGGTGGTGCCATCTTGCTGCAAGGATTATATTCAATTAGGATCATGAAGTCTAAGAAAGACAAAGGTTTAAGTGGTGGAAATATACACACCGCCCGCATTAATTTCACAAATTTGGAAGTTTCGGATATTAAAGTATCCAATCACGCGCTATGAGTGGATGTGCAAATTATGCCGCTCGGTAATACACCTTTGCATACGCGTGTCCAGTTACTCGCAAAACGGTATAAATAGATGATCGCTCAGTTGGCGAAAATTGTTACTGCTTTTGCTACGCTTTGTATTCTCGGAATTCTTAGTGTTGGCGTCAGCCATGCGAATTCTGTGCGTCACCAATCGACGGTCAAATTTATCAGTGTCGGAAAGCCGGATGAATATTGCATCGTCGATGTCCGCTTTTCCTGGCCACAGAATATTTCCACCACGCAGAAGGAGCACGATTTTTTTGCGATTGTGTCTGACGGCGCCGACGGCGTGCTTACCGGCACAATAATTGGCGTTGACCTCGTCGATTTTACATACATTTCATTCATTTTTTGGCAGCAATGCGATACGCCGGCCATGCTGCAAACGAAAAAATTCATCGACCATTTAGGCGACTTAATAACTGTGCCGGGCCGCCCGGAAATCGCCCCGCCAATTTTTTCGGCGCGAAGCACAAATGGCGAAAACAGCAAACGCATTTTGTATTACCGTGACTATGTGAGACAGGTCCGGGAAAACAACGCAACGGATATTGCAGGAAATCGAAACTTCGGCTTTGCGTTGCAGCAGGAAAACTACAGCTATGACGAATGCCATGTCAGAGTCGATATGGTTGGCGAGAAAGCCTGGACGCAAAATTTCGCGCTGGCCGAAGTATGGCCGCGGGCGCAAGCGCTCGGACTATCTTTTTACAAAATCAAACAATCTTCGAAAGCACAAAACTGGGCGATCATTCTTTTCGATCAATGTGACGACGCGACAATCGTCGCGGAACGGATAATCCGCTGGACGGCGCGGTCTCTTGGTCAGGATTTGACCGGCGTGCAGATCGAATTCACCAGGCCGAAGGCCGAATAATCGGCATGTTTTCTGTCAGAAGATTTCTTCAACTATTGGCATTTCCTATTGGCGCATTCCTGATTTTTCTAGCCGCCTGCGGCGATGGCGAACACCAGGTAAATCAGTCCCGCATGAAATACAAGGCGTCGGGTGACTTCGCCAATTATTGCATCGTCGATATGGCTTTCACCTGGTCCGACGAAAGCGATCCGAAGGATCGGGAGCAATATTATCGCCGCATCGTCCTCTCCCTAAACGAAATATTTTTGGGATTTACGCCCTGGCAAGCCGATTTGGCGGGCTTCGACTTCGCCGTATTTGGCGTCGATGCGCCTTGTCAATCCGGGGTCTTACCGGCGCGTCAGGACGTCACGAGGAGTATTATGGAAATTGGCCGCGCCTACGAACTCGATGCAGTACTTAAGGAAACAAAGATCGACTATACCGCCGGGAACGAAAGCGGGCGGCTGTTGGATTATTTTGCCCTGAGCCGGCAGAGAAAGAAAATAAGATTGTCGGCAACGAAGCACATCCACCGCGAACTGTTTCGACTTGAACAACCGCATTATGATATTTACGACTGCCTCGTGTATTTGCAGGACGGACTAAAGTTTCTGCAGAAATATGATCCTTACTTGCAGGAATTCTCCCAGCGCATGGTAAAATACGGCCCGTCGATTAGAGACATTACTACAACGCCAAAAAGCCAGGCAGTTGTTTTTGTCATGGCCGATCAATGTGAAGACCGCCAAGCCATCGTCGCCCGCACAATCCGCTGGACTGCACTGCTCATGAACATCGAACTCCCGAATAAGAACTTTAAGATGCAAATAAACGATCTGCATGACATATATCCTTGGCGGCAATAACGCCCCAGACAATTGCCCACCCCATCCACGTTGGCATTGCGGTTGACGAAAGGAGAGTTTGATCGGCGGTCTGGGAGGGTTCAATGATTGAACAATTGTCTTGCCGGTGTGACTGGCGGGACTGCTGGGTTTGAAGATCGTCGCGATCGCCGTTCCTCACTCCGCAACCGGGACAAAATCGTAGACGCCGACGCCTTGGATGAGCATGAATTTGCATGGGCCATCGTTGAGGCCGTGGACAAAGTGCGGGGTTTTCGCGTCGACCGCGCAACGTTCGCCGGGGTGTAGTTGGGTGACTTGATCCGGCGACCGGGTCTCAACAATCGTCACGCCTTCCAGGCCGACGAAGCGATCGGCGATGTCGGAATGCAGATGCCAGGGCACGTTTTGCCCGGCCGCGAGCGTGAGCACACGGACGCGCAGGTCGCTGCCGTCCGCCACGGTTTCCCGGCCGGCGATTTCGTAACTGCCTTGGCTACGTTCTTCCATCTGGTTTCTCCTTCAGGGTCAAAATTACACCCATTCGCCACGGACGGCAATATTGACGATCCAGTATGCTGGTATGACTTTTGTTGGATTATGTAATAGCGTGCAAACAAGCAATTGCCTGTCAGACCATCTGGGGCTAAGGGGGAAGCCATGATCTCGGCACTTGCCGATCCTATTCTGCCGGTATTTTTTGTCATCGTCGTGGGCGCAATCCTGGGCCGGGTGCGGCTTTTTACCGAGCCGATGGCGCGGCATCTGAACGCCTTCGTGTTTTATGTTGCGCAGCCGGCATTGATCATGCTGCTGGCCGCAAATGCCCCGTTCGAGGATTACGATCTGCCGGCCCTTGGCCTTTATTTCGCCAGTGAAGTCGCGGTCTATGGCGGCGTTGCCCTGATCGCCTACAAGGTGTTCCGGCGCGATGCCCGGGAGGCGATCCTGCTGGGGATGACCAGCGTCTTCGTCAATCATCTCTATTATGTGCTTCCGATCGTGCGCCTTATTCACGGCGCTGAAGCGAGCGCACCCATCGAAGGGGCGATTTTCGTCGATGTGGCGATACTGTTCTGTGGCACGGTGTTCGTGATGGAGCTGTCGTCCAGGCAGTCTGTTTCGCTGCGGGAATATCCCCGTATGCTGGCCAAGAACCCGGCCTTGTGGGCCTTGGGGTTCGGATTGATCGCGAATGCTGCGGGTGGCGCCATCCCCTCCGGCATTCATACCTTTGTCCAATTTACCGGCAGCGCGGCAGCGCCCATTGCGCTCTTTGCCCTGGGCGTGGTGCTATCGCAGGTAAATTTCCGCCACTTGAGTTGGTTGCTGGCGGTCATTGTTCTGGCAAAAGTCCTGGTCCATCCAATCCTGGCGTTCAGCGCCCTTTCGGCAGGTGACATTACCGCGGCATGGTCAAGCCCGCTGATCATCTTGGCCGCCGGCCCGTGCGGGGCGATGCCCTTTGTCATCGCCCTGCAGTACAAGGTCGATACCACGCTGATGGCCAAGGCCATTCTGATTTCAACCCTGCTCACGCTCTTTAGTTTAGCGGCGTTGACGGAACTCATATAAATCGTGCGGATTGACCGAATTGTGTAACCAGACTGAGTTTAGCGCTATAGACCATGATAAAACTAGAAGGCACATTGGACGATATAAATGCATTACAATTTCATCACAAATTCATGCGGTAATGCGGAAGGCAGGACACAATAGCTTTAGAGGAAACGAGGAGCAGCCAGCAAGGGCGCATTACGCCCGGCCTGCTAACCGCCATTGTCGTTGTTGTAACCTTCGCGGCGATAAGTTTGTCTGTTTTGCGGCTGTTTCATCCGTATATCAAACTCGCCGGTCTGCTGGACGCGACCCATTTCTTTTACCTGCTCGCCTTGTTGATGTTGCCGCTGGTGTTTCTTTTTCTACCGGCGCGCAAAGGTGATCCGCGCGATTATGTGCCCTGGTACGATTTACTGTTGGCCGCCGCGACCGTCGTTTGTTTGACCTATTATCTAATATTCGCCGACCCCATCCATGTCGACGGCTGGGAGTTCGAGCCGCCTGATCACGCCTTGGTTGCGGCGATTATCGGTTGGTTGTTACTGCTGGAAATAGGTCGGCGCACGGGCGGCTGGCCAATTTTTTTGCTCACCGGCATTATTTCGCTTTATCCGCTGGTCGCCGATGATCTGCCAGCACTGATCGATGGCCAGACTTATACCTTTGCCGGCGCGATCTCGTTTCACATGTTCTCCGTGGAAAGTTTTCAGGGCCCGCCGCTCCGGGCCTATGCGGAACTGGCGTTTGGTTATTTGGTTTTTGGCGCCACCTTGCAATATGCCGGCGGTGGGCGGTTTTTCCTCGACCTCGCTTTTGCGATCCTTGGCAAGGTACGCGGCGGGCCGGCCAAAGTTGCGATTGTGGCCAGCGGCCTGATGGGTTCAATGAGTGGCAGCGTGGTCTCTAACGTCTTGACCACAGGGTCGGTCACGGTGCCGGTCATGCGTCGCACCGGCTTTCGCCCCAGTTATGCCGGCGGGGTGGAGGCTGCCGCATCGACCGGAGGGGTTTTGATGCCGCCCATCATGGGCGCTGCCGCCTTTGTTATGGCCAGCGTTATGGGAGTGCGATATGTCGAGATTGCCGTGGCGGCAACAATTCCATCGCTGCTGTATTTCTTTGGCTTATTTGTCCAGATCGACAGTTATGCGGCGCGACACAACGTGGCTGGCCTGGCTGACGATGTCCTGCCGTCTTTGCGCGCGACACTTCGAAATGGTTGGTATTATCTGCTCTCTTTTATTGTCCTAGTAGTCCTTTTATTATCTTTTGGTTGGCAGCAGGCGGCGCCCTATTGGGCCAGCCTCGTCCTCATCGTGTCACAAGCATGGCTCGGGAAAACCAAATATAAATGGCGTGATCTGCGGGTGTTTATATTGGGAACCGCGGAACAATTGGTGACTTTGGCCGGACTGCTGGCCCCTATCGGCCTGATTATTGGCGCCTTGATGATGACCGGAATGGTCGGCAATTTCACCTACGATATGTTGTCCGTGGCCGGTGACAACGTCCTATTCCTGTTGGTATTAGGCGCGGTCACAAGCTTTATATTAGGCATCGGCATGACCGTCGCTGCCGCCTATATGTTTCTGGCGATTACGCTCGCCCCCACTTTGATCGCTGTCGGCATAGAGCCCATGGCTGCGCATATGTTCATTTTGTATTGGGGTATGCTGTCCTATATCACGCCGCCAGTGGCCATCGGCGCATTTGCGGCGGCTGGACTGGCCCACGCCTCACCCATGCGCACTTCGTTGGAAGCGATGCGCTTAGGCACAGTCATCTATTTCATTCCGTTTTTCTTTGTCTTTAATCCCGGTTTGCTGGGTTATGGCGAGTTTTGGGATGTCATATTGCTTATTTTAAACGCGCTGATCGGCGTTGTGTTGGTCGCTAGTGGCTTACAAGGCCACCTGGTCATGTTTGGGTTATTGGGATCCCGCGCGTTTGGCCTCATTGGACGGTTTATGTTGATCGCCGCCGGGATGACCATGATGGCGCCGAGTGGGACCTTAAACTTGTCTGGCTGGCAGTTATATGCCATTGCCTTGTGTCTTCTCTTGCCGGCGCTTTTGTTGTGTCGTTTCGCGCGGGCGGCGCGCTGAGAACGGCTAAATGGTGTGACGATTAACTTCATCTGTATTCTTGTCCTGAATTAAACGGCCACTAACGGTCGTTCGGTTTTCCTTTTCTGGCAATCAATTGACATAATGGGTACAATTTCCATTGCACGGATTGACCCAGAAAAGGGGAGCAAATGCTTGAAACCACCGTCGCCGGTAGCCTGCCAAAACCATCTTGGTTGGCAGAACCGGAACAACTTTGGGCGCCTTGGCGACTTGAAGGTGACGCCCTGATCGAGGGACAACAGGATGCGGCGCTTGCTTGGATTAAGAAGCAAGAAGATGCCGGTATCGATATCGTTAGTGATGGCGAGCAATTTCGAACACATTTTGTGCACGGTTTTCTGGAAACAATTGAAGGCATTGACTGGCAGCTTATGACCACGATGGGGATCCGCGACGACCGCTATGACGCGCAGGTGCCAACGGTGACATCAGCGGTTCGCCGACCAGGATCCGTGCATCGCGCCAGCGCGCGGTTTTGCCGCGAGAACACCGGTCGCGGTCTCAAGTATACTTTGCCTGGACCCATGACAATTTGCGATACTATTGCAAATGCGCATTATGACAGCCGCCCGGATATGGCCATGGCCTTTGCCGATCTTCTGAATGAGGAAGCCCGTGAACTCGACGCGTTGGGCGTCGATGTGATCCAGTTTGACGAGCCGGCGTTCAATGCCTTTATGGGTGATGTTGTAGATTGGGGTGTCGAAGCACTGCACCGGGCGATTGAGGGGCTTACATGCAAGACGGCGGTGCATATTTGCTATGGCTATGGCATTCAACAGAATATTGATTGGAAAAAGACCCTGGGCGAGGAGTGGCGTCAGTATGAGATCTTTTTCCCATCCCTGAATGCTAGCCGCATTGATCAAGTTTCCTTGGAATGTGCAAATTCAAATGTACCGCTCTCGGTCCTCGGCCTGCTAAAAGACAAAGAGATCTTGGTCGGCGCGATTGACGTCGCGTCGATGGAGATTGAAAGTCCACAAACTGTCGCCGCTACCCTGCGCGGAGCGATGAAGTTTGTTGATGCAGAACAGATTGTCGCGTGTACGAATTGCGGCATGGCGCCCTTGCCGCGCTCGGTCGCAGAAAGAAAAATCAAAGCCTTGGGCGAAGGTGCGGCGCTTTTGCGAACGGAATTAGCTTGATGTTCGACGGTTGAGGGATGAGCCGACAATCTTTCGCCTTGGGTCACCTTCGGAAATTTACGCGCCCAACATTGATGTCAGCTATGCCTGCAACGCCGGACGATATCTAGCAGAATGCGAGTAGGCTGCTATGTGCCAGAAGCAGCCATCGACGACCCCATGGATTTCACTCGAACAACTCATTAAACTCCTGCAATGAGCGACGAAATACATCGTAAACTGGCCGCAATTGTATCTGCCGATGTAGTTGGCTATTCCCGCCTCATGGGCGAGGACGAAGCAGGCACGCTGGCGGCCCTCAGGCAATGGCGGACAGAGGTGTTTGAACCAGCGATCAGCAGCAATAGAGGCAGCGTCGTTAAAAACATGGGTGATGGCTGGCTGGTAGAATTCGACAGCGTGGGTGATGCCGTTATCTGCGCGATCCAGGTGCAGGAAAAACTATCCGATCATGAAGTACTGAAACTCAGAATTGGACTTCACATCGGCGACATTGCGCATGCGGACGGCGACATTTATGGCGATGGGGTCAACATAGCCGCACGTTTGCAGCAGATCGCTGAGCCCGGTACGATCGTCATCTCAGACGTGACGCGTCGTAGCATTGACGGCAAACTTGCTACGGCCTTCTCCGACCTAGGCCAGCAGGAATTAAAGAATATCGCCGAACCAATCGCCGCCTTTGGTTGGGGTATGACTACAACGCAGATTGCAGCCGCGTCTTTACCACTGCCGGACAAACCCGCCATTGCGGTCTTGGCTTTCGATAATATGACCGGTGATCCGCAGCAAGAATATTTCGCGGACGGCTTTACCGAAGACTTGATCACCAACGTCGCTCGATCCAAGGATCTGTTTGTCATCGCCCGCAATTCCTCTTTCACCTACAAGGGTCGCGCGGTGAACATTCGCCAGATCGCCGATGAGCTTGGAGTGCGCTACGTTGTCGAAGGATCAATACGGCGGATCGGCGAGAATATGCGAATTACCGCCCAGTTGATAGATGCAGCAAATGGCGCTCATGTATGGGCGAAGCGGTACGACGAACCGATGTCCAAACTGTTCGATTTACAGGACGAAATAAGCCAAGAAATTGCAGGCGCGCTCCTGGCGAGCGTTGGCAAGGCCGATCTTGCCAAGGCATCTCAAAAGCGACCCAAAGATCATTCAGCATATGACTATGTGCTTCGCGCGCGTGCGCAACTGGCTCTAGTCAGCCGGGAAGCGACACTGAAAGCTCGCGGGTTTGCTGAGCAAGCCATTGGCATTGATCCTGACTATGCTCCCGCCTACGCCTTACTTGGCGAAACGTTCAGCGTTACCTACGTTCGTCAGTGGGAAGCACTGGACGCCTTGGATCATGCCTATAGTGCGGCGCTCAAAGCGGTCGAATTAGATCCCCTGTCATCGCAAGCACATTCTTTACTGGGACGGATTTTCCTACGTCGCCGGCAATATGACGATGCTGTTGCGAGCCATGAGAAGTCGATAGCACTCAATCCAAACCGCGCCGATAGCTACGCGTTCCTCGCCGACACGCTAACCTTCATTGACCGGGCGGACGAGGCTATCGACGCGATACTCACAGCCATGCGGCTCGATCCGTATTATCAGCTCCTCTTCGATATGTATCTCGGACGGGCCTATTACTTTTCCAAGCAGTACAATAAAGCCGTTGCACAACTTCGGACCTGCGCCCTGCGCGCGCCGAATTTTTTGCCTTGTTACATGTTCCTGGCGTCGGCTTACGCGGAGCTTGGCGATCAGGGCGAGGCGCAACGTACGACCGAGACGCTGCTGAAGATTGCACCTAAATTCTCGATTAGCAAGTCGGTGCGAAATCACCTGCCCTTCGTTCCGTCAGCAATGCAGTTCTACATCCGCGGACTTCGCAAGGCGGGTGTGCCTGAGTAACGATTAGTTTGTCAGAATTGGATGTCTGCGCCGGGTCAAAGGCGGCTGTTGTTGCGGCAACTCGTCGAAGTCCGATATACGCTCGAACGCGAATCTATCAAATACGAAAACCAGTGTTGCCGGAAGTGCCACTTTAATACCCGCGATCGAGTATATATGATCGCGTGCCTATAGTGTTATCTGTTGCTATCGTAGACCCGATTGTTAGAAAAAATGAATGGAAACAAAATGAACAACGCCACAAACCCAAAAACTGTGCACGCTCCTGGTGGCGCTTATAGCCATGTTGTATCAGTGCCCGCCAATGCCGCCTGGGTGGTAATTTCTGGTCAGGTCGGGGTCGATGCGAAAGGCAAAATAAAAGTCGGCATCCGGGCCCAGGCCGAACAGGCCTTTCGCAATATCTTGGCCTGCCTGAAGGATAGCGGGATGGCGAAAAAGAATTTGGTTAAGTTTACGGTTTTCCTGACCGATCCGCGCCATATCGATGTTTACCGTGCCGCCCGTAAAAAAGTTATTGGTGATGCCACGTTACCGGCTTCAACCTTGCTGATTGTAAACGGCCTGGCCTCTCCGGATATGCTAATCGAAGTTGAGGCCGTTGCAGCCAAAGCTTAACGTTCGCCGTACCAGATACGGTTGTTGAGAAAACGAAAATGGGGTTGAGGATGCCGGACACACGATGCCGGACGTCTCATCAGAAGCCGACATAGCTGACAAAATCTTCGTTCCGGGCGCGGTGGGATTTAACGGTGTTAGCGGAGAAGTCGTCGTTCGGATAGCCCATGGCAATACAGACCATAATGCTTTGATCGTCGGGGATGTTGGCGTGTTCACGGACGACATCGGATTGCATGATGCCCTGGCCATTGATGACTGTGCCCAGCCCTTTGGTCCAAGCCGCTAAACAAAGGGCATAAGAAATCGCACCGAGATCAAAATGACTGACCGTCGCCGGCTCGAGAATTTTTTCGTAAGTCAGCACGATCGATACCGGCGCATCGAATTGGCGAAATCCACGCATCACCCAATCCAGGCGCTTTTCTTTATTGTCGCGTTCGATCCCCATGGCTTCGAAAAGCTGGATCGCGACGTCGATTTGACGCTGGCGGTGGATGCCCTGATAACCTTCCCGGGTGGCGATATCGCGTTGCGGTTTAGCGCCAGCCATCATTTTTTCGGTATTGCCCTGGCGGATACGATCCAACGGCTCCCCTGTGACTACATGCAGATGCCAAGGTTGCGTATTCATCGACGACGGCGCGCCCTTGGCTATTTCGATCACTTCTTCAATCACCGCCATTGGCACCGGATCGGTTTTATAACCGCGAATACTGCGGCGCGAATTGACCAAGGTTTCAAAATCCATCACGCACGCTCCCACGCAAATTAATTGTCAAAAGGGTTGAATAGCCGGCGGAACCGCCGAAGGAAAATTCATAGCCCCTTAATGCGACAGGCGGCGATCAAAGCGCAAGGGAAACCTGAGCCATTGCCTGCGACCTAATGAAGCTGCCGTCATCCGGGGCGATTCTATTTGCCGGTGAAGGACGGCGGGCGTTTTTCTTGCCAGGCGGCGATGCCTTCTTTGAAGTCGTCGGATTTCAACGCTTCGGTGGTTTCTGTTATGGCTTCGCTGACAGCGGCGTCGATATCTTGGCTCAAGCCCCGGTAGAGCAATTGTTTGGCAACCCGGTTGGAACGTGGAGAAACATCACTGGCAATGGTGGCGGCGAATTTACGCACTTGGCTCATCAAGTCCTGCGATGGCGCGATATAATCCACTAGGCCAATATCTTTCGCCTCTTCGGCCAGGACCATGCGTGAGGTGTAGATCAAATCCAAGGTCTTCGACGGACCAATGATTTTCGGTAACAACCAAGCCAAACCATATTCCGGCACCAGACCGCGCTTGGCAAATGCAGTCGAAAACTTCACCGTTTCACTGGCAAAACGGATATCGCAATAGATCGACATCACCAAACCGACACCGATCGCCGGGCCATTGATCGCCGCGATCAGCGGTTTTGGTGCGGTCGCCAAATAGGCGTATTTCGCTTCATAGCCTTCGGGCAAGTCAAGGCCATCAGGGATCGCCCCATTGACCGGCAGGTCCATCGCTTCGCCGACCCCACCACTGGCAGTGTTGGAGAGCCGCGCAACATCGGCGCCGGCGCAAAAACCACGGCCCGCCCCAGTTAAGACAATCACCCGCACCGCATTATCGTCGGAGGCCGCCGCTACCGCATGGCGAATTTCGCCATTCATCCGGTTGGTCATGGCATTCATGCGGTCTGGGCGGTTCATGGTGATGGTGGCGATATGCTCGGCCACTTCGTAGATTATTTCCTGGTAATCGCCGGGCATTACTTTTCCTTGTTTTAGACAAATAACAGTCACTAGAAAATAAACGACTTTTGCCGCTAACCATAGGAAAATGATAGTAAACTTGCGCCAAATCAAAGACCGTATAGAGTGGATTGGTATGAGACCGCTGAATTTCATCGTAAAACGGATTGAAGCGACTGCGCGGCAGGTGGTAGCCGGCGATCAGCTCAATCGCGAAGTAGAAATCAAGCGGGTGGTGAATATTTATGTCACCATGTTGGCGCTGGCAGCGGTCCCCATTGTTATGATTTATCCCTATTATCTGCTGCATCGCCATTTTGGTTTCGTTGAGTTTGTTGTTTTCGCCGGCTTCGCGGCGGCCGGCGCGGCGGGTTTGACAGTGCTTCATAAATACAAAAATAGTGCGTTGTCGGTGGTCGCCTTTTCCGGTCTCTGGCTCATCACTTTGACTTTTTGCGCGGTGTTCTCAGGCGGGATCGGCTCACCCGCTGTCCCGTGGATATTATCAGTCCTGGTATTGTTGAGCCTGGTCAATACGCGGCAAGCCATCTTTGCCGTTATCGGGCTGGAAGCGGCGGCATTGTTGGTTCTGTTCGCCCTCACGCTGGCGGAATTAATCCCGGCAAACAAACTTTCGACGCTCGAGATGGGATTGTTTTTTCTATTCTCCTGCCTGACGGCGGCTGGATTCTGGGCGACGATCATCGCTATTCAGCTGGTGCGCAGGCGCACCAATGACCAGCGGCTGTTGGCCTTGGCCAATGCCGCGCGGGCTGCCAGCAACGCCAAAACGGAATTTCTTTCGACCATGACCCACGAAATGCGGACGCCGCTAAATTCGGTCAGTGGGATGTCGGAAATATTGCTGATGACCCATCTGGACGATCGGCAGACCCGGGCGGCAAAAGCGATACAGCGGGCGGGCACCGAAATTCTGGCACGGGTCGAGAACATGCTGGAAATCTCCAGCCTCGACGGTGAAGGGGTGCAATTGCAGCACTACGCCTTCTCCATCGGTGATCTGGTTCGTGGGGTGATCGACGCATTGTTGCCGGACTTGATGGCGAAAGGCCTGACCCTTGATGTCACTGTCGATCCGGAATTGGAACATTTTTATCACGCCGATACCGACCGCTTGACCCGGGTGCTTAAAAGTCTGTTGGATAATGCAGTGAAATTTACCGAGAGCGGCACCATCGCCGTACAGGTTCAACGCGTCGGGCAGGATGCGACAACGGATCTAGTTCGTTTTGAAGTGGCCGACCCTGGGATCGGCATTCCGGAACAGCAACGGGAAAACTTGTTCCATGCTTTTCAACAATCTGACACCGCTTTGGCGCGGGAACATGAAGGCGCCGGTTTAGGATTGGCTGTCAGCAAACTGATTGTTGAAGTCATGGGCAGTACCATTCATTACCAAAGCGAAGTCGGTATTGGTTCCACTTTCTGGTTCGACCTTGCGCTCGAACCTCTGAAACCGGCGCAATACCGCGGCAAAAAATCAGCCAGCACCAGGACCGCGTAGGTAAATCGGCGACAAGGGCGCCTCGCCGCGACTTTCAGTTTCCTCAAGGCGGAATATCGTCCGCAAATGCACTTCATCCGGGCCATCATAGATACGGAAACTACGTGCCTGCGCCAGGGCATTGGCGAAGGGGCCATCATCGGTGACCGCCAGTGCGCCGAACACCTGGATCGCCCGATTGGCGATATTTTCATAGGCCCGCGCAACACCAACTTTGATTAGAGAGATTTCCTTGCGCGCCACTTTGTTACCGACCGTATCAAGCAACCAGGCGGTTTTCTGGACCAAAAGCCGCGCCTGTTCAATCTCCAGGCGGGACAGCGCGATCCATTCCTTGACCGTACTGTAACTTTGCAGGCTCTGGCCGAAGGCTTCGCGGTTGCGGGCCCGTTCAATCATCAGGCGCAACAGGACTTCGCAATGGCCAATCCCCCGCATGCAGTGATGAATGCGAGCCGGACCCAGACGCGACTGGCCGATCAGGAACCCTTCCCCTTCAACGCCTAACAAATTGCTAACGGGAATGCGCACATCGCTCAGTTTCACTTCCGAATGGGGCGTAACAATATCGCGATGACCAAACACCGGCAGCACCCGTACGACTTCAAAACCTGGCGTTTTCTTGGGCACCAGAACGATCGAATGCTGGCGACCGCGTGGCGCATCCGGATTGGTAACGCCAACGACAATGGCAAATGCGCAGCTTTCATTGGCCGCGTTGGTGGCGAACCATTTGTGCCCATTGATGACATATTCGTCCCCTTGGCGTTCAATCCGGGTCGCAATATTGGTCGCATCGGAAGAGGCGACGGCGGGTTCCGTCATCGCAAAGGTGGAAGTAAACTCCCCTTCCAGTAGTGGATTAAGAAACTCCCGTTTCTGCGCTGGTGTTGCGAAAAGTTGCAGGATTTCCATATTCGGGACATCCGGAGCATGACAATTAAAGACTTTTGAGGCCCACGGCAAACGACCCAATATTTCCGCAATTTTTGCAAATTGCAAATTGCTGAGCCGGGTTCCTGGTTCATCCTCGGCCAGTTGCGGCAACGCCATGTTCCACAGACCCACTGCCTTTGCTTTGACACGCAGCTCATTCAAAAAAGCCGGCGCCGGATTGCCGTCGACTTCGACCTGTTGGTGCCAATCTTCGGCCCTGGGCAAGATATGCTGGTCGAAAAAATACTGAACTCTGAACTGTAGTTCCTCCGTTTCCGGGCCGGGGGAAAAATCCATTAGTTTTTCCTCAATTTGACCAAGCTGCTTTCTCCCTGACCAACCAATTCCTGTATCACTTCATCGACACTGCGCAGTTCATTGACATAGGCGATACTTTGGCCGGCGGGATGATGGACCAGAGGGGCGACTTGGTGTTCATGAATAGCGCCCAACAGATCGCCGACGAGAATATCCTGATAGGGCATTTTCAGCGCCGCCGGAGCTTCTTTAGCGGCCCATTCCTCACTCCACGCGGTGCGGATTTGGCGCAAGGTCTTGCCACTATCGGCGCGAGAAATCACCGTATCGGAACTACCGGCAGCCAGGAGTTTTTCCGTCAAAATCTCCGACAACCCATGTTCGCGGGTGCCAAGCCAGACAGTACCGAGCCAAACCCCTTGGGCACCCAATGCATAAGACGCCGCGATATGGCGACCGGTGGCGACGCCACCAGCGGCGAGCACGGGAATATCACCGGCCACATCTACAATCTGCGGCACCAATGAGAAAGTACCGATAACGCCAGTATGGGCACCCGCGTCATAACCCTGCGCCACTAAAATATCAGTGCCCGACGCAATTGCGCTCTGCGCATGATGCGGACTACCAACCAAGGCCAGGGTGACTTTGCCATCGGCCTTGGCTTGCGTCACTGCGTCCATCGGCGCCCCGATACCGCAAGCAAACATGTTGACATCCGATTCCAATACCGCCCGGATCTGGGCGTCCGCCACTTCGTTGGAGCGGACAAAGCGCGAGCGCATGCCCGGTTTTGTCGCTTTTGGCACCTTGTATTTGTCGTATAGACCTTGCACAAAATCCCGATGTCCGTCGGAGATTTCCGCTTCAATCAAAGTGCGGTCGTCGGTCGCTGGCATGCCGCGTGGCAACACCAAATCGACACCGAAAGGTTTGTCGCCAACCATCTGCCGCAGTCGTTTTAGACGATCGCGAATTTCCTCCGGCGTATCGCGGGTCGCGCCATAGACGCCGAAACCACCGGCGTTGGTAACCGCTGCCGTAACTTCAATGCTATGGGCAAAACTGAAGATCGGGTATTTGACCCCGAGCCGGCGACCCAGTGCTGTTTGCAATGAGCTAGTCATGTTTTCCCCGCGTGATCAGCACCGCATCCAGCGCCGCTGCGCCTTCGCCGGCTGCCTTCACCAGGAATGGATTGGCTTCGACGCTTATAATTTGCTCCCGATGCATCGCAGCAAAAATCGATAGCGCCGAAATCGCCTCTGCCAGGGCTTCCAAATCGGCCGTCGGATAGCCACGTACCCCTTCCAGTATTTTGAAAGCCCTTATTTCCCGGATCATGCGATGGGCTTCGAGCACATCTATGGGCGCAAGGCGGAAGGTGACGTCTTCCAGCACTTCGACGAAGATGCCGCCCAAGCCGAACATCACCGCCGGGCCAAATATTGGATCGCGGGTTATGCCCAAGATCGTCTCCACCCCGTCACCGGCCATCGGCGCGATCAAACAACCTTCGATCTCGGCTTCCGGCGCATAGAGTTGGACAGAATCGATGATTTTTTCGAACGCCCGGCGCGCTTCCGAGCCGCCATCGACGTCTAGACGCACACCACCTACATCGGATTTGTGGGTAATTTGCCGCGAGACCACTTTCATGACCACTGGCTGGGCGATCTGAATAGCCGCCGCCGCGGCTTCATCGGCATTGGTCACAAGATATTCTTCCATCGCCGGAATGCCGGCTTGGTAGAGAATATCCATCGCTTCAACTTCGCTGATCGGACCAGTGGGCAGCGGGTCTACGGCTACCGGTATTTCCAAACCATCAACGGCGCGGTCTCGGGCTTCGGCAAAAAAATGCAACGCTGCGATAGCGCGTGTCGCGTGTGTCGGCTCCGCCGCCACCGGGAAACCCATGGCTTCCACTGCCCGCGCGATTTCCGGCAAAAATTGACCGGCAACTGCAATAACGCGATTAGGATAAGATTCGCGAATCCCCCGCCAGGTGTCGATCAACTCGTCAGCAGTATCCGGATTTTTGCCGCCGGAACCTTGGAAACAGACGATACCGCCATAGTCTCCTTCATCCAATACCAGCTTGATGCCCTGTTCGAATAACGTTCGGTCGTTTAAGACTTGCCCGGTGACATCGAGAGGATTGCGCACACCGGCGAATGGCACCAGTTCCTTAAATTTTTGCTGTGTTTCGTCTGGCAATGGCGCAACATCGAGACCGCGCGACGCCGCATCATCGGCCATTAGCACTCCAACCCCGCCAGAGACTGTGATCAGACCAATGCGATCATTTTCCGGCAGCAAGCCATGGGACGCGGCGCAGGCGACGTCATAGAACTCTTCAATATTACCGGCCCGATAGACGCCATATTGCTTAAACAAGGCATCAAAGATGGCGTCCGTTCCAGCCAAGGCAGCAGTATGGGAGCTTGCCGCCGCGGCACCAACGTCAGTTCGGCCCAATTTGATGGCGACGACTTTCTTTTGATTTTCCTGGGCCAAACTTAAGGCCTCAATCAGTTTCGGCCCGTTTCGGCAACCTTCCAAATAAAGCATGATGACATCGGTATCGGGCTCCTGTGCCAGAAAAGCCAGACAGTCAGACGCTTCCACATCGGCTTCATTGCCGGTGGTTAGAACATAGCGATAAGGCATACCGCGTTCCGCCGCCATCATCGCCGATAGGCCTCCAAAAGCGCCAGATTGACTGACCAGACCAATATTGCGCCGGCCTGAAACCTGATTGGCGTAACCCGGATGGAAACTGGCAATCATGCCATCGGCAAAGTTGGCCACACCCATGCAATTGGGGCCCATCATACGGATGCCGGCTTCGGCTGCTTGGTCCGCCAGTTTCTGCTGCGCCGCTGCCCCCGCTTCGCTGACTTCGGCAAAGCCGGAGGAAAACATAACCAACGCTTTGACACCTTTGTCGGCGCAATCCTGCATGGTCTGCGCCACCATTGGACCGGGCACCGCGCAGATTGCCAAATCAACCTCGCCGGGCGCATCTTTGATGTTCGCAAACGCCGGCAGATCCTGAATCATCTCGGACTTCGGATTGATCGGATAGACCGCACCCTGAAAGTCATATTGTTTTAGAAAAGCGACGGGTCGGCCGCCGATTTTTAGTGGATCGGACGATGCCCCAACAATCGCCACCGATTGCGGGCGAAAGAGCGGATTTAGCGAGCCCACATCAATCAGGTTAGGCAAAGTCTACTCCCAATCTAAGAAAACGAATGAATGGAATTGGCATAAAATTCCAAGTCTTTGCTCCCTAACCCGCTTTAAGCGCGTCCATCACTTTGCTAGATACGGGACATGCAACCGCGCCGGTGGCCATATCGATAATATTTTCTATTGCCAATTTCGCGTCCGAATTTGCAGTCTGACGACCATCTTTCGCCATCCTTCGCTCGAGTTCCGCCAGTGTTGTGATCGTCGAACCCATTTCAATAATTAGACGTTGGCGAACAATCCGTTCCGGCAAATGGCTAAGTGTCTTGATCGCCAATTCGTTGGCGCGGGTGACGCCGCGGTCATATTTGCCGGCGACAAAATTTCGAAAATCCACCTTCGGATTCGACCAAATTTCCGCAAAGAACCGAAGATAGTTGTTACCTTCGGAACAGGGATCCAACTGCTCTGCCAGCGGTAGAATTTTGGTTTCCATGATTGCCCGCAGATCGTTGCTTCGCGCGTTTGCAACCAATTCGTCCACCATCTCATTACGGCGAATATCAATTTGCGCCATTCTATGTTCAAAAATCGCCGCGAGAAGGGCATCTCGGGAACCGAAGTGGTAATGCAAGGCCGAAGCATTGCGTTGCCCTGAGGCGACATTAATTTGGCGAAGCGAAACCCCATCCAGTCCTCGGTCAGCAAACAGCCGTTCCGCAGTCTCAATCAATAATAACTTTGTATCGTCTTTATCGCGCCGTCCCATAGGCAGCGATCTAATCCCAGTCGCATGTTTAATGCAAGTAGATTAATTTGAACCGAAGCCGGAATACGGAATTCTCACGGTGTGACCAGACGTCTGGCGATCCAGGTGTTTAATTTTGTGGGCGAAAATCGGGTTGTAAAGGCCAACATCCGGTTCATCAAACCAGAAACAACGACGCCTTTGCCCGCCATCGCAGCGGCGAAACCGAATTCAGCCACCGCCATTGAAGTCTGCATGCCAAGCCTGAACATCAGCAGATTTTTCATGTCTGCAACTTCGAAGAAGCCGGTATCCGTTACCCCAGGGCAGAGACACGTGACTGTCACTCCGCTGCCGCGTAGTTCCGCCGCCAAAGCTTCCGATAAACTCCGGACATAGGCTTTGCCGGCGGCGTAAGTGCTCATGATTGGGATCGGCTGGAACGATGCAGTTGAGGCGACATTCAAAATTCGACCGCGTCCCGCCGCCTTCATATCGTTCCCGAACAGATGGCAAAGCGATAGCAACGATAAGACATTGACGTGATTTTGCTTTTGATGATCAGCAACCGGTTCATTCAAAAACTCGCCATGAACGCCAAAGCCGGCATTATTTACTAAAAAGGTCACTACGTGTCCGCCGGCGGTAACTTGTTCATGCAGACGGGTAGCGCCATCTGGATCGGACAAATCGCATGGCAACACCGTTATGTTGACGTTGTGTTTAGCGGCAATTTCTTCTTTTAAGGCGTTTAAGGCATCTTCCCGGCGCGCGACCAAAATCAAATCTTGTCCATTCCTTGCCGCGACCCTGGCCAGATCAGCGCCGATCCCGCTGGAGGCACCGGTTATTAACATCACTTCAGTTACCATTTCTAATTCATCCCCTATGCGTGTCTAGTCTAACCCTAACCATATTCCTGCCTGTCAGGGGGTAAAAATTCAAGATAATAGACGGCAATAGAAATATTGTGTTTCCATCGCCAGAGATTTGTCCAAGATTGCCAGGGTTTTTATCGGATTGGAGCGATCGCGTTATGAAGACTTTTCAACCGGATTATAGGCCACATCATAGCCTAGCGAGTTCGCCAGCGACTCCAAAGCGCAGGTCATCCGCCGCTCCGCCTCCAACTGAAACGACAATGGGGTTTGAGGATAAGGTTTCTGGGACAAACTCAAATTGGTACCACCGGCCTCGTAGTAGGCTTGCGCCATCAAATTGATGACGTTGGCCATTCGTGGAATGGCAACAGCGGCCTGTTCGCCCGCAGGCGTTGCATCCTGTTCTGCTGCCTCACTGTCGCCAACATCCGGATGTTCTGCCAACAATGCCTGTCGCTGCGGTTGTTCGATATTATGACCGCTGTTTTTCCGGCCGTGATTTTCTGAGCCAATACCTTTTACACGCATGTGCTGCTCTCCTAAGTTTGAGGTATAACCTTATGTTAACCACTGCCAATTGTTTTTAGTTTAAAACATGAACAAAATAAACAAGAATAAATTGACTGTTTTGCTATTTTAAGATGTATTAGATAAATCTATTATCGCGTCTCTGGTAATCATTTTGATCTTTATCAAGCCTGCCCAAATTTGCCTTCGTTAGAGTTGTGCATGTGTTTAAAACGACTTCATAAATTCGCCACGCCGGTTCCCCGATACACCAGCTATCCGACAACGCCACATTTCCATATCGGCATTGACGCAGCTAAATATGGCGAATGGATGTCCGCTTTACCAACCGATGAGGCACTCTCGCTCTATGTCCACGTCCACCATTGCGATAGCTTGTGCTGGTTTTGCGGTTGCCATACCAAAATTATGTGGCACTACGCGCCAATCAAAAAAATATTTGCGGTTGGTGCGCCTGGACGATATCGAAAAGCTTGCAAACGCCCAGCATGATGTTTTCGATTTTATGAGCAGGGTGGGTTTGCAATTGAGATCGATCCGCGCGAAACCAACCTTGTACAAGTCGAGGCCTGGGAAGACATTGTCAAGATCTCCAATCGCAGCCTCACCGTGACAGCGGCCGGCCGTAATTTGCTTCTTGTCATCTGTGCTCGTTTCGACGGTTACTTGGCAGGTACGAAAGGTCGTCACAGCATTGCTATTTAAAGGCGGAATGCGGCTCGAGCGAGATCTGCAGTGTGGACCCACAAACAAACGTCAGATCAAATGATGCAACTCACCTGTCCAAGACCCGCCTTACCGTCTGTGCAATCTCTTGTCGACGAAAAGGTTTGTTCAACAGTTCAATATCGCGCCCTGCCAAACCGTGTTGCTGGACTGCACTTTCTGCGTAGCCGGACATGAACAGTACTTTGATGGCAGGGACCCGGCTCTTGATATCATTCGCCAATTCCAAGCCATTGACGTTGTTTGGCAGCACAATGTCCGAGAGTAGCAGGTCTGCCTCGAAACCATTTTCTATCGCCGCCAAAGCGGCAATTCCGTCACCGGCCTGCGCCAAGTTATATCCGATGTCCTCCAGTAACATTGCCGCCAGTTCGCGAACTTCTGGATCGTCCTCAACGATTAGAATATTTTCGCCGCGACCACCTGGTGTTTCGGCTGTCATCTTTCGGTCAGAGGCAGCTGATTTATTATTCATTCTGGGCAAATAAAGTCGTACAGTCGTCCCACGCCCAGGTGCACTTTCTATCGTCGCTTGGCCACCCGATTGCTTAGTAAAACCATACACCATGGCAAGCCCTAAACCGCTGCCTTCGCCCACATCTTTGGTGGTGAAAAATGGCTCAAAGGCATGTTCCAGTATCTCCGGCGACATACCGCAACCATTATCCGTAATGGCAATCACAACGAAATCTTTAGCCGGAATATTAGGATCGTTGGCGTGATAATTGTCCCCAATAGACGAATTGGTCGCATCGATGACTAATTTTCCACCCTTTGGCATGGCGTGCCGTGCGTTGATTGTTAGGTTAAGCAGGGCATTTTCCAATTGACCGGGATCGATATTTGTCCGCCAAAGATCATCCGTTGATGAAATCACAATTTCGATGGTTTCGCCAAGGGCGCGATCCAACAAATTTTTCATGTTATCAACAAGTTTATCGATATCTACCAATTGCGGTTGCAGCGTTTGCTTTCGCGAAAAAGCGAGTAATTGGCTGGTCAATTCCGCTCCCCTTGTTGCTGCCCGAATAACGGCTTCGGTTTTTGGATCGTTGGATTCGGCTTCCTGCACAATTAGTTCCGCGTTCCCCAAAATCACCGCAAGTAGATTGTTGAAGTCATGCGCGATGCCGCCTGTAAGCTGGCCGACGGCCTCCATCTTTTGGGCCTGGATAAGCTTTTCTTCCAGTTCTTTCCGCGGCGTTATATCGGTATTAATGCCACCAATAGCAACTATCTCGCCGGCTTGATCGCGGATCGGAAATTTTTGGAACAAGGTTGTTCTCGTTTTACCATCCGCATAAGGTGTACGCGTTTCCGTTTGGACGAATTTTCCACTGTTGAGGACTTCGTAATCTAACGCCGCCACCTCTTCAGCATGTTCCCGGGCATAAAAATCGAACACCGTCTTTCCGGTAATGTCGACGCCATCCGGGTTGAACCAATCGTGCCACGTTTTGTTGGCTTGAATGTATTGACCTGAAGTGTTTTTCAGTAAAACTGCCGAAGGCGTATTATCGATGAAAGAGCGGAACCGGCTTTCGCTATCCCAAAGCGCTTCTTCGACTTTTTTACGTTCGGTAATGTCGACGGTATGCGCGATAAAATGTTCAGGCACTCCAGCGGAGTTTCGATATAGCGAGGCTGTGACTTCACCCCAGATAATGTGACCATCCTTGTGTCGGTATCTTCTTTCATTGCTGTATGTGTCAATTTCTCCGTCCAACACTTTTTGCCGTAAAGCCATACTTTTGTTAAGATCCGCATCATTACCGGCCGTGCTAAGCATCGACGTATCGGTCAATTCATCGACAGTGAGGCCAAGAAAGTCGGCAAGTGCTTGATTGACTTGGAAGCGGTTTCCATCCGGCGTGATTAGCGCCACACCAATTGGCGCGTTTTCAAATGCATGGCGGAAGCGATCTTCGCTCGCATGCATTTCATCAATGCCGCTTTGAATCCGGCTTTCGAGTTTTTCGTTCAGTTCCTTGAGTTTGTATTCAATCTCCTTGCGCTCTGTAACATCGACGGCAACAGTGCCGACCGCCTCAATTGAACCATCGACTTTGCGGATCGGATATTTGATCAAAATTCGGTGATAGGTTTTGCCATCAGGTCTTTCAACACTCACCTCACGTTCGAAAACCTGTCCCGTCTCCAACACTATTTTTTCCGCTGCGGAAAGATTTTCTACTTCGGTTTCGTTGGTTAGGAACTCACTCGCTTTTTTGCCGAGTATGTCTGCGGCGGTGTAGTCCAGCCATTTTTCGTAAGGTTTGTTGACCAGTAAATATCTCCCCTCCCGATCCTTCAAATTCAAACATACGGGTGTATTATCAAAAACCGCCTGAAGCTGCGTCCGGCCAACTTCAAAGGCCTTCAATTCTTTTACACGTTGAATGTTGAGATAAACCGACACAAGCGTCGATACGACTAAACAGAAAATAGCCAGGCCGGAAATTAACTTAGACTCCAACCAAGCAAAATTATTCGAAATCAAACCCGTCTCGTCACCAATGATCAGCGAAATCTGTCCTATGGCAACTGATGCGAAAAGTAGAATTGTAAAAACTAAGATTGGAAGAACTGGCCCAATATTGGACAATAGGTGCTTAATTTTCATGGCATCCCCAATTCATGCCGGAACCGACCCATTTTGCGCGCAACCCAATCTGTCTCGCAGATACAATAGTTTATGAAATTTCTTAAAGTGAATTTGATTTTGCCAAAAATGTATTGAACGACAACATTCGCGATGCCCGAATTCTGATCTTATCGAAATGTGGTGAATAATTCGTTAACGCTAATAAATGAGACTAATTGCCGATGATAATTTGCAAATTATCATGGTTGAGCGACCTATTTCAAAGATCGGTTCCGCGACGGAGCTACGGAGGCGCGGTCAATATGATCGCGGCAGGCCCATCACGTGTTCCGAGATGTAATTCAGAATCAGCTCGCGGTTGATCGGCGCCGTCCGCATCAGTCTGGCCATGGAATAAAGATCGTAGAGCCCATAGTCATTGGTGAAGCCGTTGCCGCCATGGGCTTGCAACGCCGCTTCGACGGCTTGGCAGCCGGCTTCCGCTGCAGCGTATTTTGCCATATTCGACTGCGGACCCGCTGGCTCCCCTTGGTCAAATAACCACGCGGCTTGCCGTGCCATCAAGCTGGACAATTCGATCTGAGTTTTCGCCGCCGCCAAGGGATGTTGCACACCCTGGTAAGATCCGATCGGTACATCGTTGAACACGCTGCGTTCGCTGGCATATTCAACTGCCTGATTGAGGGCGAAACGGCCGATGCCGCAAGCCAGTGCCGCCACCGTTACCCGTTCCGGATTGAGAAGATCAAACAAGGTGCGAAAACCGTCGCCAACTTCGCCGATAACATGTTCCGGACCGACATCAACATCGTCAAAGAACAAGGCAAATTGTTTTTCTGGGGCGACGATACTCATCTCCAACTCATTCATAGCGACACCCTTAGCTTTAAGGTCAACCACGAACAAAGTGAAGCCATCGGTCTTTTTTGTCACCTGATCGTGTGGCGTCGTTCGCGCCACCACGACACAATAATCTGAGACGTCAGCACCGGTTATGAAGACTTTATTTCCATTCAGCTTGAAACGGTTGCCATCGGGTTTGGCAAGCGTTTGTATTTTCATACTGTTGCTGCCGGCATTCGGTTCGGTGATGGCAAAGCAGAACATGGTTTTGCCACTGCAGGCATCGGGCAGCCACCGAGATTTCTGTTCGTCCGAACCATGTTTAGCGATGTGACCTAGCGCCATCGTAGGCCCCACGACCATCATCAGCAATGGGATGCCATGATCCGACATCCCTTCGATCAACAGCTCCATTTCCAATAGGCCCAAGCCACCGCCGCCATATTCTTCCGGAACCATGACACCGGCAAAACCATCGCTGGCCAATTGGGTCCACATATCGGTCGGAAAAACCCGTTGACGCGCCAATTCCATCCAATATTTGTGATCGAATTTCTGCGCTAAATTGCCGCCATATTCGTAAATCATCTGCTGTTCGCTGCTGAGGGTAAAGTCCATCGAGTGGCTCCAAATTCTTTCTAACAAGCTTACTTCGTCGCGGTGACCAGGAATTGCGGATTCAGGGCAAAATAGTCGCCATCTTCAATGCCTTTGTCGATCACAGCCAGCATTCGATCCGCTTCCGCTTGTTCCATAGTTCCGCATTTTACACCGTATCCTGCCAAGTTTCGCGCCACCACGGCCATTCGACCAGCAAGATCCGGGCGCGCCAGGATATTTACCTCTACATCCACATAGCCAACTGCACGGCAAAATCCGTAAAGCTTGCGGCCAATCAGAGGCGTTTTATAGGCATAGCGCGCGGCATCGACGAGCTTGCGGGTGTCATCCAAATTCAGCGGCTCGATTAGAAATAATCCCCAGTCGCTATCAGTCACATGGACCTTGCCGCCTGGCTTCAGAAGCCGGCGGAATTCCGCCAGAGTGGAGACCGGATCATCGAGATATTCCAACACGTTCTTCGCCAGGATGCGGTCAAAACTGTCATCGCCGAAATCAAGACCGGGCCCATCTGACTGGCGGACGCTGGCCCATGCGTCAACACCTGCAGCGGTTAATTTTTCATTGGCGTTTGCCACCATATCGTGGTTCAGATCGACACCGATGACCCGGCCCGTACCCTCGACCCGCCGGGCCAATTCCAAGGTCGTGTAACCAGGGCCGCAACCAAAATCCAATACTGTTTGACCTGGTTCAAACCCGGCTGGTTCCAGCAGCGCCGCCATTGCCGGGCTCCATTGAAATATCTGCTCGTACCCTGCCATCCGATCGGCATCGATGTCGCGCCAGTGATCGGTATAAAATGTTTCAAGAGCCATGATCGTTTTCACCTTTTACTTTGTGGTCAGGTAGCTTGGCCTCATGCCGCCATCATTGCCGGACGCTTGGTGCGCCACAGCACCATAACAATAATCGCAACATTAAGCGCGTTCCAGGCGACACCATTGATGAAAGCGACCTGATAGGAACCAGTGATATCGTAAATCCAACCCGATAACCAACCGCCGAAGGCCATGCCCACGATGGTCGCCATAATCACCAGACCAACCCGCTCACCGGCTTCTTTGGCCGGCAAATATTCGCGCACGATGATTGCGTAACTTGGAACAATGCCGCCTTGGGACAAGCCAAAGATCATTGAGACGATATAAAGCGACGCCAACCCATCGAACGGCATATACAATAATAATGCCAATCCTTGCAGCACCGAGCCGATCAATAAAGTACGAACGCCACCGATATAGTCGGCCAGAAATCCCGATAACAAACGACTGACCACACCTGCAGCCAGCATCAAGGATAACATTTCCGCCCCGCGCGCAACGCCAAAGCCTAAATCGGCACAATAAGCAACGATATGGACCTGCGGCATCGACATCGCGACACAGCAGCTGATACCGGCGATGACCAGCATGATCTGCAACGTACGGGGGGACAAGTCGATGACATTGCGGCTATGCGCCGTCGGAATATCCGGTTGATCGCCGGATAAAGCTTGCGGCAACCGACGACGTAATAACAGCGCTAATGGCACCATGGTCGATATGACAAATAGACCAACGCCAAAATAAACCGCACGCCAGCCATCATCTTGTAAAAATCCCTGTAAAATGTTTGGCCAGATAGCACCGGCGAGATAATTGCCGCTGGCCGCCGCCGCGACAGCGAAACCCAGCCGGCGTCGAAACCAATGCGAGATATCCGCGATCATTGGCCCAAAAGTCGCTGCCGTTCCCATCCCGATCAGTAGGGCATGGGGGATAGCGAAAAACCAAATTGACGGCGCCAGCGAAGCCAGGATGAGCCCGCTAGACAATGCTATTGCAGCGCCGATCAGCGGGATGACAATGCCGAGGCGGTCAACGTATCGCCCGATGATCGCGTTTCCCAACGCAAACCCAACCATTGTGGCGGTAAAGGGAACTGAGGCGTCAGCGCGGTCAATGTCAAAATCCGCCTGTACCGCTGGCAGTACCAACACAACAGCCCACATGCCAACGCTGCCGATTGTGCCAAGCAATATTGAGATTGCCAGGCGGGACCAGGCGTAGGGTCCATCGAGAACGCCTTCGGCTTCTGCATAAGATTGCTGCCGATTATTCATAAAGCGTTGTCGCCTTCTGCTGTTCTGTTGGAGCCAGTCATGCGGATGAGGTCTTCATGGAGTTCAAACCAGATCGTATGGTAGCTGTCGATAATCGGTGCCGCCATCCATTTTGCTTCTCCCCCACGAAGTCGTGACAAGGCCGCAGCGAAACGTGGACAATATTCAAGTAATCTAGGAATTTCCCGTGCCAGACTTTCCAGAAATAATTGCAACTCACGATCCAGCGTCACCAACTGATCTATGATCGAATTGTCATAGTCCTTGTCGTGATGGTCATTGACGACTTGATGACCATCAAGGTCGCGCATTTGCCACGTTAATATCAGCGACTTAAAGGCGTGGTTGAATTTATGAAAACTATCCATCGCCACAGAAATATCGTCTGCTGTAAGCACTGCGCAATCTCGCGCGAAATATTCCGCCACTAATTGTTGCCCAGTCTCGGTTAGACGCCAACCACGCTGGCCCAAATTCTCCACCAGGGATGTCGCCAACATTGCCGTTAACATCCGACCAATCGCCCGCGCAGTCTGTTGGGTACTATCTGCCAATATAGGTACCGTCGCCAAACCTTTGATGCCGAGCAACCTTAGAATAGAGTCTTCAAGTTCCGGTGAAGGTTTGCTGTCATAAAAGCCCTGTTTGCTCGGCGAAGACTGTCCCGACATTCCCGCTTTAACCCAATTACGAAGAATTTCGGCTTCCGCCAATATCGTGCGTTTACCGGTTAAAGTACCGGCATAGACATGGCCAGTGTTGCCATCGATCGTGACCGAAGCCCCCTCCAACAGACTTTGTCCCGCCAGCTGCAACATGGCTTCCTTAATCGTAATATCTTGTGCACCAACCACGGCTGGTATTCCCCACGCCCGCGCCACCACTGCGGCATGACTGGCCAAGCCACCTTGGGTCGTCAGGATGCCGGCAGCAACCGCCATGCCATGAACATCTGCTGGCGAGGTTTCCCGTCGCACCAAAATAATCTGCTTACCGGCTTGAACGTGTTCGACCGCATCGTCAGCGGAAAAACAAATCTTACCGCTCGCCACCCCCGGCGACGCCGCAATCCCGGACGTAAGAGGCAGAGCAGCGGTATTCAACGCCGTCCCCCACGAACCATCCAATAAAGATCCGGCACGCGCGACCGCATCGGTTCGATCGAGGGGGAAACCTGGATCGTTGGCCATTTCAACGGCGATGCGAATAGCCGCCTGTGGCGCGCGTTTACCGACACGGTTTTGCAGTATCCACAATCTCCCACGCTCCACCGTGAATTCGATATCGCACATATCGCCATATTGGCGTTCCAGATTTCGGCAGTGGCGGGAGAGTTCCGCGTAAACAGCTGGCAATCTTGTCTGCAATACTTCCAACAGGTCAGTTTTATGAGTGCCAGCGACAACATCTTCACCCTGGGCATCAAATAGAAAATCACCGAAGAGTACGTTTTCACCGGTCGCCGGATCGCGCGTAAAGACAACACCGGTCCCAGAAGCCGCCCCCATATTGCCGAAGACCATCGTTTGAATATTGACTGCCGTGCCCAGGTCATGAGCGATATTCTCCCGCTCTCGGAATACTTGTGCGCGTGGTGCCTGCCAAGAAGCAAATACCGCCGCCACAGCCGCCTGCAACTGTTCATAAGTATCCTCGGGGACCGGTGAAATTCCCTGGTGCCGCACCCAGTCCTTGAGCGTTTGTACACGTTTTCGATTGCTTTCGTTTGTTGCCTCAGGAATATTCAGGTTCATGACGATTTCCAGATACATTTCCGTAAAACGTCGATAACAACCCCAGGCGAATTCTTCGTCTCCGGTTTCCCGTACCAGGCCCTCCACGGTTTGATCGTTGAGCCCTACATTCAGAATCGTATCCATCATTCCGGGCATCGAGTTTTCCGCTCCGGACCGCACACTCAACAACAATGGCGTGTCCGGATGGCCGAAGCTGCGGCCGCTACGGCGTTCGAGTTCATTGACCTGGATTTTAATCGCAACCGACAATTGTGTCGGCCAGCCAGAGCGCATAAACTCACGGCAAACGCCTGTCGGAATGGTGAAACCAGGGGGAACCGGCAAATCCAATATCGCCGTCGCTTCCGCTAAATTGGCACCTTTGCCACCTAATAACGCAGCCATGTCTTTCGGTGCCTGGTCATGTGGATAGTCAAACGGGAATAGCTGTGGAAGTTGATTTCTTCCACTATCTGATTTTCGGCCAAATAACTTGTTGAAAAGCGGCATCGTTAAACATTCATCTGAACAGAATTATCCGAGCGTTCCTGGCCACGTCGCCAACACCAGAAAACCAATATCAGCAGGATAATCCAGCCGAGCTGGAAATCAATTAGCTCTGCAAAAACTGGATTGAGAATAGGACTGAACCAAGCCAGCATCAGGAAATATCGCTCAACCCGGGTCAACTCGCGAACATCGCGGATGAGAAATAGCAAAGCAATACCAATAATCGTCATGTCATAGCCGAAGATATACGGCGCTACCACGGCACCGCCGGCGATCATCATGGCAATATTCTCCCGGCTGGGACCGGTGCGCCACCAAGCTAGGCAAGTAAAATATCCAACCACAATCGCGACGGCGCCGTGAATGGTAATCGAAACCCAGGCCGGCAAACCGATTGCCAGCAACGTCGGATAAAGACTTGGCATCATGTCAAGCGCCGCTGACCGCGCCTGCATTGCTGATGTCATCGCCGGCATGCTCTCAAAAAATTTCAACCAGCTATCGACACCAAATACCAAGGTGCTGACGACGACAAGGACGACGCTAGTCACTGCAGCGCTGGAAAAAGCACGCCATTGCCGCCCAAAGATGAGCGCGAATGGTAGCAACAGGGCGATTTGCGGCTTTACGCTCAATAAGCCGAATATGATACCGGCAAGTACGGGCCGGCGCGGAAGCAACAGACAACCGAACCCGATGATTGATGCGGTCAACAGGCCATTCTGGCCAGCCCCAATGCAAATGAACACGGCCGGAAAGGCTGCCACTAACCACGGCGTCATTTTGTGACGATGGATCGCCGACCCTGTCGTTAGAAACAACGCAAATGTAATGGCGGTCCAGATAACAAGAGACGGCACATATCCAAGTAACGCTAATGGCCAATTAAACAGGGAATATGTCGGCGGATACGCCCAAATATAAAATCCTCCGCCCCAAATCATCGTGGGAACCGCGTCCTGTAATGCCGCCATCAGAGATTTGATTTCATAGGAGGACGATAAACTGCCATCCAGAGACAAACGAGACACGGCCCAAAATACCGTGAAATCCGAACCAACAGGTCGTCCGGATGCATCTAACAAATCACTCGAGTGGAAAATTTTCTGAGCAAAAAAGACCACGTAACCAGCAATAATGAACAAGCAAAATGCCAGAATAATCCGCTCAACGATCCGTTGCGATTGGGTAGACATGATTGATGAGTACCATCCAATTGACGGTCAAAAACAATAGCGCCGCAAGCTTAGTCAATGGGAAGTAAAAGGGCCAGCACTAGGAATACTGCTCTTGCCAATGAATATTCATCGCGGTTTTGATATAGCAAGATCACGTGCTTTCGCCAGTAAAGTATAGCGGCTCCGAATTCGCAACATTCGTCGGGTCGGCCAATCACCGCGATCCAGCAGGTCTAAATACTCATCCAAAACAAGTGGGAAATGTCCCTCATGACCGACATCGAGATCGCTGGGTAAGTCGAGCTGGAATTCGTCGCCAATCGGTTTGATCTTTAAGCCTGGAAACTCAGCCTGCCAATTCGCCGCGCGATCTTGTAATATCGACAACAGTTTGTTTCCCGACGTTGACCGTAGGCGTAAATCCGGCTTGAAACCAGTTGACCCATCCAGTCGATAGACCAAATCAGCATTTTGCCCCCTAGCGATTAGGAAATGGCTGTCGCTACTTTGAGGTTTTCCTTTCAGCTGCCATTCAGCGGTTTGACGAACCCAGTGTCCGCATAGTCGATAGTCGATCCGACTGTTGCACGCGAGATGCAAGACATCATCATGAACAGTGCTCGACAAAGAATTTGGGAAATTAGTTACGCCGGTGCTTTCCTGAAACGCGGGTAAAGGCACTTCGGTATTCCAGCGCATTGCATCGATGAGCTCGATATGCCGATCAAAACTCAAGTCAATCTCATCGCTAATCAGCCATTGCGCCTGATCAACCATATGAGACTGAATATCCACTACGCCATCACCCTGAACCGCGACGTCATAATACCAAGTAGGGCGCAGTAGTGGACGGCCAGCTGCAATCTTACACAGATTGTGCAGCGATGAAATTTCAATAACTGGCCGCTGCCCGTCTCCATCTTTGAAGCCGCCGAACAAATCCGGATCGACGATTATTTTCTGTCGCAAAATAGCCCCGATATCGTGCCGTGATGTCATGATGTCGATTGCTAGCGGCAATTGTTCCGTTACCGCGTCCAAACAATGCAGGTCTTCACTCGTCGTGAGCCAAGGTTTATCGGCCAGAATGGAAAATCCGGCTTGGTGCAGTCGCTGCATGAGACCCAATCTCGGGGCGTTCTTGCCAGCCAATACGATCACTGCGTCGTGCTTAGGCGAAGGGAATTCGACCGTGCCGGGTTTGGCGTCTATGACCGAAACCCGCCAATTTGTGGGATTTTCCTTACGCGCGTTAAAGGCCTCAATCATTTCCAAAAAGCGGTCCAAATCCGGTCCACTTGGGCCATAAACGGAAATATTAGCGGCAATTCGCTCATTCGAACGGCCCAACAGAAGTGCGGCGTGAAAGTGGCCTGGGTCACAAAAAATTAATTCGTACATGTAAAATTCTTATCTAATATCAGCATATATGCAGACACTGAAATCGAGTTCGTTTGCTTTCAAAGATTTATGCTACTGGGTTCAAACTGCGGCAGCATTCTACCGAACAAACCAAACTCGAATTTTCCCATGCGATCAGTTACTGCTGTTTACCGACAAAACCTCTTGTGTTTGTCCGAATACTGAGCGCAAGTTTAACACTTCCTCAATACTAAAATACTAGAAATGTTTTCATAAACACTACTCAACTACATTTGTCTGTATTTCATTGTTGTCGAATATTAACTAGCGCGAAAGTCATTAATAAAAACTCAGATATTTTAGATATTGAGATCCAACATGGGCAACCTTTTCAAATCAATGGGGCACTTTGTTCGCAGGGCAAGTATTCTAAGCAAGGCCACGCCCGAACAAACACAAATGCTATTCGAAGCTTTGCCGCCAGTAATCGCCGGCATGTTACTTCTAAACGTCGTAATCGCGATATCTTCTTGGCAAGTTATTCCTGTATCGCACTTCACAACTTGGATATTTTGTTCGCTTGCCGTTGAATTTGCTAAATTCGCCTTGCTACTGAAATACAAAAAGTCCGGTCAAGCCGCCCGTGCACCATTACCTTGGTTTCGATTATTGACTATTTGCGTTCTCGTACAAGGCGCACTAATCGGCGCCAGTATCTGGACGATTTATCCCACCGGCGTAGAACCACAGGCAAAATTCCTGCTAACCGTGATCGTCGGCGCAACTGCGGCAATCATGATGTCACTGACTGCACATCTCGCCTTGTCAACGTATTTTGTTGTTGCTGTGCTAGGCCCATTGGCGTTGAAACTGTTCCAGTCGCCTGATTTTTCGCCACTCTTCGGCTGGATGACGATCGTGTTTGCCGTCATGTTGATTAATGGAGCGCGCCATTTCAGCTGGCACATAGCCAGAACGGCCGAATATTTCGCCGAGAAAGAGAAAATAATCGCGCTGCAAAACGACGCGGAAAGATCACTTCGAAAAACAGAGGAACGATATTCTCTGGCGATGAAAAATTCAGATGCGGTCGCCTGGGACTGGGATATCGAAAGCAACCAACTCCACATTTCCGACTACGCGGCAAAAACATTGGGTCTATTGGGGGACCTACCAATCGCGCCAGCGGAATGGATCAAATTTATTCATCCCGATGACGTCGCGAATTATCTTAAAGCAGTCGACGATCATTTGCGCGGGATCACTGAAATTTATCAATGTGATTTTCGAGTTCGTCATATTAGTGGGAAATATCGCTTTATTTCAGATCGCGGCGGCGCTCTCAGAAATGAACAGGGTAATGTTTATCGAATGCTTGGAACCGCGCGCGACGTGACTGAACATCGTCGCAATGAACGCATGTTGAGGGAAGCTGTCGACAGCCTTTCAGAGGGATTTGCCCTTTACGATGAGCGAGACGAATTGGTGCTTATGAACGAAAAATATCGCCAACTATATTCGACAGCATTCGCCGAAATTCAAATCGGCCAATCTTTCGAAGAAATAATGCGCGACTATGTTCGGCAGGCCCATCCGGAATTGGACGCGGCAGGACAATCGAAATGGGTTCAAAAACGACTGCACGAACATCATCATCCGACCGAATCAACAGAAGTGAACTTACGGAATGGAAAATGGCTTCGAATTGACGAAATCATCACGGAAAGTGGGTATCGTGGCGGCCTGCGCGTCGACATTACGGCGGAAAAAGAAGCGGCGGAAAGGGCGAGACAGAATGAAGATCGGTTTCGCGATTTTGCCCAGTCATATTCGGATCGATTTTGGGAAACGAATAAAGAGCATCAATTGGTTTGGGCCGAAGGTCAAAATATTGGCGGCATAGACCGAAACCTGGAATTTGCTATTGGCCGAACCAGATGGGTGCTCGCTGGCTTGTCGCCGCCTTATAATGAAAAATGGACCCAGCATATTGACGACATGAACAATCATCGACCCTTTCGCGAATTCGAATATGGCCATGTCAGCGAAATTGGCGAGGACTATTTCTGGTCCGTTAAAGGCGTCCCCTATTTTGACGATTTGGGTGAATTTGTCGGCTATCGCGGCACCGCAAAAAACATCACCGCACGAAATTTAGCTGAAAAAACAATCCGTGCCAGTGAGGAACGCTTCCGCGCGGTCGCGGAGTATATGGCAACACCGATGACAATTTCACGTCAAACAGATCACGTAGTGATCTCCACCAACAACGCCTGTGCACGCGTTGAAGATAAAGAATTAGAGCAAATTCTCAACAACCCGACGTTCGATGATTGGCGTGACGAAAGTCATTTCGAGTATTTTCTGGAGCAGCTCAACGAGTTCGGCCGAATCGAAAATTTTGAAGTTCAGCGACAGGACCGGAATACTGGCGCATATCGCTGGATATTAATTTCCGCAGCGACAATAACCTATGAAAATGAGCCCTGTATTTTAAGCACTTATGCCGACGTGACGAGACATCGAGAAGCGGAGGAGTTCCTGCGGCAAAGCGAAGCACGGATGACCGGAATGTTGGCGATAGCCTCGGAAGCGATTGTGACAGTTGGCCAGGATATGAAAATCACCATCTTCAATCGCGGTGCCGAAGAAGTTTTTGGTTATAGTGCAGAAGAGGCACTTGGTCAGCCTCTTGAAATTCTCCTGCCTGAACGATTTCGCGGAGATCACAAAGTTCTTGTTGAAGCATTTGCCGCACGCGAGGAAGCGAGTCGCTTCATGGATACTCGGCAAGAGGCTTATGGTTTGCGAAAAAATGGCGAAGAATTCCCCATTGAAGCGTCAATTTCAAAGCTGAAATTTGGCAATGATATTTTGTTCACCGTCATGTTGCACGACATCTCTGAACGAAAAACAGCTGAGATAAAATTACGCCGAGCGAAAGAAGAGGCGGAGCGGGCAAATCGCACAAAGTCAGAATTTCTTGCGAATATGAGCCACGAACTGCGAACACCATTGAACGCCGTTTTAGGCTTCTCTGAAGCCATGCAAATGGGCCTGGCGGGCGAGATCAACGAGAAACAAGACGACTATATAAGTTCGATCCGGCAATCTGGTGAATATTTGCTAAGCTTGATCAACGATATTCTGGATCTTTCCAAACTGGAAGCCGATAAAGAGGAAATCTACGAAAGCGAGATCAATGTCCACAATTTGGCCAAACAAGTTCTGATTTTTGTCCAGGAAAGAGCATTCGAAAAAGACATCACAATTAATATGAAATTAAGTAGCGAACTACCCTTTTTGAGGGTCGATGAACGAATGATGAAACAAATGCTCATCAACCTATTGTCAAACGCGGTGAAATTTACTCACAACAAAGGTCGCGTCATTATTGACGGCGGAATGTCCACAACGGGTCAGATGACCATCACCGTTTCAGATAATGGTAAAGGTATACGCCAGGAAGATATTCCGGTCGCTTTGTCGCCCTTCGGCCAAATAGATAATATCTTGCAACGCGATCATCAGGGCAGCGGTCTGGGTCTTCCCCTTGTCAAATCGCAAATTGAATTGCATGCCGGTTCGATCACTATTGAAAGCGAACCAGGCGTTGGCACGACCGTAGGCTTGCATTTCCCCTCGGAACGAGTTGTGACGACGCAGATTTAGATGACACTCTTGTTGTCTGTTCAATAGAGCAGGATAATAGTTATGCAAAGTTCGACTGATTCAGGCCGCTGTCGCATGGTTTGACTGTGTGATTGATCTAAAACGGTCGAAATCGATCGGCCGCCAATGCCTAGAGTGTAATATGCTAGATCGCCAGCGGGATGGATTGTGCAACAAGATCAGGATCTTCCTTCCAGGCATCCGAAATATCCACATAAACTTCGACCATATTGCCGTCCGGGTCGGTCATGTAAAGCGATTGCGTAACCCCATGATCACGAGGCGAAACGCCTACACCAGCAGTTTCGAGATACGATTTCGCATCTTTGAGCGTCGCGTGATCGTTACCGATCTTGAAAGCGACATGAGCAAGGCCTGGCGCGTTTGTTGGGGTATCATCGGCATCTTCACCAATAACCGCAACAGCAAAATCGTGATGGTCGCCCAACGAAAAGAAAGTCATCTGAGGGTCTGCCATGCGGCTGGCAATCGGCAGCCCGAGCAAGCCGTGATAAAATGCTTCCGATCGCTCTTGGTCTCGTACTTTCAAGACTACATGGCCCAGAGATTGAATTTTCATTTACCGGCCCTTTTTGTTATCTCTCGTCAATGGTTGTTATTATACTTAGATCGTCTCCATTTGACTATCCAATCCATCAACTCCATATGGGAATCGAAGCGTTACCCGTGTGCCGGCCCCGACAACGCTTTCAATCGCCAGACGACCGCCATGCAATTCGATCAAGGTCTTTGTCAACGCCAAGCCTAAACCGGTACCGTGGTGTTGGCGAAAATACGCGCCTTCGGCTTGAAAAAATGGCTCGACAACCTTGACCATATTTTCCTCCGATATACCGATACCGCTATCTTGGACATGCAGGTCGAGATATTCGCCTGTCATTTCGTGTGATATATCGATTTGACCGCCATGGTCGGTGAATTTTATCGCATTGCTAACCAGATTGAATAACATCTGTTTGCTCGCGACTTCGTCCGCACGAATATTCTGCGGCTCTTCGGCGTCCGACTGACAATAATGAAGTTCGACCCCCGCACTGATAGCGCTTTGACTAACGAGCCGAATAATATCTTCGATCATTCTTTTAAAGTCGAACGTTGAAAGGTCCAGTTCCTGGTGACCGGATTCTATGCGGGAAATGTCAAGTATATCACTAATAACATTCACTAAGTGGTCCGCGCTTAAATGAATATCGGAAAGGTATTCCTTATATTTTGGTGCGCCAACTGGACCCAGCAACTCGCTTTCCATTATTTCGGCAAAGCCCATGATGGCATTTAAAGGAGTTCGCAGCTCGTGGCTCATATTCGCCAGAAATTCGGTCTTAGATCGATTGGCCTTTTCCGCGATTTCCTTAGCACGAAATAGTTCCTCATGGGCTAATTGTCGTTCGGCAATCTCAACGCGAAGTTCCTGAGTGCGTTCCTCTACACGCTGTTCCAGCTCCTCACGGATACGCGCCTGCAATCGTTCAGCGTTCTTGATTTCCGTGATGTCGACGATTATGCCATCCCAAACGGTTCGGCCATCAACTTCTCGGCTTGGTGTAGAAGAGCCACGTAACCACGAAGTTTGCCCATCACGTAGCACCCGATATTCACACCGCCACGGCACCATCGTTTCATAAGACTGCTGAATTGTGTCGTTCATTAGTTTGGAATCTTCGGCGACCACGTAGCGACGACTGGCGGCGGAATCGGCATATATTTCTGCTGCCGAGACACCTAAAATTTCTTTGCACTGTTCGCCAATAAAACCAAAACTTCTGCCGCCATCTGGAGCAACTTGAAACTGAAACATGACGCCTGGAAAATTCGAACTGACCTGGCGCAGTTTCTGTTGGCTGTTATTGAGAGATCGTTCCATATCGCGCATATTGGTGACATCGGTATAAGTTCCGATAGTGCCGCCATCAGGCGTTTTATTCTCTTCGATTTGGATTGTTCGCCCGTCTTGCAAATCCTGGAACACAATTCCGCTTGGATTGAGGTGCTGTTGGACACGATTTTCGAGCCAAGTTTCAAAGCCATGTTTGGCCTCGGGAAATATCCCATTATTGAAACCGTGAATAACCCAGTCTCTAAATTGCGTACCGCTTCTATTCAACAGGCCTTCGTGATCGAAATAATTGTTTCGATTGTTCTTGATGACCAGATGATCATTTTTATCAAATAGGACGAACCCCACGCCCATCGCCGATACTGCGTTTTCAATTCGTTCTAGTCGTATTTGAAGCTGTTTTTCGCGTTCCAGCGATTTTGCCAGTGCAGCAGAAGCGGGCGATCGGTCCTTACCAGACGCATTCGCACCCCGCTTATTGTTTTTCTCACCCATTCGGTGATCATTTGACGGCTTTTTCGCCAACTCTCATTCCCTGTCGCAATTTGCTATAAGTTGCGTACTGCATCTTAATAAGGGAAAACAATAACAATGCCGAATTTATTCTTCAACAAAGATGCGTACTTGATTGTCAATTTGATTGCGAGGGTTGCAGATGACAGAAACGCCGAAGACAATTGAAGCAACCGGCAGATGCCATTGCGGAGATGTTACCTACGAAATTCGCGGACCAATGCGACAGGTTGTTGAATGTCATTGCGAAAGCTGTCGGCGCCTCACTGGCAGTATCTGGCACGCCACTGGGACACGGTTGGCTGACCTGGAGATCCTTGATCCTTTGCAGCGACTAAGTTGGTACGATAGTTCGGAAACCGTGAAGCGCGGATTTTGCGGAAATTGCGGATCATGCCTGTTCTTCAAACGCGACGGCGCTGATACTATTTCCATTACTGCCGGCACCTTGGACCAACCCACCGGTTTAAACCTGATGGTGCGTATCTTCTTGGATGATGCTGCCGATTATGCAACACGGCAGGATTTACCTGAATATCCTCAACTTCCGCCGATGGAGATGTTTGCCATCCCAGAAAAATAGGTCGCGTTAGGATCGATCATTGCCGTGCCGGAAGCCGTCATAGGGCTTTTTGAGTGCCCGTTCAACAGCTTCCAAACGGTCCTGTCCATAGAACATGTCGCCATCCACGAAATAGGTCGGCGAACCGAACACGGATCGGCGAATCGCTTCGACTGTGTTCTCTTCATACGACTGCACTACTTCTGGCGACGATGCTTGATCCAGTAATGAAGCGGGCTCGTAGCCACAAGCCTTTGCAATTGCGGCCAGCGTGTCGGCGTCCGCTAAATCTGCATCGTCAATCCAATGAGCCCGCAGCAACTCATGCGCCAGCCGGTCAATGTTTTGTCCATCTAGCACACCGGCGATCAGCATGCAGTTCACCAAGGTAATATCGTTTCGATGGTAAGTCGGCGTGCCAGACATGACCGGCGCATTTCGGTCTTGCGACCAACGTTGAATTTCACGACCAAAAAAATAAGCCGCATGTGCCGACGTGCGGTTCGGAAATGGCACGGCGCCACTTTCCTGTACGACGCGGCGCAAATCGACCAGGCGATGGTCGATTTTCCGTCCAGCGGCTTCAGCAACTTCCATGAAATGAGCCGAGCCGAGATAAGCATAGGCGGAATGAGCGGAGTAAAAATATTCGATTGTTGGCATCGGCATTCCTCGGTTTGTGATGGTACTTAGAGATTATTTTATCAGACGTGTTCGTCGCAATTGTCCAGCACTTTCCAATATCGGATAAGCAACTGAAGCCAAATGGGAATTGATACGTTTGAGGTCGCGCAGGATATCAAGGTGATAGGCGCTGGTCTCCAGCGCTTTCACTTCACCAAATCGCAATCGTTCGAGATGAGAACTGGTGCTATCGCTTTCAATGTCGCGGAACTGTTCTTTCCTAGTGATCAAATCACGGGCGTCGTCCAGCGATCTTTGCATAAAAACCGTACTCGACAACTTCATCGTATCGACAACATAGGTGTAGGCGTTTTCGATTTCAGCCATGCCGTCATCGGTAAAATATTTCTTTGCCTTGATCTTCTTCGCCAGTGTGTCCAGCAAACTTTTGTCAATCACATCGCCGACATTTTCCAAATGCGTCGTGTAGCCTAGAATCTCCATTGCCCGTTGCCCTTCTTCATTTTCCAAGGGCTGTCGGGTGAGCGCGGTCAAATAGAGTTTTATGGCGCTATAAAGATCATCCAGATGATCGTCCAGTGCCTGAGTTTCTTTGCAAAGCTGCGGATCACTTTGGCGCATGACCTGCATCGACTGCTTCAGCATTTCTTCCGCCAGATCGAGCATCCGCAAAGTCTCACGCGCGGCCAGCGACAAGGCGACGGATGGCACATCGGCAGCATTACCATCTAAATAGCGCGGTTGTGAACGATCCTCGCGATCGGCTTTATCCGGCACGAGGCGGTGGGCCAATCGTCCGACAGGACCGACAATAGGCAGGAACACGACCAACAGCGCAAAATTAAAGGACAAATGTGCAAACAACACACGCTGGCCAATTTCCTCACTCATCGACGTGATCACGCCGTTCAAGTACGGCAACAATGCCCAGCAGATCAAGACACCGCTGATACGAAATACCATGTTGCCGATGGCTATTCGACGCGCCGGCGGAGGTTCCGACAGAGTGAGAAAGAAGGCTGGAAACGCGGCCCCGATATTCACCCCTAAAACCAGCATGATCGCCAAAGAAGGACTGGTGATGACGCCGCTTTGCGCCAACGCAACAACCAGCAGCAACACGGCCAAACTGGAATGCGCCAACCAAGTCAGGACCGCCGCCAACAAAATAGCCAATAACGCTTCGTTCTCCAACGCTGACAACAAGGCGTTTATCAGATCGCTATCGCGGATGACACTTGCCGCATCGCCGATTACCGAGAGCGACAGGAATAACATGCCCAGGCCCAAGCCAACACGCCCAAACTGCCGCGCCTTCAAATTTTTGTTTTCAAAATAGGAATGGAAAACAAAACCTACAAACATCAAGATAGGCCAATATTCTTTGATATTTAGCGCAAATATCTGCGTCACCAACGCACTGCCAAGATCGGCGCCCAACATCAATGCCAGACCCATGGTGACATCCAAGACACCAACGCTAGCGAATGACGCGGCCAGCAACGCAACAGCAGTAGAGCTTTGCAATGCCGCCGCCGCACAGGTCCCCAGGCTGGCAATGGCAAAACGATTACCCATACCGGCCGCCAACATATTGCGGATGTCGGCGCCATAGGCCCTGGTGATACCAGTGCGCACCATTCGCGTGCCCCATAACAATAACGCGGCACTACCGAAAATTTGAAATAGCAGGAACGTACCCGATTGCATCACTTGCCCTTAATGAAGATTGTTTTGGTTAGGACATAAGATGTCCGGGAGCCCAGGTCGCATGGAACCCTTCCGGCACCCGACACGGTAAAATTAGCTTGCAGATCGGTCCATCGGAGAAATTTTGCGCATCGAAGATATGTACTTCCGACTGTTGTGCGTTGCCATTGCGAACAAAACTGACAACATAACCATGATCTTCACTTGTTGCCTTGAGTGCCGGCGCAAACGGTGCCTCACTGTAAGTGTATCCATCGCCGTCACTAAATCTTTCGCTGGCGCCGGTCTGGGTATTATATTTAATCAATCCGGTGAAGCACAAAAGCGGATCCGTCACTACTTCCGCGAAATAGGCATACTTCATCTCCGATCCCATCATCCCGTTATTCCAGGTTGGAAATTCCGCGTTCCATTTTTTATCGATAAAGCCTTCTGCGGTATCGCCATTCACAAGATTGATGGACCAGCGATAAAGTCGTGCATTCAGCTTATGCCTGCCCATGATCACTGCAATCGAGCTATAATCGATATTGCCGGCGGCATCCTTGAAGGGGTAAATGCGGCAACCGATCAGATGCAACCAATCACCTTCTTCCCAGGCGTTGATCGTATGCAGAATGAAACATGGTTCGAACTCGTACCAGCGGACATCGCGGTCTGTCCCATGCCGTGGAATAACGCCAAATCTAGTAGGCCAGTTTTGTTCAAATCGTAATTTCACGCGACCATGTTTGTAGGCGTCTTCGTCCCAAATCAGCGGCAAGTCATGCAAGACGGAATGGTTTTTTGACATCCACATGTCATGTGGCAAGCGCGGGCCCGGTAGCTCGATCGATACGTCCGTTATTTGCTTGCCGTTTTTATCAACAACACCATAGCTCATGAATGGATGGTCACGGCCATAGTCGAAAAAGACGAATTCGTCGGTTTCTTCATCGGTTTTGGCATGGGCCGATATTCGCCGACTTCGTTGATCGTTGAGATCATAGCGCCCAATTGTCGACAATGTCTTTGGATCGACAAGATAAGGCTCGCCCGCCTGATACCACATCGTGACAAATCGACCGGCATGCAGAACGACGTCCGTGTTCGAGGTATCCTTCAGCGGCATGTCCGGCCGATCAGGCCGGCGCGGATCAAGCATACCGCCCCACAATGCCTCGCCGGCGGCGGCTTCCTCATCGAAACATCGCGTGTGGATCCACGAATTGCGATAGCTCGCCTGACCATCCGCGAAAAACACGCCATGCAACATACCGTCTCCATCGTAGCGATGATACTTGCCACGCGGCTGATGCCGATTGTCCGGACCATTGCGGATGTAGGCGCCGGACAAATCCATCGGCACTTCGCCAATGACGGTCATGTCCTCAAACGCCACTGATCTTTCTTCCTGAATAGGTCGATAGTTACCTTCAAGGAACTTGCCGGTTGGGTAGTTAACGGTTTTGTGTCCCGCCACAGCCATTATTTAGCCTTCCCAAATATATATGATAAACTTTAACTAATCAGAATTGCCGAGCCTAACACAAATTTCTAAACTGGCTGCATGCGCTATGTTGTATTGTTATCATATAAACTTTCGCTGAATTTGAGAACAAAATGACGAAATCTCTGTCGCTGCTGCTGATCGGAGCGCTGTTTTTCCTGAACGCTTGCGGAACCGACCAGAAAGATCGTGCAGCGTCGGGGGCCGGTATTGGCGCCGCCGCTGGCGCCGTTGTGGGTGCCGTCACTGGGCTATCAATCCTGGAGGGCGTGTTGTTAGGAGCCGCGGCCGGCGGCTTGACTGGCGCTATGACCAGCGAAGATTTTGTCAATTTGGGGGACCCAATTTGGGCAAGCGATGATAAACCAGCTAATCGGTCAGCCGTTGCACGCGTTCAGGCCGGGCTTACGAAACTTGGTTATAATCCGGGACCGATCGACGGTATTCAAGGCTCCAAGACCACTGCCGCGATAAAATCCTACCAAAGCGACAATGGCCTATTGGTAGACGGTCACGCCACCCAACAATTGGCTGAACATATCGAAAATAAAGTTTGATCACTCGATCTCTCGTTGACTTGACTGAAATCCGTACGGATTGGACTAGCTGGAAATTCTGAAATATGCCAACCATGTCGCTGATCGCTTTGATCTGCGCCGAGATAGCCGATAAACTCACTAATTTATCCAGATATCATTCAGGTAGACCAGCCTGGCGCAGGCCATCGAGCAGGCGGGCAATATCGGCGTCCCGGACAAACATTGGATTGCGTTTTATACCCTTTAGCGACAAGCGCGGCATGATTTCAAGACAGCGTATCAAGGCTTTCTTCGCCTCTTCAACGCGTCCCAAATACGGCAACGCCGCGGCCTCCATGCAATAGCCGCCATAGAATTTTGGCTGCAAAATATTAGCCTGCTCCGCTGCGGCGATGCAATCTTCGTAATTTCCGGCGGCGAATTGCGCATTCATTATAGCGAGATATCCCATAAATCGCTCCGGATCGCGCGGACTACCACGAGCCGCCTTTGCCGCTGCCGCTAGCGCTTCTTCCGTGTGACCGAGGAAACCCAGCGCATTACTGAGATAGCTATAAGCACTGGATAAATTGGGGTTCAGCTCGATCGCTCTGTTCAGTTCGTTGATGGCGCGGGTCTGCTTGGAAGAGAACATCAGGATAAATCCCAAAGCATGATGGCCGGAAGCGTCCTGGGGATCAATTTCGATCGCGCGTTGGGCGAATTTCTCTGCCTGTTGAATTTCTGTCAGAGCATTTTCACCCCAACCGTGAAACGCCGCCAAAGTGTGACACTTGGCCAACGCCGCATAGGCCGCCGAAAACTCCGGGTCCCGTCCGATGGCTTTATGCAGCAATGCTTTAGCTTGTTCCGACGCCTCATTGGTGATCGTGTGATAGGGTGGCAGCGCTTGTAAGTAGAAATCCCAGGCATCAAAATTGCTGCTGCGTTTGCGCAGGGCGCGGTCGGATTCGGCAAGAGTAATTTCAGTTCCAACAGTCGCCAGAACTTTGGCGGTAATTTCATCCTGCAAAGTAAATATGTCATCCAAAGTGCCATCGTAGCGATCAGCCCAGACATGCGCATCGGATGTCGCATCAATGACCTGCGCATTAATGCGGACCCGGTTGCCGCTGCGCCGAACACTGCCTTCCATGACATAGCGGACTCCAAGCTCGCGCCCCACGGCTTTGACATCCAGCGGTCCACCTTTATAGGCAAACGAGGAGTTGCGGGCGATCACGAACAGTCCCTGGATTTGTGACAGACCGGTGATGATATCCTCCGCCAGGCCGTCAGCGAAATATTCCTGCTCCGGATCGCCGGACATATTGTCAAATGGCAGCACCGCAATAGACGGTTTGTCGGGCAAGGCCAGACGCTCTTCTTCGCCGGTCAATTGCGCGTCGGCAGGCCAGCACCAAACCTGCACCGACCGGGCAATATTCTTTAGCTCATGACTGCTTCCATCGACAAATTGCGCTGCCGCCTTGCGGTCTAGACTTTGATAGGCGGTATCCGAAATCAATACCTGGCCTGGCTTGGCAAGTTCTTCCAAACGCGCCGCCAAATTCACGCCGTCGCCGAAGACATCTTCGTCTTCGAATACCACATCGCCAATATGGACGCCGATGCGCAGGCGGATAATTTCGTGACCTGCCAAGCCTTTGTGAATTTGCAAGGCGCAATCCACCGCGTCAGCAACGCTGGCGAATTCGACCAGCCAGCCATCCCCCATCCGCTTGACAACCGTACCATTATATTCAGTGACCACAGGTTCCAGCAGTTCCGTGCGAAGCTGACGCAGGGCACCGAGCGTGCGGGTTTGGTCCTCGCCCATCAGGCGGGAATAGTTGACCACATCGGCGGCCAGGATAGCGGCAAGTCGGCGTTGCACGGCACAATTTCTCCATTTACGATAATATTACCTGAATTGTCAGGATTTGCCAGCCGCTCGCTTTTTCGCGCCAACTTGACAGAAACGGTCGAGACCCGGACAATCCGGCGAATTGTAATCTGATCTGGAGTTCCGATGCCCGAGCAACCTTCGGTGGCTGTTAGCCAGCCGCAACAAGAGTTTGATGCCGTTATTGTCGGTGCCGGTTTTGCCGGCATGTACCAATTGCACCGCTTTCGCCAGTTAGGTTTGTCGGCGCGGGTATTTGAAGCCGGCGATGGGGTTGGCGGGACCTGGTACTGGAACCGCTATCCAGGCGCGCGTTGCGATATCCAAAGCATGGAATATTCCTATCAATTTTCAGATGAGCTAGAACAGGAATGGGAGTGGTCGGAACGCTACTCGGCACAGCCGGAAATTCTGAAATATGCCAATCATGTTGCCGATCGTTTTGATCTGCGCCGCGACATAAAGTTTGAAACCCGTGTTACGACGGCTCATTTCGACGAAGGTCGAAATCGCTGGTTCATTGAAACCGACGCCGGTGACCGGGTCTGGGCCAAGTATCTGATCATGGCGACGGGCTGCTTGTCATCCGCGAATACGCCAGATTTCGAAGGGTTAGCCAGTTTCGAAGGCGACACCTATCACACCGGACAATGGCCGCATAAAGGCGTTGATTTCAATGGCAAAAACGTCGCTGTTATCGGCACCGGCTCCTCCGCCATTCAAGCGATTCCGGTAATTGCAGAAGAAGCTGGCCATCTACACGTTTTTCAACGCACGGCGAATTATTCGGTACCGGCCCGCAATGCTGCGATGGACCCCGATTTTCAGGCCGGAGTTAAAACCAATTACAAGGAACGCCGGGCGTTGGCTAAGCTAAATCGTGCCGGAATTCTGCGGCCGGCGAACGAAGTTTCGGCCTTGAGTGTCAGTGAAGAAGAGCGCAACAAATTGTACGAGGAGCGCTGGAGCGAAGGCGGCTTAACTTTTGGTGGCGCCTATAACGATCTGATGCTGAACCGGGACGCAAACGCGACGGCGGCAGATTTTGTCCGCAACAAAATCCGCCAGACCGTCAAAGATCCAGCCGTCGCTGAAATCCTGGCACCGACAAGTTTGATTCTCTGCAAACGGCCCTGTGTCGATACGCAATATTATGAAACCTACAATCGCCCCAACGTGACCCTGGTCGACATCAGTGAACAGCCGATTGACGCACTTACACCAGCTGGGTTGAAGATCGGTGATCGCAGTTTTGAATTTGATGCGATCGTTTTTGCCACCGGCTTCGATGCGATGACCGGGTCCCTAATGAAAGTCGATATAAGAGGCCGGGATGGTCAGAAACTCAGCGACAGTTGGGCCGAAGGTCCGCGCACTTATCTTGGCTTGTCGACCGTTGGCTTCCCCAATTTGTTCATTGTCACCGGTCCCGGCAGTCCTTCGGTCTTGACCAATATGCTGCCGACAATCGAACAGCATGTGGATTGGATTGCCGACTGCATCGAATATCTTGAACAACATGACCTTAAGTGCATTGAAGCGACGCTGCCAGCCCAGGACGCCTGGGTTGATCGTGTCAACGCAATCGCGAACATGACATTATACCCGGGCTGCAATTCCTGGTATCTGGGTGCCAATATTCCGGGCAAACCGCGTGTCTTCATGCCGCATATTGGGTTTCCGGACTATGTCACGAAATGCAACGAAGTCGCTGCGAACGATTATGAAGGTTTTGCCCTAAGTGCCAGCTGAGGTTAATCGCACGGGCAGGTAACTGGGCCCCCGCATAATGAGGTTTTGCCGCCATGTCGCCGGCTCTGCGGCAAAACGGATATCGCTATAACGTTCACAAAGTGCCGTTAAGGCTTGCACCCCTTCGAGACGGGCCAATGGCGCGCCCAGGCAGCCATGCATGCCCTTGCCAAACGACAGATGGCGGTTTTTAGCTCGATCGACTTGCACTTGGTTCGGTTCGGCGAATTTTTGCGGATCGCGATTGGCCGTGTTCATCATCGCAAAAATCCGTTCCCCAGCTTTGATCTTCTGACCGCTCACTTCGATGTCTTCTTTCACCAACCTGACCATCATATGGGCTGGACTATCGAGACGCAGGAATTCCTCTACCGCACCAGGGATCAGGTCCAGGTTTTGGCGAAGCAAGTGAAACAAATCGGGGCGAGCACATAGGTAATGCAGAACCGTTGCCAGGTGATTGCTGGTGGTATCGTGGCCAGCCCAAAGCACCACGATCAAAGAATGAACAATTTCGTCATCGCTCAGCTCGCCCGCATTGGCCAGCATTCGTGAGGTGAAGTTATCCCTGGGGGCTTGGCGATGCTCATCGACCAATTCCAGCAACCGGGCCTTCATGGCGCGTACTGCATTGGCAGCGTTGGAATAAAGATTTTCGCGGTTCGTCGAGGCCAAAACAAATCGGCCTAAGGGATCCGACCATTCCTTCAACAAACCTTGATCCGAGCGCGGCAGACCGAACAAATCGCCGATCACTAAGGCCGGTAACGGCGCGGAAAATCGACTGACCATATCAATATCCTGCCCTACCGGCAGGCTGTCCAGCAGTTCGCCAATTGTTGCCTGTACCCGCGGTGTTAGCGCTTTGATTTCCGCTGGCATGAAAGCATCTTTCAAGGCCCGGCGAAGTTTGGTGTGATGCGGCGGATCGGCAAACAACATCCAGTCACTCAATACATCGCCGAGAAGTTCAATATCCACGCGATCCGACGAAGAGCTATGGGCAACAAAAGGCTGCAATTTTTCGACTGAGGTGTGCGGGCTGCGCAAAACAAAATCGACGTCATCGAAGCGCGTGACAATCCAGCCCTTCAGTTGATTATTCCACGCCACCGGCGTCTTCTGTTGCAATGTTTCCAGAATGCCGTGCGGATTGGTGACAAACTCCGGGTCAGTCAGATCCATATCTGCCAGTGGGTCGAAGCGATCTTCACCAACAGTTCGATAACTGCCTTGTTTCATCATAGGAGCCATTTCTCGCAAACCAGGATAAACGATATACCATCATAGCTGGCCCGGCGCGAACCGGCAATTTGTCTTGTTGACAGACTTCAAATGCTGCCTTCACCATGCGTTCGGGAGGATGTTTCATGGCACGCACGCATTATGAAAAAGGCTTAGTCGAGATTGGCAACGGTCTTTACGCCTATATGCAGCCCGATGGCGGTTGGGGTTGGTCGAATGCCGGTTTGATTTCGGATCAAGGGGAGACCTTGCTTGTCGATACGCTATTCGATCTGAAACTGACCGGTGAAATGTTAACGGCGATGCGGAAAGCGGAGCCGGCGGCGGCCAATATTAAGACCGTCGTTAATACCCATGCCAATGGCGATCACTGTTGGGGCAACCAATTGGTCAAGGACGCCGAGATAATCGCCTCGCGGGCCTGTGCCGAACAATTGGCCGATGACAGCACCGAACGTCTACATCATCTATTAGCCGCGCCGGGCTTACTTGGCGATTATGTGCGCAAAATATTTGGTGCCTTCGATTTTGACGGTATCGATATCACGCCGCCGACGCGAACTTTCGAACGCGAATTATTATTAAGCGTCGGCGGTAAACCGGTGCATCTGTTGGAAGTCGGCCCGGCCCACACTGACGGCGATATTCTGGTGCATCTACCGGAAGACAAAATTGTCTTCACCGGCGATATTCTGTTCATCGAGGGGCATCCGATCCTGTGGGTCGGGCCGGTGCAAAACTGGCTTGACGCGTGTGATCGGATGCTGGCGATGGATATCGATGTGGTCGTGCCGGGACATGGCCCCTTGACCGACAAAGCCGGCATTCAGGCTGTCAAAGGTTATCTTGAATATATTACGGTGGAAGCCAGAAAACGCTATGACGCCGGCATGCCCATTGCCGATGCCGCCCGCGACATCGCGCTAGACGATTATTCGTCGTGGGGTGATGGCGAGCGGATTGCGGTAAATGTAACGACGCTTTACCGGGAATTCTCTCATGATCATAACCCGCCTGACATTACCGCTGCCTTTACCTTAATGGCGGAGTTGGCGAAATGAAAATTGTCGACGTCAAAACCTTTGTCGTCGGTAATCCGCCGCCCCATTTTGGTGGCCTTTACTGGATATTTGTCAAGCTGATCACCGACACTGGCATCGAGGGGGTGGGCGAAGTTTATTCCGTACCCTTCCATCCCCATGTGGTTGAAAAGATGATCCAGGATGTTTGTGACCGCCACGTCATCGGTGCCGATCCGTTTCAGATCGAGCGTTTGTGGCGGATCATTTATTCCTCCGGTTTTACCCAGCGCCCCGACGTCTCGATCTCCGGGGTCTTAAGCGGCATCGAAATCGCCTGCTGGGACATCGTCGGCAAAGCCCTTGAACAGCCGGTCTATAACCTGTTGGGCGGGCAAGTGCATGAAAAACTGCGCTCCTACACCTATCTTTACCCCCACGACAACGACCCAACTCCGGTCTATGACGATCCGGAGATGGCGGCGAAACGGGCGATGGAGTATGCCGATTTGGGATTTACCGCGGTAAAGTTCGATCCCGCCGGGCCCTATAGTGCTTTCGATCCCCGGCAATTGTCGCTGGAGGCGCTGGACCGATCAGAACAATTTGTAAAAGCGATCCGCGAGGCCGTCGGTAATCGTTGCGATCTTTTGTTCGGTACCCACGGACAGATGACACCAGCGGGCGCGATCCGCTTGGCCAAACGACTGGAGCCTTATGATCCTCTTTGGTTTGAGGAGCCAACGCCACCGGAACTACCGGAAGAAATGGCCCGTGTGGCACGGCAGACCAGCATACCAATTGCCACCGGCGAACGCCTGGCGACTAAGTATGAATTTGTCCGGGTCCTGCAGCAGCAATCGGCGTCTATTCTGCAGATGGCGATGGGTCGGGTCGGCGGAATCCTGGAAGGGAAAAAAATCGCCGGTATGGCGGAAGCCTATTATGCTCAAATCGCGCCGCATCTATATTGCGGCCCCATCGAAGGTGCGGCGAATATTCAACTCAGCACCTGTTCGCCGAATTTTCTGATCCTGGAAAGTATTCAAACCTGGGGGGGCTTTCATGCCGAAATTCTGAAAAAACCGATCCAGTGGGAGGAAGGTTATGTCATCCCGCCAACCGCACCGGGTATCGGCGTTGAATTGGATGAAGAAGTCGCACTGGCGCACCCCTATGACGGCGACACGCTGCATTTGGAAATGCAGCCGGACCCCATTACGCCTTAAGAAGGAATATCACAATGCATTATGGATTTGTCGGCTTGGGAAATCTGGGCGAGCATCTGGCGCGCAGTTTGTTAGGCGGAGGATTTCAAGTCACGGTGAACGATCTAAACAAAACCGCGGCCACGGAATTGCTGACGGAGGGAGCTGCTTGGGCCGACAGCCCTGGCGAGACGGCATTAGTCAGCGATGCTTTGATTACCTGTCTGCCTTCGCCTGCCGCTGTCGATCAGGTTTTAACTGGCGAAGATGGCGCATTTGCCCAAATGCCCGCCGGTAACACCTGGATTGAGATGAGCACTAATGGCATGGCGGAAGTCAAACGTTTGGCCGGGCTGGCCGCAAGCCGTGACATTTCTACTTTAGAAGCCCCGGTCACCGGCGGCGTTCATAAAGCCGCCCATGGCGACATTACCGTCCTGGTCGGCGGCGGCGAGTTGGATTACCACCGGCACCTGCCCGCCTTCAAATCGATGGGCGGTGAAGTTTTCCATATGGGACCTTTGGGCAATGCAAGTATCATCAAAGTGATCACCAATATGCTGGCCTTCATTCATCTGGTCGCTTGCGGGGAAGGATTGATGCTGGCGAAACGGGGCGGGCTGGATCTAAAACAAAGTTACGACGCCATCTGCGCCTCCTCCGGCAACAGTTTCGTCCATGAAACCGAAGGACAGGTGATCCTCAATGGCAGCTACGACATCGGCTTCACCATGGACTTGGCCTGCAAGGATCTAGGCTTCGCGCAAGCGATGGGTGAACGTTTCGGGGTGCCGTTGGCGATCGCCGACAAAGTAGCGGAGATTTTCAGCGAAGCCCGCGAGACCTATGGCGGCGATGCCTGGTCGCCGAAGGTGGTTAAATTGCTGGAAAATATAGTCGGCACAAATTTACGCGCCGACGGCTTCCCGGCCAAATTAAGTTAGCGGGAGAGCGCCTCAAACCCGCGCAAAACTTCGCGCGCTTCCGCCATGATGTCTTCGACGATTTTGCCCGCCGGTTCGACCGCGTCGATGTTCCCGGCCCCTTGTCCCGCCGGCAAGACGCCATGCTCGACGTCCCCTTCGATCCGGCCCAGTTGGCTGGCCGGGTTGCCAACTTCGATCATCTGTAGGGGATAAGGCTTGATCTCCGCCTCTCGCCCTTCCCAGGATTGGGTGAAAGCGTTACGGATCATGCGGTTGGGTTTGCCGGAATGGCCGCGGCTGACGATGGTGCCGTCCTCGTCGATCTCAACGATTTTGTTTTTATAGTTGTCATGGCCGCGGGCTTCTTCCGTGGCAATAAAGCGCGTGCCCATCCAGACGCCGACTGCCCCCATGGCCAACGCGGCGATGAGACCCCGTCCGTCGACTAAGCCGCCCGCCGCCAGAACTGGGATATCAAGGGCATCGACAACTTTTGGAACCAGCGCAATCGTGGCAATCCGCCCGACATGACCGCCGCCAGCATGTCCGGATGCAATCACCACATCGACGCCGGATGCCGCGACTTTCTGGGCTTGTCGGGAGGTGCCGACCAAACTCATCACCGTCATGCCGGCGGCATGGGCATCGGGGACGACCGCAGCTGGATTGCCTAGGCCGGAGACTAAGACCGGCGCCCCTTCGTCAAAGGTGACATCAATCGCTTCCTGCACGGCGCGGGTATAGTCGGCGGCTTTACCTTCTTCTGTCTGCACCTGAGCGAACAGAATATCGACGCCGTAAGGTTTGTCACTTTCACCTTTAACGATCTTGATCTGCTCACGCAGCTCTTCGCCGCTTAGATAGGCCGAGCCGATAACGCCCAGGCCGCCTGCATTCGAAACCGCCGCCGCCAAACGACCATAAGCGACATGAAACATGCCAGCCTGACAAATCGGGTAGCGAATACCGAGTTTGCGACAGATCACATTGTTTTCCAGCATCGCGTCCAGGGCCATAATTATTCCTTCTTTATGAAATTTGGTGACTATGAATTGCGCTATGATAATGTCCGCAGCTGGAAATTACAGGAGTAAATTTGTGAAACTATATATCAGTGCTGACATTGAGGGGGTGGCCGGCATTGCCCATTGGGACGAAGCAAACAAATCTCATGCCGCCTATCAGGAATATCGGGAATATATGACCTTGGATGTTGCGGCGGCCTGCGAAGCGGCCTTGGAAACCGGCGCCACAGAAATCTTGATCAAGGACGCCCATGGCACCGGTCGCAATATTATTACCAGCAAACTGCCGGAAGAAGCCCGCGTCATTCGGGAATGGAGCGGTCATCCTTTCGGCATGGTGCAGGAATTGGACGATAGTTTTGCCGCCGTCGCGCTGGTCGGTTATCACGCCGCCGCCACGGTTGGCACCAATCCGTTGTCCCATACCTTGACCGGAAGATTTGCGAAGATTGTCCTGAATGGAGCGATCATGTCCGAATTCATGATGCATTCTTATATTGCCCAATCGGTCGGCGTGCCCGTGGTGATGATATCCGGCGACGTTGGTATTTGCGAAGCGGCTAAGGCTTTCAATCCGGCGATTTCCGCGGTGCCGACCGGTGAAGGCATCGGCGCCTCCAATATTGGATTACATCCACATGTGGCGCGGCGAAATATTGCCACCGGCTTGAAAGAAGCATTGTTGGGCGACCTCGCCGCCTGCCAAATTGCTAAGCCGAATGGCTTCGAAATTGAAGTCTATTTTGACAACTACGCCAAAGCTTACGCCGCCGCTTTCTATCCGGGCGCCCAGGCGATTGGCTCGGAGGGGGTCGGTTTCGAAAGCGATGATTTTTTCGAGATCGCCCGCTTCTTGCGGTTTATGTAATAGAAAATTAGCTTTCCCGCTGCCTCTTGACGCCATCGCCCGCGATGAAGCAATTATGTACCGCGAGGAGAACTAAATGGACGCGAAAGTAGAGAGCTTACGAAACCCACGGATCGCCGTCATCGGCGCCGGTATGTCAGGCATTTTGACCGCAATCAAACTAATGGAAGCCGGCATCGATGATTTCCAGGTCTATGAAAAAGCCGGCAAACTAGGGGGTACTTGGCGGGAAAATACTTATCCGGGTCTCTCCTGCGACGTGCCGTCCCACGTCTATAGTTATTCGTTTGAGCTCAACCCCGACTGGACCCGGCTGTTTTCTCCCGGTGCAGAAATTCAAACTTATTTTGAGAAAGTCGCAGATAAATACAATGTCGCATCACGAATTATCTACGATACGGAAGTCACTAAAACGGAATTCATCGACGGCAAATGGCAACTTTGGTGTGATGAGAAAAAGTTGGAGAAGGCGGATTTTGTGATCTGCGCCACCGGTGTCCTGCACCATCCGGTCTATCCGGATATCGACGGTTTGGACAATTTCGCTGGCGCTTGTTTCCACACCGCACGCTGGGATCACACAGTCGATCTAAAGGGTAAGAAGATCGGGATTATCGGTACCGGTTCGACCGCTATTCAAATCGTCCCGGCGATCATTGACGAGGTAAGTAAACTGTCGCTATTTCAACGGACGGCACAATGGATCTTCCCACAACCGAACCCTTATTATTCGGACGAAGACAAGGCTGGCTTCCACCATAACCCGCAAGTGGTTCAACATATCCACGATTCCATGTCGGAGCAGATCCACAATACCTTCGCCCGCGCTGTGATCGGCGACGAAGTGCAAATGCAGATGATCGAAACCGCCTGTCAGTCAAACTTGAATGAACATGTCAAAGACCCAAAATTGCGCGCTAGGCTGACGCCCAACTACCAAGCCGCGTGCAAGCGCCTGGTGATGTCGAATGAATTTTATCCGGCCATTCAAAAAGACAATGCCGAACTGGTGACGCATGGCATCGAACGGATTGAACCCGAAGGCATTCGCACTAAAGATGGCACGCTGCACGAGCTTGATGTTCTGGTCCTGGCTACCGGATTTAATGGCCACCAGTTCATGCGCCCAATGAACGTGATTGGTCGCGACGGAATCCAGTTGGCCGATGTTTGGGCCGAAGTGACGCAAGCCTATCGCTCCGTCGCGGTACCGGGATTTCCAAATTTATCCATGCTGGTCGGCCCCAATAGCCCGATCGGAAATTTCTCCCTGATCGAAATTTCGGAATTGCAGCTTTCGTATGTGATGCAATTGATCGAAGGCTATCGACAAGGCGCCTATGCCGAGATCGCACCGCGGGCGGATGTCACTAAAAAATTTAACGAAAACATCATGGACGCCATGAAAGACACTGTCTGGGTCAGCGGCTGCCGCAGCTGGTATCTGGACAAAAACGGAAATCCCGCCATGTGGCCCTTTAGCTTCGAACAATTCTGTGACGATATGCAAACGCCGAATCTCAACGAATTTGAGCTAAGCGGTTGAATCAACTAGGGAAATAAACCGGTTGATCGCCGGGCTGCCACGGTTGATGTTTTGCCATCACGGCTTGGAAGAACTCGGCTGCGAGAAATCTCGTCAGCCACGCTTGGAGATTTGGCATGGCGATCTCCGTATCGAACCACTTTTCGTCGGCGATACGAAATTGTCGGACAAAAGGTAGGATTGCGAGATCGGCGAATGTCGGATCATTGCCGTAGAGCCAGTCCTGTCCCGCCAATTGCGCTTCGATCTGGTGTAGGATTTCAACCGCCGCAGCGCGATGGTGCTTTGGATCAATGTCTTCATATCGCGATGCATATTTATAACGGTCGAGATGATGCTTGAACGGCCCGTCTATCAAACTCAGTAATTGTTCCGCATCGTTTTCAGACAACAGATCATCGGGATCCGCCTGCGCCAACGCCCAATTCATGATCGCCAGGCTTTCATCCAAAATTCCGCCGTCCGGCAATACCACTACCGGCACAGTTGCTTTCGACGATGCATCGATCATTTCAATCGGTTTGTCGCGCAAAAGGACTTCTCGCAATTCGCAGATCTGGCCACTTGAGCGGATCGCCATACGGGCACGCATCGCGAAGGGGCAGCGGCGAAAGCTATACAGAATGGGAAGCGCGCCCGGCTCAGCCATCGAATTCGCCCGTCGCTTGTGGCTTGGAAAATTTCTGTCCGAGGTGAAGGGTTTGCCGTTGTTTCGCTAGCTCGATCTGATGTTGGCGAGCCCGAAAGCGTTCTCTGTCCGCGTCACTAATTTTTTCATGACATTGCGGGCAGCTGATCCCCGGCACATAACGCTCTTGCTTCATATCTTCGGGACTGATCGGCATGCGGCAAGCATGGCAAATATTATGGGTACCGTCCGCCAGACCTTGCCCAACTGACACACGTTGATCAAAGACAAAACATTCGCCCTGCCATTTGCTCTCGGCTTCCGGCACTTGTTCCAGATATTTCAGTATGCCGCCTTCTAGGTGATGGACGTTGTCAAATCCCATATCAAGCATATAGGCACTGGCTTTCTCGCAACGGATACCGCCGGTGCAGAACATCGCGATTTTTTTAGGCCATTCTGCAGATGGTTTCGACAGAAGATTTTCTTCGACCCAAGTTGGGAAATCACGAAAGCTTTTGGTTTTTGAAACGATCGCGCCTTCAAAAGTGCCGATATTGGATTCGTATCCGTTGCGCGTATCGATGAGCAAGGTATCGGGATCTCCAATGAGCTTGTTCCAAGCGTCCGGTTTCACATAGACACCGACATGGCGATGAGGCGTGACATCTGGCTGCCCCATCGTGACAATTTCTTTCTTCAAGCGTACTTTCATGCGATAGAATGTTGAGCGTTCTGTCACTGAAAATTTTGGCGCCAAATCAGCAAATCGCGGATCGGACCAGAGATAATTCAGAACCCGAACCATACCATCCCGGGGCCCGGCAAAAGTTCCGTTGATGCCTTCCGCTGCCAACAAGATCGTACCTAGAATTCCCGCCGCTTCACATTCCGCTAACAATGGCGGACGCAATTCCTCGTAATCTGGCAGGGCAACAAATTTATAAAGCGCCGCCACAAGGGTCTTATCTGTTTCTGGAATAGATCGATTATCCATAATTGGTTATCCAAAGAAAGTACCACCGAACAGCAATACGGTTCCGCCGTCATTACTGAAAATAGGCAAACTCATGGTTTCGATTTTATAGTCAATAGCGCCGGTCATTTGAGGTTTCAGACGGAAAAATCCCGGTTTCCGGCTTTTTGCGATATCGTCACTGGCGCGAATAAACTTTTCTGCTTGGTCCGCGGGCAAATAATCTCGAAATCCCATATTTGTCCTGTCAACAACGAAGCGGCTGATGATTTCCGTCCCAAGCAAGCGATAACGCCAATCATCGGTGTCTGGTATTGGCTCCAGGAGGAAAATATTACCGATCAGGCCCAGCCTTGTGAGTTCCGGCAATTCAAGGCTGCGGCGAATGGGTAAGGTTTCCGCTGCGTCACATTTTCTTTGATAATATTGATAAAGCGCCACCGCCGCATCGCGGTCGGGCGCTGGGATTTTATGCGCCTGCAGTTTTGGCAGGCCAGTGTCCAATGATTTGGTGCTGTCGTAGGGCATATTAAATATTCGATTGCCGCCAGGACTTAGCTGACAGGATCTGACTGTCGCGCGAGTTGGCGTTTGTGAATGACTGACGCGATAATAACACCGGTGGCCACAATACCAATCAGAATTGTTGACACCGCATTAATTTCCGGGGTCACGCCAAGACGAACTTGACTATAGATTTTCATCGGTAATGTGGTAGCGCCGGGGCCGGAAGTAAAACTAGCGATCACTAGATCGTCCAACGACAAGGTGAAGCTGAGCAACCAGCCGGACGCCACCGCCGGAAATATGACCGGCAAGGTAATAAGAAAAAAAGTCTTCACAGGTGGACAACCCAAATCCATGGCCGCCTCTTCGATTGAACGGTCGAAACTTGTCAGTCTGGATTGTACAACCACGGCGACATAACACATCGAAAAGGTGATATGCGCCATGGTGATAGTCATGAAACCGCGTTCGATGGAAATCGCGACGAACATCAATAATAGTGAAAGACCAGTAATCACTTCCGGCATCACCAGGGGGGCATAGATCATTCCCTCGAACAATGTGCGGCCACGAAAACGGCCGAAGCGCGACATCGCAAAACCAGCCAGAGTACCCAGAATCGTCGCGACGGTTGATGATACGAAGGCTACTTTTAAGGTCACCCCGGCAGCATTCAAAATCGCCTCATTCTCCAGCAGGGCGCCATACCACTTTGTCGAAAAGCCGGCCCAAACAGTGACCAATCGACTTTCGTTGAAGCTGAATATGACCAACAGCAATATTGGCACATAAAGGAAAGCAAATCCCAAGATCAAGGCGATGATATTGAAGGCACTAAGTCTCGCGCGCATAACTCAATCCTCACGCATCGATTGCCGGGTTTGGAAACGTTGAAACATGACAATCGGTATGACCAAAAATAGGAGCAAAAGCACTGCTGCGGCGGAAGAAAGAGGCCAGTCCCGATTGTTGAAAAACTCCGCCCACAATGTCTTACCAATCATCAGTGTAGATGACCCGCCCAATAGGTCGGGAATAACGAACTCCCCCATCGTCGGAATAAAGACCAAGAAACAGCCAGCAATAATGCCGGGGAAAGACAATGGCACGGTGATTTTCCAAAACGCCTTTGAAGGCGGGCATCCTAGATCCGACGCGGCTTCCAAAAGCGTGTAATCCAGTTTCTCCAAATTGGCATAAAGGGGCAGGATCATGAACGGCAGGTAGGAATATACAATCCCGATATAGACCGCAAAATCCGTATGCAACATAGTTATCGGTTGCTCGACAATGCCGGCCCAGATCAGAAAGTGATTGATAAACCCTTCGTTTTTCAGAATTCCGATCCAGGCGTAGACACGGATCAAGAACGACGTCCAAAATGGCAGGATCACCATCATTAACAAGGTCAAACGCCATTTCTCCGGCGCCCGGGCCATGGCATAGGCGACGGGGTAGCCCACCAATAAGGCGATAAGAGTTGAGATCGCCGCGATTTTCAAACTGCTGACATAGGATTTCCAATAAAGGCTGTCTTCAAACAACAAGAGGTAATTCTCGAGACTGGCGGATAGACCGACAAAGCTGTCGCCTGCAAAATCGAACAACGGCGAATAGGGCGGCATGGCAATGCGCAGTTCGGCGAAGCTTATTTTCAGCACGATCAGAAACGGTGCCAGGAAAAATATCAGCAGCCAAAGATACGGCAGCATCACCGCCAAAGTTCGCTCATTAATGCGGAGGTGACCCATCCCTATTCCTTCAGCACCACCGTGGCGTCGGGCGACCAAGTGACGTAAACCCGGTCTTCCCAAGTAATTGCTTGCGCGCTGCCGCGTTGACGGTTTGTTTGCGCCACTGTGATGGTATCGCCGTTATCCAGTCTAATGTGATAGATCGACAATTTGCCGAGATAGCCGATATCCCAAACTTCACCGGCCAGACAGTTGCTTGCCGCCGCTTCTAGCGTGTCCTTGGAGACGACGAGTTTTTCCGGTCTTAGGGCAACGAACACCTCGGCGCCGTTTTCGACATCGACGATCTGGTTGGCTTGGACCAAGCTCCCGTCATGTAAGCGAATTGCCGCGCCTTCGATGCGGCCGGGCAGGATATTCACGTCGCCAATAAATTCCGCCACATTGCGGGAATTCGGAAACTCATAGATTTCCGCCGGGTTTGCTACCTGGGCAATATGGCCATGGTCCATCATGGCGATGCGGGAAGAAACGGTCATCGCCTCCTCCTGATCGTGGGTGACGATGACAAATGTGATGCCCAGTTCTTCTTGGATATTCACCAGTTCGAATTGGGTTTCTTCCCGTAGTTTTTTGTCCAACGCGCCCAGCGGTTCATCCAACAACAACATTTTTGGTTGTTTCACCAGCGCCCGTGCCAAGGCGATTCGTTGTTTTTGCCCGCCTGATAATTGGTTCGGCTTGCGTTTGGCGAAGTCCGCCATCTTCACCAATTGTAATATCTGTCGGGTGCGGTCTTGAACTTCGCTCTTCACCATTTTGTCCTGCTTCAGGCCGAAAGCGATATTTTGTTCCACATTCATATGCGGGAAAAGCGCATAGGATTGGAACATCATGTTCACTGGCCGTTTATGCGGCGGTACCGCGGACATATCCTCACCATCAATCAGGATACGCCCGCTGGTCGGCGTCTCAAACCCGGCCAGCATACGCAACAACGTGGTTTTACCGCACCCCGAGGGCCCGAGCAGAGAGAAGAACTCGCCCTTCAAAATGTCGAGAGAAATATTGTCGACGGCAGTGAAGGCGCCGAATTTCTTCGTCACGCCCATAATTTGAACGAATGGCGAACTGTTCACCCCGCTATCCATTTACGCGTTGGCCTATTGCCCGCTTTTTACCCTTGTCCATAATCGGGTCACTGAACGTTGGGCCTTGGGTCCGTAAGGCGTCACAGTATATAGCGTTTTCAGTGCCTTTTCAGTCGGATAAATCGCCGGATCAGTAATGACATCTTCATTCAACAGTTTTTGCGAGGCTTTGTTACCATTGGCGAAATAGACGTAGTTTGACGCTTTCGCCATCACTTCTGCGCGCAGGATGTAGTTGATGAAGGTGTGGGCATTGTCGGGGTGCGGCGCATCGGCTGGGACGGCCATTTGGTCAAACCACATCAGCGCGCCTTCATCCGGGGCGACATATTTTACTTCGAAATCTTTTTCCGCTTCCGCCGCCCGATCGCGTGCCTGCAGCACATCGCCGGACCACCCGATGGCCACACAAATGTCGCCGTTCGCCAGTGCGTCGATATATTCCGAAGAATGAAATTTGCGGATATAAGGACGCACCGCTTGCAAAACCGGGCCGGCTTTCGCGATCACTTTCGGGTCCTTGCTGTTCGGGTCTTCTCCAATATAGTTCAACGCGGCCGGGATCACTTCATCACCCGCATCCAACATATAGACACCACAATCGGCGAATTTCGAAACCACCGCCGGATCGAAGATCATACGCCAGGAATTGACCGGCGCATTTTTCATCCGTTCCGCCACTTTTTTGTCGTTGTAACCAATGCCGGTGCTGCCCCACATATAGTTGATGGAATAGGCATTACCCGGGTCATATATCTCCGTTCGCTGCAGGATTAATTCCCACAGATTTCCGACATTACTAAGTTTTGAATGGTCAAGTTTACGGAAGACGCCGGCGGATATCTGCCGGGCCAAAAACCCACCTGAAGGGACGACCACATCGTAACCGGTTTTGCCGGCCAACAATTTGGTTTCCAGGACGTCGTTCGAATCAAAAACATCATAGACCACTTTGATGCCGGTTTCCGCTTCAAACTCTTTTAGGATGTCTTCGTCGATATAGTCGGACCAGTTGTAGACATTGACGACTTTATCCTCGGCGGCCCAGGCACTCGTCGCCGCAAAGGCGAAAATTGCTGCTGTAATAGCTGATTTGAAGAATTTAATTGGTTGCTGCATTGCGCTCTCCCTAGGCTAACTTTTGAACGTCCACGAGGGTCAGGTCGAGGGCGTTTTTCATGATATCAATGATGTCGTCGATTTGTGGTTTGCTCAGAATTAATGGCGGCGAGAAAATCATGCTGTCGTTTGTCGCCCGAATGACCAGCCCTTGCTCGAAAGCATGATCCCGACAGATCGTTCCAACATCGCCTTCCGGCGCAAACAGAGTACCGGTCATTTTATCTTTCACCAATTCCACAGCAGCGACCAGGCCGACGCCGCGCACTTCGCCAACTAACGGATGGTCCGACAATTCCCGCAATCGTTTTTGCAGATAGGGGCCGGTGTCCTGACCGACCGTTTCAACGATCCCCTCTCGCTCCAAGATATCTATGTTCGCCAGCGCCACCGCCGCCGCGACGGGGTGGCCGGAATACGTGAAACCGTGGCTGAATTCACCGCCTTTATTGATTAAGACTTCCGCCACCCTGTCATGCACCATCACCGCCGAAATCGGCAAATACCCGGAACTCAGACCCTTCGCAATCGCCATTAAATCCGGTTTGATATCATAGGTGTCAGAGCCAAACCAATTGCCGGTGCGGCCAAAGCCACAAATGACTTCATCGGCGATGAGCAGGATACCGTATTCATCGCAGATGCGCTGAATTTCTGGCCAATAGCTGTCGGGGGGCACAATCACGCCGCCGGCGCCCTGGATCGGCTCACCAATGAAGGCGGCGACTTTATTAGGGCCAACTTCTTTGATCTTCTGCTCCAGCGCCCGTGCCGCTTTCAGACCGAATTCGGCCGGGCTCAGATCGCGCCCGAGGTGATACCAGTATGGTTGCATAATATGTTCGATCCCGGGGATCGGCAGGCCGCCCTGGACATGCATGAATGTCATCCCGCCCAAACTGGCCGACGCCATGGTGCTGCCGTGATAGGCATTGTCTCGGCTAATGATCACGGTGCGATCAGGTTCTCCCATCACATCCCAGTAGCGACGGACCATGCGAATGACCGTGTCGTTGGCTTCCGAACCTGAATTAGCAAAGAATACATGATCCAGACCTGCAGGTGTCAGCGCCGCCAGTTTTCGTGCCAGCTCCGTCGTCGGCACGTTCGAACTTTGAAAAAAGGTGTTGTAATAAGGCAGTTCGCTCATTTGTGCCCGCGCCGCTTCGACCAGTTCGGGACGGCCATAACCGACATTGACGCACCACAAGCCGGCCATCGCATCCAGTGTGCGATTGCCTTCGGAATCCCAAATATAAACGCCTTCCGCCTTGGTCACGATGCGGGCGCCGCGCGCATTTAAATCTTTGCTGTCGGTGAATGGATGCAGATGATGGCTACTATCCATTTCCTGCCAATAAGTCGTACCCTTATTACTTAAATCCAAAATCTATCTCCTGCAATATTTATACATTGAGCAGCAAGTGCTCGCGTTCCCACGAACTGACAACGGTGTGAAAACTATCGAACTCGACCCGCTTGGCCTCACAAAAGGTGCGAATAAATCGATCGCCAATGAGGACCCGCAAAGCTTGGCAATGTTCCAGCACGTCAATCGCTTCCGACAAATGCGATGGCAACAAGGGACCGCGCCCATAGGCCAACCCGCTTTCTTCCGCGCTCGGTTCCAGTTGCTCGACGATGCCAAGATATCCGCAAAATAAACTGGTGGCGAAGGCTAGATACGGATTGGCATCAGACCCAGCCAGACGGTTCTCGATCCGTCTGTTTTCTGGCGATGAATTCGGCACCCGAATGCCGCAGCTTCGGTTATCACGTCCCCAAAGCACATTGATCGGCGCTTCATCATAGAAAAAGCGACGGTAGGAATTCACGTTTGGCGCAAGCAATGATATCGCCGCCGGGCCATACTTCTGTAGCCCACCCAGGAAATACCGAAAGTTGTCGGTTTCTGCTCCCGCGTCATCACTAAAAATATTCTTTCCGGTCTCAATATCTAAAATACTTTGGTGGATATGCATGGAACTGCCGGGTTCGTTCTGCATCGGACGTGCCATAAATGTTGCATACATACCGTGTTTTAACGCTGTCTGGCGAACCGTGCGTTTAAACATGAAAACCTGGTCTGCCAAGGATAATGATTCGCCATGCATCAAATTTATTTCGATCTGCGCTGCACCCAGTTCATGGGCGACTGTATCGACGTCAATATTCTGCGCCTCGCTGTTATCATAAATGTCATTGATCACTGGATCAAATTCGCTCACCGCATCGATGCCATAACTTTGACGACCGGATTCCGGTCGACCATTGAACCCAATCGGTGGGCGTAGCACGTCATTGGGATCGCGGTTGGTCTCGACAAAATAGAATTCCAGTTCCGGCGCGACCACCGGCTTCCAGCCTTTGTCCGCAAATAGCGATAAGGCTCGGCGCAATATCTGTCGTGGTGAAATATCCACTGGCGCACCGTCCGCATAGAAGCAGTCACAAATCACCTGCGCCGTCGGATTGTCGTACCAAGGCACCGGCTGAATGGTTGTAGGATCGACCCGCAAGATAACATCGATATCGGTCGGCGAGACGACACTGACATCATCCGCCGGATAGTCCCCGGTCACAGTCTGGGCAAAAACAGATTCCGGTAGCCGATGCGCGTCATTTTCCACGCCTACCAGAAATTTCTCCGTCGGAATTATTTTGCCGCGGGCAATACCATTCAAGTCCGGTACTACGCATTCAACTTCGTCAATATTCCGCACCCGACACCATTCACGTAATCCCTTCATGCTGCCATCCTTCGTCCGTCAAATTCCCGACCTTCACGCTCACGACGGCAACAGGCAACAGCGAAAACGGGTGATTTAGTCGTAGCGTGCATAATTTCGCACGCTATCACAATAAAAAATCAATATTCAAAAGATTTTCCGTCCCTACATTATCAAAACGTAAATTATATTGCACACCTTCTTGACAGGTTCGGTTTGCTCGGCCACCATAGCGATAATCCTGTGGCAGCCCAAACGGCAATCATATTAGGCTTAGCGTGATGGCCAAAGCAATCCAAGTCAGCAGTCCTGAAAAATTTCTCGCAGATCATCCAGCGATCACTTTGATCGAGCTATTGTTGCCGGACAATAACGGAATTTTACGCGGCAAACGCATTACCGTCGATAAACTGCGTTCGGTCATGGCGGACGGAATTCTGTTACCCGGCTCGACTTTTGGCCTCGACAGCACGGGCAGCAATATCGAAGAAAGCGGCTTGGTTTGGGAAGACGGCGACGCCGACCGCATTTGTCGTCCAGTCGCTGGCAGCCTGTCGCCTGTCCTTTGGCAAGAGAACCTGGGTCAGATGCTGCTCGCGATGTATGAAGCCGATGGGAATTCTTTTTTTGCCGACCCACGGCATGTGTTGGCAGCAATTGTACAGATGTTCACCGATATCGGTCTTTTCCCGGTAACCGCGATGGAATTGGAATTCTATTTAGTCGATCAACAGGCAACACCGGACGGCTATCCGCTGCCGCCAATATCGCCGGCAACGGGTCTGCGGGAAAAAGCGACGCAAGTCTATGGCATTGATGCCTTACATGATTATGGCGCCTTCATGAATGACGTGGCGGCGGCAGCAAAATTACAGAATATACCAGCAGACACCATGGTGGCGGAATACGCGCCTGGTCAATTTGAAGTCAATCTGCAGCACGTCGACAATGCGATTACCGCCGCGGATCAGGCGATCCTGTTGAAACGTGTCGTTAAAAATGTCGCCCGACAACATGCGATGGAAGCCACTTTTATGGCCAAACCGTTTGCCGGGCAGTCCGGCAATGGCGCCCATGTTCATGTCAATATCCTGGACGATAATGGTCAGAACATCTTTGCCGACGAAACGCTCAATGATCCATTGCGTTTTGCTATCGGTGGATTACAGGAATGCATGGCCGAAACCATGCTGGTTGTTCTGCCGAATGCCAATTCCTATAAAAGACTGGAAGCGGGAACTTACGCGCCCCTGGCGCCGACTTGGGGTGAAAACAATCGTACCGTGGCTTTGCGGATCCCGGCCGGTTCTGCCCAGGCCCGCCGGATTGAACATCGCGTGGCTGGTGCGGACGCCAATCCATACCTGGTGATGGCGGCGGTTCTGGCCGGTATTCACCACGGATTGACCATGAAATGCACGCCAAGCGAAATGGCGACGGGCAATGCCTATGAACAATTTCCGCCTACTCTTCCCTGTTTCCCTGAAGCCGTATTTGCAGCCTTCGATCAAGGGCGAATTCTACAACGTTATTTCGGCGCGGAATTCTGCCGGGTCATGCGGACCTGTCGACAAGTGGAGTTGGCACGGTTTGCGAAGCAAATTTCGCCTCTGGAACACGAGTGGTATTTGCGGATTGTCTAGTCATGTATGAAACGCGACCGGATTCCTATTACACGGCCTCAGCCAACAATTATTCCGGATATCCCAAGTTGGCTGGGGACCATAGTTGCGATGTCTGCATCGTTGGTGGCGGCATGACCGGCGCGTCGTCAGCCCTGCACCTGGCGGAACGCGGCTACAAAGTGATCCTAATCGAAGGACGCCAAATTGGTTGGGGTGCATCAGGGCGCAACGGTGGACAGGCGATCATCGGCTACAACAGATTACCATCCGAGATGCGTAAACTGCTTGGCGATGACGATACCAACAAACTTTGGCAACTTGGCGGCGAAGCCATGACGCAATTGCGCCAGCGGATCGCGCAGCATGACATCGCCTGCGATTGGGCGGATGGGCATTATCACGTTGCATTAAAAAAACGCCACGACCGGGAACTAGCGGCGCTGCAGGAAGAATATGAAGCAATGGGTTATATGGGCTGTTCGCTTCATGTCGGTGACGATCTACGCCAGCGTATCGGCAGTCCAAGTTACACGTCAGCTCTCTACGATCCCCATAGCGGCCATTTGCACCCCTTGAATTACACACTTGGTCTGGCCGGCGCTGCGTCGGCGGCAGGTGCGAAACTATACGAAAACACGCCTGCATTGTCGGTCCAACCAGGCGACAGTCCGCGGGTCAAAATTCCTAACGGTGAAATCCGCGCCAAGCAAATCATTCTTTGCGCGAACGCCTATGTGGAAAATTTGAATGAGAAGATCAGCGATAAGATAATGCCGGTCGGCACCTATATTGTCGCTACCGAGCCATTAGGCCAGGAACAAGCGAGCGGCCTGATCCGCAACAATGCGGCGGTGGAGGATGTCAATTTTGTGCTGAACTATTTTCGCTTGTCGGCGGACCGCCGTATGCTTTTTGGCGGACGGGTCAGTTATTCGAAATTCGCGCCGGTCATTATTCGCCGTGCCATGGGAGCAACCATGGTGAAATTCTACCCGCAGCTAAGGGAAACAAGGATCGACTATGCCTGGGGCGGGAACGTTGCGATCACCGCCAACCGCCTGCCGCATTTCGGTCGTATCGCCAAAAACACTTATTTCGCCCATGGGTTTTCCGGTCACGGCGTCGGGTTGACCGGGCTTGCCGGAAAGTTAATGGCGGAAGCCATCGCCGGCACGGCGGAACGTTTCGATGTGTTCGAGCGCATTCCGCATATGAGATTTTACGGCGGCAAATTATTTCGGACGCCGGCCTTGGTGCTGGCGATGGCCTATTACCGGATTAGGGACATGCTGTGATGGAAAAAAATATGACCATCGATGTCGGCACCCGCCTGAAAGCAATTCGTGAAGCACGCGGTTTCTCCCAACGCGAATTGGCGCGCCGCGCCGGTGTCACCAACAGCACAATATCCGGCATTGAACAAAACCGTGTCAGCCCCTCTGTCGACAGTCTTAAAAAAGTTTTGAACGGCATTCCGATTGGTTTGATCGACTTTTTCACCATGGAAATGGGCGAACAGGAAAAAATCTTTTTCGCCAAAGATGAATTAGTGGAGATGTCCGACGGCACTATGTCTTTACGATTGGTGGGAGCCACCCGGAAAACCCGCAACCTGCGAGTGCTGCAGGAGATTTATCCACCTCATAGCGGCACCGGAGACACGATGATCGTTCACAAAGGCGAGGAGGCCGGCATCGTCGTCCGCGGTCGATTGGAAGTCATCGTCGGAGCGGAAAGCCGGGTCCTGGGCCCAGGAGAAGCTTATTACATCAACATGGAGGTCCCCCATCGGTTTCGGAATCCCTTCGATGAAGAATGCGAAATGATCAGCGCCGCCACGCCGCCATCTTTCTGAAAGGTTGCTAAAGCGTTATTATTTTTCCGGGATCAACCCGCGGGGACTGAATCGCAAGACCAATAACAGGATCAGGCCCATGGTCAATAGGCGCATATGCGCCGCGCTATCGATTAGATGTTTACGCAGACCGCTGCCTTCCGGCAGACCGGAGGTTATAAGGTCCATCAGCCACAGACCCACTGGTTCCGCTTCGATCCAGCAGAACCAGATCAGGAAACCACCGAGGACCGAGCCCAGATTGTTGCCGGAACCGCCGACAATTACCATTACCCAAATGATGAAGGTGAACCGCAGCGGTTGATAGGATGCCGGTGTGAATTGGCCATCCAACGTCGTCAGCATCGCCCCGGCGATACCAATTACAGCAGAGCCGAGGACAAAGACCTGTAGATGACGCCCGGTAATATTCTTTCCCATCGCGGCGGCAGAGGTTTCGTTGTCGCGGATCGCCCGCATCATCCTTCCCCAAGGTGAATTCAATGCGCGTTCGGAAAACCACAACAAAATCAGCAGAACGCCAGCAAACAGACCGGCATAACAAAGTTTCACAAAAATCGACGATAGGTCGATGGGCGACATGCCCAAAGTGACAGCCCAATCTTGAAACCATAGCGCTTGTTGTAGGTCGACTTCGTATGGTACCGGGCGTGGCAGACCACTGACATTCTTGACCCCGCGGGTCAGCCAATCTTCGTTTTTCAGGACCGCGACGATGATTTCGGAAATCCCAAGGGTGGCAATGGCAAGATAGTCGGATCGCAAGCCAAGCGCTATCTTGCCAATGATCCAGGCGACACCGGCGGCCAAGAAACCGCCAACGATCCAAGATACTAAGATGGGTAAATGAAATCCCCCTAAATATCCGGTCTTTGCCGGTTCCACCGCTTCAATCGCCTCAACCGCCGGATCGAAAAAGGCGCGGGCGGAGAAATAACCAACCACGATGACAATGACCAACCCGGCCTTTCTCACCGCGCCTTTGGGTAAACGCTTAACCGCAAAGATCGCCGCGCCGATGGTGAGCAAGATAATAACCAAGGCGATAAAGACGTCACTACCGCCTGCCTGCCAGGCTTCCGCCACCGGTGGAGCGGAGATCAGAACTCCGGCCAACCCGCCCAACGCCGCAAATCCCATCACCCCGACGTTAAAAAGACCGGCATAGCCCCACTGAATATTGACACCGAGCGCCATGATGGCGGAGATCAGACAGAGATTTAGGATAGCCAAAGAAAGCGACCAACTTTGCGCCAAGCCGACAATCAGCAGTAGCGCGAACATCAGCGCGAACATTGAATAAGCGCACAGGTTTCCGTTCATAACGCCTTGCCCCTAAACAAGCCGGTGGGTTTTATCAGTAATACCAGAACCAAAATCATGAACGACACTGCGAACTTATAGTCGGTCGACAAGAGCTGCACCAACCCTTCGGGCGCCCAATCCGCCGGCAAGGTATAGGTGAGGAACTTTTTATAGGCATAAGTCACGGTGACTTCGGAAAAGGCGATGACAAAACCACCGGCAATGGCGCCTAAAGGATTGCCCAAGCCGCCGACAATGGCGGAAGCGAAAATCGGCAGCAGCAGTTGGAAATAGGTAAAGGGCTTGAAACTTTTATCCAGGCCATAGAGCACGCCAGCGATGGTCGCCAAGGTCGCCGCCAACATCCAAGTGATCAGGACGACACGTTCAGGGTTAATGCCGGAAAGAAGGGCCAGATCTTCGTTGTCTGAATATGCCCGCATGGATTTTCCGGACCGGGTACGGTTTAGGAACCAGAACAGCGCGATTACGACAATCACTGCGGTGGTGATTGTCAGCGCCTGGCTGGTTTTGAAGGCAACGCCTTCATTTAGCCCGGTCAATTGTTTGAATTCCCGCGCCTTCATAATGAAACGTTCGCCGTCGGCGAAGCGTTGATCGTTGGGGCCGATGATAAAGCGGACCAAACCATTGATCACAAACATCACACCAACGGATGCGATTAGGAAAATCACAGGTGGGGATTTTTTCTGTCGATAGAACTTATAAACTAAGCGATCTGCGGTTAGGCACAGGACGATAGTCCCGGCGATCCCAAACGGCAAGGCCAGCAGCGCCGTTGGCAAGGGCCCAAAGGACACCCCCCAAGACTGCAATAACCAAGTCGCCAGTATTGTCACCATGGTCCCGAACGCCATCGTGTCACCATGGGCAAAATTGGAAAACCGCAAGATCCCATAGACCAAAGTGACACCGAGCGCACCCAAAGCGAGCTGGCTGCCGTAAGCCATACCGGGCACAATAACAAAGTTCGACAAAAGGATGAACGCGTTGAGGATACCTTCCATCGCGTCAACCCCCTAAGAACGCTTTGCGAACTTCGGGATTGGCCATCAGCGCCGCGCCGGTATCGGTGTAGCGGTTGCGCCCCTGCACCAGCACATACCCTTTGTCGGCAATATTCAGGGCCTGACGGGCATTCTGTTCAACCATCAGGATGGCGATGCCGGTCTTCGCCACTTCGATGATGCGATCGAATAACTCGTCCATCACGATCGGGGATACACCGGCGGTTGGTTCATCCAGCATCAATAATTTTGGTTGCGTCATCAGGGCCCGCCCAACTGCGACCTGCTGGCGTTGGCCACCGGACAGTTCCCCTGCCACTTGTTGACGTTTTTCTTTCAGGATCGGAAATAGGTCAAACACCTGCGCCATGGTTTCGCCAATGCCGTCCTCACGGATAAAAGCCCCCATTTCCAGGTTCTCTTCCACCGACATCGAAACGAAGACATTGTTGTTCTGCGGGACAAAGCCCATTCCTTTGGCGACGCGCGCTTGTGGGCTCAAGCCGGTGATATCTTCACCAGCCAGTCGCACCACGCCTTCACGGACGTCCAGCATGCCAAAAATGGCTTTCATGGCCGTCGATTTGCCGGCGCCATTCGGGCCAACGATAACCGCGATCTCACCCTTGTCGACGTCAATGGTACAGTCATGCAGGATATCGGCCCCACCATACCCGCCAGTCATATGCTCACCGATCAAGAAACTCATGCCACCGGCTCCGGCTTGTTCTTTAGACCGGTGCCGAGATAGGCTTCGATAACATGTTCATCGGCTTTAACTTCATCAACGGTGCCTTTTGCTAGCACCGCACCTTCGGCCATGACAATCACCGGATCGCACAGCCGGCTTATAAAATCCATATCATGTTCGATCATACAAAAAGTGTAACCGTGTTCTTTGTTCAATCGCAGAATGGCATCGCCAAGTGTATTCAACAGGGTGCGGTTCACCCCAGCGCCCACTTCGTCCAGAAATACGATCTTGGCATCGACCATCATCGTGCGGCCAAGTTCCAGTAGTTTTTTTTGCCCGCCGGAAAGGTTGCCCGCCAACTCATCGGCGACCTGCGAAATTTCCAAAAAACCAATTACTTCGTCGGCCTTGGCGCGAATGCGTTCTTCTTCTGTGCGAACTCTCCCAGGACGCAGCCAGGTATCGATTAGGCTTTCACCCGACTGGCCGCCCGGCACCATCATCAAGTTCTCTCGCACCGTCAGGGTGGTGAATTCCTGCGCGATTTGAAAGGTACGCAGCAGACCCATGGCAAACAGTTCATGCGGCTTCAGTCCGGTAATGTCGACACCATCCAAATTGACTTTGCCCGCGGTCGGGCGATAAGCCCCAGCAATACAATTGAACAGGGTTGTCTTCCCGGCACCGTTCGGTCCGATGAGACCGGTGATGCTGCCGCCGGCAATCTCAAGCGAAACACCGTCGACGGCACGAATGCCGCCAAAATGCATGTGGAGATTATCTACTGTGATCATCTTGTCACAAACAAAAAACGGTCTGGGTTTTCACCCAAACCGTTTCTCATTCGTCAGGACATTCAGTTCAGCTGAGCTTAGCGGAACTTGTGGGTGGTGTTTTTACCGCCCATGACCAATATTTCGCGATAATTGCCAGCGCTTTCGCCTGCGCCAATCAGCTCAACCGCCGAAGCTCCGACATAATCGACGTCACCGCCACCGGCGATGATCTTCAGGCCTTTTGCCAATTCACCTGGATAGATTTTTTCACCAGGCGCATTTGCCACCATCATTATCTTGTCCTTCAGCATTTTACTGCTGCTGGACTTGGCTGCTTGCATCGCCAACATGATCAGCGCTGCCGCGTCATAAGATTCAGATGAAAACGGCCCCGCCTTGAATCCAGCGGCTTTTGCCATATCTGCAAATTTCGCAGCGCCCGGGCTATCAGTACCTGGTACGGTTCCGAAAGAACCGTTCAGGTCAGAACCAATGGCGAGCGGCAGACTGTCGCCGATCATCCCATCCGGCAACACAAAGGTTTCAAAAGCACCGGTGTCGAGAGCCGCCTGGATAATACCCTTGCCACCTTGGTCGAGATATCCAGCGACGATCAAGACGTCACCACCGGCCGATGCTAACGCGCCAACTTCCGCCGTATAATCCGCTTTACCATCTTCATGAGCGGCAGAAATCGTAATCTTGCCGCCAGCTTTTTCGAAATTGGTTTTGATGCTGTCAGCCAGACCTTTACCATAGTCGTTGTTGGTATAGGTCAGCGCCGCTGATTTGATGCCGCGTTCTTTCAAAATGGCAGTCAGCACTTGGCCTTGACGGGCATCCGAAGGGGCGGTGCGGAAAAACAGGCCTTTGTCTTCGATCGAAGACAACGCCGGTGACGTCGCTGATGGGGAAACCATCACAATTCCGTTGGCAATCGCCACATTCTGCAACATTGCCGTGGTCACACCGGAGCAATCGCCACCGACAATCGCATTGACCTTGTCCGACGTCACTAAACGTTCAGTCGCCGCTGTCGCCGCCGCTGAATCCGTACACGTCGTATCGCCACGAACTGAGCTGACTTTACTGCCGCCCAAGAGAGCACCGCTATCGCTGACTTCCTTGATCGCCAGTTCGGCGCCCGCTGCCATGTCTGGCGTCAGGGATTCGATTGGTCCCGTATAGCCCAAAATGACACCGATTTTAATATTTTCAGCAACCGCAGTCGTACTTACGAGTGCAGCCACCGCTGTCGCTAGAATTAGTTTTTTCATCATATTCCTCCCGAATTTTGATGCGTAGGTTTGTTGTTGGTTTTCGTCGTTTAATTAAGGTACTTCTATCGCAAATCCGTCTGGAACAAAACACTTTAGATTCCTTTACCCAAGGACGGAAAAACTGCTTTCGGGATTAATTTTGCGTTTACGAGAATAGAAGCCGACATCAATATCCCGATCGATATAGGGTAAATGGAACTGTAACGGTTTAACGTCGTGATCATTACCACTTTCGCAATATCCAATCAGTGCCGCCATCATTTTACCGGCGATCGGCGCATTCTTGAACTGATTGCCGCTGGTTCCAATGGCCATGTAGAAACCGGGCAAGGCGGACTTGTCGTAAATTGGAATCCAATCTTCCGTCACATCGTAAAGATCGACCACGCCTTTCATCTGACTGGGAATACCTAGGCTTGGTACGCGCTGCGCATAACGATAGGCCTGCACAGTCCATTGCTCGGTGAAATTTCGGTCATAATCCTCGTCATCGACCCATTCGCGCCGATCGCACTCCGGATCTTCGCTGCCGATCAAGATATGATTGCCGTGTTCTGGCCGGCAATAGCAGGAGATATCGCTGTCGGACACCACCATCCCCGCATTCTCGAAATCAAAACCTGCCGGCGCCGGTACATGTACAACTTCTTGGCGCAGCGGTTTGGTGGTGATCGTCATATCCTCCAAAACCCCTGCCATCTGATTAATTTTTGACGACGCCGGACCGGCCACATTGACGACGACCGGGGCCAACACTTCGCTGCCATCGTCCAAACGCACGCCAGCTGTCCGACCGTCTTTGGTTAGAATTTCATCAACCCGCCGATTAAACATAAATTCCGCACCGTGCGCTTCGGCAGCCCGTTGCAGATTGTGCGTTGAGAGTTGCGGATCCGTGACATAACCGGCGGTCGGAAAATAGATCGCGCTTTCGACATTGCCGCCGCCCGGCTCGCCAAAGCCCTCTTCTTTCATCCGCTTCGGTGGCCAATATCCTTGCAAGTCATAGATCGGCAGGCGATCCTTGATTTGCGCTTCGTTCCAGATTTCATAGGGGATATCGAGGGCGTTGCAGTGGCTCATATGGGATTGCATGAACTCATTCTGTGCTGTCCGCATCACCAGGCAACCGACTTCGCGGAAATCCGCCATCCCGCTTTCATCCTTGAAGCCCAGATATTCGTCCCAATCGCGCCAGTAATAATATCCTTCGTAAGCAAAGGCCGTGCCTTCCAAGGTCGAATAATGCACCCGGATAATGGCACAGGAGCCGCTGGTCGGGCCGTAACCGGCCGCCGGATTTTTGTCTATCGACAGGATATTGAGTCCAGATTTTGCCATTTCAAAGGCCGTGGCGGCACCGATCACGCCGGCACCAACGATGATCGCATCTACGTTTTGTGTCATATTCGCCCTTCGCTGTACCGTCTTCGCCGCTTAAATCAAACCGATCCATAGGCTCGAATAGCAAGTTAACGTGATTACACTGTCTTTGTTATTATCTTGACAGGTCGTGTTACAGAATCCCAAATATATTCATGAATCTAAAGCGAAAAATTATATCCTGCCTGCTGCTCATGCCATTTGCCGCACAGGCTATTTCACCGGTCGCAGGACAAGACTATATCGAAACGCCGTTTTTCGAAAACGCGGTGAAAAAGGGTGATTTGCCGCCGATAGAAGCTCGGCTGCCGGATCAACCGGTGATCGTCCGGTTTAACGGCGCGGATATGAAGATCGGGCGTCAAGGCGGCGATTTACGCAGCCTTATTCGCACCGTGAAAGACGTCAAACTTATCGGAATTTACGGTTATGCCCGGTTAGTCGGGCGCACGGCTGATCTTGGATTTTCTGCCGATATATTGCAAAGTTATGAAATCGAAGAGGGGCGGATTTTCACCCTCCACCTTCGCAGTGGACATAAATGGTCGGACGGTCAACCGTTCACGGCGGAAGATTTCCGTTATTGGTGGGACGACGTCGCCAACAATAAAGCACTTACCCCGAACGGCCCGCCGAAGGTTATGTGGGCCGCCGACGCTTTACCTGCTTTCGAGGTTATCGACGACTTTACCGTGAAGTTTTCCTGGGCTTCACCAAATCCGGATTTTTTCCCCAGGATCGCCGGCGCTTCGCCGTTGTTTATTTTTCGCCCGGCACACTATCTGAAACAGTTTCACAGAAAATATGGTGATCCGAAAGAACTGGCCGAACAGGTGAAATCTTTGCGCGTTTCCGGTTGGGCCGCATTACATCATCAAAAAGACAGTCTTTATTTACTGAATAATCCGGACCAGCCGACACTCAATCCTTGGCATGTCACAACACCGCCGCCATCGCACCGTTTTGTCGCGAAGCGCAACCCCTATTATCATCGTATTGATGAAGCTGGTCGTCAGCTACCCTATGTTGATCAGGTGATATTGAGCGTCACCGCCCCGACCTTGATTCCGGCCAAGACCGGCACCGGTGAGAGCGACTTGCAGGGCCGCGGCCTGACCCTCAACGACTATACCTTTTTGAAGAAAGGTGAAAGTCGCTATGGCTATGATTTGCGGCTGTGGCGCAAAGCGATCGGCGCCCATATGGCGTTATTCCCAAATCTGAATATTGCGGACCCGGTTTGGCGCGAACTGATGCGCAACAAAAGCTTCCGTCATGCACTCAGCATGGCAATCGACCGTGACGCAATCAACGAATTTTTATTCTTCGGACTGGCGCGCCCCGCCAATAACACGGTGCTGCCGGAAAGCCCGCTATATCGAGATACCTATGGTGAGAGTTGGATCGAATTTGCGCCGCAGCAAGCGGAAGAGTTGTTAGATGGCTTAGGTCTATTACGCAAAAAACCAGATGGGCTTCGTTATCTTCCTGACGGTAAGAAGTTACAAATTGTCGTGGAAACAGCTGGTGAGCAACCGGACCAAATTGATATGTTGGAACTGATTGCGAATGACTGGTTGGAAGTTGGGATCGAACTCGTGATTAAACCTTCCCACCGGGCAACTTTACGGGCCCGATTGCTCGGTGGCGAAGTTATGATGTCGACCTGGGCCGGCATTCAAAACGCGCTGCCGATCGCGACCACCAGCCCGATTGAGTTTGTTCCATTCAGCCAGATCAACGCGCAATGGCCGCTATGGGGTTTGCACGAAGAATTCTCTAGCCGACAGGGGGAACCAGTGGATCTCGCTCCGGTGCAACAACTGCTCGACCTCTACCGTAGCTGGCAACGGGAATTGAGCACCGATGCGAAGGAGGAAATTTGGCATAAAATCCTGGCCATTCATGCGGAAGAAATGTTCTCGATCGGTCTTATCGCCAGCTCACCACAACCGATCGTCGTTAGCGACCGCCTGGTCAATGTGCCGAAAGAAGGGCTCTACAATTTTGAACCTGGTGCCTTTTTTGGCATTCATCGTCCTGACACATTCTGGTTGAAAGAATGACAAATTCAAATGTTTCACTGGCTCCCGCTTCTGATCAGTCCGTTTATCGGTAGTTTCCTTGCCAATGCGGTAATCGAAAACCAGTCGATAGTCCGGATGCTACGCTTGCGATCCGCCTGCGATCATTGCCAAACTCCGTTGTCGATTGTCGATTTAACTCCGGTTTTTGGTTGGTTCATCAATCGTGGTAGCTGTCGGCATTGCAAGGCCAAAATCTACTTCGCCTACCCGATTGTCGAAATTTCAGCCATCATTGTTGCCGCCTGGACCCTGATGGTCATGCCGCCCGGGTGGCTGCAATGGGCGAGCTGCGGTTTGGGATGGGCTTTGTTGGTCTTGGCGACAATTGATTTTCGCGAGCTGCGACTGCCGGATGCCATCAACCTGCCTCTTATACCGCTCGGGCTTGTCTTTACCTGGTTAATCGATTTCGAATTCGTTATTGTCAATATCATTTCCGCCGTTGTGGCAGCCGCCGTTTTATTGACCCTACGGTTTCTTTTCGACCGTATGTTAGGGCGGGAAAGTTTAGGCCTCGGTGATGTAAAATTAGTCGCCGCCGCCGCCGCCTGGCTCGGCCCGTTTGGTGTGACCAGTACGCTAACTTATGGGGCGATCACAGGTCTATGTTTCGGACTATGGCAACGACGACGCGAAGGTGAGAAAGCGCAGGTGCCCTTCGGCACCTTCTTGTGTTTAGGATTTTGGCTGACTTGGCTTTACGGTCCGCTGCTGTTCTAACTGTTCGGCTGCCCTGCTTTACGCACCAGCGGCCGGAGCGAACGGAAACGTTCGCGTAATTCTTCGGTCAAACGACGGCTGTCTTCGGGATCGCGAATAATATGCATGGTAATCAAGATCAGCAATTCGGTCCGAAATGTCACCTCCGAAGTCACTTTGAACAAATTGCCCAAGATCGGAATATCTTTCAGCAGCGGAACACCCGATTCTCCTTCCGTGACGTTGTCTCGAATGAGACCGCCAAGCGCAATAGTCTGCCCGGTGCGTAAGGCAACGGAGCTTTTGATCTTGCGTTGCTGAATGGTGGGGCTGTCGATTGTTGAACTTGACGTCGGCACCACGTCGGATACTTCCTGTTCAATATCAACGCTGATGTGACCGCTCGCGTTCACCCGTGGCGTCACTTCCAAGACAATACCGGTGTCACGATAAGATACCGTATTCACGGTTGGTGCATCCGAATCTGTCGACGAAATAGAAGATTGCGTCGCAATCGGCACTTGATCACCAACTTGCAAACTGGCGGTTTGATTGTTTAGCACCATCAATTGCGGCGAAGACACAACCTTGACGTCGGTGACTTCGGCCAAAGCCGAAATTGCAGCGATCCGTTTATCATCGCCGAACAAGAATGAGAAACCAGGGAACCGCAACCCGACTGCGCCGAGCGGATCTAAGGAAAATCCACCTTGCACATCACCTCTGGTCAGGAACCATTCGACGCCGTATTTCAAATCGTCATTCAAGGTGACTTCGGCAATGGTCGCTTCGATCAGGACTTGCAAAGGCTGCGCGTCGAGAATTTCCAGGGTATCGCGAAGCATGCGATATTGCGCCGGTGTCGCCCGAATAACGAGCGCATTGTTTGCTTCATCTGCGATGATGGCGGGCGCTTCGTTTTCGACAACAACCGCGACACCGTCGGTGGTGTTGGCAGATACGGGTTTTGTCAATCTGACAGAGTTTTTGGGTATTGGTGCAGCTGCTTTTACCGCTGTCGCGTCGCCCTCCTGGGGCTGCGTTCTTGCAGCCACTTGCCGTTCAACAGCGACGGAACCAGGCGGTAATTCTTCCGTTAGGACCCGTCTCTCTGATGGTCCGGTGGAGAGTTGATTAAGCACGTCCGACAAATCGATCGCCCGACCATATTGTACCCGATAGACATAAATCCGTTGGGCGGCATTGTCTTCGCCGCGATCTAAACGCTTCACCCATATTCGCATTCGGTCAAGATATTCAGGCGACGTGGTAATCGCGAGGATCGCATTCATGCGTTCGATTGGCACCAACCGCAACGGCGCACCACCCTTGCCGTCTTTGTCGATCCGAAAAATAATCGTCAGCTCATCAACGATTTTTTGAGCCTCAGCGACTTGGACCGGATAAATCCCATAAGAAGTGCCGGCCATCCAATCGACATCGAAGAACTCCACCATGTCCAAAAGATCGACGGCTTCTTGGCTGGTCCCACTGTAAAGCAAAAAATTTCGTCTTCGGTCGACTTTCAACTGCCGACCCGGAACAACAAATTCCTTCATGACATTCGAAAAATTCACCGCGTTCGCGTGCAAAAGAGGGATGACGTGCAAACCAAAACCACGGTCACGGCGGCTACGGTTGACGGATTTGAAATTACCACTTGCCGCCGCTCCGGCTTCCGCAAGCGGGACAATTTTGACAAAATTCGCTTCTTCCACAATGGCAGCGCCGGCAAGCGTCAGGGCATCTTCGAAGATGTCCCAAACAGCCTCCACGGAAACCGGCTTGCTGGTCCGAATGGTGATCGTCCCTTGCACCTTCGGATCAATCACATAATCGACCTTTAAGGTATCCCCAAGCACGACACTAATCGCCTCTGCGATCGGTGTTTCGACAAAATTAAAGGAAACATCGCCACTTGCGGCATCAGTTGCAAGTGGGCTTTGTGGCTCCGCTTGACTGCCAAAACTGTCTTTGGCGCGATAGATTTCGGCTCGTTTCGGGGAACGGCCCGCCAAATTCGGGGATTGAGTCGGGTTAGATTCTCTTTCTACGCGTGTTATTTGATCACTTGCGGTGGAAGGTGTCGCCACAGATAACGCCAAATCCTGACTAGTTCGACGTGGCTCCTCTGGCTCAATATTGAAGTATTCGCACGCGGACAAGATATTCACGATGGCGATCACCGCGATGAACCTCATTCCAAGTTTTGCTTCAATATTCACAGCACTTGCAATCCAAAAAAACACTATAACTACAACTACAGGCAACAATTTACCATTTGAAACAATATTCTTGCCGCTGACTAGTGCAGATAGGTCACTCTTGTGGCCAGAAATAACCTAATAATACTAGCGATACACTCAAGTTACTTGCCAAATTCGTGCGATTTCGAGCGGCTCGCCGTGGCCGTCTGATCTCAAGTCGGTCCACTAGCAAGGTTTTTTCGCTATTTTCAAGCGCATGCAATATCGCCTGCAATTTAGCGATCGACGCGGTAAATGTAGCGCGAACAGCGAAACGACCGTCTTGTGGGTCGTCCTCCTGCGGCAGAGTTTGCACGCTTCGCGTCGTACCGTTGTTAGCCCGCACAATCGTATTTACCTGTTTTTGCAATTCTGCGCCCGCCAATGCATAAGTTTGCGCGACAAAAAATTTCGCTCGTAGATTTGATTTTCCTTCCAAAATAGTCAATTGACGCCGCAAATCCGCCCCTTCGGCGGCGACAAGGCGGAATCGGTCATATCGTTCGCCCAAATCCACTCGCTCCGCTTCCAAAGTGGCTCGATTTTCAATTACCGGACGGACGATACCGGTGAACACTGCAATAATGACGGCCGATAGAATAGCCACCGCCAACAGTCGTTGAAGCCAATCCTGGAGTTGAAAATTCACTATTCTGCACTCCCGCTAAAATCGGCAGATATATTGAACCGATCGCGACCGGTTCGCCGATCACTGACAACCGGAGAGGCAAATCGAACGTTCCGAAATAGTCCGGACTTATTGAAACGCCCGATCAAAGTGGAAGCGTTTTCTGAATAGCCAGATAAAGAGAGCTTGCCTTCTTCGACCTGCAAACGATCCAAATATGTGTCATCAGGCAATATCGCCGTGATCCGATTCAAAACGTCGGTTTGCCGACGATTTTTAGTTCGAACCTCGCTAGGCACCGCAATTCGTTGGGTCAATTGGTTCAGGCGATCGCGCATTTGATTAGTTTCTATTGCTCGATCGCGCATGACTAAAACGCGCCCAGCCAGCTCGTCTATAGTGGCCCGGCGATCACGAAAATCGAAATAGATTGAGGTCGCCGCAAGGGCAATGACGACTGTAAATAGCAACGTATTGACAATGTGGCGCACCCGCACGATCCGCCGATATTTTTGTGAAATTGATATCGCGCTATGCAATATCTGTGGATCTGTTTCAGCAGCGCCAATCCGTGCGACTGTCAAATGCAAGCGGGCCAAATCAAAAATATAGGGTTCGACCACGGCTTTCGGTACCACCAACAGATCAATGCTTATTTGATCGCCCTCATTCTGGCTAGCGCTATCATCGCGTGTTTGCAACCAACAATCGAAATATACGTCATCCGCTTTGAACGGAGTTAGCCGGTCCATTTCAAAACCCACGACGTCGCGGAAATTCGCCCGCGCTACAGCCGGTAACTTTATTGCTTTGGACAAAATTTCTCGTCGTGCCAGCAATAAAACCACCGCTGCGCCAGAACGCGCCAGCCGCCGCGCTTTACCAGACGAGATAGACTTACGCCGGTCGAACTGAGGATTATTCTGATCGCCGCCAAACGTCGTCGGCCCAGGGGTCTCATAATCCAGATAAAACTCAAACCCGGTATCTTGTTTTTTCACCAGGACGATTTTCCGCCGAAATAACAAACGACGTACCGAATATGGTAGACAAGCCAGCAGTTGAGCAATCCACCAATTCCACAGGTTCGCCAATGTCGGGAAATACTTACTCAAGATTTAAGCTCCTCGACATAAGTTTTGGCAACAAAAGTCGGCCAAAACAAGCCATCATCACCAAGAAACGACATTTTCAAACGGACAAGTTTGGGAAGCTGTTTTATGTCTTTCCATACGCTTAGCCACTCGATTTCGCCGCCCAGACCAACATTTTCTGCATATGAGAATTTGACGCCTTCAACACCTTCCAACAATACAAATGTCCGTCGCGCTGCGTCGTTTTGCAGTAATATGCCGGCATTGTAGGGCGTCCAACGCAACATCAACCGATTTTCGTCTAAGAAAATTTCAAATCGGTAGAATCCGCCGCTGCCCAAATTTCCGGATATAAGCGAACTGAACTCAAATCGATTGGATGCCCCGTCGATTAATGCCGGCGGGTTTTCCCCGTGACCAAATCTTGGTTTCATCATCGAGGCGTTGATCTGACGGCGCAGGAAATCTTGGACGGTGATGACACGTTCCGCCGCGTTGGCCGACTGGGCGCCTGCGCGCCAAGCCTGGACACCAAAACGAAGGGCACCCGATAGAGACAGAGCAATAAGCGCCACAACCGCCATGGCCACTAATACTTCGATCAACGTGAAGCCGCGATTGTCGGTAATCATCAAAAATCACCGCGCTTTGAAAATACGCGCCGTTTCCAATTCAACGGCAACTGTTGTTAGATCTCGCCCGACCTGGACCACTATGTTGAATAAGCTCGGAGCACCCTCAGGGCGACTTTCCGACTGCACGTGATCCCCTGGCGTGATAACGATCCGCCAATGATAACCGTCTTCGAAGACACCTTGCCATTGACCGGCATGAACCGGCAACCAGGTTGAAACCTCGTCGATTTTCGATTTAGCATGCATGAGAGAGACCGACTTATCGCGGCTTCGGTCGACCAGGCGAAGATCTGTCGACACCCCACTTAAAAGCGCCGTCATCGCCAGCGCCAAAATCGCTAGCGCTACAACGACTTCCAACAATGTGAATCCGGCGGTCCAGCGCCACCGCGGCATTGAACTAGCGATCAACATGAATTATTCCGGTTAACCATTCCACAGATATTCTTTTTTCACTATCGCCACGGCGCAAAGTTAAGCGCAGCCCGGAATTTGTGCCATCGGGAAAAAATCGAATGCGATAATTATCGACGGATTGAATGTCCGTTTCGCCAACCCGAACGGTAATTTCAACATCCTCTGGAATTTTCACTATCTGGGTGTTGTTGTGCAGACCAAGACCTGAAATTTGCCGGCTGCGCAGATCAATAGTCAGGGCTGTTTCCCGGCCCCGATAAAGAGCCGCGGCTTTGGTCATCCGCACCTGGGCAGCGACTTCGTCCACTAGGGTTGCGAATTTTACGTTTGGTAGACTACGCGATATAGCCGCCGGTAGGATTGCCAACATCAAGCCGACAATCGCAAGCGCGATGAGGGTCTCAAGCAGGCTGAACCCGGCGGACGATCGATCATAGCTCAATTGGTGATATCCTTCGCGTCGCCCTCACCGCCCTCTTGTCCGTCGGAACCAAGGGAAATGATGTCATAAGGACCGTTATCTCCGGGTTCGCGGTAAAGATATGGATTTCCCCAAGGATCGGTTAAAGCCGTTTCATTTTTCAAATACGGCCCATTCCATTTGCCGGCGTTTGGCGGTTTGCGCACCAACGCGGCCAGACCTTCTTCGGTAGTCGGGTAACCGCCGGTATCGACAAGATACAGATCCAAGACACTGCTCAATCTGCCAATTTGAATTTCCGCTGCGTCCGATTTTGCACCGCCCAGGATATTGAACACATTGGTCGCTGCGAAAGTCGCAATTAGTGCCAAGATCGCTAATACCACCAACAACTCAACCATGGTGAAACCGGCTTCGCGTCGATGTCGGCGAGGTGTTTCAACGAATTCAGTTTCCGCCATTTCTTCCAATGATAATTCACTCACAATTGTTATCCTACTCTTCACTAAAACGGCAGTTCGTACGCCGTCATGATAGCCGACAAAATTGCCGCAATGGTGCCTGCAACCATGATACCAAGCCCAATGGTCAAGGCTGGCCCCAGCAGCGACAAACTGCGATCCAAATCACGCCTCAACTCGCTGGAAAATATATCCGCTGTTTGGGCCAACATTTCGCGCATACGACCACTTTCTTCGCCGACCCGGACCAGTTGGATCGCGCGGACCGGAAAACTCGGGGCGGCTTGCAGCCCATTCGCCAGACTTACACCGCGTTTCAAAGCAATCGGTAACGCGCTCAATTCGCTCGCAAAGGCGCTATTTTCGATCGTTTGCAAAGCGATCGCCACCGCATCCAGGATCGAGTTGCCGCCATGCAGCAACATCGATAACACACCGCAAAACCGGGCTGTCTCGCGCTGGACGATCAGACCGCCAATAACCGGTAAGTTCAAAAGAATTCGGTCTGCCCGCAGGCTAAAATCAGGGCGCCTGGAAAAAAACCTAATCACCAGCAAGACCAGTAAGATGCTAGCGATCATAAGCCAGCCATAATGCTGAATTAGATCGGATATCGCGAACACAATTCGTGTCATCAAGGGCAACGTCGCTTTGCTGCCTTCAAACAATCTTTGAAATTCCGGCACCACATAACTGAACACCAGAACGATAGTCAGAAACGACAACGCCAGGACAATCACTGGATAGCGAATGGCGGACGAGATCGTTTCCTTGAGGTGCAGACTTTTCCGCAACTCTTCGCTTAGTTGTCTTAGGATCAAACCCAAAGAGCCGCTAGCTTCTCCGGCCCGCACCATGGGGCCGTAAAACCTAGGGAAATCGACATCACTGGCGCTTAGCGCATCTGCCAAACTGACGCCGCCACGGACTTGCTGCTGCAAATCCTGTGTCAATTGTTCGCCAGGCCCTTCGGCCAAAGAAGACTGCATCACCGACAACGCGCGGTCCACCGGCAGGCGGGCTTCAATCAATGTCGCCAAGTCAGTTGTGAAGGCAGCGATACCATCCGCTTTCATCCTTCCTCGGCGACGAATTCGAAACCGTGAACTGGGTCGTGCAGTTTCAGCTATTTGGTCGACGCGAATAGGAATATAGCCGCGTTGCTGCAACAATTCGACCACCTGCTCCCGCCGCGATTGTTCAATTTCTCCTTCAGTGGTTTCCCCACCGGCCGTCGCCGCGACATATCGAAAACGGGTCATTTGGGTGCCATCCCGCCGTTCGCCATTCCGCTAATAAACATTTCGCGTTACCCGAAGTACTTCTTCGAACGACGTCTCACCGGTGATAGCCTTGATCAAACCGTTTTGCAGGATTGTCTGCATGCCTTCGGCTACGGCTTGTTGACCAATTTCCCGTGCTTCGGATTTTAGCACCGCCAGACGTTGAATTTCCTCTGTAAGCGGCAAATATTCATAGATCGAAATGCGACCGCGATAGCCGGTCTCACCGCAAGCTTGGCAACCAACTGGGCGATAGAATTGCCATGGCCTGCCGCCAATGATTTTACTTAAATCGATTTCGGCCGCCAGTTCTTCTGTCACGGTGTAGGATTCTCGACAATGCGTACACAATCGACGCACTAACCGTTGCGCCAATATCCCGCGCAGGCTGGATGCAATCAAATAACCCTCGACGCCCATATCCGTCAGCCTTGAAATTGAACTTGCGGCGTCGTTGGTGTGAAGGGTCGATAACACCAGATGGCCGGTCAGCGCCGCCTGAATGGCGATTTCGGCAGTTTCTTTATCGCGAATTTCGCCAACCATGATGATGTCGGGGTCGTGCCGCAACATCGCCCGCAGGACCGAGGCAAAATCAAGACCAATATCCGACTTCACCTGGATTTGATTGACACCATCGATCTGGAATTCGACCGGATCTTCAACCGTCAACAGATTTCGGTCATCATTGTTAAGCTGCATCAAGGCGGTATAAAGCGTCGTCGTTTTGCCGCTGCCGGTCGGTCCGGTAACCAAAACAATGCCATTCGGCTCCGATAAATCACGGCGAAAGCGCTCGAACTCCGGGCCTGAAAAACCAAGACCGGCAAAATCCAACTGGACACCGGTGCGATCGAGTATCCGTAGCACTACGCTTTCGCCATCAACCGTCGGCACCGTCGATACCCGCAGGTCAATGGGCGCCCCTTTAACCACCAGCATGATGCGGCCATCTTGCGGCAATCGACGTTCGGCAATATCCAAACGTGCCATAATCTTGATGCGTGAGATGACAGCCGCACTCGCATCTGCGTCAACGGGTTCAAATTCCCGCAACACCCCATCGACCCGGTAGCGTACGCGCAAGAGCCCGGCCATCGGCTCAATATGTATATCGGAAGCTTTTAACTCGACGGCTTTTGAAATCATCAAATTGACAGCGCGTATGATCGGCGCTTCGCTGGCTAAATCGCGCAGCCGTTCTATATCTTCATCGCTTGATTGCCCAATTTCCGCATTTATCTGATCGCCGACATCCGGGGCGGCATAAAGTTTCGATATAGTATTATCGATAAGCGATAGCGCCGCGACGTGACGAATGACTTGTTTTCCACTTATTAGTTCAACTGACTGCACGGCAAAATCGTCCAGTGGGTCCGCCATCGCCAATTCGACTGTCTCGTCGTCTTCTCGTATCGGCACAATATTGTGAGATTCCAAAAACCGACGGCCGATTTTGCTTTCACTGTCGACGGCGAGCGGCATTTGCGCCGCATCGATAGCTTTCAGTCTAAGATGCGCGGCTAACGCCTCAACCAAATCACCTTCGGCCAGCAACCCGAGTTTAGTCAGGACGACGTCTATTCTTTCGCCGTGCTCACGGCCGATGCGAATGGCGCGTTGCAGCGCCCGCTGGTCCAGTTTGCCGCTACTGACCAGCTGATTACCAAGCTCTTCGGCCACAATCGTTCGAGCATGATGCACGCGTTATTCTCCGACCAGCGAAAAATCTATTAATAAAACAACACAATAGCATACCAGCTTCACCCTGCACGATGCTAGTGTTAGGGTGAAAGTCAGGAAACCAGCAGGCATCATTATTTGAATCATACCGTGACGACAAAACAACATAAATCGTCGAAAAGACAGCGCGGTATGGCGCTTTTGTTAGTATTATGGTCGGTCATATTACTAGCGGTAATTGCGGCCGCGCTGGCTTGGAATGCCCGACCAATGGCTAGAACGACGTATGCCGGTCTTGCACTTGCCAAAATCGATGCTGCTGCCACTGTGGAAATTTATCATACACTTTATTCACTGATGGCATTGAATCCTGACGATAAACCGCCGTTGGATGGCACGACAATCGACCGCACAGAAGAAAAACGCCAAGTGACAGTGCGTGTTTGGGATGAGCGCGGCAAGATCGATATCAACGTCGGGAACACCGAACTGATCTCAAAGTTATTGCAACAAGCGGGGGCAATTCCCGAGGAAGCGGAAATTTTTATCGCCCAATTGAGCGATTATCGCGATCAGGACCATGACCGAACATTGCAAGGTGCAGAAGACCCGGAATATGACGCTGGTAATGGACTTTTCCAAGCCAAGGATGGGCAATTCGAAAGTCTGGCCGAACTGCAACATTTACCTATTGCCGCATCCTTACCCATTGAAAAGGTATCGGAATTCCTCACGGTTTATTCTCGCTCGACCCGCATTAGCCCAAACACTGCGGCGCGGGAAATATTGGCATTGACCAATATCCACGTACCGGAAGATCGCCGTAATCGACTCAGCCGCATTGCTGGTATATTTACCATTGAAGTAACAATCTCGGTGACCAATGGGCCCCAGGTTTCCCGTCAAGCTGTTGTCCAGATGAGTAATCGCGGTGGTCAACCTTTTCGATTTTTGGCCTGGCAACCCGGTCGCGGTGGGGTAAATCCAGTTTTGGAAGAGCAAGAGACCAAAACCGATTAACGGCGGCTTATTCCTGCTGTTTTGGCTTTCGTGTATTGGAGTTTTTGGTGCCATTCCTACGCCTAACTCGGGGTTTCGGTTTGACGGTCATTTTTGTAAAATCCAGGGTGATTTCAACACGCTCTTCGTCGCGCTCAAAAATTACGTTATCGAGCCCGATTGTAACCAATTTCCATTTATCCAGAAATTGTCCTTCCGACAGACTAAAGGCCACTTTATCACCGGATTTTCGTTTTAAAAGCGCCACCCGGGCAGTGCCCGTAGTCACGACACCAGAAAGCACGACGTCCAGCGGCGCGGCCGCATCCACCGGCTGTGCCGTTTCGTCTTCTTCTGTCAACGGACGCCGATCAGAAGAAAAAAGCGGCCGCTCAACGGTTTCGCGATAAGCGCTCAATTGTTTGCCAGGCTGCGCCAGCGCAGTATCAGCGGAACTTGTTGCTAATTTTTGGCCGGTCGTTTGGATTGTCGGTGTCTTATCCGACGGTGATTGCACTTCAGAGAGCTGATCTTCGGCCCAGGTGATTGCATGGCGATCACCGCGCAACTGAACCAACAAATTCCACGACAATAACGCCGCCAGAACGCCAAAAATCGCCGTACTCCACCATTGCCTGATTATCGTCATCACACCCTTCTCAAACAGAAATGCACCTAATTTTCACGCAATATTGCGCTTTTACAGCAAAATTGTCACCCGTAGATGGAATTGTCGTTCAGCCGCCTTCAGGCAATCAAATTGTCGATCAAGCCGGTCAGATCTTCAAGTTCTTCCAACGTCTCGACTTGTTTTATCAGCGCTTCGATATTCGAATCCGACAAGGGACGGGCGGCGGCGGTCGCGTTGGCGCGAAATTTTGTGAGTTGATCTTCCCGGCTCATCGCTTTGTTTGGATTGCCGTAGACGATGTCGACACGTTGTGCCAGCGTCCGACCGTCGCGAAGTTTCACCCGCACTTCAATCGGCGTCAGGGCGTTTGGATCTGGATTATCGACTATGTTGCAGGTCATGCGTTGGGCAAGCTCCAGACTTTCCGGCGAACGAAGCGCATCCAGTCTAAAATCATCCACCGATATCGCGCCATTTTGCAGCAGCCGTGCGCCCACATAACTGATGCAGAGGCGGGCATAATTAACGTCCATTTCGGCCCGTGGCGGGCGGGCGACCAATTGATAGGTCAAGGGCGGCAAATCAATTTCTACCTGCATCACATCCTTGGCGGCGAATTCATACGCCCGAAGCAGTTGTGACAAAGCATCAATCGCCCCATGTGTGGCCCGACCGGATGGGAAGGGTTTATGCGCTACCTCGCTGACCCGCCAGACTTTGCCAACAACTTCGAGAACTGATGCAAGGTCGTTTTCCGCCTCGATCAACCGAAAATAGCCAAACTCCCCCTCCAGAATATCTTTCGGACCTTGTAGTCCAGCAGCCGCCATATCGCACGCGACCACAGCATTGCGGGCATTGAAGGCGATTTGCATGCCCAGCAACATCGAACCTTCGGTATGGGATTGCATAGTGCCGCATATTTGTGCGTAAGCGATCGAATAAGCATTGATCAAGGTTTCTCGATCGAAGCCGCGAACTTTTGCGATACCGCTGACACCGGCAAAAGCGCCGGCGGTACCGGGGCGGAAAAACCTAAGACCAGAGGTGGCCGCAACACCAAGATGACAGGCAACGTCGACACCCAGGGTAACCGCCGTAATCAAATTGCGCCCACTGACCCCACCCATTCTTTCGCCGACCGCCATGACCGCGGGCAGCACCACCGTCACCGGATGGACCACTGCCTGTTCGTGCACACAATCATATTCGCTATTATGAACTTGATAGGCGTTGCACATCGCGGCTGCCGGTGCCGGCAATTTGGTGCCGTGGGACCAGACCCGTGCATCGTCACCCAGACCCCACATCTGTTGGCAGGCGATCAGCTCCGCCATCCATGGCCCAACACTGCCGATCAAGCCGACACCCAGACTATCGAGAATGAAAGTTTTTGCCGAATTAACCGCTTCCGGCGGCAAAGCCGCATAATCAGTTGCCAGGACATGATCGGCAAACGTCGATATGGGGTCCATTGAATTCTCCGTAAATGCGGCTATTGAATGCGCCTGTTTCGGTTTCGGTTCAATTGCGACTATCATGTATCTTCTTGAAGGCATCGGCAATTCAATCGTGTATGGCCGGCCCTTTGGGGGAACTGAACCTTCCTGTCTAAAAGGTCGTTTACTTGACTGTGACATCTTATTTTGATGGCTTTGACGCCAAACAATTGCGCCGGGATTTCCCCTTAGGGGATGACTTGTTCGCGACCTATCGCGGGATGAGCCGGGATGAGTTGTTTGCGCGGCAAAATACCCATTTCATGAAATCCGTCGCCTTTGCCTGGAAAGTTCCTTTTTACCAGCGTCTTTGGGGTGAAGCCGGCATAGTGCCCAGTGATATTGGCTCGCTTGAAGATATTACCAAACTGCCGACCTATGGCAAAACGGATCTAATGAAATCCGTTGAAGTCTATCCGCCTATAGGTGATTTCCACGGCCTCGATAGTTATCCTGATGACGCGCGACCGCCGTTGATTTTTCAAACTACGTCCGGGACCACCGGAAAGCCGCAGCCACTGATATTCGGTCCCAAAAGCCGGGAAGTCCAAGCGCTGCTCTTGGGTCGGATATATGCCTTACAGGGTATCAACAACCGGGATGTGATCCATTCGGTTTATGGTCACGGCATGGTCAATGGCGGACATTATGTGCGCGAAGCGGTAACTCATTGGGTCGGTGCGCAGATGCTGACCGCGGGTACCGGGATCGAGACCCGTTCAGCCACCCAAGTGACCCTGATGCGGGACTTTGGCGCCACTGTGATCATCGGCTTCGGCGACTATATCAAACGCCTGTCGGAAGTTGCGCGTGCCGATGGATTAGAGCCGGGGCGCGATATTCCGATCCGCATCATCAGCGGCCATCTGGGGGCGGAAAGTCCCGACACCATGTCGCAAAGCTGGGGTGGTGCGGAGGTTTTCGACTGGTACGGCGTTGGCGATACCGGCGCCATTGCTGGCGAAGGCCCGGACCATGACGGCCTGCATGTGCTGGAAGATGCGCAGTTTATTGAATTGTTGGATGTTGACGATGAAAGCCCGGTCGCACCCGGCGAAGTCGGGGACATTGTTTGTACCTGCCTTTATAAAGACGATGTCTCCCCCATCATCCGCTTCAATACCCACGATATCAGCCACAATCTTTCGGGCGCCAATCAGCTGGACCTGCCGTTCGCGCGGATTGCGGGTTTCTTGGGCCGCTCCGACAATATGGTGAAGTTGCGTGGGATCAATATTTTTCCGCAAGGCATCGGTGCTTTACTCGCGGCCCGCCATCGCGAATGCATCGGGGAATTTTTCTGCCTGGTCACACGAACCAACGAGCGCGACAACATGACCGCAATTGTCGAGGTGCAGGCACGCCCCAAAGGTTTATCCAAGGCAATGGAAGAAACTCTGCGGAGCCAATTGGGCGTCGCCATAAGCGTCGAGTTGGCCGCTCCAGGAGAAACAACTGAAATAACTGGTATTGAAGTCCGCCAAAAACCGATCCGCCTTGTGGACAAGCGCCGATGAGTGCGCTCGAACGCACTGAAGCGGCGCTGGCGGAAGCACATCGCCGGGCCGATCAAAATATCTTCCTTGATTTCGATCCAGCGGGGGCCTGCGAGGCGGCACAGGCCGCCGATAGGCGAGAAAAGCCTTTGGGGCCACTTGATGGCAAGCTGATCGGGATCAAAGCCAATATTGCGGTGAAAGGACTGCCCTGGTCGGCGGCAATCGAAGGTTGGCGTCATCGTATCGCCCGGAATGATGCCGCAGTGGTCACCCGTTTGCGCGCCCTCGGCGCAATTATTCTGGGGACCCTCAATATGCATGAAGGGGCGTTAGGGGCGGTCACCGATCCACCTGGTTATGGCCGCTGCGCCAATCCGTTGGACCCGGAACGCACGCCCGGCGGCTCCTCCGGTGGCTCCGCCGCCGCCATCGCCGCCGGTCTGGTCGACGCCGCGCTGGGATCGGACACCATGGGCTCTGTCCGGGTTCCCGCCGCTTATTGCGGTCTTGCCGGCATCAAACCAACGGACGGTTTGATCAGACGGTCGGGCTTGGCTTATCTAAGCCCAAGTCTTGATACCATCGGACCCTTGGCACCAATCGTACGGGATCTTTGGCCACTTTTGGACGCCCTAGTAGGACCTGACCCGAGTGATCCCGGCAGCCAGCCGCTGCCACCGCAGTGGCCGCCGGAACTAGCGTGGAAAACTGACCTGACCGGCATTCGGATCGGTCGGCCTAGCCAGATCGATGATGTTGAGTGTGAAGCGGAGATCATTATCGGCCTCGATAAATCGATCGCCACGCTTGAAACCTTGGGGGCTGAAATCGTGCCGCTTGAAATTGCCGGTTGGGACCCCGGTCGGGCCCGCCGGGCCGGCCTTGTCTTGACCGAAGCTGAAGGCGCGGTCCAGATGGCGGCTTTGTTGGACGGACCGGTAGATGCGATAAGCCCAGGATTCCGTAACCTATTGGCCTATGGTCGCGACGTTTCATCGGCGCGGATGGTCGATGCCCTTGCCCGGATGTCCGCCGCCGGCGCGGCCTGCACCCGCGCCATGGATGGTATCGACGCACTGATCTTGCCGACCTGCCCGCAGCGGGCATTTATCCACGGCACCCCAGCGCCGACCAATCAAGCTGACTTTACCGCGTTGGCAAATTTCGCCCGCTGTCCCGCGATCAGCCTACCGGTGCCCTTGCCAAATGAAACGCTACCTGCCGCGGTGCAATTGCTTGGTCATCCGGGAGCCGATCCGGCGCTCTTAACAATCGCAGATTTGCTGGAAAGGACGCTCTGCAAAACTGGTTAGATATCTACCGACCACGGGTTCTGGGCGGCGAAGCGATCGGCGATGTCTTTTCGCGAGGCGATCCAAATCTCCGGAATATCGCTGACATATTTCAACAGTTCTTCCAGCGCCCAAATCCGCCCGGGCCGGCCAATGATCCGCAAGTGCAAACCGATCGACAACATGCGCGGACCGCTTTTGCTTTCTTCCAGCATCCAGTCTATCGAGTTGCGAACATAGGTCAGCCATTGATCGGGCGTATAGCCCGGTGCCGTCCAGAATTTCATATCATTGGTATCAATAGCGTAAGGTATACAAACAAGGGCGCTGACGCTGCCATCCGACAGCTCTACCGGTTCCCATCGCGGCAGATCATCGGACATATCGTCCATGTGGTAGCTGTATCCTGTTTCCAGCAATAGGCGTTTGGTGTTTTCAGTATGTAGATAGCGACTTAACCAACCGGCAGGGCGCGCACCGCAGTTCTGTTCAATGCTGTCGGTCGCTTTTTGGATGAAATCACGCTCACGGTCTTCATCATACGAAAATTGAAATATCCAGCGCCAGCCGTGTGACGCCACTTCATGTCCCTGACGAACGATCTCGGCGGTCAATTCAGGCGCGCGTTCCAGCGCCAGGGCGGCGGCCGTTACTGTCGTCTTGATCTGATATTTATCCAGTAGTCGCAGTATTCGCGGGCCGCCGGCGCGGATACCGTAGGCATAATTGCTTTCATTGACATGGTTACGGATCGGAATGCTGAGCGCGACGCCCAGTTCGTCGACTTTGTCCGGACCCTTATCGCCATCGGCGATACTCATCTCCGCGCCTTCCTCGACATTGACAACGATCGAGAGCGCGAGCCGCTTACCATCTGGTAAAGTCAACGAAGTCATGAAGACTTTTGCCTTTCAATTCAGCTAACCGATTATATTGTCTACGCAAATTGTCGGCAGTCGGTCGATTAGTCAAGCGAAGTTCTTGAAACAAAGTCGCTATCTTATTCAGCAGCCGACTTCCCGTTCTGCCAGCGTTCTATCGCAAGCGTTAAATCCAAATCAGGTAAATAAAACCCGCGTGACTGAAATAGCCACGCGGGTTTGCTCCGAACTTGTATGGTTATTGTCGGGCGCTACCGGTCTGCAAGGCGTCGAGCACCTGATCAATAGAGAAACTGCCGGGCTTCTGCCGTGGCGGATATTCTTTGAACGTACTCAGAAACTGGCCGACATAGACCTGTGCGGGGACCAGTGCGAACAGCCGATCAATCCGCCACTTTGAATAGCCAACACCAATTTTGTCCGCTTGTTCAAAAGGATCTGAACGCAGGTTGAACAATTTCGGCAAACGCAGGAACGAGAACGGTTCTTGCCACACTTCAAAGCCCTCAGCGCGCTGTTCGGCAAATACGACTTTCCAATTGTTATAACGCAGATTCAACAAGTCGCCGGTGTCCGAAAAATAAAATATCTCCCGGCGCGGTCCTTCTTTCGTCTCACCCTTGAAATAGGGTAGGAAGTTGTAGCCGTCGAGATGAACCTTATAAGTCTTGTCGCCAATGGTTTTGCCGGTCAACAACTCCTCTTTCACAGTGGGCTCACCAGCGGCCGCGAGGAAGGTCGGTATCCAGTCCATATGCGAAATGATTTCGTTTGAGACTTGTCCAGGCTTGATTACACCCGGCCATCTGAGCGCCAGGGGGACACGGAAGCCGCCTTCCCAATTTTCGTTCTTCTCACCACGGAAAGGCGTGGTGCCGCCGTCCGGCCAACTAAATGATTCGGCGCCATTGTCGGTGGAATACATGACAATGGTATTGTCTGCGACACCCAAAGTATCGAGTTTGTCGAGCAGCTGACCAACATGGCCATCATGTTCTACCATGCCGTCGGGATAGATACCGATGCCTGTCACACCTTGAGATTCTGGTTTTAGATGGGTATTGATGTGCATCCGCGTCGCATTCCACCACAGGAAGAAGGGCTTGTCCTGCTTCACCGCGCGATCCATGAAGTCGAGCGCACCGGCAAGGGTTTCCTCGTCCACCGTTTCCATCCGCTTTTTGGTCAGCGGACCAGTGTCCTCCGTCTTGCCACCGGCGAATGATTTGATGACGCCGCGTGGGCCGTATTTTTTCTTGAATTCGGGATCTTTCGGATAATCCGGATTTTCCGACTCCTCCTCCGCATTCAGGTGGTAGAGATTACCGAAAAATTCGTCGAACCCGTGATTTGTCGGTAAATGCTCGTCCCGGTCGCCCAGATGGTTTTTGCCGTATTGACCAGTCATATAGCCATGCGGCTTCAGCAATTCGGCGATGGTGACATCTTTGGGATGTAGTCCTTCCTTGGCACCCGGCAACCCAACTTTTAATAGTCCGGTGCGGAAGCCGCTTTGGCCGGTGACAAAAGCAGCTCGCCCTGCAGTACAGGACTGCTCGCCATAAGCATCTGTGAACAGCATGCCACCTTTGGCGATACGATCAATATTTGGTGTCCTATACCCCATCATCCCCTGGCTATAGGCGCTGACATTCCAGACCCCGATATCATCACCCCAGATAACCAGGATGTTCGGTTTTTCGGCCGCCGCGCTAGCCATACCGGCAACCAGCAAGGTCGCCGTCAATACAATTGTGCCCTTGAATAATTTGTTCATGTGGATTCCCCATTGATTTTGCAAGTTTGTGACAAAATCTCAGTTTACGTCGATTACAATTTGTAGTACCGTTAATATATGAAACTGAATTCAGATTCATATGTCAAGTAATTATTTTTTTTTGTTAAAGACATCAGGTATCGATCCATGGCCCAAAATACCGAAGAAATAATCCGCCAGCTAAGCCAACCGGCAAAGCAGGCGCGTAGCCGGGCGCAGGCGCAGCGAATTATCAAAGCGGGTTTGGAATTGCTTCAGGATAGCAACTTTGAGGATCTATTCGTCGAACAAATTGCGGCGAAGGCCGGCTGTTCGGTGGGTACGCTCTACACGCGTTTCAAAAACAAAGAAGCCTTGCTTGAAGTCTTGGCGGAAGTGGTTCGCCAAGAAATAGTGACGGAACTTGAAAGCGGCTTGTCGCAAGAAATCGAAAAGTCGACTTCTCTGCGCGAGTTACTGGAAAAAGTCGTAGCTTTTTTGGCCTCGGTCCTACGAGAGCGGGAAATGCTATTGCGGGCCATCGTTCTTCGCCAACTCAATACCCCGGGCACTATTGCCCCATTGCAGAAAACCGCGGTCGAAACAAGTAATGTAGCACTGGAAAAAGCATATCATTTCCAACCTGACGATCTGTCAGATAGCGAATTCGAACGGCGTTTTAGAATCGCCTTTCAAATGATTCTCGGCACGATTATTAACATGATCGTCAACCGCCCTGGACCAATATTTCTCGATAGCGAGGGCATTGAACGGGATTTAAGCGCTGCCGTTGTTGGCTATTTGCAGAGCAACAATCAAGCCTGACGCATATATTTGTCCTGGAAATAAAAGATCGATAGATAGAAATAATCTTTCTTTGTCGATATAGCTTGTATGAAATGGCCGCGAAACTGTTGGCTGGAAGTTCGTGGTCGACAAAATTATGGACGCCGTGTTTGCCCCGGCTACAGGGCTTGGGGAATGGGAAATAATGATCAAACCAATCAAACTGCATTTTGGCGTGGCCGCCTTGTTTACCGTAACAATGGTCGTGATTTTCAGTGTCATGGTCGGCTATCTGTATTACAGCAACACCCAGTTGGCGCTTCAAACAGCGTCGAAATCAATGCGCCGTGCCGCCAGTGACGTCTCCTTAAGCATCGGTAACTTGTTTGTCCCCACCGCTCGTTTCATCGACAACACGGCGTTCCTCATTCAGAGCGGCAATGCGGATCTGCGCAAGGTCGATGGCCTGAAATTCCTGTTCAGACAAGTGAAAGCATTGCCGCAAATTCAGGGCATGTATGTCGGGTTCGAACGGGACGGGGCATTTTATCATGTCGTCAAGGTGCCGCCTAATATGGCCGCACTCGGCCCGAACAAAGCCAAACCCCTCGCAGGCACGCGATACGCGCTACGGATGATCGACGATACACCCGGATACATGGCCGACAGTTTTATTTACCTTGCCGACTGGGAGGAAGTTATCGGCCAGGAACGAGGGCCAGTTAGTTATGATCCGCGGGTGCGGCCATGGTATAAAATAGCGGTTGAAAATCGACATATTTCTGTCTCCGATGTCTACATCTTTGCTGGCAGTAGGCAACCTGGAATCACGGTTTCACAGGCCGCTATCGATGGTTCCGGCGACATTATCGCCACTGTTGGGGCCGACATTTCTTTGCAGGACCTAGCCACCTATCTAGACGAAAAGAAGATTGGGCAAAGAGGGCGCACTTTCATCCTCGATGGCGCCGGCAACATTGTTGTGCAGTCCGATTCCGCTGCGACGGCAAACGGGCAAATCAGTGCCCTGAGCAACACTGACATCACTATCGCAATCTCCCACTACACAAAAACTGGTGAGGCAAACTTCACAATCGCCGGTGCCGACGAGATAATGGCGACGTTCATCCCTTTTCCCAACGATTTCGAAAAAGATTGGGTGATCGGTGTCGTCGCGGATCGCGCCGAGTTTGTGCAAGATATCAACCAAGCCACCTTTCGCACACTCACTGTCGGCTTGTTGATCCTGGCGTTCACGATTGTCGCTATTTCCTATATGTCGAAAAAGCTGACCGCGCCACTTCGTCAAATTGCTGACGAGACCGTGCGCATTCGCGAATTTCAGCTTAGTGACACTTTTTCGGTCCGATCCAACGTCATCGAAATAAATGATCTGGTCGTGGCCATTGGCGCGATGAAAAATAGTCTTCAGAGTTTTGGTGCTTATGTCCCGAAAACTCTTGTCCGTTCAATCGTCTCCTCCGGCGCGTCGGTCGAAATCGGCGGACAACAGCAACAACTGACCTTGATGTTTTCCGATATTGAGTCCTTCACCAGTAAGTCGGAAGCGATGGCACCGGGCGCCATATTCTCTGAATTGTCGGACTATTTTCGGGTGATTACGAAAGCGATTAAACAGCACAATGGCACGATTGATAAATTTATCGGCGATGCGGTCATGGCATTCTGGAACGCCCCGATAGAAGACCCCGCTCACGTCGCCAACGGCTGCAAGGCAATGTTGGCCTGTCAAGCTGCTTGCCAGCAGCTCAATGCAAGAGCAGCGGCCAATGACTATGGCGGCATATTACCGGTTACAACACGCTTCGGATTGCATACTGGTGACGTGATGGTGGGGAATGTCGGATCCGATGATCGTATGCAATATACCGCCCTTGGCGCAGCCGTAAATTTGGCTTCAAGGATCGAAGCCATCAACAAACAATATGGGACCAATCTATTGATCACGGAGGCCGTTGCAAATCAGGTTGCCGGCCAGTTTTTACTGCGCCCTGTTGATCTGATCGCACCGGCGGGAACCTCGGTCCCGATCGCTATCTACGAACTCATCGGCGAGCTGGAGGCTAGTTCGAGTTTTCCCGCGACAGACCAACAAGTACAATTTTGCGCAGATTGGAAAGCTTGCTACCAATTCTACGAAGATCGCAATTGGCCTGAGGCAGCATCGGCCTTCAAAGGTTTCCAATCTGCCCATCCAAACGATAAACTGGCAACGCTCTATGTGCAACGCTGCCGGGACTTTTCCGCCGACCCACCGCCGGCAAACTGGAACGGCGTGCAGGTGTATCAAACAAAATAACCGATGAACGCATATCTGGGCGACATGGCCCACAATGCCTACGCAACAATTGCTCTATTCCGGGTAGCTAGGTAATCTTTTCACAATGGCTATCCGCCACGGAATTCGAAGCGCCGGACTAAAAACTGGAGGAACAAATATGGCCTGGATACACACCGTCCCCTATGAAGAGGCGACCGGTCGATTGAAGCGGCTTTATGATCGCATTAAGGGTCCGGACAACAATGTCGACAACATCATGATGTCACATAGCTTGCGACCGCACACCATGGAAGGCCATATGGCGATCTATAAATATGTCCTCCACCATTCCGCTAACCAGGTACCGAAATGGTTTCTCGAAACGATTGGCGTTTGGGTCAGCCGCCTCAATCGTTGCAGTTATTGTGTCGAGCATCATTTTCAGGGACTGGTCCGATTGCTGGACGACAATGATCGCGCCCAAGCTATTCGCAGCGCCATCGACGGCGATGCGATCGATACCGGGCCGTTCGACGAAAAGCAAAAAGCCGCTCTCCATTATGCGAAAATACTGACCCAGACACCGTCGGAGGTGACGGAACAGATGGTCGCGGAAATGCGCGATCGAGGATTTAGCGACGGCGAAATCCTTGAGATTAATCAGGTGTCGGCCTATTTCAGCTACGCCAACCGCACCGTCCTCGGCCTCGGTTGTTCGACGGCGGGCGATATTTTGGGGCTGTCGCCTAGCAATTCAGACGATCCCGACAACTGGTCGCATAACTGATTCTTGAATTATTGCGCCCATTCAAAATCACCGACAGACTCTGAAAAAAACCATTAGCTGACCGGCGATGAAGCCGTTCGGATTGATGATGGAAGTAATGCGCCCGGCAACAACGTGGTCAAGAGTGACGACTTGCGCTGCCGGTGTGGTCACCTGGGTCAATATTTTTGGTAGGCCAGTTAATCACAGTTTCGCGTACCGATTGGTCATGGCACGCCCCTCCATGGCAATTGTTCAATATCTACGCGCAGGAAGTCGCCTTTTTCGTCTACCAACAAACTCATTATTTTCTCAGAGTCGGCTTCTATTTGAGCTATTGGCCAGTGCAGGAATCTCGCAAGGAATATTCGGTATTCTTCCATATCCCACTTACCAAATGTCGGCTTGTCTTCAGCACCTTCGGGCATCGTTGCCTTAACCACAATTCGCCCGTCGTCTAACACTCGTTCATCAACCCAAGTATTGGTGTTTGGATTGTCCATCGAAATTAAAGATACGAAGTATTTTCCTTTGGCTTCTACAGTGTAGTACAGAGGATTTTTCTGGAACAGATATGCCTTATAAAACAAAGTTGCCCCCAGCTCCTCAAATTGATTGGGGTGAAGTTTTTGATGCGTGTATTTCCGGAAAACCCGTTCTCCAATTTCAAAATCTACCGCACCTCCATCAAATGCAGCGAGTATGCCCACTGTGCCCAAACGGAGGAAAATTGTTTGGTAAATGATGTCGTCTTGAAAATCAAACTGAGCAAATTGAGTTTTCGGAGATTGAAGATCAAATAAGAATATCGAAGCAGGAAAATCTGCATACGTAGAGCCAAAGTGCATCGGCACGCGAATGGATTGTAGAAAAAGATGCAGTGCTTTGAAATTCTTTAAGTTTCTACGGTCAAGTATCGATTCCGAATTCTCATCGGCTCGGTTAGAAGGCAGAAGCACTTCGCGAAAAATAATCCCGAAGAATATCTTGGCAACCCACTGAAATAGTTCAAGACTGCCAGGAGTATCTTTTTTTTCGTTGTCAGCAAATAACTTTGTCTTAATCGAATTCTCTAATACCGATAAATGCTCATTGTTGCACTCTATACAGCAGGGCACTTTTAAACTTCGATACGGGATAGTTGTACCGTTTAATAATGTGATTGTTTGAGTCCACAACCCAAAGCGACGTTGCAGCCATTTCGGAAACACATGCTCATCCGACCTGTTCGACCCATCAAGATGAGTTCCACAGAGAAAGCACGAGTTTTCATCAAATCCGTGATCGTCAAATGCGTTGTATAGATCTTCTGGCAAAAATTTTAACTCCGACATTTACTGTAGTGACTTAGGTATGCATCAAATTAATGCTAGCTCAACATCCTAGTTTGCAATAGAGTTTGAACAACTCAAGATTATGTATTTTTTAAGGGTATTCGCTTCAAATGAATTTTAGTATTTGGACGTCAGTAAAGAACTCGATAAAGCAGGTATGGCATTATAAATCGACGATCGCTACGCTGGTCATTCTTCACAGTTTAATTTTGCTAGCGATTGACCTATTTGCACGTTGGACAATGTCGACGAACCCAGCGCTGTTTGGGTGGTTTAGACCCCAAATACTCACAATTGTTTATGTTGTATTTAGTTTCTTTTGCTTCAATACATATATTAATGCACAAGATAATCACCAATCGGTCTTCCAGAAATTGTGGCGTTTTTCTGGTCAGAAATTTTCCGGATACTTAATAGTTGGCCTTTTGGTCTGCTTATCATGGGTTGGTGCAGCCAAGCTTTCCATCGTTACTGTCAACTATCTAATGAAATTGGTAGGTGTCGCTGAGATTTTCGGACTAATAGTCCCAATGATTATGTTTGCTGCTGTTGGATGGTCGGGTTTGCTAACAAGAGTCGCGACTTTCGGCTTAATCAAAGGGATTTACCTTCTACCTATAGCCATTCCTTTCGCACGCATCATTCCAATATTGCCGCTTATTATTTCTGGGAAAACCATTAACATTCAGGAGCTATGGTACAAATCGAGTGGGTCTGGATTTCGGACTACAATGGCCGCTGTTGTAGTCCTTATACCAATCATGTGCCTTTACTCCATGACCGGCCTTTCATCCCAAATCTACCGTTATGTGGAAATCGACGGCAGGGTACTGGTACAAATCTTACATTTCTTAAAGTACTCAGTTGTACTGCTGGGCATTGCAACGATATCAGCCATTTTGACAGAGCAATTCAAAGCTGTCACTTCCGGATCAAAATCCAGATCGGAATTCTTTGAGCATGTCAAATCGGAAGGAATAAATGATAATTGGATTGAAATACTTCGGAAGATATTCGCAATACGATATCTCTACGCAGGGAAGTATATAAGGTTTAACAAAACCGGAATTCTACTGCTCGGTGTCGCGCTTTTGGCAATAGGCTATGTTGGGATTTTTGAAAATCGGTCGATTTTGTTGACTGCTGCACGCCACAAGAATTTCGACTATACTGTTACATTTAGCCTGACAGCTTCAGGCCGAACATACCAATCTAGCCGCTCAGTCTCCTGCTTGGGCAGAGTCACTCAAGCTAAGAAAAGAGCTCACGTCTCATATCATCAAACATTGAGGCAAGCTGGTTTTGAATTGCCGGATAACAATTACGCCTTAGTCCCCTATCTGCCTAAATTCTGCCCTAAAGGCGGAGCTGACGGTAAGAGCACGGAACGTGACTTTAGCAATGGCGTGCCAATTAATGAGATGCGCATTTGGCTGTGGAAGGGTCCAGGAATTCCTAGCCAGTTTACGGAGATAACTTCCACAAACGCTTCTCGAAATAATATTGCGCTATCCATTTCAGCGCAAAAGGATGACAAAGCAAAACCTTTTGACCGAGAACAAGACGATCCAGCAATTGCACCCATCGAAGCGAGTTTGAAAAGCGATGTGTCAGAGCGTACAAGAAAAACAGGAAAACGCTCTATTGATTATAGACAATATCTTGTCGTAGAAATCGATGAAACTGTGTGGCATGGAATCCCTAATATTTCTGAATCTTTTGCCACTGTGGAATTCCAAGACAATGCAAAACAGCATTTCAAGACGGGTAATTTTACCTCACAGTTGATGCAAGTGAAACCCGTTAGAGAAGTTTGGAGATTGTTTCGTATGAAGCAACGGCCAATTGATGTCGGGCTTTCTAAGTGGAATACGGATGATGGCTCAATAGTAGTACGGCCCTATAAAGTAGAAGACGGAACCATTAAGCCTGCAAAGCATCAAGAATTCCCTTCGACCTATTTCCGTCTCAATTCCAACGTAATAGGCGAGAAGCCGAAAGGGCATGAGTTTGAGCTATTTGGTAAAATTTTTACGGTCGGTCCAAAGTGGGTGCCCAATATGTTTATTGATCCCAACACGCGTCGAATTGCAATTTTATTGCAACGCCGAGAATTCCTCAGATGGGCAACCGAAGATAAACGATATTAAGCTCGCATACCTAAACACCACGAAGACAACGTTGGCTGCCAATGGGTTGATAGACCCAGGCGCAATATTAATGAGATCCACCCGAACTAAGTAAGGGTAAAAAATAAAATCTCCGGAGGCGAAGATTGCGACGACGAATTGTCATAGTCGGCGGTGGGTTTAGCGGCGCGGCGACGGCTATTCATTTTGCCAAACACGCACAGCAACCTTTGGAAATTGCGATCATCGAACCGCGCTCGATAATCGGTGCTGGCGCGGCATATAGCACCGAAGATCCGATGTTGCGACTGAATGTGCAGGATAGCTTGATGGTGTTTCACCCCGACGCCATTGATGATTTTCCACGTTGGCTGCGCGACAGCAATAATCGCCGCCACGATCCCGAGGGGGAGGGCGACGATGGTCAGTTCTATGCCATGCGGAAAACCTTCGCTGAATATATGGCCGGCGAATTCGCCGCCGCAGTTAAGAAAAATGCCTCAGGCTCGAACATCGCTCATTATTGGGATCAGGCCCTGCATCTTCAGGTGCAAAACAATTCGGTAAATATAGAACTGGAAAAAAACGGCGAGCTTGTATGTGATCTCGCTATCCTCTGCCTCGGCAACGAAAAGCCCTCGATATCATGGTCGGCAGCGCCCGAAGTTTTGCGACATTCTCATTACATCAGTAATCCTTGGGCGGAAAACAGGCTCGAACAAATCCAGCACAATAGCGACATATTGTTAATCGGCAGCAGTCTGACCGCTGTCGACATGGTCGCATCTCTGACCCGATGCGGCCATCGCGGGCAGATCACGATGATCTCCAGACGTGGTTTGCTGCCCCATGTTCAGGGCGAATTCCCAGGCATTGAAGAACTGCTGCGGCGTCTCAGCCAGGAAACACCTATTCTCATACAGAAACACGGCGAAGCAACAAAGGTGGCACAGATACTTGCCTGGGTGCGCGCCGATGCGGCGGCGGCAAGGTTGCGAGGAGAGAACTGGCATGATGCGCTTGATGCCGTCCGCGACGCCGCGAACTATATCTGGCCGCGCTTATCCTTGATCGAAAGGCGGCGCTTCATTCGGCATCTGAAACCATTTTACGATAGCCACCGTTTCCGTCTAGCACCACAAATTCATCAAATCATTGAACAAAGATTACGTGCCGGTCGTCTGCAACAGCATGCCGCGCGCGTGATCGATATTTCCGTTGCCAAAAATCGGCTGCAAGTCCAGCTACGACATCGCGGCCAGGTGCAGGCAGTTTCTCAAACGTTTGATTATGTGATCAATTGTACCGGTCCGAATCCGGATCCAGGCAAATCTGATATCGCGTTATTCCAGAACACAATATCGGAAGGTCTGCTGGTCGCGGATGTCACCGGTGTCGGTTTGGCGGTCAATGAACGGTCGGAAACTTTGCGGGCTGATGGGCATGCGAACCGTCGAATACTGGCGCTTGGGCCGATTGCGAAAGGACAATTTCCGGAGATCGTGGCGGTCCCCCAGATTACCGGCCATCTGGTATCGCTCACCGAGCGCCTGTTGGCGGAAAATTTATTGTAATCGGTGAGTTCGGCATATCAAGACCGCTCGCTCAAGGAAATCCGAAATGGCCAAACGTAGGGTAATAGTTAATATTCCGCCATTGTTCCAAACAGAAAACCCCAGAAATACCGTAGATTTCCAGGGCTTTTTAATGGTGGGCGCAGCAGGGCTCGAACCTGCGACCCGCTGATTAAGAGTCAGCTGCTCTGCCAACTGAGCTATGCGCCCAAACCTTTGATTTATAAAAAGAAATCCGGTTTGTAGTTTAGATGCATCCGCCAACCTAGCTACATTTTAGCGAGAAATAAGTAAAAGCGTTACACCATTTCGCCAAGCTTATAACCGATAGGGTGGGGTTTGCAAAGCGAGAAATATCTCAGTAACATTCTTTGGGATAGGGTCAACATTTATTGCGTCGGAAGGACGCCCAATGACAAGAACTGCAAGATGTTGCTGCCAACAACTCACAATCACAGTTAATGCAGAACCTGTTCTTCAGGGAATTTGCCATTGCGAAGACTGCAAGAAAAGAACCGGCAGTGCCTTTGCTTGGTCGGCCTATTTTCGACCGCAGAATGTCGACAAAACAGAGGGCGAATTTTATACTTATGTTGTAAACAGTGACAATCCACAAAAAAGACATTTCTGCAACAACTGTGGATCGACGTTGTTCTGGGAAAGCAGTGCATTTGATGGACTGATCGGAATAGCGGCCGGTAATTTCACTGATGTGCCGTTGGCCGAGCCAGGCTTAACCTTGTCGAACACCAGCAAATGTCCTTGGCTCTCAATACCCGACGACTGGATGACAAGTATAAACTAAATTCAAGCCGGTAGGACTTCGGACCAGCTACATTTCGCAACACAAATATGAATCATCACAAGCCTCGTGAAAAACCGAGTGTTTTAAATCAGCAAACACAGATGTAAGACCAGAGAGAGTAAAATGGATATCGAAAGCGAAGTCAGTAAGGCCCGACAAATGCAACAACAGGGCAAAGTCAGCGAAGCGCAGGCGATCTATCGGGCAGTATTGGGAGAACAGCCAGACCACGACGAAACCATTCATCTGTTGGGGCTGGCGGCTTTGCAACTGGGCCAAGCTTCGGCTGCCTGTGAGCATCTTGAGCAGGCCGTTGAATTGAACGACACGGTTGCCAAATACCATAGCAATTATGGCGTCGCTCTGCTGGCGATGGGGGATTTGGAGGGCGCGATCGAGAAACTGCAACGGGCCATCCAGATCGATCCTGAATTTGCCGATGGTCATTATAATCTCGGCAATGCACTGGCCCAGCAAAAGGAATTTGAGGCGGCGGAAACGGCCTTGCGCAAGGCCATTGAATGCGCACCCCTTCACGTCAATGCAAAAGCAAATCTAGGGGCCATTTTACGGCTTCAAAATAAGTTGGAAGCGGCATTGGTTCTCTACCGCGAAGCGCTGGCGTTGCGGCCGGACGATGCCCGGTTGAAGTTCAATTTGGCTTCCACGCTTGTTCAATCCGGCGAAAAAAAGGAAGCGCTACAGTTGTTGGATGAAGCTGAGGCGGCCGCAGCGGCAGGGGAACTAACGGACGCAATCGCCGCCGTTCGAGCGAAATTAGAGGCGACGGCAGAACATTAGCCGCGTCCCCCGCGTAACATCAGCCTGCGTCTTCCTGGGCCGCATTCACCGGCTCCTGCTCAGCTAGTAAGGCCGCGAAAGCGTCCGCCGGAATAGGCCGCGACAACAGAAAACCTTGAACCTGGTCGCAATTTCGACGACTTAAGAATTCGAATTGCGCGTCCGTTTCAACCCCTTCGGCGACTGTCGTCAGTTGCAAACTATGGGCCAGACGGATAATCGCCATGGTAATGGCAATGTCCTCGCGTTGCGCCGGTATCCCAGCAACAAATGACTGGTCGATTTTCAGGCTGTCGACGGGGAATGTCTTCAGGTAACTCATCGACGAAAAGCCGGTGCCAAAATCATCAATCGCCAGAGAAACACCCAACGCGCGCAGTTCGGTCAACCGTTCTCGTACTAACTCGGCACCATACATCACCATACCTTCGGTAATTTCGATTTCGAGCTGACTTGGCGACAAGTCGGCGGCAACCAAACATTGCTCAATATATTGCACGATGTCGGGGCGGCGAAAATCCACAGGCGAAAGGTTTATTGAAATGCTGAGGGGAAGACCAGTCGTCGTAGACCAAATAGCCATTTGTTTGCTTGCCCGTTGCACCACAAATTCTGTGATCTTCGTGATCAAGCCACTGCTTTCAGCGATGGGGATAAATTCGCCCGGCGAAATCGGACCGCGTTCTTTATGGGTCCAGCGGATTAGCGCTTCGGCACCTACGATGGTGCGGTCGGCGACCCGATAGCGCGGTTGATAATGTACTTCGAAATCGTCGTTATCCAGGGCTATACGAATTTCTTGCTCCAACGCATGGCGTTTCTGCGCCAATTCCTGCATCGTCGCATCGAACAGTTGAAAGCGACCGCGGCCATCCTGTTTGGCCCGATAAAGAGCTAATTCAGCATTCTGTAAAAGCTGCGGCGCATGGGTGTCGTCATCGGGAAATATCGTTATTCCAAGGCTCACTGTGGTATGCAGCACTTTTTCGAAAATTTCATACTCCGCCGTGAGGGCGTTGATAACGCGATCGGCAAAGGCCAATACACCATCGGGATGGTCGATATTGGTTTGGATAATGGCGAATTCGTCGCCACCCAATCTGGCGACAATGTCAGTATCCCGGGAGACACGTTTCAGGCGTTCCGCCACCTTGAGCAATAGCTCGTCTCCCGCGGCGTGGCCTAAAGAATCATTCAGATCCTTAAAATTATCCAAGTCCATGATATAAACCGCGGTCTGCCGGTCAATGCGGCGGGCATGACCAACCATTTCCGCCAAGCGTTCTTGGAATAACTGACGATTCGGCAAGCGGGTCAGCGGATCACGATGGGCTATGTCTTCTATTGCCTGCTCGCTAGCTCGCTTTTGCTCCAACACAACATTGATCGCGGCGGCCAGTTGCCCGTGCTCGTCGTCGCCAACGACTTCAACCAGGCCATCATGGCCCTGCGCCGCAAAATCGGTGGTTTGCGACAATATATTAGAGAGCGGATATACCACGCCGCGCAATAAAACCACCGCCGCCATCGAACCCAACAAAGATGCGGCCGCGACCATTAAGGCAAGCACGAGTGCCGGTTGACGCGACAGGCTTTGGAAAACGAAAACGCTTTTTGATCCGCGCTGTTGAACTACTGGCAGAATTTCTTCGCGCAATAATTTGGAAATGTCGGTGAATTGCTGCTGAAAATCCCGAAACGCCCGGCGGCGATCGGTCCCATCGGAAGAAAGTACCAAGCGCGCCTGGCCATCCAATTGTCGGATGCGGCTACGCAATTCATAGCCCAGACCAGTCAGTTCGACGTTTCCCGGCAGCTTCATGAACGTGGTCGCGGCCGCCTCGAAACGCGCCGCCACGTCGCTCAGTTCCGGCGGCAACTCATCAGCACTCGACGCTGCAAGAGTAACCAATCGGCCATATTCCGCCATATTTGTCTGCATTTGGAAGGCCGCCCGCTCTCTCGGTGCGTCCACATTGGCATAACGCTGAATACCGCCTTCCAACCGCTTTGCAGCAAAGTAGGTGGCCAGACCGGCGGCCACGGTCAATAAGACCATGACACCAATTGTTAGGGCAATCCGCCCGCCTACGCTCATCCGCATGTCGCTTCTCGGACCTGCAATTATTCGGCTTCGTGGGGCATCGGCAAACGCTAGGTTACCGATGAATCACCCACACGATCCAATAGTTTATCGAGTTTGTCCATTGTCTTGACGGGTCAGGTGCTGGATTAAGTTTACCCGTCAATCCATTCTTGGATTGGCGACTGCTTGTGTTATGGTCATTTCAAGCCATGTAGCGATAGAGTTAGTGGGTTCATGATCGTCGACACTCCCCCGCCCAGACAAGATCCAAAGCAAAAATCGCGATTGGAAGCCCGGGTAGAAGTGCGGTTCATCACGCTTTATTTGTTGGTATCTCTGGTCGCTTTGGCGATAGATTTTGGCCTCTTTGCGTTGATGACCAAATCCCTTGGCATCCATCACCTTGTTGCCAATCCGATTTCATTTACCATCGGCTCGATTTTCGCCTATTTCGGTTCGGTCCGATGGATTTTCGACAAGCGGCGCTTCGACAGCAAATCGGTGGAGTTTGTCGGCTTCGTAGTTATTGGCTTTGGTGCCCTTGTCGTCAATGAATTCATCATTTGGGTAGCGACAGACTTGATCGGATTTGACCCGGTCATCTCGAAAGTATTTGCCGCCGGTGGCAGTTTCATTTTTAACTATGTCGCCCGTCGCTTCATCATCTTCCACAAATAATTTGACCGGCAATCGACAAAGAAGGAAACCGGAAATGTTGGAACGTGTCGACCGCATGCAATTGGCGGTGCGAAATTTGGATGATGCAGAGGCCACTTTCGCACAACTGTTTGCAGCAGAAACAAATCGCGACGTGCATAGCGATTATCTACAAGCCCAAAAAAGGGTTCTATCGCTTGGTGAAAGTGAACTCGAGCTTTGCTGCCCGACCGGCGCGGGACCGACACAAGATTTTCTTGATCGACGTGGCGAAGGTTTGATGCGCGCCGGTTACGCCACCAGCCGCCTTGAGGAATTAACAAACCATTTGACGGCGATCGGAGTTCCCTACCATCGCGACCATGACCAGATTTATTTGCACGTCGAGCATACATACGGGTTTCCAATGGTAATTTCGTCGTTGGTCGAGCGGCGTCGGGTTGGCCGGATCAGCTTTTTTTATGAGGCGACCCACACGTTGGACACGGATTGGAAAATCGTCGCGAAACATCTCGCGAAACTGTTTCAACTCGACCGCGAAAAGTTTTCTGAAATTGGCAGCGCGCGCTTCGGCTATCAGGGCACTCTGACCCTGTTCGATCCGCCGCACCGCCTAGACCGCATTGAACTAAGCCAGGCGATGCCGGGGACTGACACAACGATGCGACGTTTCGTCGACCGTCATGGCGACAGTTTGTATATGTGTTATGTCGAATGTGACGATGTTGGCGGACTACGCGATCATCTGCTTGCCAGCAATGCCAGTTTGACAGCCAGAAGTGGCGCGATAGAGGATGAAAAAGAAGGCCTGTGGGTGCATCCGAAATCCACCCATGGGATGTTGTTGGGTATCTCCCGTACCATGCTTGGTTGGGAATGGTCGGGACGTCCGGAATTGGTGCCCCCATTAGCTTGACTCATATCGCGACATCGACCGATTGATCAGGTAGATCCCGAGCAAGACACAAAATAAACCGACGACAAATAGTGGCGAAATTTCCTCCCCTAATAGAAGAGCGCCAAGCAAGGTCGCAGTCATCGGCGCCACCGGCACGAATATCGCCGCACCGGCAGGTGACAATCTTCGCAATCCCCAATTAAAAAGATAAAAAGCAACCGCACCGGCTGGAATAGCCAGATAAAAAACCAGCATCCAACCTTTGGCGCTATAATCCGGCCAGGCCTGCAGCAAACCCTCCTCGACCGCTGTGACAGCGGTAAACAAAACTCCGCAACCCATCGCTAGAATTGTTACCGGCATCGTGCCGTAGCTGATTAACAGCTTCCCGGAGAGCGAATTGTAAGTCGCGCCACAGAGCACGGCGGCAACAAACAGTCCTTCGCCTACCCAGGTTGCTGATGCCCCATCGCTGGCGAATGCTTTCTCGCTCAAGGCGATTGCCACCCCCAAAACCGCCAGACCGCCGGCAAATAGTTTGCCCGCTTGCAATCTTTCTGTGCGGAAGACTGCCGCAATCGCCATTGTCAAAATAGGGATCAAGGCGAAAATAACGGCGCCACGCGAGGCTGGAATGATAGCCAGAGCGGAATTGATTAAGTAGTGGAAGACGCCAAATTGTAACAATCCGATAATGAACACGGTCGTGAGGTCGCGCCGGCGCCATTGCCGGTATTGGCCAATCCGGATGAACGGCAACAAACAAACAAAAGCGGTGCCATAGCGCAAGAAAGCCAGCGTGCCGGGCGTCGCCTCGGCCATCATCACCCGGGTCGCAACGAAGGAGCCACCCAGGAAAGCGGCAGACAGAAACACGGCCGCCTGCGGCAAAAATTTCACGGTAAGTCTTTCAAACGTTGGCCGAGGTGATCCAAACGCACATTATTTTGGCATATGGGCGTATATATTTTCTTCCGTCCAATCCCAATCGCCGCCTTTGCTGCGAATACTAAGGTCGAGACAGGATGTGAATTTTCGGTTGAAATAAAGTGTTTTGACGACATACCAACCAGTTTTCGGGGCCTTTACAGTAACGGCACCTTCGGTCGCACATTTAAAGCGCCCATCCTTTTCGTATACTTCGACGCCACCCAACCGTACCCGCACCCCATCGTTGGATTGGAATTCCAGATCATAGGTGCCGGCTTCGAAATGCATGTAGCCTTCGATAAAGGCAATGACATATTCGTCGGCGTCGCTGGTCAGGGTTTTTTCGCCGGGGCTCGTGTCGCCATACATGAAACCTTTTATGGTTTTTCGGTTTTTCGCCGATACATAGGAGCGGTACCCTTCCGCATCGTCGAGCCATCTTACCTCCCGGTAAACATAACCGACCGCCAGGCCTGGTTTCAGTTTATCCGCCGCCGGTTGCGGACTTGCCGGGCGCAATTTGATCACCCCACCAGCCGCCGCCAACGAAGTCCAAAGCGCGATTGCTAAAACCATCAATATTAGATTTCTCAATATCTTCATCACATCCCTGCCACTCATTCTAAGAAGATTGGTCATTTATGAAGATATCATCGGGAAATGACTAAAAAAAGGCAAGCTTTTCAAACCTGCCAAACAAACGACCGCTAACCCTTTGAATTAAATGGAGGTCGGACAACAGATATTTGGTTCCTTTGGTGGTGTCATCTAGATAACATAACCACAAGATTGAAGGATTGTCAGGACATGTCAGTTAGTTTTCGTCATTTACGCAAACCTTTGTTGTTTGCCTTGTTTGTATTGCCGATTGCCGGGTTTCTTCTATTTACGGTCCAACTAAGCGTCGGTCCCACGGTGTTTCCACCAGTGGCTCATCTAACGGACGATTCCATGGTTACTCTGCGGGTCGCCGCCAATTTCTGGCGTTATTCGGTTCCCTATTTCAACGTGTCCGAAGCTGTCGCTGCGAATACTTCGCTGTTTTGGCCGATCATTATATCGCCGATATTTATGCTGCCTGATACTCGATTCGTTCCGGTCATTGTCATTTCCGTCATATCAGCAATGGCTATTCCAGCATTGACTTATTTCTTTGCAAAGCAACTCGCCAAACCGCACAAGAAGCTGTTGCTAATCATCCTCATATGCTTTTCAAACTCAAGTTTAGTTTACGCAGCTACCGGATGGGAGCACATACCGCAATTACTGTCAGTAAATTTAGGATTTTTCCTTATACTTCAGAATAAGAACGATGATTTTAGAAAATACATATTTGGAATATATTTAATATCTATCTCGTTTATTTTTCGTTCAGATATATCTTTTTTAACTATAGTTGTTTTTATTGGACTTATTATCGTTATTGATAGAAATTTATTATCAAAATATTTATTATATTTGTCTCCTATAGTTATAATACCCGTTACATATTTATTTCTAATGGATTATTACTATGATTCATTTGTGCCTAACACATTTTTTTTGAAATCTACAGGAATTGAAAATAGGATCAGTCTTGGCATAAAATACGTAATTAATCCGATGAAATCAGGGTATGTACCGATTGCGCTGGTTTGTCTGCTGTGTGTATGGAAGAAATTGGACGTCCGCGAAAAAGTAATCCTAATTTCGTGTCTTGCACATGTTGTATTTATTGTTTTTATAGGTGGCGACGTATTCTCCGGCGGAAGATTTTTTCTCGTATTGTTGCCAATTACAGCACTATTACTCATTAATCGATTGCCGTTGTTTATTCCGGCGTTAATTGTCTGCGTATTTTGCTTATATCCGATTTATCGGGTGGTTTCGCAAAAGATTTCCAAAGAACGAAGTGTTATGGAAATATCTCTCGGTAATCAACTCGGATTGGCGACAATCATCAATCAAAGCTTGGTCCCCGAGGACGGGTCAATCGGGTTACATAATTTAGGTATCGCCTATCATTTACCGGACTTCCATGTTGTTGATTTTCTTGGTAAAGCCGAGCCCTATATCGCGCGATTACCCGCAAAAAGTGATGTCATTGGCCACAATAAGTGGGATTACGACTACGCACTTTCAAAGTACAATATCGCAGCCGTGCCGATCTCGGCCGCAATCTATCGAATGTCGCTTGAACTCGAGAGCGTAGAATTTCGCCACAAAGGTTATGCATTCGCCATCTTTGCGGCACAGAAATTGAATTCCACCGGAAATTTCGAGTACATCGGATCGAATAGACTTTGTTTTTCGAGTAGATTTGGTCTTTTTGTGCGAAAAGATTTGCTCCAAAAGCTAACTAGCCACACATGTATTGCCAATAACAGAAACTGATATCCGACTCACGCTTCACCTGCCGGCTCTCGCAGTTTGCTATGCAAACAAATACCACCTAATGCAAAAAATTCTGGCGTTATGCGCTTTTGTGCGGAAAGCGTAATGGTGGGTCCAACAAGATTTGAACTTGTGACCTCTGCCATGTCAAGACAGCGCTCTAACCAACTGAGCTATGGACCCACGGGCGCGCAGAATGGCCGATCCAAGAGTGGAGGGCGATGCGCGCTTGCGGATATATGGGAAAGTGCCTCAGGACGCAAGCATTTCTATGACGGCAAGGTGAATATTTAGGCTTGAGGAGCGCTTGATTGGCGACCAGATCCTGTTAATTTTATGCAATCACGGTTGGTGGCTAGCAGAATTCTATGCTAATTCTGACGCCAGCAGAAACAACCGGCCAGCAAGTAACCGTATATTTGAGTGATGGACGCAGCTTCGATAACAGCAATGGCGGATAAGCAAGCGCCCCCGCCTTTTATCTTGGAAGAACCGCCGGGAGAGCAAGGCGCCGTGGTCTTTGCGTCGCCCCATAGCGGGCAATATTATCCTGCCGATTTTGTCGCCGAAGCAAATGTTGACCTGCACGCCTTGCGGCAATCGGAAGACAGCCATGTCGATGCGCTTTATGCCGCGGCGCCGGCCCATGGGGCACCGCTATTAAAAGCCTGTTTTGGCCGCAGCTACCTTGATCCGAACCGGGAACCCTACGAGCTGGACCCGATAATGTTTCACGACCGCCTGCCGAGCCATGTCAATGCCAGTTCGATACGGGTCATCGGCGGCCTGGGCACAATTCCGCGTATCGTGTCCGATGGGGTCGAAATCTACCGCGAAAAGCTGAATTTTCAGGACGCAGAAGATCGCGTTCGCCGACTTTATCACCCCTATCACCAAAATTTACGCCAATTGATCCAAAATGCGGTTCGGCGCCATCGTTTTTGCATCCTAATAGACTGCCATTCCATGCCGTCTATCGGCGGACCGTTGGACCGGGATATCGGTGTTCGCCGCGCCGATGCAGTGCTGGGCGATCGGTTTTCCACCACTTGCTCGCCAAAATTGACGACTTTGGCCCAGAATGTGCTTGGCGATCAGGGCTTCAGCGTTGGGCGCAATGCGCCCTATGCTGGCGGGTTTACAACTTATAACTACGGTCGTCCCGGAAAAGGCGTGCATAGTTTGCAAATAGAGCTCAATCGCGCCACCTATATGGATGAAACGAGTTATGAAAAACTGGACTGTTTTGCCGAAGTCGCGGCGCGTTTGACAATTTTGATTGATGCGTTGGGTCAGGTGAAAGCAGAGGATTTGATATAAGAGGAATAATGTTCCTATTTGGACGAGTTATTTTGTTCGGATTGCTATTTGCGCTGGTGAGTGCTGCCGGTTTGATGTCACCAAAACTGGCCGTAAGTGCCACCGGGGATGCCTGCCGGGCGCCGATGGCAAAACTTGAACAGCGATACCGGGTCCCGCGTAATCTGTTAGGCGCCATTGGTCTAACCGAAAGTGGATATACCAATCCAGAAACAAAAAAATTCGCGCCCTGGCCGTGGACGGTCTATTCCGAAGGCAAAGGCCGCTATCACGCCAGCAAAGCAGACGCGATTGCCGATGTGCAGGCGTTGAAACGGCGCGGGGTCAAGAATATCGACGTCGGCTGTATGCAGATTAATTTAAAATATCACCCGCAAGCCTTTCATAGTTTGGAGGAAGCCTTCGATCCAAACACCAATGTCGAATATGCGGCGCAATTCCTTGCCAAGCTGAAAACGGAACACAAATCCTGGGGCAAGACAATTGCGCGGTATCATTCCGCGACCCCGAAGTTTGGTAACCGATACAAACAAAAGGTCATGAAAAACTGGAATGTCGCCCGCAGTCAGCGTCGGGAATTTCAGCGTCACGAAGCGCGCACGCAATACGTGAGACGGCGTGATGATGCATTAAGCCAACGCCGGGTCCAGCGCGCCCATCGTCAGCAATTGGCCCTGCATTATTCCCGTGTCCGCGTAGCCCAAAATAACAAATTCCGCTCTTACATCCCCTCCCGACGCAAACCCAATGTCATCGTTAAACGGAAACGTTGATAAACATCTTTGTTGTTTAATATTCTAGGCATGGAAAATAGGCCGATCACGGCCTGGAGCCGGTCAGATTTGTTGAATTCACGATAAGTTATAAGATTGTTAAGTCGAAGTTGTTAAATAGTATTAGCATCTTGTATTTTCCAGCCGAAACTCACTAATCTATTACTCGCTGTTGGATAGAAGATAATCGCGAACATTTCATTGTAAATCGGAACAAATGAACGACGAAAACACGAGGGCTGCAATTGATATTCTGTCACGATCGCCGCGACAGCAGTTGGGTGACGCTCACTACCGTGAATTGGTCGAATGCGCATTGCAAGGCATTGTAGTTCATCGAGAATTCAAACCATTGATGGTCAACAATGCATGGGCTCAGATCTTTGGTTTCAGCTGCGTCGAAGAAGTCCTTGCGCTTGAAAGTATATTGCCCAATTTTGCACCTGAAGAGCAGATAAGGTTGCAGGATTACGCCCTTAAGCGACTGAAGAGTGAAAACGTACCTGACCATTATGTTTACGAGGGTGTCAGCCGAGATGGTCGGAAGTTATGGATAGAAACTTACGTTCGCCGCGTTGACTGGTCTGGGAAGCCCGCGATCATGTCTCTGGTGATCGATATCACCGAAAAAAGAGCAGCTGAAACCGCCCTGCACGACAGCGAACAGCGATATCGGCAAATTTTTGATACTGCCGATATAAGCCTGTGGGATGAAGATTTTACAACTGTGCATGAAACATTTGTTCGGCTACGGAATGAAGGTGTGAATGATCTGAGATCTCATTTGAATAACCATCCTGAATTGATCGGCGAACTCGCCCGTAGCATAACTGTCAATCACGTAAACGATGCAACCGTTCGGCTGTTTGAAGCCAGCTCCGCCGAACAATTGCTTGGCTCCCTCGATAAAATATTGCCGGAGAGCGCCGATGAGCTGTTTTTAGAAGAGCTCGTTGCGATCTGGGAGGGGAGAGAAAGATTTCACGCCGAAGTAAATCACAATACATTTGCCGGCAATGATATCTGGGTGATCGTAACGATGCCGATCCCAAAATCACCGGAAGAATTTAAAAATGTGCCGGTCAGTGTCATCGATGTGACCGAGAAGAAACGCACAGAAGAAAGACTGGCACGGCACCAAGACGATCTTGCGCACATTGTTGAGGAACGCACGCGTGATTTACGCGATAGTGAAGAAAAGTATCGTGATTTAGTTGATGGCTCGGTTCAAGGTGTGATCGTGCATCAGAACGCGAAAATCGTCTACGCGAATGCGACAGCTGCTAAAATTCACGGATTCGAATTGCCACAAATGTTCGGGCTTTCGGTCCATCGCCTTTTTCCCAAATTTGAACAGGAACGAATTTCCAAGTATCGGGATGAAGGCGGTGAAAACTATATCGAATTCCAAGCCCAGCGTCCGAATGGAGACCTCGTTTGGATCGAAGGTTATGCGCGCAACATAAATTGGGAAGGCAAACCAGCGCGGCAAAATACCTTCGTCAACATTGATGCACGTAAAAAAGCTGAACAAGAGTTGGCGGCAAGCGAAGCCCAACTTCGCGCTATCCTCGACAACTCGCCTCTTTCAGTCGACTTAAATGACATGGATGGTCGCCTTGTCCTTGCCAATGAGACCTATGAACGATTTTTTGCAGCGCCGAGAGATCAATTTGTCGGCAAAACCCTTGCCGAGAATTACCCAATTGAAATAGCCACCAAGCTTGCGGCGTTGGACCGTCAAGTCATTCAATCAGGCAAAGCAGTGACGATCGACCACGAAGTGGTTCGTAGTCATTTGCCAATTGATTTCATCCGTATCACCAAGTTTCCGGTCTTGGATCAGCACGGTAAAATAACCGGCGTCGGCTGTTTCACAGTGGACACTTCAAATGAAAAAGCTGCCGAACTACGTCTATTGCAAAGTCAAAAGATGGAGGCAGTAGGCCAACTTACCGGCGGTATCGCGCATGATTTCAACAATATCCTAACCGCCATCATAGGCAGCGTAGGATTGCTCGGGGATGATAATTTAAGCGTCGAGCATCGCCAAAAAAGTATCTCTTTGGCGTTGGGTGCTGCCACGCGAGGGGAAGATTTAACGAAGAGATTGCTCGCCTTCTCCCGACAGCAGGACCTTTTTGCAGAGGTGACTAACATTAATGACGTTATCCCGAATTTTTGTCAGCTGGCGGAACGTACAATTGGCGTCGACGTTGAAATTCAAACAAATCTGGTGAAAGATTTGTGGCTAACCAAAGTTGATAGCGGGCAATTAGAGAATGCCCTGCTTAACCTTGCCATCAATTCACGCCATGCGTTGCCACATGGCGGCCGGTTAATGATCGAAACTGCCAATCGTGAACTTGATGAAATTTTTACAGATAAGCACGAAGAATTGACGCCGGGCTCTTATGTCACCGTTTCTGCCAGCGACAATGGCACCGGTATGTCAAAAGAAGTTCTGGAGCGCGTTTTTGAACCTTTCTACACAACAAAGGAAGTGGGCACCGGCAGTGGTTTGGGCCTAAGCATGGTTTTTGGCTTCGCCAAACAATCGAACGGGCATGTCTCTATTCGCAGTAAAGTTGGCAGCGGGACAAAGGTTACGATATTCCTGCCGAAAGCCGAAAATCTGTCTAACTAATCCGCTTTTGGAAACCAGAAACTGAGATATTCGGCATAGACCACTGGGCCATCCATTCCTTCGACCTCGAGATTATTTCCCGTTTTCAAGATACGTTTACCCTCACCCTTTTCGATCACATCGATCAGGCTCATACTATCGCGGATTTTGACCCCGTCGCCAATCAGCACAGGCTGCAACACCCGCACCTTGTCCATGCCATAGTTCAACGAGTAGGCCCCATCCGGTGGTCGCAATCCAGCGGTTTCGAGAAAATGCGTCAGCAGACTGACCATATGAAAGCCATGCAGGATGGTTCCGCCATAGGGGCTTTCCTTGGCGGAGCGCGCGGCATCGCAATGCATCCAGGTCGGCCAGCGTGTGACTTCGCCAAAAACATTGGTTTGCACCTGGTCCAGATGCACCCATTCGGTCAGCGCCATTTCCTGACCAATAAACTCGTGCGCATTGGCCAACAGAAATGGTTTCTCTTGTTCGATGATATTCACGTTCTTATGCTCCGTCTTATGTTGATTTGCTGAGCTGCCACTACCTTAGCGGATAATCTACAACTGCCGGAGACTATCTGATACCCTGGCAAAAATTTGACCGCATAACGACAAAATCGGGGCCGGGGATGGCAATCGAACCAGTAAAAACAGAACACATTCATAGCTATTGTGCATTATGTATTTCCCGCTGTGGTGCGGTTGCGACAATCGAAGATGACCGCTTCGTCGCCCTCAAAGCGGACCCGACACATCCAACTGGTCAAGCTTTGTGCATCAAAGGTCGGGTCGCACCGGAACTTGTTTATAGTCCTGACCGCTTGCTTTACCCGATCAAACGGACGAACCCAAAAACCAATCCTGATCCAGGTTGGCAGCGGATAAGTTGGAGTGAGGCGCTTGAAACTATAGCCACCAAACTCAAAGCGCTGGCCGATCAGCATGGACCTGAAACTGTGGTGTTCAATACCGTCTCCCCTTCCACTTCGGCATTGGTCGATTCTGTCGACTGGGTCCGCCGGTTGCGGCACGCTTTCGGCAGCCCCAATCAAAGCATATCGATGGAACTTTGTGGCTGGGGTCGATATCTCGCTAATGTCTATTCTTATGGCGCCAGTCTACCGGCTGTCTATATGCCGGATATCGAGAATGCGGGCTGCATATTGTTTTGGGGCTATAACCCGACAGTATCCCGGATTGCGCATGCCACCGCGACAGTCGCGGCGCAGAAACGCGGCGCGAAATTGATTGTCGTCGATCCCCGGCAGGCAGGACTGGCGCGCAAAGCCGACCATTGGTTGCGGGTTCGCCCCGGCAGTGATGGCGCTTTGGCTCTAGGCTTGGCGCATGTGATGATCGAGCAAGGTTGGTACGACGAGAAATTTGTCCGCCAGTGGACCGATGGTCCGTTGCTGGTGCGCTCCGACAATGGAAAGATGCTGCGCCAAAACGACATAACGGCGGGCGGGAATCCTGAAACGTATGTGGCCTGGGACGCAAACACTGACCAAGTAACTTATTATGACCCGGCGACAGGTGGGTATCTTACGGAGCACGCGAATCTGGCCTTAACCGGCACAATTGAAGTTGAGACGATTGACGGTGTGATCGCCTGTCGTCCTTCTTTCCAGCTCGTCGTGGAGCTTTGTGCCCGTCACGATCCCGCAACGGTGGAAAAAATCACCGGCATTGCCGCCGCGCAAGTGAAAGAAACGGCAAAAATGCTTTGGGCCGCTCGCCCGGTCGCATATATGGCGTGGAGCGGACTGGAACAGCAAACCAATGCCACGCAGGTCGCGCGCGCCATTGGCTTGGTTTATGCGTTAACCGGAAATTTCGATGCCAAAGGGGGCAATGTCCTGTTCCCAACTGCCGCCAGCAACGACATTCAAGGCCTTGACATGTTGACGGCGGAACAACGTGAGAAAACTTTGGGTCTGAAGGACCGCCCGCTTGGCCTGGCGCGATTTGATTTTGTAACGTCGAGTGAAATCTATCGCGGAATTTTGGATCACCAACCCTACGCTGTCCACGGTCTTGTTTCATTTGGTTCAAACCTGCTTGTCGCCCATGCCAACGGGGAACGCGGTCGCAAAGCTTTGGCGGCGTTGGATTTTCATGTCCATATCGATCTATTTATGAACCCAACCGCCGAACTTGCCGACATCGTGTTGCCGACTACAACCCCTTTTGAAGCCGAAGGCTTGAAAGTCGGTTTCGAGATCAGTGAAGCGGCGGCCTCCCTTGTTCAACTGCGTAAAAAGTTGGTCGAACCGCGCGGCGAGGCACGTTCGGATATTCAGATCGTGTTCGATCTGGCGTGCGAAATGGGCTTGGGCGGTTATTTTTGGCACGGCGACATCGACGCCGCTTATCGCCATCAGTTGGCGCCCAGTGGCGTGAAGTTGGAAACTTTGCGGGAAAATCCGGCCGGCGTACGGGTCCCCGTTGACACCCAATACCGAAAATATTCCGCCCTAAACGATGGTAAACCGCAAGGCTTCGAAACACCTTCTCGCAAGATCGAACTCTATTCCGAAACCCTTTTAATTCACGGTTATGCGCCCCTGCCGGATTATGAAGAACCACTTGTGGGCCCACTTACCAGGCCGGACCTCATCGACAAATATCCCCTCGTTCTAACCTGTGCGAAAAGTTCGATATATTGCGAAAGTCAGCATCGCGGCCTACCCAGTTTGCGCCGCCGGGCTCTCGAGCCAGAAGTCGAACTGCACCCTGATGCCGCCGCTGCACGGAATATTGACGAAAACGATTGGGTTCATATTGAGACGCCAAATGGTCGGGTTCGCGCCCGGGCAGTATTTAATAACGCATTGGATCCACAAGTCGTTTGCGGTCAGCATGGTTGGTGGCAAGCCTGCCCCGAACTAGATGCCCCTGCCTACGAGCCCTTCGGGCGCGACAGCGCCAATTTCAACCTCATCATCGGCGATGAAGATATTGATCCGGTTAGCGGCTCTATCCCGCTGCACGCTTATTTGTGCCAGGTCGAAAAACTGGCGTAGGCATCTATTGAGGCAGCGCCGATTTTTGCGACAGTCTGACCGGTTGTCGTTTGGCGCCCCAGGCCCCGGGCGGGCCGGCGAAGACACCAGGTAATTGCGTGCCGCAACTAAGACAATGGCCATAATGATCGAGATGCCAGCGGCTCAACACATACCAGTCGCGGCCGATCACCTTCTCCCCGCAGCCTGAACAATAAGTCGATGACGCTGCTTCGTCATGGATATTGCCGACATAGACGTGGTTGAGACCTTGCGCCACCGCGACTTTCCGCGCCTGTATCAAGGTTGCCGCCGGCGTTCTTGGTTTGTCACGCATCTTATAGTCCGGGTGGAAGGCGGTTAGATGCAGCGGCACGTCCGGGCCCAAATGATCCATGATCCAAACCGCCATTTCTTCGATCTCGCGGTCGCTGTCATTTTCGCCCGGGATCACCAACGTGGTCAGTTCGATCCATGTGCCCGCCTCTTTGTGGGCATACTCGATTGTCTCCAGCACCGGTTGCAGATGCGCGCTGGTGAGTTTGTGATAAAATCGCTCGGTGAACGCTTTCAGGTCGATATTGGCGGCATCCATGGAAGCGTAAAATTCCGCCCGCGCCGCCGGCATCATATAGCCATTGGTCACTGCCACCGACTTTACCCCGACGTCACGACAGGCAGCCGCGACGTCGACGGCGTATTCGAGGAAAATAATTGGATCGTTATAGGTGAAAGCCACCGACCGCGCGCCGCTGCGTAAGGCCGCCGCCGCCAACATCTCCGGCGTCGCTGCATCCGCCAAGGTATCCACTTCCCGAGATTTCGAAATGTCCCAGTTCTGACAGAACGAACAGGTCAAGTTGCAACCGGCGGTCCCGAACGACAGCACCGGTGTGCCAGGTAAAAAGTGGTTGAGCGGTTTTTTTTCGATCGGGTCGAGACAAAAGCCGGAGGAACGGCCGTAAGTGGTTAGCACCAATCGCCCATCTTCGTTGGCGCGGACAAAACAAAGGCCGCGCTGTCCTGGTCGGATCTTGCATTGGCGTGGACAGATATCGCAGCGAATCCGCCCATCCGTTTCTTGTTGCCAATAGCGCCCAGGTACCGTCGTCAAATGTCGTCTCCAATTTCCCTATTATAACATGATTGAAGCAACACACCCTTCGAAGTTATTCCCTTGCCCGGGGAATTGCTCTATATGAACCGATCATTCGGTTAATCAGATTGCTAAACAGCACAAGTTATTTCATCCAAAGGATTTCTATATGACTGTCACGGACGTAACCGCGCTAAATCCCGGCGGCACAATCGACAAAGAGGCGTTGCGCCGGAGGTATTTGGAAGAACGCAATAAACGGTTGCGTCCGGACGGCAATGATCAATATCTGCAGCTTAAAGGCCACCTGGCACACTATCTTGAAGACCCCTACACCGCGCGAACAGAACGCAAGGCGAAAACAGACCACGTGACTTTCGCTTTTATTGGCGGCGGTTTTGCCGGTCTGGTCACCGGCGCCCGACTAGTCGAGGCCGGTGTGTCGGATGTCCGTATCATCGAAAAAGGCGGGGATTTTGGTGGCACCTGGTACTGGAACCGGTATCCAGGCGCGCAATGCGATACGGCGTCGCTCGTCTATATGCCGTTATTGGAAGAAACCGGGCACATGCCGAGCGAAAAATACGCCCACGCGCCAGAAATTCTCGCTCATTGTCAGAGGATCGGTAATCATTACGGCCTTTATGAGAACGCTCTTTTCCACACCGAAGTCGAGGCCCTTGAATGGAACGAAGAGCAGTCTTTTTGGATGATCCGCACCAACCGCGGCGATGCCTTCACGGCGCAATTCGTTGGCATGGGCACCGGACCGCTGCATGTTCCGAAGTTACCCGGCCTTCCGGGCATCGACAGTTTCGCCGGCCACACCTTCCATACCAGCCGATGGGACTACGACTATACGGGCGGCGACCAAACTGGTGTACCGATGGACAAATTGGCCGATAAGCGCGTCGCCATCATCGGCACTGGCGCCACCTCGGTGCAATGCGTGCCGCGCCTGGCGCCCGCTTGCAAAGAGCTTTATGTCTTTCAGCGCACGCCATCATCCGTCGACGTGCGCGCTAATGAGCCAATTGACCCGGAATGGTTCGAAGGTATCGCGACGCCCGGTTGGCAGCAGCGCTGGCTTGAAAATTTCACCGCCAATCAGGCCGGTGGCTCGCCAAAAGAAGACCTTGTGCAAGATGGCTGGACCGATTTGTCGCGGCGCATCCGCAGCAAAATTCAAGACTTGCCAAGAGAGGATCGAACACCGCAGAAAATGCTTGCGGCCTATGAAGATTCCGACTTCGAGAAGATGGAAGAAATTCGCGGCCGTATCGACACTGTCGTCGAAGATCACGAGACCGCGCAAGATTTGAAAGCCTGGTACCGGCAATTATGCAAACGGCCCTGTTTCCACGACGAATATCTGAAAGCCTATAATGTCCCGGGCACTCATTTGGTCGATACTGACGGCAAGGGCGTCGAGCGGATTACTGAAAAAGGTGTTGTCGTTGCCGGCATCGAATATCCAGTTGATTGTATCATCTACGCGTCCGGTTTCGAAGTTGGCACCGAATATAAACGCCGCTCTGGTTTTGATTTGACCGGCCGCAACGGTGTCAAACTGTCGGAACATTGGGCCGACGGCATGCGCACCAAACATGGTGTCCACGTGCATGGTTTTCCGAACGCTTTTGTCGTGCAACCGACGCAAGGGGCCAACCTGATATCCAACATACCGCACAATCTTACGGAATCCGCCAAAACCATCGGCCGGGCAATTCAGCACGCGCGGGCCATCGGTTGCACAGAAATTGAAGTCACCAAAGAGGCTGAAGATGCCTGGGTCGAGCTGCTGTTGACCAGTACTGGCCGAATGATCGGCTCCCCCGACTGCACACCAGGTTATTACAATAACGAGGGCCAAGCGCCAAATCGGCGCGCCAAGTTGAATGTGGGCTACCCCGCGGGACCGCTCGCCTATTTCAACTACATCGCCGAATGGCGAGAAAACGGTGCGTTTGAAGGTTTGAAGTTTCGCTAGAATTCAACTCTATTTTTTCGCCAGATAGACAATCTCCTGAAACCGCATTTTGGCCGGTGCGGGTCCGAACTCCCGTACCAACGCGTCAGTGGCAGCGGCTATGATTTCCTCCGCGCTGACGGTGGCGTGTTGCCCAACTTCAGTAATTGTTGGGTTGCCGGTTATGAATCCGCGCGCTGTTAAAGCGTGATCGGCGACGTCTATTGTTTCGCTGACATGGGCAACATCGACGAAGTCATAGCCAGCATCGCGGAACAGTTTACGCCCCTCCTCAACATCGTAATAACCAAATGGAACTTCAAGGAACCGTGGCGGATTGGTTTCGAAAAATTGTTTGATCACACGATCTACGATGGCGACCGACAGATTTTCCTGAAATGAATCCCAGACATTTAATCCTAGGACACCGCCCGGCCTCAACACCCGCGTCATCTCTCTCATGCCTTTCGCTTTATCGGGGAAAAACATGATCCCAAACTGACAGACCACGGCGTCGAAGCTGGCATTTTCAAAGGGCAGATCCAGCGCGTCAGCCTGGCTATATGTCACCCCGGGTAATTCGCCATTGACCTTTGCCGCATGACCAAGCATCGCTTCATTAAGATCGGTGGCGCATATTTCTGTCCCGGCTGGCAGCGTGTTTGCGAGGTGACGCGTTGAAATACCCGTGCCACAAGCTACCTCTAGCACTTTTGCCGGCCGACCAAGTTTGTCATGGAGGCGCCGGGCCATATCGGCTGCCGAAAACTCAAACAGCAGCGGTCCTAGATACTTGTCGTAATTTTCCGGAATAGAACCGGTGAAACTGGCATGTGTCGACGATGCGGACATTGCACGCGCCCTTTCTTATTGGTTGAGATGTGCGAGAGCCATTTGCTTAGCGATTTACCGATACACTATTCCCAAACAAGACGCGACAAAACCCCAACAACAGATCGTTGTTGTATTCAAGATGAGCCATGGCGGAATAGTTGCTTTCCCTCCACCATGGCCATAACCAGCAAGATAACAGCCATGCCAAGATACAAATTATCCAGTGAAATGTATGCGACTAGGGAACCGCCGGCCAACGCCCCCAAAGCGGCGCCCAAATCACCCCAGGTGGCAATTGACGCCAAATCAAGCAGCGTTTCATCGCCGCCGCGTTTTACCGCGATCCCCGGCAATAACATATTTGCAATCGCGCCACCGACGATGGCGAGGCTTAGACCGGTGATCGTGAAGTCGAGACCAACGCCTAAAAAACCAAAGCCACCCAACATCAAGCCGACAAAATACACCCGCTCGATCCCCACATGATCCGCCAGTCGGCCAATGAAGGGCGAGGCAACAATGCGAAATATACGCGGCGCGATCAGAACCAAACCACCTATGAAGATGGCTTTGCCGGCATCTCCTTCGCCGTCATAAAACAACAACGAAGCCGTCGTCATCATAATGCCACTGCGGGCAAAGAAGGAGGCGAAGGCGACCATGTCCTCATAACGCGGTTTGCGGATTGATCGTTGCGGCGACGCCTGATCAAGATCGCGTGGAAGTTTGAAGGCTGGCCATATCGCCAATAGCCCGACCGCACCAATGACAAAAAATGTCTCCCGCGGGCCAACCAGGTTCACCATCCAGACGCCTAAGCTATAGACCAGGACGGGCCCGGCTTCGACCACCGATGCACTTAGTCCCAGATAGCGGGCCATCACTTTCTGATCTAATGTGGCGTAACCTTGCGTCATCAAACGCAACATCGAAAAGGCGACGCCCCAAACGATCCGCGCCAACAACAATAACCAAACACCTGTGAATATTGCATAACCCAGGGTCGATGCCGCCCCCAACGCCGCGCCTACAATCGCCATGGTGCGCAGGTCAAGATGACGACTGAGACGCACCAGCGAGAAGTTGACGATCAAGCGGGCAAAACGATTGGCCGACAACAAGACACCGACCCAAATCGCCGTCACCCCAAATTCCTGCGCCATGACCGGCAGCACCGCGTAAATCAGCGCATCGCCCATCAAGACAATCGACAAGACCGAGGAAGCTTGGATATTGACCCGCGCGCCAGCTTGGCTCGTCTGGGTTTCATTTTTTTGGCGAACCTCGGTCAACTCTTCAACCAGATCGTCAGCCCACCCTTGCGTTCGAAGCCGTGGCGTTCATAGATGGATATCACATCTTCGTCGCCTTCATAGCCGACAATCGGTTTATCCGGATGACCGGCGACGACTGCTTCTAGTGCGGCTTCGCCTGCCTTAAGGCCAAAAAGATTAGAGATACCAATAACGGCGTCCGGCCCTTCGTTAGTGATCGCGCCAGCCACAATATTCTCACCGGCGCTTACAGAAACGAACGATACGCCGGGACGCGATAATAGGGTTGGGGAAAATATGCGCTTCCCACCTCCCGTCCCTTCGTCCCATGCCACCAACCAGGTTAAGAGTTCCTTCAAGTTCACAGCTTTTTGCAGTTCCGCTGCTTCCTCGCCCGCGTCATGGGGTGAGCGACAAAGCCAGGTGGCGTCAAAAAGTTTTTGAAACCCCATCGTCCCCAAGTCCAGGGAACCGAAGCTGTCTTTGACGCTGGCGCCGCTCGGCAACGCGTTGAAGGCGATCTTCAGTTCCGTGGGGATTGTCGGCGAAAGCGTGACAATCGCAGGATAAAATGGCAGCCCTTCGCCATGGCATATCCAATAGCCGTCGCAAAATTCTGTTGCTTGACCCTGGGCACGCAAAACTTCATCGCACCAAAGAGCATTATTCATGACGGCAAAATTCATGCTTTCGGATGACAAACTTGTATTCCATATGATGCGGCGGTTTTTGATCCATCCTGCATAGCTGGTTTGCTGCCAAAATCAAGCGGCGGGCGGGAATTTCTCGGCGAAATCTTCCAAGGGGATTTGCAGACCGTTGGCGAGGAAACCAATCACATGGTAGAAGCCGGACAGCGCGATCAACTCGATCAACTGGCTATCGGACCAGTAGTGCGTCAGTTCAGTCCATAATTGATCCGGGATAAGCGCCCGCGCTACCAAACTGTCAACCATTCGGATCAGGGTCGCTTCACGATCACTCCAGATCGGATCCGTCGCTGCCGCCGATGCCGTCGCTCGGGTTTTCTCTAGCCCCAAACCGGACTTATCGGCAAAGAATGTCGTATGCACACCCCATTCATATTCGCATCCCAATTGGGCGCAGGTCCGTTGAACGACTATCTCGCGATCCAGCAGACTTATCTCTCCTTTGTTCAGGAAAGAGCCGGCAAATATCCGCCGAAATACCGTTGGGTTTTGCGCCATAATCCGGAACAGTTTCAAAGTTGGATTTCCACCCGGCATCGGGCGCGACAGCGCCTTATCGATGTCTTCAGGGTAGGGCGGCGGCGCCATTTCAATTCGAGCTTTGTTCATTGTTCTTCCTATCGCTATTTATATTGTAGCAAATCTCTAGCTACGTATAGTATAGCGTATTAAATTTAGCAACATTATTAGTAGCACCAGATCAAACATCATGAAATAGTGCGACCGTCCAGCACTGAAGAGTGAAAAATTTGGACAAGTGAGTTGAGCAGAAAAATTTGTCAACGCAACGACCGACGGATGAAAGGCTTCGATAAATGGCAAAAACCCCGTTGCCCGGGCGCAAGGTGCGCGGTTCCCGCTCCGGCCGTCCAATTATGGCGCTATTAGATCTTTTGGGCCGGGCCTGGGCGCAACGAATTCTCTGGGAGTTGCGGGATGAACGCCTGACGTTTCGCGCCCTGCAAGCGGCTTGCGAGGACCCAAGCCCGACAGTTGTCAATCAACGCTTGAAGGAGCTGCGCGAAGCAGGCTTGGTAGATCATTTGCCGCGACAAGGTTATGGTCTCACCAAGTTGGGTCAGGAATTGCTAACGGTCATGTTACCGCTTAGCGACTGGGCCAAGAGCTGGGCGCGCAAATTCGGTGCATAGCAGGAGGGAAAACATGACATATGAAGGCGGTTGTTCGTGCGGCAAGATGCGTTATTGTTTGAACGCAGAGCCGATGTTCGTGCATTGCTGCCATTGTCGGCAATGTCAGCGGATTACCGGCAGCGCCTTCGTCATCAACGCCATTATCGAAAAATCAAATGTCGAGTTGTTAAGCGGTGAGCTGGCCTCCCTTCGCTTTCCCGGCACCGAGCATACGGCGCATTTCTGTCCCGATTGCGCGACCTATCTTTGGAGCCAATATTCCCCCAATTTCGACAGCTGCTGGTTCGTCCGGGTCGGTACCCTAGATGAGCCGGATCGGCTGCCGCCGAATGTCCATATCTATACGGAATCGAAACAACCTTGGGTCTCGCTGGCAGATGAAATTCCGGCATTTACGGTCTACTATGACCGGGCTAAGCTCTGGCCCGAAAATAGTCTCGATCGTTTGGCCCAGGCCAGCGGCAATCCCGCTTAGAAGAAGGAAATAGAATGACCCAAGACCCTGTATATGATCTAGAAATTACTGACGCACTTTTATCGACTACACGGGCGGTTCGCAAACGCCTCGACCTCAACCGGCCGGTCCCGCGCGAAGTATTACTGGAATGTCTGAATATTTCACAACAGGCACCGACCGGCGGCAATCGCCAAGGTTGGTCCTGGGTCATCGTGACCGAACAAGAAAAGAAAGACGCGCTGGCGAATATGTTCCGTCGCGCCGGCAAACCCTATCTCGAAAATGCACAAAATACCGCTGCCGACGGCGGTCAGTTTAGCCGGGTCTTTTCGTCCGCCGAATATCTAACTGACCATCTGCAGGAGGCACCGGCGCTGGTGATCCCGTGCATTAATATTGAAGGGATGCCGGAAAACCCGCCGCGGATGGCTTGGGCGGCAACGATGGGTTCGATATTCCCGGCGGTGTGGAGTTTCCAACTGGCGCTCAGGGCGCGTGGGTTGGGATCGACCTTGACCTCGTTCCATCTTGCATTCGAACAAGAAGCGGCGGAGTTGCTTGGCATACCAGATAGCTTCATGCAGGCTGCGTTGCTTCCGGTCGCCTACACTGTCGGCACGGAATTCAAACTGGCAAAACGTCCGCCGGTGGAAGAAATCGTCCACTTTGAAAGCTGGTAATCAGCGCCGTTCGAGATATTGATCCGAGGATCATGACCGCTTGCTAGGAGATATGTGGTTATGTTTACGCAAATGATCATTGGGCCACGGGTCCGCAAATCGCCTTTTTTTGACGCTGCGATCAAGGCCGGGGCCTCCCGATTTACAATCTACAATCATATGTATATGCCGGCCGGGTTCGGCGACCCGCTGGCTGATTATTGGCAGCTGATTAACGGCGTGTCGATGTGGGATGTCGCCTGTGAGCGCCAGGTGCAATTTGCCGGCCCCGACGCGGCCGCCGTCGCCGATTATTTGAGCACGCGGGATCAGTTAAGCAGCAAAGTAGGGATTGGTCGCTACGCCCCGATGACCAATTATTCCGGACATCTTGTCAACGATCCGGTGGCCCTGCGGGTGGAAGAAGATGTGTTCTGGTTATCGATCGCCGACAACGACATGCTGTTCGCGGCCCAGGTGGCTGCCGCCGAGCGCGGCTTGAACGTTGAAGTGACGGAACCCGATGTTTCCCCTTTGGCGATCCAAGGCCCAAAATCATTTGATGTCGTCGCAAATTTGCTGGGCGATTGGGTGCGGGAGCTGAAATATTTTCATTTCAAGACCAGTGAAATCGACGGAATACCGGTCGTTGTGGCGCGTTCCGGCTGGAGCAAACAAGGCGGTTTCGAATTATATCTACAAGATCGCAATAAAGGCCTGGCGCTTTGGCAATTGGTTCAAGAAGCCGGCGCGCCCTATGATATTACGGTCGGGAACCCGAACGCCATCGAACGCATTGAAAGCGGCTTAATATCGTTCGGCTCTGACAACGACGACAAAACCGATCCTTTCGAGATGGGGTTGGAGAAATTTGTCGAACTGGATACCGGGAACGACTTTGTCGGCAAAGCTGCCCTTAGGCAAATAGCGGCGCAGGGGCCAAAACGCAGACGTTGCGGCGTCTTTATCGATGGTCCAGCGGTGGAAGCAAACGAAGAGCAATTGCCGATCCATAGCGGCAAAAAAACTGTCGGTATGGTGAACGCGATGACGTATTCGCCGCGATTGAAAAGGAATATTGCAATCTGCCTGATCAATCGTGCGGCCATGGGCGAAGACCTGGATTTGCACCAGGCGGACGGATCGCGGCCTTTGGAAGTGACCGAACTACCGTTTCTGTAAATATCATGCGATCACCAGATATTGCTTTTAGCGCCGTCTGTTCTCTATGATGTCGCCGCAAAGGAGGCACAACGCGGCCACTATGAATGAGCCAAAACATAATATCAGGCCCGCCGCTGTGGCTGGAAGTTTCTATCCCGCTACCTCAGGCGAATTGCAGTTTCAATTGGACCGGATGATGACGGCAGGTTGTTAGGAACCGATGTTGAGGCTATTCGTAAATATGCGCCGCCGGATCTGCGCGATACAATATATAACCGTAGGTCCAAACCCCTCAATGACCGTACCGCCACTCAGGAAACTAACCCGTCGAGCCGGGAATGTGACCCGCTCCCACATTGTGATTTACCAATTGCCAATAATCAAAAATATCGTGAGAAACGGATTTGCAGATGGTCGTCACGCCGGATTGCGTATAATAACTCTTCCTCGTTCAAATCCTCATACAACCGTATCTCAACTTCCAATTTCCAAAATTCGGTAAGGCGGGTTTCTGCTTCCAAACTGATGATCTTGGCTTCGCTGTCGGGATCGTAAATGATACCGGCTAATAGGCTGGTATCATCTGTATCATTGAGCGACAGGCGCGCGCCTAGGAATATGTCATCATCGTATAAAGTCGGCGGGGCGAATTCGTTACGTCCGTCATAGTGATATTCGGCCAAAACGCCAAGATCACCAGCCTCCCCCACGGCACCGAAAAAGGTATATTCAAGACCACCGGAGACCGCAAAAAATGAGTCGTAATTTGCATGTTCATAGACCGCTTCCAGCTTCCAAAGCCATTCTTCAATCGTCGCTTGAACATCAACACTGCTGCGATCGACGATGTCGTAATGCGGGATCAGCACGACCGTGCCATCTGGTCGAATTTCCGGAACCAGTCTAGGTTCCCGCCCGGTGCCGTGAAATTGCGCCAGGCCAATGTCCCAATCGCCATATACGGTTGCATATCGAAGCGCCACGTCGGGATGCTGGCGACCGCGACTAGATTCGTATTCCGCCCGGTCGGTATCAACAATAGAGGGCGCCCGCAATCGACCGTCAATACCCGGAAAGGTTCGTTCGCGGAAATAGGGCATCAAGAAAACATTTAGATCCCCCCACTCACCTTGCAGTCCCAGATTAATCATCGGCTGACCAAGTTTATCTTCGCCATCGACATCTTCAACCATGTCAGTCTGGTTGATATAGTCAACCAGATGCCGGGATTCGATAACCCCCCAGAAAACTTTGTCAATCCCGATGGTAATATCCCAACCATCGCCGATATGCAGGTAACTGAGTTCCCGGATGTCGCCATGGCTGCGTTCTGAATCATGACTGTCGAGGCGTAGAAACGGAATGAATTCAACCCGGTCGTCGCCGTCATTCCATTCAAACAGAAACTCAGGCTGAAGCACCAACGACGGGTTGAAATATTGATTGTCCTGTCCGTTATGTATCGCTTCCTGGGGGAATACACGTAAATCAAACGCCATGAACCCGGACATCTCGAAATAATTGTCACTTGCCGCCTTGACGGCCGTGGTCACGCTTGAAAGGGCGATCCCTGATAATATTATCGCCGCCAGAACACAGCGGGAACATCGTGGCATCAGCGCACTCTCTTCAGGCTGTTTTTGTTGAAATTACTGTCCTTCAAACCATTGCGGAAACTGATGTCAGAGAGCATTAAACGGGTTTCTTTGCCGGTTTGGTGATTGACCATATAGAGGTCGTGAGCGCGCCAATATTTGTCGAGATATCGTTGGTATTTGGTGTATGTCAAAGTCTTTAACAGCGAGCCTTTGCGGTCATAATAGTCAATTTTTTGCTGCCGGTATTCTACTTTGTCATACCAAACCACCATCCTGGTATAACCGGAATCTTTATAAGTTGGGTACTGTTCCAAGACAAAACATTCAAGTTCGCCGCATGGTTCATCCCGCAGCCATTTGTAGGTGAATTTTTCAAGTTCCCGGGCCGAGAGATCCTCATAGGCAAATTCCGAGCCGACAAAGGGGCCGGATTTGTTTTTCGATGAAATGCGTTTTACCCGTTTGAGTGCGGGCAAATAAAGCCATTGATCGTCCGGGTCCAGTATTTTTGCGAAACTCAGGAAAGCCGTCCCTTTGATGTCCCGTGGGGAATCAAAAATCGTCAAACTTTTGTCGCCGACATCATGGCCCGGCACTTCCAATATTTTCTGCCGCATCTTACGACTTGATTTATCGCCCTTGCGGTTGACCAGGACCATTTCCATATCGGACACGGTATCGCCAAACCCCTGATCCCGCCGATCCCATTCCTCCGCAACTTTCAGCCCTTTGTCTTCCGGGCTGAGCTCGGCCGAGCCGATGGTCGGCAGCACGGACAAGGATGCGGCGATGAGTGCCGTTGTCAGGAAAGGTTTAATTCCTATTTTGATCGAGTTCATTTCTATTCTCCTCGCGTGTGTAGAGTGGAGTGGTTAGTCTGTCGATTGCGGCGTCAGCGCAATCGCGACTTCTTTGTTCTCGCCCCCGTCAAACAGCAACAGAAGCGGCGGAAGCAGTAAAAAGTCGATGATTAATGCAAATGCGATCGTAATCGCTGTCAATAGACCCATATCCGCATTCAAACTGAAGGATGAAAACGCCAGGACGACAAATCCCATGATCAGCACCGCCGTGGTCACCCACAAGGCCATACCCACGGTCTGAAAACTATATCGCACAGCATCTTCGGGTGACGCCCCTCGTTCTCGTCTGGCGCGCACATATTTGCTTAAGAAATGCACCGAGGCATCAACGATCAGACCCAAACTGGTTGCAGCAATAACCGATACCGCCAGGCCAACTTCACCGACCATTAGACCCCACAAACCAAAGGCCATGGCGGCGGGGACCATATTCGGAATTAAACTGATGAGGCCAATGCGAATACTCCTGAGCGCGATCACCATGGACGCGGAAATCAGCAGGAACGCCAACGCCGTACCCCCCAACATCGATTTGATATTGCGGTCGGCGATATGGGCGAACATGACGGCAGCGCCAGAACCTTCGGTTCGCATCGCAACCGGCGTATTTTCTATTAACCAATTTTCCGCCCGCTGTGCAGTCATGCGAATATCTTCGCTACTGACATTGTCGAGGGTTACGGAGACACGGCTGGCAGATTTGTCGACATTGATTTGGCTGTTCAAATCCAATCCATAAGGCAGCGACATTTCGTAGAGCAACAAATATTGTGCCGCCAAGTTCCGTTCTCCCGGCAAGCGGTACCAACTTTCATCGTCGCCATGCATCGATTTGCTCAAACGCTTCATTACATCCGTCATCACATTGACATGCACAACACCTGGTTGCTCTCGCAACCAAACTGCAAACCGCTCCAGATCGGCGAGATATTTGGGGTTTGAAATGCCACCTGATTCACCGGCGGCAATGGAAAACTCGAGATCATAGATGCCGGTTAGATTTTCTCGTGTGAAGTCACTGTCGACACGAAACGGTATGCTTTCGTCAAAATATTCAACAAAACGATCATCCAGTTCGATCCGCGGGATCTGCGTCACAAAAGCAATCACGATGATAGTCATTATTGCCAGCAAACTTGTGCGATTGCCGATGACGAATTCACCAAGTTTCATCATCATCGACGATTTTCCGGACGCAATCGGATTCACTTTGATGGGCACCAGGGCAATCATCGCCGGCAGGAACGTCATCGCCAGCACCCAAGCCGCTACAACCCCGATCGCAGCAATATTGCCAAGATCGTGAAAGGGCGGGGAATCTGAAAAATTGAGACTTAAGAAACCAATCACGGTTGTCAGACTGGTTAGAAAGACCGGTTGGGTATTGACCCTAAGGCTTTCGACAATCGCCTCATCCCGACTTCGCCCCTGTCGCATTTCATGCAATATCGCGATCAGGATATGGACACAATCGGCGATCGCGATGGTCAAGATGATAATTGGGGCGATGGCCGAAGGCGGTGTCAATTTTACACCCATAAAACCGGCTATACCCATCGCGCTCATTACCGACAAAATGATCACAAATAAGGTCGCTACGGTGCCCCAGAAAGACCGTAAAAACGCAACCAGCGCAATGACAATAATACCGAACATCACCGGCATCAGCGTTTGCATGTCCATTTTCGAAGCACGCTGGAAAGAGTTGCTCAAAACCGAGCGCCCGGTGACCGCGACTTCGAGATTTGGATATTGCGTTTCAAAGGTAGCAGCCATGGCTTCGGCATATTCCACGGCTTCGGCCAAGGCGATTTGGTCGTCGGTTGGCAATTGCAGCGTGATATTAATGCCTGTCGTGGTGCTGTCTTCGGAAATCAAACGCGAGGCCAGGGCCGGTTCGTTTTGCGCAATTTGTTCTATCTTGATGAGCAATTCCGGGGTTAGTTCGGCAATTGATTCGACCAAATCCGCGACCGTCAGATCATCTTCGATCGCCTCCGTATGTTGGAAATTGGTAATCGAATCAACCCGATTGGAATACGGTACTTTCCATGATTTTTCGGTTATTTCTTTCACCACCGCCAACCATTCCGGGGTGAAAATTTTGCCCTCCTCCGGCTTCAATACAAGCAAAATATTGTCGGTTTTTGTATAAACGTCCTGCAGGCTTTCGTAGGCATTCAATTGCGGGTTCTTGTCGCCAAAAAATACCCGGTAATCGCTGGTAAACGCGAGATGTCGGCCGCCACTGGCGAGGCCAATCACCGCAATTACGCTCAATAAAAGCATGGCCCATCGCCATTTCACGACGTTTTTAGCATATGCAACAGCCATCCGGTCGACTAAATTACTCATCTTCTGTTATTCCCCCGCAATTTGTTCAACCCGGCAGCTGATATCGCTGCCGACTGACGCTCTGGATCACTTCGGTTTAAATCGCCGGAAAACCTGATGTTTTGTGGTTTGGGCGCAGTTTTGATTGAAGTTTCCCCATTGAATAAGTAAACTGTTGGGTATATGTAGTGTGTCGAATATCAAATGTAAACTACACTGTTTAGTTTTTGGAGATTTTGTTTGGATCGTGAAAATTGCCCTGTAACTGTCTTGACTGATGTCGTGGCACGAAAATTGACTCGTAGCGAAACAAAACGCGCTGCCATTGTCCAGGCAGCCCGAGAGGTTTTCCTGGCCAAAGGTTTTGATATCGCCAGCATGGATCAGATTGCCGCCGTGGCCGGCGTCTCTAAGCGGACGGTCTATTTTCACTTTCAATCGAAAGATCAGCTTTTTGCCAATGTGATGATGGAAATGTGCGCCAACAAAAAGTTGTTGATGATTGGCGGCGAAACTCTCGAGACCTCCACCGTCTTGGAGGCCGATCGACCAATTGAAGAGGCTTTGACGGAATTTGGCGAACTTTTCTTGCAGCTGATTTTCGAGCCGCAGACGATGGCGCTTTTGCGCATTCTGATTGGGCAAACAGGCCAGTTCCCGGAGATCGGGCGGGAGTTTTTTGATCAGGGACCACGCGAAATGTCGGCCATACTCAGTCAATATTTGGACGCCGCGCATTCTTCAGGTGTGATCAAGTTGAGGGATGGCGCAGACCGCGTCGCCGGATGTTTCTTATCTTCCTTACTGACACCGGCCTATTTGGAATGTTTGGCTACCGCGTGTCCCCCCCCCAGCGCCGACAAGATCCGACTGATGTCCGAAACGGCAGTGCATTTGTTTTTATGCGGGACACTCGTAGATCGTTCAAATTGCGCCTAAACCTGGCCCTCTTTGTCCGATAATCACCCTGGCACGACTTTTTCTCAGTTCTATTTGCCGATCCATAGCGGCAACAAGATTGTCGGCATGGTGAACGCGATGACGTATTCGCCGCGATTGAAAAGGAATATTGCAATCTGCCTGATCAATCGTGCGGCCATGGGCGAAGACCTGGATTTGCACCAGGCGGACGGATCGCGGCCTTTGAAAGTGACCGAACTACCGTTTCTGTAAATATCATGCGATCACCAGATATTGCTTTTAGCGCCGTCTGTTCTCTATGATGTCGCCGCAAAGGAGGCACAACGCGGCCACTATGAATGAGCCAAAACACAATATCAGGCCCGCCGCTGTGGCTGGAAGTTTCTATCCCGCTACCTCAGGCGAATTGCAGTTTCAATTGGACCGGATGATGACGGCGGCCGATGGCTACACACCCCCTGATGCCAAGGCTCCGAAAGCGATCATTGCGCCGCATGCCGGTTATGTGTATTCCGGTCAGATAGCGGCGTCGATCTATGCCCGCCTTCGTCCGATTGCGGACAAAATTCGCCGTGTTGTACTACTTGGCCCGGCCCATCGGGTCGCCTTTGACGGGCTGGCGCTGCCCACCACCGAAGCCTTTGCCACCCCGCTTGGCCTAGTTCCGATTGATCGTGAACTAATCGAAGAACTAAAAGACCTGTCCTATCTGGTCAAACATGATGAAGCCCATCGCCTGGAACATTCTCTGGAAACTCATATTCCGTTCCTGCAGGATGTCTTGGGGGCGTTCACATTACTGCCGGTCGTTGTCGGCGCCTGTAAATCCGAAGAAGTGTCCGCCTTTCTAGATCGCGTTTGGGGGGAGGACGAAACGTTGATCGTAATCTCGTCAGACCTCAGTCACTATCACGATTACGAAACTGCAAAACGCATTGACGGTCAAACCTGCCAACAGATTGAAGCCCTCAATAATGACTGGATTGTACCGGACCAGGCTTGCGGTGCCCGCGGTATTAATGCTTTGCTTCACGTCGCCAGGAAGCGTGATTTACGGGCGACAACTATCGATCTAAAAAATTCAGGTGATACGGCAGGGTCTCGGGATCGGGTCGTTGGATACGGTGCCTGGGCTTTCACCGACAATGCCACCACCGAACTTTCGCCGAACAATCGGGATATGCTGTTGTCAGCGTGTTTGAAATCGATCCGTCATGGCTTGGCGAAGGGGCGCCGGCCGCAAGTCAAGTTGGGAACCTTTGATCGCGAAATTGAATGCGTCCGCGCTAGCTTTATCAAGTTGAAAAAGAATGGCCAGCTGCGCGGCTGTATCGGCTCGATGGTGCCGCACCGCCCGCTCATTGAAGACGTGGTTTGGAATGCCTTTGCGGCGGCATTCGACGATCCTCGATTTAAACCGGTAAAGAAGAAGGAACTGGACGATCTTGATCTGTCCATCGCCCTGCTGGGTGTTCCCCATAATTTTCCTGTGACCGGCCTGGACGATCTGGCGGCGCGCCTGCGACCCCATGTCGATGGACTGATATTACGGCACAATCAAAATCAAGCGACATTCCTGCCGCATGTATGGGAACAATTGCCGGAACCTCTGGATTTTATTCAGCACTTGATGAAAAAAGCCGGCATGTCGCCAGACCAGTGGCCCGACGACATGCAAGTTCAACGCTATTCAACGGAAAATTTCGGTCAACCAATAAAAAGCATCAAACTAGTTTGAAACAACCGGCTGTTTTGCCGGGGCGCTGGTGGACATCGCTTGTTCATGGGCAATGAGTTGTTGTTTCCGATCCAGTCCCCAACGGTAACCGCCTAAACTGCCATCGGTTCGGTTGACCCTGTGGCAGGGTATGATCAGAGCAACCGGATTAGTCGCGCAAGCCCGCGCCACCGCACGTCGCGCATTCGGATTACCCAATAACTGATCGGCCACTTCGGTATAAGACATGGTCAGGCCGGAGGGTATCCGCATCAGTTCCTGCCATACTCGCCGCTGAAATGCGGTCGCGCGCACATCTAACGGCAGATCCGGATGGGGAATCTTACCGTCCAGATATTCAATCACAACCGAGGTCCAGTCACGCAGCACCTCGTCGTCACGGACCAATTCCGCATTCGGAAACTCACTTTGGCATTGGTTGATCAAATAATTCTCGTCCTCGCCCAAACTCAGGAAACAAACGCCTTTGTCAGTTGCCGCGACAAAAAGTTTCTGTAATGGCGATTGCACAATCGTATAGGCGACCCGCGCACCCTTGCCGCCATGCGCGTATGTTGCCGGCGTCATACCTAACTGACGATCCGACTTTTCATAAAGTCTGCTGGTGCCGCCATAACCGGCATCATAGAGCGCCGGTGTCACACCCTCACCTTGCTTCAGACCTTGGCGTAGACGCACCAATCGCAAGGCATCGGCATATTCCGCCGGACTAACCCCCATCAGGGATTTAAAGCTGCGTTGCAGATGATGCGGGCTGCCACCTACCTCTGCCGAAATTTCTCTCAAAGTTGGTGGACCTTCAAGACCGTCATCCAAGCGATCTTGAATAAACCGGCAGACGCTTTGAACCCGACGGACAACATCGTTAGACGGTTCAAGTTGATCCGGTTTGCAGCGCTTGCAGGCCCGATATCCACTGTTTTCAGCGGCTTCCGCAAGATCGAAGAATTCGACATTCTCCCGCTTCGGGCGGCGGCTTTTACAGGACGGACGGCAATAAATTCCAGTACTGCGAACGGCATAGACAAATTGCCCGTCCGCGGCGGCGTTGCCGTCGATAACGTCCTGCCATTTTGAGTTCATATCCATCGGTTTTCTCCTATTCGTCATCAATTCGATGATGAACATTTAGGGGACTTCTGACCTCATCGCTATCCGATCCTTGCGACCAATATTCTACTTATAGGGTGCTCGACAATAACGGCCGCACATCTTCGGCAAAACGTTGAATTTGTTGCGGGCGATCCTCCACCGGGCCGACAAAATCGAGAACAAAGTGGCGAACGCCGGCATCGACAAATTTACCGATCGCTGCTGCCACCTCCGCCGGGTTTCCGATCGCGGCATATTTCTTCGTCGCCTTGGTGAAATCCATCGCGTAGCGTTCACTCAAATGATCGTTCGCCGCCTTGAAAGCGGTCTCATAATCATCGTCGACCCGCGCGAACAGCAAATGCCCGGTTCCGTATTCGGCCAAATTGCGCCCGCTGGCATCATGGGCTACGGCGACTTTTTCCATCGCCTCGGCAAACATTTCCGGCGTAACGACATAGGAGATATAACCATCACAAAGTGCCCCGGCGCGTTGCAATGCGGCGGCGGAACGGCCGCCGCACCAAATTGGCGGACCGCCCGGACTGACCGGTTTCGGCAGCATCTGCACGTCTTCAATGTCGTAGAACCGACCTTTGTGAGTGATTTTCTCGCCACTCCATAACTTTCGCAGCACTTCAATACCTTCGTTCAAACGAGCGCCACGTTCTTCGATAGGCACCTCAGCAGCGCGGAAGTCACTGGCAAACTCGCCGCCCACACCAACGCCGAAAATGAACTTCCCTTCCGATAGAACGTCCAAAGTCGCCGCCTGTTTGGCGACTGGACCGGGATGGCGCAGCGGCAGTAAATAAACCGCCGTCCCGACGGTGAGGCTTTCGCTCAATACCGACACCTGTGCCATCTGCACCATAGGATCCATGATCGGGATGGCGAACGATAAATGATCGCCGCGCCACACCGAATCATAGCCAAGATCTTCCGCCAAGTTGGTGCTCTGCCGGACCGCTTTGCGCGTATAGGCAGTGCCCATTATTCCGAATTTAATTTCCTTGGCGAACGGCATCGTCATGTCTCGGCTCCTTGATCAAAATTTTCAAATGAAGCTTACCAGCTGCCGACGATCCGGCAAATAACGTATTCAAGGTCGATCAGTCGCGACGTTGCTTGATCATGGTATCGCGATGCACGTTCACGCAAATGATCAATCCAAAGCCGGCCATCAGCGTCAACAACGAAGTGCCACCATAGGAAATCAAGGGTAGTGGCACGCCGACCACCGGCACTAAGCCCGTAACCATAGCGACATTGATGGTGATGTAGATCGAAAATGTCGCGATCACGCCAATCACAAGCAACCGGCCGAACTGATTTTTCGATTGTAGCGCGATGGCCACGGCATAAAGGATGATGATGGCGTAAATCGACAACAATCCCAGCGATCCAATCAAGCCGAACTCTTCCGCCAGCATGGTGAAGATAAAATCTGTATGGCGTTCCGGTAAAAACGAAAGATGACTTTGCGTGCCTTGCAAAAAACCGCGTCCAGCAGTGCCGCCGGAACCTAACGCGATCTTCGATTGCGTGATGTGATAGCCGGCCCCCAACGGATCACGCGCGGGGTCAAGAAAAGTTAAAACCCGTTGTCGCTGATATTCATGCAACATCGGCCAGGCGACCGGAATAGCCGCCAGGACCGCGCCCGTCGCCAACGCAAATTTCCAAATTCGGACACCGGCGGCAAACATCACCACAGCGGTAATCATTATCAATACAATCGCGGTGCCCAAATCCGGTTGCCTTACGACCAAGACAACGGGTAAGGCGAGCAAAAAAAGCGGCATGATGACCACGCGAATGCGACCGATATCATCAAGCGGGACCGCATGAAAATATCGCGCCAGAGCCAGAACCAAGGCGATTTTCATAACTTCTGACGGCTGCAATTGCATGAACCCTATGTCGATCCAACGTCTGGCACCCATGCCGATGGCACCCATAACTTCGACCACAAACAAAAGTATAAGGGCAGCAAGATAAATCAGATAGGCATGCCTGATCCAAAATCGAATGTCGATCAGAGCGATAATCAAAATGGCCACCAGACCCAATCCGTAACGCGCCACTTGACGGGTGGTCCACGGATTTATCTGCCCATTGGCCGCCGAATAAAGCATCGCGAAACCGATACAGGCAACAAAGGTCACCAGGACTAACAAGCCCCAGTTCACTTGTCCCAATTTTTGCCACAGCGACTGTTTTTCAGTATCACCCAGACGTCGAGAGATGGCCATAGATTAACCGTCCTCGCTTAGAATTGCTTGATCGCGCACGGTTAGGTTATCGGGCCGGTCTATGGTCGGGCGAGCGGAAGGGTCCCGCCGCAAGGTTTCGGTCATCAGGTCTTTGGTGATTTTTCCTGCAAATGTGCCAGAACCACCATGTTCGATTATCACGGCCGTAGCGTATTGTGGCCTCTCTACCGGTGCGTAGGCTACAAACAAAGAATGGTCGCGCTCTTTCCAGGGCCGGTCTTTGTTCTTTTTGATGCCGCTGCTACGTTCCGATTTTGAAATCCGCCGCACCTGTGCCGTACCGGTTTTTCCAGCCATGCGGCCGAGTTCCAAATCTTTGTCCAAACGCGCTTTTCGAGCAGTGCCGCGTTTGCCGTTGACGACCGAATCCATTGCCGTCAGCACCGGCGCAAAGGATGAAGGTTTAAAGCCAAGAGACGGCCAATCCGCCGCCGTTTGTGGATGTTCGTCTAGTCGGCGTACGAGACATGGGTCGACTTTCTTACCGCCATTGGCGATCCGCGACATCATCACTGCCAATTGCAGCGGCGAGGTTAGAACAAAACCCTGCCCGATACCGGTGATCAAGGTTTCGCCCAATTGCCAGGTTTCACCAACCACCGCTTTTTTCCAGGCCTTTGTCGGGATCAAACCTTTGCGAACCCCAGAAAGCCCACAATCATGCGCCTCTCCCAAGCCAAAACGATGTGCGGCTTCGGCGATTTTGTCGACGCCGACGCGACGGGCCAGTTCATAGAAATATATATCGCACGACTGCTCAATGCCTTTGTGCAAGCTGACATGGCCGTGGCCGCCATATTTGGCCCGCCAGCAGTGGAAACGGCCTCTCCCGAGTTTGTAGACGCCATTGCAATACACGCTGAAATTCGGATCGATCAGACCAGCATCAAGGGCAGCGATCGCAACGACCATTTTGAAAGTTGATCCAGGCGGATAAAGACCGCTCACCGATTTGTTGATAAGCGGCGAACGCGGATGTTGGACAAGGTGTCGCCAAGCTTTACTGCTGAGGCCCAGATTAAACGCATTCGGGTCATAGGCCGGTGTCGATGTCATTGCCAGAACATCACCGGAATGAATATCCATGATCACGGCGGAAGCGCTTTCGTCGCTCATCCGCCGGTGGACATAGTTCTGCAGGTCATTGTCCAAAGTGGTGACGATATCTTTGCCAGCTTGGCCCTCGACCCGGTCGAGTTCGCGAATTTGTCGGCCATGGGCGTTGACTTCGACCTGACGGTTCCCGGCTCGACCACGTAGGTCGATATCGCGGCTTTGCTCGATCCCATTCTTGCCGATGCGAAAGCCTGGCAACTCCAACACCGGATCGCCAGTCAGCTCTTTCTCGGAAACAGCGGAGACATAGCCCACCACATGCACCGCGGTCTCACCGAAAGGATAAAACCGCTGCTCTCCAACATCCGGTACGACACCAGCATAGTCGGATAGTCGGGCATTCAAGCGAGCGAATGTGTCCCAGGATAAGTTCTCGGCCACAGTAACCGGGACAAAAGGCCGATTTCGTTTGAGCCGTTTCATCACCAATGCCAACTGCGCATCCGAAATCGAAATAAGACCGCGAAGAGATTTCAAAGTCGTTTCCGCATCAGCGGTTTGTTCCGCCACCATCAATATTCGATAGTTGCTGCGATTGTCTGCCAGTGCTGTACCAAAGCGGTCCAGGATCCGGCCTCTGGTCGGCGCCAGCAATCGCATGTTCATGCGATTGTCTTCCGCCAGCACGCGGTATTTGTCTGAATTCAATACCTGTAGATCGTATAGCCGGCCTGCCAACACGGCGAAAAATGTCAGCTGACCGCCAACCAGAAATGCGGCGCGACGGCTGAACATTTTTTGTTGGGCACCAGTTCGGTCCATAACAAAAAGCTAAATCTTAAACAGGCGAATGCGGGCGATATTGAAGACCTCGGCAATCAACGGGAAAATCAAAATCGCGGCGAAATATACAAAGAAAAACGGCGACGGGTGCAAAATCTGCCCATGGTATAACATCAATATTACCCACAACATGACAGGCAGGATCGGCGCCATCAAAACAAAACCTAGCCAAATGACTAGAAATGACCGCCCGGCCAAAGTCTCTCGTTGTGTCAGCGTGACAAGATGCAAGGCCAAAAGAGCAAGCGCCACCACCGCCAAAGGCCCGTCGCTGAAAAAGTCGTGAACCATTCCAATAATAAACACCGCACCAATTGGCATCAGTTCAGGCCGATAGATTGACCAGTAATAGACGGCACTGGCGGCGATCACCAGGGGCATCAGGTTCAGATACGGCAAATTAACCGGCAAAGTAAAGATGACCATGAGAACGACAGTGAATAGAGCCGGTATTGTGCTGCGAAAAGCGATGCCAAATTTGCTGAAAGAGTAATGCATCAAGGCACGACAAAATCCGGTAGCCCAGCAGGCATCGGATCGAATTCACCGGAGCCGGCAAACGATTGCAACACCGTCGCATATTCCAATCCGTTAATTTCCGCTAAGGGGCGAACACGTATGTTGTTTGCACCCAGCGAAGTCACTTCACCGATGGCTAGTCCAGGCGGGAAGACACCGCCGTGACCGCTGGTAACAATGCGGGCCCCAATTTCAACTCCCGCATTCGCCGGTAAGAACCTGAGCTGCGCAGTATCTGAATTATCGCCCGCCAAAATACCGCGCACCCTGGTGCCTTCGATGATGACCGGGATACGAGAATTGAGATCTGTCAGCAACAACACTCGGGCCGCACGGTTTCCCGTTGTTGTCACCCGCCCAACAACATTACCACCGGAGATAACCGCTTGCCCCTTTTTGACTCCGTCGCCGCGGCCGACATTTACGATATAGGTTTTCACATAAGGACCTATCGCATCGCCGATTACACGACCAGTGACATAGCTCGGTTGCGCTTTAAGTTTTAGATTGAGTTGTTTGCTCAGCGCTACGTTGGTTTGTTCCAGGCTTAAGGCAACGTTTCGCCATTGTTGCAGACGTTCAACTTGCAGCTTTAGTATTTTGTTTTGTTCATAGGTATTTAGAAAAGTCGCGGCTTCGTCAATCATCCGGTTAGAGGTTTGTATCGGCTGGCTCACCACCTCATATACCGGGGCCAATGTGTCAGCCACCGCCATGCGGAATTGAGCCGCCTCTTCTTCATGAATTTTCGAGAATACCACCAGCGCCAGTCCGACCGCGATTAGCAATAGAACCGCTACACGCTCTCCGACTAGATGTCTCGTCGCGGTAAGCGCCCAAATTGGCCCTCTTTTTACCCGCACCGCTACATATCCTTTCCGGTTACTCGCTGCCACACAATATTGACAGAACGGCTTTGTTAAAAGTCGCTGTCAAATACGTCTTTGTCTTTAAAATGCTTCCGGTCTTCCAGGATCCGGCCCGTTCCCATCGCCACGCATGACAAGGGTTCGTCCGCAATCGATACCGGCAAGCCGGTGGCGTGGCGCAATACAAAATCGACATTCTGTAACAACGCACCGCCGCCAGTAAGGACAATGCCTTTGTCAACTATATCCGCAGCCAATTCAGGCGCCGTGTGTTCCAAGGCCACCTTTACCGCTTCGATAATATTGTTGATCGGTTCTGCCAAGCTCATGGCGATTTCCCGTTGCGAGACGACAATTTCCTTAGGCACGCCGTTCATCAAATCACGACCTTTGATGCTCATGGTCGGCCCGTCACCATTTTCAGGTGGGCAGGCGGAGCCAATTTCTTTTTTTACCCGTTCCGAAGTCGCTTCACCAATCAGCAGATTATAGTTGCGGCGAATGTGGCCGATGATCGCTTCGTCCATCTTGTCGCCGCCGACGCGGACCGAGCGGGAATAAACAATCCCACCCAATGATAACACCGCGACTTCTGTCGTGCCGCCGCCAATATCCACGATCATCGAACCGGTCGGCTCGTTCACGGGCAGGCCGGCGCCGATCGCGGCGGCCATCGGCTCTTCCACTAGATGGACCCGGCGGGCGCCGGCGCTTTCCGCTGATTCCTGAATGGCGCGGCGTTCCACCGCGGTTGAACCGGACGGCACGCAGATCACCACCAAAGGACTGGCAAAACTACGGCGGTTGTGCACTTTACGGATAAAATGCTCAATCATGCTTTCGGCAACGTCAAAATCGGCAATGACGCCATCCCGCAATGGGCGGATCGCTTCAATATTGCCAGGCGTGCGTCCCAACATCATCTTTGCTTCGTCACCGACCGCCATCACGACTTTTTTGCCGCGTCGGGTCGTCAATGCCACCACCGAAGGTTCGTTCAGAACGATGCCACGGCCCTTCACATAAACCAGCGTATTAGCGGTCCCAAGGTCGATTGCCATGTCGGCGGACAGCAAACCAAAAAGCCTCGAAAACAATGCCTTTTATTCCTCTTTAAGTGGTGCGGATCAAAAACTTACCGAACCAAACGTTAATATTTTCAACCTCGAACGCAGTCCTTGCCGCATTCTCCGCTATGAATTTCGTTGCAATATTAGGGTGTCAAACTTTCATTAAGGTTAACAATCCAACGTTAATCATGCGCAACAAGCCACGGCCGAAATAAGGCAAATCCAAAATTTGCCAATATTTGCACAAATTAGTTGTTTAATAGGAAATAATTACGCAATTTACGCGAAATACGCTAAAAACCAACATGTTTGTGCACCTATTATCTCACGGCTAGGGCTCACGTGCCATCATATAAAACGATTCAAACTAACACGCATTAGAAAAGTGATATTTTGGCATAATGAATCGCAAATTTTTCGTTCTGCTCAGAAAAAAGGGGGCCTCCGGGCCCCCTTCAACTCAATCTACTGAAAACGATATTGCGTAACTAGTTTTTCGCTTTGTCGACCAGCGCATTTTCCGAAATCCACGGCATCATGGCGCGCAACTTGCCGCCGACTTCTTCGATTTGATGCTCGGCAGATCGCCGGCGCATGGCTTTGAAATTTGCTTGATTAACTTTATTCTCCAGCATCCAGTCGCGGGTGAATTCGCCTGATTGGATGGCCCGCAAAGCTTCGCGCATACGATCCTTGGTATCGGCATCGATGATCTTAGGCCCAGTAACATATTCGCCATATTCAGCGGTGTTGGAGATCGAGTAGTTCATATTGGCGATGCCGCCTTCATAAATCAAATCGACGATCAGTTTGGTTTCGTGCAGACACTCAAAATAAGCCATTTCGGGCGCGTAGCCAGCTTCGACCAAGGTTTCGAAACCGTTTTTGATCAATTCGACGATGCCACCGCAAAGCACCGTTTGTTCACCAAACAAATCGGTCTCGCACTCTTCTTTGAAGGTTGTCTCGATGGTGCCGGCTCGACCACCGCCGATGGCGCTGGAATAACTAAGCGCGATCTCCAGGGCATTGCCGGAACTGTTTTGATCGACCGCCACCAGACAGGGGACGCCGCCGCCGCGCAGATATTCGGAACGCACCGTGTGACCAGGACCTTTCGGCGCAATCATGAACACATCCATGTCGGGGCGGGCTTCGATCAGGTTGAAATGAATGTTCAGACCATGGGCAAAGGCAATTGCCGTGCCTTCGCGCATATTGTCGCGCAGATCATTTTCCCACAGATCCGCCTGCCCTTCGTCCGGGGTCAGGATCATGGCCACATCGGCCCATTTGGCCGCTTCCTGTACGTCCATAACTTTCAGGCCGGCGTCCTCCGCTTTGGCAGCACTGCTGGACCCTTTGCGTAAAGCGACGACAAGGTTGGCGGCGCCGGATTCTTTCAAGTTATTGGCGTGAGCATGACCCTGGCTGCCGTAGCCGACGATCGCCACTTTCTTGGCTTTGATCAGATTTACGTCAGCGTCACGATCGTAATAAACGCGCATGATTATTCCTCTTTCTGTTCTTTCGCGCCGGACCATCCGGCATTGATATGATTCAAATTTTGGGCCTTCTACATCGCATTGTCACCGCGTGCAATGGCGACGACCCCGGTTCTGGAAACTTCAACCAAGCCAAGCGATACCATCAGCTCGACAAAGGCTCGGATCTTGCCTGGATCGCCGGTTACTTCGAAGATAAAGCTGGTGATCGTACTATCGACGACGCGGGCACGGAATATATCGGCGATGCGCAAAGCTTCGATTCGGTCTTCGCCTTTGGAGACCACTTTGACCAACGCCAGTTCACGCTCCACCGAAGGGCCATCCTCTGTCAAATCGACCACCGAATGTATCGGCACCAGACGTTCGAGCTGCGCTTTAATCTGCGCGATGATCATTTCCGTTCCCACCGTCACGACAGTAATACGGGAGACATTGTGGGATCGATCGACCCGGGCCACGGTTAGCGAATCAATATTGTATCCACGTCCGGAAAAAAGTCCGATCACGCGCGCCAAGACGCCGGGTTCATTATCAACCAGGACAGCGATCGTGTGTCGATGCTCAATCGTTTTTGCGTCAGTCATAATTTCCTCAACGAAGACTTTTGGCGCCGCAAACTCGGGACGCCCGTTTTGTTCCAATAGATAATCTAGATGTTTAGACGAGCGCCAAGCCGGCGTCTGTAACCGCCGGCGATTTGGCATTCAACTCGCCCAAGATCATTTCATTATGGGCCGCACCGGATGGTACCATGGGGAAACAGTTTTCCGCTTGCTCCACCGCGATATCCGCGATCACCAGATTATCGGTTTCAAGCATCTGTTCGATCACCCCGTCCAATTGGTCTGCCGATTCCGCCCGCAATCCAACCGCGCCAAAACTTTCCGCTAGGGCGACGAAGTCCGGCAGTGCCGAGACATATGATTCCGAATATCGTTTGCCATGCAGCATTTCCTGCCATTGCCGGACCATGCCCATCCACTGATTGTTCAGGATGAATATTTTCACCGGCAACTCATATTGCCGCGCCGTCGACAATTCCTGAATATTCATCATGATAGAGGCTTCACCAGCAATATCGATCACCAAAGCATCCCGGTGCGCCATCTGCACGCCAATCGCCGCCGGGAAGCCATACCCCATAGTGCCTAGACCCCCGGATGTCATCCAACGATTGGGTTCTTCAAAGCCGTAATATTGCGCCGCCCACATCTGATGCTGACCTACTTCTGTCGTGATGTAGGTATCCATATCCTTAGTCATCTCGTAAAGCCGCTTGATCGCGTGCTGCGGTTTGATGACCTTGCCTTTTTGTTCGTAATCCAGGCAATTGACGGCGCGCCATTTCTCAATCTGCTTCCACCAAAGCGTCAATGAGCCATGATTGGCGCTATATTTACCGTCGTCCCAAGCTTTCAGCATTTGACGCAAGATGACCCCGACATCACCAACAATCGGCAATTCGACTTCGATATTTTTATTGATCGAAGATGCATCGATATCCACATGAATCTTTTTTGAATTCGGACTAAAGGCATCCAACCGGCCAGTGATGCGATCATCGAAGCGGGCGCCAAGGCAAATCATGACGTCGCAATCATGCATCGCCATATTTGCTTCGTAGGTTCCATGCATGCCCAACATGCCAAGGAATTGTTTATCGAGTGAGGGAAAAGCTCCCAAACCCATCAATGTATTAGTGATCGGGTAACCGGTCTTGCGAACCAATTCGCGTAAGGCGTCGGACGCTGCCGGGCCAGCATTGATGATACCGCCGCCGGTGTAGAAAATCGGCTTTTTCGCATTCGCGATCAGTTTTACCGCTTCAGCTATTTTATCGTCGCCGGCAATCGTCACCGGGCGATAGGTTTTATGCTGAACATCCTTTGGATCAGTTGGAGATTCATAAAATGTGGTGTTTATGCATATATCTTTTGGTAAATCGACCACAACCGGTCCCGGCCGCCCTGTTGTCGCCACATAAAACGCTTCATGCATAACCCGGCCCAGATCGTTGGTGTCCTTGACCAAATAATTGTGTTTGGTGCAAGGTCGCGTAATGCCAACGGTGTCCGCTTCTTGAAAAGCGTCATTGCCAATCATATGGGTCGCCACCTGTCCAGTTAGGCAGATCACTGGGATCGAATCCATCAAGGCGTCGGTCAGCCCGGTGACCGCATTGGTCGCCCCCGGACCCGAAGTTACCAGAACCACGCCCGGTTTGCCGGTCGAGCGAGCATAACCTTCTGCTGCATGAACGGCGCCACCTTCTTGACGGACCAAGACATGCTGGATGCTATTCTGCGCAAATAGTGCATCATAAATCGGCAGTACAGCGCCACCTGGATATCCAAAAATGACTTCAACCCCCTGATCGATCAGGGTTTGAATGATAATCTCGGCGCCGGACATCTCTCTACCGGACATGACGTCTACTCCTATCGCTTCGAATTACTCGCCTAAACACAAGCAATATCAGATGGTTAGACAGATAACCATCAAATAAACAAAACCGTTCACAAAAAAAGCATCCTGCCACTGCCGGATGCGAGAGGCGCAACATAGTGCCTTAAGATTCTCCGGTCAACAAAAAATGGCTTATAAATGAAAAGAATTTTTCATTTTTTCTTTCTATATCTTTCGAATCAATACGATTCCACGCAATCATCTTTCGTTTTAGCCATGTCATTTGCCGCTTGGCATATCGTCGGGTACCGGTTTTGGCGTTTTTTAATGCCAGTTCCCAGTCAACTTCGCCGTCCAAATAGCTTAAAAAGTCCGGCACGCCTAACGCTTTCATAGCCGGCAGGTTCCGGTCAAAACCTAATGATTTCAAGGTTCTAACTTCATCCAACGCGCCATTTTCAACCATCAGATCCAGCCGCAGGTCGCAGCGTTCATAGAGCTCTTCCCGCGCTATCTCCACCACCAAACCCAACCAAGGATGTTCGAAAGGCGGGCCGGCCGGCTGTTTGGCTTGCCAATCCGTTAAAGATAGCCCGGTCGCGTCGAAAACTTCAGTTGCCCGCATCACTCTTTGGCGGTCGCTCGGTCGCAACCGGTCCGCCATATTCGGATCCTTCAGCCTGAGTTCTTCATGAAATGCGGCAGCCCCCAGCCGGTCCATGCGGTCGCGAACTGCGGAACGAATGTCAGGCAGAATGTCAGGCGTCGGGGCGATACCTTCGATCAAGGTTTCAAAATAAAGCCCAGTGCCGCCAACAATGATCGGCGTTTTGTCCTGCGCAATTGCCGCATCAATTTCCCGTTGCGCCAACGAGACCCAACGACCGGCAGAACACGGATCATCAACCGACAGAACGCCATATAACCGATGCGGCGCGCGGGCCTCTTCCGCCTCACTGGGTCGCGCCGTCAAGACGCGCATTTCTTTGTAGACCTGCATGCTGTCGCCGTTTATGACAACACCATCAAAGCGGGCCGCCAATTGCAGTGCCAACTCGGACTTTCCGCTGGCGGTCGGTCCGGCAATCATTAGGACAGGTTTCTTCAACGCAATTGACCTAGATATCCATGAATAGTGTTCTCACTCTTATAGCCGATGCGTTAGGCCAGGACCAATTGGCAAGTGCGCAAAAGGCCCTGCCAGCTAAGTCGACTTTGACCTGGTTGAACCCCGGCAAGGCTTGCGACTTGTATTTTGACGGCGACCCGGTGGAGATCGAACTGCGGGTTCGTGCGGCCCTGTCCGGTGAAATGGTTGATTTGTTGGCGCAACCGCTAAAAGACCGCCGCAAGGAATTGTTAGTGGCTGATATGGATTCGACCATCATCACCGTCGAATGCATTGACGAATTGGCCGACCTGATGGGCTTAAAGGATCAAATCAGTGCCATCACAGAACGCGCGATGCGCGGCGAGATCGACTTCGCGGACGCCCTGAAAGATCGAGTTGGCAAACTTGCCGGCATTCATCGCCACGACGTCCAGCGGGTCGTCGAGGAGCGGGTTCAGCTGAGCCCTGGTGCGAAGACCATGATCCGCACGATGCGCGCCCATGGCGCCTTCACAGCCTTAGTATCGGGCGGCTTCACGTTCTTCACAAATCAGGTCCGACAGCAGATCGGCTTCGATACCGATCGTGCGAATGTGCTGGATTTCGTCGACGATGTATTGACAGGAAAATTGGTTGCGCCGATCTTGGACGCGACTGCCAAACAACAATTTTTAAAGGAATTTCAAGAGACACGGGATCTGCAATCCGCTCAAACCATCGCCCTGGGTGATGGTGCCAATGATATTCCGATGATCAAAGAGGCCGGTCTGGGCATCGCTTACCGGGCAAAGCCGGCGGCTCGCGCTGCCGCGCGAGCCGCTATTGATCACACTGATTTGTTAAGCGTGCTCTATTTCCAAGGCTATCATGCGGACGAATTTGTCCATTAACAACTTAGCCGTCCGCTAAGCGCACGGCAACGAACCGCAGGTCGCCTGCCCGCTTCAATAGCAAAAGGACGGAGCGTCGTTTTGCTTCTTTTACATTTTCGACTTCGCGCAGGACTTCACTTGGTTGGCTGACTTCCTGTTGCGAGACTTCAACGATGACATCACCGGCACGAATACCTTTTTCAGCTGCCGCGCTGTCACCATCCACTTCGACAACAACGACGCCACTTTCATCCGCATCGAGTTCGAACTTCTTTCGCAGCTCAACATCGGCGGGGGCAATTGTCATACCCAGTGCCGCGATTTTCTTTGGCGCACCTGCCGGCGCTTCTGGCGTGGCATTGGCCAAACGTTTTTCGGCTTCTTCTAACTCGCCTAAGGTAACGGCGATATCAATCTCCTCACCCTTGCGCCAAAGTTTAACCGAGACTTCTTTGCCAATTTCCGTTTCGGCGACAATCCGCGGCAAGCCACGCATGCTGGAAATTTCCTTGCCGTCAAACTCCAGGATCACATCGCCTTGTTGGAGACCGGATTTCTCTGCCGGACCGCCTTCCAGGACGCCCGCGACCAGCGCGCCTTTAGCCTTTTTCAGACCTAAACCCTCGGCAATTTCTTCCGTCACGGTCTGAATACTGACCCCAAGCCAGCCGCGCCTGGTGCGGCCAAACTTCTTTAATTGCTTCAGAACAGCCGTCGCCTGAGCGGAAGGAATGGCAAATCCGATACCCACACTACCGCCAGAGGGGGAGAAGATCGCGGTATTAATACCGATCACTTCGCCATCCATATTGAATAAGGGACCGCCTGAATTGCCGCGATTGATCGACGCATCGGTTTGAATGAAGTCGTCGTACGAGCCCATTTGAATATCCCGGCCGCGCGCCGATACAATGCCGGCCGTGACGCTATTGCCAAGGCCGAACGGATTACCGATCGCCATCACCCAATCGCCAACCCGTAATTTGTCGGAATTGCCAAATTCAACATATGGCAATTCGACGTCATCGTTAATCTTCAAAAGTGCAACATCGGTTTTGGGATCGCGACCCACCACCTCGGCGTCAAAGCGGCGGCCATCGGCGAGACGAACAGAAATTTCATCAGCGCCTTGAATGACGTGATTATTCGTTACCACCAAGCCATTTTCGGCAATCACAAATCCTGAACCCAGAGAGGTTGCTCGCCGTGGGCGGCCATTACGTTTCCCAGGTCGGTTACGATCGAAAAATTCCTTAAAGAACTCCTCGAATGGAGAACCAGGCGGGAACTGAAATTCGGGCGGCGGATTATTGTCGGTCTGCGTCTGGACCGTTTGGGTGGTGAAAACGTTCACGACTGCCGGTGACAATCGTTCCGCCAGATCCGCAAAACTATCAGGCGCACCGCGAGCCGTGGCGCTGGATATATCGAAACTTAAGAATGCCAGACTAATTATCGCAGCAACTGCCGGCACCGATCGTCGGGGTTGCAGGCGGTTCATCATTGCAAATGTAAAGGCGTTCAAATGAACTCTCCCTTCCTTATTTTGTCGTCTCAAATCGCACCGAACCCACTAGCGGGCCGGCCTTGTTTAGCGATATGGAACCTGATTATGGCGCAATTTGGGCAATATCTCCGCTCAAGGAATTTTGAAGTCGACACCGTTAAGCCAAGACCCGCCGCATCAGCCAAATTATGCCAACGCCAATGATCGCCGTGCCAAGTCCGGTCAGCCGTAATTTGTCGGACGGCTGCGCCATCACCAACACCATCATCCGCTTCATCCCGTCTGGAAAGAGCGCGTAAAGCGCCCCTTCCAGAGCCAGGATAAGCCCGAATGCCAAAGCAAATTCTTCCATCGACCCTTTCCCGCCGCCAGCCTTAAACCGGGGCGTTTGACGATATTACTTCTTTGCCGCAGGATCCGGGATCAACCCGAATATGTCATTGAAGTAACGGAAAAATTCGCTATCCGGCGACAACACCATCGTCGTGTCGTTCGATGTCAACGCGATTTTGTAGGCTTCCAGTGACCGGTAGAAAGCGAAGAATTCCGGATCCTTGCGATAAGCTTCTGCGAATACCCGATTTCGGATCGCATCGCCTTCACCGCGCAGGATATTGCCTTTCTTGTTCGCCTCCGCCAAGAGCACCGTGCGTTGGCGTTCCGCGTCAGCCTTAATCTTTTGGGCCAGCTCGTCACCTTTGGCGCGTGCTTCGCGGGCTTCCCGCTCCCGTTCCGCCTTCATGCGATTATAGACCGCCTGGCTATTGGCATCCGGCAAATCAGCCCGCTTGATTCGAACGTCGACGATTTCAATGCCCAGTCTTTCTGCGTTTTCATTCACCAAACCACGGATATCGACCATTAAGCCGGCGCGTTCTTCCGACAATATCGCCAGCAATTCGACTTCGCCCAAGACTTTGCGCAAGGCTGAATTGACGTAGTTGCCCAAGGTCAATCGGGCCGCAGCTTCGGTTGTGCTGGATTGCACGAAGAGCAGCGGATCAACAATTTTGAAGCGGGTAAAGGCATCGACAACCAGGCGTTTCTTGTCCGCGAAGATCATTTCTTCCGGCGGCGCGTCATAGTCCAAAATACGCTTATCGATATAGATGACGTTGTCGAGGAACGGCACTTTGACATTGATCCCAGGTTCACTGACGACCCGACGGGGATCGCCAAACCGCAGGACCAACGCTTGCTGGCGTTCATCAACGGTAAAAATCGCGCTAACGCCAAGAAAGCCGGCAATGGCGACAAGGATAGCTAAAGCTATAAGAATACTCCGGCTCATTGCTTGGCACCTCCCGAATTGGCATTTCGTCGTTTCTCAACTTCCGGCAGCGGTAGATACGGGACGACGCCAGACCCACCGTTTTTGTTATCAATGATAACTTTATCCATACCGCCCAAGACCTGTTCCATGGTTTCCAGATACATCCGTTGCCGGGTGACATCTTTGGCTTTTGCATACTCGCCCAGAATAGCCAGGTAGCGGGAAACTTCACCCTCGGCGTCGGCAACGGTTTGTTCTTTGTAGCCTTCTGCATCGAGGCGAATTTGCGCCGATTCGCCGCGGGCGCGGGGAATAATATCGTTGGCGTAAGCTTCGGCCTCGTTACGTTTCCGTTCCTGGTCGGCGCGCGCCGCCTGGACATCGCGGAAAGCGTCGATCACTTGTCCTGGCGGATCGACGGACTGTAGTTTCACTTCAACGATTTCGATGCCGGAAACATAGTCATTCATGATCCCCTGCAACTCGCTGCGGGTCCGCTGCTCGACCTGTTGGCGACCTTCGGTTAGGACATCGTCGATCTTGGTGTTGCCGACAACTTCCCGCATCACACTTTCCGCCACCGCTTTCACGGTCAGTTCCGGATTGCGGATATTAAACAGGAAGTTCTTGGCGTCGCCGATTTTCCACAGTACGGCAAAACCAATGTCGACGATATTTTCATCACCCGTTAGCATCAAGCTTTCTTCCAAATGACTGGCCGCACGCGCATTGCCGCCACGAAAGCCGATTTCGACACGATTGATGCGGGTAACTTTCGGTGTCTCGACAGTTTCAATGGGCACCGGCGAATGATAATGCAGGCCGGCTGCTGTGGTTTCGACATATTTACCAAAGCGCAACACCACGCCCTGTTCGTCTGTCCCAACCCGATAGAAACCACTGGCCAGCCACAAAACCAACAAGATCAATAGCCCGATCATTAAGCCGCGGCTGCCCCAGCGGCCACCGGTTGGCAAGACGCCTTTAAAGCGGTCTTGCCCTCTTTTCAGAATTTCTTCCAGATTTGGTGGCTGCGGTCCGCCGCCTTGGCCGGATCCACCGGATCCCCATGGGCCACGGTCATCTCCACCGCCGCCTTGCCAACCACCGCCTTGATTACTCCAGGGCATGGTAGCTCCTCACTTTCTTGATTGATTGAAATTTCATTCGGCCATTGCCGAACCTACTGTCCGCGTTATATGACAGCTGAGAGCGAAGCGCAACGCGATTGCGTCGCCTTATGCAGTCAATTATCAGCGATATCGTGATTTACGAGGGAGAATTCAAGCATGGCCGCGTTAAACGAAGAGGCCGTCCTAGCGACACTGAAGAATATACAGGTACCGGACAAAGCTCAGGATGTGGTCTCTTTGGGGATGATTTCAGGCATGCATGTCCGCGACGGTCATGTCCAATTCGCTATCGAAGTGGATCCGGCGGAGGGTGACAAAATGGAACCTTTGCGCAAAGCCTGCGAAGAAACTGTCCGCAATTTGGCCGGCGTATTGTCTGCAACCGCTATCCTTACGGCGGAACGCCAAGCCGCTGCTGCGCCATCACAACCGCAAAGACCCCAACAACCGCCTCGGCCACAGCCGCCACAGAACAACAAGCTAGAGCTACCTGGCGTCAAATCGATCATCGCGATTGCCTCCGGCAAGGGCGGTGTCGGCAAATCCACGACCTCGATCAATCTGGCGCTGGCGCTGAAACAATTGGGCAAGAAAGTCGGCATATTGGATGCAGATATCTATGGCCCTTCGATCCCCCGTATGCTGGGCATCAAAGGTAAACCGGAATCGAGTGGCGATAAGTTGGTACCACCCAGCAACCATGGCCTAGTCGCCATGTCCATGGGCTTTTTGGTAGAAGAAGACACGCCGATGATTTGGCGCGGTCCGATGGTGATGAGTGCACTGGAACAATTGTTACGCGACGTCGATTGGGGCGAACTGGATGTCCTGGTCATCGATATGCCACCGGGTACTGGTGATGCGCAGCTGACCTTGGCGCAGCGCGCACCTCTGACTGGTGCAGTTATTGTTTCAACACCGCAGGATGTGGCCCTGATCGATGCCCGCAAAGGCATCGGCATGTTCGAACGGGTCGAAGTGCCGGTCGTGGGGATGATCGAGAATATGAGTTATTTTGTCTGCCCTGATTGCGGCAGCCAGCATGATATCTTCGGCCATGGCGGGGCCCGCGAGGTGGCAAAAGAAATCGGCTGCCATTTCCTTGGGGAAATTCCGCTGCATATCAAGATTCGGACAAATTCTGACGAAGGTACGCCGATCGTCGAGACCGATCCCGATAATCCCTTGTCGCAAGCCTACCGGGACATTGCCGCCGGCGTTGCCGCCAGGATCGATGAAATTCAGGCCACAGCCGGTGGCCCAAAAATTGTCTTCCAGTAATCTGTCGCCGGAGCAAAAATCCACTGCAAAACGTCCACCGTTGCTGACTTTGGTCTGTACGACCATGATTGCCAATGCGTCTTTGAATATGTTGGTCCCTTCGATGCCATCGATCGCGCGGGATTTGGCGACTTCACCGGCCAGCGTCCAGCTTACCCTGACACTTTATTTGGTGGGCATTGCCACAGGACAACTGATTTATGGTCCGCTGTCCGATCGTTACGGGCGCCGTCCAATTTTGCTGATCGGACTTTTAGGCTTTATATTCGCAACCATCGCGGCGCTTGCATCGATGACAATCGACTTGTTGATCATCAGCCGCTTTGCGCAAGGTTTTTGCGGCTGCTCCGGCATGGTATTGACCCGGGCCATCGTTCGCGACGTCTATAGTCGCGAAGAAACCGCCAGCGCACTTGGGTTTATCACTATGGCGATGGTCATCGGCCCGGCAATTTCACCGACCATTGGCGGCGTTTTCGACCAATATTTAAGCTGGCGTTGGATATTCGTCCTGCAAACGGGCTTTTGCGCAATTGTTGTTGTGGCAACCTATTATTCTTTGAACGAAACCAATTTGCGGCGCACTGCGAGTATCCGATTTCGAACGGTCTTTGCTGATTTTGGTGGCTTGTTGAAATCACCTGCCTATCTTGGATATGTCCTCAGCGCCGGCTTTTCGACCTGGTGCTTCTATTCCTTTCTTGGTGGCGCACCCCATGTCGCAGTGGAGATTATCGGCGCCAGCCCAGTTGAATATGGGCTATATTTTTTGCTGCTGGCATCCGGCTATTCCAGCGGCAATTTTGTTTCCGGCAAATTGGCGACACGGGTAAAATTGCCGTCATTGATCGCTTGTGGTTTGGCGATTTCGGGCGCCGCTGTAGCGGTCTTGATCGTCATCGGGCTAACGGTTGAACTTAGTTTGCCGAGCCTATTTATTCCGATGATGTTTATGACGTTCGGGAATGGCATCAGCCAGCCAACGACAATTGCCTCGGCCATCAGCGTCAGAGCTGATATTGCTGGCTCCGCTTCCGGCCTATTGGGTTTCATCCAGATGGGTATTGCCGGATTGGCTTCGATGGTTGTCGGGCTGTTGCTGGGGGCCAGTCACATGCCGCTTCTGTATCAAATCGCCTTTGGGATTATTTTCGCGATCATATTTTTCGTGTACGGACTGAAATACGATCGAGCGGCGAAATAACGCCGCAGCTGACAATTTACCGGATTTAGGGCATCATTACGGGCGGAAAGTGAATCGGGCGATGTTACTGCAAGAAATAACCGGAATTGAAGATCCATATGTGGCGTTTGGTGTCGTGGCCGCCTGTATTTTTGCCATTTTTTGGGTCTTGGATGTCTGGGGGATTGTCAATCTGGCCGCCCTGTTCGGTATTTCCAGCGGCGGCGGCGATGGTGGCAGTGATTTTGGCGACGGTGGTGGCGACGGTGGCGAATAGAAAACGTCTAGTTCACACAACCATTTGCAGTATCTCCGCTAACGCTTTGACATTTGGAATTTTATCCCCTTGGCGCCAAATTAGTAATGTCCGCAAATGATCCTCGCCCTTCGGTAGGTGATGAATTTTTAGTCGTCTGCCTTCCGGAAACCCCTGAAGCACACTTCGCGGCAACAGAGCCGCACCCATGCCGGCGACCACGCAGCCAAGCATCGCATGATAGGAGGCCAATTCGATCGTCCGCTCCGGCATCTCGCCACGGGCCTCATACCAAGCCTCTAACAATTTACGGTGAGGGCAGCCGATCTCAAAAACGATCATGGTTTTAGGGACCCCGTTTGGAGCCTCGATAGAGGGATGTCCGGCGGTGGTGACAATCACCGTTTCTTCGACAAAGGCGGTTATGGTTTCGAATTTTGCCGGCGCCACCGGTTCGGCGACCAGGGCGGCGTCCAATTCGCCTGTCAACAAAGCAGCTGATAACTGGCTCGGATTGCCGGTGCGTAGTTCCAGGATCACTTCCGGATAGAGGCAAGTGAACTCTGTCAACGGGCCCGGTAAGCGAACCGCCGCCGTGCTTTCCATCGAACCAAGGCGAAAAACACCGTTTGGTTTGGCATCACATACCGCTGCCTCCGCTTCTGCTGCCAGCTTTAATAGTCGATCAGAATAGTCCAGCAAGGTCCGACCCGCCGGCGCCAAGTGCAGTCGCTTGCCTTCACGAACAAACAGCGGGACGCCCAAATCTTCCTCAAGCTGTTGAATACGTGTGGTGACGTTGGATTGAACCCGATGCAGGCGTTCAGCCGCCCGGGTGATGCCACCTTCGTTTACCACCGCGGCGAATATGCGCAAGTCTGATAAATCCACAATAATCTCAAATAATGATGATATTTATCTTTATTATTCATTTTTATTGATAAAAGGCAATCAAACATAAAAGAGCGTACCGCAAGGTTTCTTGCGAACTCAATATGGAGGAAGAGATGACAAAAGGTTATTGGATCGTACGGGTATCGGTGACGAACGCAGACGATTATCCAGACTACATTGCCGCTGCGACCCCGGCTTTCGAAAAGTACGGCGCTCGATTTATCGTCCGCGGCGGCAGTTTTCAATCTATGGAAGGCAATTCACGGGAACGAAATGTTGTGGTGGAGTTCAAGGATTATGAAACTGCGCGCAGTTGTTATACTAGTCCCGAATATCAACACGCAAAGTCTATCCGCGTCGCCAATGCGGATGCTGATTTGATCATAATCGAGGGATTGGCGGCTTAGTCTTTGAACTGCAACACCGCCATTAACTCACGCCATTCGCGGGCCGACATATCGCTGGTTTGCTGGGTCACTGTCTCTCCAGACAACATCCGGCGCACGACGGCGATGCCGGTCCGCGATAGGCTGGCACCGCCGAGGCGGTATTCGTCAAAAGCGTCCGAGGCAATCGGCACCCACCGCTTGACCGTATCCAGCATAATATCGGCGTAAGCGCGAATTTCATATTGCGCATGCGGATCCGCCCGCAACGAGAGGAAGTGCAGCAGATTATGTAGATCGGTTTTCCAGTACCATTGGGTATAGGTATTAACTGGCAAATTCATCCGTGCCAGTTCACGAGCCAGGCCGTCACGGCCTGGATCGATGACATTCCCGGCTTCATCCTCGTTCAACATTTCCGCATAATGGTCGTAGCAGCGGATGGCATCTTCGCGCAGTAAGTCCAAAACCCGTGCGGCTTCGTCCCCGGTCAGCACATCGCCGCGCCCTTGCCGGTTCGTGGTCGCCTGCGCCGCCAGATGTTCCGGCGCCGGAATATAGAATTCTTTGTCCAGGATCGAATAGCGGGCGGAATATTCGTTCACGTTGGCGGTACGGTGCCGGATCCATTGCCGCGCCACGAAAATCGGCAGTTTGATGTGATATTTGATTTCACACATCTCAAACGGGGTAGTGTGGCGATGACGCATTAGATAATTAATCAAACCACCGTCGTTCTGCACTTTCTTAGTGCCACGGCCATAGGAAACGCGAGCCGCCTGAACAATCGCCGCATCGTCACCCATATAGTCAATCACCCGCACAAAGCCGTGATCGAGAACCGGGAGTGCCTGAAAGAGAACCTCTTCCAAAGCCGGTGAAACCACCCGCATGGTCGTGTGGCTTTGTGTTCGTTGATCGTCAATTTCGGCTTGTTGGTCGTCGGTAATCGGCATACTCGTCCTCGTTACACAAAAATAGTTATCTGAAGGAACCCGGCAGTTTAGCCGCAAAATCAAGAACCGCAATATGGCGAATATACACATCTGAGCCGGCATTATTCAGGAGTTGGAAAATCGCTCTCAATGCCCTATATATATTGGTGCCGGGTTCGCTCGGCTATGGCACTAAACACTGTATGAAATAAGCGTTACGGACCCGGGGGCGGTACCCGGCGCCTCCACCACAAACACAGTTTCGACGAATCGTAGCATCGTCCGAATTTGAAAGTGTGTTTTTGATGGGGGCGAAATAGGATCGACGTGCGTGGTAAAGGTGCAGTCTGTGTTCGGTATGGTTCCGCCGTAATGGGCTAATTGGTAAATGCCAATGACAACTCTGCGACCGAAGGTCGCCTTGCTGCTTAGTAATAAGTAAGCGCGGTTCGGGGGGCACCGAGCAACAGAAGCCCCCCACTCTTCAAATTTGATCATCGCAGACGTAAGAATTTCGATTCAGAAATTCGAAACTTATTTCCGTCAATAATTGCATCCAAGATGCGAAATGGCTTAGGGTGTTTGTTATAAGCACTCGCGAAAGATGGGCGCATTCAGGGAAAGCACAACAGAAGAGTTCAACTGGCATGGCAAAGGACCAGATGGAATACAATAAAATGGTGGAGATGTCGCTACGCGGCGTCGTGCGACTGGCGTTGGAGCGAACTGTTGCTGAGGGTCTGCCGGGCGATCATCATTTCTATCTGACCTTTCGAACCGATCTGCCCGGAGTGGAAATCCCCGACTATTTACGTGAACGCTTCAAAGAAGAGATGACGATTGTTATTCAGCACCAGTTCTGGGATTTGGTGGTGGATGAGCGGCATTTCGCCCTAACCCTTAGTTTCAACGGCAAGCCGGAAAACTTGAGTGTGCCGTTTTCCACCCTCACCGGTTTTTTTGACCCTAGTGTCCAGTTTGGTTTGCAATTCCAATTAATTGGCGACGATGCCGAAAAACTGGCCGCGACAGACAAAATAATTGACCCTACGCAAGGCTCCGCCATCACCGCGCCCAGCGCCGGCAATGAACCCCAGAAAGCACCGAAAAGCACCGAAGGCGCCGATGGCAATGTCGTCGCCCTGGATCACTTCCGAAAAAGCTAGGCGGTCGAGCCGTCCCTTAGAATATTGTCGAACGGCTGACCGCTGAGTAGATTTTCGATGTTATCACCCATGCGTTGCCAGCGCCGAACTTGCTGGCCATCAGTCCAACCGGACAGATGAGGCGTAATCACCACTTGATCCATTTCCCAGATCGGCACATCGGCCGGCGCAACCTCACGATTTTGCGCATCTGGATAATTGTACCAGGTATCGATGACGGCGCCGCGAATTTGCCCGTTCGTCAGCGCTATATGCAAAGCGTGTTGATCGATAATCGGACCGCGCGCCACATTGATGATGACGGTGTCGGACTTCATCGCGTCGAAGGCAACGGTATCGATTATGCCGCGCGTATCCTCGGTCAGCGGGCAGCAGATCAAGACATAGTCAGCTTCAGGTAAAAATGCCGCCAACTGATCAAAGCCGCCGATCCGGTCCGGCGTCGGTTCCAAGGTTCTCGGTGTGCGGGTGATCGCCAGTAATCCCATGTCAAAGGCCCGCGCGCGGCGGCCCACTGCTTGCCCGATATTTCCGTAGCCGACACAAAGGATCGTTTTTCCCATCAATTCGCCCCGCGTCCCGGCGCCCAATCGCGGGCTTTCCTGCCAATCGCCTTTTTTGAACAGATCGTTGCTGGCGGAAAGATGAACCACATCGTTCAACATCGCGGCGAAGACGTATTCGGCTATCCCCGTTTCATGTTCATGGACATTGCAGACTGTTGCCTGTGCGGGGACTGCGTCCATCATCACCTCTTCATAGCCGGACATCGGCAATTGCAATAATTGTAATTTTGGCATCGCAGGCATTGCCTGGTCGAAGCTGGAACTGATAAACACGTCCGCATCGACGAGTTTTTCTGCCATTGCTGCCGCAGTGTCGCTTGAAGTACAGGTTTCAACGGAGATCCGCTCACCGAACCTGTCCTCCAAGAATTCACTAATGCGGTGGCTGATGGCACCAAACAAAACGACTTTCATGATACGATCCCTTTCCTTTGAAAGGCTGATATCAAAAAACAGAGGATTGGACAATTATGGCGCCTAAAAAAACGCGTACTCGCACCGAAACCGATAGCTTCGGCGCAATCGATGTGGCCGCCGACAGATACTGGGGGGCGCAGACCCAACGCTCGCTGCAGAATTTCAAAATCGGCGGCGAAAAAATGCCGCTGCCCGTCGTCCATGCTTTTGGTGTGGTCAAAGGGGCAGCGGCCAAATGCAACATGACTATGGGGGTAATGCCGAAGAAACTGGGGAATGCAATTACCCGGGCGGCTAAGGAAGTCGCCGACGGCAAGCTCGACGATCATTTCCCCCTGGTGGTCTGGCAGACCGGCTCCGGCACCCAAAGCAACATGAATGCCAATGAAGTGATCTCCAACCGCGCCATCGAAATGCTCGGCGGTAAAAAAGGCAGCAAGACCCCGGTGCATCCGAACGATCATTGCAATATGGGGCAAAGCTCCAACGACACCTTTCCGACCGCCATGCATGTCGCCGCGGTGCAAGAAATCCATAAAGAACTGCTGCCCAGCCTGCAACATTTGCAAGGCGCCTTGGCGGCGAAATCAAAGGCCTGGAAAAAGATCATCAAAATCGGCCGCACCCATCTGCAGGACGCGACACCGCTGACCCTGGGGCAGGAATTCTCCGGTTATGCCACCCAGATCAAATATGGTCGGGCCCGGGTCAAGGATACCCTGCCCCGGCTTTATCAACTGGCCCAAGGCGGCACCGCCGTCGGTACCGGATTGAATGCTAAAAAAGGTTTCGACAAGATGATCGCGGCGGAAATTAAAAAGGCCACCGGCCTGCCCTTCAAAACCGCCGAGAACAAGTTCGAAGCCCTGGCTGCGCATGATGCCATTGTCGAAGCCTCCGGTGCCCTCAACACCCTAGCGGTTTCGCTGATGAAGATCGCCAACGATATCCGCCTCTTGGGCTCCGGCCCGCGCTCTGGTCTTGGTGAACTTAGCTTGCCGGAGAATGAACCGGGCTCCTCGATCATGCCGGGCAAGGTCAACCCGACCCAATGCGAAGCTCTGACCATGGTTTGCGCCCAGGTCATGGGCAACCATACGACCATCACTATGGCCGGCGCCACCGGGCATATGGAGTTGAACGTTTTCAAACCGGTGCTGATCTATAACCTGCTGCAGTCGATCAAAATCCTGACCGATGGGATGCGCAGTTTCACTGATAATTGTATCGCTGGCATTGAACCCAACATTGCCCGCATTGATGAGCTGATGGGCAATTCGCTGATGCTGGTGACGGCGCTGGCACCGCATATCGGGTACGACAATGCTGCCAATATCGCCAAGCACGCGCACAAAAAAGGCCTGACCCTGAAGCAAGCGGCGGCGGCGTTGAAACTGGTCGAGGAAAAAGATTTCGACAAGCTGATCAAACCCGAAACCATGCTTGGACCGAAGTAAGGAGCGTGTAGACAGATGCCTGAAGAGCGCGGCCTTGATGAGGACCCGACGGAGCCGCGCCGCCGCTCCTTCCGGCTTTCCGGCCACCGCACCAGCCTGTCCCTGGAACGCGGCTTCTGGGAAGCCTTGAAGGACATTGCGGCCGCCGAAGGGCGGACCATGACCAGCATCATCGAAGAAGTCGACGACGCCCGCACCGGAACACTGACGTCGGCGGTTCGGGTTTATATCCTAAACTGGCTGCGGGCCCGGTGATAGCATGATCATATGGGGTATCAACGTCTAATCCTTCCTTTAGCCCGCAATGGCACGACCGTCGGCATGTTTCTAAGCTGTTTCGAATTCGATCAAAATTTCCATGATTGGTTAAATAAAGCCATTTCAAGCCGCATCAGGAGCCTGAACGAATGGCAACGCTAGAATAGCGCCGGCTTTTCCGGTCAGAACCTGCGTATTTAATGTCGCACTATCAATGATTGTTAAATATCGGAAAACATTCTTGTTCCATTCATCCCAATAATAGGGTTAGATTGATGTTATACACTCAATGATACCTATCGGCGGTGATCAGTAAGTCCAAGTTTGACGATGTGTTCGTAGTTAACAGAAACGACAATCATTTAGCGGAGGACTATGATGGAAAAAGACTTTATTAGCCTCGACATGCCGGACAAAGACGAGTGTGCTCAGATTATTGGAAAAGCACTGGCGGAGCCCAAAGGCCAGCCGGATGGGCTTGCGGCGCAGGATGCAGGCGATGGCGATGGCCATCACGCGGGCGCCATGCGGCACGCCATGCACCGCGGGCATATGATTGAGATCAAGACCACATACGAAATCAAAATCGACGGCAAAGTTTTTAAAGGGCGCGTGATGGCGGACGAACAAGGCCGCCTTCATTGCCATTCGGTTCCCTACCAGACCTATGGTTCTGCAATCGACTTCGTCAAATGCCTGATCGATATCTATCCGGATTCGTTCCCGATCCAGGAAAACGGTGGAGGCAAATACGATGACTAGAAACAACATCCTCACCGACGACGTCGCCAGCGACAGGTTCATCGAGGCCTGTCTGGCGCTGAAAGCAGAGCCCATTGCCGGTACTAACTTCAGTTTCTATGACTACTTTCCGCACTGGCATCTGAGGGCGATGAACTTTTGGACACCGGCCAGCCAAATGAACCGCAACGCGGCCCATGGCGGCCCGTCCTTCGGTCCTTGGCACCGCTTGCTGCTGTTGGTCTTCGAAAGCCTTTCTCGCCAGGTGCTGGGCAATACCAACTTCCAAGTACCCTATTGGGATTGGGCTGCCGACGCGACAAGCCCGGCGGCTTCGGAAATCTGGAACATAATCGGCGGCGACGGTGTTGCCGGCCTAAATGATGCCGTCATGGATGGTCCTTTTCGCGCCAGCGAATTCCAGGTCAACCTCACCGACGGGCTGACCGACGGCTCTTTCATCGCCTTGAACCCGAGCCGAGCACTGCGCCGGAATTTGAACAGTTCCGAAGTCCCCTTCGTGACCAAGTCAGAGGTTCAGCAGACCATCGAGGATTTTCCACTGTATGAGCGCTCACCCTATCGCAACACCTTGCTGTCGAGCTTTCGCCAAGAGCTGGAGGTGCCCATGCACAACATCGTGCATCGCTTCGTCAGTGGAGACATGGAAACCTCAGCCTCGCCCAATGATCCGGTTTTTTTCCTGCATCACTGCAACATCGACCGGATTTGGGCCAATTGGCAGGACCAGGATACCGGCACGGGATATGTGCCTGGCGATACCGCCAGCAACAACCTGTTGATGCATCGCTTGAGCGACGAAATGCACAACTATTTCGGCATCACCCTGCCGATCAGCGCAATGGTCGATTATCAAAACTATTATGAGTACGACACATTGCGCTAACACCGGGACGACGTGACGAAGATCTGCTTAGAATGCAACACGCCGGTGGGTCGCTCGAACGCGTCATCTGGAACGCACCGAAAGCCAAGCGCGCAGCATTGTCGTCTGAGACTAAGCTAGCGCCATCCACCGGCCAATTTTCAGCTGAGCGATGCGGGCATCGGACCGGCAGTAATCCCACGCTATTTCGCTGTCATAAACAGCCGGATAGGCACCGACGGATCACCAGAGGATATTCGTCGGATCATCGCCTTCGTCGATCCCCAGCAAACAGAGGTCGCGGGTAAAGGCGGCATCATCGGGGTCTTCGCCTTTTATGATGGCGTCGTGGTAGGCGGTCTGACATTTCAGGTAGCGGGCCCCAGGTCCGGTGCCGACGGAGTCGATCAGCTTCTGCATCTCTGCTTTAAATTTCGCCAGTTCGGCGTGGATCGACGCCCAAGGGCGCGCCTCGGCGATACCGATATCCCCGTCACCGCCGCCACACGACGCCGGCCCACCGAGGTCGCCGGCTTGCGCGATTTTGACGACCCGGATCGCCGCATCTCGGTCGATCAGGAAAGTGGTCCGACCGCCACCTTCTTCGTCTTCGAAAGCCGCCAGGATGGCCTTACGCGGGCATTCCAGATAGGACCCGCTCATTCGGTTGGAGCAGATGGCAACGCAATCTCCGGCAGTGCTTCTTATATAACCACAAATAGGGACCGCCTTGCCGCCCGCATCGGCATAAGCCTTGGCGATCGGATCGGCTTTCAGTTTTGTAATATCGATTGATTTCATGATTCACACCCCCGTGTCCGGAGCCAACGGCCAGCAAACAGGCATGGCCATTATGGCTCATCAAAAACTATATATTGTAATGTCTGGACAAAATTCAACCTAATCGTCTCATGATAGCGGATACTCACTGCCAAATCCGGTGCATCCGCTCATGACGCTGCCAATATGGCCCAAACCCAGAGGCCCCGTTGTAAATGGTGTGGAGCCCAAAGCGTAGTAGTTGGTGCCGCCCCAATATCGTTGAGTATTATCGGATAAATTGGTGAGCGGACATTCTTTGCCAGGACTAAGTTAGCCGCCATACGCCGCCAACGCCACGCGACCACCAATTCTCAGCCGAGCGCCGACATCGGACTGGTGGTAATCCGACGCTATTTCGCTGTCATCAACAGCCGGATCGGCGCCGACGGATCACCAGCGGATACTGGTTGGATCCTCGCCTTCGTTTGGCGCTTGCCCTTATCGGCAACTCAAGCTGTCAAGATCGCCCAGGTGGCGATCATCGACGCGCGGACTAGGGTCTAGCTGACAGGCCTGCCCATACGTGCCATCTTGGCGGCAACAGCCAAATATCGAAGTTATGGAGAGATTGATGAAAGCAGCATATATCGAAAAAAACGGCGGCCCGGAGGAATTGATTTACGGCGATCTGCCGGACCCTGTCGCCGGGCCTGGCGAAGTAGTCGTCGACATTCACGCCGCCAGCATCAACGCTGCCGATTGGAAAGTCCGCGGCAATTTATATGGTTCCACGCTGCAGTTCCCCTACGTGCTGGGGCGGGATTTTTCCGGACTAATCAGCGCTGTCGGCGCCGAGGTCGACGATTTGAAAGTCGGCGATGCGGTCTTTGGCGTCTGCGATGTCGGGCAAGAGGGTGCATATGCCGAGAAGATCGCCATCAAAGCGGCGATCATTGCCAAAAAACCGGACAATCTCTCCCATATTGAGGCGGCGGCCCTGGCGCTTACCGGGCTCACTGCCTTGGTCAGCGTGGAAGATACCTTGCAGCTTCAAGCAGGCGAGACAATCCTTGTTCAGGGCGGCGCCGGCGGGGTCGCCGGTTTTGCCATTCAGCTCGCCAAACATCTGGGCGCCCGGGTCATTACCACGGCCAGTACGACCAACCACGACTATCTGCGAAACTTGGGTGCGGATCAGATTATCGACTACAACAAGCAAGATTTCACTCAAGCGGTATCGAACTGCGACGCGGTGTTCGATACCGTTGGTGGCGAGGTGGAGCAACGCTCCTTCGCGGTGCTCCGCCCGGGCGGCCGGGCTGCCTTTATTGCGTCAGGGGGAACAGCGCCCGACGCCCCACGCGACGATGTGCAGTCTTTGCGACCGCAAGTCGGCCGCGATCGGGTCCATCTGGAACGCATTATCGAGTTAGTGCAGTCGGGCGCGGTGCAACTCCCGGAAATAACCCTCTATCCCCTATCCGAAGCAGCGGCTGCCCATCGCGTCAGTGAAGCCCGTCATTTGCGGGGGAAATTGGTCTTCACCGCCCGCTAAAAAATCGACGCCATATTTCTAACGGTTTCGGATAATAAAAATAGAGGCTGATTTTATAACAATTCAGTGAGCAGTGATTTGGCGGCCATCAAGTCTGGGGTATCGAAACCTTCGCTAAATGTCGCATATAGCGGTGATAACAATTGTCGCGCGCCCACGATATTGCCTTGACCGCGCCAATGCCGACCAAGGCTTACTGTGACCCGTAGTTCCAACCATTTCGCTTCTTGGCGGCGCGCAATCTGCATGGCATGCTGATATTGCTTTTCGACTTGCACCGCTGTGGCAGCACCGCCTTCCATCAACGCGCCCTTAAGCCGATGGGTTTCCGCCAGCCAACGGGTCTCGCCCGAACGCGCGATCAATTCCTCGGCTTCAGCGATCACCTCCAGTCCTTCGTTAATATGTTCGGCGTGTAATAACGTGTCAGCCAGAAGGGCTAAGAAGTAGGGTCGGCGCATGCCGGTTCCTGTCGCTTTGAAGGCCTCCAAACCCTCTCGCATCAGGTTGATACCAGGTTCAATCTCGCCAGACATCGCTGTTGCCCAACCAAGCAGGACCATGCCTTGGGTGCGAAAACTTTCGAAGCCAAATTTTTCACACATATCGATCGTGGTTTGCGCCTGCTGTCCGACAATGTCGGCCTCGCGGCGGTATTGATGGACTTGCGCGACGAAATAATGGGCCATCGCTTCACTAAACGGATGTGACAATTGCTCCGCCAATGTCATCGCGTCAGTGGCCTGCTGCACTGCCTGGTCGGCAAAGCCAAGCAGACAAAGTGCTTCCGCGGATGTCGTTTTCCCGCAAACACCAGGGTCGTGACCGCCATAATAGAAAGCGTGATGGCGATGTTTTTCTATGTCGTAAAGTTCAATGCCTGCCGCAACATGTTGTTGGCAGGTGGCTATATTGCCGACAAAAATTTGTGTCGTCCAAGCGGCATGGTGGGCTTGCAACATATGATCCACATTTTCACTCTGCATCTCCGCCAGCGACAAAACTTCAGCGGCTGCCGTTTTTGCCAGATCGATTTCGCCACGTTGATGGTATACAAGCCAAACACCCCAGGCGGCTTGGAACGACAGCGCCGGCTCGCCAATCGACGGGCACAGCTCCATAGCACGCAAATAAACAACCTCGGCTTCCGGTGAGGCAAGCCCCTTGGTCGACATCAAAACCGGTCCTAGGGTCAGACAAATATCCAGCTCGAGTGCATCGCGTTCCTTGCTTTCCGGCTGTTCGATCAGCAGCGCGCGACCCTTGCTAAGATGGGCCACCGCTTCCAAATCGGCAGATCGTTCAACGGCTTGTTGACCGGCCCGGTACCAGTAAGAAATGGATTTTTCGATCATACCGGCTTCGCCATAATGCCGGGCCAATAGTTCAGGTTGTGTTTCAATTGTTTCTGGGAACCTGTTTTCCATAAGTTCCGCCACCAGTCGATGAAAATCCTGTCGCGTTGATTTTAATAACGATTGATAGGCTGCGTCCTGGATCAAGGCATGTTTGAAAGTATAATTGACGTCCGCCGACCGGCCGGTCGGGAAAATCAATTCCGATTTGGCCAATTTTAGCATTGCCTCTTCAATTACTGTGTCCGGCATACCGGATACAGGAGCCAGAAGTTTAAGCGAGAACTCGCGTCCAATGACCGCACCAATTTGGACAACTTCCTTGGCTTCCGCACCCAAGCGGTCGATGCGCGCCAGCAACGATGCCTGTAGTGTCGCCGGAATATCGGCGTCGGCGATGTCAAGGCCACCTTCGACCAGCGATTTGGTCAGTTCCTCAATGAACAACGGCACCCCATCAGTGCGGGAAACAATACGCTCAATCACGTCGTCGGGAACATAGTTCCCGGCAATATTCCGCACAATCTCAGCCCCTTCGGTTTTATTTAGTCGACTGAGTTGCATAAAATTGACGTGTTCATGTGGGCGGACTGACACCTCCCATTCGGGGCGGTAGGTGACGATCAATAATACGCGGGTTCGATCAAGTTGACTGGCGGCCACTTCCAGTAGTTCCTGGCTGGTCGGGTCGACCCAATGCGCGTCTTCAAACAGGAACAAAACAGGCCTGCGTTCCGATAATCTTTGCAAATGCGCAATCAGCACGTCTAATAGACGTTCTTTGATCTGTTGCGGTGATTGCTCAAAGGCGCCGTAGCGTTTCTCGTATGGCAAAGATAAAAGATGGGCGAATAATGGGGCATGTGCCAGAAAATCGCGACCCGCATGGCGTAGCAGTATTTCAAGTTTATCAAGTTTGGCTTCCCCATCATCATCCGGGGTGAAACCGGCGCCACGTTCGAACTGACGGATTGTCGGGTAAAGCGCTGTATTGCCGTGATAAGGCGAACATTGATAATGTACGCGAATGTGATCTTCCGGGGCGACCAGATCGCTCAAGCCCTCTATCAATCTGGATTTACCGATGCCGGGCTCGCCAGATATCAAGACGATTTGACCGCTACCAGCTTTGGCCATCTGCCATCGGTCCTGCAATATTTGCAGTTCGCCATCACGACCGATGATATGTGTTAGGGTGGCGCCATGGGCAGCCTCAAAGCGGCTTTCCGCCACCACTTCGCCGGCTATTTTCCAAATCTGCACGGCGTCTTCGAAACCCTTCAGGTCGTGGGAACCTACATCTTCGACATGGTAGGCCTGCGCCACCAATTGTCGCGTCGCATCATCAATCGCACACTGTCCCGGACCTGCCGCATCCTGCAATCGCGCCGCCAAATTGGGTGTCTCGCCACTTACCGCTTCCGCATCCAAGCCACTTTCCCCGACCAGGTCACCTACAACGACTTGTCCAGTGGCGATCCCAACGCGCGCCGATAACAAGCTGTCTTCGGTTGCTTTTAATGCTGAAACGGCTTCGACGGCATGCAAGCCGGCGCGTACGGCTCTCTCCGCTTGGTCTTCGAAAGCCTGCGGCCAACCGAAATAAGCCAGCACACCGTCGCCCAGATATTTCGCCACGTAACCGCCATAACGGGTCACCGCACCGGCAACCGCGTCTTGATATCGCCGCATTACATCGCGCAAGTCTTCTGGATCAAGCTGCCGCGACAATTCGGTAGAGCCCACCAGATCGCAGAACATGACGGTTAACTGACGCCGTTCAGCAGCCGTTGAACGCTCTGTCGATGTGGCTTCGGTTTGCTTCCCCAATGTTGAAATAGCGTTGGACAATTTTCGCCGGTCACCTACCGCCACGATGCCGATATCTTTTAGATCGTCATTGGTTAAGGTTGGCAGAACGTCGGCGTCAATGCGGTTTTCTTCGAACGCATCGCTATAATTTTCAAGTCCGAGCGTTTCCAACCATTGTCGAATGTCGTCGGTCATATATTCCTGCCAGTTATCTCTGCCCGGTAAAAAACATCAAATAAACCAACCGCGAATTCTCATCGGTGGTCCCAAAAGATAAGCCGGAGGTATGGAAATACCAGGGCCTTAACAAGACAAGGCGATTAAAGCGCATCGGAACAACCATGGTTTGTTCCCATTTCGTCAAATCGTTGCTGTCTTTCTGAAGAATTTTTTCGCCGCCTTGGTAATAATTGCTTGCCCCCATCGCCTTCAATTCATGGGGATAGATCGGCGCCCGTTCCATACCGGTTTCTTTGTGACGGAAGAATTCCGTTCCACCCTGACAATAATCCGGCAAGCTGAGATACAAGATCGCCGACCAGACGGCGGCGGGATCGATATGCACGGTCGATTTTCGGTTCTTCTCATCCGCTGCCATGGAAATACGCGCTCGACCATGAGACCGCAGCGTGCTGGAGATCACCCTTTCACCGGTGAGCTGAGAAACAAGATCATCGATCCCCGGTAGTTTTAGAATTTGTTTTGAATCCCGCCCTGGATAATTGGCGCTTTCATCCGGTTCCGGATAGTCCAAATTCAACAATTTTTTACGAATATCAAGTGGATCGCTAAAAAAGTCGTCGACAATGATACTGGTGGTTAACATGGCAAGTTGCCCTGAATGATGTTTGTACTTTGAGCGTTTGGGCGAGATTATAGAACGATCGGATTGTTCGGCAATCGATTTTCAACGTAAGTTGCGATGACGATTGCGAAAATCAGCCGGCGAACAATCGGAAAATTTATGGAATTCGCGGCTGAAATAACTGCGGCTGGCGTAACCGACTTCGCGCGCCACCACCTCGACCGCCAAGTCGCTGGCGATCAATAATCTTGCTGCCAGTTGTAGGCGAACCTGTTTTAGCACTTCGATCGGACCGCGTTCGAAAGTGCGTTTGAAATTTTCGGCGAAGGATGATCGGCTCATCCCGGCAAGCGCCGCCAGACTTTCCAGACTATGGTCGGCTTCCGGATGATCGAATATTTCCGTCAGCACCCGCCACAAACGATCGTCATGAGCAGCGACCAGCCATTGCAACTGGGCCGGAGATGATTGGCCAGCCTGACGCAATAGGTGGATCATACATTGTTGCATCAAGGCGCGGACAAGCGAACGCCCGCCGGCCTGCGGTATCGCCAATTCATCGAGCACTTGCGCCAGCGCAGATTTCAGTGGATCGCTATCGATCAAGTGACTAATCAGCGGTGTTTGGAGATAATTGAAAATGCCGTCGATGCCCCGAAAAGCAACCGAAATCTCACTGCAAGCCACTATGATTCCATTCGCCCCCTCGCCGGCACAAAGTAATGACCAATCAGGACTAAGCGGGGCACAATTCAACACCTCACAAACCGTGCCCGCTTTGGCGCGCACTCGATGGGGTATCTGTGCCGGGGTCACCAATATTGTTCCGGCGGTTGCCTGAAATTCCGCCTGCCCTGTCAGCGTAAATGAACCAGAACCTGCCAGGACATAATGCAAAGTCGCGCTCTGCCGGGTACCCAGATCAATGACGTGATCCCCACGCGCTTCGCAAATCGCAAATGGCTGCGTTGCTATTGTCAATCCATCAAGCATTTGGTCAAGTTCAAGCATCGGCGCTCCCTAATTTGACTCTTATCAATTTCAACATCAATCCGACCTGGTCGCAAAATTTTAGGACGATAAGGCACATCAACAGGACCAAGCGGCACAACCGCGTCACTATCTTGTAAAAGGTACTTATAAACCAACAGGTAGGAGACTTACAAATGACAGATTGTTCAGATCATGATCACGGTTTAGGCCGTAGGACATTATTGAAAGCCGGTCTTGGTGGGGCCGCAGCCGCTGTGGCGGTAGCCGCCGCCGGTACCAGCCACGCCGCCAGCGACGACCCTTATGCCGATCCGGTAAAAGGGGCGCTGCCAAAAACTGACGTCAAACTGGATCTTTCAAATACGGCGCTAGTTGTCACCGATCCGCAAATCGACTTCCTCAGCCCCAAAGGAGTGACTTGGAAAGTGGTGGGCAAGAGTGTCGAACATCACGGCACCGTCGACAATATCGAACGGCTATTGAAGTCCGCCAAAGCGGTCAATATGACCGTGGCGATTTCACCGCATTATTATTATCCCACCGATCACGGCTGGAAATTCGGTGGTCCGTTGGAAAAATTGATGCACGCGATCGGCATGTTCGATCGCAAAGGGTCATTGACAGTCGATGGTTTTGAAGGCTCTGGCGCCGACTTCATGCCGCAATACAAAAAGTATATCGAAGATGGAAAAACCATCATTTCGTCCCCGCACAAGGTCTATGGGCCGGAAGCTAACGACTTGAACCTGCAACTTCGCAAAGCCGGCATCGACAAAATCATTCTTTGCGGCATGAGCGCCAATCTGTGTGTGCAGGCGCATATGCACGAATTGCTCGAAATGGGTTACGAGATTGCGGTTGTTCGCGACGCAACTGCGGCGGCAATGTTACCGGAAGGTGACGGCTATCAAGCGGCCCTGATCAATTTCCGCTACATGGCAAATGCTTTGTGGACCACCGATCAGACGGTCGACAAAATCATGGCGTTGAAAACTTAACGGAGAAATACGGACTAAACTTGCGCGCCGGACCGCGGACCAAGCAGGATGACCATTGCGCCGACAATGCATAGGGCGGCACCAATCAAATCCCAGCGGTCCGGCGTCGACTTTTCGACCAGCCATAACCACAATAATGAAGCGGCGATATAGACACCGCCATAGGCTGCGTAGGCGCGACCAGCGAAGACGCTATCGATGCGACTAAGCAGAAAGGCGAAAAATATTAACGCCGCGACGCCGGGGATAATCCAAACGACGCTGCGGTCGAGGCGAAGCCAGGCCCAGAAGGCAAAACATCCGGCGATTTCCGCAATTGCCGCGACGGCATAAATGGCAAAGGACTGCATACCAAAGTTTATCGCTTAATTGAGAACGCGTCTAAGTTATTTGCTCTCAACGCGGTCAATCCGGCAAGTATAGCAGTTGTTCTGGGTCGAGCGGACATGGATATAAGCGACATCAGGATCGGTGAAAATCGCAGCTGCGTTTGCCGCAATTTCGCCGGTGTCGACAATACGCCCAGTGCCGTATTTGATGCGGTTATCCGACCAATATCCCTTTATCAGCGCGCTTTCCCTTACCGCCAGAACATCTGGTAAGGCCGTTTTTCCCTGAAATCGCGGGCATTCTTCGCCATGCAAAAAGATCGGGCCCAATTCCGCATAAGGATGCAGATCCGGGAATGGTCGCAGGGCCAAGATCAAATAAGGCTGACCGGCTTCAATATCTTCAAGGCAATGGCGGCACGGCAAACCTGAGCCATCGGAAATATGCCGCTCCGGCGCCTGTCCGTTGGCATCCAGTCCGCCATTTCTAAAACCTTCAACTATTTCGCTTTCCAGCGCTTTGAATTCTATCTGCATCAATTGTCTCCATTTCATCAATGGAGCGCATCATCGGACGAATCGACTGCCCGCAATATCCGTATCTTGTGTTTGAATTGTGAATTCAGGCAGTTAGGCCGGTCGGGTCGATTATTCTTTTTTCTCTTGCCGTTTGCGTTTTCGTTCGGCGCGTTTGCGTTTACGCTCTTCGCGGCGGCGTTTGCGTTCCGCGGCTTTTTCTTCGGCGGTTTTTTCGGTTGTTGTCGTGGTCGGCGTCGTTGTTTCTGAAATCAGCGGTTGCGTTGTGGTTGTCGCGGGCGCAGTTTTTGCCGTCGCCTGATCACTGGTCGACAAACTGCCGAGGCTCTCCAAGGATTGTTTATCGACACTTGTCCCACCGCCCCTCGACGTCGTCGTTGATGATGTTAAGGGGGCGGTTTGCGGATTTGTCGACGGAGCAGTTTCAGTTACTGTTTTTTTTTGCCGAATAGCGAACCTAGGGCATCCTTCAATTGCTCCACAGGTTTAGTAATGGTTTCTTCGGTTTTTGTCGCACTGCCGCCCAAAAGACCCCCAAGCAGGTTCTTCAGGACGTCGGTCTTGACGCTGGATTTTGGATTGTCCAGCGGCCCTTTCATGACAATGACAATATCCGGCTTTTCCTGATCGTTGGAAAAACGCAAATCATTGACCATATTCATTTGCCAACGCGGAAAATCCAAATTGCCGCGACTGTCGCCGTAAGCGATTTCAAAGTTGGAGGCGATCCCATCCGTCGTTGCGACGCCGCGTTTGACCAACCAATCGCCCTTGATCTCCAGAAATCGAGTGCGTCCGTGGCCCACAGCCGCGGTAATTTCCTGCAGCACGACGGCTGGATTATTCATATTCTCAAAGGCGTTGCGGGCGCGTTTCAAATCCAATTTTTCAATCGCCCCATCCCAGGCACGCATGCTCACGTTACCAGCCAGATTACGCACAAATTCCCATTCGCTGCGGCCCGTCGTGGTCAGTTTACCGGCGCTTTCTGCGGAGCCTGAAATGCGTGTGATCCCAGATATTGTTTTAATCGCCGGTTTCAATTGAATATTGCTAAGCGCAAATTCAACCGCCCCTTTATTACCAGTATTCGCATTCAAAGATCCGGATGCGTTGACCTGCCCATCAAACAGGCCAGCGGTGAGCGGCGAGAAACTCAGCACCCCATCCTTCACTTTCAAGGTCAGTTTTGGCGCCTTCAGACGATAGGGTTCGAAATGAATGAATGCCGCCGAAAGTTCTGCATCCGCATCAAAAGTTTTCAGGCCGCTGAAATCAACCACGTTCCTAGACCAGCGCGCTTCCGTCCGTTTGGTGCGCCCACCTTTTGCAGTCCGCGCACTTTTAGCCAAAAACTCATCGACGACCAGGCCGCCCAGCTTCAAGTCCGCCTTGGCATAGGGTTTGGCCCGGCTAAGGTCAGCCTGCAAGTTACCTTGAACCGTTGTTTGCCCAAGCATGGCGTCAAGATTGGATATCGTCAGCTTATCCGGCGAACCGACTGCAACAGCCTTCAATTTTAGAATATGCTTACCTTTTCGGATCGGCTGGTAGGAAAGACCGAAGCCTTGCATCACCCGTTGCATATCGCCGCCTGCGGCAGTGAGATTCAATTTGAATGACGGCGCCGTCAGTAAATCCGACATGGTGCCGTCGACACCAATTTTCGCGCTCGCCAAGCCGGCCTTGAGGTCGAGCGAGACAAGATTTGCCCCACCCTTGATCAGGCCGTCTAGCGACAAGGGGCTATCTTTTTTCGGCTTCACGCCCAAGCCAAAATTTTTGGAGAACTTCGTCAAACTAGGATGGGAGAAATCAAATTTAACCTGACCATTGGGGGAGGCGGTGAGGTCTTTCACCCGACCATCGAAACTGAGTTTGCTGCCGGCCAGGCTAACTCTTCCGGAAGATTGAAATTGCCCCGCGTCCCCTTTCAAGGCCATTTCTAAGGAAAATTTTGTCAATCGGCTGGCTGGTACACCCAAATCAAGGCCCAGAAAACTGGCAACCGTCGACAGGTTTCCGGCCTTTGCCTCTATGTTCAAATCTGCGTTTGGCGCCCCGCCGAAATTGCCGGCTTTACCGACCACGTTCAAACCGCCGCCACCGATGTTCTTGATTCCGACATCGCGCAGGGTTAAATTACCGTTGAACAATTGCGCGTCAAACCGCAACCCCTTCATGGTCTTGCGTTGATAGGTCAATTGTTTCAGCGCAACCTTAATATCGGCGTCAAAGCCATTCAGGGCAGAAAGGTCAAGACCCCCGCCTTGAGCAGACGGATTTTGGCTACTCGCTTGGGGTTCCTCACCGCCAAACGACAATGGCAGATAACCATCCAAGTTTATTCGGTTAGCCAAAAGGTTGATACCAAACGACGGCCTGCCCTGCAGGCGGTATGAAGCGCTACCGGTGAGGGAACTGCCATCCAGGCGAAGATTGATTTTTTTTGCTTGCAGTAAATTTTCCTGGCCTTCGAAATCCATCGTCGCGGTGAAATTGGCAAGCCGGCCTGACGGCGTCTGCACATCGCTGCCTAACCAACCCATCAAACCACGCAGGTTGCCCGATGCCATTTCAAACCGACCTTTAAGGCGCGGATCCGTATCGGGCGGCGACAGGATTGCTGCAACATTCACATCGCTACCGCCAGGCAACAAGGCACTTAATCGGCTGATGTCTAGGCGCCCATCGGCCAATCGCGCTTCCAATTTTGTTTGTCGGATCAGCGCTTTACGATAAGTGATGCCGTTCGCTTTGATTTTTGCATCGACGATGATGTCATTTGGCAATGCTGGCCAGAATGGTTGATCGGCGCTTTTTATCGGTTTCGCGGCGTCTGCAGGTTTTGCAGCTTCGCTCGGCGCCATCAGCTCATCAAGATTTAAACCCCTGAGTTCCAGCTCGGTTGTCACCTCCAAGGGCGTTCCCAGCAAGGCCAGGATACTGCCATCAGCTTTCGCATTGCCCAGCTCAAGGCGCAGATCGGTAAGATTAAGCCGTGATTGGTCCCCCGCGACCTTCGCTTCCAGCTTTAATGGCTTGGCAAGTCCGGGTGTCGACGCCGACACGGATTGAAACTTCGCCAACAACGAGGCCAAGTTATCAACCTGAGCATTCAAGGCTCCATTCGCTGCCGGCGCCGGCGCCGTCAAATCGAGTTGTCCGACAAAGGAAAGTTTTGTATCGGCAACGTCCTTTAATGCCAGCCCCAACCGCAACGGCAATTTTCCAGAGCCATCGACACGCCCGACTTTGATATCGTAACCTATGCCAAGTTCACGGGCTGTCAAATCGCCGGCAAGGGTATATGGGCCTTTCAAGGAGGCGACAGAGGCGCTGAACTGTATGTTCTCCACCGCCTCATCGATCTCGCCGCCACGATCACGAAAAGCAATCCGCCCGTTGCGCAGGACAATATTTTGCAGGGAAAGTTCAAACTGACCAAAACCGCCGCTGCTGGTTTCTTTTTCCGCCGGCGCGGCCGGTTCCGTGTCCGTGCTTTCAAAGCTCCAGTTGTTGCGACCATCCGGCAATTGTTCCAGCGCGATATCCGGTCCTTCAATAAAAATGCTTTCGACTTTGACGACACCTGAAAAAAGTGGCGCCAAAGCAATGATGATCTCCACTTCCTTAATACGGGCCAAATAGGGCTGTTGAGTGCCATCGATGCTGGCAATTTCAAGGCCGGAGATGGCGACCCGAGGACTGGGCAAGATCGTGGCCGAGATATCGCCGGTGATTTTCACCTCTCGACCGGTATAGTCCTTAGCCAACTGCGTGATCTGATCGCGTTCTTTATTCCAGTCGATAAAGCTTGGCGCAATCAGCAAAGCGCCGCCCACCAGGACGACAACAACCACTATGCCGATCAAAAACTTTTTCACCCGCGCCTCCGTCCCGCTATCGGGCTCTTCATGTTATTTTTGCTAGTCTATAGTCTGACACCGCTTGATGGCTAGACTATGACAGCTTTATATCTATTGAATATGCTGCTTTAACGGAATTCCAATGAATGACATTGTCAATTTGAATAAAGCGCGAAAACAGCGCAAAAAGGCCAAAAAACAGGCTAAATCTGTGCAGAATCGCGTCAAATTCGGTCGCAAAAAGAGTGAACGATCGATTGAACAGGCAAATAAAAGTCGTCTTGCTGATCGCTTGGACGGCAAAAAACTAGATCCCGGCGACAACTAGGCTCGACAAACGTCATTCCAACCATGAACGGAGACTATAGTTTCGCTCAATAAAGATTGTCGCTTACCGGCTAGGCCACTGATTGATTGGCCTCCACGGAGCGTAGGAAATCGTCATGGGCCCGCATGGCGTGCTTGTATTGCACAATGCCTAGAAGCTTGTTGTTCTGCGTCGGATCGATGACCGGCAGATAATCGGTTCCGGTATCTTCCAGACTATCAATCGCTTCGACAATTGGTTGATCCAAGGTCAAGACAGGCATGGCACGAGCGATCAGGTCACGGGCTTTTGTGGCGGGCGCCAGCTCCCCTTGATCGAGCACGATGTCCCGCAAGATCGCGAACCGAAAAGCGCCGATCAGGCAGCCATCGTCGACGACGCATATATGCCAGTCGCGGCGACCACGGCAAAGCTCGACAATTTCGCTTACACTGGCATCACCGGAGATTTCGGCGAATTCCTGGGTCATGATGTCGCGGACTTCCTTGGCTGCGCCGACCGCGCGTTGACGGGCGGAGCGTAAATCGACACCGAGGCGGCGTAGTTGTTCATGGAAGAAACTACCACCCAAAAACTGTTGCGCAATGATCGACGAGATGGAGGTCGCGATCATTGTTGCAATCGCCATTTTATAATCGCCGGTAAGCTCAAAAACGATAAAAATGGTGGAAATTGGCGCCCCCAGAACCGCACCTGCCATCGCGCTCATGCCGACGATTGCATAGGCGCCGTGGCTGGCCGCAAGTTCCGGAAAAACTTGCGCGGCGATCAAACCGTAGGCACCACCGGTTAAGGCGCCAATCACTAAAGTAGGCGAGAAAATTCCGCCGCCATAGCGGGCCCCAATGCAAACTGCCGTCGCAAAAGTTTTCACAGCGATCAGGACAATCAATAACCAGAGCGGAAATATTTCGTTCAACGCATGATTGGTTGCCTGGTATCCAACCCCTAACGCATGGGGGAATTCGACGGCGATCATGCCGATCAACAACCCTGCCATGGCCGGCCGAATCCAGATTGGAATGTTGAATTTATCGGCAATATCCTCGGCAAAGAAGATCGAGCGAACCAGCGCAATCGCGATGCAGGCACAGACGACACCGAGGATCACATAAGCCGGAATTTCCCAAAAACTACTGATCGCATATTCCGGAATGACAAAGGCTGGCAGTTCACCTAGATGAATGCGGGTCACAATCGTGCCGGCAACACCAGCAATAACAACCGGCGCGAAAATCGCCATGGCGTAATGCCCAGCTATTACTTCGAGGGCGAAAAACACCCCCGCAATAGGCGCGTTGAAGGATGCGGCGACTGCGGATGCGACCCCGCAGGCCAATATTGTCCGGCCCAGTCCTGGGCCCAAATGAAGCCGATGAGCAACCGAACTGGCAATAACCGCACCCAAATGCACCATCGGCCCCTCTCGGCCTGCCGAGGCCCCGGAGCCAAGTGCGACGATGCTGAGGAGGGCCGAATAGATGGCCAACTTTACGCGCATATAGCCGGCTTTGACCCGCATCGCCTCGATCACTTGGGCGACCCCACGCAGGCGATGGCCGGGCATCAAGAATTGCAGGCCAACACCAACCACAAGCCCACCGACCACCGGCACCAACATCACATGCCACCAGGGTAGCAAAGTAGCATTGGTGTAAACATCCTCGCCGCTAAAGCCGAAACTATAGGTTTGCACCAAATCAATACCGAGGCGAAAGCCAATGGCGGCATAGGCAGCGGCAACACCAACAAAAAAGGCGAGCACCGACAAAACCAGTTGTTCGTTGCGAATGGCGCGTCCGCAACGGGCCAAAGCACTCGTGAAGTAGGTTTTATAAATCACGCCCACATTCCCGAATTTGCTGATGTTGATAGGCGCGATGTGGCATGATCTTGTCCGCTATTCAGGTTTTGCGACGAATGGCGATGGCACCGCCCACCCGTTCCGGACGCGGCAATTTATCATGCTGCGCCATGATGGCGGCAAGTCGTTGTCGCGCCGCATCGGGAATGACGGCAGTTTTCCGTGTATCCAAATTCACATGAATACCCAGTTGTTCCGATGTCGCGGCCAGATAACCATCTTCAGCGTGAAACATCTCAAAATAATAGTGCAACCGTTTCTGATCGCAATCGATCAGTTGAAAGGTAAAGCGCAGTGGATCCCCCTCTTTCACTTCACCAATATAGTTGACGTGGGTTTCGAGGACAAAAAAGCTATTGTTTTCGCGCGCTACATAGTCCACACCCACATCAATGAAATCAAAAAACTGATCCGTGGCCTTGTCGAACGCCAACACATAATAGGCAACATTCATGTGGCCGTTATAGTCGATCCATTCCGGCAACACGCGGGTTTCATAGATTGTGATCGGGTGCTCCGGCAAGGTATCATGACCGGGGGAAAAGACTGAATTTGTAATCATGCGATGACACTATCTTAAGATTTGGATACTCGAGATAAATTGTTGATACATAATTTCACGAGTTTTGTATAATGGTCTACGTGAATCCAGAAATATTTGCCTGAAAACGCTTTAACAGGGGATAAATCCATGAGCTTGGCAGCAGACACCGCTGAAGGCGGTCGATATGTCGACACAATTGGCGAACTGAGCGCCCGCTACGGCGACCGGGTGACAACGTCCTTGGCGGTACGCGAACAACATGGTCGCGGCGAAACTTACCTGCCGACGCGGGCGCCGGATGCCGTTGTATTCGTCAATTCTACTGAAGAGGTCTCCGAAATTGTGACGATATGCCATCGCAACGACACTCCCGTGATTGCTTACGGCACCGGCACCAGTTTGGAAGGTCATATCCACGCCGTAAAGGGTGGCATTTCAATCGATCTGAGCAATATGAACGAAGTTCTTGAGGTTCACGCCGAAGACTTGGATTGTGTCCTTCAACCGGGCGTTACCCGCAAACAATTGAACGAATATCTGCGCGATACGGGTCTGTTCTTTCCCATCGATCCTGGTGCGGATGCGTCTCTTGGCGGCATGGCGTCGACCCGCGCCAGTGGCACCAATGCAGTACGCTATGGCACGATGAGAGAGAATGTCCTGAGTTTGACCGTGGTTATGCCCGACGGCCGGATCATCAAAACTGCCCGGCGGGCCAAAAAATCTTCTGCCGGTTACGATCTGACGCGGTTGTTTGTCGGGGCAGAAGGGACGCTGGGCATCATTACTGAGCTGACCTTGAAACTTTATGGCATTCCGGAAGCGATTTCGTCTGCTGTCGTCCCATTCGACGATTTGGAAGGGGCCGTCAATACCACCATTCTAACAATCCAAAGCGGCATTCCGATCGCCCGTATTGAACTCCTGGACGAAGTGCAGCTGGACGCCATTAACAAATACTCCAAAACCGACTTGCCGGTGCAGCCAACCTTGTTCTTGGAGTTCCACGGCACCGAAGCTGGCGTCGAAGAACAAGCGCAAATGGTCAAGGCGCTGGCGGAAGAATTTGGCTCCGGCGAATTCCAATGGACGGTTCAGGCTGAAGAGCGGACAAAATTGTGGCAAGCCCGCCATGATGCGGCCTATGCGGCAAAAGCTCTGCGGCCCGGCTCGGAACTTTGGGCAACCGACGTTTGCGTGCCGATATCCCGTTTGGCCGATTGCATATTGGAAACCAAAAAAGATCTCGAAGGCAGCGATTTGATAGCGCCTTTGGTCGGTCATGTCGGCGATGGCAATTTCCATCTGGCCTTTGTCCTTGACCCTAACAGCAAAGAAGAAATCGCCGAAGCCGAGGCTTTGAACAGCCGCCTGCTGCATCGCGCCCTGGATATGGGCGGCACCGTTACCGGCGAACATGGCGTCGGCATTGGTAAAATAAACTATATGCGCGATGAACATGGTGATGCGGTCGAAGTGATGCGGCTGATCAAGCAAGCGATCGACCCAACAAATATTATGAATCCCGGCAAGATCTTGCCGCCGGTTAACTGAACACAGGTGACGACGATTTCTAGACCTTTTACAGAAAACGATCGGAATAAATTTCGCGGCCTCCTGGAGATGGCGGCGAAAAGCTCCTTTGAAGGGGAGCGTCGCAATGCCTTGGCCGCCGCCGAACGGCTGGCCAAACGATATGGCATGAGCCTGGATGAAGCCGCACTTGAAAGCCCGCCGCAGCAGCGGCGGCAAAAACCATCGCGCGGTTGGTCAATGCGGACCAGAACCGCGACCGGTGCCTCCAGCGGCAAATTCAGTCATCTCTCGGAAGCCAAACTACAAGCCGAAAAACGCCGCCGGGAAGAAGCCATCAAAGCGGCGCAAGACAAAGGCTTGGATGCGGCCGAACGCCGTGGCCGTAAAAAGTCCGCCCGGGTCTATCCTTTCCGACCGAAAAAGCGCGATCCGGAAAGCCATGCCTACGCGTTGTTGTCGGAAACATCGATCCCGATGATCGAGATCGCCACCATTACCGGCATGGACATATACGAAATCGCCGGTATGAAACTGAAAATGCGTGGCAAACGCCGGCGGGGGTGAACCCTATTCCCGCAATTGTCCCTAAATCATATCATCCAACCAAAAGACAAATGCGGACAAAAGGTAAATTGTTTCATTGAAGCCAAGTCGTCAGGCGTCAAGTACTTCACGCAGTTTCCACGCCAATTCTTTCATTCGGAAAGGTTTGTTGATTAGTTCGAAATTGTCAATATCCGGACCTCCTTGCCGTGCAGGATGATTTTTGTAGCCGGACATGAACAGAACTTTTATTGCTGGATCATTTTGTATTACTATTTCCGCCAGTTCTGGACCATTGAGTTCGCGCGATAGAATTACGTCAGAAAGCAATAAGTCGGGCACAAATTGATCTTCCAGACAGGCCAGTGCCTCAGTACCGTCTGATGCATGTTGGACTTGATATCCGAGATCGTCCAACATCCTGACAACGAGTTGGCGGACTTCTGGATCATCTTCCACCACCAAGATACTCTCCCCTTTCGACCTGGGGATATCTGCCGTTTGTTCTTTTTCGATTTGTGCCGGTTCTTTTACCATACGTGGCAGGTACAGCCTGACTGTCGTACCTTCGCCCAGTTTGCTGTCGATGGTGACGTGACCATCCGATTGTTTGGCAAATCCGTAGATCATGGCGAGGCCAAGACCGCTGCCCTCGCCCACCTCCTTGGTGGTGAAGAAAGGTTCGAAGACGCGAGCAACAATATCCGCCGCCATGCCTGACCCGGTGTCGCTTACCACCAGCATGATATAGTCTTTGGCGGTACTTTCACCGGATTCGCTGACATCAAATTCGTTGGTTTGCACATTACTCGCTTCAATCAGCAAGGTGCCACCACTCGGCATAGCATCTCGTGCATTGATCGCAAGATTGAGCAAGGCATTTTCCAACTGACCTGGATCGATGGCCACCGGCCACAATTCCGCCGCGAACGCGGTGTTTATTTCGACAGTCTCTCCAAGGCTCCGCTCGAGCAAATTTTTCATATTTCCGACTAAGGCTTCGACGTCGACATTTTGTGTTAGAAGCGGTTGTTCTCGGGAAAAAGCGAGCAGCCGATGCGAAAGTTCGGCGCCACGCATAGCCGCCTTTAATATCGCCTCCGCCCTTGTATCCCCGGCTTTTGCTTCGTTAGAAATCAGTTCGGCGTTGCCCATAATGGCGACCAATAGATTGTTAAAATCGTGCGCGATGCCGCTGGCCAATTGTCCCACCGCGTCCAATTTTTGAACTTGACGCAGCATCCCTTCCACTCGTTTAGGTTCGCTTACGTCTTCAACAATGGCAAGAAATGTTATGTGTTCACTGTCGGGACTTTTGATGATTGAAGCGGTGACGTTACCCCAAAATGCTGGCGCATTTTCTGGTTGGTAACGCACTTCCATAGTGAAACTCGAAATCTCGCCACTTATTAGCCGCGCGGCCTGAGCTATACTCGCCTGTATATCGTCAGGATTGACGATTTCAACCACCCGCATCCCCAAAATCTCTTCATTACTCAGTCCCAGCAGGTCACAGACCTTCTGATTGACGCTCAAAAACCGTCCACCAGGTGTCATGAGGGCGATGCCAACAGCCGCTTGATCGAAAATACCTCGAAAGCGCATCTCGCTTTCCTGCAGAACATGTTCTGATTGTAACTGGCTCGTGCGATCCAGAACTAATCCGACATATCCGTTTGGTTCGCCATTCACAGCGCTACTGGGGACATATTCGATTTCGATGTACCGGGTGTTACCATCCGGATAATCAATTGTATCTCGAAAGGTCACATGCTGCCCTGATTGAGCGGCAAGTATTTTTTCACTTATCTTTTCGTAGATCGTCTCACCGAGCACTTCCCGCACGGTCCTGCCGATGATTTCGCTTCGAGGTCGCCCGTACCAAGCCTCTGCTGTTTTATTGCAGAATTGAAAATGACCGCTCGCATCGACATAATTGATAAGCGCCGGCAAATTGTCGGCAATCATAGAAAGCTGAGCTTCACTTTCCCGCAAAGCAATTTCAACTTTGGCCCTAACTTCGATTTCCGCGTTGAGCTTATTATGTGAAAGTTCTTTCGCGGCGATATTCATCCGCCGTTCACGGGCCACACGCGTCAGCACAAATATCCCAAAAGCTATGACAAAACTAATCGTGAGCCCAAGAAATTCACTTATTTTATTGTAATATTCTAGCGGCCAAATTCCTGTTGAATTGGAGAGCCCCATCATCTCATGCGATGCCAACAGGAAGATCACGCCGGCCAGCAGCGCAACGCGGCCATTTCGCAGCTGACGGAAAAGAATAATAGACCAGCCCAGCGTGACTACTCTTGTGGCAATGGATATTAGTAGGATTGAACTCATGCAATTCTCATTAAAGCAGCAAGTCGCGAAATCAAATTTATTCTGCCACAACAATAGCTTATACGAAGTTAATTTCCCTCACCATAGGTATCGAGTTCAAGTTACGAAACCGCAATCCAAAGATCCTTTTCTTTGGTAATTTCTCAAGATACGCCAGACAAATGGACAGAATAATGACCTCGCCAAATTGGATAGCTACGAAATTTCCGGCAAGAAGTAAAAAATGCGCGGCAAACGATGGCGGGGATGGAATCGGCAGCATTTTGGCTGCAGACGTGGTATAGAATCAGTCATGTCAGACCCATTTGATCTTGCCGATATTCCTGAGCCGTCAGTACCCATGGCCGCGCCTTATTTAGAGGCCTTGAACCCACCGCAGCGCGATGCGGCGGAGACCACGGAAGGGCCGGTATTAATTTTGGCTGGGGCCGGTACCGGCAAGACCCGGGCGCTGACTTCACGGCTGGCGCATATTCTTCATTCCCGCCTGGCATTCCCCAGTCAGATCCTGGCCGTCACTTTTACCAACAAAGCGGCACGGGAGATGCGGGAGCGGGTGGCGGCCATGGTCGGCCGGGCCGTCGAAGGGATTTGGCTTGGCACTTTCCATTCCATCGGGGTCCGTATCCTACGCCGCCATGCCGAATTGGTTGGCCTGAAGTCGAATTTCACGATCCTGGATACGGACGATCAACTCCGCCTTTTAAAGCAGGTGTTGGAGGCGGAAAACATCGATGTCAAACGCTGGCCACCGCGTAATCTGGCGGCCTGCATCGATCGTTGGAAGGACAAGGGCCTAACCCCGGATAAATTGACGGCTTCTGATGCGGAAGCCTTCGCCAACGGCAGAGGCAAGGAGCTTTATCAGCTTTATCAGGACCGCTTGAAGGCGTTGAACGCGACCGATTTTGGTGATCTTTTACTCCACGTTCTGACCATCTTGACGAAAGAAGCAGAGGTCCTGAAGCATTATCAGGAACAGTTCAAATATGTCCTGGTTGACGAATATCAGGATACCAACGTGGTGCAATATTTGCTGCTGCGGTTATTGGCGCAAAAACACAAGAATATCTGCTGCGTCGGCGACGACGATCAGTCGATCTATAGCTGGCGCGGCGCCGAAGTCGGTAACATCCTGCGTTTTGAAAAAGACTTTCCCGGCGCCAAGATCGTCCGCCTGGAACAAAATTACCGCTCGACGCCGCAAATTCTTGCTGCCGCCGCCGGTCTGATCGCCAAAAACGAAGAACGCCACGGCAAAACCCTTTGGACCCAATTGAACGAGGGCGAGCAGGTCAAGATCAAAGGCGTCTGGGATGGCGAAGAAGAAGCCCGTGTCGTCGGCGATGACATCGAACAGTTACAGCGCCAAGATCATGACCTGAACGACATGGCGATCCTGGTGCGGGCCGGTTTTCAAACCCGCGAGTTTGAGGAACGGATGATCACAATTGGCGTGCCCTATCGCCTGATCGGCGGCACCAAGTTTTATGAACGCGCCCATATTCGTGACGCCATGGCCTATTGCCGAGTGATCGCGCAGCCGGCAGACGATCTGGCTTTCGAACGCATCGTTAATAAGCCAAAACGGGCCTTGGGGGCAAAATCGGTGCAAATGATCCATCAGCTTGCGCGATCCCAAAACATGCCGATGACCAAAGCGGCGCAGCTTTTGTGCGAGACCGAAGAGTTGAGCAAACGTGCCCGCACCAGCCTGGCCGAATTGATGGGAAGTTTTGATCGTTGGCGAAACATGCTGGAACATATTCCGCATACGGAAATTGTCGAAATGGTGTTGGATGAAAGCGGCTACACGCAAGCTTTGCAAATCGACAAATCTCCGGCCGCGCCGGGCCGCCTGGAAGATCTGAAGGAACTGATTTACGCCATGGAACCGTTCGAAAATCTGCAAGGATTTTTGGAACATGTCAGTCTGGTGATGGACACGGATAATGCGGTCGTCGATGACGCCGTCAATGTCATGACTTTGCACGGCGCCAAAGGGCTGGAATTCGACACCGTCTTTTTGCCCGGTTGGGAAGAAGGTTTGTTTCCGCATCAACGCTCTTTGGATGAAGCAGGCAATGCCGGTTTGGAAGAAGAACGCCGCCTCGCCTATGTTGGTCTGACCCGGGCCAAACAGCGGGCGATTATCAGTTACGCCGCCAACCGACGTATGTTCGACAGATGGGTCAGCGCCCTGCCGTCGCGCTTTATTGCCGACTTGCCAGGCGATCATGTGGAGCAAGAGGTTAATCCCGGCATCTCTACCGGCGCCAACTATTTTGACACCGCCCCCGGCGCTTTCAATTATAGCGGCAAAGCTTTACCCAGTGGCGGTTCTTGGCGCAGTGGCCCCGGTTATCTGGAAGGTCAGGCGGATATCGTCGTTTCCAACGATCCCGACGTCTCCAGCCGGGCGATTGGCGAACGAGTCTTCCACATCAAATTCGGCTATGGCCGGATTGTCGATATTGACGGCAACAAACTTGAAATCGACTTCGAAAAAGCCGGGATTAAAAAAGTCATCGACAGTTTTGTGGAAACTGTTTCTTGAGCGATCCGAACCAAGGCCCGGTTTGGCGCGCCGCCATTCAAGTTCCCGCTGACCAGGTTGAGATATATGATGATGTCCTGGCGGAAGCGAGCGACGGTGCGTCGGTTTTCGAGGTCCCGGATAGCGACAATTGGCTGATCGAAGCCTTTTTCAGTGCGAAGCCGGACCGGATCCAGCTGGGGACCCTTTTAGCCATTGCCGCTGTCGCCAATAATGTGCCGGAACCGCAATTGGAATTGGTAGAACTTGGCGATATCGATTGGGTCAAATCGTCATTGGCGCAACTGAAGCCAGTTTCAGCCGGCCGGTTTTATATATATGGCAGCCACAACGAAGAGACACCGCCAGAAAATTCGATCCGTGTTCTAATTGAAGCCGGCCGCGCCTTTGGTACTGGGCAGCATGAAACCACCAAAGGCTGCCTATTGGCGATCGACCAAATTTGTCACCAGGCAATCCGAAAACCTTTGGATGTTGGAACCGGCACCGGCGTTTTGGCTATTGCGATTGCCAAACTGACGGGAATTCCGGTTACCGCCAGCGACATCGACCCAGTGTCGGTGGCCGCAGCCCAGGATAACGCCGATCAAAATCAAGTTGGTAATCTGGTCCAGACCATCGAAGCCAACGGTCTGGATCACGCAAAAATTCAATCTGCTGAACCCTACGACCTTGTGGTCGCCAACATTCTGGCCAAACCGCTCATGGCTTTAGCCCCGGAAATTACCGGCATCTTGGCAAATGACGGTTGGATCGTGTTATCGGGAATCCTAAAAAAACAGCGGCAGGGCGTGCTGGACGCCTATCTGCCGCTGGGGGTTCAGCTTGTCGACCAGTACATCTTAGGTGACTGGCCGACGCTGGTGTTCAAAAAATCTGCTTAAGCTGCCTGGCGGTGATCGTCGTTTACGACCACACCAGTGGCCGTTTCGACCACGGACAGCTCGACATTTTTGTCTTCGATCCGCTTGTCGGCGCCATTCAAGGCTTTGAATATCGCAACAAAGATACTGTCTTTTTTAGCGCCAAAGACGGCATTGCGCAGTTGGTGACGATCAAGACCGATGTCAGCAAGCAAGCGGGCATCCGAATGCACAAGATCGCTGTAGGCTTTGCGGCGCGAAGTGCGATCACGCAGTTCGCGGACTAACCAAGATACTGATGCGAATAGGATCGTAAATGCTTCGTGCACTTTTCTTTGCTGCGCCAAGCGAGCTTTCGCCACAACGGCATCGATTTCTCTATGGTTGTAACCACCTGCAGAAAAATTCACCGCTTCACTGCGATTCTCATTTGCACTTGTCAGCAGCTGTTCTTGCCAATACATCTTCTTATCTCCACTTTTCCTAACGCGTGTCGGGAAATTGTCCCGGCTTCTTGTATGCTATGCATATCGCTATTGTTGAGTGGGAATACAATGCCGAGCGGGCTGAAATCACGCGATTTTATTGCACCGCAGCATTGCGAAAAATGCATGGGTCACAAAGTGTTAGGCCACAATGATTGGTTAACGCACCGCAAGTGCGAAATTTGAGGACTGGAATGACGAAGTTAGAACAATTGGGCGTGGAAAACGGCGACTTATTACCTGAAGTTGAGCTGCCAGCATATTTGGACGCGATGGCGGCGGCGCCACTGCCGCGTGATATTTCCATGGTTTCGCGCCTGATCTGTGCCGAACCAACGCCCGAAATAGAGACCGCACTGATCGCAGAAATTGGAGACCGAGCGGCAAAAACCGAAGCGGATATTGAAAACCCAGCCGCTAGTCCCGAACGCCTTGCGGCTTTGCGTGCAGCCATTGATAGCGAAAACTTAAGCGGTTTTCTGATCGGTATGGCGGACGAATATCAAAATGAGTATGTCCCACAACGGGCCCGTCGGATCGCCTGGCTGACCGGCTTCACCGGTTCAGCCGGTTTGATCGCGGTCCTAAAGGAAAAAGCCGCGATATTCACCGATGGCCGCTATACCTTGCAGGTACGTGATCAAGTCGATACGGAACTGTTCGAAACGCATCATATAACGGATGCACCGGTCACGCATTGGTTAGCCGAAAACCTTAGCGACGGGGATCGTCTTGGTTACGATCCCTGGTTATTCACCGATGTTAATGTTCAAAGGTATAGCAAGGCCTTGGAAACAATTGGCGCCGTGCTTGTGCCGGTTTACGACAATCCATTGGACAAGGTTTGGGCCGGTCAACCACCGGCACCGCTGGCTATGATACAACCGCACAATTTAGACTTTACCGGTGAGAGTGCGGACGACAAGCGGACTAGACTGGCGGCGGCCCTAAAGGATGAAGGTTTGGCGGCAGCCGTCATTACCTCTCCCGATTCGATCGCCTGGTTGCTGAATATTCGCGGCGGCGATGTAAGCCGCAGCCCGCTGCCGCTTAGTTTTGCAATTCTGCATGATAACGGGCATTGCGATCTATATGTCGACCGGCGAAAAGTGACGCCTGAACTGGAACGCCATCTCGGCAATCAAGTTGGCATCCACCAGCAAGGCGATTTCGAGACCGCGCTATCTGAATTGGCAACGGAAAGTGAAAAAATCCAGGTCGATATGTCGGTCGCGGCGGCAGCCGTCGTCCAACGCCTGAACCAGGGTGCCGGGCAGATCGTTGATGCGCCTGATCCCTGTAAACTCGCCAAGGCCTGCAAGAATGAAGTGGAATTGAACGGCATTCGCAGGGCCCATCGCCGCGACGGCGTGGCGGAGACGAAATTTCTGCACTGGCTTGCCACAAAAGCCCAAGGTGGCGACCACGACGAAATTGAAGCGGTGGAAAAACTTGCTGAGTTCCGTAGCAAGGGCGAACATTTTCGCGATTTCAGCTTCGACACAATTTCAGGTTCCGGGCCCAATGGCGCCATCGTGCATTACCGGGTGACGGCGAAGACCAACCGCAACCTGCAACCGGGCGAACTCTATCTGGTCGATAGCGGCGCCCAATATCTGGACGGCACCACGGATATCACCCGCACCGTCGCGATCGGGACGCCAAGCGATGAAATGCGAGATCGCTTCACGCGGGTTTTGAAAGGCCATATTGCCTTGGCCCGAGTGGTTTTCCCGGAAGGCACCACCGGCGGCGCCTTGGATATTCTGGCCCGGCAGGAGCTTTGGCGTGCCGGTCTGGACTATGATCATGGCACTGGACACGGCGTCGGTGCTTATTTGGGGGTGCATGAAGGGCCGCATTCTATTTCCAAAGTCTATAATAAGGAACCGCTGCAACCCGGCATGATTATTTCCAATGAACCCGGTTATTACAAAACTGGCGAATACGGTATTCGCATCGAAAATCTAGTCGCCGTGCGGGAAGCCGGCGAGATTGCGGGCGGCGAGCGAAAGATGTTCTGCTTGGAAACCCTGACCTTCGCGCCAATCGATTTGAACCTGGTCGATGCGGCGATATTGAACGGCGATGAGATCGACTGGCTGAACAACTATCACCACGAAGTTTGGGACAAGATCAGCCCTGATTTGGTTGGCGACGTGAAGGATTGGTTGCAGTCGGCGACGCGGGCGATCTAGATCTTGGCTTGCCAAATACCATCCACCGTGACGGCTTCATCTTCGCCGGGCCAGGGTGGCATGGTTACGGCGTAGGCCGAAAAAACGCCGGCGCCGGTATTCCGGAACTGAAATTCGGTGCCGACGGGGATGGTCAGGCACATATCCGGCGCCAGCGGCAATAGCTTTTCGCGGTCCTTGTATTGCCGCCACATTTCACCCTGACCGGCGACAATGAACCAGATTTCCTCGACCGTTCGATGACGCATCGCCCGCGAAGTTTGTCCGGGTTGCAAGGAAAAATGCGCCGCACTGGCATTCCTGGTCTGGCACAACAAACGAACTTCGGCGCCGTCTGGCGCAAATACATCCGGTTTGATTGTTAGTGATTTGTGATCAAATATCGTCATTGTCGCCTCAGTTTGCTATCAGCGCTTGCCCGAATTGCTTGGGCAGATTACCAATATAGCCTAACCTACTAACCTCTCTGGTGCCTCTGGAAAGTTCACATTTATGCCTGTTATCAAAAGCTCCGTTGATCGCAATAGCGAAACGTTTCAGGCCAACCGCGATGCGATGTTGGCGTTGGTTGATGAAATGCGCGGGCTTGAAAATGCCGTCGTGGCAAATTCCGCCCGCAGCAAAGCCCGCTTCGAACAGCGCGGTCAACTGCTGCCACGTGAAAGAATGGATTTGTTATTGGACCGCGGCGCGCCGTTTTTGGAATTGTCGACCCTGGCCGGCTACAAAACTTTTGACGACGATGGCGAAGACAATATCACCGGCGGCCGGCAAATCTGCGGTATTGGTTGGGTCAGCGGCGTGCGCTGCATGATTGCGGTGCATGATTCAGGCATCAAGGCCGGCTCCATCCATGTCATGGGATTACGTAAGCTGTTGCGGGCGCACGAAATCTGCTTGGAAAACAAGCTGCCGTTTGTGCAACTTGTCCACAGCGCTGGCGCCGATCTTCTGCAATATCAGCCTGAAACCTTCGTCCGTGGTGGGGAGATGTTCTATAACATGTCCCGCATGTCGGCGGCCGGCCTGCCCGTCATTACTGTTGTCCATGGCGCCTCTACCGCGGGTGGGGCTTATATGCCGGGCCTGTCGGATTATGTGGTAATGGTGCGCAAACAATCGAAAGCGTTCTTGGCCGGCTCCCCGTTAGTGAAGGCGGCAACCGGCGAAGTGGCCGAAGATGAAGCCCTTGGCGGGGCCGATATGCATGCCACCGTGTCCGGCCTGACCGAATACTTGGCCGACGACGATGGGGAAGCCCTGAGCATTTGCCGCGATATCGTCGCGCGCTTGAACTGGCAAAACCAAATACCGCAAACCAAAACTCCGGTATTTTCGGAGCCGTTCCACGATATCGACGACATCTGCGGCATGGTCCCGGTGGACTACCGCAAACCCTATGACGTAAGAGAAATCATCGCCAGATTGGTCGATGGCTCCGATTTTTTGGATTTCAAACCGCTTTTTGACAATCAGACGATTTGCGGCCATGGCGAGATCATGGGCTATCCTGTTGGAATTCTTGGCAATAATGGTCCGATCACCCCCCATGGCGCCAATAAGGGGGCTCAATTTATCCAACTTTGCTGCCAGTCGAATACGCCGCTGCTATTCCTTCAAAACACCACCGGCTTTATCGTCGGCACAGATCCTGAACAAAGCGGCATGATTAAACACGGCTCGAAAATGGTCCAGGCCGTTTCAAATGCGACGGTACCGAAAATAACCTTGATGGTTGGCGCATCTTTCGGGGCTGGCAATTATGGAATGTGCGGCCGCGCTTACGAACCGCAGTTTTTGTTCGGTTGGCCTAATTATCGCCTGGCGGTAATGGGAGCGGATCAGGCGGCCACAACTATGGCCATCGTACAGGAGCAAGTCGCCAAGCGCAAAGGCAACGAGTTGAGCGCAAAAGCTCTGGAAGACTTAAAAACAGAAGTGCGGAAGTATTACCTACCCACGGAACCGGCGCTTTATCACACGGCGCGTTTGAATGATGATGGGCTGATCGATCCACGTGATAGCCGAAAAGTACTTGGTGAAGTTCTTTCCATCGTCGCCGAAGCGGAAATGCGAAAAGTTCATCCTAACACCTTCGGGGTCAGTAGGTTTTGAGCATGTCGCAACCCCAACCTTGGACCTGAATAGCGGTTTTGGCATCACCGCGCCCGCATGTTATACTTCGATAGTTGCTAGTATCTTGTTTCAACGATAAAAATTGGGGACGGTGAACAACATGAAAAATATTTTGGTGCCCTTCTCCGACGATATTGCCAGTCGTGCAGCTGTCGCTTTGGCTGTGGATATCGCCCGCAAAACTGATGCTCTGGTCGAAATATTGCGTGCGATTGAACCACCACATGTGGTTATCAACGACATTGTTCCCGCTGCCTATGTCACTCAATTGCACGAGCAACAGCAAGCCGATGCTGAAACTGTCAAAGCGGCTTTTCTTGAGATGTCGGGTAATTTGGACTTGCCTGTCGTCGAAAGTGTCGCCGCCGCCGATGGTGCCGCCATTCTATGGACCGAAGCAAAGGGTCGCGAAGACTTCATTGTTGGCGATTATGGCCGGTTATTCGATCTGATCGTTCTGGCCAGACGGCCAAGTCGATTTGGCGGCGATTGGACGACAACCCTGGAAGCCGCACTTTTTGAAAGTGGACGTCCGGTCTTGCTGGCACCGCCAGAAAAGCCGGAAAAAATGGCGGAAAATGTTGTCATCGCCTGGAACGGCAGTACTGAAACCGCGCGTACAATTGCGGTCGCGATGCCCGTCTTGTTACACGCTACGACCGTATCGGTTGTATCCATAGAGGGCGTGATGGTGCCGGGGCCAAGTGGCCTACAGGTAACCGAACGTTTGCTGCGTCATGGCATCAATGCAAAAGAAGTCCACGACGATCTGCGCGGACGGCAACCGGGCGAGGCGGTTTTGGAAACCTGCGATAATTTATCGGCGGACCTGCTGGTCAAAGGTGCTTACACCCATAGCCGCCTGCGCCAACTGATATTCGGCGGCGCCACCCAGCATATTCTCTTGAATGCAGAACTACCGGTTTTGCTGTCGCATTAGAGACAAGAAGTTACAGGGACTGACGGTGAATTAAGTCAAATCCCTGTAATAGTTGCGGCGAAACTGCGTTAGGCAGCGATGGTCGTTTCCGGAGCCAAGTTTGCAATTTCTGCTCGCGCGTTGCTTAACGACTGGGCTTTTGCTTCGTCGCCCATATTCAACGCTTCGGCAGCCACCATCGTCACATCCGTGATGCCGAGAAAGCCGAGCAGAAGATTAATGTAAGGGGTTTGAGTGTCGTTTGCGGTGCCGGCATAAACGCCACCGCGGGCCGCCAGAACATATGCTTTTTTCCCCTTCAGCAATCCTTCCGGCCCATTTTCGCTATAGCGGAAGGTGATGCCGGCACGGGCGACATGGTCGATCCAGGCTTTCAATGTCGAAGGAATGCCAAAGTTGTACATCGGCAAGCCCAAAACAATAACGTCAGCGTCCTGCAATTCACTGATCAGTTCTTCCGACAAAGCGATCGCTTCGGCCTGCGCGGCGTTACGGTCACCTGCCTCCGCCATGAATCCGGCGACTGTTTCACCACTTAAATGCGGCACTGGATCGTTGGCCAGATCACGTACTTTAACCTGCGCTTGCCCGTTCTTGGCCGTCCAATCGCTTAGAAAGGCGTCGCTCAATTGTGAAGATTGGCCATGGTCGCCAAAAATACTGGATTTGATATGTAGAATATTTGTCATCTCTGTCCCCTAGGTTAAATACTGAGGTAAGATATAATTCGATTTATTTGGATTAAAATATCGAAAAATAGATGATTTCTTTCGATTTATTCGATATGTTTAAGCTATGAAACGCCTTCTTACGACATTGGAACAGTGGCGGTCCGCCGAAGCGGTCGTGCATGAAGGCGGATATGCGCAGGCGGCCATGGCGCTCAATAAAAGCCAATCGTCGGTCAGCCATGCGGTGCGCGAGCTATCGGATCGCTTGGGGGTGGAGATATTTCAAGTCGTTGGGCGCAAAGCCGAACTAACGGCGGCCGGTGAAACCTTGATGCGGCGCGGAAACCGATTGCTGGACGACGCGCAAGAACTTGAAAATACCGCGGCGGCTTTGGCCAAAGGCCTAGACGTGGAACTGGGTATCGCGGTCGATGTCATTGCTCCTAATAATTTAGTTATCGATGCCTTGAACCGCTTCGCCAAAGTCGCACCGGTGACCCGGGTAGCAGTTCACGAAACGGTCCTTTCAGGGACGGAAGAAGCTTTGATCGGCGGCCAGGTGGATTTAGGTATATCCGCCTTTACACCCTTGGGGTTTGTCGGTGTCCCATTGTTGACCGTAGAGTTTCTGGCCGTCGCCGCAGCCGATCATGCGCTACATCAGATCGATCGGGATTTGGATTTTGACGATCTTAGACAATATCGCCAGCTAGTGGTGCGCGATTCCGGGCGCGGTGACAAGGATGCCGGTTGGTTAGAAGCGCATCAACGGTGGACCTTCTCATCCTCGGCCAGTTCGTTGGAAGCTTTACGCGCCGGTTCTGGCTTTGCTTGGATTCCGGTCCATAAAATCACCCGCGAATTAGCGGATGGAAGCCTACGGCCATTGCGACTGAAAAATGGTGGTCGGCGAACGATAATGGTGCAAATTATCATGTCGCCCGCAATAACCGAGGGGACCGGCGCGCGCGCGCTTGCTGACGCTTTTCTAGCTGCAGCCGCCGATTTACCGGATCTCACGATTGAAGGCATCACGATAAAATGACGAAATCCGATCCAAAAAAGATATTGTTGCAGCTTTGGCAAGCGGCCTTGGACGCTGCCGATCCCTTTAACGCCACTCAGGCGGCATTACCGGTGAAACCTGACGGCCGTGTGGTTGTGATCGGAGCGGGCAAGGCCAGTGGGCGTATGGCGGAAGCGCTTGAAGCTGTTTGGGGTGCTGGATCCGGTCTCGTGGTGGTGCCGCACGGGTATGGCCGAAATTTGGCTGGCATTGAATTGCTTGAGGCAGCGCATCCGGTTCCCGATGCCGCGAGTACCCGGGCGGCGACCCGGATATTGGCTTTGGCGCAAGCGCTGTCGGCCGACGACACACTTGTGTGTCTGATATCAGGCGGTGGCTCGGCGCTGCTCTCGGCGCCGGTTACGGGCGTGAGCGAAGCAGAAAAACGTCGAATCAACGAAGCACTATTAGCCAGTGGGGCACGAATACAAGATATGAACTGTGTCCGTAAACATCTTTCGGCAATCAAGGGCGGTCGCCTGGCCGTCGCCGCCGCGCCTGCGCATATCATAACGCTCGCGGTTTCCGACGTCGTCGGTGACGACCTGTCGGTCATCGCCTCTGGACCGACATCGGCCGATCCAACCACCAATGAAGAGGCGCTGGCGATCCTGTCCCGCTACGAAATTGACGTGCCAGCATCTGTAAGTCGGTATTTGCAGGCAGGTCATGAAACACCCAAGCCTGACAATCCGGTCTTTGGCGCCATGAGCGCGGAAATCGTCGTCAAACCAATTGACGTACTTGATGCCGTGGAACAGTGCGGTCGGGAGCTTGGCCTGAAAGTCCTAAATCTTGGCGATGCGATTGAAGGCGAAGCCCGCGAGGTCGGCAAAACTTTGGCAGGGATCGCCCATTCAATTCGCCATCATCACCGACCAGCAATGCCACCCGCACTCATTCTGTCAGGTGGCGAGACCACAGTAACGGTTGCACAGGACGCTGATCCCGATGGCAAAGGCGGCCGCAATACCGAGTGCGCTCTTGGTTTCGCTTTGACTAGCCTTGGCGAGCAGGTGTTCGCATTATTTGCCGACACCGACGGGATCGACGGCAAAGGCGGGCACGCCGGCGCCTTTGTAACCCCGCGAACGTTAAATCAGGCACGAGAAAATAGCCTTGATGCGCAAGCTTTGTTAAACCGGAACAATAGCGCGGCGCTATTTGCGGCGACGGGTGACTTGATCACCACCGGTCCGACGGCAACCAATGTGAACGACTTTCGCGCCGTTCTGGTTTTGTGAGAGCTGCACTTTATCAGATGCCTTGTATCATTGACGCAATCTGGCGCATGATATTGTTATAACGAGTGTGGGTTGGGGACGAGTTCATGGCGCTTTCCAAGTCATCGGAAATTGCGGGCGCGATAAAACTATTGCGGCCACAACAGTGGATAAAGAACGGTTTTGTGCTGGGTCCGTTGGTGTTCGCCGGCTTGTTCACTGACGTCAATGCTATCGTCCAAGCGTTAAGCGCGGTGATAATTTTTTGCGCCGGCTCCTCTTGCATCTATATTCTGAATGATCTGCGCGATATCGAAGAAGATCGCGTTCATCCAAAAAAATCGCAATCTCGCCCGCTCGCCGCCGGCACGGTATCGACCACCACTGCGTATATTCTACTGACAATATTTGTTGTTCTGACGATCGCCGGACTGTCGATGATGCCCGAGTTGATTTGGGTCATCGTTAGTTATGCGGTGATCAACCTCGCCTATTCCTATTATTTGAAGCGCCTACCAGTGATTGATATATTCTGCATCGCCGCCGGCTTTGTCTTGCGTGTCTATGCCGGTGCTGTCGCGATCCACGTCGACGCTTCGCCCTGGATGGTGGTGACGACATTGTCGTTGGCGCTTTATCTGGCTGCCATCAAACGGCGACAGGAATTGCTGCAAAGTGGCCACGAGGCGCGGCAGGTATTGTCCACCTATAGCGTCGCATTATTAGACAAATATGCAGAAATGGCGGCCATCAGCGCGCTGCTGTTTTACGGGCTTTACGTTTTCACGGTGCGCCCGGAGCTGGTTTATTCGCTGCCTTTCGTTTTGTTCGGCCTCTATCGCTATTGGTATGTCGTCGAAATTCTGGCCAGCGGCGAATCGCCGACCGATACGTTAATGCGCGACTGGCCCTTACTGGCCACCGTGGTCGGTTGGATTACCGCTTGCGTCTGGGTGTTAAGTGCTGTCGATTAAAGCTTGGTGCGATGAAAAGCAAAGGTCGGCAGATGGCGAATAATCATCATCACCAGCCACCAGATCGGTTTGCTGTAAACCAACCGGCCTTTGTGCGCGGTCATGGATTTGTCGATTACCGCTGCAACCTCATCCGCGGTTGACCAAAATAGTCCGCCTTTTTTCATCCCATCGGTCATTGGTGTATCGACAAAGCCGGGGCGGATTTCAACCACATTCACGTCACTTTGGGCGAAACGATGGGCCAATCCTTCCAAAAACGTCGACAGCGCCGCTTTGCTGGCGCCATAGACATAATTTGATTGACGCCCGCGCATTGCTGCAACGGAGGTAATGGCCGCAATCGTGCCCCGACCCTCGCTTTCGAAATATTTGGAAAAACACAATAACCAGGTGATCGCGCTCGTCGCGTTTGTGGACAAAGTTGCCACCGCCAAAGCCGGTTCGGTATCGATCTCACTTTGCGCCGCCATCGTGCCATAAGCCAATAGAACCTGGGTCGGCGTTGCTTGCGCGATAATCTGGGCGAATTGTTCTTCTATGGCAGCTATGTCGGCCAAATCCATAGCAATGGCCGTGACTTCAGCTGCTCCGATGGCGAGCAAGTTAGTCTTGATCGCGTCGAGCCGCATCTCATCCCGTGCCAATAATATTATCTGATCACCGGTCGCGGCACGGCGATTGGCATAGGCTTCCGCCATCGCCGAGGTCGCGCCTATAATTACTGTCGTTTCACTCACTCGTTTGCCTCCAATACGCGGGCCCAAAAGGCACTCATGATTTTTGGATCACGGGCTGCTTCAATATCCCGCCAGCCGGGATATTGTCGGCGGAACAGCGCCCCCGGAATGCGGCCATCCTTGGCGGTATAATGACGACCGCCATGGGCGTCGGTAATGTCGTCCAATTCGGCAAACAACGCCAACGTCTTCGCTCCCTTATTGGCAAAATCCAGGGCCAAAGTCACACCAGGCGTCGGAAACGACAATGTTCCACGTGAAACATTATCGCCAAAAGTTTTTAACACGGTCAGGAAAGAGGCGGCGCCGGATTGTCTAATCCGATGCAACAGCGCGGCAATGCCGGCCCGGGCTTGTTCATGCGGGATCACGCACTGAAACTGATACATGCCGTCCCGCCCATACATCCGATTCCAATCGCCGATCGCATCCAGGGGATAAAAGAAGCTGTTATAATGTTTTTGCACTTTGCGGCCGCGGCCATGGCGCCAAAAATAAAGGTTGTTGAAAGCGCTAACGCTCCATTTGTTCAAAAAGAAACCCGGCATGGTGATCGGAACGCTAGGGCCACCGGCTGTTTTGTGCGGTTCCAAAACGCCGGTGTCTGAGAAGTTGGCGCGGGAGAATATTCCTCTGCCCGCATGGCTGCCCGTTGAAGTGCAGTCGAGCCAACTGACCGTGTAATCATAACCCTGGCTTTCTTCCGCCAAGGCAAAATATCCGTCGAGATCGTCAAACGGCAGATCTTCGACATCCAGATATGCGCTTTTGATTGGTTTCAACTGTAATTCGACCCAGGTGATCAAACCAGAGAGACCCAGCCCGCCAATCGTATGATCAAAAAGCTCGGTATTTTCATCTGGCGTCAAGGTCAACACTTCCGGCTGGTCGCTGCGGAGCAAACCTAATGCCCGCAGATGCTGGCCAAAACTGCCGGAAACATGGTGGTCTTTGCCATGCACATCATTCGCTACCGCTCCCGCCAGGGTAACGAATTTTGTTCCCGGTGTGACTGGCAGGAACCAGCCCTTCGGGACCGCAACCCGCAACAGCGCATCCAAGGTCAGGCCGGCTTCGGCCCGAATGACGCCCGTTTCCCAATCCGCCGCCTGCAAGCGATTGAGGCGATGGAAATCGATCAGGCCGGCGCCCGGGTTCAAACAACTATCACCATATGACCGTCCTTTGCCAAAACCCAAATAGCTATCGGGAATATCATCAAGATGGGTGGCCGACAATTGGTCCGCAAATGTCGGTGTCCATACCTGATGGCGGCCCCGGACAACTTGTCCCCAAGATCGATAATCATCGCTTTCAAATATGATCGCGGAACGCGGCACAGAATTTCCCATACAAAATTAACCAGCGCTATTCTAGTAGACAATGGACCGAAACGGAACGCAGGATCTGGTTTGAATTTCGGGCGCGAAATCGGTTAGGTTTGAGCGCAATTTTGGATAAGGAAAAATGGACATGAAAATCGATGCAGGGCTGGGCACGGAATTCGGCAATGTGAGCGAAAACGCCAAACGGCTGGAAGAACTGGGCTATGACGGCATTATGACGGCGGAAATGGCCCATGATCCGTTCCTGCCCCTGATGCTAGCGGCCGAACATACCGAACGGGTCGAGATCATGACGTCGATTGCGGTGGCATTTGCCCGCAATCCGATGATCCTGGCCAATCTCGCTCATGATCTGAATGTCTATTCGAAGGGCAGGTTTACGCTTGGTCTGGGTTCGCAAATTCGCCCCCATATCACCAACCGTTTTTCCATGCCGTGGTCAAGCCCGGCGGCGCGCATGAAAGAAATGATCGAAGCGATCCAGGCGATCTGGGCCTGCTGGTATGACGGCGCGCCGCTGCATTACAAAGGCAAGTTCTATTCTCACACCCTAATGACGCCGATGTTTACGCCGACCGACACCCAATACGGCAAGCCGAAGATCATCCTTGCCGCGGTTGGTCCAAAGATGACGGAAACCGCGGCGCAGGTCGCCGACGGTCTGATCATTCATTCCTTCAGCACCGAAAAATATCTGCGTGAAGTCACCATACCGGCGGTCGAAAAAGGCCTGGCTGAAAGCGGACGCAAACGCGAAGATTTCCAGTTCAGCTTCCCCACCTTCGCCGTCACCGGCAGCACGGAAGAAGAATTCGAAGCCGCGAAAGTCGCGACCTGCAAACGCATTGCTTTTTATGGCTCCACCCCGGCCTACAAAGGCGTATTGGATATCCACGGTTGGGGCGATCTGCAACCGGAATTGAACCGACTGTCGAAGATCGATCGTTGGGACGAAATGGGCACCCTGATCACTGACGACATCCTGAACACCTTCGCGGTGGTTGGTGAGCCCGCGGACGTCGTCAAAGGCATCAAAGGACGCTATGGCGACATCATCGACCGGGTCACTCTGGGTTTCCTGGATAAGTCGTTAGATAACGTGCCGGAACTAATCAAGCTGATTTCGCCAGGGGCTTCAGGCCGCCGACATTGATGATAAATTGCACTACTTCGTCCAACCCAGTGTGATCTTTTAGGTTGCTGAAGATGAACGGTCGGTCCCCCCGCATTTTCCGGGCATCGCGGTCCATCACTTCTAAATCGGCACCGACATAAGGCGCGAGGTCGATCTTGTTGATCAGCAACAGATCGGACCGGGTGATGCCCGGTCCGCCCTTGCGCGGGATTTTGTCGCCAGCAGAAACATCGATGACATAAATCGTAATATCCGCCAGTTCCGGGGAGAAGGTCGCCGAAAGATTGTCGCCACCACTTTCGATGAAGACCGCCTCCAGATCGGTAAACCTGGCCGCCATCTCTTCGACCGCCGCCAAATTGATCGAGGCGTCTTCGCGGATCGCCGTATGCGGACAACCACCGGTTTCCACCCCCATAATCCGCGCTGGCTCCAGCGCGCCTGAACAGGTGAGAAATTCCGCATCCTCCCGGGTGTAGATATCGTTGGTGATTGCGGCGATGCGGTAATCGTCCCGCATCGCCTTGCACAAACTATCCAACAAGGCAGTTTTGCCGGAACCGACCGGCCCGCCAATGCCGATGCGTAGGGGTGATGTCATGATCTGAATAACCTCGTATATTGTGTTTCGTGTTTCATACTTGTCCAGTCGACCCGGAAGGCGGCGCCGCCGATATCCGCCGGATCGCGTGCGATTGCAGCTTCGGCGGCCTGGATGATGACGTCTTGCAGGTGCGCCGTGACAATTTGCCCATCGGTTTGCCCCAGTGGGATCAGACGCACCGCCGCTGAAATCAAATTCGACGCCATCGCATGCAGGAACGCCACTAACGCCGGCTGCAATGGGGCCTTGATCTGGGCTGCCGCATGACCGACCGCGACCGCATAGGCGACTTTGTCCGGCAATTCATCACCAATGCCGGGAGACGCCGCCTGTACGGTTTTGCCGAATGCGGCCCCTTGCATGGCCGCTTCCAGGCTCATTTCTGAAGTACCCCTATGGGCGTGACCGAAGGCGACGGCTTGTTCCAATTGACCGCGCCAGGCCATTGAAATGAGCGCCGCATCGATCCGGCCCGAACCATGTAAGACAATCCCTTCGACCCATTCTTGCAAAGTCGCACGATCACGAATGTCGCCATTTTCGACCGCGAATTCGATGCCGTGGGAATAAGCAAAAGCACCAACCGGAAAAGCCGGCGACAGCCACGTCATCAGTTTATAGAGCGCTTCATCCGTGAGCATGATCATGCCCGTCAATTTCATGCCAATGGTCGTCCCCGTGACCATGGCCACCACCAGCGGAATAAGCGCCCGGCTCCGGCGCAAAAGGCGCAACCTTAGCATCCACCACCGCCCCCAGACCGATCAGCATTTCCGTTAGCACCGGATCTTTACGAATACGCACGGCGCCATTGTCGAGTATCTGTACCGGCGTATGCCGATTGCCAATATGCCAGGCCAGGCGAGCGGTATGAGCGACATCGCTGCCTATTGCATCCGTGACCGCTTCCGCCGCCGCCAATACCTCGATGGCACCACCGCCTTCTATGGCCAGAAAATCACCGTGGTTCATCAACACCGCATGGGGTAGATCGAGCAGGAAATGCTCGCCCCCGTCGTCGCTCAAACGAATGCGCCGCTTGTGCCGGTCGGCAAAAGCCAGCGTGATGGTGGCGATAATTTCCAACGACGGCGCTTCCGCCGCGGGATGATGGCTAATGGCCCGACGCATCAGAATAAAAAGTACCGCTGCGCCATGGCCAGCTCCGCCGCCGGCTCACAGGTCAGCAATTCACCGTCGGCCCGTACTTCATAAGTTTCCGGATCGACTTCCATATTGGGTAGGTAATTGTTTAGAATCATATCGGATTTCTGCATTTGTCGGGTGCTAGTGATCGCTCGAAGTTCTTTTTGCAAACCGAGGGTTTCGCCGATACCTGCTTGGGCCGCCACATCCGATACAAAGGTCACCGAACTTTGCGTCAGCGAACGGCCAATATTAGCAAACATTGGGCGGTAATGCACTGGCTGCGGGGTTGGGATGGAGGCATTGGGATCGCCCATCGCCGCCGCCGCAATCGAGCCGCTTTTCAATACCAGATCTGGTTTGACGCCAAAATAAGCCGGTTTCCACAACACCAGATCCGCCAGCTTACCAACTTCGATGGAGCCGACATCACCCGCCATGCCGTGGGTGAGCGCCGGGTTGATGGTATATTTCGCGATATAGCGCTTGATCCGCAGATTATCATTGTCACCAGTTTCGCCGGGCAAGGCGCCGCGCTGTTTTTTCATTTTGTCGGCGGTTTGCCAGGTCCGCAGGATCACTTCGCCGACCCGGCCCATGGCCTGGCTGTCCGACGCAATGATCGAAAAGGCGCCCAGGTCATGCAAGATGTCTTCTGCCGCGATAGTTTCTTTTCGAATGCGGCTTTCGGCGAACGCGACATCTTCGGGGATACGATTATCAAGGTGATGACAAACCATCAACATATCAAGATGCTCATCCACCGTATTGATGGTGAAGGGTCGCGTCGGATTGGTTGATGAGGGGATGACATTGGCCTCACCACAAAGTTTGATGATATCCGGGGCATGGCCACCGCCGGCCCCTTCGGTATGGAAAGCGTGGATAGTCCGGCCCTTAAAAGCGGCGACGGTATTTTCGACGAAGCCGCTTTCGTTCAGGGTATCCGTATGAATGGCGACCTGGACGCCATATTCATCGGCAACATTCAGACAATTATCGATTGCCGAGGGCGTGGTGCCCCAATCTTCATGCAGTTTCAGGCCACAGACACCGGCTTCAACCTGTTCAACCAAGGCTTCCGGCTTGGTCGCATTGCCTTTCCCGAAAAAGCCGAGGTTCATCGGCAAACCGTCCGCTGCCTGCAACATCCGGGCGATATGCCAGGGACCCGGCGTACAGGTCGTCGCATTAGTGCCTTCCGCCGGTCCGGTGCCGCCGCCCAACATAGTGGTAATTCCGGAATAAAGTGCGTCGTCAATCTGCTGCGGGCAAATCCAGTGGATATGGGCATCGATCCCGCCGGTGGTAACAATGCGCCCTTCGCCAGCGATGGCTTCGGTACCGGGTCCGATGATGATATCGACATTCGGCTGCACGTCCGGATTGCCGGCCTTGCCAATGGCGGCAATACGGCCGTCTTTTAGACCGATATCGGCTTTGATGATACCCCAATGATCGATGATCAAAGCATTGGTGATGACCGTATCGACAGCACCATTGGCGCGGCTGATCTGCGATTGGCCCATGCCGTCGCGAATGACTTTGCCGCCACCAAATTTCACTTCTTCACCATAGGTGGTGCGATCTTCTTCCACTTGGGCAATCAATTCCGTATCGGCAAGGCGAACTTTATCCCCGACGGTGGGGCCGAACATAGCGGCGTAGGAACCGCGGTCAATTGTATAGGCCATGCTCAGTCCTCCAGCTTACCATTCACCAGGGCGTTGAAACCCCAGATTTCGCCGGCACCGGCATATTTCACCAATTGCACCTCGCGACTTTGGCCCGGTTCGAACCGCACAGCCGTCCCCGCCGGAATATCCAGGCGGAAACCACGCGCCGCTTGGCGATCAAAATCCAACGCCGAATTGGTCTCGCCAAAATGATAGTGAGAGCCGACCTGCACCGGGCGGTCGCCGGTGTTCGCAACGGTTATAGTCAGCGTTTCGCGGCCGTCGTTCAGAATAATGTCCGGCCCGTCAGTGAATAATTCTCCAGGGATCATTTCAGCACCTCAGCGGATCGGATCATGCACGGTCACCAATTTGGTGCCGTCGGGAAAAGTGGCTTCGACTTGGATGTCATGGATCATTTCCGGAATTCCCACCATCACCTGATCGCGAGTGATGATGGTCGCACCATCGCGCATCAAGTCGGCGACGGAGCAGCCATCGCGGGCCCCTTCGACGACATAGTCGGTGATCAAAGCAATCGCTTCCGGATGGTTCAGCTTGACGCCGCGTTCCAAACGCCGGCGCGCCACCATCGCCGCCATGGCGACCAGCAGCTTGTCTTTTTCCCGTGGTAACAAGTTCATTTTGTTTGTTTTCTCCCTAAATATGCCAAAGCCGCGGCAGTTTCGCCGGCAGCCCTTCGGCGGCACGATAGCCGCACCAGAATTTTTCAAACGACTGACGCAAAGCCATCGCATCACGGCCCAGCCAGCGCACAATCAATAATCCATTGACCACCGTCGCTGCCGCTTCTCCTGCCGCATCGGCAATCAATTCCCGCGCCAGGTCAAGGCGGTTTGGATCGGACGCCACCGCCGTCGCGCAAGCCGCAGCGCCGTTGAAACAGGCCGGGTGATTGATGATATCGGCAAGGTTATTTTCCATATGCAGCGCATCCATCCATACCAATTCATCACCGACATAGACCGACCAGGCATCCCGGATCAGGCCTTGGCACAAACGCTCCCCCATGGCCTGGCGGCCGAAGACCAGCATTTCGCCAGCTAAAAACCTTGCCTCTTTGTCGGCGCGCAAAGTCAATTGACGACGCAACCTCGCCCCTTCAAAGACAATGGTTTCCTGCGGCAACCATTCAAGCCAGCCATCCGCCCCAACCGAAAGCGCGATATCGACACGACAGTCGGGACCGTTGCTGCGATAAACCTTCTCCGCCGCTTGCGCCATCACCATGGCCCGAGCTTCCGGCCCGACATGAATATCGATATCGATCCGATCGCCCCCGACCAAGCCGCCGGAGACCGCCGTCAACGCCGCCAGCGGAATATCGTCTTTGACCTGGTTGGGGAACAGGACCCGCAAGGGATTGCTTTGATACAAATGGGCCAACCGGGTGGCCCCATCGGCTTGCACAAAACCAACTTCCGCCACGCCCTGTTGGGCGGGATCAGACAGTAAGATGTTGGCGGACTTCTGCATGATCGAGAGCTTCTTTCGGGCCGGACATAATAACTTCGCCGCGATCCATCACCGTAATTTGGTCGGCGAGTTCGTGGGCAAACTCGAAGTATTGTTCCACCAAAAGGATCGCCATGTCACCCCTGTCGGCAAGAAATCTGATCACTCGCTCGATATCCTTGATAATCGACGGTTGGATGCCTTCCGTCGGCTCGTCCAGCACCAGCAGACGCGGCCGCGTTACCAGGGCGCGGGCAATCGCCAGTTGCTGCTGCTGGCCGCCGGAAAGATCGCCGCCGCGACGACCCAGCATGTCTTTCAAAACCGGAAACAGATCAAAAATCTCATCCGCGACGTGGCGTAGCGATCGTGGTAAAGCGGCAAAGCCGGTTTTTAGATTTTCTTCCACCGTCAAAAGGGGAAATATCTCCCGACCTTGTGGAACAAAAGCGATGCCGCGCCGGGCCCGTTCTTGCGGTGCAAGCTTGGCGATGTCATTGTCTTCCCAGATCACCCGGCCACCGTCAATATTTTCCTGGCCAACAATGGCGCGCATCAAACTGGTTTTACCAACGCCGTTGCGGCCCAGGACGCAAGTTACCTGACCCGCTTCCGCCTGCACGCTAACGCCCTTCAAGGCACGACTGGCACCATAATAAAGATCGATATTTTCCGCGACCAGCATCATCAGCGCCCCAAATAAACTTCAATCACGCGCTCATCCGCCTGCACCTTATCCATCGCCCCTTCCGCCAGGACAGCGCCTTCATGTAAAACGGTGACGCGGCAATCGAGTGACTTCACAAATTCCATGTCGTGTTCGACAACGACGACCGAATGATCGATCGCGATGCGTTTCAACAGATCTGCGGTTGCCGCGGTTTCCGCATCGGTCATCCCTGCAGCGGGTTCATCGACCAGTAACAAATCCGGCTCCTGCATCAAAAGCATGCCGATTTCGAGCCATTGTTTCTGGCCATGCGACAAGGCGCCGGCCAGCTGATCGGCCTGTGGCGCCAAAGCAATGATGTCGAGAATTTCTTCGATCCGCTGTTTGTGCTCACCGGAAAGCTTGAACAATAGATTTCGCCATACCCGGCGGTCGCTTCTGAGTGCCAGTTCCAGGTTTTCCAACACTGTTTGATTTTCGAAGACACTGGGTTTTTGAAACTTCCGGCCGATGCCGATATTGGCGATCTGCGCTTCGTCCAGTTTGGTCAGATCGGTGCCGCCGTTAAAAACGATCTCACCTTTGTCGGGGCGGGTTTTGCCGGTGACCACATCCATCATGGTTGTTTTGCCGGCCCCATTGGGACCGATAATCGCTCTGAGTTCGCCGACATTGACGTAGAAACTGAGATTATTGAGGGCGCGAAAACCATCAAAACTGACACTGACGCCATCGATATAGAGCAGGGTTTCGTTCTGTTCCGCCTGCATCAGGTTTGCTCCTGCGCCAGTTTTGGCGTCCGCTTCAGCTTCTTGACGTCGAAAGCCGGGATCGCACCGGCGATGCCTTTCGGCAGGAACAGGGTGACGAAAATGAACAAACCGCCCAAGGCGAAAAGCCAGGCCTCCGGCAAGACGCCGGTGAAATACGTCTTGCCATAATTGACCAGAATCGCCCCCAACACCGCACCATAAAGGCTGCCGCGGCCGCCGACGGCGACCCAGATGACGATTTCGATGCTGTTCGCTGGCAGGAATTCGCCCGGATTGATGATGCCGACCTGCGGCACATAAAGCGCACCGGCGACACCGGCCAACATGGCGGAGACCACGAAGACAAAGAGTTTGTATTGTTCCACTGCGTAACCGAGAAATCGTGTCCGACTTTCCGCATCCCGGATCGCCACAAGAATGCGCCCCAAGCGCGAGGTGACTATCCAACGGCAGATGGCGTAGCCCAGGATCAAAGCGACAACGGAAGCAACGAACAAACCAATTCTAGTGCTCGGCGCTTGCAGGTCGAAGCCCAGCAGTTCCTTGAAATCAGTCAACCCGTTATTGCCACCAAAACCCATATCGTTGCGGAAGAAGGCCAACATCAGGGCGAAGGTCATGGCTTGCGTGATGATCGACAGATAAACCCCGGTAACGCGGGAGCGGAAGGCGAACCAGCCGAATAACAACGCCAAGGCGCCCGGCACCAGAACGATCATGATGGCGGCAAAGGGGAAGCTATCGAAGCCATACCAATACCAAGGCAGCTCTTGCCAATTCAGGAAAACCATGAAATCCGGCAAGTTCGGGTGACCATAGACCCCGCGACCGTCAATTTGCCGCATCAGATGCATGCCCATGACATAACCGCCGAGCGCAAAAAAGGCCCCATGGCCGAGACTGAGAATGCCGCAATAACCCCAAATTAGATCGACGCTCAAGGCCAGCAGGGCGAAACAGAGATATTTGCCCAGCAAACCAACCAGCCAGTTCGGTACATGAAAGAAACTATCCACCGGGAGAAGCAAATTACCCACCGGCACCAACACCGCCGCCAGCAACAGGACGGTCAGCAATATCTTGCTGCCGCGATTGGCGTAGACAGCGGATAGAAGCGATCTTTGTCCGGACATCATCAGGCCTCCACCGCTCGACCCTTCAACGCAAACAGGCCGCGCGGTCGTTTCTGAATGAATAAGATGATGGTGACCAGAATGACAATCTTCGCCAGCACCGCTCCGGCATAAGGTTCCAGGAACTTGTTGGCGATACCGAGCGTAAAGGCGCCGACCAAGGTGCCCCAAAGGTTACCAACGCCACCGAATACCACCACCATGAAACTATCGATGATATAAGCTTGGCCCAAGTTGGGGCTGACATTGTCGATTTGGCTCAACGCCACACCGGCGATACCGGCGATGCCGGAGCCCAAACCGAACGTCAACGCATCGACCATGCCGGTGCGGATTCCCATTGAACCGGCCATGGCCCGATTTTGCGTCACCGCCCGCATTTCCAGGCCCAGGCTGGTTCGGCGCATAATCAGCGCCAACAATAGGATTACCGCCAGGCTAAACAGTATAATGACGATGCGGTTATAGGTCAGGACGACACCACCGACGATTTCGACATATCCGCTCATCCATGTCGGGCTGCCGATTTGCCGATTGGTGGGACCAAAAACCGTGCGCACGAGCTGCTGTAGGATCAGACTGAGGCCCCAGGTCGCCAGCAAGGTTTCCAATGGTCGGCCATAAAGATAGCGGATGATGCCGCGTTCAATGGCGATCCCGACCAAGCCGGTTACCACAAAGGCGACCGGGACTGCAACGATGATTGAATAGTCAAATGCACCTGGGGCATAGGTGCGAAACAGTTCCTGGACAATGAACGTTGTGTAAGCTCCCAGCATCACGATCTCACCATGGGCCATATTGATCACGCCCATGACGCCGAAGGTAATCGCCAGGCCAACCGCCGCCAGCAACAGGACAGAGCCTAAACTAATCCCCTGGAACAAATTGGCGAACAGTTCCCACTGCGCAATCGAACTCTCTACTTCTTTCAGAGCGGCCTTCGCCGCTCCTCTTACAGGCTCGGGCGCCTCACTTGCCGCAACTTCAGCCAGCAGATTGCGAATTTCCGGCTCCGCTTCGCCGCTCAACTTTTCAATCGCCGTGATGCGGATATTATCCCGCAACCCGTGCACGGCAGTTATTGCTGCCTGCGCCACCCCCATGCGAAGGTGCAGGTCCTGGTCTTCCTCCCGGGCCATGGCCTGCTCCAACAACGGCAGCAGATCCGGGCCACGGGATTTGAGCACAGCCTCGGTCGCCTTTTTTCGCGTCGCGAGATCAGGACTGAGAAGCGTGAGGCCGCCCAGCGCCGATTTGATGACGCGGCGCAGCTTGTTGTTGACGCCGACTTTTTTAATCCGCGTTTTCTTGGCTTCGCCGGTGGCATCTCCCGTCAGGGCATCTTTCAAGACATAGACCCTGCCGCTTTTGTCCGCGAAGACCAGTCGCTTGTCTTTTTTTGTGTAATAGAGCCGGCTGGCCAGCATCGCTTCAAGAAGGGAGACCGTTCTGGTATCGCCAGTTCCGGTCAATTCTTTGACGGCGTTAATTTTCTTTGCGTAACTTTTTTCTGTCAGTATTTGCGCGGTTTCTTCAAACCCGGCAATTGCTGCATCCGGGCGAATGAACACCAGCACCGCAAACAGCAACAGGATTGAATATGCCAGAATTTTGTTATTCATTTTTGTTGCAGCTGTTTCTCGTTCGTCAAAATAGGCCGCCGGGACGAACGGCGAAGGCTCGTCCCGGCGCAGTGTTGGTAAAGCCGCCTGATTACATGGTCGGTTGACCGTATTTCGGCTTTTCGCAGTTGCCGCAAACCCAAGGATAAGTCCAGTTGGCGGTCAGCTTGGCGCTTTCCGGAATGAAATCGGACCAGGCATCGCCGACCACGACATCGTCGGTTTGGGTGACGATCTCGAACTGGCCATCGTCCTGGATTTCACCGATGAGAACCGGTTTGGAGAGGTGATGGTTGACATTCATCACCGCCACGCCGCCGGTCAGGTTCTTAACCTGCTGGCCATACATGGCTTGACGAACCGCATCAACGTCGGTGGTACCGGCTTGCTGCACCGCCTGCACCCACATTTTGAAACCGATATAATGCGCTTCCATGGGATCGTTGGTGACCCTCTTGTCGTCTTTGATGAATTTGTGCCAATTGGCGATGAAAGTCGCGTTTTCTTCCGTATCGACGCTCATGAAATAGTTCCATGCCGCCAAATGTCCGACCAACGGTTTGGTATCGAGGCCGGCCAGCTCTTCTTCACCGACAGAGAATGCAATGACAGGGATGTCTTCCGCGTTGATGCCTTGATTGCCGAGTTCTTTATAGAACGGCACATTGGCGTCGCCGTTGATGGTGGAAACGACAGCTGTTTTTTTACCTTCGGAAGCGAACTTTTTCACCTGCGCGACAATGGTTTGCCAATCGGAATGACCGAACGGGGTGTAATTTTCCATGATGTCGGCATCCGCCACACCCTTGGCACTTAAATATGCCCGCAAGATTTTATTGGTGGTGCGGGGATAGACATAGTCTGTGCCCAACAGCACAAAACGTTTGGCCGAACCGCCATCTTCGCCCATCAAATAATCGACCGCTGGAATAGCCTGTTGATTTGGCGCCGCGCCGGTATAAAAGACATTGCGCGAACTTTCTTCGCCCTCATATTGCACCGGATAAAACAGCAAACTGTTGAGCTCTTCAAAAACCGGCAGGACGGATTTCCGCGATACCGACGTCCAACAGCCGAACACCGCCGAAACCTGTTCTTTCTCGATCAGCTCGCGGGCTTTTTCGGCAAAAAGTGGCCAGTTCGATGCCGGATCGACGACCACGGCTTCGACTTGTTTGCCAAGCAAACCACCGTTTTTGTTCAGATCATCGACCAGCATCAACATGGTATCTTTCAACGTGGTTTCGCTGATCGCCATGGTCCCGGAAAGTGAATGCAAGACACCGATCTTGATGGTCTCGGCCGCCTGCGCAAAACTGCCTATCGTGGTGGCAGCCGCAAACAACGCAGCACCCGTGGCTGCGCTTAATTTGAAATTCATTGTAAGGTCTCCTAATACGAGGTTGTTGTTGCACCGCAAAAACAAAACGCAAAGCCTGTGCCAAACTCTGTGAACCAATTTGAATTGCCAATATTCTCTTTTAAAATCAGAGCATTAGAATGTTGAATCGATGTCCGAAAGGGAATGTGAACACGGCCTGGGATTTGTTATTCGCCTAATTATTGATCATCACGATATGACCTGTCCGAAAATTAGGCATCTGCGAGTTTCCGCATCGTCTGCCTATTGACCCTCGTCAAGCAGAAGCACATCATGGCCTCGGCGCTTTCGGGCGCTTACGGGGATGTTGTTGCACCAAACAAGTTCCCGGCCCCTGCAGGCGCTTGCGTTTGCGGGGGCGATTTTAGTTTAATCTTGGAGCTTCCATGACCGACGCCGTCGCCACATCCTGGTCAAAGGATGTAAAAATCATCAGCCTGATCAGTCTGGCGCACGGCTGCAGCCATTTTTTTCAATTGGTCTTGCCGCCGTTGTTTCCGATCCTGACCAAAGAATTCGATGTCGGTTATACGGAACTCGGTTTTGTCATGACGGTGTTTTTTGTCACCTCAGGCATCAGTCAGGTGATCGCCGGATTTTTAGTTGACCATTTTGGCGCCAAGCGGGTGTTGCTTGCGGGTCTGTTTATTTACGCCGTGGCGATATTGTGCTTCGCGATGGCACCTGCTTTTTGGTTTTTTTATCCGGCGGCTGTCCTACTAGGTCTTGGCAACAGCGTCTTTCATCCTTCCGATTTCACCATCATGAATGGCTCGGTAACACCAAGTAGGATTGGTCGTGCTTTCGGCATGCACACACTGGGCGGTAATTTAGGTTGGGCCCTGGCGCCGACCTCGATGATCACCATTGCCTGGCTGAGCAATTGGCGAGTGGCGTTGGCATCGGCCGCGATCGTTGGTTTTGCGATTGTCTTGGCACTTTGGTTCTGGCGCGCCGATCTGGTCGATACGGATCGATCAGCAGAAGACATTAAACAGAATGCGAAAGCGCCGTCGCTTGGCTTGCGACCGATGTTATCGATGCCAATTGTGCTTTGTTTTCTTTATTTCACTTTTCTTGCGTTGGCCCTGATCGCGGTGCAGAATTTCCTCCCGCCTACTCTTGAAGCAATGTACGGCACCGCGCTGACCATCGGCAACATCGCCTTGACGGGATTTCTTCTCGGGGCCTCGGTTGGGGTTTTGGTTGGCGGCATCCTGGCCGACCGGACCGACAAACACGGCGCCATGATCGCCGGTGGCCTGTTCTTGGCGGCCTTGATGTTCGCGGCGATCGGCAGTTGGGATCTGCCGAATGTAATTTTGATTGCAGTGGCGAGTATCGGCGGTTTCCTGACCGGTATCACCACGCCGTCCCGCGACATGTTGGTCCGATCCGCCAGCCCGGCCGGCGCCACCGGGCGGATTTTTGGCTTTGTTTATTCCGGTTTGGATGTCGGCTCTGCCCTAGCGCCGATTTCCATCGGTATCCTTTTGGATTTTGGCTATTCGGGTGTGCTGCCTTGGGCCGTTGCCGCAGTATTGATATTTGCTATCTTCACGGCATTATCGGTTCGCCCGACCCGCTGATCAGCGGGCGGAAGAATTTTGCTTTACCAAACCTTCTAGCGTATAAATCACCAAACCACCCAGCAGCCCCCAAAAAGCGGCACTGATGCCAAACGCGCTAATTCCCGACGCGGTAACGACAAAAGTTGTGACGGCGGCAAAACGATTTTTCTCATCTGCCAATCCCGTCCCGATCGCATTTACCAACGGGCCAGTTAGCGCAATACCGGCCATCGCGGCAATCAGCTCAGCTGGGAAACTTTCAAGAATAATCACCAACGCGCCGCCGAACAGAGCCAGAATTGCATAACCGCCGGCATATATCGGCCCACCGAGCCAGCGCTTGGTTTTGTCCGGATGCGCTTCGGGGCCTGTGCATATCGAAGCCACAATGGCGGCCAGATTAGAAGTATGGGCGCCAAATCCGGCGCTCAACAATGAAGCCAAGCCAGTAATCGTCAGGATCGACCGTGTCGGCACCGCATAACCTGCCGCCCTCAACACCGCAAAGCCCGGCAGGTTTTGGGACGCCATGGTCACAATATATAGCGGGATACCAAGACCAATCATCACCGCCAGATCAAATTCGGGCGTAATCCAAACAAAGTTTGAAATCGTCAGGTCGGCGACCGGTTCGCTCAAATCCAATGCATAAACCAGCACCACGCCCAAGCCCAGCACCAGCAGGACCGCCCAAGCCGGTGAATAGAGACGGAGCAGAACAAACGCCAGGATCAAAGGTGCGACCAGATAGGGCAGATTTAACAACGCCTCGAATATCGCCACGACGAAGCCAAATAAAACCCCGGCGAGCATCGAAGACGCGATCGCCGACGGAATCCGCTCGACCAAAGCATTTAAGGGGCGAATTGCGGCGGTCATCAGAATAAGGCAAGCCGCCAAGATGAAAGCGCCGATAGCAGCCTCTATTGTGATCCCTGTCGTCGTCGCGATCAAGGCGGCGCCTGGGGTCGACCAGGCCGTAACAATCGGCAGCCGATGGCGAAGACTGAGATAAGCGGTCGTCACCATCATCGAAAGACAAAGTGCAGCAACCCAGGAGGCGGTCTGTTCCGAGGATGCCCCGACCGCCTTGGTCGCCTCTAGGATAACCGCGACAGAACCGCCAAATCCCACCAGGACGGCAACAATCGCCGATGTAACAACTGAGACGCGCACGCTCTATCGATTATTCATTTTCGAGCGGCAGATCGATCAAGCCGCCTGGTTGCGATAATGCCTCGCGAATATGTTCGGGAATTGGGATGGCCTTCAGATTTCCGTCATCGAGAATTTGCGCATGAATACGGATGGCGCGGCCTTCCGTGACAACATCACCGGAAGATGCCTGCACTGCCTTACAATCCCAATGCAAGGTACTTTCCGTCATCTTGCTGAGTTGGATCGTCGTGCGCACTTTGTCACCATATGCCGCCGGCCCGATAAAGCGGAAATGTACGTCCCCCATGACAAAGGCGGTGCGGGTTTCTTTAATCAATTTGTTGGTCCCAAAGCCGAGCGCCCGCAGCAATTCATGTTCGGTTTCATTAAACCAAGTGAACATCATGGGATAATAGACCAAGCCAAACGGATCGGATTCGCCCCAGGCCACGGTCAGTTCACGTGAATACATAATCATCGATTGACGCCCCAATTTGACAGTTCTTGATTAAGGAATTGGCAATGTAGAGCATTTTTCCGCGAACGGGAATGAATAGGTGATCGCTGTTTCGTTTCAACAATGCTGGCCAAGGCTGGCAGCCTTACTCTTGAAGCCGCAAGGAATTTTGTGCTTACTGTGTAATAAGGACGTGTGTGGTGAGGATTATGTATTCATCGGTTTGTTGGGTCTGTTGAAAGGGTTGCGCATGAATGAAAATAACAAAAGCTATCGGTGGGTAGGCACGTCGCCTGTCCGCCCGGACGGCGTACCGAAAGTCACTGGCATGGCGAAGTTCGGCAACGATTATGATTTGCCCGGCATGTTGTGTGGAAAAATATTACGCAGCCCACACGCTCATGCGCGAATAAAATCGATCGATATCTCGAAAGCGGAAGCTTTGCGCGGCGTCAAGGCAGTTGTCGTCGGCAGTGATTTTCCGGAGCAAAATTTCGCTTATATAGGTCCGCCCCGACTGCAAATAAATTTCTGGCACATCACCCGCAATGTGATGGCCCGTGAGAAGGCTTTGTATGAAGGACATGCGATCGCCGCCGTCGCCGCCGTGGATGCAAAAACCGCAGATCAAGCCTTGGCGTTAATCGAGGTGGACTACGACATCCTTCCCCATGTCATCGATGTCGAGGCGGCTATGGCTGAAGACGCGCCGTTGTTATTCGATGATATGATCACCCGCGACGTGGAGCCAGTGCCGGAAAAGGCGTCGAACGTTTCCAAGAAAATCCATTTTTCACTCGGCGATACCGAAGCCGGGTTTGCGGGTGCGGACGAGATCGTCGAAAAAACATACCGCACCGCGCCGGTTCATCAAGGTTACATTGAACCGCATGCCTGCCTGGCACGCTACGATCCCGACGGCCAAGGTGAGTTATGGAGCGCCAGTCAGGGCCATTTTGTGGTACGCAATCTGACCGCCAAACTGGTCGGCATGCAACTCAGCGATCTAAAGGTTATTCCGGCGGAAATTGGCGGTGCCTTTGGCGGCAAGACCGTTGTCTATGTCGAACCGGTGGCGATGATGTTATCGAAAAAATCGAGCAGTCCGGTGAAAATGGCGATGAGCCGGGCAGAAGTTTTCCAGGCCAGCGGTCCGACCTCCGGCTCTTCCTTGCGGGTTAAATTAGGGGCGACAAAAGACGGCAATATCGTCGCCGCTGAGGGCGAGTTCAAATATCAAGCCGGGGCCTTTCCGACTTCGCCAGTGATGAACGGTTGTCTGTGCGCGTTTGCCATGTACGACATCCCAAATCAGCAAACCACCGGCTACGATGTCGTGAGCAACCGACCGAAAGTAGCGGCTTACCGCGCTCCCGGGTCGCCGATTTCAAATTTCGCCGTTGAAAGCACACTGGACATTTTGGCCAAGCGCTTGGATATGGAACCGGCGGCACTGCGTCTGAAAAACGCCATTCATCCGGGTGATGCGATGCTTGGCGACGGCAAGATGAGCCATGAGGGTTACAGCGAAACCGTGCAGGCCGTATTGGACCATCCAGGATACCAGACGCCATTAGGGCCGAACCAGGGGCGCGGCATGGCTTCAGGTTACTGGTTTAATGGCGCCGGGGAATCCGGCGCCACAGTCTTTGTCAATACCGATGGGACGGTTTCGGTGGCAACCGGCAGTCCGGACGTCGGCGGCTCGCGCGCTTCCATGGCGCTGATGGCGGCGGAAACCTTGGGGATCGACTACGAACAGGTCCGGGCCGCAGTAAACGACACCAGCGCCGTCCCCTATACCCATGTCACCGGCGGTTCCCGGGTGACCTACGCCAGCGGATTGGCGGTGATCGGCGCTTGCGAACAAGTGATCACCGATCTGCGTGGCCGGGCCGCCAAGATTTGGGGCGTCGATGTCGACGGGGTCGATTGGGAGGACGGATGCGCCAAACCCGCCAGCAGTAATGTCGGGGAGTTCGATCCACTTTCGTTAAAGGATATCGCCGCCAAGGCAGCGGCAACCGGCGGACCCATCGGAACCTCCAACGCCGTTGCTGCCAGTGGCCAGGCCCCCGGCTTCTGCAGTCAATTTTGCGACGTCGAAGTCGATCCGGAAACCGGCCAGGTGACGATCCTGCGCTTCATCGTGGCGCAGGATGCAGGCCGGGCCATTCATCTAGGTTATGTCGAAGGGCAAATGCAGGGGGCGGTGGCACAGGGTGTCGGCTGGGCTTTGAATGAAGAATATATTTACGACGATGCCGGTCATTTGGAAAACCCAGGCTTTCTCGACTATCGCATGCCTGTGGCTTCCGATCTGCCGTATATAGAAACAATAGTCGTAGAGGTGCCGAACCCGAACCATCCCTTCGGTGTCAAAGGGGTTGGCGAAGCCAGCATCTGCCCGACCATGGCATGCGTCGCTAATGCGGTTGCCGACGCGGTCGGCCGGCGTATGCAATCCTTGCCAATCTCGCCGCCAAAATTACTGGCGGCCCTGGATCAACGAAAGGGAACGGAATATTAGGACTCTAAAACCTACCGCAACGATCTCAGCATGCGGACAAAGAAGACGTCACGGATTTGCTTCCTAAATTAGAGGCTCCAGGTTCCCGAGCAGGGTCGGTATCAACTCGGAAACGGTGGGGTGGATATGGGTCGCCCGCTGGATCACCTTATAAGAGACATCAGCATACATGACATCCAAAAGCGCATGGATGACTTCATCGCCGCCGATGCCAAGGATCGCCGCACCCAAAATTTTCTCCGTTTCGGCATCGATCAAGACTTTCATCAGGCCTTGGGTTTCGCTTCGCTCGCGGGCCCGACCGACCCGGGCCATCGCCATTTTGCCCATCAGCGCCTTGCGGCCGCTCTGGCGCACCTGAGCTTCCGTCAGGCCAATCCGGCCCAACGGCGGGTCGATGAACAAACCATAAGTGGTAATGCGATCGGAAATCCGCCGGGCATCGTCATCGAACATATTGGCGGCGAGAATTTCATAATCGTTATAAGAAGTATGCGTAAAGGCACCACGTCCATTGACATCGCCGATCGCCCAAATACCGGGCACATTGCTGCGTAACTGATCGTCAACAACGACGTAACCCCGGCCATCGATTTCGACACCAGCAGCGTCAAGGCCCAAATCGGCCGTATTCGGCTGACGGCCGACCGCCAGCAAAACATGACTTCCAACGATGGCTTCGGGGCCCGGCTCGCAGCTCGCGGTAATCGTGACTTGTCCATTATTTTGCGCTAGGGCGATACAATCGGCGTTCAACCGAATGTCGATATCCTCATTCTCCAGAATATCTTTCACCGCCGCCGAAATCTCCTCATCCTCGCGGCCGATCAATTTCGGGCCCATTTCAACAACTGTGACCCGGCTGCCAAACCGGCGGTACATCTGGGCAAACTCGAGACCGATATAACTGCCGCCAATGACGATTAAATGCTCGGGCAGAAAATCCACCTCCATGATATTTGTGTTAATCAGGTAATCGACATCATTTATGCCCGGCATATCAGGGACGACAGCCCGCCCGCCGACATTGAGCACAATTTTATCGGCCTCCAGCAGATCGACATTGACCCGGACCGTCGTTGCACTTTCCAGGCAGCCATGGCCTTCGATGACGGTAAGATTGTTCATCTTCTTGAGCCAGTTCGTGACGCCGTCGTTGGAATGCTTAACAATGGCATCCTTGCGGGCCTTAACTTGTTTCATGTCGACCGAGATCTGCCCATCGATGGTGATCCCAAAGTCACCGCCGCGCCTGGCCATATGTGCTGCCCGCGCACTGGCTACTAAGGCCTTTGTCGGAATGCAGCCGACATTGACGCAGGTGCCACCAAACAACTTGCGTTCGATGATCGCCACTTTCATGCCTTCGCCGGTCATGCGTTGCGCTAGAGAGGGACCCGCCTGCCCCGTCCCGATGATAATCGCATCAAATTTGTCAGTCATGCCAGTCCTCCATCGAAAAGACTCATAACCCTATCATTGTTACCGGTTCGTTGCACCGGCCCTGAAAGTTAAGGGTGCTGGCGACAATGATGCATCATCTTTTTGCAATTTGCGAATGCGGCGGCCCGAACGGCAAGGACAACATCGAAGCAAAAGCCTTGATGGATTGGGATTGACCGGAGGTTGCAGAGCACCCTCTTTTTCAAAACGGACGCGGCAATATATTTCGGTGAAGCAGCACGATTTCAACAAGAACCGTCGAATAACGAGAAAAATTCGCTAAAATTATCTTCGTCAATCATTTAGGGGCGCGACGGCGCTTCGAACCGCCTTGCACGCCAAGTCAGAGCCAATCTCTCCAATTGCCAAGACGCTTTTTGTTCGCGGCTGTTTCGACGTTGTCAGGGTGAATAAGATGTCGCCGTCATTCATCGTGTGAAAGGGCTGGATTACCCTGGCCATGGCAGCATGCACTTGCCGGCCGAGCTGGCGAAGTTCTTCCCGTTCCAGCTGTTGATCAATGACCAAAGCGGTCACGGTGGTATTGCCGTTAACAGGGGCAAACGGGACGGTGACTTCCGAAGGGTAATGCTGGATGATATCGCGTAGATGATGACGCTTGCCGGTTTCCCGGTGCAAATAACCGCGAAGGACATCGCCCTTTTCATCAACGACGGCACCGACTGAATTAACAATTGTGAATATTGCGATACGCAGTCCTTCGACATCGGCCGCTGCCGCGCCTTGGCCTCCCGGCTCCGCTGCGAAGCGCGTGGACCCGTTTAACTTGCCGACCGTGGCGGATCGCCCCGCGCCTCGTTGACCGAGCGGAAAACGGCCCTCCGAACGCGCCCGATAAGCTGCTCGCCCCAATGTTTTATCGGGATAACACAAAGTATCGCGGCAACCAAAATCGTAAATAATCGCCCCTGAAACGCAGCCAATTTTTCCCCAAACGCCGGTTTTTCGCTCTGCCATCAGCTCTGCGGCAACACCGCTTGAGGCTTCCAGGCCATATAACGAGCCGCCGGCGAAGCAAATCGCGTCTGCGACCCCGTAAGTCCCCATAAGACCGGGCGAACCGCCCCGGACATCAACTTCGCATAAGGCCGTTTCCGCAAACCGCAAGACCGTGCAACCGGTTGGGCCTTCATCATATTCTGCAATACCGATTTCCAGGCCCGGAAAGTCAAATTCGAGAGCTGGGCCATCGCTCGGACTGTTCGCGACAAAGCCGTCTTCGTTTTTCAGCACAATGAGGATCTCCAATGAATGGTAATTTTGTTAAGCCTATCGGGCTTCATGCAGGGAAGAACTTCTGTTCAAGTTCGCCCTTGAATTCAACGGTATGGTAGGCGGCATGTTTCATATGTGCGGTCATCAACTGATGCACCAATTCGGTATCCTGCTGCTGAAATGCGTCGAACAAACTTTCGTGAAAATCACGCGTGTCACATCCGAATTGTTCTTCAGATGCCGTATAGGTCTGATTGAAAACGACCCAATCATTCAGTAGGTCGTTCAAAAATCGACAGATAAAGGCGATCATCGCATTCGGGCAAGCTTCCGCCAAAATATTGTGAAACTCGAGCTCAGCGGCACGGCGCCGTAGCCTGCTTTCGGCGGTATTCAAATCATTTTTGGTAATCGCAATGGTCTCTGCCATGCGTTCGAACTGCTGCTCCGTCAGTTGGCCGACAGCTTCTACTGCCAACATAGGCTCCAATATCACACGAAGATCGTAAATATGGGTGACCGTAAGAGGTTTAAAGTAGAAGTAGTTGGCAAGGTGTTGCATGGCATTTTGTTGTGAAACTTCAACAATTCTGGCACCGCCCTGGGGCCCGGAACTTATGGTAATCAAACCTTGCACTTCCAAGGACTTAAGGGCCTCTCTAATCGTCCAGCGGCTGCTATCGAAAAGCTCCGTCAGCTCTCGTTCTTGAGGTATTTTATCTCCCGGTCGCATGTTTTCAGTGACAATCCAGCGTTTCACTTCTTCGGCGATAAGATCCGAACGTTTGCGGAAAAGCGGTTTGCTTTTCAACCGCCCTTTGCCACGTTGAACTTTGTCTTTGCGTCCCTGCGATTTGCTCACCTTCCCGCCGTTGTCATTTTTATTTCTCGACGTTTGCGGTTTTTTCGACACTGTCATTTTGCGTTTCCTTGTTCTTTCGTCCTAAGACGCAAACCACGCAATGGCCCGACGGACATCAATCTTTGAAGCCGCTCATAGGCCGGTAGAAAGCGCAACTGAATCAGCCAATTCGCCATATTATGAAGCAGATTTTCTATGCTGCACAGCCTCATGCACTCGATACCTTTTTATTCCGCGCAAATGTCCTCCATCGACCATTTGGTTGCTCAATTTAGTTGTCATAATTCGCGCATTTCTTCCGCTCGGTGACAGGCGGTAATGCCCGTACCGAGCGGGCGAAGCTCCGGCGTTTCGCCACGGCAACGATCTATACTCCACGGACAGCGCAGCGCCAAAGGACAGCCAATTCCCGCCACTTCTTCACCAACGCCCCTTAACGCAAAATTCTTGTGACGCTCGCCGTCGATGGAGATGCTGAGTGCGCGCGAATATGGGTGCTGCGGGTTTTCATAAAAAAGTTCCGTTGGACCAATTTCCATCAGCGCGCCAGCATACATTACCGCCATACGATGCGAGACATATCGGGTGGCAGCAAGGTCATGGGAAATGAAAAGTGCGGCAAATTCATGCTGGTGCTGTAAGTCTAAAATTAGGTTCAGCACCTGCGTTTGCACCGAGACGTCAAGAGCGCTTACAGCTTCGTCGAAAACAATAAACCGAGGTTCTGTTATTAAGGCCCGCGCAATGGCAACGCGTTGACGTTGACCACCCGATAGTTCGTGTGGGTATCGGTCAGCAAAACTGGCGGCGAGTCCAACCATTTCGAGCGCCCGCTTGGCTTCGCCACGGCGCTCTTTTCCGGAAATCCGTCGTACGATCACAAGTGGTTCGCTCACCGCGCTACCGACTGTCATACGCGGGTTGAGCGCCCAATCGGGATTTTGAAGAACAACCGAAAGCTTACCAGGAGCTGGTTTGTTTTTTGGACCGATGAGTTGGCGATCAAACAGAATAGCGCCCGCTGTGGATGGCACAAGGCCAAGGCATAACCGACCAAACGAGGTTTTGCCTGAGCCGGATTCTCCGACCAAGCCAAGGGTTTCACCCGCCGCGATTTCAAGCGTCACAGACTTCACAGCTTCGGTTTTTCGTTGATCCCAGAACGGCCCGGTCGTGTAGGTTACACCAACGTGGCGCGCGTCAATTATTGGAAAGTCCATGGTGTCAATCCGCTGCCGACGGGTCAAAGACACCGTCGCGCTCTTCTTCAATGTTGTGGCAAAGTATCTGATGGTCTGCGATGGTACGGAGTGTGGGTCTGTTCGTACGGCAAATCTCGGTGGCGCGCGGGCACCGCGGCGCAAATGCACAGCCCTCGGTTGATCCGGTCAGAACCGGCGGGGCACCCTGGATAGGCTCTAACCGCTCGCCAGGCATTTCCTTCCCAGGCGCCGCCCGCAACAGAGCCTGCGTATAGGGATGCATAGGCGCATTAAAAATCTCCGCACTGGTGGCAAGTTCGACGACCCTTCCGCCGTACATCACTCCGATCATTTCACAATAACCGGCAACGACGGTGAGCTCATGACTAAGCAGAACAAACGCTGCGCCGGCTTCTTCTTTCTGCGAAATCAGAAGGTCGAGGATTTGCCCACGGATTGAGGCATCAAGCGACGCGGTCGGCTCGTCAGCAATCAACAGGCTCGGACGTCGCGCAATCGCCATCGTAATAATCACTCTTTGAGCCATGCCGCCAGAGAGTTCATGTGGATAAGATTTTGCCACCCGCTCGACATCGCTCAAGCCGACTTGGCGAAGACGGGCAAGTACTTCTTCAGCATTACCATTCTCGCCAAGCGCCCAACCGACTTGTTTGCCGATTTGTGTCGTCGGGTTCAGCGCTGACATCGGGTTTTGAAATATGACCCCAAGTTCATCTCGCCTAAATTTGGCGATCTTGCTGGCGGACATTTCAAAGACGTTCTGGCCGCCAACTTCAAGTGAACCGGCTGTACTGACTGCATTGGGCGGCAACAGACGACCCATCGCCATGCCAAGGGTCGTCTTGCCAGAACCGGATTCGCCAACCAGACCCAGCGACGTCCCGATTTCCATGACAAGATCCGCACCGTCGAGGGCCCGCACGGTGCCGCGGGGCGTGTGATATTCAATCACTAAGTTGCTGGCGCTAACAAGAGTACTCATTGCAGGGACCTACCCTTCAACGGTTCAATGGCATCGCGAAGACCGTCGCCCAACAGATTGACGGAGAGGATAGCGAGCGCCAGCACCAGTCCGGGCGGGAAAACCAACCAAGGGGCGATGGTGATGTAAGTCGTACCAAGGTGCAGCAGGGAGCCCAGTGAAGGATCCGGTGGCTGTGTACCAAGACCAAGAAAGCTCAAACCGCTTTCGATCAGCATGCCGATTGAAAGCGCGTAGGTAAGATGCACGATCACGGCACCGGAAATGTTCGGCAACATGTGAAAAAGCATAATCCGCAGTGGCGAGGCACCGGCGACTTCGGCCGCCGTGACAAATTCCCGGGCGGCGATGGAAAGCGCGACAGATCGCACAACACGGATGAAAAGCGGCAGCGTTGCCACCACAATCACCGTGATAACCGAAGTATTTCCCGGACCGATAACGGAGGTGATCATCAGACCCAGAATGATGGCGGGAAAGGCGTAAAGGATATCGGCGAAACGAGTGGCAATCATATCAATCCGACCGCCATAATAGGCGGCGACGAGCCCGATCATCACGCCCAGGAAAGCGGTTAGCAATACCGCTACAGCCGAAAGCAATACGGTCACCAATATTCCGTCGACGACCCGCGGCAAATATGACCGCCCAAGTTCATCGGTACCAAGTGGAAATTCCAGGCTCGGCGGCGCGATCCGGGGGCCAGCGCCGATTGCTGTGGCGTCGCCTATAGGCAGCATCGGGCCAATGAAACCGATGAACATCAACAACAACAGCATGACCGCGCCAAACGCCATCAGCGGGTCAGCCCGAACCATCCGCCCAACTTTTTCAATAATGGAAAACTCTCTGATAGCCATATCTAATCCAGTTGCGATCTGATGCGGGGATCGATCATCACATAAGCGATATCGATCAACATATTGAAGGTCACGAAGATCGCTGAAAAGATCAGCACGGCACTTTGCGTTACCACATAATCTCGATTGTGAAGCGCATTCCAGGTGTAGAGCCCAACACCGGGGACAGAGAAGAGCGTTTCGACAATGACGGCGCCGCCGATCAAGGCGCTAAAATACATTGTCGTTACCGTCAACACAGGCAGGGAAGCATTGCGCAGCACCTGGCGTCCGATCACCTGCTGAGGTGTTTCGCCCCGCGCGACAGCGGTGGTGATATGACCGCCCGTCATTACATTCAGAACAGAATCCCGCGAGGTCCGCAAAATCAAAGCGACGCCGAACACGCTGAGTGTGAACGCCGGCAAGACCATTGCCCGAAGGTTGGTAACTGGATCTTCAAAAAACGGGACATATCCGCCAATGGTTGCACCCAGCGACCAAACCGAGAATACGTATAATAAGACAGTGCCAAGGACAAATTCCGGAGTGCTCGCGCCAATAGCGCCAAGAAGGCGAGCGAAGAGTTTTGTTTTACGGCTGCGGTCACCGACACCAGCCGCAATGCCAAGTGGTAGACCGACTAGAATTGCGGCCCCAATCGCCATCAAAGCAAGCTGCATGGTCGCTGGCGCCCGGCGCAATAATTCGTCCGAAACACTCGACTGCGTGATCATGGAATTTCCAAAATCGCCTTGCGCCACAGCAATAAGCCAACTGAAAAACTGAACTGGCAAGGGGCGATCCAAACCGAATTTTGTTGTTATGATCGCCCGCGCCTCCTCCGTCTGAATTGGACCGAGGATCATCATTTCAAAACCGCCCGGTAACATACGCATGGCGATAAAAACAACAAGCGATACACACAAAATCGTAAAGAGGGCGAGGCCGACCCTGATCACAACATACCCAAAAAGTTTCATTCGGCATCTTTCAGAGGAAGATAATATCTTTTATGAAGTAATTGGGCCGCACCAAAGAAACTTGTGCGGCCCAACAATTTCGTTCCGCAGATACTATTTGCGGGTAAACTCTTCAGCATATTTAAGGGTGTTGAAATTGCCCTCGTTTTTACCAAAGCGGGCGTTTACGAGATCTTCGCGATAAGCAATATAGTCCGGCTTGCTCACCAACGCGACAACATTTGAATTATCATTGATCAGACCGCAGGCTTTATCCATTGCCATCTGGCGTTCGCTGCCTTTAGCTGTTTGCCGGACTTTTTGGATTGCCGCCGTTAAGTTATCGTCGAACAATGTGTAGCCGTCCGCCCAACCTTTGGCGCCGTTCGGCGTCCACCAATAAAGCACCATTGCTGGATCGGAATAACCGGCATACCAAGAGACGGCGAGATCGAAATCTGTTTCAGCCACGAAAACGCGCTTATACCAGTCGGCTGCTGGAATTTTTTCTACTTTCGCCGCGAATCCTGCTTCATTGAGACTGCTTTGAATGACTTGGGCAATCAAAGGATAGATCATCAATGTAGATGATCCGATAACACCAATTTCCGCACCTTCTTGGCCCGCTTCCTTTAAAAGGGCGCGTGCTTTCTTAAGTCGTTCCGCACGTGGCATTGTATAGAAAGGATTTTTTCGGCAAACATCAAGGCCGAGGCCACTGGGGACCGGATATTCAACAGTAGACTCACCGCCAAATACGATTTCTGCGATTTTCTCCCGATCAAGTGCGTAATGCATTGCCTGCCGGACCCGTTTGTCAGCGAATACGGAACTTTTCTCACGTGCATTAACATCCAGGCGGAAGTAATTGGTGGTGCCTTGCGTTGCGACTTTGACATTCGGCACATTCGCAAGCAGGCGCGGCGTGTCCGGATTGGCAAAAGCGGCAATATCAATTTGACCATTACGAAGAGCCGCAATACGCGCATTGTCATCAGGCAAAATCCGGATGACAAGCTCATCTACCTTTGGGTGACCTTCGCGCCAAAATCCCGGATTTCGCGCCAAAGTCCAATGTTGATCTTGGACATGATCCTTGACCATGAAGGGGCCGGAGCCGAGCATTGTTTTGGTTGGGTCGAAAGAGCCGTCTTTAAACTCCTTCATCGGTAAGATCGACGTCGTCGTCACAGACAGAACATTTAGAAAGGCGCCATTTGGTTTCACCAGGTCGAAGCGAACTGTGTGATCATCCTCGGCGACGATCGCTGAAAAACTACCGAGCTGCTTACCCCAGGCACCGCCGGTTTCAGGATCGGTCAGGCGCTTGAACGAACCGACCACATCATCGGCAACAACGGACCTGCCGTTTGAAAAGGTCGCATTCTTGCGTAAATGGAAACGATATGAAGTCGGCGAGATTTCTTCCCATTTTTCGGCAAGGCCAGGTGCCAACTTGTAGTTATCATCAATACTTAAGAGTTGGTCGTAGATGAGATGGAAAACTGTCCAGGAAGCGCCGTCCCCGGAATATTGTGGGTCTAAGGAAAGAACTTCTGTCGGTTTTCCCCATGTTACTTTTCCGCCGGCGAAAGCCGGGGCACCGACCAGCATTGCGAAACTCGCAAGCGCGATCGTCGTCACAAGGGTACGTGTGAATGATCTCAGCATAATTTTGACCTTTCCTGTTTTGTGCTGTTGGCAACTATGAAATCAATTTTGTGGTATTCATTATAACTATTATAATAAATATAATTTAAATCAAATTTTCCGTCAACACAAAATCAACTGACGATGGGTGATGCGTGGGCCGTGGACAGAATACGCAGTCATGCTGAATGCCTCTCCACGCAAGTCCGCTGCAGGCACGGTATGACCCAGTTTATGAACCTATTGTATTCGACAGATGGTTGGTCTGCGTAGAACCGCAGATCGTCGACTATAAGGCTCGAAAATTTTCCAAGCCAGCCCTCAAAGAAAATTCGTTCAGTCTAGCTGCATCCAAGCTGCCGACACCCCGAATTTTTGGTGGATCCATCCCAGGCCAATACTAGCTCGAAGTGGTTGTTCTCAAATGTGCGAGAGCTGAACATTTGACTCGCATATCGACGCCGCAATATTCACGACTGCTGTCTCGTTGGATCGGAGAAATAGGCTTGGACCCGAAGATATTTGGCACACATTCCTTGCGCCGCACGAAAGCAACGCTGATCTATCGATGGACTGAAAATCTCCGTGCCGTCCAGCTTCTGTTGGGCCACGCCAATTGACCCAAAGCACAGTCAGATATTTCGGCATAGAGGTCGATGACACCCTGGAAATAACCGAAAATGTCGAAATCTGAAGTTGGGGTGGTGCAGACATGCTCCGCCTACCCAAATTTCTCCACAAAAGTGCAATCGAGGTTAATCTCCGCTCCTGTGGGTAAAGCGGCTACCGGATTTTCAACGACTATTTTCGCCATTTAGTGACCGGTTCCGAGGGCAAAGCAGCCGTTATAAACCGGGCACCAGGTCGTCTGGATTTGACCAAACCCGGCCATCGGACAACATCAGGGTACGCTCGAAAGCACGGCAGATCCATCTTATTCCAAATGGCCGCTTTACCTCGAAGTGGACCTAGTAGCCGTCATTCTTCCGACATATGTGCGCGAAGCAAGCCTTCCAAATAGCGAGATGTTCGCTTCATCCCTAATTCTGTCGCAAAACAGGCCACTGTAATTTATTAACGCTGGTTTCTGCTATTAGCGGACGTTGATTTTGCTTCTTTTTCAAGCGATGCTAGCTCCCATCGATACGTCTGGGCACTGCAGCGAACTACTTGATTGAGCGTCTTGCAGCCGTGTTGTAGGAAGTGGTGGCTATAACAGACACCGGCTTGGCCTTTGTATTTCGGTGGCCAGGTATTTTTGGACACTATGCGGACACAATGAAAGAGGCTTAGACGGTGTGTGCGTCTAAGTTTTTGCATATGTTTGTATTTGTGATGGTATTTTGGTTGCGGGGGTAGGATTTGAACCTACGACCTTCAGGTTATGAGAATCAAGTTTCTGGCTTAATTTTGGCAGTTTTCTGCGGTTTATTACAAATCGTGTTGCAAATGCGTCGCAATCCGCTGGTTCTTTAGTAATCCGCACACGCCACAAACTCGCCTCTTTAGCGTTTCGACGGTTCTACACAAAAAATTACTTGTGCTATTATATTTCCTTTCAAATACTATTTATTGCCAGGAAATGTCGAAAGCAAAATCCATATTGATAATTTTAGCGCTGCTCATCCTGGGAATCGGATTTGTCGTGCCCCTTTTGTTACCAGAACGCAATGTCAGAAATTGGCGATATGCCAAGATTTGCGAAAAGATTGTTCAGGTTCGCCTTAAAAGACCCTCGTCTTTAGAAGTGGATAAAATTTTTGTAACAAGACCGAAAGCGCAGGTCTACACCGACTATTTCATGGAATACCGCCAGCGCGACAATGATGTCAGTGAAGATCAAATACGGTCACAATTTGAATATGCAACCCCGCATATGGTGACTACTCTAGTTGAGTTTTCTGCCAAAAATGGAATGGGGGGATATACAAGAGGTAGCGGGACTTGCGTGTTTCTTGAGAAGCACTATGAAGGCAATTCGCCAGAAGGATGGTTTAATATCCTGTCTGCGAAATTTGACGACGAAGAACTTGGCCCAATGTCAGAACATTGGTATAGTACAAAGCCAGACAACTTCAGTTCTGATTTGAACGAGATCGGGTTCGGAACTCGCTTAAAATACTTCGCTTCTACTATATTGACTTTTGTTAGCGAGTTGGTCTCTGAGTAACCAGAAATTATTCCAACATGTTTTCCATCGCCGCCAATTCCTCCCCGCCTTTGTCTTCGGGTAATGCGTGGCTGTAATTCCGCAGCGTCACAGAGGCGTCAGAATGGCCAAGACGTCGGCTTACTTCGGTGATCGGCACACCAGCCTTGATAAGCCAACTCGCGTAGTAGTGCCTCAGATCGTGGAATCCCAGCGTGATACCAAGCTTCTTTAGCATGGGGCGCCAGTGGCGAGCGCTGAAGTTGTCATGGTCCAGCAGATTACCATCGGTTAGTTTGAAGACAAATCCATCGTTCGGCCTACCAGCGGCTAGCCAGCGCTCTTTGAGGCGTTTCAGCAGGTCCGGCGGAATTGGGATTTCGCGGTTACTGTCTTCCGACTTCGGATTGCCAATATCACCGTTCTGTTCGGCGCGTTGGTCGATCGTGATCTTGCTGGCATCGAAATGTACATGACGACGGTTTGATAACTGAGATTATTGATTACCACAGTTTGTTCGGTGGTGAAGGGTATGATAACGGGGCCGTGAAAGAATGTCGGATTGATCCATTGACCGAAACTATTCAAGCACCTCAAATTGCCAAATACTGTTGCCGCAGATCGGCATTGTTGAGGACTTCCTGGGCCGTTCCGTCGAACACCACTTGACCCATGTCGAGAATAATCGCCCGATCGGCCAGATGCAGGGCGGCGATGACGTTTTGCTCAACAATGATTGTGGTGATGCCCAGCGACTTGATCTGCTCCAGGGTTTTTTCGATCTCCTGAACGACAACCGGCGCCAGACCTTCATAGGGTTCGTCAAGCAACAGCAATTTGATATCACGGGCCAGGGTGCGTCCGATCGCCAGCATTTGCTGTTCGCCACCCGAAAGCGTTGTGCCCTCTTGATTTCGCCGTTCGCCAAGGCGGGGGAACAATTCGTAGATACGCGAAATTGACCACCCTATGGGCGGTGCGATTTGGGCCAGTTTCAAGTTTTCTTCGACGGTTAAACCCTGGATGATGCGCCGGTCCTCGGGTACCAGTCCGACCCCGATTTGCGCCGCTTGGTACGATTTCATCTCGTGCAGCGCATGGTGGTCCAACCATAGTTCACCGTGACTGAGTGCGGGATCATCGACCCTAGCGATGGCCCGCAGGGTCGAAGTCTTGCCGGCGCCATTGCGGCCAAGAAGCGCGACAATCTCTCCCTCGCGCACATCAAAACTAACACCTTGTACGATATAGCTTTCACCATAATAGGCATGAATATCCCAGCAGGAAAAATAGGCCGGCTGCCCGCCGGTGGCCAGCTTCGGCGACGCCCCCGGTGCCATACCTGCGAATGGGTCCTCGCCCGATCCGTGCCCGGCATTGCCGACGCTGTCCATACTGTTCTCTACCACGCGTAACTTACTCATAGATGAGCCCCACCCAGATAAGCTTCCTGAACCTTCGGATTGCCCTTGATGTTGTCAGGCACACCTTCCGCTATCACGGTACCTTGCGCAAGGACACTGATTTTCTCAGCCAGGGAAAAGACGACATGCATATCATGCTCAATAACCACCATGGTGACGCCCTGTTCGGCAATCCGCTGCATCAGGTCGATTGTATTATTGGTGTCCGCGCGCGACATGCCGGCCGTCGGTTCGTCCAACAGCAACAGCTTTGGATCCTGAATGAGACACATGGCGAGCTCGAGCCGCCGTTTGTCGCCACGGGAAAGTTGCGCCGCGATTTCGTGCGCCTTCGTTTCAAGGCCGACGTCCGACAGGATGGACAGGGATTTCGCGAACAATTCGGCTTCCCCTGCGACAGCACGCCAGGCATTGATCGTAAAGGCGCCATCACGCTCCGCAAAAGCGGGGATCATGACGTTCTCCAGCAAGGATAGCTCACCAAAGATCTCGGGCGTTTGAAAGACCCGGCTGACGCCGGTTTGGTTGATCTGATGCGGTGCGATACCCAACAGCGAATGGCCGTCAAAGGTTACCGTTCCCGTGTCCGGTTTAAGCCGTCCGACAAAACAGTTCAATAAGGTGGATTTGCCGGCGCCGTTGGGGCCGATGATGGCGTGTACGGTCCCCGCTTCAACTTCCAAATTGACGTTATCCAGGGCCTGCAGGCCACCGAATTGTTTATTCACATTTTTGACTGATAAAATACCCATGGACGCCCCCTCCTCATACCGACCTGACGGCAACCGGCTCCGTCGCAGTGCCACCGCGGCCGCCACGTCGTTTGGTCCAGTCGCGCAGCCGTTTGAAGCCCTCCATTAAGCCGCCTGGCAAAAATATGACAATAATCATGAACAAGGCGCCCAGGGTCAGATGCCAACCCTCGCCAACGAACAGCGAAGAGACCGCGACCATAAAATGCTGTAGAATTTCGGGTAGAAAATCAAACGCCTTCATCAGAATGCCCTCGTTGAAGGCAGAGAAAATATTCTCAAAATACTTGATGACGCCGGCCCCGATCAACGGCCCCAACAATGTACCGGCGCCACCGAGTATGGTCATTAATACGACCTCGCCTGACGCTGTCCATTGCATTCGTTCGGCGCCCGCCAGCGGATCCGTGACCGCCAACAAACCGCCCGCCAAACCGGCGTACATGCCGGAAATAACAAACGCAGTCAGCGCGTAGGGTCGGGTGTTCAGACCCGTGTAGTTCATGCGGTTCTGATTTGTTTTAACCGCCCTGAGCATCATGCCGAAGGGCGAGCGGAACAACCGCATGGATATGAAGAAGCATATGAACATCACGGCGCTACAAAAATAGTATCCGGAATAGCCGGTCATAGAGATGCCAAACAAGTCAGATGAGGGCAGAACCGCGCCATAATCCCGTCCGAAGAACATGTCGAGTACGCGCGGGTCCGCTTGCCTCAACTGCAACCCGGTCTCGCCATTGGTAATCGGTGTCAGAACCGAATAGGCGAGGTTGTAACTCATCTGTGCGAAGGCCAGGGTAAGGATGGAGAAGTAGATCCCCGAACGACGCAGGCAAATGAACCCGATCACGGCAGCAAACAGTCCGCTGACGATCACCGCCAAAAAAATCGCCGGGAATGGATTCATACTCAACAATTTGAACGTCCAGACCGCCGTATACGAACCGACGCCCAGAAACGCAGCGTGACCAAATGACAGATATCCGGTCAGTCCAAAAAGAATGTTGAAGCCCATGGCAAAAATGCCAAAGATCGCAAATTTTTGTAACAGGTCGGGGTATCCGGCGCCGATCGGGGCAAAAATAAGCGGTGCCGCCACAATAACGGCCGCGAAACAGAGCAAAAGGACAGTATCAGATCGAATTATCATTCGGTTCATAAATCAGGACTCCATGACGCCTTTACGGCCCATTAAACCGCGCGGCCGTACTAAAAGAATAATGACGGCAATCAAATAGATGACGATCTGATCTATCCCGGGGAAGATGTTTTTGACTTCATTCATGGAGGCGAAACTCTGCAGGATTCCCAATAGGAATCCGGCTGCGACGGCACCACCAAGCGAGCCCATGCCACCGACAACAACAACCACGAAACTCAAGACCAAAAAATCCATCCCCATGTGATAGTCCGGGCTGAGTATGGGGGTGTACATGACGCCGGCCAGACCGGCGACCACCGCCGCCATACCAAATACGATGGTAAAGCGCCGGTCGATATCAATACCCAGCAAGCCGACGGTTTCGCGATCGGCCATCCCCGCCCGCACCACCATGCCGAATGTCGTGAACTGCAGGAATGCGAATACCGCCGCGATCAAGACGCCTGAAAACAGAAAATAGATAAGACGCCAGGCGGGATAGACCACATTGCCTGCTTCAAACCCAACCAAAATACCAAAATCGACCATCCCCTTAGCTATGTCGGGGGCGGGTTGCGGAATTGGGTTGGCACCAAACATGCTCTTAACGATCTCTTGCAGGACAATCGCTAGACCGAAGGTCACCAGGATTTGTTCCGCATGGGGCCGCTTATAAAAGAAACGAATTAAACCGCGCTCCATGGCAATGCCAAACAAAAGCATGACGGGTATGGCAATGATAATGGAGATTGGCACAGCGAAATTCAGTAAAGTAGCGCCAAAATCACCGAACCAAGCTTCGATATAGGGTTGCCTGATTTCCATCGGGGTGCCCCAAGCCGTTGTTTTCTCGGGATCCAGCGTAACCATTTCAAGGCTTAAAATCGCCTTGACCGATACCGCACAAAAGGCGCCCAGCATAAACAACGCGCCGTGGGCGAAATTCACGACCCCCAAGGCGCCAAAGATAACGGTCAGGCCCAGGGCAATCAGCGCATAGGCGCCGCCCTTATCAAGGCCGTTGAGAACCTGCAGGAAAATTGCGTCCATCACCTTGCCGTTCAAGAGAAAATCCGGCCGCCCCGTTATTAATTGTTGGCTATCGACTAATAAGGGAGCGACCGGTGGATTGACAGGACGTCAGGATTTAGGCGCCGTTATTATACGGTCCCAGTTCACCACCGAGCATGGAAGCTTGGTATTGGACCTGAGCGCGCGGCGTCACTTCGACAACTTCGAGGACGTCGAACTTGGACGTCGGGTTTTCCGTGCCCTTAACGACCAACACATCCTTGAAGCATTGGTGATCGTCGGCACGGTATTCCGTTGCGCCATTGCCTAGACCATCGAATTTGAAGCCTTCGAGAGCGGCGCCCACACCGGACGGCATAAACGTGCCCGCCCGCTGACAGGCATCCGCGTACAGAATGGCCTGGCAATAAGTGGTGTGCGCGGCCTGGCTGGGCGGAAAGCCGTATTTCTTGCCGAAGGATTTAACGAAGGCCTTTGATCCGGCGTCCTGCAGGGACCAATGCCAATTGGTGGAACCGAAAATGCCCTTGACGTTCTCGCCGGCACCCTGCGCCATTAAGCGGCTGTAAAGCGGTACAACAATGGCGAAGTCCTTGCCGTTGACCAGTTTGTCGCGCAGTCCGAACTGGACTGCCTGGGTCAAGGAATTGACCATGTCACGACCGTAATGGTTCAGCACCAGAACATCGGCGCCGGAATTCAGAACCGGTGTAATGTACTGCGAGAAATCACCGGCGCCAAGGGGCGTACGCACGGCAGCGGCGGTTTTCCAGCCGATGGCTTCAGTGTATTTCTTGATGGAACCTTCCTGGGACCAGCCCCAGGTGTAATCGGCGGTCAGGTGATAAGCAGTACGATCACTGCCAAAGGCATTTTTCAGCACGGGGCCAAGTGCGGCGCCGGTCATTTCAGTGTTGAAGAAATGGCGGAAACCATTGGCCCGCTTGTCCTTGCCGGTGGTGTCATTGGAATGCGTCAGCCCGGCCATGAAAATTACGCCCGCGTCCTGACACAAACCCTGTGTCGCAATCGCCACGCCCGAGGACGAACCGCCCGTAATCATAATGGCGCCATCTTTTTCAATCATGCGCTTGGCGCTTGCCCGGGCCGCATCGGATTTTGTCTGGGTATCACCAGTCACGAACACAACTTTTTTGCCGTTGACGCCGTTGCCCTTTAAAGCTTTGGAGGAAAATGTGCTCAACATACCGCCGTCGCCACCGCCATTTATATGCTCTACGGCAAGTTGATAAGCGCGCAATTCATCGGCGCCCTCGTCCGCGTAAGCACCGGTCTGTGGTACATTAAATCCGAACGTGACGGTCCCGCCTTTAGGTGCGTTGGTGTAACCGGCGGCCCAGGTTTTACTGGTCAATATTGTTGGCATTGCCAAGCCGAAAGCTGCGATTGTCGAGTTTTTCAACAAGCTCCGCCGGCTAACTTCGAACTTACTCATATTCATGTCTCCCTGAGTGCGATAAGCAAAATGGGGATCCAAACACCCGCTCTTGTAGCTGTCCTAACGACGCGCTTTGGATCCGTGGACATATATTTGTCCTGCGCGTACAATGTTTATTATTTGTAAATCAGTCAATAACTTATTGACTTTGTTCATATATTTTGTAAATAATTCTGTTATTACGCAAATGAAGTTGTAAATAATTGACAAAAGGGTGATCATGCCTGTGGCATTGGGGAGGTAAATCAGGATGGTATACGCCATACTGGGACCACGCATTCGTCAGCGCCGGCGGGAGATTGGCATTACTCAGGCCGACCTTGCCCGCAAGATTGGCATCTCACCTTCTTACCTCAATCTTATCGAATGGAACAAACGCCGCGTCGCCGGGACACTATTGCGAAAAACGGCTGAAGCCCTGGGCATCTCGTATGAAAACCTGGTCAATGCATCAGAGGGCAGATTGCTGGAATCGCTCACCGAAATCGCCCGTTTGCCAACCCTCCAGGCCCTCGATATCGAGGAATCCCGCACCAGCGAATTGATCGGAAGGTTCCCGGGCTGGGCGAAAGGCCTCGCCACCTTGGCGCGGTCCGAGCAGGATGCAATTTCGCGGGCCGAAACATTATCGGATCGCCTCTCCAACGACCCATTTCTCAGCGAAACAGTCCACCGCATGCTGACGCGGATCGCGGCGGTCAGATCAGCGGTCGAAATTCTCATAGAATATCCCGATATCGCACCGGAACGCCGCGACCGGTTTGACCATATCATTGATGAGGAAGTCCGCGCACTCTCGGATGTGGGCGAGGCGTTGGCCACATATTTGGACAAAGCGGAAGATACCGATCGCGTATTAACGCCTTTGGACGAAGTAGAAGCCTTGTTTGATGCCCATGAAAACTACTTTTTGGAGATTGAAGAAAAAGCCGGCGGCCTGCACGTCCAATTGCGGGAACCGCATCCCATATCGCGGCGTCATGGGGCGGATGAGATCACCAAAGAGCATCTCACCGAAATCATCGACAACATCGTGCATGGACAAAATCTCGTCAGCACATCGGCGGCTCATACTCGGGCACACCAATCTCTGGCGAATTATGCCGCAGGCGCAATTCTGATGCCGATGGAGAATTTTGCCCGGCGAGCAGAAGAACTGCGTTACGACATAGAAGCCCTTGCCGAAGCGTTCTCGGTGGAGGTGGATACTGTGTGCCGGCGATTGACCGCCTTGCCGCGTCACGATGGCAGGCCCAGGTTTGGCTATCTCAGAGCAAATGCCGCCGGCACGATAATCGAGATGCTGAAACTTGAGGGGCTGGCCGTGCCCCGTTACGCTGCAGCCTGTCCGCTATGGGTTCTCTACCGGGCGCAACAATCGCCCGAGGCCGTGATCCGGCAAAGAGCGCTGTTCCCTTCCGGTGCGCGGTTTGTATTTGTGGCGCGGGCCCGCAATCAGGGTCCAACGGGCTTTGGTAAACCACGACACTATCTCACCGATATGATTGTCATGCGGGAAGATGACGCCCTTTTCACGGTTTATTCTCCCGATCCATCAGCGCCGGTCGAAGAAGTCGGTCCCAGCTGCCGGTTATGTCCCCGCACCACCTGTCAACATCGCGTTGAAGATCCGTTCTCGGAATGACGGCACGTGGTATCGGCAGAACGTGACGTTAGACATAACCGCACAACAAGATTGCGGTATCCGGACTTTTGCTTTTTAATTGCCGCCGCCTCATAGTGAGGCACATTAGTAGCGCCGGGAGGATCGACCCGAAGATGTCAAAACGCGTATTGCTCGCCGAGGATGAGCTCAATATCGTCGAATCTTTGAGCTACCTTCTCGAACGGACAGGGTATTCTATAGCCGTCGAAACCGATGGCAGAAAGGCCCTTGAAACGGCGCTGCGGGACACCCCCGATGTACTTATTCTTGATGTCATGCTGCCAGGCTTGGACAGTTATGAAATTCTCCGCCGCTTGCGGGCCGACAGCCGGACCGTGGCATTGCCAATACTTATTCTGACGGCAAAAGGCCAGGCGGAAGACCGACAGACAGCCTTCGCCCTTGGCGCCGATCTGTTCATTACCAAGCCATTTTCGAACTCGGACATAACGGATGCGGTAAAGCAGCTTTCCTCAGGCCGGCCGGCATAGGAGTGGATCAGTTGTCATGACTGCCAACGATAGCTCTTACGATGCCCGGCGAAAGGTCAGGAACCGGTCATTGGCTTTGTTATTGGTTGGCATAGGCGTGTTGTTGCCGCCCATCGCCGGGATATCATTGGTCGACGCCAAAATCGGCGGCGTACCCGTACCGCTGCTTTATATATTTATTGTCTGGGCTTTGTTGATTGCGGGGGCTGCTTTATTGGCGCGGCCTCTTCGTGACAGCGAGCAATCCGCGAGATCAAACAAAGACAGGCCAACGATCATCTGATGTTGTCCGTAAACACAATTCTGGGGGTTTGCCTCGGTTATGTCGTTCTGTTGTTCGCGATTGCGTTTCTGGTCGACCGACGGACCCGCCACCGGCCCATTCGCTGGCTGCAATCGCCTGTCGTCTATACCTTGTCGATTTCCGTCTATTGTACCTCTTGGACGTTTTATGGCGCCGTGGGGTCGGCAGCCAGAAATGGCCTAGAGTTTTTTACGATCTATTTGGGACCCACGTTGGTGTTCATTGGTTGGTGGTGGCTGTTGCGAAAATTAGTCCGCATTGGGCGGGCACATCGTATAACCTCCATCGCCGACCTAATCTCGTCGCGCTATGGCAAAAGCCCTAGCCTCGGCGTCATCGTGACCATCATCGCGGTAATCGCCACCACGCCCTATATAGCGCTTCAACTGCAATCCGTGACCGCCAGCTATCAAGTTATCGACCATGAAGCAGATGCTGCGACCACGGCATTTTGGATCGCCGCTAGTCTGGCCTTGTTCACAATTATGTTCGGCACCCGAAATCTGGACGCAAACGAGCGCCATCACGGTGTCGTGGCCGCGATCGCTTTCGAGGCTATTGTGAAATTGGCCGCCTTAATTGCGGTCGGGGTCTATGCCACGTTCGAAGTGGCGGGCGGTCTTAGCCAGGTCTTTGCCAATGTCCCCATTGAACAATTGCAGGGAGCGAACGATATATTCGGCCCGCGCTGGGTTACCCTGACATTCCTTTCCGCGACGGCGATCATTTGCCTGCCTCGCCAGTTTCAGGTCACAGTGGTTGAAAACATCGAGGAGCACCATCTGGCTACGGCATCGTGGTTGTTCCCGCTGTATTTGTTGGGCATGTGCCTATTCATCGTACCGATTGCCCTGGTTGGGCTGAAGGTTATGCCCGATGGCTCAAACCCCGATCTTTTTGTGCTGACCCTGCCGCTGGCCGATGACCGTCATGAGCTTGCAATATTGGCCTATCTTGGCGGCTTTTCCTCTGCCACATCCATGGTGATCCTCGCCGCGATTGCGACCTCGACCATGGTGTCAAACCACATCGTGATGCCGATTTCGCTTTGGTTCTCCGCCTCCAGCCGGGCTGTCAGCGGTGATCTGCGGCGACTTTTACTAATCTCCCGGCGGATCAGCATTGCCGCCATTCTAGCTTTGGGATTTTTTTACTTTCGGGTCAGCGGCGGCTCCGATGCCCTGGCCGCGATTGGCCTGATCGCCTTTGTTGGCGTGGCACAATTCCTGCCCAGCCTGCTGGGGGGCCTTTTTTGGCGCGGCGCGACCAAGGCCGGCGCGATCACGGGCCTGCTTATTGGTTTCCTGCTTTGGGCCTATACGCTGTTTCTACCCAGTTTCGGCGGCGACTTTATCTTGAGCGCGGCCACGATCGAACATGGCCCGTGGGGCATCGCCGCTCTGCGGCCGCAATTGTTACTCGGTCTCTCGTCGCTTGACCCCCTGGTCCACGCGGTTGTCTGGAGCGTTGGCGGCAACGCCTTTGCCTTTGTCATTGTCTCTATACTGACGGAGGGTGATGTGCTGGAACGCTTTCAAGGCACTTTGTTCGTCGATGTCTATCGATCCACCGGCGGAGCCCCGTCGGGATTTGCGACCAGCGAAGCCAATTCTGAAGATTTGTTTGTCCTCGCTCAGCGTATTCTGGGCAGCGATCCCGCCCGACGGTTGTTCGACGAAATCGCCCGGAGCCAAGGGCGAACCGGCGGCTTGCCCCATGCCACTGATGCCGTCATCGCCCGGTTGGAGCGCGAGCTTGCAGGTTCCATCGGGGCCGCGTCTGCCCACGCCATGGTGACCCGGATTGCCGGCCGGCAAACCGTGGGCATGACCGAGCTTATGGATATCGCCGATGAAACCCTGCAGCTGATCGAGACATCGCGGCAGTTGGCGGAGAAATCCGTGGAACTTGAACAAGCCGCTCAACAGCTTCGCAATGTTAACGAACGTCTACGCGCCGTCGATGTACAAAAGGATGAATTCCTAAGTCAGGTAAGCCACGAATTACGCACGCCGATGACCTCAATTCGGTCATTTTCAGAGATCCTGATGGATGACCAAGAGATTACGCCGGAGAGGCGAGAGCATTATGTTTCGATCATCAACGATGAAAGTATCCGGCTCACCCGGCTGCTAGACGAGATTCTTGACGTCAACCGTTTGGAAGGTGGCACCATCAGTTTGAAACTGGTGCCGGTGGCGGTCGACAGGGCGGTCGCCTCGGCCTTGGATACCATCGCTGGGGTGGCAAGAAAACAAGGTATCCATGTCAACTTCGTACCTGGCGCGGACAAACTTAGCGTCCTGGCCGATATGGACCGATTGCATCAAGTCATGATCAATATTCTTTCCAACGCCGTTAAATACAACGCTGCAAAGGCACCGGAAATCGTTGTTCGAACAGACTTATTTGAACACGTCATCCGGATCGAAGTGGCCGACAACGGCGGCGGCGTCAGCCGCGACAACGCCGGTGGCGTATTTGAAAAATTTGCCCGCGGCAATCAGACCGACCGGACATACGGCGCCGGCCTCGGATTACCGATCAGCCGCGCCATCATGCGGGCAATGGATGGCGATCTGACGATAGAATTCAACCACGACGAAACCAGCTATTTTCGACTAAGCCTGCCCCAAACCACCGATTGATGGTTCGCATCAAGAATTGGAGTTCGACCGCCAACGTGAAAGCGTTCACTACGATTTGGTTTACCAACGGACTGCGGGAGAAAAGTGTTGATAGCCGGCACGCGTGGTTCGTTTCACGAACAGCTGCTGCCGAATGCCGATGATGTTGAAGCTTCGCGCTTTGCTTTGCAAAGCGCTTTGGTGATCCCGACTGGATTCGAACCAGTAACCTACAGATTAGGAATTTGATAAATAATTCCTAACATACTGATACAAATGGAATTTTTTGATGTGTGTAAATACTGTGGATGAAATAACCGTCGGAATTGGCTTTTTAGTGTCCGTTTCTTGCACACAATTTCCCGTTTGATCAGGTCCGCTTCCCGCTCAAGAGTGGACGAACTCACCAAATGCTCCCGTCGTCCGCTTTGTGCCATGACCGGACGTGGATGCGGTCGAACAAGACTTCTATGAGTTATTTCTCAAGCACGAATATTTACGTACGTCCGCAACTTTACCGCAGGGTCGGCAAAGTACGTCATATGCAAAATGGCGTTCTGGTCGCCAACCACCCGACTGACATGCCCGCGCCCGTCGGTATCAGTGCTCCTCCACACCTCACCGATTGAAAACCTACGGACTTCTCCACTCCCCGTCTCGATCTCCACCTCACCTTTGATAAGGACTGCAAATCCGTCACCGGGAGCCCTATGCCAACCGCTATCCCATCCCGCTGGAACATTTAGAAATCCTGATTGGTCGTCAGTGAAACGAGATCGCCCAAGCGGTCGACCCTCCGCCGCGAAATTACTTGGCTCAAATGGTAGTTCGGTATCTCGGAATTGCGAAACGCCTTCGGTGTCTGAATAGATCTCGGTGTAAATCAAGGCAAATCCTCCAAATCGATATATCGAGAGCGACTCTTACGGTAACGTTGGAATTCGGACGTTGGCAAGACTATGGCCGACCCCGAACCGTCGCCTTAGGGTCACGAGGAGACGAATTCGCATGCTGTCAAAGACGGCTGCTTCGTGCCATAGGCAGACATTGGGCAACATTTCCATACGCGTGGATTTGATGACGCGGAAGCGTTAAACTCGTTCCATGAACGAAGGAATGCGAGGCATTTCATCACGCGTCAAGTCAGTTGCCTTGTCTGCTTCAAATCCTGGCGGACGGCCTAACCATGCTTCGAGGAGTGGATCGCTCGACAACGAAGCTTGCAATTCTTCTAATGCTAATTCATAGCCGTGTTCGGCTTTCGTCCATAAATTTTTGGCTGCACTAGGTCGCTTCTATGATTGTCTGCGTTCGGCAATTACATGATAGCCGTCCGCTCGCTTCATAGCCTTTAGATAATAGGCCCGGCCCTGCAGGAAGGCATCGTGGGCTGCAGCGTTCTCCATCTCGAGCCGGGCCTGTTTGGAGATGTTCTTGAGGCTGCGCGAGCCCAGGTCCTCGAAGCCATAGGGCGACTAACGCCTGACCTGTTCGTAGACCACCGGCCGGTCAGGATCGAAATCTATGAAGACAGTGAATAGGCTGCAAAGCCGTCCGAACAAAACAAACACCGGCGCCCCAGGCGTGAACGTCTATCGCGACTGCTGATCGAGCTGAGGGAAAAATCCGGGCCTGCCGCAAAATATTACTTGCCAGCTTTCATCGTCTTTACATTTCGCGCCTTTTTTTTGGTGCTCGCCGTAGCTTTCATCGTCTTTACATTTAGCGCCTTTTTTGCGGTGCTCGCCGTAGCTTTCGTCAGTTTTCTTCTTTTTTGCCGGATCAACGTATTTACCGGTTTGTTATTTAGCGCCTCGACTGCCGATAGTTCGAACCTATGTTCTTCCAAATCTGCGTGGGAGACGAACTCCTTCAATAATTTGACATCCGGTGCCTTACTAACATCGGCGCGGCGGATCAAAACCAAATTCATCAGACGGTCGTTCAGCGCCATCAATGGTGCGACGATCGCTTCACGGTGCGACTGAAATTCCTTTTTATTGAGTAAGGCCTCGATTTCCGATACGCACATCGCTGGGTCGTTTTCAAAGCGGTCAAGCAGCTCCCGCAACGCCCGGTCCTTGCGTTTATAAAGACCAGCGTCGGCCCAAGCTTGCCGGGCGGCGTCACGCAAATGCATCGCAATCCTCCTATAAAAATTCGACCGTAACACGCCCAGGCGAAGCGCGCCCGTCGAGCGCGCGGACGAGTATTCTAACTGACGCCACCGTTTCGTTCACGGATACCAGATCAATCTTGCCTTTGCCGTTCTTGATCCCGATCAGTCCGCCTTTCGTAGATAGCTTTCCACGTGACGTAATAACTTTGGCCTGGCCGTTAAAGGTTTTCGCAGCTCGCCCCTTCTGATCGACGACCTCTACTTTAATTGTCGTCCTATCTTTTCCATCCCCTTCAATTTCCTGTTTGGAAGCGGTAAGGCGGAAGGAAGGTTTGTCGATCAGGGTTTTTTTCTTCACATCCACAAGTGCGTTTTGCGGCTGATCGTCGGGATTATCGATACGTATCAGGCCAGCATTTGCAATATCTTGATTTGTCAGCATTTCAGTAACCGACGACTGATCATTAAACCGCTCGATAAACTCGCTTACCGAATATTTTGGTAATTTCTTCTTTTTATCGATGCTTGTCTCTTGATGCCGATGAATAATGATACCGGACTTTTTGTCATAAAGCACATAAAGGGCCAGGATATTAAGCTCCTCTTCTGCCTGTGCTCCTGCTTCCGGCTTGTTCGGTTTTTGCGCCATCAGTTCCTCCTATTCGTAGAAAACTACGCCAATTGCAGCGCAGCTAAGATCGGTATGGACATTTCTCAGGCGAAATACGATCTCACGCCCTGTTCCACGCAAATACTGCCTTTTGACATTAGAATTAGCTCCTTCACCGCCAAAATGGTCACCGTCCCATATCCAACTGGGCTGAATAACACCGTCCACTCGGAAAATATCGGCTGCAACACCATTATCTCTGTCGAAGTCGGTGAGGGAATCCAACATAACGATGGAAACAAAAGCGAAGAAAGCCCGGTCACTGCCTAAATCAACAGTCGCGCTCGTCGTTCCGCCATTATTGAATAAATGCCGCGCCTTCACCCGTCGCGCCGGGTTGCCGTCAACCCGATGACCGTTCGCCGTGATCCTACCGTTTTCACCGTTTAGGTGAATTCGCTCTGCATTGGCGGCATCGCGAACGATAATATCGCCTTCATTACCGTTCGCACCAACCCGCAGCACCGCATATTTGCCGTCAAAATCAAAAACAAATTGCCCAGCGTTATCGGCTACTCTGATGTCTCCCTCATTGCCGGAATGGCCGACTTTCAATAGTGCATTATGTCCATTCATGTAGAAAACATCGCGGCCCTCGGCATCATTGACGATGAGGTCGCCTTCGTTGCCCTCGTGGCCAACTCTAATATAGGCATACTTCCCATCGGCTTTGATGACATCGCGACCGTTATTATCGTAAATGATCAAATCACCTTCATTGCCATTAGCGCCCAAATACATCGCACCACTCGAGGCGGTAATCTTGACAGAATTTCTGCCGGCATGATCGTACATCCTAATGTCGCCAGCGTTGCCATTTGCGCCAACATTCAAGATCGACCCGGATGACGTGAAGTTCAGCACCTGCCGGCCCGAGCTGTCGGTGACGCGAAAATCGCCGCCATTGCCGGTCGCACCAACATTTAGGCGTGATGACGACGAGTCGAAATCAAAAACGTCCCTGGCGCCACTGTCTTGCATGACGACATTTTCTGCCCGCATTTCCATGCGCGAAAAAATCGAATTGCCGTACCGCGTAATAGAAACCACATCGCTTGCCTGCGGTACTGAAAATGTCAATCCACCGCTATCGCGACCGGTAATATAACCGGAATCCTGATCAGCAACATCGGTTCCCGATAACTCCGCACGCTTGATGCGCACCGACCCAGCGGGTTTGCCGGCTAATTTGCGGCGGTGCGGCAATGATGGATCATATGCTGCCAGACTAGTCAAAAGACCGCCGGAGTTAATAACCGCAATTGCCAAAACTACCGACGCGCCGTCATCGACATATGCACCGGTACCTGTGACCGGCTGCAACCTAATCCACGGTACGATTTCCGTACGACCGCCCGACCCTTCGTCAAAACGGGTAATTTCGCTGAAGGAAATTGTGACATATACTGCAATGCCAGCTTGTCCGGCGAGTGGCACGACGGCAGGGACCGGAATTTCATCATGCTGCGCGCCGGGAGGATTGACACCGATATCCGCGGTTCCGGAATCAGCCAGAAAAACTGCCCGGCCTTCAATATCGATGGCCGCACCTGCGGCAACTATCACTGAACTGTCACCGGGGGCGCCACTAACCGTAAGCCCGTGTCCGATCCCCCAGTCACGCAGGCTCGCGCTTTGCACCCGATCGATCGGCAAATAATAATCTATTTGATCCTGGTATAGATTTTGGCTCGTGAATTCAAAGGAAAATGGTGCTTCGTAATATCGGTTTCGTTTAATTTTGGGAATAGGCACTGCTCATCTCCTCCGGTTAAAAATCTATCCAATAGGTCGCATGGGAAGGTTTCGCTTCATCAAGGACGGAAAGAACACCGCGCAAAACGGCGCGCCGCTCGTCATGGGTTGTCGGGCGTGTGCTGGAAAAGTGAGTTACGACCCCGAATTCTCCGTGCCGCGCCCGCCAATTGCGCGTCGGTGTTCCTTTCCCCACTTCACCAAGATCGGCAATAATAATCTCACCTTCCGCGTCCCGGCGCATAGACGTCGGATTGACTAGGCCTTTGTCTTCACAAACAGGTGTTATCGTCGGAATAGCTGGCGCGATATCGACCTGGAAAATTTTTGGGTCATTGGCGATGGTGCGATTGAGTGCATCGGCCATCACCACCCCGTTGCGGTAACCGCGGTCGCATATGAGAAATGAGGTAGGTGAATCCGCAATGATGCCAACAGGATAAACAAGTGGATTATCCCCAGGCGCCACAGCCGCGAGCAAAGGCGTCGCCGTCCAACCGCCCGCCGGATCAATGCGGAAAAGTTCCGCTGGCGTTGTCGTCGATTGATCCTGCGCATCAGCAACAATGAACCTGCTTGCTCCGTCCGAGGCCAAAGCCGTCGCCTCGGCAATTATTGGCAGGGCATGTATAGATTGCGCCAGGGGCCCCTCGGTAATGACTATGATGCGGGTTTGATTAGATGGCCCGGATGGTGGGTCACCGACTAGATGCGCTCCACGGTCGAGCACAATAAATGCGCCTGAGGCGTCAGATATCAGGTCGACAGGCCGCACCGCCGAAAATGCCGGTACTGAGCTTGCATTAATGACAGTGGTCAGCGCATAACCAGGTGGCGCAAAACGGAAAATTGCGCTGTCTTGTGAGAAAAGCCCGGTGATCGTCCCATAGTCGACAACACTTACACGATCCGTCGCATCTGTCGTGCAGGCAGCCGGTTGCTCAAACGGAGCTCCCACATGTATCGGTGCTGGAACCGGCATCGGCGAAGTGCCGACGATGGCAAACGGTATCGCGCCCGTGCTCGACAGCTGCCACAAAGCAGGCGGACGATTTTCCAACGTATTATCTTCACCTTCATCGCAAGCGAAATAAGTATTCGCACTATCGGCAGCAAAACCAGTCAGAAAGCCAAGCCCGGTTGTTTCTGTACCGTTCGGCATAGGTCCTTCAAATTGAATATCTGAAGCATGGGCGATTTCATGAAGCGCGAAGGGTTCTGTCGCCTTCCTTTCGACGCGGTATAAGGACGTGCCGTCATCAATAGCAATCCGTGGATTTGCCTCGGAGACGGCGTAGATACCAAGATAGGTATGCAAGCCTTTCTTTAGCCCGCGCTGTTTATACACTTGAACCATATCGCTGATCAGACGGCGCTTTTGAAATTCGGTCCACTCCGGATGCAACTCCAACGCCACCCATTGGGCAAACCAACTTAGGTAATCTTCGCTTGGGGCATTGCGCGGCGCAAGCGGCGCGCGCCAAGGATTGAAAAGTTCGTGTATTCGCTCAATGATCCAGCGGCTATCGGCATCATCGCGATCGGGAGAGCCGAGTTGCACGCCGTCGACGACACGAACGCGCATCGCATTCGCTGCTAGCGAATAACTGCCGGAGAGCCCGAAACGGAGATACACAATCGGCCCGTCGATCGCGTCGATAATCAAATATTCTGAATCTGCACCACGTTTCAACGACAATGGCGCAGCGCTCCATAGCAGCGAGGGATCCGTCACGCGAATACGGGTTTGCCCGGGCGCCAGATCGGCCAGGCGCATTTGCCCGGCGCCATATGGCCCACCACTTAGTGCGGCAGTCAAAATAACATCTTGTCCGGAAATATTATCGACGACCACACGCTCGGTGGTGCCTTCAATCGTAACAATGTCGCCGGGCAGGAAGACAATTGCCGCCTCTACCGTGGCAACGGATATGAGATTTCCGGCCGCCGACAAAATCGGTGCGTTCAGACGCGCAGCCTCGGTTTCATATCGAACGCCCCATAAAATACGCTCAAAGACCTTTAATAAGCGGCTGGTATAACCGCTCGGGTCGTTATCGCCACTCCAGTGAACCGGCGGCAGGTGTTTTAAGAATTCTCCAGGTGCGTTCATTTTTCTCACCTAGGCGATGGATACGGTTATGGCATGAGCAGGGCCGCTGCACACCAATTCATAATCTGCTAATTGAAGCCAAACGCTGGGAACTCCGACCGGAAACGGGCGGTCTACGGGCGTGTATAGCGGCGTTGCGGCAGCGATGCTAATATCGGCGATGAAGCCGATTTCATTGTCCGGTTGAACAAAATCGAAGATTTCCGAAATCATAACATCCCCGCCGACCTGCCAGCCGGTTTCATCGGCGCGCCCACGCACGGGATGTAAGAAGCGTTGCAGCTTGTCTCTCAACTCATTTTCATAGGCGAGGCTAAACGTCGGATCTTCGACGAGCCCACGATTGACAGCTTGCTGCCAGACCCGAACATCAAGCGTGACATTGACGGGAAGATATCGCGGACCGACAACCTGCAGCAAAGATGTGGTAATGCGCCGCGTCTGCAGATAATCAGATACCTCGCGAATAAGCTTCGGTGCAGGTTGCGGTGTCGGTTCATCAATATCTTCATTGGGGACGATAATAAGTTGCATATTTCCGGAACTGCGGTTGAGCGCGCCAAAGGTCCAGGGATCGCCGGCCACAATACCTGCCGGCAACACGTCGTAATTGCTCCACAATCTGGGCCCCAGCGCGCGCACAATCGCCAGATCGGTCGTCGTTTCAATTGCAAGATATTCCGCGTCTTCTTCGGTTACTGCGCGATATCGGTTGCGCAACACCTCCGGTCCACGGCGCTTGGCTCTTTCAATCGGCTCCTCATCTGAGCCGCTTTTGCCAATATTCGGATTGGAAACGCCGATCACGCCGGGGAATAGCGCCAGTGGCACTGTGACGGATGCCGGCGCGACATTGCCGCGCTCACCGCCCGCTGCATATCGATATGTCGATGCGCGAATTTCACTTCCCACCGGTGGAATTCTACCACGCCCGTCCGGCGAGGTGGTGGCATCGAAATTTCCAAGCTGAATTTCGGCAGTGACGGGATCCAACCGGAACGCTTTTGCATCATCCGCCGGCAATTCACCGGTGCGCGTCCAGCTTTCCCACGGACCAAGCAATCCCCCGCCGACAGGCTCGCGTACCTCAACAGTCAGGTGATCGTAGAAACTTGACGCCGCCAAGTCCTTGTAAAGCGGTCGATTTCTTAGAGCAAATAACTGAAATGCGGACCCGTCACTTTCGCCGAGGAATTCAGCACTGTTGACCGTCAGCGCGTTGGTTGCTTTAGCACTGTTGAAAAGAATAAATTCAATTTCAAACTCCAACGCGAATGCCGAAAGGTTCGATACACGAACGCCAACCCAGTGTAACGCGCGAGCATAGGAATCGAGCGCCGAATTCGCGTAAATCGAGCTGCCGCCCGCATCTTCCCAAACGGATTTCGGTGATTGCGCTGTCCAGGCAGGTGGCACAGTCAAATTGACGACACCAGTTCGATTCAAATGATTAGTTTCGTCAATCGCACCTGGTACTTGTGGCCAGGCGGACGGCAGGGTGGTTCCGACCGAATAATGCCATGTTACATCCGCATCACCGGCGGGAATAAAATCGCGCATTCGGACTTTTAACGTCATCGGATCTGTGAACGGCGCATCAAATCCAAGCGTCAGCATGACGCTTTGTCCTGCCGGGATACTGAGACGTAAGCGCGATAATGGTGCGGTGATCAGCTTTTTTGAAATGTTGGTATATTTGTTGAAAATAACTTTGCCGATCGATAAAGCAGCGATCATATTCGCTGCTAACAAATCTACGTTTTCATCCGTTTCGAAAACCACAGGCGGATTATCGTCGACCTGGGCCGTTGACGCGCGTGCGCCGCGGGGGATGGTCACCGGCGGCTGGCCCGGCGCCATCGTATAAGTCAGCATTAACGACGCCGGACTTGCCGGGTCCCGCGTCACACCGATGAGATTGAGAAACGACATGTAGTTCCGGTCGGTCACCCGATTGAGCCGGTAGGACATACCTTCGACGAGCCAAGCGAAAAGCTCAAGCATAACGACCAGCGGGTCGCTTGGAGACAGGTCCGTATGCTCCGGCGCATATTGTGGCGTTATCCGGCGAGCTTCATCGACTAGCTCGCGCCATGTGCGATCGTCCAAAATTGGTGGTTCAAGTCGGCCTCGAGCCATCCTATTTCTCCTTAAGGCGACAATATGAGCGGAAGTTCAACGCGATCTTCTTCCAGTGTTGAATTGATTTTGTAATGCGCACTGATCAACAGACGTCCCCCGGCATTGTCGTTTTCAACGTTAACCTGGAGAACTTTGATCCGAGGCTCCCACCGCGCCAATGCCTGCATGACATAATTTCTGGCGAGATTAGCGCTCGCCCGGTTGTTCGGTGCATGAACGAGGGTATTTAGCGCGCAGCCAAAATCCGGCCGCATCACGCGCGTACCTCTTTCCGTACCAAGAATAATCAAAACAGACTGGCGAATTTTTTCTGCCCCAAAACTGCGCGCAAGACGGCCCGAACCGTCCAACTGGAGCGGATGATGCAACCCTTCGCCGAGGGCCTTACCTGAAGGTGTTAAGCCCGCCATGGCCGCTCCTTTTTCAACAAAACAATCATGCCCCCTCCGCATATACGCTTGATTGACCGGCGTTGGATATGGCAGCGTCGACGGATACCGTGATCACGGCGCTGACAGACGTATTGGTGTTTGTTTGTGTTGCACTGCCGCCCACGGTTGTTGAATCTTGCTCTCTAAGGATCTGAAGGCCATTGCAAAAAACCGTCGGAGTTGCCGCAATGATCGCGCCAACAAGCGGCGCTGGCGGCGGTGCCACCAGAGTGAAGACACCGCTTGAAGCACTTACGTCCGCCGCTAGTGTGACCTGGGACATTAAAACCGGCGCACCTTCGATAAATATGTCCGGCGATGGCATATCCACTTCGGTAAGTGTAAAATTATCTACCATCGTCGGGACTGAACCGGCGGTCGGAATTGGGTTGGACTTCGACAACGTACGTCCGACGACTGCGGCTTTGTTCAACATGAAAGATTGTCTCCCTATGGTACCGGTGGATTGAGGTCAATACGTCCGCCAACGCCGGACTTAATGACGATATTACGCCGCGCTCGAATTTCGATATCGCCGGTAAAGGCATCCAACTTGATGGTTGAGCCACGATTATCCGTCAGCTCCAAGGACTCCCGCGCCGGCGCATCGTTCAACAAGATGGTCATACCTGACCGTGATCGGATGACTTTTCGGTCGTTGGTTCCAGTGATGTTGGTTTCCGGTGGCCGCGCCACACCGTTCCAGACCGACCCGACGACCACCGGTTTATTGACGTCACCATCAATGAAGGAAACGACGACTTCATCGCCGATCTCCGGAAGAAAATAAGCGCCGTAGCTTTCCGTCGTTGTCAGGTCGATGCCAGCGTAGGGCACGCAGACGCGAGCCCATGCCGACATGTTCATTCCGGATAAGGTAGGGAAGCGCAACCTCACTCGTCCCATGCCGTCGGTATCGACATTATCGAGCACCGTCGCGATGATAAAATCCGATTGCGGATCCTGACGGTCGGGAGACGGCATGTCACGGATATTTCGCCGCAAAGCCTTCAATATGGATGAGCGAAAACGCTGGGTGATTTCAAATTGTGTAATGTAGCCGTTTTCACCGATCGAATGTTGGACGCGGCTTAACGTATAGGTCCCGCCGAAACGGTCGCCAACGCCGCGAATTTCGACCTGATCGCCGGCAATTAGGGACGGCGCCCCGATACAACTCCCACGGCCTTCAAAAAGCCCGCTCAAAAGCTGCGACAACAGAGATTTCGCGACCACCGCGGCATCGACATAATTGTCGACTTTCTGCTTGCGGATGACATAACGGCCCAACGACATGAGCTGATCTTTCAAGGCCGAGCCTACTTTTTCAAGGATCGCTTCCACGTCACCGCCGATAGACAGGACCGGCAGAATTGAGACAATTTCGTTGGCGAGGCGATAGTCATAATCACGAAGGATTTGAATGCCGACCTGCCCGGCGATCGACAGGCGCGGTTCAAATTCGATCAGATTTTCGCCGTATTCAAGGATCGTCTTTTGTAACTGCGGACGCGGGAAGCGAAAATACAAGCGGTCCCAATCGACAAAGAGTTCAAAGAAATTCTTCTCAGCCATTTCGCTCAGCAAGGCCCAGTCGCTACCGGTTTGCTGAACCGACTCGTGCACCCCCGTCGGCGCCGGGTCGACAATTGGGATAAGGCCATTTTCAGCCGCGATAATCGCTGCGATCGCGCTGTCATTCACATACTTGAATGTGAAGCGTTCAGGCTGATTATGACGAAGTTTGTATGATCTATCATAACCTGAAACTTTCAAAGTCGGCGGAGACGAGGAGGAGAACAAAGGCGCGATCGACGTGATCTCGCCCAACATCATCGGACGCATATTGCCTTTGTAGCCCATGTGTATTTCAACTGACTTACCGACATCAAACAAAGAGGATTCACGGAACCTGCCGGCACTATCATCGAGAGTCAGTGAAAACATATCAGCTGCTTCGCTTTTGTTGTCGTAGGTCACATTGATGATGGCGTCCGATACGTCCGCCGCCAGGGTGAGCCCTTCGACGCGGACGCTAGCAGCCGGTGCGAAATATCCGTTCATCCTATGATCCACCTCCCCCGCTACCAGCCCCACCTGACGGCACGATAATTGCTGATCCTGTTGCCAGGTCGAAAGGATCGTCTATCCCGTTGGCTTCCGCTATTACGCGCCAGGCTTCCGGATCACCCAGAACCGCGCCGGCGACACCGCTTGCTGTGTCGCCAGCTATCACATTGCGGATGGTAGGCGGCCCGACGAACAAGCCATGTTCAATTTCCACCTGTGCTTCTTCATACTCCTTAAATGCCACCTGAAGCGTTGCGCGGACCGGGCGGCCGTCTTCGAGAAACATTGTAAATCGTTGCGTCACGCTTTCCAGCAAGCAGCGAAATGCAAATCCGCCCCAGGCGAACAATAACACCGGTGGCGCCCCGCGCCTTGGATCTTCGTCAATCAGCGATACGATCTGGCTGGTCAATACACGCACGTCGCTACCCGCTTCATAACTGTCGAAAAACAAATCCATGGAAAGGGTAGAGGCCTGCCCGCGCACATATTGCAAAGGTGGACGAGCCGCCCCTGGAATCGGAATTTCGGCTATTTGATTACCATTCGAAAGAACATATTCCTCAGGATTGAAATTCACTACGAACTGCTCGCCCGTATTTTCATTGATGATAGTCGCTTTATCCAAGGCCATGATTTATCCACCCCTCTCAAAATCAGTACGCAACCGATCTTTGATATAATCGTACATCTCTTCCTTCAGTTGGCTGACATCGATGCCCGGGCCGGCGGCGGAATTTTCCCCCGCACCACTGGTGAAATTCTCAGCGGAGGGGCGGTCAGCAACCGCTCTCCGCATAGCAGCGGGAAGTGCTTGGCGAACCTCAGTGGTCTCAGCCGGCACACGCACACTAGGTCCCGTCCGTATCGGCGGCGGCTGCGGGAGCGTGGCAGTAGCAGCAGCCGGCACTGGCCGGTGATCGACTTTTCCCCCATGCGGTAGGCTCGTCAATTTTGCACGGGTAATCAATTCCGCGTGCTCGGCTTCGCGTTCATCGGCACGGCGTAAATTTGGTTTATCCTCTAGCGCTGCCGCCCGTCGCCCAAACTGCGCAGCATGAACTGCTTCATGCGCGAGCAATGGCAGGTCGTGCCTTAAATCGACGCCACTCGGCGACGCGACATATGGTCCGATTGACAAACTTACGGCCTGGTATTTTTTCAGCAGGTCGTTCATTGAAGCGCTATCGAGAATGCGCAGCGGCGGGATCGGCCGCTCGATGATGCGCTCGACAACACGCCTGGATACGCCGTCGAGCTGACGCGAAGGTGTGTTCTGCATCTGCCTCAAGAGATCGGCGCCTGTCAGATCCTCTTGGACTTCGTCATCTCCCGCTAGGCTGTCCTGATCCGAATTCAGTTTTTGTCCGCTAAGCATCGCTTGCGCGGCGGCGGCACTGGGCGGGGTGAGATCCATCGACCGTTTCGCAATTGCCGTGGATGCGGAAAGGGTGTCGGGCATATGAACATGCGACACACTCAAACGGCGGGTCCAGTTTTGCAACCTCGCCCCCAAAAAACTCTTTTGTGCTTCCGCTAAATCGAATAATGATGCCACTTCACGTCCGCCTGCATTTTCGGATGTGGAACTCATGGGGAAAGCTCCCCGTCAAGCTTTTGCAACTGTGCAACCCACATGCGTCTTTCGAAATGGCACATCGAAATTATTTCCTCATAACCCCAGTTAAATGCCGATCCGAGTAACACCACCTCCCGCAACAGTTCTTCGCGGGGATGGCTTATTACTCCCCCGGCGGCGCACGCTCCGTTTCGAAACCTTCCCCACAGGCTGGGCAAGTGACCAGAACAGTCCCACCACGCCCGTTGATGTCGTTGTAAAACCGATGGAGATATTCCAGATCCTCGACAAACAAATTTTCAACGACCTTCGGTGTGATGTCTTTGATTGAGCCTAGGCGGTTCACAACACGTGACAGCAATAGAATAAAAAGATAGGCGGGATTCCGATCGACGCGTACATCGCCGAGTGGCAACAACTCGTCGCCAGCCGTGGCCAGACGCATCTCGCCTTCACGGTGAAGATCGCCATTTTCGTCAATATAGCCTTTCGGCAATTTGAACTCGTGTTCGACAGTAAGCACGCCGACCCCTTTACGCTTTTAAAAGACCTTCATGAGCCAAGGTCAGCGATTCAATCGCGATCGCGTTAGCAGTGGCATCAAAACTCGGCCCTTCCCACTGTGTCGGCCAGGCCCGAAAAAAATTCCACCGCAAGATCTCCGTCGAGTTGGCAAGATCAAAGACAACGACCGATCCGTTTTTTCGCATATCTTGACCTGCAACAACCGCCTGATGCCATGACCAAAGCTCGTCGGATTCAGTCACGCCGAAACGCAGAACAATATCGGTATACGACGTTCTGCCAGGCATTTTACGAACGGTAGAATTATCCCCACCCTCTCGGTATTCGATAATTTCAGTCGCAACCTGAAGTCCGTTGCATTCCTGAAATGACGCACGTTCAACGCCGTCCAGCTCGACCAAAAAATTGTAATTGCGGTAAGGGTCTACACGCAAACCTGTTTCAGACATTTTTAAACTCCCCTAATTTGTTGGGTTGCAACTGGGCCGATCAGCTTTCGCCAGCCGACGACCCGCCTTCCCACTGACCAATCCGAATAATGACAAATTCGGCCGGGCGAACGGGTGCTACACCGATTTCAACGATGACCTGACCGAGCTGACGGATGGGTTCGGGGTTCAACTCTTCATCACATTTAACATAAAATGCGTCTTCAGCGGTTTTGCCAAACAACGCACCATCACGCCAAACTTGCGTAAGATATTGAGTAATGATGCGCTTGAGTTTTTCCCAAAGTGCTAAATCGTTCGGTTCGAATACAGACCAGCGGATCGACTCCTGAATCGATTCTTCGATCTGCAGTAGCAGCCTTCGCACATTGATATACCGCCATGGGGTTTCCGCAGGAGGTGACGTCGTGCGCGCACCCCATACACGAGGGCGCACGCTATTGGGGAAAGCATGAATGACATTGACGCCTTCGATGTTGAGTTCGCCAAGTTCACCGTCGGTCAGTCTTCGCTCAAGCGCCACCGCCCCCTCGATGATCGTATTGGCTGGCGCTTTATGCACACCGCGCTGAGCATCGGTTCGAGCGTAAACACCGGCCAAATGCCCGGATGGCGAATCCCTGATCGGGTCCCCACCGGTGGGACCGGCGATAGCGATGCGTGGGTAGTAAAGCGCAGCGAAGCCAAGTTGAGATTCTAAACCGGCGCGCTGATCAAGAATGCCGCCTGGCCCAAAGGGCGTCGCGTTGGCTTGTGGATCCAGGATGGCGAAACGGTCGGCCATTGAACTGCAATGAGCGATAATCGCTTGTTGGGTTGTCAAGTCGGTTCGGTCCGGCGCGGCAACAATATTCACATCATCTACACGTGTCAGCTCATCCAGTGCTTGTTGATAATGAGATGCGTTGATTGCTGCCAAATTATCGCTGGTCCCGCCAGCCAAGGCAGTCGCCGCAATAACTGCCGGACGATTGACCGGTGGCGGCGAAGCTGAAGGCAAATCGGCAAGCTGGGCCGAGACATGCTGTGAATTTACGATCTTGCCGAAATACCGACTATGGCGGGTGTCCATCGCAAGGTTGGAAAACGGCTCGGCGGGAAAGCCTGGCCGGTTAATGATCACGCCGAATTCAAACGAAACAATACTCACCGCCGCATCGCCGTTCGCCATGGTGTAGGTGTTCGACAAGCCGGTTTCGAGAAAAACACGATCGCCAATAAATCCGGCAACAACCAAATTTTCGTTGGTCCCGCCCTGAGCAATTCTGATCGAACTACCCGCCTCCAGTCCAGCGCCGGATTGCACCCGGAAACTCTCCTGCCCAATCTCCAAATCCGCGATACGCAATATTCCGGAGCTGTAGGTGCCGGTCAGAAGATCACTTAGAAATATTTCAACGCCCCTGACGCGATCGATTTTCACGCGCTCTGGTTGGCCTTGAATAGTGACAATATCACCCGGTCGGAAAGTTGACGCCTGAAGCGGATCAGTGACAACAATAAGGTTATTGGACGCTGTCTGAACGGTCGCAGTCAACCGCGCCGCGTTGGCGGTGACAATTTGGTGATGCTGGACCTGGGCTGTAATAGTGTTGCCAGCGGGCCCTTCCGCCAACGCCTCAATCAATACGGTATCCAAAGCCGCGCCATCCGCCAGCATCAAGTGCGCCCGCAAGGCCGTGCCGACCCGTACAATATAAGCAATTGAGCCGCCATTTTGGAAAAACCCATAGGCCGCATGAGCCAAATAATGCGGCGGTGCCGATATATAACCGCCGAACGTATCTCTGAACTGGGTAAAATTCGTGATCTTTGTTGGCGTAAATAGCGGCCCGGACAAGGCCGGTCCGACAAAAGCTGCCGTGCTTGTGCCCAACGGAACGATAGGGCCTTGCGCAGACTGTTCTTCGATTTTCACGCCGGGACTTTTATATGCCATCTCAGATCGTCCTTTCCAAATCGTTGATTAATGTCCTATGAAAAAATAATGTCATAGGTTTCCGTTGCACTGGGGACGGTAATGTCGGCAATAACATCACCGCGACCCATTACGCGCGCACGCAGCTGGTAAACGCCGGCGCGCAAGCCGTTGAAGGAAAATTGTCCACTTGCATTGGTTTGCGTTTCTTGAAAAGTCAGTCCAGCGACGGATCCGATACGCACTGCAACATTGGCGAGCGGTTTCTGCCCACCGTCGGCCATCAGATTGACGCTGTCTAGAACGCTACCGCCAATAACATACAAATTTTCGGCCGGCACCAGGTTATCTAACTGGCGAAGACCGACTTCAACCGAGGAAACAGGATAAGTAAATGCAACAGGTGAATCCGTCACCGGCAAGGTAATCTCCACACCAAGCGCCGGCCGCCAGGGCTGGTCCATCGTACTCCAAAAGTCTGGTGAACTTGCCACACTTTCCGGCTGTGTAGTATTCGTCGGCAACTCGTCGTCCGCAAACTCGGCCGGGAACCCGACTGGTAGCGGCGTTGGTTCAAAAATCTTACTAAAAACAAAAGGCTCGCGCGCCATCGACGCACGCACGGCCTCGTAAAGCAATGCATGTTCAGCCAAGGGCGGCTCTACTGTCGACGACGCGATCGCTGGACTCCACGCCGTTACATAATAGCTACAGGACAGCCGTCTATATGCGCGTTGTTGGCGAACCCGTCCGTCAATATGCTCAAGAGATCTTTCATTGGATCGCAGTGATCTGTTTTCCCTGATATCCCACAGAAATACATTCAGTGCGTTGACTGGTTCGCCGTCCACAGACAATGTTGAAACAAAAGACTTCCAGTTATCATCCGGCGGTTCGAACCGCACCTGCGACTCGCTTACAATCTCGTCAATTTCCGACAAGAATAATTGCCTGAACAGAAGGTTTGCATATCTCAGCATCAACTTTCACAACAAAACGCCTGAACAAGGTCGCGTTTTTCAGTAACATAAAAATGAACTAGAGAAATTGAAACTGTACAAACGTACGCGAACGGTACAGACTTGTATAGAGAGAGAGTTCGTAATCTGCAGCGTAATCTACTCGTAATTACAAAGAAATTTCACCATTACCGAGAATAATATGCGGCAATAGATACAAACGCAACAACCATTCATTATGGACAACAGAACAAAATTACCGCCGCCCGGCGAATTTTTGCTGGTCGGTGAGAAGTTGAAAGAGACGTTGTCTGCGCTTGACCTGCGGTTAACGATCGCAGCTGCGGCAGCTCGCGTGAGATACAGTGATCCGGCATATGATGATCCATATCGAGGGTTGCACATTTCCGCCGAGCAGATCGACGCGTTGTCGCGGCAAGAAACTGCATTTGAAACTTTAGCTGGCATGGCGGCTTCGTTTCCAATCATACATGACACGCAAGACAATCCTTTGAATCGATTGGCCATGCGTTTTGATCTGGACACATTTGAACGGGATACACTGTTGATCGCCGCGGCGCCTGAGCTGCTGTCTAAGTATAAAAGATTTTATAGCTATTTACACAATGACGTCGCCAGAAAAGCGGCAACCGTTGACCTGACGTTGGATTTGCTGTGCGCCACATTTGAAGAACGTGTGGCGCGAATGAGTTGTTTTCTTCCAGATTCACGGTTGTTTTTTTGCGGTCTTCTGGAAGACGTCGAAGCCGCCGACGAGCAGGGATTAGGCGCGCCGTTGCGGCTGTCCGCTCCGGTAAAGCAATTTTTGTTTAGCGACGGTAAAACTGGTCAGAATATTGGACCCTATCTGGCACTTGACGCTATTCCGGCCAGTGGTGTGGATGATAATTGGCTTAGTCGGCATCTGGTAGGGGAATTGAACGACCGGCAAAACATCCGCCTCTGGATCACCTGCGAAGATATCAAATATGTACAGAATTGCATCGCCTCAGGTGCGGCTCATTGCCACAAAAAGATCTTGTGGATAGATTTACAAAAACTGCCGCAATCGAACGAAAGCAATGCACGCGAGGCAGCGGCGTACGCGGTCGCGCACGATGCCCTTATCTGTGTCACCGGCATTTCAAAGATCTTGGCAAATCCGCAGGCAAAAAACTTCATCCTAGATTTGCTCCAGCGCGAACAAGAACTTGTCGTCATTTCGGCTCACAACGATATCTCCACGCCTGATATCGCAGAACTTTCCAATGCATTCTTTGTTCAAAAAATATCGAAGACACCGCATCGGGAGATCGTACGAGAACTGAAAGCTGAAGCCTCCGTTCACGGATTGCGTATCCCGGAAAGCGATCTCGTTAAGATTTCCAATAATAACGCTATGTCCGTCACAGCGGTGTCCCGCTTCGTGGCCAGAAAAGCAGCGCAGATCAGATGGGATTGCAACGTCGGCGCCGATCATAGCGGCGGTTTCGAAAGGTTGGAGAATGGCTCACTTCCCACTGAGCATGACCATAGTGAACTTTCCCTTCTTGCCGACCAGATTTCTCCCCGGGCCGGATGGGATGATGTCGTTTTGCCGAACAACACCAAAGTGCGGCTTGAAAATCTCGCAGCCAGGATCAGGTTGCGCGAAAAAGTAAATAAAGACTGGAAGGCACCCCGAGACAGCGCCTCCGGTAGCGGCCTTTTCGCCTTGTTCTCTGGCGAGTCGGGGGTCGGAAAATCGTTCAGCGCGGAGGTCATCGCATACGAAACCGGGAAACCTTTGTATCGCGTCGATCCGTCCCGCATCGTCAGCAAATACATAGGCGACACAGAAAAAAACTTAGATCTCGTTTTTCAGGCAGCGCAGAACCGGGATGTAATCCTTTTGTGGGACGAGTGCGATGCATTTTGCAGCAAACGCACCAGCGTCAACGACTCACGCGACAAGTTCGCCAATATGGAAATTGCATATTTGCTACAAAAAATGGAGCACTTCGACGGTGTATCCTTAATGACAACAAACTTACGAGAAAATATCGATGACGCGTTCTGGCGGCGCTTCAACGTGATTGTTAATTTTCCATTCCCGGAAGCAGATATCCGCGACGCTATCTGGCAGCGGTCGCTGGCCAATAAACGGCTGCCTTCGGAAAGTATCCCCCTCCGCCTCATCGCGGAGCGCTATAAACTAAGCGGCGGTGCAATCAAAAATGCAGCCATAACTGCAGCTTATGCCGCGGCTGCAGAAGGGCGCACTCAGGTTTGCCTGGAAGATATATTGCAAGGAATTAAAGAGGAGTATCAGAAAATCGGCCGTCCGTTGTCGAAACAAGAGCTGGCGATGGATGCTTCAACGGAGGCGGTGAAATGACGTGCGCCAGCACAGTAAGAACCCAGCACCAAGCGTCGCGCCGGCTGACGGCACCGCAACGTTGCCCCTGTTCCAAATGTGCCCGACAACGTAACCCGGCTGCAACTGCGCTTGGCAACCACACAATCTCTCAACATCTAGCTGAATCAAGTGCCTTGGGTCCAGGTGAGCCGTTATCTCTTCCCATGCGTGCCAGTTTTGAGACAGGCTTGGGTATAGACCTTTCCGGTGTCCGTATACATCGGCGTGATCGAACCGCCAGTTTCGCAAAAAAAACCAATGCTCGCGCTTTCGCAGTTGGCAATCATATCGGATTTGGCGCCGGTGCTTACCAACCCAAAACCAATCGCGGCATGGAAACCCTTGGCCATGAACTTATCCATGTGGCGCAACAACAACGCGTCGGCTCAAGAAATACAAGTGCACGCGCCGCTGAAAGAGAAGCCGATCGCTTAGCGCCACGCCTTGCCCATGGGGATGCAGTGGATGTCAGGCAAAGTGCGCCGGTGGGGCTTGCCCGCCAGGAAAGCACTGCCTCTCCTATTCTAACTCATAGTGAGATGTTTGAAATTATTGTGCGCCAACGGGCCTGGGAGTTTAACGAGGGCGGGCAACTTAATCCCGGGCAAGCGGAAAGATCAGGTGCTCGTCGGGGCCAGCATATCGGACGGGGCGCCGGTCCGAATGCAGGCGGGCGGCGGGCCGGTCACGCCGTGTTCGCTGTTATCCAGATCGTCGATCGTGACAATAATGTTGTTTTACAAAGCCGGGGCGAATATCTCCGCTATGGTGATCCCCATGCGGAACAACGCGCCATAAGCGCTTTGCGGCAACAAATTCCGCAAGTACGCGATTTAAACGGCGGCCGCATGATGGTGGTAGTCGATCAAATTCCATGTGGCGCAAATAGCGCTAATTGTATGGCCGCCATGCGCCAGTACGCGCGGGAAAACGGGCTTAATTTAGATGTTCGCGTACCAACACGTGAGCGCGTGAATGGGGGTGGATCGGTCACGCCGCGTACTGCCACCCGCGACACGCAAATGGTCGGCCGCCCAGCAACCACCTTACGGCACTATGACCCAGGTAGCCAATCCGGCGGATCGCCGCCGCCGGGCGCTGGTGCGCCCAACGGCCCAAGTGCTGCCTTTCGCGGTTCTAGCGGCAGCCCGAATGAACCGACCGCGCGAGCCAGTCAAGCCACGCCACGGCGGCCTGCCACGACCATCCCACAAGTTCGAAGCGGCCAACTTGCTGCGCGGCCCTTTGTCCCGCGTCTGCCGTCCGTGCGCCCACCGAGTTCAGCAATCGCTATACAACGCAGCGCCGCAATTGGGCAATTGCAAGGCGCAACGCTAAGAAGCTCACAATTCGCAACACGGGTGTCGGTTTATTCGACAGCGGCGAGCGGCCTATTAGCTTTGCCCGCAGCAATTTTGTCGATTTCAGACGCGCAATCGATGCTCGCCAACGGCACGCTGCTGCCTGGGGTGGAGCGCCAGGCTGACATTGTCGCCGAACAGGCCCAAAGCCGCCTGAACTGGACGACGGAAACAACGGATCAGATTTCACTTCTTAATACGGTTGCCGTGTTAAGCGATGCGCTTGACCGGCGCGACGGCGAAACGCTCATGGAGTTGAGCCAACAGTTTGGAGATTTCTCCGACCAAGCTGGGCCAATTGCGGAAGATTTCGGTAATTTAGGCACCCAGTTACATCAACGCGCACGCGCGCTCAACATCGCCGCCGAGATGTATTTGGATCTGGCGCATGTGCCAACACCAGGTACCACGGCCGGCCAAGCCCACGCGCTCGCCATGCATCAGTCGTTGCAACGCCTGTCTGGCCGGATCAGAACGTCCGCCGAACGCTACAGCCAGGCCGCTACCACTTTGCGCTATTATGACAATTATTTGGCCACATATGCTTATCGGGCGAACCGTGCATCCTGGAATATAACTTGGGCCAATATCGCCGAAAGCATGACCCAATTCGAAGCCCATCAGGGCGAAGAACGGCGGCGTCAAATGACCGAACAACGCCAGCAGGAACAGCTGCGCCTTCAGGCAACGCAACGTCAGGCAAGCGAACAACGACGACGGGATATCCTGGCCCGGATCAGCGAATTGGAAGGTCAGGCCGAATCAATCATCGTTACAGAAGAGGGTGCCCTTGACGCGCAACGCGAGCGTGACGAATTGCGCGTGGAACTTTCACGCATTGCTCCCCTACGGTACCCCTATTAGAATGTTTGGTATTTTTCTAGCGCGGCTCACAACAAGAGTATTGCAAAATGACGGTGGCGGCAAATAAGTCCGGCGAAAAATCCGCTAAAGAGAGTGGCGATAAGTCAAAAGGCGCAGCGTCGAAGAGCTCTAATCAAAATCTGCGGCCCGGCGATCTTCGTGCCGCCGGCAATCAATCGATTTCTGCTTTCCTAAGTGGGACCGACGCGAGACCGGCCGCCAGACCGATACAACGCAAATGCAGTTGCGGTGGTGCGTCGAAAACGCTTTGTCCGGCTTGCCGGGCAAACAGCAGCGCCGCCCGCATTGGCGAGATCGAACTGTCGTCCGCCATGCCGACAATTGAGCAAACCTTGAAGCGGCCCGGCGCGCCAATTCCGGATTCTGTAATTCGCAACGCGGCGCCGCATCTGGCTGGGAATATCGGGCAGGTACGGGCAATTCACGATGCTGCCGGCAACCGCGCTGCCAACGCAATCGGCGCCGATGCATTTACCTCAGGACAGCAAATTGTTTTCGGCGCCGGAAAATTCGATCCGGCCAGCCGTCGCGGCCGGGCCCTGCTCGCCCATGAACTTGAACATGTTCGCCAGCAAAAAAACGGCACCGTACGCAAAGGGGTAAACGCGCCAAACTCCCCGCAAGAGCGGGCCGCGGATAAAGCTGAGAATGCCGCTCTACACGGATTTTCGCCGACCCCGTCCAACGTCAGCGGGGGATCGTTTGTGTCCCTACAGGAACCGGCAGAAGGCGGTGGCAGCGCAACAATCTTTGTCAATTGCGACAGCGAGACGTCAGGCACAATTACGTTTGTCGTCAATGGCGCGTCGCATTCTTATGATATAGGACCGGTTTGTCGCTTTCCCCAAGGCCGCAGCTACACAGCCGGCATCGTGGTCAGCACCGCAGTCACGGAAGGCGACCGGCTGAATATCGCTATTCGAGATAGCGATCCGGAAGCCGCAAGCGCAAGTTTCCAATACACCGTACGAGCGGATCAGGAGCATCCAGGGGCCTTTATGCGGAATATCTCCTCGGCTGAGATTATCGGCAGCGCCCCCCCGGCCGCAGGCGACGGGACAGGAACTGGGACGCTGGGCGATGATGAAGAAGTCCGATTTCAGGTACGTGAACTAAGCGCCGGAGAATTTGCTCGCCTTACCGGGACCAGCGCTGATCAGGTGCCAGAAGGGCAGATGACGGATCTCGGTCTGTATACTTCTTCAGGAAGCCTGGGCAGTGGTCCGAACGTCTTTCCCGGCCTGGGTTCAGGATTGCTCGCCGGCAGTGCTTTGACACCGGGCACAATTGTCAACGCGCCACCAGGCAGCGAAGGCCTAATATGGTCCCGCAATAGCCATGTAATGGCCTTCGGCACCGGCGCTGATGGCGGTGCGAGCGTTCGCGGCTATCGTTACAGCGCTCCTCGGGCCGGGATGATCATGGGCAGCGGATTGCTCCGCCGAATACCTGGATTACAGAACAATCCTTTCCTTACTCGAACAAACATTGGCGCAAATACTGGTGTTCCCGGCGCTGTATTTAACGAGTCGCTCTATATGCAATCGCCGTTTTCGCCGCTCGGAGACCAGGTTTCGCTGTACCGCACACCCGGCCTTGAATCGTCTCAGCGATTCATCGGTGATATCAATGCTGCCAATAACAACAGCCAGTATACATATCCACGACCGCCGGCGCAGTCGGGTGTAGCGCGCGATATGGCCCGTTTAAGTATTGCGTTGGAATCGTGCACGGCAAATAACTGCCTTACGGTTTTTGAACCATATTTACGCCGAGCCTTAGGCGGGCGCTCGCTTTGGGCGGTTTATAACGGTCAGTTCGTAGACGTATTTACCGGCTTAACTTCAAATGGAACTTATGTTCCGGAAGCGCATGGTTCAGGCCCACTCATGGAGCAGGCATTGGGGTTACGCCCTGCCCCGGGTCAAGAGGGTTGGCGTCCGGAAGCAGTGTTCTCCGCCCGGCAAGATGCAATGCAAAACCAAGGACTAAACTTGGAGCGTGTGCCTCGCGGGCGCGTTTTGGCGAGAAACCTCGGCGTTGGTGTTATACGTAATGGCGGTCGCGTATTGTTAATATACGGCGCCTATCGAACCACCCAAAGAATTTCCGAAGCATCCGGCACGCCACGCCTCGGCCGGGTTGTCTCCGAAGAGGCGGGCGCGTGGTCCGTCGGCACCATAGCTAGTATTATAGGCGCCTCGGTCGCCACCGGGGCCGTAGAAGGTATGACTGGCGGTGCCATCGTATGTTCGCCGTCGGGGCCCGGCTCGCTGGTCTGTGCGGCGGTTGGGTTTGCTGGCGGCGCCGTTCTCGGTTTGGCCGGTGGTGTTGCCGGCCATTATCTCGGTGGATCATTATACGACTATGCACAATCGGGCGGGCCGGCGGGAACCGCCGTTCGCTTCGTGTCAGATCAGCTCGAACAATCAGGCGACGAAGTCGTGCGGCAGGACGGTCGCGCCTTGAGGCGTAGCTTGTTGGGCGGCGACACCGGCTCGACATTATATTTGATCAATCGCTTCATACAGTCTCAAGGCGGCGGGTTGGGCATCAATATTCAGTTTTAGTCGAGGACCAGCCATGAACGCTTGGCGCTGCTGCTTTGGGAAGAAAACTGGCAGCAATCATTTTACTGAAAATCCGCGTGTCGGTGGTTCGAACCCGCCCCTGGGCATCATTTAATCAATATAACACAATGTATTAACGTATAAATGCGCTTTCCGTGTATTCGAATGTTTCGTTTGCAGACGTTTGCAGATGATCTAGGTGTTTTGTTTTGAGCTGTTTCTTACTATAACTCGGCTCCAGTTTCTACACAGGTCTACAGCGGGCAAGATAACTAACACCATTTGCAGAACTAATAACGGCGATATCGTCCTGTTTTATCACCATGACAGCCCCTTCATATTCGCCCGTACAAAAAACCCGGATGGTGGCTGGGTCCAGAGATCCACCAAGTCCAACGACAAAGAAGAGGCTTTAAAGTTAGCGGAACGCTGGTATCGTGAGTTCCAGTTCTTAAAGGAACAAGGTGTCCCAATTCAAAAACACACTTTTGCTTATGTGGCCGAACTGTATTTAGACGAATTGGAAGATGACGTTCGTCTTCAACTACGTAATCCACGTCACCTGAAAGATTACAAGCCCGTTGCTGAACGGTTTCTGATAACGCTCTTTGGCCGTAAGACAATTGCCCAAATCAAAAACCAGGATATTGCTGATTATCAGAAATGGCGCGCTGCTTACTGGATAGATGGTCCTGGTGCCGAGAAGTCAGATATAACCTATGTACGCAACGGCAAGACTATCAAACGTCCCAAGCCAAAAGGCCGTCCACCGAGCACCACCACACAGAACAAGGAGCTGGTTGTCTTCAGAAGCATCTTTAAGGTCGCGGTCAAAAAAGATTTCATAAAGGAAGCCCAAATCCCGTCAATCATGATGGCCCAGAAAATTGGCAACGTGAGGGCAATCGACGTCCCGCCTTCACGCTTGAGGAATTTGACAAGCTGATCTTGTATTTAGGTGATTGGTTCAACGAACCGCATATCAAAAATGCTGAACGTCGGTTGCTTCTCTATTACTATGTCACCGTATTGGGTAATTCTGGCTTACGACCCGGCACCGAAACGGACCATTTACAATGGAAGCATGTTCGTCCTGTGGAAACAGCGGACGGTGAAAAGAGATATGTGCTGAGTGTTGAAGGCAAGACAGGAAAACGCAATCCGGTTGTGTCCGGTCCTGGATATCAGGCGTTAGTCAAACTATTGGGGGCACTAGAGAATATAGTTCAGGTCTGCCCGCCGTCCAATAAGTCGCCGTCTGCATCCTTTTGTATACGGGCCTCAGATGTCTGCTCTGGGTCACGAGGAAACGACTTGGTTCCCAGTTACTAGCGGCTGCTTTACCCTCGGAACCGGACATCAAACGGCGAACTGCGAATATCTACAACGCTATGTCTGCTTACGCCTCAGCTTCGGACCAAATCCGGTGTTCGCCAAGTAGGCCGCTTCGTGCCAACTGCCGCCACTATTTCCTTGCAGATCATTCGGCCCCGGTCTCCAAGGCGGGCAAGGCCGTAGCTGTGCTGTGAGCGGGGCAGAAGGCGTCCTTGACAACCTTGGAAACCGGGGCGACCCTGCTAGCAGGATATGAATGGTGGCAACCAACACCAGCACTCATTCAAGGAGAAACACCCGGTCCATGACCACCCCGATCCCAAATTCTGGCGGCGCCACGCCCTACAATCTGGCTTCCTGGCAACTGACGCCGGGGCGGACGGCGCTGGTTGTGATCGATATGCAAAACGATTTCTTAAGCGATGACGGCTGGTACGCCCAATCGGGCATCGATATTTCCCATATGCAACAATCCATTCAGCCCGTCGAAGCCCTGGTCGCCGCCGCGCGAGACCGGGATGTGCCCGTGATCTGGACCCAGCACGGCTTCCGTGACGCCACCGACGCCGGCGTCTTCGCCACCCTGCGGGATTTCATGAAGGACGGCGGCCTACGCAAGGATACCTGGGGTTACGAATTGATCGGCGGCATGGACGTGCGCGCGGAGGATTGGCTGGTGGAGAAAAACCGCCTCAGTGCCTTTTTCGCCACCAACTTGGACCTGATCCTGCGCGGCTTAGACGCGGACACGATTCTGATCTGCGGCGTCCTGACCAACCAATGCGTCAAGGCCACGGCGGTAGACGCCAACTTCCGCGACTACAAACCCATCGTGGTTGCCGAGGCCACCGGTACCAACCTGCCCCACCTGCACGAACCGGCCTTGGAAATGATCGCCGTGGGCATCGGCGAAACCCGCAGCCTGG
>CBDEHK010000001.1:4525000-4897822 GCA_965238305.1 Alphaproteobacteria bacterium
GGCTGATCATCCTCTCAGACCAGCTATAGATCGTTGCCTTGGTGAGCCATTACCTCACCAACTAGCTAATCTAACGCGGGCCAATCCAATGGCGATAAATCTTTGCCTGAATAAATCCAGGATTATGCGGTATTAGCGGTCGTTTCCAACCGTTATCCCCCACCAAAGGGTATGTTCCCACGCGTTACTCACCCGTCCGCCGCTCTCCACATATCCGAAGATATGCTTCTCGCTCGACTTGCATGTGTTAGGCCTGCCGCCAGCGTTCGTTCTGAGCCAGGATCAAACTCTCAAGTTGATCCTTGACAAGTTCAATCAGCTAAACCCCCGGGTAAACCCGAAAATCAAACCAACCAAACCCTCAAAAAAATCTTCAAACGAAGATCCGCTCCTTAAACTAAAACGTCACTGAACCCATGATCAAAAGTAAAAACTCCCAACCATGTGCACAAGCTATGTGTAAGTTCCAAGAAACGTATCAAAACGTTCGTTACCAAACGCCGCCCACGTCTCCCTTCACATCATTAACCAAATTGTCAAAGAACAAACTCTGTCCACCAGGGCGTTTGCTGGGCAATTTCTTACCGTCGCAAAACCAGTCGCGCAAATTGCCCTCCCCACCAACTACTGAAGGTACGGAAGACGCTATCTACGCTAACTGCTGAACCATGCAGACCACCTCGCGCCACGAACGGGATAATATTACGTATAACTTATTCCGCAAAAAACCCGCCCCGCGCCGGTTTGACCGGTGCATGTGAGGCCCTGTATATAGGTCGCGCCCTAAGCCGTCGTCAAGCGGAAAACGACAGAAATATGGAAAAAAAACAGTCACCAAAAATTTGACCAATATTTTGCGCTCGACTATTGAGTAATGTCCATGCCTAGTAGGTACTAAATGGCACATGGCTGCCTTGACAGGTCGAAATCAGCTCGGCATTGTCGGAAAAATTCGAATCATCGGTGCGAAAACATTATGAGCTATGACGTCGCTACATTGCACGCACGAGACGGTCGATGAATGACGTGGAAAACCACATCCCGGACAACCGGTTCGCCAGGGCCAAAATCGAAAAAATGAATAGTCATATTGTCTCCGCGCTGATGGGTGCCCTAGCCGGTGTCATCGTCACCTATCTGGTCCTCCAACCGAATGAGGATACGACGACTAAGAACAGCGCACTCAGCCAAGCAGAAGCCGCAGTCACCGCGACACAATCAACATCGCCGGCCGTCGAAAACCAAAAAAATGCCCCTGCGACTTTGCCGGCTGCGCCAACAGCGGTCGCCAAACTTATCACCGAGAGCAGCGAAACTCCGGCCACGAAGGCGGCGCCGAAACTCGATGCAAGCGCACCCGAACCGCCGGAACGCGTCACCCGAGAAGTGGAGATCAAACGCGGCGACACCTTGATGGATGTGTTAGTCAAGGCTGGCGCCAATCGCCAGGACGCTCATGCAGCGATCACTGCCTTGACAAAAGTATTCGATCCCCGACGACTGCGGCCCGGTCACAAGTTGGATCTGGTTTTTGAAAAGCGGACGGCGGACGGCGGCAAAGACGACAAGGGCATTACCCGGGAAACGGCGCGTCTGGTCGATCTGTCATTTGATGAAAGTGTCGAGCGCCGGGTCCTGGCGAGTTTGGGCCCGGACGGTTTTCAAAGTTTTGAGATCAAACATCCGCTAACGACGCGATTGCGCCGGGCTGACATCGTCATCGAAGATAGTCTTTATCTGGCCGCCGAACGGGCCGATCTGCCACCGGGAGTGATCATCGATCTGATCCATCTTTATAGCTTCGACGTCGACTTCCAACGGGATATCCAACCCGGAAATCGTTTCGAAGTGTTTTATGAAACTTTCCACACGGCCACCGGTGCGTTTGCTTATAGCGGCGAAATAATGTTTGCAGCGCTGCATACGGGTGGCACCATATTGCCGCTATACCGCTTTGAAATGAGCGATGGCGAGATCGACTATTTTAACGAGAAAGGCGAAAGTGTTCGCAAGGCCCTGATGAAAACGCCGATCGATGGAGCCCGACTGTCGTCCAGGTTCGGGCGTCGACGGCATCCGATCTTGGGTTATACAAAAATGCATAAAGGCATCGACTTCGCGGCCCCCAAAGGCACTCCGATCATGGCGGCCGGTTCCGGCACCTTGAAATTCGTCGGGCGCAAGGGGGGCTATGGCAAATATGTCCGCATCCGCCATAATAGTGAATACAGCACCGCCTACGCCCACATGTCCGGATTTCGCCGCGGCATCAAATCCGGCAAACGGGTCAAACAAGGGCAGATTATCGGCTATGTCGGCAGCACCGGCCGCTCCACCGGGCCGCATCTGCATTATGAAATCTTGCGCCAAGGCCGGCAGATCAATCCGCTAGGACTGAAACTACCAACCGGCAAAAAACTAAAGGGCAAGGAAATCGCGCGTTTCAAAAACGTCCGCGATCAGATCGTCAACGATTATGCCGCAACCCCGGCCCCATCGGTCACGGCCGAAGGCAGCGCTGCGCCGCCATCAGACTAAAGCATGTTTGCAAATTACCGAGCCACGAGGGGGAACGGGCTGGTGATGACGTCTGTTTCCTGAACACATCCTATAATGCCCGTGCTCTATCTCGGACCAATGCCCAGGCGGCGGTGACATGGCGTTCGGCTGTTGTCCGCTGACCGATACTCCAACGAATAGAATAAACGCCGCGAACTAAATTCTGCGTGAAATAGGCCTGACCGCTATCGTTGAGGACATGCAGCAATTGCTCGTTCAGCCGCTGCAGCTGCGCTTCGTCATCGACCCCGGTGGGGCGATAGCGGAAGTTGAGGAGGGCAAAACTACGCGGTGCGATCATCTCAAAATCGTCTTCCGACTGGACCCAGCTTTCCAGCAACCCCGCCAGGCGAAGATGTTCCCGCAGCATGGATTGCAATCCCTCGACGCCATAACTGCGAATGACCAGCCAGAGCCGGAGGGCGCGGAAGCGGCGGCCCAATTGAATACCCCAGTTGCTGTAATCAATAACGTCCGTCCCTTCCTTCGACTTCAGATAGGCCGGCACCAAAGAAAAAGTCTGCTCGAAACTGATCGCATCTTTGACGAACAAGGCCGAACATTCGAGACCGGACAGGAGCAGCTTATGCGGGTTGAAAACAAAGCTATCGGCTTGTTCGATGCCGTCGATCATAGTGCGCTGATCTTCCAACAATAAATAACTTCCGGCCCAGGCGGCATCGACATGCAGGAAGATATTTTCCGCTTCGCAGAGATCGCCAATTGCCGGCAGAGGATCGACCCCGCCAACCCCGGTGCTGCCCAAACAAGCGACGACGCATGCCGGCATAAGTCCGGCCTGGCGATCTTCTGTTATCGCCTGGGCCAGCAGATCGACCCGCATGGCGTAGTTTTCATCGGATGGGATCAAGCGCACATTGTCGGAGCCAAAACCAGCGACCCGGGCGCCTTTTTCGACCGACGAATGGGCTTCTGCGGAACAATAGATCGTATAGACCGGCTGCGGCGACAAGCCGGTTTGGTTGATCGCCATGCCGCTCGCCCGTTCGCGCGCATTGAGCAGCGCACAAAGGGTCGCACTCGAAGCCGAATCCTGGATGCAGCCGGCATAACCTGCCGGCATGCCGATCATCTGACCGAGCCAATTCATCATCTGGGTTTCAAGTTCTGTCGCTGCTGGCGAGGTTTGCCAGAGCATGCATTGGGCCCCGATGGTTGCCGCCAGCATTTCACCCAAAACCGCTTCCGGACTATTGTTGCCTGGGAAATAGGCGAAAAAATTCGGATGCTGCCAATGGGTCATACCGGGCAGGATAACGGTTTTGAAATCAGAAAAAATATCCGCCATATCTTCACCGACGCGCGGCGGCTTAGGCGCAAGCTGGCGCGCGATATCGCCTGGTTGCACTTGTGCGCGTACCGGTAGATCCTCGACTTCATCCATGAAGTCAGCCATCCAGTCGACCATGTGGTGCGCGTGGCGGCGGAATTCTTCACTATCCATATGGTAGACCCCTCATTGTTCAGGACATGATCATCAAGCGGGCCGCCAAAAATATCAAGACCAGGGCGGCGGCTTGGATGACATGATAAAGTGCGTTGTGATCAAAATATTTTTCATGCAAGGCGATGCGGCGGGCCTGTATTACGGCCGCCAGTATTGTTCCGATCAAGCCCACCGTGCCCAGGATTGCGGCGGTGCTGCCGGTTCGAAACGACAGAATAATGAAAGCTACGAGGGAAAATAGCACGGCCGGCATATAATGGATAATTGCGACAAGAAATCCGCGAGAGCGCATTACCACGAACCAACAATAGGCCGCTAAAAGAATTGCAGCGGCGGTCATTATCCAATAAACGATCACGCTTTCGAACAACAAAGACGCCCCGATGGCCCAAGCAAAATAGGCCGCAACACCAATCGAAATCAACGTGCACGGCCACATCATCCGGTAACCCAGGGTGCTCTCGTCGGGGAAAAATCCATGCACGGTGCCGCCGCAAAATGCCGCCGACGCCAGCGCCACAAAAAGGCCGACAAAAGATATCTGCAGCACCGATGGCACATCACCATATCCGGACAGCAGCCAGGCAAACAGCAGGCATTCCAGGGTGAGCAGATAATCCGTTAGGGTAACACTAGGTTCTTTCACGCCCACTCCCATTGCAACAAGCCGGGACAAACTGGCTGCCTCGCCGTTCCATAATTTCGTCCCCGCTAAACTGGAAGCGGTTGTTCGTAATTTCTTAAGCCGCTTTGACCAGGCGGTCGTTGATCATCAGGCCGAGGTCGGTGGCGCTGACTTTGATGGCGTCGCCGTCGCCGATGCTGCCGTCGAGGATTTGCGTCGCCAACGGATTCTGCAGCTGCCGCTGGATCACCCGTTTCAATGGCCGGGCCCCATAGACCGGGTCATAACCGGCATTGGCGAGCCAGGACATGGCGCTGTCGTCGAGATCCAAGTCGATGTGCCGATCCGCCAACAGTTTGCGCAGATATTGCAGCTGAATTCTGACGATGCCATCCATATGTTCGCGATCGAGGCGGTGAAACAAAATAATCTCGTCCAGCCGGTTGAGGAATTCCGGGCGGAAATGCGCCCGCACCATCCCCATGACGTCTTCGTGGGCGACATCGGAATCGGCGCCGTCCGGTAAATTGGCCAGGAATTCCGAACCGAGGTTCGACGTCAGCACAATGATGGTGTTGGAGAAGTCCACAGTCCGTCCCTGCCCATCCGTCATCCGGCCATCGTCGAGAACCTGTAGCAAAACATTGAAGACATCGTGATGGGCTTTTTCCACCTCATCAAACAAAATGACCTGATAAGGCCGCCGGCGTACGGCTTCCGTCAAGACGCCCCCTTCGTCATATCCGACATAACCAGGTGGCGCCCCGATCAGGCGGGAAACCGCATGTTTCTCCATAAACTCGGACATATCGATCCGCACCATCGCGGCATCATCGTCAAACAAAAATTCCGCCAAGGCTTTGCAAAGTTCGGTCTTGCCGACGCCGGTCGGGCCGAGGAACAGGAAAGAGCCGATCGGTCGGGTTGGGTCCTGTAAGCCAGCGCGGGCCCGGCGCACCGCATCGGAGACCGCTTGCAAAGCTTCCCCCTGCCCGATCACCCGATGGCCCAGGCGAATTTCCATTTCCAGCAATTTTTCCCGCTCGCCGGCCAGCATCTTGTCGACGGGAATGCCGGTCCAGCGGGAAACCACATTGGCGATGTCTTCATCATTGACGACTTCCCGCACCATCGAGGCGGCGCAGCCACCTTCGGCGGTTTCCAATTGCTGTTGCAAATCGGGAATGACACCATAAGTCAGCTCGCTGGCCCGCGCCAAGTCACCGCTTCGTTGTGCGTGCTCGGCCTCCAGGCGGGCATGATCGAGTTGTTCTTTTAACTCCTGCGCGGATGACAATTTATCCTTGTCCGCCTGCCAGGCACCGGTGAGGTCACCTGAAGTTGCTTCCAACTCCTCCAGTTCACCTTGCAATTTTTCAAGGCGGTCGCGGGAGGCCTTGTCGTCTTCTTTCTTCAAAGCCTCGCGTTCGATTTTCAGCTGGATGATACGGCGGTCCAGTTCGTCAATTTCTTCCGGTTTGGTGCCGATCTCCATCCGAATGCGGCTCGCCGCCTCGTCAACCAGATCAATCGCCTTGTCCGGCAAAAACCGATCGGTGATATAACGATTGGAGAGGGTCGCAGCGGAGACCAACGCACCGTCGGATATCCGTACGCCATGATGCAGTTCGTATTTTTCCTTCAAACCGCGCAGGATCGAAATGGTATCTTCAACCGTCGGCTCCTCAATCACGACCGGTTGGAAGCGCCGCGCCAAGGCCGCGTCCTTTTCGATATGTTTACGATATTCGTCTAATGTCGTCGCGCCGACGCAATGCAGTTCACCGCGTGACAAGGCCGGTTTCAAAAGGTTGGACGCATCCATCGATCCTTCCGCCGCACCGGCACCGACCAGGGTGTGCAATTCGTCGATGAACAAAACCACTTCACCGCTGGCATCCTGGACTTCCGCCAGCACCGCTTTCAAACGCTCTTCAAATTCACCGCGAAATTTCGCCCCTGCGACTAAAGCGCCGAGGTCAAGCGACATCAGCCGTTTGTTCAATAAGTTTTCGGGCACGTCGCCATTGACGATACGATTGGCTAAGCCTTCGACGATCGCGGTTTTACCGACGCCCGGTTCGCCAATCAGAACCGGATTGTTTTTAGTGCGGCGGGACAACACTTGGATGGTGCGGCGAATTTCCTCGTCGCGACCGATCACCGGATCAAGTTTACCGGCCCGCGCTTCTTCAGTCAGATCACGGGCATATTTGTTGAGTGCGTCATAGCTGTTTTCTGCCGTCGCACTATCGGCTTTGCGGCCCTGGCGCAAATCGTTGATCGCACCGTTCAATGCTTGCGCCGTAACCCCGGCATCTTGCAGGATACTTGCGGCCTGGATGCCGGTCGCCAAAGTCAGCGCCAGCAGCAGTCTTTCCGCGGTGACAAAACTGTCGCCAGCTTTTTCCGCTATTTCTTCTGCCTGCTGAAATAGCCGGGCGGTTTCCGGTGCCAGATGCAGTTGCCCGGCACCACTGCCGCCTACTTTCGGCAATTTATCGAGCGCCTGGCCAACCGCCAACAGAGCTTTCTGCGGCTCGCCGCCAGAGGCTTTGATCAGACCGGCAGCCATGCCTTCTTTATCGTCAAGCAACGCTTTCAGAATATGTTCGGGGATGAATTGTTGATGACCTTCACGCTGGGCGATCATCTGCGCCGCTTGGATAAAACCGCGCGAACGTTCAGTATAGTTTTCGAATTGCATGACACCCTCTTTCCGGCACACTTCGGGGCACCCCATAAGGCCTACCACAAACCGCCCAAGTCGTCATTTGACATGTCGTCACGGATTACACTAACCAGCACCCTTCAACGAAGCGATGCCATTTCTCAATAGTTCAATAGATAGTATCAAAACGATACACAACAAGGCATAATAAAGCAGATTCGCATAGGAAGGGTGCCGCGATGAAAATGGAAATGCATACCGTCAGTACCAGTTTTGGAATTGACAATCCGGAAGATTTTGTATTTTACGCCACGCTTTTGGTCGGCACTTTAACGGCAGTCGCCTTACTGCTTTATATAATTTTCAAAAAAAAATAGGAGGGGACGATAAGCAATTCATCCCTGGATCATGTCGCTGTTGCAGGCGACCGGCTTTCGATCGAATTGACTTGGCAGGATGGCATCAAGCATCGCTATCACAGCATCTGGCTTCGCGACAATTCACCCGACCCGACAACTAAATCGCCCGCCAATGGTCAACGCCTGATCACCTTGAATGATATTCCAAACGAAGTTTTGGTACGATCAGCAGAAGTTCATCCTTCAGGCTATGTCCGTGTTTGTTTTGAACCGGAAAACTTGACGGCTGAAATTGACGCAGCCTGGCTTCGCAAACATGCCTATGACGATATTGGCGATCGACCAAGGGGATGGACAGACAAACGGATCGAACGGTGGGACAGTGGACTGGAAAGTCGAATTCCCAGTGTTTCTTTCGAGAAAGCCAAAACTGACGAAGTGGCACTCGCGTCCTGGTTGGCGGCAGTCCAACGATTTGGATTTGCCCATATGTCAGAGCTGCCGTGCGAAAGTGGGGCGCTTTGTCAGGTTGTCGATCTTTTTGGTTATGTCCGCGAAACCAATTATGGCCGCTGGTTCGAAGTACGTTCGGAGATCGAGCCGATAAATCTAGCGTATACCGGATTGGGATTACAGGCGCATACTGACAATCCTTACCGGGACCCGGTGCCGACATTGCAGTTACTCGCTTGTTTGGAGAATAGCGCCGATGGCGGTGAATCAATCGTTGTCGATGGCTTCAAAGCGATCGAAATTTTAAAACAGGAAGATGCAAGCGCCTTTACCCTGCTTTCCAGATATTGCGCACGGTTTGAATATGCCGGTGAAGCTGGAGTGAATTTATCGGCGCGGCGCGCCATGATTGAATTGACGCCGGATGGGGAGCTTTCTGCCATCCGCTTCAACAACCGCTCCGCCGCCGCGATCACCGATGTCCCGTTCGATAAGATGCAGGATTATTATGATGCTTATCGCAAACTGGCGCAGGTTGTCGATCGCAAGGAACTCGCGGTTTCCTTCAAATTGGCGCCCGGTGAATTATTCATCGTCGATAATTTGCGGGTCATGCATTCGCGCAAGGCCTTCTCCGGTGCCGGTAGCCGCTGGCTGCAGGGTTGTTACGCCGATAAGGATGGCTTACTCTCTACATTGAAGTCAATGGAAGCACGATTATGACTTTGAACAAATCCAACATCGTCGAATTCTTGATCGATATTTTTGAACGACGCGGGGCAGATTCGTATCTTGGCGAGGACGTCACGATGTCCGAACATATGCTGCAATGTGCCGAACGTGCAGCGGCGGAACAGGCTGATGAAGACCTGATCGCGGCCGCGCTTTTACATGACATCGGTCATTACACGAACGAATTTCCAGACGACGCGTTAGCGCAAGGAATTAACAATCACCACGATAGTGCCGGCGGCGTCATCTTGGCCAAATTTTTTCCTGATCGGGTAAGTGAATGTGTGCGTTTGCACGTCGCGGCAAAGCGCTTCCTTTGTGCCCAGGAAGCAGATTATTTTGCCAAACTGTCCGATGCTTCGGTACATACCTTAAATCTTCAGGGCGGGCCGATGGCGGCTGAAGAGGTCGCTCAATTCATGGCCTCGCCTTATTGGCAGGATGCCGTTCGCATTCGCCGCTGGGATGAAGCTGGTAAAGTCGCCGGTGTGGCGACCCGAAATATCCGCGAATTTGCACCAATGTTGGAAAATCTTGTCGCCTGAATCCTTAGTGGATTTTCGTCTCTAGGCTGCCGGCCTTATAGCGAGAGGCCATTTCCGAAAGCGGCAAAGCGTTGATTTTAGAGGCGTTGCCTGCGCAATTGAAACGCTGGTAGCGATCCTTGCAAAGTTCCGTCATCGCCGCCATCGCAGGTTTCAAATATTTGCGCGGGTCAAATTCGCCCTTGTTTTCCGCAAAAACTTTACGAATTTGCCCGGTCATGGCCATGCGGTTATCGGTATCGATATTGACCTTACGAACCCCATGTTTGATGGCAATCTCAATTTCTTCAATCGGCACCCCGTAAGTTTGCGGGATCTCACCACCAAATTGGTTCATCACATCCTGCAACGCTTGCGGCACGGAGGAGGAGCCATGCATGACCAGATGCAAATTCGGCATCTTGGCATTGATCTCCTTCACCCGGTCGATGGCGAGGATGTCGCCGGTCGGCTCGCGGGTGAACTTGTAGGCACCATGGCTGGTGCCGATCGCGATCGCCAGCGCATCGACCTTGGTTTTTTCCACAAAATCCACCGCTTGTACCGGATCGGTCAAAAGCGCACCCATGTCCAGCTTGCCTTCAAAGCCGTGGCCGTCTTCTTTTTCACCCTCGCCGGTCTCAAGCGAGCCTAAACATCCGAGTTCCCCTTCAACGGAGACACCGACCATGTGGGCCATTTCGGTAACCTTTCGGGTGACGTCGACATTGTATTCGTAACTGGCGGGGCTCTTCCCGTCCGCTTCCAACGACCCGTCCATCATCACGGATGAAAAGCCATAGGTAATCGCCGACATACAGGTGGCTTGTTCATTGCCATGATCCTGGTGCATGCAAACTGGAATGTGCGGGTAAAGTTCTATTGCCGCCTTAATCAGATGACTTAGTACAATATCATTGGCATATTCGCGAGCGCCACGGCTGGCCTGCATGATTACCGGCGAATCGGTTTCGTCCGCCGCCGTCATAATCGCCAGCATTTGTTCCATATTGTTGATATTAAAGGCAGGAACGCCATAGTCGTTCTCCGCAGCATGATCCAATAACTGCCGCAGTGATACCAACGCCATTCGCAAACTCCCCCATTTGTTCAGACTCTAACTATGGTCCGATTTTAACATGCCTACGCACCGCACGTCTATCCGGCGGAAGCAGCTTCCGGTTTTTCTTCTTGCGTTTCTTCACCAGCCGCTTCTTCTTGCACCGGTTTTCGACGTGGTGCCCGGCGGCGCGGTTTTTTCACCGCTGCTGCCTCAACTTCTTCGTTGTCTTCGTCACTGGCGGTACTATCGACCGGTTGCTCTACGGATTTCGCTTCACCCGTCGGTGTGTCTTTCAGAAGGCCCTTGAAAGCATCGTCCGGCACATCCGGCTGCGGCGCTTCCACCGAAGGCTCTGGTGCCTTTTCCACTTCCTTCGAAGCAGGTTCAGATTGCTCGGCAGTCTGTTGCTCGGTGCGCTGTTTACGTTCCTGCTCAGCGGCTTGCTGGCGTTCCTGCGCTTGCGCTTGAGCGGCTTGTACGATGCGGACATAGTGTTCCGCATGCTGCAAATATCCTTCAGCGGATATCCGGTCACCCGATGCCGCAGCGTCGCGGGAAAGCGCTTGATATTTTTCCGCGATGTGAGCCGCGTTCCCCCGAATTTTTACTTCCGGGCCGTTGCTTTCCAAATTCCGGTTAGCGTTGTTGTTGTTTCCTTGATGACGGCGACCGTTATTACGGCCGCGACCACGCTTTTGAGGCGAGTTTTGTCTCATGATCCCAAAACAGTTGTTTTGTTAAAAATAGCGAACGTCTTACAAACCAGACCACAGCACCAACAACACAGTTCAAACAACTCGATTACTGCACAGTTCAGTTCCTGTACAAGCGGTGTTACCACTTAACAATTCAGAACCTTGCCCTGGAAAAGTCGCCGCCCGGCCTATCAAATCAATGAAGCTTATGGCGTCACGTTCAAGAACAACCTAACCTCCAGCGGCGTTAATGCCAATAGTTTTTTGAATATTTTTTTCTTTAGCAAAATTCCTTGAACTGCGCCATTAACACACGAGCGACCCCATTTAGATCGCGAATAGCCGCGTCCGTGGTTAAATCGGCCTGCGAACACAAACTTGTAACATTGTCGAATTGGCCGATCCCACATTCCAGCGCAAGCCAGCCGCGATCAATCAATAAACCGCTGATTCCGCTCATTATATGGCGATAAACCGCAAGTCCATCCGGCCCTCCCGCTAAGGCTAGGCGCGGTTCGTGTGAGGCAACTTCAGGCTCAAGCATGTCGATTTCATGGTCAACGATATAGGGTGGATTGGAAACAACGAAATCGAACCGACCGGCAATCGGAGCAAACCAATTGGCGCGGCAAAATGTCGCGCGTGGAGATAATTTCAAGGCTACTGCATTTGTCTTGGCAATTTCGATCGCATCCCCACTCAGGTCGATGCCAACGCCCCAGGCATTCGGTAACTCATGCAATAAAGCCAGCAGCAAGCAACCGGAACCAGTGCCCAAATCCAATATTCGCATTGGTTTGTTGCGATCATCAAGTTTTGACAGAACCGCTTCGACCAGGGTTTCGCTGTCCGGCCGGGGATCAAGTACGGCGCTGGAGACACTGAACGGCAGCCCCCAAAATTCTCGTTCACCAAGCAAATGCGATACCGGTTCGTGCCGGGCACGACGGTCGATGAGGGTGTTGAAAACAACAACCGAGGCAAGTGGAAGTTCCAGTTCCGGGTCACGAACTAAATCTTCCCGGCTTACCTGCGCGACAAACTGAAAGAGCAGACGGGCATCGACAACTGCCGATTCGATACCAGCATCGGCCAATGTTTTGACCGCCAAGCGTAGCAGAGTTCGCGCGTCATGCCCTTGTGGCATAAGCTCAACCCTGATTTTCCAACGCCGCCAACTTCCGCGCCTGGTCATCAGCGATCAAGGCGTCGACAACTTCATCGACCGCTTCACCAGCCATCATCTTGTCGAGTTTATAGAGCGTCATATTGATCCTATGGTCGGTCACCCGGCCTTGCGGAAAATTGTAAGTGCGCACGCGTTCGGAGCGGTCGCCGGAGCCAACCTGTTCCCGTCGACTTTCGGCCCGTTCGTTGTCCGCCTGCTCGCGCTGCGCTTCATAAATACGCGAGCGTAGGATCTTCAGTGCTTTCGCTTTGTTTTTATGTTGCGATTTTTCATCCTGTTGCGAAACGACGACCCCGGTGGGGATATGGGTGATACGCACGGCACTATCAGTGGTATTGACATGCTGACCGCCGGCACCTTGAGCCCGGAAGGTGTCGATCCGAAGATCTTTGTCTTCAATCTGCACATCAACTTCTTCGGCTTCCGGCAGTACCGCGACAGTGGCGGCGCTGGTATGCACACGACCGCCGGATTCCGTATCTGGCACCCGTTGCACCCGATGAACACCGGATTCAAATTTCATTTTGGCGAAGGCACCTTTACCGGTGATAAGTGCCACGACCTCCTTGTAACCACCAAGATCAGTTTCGCTGACATTCATCAGTTCCAATTTCCAGTTATGTTGTTCCGCATAACGCTGATACATTCGCAACAAATCGCCGGCGAACAAAGCCGCTTCATCGCCACCGGTGCCGGCGCGAATTTCCAAAATCGCGCTTTTTTCGTCCGCCGCATCTTTTGGCAGCATCATCAGTTGAAGATCGCTCTCCAATCCCGCCAGTCGATCGGTTAATTCAGCCAATTCCTCGCCGGCAAGCGCCCGCATGTCATCATCATTTTCCCGATCGCCTTGGATTTCCTGTAGTTCATCACGTTCCTGCCAGGCTATCTGCACAGAAATCGCTGCCCGGGCCACTGGCGACAGCTCGGCATATTCTTTCGACAGCTTAACCATCAGTTCGCCATTGTCGCCAGCTGCTGCCAGTTCACTTTCCAGCTCGGAAAATCGTCGGACGATGTGGTCGACCTGTTCCGGCGAAATCATTTCTAGGCTCCCAGAGCAAGTTGGCTTGCAAGCTTCTGCGGCAGGTCAATAAACGCAACATCGATCTGTTCACCGCTATCTAAGTCACGCACCGTAGCGGTACCACGGGCCAGTTCGTCTTCGCCAATAATAATCGCTAAGCGGGCGTTCTTTTTGTTTGCGCGGACCAACCGGCGCTTCAAATTTCCCCGATAGCCATGTTCAACCGCGATGCCGTGCCCACGCAGCACATGCGCAAGCGTAAGCGCTTGGGCTTCCGCTTCGATCCCAATTGGAATGATAGCGACCGGACGTTGGGCTTCCGGCACGCGATCGATCAACATGCAAAGCCGCTCAATGCCGCCAGCCCATCCAATTCCCGGCGTCGGTGGACCGCCCAAAGTTTCGATAAGGCCATCATAGCGCCCACCACCGATCACCGTGCCTTGCGAGCCCAAGGCATCGGTGATGAATTCAAAGGCGGTGTGCGTGTAATAATCAAGGCCGCGTACTAATCGATCATTCACTTGGAAGGGGATCCCAAGGGCGTTCAAACCGTCTTGCACGGTTTGAAAAAACGCCTTCGAATGATCGTTCATGTAGTCTTGCAAGTTCGGCGCCGTCGTGACCAATTCCTGATCACCGGTATCTTTGGAATCCAAAATACGCAAGGGATTGCGATGCAGGCGGTCCAGGCTATCTTCCGATAGTTTTTCTTTGTGGGCCGAAAAGTGGGTGACCAGGGCGTCGCGGTAGGCGGCCCGACTTTCCGGATCGCCCAGGCTATTGATTTCCAGCACGCACTTATCGAGCACGCCAAGTTCGCGCAGGATATCGGCCCCTAAGGCAATAATTTCAATATCCGCCTGAGGTTCTTCAACGCCCAGAATTTCCGCATCGATCTGATGGAATTGGCGCTGACGTCCCTTCTGTGGGCGTTCGTAGCGGAAGGCTGGACCGGCGGCGAAAAACTTCAATGGCAAGCTTTGTTGCATGCCACCAGAAATAAAGGCGCGCGCTATACCAGCGGTAAATTCCGGGCGCAAGGTAATCTCTTCGCCACCGCGATCTGTGAAAGTATACATTTCCTTGCGCACGACGTCGGAGCCTTCTCCCATCGTGCGCGCGAAAACCGGGGTGAATTCAAAAATCGGCGGGGCGATATCTTCATGCCCGTAACGCTGCGCCACCCGCCTGGAGGTTTCGACAACATGCGCGTATCGCCGGGCGTCTTCGCCCACAAGATCGTGTGTGCCGCGTACGGGCTGCAGCTTCGCCACAACAATGCTCCTAGTGTTAAGATCCGACAACTTTTGCCGGTTGAGGATGATCGGGATTTTCTAGCTCTTTCGCGGCGATCAATTGTGCCGCCTTGTCTTCCACCAAATCGACAATGTGATCAATGATCTTGTCGTCGGTTATTTTGTGATCGACGACGCCGCTGAGATAGATCATATGATTGCCGGCGCCACCACCGGTCAGACCGATGTCGGTTTCCCGTGCTTCGCCCGGGCCGTTCACGACGCAACCCATGATCGATAGCGTCAAGGGGACAGTGATATGGGCCAAACGTTCTTCCAGGGTTTCGACGGTTTTGATTACCGGAAAGGCTTGCCGGGCGCAAGACGGGCAAGACACCACACTGACACCGCGGTGCCGCAGTCCCAAAGATTTTAGAATATCGAAGCCGACGCGGACTTCCTCGTCAGGATCGGCAGAAAGTGAGACCCGGATGGTGTCACCAATGCCGGCCCACAACAGCGAGCCAATTCCGATTGACGATTTAACCGAACCAATTCGCTGTGCACCGGCTTCCGTCACCCCTAAATGCAAAGGATAATCGCAGGCTTCCGAAAGACCTTGATAGGCGGCAACCGCAAGGAAGACGTCGGAGGCTTTAACTGAGATTTTGAAATCGAAAAAGTCGTTATCTTCCAGAATCCGGGCGTGACTGAGGGCGCTTTCGACCATCGCTTCCGGACAGGGCTCGCCATAGCGTTCCAGCAAATCCCGCTCCAGCGATGCCGCATTGACACCGATGCGCATAGAACAGCCGTGATCTTTCGCCGCTTTAACAACTTCACGCACGCGCGCGCTAGAGCCAATATTGCCAGGATTAATCCGCAAGCATGCGGCTCCGCTTTCCGCCGCTTCAATAGCCCGGCGATAGTGAAAGTGAATGTCGGCGACAATCGGCACATCCGACTGGTGGACAATATCTTTCAATGCCAGAGCAGATTCCTGATCCGGGCAGGAAACCCGAACGATGTCGGCGCCCTGTTTGCTGGCGCGCTTGATCTGCGCCACCGTGGCGGCTACATCTATCGTCGGCGTATTGGTCATCGTCTGCACCGAAATCGGCGCATCGCCACCCACCATGACATTACCAACGGCAATCTGGCGGGTCTTTCGACGCTGAATATCGCGGTAAGGTCTCAGGCTCATGATTATGTCCTAGTGATCGATCTGCGGTCGGGGCTAATTATTCATTACTCTGCTCGCTCAATAGCAGGATCAGGCCTATTGCGGCAACAGTTTCGCTGGTTGCAAGGCAATATCCCGGCTTACTTTACCAATTTTGCCAAGCGGAAGCGTTACCTTGCCATCGACAAGAATAGTCAATCCGCCAGCATTCCCGGTGGTCAGCAACAAATCGTCCCGGTTCGGCACCATGTATCGGTCCCCAGACCGCAGCAATTGGGTAAACAATAATTCATTAGTCCGGCTTCTGACCTGAATCCAACTATCTTCACGCGCCAGCAAGACAATGCGGCCGTCTTTATTCGCGGCGCCAAAAGTTTGCGATGTTGAAATGTTTTCGGCAGCAGTTGCATTTGCCTCCGCGCCCGTGGCCGTCGCAATTGTGGTCGGCGCGACCGGCGGTGCCGGCGCCTCCGCTTGGCTTTGTTTCAAGGCTTGTTGAATTTGCGGTTGCACCGGCGCGGTATCAACGTCTTCGTTGTCTTGATCGCTATTCGTATCGCGGTTGGGTGCTTCGGTTTTTACTGCCGGCTCTTCAACCGGTGTCGGGACTGCGGTTTCCGGTGTCGGCGTTTGTACGACATCGGCTTCGGATTTTGCCGTGTCAATATTTTGGGTGGTTTTTGAACTCTCTACATTCGCCGGATTGGTCTCATCCACTAAAGCTTTTGGCACAACCGCTTTGGGCGCATCATTGATCTGTTTGTTGTCCGCTTCCGCAATGCCCGGCGCTTCACGTTTAGTCCTGGCGTCTTTAGTCTGGTTATTCAGTTCCGGCAGCGGCGCTGACTGTTGTGGAATTGTTGGTTTCTCAATTATTGGTTTTTCCGCTATCACAGGCTTTGTCGGTGTTTCTTTTGCCAGCGCCGCCAAACGACTAGGGACGGCAGGAACCAATTCGGACTTCGTCGTTTGTCCGCTTTGTTGATAAAACCACCAACCTCCATAACCTGCCAGTACTAGTATCAGCAACAGCAACACCAAGGCGAAAGACGGCCGGCGCGATCGCTCAACCGGCTGTGGGAAATTCAGCGGTTTCGGTTGCAGAGCGATTGCCTGTTCTTCCTTGAATTCCTCGACAACCTTTCCCGCATCCATGCCCAATCGACTAGCGTAGGTACGCAGAAATCCAACCGCGTAAGCTGCGCCCGGCAAATCCTTGTAGCGCCCTGCTTCCAACGCTTCGAGAAAATCTAATTGAATGCGCAGATCAGCGGCGACGTCTTCCAAACGCAATCCTTGCGCTTCGCGGATATCTCGTAATTCACGGCCGACCCCTTGATAGGGCGAATTTTCAATGTGATCGTCTTCCGCCATTATATGCTCACCCCTTGTTCTTCCGCAAAGCTAGTCAAAGCGTCACGCAGAGAATGATCGGGACGATCGAATAACGGTTCCATAAAAGCCGACAATTTGTTGGTGTCCAAACTGCGCACCATCATCTTGACCTTACCCATCGACGCTGCATTCATCGAAATTTGTCGCAATCCCAAACCGATCAAGGCCATGGCTTCAATCGTTCCGCCGGCGGCTTCACCACACAAACTGACAGGGACATTGGCGTCATCACACCGGCCGACAACATCACGAAGAAACGACAAGGCAGCTGGGCTTAGGACATCATAACGCCCCGCAAGATGCGGATTACCCCGATCGCTGGCGAACAAAAATTGCATCAGGTCATTGCTGCCGATCGAGACGAAATCCACCCGCGTCAATAACGCGTCCAGCTGCCATGCCAATCCTGGCACTTCCAGCATGGTGCCGATCTTGACATCTTTGGGCAATTCTTCTTTCAACCGCTGCAAGCGCGACATTTCCTTGTCCAGCAATGTGCGGGCTGCATCGAATTCCGCAACTTCGGAAATCATCGGGAACATCAGTTTCAAATTACGTCCGGACGCCGCTTTCAACAAAGCTCTGAGTTGTATGCGCAATAATACCGGGCGATCAAGGGCGAGGCGGATAGCACGCCATCCCATCGCCGGGTTCTGTTCATCATCATAACGTGTCAAATACGGCAATATTTTGTCACCACCAACGTCCAAGGTGCGGAAAACCACCGGGCGGTCACCGGCAGCGTCCAAAACTCGGCCATAAATCTCCGCCTGCTGTTGTACCAGCGGCATGGTCGCGCGGACCATGAATTGCAATTCTGTGCGGTAGAGACCGATCCCATCCGCGCCGGTATCGTCGAGATGTGGTAAATCGACCAACAAACCAGCATTGATTGACATGGTGATGCGGACACCATCTTTGGTTTCAGCTGGTGCATTAGCCAGTTCGGCATATTCTGCTTCCCGCGCGTTGCGAATGGCGAGATTTTCGCGGAAAGCATCCCAAACATCATCGCCAGGGCGCACAAAGACTTGATTATGATCGCCATCAACCGCGATATCATCGCCTTGATCGACCCGGTCCAACAACCGTGGCAATCGGCCGACAACCGGCAAACGCAATGCTTTTGCGACAATAGCGACGTGGGAGGTGTGAGAGCCGTCTTCCAATAACAATGCGACCAGTCGTGAACGGTCATAGTCGAGCAACTCCGCCGGCCCCATATTGCGTGCGATCAGGATGGCTTGTTCCGGTAAGTCTTCGGCGCTGGCACCGTTCCCATTACCGGTGAGGTGCCGCAACATGCGGTTCGAAAGATCTTCCAGATCATAAAGACGTTCACGCAAATATGGATCGCTGATTTCAGACATTCGGGCCCGATGATCGACTTGTACGCGCTCGACCGCCGCTTCTGCTGTTAAACCGTCGTGCACTTCCTTGCGCAGGCGTTCCATCCAACCCCGGTCGCGCGCGAACATTCGATAGGTTTCGAGTATTTCACGAGATTCAGCGGACGATTCCCAATCCGCCGTCTCGACCATGCCTTCAACTTGCTCGCGCAAATTAACTAACGCCGTATCCAGTCGCGTCAACTCTTCATCGATATTGTCGGCAACGTGTTTCTCGACCACAATTCGCGGCTGGTGCAAAACTGCTTCGCCGTGGGCCAAACCTTCATTGATAATTATGCCGGTCAAACGCAATGGCCCGTCAGTAGTGGTGCGGCTGCGTTCGGCGGTATCTTGCAACAACGTTGATGCCAATTCGGCAACTACCATGGCGACCGTCTGCATGGTTTCGACTTCATCGTCGGAATATTCCCGGGGCAAAATACTCTGCGACACCAGCACACCCATGACGCGGCCGCCGCGCAATACCGGCACGCCCATCAAGGAGTGATAAGAATCTTCGCCGGTTTCCGGGCGATAGGCGAAGTTCGGATGTTCACGGGCCTCTGACAAAGCGAAAGATCGCGCTTGCGCGGCAATCATACCGACCAACCCTTCGCCAATCGCCAGCGTTGTTTGGTGGACCGCTTCCGGACGCAAGCCGTCGGTGGCAAACAATTCCAAAATTCCGCCACGAAGCAAATATACCGAACACACATCCGCTTTCATTTCACGCGCGATCAAAGTGGCAATCTGATCCAGGCGTGCCTGAGCCAGATCCGGCCCGGCCATAATGGCACGCAGGCGGCGCAGTAGATTCAACAGATTGATAGGCGTCGACGACATAGTTGCGTATTGCTCCTGCCTCTTAACAGAATAAGGTCCAGATTAGGTTCTGGCAAAAATCACTCTAATTCGAACCTGAGATCAGTTTGCATCCAAACCATAGGCGGAATGTAAAGTTCGCACCGCCAATTCGGTAAAATCAGCATCTATTAAAACACTAATCTTGATCTCAGACGTTGAAATCGCCTGCAGATTAATGCCCTTTTCCGCCAAGGCCTGGAACATGCTTTTGGCCACCCCGGCATGCGAACGCATACCGACGCCGATCACCGACACTTTGACGATATTGCGCGCGGCGTTGACCTCTTCATAGCCAACTTGATCCTTTAAGTCATCTATCACTTTCATGCCGCGATCCAAGTCCGTCCGCGAAACCGTGAAGGTGATGTCGGTCTTTGTGCCATCCGCCGAGGCGCTTTGTACGATCATATCGACATTGATCGAAGCGTCAGCCAAGGCACCAAATACAGCCGCCGCCACACCGGGCCGGTCGGCCACATTCATCAAAGAAATTTTTGCTTCATCACTAGAATATGTAATGCCGCTGACAACTGCTTGTTCCACGATTTCATCCTCATCTACAACAAATGTTCCCGGAGCATCCGAAAATGTCGATCGAACCTGTAATCGGACCCCGTGGGTCATGCCCAGCTGCACCGATCTAGTTTGCAGGACTTTTGCCCCCTGCGAGGCCATTTCCAGCATCTCCTCATAGGTGATGCGGTCCAGTTTCCGCGCTTTTGTTACTATCCGGGGGTCGGCGGTATAGACGCCATCCACATCAGTATAGATATCACAAATATCCGCATTTAGGGCAGCTGCCAACGCAACAGCCGTGGTATCCGAGCCACCGCGCCCCAAAGTAGTTATACGATTATCTGGACTCAAGCCTTGAAAACCAGCGACGATGGCGACTTGATCTTGTTGAAAACGTTCAATCATTGCCGTCGTATCGATCCGTTCGATCCGTGCGGCAGTATGTATATCGTCTGTATGTATAGGAATTTGCCAACCAAGCCAGGAACGTGCGTTGATACCAAGTTCCTGTAACGCCATCGCCAAAAGACCGGCTGTGATCTGCTCGCCAGCGGAAACCACGGTGTTGTATTCTCGCGCATCATGCATGACGCTGGTTTCGCGGACATAATCGATCAAGCGGTTCGTTGTCCCGGACATCGCGGAAACCACAACCGCGACTTCATTGCCAGCGTCATGTTCTGCCTTCACCCGTTCGGCGACGTTTTTTATTCGCTCCGCATTACCGACGGAGGTCCCGCCAAATTTCATTACAACTCGTGCCATACCCGCACCTATCGGTTGCCGTCTCACCGACAATCCGATACTCCTCTCGAAAGATTGTTCGTCCCTGGAAGCTTGCTCACGCAAGCGCCGCTATTCATACTCAATGCAATTCTCGCACACAAGCAAAGAGACAACGGAATGACGAATTCAAGTACACAAACTAGCACAGTCGATCCGGAGGAGATTGAAAGATTTTCCGCTTTGGCAGCCAATTGGTGGGACGAAATGGGCCCAATGCGCCCGTTGCACGAAATGAACCCCTTACGTCTAGACTATATTCGGCAGCGTTTTGGCGACAGTTTTGACCTCGACCAAGCTTCAGTTCGCCCGTTTGAAGGCTTGCGTATTCTCGATCTAGGATGCGGCGGCGGGATAATTTCGGAACCTTTGTGTCGTCTGGGCGCCGGGTTGGTCGCCATCGACGCCGCCGAAGACAGCATCGAGATCGCTAGGCAGCACGCGCACGACGCCGGGCTGAATATTGATTATCGCTGCACGACTGCCGAAGAATTGGTCGCGGAAGGTGAAATATTCGATGCCATCGTAACCATGGAAGTTGTTGAACATGTGGCGGATTTACCAGCATTTATTGCTTCCTGTGGCAAATTGCTCGGGGCCAACGGCGCCATTGCATTGTCGACCCTGAACCGAACGGCAAAAGCTTATGCACTGGCCATCGGATTGGGGGAGCATGTTTTGCGATTACTACCGGTCGGTACTCATGAATTCGAAAAATTTGTGAAGCCCGGCGAACTCAACCGACATCTCAAAATCGCCGGGATCGATCTCAACAACGTCACCGGCATGGTTTACCGCCCACTTAGTCGTGAGTGGCGGTTCAGTCGTGACAAAGCGGTCAATTATCTGGCCTTTGGACAGAAATCAGGCGGTTGAAAATTATGGCGTTAGTTGAGGAAAGGCCGTCTCTGGTTAAGCCTTATTTTCTGGTAGATCGACCCAAGGCACGACGGAAAAATCAACACCCTCTTCAATCAGTTCCTCAGCTTCCTGTGAACTGGTTTGGCCGTAGATGTCGCGTTTTTTAGTTTCACCATAGTGTATTTTACGGGCTTCTTCGGCAAAATTTGCGCCGACAAAATCGCTGCTTTTTTCGACTTCCCGGCGCATTTCCTGCAATGCCGTCATCGCGACCGCCATTTGCCGTTTTGCGTTGGTGGCTTCCTTCTTACGAGATGTCGACACGTTGGGCGCCTGAAGTGCCTTTTCGACTGCCGTGCTACTACAAACGGGACATTCGACAATGCCATTTTTGCGTTGCTTGTCGAAGCCCTTGCTGTCAGGAAACCAACCTTCGAAAGCGTGACCGTCATCGCATATAAGATCGAAAAGAATCATCTAAACCGTTATCTCCAATGGAAAATTGCATTATCTTACTTCCAAATGCGCCTTGTTCGATGATAAATGGCATTGAATCATGAATTCGGCAAGTTTTAACCGGGAAAATTGAACGAAGTTGATATGACTGAGACGCCTGATCATCGCAACCTGGAACCTTCTGAGTGGGTCAGGAAATTCGCTGAAATGATTGCAAAACCCGGTGCAATCCTTGATGTAGCCTGCGGAAAAGGCCGCCATGCCCGTTATTTTTTGGCAAATGGTTTTCAGGTAACCGCCGTCGATATCGATACCAGCGGGCTGGATGACATCGCCGAACACAAGGCTTTAGGCGTGATCGAGGCTGATTTGGAACTGGCCGGCTGGCCGTTTTCCGGTTTGCAGTTTGAAGGCATTGTTGTCACAAATTACCTTCATCGCCCGCAATTTCCCGATCTCGTCGAAGCGCTGGCGCCAGGCGGCGTGCTGATTTACGAGACCTTTGCGGTCGGCAACGAGAAATTCGGCAAGCCCTCTAGCCCAGACTTTTTACTGAGGGAAAATGAGCTCCGCAATTATTTTGAGCGTTATTTGCAGGTGCTTGCTTATGAGCAAATCGTCGATACGGTGCCAACAATGGCGGTAAGACAGCGGCTTTGCGCGATCAAGAATGAAGGTGGGAATTAACCAACCGAGCAATCGAAACTTAGCCCTCGCAAAGTTTTTCGCAACGACAAGGTTGTCGCACAATGAACGACCCCATTTATAACTGAGTGTGTTATTTGCTATAATCCGATGTATTCGACTTAATGATATTGATCAGGGTGAAATTGGTTTGGCGGACGATAAGCCGCAATTGGCGCTAAAATTCATTGGCGATATGGCAGTCTTCGTGGATGGCAACAATATGCCGATGCCGCGGAGCAAGAAAACACGTGCGCTATTGGCCTATCTAGCGATCACCGGCCGAACCCACCAACGCGACAAGTTATGCGCCATGTTCTGGCACTTACCGGACGACCCTCGCGGCGCCTTACGATGGAGTTTGTCGAAAATTCGCGGCCTCGTCGATTTGGACAAAGATCACCCGCATATCAAAGCCGATCGCAATTCCGTATGTTTTGAAGCTAAAGATGCCCTTGTTGATATCCTTGACTTACGCAAACGGTCTTTTGGCGCCCTAAATAAAATCTCTACTGACGAATTGGAGAACGTTGCCCAGCAGTTGGTGGAAAATTTGCTTGCGGGCCTGGATCAGCCTGACATGCATGAGTTCCAGGCCTGGCTCATCGCCGAGCGGGAAGAATTAAACAATCTTCATTTGAAAATTCGGCAAACCCTCGTCGAACGGCTAAGCAGTGAGCCGGACGCTGCCCTTCCGCACGCGCGCGCGATGGTGGCTGTGGCACCGGAAAACGAAACTGCACATGCAATGTTAATTACCCAATTGCGCCACGCCAATCGAACCAGTGAGGCGGAACAACAAGCCATAAACTCGGCTCGTCAACTGAACCAAGCCGGCGTTCAGCTTTCTGGCGCTTTGGATGCCGCGCTAAAAGAACTCGGCGTCGCTCCGCCACCAGATATCCCCGTCGATGCAGCACCGGAAAAACCGAGCTCGGATTGGCGCCATTCCACCGTGTCGATGACCCCCAGACCGCAAAACGGCGAACGGCCTTCTATTGCCGTCCTGCCGCTAGAATGTATGTCGACAGACCGTAATCTGGAATTCATCACCGACGGCATGACGGAGGATCTGATAACCTTATTGTCACGGATACCTGGATTTTTTGTCATCTCGCGCAGCTCGGTCTTTGCCTATAAAGGTCAACGACCGGATATACGCCGGGTCGGTGCCGATCTTGGTGTGCGTTATGTGGTTGAAGGCAGCTTGCGTCCGGTTGGTCAAATTTCCCGCGTCACCATTCAGTTAATCGATGTCGAGAGCGACACCCATATATGGGCCGATCGATTTGAGCAGCCGACCGCAAATCTAGACGAACTGCAAGACCAAATTACAAACAAGATCGTGACCCATCTAGGCCCGGAACTAACCCGCGCGGAATACATTCGAATCAAACGGAAACCGCCAAAAAGTCTGGATGCATGGTCCTATTATCAACAAGCGCACGGGGTCCTTAGCATGCGAGGATGGCGTGGCGAAACTTTTGCCGAAGCGTTGGATTTGCTTAGCAAGGCGATCGCCGCCGATCCGGAATTTGCAATCGCACATGCCTACCGCTCGTTGATACTGGCAGTCGGCAATATGTTCAAAATGACACCAGACCCGGACCAAGCCGACAGTTTTGCCGCACAAGAAGCCGAAACAGCCATGAAAATCGACAATCGGGATCCAACTGTCCTGGGTTATGTCGGTTGCGCACTTTGCGATTTGGGGCAAACCAGGCGTGGACTCGAGCTTCTCCATCGTGCTGTCGAGTATGATCCATCGAATGCGCAAGCATGGGTCGCGCTCGGGACTGGCCTGTTAAGCATAGGTCGGGCCAAAGAAGGCGTTGAAAAACTCAAACACGGCATCACCATTAGCCCAATCGATCAACGGCTGGCCTATTGGGAAACCGTTCTGGCATATGCCTTATTCCGAATGAACCGGCCTGGTGAAGCTATCGAAATTGCCCGTCGCGCCTGTCGCCGGGACGATCAATTCCAAATCTCGCGGGTGGTGCTGGCGGTCATCCTGGGTGCCAATGGCAGCACCCCGGAAGCAAAGAACGCAATCGCAGAAGCGTTGCGTATTTATCCAGGATTGAAAGCTGAAGATATGCGCGGCTTGATTGGTCGCAAGGGCGTTAAAATTCTGACAGAATCGCAGTTGCTTGCCTGAATATGGTGGACATTGGGATCGCTAGTTGTTGAAGCAAAAATGGTAGATCGATTAGAAATTAAAGCTCTGTTCCAGCGCGGGGGCGATGCCTTACGTAAACGCCCAAGTTTAGGTCAAGGGACTTATCGAACAACTTTTCGCTCCGGTCCCGGCATGAAAATTTATTCCTCAGAAGCTGATTGGCAAGCGGTCGTCGACCTACCACCGACGATTGGAGGCGAAGATAGCGCGCCGACGCCCGGTTTTTATTTGCGCGCCGCCATCGGTACCTGTGTTGGCACAACCTTGAAAGTCGAGGCGGCGGCCATGGATATCGATTTGGATGATTTTTCCATCAGCATCGAAGCGGACTATGACGCCCGCGGCGAAATGGGCATCGATAACAGTTTGACCGCCTACCTGGCGATCCGTTGCGATATTGTTGTCAACTGCAACGCCGATGACGAACAACTGGTGAAAATGCTGGAACGGGCCAAACTGCGCAGCACAGTCGCCGTCATGCTAGAAAAAGCAACCGACTTTTCTTGGTCGATCAAGCGAGCGTAAATCCTACGAAACCTCGCGAATTTCAATCTCCCGGACAATCTCCGCGGTTTTCCCCAGCATCACCGAAGCAGAGCAATATTTTTCCGCCGACAGGCGAACCGCTTCTTCGACGCGGTCCAGCTTTAAGCCACGGCCGGTTACAATATAGCGGGCGACGATTGTCGTGAAAACGCGCGGCTCTGATTGCGCGCGCTCAGCTTCTACTTCGACCTGACAATCAGTGACCTCCTGGCGCATCCGTTGCAGAATATGAACTACATCGATCCCCGAACATCCGGCCAATCCCAATAACAACATTTCCATCGGACTAGGACCGAGTGAACTGCCCGGATCATCTGATTTTGAGCCATCCATTATGACCCCGTGACCACTACCGGAGCCGCCGATAAATCGTTGTCCCGATATCCAACTTGCAGACGCTTTCATCTTTTACCTCAACGCTATGTTTGCCGTTTCGTTCATTAAGACGAATTACCTGTTATTGCCATTAATTTTCGCACAGCGAACCTTATTTAACATTCAGACTTGCGTGCACCGCCTCAATGGCTATTGGTACTCACACGATAGAAACAGAAGGAGGCGGGGATGTCCGCTCAAAACAATCAGTTCGGCTGCCTGGATGAAATGCCACGGGCCCAGCTTGTTATTGGTGAGACGCCGTTGGAGGCAATGCCAAACCTAGCAAAACAATTGGGCCCTGCATTGCTTCACGTAAAACGCGATGATCTGACCGGCATCGCCTTTGGCGGCAATAAACTTCGCCAACTTGAGTTCTATTTTGGCGAAGCGCAAAAACAGCAAGCGGATACGATCTTGATCACTGGTGCGGTGCAATCGAACTTTGTCCGCTTGGCCGCGGCGGCGGCACGGAAACTGGGAATGGATATTCACATTCAGTTGGAAGATCGAGTTCCGAACGTTGACGATACTTATCGCCAATCGGGCAATGTGTTAATAGATCGTTTGCTGGGCGCGACCCTTTACAGTTATCCAGATGGTGAGGACGAAGCCGGTGCGGATACGCGGATACGTGAAATCGCCGACCAAATGCAGGCGAAAGGCAAACGTCCGTTTATTATCCCACTATCGCCTGGCCATCCGCCAAAAGGCGCACTCGGCTATGTTGTCGCGGCCCGCGAAGTTTTGTCGCAGGCCAAAACCCGTGACCTCGCTTTTGATGAATTCATTGTCCCTTCCGGCAGCGGCCACACCCATGCCGGTTTCCTGTTCGGCATGAAAGCAGCAGGCGTGAAGGCACCGGTTACGGGCATATGCGTACGGCGTAACGCTGCACTGCAACGACCCAGAATTATGGATCACTGCGAAAAGATTGCGGAACTGCTGAAAATTCCTAATCCCGTCCGTGACGAAGACGTGCGTTTAAACGATGACCATCTGGCACCCGGATATGGTCAAATGGGAGACACGGTTTTAGCCGCCCTGACCCAGGCGGCACGTAGCGAAGCGTTGATGCTGGACCCGGTCTATTCGGCGAAAGCCATGGCTGGGTTTATCGACCGGGCAAAGTCTGCGGCGGCCGGCGAAAATCTCATGTTCCTGCATACCGGCGGTAACCCGGCTTTGTTCGCTTATGCCGAAAAACTGACGCCGCTGCTGTGATTATTCGGCCGCTTGCGGCACGCTGCCTTTAAGGGCCGGACCGCCGAAAGATCGATCATGTTCTAAGGACGGCACCCGATTTCGGGCATCGCCAATCCGCTCCAAATCAATTTCCGAAATGATAATTCCGGGCTCTTCACCACCGTCGGCAAGAATCTCGCCCCAGGGCGCAACAATGAGCGAATGGCCATAGGTTTTGCGATCACCCGCATGCACACCGCATTGCGCCGCAGAAATCACAAAACAGCCGGTTTCGATCGCACGGGCTTGCATCAGGACATGCCAATGGGCCGCCCCGGTCGGACGCGTGAAAGCAGATGGAATGGTCAGAAAATCCGCCCCCGCGTGACCCAACGCCCGATAAAGATAGGGAAAACGAAGATCGTAACAGATTGTCATTCCCAATCGTCCCCACGGCAAATCAGCCGTCACCGCCTCTTCGCCGGGTCGATAATTCTTGCTTTCACGATAGGTCTCGCCATTCGGCAAATTCACATCGAACATGTGAATTTTGTCGTAGCTGGCGACGACAGCACCTTCAGGGTTGATCAAATAACTGCGATTAGCCAAACGTTTGTCATCTTCCAATTGTACCGACAATGATCCTGCCAACAGCCAGGCGCCGGTTTCCTTGCCCAATTCCTGAAACGCCGCCAAGGCCGGGTGATCGACTTCGCGATACGCCTTGGCAAAGATATTCTTGGTCCCAACTTCCAGCATAGATACGCATTCCGGCGTGGTGATAAAATCCGCGCCGTGGTCGCGGGCCTGGCGGATTAAATCGCTGAAGGTGCGAATATTATCGTCCATGTCATTGCTGGCATTGAGCTGAACGCAGGCAGCTTTGAATTGGCTCATCACACGATCTCTTTAAGCAGCGGCGAGCAATGGATCGAGCCTACCTTGATGTTCTAAGGCATACAGCTCGTCACAACCACCGACATGGGTTTCATCGATAAATATTTGCGGCACCGTGTGGCGACCGCTCGCCCGCGCCATCATTTCCTGGCGCCCACCAGGCGTCATATCGACATCAATTTCGTCAAACTCCACACCCTTTTGCGACAGCAAGCGCTTGGCATGGTGACAGAACGGACAGAACATTGTGGTATACAAAACAACTTTCGCCATGAATTGGAACTCCGATGGGCTAGATAGGTTTGAACTAAGTATATAGCCTAAATTTCAGCGCGAACAACTCTTGCCATCGTCACAACATCAACGCCGACCGCGCCGCCATGCAACAAAACACGCGAACAGGCTTCCACAGTGGCGCCAGTGGTCATGACATCATCAACCAACAAAATCCGTTTTCCCTGCACCAATGCCAGATATTTTTCTCGCATAACAAAAGCTCGACGGACATTGCGTACGCGATTGGCGCGATTTCCACCTTGGCTGGGTGTGGCAACAACTCTGCGCAACAGGTCCGGTACGAACAAACAATCCTTATCGCGAATAATCTCAAAAGCCAACAAGCCGGCTTGATTATAGCGCCGCTTCAACAGTCGCCAGCGGTGCAGCGGGACGATCGCTACAAGATCCGCTTCCGCAATTAGTTCATCACCAGCCCGTTTCATCCAACGGCCATAACTCGGCGCCCCTTGGGTTTGATCCGCATGTTTGAAACGCAGAATCAATTCACGGCTCGCGTCATCATAAATCATCGCCGCGCGGGCGCGGTCATAGGCGGGCCGCCGGCGGGCGCAATCCCCGCAATACATTCCTTCAAGTGCCGCCGCCTCTTCGAATTCAAAGGGTCGGCCACAGCAGCTACACCAGGGCGGTGCCAGAAAACTGACGTTGCCCCAACAATCCGCGCATAGGTCACCCTGCCGCGCGACCCCGACATTGCATTTCAGACAAACTGGCGGCAACAACATATCCAACGCCCAGTCGCCGCTACGGCTCAATAGGTCAATTGTTGCTTGCCTCATGTTTTGCGACACCCTACTAACAACCCACACATTTGAATTTTCTCGAGTTGACGAATGACCGAGCGCGCCAATCCGCAATCCACCGCTCCCATCGATCGAGCGACTTTTCGGCGGCAACGGGAACGCGCGGGAATTGTCTGGCGCGAATACTATGATATGAATTCTATACCGGAAGGTAAACCCGATCCTGAGGGGCCGGATTTTCTGGTGCGTGAGGTTGCGGCTCGTCTTTGCGATCGCCTACTGGACTTCAACCGCTCCTTTGAAACGGCGTTGGATATTGGCTGCCATCTGGGGCAAATTTCAGAAGCCTTGCCGCCCAGCCGCATCGATCGTCTTTATGCCTGCGATTATTCAGAAACCATGGTTCGCCAAGGCGGCGCTTTAACGACTTGCTTCGTGGCTGACGAAGAATCGTTACCCATCGCCAGCCAATGCATGGATTTAATTGTGAGTTGTTTGGATTTGCAATGGGTTAATGATCTACCCGGTTGCTTGGCACAAATCCGCCAGGCTTTGAAGCCGGATGGTCTATTCCTGGCCGCGATCATTGGTGGCGACAGTTTGACCGAATTACGCAAAACGATGTTGGTAGCCGAGAGCGAAATCAGCGGCGGTGTCAGTCCACGCATTCTGCCGATGATTGATATCCGCGACGCCGGCGCCCTTTTGCAACGCGCCGGGTTCGCCCTTCCGGTCGTCGATGTAGATGAGATCACCTTCCAATATCCGGACCCCTTTGCGCTGATGAAGGAGTTGCGTGGCTTAGGTTGGCAAAATGCCTTAACTGCGAGGCGGCGAAATTTTACCGGCCGCACCACCTTCGAGCGCATGGCTGAACTCTATTTCCGCGATTTTGCCAACCCGAATGGTGGCATTCCGGCAACTTTTCAAATCCTATACCTTACCGCCTGGGCGCCGCATGAAAGCCAGCAGAAACCGCTGAAGCCCGGCAGCGGAAATATGCCTTTAGGTGACGCCCTGGATATTGAGAACGAAAACTAACCGGCAATCCCATCGATATATTTCGCCAAATCGATGTCACGTCGACTTAACCCCTTGGCGTCATGGGTGGTCAAGACAATGTCCACCCTGTTATAGACATTAGACCATTCCGGATGATGATCGGTGCGTGCGGCTTCCGCCGCCACCTCGGTCATAAAAGCAAAAGCGGCATCGAAGTCGGCGAATACAAATTTTCGTTCGATGGCGTCCCGCCCGGCGATAAGGGACCAGTTCGGCAATTCGGACAAAGCCTGCTGGCGCGCGGTTTCGGTCAATTTTGCGATCATGAAAATGTCCCAATTGCGACCCTATCGAAGGGTCGTATTTGGACAAGCAGGATGCTTGTCTTTTTACGATTGTGGTGATTATCGAAGTGGTGAGCTAATCACGCAAGTTCGAATGTGAAAACCGGCCAGGGAGTTTGCTAATGGTCGCTGCACTTCTTTCCGTATTTTCATTGTTGGTCAGTGTTGCGTTACTGCAATTGGGTAACGGCCTGTATCTGACCTTTATCAGTTTCCGTATGGACCTGGAAAATTTCTCCGAACTTTCGATCGGCGCGATCGGTTCGGCCTATTTTGGCGGCTTCATCGTCGGCGCCCTTTATTGCGATCGGTTCGTCCAGAAAGTCGGGCACATACGGGCCTATATCGGGTTTGGTGCGCTAACCTGTGCCGTCGTGATGAGCCATAGCTGGTTGGTCGATCCACTTTACTGGGCCCTGCTACGCTTTATCGCCGGCGTCGTTTCTTCCGGCCTGTTTATGGTGGTTGAAAGCTGGCTTAACGAGCGGGCGGAGCAGAAAACCCGCGGCAGTATCTTTGCCGCGTATTTGGTCATCAACTATGTCGCCCTGGGCGGCGGGCAATTTTTCCTCAACATATCGGATCCGGCAGGGTCGCAATTATTCCTGCTCATCGGGACTTTTTTTGCCCTCTCTCTGATCCCTATTGCTTTGGGTCAAGCGGTGGTTCCAGCACCCTATGAACGACGAAACTTCGGCATTCGCGAATTGTTTGCCGTTTCACCGCTCGGTGTCGTCGGATGCTTGGTGATTGGTCTGGCAAACGGGGCCTTTTACACTTTAGCGCCGATCTTTGCGGTGCGGATGGGCTTTGATGCGGCCGGCATCGGCAAATTTATGGCCCTAGCGATTTTAAGCGGATTGATCATGCAATGGCCGGTGGGCAAGTTGTCCGATGTTTTTGACCGGCGGACAATTTTGATCGTCGTCGCCTTTGCCACCTGCGCCGTCGCCGCAACGATGGCCGCTGTCACGGTCAATCCAAATGCCGATCGGATAATGATACTGATTTTGATCAGCGCCTATGGCAGCGCACTCTATGCCCTTTATCCCCTCGCCGTGGCCCACGCCAATGATCATGTCGAACCCGGCGACACCGTGCCTCTGGCGGCGGGTTTATTACTTGCTTATGGTATCGGCGCGTTGCTGGGGCCATTTGCGGCCTCCGCCGTCATGAAGATAATGGGGACGGCGGGTCTGTTTACTTTTATCGCTGGAGCTGCCGGCGGGTTGGCAATATTCGGCCTGCTGCGAATGCGAATTCGCCCGGCCGTTCCGATGGACGATCAAGGCTCGTTCGTTGTCCTGCCACGCACATCACCGGTCTTGGTCGCAGAAATGCATCCATTAACCGACTTCGAAGATGCCGAATTTGAAGATAACGACGACGGAGATCTGTTCACCGATCAATCTGACAATGGATAGTGATCTTCCGCCAAATAGACCATTTCGTGTTGTCTATTTTCGCTAGTAAATAGTGCAAAATTCTTGACTTGAAATTGTGACGACACGAAGTTCGCGCGCTGCTCCAAATAACTGGCGACAACCTGCATCGGCAAATTACGGCAGCGGGCAATCGTCACATGCGGGCGGTATTTTCGATGTTCCGGTTCTAAACCGATACCAACCAACGTCTGTTCAATTTTTCGCTGTAGACTGCTGAGCCGGTCAGATTGTCGCAGCCTGGCCCAAATAATGCGGGCTTTTTTGCTGGTACCAAAACAGTCGATCCCTTCTAGTTGCAAGGGAAATCTGTCTGCATTTATTGTTGCCAAAACTTCGGAGATTTCCGCCGCCACGCCTTCATGCACATCACCGATGAACCGTAAAGTCAGGTGAAATTGATCATGTGTCGTCCAGCGTACTTCCGGCAGTTCCGGATCTTCCAAATCCAATAACAAGTCTTTGACGACGTCAGGTAGTTCAATCCCGACAAATAATCGCAGCATCCGTTAATCCAAATCGTCGATGGCGTCTTCCACATAAGGCAGAATACCCTCGACAATGACGGCGACGCCGCGTTTGTTCGGATGAATAGCGTCTCTTTGATTGAGATGCAGTCGGGCGGCAACGCCGTCCAAGAAAAACGGATAAAGCGGCACGTCAAACTTGTCCGCCAAGTCCGGATAGATGGCATCGAATTTCTTTCTGTAGCCGCGGCCGAAATTCGGCGGCGCCAACATGCCGGCTAACAGCACCCGAACATCGCGTTTCCGCAATAAAGTCAGGATTTTGGTCAAGTTTTGCCGCGTGACGCTCGGGTCTATACCACGTAAAGCATCATTCGCACCCAATTCCAAGATTACCAAATGGGTAGTTTTCTCCACCGCCCAATCAATGCGGGCTAGGCCGCCGCCACTGGTATCGCCCGAAACACCGGCGTTTTTGACAATCACGTTATGGCCGCTTTTCCGCAATTCGCGTTCCAGTTGGCTCGGGAAACCGTCCGCCCGCGCCAGGCCGTATCCGGCTGTCAAACTGTCACCAAAAGCAACAATATTTACCCGTTTTGCAGCGGCATTTGCGGGCGCCATCAACACAAAAAAGACAAATGCACAGAGCAGCGCAAAGCTCAAGCCGTTGACAATCAATTGCAAACCGCCATATGGCAAATACGCGTAGGCTTTTGCTTGGCGAACTTCAGATCGGTTTCGCGGTTCGGCTTTGGGATTTTTGTACATGAGCACCATGATCAGTTTAAAAGATATTCGTCTTACTTTGCCAAGTGAAGCGGGGCCTGTCGATATCTTACGTGGGATTGATTTGTTAGTGGATCAAGGTGAAGCCATCGGCTTGGTTGGCCCTTCCGGTTCCGGAAAGTCGACACTCATGGCAATCATTGCTGGACTGGAACGTCCAAGTTCCGGTCAAATTCAGGTATCTGGCCAGGATTTGTCGACCCTGAACGAAGATCGCCTGGCACTTTTCCGCCGAGACAATGTCGGGATCGTGTTTCAGCAGTTTCATTTGATCCCGACCATGACGGCCCTTGAAAATGTGGCTATGCCGCTGGAATTCGCCGGGGTTAAAAATGCCTTCAAAGAAGCCGAACAAGGATTGGACGCGGTCGGGCTCAGCCATCGCCTCAGCCACTATCCAGGACAATTGTCCGGCGGCGAGCAGCAGCGGGTGGCGCTGGCTCGGGCGGTGGCGCGGAAACCCAAACTACTACTGGCGGATGAACCGACGGGCAATTTGGACGGCGTCACCGGTAGCGCCATTATCGACCTGATGTTCGAACTTCACAAAGAGCATGTCGCGACACTTCTGCTGATCACCCACGATGAAAATCTGGCGGCTCGATGCGATCGAGTGATTACGATGGCCGATGGTCTAATCGGGCCGGCCACCGCAAACATTGCCGCGGCGGTTTAATCATTATGCCGTTGTTATTGAGCTTTCGCCTGGCCCGCCGCGAACTTCGAAACGGCTTGAAAGGTTTTCGCATTTTCCTGTTGTGCCTGGCTTTAGGCGTCGCGGCGATCGCAACGGTTGGAAATCTTAGCCAAGCTTTAATCGCCGGCCTGACCAGTGACGCCAGTAAACTACTCGGTGGGGATATTGAAATTCGTTTATCCCACCGAAGCTGGAATGAGGCGCAAGCGGAATATGTTCGCGCCCGAGCGCAAGTTTCGGAAATGGTCGGATTTCGCACCATGGCCCGAACCATCCCTGATCGTGAGCAAAGCCTGGTTGAAATGAAGGCGGTCGATGGCGTCTATCCGATTTATGGCGAACTGACTTTGAAATCAGGGCAGCTCTTGCCGGACGCATTGGCCAAAAAAGATGGCTATTGGGGAACCGTCGTTGAAAGTAACTTGCTCGGCCGGTTGAACCTCGCGGTCGGCGATCTGATCCAAATCGGTGACTTGAACTTGCAAGTGCGCGACGAAATCCTAAAGGAACCGGATCGCAGCACCAGCGGTTTTACTCTTGGACCAAGAGTGATGATCGCGTTGGCGGCGGTTAGTGAAACCGGTTTGGTTCGCGAAGGTAGCCAAATTCACTATTTCTACCGCTTACGTCTATCGGACGGAGCGAGCCTACCGGTTTGGATCAAGGACCTGAACGAGGCCTTTCCAAACGCCGGCTGGCGCGTCCGCGACGTGCGCAACGGCACCCCCGGCTTGAAACGTTTCATCGATCGCATGCGACTATTTTTGACCTTGGTTGGTTTGACCGCCCTATTAGTCGGCGGGCTTGGTATTGCCAACGGGGTAAAAAGCTATCTGGACGGAAAAATCAGTTCTATTGCGATCTATAAATGTGTTGGGGCGCCGGCTAACTTGGTTTTCCTGACCTATCTTTGGCAGGTCTTGATCATTGCCATCGTCGGCATCATCCTTGGGTTGGTTGTCGGCGGGGCCTTACCGCCCATGTTGTCGGGCCTTGCGGCGCGTTATCTGCCGTTCGACGCCGCGCTGGGTGTTTTTCCGGAACCGCTGATCCTGGCAGCGTTTTACGGCATCTTGACGACCTTAGCGTTTGCCCTTTGGCCCTTGGCGCAGGCCCGCGAAACCCCGCCCAGCATGTTATTTCGCAGCTTGACGAGCGGCATTAGCGGGCGACCACGACTTCCATTTGTCATTGCAACCGGATTGGCGGTCGCTGCGTTGGCTGCCTTGGCGATATTCACGGCATCAGAGCAGCGTTTTGCGATCATCTTTGTTATTGGTGCTGCTATCGCATTCGCTATTTTTTATCTCGCCGGTAAGGCCGTGATGTGGCTTGCAAAATCGCTCCCGCGGGTAAATCGGCCGGGACTGCGACTGGCACTGGCAAATTTACATCGTCCGGGTGCGGCCACGATTAGCGTGACCTTGTCTTTTGGGCTTGGCCTGAGTGTGTTGGTAACGGTGATGGCGATCCGGGCCAATTTTGAATATCTCGTTTCAGAGCAAGTGCCGGAACAAGCGCCAGCGTTCTTTTTCCTGGATATTCTACCGGACCAAATTGATGGATTTTCCGATCTCGCCAAATCTGTCCCCGGGGTTCACCAAGTCGCCCACACCGCGACCTTGCGAGGCCGTATCGCGCGCATCAACGATATACCGGCAGAAAAAATAACTCCGGCGCCAAATGTGGCCTGGGTCCTACGTGGTGATCGCGGCCTCACCTATCGCCGCACCCCGCCCAAAGGCTCCACGATCGTCGAAGGTGATTGGTGGCCCAATGATTATGCCGGACCGCCGCTGCTTTCCATGGGATACGAGGCGGCCCAAGGGTTGGGGGTCAAAATTGGCGACAATATCACCTTGAATATTTTAGGCCGCGAAATTACCGCTGAAGTCAGTAACTTTCGCCGCATCGATTGGTCAACTTTCGGGATCAACTTCATTTTGATATTCTCGCCTGGTATTTTGGAAACCGCGCCACATACTTTTGTCGCAACTGCAACCGCAGATCCTGAGGCGGAAGTGGCGCTCGAAAAAACCGTGACAGGGACCTATCGCAACATTACCGCCATCCGCATTCGCGACGCCCTGGAAACCGTCAATCGAATATTGGATAACATCGCCGTGGCCGTACGCGCCACCGCCTCGGTTAGCTTACTCGCCGGGACCCTGGTCCTGGCGGGCGCCGTCGCGGCGGGCCATCGCCGCCGGGTTTACGATGCCGTGGTGCTGAAAGTATTAGGCGCGACCAGGCGTAATATTGTCGGCGCCTATTTGCTTGAATATGCCATTCTCGGCCTCATGGTGGCGATCCTGGCAGCAATTGTCGGCACTGGATCGGCCTATTTCATTGTCACAGAATTCATGGGTGGGCGTTGGTATTTCCCACCCGCCACCATCGCCACAACCATGGCAATTTGCATGAGCATCACGATCACTGCCGGCATCACCGCCACCTTTGCCGCTCTTGGACAAAAACCGGCGCCATTGTTACGAAATGAATAAATAAGTTGAAGCCAACAGCATTTTTGGACAAATTGTCCGAAAATATAAGACATTATTGGGATTATTTCTCAAACAAACCGCATATCGGTGAAATTTTGAGAAGCAATTTGCAACAAGCTTGGTATTTTTCATGGACTATCGCCACGACCTAAACACCAAAACGATGGAAATACCTGATGTGCCGACTTGCCGCCTATTGCGGACCGCAAATTCCGCTTGAAAATATTATCGTCGCGCCGCGCCATTCGCTGCTGCAGCAAAGCTATAATGCTGAAGAGGCCAAACTTACAGTTAATGGCGATGGTTTCGGCATTGCTTGGTATAACCGGGACCAAGAGCCGGGGCTTTATCGCAGCGTTTTGCCGGCTTGGTCAGATAACAATCTGTCGAGTATCTGTAGAATGGTGCGATCGAGGGTGCTTTTGGCCCATGTGCGGGCATCAACCTCTGGCGGCATTGCGGAAGGCAATTGTCACCCATTTAGCCATGGCAAATGGTCATTTATGCATAATGGCAAGATTGCCGGGTTCACCCGAATTCGCCGAATATTGGAGGCGAGCTTACCCGATCACCTTTACAATAGCCGCAAAGGAACCACAGATTCTGAGCTTTTGTTCCTGCTTTTATTGGCAAATGACCTAGAGAATGCGCCAGATGCTGCGTTTCGATCGGTGCTTGCGCAGATCGCCAAATTGCAGGATGACATAAGAAGCCCCAACCGCTTGGCCTGCGTTTTTAGTGACGGCGAAACGGTTTTCGCCTTGCGGCATTCGAGCGATGCAAAAAGTCCAAGTTTGTATGTCTCAAAAAGTCTGGATAACGGTGGTTGCGCCGTTGCCTCCGAACCTTTGGATGGCCATACCGCCAATTGGCGCATGCTTCTAGAAGATGAGTTTCTTGTGATGTCGGCACAGAATATACAAAATCGACCCCTTTTTGGCGAAGTTGCAGCATAAGCGTTCGGCGCCATCACACCACCAGGATCAGCAAAATTGATTGCCTTGGCAGAACAGTTTTCCTTGCATTTTGGCTCATAAAGACCAATATTTACGCTGAACAATTGAGCTTCGACTGAAAGGGACTATCTTCATGGCTTTACAACCAAATCGCTCACAAACTGGACGTTATGGTGCCCGGGCCGGCACCAGAGCGGAAATTGACCAAGGGCTGCGGAGTTATATGCTGCGGGTCTACAACTATATGGGCTCGGCGCTGTTTCTAAGCGGCATTGTCGCTTATGGCTTCGCCACCTGGCTGTCCAGTGATGTAGCCAACATCCAGGCCGTTTATGGCTCTCCAATCCGCTGGGTCATCATGCTTGCGCCGCTGGGCATGGTAATTTTGCTAAGTGCGCGAATGCATAAAATGAGCCTTGTTGCCGCCCAAGCGTCGTTCTGGATATTTGCTGCTTTGATGGGATTGTCATTGTCCTCGATCTTATTGGCTTATACCGGCGAAAGCGTCGTTCGGGTATTCCTGATTACGGCGATATCTTTTGGTGGCATGAGTTTATTCGGCTACACCACCAAGAAAGATTTGTCGGGTTTTGGCAGCTTCTTGATGATGGGCCTGATCGGCATCATCGTCGCCAGCGTGGTCAATATATTCCTCGGCTCCTCGATGTTGCAGTGGATCATTTCCGTTGTTGGCGTGTTGGTGTTTGCCGGTTTGACTGCTTACGATACGCAAAAGATCAAAGAAATGTATTTCGAAGGTGACGGCACTGCCGTGATGGGTAAAAAGGCGATCATGGGTGCGCTGCGCCTGTATCTTGATTTCATCAATTTGTTCATCATGCTGATGCACTTGTTCGGCAGCCGCGAGTAGTTGCGCAAGAAAAATCTTATAGAAAAGCGCCCGGGTGTTGTCCCGGGCGCTTTTTTTACGGTGGTTCCGTGCTAAACTTTTCACCAATCAAATAGATTCAGGACATTTCAAGGAGACTTCCATGCGCGTCGTCATGGCGATGATGAAGCACGAAACCAATACATTCTCGCCGGTCCCGACGCCGTGGTCCCGGTTTGAGGCGTGGAGCGCGTGTTTTGGCGAAGAGGTGATCGAGGCCTACGAAAAGACCAACATGACCCTTAGCGCCTATCTGAAGATTGCCCGACGCGAAGGCATGGAAATTGTCACGCCGGTCGCCGCCGAAGCCATGCCATCTGGCAAGGTCGAGGCCGAAGCGTACAACAAGATGGCGGATGCCATCGTCGGCGCCGTCGAAGAAGGCTGCGATGCCATCATGCTGGACTTACATGGCGCCATGGTCAGCGAAGACGTCTTTGACGGTGAAGGCGAGTTGTTACGCCGCATTCGCGAGGTGGCGCCGGATACGCCGATCTGCGTCACTTGTGACCTGCATTGCAATCTGACAGCGCAAATGGTTGAAAACTGCGACGCCCTGATCGGCTATAAAACCTATCCCCATGTCGACATGTTTGAAGTCGGCAGCCAGGTCGGCGATATCCTATTCGACAAAATAGCGGGCACGAAAAATCCGGTAATGGCTTGGGGCAACGTGCCGTTATTGTCGCAGACCCTGCGGCAAGGCACGGATGATGAGCCGATGAAAACCCTGATTGCGATGTGCCGGGAGGCGGAACAATCGGGCGAAATCCTAGCCGCAACCGTGTTCGGCGGTTTCGCTTTGGCCGACATTCCCGATGCCGGTATTTCCTGCGTGGTGATTGCGGACGGCGACAAAGCCGCCGCTCAGGCAGTTGTCGACCGCCTATGCGACAAGATGTGGCAGCAGCGGAACGAACATCTTTACAAGCACGAACCGCTGGCTGACGCCGTCGCCCGCGCCAAGGAATTAGAACAGGGACCGGTCCTTCTGCTCGATCATGCCGACAATACCGGTTCCGGCGGCAATCAGGATGTGATGACGGTGATCACGGAAGTGATGCGACAGGAATTAGAGGACGTCGCCGTGGGCGCGGTCTGGGACCCTGACGCGGTCCTGGAAATGCAACAGGCGGGCGTCGGCACCACCGTCACCCTGCAGTTGGGCGGCAAAACCGATATGCCGTCGATCGATCGAAAAGGCGAACCACTCACGATCACCGGCAAAGTGAAAGTCCTCAGCGATGGCGAATGGGTGGTACGCGGACCGATGTATCACGGCCTCAATGTGTCCATGGGACCGACGGCCGTGTTAGATACCGGTAGAATGGAAATTGTCGTAACTTCGTTGCATCATGAACCCTGGGATCTGGGCATATTCACCTCCGTCGGGATTGACCCGCGCTGGAAAAAATATGTCCTGTTGAAAAGCCGCATCCACTATCGCGCCGGCTTCGCCCCGATCGGCAAGCATACCATCACTTTGGATGGGGTCGGCGTCACCACCTCGGACAACAGTTTGCTGAATTATGAAAACGTGCGACGACCGATCTATCCATTGGATCAGATTAATGAGCCGAGATAACAAGACCGCCAAGCGATAGCCGGCGACCTCGCTTGGATGAAAAGTGAGTGGTCCTATACTAAACCTTCAGGCCGCGTTTATGTTCGCTGACTTGGATGCTATCGGGGCGCAAGGCGCGCTTGAATACTGGGACAGCTTGATAAGCGTCACACTCGCCACAGACAAAGACGTCCAATGCGGCATAGCCGACTTCCGGCCAGGTATGGACGCTCATATGGCTTTCCGCCAAGACGGCGACCCCCGAAATACCGCCATTTTCGTCAAAATAATGCAGATCGAGATGCAGTAATGTGGCGTCAACGGCGTCAACGGCTTCGCGCAACATCGCTTCAATATGGTCCAGATCATCCAGCTGTTGGCCGCCTTGAATATCAACCAATAAATGGGTACCGGCAAAAAGCAGGCCGTTGCGCCTAACGAAATAGTTATACTCGCCTGGTGTCGGGTCGCTCGCGACCGGGCTGCCATCAACGGACCGCGCTTCGGCGAAATCGATAATATCGGCCGATTCGGCATTGCTAGCGAATTTTTGTCGTTGGTCCTGATCCATGCGCGTTCAAACTCTAATTTTCGTGTTACACCAAAGGCGCGCAGTCATGACAAAATCATGACTTCAATTCAAGCAAAAAATGTCGATGCGGCCGCGGTCAGTCGAACTGCACCAATCGCGGCTTTCGTTTGTCGATAACTTTCAAAACCGCTTCCAAACTAGTTGCGGTTTTCAGGATGCGATGGCGATCGCTAACTTGATACCGCCCTTGTTTTTTATAGGATTTGGTCAATTTCAGCACGCGAAAAAACGGCAGTTCCGAGGCCTGGCCATAAATATTGAAGATTGCGGCCCGGTCATCGTGGTCAATGGCATAATCCAACCATTCGCCAGCCATTACCTGGCGGCTATAGACCTGTAATATGGTATCGAGTTCCTGGCGGCTGAAAAAGCCGGATGATTGTTTGCTCTGTCGGTGGGCGTTGCCTGTGATACGGATTTTCTCCATCCCGCGCAACACCCGGGACTGGCTGGGTTCTATACTGACGACCTCGCTCATTCGCTGTGTTTTCTCCCTTTTTGAGTTTCCAGAGATAATTCTTTCACAGAGTCGCTAAAGAATGCAATCACGGATATTCAGACCAGGTGGCAAGCGACCCGGTGATGTTCGCCAATGACTTTATACGCCGGTATGATTTCATGACAGCGGGCTTCGACCAGGGGGCAACGATCGGCAAATACACAGCCTTGTACGATGTCTGTCTGGTTCATCACCGCCCCCATCAAGCCGCCGCGATTGCGCCGTCGACCGGCGCCGATGCGCGGTGCCGCTGCCAATAAGGCTTTGGTATAGGGATGCTGCGGATTGGCAAATAATTCCGCCGTCGGCGCTTGCTCGACAATCTTACCCAGATACATCACCGCGACTTCGTCACAGATATATTCGACCACGCCCAAATCATGGCTGATCAGCATGTAGGTGACGTGGAATTCTTCCTGCAGATCTTTCAACAGGTTTAGAACCTGCGCCTGGACCGAGACATCGAGAGCCGAGACCGGTTCGTCGGCAACAATTAATTCCGGCCTGGTGACAAGAGCCCGCGCGATTGCGATACGCTGGCGTTGGCCGCCGGAAAATTCATGGGGAAATTTTTCCATGTCGGCCTTGCGAAGGCCAACGGCGTCCAAGGTTTCAGCGACGCGTCGATTACGGTCCTGCCGACTGACCCCAGCTGACAATGCGACAAGCGGTTCACTGACGATCCAGGCCACTGTCTGGCGCGGATCGAGAGACCCGAACGGGTCCTGAAAGACCATTTGGAAATGCTGCCGCATGGCCCGCAACTCCGCTCCCGCCAATTCGTTCACGTTGCGTCCCAAAATGTTGATGTCGCCGGCGGTTGGGATCTCCAGCGCCATTACCAATCTGGCCAAAGTCGATTTCCCGCAACCGGATTCGCCGACGACGCCGAAACTCTTCCCTTTTTCAATCTGAAAGGAAACGCCGTTCAGGGCGTAGATACTGCCCGGCGGTTTCAACAAGCTTTCCCGCGCCAGCGTATAGCGGCGTTTTAGGTCGGTAACCTGCAAGACCGGTTGTTGATCCGTCATCGCCTACAAACCCGTTTCGGCGCTTTTGAGCGCTCGCTCAAGTTTCAGGCAGGCAGCAAAATGCCCTGCTTCCACTTCTTGTAATAGCGGTAGGTTTTGCGCGCAGCCGGCATCGGCTAAATTGCAACGCCCGGAAAACCCGCAGCCGGCCGGTAGATCGATCAAATCTGGAACCGTCCCCGCAATTGTTCTAAGACGCCCCTGACGGGCCGCACCAAGGCGTGGGATGGCGGCGAACAGACCTTGGCTGTAAGGATGAGCCAGGCGTTTGAACAAACTGTCCGTTGCCCCCATCTCAACCGCTGCCCCGCCATACATCACCATCACCCGATCGACTGTCTCGCCGATCACGCCTAAATCGTGGCTGATTAGAATGAGGGACATCCCGGTTTCATCGACCAATTCAGTGATCAAGTCCAGAATTTGGCCCTGAATTGTAACGTCCAGCGCCGTCGTCGGCTCATCAGCAATCAAAATATCGGGATTACAGCTTAAAGCGATGGCGATCATCACTCGTTGCCGTTGGCCGCCGGATATCTGGTGCGGATAGGAATCGAAGCGCGCCGCCGGGTTCGGCAGACCAACCCGGTCGAGCAATCGGATAGCTTCCTGCCGCGCCTGCGCGGAATTCAATTGACGGTGCAGACGCAGGGGTTCCGACAACTGGCGACCGATGGTGTGCACCGGGTTGAGCGATGTCATCGGTTCCTGAAACACCATGGCGATGCGATTGCCGCGGATATCGCACATTTGCTTCTCGCTTTTTTGCAACAGGTTTTCACCATCCAAGCGGACTTCGCCGCTGGTCAGTGCGCCTTCTGGCAGCAGGCCGATTAGAGATAGGGCGGTAATCGACTTCCCACACCCGCTTTCACCAACAATGCCCAGGGTCTCCCCTTTCTCCAGCTCGAACGACACGCCCCGCACCGCATCCGCCTTGCCGCGTGAGGTGGTCAGCGTGACGATAAGGTTTTCAACTTTTAATAATGCCATTCTGTCCTACCGTTTCCGGGCCAGACGCGGATCGAGCAAATCGCGCAAGCCGTCGCCGAGCATGTTCAGGCCCAACACCGCCGCCATGATGGCAAGACCCGGAAAGATCGCCAGGCGTGGATAAAGCATGGCGAAAGTTTGATTATCCGATAACATCTTGCCCCAACTCGGCGTCGGCGGCTGGGTGCCAAGACCCAGATAGCTCAATGCCGCCTCCGCCAAAATCGCGATGGCGAACTGGATCGTCGCCTGCACGACAATCACCGACATGATATTGGGCAGAATATGTTCGATGCTGATGCGCAGACCGGCTTTACCGGCAGCGCGCGATGCCAGGACAAATTCCCGTGCCCAGATCGCGTTCGCCGCACCTCGACTGACCCTAGAAAATAACGCGATGTTGTAAATTCCGATCGCCAGAATCGAATTGAAAATGCCGGGGCCCCAGCCCGCCGTGATCAATATCGCAATCAGAATTGCTGGAATGCCGAAGGTCAGATCGGTCAAACGCATCAACACCTCTTCAACCCAGCCGCGCCGGGCCGACGCCGTTAGGCCAACCAGAATACCGCCGACGACACCGATCGACACCGCGACCACGCCAACCATGATCGAATTTTGCGCCCCCACCATAATCATCGAAAAAATATCCCGGCCTAGGAAGTCTGTGCCCATGATGTGTTGCCATCCCGGTACCTGCAATTTCGCTTTGGTATCGATGGCGGTGGCCGAAAAAGGTGTCCAGACAAGCGACAAAGTCGCCATCAACACCAGTGCCGTTGTTAAGGCGCCACCGATCATGAAACTTTTGTGGCGAAAGGCCCGATGCCAGAAACCAGGCGGTGCGGGTGCCGCGCTAGTTGTCTCCAATGTTTGCTCCATCGCCATTATTCATTCACCCGAATGCGCGGGTCGATCACCGCATAGAGCAGATCGACAATGAAATTGACCGTGATCACCATCCCCGCCAGCATCATCGTCAGCGACATCACAACAATCAAATCCCGGTTCGAGATCGATTGGAAAATCAGCCGCCCAATCCCCGGCAATGAAAAAACGCTTTCTATAATAATCGTTCCGGCCAGCAGGTTGGCGAACTGCACCCCCATTATCGTCACCATCGGTATCATGGCATTGCGTAGGACATGGCCCCATAGGGTCGACCGCCGGCTCAGGCCTTTGGCCCGCGCGGTGCGGACAAAATCTTCCCGGGAAACTTCCAACACGGCCGACCTTGTCACCCGGGTCAAGATGGCCGCTTGCACCGTCGCCAAGGCTAAACCCGGCAATATCAGCGCTTTGATCGAGCCGAGAAAATCTTTCTCCCAACCGGGAAACCCGCCCGAGCGAAACCATTTCATCTCCACCGCCAGCAACAGAATTAGCAGGATGCCGAACCAAAAATTGGGCACCGCAATGCCAAGCTGACTAAAACCCATCACGCCATAGTCGCCGACCTTGTTGTGATTGGCCGCGGCATAGACCCCCATTGCCACCGCCACAATGATGGTCAATCCCATTGATAACAGAGCCAATGGCAGGGTGATGAACAAACTGGCGCCGATTAATTCGGTTACCGGGACGCTATAAGTGTAACTGGTCCCCAAATCCGCCGTCAAAAAACCCAAAAACCAGTCAAAATATCTGACATGAGCTGGCCGGTCCAAACCAAGTTTCTCGCGCAGCGCCTCAATCGCGCTATCCGGCGCGTCGACCCCAAGAATGGTCAGCGCTGGATCGCCCGGCAGCACTTCCAATACCAAAAACACCACGACGGATGTCCCCAGCATGGTGAGTAAAAAAGTCGCAAATCGTTTGGCTAGAAATACGCTCATAATCGACTTTTATTATCGCCGCTGAAACCAAATGTGCAAGCCAGTAGCTGCATAAATCATATTGTCGCCAAAATTCCGTCACGCCAAACCCATATTGCCCAGGCACTATTTAATATTCGGACGAAGGAAAGGTGATGATCAAAGGTAGTCTCGATATTGCCCGGGCCCTTAGCGACCCTGATTACCGCAGGCGAGCAACGGCGTTTTTAGAATCTTGCGACACCTACAGGCGGCAAAATCATCAGCTGGAAATTCTAACGATCAAAAAGGATTTGCCGAATGGCGTGGGAAAATTCTTCCACATGATCGCTTAATGGCTCCGAAATCCGTTCATAGAGCTTAAAAGCTGCTGGTTGCATCACCACACCCATGGCCATTGCCGCCAGCATCGTCGCATCGCCCTTAGGAATTTCGCCTTTGCGCATGGCATCTTCGACTAAATCGCAGAGCACCTGCACCGGATTATCGGGATCCGGGCCAAAACGTTCCAGAAAGCCGTGTTGGGAGAGCATACAATAAGCAAATCCATCTGGTTCTTCATCCGCATACGCACAAAAACAGGCCACCACCGGCGCAATTTTGTCCGCAATCAATCGGTGCGGACGATGCGCTTTAGTCAGAAGCTTGGCCAAACTGGTATAGTGAAAATGAAAAATCTCCCAAGCCAGCTGATCTTTGCTATCGTAATGTCGGTATAACGCCCCTTCAGACAGGCCGACCGCCTTGGCGATGTCTTTGATCGACGTACCGTCGACGCCTTGGCGAACGAATAACTTCAACGATTCTGTTGCGATCCGCATCTTGGTATTTGTACGCTTCGTTTTCATAGCCCCTCTGATTTGAACAACCGCCTATGTGATCATATCGTAACGCAATTGAACAAGAAAATATCCTTCTTTACCAAAGAAGATATGTACAAATACGGTCCAGTGGCGTTAATTGGCCGCTTGGAACAATTGCCGCAACAAAACGCCATTGATGCGCGCGACCACGATGATGGGAATACACTTATGAAAACGCTTTTCAAAGGCGGCAAGATTTTTGATGGTGAAAATTTATTGGACGACGGCTTGGCCGTATTGACGGAAAATGGCACGGTCACGGCAATCGCTGGGGATGATGAATTTTCCGGTTTTCAGGAAGCCGTCGTCGATACCCGCGGCGGCACTTTGCTGCCGGGCTTGATCGATTGCCATGTGCATTTGTGTTTAGGGGCGGAAGGCGATCCGGGAACAGCACAAGAAAAACTGTTACCGGGACAAATCACCATCAAAGCTTTGGATCGCGCACAAGCGACCTTGGCCGGTGGTATAACTGCCATTCGCGATTGCGGCGGCAAAGATTATTTGGAATTTGCCGTTCGGGATGCCTGCAACGATGGACGTCAATTGGGTCCGACCATTCGCGCTTCCGGCCGGGTCATTTGCATGACGGGCGGACACGGCAACCGCATGGGTCGGGTCGCCGATGGCGTCGACGACGTCATCAAAGCGGCGCGGGAGCAAATTCATGCCGGCGCCGACCTGATCAAAATCATGGCCACTGGCGGCGTAATGACACCGGGCGTTAATCCGGAAGATGCCCATTATACGGCGGAAGAAATCGCTGCTGGTATCCAGGAAGGCAAACGTTTCAATAAAAAATCGGCCTCCCACGCGCAGGGCACCGAAGGCATTTTGAATGCTGTCCGTGGCGGCATCGACAGTGTCGAACATGGCATATTCATGAATGACGAATGTGTCGAAGAAATGTTGAAACGCGGCACCTACCTGGTTCCGACCCTGGCCGCAATTCATAATATTCTTGCCATGGAAGGCAAAGGTATCCCGGATTACGTAATTGAAAAATCCAAACGGGTCTCCGAGTTCCATCAGAACTCCATTCGCATGTTCTATAAGGCAGGCGGCAAATTCGCGATGGGTACGGATGCTGGTACACCGTTCAATCTTCACGGTGACAATGCCATGGAACTGGAATTCATGGTCGCTGAAGGGATCAGCACGACGGATGCTTTGAAATTTTCCACCGCGAACGCCGCAGACTTGATCGGGCTGCCGGAAGAAGGCCGGGTCAAAGAAGGTGGGGCGGCGGATTTCCTCATCGTTGATGGCGATCCGGTTGCCGACATCACCAAAGCCTCACAGAAAGCCAATCACCGCATGGTAGTGAAACGCGGTGTTTGTCTGGCCGATCGTCGCCTCGGCCGCGATGGCGATCTATTCCGTTCGATTGCCGCGTTCTGATCTGAATTGAAACCATGACGCTGTTCGATGATTACCTGATCGTCGATTGGAGCGCCAATGCCAGCCCTAAGACCGGGGCGGACAGCATCTGGTATTGCCGGGGAAGCCGGGACCGGCGCGGCCGTTTGCGCCTGTCGAAGCCGCAGAACCCGGCGACACGAAAGCAAGCTTTTCATGAACTTAAACGACTATTGCTGGATCGGATAAAGGCCAGGCGGCGGGTTTTGCTCGGCTTCGATCTTCCGAACGGTTATCCCGTCGGTTTCGCCAAAGCAGCCGGTTTCGCAGATCGAAAATCACCGCCATGGCTTGCCACCTGGCAAGCGCTCAGCGAGCGGATCGAGGATAGTTCCGATAACGCCAATAATCGTTTCGACGTCGCTAATGATCTAAACAAGCGGCTTGCCGGCGCACCCTTTTGGGGCTGTCCGCACGGTCGGGTTTATTCGTACCTGCGTCCGACAAAACCAAATTATGGCAACACAGAATTGGCGGAGCGACGCATTTGCGAACGCTGGGTCCGACGCACCCAACCGGTCTGGAAACTCTACACCACCGGCTCCGTCGGTAGCCAAACCCTAATGGGCATCCCCTATCAACTGGCTTTATTGCGGGATCGGGAGCTGGCCCCGTATCTGGATATCTGGCCATTTCGAACTGGCTTGGCGGCGCCGGCGCCAACCTCAGGTGCTAAAATCGTTTTGGCAGAAGTCTACCCCTCGCTCACCCCCATAAGAACGAAAGACGACGACGTCAAAGATGCGGTCCAAGTACGGGAAACCGCAAAGATGCTGGCGAAACGAGACAATGAAGGGCTGTTGGCAGTCGATTTTACCGGTCCGCCAGAACTGACCAGGAAAGAACGAAAATTCATCGAACAAGAAGAAGGTTGGATCTTAGGTGCGGGCACATTTACACCGATCGTATCGGCCACTTCATCTTGAACAGCAGATAAGCCGCCAAAGTCTGTCCATCGACAATCTCGCCATTCAAAATCATTCGCTCGAAATCTGCCAGTTTGACCTGCCGCACCAGCAATCCTTCTTCATCCGGTTCGAGCGCCGCTGGCCCCGGCGTTAAATCGGTCGCGACATAAGTGCGAAAACAAGCCGTGGCGTAGCCGCAAGACGAATATGCGAGGCCGAGATCGTGCAATTGACCGGCGATCAAGCCGGTTTCTTCGCGTAGTTCGCTACGGGCGACGGTTTCAAAGGTTGCCTTATGATCGCGATCATTTGCCCCCATGGGAAATTCCAAGGTTCGGCGGCCAATTGGGTAGCGATATTGATCGACCAAATGGACATGCTCGTCTTCTAGCGGGATGACGATCGCGAAATCCGGTTTTTCAACAACGCCGTAGATATCGCGCCTGCCGCTCGGCCATTCGACCTGATCTTCGCGTACGCGCATCCATCTGTTTTCATATACAAAACGACTGGCGAGAGTTTTCAATGTCATGAGCAATATTCTCCAACCAAATAAATAAGATAGTATGGGCAGCGTCCCTTTTTCCAGCTATTGATCTTGTTATGTCCGCCTCTCGCCAAAGAAATGGTTTTGCCCTTGCCGCGATCTCCGCGGTAAGTTTCGGTTCAGCGATCGCGATTGCCCGCTACGCTTATGATGGTGGTGCCAATGGCATCACGGTCGCAAGCTTTCGCGCCCTTGTCATGGCCACTGGCATTTGGCTTTTCTGCTTAGGGAGCGGTCGCAATATGCGGTTGCCTAGCCACCTAATCCCCCATGTGATAGGGCTCGGCTTCCTGCTTGCGATCATGTATTACGGGAATGTTGGATCGGTAGAATATATCCCGGTCGGTTTGGCCGCGTTGGTATTTTTTACCTTCCCGCCAGTGATCGCCGTGATCGAAACCTTGCTTGATCGTCGACTGCCGCCGACTTTGAAACTTGTTGCCGTTATCGGCGGGTTTATCGGCATTGCTATGATGCTTGGCGTCAGCTTGGGCAACGCCCATCCGATCGGGATCGCCTTGGCGTTAAGCGCATCCGCCGCCGCCGCTTTGAATGCCGTTTGGATGGCGCGCAAAATGGTCGGCTATGACATGATCCAGATCACCGCGTATCTAACGCTGGTCGCGGCGGTCGCCTTACCGGTCCTGTGTTTTTTCAAAGGCGGACCGCAATTCCCGATAGGAGTGGTTGGGTGGGCGGGGATGATTGCTGTCGCTGCTTTGCAATCCTTGGGCATCCCACTTTATTACGCCTCAATCCCGATGATTGGCGCCTTAAAAAGTGCCATGGTGACCAATATTCAACCCATTGTCTCGATCATCGCCGCGTTCTTGCTTTTCGGTGAAGTGCTGACCGGATTACAGCTTCTGGGCGGCGCGATCGTCTTGATTTCAATTTGGCTGATGGGTTACGACGACCAGAGGCGCATGAAAAATCCAGGAACCTCCTAACGGACTTTCCGGGGTTTCACACACCGGGATTGAAAAAATTTGCTTAGTTCCAGCGGCGCAGTTCCAGGCGGCCTATTTGGTTACGATGAACTTCATCCGGGCCGTCGGCAAATCGAAGGGTCCGCTGATGAGCCCAGGCATTGGCCAGGAAAAATTCCTGACTGACGCCGCCGCCGCCGTGCAGTTGCATGGCCAAATCGATCACTTTGGTCGACATATTTGGCACTGCAACTTTGATCATGGCGATTTCTTTGCGGGCTTCTTTGTTCCCTACCGTATCCATCTTGTGGGCTGCGTGCAGGACCAACAGGCGGCAAGAATCTATTTCGATCCGACAATTGGCGATCCTTTCCAAAGTGACGGTTTGTTCGGCCAAGCTCTTGCCGAAGGCAACCCGGGATTTGGCCCGCTTGCACATCGCTTCCAAAGCGCGTTCGGCGACACCGATCGAACGCATGCAATGATGAATACGCCCCGGACCCAAGCGACCCTGGGCAATTTCAAAGCCACGACCTTCACCCAACAGCATATTGTTGGTGGGCACACGAACGTTTTCGAGAACCACTTCACCATGACCGTGCGGTGCATCGTCATAACCGAAAACGCTCAACATACGTTCGATCTTCATGCCTGGGGTATCCGCCGGCACCACCACCATCGATTGCTGACGATAGCGGTCCGGATTGTCGGGGTCGCTTTTGCCCATGACGATATAAACGGCACAACGCGGGTCCCCGACGCCCGTAGACCACCATTTACGGCCATTGATGACATATTCGTCGCCTTCGCGCTGAATTTGGGTTTGAATGTTTGTCGCATCGGACGAAGCCACTTCCGGTTCCGTCATCAAAAACGCCGAGCGAATTTCACCGTTCAACAGCGGGTCCAGCCAACGTTTTCTGTTTTTTTCGTCGGCATATTTAGTGAAGACTTCCATATTGCCGGTATCCGGGGCGGAACAGTTGAAGACTTCGGAGGAGATATCGGTTTTTCCCATGATTTCGCAAAGCGGCGCATAGTCCAAATTGCTCATCGGTTCGACCCGGTCACTTTCCGGCAGGAACAGGTTCCAAAGGCCGGCAGCCTTCGCTTTCGCCTTCATTTCTTCCATCACTGGAGGGATCATCCAGCGGCTATCCGCGGCGTCGAGCTGATCCTTGTAAACACTCTCATTCGGCATGATTACGTCGTCCACAAACTTCGAGATTTGCTCTTGTAGTTCTTTGGAACGGTCTGAAAATTCAGGAATCATCTTTGTTCTCTCCTCTTGCACACTTCTCTCAGGAAAATAACCGGACGCTTTTCCGCAATCGAATTAGCGTTTGTTCTTAAAAAACTCACGTAGAAGGTTACCTGCATGGGAGGGGCCGATGTCCGGGTAGATTTCCGGCGCATGGTGGCAGGTCGCCTGACTGAAGATACGGGGGCCATGTTCGACGCCGCCGCCTTTTGGATCGTTCACAGCGTAGTACAATCTTGAAATTCTTGCAAAACTGAGTGCCGTGGCGCACATCGCACAAGGCTCCAGCGTCACGTAAAGATTGCAGCCGGGCAACCGGGCTTCGCCCAGAATCATTGTGGCCTCGCGGATTACAAGCATTTCCGCATGCGCTGTCGGGTCCGTTAACTCGACCACACGATTACCGGCCTGCGACAATATGTCCTGTGATGGGGACACCAAAACAGCGCCGACCGGGACCTCGCCTCGATCCCCGGCCGCTTTCGCTTCGTCAAGGGCGATGGACATAAATGTCTGCTGGATGTTAGTCATGCTGAAAGGCAACATAGCGGTGCATTGGAAATCGTCAAGGACACACATGGTCAATCCCGAAAAACTGACATTGAAAGACGGCAAAGCACCGGGTGAGCGGATAGCAAAACGCTTGGCGCGTGCTGGCCTTTGTTCCAGGCGGGAAGCCGAGCGCTGGATCGCTGATGGGCGCGTTAAAGTGAACGGGACAGTTCTCACCTCGCCTGCCTTCAACGTTACCGCGAAAGCCCGGATTACTGTCGACGACCAGCCATTGAAGCAGGCCGAACCTGTGGCCGTCTGGCGCTACCACAAACCCAAAGGTCTAGTGACCTCGCACAAGGACGAACAGGGTCGGGAAACTGTGTTTGAACGTTTGCCAGCGGATATTGGCCGCGTCATCTCCGTTGGGCGCTTGGATCTCAACACCGAAGGATTGTTGCTGGTGACCAATGACGGCGGCTTGGCGCGGCACCTGGAACTGCCGTCGACGGGCTGGAAACGGCGTTACCGGGTACGTGTACATGGCCGGGTGAAGGATGAAGATCTCAAAGGAATGCAAAAGGGCATCACCGTCGACGGGATTAAATACGGCGCGATCGAAGCCAATGTCGATAGCCAAAAAGGCAGCAATACCTGGCTATCGATGACTTTGACGGAAGGAAAAAACCGAGAAATTCGTAAGGTCCTGGAGCATATGGATCTGCAAGTGGCACGGTTGATCCGGATCTCCTATGGACCATTTCAGCTCGGTGATCTGCCGCGCGGTGAAGTGAAACAAATCCCGCGCCGAGTGCTGCGCGATCAACTCGGAACAAAAGCGCCCGAATTCGATCTCGGCGAAACTCCGGCCACTAAACCAGCCAAACCGGAGAGGCCGCATGCGCATCGTCGGCGGAACCCTTCGCGGTAAAAAACTCGCGTCACCGGACGATCAACGCATTCGCCCGACCAGCGATCGAGTGCGCGAATCCCTGTTTAATATTCTCGCCAACAAATCTTGGACCGGCGAACAGAGCCTGCCCATTGGCGCTTATGTCATTGATGCGTTTGCCGGCACCGGCGCCCTTGGTATCGAAGCACTTTCCCGCGGCGCCGCGGCGGTAAGGTTCATTGAGCACGATCGGGCGGCAATACGTCTTATTGAAAAGAACTTACAGCGCATTGGCGTCGACAAAGGCATTGTGCTTGCAAGAAATGCGGTGCATCCAGGCCGGGCTAGTTTTCAAGCCGACCTGGTCCTGATGGATCCGCCCTACAAACTCGGTTTAGCAGCCCCTTGTCTAGCGGCGTTGGCATCTGAAAACTGGTTACGCCCCAACGCTATTTGCGTAATCGAACTGGCGAAGAAGGAAATATTCGAAACACCAAACGACTTCAGGGAAATCGATCGCCGCAAATACGGCAACACGATGCTGGTTTTTGTCGAGTGGATTGGGGCCGAAGCGAATTAACCGGCGCGGCGCATGGGTCCGCGGTTGGCGCGTTTGTCGTTGGGTGGTACTTCGTCAAATAGCTCAGCCAATTTTTCGGTCATTACGCCGCCCAATTGTTCTGCATCCACAATGGTGACGGCACGGCGATAATAGCGGGTGACATCGTGACCGATCCCAATCGCAATCAATTCGACGGAGGATTGGGTTTCGATGGCTTCGATCACCTGGCGCAGGTGACGCTCCAAATAGTTGCCGGGGTTCACCGACAGGGTCGAATCGTCAACCGGCGCGCCGTCGGAAATTACCATCAGAATTCGACGTTGTTCGGGGCGGGCAATAAGCCGATTATGCGCCCATAACAACGCTTCGCCATCGATATTTTCCTTCAGCAGGCCCTCGCGCATCATTAGACCCAAGCTTTTGCGGGCGCGGCGCCAAGGGGCGTCGGCCGCCTTATAGACGATGTGGCGTAAATCATTCAGTCGGCCGGGATTTTGCGGTTTGCCTTCGCCTAACCATTTCTCGCGGCTTTGACCACCCTTCCAGGCCCGTGTCGTAAAGCCGAGAATTTCCGTTTTCACGGCACAGCGTTCTAGGGTCCGGGCCAGAATATCGGCGCACATTGCCGCCACCGTAATCGGCCGCCCGCGCATGGAACCTGAATTATCTATCAACAGTGAGACAACAGTATCCCGAAAATCGGTGTCATGTTCGATCTTGAACGACAGCGGCAGAAGCGGATTGACCACGACCCGTGACAATTTACCGGCATCCAGGATGCCTTCTTCAAGATCGAATTCCCAGGACCGATTTTGCTTTGCTAGAAGTCGGCGCTGCAAACGATTGGCCAGCTTGGCGACGACGCCTTGCATACTGGCGAGTTGCTGATCGAGATAATTCCTAAGACGTGTCAATTCTTCCAAATCACAAAGTTCATGCGCGTCGATAACTTCGTCATTGTCTTGCGAATAAACCTGATAAGCGCGTTCATTAGGGCCGTCGGCCAAGAAATCCTCCGGCCGCCAGGGGCGGCGACCACGACCGGGCTCCTCACTGCCGCTCATCGCATCCATGTCTTCGGCTGTCATCTCGCCGTCGGCGTCCTCGCCTTCGGCCGTCTCGCTATCACCGTCAGCGGCTTGCGGATCGCCGCCGTCTTCAGCGGTGCCTTCGCCGCCTTCAGAATCGCCCTCACCGGTACTTTCAGCATCAGGCTGGGCATCGTCCTGGCTGCTGTCGTCAGTTTCCTCAAATTCGGTTTCGTCTTCGTCGCCGAGATTTAAATCACTAATCAGCCGCCTGGTCAGACGCGCGAATTTCTCTTGATCGGTAATACACTCGGTCAAGTCGTCCATATCTTCGCCGGCTTTTTCCGCCACCCAGTCGCGCATTTTGTCGACCATGTTGACGGCATCTTCCGGTGGCGCTTTGCCTGTCAGTTGTTCCCGGATCAATAAGCCCAGGATTTCCGGCAATACTGCTTCGCCAGGGTCGTCAATCGCCGCATAACCTCTGGACCGGCAACGTTCAGATAAAGATTTGTCTAGGTTTTTCGAGACGCCGATCATCCGGTTAGAGCCCAGCGATTCGACCCGCGATTGTTCCGCTGCTTCAAATACCGAGCGCGCTAAAGAAGATTTCGGCGTCAAACGGCTATGCAGGCCAGTATCATGATAGCGCCGCCAAAGCGCCGCCGCATCACCGGCGCCGCGGACATTGGCGATGGACCCGGCATCCATATCTTGAGCCGGCATCGGCAGGCGGGCCCGGCCACCAACTGTCGAGCTTTCAACTCCAAAGGTGACGTCGAGATTTTCATCCCGCGCCAGTGCGCGCACCGCCGCCGTGACCGCGCGTTTGAATTCCTCTACCGGATTGGTGGGCTTCACGACCTAATCTTTCGTCTTTATTTCAGTCGATTACCAGACTTGTACTTTCGCCGCCGATTCCGGCAATTCCTCGCCAAAGCAACGCTGATAATATTCCGCCACGATCGGACGTTCCAACTCGTCGCAACGGTTGAGGAATGATACCCGGAAGGCAAAACCGACATCATTGAAGATGCGCGCATTTTCTGCCCAGGTGATCACCGTCCGTGGCGACATAACAGTAGAAATGTCACCATTGATAAAGCCCGAGCGGGTGAGGTCTGCCACCGATACCATCGATGCCAACACCTTTTTGCCCTCGTCGGTGTCGTAAGAAGGTGACTTCGAAAGGACGATGCCAACTTCGTCGTCGTGAGGCAGGTAGTTCAAAGTCACAACGATATTCCAACGATCCATCTGACCCTGGTTGATCTGTTGCGTGCCATGGTAAAGGCCGGTCGTATCCCCGAGGCCGACAGTATTCGTGGTCGCGAACAAGCGGAAGGAATTATTGGGATGCAAAACCCGGTTTTGATCCAGCAAGGTCATCTTGCCTTCGACTTCCAATATCCGCTGAATAACAAACATCACATCGGGACGACCGGCGTCATATTCGTCAAACACCAAGGCACAGGGATGTTGGAGGGCCCATGGCAATATTCCTTCGCGGAATTCCGTAACTTGTTGGCCATCGCGAATAACAATTGCATCTTTGCCGATCAGGTCGATCCGACTGATGTGACTGTCGAGATTGACGCGGATGCAGGGCCAATTGAGCCTTGCCGCAACCTGCTCTATATGGGTCGACTTACCGGTACCATGATAACCCTGGATCATCACGCGACGATTATGGGCAAAACCCGCCAGGATCGCCATGGTCGTCTCATGATCGAACTGATAAGAAACATCAAGATTGGGAACAAGATCTGTCTTGTTCGAAAAGGCCGGAACTTCCATGTCCGAATCCAGGCCGAATTCGTCCCGGACTTTCAATGCCATGTCAGGTGTGTCCAGCCCCTGTATGGCGGTCGATTCTGCTACTGCTTGATAACTCATATGGAATAACTCTGTCTCTGTTCGTTATTGCTCAAATTTTCGAAGACCTGATGAGGCTAACTCGGATGTTGGTCAGTAATAGCCGCAGGCAAGAAGATGGTCATAGGCTTCTGTTACCGCTTTAAAGCGTTCTTCCGCCTTCTTGTCACCGCCATTTACATCAGGATGGAGGCGTTTCACAAGTTGCTTATAACGCATTTTGATTTCTTGCAAGCTTGCCGTACCATCTAAATTCAAAATAGCGTGCGCTTCGCGCTGTTGTTTCGGCATTGGCGGGACTGATTCCGACCTACATGTTTCCCCATTTTGTGCAAATATTTCAAAGCGATCGTCGATATTTAACTGCCCCCAAGCGACATCCTGTTGTCCGATTTTCCAAGTCGGGCGATGTCCGGTAACGGCCTCTTCTCGATAGCGTGCAATCTTATTCTCGTCCCAACCGTCGAAATAATCCCATGCGGCGTTGAAAGCGCGAACATGGTCCAGACAGAGCCAAAAATAGCCGACGCCTGCTTCCCGGGATCTTGGCGCCCGATACAAACCGGCTGAGTCGCAATCAATATGATCACAGCATTGCCTCAAAAGCGGCCCATCTGCCTCGAAACCGGTGAGCGGGAGCGGTATCTCTTTCTTCTCGGAACTCATTCAGCCAATATGCAGGAAAGGCCCCGGATTCAGCAAGAGCCGTTGAGGCAATTAATTATCGGACACTTAGACAAGGAAATAATCATGCCGGTCGCTAAAATTATCGAAAAAAAACTAACCGCCGAACTCTCTCCTATCGAATTGGAAGTTATTGACGAATCTCACAAACATCGCGGTCATGTCGGGGCACGGCCGGAAGGCGAAACGCATTTCCAAGTTCGCATCGTCGCCAAAATTTTCGAAGGGAAATCGCGAATAGATTGTCATCGGCTGATAAATCAAGTGCTTTCGGAGGAATTGCAGGGCCCCGTACACGCTTTAGCGATCGATGCGCGCGCGCCTTAACTCATCTAGAATACCGTTTCTTATTAACGGATTTGCACCCGGATGACAGAACTTTGTCCGGGAACCAGCAATTTCACGTCGGGACTTCGGCTCTATAAATACTATATTACCGGACGCGTGTGGTCCGCACCGAACAAAAATCAATGGCGACCGAAGCGCGAAAAATTACCGGTGTGGCGTGAGCTACCATCTACAATGATGACTAGGACAATTGCCGGCAATTTAAGGTCGGCACCATATTTGCCGCCTGTTAGGCCGCAAAACAAGTGATGGCGGTACTCATTCAACCTGCTCAGGCGGTGGGTATATGCGAAGCAAAGTAACCTGATTTTTCTGTCGACGCATGATTTGATACTCGAAACCGTGAAAATTGAATTCTTCGCCGATTTCCGGCAATCTTTGCGCTTCATGAATAACTAAGCCGGCAATTGTCGTCGCTTCGTCGTCCGGCAAATCCCAGTCACAGTAGCGATTGAGATCGCGGATCGAGACGGTGCCTTCGACAACGTAACTGCCGTCGCTTTGCAACTGGATAGCCTGATTTTCTTCCCGATCATGTTCGTCGGCGATATCGCCAACAATTTCTTCCAGAATATCCTCCAGTGTCACCAATCCCATCAAGGCCCCATATTCATCCACGACGAGAGCAAAATGTTCCCGCCGTTCGCGAAATGCCGAAAGTTGTTCACGCAGGGTCGTTGTCTCAGGCACGAACCAGGATGTGCGGCAAAGCGCCATCGGATCGACGCCATCCAGATCCCCCTTCGCTTCCGCCAATGCTTGCAATAAGTCGCGGGCATGCAAGACGCCAACGATATTTTCTGGTTCGTTGCGCCAAAGCGGCACCCGCGTGAAGGGACTTTTTAACATTTCCTGCACGATTTCTGCCGGCGATTGGTTGCTGTCGATCATAATCATGTTGCGGCGGTGAACCATAATGTCAGAGACATCAACGTCGGAGAGATCGAGAATACCGTCGAGCATATCTTTTTCAGACTTGACGATTTCCCCGCTTTCGCTGTGTATCGCCAAAGCGCCGCGCAACTCATCCGCCGCACTGAGGCCATCTTCGTTTCCCTTGACGCCAAACAATCTTAGTGTCAGCCCGACAATGACTTCGATTATGCGGGTGATCGGTGCCAGAATAATCACCAGCGGGCGCAATAGCGGCGCCGCTGTCAGCGCCATCGCATTCGTCCGTCGTAAGGCATATGTCTTCGGCAACACTTCGGCGAAGATCAATACCAAAGCGGTCATAATGATCGTTGCATAAGCGACCCCGACGTCGCCGAAATATGAGATCAGCAAACTGGTCGCCAATGCCGAGGCCAAGATATTGACCAAGTTGTTGCCGAGCAAAATGGCGCCAATCAACCGCTCTCGTCGTTCGATCAGTCGATTGACGATGCGGGCACGACGATTGCCCTGGCGTTCCAGCATGTGCATGTGACTGCGTGATGCGGCAGTCAGCGACGTTTCCGACCCGGAAAACATAGCCGACAAGAACAATAACAAGACGATGGTCACAATAGAGATGAAGATTGCCGGTTCCACCGCCCTATTCCTCTCCTCCTGATCGTGCAAACTCAAGCAGCTGATACACTATCATGCCGCGCACTCCTGAATGAGCAGACGTTTCAAATCGTCCAAACTGACGTCCTGGCTGATAAACGCTTCGCCGATCGTACGGACCAGGATAAACGTCAGCTTCCCATCTTCAACTTTTTTGTCCTGCTGCATATGGTTGATTAGGATTTCCGGCGCAGCATGGTTGAGGCCGGCTTGACGTGGCGTCGTCGGCAAGCCAACTTTTTCCAAATGCGCCGCCACGCGGTTCGCCTCAACAAGCGAGCAAAACCCAAGGGCCGCAGATAATCTGAAAGCTTGCACCATGCCGATCGCCACGCCTTCACCATGCAATAAACTACCGCCATAGCCGGCTTCGGCTTCAAAGGCATGGCCAAAAGTATGACCTAAATTCAACAATGCACGAATACCGCCTTCTCTTTCATCTTGGGCGACAATGTCGGCTTTTGCGCGACAGCTGGATAAAACAGCGTGGGTCAGAGCCGCGACATCGCCAGACAGCAGGCTGTCGGAATTTTTTTCGAGCCAACCAAAAAAAGACGCGTCGCCCAACAAACCGTATTTGACGATTTCGGCATAACCCGCGAGCAACTCCCGTCGCGGCAAACTGGCCAATAGGCTGACATCCGCCAATACCAAACGTGGTTGGTGAAAGGCGCCAACGAGATTCTTGCCATAGTCCGTATTGATACCGGTTTTACCACCAACGGAACTGTCTACCTGCGATAACAAAGTTGTGGGGATCTGAATACAAGCGATGCCACGACGCAATATCGCAGCGGCAAATCCGGTTAGGTCACCGATCACCCCACCGCCAAGCGCGATGATGGTGTCGTTGCGTTCGATCCGCAACGCCAACAACTGGTCTAGTAGGGATTGCAGGGTCGCGAAATTCTTGCTGCCCTCACCCGGTGGCAAGGTAATGCTGTCGTGAACGATCCCGGCAGCGTCCAAACTTTGCTGCAATGTCGGCAGGTGCAGATCGGCGACATTTTCATCTGTCACAACGACAACCCGCCCGCGACGCAAAACCGGCTCAAGGAATTCGCTTGCCTTCGCCAGTAAATTTTCACCAACTAGAATATCGTACGATCTTTCGCCCAGTTCGACGGTTAATCTCGCCGGGCCGGCTTTGTCGTTCATGATGCAGCAGCCTTTTTTTCGTAAGCTGATAATGCCTCCATAACAGAATTCACCACATTTTCATGCGGTCCATCCAAGCTCTCGACGGTTATTTGCGCATTGCAATAAACCGGATATCGTTTGTCGATCAGTCCTTGCATGATGTCACGTGGATCGCCGGTTTTGAGTAATGGCCGGTTGTTGCGACGCGCCACTCGCTTCAGCAAAACGTCAATATCGGCTTTCAGCCAAATCGAAATGCCGGCGTCCTCGATTAATTTCCGTGTCCTGGGGTCCATATAGGCACCGCCGCCAGTGGCGATGATTTGCCTCGGCCCCTCTAACAAACGCTTAATAACCCGATGTTCACCTTCACGAAACGCGGCTTCGCCGTGCAACTCAAAAATATCCTCAATCGAACTGCCTGCGGCAGCCTCGATTTCCGAATCCGCATCGACGAATGAAAGGTTCAGCCGCGTCGCCAGACGCCTACCGATTGAACTTTTGCCGGCACCCATAATGCCAACCAATACTATACTTCGATCCAAATTAGGCACCGGACGGGTCGATCTTTGCTATTTCATGTTCAATGTCGAAGAAAAACCGCTATTTTGCCTCGTTGCAAGCTTTAATTACAAATCGGTCTACGGTCGCACTTCCGCCATATTCTATTCCCATAAAACCTAGTGTAGCCATGGTCGGCCGTATCGTGCATAGAGTATGATTGAAACGTGCTATTTAGCCCAGCAAACAGGGCTATCCCTTCGATGTGAGGATGAATGAAAAAATTTGGGTTATTTTTACTCATTGTTGCCGTAGTCGCCATCTTAGGAGGTGGGATATTCATCGCATTTTGGGACATGCCAATTCACACAACAATGGAAACCAAAGACGTAACCAAGGAACTTACCAATGGTCAGTCTAAGAACTGACGGCGGTCGGTTGATCTTCCGTGTCGTAAAGATCGACATTTTTCAGCATTTAGCCTGGGTTGTAGCTATCGTTCTGACCGTGAGTGGCTTCGAAACGACGGCCCTGGCGCAATCGAAAGATAAAACCGGGCCGATCCGGCTATACAAAGGGTCGGGAGATCCAGCGGACAAAACCGACAAACAACCCGCCAAAACAGATATCAATAAAGACCCGGCCAAAGAGCCGCAGATCGCGGTCCAGAGCCTAGGCGATGTCGATCTATCTTCGGTCGGCAGCATTGGCGTAACAGAAGGCGGTTTGCCGTCGGATATGTGGGATGGCAGTCAACGGCAACTTCTGGAGATCATGATCCCGCAATTGCCGGCAAGCCCCACGACCGCGACCTTGCGCAGTTTGCAACGCCGATTATTGCTAACCGCGGCCGCCGTACCCACCGGGCGAAAACAGGGTCCTAGCTTGTTGGCATTGCGGTTGGAAAAATTGGCCGAGTCTGGTTGGTTGGATGATGTTGTTGACCTGGTGCGGCAAGTGCCGGAGGGCATGGCCGATACCACACTGGCCAGGGCTCACCGCGACAGCTTAATGTTGTTGGGAGACATTGCTGGCGCCTGTCAAGTTGTCGCGCGATATTCGGTTCGGGATCCATCCGTCGATTGGCAAAAATCTGTCGCATTTTGTGCGGCGATCACAGGCGACAGCGCAACTCTTGAACTGACCCTTGAATTGCTGCGCGAACAACACCCAGATGACGAGGTGTTTTATGCCTTGATCAATGAATTGCAACATGGCGAAAAAGCCCGACTGAAACGGATTGAACTTGAAGAGCCACTGGATTTGGCCCTGCTCCGGGCGACCAATCGGACGCTTGCGACCGAAATCACCGCGAAAAGCGACCCAGGAATGCTGCGCACCCTGGCCGGTTGGAAAAACTTAGACGAAACTGAGCGGACAAAGGCGTCGATTTGGGCTGAAGCTGCCGGTGCTTATCCAACCACGGCTTTACGGGATCGATTGATGCGGCTTTCCTTCGGCGAGACAGCTCGTTTGGAACCGGACAAATACGCCGCCAAAAATGATGAAATTTTCGCCCGCGCACTCTATTTTCAAGCTGCTGCCGGTGAAGGGGATCCCGACGACCGTGCCCGCCTTCTTGTCAAGGCGATCAGTCTGGGACGCAACAACGGCACCATGGAAGATGTTGTCAGGCTTAATCGGCGAACCCTAAATTGGCTGCAACCGGCACCATCGCTGAAATGGTTTGCACCCGTCGCCATTCGAGCTGATTTAGCATCGGGCGAGTTAACCCGCGCGAATGCCTGGTACGGCTTGTTGAGCAGCAATCCGGCTAATCGGCTCGACAGTCGCCAAATTGCCCCATTGGTCTATATGGCTGACCCAAACTCGATCCAACGCGGCACAACGACGATTATTGGGCAGTGGTGGTTGGGAGAATCTGCAAAAGGTGATGAACGACGATATAGTCGCGCCGAATTTTTAGGCACGTTATACGAAGCGCTGAATATCGAAGTTCCCGCTAGCCTTTGGCGAAACTTGTTAACGGCGCCGGAAAGCCAACCGGGTCGCCAGGTGTCGACTGGTTTGCTGCACGCGTTGGTGAAAGCGGGTGCAGGTGACCGGCTTGGTGAGGTGGTTCTATTGTCACTCATCGCGATAGGCAACAATAGTCCGCATGAGATAGCAGCATCGAACTTAGGTATTATTGTCGGCGCGTTGCATCGTGTTGGCCTGGAAAATGAGGCCCGGCAAATCGCCCTCGAAACCCTGCTGGCGTTGGAGTTTTAGGCCATGAACGTCAAACAATCCCGATATTTGGATTTATTTATCGAAATGCTAACCGCGGAACGCGGTGCGGCGCAAAACACGATTGATTCATACGGACGCGACTTACGTCACTTCACGAAATTCTTGACCGCCGATCCGGCAGATTCTTCGACCGAAGATATCCGCAATTATTTAGAGTCTTTGAACGCAGAGGGGATGTCCAACGCCACTGTCGCGCGACGCATTTCGACCCTGCGACAATATTACAAATTTCTGTATAGCGAGGGTATTCGGGGCGATGATCCGGCCCGCGCCATCGATAGTCCGCGCCGCGGACGACCGCTGCCGAAAATTCTCAGCGAGGAAGAAGTCGATGCCTTGTTAAAAGCGACGTCTGAATATGAAGGACCTGAAGGTCAGCGTCTGGTCGCGATGATGGAAGTTCTTTACGCCACCGGACTTCGGGTAAGTGAGCTGTTGTCCTTACCGATCTCGGCAGCCCGTTCGGATCAGCCTTATATTTTGGTTCGCGGCAAGGGCAACAAAGAACGCGTAGTCCCGCTGAATGAACCAGCAAGTTTAGCAATTGCTGAATACATGACCGTACGCAGCAAATTTATTCGCAACGAAGATGACGCCAAATGGCTATTCCCGTCACGAGCCAAAGGCGGTCATCTGACCCGTCAACGGTTCTCACAACTGGTGAAGGAACTAGCGGAACTGGCCGGTGTCGACCGGCGCAAGGTTTCGCCGCACGGACTACGCCATGCCTTCGCCAGCCACATGCTGGCCCATGGCGCAGACCTGCGTGCCGTACAACAACTGCTTGGTCACGCGGATATCTCAACAACGCAAATATATACCCACGTTCTGCAGCAGCGCTTGAAATCCGTCGTCGATGACCACCACCCGTTATCGCCAAAAAACAAAACAAAAGACTAAGGCGCCAGGTTCGGTTATTGACAACAGCATGGTTGGCGGGCTAGCTGCCTTTCTTTGATCGGTACGAAAGTTCGAGCATTAAACAATGATCAGTTTTTTAGAATTCGAGAAACCAATTGCAGAGCTTGAAAGCAAGATCAGCGATCTGCGTCAGCTGAACGGAAATGCCGGCGACATCGACATGGATATTGAAGAAGACGTCCAACGCCTAAAAGACAAGGCCCTGAAACTGCTGACTGATACCTACGCCAATCTGACTCCGTGGCAGAAAACGCTCGTAGCACGGCATCCGAACCGGCCGCACTTTCGCGACTATACTGCCGGCATCGTTGACGATTTTATACCGCTTGCCGGTGACCGTGCTTTTTCCGACGATAAAGCGATTATTGGCGGCATCGGTCGCATCGGTGGACGCTCGGTCATGGTCATCGGCCATGAAAAAGGCTGGGATACGCAATCGCGTCTGGCCCACAACTTCGGTTCCGCACGACCGGAAGGGTATCGCAAGGCGCAACGATTGATGCGTTTGGCGGACAAATTCAGTTTGCCGGTTGTCACCTTTGTCGACACGGCCGGCGCCTATCCAGGCGTCGGGGCGGAAGAACGCGGGCAAGCCGAGGCGATCGCACAGTCAACCAGCACATGTCTGGAGTTAGGGGTGCCGATGATTGCTTGTATCGTCGGTGAAGGTGGCTCAGGCGGCGCTGTGGCGTTGGCAACCGGCAACAAAGTCCTCATGTTCGAACATGCGATTTACGCGGTGATTTCACCGGAAGGATGCGCCTCTATCCTGTGGCGCTCAGCGGAACGCGCGCAAGACGCTGCCGATGCAATGAAACTTACCGCCCAGAACCTCACTGAATTACAAGTTATCGACGGCATCGTGCCAGAACCAGTGGGCGGCGCTCATCGTGATCCAAAGGCGGCAATGACCTTCCTATCCGACGCCATCGTCGACGCATTGGAAAGTTTTGACGGCATGGGGCCGGGCGAATTACGCGCTCAGCGGCGAGAAAAATTTCTTGAAATCGGCAAGCATGGCTTGAGTTAGTTGAGTTTCCGCCAGGCCAACTTGATCTGATTGTCCAAAGTGAATTCCATCAGATGAACGATGGCGATGCCAAACCGGGAATCTGTTTCAATCCGAACTGGAACATTGATCCCCATGCGGTCTTTAGGCGAAAACCAGACATGCACAAGCACTTTCGGTTTCTCCGGTTTCTTAGCGTTCGCGGTCTTTTTTTGTGCCTTTTCCCAATCTTCGACAAAGGCGATTTGCCGGTCATAATGTAGGCGGCATTTAACGGCCTCGCCGGAAAAAGCGGCATAGGGGTTTTGCTTCAATTTATCGGGACCAAGATATTCGAAACGTATAGTATTCCGACGTTTGCCGGTAAAGACATCCATATCCGGCGCGCAGAGATTGTCGCCGGCAGCTTGATGCAGTAAGCCACGGGTCAAAGCGGTCATCACATCGACCGGCAGACCAAACAATTCAAGTGGACCTTTGCTGTCGTCCTGATATTTACCGCTGCCTTTTATGGTGGCTACATAGGGGCCGCTGGCAGCATATTCGACCTTCACATCCCGAGTGCCGAGGCGATTGCTGCCGGTATGTAGGAACAAATTTGGCAGCAACATCCCGTCACTAATCTTGCCGGCGGATTTTGTTGAAGAACGCCATTCGAACATGGCGTCCAATAATCCTTGCGTCTTGGTGGTAGCGGAGGCTTCATAACTGGTCGCGTCAATTGAGGCGCGATATTCTGCGTCCACGGCATGGACTCCGGCCGTATAGACCCGAAACTTTAGCACAATCTCTTGCGCTTTCGCCTCGGACGCCATCGCCGCGGACACCATCGTCCCGACGCCGAAAGCGCCGGCAAAAGCGAAAATAACTAATTTAGTCATTGCCCCCGACAACCAATTTATAATCTTCCTTGAACTGACCGATGCCGCGATCGAGGAAGTCTTGCTGCATGGCAAAACCGTTCCCCTGATGGGCCGTCATTGCTTCAGGCGGTGTCGGCGCCGTCACCTCCGGCCAGTGACCAGGTTGTGGTCCGGCGCCTTCCGCCGCTACCGGCAAAGGGTCTTCGTCGTAAATAGCCGGTACCTGCAGCACTTCCATGGTGTCCCAACTGACTTCCAGTGGAATATTGTTATTATCAAAGAAGTAGACCGACCAAATGGTCCCATGATCGACGGCGCCAGCGACCTCGAAGCCGGCTGCTTCAACCTTGTCTTTCAAGGCAAAAAGATCCTCACGGCTATCGACGGTAAATGAAACGTGATCGAAACCAAGCGGTTCCCGGGTTGGCGCGCCGTGAAATTTCTGCCGCATTTTACTGGCGCCGGCATACTCAAAAAAAGCCACCTGGGTATTGCCGGCCCGGAAGAAATAGTGGCGATAACCGCCATGGCCGACACCTGCATGCAATTCCATGCCCAGCAAATCGCGATAAAACCGGACTGTTTCAGTCATATCGTCAGTGATAAACGCCAGATGATTGATCCCTTTAATCTGCATCCTGATCTCCTTGAATAAGCGCGTTAACGTTATTCGCTTAGATGAGATCATTTTATGACAAATCAAGGCGGGGTGACAGAGGCAATGGGATCAGGTATCGAAAGACATGAATGCACCGGATGATAATTTAGACACCCTAGCAGATGCCATTGGTGCCGGAAGTCGCCGGGCCCTGGCCCAGGCGATTACGTTAGTCGAATCAACTCGGCCCGACCATCGGGTCGAGGCCGAGGAATTGCTACGGCTGATTTTGCCGCTTCGGAAACCATCCCTGCGCCTTGGCATATCCGGTTCACCGGGGGTCGGCAAGTCGACTTTCATCGAAGCCTTTGGCTTGCATTTGATCGAAGCCGGAGAAACCGTTGCCGTCCTGGCGGTCGATCCCTCCTCAAAAAGAACTGGTGGCTCGATCTTGGGCGATAAAACCCGAATGGAGCGTTTGTCGAAAGAAGGCAAGGCGTTTATCCGCCCGTCGCCATCCGGTGGCGGTCTAGGCGGCGTCGCCCGACGCACCCGGGAAGCGATGCATTTGGTGGAGGCGGCGGGTTATTCCGTGGTCATTGTCGAAACCGTCGGGGTCGGACAATCTGAAACCACGGTCGCTGAAATGGTCGACATGTTTATGCTATTATTGTCACCTGGCGGCGGCGACGAATTGCAAGGGATCAAGCGCGGAATTATGGAACTTGCGGATCTGATCATCGTTAATAAGGCCGATGGTGAATTTATCAAAGCGGCGCGACATGCTGCAGCCGATTATCGAAATGCATTGCATCTAATCCGACCGCGATTCAACGAATGGACGCCGGAAGTCACTTTGGTGTCCTCGATCAACAAACACGGCATGGACGACGTGTGGGACGCGGCTATGCGTTATCACGAAGCGATCAAAGCAACCGGCGCTTTCGAAGATCGCCGGGCTGGACAAGCGACCCGCTGGATGTGGTCGGAAGTAGAAGAAAGTCTGCTTAGCGCCCTCAAAAACGATCCAGCCGCCGGGGCCCTTGCACTGGACTTGGAAGCTGATGTGGCGAACGGCGCCTTATCGCCCGCCATCGCAGCCAAACGAGTACTCGCCGAATTCCTAAAAAACTAGAGTCTGTTTACAAAACACTTAGCCAGCCCGCGCGCCCTCCCGGCCACCCACGGGATCGTAACCTATGGGTGGCCGGGAGGGCGCGTGAGCTGGTGATGACTTCATGTTTATTGAACATGCTCTAGTGCATTTCAGCGCGGATTTGTTGCCGTAAGATGTCGATAGGCACAAGTTTGCCACCATGTTCAAAACACCAGAAAGTCCAGCCATTGCAAGCTGGCGCACCTTGTAATTCCGCTCCGACTTTGTGAATTGAGCCGTTGAAGTTAGCTGCGGCCAGGCTACCGTCGGCCCGCACCCGAGCGGAATAGCGTCGCGAGGGATCGAAAAGTACATCGCCCGGTTTCAATAAACCGCGTTCAACTATCCAACCGAAAGGCACTCGTGGTTGTTGGCGTTTTGATTGGGTCACTTCCAAGTCTTTGTCAGCCAGTTTTTCAACCTGTGCAATGCGGTCGATAGCGATCTTGGCATAACCCGCGTCGCGTTCGATGCCGACATAACGCCGGTCCAGGCGTTTCGCCACGGCCCCTGTGGTGCCGCTACCGAAGAACGGATCGAGGATGACATCGCCGGGCTTGCTGCAGGCCATAAGAATACGATGCAGCAGGGCTTCCGGTTTTTGTGTGGGATGGGCTTTTTGACCATCGATCTTCAGCCGTTCTTTGCCGGAACAGATCGGTAACAACCAGTCGCTGCGCATTTGCAGATCATCGTTTGAGACCTTCAGCGCGTCGTAATTGAAGGTATAGCCCTTTTGGCCCTGACTTTTTGTGCACCAGATCAATGTTTCGTGCGCATTGGTGAAGCGTTTGCCGCGAAAATTCGGCATCGGATTTGACTTCCGCCAAATCACATCATTCATGATCCAGAAACCTAAATCCTGCAACGTCGCTCCGACCCGGAAAATATTGTGATAACTGCCGATAACCCACAATGAGCCTTGGTCCGACAGAACCCGCCGGGCGGCCAACAACCAATCATGCGTAAACTCGTCATAGGCTTTGAAGCTGTCAAACTGGTCCCAGGTTTCGACCACTCCTTCTACTTTGGTATTGTTCGGACGATACAGGTCGCCTTCAAGCTGAAGGTTGTAGGGTGGATCTGCGAAGATCATGTCAACCGAGCCGGCCGGCAACTGACGCATCACGTCGACGGCGTTTCCGACCACGATTCGATCCAGGGGTAATTCTTTGAACGATTTTTTTGGCATAATCGCGGGACAATGAGTCAAACAGCGAATCACGTCAATATCTTTTTTGAATCAAAGCATTAGCTGTTCTTCTAACAGGGCCTTGACTGGTGCAAATTGGCGACGGTGATGGCGGGTCACACCATGGGCTTTTAGGCCCTCCAGATGTGCCTTGGTCCCGTAACCTTTGTTGCGTTCCCAGTTATAGCCGGGAAACTGGTTTGCCAAGCGACGCATCATCGCATCGCGGGTTTCTTTGGCGATAATCGATGCCGCCGCAATCGACAGCGACTTCGCATCCCCTTTGACAATAGTTTCCCCGGGACAAGGTAAATCTGGCAGTCGGTTGCCATCGACAAGCGCATGATCCGGCAACGACGGCAAGTCGAGCACAGCACGGCGCATTGCCAGCATGGTGGCATGAAGAATATTAAGTTGGTTGATTTCTTCGACACTGGCGACGCCAACACCAATCTTGGCGACCATATCAAGTTGGGCCCTCAACCCGGCCCTTTTGCTCTCACCAAGCTGTTTGGAATCCGCCAGTCCGACCGGCACATTTTGCCAATTGAGAACGACTGCGGCAGCCACGACGGGCCCGGCCAAGGGGCCACGGCCAGCTTCGTCGATGCCGCAGATAGTTTTCCCGTCCATCAGTCCAGCGGCGCGTTCAAACTCATCTGTCGGCAGTTCAACCATTTAGTCATCGGCTCCGGGTCGGTCTTTTTGCTCCGCCGGCTGATCTGGAAAAGTTGCATCCCGGTTTTCACTGTCATTGGCTTCGTCACCCTTCCGTTGGTGAAACATTTCTTTGCCGGTCTCGCCAAGCCGGATGGTAAATTGCACCGTATGTTGTGACGCCAGGGCCACAGCGCGCACTTCGCGGCCATAAATGGCGTTCATCAATTCGCTAAAACTACGGATCGTGCTCCAGGGTATTTTGGCCAATTGCCGCGCCGAATAGAGCCAAAATGGACTGATCATGAGGCTGAGCGCGATGATCGCAATCGCCAGACGCTGATCCTCTGCCGCCAACAGGCCGGCAGCGGCGCCTGCCGTGACCAAGACGAAAGAAAATTCACCGATTTGACCGATACTGACGCCGGCAAGCCAAGCCCGCGGCCATGGTTCCCCCAATAATTTCAATAATCCGACATTTAGAATGGTCTTAACAACGGTCACGAGTACCAACAGTAAAAGAACGATGCCTAAATTCTGCCAAATAAAGTTGAGATCCAGCAACAATCCGAAGGACAGGAACAGCATCATCAATAAAACCCCTTGGATCGGGATGGCGGCTTGTAAAATTGGCGCTCGCGCGATCGAGTTTCCAATCCAAAGTCCGGCAATAAAGGCGCCATAAGCCGCTGACATGCCCAAAAAACTGGAAATCAGGGCAGAACAAAAACAGTAAGCCATTGCCGTCACGGCAGCCATTTCCGGGTTATCGACGGTGCCTTTGGTAAACGGAACCCGCACTCTTTCCCGACGCGTCAAATAATAGATCAGCAGAACCAATAGAACTACCGAACCGAATACTTTCAAAATTGCCGATCCGTCTATGCCGCCATCGCTTTTCGCCATCCCTTGTATGATCAGCAACATCGGCACGACGGCAAGATCCTGGGCGATTAATACACTGATCGCCGTGCGCCCGACTTCGGTCCTGATTTCGCCGATATCTTCCAGAATTTTGATCGCCACCGCGGTCGACGAAAGCGCCACGACAAATCCGAATAGGACCCGCTGCGCCAGGGGCCAGTCAAGAAACCAACCGAGAATAAAGGTGACAAGCAATCCGACAGCAATCTGTGCGCCGGCACATAACAAAGCCAACTTGATGACCCGGCGAAAGCCGCGCAGCGACATTTCCATACCGATGATGAATAGCAGCATCAGCAGGCCCAATTCCGCCAGCGTTTCAACCGCCGCGCGGTCCTCGATGAACCCAAGAACCGACGGCCCCAACAGAACACCGGCGGCAATATAGCCAACAATAATCGGTTGCCGCAGGCGTTGCATCAACAACCCGCAGATTAGTGCCGCCGCTGCGACCAATGCTATTTCAAATAATCCTTCACCTGACATATCCAGGTTAATTTAGCAGAAAGTACGAGCTGTCAAAGAAGAGAAAGTTGCTCCACTGTCGATTTTACCCTTGGTCTGGCAAATTTACGGCTATCGAGATTGTAATGACGATCATCCAGACCCATTCGACGGGCCGCCAGACGGAACCGTTGTGACAGGATTTGTGCGTATGGGCCTTCACCTTTCATCCGATAATGAAAACGACTGTCGTAATCCTTGCCACCGCGGGCGGTGCGAATGTGATCCATCACCCGATTTTTCCGATCCGGATAGTTTTCCTGCAGCCATTGCCGCCACAGATCTTTTAGCTCCAAAGGCAGGCGTAACAAAATGTAGCTAGCTTCGCTGGCACCGGCTTTACCGGCCGCCTCCAATATTGCTTCCAACTCCTGATCGTTGAGGCCGGGGATCATTGGCGCCGCCAACACACCGACCGGGATTCCGGCTCGGGTTAACTGATGAATAGCATCCAATCGTCGCTCCGGTGTTGCCGCGCGTGGTTCCATCCGTCGGCTTAGATTTCGATCCAGGGTCGTGACCGAGACCATCACTTTCGCCAATCCGTCGTTCGCCAAGTCGGACAGAATATCAATATCCCGGGTCACCAGGTATGATTTGGTGATGATGCAAACCGGATGCGAATAGTCTCGCATGACTTGCAAGATCGACCGACTAATGCCGAGATTTTTTTCAACTGGCTGATAGGCATCAGTATTAACGCCTAAAGCGATGACTTCGGGTTTATATGACTTCCGCTCAAATGTCTTGCGTAGCATTTCCGCCGCATCCGGCTTGAACAATATCTTACTTTCGAAATCCAGACCGGGTGAATAACCCAGATAGGCATGGCTGGGACGGGCGAAACAGTAGGCACAACCATGTTCGCAGCCACGGTAAGGATTGATGGATTTATTGAAATGAATATCCGGTGAAGTATTGCTGGCAATGATGCTGCGGCTGGTATCCCGGATCAACGTGGTGGTGAGCGCCGTCGGTGCCTCAACCGTGCCCCAACCATCATCGAAGGCGACCCGGCATTGCGGCTCGAAGCGGCCGCTATCGTTGCTCAGGACCCCACGTCCCCGGCGCGCGTCTGGATGAATGGGTGTTTGTTCCATCCAACTAAGATATCAAGTTATTCAGAACAAAACAAGAATAAAACTAGAACAAAGCCGATTTCCTTGGGATTGGTAGAAATCGACATTGGCGATAAACTGCCAGCATGTTGAGTATCATCATACCGACGTTGAACGCTGCGGATCGGCTCCATATGTGCCTGGAAGCATTGGGCAATGCTAGTGAAATTCATGAAATTATCGTCATAGACGGCGGTTCAAGCGACGACAGCTGCGCGATTGCAAAGGCGGCAGGTGCAAACCTGATGCCCAGTGATCCCGGACGCGCGAAACAAATGATCGCCGGTGCCGCCGCCGCTACGGGCGATTGGCTGCTGTACCTTCACGGCGACACGGTTTTGGATCCGAATTGGCTTGCAGCGACGGCTGAATTTCAACGCGCAAACCCGGACAAGGCGGGCTATTACAGATTTTCGTTCGAACAATTAAGTGTCCGAAACAAGATTTGGCAATATGGCGTTCGGTTCCGATGTTGGTTTCTCAATTTGCCCTATGGCGATCAGGGCTTGCTGATCTCGCGGGCGCTCTACAATGACGTCGGTGGCTTTCGGCCGCTGCCATTTCTTGAAGACGTCGATATGGTGCGCCGGCTTGGTCGGCGTCGGTTGTCGCCGATAGGCGCGGTTGCAAAAACCTCGGCCGTGCGGTTCCGCCGGGACGGATATTTCAAGCGCTCGGCAAAGAATTTGTTTATCGTGGCGATGTTCTATCTTGGCCGGCGGGCCGACAAATTGGCGAACTATTATCGGTAATCCATGCGACAACATCTAATCATCTTCGCCAAAGCACCGCGCGTGGGTTGGGTTAAAACACGGCTAGCACATCATATTGGCGTCATCGAAGCTTGGCGATTTTATCGTCGGACCAACGCAAATCTGTTGACACACATGAGCCGATTGCAGAACACCACGATTACCCTGTCCGTGACGCCCGGAAATGCGGCTTATGGGTCGTCTGCCTGGCCTTCACACCTACATCGCGAACCGCAAGGAGCGGGCGATATCGGTAGACGTATGGCGGCAGCTTTTCAACGTTCGCCTACCCTCCCCACAGTTCTGATCGGTAGCGATATCCCGACGATCAGGGCAGATCATATCAAGCAGGCTTTCCGCCGCCTCCGCCACAACGATTTGGTTTTTGGACCCGCCTTGGATGGTGGATTTTGGCTCGTTGGTATGCGCCAGCCATCCTTGCCATACCGCATTTTTGACAATGTCCGTTGGTCCGGCCCCCACGCCATGCAGGATGTTTTGGACAATGTCGCAAGCCATACCCGCGTCGGCTTCGTTGAGACTTTACGCGACGTGGACGAACTCGAGGATTATCAAGCCGCCGGCGCCTCATGCTCCCTGAGACGCGGCATCAATTCGGCAAAATTGCAAGGCTGGTGACGAATATCGAGTTGATCCATCAATATTAGATCCCAACCATCTTTGCAGGCGCCCGGCGAACCCGGCAGGGCAAAAAGATAGGTTCCCTTGGCAACCCCCGCGGTGGCGCGGGACTGAATAGTTGAGGTGCCAATGGTTTTATAACTCAACATCCGAAATAGCTCGCCAAAACCCTGAATTTCTTTTTCGTATACGGCAGCAAACGCTTCTGGCGTGACATCGCGACCGGTAACACCGGTACCGCCGGTGGCGATCACCGCTTCGATCTCTTCATCGTTAATCCAGCGGTGCAATTGCGCAACGATCGCAACTTGCTCGTCTTTGACGATTTTTCGCGCTGCCAACTTGTGGCCATAGTCAAGCAACCGGTCGGCCAAAATATTGCCAGACTTATCATCTGCCGGGGTCCGCGAATCCGATATTGTCATCACCGCGATGTGGACTGGACGGAAGGGGATATTTTCATCGATACCAGGCATGGAGCTCTCCGCTGTTTAACTAATCTCAGTTCGCAAATGTCGGCCATAATCCGGCCGCGACTTGATCCAGAGAGGGGGTCGGCTGGCCAAATCGTTTTTTGTAGATCCAGTAGTTCGACAGAACCCGTTCGACAAAATTTCGGGTTTCCGCCGACGGCATTGATTCCGCAAATAACAATGCATCACCGGAATAATCAATATCACGCGACCAATTATGCAGATTTCCAGGCCCTGCATTATAGGCCACCGTCAATTTGATTAAATCGTCCGACACCATCTTTTTGTCCAGTAAATAACGTAAGTATTTTTGACCAAGATCGAGATTATAGCCTGGATCATAAAGCTTGTTCTTTGATAGCCCTTTATCCTGCGCCACATAGCGGGCTGTCCTTGGCATTAATTGCATCAGACCACGTGCACCGGCACTGCTCTTCGCTTTCGGATCAAAATGGGATTCCTGCCGCATAAAGGCAAAAACCAGCGCCCGATCGATTTTGAAGCCACTATCCGGTTGCCACGGTGGGATCGGGTAGAGGGCAAGATCGTATCCAGGCGCTTTGCCGTTATAGGTTTTGCGGGCAATGCTATAACTAAGATTGGGCAGGTCAAGACGATAAGCCAGACCCAGCATCGGCCCCGCAATGCCGCGACCGGTGGCCCAATAAACTCGCTCCAGCTCCTGCCCGGCCAGTTCGACATTGCCAATTTCCCGCAACGCCACGGCGCGGCGAACGGCCTTGTTCTGGTACATCCGCTCAAGATCGCGCTTCTCAAGTGGCGGCAGCGACCAATTCAATCGGGTATCGTCGCCTAGAATATTGGCTGCAATCAAGCCGTAAAAAGTGTGGGGGGATTCCGCAGCGTGACGCAACCAAGGCAATACTTGATCCGGTTGACCGGCCAGCAAATGCGATCTGGCGGCCCAAAAAGCGGCCCCTGAACGGGCCCAACGCCGGGCCTGGTCGGAATTCCAAACGAGAGTGAAGTATTGTGCAGCCGCACCATGCAGACCACTACGCCAAGCTGTGATGGCGGACAGCCAGTCCGGCCAATACATCTTGTCTCGCGAACGCGCAGCAGCAATAGCCAGGCTCAAGGCTTGTTGATCCTTGTTGGCATAATAATAACCGGCGGCAATCCGCACCCGTGACTGGTCGTACTGAGCCTTCGTGAAATACCTTTTGGTATCCTGGCGGTTCAATATTTGTTCCGCTTTCGACGGGCGACGTTGCCGGACATATTTGCGAATTAGGTTATCGAGATAGCGCCCGCGTTTGCTCCCGGGCCGTCGAATTTCAACCTGCCGGGGGCGTTTTTTGCCATTTGTCGCTTGATAACCCGGCACTGAAACATTGCGTATCGGAGGCAAAGGATAAGCAGTCTTTTTGGGTCGGCGGCGCAACGCCAGTTTGTAAATCCTGTCCGCTTCAGCATGATCACGATATTTTTTCAGCCAGTTTCGCAGTTCACTATACTTAGAACGATAGGCTTTTGGGTGCATGTAGCGTTGGAACAACACATGCCCGATCAATATACGATCAGACAATTTCTTGATCTGTTTGTCAGCATCGCGCCAACGCCCTTTATCTTGCAAAGCGAAGATTTTTTCATATCCAGCGCGATCTGCGTCGCTCAATATTCTTGGCAGGTCGGATGCCGAAGCTGGCAGCCAGAAGAGGTTGAACACCAAGATCAAAACTGTGGAAAGGATAGGATAGCGCACGCGACTTTGAATTCCGCCGTTAAAGGACCCGTATTTGGACACGGCCGCGAAAGTTAGCCTGGGTTGACCGTTGAATCAAGCCGTCGTCAGTTCCGCTAATCGTGCCTGGACAGCCAACAAATCGGACCAGGCATCGCGTTTAAGGGCCGGCGACCGCAACAAGTAGGCCGGATGAAACATCGCCATGGTCGGTATTGTCCGGCCATTATCGTCATAGTCGAACCATTGACCACGCGAGCGGGTGATCCCTTCTTTTATCGCAAGTAAATTTTGCGCTGAGGTGCCACCGACACAAACCAGAACTTGCGGTGCGACGAGGGTTATGTGGCGGCGAATAAACGGCATGCACATAATTGTTTCCGCCGGCGTCGGTTTGCGATTTCCAGGCGGCCGCCACGGCAACATATTGGTGATGTAGGCGTTTTCCCGGTTCAATCCGATGCTGGCGATCATGCGATCCAGCAATTGCCCCGACACACCGACAAATGGCAAGCCTTGGCGATCTTCATCGGCACCCGGCGCCTCGCCGACGAACATGATGGCGGCGTTCGGATTGCCATCGCCAAAAACCAGATTGCTGGCCGTCGCCTTCAGAGGGCAAAGCTCGAAACTTTCCATGGCCGACCGCAAATCATCCAAAGTCTGCGCTTGCTGCGCCAGTTTCCCGGCCAGTCCGGCCGCTTCATCGGAAGAGGCTAAGGCGACATTCCGTTGAGGCGTAATTTTAGCCGGTGTTACTTGTGATTTTGCTTGGTGTTGGGTCGTGTCGACAGCTTCTAAATATCGATCAATCGGCACATCCCCCACAACTTCATCCACCCCAATTTCGAGGTGCCATTGCAATATTTCCAACGCTGAAGGTGATGATCCGGACATAGTGTCATGATTATCACGCAAATAGATCTCATGAAAGCGCGCAGACAGCGCTCTGTTATTGACCAGATAGCGTCAAAAGCGGCATAACGGTCGAGGAGTTATAAATTTTGACGTATTGAATAGAGGGTGCGATGGAACGCGAAGCGATGGAATTTGATGTGGTCATTGTCGGTGGTGGGCCGGCCGGACTGAGTGCGGCAATTCGGTTGATGCAGCTGGCTCAGGAAAATGAGACCGAGATCACCGTTTGCGTGTTGGAAAAAGGCTCCGAAATAGGCGCCCACATCCTTTCCGGCGCGGTCATGGAACCTCGCGCTATGGAAGAATTGTTCCCAGATTGGAAGGAATTGGGTGCCCCGCTGAATACGCCGGTTAGCGGCGAGAAGTTCATGTTTCTGTCGGCAACGAAATCATTTTCCGTGCCTGTCGCATTATTGCCGAAAGCAACCCACAATCACGGCAACTATATCGTCTCTCTTGGCAATGTCTGCCGTTGGTTAGGTGAACAAGCGGAGGCCATGGGCGTTGAGGTTTATCCGGGTTTTGCCGCTTCGGAAGTGCTGTTCCACGAGGATGGCCGGGTCAAGGGCGTCGCCACCGGCGATATGGGTATCGGCCAGGACGGCGAAGCCAAAGCAAGCCACGAACCAGGGATCGAACTGCATGCCAAATACACATTCTTTGCCGAAGGCTGTCGGGGCAGCTTGTCAAAGCAAGTGATTGCAAAATTCGGCCTGCAGGAAAGTGCCGAAGTGCAAACCTATGGCATTGGCATCAAAGAACTATGGGATGTGCCAAGCGAAAATCATCAGGAAGGTCTAGTCGTTCATTCCGCCGGCTGGCCGATGGATAACAATACTTACGGCGGCTTGTTCCTTTATCATTTGGACAACAATCAAATTTCCATCGGTTTTGTGATTGGCTTGGATTATGAAAATCCTTATCTGTCACCATTTGATGAGTTCCAGCGGGTCAAAACCCATCCCGCTATCCGCAAATATTTGACCGGTGGCAAGCGGGTGGCCTATGGTGCCCGCGCGTTGAATGAAGGGGGCTTGCAATCGGTCCCGGATCTGGCCTTCCCCGGCGGTGCCCTAGTTGGTTGCGCCGCTGGCTTCATGAACGTGCCAAAGATTAAGGGCAGCCATAACGCCATGAAAACCGGGATGATGGCGGCGGAAGCGGCTTTCGAAGCGATCCAAGCCGCCGGCGAAGACGGTGTATGTGCGCCAGTTCTGTCGGCCTATGCCGAAGCGTACGACAATTCCTGGGTCAAACAGGAACTCTATGAAGCACGGAATGTCCGCCCGGCATTCGCAAAATGGGGAAATTTTCTTGGCATACTGTATACTGGCGTCGAGCAATTTATTCGCGGCAAAGTGCCCTGGACGCTGCATCATCATGGGCCGGACAATGAGACGTTAAAACCAAAGAGCCAATGCAAACCGATCGATTACCCAAAACCGGACGGAGAAGTTAGTTTTGACAAACTTTCGTCGGTCTTCATTTCCAACACCAATCATGAAGAAGATCAGCCGGTCCATCTGACGTTAAAAGATGCCAGTATTCCGGTCGCGCACAATCTGAAACTTTACGATGCGCCGGAGCAGCGTTTCTGCCCAGCCGGGGTCTACGAAATCGTCGCCGACGACGACGGCAACAATCCGGCGCTGCAGATCAACGCACAAAACTGTGTTCACTGTAAGACTTGCGATATTAAGGATCCGACGCAAAATATCACCTGGATCGTACCAGAGGGCGGCGGTGGCCCAAATTATCCGAATATGTGAGCGGAATTAGGATACAATTGGCCATGACAACATTTTCAATAGGCAAGCACGGAATGATATCAAAGCCCGGTCTAGCCGCCGTTGCGTTAGCTTTCATGTTGACCGGCTGCCTACAGGCGGAACAGCAGACCTCAACCGACAGTCCCCCGAACCAGGCAATCGACAACGCAAAATATTCGCGCTACGGCAGTTATCTTGCTGGCAAAGTTGCCCGCAGCGCCAGCGATACAACTTCTGCTTCGGCCTTTTTTGATATTGCCTTAAGCACCGATCCCGAAAATCCGACACTTGTGCTTCGTGCCTTTCAAGCGGCCTTGACAGAGGGTCGCATTGACCGCGCTATCGAACTTGCAGCGCAACGCTTAGAATATGTCGAAAATGCACCCCTCGCCCGCACCTTGATGGCCGTTGAGGCGATGAAAAAAGGCGATGTCGACGGCACCCGCATGCACCTCTCACAGCAACGAAAAGATGCTTTCGCAAACCTGTTGCAGCCAATCCTATTGGGTTGGACGGAACTGATGGACGGTGATGCTGACAAGGCCATCGCACAATTGGAGCCTTTGTCAGGGCGTAAGTCTTTCGCCACCTTTCACGGTTACCATAAAGCCTTGATATTGGATCAGGCGGGACGAAAAGATGCGGCAATGGAGGCATATCAAGCAACCTACGACGCCGGCGGTAAAAATAGTGCGCGCATAAATAAGGCCTATGCCAGCTTCCTGGCGCGTTCCGGTAAAGTCAGTCAGGCGAAACAAATCATCGAGGTTTATCTGGCGCAAACACCCAGCAACCCGATTGCACGAGACGTCTTAATCAAGCTGTATAACGATCAAATACCAGAGACAATGGCAGCCACACCGCAGGAAGGGGCAGCGGAAGCTTTCTTCGGTGTTGCATCTTCTTTGGCGCGCGACCGTTCTAGAGATGTTGCCCGCATTCATGCCCATCTGGCACTACATCTCAACCCAGAACTCGATACGGCGTTGATCCTGTTGGGAGAGATCAATGACGGCCAACAGCGGTGGCAACGGGCCATCGATCTTTATCGACGAGTCCCGCAAAACTCAGCTTTCAAATGGGAAAGTCGAGTTCGAATAGCGGACAATTTGCATCGCTTGAACAAAGTCGATGAAGCGTTGGCCCTATTGCGCGATATGGCGAGTGAACGGCCGACTAACATCGATGCGGTGGTCACCATCGGTGACATACAGCGCGGCGAAAAACGCTATGAAGAAGCGGCTGAAGCGTATAGCGAAGCATTGTCCCGGATTAGCGAGTTGCATGCCCATCACTGGGTTTTGTTGTATTCCCGCGGCATTGCCTACGAACGCTCCGACCAATGGGATAAGGCGGAGCCGGATTTTTTGAAAGCACTTGACCTTAAACCCAATCAGCCATTGGTTTTGAACTATCTGGGATATTCGTGGATCGAACTGAAACGTAATCTCGATCAGGCGCGTGCAATGATCGAAAAAGCAGTGGAACAACGGCCCAATGATGGATTTATTGTTGATAGCCTCGGCTGGGCACTTTACCGCATCGGTGAATATGAAGAAGCCGTGAAACATTTGCAGCGTGCCGTCAAATTGCGACCTGAAGATCCGATTTTGAACGATCATCTAGGCGACGCATATTGGCAGGTCGGGCGGCACACCGAAGCGCGCTTTCAATGGAACCACGCGCTTGAATTCGATCCCGACGAAGATGTCACGCAAAAAATACAAAACAAAATAAAGTCCGGCATCTGACTAGGCTCGTTCGATGCGGCGGATTATTGAAACAGCGCCTGCCAAGATTAACCTCTTTCTTCACATCACCGGGAAAAGGCCGGACGGTTATCATTTACTCGATAGTCTGGTGGTTTTTACCGAGTTGGCTGACACCCTCACCGTCAGCCCAGCGGCGCAGTTCGAACTGCGTATAGACGGCCCCTTTGCCGACGCCTTATCGGGTAAAGACAATATTATCGCCAAGGCAGCGGAGATGATGGCCGAAATAACCGGCCAACCGCTCGAAATTGCAATAGATTTACAGAAGAACCTACCGGTTGGCGCGGGCATTGGCGGCGGTTCCGCCGATGCGGCGGCAGTGCTGCGGCTATTGCGGAAATACTGGCAATTGGAAGGGCTGGAATTAACCGAGATGGCGCTTAAGCTGGGCGCTGATGTCCCTGCTTGCCTAATGTCGGCCCCGGCCAGGATGGCCGGCATCGGGGAGCAACTGACGGTGTTGGAAAAATTTCCAACCTGCGCTGTTTTGCTCGCCAACCCCTTGCGCGCCCTGGCCACCGCAGATGTCTTCAAAGCTTTCGATATCAGTACCTGCCCCAGCCACTCAACGGTCCTCGACGATTTTCATGATTATCGCGCGTTGGTCTCCGCCCTAGCAAACACAGGTAATGATTTGCTTGCTCCGGCTTGTGGGCTGGAGCCGATTATCAAAACCGTGTTGCAGGATATTGCGCTCGGCGATCTAACCGGGATGTCCGGCAGCGGTGCGACTTGTTATTCCTTGTTCGCAACTTTAACGCAAGCGGCGGCGGCGGCGTCGGAAATACGTGCCGCCCATCCGGACTGGTGGGTTGCCGCCAGCAGGGTTACGACTGCAGAGCTTTGAATTTCGGGAGCGTAATTTCGTCTGTTACATCATCAAAAATCACTTCGACCGGCATGTCGGCATAAACCGCGTCCGGGGGGCAGTCAACGATATTGCTGGCAAGACGCACCCCTTCAGCTAATTCGACCAAGGCGACCACATAGGGCACATCGTCGCCATAGATGTCCCGCGGCACCGGATGGGTGACCACAATCCAGCTATAGACGGTGCCGCGCCCAGAGGCGTCTCGCCAGGTAAGCGATTTCTTCCGACAATTTTGGCACATCGGCCCGGGTGGGAACTGATGGCGAACGCAGGCGGTACAATATTGCAGACGCAAGACATGATCGCGGCAGCCCTGCCAATAAGGGGCGCTATCATGGTCCGCTTCGGGAAGGGGTTTACCGTAGGTCACATTCAATTCCTCAATACCAGAGCCGACCCGCAGGTCATCGCACCGGCTGTCGTCAATGCAATTTCAGCACCTTCAATTTGTCGTGTGCCAGCCGTGCCGCGCAATTGCTCCACCGCTTCGACGACATGATTGAGGCCGTGGATATAAGCTTCCGAGAGCAAACCACCATGAGTGTTGATCGGCAGCGCGCCGGTCCGGCGAATGTGGCCATCTTGAATAAACCCGCCGGCTTCCCCTTCTGCACAAAAGCCAAACCCTTCCAATTGCATCAACACGCTATAGGTGAAGCAATCGTAGATTTCCGCAACATCGACGTCTTCAGGACCAACGCCGGCGCTGGCCCACAGGTCGTCGGCTATGTATTTCGAATAATTTTGACTGTGATCGTCCCAACGTAGGGCATCAAACAGATCTTCCCCCTGTTGATTACCGCCACCATAAGCCGCACCCAAAATATAAACCGAGCCTTGCTGTAAATCGCGCGCCGCCTCCGCCGAGGTCACCAACACCGCACAGGCGCCATCACTTTCAAGGCAAATATCGTAAAGGCGCAATGGATCGACAATCATGCGGGCGTTTTGATGATCGTCCAGGGACATCGGCTCGCGCATTTGCGCCCGCTCGTTCAACATCGCGTTTTCCCGGCAGGTCAGCGCCACTTCCGCCATTTGTTCCGACGTGGTGCCGTAATTGATCATATGTCGCCGGCACCACATCGCCATGGCCTGTGGATAGCTAATCCAACCGTAGGGTGCCGTGTGCTGTGTGACCCCGCGGGCAATAAATTCCCGACCGCCACCAAGGCGAAAACCAGACCGCCCATTCATCGCCCGGTAACAAAGAACATTCTTGGCCAAGCCTGCTTCGATCGCCGCAGCTGCCGACTGGATAATCAAGTTTGCTGCATTGCCGCCGGCCTGGAAATCGACGGCGTAACCTGCTTCCGGGATACCGAGCCCCGTTGCCACGGCAATCGCCGGAACCGAATCGTTGAAATTAAAGGAAATTATGCCGTCGATATCGGTGACATCGATACCGGCATCCTGCGCGGCATTGCGACAAGCGGTACTTGCTAATTCTTGAACCGTACATCCTGATCGGCTGGAGAACTCGGTGAAGCCGATGCCGGCAATCGCGTATTTGTCCCGTAAACTATACATGCGAATTCTTAATCCTGTTCTTGAAACTTTGGTGGCCGCTTATCGCGAAACGCCAACAAACCTTCCATTGCATCCGCATGGTGTGTGGCATAAGCGTGAACATAATCCATTTCCATTCGAAGGGCACTTTCTCGGTCGAGCTCGGCACCATGATTGATGAGATGTTTTGCCCCTTTCAGAGCTGCAGGGCTTTTCTCGATCAGAGCAGCCGCTATTTCATTTGCGGTCGACAGCAGCTTTTCCGCCGGCACCACTTTGGTTACCAGGCCAATATCATTGGCTGTCTTCGCGTCGATCATCTCACCGGTTAGGATCAACCGCTTCGCTTGTACTTTGCCGATCGTTCTCGGTAGGCGCTGCGACCCACCGGCGCCTGGCAATTGGGCGAAATTAATGTGCCCGTCGCCAATCGTCGCGTCGGCAGCCATCAAGACTAGATCGCACGCCAATATCAATTCCAGTCCGCCTGCGACCGTCACGCCATTCACCGCGGCAATATAGATTTTTTGCGATTGTTCAATTTCGGCGCAAAGATCGAAAAAATCCTGTAAAAACTGTGTGAATTCATCAGGCTTTTGATAAAGCTCCAGATATCCGCCCAAATCGCCGCCAGCGGAAAACGCCCGGCCGGCGCCCGTAATTGTGATCACGCGAACGGCCCGATCATTCTCAATTTCCCGAACCGTCGCCAGCAACTCGCGTATGGTTGCCCAGTCGAGTGGGTTTAGTTTTTCCGGTCGATTGAGCGTTATAGATGCCATGGCACCATCGCGACCCAGGATAAGATTAGATCCTTCAAGCAAGACTTTAAACTCCTCCCAAATTGCGGCTACACTCAGGGGACTGTTTCAAAAGCAAAGCAAAAACGCAAGTCAGGCAGAGGAGAGGGAGATGGAGTTAGGCGTCATTTTGCCGCAATCACGTATCGACGCCATGGCGAAGTTGGGCGCCTGGCCGGACAAAATTCTCGCCGACTATATTGCGGGCTCGCTGGCGCTTGGTCCTGATCGCCCGGCGATCACTTCTTACAATGGCGAAAGCGGTCAGGCGACGACAATTAGTTATGGCGAATTGGATCGGCTGTCGAAACGTTTCGCTTTGACGCTGCTGGACTTAGGCGTCGGACCCGGCGATGTGGTGGCGCTGCAGCTGCCGAATTGGTGGCAATGTTCCGTCCTGCATTTGGCCTGCAGCCGGATCGGTGCCATTTGCAATATTCTGATGCCGATTTTTCGGGAACGTGAACTGTCCTTCATGCTGAGTTTTGCCGAGGCCAAAATCTATGTCGGCGCGGAACGTTTCCGCGGTTTCAACTATCGCCCGATGATTGAGGCGATGCGGCCCGAGCTTCCGTGTCTTCGCCACGCGATTTACGTGGATGCAATCGATGCGGATGGATTTGACTTCGTCTTCATGAAGGAAGCCCGCGAAGAGGCCAGCGACGCGGAAGCGCGCCTTGCCGCACCTCGCCCCGCCGCCAACGACGTCAACGAACTTGCCTATACCTCCGGCACCACCGGCGAGCCTAAGGGTGTGATGAATACGGCAAATACCTCTTTTAGCCATTTGCAGCTTTGGGTGCAGCATCATGGCCTGGATCAGGACACCGTCGTTTTCATGGCCTCGCCCTTGGCCCATCGTACTGGCTTTTTGTTTGGCCTATTAACGCCGATGATGGTTGGTGGCCATGCTGTGTTGTTGGACCGTTGGGACGCGCCTTATGCGGCTGAATTGATGGAAAAACACCGGGCCACCTTCACCATGGGGGCGACGCCATTCCTTTCCGATATCGTCAATATGCCCAATGTCGACCGTTTCGATTTATCGGCCTTGAAGACGTTCGTCTCCGCCGGGGCGCCGATCCCGCCAGCATTGGTGCAACGCGCCGACGCCAATTTCTCTTTCAAAGTTCTGGCCGGATGGGGCATGTCCGAAAACTGTTGCCCCTGCATTTGCCATCCCACCGATCCGCCGGAGCGGGTTTGGTCCAGCGACGGCACTTGCCTGGCCCATTCCGAATGCATCATCATGGACGAAGATGGCACGGAAATGCCGCGCGGCGAAGAAGGCTTATTGAAATATCGCGGCTCCTCGCTTTTTGTCGGTTATCTGAAACGGCCGGAGCTTTACGACATAGATAGCGAAGGCTGGTTCAATACCGGCGATCTGGCCCGAATGGATGAGACCAATTACATCCGCATTTCCGGGCGGTCCAAGGACATCATTATCCGTGGTGGTGAAAACATTCCCGTCGTCGAAGTCGAACAAGCGCTTTATCAACATCCGGCAATTCTGGAGTGCGCCGTGGTCGGCGCACCGGACGATCGTTTAGGAGAGCGCGGTTGCGCCTATGTTATTCCACGCGAGGGTGCTAACTTTGCAATGGAGGACATGTTGGCTTGGCTGCAAGAAAAAGATATGGCAAAGCAATATTGGCCGGAGATACTACAAGTCATCGACGAAATGCCGCGCACCCCCAGCGGCAAAATCCAAAAATTCAAACTGCGCCAGATGGCGCAGGACCTTCAAATTAACTGATGAGGAAATGATGCAATTTGACGAATATCGAAAATTTGATTCGGTCGGCCTGGCGAAATTGATCGCAGACAAAGAGGTGACCACGGAAGAAATTCTGGATTGCTGCATTGCCCGGATCGAGGACATCAATCCAACCATCAACGCCGTAACTTATAAACAATATGACAGCGCCAAAGCGGCGATCGCCGCCGGATTGCCGGACGGACCTTTGAAAGGTGTGCCGTATTTGATCAAACATTTGAACAATTACGATGCCGGGCACCCTTCGACTAACGGCAGCAACTTGTTCAAGGACCATGTACCTGATCACGATGCCACTTATGTCGAACGGTGCAAAAACGCCGGTTTGGTGATCGTCGGACGCTCCAACACACCGGAAATGGGCTTGAACGCGAATACCGAACCGGTCGCTTATGGTTCGACCAAGAATCCTTGGAACCTTGGCCATTCTGCCGGCGGCTCGTCCGGTGGCTCTAGCGCAGCGGTCGCAGCCGGTATCCTGCCGACAGCGCATGCGACCGATGGCGGCGGGTCCATCCGCATTCCGGCCGCAAATTGTGGTTTGGTCGGATTGAAGCCAACCCGGGGGCGCAATCCTTCCGGCCCCGATGTTGGTGAAGGTTGGGGCGGCATGGCGACAGGCCATGTGGTCAGCCGCTCCGTTCGCGACACCGCCGTCTTTTTGGACGCGACCCACGGTCCGGCCCCTGGCGATCCCTATCATGCGCCAGCGCCGGCGGGCGCTTATGTCGACGATGTTGGCCGTGATCCCGGTAAATTGAAAATCGCGGTGATGAAAACGAATTTCGACGGTGGCGCCATTGATCCCGAATGTGTCGAGGCAATCGAACTTGCGGCCAGACTTTGCGAAGGTTTGGGCCACACGGTCGAAGACGCGAAGCCGGCCTTCGATTTCACCGACTATCGCTCTGCCTCCCGCGTGATCATTACCGGAAATATCTCCTTTGCCCTGAACAGTTACGCCCAAAGCCTTGGCCGGACCCTCGAGCGCGGGGATGTCGAGCATTTGACTTGGATGATGGTACAGAATGGCGGCAAGTTGACGGCGGCAGAAATGGCCGGCGCCGTCGCAAAAATGCATCGACTAGGCAGAATTTTTGGCGAATTCTTCCAACATTTTGATTTATTGTTGGGCGCTACTTTGCCCAGCCCGCCGCTGCCGCTTGGTTATCTCAACATGAATGAAGACGATATTGGCATTTTCGCCAAACGTGGTGCGGAAGAAGTAAACCTGACACCGCCCTTCAACTGGACAGGCTGTCCAGCCATCAGTTTGCCACTCCATTGGAGCGCAAACGGGCTGCCGGTCGGCGCGCATTTTGGCGCCGATTTCGGTAACGAAGGGCTGCTCATTCAAATCGCCGCACAATTGGAAGCGGCCCATCCCTGGTTCAACAAAACAGCCGACATTTAGGAGATTACGATGTCTTTAGAAGGAAGAATTGCCCTAGTCACGGGCGGGGGGCGCGGTATTGGCCGGGCGATTGCCATCGCACTTGCCAATGACGGCGCGGATATCGCGGTCAATTACCGCCGCGACGCAGAAGCGGCGGCAGAAGTGGTGGCTGAAATTCAGGCGTTGGGACGCAAAGCAGAAGCTTTTAAAGCTTCCGTTGACAATCTTGACGAATGCGCCGCGATGGTTGCCGACATCGGTCGCGCCATGGGAAATATTGGCATTCTGGTCAATAATGCCGGTATCGCCAGTCGGGGACAGTCGGTTGCCGATACCGACCCGGCAGAAATGGAGCGGGTGGTGCGCGTGCACGCTTTTGGCCCTTATTATCTGTCGAAACTTGTAATCCCGATGATGCGGCAACTGGACCGCGGCGACATTGTCATGATCTCTTCTGTGGCGACGCAAAGCTATGCCGCCTTTGGCAGTCCCTATAGCATGGGCAAATCGGCGATGGAGGCGTTGGCCTGGACCCTGGCGAAGGAGGAGCGGAAACATAATATCCGCACCAATGTCGTTGCCCCGCCGCTGGTTGAAACCGACATGGGCCGGCGCCTGGTCAAAGCCCGCTCCGGCATCGAGGATTTACGCGAGCTGGATGAACATATGCCGTTCGGTCGGGTCTGCCAGCCTGATGATATCGCCAATGTTGTACGTTACCTGGTAGGCGATCTGAATACCCAGGTGAACGGACAGCGGATCGCCGCCGATGGTGGTGGTGGCGCCAGCGCGCCGCAATTTGAGAATAAATAAATTGGCTTTCGGGTTCGGATTCTACCGATAACTTGGTCCGTGCACCCAACCGACAACCACTGTGCGTTCGCCTTTTGTCACCGGACTAACCCGATGCAGCCAGAAAGCGGGGAAGATCGCCAGGGTGCCCTTTTGCCGTAGGACGGACAGATCCAAATTTGTTTCGTGGAATTCAAGGTTCCCGCCTTCGTACGCGTCGCCATCCGTCAATTGCAGCGTGAAACCCAATTTTCGCGATGCACTATTACGCCGGCCAATATCCACATGCCAGTCATTATGGGCGGACATGTTAGCCGGGTAGTGCATGATCCAAGGATGATCGTCTTCGACAATACCGCTTAAACGAAACTGCCAGTTCAAGGTATTGGCCTCGCAGATTGCATGCATGATGCAATCCAACGGAAAGCCCATTCGATCCACCGGCAGGGGTTGCTGCATACAAGCCCGTACGTCGTGATCGATTTTGAAACCAGCGTCATAGTCCGTTGCTCCGACTTGGCCTTCTTGCCATTTATCTTTTTTGATTGAGGCCAAGATTTTGTCGCATATGTCAGTTGATGCGACATTATTATAATAAATCGCGTTTACATCCGCGTTTCGGTTCGGTGCAGCTGGAAAAACAATCATAAATATCCCCTCTTCTATGATGATTTTCGATCTTTAGTTCGTTGCCCCCCTTTGAAACTCGGTCTGCCTATTGTTACAAAATTACCGAAAACTGGGCCCGTGTATCCATCCGACCACGGCCACCCGCGTCCCTTTGGTCACTGGCGCGACGCGATGCAACCAGAATGCCGGGAATAGTCCGACGGCGCCTTTGCCACGGAGGATTTTTTTATCCACCGGCACATTGTGAAATTCCAGATCGCCGCCTTCATATTCGCTGCCATCCGTTAACTGCAGTGTAAATCCGAGTTTTCGTGACGCATTGGCACCGCGACCGACATCGACATGCCAATCGTAGTGACCCTTCATTTCGGCGGTATATTTCATTGCCCATGGATAGTCGTCCATGACCATACCGCTGAGGTCAAAATTCCAGAGTTGCGAATTCGCCTGCGCCACCACCTGCGAGATAATGTTCAGCGGGAAGCCGGATTGATCGACCGGCAGGCGCTGCTGCACCATACTGCGGACAGCACTGTTTTGCTCAAACCCCTGCGGTGAATTGGCACTGCCCACAGTGCCTTTTTCCCATTTTTTCTCGTCTAACGAGGCAAGAATTCGATCGCAAATCTCCGGCGGGATTGCCGGTGCGTGATAGACTGCGTTAATGTTTTGATTGCGGATTGGTGTAACTGGGAACAGGATCATCTAGCGGCACCTCCAAAGTAGATCTGTGTAAATTTCCTTTGAAAGTCTGCACTGACACCAAAAGAACAAGATAGTGCTTTTCCCAGCATTAGAATTAAAATTCAATTCGTTCCATATACACGCAATTATATTACGTGACGATCACGCTTTTGTGACAGATTATCACGTTTCCGTCAATCGAAAGCTCTAGAAATAGGGATTTAAGACACTGCCATCATTGAACCGAGCAAAACGGAAGGCCGACAAATCGAGCGAGGCTTGGCCGTCTGCAATAAGCTCGGACATCAAGGTGCCGACAATCGGCCCCATGCCAAAACCATGACCGGAAAACCCGCTGGCGATGATCAGACCGTCGGGCTTGTCCAATTTATCCAATGTAGGCAGCATGTCCGGCGTCAGATCAATATAACCCGCCCAACTGCGCTCAATCTCGATTTCTTTAACGGGCGGTAAAACGGCTTTTAATTTTGCCAAGGACGCGGTCAAAACTGCCATGTTTGGACTGGGATCGAGAATGCGATAGCGCTGCAATTCCTTTTGCAGCGCCCCCTTCGAAAACGGCCCCATAATGGTATCCAAAAATAGCCGGTTGAGATGCAAGCGCACATCGCGGCGGGCCAGTCGAAAGCTTTTAATGAACCGCGGCGCGTTCAAAATCGCACCCATCGTGATGTCGTGATCGGCGGATGGTTGCGAGATGTTCATAGTCCCATCCCGGCGTTGGCGAAAGGCGACCCCTGACCAGGTGCCGGCGTGCGAGATTATCGGCGCCGCCGTGGTACGGGCAACGGAGCCCTTCACCCAAAGTTGCGGAAACCTAATCCCCAAAGATCGCAACATCCGCCCGGTCCAAGCCCCGGCAGCCAAAACAACCGCATTCGCCTTGATGCCACCACGTTCCGTAATGACACCGGAAACGGCGCCGGCAGCGGTCTCAATCTCAAAGACCGCGCAATGGGTCAGGAATTCGACCCCACGGGCCTCTGCGGCCCGGCGATAGGCTGCCGTGACTTTTGTCGGCTCCGCTTGGCCATCGCTTTCAGTGAACAATCCGCCCAGGCAATCGAACCGATGGCCCGGCATCAAAGCATCCAATTCCTGCTTCGAAACAAGGCGCGATTGCAGGTCGTGCTGGCGGGCATGCTGAAGCCAGCTTTCACCGGCATCCTGCGCCGCTTCGGTTTCAAAAACATGCAGATTGCCGCCCTGAATCCACTCGATATCGGCGTTCAGTTCCCGTGACAGACCTTGCCAGATCTTGTTGCTGGCCATCATCAGAGGGATTTCCGCTGGATCGCGGCGTTGTTGGCGGACAAAGCCCCAGTTGCGGCTGGATTGTTCGCCAGCCACTTCACCTTTCTCGCAGACGATCACCGACAAGCCGCGCTTGGCCAGATAATAGGCCGTCGCGGTGCCGGCGATACCGGCCCCGATGACAACGACATCGGCTGTTCGATCCATTAATTCGCCCCTTGCGATCTTGGTATATTCCCAAGCGCCCTCAACTTCGACTAAAGTAGCCCCCATACAAGGATTAAAACAAGCTGCAAGCGAGGAGCGTGATCGTGAGTGACGAACTTATCCAGTCTTTGAAAGTTTTGGTCGGCCCGAAAGGATTTGTCGAGGGCGAGGATGTCGGCGAACGATATTATTCGGATTTTCGCGGCATTGGCGACAATCGCCCCCGCCTGGCCCTTCGACCGGCTTCGACCGAGGAACTGTCGGAAATCATGAAACTTTGTCATGCGGCGGACCAACCGGTCTGTGCCCAAGGCGGCATGACCGGCCTGGTCGGCGCCGCGCGGCCACAGAATGCGGAAATCCCAATTTCCTTTGAACGCCTGAACAAAGTCGAGGAAGTGGATACCAAAACCGGCACCATGACGGTGCAAAGCGGCACGCCGTTGCAGATTGTTCAGGAACGCGCGGCCGAAGACGGCTTTATCTTCCCGCTTGATTTGGGTGCCCGTGGCTCCTGCACTATTGGCGGCAACCTGTCGACCAATGCCGGCGGCAACCGGGTGATCCGCTATGGCATGACCCGCGATCTGGTGTTGGGGGTGGAAGCGGTGTTGGCCGATGGCACAATCGTCAACAGTCTCAACAAACTGATCAAAAACAATACCGGCTATGATCTAAAACAGCTTTTCATCGGCAGCGAAGGCACCTTGGGCCTGGTCACCCGGGTCGTCCTGCGTCTTAGCCGCAAACCGCGCAGCCAAACCATGGCATTCTGCGCCTTGCCCAGCTTCGATGCCGTCGTTGGCTTCATGCAGCATCTGCAATCCAGCCTCGGTGGCAGCCTCAGCGCTTTCGAAGTGATGTGGCAGGAGGCTTACCAAACCACGATCGACAATGTCGACCATGTCAAAGCGCCGCTGGCCGCCGAACACCCCTATTATGTGCTCACCGAAGCGATGGGTGGCAATCAGGAACGCGATCAGGAAAATTATGAAGCGGTTTTGGCGGAGGCCTTTGAAGAAGGTTTGCTAAGCGACGCGGTCATCGCGCAATCGGAAGGCGATATTGCCGATTTCTGGAATATCCGCGACGGTATCGTCGAAGCCATGGCGAAACAAAAACCGACCATTGGCTATGATGTCAGCCTGGCGATTGGCGATATGGAATATTTCGCCGCCGAATTCGACAAGCGCTTAGCGGCGGGGTGGCCGGGCGCCACAGGTTATATTTTTGGCCATTTGGGCGATGGCAATTTGCATGTGGTCGCGAAAGTCGCCGACAGCCTGCCGCAACCATCAAAGGAAGTGGACGAGATGGTTTATGGCCTGGTCGGTGAACTCTCAGGCTCCGTCTCCGCCGAACATGGCATCGGCATGTTGAAACGCAGCCATCTGCATCAAAGCCGCAACCCCGCCGAATTGGCGATGATGCATAACATCAAAAAAATGATGGACCCCAAAGGCCTGCTCAATCCGAACCGCATTTTCGAACTGGAAGAGGTGGCCTAAGGAAAGAAGGAACGGAACAGGAGTTGCCAATAATCAAATTTTGTCGGTTGTCCTTTAATCCCTCCGACTATTAGTCGTCGAGCTTCTTTGGTATCTAAATTTCTTTTCAATAAAATCTCGATCAACTGAATGCGGGCATATCGAAACCTGGGTCGAAGTTCGATTGCGGTTTTGAACTCAGAAATAGCTTCATCTACGCGACGATCAGCTATGGCAATTTCGCCCGCGAAACTGTGGTTGGATGCATTGTTCGGCTCTAGCGCCAGTCCACGAGCCAGCGCTTGATGCATTTCTTCCGTTCGCTGTCCGGTGTTCGACAACAACTCAGCAAGTCCAAACCAACCTATAGCTTGCTCGGGGTCAAGTTCGATGGAATGGCGCAGCAGGGTTTCCGCTTCTTCCAAGTCAGCGCCTTTCATGACCAGAATTTGGCCTAACCGTGCCATAACACCTGTATTGTCTTCTTCTATCGACAATGCGTGCCGAAGAACTTTTTCAGCCTTCTTGTATTGCTTTCTGACACCGTACAAATATCCGAGGTATCCCAGAGCCCGGACATGATCCGGCTCTATTTCAATTACTTTCTCAAACAGCTCGATTGCCAATTTTGCGCGTTTGAAATCTTTGTGCATCGACTCTGCGATTTTCGCTAAATCTTTCGCATTTTCGCCAAAATCAGCATATGTGACCGCAATATTCCAAATACCGCGAATGCGACGTCGGTTCCGAAAAAGAAAAGCACTTAAACTTATGCGCGCCCATAAATTATCCCGATCTATCCTGACTGCCCGCAGATAACATTTTTCGGCTGTTATGAAATCATCGTCTGATTTTTCGTAGATATACCCGAGTTTGACCATGGTCCAATTGTCTTGAGGATCAAGTTCGATTGCTCGTTTGAGCAAATGAACTGCCGTTGCCGGTTTATCAAACATTTCAAATAATAAGTCTGCCAACACCTTTTGTGCGTAGGCATTTTCAGGCTCGAGTTCGATACCGCATTCTAAATATTCTTTAGCTTCCTCGGGTCGATCAAGATGGTAGTAGAGTAGTGACCCGAGCATCGCATAAGACCAATCGCGTTCAGGTGCGACTTCAATTGTTCTTCTGTAAACCGACTCTGCTTCAACAAATTGGCCAGTTTCTCGATAAAGCTCGCCAAGATTCACTAATGCAGAATAATTACTGCTGTTTATGTCGAGCACTTGACGATTTATTCGCTCCGCCTCCGCATCGCGGCCTAATTCATCGTACAAAAGCTCGCCAAATCGTACCAAGACTCTTTCGTGAGTTGGATCCAAGGTCAATGCGCGGCGATATGCGTCTTCAGCTTCATCGAATTTTTCCATCTTGGTGTGATAAAGATGACCTAATCGAGCCCAGGCCCGCATGCTACGTGGGTGGATTTCAGTCGCTCGGAGAAAGGCCCTCTCGGCCTTCTCGAGTTTCCCCGCCTTCGCGTAGACACGGCCCTCCTCCAAAAAGGCATCTAGGACTTCAGATCTGTCCGCCATTGTCTAATTGTCACCGTGATCGAATTTGAAATTTCTAATACCCGTAATATAGGTATAAATGGGCGTGAAGGGAAGGACTGCCGGCAGTCGGGTCAAACCCTCACCGCCAAGCAATCTCAAGAATAATTTTCTTGCGGACGGCTTTGGCGAAGCTTTTGGGGGCGTCGGCGGTGATAACAAAGCTGCCGGGGCCGCCGGTGATAAAGTCGGCGAAGGCTTGCTCAAGATCATAGCCGACCGGGCGGCCACTGCAATTGTCGCTGCGGCACAGCACCGCCAGACCGTTGATGATGATGCCATCCGATAGGGCGGCTGCTCGCGCCAGCTCGATAGGGATTCCGCCGAAACTATAGGCACTGTCGGCGGAAAAATCGATAATCCGACGTTGGCCTTTGATGTCGTTGCTTTCAATCAAGGCATGACCGGCCGCAATGGCGCTGCCGATGGCATTTGGACCATTGGCACGCCTGGGCGCCGCCAACAGATTGGCGGCGAAATTTTCCGCGGATTTCAAATCTTCGATGATCGTCCATGGCACCACGACGTCCTGCGACGTCTCATCGCCCCATTCCACATAGATGACGGCGATTTTGCCGATAAAGCCATATTTGATCGCCTTCAAGACGTCTGCATGGATCAGGGCACTGGCGTAACCCTGGCGTTGAAGTTTGATTTCAATATCATCAATCGAGCGTGATGCATCGGCCAGCAAGACCAGCTCAACATCGACACTGACCGCCTGTTCCGCCGGTAGCGGCGCGGCCAAACACATCAAGGAACACAATAAAAACGCAAACAAGGGACGCATGGCTTTCTCCCTGTTGTCGCGAAAGTTAATAATTAGAGCCGAAAATGGTCAATTTTGGCAAGGCATTGGTGGTAAAAAGGCGATCTCGCCACCGCCCTTCGCGTTGACACTTGCTCGTATCAGCCTTATGTGTGTTGGGGAAATTTCAGGGCAAATTCGGGCCTTGGCCACAGTATTGATTGACGTATTCCAGAGGACCTTTTCATGGGTTTATTTTCCGGCGTTGCGCGGCGTGTATTTGGCACGTCAAACGACCGCTTTTTGAAGACTTTACGCAAGTCCGTAGACGACATAAACGCCTTGGAACCAGGGCTCGAAGCCCTAAGCGATGACGAATTACGCGGTAAAACAACGGAATATCGCGAACGTCTTAAAGAAGGCGCAAGCCTGGAAGAAATCCTGCCGGAAGCTTTCGCCACCGTCCGGGAAGCAGCGAAACGCACCCTCGGCCAGCGCCATTTCGACGTCCAAATGATGGGCGGCATGGTCTTGCATCGCGGTATGATTGCAGAAATGAAAACCGGTGAAGGTAAAACCCTGGTGGCGACACTGCCGGTTTATCTGAATGCGCTGACCGGATTGGGTGCCCATGTGGTGACCGTGAACGATTATCTGGCTCAACGCGACGCCGCCTGGATGGGACAGATTTACAATTTTCTGGGCATGGAAGTCGGCTGCATTGTGCACGGCCTTGGTGAAGATGAACGTCAAGCCGCCTATGCCGCCGATATCACTTATGGCACCAACAACGAATATGGCTTCGACTATCTGCGCGACAATATGAAAATGGCGCGCGGCGAGATGGTCCAACGCGGTTTCAATTTCGCCATCGTTGACGAAGTCGACAGTATTCTGATTGATGAAGCACGGACACCGCTGATTATTTCCGGCGCCGCCGAAGATGCCTCGGAAATGTACCGGACCATCGACAAATTGATCCCGGAATTGGCCGACGACGACTACGAAATCGACGAAAAACAGAAATCCGTCACCTTCACGGAAACTGGGACGGAGCGGATAGAACAGATGTTGGCCGAGGCGGATATGATGCGCGGCGACAATCTTTATGATACCGAAAACGTCTCCGCCGTGCACCACGTCAATCAGGCGTTAAAGGCACACAAAATATTTGCCCGCGATGTCGATTATATCGTTCGTGACAACAAAGTCATGATCATCGATGAATTTACCGGCCGGATGATGGAAGGCCGGCGCTATTCCGAGGGCCTGCACCAGGCCCTTGAAGCCAAGGAAGAAGTTGAAATCCAACCGGAAAATCAGACCCTGGCATCAATCACTTTCCAGAACTATTTCCGCCTTTATCCGACGCTGGCCGGAATGACTGGCACGGCGATGACCGAAGCCGGCGAATTTTTCGAAATTTACAAACTCGTGGTGGCAGAAATTCCGACCCACCAGGACATGGTCCGCAAAGACAATGACGACGAAGTTTATCGCACCGCGGGCGAGAAATACGAAGCCATCATGGATCAGATCGAAGATTGCCACAAACGCGGGCAACCGGTCCTGGTCGGCACCGTGTCGATTGAAAAGTCGGAGCTGTTGGCCGATCTTCTGAGCAAACGGAAAATCAAACATAACGTTCTGAATGCGCGCCATCATGAACAGGAAGCTTTTATCATCGGTCAAGCTGGCCGCTTGGGTGCGGTGACAATCGCCACCAACATGGCCGGCCGCGGTACCGATATTCAGTTGGGCGGCAACCTGGATATGCTGATCGAGGCCGAAGCCACCAATGAGGATGGCAGCATCGACGAAGTGAATGCCGAACGCCTAAAACAGGAAGTCGGTGCTGAGCATGAAAAAGTTCTGACCGCCGGTGGCCTTTATGTCGCTGGCACCGAACGTCATGAAAGCCGGCGCATCGACAATCAGTTGCGCGGACGCTCCGGCCGGCAAGGCGACCCGGGCGGGTCGAAATTCTATCTCAGTCTCGACGATGACCTGATGCGGATCTTTGGTACCGAGCGGATGGACGGCATGCTGCGCAAACTGGGCCTGGAAGAAGGCGAAGCGATCATTCACCCTTGGGTCAACAAAGCCTTGGAAAAAGCCCAGGAAAAGGTCGAGGCCCGCAACTTCGACATTCGGAAGAACCTGTTGAAATTCGACGATGTGATGAATGATCAGCGCAAGGTCATTTATGAACAGCGCCTGGAAATGATGGATGCGGAAGAAGTGTTCGACACCGTCCTGGATATGCGCTACGACGTCATCGACGAATTGGTCACCACCCACATCCCGGAAAAAGCCTACGCCGAACAATGGGACGCAGATGGCCTGAAGGAACGGGTCAAGGAAGTCTTCGGTCTCGATCTGCCGATTGAAGACTGGATCAAGGAAGAAGGCATCGCCAATGAAGAGGTCGAGCATCGGCTCACCGATGCCGCAGATCGCCATATGGCGGCGAAAGCCGCTAACTTCGGCCCAGAAGTCATGCGTAACCTTGAAAAGATGCTGCTTTTGCAGTTGCTTGACCAAAATTGGAAAGAGCATCTGCTAGCGCTGGATCACCTGCGCGGTTCGGTCGGCTTGCGCGCCTACGGTCAACGCGATCCGCTGAACGAATATAAAAGCGAAGCCTTCGGCATGTTTGAACAATTGCTGAGCAGCTTACGGGAGATTGTCACAACCTTCTTGGCGCATGTGGAAATTCAAGTGCAAAATCCAATGGAACAGTTTGCGCGTCCGGGTCCCGGAGACATGGAGACCATCCATGAAGACCCACTAACCGGGGAAAATGAGATGGCAGGCGATGGCGGTGCTAGATCTCCAGTGCAACGTCGTCGACGCCGCGACGAACCTTTGGACCCGAACGATCCGAGCAGCTGGGGCAAAGTCTCGCGCAATGCCCCCTGCCCCTGTGGTTCAGGCAAAAAATTTAAACAATGCCACGGCAAGCTTTAGGCTAGCGTGTGTTCATGAAATACCGAGCCAGCCCGCTCCCCCGGCCCAACCACCCAATGATGGTACCCTGTGGGTGGTTGGGCCGGGGGAGCGGGCTGGTGATGACTTCAAGTTTCATGAACGCGCGCTAGTCGAAGATTCCGCGATCTTTTTTCTTGATCGTGACCAGTTCACCTTCGCCGACATCTTTGCCTTGCGCGGCATTATCCTGAAGACGTCTATTCTCGGCCTTCGGATCGACGACGGTACCTTTGGGTTCTTCGGTTTTCCAGAACATGATGGCGTTGATCAAGGTGTCGTCTTCCTCGTCCAGCAAAGTGTTTTCGCGGTCGAGGACGGCGCGGATTTCGCTGGAAGCCCCGGCAGCGCCGGCTTGATTCAATAAAGATGTTTCCCCGCCACTGGCGCTGGATGAATTGTTGCCATATTGCGCGCCCGCGCCGCTGGTGCCCAAAGCGTTACGCGCCATTTGCGTCGGTTGCTGTTCGACCGGCCGTGGCGCGCCGGGCTGTGGCGGGCGAAGGGTAAATTCAGGAGGCAGGATCAGTGGCGCCTTGGTAACGACGGTGAATTCATCGGGCGCCTGTTTACCAAGGCCCAGATCTTCCGTCACGCCGCTACAGGCCTGCAGGACTAGCACAACCGCGGCCAGTCCGGCCAATGTCAAAGCTTTATTCCTGTTCACTGTCTTTACCTTCCTTGGGCTCGTCTTTAGCGGTGACGAATGCATCATAAATAATCAATACTACACCAATGGTAATGGCGCTATCCGCGATATTGAATGCGGGCCAATGATATCCGAAAACGTGAATATCAAAGAAGTCCGCAACAGCACCGTAATACACACGATCCCAGACATTGCCAAGGGCGCCGCCGATTAAACCGCCTATTGCAAATTTCAGCAACCGTCTATCCGTGCGCCGCAGCCAAATCATCAAACCGATCACAATCACCATCGACAAGATCACCAATATCCAGCGCTGGCCGCCTGGCGATGCGAACAAACCGAAACTGATGCCCGGGTTCCACACCATCACCAAATTAACAAAAGGCAAAAGATAGAGCCCATGGCCCAATTCGGTCATATATCCGATCAGCAAATATTTCGACACCCAATCGGCGAACAAAATGACGATTGCGACTGTCAGGCCCAGCTTTGGCAAATCAGGCTGCTTCCGTCGCTATAACTGCGTCGACGCAGCGATTGCACAGTTCGGGATGGCTTTGATCGGTGCCGACTTCGGCCAATACCTGCCAACATCTTTCACATTTACCACCTTCGGCCAGTTGCACTTCGACTGCGACATCGTCGACTCCTTCCAAGCGGAAGGCTTCGTTGGGGCCGTCACCTTCTTGCAGTTCGGCCGCCGAAGTAATCGCGATTTCGGCCAGATCAACACCATTCAAACTCGCGATATGGGCTGGCGTCGTATGAACCACGACCCGGCTTTGTAAGCTGGCGCCAATACGTTTTTCGCGGCGTTCAATTTCAATCGCGCCTGTGACAGCACGGCGAAGATTGCGAATTTTGTTCCAGCGCGCGGCCAAATCATCGTCCTGCCAGTCTGCCGGGATCTCCGGGAAAGTGCGGCGATGAACGCTATTTTCAGGTGCATCGCCAGTGCGGCTAAGCCAGGCTTCTTCGGTCGTAAAAGACAATATTGGTGCCAGCCAGGCCGTTAGACAACTGAATACATGATCCAAAACTGTCCGCGCGGCGCGACGGCGCAAACTGTCCTTGGCATCGCAATAAAGCGCGTCTTTACGAATATCGAAATAAAAACTGGAGAGCTCAATCGTGCAGAAATTCTGCAATGCGACAAAGAGGCGGTGAAAATCGAAATCATCGCAACATTTGCGGACTAACTCGTCCAGTTCGGACAAGCGATGCAAGGCCCAACGATCAAGTTCCGGCATCTCGGTTCGATCCAACCGTTCGGCTTCGTCGAAGCCTTGCAGATTACCTAACAGGAATCGCAACGTGTTGCGTAGTTTCCGATAGGCATCGACTTGCGCTTTGATGATATCCGGGCCAATCAGTTGATCAACAGCATAGTCGGTGCTGACCACCCATTGACGCAGAATATCGGCACCATATTGATCGCAGATATCTTGCGGAGAAACCGTGTTTCCCAACGACTTCGACATTTTTCGACCATTCTGATCAAGCGTGAAGCCATGCGTCAAAACGGCGTCATAAGGCGCTCTACCCCGGGTGCCACTGCTTTCCAATAGCGAAGAATGGAACCAACCGCGATGCTGATCGGAGCCTTCGAGGTAAAGCGAAGCCGGCCATTGCAATTCCGGGCGTTGTTCCAAAACAAATGAATGGGTACAGCCGGAATCGAACCACACATCCAGAATGTCCTCGATCTTCTCATAATCGTCGACATTGTAGTTCTCGCCTAACAAAGCCGCATCATCGCAATCGAACCAGGCGTCCGCGCCGCCGGCCAGCACCGCTTCAATGATCCGCTGATTGACCGCCTCGTCGCGCAACGGCTCACCGCTCGATTTATCGACATAAAGCGTGATTGGCACGCCCCAGGCACGCTGGCGGGAAAGGACCCAGTCCGGACGATCATCGATCATCGCGTGAATGCGATTGCGGCCAGCACTCGGGACCCAACGAACTTCGTCAATGGCTTTAAGCGCCTTATCCCTGAGCCCGGTTTTCTCCATCGAGATAAACCATTGTGGCGTATTGCGGAAAATCAGGGGTGCTTTCGATCGCCAGGAATGCGGATAACTATGGACCAATTTGCCATTCGCCAATAATTTGCCGACCCGCTTCAACTGCTCGATCACCGGCGGGCTGGCTTTGTAGACATGCACACCGGCCAACAGCGGGACATGATCAAAAAACAAGCCGTCGCCGCCGACGGTTTGCGGCACTTCCAAACCAAACTCCACACCGATTTCATAATCTTCCGCACCGTGACCAGGCGCCGTGTGGACGAAGCCGGTTCCGGTTTCTGGCGTCACATGGTCCCCTGGCAATAGTGGGACATCGAAGTCATAACCATCGCCGCGCCAGGGATGGGCGCAAATGGTGCTGCGTAGCGCCGTGGTGTCGACGACGCAAACCTGGCGATGCGCGGTGATGCCGGCTTGCTGACACATGTCTTCCAGCAAATCGTCAATGACAACCAATTTTTCACCAACAATGGCCATACTATCGTCGGCCACTTGCGTGACTTCGATCAAACGGTAGCTCATGTTGGGCCCATAACAAATCGCCCGGTTGCCCGCCATGGTCCAGGGTGTCGTCGTCCAGATGACAATCGATGCGTCCTGCAATTCAGGCGTCCCAGCTGTCACCACCGGAAAACGTACATGGATCGTGTCCGAAGTGTGATCGTGATATTCGACTTCCGCTTCCGCCAGCGCGGTTTTTTCGACCACCGACCACATGACCGGTTTGGCACCACGATAGAGCGAGCCGTCCATCAGGAATTTTAACGCCTCTTCGACGATCTTGGCTTCCGCTGCATAAGCCATGGTGGTGTATGGATTATCCCAATCGCCGATAACACCGAGGCGTTGAAACTCCTCCGACTGCACACCAATCCAATGGTCGGCGGAATCCCGGCATTCTTTACGGAATTCAGCAATCGGAACATCGTCTTTGTTCTTCCCGGCTTTACGATATTTTTGCTCAATCTGCCATTCGATCGGCAGCCCGTGGCAATCCCAGCCGGGAACATAATTAGCGTCTTTGCCCATCATCTGTTGCGAGCGGTTGATGATATCCTTCAACAGCTTATTGAGCGCATGGCCGATATGAATATTGCCGTTCGCATAGGGCGGGCCGTCGTGCAAAATGAACTTTTCCCGCCCCTTGCTGTCCCTGCGCAAAGTATTGAAAAGGTCCATATCCGCCCAACGCTGAAGAATATCCGGCTCGCGTTTGGGTAGGCCCGCGCGCATCGGAAACTCGGTGTTGGGAAGGAATATCGTGGCTTTATAATCGGTCGTCATGACGACTTAACCTTACTGGTTCTATTTACTGAAAATTCTCTGGATGGGCTTCGCGAACATTTCCGATCGCACCGCGATAAGCGTCTGACCGTATCATCAAGGGACAGCACAAATGCGCAATTCCCGATCCCCGCTCAGAGGATCGGGCGTATAATTCGTATACCGATCGGATATTGTCCAGTTTTGCACATCATGGGCTGCCTTGTAGCAATCTCTGACTAGCTTTGTCTAGTGATGACCGCCATTTCCGGTGTGGAAATAACTGACGTCATTTTCGGATACGGACAGAATTTTTCGCGCCTGCACGCCGTCTTTTTCGATCTGGGATTTTAAGGCGCCGATGCCGTCAAATTTGACTTCACCACGCAAATGCTCAATCAACGCAACCCGCGCCAGGCGGCCATATATGTCCTGATCGAAATCGAAAATATGGGCTTCCAAAAGCACCCCCTGACCGCCAAAAGTCGGCCGATTGCCAATATTCGCGACCCCTTCGTGCCAGGTGGTTTTTGCACCATCGACCAAACCGACATAGACCGCATAGACCCCCAAAGCTGGTCTGAGCGCATGCGGTTTGAGGGCCAAATTGATGGTCGGAAATCCAATTGTGCGACCGCGCCGATCGCCGCTGCGGACCCGGCCTTCCACTTCCCACCAATGTCCTAGCAGTTCAGCCGCCCGACGCGCCCGACCGGTTTCCAGATTGACCCGAATGATGGTCGACGAATAGACATCGTCATCATGGGTAACCGGCTCCATCACAGTGACCGCGAAGCCAAGTTCGGCCCCCAGCCGCTGCAACAAATTCACGTCGCCTGATCGCTTGGCGCCAAAGACAAAATCGTAGCCGACGACGACATGTGAAACGCCCAGCCCATCGACCAAAACGTCTCGCACAAATTGCTCCGCCGGTTTGGTATAAAGCGCTTGGTTAAAGCGAAGGGAGACCATCAGATCAAGGCCTAACGCCCCTAGCCGTCGCAACTTGATGCGAAACGGGGTCAGGCGAAATGGCGGACTATCGGGACTGAAAACCCGGCGCGGATGCGGCTCGAACGTGAGCACCCCAGATGGTGCGTTCGATTTGTCAGCAATGTTTTTGGCGGTTTCGATGACAGCGCGGTGGCCACGATGGACCCCGTCAAAGTTGCCGATGGCAACAACGGCACCGCGATGCTGATCGGGTAAATTTTGATAGTCGCGCGCCAAATACATCAGTGAAATTTACTTTCGATCCGATCCGAATACTCAGACCTAGAATGTACCCCGTTCGCGCGACGGCACAAGCAACAAAGCTTCGCCGATCACAACATCTTTTCCCCGCACCAGGCATCTTGTAGCAAGGCGGCATTGGCTTCGCTTGATATCCAGTTCCACGACTTCGGCTATTGCGGTAACGGTATCCTGCGCTTTTACCGGTGCGGTAAACTTTATTTCCTGGTTCATATAGATGGCGCCCGGTCCCGGAAGTTTTGTCCCGACCACCGTTGAGATTAAACTCGCGGTCAACATGCCGTGCGCGATGCAGGAGCCAAAGCGGGTTTTCTCGGCAAATTCACGATTCAAGTGCAGGGGATTAAAATCACCCGAAATCCCGGCAAATAGCACGATATCCGCTTCCGTCACGGTGCGTGAATAAAATGCCGACATACCGACTTCCAGATCTTCGAAGAAATAACCGTGGACGTGATCTGAAAAATCAACCGCCGATACGTCTGACATTTGAATATTGGACATACATGTCTCTTTCTATGAAATTTTGAGCTGGATTGGCCGCAGGAAGATTGCGGCGCAACATAAATTGGGTGCAGCGCAATATATGCAGGTCAACTGTGATAAGCAACTTCATTGAGCAACTTAATATCATTGGAAGCTGAAGTTTGGTCGCCTCAACAATTCGAAATTTGCCAGCAAAATTAAAATTTTCCGTTAACCAATTTTTTAACATCACAGCCTAAGGTGCTTTTCAAGGAACAGACGCGCGGCAGTCTCGCGATTGCTACAGACGATCAATTTAGGTTCAGTGAAAATATAGAGGTTTATGGAACATGGCCGTGGAAAAAAATATGCCGGTTCTCATTGTCGACGATTATAAGACGATGTTACGGATCATTCGAAATCTTCTAAAACAATTGGGTTTCGACAATGTCGACGAAGCAGCGGACGGAACCGAAGCACTCGCCGCCGCAAAATCCAAGCCTTATGGATTGATTATCTCCGATTGGAATATGGAACCGATGACCGGCTACCAATTGTTGAAAGAAGTGCGCGCCGATGCGAATATCGCCGCCACCCCTTTCATTATGGTAACCGCCGAATCGAAAACCGAAAACGTCATTGCGGCGAAGAAGGCCGGTGTAAACAATTACATCGTCAAGCCTTTTAATGCCGCCACTCTAAAAACCAAAATGACGGCCGTTTTGGGCGAATTCTGATTAGCGGGAAAATTATGAAAGATCAGCGTGTAACTGCGAGTATTGAATTACTTGTCGACCATTTACGAGTAAATCGTGACCGAGACGTGACACTTGGCGATATCGCCGGTGTGACGGAAGTTCTATTGACGACGATGCAACGTTATTTCGCGTCAATCGACACGACGCTCTATAGCGAATTTCGAACTCTGGCCGATCGGATTGGCCAGGTTCGCGAGGAAATCGCAGAATTGAGTTCGGAAGAAGTTAAGGAAGACAAAATCCCCCGCGCCGGCAAGGAGTTGGAAGCCATCGTCCAAGCGACGGAAGAGGCAACCGGCACGATAATGGACGCCGCGGAAGAAATTATGGCGGCGGACCCGAGCGATCTCGGTGCTTTCCAACAGACCGCAACGGACGCTTGTATGCGTATCTTCGAAGCTTGCAGTTTTCAAGATATTACCGGCCAACGCATCACCAAGGTCGTCGACACATTAACCTTCATCGAAGAGCGTCTGAATGGTTTGGAACAAGCTTGGGGCCAAAATGATTCTTCCCCCGCCAGTAAAAATGGTGCGGCAAGTGACGGCAAAACCGACCTCCATGACGTCGACAAAGATACAGAAAAACGCGTCCTATTGAAAGGACCCGCTCTTGACGGCGAAGGCATCAATCAGGATGATGTTGATTCCCTGCTGAACGGCGACGCTTTTGATGCGCCGTCGGCAGCACCGGAAATCTCCGAATCCGCCGCAGAAGCGATGCCCGAACCAGCCCCCGAACCGGAGATCGAAGAGCCTATTCCTGAAACGGCCCCTGAACCGGCCCCTGAACCAATCCCTGAACCGGCGCCTGAACCGATCCCTGAACCGGAGATCAAAGAGCCCACGCCCGAACCCGCACCGATCGAAGTGCGGAAGAAAAAACCTGCGGCGAAAAAACCGGCCACCGCACCAGCGCCTAAAAAAGTACCTGAAAAAACACCCACACCGGTAGCTGTAGCAGCAGAGCCTGAAAGCGGCGGCGGGGAAGACTATTCCCAAGCAGATATCGACGCCTTATTTGATTAAGTTAACCTGGTGGTAGACGACGACTAAATTAACTTGGCCAAGCGGTATCAGTTATCGGTGGCCGGTCTGACCGACATTCGCACGACTATCACGTTTCATCGTTTGACCTGGATCTTTAACGGAAATTTCCAGGGCGCCCATAACCGCGAGCCCAGTGATGCGTAATCGCGGGGTTTGCGAACTTCCGTCGCCGGTACCGCGATGCATGCTTTCAAATTGTCCTAAAATGCCCACACCATTGCACTCGACCTCTAGATCCGGCGGCACGATAATGGCTATGCTGCCCATCACGGTTGTAATTTTAACCTCGCTGAGGCTCGGGCCAAATTCGGCTTCGCGAAAGTCTAAATCGACGCCACCCATCACTGCGACCACCGACAGTTTTTTTGGGACAGGCCAGTTACCTTGGCGTTGGCTGCCACTGACGATCGCCAGAATGTTTTCGCTCGCCCCTGGGTTTGATCTAAGAGTGGGTCTTTGCGGCGCTTCTTTCATACCAGCCGCCTCCGGGTCCAGAACAACCCGGTAGGCCCGCACCGGTTCGGAAATATTCTTGACGTTCTGGAGACCGAGATCCTCGAAACCTGGCGCCAGCTTGTCTCGCACGCTGTCATAAACGACGCCGGACACGGAGATTTCACCCGGAGGCGCGATTTCCTGCATGCGGGTTGCAACGTTAACACCGTCGCCGTGAATATCCTCTCCGTCCACGATCACATCACCGAGATTGATGCCGGCGCGAAGAACGATCCTCATGTCCTCCGGTACACCACTATTGCGCTCTGCCATCCCACGCTGAATTTCAGTGATGCTGCGGACAGCATCGACGACACTCGCAAACTCGACGAGCATGCCGTCCCCCATCAATTTAACGATACGGCCACTATATTCGGCGATCTTTGGCTCGATCAGCTCGGTGCGATGGGCACGAAAGCGCGCGAGTGTGCCTTCTTCGTCGGCGCGCATGAGACGCGTATAGCCGACCACGTCCGTGATAAGGATCGCGGCCAGCCTACGCTCGACTTTCTCCGCCATGGCCTTCCTTTCGTCCGGTAATCCGCATGGCACAAGCGTAAACGGGGTAAGGCCGGGTGTCCATACGGTTGTCGGAAGCATCTGCGTTTACTGACAGCGCAACTTGCCGGCTAGGGTATTCATGTTAAAATCATCAATTAGGGGATTAAGAAGTCGGGCACATTTTATTCATGGGGTAACCTTGAAATTTCTCATAGCTTAGGGAAGCGACAGTTGAAGACTTGGCAAAAATGGCTATCCGGAATTTTGGCGATATTGGTAGTTGTCACAGTCGCCGCAGTCTTAGTCGGCTGTTCATTGGGTGCAGATATTTCTACGGCGCGGCAGCAAAAGCTTGCGACCTCACCCCATTACGATGATGGCGCCTTTTTCAATGTCGAGCGCCAGGCGCCAATGGCGATTACTTGGGAAATGGTTCGCGAACAAATTTTTGGCGGTCAACAACGCGAACCTTTGGTGCCGCTGCCGGTCGTGCCATTGTCATCAGCCAAATTGGAAATGAAGCCGGCAGAAGATTTAAAGGCGATATGGTTGGGGCATGCCAGCGTTCTTATTGAAATTGCCGGCCAGCGATTGCTGACGGACCCGGTGTTGTCCGAACGGGCCTCGCCGTTTCAATTCATCGGCCCTAAGCGCTTTCATCCACCGCCTATCGCGTTGGAACAATTAAGTGGCATCGATGCGGTAATAATTTCCCACAATCACTATGATCATCTGGATGAGGCCACAATTCGGCACCTTGGCAGCCAAGGCACCCGATTTTTTGTGCCGTTGGGGGTTGGAGCACATTTGGAAGATTGGGGAATCGCAGTAAGTCAGATCCGCGAAATGGACTGGTGGCAGACCGTGAAAATTGGTCGTTTGACGATTACCGCCACGCCTAACCGGCATTATTCGGGCCGCGGGCTATTCGACTATAAAGCAACATTTTGGGCATCCTGGTCGATAGTTGGACCGAAAAGCCGGGTATTTTACAGCGGTGACACCGGCTATTCCGAGCTGTTTCGCGAAATCGGCGATCGGCTTGGGCCTTTTGATTTGAATATCATCAAAATCGGTTCTTATGGCCCAGGCGCCAGTTGGAATGATATCCATATGAACCCGGAAGATGCGGTTCAGGTGCATTTGGACATCGGTGGAAAATATATGCTGCCGGTGCATTGGGCCACTTTCAATCTAGCTATTCACGATTGGGATGAGCCGATTAGGCGCGCCCTCAAGGCAAGCGAACAACACAATGTCCGACTATTGACGCCAAAAATTGGTGAAGCAGTATCCGTCGACCGGCCGTTTGTGAATACACATTGGTGGGAGGTCGGCAATTAAATTCCGCAGCCCATGAAAGTCGTAATTTTTGGCGCCACGGGCATGGTCGGCGGGGAAGTATTGGACCGCTGCCTAAATTCGTCTGATATCGAAAATGTTGTGGCGATCGGCCGGCGGCCCACAGACACACGGCATCCAAAACTAAGACAAATCCGACACCTGGACTTTCTCGATTTCTCCTCGCTCAGTGACGAACTAAGCGATATCGAGTTGTGTTTCTACTGTGTCGGTGTTTATCAAGGCAGCGTATCGAAAAGCCAGTTTTTAGAAATCACCGTAGACTATCTGCAAGCATTGTTATCCACCTTGGAGAAGGTCAACAGCAAGATCGGATTCCACTTGTTTAGCGCCCAAGGCGCTGATCGGCGCGGAAAATCGCCATTTCTTTTTACCCGCGCGAAAGGCCAGGCAGAAAATCTCTTGTCAGATTCTGGAATAGAACGATGGTGCATTTATCGCCCTGGCTATATCAATCCATCTACAGCACCCCGCACTTTCATGATGTCCAATAGGATTTACAAACTCCTTTATTTACTATTCCCGATGCTCGGGATCGATGCGCCGGATTTAGCTAAGGTGATGGTAAACGCCGCTTTGAAGGGCGAAACTGGGATTATGTTCAAAAATCGAGATATTCGGGCCGCTGCAAAGCTGAATTCACCCAGCTAAGACAAGAGGCAACCGCTCTAATCACCGAATGGTTCGCGCGACCGCCAACTCAAATCGCAATCGCCGCCCCGTCACGGCGCGAATCGGCAGCCCCGTTGAGGGCGCCACTGCTCACATCGCGGCTGATCGCATGCATGCCGCCACACGACATCGAAAACGGCAGAACCATGTTGATGTCATGGCCGCGGCCACGTAATTCGGCGACCACGCTTTCTTCGATCCGTCCCTCCAGATCGACCCGACGGCCATCCCACAGGCGCGCCCGTGGCGCATCGATCGCGGCTTGTAGATCAAGACCGAAGACTCGATGATGGACCAAGGCCTGGGCCTGAGTTTGCAAGATACCGTAGCTGCCAGGGGTTCCTAAAGCCAACGCCACCCCACCGTCTTTGACCGAGATTGAGGGCGCCAGGCACATGCCGAAACGGTCACCGGCTTTCAAATAATTAGGTGAAGAAGGATTGAGGTCGCCCCAATTCAGGAAATTGTTCATACATACCCCGGTGCCAGGTATGACCACGCCGGAGCCATACATCGAACCCAGGCTTTGCGTCAGGCAAACCGCATTACCGGCGGCATCGATGGCCGAAAAGGAGGTGGTGTGTTCACGCCGGTCCGCATCGTCCGGCAACAGACCTTCCCCGTAACCTTCAGTGCGCCCCGCCACCGGTTGACGATCAAGCAGCCGTGCGGTCAGAAGCGCAACATGGTCATTTCCAATTAACTCCATAACCCGCGCTGGGCTGCACTTGTTATTTTGAATGCGGCATTCGGCAGCCAATCGAATAGCCCGGAAAACCGGGTCTAAATGATCCACCGAAAGGTGTTCGACCTGGTTCAATTCAAGGCCTTCAAGCAGCCGCAGGGTTAGTAGAAATTGGAAAGATTCCGCCGGCGGTGGCGGTACATGAATATCCAGACCGTCGAATTTCGCAACCACCGGTTCTTCCCAAATTGGTTGTACCGCTTCCAAATCGGCCATCGATATACAGCCGCCAAGCGTTTGCAGGTGATCCACCATCTTCACACCAAGGGCGCCGCCATAGAGATATCCCGGACCTTCGCTGGCGATCGCGCGCAGTGTTGTGGCGAGTTCAGGTTGTTTGAAGAGCGTATTTATGGCCGCACCCTGACTGCCCTGGACATAGAGCGCCTGCCATTCCGGCTGCATGCGGCGGGAATGACCGCTTTCGGTCATAGTCTGGAAAAATTTCGAGGTTGGATAGCCCTCGCTTGCATAAGCGATGGCTGGCGCAAAGATGCGTTCCAGCGGCAAGGTGCCAAGTTCCGACACCAAAAAACACCAGCCTGCGAGATTTCCAGGGACACCACTGGCATTGGCACCATCAACCATATCGGCTTTGGCTACATTATTGGCATCGAAGGCGCCCGGTACTGGTGGGTGAAAATCGAGCGCTCGAACACATTGATCCTTGGCGATAAATACCGTCGCCATGCCTAATCCGGCGAGCCCAGACATATAAGGCTCCACCACATTGAGCGCCGCCGCTGTCGCCGCGATCGCGTCGAACGCATTGCCACCCTCTTGCAGCATGCGGACCCCGGCCATGGTCGCCAAGGGATGGGCAGAAGTGACCATGCCACCGGCACCGCGAACCGGCGGGCGACCATGGCTATAAGCGCTAGCATGGTATTCTGCGTCGGTCATCCGGCTTATCCTTCCCTAACAAACTTGCAAACAGGTTCAGGTTTTTGTCATCCGCCGCAATTTCCCAAGGCCGAGGAACACTAACCCTGGCACAATGGTTAAGCCGGCGGAGATCCAAAAAATCGGATAGGGCGGCAAATAAATCTGCCCCAAAGACAATTCCCCATCAAATCGGAACATGTCCATCAGCACCATCCCATGTAGCCAGACCAAAGGACAGATAAGACCGATCAGCGCCAAGGGGATTGGCCAAAGCCTGTGCTGCAACCAGCGCATAGCTAAAGCGTAGAGAACAAAAACCAAACATGGCGCCAATGTCCCCATAAAGACGGCCAACGGCAAGGCGATGCGGTCTTGCCGCCAATATTCTTTCGCTTCCGCACCAGACGGAATAATATTGCTGACGCCAAATAGCCCCAATAGGGCCAGCGCTAAAATCACCCCGATCGCCAGCGCAATAGTCGATGACTTGGAGAAAGCACCAGCTACGGCAGCCGTCGACTTCGCCTCCCGCGATTTTCTTTTTGCTTCACCCATAAATCCACTCACACTCGTAAACTAGCTCAGTTGGCGCTCATTGGTTGCCAAACGTGGAAATTAGGATATTCAATTCCTAAATAAAGTCTATGATCTTAAAATTATTTCCGCCCCTTGTTGGTGTTGCTGATTAATGAACAGTCCCTGGGATAATCAAAATCCGAACGATCTGTCCGGGATACCGTCTGCACGCGGCAAAAATCGCCTGTTCATCTGGTTGATTATTGTCGCTTTGATTATTGGCTTGTTTTGGTATCTTTCGGATCGCTTTCCGGGTGCACTGGACGACGACAACCGTCTGACCCAGCTCGTCTATTTGATCGCCTTGCTTGTTTTTGTTTCGGCAGGTTTTGCAGGACGACGCCGACCATGGAAAAAGTCACTTCAACAGATTGCGGTTTGGGGCGGGATATTCTTAGTTTTAGCGGGTTTTTATGCTTTTCGCAGTGAACTGAAAATCATTGGCAGTCGAATTTTGGCTGAACTTGTTCCCGGAATTGGGGTCGAAACCGCAAGTCAAAGCGTCGAATTTCGAGCCAGTCGCAATGGTCACTTTTTAGTCGATAGCCTGGTCGATGGCCATCCCGTCCGCTTTTTAGTCGATACCGGCGCCAGTATTATCGTCCTCAGCCCAACGGACGCCGAACGCCTTGGTTATAAGCTCGCGGATCTCAAATTCGACCGCATTATGAGTACGGCGAATGGGCGCGTACGGGGCGCGTCGATCAAAATCCGTGAGCTCATTGTCGGCTCCATCATTGTTCGTAATGTCGGTGCGATAGTAAATGGTGCGGAATTGTCCGAATCACTGCTTGGCATGAATTTCCTTGAACGCTTAGATGGTTTCGAGTTTAAGGACGGGCGCTTGACGCTCCATGGCCGCGGCTTATGAGCGGCCGCAATCACTTTCGATTGAGCGATGCTTGCATTTGGCCGGCGAATACGCATTCTCTAGACATCAGATCGTTATTCACTTCCAATTGGAGAAATCCATGCTGTCGAGAATTTCTTGGCTAATAATCCCATTTACTACCTTCATCGCGAACGTCGCTGACGCTGGGCTTTTTAACCCGGTTACCACAACCCTTGAAAACGGCATGGAGGTCGTCGTAATCGAAGATCATCGCGCGCCTGTGGTCACCCATATGGTGTGGATTCGCGCTGGTGCGGCGGATGAACCCCCTGGGCAATCGGGCATTGCTCATTTTTTGGAGCATTTGATTTTCAAGGGCACCGAAAGCATGGACGGGGCTGAGTTTTCGCAAATTATCGCCCGCAACGGCGGTCGCGAGAACGCTTTCACTTCATACGATTTTACCGGTTATTACCAAAACTTGGCGAGCGACAAACTTGCCTTAGTGATGGAGTTATTCGCCGATCGGATGACAAATCTTCGAATTACCGATGGGGATGTCGAAACCGAACGCAAAGTCATACTGGAAGAGCGTAATGCCCGCATTGAAAACAATCCGGCCTCGATATTTAGCGAGCAGATGGCGGCAACTCAGTTTATGGCCAGCCACTATGGTATTCCCGTCATTGGCTGGAAACACGAAATGGAAAAATTGAGCCGGCAGAACGCCCTTGATTGGTATGAAACTTATTACCCACCGAACAACGCCATCTTGATCGTTGCCGGCGATGTTGACCCGCAGAATGTTATTGAACTGGCTAACAAGTATTATGGACCGTTGAAGGCCCGTCCCGTGCCCGACCGACGCCGACCGCAGGAGCCGCCGCAGCGCGCCGCGCGCCGTGTAACCTTCGAAGATGCGCGGGTCCGTCAACCCTCGTTCCGTCGTACCTATCTGGCACCTAGCCGCCTGGCCGGCGCCAGCGAACACTCATTAGGATTAAGTGTTTTATCGGATATCCTGGGCGGTGGGGCAACCAGTCGCTTGCATCGAAAATTGGTCGTCGAAGACAAAATCGCCGCCGGCGCCGGGACTTCTTATTACGGCCTGGCATTCGGCCGCACCCGCTTTGGTATTTATGCAACCCCATCCCCCGGCAGCGATGTAACTGCCCTTGAACCGGCGATCGAGGCAGTGATCGCGGAACTGGTCAAAAACGGCGTCACCAAAGAAGAGGTCGAACGAGCCAAATTCGGTATGCGTTCAGGTGCGATCTATGCCCGTGACAACATGTTTTCCGGCGCCCGCATTTTTGGCCGCGCCTTGTCGATCGGCCTGACGGTGCAACAGGTTGAAAACTGGTAGGAGCGGATAGACACAATCACGGTTGAAAAAGTAAACCAGGCCGCCGCCTATGTTTTTGATAATCGTCATAGTGTCACTGGGTACTTGCTGCCCAGCAGTAAAGCCAAGGAGGAGAGTGAGTGATGATGAACTTGCGGAACTTCATGCAAATCTGGGCCTTGGCGCTGATCGTACTGGTCGTACAGAGCACCGCCGTCCTAGCACAAGCAGGGCCGAAAATTACGCCGGTCACCAGTTCTAGTGGGATTACCGCCTGGTTGGTTGAAGACCACGCCGTCCCTGTTATCGCCATGAAGTTCCTGATCAAAGGCGGCGGTGCCCTTGATCCGGAAGGCAAAAAAGGCCTGGCCAATCTGGTCTCTGGCTTGTTGGATGAAGGGGCCGGGACTTACGATTCCCTGGCCTTTCAAACCAAGCTCGAAGATATGGCGATGGGTCTGAGCTTTGATGCCGGTCGCGATAGCTTCACCGGTAATTTGCGCACCCTAAGTAAATTCAAGACCGAGGCATTTGACCTCATGCGGTTAGCGTTGAGTGAGCCGCGTTTTGATCCGGAACCGGTTGAACGCATTCGTCGGCAAATTATCACCGGCCTGATCCGTAATCAGGAGGACCCCAACACAATCGTCGCCCGCACCTGGTATGCGACCGCCTTCCCCAATCATCCCTACGGTCTTCCCCACAGCGGCACTATCGATAGCGTCAAGGCGATAACGATGGCGGATTTGCGGGATTTTGTGGCCAATCGGTTGAACCGCGAAAGTTTACTGATCAGTGTCGTCGGTGACATTACACCGAATGAACTGGCGACCATGCTGGACAAAACCTTCGCCCATCTACCGGCCAAAGCGAACGATTTCGAAGTGGCCAAAATTGCCCCGCAGGGCAGTGGCGAGACAAAAATTATCCGTAAGAAAAACCCGCAAAGTCGGGTCATCTTTGGTAGCCAAGGTCTGCCGCGGAATGATCCGGATTGGTATGCCGCTTACATATTGAGCTACATCGTTGGCGGTGGCGGATTTTCGTCCCGGCTCTTTGATGAAGTGCGCGAAAAACGCGGTCTCGCCTATTCCATCTACACTTATCTGAATGCGTTCGATCGGACGGCGCTTTTTATGGGCGGCGTCGGCACCGTGAATGCCAGCTTGCCGGAAACCCTGGCAACAATCCACACAGTGTTAAAAGACGTGCGCGACAATGGTCTAAGCGCCGAAGAGTTGAAGGACGCTAAGACTTATCTGAATGGCTCGTTCCCTTTGAATATGACCAGCAGTTCGCGAATCGCTGGCATATTAATCGCCATGCAACGCCATAAGCTGGGCCTTGACTATATTGCTCGGCGACCGCAGCTGATAAACAACGTAACCCTGGAAGACCTCAACCAGGTCGCCAAGCGTTTGTTAAAGCCGGAAAATTTGCTGACGGTGATCGTTGGCGATCCACCCCCTTTGCAGGCTCAAAATTAGCGCCGTCGACATGGCTTTTTTGACCCTCGGCAATCTGATAGATTTTGGGTCAAACAATATTGAAGGTTTCGATGCAGCATTATGTGCAATCGGTTGAACTTTGTTTCGCCGACAAGATCGCCGGCATGGGGCTTGGCAAGGATGAGTTGACGCGCGAGCTTTCGACGTTGAATGAGGCTTTGCGCGAAATTCGCCAACCCGATCCGGAATTAGACGCCATCTTCAATTCGGCCCGGCGGGATGGCGATTTCGAATACTTGTCGTCCATCGCCGAAGATTGGCGTGAGCGATTTTCGAAGATCGTTGTGTTGGGGATCGGCGGTTCCAGTTTGGGGGCTCGAACGGTGTTGGAGTTGAGTTCACTGCAAGCGGGTGGTCCGGAAGTGATCATTTCCGATAATCTGGATAGCGCTAAGTTCACTGCCTTACTTGACCCAAATACGCTCAGCGACACTGGCTTTCTGTCGGTATCCAAATCCGGCGGCACCGCCGAGACCTTGTCACAAACGATTGCAGCGATCAGCGCTATGCGTGAAGTCGCAGACGCACAGGATTTACGCGATCATTTTGTCTTTATGGCCGAAACCGGCAACAATCCGTTGCGAAAATTAGGCAGTGCTATTGATGCAACGATGATTGGCCACGATCCAAATTTGGGCGGCCGGTTCAGTGTGCTATCGACAGCGATCTTGCCGGCCTTGTTCCGCAATATGGATGCACAGGCGTTGCGGAGCGGCGCGTTAACCGTCGTTGAAGCCTGCTTGGCGGCGGAACAGCCTGCCATGCTCGCGCCCGCCTTGGGTGCGGCAATCAACGTGGCGTTACAGAAATCGCGCGGCCTTAATCAAGCGGTGATGAACATTTATCATGATCGGATGGCGCCTTTTGGTTATTGGTATCGCCAATTATGGGCCGAAAGCCTGGGTAAATCTGGGATGGGGACGACGCCGATTAACGCCATCGGCCCGGTTGATCAGCATAGTCAGTTGCAACTTTATCTGGATGGTCCGGTCGATAAGTTTTTCACGGTGCTGGCATTCGATCACGCGCGCAAAGGTCCAACAGTCGATCCCGCGTTAGCCGGCGAAATCGGCCTCGATTATCTGGCTGACCGGCAAATTGGCGACATCGTCGCCGCGATGCAACGCGCCACCATCGAAACTTTGGCCAGTCGCGGGCGTCCGGTGCGAACGTTTTCCATGAAGACCCTGGACGAAACGACCTTGGGGGCGCTGTTCATGCATTTCATGATCGAGACCGTGTTCGCAGCGAAACTTTGGCGGATCGATCCCTTCGGTCAACCCGCTGTCGAAGAAGGCAAAATCCTGGCCCGGCGCTATTTGAGCGGGGGTCGGTGATGTTGTTGCGGCTACTGCCGGAAACTACGGTCAATCGTATCGCCGCCGGCGAAGTCATCGAACGCCCGGCCAGTGCGGTGAAGGAATTGGTTGAGAACGCAATTGATGCGGACGCCAACCGCATTGATGTGATTTTGGAAAACGGCGGCCAAACGCTGATATCGGTGCGTGATGACGGGCGCGGCATGACGAAGGCGGAGTTGGCATTAGCGGTCGAACGCCACGCCACATCGAAGCTACCGGATGACGATATGCTGGAAATAAGCTGGCTGGGTTTTCGTGGTGAAGCTTTGCCTTCGATTGGCGCGGTTTCCCGCCTTTCGATCACCAGCCGAACCCGCAAAGGCGAAGCTTGGTGCCTACGATTAGAGGGTGGGAAAAAGTCGGAACCGATACCGACGGCCCTCAGTAACGGCACCCACGTTGAGGTTAGAGATCTATTTTACGCCACCCCAGCACGCCTGAAGTTCCTTAAAACCGCCCGAACGGAACTATCCCATGCATCCGATACCATCAAACGACTAGCGATGGCGCATCCCCAAATCGGTTTTAGTCTAAAGGATGCTCAAAGAAAATTATTGGACTATCCCCCGGCACCCGGAGATTTGTTTGAAAGCCGCCGTGGCCGTTTAGCACAGGTCTTAGGCCATGAATTTATTGATAATGCGCTAACCATTGAGGCCTTGCGAGAAGATATCGAACTGACCGGACTGGCTGGCCTGCCGACCTTTAGCCGTGGCAATGCCCAGGCCCAGTTCATGTTCGTCAATGGCCGCCCGGTCCGTGATAAACTGCTTTATGGTGCCATCCGCGGCGCTTACGCCGATGTGCTGGCACGTGATCGCCATCCGGTTCTGGCTCTATTCCTCAATATTCCGGCGGCGGATGTGGACGTCAATGTTCATCCGGCCAAAGCTGAAGTTCGCTTTCGTGATCCGGGTCGGGTTCGGGGATTGATCGTCAGCGCCGTTCGCCACGCCTTGGCTGACGCTGGGCATCGAAGCTCGACCACCGTTTCTACCGCCGCTTTAGGAGCAGCCCAAATGGCCGCCCACCCCAATGCTGGACAATTCGGTTTCCAAGCCGCGCCGGCGCGTGGCTTTGCACCGGGCGCGCGTGCCCACTATCTGCAGGAACCGACATGGGATTACCAAGCCCCCATTGAACCTGACGCTGCGGCAGACGCGCCAACTGAAGACCAGAACAGTTACCCTCTAGGCGCAGCGCGGGCGCAATTGCACGAAACTTACATTGTCGCACAAAGCGCCGACGGCGTAATTCTGGTCGATCAGCATGCGGCCCATGAACGCCTGGTACAGGAACGCATGAAAGCCGCCCTGGGCGAACGGAATGTGCCGCGGCAAATGCTGCTCTTGCCTGAAGTGGTGGAGCTCAGTGAAGCAGAAGTGGCCCGCCTGGCCGATCGATCGGACGAATTGGCGGAACTTGGCCTGGTTATCGAGCCCTTCGGCACCGGCGCTATCGTGGTGCGGGAAACACCGGCCATGCTGGGCGAAGTTGCCGCCCCTGCCCTGATACGAGACTTGGCCGACAGTTTGGCCGAATGGGACGACACCCTGGCCCTCAAGGATCGCCTGGACGACGTTGTCTCCACCATGGCCTGTCACGGATCGGTTCGCGCCGGCCGGCGCTTGGGCGTGGAAGAAATGAATGCGCTGCTGCGGGAAATGGAAGTCACGCCCAGGGCCGGACAATGCAATCATGGCCGTCCAACTTATATTGAACTGAAGTTGGCCGATATTGAACGCCTGTTTGGGCGGCGTTAAAAAAGGTTAGTCGATGGTTAGTAGATTTCTGATTTTTGTTTTAGCGGTCTTCGTTTCATTGCCGGCATCGGCGGAACCAATTGAGTTATCTGCTGATCTGATTGATCTGAACCCGGAACGACCGAGCGATAAAATTGTCGGCAAGATGCGCTTTATGAGTGGTATCGAACTTAGCTCCGAAAACGAAAATTTTGGCGGTTTTTCCGGCCTGCTCATATCTACCGATGGCAAACGGCTGACGGCCATCACCGATCAAGGCTATCGCCTGACGGCAAGCCTGGAACGAAATGATTTGGGTGGTGTAATCGCCTTGAATGACGGGGATATCGCCCCGTTGACCGGCACCGACGGCAAACCTTTAAAAGACGACAAAAAACATACCGATGCGGAAGGATTGACGCGGCGGACCAATGGGGAGATTTGCATATCTTTTGAACGCAAGCACCGCCTCTATTGTTATCCGGCTGGTCGTGATCCCTTAACCGGGAAAGCGCAAAAAGTCCCGCTCCCCGATAATATCAAGAACACCAGCCGCAATGGCGGACTAGAGGCCGTGACCGGGATCGACAATGGACGCTTACTCGTTCTGACAGAAAAATATCGTGACGAAAATGATAATTTCATCGGCTGGATTCTTGGGGCCGACGAGCCGGAGCCGCTCAACTATGAAGCTGTCGGTGTATTGATGCCGGTTGATCTTGCAACCCTGCCGGACGGCAATGTCCTGATATTGGGGCGACACTTTAGTGTGCTCAGTGGGGTCACCAATCGCTTGGGCTGGATTGATGGCAGCACGGTCGAACCAGGTGCATTGTTAAAAAGTCGCGAACTCATGCGGCTTCGTGCACCTTATAACGTCGACAATTATGAGGCTCTGGCGATTTGGCAGTCAGACACGGGGAAACTATTCGTCCACATCCTGTCAGACGACAACTTCAACCCCCTGCAAAGGACGCTGCTGCTCACATTCGAATTGTTGGATTAGGCGGCAGTACTTTCGCCAGCCAGCTTTTTCTCAACCGCGCGTTTCACTCGACGGGCCTTGATCGACAATTGGCTGTCGCGGGCACGCAGCAAATAACTATCCAAGCCACCGCGGAATTCAACTGTACGCAAAGCATGGGCGGAAATTTTCAGGCGCACACCTTGACCCAGCGCTTCCGAGAAAAGCGACATTTTTTGCACGTTCGGCAGGAACCGACGATTGGTCCTGTTTTTGGCGTGGCTGACATTATGGCCCGTTTGCACGGCCTTACCTGATAGTTCACAACGACGCGCCATGATGTTCTTCCGGATATCTAAGGTTTCGGCAAAAATAGATGCGGCACGCTTTATTGCGAGCCACACGTTGGCGGCTTTCTAAGCAAATTGCAGAGCCGCGTCAAGTGGCGCGAAAGCTGTAATATGCTTTTTTTGAAATCAACTTTAGGGCCCGTCAGCTACAAAATTGGCGCTGATCAGTCAAATATTTCGATTACTTGGTCATCGCAGGGCTGGTTTGTCGGCAATTCGAGAGAGGCCTCTCGGACACTTCTATGATATGAACTCCCGTTTGGGGAAAAGAAACCAGTAATGAAGCGTTATTTTTTCGTGTTAGCAATCGGATTTATTGTCCTGCTGGTCAGTGGCGGCTCGCGTTTTGCCATTGGTTTGACGCTAAAGCCAATGGCGGCGGATTTTGAGTGGAGCCGCGGCACCCTGAGCTTGGCGGTATTTGTTTTTCTGGTCGTTTCCAGCATCTGCATGTTTTTGTCCGGGCGGCTGGCGGATCGTTTCAATCTGAAAAATATCCTTGCGGCCGGCTTGTTTATCAGCGCCATCGGAATCGGTCTGATCAGTGCCGTATTGGCGCCTTGGCAGGCCTTCATCCTCTATGGATTTGTCTTCGCGCTTGGCAATGGTCTGACCTCAATAACACCGGTCGGGGTGATGATTAGTCGATGGTTTTCGGACCGTATCGGTCTGGCCAACGCAGTCGCGATATCCGGCATGGGGTTTGGCCAGTTGTTCATGATCATGGTATTGGCAAATGTCATGGTGCAGTCGGGCTGGCGGCCGGTTTATCTCTGGCTCGGCCTTGCCAACCTCATTCTGGTGCCGTTTGTGCTATTGGCATTGCGTCGCGGCGTGAATGATACGAGCGCAAATTCGACAACCGCACCCGACCCAAATGTTGATTCTCACTTCAAAGAGGCCCGGCGCACGCGATATTTCCGCCTATTGAGCGTGGTTTACATTATTTGTGGTTTTCAGGACTTTTTTGTCGCCACCCATGTGGTCGCCTTCGCCCAAGATCAGGGGGTCGATACATTGTTGGCTGGGCACTTATTGGCATTCATGGGATTGACCGGTTTGCTAGGCGTCTTGCTAGCCGGCTTCTGGTCCGACCGCAGTCATCCGGTGTGGCCGACGATTGCTTGTTTTATCCTCCGCACGGTCCTGTTCGCCTTGATACTATGGGCGAAGGATCCGCTTGCCGTGGCAATATTTGCATTGGGTTATGGGGTGACATTTTGGGCGACGGCGCCTTTGACAGTAGTCTTTGCCCGCAATGCTTTCGGGCTTGTGCATCTGGGGGCGATTACCGGCTTCGTGACCATGGCGCACCATATGGCCGGCGGTCTTGGCGCTTTTACAGGCGGTCTGTTGTTTGATCTCTATGGAAATTATCAGGGCGCATTCCTTTTAATGCTGGTCCTCTCACTTGCCGGTATCGTCGCTAGTCTTAGCCTTCGCGAGCAGAAGGCGAAAACTTCATAACCCCGTTAATTCACCTTTATCGCCTGTTTCAGCTGATCCAATAGCCAACCTTTGCTGCCATCGCGATCGTCGGCACGACGCACTGTTGAAATGCTCATCGGTTCTGTCGACGTGCCTAAAATCTGCAAATTTAAGGTATCGACAAGACGTTTCGCAAAACGCGCCGGACAGGTCGCAATGGCGTTGGTAGTCGACGCCAAGGTCAGCGCGGTCAACCAATAAGGCACATGCGCTTGAACATTGAAGGCGGAATAATCCTGTTGGATTTCCGCCGATGTGAATTCACTTTGCGCATAGGCAAACACGTGCGGTCGATCAAAATAATCAGCTGCAGTTAAGAGAGCATCCATATCAGGGTGATCGCGGCGGACGACGGCGCAATAATGATCTTCATAAAGCAATTCACTTACCAGGCCGGTCGATTCCAGCGGTAGATTTGTGTAGCGACCAATAGCCACATCAAGTTCTCCGCGTCGCAAAGCGTCGAAAGCGACATTTTCCGTTAGGTGTAATATTGTCAGGGTGGCGTTTGGCGCCTGCTCGCTAAAACTATTGATCAAGTGCGCACCGATCAACACGGTGACAAATTCAGGGGCCGAAATTCGAAAGGTCCGCGTACTCTCAAATGGCTCAAATCTTCTTTCGCCGCCAAGCATCGTCGATGCCATCAGCAACATGGCCTCGACTTGCGGTTCGAGCTCAATAGCCCGTTTAGTCGGCGCCATTCCATGTGATCGACGGATGAATAGCGGATCATCGAAAAGAACGCGCAATCGAGCCAAAGCGTGACTGACGGTGGATTGGCTCATATTCAGTTCCGTTGCCACTTTGGAAGCATTCCGGTGCTGCATCAGCGCTTGAAAAATCAACAACAAACTGCCGTCTAATCGCCTGATATCCATTTTATTAATATCACTCATCATATCAATTCAGTATCATAAATATTAAACGCTCGCTAGCTTGATAAAACCATCACAATAATGAGCGAGAGCATGACTGACGCCACTACTTCGCAGAATTCCCTCATCCGCAGCTTTCCAGCCTTTGGCTTTCCGCTTTATCGCCGTTATTGGCTGGCGTCACTGGCGTCTGTCAGCGGCACTCAGATGGCCACTCTCGGTTACGGCTGGTTGGTGTTCGAAATGACCCACTCGCCACTTGCGCTTGGCGTTGTCGGTACGGTGTCTTCGGTTTGTTACATCATCATGGCGATCTTCGGTGGCGCGATCGCCGATCGTTATGATAAGCGTATGATCCTGATCACCACATCATGCGTCGCTGCGGCGTTGCTCGCGCTGATCGGAATATTGGACGTTCTCGATCAAATTGAGTTTTGGCAAATATTGTTAATATGTGGGTTGAGCGCCAGCGTCGGCGGCGTTGCCTGGCCGACCCGGCATAGTTATTTTCCTCATCTGATCAAGCCAGCGGCAATGATGTCTGCGGTCGCCCTGAATTCGATGTTGTGGCAAATCACCGCCATGTCGATCCCGGCCTTGGGCGGTTTAGTGCTTGCCTGGTATGGGACGTCAGCGATATTTTTCCTTGGCGCCTGCGGCTCCTTAACCATGGCGGTGGTGATGTTAGGAATCAATGTCCGCGTCGAAGGCGACCAGGAAACAACCGTAAAGGGCCAGATCAAAGAAGGCTTCCAGTTCATATTGAGCAACCGGATTGTTTGGATGTTGATCCTGCTATCCTACATGACGATGATATTTGGTGCCGGTTACGGACAGTTATTTCCTGCCTTCATCAAATTGTTGGGGGCGGAAGAGATTGGTTTCGGCATGTTGTTGGCGTCCGCTGGCAGTGGCGCCATGATCGGCGGCATCATCGCCGGGACGATGAAACCAGGTCGTTTCTACGGCATTGTCCTGCTCACCAGCGCCACATTTTTTGGCGTGTTTGCACTAGGATTTCTTGGCGCGGTGATAATTCCCAGCTATCTCGCCGCCGTCGTTATGGTTGCCATCGCCGGCGCATTTTCATCGCTTTCCATCGTCCTTGTTATTTCGGCTTTGCAGATCATCACGCCGGCCCATCTGCTGGGTCGGGTCATGGGCATCGAAGGTATTGCCTATAGCATGATGCCGATCGGTGGCCTGATCATTGGTTTCGGCGCCGACAGGTTTGGCCTGCTAATCGCAGCGGCGTTCACAATTGGGGTATTTTTATTGTTCGTCTTGGTTTTGGTGATTGCAGCGGGCTCAATACGGCGCCTCAATATCGAAATGTTGCTACAAGCTAAGTCCCAATAACAGCAATAATTTCGCGGCTGTTTTTGTTGTCGAAAGCGGAGGCGTCCCAATCGCCGTAAAGTTCGATAATTTTCAGACCAGCCGCATCCACCAAACCGGCCAGTTGGTCGAAATCGATGAACCTGATCTTACTGCTACCTCTGCGCTCGCCGCCTTTGTCCAGAAAATGAAAACGCGTGTCGAGGGCGACGATACCGGTTTCCGGCTGATATTCAATACCACTCCATTCTTCGACCCGGCCCCATCTTTCATCGTCAACAACCCGGCTGTCACCGTGCCAATGCTCCCAAGCCCGGTTGCGCGCATTGCGGGTTTCAATGACAAAGCGCCCATCCGGCAATAAATGACGCCCGACCGTTCTCATGAGAGCAACTGCGGCGGCGTCGCTCAAAACCGCCTGAAAAGCGTGTCCGGTCATATAGGCGAAAGCAAATTTGCGCTGCAGCCGCAAGGCCTGGCCGCGGCTTTGTATCCAACTGACCGCCTCAGCCCCGGCGCGGTTTCGGGCCACCTCCAGCATGCCAGTCGCCGGATCAACCCCGACAACTTCGAGGCCGTGTGCCGCAATCGCCGCTGCCAACATCCCGGTCCCACAGCCGACATCCAATACCGGACCGCCAGAGGCGATCGCGCGAAACAAATAAAAATCGTCGCACGCCATCCACGGATTAAACAGATCATAAAGCTCCGCCAATTCCGGTTTCTCAAAGACATCGTCAATCATTTTCTCGGTCATATGATCAAGTACCAAGTGTCATCGCCATCGCGATAAGTAAGATAGCGGCAAACATTACATTCAACGCCCGCCCCAATTTCGGTCGACGCCACGCCTTCGCGATAATTCCGCCAAGCAACAGCCAGACCGTGTTGACGAAGACGACCACCGTGCTTAGTACGACCAATTTAATGAGAGCATCCGTCATTGGCGTTTCCGGCGCAATAACGACACCAGCCGCCGCCGCGCCAATCGCCGCATAGGCTTTCGGATTGGCCACCGCCAGCAGGAAACCACCAGTGAACGCCGGCGAGCCTTTGTTATCCGTCTGGTTGGTTGAAATTGGCGCCGTGGCGATTTTGTAGGCCAACCAAATTATGTATAGACCGCCGACGGTTTGCAGGACGATGGCAGTAGAGGGCGAAGCAAATAATAGGCTGGTGACGCCGGAGACGACGGCAATCACCACTGCAATTGTACCGGCAACAATACCGGCGAAATAGCTCAAACTTTTACCGAGACCGAAGCCGGCCGCTGTTGCCGCGACACTTATCGTTGCCGGGCCGGGGCTGCCCATCAAAACCAGCGCCGTTAGAACAAGCAAAAATACGCTGTTCAACAAGCCGACATCGTCACGCCGCAACCGCTTTTTGCGCGCGGATGAGTTTTAGGACTTCCGCGGCGGCTTTCGGGATATTGGTACCCGGGCCGAAGATGGCGCTGGCGCCATTGCTCATCAGATAATCATAATCCTGCGCCGGAATAACGCCGCCGCAGATGATTAAGATGTCGTCCGCCCCTTGTTCTTTGAGGGCAGCTTTCAAATCCGGCACCAAAGTTTTATGTCCCGCCGCCTGCGTCGACACACCGATCACATGGACGTCGCTTTCCACCGCATCCATCGCCGCTTCTTCCGGGGTTTGGAAAAGCGGGCCGACATCGACATCAAAACCAAGATCGGCAAAGGCCGTGGCGATCACCTTGGCGCCGCGGTCATGGCCATCCTGACCCAATTTCACCACCAGCATGCGGGGACGACGTCCCTCCTCGCTTGCAAAGCCATCGATTTCTTTGACGATCGCTTGGAATTCATCATCACCTTCATAGGCTTTACCATAGACACCGGAAATGGATCGTACCTCCGCTTTAAATCGCCCAAACACATCTTCCAGGGCATCGGATATTTCGCCGACAGAAGCCCGCGCGCGGGCTGCTTCAACACTCAATGCCAATAAATTCCCATTACCAGCGGCGCCGTCGCGCAAGGCTTGCAGGGCTTGTTCCGCCACCGCCGTATCGCGATTAGATTTGAGTTGTGCCAAACCGGCCAGCTGGTCATCCAGCACGACTTTGTTGTCAATTTCGCGAACGTCGACATTATCTTGTTCTTCAGAGACATATTTGTTGACGCCAACGATAACTTCTTCGCCGCGGTCGATGCGAGCCTGTTTACGTGCGGCGGCTTCTTCGATCTTCAGTTTCGGCATGCCGCTTTCAACCGCCTGGGTCATGCCGCCCAGATCCTCTACTTCCTGGATCAGGTCCCAGGCATGGCTGGCCAGACTATGGGTCAGAGATTCGACGTAATAAGAACCACCTAATGGATCGACGACATTGGTGACCTGGGTTTCTTCGGCCAGGATCAGTTGGGTATTACGCGCCAGCTTAGCGGCGAAATCGGACGGCAGGGCGATGGCTTCGTCAAACGAATTGGTATGCAGGCTTTGCGTCCCACCTAAAACGGCGGCCATCGCTTCATAAGCCGTCCGCATGACATTGTTATAAGGATCCTGTTCGGTCAAACTGACGCCGGAGGTTTGGCAATGAGTCCTGAGCATCATTGAACGCGGGTCTTTGGCGCCGAGATCCTGCATAATCCGGGCCCAGAGCATCCGCGCCGCCCGCAGCTTGGCGATCTCCATGAAAAAATCCATGCCGATGCAGAAGAAAAAGCTAAGTCGGCCGGCAAAAGCATCCACATCCATGCCGGCATTCATCGCCGTCCGGGCGTATTCCAAACCGTCTGCCAAGGTGAAGGCCAGTTCCTGCACCGCCGTCGCACCGGCTTCCTGCATATGATAGCCAGAGATCGAGATCGAGTTGTATTTCGGCATCTCCGCTGAAGTGTAGGCGATGATATCGGAAATGATCCGCATACTCGGCGATGGCGGATAAATATACGTGTTGCGGACCATGAACTCCTTCAGAATATCGTTCTGAATGGTGCCGGAGAGCTGTTTTTGATCGACCCCTTGCTCTTGTGCCGCAACGATGTAATTGGCCAATGTCGGCAGCACCGCCCCGTTCATGGTCATCGACACCGACATTTTATCGAGCGGGATACCGTCGAACAAGACTTTCATGTCTTCGACACTATCGATGGCGACACCGGCTTTACCGACGTCACCGACGACGCGGGGATGGTCGCTGTCATAACCCCGGTGGGTCGCCAGATCGAAGGCCACGGAAAGGCCCATCTGACCGTTCGCCAGTGCCGTGTGATAGAATTTATTCGATTCTTCCGCCGTCGAAAAACCGGCATATTGGCGGATCGTCCAAGGACGATTGGCATACATCGTACTGCGGACACCTCGGGTAAAGGGCGCGACGCCGGGCAGGTCGTTTTCGACTGCCAGACCTTCCAAATCCGCTGCCGTATAGATCGGTTTCACATCCAGACCTTCGGGCGTCTTCCAAACGAGCTCTTCGACCGATTTACCGCGCAGCTCCTTCGCCGCCAAATCGCGCCATGCCGCCGTGCCGATCTTGTTGTCGTCCGTCATGTTGATGCCTGTCATATCGATGCAAATAGCAATAATTTCACCATATATTGCACTGCAGCATAGCTTGTGTCAATTAAGCCACCACCACCTCGTGGCGAACCGTGTAACCGGCCAAACGTTCGCGGCAAAGGGCGGCCGCGGCTTCGGCATTGGGACCGCTGACCCGGACAATCGCCAAGGTGCCGTGGACCTTGTGATTGCCAACGCTGACATCGACCGTGATGCCGGTATCGACCACGGCCTCCAATTCCCGTTGAAAGGTGCGTTGGGCGATGTCGTGACGCAGCGCCGGTTTGAAAATCTTGCCAACACCGGTCAGTGGCATAGGTGTCAAACTAACGATTTCTACTGGATTGGCGGCGCGTTCCTGGATCCGTTCGCGGACATATTCCTTCAACGCCTCTTCATCGAATGTGGCATCGGCCCGCAATTGCACATAAGCGACGGGAATTTCGCCGACACGTTGATCCGGTCGGCCGACTGCCGCCGCCAACTCGACTTCTTCGTGGCTATAGAGGATATCTTCGATGAGCGCCGGATCGATATTGTGGCCGCCGCGAATAATCGTATCTTTGGCCCGGCCGGTGATCCAGACATAACCGTCGCCATCGATGCGCGCCAGATCGCCCGTGTTCAGCCAGTTCCCATCGACCCAAACATCCCGATTATGGTTTTCGTCGACATATCCGGCAATCACCTGTGGGCCATGGACTAATAGCACGCCGATCTCATCGCTGTCGCATTCTCGCGCGATCTCACCGGCATCGTCCAGCTGCACTACCTTCATATCCATATAGGGTGTGCGAATACCGACGGAACCGATCTTACGCTCCCCTTCCAAGGGCGTATATGATCCGAAACCATGAACCTCCGTCATGCCCCAGCCTTCGACCATCGGCAGGCCGAATTTCTCTTTCACTGATTTGGCGACTTCGACCGACAGGGGCGCGCCGCCGACCATGGCATATTCAACTTTGCTCAGATCGATACCGTCAGCAGAAAGGTTCAACAGAGCTGACCAAACTGCCGGCACACCGCCTAAGCCGGTGGCGCCAAAACGTTCCGCATTGCGGAAGAAATCGCGGATCACCACCGGTGCGCGGAAACCATCCGGATGCAACATCACCATGGTCTGGCCAAAACTTAAGGGATAATGCCCGCCGCAGGTCGCGCCTCCGACATGGAACAAAGGCACGCCAACCATACCGACGCTGTCCGCATCCGCGCCCAGCATGCAGCCCAAAGCGAAACTGTGCAGCACATAACCACGATGGGTGTGGCGCGCCAACTTCGGCACCCCGGTGGTCCCGCCAGTATGGAAATAAGCGGCGATATCATTCGGTGAAATCCGCCGCCCACTAACCAGATAATCATCCGGCTGATCGGCGATCGCTTGCTCAAATAAAATCACATCATTGCCGACATCGCTGCCGTCGCCGCCGATTTGGATGACCGCTTCCAGCTCAGGTAGCTGACCCTTGATCGCTTCAATTTTGGCCCAACCATCCGCGCTGATGGAGGGATGACAACCGATAATCACTTTGGTTTTGGCGCTTTTCATGATGCCGATCAAATGATCGACTTCCAAAAACGGGTTCACCGGATTGACGATCCCGGCCGCTGAACCGCCCCAAAGACAAATATGGGTTTCGGGAATAACAGGCAGCAACAAAGTAATCGCATCATCCGGTCCCACGCCCAATGAATGCAGTAAATTAGCCGTCTGGTTCATTTTTTTCAGAAGATCGCCGTAGCTAAGTTCGCTGGCTTCTTCATCCGCCGCGCCAGTGCGCAAACCGTAAAGCGCGACCTTATCCGGGATCTTACGGGCCCAGCGGGCGATGGCGTCATAACTGTTTTCGGGAAGATCACGTGCCGAAAGCGGCGTTTTTTCGATCTCGGCCACGTCGGACAAATCGCGGATTGTCTCAGACATACAAACCACCCTGTTTTACTAAATTAATGGTGGTCAGATTTTCTCGCCTTTTACTTTCTTTCTCAAGCTCTTTACTTGCTTTTTTGCGTATCGGTTGGCGGGATAGACTTCCAACACCCGCTCGAAAGCGTCCAACGCTTTGTCCGGCTGTTCCAAAGCCGTGAAGATCAGGCCGAGACCGCTTAAAGCGCCAAAATGCCGGGGCTCCAAATCCAGGACGCGGGCGCAGTCTGAGGCCGAATCTCGATAATGTCCCATCAGATAAAGAACTGTCGCGCGTTTATTCCAGCCTTCGGAATATTTCGGCGCGAGCTCGGTAATAGCGTTGAAGGCACCCAAGGCCGTCGGGTTATCGCCGGCGGACATGGCGGTAATCCCCTGTTGCATCAATAGATTGACCGTGTCGCTATCGGACTGCAGCCAAATGCCCCAAATCTGCGCCTCGACAATGCGGTTCATTGCCATATCCTCGGAGGTCTGCAAGCGGGCAAACAGATCGTCCAGACGCTTATCGTTCTGGTCCGCACCTGCCGTCGAAGGCAACCAGAACACAATGGCAAATAGCAGTGTTTTTAAGTAACCCATAAGACAATGATAGGCCGCGGCTCGCCGAACACCAAGCGCCGGGCGTTCATATCCCTGTGATACCGCTTGGCTTTTCCCCGCCACTGGCCCAGTTGAGCAGCTCCACCGTATGCACGACCGGGGTCTCGCCTTTGCCGATTTGCATGATGCACCCGATATTGCCGGCGGCGATCACGTCCGGGGTAACTTTGGCAATATTGTCAAGCTTTCGCGCCAATAACCGATTTGCCAATTCCGGTTGCAGCAGATTGTAAGTCCCGGCGGATCCGCAGCAGAGATGCCCTTCGGGGACCGTGGAAACCGAAAATCCGGCGCTTTTTAGCAATGCTGTCGGTGCTGCACTGATTTGTTGACCATGTTGTAAGGAACAAGCGGAATGATAAGCCACGTTTAAATTTTTTGCCGCCTCATCGGGCGCATAATCGATATCCAGTTGCAACAGAAATTCCGAAATGTCTTGCGTCAACGAAGAAATCTGTGCCGCCTTGGCGGCCCAGCCAGTATCGTTGCGCAACATGAAACCGTAATCTTTCACCGTCGTGCCACAGCCGGAAGCGTTGATAATGACGGCGTCCAGGCCGTTGCCAAGCAGTTCCTTGTTCCAGGCTGCCACATTCGTTTTCGCGGCTTCCAGCGCGGGCGTCTCGTGACCCAAATGATGGGTTAGGGCACCACAACAACCGACCCCATCGGCGATCACCACTTCGACCCCGTGCCGGGTCAGCAGATCGATGGTAGCGCGGTTGATATCGGGCGACAGCACCTGCTGCGCACAGCCGGCAAGCAAGGCTACCCGTTTCTGGCGCTCGCCTTTCGCCTTGAAGACCTGGCGACCGGCAATCCGAGCCGCCTTCGGTAACGTCGCCGGCGCCATCGTCAGCATGGCTTTCAACCGGCCCGGCAGCAAAGCGGCAAAGGGTCGACCCATTTTGGCCGCACGCAAGGACAGGCGAAACAATCCCGGCCGCGGCAATATCCAGGCCAGCAACGATCGTAACAGCCGATCGCCTAGTGGACGTCGATATCTTTTCTCAATCTCAGTCCGGGCATGATCGACCAAATGCATGTAGTTGACCCCGGAAGGGCAGGTCGTCATGCAGGACAGACACGACAAACAACGATCGACATGGGTGACCACGGACGGCGCCGGCGCTGCATCCGACTCGAGGAAATTCTTGATCATATAAATACGCCCGCGCGGGCTATCGAGCTCATCCCCCAAAGTGACATAGGTCGGACAGGTCGCGGTGCAAAAACCGCAATGCACACAGTTCCGCAAAATCTGCTCAGATTCCGCGATGTCCGAATTGGCAAGCTGAGCCAAGGTAAAGTTTGTTTGCACGTTATGACCCCTGGATGTCCCGATACATGCGGCTGGGGTTGAGCAAGTTTTTTGGATCGAAGCTATCTTTTACGCGCGCCGATAAGGCCGCCACCCCGGCAGCCGGGGGATGGAAGACATCGACGCTAGCCCGGCGCTTCACTGTTGCCCGGATCAAGGTAGCATGGCCGTCGCCGGCGACAAGGCGGCGCAGTTGTTTTGGATCGGTATCGCTGTCCAAAGATAGCCACACCAAACCACCGCCCCAATCGAGCAAACCGTCACCGGCCAGGCCATCAATGAAACTGGCGCCGGCATTGGGTGCGACGGAAATTCGCCAGATTTCGCGATCCCGAAGCGGCAGCAAATCCGCCACATCACGGATTTCCTGCCACAAACGGATGGTATTAGCGGTGTGCAATTCTTCAACCGCGCCAAACTCCGCACATTCGCCTAAGAGCGATTGGCATCGATAGTCCGCCGATATCGGGGTCCCTTCGACCCGCAAGGCGGTGATTGAAGCGCCGGCGCTTTGAACATAGGAAACGCTGGAGCGGGATGCCGCCGCCGCCGGTAAATAGGCCGCAGCGGAGACCTCATGCGGGCCACCCATGGCCCGGCTCATCATGTCGGTTGCCTGTTGCGCGTCCAGCCCGATGACCAGGACGCTTCGGCTGCGTACCGCCGATGGTAGAACTTTTACCGTGACATCTGTCATGGCCGTCAAAGTGCCAAAACTGCCGGCCATCAGTTTGCAAAGGTCGTATCCGGTGACGTTTTTGACCACCCGGCCGCCGGATTTGATCGCTTCACCGCGCCCGGTGACAGCATGCACACCGAGGAAATGGTCGCGCGCCGCGCCGGCCTTGAGGCGCCGGGGCCCGGACATATTTGTCGCCAGCACGCCGCCGATTGTTGGTCCTTCAGACGACGCTAACAAATCACCGTAATCCGCCGGTTCAAACGCCAGCTGCTGATTATTTTCTGTCAACAGCGCTTCGATCTCGCGTAAGGGTGTGCCGGCGCGGGCCGACAAAACCAACTCATCCGGCTCATATAAGGTGATGCCACGCAAACCGGACAAGTCGAGCACATGGTCAACCGCCATCGGATGGCCGTAATTTAGCTTGCTACCGGCGCCACGAACTTCGATTGCGGTTTCTTCTGCCACCGCCCATTGGACAAATGACAGGACATCGGCCGCATCACGTGCTTTGAATACTTCCGCCATCAGAACCTGGGGAGATCCGGAAACGGGATTTGGCCGCTGGAAATATGCACCCGACCCAATTCAACGCAGGAACTGAGTTTCGGAAATACTTTACCGGGATTGAGGCGGCCCTTGGGATCGAAAGCGCATTTCAAACGCTGCTGCTGCGCTAGATCATCTTCATTGAACATGCTGGGCATCAGGTCGCGTTTTTCGACGCCGACACCATGTTCGCCGGTCAGCACCCCGCCTACCTCGACACAAAGGCGCAGAATATCGGCGCCGAACTCTTCCGCTTTTTCCAGTTCGCCAGGCTGATTGGCATCGTAAAGAATCAGCGGATGCAGATTACCGTCACCGGCATGAAAGACATTGGCGACCCGCAGGCCATATTTCGCCGACAATTGGGTCATCCGCGCCAGCACTTCCGGCAGCCGCTTTCTGGGGATTGTGCCGTCCATGCAATAGTAATCCGGACTGATCCGCCCGATCGCCGGGAAGGCGTTTTTACGCCCGGCCCAGAATTGCGACCGTTCTTCTTCGTTGACGCTGGCGCGGATATGGCTGGCGCCGCAATCTTTTGCGATTTCGGAGACCTGTTCGGTGAGATCATCAACTTCGCTTTGCGGCCCATCCAGCTCCACGATCAGCAATGCGGCAGCATCAAGCGGATAGCCGGGATGGCAAAAATCTTCCGCCGCGCGAATGGCGTCGCGATCCATCATCTCCAGGCCACCTGGAATAATACCGCTGCCGATGATCCGGGCGACACAATCGCCGCCAGCTTCGTTGCTGGGAAAGCCGATCAGGACGGCCCGCGCGGTTTCCGGTTTGCGCAGAATTCGCACCGTCACCTCCGTTACCACGCCCAGCAGCCCTTCCGAACCGGTCAAAATACCCAACAGGTCATAGCCGCCACTATCGAGATGTTTGCCGCCGATGCGGATCACTTCCCCATCCATCAGGACCACTTCCAGGCCGAGAATATTGTTTGTCGTTAGGCCATATTTCAGGCAATGCACACCGCCCGAATTCTCCGCCACATTGCCGCCGATGGTACACGCAATCTGGCTCGAAGGGTCCGGCGCATAATAAAATCCATCCTGCTCCACCGCTTCGGTGATGCCCAAATTGGTTACGCCGGGCTGCACAATGGCGGCACGATTGGCATAGTCGATATCGAGAATTTTATTGAATTTACCGAGACCCAGGATAATCCCGTCTTCCAGCGGCAGCGCCCCACCCGAAAGCGAGGTGCCGGCGCCGCGCGGCACCACCTTGATATTGCGTTCGCTGCAGAGCCTGAGGATCGCCGCGACCTGGGCCGTAGTTTCCGGCAACACCACCGTCATCGGGGTCTGGCGATAAGCGGTCAGGCCGTCACTTTCATACGCCCGCAATTCCGCTTGATCGACGATCACCCCCTCGCCCGGCACAATCTTTCGTAAATCGGCGATAAGGGCGTCGCGTTGGACCAACGCCTCTGGTTCTGCTATCGGCATTTTCATGGGTTCATCAGCCACTCGGTTGTTGCTGAAGGGCAGTGTAACGAATATCGGATTACAGGCAAAACAAAACCGCGCGAAAGGGCGCGGTTCATCGTCGATACAAAGATAGTTAAGGCCGGAAATCCGACGCTAATTAACCTTGGCGCGCCTTGAAGCGGCGAACGGTCTTGTTGATCACATAGACGCGACCTTTGCGGCGGATCACCCGGCAATCCCGATGACGCTTCTTCGCGGATTTCAGTGAGTTGAGGACTTTCATAACGACACCGTATCAAGTTCTTCGTGACAAATAAAAACCGGCCAAAAACCAAACTTCATTGACCGGATGCGGCGCAACATACAGAGGCCCCCCGGACCTGTCAACTGCCCATCCGAGCGGCCGCCCGCCACCGACCAGCGTGCCGTCATTACTGTCGTGTGAACAAGAAGGTCGGCGGCAGCAGGCCCGATAACGCCCCTACCGAATGATCGCCGGCGGCGTCGGATCAGTCGCTATCGGCGAATTTGAAAGAGACTTTCACCTTGGCTCGGTAAGCGGCCACTTGGCCGTCCTGCACTTGCATATCAAGTTCCGAGACCGAGGCGATGCGCAGGTCCCGCAGGCTTTCGCCGGCCCGTGCCACCGCCGCCGCGGCGGCTTTCTCCCAACTTTCCGTGCTAGTGCCAACTAGTTCGATGACCTTATAAACACTTTCTGCCATAATAACCTCCATATAAACGCGATGCGAAAAATGAACTTACAAAAACAGAACTAGGACAGGATAAACCAGAAGTCGGCTCAGGAACAGCCCAGGCCCGATGGCCATAGGCGAACGAGGCCAACCCGAAAACACCGCACTTGGACTTCTTCTGGCGCCTCTGGGCGCAGGGCCGGTGTGTCAGGCAAGCGGCGGCGCGATAGTTTCCAGTAGGCTGGGGCGGCGGGAAAAATCGTCGATCCAGGCGCTGAGCGCATCATGCCCGGGCCGCCATTGGAAATCCGGCAGGCGTTCTTCCCGCTTGTGCAGGGCGCACGCCAACAGCAGCTGCGCCATCGACAGCGGCCCCTCAAACAATCCAGCGGCGACATCGGCCTCCAACGAAGCGATCATCCGCATCGCCCGGGCGTTTTCATGGGCGATGATGCCCGGCGAACGTTCCGCCACCGGGCGATAGAGTTCGCGGCCCCAGACCGCGGTGCCATCCAGCATACTGCGTACTTTCGCTTCCAAGCGTAGGACGGCCCAGCGGCTGTCGTCCGCCGGCAGGGTGAAGATCGGGGCGCCGTCCAGATGGTCGAGATAACTGCAGATCAGGCTTGATTCTTCATAGACAGTGCCATCATCGGTGACCAGGGTCGGCACCCGGCCGGACGGATTGATGGCATAAAGCGGACTATCCGGGCGCCGCGTCTGGATTGGCACCACCGATACCCGCGCCTGCAACCCCTTCTCAATAATCACCACACGGGCCAGCCGCGCATAAGGCGATGTGAGGGTAACAAAAAGTTTCACGTGAAACACTCCTAACAGCTTGTTAAAATCCAGCCGTCAAAAGACTTGCCGGCAAATTTGTGTATGCGTAGACATCCCCTCAATTCCAAAGACACCAATTCCGAATTGAGTAGGAAACTCCAGGATAGTATACTATATTCGGAGATACTCGTTACTTGACACTTGAAAAATGAAAAACACATTACCCCCGCGCCGCTTTAACAACAGAAATACTCGCATCGCTACCTCAATCTTGGGGGTCTGCTTTGTATTGGGCGTGCTGGCGGAGTACGGGCGGGGGATTGAGTATGGTTTGTTTACAATGTTGATCTTTGGCGTCCTGGCGGCGGGGATGTTGTTTCGTAAATCGAAGCATCAATCCGGGCCGGACGGCTAGCGGCGGTTTTCGGGGACGCCAGGCCAGAAGTTCCCAGACACAATATTCAACAATGGAATCGTCTGCTAACCCACTCATTCCAACATCGTTTCCGATCTCTACACAAAGGTCAGGCAGATCGACAATGGCACCAAAGCCAGGGCGCAGAGATTGCCGGAACTAAACCGCCAGACCGGCCAGCAGCACCGCGCTGTAAATCAGGACGCATTCTTGCAATCAATTAACCGCCCGCAGAACATTCTGCAATTATCGACAGAAAATCAACAGCGCCAATAATCGCGAACCTAATATTGCGCCCTGCAAACATCTTTACGGGTGGTAATACTGGGGCGTCTGCAGAACCGAATAGGCCTGGTTTAAATTAATTTTTTTGGGAATTGTGTTTGGTTTTTGGGCGATTAATGGTGTAAAATACCTGACGTGTTCAACGAACGGGTTCCGGAGGCGTTACGAGGAGCCATGAGAGATATTGAAAACAGGCTTGCTGTCCGGCGACCGACGACGATCCGCGCGCAGATCCTCTTTAACGACGGCCACAGCTCATCATATTGTGTCGTGAGAGATTTATCGGATGCCGGTGCACGGCTAGCAACCGACAGCGGGCTGAAGTTCCCGAATGCTGTGGGCCTGAAATATCTTGATGGCCCGCAGCGATTGGCTGCCCCCAAGGCCTGCGAAATTGTCTGGCGTAATGGCGATACTTTAGGCGTTCACTTCCAAGCCAATTAAGGCCCATATCGCGCGTTTCCAATCAGTCTATTTTCGCGCCAAGGCGAAAGCTTTCGGCTGTTTTCGCCAGAAACTCGTCTGCCGGGAACCGAACGCCGGAGGGATGAATTCCGGGGGCACAATACTCACTCATTCAATTTTTATCTGGCAGTTTTTATCTGCGCTGATCACGCCGGCACCGCCTTCGGCCGCTGCACAAAGGTCAAGCCGATCGACAGCAGCACCAGAGCCAGGGCGCTGAGTTTTTGCCAACTTAGCGGGTCGCCGAGGATGACCGCGGCGGAGGCGACGCCGACGATTGGCACCAACAAGGTGCCCATCGCCGCGACCGAGGCTGGCAAACGGGCGACCAGTAGGCTCCAGGCGGCGTAACAGATCACCATGGGAAAGACGATGTGATAGGCCAGCACCACCAGCACCGATAACGACGGCAGGCCGATCGGCCCGTCAATTTCAACCAACAACGCCGCGACAATCGCCGGCGGGCCGGAAACACCCAGCATCCAGGCGGCCTGCGCAATCGGTTTGATCGACCAGGTGCGGGACTTCAGCAGCACAGTTCCGGCGGCCCAGGAAATCGCCGAGCCAAGCATCAATAGCGGGCCCAGCGGGTGGTCCAGAAAATCCGCTAGATCTTCCGAAACCAGCAACAACAATCCCAAAATGCCGACAATGAGGGAAGCAAAACGTCGCCTTGTCAGGCGCTCCCGCAGAAACAGGATAGAAAAACCGGCCGCCCACATCGGCATGGTGAAAGCGATAATGGCGGCCGTGGAGGTTTGCGTATGCAACTGACCAAAGGCGGTAAACATATTGAAGCCAAACACCGAGAGCAGGCCGGCGAAGAGCAGCGGTAGAAGTTCCGCCCTGCCAGGGCGCAGGGATTGTCGGAAATAGACCGCCAGCCCTGCCAGCAGCACCGCGCCGCAAGCCATGCCAATGGCGCGCAGCGACCAAGGCGGCACTTCACCGAGGATGAATTTAACCGCCGGCCAGTTCAAACCCCAGAACAGGCCGATCATGATCACCAGCGTGATGTCGCCAAAGCGGATGCGATGCAAAGCGTAGTACTTTCAGAGAAGGGAAAAGAAATGCGTTTTCAATCGCGTGGGCTAAAACGCTAACCCATATGGCAGGTCGGGCAACAGCAAAATCCCCAAGGTCACTGGCACATAGCGGCCTTGGGGTCATTCAGGCTTATCCCACTTGCTTATCCCATCTGGGCTTATTTTTTCAGCCAGAGGAAGTCGACCGGATGCTGCCTTTTACCGGCGTCTTCGGCTATGATCAGATTGCCATTGCTCAAGGACAGGATGTTATCCGGGCTGGCGATACCGTTCAGGTCGCAACCTTTTTTGTCGCCGAGGTCGCGGCCGACAACATATGGATCGAGGCGCTTGAGATCAAAATCACTGCTGATCTCGGCCCGGTAAACGGCCCCGCAGGCTTCTTTATCCAATGCGATATCGCCGCTTGCGCTTTTATCTTTAACGCCGGTCGACCAGTGCACATCGCCCCAGCTCTTGTCCATCGTTTCAGAAATATTGGAGGCCGATAGGTAGACATACTTGCCGTCCGAGGCGACCCCTTCGGTCTTGTTCCAATCGTTCGATGCGCCTAGGACAGCGGCGGCTTTCCGGCTTTCCAGAAAGGCAACGCGATCATCCTTGGCGCTACCGACAGTACCGTCGCCGTTCAGATCTTTGCCGGTCTTACCTTCCGCCCAGGCATAAACCTCGGCGTCGGAAATATAATTGGTACTACCTTCGACATAGTCTTTGGTGGTTTTGCCTTCATATTCGTCGATCCATTTGCCGACCTGGGCATTGTTGCCGTGGGCCAGTTCAATCCATTCGATACCGAAGCCGGTGGTACGCGGATCACTGCCGGCATCCTGTTTCAAATTGGCCGCATAAAGTGTGCCAGCGGAAAGGTCATCGGCCTTGTCAGCGACAAACTTAAAGAACACACCGCCAGAATTGGTATTGTATTTTTTGTTGTTGTATTTCGCCGAATCATCGTCCGATTGATAGATGGTTTTCCGGTCCGCCATGACGACAACATTTTCGTGGCTGAAACGGCCATGCACATAGTGCCGGGTAAAGGAGACATTTTCGCTGTCCGCATTCACCAGCTCAATATTATAGCCATAACGATAGGGGTTCGACGGGCGGCCGAGATATTCGTTCATCCGCTTCGCTTGATGATAATTGATGTCATTGCCTTTTTTGTAGGACGGTTTTTCGTCCGCATCGTGATCGTCCGGATGGTTCCATATACGGGTCGCATAGAAATAATATTCTTCCGACACGATGGGACTGCCCCAAGGTGTGATGGTGCCAAAACAAAGGACCCAGGCACCATCGATGCTTTGCAAATCAAGCATTTCAGATTTATCGAGGTTGGTTTGCCAACGGCCGTCCTTGCGATCCAATTTCAGCCGACTAATCCCGGATACGGCTTTGCGACCAGCGCCTTCGAAGGCGGTATAGAGATAGGCTTTGTCGTTGCCAAGCGGCACGAAGGCGTTGAAGTCGACATCGTTGCTGACGAACATCAGCTTGCCGCTATGATCATAGACGCCACCGACCAATTGACCGTTCGGCAATTTGGTACCGGAGGTCGCGAGTGTCACATATTCGCCCCTCGCGACATGGACCCGATCACGCTCACCTTCTGCCGGAATCGCGACGCTACCGCCTTGAAAGATATTGATGTTGAGGCCATGGATGTAACCAATTGTCGCCGCCGGGCCGCCTTCTTTGTAGGTCGCCTTCCGCGCCGGATGTTGTGAATTGAAAAACAGTTCACCTGCGCTATTCACCGCGATGCCGGCAACTTCGGCACCTGCCGGAACGGTGGCGATCCGCACCAGCGAAGAATCCGCAGCCTGCGCCAGTCCCCCAATTAAACCAATAGATGTAAAAAATGTAGCCCCTAACAGCAGGTTTCGGATCGACATGATTTCCCCCAATTATTGTTGAATTAGAATTTAATCCGTATGTTTGAACGCGATTATATCTTACATCGCACAGAAAATCACCTTCGCTAAAGTAACCCACCCCACATCGTGTTTGGCACTGGCTTGCAAGCGCCGCTGCGGGTTGCTAGCCTGCTTAGGTGGCAGCTGAATTCGAAGGATGATAACGATGAAGGTAACCCCATTAGAGGCCAGTTTTGGCGCCCAAGTGCGCGGGTTGGAGCTGGCGCGGTTGGATGGCGACGCTTTTAGCGCGCTTTATGACCTCTGGCTCGAATATGCCTTGTTGATTTTCCCTGACCAGCATCTAGATGATGGACAACAGATCACCTTTGCGCAGCGTTTTGGGGCGCTTGAATTCGATCTGGTTGAGCTTTCTAACGTCAAGGAAGATGGCAGTATCCGCGTAAGCGACGATGACGATATGGTCAAAATCCTGAAAGGCAATATGGGCTGGCATCACGACAGCACCTATATGCCGGTGCAGGCCAAAGGCGCGGTATTCCGGGCCCAGGTGGTTCCCGACGAAGGCGGCGAGACCGCCTGGGCCGACATGACAGCGGCTTATGCGGCCTTGGATGCGGCCATGCAACAGCGTCTGTCCGGTCTATTGGCTTATCATTCGCTTTATTATAGTCAGCAAAAAGCCGGTTACCGGCAAAAGGAAAAAGACAGCGAATATTTTGGCTACGGCTTTCATGATCAGGAGCCGCCGCTCCGGCCGCTGGTGAAAGTACATGGCGAGACCGGCAAGCCGACCCTGACCATCGGTCGCCATGCCTATGGCATTCCAGGCCTGGAACCGGCAGCATCGGAAGAATTGTTGGAGGAGCTGGTCGAATTCGCCTGCCAGGCGCCCCGGGTTTATCAGCATAAATGGACACCAGGCGAAGTAGTGATCTGGGACAATCGCTGTCTTATGCATAAAGGCTGCCCCTGGGACATGAGCGTACCGCGGGTGATGTATCATTCACGCATCGCCGGAGACGCGGAGCAAGAATTCGCCGCGCCGGCTTGAGCGCGTTAGGGTGAAAAACATCGTGACCGCGAACTTATCATCCTATCGAAGCGACGTTTGTCATGATTTAAGCGGCGGAAACACGGCTCTATTTACCAAATAGCCAGGATTGAACATCGTCAATTTTCTCGCTATATCGTTCCACGAAATGAATGGAATCAATCGATTTGCCCGGCCACACGGCGATCAGCATGCTGCCGGCGTTGTTGTTTAGAATGTCGAGCGGAAAGATGATCGAGGCCATGGCTATGACAATCTCGTCGATTGACACAAATTCCGTTCGATAAGCCCGGGGCCGGGGTTCTGCGGCACATAGCTTAAATTGCTCAAGGATATAGGTTCGCGTGGGATCGGCGCTTAGAATGTCAGTGGCCAGCGAGCCGGGTTTCAGGCGCGGTGCAAAACTCTGCAGTTCCTCGCCAATCAAATCATAGCGGAAATCTACTCCATTGAGTGAACTGACAAGATTCAATCGCGGAAGTATAGCCGCACCGATCGCAACTGGATCGACCGATCGCCGTGGTTTTCCTTCCGCCAAGCCTTGCCAGTATTCATAGAGCGCACGGGCCTGTTCGATGTTTTGAATGGTCGTGAAAATCGCTTGCGGCGGAGATTGATTAGGCATCGAAAATTGTAAGTTCGCCGGTCGCTATAAGTCAATCCAAACAGATGCGTAGCGCCTCGAATGTGGCGGTAGCGGCCGGCCCAAATTCCCGCTCTGGGGAAACTGTGAATGCCGACAATGCGCGGTTTGCGATCAACGAAGGAGGCTGCACGTATCGCCAGCGCGACTTAGCCATCATAGCGGATTTTCGGATCGAAAAAGCCATAGCTCAGATCGATCAGCAGGTTGACCGCCATCACAAACAGCGACACCACCAGCGCTATGCCGGCGATCATCGTGTAATCGCGCGCCGCGACGGCGTCGAGCAAAAGCGTACCCATGCCTGGAATGTTGAAGATGTTCTCGATGATCACGGTACTACCGAACAATACCGGCATCTGCATGCCGATAATGGTGATGACTGGGATCATGGCATTTTTTAAGGCGTGGCGATAAAGGATTTTCGGCTCGTCCAAACCCTTGGCCCAGGCGGTGCGAATGAAATCCGCGCTCAAGACTTCCAGCAGCATGGTTCGGGTCATGCGGGTGATCTGGGCGGCAAAGGCCAGACCCAGGATCAGGGCCGGCAAGAAAAACTTCTGTAGATTGCGCCAGGGCTCTTCAAAGAACAGCACCTCCTCCAATGGCGGCATCCAGCCCCACCAAATCGACGGTAGCAGGATTGCCAGCGTGCCCAGCCAAAATCCCGGCACCGCCAAGCCCAGAATGGCGCCGCCGCGGGCGACGTTGTCGCCTAAGCTTTCGGGACGTCGGGCCGAATAAAGCCCGGTCGCTAAACCAACCACGACGGCGAAAAGCGACGACAGAGCCGCCAGCTCCAGCGTCGGCGGCAGATGGCGCAATATTTCGTCAAGCACAGGCGTGCCCTGAGCGAGCGAGCGGCCGAGATCGCCGTGCAGAATAAAATCCGTGATCCAGTTTAGATATTGCATCGGGATCGATTGATCCAAGCCCAGCTGTCTGGCGATCTCGGCTCGGATCTGGTCATTGTCGACGCCATAATCGCGCCCGGTCATCATCAAATCGATCAATGTGCCCGGCAGCATGCGTGTGGCGGCAAAGACAATGAAACTGGCAAATATCATGGTCGGCGGCAGGGCCACCAGACGGCGAAAAATATAACTATACATATCGGATGGAAGATTGGCTCCAGGTGCCTGGCGTTGACGCGGCGAAATATAAGTCGATCTATATCGGACTATCGTAAACCAATTTGACTTTGCCTTCTAGAATCTGTTTACAAAATACTATCCCTGTCCGCCTCAATTACCAGCCAATGGCGGCTTCGATGCGGTCAATTTGATCTCGCAGTTCGCGGCTGAAGTCATCGATCCGGGGTTTTTTCCCATCCGCTTCGCGTAGATCATATTCTTCCGCCAGCTCGGCGATGAGCTGCACATGGCCGCTTTTCGCCATTAAGTTCGGGTCGATCGAAAGTCGGGCAATCGCCTGCCCAATCAATTCCGGCGTATCGGCGTCGACCAATTCTGCGGCATCGACATGAAAGCCCGGGTGATCGCCCGCCGCCGCCAGCTTGACCCGTTCGGTCAGAACCCAACGCGGCCACAGCGCGATTGCGGCGACGCCATGATCTTTAAGATCGAAGGCCATGGCCTTGGCCAGCCTATTATTCGCCGCATGAGCGACCCGAAAGCCGACATTGTAATATTCTCCGATCGCACCGGCGGATGAAATATTGACGATCAAACCACTGCCCTGCGCGACCATATAGGGGGCGGCAAAATAGCTGGTCAGATAATGCGAGCGGACCCCGACTGCGTTCTGCGCATCCCAGTCTGTGACCGGACTTTGCCAAAATGACAAGCCTTCGTAATCGTCAGCGAAGCCCATCGCACAATTGACGACGATATCGATGCGGGCGAAGCGCGCCAGCGCATCCTTGAACAGCCTTTCAACGCTGTCCGCGTCCGCGAGATCGGTCGGCAGCGCGACCGCCGCACTACCGATATCCTGCAATGCCGCCAGGGTCTCGCTCAGGTTGCCGGGCACTCGTCGCCCCGCATCGCCAAGAGCCGGTGCCTCTTCAGGTGTCATCGTCCGTGATGTGATCGCAAGTTGAGCCCCCTGGCTTGCCAAACCGATGGCGACACCGCGACCAATGCCGCGGCTGGCGCCGGTGACTAACGCGACCTTGCCATCAAGAATTGCCATTCTGATCCCTTTCCCCAATTAGCCCTTGATCGCTTTGACGAAGGGCATTTCGACCACCTTAGCCGTTAGCTCGCCAACTGGCGAGGTGACCTGGAACTTTGAATCCAGTGCATCGTGGCCGACGGCGACCATGGCATACCCGATATTTTTTTCCAGCCTGGGCGAATGAAGCGCGATAAGCACCTCACCAATCGGCTGCTCTGCAAACACCGGCCAACGCTCACTGAAGATCCCGGATGGTAGCGCTTCGCCGGTAAATTCGATACCGACAATGCGCCGGGTAACGCCAGCTGCTCTGATCTCCCGCAAAGCCTGCTTGCCGATGAAGTCGCGCTCACTATCAAGGTCGAGCAAACGCTCCATCCCCGCTTCAAACGGATTGGTGGAAAGATCAATGTCGGAGCCGTAACCCAGGATGCCCGCCTCGACCCGACGAATATCGGAAGGGCCGGTAACGGCGATGCCATGGGGCTGCCCGGCATCCAGGACGCATTGCCAAAGCGCCTCGCCATATTGACTGTCGCGCAGAAATATTTCATAGCCGAACTCACCGCTCCAACCGGTCCGCGTCACCACCACCGGGATCTGCGCCAGGCTGGTTTCCACCAGCGTGTAATAGGCCAGCGCCGCGATCTTTTCACCAAACAACGCCTCGATCACGGCGCGGGATTTTGGTCCTTGAATTTGCAAAGGACTGACGTCGGGTTCACGGATTTGCACATCCATGCCGGCACCGATCGCGACACCCTTGGCCCACAGCAGCAAATCGCTGTCGGAACAAGAAAACCAATAACGATCACTTGCCAGACGCAGCATCACCGGATCATTAATGATGCCACCTTCCGCCGAAGTGATAATAAGATAACGGCATTTTCCCGGCGCGACTTTACGTATGTCGCGTGGGCTCAGGCGATCGACAAAGCGGGCCGCATCCGGGCCGAAAATCTCCACCTGCCGTTCGGTGGCGACATCCCACAAAGTCACGCCGTTAATCAAATGCCAATATTCACGCACCGGATCGTCGTAGGAATGCGGCTGATACATATGGTTCGCCACCGACCAAGCCTGGTTGCCAGCCCGCCGCGCGGCAGCAAAATAGGGTGAGCGACGGGTCCAATAATTCAGCGTATTCGACAAAATAACTGGGTCCCTTCGATATCAGGCGGCAATGACCATTACCGACCCTTGAAGTCCGGATCGCGTTTTTCCATGAAGGCTGCCATGCCTTCTTTGATGTCATCGGTTTGCATCAACGGCAGCAGTTGCAGATAAACGTGGTGGACATGATCGGGAAACGTTTCTTCCAAGCCCATGCGCATCATCCGTTTTGATGCCTGCACCGCCAGTGGCGCGTTGGCGGCAATTTCCGCTGCCATGGCGGCGACTTCATCGCCGACCCTATCCACCGGCACAATTTTTGAGACAAGGCCCAATTCCAGACTTTCTTCGGCATTCAACGTCCGTCCGGTAAAAATCAACTCCGCCGCTTTCGACCACCCCAACAAGCGCGGCAAGATCCAGGTCCCGCCAGATTCGGGCACTAAGCCGCGTTTGGTAAATGCTGCCGACAGTTTTGCCGTGTCCGCCATGATCCGAATGTCGCAGCCCATGGCCATATCGAAGCCATAACCGGCAGCGGAACCATTGAGGCCGCAAATTGTCGGTTTATCCAACGCCTGTAAAACCGTCGGCGGCGCATTGCGTAAGTCGATATTGGTCGCCGGTGCCGCGTTCGGATCAAGGATGCCGCGGCTGCCGCCAGTTTCATCCCGCCGCAGATCAAGGCCGGCGCAGAAAGCCCGCCCGGTCGCGGTCAATACCACGACCCGAGCCGCGTCGTCGCGATTGGCTTCGACCAGCAATTCACTGATGCCGCTCAACATCTGCCGGGATATGGTATTCATCCGATCCGGGCAATTGAGGGTGATGGTCGCCACGTGATCATCGACGCCATAAAGCACTTCGCCACTGGAATCGGAGTTTAGATTTTCGACATTACTCATCGATTTGTCCTTCGATTATTCGGTTTTTGCCGCTTCGACCGCCCCGACAATCAATTCACGGGCTTCCGCTTGATCGCCCCAACGGGAAACTTCCGCCCATTTGCCATCTTCTAGATCTTTGTAGCGCTGGAAAAAGTGTGAAATTTGCCGAATTTGAATTTCCGGTAAGTCGCGGTAGCTAATGATATTGTTGAACATAGCGGAGACTTTTTCCGACGGCACAGCGATGATTTTTTCATCGTCGCCCGCTTCATCACGCATATATAACACGCCTAAGGGCCGGCAATTTATGACACAGCCCGGCTGCAGCGGCGTCGGATTGGCGATCAATACATCGAGCGGGTCGCCGTCGTCGGAAAGCGTATGCGGGATAAAACCATAATTACCCGGATAGCGCATTGCCGTGTACAGAATACGATCGACAAAAACAGTGCCGGCTTCCTTGTTCATTTCGTACTTTACTGGCTCGCCGCCCAACGGCACCTCAACAATAACGTTGAAGTCATGTGGCGGTTTTTCACCGATAGCAATTGCTTCGATACGCATGCGCGATCCTTCCAGACAAATCAAATTGGATATTTGCGTCTTTATCACGCGCCATATGAAATTTGTCGAGTTATAAAGCGTTGTTATTAGGAGACGAAATAACTAGTCTTTCTACCCTATGGTTATCGGTATTAGAGGTTAGTATGGGCAGCGTTAAATTTCAGCGCAAAAATCCAAATGATCTACGCGCGACCATAGTCGCCTGCCATATTTGCGATACACTGCATCACATTGAGGCTTTGACAGATGGTAAAGTTGCCAAATGCAGCAACTGCCGAAGCCGTCTGCTAGCCCATTCCAAAGGCGGACTGGATACGCCTTTGGCTTTGTTTTTAGCGGCGATCCCACTGTTTCTAGTCGGAAATTTATTTCCCCTGCTCACCTTGGATGTACAGGGTTTGACCCAAAGCACCACAATTACCGGCGCCTCTGCCTCGCTTTATAACGAAGGTATGGGGATACTAGGCGCCATTGTCTGGTTCACCAGCGTTGTCGGGCCCGGGATCATTGTCCTAGCCTCATGTTATGTCTTGCTCGGCCTCAAATATTCCAGGCGACTGCCTTATTTGCGCGGCTTGTTGATATGGACAACGCATCTGACGGTATGGGGGATGATGGATGTGTTTCTGTTGGGCATCCTGGTCGCATTGGTAAAGTTAGTAGGTTTGGCCTCGGTTATCCCTGGACCAGGATTATTCGCATACGGTTTGTTGATATTTGTGGTCGCCGCGGCGACCGCCAAACTTGAACCGATCTTAATGTGGCAACGGCTGGAGGAGTTGACGTGAGCGCTGCCACGTATCGGGCTGCCGCTCGGGGTTTGGCCGCCTGTCATGTCTGCGAAAACGTGGTCCGGTTAGTCGGTCATCGCCACGGCTATTGCCCCCGCTGTGGTAGCGCCATCCATTTCCGCAAGCCCCATAGTTTGTCACGCTGCTGGGCTTTCCTGATCGCGGCCATCGTAATGTATATTCCTGCCAACACACTTGCGATCATGCAAACCTCCTATTTTGGCAATAGCACCGCGGACACAATTCTAAGCGGGGTGGCCTATTTTGTTCTGCACGGTGATTGGCCCCTGGCGATCGTCATTTTTACGGCCAGCATTTTGGTGCCAATATCGAAAATGCTGGCGCTTATCTATCTGTTGGTTTCGGTTCATCGCCAGAGCCCGAAGCGCGCGCACGAAAAGGCGCTGCTTTACAAAATCACTGAATTTGTCGGCCGCTGGTCGATGGTGGACGTTTTTGTGGTCGCTCTATTGGCGGCCTTGGTACAGATGGGCGCGATCGTGACGATTAAACCGGACTGGGGTGCGTTGGCGTTTGCTGCGGTTGTCATCCTGACAATGTCTGCCGCATTGGCATTCGATCCAAGATTGATATGGGATATTTCGGAGCAAGAACATGGCAACAACCAATAATTCGTCAGGTGCAGGTATATCGCCGGGCGATTTGCCAGACGCGTTAGTGGCACCGCCACGCAAAGGGCCGTCTCTGGTCTGGATCGTGCCTGTCGTTGCGGTCGTGATTGGCCTCTGGCTGGTTTATCGAACGGTGTCCGAAACCGGTCCGACCGTCACGATCAGCTTCCCTGACGCCGACGGTATTGAAGCCGGTAAAACCAAGATCAAATATTTGAATGTCGATATCGGCATCGTAAATGACGTACAACTCGCGTCGAGTGGAGCCAAAGTAACCCTGACGGCGGAGATGGACAGAGGAACCGAAACGCAATTGACCGAAACCGCCCGTTTTTGGGTGGTTAAACCACGGATCGGTGTCTCCGGCATCAGCGGCATCAGCACGCTGCTCAGTGGCGCCTATATCGCCCTTGATCCCGGTCAAGGCGGCGATGCAAAGTTCGAATTTGAAGGTATGCCGGAACCACCAAAGCTACTGTCTCATCAGGTCGGCACATTGTTCAGATTGAAGGCCGCGCAACTGGGGTCAATTTCACTCGGCTCGCCGGTTTATTTTCGCGATATTCTGGTCGGTGAAGTGGTGCAATTTTCGCTGGCCGAGGATAATAGCCATGTCGGCATGGAAGTCTTTGTCAATGCGCCTCATGACAAGATTGTTAAATCTAACACCAGATTTTGGAACGTCTCGGGCCTGAATATCGATTTATCGGCTGAAGGCGTCAGCGTGGAATTAGAATCGTTCGCGGCCCTATTGTCTGGCGGCATCGCCTTTCATACACCGGCTAGCGGAGCCGGCAAACCATCGGCTCCCGAACAAAGTGTTTTCCCGCTGTACAGTAGCGAAAAAGAAAGCAACGAAAAACCAATTGTCGTGACCCATCCCTACTTGGTCTATTTTGACGATACAATTCGCGGCCTTTCGGTCGGGGCGCCAGTGGAGTTTCGCGGCATACGCATCGGTACTGTACAAAGCATCGAAATTCGGCGAAACCGGGAGGCCGGACAAGTTCGGATCGGTGCCTTGTTGGGGTTGGAACCGGAACGCTTGGCCATCGATGACAGCGATAACAGTCAAGACCCCAAAGTTGGCTTGGAAATGGCCAAGAAGTTGATCGCCAGCGGTGTTAGGGTGCAACTAAAAACCGGTAATATTTTGACCGGACAATTGTTTGTCGACATGGACTTTTTTCCCAATGCACAAGTTGCCGAAATTACCATGGAAAATGGCATCCCGGTGCTGCCCTCTGTGCCTGCGACCTTGAAAAATCTCACCAATCAACTCGCTTCTATTATGACGAAACTGGAAAGCCTACCTTTTGCGGCGATTGGGCAACAGGCCGAAGAAGCGGTGGCTGGTATCAACGACCTGATCAATAGCGGCGAGATACAGGATTCTGTTCGGTTGCTGAATGAGGTCATGAAATCCGCCAATAGCTTCGTCGCCGCAATCGATGATGAGGAGATCAATAAGGCAGTTGTAAATTTGAACTCGACCTTAGAACGAACAAATCGTCTGGTGGCTTTGTTGCAGGAGCGCGCCGGGCCGATCCTGGACGATGTCAACAAAGCCACAAGTAGCGCCAATGACCTTATTAGGGATGCCCGAAATACCGCTGGGCGGGCACAAAAAGCTTTGGCATCGGTCGAAACCGTGACGGCCGAAGACGGCAAAATCGGCACCGAACTTGCGGCCACCTTGCAGCAATTGCGCGCTGCCGCCCGGGCGATCCGAATTTTCGTCGAATATCTTGAACGTAATCCGCAAGCCCTGGTACGCGGGAAGTAGCCAGCATAGGGAATGAACATGATAAAACGCTTCTTCGTTATTGGCCTGCTTGCGGTTTTGAGCGCCTGCGCCTCCAGCTCTCCGCCGGTCAAATTTTATACGCTGGATCATAGTGCCGATACGGCGGCCGGCTCACCCGGCACCGGTCTGACCAAACATCAGATGCCGACAGGGACATCTATAGGGGTCGGACCGATAGATTTGCCCGGCCTTTTGGATCGACCGCAGATCGTAACCCGGCAGGCCGGACTTGGCGTCAATATTGATGAATTCCACCGTTGGGCGGACGGATTGGAAGCAGATTTACTGCGCGCCGCCGTTCGCCAGTTGCGGCAGCAATTGCCGGGTGCTTCAATCTCGCAATATCCATGGCCTGGATATCGAAAACTAAATTACCAAGTTCGCGTGGTGGTGCTGGAGCTTGACGGGACGCTAGGCGGTGAAACCGTCTTAAGTGGCAACTGGTCAATCGCCGACGGCGCCGGTCAACAGGAATTCAAGAGCGTCGCCTTCAGTTTCAAAGATCGCGCAGCGGGCCCGGCATACGAAGATCTCGTGGCCTCTTACCGCCGCCTTGCCGCCAGCCTAACAAACCAGATCGCCATCGCCTTGGCCGATCAGAGCGGAGCCTGACGAGCAATGCCGCCGTCGCAAAAAAATGGTCGGGCCGTCGGTTTCAAATTAACAATCACAGTATCGATCGCCGTCAGTGTGTCAATGTTGGTTATCATTTCACTCGCCACGGTTATTTTCCTGCAATGGCAAGCAAGCCGCAAAAACACCACTGAGATGATGGGTGCGGTATCCTGGCTGATACTGGAATTCATGGAACAAGGCATTGCAAGCCACTTGCAACCGACGGCCGATCAGTTGGAAGTCATCGCCAACGAATTTACCGATGGTCGATATGATCTGAACGATCGACCTGCAATGTTGAAGGCCTTTAGAAATAGTGTGAGCGGCTTGCCGCAAATCGCCAGTTTGGGATTTATTGACACCGACGCCCATGGCCTTGGCGTGCGTTGGGAGGACGGCGAGCGCGCCGCAATCGATGCTTCATTCGCAAGCCGGCCAGACATTGTCGAAATCGTCAATATAGCCGGTAAATCGAAGCAACCGTTTTGGGGACCTTTGGTGTTTAGCGAAAATCGCGTTCTGGTCAATCGTCTCCACCCAATATATGCCAAGGGGGTATATAAAGGCGTTCTATTTTCCGCTGTAACGGTGGATCATCTGTCTGATCTGGTTGGCGATCTTGGTGATGTTTTCGATACCACGGCTTTCGTTTTGTACGGCAAAGATCATGTACTCGCGCACCCCAATCTGCAAAGCTTTCACCCCGATCAGTCGGTGGAAACACCACTGGTGAAACTGGGTCGTGCAGGGGATCCAATTATGGCGGAAATTTGGCGCGGCCGCGACTTCCCTCTGATCGAGGCGCGAGACGAAAGCCTGGGAATACGGGAGGTTAGTTTCGGCAATGAAAACTATGTCATCATCTACCGAAAAATTCAAAAATTCGGTGACCAGCCGTTATATGTCGGTGCCTGGTTCGAAATCGCCCGGATCGATCAGGCCTTTCAACGCCTGAAAACGTCGCTCTTCTTCAGTCTTGCATTGTTCGCGGTATCGATCATCGCGGCTGTGATCTTGGGTCGGGTCGTTGGCCGGCCAATTCGACGGTTGGCGCGCAGTGCCATGCAGATCGGTGAACTGAAAATCGATAACGTCGAGCGATTGCCGGCCAGCCGAATTTCCGAACTGGACGAACAGTCCCGTGCTTTTAACGCCATGCTATCAAGCCTAAAAGCTTTCGAGACATATGTTCCCCGAACCCTGGTTGAGCGGTTGTTGAACCGTGGTGAGGCGGAAACAATGATCTCGGAAGAACGCGAACTCACCATCATGTTTACCGATATCGCCGGCTTCACTAGCATGTCGGAAAATATGCCCGCCCAAGAGGTGGCCGATTTCCTGAATGAACATCTGGCCTTGCTTGGCACCTGCGTAGAACAACAAGACGGCACCATCGACAAATTTATCGGCGATGCCTTGATGGCGTTTTGGGGCGCGCCGGATGTTCAGGGCGACACCACACATCGGGCCTGCCGCGCCGCCATGGCGATGAAGCAGGCAATTGAGCAAGATAACGTGAAACGCAAGAATAATGGCCTGGCAGCAATACGGGTACGTGTTGGCATTCATGTCGGTCCTGTTATTGTCGGCAATGTTGGTTGGCCAGGCCGGATAAATTACACCATCGTCGGGGATGCGGTGAACGCCTGCCAACGCCTCGAAGCCTTGGGCAAGGAGTTTGATATTGGCGAAGACGTGACTGTTTTGGTCAGCGGCCAAGCAGTCCAGCGGGTCGAAGGCCATTTTCCGCTGACCCATGTTGGTAGCCGACAAGTGAAGGGCAAGCAGGAGCCTTTGGACGTTTACCGCCTTTCGGCCGACTGATCTTTAGCCGTTCAAGTTTGGCTCAACTTTTCGCCGGATCATCGGTTTCGTCGCCCAGCATCGCCGGTTCTTTCCCAACCAACCAGAAGGTAAGCAGCTGATAGGCCACCGCCAAGACTACGGGGCCAATGAATAAGCCGAGCAGACCACCAGCTAAGGCGCCACCGATGACGCCGACGAACATCACTGCGATCGGCACCGGCAACCCTTTGGCAACAATGATAGGCCGCAACACATTGTCAAGCAGACCGACCGGGATCATATAGACCGTGAACAATATTGCCGGCATCAGATCCATGAAGGTCCAGCCATAGGCAATTGACGCAAGTACGATCACCGTTGGTGCCATGTTCAAGATCGACAAGATCAACACCACGACCGTTAAAACGCCGCCGAAAGGATAATCGATCGCAAGGTAGCCGATCCCCGCGGCGACAGCTTGAAGCAATGCCACGCCCATCACGCCACGCGCGACGTTCTGGATTGTTGTGCCGGTCAAGTCGATAAATTGCATACTGCGTTTTGTCACCAATCGCTCTTCAATCGCCCGGATCATTTCGACCAGTTTTGTTCCCGGACCAAAAAATAAACCGGCAACAATGATCGAGGCGGAAAAGTGCAGGACGCTAAACCCTAATGCGGTCGCCACTTTCAACAATGTATTCGCCAACTCGGTTATTTGCGGTCCGAACTTGGCCATGGCGGTCCCAAAGTCGGATGAGGTAAGGGCCCAGAAGTCGTGCAGTTTTTTACCGATGATGGGCAGACTTTCAATCCAATCAGGTGGCGCCGGCACATTAATCGTGCCATTCACCAAGCCACTTTCAAGTTCATTTATTGACTCTATCGAAGCGGCGCTTAAAAGGCCGACCGGTCCGAAAATAACCGCTAAACCAATAAGGACAATCACCGTCGAGGCAATCCCGCCGCGCCCGCCAAACAGCTTACGCGCCATCCATTGCTGCACCGGGTATAGTGTCACCGCCAGGATCGCGCCCCAGATAACGATCGTCAAAAACGGATTGATCACGAGGTAGCAAATATAAACAACGATATACAAAACCCCCAATCGGATAGCGATATCGATCGCCAAATTAGAAATATTCTCGCGGGTAAATTTGTCGTCAGACATCATTCTCTCCCCATTATATTAAGCTGGTAACCGACGCGCCTGCCGGTTGCGAAATAGACTTTCCATCATCATGATGGCGATCGAAACATAAACACAGGCGAAACCGATTTGAATGACCCGGTCGAAACCCTTAGCGCCGGCATCGTCGCCATAAGGTGTCAAACTGGCGCCCAGGACGATCAGAAAAGCGTTGAAGGCGCTTAGCCATAGTCCGGCTTTCGGACCCGGTGTGCTGATCACCGGCGCCAATAAGGTGGCGACCAGGGCGCTCAACAAGGCCAAAAATACTACCGTCGGGGCGGCGATGAAGAACAAATAACAAGCAATCGCCAAGACCACGCCAACCATATTCGCAGCCAATAAATACAACGCGCCTTTGAAATTTTCCTGGGTGCTAAGTTGTTGAATCAACAGGGTTGAGAACAATAAGGTGATCACATTTGTCCAACCGAATGAAATAAAGGCTAAGGCCAGCGGCGCCACCAAACAGGTCATCGCCAGCGGTCCGTATCGGGTCACTTTCGCCGGTTCTGCTGGCACGCTCCCTTTCCTCACAGATGCGTCTTTGCGCGCCGGAATGAGGGCAAAAAACAACCAGCTGAATAAAATCGCAACGAACATGTCGACCCAGACATAGAAGGCGATATCGCCGGCGAGAGCTAAGGATGACTGCGCCACCAGCGGCAGCAACAATACTGCAACCAGCATGACGACAACCAGCAACGGGGAACCGCCGCCAGCGGCAAAAGAGAATATCGCGAACAGAATGATCGTGATCAAGACGGCGAACAAAAATGGGTAAGAGAGCAGTCCGGCGAAAAAATTCCCCGCCAGCAAGATCATCGCGACCGTCGTCAAAAGCATACAGGCGGCACGAAGCGAAATTGCCGCTGGCGCCATGATTAACATCGCCGCAAATACCGGCATGGCAAAAGCCAAGGGCCAGACGAATAACTGCGATACCAAAAAGGCCGTTGTCACCGTCGCGCAGAACCGCCAGGCAACCGTTTTATTCAATCGGTTCCCATCAAGGCTGCGATCAGTAGGCATAAGAAAGCCAACTTATCACCCTGATCCAAATCCAGGCGAGCTTATTCATCAACACATTGTCGCCAGTATAAACGACAATATCGACTTGCGAATTGACCCGCAGACCCAAGCCGCCTTTATAATCTTTCAACAAGATCAGGACCGGAAAGCGTTGCGGATCGCGCAGCCAGCCCTTAGGCGCTTCTATCTCCGACAACTCCCCGACTTCGCTTTTTTTCGACCCACTGGCGCCGATGCCAAGGCTGAGGACTTCGCCCTGCAGGACCTGACCGGGCGCCACATCGAACGTCAGTTCCACCGGCACCCCGGGTTTGATATGGGCGAGATTATTCTCTTTATAAAACGCTTCAATCCAAATTTCGTCGAGGGACACAAAAGTCATGATCGGGACGCCGGCCTGGGCATAATTGCCTTGATCGACCTGCAGATTGGTGACGTATCCTTTGGATGGCGAATGCAGTTCGGTCCACGAAAGCTCCAGCCGCGCCTGCGCCAATTCGGCCAGTGCAGCACGGATTTCTGGATTGTTCTTACCGCTGGAGCCCATCGTTTCTTTGGCTTTTTCGAGTTCCGCCCGCGCCGTTTGCACTTGCGCTTTGGCTTGCGAGAGCTTGGCCCGGGCATCGTCTGCTTTGGCGATCGGCACCAGGCCCTTTTTTTCCAGTGCGAAGACCCGGTCGGACTGGACTTTGTAATTGCCATAATTGCTGCGGGCTTCGTTGACCCGGGCCTGCGCACTGTCGACCGCGGCCGTATTCGCGCCGACACTTTGCCCGGCCAGTTCCAGCTTGGCCTGTGCCGATTCCAGGGCCAATTGGTAAGGCCGCTGGTCGATAAGTAAAAGGGTCTGGCCCGGTTCGGCCAAACTATTGTCGGCGACACTGACTTCCGCGACATAACCTGAAACTTGCGGCACGATCGGCACCACATAGGCCCTGACGCGGGCCTGACTGGTTATCGGGGTCAACCGGTCGGCCACAAGATACCAGGCAAACAGCAGCGCTAACAAAACTAACAGTGATAAACTAACGATCCGCATAATGGTCCCCTTCGACTTGAACGTCTTCGTCAATTGCTGAAGCTGCATGACCTTGCCAACGCGCCCGGTCGCGCTCCCACAACAAGGTCATGACGCGGAAGATGAAAGCGGTGCTCCAACCAAACATCAATATCCCATTGACCGCAGCTAGGGCGCTAAGCAATTGCCAATCTTCGGACAACGTGATGTCGCCATACCCCAAAGATGTGAAAGTGACAGTGGAAAAATAAAGCGCCGTTGATAATTCGGTAAATTCGCCCAAGTTCAAAAAACAAAGCGCCCACATCCATACCTGCAGAGTGTGAACGGCAAGAATGATCAAAACCGTCAGCACGATCAGCAATGTCGGCGCATGTTTACGGTTATAGCGAAACCAGGCCGGTATTATCCGCAATAACAACCGGGCCAGATAGTCGAACGCCGTGGCCTGCACAATCACCGCAATCGTGATCACTGCCGCGCCCAATAACAATTGTCCGTGCATGAATATGCCCCCTCTTTTTTGTATTTTGTCTGCAAACCAAATATCTGTTGATCAGCATAGGCTATACAATCTGTGCCTGCCAATCGCCTTTTCAGGCCGTCGGGTAAAAGTGAGAGAAGACTTGCTCTCCAGCCGGCGGGACATTATAAGAAGCGCGGTTTGTGGCGACTTATCGCCCGATGCGGAGAGGTGCCGGAGTGGTCGAACGGGGCGGTCTCGAAAACCGTTGTGCTCTCGCGAGCACCCAGGGTTCGAATCCCTGTCTCTCCGCCATTTTCAGTTAACTTTGCAAAATAGCCTAGGTATTCTGATCGCCGGATTTGGCGTTCTCCAGAATGTTAAATTTTTTGTTTTATATTTGTGGTCACCTTGCGGAAATCCAACGTTCTGGACACGCTTAAGAAAAGTAGAGGGATTTTTGATAGATTGGCTTTATCAGGGGGACCCGATGAAGCATGGAACACGACCGGCGTTCACAAGTGAATGCCTGCGCGAAACGACACTTCGAGCGATCACGGCACTTCAAAGGCTTCACCAGGCGGCAGCAAATAACTACTACCGCCCGGAATTTCGATGCTCTCGTCAGGCCGCTCTCACATCAGCCAGGAACTTTTCGACCTCGCCCCGCAGGGTATCGGACTGAACCGAGAGCTGCTGCGCGGATCGCAAGACTTCATTTGAGGACTGGCCGGTCTCACTGACTGCTTTATTGACCTCGGTGATATTCGTGTTCACCTCTTGTGTGCCGGAAGCCGCGTCCTGGGCATTGCGGCTGATCTCACCTGTCGCCGCACCTTGTTGCTCCACCGCCGCGGCAATCGAGCCGGCGATTTCGCTGATTTCCGAAATCGTCTTGGCGATCCCCTCGACAACCTCCACCGATTCCCCGGTAGCACTTTGGATGGCGCCAATTTGACCGGCAATCTCATCGGTTGCCTTGGCGGTCTGGGTGGCCAGGTTTTTTACTTCGGAAGCAACCACCGCAAAACCTTTGCCAGCTTCACCGGCCCGGGCTGCTTCAATCGTGGCATTCAGAGCCAAAAGATTTGTTTGGCTGGCAATGTCGTTGATCAGATTAACGACCTCGCCGATCTTTTGCGAGGCCGCGACCAGGCCCTGAATTTGGTTTGTAGCCTGTTCAGCGGCACTGACCGCTTGTTGGGCGATATTCGCCGAACTTGCTACTTGAACCGAGATTTCCTGGATTGAGGCGGCCATTTCCTCCGAGGCTGAGGCCACGGTTTGAACGTTGGCGCTAGCCTGCTCGGACGCAGTGGAGACGGTAACCGTACGGCTTGCTGCGTCCTCCACAGTGGCGGTCATCGACTGGGCTGTGCTCTCCATTTCGGTGGAAGCCGAATCGACACCGTCGACCACGCCCCGTACGCTGGCTTCAAAGTTATTGGCCAAGGTAAGCATGGCCTGGCGGCGTTCTTCTTCCGCCCGTTGCTTGGCCTGTTCTTGATCGGATCGAAGTTTTTCGGTCTCGATCATGTTTTCGCGAAACACTTCGACCGCCGAAGCCATCTCACCAATTTCATCGCTCCGCCCTGCGCCGGCAATTTCAACTTCGGTATTGCCATCTGCAAGCTCGCGCATCAACGACGTCATGTTCCGGACCGGTTGACTGATACTACGTGATACGAAGAAGCCGGCGCATCCGACGATTAGACAAAGGACAACGACACCGCCTATCGTATAGGTCAAAACGTTCGAGGCCTGCTCGTTCATTCGCCGCACTTCAGTTCCCGCATCGCCGCGCGCCGCCGATTGCTGGTCATTGAGCACAGTCTCCAGGCGTTGGCGAACCTCGCCCATAGGACCGTTGAGTTCCGCCAAGGCTGCTTCTTGGTCGAACTGGGAGGCGGAATTGTAAACCTTGCCTGCACTTGCGCCGAAGGCGGTAAATTCGATCTTCATGGTTTCTAATTGTTGCTTCACGTCGTCGTTGGCAGCGAGTTCAATCTGACTATCGATCGCTAGCACGGTTTCTTCCAACAAGGCTTCAAAAGTGGCCTTGTCGGCTGCCAGATTATCGTTATCCATTTCGGACGGCGCCCGGCCGACCACGGCCAATTGCGATTGGAACTGCACGGCCAGGTCGGCGCTATTGGCCAGACTGACGAAAGACTGCTTGTAGAGGCGATCGCCCGACGACTGGAGCTGCTGGGCGCTTATAACAGCGTATCCACCAAGCGCCACAATAGCGATCAACGACAGCCCAAGGAGGGCAAACAAACGCACGGATATTGTAATCTTCATGACTGAAAATCCCTAAATGGAATGTGTAAATCTAATGTCCGTCGAATATAGACGGGTAGTGCCTATGGCGAATGCGCGCCGGGCTCACTGATGACAGAGGAGGAGCCGCTCCCTGACGGCAAGTTACCGCCAGGGCCGGTCTCCAGGAGATTATTTCGCAGCTTTTTCGATAGCAGCGATCAGACGTTTATGCTCGTCCGACGGCGCGCCTTTGGTGACAATCGAAAGGGGCTGGTCGGCCGAAACACCACCCAGCACCGCGACGGATCCGTCAATTGTGCTGGAGTTGCCGTAGCTGAAGGCAATCGGTGTTTGTGAGACTGCCTTGGCAAGCTGTTTTGGCGCCGCTAACTGACGGGCGCTACCGGACATCGCGGCACCGCCAAGAAATTGCTTCTCGACCGTCGCGCGTGTACCGTTACCCGGACGTTCGATAAAGACGACGATTTTGCCATCTTTGCCGCCAACTTCGCTCCAATTCTTAATCTTTCCGCTCAAGATACCGGCGACCTGTTCTGTGGTCATCGATTTCACCGGATTGGACGGATGAACAATAAACTGTACCTTGTTCACGCCGATCGAATGGGCCTGAAGGTTCGTGCCATTTAACACACCAGGTTTCTTCTTCTCTACCTGGCCCTTCTCGAAATCCAGGTCGGCCGAAATCATGGCGATATCGGCACGGCCCTCGGCCAGATCGATGAGGCCATTGCCTGAACCGTTGGTGACGATGGTCAGCTTGTCGCCGCCATCTTTTTCGATTTGCGCTTGATTTGGTAAAACAATACCCTTGCCAACAGTGCCTGAGCCGTGCAATCGGATCTCTGCTACACTCAAGCTTGTCATGGCGCCTGCGAAAAAAACCGCAAGCGCGGTCGACTGGATGATCTGCTTATACATTCTTGTAAATTCCTTTAAAAAAAATTGCGTAATGCATTGAGACGGTCGAACTTCCGTCTCGGAGAGGGCTAAAAAGAAAGTCAAAGAAAGAAAGTTATTTCTCTGTGTGGTAGAAGCTAAAAACACCATAATTGCTAATTTAGTATTAAATTGGGTGGAAACATTTAGGCCATAATCGATAATACAAAAAAATTGAGAGTACTTTTTCGTTTGTATAAACGTCATACCGATTAGCAGAAGCACTCCTCCGCAAGGTCACTGTCGGGTGCCTATTGAGATAATTGTCCGTCGCTGATCGATCAGCTTGTTCCAAGTATCGACGCAATGATCGACGATATCTTGCCGGGGCTTAAAGACCCGAATAGAGAGACAGTTGGCGCGCCTAAACTGCCAGACTTTTTTCGGGTTGAGGGCCGGTGCCGGAACTGGCATTGGCGGGCCTTAAGAGGCGTCAGATGCCGGCGTTAAAAATTACCAAATTCCCCGTCCCTGCCGGGTGCTGCTTCAAAGAGGGCTTGGGTATATTCGTGTTTTGGCCTGAAGAAAATGTCTTGGGCCGAACCTTGTTCAACGACTTCGCCCTGTCGCATGACTAGGACGCGGTCACAAATCTGCGCGGCGACGCGCAGATCGGGCGTAATAAACAGAACCGCCAAGTAAAGCCGGTCGCGATATATTACAACGCAGGCCTCGAAACGTGGCTAAATTTCAACCACGTGCGATCTCATCACGAGGCCAATAAGGCGATTTGAACTTTTCATAATCGATGGTTTTGAAGTCCATCGGAATGGCGCCCGGGGCCGCAACATACAGAATTTCGGCGGCCACCGGTTCGAACCCGGCGTAGAAGTGCTGCGTTGACTTAACAACAACGATTTTCTTGTTCGCGAGCTTAATGCCGAACTGTTCAAACGCATCAGGGTGAAAGGTTTGCACCCGATTAGCATTGATGATGATATCAAGATCGTTGTCAGCACTAACCCAGACCGCATCCCCCATCGGTGCGAACGAACCGGCAAAAGGTTGCGTCGCATCCGTAATTATTTTTCTCACCCGAACCCGAAGGTCAATCGGGTCGCCGGAAGCGATGCCGACCTTGCCGCCAATTCGTAATTCGAAACTGCCGCCTTCTCCCGCTTCCTTGCAAAATCGTACCGAAACCGGATCCCAATAAAGCCCAGTCAACACATTCGGTACGGCACGCTCGACCACGCGCCGCAAAATAAACGTCGAATCCGATGGTGCACCGACACCTGCATTGTCCCCCAAATCTGCGAGTACGATCGGGCCTGCTGTGGCATCATGCGCTTGCGTCAATGCTTCATCGATGGTTAAACCGGTCGGGTGGGTCGCGTCTTTTAAGGACCAGATCATCGCACCGACTTGATCGGCTGTTGCTTGTGCTTTAGCGGTGTCACCATCAGTTACCACAATAACTTTTGCACTGGCGTCCGGCACATCGCCCCAGGGGAAGCCATGCGCCAGCGAAACTGATAGCACACCATCCTTGCCTTCAAGCGCCGTCATATGCTGGACGATGTCCGCGGCTTCGCCAATCGGTGTCCGCCACATGGAGATCATGTTCAGATCATGCACCGCTATCACCGGCTTAATCTCATCCCGCGACGCTTTCAGACAGAGTTCAAATAACTCTTCCGCCCGCTCGCCGGCGTCGATATGGGGATATTCCTTAAACGTGATCAAGACGTCCAAATTGTCGGTGATCGTTTCGGTAATACTGCAATGCAGATCCAATTCCGCGCCGATCACCGTCTGTGGGCCAACGATCCGGCGGATACTGGCAATCAAATCCCCTTCGCAGTCGTCATAACCGTCCGCAACCATGGCACCATGCAAACTAAGCATTACAACGTCGACAGAACCAGCGCTTTTCAGATCATCGAGAATTTCATCACGAAAGCCTTCATAGACGCTACGCACCGTTAGTCCGGCCGGTTGAGCAAAAGCGCCAAGGCTTTCCACTACTTCCGCCTGATGTCCTTCTGCTCGCCGCCGCCAAATTTTCATCGGGATAGCGAACAATCCGTCGCTATTTTCCGTCGCATCGCCATGAAACAGCATGGTTTCAGCGAAGTTCTCAAGACCCGTTGGCATATTAGAAAAAGTGTTCGTTTCCGTTCCCAAGCAGGCAATAAATAGTTTTTTCATATCTCGATCCAGATGTAGAACAAATTCCGATCCTTAATCATCCAATCAGATCGGTCAAGCCTGCCGCGGATATCGCCGCACGTCCGCGTTCTGGCAAGCCTTGCGTTCTCATTTCGCGAGCCACGGCGCATGCCAATTGGATTATGTTGAACCAGGAAACGTAAACGCCGAAAGGGGCCACGAGCAGCCATCATAGCACGTCCATAACGATGTTGCTTTACCCGCAAGCGCAGTCGATTTTCATGCAGGGCAAATTTGTCCGCTTGTTGCCGTTTTAGGACATGTCGTCGCTAAAGCGTTTGATTTCCGGTCGGCCTGCTATCGCCTGAAATTTTGCTATGCGCCGACAGGCGGTTACGATAGAACAGTTTATGAACGCAATAATGTTGGCGGCCGAGATCGGTGCAAGGCTCGGATTTACCGCCACGGAACCTCCAGCGAAAATTCTGCTACGGTTTGGCGGCGAGTCATTGCTGCAATACCATATCGAATTCCTACAACGCCATGGCATTGATAAGTTGGTGCCCGGCGTCGGACATAAACATCAAGATATCGAGCGTGCCAAAGGCGAGGTCCTGGCGCGCATTCTGAAGGCTGAGCGCAGCCGCCGGGTTGCCACGAGGATTGAGTGGGACAACGATAGAAATGTGGTCCAAGACCTATGACCGAAATCTATGCAGCGCTCGCCCAAGTGAGTTAATATCGGATTACAGGAGAAATAAATGCCGAGAGTAATAAAAGACTTAATGCCGGGTGATCTGGAATTTCAAATGTTTGTTCTCGACGAACTTGCAGACGACCTTATCGCCAAAGGCGCCGACGTCTTGAAATTGACCATCGGTGTGCCGGAATTATTCATGCCCGAGGCCGCGCTCGATGGCATGATCGCGAAGCTGAAAGATCCGGATTTTGTCCGGCGCGTCTATCCCGAAGGACTGCCCGAGCTGCGCGAGGCAATCGTGCAATTCTATAACCGGCGATATCGGGCGGATATAGGGCTTGACAATGTCATTGTGAATACCGGCACGTCGCCCATATTTCGCAATGTATTTCAGCTTTTATCGGGCCCTGAATACGAAATTATGATCCCCAGGCCCTATTATGCCCTTTATCTATATTGTGCGAAATTGGCCGGTGCGACGGTCAAATTCTATGATATCGACATCGACAGTAAGCGCGTCGACATGGAATCGTTCCGGCGCAACTTCTCGCCCGAACGCACCTCGCTCGTGGTCGTCAATTCTCCCGGCAACCCGGTCGGCAACATCGTGACACCAGAGGAATTGCGTGAAATCTACCAGATCGTCGATCGCCGGGCTTATGTGTTGAACGATGAGATATATAACAACACGATGTTCTATGACGAATTTCGCTCGCCCTTGGAACTATTCCCCGAATACCAAGACATGACGATTGTCACGAATAGTTTTTCCAAGGGATTTCGGATGTATACCAAGCGCATTGGTTTCGCGATCCTGCCAACAGAATTGCAAACCAATTTGCGCGTCATACAACAACACACCCTGCTATGCACCGACCCCTGTTATCAGTACGGCATGATCGCCGCCCTTGATGACGAGGAAAGTCCAGTGGAATTGACGAACATCTATAAGAAACGCGCCGAATACACCACGAAACGGCTCACCGGCACGCGTTGCACACCGATCGCCGCCGAAGGTGGCTTCTACGCGATCCTGCGTTGCGAAGAATGGAACAAGGCTCAGGGATTTGCCTCCTCGAAGGAGCTCGCCCGCGACATTCTCGAGAAAGTACACGTCGCCGTGGTCCCCGGGACCGACTTTGGTGTGCCACAAGACCTGCGCCTAGCTTTTTGCAATGCTCGTTACGACGAAGGTATTGACCGATTGCACGATTATTTCTCATCCTCGAACGTGGCTTTTGCAGCTGCGCCGACAGCCACGTCCTGAGCACCGTTATTGCAGCGGTGGTCGCGATGAATTATTTGGTGTTCGTATGAACAAAACCAAAAAAAACGTGCTTTTCATTACCGCCGATCAATGGCGAGGTGAATGCCTTTCCGTCCTGGGCCATCCGAACGTGAAAACGCCGCATCTGGACGCATTGGCGGCGGAAGGCAGTTTGTTTCGGCGTCACTATTCCCAAGCAACACCTTGTGGACCGGCACGCGCCTCTCTCTACACCGGCCTCTATCTGCATAATCATCGCGCGGTAATGAATGGCACGCCGCTCGATGACCGCCATACCAATTTTGCGCGCGAAGCCCGCAAGCTAGGCTATGAGCCTGCCCTATTTGGCTATACCGATGTCGGCGCCGACCCGCGAGGCCGGGACGCGGATGATCCCGAACTCAGGACCCGAACCGGACTGTTGCCGGGAATAACGCCGGTGGTCCGAATGAATAACGACTATCGACCGTGGATCGAAGCGTTGCGGGCCCGCGGCTATCAGGCCGCAGACGATCCACGGGAACTTTTCCGGCCCGACCGCGAGGGTATCGACCGGAACCGGGGTCGCACATTCGCGCCAACCTGGTACCGGGCGGAAGACAGCGGCACGGCGTTTTTGACCGACGAAGCGCTGGCCTATATTTCGACCCGCGGGACAACGCCTTGGTTCGCCCACATCTCCTATCTGTCGCCGCATCCGCCCTATATCGCGCCGGCACCCTATCATGAACTCTATGACGCCGCCGAGGTGCCGGCGCCGATACGCCATACCAGCCCGGCAGAAGAGGCCCAGCAACATCCCTGGGTACGGTTTTATCTCTCAAATCAAATAGACGCGCCCTATACATATGGCGCCTCGCTTAAGGACTATCTGGAAATCGGGGAAAGCGAAATCCGCCAGATCCGGGCGACCTATTATGCCATGATGACGGAACTTGATGCGCAGATTGGCAGATTGATCGACTATCTGAAGGACAGTGGGGAATGGCAGCGAACCCTTATTGTCTTTACTTCGGACCATGGTGATCAGTTGGGCGATCATTGGATGATGTCGAAGTTCAGCTATTTCGAACAGACCTACTTTATACCCCTGATCATCCGCGATCCGGAGACCAGCAGCGACCCCGGGCGCGGCAAGATGATAGACGCCTTCAGCGAAAACGTCGATGTGATGCCGACCATCTTGGAATGGCTCGGTCTGGATCTGCCGCCCGCCTGTGACGGCAGTTCGCTGCTGCCGTTTTGCCACGACCGAGAAGTCCTGGATTGGCGTAGCGAAGCCTATTCAGAGTTTGATTTTCGCCATTTCCCCGGTCTTGACGCTGGCCGGGCGTTGGCCTTGGCACCTGATCAATGCACGCTTAGTATACTCCGGGACCGGCGCTACAAATACGTCCATTTTACCGGCTTGCCGCCGCTATTTTTCGATCTGGAAAATGATCCTCACGAATTTCATAATCTTGCCGACGATCCCGGCCATCTCGGACTGGTGCTTGAATATACGCAGAAAATGCTGAGTTGGCGCATGAACCATGACGACCGCACGCTCGCTAATACGCGGCTTGGGCCCGGCGGCAAGGTTGCGCTACAGCCGTTGAGCCGGCGACGAGCGCAAACTGTTGTGGAATAGAATTGTAATAGCACCGGCCGTCCAACAAATTTCAAACACGAAGAATTACCGCGATCTGTTCGCCGGGCCGCCATGAGGCAGTACGATGATTTTGCCACCAACATCTGGGAAACCGGAAGAATAACAACCATAAGGTCCAAATTGGGTCCCTTCGGAAGTTTCCGCCGCTAATACAAAAGTCTGCTTAGCCTTCAGCTTCGGCCTTTATCAATAAAAATTGCTGGAGGGAGACATTCGGCTTCGTCATCTTTTGGACCGTTTCAGCGTTGTCGGCTGGCGACTTTCTGTTCGTATCGGGCAATTGGCCGGTCGAGATTTCTTAGAATACGGGCTAAGGTTGCAACGATGCATACATGAAAGCGACGCTGTCGATCAATGTGCCAGGCGATAAAACATTAATTTGAGCGATGCTACCACAATAGACGTCAAGGGAGCGCCGAGGCCGCAAAATTCACCACACATCAGGGAGTTTAGATTATGCCGATATACGAAAACGGGCCCGTGAAGGTCCATTACGAAGAGGCCGGCTCCGGCTTTCCACTGCTGGTTATCCCGGGCGGCGGTCTAAACGCGACCATCGCCGGGCTCGCCAATCATGCCTTCAATCCGCTGGAAGAATTCAGCGATAGCTATCGCGTCATCGCCCTTGACCTGCGCAATGCGAATGAGGGCCAGACGGAGGGCCCGCTTGAAATCGAGGGGACCTGGGACGGGTTCACCGACGACCAGCTCGGCCTGATGGACCATCTCGGCATCGACCGCTTCTTGGTAATGGGTTTCTGTATCGGCGGTCCGATGATCTGGAACTTGCTGAAACGCGCGGGCGACCGGGTTGTCGCCGCCACGTTGGTGCACCCGAGCGGCTACATCTCTAGCCATCCCGACATCTACTACAACAACAATATCAACGGCTGGGCCCCTGAGTTCAACAAGCGACGCCCTGAATACACGATCGAGATGATCTCGGAATTCCTGCACAACATGTATACGAAGCGGGCGGATTTTGTGTTCACCGTTGACCGGGACTTCGTGCGGAAATGCCAGACACCGGTGCTCGTCTTACCTGACGACATCCCGGCACATCCCTACGCAACAGCGATGGAGACGGCCCTGCTGGCGCCCAACGCCCAGGTCAGCCTTTATCCCTGGAAAGAAAACGACCGAAAGATCGAGCTCGCCTTGCGCCATATTAAAAGCTTCATGGCGACGAACGTCCCGGCAGAGGCGGCGGGATAACACGGGCCGGCTGACTGTATTTTGCCGCAAAGGCGTATCAACCGCTGCTCGACCATCGAGAGAGACTGCTTTACCATCACCGTGATGCAATCATGGAGGAAAAAATGACTGGGAAAGTATATAGAGTGACCCACGTGGTAGGTACGTCTGAAGAATCTGTCGGTGACGCCATTCGTACAGCCGTTAGCACCGCGGCCAATACCATTCGAAATCTTGACTGGTTTGAAGTCGGGGAAATTCGCGGCGGCATCAAAGATGGTAAAGTGACTGAGTTTCAGGTGAACCTTAATATTGGCTTCAGGTTCGACGATAAATAGCAGCATATTTTTGCCGAATTGATCTGAAATCGTCGGCTAATTGCCGCAGGAGCGGCGGCGTCGCGTCCGCCACCTAGAAATGGAACCTGACGCCGACGACAAAAGCGTTCGAGCCACCTTCATCAGCGACCAATCCGAAACCGCCGGAGCGGTGATGCAGGCGGAAAAACAGGCGCCAATCTTCGCCGGGCGGACCGCCTTCGACTTCCGCTGTCCAGTAAATCAGCCAGCGATGACTGTCGCCGTCATTTTCGATCTCAATCGGCGGGATCTCGCTGGCAAAAGATGGCCCGATGCCGAAAGCGAAACTGGTATCAATGACATCGTCCCAAGGGAAAGCATGCCAGCGAGCGATGATTGGTAAGTTTAATTCGAAATGATCCTGATCACCGAAATGCTGAGCAATCTGCCCCTCGATCTCAATGCTGTAGCGCGGATCCGGGCGGGCTAGGACATGGCTGGCGGCGATGCCGACGAAACCTGAATGGCGATAATCCAGGCGCCAGGGTTGAAACGATTCCTGCCAGTCATTGTCGGTCAAGATGCCGCCAAAAAGTGCGATGGCATTGCTACGTTCCTCGGCCCATGCCGAGAAAGATAACGTCCATGCAGCAAGACAAAATACGATTGTCCGACCGATCAGGGGCAAGTCCTGCGGCCAAAATTTGATTATTCGGAACGATACCTTCACCAGCTGGGCTCCGATATTCCCTCGGTAACTTGTTCGCTCAAAAACCGGGATCGCCAATTATGTCAACAATGACCCGGCAATTGGGCCCTGAACGCGTTAGTTCGCAGCAATATTATGGTTGCCGCCCATTTTATCATAACGAAGGCATTTTCGGTTATCACGATACCGGCCGGGGTTCTCAGTTTGTGATGATTAGCGTTTATCCGAGAAAATGAGTCTGGAAGGTTTTCCAGTGACCCGTGGGCTAAAGGCCGCCGTCACCTTGTGTCGATCCTGCTGTCGAGTTGTCATATTCGCCTGGCCTGACTAAACTCAAAAGCTGGCTCTGCCACACGGGAGTGAATTCGCTTTGCTGAAAATATATCATGTGTCTGGCACCCGTTCAGTGCGCCCGATTTGGCTTTGTTATGAACTTGATCTGGCCTTCGAGATTGAGCCGATCGACTTTTCCTCCGCGTATCGCGCCTCGCCCGAGTGGCGAGCGATCAGCCCGGCGGGCAAAGTGCCAGCGATGGCCGACGATGATGTGACGATGTTCGAATCCGGGGCGATGGTCGACTATATCCTGGAACGCTACGGCGAAGGCCGGTTACGCCCGGCGCCAGGCACCGTGGAAAGCGCCCTGCACCACCAATGGTGCTGGTTCGCTGAGGCCACCTTAGTTCGGCCACTTGGCCTCAATCGGGTGTTGAAAGCGGAAGTGGATCCCGATATTCAGCTAATCGAGGAAGCCAAGCAAAAAGCGTCGACATCCCTGCAGGTGGTCGAGCAAACGGTTGTCGCTTCAGAATATTTGCTCGGCACCGAATTTGGCGCTGCCGACATCATGATGGGCTATTCCCTGAACTTACTAGCGAATGTTAAATTTCTGGACGGTCAATTTCCGCATGCCCAGGCTTATTTGGAACGCCTCAAGACCCGCGATGCTTGCCAACGCGCGATGAATGCTTGACGACATCTAAAACGTTGGTTTCTGGGTTGAAAAACACTTCGTCTTTGTCTTTGAAACCGACGCAAAAATCCGTAAATCCAGTCTTTGCAGGCAGATCTCCGGCTTAACACTCACGAAGAGATTATTTTTGACGGTGGCCGGCCCATCACTTTGCCGAAAGCCGCCGAAAAGGCACTGGCGCTATGATAGCCCTGTTGACGTGCCACCTGGGAAATCGGTTCTCCCCGCGCAAGGGCTTCCAGCGCATTATGAAATCGGATCCGTTGACGCCAACGAACGAAACTCATCCCCAAATCGCGTTCAAACAAACGGGCAAGCGTGCGGGTCGACGCCCCGGCAACTTCGGACCAACCATCCAAGGTCCTTCGATCCGAGGGGTTGGCAAGAAGTTCGGCACAAAGCCGCTGCAGCCTCGGGTCGCTCGGTAGTGGGACATTGAGTGATAATGCGCGGGCTTGGGCGATTTCGTGTTCAATCAGTTTGGCAAGCAAATTAGCCCGGCTATCCGGTTCATATGCGACCGGCTCTTGACTGAGCGCGAGGATGAGTTCACGCAGCAGATTGGAAACTGCCACAACAGTTAAGCTGACAGGTCGCGCATCGATCGCCTTGGTATCGATATACAATGTGCGCATGTCGACTTCGCTATGCATACTAATCGAATGGTGGGTCCCTGAAGGTATGTAAACAGCGTTCTCCCGCGGTACAATCCAGGCCTCACGATCCGTTCGCAACCGCATGATACCACTTGTCGCATAAAGCAGTTGGTCCCGAGGATGTACATGTCGCGGAATCACAAATCCGTCCGCAAAGCGCTTGGACATGGCCGTAATTGCTTGCGGCAGATTCTGATAATCCTGCGGATCTGTGCTGCGAGTCTTTCTAATGGACATATTGCAGACGTCTTCCAATAAAATTTGACTTGGCGCAAATTCGACGAAGATTGGCATGACAACGCATTTATGCCAAGCCTATAACTGGGAACACCGCATTTGGCGGGCCCAAGGTTGGATTCCCAAAAAACTCCAATAAAGGGCACGGCATCTAAGAAAAGGCAATTTCATGGACCGGGATCGATTGTATTTTTTGCTGCTGAACATTGGTCATTTCCTTGATCATCTGTTCACCCTGGTATTTGCGACAGTTGCGGCGCTGGTCCTATATCGAGAGTGGGGGATCGGGTACGCCGAACTTTTGGCGTACGCCACACCCGGATTTTTCGCTTTTGGCCTGTTTTCACTGCCAGCCGGCTGGTTGGCCGATAAATGGAGCCGCGATGGCATGATGTGCGTGTTTTTCATCGGCATAGGCCTGGCGGCAATCGCCACAAGCTTCGCCGATACGCCTTTGCAAATCGGCTTGGGGCTGTTTGTCATCGGCATGTTCGCGGCGATTTATCACCCGGTGGGTTTGGCCATTGTAACGATGAAATGGAAGAACACCGGTATGCGTATCGCAGCGAACGGGGTTTGGGGCAATCTGGGTGTCGCAGCAGCGGCCCTCATCACCGGCTTCTTGATCGACAATGGCGGTTGGCGGATGGCGTTCGTCTTGCCGGGCTTCTTTTCGATTGCCATAGGGCTCGCCTATATGATGCTGCGTTGGCGGAATATTCAGGACGCGCCAACAGTAGGAGAATCAACGGCTAACAAAGAAGAAGCAAAACCGTCAGCCGCCTACCGCAGCCTGTTGCTCCGCGTCTCGGCAATTGTTTTTCTGACGACTGCCGTCTCTTCCATAATCTTCCAAGCCACCACATTCGCATTGCCGAAAATTTTCGATGAACGCATGCAAGGTTTGGCTATGGAACTATCAAATTGGTCTGATCGCGTTGCCGAGGCTGGTCAGGGGGACGTGGCCACGGTCATCGGATCGCTGGCATTCTTTGTCTTTGCGATCGCGTCGATTGCCCAACTGGTAGTGGGCCGCATGCTGGATCGTTTCGGGCCCCGCCGGGTTTTCATGGTTATGGCGACGATCCAGCTGATATTCTTTTCGGCAATGCCCGGTCTTACGGACACTATTGCCCTTCTCGTCGCATTGGGATTCATGATTGGTGCGTTTGGGCAAATTCCGATCAACGATTTCATGATCGGAAAGACCGCGAGCGGTGCTTATCGAGCGCGCATTTATGGCGTTCGCTACGTCGTCAGTTTTACCGCCTTGGCGGCGGCCCTACCCTTGATTGCCTACGTCTATCAGAATTGGGGTTTTGACGCGCTATTTCGCATTCTTGCCGCGATCGCCGTTGTTATCCTGGTGGCGGTGACAGTCCTTCCCAAACGCCTGCCGACATCAGAAGGTATGCAGGCGGCGGCCGAATAAATCGACCGCCGTCAACCCTATTATTCAGTTTGTCCGACTGGACGGTGATTTAGTCTTTGGGTGTAATTCGGCTAACCTTTGTGCCCTAAATGCCTAGGCCCGCCATCAGTCCGGATTGGTCGAAAAAGAAGACATAAATGTCTTCCTTGTATGAGGTGGTGGTCAAGCCGGTTGCCGCACCCTTATCCATGACAACAACGCTGGGGCCAGTGCCGACTTCCCAGCCATCCGATTTTTCCACATGTTTCACAGCTTCGTCGTTCATCAGGAACATGGCGTAGCCAAACTTTTGCACACCGATCTGCAGACCATAGGATGCCGCGAGGGTGTTGTAATATCCCGTCGTTTTATTCGCATGGTCACGCATTGCCCCTTTGCCGAATTGACCACCAATGATCAAACCGCCCTTAACGATATCGGGGAAGACAAGAACGGATTTCGATTTTTCGCCCAGATCTTTGGCGGTCGCATTCTTGCTATAAAGAATTTTCAAGGCGCTATCGACCTTGATATCGATCTCAGCCGCTTCGCCGGCTTGTGACAAACCGCTGCCAGCAACAATGAATGCCGCCGAAACCGCGAACGCGATGGCAAATTTGGTTAATTTTCTTATCATGGCAATCCCCTTTTTTATTCCTGTATTTGTACATTATAGTATTTATTCTACCAGCTCAATCGAACCAATAAAGCTTTCCGAGTTTATCGAAAGATGAGGGCTTGCGACTATTCTTTCCCAACATTGGGAATGATTGAGGATTTTGAAAGGCCGGGACAGGGAACTTGAAATACACAAAATCAGAAGCCAAGGAATACGCCCGCGAACATATGAGGGGCATTTGGGCTGCGGCCCTAAATCCCTTTAACCCGGACTTTAGCCTGAATGAAGAGGGTTTGCGCCGGAATATCCGGCACTGGATCGACGATTTGGCAATTGCCGGATTGTTCATTTCCGGTAAACAAGGCGAGTATTTTTCCCTGTCATTGGCGGAGCGCAAACGGACCTTCGAAATCGCCGTGGAAGAAACTCAAACCGCCGGCGCCACCATTATGTCTTGTTCAGATCAGAACCTGGATGTGGTGCTGGAGTTGGCCCGTCACGCGCAGAATATTGGCGCTGATTATATTGTCGTACATGCACCGGTCCTGCATTTTGTGACCGATCGCGACGAAACCATCCGGCAATATTATCGGTATATTTCCGAACAGATTGATATTGGTATTGCGATGTGGAGTCATCCCGACAGCGGATATCTCATGGCCCCGGAACTTTGTGCAGAAATCGCCGAATACCGAAATATTGTGGCGATCAAATATAGCGTGCCGCGGGAAATGTATTGCAGATTATCAGAACTTGCCGGTGACAAACTGCTTGTCAGCACGGCATCTGAAGAAGAATGGCTGGATAACATTCTCGAGCTCGGTTGGCAGCTTTATCTGTGCTCGTCCCCTCCATACCTTCTGCAAACGGCAAGCGACCGCCGCATGCATGATTATACGCAAGCGGCGTTTTCTGGAGAAACAGATAAAGCCCGAACGCTTTGGCGAAGTCTGGAACCGGTGCGACACGCCTTGAAGAGCACCCGCCCCGGCGGCAAACCGCAAGCCCAGCAAAAATACTGGCAGGAACTTCTGGGCCAAGCCGGTGGGCCGGTTCGCCGGCCCATGCTGCCGTTGCATGAGGAAGAGAAGGCCAAGATTTCGGCTGCATTTCAAAACTGCGGCCTTGGCACGGAAAAATAGCAATTACTGGAGGGAAATATGGACCATCCGACACTGAAGGCGTTCAATTTCGATCGTTGGATCGATGAGAACCAACAGCTGTTAGAACCACCCGTGGGCAACAAAATGCTGCATCAGGAAACCGGCATGATCGTGATGGTGGTCGGCGGGCCGAACGCCAGGGTCGATTTTCACGATGATCCGGTGGAGGAATGGTTCTTCCAATATCGCGGCAATATGGTTCTGAAAATCGCCGATAATGGCAAGATTTACGATATACCGATCAGGCAGGGCGAAGTATTTTTTCTGCCCTCACACATTCGCCATGCGCCACAGCGCCCGGAAGTCGGGTCAATTGGGCTGGTTGTCGAAAGCCCACGCATGTTTGGCATGAAAGAAGCCTTCGAATGGTATTGTTTCGAGTGCGAGACCCTGCTGCATCGGTTCGAAGCCGCACTCACCTCCGCTGCCGGGATTGTCGACCAGCTGCCTGGGGTTTATGACGCTTTCCACGCCAACATCGACGCCCGCACCTGCAGTAATTGCGGCGCCCTACATCCTGGCAAAGGCGCCCCGCCAGATGGCTGGGTGTCGACCTAAATCGGCCTCATAACCAATATTGAATGACATAGTCGAAGGGGCCTTCGCGATTGACGATCTCAGCCCGTTGTAGGCGAATTCGAAAGCCATCAGCTGTCTTCGCCAGTTCGTGGCGATAACGACCGGCGAAATAGCGCATTTCATCCATGCGATATTCGGCAACGTAGAATTTTGACCGCACGATAATATCACCGCTGGCTTCATCCTCGCTTTCAATGATGACGTTCGAGACCACGTGACTGGTGCGATTGGGCGGACTTTGCGACCAAGCCCGAGGATTGGTAATGCGCTTGGCACGCACATTCATCAGATCCAAGTCTTCATAAAAAATATTGGCCTGGCCCTCCCCTTCCTGTTGATCTTCATAGGCCGGCATCCAGTAAATGCCGTCGGCAGTGAAAAGGGCCAACCAGGCGTCCCAGTCGCGGTCATCCAGGATTTCCGCCTGTCGAAAAAGGAAATGTTCAACCGCGCGCTGAGTTTCCAAAGAGCCGACCAAGAGGTCGGAACCAGCGCTCATACCAAATCCTCCCGGGCCATCAATTTTGACCAAGCCCGGTACATGTTGCGCATCGGCTGCTCACTCATCCCGGTGACCGACGTATAGGTATCGCCATCGCGCGGATCCTGACCAGCATTGCGGTGAAAGCTGACCCAATCACCGCCGTCGCTGGTCAGACCTTCCTGACACATACGGAAATTATGCAGATCGTCGGCGTTGATCATGGTCGAAGGGGAGTTGACCAGATAATAATAGTCCAGCGAGCGGCGATATATCGCTTCCGGCGCGCCTTTCAAGCGGAAATGCCAAATTTCCGTCAGCGTCTTATCCGGTCCCAACGGCCGCACGGCGCGCAATTGCTGCAAAGGCGACTGCACCGATAGACAGGGATAGACCAGCACATGGTGAAGATTGACGCCTAAAATCTCCTCCATCCGTTCTTCCCCGTAAGCTTTTTTCATCACCGCTTCATATTCCAGGGTGTCCGGATCGGTTGGACGCAGCCCCATATATCCTTGCAAATAACAATGACCCTGGGGATGACCAACGGTTTCGAGCGAATCCCACTTTGGAAACGGCATCGTGAAGGCGGAGATATAGTGGTAGGACAACGGTGGTGGCTTGCCGGTACGTTTTTCAATGTCCCGCTCGACTATCGCCGCGGCCCGACCGGCCGAGGCATGGGTGACCGAGGGATGCAGTGCGTCGAGTTGGTTTTCCAGGAAAATCTTCCAGTTCGACTTCTGGATTATCCGAAAACAATTCGGCACCACTTCCACTTCGCCTTCCGGTGCCCGGTCGCACATATCGTCGAAAGCAGCGACCGCCGGTCCCATAGAACTATCGAAGTCCGGCCCGTCCGCAGACAAACTGGCAAAAATGAAACCACGATAATTTTCCATTCTTGCCACTGGCTTGATCGACGCTGAAGGGTCGTCGCGGGAAAACCGGGTGCCCTCATACCCTTCCGGCATCGGAATGGAGTGGTTCTTGCCGTTCAGATGAAATTGCCAGGCATGATAACTGCAATAGAACAAATCTCCGGCGTTGCCCTTGTTGGCGGCGCAAAGTTTTGCGCCACGATGTGGGCATCGGTTATAGAGAACGTTAATGCCACCGGTTTCGTCGCGCACCAAGATGACCGGTTGTTTGCCGATAATCGTCGTGGCGAAATCACCTTTATTGGGGACCTGGCTTTCGTGTCCGACATAGACCCAAACCTTGTGATGAATGCGATCCATCTCAGCATCAAAAATATTCTGATCGACGTAACATGCGCGATGGACACGATCCTCCTCCACCAATGCAGAGACGTCGATATTACGATTTCCAGCCATTACCTTCCCCTTGTTCGAACTATTTTGACTTCGACTATATTCGGCTAGGGCAATGGTAACGGGCTTCTGCGGTTTCGCCTAGGATTGTCACCTCGATTATAGCCATTTGCGAACAATTTCGGGCCGCCGGTTGGCGTGCTAGACATCAATAACGGATTATTTGGTGAATTGCCGAAATGGCGCGGCAATCGCCGCACTGCCCTTGGACCAAATGACGCCAGGATCAAATGGTTACGTCGGTTACAATACTGGTTCTAGTTACCAAACGCCGTATTTGACATACGGCCGTTACCATTGGCGCTGCTATTTTGACCGCCGACACGCCTGCCATAACTGACTGGCCACCGATCAGGGCGGACATGATCACGTATTTTCAAACAGACATCGAGAATATAGTCGATGTCGGCGTCGTCCAGGCCACTGTGGACACATAGTCTGACCAGGGATCGGTTGCGCGGCGTCGCCGGCGCACAAAATACCGATCCCATAACACCGTGCGCTTCCAAAGCATCGCGCAATCGGCGGGTGTCGCTTTCCGATCCGGCGATCAACGGAATAACTTGGGTTTCGCTGAAGGACACATCATATCCCAGCTCTGTGAGACCCCTTCGCAATCGCTCACTCAGGCCAGCTATCCGTGAACGCCGATGCACTTCGTTACGCACGACTGACAAAGTCGCCTGGAAGCGCACGATTTCGTTCGGAAATACTGCAGATGAAAATATGGCCGGATAAGATACAAAGCGGAAATATTCTGCAAATCGTGCCGGCCCGATAATAACGCCGCCGCGACCAACCATCGCCTTCGAGAGGCTGAAGACCCGGAACGTTACACGATCGGCGAGGCCTAGATGGCTGACCAAACCCTCGCCCTGCAGGCCAATAACGCCGATTGCATGGGATTCATCCACAATCAACATGGATCCAGTCTCTTCGCAGACTTCAACAATGTCCTGCAGCGGGCAGATATCACCGATGGTGCTGTAAATCGATTCGACAGCCACCACACCCGGACCATGTTTGGCGATCTGACGGCGCAGATGATCCGCATCATTATGACGGAAGGCATAAGCCGACGCATTTGCCACCGTGGCACCTTGCCAGACAGAGGCATGAGCGAACATATCGAGATAGGCTGGTATTTCCGGTCCGGCGATTGCTTGAATTATACCTTCATTGGCAGCAAATCCAGATTGACATAATACCGCGTCTTCCGCATCTAACCAGGCGGCATATTCTTGTTCTAGCTGTCGCTGCACACCTAGATGCTGAGTATAGGCGCCAGACATAAAGATGTTGTCGCACCCTTCAGCCAAAGCTTCTAGTTGCCGACTAACTATTCTTTGATCATTGCCGATATCGAGATAGTCGTTGGTTGATAAGACAATGTCCGATGCCCTGAGGGACCGTCCAATGATCAATATGCCTTTGGGATGGGCGTCAAATAAGCTTTCCATGCGTTCTTGCAAGGAAGCATACATCAAGCTTTCTGGCTGGCTGACAAACCGTTCAGTCATCTGATGCAATTTCGCTAAAAACGCAATTGACAGATCGGCGTGCTGTCGATTCACTCAAATACCAAGGGAACGCCATAACACTCACAAACAATCAAACTATACCGGCGAACTATAAAATTAAAAAGATTCCGTTGCAACAGTTCTAAATTCACAAATATTGCGGAATCACGTAAATATTACCATTCACTGTAGGGTTTGTATTTCAATTGAATTCACTGATAAAAAAATATAATAAACATTATACTTATACATATGCAATATTAATAATAATTAATACTATGTAAAATTTAAACTATTCAGTTAATAACTTCAAAATTACGTTTAGTTTTATCATTTTTTTTGTTTTACTTCATTTTTCCCAATAGACAATTTGAGTAAAATTTTACGTAAATTATTTAGATGTTTTATTAAAAATTTTTAAGTAATTATACATAAATACCAATAAAAGTGTTTCCGATATTTGTTCTTTATCGATAATAAAGCACCTATAGTTAACCTAATAAAGATTTAGATAAATCCAATTAGGTTACGAGATGCAGAACTACGGAGCAATTGTCGGAAATTTCTTGAGTTATCTGGATTGGTTCATTCCAGAAGACTTGAGAGAAAGCGAGGTAGAGCACCGCCGATTGCGCGCTTTTGTTATTAGCCATGTTTTTGGCCCCTTGATCGGAGCGATCATTGCTTGGATGTTAATTTCACAATATCCCAGCATTATTGCGTGGATTTTCCTCGGGGTTATTGGCCTCTTTGCAGTTTTCCCATTTTTACTACGTTGGACGAAGGCAAAACGTATGGTGGCCTTTAGTTCTGTGCTGCTTTTTGTCGTCGCGAACTTCTTCTTTTCCTATTTTTACGGCGGTATTCATTCCCCGGCGCTGTCCTGGACGCTGACGGTACCAATCGTTGCGATGTTTTTTGTCGATGGCGTTTATCGTATCATCGGTCTGTTGTGCTACGCCCTCGGTTTCATAATCCTTGGCGGATTATTCCTTTCTGGGCACGAATTCCCCAATCATTTCGGCACTGCCGACACTGGCACCGTGACCCTGATTTTGTTTATGTGCGCAGCCGGTTATGTCACCACGATGGCCTTGGCCTATGGTGCATTGTACGAATTTTCGATCGCCCGTATTATATCGGCGAAAGAAGATGCTGAGGCTGCCAACCACGCCAAATCAGAGTTTTTGGCGACCATGAGCCACGAATTGCGGACGCCATTGAACGCGATTATCGGCTTTTCGCAGTTGATCAATACGCAGTCAATGGGACCGCTCGGACATCACAGTTACGTTGATTATAGCAACGACATTGAAGAAAGCGGGCAGCATCTGCTGCAAATCATCAACGACATCCTGGACATCACGAAAATTGAAGTCGGCAAACTTGATCTACGCGCCCAAGACGTCAGATACGCGGCTTTGGCAAAACAATCGACCGCCATGCTGTTTACAGCAATCGAAGACAAACACATCGCCTTCAAAAGCGAATTACCAGAAGATGAGTTGGTAATTCGGGGCGATCATCAATTGCTGCGGCAGGCCTTGATCAATCTTATATCCAACGCCGTTAAGTATACCCAACCCGACGGTGCGATCACGCTTTCCGTCGATGTGCCGGCTGATGCCTCGATCGAGATATCCGTAACCGACAATGGGATCGGCATCGCTGAAGAAGATCTGGCCAGGGTCATGCAACCTTTTGAGCAAGTCGAAACCTCGCTCGCGCGTGCCAATGGCGGTGTCGGCTTGGGTTTACCATTGAGTAAGAAAATTATCGAAGCGCATGGCGGCAAATTGACCCTCTCCAGCACGCTCGGAATCGGGACGATGGCAAAAGTTTGGTTGCCGACGGAACTCATCGAAATTCAACCGGCAGCGCCCAATCGGGTCCTGCAAGTAGTTAAACAATCAGCAGCATAGGTTGGTGTCAGCATGAAACTTGTACTTTCACAACAGATAGATCGACCGCTAAATCGAACGATTATACCGGTCAACGAAGTGCTGCGCCTGGCCGCCGAAATCTTCGAGGATACTGGAGAATCGCCGTCAATCGACGTTCATGGCGCCGCCCTTAATCATTGGAATGGGCTAAAAATATCAATCGCTAGGGCCGATCTTGTCGACCTTGCCGACAGCGGCCTACTCGACGGCGACGGTGACTGGACTGTTTATGGGCACCGGGAACTCGCCCGCCTTGCTGGCGTCGAGGCACCGGAGGCTTTGCTCCGGTTAGCCTAACTGGGCAATGTGACAAGCCACTCGCAATATGAGCTCTTAAGTCCCTAGGCCGCTGAGAGATGGCCCGGGCGGCGCAAATCTTCAGCCAGACCGTTGCCCATCAAGTCGACAAAATTATCGCAATAAAATCGCTCTACCGCCGCCGCTGGAGTGTCCTGCAAACTGTCGTTGAAACGTTTCAACGGATTGCGACCGCCTTCGATATGGGGATAGTCGGAAGAAAACAGCGCCACTTCTTCGCCGGACTGGGCAATTATCCAGCCGGCATCTTCATGTGGATAGGGCGCGGCACGGAATTGACGGCGAATAATTTCGGACGGCCGGGCGCTCAATTTCTGCAACCGATCTTCGTTTTTTGTGAACGCGTGGGCGGCTGAATCCATTGATCGCATCCATCCCGGCAGCCAGGCTGCACCCAATTCGATTGCGCCCCAGCGAAGATTGGGGAAACGATCAAAAACCCCATCGAAGATCAATGTTGACGTTGTCTGCATTACCGCGTTTGGGATCGCCATGTAGCTGACGGAGGTGAAATTATCGTCGCCGCCATGGAAATCCGGCACTGGCGGAAGACCGTTTTCCTTGTAAATCGGATTGAGCTTGTCTTCACCGCCAACGTGAAAGAGCACTGGCAGACCCGCCTCTTCGGCCAGCGCCCAAACCGGATCAAGTTCGATATGACTATGGGCGTGATTTTGCGGGCACCGCGAAGGCACCATCAGTGCTTTGGCGCCGATATTGATCGCTTCTTCGGCGCAGGCCCGCGCCAGGGTAAAATCTTCCAAGGGGATATAAGCGGTCGCCAGCAAGCGCCGGTCGACGTTGCAAAAATCCGTCATCATGCGGTTATGAGCACTGGCCGCCGCATAACAAAGTTCCATATCTTGGCCGCGATCAAGGCCAAAATTTCCCAAGCAGAAAGTGGTAAATACCAGCTGACTTGCAAATCCCAAAAGGTCGAGGGCGTGTGGGCGATCTTCGGCAATGAAGGCGCCATGCGCATCATAATTTTTGCGTAGCATCACACTATCGTCTACACCAGCACGAAATTCTGGACTGCCATGATTGGCCCGGGCCTGCTTCATCACTGCCTGCTTGTCCGTACGCACCCCTTTTACCGCCGCGACCTCACGAAATCGACTGAGCAAGGCTGCGCTAAAGTAGCCATCCAGGCATTCATCCATTTCCATCAAATGGCTATCGGCATCGTGAACTACGCGACCTTCAACATAAGGCATCATTTCTTCCTTCTAAAATATCACCGGCACGTTTCGAGCTCCTCGAACCTGGCCCGCCGACCAGCTCACACCATCAGGATCGCGAAGTTCAAATGCAGGAATACGATCAAACCAGACCCGCAGTGCCACATCCATTTCCATCCGCGCTAAATTGGAACCGGCACAGCGATGAACGCCAATACCAAAGGCAAAATGGCGGTTCTTTTTACGATCAAGGACAACTTCATCGGGTTGCTCAAAAACCGCCGGATCGCGATTTGCCGCCGGATAATTGATCATCAAGCGCTCGCCGCGCTTGATCTCCGTGCCGTTGAAGTCGATATCCTTCATCGCGATACGACCAACCGAAACCGGCGAATGGTAACGCAGCAACTCTTCAATCGCGGTGGGGAACAAATTCGGCTCGCGAACCATGCGGGCGCGATCTTCCTTGTGGCTGGCGAAATACAAAAGCGCCGAGCCTATTGAGCTCCAAGTCGTATCGATTCCGGCAATCAAAAGCAACAGGCAATAGTTGATCACCATTTTGTCCGACAAGGGCTCCCCATCCAGGTCTTTGGCAATCAGTTCGGATATGTAATCGTCGCCTGGATTTTGCCGTCGCGCCTGGACCAATTCGGCAAAAAATCCAACCATTGCCTGGCGGCTTTTGTTTCTGCGTTCAAAATCGGCAAAGCCCAGTTCGATGAAATCTTGAACCCAACTGACATATTCGTCGCTACGTGCGGCATCAATGCCAAGCATGTGCCCGATCACTCGCGGCGTCAGCTGTTGCGCATAGTCGACGGCGGCATCGCAAGCCCCCTTATCGATGAAAGCGTCGATCAATTGGTGACAAAGTTTTTCTGTAAAGTCCTGATGTTGCGCCACTGCCTTCGGTGTAAAAAGCGGCAGGATCAACCGGCGTAACGGTGTATGATCGGGCGGATCGTTACTGATCGGCGGTGTGATCCAACTATGATAATCCGCCAGCAGATCGATCCCTTCTTTCATCGGTGCAATCGTCACCTGCCGGTTCGATAAAACAGATGTCATTTTCACGAGCTCTTGCGCATCGTGGTACTTGGTCGACATCCATAAGCCGCCCCAGCGCTCCGTATGCGCCATCGGACAGCGATCCTGCAGATCGCGCCAAACCGGGCTCGGGTCTTTGGTATAGTCGGGATCATGTATATCGAAATCGGTGGCCCAATCAGTGACCGGCTTCCTTTCGTCCACGGTTCTTGTCTCCTTGCAACTGTTGCGCCTCGGCCCATGCTATTCGGCGCCAGCTTCAAGCTAGAGAGACGGTGGATTTTTGTCAATTTTCCGCTTTTTAGTACATTCACTTCAGTCTAACCTTCAAGTGAGGCGGCAGAATTGAAAATGAAACAGCAGATGTTAACGCCAATAGTTTGGCTAAAACGATTTTTTACCGGCTGGGCACCTTATTTGGAATCCAAGGTTTCCGCCACCGACTTGGCGCTGCAAATGCGCCAGGCGTCGATCCCGTCTTTTGGATTTTTTTTCATGTTGGCGCTGTCGGCGTCAATCGCGACCTTGGGTCTAATTGGCGATAGCGCGCCGGCTATCATTGGCGCCATGATCATTGCGCCATTGATGGCGCCAATTACCAGTTTGGCTTTCGGGTTGGTCACGACCGACAAACCAATGATTGGGCAGTCGGCTCTGACCATTTTGGCCGGCGTTATTTTGGTTGTGCTATTTGCTTATGTATCGACTTTGTTAATTGGCTTGCGTGTGACCGGGTCGGAAATTTTGAACCGCACGGCGCCGACACTATTAGATTTAGGCGTTGCGATCGCTGCCGGTTGTGCCGCCGCCTTCGCCTCAACCAGGCTCAGTATCGTCAATTCGATCGCTGGCGTCGCTATCGCCGTTGCCTTAGTACCGCCCCTGGCAGTCGCAGGCATCGGTTTGGCACTGGGCGACAAAGCCAGTTCGGACACCGGCTTGTCGCTAAGCGAATTTGGACTTTATTCGGGCGGCGACGATATCGCCACGGGTGCATTTTTGTTATTCTTCACCAATTTTGTCGGGATCGTCGCGTTTGCGATGATGGTTTTCCTCAGCCAAAAATACGGGAGCTGGCGGAAATCATTGATTGGACTGGCAATATTCTTCGTGTTGGCTTTTGTGCTGGCGGAACCGCTGGGCCATTCTTTCGTCGCCCTATATGTCAAATCTCGAACAGTCCGTCTATTGGCGAACCTGAAAGAAAATCATCCTGACATTGTATCGGGGCAGGCTCAGATCCAGTCGTTACGCGTGTATTTTCGTGAGGGTACAGTTTATGTGAACGTGAAAGGCTTCATCAGCAAGAATGCCGGCGAAAAAAGTCAGGAACGTCTGGACATCTTCCGCGCTTATTTACGTTCCGAAATAAACTATCCTTTGGTTATCGAAACTCACTTCATTCCAGTTGAAGTTTTGAAAATTCGCTCGGTCAGCAAAGACGCCCCCAAAGCGGAGCAAGAGAAGGTCGCAGAATGAATATTCTTAAACTAGTGTTTTCCTTTGATAATAATCCGCTAAGGCGGCCGACCAAATGCCGGGCAATAAATCTCGCCGGCGTTTTAGCTTTCGCGTTTTGTTTGATCTGGCCGAATTTGACCATTGCGGACGCTGATGAGGATTTGGCAAAACAACTTTCAAACCCGATTTCCGCCTTAGTTTCGGTGCCTCTGCAATTGAACTACGACGAAGGATATGGATCCGAAGACGGCGAACAGCTCCGGCTAAATATCCAGCCAGTGATCCCCTTTTCACTGAACGAAGACCTGAACCTAATCAGTCGGACAATTGTGCCGGTAATCTACCAAAATGATATCTTCGGCGCCTCCGGTGATCAGTTTGGATTAGGCGATACCACCGCGTCTTTCTGGCTTTCGCCGAAGGCGCCGACATCGTTTGGCCTAATTTGGGGTGTGGGTCCGATTTTCTACCTGCCGACGGCAACGGACGAGTTGCTTGGCATTCGTGAATGGGGTGGTGGGCCGACGGTCGTCGGCCTCATGCAAAAAGGGCCGTGGACCATTGGTGGCTTGGCCAATCATGTATGGTCGGTGGATGGGGATGAAATAAATTCTACTTTTGTCCAGCCCTTCGCCAACTATACTACTGCCGACGCCTGGACTTTTACCTTGAATACGGAATCGACCTACAACTGGAATACCGAAGAATGGGCCATACCCATCAATGCGACAGTTTCGAAGCTGGTCGCGATTGGCGGCCAGAGGGTACAATTTTCAATTGGCGCCCGCTACTGGCTTGAAACCGCAGCAGGCGGTCCTGATGACTTGGGCGCGCGCTTCACTACCACCTTGCTGTTTCCGAAATAACACTCTTGCGGCTTTGCGATGCCGTTGTTAATCCGCAACTGTTCGATAGCGGCGCTTTAAGTCCCTACGGACTTTGGCGGCTGGCAAAAATCGCGTACCTCCCAACCAGACTTCACTGACTTCACCGTTCTTATTGCGGGTCAATCGAGCCGGCTCGCCGTGACTACCAAAACCGCCAGCCAAGCGGACACTGCCTGCGTCCCGGCTACTAACGTCGATTTCGCTGGCGCCGGCAAATGGGTTGAACGAAGCCGGCGCGGCGACAATTATATGATCGGCCATGGGGATAAGATCTACCGCCCCCCACGGCGACCACCAGCGCCCACGCCATGCCTTTGTTTTTGCGCCACCAGCTCCACGGGTCGCGAATTCACGCAAAATAGCGACGGCGCCGTCCAGCCACATACCCGATAAGCCGGTGTTCAAATTGGTGATCACCGAAAGACTAAGCTCGCGCCCCAGCAACACCGCGGTCTTGCTGAGACATCCCTGAAAGGCGCCGCTATGACCGACCCAATCCCAGCCACTAATATCGCCGCCGGTCAGACCAAGGCCATAAGACTGTGGCGTCGGTGTCATCGGGTTTTGCCATTGCAAGCGGGTCATTTCACGACGGCTGGCAACACTTAGAAAGCTGCGCGTTGTCGCTGGATCAAGTTGGCTATAAAACAATGCCAAGTCTGCGGCGGTGGAAATAAAGCCGGTGGCAGCGGCTAAGGCATGGGTCACGTTGTCGCAAGGGATGACATAACGCCGGCCAAGCAGCATTTTGTCCCCGTGGCCGCGGGCGAAAGGTTGGATTGCCTTTGCTTGTGCCGGCCAGTCCGGGTGGGTCGACGACAGTTTTGCCGCTTTGACCACTTCCCGGGCAATCCATTCGACGTAACTTTCACCGCTGATCGCTTCAATCACAAGGCCCAACAGGCCGAAACCGTGATTGGAATATTTGAACCGGGTATTGCTATCTATCGTCGGTTTTTCACCCAGCGCCCGACGCAATTCTTCCGCCTTCAGAAACGGCCGGCGGTCGGCCCATTGGCCAGCATCATCGCCATCGCGAATGATCCCGGCGCTGTGGGTCAGCAGCTGGTTGAGGGTGACCGCGGCAACTTCCGGATGCAGATCGGACACATAAGCGCCGGCAACATCGTCCAGGCGCAACCGCCCTTGCTCCCGCAGTTTCAGAATACCGGCCGCGGTAAAAGTTTTCGAATGCGAAGCGACCCGGAAGTGATGGCGCGGCGTCAGTTTTTTACCACTGCTGAGGTCAGCATGCCCAAAAGCCTGTTCTATGACCAACTGCCCCTTGTGAGCGACAGCGAACGAGCAGCCAACTTGATCATTGGCCTGCATCTGAAATTCGAGCCATTGTGGAATGTAGTCCAGCGCCTGCGTCAGCCAACGATCCATATCTCACCATCCTTATTAACATATTATTGAAATCATTCTTTTCGCCGCTGGAAGCTCAAGAAGATCCGATCCGACCTTGAATTCTCGCACCCAAACACACAGATGTATTTCATAACAAATAAAAACGATCATGGGGAAAACCGATGACAAAAAAATCCGCAATAAAGGTCCGTCTACGTCCGGCAATAAAAGGCGACGCGGCCACCATCGCCAAACTTTATAGCATCAGTTCAGACGGCGGCGCCGACTATATCTGGACCAAGTTGGCAACCGAAGGCGAGGATATTCTCGCCGTCGGGGCTAAACGCTATGCCCGCGACGACAATGCTTTCAGTTACCAAAACTGTACCGTCGCCGAAGAAAACTGGGCCATTGCCGGCATGATGGTGGTCTTCCCGATGGCGGTTGATGAAAACGCCGTCCCTGAAAGCGATCCTATCCTTGCGCCTTATGACGCTCTGGAAGAAGACAACAGTTTTTATATTTGCGGTGTCGCCCTTTTCCCGGATCAGCGCGACCGGGGTATCGGCGGGCGGTTCTTGAAACTTGCGGAAAACAAGGCCCGGATTAAAGGCTATAACAAAGTTAGCTTGATCGTCTTTGACCTGAATGTTCGCGCCAAATTGCTCTATGAACGTCTCGGTTATAGGGAAGTCGCCCGTGCCACGACGCAGCCGCATCCCCTCATCCACTATACCGGCGATGCCCTATTGCTGGTGAAGGTACTTTCATAAGCCGAATTGAACCGCGGCGGAAAATCCAGTACGAAGGGGCCTTGTTTCATTGTGAAGAGGTCGATATGTCCGGTTCTTCCCTGGTCGTGACGGAACGTGAAGGTAGCTTGGTGACGATTATTCTAAATCGCCCCGAAAAACTTAACGCCTTGAATAAGGAAATGTGGGCGGCAATAGGTCAAACGATGACCATGCTGGATGGCGACGACGATATCCGTTGTATCATTATTCGCGGCGCAGGAGAAAAGGCCATGGGACCCGGCGCCGATATCGCCGAATTCGCCGAAGAACGCTATGACAGTATATCGGCGGCGGAATATGGCGGCTTAATGCATCGGGCCATGGGCGGCATACGCGCCTGCCGCCATCCGGTGGTGGCCCAAATTCATGGCCTTTGTGTCGGTGGTGCGCTCGAAATAGCGGCCATGTGCGATATCCGCATTTGCGGTGAAAGCTCCCGTTTCGGCATTCCCGTTAACCGTTTGGGTCTGGTCATGGCCTATCCGGAAATTGACGCCTTGGTCGAATTGGTCGGACGCTCCACAGCGTTGGAGATATTATTGGAAGGGCGGGTTTTTGATGCCGCCGAAGCAAAAGAAAAAGGTCTAGTCAATCGGGTTGTGCCGGACGATCAGGTCGCCGCGGAAGCGTTAGCGACGTCCGCGCGAATTTGCGCCGGCGCCCCGCTGGTCAATCGCTGGCACAAAAAGTTTGCCGAGCGCCTTAGCAACGGCCAACCCCTGACGGCGGCGGAACAAGCTGAAGGCTTTGCATGTTTCGACAGCGAAGATTTCAAAATCGGCTACCAAGCATTCCTGGCTAAAGAAACGCCCGAATTCGAAGGACGATAATGAAAGATCAAAAAACGCAAAAGCCAAGCCTGCTCGCCGGCCTTAAAGTTGTCGAGATGAGCCACGTTATGGCCGCGCCCACCTGTGGTCTGATGCTGGCCGATATGGGCGCCGAAGTCATTAAAGTCGAACGGATGCCGGCGGGCGATGATCTTCGCCGCAGCGCCCCTTTGAACGACGGCTATTCTGTTCCCTTCGCGATGATGAACCGCAATAAACGAAGTTTCGCCGTTAACACGAAAGGCGAAGAAGGCCGTGCCGCGCTGAAAGATCTGATCGCCAAGGCCGATATCTTCATTGAAAATTACCGCCCCGGGGCAATGGCCCATTTCGGTGTTGACTACGACACCATGAAGGCGATCAATCCGCGCTTGATTTATTGCTCCCTGAGTGGGTTTGGCGCCACCGGGCCTTATTCGTCGCGTGGTGGTTTCGATTTGGTGGCACAAGGGATGAGCGGCCTGATGAGCATTACCGGCGAAGGTCCGGGACGCCCGCCGGTCAAGGTCGGCTCGCCAGCGACCGATATCTCCGCCGGTATTCTTGCTGCCATGGGTATTTTGGCCGCTGTCAATCAGCGCCATAATGACGGCGAAGGGCAATTTGTCGACACGTCGCTTTTTGAAGCCGGTATAATGTTAACCTATTGGCAATCAGCGATTTTTTTCGGCTCCGGCGAAATTCCTGGTGCAATGGGCTCGGCCCATCCTTTGATGGCGCCTTATCAGGCTTTCCAGACCGCCGATGGCTGGGTCAATGTCGGCGCCGCCAATCAAGCCAATTGGTTGAAACTAACCAAATGTCTGGACGCAGAAGAGCTGGCCGATGATCCGCGCTTTAAAGACGGCAATGACCGCATGGCTAGTTTGACCGCTCTGGTCGATGTCCTGACGGCGAAATTCATGGTCCGTGGCAATGACGAATGGCTGGCCCGTTTGGAAGAATTCGGAATTCCGGCGGGTCCGGTCTTGGATGTCAAACAAGTCAGCGAAGATCCGCAAACCATAGCCCGAGAAATGGTCCGTGAAGTCAGCGGCGACAGGCAGCCCATGACCCGGGTTCTGGGCCATCCGGTGAAATTTTCCGCGTCCAGCACGGAAATCAGCTGTCCGGCACCCAGATTTGGCCAACATAGCCGGGAAATCCTTGCTGAAATCGGATATGAAACGGCGCAGATTGACAAATTGATCGAAGCCGAAAATATTCATGCCGAAGACTGAATTTATCGCACATTTCCGTTGACAGCAGGGCTCCGCACAAGTATTTACGCGGTCGACTTACTGCATCGGCGGATAACGCTAATGCAGGTGAAGGTTTTTTGTTCAAATTATTCGGCCAAGTGAGCTTATACGATGTTCGCTGTAATACAAACGGGCGGCAAACAATACCGCGTCCAACAAAACGATATCATCAAGGTAGAGAAACTGGCCGGTGAAGCCGGTGATAATATCTCCCTTGATCAAGTTCTTATGGTCGGCGACGATCAAGGTGCCAAAGTCGGTGCGCCAATTGTTGAAGGCGCCAGCGTCGCAGCGGAAATCGTCGAACAAGGACGCGGGCCGAAGATCATTGTCTTCAAGAAAAAGCGGCGGAAAAACTATCGTCGTCGCAATGGCCATCGCCAGGATCTGACGGTGTTGAAGATCACCGATATCTTGGAAGCCGGTGCTAAGAAAAAAGCGGCGCCGAAAAAGAAAGCAGCACCTAAGTAAAGCGGAAGACGCCCCGGCGGAAAAAGTAGCGGCTGAAACGCCCGCGACGGCAGAGAAAAAAGCCGCACCTAAGAAAGCCGCGCCGAAAAAAACTGCAGCTAAAAAAGCCGCGCCAAAAAAGGCCGCGGCGAAAAAAGCTGACGATAAAGCGGAAGAATAGGAGTTTAGGTCATGGCACATAAGAAAGCTGGCGGTTCCTCCCGCAATGGTCGTGATACCGAAGGCAAGCGCCTAGGTGTTAAGAAATTTGGCGGCGAACATGTCGTTGCTGGCAATATCATTATTCGTCAACGCGGCACCAAGTGGAAGCCCGGCGAAAATGTTGGTGTGGGTAAAGATTACACCGTATTCGCGCTAATCGAAGGCAAAGTGAAGTATCAAACACGTGCCGGCGGTCGGACTTGGGTATCGGTGGAGCCGTTGGGCTAAGCGCCCGCAAGCGAGCTAATCATAGCGGGGGAATGGGAAACCATTCCCCCGTTTTCTATTTTGGGTCATAGTTATTGCTAAAGACATTGAACTGATAAGCAAACGGCATGAAATTCCAGGATCAGGCGAAAATATATGCGAAAAGCGGCAATGGCGGACACGGCACCGTCAGCTTTCGGCGTGAAAAATATATCGAATTTGGAGGCCCCGATGGTGGCGACGGTGGCCGTGGTGGCGACGTTGTAGCGATTGCCGTTGAAAATCTGAATACCCTGATCGATTATCGTTTTCGCCCCCATATTAAAGCCCGTAGCGGGCGCCCCGGTGCCGGCCGTAACAAAAGTGGCCCTGCTGCCGACGACGTCATCGTCAAAGTTCCTGTTGGCACACAGGTACTGGATGAGTCGCGTGTGCATATTATTGCCGATCTGTCAAAAGCCGAAGACCGGTTTGTATTGGCTCACGGCGGCAAGGGCGGACGCGGTAACGCCCATTACAAGTCCTCCACCAATCAGGCGCCCAGGCGGGCCGAGGACGGCGAACCGGGGGAAGAAATCAGCTATTGGCTGCGTTTAAAGTTAATTGCGGATGCGGGTTTGATTGGCCTGCCAAACGCGGGCAAATCAACGTTTCTAGCCGCCTGTACCCGGGCCCGGCCAAAAATCGCCGATTATCCCTTCACCACCATTCACCCCAATCTTGGTGTCGCCCAGGTTGACGATCACGAAATTATTCTAGCCGACATACCGGGCTTGATCGAAGGGGCAAGCGATGGAATTGGCCTCGGCACACGGTTTTTAGGCCATGTTGAACGTTGCGGCGCGCTGTTGCATCTCATCGATGGCTCGGAAGACGACCCGGTCGCTGCTTACCAAACGGTACGCGGCGAATTGGCTGCCTATGGTGCGGAACTGACGGACAAACCTGAAATTGTCGCGCTCAATAAGTCCGATCTGTTGGGCGACGCGGAGGTGGCGGAAAAACGCGCCCTATTGCAGGCCGAGACCAAGCGCGAAGTGATGGTCATTTCCGGCATCGCCCAACAGGGTATCTGGGATTGTTTACGCCACATTATGACCCATATCGATGCCCGCCGACGGGCCGAAAAAGTCGCCGAGGAAGCGCCGGTGGTAGGTGAAGGTTGGACACCATGAGCCGGTTCGAGTTTTCTGCGAGCAAGCGGGTGGTGGTCAAAATTGGCTCCAGTTTGCTGATTGATAATGATAATGGTCGGCTTCGCCGCCAGTGGTTGGAGGCGCTAACTGACGATATCGCCAATCTGCATCAACAAGGCCGCGACATATTAGTGGTTTCCTCCGGCGCCATCGGTCTGGGCCGCCGAAGGCTTGGCATTCCCACCGGCGAATTGAAACTGGAAGACAGCCAGGCCGCCGCCGCTGCTGGACAAATTCAGTTGGCGCACGCTTATGAAGCCGCTTTAGCGCGGCATGACATTCCGGTCGCGCAGATTTTGCTGACCAGTGACGATACCGAACAAAGGCGGCGTTATTTGAATGCCCGGACGACCATCGAAAACCTGTTGGCCCGGCGTGCCGTACCTGTGATCAACGAGAATGACACTGTCGCCACCGAAGAAATTCGATTTGGTGATAATGATCGCCTGGCGGCCCGGGTCGCGGCGATGGCCGGTGCTGACTGCCTGGTCTTGCTGTCGGATATTGACGGTCTTTATACCGGCGATCCCAATGGTGACACAGGGGCAGAATTGATCGGCGAGATCGACGAGATTTCGCCCGAAATCGAAGCCATAGCCGGCACCACAAAATCCGACTATGGCCGCGGCGGCATGATCACGAAAATCAAAGCCGCCCGCATCGCCCAACAAGCCGGCTGCCACATGGTCATCACTTCCGGTAAGAATAACCACCCCTTGACCGCCTTGGCGGATGGCGGCACGCGGACGGTATTCCGCGCCGCCGCCAATCCGACCACGGCCCGCAAACGCTGGATCGCAGGCAGCCTCAAATCGATGGGCACGCTGACCATCGATGCCGGGGCGGCAAAGGCCTTACACGGCGGCAAAAGCCTGCTACCCGCCGGCGTTGTCGAAGTCAGCGGGACGTTCGAACGCGGTGACGCAGTGGTCGTTGCAAATACCGACGGTCAGGAACTAGCGCGTGGCCTGACCGCTTATTCGGCCAAAGATGCCGAACAAATCAAGGGCTGTCGAAGTCAGGACATTGCCGATATTTTAGGCTTTAGTGGCCGGACCGAAATGATCCATCGGGACGACCTAGTATTGCTCGCGCGGGAAGCGTGATAGGATTAGGTTTGAAGGAGAGAGCTGATGAGCATGGCTGAGAATTTAGAGAACGAGGTCGATCTCGAGGCGGAAATGACCGCTTTGGGCGGGCGCGCCCGTGCGGCGGCGAAAATTCTGGCGAAATCCTCACCGGCGCAGAAAGATCAGGCCCTCCACGCCGCTGCCCATGCCATCCGCGCCGGCCAAGCCGGCATCCTTGTCGCGAATCAGAAAGACATGACTTTTGGCCGAGAGCGCGGATTGACCGAGGCCCTGTTGGATCGCCTATTGCTGACTGAAGATCGCATCGAAGCAATGGCCAAGGGGATTGAAGATATCGCAGCCTTAAGCGATCCGATTGGCAGCATCATTGCCGAATGGGAGCGTCCCAACGGTTTGAAAATCTCCCGCGTGCGCACGCCGCTGGGTGTGATTGGGATTATCTATGAAAGCCGGCCCAACGTGACCGCCGACGCAGGCGGGCTGTGTTTGAAATCCGGCAATGCCGCTATCTTACGTGGCGGCTCCGAAAGTTTCCATTCTTCGGCCGCGATCCTGGCTTGTCTGCAAGCGGGATTGAAAAAAGCCGGTTTGCCGGAAGCGGCTATTCAATTGTTACCGACCCGCGACCGGGCCGCCGTTGGCATCATGCTGACCATGTATGAATATATCGACATCATCGTGCCCCGTGGTGGAAAGGGTTTGATCGAACGGGTGCAGAAAGAAAGCAAAATCCCGGTCATCGCCCATTTGGAAGGCAATTGTCACGTCTATCTGGATCGTGACGCCGATAGAGAGATGGCGCGAGAGATAACCTTCAATGCAAAACTGCGCCGCACAGGCATTTGCGGTTCTGCCGAAACCTTGTTGGTGCATCGCGATATAGCCGACAGTCACCTACCGGCGATCCTAAGGCAATTGCTTGAAGCGGATTGCGAAATTCGCGGTGACATGGCGGTGCAGGCCATGGACAGTCGCGTTATCGCTGCCGATGAAACCGATTGGGATACTGAATATCTCGACAGTATCTTAGCCGTGCGTGTCGTCGACAATATCGAAGACGCGGTCGACCATATCACCAAGCATGGTTCTAGCCATACTGAAGCGATCATCACCGACGATAGCGACGCTGCAGCGTATTTCTTTAACAATGTGGATAGCGCCATTTTGCTGCACAATGCCTCGACGCAATATGCCGATGGTGGCGAGTTTGGCATGGGTGCGGAGATTGGCATTTCCACCAACCGCCTGCACGCGCGGGGTCCGGTCGGGGTCGAACAATTGACCACTTACAAATATCTTGTCCGTGGTAACGGTCATTGCCGACCTTAGTTCGAGCGGGCGTGGCGATGAAACGAGCACCCGGCGGGCTCAAAATTGGTCTTCTAGGCGGCTCATTCAATCCAGCCCATAAAGGTCATCGCCAGATCAGTTTGGAAGCGCTGAAGCGTCTGCAGCTGGATCAAGTTTGGTGGCTAGTCAGCCCGCAAAATCCGCTGAAGTCAAATATTGGGATGGCGGCCTATGAAAACCGCCTGGCCGGGGCACAAGCTATAGCCCGCCACCCGAAAATTCGGGCCAGTGATTTCGAACAGCGCCATCACACCCGCTTCACAATTGACACCTTGGCGCGTTTGCCAAAGGTCTATCCGGCACATCGTTTTATCTGGCTGATGGGGGCTGACAATCTCTGTCAAATTACTGCCTGGAGACGCTGGCAACAGATATTCGAGACAGTACCTGTGGCGGTGATTGATCGCCCCGGCCATACTTATTCAGCTTTAGCCGGCCAGGCCGCACAATATTTCAAAACCAGTCGGCTGGCCCAGCCAATTGCCTTGGCGGCAACACCGGCACCGGCCTGGTGTTTCCTATTCACCCGTCGCCACACTGTATCGGCCTCGGAAATCCGACAAAATGGCGCCTGATTTCGTGACTGATAAGCCACGCAAAGAAGTGAATTTATTGTGAATATTCGACTTAATATTGAAATTTTAACAAAAAACAGGCATCATTCACTTGATTGCATCGTGCAATCGCCTTTCGCCAAAACAAGGAGCTTGAAGCCATAGCCAGTATGCATAATCCGTCTAAACGGAAACAGTTGCCCAACCCTGAAGAGTTGAGTGAACTGATCATACACTCCCTGGATGCCGATAAGGCCGAAGACATCACAACAATCGATCTCGCCGAGCGAAGCAGTATCGCCGATTATATGGTGGTTGCGACCGGACGTTCGCAACGTCAAGTGGCTGCTTTGGCCGATCATCTTATGCGCAAGCTGAAAGAAGTCGGTCTGGGTACCTGCCAGGTTGAAGGCCTCTCGCAAGGCGACTGGGTCTTGATCGATGCTGGCGATGTCATCGTGCAAATTTTTCGGCCCGAAGTGAGGGAGTTTTACAATCTGGAGAAAATGTGGTCCGCAGAAATGCCGACTGATCGCATCGAACGGGTTGTTTAAATAAGTGAGTTGATCGTCTCGGGCAGAGCTGTATCTGACCCAAAGCAAGAGTGCCGGTGACATGAACATCCTCATCGTCGCCGTCGGCCGTCAGAAAGCTGGGGCCGAAAAGGCGTTGTTTGACAGTTATTTAAAACGCATACCCTGGAAAGTCGAAATTAGGGAGCTTGACATCCGTGGTGGCCGTGACGGTCCGCAGCGCCAAAATCTGGAAGCGGAACGCATACTCGCCGCAGTTCCCAACGGTGCCAGGGTGATCGCTCTTGATGAACGCGGAGACAATCTTACCAGCCGTAAATTTGCCGATCTGTTGTCCAACTGGCAGGATGACGGTGCACGGCGAACCGTTATTATTATTGGCGGTGCCGATGGATTGACAGATCAAGTGCGTCGGCGCGCCGACAAGGTGGTTTCATTCGGTGCCTTAACCTGGCCCCATATGATGGCCCGCGTGTTGCTGGCGGAGCAACTATACCGCGCCACCAGTATCATCAGCGGTCACCCCTATCATCGGGACTGATGGCGATGAAATATTGCCCTTGCATCGGCCTCAGTTCGGCCATATTCAATCAACAAGATAGGTTTTGCAAAACGGAAACATAATGACCGCCACCGAAAAGCAACCAAGCCCCGTTGTCCTGTGTATTCTGGATGGCTGGGGCAATGGTCCGGCCAACGAAAATAATGCCATCGCCGCGACTGCAACACCGGTTTATGACCGTTTGCTGGCGAAGTGCCCGGTGGCTGAGTTATTAACCTCGGCAGGCGATGTCGGCCTGCCCGCGGGGCAAATGGGTAATTCCGAGGTTGGTCATCAAAATATTGGCGGCGGTCGCGTGGTAATTCAGGATTTGCCGCGTATCGATGCTGCCATTGGTGATAGCAGTTTGGCTAACCGCGCGACGTTGCAAAATCATATCGAGGCGCTGAAAAATAGCCGCGGGGCTTGCCATCTAATGGGCCTGCTTTCGCCCGGCGGGGTGCATTCGCATCAGGACCATATGGTCGCCTTGGCCAAGATCATTGCTGCGGCGGGCGTAAAGGTCAAAATTCATGCCTTTTTAGATGGCCGCGACACCCCACCTAGAAGTGCCTACGACTTCATCGAGGCTTTCCAGAAGGAGATCGACACCATCGAAGAGGTGGAAATTACCACCGTCAGCGGCCGCTACTACGCCATGGACCGAGACAAACGTTGGGATCGTGTGAGCAAAGCCTATCACGCCATTGTTGATGGCGCTGGCGAAATCGCTGCAAACGCAATTTCGGCGGTCACACAATCCTATGCAGACGACGTCAGCGATGAATTTGTATTGCCGACCGCAATTGCCGGATATGCCGGCATGGCAGACGGCGATGGTGTGCTGATGGCAAATTTCCGTGCCGACCGGGCCCGGGAAATTCTGACGGCATTGCTGGATCCGTCGTTCGACGGATTTACCCGCAAACGGGTGATTGAAACCGCCACCGCCCTGGGCATGACTAGTTACTCCACACACTTGGACGCCTTCATGCCGGCTATCTTCGCAGCGAAGAAATTGCGCAATACCTTGGGTGAAGTGGTCTCTGCTGCCGGTAAGACCCAACTGCGCATCGCTGAAACCGAAAAATACGCCCATGTCACTTTTTTCCTGAATGGCGGCGAAGAGCAGGTTTTTAAAGGAGAGGAGCGGATATTGATCCCCTCCCCGAAAGTTGCAACCTACGATCTGCAACCGGAAATGTCGGCCGCTGAGGTCACTGACCGTTTGGTTGAGGCGATAACAACTGGCGGCTTCGGCCTTATTGTTGTCAATTACGCCAACCCGGACATGGTCGGTCATACAGGCGTGATGGCGGCGGCACAAAAAGCCGTAGCCACCATCGATATCTGCCTGGGGCGATTGGAAACAGCGCTGCGGCAATCCGGCGGCGCGATGCTGATCACCGCCGATCATGGCAATATTGAATGTCTGGTGGATCCGGCAAATGGCGAGACCCATACCGCGCATACAACCAATTCAGTTCCTTTCATTCTGATCAATGGCGGTAGCGACATGAACATCGCCGGTGGTCGCCTAGCCGATGTCGCACCGACAGTGTTGGAGTTGATGAACTTACCGATCCCTCAGGAAATGACTGGGGCGTCACTTTTGCGGCCAGGACAGCGAACAAGTGAAACGTCGATGGGACATCGTGCCCAGGCGTAAATTTGAAGGCTCCGTTCGCCATACCAGAACAACAATGTGCTTGCGGGTCCTGCTTGCCGCCGCCGTGACGTCTGTGCCGCTATCCGCTATTGCCGACGAAGCAAATGAAATATCTCTGCAAAAAGTCGAGCGCGAATTGAATGACAGCCGCGCTGCCAAACGAAATCTGCAACGCAAGGCCCAGCAAATCACGCACGAGCGCATTCGCATACGCAAACGCTTAATCAAGATGGCAAAAAAAATCCAAACCCGCGAAGATCGCCTGCTGACCAGCGAAAAGAGATTGCGGGAACTTTCGTCCAGCGAAAAAGAGCTCAGCCAGGCCTTGAAAGGCCGGCAAACGGAGTTGTCGCGCGTACTTGGCAGTCTCAGCCGATTGCAACGCGCTGGCACGCCCTTATTGGTGGTGGGGCCAGGCACGCCGTTGCAAAATATGCGCGCCAGCCTGCTGTTGACATCAATCACCCCGGAACTCGAACGCCGGGTCGGCAATATCCGCGCACAAATCGAAACTTTGCGCCAACTGCGCCAACAGATTGCTGAAGAGCGTCGGGATATCGACTTGGCACGGCGGGAGCTGGAAACCGAAAAACGCCGTTTAAGCCAACTTCTTCGCGCAAAATCGAATACGCGAAATGAACTGCTGGCCCGCGCGCAACAGGAAGAAAAGCGAATAACGGCTCTTTCGAACTCAGCCAGCAACATTGGTGATTTAGTTGAACGACTGCATAAAGACAGAAATACCCAAACGGATCGTGGAGAGATTGAAAAACGCATCTCTGTCTTGCGGCAAACCGAAGCCCAAACACCTGAGATTTCAGCACCCGAACAAGCGATAGAGCCGAGCGCGCGCGCGGACAGTAAAACCGGCACTGGCCAAGTACAACAGTTCGCCAGTCTGCGCGGTCAATTGCCATTGCCGGCCCGCGGCCAGATCGTCGAGCATTTCGGCGACGACAACGGATATGGGCCCGCCTCGAAAGGTATTCGAATTCAAACCCGACCTCACGCACAAGTTATCACGCCGTTTGATGGCGAAGTTTCCTATGCCGGTGAATTTCGTGGCTATGGTCAGCTCTTGATCATCGCCCATGGCCAGGGATATCATACGCTTCTTGCCGGGATGTCGCGAATTGACGTGGTAGTTGGCCAACTTCTGCTCGCCAGCGAACCTGTTGGCGAAATGGGAAATAACGAGAGAAAATATCCTAATCTTTATGTAGAATTAAGGTATCGAGGTGAAGCTGTAAACCCGCTTCCCTGGTTAGCCATGAACATCGGAAAGGTCAAAGGTTGATGCGCCGCTTTATATTATTATTCTCTGCCGGGGTGCTGGCATATGCTGTTATTGCTGTCCCAGCGCAAGCACAAGAACCGAATTCAGATACTTACAAAGCCCTCAATCTATTTGGTGACGTGTTCGAACGCGTTCGCAAAGATTATGTGCGCGATGTCGACGATACGGAACTGATCGAAAGCGCTATCAATGGCATGCTGAAATCGCTCGATCCTCATTCGAGTTACATGAACCAAAAGACACTACAAGAAATGCAGGTGCAGACCCGCGGTGAGTTTGGCGGCTTGGGCATCGAAGTCACGATGGAAAATGGTGTCATCAAAGTCGTTTCCCCCATCGACGACACCCCGGCCTGGCGAGCTGGCGTCAAGTCCGGCGATTATGTCACCCACCTTGATGGTGAGCCGATCCAGGGTTTGACGCTGGCTCAGGCGGTCAAAAAAATGCGCGGACCGATCAATTCCGACATCGTTTTGACAATTGTGCGTAAAGGCACCGAAGGCGCGTTTGATATCACCATTACGCGCGATGTTATTCAGATCCAATCGGTACGCGGTCGCGCCGAAGGAGATGTGATTTATCTTCGCGTTACCAGTTTCACCGAAAAGACGGATAGCGGTATTCGCAAACAAGTCAATCGCATCAAACAGGAAATTGACGGGAAGATTTCCGGTATTATCCTGGATCTGCGAAATAATCCAGGCGGGCTATTGGACCAGGCGGTTGCTGTATCGGATGCCTTTCTGGATGACGGGCGTATCGTTTCGACCCGGGATCGGCGGGAAGACGATGGCCAACTTTACATGGCGAACCCGGGCGATCTCGCCGACGGCAAACCGATCATCGTCTTGATCAACGGGGGATCGGCGTCCGCTTCGGAAATTGTTGCCGGTGCCTTGCAGGATCATAAACGCGGTATCGTTTTAGGCACCAAATCTTTCGGCAAGGGCTCCGTGCAGACGATCATGCCTTTGGGCGGGCGTGGCGCCATCCGGATGACCACAGCGCTTTATTATACGCCATCTGGCAACAGCATTCAGGCCAAGGGCATCGTCCCTGACGTTGAAGTCGAGCAATCCGTCGTGCAAAAAGTGAACGGACCAAAACGCCGTTCCGAAGCTGATTTACGCGGTCATATCGAAATAAAAGGCAAAAAAGATGCCGACAAGCCTGACGATGCCGCCGACACGAAAGACGAGACAAAACCGGAAGATTATCAGCTGAGTTACGCTCTCGATTTGATGCGCAGCCTGAACATTCTGTCGCAAGGAAAAGTCGAAAAGAATTGAGGGTGGTAATTGGCTAAGTCGACGACAACGAAGCCCCTCATAATTCCTCAACGGAAACGGCGTGTGAGCGCTTTTTCCGTTGTTGTTGCTTTGTTGCTTAGCGGATTTGCGGCAGCCATAATCTGGGCCTCACTCAGTTACGTGGCCCCCGACGCTGCCGATCAAATGGCCAAATCTGAGGCTGAACCTAAGACGGCACCTGCGATAAATGGGGAGGAAACAAAACCGGCGACGTCGATGGAATCGGCAAAAAGCAAGGTCACAAAACCGGAAGAGAAATCAGAACCTGCTAAGCCGAAAGACGAGATTACCCTGACCGAAGGTTCAAACGATCAGGGTGCCTTGTCGCCCGCACCCGATCCGGCCTTGCTTCGGACGACTCCATACGGCGCGGTTCCCAAAATAGATGCAAAAGGTCGCGCCGCCAGGCAAGTCTATGCTCGCCCCTATACCCCCCCGGACGAAAAGCCGCTGGTGGCTATTGTTGTTTCCGGACTTGGAATGAATAACGAGACAACGGCCTTGGCGATCAATGAACTGCCGCCAGAAGTGACGTTGGCATTCTCGCCCTATGCCAAGGAGTTGCAGCGCCATATCAACGCAGCCCGAAGCAAGGGGCATGAGGTGATGTTGGAATTGCCGATGGAGCCGAAAAACTATCCAACGAATGATTCCGGTCCCCTTAGTTTGTTGGTCACCGCGCAGGCACGGGTGAACCAAATACAAACAGAAAAGACGATGGCCCGGGTCACTGGTTACATCGGCATGGTCAATTCGATGGGAGCGGCTTTCACGGAAGCGGACACGGCTTTACGGCCAGTATTTCAGTTGTTGCGGCATTCCGGCCTGATCTTTCTGGATCGGCGTAGTTCGCCGGCAAGCCTGACCATTTCGGTGGCTGACAGCATGAACTTGCCGCGCGCATATGTGAACCACTGGGTCGATGAGGTCCCGACCGAGCTTGAAATAAAAAATCAATTGGCCGCATTGGAAAAAACCGCCTTCACAAAGGGCCACGCTGTCGCGCTGACGGAGCTTTACCCCCATAGCGCCAATTTGGTCGCGCTATGGGCTAAGAACACGGCATCTGTTGGTTTGAACCTGGCGCCGCTATCCGCCTTGGTAAATAAGCAGAGCCAGCCATGAGCAAACCTGCCGCTCTGCCCTATGCCGATCGACCCTACCGCAAATGCGTTGGTCTGCTGTTATTGGACAAACAAAACCGGGTTTTCGTCGGACAACGGATTGATCAACGCGCCGAGGCCTGGCAGATGCCGCAAGGCGGGATCGACCCAGGCGAAGATCCGCGGACTGCGGCCTTTCGAGAGTTGGAAGAGGAAATTGGCACTGCAAACGCGGAAATCATTGCTGAGAGCAAGCAATGGATACCCTATGACCTGCCGGAAGAAATCGCCGACGAAGTCTGGAAGGGTCGTTACCGTGGCCAAACCCAGAAGTGGTTCGCGCTGCGTTTCCTAGGCCATGACGACGAAATCGATATCGCCACCGCGCACCCCGAATTCGATCAATGGAAGTGGTGCGATTTTGCCGAATTGGAAGCCCATATCGTCCCCTTCAAACGCGAAACTTATCGCCAAGTGATGGCCGAATTCCGTCATATTATCACCTAAAACATTCGATCTCTTCCATACAATCGTCAGTTTGATTTGGAGTAATCGTCATGAGAACAAAATCTGCGATCATGATCCCCGGCGCTTTTGCCGGCGCGTGGTGTTGGGACTACTGGCGCGACTTATTGCAGGCGCGTAGTTGGCAGGTGTCGACACCGGAATTATTGCATCACGAACCAACCGGTGATGGCACCGCGCCCAACGCTTTGACGGGAACCAGTCTGAGCGATTATGCCAATGCCCTGGCCGTGGAAATCGAAACGCTCGAAGACAAGCCCGTGATATTTGGTCATTCCATGGGCGGATTGCTGGCGCAATTGTTAGCGGCGCGCGGCTTGGCAGAAGCCCTGGTGTTGCTGACACCGGCGTCACCGTGGGGGATATTGCCATCCTCGGAGAACGAGATCGCAGCGGCGATGGGGTTGATGTCCCTGGGTCCGTTCTGGACGCAAGCTTTACATTCAGATTTTACCATCGCCTGCGGCAATTCGCTAACGCACATCCCGCCCGAACAGCAACGTGAAGTGTTCGATCAGTTCGTCCCGGAATCGGGCCAGGCTTTGTTTGAAAGCCTGTTTTGGATGCTTGATCCGGCGCGCGCTTCCTATGTCAACCCAATCGACATTGACTGCCCAATCCTCTGTATCGCCGCCGGCCAAGATAAAGTCATCGACCCCGAAACCGTCCGCAAAGTCGCCGCCCGTTATCCCGATCACGCCACCTTCGCCAAAGTCGAAGATTTCGGTCATATGCTGCTGATCGAGCCGCAATGGCAACAGGTCGCGGATGTTACGTTGCAATGGCTGGACGAACAAAATTCGGATTGGGCGGCAGCACTCTAGTCGCCAGCAAAGCGCACGCCAGTTAAATCAGCCATCTCCCGCCGCCAGGTGCCGATATCCTGTGGATTGAACTGATTGAGATGATTGTGGCCACAGGCCCGGGCCATCACTTGCATCAGTTCCACCGAGGCCCCTAGATATCTTGCCAGCCGTGCCGATGCGATCGAAACATCCAAACGCGCCCTCAGTTCCGGCTTCTGAGTTGCTATACCGGCTGGGCAATTGTTGCTGTTGCACATACGGGCGCCGACGCAGCCCACCGCCTGCATCGCCGAATTGGCCAGCGCCACACCATCTGCACCCAAGGCGAGAGCCTTTATAAAGTCCGGCGCCGTGCGCAGTCCACCAGTGATGATCAGGGTGACGTCGGGACGTTTTAGGCCATCGAGATGTCGCCTAGCGCGGGCCAGTGCGGGTATCGTCGGCACAGAAATATGATCGCGGAAGATCAGCGGCGCGGCACCGGTCCCGCCACCACGACCATCCAAGATGATGTAATCCGCACCGGCTTCAACCGCAAAACTGATGTCATCTTCGATATGGTTAGCGGAGGTTTTGTAGCCGATGGGGATGCCGCCAGTGATCTCCCGCACCCGATCGGAGTATTTACGGAAGTCGGCCACCGTTGCCAGATCGTCAAAGGTCGGAGGAGAAACTGCCGGCGAGCCTTCCGGCAGACCACGCACTTCGGCGATTTTGCCCACTACCTTGTTGCCCGGCAGATGCCCGCCGGTGCCGGTCTTGGCCCCTTGTCCGCCTTTGAAATGGAACGCCTGAACTTTCGTCAGCAAGTCTTCGCGATAGCCAAAACGAGCCGACGCAAGCTCGTAAAAATATTTACTATTAGCGGTCTGTTCTTCCGGCAGCATCCCACCTTCGCCGGAACAAATGCCGGTGCCGGCAAGTTCGGCACCGCTGGCGAGCGCCACTTTTGCTTCTTGCGATAGGGCGCCGAAACTCATGTCCGAAACCAATAGCGGGATCTTCAACGTCAAAGGTTTCTTGGCATTCGGACCGATCACTAATTCCGTCCCCACCGGCACGTCGTCCATCAACGGTTTGCGGGCAAACTGCGCTGGCAGGATTTGAATGTCGTTCCAGTTTGGCAATTCGTTCCGCGGCACCCCCATCGCGCCCATTTCACCATGATGACCAAGCTTGGAAAGACCATCTCGAGCCAGATCGTGGATCTGCTGTACTGTTGGCTCTTCCGGCGTCGGCACCGGCTGTGGCATGCCATTATTAGCAGGCACAGGCGCTGCATTCCCATCCGCACTCAGCCGCGCATGGGTGCCGTCACAATAAGGTGGATTGCCGGTACGTTTGCACATACATAAATGAGCGTCGCCACTTTCTTCAGCTTGAAATTTCAGCGGTGTAAATGAGGTATCCCGGTGCGAGCCATCGCAAAATGGTTGCGAGGCCGAGCGTCCACAAGCGCACCAGAGATAACTCTCGCCGGCTTTCAGTTCTACCTTCGTCGGCTTGCGATCGGCAATAACCGGATTATCCATCATAATTTCCATGTAATTGAGACAGTAATTATTGCGGGCAATATGGCATAAAACGGATAGTAGACCAAGCAAGACCCCGATATTCGACTTCCAACTAATATGCGAGTAGACTTTCGCTTGTAAAATTTCCGAATGGGTAAAAGAATGGCCGTACAACGCAGGTTGAGCGCGATCTTATCCGCCGATGTGGTTGGCTATGCCCGCTTGGTTCATCATGACGAAACCGGCACCATTGAAGCACTGAAATCGCTTCTTGACGGTTTGGTGAAGCCGACGCTCAACCGCTATGACGGCCGCATTGTGAAATTGATGGGTGATGGCTTACTGGCGGAATTCCCAAGTGTCCTTGACGCCGCGGAATCCGCCATAGAAATTCAACACGCCATGAATGACGGCGCCCGGCCGGAAATAGATGGCGAACCGTTGGAATATCGCATCGGCATCAATCTCGGCGATGTTGTCATTGATGGCGATGACATCCAAGGCGAAGGGGTGAATATCGCGGCTCGATTGGAAGGCTTGGCACCGGCCGGCGGTATCAACATTTCGGACGTAGTTTATCAAAGTGTCCGCAGCAAAATCGCTGCCGATTTCGCCGATATCGGTGAACAAACGCTGAAGAACATCGACACCCCGATCCGGGTTTGGCGCTGGAGCCCGCTTAAAAATCTCGACAAAGGCACGTCGGCAAGCGGCAAGCCGCTTGAACAGGACATACATTTTTGCAGTGCCGAAGACGGGACCACAATCGCTTATGCAACCGTCGGCGACGGACCCCCTTTAGTGAAAGCGCCGAATTGGATGAACCATCTGGAATACGATTGGGAAAGCCCGATCTGGCGCCACTTTCTGCAGGAACTCGCGAGCCACCATACGCTTCTTCGTTTCGATCAACGCTGCAATGGTCTCTCTGATTGGGAAGTTGAGAACGTCACATTCGACGACATGGTCGAAGATATGGCGGCGGTTGTGAACGCGGCTGGGTTTGAGCGCTTCCCGCTGCTTGGTATTTCGCAAGGCTGTGCCTATTCCATTGCTTACACATATCGTTACCCGGAACGGGTTGAGCGGCTAGTTCTATATGGCGGATTTACCCAAGGGCAACTTACCCGGGGAACCGACAAGGACATTCAAGAGGCGGCATTCCTGACGGAAATGATGCGCAATGGCTGGGGCAAGAATAACCCAGCGTTCCGGCAATTTTTCACCAGCCTTTTTGTGCCTGGCGCGAACAAGGAACAAATGGATTGGTTCAATGAATTGCAGCGCAAATGCGTATCGGCGGATAATGCCGTGCGGCTTCGCAATGTTACGAACAAAATCGACGTCATGGAAATGGCCAAACAAATTTCCGTCCCAACCTTAGTGCTGCATTGCCGTGATGATGGTATCGTTCCGTATAAAACTGGCCGCCAAATGGCCGCCGCGATCCCAGGTGCCCGCTTTGTTACCCTAGAAGGGCAAAATCATCTCATGCTTGAGGACGAACCGGCCTGGCCCCACTTCCTGGAAGAAGTGACCAAATTTCTGGGCGAAGCTGAGAGTTAGAATATCACCACCATGTTCCTTCCAAAATTTGAAGATCCGTTTCTCAAGGAGATCGCTCGCAGCCTCAAGAAGCGACTGAAACGTATCGAGCAGCAGGGTTATCGGCTCTCTTGCAGCCGGCAGCAAGAACAAAGCGTCGATGGGCGGATAGAAAAATTAGAACTTTCAGCAGAGGCCGATGGCGTGTTTCTAGAGCTCTATATTTGGGCCAATCGGGAAATCTGGCTGCATGCTTTTTCCGAAAATAGCGTGAATTGGAGTTGGGAACATGAGGGACGCTTGATCGGAAATTGCGGCGCCCGACTGCTAGTGCAAGCTTATGAAGCGAGCTTGACCGATGCCCTCGAAATCCAAGCGCAAGCGACGTACGAGGCCAGTTTCTTCAACGACAATTGGCTACCCCTGATCGCCCAAGGTCCGGAAATTGTTCGCTAGTCCCCATAATTAAGCATTGACCCTATTTTTGAGTTTTAAATAAGATCAGAGCCTAATTTAATTGATGCGAGACAAAAAAGGCGTCAGGAAATTTGGACGCCTTTTAAATTTCAAAACACAGAAATATTAAAGCGCGGCGAGCATTTCTTCCAAGCTCGCCAACGTGCCTTCTGCAACCCGACGAGTTTCGTCGTCTTTGGCGTCTTCGATATCTTCGCGGGTATCTTGGATGCGTTGCTGCAGATCTTCGCGGCTGAGATCGGCAAGCATGATGGCTTCTTCGGCCAATACGACCATGCGGGTTTGCGTGACTTGTGCCAGGCCGCCGGCGATATAGATGCGTTGGTCTCCGCCTTCGGAATCTTCAACTTCAACAACACCCGCACGTAGACTAGCGATCATCGGGGCATGCCCGGCATAGACACCAAAATCGCCTTCGACGCCGGGCGCACTGACGACGTCCGCTTCGCAAGACAATAATTGCCGCTCGGGGCTGACCAAATCAAAAGCGAATTTCGCCATCGCTCAAATTTCCTCTGCTAGGCTGCTTCCGCGGCCATTTGTTTGGCTTTTTCAATTGCGTCTTCGATGGTACCGACCATGTAGAAGGCTTGTTCCGGCAGATCGTCATGCTTGCCTTCGACGATTTCCTTGAAGCCGCGCACGGTGTCTTCCAAAGCCACCAGCTTGCCGGGCGAGCCGGTGAAGACTTCGGCAACGAAAAACGGTTGCGACAGGAAGCGCTGAATTTTCCGCGCTCGGGCAACGGTCAATTTGTCTTCTTCCGACAATTCGTCCATGCCCAGAATGGCAATGATGTCCTGCAACGATTTGTATTGCTGCAATATTTCCTGCACTCTACGGGCAACCTGGTAATGTTCTTCACCGACAATCCGCGGCTCCAAAATACGCGACGTACTGTCGAGCGGATCCACCGCCGGGTAAATGCCCAGTTCGGAAATTGCCCGGTTCAACACGGTCGTCGCATCCAAGTGAGCGAACGAGGTCGCCGGGGCTGGATCGGTCAAGTCATCCGCCGGCACGTAAATCGCCTGCACCGAGGTGATCGAGCCTTTGGTTGTCGTGGTAATGCGTTCCTGCAGGGTACCCATGTCGGTGGCCAAGGTCGGCTGATAACCCACCGCCGAAGGAATGCGGCCCAACAAGGCCGAAACTTCCGAGCCGGCTTGGGTAAAGCGGAAAATGTTATCGACAAAGAATAACACATCGCGACCTTCATCGCGGAACTTCTCCGCCAAGGTCAAGCCAGTCAGACCAACCCTCGCCCGCGCCCCCGGCGGCTCGTTCATTTGGCCAAACACCAGCGACACTTTGCTTTCGCCCTCAAGGTCGATAACGCCACTGTCGATCATTTCGTGATAAAGATCGTTGCCTTCGCGGGTCCGCTCCCCCACACCGGCAAACACCGAATAACCACCATGGGCTTTTGCCACGTTGTTGATCAATTCCTGGATCAGCACCGTCTTACCGACACCGGCGCCGCCAAAGAGGCCAATTTTACCGCCCTTGGCATAAGGCGCGATCAGATCGACAACCTTAATTCCAGTTTCCAGAATTTCGCTTTCCGTCGACTGCTCGACAAATTCAGGTGCCGGGGCATGGATCGGGCGACTTTCTTCAGCCACCACCGGACCACGCTCGTCAATTGGATCGCCAATCACGTTGATGATTCGACCCAAGGTCGCGGCACCCACCGGCACCGTAATCGCATCGCCAGTATCGGTCACCTCTTGACCACGAACCAGACCTTCGGTGGTGTCCATGGCGATAGTGCGGACGGTTTTTTCGCCCAGATGCTGCGCCACTTCCAGAACCAGGATGCGGTCCGCTTCTTTGATGTGCAAAGCCGACAAAATCGGCGGCAAATCGCCATCGAACTTAACATCGACGACGGCGCCGATTACCTGACTTACTTTGCCAACACTGTTGGTACTCATATCTTGCTCCCGTAGGCTCTTAACTATTCGTATGGCGCAGCTGCGCCGGGGTCTCTAAAGCGCTTCCGCGCCGGAGACAATTTCAATCAATTCCTTAGTGATCTGGGCCTGCCGCTGACGGTTCATTGTCAGGGTCAGCTTGTCGATCATATCGCCGGCATTGCGCGTTGCATTATCCATCGCCGTCATCCGCGCTGCATTTTCCGCCGCCACACTTTCCAGCAGGGCTTTAAAAATTTGCACCGACAGATTGCGCGGCACCAGATCGGCCAGCAAATCTTCTTCTTCCGGTTCAAAATCGTAGATCGCGCCAGCGAGGTCTTCTGCTTCTTCCCCCGCATCAGCTTCACCAGCGTCAGCGCCAACGCCGGCGGCCAACGGAATCAGCGACTGCGCCACCATTTCCTGGGTAAGGACGGAAACAAAACTATTGTAGAACATCGTGCAGACGTCAAATTCACCCGCTTCAAACAACTCGATAATCCGGCTGGAAATATCAGCTGCGTTGGTGAAACCGATATTCTTCACTTCGCGTAGTAAGATCACATCAATGATCAAACTACCATATTCGCGCTTCAAGGCATCATTGCCTTTTTTCCCAACACAAAGGATTTTTACTGTCTTGCCGGCATCAAGCAATTCGCGCGCTTTGGCCCGCACGTCGCGAACGACTTGGGTGTTGAAACCACCGCAAAGGCCGCGTTCGGCGGTTACCGCGATCAGAAGATGTATGTCGTCTTTACCATTGCCAACCAACAGCGGCGGCGCATTGTCCAAGCTCGGGATATTGGTCGTCACCGAGGTCATGATATCGGACATGCGAACGCTATAAGGACGCGCTGCTTCCGCTGCTTCCTGCGCCCGACGCAGTTTTGCTGCCGCCACCATCTGCATGGCTTTGGTAATCTTCTGCGTCGACTTCACGCTGGCAATCCGGACCCTGAGATCCTTCAAACTCGCCATATGCTGTTCCCTCTCGATCCAACCCTAAGGCTTAAGCGAACTTCTTAACGAAGGCGTCCAAAGCGGCTTTCAGCTTACCGTCAGTCTCGTCACTGAGAGCGCCGGTATCGCGGATGGCGTCCAAAATATCGCTGGCATTGGCGCGTACTTCATTCAAGAATTCGGTTTCGAAACGCCCGACATCGCGCACCGGCACCTCATCCAGATAACCGTTCACACCGGAATAGATCGAAACGACCTGCTCTTCCACCGGCATTGGTTGGTATTGACCTTGCTTCAACAATTCCGTCAGCCGAGCGCCCCGGTTCAACAACCGTTGCGTCGAAGCATCAAGATCGGAGCCAAACTGCGCAAAAGCTTCCATTTCACGATATTGCGCCAATTCCAACTTGATCGAACCGGCCACCGACTTCATCGCTTTCACTTGCGCGGCGGAGCCAACCCGGGAAACCGACAGGCCAACATTAATTGCCGGGCGAATACCTTTATAGAACAGGTCCGTTTCCAAGAAGATCTGACCATCGGTGATCGAAATCACATTGGTTGGAATATAAGCCGCAACATCATTCGCCTGGGTTTCGATGATCGGCAACGCCGTCAGAGAACCCAGACCATTGTCTTCATTCAATTTTGCGGCGCGTTCCAGCAGGCGGGAATGGAGATAGAAAACGTCGCCCGGATAAGCTTCACGGCCCGGCGGGCGGCGCAGCAGCAACGACATTTGGCGATAGGCGACCGCTTGTTTGGTCAGATCGTCATAGATGATGACTGCATGCATACCATTGTCGCGGAAATATTCGCCCATGGCGCAACCGGCATAAGGGGCCAGGAACTGCAGCGGCGCCGGCTCGGACGCCGTCGCGGCAACGACGATGGAATATTCCATGGCACCGTTGTCTTCCAGGGTCTTGACCAACTGCGCCACCGAAGAACGCTTTTGCCCGATCGCGACGTAGATGCAATAAAGCTTCTTGCTTTCATCGTCGCCGGCATTGATCGGTTTTTGATTGATAATGGTGTCGACGGCGACAGCGGTCTTGCCGGTTTGACGGTCACCAATGATCAACTCGCGCTGACCCCGGCCGATCGGCACCAGTGCGTCCAGTGCCTTCAGCCCGGTTTGCACCGGCTCGTGCACCGATTTCCGTGGAATAATGCCTGGCGCTTTCAACTCAACCAGTCGGCGTTCTTCGCCTTCGATCGGACCTTTGCCGTCAATCGGATTGCCCAGGCCGTCAACCACCCGTCCCAATAGGCCTTTGCCCACAGGCACGTCAACAATGTCACCGGTCCGCTTGACCGTGCCGCCTTCGACGATGCCGCGGTCGTCACCGAAGATAACCACGCCGACATTGTCGCTTTCCAGGTTCAAGGCCATGCCCTTTACGCCGTTGGCGAATTCCACCATCTCGCCGGCCTGAACATTATCCAGACCATAGACGCGGGCGATACCGTCACCGACTGACAGCACTTGGCCGACTTCAGAGACTTCCGCTTCGGCGCCAAAATTGGCGATCTGCTCTTTTAGAATGGTCGATATTTCCGCTGCGCGCAGATCCATCATTCAACCCCTCTCATCGCGTGTTTAAGGTTATTCAATTTTGTACGCATGGAACTGTCGACCATGCGCGATCCAACACGAACGACAAGACCGCCGAGAATTTCTTCTTCCACGGCGGTCTCGATCGTTACATCTGTTTTCATGGCGGCGGCAAGTTCTGCCTTCAACGCCGTGATTTGTTCTTCGTTTAAAGGATGGGCTGAGGTTACATGCGCCGTCACTTCCCCCCGGTGTGCGGACAGCAAGTTTTTGTACCCAACTGCCATGTCATTGAGGGCAAACGCGCGGCGGTTCTGCACCACCAGACCGAAAAAATTGCGGCTTAAGTCAGCCGCGCCCATTTTTTCCAACAAGGCGTCCGTCGCCTTGGCCTGTTCGGCTTGGGTAAAAATCGGGCTGCGTACGGCGCGGCGCAAATCCTCGCTTTCGGCATACATTTGGCGGAAATTGGCCAGGTCATTGGCGACATCGTCCAGGGCGTCTGCATCTTGCGCCAACTCAAATAGCGCATTGGCGTAACGGCCCGCAATGTTGGAGACAACGCTTACTTCAGCTGCCACGTGATCTGTTCCTCAATTTCGCTGAAAAGATACCCGAAAGGAAATCTCAGCCCGGACGTAAGTCTCTGAATTCATTGAACGATACAAATGGTGAGCGCAACCGGAAGCCACGTCACCCAAAGACGAGGCGTTAGGTATCATAGACCTCCCCCGCATGCAAGCGGGTAGCAGGTAATTATTCAAGAAGCAGGGAACTTCATAAATACCGGCCAATCATCGCCATACGCCCGTTGTGCAGCAAATATTTCCATTTATTCTACCCGGTATGATAGATTTCAACGCCCGTTATATTTTTGCAAAACACCACATACTCAAACACGCTTATCTTTCGCTCCTGGAGCCAGAACGATGTTGAATTTGGATATCCAATTCGTCCCGCCGAACATGGAATGGATCGAAGCTCGGTTCGAGGCGACGAAATTCGCGCTTGAAACCTTGTTAAAAACTTACGAGTTAAATGCATATTTGTTCACTACAAACATAAACATCGAATATTTCTCAACCCCGCGCAGCCATCCGGTATTGACCCTTAACACCAGGGTTGCTGACGATCCTGACGCGCTTCTCTCGATGTTCCTGCATGAGCAAATCCATTGGTTTCTTGATGCTCAGGGGGAAAGAACCGAAAATGCAATCGCGCGGTTTCGCGACATGTATCCGAAAGTACCGGCCGATCTTCCAGAAGGGGCGACCGATGAATATTCCACCTATCTGCACCTGGCAGTAAATTGGTTAGAGCTCAAAGCGTGTGAAGTTTATCTTGGTCCCGTTCGAGCCCGCGAACTGCTTTCCAACGCCTTCGGTTATCATTGGATTTACCGGACTGTTATCAGTGACGACGAAAAAATAGCCGCTGTCATGAACGAATTCGATTTGGTTATTTGACCAAAAAACCGACCACAATTCGAACTCATAGGAGCAAAAATATTCATCCAGGATTATACCAGCGCAAATTCGCGTTGCGAAATAGTATCCTGCGGACATTTTAATTGAATGCAACGACATAAAAATTGTTGTCATTAACCGGAGCAATCGATGTGAATAAAACAGCCATCCTAATCTTGTTATTTGTCGCTTTATCCGCCTGCACTCGACCAACTTATACGGATGCCGACGTTGGGCCCTACCCGAAAGATCCCAAAGCCGCGATTGTCAAATACGTAGCCGCCCATCGTGATGAATTTCCCTACGATGACGGCTGGCAGATCGCTGATCCTGTGCGCGGACATGTGCGTGAAGTCGGATTTTGGACAGCGACAAATCACAAAGGCTGGATTGTTTGCACCCGTTATTTACGTGATATGTTGTTTTATGGAAAAAAAGTGCCGGGAAGTCGTGCCTTCGCGATTTCTCATGATCAAGTGGTCCATGCCGTTGCTGGCGGGAATAAGAGATCTCGCGATTGCGGCGATATGAAATATAAACCTTGGACGACCTTCGCCGAGGATATTCGGAAGTTAAACTAAGACAAGTAAGCACGCACTCCGCATCAACGCCGGCCGCGGAAGCTAATTTCGGCGTAGCGGTTCTCTTTCGGAATGGCTAGGTCGCCGGGTTTGCGGCCTTGGCGGCGGGCTTCGTTGCGGGCCTGCATGCGTTCGATTACGGCTTCGCGGCGTTGACGCAAAGTTTCCAGCCAAGCAGGCGTAACTTCAAACATCCGCATCAGTCCAAAAAGATAAAAGCCGAGTATTTTTTCAAGTAGCATCATGTTGTTCCTAATGTTGGTGACCATCATAGCGTCATTTTATGTTGGGTGAAAGCTTGATGAACGGCCGGCCGAGAGCGCACTCTTTCCGATATCGCGGCAAGTTTTGGGCAGGCCGTTCGCAAGGCTTTCTGATCATAATGCCAAGCGAGGATTGTTGTCAGATATAAATCGACCAAAGTGAAGCGTTGGCAAAGAAAATACTCCCCACCCGACGCTTGATCTTCCAAAAAACGGCATTGCTGGTCAAAACTGTTGCGGGCTTTTTCTGTCACCGCAGTTTCGGCTGCTTCGTCATCGACAAAGTGGGCCGCGTCATAATAGTGGCAAACGGTGGGGTATGTTTCGCTGGCGAGATACAACATCCAGCGCAAGGCCTGAGCACGATTGCGGTCTTGCGGCAACGGCAGTAAACCGGCATCAGGATGCAAATCGGCCAGATAAATCAGCATCGCCGCGCTTTCAGTCAGCAGATCGCCATCGGGCAAATGCAATGCCGGGACTTTGCCAACCGGGTTGAGCGCGAGATATTCCGGGTTGCGATGTTCGCCGCCACCGAAATTCACCTGTTCCAGGCGATGGGGTAATTCCAACTCAAGCAACAAAGCTTGAACCGGGGCTGAGCCCATTTTATAGCCCCAATAAAGTATGTAATCGTTACTCATTCTATTTCCTGACTGGTTTAAGTCGACTTAGCGGCATTGAAAATCGAATTGATCTATGGATGATTATGACATTTCCAGTATTCTACATAACACAAGTGGACAGGAGTTATCGTGGCCTTACATTTTTCAAAAGTGGAGTTCGAGCGGCGCTTGCGGGCCACTCAGCAGGCGATGACCGCTCGTGGCCTCGATGCCATGGCGATGTTCCGACAAGAAAGCATGTATTATCTGACAGGATATGACAGCTTTGGCTATGTTTTCTTCCAGTGCTTAGTCCTTACTGCCGATGGACGGATGACGCTGCTGACGCGGGCGCCAGACCTGCGGCAGGCTCAGCATACCTCGATCATCGAAGATATCCGTATCTGGGTCGATGGTCCTGCCGTTAATCCAGCTCAGGATATAAGGAATATTCTGCAGGAACATGGAATGTCGGGCAAACGGATTGGCGTCGAATATGACGCTTATGGCCTGACGGCCGCCAATGGCAAGCGGCTCGACAGCGCCTTGGTGGATTTTGCCAGTTTGGAAGATGCCTCCGATCTGGTCAGCAAACAGCGGGCGGTGAAATCGGCAGCGGAGATCGATTATGTCCGCCGTGCCGCAGCCTTAACCGACGACGCCTTGGATGCTGCCCACACCGCAATCGCGCCCGATGCCTTCGAAGGCGATATCCTGGCCGCCATGCAAGGCGCCATCTTCAAAGGTGGTGGTGATTATCCAAGCAACGAATTCATCATCGGCGCCGGTCGAGACGCGTTGTTATGCCGCTATTTCAGTGGCCGCAAAGATCTTGGCCACGAAGACCAAATCACCCTGGAATGGGCCGGCGCCTATCGCCATTACCATGCCGCCATGATGCGGACGATTGTCGTCGGTGCCGCGAATGACAAACAACGCGAAATGCACAAAGTTTGTTTGGCGGCCATGGCGGCCTGCCAATCAGCCTTGCAACCGGGAGAGCCCGTTGGCAAAGTATTTGATGCTTACGCTCATACCACCGACAAGGCAGGCATGGCAGCACATCGACTAAATGCCTGCGGTTATTCGATGGGTGCGTCGTTTGCCCCGAACTGGATGGATTGGCCGATGTTTTATGCCGACAATCCGACCATTGCCGAGCCTGGCATGGTATTTTTCCTGCACATGATCCTGCTGGATAGTACCGCCGGGCTGGCTATGTGCCCTGGTGAAACGGTTCTTGTTACCGACGACGGCATAGAACGATTGAGCGGCATGAACCTCGAACTGGTCACGATAAGTTAAGCAAAATCGATCGATCCGCATCTTGAAAATCCCCTAAACCACCTTAAATGTGGATGAGGACTCGATGCTGATGGTTGCGTCCGAACGGTGCCTTTTTGGACCTTCGCGAATAATTTTCGCTTCACACTTGCTCGCTTCTATGGAGGGGTTAGTCATGTCACGCGTATCATTGTTTAATAGCCCGTTGCTATTGGGTTTCGATCATTTCGAGCAAATGCTCGACCGGGCCAACAAATCAGCCAGCGACGGTTACCCTCCTTATAATATCGAGCAATTGGCAGAAGATCGCCTGCGGATTACTTTGGCGGTCGCCGGGTTTACCCGCGACGTTCTGTCAATTCAGCTGGAGGACAATCAGCTGACCATTCGCGGCAAACAGGAAGATGATCCGACCCGGACCTATCTTCACCGCGGAATAGCGGCCCGCCAGTTTCAGCGGAACTTTGTCCTCGCTGAAGGTATGGAAGTAGCGGACGCCCATCTCGACAATGGCCTGCTGCATTTGGATTTGGTGCGTCCGACGCCGGAAATAAGGGTCAAATCCATTAAAATTGGATCAAAACCGAAATGAGGGCCGAAGGTAAACTACGGGGCTACAAGTAAGGAGTGATGATATGACGACGAATGAAATCTTAGAGAAATTAAGCCCGGAAACTCTGGCAAACCTGGGTCAACAGCATATCGCCTATGTGAAGCCAATCACGGTAAATGGCGACGAAATCTACGAGGTGCATGCGGCTAATGGTCAAGCCCTGGCCCGTTTCGCCGACCGCGATGTCGCCCTGGCCATGTGCCAACAAAACGACCTGCAACCCCTTTCCGTGCACTAAGCCACGTCGTCCATCGATGGCGGTGTGACACCTTCTTGTACGCAGCTATTGGCGATATCGGAAACGGTTGCGCGTTGCACATCCCGACGATATCGCAGATCATCGAACTCGGTGCCGCGATGCATGGTGCATCGGTCATCCCACATCACCAGGTCACCAACTCGCCAGCGATGGGTATAGACAAACTGCGGTTGCGTGGCATGCGCGACCAGTTCTTCCAATAAAGTCCGACCCTCGTCTTCCGGCAGGCCCAATATATGGCCCGCATGGGAAGCCAGATAGAGCGTCTTGCGGCCTGATGCCGGCAACGTGCGGACGACCATTTGCGGCACTGGCGGTAAGTTTTCCCGTTCTGTCTGGTTGAATTTATCAAAGCCCAGGCGAGCGCGGGAATTGAAGATCGAATGCTCCGCCACAAGGCCGTCCAGGCGCTCTTTCATCTCCGCAGGCAAAGCATCATAAGCCGCCCGTTCGTCAGCAAATTGCGTATGGCCGCCGATCGGTGGGATGGTCCGGGCATAAAGCAAAGAGGCCCGCGCCGGGAGATATTTGAACGAGCTATCGGTATGCCACAGGCGATTGCCGAGCTGAAACATTCTCAAACGGCTGTTTTCACCCCAGATCTTACCTTTGTAATCAAGGTTCGAGACATCGGCGACCTGATCACCGACACGTAAATCGGTATCTGATCGATAGACCCCAATACTGATCTCGTGAGGACCGAAGTTTTCCGCAAAATCAAGATGCTGTTGTTCACTGAGATTTTGGTCGACGAGAACAACAACCGCATAGTTTTCAAAGGTGTCTTTGATCGCTGCCATATCGTCCGCCGCCAACGGCTTTGAGACGTCGACATCGCCAATTTCGGCAGCGAAATTTTCGCTCATCGGACTGATAGTAATCGCCATATTCTTGCTCTCTTTGCCTCGGACCGGGCAATTGAAGCATGATTTGCGCTATAGATTCAACTAGGCAGCGGCGGAATTGGAGGCTTCACACAGAAGCGCGTAAATCGCTTCGCTATCGTCGGCCCCGCGCAATTTTGCACATGTCGCCCCGTCACGTAAAAGGCGAGACACCCGCGCCAGTGCTTTCAGATGATCTGCCCCCGCCGATTCAGGTGCCAACAACAAAAAGATTAAATCCACCGGCTCATCATCAATGGCGTCGAAATCAACCGGCTTGGCAAGCCGCGCAAAAACAGCATGAATCTGATCAAGTTCGGGCAATTTACCATGCGGAATGGCGATGCCCCGACCGACACCAGTTGTGCCCAATCGCTCGCGTTCAAGCAAAGTATCGAATATTTCCCGTTCCGGCATGCTGGAGACATTGGCCGCCCGCGCCGCCATTTCCTGCAGAATCTGCTTCTTACTGGTTACCTTCAGGTTTGCCAGTACTGCCGCAGGGGATATCAAATCAGATATTTCAACCACCTGGATTGCCCTCAATCTTGTTTTTTGCCGGTTAGCTTTGTGTTTAATTGATGTCAGCTATTTGGCAGATCAACCCAGCCAATATGCCCATCGCCGCGGCGATAGACCAAATTATACTGGTTATTTTTGTTATTGCGGAAAATCACCACCGGTTGCTCACTAAGTTCCAGCCGCATGACCGCATCACCGATGGACATCGGATGCACATCCGTGGTGTTTTCAGCAACTATAATCGGTAGGAATTCTTCCGGCGCTTCTTCATGTTCAGATTCGCGCTCAAGCACATAATTTTGCGCTTGAAATGCGGCTTCTTCCGCCGCTGCCGAACGTCGGCTGTGATGATCGCGAAGCCGACGCTTATAACGGCGCAGCTGTTTTTCGACACGATCCGCTGCTTCATCGAAACTGGCATATACCTCATCGGCTTCACCGCGGCTTTGCGCCTCTATGCCGTGACCGACATGAATTGCACAGTCCGTGCGAAAACCATGCCCTTCACGCGTGAAGACGACATGGGCGTCAATGGCATTGGCGAAATACTTGTCCGTGATCGCAGCAAGTCGGTCTTCAACATGGCTCGTTAGCGCGTCGCCCACGTCCATCTGTTTTCCGGAGACATTTATTTTCATGGTTTGTCGAGACTGCTTTCAGAGGTTCTTTGGCCTTGTTATGAGTACAAAACCACGCGGCCATCCAATTTCGAAGCGCGGAACATAGTGATCCGTTGTACCCCTGTCAACTAATCACTTTGGCCTTCATTTTCAATTGTCGACGTCGTTGAACTGATGACGAAATACCCATGGCTTCCCGGTATTTTGCAACGGTTCGACGTGCGATGTCGATGTTTGATTCACGTAGAATTTCGACTAATTTGTCATCCGACAAGACCTTTCCTAAGGTCTCAGCTTGTATTAAATCACGGATGCGATGGCGCACGGCTTCCGCTGAATGCGATTCCCCGCCGCTGGAAGAGGAGATCGCGGAGGTAAAAAAGTATTTCAACTCAAATATACCTCTAGGCGTTGCCATATATTTATTCGCCGTGACCCGGGAAACCGTACTTTCGTGCATTTCGATCGCATCCGCAATTGCGCGTAAATTTAGTGGTTTTAAGTGGGTGACACCATGGGCAAAGAAGCCATCTTGCTGTCGTACCAATTCGACTGACACTTTCAAAATAGTTCGTGCCCGCTGATCAAGGGACTTAACCAGCCAATTGGCGGTATTCAGACATTCATTCAAATAAGTACGCTCAGTTTTGTCTTTTGCGCGCCCCTTCACGGAGGCAAAATAGCGGGCATTGACCAATACTCGTGGCAAAGTTTCTGTATTCAGTTCAACCGACCAAGTGCCATCCGGGGCCTCGCGGACATAAACATCGGGTATGACCGCTTCGGCAACATCGTGTTCGAAAGCGGCGCCTGGTTTCGGGTTGAGATTCCGAATTTCCTGAATCATATCACGGATATCTTCTTCATCGACGCTGCATGCCGACATCATCGCTGGCAGATCCTGTTTTGCCAACAAATCGAGATTGTCCAGGAACAGTGCCATGGCCGGGTCAAGGCGGTCCAGTTCATGTAGCTGCGCAGCAAAACATTCTGACAAATCACGGGCGAATACCCCGGACGGATCAAGTGTTTGCAGGCGTTTCAACACGCTTTCAACCCGGCAAACTTCAATCCCCAGACGCGCAGCGATCAACCCCAGATCTTCTCTGAAATAGCCGCCATCATCAAGGTAATCGAGCATATCAGCCGCGATAATCAATTCTATTGGGTCTTCGATCAACAGATTGATTTGTTGGCTTAGGTGATCTTTTAGTGTTTCTTCCTTGCTCAACGTCGCATCAAAGGCCATGTTGTCATCTGCAAACGAGCCGCCGCCGCCGCCGATTTCCGTCATCCCCATACCATCGCCGACGACGTCGACCGGCGCATCGCTGCTGCCATCCTCGCTATAGAGATCCGAAACTTCCGCATCAACGGCCAAATCGCCGGTGGACAAATCCTGGCCATCTTCAAAATCGGACAGGCTGTCCGGTTCAGCCAAATCACCACCGGCTTCGACTGCATCGCTGGTACTGTCCGAATTGTCCGAATTGTCCGCCGTTTCCGGCGTCGCTGGCTCGCCAGCCTCATTTTCCGGGCGTTCCAGCAGCGGGTTTGTTTCCAGCTCTTGTTCGACAAATTCGACAACTTCAAGATTTGACATCTGCAGCAGCTTGATGGCCTGCTGCAATTGTGGCGTCATAACAAGGGACTGGCCTAAACGGATATCCAACCTGGGGCCGATTGCCATCATTTACACCCCAAACTAAAGACTAAACCGATCGCCCAGATAGACTTTGCGAACATCTTCATGGGCTACAACAGCAGTTGGGTCGCCTTCCATCAACACCCGTCCTTCATGCAGAATATATGCCCTGTCGACGATGTCCAAAGTCTCCCGGACGTTATGATCGGTGATCAAGACGCCGACGCCACGATCTTTCAAATGCGAAACCAGGTCACGAATTTCACCAACGGCAATGGGATCGATCCCTGCCAGCGGTTCATCGAGCAGAATAAAACCAGGTCGCGCGGCCAGGGCACGGGCAATCTCCACCCGGCGCCGCTCACCGCCACTTAGTGCTAATGCCGGTGTTCGCCGCAGGTGAGAGATCGAAAATTCGCCGAGCAAATCGTCCAGCACCGCTTCACGTTTTTCCCGAACCGGTTCGACGACTTCCAAGGCGGCGCGGATGTTATTTTCCACCGTCAGACCACGGAAGATGGAAGGTTCCTGCGGCAAGTAGCCGATACCAAGGCGGGCGCGACGATACATCGGCAACTCAGTTATGTCTTGGCCGTCAAGATGAATCGTTCCGTAATCAGGGGCTAACAGCCCGGAGATAATATAGAAACAGGTGGTTTTGCCAGCCCCGTTTGGCCCCAAAAGGCCGACTGCTTCGCCACGCTGCACCGACAAGTTCACATCGCGTACGACTGGGCGTTTCTTGAACTGCTTACCAATCTGTAAGACCTGGAGACCGCGGTTGTCCGTCACAAGTCGCGGCGCCTCGTTGTCTAGATCGACCTCTGTGCCTATGTCATTATCCGTGTCCGAAGCCACGACAAATCCTTACTTTTTCTTTTTCTCGGTTTCAAATCGACCACTTACGCGTTTCTTTTTTCCACCTTTAAGCTCACTATGACCGTTAACCATATTATAAACCAATTGTTCGCCACGCAGAATATTTTTACCACGTGTCAAGACCACGTTACCGCTCATTTTAATCTGTTTGTTCACGACATCATAACTGCCACGATCACCCTTAGCGGTTTCATTGGGGGTCGACATAAAAACATTACCCTTAGCTTCGATCTGCCGGATGGCACCGGATACGCCGCCACTGGACGCGCCGCCATCGTTATCGCCCGCCTGGCCATATGTAACCCGCAATTCCTGCGATTGCAGGCGGATGTTGCCTTGCTTCACATCGACATTGCCGCGAAATATCGCCAAATTATTTTCTTGCTGCACTTCCAAGCTATCCGCTTCGATATCAATCGGCTGATCGGTATCATGTTTGCCGACGATGGCTTGTTGAGCCACGCTCGGCGTTAACGACAAAGCAAAGCCGACAAAGGTTAAGATACCAAAAATTTTGAGAATATACCGACGCATCAAAATATCCAGTTTGCCGCTGTTGCCGACATGAAGTCTTCAACATTATTCATTTTGTCTTGTCCGATCATTGTTTATGACCAGATGCACCCGGCCGCTAAAAAAAATACTGGCACCCTTTTCACCCACCCGCATACGATTGGCGGTGATAGTGCCAAGCGGACCTTCGCCTTCAACAGGCTCGGTCGAGTATGCCGTGCCCTCACTTAAATTCACAAAGGCGCCAGCGGTATAAAGCTGATAGCCTTTGGAAGAACGAATGGCAACCGGCCCAAACAATTCCAGGGTCAATTGGTCTTGGTTGAACAGTCCCTGTCGTGCCGTCGCTTTAACTTGATGATCAACATCAACACTTATGTCAGCACGTAAATTCGCCAGCGACACGATGCGTTGATTGTCCTTATGCTGCATGGCTGTATCGGCGGTGACAACAAATGGGCGGCCATTTTTGTCGCTGCCGACATATTTCGGGTCAACCATGGTTTGCTGATCGGAGCCAACTCCACTGATAGATTTAAAAGTAAAAGGGATGCCTTCGCCGTCATTGTCGCCGGTGCTCCACGCGATCACCGTCAGAATTAGCCCGGCTGCCAAAGCCACTAAAAACAATTTTAGAAGATTGACCAAACGCGTATGGCTGGCGGAACCATGTCGGCGACGGTCTGCACTATCGGCAAAATGATCAGCCAGACTTTGCCGCGACGACGGCATGTCGGAACCGTTATCCATTGCCGCGTTCATTGCATCATCCGCCGTCATTGCCTCCAACTCGTTCGTTGCCACCTTAAGCCACACCGGCACGAATAATATCGTGAATATGAACCAGGCCAACCGGTCGGTCCTGGTCGGTTACAAACAGGCAAAGGACCGGTCGATCCGGTTTCTCTTCCATCACACCCAAAGCTTCTGCGGCCAATGCTTCTGGACGCACGGTCGCCGGTCCGGTGGTCATGATGTCCTGGGCCAACCGCGAGGTCAGCGCATCCGACATATTCCGGCGCAAATCGCCATCCGTGATAATGCCCAATAACGGTCCATCGACCTCGGCGATACCGACGCAACCGAAGCGCTTTTCGCTCATCACTAGAATTGCTTCACCCATCGCCGTTGTGGGGGTAACCAGCGGCAAGGCGTCGCCTTTGTGCATGATATCCTGGACCCGGAGAAAACGACGGCCCAAGCTGCCGCCGGGATGCAGAATGTGGTATTGATCAGGTGAAAAGCCACGCCGTTCCATGAGCGCAACGGCTAAACTATCACCCAAAGCCAGTTGCATCGTCGTCGAAGTGGTTGGCGCCAGACCCAATGGACAGGCCTCCGCCATCTTCGGCAATATCAGCGCGACATCAGCGGCGTTCCCCAAGGTACTATTTTCGCGTCCGACTATCGCGATCATCGGAATATGTTGAATGCGGGTAAAGGCGACAAGATCGTTAAGTTCCGAGGTCTCACCGGAATTCGACATCAATAAGACAACATCGTTCCTCGTGATCATGCCCATATCGCCGTGACTGGCTTCACCGGGATGGATAGCATGCGCCGGAGTGCCGGTTGAGGCCAAGGTCGCAGCAATCTTATTTGCGATATGGCCGCTTTTGCCCATACCGGAGATCACCACCTTGCCTTTGACACCAACCATAAGGTCAACGGCGCGACTGAAATCCTGGCCAAGCGACTGCGCCAAGGCCGTTAAACTTTCCGCCTCTAAATCCAATACCCGCCGACCCGCAGCCAAATCCTGTGAAAGATTGTCTTCGGGTTGTTCTGCCGATTCACTATCTAGGCGGCTATCTGCCGTCATATCGATGCCTCAAATTGTCCTAAGTGCTTATTATCCGCGCCTTTTTTCGCAAGCAAGCGAATATCATGCCAGATTTGGACTTTAAATGAGTATGAACCGACAAAGTAGCAAGGTCAAACTGCGGCAACAGAGCCCGCGATCATTTAGGAATGGGCAAAAATATCCGTTTCCGGCCAGCCCGCAAGATCCAGTTCTGCCCGTGTCGGTATGAATTCGAAACAGGCCTGGGCCAAATGACTGCGGCCTTCCCGAGCCAACATATCCTGCAACTTCTCGCGCAGACGATGCAAATAGAGGACGTCCGAGGCGGCATAGGTTTTCTGTGCGTCGGATAGTTCGCCGGCGCCCCAATCGGAGGATTGCTGCTGCTTGGAAATGTCAATCGCCAGCAGTTCTTTGCACAAATCCTTTAGACCGTGACGGTCGGTATAGGTCCGTACCAACTTCGAGGCGATCTTGGTGCAATAAATCGGCTTGCAGGTAACGCCCAGATACTGCTGGATGACCGCGACATCGAAGCGGGCAAAATGGAAAATTTTCAAGACCGCCGGATCGGCCAGCAAGCGGCTTAGATTAGGCGCTTCGCTCTGCCCTTGCGCGATCTGCACCAAATAACATTCCCCGTCGCCCGGCGACAATTGCACCAAACACAACCGGTCGCGGTGCGGATCCAGCCCCATGGTTTCAGAATCGACGGCCACCATATCGCCCAACTCCAGACCGTCCGGCAGATCGCCTTGGTAAAAGTGAATACCCATACGCTATTCCATTCTTCATTTTGTTGTGCGCGCATTTTCCGCGAAGCACGAAGGATTGGCAACCACGTTTCGCAAAGTTTGACGAATTGGCCGGCTAGGCTAAGCTAAGCTAAGGATCGCAAAAGGAGTGAATAGAGATGCAAGCATTGATAGAGATGGGCCGCGGCGTTGGAGAGTTGTTAAAGGACCGCGGGGAAACCGTGGCAATCTCAGAATCGTCTTCCGGTGGCTTGATCTCGGCGGCGCTCCTGGCCGTGCCCGGCGCCTCGCGCTATTACAAAGGCGGCGGCATCGTCTATACCGCCCGCGCCATGCACACAATCCTGCAGCTCGATCTAAAAACCCACAAGGGCATCCGCTCTTCCAGCGAACCCTATGCCGAGCTAGCCGCCACCGCGATCCGCAGCCGGTTTTCCGCCACCTGGGGTCTTAGCGAAACCGGCGCGGCGGGTCCGAATGGCAATCCATATGGCGACGCCTCCGGCCATAGCTGCCTAGCCATCGCCGGCCCCAGCAAACGCGTCATCACCATAGAAACCGGCAACGAAAACCGCGAAGCCAACATGTGGAAATTCGCCGAAGAAGCACTGAACTTATTTGCGGCGGTGTTGGGGGAGGATACGCAAAAATGATTTTGCAACCGCTTCTTTACTCATATACCGCGACAAGTTCTCCCCATCGACTGTGACCGGTTGACGTATCGCCTCACGAACAGCATTTGCGAGGGCACTCGCATCCGCTGGTGGGATGAGTATTAAACCCGATGACAATTTCGACGCTAGTTCATTAATTCCGGGGCCGTGACGCGTGATCACTGGTCGTCCCGCCATCAGACATTGGCCAACTTTGTTCGGAATAACGTTGGCCGCTTTTTCGCTGTTTGAAAATACACCAAGTGTGACGGTTGAGGCATGAATATAGTCAATTAGCCTTTCATATTCTACCCAGTCTATCCAAGTAAGGCGATCAATTGGAAAAGCCGCCAAATTCTTGCGTATTAGCGGGGCTTCTTGACCGTCACCGATTAGCACCCAATTGATCGGTTCTTCGGACAATTGGCGCGCGGCATCAATGATTGTCGAAATTCCATGCAATGGTATGAACTTGCCGTAAAATAGAACCTGGCTGTTTTGGGTCTCCTGCGGTTGTGAAGGAAAATAGGTTTCCTCAACACCGACAAAGATTGGGTAGACTTTGTTTACAGGCAGTGAATACTTCTGTTCGAAATACGCAGCATGGGCCGCAGTATCCAATATAATAATGTCTGCAGCGCGACACGCCAACCAATCGACAAAAAAGGCCAGTCGACCAACTGGATGGCGTGAAGAAAAAAGTTGCCTATCTTCGACGATCGTACTGTAGGCGGAAATGAACGCATCCCAGACAACCGTCGCACCACGCATTTTGGCAAATGGGTAAAGGATCAGTACGTCTAGATGGCCAGGATAATTTACAACTACGACGTCATGAACTGGTAGGCGCAAATATTTTGAAATTAAAGTCAACATTGTCCAAAGCCATATAGCGCACAATCGTCCATATTTTATTAGACTACGTTTTTTCGACTTGTCACCAACTACAGTCCAAATGTCCTGTTGGCATTTCAATACTTTCAAACCACATTCAGCAAGTCCGGATTGTAAAATACGCGTCCTCGCATTCGATTGATCCGCAGCTCCAAAGAAAATCATTGGATTAGACAAAGTCGCAGTCCAGTGCTCAACCATCTGAATTAGTTTTTTTCGCGATAACCAGGTAACCTGGCGATAGGTCAAGTGATAAAAACGGTTGTTGTAGTAATATTCCGAACTTAACGATCAGCCTGCCAACAACACTATTCATCAAAGAAAAATATTTATTTTCAAGGGACCGGTCAGAGCCACTTTCAGCGGTTTTTTCAGCGATCGACTGTCCATTCTGAATCGCATTTTTCACTGACCTTTCGTGTAGCTTTCTGCGTATGATTTTCAAAATATTAGTAGAAGGAAAACCGTAATGTTCAAAAGCAACAATTTCATAATTCTGTTCAGTCAATAACTTGATCAATAATTTTCTCTCGTAGCGCCTCACGTGCCCGGCATTCTCATCTAGTATATCCCACATTCGCTGATGTGCTGGAACTGACAAAATAAGCAACCCGCCTGGTTTCAACCACCCGCCCCACCGAGTAAGTGCTTCAATATCGTCTTCGATATGTTCTAAGACTTCACAAGCAATAATTGTATCAAAAAAATCCAACCAGTCATTGTCGGGTTCCACGTTTAGAGTAATTTTAGCACCCAGCGCACTCCAAATTTTTCGACATAGAACTTGCGCCGATTCAGACGTTTCGAGCCCAGTAGACATATGTCCGCGCACGGTCAATTCTGACAGTAGAGCACCTGAACCGCAGCCAATTTCGAGTAATCGACCAGGTATTTGTGAATCAAGATGTTTCAGCACTCTGTGCCGTCTGAACAAATAATTTGGCGCCGGGACCCAGTTTAAAGCACGAGCGACGGGCCCAAAATCTGGATCAATATAAACAGACGCATTGTTAGTCATGGGGAATCCTACGCATTGACAATACCGGCACTCCCAGATTTGCTGTATCAAACCTTATAAGAGTAATAATGCGGTCTATGTTAAAAGCCAGAAATTCAACAATCGGATACATCGCCACCAATTCGGCCAGCAGCGCTGCTGCAGCCTTACGAATACCAATTCGGACAACGACAAGAACGGTAATCGAAGAAAGAATTTCAGCTCCACCCATCATTATGGCGACCACCCAATCTTTCGGTATAACTAAAACTTCAAGACAGAAAACTAACCGCCAAGCAAAAACAAATATTATGATTGCCTTAATATGAAAATTGGCAAACCCACCCAGCAAGCTGTCTGTCAATTTGTATATTTTACCCAAAATAGTTATTGAAGCCATAAGTCCAGTCTGCGCCACAATAGTTAGCGTATTATTTTTGCAATATTACGCCGATAATTATAGCGCTAGCAGCCATCCACATCAATGCGGACAGAGTGCTGTTCTCCCTAGATCGTAATTCATTTTGGAGTTAGGGCGTTCCACCGGTTCAACGGAGACACTACTGAGATGCAGAAATTCAAAACGCCGCTATGTTGTCAAAATTGGAAGTGTCGAGTGGTTGGAGAAAATAATTCTTCTGAAAATAGTGCGATTATGTATGATTGTGCCGAGATTGAATATCACATGGGAAAGATTATCCAAACCTAGTTGACAAATATCAAACCAAATTACCTCAATTAATATACGACGAATTTTCCTATACTTCGCTGGTAACAAAGGCCTTTCTTCAAGAAAGAAAACAAAGGTAAACCATGAAATTCTTCGACATCCTCCGCCTTGGCATTAGAAGGCATCGGTCGCCGGAAGATTATCGCATCTTGCAAAATTATTTAGCTGAAATCACCATAGATGAACTAAATAAATTTGGCATAAATCTAAACAAGTGCGACGTCCTGGAGATTGGAGCCGGTCCAGGTGGGTATTCACCGTTATTATTCGAGGAAGCTAAATCTTTCATTGCCAGTGACATGTTTCCAGACCCGTTTTTCGATAATAGTCCAATTCCTTTCCGCCAATTCGACGTCTGCGCAGAGTTTCCGTTCGAAAACGAATCTTTTGATTTGATTTATTGCAGTAGTCTTATCGAACATTTGGCGAAACCGGATATAATGTTGGCCCAATGCCGCCGTGTGCTTCGCCCTGGCGGTGCTTTGTTTGTAACGTTCCCGCCCTTCTACTCGCTAGCGATGATGGGCGGGCATACTTTCAAGCCGTTTCATATGCTAGGCGAACGGCTCTCACTCTTCGTACATAATAAACTACACAATGATAATGTTACAAGTTACGCCGATTGTTATGGGGGATATGGACTTTATCCACTATCGATTGCCGATGTTAGCCACATGATCGTTAATGCCAATTTTCGAATTACCGATATCTACCCTCGCATGCAGCCGTTTAACACATGTCACCTACCCGGCATTCTCAAAGATTTGACCACATGGCATGCATGCTATATCGCACGACCAGTTTGATCAGCCACAATCAAAGCAATTTTCTTGGGGCTGATCCAAATAACAGCGTTCTGAAGATAGCAAAATAGCTATAAGACGGCACCAGAGCTTTGCTCAAGTTTTCCCGACTTCATGCAAACTAGTTCCACCACTTTACAGAATTTGCCAGTCTAGAACCTTTTTAAACGGAATTTTGAAAACACAGCACCCTCGCGCTTGCTACTAAATCCTTCCGATTAACCCGAGGCGCGTTAGGTGCCAAAATAACGACCCGCTACTCTCTCCGCTAGATATTGTGCGAGGTTCAAAATGGAAGGAACTGCAAATTTGCCTATCCTACTGGCGTTATGAGACCAATAGACGAATTACCCTTTTCCGTACATTAGTCATATTTTTTTTGCGGCCCGGCTAGACAAAATCAAAGCGCCGAAAAACATTATCATCTCACCGCCAACCGAGACAATTCGATGTAATATTGCCGCAGTTAGCGCTCCACCGGGACCGAGATATGGTGATAGTCCGGCCACCAGAATTGCATCGCGTACTCCAATTCCGCCCGGAGAACCAGGGCTGATGTAACCAATAACCCATGCCGAAGTGAACACTGAAATACAAGTCAACAGGTCTAACTCAGAAGTTTCGCCCAAGCCAAAAATAACAGCAAAAAGACTCACACCGCCAAGGGCCAAGCTGAAAATTGTGCTGCCAATAGAAACAAAATATACTGCAGTACTATTTACAATTTCCGACGCCGAAATTCCAAACCAAACTGAAAGTCTAGTTGGCATCCATCGAAAACACTGATGAAATATTAATGGTGCAACAACAACTGCAAGAATTAAAACACCGCCCAAACTCATGGTATATTCGACAAGCTCATCCGGAATGTAGCGATTGAGCAGACTATGGCCAGTGACAAAAATAAATCCAAGTAAAAAGATGGATGCAAGAAAAATACATATCGATTCAAACAGTAAAGCAATAATTGCCAGCCGTCGTTCAGCACCCATTTTCCGTGCTAATTCAACACGACCAACAAAATTGCCGATATTACCCGGTAAGTATTTGCCAATTTGTGTGAGCGAGACATTCGATAATGCTTGCGAATAGGAAAAATCTGTTCTCACCTGTGCAAGCGCCAGTTTCCATATCAATGCAATTAGAAAAGTGGAAGCGGCACTGCTTGCGACAGCTAGTAGCAAACTGACCACCAGTCTCGCACCCCAATCCAGATCAGGAAGTCGTCCCCATTCCTGCACAAATAAGCTAATGAGAAAACCTAGCGAAACCAGCGTGAAGGCAATACCAAGTACCTTCCAAATCCGGTTTTTTGTCAAGTTTTATCCCCTCCGTCTACAAACACGCTATTATGAATGAAGAATTTGTCACGACCAATCAATCACCTAAGAACAGGCGGTAAATTTACCAAATTTAGTTGTCGTTCCTGATTATATCTATCGCCTCAGTGTCTAGAACTTCAATCAATTAGGTGAATCATCAATAATTCGCAACTGCTATGCCGTATCAACAAGGGAAATTATTTACGCTGGCAGGCAATTTCATTTCTGATGAATAATGGTTACGCCGTTTTTGTCGTAAACGTCGGCCCAAGCGTTTGTCGCTTTGAAATGTCCGCGTAATGCGTCGTAGCTATTCTTATGTAGGCTTCGTGAAAAGTACAGATACCTGACATTTTCTTGGCTCGCGAATTGTTCGATAGAATGACCATCTCCGTCCACAAAAGCCTGTTCCAACGTTACACTTGTCCCAAGAATGGTAATCCCATGCCCGGCTCGATACGACATTGCAACATTACGGCCGGCAAAAATTGGTACCCAGGTATCTCGACCGCCGCGCAGGATACCAGTTTCAGTTTGTGATAAAAACAAAGCATCGGATGGTGTATTTTCACGAATCCATACAAACGCCCGCTGATCGATATTTGGGATATCAATTGTCGCATATTCATGCTGCGTGGTGAAAAAGACTGAATTGAACAAAGGCGTCAACAATCCAAGGACTAGTAAAACCTTTCCAGCCAGCTTGCCATGCCGAAAAGACAGCCTCTCCTGAAAAGCAAGTGCCGCCGCCGGCCACAAGCCGAATGCTGCGACAAAACTAATCTTCAACTGTGCCTCAACGCGGATAAAGTCATTCTGAACAAACCCATCCGCAAATACCAGCATCAACAGCGCTACGCCCGATACAATCCAAGCCGCAAGGTGAGCTCTATTCGGAGTTATTTTTGCTGACCATGCCAATATGCCGCCAGCAATCGCCCAGAATATCGCGGGACTGAAATCAGCCACTGGTCCCAAGGGCGCCAAAAACAGTGCGGCCCAGTTAACCCCAGCGGCATCATTTTCGATCGACGAAAGTGATGTGGAAGCATGCTGACCAACATCACCGCCAATCATCCCCAACGCTACTGGCAGTATCACGGCCGCGACAAATATGAAAAGTGATCCGGCATAGGATCGGATACTTGTTCTATCGCGCCAATAAAATGCCCATTCACAAAGCAAATAAGCTGGAAGGGCGGCAAGTCCAACAAGTGTGCTCGTGGCAATGATCGGCAATACCAGGATATGTCGTGCAACAACAAATCGCCCCATCAATGTTGGCTTAATCGCAAAATAAAACCAAGCCGCTAACAACGCCATCGCCAAGCAATGCTGCCAGCCGAACAACATCATGCGGAAGAGCGTGCTGCTACTGACGCTATGGCCAAGAATACCCAAAAAAAGATTATAACCGTCCATATCGACATATTCGGCCAACTCAAACGCTTCACCTTGATGAGCAGCCAAATGGGCGAAACCGTCCAAGGATGGAGAAAGGAAAGCAAGGAAAGTGAGGCCGGCGGCAATCGGGGCGCTGGTACCGATTTCACGCAGAATCGCATAGAGAGTGACGAGCAGCAGATACGCGACCACAAGGCTGACACCGAATAACGTCGTCAATATTTCCCCATCCGTCGCCCCCTGCACGAGATGATGCACTTCCCCCGGCAGCAGGTAAAAAAGCCAATAATAGGGCAGCGTATCACCTCCGCCAAAGGGATCGACAACTGGTAGACCAAGGTTATAGGCGGACCATGAATAAGCCATGTGCTTGAAACCATCGGCATTAAAATAAGCCGTGTACTTAACCACCTCGCCATAGTCATTGCCGACGGTGGTATAGATCAGGGCTAGCCATAAGGCGGCGCCCGAAGCACCGACAATCGGCCAGACCGAGAACGGAACAGTCGATATCGCTGGTGTAATTAGGTCGCGCCCGCGCCACAACAATGCCGCCCCGCTAAGTAGCAGAGATAGGATCATCAGAGCCGGTAGGGATATTGGCATCACCAAGCTGATCAGCGCAGCCAGCAGCAAATGGAGCGCCAGTCCCAATAACAACGCCGCCGCCAGCGCCGGAACTGAATGGCGAAAGTCTCGTTCCAACAGGACAATTCCCGGCACACCGAGCAAGCAGATCCAACCTAAGGCCGCTAAAGTGGCCAGACCATGTCCAGTCATTGCCGCGATAAGCAGAAGCGGGAGAGCCAAAATTACAAATGCGCGCCAGATAATAAGGCCTCTTCAAAACATCGAATCACTCAAACAAGAATTTACTATGCCTGCCTAAGATCAAAAAAGGCAATCCGGCATTGCCAGCACGGATCACGTTAAGGCAAGGTATTGCAATCAAACCGTAGATCAAGGTCAAGCCAATGTTAGTAAGCGTGGTTATTCCCTTTTATGACGAAGCAGCGACATTGCAGGCGCTGCATCAGCAAATCGCTAACGCCTTTACAAGTTCGGCCCATGAATTGGAGATTGTCTTCATCAATGACGGCAGCAACGATGAAGGCGCGGAAATATGCACGCGCCTGGTTGAGCAAAATGAAGATGTCACGCTAATCGATTTTCGCCGAAATTTTGGCAAATCGGCGGCTCTGTCAGCCGGCTTCAGCCAAGCCAGTGGCGACGTAATTGTTACGATCGACGCAGACCTGCAAGATGAACCGGCAGAAATATTAACCTTGGTTGATAAGCTACTGGAAGGTTGGGACGTTGTTAGCGGACGTAAGGCTGATCGTCAGGATCCGCTTGGCAAAACCCTCCCTTCGAAATTATTCAATGCCGTGATCAACAAAGTCTTTGGGTTAGAACTGCACGATCACAATTGCGGCCTGAAAGCCTATAAAGCGGACGCCATAGATGATTTAAACCTCTATGGCGAATTGCATCGTTATATACCCGTTTTACTCCATAGCCGCGGTTTTAGTGTCACAGAAGAGCCTGTCACCCATCACCCAAGAAAATTCGGTCACTCGAAATATGGCGTCTCGAGAATTGTCAAAGGTGCTCTTGATCTGTTAACGGTCTTGTTGACGTCGCAATATGGCGCCCGTCCATTGCACCTATTCGGCTTGATCGGCCTGCTTATCGGCAGTCTAGGTTTTGTGATTCTTACCTATCTCAGTCTGATATGGGTGTTTACGGATACCGGAATTGGCGGGCGGCCGCTATTCTTCCTCGGCATTCTATTATTGGTCACAGGCGGACAAATATTGCTAAGTGGTTTATTAGCGGAATTTATCCTGCGACAAGGCATGCGCGAAGCCGACAAATACAATATCCGCGCCATTCACACACCAAAAAACGCACCGCAGAAGCACAAGAATGCTTAGTCCGTTGCTCATAATTTTCAAATATTGCGGCTGGTGCCCAGGAGAAGACTCGAACTTCCACGGGGTTACCCCCACTAGCACCTGAAGCTAGCGCGTCTACCAATTCCGCCACCTGGGCACGGGGACCACGAGATATTCCCTTGCCTGTCTGATGTCAAGTAATTGCGGGGTCAAAAGACAAAAGAAATAGCAATATGAAACCGCGACAATTTATCCGCGTTTTGCCGTCCGCCATCGGTTGCCCCTGGGACGGTCACATTCTATGATGCGCACGCTTTGATTATCACCACGGCGATGCGAAGGGAATCTGATGGAGATCCGTGAAGTAACAGTTTTTGGCGCCTCCGGTTTTGTCGGTCGCCACATTGTGCGTCTATTGGCCGATCGCGGTGTCCGCGTCCGCGCGGCCTGTCGCGATCCGGAACGGGCGGCCTTCTTGAAGACAATGGGTGAAGTCGGACAAATCTCCCTTCCGCAAGCGAATTTACGCTTTCCCAAATCGATTGCCGCTGCCGTCGAAGGGGCCGATGCAGTAATTAATCTCGTCGGACTGCTTTATCAAAAAGGCCCGCAAAGTTTCGATGCGATACACGCCAAAGGCGCCCGTGCTGTGGCAAAGGCGGCAAAAGAGGCTGGCGTCGACCGATTGATACAAATGTCGGCGATCGGCGCAGATAGCAAATCAAACGCCCTTTATGGTCGCAGTAAAGCCGCCGGTGAAGCGGCGGTCTTGGAGGAATTTTCGAACGCCACAATCCTGCGCCCGAGCGTGATCTTCGGTCCGGAAGACAACTTTGTGAACTTGTTCGCGTCGCTTGCGCGTTTCACGCCGGTGATGCCCTTAATCGGCGGTGGCCAAACAAAATTTCAACCGGTCTATGTCGGCGATGTCGCAGCAGCGGTTTGGAAAATTCTGCAAGAGCCGGCGACCGCGGGACAAGTATTCGAGTTTGGTGGTCCAAGGGAAATCAGCTTCGAAGAAATTCTACGCTATATCTGCGAACAGACCGGCCGGCGACGGCATTTTGTGCCAATGCCATTCGCCCTGGCCAAAATCGATGCTTTTTTCCTACAGCTACTGCCAAAACCGCTGCTGACAGTGGATCAGATCGAAATGCTGAAAACGGATAATGTGGTCAGCGGCAATGCGCCGGGGCTTGATGCGCTTGGCGTCAATGCCACGCCTATTGAAAGCATCCTACCGACCTATATCACCCGCTATCGCCGGGCCGGCAAATTGACCGCCAGCCGCTTTAGTTAAACATATAACCAAACCAGTATCGCTGCGCCCATGACCAAGCGGTAAATGACGAACGGGGTAAAACTGGCGCGACGCAGCCAGGCCATCAAGCCCCAGATCGATAATATCGCGGTGAAAAAAGCAAATATGGTGGCAATGGCGATATCGCCGCTAAGAGTCAATTCGCCATGGCGGTAAAGATCAAAGCCGGTATAACCGCCGAATATCAATATTGTCGGGATCGACATCAACATCGAAATATGGGCGGCGTCTTTGCGCTTCAAACCAAGCAGGCGCCCGGCTGTCATGCAAGCGCCGGCGCGGCTGGTCCCGGGTATCACCGCAAACGCCTGCGCCAACCCGAGCCAAAAATACCCCTTGATCGAGACGTCCTCACTCGCGAGCCCGTGCCGACCGTGACGATCCGCCAACCATAATGGGACGGCAAACCCAATCGTCGCACACGCGATCACCAGCGGTTGGCGCAGAACATCCAATAAATCAAATACGACTAAGATGCCGGCGACAAGAACCACCGGAATTGTCGCCCAGGCCAGCAGCAGAAACAAACGCCCCTCTGCCTGAACCCGGCCCCGGCAACATTGGCCGAGCCCGCGCAAAAGCCGCTCGGTGTCATGGCGAAAATAGAGCAGTACAGCGACGAGAGTTCCGACATGCACGGCGACGTCCAAATGCGGCCCCGGATCCGGCCAGGCCAGGAAGTCCCGGGTGATAAGCAAATGTCCGGACGAGCTGATCGGCAGAAATTCCGTAATCCCCTGCACAACGGCCAAAACAAATAATTGAAAAATACTCAATTCACTCACGTCTTCCCGGCGGTGGCTTATGCGCCCCTACTCATCATTAAACCATGTCGCGAATTGTGCGCCTGGCCAGCTGCGACATATGCACTTCATCGGGGCCATCGGCAACCTGGCAATAACGTGCCGTCATATAGATGCGGCCAATCGGCGTATCTTGCGTAAAACCCATGCCGCCATGCGCCTGCAGCGCCCGGTTGGCAACATTGAAGCACATTTGCGGCGCCACTATTTTGACCATGGAAATGTAATCACGAGCTTCCTTGGGGCCATATTTATCCATCTTGTCCGCCGCCGCCAACACCAAAAGACGGCATTGCTCAATCTCGCAGCGCGAGCGGGCAATGTCATGTTGAATTGAGGTTTTTTCCGAAAGTTTCTCCCCGAAAGCGACGCGTTCTTCAACCCGTTTGCACATCAGTTCCAGGCAGCGCGAAGCCATACCGACAAACATCATGGCGTATTGAAAACGTCCCGGACCCAAACGGCCCTGGGCAATTTCAAAACCTCGGCCTTCACCCAGGATCAAGTTCTCCGCCGGCACCCGAACATTATCGTATAGCACCTGGGCATGGCCGCCTGGCGAGTGCACGCTGCCAAATATCCGCAAAGGTCGCTCCAGGATCACACCGGGCGTATCCTTCGGCACCAGGATCATCGAGAACTGTTTGTGGCGGATCTCATCTGGATTGCTTTTGCCCATCACCACAAAGATTTTGCACAACGGATTGAAAGCATTCGATGTATACCATTTGCGGCCATTGATGACATATTCGTCGCCGTCGCGGGTGATGGTGGTCTCAAGATTACCGGCATCGGACGACGCTACCGCCGGCTCGGTCATCGAAAAAGCGGAACGGATCTCGCCATTCAACAAGGGTTTCAGCCAGGTTTGCTGTTGATAGTCGGAGCCGAAACGGGCCAGCACTTCCATGTTGCCGCGATCCGGGGCGCTGCAATTGAAAACTTCTTGCGCCCATGGCACCCGCGCCATGCGTTCCATGATCGGCGCAAATTCCAAATTACTGAGGCCGGGGCTGAATTGATCATATTCTTTCGGTAAGAACCAATTCCAGATGTCAGCGGCCCTGGCTTCGGCTTTCAAATCTTCGAACCATGGCGGATATTGCCATTGATTGGCGCCGTCTTCGACCCAATCCCAATGATCGAGTTCACGGGGAAAAATATGCTCATCCATGAACAACTCGACCCGCGCGATCAGCTCACGCACATTGTCGCTATATTCCAGATTCACTAAAATTCTCCCTGTTCTTATTCATCATTCTAATCAATCATGGTTCTTGATGGCGTTATTGTAAATAGGTCCGGCGCGGATCCATCGGCAAACATTTGTTTTTGAATAGGCAACAAGATGACAACCTCAAGACCCCAACAGACCGTCGGCGCAAAGATGATGTATCTGATCAAACGAAAGTCGGCGACTAGCCGGGAGGAACTGATCGCGCATTGGTTTGCCAATCACATGCCCGATGTGATCGCCCGGCATGAAGCGGACCGCGCCGCCGGCAATAACCATGCCTGGCGCTATATCGCGACCCTGTTCGATCCGAAGCCGGACAGGAAACACTCTTGGGACGGTATGGCACAGCTTTGGTATGATAAAGCCCCAGTCAAACCGAAGGTCGCCATGGGCACCGAGCCGATCGACACTTTTCAAGAAAAAGCCGAGCCTTATCTTCCGTGGGCAAGCCGGGAATATGTGGTGATGGACGGCGCCGTGGCCTTTGAGCCACCGACCCTAAATCCACCTTTTCCCTGCACCAGAAGCGGGTTCTTGAAAATCACCTTTCTGGTTAGCCTCAAGCAAGGCGCCGATAGCCAGGCACTGTTTGACCATTGGCTGAATGTGCATATCCCAAATGTGCGCCAGACCATGGAAGCTGTCGGCGGATTTCGTTATGTCGTCAGCCACAGTATCGATCCGGCGGCGGAACCCTATGCTGGCATGGCCGAATTGTACTTTCCCAATGCTTCGGGCTGGGCTCGCTACCGCGACTATATTCGCGCGGACGGGATCGAGGCATGGGTTGATTGGGATAGTACCCTGGTCTTCACCAGCGGCACCGAAATGATCGGGATCCCAGGAGAAAATAATTGAAAGCCGTCGTTTGTCGCGAACTGGGACCGCCATCCAATTTGCGGATTGAAGAGGTCGAACCCCAATCTCTGCAAGCGGATGAAGTGCGGGTACGGATCAAAGCTGCTGGCATCAACTTCCCCGATGTTCTAATGGCGGCGGGGGGATATCAGTTGAAACCGGAACTGCCTTTCACGCCGGGCATGGAAGCGGCTGGCAACATTATCGAACTCGGCGCCGCGATTAGTGAATGGAAAGTTGGTGATCGGGTGTTGGTGAAGAAACGCTACGGCGCGTTTGCCGAACAAGTAGTGTTGCCGGTGGCGGATTTGAAAGCCATACCTGGGCCATTCGACTATGCCGAAGCAGCGGCATTTTCGGTCGCCTACTTTACCGCCTATCACTGTCTTGTCGTGCGCGGCAATTTGCAGCCGGGGGAAACCTTGCTGGTGCATGGCGCCACCGGTGGGGTTGGCTTGGCGGCGGTCGAAATCGGCAAATATTTGGGGGCAACTGTCATCGCGACCGGTGGGCGAGACGACAAACTTGAGGTGGTCAAATCCTTGGGTGCAGACCACGTGATCAACTATGAAACCAGCGAATTCCGTCAGATCGTCAATGACCTGACTGATAGCCAGGGTGCCGATGTTATATACGATCCGGTCGGTGGTGCGGTTTTTGAACAATCACTGCGTTGTATCTCCTGGGGTGGGCGCTTACTCGTGATCGGATTTACCAGCGGCAAATATGGTAATTTGCCGGCCAATTATGCGCTTCTCAAAGGTTGCAGCGTGATCGGCTGCCGCGCCGGTGAATATGGCCGCCATTATCCCACTGAAGGTGCGCAGGCGATGGCTGAGTTCCTCAAACTCGCCAATGACGGCGTCTTCCACCCCTATATCTCGCACAAGATTCCGTTCCCCGAGATCGCCGACGCCATGCAGGTTCTGCTCGACCGTGAAGTGATCGGCAAAGTGGTGATGACGTTCGGCTAGTTTACAGTTGCAATAATCAACGAGATACCAAGGCCCGATCATCGCGAATCGATTCGAAAATTGTCGATCTTTCCGAAACGGGCCTGATAGTGCGAAGGGGCGACGCCACGATGTTTTTGAAATGCACGCCGCATGCGCTCCTCCAATCCGAAACCGCTGAGTATGGCGATTTCTTTTATTGAATGTCGACCGTCTTCCAGCAGACGGCAAGCGACTTCGACCCTAAATATCTCCACCGCTTGAGCGGGATTTCGCCCCGTGCTGTTTTTGTAGACGCGGGCAAAATTACGTTCACTCATCCCAACCATATCTGCCATTTTGGCAACCGAAAAATCAGCGCTGAGGTTTGATCTAATCATCGCGTGCAGACTTTCAAAGCGGCTGGTCGAACTGTCAGTTTGTCGTTGCAGCTCGGTGCTATATTGCGCCTGTCCGCCCGGCCTTTTCAGATAGAGCACCAGCGACCGCGCTAATCGAAGGGCTTCCGTGCGGCCCAGATCCTCTTCAACCATTGCAAGGGCCATATCGATCCCAGCGGACACTCCTGCCGACGTCCAAATATCACCACTCTTTATGTATATTGGGTCGGAAGCGACGACGATATCCGGATAGGCCCGTGCCAATTGTTCACAATTTGCCCAATGCGTGACTACTTTTCGACCGCTTAGAAACCCCGCTTTGGCCAGAATAAAGGCGCCAAGACAAATGGAACCAAGACGACGAACAGACATCCCATGTTGTTGCAACCATGCCATAAGTGCTGGCGCGTTTGCCGCTTCAAATGCCGAAGTGCCGCCCGAAACCAACAGTGTATCAATCGAATATTTCGAAACTTCTACCAGACTTCGTGTCGCCAGGAAAACACCTGTGTCAGTGGCAATATCGCCGCCTTCGGTTGATGCCAACGTGACAAGGTAAGCCGGTTTGCCCGCCGCAGTTCTCGCATCATTAAAGACCTGCAAGGGGCCGGTCGCATCCAATAGTTTGGTGCCTGGAAAAAGAATGATGACAACCTGTTTCATTGCCTGGACCTATTTGGCAGATATCATGGGAACAATGTCATTTATGCCAAATGTAAATCATGAAAACAATAGCGACATCATTCAAATGGAGATTAGCCAAATGCTGGAACTTAGACCGAATTGCGAACTTTGTGATTGTGATCTGCCGCCACTGTCCCCGAATGCCAGAATTTGCACCTACGAATGTACATATTGTGCGCATTGTGTTGACACAATACTTCACAATGTCTGTCCGACTTGTGGTGGCAATTTCGAACCAAGGCCTATTCGTCCGCAAAAAGCTTGGCGTCCTGAATTAGGTTTGGGACTTGAAAATCACCCAGCAAGCGAACACCGCCGTTTCTCCAAATTCACAGAACAAAATATTCAGCGTCACGCCACACGCATTCGAAACCTTTCACCAGCGGAACGCTAAGGCGCGTTGATCCACACACAAATAGGACAATAGTACCTAAATGTCTGGGTCTGGACGACTATTTCTCTCAACTCTATAGTGAGATTTACCACGCATCGCCATAAACCCCATTTAAGTGGGGTGCGGTGTTTGAATATTATTTGACAAATTTGGTTGTCCAACAGACAGGAAGACTTGATGGTTTCGGTCACCGAAACGATATCGCTTCGCGAGGACGAGATCGAACTGCATTTTATCCGCGCTTCCGGGCCGGGTGGGCAGAATGTGAACAAGGTTGAAACCGCGGTCCAATTGCGCTTCGACGCTGCTAATAGCCCGGCGTTAAGCGAAGCGATACTGCGGCGATTGCGGGTCATTGCTGGTCGGCGTATGACCCGGGACGGGGTAATCATCATCGAAGCGCGGCGCTTCCGTCATCAAGCGGGCAATCGCCAAGATGCGTTAGATCGACTGATTGAGCTGATCCGACAGGCCGCCATAACGCCAAAGCGGCGGCGACCGACAAGGCCGTCTCTTAGTGCCAAACGTCGACGGATGGACAGTAAAACGAAACGTGGCACGATCAAAAAAAACCGTGGCAGGCCTGATCGTTTTGAATAGGATAAAGATCAGACAATTGCAAAGGACCTAAACTGCCATGAACGACCGCGTCACCGCCTTTAATCTTGCCATTCCTGAAGCCGAACTGGATGATCTGAAAGCCCGCCTTGCCGCCACCCGTTGGCCGGACGAAGAAACCCCCGATGACTGGTCGCAGGGCATTCCGCTGGCCTATATGAAGGAAATCTGCACCTATTGGCTGACCGATTACGACTGGCGGCGATGTGAGCAGATGCTCAACGATCATTCCCAGTTCAAGACGGAAATAGATGGCGTCGACATTCATTTCCTCCATGTCCGCTCACCAGAACCGGACGCGGTCCCGCTGTTGCTGACCCATGGCTGGCCCGGCTCGGTGCTCGAATTCATGAAAGTGATTGGCCCGCTCAGCGATCCGGTCGCCCATGGTGGCAAAGCCAGCGACGCCTTTCATATCATCGCCCCTTCCCTGCCCGGTTTCGGCTTTTCCGGCAAACCAACGACACCCGGTTGGAAAGTCGAAAAGATCGGTGACGCTTGGGCAAAGCTGATGGCGCGCCTGGGCTATGAGAGTTATTTCGCCCAAGGTGGCGATTGGGGCTCGATGATCACCCGCATGATCGGCGCCCATGATGGCGATCATTGCAAGGCCATCCATCTGAATATGGTATCGGCGCGCCCGCATATGGAAGATCCAAAAAACCCAACGTCGCGAGAACAGGAAGCTTTGGACGGCTTGAAACATTATCAGGATTGGGACAGCGGGTATTCCAAGCAGCAGGGCACACGTCCACAAACCTTAGGTTATGGCTTGGTCGATTCGCCAATTGGGCAAGCCGCCTGGATCATCGAGAAATTCTGGTCCTGGATGGATTGCAACGGACGTCCAGAAAATGTCCTGAGCAAGGATGAGTTATTGGACAATGTCATGCTCTATTGGCTGCCGGGCACTGGCGCCTCGTCCGGTCGTATCTATTGGGAAAGTTTCGGCAAGGCCTCGCCGCACCAAATCGATATTCCAGTTGGCTGCAGCATCTTTCCGAAAGTCATCTTTCGCCCGCCCCGCCATTGGGCCGAACAGGATATCAAGAACATCATCCACTGGAATGAACTTGATAGCGGCGGCCATTTCGCAGCGATGGAAAAACCGGAAGTATTTGTTGATGAGTTACGGACTTGTTTCGGCAAGGTTCGTTGACGACTAACCGTCATCCGGCCAGGTAATTTGATCCGCGGCCCGCAAGCGGCGTAACATTTTTTTGGCAGAACGCCACTATTTACCAATCTGGTGATTTCATCAGAGCGAAAAGTACCATAAAATCATTCTCATGCGTGTGCTCTATCATTATTGGTTATCTCCTTATTCCCGCAAGGTCGCGATCGTCTTGGGCGAGAAGAAACTGGAATTCGATCTGTCGCTCGAAAAATATTGGGAGCGACGACAGGAATTCCTGACCTTGAACCCATCGGGGCTAGTGCCGGTCCTGGTTGAAGACGCTGGCAACGGTCTTTGCCATAGCCAGGCGATTTGCGAATATTTGGACGAACGCCATCCCGAACCGCCCTTAATGGGCGAAGAGGCAACAGAAAGGGCGGAAATTCGCCGGCTCACGGCCTGGTTCGATGAAAAATTTTATAGTGAAGTCGCCGGCTATTTGCTGCGCGAAAAATTCATGAAGCGGTTCCGCAGCGAAGGCCAGCCCGATGCCGGTCTGATCCGTGCGGCACTGCAAAATATTGGGCCCCATTTAGATTATGTCAGTTATCTGGTGGATCGGCGAAACTGGCTCGCCGGCGAACATTTTTCGCTTGCCGATATTACTGCCGCTGCGCACCTCTCCAGCCTCGACTATTTGGGTGATATCGCCTGGGACAAATATCCCAATGCCAAAGACTGGTACGCCCGGATCAAATCACGCCCGAGCTTCCGCCTGATCCTGGCGGAACATGTGCCGGGCATGCCGCCACCGATGCATTATGCCGATCTCGACTTCTGAAATCGCCGAACGGATCAAGGCGGAGGCCACCGCCCTTGGCTTTGCCGCCTGTGCGATTGCCGCCCCTGATGCGGTTGATAAAGCCGGCCAACATTTCCTTGAGTTCCTCGATCTTGAGCGGCATGGCGACATGAACTGGTTAGTCGCCAAACGGGAGCGCCGGCAAAGTCCGTTTGAGCTATGGCCGGAGACCAAGGCCGTGATCATGCTGGCGATGAATTATGGCCCGGATGAAGACCCATTGTTACGCCTTGGCGTCCGCGATTTGGGCAACATTTCCTGTTACGCGCAGGGTCGGGATTATCATGATGTGGTGAAAAAGCGGCTCAAAGAACTTGGCCGCTGGATGGCGCGGAATTTCGGCGCGCAATTGAAAGTCTTCGTCGATACCGCGCCAGTTCTGGAAAAACCGCTGGCTGCCGCTGCCGGTCTTGGCTGGCAGGGCAAACATACCAACTTGGTATCCCGCGATTATGGCGCCTGGTTGTTCTTGGGGGCAATTTATACGGATCTGGCATTACCACCGGACGAAGCGCACCCGGACAATTGTGGGGACTGTCGGCGCTGTCTCGACATTTGCCCGACTGATGCCTTTGTCGCGCCCTACCAACTAGACGCCCGGCGTTGTATTTCTTATTTGACGATCGAACACCAGGGCCATATCGCGCCGGAGTTCCGCGCCGCCATTGGCAATCGCATTTTCGGTTGTGACGATTGTCTGGCGGTCTGTCCGTGGAACAAATTTGCCAAAGCCGGACAAGAAACCAAATTGCAGGCGCGGGAAGAGTTACGGGACCCGGCCCTGTCACAATTGCTCACCTTGGACGACGCGGCGTTCCGACAGTTATTTACGGCTTCCCCGGTGAAGCGATTGGGTCGTGACCGCTTCATCCGCAATGTTCTAATCGCCGCCGGTAACAGCGGCAATCGAGATCTTATCGGTCCAGTTACACCGAACCTCCGCGACCCGTCGCCGCTAGTTCGCGCTATGGCCGTTTGGGCATTGGCGCAAATTTTGGCACCTATGGAAATGGCTGGGGTCCGGGAAACACATGCGAAATCGGAAACAGACCAAGACGTCATGTTGGAGTGGGCGCGAACGGCTTGATTAATTCTTGGTTGTTGGCGGGGGTGCTTTTGCCGGTGCTTTCACCGACTTCTCCGACTTTTGCGGGCGCGGGTTTTCCAAACGATCAATATGCTCTGCCGCCGCTTTTGCCGACAGAGTAGGACCAAACCGGTCAACCGCTTCTTGCCAGGAATTTTTCGCACCAACCAGATCGCCGGCCTGTTCGCGGATCAAACCTTGTTCCAGAAGCCCGGCAGCGCTGCCGCCGTCCCGCGCGAAAGCTTCTGCCAACGCTTCTGCCGCGAGTTGATTTCGCTGCAGATGACGCAGCGCAGCGGCATGCTGAACATGCAAACCAGCGTCTTTGTTGTCTAGTTTGAGGGCGGCTTGAACCTGGGTCAATACCGCGTCCCAATCCTTGCCCGCGGCCAGAATACGTATGCGATCCTGCATGAAATCGACGGCTTCCGGTTCCAGCTTCAAAGCTTCGTCGATACGGGCCCTGGCTTTGTCCAGTCGACCGGCCAGTAACCAGGCATTGGCCGCCTGCGCCAAGCCTTCGCCTGGCGTGGGCCCGGCGCCGTCAGCCAGCATATCAACCATTTGTTCAAGCTCTAATGCCGCGCCTTCATAATCCTGCTGCGCCGCCAACGCGAGGGCGCCGCAATGCCTGGCCGCGGCCCCCCCGCCTTTAGCCCGCCAAATATTGGCATTTTCATAGGCCTGCTTTGGATCACTTTCACTCAATTTTACACAAGCCGCATACTGCCGGGCGGGATCGACCGGCTGCCCCAAACTGTCCTTCTTTTTATCTTCTTCAGATAAGCCTTGCTGTGGCAGCAGAACCAAAACAGAAATCAGGAGAAATATGTATCGATAAGCTTGCATGGCCATACATATCCGTCGAAAGTGTCGATCCTGCAAGGCAAAATAACGAAAGTCGGATTTATGGAAAGTGGCCATCTTTTTTGTTTCGGCCTGGGCTATAGCGCCACAGCGTTGACGCGTGCATTGCGCCTGCGGCGATGGCTAGTCACCGGCACCACCCGGGCCGGGGAACAGTCTGAGGCTTTAATATCGTCGGAGGTTCCGATCTATCTCTACGATGGCTCGGCGCCATTGGACAATTTTACCGCTTATCTTGAGGGCGTAAGTCATTTGCTCATTTCGACGCCACCAAATGCGGACGGCGATCCGGTGCTGCGACAGCATCATCGTGACCTGGAACAACTCAAATCTTTGAAATGGTTAGGTTATTTGTCGACGACTGGCGTCTATGGCGACCATGATGGCGATTGGGTTGACGAGCAAACCCCCCTCAACCCTAGCAATACCCGCAGCCAGTACCGGCAAGCGGCGGAAGAAGCCTGGTTAAGTTTGTGGCGTCACCACGGCCTGCCTGTGCATATTTTTCGCCTGGCAGGCATCTATGGACCCGGCCGCAACGCATTCGTGACCTTAAAGTCGGGACAGGCCCGACGGATCGTCAAACCGGGGCAGGTGTTCAGTCGTATTCATGTCGACGATTTGGCGCAGACCCTGATGCAATCCTTCGCCCGCCCCAGTCCCGGCGCGGTCTACAATGTCTGCGACGACGAAGCTGCGCCACCGCAAGACGTCATCAAATATGCTACAGGTTTGTTAGGCCTCGAAGCCCCACCGGAAATCCCCTTCGATGATGCGCAACTGAGCGAGATGGCGCGAAGTTTTTACACTGACAATAAAAAAGTCAAAAACGATCGCATCAAAGATGAACTGGGTGTGCGGCTCAAATATCCGAGTTATCGCGAGGGCCTGGCTGCCTGCTTTGAACGATTAGATGCTTAACCTGGCGGCACGCTGGTGGCCCATATAAACAATTATTATCAACAATACCCACGATAATTGCAGGCCCAGATAACTTGTCGCCACCGGATTGAGGATCGGGCTGAACCAGAGCAAAATCATCAAATAGGTTTGCCAACGCGGAAACTGCCCGCCCGCCCGCGCCATGAACAACAGTGCGATCGCTAGAATTGTATGGTCATAGTCCAGGATGTAAGGCGATATCAAACAGCCGCCGATGATCGCCAAGGCGATGTTATTGTCCGTTGCACCATGGCGCCAGCAAGATCGCGCAACTGTCACGACGACACCAACGGCAATAGTAAAATGGGCACCCATTGCCAAGCTTGCTGGCACCTCGAGCAGCCGCAATGTTGCATAAACACTTGGCATTCGCGAAAGCGGCGCGATGGTATTTTCCATCGTTGCACCAAGCTCACCAGCGGCGGTAATAAACGCCTGCCAATCGTCCCAACCAAAAACCAGGCCACTCGCGACAATCGCGAGGACGGTCGTTACCGCAGCGCTGGCAAAGGCGGTCCATTGGCGGCAACAAATCAGTAGGACAGGCACCAAGGGCGCTATTTGCGGTTTCACGCTTAGAATGCCGAAACAAACACCAGCCAAAATCGGCTGTTCCCGCAGCAGGCGAAAGCCCAGGCCTAGAATTGCCGCGGTCAGCAAGCCATTTTGGCCACTGGACAAACAGACAAGGGTGCCTGGAAATGCCGCCAGCAGCCAAGGTGTCAAATAATGTCGGTAAATCGCCAAACCGACGGCGGCATAGGCAATTAATGTGAAAACCGACCAAGCGACGAAAGATGGGTAATAGTCCAGGAACGCCAGTGGCCAGATGACAAAAAAATAGCTGGGCGGATAATTCCAACGAATGAAACTGGCGCTCCAGTCCATCGCTGGGACAGCAACCGATTGCGCGTCCCGCAGCGCCAGCAGGTCGTAAACAAGCGCTGATCGCCCCTCCAATACCAAATGAGAGGCTGCCCAAAAAGCTGTGAAATCATTCGCCAGCGGCAATCCTTGTTTACCCACATAATCGGTCGCCTGCATGTAACCGTGGACAAAAAATCCAAGGTAAAGGAGCGTCAACGTGACGCAAAGCGCCAGAATGATCCGACTGACAATGCGTTGTTCGCCGGCTTTCATGGCGCCTGCTTCATCAAATGATATTCACTTCATAAATAGGCCTATTGTTCAGCACGCGTTCATATCCAAACCGGCCCAGATCAAGGCTTTGAAATGAACCTGTTGTGATCAATTCCATGATGGCACGCCCGGCCGCGGCGGCTTGTTGAATGCCATGGCCGGAAAAACCATTGCAAAAATAGAAATTCGCAAGTTCGGGATGGGCCCCGATAATGCCGTTCTGATCGAAAAAATTGTAATCGTAAAATCCAGCCCAGGCGCTGGATAACTTAATCGCTTCAAAGGCTTGCACCCGCGTTGCCAGTTGCGGCCAGATATCAGTTTCGAAAGCCGTAAGTTCAAGGTCGAGGTCCGGCGCCATTTTATCTTCATCTTCAGGTGGAGATTGCAATGCCAGAAATTGCCCACTTTCGGGACGGAAGGCCAATCCGCTTGGGTTAATGGTCAGCGGCATGGGGGGGAACTGGTGCCGGCAGTCGAAAACATAAGTCATGCGTTTGCGCGGTTCGACCGGCAAAATTATGTCAACCATGGCTGCAATCTGCCCGGCCCAGGGACCTGCCGCATTGATCACGATGCCGGTCGGCATTCGTCCTCTAGATTTTAGTTCAACAGCTTCGATCCGATCTGAACCGGCGTGCAAAGCGACAACGTCATCATGGATAAACTCAACGCCGTCAGCGCGGGCCCGTTGGCGATAGCCTGTCAATAGGGCATGCGGATCCAACCAACCTTCCGCCACCGGACCAAACGCAGCACCCGCCAAATCGTCTATGTTCAGCCAGGGAAACTTGGTTGCCAGATCGGCGGGACCTAACAATTCCGTCGCGGCACCATATTCGTTCTGGGTGGCAACCGCCTGTTCCAACATGGGTAAACCCGCTTCTGTCGCCAAAAACAGATAACCCTGTGCCTTGAAGCCAATATCAACCAAATTATCGTCAATCGCCAGACGGGTCGGTAGTTCTTGCATAAACTCAGTCATATATTGAGATACGGCAATATTCTCCTTTAAGGAGAATTGATGCCGAATTCCACCCCAGGATCGGGTTGTGGCGCAAATTTCATAGGTCGGATCGCGTTCGATGACGCATATGCGCCCAGAGAAAGCCGTATGAAAACTCAGGAAATGAGCAATTGCGGCGCCTATGACACCACCACCGATGATCGTAATATCCATGTTTTCCAGCCAATCAACCTCTATCAGGTGCGGACAATTTACGATATCCGCTATAAAACCACACTGCCGAAACGGTGGTAGAAGTGCAACAATTCGATCCCGTTATTCACGCAATCGAACTAATACCGTCTCAAGTTTCGATAATCGGGTGGTTTTACTTCGTACTTTCGGTTAGGATTCCGCCTAATGTTATGAATTTGTGGGTCAACAATTGATCGTGGATGAATTATGTCTCGGTTTTTATGGTTAGTAATTGCAGCGTCCTTGGTTTGGTTTCCGGCACAAGCTGCCAAAAAAATGGAACTAAAGGAAAAAAAAGTCGTCGCTTCGTATGAAGCCGGAAAAGAAGCATATTCCGACGGTGATTTTGTATTGGCATTGAAACATTTTCAGGTTCTGGCCGACAATGGCCACAATCGGGCGATCTTTTTTATCGGTTTCATGTATGAAACCGGTCGAGGGGTGACCCGAAATCTGAAAATTGCCCATGAACATTATTTACAAGCAGCCGCGGGGCGTGAAGTTCGCGCCATGAACTCCATGGGTTATTTCTACGACAAAGGCATTGTGGTCGATCCCGATCCGTTAAAAGCCCATATGTGGTACAATCTAGCTGCCGCGGCCGGGCACACGGACGCCGCAGTCTCACGCGATGTGTTGACAGATCAGCTAACACAAAATCAAGTTGCCATGGCACAAAAAATGGCTAAGGAATGGGACGACTCCCATCCAAGCGCTACGCAATAGTCGCGACAAATTTCTAATTCATTTTTCTGAGCGAACGTTGGGCCGTTAGGGCCGCACCATTATTTTCGCGTGCTTGTCAGGAGAAGCCAGATCCTGGAAAGCACCAGCAACGCCAGCCAAATCTACTTCGCCTGTTATCAAACCCGCCAAATTTGCTTGCCCCTCATTGATTAGATGCAGAGTGTCGGCGAATTCTTCAGGTGTATACCCGAGCACAAACTGCAGGGCGATTTCCTTTATTATCCCTTGATAGGGTTGGAACCGATCCTCCTCCATACAGACGCCGACAACAACAATCCGCGCATCCCGCGGTGATCGCGCGATAATGTCGGCAATAATCCCGGGCACACCCACGCATTCGAATATCACTGCCGGTCGCAAGGCGTCGGCCGCTGCCGACAAGGCTTCTTCAATGGAGGCTTCACGATCAATTATGGCCTGCAAACGCCAGGCGTTATGAGGTGCTTCAACAGCGGGGTCAATGATGCAATCAGCGCCCATCACTTCCGCCATTTGTCGCCGCAAAGGGGAATAGTCGGCCGCAACAATGGGACTATTCCTTTGCGCTTCAAGGCCCATATTACCGCCAGTCCAACCGGACCGCAGCCAATTACCAAAGGCACGTCTGCGGTTGTCACCTTGGCTTTCTCGACGGCGTGATAACCAACCGCCATCGGTTCCGTTAAGGCAGCGAGTTCAATCGGCAAGCCATCCGGAACGGGCAATAATAGCGCTTCGCTTAAAACCATATATTCGCTGTAACCACCGGGAATTTTGTTGGAATAACCAACCGTCAGACGTTCGTTGCCAGCCAGGGTTACGGGCACCGAACAGATCTGTTGGCCAATCGGCAACCGCTTTTTCGTTTCGGTGCCATATTCGATGATCTCAGCACAGAACTCGTGCCCCATGACCAGATCACGGTTGAAATCTATCGCCCCGAAGAGCCCGCCTTCGGTGTCATTTCGCGACAGTCTCGGACCATGTTGAGCCGCATGCAGATCAGAACCGCAAATTCCGCAAGCCAGGGTTTTCACCAAGACCTGGCCCGCACACGGTTGCGGTACCGCCACCTCGTCGACTAAGATCTCGCCATTCCGTAAGACAGCCGCCTGCATGATCGATCCTTTTTTCGGTTTTCCGGAACCGCATCAAGGCAAACGGTCGGGTCGCAAGTTTAGAGCAAACGGCTAGCTTCGTCGACCAGGCCTTCGGCCACTTCGGTAAGCAGATCTTCCATCGCTTGACCTTGGATGGCCTCGCGGCCGATTTCCAACATCAAAGGCACTGCCAGCGGTGAAATTCGTTGCAGACGTTGATGGCGGATCTGCCCTTGCACCCGCTTCAACATATTGGCAACCCGCTGCACATCCAACAAACCACGCGCAGCATCGTGTCGTGTCGCCTGCAGCAGCACATGATCCGGTTCGTATTCGCGCAAGACGTCATAGATCAGATCGGATGACACGGCCATCTGACGGCCGGTTTTTTCTTGCCCCGGGAAGCGTCGTTCGATCAGGCCAGCAATGATCGCCACGTTCTTGAAACTGCGCTTCATCAGGTTTGATTCCGCCAGCCATTCTTCCAGATCGTCGCCCAGCATATCCTCTGCAAACAACGGTGCTACATCTTCAACCGGGCGCAGGCTCCATACCGCCAAAGCGTATTCTGAGGCCACAAAACCAAGTGGTCGCAGACCCGCCCGTTCCATCCGCCGGGTCAACAGCATGCCCAGGGTTTGATGCGCCAGACGCCCTTCGAAAGGATAGGCGATCAAGTAATATTTCTGATTGCGTGGGAAGGTTTCGACCAGCATCTCATCCGCCCGCGGTAATACCGACCGCCAGGTTTGAATGTTGAGCCACTCGCGGACATAATCCGGCAGGCCTTGATGCCGGCTTTGGTCGGCCAACATATCCCGCACGCGGCTGGCTAAAAAAGTCGAAAGCGGAAATTTTCCGCCATAATAAGAAGGCACCTGGGCCTCATTGCTTTTTGTTCGGGTAACAATCGCCTGCATTTCATGCAAACCTTCGAAACGCAATATTTCACCGGCGAAAGCAAAAGTATCTCCAAGCGCCAACTGCTCTATAAAACCCTCTTCGATTTCGCCCAGAATACGGCTCCGCCTGAGACGGACTTTGATCATCGCACTTTGTACAATGGTGCCGACATTCATACGGTACTGTCGGGCTGTCGTTGCATTGGCGATCCGATAGCTGCCGTCTTTGTTGCGGCGCAAACGATGATATCGATCATAGCGCCGCAATGCATAACCACCGGTCGCGGCGAAATCGAGAACCCGGGCAAACGTCTCCCGGGTCAAGGCACGATAGGGGGCGGCTTGGCCAATTTCGTGAAAAAGCGCGTCGGCGTGAAACGGTTCACCGCACGCCATGCCAACAAGATGCTGGGCCAGCACGTCCAAAGCGCCGGCGGGCATAGGTTCGTCATCCAACTCCCCTTCGCCGACTGCTTCGGCGGCCGCCTGACATTCCAGCACTTCAAAACGATTTGATGGCACCAACAATGCTTTCGACGGCACATCAAGTTGATGATTGGCCCGACCAATACGTTGGGTCAGACGGCTTAGCCCTTTCGGGGCGCCAATTTGCACAACCAGATCAACCGCACCCCAATCGATCCCCAAATCGAGGGTCGAGGTGCAAACCACAGCGCGCAAATCGCCGCGGGTCATCGCCGCTTCGACTTTGCGTCGCTGCTCCGTCGACAAAGAGCCGTGATGCAGCGCGATCGGTAGACCGTCCTCGTTCAGTCGCCAGAGTTCCTGAAAAATAATCTCCGCCTGCGCCCGGGTGTTGACGAATACCAAGGTGGTATCGTTTTGCCGGATCACCTCATAAACTGCCGGATAGGCATAGCGCGCGTAGTGCCCGGCCCATGGCACCCGCTCGTCCGAGGTGAGGATCGAAACTTCTGCTCTGGGTCCTGGCTCCCCACGGACAATCGTTACGTTGCCGCCATAGCTTATGTAATCCGCCAGCACCGGCGGCCGCGCCACCGTCGCCGACAACCCAATGCGAACCGCAGCGGGCGCCAAACGATTGAGACGGGCTAGATCAAGGGCCAACAAATCGCCCCGTTTATTGCCGACCAGGGCATGCAATTCATCAATCACGACATATTTGAGATGTCGAAAATATCGATCACTGTCGCGATAGGACAATAATAGCGCCAGTTGCTCCGGCGTTGTCATCAAAATATGCGGCGGGTAGCGGCGTTGTCGTTGACGGCGCGACTGCGGGGTATCGCCGGTGCGGGTTTCGACATTGATAGTCAGCGCCATTTCCGCCACCGGCGCCATCAGATTGCGCGCCACATCGACCGCCAAGGCCTTCAACGGCGACAGATAAAGCGTATGAATATGCGGCTCCAAAGACGTTTGTGCCGCTAGATCCGTAAGTGCCGGTAAAAACCCTGCCAATGTTTTGCCGCCACCAGTGGGCGCCGTCAACAACACGTTTTCCCCCAACTTCGCGGCTGTCAAGGTATCCAATTGGTGAGGTCTGGGGGTCCAACCTTTTCCGTTGAACCAACTCTGGAACCGCTGCGGCAGTTGCAATGATTTTGTCTTTACCGTCATAAGGGTTTATATAGCCCTAACGATCCGCAATCGCGAGATTTCCTTCTTTGTTGCACGGCGCATTCGCGTCACCACCGCCTTCATTGGCGGGAATTGGAGTTTCCTGTCCATGTCTTCGGTGAAGATACCCGGCCGCGCTATCGCCATGTTCTTTCTGTTTGCTCTGTTGTTCGGCGCCGGGCAGTTCCATCGGGTCTCCTCCAGTGTGATGACGCCGGTATTGGAACGCGAGTTGATGTTAAGCGCCGATATGTTGGGCCTAATCGCCGGCATCTATTTTCTGGCCTCGGCAGCCTTTCAGTTGCCGTTAGGCCTACTTTTGGATGGCTTTGGACCACGCAAAATCGCCCCCGTCGCAGCCGGCATCGCCGCCATCGGCACTGTGATCTACGCCACCGGCGATAGCGCCATCAGTTTGATCGCCGGGCGCATGTTGATGGGCTTCGGCTATGGCGGCATGGCAGTGACGACCTTTGTTGTCTATGCCCGTTGGATTCCTACGGAAAAATACGCCACCATCTCCTCTTGGACAATTGCCGTCGGCAATGTCGGCGGCATCGCGGCAACTGCACCCCTGGCCTTTGCGGTTGTCAGCTGGGGCCGGGTCGATACATTTTTGAGTGTTGCCGCGGTTGCGGTTGCGTTGATGTTCGCAGCAACAATTATCCTACGCGATTCGCCTCCGGACTATGTGCCGCAAGGTGAAAGACCGAAAGGTTTGGTTGAAGCCGTCGGCGGCTTGGTTGAAATTCTGCGCCATCCGCAAATGCGGTATTTACTGGTAATGATGACGATCACCTTTGGCCCCGGTATGGTGATTTTGGGCCTCTGGGGGGCCTCCTATCTAACCGATGTCTTCGGCCTTGACCCGCTGCAGCGCGGCAATGTGTTATTGGCCATGGCGATCGCCAATCCGATCGGTCTTATTTTGATCGGGCCGCTGGATCGGGTTTTCAATTCACGACGGAAAGTTGTCGTAACCAGCGGCATCGTCCTGGCGTTTTGTTTCCTTGTGCTTGCCGCTTTTGGCCAGATGAATATGTGGTTGTCGATCGCCATGATGATCGGCGTGATGGTGAGCCAAGGATATTATGTCACCCTGCAAACCCACTGCCGGGCCTTTTTCCCTGATCACATGGTCGGGCGCGCTAATACGATGATGAACTTGTTCGGTGTGTTTGGCGTATTTCTAATGCAATGGGGCACTGGCCTGATCGTCGATCTTTTTCCAAGTGATCTTGGTATTGCCGAGCCGATTGCTTATCGGCTGGTATTTTTGCTCGTTGGCGTGATGACGGCAGTTGGGGTGTGGTACTATTCAAAATCCGATGATTCGCCCGTTTTTGTGCTTTCAACGGAATAACAGATTGCGAATCATCTTTGACTGAGATTGTCGTCTAATAAGGAAGATATCGATGCCAGAGCGTGCCGCCGCAAAGTTTATTCAGCCGCCAAATACTTTGCAAAGAATGTTTCAAGGTCGGACAATCGAAATTAATTCTGCATCCCTCGCGGCTGCAGAAGCAGCTGTGGAAGCGATGGCAGTCAGTCTGAATGAAACCTTGCTGTCGGATATCAAGGATATGCAATCCGCTATCGACACCTATCGCAAGGGTGGTGAAGTCACTTTGAGCAGCTTGTACCGCATGTCATTCGACTTAAAGGGCTTGGGGGGGTCCCTCGATTTTCCGTTATTGACAAATCTGGGCGATACATTGTGTCAGATGTTCGATCAGCCACGACCATTGACGCAGTCGGATTTTGTGATCATCGAAGCCCATATTTCAGCGATGATCGCGATTGTCTCACAAAACGTCCGCGGCCGCGACGACCCGGTTGGCCAGGCGATATTGGCAGAATTGGCAAGCTTGGTTGACGACGCCAATGGAACAGCGGCGAAACAGCGTTAGCATTGAAGCTTTCGCGGATCATTAGCCGATGCCGTTATGGCGCTGCAGTTCACGGATGAAGCGGATAATATTTTCAAGCTCTGCCTTAGACACGTCGGGGACGGGTGGCATGTTGCCGTAGGGCCAATGATGCGCCCGCACGCCACTAGCTGCCGCACGATAGAATGACTGATCGCCATGGTGATTAGGATTATATATTCTGTGTATCAATGGTGGACCTTGGCCGGTGCCGGCGGCGTTTTGCCCATGGCAGCGACTGCAGTACTTGTTAAAATTACGACCGCCGACTTCGGCTTTTGCAGTCAGTATCGGAACTTTCACATTGACAGCGGTGTCATGCGTATTCGGTCTTTGCTGCCACCAATAAATCGCGCCGGCGATTAGTATCGCGACAGCAACCACGAGCCATCTTGACAATTTTGCATTCATATTATGCTCTCAAATTTTTCTGGCAAAATCACTATTCCAGCCAGGGGAAGGTCAAGGCAAATTTGCGCATTGAGACAGTCATCAGTTGAAATTGACGTTTACGTAAACGGCAACTATAGTCTGCTGCAAATTTACGACGGCACAGAAGGCATCGGACAGGATGAATTTAGCGCAGCCGCGCAACACCGAAGCGGATGACAATGACCGTGACGGGATCGAGACGACCTACACAATCGCCGAATTAGCAGCGGAATTTGCTGTTACGCCGCGTTCAATCCGCTTCTACGAAGACAAGGAATTGATCCAACCACATCGCGAGGGCACAGCGCGGATCTACAATCGACGTGACCGAGGGCGATTGATCCTGATCCTTCGCGGCAAACGCCTGGGCTTCAGCCTTGCGGAAATAAAGGAAGTCTTGGACCTTTATGATCATAGTGACGATCGTATCGAACAATTGAAATTGACCTTAAAACGCAGCCGCGAACGCCTCGATATATTGGCTCAGCAACGCCGCGACATCGACAGCACTACGGCAGAGCTGGAAGACGTCTGCCGCCAGCTCGAAAAATCTTTAGCTGACAAAGGCGTGCAGCTGGACGACATCTAAGCCCTATTCAACAACACCGGAAACTAGCTATGACATCGCCCTATCCGCACCTTCTATCGCCGCTCGATCTTGGCTTCACCAAGCTGAAAAACCGCGTGCTTATGGGCTCGATGCATACCGGCTTAGAAGAAACGCCAGGCGGATTTGAGAAACAGGCCGCATTTTTCGCCGAACGGGCGCGCGGCGAAGTCGGCTTGATCGTCACCGGTGGTTATGCACCCAATAGCGATGGCCGATTGGGTCTGGGAGACAGTATCCTGAGTGATGACAGCATCGATAGCGGTCATCATTTGATTACCAACGCAGTGCATAACCATGGCGGCAAGATCTTGATGCAAGTCCTGCATGGGGGGCGTTATTCCCGCCATGAAGAATGTGTCTCCGCCTCTGACGTGAAATCCCCGATCACGCCTTTCGGCCCCAAACCGCTCAGCCTGGCTGGCGTTAAACAAACCATCGAAGACTATGCCAATTGTGCCAAACTGGCCCGCGAAGCTGGTTACGACGGCGTTGAAATCATGGGCTCGGAAGGTTATTTGCTGACCCAATTTCTGGCGCCCAGAACAAATCAGCGGGACGATGAATATGGCGGCAGCTTTGAAAACCGCGCCCGATTAGCGGTTGATGTGGTCCGGCGCACTCGCGAAGTGTGCGGGCCCGACTTCATCATCATGTATCGCTCCTCCATGCTCGATCTGGTCGAGGGCGGCTTGACCTGGGCAGAAATTGTTCAGGTCGCGAAGGCAGTGGAAACGGCTGGTGCAACCTTACTCAATAGCGGCGTCGGCTGGCACGAAGCCCGCATCCCGACGATCGCCCATATGGTCCCACGCGGTGCCTTCGTCTGGACCGCCAATCGTCTGATGGGCGAAGTCAATATCCCCATCATCACCTCGAACCGCATCAACAATCCGGCGCAAGCGGAGGAAATTATTGCCAGCGGCCAAGCCGACATGGTGTCGATGGCCCGGCCGATGTTGGCGGACGCGGATTTTGTCAAAAAAACCATTGAAGACAAAGCTGATGAGATCAATATCTGCATCGGCTGCAATCAAGGTTGTCTGGATCGCATCTTCGCTGGCCGGCTTTGCACTTGTCTGGTCAATCCACGCGCTTGTTACGAGACCGAGTTGAATTATCAGCCGGCTAGCGTGATCAAGAATATCGCCGTAGTCGGTTCCGGCCCGGGCGGCATGTCTTATGCGGAAATCGCTGCTGCGCGCGGCCACAAGGTCACTTTGTTCGAAGCCGCCGACCGCTTGGGCGGACAATTCAACATGGCGATGGCCATTCCGGGCAAAGAAGATTATGGCGAGACCATTCGTTATTACCGCCGCCGCCTGGAAATCTTAGAGGTTGAGGTCCGTCTGAATAGCAAGGCCAGTGCCACCACATTGATCGACGGAAACTTCGACGAAGTCATTTTGGCAACCGGCGTCACGCCGCGGATGCCGGATATTCCGGGCATCGGTCACACCAAGGTATTATCCTACATTGAGGTTTTGCGCGACGGTGCCAAGGTTGGCGAGAAAGTAGCTGTCGTTGGTGCCGGAGGTATCGGTTTCGACGTCGCCGAATTTCTCACCCATCCCGATGGTCCGGGCGATCCGGCGAAACCGGATATCGACAAGTTTTTAAAAGAGTGGGGCATCGACAAGGAATTCAAAGATCGCGGCGGACTGACGCCGGAGGGACCACAAATGCACTCACCGCGACAAATTACCTTATTGCAGCGGAAAGAAACCCGGGTCGGCCGTGGCCTCAACAAAACCACCGGCTGGGCCATAAATCTTGGTTTGCAAATAAAGGGGATCGAGATGATTGCCGGCGTCAGTTACGACAAAATCGATGATGCCGGTTTGCATATTACCGTCGGTGGCGAGGCCAAAATCTTGGACGTCGATAATATTGTCATCTGCGCCGGGCAGGAAAGCCTGCGCGACTTGCAGGCCGAGTTGGATGCCGCTGGCGTGACCAATCATTTAATCGGTGGCGCCTTCAAGGCCGAAGAATTGAACGCGCTGGCCGCTATTGAGCAGGGCTTCAAACTGGCCGCCGCCGCCTAACCTGGAATATTCCTATGAACGCTATCCCCCGGACGATTTTCGACGAAGAACATGACATCTTCCGCGCCACGGTTCGCCGTTTCTGCGAAGAAGAGATCATGCCGCATCACGAGCAATGGGAAAAGGACGGCAATATCAGCCGCGAAGCCTGGTTGAAGGCCGGCGAACTTGGCCTGCTTTGCGCCAGCATGCCGGAAGAATATGGCGGCGCCGGCGCCGATCGTCGTTACAGCATCATCTTGATGGAAGAACTGGCCAGGGTCGGTGCGACCGGGCCGGGCTTCGGACTGCATTCCGAAATCGTTGCACCCTATATTCTGCGTTATGGCAGTGAAGAGCAAAAACAGAAATATCTACCAAAAATGGCCTCTGGCGAGATCATTGGCGCTATCGCCATGACCGAACCTGGCACTGGCAGCGATTTGCAAGCGGTGCGAACGACAGCCATCAAAGACGGCAATGAACTGGTCATCAATGGATCGAAAACTTTCATTACCAATGGCTTCATGTCCGATCTAGTAATCCTAGTGGCGAAGACCGACCCCAATGCCGAGGCTAAGGGTACCAGCCTTATCCTGGTTGAAACCGGTACCGACGGCTATCGCAAAGGCCAAAAACTGCAAAAACTGGGCCTGAAAGCGCAAGACACCTCGGAATTGTTTTTTGACGATGTCCGCATCCCAGCCAGCCAGGTTTTGGGCGAGGAAGGCCAGGGTTTCGTCTACCTCATGCAAGAATTGGCCTGGGAACGTTTGCAATTATCGATCAGTGCCGTTGCCAATATGGAAGCCGTGGTCGAATGGACAGTTGACTATACCAAGGAACGCAAAGCCTTCGGGCAAACGATCATGGACTTCCAGAATACTAAATTCAAACTGGCGGAAGCCAAAACCCAAGCCGTCGTTGCCCGCACCTTTGTCGACAAATGCATCGCTTTGATGTTGAATGGGGAACTGGATGCGGAAACTGCGGCGATGGCGAAGTGGTGGACCAGCGACCTGCAGTGTAAAATTATCGACGAGTGCCTTCAATTGTTCGGCGGCTATGGCTATATGTGGGAATATCCCATTTCACGGGCCTTTGCCGACGCGCGGGTGCAAAGGATTTATGCCGGCACCAACGAGATCATGAAGGAAATTATTTCCCGTAAGCTTTAAAGAATACGCCGTCCTTAGCGGACGCCTCTGATAGAAGGAAAGAAGATGGTAGACGCCTATATTTACGACACCGTCCGGACGCCGCGCGGTAAAGGCCGCGCCAGTGGCTCTTTGCATAGTGTCACCCCAATCGAATTGGCCAGCACCGCACTTCGGGCCATTCGCGATCGTAACGATATCGATACCGCTGATGTGGACGATGTAGTCCTCGGTTGCGTCGCCCCGGTTGGCGAACAAGGCGCCGATATCGCCCGGGTCGCGGTGATTAATTCAGACTATGCGGAGACCACGGCAGGTGTGCAGGTCAATCGTTTTTGTGCTTCCGGCCTGGAAGCGGTCAATATGGCAGCCGGGCAAATCATGTCCGGGCAAAGCGATATGGCGATCGGCGGCGGTGTCGAAAGCATGAGCCGGGTCCCCATGGGGGCCGACGGCGGCGCCTGGGCCAGCGACCCAGCGGTCGCCTTCCACAGTTATTTTGTCCCCCAAGGCGTTTCCGCCGATTTGATCGCGACAAAGTTTGGCTATTCCCGCGACGATGTCGATAGCTACGCCGTTGAAAGTCAGAAGCGCGCCAAGAATTCCTGGGATGAAGGTCGCTTCGCTAAATCCGTCGTCACCGTGAAAGATATGAACGACATGACGGTGCTGGATCATGACGAGCATATGCGGCCGGAAACCACGATGCAGTCGCTAGCCTCATTGGATGCCGCCTTCACAAGCTTGGGCGAAGCCATGGGTTTCAACAGCGTCGCCATCCAGAAATATCCCGAAGTCGAAAAAATCAAACATGTCCATCATGCCGGCAACTCCTCCGGCATTGTCGACGGCGCCGCTGCCGTGCTGGTTGGCACCAAGGAAATGGGCGAGAAATACGGCCTGACGCCGCGCGCCCGCATTCGCTCTTTCGCCTCCATCGGGTCGGAGCCGACGATCATGCTGACCGGGCCGTCTTTCGCGGCGGAAAAAGCCCTGAAGCGGGCAGGTATGAGCAAGGACGACATCGATGTGTGGGAGCTGAATGAAGCCTTCGCTGCCGTGGTCCTGCGTTTCATGGAAGTCCTCGACGTCGATCACAACGATATCAACGTCAATGGTGGCGCCATCGCCATGGGTCATCCGCTGGGTGCGACCGGCGCAATGATCCTGGGCACGGTGTTGGATGAATTGGAACGGACTGGTAAATCCACCGCGTTGGCCACGCTCTGTGTCGGTGCCGGCATGGGCACCGCGACAATAATCGAACGGGTTTAAGACCCACGATAGGAAAATAAAATGATCAACTACGAATGCGATGGCGATGGGATCGCCACGATAACTTGGGACGTCAGCAATCGGCCCATGAATGTGATGAATGACGAAACCATTACGGCGCTGGAAGTGGCGGTCGACCAAGCCATCGCGGATGAGAATTGCAAAGGCGCAATCATGGCTTCGGCCCATAAAGAATTTGTCGTCGGCGCCGATCTGGCGTCGGTGCCGGCTGGCGGCGATCCGGTCGAACTTTATAACTGGGTTCGTCGCATCCAAATCATCCTGCGCAGGCTGGAGAGCTGCGGAAAACCGTTTGCCGCCGCGATCAACGGCCATGCCCTTGGTGGTGGTTACGAATTGGCTTTGGCCTGCCATTATCGCGTCGCGGCGGCGGAAGGCCGGATCAAGATCGGCCTGCCGGAAGCGAAAGTCGGCCTGTTGCCCGGGGCTGGTGGCACCCAGCGCCTGCCCCGCATGATCGGTATGCAAGCCGCCGTGATGATGATGCTGGAAGGCAAAGAACAGGATCAGAAAGCCGCCCTCAATCTAGGCATGATCGATAAAGTTGTCCCGGCGGCAGAATTGTTGGCGGATGCGAAACAATGGCTGCTCGATGAAGGGCCGAAGAACGCGGTCAAACCCTGGGATAAAAAGGGCTTCAAAATCCCCGGCGGCGGCCCCAACAGCAAGCCGGGCCAGCAACTTTTCATGGGCGGCAATGCGATGTTGGCGAAGCGCACCTATGGCAATTTCCCGGCCCAGAAAAACATCATGTCCTGTGTCTATGAAGGTTTGATCACCGATATCGATACCGGCTTGAAGATTGAAGCACGCTATTTGGCCGCCACCGCCTCGACGCCGGAAGCAAAAAACCTGATCCGATTTTTCTTCGCCATGACCGAGGCCAACAAATTGGCGCGCAGGCCCGAAGGGTATGAAAAGTCAAAACCGAAAAAGATCGGCATGTTAGGCGCCGGTATGATGGGCGCGGGCATCGCCTATGTCAGCGCCGCCGCCGGCATCGACGTGGTGCTGATCGACCGGGATCAGGAAGCCGCCGACAAAGGCAAAACTTATTCCGCCGGCCTGGTGAAAAAACATGTCGGACGGGGCCGAATGGATGAAGCCGCTGGTGAAGCTATACTGGCGCGAATTACTGCGACAACGGACTATGCCGGTTTGGCCGACGCCGATCTGGTCATCGAAGCGGTCTTCGAAGATCGCAAGATCAAAGCCGGGGTCACTGAGCAAGCCGAAGCCGTAATGCCGGCAGGCGCGGTAATGGCCTCCAACACCTCAACCTTGCCGATCACTGGCTTGGCGGAAGCCTCCAAAAACGCCGCCAATTTCATTGGCCTGCATTTTTTCTCGCCGGTCGATAAAATGCCGTTGGTGGAAATCATTCGCGGCGCCAATACCTCCGACGAATGCCTCGCCAAAGCGATGGATTATGTCCAGGCGATCCGCAAAACGCCGATTGTCGTCAATGACAGCCGCGGCTTCTACACCTCCCGCGTCTTCGGCACTTACGTGCGCGAAGGCATGTGCATGTTGGGCGAAGGGATCGCCCCGGCGCTGATTGAAAATGCCGGCAAAATGTCCGGTATGCCGGTCGGGCCGCTGGCTATGGTCGATGAAGTGTCGCTGGAACTCTCGCACCGCATCTCCGAACAAACCAAAAAAGATCTGGGCGACAAATATATCCCGACGCCGGCCGATCCGATGGTCAAAAAGATGGTCGAAGAACTGGGCCGCCTGGGCAAAAAAGTCGGCAAAGGTTTTTATGATTATCCTGAAAAGGGCGAAAAACATCTCTGGCCGGGCCTCAAGGAAAACTTCCCGCAAAGCGCCGAACAACCAGATGTGCAGGAACTGATCAAGCGGCTGATGTATGTGCAATCGATCGAAACCGCCCGCTGCATGGAAGAAGGCGTCGTCACCAATGCCAGCGACGCCGATGTCGGCAGCGTCATGGGCTGGGGTTTCGCCCCCAATCGCGGCGGCTCGATCAGCCAGATCGACATGGTCGGCATCAACAAATTCGTCGAAGACTGCGACCGCATGGCCCAAGCCTACGGGCCCCGCTTCACTCCGCCGAAACTTCTGCGCGACATGGCGGAAAAAGGCGAAGGCTTCTACGGCAAAGCGGCTTAGGCGACTTAACCGACGACGCAGACCGGCCCTGTTTGGGGGACATTATCGACGTCGTGTCAAAGTTCAAACAAAATCATTGTGGAAACGGAGAACGATATGAAAATCGAAGGCGGCTGCTATTGCGGCGAGATACGGTATGAATCAAAGGGTGCGTTCGAAGCCAGCGCACAATGTCACTGCCGGGAATGCCAATACCTCACTGGGGGGAACCCAAACGTGATTGTCGCCGTTCCAGCAGACGGTTTTCGTTTTATCATGGGCGAACCCAAAGAGTTCACCCGAAGCGACTTAGAAAATCCGGTTACACGATTGTTTTGCCCAACCTGCGGCACCGCGATCGGCAACCGTTCTTTTAGTCGTCCGAATTCCATGGTCCTGAAGGTTGGCACGTTGGACGATCCAAGTGTTTTCAAACCCCAACTCGCCATCTTTACGATCGACAAGCAACCGTTCCATCATATCCCCGACGACCTGCCGCAATTTGAGCGCCGTCCGGGATAACGAGCAACATTGCACGCGTATCGCCGTTAACCTAGATATTCGGAAATATCTTGATAGGCTTTTGCGCAATACGTAAACCACCAACTATCGTTGAAGTCTGGTGTTCCAATATCTTTACCATTCCATTCTTTATGGAAAGTTGGATTGTCGGAAATTTCAACTTTTTTGCCTCCTGTTACATCGACATAAGTTTTGTTTATCCGCAGCCATCGATGCGATGCAAAGTTGTCTTTGCCCATTCTGTTTCCCTTTTCCCCTGAAATCATCGATGCTTGGATATTGAAACGATCTACCAACAGTCTAGCTAGCACTTGATGCGCTACGTCACAAATACCAGCTGTTGGATTATCATCAATGATTGATGCTTCGGGCCAAGCATCACCCCATTCCGAACGGTTTAGGGTTTCCAGCGCTTCCCTAAACTTTTGAACGAGTTCTGCAGCATCTGTAGGAATATCAGGTTTCATGGGATTCTTGTGTTATCCGGCAATTTACCAATATCCACGCTCAACGGCTTTAATTAAATCGCTGACTTTCAAATCTATTGTTTTACGCTTCGGTTTCCGCCACCCACTAAGTTCGCCTTCAGAATGCGTATAGATGTACCAATCATAGTTTGAATGTTGAATCTCAAAATGTTCAAAAAAGGGGTACAAGAATTCATCCAAATTGTCCCCATCTAGCTTCATGTCTTCTTGAAGAACTGTTTCAAGCGACAGTTTTGCCAATAGCTTTGCATTCCTCTGGAACAAAAATTCCAGAAATATAAGGTCGAAGAGCCAATCAAGCATTCCCTCTTCATTGTAATAGGCATGGATGAAGTCAAAAACCTGTTTCTCAGACTCTGAGGACATTCGCTGTATCCGAATTATTCATTCCCGCTAATTGCAAACAATCTAAACATTCTTTGCATTTTGCGAACACACATGTCCAGCACTCCGCGGAATTCGAACGACAATTCGTCTAACAGTTACTCTCCGTTCATACTCGGCGCTAAGCCCGCTTCGCCAGATATTCGTCGCAAATCTCAACCATCCGTTCACGGCCAAAACTCGTGTCGTGGCCGCCGTGGACGACATTGACGGGGAGGTCGCGCAGGCGTTTCATGGTGGTCACATAGTCGGGGATGTTGCTGTCCGCCAATTCATCCAGCAACGGGCCGTCATAGATCGCGTCGCCGGAAAAAAGCGTACCGGTGGCGGCTTCCCAAAGGCCGATGCTGCCGACGGAATGACCGGGCAGGTGCATCACTTCGAAAACCCGATCACCCAGATCGATGATTTGCCCATCCGTTAAATGTCCGGGCGGCTTTGCGGATTTGATGGCGAAGGCGTCGACGTCCCAATCGGCGTGGGGGGCGGCATCAATCAACAGTGAGTCCGGTCCCAAATCGTCCCGCGCCAAAAAATAGGCGGCAACACTTTCGCCATAATCACGGACCCGCAAACTGACATCGTCGGAATAGTTTTCCAGTTCTGTCGCTTCCAGTGGGTGGATCAGACGTTCATCGAATTCATGCATGGCGCCGACGTGATCGAGATGGATATGGGTCGCGATCGCCGCCAGGGGTTTATCGATCAGGTGTTCGATGGCCGGGCGAAGTGGCATCATCCCCAAGCCGGTATCGACCAGCAAATCTTTATCCCGCCCGCGCACATGCCAGATATTACAACGCAGCAGCGGGTCCACATGGGGTTCCCAGACAAGCGTCAGATCATCGTCGATGCGGCGGGTTTCATACCATTTATCGGCTACTTGCAAACTGCGCATGTTTTTCTCCAATCTCCCGCCTAAGAGGGACAGACCCTTTTGGAAGGATTTTCATATCACCAACGGAATAATCATTTTTGTCCTGGTGGCATAATCTTCGAATTCCCGGCCATATTTATTTCGTAGGTAGACTTCCTTCAGCGGCACAAGCACCAACATAAAGATGAAAGCCATGGAGAACGGAATTAACAACAGGGCAATATTATGGGCCACCAAAGCAAGCCCGGAAAACATTACGACATCGCCTGTATAGTTGACATGGCGAACATGTGCGAACAGGCCTTTTGTATAAAGACGTCCAGCGTTCGCCGGCTCCGACTTCCATCTATAGCGGCCATATTCGCTGGCGGAATTTAGGTATGAGCCAAATAAGAATAGCACGATGCCGCTTACTTCGAGCCAACCAATTGGCCCGCTGTTCTGTCCACCGAAATAGGCAAAATATATCAGGCACCACGGCATTATGTTGGCGATAATCAACGCTTCCCGCCAGTACATCGTTCGACGGTAAAACACAAACAAAGTCACAAATGTTCGCAACAAACAAATCGCCAGACCAGCCAGCAACAGGCTGTCACGAACAACATCGCCGTCTGTTCGGTAGGGGTTGTAATCGAACGCGTAGCCTAACCGGTTACCGAACAGTATATCCACGGAATACAGAACGGACAGACCTAATGCGGCGGCGACCAGGGTTTTTGGCCAAATCGAACTCTGATGTTCATCTCGAAAAAACACCGCGTTTGAAACTTTCAAATAACCAATGCAACAGCCTGATTATTCCGCTGCCTCGGCACCAGCAACTTGGACCGTCGCAAGCAGTTGCCGGGGATCGACTTGATCGCCTTCATTGACCGAAATCGCGTCCATTACCCCGTCGCTGGCGGCTTTGATTTCGTGTTCCATTTTCATTGCTTCCAGGATAATCAGGATTTCACCTTTCTGCACTTCCGCACCCGCCGATTTTTTCACGGCGACAATGCGACCGGCCATCGGCGCCAAGATCCGACCATCGTCCGGGCGACCGGCGGCGGCAGCGGCTTGCGGGGTAAACTCAACAAAACTGACCGAGACATTACCGACGGTCAGATGTAGATTTTCACCATCATCGGCGAAATGGGCGCGATCGACCATACCGTCGAAGGCAAAACGCAAGGCACCATCCAAATCTTCAAGAATGACCAGTTCCTGCGCTTCTTCGGCATCCGGCAACTCGACCGCATAATGACGCGCCCCGGCGGAGCGTAGGAAAAGAACAATCCGCTCGTCATCAACCTTTAACTCCACCTTAGTCCGCGTCGGGGTCGAACTGCGCCAACCCGGGCGGCCGCCGGCTTCGCGTTCAAAAATCAAAACCCCGGCCAACGCCAGCATACGTGCGTCCGCTGCCGGCCGCACTAACGTAGACTCAGGAAAATTACGCGCAATAAACGCCGTCGTCGCCTTGCCAGCGATAAATTCCGGATGCTGCAGCATATCGATCAGGAAACCGCCATTGTGGCGCAGGCCCAGCAACACGCTTTCTTCTAAGCCGCGGATCAGCTTGCGGCGGGCTTCCTCCCGGGTTTCCCCATAAGCAATGATTTTTGCCAACATCGGATCGTAATAGGGCGAGACCTCCTGGCCTTCGGCAATGCCATCGTCGACCCGTACATCGAAGGACGGTCGCCAGGCCGTAATGGTGCCGGTTTGCGGCAGGAAGCCAGCATAGGGATCTTCCGCATAAAGCCGCACTTCGATGGCATGGCCGACCAATTCGACCTCATCCTGTGTCAGCGGTAACTTATCACCCTGCGCCACTTTGAGCTGCCAGTCGACCAAATCCTGGCCGGTGATTTCCTCTGTCACCGGATGTTCAACTTGCAGACGGGTGTTCATTTCCAGGAAATAGAATTCCCCGTCTCTGCCCAATAGGAATTCGACCGTACCGGCGCCTTCATAATTGACCGCTTGCGCTGCTTTGACGGCGGCCTCGCCCATGGCTTGGCGAAGTTCGACCGAAACGGCGGGCGATGGCGCTTCCTCGACAACTTTTTGATGGCGGCGCTGGATCGAGCAATCGCGTTCGCCCAGATGGATGCAGTTGCCATGTTGATCGGCGAAGACCTGGATTTCCACATGGCGCGGTTCGATCACCGCTTTTTCCAAAATCAATTCGCCGGAGCCAAAAGCGTTTTCAGCTTCTGAGCGGGCGCCATCTATCGCGGCTTCCAAATCGTCCCCCTCATTGACCAAACGCATGCCCCGGCCACCGCCACCGGCAGCGGCTTTCACCATCACCGGACAGCCAATTTTTTCAGCCTCTGCAATCAGCCGCGCATTGCTTTGATATTCTTCGTCATAACCTGGGACGCAAGGCACACCCGCTTCGCGCATGCGAATTTTCGACAGCCGCTTGTTACCCATTAGCCGGATCGCTTCCGTGGGTGGGCCGATAAAGGTAATATTGGCGTCGGTGCAGGCCTTGGCGAACAGGTCGTTTTCCGCCAAAAAACCATAACCTGGATGAATAGCATCGGCACCGGATTTTTTCGCCGCGGCAATGATTGCATCCGCCTTCAGATAACTTTCGGCCACCGGCGCCGGGCCGATTTCAACAGCCTGATCGGCCAGTTGCACGTGGCGCGCGCCAGCATCAGCCCGACTAAAGACCGCAACCGTTCGATACCCGGCCAATTGCGCAGAATCAATAATTCGACAGGCGATTTCGCCCCGGTTCGCAATCAATATTTTGGAAAATGACATAGATGAAACTCCTTCGCGCCAAGTGCAGCCTATAATGCGGTTCCAGCCGCCTAGGTCAAGCGGACAAGGGTCTGAAACCATAAGAATTGCTTGCGAAAATGAGCAAAATCACTAAAGTCTGCGGCAAGCGGTAAAGCCGCCTCAATCACTTGAATATCGAAAGGAAAAGTAATGACACTTGAAGAACTCACAAAAGCCTTCCAGGACCGCAATACCACTGATACTGGTTTAAAATCGTCGGTGAAGTTTCACTTCGGCGACGAAGGCTGCATCCACTTCGATGCCAAAGAAATGCCGCATGTGATTAGCAATGACGACAAAGAGGCGGATTGTACGCTGAAAATCTCCATGGAGGACTTTCTAAAAATGCAAGCCGGTGAATTGGACGGCACTACCGCCTTCATGATGGGCAAGTTAAAAATCGAAGGCGATATGAGCATCGCCATGAAATTGCAAGGCGTATTAAAAGGCTAGTCAGTCTTTGGTTTCGCGATGACGTTTTGAAAAGCCTTTGTTAACGTGAAGGCTTTTCTTCGTAGTTGTCGCTATCTTCCGATTTAGGGGCCGAACCGCCCTTGCCGATGCTGCCGAGCAATCGATCGAGAAAACCCTTGAACTCGGCGGGCGCGGTCTCGAACGGCTTCGCTTTCACCCCTTTATGGGCTTCGACCATGAAACTACGCCAGGTCCGCGCCGGCAAGCCGCCACCGGTGACCCGTTTCATCGGTTTGTTATCATCATTGCCAAACCAAACACCGGTGACGAACTGCTTGGTATAGCCAATGAACCAAGCGTCCCGATAATCCTGACTGGTGCCGGTTTTTCCGGCGGCGGGACGGTTCAAGCGGGCCGCGCGGCCGGTCCCATCCTGAATAACGCCCTGCAGCATGTCGTTCATCTGCGCGGCTGTTTTAGCCGACATCGCGTTGGCGCCGCCGCTGCCGGACCGGCGATAAATCACCCGGCCTTGTTTATCGCGAATTTCTTGGATGCCATGTGCAATTGCTGCCTTCCCTTCGGCGGCAAACGCCGCATATGCCGTCGTCATCTCAAGCAAACTCACTTCGGCAGAGCCCAACGCGACCGACAGATTTGCAGGAATATTCGATTTGATCCCAAGGCGAAGGGCGGTGTCCCGCACCCGCCTGGTTCCCGCTTTCAACATCACTTGCGCGGCGATGGTATTGATCGACTTTGCCAAAGCGTCGCCTAAAGTCATTTTACCCAAATAACGGCCGCTGTAGTTCTTTGGTGACCAACCGTCTATCGTAATCGGTTTATCAGTCATCACCGTATTCGGCAGCAGTCCCGCTTCCAATCCGGCAAGGAAGATAACTGGCTTAAAAGCCGAGCCCGGCTGTCGTTTTGCCCGGGTCGCGCGATTAAATTGACTTTGGTCATAATTGCCACCCCCAATCATCGCCCGGACAGCGCCGCTTGGTGTCATTGAGACCAAAGCGCCCTGTCCGACGTTGAGTTTCGGGCCTTGCCCGGCAAGTGTTTTTTGCAATAATTTTTGCGCCGCGATCTGCAACCGACTATCCAAAGTTGTGACGACGACCAGATCGTTGGGTGCGTGACCGACATAATCGGGGATGCGGGAGACGACCCAATCTGCAAAATAGCGTGATTGCCGTTTTCCGGGCACACCTGGACGTAGTCGCGCCGGTACCTTGCCTGCTTTTTTTGCTTCCCCAGGCGGCAGATATCCGGCATCGACCATGCCGGCCAAAACCACTTTTGATCGCGCTTGCGCTGCCTTCAAATTTGTTGTCGGCGCGTATCGCGAAGGTGCTTTCAATAAACCAGCCAGCATCGCAGCTTCAGCCAGCGTTACTTTTTTCGCCGACTTGTTGAAATATTTGCGCGAGGCCGCTTCCACACCATAGGTACCGCTGCCCAGATAGACCCGATTGAGATAAAGCGTCAGAATTTGCTCCTTGGAAAATTCATGCTCCAGCCACAGTGCTAGCATTACCTCCTGAGCCTTGCGTTTTACTGTTCTCTCCGGTGTCAGAAACAGGTTCTTCGCCAATTGTTGAGTGATCGTGCTGCCACCTTGAACGATGCGACCGGCCCGCATATTGGCGATCATGGCGCGCGTCAAACCCTTTACGTCCAGGCCAAAATGGTCGTAGAAACGCCGATCCTCCGTCGCCAAAACAGCTGCCGGTAATTGCGACGGCATATCGCGTAGTTGCACACTTTCACCATAGAGATCGCCATAACTGGCTATTGTCTTACCATCTCTGGAGATAATCGTAATTGTCGGTTGCCGGGTTGCCTGGGCGATATCGCCGACATCGGGCAAGTCCTTAGCATACCAAACCAGCAATCCCGCAACCGCAATAGCCGCCCAAACAGCTGAAACGATGCTCCAATAAAGCAAGAATCGAAAAGCCGCCAAAAGCGTGCGTCGGGTCTTTTTGCTAGAAGCTTTTTTCGCCTTGGCTTTGTTTGCCGAGGCCATACCGGTTGCCGTTTTGCCGGCCTTGGGCGGCGAAGCTGATTTTTTGCTTTTGCTTTTTGATTTAACTTTTTTTTCCGGCTTTTTAGTCATCTCGGTAAGCCTGCATTAGGTATCCAGGTTCGCCACCTTCAAGGCGTTTTCCTGTATGAATTCCCGCCGCGGTTCAACCACATCGCCCATCAAAGTTGTGAAAACTTCATCCGCTTGATCAAGTTCGCCGACTTGCACCTGCAGCAAAGTACGCACATTCGGATCTAAGGTGGTCTCCCAAAGTTGTTCAGGATTCATTTCGCCCAAGCCTTTGTAACGCTGAATATGCAAACCCTTGCGGGCGATTTCAAACACAGTATCCAGTAACTCGCTAGGCGACGCGATCGGGGTTTCGTCATCCTTACGAGAAAGCATACCGGGGCGTTGATAAATCTCCTGTAAGCGGCCAGCGCGGGCATCCAAATAGCGAACTTCGGCGCTATGAATCAACGCTTCATCCAAAGTGTGAGATTCCTGCACACCGCGCAATTCCCTTGTGATCAATATCGCCCCGTCGGGTTTCACCGTGCCTGACCATTCTGCTTCTAAATCGCTAGACAATCCATTTAACCGGCGGGACAGAATAACCGCAACTTGATCAGCAGTTTGCGGATTGCCGATGACTTCGTCGGTCAAGGCGCCAAGAATGGACGCTTGTTCGACAATCCAGGCATTGTAGCGTCGTCCGATCACCGCTAAGGCCTTGCGAATATCGCGGGCTTCACGTGTCAGAGTCAATAAATCGTCGCCGGCCATTTGCGAGCCGTCATGCAAAGTCAGAACAGCGCCGGCCAAGCCTTCCTGTATAAGAAATTCGTCAAGCTCACGATCATCTTTCAGGTAACGGCCGGAAGTGGCATTGGCGCCGCGGCGTACACGATACAGCGGCGGTTGAGCAATATAGAGATGACCGCGCTCAATCAGTTTCGGCATTTGCCGATAGAAGAAGGTCAGCAAGAGGGTGCGGATATGCGCCCCGTCGACATCTGCGTCGGTCATAATAATGACCTTGTGGTAGCGCAATTTCTCGATGTCGAAATCGTCGCGACCGATACCGGTGCCAAGGGCTGTGATGAGCGTTCCAATCTCGTTCGATGACAGCATCTTATCGAACCGCGCCCGCTCCACATTCAAGATTTTGCCACGCAATGGCAGAATTGCCTGATTTCGCCGCGACCGGCCCTGCTTGGCGGAGCCACCGGCGCTATCACCCTCGACCAAGAACAATTCGGATAAAGCCGGATCGCGTTCCTGACAATCGGCCAATTTTCCGGGCAAAGAGGAGATATCGAGCGCACCCTTGCGACGAGTTAAATCCCGTGCCTTGCGCGCCGCTTCCCGCGCGATTGCCGCCTCGACAATTTTGGAGACGATATTTTTGGCGTCCGCCGGCTTTTCTTCAAACCATTGGTTGAGTTTTTCGCTGATGATGCTTTCGACCACGGGGCGAACTTCCGACGACACCAGCTTATCCTTGGTCTGGGACGAAAATTTTGGATCGGGTACTTTTACCGATAAAACGCAGGTCAACCCTTCGCGTGCATCGTCTCCGGTCAAAGACACCTTTTCCTTTTTTGCCAAACCGGAAGAATTGGCATAGCTATTTATGGTCCGCGTAAGGGCGCCACGAAAGGCCGCCAAATGGGTCCCACCATCGCGTTGAGGAATGTTGTTGGTGAAACACAGGACGTTTTCATGATAGCTGGAATTCCACTGTAGGGCGCATTCGACCATGAGCCCGTCCTTTTCCCCAGTTATGGTAATCGGCGGTTCATGGACTGCGGTTTTTGTACGATCCAGAAATTCGACGAAGGCCTGGATACCACCGTCATATTGGAGATCGGTTTCCCGCTTCTCGACCCCGCGTTCGTCCCTGAGGGTGATGTGAACGCCGGAATTCAAGAACGCCAGTTCACGCAAGCGATGTTCTAAGGTATCAAACTTGAACTCAGGATTGTTGAAAGTTTCGACGGACGGCGTGAAGGTAACTTCGGTACCGGTCCTATCGCCGCATTCCCCGACCACGGCCAGTGCGTCAACAGGTTCACCATGTGCGAAGGTCATTTCATGAGCCGCGCCACCACGCCATATTCGCAAAATTAATTTTTCCGACAGGGCGTTTACAACCGAGACGCCGACCCCATGCAGACCACCGGATACCTTATAGGAATTCTGATCGAATTTACCGCCGGCATGCAATTGCGTCATAATAACCTCGGCGGCGGAGACACCTTCTTCATCGTGTATTTCGGTCGGGATACCCCGGCCATTGTCACGCACGGTGACGGAACCATCCGGGTTCAACTGCACTTCGATCCGGTCGGCATGGCCGGCCAAGGTTTCGTCAATGGCGTTGTCGACGACTTCGTAAACCATATGGTGCAGGCCAGAGCCATCTTCGGTATCGCCAATATACATGCCTGGGCGTTTGCGTACGGCATCCAAGCCGCGCAAGACTTTAATCGACGAGGCGTCATAATCGTCCGTTGTTCCTTCATCGTCGGTGATTTCACTCACGATGACTACTCCTCCAGTACCAGCGCGCTATCCCGCACTTTAAAAAAATGAGCCCGGCCCGCAAGGCCGGCAAATAGCTCTCGATCCGTACCTGTCAGCCAGGTTTGACCCGACAAGGCGCATATTTCATCGAACAAAGCGGCGCGTCGGTCTTCGTCCAGATGTGCCGTTACCTCATCCATCAACAATAGCGGCGCCTGGCCTTGTTCTACTTCCTCCAAGCGCGCATTGGCCAAAATGATGGCGATCAGCAATGCTTTTTGTTCGCCGGTCGAACATTGCGATGCCGGTAGTCCGTTCGCAGCATAAGTGACCCGCAAATCGCTTCGATGCGTTCCTTCCAAAGCCCGCCCGGCCGCTTCATCCCGTTGCCGGCCTGCCTGCAACGTTTGTGCAAAACTGAGTTCCGCGTCAATCGCCGGCATCTCAAGCAACAATCCTTCAACTTTTCCTTCAGCAGTCAGTATAGCCTGCGGAAACGGCCCGATGCCCTGTGACAGCGCGGAGTTCAATCGGGCAATTGCCGCCACTCGCGCCGCCGCTATTGCCACGCCATCCCCGGCCATGCGCGCTTCCAGGGCACTAAGCCAGGCGTTATCCCTGCTGTGACTACGCAAGAGTTGATTACGCTCCCGCATCACTCCTTCATAGGTCGCAACCCGACGGCCGTGCAGCGAATCACTGGCAAACACTAACCGATCCAGAAACTGTCGACGCTCGCTTTTTCCTTCAACAAACAGACGGTCCATACGCGGCGTCAGCCACTGCACACCTAGCAAACTGCGTAGATCGTTTGACGTCGCGGTCTCGCCATCTATGCGAACTTGCCGACGTTCAGACAAATTGCCTGGCGCCACGTCGAACCCAACGCCAATCTGTCGTTCCCCACCTGCAAGGTTCAGTTTCGCCGCAACAGACCAACCTTTCTCCGCCTGATGGCGGATCATCTCGCTAAGTTTGGCCCGGCGCAAGCCGCGCCCAGGGGTTAAACATGAAAGGGCTTCCAACAAATTCGTTTTACCTGCACCATTCGAACCGCTCAACACCACAGGTCGCGCGCCGGTCTCAAGCCGTAAATTCTGATAACTGCGAAAATCCGTTAACGTCAATTTCGCAACATAAACAGATGCGGCACTCAAAACAGGCGCTGCCGGGGGTGAAGAAGCGTTTTCATGGCGCGAATGCAGCGCGTGCGTCTGTCGATCCTCCAGCTCTAAACCCGCATCGGCATTAAGACATACAACGACCCTTCGTCGCCGACGTCGCGAATAATTGTCGGTGATGAAGCATCCGACATTATGAATCGGGCGTGATCACTATCAACTTGGCCAGCGATATCGAGCAGGTATTTTGAGTTGAAGCCGATTTCCAGGCTTTCGCCGGCGAAGGTCGCCGAAACTTCTTCGCTGGCGCTGCCTTGATCCGGGCTATTGGCCGATAACGTGATGCGATCATCAGACACCATCATCTTAACGGCGCGCGATTTTTCCGAAGAAATGGTCGACACCCGGTCGACCGCGCGGGCAAATGATTCGCGATCGACTTCCATCACTTTATCATTGCCGCTCGGGATCACACGTTGATAATCTGGAAAAGTACCGTCGATCAATTTAGACGTTAGCACCGTGCCGGCAACAGCAAAGCGAATTCGGGTATCGCTCAATGTAACTTCAACGTCGCTGTCGGTTTCGTCGATCAGTTTGAATATTTCGGCAACGGTTTTGCGCGGGATGATTACCCCTGGCATATCCTCGGCGCCGCTCGGCAAGGCGATTTCAGCCTGCGCCAGACGATGACCGTCAGTGGCAACGGCCCGCAAACTGCCCTCGCTTTTGTCATTGGCGGCATGTAAATAGATACCGTTCAAATAATATCGGGTCTCTTCAGTCGAGATGGCAAAACGGGTTTTTTCGATCAGGCGGGCAAATTCAGCCCCCTTGACGGAAAACCGATGCGGCAAGTCATCTTCCGACATGACCGGAAAATCTTCGCTTGGCAGGCACGAAAGCGCAAATTCCGAACGCCCGGCGCGCAACATCAGGCGGCTTTCGTCCGGCATGTGGGAAAACTCCACCTGCGCCCCGTCCGGTAGTTTGCGTACGATATCATACATAGTGTGTGCCGGCGCCGTGGTACTGCCGGCTTGGGTTACATCGCAGGCCGCGGTTTCGACGATTGCCAGATCCAAATCTGTGGCGGTCAGACTAAGACCGTCATCGCCAACAGTCAGTTGTACATTGTTCAGAATAGGGATCGTGGTTCGCCTTTCGACCACACTTTGCGCGTGATTGAGCGCCCGAAGGAGGGCGCTACGTTCGATAGTAAATTTCATTTCATCCGTATCGCAATTACTACTCGGAGCTCTAAAAGCCCGTTCCACAAAGATTGACGCGCTCGAGATATTAGCGAGACAATGAGGTAATCGTCGGCTTTGCCGACAACCGTCAAAACCTTAGAATCACTGTAGCAAATTTGCTTCGTTTCTGCACCCTTTTTAGGCTGCAGAAAGGATGAAAAATCTTATTATTTTTGGGCGGTTTTTCAGGCGCTAGCGCGCTTTTGCCGCTCTTCTTCGACGAGCTCTTTTTTGGACAATTTTCCGACCGGTGTTTTTGGCAATTCATCGCGAATATCGAGGTCTTGCGGCAATTCATGCTTACCCAGTTTATCGCCCAAGAACTCACGCAACTCAGCCAGCTCAAAACCCTTGGCGCCCGCCTTCAGCTTTACGAAAGCTTTTGCCGCTTCGCCGCGATATTCGTCCGGCACCCCGATCACCGTACATTCCTCGACGTCCGGATGCTGATATATCGCATCCTCAATATTGCGCGGATAGACGTTGTAACCGCCTGACGTGATCATGTCTTTTTTCCGGTCAACGATAAAGACAAAGCCATCTTCATCCATATAACCAATATCACCGGTATGCATTCGACCACCGGCAAATACTTCCTCAGTGGCCTCAGGTTTTTTCCAGTATCCTTTCATGATATTTGGGCCAGATACGCAAATTTCACCGACTTCGCCATAGGGTAATAATTTCAGGGGATCATCAACGTCGACAAATTCAACAGTTATGCCAGGCATTGGGATTCCGGCAGCCCCTTCTTTACGCATCCCGGTGATCGGGGTTGCGACACCGGGCGCACAAGTTTCCGTCATTCCCCATCCTTCAACCAGCTTGCAATCTGTTGCTGCCTCGAAGCGTTGTTGAACATCGAGCGGCAATGGTGCACCGCCGGAATTACAAAATTTCAATGAGGACATATCAATCGTTGAGGCCTGAGGGTGAGATAAAATCGCCGTATACATGGTTGGCACGCCAGGAAAGAAGGTCGGTCGTTTTTTCCCAATATCCTTCATCACTTCATCCAAATCAAATCTCGGGTGCAGTATAAGTTCTGCCGCTCCGCGCATACCCATCAGCATGCCGACGGAAAGAGCGAATATATGAAACAGCGGTATAACGACCAAAAATCGCTCCGCCCCCGGCTCCATAATCGGTGTTTCGCCCAGTCCCCACTGTTCCAACAACACTACCGTGGCAGTCAGGTTACCGTGACTAAGCATGGCTCCTTTCGGCAAACCCGTGGTCCCGCCAGTATATTGTAGGACGGCAATTTCTTCATCCAAATCGCCGTGTGGATGACTTACATATCGCCCGTCATTGGCAACCAATTTTTTGTAGCTGATATGTTGATCGTCATTCGGAATTTTTGCCAAATCCTTGCTGCGAACAAATGGGAATAGCAGATTCTTGGGAAACGGTAGAAAACCCGCAATACTCCCGACCACGAGTTTTTTCAGACGTGTGGTGCCGAGAAACTTCGCAATATTTGGATAAAGAACATTCAAATCCAAGGTGACCAGAATATCGGTCTCCGAATCGGAAATTTTATGTTCCAGCTCGCGCGCCGCATCCAGTGGCGAATAATTCACCACGACGCCGCCAGCCTTCAAAATAGCAAAGAAACAAATGATGTAATGCGGTGTGTTGGGCAAATAGAGCCCGACATGGGTGCCTTTCTCGACACCAATTTCTTGAAAGCCCTTCGCGGCACGATCGACAAGATCGGAAATGTCCGCATAACTCAGCTTTTTATCCATGAAATCGGCACAGGTATTGTTCGGAAACTTCAAGACCGCTTCATCCAAGACGTCGTAAATCGGCTTAGGTTGATAGTCGAGCCACCAGCTCACGCCTGGTGGATACGATTTTTCCCAATAAGGTTCAGGCATATCCCGTCCATTCCTCCATGTTTACCCGCGCCATTTGTGTCTTGACGCTGTTGTAATTTATTTCGTGGATTATCACCGGATTTTGCCGGTCGGGTCAAGGAACAGAGCGTCTAGATTCCGATATCCTGCAAATTGTAATCTTTGACGTCGGCTCTCGCCGCCGCGTTCCAGCAATATTCGTCGGCGGTATCGGCAAGCGGGGCATAAACATAAGATGTTTCTCCCGGGAAACGTTGGCGCCGCGCATCGATGCCATACATGATCATTCGAGACCGCCGACGGATATACCGTTCGTCGTAAATCGCGACGGGATTATGGATGCCACCGCTCTCAACACCCAGCACTGATTTCCGCCGATGAAAGCCAAAGTTGATGGTGACACGGACATTCGCACTAGTATTGGCGAAAGATCCATGAATAGCTTGCCGATTGGTGATTGCAATATCACCAGGATTACAAATTAACGGCACCGCGTCCGGCAATCGATCAGAACCGGCGGCTTTGACCATGGTTTTGATATCAGCCTTGCTACGGTGCGATCCAGGCACAATCCAAAGGCCGTTTTCCGCATCGCAGCCATAAAGCTGGCCCATAAAGTTGAAACCATGGGAGCCTTCATCAAAATCTGAACTGTCCCAATGGGTCCAGCCGTCCTGGTGCCAAGCGACGGAACCGCCAAGACGGGGATGTTTGATCCAAAGCGCTTCGTTGAAAGGTGTGAAATCTGAACCATTGACCGCTTCCGCCATTTTCAGCATATGCGGATGGCCATAGACACGAAGGCAGGCCTCGGAAAACTGCAGCGAGCCGAGCAATACCTGCATCACATGCGCCGGCGCTTGTTTCGGTACCTCAGGTTCGTTCATTTTGGCCGGATGGCGACCATGCGACGCGTCCGTGCCACCAATCGGATCAGACAACGGCTTGACCCAGTTAACTGTTCGGCCTTCGCAATCAAGACCCAGCGCCGGCCGACCGAATTTGTCGATCTCAGCGTCTTTTTCAACCGGACAGCAGTCCAGTATATCCGCGACATCGCGTTCTAATTCCCGTCGCTCCGCAGCGCCCAAGACATTCTCGAATATGTAGAAGCCATTTCTCGAGTAGGAACGTAATATTGCCGGATCGATGTTGCCATTCTGATCAAAACGAACTGGACCGCGGTTATCCATTGCCAATGCCCGCGCCGTGCCGGCTTCACGATAGCGCACCATTTTGTCTTCCTGATCGCCATAATCAACGGCAGGAATATCCAATAGCGGCAAATTTACTTGCGTCATCTTTTCCTCGTTTTATACAACAGACAGGTTTTCCAACAACCGCGCCGGACGACTGTTGGGAAAAACTCGGGCTTCGACAAAGGCCGCATCTATGCCCAGATGTTCAACCAACAGGCCCTTAAATACCGATCGGACATCCATTGTCGGTTTCAGATCGCGGCCTTGATAAAGATTATTCTGCGCTAGACCTGGCCAGTCGGACAAGACCCTGCCACCACGCACCGCACCACCCAATAGCAACATCGCCCCGGCTGTCCCATGGTCGGTGCCACCGGTCCCGTTGGGCACCGCTGTGCGACCAAATTCACTAACCACAACCACAATAGATTTTTTCCAGGCCGCACCAAGTCCGGATTTAAGCGCGACCAAGGCACCATCCAAAACCGGCACGCGATAGCCAAGCGAGGTATTCTGATACCCGTGGGTGTCCCAACCGGAAATATCAAAGGCGGCAATTCGCGCGCCCTGATCTGACGACAACAGCTTTCCGGTCGCTGCCGCCAGATCGGCGATACCGCGCTTGCTGTTTGGCTGGCTGCGGCTCATTTCCAGATCGCCCAGCAGCGCGCGATTGGCTTGTTCGGCTTTGATACCGTCCGCCAACGCATGTCCAATATTTGCATCACTACCGCTGATGGCGACCAATTTCGCCAAATATCCCGCGTCCGGTCGCGGTAAGCGGCGCGGCGCCCAGGTAGAAACTGGTGTTTTTCCTTTTAATATTAATGGCATGCCATAACCGGCGGCAAGGCCAACGGTTGGCTCCGCCGCGCCAAAATAGCCAAGCGCCCGGTTGAGCCAGCCATCGGCTAGGCCGCTTACTTTGTCCAAGCCATTTTCCAACAAATCCTGGGCATCAAAATGCGAACGTTCCCGATAACCGGTTTGCGCCCCATGAATTATCGCCAGCTCTTTGTCGCGCCACATTGATTCCAGACCGGAAAATTTTGGGTGTAGCGAGAAAAACCCGTCCAGCGGCAGCGGCGCGCCATTTTTATCTTGTTTTAGAAGCGGCGCCCGCAGACTTGCATAGGCCGCATCACCGGTTGGCGGAACCAACGCCAAACTATCGGCGCCACCGCGCAGGATCACCACAACCAGGCGACGATCGCTCGGGACAGCGGCAAAAGCGGCTGAGGCCGGCGCAAACGCGGTGAGCATCCCCGTGGCGGCGGCTGTTTTCAATATCTGACGGCGGGTGACCATAGTTCGCTACCTCCGTTGCATTGCCGGACTGGCGAGCAATAATGCCAACCCCTGTTCGGCGTTATCGGCTAAAGTTATGGCCTGCATCGCTGGTTCAGGAAGCAAACCTGCAACGATTTCCTGCGCAAGCTCAGCCGGAACGACGTTGGCTTGTTGTTGAGCGGCAACCGAGGCGCTGTAGCGCGCCCGTCGCAAGGCGCTATCGGCATTCAACCAGGCGTCTTCGACATCCGGCCAGCCGGCAGGCGACGGCGCCATCAAGGGCAATTGCCCAAAACTGTTCAGCACGAAAATCACTTCATCGTAATTTACATCACCGCTGACAGCGCGCAGCACACCGACCAGATATTCCCTTGGTGTTTTGAATTTCCGCTGCACCGGTTGCCAAACTTCCGGCAGCGCGACCAGCGCCTTGCCAACTTCCTTCAAGTCCCCGTCGCTCTCTAGAAATTTGGCCGCCAATGCATCCACGGCAGACACAGGTGGATTATCGTCGATGAAATGGCGGGCCAGCTTGAAAGCAATATGACGAGCCGTGGCCTCATGACCAGCCACCAGATCAAGTACGGCGCGCGCCTCAGCTTCCCCATTCTCAGGGTATGTTTTTCCGAGCAATTTCTTGTCACCCGGTTCATGAAAATCGGCATGAAAGCCAAATCCGCCGGGATTAACTTCGTTGCGACGGGCAAATGTCCAACCGGTGAGCATTTTGGCAAACTCACGCACGTCTTGTTGGGTATAACCAGCTGCGACCCCAAGCGTGTGCAATTCAAGAATTTCGCGAGCCAGATTTTCGTTCAAACCCCGGCCTTGGTAAAAGAGGCTTTTTGGCTGCGCCTGCGGTCCGATTGAGAGATAGTTGTCGAGATAGAACAACATGGCAGGATGAGACACGGCGTCATGGAGCATATTTCTGAATTTGCCGGTCACGTGCGGACGCACTGCCTCGCGCTCATGCGCGCCGGCCATACCGATTACCACCGCTTTCCGGCCAGAGACGGTGAAATGATTGCCCCAGAACCAGACCAGACGTTCACGAAACGGTTGTTCAGTGGTGACTGCCGTCGCCAATCGCGCCCGCGCTTCGTCGAACCACAAATCGGTATATTCATTACGAATACGGTCAACTAGTTTGGCGACGCTAACCGTTACCGCGTCCCACCAATCGAGTACATTGTCGCTGGCCGGCGGCAAGGTTTTCATCGCCTGGGGGATCTGGTTCGGCGCGTCCAATTGTTCGATCAACCAACCGCGGGGGTCGTCGGCAATCCGGTTAATCTCCCCCGGTTTTGGCCCTAGACCAAACCGATGTGCGGCAATAAATGCGTCCTTGCGGGACATAATGAATTTCCTTGGTTAAAGCACGAGTGTAGAGCACTCCACGTTTCAGTCAACCAGACCATCCCGTCCGGCGCCACAGATGATCGCAGCCACACACTCATCTGCGTCGGGAATGTACGCACCAGCCATCAACGCTGCTACCGAGGCCGCTCCGGACAGTTCAGCCGCGATGCCAAATTCGAACCACAACCAACGCGCGGCTTCATACATAGCGTCGTCGCTGACCAAAACAATTTCGTCGACGTATTTTTTGATGATCTCAAAATTCATCGGTTCGCTGGACCGGGGCGCCAAGGTATTGGCTTTGGTCTCAATTTTATCCAGCGTTACGACGCGATCCTCAATCATGCTTTGCTTTAACGTCGGGGCGCCGAAAGGTTCGATCCCAATCACTTTCAAGTCCGGATTACTTTCTTTCGCGGCAATCGCCACGCCGGAGATAAAACCACCGCCGCCAATTGCGACCAGCAACGTATCGGTATCCGGTGCCTGACGCAGGGTTTCCAATCCCAATGTTCCTTGCCCGGCGATCACCAGCGGATCAGCAAAGGCATGGACGTAAGTCATGCCGGTTTCCGCTGCCATCCGCAACGCTTCGACATTGGCGTCGTCCCAGACCTCGCCAAAATAGATCGCTTCCGCACCCCAGGCGGCGATCTTGTCAGCTTTCGATTGCGGTGAATTGGCCGGCAAATAGATTTTTGCCGGCACGCCAGCATGCCAGGCGGCATAAGCCACGCCCAGACCATGATTGCCGCCCGACGCCGTGATCAGACCCCGTTTGACCGAGGCCTTGTCGAGGCTGGTGAGCTTGCTGCTGGCACCACGGGCTTTGAACGAACCGGTGACCTGAAGGCATTCCAACTTCAGGTTCAACTGATAATTATCCGCAATAGCACGATTAACTGGATGCGCCGGCAGCATCGGCGTTTGCCGCACCATCGCGCCGATACGGCCGGCGGCGGCTTCGATATCACTGAGAGCGATCATCTAAACAATCTCAGAAAATCCGTTCGACAGAACCACAATATCGCGTTCCACCAACTTGGTCTGAAAATGCACCCCGCCATCGCCCTGCCAAATCTCCGTCGCTAGAGATTCGCCCGGGAAAACCGGCGAAGAAAATCGCGCGGCGAAACTTTTCATCCGCGTCGGATCATAATCGCAGGCACCTTTGACGACCGCGTGACAAGCGTTGCCCCAGGTACAAAGACCATGCAGGATCGGTCGGTCGAAGCCGGCCGCGGCGGCAAAATCCGGATCGCTGTGCAAAGGATTGCGATCACCCGACAGACGGTAGATCAACGCTGCCTGCGGCAAGGTTTTGAATTCAACAGTCTGATCCGGGGGCCCTTCCGGCACTTTGGGTAAGGGCTCGGGGCCCCCTTGCGGGCCACCAAATCCACCATCCCCGCGGGCGAAAACGACCGATTCGAGAGTGACCAAAGGACTATTGTCTTTCAGATCGGTAATGTCCGTTTCGATCGCCACCAAGGCGCCGCGACCTTCACCTTTGTCATAGGCGCCGGCAATCCGCGATTGGGCCCGAATGTTACCGGTCACCGGCAGTGGTTTATGGAGTTTCAGACGCTGCTCGCCATGCACCACTTTCACGAAATCCAAACCTGAACTGGCGAGAATACCGTCGCCCCAGGCAATGACGCTGGCCATCGAGGGCATTGCCTTCAAATTGCGTTCATAACAGAAATCAAGCTCTTCCCAGTTCATCGGGTCCACGCCCATGCCGATGCCGATGCCGACAGCATAAAGCATGGTTTCGCGGTCCGTGTAGGTGAATTCCTTGGCATCGCTTTTACAGGCCATCAAACCTTCATAGGTAACCGCCATTCGTTCGTCCTTCCGTGATTGAGTTGGCGGAAATACAGCATGCAAATTAGCGTTCCGCAAGTGGCTGCATTCTAGTAACGCATATGTTATGGACGGAGCAACTGCAAACCCGATGGAGACTTAGGCCCGTGAGTTATGACACTTTATCCCTGAAGATTGAGAACAATATCGCGCGATTGACCTTGAACCGGCCGGACGCGCTGAACGCCATGAATCCGACATTTTGGCAGGATATGGCGAACGCCTTCACCCAAATTGACGACACTCCGGAAGCCCGCGTTGTTGTTTTGGACGGCGCCGGCAAACATTTTACCGCCGGCTTGGATCTGAGCTCCTTCGGCAGCGTTACGGGCGATGGCGAAGTGGAAGATGCGCGACGGCGGGAAAAACTGCGCCGCCATATTCTGGAATTGCAAAGTTCCTTCACGGCGATCGAACAAGCCCGAGTGCCGGTGATTGCCGCCATTCACGGTGCCTGCATCGGCGGCGGGATCGATCTGACGAGCGCCTGCGACATTCGCTATTGCGCCGACGATACTTTCTTTTCCATTCACGAAATCAATATCGGACTGGCCGCGGACGTTGGCACCTTGCAACGCTTGCCAAAACTGATCGCGGACGGCTTGGTCCGCGAACTGGCTTTCACCGGCCGGCGGATGATGGCCGCGGAAGCGAAATCTTGCGGCTATGTCAACGAAACCTTCGCCAGCAAAGAAGAGATGATGGAAAACGTCATGGAGATCGCGGCGGAAATCGCCACTAAATCGCCGTTGGCCGTGCATGGGACCAAGGAAATGCTGAACTACGCTAAGGATCACAGCATTGCCGACGGTCTGAATTACGTTGCCACTTGGAATGCCTCGATGTTGTTGACCGAGGATATCCAGAAAGCGGTAACCGCGCAGCAAAACAAAACAACAGCTGAATTCCAGGATTTGCTGCCGCCGCCACGATCGGTCAAACGGGATTAATCCGCGCCCAGGCGTTTCCAGACACCGCTTGCTGTCATCAATAGTTTGTCGCCGCATTCCACTTTGCCGCGGATGAAGACCAGTGAACGCGTGTGTTTGGTCACGTCACCGGTAGCCACGAGCCAATCACCTAGTCGCGCCCCGGCGACAAAATCACAATTGAGGGAGATCGTCGTGCAGGGATTGCCTGCCACCGCATCCGAGACCATGCGTGCCAGGGTATGATCGATCAGGCTCATCATCATGCCGCCATGGACGACACCGCGCATATTGACATGAATGTCGTCGACCAGAATGGCCCCGGCGGTCAGTTTGCCGCCGACATATTTCTTGTAAATTGGTCCGATATGGGTCGTGAAACGTTTACCGGTATCCTCACAAGCAAAACCGTCGGGTAACTGAAACGCGGACATAGAAACTCCATTTGGGGGATTGCTAAAACCATACTGGCCTTGTTTAGTCTTGTCCCTTTAGCGTATCTAAATCACCAATGAAAGGGACACAGATAAAAATGACCGTGACGATCTATCACAATCCGCGCTGCAGCAAATCCAGGCAAACCTTGCAGTTGTTGCAAGATAATGGCGTCGAACCCCAGATAATCGAATATCTGCAAACCCCACCTGACGCCAAAACACTGCATGACATTCTGTCTTTGCTGAACCTGCCGCCACGTGATTTGATGCGGAAGAAAGAGGCCGAGTATGCCGATAATGGCTTGGCTGATGCGGGTCTGAGCGAAACGGAATTGGTACAGGCCATGGTCGATCATCCGAAACTGATCGAACGGCCGATTGTCCTGGCGAATGGTAAAGCGGCCGTCGGCCGGCCGCCAGAAAACGTACTCGAAATTCTCTAGCGAGAAGGCGCGGGGGCGATAATGCGAATATTATATGTTGGCAATGCGATCGGCTTTACCAGTGCGCCGCGCTACTACACGACGCCATTGCGGATGGTGAACGGTTTCATCCGCAATGGTCACGTGGTGTTCATCTACAATGACCGCGATCATGCCCGCTACGCCAATATCTGGCGGTCCAGCAAACGTGGGGTAAAAGCCGCCAATCATGGCTTGTTGAAAGATGTCGAAGCGTTTCGCCCTGACCTTGTTGTCCTCGGTCACTGCGAAATGATTTCGAATGCGACGATAAACGAAATCCGCCGACTAATTTCAGGCGTCAAGATTGTCTACCGCAATGTGGATTCACTAGCCCAAGGCCATAATATAGAACGCTTGCACCGCCGTGCCGAAGCCGTCGACGGGATATTTCTCACCACCAGCGGCAAGGACATAGAACAGTTCTCAGGGGACAACTGTTTTGTCTCCTTTTTCCCAAATATGATTGATGCCAGCATCGATAGCCATCAAGCCTTCGCCTGCGCCGAAACCATTGGGGATGTATTTTTCGCCGGTGAAATTGTCCGCGACATGGCCGATCAACGGCGCCGGGACGTTGACCGCATTATCAATGAGTTATCCGATCTACGGCTTAGTTTTCACGGCTCCGTCGTCAACAAAACAAGTCTTTTGGGAACCGAATATCTTGACATACTAGGTCAATGCCGGATGGGATTGTCGTTGGACCGAAGTGACAAATACTGGCTTTATGCTTCTGAACGCTTGCACCAATATCTTGGCAATGGCGTGTTGACATTTGTCTACCGGGGCAAGGGCTTCGAACAGATTTTTGCTGACGACGAAGTCGCATTCTACAGCGATTTGGCTGAATTGATCGAAAAGTGCCGACAGTTTGCCGCCAATGATGAGGATTGGCGAAACGTCGCGGCGAAGGGATACAACAAAGCGCGCCAATATTTTTCCGCTGAAAATGTGACGCAATATATTATTGAACGAAGCTTCGACTTACCGTTGTCGCGGGACTATCCCTGGCATGATCTTTAATCGTCAGTTGCCGTCGGTGATGCGGTAAGATTCCGTATACCAACCTGTCATGCCGGCAAGATAACCCAATGCACTGGCCCAATCGCGCAGACCGGTAATAATACGGCGCCGGCTGGAGACCAGACCGAATAAAACTTTCAGCAATCCCGCCACCAGCTTGGTCAAGGCTTTGCCGGCGAAATAGAACTCGGTCTTCAGCAACGAATTGCGGCGGCGATATTTAGCGACATTCGCCGCCCCGCCTTTATAGGAGCGGGCGAGGCGATAACGCAGCGTCCGTCGCTCCGCAACTTCCGCTTCATAGACGATGGCGTCGGCGCACCAGATCGCTTGGCGGCCGCTGAGTTTGATCATCTGTTCGAAAAAATCATGGTCTTCACCGGCGACAAAACGGAAAAACGGATCAAACCGTAAATTGTGCTCGATCGCCAGTTTGACGTCGAAAATCGCGTTGTTCGTATTCACGTGCGGAATGATATCGCCGGTTTTCCGGGTCCATTTCGGCTTCACGGTTGTCAGGTCGAAGGTCTCTACCTCTTCCCAGGGGATTTGCAACACCGGACCACGCACGATCGGCGCGTCAAATTCCTTCATCGCTGCCAGCAACAGAACCAGCCAATCTGGTTCCGGAAATTCGTCATCGTCGATGAACGCCATCAGCGAAGCGCCGCGCGCAGTGACTTCATCCAGACACCTATTGCGCACCTGACCCAGGCCACGTTCGTTTTCGACCGCATAGACGGCTTCGAATTGATTACCAATGCCGGAAGCTTCGAAGGTCTCCCGGGCGCTGCCGGCTTCATCATTGTCGACGACAAAAATAATGACCCGATAATTGTCCGGCACGTCGATCAAAGCGAGTTTGGCAAGACAATTGCGCAGCATCCTGGGCCGCAAATAGGTCGGCACGCAAATAGCCAGAATTTCTTTATCGTCGCTCATCGGGACGTCCCATCAATTGACTAGCGGCCTTTGAACACCGGAGCGCGTTTCTCCGCAAAAGCCCGCATGGCTTCCTTCGAATCATCGTATTTCGACAATTCACCGGTTTTGTTTTGTTCATAACGATAACCGTCGCGTAAGCTCATTTCTTCGATCGTATTCAATGTCCCTTTTGCCAAACTGATCGCAATCGGACTTTTCGCGGCAATTTCCTGCGCCAATTTCATCGCTTCGGCCATCAGTTGATCGCCAGGGACGCAGGCTTCGACCACACCGAGACGGTACAATTCCGCACCATCCATCCGCAAGCCGGTTAACATCATCCGCCGTAGACGGGAATGACCAAATAGGCGCATGGCATGACGACCGCCACCCAGCAAGCCGACGTCGATTTCCGGCAAGCCAAGACGCGCTTCTTCCGCCGCCACCAGAATATCGCAGGACGCCGCCACCGCGAGACCGGCGCCGAGGGCCGGACCGTTGATGGCGCCAATTACCGGCTTGGTGCATTCCATGATCGAATGAAAACATTCCCGGGCCCGGCGGCTATGCTGCCAGTGGTCGCCGGCTTCGCGCTTAGCGTCCGCGCGGCCTTTGATATCGGCCCCGGCGGAAAAACATTTACCCGCCCCGGTCAAGATAGCGACCCGCACATCGTCGCGATCGCTGAGCCGATCAAAAGTCAGCATCATCTCCTCATGGAATTGCTGGCCTTGGGCATTGACCGGCGGACTGTCCATGGTCACCACGGCTATATGGTTGGCAACTTCGCAATGGATAATATTTGTCGTCATACTATTCCTCCGGCGGGATCAAGTTCAAGAGATTGTCGCATGGCCTTGCGGCGCAGCCAAATGGCGATCCACGCAAACAGCGATAAAACCACGCCGACAGCTAGGGGCCACCGCAGGCCATAAAACTCCGACGCCAGTCCGATGATTAAAGCGCCGGCCGCCGGGCCACCGCGAAATATGATGCCATAAAGGCTAAGAACTCTCGCACGCACGTCATCGGCCACCGCGGTTTGCAGCAATACCTGCGCACCGACACCGCTAAATGTCATGGCAACACCGGCGAGGGCAATCGTGGCCAAGGCGAAATAGAAGTTATTCGTCGCAACAAATCCAAAAATCGACAGACACACGAAAGCCGTCGCGATGAGGCACTTTTTTGTCATCCCGTGGATATCGCCGCGCCCGGCCATCCACAGGCCGGCGACAATCGAGCCCAGACCAAGCGTCGCCGTCATCATCGCCAAAGCATCGGCCCCGCGATCAAAAACATCGGCGGCAAATCCGGGCATCAGCTCCACAAACGGCCGCACCCCTATTGATACCATGGTCAATAGAAACAGCAGCGGACCGATACCAGGATGACGCATGACATAGCTGAAACCTTCCTTAATGTCGGCACTGATCGAAGAAGGCGCGCGGGCCCCACCGGGACGATCTTTCGGATCGTCATTGATCCGTCGGCGCAGGATCGATAAAGCAAATAGCAACGGCACATAAGTTATGGCATTCGCCAGCAAGGCCGTTTCCACCCCCCAGGAAACGATCATAAAACCAGCCACCGCCGGTCCGATAAAACGGGCAAGATTGAAAATTATAGCGTTAATAGCCACGGCGTTACCGATCAATTCCCGCGGCACCAGACTTGGCACCAAAGCCAGACGCGAAGGCTGATTGAAACCCATCGCCAGACCACCGGTAAAGATCAAAAGAACCAGGACATATTCATTCATCAAGCCGCCCAGCAATAGCAGAAACATCACCAACGCCAGCAACATGGCGAAGGTCTGGGCAACGACAATGATCTTCAGGCGATCAACCCGATCCGCCACTGCGCCGCCTATAGGGCCAATAAACACCGACGGAAATAAATCCGCGAACGCCAGCAACCCCAACCAGCCGCCACTTTCGGTCAATTCCCATACCAGCCAACCAACGGCGATGCGTTGCATCCAGAAGCCGATCAGAGATATGGAATTGCCCGCCGCATAGATCGCGTAATTGGGCGTGCGCAGCGCCTGTAATATGGCCATTAATTATTCGATGTATGAATTTTGAAGGTAATTCTAGGTCACACGTTGCGGCCCTGGTTGTCAACCTTGGCGATGATCCGATTGTCTTCGGCGACACGTTCGGGCGGAAAAACCAAAGTTGCTTCAGTGCCTTCCCCGATCACGCTCGTGACCTCAAGATTCCCACCCATCACCACCATCATCGACTTGACTATTGCCAGGCCGAGGCCGCTTCCGCGCTCTTCCGAACTACGCGCACTTGCGGTTTGACTGAACGGTTCGGTCACGCGCTCCAGTTCCGAGGCTGCTATCCCGACCCCGTCATCTTGTACCGTGAGTCGAAAGCCACCCTGCTCCGTCTTTGCCCGGACCAAAACAAGTCCTTTTTGGGGCGTGAATTTGATGGCGTTAGATAACAGGTTCAACAGTAATTGTTGTAGGACGCGATTGTTGGATCTGATCGCTGGTAGATCTGGCGAAATTTCGACATCAACGGTGAGCTCTTTATCCCGCGCCTGCGGTAATACATAGTTGATCGCATCGTCGATCGCCTCGGGTACCGACACCCATTCATCATCCACATGGAATTCGCCAGCCTCTATTTTTGATAGGTCGAGAATGTCGCTCACTAATTCCAGCAGATAGCTACCACTGTTATGGACGAACCCAGCATATTCAACATATTTGTCTTGGGCGTCCGGTCCAAACACCTGTTCCTGGATCATTTCAGAAAAACCGAGCACCGCGTTCAATGGCGTCCTAAGTTCATGGCTGAAGTTAGCGAGGAAGTTGGATTTGCTGGCACTGGCAATTTCTGCCTGCTCTTTTGCAACTATTAATACTCGTTGCGTTTCCAATTGCTCAGTTATATCTCGCGCTATGCCGCGGTATCCAGCAAATTTACCCGCGTGGTCAGAGAATGGACGACCTGAAAGCGTAAGATGATGCAAGTGTCCAGTATCGTCGACCCGGCTCATGCGGAAATCTTCAAATGGTGCGCGGGCGGTTAGTATGGCTTCATGCTGCTGCAATTGATTTTCGCCAACACCGCCGGGTTTCGTCTCCCGACGGGTCTTGCCATAGAATTTTTCCGGCTTCAAATTGAAAGAACGCAAGGCCTGATCTGACAGATAGCAAAATCGTAATTCAACATCCTGCTCCCAAAACCAATCCGCGGACATCTCGGCAAATTGCCGAAAACGGGCTTCATTACGACTTAATTCATCTAACAACCATTGTTCCCGATTGGTAGAGCGGCCCACCCCCCAATATCCGGCAAATTGCCCGCAAGCATCGAAATGCGGTTCACCGGACAATAGAAACTTCTCTGAAGAAAGAGCGTCGTGAAAAATCTCGTGAGCAGACAAAATTGTTTTAACGTCATCCGAAACATCAAACCAAAAAAGCTCAAATAATTCGCGCCCTAATGAGGCCTGCGGATCGCCGCCCGCAAGCTTGGGGAAATTATCCGAGAGGTAGGTGACAATCAGATTTGCATCAGCCTGCCAGCGCCATTCGGATGATATATTATCGAAGTGTGTCCGATCCATAGATGTAAGGTCGATTTTACATAAGATAGTGTTTATTAGATTATAAATTCCCTAACAAAAAGTATATATCGATTGACGGCCTTGCTAATTATGTAAAAGTTTCCAGATTGTCTCTGGCGTGGTCGGCATATCGACGTGGGACACATCAAAATCCCTGAGCGCATCAACAATTGCGTTCACAACCGCAGGCGGTGAACCGGTGGCACCAGCTTCGCCACAGCCTTTAATGCCGAACTGATTGACCATGGTCTCAGTCAGCGCCAAGTTCGCAAACTTGAACTCCGGCATATCGCTGGCGCGGGGTAAATTATAGTCCATGTAGGAGCCGGACAATAACTGCCCTTCATCGTTATAGACCGTGTGTTCGAAAACTGCTTGCCCGATGCCTTGGGCGACGCCGCCATGCACTTGGCCGGCTAACAAATTGGGATTGAGCGCCCGGCCGAAATCATGAGCTGCAATATATGACAACAATTCGACCTCTCCAGTATCCGGATCGATCTCCACTTCACAAATATGGCAGCCATAAGGAAAAGTATAATGCGTCGGTTGAAACCGTGCCAAGGTATCCAGCGAGAGCGCCGGATCGCCAAGGACAACTTTGATGACGGCCGTGAATGAGACAGACAAGTCGGTTCCCGCAACCCGATACGCCCCGTCGGAAAATTCCAAATCAGCCGCGGCTGCTTCCAATTCATCCGCCGCAATAATCTTACCTTTTTCAATCACCTCGTCTGCCACCATCGCGACGGCACCGCCGCCCATCGGGATGGACCAGGAACCGCCGGTGCCATTGCCATTCTCAATTCGGTCGGTATCGCCCTCGATGATGTGAATTTTGTCGAAGGGCAGGCCAAGTTTCTCATGCACAATCTGCGAAAAAGCGGTTTCGTGACCCTGGCCATTTGACATCGATCCTGAGAGAACGTCGATGCTGCCGTCTTCGTTGAACAGTATTTCTGCCCCTTCCGACATACCGGCACCACCGCCACAGCGCTCGATATAGTTGGACATGCCGATACCGCGCAGACGACCTTTTGCCAAAGCAGATCGCCGCCGCTGTTCAAAACCGACCCAATCTGCAAGCACCGTCGCTTGCTCTATCATGCCTAGGATATCGGCGCTGTCATAAGTCATGCCGGCCGGTGACGCATAGGGGAAAGCGTCCAGAGGAATAGCATTCTTGCGTCTGAGCGCCAATCGATCCACACGCAGATCATGGGCCGATTTATCGATCAAACGCTCGATCAGATAAATCGCTTCGGGTCTGCCGGCCCCTCGGTAAGGCGCGGTCGGTACGGTGTTGGTATAAACCGCTTTCACATTCACATAGAGCGCCGGGATACGATAGGTGTTGGATATCATGACGATCCCACCGGTCGGCGAGATCGGCCCGCCACTAGCCACATAGGCGCCCAAACTGGCGATTGTATCGACCCGCAACCCCAGAATATTGTGCGCGGCATCAAAGGCCAATTGCGCCATTGAGACATTGTCGCGGCCGTGATAATCACTGATAAAAGCTTCGGCTCGTTCGCTGACCCATTTTACCGGCCGGCGCAGATCCTTTGCGGCCTGCAGAACCAATGCGTATTCAGGATAAGGTTGGTTCTTACCGCCAAAACCGCCACCAACATCGTCGGCAACAACCCGGATTTTCTCTCTCGGAATATCAAACACATGTTTTGCCAAACTGTTGCGCACCGAGTTTGGCATCTGAGTACCGCAGGTCAGCGTATATTTGTCGGCGGCACTATCATATTCACCAATCGCACCACGGGTTTCGATGGCGTTGAGGACGACCCGATTATTGACCACTTCGATATTGACGACATGCGTTGCCGCGTTGAACGCGGCGTCCGTTGCCTCTTGGTCGCCGCTTTCCCAATCGAAAGCCAGATTGCCAGGCACGTCTTCATGGACCAGTGGCGCGCCCGGATTGAGGGCCGCTTTGGTATCGCAGATCGCCTGCCGATCGTCATAGTTCACATAAATCAATTCACCGGCGTCGCGGGCTTGATCGAAAGATTCAGCAACAACGAAAGCGACAGCTTCGCCAACGTAGCGAACCGAGCCTTCAGCGAGAGGATATTGTAGACGTTCGGCAAACTCGCAGCCCGTTTTCATCGCTGGGTGGGCTTCATTTGGGATGTGACCAAGGCCGGCGCGGCGCAAATCCGCGGCGGTATAGATCGCCAATACACCTGCGGCTGATTTCGCCTCATCCAGCTCAATGTCAAGGATACGGCCTTGCCCAATCGGCGAGCGGACGACATAGCCATAGCTCACGTCGGCGAGCGGTCCGTCGTCGACAAAATGGCCCTTGCCGCGAAGCAAGCGGTCGTCTTCGCGTCGTACGACCGACTGCCCAACCCCGAATTTACTCATTCTGCCACTCCTCGAAACGAATCAAACCATAGAATTGCGGAAAATCCTTGCCCAAGCAATCTTCAGCTTTCATCATGGTACCATGGAATATTTTCGTGGACCCTGGCCGAATGGCTGCCGTGGTGCCTTTGCACTGACTTTTGATTGTGATGTGTCCTATGCCTATACCGGGACACCGAAAACCGTTGGACAACCGCCCACCGGTGCAGAACTACTCGCAAAGCAGCCCCGCAGTCTGGCGAATTTGTCGCGTGGCTTATATGGTTTGCATGTTGGCCTGCCTCGGATTCTCAATTTCCTAGAAAGGCGGCAATTGAAAGCGACCTTTTTTGTTCCCAGCGCCAATATCGAACGTTATCCGGACGATTTCAAAGCTTTGCGCGACCAAGGTCACGAAATCGGCGCGCATGGCCATCAGCATGAAAACCTGCCGGATTATCGCGACGACGAAACAATGGAAGCGGCCATATTGGATACAAGTTTGCGGGTGATGGACGACTTCCTGAGCATCCGCCCGAGCGGCTATCGCTCACCGGCTTGGGATATGAACCAACATAGTCCAAAACTATTGCAAGCCGCTGGCTTTACCTATGATTCCAGCCTGTTTGCGGGCGAGGCCCCTTATCGACTGTCGATCCATGACCCGGAGGTGGATTTACTAGAATTCCCCATTGACTGGTCCCAGGACGATGCGCCCTATTATTTGTTTTTCAAGCCGCCCATTACTATGGCTCAGTTCCACGATCCCAGGGAAGTCGAGCATATCTGGCGAACGGATATGGACGGCACCCTCGACGAAGGCGGGGTGTTTACACTGACCTGTCATCCGTCAATCATTGGCCGTCATCACCGCATGGCCATTCTGGAAAATCTGGTCGATCATGCTAAACGACGCGGCGATGTTTGGGCCGCCCCGCTCGCAGAAATAGCCGAGCATGTTAATCGAACTTGGCGTTAGTCATTTTTCAACCATTTTGCTGCAGTTTCGTATCAATAAACGCTTTTCGGTTGTACAACGACTGCGGTTGGGAGAAGTAACTCATAGATGTACTATTATTGAACTAGAATACAATTCCCATACCGAATGAAGTAGTTATGAATTGGTGGGGTCAGGTTTTGCAACTCAACAGGCATTCAATGGTTGACGAAAACCTCAGTTCATGAGGCGGACCGGCCAACGATTTCAAGGAAGCTTTGATGACAATTCCAATGCCGCATAATGAAGCTGAACGTCTCGACGCTCTGAAGCGTTACAATATCATGGACACGTTGCCGGAAGAAGCGTTTGACCGGATCACGCGTCTGGTCGCGCGGCAATTGAATGTACAATTTGCGCTGATATCTCTACTCGACGAGGAGCGCCAGTGGTTCAAGTCCCGGGTCGGCTTGGATGTGTCAGAAACGCCTCGAGAACTCGCATTCTGCGCATACACAATCATGCAGGACGAGCCTTTTATTGTTGAAGATGCAACAAACCATCCGACATTTCAAAATAATCCGTTGGTAACCGGTGAACCGAATGTCAGATTCTACGCCGGTGTGCCGCTACGAACGCCAGACGGCTATAACCTTGGTACACTTTGCGCGATTGACACAAAAGCACGCAAGATTAGCGCAGATGAACTGAAAAGTTTGGCCGATCTTGCCCATATTGTCGTTGACGCATTGGAACATCGGCGCAGCACCCAACAGCAACTAACGACGGCATTCGATGCCCATTATCAAGCTGAACAAAAGCTGGAAGCGCGGTCAACTGAACTTCAAGAGAGTGAGCAGCGTTATCGCAATTTGGTCGAAAGTGGACCAGTGGCCGTCGTTATCGTATCGGAAGGGGTTATTAAGTTTGCTAACCAAGCGGCGACACGGTTGCTGCGTTGGCCAACCGCCGAGGCACTCGTCGGGCAACCGCAAAGCACATATATTCATCCGCGGTATCTCAAAGTGGCGCAGTCTCGATTTTTGGATGCGGTAGCGACATCATCAAGCCTAGTCCCAATGGAACAGACCTACCTAACAGCGGATGGAGGCGAATTACAGGTCGAAGCGACCGGCACGCCGACGACATATGAAGGTAAAGACGCCGTAATGAGTGTGTTTTGGGATCTGACCATCCAAAAACAGGCAATGGAGGAACTGCGGCAAAGTGAAGCCAAATTCAAAGCCGTCGTTGATAACGCGTCGTCGGCTATTTACCTGAAAGATCTGCAAGGGCGTTTCATTCTTGTAAACAAACAATATTCCGACTGGTTCGGTCCTAAAAACGAAGAAATTGTGGGCAAAACGTTCCAAGAGATTTATCCAGAAATAGCGACGCAAGACATGGAAATACCGGATGATCATGTCATCCGAACCAACGCAAAAGTCGAATGGGAAATTCTATTTCCGCACCGTGACGGCAGCATCCGCGATACCTATATCACTAAAGTTCCGGTGTGCGATGACAACGGTGATGCGGTCGCGATTCTGGGGATCGTAACTGATGTGTCGAATGTAAAGCAGACCGAACGCCGTCTGCAACAGGTGCAAAAAATGGAGACTGTCGGTCAATTGACCGGCGGCGTGGCGCATGATTTTAATAATCTATTGGCGGTCATTCAGGGCAACGCGGAATTATTGCTGGATGGTGTTGGCGACCAAAAATCCAAATTAGATGCGATAGCACGGGCATCTATGCGAGGCGCTGAACTAACTCAGCGCTTATTGGCCTATTCGCGCCAACAACCCCTTAGTCCAACGACAATCGACGTGTCGATATTGGTGTCCGAGTTCAACGCCATGCTGACGCGGACTTTAGGCGAAGCGATCGAAATCAATATATCCATGCAGCCCGATCTTTGGAATGCTGTCGCTGATCCCGGCCAAGTGGAGAATGCTTTGTTAAATCTGGCCATCAATGCGCGCGATGCTATGGCTGATGGAGGTATTCTAACAATTTCTTGCAGTAACGAAATCGTCGACGAGCGGAATGTTGCAGCGGCACCGGACGCAGTTGCGGGCGAATATGTCATGATCGTTGTCAACGACACTGGTTGCGGCATGAGTGACTATATCGCAGAGCATGCGTTTGAACCTTTTTTCACCACAAAGGACGTTGGCAAGGGGAGCGGACTTGGGTTGTCGATGATCTATGGCTTCGCCAAACAATCAAACGGTCATGTTATGATCGAAAGCAAAGAAAATGAAGGAACCACGGTTCGACTTTACCTGCCGAGGACGCACAGCAAAAATGAAGCGGAACCTGCGGCTGACGAAAGAGCCCTGCCCCGAAGCGATGGTGAACTCATCTTCGTGATCGAGGATGACGCCGATGTACGCAACCTTGTAGTCGCGATGTTAAAAAGCCAAGGATACCACGTTGTTGCAGCTGAAAACGCGATTTCTGCTTTCGACACGCTTGCGCGTTACGAACCGGATATTATGTTGTGCGATGTGGTTTTACCGGGCGGTATGAGCGGACCTGAATTCGTTGCCGAGGTGCGACAAAAATACCCCAATATCAAAACTGTTTATATGTCCGGATATTCTTGGGAAGCGGCCACCAAACATGGGTCGATTGGAGCGGACGAGATTTTGTTGTCCAAGCCATTTGAAAAACACCATCTGATCGAAGCAATTCAACATGTCCTGTCTAACTAGTCATTGAGTGATTCAAAAGCATTGCGGTAAGCGAATAAGCCCGGCGAACCACCAGTGTGAAGAAAGACTATATTGGCCGAAATTTCAAATCGTCCAGATTTCACTAAATCTATCAGGCCGGCCATGGCTTTGCCGGTATAGACCGGGTCCAACAGGATGCCTTCTTCGCGTGCCAGCAATTTGACCGCTGCAACCATGCCGTCGGTTGGCAGGCCATAAGCTTGGCCAGCGTAGCCACTTTCAACGACTGTTGCTGTGTCAGGTGGCGGGGCGATGCTTAGCTTGCGGCAGGTTTCCGTCGCTAATTCCTGCACTTTCGCAGCTACAAGATCGGGCTCCGCATCAATATCGATGCCGATCACCTGGGTGCGGCTGTTGATCGCATGGAACCCCGCGACCAACCCGGCCTGCGTGCCCGCACTGCCGGTGGCATGGACTAGATAATCGACGACAAGGTCTTGCGTATCGGCTTGCCGGCTCAGTTCAAGGGCGCAATCGACATAGCCAAGCGCACCAACTGCTGTCGATCCGCCAGATGGAACAACGTATGCTCGACCGCCACCCGATTTTATCTTGTCTGCAATCTCAGCCATTTTGACGAGTCGATCAGTATCACCAGGAAAAATTCGCACATTCGCACCGAGCAGGCGGTCCAATTGAATATTGCCAGTAAGCTCGTATTCAGCCGCCTCCCAAGGCACTGTGCGGGCCAGGACCAATTCGCATTTGAGACCCGCTTTGGCCGCCGCCGCAGCGGTTTGGCGTACATGATTCGACTGGACGCCGCCAGTGGTAATAATTGTATCGGCGCCGTCAGCGATGGCGTCAGCGATCAAAAATTCAAGTTTCCTGGTTTTGTTGCCGCCGATTGCCAAACCGGTACAATCGTCTCGTTTGATATAAAGTCTTGGGCCACCCAACATTTCGGTTAGTCGAACCATCGGTTCCAGAGGTGTGGGCAAATGGGCGAGACGAAATCGGGGAAAAGAGGCAAGTTGCATTGATCGGATATCCAAATAAAGAAAGAAACGTTCACAAACTTAGCAGGAATGATATTCTCTCTCCGTCGAAACAATCAATTGCCGTCTTTCAATATTCGAGAACCTTATCCGATGTCCGACCAATCCGAACAACCGCTTTGGCGTTCTATGCTATTTGTCCCCGCCAATATTCCCCGCTTTGTAGACAAAGCACATACGCGTGGTGCTGACGCCATCATCCTCGATCTGGAAGATAGTGTCATTCCGACAGAAAAAATGGCGGCGCGGGCGGCGGTCAAGGCGGCAGCACGGACAGTCGGCCAAGCCGGTGCCGATGTGACGGTACGCATCAACCGGCCCTGGCGCCAGGCGGTGCGCGATATCGAAGCCGTTATTTGCCCAGAAGTTTGCGCCCTCGTCTTGCCAAAGACGGAAGATGCCGGGCATGTCCGCGCGATTGCCGAAATCGTCGAAGAGGTAGAGGCGGAACAAGGCATCACAGTCGGCCATACCCGTTTGATCGCGCTAGTTGAGACCCCCGATGCCTATTACGAACTGCGGGCCATCGCAAAAGCCCATCCTCGTCTGATTGCCATGACTATCGGCTCGGAAGATTTCTCGCTTGAGATGGGGATGCCACCAAGCCCGGACGGCTTGTCGCTGGCTATTCGCGAATGCGCCATTGCGGCCCGTGCTGGCGGTCTGATGCCTCTGGGATTCATTGGCACTCTGTCGGATTTTGCCGACCGTGATGCATTTCGGAAAATGGCTGAACAAGGACGCAATATCGGTTTCGAAGGCGCCTTTTGCATCCATCCCGATCAGGTTGCAATCCTGAACAACGCTTTTGGACCAACGGTCGACGATGTCACTTTGGCGACGCGAATTATCGATGCCTTTGATACCGCGAAACGCGAGGGCTTAGGAGCGGTGAAACTAGATGGTAAAATGATCGACATTCCAGTGGTTGAGCGGGCCCGAAATACATTGCTGCAACAGCAAAAAATCGAGGCGCGGCATCTGGCGCGCGATAATTCTTAAAGGATAGTTCATTAAGATGGGAACAATACCCGCATTTCCAACAATCGCCACACTCCAGAACGGTTACCGCCGACAGCGCTTTTCCCCGCTCGACGTTTGCGAACAGATGCTTGAGCTCATCACACTCTGGCAGCCCAAATTGAATGCCTTTCAACATCTGGCACCTGAGAGTGCCCGCGCCGCCGCCACAGCTTCCTCTGAGCGCTCGCAGATCGGACAAGCGATTGGGCCGATGGATGGTATTCCCCTAACAATCAAAGATACCAACATGGTGGCGGGAATGCCGACCCGGGTCGGCTCCAAAACCACTTCCAGCGAGCCAAGCGAAATCGACAGCCCAAGCGTGGCGCGCTTGAAAGAAGCTGGCGCAATCATCTTAGGCAAAACCACAACGCCGGAATTTGGCTGGAAAGGGATCACCGACAGCCCTCTTGCGGGTATCACGCGAAATCCCTGGAACCCGGATCACTCTCCGGGGGGATCTAGCGGCGGCGCGGCAGCGGCCCTGGCCGCCGGCATTGGCGCCATCGCCCACGGCACCGACGGTGGCGGCTCGATCCGCATCCCGGCTAGTTATTGCGGCCTTTACGGTATAAAGCCGAGTTACGGTCGGGTACCCCATTCGCCGAACGATGAGCCGTTTGCGACGCTGGTTAGTAACGGGCCAATCGCCCGCAGCGTCACGGACGCGGCAATAATGCTGAACGAATTGAAAAAACCAGATCATCGCGACTGGCGACGATTACCGGAAGATCCACGCGACTATACGATTGGTTTGGAAGATGGTGTCCGCGGTTGGCGAATCGCCTATGCCCCAGAGCTTGGTGGTGCCGAGGTCGCCCCGGAAATCCGCCGCTCCACCGATCAAGCCGTTGAGCAGTTGGCTCGCCTTGGCGCTGAAATTGTCGAACCAGGCCCGGTCATCGAACCGTTGCAACCAGTATTCCAGAATTATTGGTTGGCCGGTTTCGCCAGTCGAATTCGCGGCATCGATGCTCCATCGCGTGAATTATTGGATCCGAGATTTCGCAGCCTGGCGGAAGAAGGATTATCCGTTGATGCAGCCGCGGTTCAGTTGGGAGAAGCCGAAAGAGCCCGCCTTGGCACAAATTTTAATAAACTTTTTGTCGATTGTGACATCCTCGTCACACCAACAATGCCGTCGACAGCACCTACTATAGATACTGCTTATCACTCGAACAATTTTGATCGTTGGCGCGATGCGGTGCCGTTTACCGTACCGTTCAATTTAAGCGGCCTGCCGGCGGCATCCATACCTTGCGGCGTTGGCAATACAGGCTTGCCAATTGGGCTACAGATAGTGGGTGATCAGTTTATGGACCACAAGGTCTTGCGTGCCAGTCGGGCATTTGAAGCGACAGCGCAATTCGACCAACCGCATTCCAAATTGCAAGAAGCGCTGGTTAAGATTTGACAACATATGGTGACTTATTCGGCAATATCGTGATAATGACCCGCTGGTTAGTAAGTGCTTAATGGATTTGTATGAAGATATGGCGTTCGGGCGTCATGTTTGGGGAGTATCGAGCAATTGGACAACAGGCAAAAGTCGGACACCGTCGATGATCGACGCACGGCAAAACGCTATGCAGTTGATCTTCCAAACCAAATAGTTGTTAAGAATCAGCGTATTGACTGCCGACTAGTGGATATTTCCAGCACTGGTGCTTTGCTTAAATCAGATCAAAAAGCGACAATCGGTGCGGACGTAGCGGTCGCTTTGCCGGGGATTGGTGAAATGGTTGGGAAGGTCGTTCGGGTCTCTTCAAGCCATATAGCACTTAGTTTTCCAGGTATACTGGCGATCGCTCCGGTGCTCGAACAAGCCAGCAAAGTTGCTTAAATTCCAAAAAATTCGGTGACTTAGCAGGTAATTACCGGTTAAGCTCAAATACGCATAAACATGAAGCCATCAATAATACCGATTGCTTCCTAAATATATGAATAGAAAAAACCGAATAACTTGGTTTTGTAAATATTCATGCCAAATATTGAAGTTAACTGATCGTTAATGGGCAATTGGCAAAAAGCTTGCCTACCGCTACTATCAGTTATTATTATTGTTGAGATATCCAAGGCGTAGAGACTCATAAGATAGGGAAAGAACAATGAAAAATACAATGACATATGCTTTGGCTCTGGTGATCGGAGCTGTAATGGTTTTGGCGGCGGCATTGCCTTCGTCAGCATGGGCGAACACAAACATCGGCACCGTCAAAACATTGGAAGGTGAGGCCTTTATCACACGTGACGGTGAGCGTATGCCTGCCGCATTAGGGGCGTCGATCAACCAAAATGACGCCATCGAAACTGCTGCTGGCGGCAGTGTCGGCATCCTATTCCAAGATGACACGCAATTTTCGCTGGGCCCGAACAGCCGTGCGACTATCGACGAATATGTTTACAATGCGGATCAAAGTGGATCATTCGTCGCAAAATTGTGGAAGGGTACGCTTGCCTTTGTAACAGGTAATGTTGGCAAGACCTCGCCAGAAAATGTCAAAGTTGAAACACCGCTTGCGACGATTGGCATTCGTGGGACTGCGTTTGTAGTCACGGTCGAAGAATAATTGACGCGCTTATTATCACCGTGTCGAATAGTGTCGACACGGTGGATGTGAGATCGGCCTATACCGTTTAAGGGGGGTATAATATGTATTTTTTAAGAGCTGTTATTGTTGCTACTGGGATGGCGCTTTTGCTTTCTGCCTGTACGGGCAATGGCGAAGGTGAACCCGGCACGCGATATACGTCTGTTGAAGGAGTGAAAAGTATTCGCTCAATCGACTGGACAATTTTCCAACAAGCCCTGCACATGCGGTATGGCGAAAAGGCCGAAGCGGGTAATGCTTCCGGTGAACAAAATTTCTTTATCGACCGCGCCTTTACATCTTCCTACGGTGGTTACTTGCTGCCGGAAGAACTTGAAGAGCAAAACCCACCGGAAGTGGAGACCCCTGCTCTTGCCGACGCCCGAAATCGTTTAATGGATGCATACGAACGCCGTGCCCGGGTGATTGTTCCTAATCCTTCGGCTTCGGCACAAGCTAACTTCGATTGCTGGTTATATCGGGCGTCCAATGGTGGCTCAGACGATGCGATTGAAGATTGCAAACAAGGTTTCGCCAATGATATGGCGCAAATTGAAGCCGCCCTGGCACCGAAGGCAAAAGGTTCGATCATCTTGCTAGATGGTAAAGTACTCGTCGGCGATGCCGTTCTTGATGAACGCTGCGAAGAATTGAAGCTTGGCATCAAATCAGATGTGTCTAAAACCAAAATGACCGGCGCGGAATGTGATCTTGATGGCAATATGAGCAAAACTGTCGCGGCACTACCAAAAACGCCGAAGGTGTTTACGCTCTATTACAATACAGATGAGGTGATCCCAACCCCAGATTCCAGCGTAAATTTGGAAGAATTGGCAGGTCGGATTATTGACGACATTCAAGCCCGTCAGCACAAAGAAGTTATGGTCTCCGGCCATGCCGATCGGCAGGGTTCTGAAGCCTATAACATGCGGCTGTCGGAAAATCGCGCGATTACTGTTCGCGATCGATTGGTCGAACGAGGTGTTGAAGGTGACGCGATATCTGTTGAGTGGTTTGGCGAATCGCAAAATGCTGTGGATACCGCAGACGGCGTGGCGGAATCGGAAAATCGACGGGTTGAAATCCGCGTCCGCTAGCGGCGCAAAATACGGAGGATAAGCGGCTTCGGTGTTACCAAGTAAATTACTTGCGCGCATCAAGTCGCGACGGAATGACGGACGCGAGACAGGTTCAGGCCGGCTCGCGTCCGTTTTTCTATTTGCCGTGTTAATGGGCCTCTTTTTTTACGACCCTACTTTTTTACAAGCGCTCCGCTTCAAAGTTTTCGACATCTATCAATTACTCGAGCCCCGGGAAGTGCCACCGGAACGCCCGGTGATGATCGCGGATATAGACGAAAAAAGTCTGAAGAATCTGGGTCAGTTTCCATGGCCCAGAACGGTGATGGCACAACTTGTCGATCGCTTGAACGAATACGGTGCGTCCGTGATCGCATTCGATATCACATTCCCGGAAAAAGACCGACTGTCGTTGTCGACAATTGCCGATCAAATGCCGAATTTGAAAGCGGACGTCAGAGCAGCGATGAAACGATCACAAGATAATGACAATGTATTCGCCGAAGCGATTAGCCACGCCAACGTGGTGATGGGACAAGCCGTTCTCGCGGGTGATGAAGATATCGAACAAAATATGTCGCAAGACAATACGACCATGGGATATCTGGGCACAGACCCGAGGAACTTACTCGGCAATTGGCGGAACATGATCCGCAGTTTGCCGGAATTCAATCAGGTTGCCAAAGGACACGGCCTCTTTACTTTAAATCCCGGCATTGACGGCGTAATCCGATTCGTCCCTTTGGTAATGCAGGTTCAGGACAAACTTTATCCTTCATTATCGGTGGAAATGTTGAGGCTGTGGAATGGTGGTGACGCAGCGTTGGTCAAAGCTTCGAAAAATTTCGGTATCGAAGGCATTATGATTAAACCCGATTTCATTGAAACCGATGGATTTGGGCAATTTTGGATCTATTTTTCTCACCATGACAAAAACAAGTATCTTTCAATCTATGACATATTGACTGACGATACGGTGGCTGAAAAAGTCAGAAACAAAATGGTCCTGATCGGCACATCGGCGACCGGATTGTTAGACATTCGCTCCAGCCCACTAAACTCCGAGCTGCCTGGCGTTGAAATCCACGCGCAAATAATCGAAAATGTGCTGACCAACGTACAATTGAGCCGTTCCAGTAGTGCCTTCGCAATAGAGTTGATAGTTGCCGCCGTGGTCGGCATTTTGCTGATTATTTTTGTGCCCATATTCACGGCCCAAACCACTTTGGTTATCGCACTGCTGTTCATCGGTTCGATGTTCGGCATGTCTTGGTATGCCTTCCAGGAATTTAGCACCCTTTATGATCCGATGTTGCCATCGGTCGTCGTGCTGGTGCTCTATATCTTCCTGAGTTACCGAAGTTTTGTCCGCGAAGAAGGTCGTCGGCAGGAAGTCCGCGAGGCATTCAGTCACTACTTGTCCCCAGAAGTTGTCCAACGGCTTGCGCTGGACCCGGGGGCGCTCAACCTGGGCGGCGAAATGCGGGACATGACCATAATGTTTTCCGATATCCGTCGTTTCACCTCGATCTCTGAGCGCCTCAGCGCCGAAGAACTCACCCAGTTAATCAATAGTTATTTAACGCCGATGACCGATATCGTCCTGCGCAATCAGGGGACTATCGACAAATATATCGGTGATTGCATTATGGCGTTTTGGAATGCCCCTATTAGCGTCGAAAATCACGCCCGCCAAGCCTGCCTGACGGCCTTGGAAATGGAGAGCCGACTGGAAATATTCAATGAACAATGGAAGGAAGATGCAACCCAAGCCGGGCTTCCTTTCACCGAGTTCAAAATTGGCATTGGCATCAATACCGGTATCGCCTGTGTGGGCAATATCGGCTCGGAACAACGCTTCAGCTATTCTGTTCTGGGCGATAGCGTCAATGTATCTTCGCGCTTTGAGGAGCTGACAAAAACTTATGGCGTGACAACAATTTTGGGCGAAGAGACCAAGAAATCAGTTGAAGAAATGGCGACTTTGGAACTCGACATGATCAGGGTCAAAGGTCGCGAAGAGCCGCAAAAAATATTCGTCCTGATGGGAGGTGAAGAGTATTCCCATGACGCCGAATTCAAGGCCCTGCAATCGACCCACAACGAAATGCTCAAAGCTTGCCGCAGCGGTTCCTACGAATCGGCGCAAAAATTGTTACGCGCTTGCCGAGTGCGTCCCCTTGGGCAAAGGTTAGAGAAGGCTTACAGTCTTTACGAAGATCATATCGCCGCCTGCCTGCGCGACCCACCTGCGACAGAGGCGGAAGGTATCGTTTCCTATCAACAACCGGCGTATCAGATGTCAGCTGGCTATCTTCCCCACACCTAGTACATGAACAAACACTGATGCCGCACGAAAAAGACCATCGCCGTCATATGCTGAAAACCGGTTTTTGGGGCCGCCGAGCCGCCGGCTGCATTTTCCTTGCCCGCTCGACCGGACGGTTGTGTTTTGCGTTCCGTTCAAAGCATGCCTTGGATCCGCGCACCTATGGCACATGGGGGGGCGCTATTGATGGTGAAGAAAGCCCGGCAAACGCCGTATTAAGAGAAATTCGTGAAGAAGCAGGCCTGACTACGGTCATCGAAGATCAACTCACACCGCTTTATGTTTTTCGCAAGGAAAACGTTTTCGAATATCACAATTTCCTCGTGACCTTAGAGGATGAATTCGAACCGGTATTGAATTGGGAAAATGAAAGCTTTATCTGGTCAGCGATCGGGGAATGGCCTGATCCGCTACATTTTGGCGCTAGCATGCTGTTGGCCGATAGCACATCAATGCAAACAATCCGCCAGCATGCCGGTATTTAATTCTTCTCAATTGCTCGCTAACGGCGTAAAAAATTGAGTAACAAGCGGATTAAGTATATCGGTACAACAATAATAGCCCCCATCAATACATATGGTAGCGCCCACGCAACCGCCGCGACACCTATATCCACAATCTTGTGTAAAAATGTCGAAAGAGCCTTTAGCGTTGTAATTGCTTGGATGTCCAGCCAACTCAAAAACAGTCCAACGATCAGACAGATCACAATAATCTTGAAGATTTGTGAGATCGCGTCCTGCGCCCGCAGCTTCCGCTTCTTGCCAGATTCGCGTTGATTTTCTGTCATACGAGACTCATTTTGCTGTAGAATATGTACTAGAATATGGATGACTTACGTAGTTCATCCGAGCAACGGTTACAAGTTTCATTGAAAATGAGTATTATTGTGAAACCAAATATTATTCAGTTGTCCGTGTTTGTCGGTTGCGCTCTCTTTTTGGCACCTGCGTCAGACATGCTTGCTGCTACCAAAACACAAGCCGCGAATACAGTGTTTCAGGAAATTGAGCGCCGTGTCATCGGTGAGTATTTTGACGAAGCGCTTCGCCGCCGCGGTGTCGATCATGACGACGACGATGGTGGTAATAAAAAAAAAGGCAAAGGTAAGAACAAAATCAAAGCCAAACATAAAGGTAAATCCAAGGGGTTGCCGCCCGGTCTTGTCGGCCGCAAGGACTTGCCCCCAGGGATCCAGAAACAAATTGCCCAGGGCAAACGTCTGCCTGTCGACACTAGAACTTATCCACTACCGGATGACCTCATTTATCGCCTACCGACGCTATCCCGTGACATCGATCGAAGAGTTGTCGGCGACGATATTGTGCTTATCCAACGGGGCACAAACCTGATTCTCGACGTCATCGAAAACGTCTTGCGCGCGCCGAAATAACTAGACGTGCGTATATCGACGAAAGTACGGCGTTTAGCGGCGATTGTCTTGGGTTTGATTTTCCTAGCCGTCGCGAGCAATTTTGACGGATATTTTCTCTATCAGTTAACGCAAGCGCTGCTGTTCAGTTTGGTCATTATTGGCTTGGTACTGCTCACCGGCATTAACGGACAAGTGTCACTAGGTCATGGCGCTTTTGTTGCGATAGGCGCATTCACAACAGCTGCCTTAATGAACGTTGGTGGGCTTAATGCCTATCTGGCTATCCCTTTGGCTGGCATCATCGGATTTGCTTGCGGTTTCGGGTTTGGGTGGCCTGCGTTGCGGCTCGGCTTTGTCTATCTCACACTCGCAACTTTCGGCTTGGCGATTATCACGCCTCGTCTCCTAAAGTCCGATCATTTGGCACCATTGACAGGTGGTGTACAAGGGCAATATCTCGACCGCCCTCTACCGCCGGAATGGTTTGGCCAAAGTGAGGACTATTGGTGGTTCCTGATTGTCGTAGTTCTGACCACTCTCGTTGTTGGCGGCGCCCGCTGCCTAATTAATAGTCGGACGGGCCGGGCGTTGATCGCGATCCGTGATCATCCGTTGGCAGCCATCTCAACCGGTATCAACGTCAATTTGTACAAAACCATTACTTTTGGACTAAGTGCGATGCTGGCGTCAATTTCCGGCGGCATCAGCGCCCTTCTTGCGGATTTTGTGTCGCCGGATGGTTACACCATATTTTTCTCGTTTATGTTCGTTGTTGGGTTAGTCTTGGGGGGTATGTATTCGATTTGGGGCGCAATTATTGGCGGATTTATCGTCTATTTCATCCCGGTGATAGCCGGTTCAGTGGCAACAAAGTTTTCCTTTCCGGTTTTTGGTCTGATGCTGTTGGCGGCGATCTTATTGATGCCTGACGGCATTGCTGGACGCAGCCGCGTGATTTGGCAACGCCTTAGAACTTCGCGCGGCAATCCTCGTCCTACACAATCGGTTGATTCGACCGTCGGAAGATGAATACATATATCAACGTGTAAACTCCAATGCTGACACAAGGTTTGGTGCTATTGTTTGAACTAATTTCAAGATGGCTATCCGGTGCTGTTGCCGGATATTTAGAGAAACCGACTGGTACCTACGACACCTTCTCGGTGACGCCGTCCGAGCGCCTGAACCGAATACTTGAGCCTGGTGATGTCATTCTTGTGGAAGGGAAATCACGGCTTAGCACAGCGATCAAATATCTCACCCAATCGACCTGGTCACACGCGGCGATTTATGTTGGCGACCGCCCGGAGCTGACGAATGCCTCAGGCGAACATCTAAATCTGATTGAGGCGGATGTACGTAAAGGTGTCATCGCGGTCCCCATTTCAAGTTATTATCATTTCAATACGCGCATCTGTCGACCGGTCGGAATTTCGGATGAAGACCGCCAAGAATTGATCGAGTTTTTGATAAAAAATCTGGGTGGAGAATACGACTTGAGGAATGTGTGGGATCTCGCCCGTTATCTATTTCCCAAACCGCCGGTCCCTGTTCGGTTCCGCCGACGCATGCTGGCATTGGGCAGCGGCGATCCGACGCGGATGATCTGTTCAACTTTGATTGCACGGGCGTTTCAAGAAATCCGCTACCCCATCCTGCCGAATATCGAAACCCGCGAGGAACGCAAATCGGGCCGTATTCGCCTTCAGGCACGGGAAATTTTTCATATTCGTCACCATAGTCTTTTCGCACCGCGTGACTTCGATCTGTCCCCTTATTTCCGCATCGTAAAACCAACAGTTTATGCCGGCTTCAATTATCACTCATTGACCTGGTATGACGAAGTCGACCCCTTTCCGCGCCAGACGAGATATACGAAGGAAGAACCTAAAGCGGTGCAGGACGAATCCTAGGAGAGATATTTCCGTAGCGTTTTTGCAATCGCATCGACTGGCGTATTGTGGGGAAACAGCGTAACGAATTTGCCGTCCGGGCCCATTAAGAACATCGTAGTGGCATGGCTAACCAGGTAATCGTCAGAACTTTCACCTACAACTTTCACCCGGTGCAGCCGATAGGCCAAGGCAATTTTCCGTATTTGCGCTTCACTACCAGTTAGACCAATCAGTTGGGGGTGAAAAGCGGCGACATAGCCTTTCAAGGTGTCAACATTGTCCCGGGCCGGATCGACGGTGACAAATATCGGCGCTAATTTTGCCGCCAGTGGACCTATTTCATCCAACGCTTCGCTCATATTCTGCAAATGGGTCGGGCAAATATCCGGACAAAAGGTGTAACCGAAATAGATCAACATAAAGCGTCCGCGAAAATCGGTATCCCATCGTGTCTGACCTTGCTGATCGATCAACTCAAAAGGACCACCAAACAGGTTTGGCAATTCCCGCGCGGCGTCTGCGGACCCCACCAATGGCCAAACAAAAGCCAGCAAACAGATCGCGACGACGCGTCTATTCATCGGCAGGTTTCAGCCCTGGAATTCCAAAAACCCCATCCTTGGCGATGGTTTGGTTGATCAAAGGATCGTGCCGGAACCATTGATCGGCGTTCTGGCCGGGATATTTTTTTGCCCATGCTTTAGAAAACCAATTAGCCCGGCTCCATTTTCCGTCCGGCGCTGAGCGCTTGAATTGCAACACAAAAAGCGGCATTTTCGGATTTTCGATCAGCAAACCATCCGCGATTATTTTTTTACCGCAAAACGGCAGCAAATCGGCAGTCCCGCCGGCAAAAATGTCCTGATTTTTCGCCACTAAGATAAGTCGACCATCATTTTGCAACAAACCCAAATGGCGGCGACCTTCGCCGCAATTGGTCGGGCAATCGCCACTTAATTCACATGCGATATCAACAACTTTGGCTTCGATCCTGACTACTTTTTCATGCTCGATGCCCCATTTTTCCGCGGCTTGCGCCGGAAAGGTGATGGCAAGGATTGCGCTGGCCATTATTATCGATCTTAACATCGCCGCCTCCTTATTCGCCAAACGGCTGGATGCCGTATTCTTCATGCGTTAAATTCACAATGCCCTGGTCATCCGCAACCTTCGTGACCAGTATGTAATTCACTCCATCGCGAACAAATAGATCGCCATCAACTGTCACTTTGTGGGTCTGGATTGTCACCATCTTCGGATTGGCAACCGTTACGTCATCATCTTCGACACGCAGAATAACGTAGAGTTTACCGGCATCGTCTTTGATACTGACGGGGATGCCGCCGACCGCACACCAGACGGCACATTGGTGGTGGGCGGTGCCTTCGCTATACATAATTTCCGTTACGTAACACCAGGTATCGACCAGTTCTCCAGTCACCTTGACCCGTTCACTTTGGGCTGCCTGTGTCAGTGCAGGTAGGAGAGTAAGCGCAAGGGCGGCAACCAGTGGCCGCAGAATCGCATTCATCATGATCATGCCTCATTGTTACTGCTGCCACTATATAGGGGTGATTTTGCGACATTGAGAATTGACAATTGCGTGACTAACTTGTCAGCAGCACTGGAACAGGTCATAAGCAACGACATGAAAATTGACACCGATAATCCGGTATTCGTGGCCCTTGGTGGCCTTATCGCGCTGACCGTGGCCATGGGCATCGGGCGGTTTGTCTATACATCGATCCTGCCTTATATGGTCGAAGGTTTGGGTTTGAGTAAATCGCAAGCGGGTTTGATCGCGTCGGCCAATTTCCTTGGTTATTTGCTCGGCGCGTTGGCCGCTTCATCCAGTCGCCTGCCCGGCAGTCGCCGCGCCTGGTTTTTTGGCGCTTTAGCCGTTAGCGCCTTTTCAACCGCCGCCATGGCGATGCCCGATAACATGGCAGCTTTTTTGATCTTAAGGTTTTTGGGTGGTGTCGCCAGTGCTTTTGTCTTGGTATTTTCATCGGTGTTGATCTTGGACCGCCTGGCAGTTGCGGGGCGACCCAAACTTTCCGCGGTTCACTTTGCCGGTGTTGGTTGTGGGATTGCATTATCCGCAGTCATCGTATCCGGCTTCGGCACCAACGGCAGCGATTGGCGTCAACTCTGGTTAGTCAGCGGTATTGTCTCAATCATCGGCATGGCGATTGCCTTTATGCTGGTCCCCAAAGAAGATCGTTTTGTTGACGATGTAAGTGGCCGCGCCGACAATGGCCTGACCCGTCAGCTTGTTCAGTTCATTGTTGCTTACGGCTTATTTGGGTTTGGCTATGTAATAACCGCCACATTCATTTCCGATATGGTCCGAGGCTCAGCGGCCTTGCGACCGGTGGAATCCTATATTTGGCTCGCAGTTGGTCTGGGTGCGATCCCATCCGTCGCTTTTTGGACCGGTATCGGCCGAAAATGGACCAATAATTTAAGTTTTGCGCTGGCTTGTCTGGTCGAAGCGTTCGCTGTGGCATTAAGTGTACTGAGTGAAAACCCCACTTTAGTCGTGCTGTCTGCGATCTTATTGGGTGCCACCTTCATGGGTATCACAGCGCTTGGTCTGATCAATGCGCGGGTTCTGGCCACTGGCGATCCGCGCCGCGCCCTTGCCCTGATGACGGCGGCGTTTGGTTTAGGGCAAATGATCGGGCCATCCTTCGCCGGATTTGTCCATGATATAAGCGGTAGTTTTTTACTGCCATCGCTGGTCGCGGCGGCGGCGTTGGTTATCGCGGCTGGACTAACGCTGCGCTTACGTCATTAATAACCAAGTTTTGGATTTACCTTATTACGTAAAGGTTTGCCGGCCATGAGCCGGCCCATGTTGTCCAACACCAGGTCTAAGGTCAGCGGCACATAATCGACATCGTCATCCGATGAGACATGTGGCGTGATGATCAGGTTAGGTACAGCCCACAGTTTCGAGGAATTATTCAGCGGCTCGGGATCGGTCACATCCAATATCGCGCCGGCCAGTTCCCCCGTTTTCAGTTTGTCCGCCAAGGCGTCATAGTCAATCACTTGGGCGCGGCCCATATTGATAATTCCAGCCGATTTTTTCATCAGGCCCATTTCCCGGCGCCCGATCATGCCGCGAGTTTCATCAGTCAATGGCGCCGTTACATAGACAAAATCAGCCCGACGCAATTGTTGACGTAATGCCGTGGGGCCAAACATTTCATCCACATTTCGCGCATTCTTGCCGTGGCGACGAATACCCAGCACATGCAAACCCAATTGCTTGGCGGCCCGCGCCACCGCGCCGCCCATTTCACCAACTCCGACAATTAATACGGTTTTGCCGGCGATTGGACGAGCGAATAGGGGTTCCCACCGCTTGGCTTTTTGATCGCTGACATATTTCGGGATATTGTTGTTCAGCATCGACAACGCCATGGCGGCATAATCCTGCGCTTTTGCCGCATGAACGCCGCGATTGTTCGTTAGGGTGGTATGGCTGGGTAACCAGTTGATGGGACTTAGATGTTCGACACCGGCGCCGATGATATGGATGTTTTTCAAATTCGGTGCGCGCGTGGCGAGATTTTCCGTCGGCAGTTCCCAAGTTACAAACGCGTCCGCCGTGGCCAGATGTTTATCCAGATCGTCGAAATCCCAGCTAAAGGTCACCTTAAGGTTTTCAGCAATATCAGGGCTGCGTTTCGCCGCCTTGCGAAACTGCGCTGGGGAATTGCGAAATACATTCTCGCCCTTACGATTGTTTTTAATGTGCAGGTGCAATTTCTCAGTCATTTGGGCTGTTCCAACCATGCGTCTTTAAAGAATGAATACTTGTACAGAATACCGGCGGGAATGTCCCGTTCGTCTGTCACTTCACCGCCGCATGCTTTTAGAATGCGCACCGAGCTTTCATTGGCACCACGGGTAAAGGCGTCCACTCGAACCAACCCAACGCAATGGAAAGCGTCATCCAAGGTCGCCTGCACACCTTCGCGAGCATAACCATGACCCCAGAAATCCGGATGCAAGGCATAGCGCATCGCCGGCGCACTGGTACGCTCATGCATACGCAAGCCCACCTCGCCCATGAATTCGCCACTATCGCGTTTCACTATCATACGCGTACCGAAACCATGTTCGATCCACATATGTCGATAATCACTGAGCAATTCCGCCGTTGCTTGAGGCGTCAAGACGCCCAGCTTCAAACTATTGCCAACCTCATCAAGTCCGTATAGTTGCGACAAAGCATTCAAGTCGGAATCCCACGGTGGGCGAAGGGTTAGCCGCGGGGTTTCCAGCACACCGCCCGGATGATTACAGCGCACGTTCAAAAACCACCTCACCGTCCAGGATCGTCAGATCGACTTGACCACCTATCAATTCTTCCGCGTCGATAGAGAAAATATCACGATCAAGTACGGCGATATCGGCCAGCATACCGATGGAAAGGTCACCCTTCGCCGTTTCTGAAAAACTACCATACGCGCCATTCATCGTCAGGGCATGCACCGCATCTTCCATCGAGATTATTTCATTCGCCCCCAAAGTAGTGCCGCGATTGGTCCGGCGCGTCACCATGGCATACATATTCTTAAAGGGATTAAAATCGGATACCGGGCTATCGGAGCTAGCGCTGGGTCGCAGCCCCGCATCCATCCAACTCCGCATCGGATAGGAAACAGCCGGTCTTTCTTCGCCTAATACATCTATGTAAAGATCGCCAAATTCATAAATGAAAATCGGTTGCGGCGCCGGGATTGTGCCCAACCGCTTCATTGTCGCAATCTGCGCTGGCGTCGTGAAACTGCAATGTTCTATACGGTGTCGGCGGTCAATACCAGACGCGCCAGCCAAGGCCGCTTCGATCGCCCGCAGTCCCTGGTCAATCGCCGCATCGCCAATCGCATGCATGGAGACCTGATAACCTTGACGATGATAAGTATCGACATAACCGAAGATTTCCTGGTCTTCATAGATGAACAGACCGCGATTGCCGCAACTACATTGGTAAGGATCGTTCATTGCCGCTGTCTTGCCGCCAGCACTGCCATCGGTAAAAAGTTTCACCGAGCCGATCTTCAAATATTCATCGCCAGATCCTGTCAGCAAGCCGTTTTCGTAAGCTTTGTCCGCAATCCCTTCCGGGCCGCCGGTCAGCGACAGATAAGAACGCACTTTCAATCGGTTCCGCCGCCGGGCCTCCTGATAGGCGACCAAGTCCAAATAACTTTCGACAAAACCAACACCGGCATCCATCACTGAAGTAATGCCGAAAGACAGCAACAAATTGCCACCTGCTTCCAGCCCGTCCACCAACTCGCCAAGACTGCGCGCCGGCATCGCCGCGCGCACCAATGTTTTTGCAGATTCCTGTAGTTCACCGGTCAGGCGGCCATTTTCCTTCACCAAATGCCCGCCAGGTGGATCTTCGGTGTTCTCATCTACACCAGCAAGCGCCAAGGCCTTTGAGTTTGCAACACCAATATGGCCGCAAGTGCGAATAAGCAGGACCGGATTATCGGGTGCCACTTGATCCAACTCTTCCCGATATGGTTGGCGCTTGACGTCCAATGCAAAATGATCGTAACGCCCGCCGACAATCCATTCGCCAGGGCCAACCTCGGCCACCCGGTCTTTCACTTTTTGCAACAAGCCATCCAAGCTTGAGACAATATCTGCGCGCAGATCGATTTCCAGCTGCGCCAGGCCTAGGCTTTGCATATGTTGGTGGGCATCGTTTATCCCCGGGATGGCGGTGCGACCAGCCAGGTCGACGACCCTGGTCCGGGCACCAATCAATTCCGAGACTTCTTCGTCGCGGCCGCTGGCCAACACTTTGCTGCCCCAAATCGCCATTGATTGAGCAAAACCCGCCCCTTTGCCCAAAAAAATCTTGCCGTTCTGCAACACTAAATCAGCGACAATGTGAACCATGACACTATCCCTTAATCAGCGAATATCGCGGTCAGATGATCGTTCAAAAATAGGCCGTTTGGATCGATCTGTCGGCGACAAGCTTGAAAGCGATCCCAATCCGGGTATAGCGCCTGAATTCTTTGCCGGTCCAAGGAGTGATATTTGCCCCAATGGGGTCTGCCGTCATAGCGGGCGAAGATCTGTTCTGCCGCCTGGAAAAATTCCTGGTAAGGATTTTCCGCCCCTTCATGGATTGAGATCGCCACCGTTTCGCGCCTGCTGGCGGCGCTGATAAAGCTATCGTCAGCGGCTTGGGTGCGATATTCGACCGGCCACATCACAGCCGGGAACTCCTTCTGCATCAATCGTCGGATGGCATGGAAACATTCGGGACCGTGTTCAGCCGGAATGGAATATTCACATTCATTGAACTTCACATCGCGGTCGGAGGGGAACACGAGATAACTGTGATCGACATATTCACCGGTGTTACTCGCCAACGGATCGTCTGCGTTTGCGTCGTCACCCCTCTTCATTGGATCCGGCGCGGCGTCGGTTTCGTTCAGGCTTTTCATTTCGCAAAGGTCGCTATCCGGTCGCCAAAAAAACTCAAAGTGATCGTTGGAGGCAATTAAATCTTCAATCTCGTTAAAACAGTCTTTGACCGTCGCGCGCCATTGTTTTTCGTGTAGGCGAAAGGCCGGCACCAGCTCTAAAACATAGGATAAGACAACTCCAAAAGTCCCGACACTGACCCGAGCAGCGCGCAACAGTTCCTCATCCGTTTCAGTTATTGTGACGATTTCACCCAAGCCATTGATCAGGCGCAGGCCGACGATCCGGGTCGACAGATTGCCGTAATTTGGCCCGGTCCCGTGGGTGCCAGTGGACAATGCGCCTGCCAACGCCTGCCTGTCGATATCCCCTTGATTGGGCAGCGCTAAACCAAGGGCGCGCAAGGGTTCGCCCATATCGTGAATTTTTGTCCCGGCCTGAACCACAGCGCGATGAGTATTCAGCCCGCCCCTCCCAACACCACTTAGATTATCGAGCGAAATGATGAAACCATTGCTGGCCACAATTGGGCTGAAGGAATGAGCCGTGCCGACGACCCGAACGATCTGCTTCTCGACAATGGCGCGTTGGATAATCGCTTGCGTTTCTTCCTCGCTATTGGGCGAGAATATCTCAACTGGTTGGGATTGCACGTTTCCGGACCAGTTTTGCCACGTTAGTGTCATGAAGACGTGCTCAACTTAGCTTGCACCTCGGTTTTAAAGCCGATCAACACGTCGCCGTTGACTTCAAAAACCGGGCGCTTGATCAAGGCAGCGTTCGCGATCACTAAAGCCAATGCCTTATCTCTGTCCAAGTCTGCTCTGTCAGCCTCGCTAAGTTGACGCCACGTGGTACCACGGCGATTGATCAACACTTCATCGCCAACCGTGTCTAGCCATCGTGCCGCTTGGGCGGGATCCAGCCCATCGGCCCGGAAATCTGAAAATGCATGGGTCAGATTCTCCGCCGCCAGCCATTTCAAGGCCTTGCGGCAGGTATCGCAATTCTTCAAACCATAAACTTTTATCATCGGAATATATTTCGAAACAGATATCGACAGGATGGACGAGATAAATTAGCGTCATTCGGTGTTCGGGCAAAGAGGAATTCTTGGGTGGCGAAAAGAACTTACATTATTACCGGTGCCGCCAGTGGCATTGGCGCCGCAACCGCACGACGTCTGGCCGGGAGTGATGTCAATTTGGTCCTGCATACCCACGCCAACGAAGCAGGCTTGGCGTCAGTAGCTGCTTTCGCCCGCGACGCCGGAGCGGAAGTCGTTGAATGCTTGGGGGATTTGCGACAAACAGCAGAAGGCGCAAAATTGTCGTCAGCTGCGAATGATAGCTTCGGCGCCATCGACGGTGTTGTCGCGGTCGCCGGCTTTGCCGATACCACGACGATCACGGAGCTACAGACAGAAATTCTCGACAGATCCTATCAAACCGTTGATCAGGCTTTTGTTGGTTTGGTGCAAGCCGCCTTGGCGGATCTGAAACGTTCGGAACAAGCACGTATTGTCGCAGTCAGCTCATTTGTCGCCCACCGTTTTCAGTTGGACGGGAGATTTTTTCCCGCTTCCGCCATGGCCAAAGCGGGCCTTGAGGCTTTGGCCCGGTCTTTCGCCGCTGCCTTGGCTGAAGACGATATCAACGTCAATTGCGTCGTCCCCGGTTATATTGAAAAGGACAAAGGGGCAGAACGTGCGGTCAGCAAAGCTGGCTTTCAGCTTGCCGTCGGACAAATTCCAAAAGGCCGATTGGGCACACCTGATGATGTTGCCGCGGCGATACAATTTCTGCTGTCCGCCGACGCCAGTTACATCACCGGACAATGTCTACACGTGGATGGCGGCCTGACCTTATGACGCCGCACCAGGAGACTATGGCGACATGAGCCTGCGCCAGGAGTTTGTTGCGACGACCAAATTGGCCGTCCCTCTGGCCCTGTCGCAATTGGCGACCATGGCGATTGCGATCACCGACGTAGTGATGGCCGGCTGGTTGGGGCCGAAATATCTAGCCGCGGAGGCGCTGGCGACGAATTATTTTGTGCCCTTCTACTTCGTCGGCATCGGTCTGGCGATCGCGGTGTCACCGATCGTCGCACAGGCCGTGGCGAAGGGCGACGAAGTCGGCGCCAGACGCAGCCTGCGACAAGGGCTTTGGGTAATGATCCTGATCACGCCGCCCTTCATGTTAGCGCTTGCCTTTGGCGATCCGTTCTTGCGATTTATCGGTCAGAACCCGGCTCTAACGGTCATGACGCAGGATTATCTGGACTACGCATTGTGGGGGACCTTCCCCGCCCTCGGTTATTTGGTTCTGCGGAATTATCTCGCTGCTTATTCAAAGCCAAATATCGCATTGGTCGCAACCGTGATCGCAATACCGTTAAACGCGCTTGGCAACTATGCCTTGATGTTTGGCAAGCTCGGTTTTCCGCGACTGGAATTAACCGGCCTTGGCATTTCAACAGCGATCACGCACACGCTGATCTTTTTGATTTTGTTAGGTTATTTGCTTTGGACGCCGAAGTTTCGGGAAAAACAGCTTTTCGCGCGCTTCCATCGTGCCGATTGGGGCCGCTTCCGTGAAATTCTGACGGTCGGAACACCTATTTCCGCGGCATTAGTCGCAGAAACCTTGTTTTTATCAGGTTTGGCTTTCCTAATCGGACTGCTCGGAACCCTGCCGCTTGCAGCCCACGCCATTGCCTGGCAGTTGGTCGCCCTTTCTTTCATGATGTTTGTCGGCATTTCACAAGCAGCGACTGTCCGTGTCGGTCTGGCTGCGGGTAAAAATGATAAAACAGGCATTCGTTTGGCCGGAATTTCGGCTGCGGTGTTAGGCCTCGTTGTATCTTTAGCTTGGGCGACGAGTTTCGTCTTTTTTGGCCGTGAGATGGCCATACTGTTCCTGGACCCGAATAACCCGAACACGGCAGAAACGATATCCCTGGCCGTTAGTTTTCTGTTGATCGGCGCACTTTTCCAATTGGGCGATGCCATGCAGGTTATCGCCCTTGGCTTGTTGCGCGGATTGAAGGACACTGCCGTCCCCATGGTGATCGCTGTCGGCGGCTATTGGCTGCTCGGTCTGCCGACCGGTATTGTCCTAGGCCTGGTGCTCGACCTTGGCGGCGTCGGCATCTGGGCCGGTGCCGCGATGGGCTTGACCGCCGTCGGGATCGGTTGTTCTTGGCGGTTTTATCGCCGCGTCAGGTCCTCCTAGCGATTGCTCTTCGTCAGTTCTCAGCTATGATGGTCCCCAATAGATAGTTTTGCAGATTGAGGATGACATGGACCTTTTATTCAACGCCGAAGACGAAACTTTTCGCCAGGAAGTGAAGGATTTTATCGCCGAAGCCTACGACGATGAAATGCGCGATGCGGCCAGCAAAAGTCACAATAATTATATGCCCAAACATCTGCAGGTTCTCTGGCAAAAACGGCTTTTTGAAAAGGGCTGGGTCGCCACCAATTGGCCGGAAGAATTTGGCGGTAAAAAGCTGACCCACACCCAGAAATACATCTACGACCAGGAAATGGCGACCGCCGGCGCGCCGGGGATTGTCCCCTTCGGCTTAAAGATGGTGGCGCCAGTGATTATGAAGTTCGGCACCCCGGAACAAAAACAACGCTTCCTGCCGGATATCCTGGAAACCAATGTCTGGTGGTGTCAGGGCTATTCGGAACCGGGTGCCGGCTCCGACCTGGCCAGCTTGCAAATGAAAGCGGAAGATAAAGGCGATCATTATCTGGTCAATGGGCAAAAAATCTGGACCTCGGTGGCGCAGCATGCCGACTGGATCTTCTGCCTTGTCCGCACTTCAAAAGAAGAAAAACGCCAGCAGGGCATCTCCTTCCTGTTGATTGACATGAAAACGCCCGGAATTTCGGTTGAACCGATCATCACCATCGACATGCCGAGCATCGGCAATCAGGAAGTGAATTCGGTATTTTTCGAAGACGTGAAAGTGCCGAAGGAAAACCTGATCGGCAATGAAGGCGAAGGCTGGACATGCGCCAAATATCTGTTGGAATTCGAACGCGGCAATGCCTACTCAGCCGGCCTTTATGAAGGGGTAAAGAAAGTTCGGAAAATTGCCAAGGCCGAACAAGCCGATGGCACCCGCTTGATCGACGACATGGGCTTCGCCAGCAAGGTCGCCAACGTTGAATCGCAAGTGAATGCCCTGGAAATGACCGAATTACGCATTCTAAGCCGCCTATCGACCGGACAAAACATGGGGCCGGAATCGTCCTTGATGAAATGCCGTGGCACCGAACTTCAGCAAGCGATCAGCGAACTAGCTTTGGAAGCCGCCGGCTATAATGCCCTGCCATTCCAGCCGGTTGCCTGGGGGCGAAACGAGGAACCGATCGGCCCGGATTATGCGGGCGCAATCGCACCGCGCTATTTCAACTATCGCAAAGTCGCAATCTATGCCGGCTCCAACGAAATCCAGCGCAATATTATGGCAAAACTAATACTAGGGCTTTAGACACCGACTGACTCTTGCTATCTATCTAGGAAAAATTTCCTATTGAAATTTTTGCGGGCATAACCATCTTTGTATTTCGTTTTGTGTAAATCGGGACGGATCGAGAGGTTGGATGGTCATGATGGAAACGGCGGAAATTATCTGCGCCAAATGTCGGACGCCCATGCAACGCCAACATGACGATGGTGCCAAACCTCGGGATTCGGAGATTGTCAGCTGCAAAAAGTGCAATATCAGCGAACGTTATGACCGGGTCCTGGCGGAGGTGACGGCGTATCTCAAATGCCAGGTCAAAGACAAACTTCTCGACGATATCGAAAATTCCCTGGCCGGCTGTTCTGTCATGACATTCAAACGTGGCGCGGCGCCCAAACAAAATTTTCGCTTCATTACCGGCAAGCCCCGGCCTGGGGGCAATATTGTGAAAGCAAAATCCACACAAGCATTCGGAACGCCTCCGATACCCAGGCAGAAACCCTCATACTTAGTGCAGCCATTGCAGTGGGTGAACCCGACCGGAGGAGCGATTAGAGGTACTGATACTCATGGTAGCGGTAAGTTTGGCGCACCAAGAAGCGGAAAAGGTAGTATGCCACGAACCCATACAGGCACAGATTATGTAGCGACTGTTGGGCAGGAAGTCATTGCTGTTTTAGGTGGGGAAATTACAAAAATTGGATTTCCCTACCAGAATAATTTCCATCATAAATATATCAAGGTAAGCGATCAATTTAGCAATGTGGTTCGTCACTTGTACGTCGAGCCATACGCACATATTACAATCGGGACAACTGTAGCTGCAGGAGAGCCAATTGGAACTTATCAAGGATTGTTTATGCTTTATCGAGGAATAACAGAACACGATCATATTGACATCCAGCGCAACGGGCAATACGTCGATCCAGCGAGTTTAATTCCATGAGATTTTCTCCAGCTATATTGGCTGTTATGTGTTGGACAGTGATCTTTTCAATCACTTTAACAGTATCGATGCGGGCGATTTCTGCCGCAGGCTGCAGATCGCCTGAACAAATTGCCGGGCACGACGCTTATAATCCGGATGTGTGTGCCGGTATTTCCGCAGAAGCGAATAAGGACTTTGCTCAAGCAATCAGCTTCTTCGAGCGAGCTCTAGCACGCCCCTTATTTGAGCGTCCGAACGCCGAACTGCTGCCACGATTAGTTGACGCCTATTTGTCGGCAGGACGGACAAAAGACGCTGGGACGGCCTTGGCGGCAACTGAGCTCGTCTTCTTGATCGACGTTGGCGTACTCAAATGTTCGGACGAAAACGCCGAAGTGAAAACATTAGAAAGACCAGATGGCCAACTCTTCAAAGGGTCTGCTGTCAGCGCCGCGTTCGATATTATGTGCAATGCCAACGCTCAAGGCTCATCTTTGCTTATTACACGAGAAACCGCAGAATATATTTGTAAAAAGGCAAACGAAATCAGGAAATTAAAGCACAGGATTTCCGATACGAATACGTTATATTCTCAAAATCTTCCAGTATCGGAAGATCCTGGAACTCCGTACTTGGATGAGCTGTTCGCAAAAACAGAGCGGGCTCTTTCCCAAGCCGACTTCGAGAATGCTTCGAATTCACTGCAACAACTGGAATTAGCTGTTGGTGTCAGTTTTGGATATTTGAACTGCCGGTCCAATGAAATTGGTAATGTACTCGTAGACGCCGGGCAACAAGAACTCACGGGGCCGTTCACAGCAACTGTAGCCAACCAAATGTGCCGGAGAGAACTCGTCGAACAATATCGACCTGTCTCGTTCGACGATATTGAACGCAATTGCAATCAGCTAAGCGATCTCCAACACCTCAAAGAAGAATTACGCCGGGCGGGGTCAAACGACTAAATTTTCATCTTCAAGTCGCGATCTTCGCAGGTTCCAGCAACGGCATGACCGAACATTCCCGGCCTATCATGGTTGGAATTTCCGAGCTTTCGGCTCCGTAATATGCGAAAAAGGGAGATGAGCATGAATGACAAAACCGCACACCCTGTCACCATCCGCCCTGCCGCAAGTAACGACATGGCCTTTGTGGTGGCTTTGGACGAACGCGATACCGGTCAGGGCAAACCCGACTATTGGCAGGACATCTTCAATCGTTATGTCCAAGGGGAGCCGCAGCAACGATATTTCCTGATTGCCGAAAGTGACGGGCGGGTTGTTGGTTTTATTGTCGGAGAAATTCGCGCTTGGGAGTTTGGCTCACCCCCCAGCGGTTGGGTTTTCGCGATCAATGTTTCCCCCGATCTACGCGAGCAGGGGGTCGCCAGTCAGCTCTTCGATGCGATTTGCGACAACTTCAAAAGCGCCGGCGTCACCACGGTGCGGACAATGATTTCCCGAGATGATCCCTTGAATCTTTCATTTTTTCGCAGCCAGGGCCTTAGTGCGGGACCTTATATTCAGTTGGAAATGCTGCTTGACGCCTAGCGCCCTCTCACCGACACTAATTCGGTAGCGAAATGCGGATTTAGACCCATGCGATTGCAGAAATCCTCCCTTTTTGGCCTTTATGCGATATTGGAATTGGCCAGCGCGCCAACCGCGCAACTTTCAACGTCTGAAATTGCGGAAAAATACGGCATCTCACCACATCACCTTGCGAAAGTCATGATGACCTTGGTGCGAGCCGGGATGGCGCAATCGGTGCGCGGGGTCGGCGGCGGTTATCGCTTCACCGGCAACGCGTCCCGCATCACCTTGTCGGATATTATCGAGCTGTTCGAGCCGATTGGCTCGGGTCATGATTTCGCCGACAACAACGCCGCCCTTGAAACGCCGGTTGGACAGGCCCTGCAGAATGTGCGTGATGAAATCGATGAATTGGCTAAGGCAACTTTAAGGTCGATTACCCTTAAAACACTGCTGCGAAGTGCGGACCACCTGGATCGCACGATCGCCGCGATCAAGGTCAACGCCGATTAAGTCACGCCAAACCGCAAGTTGACCTGGCGACCGACTTTCTTCAACTTTTTCACCGCACCGCCTTCGGCAATGATTTGCGCCGCGGCGTCGACATCTTCAACCACCAGTCCGGATACAACCGCGACACCGTAATGCCCGAGGACCGGCGTTATCGGGGTGCCGGGACCGACCATTACGGCTTCCGTGTGATCGCCGCGCGCGTTCATAATCCGGGCAAAACTATGGTTGACCAGAACCGACGAGGTCATCAACAAGCCGTCGCTGGCGGCAACGACGCGTTCAGTGGCAGTTTCCGGATATTCGCCGACTTCCGGGTTCATTTCGATCACGTTCAAGTTCGCGTAACGATCGCCCAGAGCGGGGAAACGACCAATGCAGGTGATCGTTCCTTGCTGACCAACAAAAGTATCCAGGCCATTTTCATTACTGCCTTGCAGATCATAGCGATTGAAGTGGGCGTTGATCGCCGCAACACCAATCGCGACATCATAAGGGTTCATACTGGCGGTTTTTTGCGCCAGCTGGCGAAGCGACTGGCGGGATAACTCGCCAGCATCGTCGAGAGCGCGACAACCAGCACTTCCTTTTGCTGGGCTTTGCGCCAGGCCACAACCGTCCGTGCCTTCGACCAATGTCCAATTAACGCCAACGACAACGCGTCGAACATCGGTGTCCGCAACTTGCGACGTCAGCTCCGGCAAAACCTGATCACCACCCCACCAGCGTTGCAAGGCACGGTCTTCCCATGGCAGCAAAGGGCCCAAGCCGCCGGAAATTTGCCGCCATTGTTCAATTGCGTGCGCCGGCACCGCTACTAAAACCGGGATTCCAGCTGCGGCACAGGCCAGAATGTCATCCATCAGGCCGGCGCCCTGCTGTTCTTGTTCGCCAAATTTTTCGACCACCACAAGATCGAGATTATGCTCCACGGCACGTCGTAATATCTGACTTGCCCCGGTAAGGGCGGCATGGTCTAGAATGCATTCTTTGTTGGCCCGGCTTTGCGCTGTGGCCCGAGCGATCGGCACCCTTTCCCCATCATCCATCGCCACCGCGTCCACGCCGAAGCGACTGCCGTCGGTTTCTAACAAGATATCTTGGACAAGGCCACCAACGCGCCAACCGCGCGATTTCATCCGGTCGGCAAAAACCCAAAGCAGAGAGCGATTACCGCTATCTTGAGTATAAAGCACGCCGGCGATTTTAATGGCTGGTGATAGTTCCACAGTTTCAATTAATTCCGTCGATGAGCGGTCATGTCAGCTCTTTCGTTTGGTTCTTTAATACCGGCTCCAGGTAACCGGGCAGCTTCTGCCCTTCTTCCATCACCCGTTTAGTCATCAGAGCTTCGTTCTCGCGCACTGCCGGCAATCGCGACAACACATCGGCTATACGGTCGTGAGGTACAATAACAACACCATCTTCATCGGCAACAACGATATCGCCGCTGGCAACCGGGACCCCGCCCAAAACTATCGGCAGACCGACCGTGCCTGGCCCGGTGCGGTCGGGGGAATTCGGCGTCAAACCACGGCAGAATATCGGCAAACCGACGTCGCAGATACCCGCCAGATCACGGGCCAAACCATCGGTCACTAATCCGATCGCGCCACTATTTTTTGCCATGCCGAGGACCAGATCACCAGTAACAGCGGTTTGAGTGTAGTTTTCCGTTGCGGCCACCAGCACGTCGCCCGGCTGCACCACCGACAAACTGGCCGCCAAAGCGAGATTATCCGCCGGACCACAATTACAGGTCAACGCAATACCGGCGAAGTTTGTTCGATCGGGCAATAATGGTTTGATTTGATAATCAATCGCCCCTTTACCTGCCATACAATCAACCAGGAACCCGGTTGGCGTATCCATAAAAGCCAAAACAGCATCGGCGCTGGGTCGGCGAAAATTCCGTTGGATGGTCAACACTGGGTTTTCATCAAGCATGTCTAATCTCCCGCCGCATTGCGTTCTAGACTTTTGCGCACTGCTTCGGGAAAGCCGCTCGGATCGACGGCCATGCCAAAAACCTGTTGATTATGGTTATGACACAATTGGTGCAGCGAGAAGACCTGCTGCATAGCGTTTCTGCGGCCCATAGTATCCATGGTTTGATTGACCGCCTCTTTGGTCATCTTCAAAGCAAACGCCGGTTTATTGGCGATCCGCTTGGCCATATCTAAAGTAAACTCAACAAGCTCCGCCCGTGGCACCACATGGTTTAACATGCCAAGATCATGCGCCTGCTCTGCCGTCAACCAGTCGGCCGTGAATAACCACTCCTTGGCTTTCCGCGGACCAATTTCCCAGGGATGGGAGAAAAATTCGACACCACAGACACCCATCTCCAACACCGGATCACGAAAGGCGGCATCATCGCTGGCAATGATTAGGTCGCAAGCCCATGCCAGCATCAACCCGCCGGCAATGCATTTTCCCTGCACCTGAGCGATCGTCGGCTTTGACAGGTTGCGCCAGCGTTCGGTGATGTCGAGATAAATTTCGTGTTCGCGGCCAAAACGCCCTTCCGCACCCGGCAAGTCAAAACCCGCCCAAGTGCTGACAACCGGGAAATCCCGCCAGGTCTTGCTGGCGTCGCCCCTCAAGTCATGACCGGAAGAAAAGTGTGGATCTTCGCCGGCCAGAATAATGACCTTGATATCGTCGTCGGCGACGGCTTTGTCGAAGGCGTCGTTGAGATCATAAGTCATTTGCAAATCTTGTGCATTCCGCGCCTGCGGGCGGTCCATAACAATCCGCGCTACATGATCCGCCGGAATTTCATAACGGATCCACTCACCTATTTTTTGGCTCACAATGTTTCTCCCTAATCATCACTGGCTGCATCCTATCTAGTTCCGGCTTGACCGTCGACGCGAATTCGCGGTATAAAGTCGCCAGCGCCAATTTGAGTCATATTGCGGGCGCTCTACAAATACGGCTAAAACGACTGGGGACCGTCCCGGCATTTTGGCCCGGCGGTCTTTTTTGTTGCCTTCGCCGGTCCGTCTACAAACGGAACACAGACGCAACTTGAAGTCCGCTTGGTGTAACTGAGCAGGATTTTTCTTGCGTGCAATTGAAGGATGTTAGCGATGAGTGCCATAGAAAATTACCAAGAATATGCAGGCGATGTCTCGCCGAAAGAGGCGTGGGATTTGCTTGAGAACAACCAAGATGCCGTCCTGGTCGATGTGCGAACCCGGCCGGAATGGGAGTTTGTCGGCCTGCCCGATTTAGCGCTGCTGGGGCGCGAGCCGATTTTGGTTGAGTGGCAAAATTATGTCAGTGGTCAGAACCTTTCGTTCGTCGACGACATCCAAAAGGCCGGCATATTAAAAGAGGCACCTATTCTGCTGCTTTGTCGTTCTGGCGTTCGTTCGCTGAGTGCGGCTGTCGCCCTAACCGCTGCCGGTTTCCAGACTTGTTATAACATTGCGGATGGATTTGAAGGCCAGTTGGACGAAAACCGTCATCGCGGCGCCCGCGGTACCGGCTGGAAAGCCTGTGATTTGCCGTGGCTTCAATAGGGACCCTTGATCATGAGCGATTTCAACGAAAAAAATCTTCGGCCACAAACCCTGTTGGTCCGCGGCGGGCTCGACCGTACTGGTTTTGGCGAAACGAGTGAACCGATTTTCCTTAATTCCGGCTTTGTTTATGAAAGCGCCGAGCAATCGGAAGCTCGCTTTAAGGGTGAAGATGACGGTTTCATCTATTCCCGTTACGGCAACCCAACGGTCCGCATGTTCGAAGAACGCCTCACCCTGCTGGAAGGCACTGAGACCTGTTTCGGTACCGCCAGCGGCATGGCGGCGGTATTTGCGTCGCTGGCTTGTCAGGTGAATGCCGGCGATAAGATTGTTGCTTCCCGTGCGCTTTTTGGTTCCTGTCATGTCGTCCTGACCGAAATCCTGCCTAAATGGGGCATCGAAACCATACTTGTCGACGGGCCGGATTTGGATCAATGGCGGGACGCCCTGAAAGGTGGGGCCAAAACGGTATTTTTTGAAACCCCTGCCAATCCAACGCTTGAGCTGATCGATATCGAAGCGGTTTCGGCGTTAGCCCATGAAGCTGGCGCCACCGTCGTGATCGATAATGTCTTTTCAACGCCGATTTTGCAACGACCCACCACTTTAGGGGCCGACATTGTGGTTTATTCCGCGACCAAGCATATCGACGGTCAAGGCCGCGCCATGGGCGGTGCAATTCTATGCAGCAATGAATTCTTTACCGACAAGTTGCAACCATTTGTCCGTCATACCGGTCCGGCGCTCAGTCCGTTCAATGCCTGGATCATGCTGAAGGGATTGGAAACCTTGGAGTTGCGGGTGGCCCGTCATTGCGACAATTCGGAAAAAATCGCCCAATTCTTGAGCGGCCACAACAAAATCGAAGGGGTGCTTTATCCCGGCCACGTCAGTCACCCGCAGTATGAACTGGCGCAAAAACAGATGAAACGGGGCTCGACCAATGTCACTTTCTGCATCGGCGGCGGCAAGGAAGCGGCCTTCCGCACCCTCAACGGTCTAAATGTAATCGATATCTCTAATAATTTGGGGGATGCAAAAAGCCTAATTACCCACCCGGCGACAACAACCCATCGGGCGATCGGCGAAGAAGGCCGCGCCGCCATCGGCATCAATGACAGCATGGTGCGTCTGGCGGTTGGTTTGGAGGACGTTGACGATCTTATCGACGATCTACGACAAGCGTTGGAAGCGGCTTAATCCTGCTCAAACGCAACAATAAAGAGCGGCATTCTTACGAATACCGCTCTTTCATTGCCAAATTGGCACGAATTTTATTGCCAGAAGGCCTTGGTCGCTTCCGCGTTTGCAGCCTTGCGGGAAATGCCCATATCTTCCAATAAGCGCGCATCCATACCGACCAGCTGGTGCCGCGACTGCGAACGGAAGTTCCAAACCCACAACGTTGCGAATAAATCCGCAAGAAAGTGCGATAGGTCAAATTTGTTAATTGATGTTTTTGCGAATGTTGCCATGATCAACTCTCCTCTTGCATAAGTTATGTATTATAAGTAGGGGTATATTGGAACTATTTCAAACGACCAATTCTCATGGTATGGATTAGAATAACTGATCAATTAAAAGGTTGTTAAGATGGCATCCCGACGCCTACCGCCACTAAATAGCTTGCGTGCTTTCGAAGCTGCCGCCCGTCACCTCAGCTTCACTAAGGCAGCTGACGAACTTTTTGTCACGCAAGCTGCCGTCAGCCATCAGGTCAAAACGCTAGAAGAATGGCTGGGGCGGAAACTGTTCCAGCGAAAAAACCGGACCGTCTTCTTGACCGACGACGGGCAACGTTATTTGCGTGATATCAGCGAGAGCCTTGATCTTCTCGCGGACGCCACACAGCGGTTTTTGGCCGGTGGCGATGGTGGCGTTTTGACAATTTCGTCCCTGCCATCTTTTGCCAGCAAATGGCTGGTGCCAAAATTGGGTGACTTCCGCCTGCTAAGACCGGATATCGACGTTCGTATTTCCGCCAATCACGATCGGGTCGATTTTCGCACCAGTGATGTCGATATGGCAGTTCGCGCGGGTGATGGCAACTGGCCTGACCTCTATTCTGAGCATTTGTTGACCGAGACGCTTTTCCCGGTCTGTAGTCCGGCTTTACTAGAGGGCGAACATCCGATTGAAACGCCGGACGATCTGCATCATCATACTTTGTTGCATGACGACGACGCCCGGGATGATTGGCGAATTTGGTTGGTTGCAGCTGGCGTCGATCTGACAACCATTGATCCAGCGCGTGGACCGCGCTTTGACGACAGTTCGATGATGTTGCAAGCCGCGATCGAAGGCCAAGGCGTCGCCATTGGGCGTTCCGCCTTGGCGGCCAACGACCTGGCCGCCGGTCGACTGGTTGGGCCGTTCGATTTGTCGTTGCCTTGGCGGATGGACTATTACGTGGTCTGCCCACGTGGCAACGAGCATGTGCCGAAGATTGCCGTCTTCGCCGATTGGTTGTTGGAGACCGCTGCCCGCGAAGCCGCCGACGATCGCGTTCAGCGCTAGTTCTGTAATTCGGGCATCTCTTGAAATAAATCCAGGGCTTCAGGGTTCGCTAGGGCGGATTTGTTTTTGACCGGACGACCATGTACGACATCGGCAACCGCGAGTTCCGTGATCTTGCCGCTAAGGGTGCGGGGGATATCCGCTACTGCAAGCACTTTCGCCGGGACATGGCGTGGGGTGGCACCGCTACGAATTTTGGTTTTGATCCGTTTCACCAGTTCATCATCCAATTCCACCCCTTCTCGCAAGCGCACAAACAGCACCACCCGTACGTCGTGGTCCCACTGTTGGCCGATCACCAGGCCTTCCAAAATTTCATCCAGTTGTTCGACCTGCCGGTATATCTCCGCCGTACCGATGCGAACGCCGCCGGGATTTAAGGTGGCATCGGAACGACCGAACACCACAAAGCCGCCATGCTCGGTCAATTCGACCCAATCGCCGTGGCGCCAGACATTGTCATAAACGTCGAAATAGGCATCGTGATATTTCTGCCCATCCTTATCGTCCCAAAAACCAAGCGGCATGGAGGGGAAGGAATTGACACATACCAGCTCACCTTGATTGCCTTCTACGGCCGAACCATTGCTATCGAAGACCTGAACGTCCATTGCCGCCATCGGGCCCTGAATTTCGCCGCGCCAGACCGGGCTGAGCGGATTGCCGCCCATGAAACAGGCGACGATGTCGGTGCCGCCGGAAATGGACGCAAGTTGAATATCCGCTTTTATCTGTTGATAAACATAATCGAAGCCTTGTGGGGCCAAAGGAGAACCGGTCGACAGCATCAGCCGAACAGTGTCGAGCTTGTGAGTTTTAATGGGGCTGAGGCCTGCTTTCGCGGCGGCGTCCAGCCACTTGGCTGAGGTGCCGAAATGGGTCATGCCTTCCGCATCGGCAAAATCGAACAGAATATTGCCGTTGGGATGAAAGGGGGAGCCATCATAAAGCAGTAGAGTCGCTTCGCTGGCGAGCGCACTGACCAGCCAATTCCACATCATCCAGCCGCAAGTGGTGAAATAAAATACCCGATCGCCCGGTTTCTCGTCACAATGCAGTTTATGTTCTTTCAAATGCTGGATCAGGGTACCGCCGACACCATGGATGATACATTTTGGTTTGCCCGTCGTGCCGGAGGAATACATAATATAGAGCGGATCGTTGAAACCGACCTGAACATAGTCAATTTCCCGCGTCTCATAATCGGTGATGGCATCATCCCAAATTTTCCCGCCTGGCAAGCCACCCAAATCGATGGCGCCATCGACATAAGGAACGCAGATCACAGCTTCCAAACTGGGCAATTCGGCGGCAATGGCATTGGCTTTTTCCAGACAGTCAAAATTTTTACCACCGTAATAATAACCGTTCGCGGTGAACAGAACCTTGGGTTCAATCTGGCCAAACCGGTCCAGCACCCCCTGAACGCCAAAATCCGGCGAACAAGACGACCAAACCGCCCCCAAACTGGTCGCCGCCAACATCGCGATCACGGTTTCCGGCAGGTTGGGCAAGAACCCCGCGATCCGATCCCCTTTGCTGACGCCCAATGCCTGCAACACCTGCTGCAAGCGGGAGACCTGCGTCAATAACTCTTGAAAACTGAGCTGCCGCTTTACTTGATCCTCGCCCCAGAACACGATCGCGTCACCATCGGCTCGCGGCCGCAACAAGTTCTCCGCGAAGTTCAACTTCGCATCGGGAAACCATTTTGCCCCCGGCATTTTGTCCTTGTCGGCCACCACGCGATCGCCTTTGTGGGACGCTATGACACCACATTCACGCCAGACCAGCTGCCAGAACTCTTCGTTTTGTGCCACCGACCAGCGGTGCAAATCATCATAACTCTCAAGTGGCGGACTTGACGGCGCCGCTTGCATAAACCGATACATTTGACTTTGCTCTGGGTTGCGGGGGCGCCAAAGCGGAGCTTTTGAGGCGTCGGACAATTTCGTCTCCATTTCGTCAATTAACTTGATAGGGTCCGTCTAGACCAAGCGGCGGCTTCGGTCTTGAAGATCATATACATACCGGTCGGTAAGATCAGGGCCAATTAAATGTAAACACGCGACGGGTTCACGTTCTTCCGGCACGCCGAGACGGTGAATATGACTATCTGCCGGCAAATGTGTGAACACCGAACCTTCGCCATACATGCGCATGCTGCGCGGCGCTAAATCGATATATTCAAGCTGACCGCTAGATAATTCCGAAGAAATATATTCCTGTTCTTCCAAAATACCAAAATGGATGCCCATGAGCCCCCAGCTTTGATGATCGTGAATATCCGACCAAAATCCGGGCGTCCAAATTACCGCCGACAGCGACAACAAGCCATCGTCGCTTTCAATGATCGGGGTGCGGCGATAGCCGGCAGGATCTGCTTTCAAATGCTCAGGCTGCAGAACTTCGTCAGCCGACAGCAACAGACTCAGCATCAGTGGTGCCAAGTTCTGTGCGCACTCGCCGGCGTCTGAATGACCTTCAACCAAAATTCGGCATTCCGCGATAAACGACTTCAACAGCTCGCTTGTCATCCTTTCACCCTCCGATTAATTTGTGGGACCAGAGCGCACCAGCTCAATCAATTTAGTTCTGCGTTGTCAAAACCCCGAAGTCAACGCACCCCGACGTCGCGGGTCCGATGCGCCAAGGAAGCCATCCTTTACCCGCATGATCGACTGTGTGCTTCCCATCGCCCATTGCTGTTTGTAGCGATGGCCTAATTGGCTCAATAGCTGCAGTGTATCAGGGCTAATGCCCGCTTCGATCCGGATATAGTCAGGTAACCATTGATGGTGGACGCGTGGGGCGGCGGCGGCGGCCATGATATTCATGTCATGATCAATCACATTCATGATCACCTGCAACACTGTCGTGATAATGCGGGAGCCGCCCGGGCTGCCCGTAGCCAGGAAGGGCTTGCCGTTTTTGAACACTAAGGTTGGTGTCATCGAGCTCAATGGACGTTTCCCGCCTTCTACCGCATTGGCCTCACCCCCGATTAACCCATACGCATTGGCAACTCCGGTTTTGGCGGAAAAATCGTCCATTTCATTGTTCAGCAAAATTCCAGTACCAGGCACCGTGATCCCACTGCCATAGCTAAAATTCAAGGTATAGGTGTTGGAGACCACATTGCCGTCTTTGTCCATGACCGAGAAATGTGTTGTCTCATTACTTTCATATGGCACTGGATTGCCGGCCACAATCTGCTTTGCTGGCCGCGCCTTTTGCGGATCGATCAGTTGCCGCAAACTGGCCGCGTACTTTTTGTCCGTCAGGCCTTTCATCGGTACTTTCCAATAATCCGGATCGCCCAAATGTGTAGCGCGGTCGGCATAGGCGAGCTTCATCGCCTCGACCATCAAATGAATGGATTTCGAGCCATTGTGACCGAATTTCTTGATCGGATAATCTTCCAGGATATTCAGAATCTGAACCAGATGAATGCCGCCGGAACTTGGTGGCGGCATCGAAGCGATGTCATAACCGCGATAATTGCCGCGTACCGGTTGGCGGATAACGGCCCGGTATTTTTTCAAATCTTTCGCGGTGATCAAGCCGCCATTGCGCTTCATTTCGGCGACGATTGCCTTTGCGGTTTCACCTTTATAGAACCCATTTGCGCCCTTTTCGGCGATCCGTTTCAGGCTTTCCGCCAGATCTGTTTGCACGAATGTTTCGCCGACTTCGTAGGTACCGCCATCGGATTTATAGAATATTGCCTTGCTGGCTTCGTTCTTGCTCAAGCGTTTTTGCAGCCGTTTTAGAGAACCGGCTAAATCGGCGGTGAGCTGGATTCCGTTCGCTGCCAAATTGATCGCAGGTTGAACGATATCGGCAAACGGCAAGCGGCCATATTTCTTATGCGCTAATACCAGCCCGGCGACAGTGCCCGGCACACCAATCGCAAAGGGCGTGAATCGCGATTTGTTTTTGATTACATTGCCCTTGTCGTCCAGATACATATCCCGGGTCGCTGCTGCCGGTGCGCGCTCTCGATAGTCGATAGCGACTGTATCGCCGCTTTTCGCCTCATGCACCATCATGAAGCCGCCGCCACCCAAGTTGCCCGCCCTTGGCAAAGTCACCGCAAGGGCGAAACCGACGCCGACAGCGGCGTCCACCGCATTGCCACCTGCTTTTAGGATATCGACCCCGACTTTGGTGGCCACCGCCTCCTGACTGGCCACCATGCCATTGGCAGCGAACACCGGATGGCGAATATCTTGACCCGATAGAATAGCCGTTTGCTGCGCCCAGAGAGGCCGGACAAACAAGGCCAACAAGATTGCAGTGATAAAAATCAGGCGACGCGTCATTTTTGCCAGTCCTTGCGTATAATTTGGGGCGACTTTCGAGGAGTTTATGGTAATTACGCCGCTTGGTCATCATTGTAGAAATCAATTCGAGGAAAGTAAGTTTATGGCGAAAGTAGAAGCGAATGGTCTGGAACTGGAATATGAAGAATTCGGACTGTCTGATTCGCCGGTCGTTATCCACATTATGGGATTTGCTTCGCAATTGATCCGCTGGCCGGATAGCTTTGCAGAAGGCATGGCCGCCAAGGGCTATCGTTTCATTCGTTTCGATAACCGGGATATCGGCCTGTCGCAGAAGTTGCCCGAATTGGGCATTCCAAACATTCCCGAATTGATGCAGAAAGTTATGGCCGGGCAGACGATCGAAGCACCTTACACGCTTGATGATATGGCCGACGACATCGCTGGCATGATGGACAGCCTGGGCATCGAAAAAGCCCATATAATGGGCGAGAGCATGGGCGGCATGATTGCGCAAATTTTCGCTTTCCGACATGCCGCGCGGACCATCAGCCTAACCTCGGTTATGTCGACTTCAAGCCGGCCGCATCTCCCCCAGGCAACCCCAGAAGCCTCTGCCGTCCTGATGACCCGGCCACTGGATCCCTATGATCGGGACGAAGCGATCAAAATCGGCACCCACGCCCGCATGGTCCTTGCCGGTCCAGGTTTTAATCCAGGGGAAGACTATCAGCGTGCGGAGGCTGAGAAGTCCTTCGAACGTTCAATCTATCCCGAAGGGCCAGTGCGACAGATGGCTGCAACCATGGCTAGTCGGGAACGGGAAGAATTATTAAAAGCGATCGAGCGCCCGACCCTAGTTCTGCACGGTCGCGATGACCCGTTGATCCCGCTGGCCGGAGGCGAAGATACGGCGTTTTTGATCCCCGGCGCCGAGCTCAAAGTGATTGACGGCATGTCTCACGCCGTCGAACCGGTCTTGGTGCCAATCCTATTGGACGCCGTCGACAGCTTTATGCGTCAACACGCCGCTTAATCAAAAAAGGTGTCAGTTATTTTCGATATCCCAAATACCGCTCTGTTTAAGTCTTCAATAAAGTGTCTGACACATTTATTTTGGTTTATGGGCGCTGAAAATAGCATGTCCGGCTTTCATCCAATGCACATCAATGGCTGTGAATCCGGCAGCGGCAAGCCAGCTCATTTGTTCAAATAGGCCAGATGGTTTGTCGATTGGATCCGGTTCAGGATCGGCATAGAAGTTCCATTTTTCGTCCTGGAACCGCTTCAAAGCAGCTGCATCGCCTTTGGCCGTCGCCGCTGCTTCGGCCATTTGGTCCCACATCGCAGCGGAAATGGCCAGACCAGCCGGCCGCGCCGGGGCCATTAGGTCGGCGATTACGGCAACGCCACCTGGTTTCAACATTGCAAGCAAATCCCGGAACAGCTGCTGCTTTTCCGGCCCATCGAGATGATGGATGGCCAACGACGATACGATGGCATGAGCCCGGAGTGCGGGTTTGCGCCATTCCCGGTCGTGTATGTCAATCTGCTGAACCCTTAAACGATCGCCATATCTTGCGCAGGATTTTTTCGTGCTTTCCAGCATCATAGGAGAGCCGTCGAACGCAAACATTTCGGCATTCGGAAAGCGCGCCAAAATCGCCGCCGATAACAAGCCTTCGCCACTGCAAATCTCTAATATCCTGCCCGGTTCTTCTAGCTCCGGAATTGCGTCGCAGATGGTTTGAATTTGCAGCGCACGCTCAGGGACAAAAATATCCCCGTCAGAGATAAAGAGCGCGCTAGAACCTTCATCCCAATCGATGCTTTCAGCTTTATCATTCATTCGACTTGTTTTCCTGCTTGGGGATACCGACGACGTGGAAACCACCATCGACGTGCATTACCTCGCCAGTTACCCCATTGGAAAGATCGGAAAGAAGGTAAATCCCTGCATTGCCCACTTCATCCAATTCCATATTCCGTTTCAATGGCGAATTGTCGTGGTTAAACTTGTGCACATAGCGGGCGCCACCGACGCCGGCGCCGGCCAAAGTCCGCATGGAACCAGCGGAAATCGCATTCACGCGAATGTCGTCGGCGCCCAGATCGATTGCTAGATACCGAACACTCGCTTCCAATGCGGCTTTTGCGACACCCATGACATTGTAATTCGGCATCACCCGACTGGAGCCAAGATAAGTCATGGTGATAATGCTGCCGCCATTGGTCATCAGCGGCGCCGCTCGGCGGGCGATTTCCGTCAAGGAGAAACAGGATATATTGAGGGCGCGGGCAAAGCCTTCCCGACTGGTTTCAATATATCGGCCATGCAGTTCTTCTTTACCGGCATAGGCTATGGAATGGACAACAAAATCCAAACTGCCCCATTTTTCCTTAATAGCTGCAAATACTGCATCCATGTTTTCCGGATCTTCAACATCACAGGGCAATACAAGATCACTGCCCACGGATTTGGCCAGCGGCGCTATCCGCCGGCCAAACGCCTCACCTTGATAAGTAAAAGCCAACTCCGCACCCTGCCCGGCGGCTTGGCGAGCGATCCCCCAGGCGATCGAATGGTCGTTAGCCACGCCCATCACTAAACCGCGCTTACCAGATAAAAGTGTCCTCGAAGTCATATTCATTCTGCCCATAACCAACTTATTATCAGAATAGATTGCGCGAACGATCAGTCCGCGTAGCGATCGAATATCAGCGATGCATTGGTGCCACCAAAGCCAAAACTATTGGTCATCACGCTGTTCATTTCGTGATCTTCAATTGTTTGCCGCACAATCGGCATGCCTTCGAAGTTAGGATCCAGGTTTTCGATATTGGCGGAAGCGGAAATGAAATCGTCGTTCAACATGATCAAAGAATAGACCGCCTCATGCACGCCGGTCGCGCCTTGCGAATGCCCAGTTAGAGATTTTGTCGACGCCAGCGCCGGCACATTTTCACCAAATACCTCCCGGATCGCACCAATTTCCGCTTCATCGCCAACCGGGGTCCCGGTGCCATGCATATTGATGTAATCGATCGGGCGGTTGGCGCCGCCGGACATCGCCATTCGCATACACCGAACCGCCCCTTCGCCAGACGGAGCGACCATATCCGCGCCATCAGAGGTTGCTCCATAGCCAACCAGTTCGCCATATATTTTGGCGCCACGGGCTTTTGCATGTTCCAGTTCTTCTAGCACCACAGTACCGCCGCCACCGGATATCACAAAACCGTCACGGTCCACATCATAAGGTCTGGAAGCTTTTTCAGGGGTGTCGTTGAACTTCGATGACATGGCACCCATGCCGTCAAATAACACAGACAACGTCCAATCCAACTCTTCGCCGCCACCGGCAAACATCATGTCCTGTTTCCCGTATTGGATCATTTCTGCCGCATTGCCGATGCAGTGGGCGCTAGTGGCGCAAGCCGAAGTAATGGAATAATTGATGCCCTTGATCTGGAATTGCGTCGCCAGTACCGCCGACGTCGTGCTGGACATGCAACGTGTCACCATATATGGACCAACCCGACGGGCGCCTTTTTCACGTGCCGTATCAACAGCTGCAACTTGGTTTTTGGTTGACGGGCCACCGGAGCCGACAATTATGCCGGTACGCTCGTTCGAGATATCGCTGGCTTCCAGCCCCGCGTCAGCGATGGCTTCTTCCATGGCGATGTAGTTATAAGCTGTGCCATCTCCCATGAAACGCAGTTTTTTCCGATCGATGCGTTCGGCAATATCGATATCGATCGAACCATGTACCTGACAGCGGAAACCCATTTCTTCATATTTGGGAACGCCAACGATGCCGGATTTTCCAGTCCGCAACGATTCCGTTACTTCTTCCTTATTGTTGCCAATGGAAGATACAATTCCCATTCCTGTAACCACGACACGACGCATGGCAAAATCCTCAATTAAAGTGACCGCGCGGCCAACGCGTTTGCGAAATAGCCTATATGATTAAGTAAAAGCACCAACACGAAGGTCTTCGGCGACGTAAATCTCTTCTCCGTCGGCAAGCACCCGCCCGTCAGCGATGACTAAATTTAACCGCCGGCTGATTACCCGCTTTATATCCAGTTTGTAAGTGATGAGTTTGGTTGTCGGCAAGATCATGCCGGAAAACTTGATCGTCCCGGTACTGATGGCGCGCCCTTTCCCAGGCATGCCAAACCAGCCGAGGAAAAACCCGACCAGCTGCCACATCCCGTCCAGGCCAAGACAACCCGGCATTACCGGATCCCCTTCGAAGTGACAGGCAAAATACCAATCGTCCGGTGACACATCTTTTTCCGCAACAATTTGCCCCTTGCCATGTGCGCCGCCTTTGTCGTTGATTTCGACAATTCGATCGACCATAAGCATGGGCGGAAGCGGTAGACGCGCATTGCCTTCGCCAAACAGATGACCATGGGCGCATGCCAACAAGTCCTCGTAGGAAAAGCTGGACTTCTCCTTGATTGATTTATTGTCTGTCACTAGTAGCCTTACCTTCACAAAGTGTTACAAATTATTCGAACATTGATTGCAATATAGCCCTAACACCCCTTCAATTCAAAGCGACGTTGCACGGTGAGATCGAAATATGTTTGATGCAGATATTTTAGTTACACTTAGACAATCCTTTGAAATTTTCGCATTTCAGGTTATATCCAAAACATATGGTTCTGTTAAAAACGCATAAACAGGTATCGTGATGAGCAACAACCGACCTTATGCAAAATCCCTCAATATGCTGCGTAGCGCAAGCTTGCGCCCGACGCGACAACGTCTGGCACTGACAAAATTATTGTTTGAAGCTGGCGATCGGCATGTGACGGCGGAAGATTTGAGAGACGATGCCGCGGCGGCCGGCGTCCGCGTGTCTTTGGCAACGATTTACAACACGCTGCATCAATTTACCGCTGCCGGGCTGTTGCGCGAAGTGATGGTCACCAGCGATAAGTCTTATTTTGATACGAACGCCACAACCCACCACCATTTTTTTGTCGAAGAAGAACAGCGCCTGGTCGACATCGCGGAAGGTGAGATTGACATCGCGTCTCTACCAGCAGCACCGGTCGGTATGGAAATTCAAAGCGTTGATGTTGTCATCCGATTGAAGTCCAAACAAAATTAAAACATTTCAATAGATTATTTTTCTTGTTAGAATAATTCTAATATTGACAAAGACGTTGTCGGGCTCATATATTTCAACATCACTGTTCGAATATCCGACTTTTATCAGCTGTAGTTTTGACCGTTTGTTTCTGGTTATCAAACTCTAAATCAAGGGAGACATCAATGTCGTTGAAGGGCACTAAAACCGAAGATAATTTGAAAGCTGCATTTTCCGGCGAAAGCCAAGCGAACCGCCGCTATCTCTATTTCGCGCAAAAAGCCGATATTGAAGGTTACAACGATGTCGCGGCTGTTTTTCGCTCCACCGCTGAAGGTGAGACCGGCCACGCCCACGGCCATTTGGAATTTCTCGAAGAAACTGGCGACCCAGCGACCGGCGAGCCGATTGGCAACACAGATGCCAATCTGAAAGCGGCGATTGCGGGCGAAACTCACGAATATACCGACATGTATCCAGGCATGGCCCGGACTGCACGGGAGGAAGATTTCGATGAAATCGCCGATTGGTTTGAAACCCTGGCGAAGGCGGAAAAGAGCCACGCCGGGCGTTTCCAAAAAGCGCTCGACACGCTTGACGACTAATTGTCCATCGTTCGTGTGACCACGGCATGACAATTCCGACTGGACATTAAAGCTGATGGTGGGGACCTTTGCGATAAGGTCCCCTCTTTCAGGCCTAAATACTATATTAGAATCATTCTAGCTTAGAAACTTTTAGCGGATTTAAGACATGAGCGAAGGCAGTTTGGATGCACCGATCCGCCACCCGATCAATTGGCAGGATCCATCTTACTACGACAAAGAAGCGCTAGACGCAGAAATGCGGCGTATTTTTGATATTTGTCACGGCTGCCGTCGCTGTTTCAATTTATGCGACAGCTTTCCGCGCCTATTCGATCTAATTGACGAATCGGATTCAGGCGAATTGGACACGGTCAATAGCCAAGATTTTGCCCCCGTGGTCGATGCCTGCACGCTTTGTGATTTATGCTTCATGACCAAATGCCCATATGTGCCGCCGCACGAATTCAATTTGGATTTCCCGCACTTGATGTTGCGTTCCCGTGCGATCGAGAACAAGGAAGGCAAAGTCGGTTTCGTCGACAAGCAACTGGCGGAAACCGACCGCAACGGCAAGCTGGCCGGCATGGTTGAAGGCCTGGCCAATTGGGCAACCGCAGAAAGCAACTCCCTAACCCGAACCGTACTGGAGAACGTCGCCGGCATCGACAAAGAAGCAGCCTTACCAAAATTTCACCGCAATACCTTGGCAAAACTGTCGGCAAAAGAGGAATTGGCGGTCAACAAAGCAGCCCCTGCATTTGGCCGCAAAGCGGTAATATATGCCACCTGTTTCGCCAATTTTAACAATCCGCTGATCGGTGTTGCGGCCCGTCAGGTGTTAGCCAAAAACGGTGTCGAGACAGAAGTGGTTTACCCTTCCTGCTGCGGCATGCCGCTATTGGAGCAAGGCGATCTACAGCAAGTGGCCGCCAACGCGCAGCAAGTGGCCACGGAAATGGAACCGTGGATTGACAAGGGCTATGCCATTATCGCCATGGTGCCCTCTTGCGCGCTGATGTTGAAGTTCGAATGGCCGTTAATTCTGCCGGACGATCAAAATGTCAGAAAATTGTCCGCCGCGACTTTCGATATCAGTGAATATGTTGTCGATATCGCCAAAAACGAAGGCCTGAGTGACGGTATGCAGGGGATCGACGGCGGTGTGACATTGCATCTTTCCTGCCATGCACGGGCCCAAAATATGGGTGCCAAAGGCGCAGAACTGCTGCGTGCCATACCAAACACAGATGTTGACATTATCGAGCGTTGTTCCGGCCATGGCGGCGCTTGGGGTATTAAGAAAGAAAATTTCGATACAGCCCTTAAAATCGGCCGGCCGGCCGCCCGGACGGCATTAAAACAAGGGCGCGGTTACATCGTATCCGAATGTCCGCTCGCCGGCGACCATCTACGTCAAGGCATGGATAAGTTGCGGAAAGATGAAACTAGGCCTGTCACTGTCGCACATCCGATAATTTTAATGGCCGAAGCCTATGGCCTTAACCCAAGCGAAAGTTAGGCAAATGAAACAAATACGAAAAATCACCGCCGCTGACATCGTCGACCGGGAAACCTATGGCCGGGAACGCCAGGAGCGCCGCCAACACCTGTCCGTTGTCAAACGATCGCGTCGCCTGCGTGTTGGTCCTGACGCCGTCTTCCTATTTGAGAATTCGGCGACGATGTTGGCTCAGGTCCAGGAGATGCTGTGGATTGAAAACGGTGGGGACGAGCAACTGGCCGATGAGTTGGCTGCCTATAATCCGTTAATCCCGCAGGGACAGGAACTGGTCGCGACCCTCATGCTCGACTTTCCAAATCCGGCCAAAAGAGACCGCGAATTACGCCGACTTGGCGGCATCGAAAATCTGATCCATTTCAAAATTGGAGAATTTACGGTGTCCGCAATTCCTGATGTCACAGATGGGGTCGAACGCACCAAAGACGACGGTAAAACCTCCGCCATTCATTTTCTGCATTTTCCGTTCACGGCGGAACAAATTGCGGCGTTCCGCGATGAATGTAACGAAGTGGTCCTTGCTATCGGACATGAAAATTACGGCCATATGGCTATCCTGCCGATAGAGATACGAAAAAGCCTCGCCGAAGATTTCGCTTGACCAAAATTCAGTTAATCAAAAACTTCGTTCGGCAAAGCGCCAAAAAACTGCTCACGTAGGACCCAACCGCGCAAATCATTGGCTTCCAACTGGCACCATTTACCTTTGCAGGCGAGCAGACGGGCCAGAACCCCGGCCTCTGCTTTCGCCACGATCGGTGCTGAATCCGTTGGATTGGCGCGTAAATCACGCGTTTCACCCACTACAATGGCGGTACGCCGCCCGCGAATGAGGCTTTTATGCAGCCAGCCTTCGGCCCCATCGACGTCTTTGATTTTGCGCCAATATTCGAATTCAGCGGTGACTAAAACCGGCATGCCGCGGCGTAAATAGACCCAGGAAATGGGATAACGCAAACCAGGCCCCGCCCGTAAATTGACTTTGGTCGAAGACAAGGATTCGAAACGCGGCACCGCCAGCCCACTGGGCCCAACTTTGCTTGCCGGTTTCTTTTCATTATTCGCAGCGAAAGCGGTGTCGGGAAAATGGCCAGCCAATCCACCCAAAAACAGCAGGCTTGCGAAAATTGTCATTAGTTTAAAAACTCTCATGTGACTCGATATGCCAATATGAAGATGCTAGGGTCAAGTCAGAAAGAAATATCATGGCAAATTTGCCATCGCTATTTATTGTCGGCAGTGAAATCTTCTGCTAGAGACGTGGCAATTGAAATACCGGCCCCTAGAATCCTGGAAATAGACCGGTAAACAGTAGCGAAAAGTGTGGGAGCACCCTGAATGTCACCAGCCAAACCCGTCGTTATCGTCACGCGAAAATTGCCGGACGCGATTGAAGTCCGGATGATGGAGCTGTTCGATACCCGGCTGAATGTGGATGACACACCGATGAGCCAACAGGCCTTGATCGAAGCGGTGAAAATCGCCGATGTCCTGGTCCCGACAGTGACGGACCGGATCGATGCCGAAGTCCTACAACATGCCGGATCGCAGCTTCGCCTAATTGCCAGTTTTGGCACCGGGGTCGATCATGTCGACACCCAAACCGCACGTGCCAAGGGAATTACCGTGACCAATACGCCGGGCGTGCTGACGGAAGATACCGCCGATATGACGATGGCGTTGATTTTGTCGGTGCCGCGGCGCCTGACCGAAGGCGAACGAGTACTACGCGAAGACAAATGGCATGGCTGGTCGCCGACCTGGATGCTGGGCCACCGAATTTGGGGCAAGCGCTTGGGAATCATCGGCATGGGCCGCATTGGCACCGCCGTTGCCCGGCGCGCGAAGGCGTTTGGCCTGTCGATCCACTATCACAACCGCAACCGTGTCGCCGGCGAAACCGAACGGGAATTGGAAGCAACCTATTGGGAAAGCCTGGATCAGATGCTGGCCCATATGGATATTATCTCAATCAACTGCCCGCATACACCAGCGACTTACCATTTGTTATCCGCCCGGCGCTTGAAACTGTTACAACCGCATTGTTACCTGGTGAACACTGCACGTGGCGAAATGATCGACGAGACGGCACTGATTAAAGCCTTGCAGACGCGGCAAATTGCCGGTGTCGGCCTGGACGTCTTTGAACACGAACCCGCCGTCAACCCGGATATGCTGGCGCTCGAGAACGCTGTTCTGCTGCCCCATATGAGCTCCGCCACCATCGAAGGCCGCATCGATATGGGCGAAAAGGTGTTGATCAACATCAAAACCTTCAGTGACGGTCACAAACCTCCTGACCGTGTCATCGACGAAGATTTGCTCGCGAGTTAATCCGGCCAAGGTTCACATTAGGTCGGCCCCCGGATAGTTCCAGGTGGAATATCCAGGGAGCCTAAGCGGCACTAAGCGCGGCTGTGCAGGGAGATATGGTTGCCTTCGGTATCGGTAAACTTGCCGACAAAACCATAGGGACCGATAGAGGTTTTTTCCATGACGATCTTACCGCCACCAGCTTCCGCCCGGGCCAAAGCGGCATCGATATCCGGCGAGCTAAAATAGACGCTAATGCCATCTGCCGACGATGTCGCCGTTGTTGAAAGGGCACCAACTGGTTCTTCGCCATTCATGAAGGCCATCATTTTTCCACCAGGGCTTTCCATCTCCGCCAGATTTGCTTCCAGCACGCTGCCGTAGAACCCTGCCGCTCGATCTAGGTCACTGACCGGAATTTCAAACCATGCAATCGCTGTTTCAGTCATTTCAAATATCCTTTTCTTGTCTGCGCCGGCTCGAAAATTCGACGCCGTTATAGTTTAAACGCCGCAAGCGATACAAAAAGGGACAAAAACTTTACGCATATCCCTGCATTAGGCGATGGAGAGGCTGTTTCGCTGATCTGCAAGAAACCGTTGCAACGGCACATTGCTGGTTTGGGCAATGGCATGCTGATAATATTGGTCCGCGGCAGCAGGGTTGTCGGCCCGGCGGTAAAAATCAGCCAGAACGGCTGAAAACAAAGGATAATGTTTTAGCTTCCGGTCGTCTTTGATGTCCTCCAATAACTCGATCGCGGCACCGGGCCCATCAATCATCATCACCGCGACGGACCGGTTCAGGGCTACAATCGGCGAAGGTGTCAGGTTGATTAGATCATCATAAAAGGTCAAGATTTGCCGCCATTCCGTCGTTTCAAACGAGGGCGAAGCAGCGTGACAGGCCGCAATCGCCGCCTCCAGATGATAACGCGAACGCCTATCAGATTTAGTCGAATGCTCCAGACAAGCAAATCCGTGAGAGATCTCCATTTGATCCCAAATGCGGCGATCTTGATCCGCCAGCAAAATCGGCTGGCCAGTGTCGTCTATTCGAGCCGGCAAGCGGGCAATCTGAAAATGCATCAGCGCGGCCAGAGCCCAAACCCGCCCGTCGGACCCCGCTTCATCGGTTTTTTGTAATAGTTCCAGCAATCGAATGGCTTCCCGGCAAAGATCGTGACGGACCAATTGATCGCCGGAATTGGCTGCATAACCTTCGCCGAACAGAAGATAAATAATCTGCAGGACCCGATCCAATCGGCTGCTTCTTTCGTTCGAGCCTGGCAAATCGAAGGGGATCGGTCGCTCGCGAATTTTTGCTTTCGTGCGCGTGATCAGCTTTCTAAGCGCCACGTCCGAAAGCAATAGAGCGCCGGCAATCTCTGACGGCCCGAGACCACAGATGTAGCGCAGGGTTATGGCCACAGATTGTTTGGCATTCAATCGAGGATGACAGCAGACAAATATCATGCGCAGGACGTCGTCATCCAACGGACCGAACCAGGATGGCGGTTCAACAGGATCGGGGTAAAGCGTAGTGATCACCGCGCCTTGTTTTTCCGCCGCCTGGCGCTGATGTCGTATGCCGTCCAGCAGATCATTTTTCGCCGTCGTATAAAGCCAACCACCCGGGTTCTTCGGCATGCCTGACACACGCCAACTGGCGAGTGCTTTTTCCATCGCGCGTTGAACGGCATTTTCGATGTCATCAAGTCTGTCGGTGCCGAAACGGTGGGTTAGTACGGCGATAATCTCACGCCATTTGTTGCGATAGAACTGCTCAACGAACAGATCAATGTCGTCTGGTTCAACGCGGCCCATATGAGAGATGCTTAGACATCGGCAATCAACGCCAATTCGCGGACTTCGATGCTGCCGCCATAACTCAGAATTGGGCATCCTTTGGCGACTTCTGCAGCGGCGGCATCGTCTTCTGCCTGCACGCAATAATAGCCGGAAATAGCTTCTTTGGCCTCCGAAAAGGGGCCGTCGACACAAAGCTCATCATCCCGGTTGCGCACCGTCTGACCCAGGCTGGAGGTCAATTTTCCAGCCCCGAGCAATTGCTCCTTCGCCCGCATGACATTGTTCCAGGCGGTAAATTCTTGCAGTATTTCCTGCCGCTTTTGGTCGTCAAATTGCTGAAACTGATCACCCTCATCGCGCAGAATAAGTAAATATTTAGCCATTTTATCCCTCAATCGAGTTTAGTATCTACCTACCAGTTAGATGTTTCAGTAAGATAATTTGGGACATTAATTTTGTTTATATTCGATTATCCTACTTGCCTAATCTGTGCATCGGTCCCACACAACGCACATTTGGCATCCGGTTTCAGCCGGACATTGCGGAACTCCGCACTTAGGCCGTCATAGATCATCAGACGGCCCGACATACTCTTCCCGATATCCAGTAATTCCTTGATCACTTCGGTTGCCTGCAACGATCCCATAACGCCGACTATAGCACCCAGAACCCCACCTTCTGCGCAGGAGGGAATTAGGTCTGGTGGCGGGGATTCAGGAAAGACACAGCGATAGCATGGATGATCGCCGCCCAAGTAAGCTTTGTAGGTTGACAATTGACCGTCAAATCGCAGCACCGCTGCAGATACCAAAGTCTTCTTGGCCAAATAACATCCATCATTCAATAAGAACCGGGTATCGAAATTATCGCTGCCATCGGCGATCACGTCATAATCGGCGATCAATTCCATAACGTTGTCTGAATCAAGCCGCATTTGATGCTGGTCGACCCGCACATCGGGATTAATCGCCGCCATGGTCCTAGCGGCACTTTCGACCTTCGCTTCGCCGACAGCTGCCGTGACATGTGCAATTTGCCGCTGCAGATTGGACAAACTCACCTGATCGTCGTCGACGATACCGATGCGGCCAACGCCCGCTGCCGCTAGATACATCGTCAGCGGAGAGCCCAGACCACCGGCGCCAACCACCAATACCTTGGATCGCAACAGTTTTTCCTGCCCCGCACCGCCAACGTCCGGCAGGATGATGTGACGGGCGTAGCGTTCGATCTGCTGATCGTCCAGTCCCATAACCGGTCTCTTTCTTAGCCGATGCCTTCGAACAGTGCGGTCGAAATATAACGCTCCGCAAACGAAGGGACGATGACAACAATATTCTTACCTTTGTTTTCCGCCCGTTCAGCAAGTTCCACCGCCGCCGCCAGCGCCGCACCTGACGATATGCCAACCGGCATGCCTTCCAGTTGAGCCACTTTCCGCGCCATGTCAAAAGCGGTTTCGTTGCCGATCGTGATCACTTCATCGATGACGTCGGTATTGAGAATGGGCGGGACGAAGCCGGCGCCAATTCCCTGAATTTTATGCAAACCCGGATCGCCACCGGACAATACTGGGCTGTCTTCCGGCTCCACCGCAATCATCTGTACCTCTGGATTGCGGGATTTCAACACTTCCCCGATGCCAGTGATGGTGCCGCCAGTGCCAATGCCCGAGACAACGATATCGACATTGCCATCGGTATCGTTCCAAATTTCTTCCGCCGTGGTGCGGCGATGGATATCCGGATTGGCAGGATTTTCGAACTGTTGCGGGATGACGGAATTGGGAATTTCTTCCAATAGCTCGTTGGCCCGGGCGATTGCGCCATTGACCCCTTTTGTCGGGTCGGTCAGCTGCAATTCCGCACCCAGTAAAGCCAGCATCTTACGCCGTTCGACCGACATGCTTTCCGGCATGGTTAGGATCAGGCGATAACCTTTTGCAGCGGCAACAAAAGCCAGCGCGATACCAGTATTGCCCGAGGTTGGCTCGATCAGAACCGTGTCCTTGGTGATCGTCCCTTGTTTTTCCATGGCATCGATCATATTGGCACCAATACGATCCTTCACTGATGACAACGGGTTGAAAAATTCCAATTTTCCCAGCAGATTTGCGTCCACACCTTCTGCTTTGGCCAGGCGGTCCAAACGCACTAAGGGGGTATCGCCGATCGTAGCAACAAAGTCTTCAAATATTCGGCCACGGCCGGGCGTATTGGTAGCTGTTGACATCTTGTTTCCCTTAGTTAATTTCAAATATTAAAGTCGGTCGGACCGCTATTGGCGCGCGGTATTTCGGCGCTACGAGCGCGTTGACACAAATCTTCAAGGCTGACTGCTTCCAGCTGGGTCAGTATCTCCTCTTCCATCTGCGCAATCATTGGTCGGACGACCTTGGTCCCTAAATCGGAGCCGGTAGCCTGTATTTCGTCTTCGTCACCGTCCATCGCTTCGACATGACGGATAATTTCACCGACTGAAATGCGGCGGCGTTCCCGGGCCAGACGATACCCGCCTTTCGGGCCGCGCACACCGCGCAGAACGCCAACCCGCGCTAATTGCTGCATCACCTGTTCCAGATATCGTTGCGGGATGCCTTGACGCGCCGTAATATCCTTCGCCTGCACCGGATCGGGCCGAGCGTTATAGGCAATATCTACCACTGCTTCCAATGCAAACCGGGTTTTTTTCGACATCCCCAACATTCCCGACCCCAATATTTTAACTTCGCCCGGTGGAACCGTAACCACCGGCGCCCCGTCCGCTTTCCGGCAGTTCCTCGACTTCATTCAACACTGCTTGCGAGACCGGCGCGACTACCAGTTGGGCAATTCGATCGCCACGTTCAACCGTATAAGGCTCCTGCCCCAAATTCACCATGACCACGCTGACTTCGCCGCGATAATCCGCATCCACCGTGCCCGGTGTGTTCACAATCGTCATACCATGCTTGAATGCAAGACCGGATCTGGGCCGCACCTGTCCTTCATAACCATGGGGCAGGGCCATACAGAGGCCGGTCGGAAGCAGGTGCCGTTCGCCGGGTCGAAATACCACGGACCCTTCGATTGCGGCACGCAAATCCATCCCGGCGCTGTCCGCAGTTTGATAATCCGGCAACGGCAAATCCTCACCGTGCGGCAATATTTTGATCGCAACGTTTGGTGCTTTGCTCATGTTCCGGTCCCGTCGGCGAAATGTTGCGCGATACGCGCGGCAATACGATCGGCAACTTCTTGTTTGCTCAGTGTTGGCCAGCTTTCGACCTCGGCACTTGATATTATGTAAACACTGTTATCATCGCCCCCCATGATCCCGGAGCCGTTTGAGACATCATTGGCAACGATCCAATCGCAACCTTTGCGTGCCAGCTTGGCCTGCGCATGATCGACAATATTTTCGGTTTCGGCCGCGAAGCCAACGACAAGATCCGGGCGACTATTGCTGGCTTGCGACAATCCCTTCAGAATATCCGGATTTTCCACCAACTGCAGCGCCGGCGGTCCGCCGCTGTTTTTTTTCATCTTTTGATCGGCTTCACCGTTGCTTCGCCAATCGGCGACTGCGGCGACACAGATGGCCGCATTGACCGGCAATTGTTCAGCACAGGCCGCTTCCATCTCACGCGCAGTTTCGACGCGAATAGTGGTCAAACCGTCCGGGTCCGGCAATTGCGTTGGGCCGGACACGAGGATCGTTTCCGCGCCCCGGGCGGCCAAAGCGGATGCAATCGCATAACCCTGCTTACCCGAAGAACGATTGGCGATATAACGCACCGGATCAATGGCTTCGTGCGTCGGGCCAGCAGTGACAAGGATTTTCCGACCAGCCAAAGGTTGATCCTTCGCTCGGTCGGCGAAATACTCTTCAATTGCGGCCAAAATCTCCAGCGGTTCGGACATCCGCCCAGCCCCGACTTCACCGCAGGCGAGATCGCCTTCACCCGGACCGATCTGCAGCATGCCATCGCCGGCAAGGGTGGCAATATTTCGTTGCGTCGCCGGGTGTTGCCACATCTGCGTATTCATCGCCGGCGCAATCAGCACCGGTTTATCTGTCGCCAGCAGCACGGTTGTGGCCAAATCATTGGCCAGGCCGGCCGCCATTTTACCCATGATGTCCGCTGTGGCTGGTGCCACGACCAAAAGATCGGCCTCCCGCGACAGCCGAATATGACCCATGTCGGCTTCGTCCGTGAGGGAGAAAACATCCATAAATACCCGATCGCCAGACAATGCAGCAACCGACAAAGGCGTGACAAACTGCGCCCCACCTGCGGTTAAAACACAACGGACGGAGGCGCCAGAATCTTGCAACCGGCGGATCAATTCTAGCGATTTGTAAGCGGCAATGCCGCCCGCAATGATGAGCAGGATACGTTTTCCAGATAGCATGGTATTCTCGCTAATTCACGGACAATAACTGTGAATAACATATTAGTACAGAAATAGAAAAGCAATCGCTCAGATACGCCAACCAGAATGCATCGCGGCAACACCACCGGACAAATTCCGGTATTGCACCTGATCAAAACCAGCTTCCGCCATCATCTGGGCAAATCTGTCTTGATCCGGAAATTGGCGAATACTTTCAACGAGATATTTATAGGCCGGTTCATCTCGCGCGACGTAACGACCAATTTTAGGCAGGATGTCAAAAGAATACTTGTCATATATCTCCGACAATCCCGGCAACGCCAAGCGGCTGAATTCCAAACACATGAACCGTCCACCCGGTTTCAAGATTCGAAAAGCCTCACCCAAGGCCGAGGGTTTATCGGTCATGTTGCGAATGCCGAAAGACACCGTCACCGCGTCAACGCTTTGATCGTCGACGGGTAGGTTTTCCGCATCTGCACAAAGCCAGCGAATTTTGTCACCATAACCTTTTGTTTGTGCCCGTTCGAAACCGACTTTCAGCATTTCATGATTGATGTCCGAGACCGCTATAGAAATATCCGCACTATTGTCGCGTAAATACTTCAAAATGCGAAAACTAATATCGCCGGTGCCACCGGCCAAATCGACAATGGTCATGCCAGCGCGCGGCCTGAGCCAGGTCACAAAAGCATCTTTCCACAACCGATGCATGCCAGCCGACATCAAATCATTCATCAAATCATAATTGTCGGCGACATTGTCAAAGACTTCGCGGACACGGCCCGCTTTTTCAGCTGTCGGGACCGTTTCGAAGCCGAAATCGATGGTCTCTTCCGCGCTGGATTTCATGGTTGCGTCGATCATGCCGGCACCATAACTTATATGTTTATTCATAGCCATGGGTCGATTATGCCGGAGTTACCAGAAGTCGAAACCGTTATGCGCGGGCTGACAAAACCGTTGCTGAATGCGCGTCTGCAACGGGTTGAGCAGCGGCGGAAAAATCTGCGGTTTCCCTTTCCCGACAACTTCGCCAAGCGTTTAGAAGGTCGGCAGATTATAAATCTTCGCCGTCGGGCCAAATACATTCTGATCGATCTGGACGATCAGATGACATGGATGATCCATCTGGGCATGAGCGGGCGGATATTTATCGAAAACCAACCGGCGCGCCAGCCCGGCAAACATGATCATGTGATCGTCGAAACCGACAGCGGCAAGGTGATATATTATGAAGATCATCGCCGTTTCGGCCTGATGGATTTATTTGCGACCGAAGAAGCCGATAACCATCCGATGCTGAAAAAACTTGGTCCGGAACCCCTGGGCAATGCCTTCAACTCAGAAAGTCTGAACGAAGCCTTGAAAGGCCGCAAGACGCCGATTAAATCAGCTCTGCTCGACCAACACACGGTCGCCGGTCTCGGCAATATTTATGTCTGCGAGGCGCTCTGGCGGGCCGGCATCTCGCCCAAGCGTCTGGCCCGATCGGTTGCCGGCAAGCGGGCCGAACGCCTGGTGCCGCATATCCGCGCGGTTTTGCATGACGCGATCGCCGCCGGTGGCTCAAGCCTGCGCGATTATGTCCAGGCCAACGGTGAGCTTGGCTATTTCCAGCACCAATTCGCAGTCTACGGGCGCGAGGGAGAGGTTTGTTTGAATTGCGATCAGGCCGTCAGACGGATCGTGCAAAGCGGCCGCTCGACATTTTTCTGCAGCTATTGCCAGCGCTGATAATTTACCGCTTAGGTCACATCGTCGATTTGTTCAGGTGTCATGCCGCCCGGTACGATAATCAGTGGGACATGCATTTCCGCGGCCATCTGTCCCGACAGTTTGGAGACCAGCGGACCCGGTCCTTCTTTATTGGTAGAGGCGCCCAAGACCAAAATTCGAATGTCAGGATCTTCGTCGATCAAGTTCAATATTTCATCCAGGCGGGTCCCTTCGCGGATCACCACCTCAGGGGTAACGCCAGCAAGGTGGAATGCGTCTTGCGCCAACCGTTCCATCAAGGCTTCCGCTTCTTCGCGCGCTTCTTCCTGCATGATTTCCTGGACCGCGACCCAATGTTGGAAATCACCTGGCTCCAGAACGCGCAACAAGGTCACCGCGCCTCCGGTATTCATGGCGCGGCGGCAACAATATCGCAATGCCGATTGTGATTCCGGCGTGTCGTCGACGACAGCCAAAAATTTATTGCGGCGATGCTCTTCGCTATCGCTTTCCGTCATAATTAATGCCCACCTTAACTGATACTCATATGCTGCCATGGCGAAGCCGTAAACTGCAAGTGTCGCGATAATTGTTTGTAGAATTGAACGGTTATTTCAGCAGAATATTGGTGATTTCACGCAGTCTCGTCCGCGCCCGTAACAGGAAAAAACCCTGCGCGGCCAAGTGGCTAGGCAGGAATTGGCCAGACGGATCGCCATTCACAACAACCCAAGGATCAAGCGTCGCAGTTGTCCGCATGCTTTCCAACATCTGCTCCCAGGCATTGTTGAGGCCACGTTCCTGGATCAAGTCCGCAAAATCTACCCGCAGTTCCCGCAAAATCAGGTAGTAGGCATAGAGTTGACCTTTGACATTGTAAAAAACGTCGTCGGCTTCAAAATCGATAAACTGACCGGATTTGTGGACCACATGATTGTCGATCGCGGCCGAACTAGCACCTAAATCGAGGGCTATGCGATCCAGCGTTGCCATCAGATTGTCGGCGCGCCGCTCAAACACCGCTTTGCCGGCGGCAAGGCGTTGATTATATTTCTCCAAAGAACGCCGCGCGGCGCGATATTGCGCTTCCGACGTGGCGACTGGCGCTATAGAAGTGGAAAAATCAAACACCCAAACATCGCCCGCATATTGCAGTTTACCAGCAGCGTCCTGGAGGTCGGGATCGGTTTCGCTGGAGCCACGGGTACGGCCAATTTGGTCGACAAGTTCGAAAGAAACCCGCGCCAAAGCGGAGATGATGCCTTTCTGGAAGTTCGGCATATTATCCAACGCCGCTGGTGGCAGAAAGAACGGATCATTGGCGACCCAGCGATTCTGATCGGTTTCCCGCTCAATCAACTTGGCGGCGATAGCGACCATATGGCTACCGCCCGCTGCTTGTTCCGCCTTCGGAACTTGGAATTCCGGATCGTCGTCGATCGTGTGAGTGATGACCATACCAACCGGGTAATAAAATATCCCGATTGCTAGAATTACAACGCCAATGCCACGCCAAACTTTCTTTTTTCCAGGCCCGGGCAGCAAACGACGCGCACCGCCGGACAGACGGCTAACGGTCGATGAAAGCTTTTCTCGTATCATCAAGGATATTTAAGCGCTAGTTTCTGACATTCAAGAAACCAACGACCTCGCGCACTTCTTTCATCACTCCATCGGCGATTTCAGCCGCCCGCTCGGCGCCATCTCGCAAGACGGCGTCGACTGATCCCGGATCGGCCTGTAGGCGTTGCATCTCGACCCCCAAAGGTCCAAGTTTTTCAACCGCTAGATCGGTCAGGTTTTTCTTGAATTCGGAGAACTGCTTGCCGCCAACGATTGACAATACCTCATCAACCGTTTGATCAGCCAAGGCGGCATAAATGGAAATCAAGTTTTCCGCTTCTGGGCGGCCAACAAATCCGTCTTTGGTCTCCGGCAAGGGTTCTGGATCGGTTTTCGCTTTTCTGATTTTCTGGGCGATTTCATCCGGGCCGTCGGTCAGACGAATGCGCGAATATTCGGATGGATCCGACTTCGACATTTTCTTGGCACCATCCCGTAGGCTCATTACCCGAGTGGCTTCGCCAAAAATTTGCGGTTCCACAATCGGAAACAACTCCTTGCCGAAGTCATGATTGAATTTCTGCGCAATGTCGCGGGTCAATTCCAGATGCTGGCGTTGGTCTTCGCCAACTGGAACGTGCGTGGCTTTGTAGAGCAGGATATCAGCGGCCATCAAGTTAGGATAAGAATATAACCCAACGGACACCTTTTCTCGATTCTTCCCGGCCTTGTCCTTAAACTGGGTCATCCGGTTCAACCAGCCCAACCGCGCGACGCAATTGAAAATCCAAGCCAATTCGGCATGCGCATGCACTTGACTTTGATTGAAGATGATTTGCCGTTTGGGATTAATACCAGCGGCCAGGAACGCCGACGCCACTTCCCGCGTATTCGCCGCTAATTCCGCCGGTTCCTGCCATTGTGTGATCGCATGCAGGTCGACGACGCAATAAATACACTCAAAATCGTCCTGTAGACGGGCAAAGTTGCGGATCGCGCCCAAATAATTACCCAGATGCAGATTACCCGTGGGTTGGACGCCGGAGAATATTCGGCTCATTTTAGTTTCTCAATTTTCACTGACGAAAGGCGTCAGGGTTATCGCCCAGTTCGCCAGGCAAATCAACCATCATCGCGCTGCAATAGGCGCTTCACGTCACTGACCTGCGCGGCGCCGGTCATAAGTGATGATAGCCCGAAGACCAGCAGGCCCAACGCCACCAACAAAGCGACCTGGGCAAAACGAACCGCTTCGCCAATATCAGGGCGGTCAAAGAGCGCTTGTGAGGTAAACCAAAGGGCGATCGCCATCACCAAGGCACTTAAGAAAATAAAAGGCACCCGTCGTTTCAGCCGCCCATCAAGAACCAGATGGCCGCGTTTGTGAAGCACAATTGCCATCAAGACGATATTCAGCCAGGCACTTATTGCTGTCGCCAATGCCAAACCGGCATGCAACAAAACCTGCATCAAGATTAAGTTCAAGATAATATTGACGGCCACGCAAATGCTGGCGATCAGTACCGGCGTGCGCGTGTCCTGGCGGGCGAAAAAGGTCGGGCCCAGTACTTTTACCAACACATAGGCCGGTAGGCCAACTGAATAGGCGAGAAGGGCCATCGCCGTGGCCTCAGATTGAATGGCGGCAAAAGCACCGCGCTCGAACAGGGTCGATATCAACGCGGTCGGCATGACAATGAAAGCGGCGGCGGCCGGAATGCTAAGCAACAAAGCCAATTCGATGCCCCGGTTCAATGTCGCCTTTGCCGCATCTTCGCGTTTGTTACTGATCTGCCGAGATAACATCGGCAATATCGCCGTACCGACTGCGACACCGACGACGCCGATCGGAAGTTGGTTGAGCCGGTCGGCATAAAATAAATATGAAACCGAACCTTCGGGCAAAGTCGACGCCAACACAAGATCTATGATCAGATTGACCTGTACGACACCCGCCCCCAATGCAGCGGGAAGAACTAGTTTGATCAACGCCTTCACATTCGACGTCAGCCGCGGCCAGCGCAAACGCAAGTTGAACCCGGCTCGCGCGCACCCCCATCCCAACCAGATCAACTGCACCGCACCGGCAGCCGCAACCCCCCAAGCCAGGGCATGACCGGGCGTTTCGGTGTAATTTACGCCGACGGTGATGGCCAAAATGAGGCAGACATTGAGCAGAATTGGGGCTGAAGCCGCCGCCCAGAACCGCGCCAATGTATTTAGAACGCCGCCCAGCAAAGATACCAGCGAGATAAAAAACAGGTATGGAAATGTGATCCGCGTCAGTGCCACCGCGAGATCAAATTTTTCCGGCGTCGCCCGAAAACCGGGGGCCAAACCCAACATCGCCCATGGCATGAATATCTGAAACAAGGTCACGACGATAAACAGACCGATCAGAAAGACGCTGAGGATTTCTTCGGCGAATTGACGCCCGGCGGTGCGGCCACCTTTTTCCAGGCGATCAGAAAAAAGCGGTACAAAACCAGCATTGAATGCCCCTTCCGCGAACAAACGACGAAAAAAATTAGGCACCTTGAAGGCGATGAAAAACACATCCGCGACCATACCGGCACCCAAAGTGGCGGCGATCAAGATATCGCGTACAAAACCCAGAATACGGCTCGCCATCGTATAACTGCCGACGGTAAAAAAAGCGCGGAATAAATTCATAGAAGCGCCTTCTAAAGATTAATCACGCCGAAATTAAGGCTATCCATGGATCATCCGCCACTAGCCGTAGCGGCAACTTTTCGCACCGGCCTGCCGCTCTTGTCGCTGGCGCCGGCCTGCAAAGCAACCTGCATGCGTTCGCGTATTTGGCTGAGCTTCGTCTCATTGGTGATTTTGAGGCCAAACAAATCTTTCACATAAAATACGTCGACCGCGCGTTCGCCATAAGTCGCGATACGGGCATGCGATACGGTCAGGCTCAAATCAAACAAAGCACGAGTTAAATCATGCAGCAATGCTGGCCGATCCCGACATGTGACTTCGATCACCGTATGGGAATTTGAGGCGTCATTGTCGAAGATTATCAGCGGTTCGACAGTAAAAACATGCGCTCTTTTCGGTCGCGTATCGCGTCGCGCGGCCAAAGCGCGGCGGACTTTCATCTCACCGCGCAGGACCTTTTCAACCGTATTTGAAATTCGCTGCAAATGGTCTTGTCTTGCAATCGCTTCATCTTGCAGGTCTTGAATCCAAAACACATCCAATGCCATACCGTCGCTAGTGGTATGAATTCGGGCATCGACAATATTCGCCCCCGACAAAGTCATGGCCCCAGCCAAGCGGGTGAACAGGCCCGGATGATCGGCGGCATAAATAGTAACTTCTGTGACCGCTTCGAATTCCATAACCCGACTGGTGATCATCAGTGGTATCTGTTGTTTATCCGCTTCCCGCATCATTCGGGCCCAGCGTTCATGGGTCTCCAAATCAGCGGCAAGCCAGAAAGCGGTATGCCCTTTGGACATATGCGCTTCGATATTCTCCACCGGCCAATCCGCTAGTTTCGCACGCAGATCATCCATCACATGGCCGGCGCGGGCGCGGCTGCTTTCATGATCCTGACTGCCGAGCAATTCTTCTTCTGCCCGGTAATACAGATCGCGCAGCAATTGCCCTTTCCAACCGTTCCAGACACCCGGACCAACCGCACGAATGTCCGCCACTGTCAGCAATAGCAGCAGGCGCAATCGTTCAGTGCTTTGCACAATTTCGACAAAGTCCGAGATAGTTTTGGGATCGCCCAGGTCGCGTTTGAAAGCAGTGTTGCTCATCACCAGATGAAATCGCACCAGCCAAGCGACAATTTCCGTTTCGGCCGCAGCCATACCAAGACGCGGGCAAAGTTCTTCCGCAACTTCCGCGCCCAAAATAGAGTGATCGCCGCCCCGCCCTTTTGCAATGTCATGCAATAGGATTGAGACATAGAGTACCCGGCGCAGCTTAATCTTGGGGATGATTTCCACCGACAATGGATGGTCCGCAGCATGTTCGCCATTTTCTATTTTCGCCAGCACGCCAATGGCGCGGATCGTATGCTCATCGACCGTATAGACGTGATACATATCGTGCTGCATTTGCGCCACGACGCGGCCAAAATCAGGAATAAAACGACCCAATACGCCGGCTTCGTTCATCCATCGCAAGGCAATTTCCGGATCCCGTTTATGAGCCAAAAGATCTAAAAATAACGCGTTGGCCTCCGGGTTTTCGCGCAAATCCTGGTTCACTAATTTTAAGTCACGAGTGATTTGCCGCAGGGCGTGCGGGTGGACTTCCAAACGGCGTTCATGGGCGACATGAAAAATGCGGATCAGATTAACCGGATCGGCCTTGATATCGCCGGTATCTTGGAAGTTTATGCGGTCGCCGTCGATGCGGAAACCCTCAACCTGCCGAGACAATAGGCCAAAGCGGGGGAAACGAATGCGACGCTTGCGTTTATGTTGTTCTTCAATCGCAGCACAGAATATTCTGGTTAGGTCCCCCACCGTTTTTGCGATCAGGAAATAGTGCTTCATGAAACGCTCGACGCCCAAAGTGCCGGCATGATCTTTGTAATTCAGAAGTTTGGCCAGTTCCGGCTGTTTGTCGTAAGTCAGCCGCTCTTCCGGCCGCCCGGCCAGAAAATGCAGATGGCAGCGGATCGTCCGCAAAAATTCCTCCGCCTTCTCAAAGCGTCGATATTCCGCCTTGGTGAAGACACCGCGTTCCACAAGCTCTTCGAGATGATCAACTTGATAGACATATTTGCCGATCCAGTACAGGGTCTGGAGATCGCGCAGTCCGCCCTTGCCTTCTTTGATATTGGGCTCCAGCACATAGCGGCTATCGCCCATGCGGATATGGCGGTCATCACGCTCCGCCAGTTTTGCTTCAATAAACTCCGGTCCTGTGCTCGCTGTCAATTCGGAACGAAAGCGCTTCCGCAACTCTAAAAACAGGGCTTGGTCGCCCCAAAGAAAGCGCGCGTCCAGAATGGCCGTACGGATCGTCAAATCTTCTTTCGACAAACGCAGACACTCATCGACCGTGCGGGTTGCATGACCGACTTTCAGTCCCAAATCCCAAAGCATGTAGAGCATATATTCCACAACTTGCTCGCCCCATGGGGTTTGCTTGTAAGGCAGCACGAACAATAGATCGACATCGGACTGCGGCGCCAATTCAGCTCTCCCATAACCGCCAACGGCGACGATGGAGATGCGTTCGGAACTGGTTGGATTTGTCGCCAGGTAAACTGTGCCTGTAACAAAATCGTAAAGCACACGAATAACCTGGTCGACCAGGAAACTACCCGACTGTACACATTCGGTGCCGGAGGCGCCGGCTTCCAGACGGCAACGAATTTCATCGCGCCCGCTGGTCAACGCCGCCTTCAAAGCATTCAACACTGCGGCCCGCAACTCCATTGAATCGGGTACCTTGTCCCAGGCCAAATCTGTAATTGCCTGGGACAACTTGGCCCGATCAATGATGCTACGTCTGTTGCGGATTGTCGCCATGTGAATGTTCAGCCAGTACCCGCAGCTACCACACCGCCGTCAATGACAAAGGTCTGTCCGGTGGTCCAACTACCCGCCGGCGAGGCGAGATAGACGGCAATTCCAGCAATATCTATGGCATCACCAAGACGGCGCAATGGTGTCGCATTGATGCGGGCTTCCGCGACCTCCGGTTTTTCATAAAGCGCGCGCGCAAAATCAGTTTTCACCAATCCAGGGGCAATGCAATTGACACGGATATTATCGGGGCCGAATTCCGCTGACAAATTCCGCGCGATCTGCATGTCGGCGGCTTTCGAGATCGCATAGGCGCCTAACACGGTTGAACCGCGTAAGCCACCGATCGAAGAGATAATAATGATCGAACCGTCTTTGCGGTCCTGCATTTCCGGGATCACCTGTTGGCAGAGCCAGGAATTGGATTGGATATTTACGTCCATGGTTTTCTTGAAGGCGCTGTCGGGGATATCCAGCGAGGAGCCGTAAAAAGGATTGACCGCGGCGTTACAGACTAGGATATCGATCTTTCCAAAGGCCTTGCGGCTTTCATCGACCAGCAATTTGATTTGATCGGCGTGACTGATGTTGCAAGGAATTGAAACCGCCTCGCCACCGGCATCATTGATACTTTTTGCCACTTCTTCGCAAGCATCCGCCTTACGTGAAGAAATCACCACTTTCGCACCATGGGCCGCCAATTGCTCCGCAATTGCTTTACCGATGCCCTTGGTGGAGCCGGTCACAACCGCGACTTTGCCCGTGATATCAAATAAACTCATTCGTCATTCCTTCTCATTTCAGATTTTTGCAGTTTCTATATGATCTTAACTTATCTTTTTCCGGTCCGCCACGGCCTCCGCCAGTAGGCAGAGTATTTCATACATCAGCGAGGCACCGACCAAAGCGGTGTTGCCGCTGGGATCGAAGGGCGGGGACACTTCCACGACGTCGCCGCCAACTAGGTTCAAACCGCGAAATCCGCGTAGCAATTCGTTCGCTTCTAATGTCGTGATGCCGCCGATTTCCGGCGTCCCGGTGCCAGGCGCATAGACCGGATCCAGGCCATCGACGTCGAACGAAATGTAGGTTGGCCCGTCGCCAACAATACGGCGGGCTTCCGCGATCGCGGCTTCGACGCCGATTTCGGCGAACTCCTCCATAAACATCACCCGCATACCGCTCTGGCTTGAGAATTCCCAGCCGTCATCGAAATTTTGGGCCCCGCGAATACCAATTTGAATGGTCCGCTTGGGATCAAGGACACCGGCTTCAACAGCACGCCGGAACGGCGCGCCATGATTGAACTTATTGCCCTGAAATGCGTCCCAGGTATCGGTATGGGCATCGATATGGATCATCCCGATCGGTGCGTCCGGCGATGCAATGGCGCGAAATATCGGATAGGTGATGGAATGATCGCCACCGGCCGACAGGGGGGCGACCCCTGCGTCAGCGATAATTTTGAAAAACTCTTCAATTTCGCCAATCGCCAAATCCGGTTGCTGAATATTCAAGAACGGAACATCGCCGACATCGGCAATCTCGCAAATCTCATAGGGATCAATGCGGCTAACATGATGAATACGCCGGCACAATGTCGACGAATTGCGCATTTCCCGAGGGCCGTGACGGGCGCCGGGGCGATTTGTCACGCCGCCATCATAGGGCACGCCGACAAGGGCAATATCCAAACCGGCCGGGTCGGACCGATAAGGCGTCCGCATAAATGTCGGTATACCGGCAAATCGGAGTTCTGATTTCTGATCTATAGGATCGCTCATTAGTTCGGCCCAATCGTGTTAAGAATTACAATATTCTATACCTAGAACAATAAAGGTCGGGTTCCAAGAACCCAACTCAGATTTGTCGAGGCGACTTTCGACTTCGCCGCCGCCGCTGGTGTCGGGAGATTGTTGTTATCAGTCGTCGCCGGCGGCCGATTGATTGGGATCGCTCAACGGCACTTGAATATCGCCGCGACCGAAATCGGACACATTGTCGGCTTTTTCCGTTGCAGATTTATCGGTCTCGACGATCTGCCGACCAAGCGCGAAAATCGATGGGATGTCTTCGTCGGCAAGCGGTGCCAGCCAATCTTTGCGCGCCATCGCCGCTTCGATATAAGGCGCCAATTCCGCCGCCTTGGCCACTTCGCGTTCGGCTTCGCCAGCTTTGAAGCCCGGCATAACTTTGTCAGCGAACAATTCAAGGCTTTCGCAAATATGTTCATGCTTATTGTTGCCACCTTGCTGAATGAAGATCACTTGATCGACACCGGCGTCCGCGAACTGGCTTAAATGCTCACGCAATTGATCGGGGGTGCCAATGCCAGAGCCGCCACTATTGACCGGCATATGATCGCGGGCGGCGATATAATTATCCCAAATACTGGTGCGGCCCGGTTTATGCTCGCCAAAAATGTAGTGGTGGCCAAGACCATAACCGAAAAACTGGAACCCATCGAGGCCACGGCGGCGCGCTTCGTCCTCATCTTCATGGCAGGAGAACCCAGTAACCATGGCGATATTGGCATTGACGGCGTGACCGATCGGCTTGCATTCGTCGGATTTGATGATGGCGTAATATTCCTGCACCCATTTTGTCGCTTCTTTTGGATCGACAAACGCAAAGGTCAGGGCGCCGATGCCGGCGCGGGCCGCCATGTGAATGGTTTCCCGTTTCGAACAAGCGACCCAAATTGGAGGATGCGGTGTTTGCCGAGGTTTCGGCACCACATTGCGGCACGGCATCGAAAAGTATTTGCCTTCGAAGCCTGGATAGGGATCCATCACCATCATATTGGCGACTTGCTCCGTGGTTTCCCGCCACATATCGCGCTTGTCTTCGACATTGATGTTAAACCCACCTAATTCGGCCAGGGCCGAACTCTCACCGGTACCAAATTCGACCCGCCCGCCAGAGACCAGATCCAGGGTGGCGATCCGTTCAGCAATCCGGGCTGGTGGGTTATATTTCGGCGGCATTAAAGTGATGCCGTGGCCAAGACGAATATTCTTTGTCCGTTGCGAACAGGCCGCCAGAAAAACTTCCGGCGCCGAAGAATGGGAATATTCTTCCAGAAAGTGGTGCTCGACTTCCCAGGCATAATCGATCCCCAGTTTATCCGCCAACTCAACTTGATCCAATGCATCCTGCAACAGATTATATTCGGCTTCGGCTCCCCACGGGCGTGGCAATTGATGTTCGTAAAAAATACCGAATTTCATTAGTTGAACTCCTCGCCGCTCTGGACATGCCGCCACGAAAGTTAATGTCGGACAGCAAATAATAGTTTAACTTTTCACCAACTAAGTAATTGGCGGAAAATAGAATAGGCCCCTTTATCGGTCCAATATATATATAGTCAATATAGGTGTTGTCCAGTCCGGTGCGAATGTAGAGCTCAGAATCATGGTCAAAATAGCCGAAAACACCTCCGACAAAAGTCGGCCGTCACGGACAATTTCTATGACGGCGGGTCTAACCCTGACTTTTGGAGCCATTGTTATGTTGGCGGTTTTTGTTGTGTTGTATCTGGCATTGGATGCGGCGCTAAAAAACACCTTTGCACTGCTGGGAACGCAAGCACAGGTTATTTCGCTTTATCTTGAAGGTGAGATCAAGAAAACTCTATTGCCGTCGAAATCGGCGGTCGACGAATTCGCAAGGGCGGTTGAAGACGGTCGCCTGGACATTAGTAACGAGCGTGACCTGCGCCAATATATGATGGCAGCGGTCACGTCGACACCCCATATGTCCTCACTGGCGTTGGTCCGCAATCCGAACGATGGCCTGGTGGCGGTATTTGATCGTGAGGGACTTCGGTTCCTGCCAATCAGTGAGATCGGCGGCCATTCGTTTCGTGAAGAAATGGCGCGTGACGAAAACAAGTCTGCGCCGACAGCTGGTACGTATTGGGGCCGGATCGTTCGCCCGTATCCGGACATCGTGGTTTTGAATGTCAGGCGCGTCGTCAATAATCCGGCTGGCAAAAACGTTATGTTAGCGGCCGGAATTCGGGTCAACGAATTGTCTCGGCAACTGACCGCAGCTGGTAACTTTGTCAATGGCAAGGCCTTTATCCTATATGACCTTCAATATGTCCTGGCCCATCCGAATATCGCGGAAGGTTATGTTCACAAAAATAGCGACCATCCGTTGCCCCGAGTCAGTGAATTCAACGACCCTGTGCTCAAAATTTTCCTGGATCCAAACACCCGGAGGGAGCGCGCTCAGGCGTTCAACGACACCACGGGCATCGAGATTATTTTTGACGAAGATGGTAACGACTATCCGGTTATTACTTTTGAAGTCGACGATATCGGCGATCTTCCCATCCGCGTCGGCATCCATTTCGGAGAAAACGCCGGCGACGAAGTTTTCGGGCGGCTGATTGCCGCCGCCGCCGCGGGACTTGGCGTTCTGATAATAGCCTTGATCATCGCCTATGTCGTTTCCCGTTATTTGACTGCACCGATCAGCCGTTTGGCGATCGCGGCCGATCATGTACGGCACTTGCGATTGGACCAAATCGGTCGCCTAAAAGGAAGTCGGGTCAAGGAAATCGGCGACGCGACAGACGCCTTTGATGGTATGGTTTTGGCGTTGAAATGGTTTCAAACCTATGTCCCGCAACAGCTGGCGGATCGTCTGATCAGTCAACGGAATCTACCGGAATCCCAATCACGCAATATCACCGTTCTGTTTACCGATATAGTTGGTTTCGCGGCCCGCGCGGAACGCATGACGGCAACACAAACAGCAACCTTCTTAAACGCACATTTCGCAATTCTGGGTAAATGCATCGAAGCGGAAGGCGGCATTATCGATAAGTATGTTGGTGATGCCATCATGGCCTTCTGGGGCGCCCCTGACGAGCAACCTGATCATGCCGCCAGGGCCTGCCGCGCAGCATTGGCGATGCGCCAAGCTATCGAACAGGATAACCGGCGTTGTGCGATGGACGGTGAAAGTCCAGTGCATATCCGGATCGGCATTCATACCGGCGATGCCCTGGTCGGCAACATCGGGGCACCAGGCCGGATAAATTATACCGTCGTTGGTGATTCGGTGAACTTAGCCAGCCGCTTGGAAGCTTTTGGCAAACGTCTGGTGAGCGAAAACGCCGCAGCCGAAGAAGCCGTCATGATCATGGTCAGTAAGACCGTCCTGGAGCACGCACAATTAAGCGCCGATGCGATAGAAATCGGGCCCAGTCAGGTGCCCGGCATACAGGAGCCCGTACAGGTCTGGTTGCTCTAATGTTGTTGTCGGACGGAATAGCTCGCCAACTGTCAATCACAGCCCAATTGATCGGCCAAATCGAGAAAGCTGTCGGCAACGTAGTTGAAGTTATGATCGGCCTTTAGATCTTGCTGCTGCGCTGGGCCGTATTCGGTTGGCCGCGCCACAAACGCAGTTTGAAAGCCAAGTTTATTGGCAGCAACCAGATCATTGTTATGCGCGGCCACCATCATACATTCCTCAGGCGCCAACGATAGGACTGCAACAGATCGCAAATAAGCTTCCGGCATCGGTTTATATGCTTGAGCGATTTCCGCACCCAAGACCATGTCCCATGGCAGGCCTGCCCGCTTCGCCATATTGACGATCAGCGCGACATTGCCATTCGACAAAGTGGCAATAATATACCGGCTTTTTAGTCTAGCAAGACCGGCGACGGCGTCGGGCCATGGGTCGAGGCGATGCCAGGCAAAATTCAAATCATCAATCTGGCTCTCTGTCAGACCGGCAATACCATAATCGGCAAGCAGATCGATCAGGTTCGCCCGATGAAGATCGTCCAATTTGACCCATTCCATATCACCACGGCGAACCTTTTCCATTGCAGGCTGGTATTTCGCCCGCCAGCTGTCTGCGAAAGCGTGCCAATCGATCGGACCATCAACCAGTGGCATTAAAATTTGCTCGCTTTCGCGGGCGATCGAGTTGCGCCAGTCGACGACCGTGCCAAACACATCAAAAACCAAAGCTTTGATTTGCACCTATATTCTCCCCTCCAAAACTGAAAGGAGACGCTAGCATGATCTTGCGAGGTAATTGTTGAATTCTTACCGGATTTCGCCGGTGCGTTCCGGCGGGAATCGTAAGATCGCAGTTGTGCCATGATCAAGTCGCGATTCAATCGAAAATTCCGCATCATGGAGGTCCGCTAGGAACTTGACTAAAGTAAGACCGAGGCCGTTTCCCAATACTGGTTTTCCACCGGACCTTTTGCTGACTTGACGGAACGGTTCCAGGATATTTTCCAACTCCTCCGGCGGAATGCCAACACCACTGTCGCGCACTTCAATCAGAATGGCGCCCTGGCTATCACAATCGGCCACCACATCAATTTGTCCATCCTGCCCGGTAAATTTGACCGCATTTGACAATAAATTAATCAGAATTTGGCGCACCCGCAATTCATCGGCGATCAAAGCCGGCAAGTGTTGTTTTATCTCGGTATGGATCGCAATATGCTGGTCCTGGGCTTGCCGCATGATCATGCGGGTACAGCTGCTGATGACTTCTCGACCGCAAAAGGTGTCGATTCAATTTGCATGTGGCCAGCTTCCAACTTCGAAAGATCAAGCACGTCGTTGACGATATCCAGTAAATGCAAACCTGAATTGTAAATATCCTTAGAATATTCTAAGTATTTATCACTGGTATGTCTGCCAAAGACCTCACTTTCCAGCATCTGGGAAAACCCGATGATGGCGTTCAATGGCGTACGTAATTCATGGCTGAAATGAGAAATGAAATCACCACGCAACTTGCTTGTGCGTTCGGCCTCCTCCCTTGCTTGATTGAGAGATATGACGCCGGTGATCTGTTGCGTAATATCGCGTAGAATATGTAGTTCCAATACCCGCGAAGCATCGGGATAGGGCAAACGGTCAAGCGCATGAAGCAAATATCGCCCGGTTTCGCCACTTTCATCGACCAAGTGATAGGTAATTTCATGCACTGAGTGACCGGTTCGGAAGCGTTCTATGAAACGGCGAATTTTACCGCGATCCACTGGGTGCAGCAAATCTATGAAGCCGTTGGTCGAGGCCCCGGCAGTTAAAAACGATTCGACGCTTAGGCCAAACATTTGTGCCGCTTCCCGGCTGGCGAATAGGCAACGGTCTTCCTCTGGATCCCAAACGACATGGCCGACACCGGACACTCTGGAGCCATGCTGATACATCAGCAGACGCGTCGTCAGGTCAATATCTGAGGTTTTTGTCAAGCCGTTCACCTCATCTTCATGGTCGATGAAGGCATTATCCTCAGCCGAAGTCATCGGCTCAGCCGACCCAGCGGTATAGATTATGGGTTCGATATTATGCAATCGCAGAAACTGATTAACAACGTTTACACTCACCTCGGTCAACTTCAAATTCTGTCGCCGTTTGTCAAGATGGTCATTGCTACGAACAACGGCGCCACAATCTTCCAATGTGCGAATTGCACGTCCTGCGGTGGAGCGTGAAATGTTCAGTGTCAGGTGGATGTCCGAAACCGTCAATTGCTGGCCTTCTGCATGGGCTTCAACAATCAGTAAAAGAACATCTTTACTGGTACGGACTTTCGAATTGTTTGTCCCGAGTGAATTCTGTGCCGATAATTTTCTAACAATTAACGAAACCAACTCTTCGCGGACAAAACGGTCATTTTTGACGACTTGGCCGGCAATATAACCCGCTGGATATTTCATAGCTCGCCCAACAACACTTGTATTTGTCGCTATTTCTTTAGGTGATAGCGTAACCAATCGGCAGACGTAGCGCCTAAATCCCTGCCACCAATGCTTGTATGAGTACCAGAAAATAACAAGAAAGGGAATAATAAATCATGTCAAATTTGACTTAATCATCCCAATATTTGTATTTCCCTTACGTATTACAGCAAAAATGTCGTAGTTTTTTGTAATGATCAAACTATAAATTGGCCTTTTATTAGCCATGACTTCGACGTATTTGACATTATTGTCGATTTATTTAGACGTCCTAATTCGATTATCCAATGTGTTTGAATTTCGTTGTTTCGTAGCAAAACAATACTGCTTTTATTGCCATAACATTGGTTCAGTGGCCGCGAAGACAGATTCGGAAATCAAAAATCGCCGGTTCGCTTATGGATCATTCAGATTAGATAATATCCCGTTTGAGATCGAACGCGGATCACGCATCTGCCAGCGGCCATTATCAACCTGACGGATAAAATCCTCGCAAACCTGATTGAAGAGCGCTGGTTCCTCCAGATTACACGTGTGACCTGTTTGTGGCAGGATCGACAGCGCTGAAGAGCTGATCGTGCGTTTTAGAAACAGCCCAACATCGAGACAAGGTTCATCCTCATCGCCATTCAATATCAACGTTGGGACGTCAAGGCGGCGCAAACTGTCTTCCAAATCATAAAGCGAAGGTCTGTTGCGCTGAACGCCGCGCATAGTATTGGCGGAACCAAGACTGGAATGCTCCCGCAACTGCGTTTCAAACTCGCGCCAGCCACGTGGATCTTTGTTTTGAAACTGGACCCGGGTCGGGCCCAAAGCATATTCAGCACCATAAACAGCCATGGTTTCGTTCTCCATGCGATCGGCGGCATCGCCGGCTTCGCGCTTAAACTGTTCGCGGGTCTCTTCGTCTGCCCCATAACCACAGCCTGCGACGACCAAAGACAATGCTCGGTCAGGGTAATGCAAACCAAAATGCAAGGATGCAAATCCACCCATTGAAAGACCGATCACATGGGCCTGTTCAATTTCCAAACCATCGAGTACCGCCAAAATATCGTCGCGAGCCCGGTCTTGGCTATATTGAGCCGAACTTTCCGGGATGTCGGAGGGATGAAAGCCGCGGGCGCTGAAAGTAATGCAGCGATTGTTGCGCGCAAAATGTCGCACTTGCGGTTCCCAACTGCGATAATCACCGGCAAATTCATGGACAAAAATGATCGGCGTTCCCGCGCCCGTATCCTCATAAAACAGCTTCACATCATCGCCGGCTGTTACTGTCGCCATCTCATTTGTCCCCCTGTCACAGCATTGAATTCGAGCTGAAAAACAATATCATAACAATGAAAGAATTTCGCACAACAGCGAAGGTGAGTGGCAGAAGCTGAGCGGAGACAATTCGAACACCAGCTCTCGCGGTTGGCTTCTTGAACAGCTGCCGCCGAATACACTGTTTTTGGTGGGTTCGCGCTTTTCTTTGAAAAGCGCTTTGGTGGAGCCGAGGGGAGGCTGCGCACGAAACCCACACACCAATGAAATCAGTAGCTTATCAGCGCCCTTCTGTACAACATAATTGTGGTCCTGTACAACCCCATTGGCCAACTTAGATCAAGTTATCTCTCCGCAAGTCAAGCGTGTCCTTATTGCAAAACCGGCACCGTTTATTGTGGGCCGGTGAGAGTATGCATCGCATCATTATTATGTATATTAGGTGAGCGAATAATGTTGCTCATAATTCTTGTCAGGGGTTTCAACAGTGAAAAGATTGCTCGTTCTGTCGGCTCTGATCATCACTTTGATTGGTGGTTTGCTTCCTGCAGGGGCTGGGATTTTACAGACGGGTGTCGAGGCATACGATAAAGGTGACTTTGCTACTGCGTTACGAGAGTTCGAATTGTTTGCTGAGCAAGGTGATGCAACTTCTCAGAGTAATTTGGGTTTGATGTATTTTAACGGCTACGGTGTCGCTAAAGACTATGAGTTAGCAGTCGAATGGTTCAGGAAAGCGGCTGAACAGGGTCACGCTGTCGCTCAGTACAATCTGGGTTGGATGTACAGCGAGGGCAAAGGTGTCGCTCAAGATTACGAACTAGTGGTCAAGTGGTACACTTTGGCTGCTGATCAGGGTCTTGTTAATGCTCAGTTCAATTTGGGTTGGATGTACGGCGAGGGCATAGGTGTCACTCAAGATAACGAATTGGCGGTTGAATGGTATGCGTTGGCTGCTGAACAGGGGCTTGCTGTTGCTCAGTACAACCTAGGTTGGATGTATAGTGATGGAAGGGGCGTCAGTCAGGATTATGAATTGGCGATCATCTGGCTCAGGAAGGCTGCTGAACAAGGTTACGCTAGCTCTCAGTACAATTTAGGTTGGATGTACAGTGAGGGTAAAGGGGTCACTCCAGATTACGAACTAGCCGTCGAATGGTATGCTTTAGCTGCCGAACAGGGTCATTTGGCTGCGCAATACAACTTAGGTTCGATGTATAGCGAAGGCAAAGGTGTTGCTCAAAATTATGTTCTCGCCCATGTGTGGTTTAATCTTGCAGCAATTCAGGGTGATGCGAGCGGGAAGAAGAACAGGGATATTATTGCACAACGGATGTCTCGAAATCAGTTGGAGACTGCTCGAAAACTTGCGCGAGACTGGCAAGCGAAGCATGAAAAGTAGGAGTTTCTCCACACAAGGACTGCTTAAACGAACGCTATATATAACAATTTACATAATCTGAGATACAGTGGGACTGTGGGCACCGTGCTTGATGTAATACTTGGCTTTCTTCTCATCCAACAATGCTGAGATGTCTGCGTCGACGATGGCGTAACGATCCACGTAGGTCTGGACGGCTACCCTCTCAGATTTTTCTAGTGAAACTACTTTATCATATGCGTCCGATAGGCTTGATCAAGTTCCGCATCAATTCTAACGTAACACGAACACAGAATTTCTTATTTACGATTGTGCAGAACTGTTTGATGGCCCTGACCATGGAAGACGAAACTACAAAAGAACTGGCGAAAACTACCGATAACATAGTCAACCTTTCAAGAGAGTTTGGGGCTTTCTTGGCGGATACCTTCGGCCCTGCCATAGAGGATATTGGCGAGATTGTTCATTATAAGACTCAATACTGGAAAGCTAGGAATGCCATTTCTTTCAAGCGAAAGGTCGCTAAGCTGATTGAAGAGAACACTGATATTGAACTCAAACATGCGCGTTCAAGAATTGGGGTTCCTCTCATCGAGTCCGCAATTGCAGAAGACAACGAGAAATTGCAGGATATGTGGGCGTCTCTGTTGGTCTCAGAACTAGTTAATCCGACGGGTTTTAGGGCCAAGAGGGGATACATCGAGACACTTAAACAATTGGAACCAGAGGACGCGAAGCTGACTAAGCATCTAATCGAGTTCTTTCGAGATAGCGTGATTTCTCGTCAACAGAAATACGCACTGTTTACAAGTTTCAACGAAACAACCGACATCTGGATATCGCTTCGAAACCTAGAAAGATTAGGCATAATCAAGGTTTTCAAGGTATCCGAAGAAGACATTCATATCGGAACTGGCCGCATTCTGATCAAGCTGATTGCAGAGGATGCCCCAAATCAGGATCAGCCAGTCTATGGAAGCGCTATCCTAGCACTTACCACGTTTGGATACTATTTCTTACGATCTGTCGAGGGGTATCCGCTTATCCCACATAAGAAGGGTGAGTATGTGCCAATTGATTGGGCTGATCATATTGAAGATGGTATGCTGGATGCGTTTATTGGGCCTCCTAAATCCTCTCCAGTCGAAGACGTCAATGAAAAATAGGAAGCAATAGTTAGTCCTTCAGCGTCTCATTATGTACCCTGCACAAACCCACATCCCCATTCGAATATACTGAACCGAGAGGTCATTCTTTGACCACGAATTCAGAATACGAGTTGCTGGTGAATATTTGGTGTCGACTGAGAAAATTTGAATTCCAGCTCTCGCGGTTAGCTTCTCGAACAGCTGCCGCCGAATGTACAATCCGCTGAAGTTTCGCACTTTTCTTTGAAAAGCGCTTTGGTGGAGCCGAGGGGAATCGAACCCCTGACCTCAGCATTGCGAACGCTGCGCTCTCCCAACTGAGCTACGGCCCCTAATATCCGCTTGCTTGGGAAGGTTGCGGATAAGCGGCATATAGGAAGGCTAGGCCAAGGCTGTCAAGAGGCTTTGGCGGGTCAAATATTTCCCTTGGATTTAAGATGCTTGCAAGACGACGCCTAGCACACTAAATCTTGCTATAGAATTTTGACGTCAGTTTCGGCAGCGCCGATGAGGAGGGTTGATGTACGCCTTATTCACTTTGTTGGATGCGGTAATCAGCATCTACATTTGGATTATTATCGCCTCAGTTATTTATAGCTGGCTGATTTCGTTTGGCATCATCAATCAGCAAAGTCAGTTTGTCCGGCTGGTTGGCGAGTTCCTTTATCGCGCAACGGAACCGGTGCTGGCCCCGATCCGCAAAATTCTACCCAATCTTGGGGCGCTGGATTTCTCGCCGATCGTTTTGGTCCTGCTCCTTTATTTCATCCGCAATCTAATCATCGTCGATCTTGGGCGTCAATTGATGTAACGGTTTGCCAGCGCAACAGCCATACACAATTCTGCCTGATGGATTGAAGCTTCATATCCGTTTGCAGCCGAAGGCCTCGAAAAACGCGATCGACGGCATCGAAGTTAGCACCGACGGTCGCTGTTACATTCGCGCCCGCGTCACTGCGGTGCCAGAACAAGGCAAAGCCAACAAAGCGCTGATCAAATTATTAGCAAAATCCTGGCGGGTACCGGCATCCGACTTAAAGCTCATCGTAGGCGACAAATCGCGCAACAAGACGGTCTTGTGGCGCGGCGATCACGAAACGCTCACTGCCGCGCTTCGCGATCTTGTTAGTTTTTCTTCTGACGGTGCAGCAGGCGCAGACGCAAAGCGTTCAGTTTGATGAACCCTTCGGCGTCGCGTTGGTCAAAGACGGTGTCTTCTTCGAAGGTGACATGCTCCATCGAATAAAGACTGTCGGGGCTTTTCCGACCAACCACCGAAGCCACGCCCTTGTAGAGTTTGAGCCGTACCGTGCCGTTGACTTTTTCTTGGCTTTTGTCGATCAGCGCCTGCAGCATTTCACGTTCCGGCGAGAACCAGAAACCGTTATAAATAATCTCGGCATAACGCGGCATGATCTCGTCTTTCAAATGCATGGCGCCGCGATCCAGCGTAATGCTTTCGATGCCCCGGTGGGCGGCCAACAGGATCGTCCCACCGGGCGTTTCGTAAATGCCCCGGGATTTCATGCCGACAAAACGGCCTTCGACCAGGTCAAGGCGGCCGATACCATTGGCGCCGCCATATTCATTTAGCTCGGTCAGTAATGTCGCCGGGCTCATCCGCCCGCCATTGATGCCGACAGCGTCCCCGCGTTCGAACTCAACTTCGATATAAGTAGGTTCATCCGGGGCATCTTCCGGCGCCACGGAGCGGCTATAGACAAATTCGCCGGGCTCATGCCAGGGATCCTCCATCTCCTTACCTTCGCAGGAAATGTGCAATAGATTGGCGTCGGCGGAAAATGGCGCTTCGCCGCGTTTGTCTTTTGGGATCGGGATTTGATTCTGTTCGGCATATTCAATTAACTTGGTGCGGCTTTCCAGATCCCATTCCCGCCACGGTGCAATCACTTTGATATCCGGGTCCAGGCCATAATAGCCTAGTTCAAAGCGCACCTGGTCGTTACCCTTGCCGGTTGCCCCATGGGCCACGGCGTCGGCACCGGTAGCCACGGCAATCTCAATTTGACGTTTCGCAATCAGTGGCCGGGCGATCGAAGTGCCAAGCAGATATTGTCCTTCATAAACTGTGTTGGCGCGGAACATCGGGAAGACAAAATCGCGGACAAATTCTTCGCGTAGGTCTTCGATGTAGATTTCCTTGATCCCGAGCATCTCGGCCTTTTGCCGGGCCGGTTCCAACTCTTCGCCCTGACCAAGATCAGCGGTGAAGGTCACCACTTCGCAGTCATATTCGTTCTGCAGCCATTTCAGGATGACAGAAGTATCGAGCCCACCGGAATAGGCCAGCACGACTTTTTTTATTTTTTTCGTCATTTCTTCCTCATTCGTCTTCATAGACGCGTCCGCTTTTCGCGCGCGCAGTATAGGGATTTGTTGCTTAGGGACAAGGGCCGCAACGTCGCAGGTGATTTATTATTGGCTGGTAATGCAGCCCTACAAATCAAGCCGTTGCGGCGCGTGTTCGTCGTTGCCGTTCGCTAGCAGACTTCAGTTGACCGCAGGCCGCCATGATGTCACGTCCGCGCGGCACTCGCACAGGCGAAGAATAACCGGCCCGATTGACGATATCGGCAAATTTCGCGATGGTCTTATCGTCGCTGCATTCGAATTCGCTGCCCGGCCACGGATTGAACGGAATGAGATTAAGCTTCGCCGGAATGCCGGAAATAAGTTTCACCAAAGCCCGCGCGTCGGCTGGACTGTCATTCACGCCTTTCAGCATTACATATTCAAAAGTAATGCGTCGACCGCCGTTGGTTGGGTAGCGCCGGCAGGCTGCCAGTAGGTCTTTCAGCGGATATTTTTTGTTGATCGGCACCAGAAAGTCGCGCACGTCATTGCTGACGGCATGCAGCGAAATCGCCAAACCAACGTTTAGATCTTCGCCGCAACGGTCGATCATCGGCACCACGCCTGAAGTAGAGAGTGTGATGCGCCGGCGCGAAATCGCAATCCCGGCTTCATCCATGACGATCTTCAACGCTTTGGCGACATTGTCATAATTATAGAGAGGTTCGCCCATGCCCATCATCACAATGTTGGACAGCATGCGTTGATCGTTGGCTTTCGGCCATTCGCCGATCGAATCCCTGGCCATCATGATCTGTTGCACGATTTCGCTGGCTTCCAAATTCCGCACCAGGCGCTGGGTGCCGGTATGGCAAAACTTGCAAGTCAAGGTGCAACCAACTTGCGAGGAGACACAAAGGGCGCCGCGATCTTTTTCGGGGATGAAGACGGTTTCGGCTTCGGTCTTGTCCGCAAACTGCAGCAACCATTTTTGCGAACGGTCGATAGAGGTCAGGTGGGTCACAATTTCCGGGCGGCCAACCTGGCAATTGACCTGCAATTGGCCGCGCAGTTCTTTGCCAAGATCTGTCATCTCTTCAAAGTCGGTGACGCCGCGTTTATAGATCCACAACCAAAGCTGATTGGCGCGCATCCGCTGTTTATCAACAGGCACGCCCAGTTCGCCCAATAGCGCCATCAGTTCGGTCCGGTCCAGGCCGACCAAATCCCGCTTCACCCGCGTTTCACTATGCAGCGTTGTCGCTGTCATCATCATCGTCACTTCTGAAAATGTCTGGCCGACCAATTAATAATCTTGACGACTATTTTAGGCCGCAAGCTTTACCGATGGCCTTATGGGCCGCCGTAAATCCGGCCAACTCATACTTATCGGTGGTCTTAGTACCACGAGAAGATAATCCGCGCACGACTAATTTGTTGCCCTTGCGCATAGCGGCAACCAAACTTTCGTCTTCCGCTGCATCATCGGCCCAGGCAACGTCCTTATCGGTGAAAAGTTTGTATTTTTTGCCATCGATATCGATCGTCACGGAGCTGCCGGTTTTAAAGGTATAGCCAATAATGACCTGCACTTCGTCTTTGATTTTGCGACCAGGGCGATGGGTGATCAAAAGCCAGATATCATCGCGACGGACTTTTTTCGGCAAGGTATCCACCGGCTTGCCAACCATATAGCAGGTCTTGCCGGCTTTTTCCTTAAGCTCGAAAGCGCCCCAATGTTTGGGGTTTTGCAACAACGGCTTCGGCGCCGACCAAACAAATGCGGGCCAGACCATCAACGTGACGAGCAATAGTAAACAAATACGAATCATGACACCTAACCTAATAAACAAATATGGCAAATGAAAGAGGCGACGTTCTTACCCGACAGTCGCCGCTTGCCAGCCCGGGTCGAGGAAACATTGAAACTCGATTAGATAACCGTTTGGGTCTTTGGCGAAAAAACAATAGACGTTAAAGTCATCGTGGCGTTCTGGCGCGCCCTCTGTGGCGATACCGGCTTGTTGAAAGCGTTCATACCAGGCTTCCACGCCGCTTTCCGCTTCACTGACCATGGTAATGACGACACCCTTTGGCTCCACGTATCGGCCCGGCCGCGCCACACAAACACCCAGGAAACTGTTTTGTGACATCCGCATAATCCGGCAAAGGCCCTGATCAAACACCTGATGCAATCCCAGGACCCCGGTATAGAACGTCGCCGTGGCATCCAGATCATCGGTATAAATCCAGGTGACTTGTTGAAAGATCGGGGGATGGTCGGACATATGATTTTCCTGTGATATGATGATGGTTATCGCTTGCATCGGAGCAAGCGGGCGACCTATTGTGTGGATTATAACGCTTCTAAACAGGATCAACCTGTATCGGAACCCTATCTACGCAAAATCAACAAAGGAAACAATCATGACCATCAGTGTCGGCGACAGCATGCCGGAAGGTGTCCTCGTCACCATGGGAGCCGACGGCCCCAGCCCAATTTCTTCTAATGATCTATTCAGCGGCAAAAAAGTTGTCCTGTTTGGCCTGCCGGGGGCGTTTACGCCGACTTGCTCCGCCAATCATCTGCCGAGTTACATCGAAAGCGCCGACGCCTTGAAAGCCAAAGGCGTCGATACCATTGCCTGCATGTCGGTCAACGACCCCTTCGTTATGGCAGCCTGGGGTAAAGATCAGAATGTCGGCGACAATGTCATGATGCTGGCCGACGGTAGTGCGGCTTACACCAATGCGCTGGGCCTTGAACTTGATCTCTCGGCACGTGGCATGGGCGTTCGCGCCACCCGCTTCTCTCTCGTTGTTGACGACGGCAAGGTAACGGCCATCAATGTCGAAGAAAATCCAGGTGTCATGGAAGTGAGCGGTGCTGCGACTGTGCTCGACCAAGTGTAAATACGCCAAGCAAACCCGCTACAATAGGAAAAGGGGGTTTAAAAACCCCTTTTCGATCCTTATATAGGAATTATGTCAAATTAGCCCGGATACAAATTCCGGCGCGCCGGATCGATCTGCGCGTATAACTTCTTGAACAATTCCGAACCCACACAAATGTGGCAATTTACCACGGAACAGACCCCGAATTATTGTATAACTGGGGCGACAAGATAGCTGAGAATACAATCCGGCAATCAGAATAAATAATAGCGAGGAAGAAAAATGGATATGCTTTCAGGTTCTGTTATCACGGTTGCCGTCTTGGTGATCTTGGCCATCGTCATTGTTTTTGCCGGTGTGAAATCCGTTTCTCAAGGCTGGGAATACACCATCGAACGGTTCGGTAAATACACCCGATCGCTGGGCCCCGGCCTGCATTTGATTGTCCCAGTGGTCGATCAAATCGGCGCCAAGATCAACATGATGGAACAGGTGATGGATGTTCCGACCCAGGAAATCATCACCAAGGATAACGCCATGGTCGCGGTCGACGGCGTGGTTTTTTACCAAGTGCTCGATAGTGCCCAAGCTGCCTATGAAGTACGCAATCTCGAACTCGCGATCTTAAACCTGGTGATGACCAATATCCGAACGGTGATGGGCTCGATGGATCTAGATGAGCTGTTGAGCAAACGTGACGAGATCAACGCCCGTCTTTTGACCGTGGTCGATCGGGCGACGGAGCCTTGGGGCGTGAAAGTCACGCGGATCGAAATCAAAGATATCGCGCCGCCGCGCGATCTGGTCGAATCAATGGCCCGCCAGATGAAGGCGGAGCGCGAAAAACGGGCTCAAATTCTGGAAGCCGAAGGTCATCGCCAAGCCGAAATTCTGCGCGCAGAGGGCGACAAACAAGCCGCTATCCTGGATGCCGAAGGCCGCCGTGAAGCTGCCTTCCGGGACGCTGAAGCGCGTGAGCGGGAAGCTGAAGCCGAGGCTAAGGCAACCGCCGTGGTGTCGGAAGCGATTGCCGCCGGCGACGTTCAGGCGATCAACTATTTCGTCGCGCAAAAATACATCGACACCTTGGGGAACTTCGCCGAATCACGGAACCAAAAAATCCTCTTTATGCCCTTGGAGGCGTCCAGCGTCATTGGCGCCATCGGCGGTATCAGCGAAATCGCCAGAGAAGCCTTTGGCAAGGACAATGGCGGGGGCTCCTCCAGTGGTGGTGGGCGCGGTGGTTCCGTCCCCAATAGCGGTGGCGATTAAGAACGGAGAACTGAACGATGGAGATCATTCAATTCGTTGAAGGCTTAGGGTTCTGGGCCTGGTTTATTGCCGGCCTCGCCCTGGTCATCCTAGAAGTCTTAGTCTCCGGCGCGGTGCTGTTATGGCTCGGGGTGGCGGCCTTTGTCGTCGGCGCCATCACCTTTTTTGTGCCGGAACTTGACTGGCGCTATCAGTTCACCCTGTTCGCGATTCTGTCCGTCGTCAGTATATTTGTCACCCGCAAATACATGAAGAAAAAATCCGACGCAGCGCCGGAGACAAAACTAAACCGGCGCGGGCATCACTATGTCGGCCGTGAATTCACCTTGAGTGAAGCCATCACCGACGGCATTGGCCGCATTGATATCGACGACGGCGCCTGGCGCATCCGCGGCCCCAACCTTGCGGCCGGGGCCCGCGTCAAAGTCACCGGCGCCGACGGTACAGTGTTGATCGTCGAAGCGATATCCGGCGACCCCAATTAAGACCCGAACACTTTCGACAAAATATCGGTGGTGCGAGCGGCAGGGTTGTTGCGGATGGCGGCTTCTTCCTTGCCGATATAATAGAAGATGCCTTTGATCGATTTGACTGTGGCATGTTCGGTTAGATCAGCCTTGATATCCGGCGCCAGGGGTATCTCGCTATATTCGCCCACCAAGCTGTCATAGGCTTTGATCGCGCCGACATCCTGTAGGGATTTATCCACGATCGGGCGAATAACGTCCCGCAAATCGGCCGTGGTGGTGCGTTGGAAATATTGCGTCGCCGCATCATCTGGGCCATTCAGGATAGCGCGGGCATCTTCAAAGCTCATGGCATTGATCGCGTTCAGAAAAATTTCCTGGGTCTTTGGCGCGGCTTCTTCGGCGGCCCGATTCAATTTCAACTCAACATCATCGGCCATCTCCGAGAGGCCAAATTTACGCATATAGTCCTGCGCTTGGCGCATGCTTTTAGGCAGCGGTATGTGGATATTTTCATCCAGATTGAAGCCGTCGGCGGTGCCAACTTGGCCGAGCACCCGTTCAGTGCCGACTTTCAAGGCATCGATCAATCCGGCGTTGACATCGCCATCACTTAGGTCCGCCCCCAAATTCGAAGACGAAGACGCTGGTTCAGCGGTCTTAGTTGTCTCCTTGGTCTTAGTTGTCTCCGTCTCGGTCTTCGTTGATGTCGCCCCTTCGACGGCTTTTTTAATATCATCCAATGCGTTGCCGGCACCCGCCGGGCCAACTGTCAATAATGTCAACGCTGACACCATAATAAAATAAGCCATACGCGGCATCGAAAACCCTCCCATTTCTATTTTATCAGCAACAATGTCGCCAAATTGATTTTGTCCAAAGACTAATAGTAGAGAGGTATTGCGAAAAATTTCGCAAGTCAACTGTTGACAATAAGGTACCAATGTACCAATATACAAAAATGACAAACTCAATCGAACGAGTGCAGACCGGTGTTCGCCTGGAAAAACGGCTGTTGAAAGTCTTGAAAGGCGTGGCGGAGCATTTGGATCTGTCGCTTGGAGATTTATTGGAAGGCATGGCACTGCATTGTTTTGAGAACAAACCGCCATTTTCTCCCGAAACCCTGAAAAAAATTGCCCAGCTGAAAGACGTCTATGACTTGGATTTGGACGCCACTCATAGTCACAAACTCATGGAAACCGGAACGGAAAAATGACCCCCGAACAATCGAAACTTCGACATTCCTTCGAAACTCATACGTTGGATGCAAGCGCATTTCGTCACCTGGACCATGTCCAAGTCGCGTATGAGATGCTGAGCGCCTATAGTTTTATCGAAGCCAGTGCAAAATACGCAGAAAATATCGGCACTATTGCGACAAAAGCCGGGGTGCCGCACAAATTCAACGCGACCATCACCTTCGCATTTTTGAGCCTGATCGCAGAACGCATGGACGTGACAGAGCATACAAATTATGAGGAATTTATCGCCCAAAACCAGGATATTTTGTCGAAAAATGTCCTGGCAAAATGGTATTCGCCAGAACGGCTCAGCTCGGATCTGGCGCGTAATGTATTTCTGTTGCCGGATGTAAATTAGTCCAGCCAACCACATACAACCAAATTCCTGGCAAAAATTGGTTGCTTAATATGATTGCAGATCACCCTCAGAACAATTATTAGTATAACAGTAATCTAACGTTAGGTAGCTTGCAATCGGGGCAGAAATTTGAATTGACTGACAATCCATTTGCACAAACAAACGATAAAAAGGTGTTTGAGATTCTCTACTCTGATCGCGGAGCGCTCCGTCACGGTTCTTCACCTTATATTGTTGCGAAAGGCCACGAGCAATATTGTGATGCCGAAAGTGGAATATCCTGGGAATGAGTATGTTGCTCATCAGGCGTATTTGACATGACTGAGGAAAACCACGAAACGGCTGAAGAGATCGGCGATGTAATTCTTGCTGCTTTCAAGGAAAACGCCATTGTTGAATCTGAACCCTGGGCGATAGAGCGTGTCGAACGCGTACTAAAGCGATTGCACGAAGCGCGGAAGCTAAAGAACAAATTTCGTGTCGTTATTCCTTGGATCCAGGAACCCACAGCGTTTACCGCACCGGGTCGTTATATCTTTGTTTCGCGATCACTGTTTCAGCTCTGCGATAGTGACGATATGTTTGCCATGCTTGTCGGGCACGAGATATCGCATCACGATCTAGGACATATCAAAGTGTTCCCAGACTGGTTCAAATATTTAACAAACTTGGATATGCAGGTCTTAACGCTCACCCTATACCGCGTTGTGGAAATGCGCATTTATCAAGTCGAACAGGAATGCGACGCTGATCGTAATGGGTTAGAACTTTGCCTAAAAGCTGGCTACGACGGAGAAAAATGTGTTGAGTTTTTCAACAAGCTTGAAAAGTTAGCTTTGGACATGGGAGCGGTTGAATCTGCGTACGGAGCAGGTAATGGTGAAGAGTCAAATTCTATGAGCGCTAAATTCCGACAATGGCTCAACGAGATGAAACGTGGCTATTTGCCTATCCGAGAACGACGAAACTTACTTCTGGAATACCTGCAACAATCAAAGCGCGAAGTTTAAAGCCACAAATCAATACCGGAGGATCGACACATCGTTGCCGTAGATGTCTAATCCGGCCAACCGCCCTTGGCGCGTTGCAACAAATCGAATTCACGGGCATTGCGGGGGCCATAAGTTTGGTGACTTGGGTTCGGTGTTTCCAGATATTCGGCTTTTGTCGCGCCCACTGGGTCAAGTTCTGTCTTGCGCTTGATCGCGTCGACATCAACACCATAAACGCTTGCCGCATTGAGGCCGAAGACCTTTTGTTTTTGTACCGCGTCGAGCGCAGGATAGTTGTATTTATCCTGCAATTCATTGGAAATCTTGAAGGCGCGAAAGGCCTGGATTTGATCCTGGGGGGAGCCATACCAAATCGAATCCGTGCCCCACAGCAGGCGGTCTTGTCCGACATATTTCATCAATTTACCCAAGGTGTGCGCCGCCGCGGTCGGATCGCGCATCAGGATGCGCCAGGTACTGCCCAATTCCGCATAGACATTGCTGTTTGGCGCAATGCCATTGTCCTGCATGCTTTTGATCAAAGTGTTGACGCCGCGGGCCGCATTCGCCGGATCGTAAGCCCCTTCCCGCGTATCGGTCTCTAACCCGGAATGATAGATGATAAAATTAACGTCCGGAAACAGCTTCGCTGCGCGACCAACATCAGCGCAATCGGTGAATTTCGGCGATAGGTTGGAAAAAGTCAGGCCCTTATGAATGCAGATATTGCGGATGCCAAGGGCGCGGGCTTTTTCAATAAATGGAATGCCAACCTTGGGATCGTCCAGAGCCCAGCCGGTCCCTAAAGGTCCCCACTGGGTGTAACATTTCCAAGCCGCGATATTCCAATTCGCTGCCGCCTGCTCCATTCCATCCAATTGTTTTTCAAGCGGTGGTAGGTTCGGCAAGACCATGGCGTGCAGTAACAATCGGCGGCCGTCGCCAAGTGCATTCACCAGATCGCGGGTGCGCGAGGCCTCTTCCAACGACAGGGGATTGCGGTCCATTGGGGCGGGGACAAAACTCATCACCGCCATGGTGGTATCGCTATCGTAGAAGACTTCTTTGATATAATGTTCGGCTGAATAACAATCGACCGGATCGCTTTCTCCGCAAGACCCTTGCGGCCACCATTTCAATATTCTTTCCCAGCCGCGTGATCTCGGTTTTTGCCGCCAGGCGCCGGTGTTTTCGATCATGTGGGTTTGCACGTCGAAAATAAACTCATCACCGGCCAGGCTGGAGGCCGCCGCAGCCTGATCCAAGGGCGCTTCCGCCGGCAGGTCAAAACTGCCACCGAGATTGCTGCGGGCGGCAAATGCAGTATTGAAGGTTGCCAAAGTGGTCGCGACACCACAAAGACTATTCAGAAAATGACGGCGGTTGAGCCCGGATCGACGGGCGTTGTCGCTTAGCCTTTGGACCGCCAATTCGTTGGCCCGCTGCAATGTCGGCCCCAGGATGAGCGGGCGATATTCGCCATTGGAAGTGCTATCGATCTTCACAGGTAATCGAGGATAATCGTCGTCTTTCATAGCTCACCTCTTCGTCGCAGGCGCAAGTCTATCAATATGAAGCGTAAAAATCCACGCTGGCCGGAGATGCCGCTGGAAATTTCCATGCATGCAACGTAGACTAAATGACCACTTCAATAGTGATAATTTTTACCTATATATCAATCCGTTAAGCAATGGTCCGCCGGTGGGGAATTCTTTGGTGTGACCGTCAGTTTCGAGAGCAAACAGGTAAAAAATGACCGTATACGCAAACGTGATCGAGATGATCGGCGATACGCCGATGCTGGAAATATCCAAACTGGACACCGGGCATTGCCGCCTATTTCTAAAACTGGAGAATCAAAATCCGGGCGGTTCGATCAAAGACCGCATCGGCCTCTCGATGATCGATCAGGCCGAACGTGAAGGTTTGATCGCGCCTGGCGGGACTATCATTGAAGCGACGGCGGGCAATACCGGTCTGGGCCTCGCGTTGGTGGCGGCGCAAAAAGGCTATCAAATGATCGTCGTTGTGCCCGATAAAATGAGCCAGGAGAAAATCTTCCACCTTCGCGCCTTGGGCGCGGATGTGGTGATGACCCGCTCAGATGTCGTGAAAGGGCACCCGGAATATTACCAAGATGTGGCCGAACGCCTAACCAAAGAAACCAAGAATTCGTTCTGGGCTAACCAATTCCAGAACCAGGCCAACCCAGCGGCGCACGAGACCACAACCGGGCCGGAGATTTGGCAGGATCTTAATGGCCAAGTTGACGCCCTGGTCGCCGGCGTCGGCTCCGGCGGCACGCTTACCGGCACCGGTAGGTTCCTAAAATCAAAAAATCCGAATTTAAAAGTGATATTGGCCGATCCGGTCGGCTCAGTCCTGGCGGATAAAGTGAAAAGCGGGAAAATCGGCGAATTGGGTTCCTGGTTGGTGGAAGGCATTGGCGAAGATTTTGTGCCGGACAATTGCGATCTGGAGCTGGTTGACGAAGCCATCACGGTCTCCGACGGGGAAGCTTTTGAGGCGGCGCGACAGTTACTGCAATTGGAAGGTATTCTTGCCGGTTCCTCCAGCGGGACCCTGTTGAGTGCGGCGTTGCACTATTGTCGGTCCCAGAGCGAGGCGCAGAATGTCGTCACTTTCGTCTGCGATAGCGGCAATAAATATCTCTCGAAAATGTACAACGATTATTGGATGGCCGATCACGGTTTCATCAAACAGGACCTGCATGGCGATCTGCGCGATTTGATTGCACGAAAGCAACAAGACCGTGCGGTCGTCGCCGTGGCGCCGAACGATACCTTGATGGCGGCCTATGGCCGCATGCGGCTTTACGATGTTTCGCAGCTGCCGGTCTTAGAAGGCGACAAGATTGTCGGCATCCTGGATGAAAGCGATTTGTTGCTCTCGTTATTTCATCACGAAGAACGCTTCGATGCGCCAGTCAGTGAACATATGACAGCGAAACTGGAATTGCTGTCGCCCACCGACAGCATGGACGCTTTGGTCGCCGTCCTGCGCGCCGACCGTGTCGCTATTATCGTTGAAAACAGTAAATTCTTGGGACTAGTGACAAAAGTCGATTTACTCAACTTGCTGCGCCTCCGCGCGAACTAAAGAATTATCAGAAGGAAACCATCATGACCGAGGCAACAAACCGCCAAGGCTTTTCAACCCGCGCGATCCACGCCGGGCAAGCGCCCGACCCAACCACTGGTGCCATCATGACGCCGATTTATGCGACCAGCACATATGTGCAAGACAGCCCCGGCGTCCATAAAGGTTACGAATATTCGCGCAGTCAAAACCCGACCCGGATTGCTTTTGAAACTTGCGTCGCAGATCTTGAAAGCGGCCATCAGGGTTATGCCTTCGCCTCCGGCCTCGCCGCTTCCGGTACCATCCTGGAACTCCTGGACAGCGGTGATCATGTGCTGGCGATGGACGATATGTATGGCGGCACCTACCGGCTATTTGAAAATGTCAGAAAACGCAGCGCCGGGCTGAACTTCACCTATGCCGATCTGTCCGATCCGGCGCAATTGGCGGCCAACGTCACTGACAAGACTAAGATGATTTGGGTTGAAAGCCCGACCAACCCACTGCTGCGCCTGGTCGATATGACGGCGATTGCCGACTTCGCACGATCGCGTGGAATTTTACTTGTTGCGGACAATACCTTCGCTTCTCCATTTGCCCAGCGGCCCTTGGAATTCGGTTTTGATATTGTCATGCATTCAACAACCAAATATCTAAACGGTCATTCCGATATCGTCGGCGGCGTGGTCGTGGTGCGGGAAGATGCCGCCTTGGCCGAACGTCTGGCTTATCTTCATAACGCGATTGGCTCTGTTGCCTCTCCATTCGATAGTTTTTTGGCCATGCGCGGACTAAAGACCTTGGGCATTCGGATGGAACGGCATTCCAGTAACGCCGCCGCCATCGCCGATTATCTGGAAGCCCATCCAAAGGTCAAAAAAGTCTATTATCCTGGCCTTGCCAGCCATGCCCAGCATGAACTGGCGAGCCGTCAGATGGACGTCTATGGCGGTATGCTGACGGCGATCCTGAAGGGCGATCTAAATGATGCCCGGCACTTCCTGGAACGGACGGAGCTATTTAGTTTGGCGGAAAGTTTGGGTGGCGTCGAAAGCTTGATCGAGCATCCGGCGATTATGACGCATGCGTCTATTCCGCCTGAAATTAGAGCGGAATTGGGCATTTCCGATGGCTTGGTTCGACTATCGGTAGGCATCGAAGATATCGACGACCTGATCGCGGACCTGGATCGGGCGTTGGCTTGATCAGCACTTCAAGGGCCGTAACCACCACCGCAAGAATGTGCCAATACGCCGGGCGCGCAGCCGGGGCTACTATTTTTGTGAACGTATTCGCCGTGATAGTCGCCTCGCTTGGCATTGTTAGTCCCAGCCCCGCAGGCAGCGAGAGTGAATACTAACGAGATCGCAAGTAAGACAGCTCGAGATCGGTCCATAACATGATAATCCTTCCAATCTGTCTCTCTATATTACATCTATCTATCGACTACGGATGATCACGTTTTGCTGAATTCAATCCCCTTGTTATGATGATCGGCGGAGGCATCAATATTTGAGCGAGATTAGAAATTGGCTAGAGGAACTTGACCTCGGCATCTATGCCGAAGCCTTTGAGGCGAATGCGATTGAGCTTGAGCTGTTGCCCGATCTCGACGAAGCCGATCTGGAGAAGCTGGGCGTCGCTGCTCTTGGCCACCGCAAGAAACTCTTACGTGCAATCATGGCATCGGAAAGTGCGGCGCAAGCGGACGGCAAGTCGACTGAGGCAGCTGCACCGGGTCAGGCGGAGCGACGGCAGCTGACGGTGATGTTCTGCGACCTGGTCGGTTCAACCGCTTTGTCCCGACAACTTGATCCCGAAGACTTGCGCGATTTGATGCGGCGTTATCAGGACGCGGTCGCCGCTGCCATCACCCGCTATGGCGGCCATGTAGCGAAATATCTTGGTGACGGGGTATTAGCCTATTTTGGCTGGCCCCGCGCCTATGAAGATCAAGCCGAACGCGCCGTTCGCGCCGGATTGGAAGCAATTGTCGCCGTCGGGGCCGTCAAGAAAGCTGATGGAAGTCAGCTAGAATCGCGTATCGGCATCGCGACGGGACAAG
>CBDEHK010000002.1:0-36329 GCA_965238305.1 Alphaproteobacteria bacterium
TGGATCGCGCAAAAAAAGTCGAAGAAGGTCCGGTCGTATTGTTGGATCACTGCGACAACGCGGCTTCCGGTGGCACCATGGATACCATGACGGTGTTAGGCGGCATCATCGACAGCGGTCTGGAAGACGTAGCCGCTTTTGCGATCTTTGATCCTGACGCAGTGCAGGAAATGATCGCCGCCGGCATCGGTGCGATCGTCACTGTCAAGCTTGGCGGCAAAATGGATATGCCGTCTATCAATAAGACCGGTGAGCCGCGCGAAGTGACCGGTAAAGTGCGCGTCATCACCGATGGCATCTACAAAAACGTCGGTCCGATGGGCACTGGCGTGCTGATGGATATGGGCCCGACGGTGGTTCTGGATACCGGCAATGTGGAAATCGTCGTAATCTCGCGACATCAGGAGCCAAATGATATTGCATGTTTCCAAAGCGTCGGCATCGATCCGATGTCAAAAAAGTACTTGATGCTGAAAAGCCGTATCCACTATCGCGCTGGCTTTAAACCGATCGCCAAGGATATCATCGAATGCGCCGGTACCGGAGTCTGTACGTCGGATTATTCCGTCCTCGACTTCAAGAACGTCCGGCGGCCGATTTTTCCTTTGGACCTAATCAACGATCCTTCGGAAGGGGCTTGAAGCTAAATAGTCTTCTTCCCACGGTATTTCTGTTTGCCGTGCACATGCATCGGCGGTAATTCTGATGGCGAAAGCGAGGAGAGTGCGCGTTCGCTGAATTTGCCGGTACTGATCGTGCGGTCATACATCACGATGGCCCCAGCCATGGCGACATTGACACAGAACGATGTCGGTATTTTCACCACATCATCGCAAAGTGCAGCAACTTCGTCGGAAAGATTGCCGCGCTCCGGCCCCAAGATATAGGCGGCCTGCGGTGGGTGTTTAAAACTCGGCAATTCTATCGCCTCATCTAATAGTTCGACGCCGACCAGGCGGCAGCCGGCCGGTAGCAACAAATCACCAACCGTTTCATATTCATAAAGCGGAACTTGGTCCCGTGCATGCGAAGTGTCGCCATCGCTTTTTCTTTGTCGATAATTGCCACCTATTGTAAACAAAAAAACTGGCACCAAAGGCATGGGCCGAACGAAAAAGATTGCCAGCGTTCAAAGGCTTTGATAGCCCTTCCGCTCCGATGGCAAAATAGCCGCGCATGTATTCGTTCTCCCGCAAAGCCGCTGATATCGTGGCACGATTATAGAGCAAGAATGAGTTAATTAAACGGAGTAGGCATGACTGAGACAAATAAGGCTGACCTGGGAAAACCTGGTAACGCCCCAATAATTGTTGAGATCACCCGGGGTAGCATGGTTGAAAGCCGTCACATCGTCGACCTCGCGGTCGTCGATGCGGACGGCAAGATCGTTGAAGCTTGGGGCGATGTCGAGCATCCAGTATTTCCGCGTTCTGCCAACAAACCGTTGCAAGCGATCCCGCTGATCGAAACCGGCGCGGCAGATGCCTTTGCTTTGCCCGATCGTAACATTTCCCTAGCCTGTGCTTCACATGCGGGCGAGCCTATCCACATCAATACCGTGTTGGCCTGGTTGGGTAAATTAAGCCTCAGCGACGATGATCTGGAATGCGGTGGTCACTTTGCCCGTAATCCGAAAATACTAATTGATTTTGTGAAGTCCGGTGAGCCACTGCGCCAGGCGAATAACAATTGTTCCGGCAAACATACGGGTATGTTGAGCCATGCGGTGCATATGGGTGATCCAAGCAAAGGCTATGTGCAACCGGATCACTTAGCGCAGCGGCGTGTGACCCGTATCCTCGGTGAAATGTATGGTGTCGATATGGCTAATGCAGCCATGGGAACTGACGGCTGTAGCCTCCCAACCTATGCCGTCCCAACCCGTGCGATGGCTTTGGGGATGGCGCGCTTTGCCAATCCGGACGCGCTGGACAATGATCGTGCCGTGGCCTGCCGGCGGATTGCCCAGGCGATGATGGCAGAACCTTACATGGTTGCTGGCCTGGAACGTTTTTGCACTCTGCTGATGGAAACGGCACGGGGTAAGGTTGTGGCGAAATCCGGTGCCGAAGGGGTTTATATGGCTGGTTTGCCTGGACGCGGCTTTGGGATCGCGCTCAAATGCCGAGACGGCCAAGGGCGCGCTGCGGAAACTGTTCTGGCGGCGATCTTAGACCGTCATGATGTCTTAACAGAGGATGAGCGGCGAAGATTGTCGGATTATATTCAAGGCCCGATCTTCAACGTGAACGGCCTTACCGTCGGGCATATGCAGGCGGTGAGTTCCGCCGCTGCCGCGCCGTTCTAAGCCTCTGACCATAAACCGCTTGGGATCGGCGCGGATTTGTGATCTAGAATTGCCTCCCCTGTCGTGGAAAGGAGTGCAACATTATGTTGCCGAGTTACCTGGTCACCAATGTCGATGTTCGTGACGCTCAACGCTACGAAGATTATCGCCGGCAAGTGCCGCCGACCATCATGCAGCATGGCGCTTCCTATCTTTGCCGCGGCGGGCGCTTTGAAGTGATGGAAGGTGAAGGGCTTTATGATCGCATTATCATTACCAAGTTCCCGAGCTGGGACCATTGCCGGACCTGGTATCATTCGAAAGACTATGGTCCGGTGAAATCGATCCGCCAGGCCGCTTCGCGCGGAAATATGTTCATGACCGAAGGTTTGTCGGGCGAATTCAGCGCTGAACCCGGGGCCGGCTTGATGTTGGCGATGGAAACCATACATGATCAGGAAACCCACGAGGAATATAGGAAACTTGTAGGGCCAACAGTGCAGGCGGCGGGCGGTGTTCCTTTAGCCCTCGGCGGTCGGGTCGCCCGCCATGAAGTTGCGTCATGCCAGCGCTGACAGTATTTTGGTGATCGCTGAAGCACTTTAGCAGTTGCGGTGAATTTCGAAATAGGCAGCATCGACCCCGCCATATAAGAACTTACCGCGCCGGCTCAACCCAACTTTCTCTAATACCCTATGCGACGACAAATTTTCCTGATAGGAGACGGCGCAGATCATCTCCAGGTTCATCGAATTGAAGCCATGATTGATCATGAAAGCCGCCGCTTCCGTGGCAACACCCTGTCCCCAAGCAGACCGTTTCAAGCGATAACCAACTTCGAAATTCTTAGTATCGGCAAATTCGAACAACGCGACCCAACCTAAAAATTCAGGCTGGTCGTGCCATTCAAGCACCCACAGGCCAAAGCCGTCCAAGCGGCACCCAAGCGACATTAAGCGATCAACTTTGTCATCTGATATTGCGCTGCCGATCGGTAACGCCTCTCCTTCGGCGCCAATAAATCGCATGACTTCAGGATCGGAGTTCATTTTGATAAGATTATCTCTGTCGGGTGGCTCCACTCGACGCAGGCGCAAGCGTGCAGTCTCAAATGGTCCGTTGATGTCAGCCATCTAGAAAGATTCTTTATAGGGTCGCATGTCCAATTCGAAGGTCCAGGCGCTACGCGCTTGTTGGTGCAACATCCAATAGGTATGCGCCATGTCGTCTAGGCCCAACATGCCGTCGAGACCTTTTGCTTTCACGATTTCCGGCGCCCGGGTCAGCAATTTTTCACCGGCAATGCCACCGTCGATGATGGTATGCGCAACATGCAGGCCTTGCGGTCCAAAATCGCGCGCCAATCCGGCTGCAACAGCGCGCAATGCCGCTTTGGCAGACGCGAAGGCAACAAACGGAGGCCGGCTGCGCACCGACGCAGTGGCGCCCGTAAAAATGATCGTGCCGTGCCCTTGTGGTGCCATCCGGCGGGCGGCCTCGCGGCCAAAAATGAAACCGCCCAGGCAACAGACACGCCAAATCTTTTCGAATGTTTCGCTGTCTAAGTCCAGGATATTGGCACGCCAATTATTGCCAGCGTTATAGGCCGCTAGTGATATTTCGCCCGCCGCCTTCGCTTGATCCAGCAAAGCGATGACATCTTTGTCTTTTGTTGTATCGGCAACAATTGCGGTTGCTTGCCCACCGCCGTCATTGATTTCTCCAGCGACGATTTCCAGGTTTGCCTGGGTTCGGCCGGCTGCAAAGACATGCAAGCCTTCACTGGCGAAGCGGCGACATAGCGCAGCGCCCAAGCCGTCGCGCGGCCCCACACCGATGACGACGGCAACAGATTTTGATAGATCGCTCATATCTTGGTTTTCCTCTTATCGCTTTGCGGTCTTCTATGCTAAAGCCTGAAGGGAATAGTTCAATATGTGAATGTTTGCAGAAAAAGGATAAATCAATGAAAGCGATGTTGTGCAAGGCCTATGGGCCGCCTGAAAGCTTGGTCTTGGACGATCATGTTATTCCGGAACCAACCGCCAATGAAGTGCGGGTGAAAATTCACGCTGCCGGGGTAAATTTTCCCGATACGCTGATAATCCAAGGCAAATATCAGTTCAAACCAGCCTTTCCTTTTGCGCCGGGCGCCGAAGTGGCCGGTGAAGTGATTGCCACCGGCGTTGATGTCAGTCGTTTTAAAGTCGGCGATCGGGTCATCGGTATGTGCGGTGATGGCGGCTTCGCCGAAGAAGTCAATGTTTTGGAAACAAAATGTCTGCCGCTGCCGGATGATATGGACTACGCCACCGGCTCTTCCATCGGTCTGACCTATGGCACTTCTGCGTTCGCCTTGATCCAAAGAGCGAACTTACAGCCCGACGAAAGCCTGCTGATCCATGGTGTTTCAGGCGGTGTTGGGCTGGCGGCGCTGGAAATTGGCAAGGCCATGGGGGCCACGGTTATTGGTACTGGCGGTTCCGATGCGAAGCTGCAAATGGCCTTGGATCATGGTGCCGATCACGTGATCAATTATAGCGACGGACCGTTCAAGGACAAAGTCAAGGAGCTGACTGGCGGCAAAGGGGCCGATGTGATCTATGACGCGGTTGGCGGTGACGCTTTTGATCAATCGCTTCGTTGCATTAATTGGGACGGCCGCCTGTTGGTGATTGGCTTCGCTTCGGGCCGCATTCCCGAAGCACCGGCCAATTTGGCGTTATTAAAGAACTGTTCAATTGTTGGGGTGTTTTGGGGAGCTTGGACGGGACGTGAATCGCAGGGCAATCTGGACAATTTTGAACAGATTTTCCAATGGTACCGTCAGGGTAAAATCAAGCCGCATATCTCCCATACTTTCAAACTTAGTGAAGCATCGGATGCGCTTTACGCCCTGCTAAATCGCGAAGTTGTTGGCAAAGCTGTGATCAAAGTCATCGACGATTAAGGCCGGAGAAAACCTAGTGGCCAAAAAAGGCGACTTGGTTCGCCAGCAATATGAGGCTTTGCCATATCCGGCGCGCGACCCGGCGGATGAAGCGAAACGCTTGGTCGTCGGCTCTCCCAGTCATTTGTTGGAGATCGAGCATTATGTCTTTGCCGGCCGGCGTGTCAGTGCGTTAAACGCGCTCATCGCCGGCGGCGGCACCGGTGATGGCGCCATCATGTTGGCCCAACAATTGGCGGATCGCGGCGACGGTGGGCAGGTGCTTTATGTCGATCTGTCGAGTGCCAGCCTGGCGATCGCCAAGGCCCGGGCAGATGCCCGCGGGCTCGACAATATCCGCTTCAAACAATATTCGCTGTTGGATGTTGCCGGGCTTGATGCTGGGCCGTTCGATTATATCGATTGCTGCGGCGTCCTGCATCATTTGCCGGAACCGGAAGCAGGGTTGCAGGTCCTCGGTGAAGTGCTAAGCGACGATGGCGGCATGGGCCTGATGGTCTATGGCAGTTACGGGCGTACCGGGGTCTATGCCATGCAACAAGCCTTTGCGCGGTTATTTCCACATGACCTGTCGCCCGCTAAGCGTTTGGCAGGGGCAAAAAACATTGTCGCTAATTTGCCGGAAACCAATTGGCTCAAACGTAATCCTTTTCTGGGCGATCACCTGCAAGGCGAAGATGCCGGTTTCTATGATCTGCTGCTGCACAGTCAGGACCGCGCCTATACGGTGTCGGAAATTTCAACACTCGTGGCCACCGCCGATCTGCGGCTCAGCGGTTTTATTGAACCGGCACGATATGACCCGACGCTTTATATGCCGGAAGGCGAAGCGCGAAAACGGGCATTGAAATTGCCGTGGCTGCAGCAATGCGCATTAGCGGAAGAGCTGGCCAGTAATCTGAAAACCCATGTTTTCTACGTGGTAAGATCCGATAATGATAAAGGCGGCGCAGCTGACCACGCAAATTCTCAGAATGTGCCGGTTTTGCGGGAAATGTCAGCGGACGTTTTGGCAAAGGCTGTAGCCCGACAACCGATAATCAAAGCAAATTTTGACGGCATACCGTATCGCCAGGAATTGCCGAAATCGGCGGCGAAAATTATCGCGCTTTGTGATGGGAAAACCAGTATTCGACAAATTCAGAAAGCCACCGGCATTTCGCAAGCCGCCTTTAAGCGGGACTTCCAGGCGGTTTATGCGGCCCTGCAGCCACTAAACTTGATGTTGCTGGCAGGGCGGGACTAAATTGCCGATTGAAGGCGTTCGGCATAGGCCGCCAGATCTTCTTGCGGTGGCATTTTGGCCGGCCAGGTGAGGGTCATGCCATCGTCTTCCAAGCGCGGCACCACGTGCAAATGAAAATGGAACACGGTCTGTAATCCGGCTGGCCGGTTAGCCTGTAAGATTGTCACCCCATCAGGTTCGAACGCTTTCATTTGCGCTTTTGAAATTCGATTGGCGATACGGAAAGCCTGCGCCGCGACCTCTTCGTCCAGTTCCATCATATCTGCCGCATGATCTCTGGCGATCACCAGGGTGTGGCCGGGATTGACGTGACCGACGTCCATTATCGCCAACACTTGCTCGTCTTCATAAACCTTGTGGGATGGAATTTCGCCAACCGCAATTTTGCAAAATACACAATCGGTCATGGTGATATCTCCTTCTGTTCAACGCCATGATTTATGGCGTGGCGCGCTACTTTTTTCATCAAAGTCGGCAACGCGATGGTGTGAAAATCTTCCACCGCATACCAGTCGCCGCCGGTCGCTTGCGGACAATTCCCGACATAAATCTGTAATGACAGATGAAAATGCGTGAAGGTATGTTCGACGCTGTCCGGCAACTGCAGCCACTCGATTTGGGCCGGCGCCACTGCCAGGGCGGTATCATGGCTTGGTTTTGCTACCGTCCAATCGGTCCCGGGGAATTCCATCAAACCACCCAGCAGACCTTTTTCCGGTCGTTTCTGTAGCAGAACCGCGCCATCGTCCCGCGCCAGCCAAAAACTAACGCCATAACGGGTCGGACGTTGTTTTTTTGGCGCTTTTTTCGGTAGCATTTCAGCCATTCCGGCGATCCGACCCTGACATTCTGTATGCCAAGGACAGATTACACAAGATGGCTTGCGCGGCGTACAAATGGTCGCCCCTAGATCCATCATCGCCTGGGCAAAGTCCCCGGCTCTTTTCCCAGGCGTCAGCGTAGCCGCGAGGCCTTTCAGTTCTTTTTTTGCCGTTGGCAGCGGCGTCTCAACCTTGTTTAGGCGGGCGAGCACCCGTTCAATATTGCCGTCGACTGGAGAGGCAACTTGATCAAAGGCGATGGCGGCTATGGCCGCGGCGGTATAGGGGCCGATCCCGGGTAACTTTAATAGCGCCGGCTCGTTGTCGGGAAAGCGTCCACCAAACTCCCGCGCAATGACTTTGGCGCATTTATGCAGGTTGCGCGCCCGGGCGTAATAACCCAGACCCTGCCAGGCATGCAGCACTTCATCCAGTTCAGCCTCCGCTAGATCCTCAATTTGTGGCCATCTCTTCAGAAAAGCATGAAAATAGGGAATGACGGTCGCCACTGTCGTTTGTTGCAGCATAATTTCCGAGAGCCAAACGTGGTAAGCTGATTTTGTTTCACCAGGACGTGCCCGCCACGGCAAGTCGCGGCGATGAAGATCATACCAATTTAGTAGTTTGCTCTGAAGCGACGTTGACGGCATGAATATTCTGGCCTTGCTATAAAACAACTTGCATACGCTAGAGCATAAGTCATATGGAATTCGGATGACAAACGAGACCTCGTCAAAAAAGAAACCGTTTCGCCGCCACGGCCTCAGGGCGCTTAGCCAAACGGTCAGTAAAATCACGCAGAAAAGTTTTGAAAAGCAAGGTTTTGCAGAACAAGAGGTGATCGCGAATTGGCATCTGATCGTCGGTGAGACACTAGCCGATATATCTGTACCGGTAAAAATATCCCGTCCGCGGGGTAAGGCGGGCGATGGTTCAGTGATGCAGGTTCGCGTTGATCAGGCCGGTGCCTTGGATTTTCAACATTTGAGCCCAATCATTGTCGATCGGATCAATACTTATTACGGCTACCGTGCGATCGAGCGAATATCTATCCTTCAAGGTCCGGTTGTGAAGGCGGACAAACCTGCGTCAAAACCGAATCGCCCACTTACTTCTGATGAAGCGGCACAGCTGGAGGAGTTGCTGGCCGATATCGATAATGAGAACCTTAGACGGGCATTAATGTCGTTCGGTAGCCAAGTTCTCACGGATGATGGGGACAAAACCTAAAATCGCAATGACTTAGCCACTTTTGTGCCTCAATTCGGGGCTAGTTGTCATAGTTGAACCGAAGGTGATGCAAATGTGAAAGGCATTATTTTTCTCATTGGCGTATTGATCAAGAGTACGCAACACGATAAATTCACAATATCTTGTGGGTAGGAGAAAATATGACTCAAGTTAGGGTATTTCTCGCCGCATTCCTGACCTTCTGTTTCTTAACAGCGACCGGCCAGATTGCATTGGCGGAAGGAAAAGGTTTTGCCGAAGGCGAGATGATTTTGGGCAGCAAGGATGCCCCTGTTACAGTTATTGAATATGCTTCGATGACCTGTCCGCATTGCGCCAGTTTCCATGCGCAGACATACGCGGCGTTTAAAGAAAAATATATCGATACCGGCAAGGTCAAGTTTATCTTTCGGGAGTTTCCGCTTGATCGATTGGCATTGGCGGCCTCGGTTCTGGCGCGTTGCGCCGGCGAAGAACGTTTTTTCCCGATGATTGATGTTCTTTTTAAGCAACAGCAAACTTGGGCGCGGGCCGAAGATCCGAACGCAGCTTTGCGTAGTTTGGGTAAATTGGCCGGTGTCAGTGATGCGGCCTTCGATGCTTGTATCGCCAGCAAGCCTCTGAGTGACATGATCATCGCCAACCGTATGACCGGCGAACAAGAATTCAAAGTCAGCAGTACCCCTTCGTTCGTCATCAATGGCAAAACCATGGCAGGTGTCTTGACGATTGAACAAATGGACGAAGCCATCGCCGACGCCAAATAAAGTGTAATACGGTGAATTGTAGGAGTAAGTGTGTCGTGGAATTTACTAAGTTACGTTTGACTGGATTTAAGTCATTTGTCGATCCCACCGAATTAGTGATTGAACCGGGTATGACTGGGGTTGTCGGCCCCAATGGCTGTGGTAAATCGAACTTGGTGGAAGCTCTGCGTTGGGTGATGGGGGAAAATTCCGCCAAGCGGATGCGTGGCGGGGCCATGGATGATGTGATTTTCTCCGGCACGCAAAATCGTCCGGCCCGTAATCTTGCCGAAGTGATGATGGTCATTGAAAACAAAGACCGCACCGCGCCGTCCGAATTCAATGATCACGAATTGCTTGAAATTAGCCGCCTGATCGAACGGGAAAGTGGTTCCACTTACCGGGTCAATGGCAAGGACGTGCGGGCCCGCGATGTCCAGCTGTTGTTCGCGGATGCGGCGACCGGAGCACATTCGCCGTCGCTGGTCTCGCAAGGTCGCATTGGTGCCATCATCAATTCGAAACCGACCGAACGCCGGGCGCTATTGGAGGAAGCTGCCGGTATTACCGGCCTGCACTCCCGACGCCACGAAGCGGAACTGCGCCTGCGTGGAGCGGAAACCAACTTGGAACGTCTAGACGATGTGATGCAAACGCTGGAAGGGCAGCTGCAAAGCATGAAACGCCAGGCCCGGCAAGCCAAGCGGTATCGTAAAGTGGCAGACCAAATTCGCCTTATGGAAGGTATGCTTTTCCATTTGCGCTATTTGCAAGCGACCGGTCGGGTCAACGAGGCGGTGACAGAGTTGGTTACCGCCGACAAGCAAGTGGCGGAACTGACGACTTTGGTGGCCGAAGCGACAAGCAAACATGCGGCAGCGGCGGAGGTATTACCTTCGCTTCGCGAACGGGAAGCCGGTGTAGCGGCGAAGCTGCATCGTTTCGCGGTGGCCCGCGATGGTTTGGAAGCGGAAGAACAACGGATTGCCGAAACCACCCGCAACGTAAGGTCGCGGCTGACCCAAATTGGGATCGACCAAGGTCGTGAACAAACTTTGCAAGCCGACGCGGAAGCGGCGACAGTGCGTTTGCGCCGGGAACGTCTTGATTTGGAAACCGCCCGTGAAGGCGAAGCAACAGCGCAGAAAGACGCCGTTGGTCGTGTCAATGATGCACAAAGCGTGGTGCAGGCAGAAGAAATCGAACTGGAAAGTTTGACCGACAAGATCGCCAGTCAATCGGCTTTGCAGGATAGCTTAATGAAAGCGATTGAGGATGCAACTGGGCGCTTGGCCCGATTGCGTCAATGCGCCGACGACACCGCACAAGAGCAGGAAAGGCTGGAAACTGCGGTCCGTGAAGATCGTCAAATGAATGAGGCGCAGCAGCAGTTGACAACGCGCGAAGCGACCGCACAAAACCAACGCGAGCGTCTTGAAACGTTCGAGCAGGAACGCAGCGAATTTGAGACCAAAGCGCAAACCGCGCGGGAAGCGTTACAGCTTGCCGATGGTGACGCCACCAAAGTGAAAGCGGAAGAAAAGGCGCTCGCCGAATTGTTGGAGATAAATGAAAGTGAGTTGTGGCCGCCGTTGGTCGATGCGGTCGAGGTGCAGCCCGGTTATGAAACCGCGTTGGGCGCGGCCCTTGGCGACGACATTCAATCGTCGTCCGATGAAGCAGCCCCGGTGCATTGGAAATCCTATGCCCCTTACGAGATGAATGTCGCTCTGCCAGCCGGTGTGCGTTCATTGAGTGATGTTGTAAAAGCCCCCGCCACTTTGACCCGGCGTCTCGGCCAGATCGGTCTTGTGAGCCAGTCCGACGGCGTCCGCTTAGCAAAAGAACTGAAACCCGGTCAGCGCTTGGTTACGAAAGAAGGCGAACTTTGGCGGTGGGATGGCTTTACGATCACCGATCGGGCGCAAACCGCCGCCGCATTGCGGCTTGAGCAACGCAATCGCTTGAACGAAGTACGTCTGGATTCAGAACAATTGTTTGCCAATGCCGAAGCAGCGCGGGAGATATTCACTCAAGCGCAAGATGCCCATGTGCAAATCCGCCGTGATTGCGAACAGGCCCGGCAATCCAGCCGCACTGCGGAACGTGAATTGGGCGAAGCCCGCAATCGCTTGAGCAATCTGGAACGCGAAGCCACAGCTAGATCATCCAAACTATTGGCCCTGAAAGAGCAAGCCGAACAGATCGCCAGCGATATCTTGGATACGCAACAGAATTGCGATGGCCAAAAGAAACGTCTAAGTGAACTTGGCGATCTGCAGGATGCCCGCAACGAACAGGCTGAAATTCGTCGCAAATTGAGCGGTCTTCGGGCCGCCTTGGTCGAAGCTCGCAGTGCGCAAGATAGCCTACGGCGGGAAATCCAAGCCCGGGCGGACCGTCTTCGCATTATAGAAGCCGAATTTGAAGCTTGGCAATCGCGTGCTCGCGGGGCCGAGCAGCAGATCCAAGAACTAGGCGAACGTAAAGAAGCAAACGAAGCGGAACTGCTGCAACTTGAAAGTTTGCCGGAACAGATCATGACAAAGCGTGCCGCCTTGATGGATCAGATCGCGGCAGCTGAAAGTGAACGCAGTGCGGCCAGCGATACTTTGTCCAGGGCTGAAAACGATACCAAGATCGCCGAAAGAACCTTGCGGGATGCAGAGCATACCCTGGCCCAGGCCCGCGAACGACGGGTTCGGGTCGACACCACACTGGAACAAGAACGTCAACGTTTGGTCGATTTGGCGCAACGTATTCGCGAAGAATTGGATTGCGAACCGGCGCAGGTTCTGAAAACGGCCGGCGTCGAGGATGAACCCGATACTTGGCCGGACATGCCGGAAGTGGAAACGAAACTGGAGAGATTGAAGCGGGAACGCGAACGAATGGGGCCGGTAAATCTACGTGCCGAACAAGAAGCAGTGGAACTGGAAGAACAACTTGAGACCATGGTCACAGAACGCCAGGATCTGGAAGCTGCGATCGGTCGTCTGCGTCAGGGCATTTCAAGGCTCAGCCGGGAAGGTCGCGAACGCCTGCTGACGGCATTCAAGGAAGTGGACAGACATTTCCAGGAATTGTTCACGCGCCTGTTTGGCGGCGGCAAGGCGCATCTGTCGTTAACCGAATCGGATGACCCGCTGGAAGCTGGCTTGGAAATTATGGCCAGCCCACCCGGTAAACGGCTGCAAAATTTGTCCTTGTTGTCAGGTGGCGAGCAGGCATTGACTGCTTTAGCGTTGTTGTTTGCCGTCTTTCTGACCAATCCGGCACCGATTTGTGTGCTGGATGAGGTCGATGCCCCCCTTGATGATGCCAATGTCGAGCGATTTTGTAATCTGGTCACTGAAATCGCCCGCGTCGCCGGCACTCGTTTCGTCGTCATCACCCACCATCCCTACACCATGGCGCGCATGGATAGGCTTTTTGGCGTCACCATGTCGGAACGTGGGGTCTCGGAACTGGTCTCCGTCGACCTGGAACGGGCGGAACGCATTCGGGCTTCGGGGTAAATTCAAATCGACTAAAATAAGCGATATAATTCAACGGCTTAAAGGTCAGTCATTTGCCCTTGACAGGCAGGGGGTCAGTCCGTAGATTGCCGGCGATTTTGGTGCTTAAACCGCTCTCGAAATATAACCTGCTATACCGCGTTCGACGGGATGATCAACAGTCCAGATAATGGCTCATTAAAGAATCTTGAAGATCGAATCACCAAGGTTCGTGATGATGCAGGACTGAATGAGCCAGAGACCACGAATGACGGTGCCAATAGCGGTTTTGGCATTGCTTACCGGGTCTCGATTGAAATTGTCGTTGCCTTGGTGGTTTGTACGGCGATTGGTTGGGGCCTGGATCAGCTGTTTGGCTGGACACCGTGGGCGATGTTGGCCGGTTTGGTTTTGGGCGCCGCAGCCGGCATTAACAATGCCGCAAAAACGGCGTTGAAGATGGACGCAGCGGCGATGGGTGAGTTGACCAAGTCGCGAGGCGACAAGACGAAAGAGGATCAGGCGGATAGTCCGCCGGAGGGAGATAAACGTGGCGGCTGAAACAGCTATCGATCCACATAGCCCAATGTACCAGTTCTTGATCGGACGGTTCACGGATGAGCCGTGGATGATTGCCGGCATCGATGCGTCATTTTCGAAAGCGGCTTTGTTCATGCTGGCGAGTGTCGCAATCATCACCTTGTTTTTGACGCTTTCGACCAAACGCCGGGCCATGGTGCCGGGCCGCTTTCAGTCGGTTGCAGAGCTATGGTATGAATTTGTTGCCAACATGCTGCAGGAAACTGCTGGCGCCGAAGGCCGCAAATACTTCCCCTTCGTGTTCACAATTTTTAGCTTTATCATTATTTGTAATATCATAGGCATGCTGCCGTACTCCTATACGGTGACGAGCCATATTGCCGTCACCCTGGCGTTGGCGCTAACCGTTTTTGTCTTGGTGACGATCATTGCGTTCGTTCGCCATGGAGTGCACTTCTTTTCTTTCTTTGTCCCAAAAGATGTCCCGGTGGCACTATTGCCTTTGGTTGTGGTGATCGAAGTTATCTCCTATTTCATGCGCCCGATCAGTCATTCGGTGCGGTTGTTCGCGAATATGACAGCCGGTCACACGATGCTGAAAGTGTTTGGCAGTTTTGTCGTGCAAATGGGTGTCTTTGGCGTTCTGCCGTTTACCTTAATCGTGGCCTTGACCGGTTTGGAAGTAGCAATTGCTCTCTTGCAAGCTTATGTTTTCACGATCCTGACCTGCCTGTATCTGAACGATGCCATTCACTTGGAGCATTGACCACAACGGGGCAACACGAAGACGTCAAATTTTTTGGAACTGTTAACTGACTAGAGGAACAAAATTATGGAAGCAGATGCCGCGAAACTAATCGGTGCGGGTATAGCCGCGATTGCAATGGGTGGGGCGGGGATCGGTATTGGCCTGATTTTCGCCAGCTATGTTGGCGGCGCGATGCGTAACCCGGGTGCCGCGCAAGCTGTGTTCGGCCGCGTTATTCTGGGCTTCGCGCTCACCGAAGCGATCGCGCTTTTTGCGCTCGTTGTCGCGCTGATCATCCTCTTTGTGCCGGTCTAAGTTTGCCGGGTGATCGGCGACATTCCATCAACGATTAGTGTGACGAAGCGGAGGCAATAGACATGCCCCAATTTATGATTGGCGATTTTGCGCCGCAGCTGGTTTGGCTCGCGATTTCGTTTGTCATCCTTTATTTTCTGATGTCCCGCGTGGCTTTGCCACGTATTGCGGACGTCTTAGAGGATCGACAAAGCCGGATCGCCGATGATCTGGATCAAGCTGAACAACTGAAAGCGAACGCGGAAAAAGTGATCGCCGAATACGAGGCGGCACTCGCCGAAGCCCGCTTGAAAGCGCAAGCGATGCTGGCGCAGACCACGGCGGAAGCGAATGCCGTTGCAGAAAGGCGCAATAGCGAAGTGGCTGAACGCCTCAATAGCGAAGCCGCGGCGGCGGCTGGACGAATTGCGGAAGCAAAATCGGCGGCGATGGCGCAAGTGAAAACTGTGGCGACCGAATTGGCGCAGGCGGCGGCTGAAAAGCTGATTGGCGAACGTGTTCCGGACGCGAATGTCAGCGCTGCTGTTTCGGCGACGATGGAGGAGGCCAACTAATGGAATTTGGTGCAACATTTTTTGTCGGCCTGGCTTTCTTTGTTTTTGTTGGCGTGCTGATTTATTACAAAATACCGGGCATGCTGACCAAAGGTCTGGATGAGCGGGCGGAGAAAATCCGCAACGATCTGGACGAAGCCCGGCGTCTGCGCGAAGAAGCGCAAACTCTGCTGGCAACTTACGAGCGCAAGCAACGTGACGCCATGCAGGAAGCCGAAGCGATGATCGCGCATGCGGAAGAGGAAGCGAAGCGGGAAGCGGCGATCGCGGCTGAAAAACTGGAAGCCAGTATCGCCCGTCGCGAACAGCAAGCCTTGGAAAAAATCGCTATGGCCGAAGCGCAGGCGGAAAAAGAAGTCCGTGATTCCGCGGTCGATGTTGCGGTCGCGGCTGCCGGCAAAGTCATTGCCGAACAGCTCTCAGGTGCCAAAGCCGACGCCGTGGTCGATCAGTCGATCAAGGATCTGGGCAGCCGACTGCACTAGTCTCGGGCAATAGATTTTCGAATTTGTACTGAGTGTTGTAATACGCGTATTTGTAACCTGTAAGCGTATGTGTAAGAAAAGCCTCGCTCCTAGAGCGGGGCTTTTTCTATGTGATATTACTTTCAGCGTTGGGACAGAAGATGAGGCTCTCCTAAATCCAAGCGGAATTATGGCTATCGATACTTTATCATTTTAGAGTGCTTGACGAACGAATGAATGAAATTCAGCTTTCGTTGATGTATTCCGATTTTTGGTCGATTTGGAAATTATGATCCGGTAGGCGATACAATGTTACGCTAACTACTTGTTAGGAGGTTGTTCTTTGTCGGCAGTAAATAGAAAGCTAAATACAATCAGAAGGCCGTTGGCCGCCAAAATTCTGACGGGAAGAGGGCTTAATAGGTTTGGACCTTCGGACGGGGCTTGTTCTAGGTGATAAAACAAAATCGGAAACGAACGCCATCAGCGATGGACGTTGCAGTCTTTGGCCTCATGCGCAGCGGTACGACGTTGGTCGGCGATTTGCTCAGTACGCGCGGCGCTACGATGCTACTGAATGAACCGGATTTGTTTGCGCCCTGGCATGAACCCACCGTAGAACGTCTGCACCGGACATTGCTCGATGCCGGATTTGACCTGCCGCTGGATGCTCCACGACGTCAGGGCGGTGAGACTTACACCACCTACCTGGAACGCGACTTGCTGCCGCAATTACAGGCACTCGATCTATGGGGCGTCAAACAGGTAAACTTCTACCAATGGCAGAATCTGTTCCAAAGCTTCCCGCCCGATAAACTGATCCTTTGTCTCCGGGACCTACGCGACGTGGTGGTCTCCTCGGCGGACTTGATTTGCCGCGGCGGCGTCGCTTTCCCAGGTGTCCGTCGCTTGCGCGACGAAGCCTGGATAATGAGTAGGCTGATATATGGCGCTCACGAATTGCTGGCGATGGCTCAATTACCGCACCTGGCCGTCCGTTATGAAGACCTAGTCACCGACACCTCGACGCAGCAGCGCCTTGCTGATTTTGCCGGCGTGGAGCAATTGAGCGACGAACGCCTCAGTCTAAAAAACGAAGCAAGCGGCAAAAGCGCCTGGGAGTTGGAAAAACATGGTACCGGCATTAGCACTCAGTCCTTGTCGAGGTATGAGGCGATACCTCACAGCACGTTAAAATCGTTGGCTGATAGGGTGTGGCGGCTGTTGCCGGCCTATTCTAGAGCCTTCGGCTACGAAATGCCGGGACCAAATGAAAGCGTCGTCGATCATCCATTTTCAGCGGCAACCGGTCAGGGTGCTAATCCCGTAGATCCCAACCTGGATAACACATGGAACTGGCGTGGACCGGACACGCTGGAACCGGTATTTTCGCAACGCCGAGCACGCATTATGGCGGCAAAAAACATACCCAAAGGATCGGCGGTCCTGGATTTGGGATGTGCGGTTCCGGCCCTGCGATATTTATTACTCGAAGGTTGCAGCTACCAGCCCAGCGATTACTTGGCCAGAGACCCGTCCTACCATGTATGGGATCCATTCGGAGAATTCGATCTGAGCGCCCCGGAATCGAATTTGTTGACGGCATTCGGCCTGTTAGAACTGCAATCCGATCTACCCGATTTCCTCCGTCGGGTCCGAGCCGCAGAGCGTCCGCTTCTGGTAAATTATCATGCCAGCGACGACACACCGGTATCCGATCCGGCTGCGTTCGGCTGGCGCAATCATTTAGACCGGCACGAATTGGTGACGTGCTTCGCCGAGGCCGACTTTCGCGTGTCGCCATTGTGGGCGTTTGACGGTCAGCAAAGTCTTTTTCGCTTGCAACCGAACTGACGGTTCCGCGTTGCTGCTATCGGTCCGCAACCGACTTTCCAACCAAGCTCCAATCCTCTGTGGCAATCGAAAAAAGCCGGGTGTCATTGGTTCGACACCCGGCAAAAATTTTTGGCGCAACGCTAAAAGCGCTATTCGCAAGTTAGCGTGTTTTCAGCTCATTGGGAGTCACTACCTGACTGCAGCGCCTCTAGGACATTGTCGAGGTTAAACCTGCCCGGTTTTTGGCGCGGCGGATATTCCACGAAAGTTTGTAGAAACTTTCCAACGTAAGCTTGCGCCGGCAACAGTAAATATGGACGGTCGAGGAACCAATCGTCATAGGTATTGGACGTAACCATGCCGCGTTCATAAGGGTCGCGGCGGAGGTTTTCCAACAGCGGCACTCGCAACGGCACAAACGGCTCGCGCCAGGCTTGGAAGGTCGCTTCGGCCCGCTGCTCCAGGAAGATCACTTTCCAGTCCTGATAACGCAATGCAGAAAGTTCGCCATCGTCGGTGAAATAGAAGATCTCATTCCGTGGCCCCTTCTCCGCCTTGCCGGTCAGATAGGCCAAGCTATTGTAACCATCGAGATGAACTTTATAGTCCCGGCCCATCGCTTTGTGACCTTTTAGCAGTTTTTCTTTGACGTCCGGTTCGCCAGCAGCGGCAAGAAATGTCGGCATCCAGTCCATATGATGCATGATCTCATTCGACCACGCGTCAGCTTTGATGTGACCCGGCCAACGCACCATGGCAGGGACCCGCCAACCACCTTCCCAGTTGGTGTTTTTCTCGCCCCGGAAAGGTGTCATGCCCGCATCCGGCCAGGTGTTCATGTGGGGCCCGTTGTCGGTGGAATAGAACACGATTGTGTTGTCGGAGATTTTCAAATCATCGAGTGTCTTGAGAAACTTGCCGATATGCATGTCATGTTCGACCATGCCATCGGAATATTCATCTTGACCGGAGATGCCCCGTAATTCGGCCTTGACGTGAGTACGGAAATGCATCCGCGTGCCGCTCCACCAGACAAACCAGGGTTTATCGGCTTTATGCTGTTTTTCGATAAAATCTATCGCAGCATCGGAGGTAACATCGTCGATGGTTTCCATGCGTTTTTTGGTCAGCGGCCCGGTGTCTTCGATCCTGCCGTCGGCATAAGAGTGGATCACACCACGCGGCCCGAAGCGCTTGCGGAATTCCGGGTCCTTCGGATAATCTTCATTCTCCGGCTCTTCCTCCGCGTTCAGGTGATAAAGATTGCCGTAGAATTCATCAAAACCATGGTTCGAAGGCAGCATTTCATCGCGATCACCCAAGTGGTTCTTGCCGAATTGGCCAGTCGCGTAGCCGTGGTTTTTCAACAACCCAGCGATTGTCGGATCTTTTACGTTCATCCCTTCCTTAGCACCGGGCAGACCGACTTTCGACAAGCCGCTGCGAAAGACACTTTGCCCCATGATGAATGAGGCGCGGCCGGCGGTGCAGGATTGTTCCGCATAATAATCCGTGAAGGTCATGCCCTCTTTGCCGATACGGTCTATGTTCGGTGTCTGATAGCCCATCAGTCCATGGGTATAACGACTGACATTGGCCTGCCCGATATCGTCGCCCCAGATGACAAGAATATTCGGTTTGCCGGTTTCTGCCGATAAACTCGTGGCCATGATCGATGCGACCATAACTATGGAAAATAAAAATATAAGGCGGTTAATCATAGTGGTTTCCCCCAAGGATCGTTTGCAAATAGTTATGATATTCATTCGTATGGAAATATGGTTTTCCAGTCCGCAGCCATGTCGATGACCAACCAACCGCGGTCTTTGGCTTCTGTGAGCCCGCGGTCAAGCCGCCCTATCGCGCTTTCGCGATCATAGGCCCATTCCCGCGCGGAATCCGTATGGTGCACAAGCAAGGCGAGCCGTGACCCGTCACCGCTAGTCGCCCATTCCAACATCTCGAAATCGCCATCCGAATTTCCGCCAGCCAAGATCGGGCGTTTGCCTATTTTGCTGTCGATGGCAATCGGTTTGCCGTCTTTGTCGTCGATAAAGGCGATCGCCGGGTCTTTTATGATTGTCGGGACGCCGTCAATTATTTTGTAAGATGTTTTTCCGGTGCTGCCGATAACCTGCTCCGGCGGGACGCCATAAACCTGTTCAGCGAAAACCCGCATGAAATGAATGCCGCCGCCGGATACGATATAGGTCGAGAAGCCTTTGTCGCGCAGATAGCGCAGCAATTCCAACATCGGTTGGTAGACCATTTCGTCATAACGCCGACCGGTTACCGGGTGTTTGGCGGTTTCCAGCCATTTTCTGACGGAGGCGCTAAACGCCTTCACACTGACCCCTGAGTGGGAGGCCATGACAATCTCCAGCAGGGCTTTTTTGCCGCCCGCCAGGGCGGCCTTCAGGTCACCATTTGCGGCCGCTTTCAGGGCCGGCGTTTTGAGGATAGACGGGTCGGCTTCCGCCAACTCACGAAGGCGATCAAGGGCGTAGAATAACTGAAAATAAACCGGTTGTTCCGCCCACAGTGTGCCGTCATTGTCAAAAACAGCAATCCGGTCCGCCGGTGTCACATACTTTGAAGACGTTTTGTCCGTCGAAGAGGCAACAAAAGCAAGTATTCTTGTTTTGGCTTGACTGTTTTTCCAAGACGGCAACGGGTCGGCCTGAGCGGCGAGCGCACAAAGCGCGGCCAGCCCAATGATGATCAGGCTTCGAAATGCAATTTTTCCGCCTACTTTCAACTTTTCTTGAAACCACATAAAATTATTCCTATCATAACTTTTCCATGGCCCTAAGATTTCCACCGTAAATCACGCAAGAACGTGGGTCAATAAGACCCCGACCGCCGCTACAATCCGAGTTGGCATATCGCAAGTTATTGTCGTTGTAATTAGACCTAATAATTGAATTGTATATTTTGATGGATTTGACAAAAGAAATGTTTCGTAACCCAGCCCTCGTCCGCGCCATTGATGTCTTGTCAAACAAAGGCTGGCTTTCCGAGCGGACGGAAGAAGTACGCAGTTTAATTTTCTCCATTGCCGAATTACGCCAATTCCGGACGGACGAGGCGATCTATCATATCGGCGATCAGCCAAACGGCTTGTTTGGTCTTGTCGAAGGCAGTTTGCAGATATCCATCGCTACCGATTATGGCGAAGAATATGCGCCGCATCGCGCCGATATTGGTTATTGGATTGGTGATCTCGCATTGTTCTCTGGCGGCTCGCGCATTGCCGGGGTGAAGGCGTTGGCCCCAACTCTCTTGTTATTCGTTCCGCGGCCCAAAATCCTCAGTTTAGTGAAAGAATATCCTGAGTTATACCGTGATTTTTATGCCTTATCAGAAAGCAACATGTCGCTTGCCTTACGCCTACTTGCAAATTTGGCGGTAACGCGATCTGACATAAGGCTCGCCCTCAGACTTCTCCTTTACGAGGAACTATCATCGGAACCGCGCGGCTGGTTGCCGATTTCGCAAGGTCAACTCGCCGCCATGATCGCGGTATCAGTTCCGACCCTGCAGCGCGTTCTGAAGGACTTCGCGAATGATGGTCTGGTAGAGGTTGGGTATTCCAAGCTGCGGATTATCGATCGGGAAAAACTGTTGGCTCTTTGCCAAAACTGAATTTGCTCACGCACACGACCAGTTGCATTCAAACTTGTGGCATTAACAAAGTTTTGTCAAAAATATTGTAATCCACAAACCTAAAGTGCCAATATCAGGCCGGGATTTTTGGTGATGTCGCTGGCTTTCCGTTTAGCATCATTGTTCAGCCTAAATACCTGCAGAAACCCCGCCTTATGCCGGCATTTATGGCCCGGTGCTTTGCTGCTGCCGGGCCTCGCGATGGGCGATATAGCTGGCACTGGTGACAATGACGATACCGCCGGCAAAGACCCAAAGGCTCGGTTCTTCGCTGAAAATATAAAAGCCCAGCATGTTGGCCCAGATCAATTGCAGGAATTCCGCCGGCTGCATCACCGTTAAATCGATCAGGCGCAGGGCGCGAATGATGGCCAGATGGCTGAGCGTCGCCAGCCCCGCCGCCAGCGTCAGCCAGCCCAATTCCTCAATCGTCGGCAGGCGCCAGACAAAAAGCGCTGGTATCAGGATGGTCACGGCAGCGCAGATATTCAGATAGGCGACGATGGTGGTGCCGTCCTCGCTTGCCACCAGCTGCTTTGTCAAGAGTTTGGAGGCCGCGAACAACGGCGCCGCGATCAGCATGGCGATGGCGCCTGGGTGAATAGTGGCAACGCCCGGGCGCAGAATTAGTAAAACCCCCAGCAGGCCTGCAGCAATGGCGGCGATCCGACGCACCCGTAAGCGCTCGCCCAGGAACAAAAATGCACCAAGCGTGACAAATATCGGGGCGATAAAACTTAACGCCATTACTTCGGCCAACGGGATATAAGCCAGCGCGACAAACCACAGCAGCACCGCGATGCCATGTACCGTGCCGCGCGCGATATGCAGCACCGCATGCTGCGTCCGCAACAAACTCAGACCCTGGCGCAGGAATATCGGCAGCAAGGTTACCATGCCAAGGGCATAACGCAGGAAGGCGGTCTCAATCGGCGGCAGATCGCGGCCGACATGGCGGGCAATAGCGGTAAAGCCGGTAAACAGTAGCCCAGCCAAAACCACCCATAACATTCCAATCACAATTTTGCTGTTCCCGGCGCGGACCCGCCCCGGCTTTGACGACTTGATCATGCGGTCAGACTATCCCGATGCACAAAATTCTGCACGCGATAATCGGCCGGCCTAATTGTCATTCCTGCAGGTTCAATCGTTATTCCTGCACAGGCAAGAATTCATCGATCAACGTGACGGGTTGTGGAGAAGTTGACTCCCGCTCGCGCAGGAGTGATCGATGTTATAGCTACTCACGCCTTCAATGAATGTTGTGACGGAAATACGGCATGCCGCCTCCACGAATAGCCGCGATCCAACTATCCAAACGACCGTCTTCGCTTTTCCAAAACAACTTGCAACTTTCCAGATATTTCACAACAGCATCTTTTTCGCCGGCTTCCAACAAAGTTTTCGCCAATCGCATATTCGGTCCGAAGGAATTCAACTGCGGGGAACCGGGTGTTGCACCGGCCAGCAATAAATGTTCGGCACCAAGCTCAATATTACTCCGTGCCACCGCGACCAAGCCCAAAACCATATTTGCGTCATGGACGACATTACCGTGATTCCATACATAATGTGTGCAGTTGCAATCTACATTATCGAGTTCGAGCGCCAACTTCGCTGTTTCAAACGCCAGATCGAGATTGCCAACCAGATAGGCCGTCAAAGCCACTTCGTCCGCATAGATGTACCGATCACTGTCCGTTCCATTGGCGAGCAGTGCTACTCCCATTTCGAGTTTTTTGTTGAGATCGCGTTCAAAATAAAACAGTGAACCAGGATCATCGGGACGAGCATCTGGAATTTCGTCCTCGCAACCGATCATTAAAAGCAAAACCAGAATCAAAGTTACCGTTCGCACGAATACAATCATCGATTATGTTCCGCAGTAGATATGTCAACACACTTAATGATAGCACGTCATTGTTTTTAAATCTAAACTTGATATTTCTATAGTCGTTTGAACCCGAAATCTGTCCCAAACCCAAAACCTGCTAGGCGTCCCACCAGAAATTCGATAACGCAGCGTCGGCAAATTGGCCCAATTCTTGGTGTCCGGACATCTGGCAGAGGAATTTTTTCACCACCCCGATTTGCGCTCGTGTCAGCAGAGTGAATTTTGATTTGCGGAAGGTATATAATTGGTCTTGTGCGTCACCGGGATTGAGGGCGCGCAGAATGCTTTCACCGGCGATTTCCGCGCTGTCGGGGTGGTTCAAGGTCCAGATCAGGTAGGTCGGCAAATAATACTGGAAGGCTTCAGGGCTGAAGGAGAAGGGCGCGGCATAATTGTAGACGACCATCTCGCTAGGCACATCCTGCCAGCGCGATCCTCCATAAAAGGGGGCAATATCGACATCGTCCATGCAGTCGGGATGCAATAGCTGATCGTCGGATGGCGGGTTGAGGCCAGCAAAGGCGTCTGCAATTACTTGGACGAGCATTTCCATGGACCTAGCTTATGGCTTGTTACCCTCAAGTCCATTCGGCAGAGTGCGATAGGCAATCATAACAACGGAGATTTGATGGCGGTCTGTATTCAGATTTGCGAGAATATTTGCCATCCCTTTCATGATGATTCTATCTATGGCTTTCAGCTGATTTCGCCGGAACCTGATTTGGGCGACTGGCGCAGCGAGTTGGTGCTGGACATCGACCATATTGAAGAATGGCTTCAGGACGAGGCGGGGCATATTCGCTTTCGTTTGCTCCAGGCGCAGTTAACGTTCGTCGATGTCACGGACCTTATGGTCTCCTTCGGTTTCCCTGGAACAAGTTTGGTGCCGTTGCCAATTGACCGCATCAGCCGGTCGGACAAACCGACCAAAATCAGGGGTGATGATGGAACGGAATATCTCTGGGCTATTGAGCTAAACGACCAATTAAAGGGTGCGTTCGCATTCTGCGCCAGCGGTTATCGATTGACCCCACTTGGTGACCCGATCGAATGCGATCAACAACAGATACCACCCCATCTGCGCCACCCGAACTAAAACGTCGCTGGTCTGGCCGTTATGAAAGGAACTAGATCGCGGCCGCCACGGTTTTGAATTTACCGACAGAATGGGCCGTCGATTTAGGTAAAATTTGCGCTACACTTGTTCATCGAATTGGGCGCCGTCGGGATGTTTATCATCTTCGGTTTGCGCCGCATCAATCTAGGCGATACTGATTGTGCTGTTGCCGTCGGCGCGCTTTCTCTACGCGCAGTTTTTCTATTTCACGCCTTCGCCCTCTATTCGATCGCCGTTTCTGCCGCGCCCAACAGGTTGAAGACTTCGACGGTTTTGACCCGGCCCCGCAGGGCTTGTACGCCCAGGCTTTCGGTCGCGTAGGTACTTTTTAGGCTGGCGCGGAATTCATCCGACATCAGGATGTTGACGTCGGTCGCTTTGGTGCCGATTTCGCGACCCATTTCTTCGATTCGGTTGGCGACATTGGCGGGATCGCCGACAATGGTATAATTGATACGGCCGGGACTGCCGATATTGCCGACCATCACCTGTCCAATATGCAGACCGATCCGCAAGCGGACGTTCGGTCCGTCGATTTGTTTTTGTTCGATATTGTATTGTTCGACCGCCTGGCGGATGGCAAGCGCGGTTCGACAGGCGCGGTCAGAACTATCGAAGAACATTTCCGGCGCGCCCCATATCGCCATCACCCCGTCGCCAATATATTTGTCAACTGTGCCGCCTTCTTTGTCGATACAATCGGCCACCAGGGTGAAATGGCTGTTCAGGAATTCCGCCGCTGCCGGTGCCGTCATCGCCTCGGACAAAGTGGCAAAGCTAACGATATCGGTGAACATGATGACAATTTCACGATATTCACTTTCGATGCCACGTTGGCGATGAATGCGGATCAGGCTCGTCACTAGCGTTTTGGGAACGTAGCGTTCAAACCAGCGCAGACCGTCCAGCATGGCATTAAAAGTATTGCCGGCGTCATTCAATTCCTTGAAGAAGCTGCCGGGAATAGGCTCAACATTAGCGAGATCCAGTTGGTGTACTTTCGCTGCTCCTTCCGATAGGCGTCGCACCGGGATGGAAATGCGCCGGCCAATGTAAGCAGCAGTGACAGAGGAGAAAATGGAAATGATGAAGCAAGAAATAATGGCCCATTTCAGGCGGTATATCTCGCTCATCAAATCGACGGAATTAAAATGGGTGCCGACGTAAAGCGGTCGGTCGGTATAACCTTCCAATTGCCGAAAAAGCACAATATGGGCCTGCTCGGCAAGTTGCACAAAGCGGATGCCGGGCCCACTCAACATCATTTCTTCGATCAGTTTGTCTTCGCGAATTAACCACAGTGACGTGATCACCGGGTCAGTGAAAGCGGCTTGTTTTGGCAATGGTTTCATCCGATGCAGATCAGGATAGCCAAAGGCCATCATCGGATGGGCCAAAACGGCTTCCGGACCATATAGGATAAAGGCATTGGCGCCGAATTCCGTTTCCAGGTCGGAGATCAGCTCGGACAAGCGAATGACCGAAATCAGCACCGAGACGCCGCCGGTGACTTCGCCATTCTTAATCAGGGGTCGATGATAATTCAGCGTCGCTTGTTTATATTCCTGACGCCACAAAAGATTTCCCCAAAACGGTTTTTTACGTTGCTTGGCTTCTTCAATCAGCGCTTTCATGTCGGTATCGTCGCCAACTGCGGTGAAAAGCGGCGCCACTTCTTCATCCAAACGTTCCGCCGCAATCAGTTTGTTGTGGTTATTGACATACTGAATGCGAATAATCTGCGGCGTGGCGGCGATAGCACCCAGCAGCAAACTGGTGAAATTTTCTGAAGGCGTTGGTTCAATCTCGCCTTTAGTGACCTGATTGGCGATGAAATCGACCTGATTTTGGGCCGCATCAAAATACAGTCGAACCTGATTGACCTCTGCCGATACCAGCAATGCGGCTTTTTCATGTAACAGGGTGACGGTATTGCGATAGCCGCTGACCAAGCCGATACCAAGTACACTGCCAACTGCCGTCAGAACAAAGAACCCAAGGCCCAGACCCAAGGCGACGGACATCGACGCTTCTAAAGGCTTATGTTGGTGCTGTTGTTTATCGTTTTCCTTACTCAAATCGATAATAACGGAATATGCTAAGTTTAAGCGCCTCCACGCCTCAACCAGGGATACTCTCACCGCCCTCCGACTATAATATTCCCTGCTAATGTAGCTAAATTGATCTACCTATTCTAGCACTTTGCGTGATAGGCATTTGCTTATTGTTTTTTATGGAAAATAATAGTTCTGAATTCCAACGGGTGAATATTGCCTTTTTTTGCCTTCAGCCCGCATATTGTGGGGTAGTACCAATGTCAGCGCGTAAGAACTTTCCTTAAGATTAACATCGTGGTGAATGACCATGGCTAGATTGACAGATACCTGTGCTGTAACCGGCATTGGCGAAACCGAATATACCAAAGGCTCCGGCAAAAGCGCGACGGCGCTGCAGTTAGAAGCTTCGTTGAGGGCGATTGCCGATGCCGGCTTGCAGCCAACTGACATCGACGGGGTTCTGCCCTATGCCACCGGAGACGCGGTAGCGGAAGATTTCATCACCAATCTTGGTTTGCCGGATTTGCGCCTGTCAGCGACTTCACCCATGGGCGGGGCCAGCGCGGTTGCGTCTATTCAGTTGGCGGTGGCGGCGATCGCTGCCGGTATCGCCAACCATGTGTTGATCCCTATTGGTCGTAACGGTTATTCCGGTATCCGCATTGGTGACCGGGTGCAGGATCTACCGCAATTCCGCCTCATCGGTGAATTTGAGATGCCGATGGGCCTGATGGCGCCAGCGCAACTTTTTGCCCAAATGGCCAGGCGTCATATGGATCTTTACGGCACCACCAGCGAACAATTTGCCGAAGTCGCGGTGACTATGCGCAAGCATGCGATGCTGAACGACAATGCCATCATGTCGACCCCAATGTCGCTGGAAGATCATCAGAACTCGCGGATGATATCGGATCCGTTTCGCTTGTTTGACTGTTGCCTCGAAAGCGATGGCGGGGCGGCGGTTATTATTTCCGGTGCGGAGAGGGCGAAAGATTTGGCGCAGCGACCGATCTACGTCTCCGGCGTCGCGGAAGGGCACCCAGATTCCCCCAGTGCGATCACCCAACGGCCCGACGTCACAGTCTTTGGGACCGCAAAAGCGGCCCTGCGCGCTTTTGAAATGGCCGGCGTCAAACATAGCGAAATCGATGTCGCAGAAATCTACGACTGCTTTACCTTCAACCTGATTTGCCAGTTGGAGGATTTGGGGTTCTGTAAAAAGGGCGAGGGCGGCGCCTTTGTTGAAAACGGCCGCATCGCTCTGAGCGGTGAACTGCCGGTCAATACCCATGGTGGCTTATTGTCGCAAGCCCATATTATTGGCTTAAATCACGTTGTCGAATTGGTCAAGCAGCTGCGTGGCAGCGCCGGCCGGGCGCAAGTGAAAGACGCGGAGATCGGGCTGGTCACCGGTTATGGCGATATGGGTGACGGTTCGGTCGCCATAATGCGGAGGTAGGATTTTGGATAATCCGATGCTGAAAGGACTGCGACCAAATCCTAACCGGGATACCAAGCCCTATTGGGATGGCCTTTTGCAGGGTCGACTGTTGATCCAGCAATGCGCCGACTGTGGCGCCTTTCGCCATTATCCCCGCCCGGTTTGTCCCAATTGTTATTCGATGGAATTGAAATGGCGCGACATGCAGGGGAAGGGGACCGTCCATACCTGGACCATTTCCTACCATCCCTTTCATCCGGCCTACAAAAAGAACCTGCCGACGGCCTATGTGACGGTCGATCTGCCGGAAGGTCCGCGTTTGGTTGGCCGCCTGCGCGGTGGCGGTGAAGATGACTTGGCGTTTGGGCGGAAGGTTAGACTTGCGGTCGAAATGGTCGACGACGAATTAGCTCTGCCGGTTGTGGAACTCGCCTAGCCCATGCGCAGGCCACCGGCGATGGTGATCGTTTGTCCGGTCATGCCGTCGGATTCGCTGCTGCCCAGATAAACCGCGATGTGGGCGATTTCAACAGGGTCGAGCAGGCGGCCGATCGGCACCCGCTGTTTAACAAAATCGTCGAACAGCGCTTGATCTTCCGGTGAGCGACCTTTTCCGCCGAAATTGGTAACCATGTCCGTCTCCACCAGTCCGGGGCAGATGGCGTTGATGTTGAGACCGTCGCTGGCCAATTCCAACGCCGCGCAACGGGTTAACGCCACGACCGCATGTTTGGAGGCATTGTAGGCCGACTGATTGGGCGATTCCCATTTCCCAGCGGTCGAGGCGATATTTACAATCTTGCCGCCGCCTTGCTCCTGCATGTGGCGCGCCGCCATTTGCATGATGTGGAAGACGCCGTAGGTATTGACCTTCATCACCCGGTCGAATTCTTCCGGCGAAAAATCGACAAAAGCAGCGCTGCGATAGATGCCGGCATTGTTGACCACGACATTCAGGTCGGGATAGGCGGCAAGGGCCGCGTCGAACATCGCTTGCGATTGTTCAGGTTCCGAAACATCGCCGGCAAATAGTTCGACATTTGCACCATGCGCTTCCGCCGCTGCTTTGGTCTCGGCCAATTGCTCAAGGCCGGTGGCGGTGAGAAACAGATCGGCGCCTTCCTCAGCATAGCGTTCCGCAATCGCGCGGCCAATGCCTCGGCTGGCGCCCGTGATAATGGCTTTTTTTCCTGCTAACCGTTTGTTTGTCATTAAGTTTCCTTTAGAGACTCCCGGACCCAGCTATATTGCGAGTCGGCTTAATACTGGTGGGGTAGGCCGTCTTCAGGCAAGCAATAAGATACTGCAGTTTCTACGTTCCAATGCTCTATCGGTGGATAAATTTGAGGATTGTCGAAAGTCCCCAGCATTAATGCCATATAGGCAGTCAGTTCCGGTATCGTCGAACGATAAAATAAAGGCGTGCCGCAGTTGCCGGTATTTTTGTCGTTCATGATTTTTCTCCCTGGATCAAGCCGGCATCTCGTTCCGCTGCGTTCAAAATCCAATCGCGAAATGCGGCGATGCCTTTTTCCTCACTTCGCAGTTCCGGAACGACAACATAAAAAGCGGTTTCTTGGGGAAAATGAATATCAAAGGGTTCGACTAAGGTGCCGGCAGCGATGTCGCTGTCGGAAAATCCACGCCGTCCCAACGCAACGCCCAGCCCGTCGATCGCCGCCTGCAAGACCAGAGAGCTATCGTCAAAAGTGAGATTACGCTTCGACTTTAAGTCTGTATAATCGGCCATGGTCAGCCATCGCTGCCAATCATCCACATAACTGGAATTGTGCAACAACGTCACTTTGGCCAGATCACCAGGCGAATACAATTGATGTTCGCGAACCAGGCGCGGACTACAGAGCGGGCGCCAATCTTCCGCCATGAGGCGATAACTCTTTACCTCCGGCCAGTCACCGCGGCCATAGCGGATGGCCAGATCAACATCGTCGCGTTTGAAATCAACAAGGGTCATATCGGTGGTTATCCGAACATCCATATTCGGGTAAGTGCTTTGGAAATCACCTAAGCGTGGCACCAGCCATTTGACCGCGAATGAGGCAACGGTTGAAATCGTCAGACGACAACCGTCGTCCGGCCGGATGCGATCGGCTGCTCTTAACATCAAAACAAAAGCATCGCGAATATCCGGATAAAGCGCCCGGCCAGTATCCGTGAGCGAAATCGCCCGACCACCGCGGATGAACAATCGTTCTCCCAATTCCTCCTCCAACTGGCGAATTTGGTGACTGATCGCGGTGGCCGTGACCGATAGTTCCGCCGCCGCGTCTTTGAAGCTCATCAACCTAGCCGTGGCCTCAAAGGCACGCAGCCCGGTAAGCGAAGGTAATCTTGGCATCGCTATTCCATTAGATGAAAAATATTCATCTTAAACATGAATTCTTACCAGTTGAAAGTCAATGGTTAAGCCAAATATTGATATAAATAACAGCGCAAGGAATAGGAGTTAAAAAATGACTGAAATTTCCCTCATCTCTCATCCGGTTCATGAATATCAGCAACATATTTCCGAGCGCATTCAGAATGTGCTGGAAAACTGGCAAACACGGACCCGTCAACGCCGCCAATTGGCGCAGATGACAGCCTATCAGTTGAAAGACATCGGACTATCGGCCAGCACCCGCAGGCACGAAATTAACAAGCCATTCTGGCTCGAATAATCTTACCGGAAATAGAAAGGTCACATGTTATGACGGAAAAATATCATTCCCTCACGGATAGAGAAATTCGTGCCGCCATTCATCGCGCCCACGCAGAGCGCTCGCAAATCACCCACGCATTGACCCGGACGATGTTCCAAAAAATCCGGGATACTTGGCGGCGATCCATCGCGATATAGTCCGTGCCAGCGATGCCAGGTCGGAGACGGTAAAAGCTGCCCTTTCCCCCTCCCGCCTGGCGACGAAAACTGCCAAGAACAGGGCCCTGCTCCGCCAAGCAGGGCCCTTTTATTTTAGTCCGCCGCTTCCGCAAGCGGGGACGTCCAGCGCAAGACAGGTTTACGGGCCGCCGCCGTCTCATCCAAACGCTGCATCGGAGCATAATAAGGCGCATTGGCAAACCGGGCGACATCACCGGCCTTTGCCGCTTCTGCCAAGGCGCGCATAACGACGATAAATTCGTCGATACTTTCTTTGCTTTCGCTTTCCGTAGGCTCAATCAACATGGCGCCATGAACAACGAGCGGGAAATACATCGTCATCGGGTGATAACCTTCGTCGATCATCGCCTTAGCAAAATCGAGCGTGGTAACCCCAGTATCTTCCAAGAAGCTGTCATCGAACAGGCATTCATGCATGCAGGGACCAGCAAAAGATGCACTCATCACATCATCAAGCCGGGCCTGGATATAGTTCGCGTTAAGGACAGCATCTTCGGCTGCTTGTTTCATACCATCGCTACCTAAGCTCATCATAAAAGCCAGGGCGCGGACAAACATACCCATTTGACCGTGGAAACCTTTCAAACGGCCAAAACTGTCACTTGGCGCATCTTTGTCCGCCACACTTTCGGTTAGCCGTAAGCCGTCGTCGTCCCGGACGACACAGGGTATGGGTGCAAAAGGTGCCAAGGCTTCCGACAGGACAACCGGGCCGCTGCCCGGTCCACCACCGCCGTGGGGCGTGGAAAAGGTCTTGTGCAGATTGATATGCATGCAGTCGATGCCCAAGTCGCCTGGCCGCACCCGCCCCATGATGGCGTTGAAGTTGGCGCCATCGCAATAGAAATAGGCGCCGGCGGCGTGCACCGCGGCGGCGATTTCAATGATATCGCTTTCAAACAGGCCGCAGGTATTGGGGTTGGTCAGCATAATGGCGGCAACGTTGGGACCGAGCTTTTCTTTCAAGGCAGCTAAATCGACCCGGCCCCGGTCGTCCGCCGGAATGGTTTCGACACCAAAACCGCAAAGCGACGCGGTTGCCGGATTGGTGCCGTGCGCCGATTCCGGCACCAGCACAATTTTGCGTTGCTCGCCCCGAGCGTCTAGCGCCGCACGAATACACATCATGCCGCAGAGCTCGCCATGCGCGCCGGCTGCCGGTGACATTGCCACTGCCGGCATGCCGGTCATAGTGCGAAGCCAATGGGCTAGACGATCAATCAACTCTAGCGCCCCCTGTACGGTGCTTTCAGGTTGCAACGGGTGAATGTCGGCAAAGCCGGGCAGCCGGGCGATTTTCTCATTCAGCCGCGGATTATGCTTCATGGTGCAGGAGCCAAGGGGGTAAAGGCCGGCATCGATGGAATAGTTTTTCCGGCTCAGACGGACAAAGTGGCGCACCACTTGTGGTTCCGACAATCCCGGCAGGCCAATCGCATCCAGGCGCTCTAGGCCACCCAGGCTAGTTTCCTTATCGACCCGTGCCGGTATATCGACGCCGATCCGGTCCGGTTGACCGAATTCGAAGATCAACCCCTCACGGTGATCAAGGCCCTGATGGCCGGCTACCGTTGTTGGACCAGTCGTCGCCGTCGTGCCGGCCAGATTTGGCGCGTTGCTTAGGTCTTTGGAATGTCCCATCAGAGCATCTCCGCCAAGGCGCTGGCTAGTTGTTCGATATCCTGGTCCGTATTGGTCTCGGTGGCGGCGATCAGCAGCAGATTATCCGCGGCGTCGTGATCCGGGAAAAGCCGGCGAAGAGGGACGCCCGCTAAAATTCCTTGCTGTGCTAGTGCTTCGACGATCGGCGCGGCCGCGTGGGTCAATCGAACTGTGAATTCATTGAAATAGGCATCGTTCAGAACATCGACGCCTTCTATCTGCGCCAACCGCATCGCTGTTTTTCGGGCGGTTTCATGATTAAGCAGGGCTAGGTTTTTGAAACCCTGCTCGCCAAGTAAACTGGCGTGAATAGTGAATGCAAGGCTGCAGAGACCTGAATTTGTGCAGATATTGCTAGTTGCCTTCTCACGGCGAATATGTTGTTCCCGCGTCGACAGGGTCAGCACATAGCCCCGTTGGCCGTTTGTATCCACCGTCTCCCCGCATAGACGACCGGGCATTTGACGGATGAATTTTTGCCGCGTCGCAAATAATCCCAAATAGGGCCCGCCAAAATTTAGGCCATTGCCGATCGACTGCCCTTCGCCGACAACGATGTCCGCTCCCATGGCGCCGGGACTACGGATGGCGCCTAACGAGAGGAATTCGGTCACCGCGACGATCAGCAAGGCGCCTTTCGCCTGCGCTGCCTCCGCCAACGGACCGAGGTCACGAATACGGCCGAAGATGTCCGGATTTTGCACCAGCACACAGGCTGTGCCGTCATCGATTTCGGCCCGCAAGTCTTCACCGCCATCGAAATCCGGTGCCTTTGCGGTGATCTTTAAATCAGTGAACTGCGTTGTCGTGCGGGTGACGTCGCGATAGTGGGGATGCAAGCCACCGGACAGCAGCACTTTCTTGCGCCGGGTCACCCGGGCCGCCATCAAGACCGCCTCCGCCGTCGACGTCGCCCCATCATACATCGAGGCATTGGCTACCTCCATTCCCGTCAAGAGCGCCACCTGGGACTGGAACTCAAACAAATATTGCAGCGTGCCCTGACTGATTTCCGGTTGATAAGGCGTATAAGCAGTCAAAAACTCCGACCGTTGGATCAGATGATCAACGCTGGCTGGCACGTGATGACGATAAGCACCGGCGCCCACGAAAAAAGCCGTGTCGGTCGCCGCCAAGCTTTTCTGCGATAACTCGCGCATGTCGCGCTCCACCGCCAGCTCGCTTTGACCGACTGGCAAGTCGACCAACTTGTCCAAGCGCGCTGCCTCAGGGACGTCGTGATAAAGCTCGTCCATGGTTTTAATGCCGATGGCAGCAAACATGTCGTGGCGGTCAGTTGGGGTCATCGGAAGATAACGCATTAACCGGCATCCTCAACAAAGTCGGCATAGGCTGCGGCATCCATTAGGCTTTCCAACTCACCGGCATCGGAGAGTTGCAGCCGGTAAATCCAGCCGTCGCCTTCCGCTTCCGCGTTCACGATTTCCGGTGCATCGGCAAGCGCTTCGTTAACTTCGACGACTTTACCGCCGACCGGTGAAAAAATTTCGCTCGCCGCCTTGACCGATTCAACGACCGCAATCTCGCCGTCTTTGTCGACCGTGCGGCCGATTTCCGGCAACTCCACATAAACTACATCGCCCAGTTGTTCCTGCGCGAAATTGCTGATGCCAATGGTGCCAATATCGCCGTCGATGGTGATCCATTCATGTTCTTCGGAATATTTTGCGTCACTCATTAGTTTTCTCCTGTTTGGGTCTCAGCCTCGATAATAACGTTGGGGGACAAACGGCATTTTGGTGATCCGCGCTGGGATCGGCGTGCCGCGTAAAATCAGATTGACCGACGTGCCGACCTGCGCATTGGCGGTGGCGACGTAACCCATGGCAATCGGCGCGCCCAGGCTTGGTGCAAACCCGCCACTAGTTACAATGCCTATATTGTTGCCGTCGTCATCGGTGATCTCGGCACCTTCGCGGGCCGGCGCGCGACCCTGGGGCTGCAAACCGACACGTTTACGGGTGACGCCATTAGCGAGTTGTTGTTGAATAATTGTCGCGCCTGGAAATCCGCCTTGTTCACGCCGCCGCTTGCTGATGCTCCACATCAGCACTGCTTCTGCCGGACTGGTTTCTTCATTAAGGTCATGGCCGTAGAGACATAATCCAGCTTCTAGGCGAAGGCTGTCGCGAGCACCCAGGCCAATCGGTTTGACTTCGGGCTGCGCCATCAATGCTTCGGCCAACGCCATCGCCTCAGTGTCAGCGACGGAGAGTTCGAAACCATCTTCGCCGGTATAACCGGAACGGCTGACCAAACAGTCGATCCCGGCAACGGTCATCGCCTTTGCGGTCATAAAAAGCATTGCGGTAAGATCGCTGTCGGTGAGGCGGGCAAGCGCCGCCGCCGCCGCCGGCCCCTGTAGCGCTAACAAGGCGCGGGTTTCCGGATGCTCGATCTTGACGCGGTCGCCGATCCTGGCTTGCATATGGGCTAAGTCTTCGGTTTTGCAGGCACCGTTAACAACTAGGAACAAATGGTCGCCCATGTTCGTCACTATCAGATCGTCCAGAATGCCGCCTGCGTCGTTGGTCAGCTGGCTGTAACGCATTTGTCCCGGTTGCAAACCGGCAATGTCGCCGGGTATCAGGCTTTCGATTGCTGCAATCCGGTCAGCGCCGGAAATCCGCAGCTGTCCCATATGTGAAACATCGAACAGGCCGGCAGCAGCGCGACAATGTTTATGTTCATCCATGATGCCGGAAAATTGCACCGGCAGGTGATAGCCCGCAAAAGGCACAAGCCTGGCGCCCAGTTGTTCATGCAGATCGAATAGAGGGTTTTTTTTCAGGTCTTCCGATAGTGCGATCATCTCAGGTCCTCGACAGTCAGCATGACGGCTCGAAAATGAACCGTTTCATGCCTCCTCTGTCGTCAGACCGATTTGTTACAAACCGGTCAAACCTGAGAGAATTAGCCCTGACGACGGGATTTAGATATCGCCTGGGTCTACCCCCTTCGGTGCGGCGGCGTGCTTGCGCGCAGCCGACTTTCCAGAGTCCCATTGCCCTGCGGTCCTTTTGCCTGAGAGTTTGCGAGGCCACTTGCTCCTTCGGCGTTGATCCAACTTAATAAAGCTGAACAATCTCTCCCGCTGGGTTCTTCGGGATGTTGTTCACGTCAAAACAACCGACGCGAACGAGCCACATAGTAGCCGGTTGCGATTGAGCACGGCCACAAATACCGGCAGATGAATTTCACTCGAGCGGGAGGCCGGGCCACGTTGTACAATTACTTCAACGCCCACCGAAACCGTCAGCAGATTTTCATCATATTCGCAATAAAGCTGCACCGTCCCGATACCGGCTTCGACTTTCACATCGACCAGATCACGGCCTTCACCTTCCTGATATTGGACGATACGGGCGGCGTCACGCAATTTCAGCACCGTCGGGCAAGGCCTGGTATCCGGCTCGCTGCCGAACAATCCGCAACCGGTCAAGACCGCTACCATGCCGACTACGCCGACAGTCAGCTTGAACCGCTTTTTGAAAGTTGATGTCAGGCGCATTTATAGACCTTTGTGCGTGCCGTCACAGAGAACTCCATTGTTTGTATGTTTGCAGCCGCAGAAATACACTTTCTTGGCGGTTTCCGCTTTGTATTTTGTCGGCGTGAAACCGCTACCTTTGTGGGACCCGTCGCAGAATGGCTGATTATTGCTTTTCCCGCATGAACACCAAAAGTAATTCTTGCCTTCTTCGACTTCGATAGCATATGGAGATTTCTGTGCGATGACGGCGTCACTCATGTCAAAACCCTTCGCGTGATACTGAGCAAGGTATTATTTTGTCGCCAATCGCTATATAAGGCTGGCGTGTGTTCGCCAACCTACTGGAAAGTCCAGGTGTTAGACAAGAACCCTTACGCATGATTGGCGAAGAAATTCGAATATTTTTTATTTGAGCTGCGAAAGATGGCGAAACCCGAATTGAAAATATTGCTTGCGGCCCCGCGCGGATTTTGTGCAGGCGTGGATCGTGCTATCCAGATAGTCGAAATGGCACTGGAAAAATATGGCCGGCCTATTTATGTCCGACATGAAATCGTCCATAATCGCCATGTCGTGGACGGTCTGGCGGTCAAAGGCGCAATATTTGTCGAAGAGCTGGATGAAGTTCCGGATGGGGCGACGGTTATCTTCTCTGCGCATGGCGTGCCGAAGTCTGTCCCCGCGGAAGCGGCCAGACGGGATTTGCGTTATGTCGACGCCACCTGTCCGCTAGTTTCCAAGGTGCACCGCGAAGCCGAACGCCATCACAGCATCGAACGAAAAATCGTCATGATCGGCCATGCCGGTCATCCCGAAGTGATCGGCACCATGGGTCAGGTGCC